>CAVUQE010000018.1:0-97095 GCA_963743365.1 uncultured Acidobacteriaceae bacterium
GATGACAAAGTTGAGGGCAGTGGCCGACCTTGGCATGAGTGGAGGTGGATGGACAGAACCGAAAAAAACCTAATTTGGACAAGTCCTGATTTCTATCGGGCCAGAACGCGCCGCGTCGAATACAGGGTGTACACCGCTTCTTTCTTTGCCTGTGTGGGGTTATTCTTCTGGCTGACATTACAGGCCAATCAAGACGGTGCCCACTGGAGGATGAAATGGGAAGATCGTTGAATTCAACTCAACCACAGCCGTGTGCCTCTCTGGTCATCGTCTGGTGGCTGCTATCGGGAGCCAACGACTTCATCATTCGACGTTTTCCGAACCGGGTGTGTCTCCTGCTGTCCGATGATTGAATGCGAGCTGTCGACGAGATGACGGCCCTATTGCTCCATAAAAACGCTGTACGGGACGGCATCATCGTCCTTGACGGGCCTGGGTTTCGACTTTCGCCTAAAAACGCGTTTAAAGTCACGCTGAGCTCAATCGCTGTGCTCAGCGTACCACGGGCCCACGAATAAGGTCGAGCCGAGGTTTGGCGAGCGGGCTTCCAGATTGGGGAACTTGGCTCCCGAGTTCCCCTCGAAAAGTCATAGCTACGCTCCCGCCGGGAGGCTTCTGTAGGTGCGCGAAAGCCCTTATCTTCGCACGGAACAGTGGGGAAACTTTCGTTGACTGAACTGTCTTTCTGTAGTTCCTCGTCGTTGTAAATGCACCATAAGGATGGGCTTGCATCAGTTGCTTGCAGATTTCCAAGAGAAATTTCTGCCCCTCTATATAGATCGCACGGTCCGAGTTTCTGCGTGTTAGCGTGAGTTCTTCGAAACGCCGACAAGGCTGCGGCGCCGATGGAGACTAGCGGTCCGACGACGTCTTTCGTTTCTAGTGAAAAAAGCATGGGCCAATCTTATCGGTTTCGGGGAAGTATGTCTGACGGGAAAGGTCCTATCTCTTGGAAACTTACTGGAGTAAATGCTCTAAGCCGACACTTTTCCATTAGGGTCATTCCCGTCTGGTCACGATTTTCACGATTTTCTGAAGACTAACTTCTCGCCGAATCGTTGGGGGAATAAGGGGACTGATACCTATAGATCAAGGGATAGCGTGACCTTATCCCGAAGATTAAACAGGGAGCGTATGCAATGCCTCATTTGATCCTCAAATGACCGATCCCGCGCGTCCGACACTGGATTTCGTATCCGTTCTGGCTGCCAGCATGATCGGATTCTTGCTGTGGGGTGCTTCGCCTCTCATGGCACAAGACGATTGCAAGGTATTGGAGAAGGTTACCGCGGACGCTTTTACAGTTCACTCCAACTCCTACTCACGTCTACACCACTACCAAAATCAACGGCCAGTCCATTAGCTCAGAGATCATCTACGCCGGTGGTTTCGATGCATGCGTTTGAAGGCCAATGGCAGGTGGACGTCGGCCGGGTCGATCAAGATGTGGAAACAGTCGGAACAACACGCCCAGCATAACGCCAATTCCAAAGACACCTGCCGTGAACTCAAGGATGAGTCGGTAAACGGTGAAGTGGCTTCAGTCTACAGTTCGCACTCTCTGAGACCCCCAAGGGTACCATCGACCTGCAGTTCTGGATTTCCAAGGCGAACGACAAGCTGCTGCGCCAGGATACGAGCAGCAACGGCGTACTCATGTCCTCGCGTTACGAATACGAAGACGTAAAACCTCCCCTGTAGGGGTTGCGCCGCCTCTCCTGAAGCGCAAGCATGCGGGGGAGAGCTGTCGCCTGCGAGGGGATCGGGATCATTTTGAGACCATCCCGGATCTCCCCTTTCTCAGGTCCTCACGGAACCCCGGTATGAAATGCATGAGGTATGCAACAATCACTTGTTCGGCGCACCAGGCGCATCAGCGGAAAGCGCGGCTGAAATCGGAACCTCAGGGGCGAGCTAGGTATCGTGTGCAGGTAGCGCCAGGAATCAAGTGCAGCATATCGCTGCTGTGACTATTGGTAATGCTGAAGTCCACCATTTTCTAACTCATGCCTTCTTCTCCATCCAGATCGGCCATGCACTCCTTCGCCTTCGCAAACTGCGTACGGCAGTCCGACGTCGTCGCTCGCGACCTTCGGAGCCGGCTTCCTCACCCGGCCTCTCGGCGCCTTGGTCATCGGCAACTATGCCGACCGCGTCGGCCGGAAACCGGCCATGATGCTTTGCTTCGTCCTGATCGGGTGCGCGATTGTGGGCATGGCGCTGCTCCTGACCTATGCCCGGATCGGCGTCGCCGCGCCCATTCTGGCCATTGTTGCGCGTATGATCCAGGGCTTTTCTCTGGTGGGGAGATCGGCACCAATACGGCATATCTGGCAGAGGCCGCGCCCGCGGCGAAGCGCGGGTCCATCGTTTCCTGGCAAGGCGCCAGCCAATATCTTGCACTGATCGCCGGCGGGTTGGTGGGCACGCCTTCGACCACTGTACTCCCGTCGGCCGCGCTCGAAGCTTACGGGGCTGGCGTATCGCTTCTACTGGGCGCCGCGGTGGTGCCGTTCGGCTTCTGGTTGCGCAGTAGACTTCCCGAAACTCTCCCCGTACCGATAGAGATCAACCTTCCCGTACACCGGTCGTGCAGGCAACTGGCGTTGCTCACCGTCGCGTACTCCTACTCGCGATCATGGTGCTGGGGGCGAGCACGATCGCCACTTATATTGGCGTTTACATCGTGACTTATACGCAGAATACGCTGCATATGCCGGCCCGTGCTCGGCTTATATCGCCTCGACCATTGGTTACGTGGTCAGCATGGCGGCCACTCTGCTGGGGCGGCTGGCTGTCGGATAAGTATGGCTGACGCCCGATTAATATCTACGGGAATCTCGCTCTTCCGTTGATGATCTATCCCAGCTTCGCCTGGATCAATTATCTGCTCTTCCTTCGCGCTCGATCGCCGGCGTCGCACTCTTGGGCGGTCTGCAGAATCTCTCCTGCGGGTTCTGATCACGCGTCGCTGTCGGAAGCCCGCCCCCATCGATTCGCAGCAGCGGCTTCGGCGTCGCCCATCCCGTTGCCATTGCCACTTTCGGCGGTACCACAACTAGTCGCCACCTGGCTCATCGATTGACCGGAAGCGCCATGGCCCCGGCCTGGTATCTGATCGGCGCGTCCGTGGTAGGGCAGATCGCGCCGACGATGGTAGCGGAGAGCGCGCCTGTGCGGGTTGCAAGCCGCGCGTTGAGGGCAGCCACTGCTTTACACCTGATGAGGCGAGTGGGTCAACCGCCAGGAACTCGATCGTCAGACGGGGCATAGGGAGAGATGAGACCCATCCCTGCTTCCGTCGTTCGTGTTAATTTTCCCACTGCACTCAGGTCGGGTTACTTTTCACCTGGGTCCCCATCACAAATTCGTCCGAGCGGACGCAGTCTGGGACCGTCTACCAATGTAGAAGAGCAGGCAGCGCTGAAAGGCAGAACCGGCAGATGATCGTGACAACCAATCCGCATTTGGAGCATTCCCTGCAAAGGAACAATACTTGCGATGCGCTTCGAAGGTCTCGGAGTTGCTTTTCTTCTTATCGCTTTTGTTGCAGTCGCGCACGCCCAAAGCGCCCCGGTGGGTCGCATTGGGATCAGCATTTTCACTTCGCTGAGAGGGTCGGGACGACATGCCGTGGACCGAAGGTTGTGGAGCAGACGACTTCTTTGGCGCAGCGATCGCTTCTTGACCGATGAGTTGGGCAAGCCGTATCAGGGAGAGCGTGCGTCCATTGCAGACGCTGATCTGGATCCGTGTAGAGCAGCGGGAAACCGATGACGGTTGGAGATTACGGTGATCTGTTCGGCGATGGAGACCAGCTTTGGGAGACCTGCGAGTTTCGCCTGATTGGAAGCAGTGGCTCGACAGCATGAAGCCTACATTGAAGGATTCCACGTGGGCGGTGCGCAATGCTCCGCTACTGGCGGGACGGTTTCCGGCGGGCGATCTATGCGCCGAGCCTTCCTCGATGTCTTGGGAGAATGCAGACTTGTGCGAGTACTCGGCGAGCGACGGCTATGCGGCGGTGGCGGAGCCCGACATGGGGGCGACGTCACGGAATATGACCATTGATCCTCGCCGGTATCGATGCGCAGGCGCAGGACATCTCGTTTCTGATCGGGTATGCGCAGGCGCTCCTGAATACAGATATGTCGGAGGTTGCGGTGGCGGGAGATTTTAGCTGGGGTGGGATCTTGATCTGTTTGTGGTGGCGTGCGACAACCGAATAAGCGCGCTGGTGGCGCTCGACGGCAGCATGCGGTACTTCCCGGGCTGGTGAAGGCGGCGACCGATGTGCATCCGGTAGCAGACGACGATACCGATGCTGGAGTTTACGCAGGGGAACGACCTCGCTGGAGCAGCTCGCGCGACACTCCATCAGCAAAGACACCGACGGCCCCAACGCGCTCAACGCGTGGACTCACGGTGATCTGATCTACAGTGGACGACATGGCGCTGGTGCACGTGGAGCACAGCTCGATGTACCAGCGAAATGAGGACATATGGCAGAACTATCCGAGCAGCCACAAGCGGACTACTCGCGGGCGGATGGGGATCGTTGGCTATGCCTGGATGACGCGCTACACGCTGGAGTTCCTGGATGCGGACCTCAAGCATGATGAGCAGGCAATGGCGTTTCTGAAGAAGACACCAGCGGAGGTCGGCGTTCCGCCGCACATGATCACGGTGGACTTTCGCGCGGGCAAAGGGACACCGGCTACTCTCGAAGCGTTCCGCGCGGGACTAGGACGGCAGGGCTTCGATCATGCTCCGGAGATCTATGCGGCGATGTTGAAGGAGGATCTGTATTTCAAGCTGGATGAGGCGGCCGTGAATCGGTGGGTGTGCGACCTGATGGAGAAGAACCACCTGGCTGAGGCGACCGACCTGTTCAAGTTGAACGTGCAGGTGCTTCCGGGTTCGTGGAAATGCCGATGACAGCCGGGCGAGGCGTACATGAAAGCCGGGCAGAAGCAGTTGGCGATCGACAACTACGAGAAGTCGCTGAAGCTGAACCCGGCGAACTACAATGCCGAAGAGAAGCTAAAGGCGTCGGAGGCGGCACCTGCGCGGCGACCATTTCCGACGGAGGATCGGAACGTTGCCCTTGCTTCAACGACCATGATCGTCAAAATTTGATCGTCAAAAATTTGATCGTCAGGACGAGCAAATTCTGAAATTCTGGATCTCCGATGGATCTCCGCTAGTCAATCCGAGAAATCGCGCATTGCAGGCTGTAGTGCACCCCAAAAGTGAGACACGAGGAGCGCGGAAAAATGGGTGACATTTATCGGCCATAATGGAGCAGGCCGATGAAGAAGAAGGCGAGAAAATACAGCGTAGATTTCAAGCAAGAAGCGGTGCGTCGGATGGCCCAGGCTACAACGATCGTCGGTCTGGCCAAGCAGCTAGGCGTTCGGCGGAAGTTGCTCTACCAGTGGCGAGACCAATTTCAGGCAGAAGGTAGGGCGGGGCTAGAGCGACGCAGAGGGCGGCCGCCAGGGAGCAAGTCACAGACGATTTCGCCGCCAGCGCCCAGTCCAGCCGAGTTGCGGATTGCTGAACTGGAACGGCTGCTAGGCCGCAAGCAGCTGGAGGTGGATTTTTTAAAGCGAGCCTTCGAACAAGTCAGGGGAGTGACGTCGAATCGTACCAGCGATGGCGGCAAGGAGTCTATCGCAGCATCGAGGTCTCGCTCTCGTTCGAAGGATTAGGACTGACCGTGGTACAGCATGCCAGCTAGCCGAGGTAAGCCGAGCGGGCTCACTATCGCTATTTGCAGCAGACTGCGCCAGAACAGGCCGATTTGTTGCTGCGCGCTCGTTTGCAAGAGTTGGCGGTCGCGCATCATCGTCTTCGAGGCTATCGAATGTTGACCGCTTTGCTGCGACGTGAGGGCCATTTGGTCAATCACAAGCGTGTACTGCGCTTGATGCGAGAAGACAACCTGCTTAGCTTGCGCCGGAAGAAGTACGTGTTTACGACTGATTCGGCGCATACCTTGCCGATTTACCCGAACCTAGCCCGACATGTGAAATTAACGGGGCTGAACCAGCTGTGGGTGGCCGACATTACCTTCATCCGCCTTCGTAACGAGTTCATCTACCTTGCGGTAGTTCTGGATGCTTACTCGCGCCGTGTTATCGGCTGGGATCTGGCACGTACGTTGCAGGCCGAGCTGGCGGTTCGCGCTCTAGAGATGGCACTCAGCCAGCGTAGCTGGAAAGCCGAGGGGCTGATCCACCACACGATCGCGGCGTACAGTATGCATCGACTGATTACACTGACCTGCTGGAGCAGAATGAGATTCAAATCAGCATGAGCCGACGCGGCAACCCATACGACAACGCACGCGCCGAGCGATTCATGCGAACGCTCAAAGAGGAGGAAGTACACGGAGCCAACTATAGGGATTTAGAAGACGCACGCAGTCGAATTGGTGAGTTTCTGGAGCAGGTGTATAACCGGCAAAGACTACATTCCGCGTTACGATACCTAACACCGGAAGAGTTAGAGCAGGCCAGCCAAGCCCGCGGAAGTGACGGCGCTGATGGGAGCGGTGGAAAACCGAAAACAGGTTTCCCACCGCTCCCACAGGCCTTGGAAATCCCTCCGGGATTCCCACACTCCCACGGCCCGGCTACTGCTAATTGATGACGAAACACAAAACCGGCCCAAGTGTCACCGAATTCTTCGGCTCCCGGCGTGTCTCAGCTTAGGGGTGCAGTCCAGCAGTGTGTCGGAGAGAAACTGCTTCATTATTGGGGCAGGAAGCAGTAGGGGGTCTGTGGAAGGGAGATTTTCTAGGCCGCTAGCAACATCTGATTGAGAGGCTATGAGCTGTTGAAGTGATGTGCGTGCGGTGTAGTTGCGTTCGTGGCGTTAAGCGTGAGCCAGAGCCGCTCGATGGCGGAACAGTTTGAGAAGATTGTGCGTGGCGCAAATAAATTTCCACTCTGATGTCACGTTCAACAGGCCTCGTAAGCGGAACCTGCGGATACCACGTGCTTCTTTGATCTGGCCGAATACTGGTTCCACCGTTGTCTGTCGAAGTGCATACCGCGCTTTACCGTCCTCTGTGGCCAGAACTTTTCTCATGTCAAACGCTTCCTGGCTGCGCGGTGCGCAGGGCGGCAAAGGTTTACCTGGTATATGCGGCTTGGAGTCAGGTGCGACCAGCATTTCAATGCCGCTCATCGCCGGATCCTGCAGGCTGGTGGTGTCCCAGTAGCCCGCATCGGCGGTGATGGTTGTTGGCACCGCTTGCAGTGTTTTCCGTAGAGTCTTCACCATGGGTAGCAACTGCTGACGATCAATAGGTTGCTGAGTTAGCTCTGCGGCCACGATGATCTGCGCGTTCGAGTCTACGGCGACCTGTGCGTTGTAAGCCTGCACAAAGCCTCTTTCCCCGCTGTCTTTCATCACTCGCGAGTCAGGATCGACGAAGTTATATTGCCGGCTGGGCGAGACGGCGTTCTTTCTCGCTCGCAGACGCTGCTTCTTGTCCTTCTCGCGCTGTCTGCGATCCTTAGACGGCTGGCTTGTCTGTTCCGCTTTTCCACGGGGACCACGTTTGCCCGGAGTATAACCGTCCAATGCGGCTTTTAGTTGTGCCTGTGCTTCCTGTTCTAACTCCGCCTTGGCTTGCTGCAGCCGCTCGAAACGCTTTTGGGCATTTGCTAACTCATCGGGTAGTTGATTGGCCAACTGGTCCAGCCCGAGGCGCCGCTCCTCCTCACGATCGGTCTGCTGTGCTTGCCGCAGCAATCGCGCTACCTCGGCGCGCCAGTGTTGTTCCCGTTCGCTGATGCGTTCGTACCTTACGGAGCGCCGAGTGCTAGCGTTGGCCTTCATCTTCGTGCCGTCGATCGACACATTTCCCAACTTCACCAGACCAGCCTTCTGACACAGTCTCAGGGCTTGTACGAACAAGCTCGCCAGCGCTTCCACATGTTGCTGACGAAAAGCAGCAAGGGTATCGTGGTCGGGATGCTGGTCGGAAGACAAATAGCGAAATGCAACGTTATCGTAAGTAGCCTGCTCGATCTTGCGGGAACTCGTGATTCCGATGCAGTAACCGTAAAGCAGCAACCGCGCCATCAACACTGGATGGTACGCTGACAAACCTCGCCCATCACTTCGTTCATAGCTGGCGTAGATAGAAGACAGGTCCAGCTCGTTCATCACGTCAGCTACAAATCGCGCCAAGTGACTCTCAGGCAGCCAGTCCTGCAGAGAGGGCGGAAGCAATAACGGCTGGTCGTGGCTACAAACTCGAAAACGCTTGTTCACCAGCCAATCCTACGAGATTCTCCTCCGGAGCGCGACCACTTTTCGTGCACTTCTCACATCTATCTCCGACACACTGTCCGTCTGCCTGAATGTATAGGCAATCAGAGAGGCGACATGAGAAAGGGTTCTCCCCGAGATTACACTGCTGAAATCGGCTGTTCGCAGCAGCCGATTCAGAAATCCCGAACAGGAGAACCCCATGAATGCTATTCACTATATCGGATTCGACGTTCACAAGAAAACCATTGCTTATTGCGTAAAGACCGCAGACATGGCCAGATTGTGGAAGAAGGCACACTGCAAGCGCAGCGTATGGAGTTGCGGCGCTGGGCGAAGCGGCGCCAAGTAGCCTGGCAAGGAGCGATGGAAGCCACCCTCTTCAGTGCCTGGATCTACGACACCTTGAAGCCGTACGCTCAGCAATTGTCGATGGGCCATCCGGCCAAGATGAAGGCCATCACGGCGGGCAAGAAGAAGAGCGATTGTCTCGATGCACGTACCATTGCCGACCTGCTGCGGTGCAATCTGTTGCCTGCCTGCTACGTACTGCCGCCGCATTTGCGCGATCTGCGGCGTCTGCTGCGTTATCGAAACCTGGTCGTGCGGCAATCGGTCCGTATGCAGAACAGGATGGCCGGTCTGCTGATGGAAAGCGGCGCTCCGTTCGACGAGAGCGGCTGCATCGGAAGAAGTACTTCGCCGACCTGATGAAGAGCCTGCGGGAAGTACCGGAATCGGTCAAGGATCTCCTTCGTATGAGTCGCGGTTCTATGGAGATGTTCGAGTCTACGCAGAAACAGTTGATCAAGAGACTGCTTTGCGATCCCGTCCTGGAGCAGCGCCTCGAGCGATTGATGAGCATCGACGGAGTCGGTCCCATCACGGCACTGACATGGGCATTGGAAGTCGCCGATCCACACCGCTTCTCCTCTGTAGCGAATGCAGTCAGCTACTGTGGCTTAACCGCGGCGTTTCGATCCTCTGCGGGCAAACAACAACGGGGTCCAATTTCCAAGCAGCGCAATGCCTGGCTGCAGACGGCACTGATCGAAGCCGCCGAAACTGGCGCCGCGCTGGAATCCACAACTGGCAGCACTGCATGCTCAGCAACGAGAGCGCGGCCACGCCAATCGTGCGACCTTACAAGTGGCGCGCAAGCTGGTGGCTTACCTGCTGGCAGTGGACAAGAACGGCCAGCCTTTTCAGGTGCGCACTCCGCCTCCGCGGCCAAAAGCAAAGCCGAGAAGAGAAAACAGCCAGCAGCTCTGGCGTCAGCCGCTTAGGGGAAAAAATACGGCGGTTCGGGGCTGCTGGAGTTTTCTCAGGCATGCCGATCTATCGCCCGATGGTCACTCCCAGCTGGTCAACGCGAAGGGGAATCCTCCAAGAGAATCCCCCTGGTGACACATCGGTTGGATGAGTCGGGTCGAGTATCCCTGGCAGGGTGCTCTCCAGCAGAGCCTGCTTCCGTTTCCTCGACCCACTCAGGCTACCAAAGTTCTTATGTTCAATCTGTCAGCGATCCACCGGCCGGTCCTCGCGTATTTTGTGGGCTGTGCACGGGGGCTTCGGCTCCCAATACATCTCACCGTCTGTTTCGAGGCCGGGCCGGTTTACTCTAACTCAATCTTCGTGGACGGCGTCTGCTCGGCGTTGTTCCCGCAAATGGATGTCTGGCCACGCTGGCAAAGCGGTGGTCCTGATAAGCGGTCGAGGACAGTCAAAAACCAGAAACCTTTGCTCGCGCGGGGAACCTGTTTCGCCGGGTCAACGGGAATCTCCGTTTCCCCTTGACCATTACCTATCATGGACGTCCACAAAGTTGCCCACAAACTCCCGGGAAAACACACGCTGGACGGTAAAACAGAGCTGTAATACCGCCCTAATCAGGACCCCGATGATTTGAGACTCTGCTCATCGAACGAGCCACGACACATCGTCCTTTGCGTCGGGGCATGGCTTTAGCCGAAAGTCTCGCCGCTAGCCGGCGAATACCTAAACAACTTATGGGGGCGGGAAAAATAAAATTTGAGCATCTTCGTAAAACAAAGGAATTTATGTGTCATCCATGATAGGTAATGGTCAAGGGGAAACGGAGATTCCCGTTGACCCGGCGAAACAGGTTCCCCGCGCGAGCAAAGGTTTCTGGTTTTTGACTGTCCTCGACCGCTTATCAGGACCACCGCTTTGCCAGCGTGGCCAGACATCCATTTGCGGGAACAACGCCGAGCAGACGCCGTCCACGAAGATTGAGTTAGAGTAAACCGGCCGGCCTCGAAACAGACGGTGAGATGTATTGGGAGCCGAAGCCCCCGTGCACAGCCACAAAATACGCGAGGACCGGCCGGTGGATCGCTGACAGATTGAACATAAGAACTTTGGTAGCCTGAGTGGGTCGAGGAAACGGAAGCAGGCTCTGCTGGAGAGCACCCTGCCAGGGATACTCGACCCGACTCATCCAACCGATGTGTCACCAGGGGGATTCTCTTTGGAGGATTCCCCTTTGCGTTGACCAGCTGGGAGTGACCATCGGGCGATAGATCGGCATGCCTGAGAAAACTCCAGCAGCCCCGAACCGGCCGTATTTTTTCCCCTAAGCGGCTGACGCCAGAGCTGCTGGCTGTTTTCTCTTTCTCGGCTTTGCTTTTGGCCGCGGAGGCGGAGTGCGCACCTGAAAAGGCTGGCCGTTCTTGTCCACTGCCAGCAGGTAAGCCACCAGCTTGCGCGCCACTTGTAAGGTCGCACGATTGGCGTGGCCGCGCTCTCGTTGCTGAGCATGCAGTGCTGCCAGTTGTGGATTCCAGCGCGGCGCCAGTTTGGCGGCTTCGATCAGTGCCGTCTGCAGCCAGGCATTGCGCTGCTTGGAAATTGGACCCCGTTGTTGTTTGCCCGCAGAGGATCGAAACGCCGCGGTTAAGCCACAGTAGCTGACTGCATTCGCTACAGAGGAGAAGCGGTGTGGATCGGCGACTTCCAATGCCCATGTCAGTGCCGTGATGGGACCGACTCCGTCGATGCTCATCAATCGCTCGAGGCGCTGCTCCAGGACGGGATCGCAAAGCAGTCTCTTGATCAACTGTTTCTGCGTAGACTCGAACATCTCCATAGAACCGCGACTCATACGAAGGAGATCCTTGACCGATTCCGGTACTTCCCGCAGGCTCTTCATCAGGTCGGCGAAGTACTTCTTCCGATGCAGCCGCTCTCTGTCGAACGGAGCGCCGCTTTCCATCAGCAGACCGGCCATCCTGTTCTGCATACGGACCGATTGCCGCACGACCAGGTTTCGATAACGCAGCAGACGCCGCAGATCGCGCAAATGCGGCGGCAGTACGTAGCAGGCAGGCAACAGATTGCACCGCAGCAGGTCGGCAATGGTACGTGCATCGAGACAATCGCTCTTCTTCTTGCCCGCCGTGATGGCCTTCATCTTGGCCGGATGGCCCATCGACAATTGCTGAGCGTACGGCTTCAAGGTGTCGTAGATCCAGGCACTGAAGAGGGTGGCTTCCATCGCTCCTTGCCAGGCTACTTGGCGCCGCTTCGCCCAGCGCCGCAACTCCATACGCTGCGCTTGCAGTGTGCCTTCTTCCACAATCTGGCCGTCTGCGGTCTTTACGCAATAAGCAATGGTTTTCTTGTGAACGTCGAATCCGATATAGTGAATAGCATTCATGGGGTTCTCCTATTCGAGATTTCTGAATCGGCTGCTGCGAACAGCCGATTTCAGCAGTGTAATCTCGGGGGGAACCCTTTCTCATGTCGCCTCTCTGATTGCCTATACATTCAAACAGACGGGACTGATACTCATGTCGCCTTATCTTTATCTGCGTTCCCTGTCTGAAAATGTACTGATCTTTGTAACGCGTAGATCTTCCATCTCACCATTCGATTACTTGGTCACAAAATAGCGCACGACGCATGCAAAGAGCTCCCGAGCCGGGAATCAGTCGGGAAGCCGAATGTTTGAAGTCTGGTGCTATACTGCGGACCATTGAATTAAAAGTAGGATGCTTGGCGACCGATGTCACTTCCTCGGCTCACGCCACTTTCGATTGTTCTCCCACCAAGGGATCCTCTTTCCCTTGTGCTCTCCCATCCATGGACGTCAATACTGCTATTAGCTGTGGTGGTGGTTCTATGCTGGTGGGTTTTTCGGTTATACGTAAATCGACTCTCGACGGTTTCGGGCATTGTCCAAGTGGACGGGGAACTCCTTCCCAATTTCAAAATCAACGCGTGCCATGGAACTGCGCCCAGTTTCACATGGCAACTGCAGCAGGACTGCACGAAGGGCGTTTACGTGGTATATGGCGTCCCCCTCGGGGAACTCACTGTGGAATTTACTTGGGGCCCTTCAGATTCTTGCAGAGTAAAGGCCACCCTTGATGTCAAGAAGGGAGCGAACCTATTCGATGTTACCGTGAGCCTCGAGTTGGATGATTTCAAGGTCAACCGTACGGTAGCCGCTAATACCGCTTCTGCCATCGTTTCTTGGAGTTTCCAAAAACCTACCGGCAGTCCAGCTCCCGTAGGTTTTGAAACAACGGCGATCAAATTTATCTATGTCATATCTCACGACTATAAGGATAAGACAGGACAGGCATATTCGTTTCCCGGTTCAGAAGCTGCATGGCCAGTTGCAGCATTGCCGGCTGCGGGATCTCCATGGACGGTGCAAGACACTCTTCCCGGCTATCCATCTTCGAACGAAACAGAGGCTTGGTCGATCGAGGTATGGGTGGACGGGTTCCGTGAGACAAAGAAAACGCGGAAAGAAAGAAAATGAAACTAATTAGGCGGATTCACGCGTTCCGTTGCTCAAGAATCGGTTTGCTGTGGCCGAGTTTTGCTGTCGGGTGGGATCCGGACATAGAGTCCGCTCACCGAGTCAGTCCACGAGCTGAATGGCGCATTCTCTTTGGCTTTGGGGTCGCTCTCGCGGCCTCGCTAATGCGGCCTGTCATTGATCGCTGGTTCCACCACCCGCTGGCACCGCAATTCGCAATTTATCTGGGGATCTCGCTCGTTGCTGCTGGATCGCGAAACAGAATGCAGCGCTGGATCTACCGGTCCTGGCGCGAAGGCCGAATAGTAAAGCTGACAAAATCGGAGATTGATGGTGCGTTGCAGCTTTCCTATGTTCTGACGACAGCGGGCGGCTTGAGCCTGATGAGTATTCATAGCCGATTGTTTGCGATTCTGGTGGCAGCGAATATCTTCGCTGGAATTATCGTTCTTGATGCTGCGCGGCAACTCACCAAAAAGCAAACTGCCGAAGATGGTGTTGTCTATAGCGTCATTAACACAGGCGTATATGGATGTGTTAATTACTTGTTGAGGGCACAGGTGATTTCGTCACTGCTGGCACTAACGTGGTTATTGCTTAGACAATTGTGAGGTGACAGATGGCTTTAGAACAGCTATTGGGGCAAATGGGATTGAGACTCATTGAGTTTCCCGCAAAAGGTTTACGGGCTGAACTCAAACCCTACGTGGGTGCTCCTGATTTCCGCGAGTGGGAGTTGCTCGTGGCCAACATCGCCGAGTTCGCAATTTCAATCCACGCCAGCCCGAAAGCTCCTTATCCGGTCGATCCAAGGATGGCAAACTACATTACTCACAAGTCGAATACACTGACGTACTCATGTCCCCCTCGCTATCCCACAGGCGAGGAACCGGCACAAATCAGGTCGGAGTACATCTTTTTGTTCACCAGTGACTGCTGGAAACTTCGCGAAATCCTCGGTCAGGAGCCTTCGATCTTGCTGGCCGAGCAACCTGATAACGTTTGGCAGAAGATCATTCGATCAGGATGGCGTTTCCTGCCGGAAATCAGCAGCTCTCACGCCATCGTTCAAGAAACGGTTCTGCTGTGGTCTGCCAAGGCAATCCTACTAACCGACCCTTCGCCTGACGAGGGCAGCTTGAGCCAAAGAGTGAGTTCTGCAGCGCGAAAACTTGGCGTCACCGAGCATGCAAATCCGGCTGTAGCAGTTGTTTCTGGCTGACGCCGTACCCAGCGGCCGGCCAGTGTAGGTGCAGCGCCGAATTGCGGCTAGTTCGGATTCCTTTTCCCCGGCTGTGAGGTACTCGCGCCACGCCTCCTCAGACCAATGGTCCTGCCACGGCACCATCGGGAAAGGGGGTAGCGTTTGGTAGCGTTACGTTTATCGCTGGGCTTGACGAACAGGCAAGCTATCTTTCGCCTAATGAGTCTTTGGGGGTTCAATACGCACGTTACCGTGTGCGTTAATCTCACGAGCCTGCTCGTTGTAATCAACCGCGTCAGCCCGTAGAATAGCTGACCATTTGTCACAACCGTGGCTTGAGGGCGCGCACATTCTCACCTGCACGTTTCCTGTCAATTGGAGGACCGATTCGATCTCAGCGCTAGTTATATTGGCCTGCGGGCTCAGGGCGAGCTGAGCATTTGATGCTGCCAAGTCGATGGCCCCCATCGTTTCCGTGCGTGGCATTAAGAAGTACAGTCGCGGGGCATCTGTGTATGTTAAGTGCGGGCGCTCAGGCTGTTGGCATATCCCTTGAGAGGTCAAAGCGACCATCGCAACACTCAGCATCAGGAGTTTCATGAGGTAGCTCCTCCGCCCAGAACGTATACAATTTGACTCTCCAGATCTCCCGGCGTGAACGCACATTATCACTCTTCCAGTAGCGCATCGCGCGCCGCAAGTAGTCCTGCTCCACTTCCAACTCTGAGATGACCATCTCAAAGCCGTCCAACTTGACGCGCTGTAGGGCTTCCATGCGCTTTTCCAGGCGGTTGAGAAGGCGCTCAAGAACCTGAACCGGTGTCAGCTTGCGCGGTGGCATGTAGCCATTATAGGCGAATAAAAGGCGAACATGTTCACAGGGTATATCCTTTCCTGCGGAGGTTACACCAGGAAACCCCGGGACGGAAACCCCGGGAAACCCCGGGACGAAAAGTAACCCAACCTGAGGATCAGCATAATCTGGTGAGCACCTAGGGGCCGAAGGTTAATTCGTTCTGTCGCGAATCAGTGGTGGGCTTGCCCGGACGCCCTCCCTTCAGCAATCTCAGGCGCCGCAACATCTTCTTCTCAAGGGCCCCAATGAATTCCGCCGTGCCCAGCGGCCGGCCCGTGTAGGTGCAGCGCCGAATCGCGGCTAGTTCGGATTCCTTTTCCCCGACTGTGAGGTACTCGCGCCACGCCTCCTCAGACCAATGATCCTGCCACGGCACCATCGTTAATAAGCCGTTGTCCGTCTCCTTGTGGCAGTGAGCCAACGCACTCGACCAACGCCAGGACTCCGCCTCTGCGACCAATCCAGCTCGTATCGGGTTTAGCTCGGCATAGCGCAATGCTTCCCAGAGGTGAGCCTGATCCAACGGACAGGAATAATAGCGTCCCTGCCATACGTGGCCACTCGAGCCATGAACAGCGTTCCAGTAGGACGCGTACCGCCCATGCGTCTGCTTTAGCGCTCTTGCTAATCCTTCCGCTTTTCTGGGGACGACTACCAGATGAATGTGATTGGACATAAGGCAGTAGCCGAGCAATGAAACCCTGCAGCTTTCGATATTCTCACGCAAGAGTGAGATAGACACTCCGGTCCGTGGCGCTCGCCAGGATGAATCGCCGCGCATTTCCACGCTGAGTAACATGGTGCGGAACATCAGCAGCAACCACTCGCGCCAAGCGCGCCATCGCGTAACCTCTCGCCGAAGATGTTCCCGCTTCCGGTCTTGGCTGTTAGGTTCTCGCAGTCGGATGAACTTTCGCTGAGGGGCGTATTAAGGAAAGTTAATCGTTTCCGGTATCCTCTACTGCGGGGAGCACATACACTTTCGACCACCGGAGCGTTAGGCCTCGCAGGATGGCCTCTTGGGGGTACTTTTCGTCTGTAGTGCAGTTCCCCGCAGTTCCGTCTGCCCGGTCACTCCGGCGGACAGTAACAGTTGCCGTTCATCGTAGGGGGACCGGCAATCGACGTTACGTGGACTACCCAATACTGGCCTGGAGTGCCGGTGCAGGAAATCGTGATGCGGATTCCTTTGGTGATATCGGCGGTATAGTGGAAGGGCCCAACAGCTCCCTCCCTGTCTACCGTCACGTTGCACGTGCTGTCGGCGAAACCGGAGCCCCACAGGATAGCGGACCCCACGGTTATGTCAGTAAACCAGATTTTGGGCGGCGGCGGTTCGACGAAATTGACCAACTCGGCATCCTCGTAGGCTGGCCCTCCGAGTACGAAAGCGCCCGAGGGAATGGTGGGCGTCCAATCAATCGTTGCACCCGTGTTACCCGAAACCGACGGACCGACCGGTGTCGTGCCCTTGAATGAAGCCGCCAGCGTCACGGGGAGTCCGTCGATCACCTCGCCGGTCACTGTGTCAGTTGCGGTAATGATCAGCGCGACGGCCTCACCCCGGATCAACGGGGAGGGATGAACCGCCGGCCGCAGATGGCCAAGCGTGACGACGGCGCCGCCTCCAGCGCCTTGCTTGGGGCTGATCTCGCCGCACAGCACCTGAACCACCTGCAACGTGTCGTTGTTCGCCACAGCCGGTGCGCCGACGGGAAGCGAAACCGAAGTATCAATCGAGGTGACGGTAGATCGCAATGCGTTATCGACATACAAGTACACCTGCGCACCGGGGTAAACGCCGTTTACCTGAATTGCGGTCGCGCCGGGTCTTACCGGGGTCACGATCGTGGGTGCAGGCAAGGGATCCATGATCTTCGAAACGATGACCGGCGGCGTGGAAGTTCCGTTGGCGCCGCAGCCCTGCTGTCGCACAAAGATCGGCTCACCGGCGACCAGCGGAGTCCACAGACCGATGGGAAAGTTCGCCGTTGTGGCGACGACCGGGTTGCAGCGTGGGTTGGACGTCGAGCCCGAAAACACCTGGATCAGGCTACCGGGCCAGGCTCCCTCAATGTTCACGGTTCGGGAGCAAGCATAAAGTGGCCCCTGCACACTGGCCTTGAAGGGGGCGCCGACGTTGCCTACGGCGACATCGGTGGGGCCGGACAGCACGTCGCAAAGCATCGTCTGCAGCCTGATCGAAACCTTGCCCGCAGGATCTGTCAGTTGAAAGGCCTTCGGCAAATTCACGGTGATCGTAGCCGGTATCTCCGTGCCAGACACCCCTTGTGCGCCCATCGGCGTGACTTCTACTGTTTCGGAGCTGGGGGTTACCACTCTCTGCAGGGTCAGGATTTCGCCCGGGATGAGGTTAGATACGGTAAGTTGTCGAACGTCTACGCATGGCGGGTAGGTGACACTTGGGATGGTTGGGTGCGGCAGGCCAACCGTGTAGGTGGCGGTTGGGCCGGTCATCTGGCACCGGGTAAGGGCCTGGTAACTCGTGAGCTGCCCCTGCTTCAAGGGCCATAGCCCCGACCAGAATGAGCCGGCGGGAGCAGTGGTGGATCCGTCAATAGGCGGTTGCTGAGTGAATACGTCCGCCGAAGGGAACATGTCCGCGAACTGGATGCTTGTCTGGCAAGCGAACAGCGGTTCTGTGATAACGGGTTTAAGGAGCTCCTTAGGTGGTGGCCCAATGGGCTGGCTTGGCGCCCCCGGGCTCGGAAGCACGCCAGGTCCGCTCTGCACAGCTACGAGATATTGGCCGGCCGTGAGCGTCCCCGGGGCCAGCTGAAACCACTCTGTGGGCATGGTCACAGGGGAGTTCACTACTTCCGTCGTCGTGCCGGCGATCGTGATCACCAGGGTTGCCCCCGGAATCAGAGCGGTCATCCAGATATAGTCCATGCAGACCGCCAAGCCAGAAATGAATACCGGGGAAGGCAGCGGGTTGGGCACGGGTTCAACCGGAACGGGCACATTCGAGGGGTCGCTGGTCCCGGAAACCAGGGCGGCGATACTTGGGTCTGAACCCGTGTACTGCTGACGTGCTGTGACTAACTGCCCGTCGCTCAGCTTCTTAGTCAACGGAACCCATATCCCACCGGGATTGGTCGAGGCGATCGTCCCGGCCAAGATGGTGCCGGCTGCGTCCTGATAAACAGTAACGGCCGCGTTGGGAAGAACGTTGTCAACGTAAACCTGGGTGCTCAGTTTGGTTAGGGGTCCATCGACGATAGGCGGAAGTGGAAGTGGTGGCGCCATGAAATCCTCGCAGTCGTGCACGTGCTGGATTGCCTTCCGGCTCTGGCTTATAGGCTTCGCGATCGACGGCTGTCAATCCAGATCTAAGCAGTGAGTTACACCATGGTCATTCGAGCAAAGGCAACCTTAACTGATAGTGCAAGAAATAGTGAGGACGTTTCACAGAACAATGAGATATCAAGGTTTTGTAAAGGCGGGGCGGTTACTAGCGCCAGAGCGGGCACGAGCCGACGCTCACGTGACTGACCCACGGGGTAAGGGCAGGACTAACAACGTTGGTACAGCACGGGCCTGTTTCGTTCCAGACATCCTCTAAAGACAAGAGCTATGAAAGATATATGGGGAGAGCGGGTAGCACCGCGTACACCCCTCTATCTGGGAGTTGTTTAGGGTCAAGCGTACGAGTAGTATTGTGTGCCGATGGCAGATAGACCAAGCAGCACCCATCCAGTCGAGAAAAGAATTCTGGGCTTTATCTATCCAGAAATTAAGGATCTTGCGAAGCAATTCCTGACTTTTTGATCTCTACGAAAGTCGCAAGAGCGACAGCTCAGTCTGTCTCCGAAATTCGGCCGCTTGCCGGAGCAGAGCCTCCACAGGAGCAGCGTTATGTCGATTGATATTCAGGTGCTTAGTTCGACTCTGTTGAACTTCATTCAAGCCCAAATGCAAGATTCGTTCAACACCACATGCCTGCCGTCGTTTGGTTCCAATTATATAGACCATGTAGACGTGACAGGAGCAACACCCGCGATTGTGCCTGCCGGCGCCGAGTTCACGCTTCCGGTCGATGTCTACGCCGTAGACATGGCTATGCTTCAGGCGAGCGTCAATGGCACGCCTACCGGCGCCACGTCTCCGAAGGGATCGGCGAGTATCGTTCTCACGCTGAGCATAACCGGTACTACCCTCACGTTGGCATGCACAGACGTAACATTCAACAAAGCACTATCATCGTGGTTCGGCTCCGCCGCGGGGCTTGTCGCGCTGGGGATTAAAGCACAAATTGGAACAGTAGGCAGCGCCGATCTAAGTCCCATTTTCTCCAGCCTCGGACTTCCTCTCCCGACCACGTCAGGCATTGCTCAGGCTGGAACAAGTCTATTCATTCAATTCGATGCGTCCGGTTCGCCCATCGATAACCTCCAGACTGGTCAGGATTGGTGTTTGTTTGTCGACAGCACCACGATGCAGAATGTGGCCTCCGCCAGCGTGGGCTCTGCCCTCAGCACCGTCTCTCTGATCACCAGCCACACGACGAGTGCTACCTGGGCTCCGTCGGGAACCGTTCCCCAGGTCAATGTCGCAGTCGCCGGAAAGGTAACCGTACCGGATCCGCTCGATGGAAGCTTCTACATGAACCTGAGTATCGATTTTTCTTTGCAGCCACTCATTCCATTCCCGGACACGGAGTTGCTGGAGACGGTCACATGGTCCTGGGACGCCCAGACTGGATATGGCCCTGCCAATGTGGACGAGGTGCAGAAAGTCGCGGCTGTGCTTAACCCGGCCTCATTCGGTGGCACACAAATCGGCCCCAACCAAGTTAATCTCTTGGTAACACCGCCCCTCGCGTATGGGGCGTTCTCGCTTTCACAGAGTCTGCCTGCTCTTTCCCTAAGTGGCGCCATTTTTGAGTATGGTTCTGTCGTTGGACTGACGACTGGAATGGTCCTCGGTGGTGCGGTGACCGGAATTCCCACGCCGGACACCAAGATCGTCACTTTTGAGGTTTACCCATTCGCGAAAGATTTTGCCTTTTTTGAATATTGCCAGGGAGGAAGCGGCAATCCTACTTTGGATAATGTCATTGCGGAAGCGTCGGCGACCTACAGCGATGCGGGGAAGCTCTGCGCCGTATCGTTCCTTTCTCCAAGCAACTCTGTCGGAGCCCACCCGAAGCTTGACCTGAGCCTCTACCTGGGGCTTTCTCCACCTAGCGGCACTGTGACTGTGACGGGAAACATCTCGTTTTGGTTTGATGGACTGGTTTCACTAGCCGTGAACAGTACCGGCCAGCCGATCGAGATCCTGGTGCAAACCACGCGTGGCGTCCGGATCATTAGTTTCGGAGTGGCGCCGAAACCGGAAGTGGATTCTCACGGCGACGTCACTAACCTCTCTCGCATTGAGGTCGATAATTGTCCATCGGCTGTGGACCCCTGGTACCAGGTCTTCCACGCCTATAATCCCCTGTGGAGTGTCGATCCACCGGAGTCCTGGGTCGACAGTCTAGACCAGGTAGCGATGTTTGAAAGTTCGATTATCACCGTCGGCGACCTCCCGGCCGGGGAACTTGTAACCTTCAACCAACCCATAGATGGCGGCCTGACTATTGTGTCCGCCGCACTCGATGGTCTCGCTATTGTTCCCGCGCTTCTTGCCGTCCGCAGTTTTAATGAGCAAGCCGCGCTGATGCGCGCCAACCGGAGCACCCTGGGTGAACTCCTGATCTCGGCCACACTTTTTCAGCGCGTGGTTAGTCTCCAGACTCCGGGAGCAGTTTCTCATCAACTTACAGGGGACTCAAATCAGGCGGAGGTTACCACACGTTTTGCTGATGGCAGCGCTCAAACTGTTCTCATCAACGGTCTGGGCTTCTCACTGCTGGCCGGCAATCAAGCCGGCGTCAGCCTGCCATCCGCCAAGAGAAATCTCGCAACTACCGGCACGGCAACGGTGGCTGCGACGGCCTCTAGCTGGTCAATCGACATTCCAGGCCTGGTGAAGGTTCTCTCCGTCCCCGGTTTCGAGAGAGCGCCCCTCGCAGTGGCAAAGCTCTCTGACGGGACTCATCTGGTCCTGTCGCGTAATTCCAATGGCGCCGTCCGCGTCGCGGGGTTTGTTCCGCGCTGGCCTGATATGCCGCCGGTATCTGGCAATTGGGCAATAAGCTCAGCCGCAGGTGATCGAATTGCCGTTTTCAGGGTTCGGCGAATCGCCTCTTCCAAGTGCTCCTGCGAATGACACGACGGCGGAAAGGTGACGGTGGCGGAAAGGTGACAGACAGGACGTACCCCATGACTTTGTGCCGGAAGGCTTCTCGAACTCGGCTAGGGCTTCTGTCGCAGTAGATCCAACCATTGGTGCACCCCTGGTGTTTACCGACTCCGAGAACCTAAGCTAGGGAACCGCTGGCTACGGCCCTACAGCGTCCCCTAGGGACCGTCCACGGCTTGACAAAAAAAGATGAGTAAGAAGGGTAGGTAAACTGCGGGCTGCCTCATCGTTCAATCGCGACGGTCTCTCGGGTCACGGTTTCGGCCTCGGCAAATTTGCCCCCTTCACGCTATACATCCCTGGCGCAATAAGGAAGTAACAGCACCGCCATGGTTGCCAAAATTACTTTGTCTCGCCCTGGACAAAGTCCAAAAACCGTACTACTGTCGAAGTAAGAACCCACGCCAGCGCTGTCTTTCCACGACGGCCCTGCTTGGCCCTGCACCGGCTTGCTTCACCCGTGCATCCGCCGCCACTCGCAAAACATCAGCGTTCGTATAAGTAGGGTGCGCTCAGTGCGTCCTCTTGATTGAGCAGTCTTGACAACTTGAAAAACACCACCGGCCAGCGCCCTGAGGCCGTGCCCGGCCGGCGCTGAATCACGAGCGGGATGTTAGCCATCGAACGAGCCCCGACACATCGTCCTTTGTGTCGGGGCATGGCTTTAGTCGAAAGCCTCGCCGCTAGCCCGCGAATACCTAAACAACTTATGGGGGCGGGAAAAACTAAAATTTGAGCACCTTCGTCAAACAAAGGACTTAGCCGGCGCCTCGAGGCAAGCCAAGACGGGAACACCCCATTCCTGAAACCCAACCGCAACCAGGGCCATCGCCCGGGCACGCCCCGAGGGGCGGATCAATCGATCTTTCTCATCCTGTCACCTCGTCGAAGCTCTACCCTCCGGCTGGCCGGCCAACACTGAAATCGCGGATACACTTACAGAAAGCGAATAACCTGATGAGTAGGTCTTTTCTCGCTTATCGCTCAATCTTTTTCCCAAATGAAAGCGCCGGCCGGGGGGCTTATCTCTCTTTTCTCTCACAAAGTGCATTCTTTTTTCGGAAAGCTTTGCCGGGCAGCTCCCTGTGAGGATCGAACTCCAGGCCGCCTCTTGACGGCGCACAGCCTATCACGGACCTATATTGTCAGTGCTTAGGCTCCCCAGTGAATCAGCATCGAAGAATGCGTTTGCAGCATAGGGACCGACGCCATCGATCGCTTCCACTTGATTATTGATAACGCTCGAGTTGGTCAAGGTGCCAGTTGCCCCTTGGAGATACAGTCCGCCGGCAAAGGCGGTTGAATTCCCATCAAACGTGGATTGATCGATGGCGGCTGTTCCCGCAGTCGCGTCATCGACGAAGAAGAAACCTCCTCCGTAAGCGTTGCCTTTGTTGGTGTCCACGTGCGTTCCACACATTTTGATCGTGATATTTGCTCCGTCCATGTAGACGCCGCCTCCGTTTCCTCCGTCTCCTGGATTGCCACCAGTCCCGGTGGCCTGGTTTCCTGTAATCGTGTCGTTCACCAGATCAACGGAGGCTCCTAGATTCCCGAGCGCTCCGCCATCGCTCGACTGATTCCCGTTGAAGGTGCTTCCTACAATCGTCGTTGTGCCGACTCCGACTGAGTAAATGGCTCCGCCCGCAGAATCTTGCCCGCTTGCCGGGCCTACGTTGTTGATGAACTGGCTGTTGATGACATTGAGCGTTCCTCCATAGCGATAGATCGCTCCGCCTCCGGTCGGCGCGCCTGTGCCTGCATTATCGGTCCCATGACCGTTGGCTAACGTAATATTCTGAAGCGTCAGAGTTGGAGTAGTCGCATCGAAGTTGCCGTTGTTCAGGAGCAGTTGTCTGACCTGGCCGCCGCCATCCAGGGTCACTAGATTTCCTCCGTCGATCACGGTGTCCTGGGTGATTGACTTGGTAGAACTCAGGACCAGCCGATAAGCTGCGGAGCCACAATGGAAGGTGACTACCCCGCCGGCAGCAATGGCCTCTGCGAATGCACTCTCCGTACAGCTCGCCGGAGTTCCATCACCCACGACATTGGTGTTGCCTGCTGTATTTACAGCGCTGATGGGCAACGCACACGAAGAGGTTGTGGGAACTGTGGGCGTCGCCGACGCCTGGTTGGAATTTGCGCTTTCTCCACTGGCGTTGACTGCCGTGACCACGTAGTAATAGGTGGTTCCGTTGGTTACGGTCGTATCGGTATAACTTGTGCCCGCAGGCGACGCCACGGTTGTGTAGGGTCCGCCATTGGTGGCTGCCCGTTTGACGTTGTAGCTGGTTGCGCCGCTGCTGGCCGTCCACGCAAGCGAGACTTGTTGGTTGCCTCCCGTGGCCGTGAGGTTCAGGGGAGGAACCGGCGCGGTGGGCGCAGCCATCGGTGTCGCGGTCGCCTGGTTGGAATTGCCGCTTTGTCCCGCCGCACTCACAGCCGTCACGACATAGTAGTATGCGGTTCCGTTGGTTACGGCCGTGTCGGTATAACTTGTGCCCGCAGGCGACGCCACGGTTGTGTAGGGTCCGCCGTTAGTGGTTGCCCGTTTGACGTTGTAGCTGCTTGCGCCGGTGCTGGCCGTCCACGCAAGCGAGACTTCTTGGTTGCCTCCCGTGGCCGTGAGGTTCAGGGGAGCGACCGGGGCCGTGGGCGCAGCCGTCGGTGTCGCGCTCGCCTGGTTGGAATTGGCGCTTTCCCCCGCCGCACCCACAGCCGTCACGACATAGTAGTATGCGGTTCCGTTGGTCAGGTTGGTGTCAGCGTAGGTTGTTCCTGCAGGCGTACCCACCGTGGTGTATGGACCGCCGCTCACCGTTCCCCGTTTTACGTAGTAGCTGGTCGCACCACTGCTCGCCGTCCAGGTAAGGTTGGCCTGCTGGTTACCAGCGGTAGCGGTAAGGTTGGTGGGGGCGGCAGTAGAAGCGCTGTTTCCGTCACCGGTATTGCCGCTAGTGCCGCTATTGCTGCCGGAGTTGCTACACGCGTTGCACGCAAGCAGCATGGCGAACAGCGAAATTTTCAACCAGAGTTCGAAAGCGATGGGAGACCAGCGGCGCGCACGAAGCCTCATAGCTTGACAGGAGCCTCAAACGAAGTCTACTTACAATGAGTCGTTACGGATTGGGCACCAAAGTTGTAGAGGATGGAAAGGACAAGACACACCGCAGGAGACAAGCACATATCTAAAAGGAAATTCGCATTCTCGCGCTGAGAAGAGTCGTCGTGTAAGCCCTGGTCGCGTAGGTGGGATGAATGGAAACCTCTACATCCGGCCCAACCTCGACACTTTGCGTCAGACGTAGACGATAAAACGACTCAAATACGCTCTCATGGTGCTTAGCAGGGGCGTTCGGTTCACTGTAATTGAATGCGGCGCCGAACATGTCTCCCCGGCGTCCGAATGGATGAACCTGCGCCAGCCCGAGTCCGTATTCATCTTTAATGGCCGTTCCGGTCTTGGTGGCGAAGGCAAATCTTCCGAATGGCGTCCAGCCATCAGACAATTCATGGTCGAACTCAAAACCGCCGCCATATCCGCTCCCACGATCCTTGGTATCGTCTCGCCACATGCCCGCCCGATAAAGCCGATACTTTTCACCAAGTGAACCTGAGGACCAGCCGAATTCAACGCCCTCCGCGTATTTTCGATCGACCAGCGTTTCGATATTCCTCTGCTGTGCGCCCTCCGTATCTACGGCGAGAGCGTGGACGAAAACATGCTGGGTAGCCTGAAACTCAACCGCGCCGCCACCGGCGTATGTCCCGTCCGAGGCAACGGAAAGATTACCGTCGTTTGCCCCATTTAAAAACTGTGAACGTTCGTCGTTGTTGAACATGCTGAGGGTCACGTATTCGTTAGGGTGTATCTTGCCGACATAAAAGGAAAGCCTCTTGCTCAGGAAATCCTGCCGCCAATAGAGGATGTTCACAGTGATCGGTTCCTGCGGGCCTCCACCCTGGAGGCAGTTGAGATAGAGCCCCGAGCCGAGTAGATCACTCAGGTTGAACTGCTGACTCATGCCAATGTTGGTTCCCGAACGAATGAGCAGGCTGATGGATCCGGCTGTGCTTTCATGATCGTACACATTCCACGCTCCAGTGAAATCGAGCCGTCCGCTGGGTTGATCGTGCCGGACCCCGTCCGGCGTTATGACTGCATACTGGTTGAGGAGGGTATAAGTAGCACCGAACTTCAATCGTAGAGAGTGAATACTGTGATCTACGAGCATGTCGATTGGCCGCAGGATCGGAGCTACGGGATCCGGCTGTATAAGTGGATCCGCGGGTATCTTCGACAATGCGATTGCGTCCGCATCGAGCTCCTGTTTCAGTTCGTCAGGCTGGTCGTTCCTGATAGCCGAAGGCACGCTTTGCGCTGGTGGGCTCAGTTGATCGGCGGTTGCAGGGCTTACATTGCCGCTTTGACCGAAGGCCAATAGGCTGGGTCCAAAGAGAAGCAGGAGCAAACGGGTTCTGGTAGGGAGCAGCGAATCCTTCAAGCCAGAAACGAGGTGGTCGGCGCCCGTCACCAAGCTGATCATGCGCTGCCCCAGTAGGTTCATGACGCTTCTTCTCGCTCCTATGCGCCCTTCGAGTAGGATCTGCGACCAAACGCAATCACACCAAATGCGCTGGAGTCGAACAATTAGACCAAGGTATTGTTCGATACCTTGGTATCGGTTAGGAAGTCATATCCTGGAGACTGAGGAGGGAAAGACAGGAAGTTCGTGGACGGACCTGACACTTTAAGGGAAACTAGGACAGACGGAAATGACGAAAGCTTCAGCCATCGAGGGCTAAAACGCCTTTACCTGCGTGGCGACAGGAGTGCGGTGGGCGCCGATAAGATCGACAAGATCGAGCCCACCCTGACCCTTCTCGACGCGGCCGACCGCCCGGACGCTCTCGATCTGCCCGCATGGCCTTTCACCCGCTCAAAGGTGATCTGAAGAGCTTTTATGCCGTGACCGTGCGCGCCAACCGGCGCCTCATCTATCGCTTTGAAAATGGCAACCCGTACGACGTCTCGCTGATCGGTTACCACTAAGGAAGGGAAACAGAGATATGCCCATGAAGAACCCGCTCCACCCCGGCCGCATCGTGAGTCATGGGATGAACTGCACTGTACAGCTTTGGTTTGCATCTCTTCGCTTCCGGCTTTTGCTCACGGTGGCGATACTGTTGCCAGGACTTCTTTTTTCCGGATGCCGTAAGCCCGCGCAACCCGTGACCATCACCTACCTCGATGCGGAAGGTCAGGGAATTCCTGGCGACCATCGCATGATCTCGGACGTTTTGCAGGAATTCACACGGGAGACAGGCATTCGCGTCAACGATCTTTCCACACCAGAGGACAATTTATCGAAACTCGATCTTGCCATGGATTTGCTCCGAAGCGGCGCCTCGTCCCCTGACCTTTATAGCGTCGACACGATCTGGGCCGGAGCCATGGGTGAATACTTGATCGACCTGCAACCTTACTTTCCCGCAGAGATTTCCTCCGAGGATCGCGACCTCATCGAAAGCTACAAAATTCAGGGGAAGCTTGTGGCCATGCCGTATAACCCGAATGTGGAGGTTCTGGTTTATCGGACGGACCTGCTTGCCGAATACGGCTACAAGCGACCACCAAGAACCTGGGACGAACTTGAACAGATGGCGCTCCGAATCCAGGCCGGGGAGCGCGCGAAAGGCAAAAAAGATTTCTGGGCGTTTCTCTGGTCCGGCGCCATCACGTCGGAAAGCGAAGGGCTGACCGGCGAAGGGCTCGAATGGCAGGCAGCAGAAGGAGGCGGCCATATCATCGAGCCCGACGGAACGATCAGCGTAAACAACCCGAACGTGATCCGCGCGTGGGAGCGAGCCGCGCACTGGGTTGGCTCGATTTCGCCTCCAAGCGTGGTTTCTTACACCACGACGGACGGAGAAAATCAATTCTGGGTTGCCGGCAAGGCTGCATTTGAACAGGAATGGTCTTTCACGTATGAGGTTGGCGCAGCAGATAGGCCGTTCAGCGATAAAGTTGGAGTAACCAGCCTCCCTGCGGGAAAGAGCGCACGCGTCGCAGACGCGGGATCCTACGGCTTGGGGATCTCCCGCACTTCCGCTCATCCCGCCGAAGCCGTCAAGCTCATCCGGTTCATGCTTCGCAAACAGGCGGAATTCAGGGCGGCTCATCGTGAGAGACCGGGCCGAAAGCAGGAATTCTTCGAGGTTCCACTTGCAATGAAGAACATCTACCCCTGGTGGTGCACGCCTGGGGAATCGGCTGGGAGCACCATCGTTTTGCGCCCGTCGGCGGTTACGGGATCGAAGTATGAGGCAGTCTCCAAAGCCTATTCCCGCGCCCTGCATTCCGTGCTGACCCGTGATGCGACAGCTCCAGCAGCCGCCGCGGCGCTCGAGAATGAGCTGTCTGCGATCATGGGCCATAACGGGGCCCAACCAGCAGCAGGTTCACACTGAGATCCGTCGGCTGTGTCGCAGCATGGGCCCGCGCCGCCTTCTACCAGGCCCGGCGAGCGAGGGCGAGTAACGACCGATTCGTCCTGGAGAGCTTGAAACCAGGGTTTCATCCATCCCACCAGAAACGGCGAGGAGATGTCAGGTAAGCCACGGCGGCCGGGATGGTCAGTTCGATCTCCGTGCCGGAATCGCGCTCACTCCACACCGTCAGCTCGCCGCCCGCAAGTTTGGCGCGTTCGCGCATGCCATGCAAGCCGTAATGTCCGGCGCGCCCGTCTCCACCGAGAAGCTTGGGATCAATGCCTTTTCCGTCATCCCTAACCCGCAATCGAAATTGCCGGTCGTCATACTGGATTTCAACTTCGATCTGCCGCGCTTGCGCGTGCCGGAATGCGTTCCGCAGCGCCTCTCCTACAATCCGATAGACCTCGTCGCGGAGGACCGGAGGGAGGTCCCGCGGCGTGCCTTCCACATCTACGCGAAAAGCGATGGAAGCCTGATTATTTCCCTCGCTCACCAGTGCCTGTCCCATAGTCCTTGCGGCTTCGGCAATGTCGATGGATTCCAGCGTAGACGAGCGCAAACCCTGAACAGCATCACGGCCTTCGGTAATGGCTGCTTCCGCCTGATCGAGCGCGCGCTCCAGCTTTTTTCGCGCTTCCTCTGGACGCTCCGGCAATGAATACGTAGCCGCCTGAAACTGAAACAGCAGTCCGTGAAAACTCTGCAGCAGCGTATCGTGCAAGTCCCGTGCGATGCGTGTCCGCTCGTTAACACGTTCTTCCACGCGAACGTTAAGGACCTTTCGCGCTATGGTCCAGGAAAAAAGCGTGGCAATAAAAAAGGTATATATGGCGGTAGCGGGCACGAGGATGAGGATTCTGTTTTGCACGCTTTCCAGGTTTGCATGGGATCGCGAGAGTTCTTCAGCGAAATTTTGATCGACGATTTTCGCTAGTGCCGCAGCTTCATTCTCGAACGGGTTGAGTCTTTCATTGATGCGAAAACTAAGAGCATTCCAGTCGTCAGAGGAGGCCAGGCCTGCAGTTGAGTCCAGCTGCGAGGGCAGACCAATTTGAATTGCATCCAGAGTCGGCAGTAATTGTGGATCTAGATTGGTGCCGGCTGACAAAGGAGTGAGAGCACTCTTCGTTTGTCGAACTTGCTCGAGGAGAGCGTCCCGCGAGGCCTCAGTCTCTGATTTCAAACCCGACGCATTTTTTGACTGCGCCAGTTCGCTCAACCTCTCATGAAACGCCAGTAGATCACCTTGCAGGCGGAGGACCGCCGCCATCTGCGCGCTTACACGTGAAAGCCTCTCTGCCTGAAGCCGCCCGATATGAAATTGCCAAATGAGGAGCCCGTTTCCTCCCACGATCAATCCAACCAGCAAAACAAACGTCAGCTTTGCACCCGGATAGAGCTCCAGTCTCTTCGCGCCCATTGGCTTCATTCGATTCACATTTTTTTTAAGAGCCTTAAAAAAGGTTAAACTGCGCAGCCAGTTTTTTCATGGCTGGCAACGGGCACGTGCGTTGACCAAGTTCGTATATCGGCGATGCGCTTCCCACAAGGCCCTTCTGCCTCCCGCGGCTTCAAAATCGAATAGACACGGTTGGACATAAGGCGATAGGCCCACACCTCAACATCTGATTTGCGCAGTTGCTCCGCAAGCATGTCGCAGCAAATCTCCTGATCCCCATCCTCGAAAATACCGCAAGACCATGACTGTCACGCACGTGGCAATCAGGGTAACGAGAATGCGACATACACTCCCTTTGCGGGAGTAGGGTTAAACCGTACCGCTCCGGTGGCCACGACGATATATTGTTTTCCGTCCACCATATAAGTTGAAGGAGTGGCTCGCCCCGCGTAGGGCAATTGGCCTTCCCACAACAGTTCTCCGCTTCGGCTATCGAAGGCGTGGAATTTGTGGTCGTAGAGGGTGGCTCCGATGAAAAGGAGTCCACTGGCAGTCACAATCGGCCCACCGTAGTTTTGCGAGCCTGTGTTCTTCATCCCATTCGCTGCCAGCTCTGGATATTCACCAAAAGGTATCTTCCACAGATAGTTCCCTGTGTTGAGATCAATCGCGCTCAGCGTTCCCCATGGCGGAGCGATGGCCGGGTAGTGATCAGGATCCACAAACATCTGGTACCCGGTGAAGCTGTATTGCGGTGGCTGAGAGGTTGCCCCGTGCGCAGCATCCGGAGCCGAGGTCATCGCCTGCTTATCACTGGTTGGTTGTGGCGTGCCAGTTGGGCGTTCCCCCTTCAGGAAATGCAGAAGAGTTTCCAGCTGACTATCGGAGAGGCTCGGAAAGCCCGGCATCCGGCCCTTCCCTTGACGGATGGTCGCGATGATCTGCTCATCGGTGAGCCGTTTGTTGATGTCGATCAGGGAAGGAAAGGCGGGTGGCGATCCGCTGCGATCAGCCCCATGGCAGACGCTGCATTGGCTGCGGTAGGTACCTTCTCCCGGGGAACCCGTCGTATCCTTCTCGGTGAGACCTCCTGTCCAGGCCATTTCGTTCGCATTGATATAGATGACTCCGGTTTTGGGATTGACTGCCGGACCGCCCCATTCGGCTCCGCCATCAAACCCTGGGAAGTTGACGGTTTGCTTGTTTAGCGCAAAGGGAATGAAGATCCCTTCACTGCGAAAGGTCCGGAACTTCTCTACTGCCCATGCGTGGGCTTCGGGGGTCCGGTTCGTCAGCATGTCTTCGGTAAGCAGCTGCCGTGCGTAGGGATCAGGTTTGAGAGGTCTCGGCTGGGTGGGGGAGGCTACTTCGCCCGGAACTGTGCTTGGCGGGTAGCTTTTCTCTTCAATCGGGAACAGTGGCTTGCCCGTCACGCGATCAAACAGAAAGACATAGCCGGTCTTGGTCGTCTGAGCGACTGCGTCGATCCGCTTTCCATCGTGCTTCACTGTCAACAGCACCGGAGGGGAAGGAAAGTCCCGATCCCAAATATCGTGGTGTACGCCCTGAAAATGCCAGATCCGCTTGCCGGTATTTGCGTCCAGCGCCAACAGCGTGTCAGCGAAAAGGTCGTCCCCGACCCTGTCACCCCCATAGAAATCGAAGGCCGCAGAGCCGGTCGGAGCGTACACGATCCCGCGTGCCGCATCGAGTGACATGCCAGCCCAGTTGTTCGCAGCGCCAGAGGTCTTCCATGCGTCGGGCGGCCAGGTGTTATAGCCGAATTCTCCCGGATGCGGAATGGTGTGGAAGCTCCATCGAAGCTCTCCCGTGCGCACATCGTAGGCGCGGATATCTCCCGGCGCCGCAGGCAGGGTCTCGGGCATTTCTCCGCCCACAATAATCAGGTCTTTGTAAATGAGTCCCGGCGAGTCCATGGAAATGTAGTGGGCTTGGTAGTCGCCGCGAAGGCCTTTTCTCAGGTCGATCCTGCCATTCTCACCAAAAGACGAAATGGGCGTTCCCGTCTTAGGGTCGAGTGCGTAAAGGTAATTCATCACTCCGGCGAAGATCCGGTTTTCTTTTCCGTCCGTCCAGTAGCTGACTCCTCGTGCCCAGTGTTGTGCCTTGACCCCGCTATCAAACTTCCACAGCAGCTTTCCCGTGGCGGCGTCGAGAGCGATCACCTTTTCTGAGGGCGTGTAGGCGTAGAGAACTCGCCCAACGACCAGTGGATTTGTCTCGAGTATGCCCTCTTCCCCGGTGTCGTAGGTCCACTTCACCTTGAGTTGCGTCACATTGTGGCGGTTGATCTGGATCAGGGGTGAATAGTGCTGACCCTCCGCCTGCCCTAGGTACACCGGCCAATCGACATTCGCCCGTTTCGCCTTCGCAAAGGAATGCCCGACGGCATAGGTCAACATCCCAGACAGAGCGATCACGGTCATTAGCGGCGTGGATAGAAGAGACAATAGCCGGTTGCGCTTCATGTGATTCCGAATCTTCAGTTCCCTTCTTGCCTCTACCTCGAACATCAGATCAATATACCCATTTCGCCCAGGATTGCTGAGTCAAGAAGTAATTTTCAGGTTCAGCTCGTGCCTTCTGATCCCGCCGATCACCAAAGCATCAGGTAAACCACCGGGCCGACCCCCGGTTCCCCGTCCGAATCTTTAAAAAGATAGGTTGCGCTGCTGGGAGAGCCCGTGATATACACAGGCGTCGCGATTGTGATTCTTCCCCCCTGAACCGCAACCGGCCCAATGGACTTCTCACTCGTCTCACCCCAGCCGCTGCCCCCCCGGCCGCACGGATCGGCTTGGTCGCGAAGTTTATCTTCGCCTGTGTTTTATTCAGCAACGCTGCTAGGATGCATTGTGAAATGATCAGGAACTACAAATCAACGCTCGCTCCGATAGCACTGCTGCTCTCTGCCTTGGTTCTTTCGAACACCGCGACCGCACAACTCACTCCCCATTACGTCCGACAACGCAATCCCGACGAAACGCCCGCCCCCAAGGTCGTCTTCATCGGTGACCAATTCACGTACATGTGGGGCGCTACCCCACCCTTTGCCGCCAACTCAAACTGGATCAACCAGGGTTGGGCTTGGACACCGGTTACCAACTGCTTCATGATTTGCAGCGCGGGAACTTCTGAAGCTGCGCTTGCTCGATTCCAAACGGACGTAATTGACCTTCACCCGGCCATCGTTCACATCATGGTCGGCGCGGATGACTTGGCCATGGATGATGACGCCCAACAAGTGTTCGGCATTGCTCCAGCTTTTATGACCAGTCTGGAAGAGATGGTCAACATGGCCAAAGCTGCCGACATCAAGGTGATCCTTGGAGTCGAACCGGTTGCGTGGGCAAGCGCGACCCCGCCGTACGCGCAGCAGCTTAATTCCATTGTTGCCGTCTACGGCGCACAGAACAATATCCCGGTCATCAACTACGCGGATGCCCTGTGCCAGTGTGTCAGTTCTATTGCTGGGCCTGCGTACGGTTCGTCCGCTGGGTACAATAATTCCGGCGCCGGGTCAGGACCCACCGTTGCTGGCTACGCATTGATGACGGAAATGGCCGAAGCAGTCATCAATACTTGGGGGCAGACACCGGGAGGAGGTTATCTACAGGACATTGAGCTCTCCAATAACCCCTTGAATATTGCCGCTCCCAGCTCTCCACTACTAGCCAATGTAAATACCGTAAGTCCAGGGTTTGTCTTACAGTTCACTCCGTACGGTTGGTACAACAATGGGCTGGTGGAACCGTTTATCAACAGCAGCTACATCGGATCAAGCGGCACGTGGGCATCGAGCAACCCGCTGGTGATGTACGTTAGCCAAACAGGAGTGGCGTGGGCGCTCACTCCGGGAACTGCAACAATCACCTACACATCACCATCAGGAGTGAAGTTCTCCGAATGGATCATGTACATCGGGGCATTTTAGTAACTGATCGCTTGTGGAGCCGGAATGCCGTTCTCCTCATTGAGAGCGAGCGTGGAGACCCGGTGCGACGATAACCCATTCGCCCAGAAAGAAGGCAATGGCGCAAGTATTGTCCGTCCCTGCCACGGGCATTTGTGGCTTCCAATAGAGAATGATCGCGACGTTTGCTGACCAACTGGGGAAATGATTTTCCTAACCTCTAACCGAAACTACCCCAACTAGCATCTGTATCTGTGGCAAATTAAACACTGACAAGCATTGAACGTAACCGGACACATTCGCTGCCAGGATGGCGCACCTCGGCCGGACCGTGCCCTGGGCGGCATACTTTGCATCATGGGGATCGCTTTGCAAGGAAGATGCTGGGCCTCTTAATAACGACTATTGTCGAGATCCAGGCAGGTGCAAGCTCGGCCATAGTCGCATTTATTGGTCAGAACATCGTAGGTGCCAACATTACTTCTTTCCGTCCTTCTTTTTCGGGGGTGTTGACGAGCGGCTGGCGAGCGAATATTCTACCCTCAAAAAAAAGGGGGCAATTCGATCGCGATGCCCGAAGAGCTCCCCGGCCAGGTCACCAGACTTTTACGTCATTGGAAGCAGGGCGATCAAAAAGCCCTGGCAGATGTTTTGCCGCTGGTCTACCAGGAGTTGCGGCGACTGGCCCACTACCACCTTCGTTCAGAACGGCCCGGCCACACACTGCAGAGTACAGCATTGGTTCACGAGGCTTATCTGCGTCTGATTGGCGGCAAGCCACTGGAGCTGGAGAACCGTGCTCATTTGATCGCAGTTGTTTCGCGGCTTATGCGGCAAGTGCTGGTGGACTGCGCCCGTGAACGCAGGGCGTCGAAACGGGACGGCGGATGCAGAATCGATGTCGAGGATCTGAGCGCGGTAGCCATCACCGGCGATGCCGAGCTCATTGCTCTGGACGAAGCGCTGAAAGAGCTGTCCCGTTTAGACGAGAGACAGGGAATGATCGTCGAAATGAAGTTTTTCGGAGGCTTGACCGCTCCGGAAATATCTCGTGTGACGGGGCTTTCCCGCGCGACGGTCGACCGTGACTGGGCCACGGCACGAGTGTGGCTGCATCGTCAAATGAGCCGGGCGCCGCTATGAGCGTCACCAACGTCTCCTGGCAGCAGGTCAAGGAACTTTTACACCAGGCCATGCTCATGGATCCGGAACAGCGGATCAGATTCCTTGACCAGGCCTGCTCGTCGAACGATGTACTGCGCGCCGAGGTCGAGAATCTTCTTGCCGCAGGGGAAGAGGTTCGCGCCAGTTTCCTGCAATCGACCCCGCAGGCTGGCGAACCCGACCCATATGGAATCGGCGGCTCCCTGGAGCCAGGGCAGATCTTTGCGGAACGTTTTCAAATTCTTCGCAAGCTCGGTGAAGGTGGGATGGGCCAGGTCTGGCTGGCGGACCAAGTCTTTCCCGTGCGGCGGCAAGTTGCTCTGAAACTGATCAAAGCCGGCATGTACGATCAAGCCGTCGTGCAGCGCTTCCAGTCCGAGCGGCAAGCGATGGCGATCATGGATCATCCCGCCATCGCCAAGGTATTCGACGCAGGGACGACGACCCAAGGCCAGCCGTACTTCGTAATGGAGTACGTACCCGGACTGCCGATAACCGAATATTGCGACCAAAAGAAGCTCACCATCAGCCAGCGGCTTGAGCTCTTTATTCAGGCTTGCGAAGGAGTGCAGCACGCGCATCAGAAGGCCATCATCCACCGCGATCTGAAACCGGCGAACATCCTGGTGATCGAGGTGGACGGCAAGCCTGTGCCGCGCGTGATCGACTTTGGCCTGGTCAAGGCATCGACCCCTCTGGTCGCCGGAGACAACGCGCTTACGCAGTGCGGGCATTTCATGGGAACGCCCGGATACATAAGTCCCGAACAAGCCGATCCAGGCATCGAGGACATCGACACGCGCAGCGATGTGTATTCGCTCGGAGTCGTTCTCTATGTTCTGCTGGCTGGTTCGCAGCCTATCGACACCAGCCGGTGGATGCAGCAGCCGCTGGACGAGTTGCTGCGCCGGTTGCGTGAGGAAGAGCCTCCGCCTCCCAGCATCCGGGTCCACTCGGATCGGAGTACATCGGCCGCAATCGCCGAAGCGAGGGGCACTGAGCCCAGCCATCTCAGCGGTTTGCTGCGCGGTGATCTTGACTGGATCACGATGAAGGCACTGGAGAAGGATCGCAGGCGGCGCTACGGCACCCCATCGGAACTCGCCGCCGACTTGCGACGCTTTCTCCACCACGAGCCGGTCTTGGCGCGCCCGGCAAGCGCGGGCTACCGGATGGGGAAGTATCTCCGGCGGCATCGCGTGGCCGTCGGCGTCGCCGCCGGGTTGGTGCTGCTGCTGGCCGCTTTTTTGGTGGTGCAGGGGGTTCAATTGCGCCGCATCACGCGCGAGCGCGATCGCGCCAACCGGGAGCGGGACCGCGCCTCACGCATTACCGATTTCATGACCGGCATGTTCAGGGTTCCGGACCCGAATAATGCGCGAGGCAGCAGCGTGACCGCGCGCGAGATTCTCGACAAGGCCGCAAAAGATCTGAGCACGGGTCTGGCGAAGGATCCCGAAGTCCAATCGCAGATGATGCAGATTATGGGGGACACTTACTCGAACCTGGGCTTATACTCACGCGCTCATGAACTGGCGCAGAGTGCCCTGGACGCTAGCCTCAGGCTGCATGGGCCGAACGATGCTGAAACACTGGAGTCGATGGCCAAGTTTGGCTTCGTCCTGTTTCGGGAGGGACGTTATCCGGAAGCGGAGAAACTGGAACGGCAGGCTCTGGCCGGCGAGCGCCGAAACCAGAGTGCGGACCAGGAGCCTTCGATTGAAGCCTCCAACTACCTGGCGTACATCCTGACCAAGGAGGGCCATTACGACGATGCGGAAAAGCTGTTGCGCGAGACGGTCGACGTTGGCACGCGCAGACTGGGAGCGGAAAATAAATATGTCGATATGACGCATAGCATTCTGGGTATTAACCTGCTAAACCAGGCGCGCTATGCCGAGGCGGAACAAGAGTTTGCTAAGGTAGTCGATTATTCCCGTCGCACCTGGGGATCGGACGATCCTCGTACCCTGACATCCACGGCCAACCTGGCACTCACCTTGCAAAAGCAGGGCCGGCTGCCTCAAGCCGAGTCGCTGTATCGCGAAGTCCTCGCCGCCCAGCAGCGGGTGTATGGGCCAGGAAATGTTTCCACCGCGTTCACGATGGAAAATCTCGCGTCTCTTCTCGTGCAGGAAGACCGCCCGGCCGAAGCTGAGAAGCTGTCTCGTGAGGCCTTGGCGATTCGCATGCGAAGCGATGGACCCGACCACCCTGACACGTTTGTGTCGATGTTCAACCTGGGGATCGAGCTGTTCTATGAAGGCAAAATCCGTGAAGCGGAAAAAGCACAACGGGACGCATTGGCATCAAAGATTTGCGTCACCGCACCGGAAGGCCCCAAATGCCCGGTCGGTCGCACCTATCTTGCCCGGACGCTGACCAAAGAGGGCCGTTACGCGGAAGCCGAAAAGGTGGCTCGGGAAGCCTACGACGCGCTGCTTCGCCTTTCTGGCCCACAACACCCCTATACCCTGGAAGCAGAGTTGGCACTTGCCAGAGCGCTGGCCTTTAGCCATCGTTACACCCAGGCCAGCAAGCTGTTCCGCGACACCATCGACTCTTCAAGCAACGCCGTGGGCCAGGGAGACCCGGAGGGAGAGTGGTACGACTTCGCCTGCGTGGCCGCCGCTGCTGGGCGCTCCGACGACGCGTTTCAGTTTCTCAACGAGGCCATACGGCGAGGCTATAAAGACGTGGACAACCTTGCTACGGACGACGACTTGGAGAACCTGCATCGGGATCCCCGATTCCAGGAACTGGTCGCCGCACTGAGAAAGCAGCAAGCAACAGCTTCGACGCGGTAACTGAGGCGTTCCGGCCTCAGTCACCGCGAAGGTAGAGAGACAGCGCCTCTTCATAGAACAGGGGATAAGACTGGCTGCATCGGGTACGAGAAAACTGTAATCTGCAGATTATTTCGCACGCCGGCGGCGGGGTTGTCGTTGTTATCCAACACCCCCAACACGAAATAAGCATTCCAAGTCTTAAGTAGATCGAGATAGGAGTTATCGGCGCCTGCGGGGATGGCTGCGACGGCCTCGATGGAATTATTGATGTAGTAGGGGTCGCCAGGGTCAGTGTAGTAGTTGTAAGACTTGCCGGAACCGTACACCCCGGCGTACGCATATCCATATTGATCTCCGAAAGCGGTGATCCGAACGCCTTGCGGCAGCATGCACGCCCCTACATGAGGAACGTAGATAGTAACGGTGCTGAGACTAGGCGTATTGGTCTGAGATAATATGTCGGCCCCGGAAATACCCCAGTCGACAACCTCGATGTTAGCGGTGTTGACGATTGGCGTGAAGGCAGATGGAACAGGCTCGATAATATGGATGCCGTCGGCGATCTCAACCGACTCCAGCGCACTGCCGGCCGCTATGCTTACAGGTCCGGAAGAAAACGGATAGCCATCAACCCCGCTGCCTGTTGACTTAAGCTGGCTCTGGGGCGCGGAGGTTATCCCTGCACTGTTTACCCCCCAGGTGGAGACCCACAGGCTAGAGTTCCCGTCGACTGCCGCTGTCAGCACCTCGCCCGGGTTGAGCGTTGTAATCGAAAGCGAGCCACCCAATTGGAAATCGGACAACCCATACTGATTCACCGGCGTAGGAAGGCCGTCGGCAGCGATCGTCCAGGCCTGGACCTCGAGGAAACTGTTGGAATTCTGGAACGCGACAACGACTTCAGTGGAGCTGACCGTGGTGATCTCCACAACACTAGGGCTATTTGTGACAAACGCGTTCGGGGATGTGGAAGCGCCGTTTTGTTTGACAACGCCAGTGTTTGAGACGGTCCATGTATCGATGTGCAGGACGCCGGCTGCATCAAAGTCCGCAGTCACGACACGGCTTGGGTCTAAGCCGGTGGCAGCGACACTGGCCGGAACATTTCCCTCATCGACGCCGGGATTGGGTACCTGTTTGAGAGAACTGAACGGGTCCATCCACGCCAGCACTTCCAAATCGGTGTTTGAAATAAGGCCCGCGGCCACCACATACGCAGATTTGGGATTGGGCGCGGTCGTGGCAAACGCGATGATACCTTGGTCAGTCGATGCGCTGGCGGGTGTTTTTGCGGAGGAGACGACCACTGGAGTGACAGCAGCCCATCCTACAGTGGCGGCTCCAAGCAGCAGGCTTGCGACTACAGTTTTTACGCAGGTAAGTCTTCTCATGATTCTCAATCTCCTTTACCTCGTTTGAACAGGCTGTTGATCGAATGGCTAATTCTGTTTCAACCCCCATGGGGCTGGTCGCTGCATCTACACAGAAAGGCGGAAACCGTAAGCGATTCGCCTCATCGGACGAAAACATAATTTTTAATTGGCTCGTCACGGGTGACATGCAAGCTGCCCTGCAACCCCGGCGTTCTCTGTCCACGAAACTTGCGAATGTGGGAGATGCCGGGACACCGTGAGGATCCAATTCTTTCTGAGACCTCACGCGAAAAGAGCCTGATCGATGGTTGGCAGATGCCTGTTATCGCTGGTCGTGCTGTCGGCGGCAAGGCGGCAAGCATGTCTCCCCCGAGGCGGAGCAGCTTTGCAATATTCCAATCCTCATCGTTGAGGCGCGAGATACCAAGGGCGGACTCCTCGGATTCGATCGGACTCAGGAGTTGAGGACGCAGCCGGCCCGCGAAATCGCCGCGATCGCACAGCAGTTTGGGCATCCTCCGATAGACGGCGGAGTGTGACACCCAAGCGGAACAACATGAACGACATCGGGGTCGTTAGAGCGTTCAGGAAAACGAGCTCTCCCGGTTTGCTTTCTGGCCGCTCTACGGACGCTGCCAATTCACCAAAGGAACGGCAGCAGCCGGTGCCTCACCGTACTTTGATACTCCGAATAGCCCGGTAGGTTTTTCGCCAGAAACGTTTCCTCATTGAGCACTCTCCATATGAGCGCAGGCATCATCAGCGCAATCGGGAACAATCCCCACAACGAGCCAAGCGAGAGAGGTATGCCCACTAACAGGAAGAAGGCTCCCATATACATCGGGTGGCGTACCAGTTTGTAGGGCCCCGTCGATATAACTTTCTGTTCCGGTGCGACCTCGATGGTTGCCGAGGCGAAGGTATTTTCCTTATACACAAGAAATACGATGAAGAACCCAAACACAACCAGAGCGTCACCCCCCAGGGCAACATAAGGCGGTACCGGGGTCCATGCGAACCGATGATCAAGGGCGGAAACAACCAGTAACCCGGCAAACGATATCGCCGTGATGGTCTGTATTATCTTTTGGCTCGTCTCCTTCTCGGCCGTTGGCCCCGCATGCAACCGCCGCTCCAGGAGCTCCGGGTCTCTCTTCGTCAGGTACACCGTGATCGCAGTCGCCGACACTCCGAAGACCGCCAGAAAAGTCCATGCTTGCCAATAGCTAAGCGTCCACGCCGGAAGAAATAGTAGCGCTGCCATCACCAAAACCAGGAACAAGAAGCCGCCAGATGCCTTTTTTTTCAAACCTTTCAACGGCCCATTTCTCGTGCCAGGACTGCCGGCGGTGCCCGCTGCTGCTTGTTTCTTGTTTTCACCCATAGGAAACCCGGGACAGGAAGTTCACTAATCATCAAGCAGCTGTAATTAAAGGTCTGGCCTAATGTTTCATCATAAGCCGGAATCAAGATCTGATTGCCCGTCTGGGCAACCGCACAATGAGCAGCGGCCCACAAATGCGGACCATCAGCGGACAGTAGAAGTTCCGGTCCATTGCGAAAGGGATTCTGCTTTGAGACAGACCGATCGTCTTTTTAGACAGGTTCGAGGGTTCAGAAGGTGCTGTTCCAATAGGCGTGCTGGCCGATATAAAGGTCGTCCGCAACGTTCTTCAAGATGGCGCGGCGCACGTCCAAAACATTCATGGCTCCCTGCGTTCTGTAGAGTACTTCCCCCTTGGTTCCAATCAGAACTGTGTATGGAGCGCCACCCTCCCAACCCGTGCCGAGAGCTTTTACCGCGTCCGCCGCATCGTTGCTGTTGAAGAGAAAGTTTTTGTTGAACGCGTGCTGTTTCTGAAGAAATGCTTGGACCAATTGCTTCTCGTCAGGATTGTTGATGCTTAAGGTCACGATATTCAACGGCCGGTTTGCATACATACGGACCATGGTTTGCAATTCCGGAAATTCTTCGACACATGGCCCGCACCAGGTAGCCCACACGTTCACCAGCAAAAGCTTCCCCGTGCCGGCATTCTGGCGCAATGTCTTGAGCTGATCGGCGGAGATCAAATCCAGGGTTACCGGCTTTTCGTTGAAATGGGCCATCTCATTTTCAACGTTGGCCGTTTTGTAGGCCCACTTGGTAGAGCACCCAACTGCAGGCGTGTCTGTGACGACGACCGGCTTTCCAGCAAGCAGATCATTGATGGCATCTCTGGCTTCGTGTTTCGTCGCCAGCTCCTCACGTTGATTGCTATCGATCCGTCCCTCGTAACGCAGAATGCGCTGCTGGTCAAAAATGAAGGCATGGGGAGTTGCCGTCGGTCCGTATTTGAGCGCAACCGCCTGAGTCGCGCCATCGTACAGGTACGGATACGGGAAATTCCGGTAGGCCGCGCGTGCCTTCATATCCGCAAAAGAATCGCCTACGTCGGTGTATCCGTATTCGCTGAGCTCCTCTGCTTTTGGATCGTTCCCCATGATCACCACCACGGCCACTCCCCTGCCCTGATAGTCCGTGAAGAGCTGCTTGATTCGTTTTTCATACATTTGTGCGACCGGGCAGTGATTACAACTGAAGATAACAACGAGAACCTTGCTCGACGCATAGTCGTTGAGGCTATGCGATTTTCCATCGATTCCCGGCAGATTAAAATCCGGCGCATGCGAGCCGATTTTTAGAATGGGAGGGACATCGCTACCCGTGTGCGGAACGTCGTCCTGCCCTCGTCCTGCAGGGCATGAAAGAAAGGCTAAGCCGAGAGCAACCATTGACAGCCAAAAATGTGACCTAAGCCGGGCCTCCCTGGCTGGTTTGGATGCAAAGTAATCTAGGTACACGGAGCCTCCCTTCGAACACCTGCAGTCTCAAAAGATGATGAGCGCCGCCGCCTCCCTTTTACTGCTCGACGGCTACCGAAGTCAATCATCGCGCCACCAACAAGTTCCCCCGGCATAAAGGCGGATCGCCGGAGCAAGTTACCGGAAACCATCCATCCGAGTAGGCGACTATCGGCCAAGTGACGAAAAGCAAGTTTAGCAGGACATGTTTCGTGCTCAAGCCCAGATGCTATAGACTCCCTGCTATGAATGAGGTTGTGGCCGAGGTGATTTGCCCTTGCAACCAGATGCAGCGAAGGGAGATGAGCGGGCTCGCTGGCCGACATGGAAGGCAGTGGCGCTTTACTACGCGATTGCGTGTGGCTGGGGGTGGCTCGCCTGGTCACCTGTCGCACTGGGATCGGGCGGACTAAAGCTCATTCACTGGGATGCTTCCATTGCAGTCTTTTCCTGCCTAGCGACGCTTGGACCATTTTTCGGCTGCTTCATCACTCACCGCGCGGAATCGGGCAATTGGAGAGCTGTTCAGCTTTTCCCACGAAACTCTCTACAATGGCTATGGCTGTTGATCGGCCCGCTTCTCGTCCTCGCGACATATTTCGTCATCTTTCCCGCATTCATTTCGAAAGGCAGCCCTACCCACTGGCACTGGCATCCCGCTGTTCTGACCGGGTTGTTTGCATGGATGTTTAGCTACAACCTGCTGGGCGGCCCGCTTTTCGAGGAATTTGGATGGCGCGGATTTCTTCAGGCCCGATTGCAGCAGGTCATGCCCCCATGGGTCGCTGCCATCTGTGTCGGAGTTCTGTGGGCGGCGTGGCATGCTCCGCTCTTCCTCGTGAGCTGGAGCAGCGCTTCTCCAGTGGTCTTCATTCTGATTGAAATCGGTCTTTCGCAATTAATGGGGTTAGCTTTCAATGCATCGGGAGGCGCGGTGCTGGTAGCGATCCTGATGCACTCCGCGTTCAATACTTCCCGTTTTCTCGACCCTTTTCTCGGGGACACACCAACTCGTGAGGTTCCTTCCGCCGAAATGTTCATCGCCTTTGCGTTTCTTGCTATGGGCGCCCTCGCTGTTGTTATTACCCGCGGGCGTTTGAGGAAAGGCGAAACCCCCGAGTTGTCGAGCATGTAGACCCCAGTATGGATCAGACCGTATGCAGGCCCGTCACAAGTTGCACCCGGCTCGGGTAAAGAGGTTGCCAGCAGCTTTTGATTTGGAATTAATTCTGCGAAGGCAGATCTATGTGGTCGATGACGAGCACTTCCACTGGCCCTTTCGTGGACATCAGCCGCAGTCCCAACTGCTCCTGCAGAGCCGTAAACAGCCCCGGCGCTTCCGGAACGTTCGATGCTGCAGACCGTAGCTGCTCGTCCTGCGGTCCCGGGGCGATAAGTCGCTCTCGAGTCCATTGCAGCGTAAAGTCATACGGTCCCGGAAGCCCGGTCCGGTTCACTACCGTGCGCCCGCCAATCTCGGAGTATCCCGCGAGCCAATGCACTAGATCGTCCAAGGTTACTGCCTTTGCCGTCATTTCGGCGGCCTGTCCGCGATACAAAACGAGAATCCCCTTGCGGATATCCTCGGCCCTCAAAGGAAAGCCGGCCTTCGCGGGTGGCTGATCCTCTACGGTGGTCGTAGGTAGGTCCTTCGCGATAGTCAGCTTCGGGCCACCCTTGGCGAAGATCAGCGCGTACATCGGCAACTCGGCTGACTGAACGTGGACCTTCAGCTTGAATCGGTCTGCGAGCAGCGACTGCATCATCAAGCTCATCTGCTCTTTTCGCTCCTCGTGCGACAGCTTTTCCAACCGCGCGGCCAGCGACGGGTCAATTCTTGCGTCGACATCATACCGGTTGTTGTCGATCCAGCCCGGCCCTCCCACGACGCGCTGGTTGCGACCAGCGGTCCACGGGATGCCATACGCCTGTTCAATCAGATTTCTGGCGGTCACATTCATGGTGCGCGACTCGGTCGGCGTGTTCACAGACGGAATCGCGTTATCGCCGTTTGACGGCTTGACCGTGGCCACTTCAAACGAAGGCAGCGGTCCTGTCGCGCGCAGAATCTGTCCATAGAGCTGGGCGGTAGCAAAAGCCGCCCACGTCGCTGCGAGCCACCATGCCTTCTGGTTTGACCTCACGGTATTCTCCCCTTCCCCTCGCACAAGCCGTCAGGGAAGAATACGCAGTGTGAGCCGTCGAAGTTCACCCCATTCACGATGCCCATTCGAGGACGCCTGAAACGAAAGCGGGACGACATGGTACGGTCTGCCTTTTCCGGCGAAGTGCCCATCCCGATTTCGTCGAGTTTTCGTAACGTCCACCTTGATGAGTTTCGGCTTGCGGAATAACATACAACTCCTCAATTGGATTGCGTGGATCGCAGTTCTCAAGGGATCGCCTCGATGAAAAGTTACTGGGTATATGGTATTCCGACCTGGCTCTCTGGCACTTTGACCGTGGTCGCGTTCGTAGCCTTTGGTTTAGCCGGCCTTTACCTCATTCGCGGCTGGGTGCGACGCCTTGACAGCAGTGAGCACCACGCCTACAACCACATAGTCGGTTTCTACATGGCAGGTGTCACTGTCTTGTATGCAGTTTGTGCAGGCCTGCTGGCCATTGGAGCCTGGGCTACTTATTCCGACGTACAGGGAAAGGTCGACCATGAAGCGACCGCCCTTGGCGCTCTTTACCGCGACATCGGTGCGTACCCCGAACCCGCGCGCAGCATCTTGGAGCAAGACCTGCGTACGTATACACGCCAGGTTATTGACGTGGGGTGGCCAATGCAACGGCGCGGAATCGTTCCCAATAACGCGAGCTCTGTGTTGAACGACTTTCAGCAACACTTTATGTCCTACGAACCTCAGGACGAGAGACAGAAAATCCTGGCCGCAGAAGCCTATAGAGCCTTCAATGACCTGACGGAAAGCCGAAGAGCCCGGCTCAACAGCGTCACCAGTGAAATGCCCGGGCCTCTGTGGACTCTAGTCATCGTCGGAGCTGGGATTTGCATCGCGGTTACTTGGTTTCTTCACCCGGAATGTTTCGCCATGCACTTCTGGATGACGATATTGTTTTCAGGCTTGTTGGCTCTGCTGATTTTTCTAATCGCAGTTCTGGATAATCCTTATAGAGGAAAGACCAGCGTTTCTCCTGAACCTCTAGAGCGCGTCTATGAACAAGTCATGCCACCACCAAAATGAAGCTGAACCCGCACGGTCATTCAAAGCACTATCCTCGCGTAACTGGCCCGATGGCGGCCCGAGCTTTATGGAGCGATGGATCGTGCGAGTGACACAAGATTTTTATTCCTCCAATTGTGCGGTTCCGCCGCTGCACGAGCGAACATCCAGAGCCGGACACGTTCGTGTTCGATTCCAGCCAGGTCTGCAAAATTTCGGATTGTTCTATCTGGATCCAATCGCAATCTCGTACGACAGTTGAGCAGGTGCTGGGTCGCATCGTAGGCGGTATCTCCGACGAACGGCTTAGGATCGATGACCAGCCAAGGCTCACGTTCTGCCCGAACTACATTGCCCGCGTGTAGGTCGGTCGCTAGCAGCGCGTTTTTTGTTGCACTGCGCGGCAACTCCTCAAATAGCTGCAGACCTTCTCGGACCAGTCCCACATCGCCTCCCTCGTCGATTTGGCTCAGCGTCTCATTAGCCCAATATTCTGTCATAGCTGACAACGGGCGAAATGGGTGCGGTTTTAGCGGCTGCCGCCACAGACGACGCAGCAAACCTGAGATCACCACGTCCTGATCGTGCTCTGCAAGAGCGCGCAGCGGGGTCCCCGGTGTACAACGCTCTAAAAGCATGGCACTCAGCTCATCGACGGCCTCCACCAGCCGCACGGTCGGGTCTCCCTCCCAGAAGCGCAGGCCGTGAATCTCGTGTTCTCCCTCCATGTGCGGCATTGCAATTTTGAGTACCGCAGGTGTCCCATTCGCAGTCCGCACAGCTGCCACGTACGAGCAACTTGGCTCCTCACCATCGAGTGGGGCATCCGGCGTCAACGCCCACAGGCGTTCCAACCTTCGTAGCGTATCGGGTAGGCGATCGAGCCATTCCGAACGATCAGGGGCTGTGCCGCAGTTAGCTGCCAGCGAACTCGGGATTCTCAGCTTCACTCTTTCAGTGTAGTGAGCGCCCTAACCTGTGTCGTCATCTTGGATACGCTCTTCGTTGCCCATTGCGAAGTCATTGCATAGGTCACTCGGATCAGACCGCCTGTTCGATCAGGTGCGCGGCGTGGGCCAGCTCGCCGAAGCGCGACACGCCAGAGGCAAACGATCGGCTCGCCCCGCACAAGCCTTGTCGCACAGCATATCCATGACTGCGCTGGCGGTCTCGGCTAGCGCCGCATCCGGCGAGAGCGCGCGTCCTAGCCCAAGCGCCTCCACGCGCGCGGCATCCCCGTCTCTGGCTATCGCAAGTGCTACGCCGGGCGCCCGGGCAATGATCACTCCGGCCATGAGCCTGCAAGCTAGCCCCCAGTTCCCCGAACCTTATCCAGGTCCTGTTTGCCCAAAAGTGTCAGACCATCTGCCACGAAACTCCCAGATACGCCTCTTCAGGCGTCCCCATCTGTGTGTGGTAGACTTTTCCCGCATTCACCATAAATCTGGTAACGGTGCGGACGACAACGTCCGCGAAAGATCACGTCTCTAGTCGCTAAGAGACCAAACAGCGATAAAGCGCTCGCGGTGACTGGAGTCGTTTTCCTGCTATGAATTCCCCCGGGGTTGCACCTCCATGTCCTAAGCAGCGGGAATCCATCCTACAACCAGAAAACTGGGCTCGGGCGTTGCGGTACCTTTCGCTGATCGCTGCAGTCAGCGCGACATGCCAGGCCGTTTATGCCGCCGCGCCACCGCCCACGGTCACAACGTTGGCTGTCACCTCTGGCGCAGGCGCAGTCACCACCGTGGCCGCCGGAAGCGTGGTGTCGTTGACCGCAACCGTGAACGCTGGCTCAACTGCGGTCACAGTAGGCCAGGTAAATTTTTGCGATGCCTCGGCAAGTAACTGCACCGACATCCATTTATTAGGAACGTCACAGCTCACGGCTGCCGGAACGGCCATATTCAGGTTCCGCCCTGGGGCCGGCAATCACAGTTACAAAGCCGTCTTTGCCGGAACCAACAACGATGCCGGTAGCTCATCGGCCGCGTCGGCCCTGTCGGTGACGGGCACACCCGGCACGCTTGCCACCACGACCACCATCGCCGACACCGGGAGTGGGGGCAGCTATGCGCTGACCGCAACCGTGACAGAGTCCGGCGGCGCCGTAGCACCGACAGGAACCGTATCCTTTGTGGATACATCCCACGGAAATGCGGTTTTGGCCGCGCCCACGCTGGGAGCAGCGGTCGGGGGACTCGATTGGCCAAATCCGCTGCAGATTGCCACCAACAACGAAATTGAAGCTGTGGCGCTGGGCGACTTTAACGGGGATGGAATTACAGACGTAGCGGTGATTGGGGGTACGTCCACGCAGCCGCTGATCATTTTGTTGGGTAACAGCGACGGTTCGTATACCACGGCTCCTGCGCTCTCGTTACCAACCTACTTTTTGGGCTCCATCGCTGTGGCGGACTTTAACGGAGACGGGAAACAGGACCTGGCCCTGTTGGATGCCGCGGCCAATTCCGTAATCATCCTATTGGGCAACGGAGATGGAACCTTCCAGATGGCTGCTGCGAGTCCCGCCGTGGCGCAAGACGCAAACCAGGTGGTGGCCGGAGACTTCAACGGAGATGGCATCCAGGATCTGGCCGTGTTGGCCCTCGACTTAACCATCCTGTTGGGCAACGGCGACGGAACCTTTACCGCGGCGCCGACCACCGGTTTGGGGGACACGCCCACTGCGGTCGCACTGGGGGATTTTAACCAGGACGGTAAGCTCGATCTGGCGATCTCATACCCCAACTTCAATCGCATATCCGTCCTGCTGGGAAATGGGGACGGGACCTTCGGCCTGCTCAACGACACAGCGATCTTCCAAGGCCCCGGCTCGCCGATCGGAGTAGCTGACTTCAACGGAGACGGGAAGTTAGACCTTGCTTTGGGCGTCAACAACGGCAGTACGGTAGGCGGAGCAGGCGACTCGGTGGTCATCCTCGCCGGCAATGGGGATGGGACGTTTTCCTATCCTTCATCCGGGCCGTTCGAGTCCCTGGCTTCCATTAGTTCGATGAACGTGGCTGATTTCAACGGCGATGGCGTTCCAGACCTGGCATTGACGGATGAATTTGGCACCTTGGTGGTTTTCGTTGCCAACGGGAGCGGCTCGTTCACGGAATACCCCACTGAGTTGGTTTCGGGTGAGGGCCTCGCCATTGTTAGCGCTGTTGGGGACCTAAACGGCGATGGCAGACCTGACGTGGTAGGCGGGGACGGGGGCGCTCTCTCGCTCTTTCTCACCGAGCCGACGGAAACCGCGACTGCAACCGCCAAGGTTACGGTGACGGGCAGCGGCCAGCATTTGGTGGATGCGACTTATAGCGGAGATATTAACTACAAGTCCAGCGTTTCGGGCACGCTTGCGCTTGTGGGCCCGCCAGCCGCCACAACGACGGCACTGAGCGCGTCGACAACCAGCGTGGATGAACAGCAAAAGGTTACGCTCACGGCCACGGTTCAGGGGAATTCACCGACCGGCACCGTCACCTTTCTGAACGGCGCCACCAGCCTGGGAACGGCGACGATCTCGGGTAATTCGGCGAGCCTTACGACCACCTTCGCGAGCGCTGGATCCGTTTCCCTTACAGCGAGCTACGGAGGAGATGCAAACAACCTTGCCAGCACTTCCTCCCCAATCACCGTCACCATCGTCGCTCCCAGCTTTGCGGTTGCCGTATCTCCGGCCTCCGCGACCGTCACGCCTGGCCAATCTGCTACCTTCACCATTACGGTAACGCCAGCGGGAGGATTTGCGACCGCTGTCACCCTGAGTTGTGGTGCACTGCCCAGCCAGGCAAGCTGCGCCTTCGCTACCCCATCGGTAACGCCTAGCGCTGGTCAACCGGTGCAGGTGATGTTGACAGTCTCCACGGCGGCTTCGACCGCAGATCTGCGACAAAATCCCCTTGGTTTGCCAGGAAGAGAACCCTGGTTTCCGGCCGGAGCCGTGGTAAGCGTGGCTGGCCTCCTGGGACTGGCGCGAGTCAGAAGGGCGAGCCACCGTTGGCGTCAATGGCTGCAAGCCGTCGCTGTGTTGACGACTGCCTGCGCTTTGAGCTTGTCCTTGTTAGGGTGCGGCGGCGGGGGCGGTAGCACTACGCCGAGCAATCCAGGAACACCGGCAGGCACTTCGAGCATTTCGATCTCCGCCACTGCAACCGGGAGCAGTTCACCGCAAACTGCAAGTATTCAGCTGATTGTGGAGTAGAGCGCGCGGGCGGGCAGACGGCACCTTTACTGATCCAAAGTAAACGTCCTGTCCCTACTCAGGTCTAGTTCAATCATTGTCCCGATCGAAGCGTTGGATTCTCGATCCTTCGCTTGTCATCGGTGACGGAGGAACTCGGGGCCATCCCTCAGTTCCCGTCCCCCAGTTCCCCGTTTTGAAGGCGGTTCGCGTGATGTCAATGATCCCTTAATCTACAATGTCCTACCATCTCCAATGGAAGGGCTTGCCATGTCCACTCGTTGCGACCGCGCGAAAGTTTCTTTTCCCCCGAGGCTCTCGCTGCTCGTCCTGATGCCTTTACTCTGCCTGGGGAACATTTCGGGGGGCAGCGCTGCTCCAGCGACGAATGGCGAACAGCTTTCCGCGACGCTGCCCAACGGCCGGCGAATCACTCCCGCGGGCCGCTGGATTAAGGTCGCGCCGTTTCCTTATACGCTGGCTATCCGCCCGGACGGCAATCAGGTTGTTGTGCCTTCGATTGGCTGGCCGTTCTCGCTAAACATCATCGACCATCCCGGCTCCGCGATCGCCAAGACCTCAGTGGAGCGGATCCCGGCGGGCCGTAAAAACGATCCCCAACTCCAGGTGGCGACGGGCATCGCCTATTCTCCCGACGGCCGGCTGCTGTACGACGCGACCGGCGACACGGGGGCGATCCACATCTTCTCGACAGCGACCTGGAAGCGTGTCGCCGAAGTTCCTCTCGACGGCGTGACGGCGGGCAAGAGTTTCGCGCAGAGCTATTCCGCCGCAGTGGCGCTTAGCCCCGATGGCCGCTTGCTCTACGTGCTCGACCAGGCGAACTGGCGCGTAGTGGTGATCGACACCGCCAGCCGCCGGCGCATCGCTTCCCTGCCCACCGGCGCCAATCCTTATGCAGTGGCCCTTTCGCCTGACGCGACCCGTTTGTATATCACCAACTCGGGTCTTTTTGAGTACAAGACCTTGCCCGGCGCCGACAAGAAAGACATCCTGCACAGCGGCGTTGGCTTTCCTCCATTTGGATATCCGTCAAAGGCCGCGCGAAACGGCGCTCATGTCGAAGGTCTCGATGTGCCCGGACTGGGCAGCGAGAACGATCCGCGCGGCAGCTCGCTTTGGACCTACAACGTCGCCGACCTTGCTTCGCCGAAGCTGCTGGGGCAGCTGAGGCTCGGCGAATCCATTGGCGGCGACAGCGAGAGCGCCGCAAAGACCGCGCTCGGCGGAGCTTCGCCAACCGGAGTGGTCGCCAACGGCAATCACGTCTATGTCTCACTCGCCCATGAGGATTCGATCGCCGTCATCGCCGCCGACGGAAACAAGCTACTCGACGAGATCGCGCTGACGCCCTTCAGCGGAGCGGATTTCCTCGACCGCCATGGCCGCCCCTTGCGCGGAATCATGCCCGCCGGGCTTGCCCTGCGCGGCCAGAGGCTCTACGTCGCCGAAGCCGGCATTGATGCGGTTGCGGTCATCGACACCGGCTCGCACCGCATCCTGGGCCACATGCCCGTGGGCTGGTATCCGACGGCGGCGGCTGTCTCTCCCGACGGGACTTTGCTTTATGTCGCCAATACCAAGGGGAAAGGCAGCGGCCCGAACGGAGGATCGGCCTTCCACCCGGTAAATACCGGCAACTATATCGGGGAGCTTGAATTTGGAAGCGTCTCGGTGATCAAACTCGGTGACGAATCCCACCTGCGCGAGTCCACCGCTGCGGTGGTCGCCAACAACTTCGCGGCGGCGTCTCCAAATAGCGCGTTGCCGCGGCTGAAGCACGTATTCCTGGTGATCCGCGAAAATCGAACCTATGACGAGATTCTCGGGGATCTGCGCGGCGCCGACGGCGATGCGAAACTAGCCCGCTGGGGAATGCATGGCTGGCTCGCCGGCGCCCCTCAGAACAAGACGATCCCGGTCACGCCCAACGCCCACGCTTTGGCCCAGCGTTTCGGCACCAGCGACCGATTTTTCCTGGATAGCGACGTCTCCGCCGACGGCCATCGATGGGTGATGGGAGCCGCGCCCACGCCGTGGTTCCATGTGGCCTGGACCACGAACTACGGCGGCCGCAGGACCAGCGACGCATTCAGCGCCGCGCCCGGCCGCCGCGCCCCCACCGGCGGCAATGACGCACCGATGCCCGAGGACGAGCCGGAGTTCGGTACCTTATGGGAGCACATCGCCAACAACGGACTGACCATCCGCAACTATGGCGAAGGATTGGAGGTCGAGGGCAGCCAGGAGATCGACGGCACCGCCCCCACCGGCCAGCGGCTGCTACTAAACTCGCCCGTCCCGCAGCCTGTCTTCGCCTCCACCGATCGCAACTTCCCCACCTTTAATCTGGGCATTCCCGACCAATATCGCTATGCCGAGTTTGCCAGGGATTTCGCCCAGACTCTGGCCAAAGGCGACGCTCCTTCGCTGATTGTGATCCGGCTGCCTTGCGACCACACCGCCGGGCCGCGCGCCGCTGACGGCTACCCCGACCGCGGTTCCTACGTCGCCGACAACGACCTCGCCCTGGGCAAGATCGTGGACTTCCTTTCTCGCAGCGCAATCTGGAAAGACAGCGCGATGTTTGTCACCGAGGACGACGCGCAGGGCGGAGTGGACCACGTTGACGCTCACCGCAGCGTCCTGCTGGCCATAAGCCCGTACATTCGCAAGGGAGTCGTCTCCCATCGGCACAGCAGCATGGGTAGCATCCAGAAGACCGCCTACGAGCTCCTCGGCCTCGGCCCGCTGAATCTGGAGGACCGTCTCGCTGCCGACCTGAGCGACATGTTCGCCGCCACGCCGGATCTGGCGCCGTATGCCGCCGTGAACTCCGACCCGCGGGTCTTCGATCCCGCCAGGGCGCGCATTGCGCGGCCCAAGAACGCTGAGCAGGCGCGGGAACTCCTCGACTGCGATGATCCCAGGGAGATCGAAGCGGAGTTCCAGCGCGAGGCGAAGAAGGCCCGGAAGATGGAACACGCTGGGCAGTAGCTATCCGCTAGGATGTGCAGAGATCTGCAGCAGCAGTAGTTCCCCGGCGACTTGGGAGCCACGAGGAAGCCATCAAAACCAGATTAGCCGGCGAACGGCCTTTCGGACGGGGCAACTGCTGAATGCGCTGAAGCGAACGCGGGCAAACGAAACCGGGTCGGTTGCTTTTGTTACGGTTCTGTCGATCCCCTTCCGCCCATGCCAAGGTGGGAATGGACAGAGTCAACCAACCAGGGTCTCCACACCTACCCCGACTGCCACTTACGCTCTCGACGCATCACCAATCAAAAAGCTAATTTGGGCAAGCAGGATCAAAAACCAAAAGTCGGAAGTAAGACTTTCCCCGAGAAACAGGGCCAGCAAAAGCGCGGACTCTAAGGTCCGCGCTTTTCCTGGTTGAGGGAATGTTGAGTTTTAGAAGTCGATGCGAGCCGCGACCTGGCCGCTGCGTGCGCCTCCGCATGCCGACCCTATGGTCGGGTTGTTAGAGCCGCACTGGATAGTGCTGGTGATCTGGCCAAAGGCCGGAGAGCTGATGTCCATATTCGGATCGCCCAGGTTGCTGTGGTTCAGCACGTCGTTGAACGTGGCCTCCAGGCGTATGTTCACACGCTCGGTGACGGGAAAGACCTTGCTCAGCCCGGAGGAAAGATTGACGAATCCGGAGCCGACGATCGATCCCACACGCGCGTCGCCGAAGCGGCCAATGGGGTTGGGATAAGGGCCGGCGCCGCTGCCGGTGGTGCATGGCGTGCCCGGCGTCCACCCCGGATAGCCGGGGCAGGTTAACGCGCCCGGATTGAGGTAGGTCAACCGCGTGCGTCCGCTGGGCTTGATGCTTGCTCCTGCAACGGTGTCGGGATACTGACTGCGATGGCCCGGGTCGAAGCCGGTGTTGCTGCTGGTCAGCCCTGAACCCGTTCCGGAAGGATCGCCCTGGCCGGAATCGAAGTAAGGCGACTCGAATGGACCGGACTGCCACGCGAAGATGCTGGACAGCCGCCAGCCGCCCACCGCCAGATCCGCGACGCGAGGCATGGACCCGCCGAACTTCTTTCCCCGCCCGATGGGCAGGTCGTAGACCATGGTCGAGTTCCACTGATTGCGGCGAGTGCCGTAGACGTTGCCAAAGTCCGCGTTACGGTCGAGGATCGACGTGGCGCGCGAACCGCCCGTATCTCCCGCGAAGCCCACATTTGCAGGTCCCTGGTTGTCGGCGAGCGCCTTGGCGAAGGTGTAGGTGGAGTTGAGCTGCATTCCTTTCTGGAAGCGGTGGTTCAACTCGACCTGCGCCGAGTGGTAGCTCTCATTGGCGCCGGTGGCGCGCGTGTTGATGCGGCCCCAATTGGGAAACAGGCGCGCGCTCAACGGCTGGTTCGCCGCCGAGACGGTGCTGGAAAAAGGCAGCGTGTTTTCGTCAGGCGCCCAGACCAGCTGATGCATCTCCGCGCCGACGTACGACGCGCGGAGCGTGTATCCCGCGGCGAGTTCGCGGTCGATGCTCAGCGACCACTGCTCGGTGTAGGGGTCTTTCCAGTTCACGCTGTTCGCGGTGCCGAAATAGTCCTGCCCGTAGTCTGTCGTTCCGCCACCATTCCCGGAGCCCGCGTAGATCTGTGGCCACTGGTAGGCGGGAACGCCATTCGTCAGGCTGTTGAAGTACTGCGTCGTCGCTGCCTGCAGTGTGCCGGTGAGCGAGTAGAAAGCGTTGCCCAGCATGTTGATGTTGTAGAGCGCAAAGCCGCCGCGGACCGCCGTCTTGTCGTCGTTGAACGGCTTGTAGGCGAAGCCGAAGCGGGGCATGAACCTTTTCTTCGGATAGTGCTTGAGGCCGTTGGGGTAGCCGGATTGGCTGTTGGAGAGCACCGGCATGCAGGGTGCGCCGTTGATCACCGTACCCCCGCTTCTTGTGCCATAAGGCACACAGGCGTTCGCGCTGGCCAGGAAGTCGGTTGCCAGCAGGTTCGCGAATCCGGTGGGGTAGATGGAGGCTCCCGAGAGCGGATAGCTGGGATCGAAGTTCCCGGTGTCGCCGTGCACGTCGTAGTAGCCGGGATGAAGTTCGTAGCGCAGCCCGTAAGTCAGGCTGAGCTTGTCGCTCACCTTCCATTGGTCCTGCGCGTAGAAGTCGTAGTGGGCCGACTTGCCGTCGTTGTCCTGGCTTACCACGTCGTAGAAGGTATTGTAGGGCAGCCCGGAGAGGAAGTCGGCGAAGTCCACGCCGGTGAAAAGCCCGGCGCTGCCCGTGGTGTTGTATTGGAAGGTGCCATAGTTGTTGGCGCCGACGAAGCCCAGCGGCGTGACTGCTTGCAGGGTCTCTATCTCGGTGCCGAACTTCATCTGATGGTTGCCCTTCGACCAGCTCAGAGAGTCCGCGTAGACGTAAGTATTCGCCTTATTCAGCGAACTGAGACGGTCAGCGTTGAGGCTGCTGATGTGGAAGAAATCCAGCTCCGGGATGCCGTTGAAATAAAGGTTTTGCAGCCCTTGCAGGCCCAGGCTCTGGGTGAAGGCCAATCCGTTGAAGCTGCTCGACTGGCCGGTGGTGTTTTGCACGTAACCGAAGCTGAACTCATTGATGATGCGCGGCGAGAAGGTGTAGTTCGCACTGATTTTCAGCACCCGGTTCTGGTTGGTGTTCTGGGTGGAGGGCACCGACAGCGGCTCGGGCTGGTTGATGGGGTAGTTCTTCCAGGTGAACCGGCCCCACAGCAGGAACTTCTGGTTGGAACCGAAGTACTGATCGCCGCGGATATCGAACTGGTTCGAGGTCCCGCTCGAATCCTTGTTGACCTGGTAATTAGCCACGCCGTTGTCGGTATAGCTTGTGGGGTCGCCAATGTTGGGGTCGGGATAAAAAGACAATAACTTCTGCGCCGCGCTGTTCACCGCCGGCAGCTGCGTGCCGTAGCTGCCCCCGGTGAAGGGGTCGGTCAGCCCGCTGATCTGGCCATACTGCCCAGTGACCGGATTCAGCACATTGTACTTGGAAAAGTTTCCCTGCTTCATGAGCGTGCTGGGAACGATGTATTGATAGGTAGTGGAAGCCGGATGCCGCCATCCCTCGTAGGCGCCGAAGATGAAGGTCCTGTTATGGCCGTTGTAAAGATGGGGTATGACCACTGGGCCGCCGAAGCTGCCGCCGAAAGTATTCGCGACCAGCTTCGGCTTCGATGTGGTGATTGGGTACGTGTAAGGGATGGCATCGAAACCGGCGGTCTGGTAGTACCAGAAGGCCGAGCCGTGGATGGTGTTGGTGCCCGCCTTGGTGGTCACCGTGACTTCGCCCGGCTGGCTGAACTCGGCCGCGTTCATCGCGCCGTCGGTGCGAACCTCGGAGATTGACTCGGAGGACGGGAAGGCGTCGGCGATGGGGTTATTGCCGGCCGCGCTCTGCACGGTGATGCCATCGACGGTGACTTCGGTCTGGAAGGGCAGCGCACCCTGAAGTGAAAAATTGCCATGGTCCTCCTGCACGCCCGGCAAGGTGCCGATGATGTTCAGCGGGCTGGTGCCGCTGGCGCTGGCGCGGGTATTGACCGGAAGGTTCTGCACCTCGGTCGAGGAGTACACGCTGCTGATGGAAGCTGTGTCGGTGTTGATGGTGCTGATGGCGTCAGCCGAAACGACGATCTGTTGCTGAATATTGCCCACCGCCAGCACAGGGTCCACGCGCAGTTGTTGGCGGGCCGCCAAGACAAGGCCGGTGGTCGACCAGCTCTCAAAGCCGGCCGCGGTAATGGCAACAGAATAGCGCCCAGCCGTGGTGTCGAGGAACTGGTAGTCTCCGGTCCCATTCGTCACAGTCTGGCGGACGGTGCCGTCGTCAAGGCTGTGGAGGGTCACTGCCGCGCCGGGAACGACCGCGCCGGACTTGTCTTTCACGGCGCCGAGGATGCTGCCTTGGATGGACTGCGCTTCGGCGCCAACGCCGAATCCTGCCAGAATAATTAAAACTGTGAGTGCTACAAATTGCGCGCGGGAGACCTTGGCTAAATAGTTTAGAGAAAGTTGTATCACTATGCCTCCGGAGAAATGATCAAGTTAGCGCCGCCGGTGCCCCGCAAGTGCGGGCCTCCCTGCGATTGCGGGAAGGGCCGCTGCCAGGCGGGACACTTTCGAGTGATGCTCAAATATAATCGCGAAGGGAGAATACAGGAAGATGAAAATAAGTATGGCGCTGGAACGTCTGACACAGCTGTCCCCACGCAACCAACAATTTCCCCACGGTTAGCGGCCTTGGCGAACGGCTGAGGAGAGCGGGCGCAAGGCCGAATGCCGCTCCTCCTGGGCGAGGAAGCGTACAACCATGTCGCCCACGGCTTCGTAGTGGGTCGACCGTTGTTCTTCGAAGCCGGCATCAACGCGCTCCTCGCCGAATAGGTGAGCGTTCAGCTTAATTTGCCACAGGTGTGAATTCGTCCCGATAAGTCTTAGGGCTGTATCTGAAGCGCCCGCAAGCGAAGCCTGGGCGTTGAGCTGCTCCTGGTGGGCGCTTGAGATACAGCTTCTCAGAAGTGATGGATGGAGAATAGGAACGAGTTTCGTAATCATCTCGAAACCATCCCGCGCCCACTCTGCAAAAATAGCTTCATCGCATTAGTCCCATTGCTGTATGTTTTTCTCACAGCCAAGGGGAAAGCTATTGCACGTCCATACCACCGCATCCTGGCCCGCGCGTGAAGATCGCCGGGCTGCGCTCGTCTGGCTGGCCATCTTTTGGATCTTCGTAGGCTTCGGCTTCGGCTTCGATCTGGCACAACTACCTTCATGAGCAGCCGGCCGTACCCATGATCGTCCACGTGCACGCTATCGCCACCACGCTCTGGCTACTCACTGCAACCGCGCTTGTGCTCATGGTCGAAACCGGCAATGTCCGCCTCCATCGCAGCTTCGGATGGTTCGCGGCCGGTTACGCAGCTCTCGTCCTTGTGATCGCCCCCTGGTCCGAACTCAGCTGGCAAGCCTTGAACCTTCCCACTCCCGGCGCTCTGCCTCCTCAATTTCTCTCCATCGCCTTCAGCGGAGTCATTTGCATGGCAATCCTGCTACCGTGGGGAATTCTCATGCGCCGCAATTCCGCCGCCCATCGGCGCGTGCTCATTCTGGCCACTATCTGCATCAGCGATGCGGGTTTTTCCCGGTTTGTGGGCCTCTTTCTGCCTCCGCCAACTACCTTTCTCGGCACCTACCTGTTTTACGAGGGCGGTAATCTGCTGATCGTCCTTCTCATGTTTTTCTGGGATTGGAAACGCCATCGGATAATTAACGAGACATGGCAATCGATCACGCGCTCTTGGCTAGAGGCGTGGGCGCGGCACATCCTGTAAAGCCACGCGTCCTGATGCGCATGTACGCTCGTTCACGAGTCGGAGATACCAGGACTCGTATCGGCTTTGCTATATTCGCGGGCCTGGAAGGCCTTCTCATCGGACTAGCCCAGGAATGGTCAGGCAAGAGTGAGACGGTTGAGAGTGAGGACCGTGATGTCGTCGGTTTGGCCGAAACGTTGCGCCTGTTCGGCGATGCTACGCGCTGTTTGGGCGCTGATTTCACGAGTACGTTCGAAACCGAATAGCTCGCCCGTTGCGCTTTGGGCCTCCACGACGCCGTCGGAGAGCAGCGTGAGGTGATCGCCGGGATCCAGCGCAAACGTGCTTTCTTCGTACTCTGTGTTGGAAACGATGCCGAGCGGCATCGTTCGCACAAAGTCTCGTTCCGGTAACTTGCCTAGCCCAGGAGACAGGCACGCCCGGATGACCGCCTGGGCGACAGCGGAAGTTACTCAAAATCCCGTTTCTCATGCAGCTCGCAAATCAGAGGAGACCCACCCGGGCCTGCGCAGTCGCGGCTAGCAGTTTAAACGAAGTTCACTAGCACATCCGCCAGTTTCCAACCCATCACAAGGCGCGATCTACTGTGACTGAGACAATACGATTAGCAGCCGGGCCTGAACATGGATCTGCATTTCGATAAGCACCCTACCTTCGTAGTGAAGAGGCGCCCACATGAAACGCTTTTTCGAACTCACTTTCCGGCCCTTCTTCGTTCTCACAGGTATTGGAACAGCGTTGGCGGCTCTCGATGCTTTTTGGCCTCAGTGGGCAACCGAAACGGTCCAGAAAGTCCCGTTCGTCCAGAACTATACGATCATTCTGCAACACTGGGGGATCATGGTTGGACTGATGGGCGTATTCATGGTTTGCGCAGCCTTTAAGGTGGAATGGCGAAACCCGATTCTCATTTACAGCGCGATTGAGAAAACCTTCTTGGTTTATTTGGTGATCGTTAACGGTCACCAATCGTATTCACAAGGCTTCAAGATGCCCGGTGCCATGGATGCTACGGTAGTCGTATACACCATAGCTTACTTCGCGACGTACGGCTTTACGACCGGGGCTTTTTCCAAGAGTGCCTGAACGGTCTCGCTATCGGTAACTCCCCCCCACAACCGGAGGGCCATGGGAGCCGGCACCGGCTCTTCTGCCAAGTGACGAGGTGCGTCAGGACCCTTCAAATTTTACGATTTTGGCGACGGGCGTCGGGATCAACCACCATCCCGTTTCCCCGTGGAACTGCGCTGCAGAAGATTTGCCTTGGAGTAATCAGAAGAACGATTCGAGATCAGGCACGTACCCTCGATCATCTGCCTTGCGGCGCAGGACGAAACCCCGGCAACATTCGTACAGTTGGGTGGAACAAGTGGTATTTCGAACACCACATCGTTCAGCAGTGTTTCAAAAGGCGCATACACTTTGTAGCTTTCGCTCCATCCGTGCATGTCCATAATGAACCGTTGTCTCGAAATGGAGACGCTTCGTGCCGGGCAGATGTACGTACGGCCCCCAAGTACTTGCGGGCCGTACTCGATCATGATGCCCGATCGAACCAGCGGCAATCTTGGTTCGAGGTCCGCTTCAAGAGTCAGACGAAGAATCGCTCCGCTCGCCGGATCGATGGCAAACTCCCCGTGAAACGGTTCGAACCCTTTAGAACGGGCGCTAGGTCACCCGGAGTGGCTTGCATGGCTGGCAGTCCACGCGGGCTGCCAGCCACGAGTTGCTTACTGCCGCGCCATTGCGATGCGGATAGCTTCCTCCGGCGAGACCAGGTGGTCGACGCTCTCGGCGTCCTCGGCAATGGCGAGTTGCACGCCCTTCACGCGACCCGAAAACTCGTTCCCTCGGGACCCATAGTCCGGTGAGACAGGAGCTCCCGTGTCCACGCCCACGTCGCATCCATCATCACCAGAGAAGATGATGGCCTCCGTGGCGCCGATCTTGCCCTCGCCGACTTTCTTGCCATCCACATACAGAGACGCTGTACCACCCTTGCCAAGCCCCCCGCCAGCATAGGTAAACTCCATCCTTACCTGGTGGTCGCCCTGAGGCAGCGCGCTGCTCGATTCAGCGTAAAAGTACGAGCCAAAGCCCGCGTCGTCGATCAAGACGATCAGGACGTTTGGTGCGCCCTTGGGCGGCCGCAGCTGCCTGATCGGCGGGAACCTGGTCTCCGGATCCTTTGCATCATAGGTGACCAGACCCTTGCGCGGCTGATCGGGCATGGGAAGTACCGTGCGTTGTGTGTTGTCTTGTTCATTCATGAGGGAGGGTTCCTCTACGCAAAAGATCTGGACATTCGCGCGACGATGAGAGGGCGCTCGCGTCTCTCTTTCATCAAAGACTCGGAACCTTCACCCAAACAACTGGCAAAACTAATAGTGTGCGGGCCAGATTATCGCCTGTTTTTGGCGCCTTCGGCCCGGAGCGAGAAGCAAACCAATGCTGTGCTTTAGCCAGGCGAAATCTCGGTTTTGGCCCCATCCGGGAAACGACTGAACGGTGCGATTGAAACCTACCGCTAGTAGGGACACCGCCGTGGCGACTCACCACCAAACTCACTAGAATGGCGTTATGTCCAACCGAGAAAACCTTTCACGTGCGATCAAGTGCTTTTCTAATCCGCAAAAGCGCATCGAATATTTTCAACTGTATTCGAACGACATAATCTTGCACGGATATCAGGGGGTTGAACCAGGATTGGAGAGCGTAAAGCAGTTCTATTACGCCTTTTGGAAGCTGTTCCCAGATGCACAAGTGCTCATTGAGGACCTGATTGGTGAGGGTGACACATTGGTGGCCCGATACACGATCACAGGAACCATGCGCGAGGCATTCATGGGTGTTCCTGCGCAGGGCCAGCGAATCGATCTTCCAGGAATCAGCATCTTGCATTTCAGAGACGGCCAATGTTTCGAGCGCTGGGCATGCTCAGATACGCTGGTGCTATTGAGTCAGATCGGAGCATCTGTCCCTGGTGCTTTGCAACGGTAGCGCCCTTTCGACGAGGCGCATCTGGTATGTACCGCAACCAACTGGTATGGACCTCTGCGAACAGAAGATCCTCGGTACCATGTGGCCGCCTGGATGAATCAGTGCCCGTAAAGTCGTATCTTGAGTAAATTGGCTCTTGGTGCGCAGATCCGGTAAATTCACGACGACCTGTCAGGCGAACTGGTCTTGGATGTTGCGCTTTGTCTAAAATCGGACCTAGGGAGAGCCTACGGGGCGCAATATGACCCATGCCTTCAAAGCAGCTACGAATCGATGGTGGACAGATCGCGTAGCAAATCCATGAAAGATCGCACATTCCGGAGGAGAATCCGAATGAATGTGATTATGCGGCAACCCGTTGTTGCCCTCGGTTGCCTGGTGCTTATCTCCTGCGCACACTCCGCTGCTCAACGGGGGAATGACCCTCAGGACACGACCCCCAAGATTGAAATGAATGTCAACCGGGTTCTGGTGCCGGTCGTGGTCCGCGATCAGCATGGCCACACAGTAGACGACCTGAAGAAAGAGGACTTTCAAGTCTTTGACAACGGCAAGCCGCGAATTGTCTCCGGATTCACCGTTGAAAAACGCGGGCCACGAGAGTCAAACCAAGGGAGCAACACGGAAAGCAGTGGGCAGCCCCCGATTCCAAGCAATACAGCATCGCCCGTGCCAAAGCGCTTCATCGTCTTGCTTTTCGACGATTTGAACCTCACCTTCGAAGACTTGGCGCACGCCAAAAAGGCCGGCCTTGAGGCGTCGGAACTTGTGCTGGCCGACTCGAATATCGCTGTCGTGGTCTCAACTTCTCAAAAAACGAACAGCGGTTGGACACGCGACCCCGCTAAGTTGCGGGACGCGATCGCGAGCCTGGAAGTGCAACGCGTCTACCGTCCTGACGATACTGGATGTCCGAAAATCGATTACTACCAAGCCGACCTGATCGTGAATAAGGAGGACGCCGCGGCACTTGCGGATGCGGTCTCGCAGATCGTGTATTGTCACCCGGCCCTCGGTACCACGCCAATCAAACCTGATACCAACTCAAACTCGGGCGTGCTCCAGTCAAACTTGGGCCTGGCCCAGCAAGATGCGCCCACGCTTATGGCTAAAACAGCTGCCAATCTGGTTGTGAGTCTTGCCAGACAGGATATTCAGGTAACGTACGGAACGATAACCCAGATTTTGGGTAGAATGGCCACTCTTCCCGGACAACGCGTGCTGGTCCTGGTGTCATCCGGCTTCCCCCAACTGCAACAGGAACTGTGGGCCGGGGAGTCGCAGATTGTCGAGCTTGCCGCACGTTCCAATGTGACCATCAGCGCTCTTGATGCACGCGGGTTATATACAACCTCCATGACTGCCAGCGACCACAACAACTTGGGGAGCCCGCGCTTTCGTAGCAACGCCATGGCGAGCGCCGGGGATACCTTGGCGGAACTCACCGATGGAACCGGGGGTACTTTGTTCCACAACCGCAACGATCTCGATGCCGGATTAAAGAGCCTGATAGAGGCGCCGGAGGTTGTCTATGTGCTTGAACTTCCACTCGACAAGAGGAAGCCGGACGGCAGCTATCATTCATTGAAAGTGAACGTGGACAGGGAAGGCGTGCAGTTACAGGCGCGTCGCGGTTATTTCATGTCCAGGCCGGAGAAAAATAAGAAGTAGCTCTCCATTTGCGAGAAACCTGCGCTACTCCGGCGCCGGCTTCTCGGTCAGAATCTTTACCGTCGAGCCGAAGCGATGGTAGCCGGTAAACAGAACCACGTTCAACCACTCGGTCGGCGTGTCTGAGAGATTGACTTGTGCGGGAGCGGTTGCTTCGTAGAAGGCAACGCTTCGCACCGGGCAAGTGAGCCTGATATCGCCGATCTGGACCGGCCCATACTCCACCAGGATGGAAGCCCGCTGGAACGGGGCGCCGCCTTTAGGGTCGGCTTCGATGGTGATCCGGAGGATGGTCCCAGTGGTTGGGTCCAGCGAGAGCGATCCATGATAACCAGGCCTGGTGATGATGGGCGTGATATCGGAAGAGTGGCTGCTCAGCTGGGGTCCGATCCCTGCAACTCCTTGGCGGCCTGTGAGGCTGGCGTATTCCGCGGCCCGCTGCTGATAGCCGACGACCTCGTAGCTCGAAGCGGATCTAGGCACCGCATACTGGAAGACCGCCACCGGATTACCCGCGATCTGTTCCCAGTGGCTCCATGTCATCTTTCCTTTGCTGGTGTCGGCAAGGATCATCCCCAACGTGGAGCCAAACTCGCCCTTAGAGATCAGCCCAGACTGCTCCTGCCAGACAGCGGAGGGCAGGCTGCTCCGCTCGTCGCGTACAGAGATTTCCCGGCTCGAATTGTCCACCAGGTGTAGCCCCAGACGCACCGGCCAACCACCCCTCTTCAGCTCCTGCGAGCTGTCATCGTAACGGCGGGTGGACCGGGTGGCCAGCAAGTTGGGCAGCCGCGGCAACGTTTGCGCAACGTAATTTCGCACAGCCTCGAGCATTCGCTGCTGGGTGCCGTCGTCGGGAACGGATGTAGTCGGTAGCTCACCGGGTGGCGGATCCAGGAACACCGACTGATCAGCCAGCAATTGCAGGGCTAGCGCCGCCTGGGAACTCGTATCCAGATGCGCGCTGAGCTGGCCCAGAGTGGCCTCGGTTACGCGCTCGGAAAGTTTCATGCCGGCGATTTGCCGTGCCATCTCTGCGTCCGGCTTGTGTTCGACGCTGATTCTGGCGAGCACCTTTTCCAGTTCGGCAACGGTGACGCTTTTTGCGGCCCAAGCCGGAAACGCTATGGATGTCAAAAGCCCAAGAAGAATGAACCGTCGCAGATTGCCTGCTGAAGGGATGACATGCCTAACGCGTTTTCTCCTGCGCCCAGACAATTGATTTCTCCAGTTGAAGGAGCTTTTGGGGGCAAGCACCAGGGCCGAAGATTTGTGTCGTTCAGTCTACGCTTTTGAAGAAATTAGCGATTGATTGGTTCACAGAGCGTCCTCTTCCGGTTTTCCAGGAACTCTGCGTCGATCGGGTGAGAGCCACGTGCCCGGCGAGCCGGCTCCCCCATCTGGATTGCTGTTCTCGCGTCGCAACAATCGAGCAATCTTGCTACAGCAAGCTTTGGCCATTTCAGGAGCCCTGTCACGACTCCGAAGGAGCCGAGCGCAAATGCAATTTCTCTTAGCTGCACTACCACTCACCAGGAAAGGAAGCCGCCGTCGAGTATGAGGGCCTGCCCGTTCATATAATCGGATGCGGCAGAGGCCAGATAGACGATGGTCGCCTCCAGCTCCTCAAGTTTTCCCATGCGGGCCATCGGCACTTTAGCCAACAGTTTTTCTCCCAACTCTTTGTCTTGTTCAAAAGCCCAGATGGTCTGGTCGGAGCGGAAAAATCCCGGAGCCAGTGCTACGACATTCAGTCCTCGCGGCGCCCATTCGACGGCTAACTCGCGAGTAAGTCCCAGCACCCCAGCTTTGCTAGCAACATAGGAAGCCTGGGAAATATAACTGGAAGCGCTGATGCCATACATGGAGGCGATATTGATAATCTTGCCCGAGCCGGAGCGCAGCATGGGACGCGCCGCACTCTGCGCGCAATAGAACAAGCCGGTCAGATTGGTGTCGATGACGCTCTGCCATTGCGTGGACGACATCGTCTCCGCTTCAGCGACGGCCGAGATGCCGGCGTTGTTTACCAGGATGTCCAGCCGGCCAAATTCTTCCAGGGCGCGATCGACCATCGCCTGGCCATCCTTCACCTGGGCTGCATCGGCTTTGAACGGAAGAACCGCTCCGCCGTATTGCTCGAGATCCCGCGCCACACCCTGCAAACGTTCGAGATCGCGAGCGGTGATGACCAGGTTGCATCCCGCCTTGGCTAGTCCTCGGGCAAAGCTGATGCCGAGCCCGCGAGACGCTCCGGTGACAATGGCCGATTTGCCGGCCAGGCTGAATTGGGAAATAAGGCTGGCATGCATATCAGTAAACCACCTTCACCGGTTCCCGCATTTTAGCGCTCTCCAGAATCGCCAGAATCACTTTCGAAACGCGCACGCCATCGTCCAGGGTCACCTCCGGCTCTTTTCCATCGGCCACGCAATCGACGAAATGCTTGATGCTTTCATGCACAAAACCTACATGGCGGCCGCGGATGAGGAGACTACCCGACACATCCGGCCGGTCGCTCACGTTGGCAAGGTAGCGCTCGATGAGCTGGTTGTGGGTCAGATCCATATTCACCATTCCCTTGGTGCCGAGGATATTGACTTTGAAGTCATTCAACTTTGGGCTGGAATCCGGCATGATCCAGTGATTCTCCAGGGTCGCAATGGGCCCATTTCTGAATTCCAGGATCGTCTGATAGATATCCGGAACATCGAGACCCTGGGCGCGCAGCACTCCGGAACGGGATACTGAATAGACTCGTACGATCTCATCGTGGAACAGGTACCGCAAAGTATCGACTGCATGGCTCCCCAGAAACCAAAGGATAGAGCTCGAAGCGGACCATGCGAGCATCTTGAGCGGGACATAGAACGTGTTGTTCAGGCGCAGATACCCGGAGACCAGATCGCCCAGCTTCCCTTCCTCGATATCGTTTTTTGTCACCACCAGCGGCGGGCTCCAGCGGTTATGAAAATCCACCATAAACTTCACCCCCGCCTTGGTGACTGCCTCCGCGATGCGCGCCAGGTCTTCGTGCGTTGTGGCCAGCGGTTTCTCGACGATGATATGTTTGCCCGCGTGCGCTGCTTCCTCGATGATTTCGCGATGCGCGAAGTCCGGCGTAACGATGGCTACGGCGTCGATTCCACCATCTGTCAGCATCTTTCGGTAGTCGGTATAGACCTGGCTTACGCCGTATTGCGCTGCAGCCTTGCGCGCCCGCTCCTCGCTCAGGTCACACACCGCGGCTAACGCAGCACGAGGATACTCAGTGTAGGTCTGAGCGTGGATGTTGCCCCAGGTGCCAGTGCCAATCAGTCCGACTCTCACTTTCTCCAAGAGACAGGCGCTCCCTTCTTGCTAGCCGTAGTGGTTCCAGTAGCTTAGCGCAGTTCTTCCGCTGGAAGAAGGAGCGGAGGAAACCTCAGGGTTTCGCGGGTTGTGGCGGGGACAGGCGAAAACCTGACAATTGCGCGGAACTTCTGGACTAGATAATCCGTTCTCTGTAGTGCAGGCCGACGTGTGTGCGGAGGTAGACGATGAAAGTTCTGCTGCAGGATGTGGCCTATGGATTCCGTCAGTTTCGCAAGACGCCGGGGTTCACCGTGACCGTGCTGCTTACGCTCGCGCTCGGCATCGGCGCCAACGCGGCCATCTTCACGCTGATCAACGCCATCCTCCTCCATAACCTGCCGGTAACCGATCCCAGGACCCTGATCCGCATCGGCGACAAAGACGACTGCTGCGTCAACGGCGGATGGAACGACGATGGGGACTACTCGCTGTTCTCCACCGATTCCTATTTCCTGTTAAAGAAGAACCTGCCTGAGTTCGAGGAGCTGGCCGCGATGGAGTCGGGCTACGCCTGGCGGCCGATTACGGTCCGTCGCGCCGGCCCCCAGACGGTCGCGAAATCCGTTACGGGAACCTTCGTCTCCGGCAATTACTTTCGCGTCTTTGGTCTTTCGCCGGCGGCGGGCCGCCTGCTTGCGGATGCCGACGATCAGAAGGGCGCGCCGATTACCGCCGTGATGAGCTATGACACTTGGCAGCAGGACTACGCAGGCGATCCACACGTGGTTGGAAGCGCGTTCTACATCAATACCAAGCCGGCCACCATTATCGGCGTTGCGCCCAAGGGATTTTACGGAGACCGCATCGATACCAATCCGCCCAAATACTTCCTTCCCATGAATGCGATGGATCAAGTCATCGGCGCACCGTACTTCACCGATCCCGAGGAGCAGTGGGCCTACATCATTGGCCGGGTGAAGCCGGGAACTTCCCTGCCGGCCCTCCAGTCCAAAGCCAGCGCGCTGCTCAAACAGCAGTTTGCGACGTTTAAGACCTTTACGGATCAGCGTGCGCAAAAGGTTCTCCCCCGTACCCATGTGGTGCTCACTCCCGGTGGCGGCGGTATTCAGAGCATGCAGGAAGGTTACAAGGACCAGCTGAAACTGCTGCAATGGATTGCCGCGCTGGTCCTGCTCGTCGCCTGCGCCAACATCGCGAACCTGCTGCTGGTGCGCGGCATGGGCCGCCGCGCGGAACTTTCCGTCCGCGCTGCACTGGGCGCGCAGCGCAGCCGGATCGTGCGCCAGCTCCTGACCGAAAGCATTCTTCTCTCGGGTACGGGCTGCCTGCTCGGCCTCGCCGTCTCCTATCTCGGAGCACATGCACTGCTGGCGCTCGCCTTTCCTAATCAGCAGAACATGCCGGTCAGTGCTTCGCCTTCGCCCATGGTCATCGGCTTTGCCTTTGCGCTTTCCCTCATCACCGGCATCCTCTTTGGACTCGCACCGGCGCTGATGGCCGCGCGCACGCATCCCGCTAATGCTCTGCGCTCCAACGCGCGTACCACCGCCCACGGCGCATCCTTGCTGCAACGCTCCCTCGTGGTTCTGCAGGCCTCGCTCTCCCTCGTGCTGCTGGTCGCCGCCGGCCTCTTTGCGCAGAGCCTCAACAAGGCCGAAAACGTAGACATGAAGCTGGATACCACCAACCGCTATATCGCGCACTTCAATCCGCAGGCGGCCGGCTACAAGAACACCGAGGTCGAACCCCTCTATCAGACCATCGAAGACCGCTTCCACGCCATTCCTGGTGTTCTCAAGGTCGGCCTCGCCACCTACACGCCCATGGAGCAAAACAACTGGGGTAACGGCGTAAAAGTTCAGGGCGAGCCGGACCTGAACAAAGGCGCGTCCTGGGTGAAAGGCAACTCGGAGTATTTCGACTCAGTCGGCACCCGTGTCGTGATGGGCCGCGGCTTCAAGCCGCAGGACACGTTGAACGCCGCGCCCGTCGCGGTGGTGAATCAGGAGTTTGTCAAACAGTTCTTCGGCAAACGCAACCCTATCGGTCATTCCTTTGGCCCTTCCGGCCCCGGACAGGCCGGCCGGGATGGAGCGCATCAGATCGTCGGCGTCGTGGAAGACACCACTTACTCCAGCATTTACTGGAAGAACCACGCCATGTACTTTGTGCCGCTCACGCAAAGGGCCGGCAGCGTCAACGATCCCGACTACCACCTCGACAAGGACCAGTCCATGTACGCCGGCGCGCTGGTGATCCAGACCGCCCATCCCATCGCCGGGTTTGAAAAGACCGTCAGTGAAACCCTGGCCAGCATCAACCCCAATCTAACCATCGTGAAATTTCAGACCTTCCGGCAGCAGATTGACGACCGCTTCATACAAGAGCGCCTGATTGCACGTCTCACTTCCCTTTTCGGCCTGCTGGCCCTGCTGCTTTCCGCCATCGGCCTCTATGGCGTCACAGCGTATACCGTGGTGCGCCGCACGCCGGAGATCGGCATCCGCATGGCGCTGGGAGCGGCGCGCAGCCGCGTCATCGGAACGGTCATGGGGGGCGCCATGCTGCAGGCCGTTGCCGGCCTCGCGATCGGCATCCCGGTATCCATCTTCTGCGTGCGCTACGTCAAATCGCAGCTCTTTGAAATCACCAGCGTCAATGTGCCGGTCATGGGCATCGCCATTGCGGTGCTGGTGATTACGGCTGCCGTGGCCGGCATCATCCCGGCGCGGCGCGCGGCCTCCATCGACCCGGTACGAGCCCTGCGCATTGAGTGAGCTGCGCCTTAAAAACTGCTCCGGAAAGCCGCTTATTCGCCCACGTGGAGTGGTCGAAGCACGGGCACTCTCCCTACGGTCCTGCGAGCAGTGGGCGTCGGTGAACACAAGCCGGCTTATCAGTACAAATCGCATTGCGACCCCGAGACGCTGTTGCTTTGCTGAGACACTCATTCTTCAGGCACGGCCGATTTGTCACGTGGGAGATGGGCGGCATACTGGCGAGCCCACGAGGGCCAGCCGGCCTTGCGTTTGCCTGGTTGAGCGAAACGCCGAAACCGGGCTGGCTCCTCTTCTCGTCTGTTCGACCCGGCGCGCCTCAGTCTCCGTCCCCGGAGCTGACAACCGGCTTCGCCAGGTAGGCGTGACTTTCATTGAGATTGCTCTTCAAAGCCGCGAATCCGATGATCTCCCCTTTGTCGTTGATGGAGCATGCGGACTGCAGTTTCAAAGTAGTGTCTGCAGGCACGAGAGCATTCATGTCGGTCGGCGTTCCATTGCGCCACAGTACGGCCCGCGGGTTGAAATTCGCGTCGATGGACACTCCAAGCACAAGACCGTTATTGCCGATGGCGGTGCCGTGGCTGTAGGAGTCACCTTTCAGAGTTCCGAGATCGGTGATGTGGCCCTGCTGCCAAAGAAAGGCATGAAAGCTCTTGTCGCCGGCGGTGTCGGAAGTTCCCACCACCTGCCCGTAATCGTTCAGGCCGGTGGCAAAAATCCCGAAACCCTTCCCATCGCCGCCAAGGTTGCCCAGATCGATCGCCTTACCGTTCTGCCAGAGAACAGCGTGAAGGGATATGAGATTGACCGGCTCAATCGAATTGAAAGGCCCGCAAGTTCCGGTGGCGCCCACCACCTGGCCGAGCCTATTTATGGCGAATGCAACTCCGTCAGGTTCATTGTCAAACGTGTCCAGCTCATGAACGCGCACCTCCGACCACGGGAAGGTTCTTGTCCAGAGGACTGGCTTGAACTCGATCCTCTGAGCCGAAACGGAAGCGCCCGGACAGGTCGAATCCAATTCCCCGTTTTCCGCCGTTCCGGCTGCTATGCCGAAGTCGCTCACCTGAAGTGCTATGCCGTTACTACCCTCCTTGCCGTCGCTGTTCTGCAATCTGGGGAGCGCGATCATCGAGCCCTGCTGCCAGAGGAACGGCACGCAGGTGTTGCCGCTTTGCGTGAGAGTCAGCGCCTTCGATCCGCAAAAATCTTCCCCGTTCGGATCGGGCGTCTTGGTGTCGGCTTGCCCGACTAGCTGCCCCCAGATGTTCACGCCGTACGCAGCGCTGTTTGGCCCTCCCAGTCCAGGGCTGCTAATGTCCTTTATGCTTGTTCCTCCCCACAGGACTGCGTGCGATACCCATTCGCCGGAGTTGTTGGGGTTCGCCAGGACAATTTCTCCACTGACCAGCCCATTGCCGCTGACCGTATATGGCTGGCCTGGCGACCACGACGGGCCCACTGGCCCTAAGTCCACCACGGTGTATTGCGGGGAAGCTGTGGATTGTGCGAGTGCGTACACTGGCCCGGCTACTGCCGCCAGGGCCAGACTTAGCCGCGCGACGCGCGGCCACTTCGGTGCGGATGGAATGGATTTCATCTTCCTTCTCCTGTTTTCGGGGCCGTTCGCTTCGGGGCCTGGAAACTGCGAGCGTCCTTGGATGCGAAGCACTGGAGCAGCGACGGAAGGCAGATTTGGATCGGACCACCCTCGGGGCCCCAGAAATGGAGCCTGCCGGTGGCGAGCCACTCCCTTAAGAGAGCAGAAGGGATCCCTTCTCCAAGGCTGTCGCCCTCAACCGTTATCGCTTCCACTTCGGCGCAACAAGCAGGGCACCAAGTCACGATGGTCTTGCCCCTATGAACCACCAGCAGACTTTCGGTCTCTATCGTGATCCTTGTCGTTTTCACCACCATGGCACGCTCCGATTGCCCCATCGCCGCTCCAGCGGCTTCGATTGCTTGCATCCTGTGCTGATCAGGCAAGCAAAGTCTTCAACGCGCAGTTCAATGCTTCTCAATAAGTTTCAATGGGCTTTTGTGGCAACAAATACAGGGGCTTAGGACGGGCTGAGGCAATTCCACGGACTGAGGTTGGAGCGGGTTTTAACGGTTAACCGCCCAGTTCATCCAGTTCCGCCAGATGTGAAAAAACTCCTCACGCGGTTCCGCACTTGCCGGACGATTTTTCAAAATAGCCGATGCTATCTCGGCTTTGATTTCTAGATAGAGAACGCTCGACATACCCGTAGCCCCGGAACAGCAGGAAGGTGCGAGCGGTGTTCCTCAGTCACTCACTTGGGAGAAGGAGACTTTGCGGCGGCTTCGGCATCTACCAACATATGGTCAAGAGTTGCTCGATTAAACTCTTTACCGCCCAGGAAAACCTCTGAGATTTTTGTCGTGTTGTGAATATCTTTGAGTGGATCGTCATCCAACAGCACGAGGTCTGCGAGTTTTCCAGGTTCCACAGTTCCAAGTGCATCGAGCCGGTTCAACCACTTCGCGGCGTTCAGCGTTGCGCACTGCAATGCTTCCAGCGGAGTCAGCCCACCCTTAACCAGGAAACCCAACTCGTCATGCAGGCTGAAACCGGGAAACATGTTTTGGTTGGAGGCACCGGTGTCCGTTCCCGCCATAATGGAGACTCCCGCTTTGTGCATCAGAAGAACTGATTCAAGCGCCTGTGAAAATTGTTTCTTGCTGTAGCTCGACAGCAAAGCAGTCTGCTGTTGCGTCAGGGTAGACGACCTATTTGCACGATCACTCCAAGTCGCTAGCATGCGCGGCATAAGGTACTTGCGGCGGGGGTCTTCGTCCCATCGTTCCACATCTTGGTAGGCAGACTTATGGGAGGAGGCGAGCGTCGGAGTCACCCAGGTGTGATTCGAGGCAAACTGGGCAAAAACCGCCTCGGCAATGTTGCGATCGTAGCCGTCAACAACCGCAACAAAGTAGTCGATACCTGTGATTCGCTGCGCCAACCTATCCGCTTTCAGCCCCTTCTCATTACGGACACAGCCGGGCAAATACGTCGTGTGCTCAATGTTCTGCCCTAATTCCGATACCTCCGCCACGGTGACCGTGAGCGCGACATGGCCAGTCACGGGCATGTGCTGGCGCTTCGCCTCATCCAAAAGCGCGAGATAAGCGTCGTGGGGAATATTGGGACTCGAGTCGAGGACTTTCACAAAATCCACTCCCATCGCCTTCACTCGCTTGACGGCTGTTCGCGCTTCTTCAGGTGTCGTAATTGGAATGGACCCTGGAAACAAGGGCTTGGCTCCGTCTAGCTTTGGTCCACAGGTGATGATACGCGGAGCCACTCGCTTACCTCCCTCAACCTCAGCGCGCCACTGCAAGACCAGGTCAACCAGATCGCCCCCCATCTCGCGAACTCCGGTAACGCCGTTCGTGAGGTAGAGCGGGAGCATTGCCTCATTTTCTCCGGCCAAACTGGACGTCGAACCATTGATCGATCCCCTTATGTGAACGTGCATGTCCCACAGTCCCGGAATCAGATACTTGTCTGTCGCATCGATAGTATTTCCACCCGCAGGTGGCTTTACTTGCTTGGCATCTTTTATGTCCAGAATCCGGTTGCCCGAAATGATGACCGTCCGGTCGCGGTCCTCTTCGCCGCTCCGCGTATCGATTACCGTGACATGTGTTATGTAGATTGGACTGCTAACAACGTTCGGAGCAGCCGCGCGGACCGGTCTATCCCGCTTACTCAGCCAAGGCGCCAGAGCCAAAGAAAGGATCAAAAATCGGCTTATGTTTCTCGCCATACGGACCTCCTGCTAGCGCGAAGCAATCCTATAGGACGGGCCGGGTTTTAGTTGTAGCACAGTTGTTCCTGGAGAAGGGCGTTTCTGCCCGAACACGGGTCGTCTCTCCGTACATAACTCATTGAATCCAAAAACCCGGTGACAAGACGGGACGTTTACCCACTGTCACGCATACGCACCGATAACGTCCCGTCTGGTCATCGGCTTTTCCAGGAACGCACACTCGTGCCAACAACTTCTGCAAGGAGGGCCGGCATGCAGCGTCTCCACAGCAGCATCAACTACTCACCCTTAGCATTCGGAGTTAGCCCCATCCGCCGAACCAGATCCGCGAATCGCTGGTCCGAACGCAGCGAGTCAAAGGCAGGATCAATATTCAAGAAAGTCCCAAGAGCTCTTCGTTCTTCATAGTTGCGCTCGAGCCCTTCCAACGCTTTTTCCTTTTCTCCCAGGCGTGCGTACACTTGCGGGACGTCGAACTCACCCAGATAGAGCGACTTTTCCTTCGATCTCTGTATTTGCTGCCAGAACCCCCTAGCTCCCTTTGTCGCCAACGCTTGTCTGAGCGCAACTTCTTCAGATGCGGCAGCCTTTCTGGTCTGATCCAGGTGTGAAAGGAGCCGCGCCTTCGTGAGCTCGGTGATGGCATGATCGTATTGCCCGAGCTGGACGTACAGCATCGCAAAATGGGCGTACGTCACAAAGAAATCGGGGTTAAACTCGACCGCTTTCTTAAATTGCTCCTGAGATTGGTCATATTTCCGGGCATAAAGATAGGTACACCCAAGGACGGTGTTGTAGATCGGGGAAAACGGATCAAGTTGCAATGCCTTCTTCATTTCGGCGATGGCTTCGTCTGACTTGCCGAGCGGTGTCAAGTAGCTCCAGGCATATCGAAAGTGAGCGTCGGCATAGTTCGGGTCGAGTTCAATCGCTCTTTTAAACTCCCGCGCCGCGCCTGGCCAGTCATATTCAAAATCTGCTTTTTCAGCTCCCAGCGCCGCGTGGGCTTCGGCAAGGTCTTCGTCCAACTCCAACGCTCTAGTAGCCGCGGCCTTCGCCTTCGGGTCGAAATCCTGTGGCGACCGAATCGCGTTAGCCAGGTAGGAGTCGGCAAGGCCTGCATAGGCAAGGGCGAAGCCTGGATCTTTGGCAATGGACTGCTCAAAATACTCCGTGCTCCTATCGATTTCCGCGAAAGTCCGCTGCCTGACGTAAAAGCGGCCTTTAAGGTACAGCTCGTAGGCGTCAGGGTTTGGGGTGTATTTATTGGCTGATCGAACTCCATAAAGCGGGGTGAGTTTCACCTGCACCTGTTGCGCGATGGCCCTGCCTAACTCGTTCTGCAGCGCTAGAAGTCTGCCAGTTTCACGATCATAATTGTGCGCCCAGAGATGTACTTGATCCTTGACCCGAATCAGTTGAGCGCTGATGCGAGCTGTTGCACCCTCTCGCCGGACGCTTCCCTCCAGTATGTAATCGACTCCCAGTTCGTGTCCGATTTGGGTAATTGTCTTGTTGGTATTCGTATACGCCGCAGCTGAGGTTCGAGCGACAACGCCGAGCCGTTCCGGGTTGAGTTCGCCGAGATCTGTAATAATCTCTTCGGTCAGACCGTCACTAAAGTACTCCTGCTGCGGATCATCACTCAGGTTGGCGAAGGGCAATACTGCCATCATCGCGCGCCTGGGGTTGCTGGCAGAATCTGATCGTGCGCGGAACTGCAAAAAATACTCACCTCCGGCGAGAATCACCACCAGGACGGCAGCCAACGCGGCTCTCCATCCCAACCAGCCCCAGGACGCGCCAGCCGGTTTCGCAGTCGAGACCCCTTGCTCGGCCGCGGGTCCCTGGACCTCCACCGTGGGCGCGACAAACCGGTAACCCTTTCCCGTGATCGTCTGTACGAAAAGTGGATCTTCCGGATCGTCCTTCAAAGCTTGGCGGATCTTCCTGATTGCCGCGTTGATGCTGCTATCGGTATCTAGGAAGACATCCTTGCCCCAAATCTGATCGACGATCTCTTCTCTGGTCACCAGTTGCCCTTTGCGCTGGACTAGCAAGAGCAGCATTTCCATGGGAATTCGTGCCAGCTTCAGAGAACGACCCGAACGGCGCAGTTCGTAGGCGCGCCGGTCGAGTTCGAAATCATCGCCAAACCTGACTACGTCCGAAGGCATAAGGACCAGACCACCAGGAGAGGCCCCCATTCTACCCCGAGTCTGCCGCTGCCCGAGCATTTCCCCCTCAGGCCGAGATGTGGGTTACGAGTTCAGGAGAAATTCAGCAAGAATTAATACGGTTTTCATTCCTTCGCCATTGCCATCAAACGACAACCGGGACAATATACGGGCCGGGACCTTGTTGGGACGCCTCCAAGAGCGGCGATTTCAGAACAAGGCCGCAGCAGAGGAAGAAGGGGCGCCACGGGATATTTCCGGTCCCAACGGTCTGACAGAGGGCAACCACAACACAGAGCGACCGGGCGAAGAAAGTAGCTCGAGGGTGGAGTGGTATCCCAGAAATGCCTGGGAACTAGGTCAAAACGGAATCCCATCTGGGAGATAAGACAAAAAGGTCGACAAACGCCTGTGAGATTTGGCTGACAAGGAGAGAAACCATGAGAAGAATCTTGCTAGTGAGTAGTTTGCTGTTCGTACTCGTCTTCGCTGGCGCGTTCGTTCTTGCCCTGCGAGGGCAGGCACAAAGTGACGACAACGAAGCCTTTAAGGAAGTCGACGGAAGGGCAAACATAGGGTTTAAGATCGCTCCCGTGCCTCTGGACTTCGAGGGCAAGAACCGTGAACTCGTCGGGCTAGGCAGCTATTTGGTAAACGCAACGGGCGGCTGCAACGATTGCCACACAAGTCCGTCGTATACGGCTACCGGCAATCCTTTCCATGGGCAGCCGACCCAGGTTAATACAGCGGTCTACCTAGCTGGGGGCGCGGCTTTCGGGCCGTTCTATTCACGCGACATTACTCCGTATAAGGATGGATTGCCGGCGGGACGAACCTGGAAGGAGTTTCTTGAGGTAATCAGAACGGGTGAGGACTTCGATCATGAGGCAGGTCAGCCCGGGCCTCCTCTGCTTCAGGTGATGCCTTGGCCGGACTATCGCTATATGACCGATCATGAACTCCTCGCCATCTACGAGTATCTCCGCGCCATTCCGCCGCTTCAGCCGAACTGTCCGTCCGGCACGACCGTCGCGAGCAACGGGGAGTGCGAACCAAATTGAACAAAGGTGATTTTCGAGTCGCCCTTTGGTCTTGAGTCCCGAGAAAGCTTTGCTCGGGCCCCAGGGCTTAACTGGTAGTGTTGGAAATATGACTGGGTTCTTGAGTTCGATATCAAGGGTCTGTTCGACAATATCGACCACGTGCTACTGCTCAAGGCTGTTCGGAAACATGTGACGTGTGACTGGGCGCTACTCTACATCGAGAGATGGCTGACAGCTCCCATGGAACAGGAAGGCAAAAGAATGGAGAGGACACGCGGCACATACATCGATGCTGTTTCCGAGGATCTGAATCATGACGACTCGCAACGTCATCACGTTGGTTCTGCTCTGGATTTCCGTCCTATCGTGGAGCGTCTATGTCGGCGGCACGATCTACCAAATGGTGGTGATTGATCCCATCTGGAATGCCTCACTGCCGGAGTCCCTGGGGGCCTTCTTCAAGGGCACCAGCTTTCTCCAGAACATCGTGAACTTCTTTGGACCCCGTACGATGCCCGTGCGCTACTTGCCGCTCCTTGGGCTGCTCTTCTTTGGTTGGGACTTACCAAAACATCGGCCACTCTTTGTTATCGCCGCGGTCTGCATGACCATCGGACTGGTGTTCACTCTGGCCTACATCTATCCCATCAATGCAATTCTATTCACACAGGCAGGTGGCGACCACACCGTGGAAGAGGTTCGCGCTATGGCGCACAACTGGATCGTTGCGGATCGGGTACGGCTGTCGGTGATATCGGTGGGCTACTTAGCTTTGCTACGAGCGCTGAGCATTGAGATCGCTAAGCGTTAGGGTGGTTTCACGAGAGCGCAGCAGTTTGACACGAGATAACGAAGATTGCCGTCACGGTAGCTTTATGCGATAGCGCTTAGGAGGACAACATGCGACACAGCGGTACAACTCCCACGCCGTTAGCAAAACAAGCCCGGAAACCACGATTGCAAAGCTATTCTCTTACGATTCTATTAGCGACGACGTTTTATGTACCGCTCAGCGCGCAAGAGCTTAGTCCCTCCGATCAGGCCGCCGCGGATGCGGCTATAAAGCTGATTCGGCCGGAAGCGATCGCCGCGCGTATGCGCTTCCTCTCCGATGCTCTGCTCGAAGGGCGTGGAACAGGCGAGCGCGGGCACGAGATTGCAGCGCGTTACGTCGCCGCTGAACTCGAATCCATGGGTCTCCAGCCCGCGGGCGTAAACGGCACATGGTTCCAGCCCCTGCCCCTGCGGGGGACCGGTCTCATTCCAGAGCAGACTTCGTTCCAACTCGTGCGTGACGGCAAATCGCAGAAGCTGGTGCTCGACCAGGACTACATCATTTACGCCAATCTGCTGCTGATGGACACGACCGTGGACGCGGGGGCCGTCTTCGTTGGCTACGGTGTAACCGCGCCGGAATTCCAGTATGACGATTACGCGGGGGCGGACGTAAAAGGAAAGGTAGCCGTAGTACTGCGCGGCGCGCCGGCGCGATTTCCTTCTACCGAACGCGCCTATTTCGCCAGTCCCCTTACGATGCAGCAAAATGCCGCCGCACATGGCGCGGTCGGCGTCATCGTCATCGATTCGCCGGAGTTTTTGCGTGCTCAGTGGAATCGCATCATGCTCCAGTTGCGCGCCGACCCGCCCATGCGCTGGCTTGACCCGCAGGATGCCCCTTCGGACACGGTTCCAGAGATTCGCGTTCTGGTCAGGACCAGCCAAAGCGGCGCCGAAGCTCTATTCGCGGGCGCTCCGAAATCATTGCCGGAAGTTTTTGCGGCCGCGAAAGCAGGCAAACCAGGATCTTTCCCCCTGCCGGGTACGGTGCGGATTCATCTCGACAACCGCTTCACAAGGGTCGAAAGCCGCAACGTTATCGCGAAACTAACCGGTTCCGACCCGAATCTCGCGAACGAGTACGTGGTTTACTCGGCGCATCTCGACCACCTCGGCATTTGCCGCCCCGGCGAGGCGGACCCCATCTGCCACGGTGCGTCTGACAACGCCTCGGGCACCGGCGCGCTTCTCGAGATCGCCCGCGCATTCGCGAGCTTGCCGCGTGCGCCCCGGCGCTCCATCCTTTTCCTTTTCGTCACCGCTGAGGAACGAGGCTTGCTCGGGTCGGATTATTTCGCGCACTATCCAACCGTCCCGCTCGAAAACATCGTCGCTGACGTGAATTTAGACGGCGCGCCCGGCTTGCGCTTTCCCATCAAAGACATCGTCCCGCTCGGCGCCGAACATTCCAATCTATCCAAGGATGTAGAGGCAGCTGCGCGCAAGCTAGGGTACACGATCAGCCCCGACTCACGCCCCGAAGAGGGATTCTTCACTCGAAGCGATCAGTATTCATTCGTGAGGCAGGGCGTGCCCTCCGTCAAAGTCGATGCGGGAGCTCAGAGCACCGATCCAGCGATCGATGGCGCCATGCTCGCCAAAAACTGGACCGCGACCAATTACCACACTCCCAACGACAACATGGACCACCGCTTCTACTTCGATTCGGCGGCGAAGTCCACAGCGCTGAACTTCCTCATCGGCTACGAAGTCGCGCAGCAGTCCGAACGCCCGGCATGGAATGCGGGCGACTTCTTCGGCACGAAGTTCGCGCACAAACAGTAGCTTCTAAAGCTCTAAAGCGACGCAGCTAACTCGCCGAATCGTTCGCGGTTCTCTGATAATCCGATTTCGCTCTCGCGATAACTTGTACGGGTAAGCCGATTTGTGAGAATCGATCGCAGCAACTCCGGATAACGGCAATCAAGGCGGCGATTGCCCTTCGCCGTGGAGAAGCGGCCAGGGCTATCGATGTGCTGGCCGGGGCCGCCGCGTATGAGACCGGGCAGACCGCTCAGCAGGTAAACTTCGTGCTCTATCCGGTCTACCTTCGGGGTCAGGCATACCTGGCAGAGAAACGCGGCCCGGAGGCGAGTGTCGAGTTTGAGAAAATTCTCGATCATCCGGGAACGGTGCAAAACGAACCTATTGGCGCGTTGGGCTACCTGGGACTCGGGCGGGCGTATGTGCTGTCGCGAGAAATGAGCGAGGCGAAAGGCGCCTATGAGCACTTTCTTGCACTGTGGAAAGGCGCCGACTCCGATCTTCCCATCTTGCGACAGGCAAAGGCTGAGTACGCGAAGCTACCGTAAAAGTTTCAGGAGTTCCGGCAGCAGATTGACGACCGCTTCATACAAGAGTGCCTGATTGCGCGTCTCACTTCCCTTTTCGGACTGCTGACCCTGCTGCTTTCCGCCATCGGCCTCTCAGCTACTCCCTGCCTGAGAGGGGTTTTCAGGCCGAAATGCTAGTTTGGGCCCCCGTAAATAGAGTTCCGTCATCTCATCTACAGTTCTTAAAGACGGGACGGGGGAACGGAGCGACCATAATTCTATAAATGAAGGCAACGCCATGAAGGAGCAAGCACGCAATCACGTCAACCGCAAGCTAAGTGAGTTCGACGGAGCGCCCGCCAGGCCCGCCGGCGCAGTCTCGGGCGAGTTTGTCACTGAGACGTTCGAGTACGACGGTGGACGGCAGGTCACGGTATACGTTCCACCGGACCCGCCCGAAGCAATCGTCTTCGCCGGCGACGGTCAGGGAATTTCGAAGTGGGGCCGGTTGCTCGAGAAGGCCGACGTACCGCCCACAATGATCGTCGGTGTCCATGGGCTGACTGATGAGACGCTGCGGCTCCATGAGTACTCACCGGGCTTTGCGCCGGAGCGGTTCGCGGCACACGAGGAGTTCTTCGTCGAGGACGTTCGCCGATGGACGGAGTTGCGGTTTGGCGTGGCGTTGCCCACTGAACGAACCGCAGTGTTCGGTGTCTCCGCGGGTGGAGAGCTGGCCCTCGCTCTTGGGCTTCGGCATCCACATGGCTACGGTGCGGTCCTCTGCGCCTCGCCTGGCGGCGGTTACAAGCCGCCTGGCGTTATGCCGAGTCCGCTTCCGCGTACATACCTTGTCGCTGGCACACAGGAGCCGTTCTTCCTCCGGAACGCTTTGAGGTGGGCGGACGCGCTGCGCGATGCGGGTGGGGACGTCGTCATGCATGAGCGAGCTGGATCGCACGGTGGCGCATTCTGGCGAGAAGAGTTCCCGCTGATGGTGGCGTGGGCATTCGGACGATGATCCATCTTGCTGTCTCATCGGCTCTGTCACCGAATCCCAACTTTTGGATTGAACACCTCGGCCCGACGCCGAGATTACGCAGGTATGCACGCCACGCGCCTCATACTCCTTTCCACCCTGTGAAAGAGTGCGTAGCAAAATCTCTTCGCAGTCCGAGGCTTTTTATGCAAATATTGCGGGCAGGACCACTGCAACGCTTAAATCCCTCTCCAGGGATGTTCTGCACCTCCTTGTAAAGTTGCTTGAGTGTCTTGGCGCTTCAGTGCTCCTATGGGACCCTGTTGGCATACCAATTAGGTACTATCCAATCCATTGCGTACCCTGCCCACTAGCAATGCCGGTTCTTTCCGCGTTTGCGGGACGCACTTTTTTGTTCCGGCATTTCTCTGCCTCTGGCTGCTGGTGTTCTTCAGCGTGGCCGCAATGGCCCAGGTGAATGTCTATACCAGGAGCTACGACACTTCACGGACCGGTGCGAATTTGCAGGAGCTGATTCTCAATCCGGCCAATGTAAACGCAACCAACTTCGGAAAACTCTGGACCTTTCATACCGACGGGGAGATTTATGCTCAGCCCCTCTACGTATCGAACCTGGCGATTGCCGGGGGCATGCACAACGTTGTTTTTGTAGCGAGCATGTTGAACACCGTCTATGCGCTGGATGCGGACACGGGCGCCCAGCTATGGTCGCAAAACTTTGGCTCGCCCATCATCCCGGAAGATGTGGAGATCGATCAAAATATTTCCTGGTCGACCAGGCTCGGCATTTTGGGAACACCGGTCATCGATCCGGCCACCAACATCATGTATTTCGTCTCCGGTTCCCAACCAGCCAGCGGCGCCCTGCAATACTCCGACCATCTCAACGCCATTGAGATCGCAACCGGACTGCCTGTAAGCGGAAGCCCGGTGACGATCGCCGCCACCTACTCCACTCCCGATCTCACGACTCCGCTGGTGTTCAATGCCAGGAAGCAGAATTGCCGTCCCGGAGTTGCTCTGGCCAACGGGAACGTCTACATCGCGTTCGGTGGCCACGACGACGTGCCGCCCTACAGCGGCTGGGTCATGTCGTACAGCACGTCCACACTGGCGCAGACAGCTGTTTACTCGGATACAACGATGGGCTCCCAGGGCGGGATTTGGAATGCCGGCCAGGCGCCGGCGATCGATGCCGCCGGCAATCTCTACCTTTCCACCGGCAATGGAAGCTTTGGTCCAACTCCGAACAATCTGGTGCAGACCGGCAACAGCTTTATCAAGTTATCCCCCACTCTGCAGTTGCTCGACTACTTCACCCCGTACAACAGCGCCGTCATGAATGCAGGCGACTTGGATTTAGGTTCATCCGGCCTGATGCTGATACCGAACACCCATTATGTGCTGGGCGGCGGCAAGAGGGGGGTGCTCTACCTGGCAGACGCAACCGCGATGGGGGGATTCAACGCCTCCAGCGACAACGTGCGCCAGGAGTTTCAGGCTGTCTATGGCGTCGGTACCGGCCACATCCATGGTGGCACGGTGTACTTCGACAGCGACGTGAATGGCCCCACCACGTATGTCTGGGGAGAGAACGATGTACTGCGCGGATTCCTTTTTAATACCACCACCGGCCTTCTGACCGCCACTCCCTTCGCCACCAGCACGATGACCGCACCGGCGACCAATAACGATGGGTCCATGCCGGGCGGGTTTCTTTCCATCTCCGCAAACGGAAACAGGAGCGGCATTCTATGGGCGTCAACACCTTACAACGGCAACGCCGCATATCATCCGATCCAAGGCGTTCTCTATGCGTTTAATGCGGATACGCTGAGCCTGCTGTGGACCGATAAGACCAACGACGCGCGGGATGAAATCGGCATGTTCGCAAAGGATGTGCCACCCGTGGTGGCGAACGGCAAGCTCTATGTGCCCAACTTCGGTCCGGTGGGCAACACCGACGGCTCCGGCAACCTGGTTGCCTACGGCTTGCTGCACCAGTTGACCGTCACCGCGGCGAACGCGAGCATGGCGTCCAACAGTCCGCTGCCCCCCTTGACGGGAACGGTCGGCGGGCTGGTGAATGGCGACACGCTAGGGACGACGATCGTCGTCACGTACAACACCACTGCCACCAGCACTTCCCCACCCGGCGCTTATCCCATCACCGCGACAGTGACCGGTTCATCCGCCGATAACTACCAAGTGGTGGTGAACGCGGGTACGCTTACCATCACGCCCGCTGCGCGCGGGGTGCTGACCGTGACGGCCAATAGCGCAAACCGTGCCTATGGTGCGCCCAACCCAACTTTCAGCGGAATGACGTCCGGTGCGCAGAACGGCGACGCGTTTACGGAAAGCTTTGCCACCACGGCAACCACTACCAGCGCAATCGGCAGTTATCCCATTGTGCCTTCCGTGACCGGCCCAAACCTGGCTGACTACACCGTCAACATCGTCAACGGCAGCTTAACGGTGACCGCCGCAGCCACCACCACCGCATTGAGCGTGCCGGCCAGCACGACCTATGGCAGCAGCGTCACGCTGGCTGCCACGGTCGCCTCGACTGCGGGCACACCCGCGGGAATGGTTACATTCAGTACCGGGTCTACCATCCTGGGAACCACCGCTCTGAACAGCAGCGGCGTAGCCACATTGAGTACCGCGGCGTTACCCGCCGGGTCCGACGCCATCTCGGCGAGTTATGCAGCCTCAGGGAACTTTGCTACTAGTGGTTCTCCGGCAACCATCATCACGGTCAAAGGAGCGTCGCAGACCCTCACGTTCCCGGCCATTGCGTCGAAGGTGTACGGCAGCGCACCCTTCGCCGTGACGGCTGCCTCGAGCTTAGGCGCCGGCTATCCGGTCACGATGAGCGTGGTGTCAGGTCCCGCAACGATCCATAGCGGCACCGTGACTGTTACTGGTGTGGGCACCGTAGTGCTGCAAGCCCAACAAGCCGGTGGTGGCAACTACGGTCCGGCCTCCGCGACGCAGAGCTTCCAGGTGACGCCCGCACCGACCACAACCAGCCTAACCGCACCGGCCAATGCGGCAGTTGGCGCAAGCTTTCCATTGACTGCCACGGTGGCCTCCACAGCGGGCGTGCCTGCCGGAAACGTGACGTTCTCCGACAGTTCCACTTCCCTGTGTGTGGGGACCCTGAACGGTAACGGTGTGGCCACGTGCAGCACAACTGCGCTCCCTGCCGGAACGGATACCGTCACCGCTACGTATGCGGCGGCGGGGAACTTTGCCGCCAGTAGCTCGGCAGGAGCGACGGTCACCATCGCCGCCGCGCCAGTGAAACCGCCAGGCGCCTATACGTTGGCCGCGAACCCTGCCACGCTGACCGTCACGGCGGGCGGAGCAGCAAAGACAACTCTCACCCTCACGCCCACAGGCGGCTATAGCGGAACGATCTCATTCAGCTGTTCGAATCTACCAACCGATGCGACCTGCGCCTTTGCCACCAATCAGGTCACCATGAGCGGTAACGATCAGAGCGTAAACACCGGGCTTACGATCAACATCACGCCGCCGCAAGCGGGTATGCTTGAACCGAGCCAGGCACCGCAAAGCCCGTTCCACCCGGCCCTCTTTGCGTTGGCGTTCTGGTGCCCGGGAGGCCTCACCGCATTGGCGACGCTGGCTCCTCGACGAAAGTTTTTGAAGAGGCAGCGCCTTTGGCATCTTTGCCTGCTGCTCGCTGGGGCGTGGGCCTTTGCCGCAGGCCTGTCAGGTTGTGGCATGCACGGGTATGTCGCAAACGTCACCCCCAGCACCGCACAAGTAACTGTCGTAGCTACTGGAACTTCTGGATCTGTTGTTTCTACCCAAACCGAAACGCTTACCATAAACATCTTGCAGTAGAAAGCCTTATGGCCTGGCAATCCGGAGCTGGTACGCACGCGGGTCTCGCGGACCGGAAGCAAGGGGCACTTTGCCATGCCGGGTTGTGCCCGCGGAGTTAGAGGGAAAGCACACCCATCGCAGCCATTTCCCGTGAATAGTTAACGATCTCCGTCATGATGAAGGTTCAGCGTAACGGTTAATTTTATTTGTGCCTTCGGAGAACGATCGATGCCGGCCAATCAGGATGATGCGCTTCAACGAAGACGCTGATCAGGGTTCGCTCAATCCAGGCGCGTCGTACCAGCTCTTCCACTTCGTGTTCCCGGCCCCGGAACCAATGTTCATCTCCCTTCGCAGACAAGAGGGTGAAACCTTCGAAGTCTCCAAAACGGTCGTAACGAATGCCAATCACTTTTCCGGTGTAGCAGTGCTCTCCGGCGTGTTTGGGGTGTGGGATAGGTTGCTGATAACCGTTGGCGGACGGAGGGATCTGGGAAGCATTGCCTCCCATGCCATTGATTCGGCCGGCGAGATAGCTCATGTAGCGCAACAGCACCAAATACCAGCGGTTGCTGGGATCGATGAGGCCGAGCCGCCATTTCAGTATGGCGAGCAGGTTTTCGTCGGCGGGAAGGATTTTGCTTTCTTGCTGCACGGAAATCCTTGCCAGAAAGCTTCCGGTTATGTAGCGCCACAGTCCCGGATCTTTATTGACCGCACGCGTTACTTGAGGCGGATTATTGGGCGGAGCCGGCGGGAGAAGTTGTTTCGTGGTGATGCGGCGCACGAGGATGTCGAACTCATTGCCGTATCTAACCGTGGAGGGCAATTCGACGGTGAATAGCCCGGCAAAGCTACCGCCGGCGCCCGGAGGAATCGGTATGTACGTCACCGGGCTTACGACCTGGCATTGGATGGTGTTGGCGTCCACAGCCGTGAGCGTCTGCGCAGGATACAACCGCTGTGCCAGTTGCAAGACCGAAGCGGCGCTCACTCCCGGCCAATAGATGTTGACCACGCTGCTGAGCGGAGTCTTGCCCCAATCGATCATCATTTCATCGGGATAGCTGAGAATGCTGTAACGCTGATTGGACTGGGGGGGCGGACTGGGCCGCACATCGATGGTTTGAGGAACCCGGTGGGTGGCCGGGAATCCGGGATTGCCGGAGGTGGTGACTTGAAGATTGCGCTGCGCCAGTTTGTCGGAGTTCTCAGGACTTTCGATGACTCCGCTATCGTTGATGATGGGAGCATCGGCACAGGCGATCTGCGCCACCAGGCAGCTATGGACGGCGCCCACGAACCAGTGTTGGACGGGGTAGCCGCCATATACGTTTGTTGCGTCATTGACGTTGAGGAAGCAGCCAAAGAACGCCCAGGTGTACTCCTGCCCGTGGGGAATTGTGATGGGCTGGTTGTTGGCGCCCGATGGATTGTAATCGGTCGGGTTGTTGATGAAATTGGCGTTGGCAAAGAATGGCAGCGAGCAGCCGTTTACGTTGCCAATTTTATCGGTGCCAGGCATCGGGCTCTGCGGATTGTCGCTGCCGGGCGGCAAGCAGGCATAAGTGACGTTTGGGTCGGCGAGAGTTGTGGCGGTCTGGGAATAGATGAAATCGGTATCAAAGGTTTGCGTAGTGAAGACGCGGAAGAACACTTTCACGTTCGAAGTGGTGCCGGCGTTGCCCTTCAAGCGAACGCGGGCGATGGCAAAGTTGTAGTTGGGGTTGGTCAAGCTCCCGGGAGTGACTAAAGAATCGCCCTCGAGGGCGCCATTCTGATTGGGCAGCAAGGTATCGAGAGGGTCGGAAGAGTTGGTGTTGGGCGGGGTAAAACCCGGATTCAGATAGCCGTAGTTCTGATTGAGCCAGGTGATCAGTTTGGTGATATAGGTGTAGGCGTCGTTGACGCTGTTATGGAGCGTGGGCGCGCCGCTACCGCGGACCGGAACAGTACCGCTGGAGCCGGGAGTGCCGGTGAAGACCCGCAAATCCTGGCTTAGGTAGAACTGAGGTATAACACCTGGGGTTGCATTAATGTTGGTGAAGTATGGATCGTCACCGGCCAACAGGAAGATCTCGGCGTTCGGGCTATTCAGCGTGGGTTGCCCTGTGATGCTGATGGAAGCGCCGAGGGTGTAAGCGTTGGGCGCGGCTCCGCCCGCCGGGAAGGCGGTGGGAGAGCCCAGAGATGCGCTGGTGAAGTCGATCTCATATGCAAAACGAATGCGCTGTTCCACATTTTCGTACGCAGTCCCTATGCCGCCAAGATCGTACGAAACCATGGGGCCGGAAATCATAAGACCGGGGATGTTGACGTTGTTGAAAGTGCTGGAAGGGGAAAACGAAGGCTTCGCAGAGCCCACCACGTTGGGCGTGAATCCCTCCAGGAACAAGTAAACCGCGTCCGGCCATTTCAGATTGTCCGCGACCTCGTCGCGGCCATAATTATTTTTGCCAAAGACAAAGTAGATTTGCCGGTTGTTCCAGGCGAGCCAAGTCGCCAGATTGACGTAGAACGCCGAAATCTCAGCCAGATCGGCCTGACCGCTCGTTGAAGCATTGAACCCCTGTTTTTTCGCCGGGATGAGGCTGCAGGGATCGCCGAGCAGGTTCAGATCGAGAAAGTGATGAAACGATGAGTCGGTCACGATGCGACCGACGTTCACCGTATGGCCATCGTAAGCTGCGAGTGTGTTGTTGGTTCTGACCTCGCAGATACTGCCGTCGGCGCCGAAGTTCTTATTCTCGCAGGCCACGTCCTCCGGGTTCATCCCGCTTGGAACCTCCGTCACATGACCGGGTAAGCCTCCGCTCGAACCTGCGGAACTTTGCGCCAGGACAAGCGGGACTTCCTGATGCAGGTTTATGGTGGGAAATTCCGTAAATCCCGCGCCGGCAAAACTCAACGTAGTGTCGGTAGCGGATGTCTGGGTCAACTGCGGCCCAGTGGGCGCAAGGACCTCGCCTTCATGCATATGATCCGGATAGACCTTGAGAACGCCAGTAGCACCCTGTACCACCGGATGTGAGGGGACTAAGACAGTCAATGGCTGGGGAATATCGTCGGACTGATCGTCAAAGAAGAATGTGTCGCCAACATCCGTCGCGCCTTTCTGAAGAGTGTCCTGTCGCGTAGTCCCAACCCCGGGCCAGTTCGTGGCTGCATTCGGCGGTATCCCCAGGCTGGTGTCAGATGTCGAGTACCATCTGCGCATGTAGCGCAAGCGAGGTATACGCCCGGACATGCCCGAACCCAAGCCGTCATGGTCACCGACGGCGAAAAGGCCTCCGCCGGCCTGCATGAAATTCGTGATAGCCGCCAATTCGCTCCCGGTGAGGCCGCCAGGTTCTCCAGTCACGGGCTCTGCGGGACCCACTGGAGTCCCATCGTAGCCCTCGTCGCCGAATAGCCAAATCTCGTCGTAGACGGCGAGGTTGATGCCGGGATCGTCGAAATGAAATGGTCCTGCAATCGTGGCGTAGGGATCGGGCACCGTATTGGTGATGTCGTCCGGGAAATTCCCGGCTGCATTGAAACCACGGCTCGCCGTATCGACGGTAAATGTCGGTGACGGGCTATTGCGCAATGTGTTGATCAGATGCGACAGGGTAAACCATGCGTCCGGTCCAAAGGTTGGGTCGGCCTCGGGTCCGAATGGAGCGACGGTTGGGTCAATGGGATAGCTGGTGGTCAGCGAGAAGATCCCGTCGACAACGATCAAGACTCTAATATCGGACATGCTTTCCCTCCCGAACCGGCAATCGACCCGAGATTCCCCCATGTTGCCGATCAACCATGTAGTGACGCGAGGTAAAGAGACGTTTCAGGAATTTCCGCTGCTACCCGGCGAAGGTGTCATCAACTTGACCGGCTTCTTGCGGGCGGTCGAAAGCATCCGCTACAACGATGCGCTCCGTGTAGAAGTCTTCGGGCAAACGAGAGGCATGACACCGGATGCAGCCGCGAACGCCGGCCTCGATATGCGCGCTTGCTGTCCTTTCGTAAGGCCGGAGTCCCCAAGGCGGACAAACACGGCCTCTCCACTGATCACCCCTGGAATCTAATTTTCCTGGACGTCTTGCAGTGTGTCGGAGATAGATACGGCGAGCCGTCGGAAAAAGAGCCCTGGCGGGCTGCACTTTTTGTAGGATTTGCAATGCCTCCGGGTACACGGCTTCCAACATCGGAGGACGACTGCTCCAGGACGGAAATAACCCTAAAGGAAACCGTCGGCGGAGACGCAAAAGAAGCATGCGTCGGTTGGGGTCATTTCCGTCTGCCCATATCGAAACTTAGATCAGCCTGAAGTGCTCTATTTGGGAAGCACAATCAGAGCGTTTACCGATGCCAGACTGGAGAACGTTGGAACTCGTGCAGCCGGTTGACATCATCCGCTACGACCTGGCGGTCGCGTGGAGAAAGGTGGTTATCTTTTGCCGTGTTCTCCATCTCGTTGACCACGTCGTTCAGCAGGTTGTTGTCATCCCGGCCGTGGTCCATGTCGTCCTGGAGCCGGGAAAGCCTCTCTTTGGTTTGCTCGATTCGGTGGTTTTCGTTACCACCGGCAAATTGGGCGGTATAGATATGGTCCAGGTCGCTCCGGACCTGCGAAAACAATTGCGGCCGCCAGTTATCGCCCGCGAAGGCTCGCTCACGTTGTTGATACCAATCCTGCGCAAACAAGCTCCCCACCACGGAAACAGCGACCAGCAGGGCTGCTGGGATGATGCGATTCTTCATAGAACCTCCAACGTACACAAGGTTTGGCGCTGTCACACCCAACGCCCACAGTTTGGATGCAGGCCAGGAGGACGGAGGTTGATCTTCCCTGCAAAATCGCCGCTGCGGTGGAGGATGGCCCATCCAATCTCATGGCAAGCGCGATCCGAAGCGCGGGCAACAGCGAGATTCGTAAGGTCAATGGACTCCCTCCCCCGGGAGGTTCCCGCGTACCCTACGGCGTATCGGAGTCACACCTTGAATTTCTGGAGATACTCCGGCCGCAACTCACTTCCCATTCCCGGTCTTTCGGGTGCGAGAACGGCGCTGTTCACCATGCGGAGCCGTTCTAATGTTGATCCTTCTCCCTTGAAGCTGCCTGACTCCATGTAAATTGCATTCGGCATACACAACAGCACTTGCAGATCTACTGGACCGCCACCGTGGCTTGCCACCGGAAGCTTTGCAGCGTCCGCGATGGCTGCGATTTCCATCCACTCAGAGATTCCACCGGCTCGCCGGGCATCGGGCTGCACCACATCCACGCAGCGGCGTTGAATCAGGTCCGCAAAGGCGTACTTGGTATATTCATTTTCCCCGCCTGCTATCCGGATCTCCAGTTCTTCCGCAACTTGCGCGTAGCCGGCATGATCGTAAGGAACGACCGGCTCCTCATACCAATAAACGCCCATCTCCTGGTAGACCTTCCCCCGTTGAACCGCTTCCGGCACGAGAAACTTCTGGTTCGCGTCCACCATGATCCTGCGGTTCGGGCCTGCGATCTCCATAGCCAGCTTGATGCGCTTTTCGTCATCCTTCAACGAGAAGCGACCCACCTTGATTTTTGCCGCGCTGAAGCCTTCCTCGAAGGCGTCCTCTACTGCTTTTTTGTACTGCGACAGATCGTCATCGTTGGGGTAATACCAGCCGCACATCGAGTAGACGGGGCAGGTATCCTGATAGGCGCCCAGGATCTTGTATCCCGGAACGCCGAAACCTTTTGCCACAATATCCCAGATCGCAATTTCCACCGCCGAGATGGCAAAGGTATTCATCCCCTGCACACCGGCGTACTCCAGCGCTTTCCACATATCGGACCGCAGCCGCCTAGGGAACGCAGGATCCTGCCCTATCAGGATCGGTTTGAGCTCTTTCTGCAGGATTGTCTGCAAGACCTCCGGTGCGCCGGTCATGGTACCGAATGTGCTTTCCGCCCAACCGACAATGCCTGCATCGGTCTGAAGGCGTAGTACGACGGCCCCACCCTCCGCTCCGAATTCGTGAATTGCGTCGTAGTAGATCTTGCCTGGAGGAAAACGCAGCACATCCGTTTCCATGCCGGTGATCTTCATAGTTTTCTTAGCCTCACTTGCCAGAGCAAGAGGCTGCGCCACGGCTGTGGCTCCAGCGAGTCCTAAGAACGTACGTCGATTCATGCGCTTCTCCAGTATTTCTCTATTTCAGTTCGTTCTTACCCGATTGGGTCGATCGGAAGATCTTCGCGGAAGCTTCCTTGCTGCCCTTCTGACTGACTATTTCGCCCTTGGAAAGCTGTGCAGTTGCGGACCCACGGTGTTGGAGTAGTTGTAATTTTGACGGCGGTCGTCATTGATGGTCCAGAACATCGCTCCAATCATTCCCGGGTAACCCGCCGGGTTGCGCAGCTTGTACGTGGTGCCTGCGGGCGCGATGCCGGTGATGATGTACTTCATCGCCTGCATGACAATCGTTGGCGTGGTATCCGGAGTAAGAAAGCCGACCGCAACCTTGTCGGGAGGCATGGGCGGGAAGAAGTGCTTCGGGTCGCCGCCTACGTTGAAGCCGTGCAGCAGGAGTTCCGTCATGGCTGCGTGGTAGTCCACGCTGCCCGGCTGGTAGATTTCGCCATCGAGACCCTGGAGCGGCGGCGTGTTGTAGTCCTGCACGTCGACGAAGGAAAGTATGTCGCGGATAGCGTAGGTAATCGCCAGGTACGAACCGAATTGGCCGCCGTAGCTGGGGTAGCCGGCGGGAATCTGCGTTCCCTCAGGCACCAGGCTGATCATGAACTGGGGGCCGAAGTGATCGTGCAACTGCTGCAGGGCTGAGATCAGGTTCACGATCGAGGGCGTGGTGGGATGCTTGAAGTCCGTGTCCCCTGGGTCAATCGAGAGCGAAGGGCTCTCAAAGTCGATATCGATGCCGTCGAAGCCGTATTCGCTGACAATCTGTGTGACGGTCGAGACGTACAGAGGCACGCGCGCCGGGTCAGCGAGGGTGAAATGCTGGCCACCGCCGCCCAGGGAGATCATGACTTTCTTTCCTTGGCTCTGCAGGTAAGCAATGTCGGCCTTGAACTGCGCCGGGTCGAGGCCTGCGGGCGTATGGAACTCCATGGTGCCTTCGGGCGCGTTTTTCGCGGGCGTGGCAAAGGCGACGATGATCACGTCCCACTGGGGCGAGACCTCGCGCAGGGGAAAAATGGCATTGGCTGTGCCATAACCTTCCCAGTAACCGATCAACTTGTGACCGTTGCCGGGGCTGGCATTTGGGATCGCCGCGACCTGGGGCAGCGGGGGAGCAACTGCGTGTCCGTCCCAAAGGTCCTGGCGTGGCGGGCACGGCTCTGCGGCGCCGGTGAGCACGCTTGCGTCCGGAAAACTGTAAGTGCTGCCGAGATTGGCGGAAGAACCCGTATACCAGGGCAGCAATGCGACGTCCTGCAAATGATAGGTCTCGGCGCCGGCTAGCGCGAAGAAGCTTGGGGATGCGGGGATCTCGTTTTTGGCGTTGGTGTTGGTGGGTTCAAGCAAAAAGTACATGGAGGCAATGCCGGTGCCGCCACAGCGGCCCTGATCGCCCGCCGGCACGCCCGGAAGTCTCGTCCAGCTGGGAACGCTGTTGCCTGGCGGGGGCGTGCCACGGCCGCCATGGAAAAGAGGATCGTGCAGGGGATCGTTGATGAACTCGGCGAGCTGCTGGGTGATGGGCTGCACGTCGCGATCGTGCACCACTGCGGGCGCGGCACGCAGATACGAGCTGAGCACGAAGGAATTTCCAGTGGCTGCGTCGACGCCGTGCGTCCCCCAGGAACAGCATTCCGTCGCGTCGCCGTCACTGTAGTAGGTCGTGTTATGGGTGACCGCCAGGATGAGTTTGCCCTCCTGCCGGGGCAGCTGCTTGAAGATTGCCTGCTGCAGAAATTCCACGTCGACGACGGCGAAGGAGGTTCCCTCCTTCTTCGAGGTGAGGATATAGCCGTAGCCCAGCGGCACGTCGATCTTCAGGGGCTTTATTTCCGGCTTGCCCAGCAGTGTATGCCAGCCATGTTCGCCGGGGAACGTCGTCCGCAGGAGGGCGTCGCCATATTGGGTGTGGTTGCCCGGGGAGAATGCGAACCTGGAGAAGATGGGTGAGCTGAGAATGCGGCGTACGTCTGGCGCCGCAGCCATGACGAAGGGCCTGCCGTCCCTCGCCTTCGCCGCAAACGAAAGCTCGATGGGAACCAGCACCGTGGGAATCGTGGTCGAAACCGCCTGCGCAGGATCGTGGCCCAGAAGCGTGTAAGCTTGTTGGCCGACGGTGTAGCTGAACGTGGGCGCGGTGCCCTGCGCATCGGCAGCCGGCAGACCCAGCACGAAGAAGAAGAGCGTGCATACGCAACAGCAAAGATCGCGGATCAAAATATTTTTTCTCCCGGGCAACAGGATACCTGCAGATACCGTTTTCGCCGCATGGTGGCCGTATTTATGGGCGAGAAGCCGAGCAGGGCGACCGAAACAATCACCAAAGAAAACGTCGCGCACCGGCAAGGGGTAGACTAGTGTGGTTATTCCGTCTGGCCTCAATGCCGCCAGCATCGTGCAAACGGAAAATAAAATGCGGCGTTCATTTTGCTTACTCTCCTTTGTCGCACTTTCGCTTTTCAATGCTACGGCGGACGCTGCTTCTGAAAAGCTGGATGTCAGCAGAATCCTATATACACCTCAGGCCCAGAATGTCAGGCAAGTGCGAGGTCAAGTCATTGACAACTCCGGAATGATGCGCCAATTCTTGCGCGCTGCCTCTTTCAATCAAGACCAACCACCGGTCGACTGGAAACAATCTGTTGTGGTCGTCTTTGTGAACAGCACCTGTGTAGCCCAAGACGGTCACATATCTCGTGCCTACCGCGTGGCCGCGGCCGAGAGCTTAAAGCTTAAGGGACAAAAGCTTGTCCTAAGTTGGACCGACGCCAGCGATGTTGTGGATCGCGTTCGCTCTAGTGAGAAGGATTGCATACCTCAGATGGAACTCTTAATCGTTCGGATACCGCGGAGTCTTTACAGTAATTCGAAACTTTACCTCAGAAGACGGACTCAATCTGAGCTATGGGCGTTTCCCACAGGCGCACCTTGGACCCCAATACTGCTCAGGCGATAGTCGCAGATAGTGACTTTAATCCGGTGCCAGCAGGGAGAATGCGAACCTGGAGAAGATGGGTGAGCTGAGAATGCGAGTTTTCGCCGTTGCGGTCGGGAACGGGCTTGGTTGCCGGCGAGTGATCTCCCGGCCTTGGCCCAGGTTCCTGGCCGCTTAGCGGTTTGCACTTTGGTATTGGTTTGGCGCGCCCGGAGTGGGAACGTTGTCGGAGACTTGCGCTCCACTGCTATGTGTCTTGGTCAATGGAGTGGTGAGTGTGATACCGCTGCCTGAAATCTGGCCGCCGGACGCGTGCGCACGCGCCAGCGGTACGGTGAGCGTGATGGTGGGTTCGCTGCCGCCCCGGACCGCGGAGACGACAGCCGTTTCGGCCCCGTCCTCAATCGAGATCTCCTGGCCTCTGCGGAAGCCGGTCACGTCTGCAGCCGGAAGAACGATCGCTCCCGCACTTGTGGGCGCGCGCAACGTTGTGGCGCCCGCCGTGCCGACCGTAGAGATGACTCCGGTTTCACCATGCGCGCCGGAATCAATCAGGATCGTCTGGCCAGGGCGGAAGCCTGCCACGCTGGTGACTTTGAGGTTGGTTGTGCCCGCCGGCGATGCGATGGGCAACGTGGCAACGGCCTGGGTAAGGAAATCGCTACAGTTGCTGTGGCTGTCGGCGCCGTCGGGGAAGCGGCCCGCGCTCGAATTGGTGGCAACCGGCGTCACCACCGTTGACCATGGGTTGAAGACGGAGCCGGGCGCCGGGGCATAGCAGCCGCTGAGCCGCGCGCCGGAGGCGGCCTGGTCGCCTTGCGCAACCCATGGGTCCACAAGGCCGCCGTAGTTCAGGCTATCGGCAGCCACCCCCGCGGCGTCGCGTAGCACCAGGCTGCCCTCTTCGACGGTGAGATCATGACCGAATTGAGGCGCCTTGGTAATGAATGCAGGTCCTCCAAACCATTGGTTGGGCTGCGGTGGTCCTTGGTAACCCGCGGTTTTGACGGCGGCATCCAGTACCACCGTGTGGATCGCGTGGCCGTTAGCCAGCGGCCGATCGAGGGTTATGCCGGCGCCGAGGGCCTGGACGGGCTCGTTGCTCGAGTGGGGAAAAGCAGTGGCCGGCTCAAAGCTGATTCCCGTCCCGCGATCGCTGAACGGGAGATTGGCCGCATGATGAAAGCGTAAGGGAGCCGCTAAATCCAAACCCGTGCCCGGAGACACCGCCCATTCATCGACTACATGATCTTTGGCCAGGGCGGGTGTCACGTCGATGTCGGCACCGTCCGGCTGCTGGCTGCCGACCGCGGTGACGGTAACAGTTTCCTGGCTTGCCGGCGTGCCGACCGTGATCCGGTCGCCGGCAGCGAAGCCCTCCGCGCGGCGTATCCGGATGCGGGTCGCGCCTGCGCTCACCGGGGCTGAGAGATTGGTCCGGCCTGCGGCGGTTCCCACATGCGTCACCGTTACAGTTTCAATACCATGGCCGACGCTGTCGATATCCAAGCGGATCTTATCTCCGATCGAGATGCCGGAAAGTGAAGTGACCTTTAGGTTGGTTGCTCCGGCAGCCGCATCTGCCGCGAGATAGGCTTGGGTGCCTGGCTTGCCCACCGCGGTGACCGTGGCTATCTCGTACTGCTCGACAGGATTGGCAGCAACCGGGTAGGTCGAGCCGTAGCCGAGCGCGATATTCTCTCCGGCTACAAATCCGGATGTACTCTCGACCGGCACATTGGTCGAGCCAACCGGAATCGTGATCACTGGTCCATCGGGAAGGGGCTGCCACAGGGTTGTGTGGTTGGCGGCAGCCGTGCCCAGGCTTGCGATCTTGCGCGTTTCCATGTGGGAGCCGCTGTCGATGGTGAGGCTGTCGCCCACGGAGATTTCCTCCGTGCTCCTGACATGAAGGATGCGGTCACCCGCCTTCGCAGGTGCGGCCAGCCCTGAGTTGGAGAGGCCGAGCAGGTAGAAGCCTTTGGCCGCAAGCTTGGTCCCAGCCGGGATCTTGACCTCCGAGAAGATAGCCTGCTGGGACGGGTGCACGGTCAACGTCCAGTTGGAAAGATCCGCGTTGCCGGAACCCGCATTGTAGAGCTCGATGAACGAGTTCGTCAGGTTGTCGGGCGCGCCGGAAGTCACGCGAAACTCGTTGATCTTGACGGGCTCGGCATTGCGCACCTTCAACACCGCTGTCTCGGCTCGCATTTTGCCGCTGGCCGCGTTCGTCCACGATGCCTGGCCTGCAAGGTCGCCATGGAAGGGCGCCGGCCCGGAAGTGACTTGAAAGGTCGCGCTCACGCTCGCGCCCGGTGCCACGGACTCAGCCAACGTCTTGGTTGTCCCGGTTGAGCCGGAAACGGCAGAGGTCCACCCACCGCCCGGCACGGTGAGCCGCAACGAAACGCCCGCTGCAGGCGCTTCCGTCGTATTGGTAAAGGTGACGGTAATCTCTCGCGTAGTGCCTGGGGTGAACGTCTGCACGCCTGCCGCTGTGGATTCTGTGCCCGCGGGTGAGAGGATGAGGGGAGCCACGCCGTACCGGGCCGCCACGATGTTGGCTTGCACAAGCTGCTCGGTTGCGTCCGAGGGAAATGTGCCGGCGGCGGTGACCGCTCCTTCATAGAACGTTCCCTGCGATCCATCGCTGTTATCACCGCCGTTGCCCAGCAGGATAGCGCCCTGCTTGCGCATGGGATCGTAGGTAGGATTCACGCGTCTCCCATCGAACATGACGGAGAGCGCGCCCTTCTGCGCGTCCCCGCCCAGGGAGGCCCAACGATGCGGTTCTCCTTTCGCCATCGCGGTCACGAAGCGCCAGGGAATGCTGGGCAAATTAGGACAGCCTTTGGAACCATCCGGGTTGACGCAACCGACCAGGTTGTTCTCCTGGTCCGTCATGATCCACGGACCGTGATCCGCCCCACTAAACCATGGCGTGGCGTTGCCGAAGTAGAGGGTTTCCATGGTGCCGTTGTCATCATCGCGGCTGTCGATCTCGGCATTGCCATAATCGAAGCAGCAACCGGAGTTGTAGTGTTTGCCATAGACGACCCAGTATTCTCCTTCCGCCTGGTCGTCGACCGCCGTTCCTTTTACATCGTTTTGGCGAAGTCCCATGCCCGGTTCGATGAAGACGCCGTAGACCTTGTGGCCCATGATGGTGATGGGCGCCATATCGGCTATGGGCAGGTTGTTGAAGCCTCCCAGGGCCGGGCCGGCGAAGCCGCCACGCGGTGCCTGCGTGAGATGGTTGTGCTTGGGCGATTGATCGTAGATGATACTGATCCAGCAATAGGTGCCGGCGCAGAATTTGTCCTGTGCGGCCGCGTCGGCGTATCCGCCCGCATCCGCAACTGGCGAGGCAGAGGGCGGCACCACACCAATGTCCAGGGTCTTTCCGTCGGATTGACGCAGGACCTGGTAGAGGGGGCCGTTATAGGCCGCATACAACGCGCGCGTCGTGCTATGTGCGGCGGCACAGGGATTACCGGCAGCCGCATAGAGGTCGCAGGGGCCTTCAGGCCGTTGCGGAACGGCATTTCCCGTGGAAGCCTGCTGCGCCATAGTCAAACTGGCGCCAACCGCCGCAAGCACAAGTGAGAGCAAAAGGGCGCAACCGATTTTCGTTTTCATGCTTATCCTGTCTGCCGTGAGGCATTCTCCTGGGCGTTCCGAGGAGAGGAAGCCTTCCACCAAAAGTTTAACTGGATCGGACGAAGACGCGTTGCGCCAAACTGGATTTGGGGATTTGGCATGAAGCGTCAGGATGGCAACGCGCTTCCCGCAGTGACGACGAATGGTGATTGGGGCTGCCCGCTAATGGAACCGCGCGGCTTCAATGCGACAAACCCAAGTTTCTCAACGTGGGTTGGCGTAAATCTCTACCAAAGGATGCATTCCTAAGTTGGCCGGTTCCCCTTCAGAAATGGGTTGCAGTTTATTCTGTAAGTGTCAGTTAGGAAACTTTTTATGAATCTGATGATGCAGGCGGTGTCCGGTTTCACCAAAGGCCTGCCGCTCTTGGCGCTGTGGTGTGTAGTCTTTGCCGTGTTGGAGCGCATGTTCCCGGCCGTGGAGCTCAAGGCCGTCAAAGAATGGAGATTCAACCTCTCCGTATCAGTTTTGTATATGGCGGTTGGCGCGATCGCCGCCGTCGTTGGCGACCTCATCGGCGAAAAGTTGAGAGCGGGACTTCATGGAGGTCTGATCGACCTCAAGATCGGCAAAACTGGCGGCATTGCCCGGGATCTCGCGGCCACTTTGCTCTCCCTTCTGATCTTTGACTTCTTCTACTACTGGTGGCACCGCTCGGAGCATACATACCGCGGGCTTTGGGCTATCCACAAGCTCCATCACCTGGATCCGGCAATCAATGTGTCTACGAATTTCCGCCATCATTGGCTCGAGGATGTGGGACGCATTCCAGTGATCACGATACCGATGGCGATCCTGTTTGATCTCTCACCGCAGGCCGGAGACGCGATTGGTTTTGCTTTTTCGGCCTGGACGTTCTTTATCCATGCCAATCTCAAACTCGATCTGGGCCGATTGAGTTGGCTGGTCGATGGGCCTCAAGTGCATCGCATCCACCACAGCAAGTTACCGGAGCATTTTGACCGTAACTTCGCGGCCTTCTTTCCTATCTGGGATGTCATCTTTGGAACGTATTATCATCCTGGCCGCGGGGAGTTTCCCCCCACCGGAGTGATCGGTGAGCCGCAGGTCACGACATTGAGGGAGGCAGCCTGGCTGCCGTTTCGCACTTGGCGCCGCGCGTCCCCCGCCTCTGTGGACGCTGCGGTTAAATAAAATCTTGCCCACCCCGACTCCCCAGCTCTGGGAAGTTGTAGGGTCGGCCCATCGTCGGAGCCCAGGATAGGATCTGAAAACACGATGCAGCCTGCCGCGGGGTTCGGAGGAGTGCGGCTCTAGAGATCGCGGCGAGAAAAGAGAACCTGGGCCAATAGAAGGGCTAGCAGCGCGTAGAGAGCAGAATAGACCACCATTGCAGTGCTTGGCACCAGGCTACTGGTGAAGGGCGAAGCACCAATGCTCCCTAATAATGGCGGCTGGAATTTGAAGGCCGCACGGCGCCA
>CAVUQE010000019.1:0-105459 GCA_963743365.1 uncultured Acidobacteriaceae bacterium
GTGAGGTCGACGCGGGGGGCGTGGTTGAGACCGAGAGGTGATCCCGATGGGTAAACACGGCATTCTCTTACGATGAGGAACGGTACCTTCGCCTCAATGATGACCTTGAATAAGTAAACGTCCCGCCCGTCCCATTTCGGTCGATGCCGGGCTCATGCCGGGCGGGCAAGTTCCGGGGCGTTCCGCTGCACCTTCAATTGATCCTCGTGACGGCGGGCACGGGCGAGGTCGTAATTGTTCTGCATCTGCAGCCAGGCGTTCGCGGTTCCGCCAAATGCCTTTTCCAAGCGGATCGCCATGTCGGCGCTGATGGCCGCCTTCTCGTTGACGATGTTGTTCAGAGCCTGGCGCGTCACGCCCAGGATCTCCGCCGCACGCTTGACTGTCAGGTTCAGCGGCTCGAGACATTCGTGCCTGACGATGCGGCCGGGGTGGAGCGGGTTCTTCATGGGCATATGTCCGTTTCCTTTCCTTAGTGGTAATCGATCAGCGAGACGTCGTACGCGTTACCGTTTTCAAAGCGATAGATGAGGCGCCAGTTGGCACGCACGATCACGGCAAAAAAGCCCTTTAGATCACCTTTGAGGGGGTGAAAAGCCATGCCTGGCAGATCGAGAGCGTCCGCGCGGTCGGCCGCGTCGAGAAGGGTCAGGATGCGCTCGACCTTGTCGATCATATCGGCGCCCACCGCGCTCCTGTCGCCACGCAGGTAAAGGCGTTTTAGCCCTCGATGGCGGAAGCTTTCGATCACTGTGACAAGTATAGCTTGTCTCGTATCTTATGTCAAGCGTGGCTTGTCACACTCTGCAAGGGGAAGATTAAAGGAACGGAGGGGATGGGGGGGACGTGATACCTATCCCCGTTCTCGTCGTTCGTGTTAATTTTCCCCATGGCACGATTGGCGTGTACGGTGGTTGCCGGCCTTCCGCATCACGTTACACAGCGTGGGAATCGTCGGGAGGCGATCTTTTTTGAGGACGGCGACCAGGAAGTCTATCGAGATTTGCTGGCCGAGCAGACGCGCAAGGCCGGGGTCGAGGTCTGGGCGTACTGTCTCATGCCCAATCATGTTCACCTCATTCTCACTCCTACGCGAGCGGATGGTCTAGGGCTGGTAGTGGGAGAAGCGCATCGGCGCTACACCAATTTCGTCAATGCCCGAGGGCGATGGACGGGGCACCTCTTTCAGAGCCGGTTTGCTTCGGTGGCAATGGACGAGTTGCATCTGTTGGCGGCGGTCTCCTACGTTAGCCTGAACCCGGTGCGAGCCGGCCTGGCGGAGTATGCGGCAGATTGGGCGTGGTCTAGCGTACGAGCCCATATGGCGGGGAAAGATGATGGTTTGGTGACAGTCCGTCCCGTGCTCGATCGCGTGTCCTGCTTTGCGGACTTGCTGCTGGAGGACCGAGATGAGGCCTTTGCTGCACTTCGGCGCGCCGAAAGTACCGGGCGCCCGGTCGGTACTGCGGAGTTTGTCACCGGGCTTGAACGCGTACTCGGGCGGCGAATTGCCCGGCGTGCCCCAGGACCCGCACCAGCAGCCAGTGTTAGCGCCAAGCAGCTAAATCTATTGCAATAGGTATGCGGTCCCCGATCTCTCGCTATTTCGTCTACCAGGGTTTCAAATCGAAAGATCGAAAGCAGACGGGGATAGGTATCATCTCCCCCTATCTCCTAAAGAAGGATCGCATTCCAATGAGAATTGTGCACGTCACGTTGAAGCGAGTTTGCAGTTTAACACTGGCGATGATCCCGCTTGTAGCCGTCGCAGGCCCTCCTCATCAACGGAATGCGGATGCAGATAGACCTCGAGTCGTTATCACAGCTGATCCTGAGCTTGACGACAACAATACGATCATTCGTGCGATTCTTTATAGCTCAGACGTGAGGCTGGAAGGCCTTATCTACGTAAGCAGCCAGTTCCACTGGAAAGGCGACGGGAGGGGCACGACCCAGTACATTGCCGGCCGCGAGTACACCCGCCTTGGCCTTTGCCCTTGTACCTCATGGCGTTTCGCACCGGACGAGCGTTTTATTGACAACATCGTTGATGCGTATGCGAAGGTATATCCGAATCTAAGGATTCATGATCCGGACTATCCTTTACCGGCGGAACTCAAATCAAAGATAACGTGGGGCAACATCGATTTTGACGGCGATTTCTCGAAAGATACCGATGGATCGAACCTTATCAAGTCACTCTTACTCGACAACCAGCCTGGACCACTCTACGTGACTGCTCAGGGTGGTGAGAGCACGATCGCACGTGCTCTTAAATCCATTTACGATCAATATGCGAAAACTCCACAGTGGGAATCGGTCCAGGAGAAGGTGTCGCGTAAACTCATCATTATTCCGTCGGGCGATCAGGACGGCACCGAACGCAGCTATATTCGTCCGAACTGGCCGGGCATACGAATTTATCAGTTTACGGGCATAGATTTCGGCTACTTGGCGCAGAAGCAAGCTGCCGCTGAGGACAAGAAGTATTTTAGCTCGGACTGGACGCGCGAAAACATCTCAGAACGTGGCCCGTTGGGCGCTCTCTATCGCGTTTGGGGCGACGGCAAGCAGATGGTGAAGGGCGACCGAGTCGACTATTTTGGAATGTCAGGCTATACGCCCGAGCAACTTAAGCAGATGGGATACATGGTCTGGCTGCCTCCACAGCCAAGGGGATCGTTTCTCGGCGAGGGCGACACACCTACATTTCTTAATCTCATCGATAATGGGCTACGATCCTACGAGAATCCGCAGTGGGGCGGATGGGGCGGTTGGATGTATCCAGGTGCTCCGAGCTTTTCACTATTCGGAGCCGCTCCACCGATTGTGCCTGCGGACACGTTAGGCGTTGCCCGAGGATTGGCGCCGGCAGGTAGTGACGCGAATAAGGATAACAATCCCAAGAAAGAGCCACCAGCGGACTTATCGAGCTTTCATTTCCCTCCCGTGCCGCCGCGTACTGCGGCAATTGCTGCGCGATTCTTAGCGGCGGCACAGAACGACTTTGCGGCGCGTATGCAGTGGTCTGTGACGCCGAAATTCAACCATGCGAATCACCCGCCCGTTATCAGAATCAAAGGTCCGCTGGCCATCTCTGCCAGCCTTGGCAGCACGGTGCAACTACACGGAGAGATTACAGACCCAGATCGGAATGCAGTGAGCGCGAGGTGGTGGCAGTACAACGATGCAGGCACCTATCCCGGCGAGATTACCTTCTCTGATCCAGAAGCGCTGACAACGACGTTCCGTGTGCCGGACGACGCCAAGCCGGGGCAGACGATCAACGTAATTTTAGAAGCGACAGACAGTGGCACGCCTCCGCTGACGCGGTATCAGCGAGTAGTTGTCACCATTCAATGACAGCCACTGGGCTTCTCGCAGGGGTGAGAGACATAGAGGACAGCATATCCATTGCAGCCAATTCCCGACAGCTTATGCGTCAAACGGGACTGGTACTTTGAGGAACAGGTTTCTAAGTACCAGTCCCGTCTGGCTCACATAAATTCCCACTGCTAACGTCAACAAGGCAAGGCTGTCCACACTTCCGTCCTTCAGTCCGCAGCAATCTCTGAGGGTTGTGGTGTGGGCAGCGGCCTTCCGCCCCACCTCCACCGCGAGAGCAAATAACAGACGGATCCGCCGGCAGCGACAAGCAATCCTTAAAACGGGCGACGGAGAGGACGATTACCTAGGTATTCATAGCTCATAGGTGATCGTCCTGTCTGTCATCGCCCTTCTGTTCCGGGCTTGTTGCAACCGTACCTGCGGTCCAGGTACCGAAACCAAAACCTACAATCGCACCGCGTCGCATGCGACCATTTTCCCTTTAGGAGACGCAGCAGAATATCAGGGGATCGCTGGCTACGGATGGGAGGCCAGTTGCTTCTCCGACTCCGCGATCAGCTTGCGGAAGGCTTCGACCGCTGGAACCGAAGGCGAGGCGAGCGCATCTTTGGCTGCATACCGCCACACCGGCGGGGCATCGAGTGGAGACCAGTACCGCGATCCGTTGCTTCCGCGATAAACGACGAACATATCCTGCCGAGAGCCAGCCTCGATTTGCGGCTCGGGAGTGGAAGGCTGCGTTCCAGCGCTTGAGGGATCGTTAGGATTTCCCGGGCCCAAACGAACAGCCGCACGAGTCGTCATTTGGGTCGGGGTGGTGGTCGTTCCCCCGCTCACTGGCGGAGTTCCATTGATCGGAGTTCCGCCGATCGTCTGCTGTATAAATTTACCGTTGCCCTTGCGTACCACTATGATCAGGTCTGCAGTCGATGCTTCCTGCACGAGCGTAAACCGTCCCCACTGATCCAGGGCTTTCACCACATCTGCGCGGGCGGCGCGATTGGCGTTCGGGTCCCTGACATCTACGCCAGCGGTTGGATCGACGACAACGAGGACCGTCCTGGCGCGGAGGACATCCGCCGGAAGAAGTGCTTTTTTCTTGGCGGAAGCAAGGGCGGAGCAAAGGATGATTGTCGTGACTGCCAGGAGTTTGCGAAGAGGCATAGCGGTCCTCCTGCTACGCGCGAAGTTTACACCTCGCTAGATGACGGTGACAATGCGATTGACCGTGGCCGCTCGCCTGCCCTCTCTGGTGGGGTGGAGGGGTTTCCCCAGCTTTGGGGTCCGGACGGGCAAGTTACCGGGAGATGCGGGTGGCATCGAAGCTTCTGGATGGGCGACCAGCCGCTCGGGAGTTTGTAGCCTTGATCAAAAGTTTTGTCTCCTCCTTCGCTCCAACACATGTCCCCTTATCTTCTCAAGGAGTTTTCGTGGACGGACGGAGCTGGCATTTTGCGGAAGTTACGTCCACGAAACTCTCGATGATCCTTCTGCACATGGCTAGCGCGCGCGTTTTCACGTTCGCGCTTTCTCTGTCGATGGCCGGAACCTAACGTCAATCTACTTCTGTTCTTCCGCGTGCTCCGCTCCCTTTTGACCCTGTTTCATGAGACGTTGTTCTTGCCGGCTGGTCTCGGTAACCTGCACACCGGTCTTTGAGCCGCCCTCGAAGATCTTAGTCAGGAACTCAGTATTTCCATACTTTCGGAAAAAGAGCACTGAATGATTGGGACGGTGATCATCGGTGGCTTGGTCGACGATGAACTCCACGCTGGTTTTGTTGTTTTTAGAGGTAACTGTCATGGCTTGAAGGTTCGAACCAGTCATCATTCGAAACGTATAGTCACCTGGCGGTAACGTTGTGTTGCCGATCACGAACGCGTGGTCAATATGCGCGTTAATCGCGTTCAGGATCTGAGCATGCAGGCAGGGCGCGCCTGCCGTCACGAAGAATAAACCGACTAGTACGGTCGCTAACGTTCTCAACGGATTTTTCATAGGTATCTCCTTTGGTTTAAATGCTCTTTTGAGACTCGGACACCCAAACGTGTCCAGAGGCAGCGCTCTGAAAGGTTCAGATCAGCGCAACTAAGGCGGTAAGCACACCCAACACTTAGGTTGTTGAGTTATCGGGATTCAAAGGCGGGCGAACAGGGCGGGGGGCGGAAGAACAATGCACTTGAACTGGCGTCTAAGGCGATCAGCCACGGTCTCTCAAGTTCTTCCTCTATTTGTTTGGCTCCCGCAGTGGCAGGAAGCGCTAATATCCATGCAAAAAGCGTCAGCGTACACAACTGACCATGCCCGATAACTCCGAGAGCTTTCGCGCTACGAATCAGGAAAGAGCGGGGCCCCACGGACTGCTCATCTCGCGAGAGCAGCTTCGCCTGGGGAATCTGGTGGTAAACCGAATGCGCTGGAAAGTACAGGGAAACTTTATATTGGAGGCCCCAGATAAACACTGAAATTCCCAAGCCGATGAATAGAAAAGTGAATCTGCAAAGACTTGGGCGAATTGTGTTAGAGAAAGCCACTCTCTTGCCTTAACCAAGGAAGATCCAAGACGTGCAGAACTTCGACTTCCGAGCGTAGGATGACGGATTGCCGGCTCCTGGTTGCCTTAGTTGTCTATTTGCGAGTGGAGAAAGGCTGAGCAGGTGGGCCGCCGGCCGAGACCGGCAACATGACCCCGCTTGTTTTTACGGCTCCAGCGGCGCGGCTAACCCCCCCAGCAAAATTACTTTTCTCTAAGCGTGATGTTCGATACGTCTTGTCATCGATGTTCTCAATGCTCAGCCCTCGTACCGCGCCGATCTTTCAGCGGCGCTTGGGCGTGAAAACGTCTAGTTTAGACGCGAGTCTTAGGGCACTGGTTTCGTCGATTTTCTTGCCTTGGAGCCCTGCAGTTTGTGAGTGACCTTAACGACGCGCGTTCGAAGCCGGACGCGTACCACCATATACCTTGACGCAGTGGAAATCTGCAAAGTCACGATGAGACGAATTATTGGTCGATACGTTGCTATTGGTGCAGCCGTGGAATTTAAAGATTAGATTGGCGACTATAGGGAGCCGGGCATGAAAGGTGCATTCAAGGGACCCGTGTTCCTCCTCGGTCTCCAGGACATGACTTCCCAACCGATACCAAGGTATTGGACGATACCTAGGTCTAATTGTTCGAGTGCAGCGCATTTGGTGTGATTGCGTTTGGCCGCAGATCCTTCATCGAAGGGCGCATAGGAGCGAAAGAGAAGCGCCATGAAACTACTGGGGCAGTGCATGATCAGCTCGGTGACCGGAGCCGGCAACCTCATTTCTGGCTTGAAGGATTCGCTGCTCCCGAGCAGAACCCGTTTGCTCCTGCTTTTCTTTGGATCCAGCCTATTGGCCTTCGGTCAAAGCGGCAATGTAAGCCCTGCAACCGGCGATCAACTGAGTCCACCAGCCCAAAGCGTGGCTTCGACTACCAGGAACGACCAGCCTGACGAATTGAAACAGGAGCTCGATGCGGACGCAATCGCATTGTCGAAGATACCCGCGGACCCACTTATACAGCCGGATCCGGTAGCTCCGATCCTGCGGCCAATCGACATGCTCGTAGATCACAGTATTCACTCGCTACGATTGAAGTTCGGTGCGACTTATACCCTCCTGAACCAATATGCGGCCATCACGCCGGACGGGGTGCGGCATGATCAGCCCAGCGGACGGCTCGATTTCACTGGAGCGTGGACTGTGTACGATCATGAAAGCACAGCCGGATCCATCAGCCTGCTTGTTCGTTCCGGAACCAACATTGGCATGAGCCAGCAGTTCAACCTGAGCGATCTACTGGGCTCGGGGCTCTATCTCAACTGCCTGCAGGGGGGAGGCCCGCAGGAACCGATCACTTTGAACATCCTCTACTGGCGGCAGGATTTTCTCAGCAAGAGACTTTCCTTTTATGTGGGCAAGATCCACCCTAACGAATACGTGACCCTCAGCATGTTCAATAACGACGAGCGTTCCCAGTTTTTAAATGGGGCGAACGACGGTAATCTTTCCGTCGCCTCGGACGGGACGTACGCAGGCGGCGGCGCGGTGGAGTTCCAAGCTACGCAGCATGTTTTCGTCCACGCTCTGGCCGTAGATACGGAGGGGGCACAGCAAAGGAATATCGAAACACTGGCTGATCGAAAATACGCGGAAGGCGTTGAATTCGGGTGGTCCTCAGGTTCACTTGGCGAGAAGTATCGGCTTTATCGCGCGGGCATGTGGCGAGACGACACCAAGGATCGCGGGAGCGGATATGGCGGCGGTTTTGAGTTCGACCATGAATTGGCTGATGGCTGGACGCCATTCGGCAGATTTGCCTTCGCCACCAAGACCGGAACAGCCATTAAAGATGAATACGGACTGGGGCTGGCCCAGGTTCATCCATTCGGACGCCGGGGAGACATGTTTGGCGCCGCATTCAATTACAGTGAACCGAACGCCCCGGCCAAGCACCATGAGAGCGTGTTTGAGTCGTTTTATCGCCTACGTCTGACACAAAGTATCGAGGTTGGGCCGGATGTAGAGGTTTCGATTCATCCCACCTACGCGACCAGGGCTTACACAACGACTCTCCTCAGCGCGAGAATGCGAATTTCCTTTTAAATAAATGCTTGTGCAGCGGGAAGCCGGACAAGCGCGGTGGCATGTCGCCGTATTGCTCCCTGCGGCGATCGTTCTGTGTGATCACCAGGATTTCTGTCGTCCCTTATCTATTGCTGCGAACGAGCACACCATGGACGGTGAATGGGTCCCCTGTGGACGGCACCGCAAAAGGAGGGTTATAGAGGCGAGAAAAAGATAATAAATGCCGCCCAAGCGTAGCTCAAGAAGTCTACGGCAAAAACTCATGGGGCGCAGTCCAGTCTGTCACCGGCGACAACGCTTGTCAGGTGGGAGCTTTTGTGCAAAGCTTCCGAAATCAAAGAGGCAGACTTGGTTCGTTATTCATTGCGCTGGCTTTGTATCGTAATACTTCTCATGGGAAGTGGCTTTGACCGGAAAGCCCAGGCACAACCTGATGGCGGCGGCCCGGCCACTTTCGACTTTGAACGTGGCCGTGTGCCTGTACTCTCGCTCGACGGATTTTGGCGTTTCCATCCGGGAGATGACCCCAACGGCAGCCTCGGGTGGGCCGATCCAGCCTTCGACGATTCGTCGTGGCCCCTGCTGCGTTCGAACGTTGGCTGGGGCGGTCAGGGATACAAGGGCTACACAGGATTTGCCTGGTATCGCTTCAAGGTGGTGCTGCCGGAAGATCACCAGACCTGGGCGATCATGCTGCCTCGAGTGCTAACCAGCTATCAGATTTTCGCCGACGGCGTACGGATTGGCCAGTTTGGTGGCCTGCCGCCGCACGGCCAATACGTCGTTGGGTACGACGAGATTTACACCTTCGTCCCTGGCGCTCGTTCCGGGCCTGGATCCCGGCGTACGGTCACGTTTGCAATTCGTGTGTGGCAATGGCCCAGGCTACCGGTGGCTGTGAGCGGCGGCCCCCTATCGACTACCCGTGTGGGTACGATTAACGCTCTCAAAACACAGCAGATGTATGAAGCCTGGGGCCGATTCTGGTCCTCGAGTGCGGGCAACATGTTGATGATGATGAACCTGCTGGCCGCTTTCGCCGGGTTGGTTCTCTTCGCCATGAGGCCGCTGGATCGCGAGTACCTTTGGTTCGGGCTCTATGAACTGCTGACAGGCCTCGATCACCTGATCCTCGATTATTTTCGCTTCCGCACGGCTCCGGAGACGACCCTCTGGTGGCTCGACGAGACATTCTCGACGGCCAGCTGGCTTTTGTTTTTGCTGTTTGTCTTCACCCTTCTGAAAGGAAGAAGGAACTGGCTTTTTTGGGCGGCGGTTGGAACAGAAGTGGTGACGATTCTTGCCCAGACGATGTTCGCGATGGGATGGATCAGTCTGCTGCAGTTCGACGTGATCTGGGCCATCGCGATGGTTCCGTACTACGTCTGCATCCTTCATTTGCTTTACCGGCGAGCCTTGCAACGAGTACCGGACGCGCAGCTGATGCTGATTCCGGTGACCGTTTGTTATGTGTGCTGGTTCGCCCGCATTGTATTGAACGCCTTAGCAAATTCTGGACATGCATGGGTACCACGTGACCTTGGCTGGTTCTTTGAGATTTCGCGGCAGCCTTTTCCTTTCTCTGTTAACGATGTTGCAGATTTGGTCATGCTGGTTGCTGTCGTCGCTGTCTTACCGTTGCGATTCGCGCGGTCTCGCCGCGATGAAGAACGCCTTGCCAGCGAGTTGGAGGCCGCACGTACGGTACAGCAGGTGCTCGTTCCGAACGAGATCCCGGCGGTGCCGGGATTTGCGATTGAGTGTGTTTACCTGGGTGCAGGTCAGGTAGGCGGAGACTTCCTTCCAGGTGATTCCGCTTGAGCAAGGCGGGGCGTTGATCGCGGTGGGGGATGTAAGCGGGGGAAAGGCATGCCGGCAGCGATGACGGTTTCGCTGCTTGTCGGCACATTCCGGACGCTCGCTCATTACACGCAAAGCCCGGCGGAAATTCTTACGTCGATGAACCGGCGAATGTTGTCGCGCAGTCACGGCGGTTTCACTACCTGCGTAGTGTTGCGCATACAACCGGATGGGACAGTCATTGTGTCGAATGCAGGCCATCTGGCGGCATCTGTCGGGAAAAGAGATTTCACTGCAATCCGGGCTTCCGCTTGGAATCACTGCCGACACGGAGTACCCCGAAGTGCGTGTGCGGATACATCCCGGGTTGCAAATCACTCTATACACTGACGGCGTGGTAGAGGCTCGTGCGCAGTCGGGGGAGTTGCTTGGCTTTGATCGCGCTGCGGTGCTGTCCACTCAGTCCGCTGAGAGCATTGTGCAAGCAGCGCAGAGCTTCGGCCAGGACGACGATATCACTGTGCTCACCATACATGTCGCGTCGCAGAATGTGGATGACGGAGACGTTCGGCACGCCTAGCACGGCTCCGGCGGTCGATAATGCATGTTCCCCCGCAGCAGAGGATACGGGAAGGATTAACTTTCCTTAATACGCCTCTTAGCAAAAGTTCATCCGACTGCGAGCGCACCCGATGATGAACGGAAAACCGGTTGGGCAGCAGAGTGTAAAAGTTGCCATTTAGCGTAGGTATCCGCTGGTGTATTCTTCCGTTCCTCGGTTTTCAGGGAGGATTGGCATCCCGGAGAGATAAGGGGACATGGCGAGATAAGGGGACATGATGTGTGCTGCAGAAGCACGGAAGGAGTCCGAGATGCGATGAATCCGTGTTGTGAAGCTGCATAGGAGATGAGGGTAGGCCCCTCGGGATCGGCTTTCAGGAGCAGGTCTCAAACCAGCCCGAGTTGCTGCGGTAAAGAGCCGTGGTGGTGAGCGTCGGGTGAAAGTCCCGGGCAAGACCCGGGGCAAGGTAAGTGTCGGAAAGACGAGCGCAAGCAAACCCTCCGAGGACGCGTCGTTAAGTATCAGAAGCTGTCGAAACCAGGGGTGATCGTGTTCTCTGGGATAAGCCCGCTAAGAGCCTGATGACTGGGCGGGCGGCAGTCGGCGTATAGGGGGCGTGAGTCCGACACAGGCTTTTATGCGGAACTGCAGGAACCAGGCCATCGATGCTAAGGGAGAAGCTCAAGGGCAAACAACCACGAGGCGAGCGTACCGATGCGTTGGCTTGGGGCGGACCGGTCTGTAGTAGCGATGAAGGTCTTGTAATGGGGCTGGAGCGAAGGGATCGGGTCAGACAATCATGGGCTCGAAACAACTGGAGACAGGATGACGTCGAGCGCTATGAAAGACAAGCCGTTCCAGACTGATAAGCGTCAAGTGTACAAGGCGTATCAGGCGGTCAAATCCAATCAAGGCGCGGCGGGAGTGGACGGTCAGACCCTTGAACAGTTCGCAACAGACTGGAAGCGAAATCTTTACCGGATCTGGAATCGAATGAGTTCAGGGAGCTACTTTCCCCCACCTGTTCGCGCTGTCTCCGTACCCAAGAAGAGTGGAGGCGAGCGGATTTTGGGAGTACCTACTGTGAGCGATCGCATCGCGCAAGTGGTGGTCAAACAGCTGATCGAGACGGAAATGGAGAGGACGCTGTCGCCGAGAGGTTTATGCGTGCTCTCAAGTGCGAGGAGGTCTACTTGAACGACTACCGCGATCGAACGGATGCGGCACGCCATCTCCGCAGCTTCCTTGAGCAGGTTTATAACCGCCGGCGTTTACACTCCACCCTCGGTTATACGTCTCCGGAAACTTACGAGGCCGATGCCATGGCTAAAGTGTCTGAGGTCTCAGCGTGAGTTTTATAAGGCATGAGAAGATCTACCGACACGATGTACAAGGGGAAGCTGAACACAAGTCCAACTTCCCCATCGACCATCGTTGCGATGAGTCTTCAGCCGGTTATTCCTTCGTAGGTTGCTCTCCAGCAGCGCCTACGTCCGCTTCACCGGCCGTCAACAGCTTCTCTCTATAGCCTGCTGCTGTCCAGTTCTCAGCAGCCAACCGCAACTGTCCCTCAAATGCACTGTCTCAACCAAGGGGTCCACTTCAGGTATCATGTCCCCTTATCCGTCTAGGCCGTACTAGTTCACCTTGGAAGGCCACTTGAGGTGATCTCGTGTGTAATGGGAAATCAGGGGAAGGGGAAAGCCATGACCGTAACTTTGCAGCTTCACGGGTTCGATGTTTGGCGGCGGGTCTCTTTCCGTGGGCAGAGCTTGTTGATTGCGAAGTCGACCTTGATTCGATAAATCAGGAGTGGGTCTTCAGAGGGCATTCGCAGAGTTCATGGTTACTCGATAGCACTCTGGAACGCGCGTTCAGCCCAAATGTTACCAACAGGAAAGAAATTGCCGAGATCGAAGAGGATTTGCTGATTGATTTTTGGCGCCATTACGATCTCCATTCCGTTGCACCGCCTCCCCGAGACAATGATACGCTCGCCTGGTTATCTTTGATGCGACACTATGGGGCGCCGACAAGGCTGACCGATTTTACCCGTTCACTCTTCATAGCCGCATATTTTGCATTGGAAGATGCCAAAGGGGAATCGGCGATTTGGGCAATCAGCAAGACTTGGCTGACGACCCGCACGCACAGCTTAATCGGCCAAATGGGAGATGAGACGTTGTTGGGAGATTGGGGTAACCGGGTCGGCGACGCCTTCGATCGTATCTTTTTTCAGGTTTCGCCACAGCTTTTTGTCTCCGCCGCGTCGCCAGCGAAGATGCATGAGCGACTTGCGATCCAGCAGAGCATCTTTCTTTGTCCAGGTGACGTCTCTGCTAGCTTTCTTGAAGAATCTTCGTGGGATGGAAGGCTGCACAGAGAACGTTCGCCCCATCGTGTTAGGGGCCGGACCCGCAAGAGAGGCAATTCTGCTTAAGCTAATGCGTATTGGAATCGACCGCTCGTCGCTATTTCCCGGATTGGAGGGGTTCGCACAATCGATGCGTAGCAAGATCTTGGTCTTCAGGAAGCTTCGCAAAATGGAAGCCGAAAAAGCAAGATTGAGTCCGAACATACGATGGAAGACGAAAAGATCCCCGGTGAGGCCTGGTGACCTGACGACAGAACTCTAAACTCAGGCGGTCTTTCTTTGACCCGTCCCTCTTTTATCCCGTCCCTTTATCTCCCTGACAGGATAAAATTGTTTCCACTCCTAAGGATCTTCTAATGAACAGGATTGCAGGAAACGTCGGTCTTTGCACATTCTTGTGCAGTGTCGCCTTATTGTGCCGTGCGCAGTCTCCAAAGGCTGCTCCACCGACCAACCTACTGCCCGCGGGACCACCAGCAGCAGTCCAACCAGCGCCGATGACCGTTCTCAAAAAGACCGTTGCTTTCCTGACGGTGTCGTACATGGACGGAGCGAACGCGGTGAAAAAAAAAGGTACCGCTTTTTTTGTAATTTATGAGGACAAGCGTGTAAGCGACAACGGAGGATTCGTCTATCTAGTGACCAACCGCCATATGGTAGAACCCGGAATTGAGATTGGTAGGACGTTTCGGGTGCTGGGCTATTCGCTCCGGATGGATCTCAAGGCCGAGGTAAACGGTCAGACGTCTGTCGAGGGGGGTTTACCGGTTGGATTGGGGTCGATGCGCTGGTACACGCCCGACGACGCATCGGTCGATTTGGCCGTAATGCCATTTTTTCCCGACCAAACCAAGTTTGACTATGTTGCCTTTCCGGTCTCCATGATAGCGACTAGGGAGATCCTTCAGAAACAGACGGCGGGAGAGGGCGCGCCTATCGTGTTTGCGGGTTTCTTCTATCAGTTCTCGGGGCAGAAGAAGATAGAGCCAATTGTAAGGGAAGGCATTCTATCAATGATGCCAGAGGAACAGATGATGACGACGTTGCACAAGCACGGAGACTTATACCTGGCGGATGCCCATGCCCTGAACGGCAATAGCGGATCTCCGGTTTTAGTGTCTGTGGGTGGTCTGGTGAACGGCCGTCTCATGATGGTGGGAGGATTTCCATATCGATTGCTTGGTGTTCTCAGCGGCTACATGAGGGAATCAGGAAATCCAGAGTTGACCGCCACAGCGACCGTTGCCGAAACGGGGACCGACAATACAGGGATTGCTACGGTAGTGCCCGCCGAACAACTTATCAACCTGCTCGACTCTCCGCCGCTTCAACAGCTTCGCGATGCGGCTGTGAGTGCACTAAAGGCAGGCAAGCCCGCGCAATGATAAGACTATGGTGCTCAGGAATGCTTGCCATCGTTGCGCTATTTAGCAACGTGGCATCAGGCCAATCTACTTCAATCCAGGGTGGCGTTACAGTCACGTTCAGAAAAGAGGTTTCGGATGCGGAAGCATTGTGGGTGCTCCGGTCTTACCGCGTCCAGTTTGACATGATTCGACGTAGGGTTAGCCACCTCCAGATAAGAGCCAACGATTCTGCGCCTCGAGACCGCCTCGAGCAAATCCTCATCGATGCCTCTATGCGCGGTGCGCTAGGACAAAGCGTTATTAGGCGATCAAGTCTCATGCTTTCCGACCCGCAGTCCAACTTGCTGCTGCTCTACGGTGAAATATGCCATAACGAGACGCTTCAGCGGCACGCTGAACATCTTCTCCCAAAAGGAACAGCGATAGAGTGGGAGGTTGAGCCCCCTTACGCTCTCGTCTCGGCGCTCCCCGGCACTGAAGACGCATGGATGAGGGTATTCTCTGGGGAGTCTTCAGTACAGAGTACCGCTGTCGAGACTTGGCCAAACCCTGCTTCGGTAACGGCGTCGAGCACAGTTGCAGACACGGAGCTTACCTCGCCCCCTCCGGGTCAGATCCCAATTGCAAATTTTCGGATGCCACACGAAGCAGATATAGCGGGAAGACGATTGCCGACGGCAGGCATGGTGAAAGAGGCATTGCGGACACTTTACCGAGGGATGGACCCGAGAATTTCGATTATTAAGTCCGAGCGAGACGTGGAAGACGAGTATTTTGAAATCGTGGTCGATGCCCTGAAGGGTTCAGTCACTAATCCGCCATTTTGGGAAAAGCTTCGTTATTCGATTCCGATTTTCTTAACAAGCGATCACGTACTTAAAATCCGCTGTATTCTCGACGGTCAATTTGCTCCTGGCGTTGGCAAGATGACGCCTCCTGATACCGCATTTCAAGACTTGGAACCGCAATACTCTGGTCAATTGCAGGACATGGTGAACCGGTTTGTTCTAGCTTTGCAAATTCGCATCGTGAGAGGGTCATATCATGACTGAAGGATCACTGCGAAAGAACACGTCGTACGGCCTTGTCGCCGCTCATTTTTTGTTGATTCTGCTGGTTTTCTTCCTTTGGGCGTTTCACGGATTTACGTTCTCTGAAATGACCACGACGGTTGCCGTTCTTCTTCCGATATTTGCCACTCATACGACAGCCATCACCAAATACTTGGTCAAGAATCGGGCTGTGGTCGTGGACACCAACCCCAAGGTGGTTACGGGTGAATTCAAGTTTATGGCCTTGGGAATTCCAACGGTTTTTGTACTCCTGATACTTTCCCTTATCCTCCTTAAGGCATTCAATATCGCGTTCGGGACATTTGACGAATTCAAGGTTTCCCTTGCACTGTGTGAATCTATTTTTGGAGCCTACATGGCTTTGATCATCACTGCTCTCTACAAGCCTTAGGGACATCGGAGCGACGGGTGCGGGGAAATGGGGACCACTACAACCTGGAGTGGACCCTTCGGTTGAGACAAGGAAAATAGGGACAGATTTCGACTCGCTCGCTACAGCAGCAGGACTGTGCGAGAATGCGAGAAGCTTGTAGCGGCCGGCGATTCAACAAGGCAACGCTATCCACACTTCCGTCCTTCAGTCCGCAGCAATCTCTGTGGGTTGTGGTGTGGGGATCGGTCTGCCCCACCGCCACCGCGAGAGCAGATAGCACGACGGGCCCGCCGGCAGCGACAAGCAATCCGAACAGCAACGCCGGCATATGCGCTACCTGTTCGGACCGGGATGCATAAGCGGCGTACACGAGCAGCGCCACCGGACAGACGCTCACCACCCACACGCCGGCCATGCCGCCGGGAATACGAAAGGGCCGCACCATCTCCGGTTGCTTGATGCGCAGCGCGATGAGCGCTGCAAACTCGAGCACCAGGCTGGCGCCATACAAGATCAGATCGATGGAGATGAGCCGCTCGTAGGTGAATCCGAGCGCCAGTGCCCAGCCGAGGCCGCACAGCAGAATGGCTACCCAGGGGCTGCGCCGGCGGTTGCGCCGCGCCAGTGCGGAAGGCATCATGCGGTCCTCCGCCATCACTACCGGCAGCCGGGTATAGGAGAGGGTGAGCGCATTGAACATGCCCACGCCGTTGATGATGCCGCCGATGACGACGGCGACCGCCAGCCATGGTCCGGCAAGCAGGCGCGCCGCATCGGTCCACGAGCCGGTGGTGAACTGATCTACGGGGATACCGGCTGCAGCGATGGCACTGAGCGGAAGAATGTAGGACAGCGCGACGATTCCGCAAGTCGCCAGCATCGCCAGCGGATAATTGCGTCGCGGATTCTCCACCTCCTGCGCGACGGTCGAGGCGTTGTCCCAGCCCATGTAGTTCCACATCGCGACCAGCAGGGCCGTGGTGAGCGTGCCGTGCGGCGCGGCCGACTGCGGATAGGAAACATGCTGAAGCAGGTGATGCCATCCAGCCCAGTAGCCGCAGCCCACCAGCACGACGAAAGGAGCGAGCAGGGCAACGAACAGTACGACCGCGCCCCGGCCGACGGTGCGTGCTCCCCCCAGGTTCCACAGGCAGCACAGGATCACAAAGGTCACCGCCCACAGAGTTGCGCGGCTGCCGGCGGTCCATGTGGGAAACAGCCGCCCGAGATAGAGGACGGACAGCGTGGGATAGATGGCCATGTCGAAGATGCTGGCAGCCAGCGAGAGCCACGCCTCCTGGTAACCCCAGAAGGGGCCGAAGGCTCGCCGCACCCAGACATAGAAGCCGCCCTCGGCGGGGATGGCGCTGGCCAGCTCGCCGATCATGAGGGTCGTGGGCAGACTCCACACGAAGGGAACGATGGCGAGGATCAGCAGCGCGCCCAGGTACCCCGCGCCGCCGAGCGTGTCCTCGATGCCATAGGGGCCACCGGAGACCATAAAGAAGGTCGCGGCAATCAGAGGGAAAAGGCGCAGCCGTCCGCCTTTGTGCCGCGGATCCGGTGGATTTGAGTCGGCCATCTCAGCAATATACTGGAGAAAGTCGAAATCCTGTGCATGACGACTGGCGTGCCGGGAAGGCTTCGCTTGGCTACGGAAACCTCGTCGCTCACGGAACCTGTCCGTCGCCCTTTGGTTCGGCCGGGGCTCTCTTTTTCCCTCTGGTTTTGCTACTTTGAAGACATTTTGTTGATCTGAGAGAAACACCTGGAATCGAACGCGAAAGAACTGCATCTACAGCTATATGGCTTGCTTGGAATACTTCAGACTTCACCAGCATTACGTAGTAGCAGTGCGACGTTGCGAACAGGCCGAGTCGTCTTCCCGTCGGAGTGGTTTGCTTGACGCAGCGGCTCGCCTGACCGCGGAAATTAAACAGAAGGCACGAAACGAGAGAGCCGCTGCCCAGCAGCGGATGGTTCTTCATGAGCAGGATTGTCCGGTCTGCAAACCAGCCCAGAAATTCGCCAAAGTCAGCTAGCAATCACTGCATTGGAAAGATAAAGTGACCGACAGGCACGTTTGGAAACCCATTTCTCAAGGCACAGGTCGCGTCTCAGGGAGCTGCAGGACAGGAGTTGCAGACGAAATAATCCCGCGAGCTATGCCGGGGGAGGATTTCGTCACCCGGCACCAATCTTGCGACAAGATCCCGCGCCTACCGTTGTACCCGTTTTCTTCGGATCGCAGCCGCCAGCAAGGATAGGTCTTCAAACACCCTGGCCTCAAACACCGAACTTGTACCGGCACGCCTCAAGACCTCAGGAAGCAGGCGGCGCAATTCCCGGTAATTTGAAACCATTTCTGGCACAGTGGGGCGCTGATTGGCACGCACAAACGCGTTGCACAACTCTCGCATAACGCCCTCTACGGTGCCGTCATGAATATTAAAGTCCGTTCCGTTAAGGTCGCTGATGGACTTCTGTGCGCGGCGGTTTTCTGACTCGAAGACAAACCACGTGTGCCTTCGGGGCTTGAACGCTTCGCCCAGCTTACTGCCAGTCCCAGTTCGAACGGCATGTTGAATCGCGGGGTTGCTGGTGGATGTCGATCCAACTGCACCCGCGACAGATCGTGTACTGAATAAGAGCAAGACTGGACGAGATCGATGATGCGGTCCAGACGCGCCTTGCCCCCGGGAATAGCGAGTGTGGCCCGCGGCTTGAGACCAAGCTCGACGACTCCGACTATGTAAGCTATGTAGAGACGCTCAAACTTAGCGTCGTATGGAATGTTCAGGAAAACTCGTTCGGGTTCAGCGTGCTGAGCGGCCATGTTTGCCAGTCACACGCCTGGCGGACGCTTTCTTTCCCGCTTTCTTCACCCGCGTGGCACGCAAAGGTACAGAGCCATTGCGGCCGCCACTCTTGCTCGTACCGTCGACCAACTCAAGCAGGCCATCGAGACGTCTTCCGGTGATTCCCAAATCGGAAGCTATTTCTTCCGGTGAAGGGATTGGAGTCGTGATTTTTACCGAGTGACTCATACAATGTCTATTCTAGAACGCGGCAGCGCTTGAAGCATTGGGAACTGCTTAGTTTAGCTCATCGCCATAGCTGCTCTTACCGCCACTAAGCCCAACTAAACCCCCTCCGCTTCACAGATTTGGGTTCCAACACAGGAAGATGTAAAAGAAGTGGCGCACGTTCTCAGAAATCCGCGCCCTCCCCCTAAGACAAATCACCGCATCCCCGCGAACTCCGCCTTAGCCTGCTGGTACACGGGAATCCCCGCGTCTGCGTCTTTCCATAGCGCCAGGAAATCCTTGTACGCCGCCAGCGCCCGCACCCGTGCCGCATCGGCATCGGCCCCCTGCGTGGTCTTCGTTTCCAACGCGTTGGCCCGCGCCACACCCAAATGGGCCAGCGCGCCCGTCCAGCAATTCCACACCATACCGCTGTGGTCGAGGATCTTCTGGAACTCCGCAGCCGCCTCTGCGCCTTGCCCCGCCGCCAGGTACGCTTGCCCGCGAATGTACGTGGGATAGAGGCAGGATATATTGGTGACCCACTCGGTTTGCCCGTACTCCAGGGGCGGCAAGGCGCGCTGCAAATCGGCGATCGCTCCCGCCGGATTCTTTTTGTTCAACTCCAGTTGCGCCTGGATCGCGGGCAGCCACAGCGATTGCATCTGCGTATCGGCAGGGAAGCGCTTGTTCAGGTCCTGCATGATCGTCTGAGCCGGGCCGTTGTCGCCGATCATTGCATCCGCCAGCGCGGCTTCCACAGCGATCGATTGGCTGGCAGCGGCGAGCTTAACGCCGGCCGCCGCACTCTGGCGTGCTGCTGCGGATTCCCCGAAGGCGGCTTCACGAAGTGCGGCATTCTCCCACCAGATACCACCATTCTCGTTGCTGTCGGCCTGGACCGCAGATTCGACAGCCTGGCGAGTGAGCGCTTGTGCCTGGTTCAAACGCCCGGCATAGGCAGCGCTGTCAGAGTCAAGCGAGAGACCAAAGGGCGCGACGTCTGTATGCGTCGCAAACCACTGCTGCTGCTGCGTAACGGCCGCAGAATCCGGCTTGAGAAATCCCAGGGCATAGAGCACAAGGTGAAGGATGTAGTCATCCAGTTTCCTCCCCAGCGCCAGCTCCACTTGCTGCCTGGCGTCGTCGAATCGCTGCAGAGCCATCAGGTAGTTCGCCTGATTTTCATAGCCGCCAACGAAATCAGGACCGAGCTGCTGGCTCTGACGCGTTGACCTGCAGCGCCTTGTCATACTGGCCCTGCCCGGCGTAGACGAGGCCCAGGCTGTTGTACGACTGAAAGTCCCGCGGATACAGCGCGATGTTCTCCTGAAAAGCCGCTGCCGCGTGTTCCAAATCTCCCGTGACATTCAAAGCGTAGTTGGAGGCGATGAGCAGCCGTTCCCGTTCACTGGCGTGGTCCCGCAGCGCATAGGCCTTGGTGTAGTATTCGTTGGCCCGGCCAATCTGACCGGTACTGTAATAATCACCCGCCACCCCCGCGTATCCCATGGCAAAGTTCGGATCCAACTGGATGGCGCGTTGATGATCCAACAAAGCTTGTTGGATGGTGCCGGTTCCGCTCGATTCTTTATTGCCCAGGCTGTAGGCCTGCAGAGCCTCGAGCGAAGAGGTCGTGGCCTGCGACAGGGGAACATCCAGCTTCTGAATCGTGCTCAAGGACTCGCCCAATTGGCCGCGCAGTTTCGCCGCCGCGTCCCCCAGCACATTGAGCACATGCTCTTTGCCGTCGGCTGTCACTTGCTGCTCCGCGATGCTGTCGCCGTTTTGGCAATTAATCACCTTCAGCCCCAACACGTACTGATTGCCCAGGTTGGCAATGGAACCGTCGATCGTCGCCTTGGCTCCGGCCCGCTCGCAGAGCTCGCGCGCCACATCCGGCGTCAGCCTGGTTCCGGCCGGCCGGGTCATCAGCTTCAGCGTTGCCGCCACCCGGTTATCCGCCAGCACATTGAGAAACGGCGACTGGTTGAGGGCAACCGTCAGAGCCGTTTTCAAGGTGTCATCGAACACCGGATCGCCCGTGCTGTTCTGGAAATCCGCGACCACGATGGTGTCCTTGTCGGTCAGGCGGCTGCGCCTGGCGGCCGTGATACCACAGCCAGCCGCCGGCTGCCGCCAGCACCACCACTGCGGCCGGATGCGAAGATAAGCAGCCGCTTGCCTGCGAGCCTGCCGGTCTGTTTCTCCGGCCCGGCGCTCGCACCGGCTCTTTGGATGGCTGCGGCTCTGCAACCGCGGCGGCGACGGCGCCGGACGACGTGTGGGATCCGCTTTCCGTTTCCCGTAGCAGCCTCTGCAGGTCAGCCCCCATCTCCGCCGCCGACTGATAACGGTCCTTGCAGTCCTTCTCCAGCGCCTTCCGGATCACCCCTTCCAGCCCCGGGGTCACTGCCGGATTCACCTGCGATACCGGCACCGGCTCCTGGTGGAGAATGGCTCCCCAAATTTCCCCGGCGCTGGCTCCCTGGAAGGCCATGCGCCCGGTAGCCATCTCGTACAGCACCGCGCCAAACGAGAACAGGTCGGTGCGCGCGTCCAGATCCGCGGCCCGTACTTGTTCCGGCGACATGTAGGCAACCGTCCCCAGCATGGCCCCGGCGCTGGTCAGGCCCTCGTCACCGGAAGTGACGGTCAGCGAATCGGACCCGTGGCCGCCGGCAACCGCCTTGGCGGTGACTTTGGCCAGCCCAAAGTCCAGGATCTTGGTGTGTTCTCGCTGGGTTACGAAGATGTTCGCCGGCTTGATGTCGCGATGGATGACGCCCTGGCCATGCGCAGCTTCCAGCGCATCGGCAATTTCCACTCCCATCCGCAGCACCACGTTCATATCCAGCGCCTGGCCGGCGATCCGGTGCTTGAGCGTCATGCCGTCCAGATACTCCATCACCATGAAGACACGGCCGTCTTCTTCGCCGATATCGTAAAGGGTGCAGATGTTGGGATGGGTGAGCGCCGAGGCGGCCCGCGCCTCACGCCGGAATCGCTCCAGCGCCAGCGGCTCGCGCGCCAGTTCCTCAGGAAGGAATTTCAGCGCCACAAAGCGCCCAAGGCGAATATCTTCCGCCTTGTAGACGATGCCCATCCCACCGCCCCCCAACTTCGCGGCAATCCGGTAATGGGAGATCGTGGAATCGATCATCTTTTTGGCGGGGTGAATGAGTCATCATAGAGTGGGCGGGAAAAGCACGTCAACGCGATTCGCGTATCGTCCCGTTGGCTGTAAGTGAGCTTATGGCCACGTACGTATCACGGCGATTCAACGAAAAGTCGAAGCCCTAACGCCACAGCAACTCGCTCTCCGAACTTTCTGGAACCATGCTGCGTAAGCTTGCCGGCACCATCATCCCAGTGCAAAGCCGCGATCAAGAAATAAGTTGGAAATGGGGTATCCGCAGGGCCCTCTTAACGTATGCGGACAGCCTGCGTGAGAACTGGAAGAGACGGGTATGTTGCAATCGATACCCAGCCCTGCCGGGCTGGATATCGTTTAGCGGTCGGCCCTACCGGGCCTTGGTGACAGGATGGATCTGCGGTTTCACTTCCGGCACAAGCGAATGTTCCGTAGGGGAATAACCTCCGGTTCCGTTTTTTCATCGACGTTAACCGCAGGTCTCTCCACTGCGCTACCCCGGATTTCCTGAAGAGATTTGTGGCGTTGGCGCGCTTCATGCGGCTTTCCTTACTGAAAGCCGCACATGTGGCCGTTGGCTGGTGCCGCGTAGCAGGAAATCCTGGTTCGCTCCGGTCGGGATGACCAAGCTGAGGGTGGGGCGTCGAGTGCTGCGTATCCCACTCAAGCCCAAAGACAGGGCTTGAATGGGGCACCCAATCTTCGCCATTCCTCCCTTAACTTGCAGCAGGCAAGTCGGCGACGGGATGACAAAGTTGAAGGCGGCGGCCAACCTTGACATGGGATGTTGGACGGACAAACCCACTCTAGCAACACCGCGGTTATCGGGTCCGTGGTCGAGAAGGTGCGTTTCTGGTAACGGCGACAGCTTCACGATTGCAATGAGCCTCACTTAGATGAGGACTGGAATTGTGTCGCTGATACCTGTCTTGGAGAGAGAGCGGGCGTGATAGGAGGGGTTGCCTCTCCGGCCTGGCCCGAGAGGTCTCGGGCCAGGCCGGAGTGCAGTGTTTACGAACGTGAAGTTAAACGACGGACGGCAAGAGGTCGTAGCGATCCAGGTTCATCACTTTGTTCCAGGCGGCGACGAAATCCTTGACGAACTTCTCTTTTGAATCGGCACAGGCGTAGACCTCTGCCGTGGCGCGTAGCTGGGCGTTGGAGCCGAAGATGAGGTCGGCGCGGGTCGCCTTCCACTTGACCGCGCCGGTCTTACGGTCGCGGCCCTCAAAGGTGTCCTTCGAGTCCGTGGTGGGTTTCCACGTGTACTTCATGTCCAGCAGGTTCACGAAGAAGTCGTTGGTCAGCGTCTCCGGACGTTCGGTGAAGACGCCAAACTTCGTGCCCCCGAAGTTGGTGTTGAGCATGCGCAGACCGCCGACCAGCACGGTCAGCTCCGGCGCGGTCAAGCGCAGTAGCTGAGCCTTGTCCAGCAGGGCGACTTCGGCAGGCTCCGAGCTCTTGTAGCCGTAGGAGCGGAAACCGTCGACCTTGGGCTCGAGCGGCTCGAAGGACTCAACGTCGGTTTGTTCCTGCGAGGCGTCTGTGCGGCCGGCGACGAAGGGCACGGTGGTCGCGATACCGGCATCCTTGGCTGCCTTCTCGACACCCGCAGCACCCGCGAGGACGATCAGGTCGGCCAGCGAGATCTTCTTACCGCCGGTGGCCGACGCGTTGAACTCGCCCTGGATCTTCTCCAGCGTCTTCAGCACGCGGGCCAGCTGGGCCGGCTGGTTGACCTCCCAGTCCTTTTGCGGGGCCAGGCGGATGCGGGCGCCGTTGGCGCCGCCACGCTTGTCGGAGGCACGGAACGACGAGGCCGAGGCCCAAGCGGTCGAGACCAGCTCGGAGACCGAGAGGCCAGACGCGAGCACCTTGGCCTTGAGGGCGGCCACATCCTTATCGTCGACCAGCGGGTGGTCGACCTTGGGGACGGGGTCCTGCCAGATAAGCTCCTCGGCCGGAACCTCGGGCCCGAGGTAACGAGCGCGCGGACCCATGTCGCGGTGGGTTAGCTTGAACCACGCGCGAGCGAAGGCGTCGGCGAACTTCTCTGGATGCTCGTAGAAGTCACGCGAGATTTTCGCGTAGGACGGATCCGCGAGCAGCGCCACATCGGTGGTCAGCATGGCCGGCTGCTTCTTCTTGTTGGGGTCGTGGGCGTCGGGCACGGTGCCGGCGCCGGCGTCCCCTTTGGGTTTCCACTGGTTCGCGCCGCCGGGGCTCTGGGTGAGTTCCCATTCAAATTTGAAGAGGTGGTCGAAGTACTGGTTGGACCACTTCGTGGGCGTGTTGGTCCAGGTAACCTCCAGGCCGCTGGTGATCGCGTCGCCGGCGATGCCGGTCTTGTAGGCGCTGGTCCAGCCGAGGCCCTGGTTTTCAATGGGCGCTCCTTCGGGCTCCCGCGCGAGTTGGGTGCCGGGGCCGGCGCCGTGGGTTTTGCCGAAGGTGTGGCCGCCCGCGATCAGCGCCACGGTCTCTTCGTCGTTCATGGCCATGCGGCCGAAGGTGACACGGATGTCTTTGGCCGCACCTGCGGGGTCTGGCTTGCCCTCGGGGCCTTCAGGGTTCACATAGATGAGCCCCATGGTGGTCGCGCCGAACGGGTTGGCCAGCTCGCGCTCCCCGGAGTAACGCTTGTCGGTGCCCATCCAGGTGGCTTCGGCGCCGAAGTCGACATCGTGATCGGGCTCCCAGGTGTCTGGGCGGCCGCCGGCGAAGCCGAAGGTCTTGAAGCCCATCGTCTCCAGGGCGACGTTGCCGGCCAGGATCATCAGGTCGGCCCAGGAAATTTTCTTGCCGTACTTTTGCTTTACGGGCCAGAGCAGCCGGCGGGCGCGGTCGAGGTTGACATTGTCAGGCCAGCTGTTGAGAGGGGCGAAGCGCTGTTGACCGCGTCCGCCGCCGCCACGGCCGTCGTAGGTGCGGTAGGTTCCAGCTGAGTGCCAGGCCATACGGATAAACAGCGGACCGTAGTGGCCGAAATCGGCGGGCCACCACTCCTGCGAGTCGGTCATGACAAAGGCGAGGTCTTTCTTGAGGCCTTCGTAGTCGATGGACTTAAACTCCTTCGCATAGTCGAACTCCGCGCCCATGGGATCGGAAAGCTCGGAGTGCGCGTGGAGCAACTCCAACCGGAGATGGTTTGGCCACCAGTCACGATTGGTACGTGGCCCGCTGGGTGCGGCCCCCGGGCCAGCTGCGGACTGCCCGTGGTTGACGGGGCATTTCGCTTCGGACGCTACCTGCGCGTTCACTTCGGACGTAAATTCGGTTCCTTTGCTCGCCATCGAGTCTCTCCTTCAGAAGTGTTGTGGTTTTGAATGTTTGAGTTGAACGGCAGGCCATTGCATCACGCGCCTGCCCACTTTTACCGATTCTGACGGGCAGCGTGCTTCGCCGCGCATTTGGTGCAAAGTCCGCGGAAAATGAGTTCGCAATCGCGAACGATCCGCTTACCCAGGGAGCGCGCAGCAGGCCTGGGCACGTCGTACCACTCAATGTCCTCAACATTTCCGCAGCGGTCGCAGATGAAGTGATGATGCAGCAGGCCTTTGGCATCGAATCGCGCGGCGCGGCCCTCGACCGCGACTTCGCGCACCAGGCCTGCCTGCACCAGGTCACGCAGATTGTTATAAGTGGTGGCCCTTGAAGAGCGGGGATCGCTGCGATTCACGGCTTCGAAGATTTCGACCGCGGTGGGGTGCCTGTTCTGTTCCATCAAGAAGGCCATCACGGCGTAACGCTGCGGAGTGCAGCGCAACCCGCTGCTTTCCAATGATCGTTTGATCGCCTCGGTGTCCACCGCAAATTAGACTAACTCTAAGTTGATATTTTGGCAAACTGGGCTTCCGGGCCCACTGTGGAAAAGAGCAAGGCGAAATCGGCTCCTATAAGGTTGATCCCGGCGTGTTTGAGCAGTCAATCTGTTATTCGGCGGGTTCGTATCCGCCGGAGCTAATGCGGCGAGAGATGGTCTTCCTTCGGGGCTTCTGCAATACTTAGCGCATGGCTGCACAGGAAATTACGACTCCCTTTGCTACACCCGAGCGGTCGGCGGATGTACTGGGTGTCTCGAAAGCCCGTGCCAGCAAGCTGATCCGATGGGCCCACGAAGCAGCTTCCAGGAACTCGCTTGAGAAAGCCGGATCCAGTTCGGCACGTTCCAATGGCAAAGCCGCCCTCCGCAAAACGACCAGCAAGTAAATCGGACGACCTCGTTTTCCTGAACATCCCCTACGACCCCTTGTTTGCTCCACCTTTTCTCGCCTATATATGCGGAATCTGCGCCTTCGGCTTGATCCCCGCGCCACGCTGGAGCTTCAGGGTGGCACGAGACGGCTGGATCGCATCATTTCACTCATCGAGAGCTGCCGATACTCCATTCATGATATGTCGCGTGTGGAATTGGACACTACGCCGCCTGCAACGCCGCGGTTCAATATGCCATTTGAGCTCGGGCTTTCGGTTCTACATGCAAGCCGCAATCGCAAGAATCACACCTGGTTCTTGTTTGAGTCAGTCAACTGGCGGATCCAGAAGTCGCTTTCGGATCTGAATGGAACCGACCCTTACATTCATGACGGGACGGTGGACGGAGTCTTTCGAGAACTGGCAAAGGCGTTTGTACGAGCCGATCGGCGGCCGTCGGTAAAGGAAATGCAGTTTCTGTATGAAAAGCTAACGCTGACGATGCCACGATTTTTGACGGATGCTGCAGCGACCGACCCGTTCAATGCAAGAGTCTTCCAGGACACGGTTGTTTTCACGACTGCACTGGCGCGAACTCTGTAAGGTGCCCCAGCCCTCCCTCAAGCCCAGCTAAACCCGCTACGCTGAAGTGGCAGCGTGCGAATCCGCTTGCCCGTAGCCGCAAAAACAGCATTGCCCACCGCCGGCAAGATCGGTGGCAGCGTCGGTTCGCCCAACCCGGTTGGCGCGAAGTTCGACTTGATCCAATACACCTCGATCGGCGGTATCTGCTTCATCCGCATCAGCGGATGCTGATGGAAATTTGTCTGCTGCACCTTGCCATCCACCAGCGTGATCTCCTGCTGCATGTGGCCCATGCCCTCCACCACTCCACCAAAGCCCATGCTCTCCGCCGCCTGCGGATTGATGATCTGGCTGCCTACATCGCCGGCCGCCCATACATGGTTCACCTTTATCTTGTTGTCTTTGTCCACGGTGACATCCGCTACTTCGGCAAAATAGCCCAGGTGGCAGAAGTAGGTGGCGATCCCCATGCCGTGTCCCGGCTCCCGTTTGCGGCTGGCCCAGTCGGATTTCTCCGCTACCAACTGCAGCACTCCCTTCATCCGCTCCGGATTCAAGTCCCGCGGTCCTTTGGGCTTGTTCTCTTCACCTGGAACGGGTACCTGGGTTGCACTCAGGATCTCCAGTTGAAACTCCAGCGGGTCGCGACCGGCCGCTACTGCCAGCTCATCCAGGAAGGACTGCCCCACAAATGCATACGCGTTGTTGCCCGGCGCACGCAGGTAGCCGGTGCGCAGCATCAGCGGCATCCCCGAGGTGTAGAGCGCATAGTGCGGCGCAAAGCCGGAAGGGAACTCGTCGGCGTTAATGTTGGCTCCCGGCGCCAGCTGCTTGCCATCGCCATACGTGACCAGGTGATGGCGCCAGGCGACCAGCTTGCCCTGCGCATCCAGGCCGGCCTTTAGACCCACGGAGCCGCCGGCGCGGTAGGCGTCGTGCGTGGTGTCGTCTTCGCGCGACCATAGAAGCTTGACCGGCGCATCGACATGCTGGGCCAGCCAGGCCGCCTCCACCATGTAGTCGTTCATGAGACGGCGGCCAAAGCCTCCACCCACGCGGGTGAGGTGCACGGTGATGTCCTTCTCGGGGATGCCCAGCGACTTGGCCACCAGGGCGCTGCCGCCTCCCGGAGCCTGGCTGGGCGCCCACATCTCCAACTTGCCGTCTTTCCAGTGGGCAGTGGTGTTCATGGGCTCCAGCGTGGCATGGGCCAGGAAGGGGAAGGTGTAGGTCGCCTCCAGCACTTTGGCGGAGGACTTCAATGCCGCGTCCACGTCGCCATAGGTGCGGACGGTGTTGACGGGCGGCGCCTGCAGCAGGGCCTCTGCCTGCTTCTGAAACTTTTCGCTGGATTGCGCCTCGGCAGGGCCGTTGTCCCACTCGACCTTTAAGGCCTTGCGCGCCTTCTGCGCCTGCCACCAGGAAGCGGCCACGATGGCGATGCCGGGTTCCATGCCCGGCTCGGGGGACGTGTACGGCGAGAGCTTGATGGTGCCGTCGATCAACAGGACCTGGCGCACGCCCGGCATTTGCTTTACCTGGTCGAGGTTGGCGGTTTTGACTTTGCCGCCAAAGACAGGGCACTTCTCGATCGACGCGTAGAGCATGCCCGGCAGCGAGACATCGATGCCGAAGAGCGGCTTGCCGCTGATGATGGAGTGAGTGTCGACGCCGGTCTGCGACTTGCCAATGATGGTGTAGTCTTTGGGGTCTTTGAGCGTGACCTCGTCGAGCACCGGGCAGGGAAGCGCGGCGGCTTTGCTGGAGAGCTCTCCGTAGGTGAGCGACTTGCCGGTGGCTTTGTGCAGCACGCAGCCGGATTGGGTGGTGCACTCGGACAGAGGGACCGCCCATATTGTCGCAGCCGCGGTTACGAGCATCTGGCGGCCGGCTGCGCCTACACGGCGCAGCGGATCCCAGGACTTGGGCGTGGAGGTGCTGCCGCCGGCGGATTGACTGCCGTAGGTGGCCTCGTCGAGATCAGCCTGCTCCACACGGACGTGCTTCCAGTCGACGTCGAGCTCTTCGGCGATGAGCATGGGCAGCTCGGTCTTGATGCCCTGGCCCATTTCGGGTCCGCGAGCTTTGATGGTGACGGTGCCGTCCGGGGCAATTTTGATGAAGGCGGTCGGCTTCAGGTCGCCCTTCTTAGGAGCTTGGGCGCGTGCGGAAGGGATGTAGAGACCGAGGGTGAGGCCTCCGCTGGCCAGGGCGCTGATTTTCAGAAAGGATCTGCGGTTCATTGGGCTCTCTCCCTTAGCTGGCGAGCGTGGATGCCTGGCGGACGGCCTGGCGAATGCGTGGGTAGGTTCCGCAACGGCAGAGATTGCCGCTCATCGCGGCGTCGATTTCCTGATCGGTGGGGTGCGGCGTGTGGGCCAGCAGGGCGGAGGCGGTCATGATCTGGCCGGCCTGGCAGTAGCCACACTGGGGCACGTCGATGGCTTCCCAGGCGCGTTGGACAGGGTGAGAGCAATCCGGGGAGAGTCCTTCAATGGTGGTGATCGTCTTGCCGGCGACCGCGGAGACTTGGGTCAGGCAGGAGCGGGTAGCCTCGCCATTGACGTGGACGGTGCAAGCTCCGCACAACCCTATGCCGCAGCCATACTTGGTTCCGTGCATGTCGAGGGTGTCGCGCAAGACCCAGAGGAGCGGCGTGTCCGGATCGACATCCACAGTTTTGACCACGTTATTGATTTTCAATTCAAGGGGCATAAGGCGGGCTCCCAGTCCGTAAGGGGATTTACTGAAATTCTACGCCCGGGGTTGGAGTTTGGGATGGGCGATCGCAGAGGGCTTTCGAGGGCGCGTGAGAGGCCAGTATTTTTGCGGGAAATATCAATACGATTTTATATCGATGATTGCAAGAATCAAGGCGAAATTAGCTGTTTTCTGCGGCTCGATAAGGAGGCGCTGGCGCGGGCGATTTCAAATTGTAAACGCGCATGGATGGGGATGGTGATTCCGGGAAAACATACGTCACAAAGACTGAGTGGTTTCCACACAGAATAGCTCTTTTTCATCTCAAAAAACACGAGAGACTGGATTGACACTCATGAAGCGCGTTGGCATTGCCAGCGTATTTCATAAGGCCAATCCAGTCTGTCTTCTCGAACATTGGCGGCACCCGTGCCGGCACCAGTCAGTTGTGCGACGACGGCAGGTTCAACAGATCGCTGGTGCAGCTCACCGGTTCTGCGCTTCCCGTGAAAGCGCCGTAGTCTTGGCCGGTAAACGGTTCGGTGGCATTGGGCCGGGACATCTGGATGTAATCGGCTGCAACTTGGCCCACACCGAGATACGAGGGATCGGCGCTGGAAACACTTACCGTCAGCGCTGTGTTATCGCTGGAAAGGCAACTGGTACCGCCGGTGGTTAAGATGACGTTGTCACCGGTCTTGGTGTAGCCCGTCCACGGTGAGCACTTGCTCGCCGCCGGCAAAGTAAAGTTGCGCGCAACGAACGTCGTGCCACCATTGCCGAAGCCGCCGCTTACCGCGATGCAGTAAGGGGCCTCGGAGGAGGCGAAGCTGTGCAGGGGGGCCATCAGCCCCAACGCCAGCAACAGATAGGCCGTCTTGAAGCGAAATTGGCTAGCTGGTTCGGTGGTGACCATAGGCCGTTGGGAAGCAACGGCGACGGCGGCGAGAGCGAAGGTGCGGCTATCAGATTTCATGGTGTTCCTCCTTTAGGCGGCGTTGTTGAGCGCCTTCACTAGAGAAAGCGGTCTGGCGCGGCAAAAGGGGCAAACGTATGGAAGATTATTTTGGAGGCTGGTGACAGGCGGAGCCGGCACTTTGGCAAAACAGAACCGAGCTAAGAGTCTGGGGACGCAACCCCGACCATTCTTGAAGCTAGCCGCAGTTGAGCATCGAACTTCCCACGTGTATGCAGGACGCACACACCTTTCCGACTGCGTTGATACGCTATGGGAAAGGCGGCGCACGCGGGCGTTATTCGGCTGCGCCGCGCGCGTTTGTGGCGAGCAGGTCGATCTCTCCCGTAATCACGTGCGCGTGCAGTCCATACTCGCCGTCAACGCTTCTTTTCGTGAAGCTGGGGAAGAAGCCACCTTTGTCCGCGTCGTAAGCTGGAGCTTTCACTTCTCCGATATCTACGGATAGGTCGACGCTCCGGTAATCCCACGGGCGAGCCGAAGAGATCGAAATCTGCCCGGCATAGAGATCGAGATCCTTGTCGCCTGCGATCTCTTCTACCTTCACTTCTCCGGCGGCCATTTTGATCTTCAGACTGGTCTTTCGTGGCACTTCTATATGGATCTGCAGGTTGCCATTCTTTAGAGAACCGCCGGTAATGGTCAGCTTGCCGTCATCCTGATTTCCGGAAAGCCGGATGCGGATATCCTTGGCGTTTTCGGCGTCGCGGACGGTGCACGAAAGATGGATCGCCTCCTGGCCGGTGCCGACGATCTCAAGACCGGCCGACCGCGAATCGATGGTGAGCACCGCTCTCGATCGCAGGGGAGCATCCAGGATTTGCCCGCATGCGGTTTCGGTTTGTGCGATGCCGGCCAGATTGCAGGCGAGCAAAGCCGCGCCTGTGGCGGCACAAAGAGTCTTCATGAGACTCCTTACGTTATTGGCCGAAGAGATGTTCCCAGAAAATTCAGGCGGGAGGAGTTGAGGCTGGGGACGGGCGCGATCGGTAAGAGTCAAAGGGAAACAGGGATTCCCCTTGACTCTTACCCAACCAGGCCCGGGCCCTTAGCGCCCCTTAGGACGCCTTGAGCGCAAGACTACCCGTGGTTCGTCCGATGTCTTTCGGACTAAGCGCCAGTCAGTCCTGCTGTCCGCGTGCCGTTACTTTTTCTTCGCGGTAGTTCCGGACTTTTCCAGGTCCTTCGCGCCATCGAGATGTTTCTCCAGAACGGGCAACGCCTCCTCCGCATACGACTTCAGCGCCGGGTTCTGCGCGTCGGCCGCTTCTTTCTTATAGGTGGCGATAGCTTTCGTATGTCCGGCGATCATCTCGTGGATGTAACGATGATCGAAAGCCGCACCCTTCAGCTTTTGGAAAGGGTCGATCATCATTTTGTTGTTTTCCGCGTCAATCGCGTCCGGCCTGGTGAGATTGGCTTGGTGGGCTACGTCGTACAGCTGGTTGAAATCTTTGCTGTGGTCAGTCACCAGCATTTGCGCATAGTCTTTCACGGCTTGGGAAGAAGACGCGTCTTGCGCTAATTTTCCAAGGTTGATCTCCACCATGTCGGTTTGTCCGGCAAAGTCGACGAATTGCTGGTCGGTCATAGCCGGCGCTTCCGCGGCCTTCTTTTGTGCGAGCACAGGGTACGAACCAAGGGCGAGACAGCAGACAGCCAAAAGGATATGTTTCATTGAATCTCCTCCTACGCCATGATTGGATGCAACCTATCGCTCATTCCGATGTTAGAGACGCAAGGAATGTTTCTCCTCGCCTGACCTGCGACATTTTGCGCCAACAAAGTCCAGATGCGAATCGCAACGCGGTCTAGATGACGAGCCAGAGCTGTTCCGTGACGCTGTAGGTGAGGGGGCAGGAGGTTAAGGGGCAGTTAGCGGCCAGATCTGCAGTTAGGGGTTACCCCGTTCCTTTAGGCACCCGAAAATGCCGAAGAGAGCCTGATTCTGGAGCCTTTGGACGAGTTATTCCGTCCAACAGGGCAAGCCCACGTCTATCATCGCTTTGCACCAGGGAGAAGATCACATGACACTGCATGCATCCAGTCGAGGTTTGACCGCCAGGACCAGGCACTTCCTGCTCTTAGCGTCGGTAGTCGCCGTCGCAACCCAACTCCTCGCGCAGGGTCCGCCTCCCGGCAACCAGCCGCCACCGCCGCCGCCCACCGCGGGCATCAACGCCACCCTTGAGTCCGATGGGTCTTCGGCAACTTATACCGTCACGGAGCAGTTGGTCGGCATTAACTTTCCCAATGACGCCGAGGGCACTACCCCTACCGTTTCCGGCAACCTCGTCATCGCGCCGGATGGCAGCATACCTGCGGGCTCCTCCAAGCTCACCGCCGACCTGCGCAACCTCAAGAGCGACCAGGACCAGCGGGACGGCTACGTGCGCAAGAACGTGCTGGAGACGGACAAGTTCCCAACCGCGGAGTTTGTTCCGACGAAAATTGAAGGCCTGCCAAAGATGATCCCCTTTACTGGCCAGGCGGGCGTACAGATTACCGGCAATCTCACCGTACACGGCGTGACCAAGGAGGTCACCTTCCAGGGTATCGCGACCTTCAACCGTAATGGCACGATCGCCGGCCGCGTTAAAACTACGTTCAATTTCGCTACCTTCGGCCTCAACAAACCCACCATCGCTCGTCTGATGAGCGTCGACGACAAGATCACCCTCGAGCTGGTCTACCGACTTAAACGTAATTAGAGGGGTATATGACGCACCGTGGCCACGGAGACCTGAAGCGCCTTGGCCACGATCAATCAAATGGTTCGAACGGACGTCAGAGGCAACGCTGAAACCGTCTTTAGATGGTTAATCCGCCCGCGGCCAGAATCACCTGCCCGTTGATCCAGTACGATTCATCCGATGCCAGAAAGATCACCACCTTGCCGATATCGTCGGGCTGTCCGGCTCGTCCCAGCGGCGTCGCCTTCACCGCGTTATGGTAGAACTCGCCTTTCATGAAGTCTGCCGTCTGCAGCCCTTCTGTCATCACCAGTCCCGGATTCAGCGCATTCACCCGAATCTGCTTTGGTCCGAGTTCCTTCGACAGAGAGATCGACAGGTTATTCACCGCGCCCTTCGTAGCCGAGTAGATCGACCCATGCGCCGCCGGCATCGAGCCTGCCAGCGATCCGATATTGATCACCGATCCGCCCTCACGCATCAGCTTCACGGCCGCCTGTGTCGACAGCAGCAGACCGAGCACATTCAGATTGAACTGCCGGTGGAACTCGTCCGGCGTCACGCTCTCCAGGGGTCCAAAAGCGGCCACGCCCGCGTTATTCACCAGCACGTGCAGCTTCCCGTGTTTCTTCTCTATTTCCGCGAAGGTCCGCGTGATCTCCTCGGGCTTGGAGAAGTCGGCTTGCACCGGCCATGCCTGGCCGCCGCCCTTCACAATCGCCGCCACCGTCTGGTCGGCGCCCTCGCGGCCGGTGGCATAGTTCACGACCACGGTTGCGCCCTCAGCGCCGAGGTTCTTCGCAATGCCGGCGCCGATGCCCTTTGAAGCACCCGTAACCAGCGCAATTTTTCCCGTAAGGCTGCTCATGTTGTCTTCTCCGTTGTGGGCCGACCCTTCGCGCGGGGCACAGGTGTTGGCGACCGGTTGAGTTACGCATAAACAATATACCTATCAGTCGGTTTTTAAATAAATAAAAATACCGCATGGTCGGTTTATGCTATGTTGGTTAGCGTGAGGGTACGGAAGCCGCGAAAGCCGCAGGAACGAACCGCTGTGACGCGAGAGCTGCTCTTGCGGGCCGCAGAAGAGGTCTTTGCCCGAGTGGGCTATGAAAAGGCACAAGTAGAAGAGATTGCGGACGCGGCGGGTTTCAGCAAAGGGGCACTCTACGCTCACTTCAAGAGCAAAGAAGAGCTGTTTCTCGCGTTGTATCAGGTGAAAACTGCCAGCTACCAGGAGAAACTTCGCCACGCCCTGGACAGTGCCCCAACTCGTCTCGGAAAAATCGCCGCATTCCGGAGCTTCTACATTGACTTGTCGAGGGAGAAGGATTGGGCACTCATCGTCCTTGAAGTCAAGCTGTTTACTACACGCCATCCAGAGGTCAAAGAGAGAATTCGTGAGATCGACGAGCACGTTGGAGACACCATGGAGGGGGTATTCGTTGGGCTTTTCGGCAATTCTGCTCGGGCGGCCGGAGAAGCTCTCGGAGGGATTTTCTCTGCGCTCGTGCTTGAGGCCGATTTGGAACCTGATGTCCTTCCTGAGCGGAAGATGCGAGCCATGCTAGGTACGATCTTCGATGCTCTGTTGGGATTACGCGATCAAGCCACGCAAAGCAAAAGACGCCGTGAGTAGGGCGTGTTCCGGGACACTTGTGGGGCGGCCCCTCAGATCCAGTTGAAGCCGTGTTCGATTGCTATTCTGAACCACTCAACACGACCTTGGCTTAAGCCGGCGAGGCATACCAGCGCATCCTGGCGGCGCGCGGCCCAGATCCCCAGGACTGACGTCCTGGGCCACTCTCAGTCAGAGCTGTCCAAATGAGCGCGCAAACGGCCCTCTGGACGGCGCAACTTGCTGAATGCGTGGAAGAGAACGTAGACAAGGGAAATCGGTTTGGTGCTGTGGCAGTGCTTCCGTCCATCCACGTCCACCCATGCCAAGGTGGAGATGGATGGACGGAGCTGTAGGGATGACAAAGGATGGGTTGGTGCTTCCAGGAGGATTTAGTAGTGGATGAAAGAGCCAGAGGGAGAGAACAGTGGTATCCCACTCAAGCCAAAACCGGGCTTGAATGGGGCACCCCAACCTCCGTTGCCGGTGCGGAAGGCAGGGTCATTGCTCCCTTAACTTGCAGCAGGCAAGTCGGCTCCTTGATGACAAAGTTGAGGGCAGTGGCCCACCTTGGCATGAGTGGAGGTGGATGGACAGAACCGAAAAAAACTAATTTGGACACGTCTGACTCTCAGTCGTCCCCTTCGACGGGCTCAGAGCAGGCTCTTCGGGACTGATCGCGCACTCAGCGATACTTATTTATTTTCGGTGAGGGCAAACCAACTTCTTCGTCCGTTACCGGGCTTTCTGGAATCAGGCTTGTGTGTAGTCCATATTGTCGAGGTCGGTGATCAGGCTTGGCCCGGTTGGCTTCCAGTTCAGCTTCTGTTGCGTGAGCGCGCTGGAGGAAGGCATACTCGCCTTGGCAAAGCGTGCCAGCCAGCCGAAGTGGGCCTCAGCTTCCTCGGGCTTGATGCTGACCACCGGCACCTTCAGCCCGCGGCCATGCGCCTCGACGATGGCCTTCATGGTGACGCCTTCCTCGTCGACGGAGTGATAGATCGCGCCCGGCTCGGCCTTCTCAAGCGCCAGGCGGTACAGGCGCGCCGTGTCGGAGACGTGGGCCGCCGGCCAGCGATTGCTGCCGTCGCCGATGAATGCCGAGACTCCCTTCTGACGCGACACGGCGAGAAGGTAAGGGACCAAACCTTGCTTGCGGTTGTCATGAATCTGCGCCAGCCGCACGATGGAGGTCTTCACGCCACGCTCGGTGAACGCCTTCGCCGCCGTTTCCAGGCCGGCGCGAGGGTTCCATGTGGCGGCCGGACTTGTTTCCGTGGAGGGCTTGCCGTCGACATTGGCTGCCATCGCCGTGCCGGACGTGACAACGAATGGCCGGTCGGAACCCAGGAGCACCTCTCCGATGGCCGCGATTGCGTTGCGTTCGTCCGCAGCGTTCTTCTCGAACTGCGAGAAGTCATGGTTGAAGGCGAGATGGATCACACCATCGGAATCGGCCGCGCCCTTACGCAGGCTGTCGAGGTCTTCGAGGTTGCCGTGGAGCACCTCGGCTCCCGCCGCACGCAGTTTTTCGGCGCCGGCCTCGGAGCGTGTCAGCCCCAATACTTGATGTCCTGCCTGGATCAACTCCGGTACCAGCGCCGATCCGATGAAGCCGGGCGCTCCCGTCACAAAAATACGCATGATGATGTCTCCTTAGGTCCCACGATGTTCGGCCTGTCTGGCAAGTAGCCAGTCTGCGCCAATCAATAGATGAGTCCGGATCGGTGGACGAACTATGCTGAGAGTCCGGAAGATTGGTTCAATCGTCCGGCTTGTTCATTGGCCTAGAGCTTCACCTACCCGAGCCTTCGTTGCAGCCCGCGAGATGGGCGAGCTCCATGTCGATTCGCGGTCAGGCGGCGCTTATGTCAACGACTTTTCCTTCCCGGAGGGCTTTGATATCGCGCATCGGCGGCTGGCCGAAGAAGCGGCTGTATTCACGATTGAATTGACTGACACTTTCGTACCCGACCTCAAAGGCCACCGTGGAAGCGTCGAGGCCGTCAAGCAGCATTCGGCCTCGCGCTGCCTGCAGTCGTAACTGTTTCTGATACTGAAGAGGGCTCATATGGGTCAGTACACGGAAATGATGATGCAGTGTCGATACACCCATGCCTGCGAGCTGGGCCAGATCGTCCACGCGCACCGTTTTGGCGTAGTTGTCCCTGATCCAGGAGATGGCTCTCGCGGTACGGTGGCTCTGATCTCCGGCAGTTGCAATGGCTCGAAGGCGGGCGCCGTGGGGTCCGCATAAAAGCCGGTAAATGATCTCGCGTTGAATGAGGCCGCTTAGAAAGGGAATATCGCGCGGATTCGCCAGGAGATCCACCAGCCGGCAGCAGGCGCTCAGCAATTCAGCCGTGATCACGCCAGTAACCATGGCCGGCGTGTCCGGTGACACTTCGCGCACGTGGACCTCGTCCCGGGTCAGAAGCTCTCGGACCAACGGCATCTGCAGTTCGAGCGCCAAAGCAAGAAGTGGTTTGGTTTCGCTTGCTTCGACTACCTGGCTCACGATGGGCAGGTCGATTGAGGTCAAAAGAAATCGCGACTGGTCATAGAGGAAGGTCGTCTTGCCCAGGTCGACGCGCTTACTGCCCTGGGCGACGACAATCACGCCAGGGGTGTACCTTCCTGAGCAGGGTGCACTGGGCGTGGTCCTGCGCACAAGCAACAGCCCAGGCACGTCTGTGCTCCGTCTCTCTGAAGACCCGACGAACCAGGCAATCTTATTTGCCAGCTCGGCTCTCAAATCCTGTATCGATCGGGTTGCTGGAGCTGCGGAATGCCTGCTATTCATGGTCATTTTGTTTCTCTTTCCACTCTAAGCATAACGGTTGTGGCTCTCTACGATGCGAACGCAAAAACTGACCTGCAAGAGAATCAGGCAAAAGATCGGCAGGATCGGGATAACGGTCCGCGCGTGCTTCTCCTTAAACTGCAGTAGAGAGGAAAAGAATGAACACACGAAAATTGGGAAACTCCGGGCTGCAGGTGTCAGCCCTCGGCTTCGGCTGCATGGGGCTAAGCTTCGGCCTTGGGCCGGCAACGGAAAAGGATGAGGCGATCAAGGTGATACGCGCTGCGTATGACGGCGGGGTGACGTTCTTCGATACCGCCGAAGCCTACGGTCCGTTTACGAACGAAGAACTCGTGGGCGAGGCGCTGGCTCCTGTGCGCGACAAGGTAGTTATCGCAACGAAGTTCGGCTTTGCAAACGGAATACCAAGCCAGGGCACGAATAGCAAACCGGAACGAATCAGGGCCGTGGCGGAATCCGCCTTGAAGCGCCTCAACACCGATCGGATCGATCTCTTCTATCAACACCGCGTCGATCCGGCTGTGCCGATCGAAGACGTTGCAGGAACGGTGAAGCAACTGATTGAGGAGGGCAAGGTGAAGCACTTTGGCATGTCGGAGGCCGGTGCGCAGACGATCCGCCGGGCTCACGCGGTGCAGCCGGTCACCGCTCTTCAGAGCGAGTATTCCTTGTGGTGGCGTGAGCCGGAGGCGGAAATTCTGCCAACCCTCGAAGAACTTGGCATAGGGTTTGTTCCCTTCAGCCCGTTGGGTAAGGGCTTCTTAACGGGAGCGATCTCCGAGACGACGGAGTTCGACAAGAATGACTTCCGCAACATCGTTCCGCGCTTCTCGGCGGAAGCCCGCAAGGCGAACCAGGCGCTGGTGCATGCCCTGGGGCGGATTGCAGAGAAGAAGAAGGCGACCAAGGCGCAGATTGCTCTGGCGTGGCTGCTCGCACAAAGGCCGTGGATCGTACCGATCCCTGGAACGACGAAGCTGCACCGCCTCGAAGAGAATCTGGGGGCAGTAAAGGTGGAACTGACGGCGGGGGACCTGAAGGCCATCCACGATGCTGTCTCGGCCATCCCCGTTCAGGGAGACAGATATCCGGCTCACTTTCAGAGCCTTGTCAATCGCTAAGGAGACTGGGGGGAAGATTGGGGACGGGCTGATCTGCGCGATCTTCCTCTATTCTCAACGCCGATGGGAAGTGGGAAGAACCGGGGAACGGAAAGTTTGGTCGCGATCAGGAAATTAGTTGAAAGTAGGGCATGCGTAGGGCTCTCTTATCAAATGTCAACGTATGTGGGCAGCCCGCCCAAGCGTTCAGAGCACCGATCAACGCGTCTTCGAACTCGCCGGTACCGCGTTTTAGCGCGAATGCAGCCTCGAAGACCTGTTGCCCATTTTGAACTTCGAAAGAACCTGCAGCAAGAAGGTTCTCAAGATGTGTCGCGATTTCAATAGGCGTTTGCTTCAGAAGACTGCGGAGCACCCATACCATCTCGAGGACAGTAACGAGGCTAATGAACCCTGGGTTCCGGTCGCTCAGTAGCTGGTCGACAATATGGTTGGCTAGAGTTGTCTGCGTAGGGTCATCCTGAAGCAGGTACCGCAAGATTACATTCGTATCGAGTCCGACCATTAGCGGAATCTTTTTGTCGCGCCGGCCTTAATCGCCGCATTCATCTGCTCGACTGAAACGGGCCGGGAGGATTTTGGAACGCTGCCCTTGAGCGCCGATGTGGGGATCCTGGGCAGGATCACAACAGCCCCATCGGGCTGAAAAAAGAACCTGAAACGGTCGCCCGGTTTGAGATGCAGATATTCCCGTACCGCCTTTGGGATCGTTGCTTGATTCTTGCTGCTGAGAGTGGCTTCCATGATGCGGTGGCTCCGCTTTACATTCTATCAAAAGTAAAGCGAGGCCTCAGTTTGGCGCGGCGGCCGGGGAAGGCGAAGGGAAATCGTCCCTCAGCGGCTAATGCCGGATTTATTGCAAAGTATTTACGTACGGCCTAAAGGCCGTACCCTTCAGAAGGAATGAGCTTCTCTCCTGAAGCTGTAAAGGTGTGCCCCAGATAGGAAGCACTAGAACGCAGGGAGGTTTCCGCAGGGGGCGCAGCCTTCGCCAATTGCAGTTCTGCCTTCTGAATCATGTGCAACCACAAAGAATCCGGATCGGCATTGAATACGGTGGCGGCGTCTGCCGGAAAAACGAACCACGCGCCCAATTGCGTTTCGTTCCGTAATTGATCTTGCGTCCATCCGGCATATCCCAGGTAAACGTGAAAAACGCCGGGGTCAGGCCGCGCCGAAATTGTTTGTTCAAAGAGCGCTTTGTCGGAAATCAGATAAACCCCATTGAAGATGCTCTCAGCCTTTTCTATCTTGGCCGAGGACTCAAACAATGCAAACACAACGGAAGGCCCCACAGGCCCCCCGAGGTAAACCGGGTCGGAGCGGTCTTTCGCGGCCTTGAGATCAAGGACCTGAGAGAGCGGGGCATCCGTGCGCCGGTTGAGAATCAGTCCGAGTGCGCCTTTTTCATCATAGCGAACCAGCAGCACCACTGTTTCTGCGAAGTCCGGGTCGCCGAGGCTGCGGCTCGCGACCAGCAACTTGCCAACACCCAAATCCTGGGGGTTCTTGAATTGAATGGGAAGGAATAGCGCCGGCCGCGATGCGCTTTTCTTGCGGAAGGGATTGAGCCCTCGCCTTGGCATGTTTGCCAGCAGGCTATCGTACCAAGGCAATGCAGCAGCGACAGGTACCGCAGCGCGCGACCACGTATTCGGCTTCGGCGCAGCAAATTCCGCCTTGTAAACGCTGACTGTTCCGGCCGCCGCCAGGGCAACGATCGTGAACAACATTGCAAACAGGAACCGTTTGCGCATGGACATGATCGGTATCCTTCCCGCAGTCATGAACTGTGCCGAATTACAGCTTACAACTTAGCCGCATTTATTGTGGTGGCAGCCATCGTTCCTGTAATCACGATTGCGGAATCCGGAAACAACGAGCGGGAATTTGCTGATTTTGCCCGGCGGGACAGAGGTGCTGCTCGGCTTTCGCTCCTGCGGAGGAAGCGGCCACAGTATGCGGCAACCTGACGGGAGCGGTCGCACAGCAATACTGTAACTGCCGTTGCCATGAGAGGAGGGGAGCGGCCTGGGGATCAATGCGCGGCCTCCTCCAAGCCTCAGTCTGCAGCATAGCCTACGTTTCTACTCCGTGGCCGCGAAGAAGCCGAAGCGCGGATGCTCCCTGCGAGGTGCTTCGAGATGTGTTTCGCGGTAAAGTTAGCTCCAAACGCAAAACGGGCTAAGGGGCCAAACGAATGAGCCGAGGCAAGGCCGACCATATACAGGCCGGGCACCGAGGTTTCGAAGTGGCTGGAAAGAACCGGCGTATCTTCTACTTGATGAAGTAAGCGGCGCAATGCTTGGTCGAGAAATCCCATGCGTGCAATAGAGACTTGATAACCCGTCGCACTGATGACGTGATCGGCAATCAACTGGGAATTGCTTCCATCCTTTTTGACGATGTTGAGCTGCACCTTGCCATCTTCTATGGAGGCAGACTGAATTTTGCAACCGAGGTGCAAAGGAAATTTGCCAACTACCTTGTCGCGGACGAACCATCCCGGAGCCGGGCCAAGGTGATTGCGGACAAAACGGAAACGAAACTTCTGAGGCATGGCATGAAATAGCAGAGGAGCGTCGCTGCACAAGCGTGAGCTCCATCCAATGCCAAGGCCAGAGCGGGGATATCTCAATCGTTGTTGGAGTGGCCGGGGTTCCTTTGCCTTGGTGTGGAAAGCGATCTCATGCCGCCGTGCAACCAACTGTACTTGGGAGCCTTCTTCATGAAGGATGGCAGCAATATCGACTGCAGAGGCGCCGGCTCCCAAGACCACGACTGACTTTCCGCGGAAGCTGCTCAAATCGTGGTGCTGTGAGCTATGCGAGACATGGGTGTCAGGCAGATCGACGAGAAATGGCGGCATGTAGCCGAAATTTGTAATGCCAGTGGCTACGATTACAGTGTGCGTATGGACAATCTGCCTGTCCGCGGTCTGGAGTTCGAAGCCTTCAGAAGTGCGGCGGACGGAAGTGATGTCTGTTTGTTCCAGCGTTGGCACCAGACGTTTCTGAAATTCAAGCCCGTAAGCCGAGAAGACATCAAGGGGAACCGGATTACCAAGGTCATACTGCGGTAAATTCCTCTCTTCGCAATAATGGCGCAGAGTGAACGAGGAATCCGGATCATAGAGATTGGAGGCGAATCCCTCGGACTTGAGCAGCATGCCTTTGGGCATGTGGCTGCGCCAGCTTTGCATTGGGGAGCCAAATATGCGAAAGGTTAAACTGCTTTTAGACAGATGCGCGGCTATCGAGAGGCCATACGGACCCGCTCCGATGATGACAGTATCTACATTCATGCTCTTTTCAGCCCCCAGGCTGGAAGCGTATCTTTGCAGTATATCGGGGTCGCGAACAATCCGGTTGTTTTCACGCTAAAGCAGTTCGACGACGTAAAGGGTGGGCTTCTTGGGCCGCAATTTCCAGCCAAAAATTTTGATTTGCGCAACTCTATGGTGGCACTCCTCCGCCCGGCTTGCGATGGCATTCCTGCGCCATGGCTGTCATGTCTCCGCCCTGTGTCCTCCTGGCCACCCACTTCGTTTTGTCACGGGAATGGGTTCGATTTACTCCTATCAAGGACTTGGGTCGATTGGTTTGCTCCGGGCTGCCATCCGCGCGGCACAGCCTACACTCATCGTGCCCTGTGATGACATTGCGGTCTGGCAGTTGCACGCGCTGCACGCACACGAGGCCGACCTGCGGCCCTTGATTGAACTTTCTTTAGGCGCCGCAGAGGCATACGCGGTGATTGAGCAAAGAGGCGAGGTTTTGCGGATCGCGCGGAGTGTGGGCATCCGCGTGCCGTTGACGAAGACACTTGGTTCCGCCGAGGAGTTGAAAGATTGGAAATTCGATAAGCCGGCAGTCCTAAAGCTGGATGGAACCTGGGGTGGTGAGGGCGTAACAGTCGTAGGTTCGCTTACGGAAGCAACGCAAAGATTTCACTCCGCATCCAACAAGGCGCGAGCTTGGATGGCCTGGAAGCGGTTTCTGATCAATCGGCATTTTTTTGCTTTGTGGGCATGGCAAAGACAAAAGATCTCGAAAATGACGATCCAGGAATTTATCCCTGGCCGGCCAGCAACTACCATGTTTGCCTGCTGGCGGGGAGAGGTTCTGGCTTCGAGCACAGTGGAAGTGCTGGACTCACAGGCGCCTACAGGTGCAGCCAACGTAGTCCAGGCGCTCAAAAACAACGAGATGGAAGACGCAGTCCGAGTGCTGGCCCGGAGGTTACAATTGAGCGGGTTTCACGGCATGGACTTTGTGCTTGAACAGGATACTGACGCAGCCTACCTGGTTGAGCTGAATCCTCGCGCAACGCAGCTAGGTCACCTGAATCTATCCGCGCACGGCGACCTGGCGGGAGTGATGGCTAGAAAACTCAAAAATGAAGCGCCGGACAGGATCGCTTTGCAGAATCAGATTCAAAAAAGTGCTATCGCATTCTTTCCCTATGCATGTAAGTCAAATCCAGGAAGTGTATACCTGCATCAGGGATATCACGATGTTCCCTGGGACGAACCTGCCCTAATGCGTGAATTGATGTGCGATCCGTGGCCAGATCGACAGTGGCAGAGCCGTATCTACCGCTATTTAGGGTTCCGGAAGGTAGCCTGAGGAGCTTAGGCAGCAGCTTCCGCTAGACTGACCGCGTCTGCGCGCGCCCCCCACCTTCCTACCGGAAAGGGCTGTGTTCAGCGCTTGGCTCCATCGCTAAGGGCCACATAGATAGCGCTAAGATCCTGCGTTCCGAAGTCCTGCTCGGCATCCGCCCAGGTGGCATCAATTTGCTGAAGGATCGGCAACTTGGAACGCGCCCCTCCTGCTGCCGCGAGTGCCAGCTCAACGTCTTTGTGTGCCCAGCGCAGGGGGAATTCTGGCTCCGCAGTGCGACCTTCTTTGATCTTGTGCAGTTTGGCTACCGCCCACGATGGAACCAGCGGTCCACCCGTGACCAGCGATGCAAACTGGCCCTGGTCAATCCCGAGTGCATCCCCGAGGATGGACACTTCCGCGATCCCTTCATTGAGAATCCCCATCCAGGCGTTGAACATGAGCTTCATACGCGTTCCGTGCCCTACACCGCCCAACCAGTGTGTCTTTGCTCCGATCGCGTCAAAGAATTGCTGCACCGGCGCGCCTGCGCGGGCTTGATCGCCGGACGCAAGAATAACAAGTTTGGCTTCGTCCGCTGCGGTCTTGCTGCCCGAAACAGGAGCATCTATAAAGACGATTTCGGGCCGCGTCTGGGCCAGGCGCCAGGCTCGTTCCGTGCCATCTACTCCGATGGTGGACATCTGTATCCATACTGCACCCGGCTTCATGGCCGCTAAAGCTCCCCGCTCTTTCATGATGCTCAACACTGCCTCGGCCGTTGACACCATGGTGACGATAACGTCCGCCCCCTGCGCCGCGTCGATAGCGCTCTCTGCAATGCGAACATTACTCGAAGCAAAATCGGAGGCAGGTGCGGGTGACCGGTTCCACACTGTCGTGTTCAAACCGCCACGGGCGGCGCTGCGGGCCATGGCTGTCCCCATGATGCCCAATCCCAGAATAGAAACGTTCGCGCTCATATCGACTTAGATTGCTGGGGCCAGTGGTTGGACGCATGTAATTCTCACTCTGGGATAAGGCGGACTGTTTTCCTGAGGCTTTGCGGGCGAACCAATGATTAGGGAAAAGAGTCGTGGAATCCCACATCTCGCGAAAAACGAGCGAGATACCCGGATTTCCTGTACGCGGCGCCAAGCAACAGCCACGTGTGCGGCTTTCATTGAGGAAAGCCGCATGAACTTCATCAACGCCAACAACCTTCACAGGAAATCCGGGGTGTGGGGCACCCGTCATTGGTTAGGCATTACAGCTTTGACTGGGACGCAAAGCTGCTGTGCGATGAAAGTGGCTTCTAAGCCATCGATGCCAGCGCTAGCCTGACGAGAGAGAACCAGAAGGAGTGTTTATGTACTCTAATCAACGATATTTCATGGTTGCAGCGCGCGTATTCGTTGCAGCGATCTTCATGATGAACGCTCTCGACGTCATTGGTCAGACTCTTGCCGTGCACGAGATGGCCGCGCACGGCGCGCCGCCCACCCTTATCCCGCTACTGATTATTGCAGCGCGTGCTCTACAACTGATTGCGGGCTTAGGCTTGATCCTGGGAATTTATCCCCGTATATCCGCTGTGGCACTGCTACTGTTTCTGATACCGGCAACCCTGCTGGCGCATAGCTTCTGGCAGGACCTGGGCACTCCGCTGTACCAGGTTCAGCTGATCAACTTTTTCAAAAACGTATCCATGGCTGGAGGCCTGATCTTCATCCTTGCGACGAAGGGTCAACCGGTTCTGCTGCCACGGCCGGCGCGTGCTTAAGCACATTTCGAGGACACCTGGGCAAAGACCGATGCTTCGCGAAATAACAGTTCGAGACCAACAGTCCTCGTATGGTCGCTTCGCCGGGGTCTTCGGTGACCGTAGGAGCCGTTGGTGTCTGGTGTGGATTATGCTGTGCGCGCTCTCAGCGTTGCCTGGGAGCGCGCAGACTCCTGATCCTCAACCACCTGGTCCGCCTGCTGACCCGGCGCGGCCGCCCTTGAATCCTTTTCCTGCAGAACAGAATTGGAGTTTTCTCGCAGATTCTTCGAAGCGTACGGACTTCTTCGACCCGGTCAAGTACATTTCGCTCGGCAAAAACGCGCAACGGTACCTCTCGTTGGGATTCGAATACCGCATCGAGTACGAGTATTACGACCACTGGATGTTCGGCGCTGGGCCGCAAGACCATAATGGATACGTTATGAACCGGGTCATGCCCCATTTCGATTTGCACGCGAATAGAGACTTCCGTCTCTTCACTGAATTGAAGTTCGACTCCATCGCAGGAAGGAATGGTGGACCACGGCCCGGAATCGATGAAGACCCCGGCGATGTCCATCAGGCATTCCTTGAAATCGGACCCCATGTCAGCAGTTCGCGCGGGATGAGCTTGCGTGCGGGACGCCAGGAGGTGGTGCTCGGCTCTGGCCGCTTGATGGACAACAATGAAGGCCCGAATGTGAAGCTGAGCTTTGACGGGTTGCGCGCGATCGCAGAAGGCGCCCACGCGAGGCTGGACGTGTTCGCGCTGAAGCCGGTCGAAGATGATCAGGGCTATTTCGACGATATTCCCAATCCCCATCAAAGCCTGTGGGGAAGTTACTTGACCATTCCGGCCCCCATCGTGAGCCGCGGGCAAGCCGACATCTATTACATCGGACTGGATACCAAGCCAGCCACCTACAACCGCGGCACGGCCAACGATTTTCGCAATACCATCGGGCTCAGAGCATTTCGCCCAGCCGGGAAAGGCCTGGACTACAACTGGGAACCCAATTACCAGTGGGGAAGCTTCGGGAGCGGCACAATTCGCGCATGGAGCGCGTCCACGGAAACCGGGTTTACGTTTGATCGCGCACGCTTTCATCCGCGGCCATTGTTACGGGCGGACGTGTATAGCGGAGACAGCAACTCTCCGGGGCATCCTCTTGGGACGTTCAACCCGCTTTTTCCCCGCGGCGCATACTTTACAAACAAAGCAGTGCCTTTCCTGGGACCTCAGAATCTGATCGATCTGCATCCCATGCTTCAATTTCAGCTGAGAGCAAACGTGACCGGAGCATTGGCTTGGAATTGGTACTGGAGGGAATCGACGCATGACGGCATTTATGCCTTTGGAAGCGGAATCCTGATTGACCCGCCTGGTGTTAGCCATGCGCGCTATCTCGGCAACCAGGGAGATCTCGAAATTCGGTGGGTTCCCGTGCGCCACACCATCATCGCCTTCAACGTTGCCGGCTTTCAGCCAAAAACATTTTTTCAGACAGTAACCTACAAGAACGCGCCGGTCACAGGAAATATCGGTTTTACCTTCCGATTTTAGGGAACAAGACGACCCCGGCGAACAGGCGCAGCACACGACTTACCCCCTCTCACCTTGAGAAGGCTATCTAAAATGGATAGCAAACGGATTACATTCCCAAGGCTGGGGGACATCATGGCGGACGAGGTTGCGGAACTTCAGCTGTTTGTGGAGATCGTAAAGGCCGGCAATCTCTCTGCCGCCGCAAGGGCCCTCAACTCTTCGCCCGCAGCCATGAGCAGAGGCCTTAGCGCACTGGAGTCGCGCCTGGGCGTGCGGCTCGTCACACGAACGTCCAGAACATTCGAGCTAACCGAAGAGGGCCACTTGTTCTATGAACGTTGTGAACGCATCGTTGCCGACATCGCGGAGGCTGAGGCGGAGGCATCTTCCCAAGGCAAGGCCGTCAAGGGAAAACTGCGCCTGGGCGCTCCGATGGAAATTGGCCGGAGACTGATTGCTCCTCTTGTCGCACGGTTCGTGGAGACATACCCTGGGATCCAGCTTCATCTCAATTTGTCGGACTCAGGCCTGGATGTCATCGATGACGGACTTGATATCGCGCTGCGCGTTGGGCTTCCCCCAGATGCCAGTGTGATTGCCAAGAAGATTCTGTCTACCAGGCGCATTGTCTGCGCCTCTCCGGTTTACTTGAGACGCCATGGAACTCCACGAAGACCGGAGGACCTGCAGCAACACGACTGCATCCGTCTTGTCCGAGGCCGGCGGGTGATAGATGCGTGGTCATTCCAGGAAGGCGGCAGGCGATTTGAGTTGACGGTGAGTGGATCTCTGACCACGACCAGTGGCGAAGTTGTACACAACTGGGTGCGCGCTGGGAGAGGAGTCGGGCTGAAAGCCGTTTGGGATATTCAGCCCGATCTCGATGCAGGAACGATCATTGAATGTCTTAACGACTTTTGGTGCGACCAGATTGATCTGTTCGCGATTTGTGCCAACCGCCGACACCTCTCTCCACGCATCCGGGTATTTCTCGACTATATTTCGGCAGCGCTCCCGGAGATGGTTCAAAGGGAACGCCAAATCAGCTCGCCTGAATTGTCGCTCTTAAGTGAGCCGCCCGGCACTAAACCGAGCGGCCCGAAAAGAGGCACTTTGGCAAAGCGATCTTGATAGGGCCCTGTTGATCTCCTTATCGAGAGGCGGCTTAATCGAAGAAGCCGCGATCCTCTTCGGATAGATGGGTCTTGGCTTGCGGCACACGGAAGGTGATGCCGAGCCCCGGCCTGTCCCAGACATCGATGAAGCCGTTTTTGACGACCGGATCCGGCAAGCCATCCACAATGTCATACCACCATTCCGGCTGGCCTTTCGCGTATTCGAAAGCAATATAGTTCTGCGGAAGCGTGGCCCCCATCTGCACCTGCGCGGCGACCCCGAATAGTCCATCGAAGATTCCGTGCGGCGCCACCAGGATGCCGTGGAGGTCGGCATACTCGGCAATCCACTTCAATTCGGCCATGCCGCCCACATCCTCCGGGTCCGGCCCGAGCACGTTGACCGCCTGGGTCTCGATCAGCTCCATGCAGTTCTCCCGCAGGTAGAGTTCCTCGCCGGTGTGAATGGGCGTCGACGTGCTTTCGGTCACTTGCTTGAAGACCTGGGGTTTTGGGTAAGGTTCGTAATCGCCGGTGATCAGGTCTTCGAGCCATGCCAGCTTGAGTGGTTCCACTGCGCGCGCAAACCGGATGGCGTCTTTGACCACCCAGCCTGGCCCGCAGTCGAAGGCCAGCCCGACATCATCGCCCAGGGCCTTTCGCGCAGCTTCGGCGCAGGCGATGCAATTGTCGATGCCGCGTTCTGTCATCAGCCCGCGATCCATATAGGGCGCAGCAGGCCCGTGCCATTGGGGGCCGTACCAGGTATTGGGTATGGACGTCATCATGGCCGTATTGTGGAAGCCGATGGGCATTTTCACCAGGGTATAGCCCTCTTTGGCCTCCTTCATCTGGGTCGCGAACTCGGCGTAATCTTGCGGCGTGCGGGGCATCGTCATCGTAGCGCCTATGTTATTTTCGGAGTTTCCGTAGGGACGAACGCGGTCGCGGATTTTTCCGCCGAGCAGTTTGTGGACGGGCAGGCCGGCCGCCTGGCCGGCCACGTCCCAAAGCGCGATCTCAATGGCGCTGACGGCCGCGCCCCAGGGCTTGAATGCGCCGATGCGGCGAATCTTCAGCATGATGGCGGCCACGTTCGTGGGGTCTTCCCCGATGAGATAGTTCCTATAAAAGAGCACCATGGGCTTGAGATACGGCTTGGCGGTCTCAGCCTGACCGTAGCCGGAAATTCCCTGATCGGTGACAATGCGCACCGTCGGGTTACGGCCGATGACGGCGCATTTCAAATCGGTGATCTTGATCGGCCCACTTACCTTCGGTGTTTCCGGGGGACTCATGGTAACAGCGCCCGCCCGGCCGGCGAGCATCGTTGCCCCTGCTATCCCCGAAACCGATCCCATAAATCCTCTTCGTGTCCACTTTGCCATTTGCTTCCTCTCCCCTTTGAATCCCGATTTAGCGGCTTCAGAGTAGTAATGTAGGCTGCCGCGAAGCCCGCACATCATTATCATGCCTGGACGAATCGAATGATGCACGGTTGGGAAAAAGCTCGACAGTCCTTCGGTTTTCTTGGTTTTCCAGCCAACAGATTCGCTCGTGCGAGAATTGATTCGCTCCAAGTGGGGCATCCGACGCCGCCCAGCGAGACTCCCGTCTCGGGCGCGGGAGACAAGGCTGTGTTCGATCAGGATGCCACTCCCACCAACGGCCTTAAAACCGAGAACCTGGCGGTTCTCAAGGGCAACGCCGTGCTCGTACTTTCCGTCACGCTTGACCAGAAGCGTGCCTTTGTCGCGAAAGAAAAATTGACGGACTTCGCCATCAAGCAGCTGGTTCCCAGGATGTAGCTTATTCTGGAACGAATGGGAGGAAGACGGAACTGAGCTCGCACAAACGTGATTTGTTCGCTCTCCTGGCTGTCCTGGTTTTGCTGGCCGGGACGGCACGATCGCTGCCCCACCTGCCCAGGCCTCGCCCTTCCAAGCCGCGTGCTACCAGCCAGCAGGTATTGATCGCCTCGGACCTCCACTTCAACCCTCTTGCCGACCCTACTCTTGCTGCCGATCTGGCCAAGGCGCCGGTCCATAAATGGGAGGCAATTCTCAGACGGTCTTCATCCACTGCCTACAGCCCCTATGGACAGGATCCCAACTGGGCGCTGCTGCAGTCCGCTCTGGATGCTATGCGCAAGGCTGAGCCCGATCCCGCGCTGGTGATGATTACCGGCGATCTGCTGGCCCATGGATTTTCGCAGAAATACGCGCAAGCCATCTCCGACACCAACCGTGATCACTACCGTGTTTTTGTATCCAAGACGGTGTCGTTTATCGCGCTGGAGCTGCGCCAACGCTATAGCAAGTCACAAATCCTTTTCACACCCGGCAACAACGATGACGATTGCGGCGACTACAATGTTGTAGCGGGTGGGCCTTTCCTGAGCGATACCGCCCGGACGATTCGGTCGCTTGCCCGGGTACATGGGCGATTTACAGAGGAATGGAAGTCTCTTGGCAGTTATACTCTGCAGCCGCGGGGTATTCGCGGAGTGCGTATCGTCTCCGTGAACTCTGTCTTTTTCTCCAACAAATATCAGTCAGTCAGTTTTGCCGATGGGTGCTCAGCAGTGCAGTCTGATGGTCCGGCGCGCAACTTCAGTTGGCTCGAGTCGACGCTGAGCCGAGCCGCGCAGAATCGCGAAAAAGTCTGGATCATGATGCACATCCCGCCGGGAATCGACGGATACTCCACCATGGTCAGCTATCGCTCCTTGTCCCAGGCGGCGTCCCCCGCGCCTCCGGATCTCTGCAGCCAGGCAATCGTTCCCATGTGGAAGCCGTTCTGGACCGATCTCTTCGATCGCCTCATCGCCCAATACCCAACGACCATCACCGCCATCTTTGCCGGTCATGATCACACTGACGACTTCCGTGTCATCCATGCCGGCCAGGCCGGCGAGCAATTTGTCCTCATTGATCCGCCCGTTTCTCCCATCTACGGGCAAAACCCTTCGTTTCGCGTCGTCACCTTCGCCGCCGGCGGCGCTCTGACCGATCAAACCACCTGGTACCTGACCAATCTGCGGGCAGCCCGAACCACGGTCCCAGGAACCTGGATGCCGGAGTACACCTTCACCGCCGAATGGCATAGCCAGCGTCTGGACGCAGCGAGCCTCAATTCCATCTACGATCAGATCCGCAGCAACCCTGACGCCGGCCAACGCTGGCTGACGCTCTTGAATGTCTCCAGTACGTACCACCCCGTGCCTGCCAATGGAGTGCGTACCCTGGAGTGCGCGATCGCGGGTCTGGACCCCGCAAGCTACAAGACCTGCTACTGTCCCGCTCCCTGAGTCTTGCGGCGATGGCGAGAAGGTGGCGCACGGAAATTAGAAGCTAACGGTGAAGTGCAATCCTGCATCCCATTTCAGGTAGCAAGAACGCTGTTGAAATGAGGATACCCATGGCTGATGTCAAGAAATGTCCACACCCATCGTGTAGTTGCAACCTGGAAAAAGGCCAGAGTTTCTGCAGTGCTCGTTGCGAGGCGGCAAAGGGAACCACGGAGCTGATGTGTGAGTGCGGTCACCCGGGATGCAAGGGTGAGGCATTGAAGACCTAGCATCGATCGCGCGAGAAGTTAGATCGATGATGCAACGACAGGGGCTCCAACTGGTATCGACTCGTGGTGCCTGGAGGCGCGACCTCTGGCCCCTGTAATCCCGCCGCTTTCGCGAAAACTCAGCCAATCGCTGCGCGAAAGGGAAGTCGCCGTTGTCACCTTCACAGTCCTCGTGAACATAGCATCGCCGCACACGTGCCTATATTTACGTTTCCTTCGCTCGCATGAGGATAGTGTTCATTACCTTCTCCACAGATTCATGTAGCGACTCCAGGTCGGTTCGGCAATGCACCTCAGGTGCTAGCGGCGCTTCATAAGGATCGTCGACACCTGTCAAATGAGAGATCTCTCCACTGCGTGCTTTTCGATATAACCCTTTCGGATCTCGTTGTTCGCATATCTCTAGTGGAGCGTCGACATGCACTTCGATAAAGCCGCGTCCCGCCGTTGACCTTACCATGTCGCGCGCTGCGCGATAGGGCGAGATGACGGCCACCAACACGGTGACGCCATGTGTACTGAGCAAAGCCGCGATAGAACCGATCCTGCGTACGTTCTCGTCGCGATCTTTCTTGCTGAATCCAAGGTCGCGATTGATTTGTGCGCGTAGTTCATCGCCGTCGAGCACCTCGGCGTCGATTCCTTGCCGACGTAACTCCTGCCAAACCGAGTTGGCGATGCTGCTCTTTCCAGCGCCGCTCAGTCCTGTGAGCCAGACGATGGTACCGTACGATGCTTCCATGGGAGAGAATGCCTAGCGTATCACGCGATGGGATGCTGTTTCCTATTGAGCGGTGCTTGACGGGTCACGCGCTCCAGCCATGAGCGTCTTGACCGTAAGGCTGTCCGGCAACAAATGGTTGGCGATTTCCAGGTGCACCTGGGCAGTCTTGTGATCTCCGGTTTTGATGAGCGCATCGGCGATCTCTATGTGTGGCCATGCAATATCGGGCCGCAGTTGAATGGCGGCGTGCAGATGCTCGATGGCAGGTACGTATTGGCGGTTTCGAGCAAAGCTGGTGCCAAGGGTCCACTCCGCAAGAAAGCCCTTTTGGTCTTCGGGAGGCAGCTTTTTCAAAGCGGCGGCGGCAGCTGTCCAGCCTGAGCCGGCCTCATGAACACGCCTCCATGCTGCCAATAGCACATTTGCCGTGTTGATCCTGGCCTTGGGATCGATGCCGGTTGGCGGTCCACTCGCGGGGGTTGCCGGCTTTTGCAGCCCGACGTAGCCAAGAGACGCCAGCTTGTCCATATCACTATGGCTGAGATTTGTCTGTGCAGGCTCTGGTCCTGCGGTGCGGAGGCGCCGGTCAAACGCTTCCATTTGCGAGGAGACTACCTGCAGGATGGCAGGTGACGTAGTGGCCAGATTGTGGAGCGCTCCAGCATCCACGGCAGAATCATAGAGCTCCTGCTGGGGAGCACGAATATAGAGGTATTTGCCCATGCGCAAGGACTCCAGTGGACTCCACCCGAACGCCTGCTCGGGCAGGTCGCTGCGCGCATACGCCGGCTGATCGGTTCCCGGCGCAGACTTGGCGGCACGCAGCAACGACGCCCCTTGCATTTGCGGAGGGATAGCCAGATGCGCCGCTTCCAGGATGCTGGGGGCGATGTCGATCAGCCGAACGCGGGCCTGCACGCGTGTTCCGGCAAGCTCGCCCCCGGGCAGCTTGATCAAAAGCGGAACGTGAATCGTCTCGTCGTAAAGAAAGATCCCATGGCCGTTCTCTCCATGAGCGCCATCGCTCTGACCGTGGTCGGCGGTGACCACGATGAGAGGTTGATCCTGCCCGGTATGACCATGCAATGCTGTCAGCAAAAGCCCGAGGGCCCGGTCCTGGGCGCGTCGTGCTTCGGCCGCTGTCCCCGGCGAGGCTGATCCAGGCGAAATAGGGCTCAGGTGCATGGGCGAGCCAGCGAATCGCAGCGTTGGCAACTTCTGCGGGGGAACGCTCCCGCCAGAGAAAGCCTCCTGCGGAAGCAGCGGCGCTGGGCGCATCGTATACATCAAAGCCACGCGCGAACCCGGGCGCGAAGCCATCACGAGCATCCAGGAGACTGCTGCCGATGAATGCGGCGGTATGGTATCCGTCTGCGTGCAGCAACGCAGGAAGAAAAGGAGCCGAGGAGGGAAGGGCGCCACCCAACTCCGTCGCATGGTTGGTTTGCGGATAGGTTCCAGTGAGCAGGCTGGCAAGCGAGACAATGGTGAGAGGGGCTTGTGCATAGGCGTGCTCAAACACAAGGCTCTGGGCTGCCAACGCGGCCAGATGCGGCGTCGCTGATTTGGCCTCCAGGGACACACGGTTCGCACCGGCGTTATCCAGCGTGATCAGAATGATGTTGGTGTGTCTTTCTGTTTGTGCAGCCGCGGTGAAGATCGGCAGGCCCAAGATCAGCACGAGAAATGAGCGACGCAGCATATGTTGCAGTGTAAAGCCTCGGCGCAGCCGCTTCGGCTCTCTGCTCCGATCCTTGACATCGTCCGGTGGAGCAGAAAGAATCAAAGTCACACTTGCATTCCGACCCTCAAGATAAACAGCTGCCGCCTTCCGGCTCGGCGAGGTCCATGAAGGAAAAAGCGCCCTTGAGGAAGCTGGCCGGTGTCGCTGCCGGCATACTTCTGGCTGCGATTGGCCTGATGGTCATCTCGCATTTTCTGTTGCGTCCGCGGTGGCACGGCCACCACAAAGTAATCATCCTGGGCGTGGATGGCATGGACCCCATTCTGCTGCGGCGTTTTATGAGCCAGGGGTTGATGCCCAACTTCCAACGCCTGGCGACGACGGGTTCCTTTCGTGAGCTGGCAACCAGTACGCCGGCGCAAAGTCCTGTGGCCTGGTCCAATCTGATCACCGGCATGAATGCCGGCGGCCATGGGATCTTTGACTTTATTCACCGTGACCCGCAAACCATGGAGCTTTACTTCTCCACCTCGCGGGTGAGGCCGCCGCGGCACATATTGCACCTTGGCGCATGGAACCTGCCCCTTTCTGGCGGCGAAGTGGACCAATTGCGGAAGGGCGATGCGTTCTGGCAGATTCTGGACCGCTACGGCGTACCGAATACGGTGATTCGCATTCCCGCAAATTTTCCGCCTGCACCGGGCAAAGGAGTGGCTCTCTCCGGCATGGGCGTTCCCGATCTTCGCGGCACTTATGGAACGTTCACCTACTTTACCGATGACCCTTCTGTGATGGCGGGCGCGGTGGAAGGCGGAGAGATCGTCCCAGTCACGGTGGACAACTCGGTCGTTCATGCCGCGCTCATCGGGCCTGACAACTCCTTCCGCAAGAACTCGCCTCCGGCGTTGCTTCCCTTCGAAGTAGCCATCGACCCCGTCGAGCCCTCCGCGCGCATCACGGTGGATGGAGAGCAATTGGTTCTCCACGAAGGAGAGTGGAGCGGGTTTGTGCACGTTCGTTTCGAGATGGCGCCGTGGTTCGCCAGCGTGGAGGGCATCTGCCGCTTCTATGTCAAGCAACTCCATCCCCGATTTCAGCTCTATGTCTCGCCTATCAACATCGATCCTGCCTCGCCCGCGCTGCCGATTTCAAACCCTGCACACTTCTCCACCACGCTTGCGGAAGAAGTGGGCGATTTTTATACCCAGGGCATTCCTGAAGACACGAAAGCCCTCTCGGCGGGTGTGTTGGATGACGACGAATTCCTCGATCAGGCGCGCACGGTTCTGCGCGAACAGCGCCGGATCTTCGACCTACAACTTTCCAGCTTCCACCGCGGTCTTTTCTTCTATTACTTTTCCAGTCTCGATCTCAACTCGCACATGTTCTGGCGGCTGATCGACGAGAAGCACCCTGCGTACAACCAGGCAATGGCGGAGCGGAACGGCCAGGCCATCGCGTGGTTCTACGGACAGATCGATCAGGTACTGGGAGAGATATGGCCGCATCTCGACTCCGACACCACACTCTTGGTGCTCTCCGACCATGGCTTCGCGCCGTTCGAACATTCCTTTAACCTGAACACGTGGCTGCAACAGAATGGTTATCTGGCAACTGTGGCGGGCAAAGGAACAGACGCGAATCTGGGCAATATCGATTGGAGCCACACCCGCGCTTACGGCCTGGGGCTCAACGGTGTCTATCTCAATCTGAAAGGGCGTGAGCGGAACGGATTAGTGACTCCCGGGAAGGAAGCGGATGCGCTGATCAGGGAGATTCGTTCCCGTCTTCTCGCCGTCAAAGATCCGGCTGCGGACGTGTCCGTCATCACACGCGTCGACATCGCGAGCCAGATCTATCAGGGACCCTATAGGAACGCCGGCCCTGACCTCCTGGTTGGCTATAATCGCGGCTACCGCGTCGGTTGGGAGTCGGTACTGGGCGGCATTGCGCCGGCCGTCATTACGGACAATACCAACGCGTGGAGCGGCGACCATTGTATTGATCCGACGCTGGTGCCGGGAGTGCTGCTGAGCAATCGCAAGATCGACGCGCCCGCCCCAGCGCTGACCGATATCGCACCGACCATTCTGCAGGAGTTCGCGATCGCCAGGCAGAAGGGTATGATTGGGTATTCCGTGTTCCATTTTGACCATGCCGCTCAGGGGAGTGGGCGATGAACGTAGGAGGCAGGAATGCTCGGCTCGCATAAGGTGAAGCTGCAAGGAGAATTGCTCGATCAGGTGCGCACCTGCGTTAAAGCCGGTGGGTACGAATCGATCGATCAATTTGTTATGCGGGTTCTGGAGAGAGAAATTCAGAAAATCCTGCGCCCCGGGGGCGAAGAGCAGCAGTCGAGAGAGCTGATTCGCAAACGCCTTCGTGGTCTCGGATATATCGAATAGCGGCGGTCAACCTATGCCGCTCCATGCGCTGCGCGCAAATACCGTTGCCCTACTCGCTGTCCTTGCGCTGTCGCTGGCTACCGGGCTGCTGATGACACTGTTTATCGCCCGCTATTCCGATCAGAAGGCCCTGCGCGTGCAGAAGGATCGTATTAAGGCCCATTTGCTGGCTGTTCGACTCTATCGAGATCAACCTTCTGTCGTCTCCCGGGCCTATGGGCGCGTGCTGTCTAACACCGGCCACTACCTGCGGCTGCTGGCGAAGCCCTTGTTGCTGAGCCTTATCCCACTGCTGTTGGTTATCGCGATCGCAGACCGCTACCTCGCTTATGCGGCGATTTTGCCCGGCGAAGAGTTTTTGCTGACCGCAGGGGTACGGTCCGCGGAGGTGCTGCAGAAAATGGATCTGCAGGTACCACCGGGCCTTCGCATTACAGCGCCTCCAGTGAGGATTCCCGCGGAGCGGCAAATGGTCTGGCGCATGCAAGCACAGCAGGCAGGTACGTTCCTTGTCCAGGTGCAGGAAGACGGCCGCGTGCTGGGGAAACGCGTTTCCGTTTCCTCCGGCCTGGTACCTCTTTCGCCCGTGAGACTGCAGGACAGTTTCTGGAAGCGGCTATTCGTGTCAAGCGAGCCGGTCTTAGCCGGCACGAGCGGCGTGCAGTTCCTACAGGTGTCGTACCCTTCCCGCTCGATCCACTTCGCCGGCGTCGCCTGGGATTGGATCTGGTTGTTTGCTCTTTGCTCGACCGTTGCCGGCTTCCTCTTCAAGACCATCCTGCGGGTTGAAATATGAGCCAGGCACGCCCACCTCGAAATAGCCGCTGGCCGGCCTGGTGCCTGGTATGTGTGGTCCTCTTCTTTTTGTGCCCTTTGCCCGCGAGTGCCTATGTGGGACCGGGCGCGGGCTTTGCCATCCTTTCCTCCTTTTGGGCAGTTCTGCTGGCATTCTTTTATTCCGTCTACTCCTTTTTGACGTGGCCCTTCCGGATGCTGTTCCGGCTCATTCGGAATCGTCACGCGTATGAGAAGGCGCAGGTTCGGCGGATGGTGGTGCTGGGCTTCGATGGCATGGATCCGGATCTTTCGCAAAGGTTTATTGCCGAGGGCCGCCTTCCCAACTTGAAGCGACTGAGCGAACAGGGAACATTTTCGCAATTACAAACGACCTTTCCCGCCATCTCTCCGGTGGCATGGTCGACCTTCATGACCGGGGTGAACCCAGGGAAACACAATATCTACGACTTTCTGGCGCGTGATCTGAACAGCTACCTGCCATTTCTTTCCTCGGCGGAGATTCGCGGACCCAAGCGATCGGTCACCATCGGCAAGTACACCATCCCCATCGGCCGGCCACGCATCCGCGCGTTGCGACGCGGCACGCCGTTCTGGCACTGGCTGGGCAAGGCGGGTATCTTCTGTTCCGTGCTTCGCGTCCCGGTCACCTTTCCTCCGGAGGAATTTCCCGGGGTTTTGCTTTCAGGGATGTGTGTGCCGGATCTGAAGGGAAGCCAGGGAACCTTCTGCCTCTGCACTACCCGTCAGGGCGACCAGAAATTTCCCGAAGGCGGTGTCCTGGTACCCATCCTGGAGGAGAAGGGAATCTATCGCAGCTACGTTCCCGGCCCTGGCAATCCTTTGACCAAGGAACAGCTCCCTGAGTTGAAGGCCCCTTTCACGGTGCGCAGGGAAGGAGAGGATTCGGTGCGCATCGAGGCGGAATCTGAGACGTTTTCTCTTCGTGTCGGCGCGTATTCCGAGTGGATCGCGTTGAAGTTTGCCGCGGCGCTTGGCTTCAGTGCCCACGGTATCTGCCGCTTTTACCTCAAGTCGATCTCCCCCGATCTCGAGATATACGTGACACCGGTGAATATCGATCCGGCACATCCGCAACTGCCTCTGTCCCATCCCATCACATACTCGGTGTACCTCGCGCGGCTTCTGGGGCCCTTCGCGACGCTCGGGCTGGCGGAAGATACCTGGGCTCTTAATGAAGAGGTTCTTGACGATCAGGCATTTCTCACCCAGTGCTATGCCAACCACGAGGACCGGGAGCGCATGTTCTTCGATGCTCTCGAAAAAACGCAAAAAGGGCTCTGTGCCTGCGTGTTCGACACCACCGACCGGGTACAACACATGTTTTGGCGGTATCTCGAAGAGGGTCATCCGGCCGCGCGCAACACACCGCAGGAGCAGCAGCCGCAGGTGATCCAGCAACTCTATGAACGGGTGGACGCCCTGATCGGTCGAGTGATGGAGCAGTTAGACGATGACTCCTTGCTGCTCGTCGTTTCGGACCACGGCTTCAAGTCATTCCGCCGCTGTTTCAATCTAAACGCGTGGCTGCACCAGAACGGCTATCTTGCGCTGCGCGAGGGAAAGCTGGAGAGCGGTGACTGGTTTGAAGATGTGGACTGGTCGCGGACCCGCGCTTATACCATGGGGCTCAATGGACTCTTCCTCAATCTTCGCGGCCGTGAGCGTCTTGGTACAGTGGAGCCCGGCGAGGATGCTACGGGTTTAAAGAAGGAACTCGCCGATCGCCTGAACGGCCTCACCGATCCGCACACGCAACAGGTGGCCATTTCCGGCGTATTTCCGGATGATTCTGTCTTTGCCGGACCTTATGCTGATAATGCGCCCGACCTTATCGTTGGCTACGGCGAGGGATATCGTGCCTCCTGGGACTCGGTCATGGGAAAGGTAACCGGGGCGGTCTTTGAAGACAATCTAAAGGCCTGGAGCGGAGACCACTGCGTCGACCCGCGTCTGGTTCCGGGCATTTTTGTTTCCAATCGCCGGTTCACGGCCGAAGACCCCGCGATTGTTGATCTGGCACCTACGATCTTGAAGATCTTTGGCTTGCTGCCGCCGGAACATATGGACGGTAAGGCGTGGGCGATGCAGGCGGCTGAGCATCCCGAGTCACCTTCGTGCTAGAAAGGCGCCGGTGCTGTGATCACGGTAGTTTCTGGCCTGCCGCGTTCAGGCACATCGTTGATGATGCGCATGCTTGCCGCTGGAGGCGTCCCGATCCTCAGCGATGGCGAGCGCGTGGCGGACGAGGATAATCCTGGTGGCTATTTTGAGTGGGAACCGGTGAAGCAGCTCGCGCAGGATCCCGGTTGCATTGACCAGGCGGAAGGCCGCGCGGTCAAGGTCATATCCTATCTGCTGGCGACGTTGCCTCCGCACCACAACTACAAAATCATCTTTATGGAACGCCCGCTGCCGGAGATACTCCGTTCGCAGGAGGTGATGTTGCGAAGGCGCGGCGAGGGCGAAGCCGCCAACCCGTCAGAAATGAAGGCCGCTTTTGAGTCGCACCTTCTTCAGGTTGTAGATTTGCTCAGTGAACGCGAGGACTTTTCGATCTGTCGCATCGGCTATCGACGACTCTTGCTCGACCCTCTCAGCCACGCGGAAACCATCGCCGGATTTCTCGACCTGTCCCTGGATACTGCGGCAATGGCAGCCCAGGTGGAACTCTCGCTTTATCGCAACCGGAGCTGAGCCCACCGTTCCTGATTCCGCTGCGGGGAGGGGAATTGACGAAAGGCGAAGCTCTCCGAGCGAATTGTGGAACGTTTACGTCAATCGGGCATGACGCCAAGTGGACTGGTCCCCAAAGCTGCATTTCTGCTTGTGTGGGGCTTCGCCTTTGCGGTTTGCACTGTGCTTCACGGGCAGACAATCACCGGCACATGGCAGGGAACGCTGTCCAGCAAAGAGAGCCAACGCATCGTTCTCAAGTTTGCGAAGCCCGACAACAATGGATCGCTGCGTGGTTCGCTCATCTTCATCGACCGGGGACCCTCCGGTCCTCCACTTCTTTCGGTCACATTCGCACCGCCGGACTTGAATGTGGCGGTTGCGGACATCAGCTATCGAGGCAAGTTGAGCGCGGATGGCAAGTCTTTTACCGGAGTTTGGACGCAGGGTAACGAAAGCTATCCGCTGACGCTCGTTCTTGCCACTCCGGAGACGCTGTGGACCTATAGCGGACCGGCTCCGATCCCGCCAATGGCCGCGACCGCTGATCCTGCATTTGAGGTGGCGACGATCAAGCCAAGCCAGGGAAACCAAAGAGAAACGTTTTCCGGCTTCAAAGGCGGGCGTTTTGAAGCTAGCAATTCGTCGGTCACCGATCTCATCAAATTCGCTTATAAGGTGCGGGACCGCCAGATCGATGGTGGGCCGGCCTGGATGAATGAGGACAAGTTCGACATTGCCGCGGAAACCGATACACCAGGACGGGCCAGCCGCGACCAGCAGCGGTCGATGGTCAGGAAACTGCTCGCGCAACGATTCGGTCTTAAGGTGCAATTGGTGCAGAGGGATTTCCCGGTGTATGCGCTGACGGTGGCGGAGGGTTCTCCGCAAGTTAGCGCAGACGAGTCAAGCGGTTATGACCACGGGTACGTCAATGTGACAGATAACAAGAACGGCCAAACGGCGGTGCAGTTCACTCACTACACCATGCCAGAGTTCGCCGATGCACTGATGAATTTCATTCAGGACCGCCAGATTGTGGACGAGACAGGACTGACGGGCCGGTTCAACTTCGCGCTGATGATTCCCACGGATACGGCTTACGGCAGGCAAGGTCCCGACGGAATGGACAGGGCCGCCGCCTACTTTGGTGCAGTGCAGCCCCTAGGCTTCAGGTTGGTTAGGAAGAGATCACTGCTGGAGGTCGTAGTGATTAACCATCTCGAAAAACCTTCAGCCAACTAGCTCCGGTGTCCTACAGCTTCCAGGAACGCGGTGGTCGCCTTCAGCGCACAAGAACAGTCTGCTCAAACCGTTTCACCTGTGCCCGTAATCGGTGAAAACGTAATCTTTTGTCTTCACTGCCGTGTGGCACGCGAACCCGCACTTGGCGTCGTTCCCCTGCGGTGGCTTGTCTTTCAAGGTGGCGGGCGTAAAGGAATTGGAAGCCGCGTCATACTCGAACGCTCCGTAACCCCATCCGCCACTGTCCGCGAACCTCTTGCTGTCCTTCACCATCAGGTCAACGTCATGCTGGGTGCCTGGCACCGCCGGCGCACCGGGTTCACCGTCATCCACTTTCGCGTTCCAATGGACCTTCACCATTTTGGCGCCATCCGGAAACGGCTTGCCGTTCGCGGGGATGCCCGCTTTGTAGGCGTTAATCATCGCAGGATTCCCCAGGATCGCCGCGAGCTTATTTCCGTTATGGCTGATGGCGATCACCGGCCAACCTTCGTATCCCGTGAACTCAGAGAACGCGAGGCCATTCGGAACTTTGAGGGCGTACTTGTCCTGCGTGGAAACGGCTTGTGCCTGTGATGGGATTGCTGTGGAGGCGGAGGCAGCGTCGAGGCGGGGAAGGTTGTGGATGAAACGTGCCAACTTCCAGGTGTCGTTTTCGGAAATGCTCGACTTCCAGGAAGGCATGCCGGTGAGGCGAACTCCGTTCTGTATGATCCAAAACAGTTCCGCGTCGCTCCAGTGCTGCACGTGGTGCGAGCTCAGGTCCATGGCAGGCGGCGCCATGTTGCGCCCGATGTTCGTATCTCCGCGCCCATCCGCGCCGTGGCATTGGGCGCAAGATCCAAGAAACACCTCCTGGCCCTGGCTCACGACTTCATCGGTCTCAGGCAGCGGGTTTGTCTTCTTTCCTGCCTCCAACGGAATGGCAACGTCCTTAGCCGCATTGGCGAGATTGCTTTCCTCCTGGGAGGGCTGTTTGTCCGCTGTGCAACCTGAAAGAGAAGCGCCCAGCATTGCACCGATCACGCCGAGCATCAGCTTGCGTTGTAATCCCGCACGGCGATCATTTCCCCCACAACCGCCAATCCACGGCGGACTCGGAGGTTCCCTCATAAGTTCAACCATCGTGTGTTCTCCCTCGCGACTGCAATTAAGCCAGAGGTGAGGGAGTGAAACAATGAGACAAAGGTATCGATCGATACCTTCGTATCAAGTGTGCGCGGAAGGGTTGTGAGGGGCGCAGTGAGTGTGGTCAAAGACGGCCGTTCCTTGACACCGTGGGCGCATAGTCTGCTGTGTTGACGCGCCTCCAGAGCATTTCTTGCCTCTACGTGTAAAGTAGACTTATGTACTCCAGAGGACTCATGGCGAACACACAAACACTGATAGCTCAGGCCTACTCTGCTTTCAATCATCGGGATATCGACAGCGCCCTGGCGCTTATGAGCGAGAACGTTAGCTGGCCCAAGGCGTCGGAAGGCGGACGTGTGATCGGGAAAGAAGAGATTCGGGCCTACTGGAGCCGTCAGTGGAAGGAGTTTGATCCGCGCGTGGAACCACTGGAGATAATCGACCGGGAAGGCGGCATCACCGAAGTCAAAGTTCATCAGCTCGTGAAAAGCCCGGGTGGCGATGTCCTTTTTGATGGCGAAGTGTGGCACGTTTATACCATCGCCAATGGTCTCATCGAACGCATGGACCTAAAGGAAAGCGAAACGAGCTCAGAAGCAACCCCATCGACAGCATTCTCCAGACACTAGCATCCGTCAGGATCTGCCGCTGTTACCTGAGCGGGAACGCCACGCCCGCCGGCGGTTGCGTAGTTGACTTCGCCGGATCTTCTTCACCGTCTTGCAGAAGCCATTCCATGACCCCTACTTCTTGCTGTGTAACTGCCCGGTGTATGGCTTCCAGGCCCTTCAACCATGTGCTACCCCCATTCCCCTCTCCGCCCGGCAAACCATGATCTTGTGGGTGGTGGTTAGTTCGGCGAAGGCTCTTCGACGTGGTCAATGACGAGGGTCTGCACATTTGCGCGCGTGGGCTTGAGTTTGAGGCCGAGCTGCTCCTTGAGCGCTTCGAGGAAAGACGGTCCCTGTGCATCAGGCGGCTCGCCGGCGCCAGAGGCAGACCCGCTGCGATCCGGCAGCCAGTTCAGGGAGAAATCGAACGTTCCGGCAAGTCCCGTCTGATCCACTACGGGTCGACCGAATTCTGTAACCGGCGGAAGGATGCCCAAGTTGGCCGCAATCGACCGCAAAGTAACGTCGCGTGCGCCGAACAAGATTGTGCGATCCGCTACATTGATCGCCACGAAAACGCCACAAGAAGGCAAGAACTCGCCGGGAAGAACGGAAGGCGAAGTGCGATCGGGTGGGGCAGTCCACTTGGCGTCGCAGGCGAGACCTTGTGAGTGCGGGCGAAGACGCGGTCCTGGAGTGCCAGGCTTGGTGGGGACGAGCGCCAGCGCTGGCTGCTCCTGCGTTTCAAAATGCACGGCCAGCTTGAAGCGGTCGGCAAGGAGCGCTTGCATCATCAGGCGCATCTGGTCCTTGGTGACGTCGGCCATTGGCGCTTTGGCCTGGATCACGAACGGCTGCTCGACGACCCATTTGGGCAGATGCGCAACCATTGCCTGTTGCTGCTCGCGCGTGAGTAGGATCTTGTAAGCGAACTGGATGTAGATGGGCAGAGAGAAATCGGCTATGAAGGCGCCACCGGGTGTGATCGGCGTGTCCTCAATACTAAGGTCGATCGTTGGACGAATAAACTTGCCCGGATCTCCGAGCCGGATCGATGCAACTTCAAATGACATGCGTCCGCCGGCTGCGGCTTGCCATGTGGGGATCGACTGCGGGGATGCAGGGGGCAGTGCGGACTGGGCTCGCGCGCACGGCCATATCGATGAGATTGCGATCGCTGCGACAGAGATCAGGCTGCGCACGGGGTTCCATGAGAAGCTGCGATCGCGCAGAACCAGCATCAGCATCGATGGAAGCCTCTCTTGGTAACGCTTCACTACAAGGACGCAGAAACGCCAGATTTGCTCGAAGTTTCTGAGACATGCTGAGGAAACCGGCTAGTACAGTTCATGAAGCTATTAGCTCAGCCGGGCTCTTCGTGAATGCCAGGGAATCTGTGTCCATTGCTGTGTCGATGATCGGCTTTACGACGTTCAGCGCATCCTGGCCATTTGCGAACATCACGACACCTGATTTTCTCACTGGGTCGGCCATCGTTCGCACGGGGCCTCATCCATCGATCCAGTTGTCGCCCTTGGCGAGGATTAGAACGTTGGAGCGCAGGCAGCCTGACGCCGGCGCACCCGGAAAGAAAACAGGGACATCCTGAACCTCCGTCACATCAAGGGAAAACCCCGTTTTCCCTTGACTGTACGTATCAAGGATGTCCCGAAACTCCCTGGACTATCTCACGGGTCCCAGATATTTGTCGATCCAGTTGAGCGATTCCTTGATCATCTCCGTTCGCGGTACGTCGTGTCCCGTGTCGTAAACCACGCGGCGTTTGTTCTCTGTGGGCGTTCCTAGCAGACGGAACATGGGCTCTTGAGAGATTCTGGGCGGCCAAAGGAAATCGTACCGGCCATTGAGCATCAAAACAGGGGCCTTCACATGTGGAGCGAAGTTGAGTTGATCCACCTCCGGCAATCGCTCTTGTAAAAAGAATCCTGGTGATAGGAGAATTAATGCTTTGAAGCGAGTTTCCACAGCCGGGAGAAGCGCCCCCATCGCTGCCCCCCAGCTTTCACCCTCGTAGGCCAACTCGTTGGGATTGATATCCTGGCGTGTCTCTAGGTAGTCGATCGACCGGCTGAGGTCCTTAGACCAAAAGATGACATTGTCTCGATAAGTACTGCTGGTGTTTGGCCAGTAAATCGGCTTCGGTCCGCCGCCACGTTCAAAGGTTCCCTTGTAGATAGGGAATAAGACCGCTCGTCCACTTTTTATAATGAAATCGAAGTCTGGAAGATAGATCGGGACCCCTTCTGCGCTCGATCGCATGTGAGCGGCCTCGGCGTCGGGAAAGTACACGACGGCTTGAAAAGGAGGCGACGCTGCCTTGGGCAGGAACAAATACGCGGTGACTCGCTCGCCGCCGTAAGCCGCGTCGAAGGAGACCTTTTCCAGCCTCCAATCCTCGGTCTGTCGAACGGATTCCACCTTCGCATGCAACGGCGTCTTGTCATAAGAGTATTGGTTCTTGTAGGCTCGGAAAAGTCGATCAGAAACAGGGTTTTCGGAGCCGTAATTGCGTAATTGAACCGTGATCGGAGCGCCTGCTGCTTCGGCTTCCTTACCAGTCGACACATATTCCGCGCAACGAAAACCAAATCCAGGGGACCGCTCGAAGGGTGAACGAGCGTCGGGAATGTTGAACATATATGTCGCTTCGTCCCATGCGCCGCCCATGATATAGCGCTTGCCGGAGGCCGCTTGGTTTGCGCACCACTCCTTCACGTTGCCTGCCATATCGTAAGCGCCACACCAGCTCATACCGTGGTAGGCTCCGGCCGGCGAAGGTCCCTTGCCACTGAAGTTGCTGGCGGGTATCAGGGCGGAGCTGTCTGTCGGGGATGCAGCAGCCGCCCAGTGATAAACGGTCGGAAGCGACTTGCCTACAAAGGCAGCATAAGCTTCAGCCTCGAACCAGCTCACACCCGTGACAGGATATTCGCCCTCACCCTGAGGATAGTCACCTTGTATCCAGGTGGAAGGTCCTGGCCTGTTCGTTTTATCGACAAAGAGTTTCATCGCGCCGGCCCACGGAAGCACGCGTCCATCCTTTCGGAATTCGTGTTTCCAATACTCCTGCTTCTTGTAACCTCCCTGGTCCACAAAGCGTTTGAACTCGCGATTGGTGACCTCGAACTTATCGATCCAGTATTTCCCCACCCGGACTGGAGGCAAGGTCTGAAAGCCTGCAATGCCTGCAATCCCCCACACGGTGAACGGGTCGCTCCCAACAAATTCCTGGTCGAACTCAACAGGAACCATTCCGCTGGGAGCCTTCCCGTCTTTGTGCAGTGCCACCATGATCGGGCCGGTCGGGAAGGTAGCGCGTTCGAGCGTCGTATATCCTTGCAATTCGAATTTCCAACTCGAATCCACAGCGGGAAACCTCCCTTTGAGGATGGGCGAGAGGCCGGCAAATTCCCATTGGGCGTTCGGAGAGTTGTAGTTCCTGCGGTAGACCGACGCCCCCGGAGGGCTGGTGATGATGGAATCGGACCAGGAAATATCGGGCCAGAATCTGGCCAGGGTTGGGTCAGCCGGAATGTATCGCTCGGCCTGAACAGCAAGTGCAAAGGCTTCGCCAGTTTTGCCCCGTTCGATGAGCTTGCCGATCTGCGGTAACGCCTGCTCCCTGGCCCATCTGACTTTGGAACTGTGGTGAATCCCCCAGCCAATCAAGCTCATTAAGGCTAAGAGGATAATCAGTGCGGGGACTGCGACACGGGGCTGCTTGCTTTGCCGCAACAGCACTCTCGGGTTAACACCACTGGCAGATTCCGAAATCAGTTCGAAGCAATCCTTGAGCTCCTGCTCAACCTCTATCATGCTTGCATAGCGTTCCTCGGGGCGCTTGCGTAAACAGCAACCAATGATTCGGTCCAGTGCATTCGGGACATCTTTGTTGAATTGATCCAGCGGGATGGGCTCCTCCCGCTCGACTGCTATCAATGTTTCACTCGTGGACTGGCGCTCAAATGCTTTCTCCCCCGTGAACATCTCGTAGAGAACCGCGCCAAACGAAAATATATCGCTACGGGCGTCAACCCCTTGACCATGCAACTGCTCAGGAGACATGTACGGCAGCGTGCCGACTACCTGGACGTCGCCAGTAAGGCCTGTCAGCGTCTGTTCCGCAGACACAACAGGCCGTTCGTACTTTGCCAGCCCAAAATCGAGCAGCATTGCCCCGCTTTCGGTGAGCATGATGTTGCCTGGTTTGAGGTCGCGATGAACGATGCCTTTACGGTGTGCCGTGGCGAGTGCATCCGCAACCGCGATCGCGATCTTCAGAGCCTCGACCGTCGAGAGCCGGCCCCTCTGGATGCGCGCAGAAAGTGTCTCGCCCTCCAGGTACTCCATGGCGATGAAGGCTCTCGCGGCATCTTCCCCAAAGTCATACACCCTGCAGATGCTGGCATGATTTAAAGCTGAAGCAGTTTTCGCTTCGCGCAGAAATCGCTCCAGCGATTCCCTATCTTCAGCTAGCTCCTTTGGCAGGAGTTTCAGCGCAACCGTTCGGTCGAGCAGCAAATCTTCGGCTTTGTAGACCTCACCCATACCTCCGGCAGCGACGAAATCGACTATACGGAACCGCCCTGCTAACACATCACCGGGTGTCAGTCGTTCTCGGGGATTTGCACCGGTCCACCGCGGGTCAACAAATGGCGGGCTGGATAAAAAGCTTCCCAAACGATTGTGCACGCCAAGCAGCCGGTGCACTTCGGCGCGGACCACTTCGTCACGCTCGTTTTGTTCCAGAAAAGAAGCCCGCTGTGCCGGGCTGCATTCCAGCGCGCTCTGGTACAGCTCTTTAACGAGTTCCCACTGTTTTGCCGTCATCTCCATGGTCGGGCCTCAGTTCGCCGTACAGCCAGACTTTCGCCACCGCCCAATCCCGCTTGACCGTGATCGGGGAGACGTTCAGAAACCTGGAGGTTTCCTCCACGCTCAGGCCTCCAAAGAAGCGCAATTCGACGATGCGGCTTTGGCGCGGATCGAGCTTCGATAGACGGTCGAGAGCTTCGTCCAATTTCAACAGATCTTCAGAGTGTTCCGGGGTAAAAGCCAATGCTTCTTCCAGGGGCACGATGACCTGTGTTCCCCCACGTTTCTCCCGTGCGTGGCGGCGGGCATGGTCGATCAGAATCCGCCTCATCAGCTGGGCAGCAATCCCATAGAACTGATCGCGGCCCTGCCAATGGGTAGAATGCTGGCCAACCAGCTTGAGATAAGCCTCATGAACCAGGGCCGTGGTCTGAAGGGTATGGCCCGCCCGCTCGCGCCGCATATACCGTCGGGCCAGCCTTTTGAGCTCGTCATAGACCAAAGGAACAAGCTTTTCCTGGGCGGCCTGGTTCCCATTCGCTATCTCGATCAGCAGGGCCGTCACGTCCGGTTCCGGGATCAAGTCGCCACCCTCCAAGCGTATCCGATTCAAAAAGCAGCAGTTATTGCAATCCTTAATGGTCAGGATTCTACCTGCAACGCACCATCTTTGCACTTTCTCACTTCTGAGTGATCCCTTTTTTCTGCAGATGTCGCGTTCCTAAGTAAAGCCCGATCTTCAGGCCATCATTTCACTGCGCTCCAGGAGGATACTCATGCGTAATACGACTCTTGCGACTTACACACGCTTCGCGGCACTGGTCACTGCAGTCGCCGTCGCCTGTATGGGAACCGGCTATGCAGGCGGTTGGCAGCACGACCAGGAACAACTGGCCCAAATGGCCGAGCTGCATAATCTCCACGCAACCTTTCACGCGGCTGTCAGCGTGCACGATCCTGTCAATGGCGATACGGCGGCCGAGATCACACAGCGAATTAAAGACGCACTTTCAGTCTGGGCGGACGATGCGGTGCTCACTGTAGAGGACAGCACGGCTACGGCGGGGAACTATGTCGGCAACGGTGATCCGGACGATCCCGCAACGTGCCCAGTACCCACGGGCAATACTTCTGCCGGCGGGTAAACAGGGCACGCTGTGCACATTCTTTAAGTATGTCTCCGGAGGGTTACAGCAGGCGAACAAGTTTGTCTCGCTTTCCCCTGAATATAAAACGAAGTTTGTCCCTGTGTATGAAGACGGGCAGTGGAAATCATCAGTGTATTTTGAGTGCCACTACTTCGATGTGTCCTTGAATTCGGCTACCGGCCTCCCCAACTGGACGGCGAAGAGCCACGTAGATCTTGACGGTACAGCGAAAAAGATCAACGGGAAGTGGTTGTTGACGCAGGTCACCTCGGCTGCGGTTGGAATTCCGATTCCGTAGAAGGCTGCCTTCTACGGAAGAGATGCGGGGACAGCATGTGGACTGGACCCCTAAGCTGAGACACGCCGGGAGCCGAAGAATTCGGTGACACTTCGGCCGGTTTTGTGTTTCGTCATCAATTAGCAGTAGCCGGGCCGTGGGAGTGTGGGAATCCCGGAGGGATTTCCAAGGCCTGTGGGAGCGGTGGGAAACCTGTTTTTGGTTTTCCACCGCTTCCATCAGCGCCGTCACTTCCGCGGGCTTGGCTGGCCTGCTCGAACTCTTCCGGTGTTAGGTATCGTAACGCGGAATGTAGTCTTTGCCGGTTATACACCTGCTCCAGAAACTCACCAATTCGACTGCGTGCGTCTTCTAAATCCCTATAGTTGGCTCCGTGTACTTCCTCCTCTTTGAGCGTTCGCATGAATCGCTCGGCGCGTGCGTTGTCGTATGGGTTGCCGCGTCGGCTCATGCTGATTTGAATCTCATTCTGCTCCAGCAGGTCAGTGTAATCAGTCGATGCATACTGTACGCCGCGATCGGTGTGGTGGATCAGCCCCTCGGCTTTCCAGCTACGCTGGCTGAGTGCCATCTCTAGAGCGCGAACCGCCAGCTCGGCCTGCAACGTACGTGCCAGATCCCAGCCGATAACACGGCGCGAGTAAGCATCCAGAACTACCGCAAGGTAGATGAACTCGTTACGAAGGCGGATGAAGGTAATGTCGGCCACCCACAGCTGGTTCAGCCCCGTTAATTTCACATGTCGGGCTAGGTTCGGGTAAATCGGCAAGGTATGCGCCGAATCAGTCGTAAACACGTACTTCTTCCGGCGCAAGCTAAGCAGGTTGTCTTCTCGCATCAAGCGCAGTACACGCTTGTGATTGACCAAATGGCCCTCACGTCGCAGCAAAGCGGTCAACATTCGATAGCCTCGAAGACGATGATGCGCGACCGCCAACTCTTGCAAACGAGCGCGCAGCAACAAATCGGCCTGTTCTGGCGCAGTCTGCTGCAAATAGCGATAGTAGCCCGCTCGGCTTACCTCGGCTAGCTGGCATTGCTGTACCACGGTCAGTCCTAATCCTTCGAACGAGAGCGAGACCTCGATGCTGCGATAGACTCCTTGCCGCCATCGCTGGTACGATTCGACGTCACTCCCCTGACTTGTTCGAAGGCTCGCTTTAAAAAATCCACCTCCAGCTGCTTGCGGCCTAGCAGCCGTTCCAGTTCAGCAATCCGCAACTCGGCTGGACTGGGCGCTGGCGGCGAAATCGTCTGTGACTTGCTCCCTGGCGGCCGCCCTCTGCGTCGCTCTAGCCCCGCCCTACCTTCTGCCTGAAATTGGTCTCGCCACTGGTAGAGCAACTTCCGCCGAACGCCTAGCTGCTTGGCCAGACCGACGATCGTTGTAGCCTGGGCCATCCGACGCACCGCTTCTTGCTTGAAATCTACGCTGTATTTTCTCGCCTTCTTCTTCATCGGCCTGCTCCATTATGGCCGATAAATGTCACCCATTTTTCCGCGCTCCTCGTGTCTCACTTTTGGGGTGCACTACAGCATACTTATCCCTGGAGTGATGCAATACGTATGCTGTCCGTGCGCCTTTCTTCCTCGCCCAGCCTCTTGAGCGGCTCCAAAAGCTTCACTGTTCGTTAGCAAATTAACATCCGTTTTTTAGAAGGTGAGGCGAGTCCGCAGCTACGGTCTTTTTGTCTGGTCATATAGTTCATGAAGGGTGTTGATCACCGTCTCCGGGTCGTCGAATTGGATGTATTCCGAGCTATTGCGGGCGAAGATTTGCTTAGAGTTCGACGACAGTGCGAGCCAGCGCGCCTGGGCCAGCGTGGTCTGCTGCTCATATTCGAGGTGCTTCGGGGTGTCCGGGGGCTTGCTCTCGAGGTGGCCGACGCCATGGTTTCCGGAGGTGAGCACGCGTATGGGGCGCGAACCGAGTGAGCGGTGGTGCTGTTGCAGCCAGATTTCGTCCGCCGGCATTTGTTCCATCTCCGACAAATAGGCCTCGTACATGGCGACCCTGGTTTCTGCAATTTGCAATAGTTTGGCGTTCAATTCCGGAGACCACGCCGCCTCCGGTAAGCCCCGAAAAAACTGCTGAGCACAAGTCCGTTGTGGCTGGCCGGGTCGCGGCGGGAGCGGCGGCAACGGCTTGTGTTCGGCAATTGCGTTACGACAATCGCGCAAGCGGGAGAGAATCTCAACCTCTCGCCGATGTTGATCCTCTTGCATCGCCTGCGGTCCAACGTCGTCGGAATCGGCGTCATCCAGGACCAAGCCGGCAACCTCACCCATGTACAGGTCTGCAAACGTCCGCACGTTGTCGCCGCCAAAGGCGTTTCCCACCAGAATGTAGGGCCCAGCGATGTTGGCACGATGCAGAGCGGTGTGTAGCTCCCTGGCGATGCGCACGCTGGTACGCGGCATAGGGCCGGGATCGCTAAACCCTGCCCCGGCACGGTCATAACTGCAGGCGCGCGTCCACCTGGCGATCTGTGGCTGCACCGTTGACCAGGCTGGCGCCCAATCTTCCCATCCGGAATCGAAGACGACCGTGGGCGAGCCGCTCCCCATGCAATAAAGATTGAGCCGCGATCCGCCCACGTCAACGAGCTGGCCCGCTTGCGCATAAATCATGTCCGCGGAAGAGCTGCTGCCACCGCCAGCTACTTGCTGCGCGGAGATCCCAATTGTGGAGACGAGCACTGCCAATAGAAAGCCGGTCTGTGATTGCCTCATTGTCGACTCCGTCGGCAGCGAGCGCCTTCCGCCGCTTTCCTCTGCGTGGCGCATCCGCACAGAATGCTATTACCTCAGCCGGCCAATTCCGGGCGAAATGGGTATGGCCGGGCTGTTTCTCAGAATGCGGTTATGAGACGCGCAACATGGAGAAGGGTTAGCAGAACCATTCACAGTCAACCCAGAGGGGATTCTGTGTGCTGCCTGAAGACCGCAGATGCGCGGTGCCGGCGGCTTGCCTTTGAAGCACGCGGCGAACTGTTACCAGTACACCGAAACTGAGGGGAATAGGTACCATGTCGACGAGTTACGCATAAGACTGCAATCCAGCATGGCGTCGACGGGACGCTTTCGCGGGTGCGAATCACGATCGATGAGCGGCACCCTCGTGCTCGCGGCACTTTCCTGTTGCGTGCTTCAACATGACAAAACCATTTGCTTCTGGCGCGTGTGAGCCAGGACCTCGACGGCGATCCCTCTCCTTGTTTGTGTACGGCTTCAACAAACTTTTCAATCAGATCGCGAACTTTTTCGTGAGCGAGTAACTCATCTGGCCGGACCGGCCTCCTAGAAGTTAGCGCCATTGGATTGCCAACCAGGTTCCTGGTTGAGTCTCTCCGTGGAATCGGACATGTCGATCTTCCTTCACCAACGCCACAAGCCAATCAAGATATAGCCGGGCGACGCCACCGGTATGGTCAAACTTTTTGGGAGGATTGAAAGTTTCCCCGAGAGTTTCCCAAATTTGATCGAACGCCAGAGAGCAGGCCGAGAAAACGAATGGACTATACCCAAGTGGAAGACGAACGCACGCCGTTTCTGAAGTGGGACAACTGGTCGAAGTGGGTTTTGTTTTTACTGGTTGGGTACGCTCTGACCGGGCGCAGTTTCTCTTACCTCGGAATCCCACCGGCCAAGCTGTTTATCGGCGATTTGACCCTGGCGGCGTTTATTTTTCTCCAGCCCCGTAAAATTTTCGATCCTTGGATCCTGGCTCTGACCAAGGGTGGGCCGCTGGGTTCGTTTGCGTGGATCCTGTTGCTTTCGATCGCCTACGGCATCTTCGAGGTCATTCGCGGCGTGTTGCTGGGCTTCTCTCCCATCACCGCACTGCAGAACCTGGTGTTCAACATCTACCCCTTGTACTTCTTTCTCGGTCTGTGGCTGGGCGCACGGCGGCCAGAGTTGCTATTGCGCTACATCCAGACGTTCGCTGTCCTCCTTTCCATCTACGCCCCGCTGTATCTGCTGTTTCTGAACAAGATTGATATCTCGATGCCTGGTTCGGACGGCGTATCCGTCTTTGGTCAGGTGGGCGGGGGCGGTCTGGTCATCCTGTCGCTGCTCTGTCTTGATCCCAAGCCCTCTCGCTGGTGGCCTGCGATGGCGGTCGCCGCAGCCGCCTTCCTGGCAGCTCAGGTCCGTGCCGAGTGGCTTGGCTCGGGGGTGGCCATACTGCTCTGGGGTGTCTTATCGCGGCAAATGAAACGCGTGGCGTTGGTTGCCATGGGCATATTTGCTGTGCTCGTGATCGGCGCTCTTCTGAATGTCGATCTGCCTTCTCCGGCAACGCGTGGTGGTGCGATATCCACCCGCGAGATTGTGGCGCGCGGATTGTCGGCCGTCAATCCCGAACTCGCGAAAAACCTTACGGGTTCTGAAGATACGGCGATGTATGGGGGGACCATCAAATGGAGAGAAATGTGGTGGCATGCCATCTGGGAGAATTCCCAGGAGAGCAAGACGAATCTGATCATAGGGCCAGGCTACGGGTTTGAACTCAAGAACCTCGTCACCTATCTAAGCTACGATATCCGTACACCACACAACATCTTTTTCTCCGCGCTCGGGTATAGCGGTTGGCTCGGAGTGGTCATCTTTTTTGCACTGCAACTCACGTGTGTTTCTATGCTTTGGCGCGTATACCGGCTCACTGGCCAAGCCTACGGGCTGGCGGTGTGGGCCGCTACCCTGATTGCCGCATTCCTCGGCAATGTCATGGAGACGCCCTTTGGGGCCATTCCGTTGTATCTCACCATAGGTCTGTTCATTGGACCGACGCTCGACATGGTTCCCAGTTCATCGTTTTATCACTTCCAACCGCAGGAGTCGGAGTCCGCCTACGCGGCCTAAGTGGCCCCAACGAATAGGAGTCGGGGATGCGTTTGAAATTAATCAGCGCGGAAGGTCATCACGGAGTTTCCTTCCCATCGGAGAGCGCGCGGTGGGTACCACAAAAACACTACCTGAAGAGTTTTGTCATTGCGCTTCTGCTGGTTGTTTCGTTCCTCACTTTCTTAGCGGCGATACTGGTGTACTACCCACAGAAGGTGGATGCATTTCTAAATTCGGATGACCCGGTCGAGAGCAAGCACGTTGTGACCAGCAACAATGAGTCCCCCAAGCTGTCGCCTCATCACTCCCTTTATCTCTCTGAGCCTCGACCCCAGGTCTCCAAACTAACCTCGGAGCGATAACCGCCGGTTCAAGAAAAGAGCCGCGGTGGCCAAATCCGATTCCGAAGCGTTGCTAGCAGACGATTTCGGCAGCGGCGGGTTCTCGCGGCGGAAAGCCACTTGTCCGACAAGCCGAGTTGTACTCTCGTATCAGATGCTTGATCCTTAAGTCTTCGAGATGGCTTTATGACGACCGTTCCAATCTCCGGAGGAGTTGTACATAATCTTCCGGCTGATCTCCGCAAGGCGCTTGCGTCCGATGCGAAGGTACTGGCGGCTTGGCAAGACATAACACCGCTCGCGCGCAACGAGTGGATCTGCTGGACCATCTCCGTCAAGAAAGATGAGACAAGGCGGCAGCATGTCGAAAGGGTGTGCTCGCAGCTCAAAGAAGGGAAGCGGCGGCCATGTTGCTGGCCGGGCTGTCCGCATCGATGAGGGATCTGTGGTCTGATTCGCGTTGGAGCGGCGATCATGTCATAGACACCTGCTGAAAAGTATCCGATAGAACTCTCAATGAGTCCTGTTTTCGACTGTTGCTCTTCAGGACGCCGAAAAAGGCGTAAAATCGCGCTTGTTGGGATACTGTAGCCATGAAATTCCGAATTGCTATATGGGCGGGTCTGGGCTTTCTGGTCGCGGTCGGCTGGGCGGTGTATTCCTTCTCGGCTAACCCGAGTCCGATTACTCCCACCGAACCGCTTGTGTACAATATCGCCCTCTTGACTCAGCCAATCGCGCTCGCTAGTGTTCGTCTCGGCTTCGGCATTAGTGTCAATTGGGTCATTCTCGCAAACACTCTTACGTATGCATTCATCGGTCTGATCGTGGAAACAATGCGGCTGAAGCTACGTCACGCACATTAAGAGCGTAGTCTCTTGGTTATAGACCCGGTTTCGATCAGCCCATATTCCGACCCGTCACAAAATTCACTCGGCTGAAAAACGTGGGTCAGTTGTCACTGGCCGGCTCTTGGCGCTTAGCCGGGTTGGGAACTTCCAGAGGGGCGTCGATGCTGCCGGAGCGGCCGTTCACTGTATCCCATACGCCCAAATGGAGGAAATCATCGTCCTTCGACAGGTCAATTTCCTGGTCCACCACGATGGGAAGGTTAGGGCTGCGACGAAGTATATCTGCCGGAAGGGTCATCATAATCTCCTCGGCTTTGTGCTCTACCATGGTCCCGTCACGGTCAAGCCCCATGGCGGCGACACCCAAGATGACCTTGTGCTTCCCGCCGACGTCTCTCATCGTGAGTGCGTTGATCGGCAGCGTGTAGCGGATCAGGAAGTGAACTGAGCCCTTTTTGGCCTGAGGCAACGGCAACGAGCCCGAACCCCTGTCGACATTGGCAATCGTGGGATCGGATGTGGAAATTACCCTCGCCTGAAAAATAATGGGATGGTCGCGCAGTTCGCTCACTTGGAGCTTCTCTCCGTTCCAGAGGAGACGCGTTCTGGGCCCGGCCGGTCGATCTTTCTCGCGAGCACTGCCGTCGGCGAAATATCCACTTCGGTAGCTGAGATGATAGGAGGCTCCGCCTACCTCCACGCGCACCTTGTGCCATTTGTTATCGACACGCAGGCCATCTGGTGAATAGGTCAGAGTATAAAAACTGCCATCCGACTCTAGAAGATGATCTGTGATCTCTTCCAAGCCATTGTTGTTGAAGAAGGCCTGTCCGCCTGTGGCCTGGCCCACATCGCTCATGACTAGGTGCTGCTTCGCTACCACCATTTGTGCCGTGGTATCTGCGAAGAGCCCTCGCGCATCAATCGGGTAGATAGCGATGCGTTCCTGATCGAGCTCATCGTAGAGATCGCGCCAGGCAGCATCCTGGACTGGGAAAGCGTCGGGCATAAGAAAACTCGTAGAACCGCCTGAGAACCAGAGGACATTCTTTCGACCAGGTAGTTGGCTCAAAGAGACGGCTACCTGACGCAGCGCGTCGAAATCGGTTAGATACTTGCGGTCATGCGGAGGAAACCTGGGAATCGCTTTGTGCACTGCATCCAGCAACAACTTGCGATCCGAAGTGAAGGGCTGCACCAGAAAACAGCCTGAGCCTGCACGCAGGTAGACGGCGAGCGGTTGCTCCTCCGTCCGCTCTTTCAGAAACTTTGTGAGCTCGTAGTTGAGATACATCTGATCGGCCATTTCGAGGTTGCCAATGTCGATCAGCACGATATTCAGGACAGGTGGCAAATGGAGGAGATAGTCATTACTGTAGACGCCAGCCGCACTCGTAGGCTGTATGGATGCTGCAGGTATACCGGCGTGCTCTTCGAACGACGCAATCGCCTGAGGGTGTTTGTTATCGAGGATACGAAAGAGGGATTGCGGCAAGCCATGAACCGGATTGCCATTCGCATCCGTCACCGTGACATCGGTGAGGACCACACGAGTGTAGGTATGAAATGAGTAAGTGGATTGGTCGGGCGGGGTCTGCGCTGCGGACTGCTCCTGTGACTGCGCCGGGTGGAAGAGCGCTCCCGGCCAGAGGATGAGTGCCAGACCCAATGTCGAGCTTCGCGAAATCATCGGCTGTACCCGCAACGCACCTGCTGCACAACTCATTATGGACGAGTGAAGGACCTGGCTAGTTGCTGTATAACCAGTTTCTTCAAAATCTCCTAAAGTGCCGGGCTTCGGTGCACAACGACCGTTCTGGCTGGTCGAGGCCTGGGAAGTGCTAAGGTTTTCGGCGGCTTGAGTACTGAAAGAACGGGCGCTCGAATACGAAAAGTGTAGGATTAATTGTCTCTGCCATGGCTCCGGTACCGATACCTACAGCTAAAAATCCTGCCCGACGGATTCTGCCTGTCACCGGGCACAAGTTCCTTTTGCTATTTCTGTTTCTGCTTGCTTACCTGGCCCTCTACCCTTACATGGGCGATACCGGCGCGCGCTATCAGCTGTTCCGACTGCTCGGCGCTGCTGTCACTCTGATGTGTGTATACGCGGTGAGCTTCCGCAGAGGCCTGGTCTTTGTCGCTCTGATTCTTGCCGGTCCAGCATTGGTGGAGCGCGCCCTCGTTTTTCACCCCGGGATGGTTCCTGCGTCGGTCTTGGCCATCGTTTTGAGCTTCGTATTCGACGTTTTCATTGTGGTAGTTATCTTCCGCCGAGTTTTTGCGCGAGAGGACCCCACCGCGGAAACGCTTTTCGGCGCGGTATGCATTTATCTCCTGATTGGATTTTCGTTCGCACGCCTCTATGTCATCATTGCGTTCGTCCGGCCCCATGCCTTTTATCTTGATCCAGCGATCTATCACCATGGTGTTCCTGAGGCTTTGGATTTTATTTTTTATAGCTTTGGAAGCATGACGACGGCCGGGGCGGCTGGCATTGCAGCGGCTTCGCCGCAGGTCCGCTCGTTGTCCATGCTCGAATCCATTTTGGGGGTGTTGTATCTCGCGGTGATGATTTCAAGGCTCATGGGTGCGTACCGGCCAAAAGGCGGCTCCGTGGAATCCTCATGAGGCGGTGAAATGCCTCTCGTGGCAGCGGTCACGATCTCCGCTGTGACCCGGGAGGATCTTTCGGTTTGGCGATGAAGCCGAAATAGAGGCACAGCAAGAAAAAGATGAAGTGGGGAATAGAGCGCAAGCCGCTGATCTCGGGCGTCAGAACAAGATGAGTGCCCAAGAGTGGGACTGAAACATTCGCGAAATAAAGATAAAGCTGAATCCCCGCACTCACAAAGAACGCACCGGCAAGGAATTTGCGATACTCCCTGCTTCGATACGCGAAATATAGATTTGGCAGACCTAAGACAACGAGCGCGGTCAGCAGCACTGGAATCATTTTCTCGGTCCTCGGGATTCTCTAACTCTGGTGGCAGCCCTGGGGCTTGACAGGAGAGCTATGGTTCCCATCTTACGCGCGTCCGAAAAGCCGACTTTTGTCGGAAGACGGCAGTGTTGCCACTGCCGGCCAGCGCCTTCCGTGAGGCCTGCATTAGGCAAATGGTCCTGGAACTTTTCTTCTATCCGCGCTTTGCGAGAGTCTTGCTTCTAATTCTCCGAGGGACGCTCGATGTGGTCGATGATGAGGATGTCGACGGGTCCACGGGCCGATTTGAGCTCGAGCCCCAGTTGATCCTTGAGAGCCGCATGGAAGGTGGCGGAGTTATCGTCGTTCTCGGTACCATCGCGGGAGAAGGCCCAGTGGAGGGTGAAGTCGTAGAGGCCTGTGAGGCCGGTGCGGTCGACGACCGGTCGAGGGATGATAGCCATGCCGGTCATCGTGGGCAGGGAAGTGGCAAGGAGGGTAAGGGGGATGCGGCGGGCGCCGAAACTTGTGCTCGGGTCTGGAGAGGAAGGGATGTGGGCAATGACTCCACAAGCGGGCGGCAGGTCGCCGAGGAGCGATGGGGAGAGCTCAGGTTTGGCGGCGGGGCCAGGCTGTTCGGGTTGAGACGTTGTGGAGCAGGCGTCACTTGCTGGGTGGGGCCGGAGGTGGGGACCGAGGACTCCGCTGTGGACGAGAACGAGTGCGAAGACGGAAGCTACGCTGGTCTGGTAGTGAACCACGAGGTGGAAGCGGTCGGCGAGCAGAGTCTGCATCATCAGGCGCATCTGGTCGATGGTGGGGTTTGAGGTTGCGCGGGCCTCGATGTCGAAGGCATCCGCTGGGCTGTCGAATCCGCCCGTGACCCAGGCGGGGGCTCCGGACTTGGGGAGTCCGGAGAAGTAATTGAAGCGCAGGGCGAGCTCCTGTGTTCCGGAAAGCTTGTAGGCGAACGTGATGTAACGCCAGAGGGGCTGGTGGGTGGCGATGAGCAAGCCGCCGGCGGCGCTGCGCGCGTCGTCCGGGCTGATCGCAGAGTAGACGTTCCCGGAGTCGAGGGGGACGTTGGTGTGCTGCGGAGAGCCGGGCTTGCTGGGACGGACGGAAGCGACCTCGAAGGCGAGCGGAACTGGGCTGGGAGCCTTTTGGGCGAAAGCGACGGCGGCGGCGAGAATGCAGACGGGAAGCTTGAATGCGAACGAGGGCATGGCTCTGTAGTGTACTACTTCCCCAGTTGCATACAACATTCGCCCACCGAGTTGCCACGTGCCCATTAGGGCTGAGCGTAGTAATAAGCGTTGGTGCGTGGGCTGAGGCCTGCCTTGTCCAGGGTGATCTGCAGTGAGCGGTAGTCGGTGTCCTGAGATGCAGGGGGCGAGTTGAAGGAAAGCACGTAGTACCACTCAAGGTCCGCTATGCATCTGGCGATATTGCCGGCCAGGTCTTTGTCGTCTTCGAAAACCTGGCCGCCACTCTGGTACGCGAGAACCGGTAAAGCGAGATCTCCGGGATCTGCTTGATCCGCTCTTTGCGCGCCCTTAAGAAATGGCTTGTAATAATCTCTCGGTCGTCCGTACTCCCGCATTAGGTGCGGTGAAGAGACGGCGTCCACGGTCATCTGAGCATCCAGAAAGCCAGAGGAGAGATTCAAAACTTCACCGAAGAAATTCTTTCTGTCCATTCGAGTGCCTGGGTAAGGTCCATCGGAGAGCAGGGGCCAACCGGGACCCATCCAGATCAGGACGACTCTTCCTGGAACGTCCTCCTGATCGGTGACCAATTTGGTAAGGGACGCGACAGACAGATGGAACCGTCGAGCGTTCGACTCTTCTGGCGAGCCGAGCACCTCTACTGGCACATGAACTTTCTTGAGCTGGCCAATGAGGGCGGTGCTATCCCGAGAGGCTTGGCCAAGATCGATCCCGGCCTCGGTGAGAACGGCGATAGAAACAGGAAAGCTAAGTTGCTCTTGATTTTGATTGAGATATTTCTCCACAGCTCTCAGTTGGTATGCAAAGTCTTGAAATGAGTTGTTCAGGATATCCAGCATGAAGATGACGTGAACTGGCGGCTTCGCCGTTCGCCCATCTACGCCTTGGAAGGATATGATCTGCTGCGGCTGTTGGTTATCAAGCAGAGTGAAGTCCTTTTCCTGCAGGCCGGAGACCGGTTTGCCGGAGGAATCGGTCACAACAACATTGAGGATGATGTGGCGTGCCAGTCGACTTGCTCTGTCCCGATCCTCGGGCGGCCGGCGCAGCAAAACGCTAGGTGGGGCGGCGGGCGCTGTGGATTGCCCAGGGACCCCGACCGGCGAATCAGGCTGTTGCGGCCGCAAAGGCAAGGTCATCAGTGCAAGCAGCATGACGGACCAGCGCTTTCTTACCATTTATGTCCTCGTTGGCCCTGAATCCCGGCGCGCGTCTTCGGGGAGCCGCGGCAGAAGGTGACAGTCTATCTCACATGTGGAGCGTCTCGCAGAGGAGCTAGCCTTCAGTGGTTGGGGGTGACTGACCTGCGTCCGGCACAACGTCGAATGCTGGTAGCTTGCGAGTCTCCGATCCCAGATGCTCAGAGCAGCGGCCGTTCTGGACAACCATCCGCCATGATGCTGTACGATCCACGAGACCTATTATGCCGATCCAAAATCAGATCGCCGCGGGAGCTGCCGCTATATTCCTGACGTCAATTATGAGCCTCGCCGCACAGATCCCAACGCCGGACATGCAGAATAAGGCGACGGTCCGGCGCGAGATGATGGCCTTCAATCCGCGCTACCTCACACTGATGGGCCCGCGCTTACGCGCTCTGCGCGAACTGGAGCAGCAGGTGATGAAGCGTGAAGCGGAGATGCGCGATGTGTCGTGTTCGCACCAAATCGTCACGGAACTGCGGTGGCTCATGGGCAGCACGGTGGACACGGATCGCATCGATAGCCGATTAGACGATCTGCGCGCGAGCCTTGCGCATCCCGAACTGGAACCGAAAGCGCGCGAACAGGATGCTGATGGAAGTTGGGGCCGATGTTATGACGCTTGGTTCTTTCGGCTTGACGCGTCCTATGACGGCCACTTTTCCCGCGATCACGTCTCCAAAGATATCCCGCTGCTCGATCGCGTGAATTCCCCCAAGAAACTCGTCCAGTACGTCAACTCTATTTCTGTCTCGGATGTGGCCCCTACCGGGGTGGATCATCGCCGCGAGATGAATGAAGCGCTCTCCACGCTAATCCGTCTGATTGTCCGCGGTCAGCCCGTCGGCTGTCGATGGCATCCGGAAATGAAAGCCACGTTGCTCGAGCTCCTGATGCAACTGCGTAATCCGCGGACAGGCTGGTGGGGAGAGCGCTACCAGCGGGAGGCACGAAGCGACTTTGTCGACGACCTGAGCTTGACATTTCACATCGTCAGCTATCTGAAAGGCCAAGTCTCCGATCTCGACAAAGTAGGCGGCACTCTGCTCGAACTGAAGGACCTGGAATACCCCATCGGCTGGCTCGACGACGGGCGCTATCTCACTCATCACAACATGGACGTCGTAGTTCTCTTCCAATATGCATGGCCTCAAATGAACGAGGTACAGCGGCAAGCTGCTTCAATCGAAATCGAGAAAATGCTGCGGTGGTGTTTGGAAGAATCCGTTCTGCCCGATGGCTCATTCCGTGCGAGCACCGGCGGCGAAGACTCCTTGGAGGAAAACGAATACTTTGGCGTCGCCTTCCTTGCCAGAGCCGGATATTTCGATGCCTCCAGGCGCTTCTGGACCGATCAATCGTTCCCGGAAGCGAACAACCTCAGGCGCCGGCTGATTGATTTCATCCAGTGGCACAAGGCTTCCGGCGCGACTGGCGGAGTGTATTACGAGAGTGCTCTTCGCGAACTGGGCGAGCCGGCGTTGGCGAAATAGGATTTTCTCTCCCGACATTCGCTGCTTCACGGGGTAGTCAGCACCGACCTGCAAAGTCGCAGTTCGGTAAATTGCCGGTCGCGGCGGCCTTGGAGATGAAGTTACTCAAATTCCCGTTTACAGGCATTGCGGGCGGCGGTTCTGGCGCAGGCGCCTACAAGGGCGTTCTATCGGTACTAATCACAGAGGGATCTCCAGTTCTCTGTCGGAAAACTTCCCTCCGGCCCGTAGTGAGCACCAGCTTCCGGATAGCGGACTACTCGTAAAGTGAAGCATTTTCAAGGTGCCAGCATCGTCCTGGGCAGGACTCCCCGAGTGAGGCCTTTTGTCTGCGTGTAATGCTCGGTTGGCGCTAGACTTAGCTTCACCATCTCTTTGTAGATTTCTGGGGACCTGGAGCCTATTCACACGTCCTTTGGTGTCGACCATGAGCAACTCGAGACAGCGGCCGATCGCTCGCTTTGAAGATTTCGAAGTGAACCTGGAAACGGGGGAAGTGTGGAAGGAGGGCAAGCCGCTCAAGATGCAGGACCAGCCGTTCCGGATTCTGGCAGCGTTGCTGGAACGGCCAGGTCAGATCGTCAGCCGCGAAGAATTGCGTCAGCTGATTTGGCCGGACCAGACCTTGGGCGATTTTGACCATGCCATCAACCTGGCCCTGACAAAGCTGCGTGCCGTTCTCGGCGATGCAGCAGATGTGCCGCATCTGATCGAAGCTCTCCCTCGCCGTGGTTACCGCTTTATCGCACCGCTCAAGGAGCAGAGAGATTCGACTCCGGCGCGCATCATGGCCCACCTGGGCAAACTCCGATTCGGGGTCTATGAACTGGACCGCGACGCCATGGAATTGCGTAAGCATGGTGCAATGGTTCGTTTGCAGGAGCAACCGCTACGGGTGTTGGCGACCCTGGTAGAGCGTCCGGGACAGATTGTCACTCGGGAGGAACTGCAACAGGAGATCTGGGGAAAGGATACCTTTGTCGACTTCGAACAGTCGCTCAACAAGGCGGTGAACCGGCTGCGCGAAGCGCTCAATGATGAAGCCGGTCAGCCGAGATATGTGGAAACAATACCGCGCCGCGGCTATCGATTCATCGCGCCGGTGACCGAACTTTCAAGCGAACAACCCCGATCTCCGGAGCTTCCCAATTCAGTCCCAGATGCAAAGCCATTCGCGGACCTGGGCCTCTCACCCGGTTTGACCTCTGGAGCACCGCCGGCCACCGTTCTCGCGAAAAAGCGAGGCTGGCTCGCTCTCGGCTTGAGCGCCGCCGTCATTCTGTTGGCCGCAGCTTCCGCCTGGTTGTGGATACATTCAGGACCGGCAAAGACCGGGGAGCGCTCACTTATCCGGCTGACGACGAACGGTACGTCGTTCGACCCGGCAATCTCTCGTGATGGGAAAATGATCGCCTATGCGGCGGCAGTTGGCGGCTTCAACAAGGACATTTGGGTGCAGCAGGTCGCCGGCGGCAAAGCGATTCAGATCACGCATGAAAAAGAAGGAGCGGTTGACCCGGCCTTTTCCCCCGATGGATCACAGATAGCTTACGATTCGCACGGTAGCATTTATGAAATGCCCGCGCTCGGTGGTGATGCGCGGTTGATCACCAGCGATGGCTTTGGGCCGAATTACACCCCGGACGGGTCGAACGTGCTGTTTGTTACGTTCGTCCAGAGCTCGGCCGGGCTATGGACAGTCCCCCGCATGGGAGGAACTCCCGTTGCAGTCCGGCCGGACCTTCCAATCTTGAGTTATTTGCCTTCGCCGAACGGAAAGAAGGTTCTCGCGCGTGTAGCTCGAGAGGGAAGGGAAAGTCAAGATCTCATGCGGTGGTGGACAATCTCAATACCGGGTGGAGAACTGGCGGAGATTGACCCACCTGCAACGCTTCCGGGCCAAACCGATGCCGCGATTCCCCTTGACTGGGTATCGCTCGACCGGAGTGGTCAGCAGTGGGTTATCTTCTCTCAGCCGGTGGGCGGCAGCACCAACCTCTTTCGCGTTCGTGTGACGAGCGACGGAAAGGTTCTGTCGAATGCCGAGCAGATCACCGCTGCGCCGGCGGTGGATTTCCGCGCAGCGGCTTCCAGCGATGGCCGGATGGTGTTTTCCATCGGTACCGTCAGCTTGAATCTGTGGAGCATCCCAATTGACACTAACCAAGGGCGTGTTACCGGCGAGCGGCAACAGCTCACGCAGGTGGAGGGAGTGCGTGATAAGGGCGTTTCGCTTTCCAGGGACGGAAAGAGAGCCGTGTTTGCGTCGGAAGGCCGCATTTTGATGAAGGAACTGGGAACGGAAGGGGAGACACAACTAGCTGTAGGAGATTCCCCGGCCATCTCGCCCGATGGCTCATTTGTTGCGTATACGGTCACGGAAGGTCAGAAGAGCAGCGTCTACCTGGTTCCGACCATTGGTGGAGCACCACGCAGAATCTGCCAGGACTGTGCGTCTTTAGGGCTCAAAGGGTTTTCTGCCGATGGCTCCAGAGTACTGGCGCAGGACTTTTCGTCGGACACCATGCTGGACCGGATTGAGCTGATCAATGTTGCCAGCGGCGAAGTGAAGGTGGTGTTGAGTCATCCGAACCGCTCGCTCTGGCATCCGTATTATTCCTGGGACGACAAGTGGATGACGTTCAAGATGCAACTTGATCCGCCGCGCGTCGGTAATTATAACGCGCAACGCTTCCGCATTTATGTCACACCGGTGGATGATTTCGTTCCCGCCGGGGAGAGCCGGTGGATCGCGCTTACCAGCGGCGAATACGCGGACGACAAACCGCAACTATCGCCAGACGGGAACATGCTCTATTTCACTTCAAACCGTGACCATCACAACTGCTTCTGGGCGCAGCGATTGAATCCGAAAACGAAGCGCCCGGAGGGCGCTCCATTCGCTATCCAACACCTTCATTACCAGCAAGCCATAGGACTCGGCGGTAATCCGCTGTTCGGTATGGAACTCAACGTTGCCAGGGACAAGATCGTGACCAATATCGAGGATGTGCACTCCGACATATGGATGACGCAGTTGGCGCCGGAGAAGTGAGAGATCGAAATGAGAAGACAGCGACACCGCCCCACTCCTGTGAACGTCTTAGCCTTGCACGGATGAAACCCTTCTTTGCGTTGGCGGTCGTCGTATTTCCTGCTGTGGCTTGGTGCCAGCAGCTTCCCTCGCTTGACGTTCTCCTCGCTCGACTCGATGCCTACGCAAAGCAGTACCAATCGACGCTCCCATCCTTGGTCTGTGACGAGCAGATCACGTCACAGGCTCTCAACAATAAAGGTAAGGTCACGTGGGAGATGAAGATCCAGTCGACCCTTCGCGAGGTTCGCACCGCGGACCCATACGATCCCTTTCGTGAAGAGCGTGAGTACAAAAGGGTCAACGGGCGCCGTGCCAGGCGGGTGTTCCAAACGCCCTACTTCGTCGAGGGCGGCTTTGCAGGTCTTGTAGGGTTCAAGAGTTGGGAGCAACGGGAGTGCTTTGATTACGTTCTTACCTCCGGCGACAACGCCCAGACCGTCCGACTCGACATGACCTTGAAGACGATTTACGAACTCCTCATGCGCAAAGCTTCCCGCTGGCCTTCACCGGATTGTGATAGCCGACCCCGAAACGGGGGTCATTCTTCGCACCGAGAGGACCATTGCACCGGAAGCGGCAGAGACGGCCCCGGAAGTCTACTTTGGCGGAATCGATTATGCACCGCAGAAGCTGGGTGAGCAGACATTTTGGCTGCCGTCGCGGTTCTATGCGCATGACGCCGAAAATACAGGGCGCATGTTTGCGACCTACTCGAACTGTCATCGCTACACCGTCGAATCGAAAATTCTGCCCGGCATGTCCTTTCCCGCAGCAGGGCAGGAGCCTCGTTGAGTACCGCGCGGTCGTTCTTCTCCTCTCGCCTCCATCTTGGAATTCCTCCGAGTGCTGGCTGCCGTTCCGCTTATCGGAGAAAACCTCGTTTTTGTGGAGGTTTTTTAACCGCTAATTGGGCGAGGGCCGCTCGACGTGATCGATCACCAGAATCTCCACCTGTCCTTTTGACGGCTCTAGCTTCAGGCCGAGTTGATCGGCAATTGAGGCCGCCGAAGGCCCCAGATCGGGCGCAGAAATACCCCCTTGTTGCGCATTCGGCTGCATAGCCGGCTTCTGGATTGTGACGTCATACCTTCCCGCAAGACCGGTCTTGTCCTCCACCGGGCGTCCCGTTCCCAATACCCATGTCGCTAGCTGCGCTATCGAGATGCCAAAATAATGCACGGTCATCTGGTCTTCTTCTTCTTCTCTGGACAGGGTCCCGCCTCCAGGCATCGGACGTGAACCAGGATGAAGTTCGCCGGGATTCGTCTGCTTGAATTTGGGTCCGTTCTTTCCTACCAGCAGCAGGTCCACAGGCGCCCCCCTGGTGCTGCGGTGCACCACCAGCTTGAGACGGTCCTCGAGCATCGCCTGCAGCATGGACCGCAGCATGGCAGGCTGCTTGGCCGGGTCCTGCCAATCAGCAAGGTCTGCCTCGTCGACCTTCGCGTCCACGTCGTAATGATCGTTGTCGCCGGTCAGCCAGGCGGGCATTCCTATGAGCTGGTCGGTGGAATAGAAGGGTGCTCCGCCGGTTTGCGGTACATAGGCTATTCGGATCAGATATCCCAAAAACAAGTTTTTCATTTGATATCCGTCAGCCGTCGCAACTCCGATATGCTGGGGCCCGCCGGCGTTATTTTTCCGTATGGAAGCCACAGCGAACTTCCACTGTTTGATCCCGGGGGCGGGTATGGGCTTAGGCGTCGCGGGCTGGCCCGGAGCAGTCTGGGCAAGAGTCGAGACGGCGGCGAAGATGAAGATAGGAAGCTTGAATCCGAACGAGGGCATGTACGGATACCTATGTAGTATGCTATCCAAATAGTAGTCGACATAGTACGCGCACCGCAAATCAGAAATATCAGAGACCACTCGCAGGCTGGGCGGGAAGGACTAGCGGAACTTTCCGAAACGCCTGCAAAGTCAGGTTTCGGCAACTTGCTCAGGCGGGCCCGCCGCAGAACCCAGTTACTGAAAATCCCGTTTCATGGGAACCTGTGTTACAGGAATCATTGTTGCGGACTTGTGCGAGAGGATGATCCGTTCGATCATGGCCATGTGGCTGGGGAAGCTGGACCCGATGAGAAGATCTTTGTTAGCGTCGCTGATGCTGGCTGCTGTTGCAGGGCCCGTAGTTTTTGACTCTCCCTACGCCCCGGTTGGAGCCGCGCAAACAGTGCCTGAGGATTGGCAGAAGACAGCGGGCGGGAAGATGGAGTTTGAAGTTGCTTCGGTGCGGTTGAATCCGGGTCCGGGCGAACCGTCGAATTTCCGTCTGAGTCCTGATGATGCCTACACGGCCACGGGCGGGTTGTTGATTGCAGATAATGCGCTCACGACCTACATCGAGTTCGCCTACAAGCTCTCACTAACGCGTGAACAGTGGCATAAGATGTATGAGCATCTGCCGAACTGGGTGCAGACGGATGACTATCAGATTCGTGCGCGTGCGGAGGTAACGAATCCAACGAAGGACCAGATGCGGCTGATGATGCAGTCGTTGCTGAAGAAGCGGTTTGGCCTTGTCGTGCATTTTGAAACGCACGATACTCCGGTATTAGAGATGACCTTGACAAAGCCCGGTACTCTGGGACCGCGACTACATCGCCATGAGGATGGCCCCCCTTGCGATGTCAAGGTAATGCGGGAGCCTGGGACGGAGCTAAAAGATACAGATATATTTCCATCGCAATGTGGTGGCGTCGAGGCGGAGGGTGGACCCAATCAGACGATTGTGATGGGATCGCGGAACTCTGCGATGCGGGTTATAGCCGAGTCTTTTCAAGTCGGCAGAGTGGGCCGTCCAGTGGTCGATGCGACCAGATTGACTGGGACATATGACTTCAGACTGACGTGGACACCAAATCGTGGTGATTTCGCATCTGGGTCTCGGGCCGCATCACCAGATGAGCCCGCGTCTGAACCGGAGGGAACGCCATTTCTGGAAGCGATTAAGGAGCAGCTTGGACTAAAGCTGAAGCCGGGCAAGGCCCCGCTGAAGGTGCTGATTATCGATCATGTAGAGCGGCCGTCGGGCAACTAAGCGAACTTCGCTACCATTCCCGCTCGATCACGGGTTAGGCGCGCCAGAACATAAAACGGTTTGTTTGATCCTTCCCGATCACGGATCGAGAAGCGCCGCGGTCCACAGCATTATTCTCCCGGTTCGTAGAGGATTTGAGGGCTGAAGCCCACGCCGGACGCGGCTCGCTGTCCATTGCAGAGCCTCAATCGGGCGTTCCTCTTTGCTCTTGGCCGCATTGCTTACAACCGAAGGATTTTCCACTGGATGGTGATTCAGACGACTAACCATAGCACGAGACTTACAGGTCCCTGATCCTGCGGACCAGGTCCGCTGGGTTGAGGGTTTTGCGGCAACACGGCAAGTTCCTTGAAAGTCGTTTTCGGTAACTTGCTCAGGAGGGGCCTGCCGGCAGACCCAGTTATTGAGAATCCCGTTTTTTCAGGAACTTCGAGCAGCCTTCTCATTGAAGCCTGGGTGTCGAGATCACTCCCGGATGGCCAAACCTCCCATTCTCATCGCTGTGCAGTCATTTCTCCCATCGCAGTGGAGCCATTTCCGGCCTTTGCCGCCGCAATTGATGCAGGGACCTGCTTCAGTGCGCGCTCGCGTCAGTAGCTTGCGCCGGGCAATCGGCAGATGGAGAAACTGAACGTAGATCGCGCCCAGGCGCTCTCATTTGGGCATTTAAGGGAAGTCGCAGGAATAGGATGCATCGTTCCGCCATTCGTCCATTCCCGATGGAAGCGCCAGGTATGATTTCTGAATTATTTCTGGAGTCACATTCAGTCGTGGCTGAATCAAAATGCAGCTCGGGTAGCACCGCGAGGGTTTGGCAAAAACCAAACCAATCAGTTCTGAACGCAAACATAACCGCAATTAGAAGGAGAGTATTTATGCCCACGATTACGACAAAAGATGGAACAGAGATTTATTACAAGGATTGGGGCAAAGGCCAGCCCATCGTTTTTAGCCACGGTTGGCCGCTTTCAGCCGATGATTGGGACGCTCAGATGCTGTTCTTCCTTAATCACGGCTATCGAGTCATAGCCCACGACCGGCGTGGACATGGCCGTTCCTCCCAAACCGGCGGTGGCCACGATATGGACCATTACGCCGACGACCTGGCCGCTCTTACCTCTCATCTCAATCTCAAGGACGCCATCCATGTCGGCCATTCGACCGGCGGCGGCGAGGTGACGCGTTACCTCGCCCGCCACGGCGAAAGCGGTGTATCCAAGGCTGCGCTGATTAGCGCGGTGCCGCCCCTCATGGTGAAGACGCCGGCCAATCCCGTCGGCCTGCCCAAGGCAGTGTTTGATGATCTGCAGGCGCAGCTCGCAGCTAATCGTTCACAGTTTTATCGCGACGTGCCAGCCGGGCCTTTCTACGGCTACAACCGGCCGGGCGCGAAGGCCTCGGAGGCCGTTATCCAGAATTGGTGGCGCCAGGGCATGATGGGAGGCGCCAAGGCACATTACGACGGCATCGTGGCCTTCTCCCAGACCGATTTCACGGAAGACTTGAAGAAGATCACCGTTCCGGTGCTGGTGATGCATAGCGAAGACGACCAGATCGTTCCCTATGTTGCCGCCGGGCCGTTGTCCGCGAAGCTGTTGAAGAACGGAACCCTGATAACGTACAAGGACTTCCCGCATGGCATGCCCACGACGCACGCGGAAAAAATCAACGCGGACCTGCTGGCATTCATTAAGAAAAGTAAGCAAGTGGCCGCATAACACTATTTCCGGCCTTCACTCTGGCGTGAAGGCCGGAATTTCTGACGTGACCCATGCTAGCGGCCTGTCTCGGAGCTTTCTCCGTTGGTGCGTTTCGCTCCTGTGACTCCCGTAGAAGCTACGGCTTCTGCTCACACGAGCGAACACCCAATACTGATAAGTCGCATTTTCGGTAACTTCCCCGAACCGGAGGTTCGTGGCGGGCAAGTCACCTCTCCCCTTGCACTTCGACAATACAAAGGTGTAGCCTTTTCGTGTCGAAGCAATAGGGGTAGATCGTTTCATGGCTGAAGAACGGATCGAACTTCCTCAGGGAACGCTGGACTTGCTCATTTTGAAAGCGCTGGCGTTGGAGTCGATGCACGGCTGGGCCATCTCAGAACGGCTCCAACAGATCTCCCGCGAAGCGCTACAGGTGCACCAGGGGTCTCTATATCCTGCCCTTCATCGACTGGAGCGCCGCGGCTGGATCAAGGCGCACTGGGCTACGAGCGAAAGTAATCGCCGTGCCAAGTCCTACACGCTGACTCTGCGGGGACAGAAACAACTGGAAGTGGAAACAGCCACCTGGCGCAAGCTGACCTCCGCGGTGGGCCATGTTCTGGACATGGCATAAGGAGAATCCTATGCTGAATGACCTGCTCTACCGCCTGCGTGCCCTCATCCACCGTCGGGAGATGGATGCCGAAGTGGACGACGAGCTACGCGATCATCTCGAGCGCGAAACGGAGAAGTATCGCCGCGCAGGCCTCACTCCAAATGAGGCGGTACGCCGAGCGCATCTGGCGTTGGGAGGAAGTGAGCAGGTTAAGCAGCTGTCTCGCGATGCGCGCGGCACGAAATTCGTCGAAGATCTGTTGCAGGACCTTCGCTATGCGATGCGGTCGTTCGCGAAGACACCGGGCCTCACGGCATTGATTGTGCTTTCTCTGGCAATCGGCATCGGCGCTAACACGGCAATCTTCAGTGTCACCAGTACGTTGCTGCTCAAGCCCTTGCCATATCCCGCCCCTGATCGGCTCGCCATCCTCTGGCTCCGCTCGCCGGGCATTGGTATTCCGCAAGACTGGCCTTCACCGGGACAGTATCACGACATCGTTACACAGAACCAAGTTTTTGAGGACACAGCTCTCGCTATCGGAGACAGTTTTACGTTCACTGATCGCTCGAAAGCGATGAAGGTGGACGGCATCCATGCAACGTCGAGCTTGTTACCGATGCTGGGCGCAAAGCCAATGCTGGGCCGCATCTTCTTGCCGGAGGAAGACCAGCTAGGAAAACCGCAAACCGTGGTGCTTACGTATGGCTTCTGGCAGCGTGAGTTCGCAAGCGATCCCAATATTGTTGGGCACGCAATCACGCTCGACGGTAGCCCGCATACCGTGGTCGGTGTTCTCTCGCCAGGTTTCCGTCTCAATCATGAGGTTATTCCTACCATCGCCGGTATCGATAAACCTGATTTCTTTATGCCGCCGCTCGAGGAGGCCAAGGACCCCAACAACTACGGCTCGGAGAACTACAACATCCTGGCGCGGCTTAAGCCCGGCGTCACCATGGAACAGGCGCAGTCCAATATCGATGTGATTGCCGCCCGGCTTCGCCGGGAGAAACACCGTGACCCTTCGTTCACCATCAGCGTGGTTCCACTCATGGAGCAGGTTGTGGGCAACGTACGCACCGCGGCATTGATCCTTTTTGGCGCGGTCTCACTGGTGCTGCTGATCGCATGCACCAATGTGGCAAACCTGTTGCTGTCGCGGGCCACCGTACGGCAGCGCGAGATCGCCATTCGCGCGGCGCTCGGAGCAGGACGCGTGCGGGTGGTGCGCCAGCTTTTGACAGAGAGCATTTCGCTGAGCCTGATGGGCGGTGTAGCTGGACTGGCTATTTCTTCACTGAGCATCTTCATCGCACGCAAGATGCATCCGGGCAACATTCCGCGGCTCGATGAAATCGGCATGGATTTCCGAGTGCTCGGTTTCACGCTTGCAATCTCGATTCTCACCGGAGTCGTCTTTGGTCTTGCGCCGGCTTTGCGTGCTTCGCGCGTCGATTTGACGGCAAATCTGAAGGCGGGCGGGAAGGGGTCGTTAAGTGGCGGATTGAGTATCCGGCATGACAAATTGCGCGGTGCGCTGGTTATTGCCGAGCTTGCCATCTCGCTGCCGCTTCTGGTCGCGGCAGGGTTGCTGGTGCGCAGTTTCAGGCATCTTGCAAACGTGCCGCCTGGATTCAATGCGCAACACGTGGTCTCGATGAACGTCGGTGCTTACGGACCAAAATTCAAAGATCCCACTACGCGCGTTCAGTTCTATCAGGAGTTGGCTGAGCGCATTCGCCATCTCCCTGGGGTCACGGCTACAGGCGCGGTTTCAGCGCTGCCGCTCACCTCAGCCATCGGTTGGGGAGGTATGCACATTGAAGGCTATGTGCCGCCACCCAATGAACCTGAATTGCAGGTCGATCAGCGATCGGCCACACCGCCCTATTTCAGCGCAATGCAGATTCCACTGACTCGCGGGCGCATGTTTGCTGAAACCGATACAAAGAAGATGCCACCAGTTGCGATCATCGATCAACACATGGCTGATCGCTTTTGGCCGCGTGGCGATGCAATCGGCAAGCGCATCCGTTCAAGCGACGATTCTCCCTGGGTCACGATTGTAGGCGTGGTGGGGGTTGTAAAAGAGTATGGACTCGACACCGATACGCGCATGGTCGTCTATTGGCCTCACGCCCAAAGGCCACGCGGAGACATGTATGTTGTCGCGCGCACCGCATCTGATCCCGCTTCTACTACCGCCGCGATCATTCATCTAGTGAACGCCATCAATCCAGATGTACCAGTCTACGACGTCGCAACGATGGAGCAGCGTGTCCAGGACTCCATGGCGCGCCAGCGCTTTGCCATGACCATGCTGGGCGGTTTTGCCGGCTTCGCCATGATTCTCGCCGCCATTGGCATTTACGGTGTGATGTCATTTCTGGTCACGCAAGGCAGCGCTGACATTGCCATCCGCATGGCCCTCGGCGCGCGCCGCGCAAGCATCCTTTCGCTGGTCTTCCAACAGGGAATGATATTGGCTCTCGTGGGCATGATCGTTGGACTCGCCGGTGCGCTTGGCCTGACACGCATGATGAGTAGTCTGCTTTTCGGCGTGACCCCCACCGATCCGTTTACGTTTTTCTCGGTGTTCGCCCTGCTGCTCTTGGTCGCGCTGTCCGCGTGTCTTTTCCCGGCGGGTCGAGCCATGCGTATCGACCCCATGGTTGCACTGCGAACAGAGTAGCGACCGATATGCCCATCGAATGCCGATCGCGATGGCCTGTTGCCGGAAGTCTGCCAGTTGTTTCAGTTACTTTTTAAGACATCGCCGTATTCCGTGGCCAGGGCGGTGCCGACCTGATCCATTGCCGTCAAGTGAGCCAGCGTACGCCGCGTTTCCAGCTCTGCTGAACCAGCGTCGGCGGGGGTGATCTTTCCGGGATCGAAACCATAGATGACGTAGGACTGAAGTTGTAAGAACTCGTCGATAGCCTGATCCTGCAAAGCCGAATACTTGTCTTGAAGCTGGTAAACGGCCGCGTAGCGTTGGACTTGATCGTATTCCATGAACCCCAACGCTCCGGTCGCGGCTGCTGTTTTCCAACTCGCACTTTTCAAGTCGCCCATGGTGAAATCAAGCCGAATTTGATGAATGTCATAGGGCTGGTCTTCTTCCGCGCATTCAGAAAGTCGGCGATTCTTTTCAGATTTGCCTGTTCAGTTGCGTTTGCGGTGTGGACCAGGGCTATTTCTTTGGCATTGTCTCGAATCTCTTGCCGTAGCTTTGTGTCAGCATCTTTTGTTAGCTCTCTTTGCTTCCAGTGCTCCACACATCCCTCGAGACCGAGTGCGATCAGTAATCCAATGGTGATTGTGAGTAGATGCAACAGAAAGTCCTTGAATCCATGGATCTTCTCGTGGGGTGGATGAACATCGAGCATGTTTGGTCCTCCGTACCGCCTAGATTAACAGTGGATCTGGCGCAGGGGTTGGCAGATGGAGCATGACCATCGAGCCATGGTCCAAGGCGATCGCGATGCGCTGCAGAGCATTTCATCGCTAGCACCCAGTGGCCGTGCAACGAGAGGCCTCCCTTTGATACCTGAAAAGTCTCGTCTCGGTAAGTTCCCCTCAGCCGGAGGGTCAGACTGGAACAATGTTTGCACCATCCAAAGGGTACATACCTCTCTTTGTATCAAAGCATCCTTATTACCTCTGGAGCCGTCTACCCAAACTAGGGATACCAGGGTTTTTTAGAGCTGTGCTGAGGTGGAGAGATGAGTGGTGCATCGGGTACAGAGCCTGAGGGCGAAGAGTTTGAGCAGGAAGAGAAAGAGCTGGAGAAGCACGGACTGCACTTTGAGCTGAGCCGGCGGCGCTTCATGCAGACGGCCGGGGTAATTTCTGCGGGCATTGCCATAAGACTTCCCAATGCTTCAGCGACGGAAGCCCCGGAATCGATAGGTCAGGCGATCACATTAAATGTGAATGGGCAGTCGAAGGCTCTATCGCTTGATCCCCGTACTTCTCTACTGGACGCTCTACGGGAATACATGGGGCTCACGGGCACGAAAAAAGGCTGCGACCACGGGCAGTGCGGAGCCTGTACCGTCTTGATCGACGGACGCCGCGTGAACTCATGCTTGACGCTGGCGTTAGCGGCGGAGGGCTTCGCGATTACCACCATCGAGGGGCTGGCCAAAAATCCAGACCCGAAAGATGGAAGCGAGCTACATGTCGTGCAAGCTGCGTTCCTCGAGCATGATGGCTATCAATGCGGATATTGCACCCCGGGCCAGATCTGTTCAGCGGTCGCAGCGATCGAGGAGCAAAAGCGCGGGGCGCTCTCAATCGTGAGCTTACATAGCGGCAACACGGAGCATCCAGAGATGACGGATGACGAGATTAGGGAGCGCATGAGTGGGAATATCTGTCGCTGTGGAGCCTACCCAAACATCGTAGCCGCGGTGCGCGCAGCGGCGGGAGCATCCGCATGAAATCCTTCAGCTACGAACGCGCTACAGGGACCGAAGGTGCAATCCAAGCCGGAGCGGCTCGGGGGGCGAAGTTCCTGGCCGGTGGAACGAATCTCGTCGACCTCATGAAATATGGTGTTGAGTCGCCGAAAACACTCATCGATATCAACCATCTCGAGCTGAAGGAGATCGTCGCAGGTCCCGATGGCGGAGTGAGAATCGGCGCCCTGGTTAAAAACTCCGATCTGGCCAATCATCCTTTAATCAGGAGCCACTACCCGCTCCTTTCGCAAGCGCTCCTAAGTGGCGCGTCTCCGCAGTTGCGCAACATGGCTACCACCGGGGGCAACCTGCTGCAACGGACGCGCTGCTATTACTTCACGGATATTAGCTTTCCCGCTTGCAACAAACGGGAACCGGGCTCGGGGTGTGCGGCGATAGGGGGTTACAACCGCATTCATGCAATCCTTGGACAAACGGATAAAGGTGCGACCAGCAGGGAAACCTGCATTGCGACGAATCCCTCCGACATGAATGTCGCTATGGCGGCGCTTGGAGCTAAGATCGAGGTCGAGGGTCCAACGAGCAAACGGACCATCCCCTTTGCTGAATTTCATAGACTCCCAGGTTCGACTCCATGGCTTGACACCACCCTGAAGCCCGACGAGTTGATTATTGCGGTCACTTTGCCTCCATCAAAGTTCTCCAGGAACGCTTATTACCTGAAGATTCGCGATCGTAACAGCTACGCTTTTGCGTTGATCTCCGTGGCCGCCGGTCTCGAGTTGGAGGGCGACCAAATCAAATCGGCCGGCCTGGCATTAGGCGGCGTGGCGCTGAAGCCTTGGCGAAACGCCGAGGCGGAACAGGCGCTGGTGGGCAAGCCCGTGGGGCGCGAGGCATTTCAGCGAGCAGCCGAGATCCTGCTCCATAACGCAAAGGGTTACCAGCACAATACCTTCAAGATTGAAATGGCCAAACAGGGCGTGCTACGGGCATTGACGCTGGCCGCGCAGGGTAAACCAGAAGGGAAGCAGGCATAATGGCGACTGACAAGGCACCCACGCCGGCGAAACAACTCAACTACCGTTACGAAGGCATTGCCAAGGTCACCGGGAAAGTAAAATATGCTGCGGAGTTCTCGCAGCCGTTCCCCAAAGCGACTCTTGCGTATGCCTACATGGTGCAGGCGACAATTCCGAATGGGACGATCGCATCCATTGACCGCTACGCGGCCGACCTGGCGCCCGGGATTATCGCGATTCTGACGCCTTTCAATGCGCCAAAACTCAACCAGGCCCCGCCCGAACCTCCCGCCAGACGAAATCTAAGCCTGCTTCAGGACAAGGATGTTCATTACAACGGACAACCGATCGCTGTGGTCGTGGCGAAATCGTTGAACGAGGCAAAAGCCGCGGCACGGTTGCTGAAGATCAAGTACATTTCGAAACCTGCACAGGTAAATTTCATGGAAAGACTAGGGGATGCAAGGTGGCCGAGAAACCCCGGCAAAGAGCCACCCGGCAATCATCGCGGCGACGTGCAGGCGGCGTTTGCCAAATCATCTGCGATCATCGAACAGACTTATATCACTCCCATCCAGCACCACAATCCAATGGAGCCGCATGCCACGATCGCGTGGTGGGAGGGCGAAAGGCTGAACGTCTTTGATGCGACCCAATACATCTCTGGCGTCAAGATGTCTTTAGCCAAGACCTTCGATATTCCGGTGGATTATATCCATGTCGTAGACCCTGTCGTGGGTGGAGGCTTTGGATCAAAGGGCTCAATGTGGTCCCATGTCCCGCTCTGCGCAATGGCGGCAAAGGTGACCGGAAGACCGGTGAAGCTGGTTCTGGAGCGTGAACAGATGTTTGGGCCGGTGGGCGGGCGTCCATCGACGGTGAACAAAATCAAGCTTGGTGCGGGTGCGGATGGCAAACTGCTGGCAATGCAGCAGGACGTCATGATGAACGCATCGGTGATGGAGGACTTCACCGAGCATTCAGCCGGTCCGATGAAAAACCTGTACATGAGCGAAGCGAACTCCGTGACGGAGAAAGTGGTCGAGGTCAATTTAGGAGTTTCAACGTTTACGCGCGCACCAGGGGAAGCCCCAGGAACCGCGGTGCTCGAGATCGCGATGGATGAGCTTGCCGAAAAGCTCAAGATGGATCCAGTGCAGCTGCGCTTGGTGAATTACGCCGACAAGGATCCAAGCCATGACCGCCCATGGACGGACAAGCATCTTCGTGACTGTTACAGCCAGGCGGCGCAACGCTTCGGATGGTCCAAGCGGAGCGCGACGCCTTGCGCCGTGAGCGATGGCAACGCGATGATCGGCTACGGAATGGCGACTGCTACGTATCCTGCAAATCGGAGCGCGGCACAAGCCGTGGTACGAGTGTTGCCGGGCGGCAGGATGTTCGTAGGATCTGGCACGCAGGATTTGGGCACCGGCACGTACACAATCATGGCTCAACAGGCAGCGGCTGGCCTCGGGATTGACCCCTCACTCGTCGAGGTGAAACTTGGTGATTCGTCGCTTCCTAAGGCTCCGGTGTCAGGAGGGTCACAGTCTTCTGCCTCCGTGTTGCCGGCCATCCAGGATGCAACCACGCAGTTGAAGTTGAAATTGGCCGATCTGGCTATCGCCGATGCGGCATCCCCCTTGCACGGGCTGAAGACCTTGGATATCGAGGCCAAGGAAGGAAAGCTTTTCAACAAAAACAATCCCGAGCAAGCGGATAGTCTTGCGGATTTGATCGCGCGCAACGGCAATAAGCCGGTAGAGGCCAGCGGATCGGCCGAGCCTTCGGAAGCGAAGGACTCAATGAGTTCGTATTCATGGGGCGCGGTCTTCGTTGAAGTTGCGGTGGACAAGGACACTCACATGGTCAAGGTCCGCAAAGTCGTAGGCACCTACGACATCGGAACGCTTCTAAATCGTAAGACCGGGCTCAATCAGCTGATGGGCGGGATCGTGTGGGGCATATCTTTCGCGCTTTACGAAGAAGCGCACATTGACCCCGTGTATGGCCGAGTGGTGAATGAATCCCTGGCTGAATACCACGTACCGGTTAACGCGGATATCGGCGAGATCGACGTGACTGTCCTCGATATACCGGACGTGAAGTTCAACCCTATCGGCTCCCGTGGTATAGGAGAGATCGGAATCACTGGAGCCGCAGCCGCGGTAGCGAACGCAATTTACAATGCCACGGGCAAGAGGATAAGGGAATATCCCATAACGCCAGACAAGATCATGACGGCCTAGAGTGGCTTAGCGCTTGCTAAAGAAATAAGATCTCGCGTCGCCACTTTTAATTCGGCGACGGATGATCCACGTGATCAACCACCAGCACTTTCACGTCCGCCTTCTGCGCTTCCAGCTTCAGCCCTAGCTGCTCTTGTATGGCAGTGAACAGCGGCGGCCACGCATTCGCGTCATCCGCTGGGTGACGCATCGACTCCGGCGCATCCGGAAACTGCGTCTCATCCGGAGTCCACCTCAACGTGAAGTCCCACCGGCCGTCGAGTCCCGTCTGGTCCACCACCGGCTTGCTAAAAACGTACTCTTGCAACGTCTGCGCGAGACCAGCTACGGCGATGCTTTTCCCGATGATCACGCCTCGAGGGTACAACGTCTGGCCTGGCGCTAACGACGCGTCTGTTACCTTCGTCATCTTCGGGCCGTCCTTGGTCACGGTCAGAACGAAGGCAGGCATCTTCCGCTTTTCTTCATGAACCTGCAGCGCGAATCGCTCGGCGAACAGCTTCTGCATCATCCCTTTCAGTTGCGGAACGCTGAGCTCCCCCGGTGTATCTGCCTTCGCCTCAATGTCCCATTTGTCCGTGTCCATCCAACCCGGCTTGTCCACGATCTGCCGCACTGGCAAGTCATACGCGAAGCTCATGATGAAGCTGAGCGTGAGGTTTTTGATGAGCAGGGTCCCTCCGTGCGTTTCAAACTGCATTTGATCGTTTCCCGGCCGGGCCGGTTTGATCGTGGCCACCTCCACATCTGGCTTTGCGTCCGGGGCCATCGGCGCAATCTTCGCAGGCGCAGAAGGAATCGCCCATTCGGCCTCTGGCTTCGTGCGTTGCAGCGCCAGAGGCAAAGAGCGTTTGGCGTACGTCATCGTCCCGCTCATGGAATTCCCGTCTGCCGACATGGTCCCCTCATACGCCAGCCCCGGAAAATCAAACACGAGACGCAGCTTTCCTTCTTGAAAACTTACTGGTGCGCTGGACGGCGGCAACTCCCCTTGGTCGAGGCTGTACAGAGTCGCACTCAGCGCGCCCTTCTGGTCCTTCGCGATCTTCAGCAGCATGCGCAGATCGTGGCCGTCCGGCGTGTGCTCAGTACCCTGCCACGCTCCGGCGATGCCGCTCTTCTCAACCGGCTCCGGCTGCGTCTGTACTTGCGCTGCGCGCAAAAAACCCGCCGCGAGGGGTACGCCCACTGCAAGCACACAGGCCAGCGCCAACGTTGCCTTCCGTCGCAGGTCCAGTTTCCGCACACCCTGTCTGGACATGATCCGCGCGATCCGCTGCTTCAGCTCCGATCCCGTAACACCCGACATGCATGCGACGGGAGATTCGGTATAGAACTTGCAGACGTTGAGAATACTTTCCGCATAAACCGCCGCCTCATTGCCGAGTTGCAAAACGGCTTCGTCGCAGGCAAGCTCACGCTCCTTTACCAGTTGCCTCTCCATCCACCACACGACCGGATAGAACCAGAAGATCGCCTCCACCAGCATGTGGATCGCAGAGGTTAGATTGTCGCGGCGCTGTACATGGCACACCTCGTGCGCGAGAACGGACTCCAGATGCGCGTCGTCCATCTGACGGGCGATTGCTTCTGGCCACAGCAAGACGGGGCGGATGATGCCAAAGACTCCCGGCTCCATCGAGTTGCCTGAAGACAATAGCGGGACTGATCTCGGCAATCTTGCTGCCCGCTCCGCTTTGCGTAGGAGGTCAACCTCGCGCCCCTCGATCAACGGCCTTGCCGACCGCACTAATCTGGAGATTCGCCGCCACTGCACACACCAAAAGCTCATCATCGTAATGAAGCCAATCAGCCAGACCGCCGTGAGCATAGGTGTGACAATGCGAATCGGAACGTGGGAAGCTGGTGGCTGCGCTGCGGGAATGGCCATTGGTGTGTTCGGGGCCGTCACCTCCAGGAAGGGCTGGCCCATCTGTTCGATTGCAACGTAAGCAGTGGTCCTCGGCGCTATCGCATGGGTGGGCCAGAGGAGATGGCTTCCCAGGCTGACCAGCAGCGAGAAGGGAATCAGGAACTTGGCCGACGCTGCCATCCACAGCCAGTACCGTATCCGCGCCTGGTTCTTCCGCAGTAGGAGTGCGAGCAACGCGGCCATGCCAACGAAAAATGTGGACTGCCACAGGTGATTGCACAACTCACGTACCCCGTTTGCCCATATCGGAGCAAGAGACTCGGGGGTCATAGCGATTTGTCCTTTCGCTGCAGTCTCTTGAGTTCCCGCTCGGCCTCTTTCACGTCCTCCAGCCTCAGCTTCCCAGACCTGACAAGATGCATCATGACTAACTGGGAGCGTCCGCCGAACATCGCGACAAGTTCATCGATCAATCTCAGTTGAGCTGCATCACGCGAGACGAGCGGCTCAAAAAGGTGGAAGTTGCCAACCTTCTTTGTGCGGCGCAGGATCTTCTTCTCTTCCATCCGATAGATCGTGATCTGGATGGTTCCATAGGATGGCCTGGACTTTTCCGGAAAGCTCTCCTGAATCTCGCGGATGGATATCTCGCCGCGAGTCCAGAGGGTTTCCATGATCTGTAGTTCGAGCTTTGACAACTTCGGGCTGGGCATGAGGCCCTCCAACACGTGTTGTATTGTCTATAACACGTGTTGTAGATCTGTCAAGAAACCTATTGAGACCCTGGATACAGCACGCTCAGCGCCATCTGCCCGTAAAATCGTCTCGGACAGGTGGCGCCGTCTCTCCGCATGAAAGCAATCGTCCTGAATGCCAAGGCTGTGTTGAGTGTCCGGATTTGCTACAGTGGTGTCCTGAAACGGACAGAGCGAACTAACTTACTACATATCACGCCGTTTAGAATGTGACGCTTGGCATTGGCAAGCACGATGCTGATACCGGGGCAGTGAGGGGTAGAGAACATGTCATTCTTTCGCGATCTGAGGGTTGCAGCGCACTCCTTAATTCGGACCCCCGGCTTGGCGATCGCCGTGGTTCTCACGTTGTCACTCGGCATCGGCGCGAACGCCGCTATTTTCACGTTAGTTCGCGGAGTCCTGCTCAAGCCTCTCGTCAACCGCGACGAGGACCGGCTGATCTATATCCGACAGAGCGCTCCCGGCATGCAAGACGAAAACTCAACGTTTTCTGTACCTGAGATACAGGATTTGCGCGCAAGCGTGAAAACCGTGAGCGCGTTTGGCGACTTCTCCGCCATGGACTTCACGATGATCGGCCTCGGTGAGCCTCGTTCCATTCGAGGTGGCGTTGTCAGCGGCACGTATTTCGACGTGATGGGCCTTCATCCCGTGCTCGGTCGCCTCATCGGACCTGCGGACGACGGTCCTAAAGCTGCCGGTGTCGTTGTCCTCACGTACCGTTTCTGGGCCACCGCTCTTCACAAGGATCCCTCAGTCATCGGGAAAACCGTTCGACTGGGTAGCATCGGTGACCGGTCCGCGACAGTGATTGGCGTTCTCGAACCTTGCGTCCCATATCCCCAAGATACGGAAATCATCTCCAACGTGGTCACCAGCCCGTGCCCTGGAGCAGACGCTGAATGTTCTGGTGATGCTTGACCAGAATCAAACCTGACACCATGCAGAGAATCACCAGAATGAGATAGTTGTGCGTCCACGGTGACATAAACCACGCAATCAGCGGGAACGATGCCGCCGCCAGGATCGAAGCCAGCGAGACAATGCGGCTCAGCAGAAAGACCACCAGGAAGACAGCCAGCGAGAAGAGCGCGGGTCCCGGCGCAACGACGAGAAAGACGCCGAAGGCAGTGGCCACTCCCTTGCCGCCGCGCAGGCCAAGCCAGATGGGAACATGTGGCCGAGGACGGCGCAGAGTGCCGCCAATGCCGCCGCATCATGCGGATGAATCGTCGGGAAGCCCGATGTGCGATCCTCGCGCCACCAAGACCGCGGCGGCGCCTTTGAGCGTATCGAAAAGAAACGTCGCCACGCCCAGGCCCTTTGCGCCCGATCGCATGACATTGGTCGCGCCGATGTTGCCGCTGCCGACGGTGCGAATATCCTGCTTGCGGATGAAGCGCACCAGCAGGTAGCCGGTGGGTATGGAGCCCAGCAGATAGGCGGCCACCACGATCGAAAGGAATGCAGCCAGATGGTGAAATTTAGGGGCATCACTCAAAACTTTAGCAGGGCGGCGCTTACGCCGCTCCGAGGTGAGTGCTGCGGATGAGCGCTACTGGACGGTTGCCAGGGTATAGGCAAATTCGTACGAATGTTTGCCTTCCGCGATCTTGATAGTCAGGGAGCCGGAAATGCCGTTGAGATCGCCGGTGCCTGAATCGGGGACAACGTTGATGTTGAGTGTAGGAACGCCGCGGCTCATCACTCCCGTGTGGTAGAGCACAAAGCTGCCTTTGCGCCCCTGCAAGGATCCGGTAACGCGCTCGATGGCTACATAAACGCCTGAAGAACCAGGTTTGCCGTCGCCGGCGCTGAGCATCTGTCCTTCGGCGGTCGCCTCCAGATCGCCGTGGTATTGCTTGTCGATCAGGAAGCGGCCCATCGTATGGTCCACGGAGTTCTCGCTCCAGCTTTGCGGCGTCATCTTTACCGAGAAATCGCCCGATGCCATTGCCTTCATCTGTCTCTCCATTCCAATCCATCGTAGTCTTCTTCACTGGCCTTGCGTTTCAATGGATGCTCGCCGCCGGCGATGCGTGCTGCGTCTGCGGCCGCTCGCTCGGCGCGTTTCGCGCGTGCTTCCGGGCTCCGCAGTTGAAAGATGCCCATCAGGTGGTTACGGCGCTGGATGGCAGTCAGAGCATCCCAGCCGGCGCGCGCTTCCGCATAGTGCCGAAAGGCGAACTGCAGCACCGGAGGAGCTTCGACTTCGCCGTCCATGACCAGCATCAGGCATTCGACCCACTGCTCGGCACAACGGATGCGTGCCTCCGCAGATTTGCGTCCGGCTACCGCATCGCAGATGTATTTGCGGCTCGAGTAATTGAGATGTTCGAACCATTTCTTGACGGCGCGGTCTGCCTTGAGCAGTTTGGCCAGCTCAGGCGGAGGATCGGCGGAGCGGTTCCCAAGGTCAGGGTCGATGACGATTTCGGCCGTCGCGCCGGGCGTTACGTCCGCTTCTTTCTGCATGGTCTTGTTGACCATGAGCAGGTAACCGGCGGTTTTGCTGCCGAAGAGCGAAGTGCGAAAGGCAAAGCCGTTGATGGTTCCGCGCACGCGCATCCCGTTGCGCTCCGGCCACGCCGTTGCGGGGTCGAAGGGCATGCGGATCGCGGTCCAGTAACGGCCCTCGCTCAAGTCCTGCGCAATCAGTCCGCGTTCCAGCTTGCCGCGAAAGCGCTTCTGCGTGGATTTTGTCCCGGGCTTCGACTTTGGGCTCGTTGACGCCGTACTGGTCGACTTCGTATTGGTATTTGAGGTGCTCATCCCGGCTCGTCTATCTGATTCGTCTCTACCTTGACTCGCTCATCGCGATTGGTTTCTTGTGCGACAAGGGAATTTTAGGCGATAAAAGGCGCATCGACTATCCTTGATCTCGACCGTGCCGTCGAACTGGCACCAACTTTCATTGCCGATGCTGTGGCCCGTCGTGTTCAAGGACTCTTTTCCCATGAAACTGCGCTTGTTCCTCGTCTCTGCACTCTGTCTCGCCTTCTTACCCGTCTTTGGCCAGAAGCTTAAGATCGACCCCAATGCGACCACCGCCCCGCAGACGCTCGAAGACCGGCGCAAGGCGCTCAACGACGTCTTCCACGACTACTGGGAGGACAACCTGCGCCACTCGCCGAGTTTGCCTCGACGATCGGCGACAAGCGCTACAACGACCAGATCTCCGACTACTCGGTGAAGGCGGTGAACGACGGGCTGGCGCGGGAGCAGAACTTCCTGATGCGGCTGGCGGCCATCGACCCGACGGGCTTCACCGACGCAGGAGAAGATCAGCCGGGAGCTGCTGCTGCGCCAATTTGACCGAGGACCAGGAGGCGGCCGAGTTCAAGGAGTGGGAGATGCCGGTGAACCAGATGGGCGGCATCTACACCACCTATCCGCAACTGGTGGCGGAGCTGAGCTTCACCACGGTGAAGGACTACGACGACTGGATTGCGCGGCTGCACGCGATTCCCGACGGCCTTTGAGCAGGTGACGCAGAACATGTCGATCGGCATGGAGGATCATCGCGTGCCGCCGAAGTATCTGCTGGAAAAGGCGCTGGACCAGGTGAAGGAGCTGGCCAACCAGAAGCCGGAGGACTCGCCGCTGGCGCATGCCGCTCAAGAAGTTTCCCGCGTCGATTCCGCCGCGGAGCAGGAGCGCATCAAGACCGAGATGCTGGATGCGATCGGCAAAGGAGGTGCTGCCGGCGTACATGCGCTTCGCGCGCTTCCTTGAGGTGAGCTACGTTCCCGCCGGCCGCGACGGAGCCCGGCATCTGGGCGCTGCCCGATGGAGCGCAAGTACTACCAGTTTCTGATCAGGCGCACCACGACGACCGACCTGACCGCCGGACGCAGATTCACCAGATCGGCCTGGACGAGGTGAAGAAGGACGAAGCCGAGATGCTGGCCATTGCGCAGAAGCTCGGCTTCAAGGACCTGAAGAGCTTTCGCGCCAGCCTGAAGACCAATCCCAAGCTGCACCCGGCCTCGGCGCGAGGCGCTGCTGGATGCCTACCGCGGCTACCTGAAGCCGATGCAGGCCAAGCTGCCGGAGCTCTTTGGGCGGCTGCCCAAGGCGCCGTTCGAAGTGGTCGCCGGTGCCGGATTACCTGGAGAAGACCTCGGCGCCGGCGTACTACGAGCCGGGCACGCCCGACGGCAGCCGGCCGGGACGGCTGTTCATCGACACCTACAACGCCACGAACGCGCAATCTGTACGGCGTGGAGGCGATCGCGTATCACGAAGGGCATTCCCGGGCATCACCTGCAGATTTCGATTGCGCAGGAGCTGACCGGACTTCCGGAGTTCCGCAAATATAGCAGCTACACGGCGTATCACCGAGGGCTGGGGGCTGTACGCCGAGCGGCTGGGCAAGGATGTCGGCTTCTACCAGGATCCCTACTCCGATTACGGCCGGCTGGAGGCCGACATCTGGCGCGCGATCCGCCTGGTGGTCGACACCGGCGTCCACTCGCAGCACTGGACCCGCGCAGCAGATGGTGGACTACTTCCACGAGCACTCGAACATCGACGAGACAAGCATGCAGGCCGAGGTGGACCGCTACATTGCGTGGCCGAGCCAGGCGCTGGCCTACAAGATCGGGCAGCTGAAGATTCTGGAGCTGCGCGACCGGGCGCAGAAAGGCGCTGGGCGCGAAGTTCGACATTCGCGCGTTTCACGACCAGGTGCTGGACTCGGGCGCGCTGCCGCTGGATGTGCTGGAGACGCGCATCGATGCGTGGATTGCGGCGCAGCAGAAGGGCTGAGGCGGAGCCGGTGATGTATTTTTAGGGGATGAAGAAGTACCTTGCCTTTGCCTTCCTCCTTTGTTCTACGGTTTTATTCGCGCAGAGTCCCGATCCCCTTAAGCTCGTCGATCCCATGATCGGGACTGGCCCGGAAGGGCATACCTTCCCCGGAGCTACAGCGCCGTTCGGCATGGTGCAGCTTTCGCCTGACACGCAGATTCGCCCGTTCAAACAGAGCTACAAGTGGGCGGCTGGCTATCGGTACGAAGATCCGACCATACTGGGTTTCTCGCATACGCATTTTTCCGGAGCCGGGCACAGCGACCTGGGCGATGTGCTGATCATGCCGGTCAGCGGCGAAACTGTTCCTCTGGAGCCGGGAGATCAGGAAAAGAAAGAGCCTGGATATCGCTCGCGCTTTTCGCACAGCACGGAGATCGCTGAGCCCGG
>CAVUQE010000020.1:0-541310 GCA_963743365.1 uncultured Acidobacteriaceae bacterium
GGCGAATGTGCAGAACGACACCTTGCGACGTGTAAGCATCGCCTACGAGCCGGTCTGGGCGATCGGCAATGCCCAACACCACGCCACTCCGCAGCAAGCCCAGGATGCACATGCCGTGCTCCGGGCGCGGTTCAGGAAAATTTTCGGAAAGGCAGCGGCGGATGCAGTTTCCATCCAGTACGGAGGGAGCGTCGTACCCGATGACGCGGCCGCGCTGCTCAGTCGACCGGGCGTTGACGGCGCCCTGATCGGCGGTGCTAGCTTGATTGCCAACGAATTTGTAGCAATCGCACGATCTGCGATTGCTGAAACTCGCGAGGCAAGCACCTCAAGATAACCGCCCCCTTCCGTTGCCGTCGGGCCTCTGGCGCTGTATCGGGAGAAAACGCTGAACCTCTCACGCGAATCGAAGTTGCCGGACATGGATTGCTCTTAAGTCGAGCGACGGGATCCGAACTGCCACCTGCGGGTCATTCAGTTTGCGGTGGTTGGAGGGCAAGGGCCCAATCGTGGCTAGAGAGCGACTCGTCGAACGCGGCGAGCTGATATCGTTCATTTATCTACGTCGGTCCTTGAATCTGCGCCGATAAGTGGAACCGTCGAACTCTGGAGGCCAGAGACACTGTGGTGGTTGCGCGCGAGTAAGGCAAGAAGACGGGAAAGAAAAGAAAGCCGCCATTGCGGTACTTGCCGCACATTACGGGTCTTGGTAGTCGCCACCGGTCTGCGGTCCATGACGTTCTCAAACCGGCGCAACGCACCTTCCGCTTGAGTCAATATTTCCGCAGCGTTCCTTGGCGGCATTCCCACCATCATTGCGGTGCATGAGTCTCGAAGGAGGCTTAGGGCAGTCATCAGTCTGTCCGCTCTTTCGAAAGTTTGATAAATCAAGTGATCGGTCGGAATACGCTGTGTTTTTCGAGATGTGGGGAACGGGAGACCCACACCCACGGCCGTTTTTGGTTTGAGCATGAACTACCCCTGAGGACCAACGGTTCAAGTCTGCGTGGGCTAAGCATAGATGCTTTAACCCTCCGCATCGCCCGCAGTACGTAACGATCATGCGGCAGATGGACAACCGTAAGGTGGGTTCGAAAGTTTTGGTTTTCGGTCTCTGCACGGTCACGCGCCGCCCAGCAGATCAAATTGTTCCATCTTTGCGTTGATCGACCAATTTCGCCGTTTAGCGATGCCCGCTATAACAGAAGGTGGAGCTCCAGGTCGTCCGACCTGGAGCTCGTGACAAAAGGTGGCTGCTCCCGCCTGCTCTAACGCTCCAAGCTACAGTTGGTTCTGCCGCTGTTAGTAACTGACGGTGAGCAGGTTTGAAACGCTAGTAACACCAGGGGCAGCGAATGCGGCGTACTCAGCGTCTTCACGCTCAGCCCACGAATGTACACGCCCAGTCAAGGTGACTGTGTTGCCGGTGGTCTCGACAGTTATGTTCTTAGCCTCGATTGCCGCATCGCGCTTGAGAGCGTCCTCGATCTTGATCTTGACCCCCATGGCGCTTACGGTGGGCTTCAGCTCAATCTCGTTCGTTACAGACTTCACTCCGTGTAAGGACCTCACAACCCGTTCCGCCTCTTGCCTCTGGTATTGCCACTCCGCGGTCCCCTGAAGCGTGACCCAACCCTTCGACACTTTCAACTTGATTGTGTCGGGCACAAGGTAGTTCCATGTAAAGTGGCTGGTAGCTGCGGACGCAATGTCTTCGTCTGTACGCTCGCTTCCAAACGGCAGATCAACAATGATCTCGCTTGCGATAGAGGTTACATTGGCTACCCGGAGGGCTGCGCGTTCTGCTGCCCACTTCTCATACATACTGCCTACGTGTCCATCCAACTCAACAACGCCGCCGTTGACGGATACGCCGATCTTTGTTGCGCAAACGCTGGGTTCCCAGCGTAACTCCTGCTCCACATCATTCTTGATTGTTTCCGCAGTTGTCATTGATGACCTTCTTTTTCGGTTGAACTAGCGATAGTGTTTCCTTGCCATTGCTGGAGGATTGCTACCAAAAGCATAGCGGGATAGCATTTGGCGGACTGAGCAGTATTGCACAGCCCCGAGGCGACATTTGGGGATGGCCCAGAATAAGACGCGAACTACATAACAAATGCCAGGCGCAGGCCGAAGCCTAGCCCATTTTGGGACTACCAAAGTCGTCGGCGATACGTCAAAGTACAACACTAACAATTGACCGCAAGTGTCCGGGGCGGTATGGTAAGTTTCTGCACATCATGAAGACCATAGTGCGGGTCACGTCGAGGCAAGATGAGCATATACCGGATGAATATCTCTGGCCTGAGAATGTGCTGCTGGTGTTGCCCAGCGTTGGCGACGAAATCACAGTGAGTCGCTTTGGTCTGCGTACGGTCGTCATGCGCCATTTCAAGTATGAAACCCTGACGAACGGCAGTAAGGTGGTCACCGACCTGGTTGTAGATGTCATCTGCGAATGATCATTGACAAGTTGTAAAAGCTGCATATCGTTTGTTTGTGCCGGCCTCTACGCGGAGGTGTTGATTAGACTCCCCTTACCACGTCCGTTCTCCACCAGAATGTCAGCTAGATCGTGCCGTGCACCATCCTGCGGTGCGCCCTGGAGGCTGTCTGAATTGAGCGAGTCTGATATTTTGCTGAGCAGGGTATCGAGCGGGATTCCGGTGGGAGCAACGGCAACGGAAGGAGTGTCCTGAGTCTGCAGATCCACCTGGACCTTGCTGACGTCCGCCTTTGCTGCGGAGGTATATCCAGAATTCAGGTCTTTGAGCAGTGAGGTCAAATCGTTGCTAAGATCACTAGACAAAGTTGGAGCAGTCTGAGCCTGCAGATCTGCTTTGAACTCATCAAAGTCCGTATTTGCTCCGGAATCATCTACAGGGGGCAGCGCCTGCTGCGCCGGGGTATCACGCGAGTCGCCGGAGGTGTTGCTTTCCAGACTGGACGTAATTGCGGGGATCGGAGTTAAGTCCGGCAATTCCCTCGCGAGGGAGGTATCGTAAGGTGAGGGGAATGAAATATCGCCGATGGACAAGGTAAGCCTTTCATAACCTAAGTGAACTTCGAACAATCGAAGATTAAGTGCTCTATCGGCGCGGACTCATAAAAGTTCACGGGAACCTTGCCTTTTCGTAACTGCAGGCTAGAAAACTGAGGTACACCAATGGTGGAGACGTTTTATAGGATCGAACTTAACGAAGTAAAGTTCACCGGGTCAGGCGAGTACTACACGCTTGCTCTAGTACACCTTACTGGCGCGTCCTACATCGTTACAGAACACCACGGCTGGTGGGATAACGTCGACAATAAAGCTCGGCTCAAAACTACCATCCTGAATAACGCAGACGAACCTGCTCCCGAATATGAAGCAAGGCGCATATACGATGAGCAGCGCTCGTATTTGGTGAGCCAGGGTTTCATCCACATCTACCAGCAAACACAATGAACGGCGGTCATAAACTGCGAGGTTCTGGCGCGGTAAAGGGAAAGAGGCGGCCTGTCCGATATGAACTTGTAGCCTTATTACAAACCCCGAGACGATTGTGGAGGATAGACCCCAATTAACCGCGAGCGTTATGACAAATGCCAAATGTTGGACGAAGCCAGGTTTGCGCCCACTTTGGAACTACCTGGAGACGCTGGCGGGGCGGATCGGAAGCGCTCGCAGCCGTTCGGTGACGTGCTAAAACGAGTCGATTGGTTCGCATTGATACTCTGTTCTTAGCTGCTCCTTTCCCTTATCCGATAGAGAGATCAGTTGGTCTCATTATTCTCAATTAGGAACCTCTCCTGGACGGTCTTGGTCACGATATCTTAACCTGGGGACACGAATGCTTCTACAACCCCTCACGACTAAGCAATATGCCTTGCTTCCTTCTGGCGTATTGATCGTAGAGCCGGATCCGGAGCTATTGGCGGCGAGGGTGTTGTTATTATCTGCCGCTGATTTCTATGTTGGACTTTGGGAGCCTGAGCAGCCTAGCCCTAACGAGTTGGATACGGTCGTTGTTGTGGCGGTCCTCAGTCAAACTTTGGGAAAACACGGTCTGCCTGCCGTGGCGAAGAATATTCGGATAGGTTGGCCAAGCGCATCGATACTCATTCTCGCTGACGTCGCTTTGGACCTGGAGGCCGAACTCTATGATGCTGTCATCGATCATCGCTCACGGCCTGAGGCTCTTCTTGTTGCCCTGGCCTTGTTGGCCCGGAATCGGTGCGCTATGAGCACTGCCCCGCACAAACGGAGTGAGCATATTACGGTTTTTACCCTGGAAAGCGACGCGGCTTCCTATGCGGGGCCTTCAGTTGAGATCAGATTAAGAACAAGGGAACCTGGTTCGCTACAGATGCCGACCAAAGAGGACATGCTCGAGAACGAATCTTCTTAGCGTTTTTAGTTTGTTTGCGGTGCAGCGGGAGCGGGCCGCTGCGCTGGAGGCCGAGCGGTGAGGGGCATTGGAGTGACTTACCACGAGGTTCTGTAAGGGAAGAGTTACGCCGGGCGAGCAATTTCCGATGGCGCCTCAAACCATCGCGGAATCCTGACCGCTCGTGGAAATCGCTCTGGGGGTGATGGTGCAAATTATCGAACCGTATATAGAGGATTGCGGAGAAGAAGCGCGAATGTGCCAACGCGCCATTTTTTCGGCACGCGCAAAATGCAGGGCTGAGATAGTCCTGCGTGACGAGCACGGTGAAGATCACTTTCTATGCAGAACTCATGCCGCACAAGAGCTTAGAACTAACCTCAATTTACTCGCAAGAGCGATGATCGAGATAGCCTTAATCGCGAAGCGGCCACTGTAAACATCGCACAACCACAACTGCCATGCAAGGCGCCGACCGAGTCGTTCCGATCATCTCTGCCCGTGTTTCCTGTGTGATCTTCGGGATCATGCTCTCCGGTTCGCTCCGCTTTCCAAATTCGGCCATCAACAGAAGAGTCCTTGTCAGGCGCCTCTCGCTGGAGTTGAAAAGCTGGTCGACCAAAGACTCCATCGATTCTCTGGCCTGCGAATTGATCTTCATTGGCGACTTTCCCCTTGATCGGATGTGGATGACCAATGGCCGCGCTGGTCAAATTGTTCCACGATCGGCACGGCCGGGCGCCGGGGCCGACAGGCGTCATGGCCCTCAAATGCAAAGCAACCGGGTTGTTCATATGCGGAACTGCCGAGCCGGCCCGTCATCGGGGATTCAAGAATTGCGGCAGATCGTTGGCCGCACTCGCTATCGACCTTGCCAGACTGAGCTTCGCTAAATTGTGGGCGAATACACTGTTGATTAGGTCAAGCTCGGCGGAGGCGAGGGATTCCTGGGCCTGGACGACTTCCACATTGTCGGTAACGCCCGCGTCAAACCGCTGTCGCGTCAGGTCCAGCGTTTCTCTTGTTACCTGAACATTCCTTTCACCCAGCTTCACCTGACTCGTTGCCGCCCGGAGATCGAGGTAGGCGTTTCGCACATCGCTCTCCACCTGGCTCCTGGTGTCTTCGAGTTCGGCTTGCCGCTGGGCCAGGAAAGCCTTTGCCTGGGTGATATCGCCCCCGGTGCGACCTCCCGGCCAAATGGGAATATTGAGGCTGGCCGCGCCGAAATACGTCGTTTGCATCTGCGACGGGTTTGTTCCGATTGCTCCGTAGTTGCCACTCACTGAAAGTGCGGGCAGGCGCTCATCGCGAGCAGCCGCAAGCGCGTGTTCGGCGGCATGAATCTGCGCTTCCGCAGCCTTGATATCCGCTCGGCGCTCAAACGCCTGCTTGAGAGCGTCATCAAGGCTGAGATCAGGCGCAGCCGCGAAGGGCACATCATCGGTGAGGTCGTATTCGTCGTTAGGAGGCAGTCCAGTCATTCGCGCCAACCCGATCTTCTGTCTGGCCACTTCGTTCTCGAGCGAGATGACTCGTTGTTGCTGCGTAAGCTTTTCGACTTCGCTGCGGCCGACGTCTACTTGAGTTGCCACGCCCACGCTTCGCTTTTGCAGAGTCTGCTGATAGAGCGCAGTTGCGGTGTCCAATTGAGAGTGCGCGGATGTCACCCTCGCCCTGGTTGCGATCACTTGCAGATAGGTACCGCACACCGCAAGGACCACCATCTCGCGCGCATCCTGCGCTGCGAACCTGCTGGCGCGATAAACCTCTCTTGACGACCGATAGTTGTTCCACGCGGTCAGATCGACGATCGATTGAGAGACGCTGCCCCGCATGTCGACATTGTTAAAGGGCCCGATGGTCGCCGGGATGGCAAAGCCAGGAATTGTGAAGCGAAATCCTTCCGCCTGAAGGCTGATCTGTTGAATTGTCTCGGCCAAATAGGCGCTTACATTGGGAAGCAGGGCGCTGCGTGCAGCCTGACTCTGCCCTTCAGCCAGGCGCACAGCGTTGCCCTGGCCCACCGAGCCAAGATTATAGGTGAGTCCTCTCGCAATGGCTTCGCGGAGCGAGAGCTTACCAGAAAACGGCAGTTTCGCCGTGCTCGAAGCGCTTCCGGAATATGGTCCCTGGACCTGAACCGTTGGGTTTATCGTATTTACGCTGTCTGTCGTTCCCGCTATAGGCGCCTCCACCGTGGTCACCAACCCGCTCTGTGCAGCACGCCCGGAGAGGGGGAGCGGGCTTGCTCGCGGACTCTGCGATTGACTCGGCCGCGACGTGATCAAGAAGCTTCCCAAGCACAGAATCGCGGCGGTTCGCCCGATCCGGCAAATTGGTGCGGTCTTTCTCTCCTCATCATTCATATCAACGTTCCTCGTCCCTACAGCGGTTTCGCAATCGGTTTAGACCGAAGCCAAAGAGCTCTTCGTGGTTTTCTCCCAAGGAAAACCACTCCTCGCGAACCTTAACAAACCACAGTAATTGCGAAACCGCTTTAACTGAGCTGCTTTCGGAATCGCCAGACACTGAGCGAGCCAAGCGCCAGCGTAATAAGCAGCAAGCCAAGGAAGCTAGGCCAAAGCTCCATAGCTCCGCTGCCCTTGAGCGTGGCTCCGCGAGCGATGGTTGCGAAATGGTGGATTGGGTTGAGCACAGTAAAAGGTTGTAACCATTTTGGCATCGCCTCAACCGGATTAAGCGCTCCAGACAGGGCTGAAAGAGGTGGATTCACGAAAAAACACAGTAACTGTGCTTGCTGAGCCGACTTGCTGAACGTGGCGATGACAGTGCCAATGCTGATGCCGGACAAGATGCACAGTGCGCCACCCATCAGCAGAAGGAAAATGTTGCCATGGAATGGAACTCCGAACGCTAATTTGAGCACGCCAATGCTCCCCAACATCATCAGGAAGAGCAGCAAGAACAGCGGCATGATCTTGGCAACAATGATCTCCGAACTGGAAGCCGGGGACATGAGCAACTGTTCGAGCGTCCCGGCTTCCCGCTCGCGAACCATAGCCGCGGAGCAAATGAGGGAACTATCCAGGATTAGCAGCAAACCAAGTACACCGGTCACGATAAACCACGAATCGACCAGACCGGGGTTGTAGAGAAACACCGGCTGTAGTTGCACTTGACCGCGCCGGGCGAAGTCCGATCCGGCACTTGGTTGGATGCGAATATGAATGCCCTGGTTCCGTAGGCCCGAGTTGAACCTCTGGATCACGCTTTCTGCATAGCCGCGGCTGATCGTGGCTGTATTTGCATTCGTGGCGTTCAGCAAGAATTGAATGGTCGTCTGGCGGTCGCGCGCCAGGTTCCGCGCGTAATCGTAAGGAACCACCATCCCGGCGTCGGCTTTGCCCCGGCTGACCGCGTCTCCAAGTTGGTCGACCGAGGAATAGTAGCCGGCCAGCCGGAAACTCTTGCTCTCGGTCAACGTCGCAACCAGCTCCCGGCTCTCAGGCGACCGGCTATCGTCTACGATTGCGAGAGGAACGTTCGTTACGGCCGCACTCAGCGCGAAGCCTATGAGAGTCAGCTGCACGACGGGCATGACCGTCATGGAGAACATCAGTTTCCGGTCGTGGCGGGTCTCGTTGAACTCTTTTTTGAGCAACGCGCGCAGGCGATAGCTGAGCAAAGAATCCAAGAGCTTTCTCATATTTAGGCCTTCACCTGCATCCTTCTCATGCCGAGCCATGCACTTGTGTAAAAGATGGCTCCTATCACGCCGATGATGAGAACCTTGAACCACATGGCAGCCCATCCTCCGCCCTGCAAGAGCGCGTCGCGGACGATCTCGATGTAGTAGCGGCCCCAGACGAGGTCCGAAATCCAACGGAGCCCGGCCGGTATGTTTTCGATGGGAAAAATTAGGCCCGTAAACAAGTACACCAGCAGAAATCCACCGAAGGCCACCGCTTGCATGGCCGCGGCCTGGTTTGGGATGATCGCTCCGATCATTGTTCCAAACGCCGCCACGCAAAAGACATAGAGGACGGTGGCGATCAAGGCGGGCGTAGGATCGCCGGCAAAGCTCAGGCCAAAGGACGTGAAGAGAAGCAGTGACATGACCAGACACTCCGCCAGCGCCACGGCCATGAACGCGATGATTTTACCCAGCAGGAACTCATGCGCGGAGATGCTCGATACGTATACCTGCAGAATGGTCTTCTGCTCACCCTCTTTCGCCATGGCAAGCGCGGCCAGCAGAGGCGGGAACATGGAGATGGCAAGCACGAATATCCCAGGAGCGAAGAATTTCGTCGAAGAGAGCCCGGGGTTGAACCAGAGGCGAATGGCGGTCAGTATCGGTGCTGCTTGCGCTCCACCGACCTGCTGGGCGTAAGCGCTGGTGATCTGGCTGGCGTATGCCGAGACTAACTTGGCCGTGTTTGCATCGGAGGCATCCACCATGAATTGGACAGGCGCATTGATGCCCCGTGCCATGTCGCGACCAAAGTGGAATGGGATGATGAGCACGGCTCGCGCTGCATTGGAGGCAAGGGCCGCCTCGGCTGTCTTCTCCACCGGCCAAGAGACGACGTGAAGCGTTATCGAAGCCCGGAAGACATCGATAAAATCGTTGGACGCCGTTGAACCGTCAAAATCCTGCACGACGATCGGAAGCTCGTTCACCGTGAGCGAGAGTGCATTGCTCATTAGCACAAGCAGGAACACGGGGAGCGCCAGCGCGAGGGCCATGGTACGCCAGTCTCGAACGATCTGGGTTAGCTCTTTGCGTGCTTGCGCAACGATACGCCTCATACTTGCCGCTTCTTAGTCATCGGTGGCCGCCTTCCCCTGCTGCCGCGCCTTCTCGACGATCGAGATAAACACGTCTTCGAGCGAGAAAGGGTTTTCTCTCGCGCTGATCACGTGCAGCCCGTTCTCTTCCAGGCGCTTTGTGGTTTCTTTGATGGCGTTCCCTGGGTCTTTGTCCGTGATGACATGCAGACGTTCGCCGAACAGCGACACTCTCCAGCTATCTGTCTTTCCCTTCAGCAGGTCAGCGGCCTGTTGGGGGTGGTCAACTAGGAATTCAAGCAAGTGTCCCGGCTGCTTCGCTTTGACGCCGCTGGGCGTGCCTTCGACGACGAGCTCGCCCGCGACCATCATTCCGAGACGGTTACACTGTTCCGCTTCCTCGAGATAGTGAGTTGTCACCAGGATCGCCGCCCCGCCGTCGGCCAGGCGATTGATCATCGTCCAAAAGGCCCGCCGCGCGAGAGGATCCACGCCCGAAGTCGGTTCATCGAAAAATAGAATGTCTGGTTCATGCATGATGGCTGCGCCGAAGGCCACCCGCTGTTTCCACCCGCCCGGCAGGCTTCCCGTGATCTGGTCCTGCTTTCCATCGAGCCCGGAAAATGACAGCACCCATCGAATCTTTTCTTCGCGCTCTTGTTCAGGAACTCCGTACACCCCCGAAAAAAACTCAAGGTTCTCGAGAATCGTCAAGTCGTCGTACAAGGAGAACTTTTGCGACATATAACCGATGCGCTCGCGTACAGCTTCCGATCTCAAGTTTCCACCTGTGCCACCCAACTCCATCGTTCCGCTGGTAGGGTCCAGCAGTCCGCAGAGCATTCTGATGGTGGTTGTCTTGCCGGCACCGTTCGCTCCAAGCAGCCCATATATTTCGCCATTGCGAATCTGCAGGTTGACCTTCTTTACCGCCGTGAATGCTTTAAACACTTTGACCAGATCTGTTGCCCCCACCGCAATCTGTCCCCGCAGGCTGGTGTGATCGTGCTTCGCGGGAAATGCGACGGTATCGGCCTTTTGGCCCAATGCACGCAACTTCGCCACAAAGGTGTTTTCCAGTGTCGGTTCATCGACACGCATATCGTCGACGGATAGGCCCTTCAGCTTTTCAGTAACCAACTTCCGCGCTTTGTCCGGATCGCGCACCAGCAAGTCGAGACGGTCGCCGAACCGCTGAACGTCGATGATGTCCTTATCCGGGCCGGCCCCCTCGGAGAGTATGCTCTCCGCCTTCCTCAGGTCCGCTGTGCGAAGCTCGATTCGCTTCGCGCCCAGGCTTGCGCAAAGCTCTGGGGGCGTGCCGATTTGAATGATTTCGCCCAGGTGCATAAAAGCGATGCGGTGGCACCTCTCGGCCTCATCCAGGTAAGGAGTAGCCACGAGGATGGTCAACCCCTCCTCCGACAAGTGAGCGAGTACATCCCAGAACTCTCGCCGGGACACCGGATCGACACCCGTGGTTGGCTCATCGAGCAGCAACACCTTAGGTTGTGGAACGAGCGCGCAGACGAGGGCCAGTTTTTGTTTCATCCCGCCGCTCAACTGCCCGGCAAGCCGGTCCACGAATCGGTCCATCTCAAACATGCGGAGATATCGAAGACCACGCTCAGCAATCTCCTTCGACGGAAGGAGCCGCAGATCGCCGTTGTAGCGAATGTTTTCCGTCACCGTCAAGTCGGGATACAGGCTGAATGCCTGGGTCAGATATCCTGTTTGCGACCGCATCTCACGTGCCGGTTTGCCAAAGATACCCGCATCGCCTGAGGTAGCTTCCATTACTCCCGCGAGAATCTGAAACGTTGAAGTCTTTCCAGCGCCATCCGGGCCAATCAGACCGAAGATCTCTCCGGGGCGTACCTCAAAACTAATTCCGCGGACCGCCTCAACTTTGCCATAGCGTTTCGTCAGTCCGCGAACTTCGATCGCTGCGTCTTCGGTGATGTCCTCATGCGCCTTCGTGGCTGGACTTTCATAGGCAGTGATCATTTGCGCTGGACCTTCGGCCACTTGTCCCCTTGCACCAGGACTTCGCCATCGACAGGCATGCCAGGCTTGGCAAACCCGAATCCTCCCGTCAGCTGCAGCTTGAGTCCGACCACCTGCTTGACTCGGTCGTCGCGGAAGTAAGTGTTTTCAGGAGTGAATGTCGCCTGTGGGTCAATCCTGGAGACGTAAGCGTAGATCGGTTCTTGCGAACTGGAGTCGAGAAAGACACGCGCCGACTGTCCAACTTTCACTTTGCCGATTTGGCCCTCAGGCACGAAGCCGCGTAGATACACCTTGCGCAAATTCAACAGCGTGATAACGGCAGTTCCGGCGACCACCACCTCGCCCGGCTCCGCCGCACGCGTAACTACCGTTCCGGAGAACGGCGCCTTGATGGTCAGGTCTTTGCGGTTATCTCCCGCTTCTGCAAGCTCGGCGCGAGCATATTCGGTCTGCGCCGTTGCACTCGCCACTTCAGCTTCCTGCTGTGCAATCTGTCTGCGCACCAAACCAACCTGCGACTCGCGGATACCAGGGTTGGATAGACTTGCCTTTGCCGTCGTCAGTTCGCCCTGTGATGCCTCAACCCGGCGCGCCGAAGCGGCCACCACCGCAGCCTGTTGATCGGCCGTCGTTGAAGCCTGAAGTCCCTGCCGCTCCGACACCGCGCCGGATTTCGCAAGACGGGTATAGGCGTCTTTATCGAACGCGGCAATCTGAAACGCCGCCTGCTGCTGAGCCAATTCCGCTTGCGCGGTCGCCAGATCGGCCTCCGCTTGCCCTACATGTCCTTCTGTATCGAGCTTTGACTGGCCCACCTGCAACCGGCTTTGCTCCAACTGCTCTTGAAGGACGGCAATTTGCTCCTTTGCGGCGGCGCCCTTTGCGACCGCCTCCGAAAGAGCATCGCGGGCCTGGTCCTCGCGCGCGCGAATCTGGGCGTCGTCGAGAATGGCGATCGTGTCTCCGGCGCTGACAGTGTCACCCTCGCGCACACGAACTTCAAGAATGCGCCCGGTTGTTTTGGAGGCAATCGCGGAGTCGTCGCCTTCGATCCGGCCACTGACGACAACAATGCTGTTCGGGATACGTGGTGCCGCAAAAAAGATCTTCCAAATGAGAAGCGCCGCCGCAATCAGGACCACGCCAGCGATGATCATCATGATTAGGCGTCGTCGCGTCGCGGCCTGCTTCGTCTTTTCGTCGGCTGCCTGTTTGGCTTTCTCGTCCGCTGCTTTCTTTTCGCTTTCCGCTGGGGCCGGCTTTGCCCCGGCTGGTTCTGTCTGCTTTTTGTGATCGGTCTGTTCTGGCGCGTTTTCAAGCGTGGGTGTGGTCATTTGCCTACCCTCCATTCCGGTGTCATCGTTCCATGCTTCGAGCAAAAGTCCTGGAGATACGCAAGTGAAAAGTCCGCGATGTGATCCGCAATACGTTCCACCTGGTCAGGTGTCATCCTTAGTTCCGGCCAAATCTCGGTCAACAATGGACCTGGCAGAATGTAAGCAAGAACCTGTCCGACCACGCTGATTGCGCAGAGCCGGGTGTGATCGTCATTCGGAGGCAAGCCAATCATTTCTCCGATGAGATCTAGTAATCGCCTATAGATCGGTCGAGCTACAGTCTTGATAAGTTGTCGAAATGCCGGTGTGGGCTGAAGTAGCTCGTGCGCCAGGAGTCGAGAATGCCAATCCGGTAGATCTTCGCCGCTGATGCTCCGCAGTCGAGCGCGAATGAGAGTCCGCAAGATGTCTTCAGGGGGTGCGTTTTGATCAAGTACGTTTTGAACGGCCTTAACCTGGACGGCTCGCACAGATTGCTGCAATACCTCGGTATAAAGTCCCAATTTATCGCCGAAGTGATAGTTTACAGCAGCAACATTCGCTGCTGCTTCCAGACAAATTTCGCGAATCGTGGCGGCCTGATAGCCTCGATCAGCAAATATCGGCCCAGCAACCTCCAGCAACTTTTCACGTGTTGGGTCCGGGGAGGGCAAACGTTTGGGCTTTGCTGGCTTCCTCCCTTGTTGTGAGCGATAACTGTTCATTCAAACGCGAGTTTAAAACAGCAACGTGGTCATTACTGTCTCGGATTGCTCATTGAGTCACACGACTCAGGCAGCACTCTGTTCGATTGCTGCCGTTTGAGTTGGCTTACCCGGGGGATTCGATACCGGGTATGGCAGCGTGATCTTCTTTTCACGAAACACTCGGAAGATTTCCATGAGCAAATCGCTCTTTACCATCACGGTGCGGTCGGTCATTGTCGTGGTCGAAACACGCAAACTGATGTTGACGCTATTATCCCCAAAACCAGTCAACACGACTGCCGGCGCAGGATCTTCTAGAACATCCTCACTTCGCTTCGCAATTTCAAGGAGCACAGCGCGTACCAGATTAAGATCGCTGTCGTACGACACCCCTATGGGAATCGTAAACCTTACGGTGCGGCCGTTGGCCGTCCAGTTTGCTATTCGGCTGTTGATGAGTTCGGAGTTTGGCACAATGATCACTTGGTTGTCGAACGTTCGTACCCATGTACCGCGTGCGCCGATCCGGATGACTTCCCCATGCGAGACCGTCAACTCCGACGAACCATTGACGTTACCTACGTCAATGAAATCGCCCAGTTTGACCGGGCCTTCCCACAAAATCACAATACCCGCTACGAAGTTAGCTACTATGTTTTGCAACCCGAATCCTATGCCCACTCCGAGGGCGCCGCCCACGACCAGCAGACTACTCAAATTCAGGCCCGCCGCCTCCAAACCAATGACCAGCCCCAGCACGGAAACGATATAGCCCGATACACGCACAAAAGCGTATTGGTGACCGCGGTCCATCGAGGTGTGGGTCAGAATCCTCTTGGAAAGGAAGGTTCGAAACAAACGAGAAAATAGTGACAGCGCAACGAGGAACAAGATGAACTTGATCAGAAAGAAGGGAGTCAACGATACCTTGCCGATAGTAAAGATTGGCCACTCCAGGGACCTCCTCACGTCGCTGTTGAGCAAGTTGAAGAAGGATGTGGAAAGCCGTTGCCGCAAGAACGCCCAGCCCACTATAGCCGCCGTCAAGCTAGTTATGATAAGAATCCCATTTCGCAGTCTTATTTTCATTTGAAACACTCCGTTCAAACGAACAATAGCACCTAAAACCTTCCTTTCGAATACAACTACTTCTGTCGCACAGCAGTCACGTCGGTACCCGACTCATACCCAATAGATTCCTTAACCGGGCCGACTGCTGGATAACAACTCGAACGGGGTTAGGGGAGGCCGGGTTTCTTGACTCGGGGAATGGCCTTGTTGGGGGGGAACGTCGAAGGCATTCTCCTCGGCGCCTTAATTTCTGGGAAGGTGTGCAATTGTGACCAGACCTGCAGCCGAACAAGATGTTCTTATAGCCCCGACCTTAGCAAGCGAACGCCAGCTCTCATGTAGAACTCTGTACAGACCCGGCTCATGGTTCACAATGTGGTCATGAGCTCGTGTTACAGGGCAATCCTAAGGACTTATGTTGCATGGAGTCTGGATATCACGAACAGGAGACCAACACAATGCTAAACGAACCAGAAATTGTGAGAACAACGGAACCGGATGAGCCCAAAACCACGGAGACTCCAGAGGATAAGCAACTGGACCGTGTCGCCGACGATTTGGCGGCCAAAGCAGGAAAGAGGGAAAATCTATACGACCGGAACCACGGTACTTTCCCTAGAGGAGGTCCTTCCGGAGTGTCATAAGTCCCGCCCTTCGCCTCCGGTTTTCGGAGAAACGGCCGGGCAAACTCTACGAGTCTCGTATTCTTGCCGCAAGAGATCCATGCGCAATCGAGCGGTAGCCCTTTGTCGAACAGCTGCATCTCGAACAGATCCCGCTTACCTGGGAGAGGCCGGTAGTGTTCGACGCGCTGTGGCGGAGAGTGGAGTGAAATGGAGACTCCGCTTTGTCTGGAGACCCTCGGCGAATGCAGCCTCTGCCCGCTTTATCGTCCAGCTAATCGGTCTTATCCAAGGACTTGGCGCACCGCAACTCTCGCAGCCAAAGAGCGGACGGATGTCCGCCAGGATGGTATAGGTGAGGTTGAGTATTGCTTGAAATGGGCGGAATCCAAAGACACTGAGGCCGAAGGTCCAGGTAAACCACTGAGTGCCGGGCAAGTGCCGCAGGACCTCCGCAACGGCTTCTCCACCGAGCTTCATGGTACCGTCAGGCATCAGGAGGTGAATAGTCGCGTAAGCATCCCAAATATCCAGGTCTGGATTCAGCGACCGAAGTGCCTCCGGATCCTCCCCAATGGGTCTTTCGATAATGCTCGTATCTCCGGATTTGCCCGTTTCTGATTTCTGCACCCAACGAGCAATTCGGCGACAGACACCGCACTCTCCATCAAATAACAGGATTGGCTTGCTTTGCTCTGGCGTAACCAAAAATGCATCTCCTTTACGGTTCGAATGGCTGCGTGATTTCCGCAAGAACGCTGGATACAACCGGGCGTGGTCCCTCGACTCGTCCGACTACATTCCCGTCGAGAAACATGATCAAGGTTGGCGTGCCCTGGATCCCATAGCGGTCTGATAGCTCCTGCTCCACCCCAATGTTGACCCTGAAGACTTTCTCGGTGGGCGCTACCATCTCCGCCACCTTCTGGAGCACGGGCTCAAGCAGCCGGCAGTGCGCACAGCCATAGGACATGAACTCCACCGCGATTGGGCCCTTGCCCTCCAAAACCCGCGGACTGAATGACCCGCCGGTGGCGGTTTGAATCGTGTCGTCCGATTTATGACTCATTGCTCCCTTTGTGGCGTTGCGCTGAACCAACGCCGTCCTCTAGCCAGCTTGCGCTGACGATTGTCACTGCGGCGCAGTAGACCATAAAGCTCTTCCTCTTAAGGTTTCACCTACAGCCATTCTGGTCTGAGCAAATACGCTCACCAGGCGCACACTCGCTATGACTATTCAGGGCGCTATCGTAGCTTTTGCCCTTCGAGAAGGGTTTAGATGCGTAGAAGGTGTCTGCCGGTACAGGGCGAACGCAAAATTACTCCGGGTCACGGCCACCCAGAGATTGGTTGCAGATGCTGTCAGCTTAGAAAGATATTAGATAAAAAGCGCCGTTGTTGTATCACATTGCTCAGCTTTCTACTCCCCAGCGATGGAACACTTGCTATGACGGCAGTCAATCCGTCGGTAAAACGCTGCGAGAGCAGTAGGAGAGAGCAATGTCAGTCGTCAATTCCGTTGTAGCCATCTACGACGCGCACGAAAAAGCCGAGCATGCCATCAAGGAACTGCAGGAGGCCGGCGTAGACATGAAGAGTTTGTCCATCGTTGCCAAAGACACACACACGGACGAACATGTCATCGGCTATTACAACACCGGCGATCGCATGAAGCGCTGGGGCAAGATCGGCGCGTTCTGGGGTGGGTTCTGGGGCTTGCTCTTTGGCTCCGCCTTCTTCGCCATACCTGGTATTGGGCCGATCCTGGTAGCTGGTCCCCTGGTCGCCTGGATCATCGGCGCCCTCGAAGGCGCTGTGGTGGTGGGGGGCGTGAGCGCAATAGGAGCTGGGCTCATGAGTATCGGTATTCCCAAAGATAGCGTTCTCCAGTACGACGCGGCCCTCAAGACGGACAAGTATCTACTGGTGGTTCACGGTACCGCCGCTGACGTCGAGAAGGCAAAGGAGATCATTCGCGGAACATCGCAGATTTCTTACGCCGTTCACGGCGAACCTGCGTTGGTCAGCTAACCGCAGAAGCGTCAATGAGGTTGTGATGACAAAAAACAGGTCGTTCTCCGGATTGGTGTTTGTAGTGATTGTAGGCCTTGGCGCATTGGCGACCCTGGCTATGTATAAGGTGTCATTTAACCCGCAAAGTGTTGTGATCATGGGTTGCGCAATCGTCCTTGCTTTCATTATTTCGTCTGCCATTCAGGTAGCGGATCAATGGAGCAAGGCGGTTGTACTACGGCTAGGTAAGTTCCACGCTCTGCAGGGTCCGGGTTTATTTTTCATCATCCCGATCATCGATTCGATTCCCTACTGGATCGATATCCGTGTCCTCACCAGTTCCTTCAAGGCAGAGAAGACGCTGACAAAAGACACGGTGCCCGTCGATGTGGATGCGGTGTTGTTTTGGAAGATCATAGACCCTAAGAAAGCGGCGCTCGATGTTGCCGACTACCAAAGTGCGATTAGCTGGGCTTCACAGACTGCCCTACGCGACGTGATCGGGAAGACCATGCTCTCCGACATGCTCGAAGGCAGGGACAAGATTAGCGGTGTGCTGCAAAAAATTATCGACGAACGCACCGAACCCTGGGGCATCAACGTAATCTCTGTTGAGGTCAAGGACGTTCTGATCCCGCCGGCCCTGGAAAACGCAATGTCCATGCAGGCGCAGGCCGAAAGAGAGCGCCAGGCGCGCGTCATTCTGGGGGATTCGGAGCGCCAGGTAGCGGAGAAATTCGGTGAGGCGGCCAAGACTTATACCAACAATCCAGTCGCCCTTCATCTGCGAGCGATGAATATGCTGTATGAAGGCCTGAAGCAGAATTCAACCATTGTTATCGTGCCTAGCTCGGCCGTGGAGACCATGCAATTGGGTGGCCTCGCCGGGTTGACAGCGCTGACGATGGGGCTGGGGCAGGAGAAGACCATTGCCCAGGCGGACAGCCTGCCCGCGGTAAGCACCAATGGCACTCGGACGCTCGCTGAAGATAACTTGCTCCCGGTAGGCGCTTAGCGGAGCCGGGACGCTGCATAGCAACCAGGCGACTGTATGAGTCAACCAGCGCTACGACCCGAGGTGCTAGGGGCTGCCCCGCGCGATACGCCTCCGAGCAAAACTGCACAGACGTAACGTATTCAACAAGAGGAAACTCACAACATAGAACTCATGCAGCAGCACCAGCGCCGTCTTTTTAGGCTTTGAAGGCAGCTGCTGGACGAATTCGCGAGGAGCAACGACATGGTTATTGACGTCATGAAAAGTGCAGCAATGCTCGCCCAAGAGCAGGCAACCCACGCGCTCTTGACTCTCATACAGAAGAGACATTCCACGAGAGGGCCATTCAACCCTGATCGGGCGGTCACGACGCAGCAGGTGAAGCTGATTCTTGAGGCGGCGCGTTGGGCTCCTACTCCAGACAATATGCAGAACTTTTCCATCGTCGTGGTCGATGACAAAGAACGTCTTGAGGCCATCGCCAAGATCCCCGCCGAGATGTCAGAAACCTACCTTCGCGAAACCTATGAGCACCTCTCCTTCAGCGAAGCGGAACTCACCCACAAAAAGAAGGGTACCCTGGCGAATATCTATCCTCGGGCGTGGACAGATCCTGAAGCCTGGAATCCTGAATCAGACGCCAGGTCGCAATTGACGGTTCTTGGCAAGGCTGTTTTGGAGCCCCAGGTACTACTGCTGGTTCTATACGACTCGTCCATCCATTCCCCTGACTCTAAAGGGGATGCAATCGGGCTCATGGGGCTTGGCTGCGTGATGGAGAACATGTGGCTTATGAGTGAGTCCGAAGGACTGGGCATGCACATACTGACCGTCTTTCGTAATGGAGCGGTCGAAAAGCAAATACAGCATGCTCTGCATATACCACCGCTTATGAAAATTGCTTTTGCTTGCAGCCTCGGCTACCCCGCTAGCCCGACAGAGCCGTATCTACGTGTTCGCCGTGAACTGGAAGACTTCGTGCACCACAATCAGTTTGACCACAAGGACGTCTTATGGAGCGCAACCAGCCCCGCCTGTTTCCCAGACCAGACGTCCTGACTGCCCAACTCGCGCCGTGGCGAACCTTCGGTCTTCTGCATAGGACGTGTGTCGCGTCTCTGCGTCCTGAATTGCGGCGCCTCTGCGACGAAGCTCCTGCGCTCTCTCAGGCCGCGAGATCAGCGCCTCATGCACCAGAACTTTGGCAAGATCCTGCTCTGCGCCATCAAGTAGTGCGCCCTGGACGCTGCCTGAATTGAGCGAGTCCGATATTAGGCCAATCACGGTATCGAGCGGCTTTCCGCTCAGGGCGCCGCCAACGGAAGAGGCGTCCTGAGTCTGCAGATCCACCTGGACCTTGCTGGCGTCCGCCTGTGCTGCCGACCTATTTCCAGAATTTAGGTCTTTGACTAGGGAGGCTAAATCGTTGCCCAGGTCCCTGGAAAAGGTCGGAGCAGTCTGAGCCTGCAGATCTGCTTTGAACCGATCAAGGTCGGCATTTGCGCCGGAAACATCTGCAGGAAGCGCCGCCTTCCGCGTCGGGGTCTCACGCGAGTTGCCAGAGGTATTACTGTCCAGACCGGACGTGATTGCGGTGATCGGAGTTACGCTCGTCAATTCCGTCGCGAGCGAGGTATCGAAAAGTGACGGGGATGCCATATCTTCGATGGACAAGGTAACCCATTCAGGACCTAAGTGAACTTTGAACAATCGAATATAAGTGCTCTATCGGCGGCGGGCTACAAAGCGTTCAGGGGGAACCTGGCATTTTCCACAACCTGGGCCTTTCTCCGGAGAGCATCAGGGAGCTGGTACGGCGAGGGAAAGCCTGGGTGGAGGTGAGAGACAAAGTAGATGCTGGAACATGCGGTTGAGACAGGCAAGGGTGGGGTCAGCCACCCGGCGAAGAACACCCGAGTTTCACATTGTTCGCAGGGCCTCGTCAGGTGCGAGTCCACATCTGTGCCACGCGTGCTCAACAATCCTCCAATCATCATCCCTGCCGATAACGATCAAGTACCTTAGGCGAAGTTTAGAGTAGTCACCGGCAGGGTACTTGTTGGCGGTTAAGGGCGTGCCTATCCTCATCGTCTTTTGCACAGACGCCGAAAAAGCATTAGCTATTTGAGCGATGAATATGCTGTATGAAGGCCTGAAGCAGAATTCAACGGTTGTCATCGTGCCTAGCTCGGCCGTGGAGACCGTGCAATTGGGTGGCCTCGCCGGGTTGACAGCGCTGACGATGGGGCTGGGCCAGGAAAAGACCATCGCCCAGGCGGACAGCCTGTCGGCGGTAAGCAGCAATGGCACTCGGGTAGTCGCGGAAGATAACTTGCTCCCGGTGGGCGCTTAGTGGTCGCCGGGACGCTTCCATAGATGACCGAGTATGCAGGGAGACGGCGCTTGGGAACCAGAAACGAAGTGTCATCTGAGCTGTGTTTTATTCCTTTTGAGGTTTGAGTGCCTCACCCTGACACTTCGGGTGGTCGCATTGGCACGCCAGCTCTGCCATACCACTTGCATCGGCACAGGAAGCACTGCAGTACTCTGTTCCATACGTGAGCACACAGTTACAAGCAGGATGCGCACAGCGAGTTAAGGGTGCGTCCATGTTAAACGCCTCTTTCGTCAGGTAGCTTGGTTGATCAAAACAATCCTAGGCCGGAAGACTCTCGACGGGTTCAATGGAGCGGAGAAGCATCAGAGGACATTGTACAAGTCTGATAAGTTTCTCCGCGATCGAACCGAAAACCAGCGGGCGCCACCCGGAGATGCCATGAGTCGAAATGACTATCATGTCAATATTCTGACTTTTGATTGCCGTCAGGATTTTGCCGACCACATCGCTTCCGATTTCAGCGGTGGAACTTGCTTTCACCCCCAAAGAAAGAATAGGGCCAATACACTTTGCCAAGCTCTGCTCAGCCCGGTCCTGGGAATCCCTCATGAATGTCGTTTCCAATTCGGTTTGCCTCTGAGGAAAGTCATCGACTCCGTTGATAACGGGAAGCATAGGAACCACATGCAGCAAGAGGAGTTCCGCACCAAATCGCTGAGCGAGGGCTGTTGCCATCGCTAACGCCGCACTCGAGGATGTACTGAAATCAAGGGGCACAAGAATCTTTGTTGGAGTGGACGGGAACGCAAGTTCTTGGGACATGATGATCTCCTGCCAAAACAAAAACCGCCGCAAACCGCATTGTAACTGTGCTAGCAATCGCACAATCTACGATTGCTGAAACGAGCGAGGCAGGCAACTCGATACAGCCGCTCCTGACGGTATATCGGCAAAAAACCCTGGACCTTGCACGCGAATCGATGCTGCTGGACAGGGAATTGCTCAATGCTTCTTTGCGGCATTGCCATGAGCTGGTGATCGGCGAAGCGGGATCAGCGCTGGTTCGCCCTCGCCTCTTTTTCTACTGTTTCGGCCTCGTCCAGCTCGTCGTCTTCTTCTGTTTCGGAAGCATCATCATCCAGAGATCCTTTGGTGCAGTCGGTAATATCCACACCCTGGATCCGCCTTTCCTCATCCCTTTCGAGGACGTCCACTACACTTGTGTTCTTGTCGCCTTGATCGACGTCATTCGATGATTCCGGATTGCGTACCGGCGACGGGGCTTCTTCGCTACCGAATGGTTCTGCAGTTATGCTCATAGTCGGTCTCCTTGCGCACCTCGTTTGCCCGTTCGATCGGAAGCCACTCCGTTCCAGTTTAGTTTCAGAAGTGTTCGCCCAAATTGCCCAGAACGAGAGCCCAAGTATTGATGTGTGATGCCAGTATTGGAACGTTCGTGGCTAAACCCAAAAAGAGGGTGGTCCGTTCGAGAAACGAAGGTCTGTCTTTGGCGCACTGGAGCGATTGGAGCGCTTCCAAAAGATCAGTCTTCTCTTCCTGCTTGGATATGCCGCTCTCGATTGCCGCTTGAATCGTTCCGATGACATCGTTCGCTTCGGCGGGGTTGAGTGTACCGGATTCCGTCTCTGTCACATTATTAGTCTGGTTCGCAGAGACGTTCTGCCTGTAGGTGGCGTCTAACTCGTTCTCGTCAGTTAGCATGGTTTCCTCTTTTCTATTTCGCAAGCGAGCGAGTGCAGTAAAGCACGCTGAGAACGCTCGGACTTTCTGGCCCATGCCTCTGCGCGTGCAAGATCAAGAACAGAGCAGGTAGCACCCAATCGTGTCGCCACAAAGGTCCGAGCCGCCGTCAGTGCCACGCCCCCGTCTCATGCTCGGCTACTCAGTCGCTATCTCGGCGCTTATAAATAGTATCGAGCAAGGGACATGCGCGTTCGGTTGCTTCCTATACACTTAGTCTTTCCACAAGAGTCCGACTTTACGCCACCCTTATCTCGCCTGGTGTTTGCACCTGCGCCAGATCGTCAAAGAGCGAGCGATACTGAATCATCGCACTACGCAGCTCTTCGGTGCTTGCTTCGCCCCTACCGAGCCGCAGTGCGATGTTGTGTGCCGATCGGTAGTTCTCTACTACACGGGGATGGTCGACGGAGATATCCGCTGCACGCTGTTCAAAATCGGCCACAGGATAACCACGCGCCTGCATCAACGAACACACCAACTCATCGGCTTCAGTCACGGCACCCTTTGGATAATCAACAAAACGGGATTGCACCGCCGCCCACTGAGACTGGTAGCGTTCACGCTCCGTCGGGTCAAGATCCCGGATCTTGAACTTTTCAACCCTTGCTTCACGATCTGATAGTTTCGCTTCGGCTTTGCGTTCTGACCCGTGTTGTTGAACAGCTCGCTCGTACTCCGTCCCAAATCTGTCGCGTAGTCCCGCGCTGGTGTCCTTCCGCTTTCTGATGTATACCACGACGGCAGCAGCAATGATCAGCGCCACTACAACCGCGATAAAAATCATGTTCGGGTGCATTAGAGTGAGATTCATATCGAAAGCTCCTTACATGTTTACGTCTGCGAGCGGTTTACGCTCATCTGAAGTATCCAACTATCAAGCTGCCGAATGCTGGTCAGAATTGCTCATTCAACCTGAAGAGTGTGGCCGAGCCACCGGAAATGCTATCCAGCACCGTGATTCGTCCACCTTCGCCTGTGAACCAGACCGGACATAGCCGGCGCTACGAATCTTTTTCCTTATCTCTGCAAGCAATGCCGGTGGAGGAATGGGTTTCAGCAGCAAATCAAAGTCGTGACCCTGAGCGCGAGCAGAATTCAGTAAATCGAATGTAGATGGCTGCCCGGAAAAGAGCATGATCTGACACGTCGGGTGAAGCGCTTTCATTCGAATCGCGAGCTCGATGCCAGAAATGCTCGGCATGTCGACATCCGATATCAGAAGATCAGGGGATTTAGCCCTGGCGGCGGCCAGCGCCTCTAGCGGAGAGGTGAAGAACTTCGCGGAGAACCCATGCATTTGCAGGATGGCCCCGAGTGTCGATGCTATGACCGGTTCATCGTCAACAACGAATATATGCGGACCTGAGCTGGAAGGCACATACTACCTCTTTCGATTATCTTTTCCATGAATGGTAGAAGCCCTCGCTAGGCGAGTAGACTAGCCTGGCGTTTCGAATGTTGTTGCGGGACGGTAACACCGGGGGCCAGTAGAGATAGTGTGCTCTTCGCTGTATTCGGATACTGGTCAATAAAGCTCTTTGAAATCCTCGAGTGAGAGTAGCCCTTCCGACAATGTGCGAAGAGGCTGCGGCAAGATGATTGCGCCAGGGGACCGCTAGCTAGCGAGCGCGAGAAATAAGGCGGCGATGACTAGAGAAACAAGGTCTGAAGCCGCCCCGATGAGAACAAAATCAAATGTCGGTCCGCACGCGTTAAAGCCGTTCCGTTTTGCTCACCCGACGTCTGGCCGGCTTCGGTTCGTTGGGCAGGACGCCCAATAGGGAGGCACTAACGGCATTGTCCTCGGGGAGTTGGTCGTGCAAAACCACGTTGAGCAGCGATTTATGAACTCGGATCCGACCGTTGTACTCAATAAAACCGAGCTTACGGAATCGATTCATGAAGAAGCTGACGCGAGACCGGGTCGTGCCGATCATTTCCGCCAGAGTTTCCTGGGTGATCTGCGGGATGAGCGTCTCCGGCTCTCCTGGTTTACCAAATTCCGCCATCAACAGGAGAATCCGCGCCAGGCGCTTTTCGCTCGAGTTGAAAAGCTGATCAACAAGGTCCGCTTGGGTTCGCATGCCACGGGCAAGCAGGAACTTTAAAAACAGATCGGAGAATGCGTGCTCCTCGTGCAGAACGCGGTTCATTTCCTCGCGTTCTATCTTGAGGGCTGAACAGGACGTAATGGCAGTTGCAGCGGCCATTCTGAGACCTGGCACGCCGGCGATCGACTCTTCTCCAACGAAATCTCCGGCGGAGAGAAGAGTAATGGTAGCCTCTTTGCCATTCTTCGAAACAACCGTCAGCTTTGCGCGGCCAGTCTGAAGATAGAAGACGGAGTCGGCGGGGCTTCCCTGCGCAAAAAAGACATCCTTGGGCTTCAGTTGGACGATCCGACGTCCTAGTCCGGCTTTCTTAAGAAAGACCGCAGCGTCGAATGTGCTGTTATCTGCCGCAACCATAAAGGCTCTCCTACGTCGACGTAGCGCCCACGCCCCTGAGGAAATAAGCGGCGAAAATAGAAAAACTCACTGCGGGCCGGAAACACGAGTGTTTACTCTCTTACTATCTCCCATTATGGAAGCAGGTATCTGTATCATTTTGCTCATTCTTGGTAGAGAACCCGGCGCATTCTGCCGCATTTGGGCGGCGGTGTGAGCATGGAGGCCCCTTCAGGTTACAAGCCGAAGGCCAGGCTTTGACCCGTGACTACCCTGAATCGAGCGGCAAATCCAGACCTTGACATCCCTGCGCTCGCAGCCATCGAATCCACTGTCCACCCGCTCCGCAAGCGACTGTGCACCAACTTGATCGCCTTGCCTAGCTATCTATCTGAGAATTACTTCCGGATTGCTCGTCATCCGGGAGGAACACGTAGCCGGAAAGGCTGATTCCTGCCGACATGCCCACTTACGTGGGCCCATGTGGATCCTTACCGGACAGGGGCTGCTCGCCCTAATTGAGGTTTTCTATCATGCCGATGTTTTCCTGGAGCACCTGCTGCGACTGGAAAATGATGTGGCGGCCGTCGGGGGAGACATCGATCTGGTTGACTGCGAGCGAGTGGAGGTAGTTGAAATTGTAGAGAAGCGGGACAGTCTGGGAGGCACGGGACAGTCCTGAGCCGTCCCACTTTGCCGTCCACAATTCTCCCTTCAGGTCGTCCTTGCCTTTCAGGACAATCATGCCGCGTTGCGAGTCCTGGACGAGCCACAACGCCCAGCCGTGAAATACCTGCCGCGGAGCTGTCTTGAAGTCGGTTACCCACACGCCGGCATCCGGATCATCTTTCCGGCGCGCCCCACGCACATAGGCGACGGATCGGCCGTCTGGGGACCAGAGCAACTTCCATACGTTGGCCGGGACGCTGCCCAGAACCAGATCCTTGCCATCGCGCGGGTCATAGGCCCGCACTTCTCCTGTGGCTGTTCGATGAAGCAGCCTGCCGTCTCGGCCGATATCAAAGGTGGAATTGATTACCCCTTGCAGAAGCGTTTGCGGGGGCCCACCCGAAAGTGCAACGCTGCGATACTCACCGCCTCCCAAAATATCCGACGAATCCCCGGAGAGATACACGATGCGGTTTCCATCCGGGGACCAGCGGGGGAACAGGTTTACCCGCGAGTCCCTCACGAGTTGCACAGCATTCGCGCCGTTCGCGTCCGCTACGCCGATACTCACGTTCTCGACGCCTTTAAGCTTATTCGCAAAGAAGGCAATATGGGTCCCGTCCGGCGAGTACGCTGGGCCAAACTCATTGAGCGCCGGATCGGCCGCGAGAACCGTTATGCCTGCGTCGCCCGGCTTGGCCTGCAAGTCCAATTGCGCCAGGCCAATGTTCAGCCGCATAGTCGCAAAGACGAGGCGTTTGCCATCGCTGGAAACATCCAGCTCGGCATCATCGCCCTCGCCGGCGGTAATTTGTCGCAGGCCCTCGCCATCGACGCCGATCTTCCAGATGTTCAGCGTGCCGCCGCGGCTGGAGGCGAAATAGAGAGAGCGGCTGTCTGGCGACCAAGCGGGTGAGAGCGTCAGCCCGTGGTCCCGCGTGAGTGCGCGGATCTTGCCGGTCTTGAGGTCGGCAACGCCAAGCTCGCCGTAAGGCGAGCCGCCCGGATAGCGGATCGCAATGGCAACCATCCTGCTATCCGGGGACATGCGAATCTCCGTAGCGAATTGGCCGGCATCCATGCGGACTAGCAGGCGGGGATTTTCGCCCGAAACGCCGGACATCCAGATCGCCCCATCGACGATGTTCGCGTACAGCAGGGAGCGGCCGTCTGGCGTCCAGGTAGGATCGTTCGCGTCCTGGAGGACCATTCGCGGTGAGCCGCCCAGAGCTGAAACCTCCCAGGCGTCCATGGTTCCGGAATCGTTCATTTGCGCGTAGGCGAGGCTGCTGCCGTCCGGCGACCAACTGGGGCGCGATTTCATGCTGGCGCCATGCGTGACCTGCACAAGTTCGCCGCCACGTACCAGGCCGACATACACGTTGTAGAAACCGTCACGATTGGAGATGAAGGCCACAGAACGTCCGTCGGGCGAAAGCGCCGGTTGTGCCTGCACACCGGCGAAACTGGTCACAGGGCTGAAGTGCATTTCCGCGCGCGGCGAACCGTTCCGCTGCGCCCACCACGCGACCGCCGAAGCCAGCACCGCCCCGGCGATGAATCCTCCGATGGCCCATGCGCCCGGGTGACGCCGCTTCTCCGGAACAGTCGCGCCTGCCTCCGCGCTCACCGTCTGGCCGACATCTGCCTGGTCCTTGCCTGCATGCTCTTGGCCTGCGAGCAGTTCTTCAATCACGATGCGTGCTTCACCGATGGCCTGTAACCGCTGCTTCGGGTCTTTCTTCAGGCAACGCTGGAGGAGGGTGCGGACCGGCTTGGGCGTGTTGGCTGGAAGCAGGTTCCAATCGGGCTCTGCCTTGATGATTTCCGCGAGCGTATCGGTCACGCTTTCGCCCCTGAACGCCATGCTTCCGGCGAACATCTCGAAGAGGACGCACCCAAAACCCCAAATGTCGGCGCGGCGATCGACAGGCCGCCCCCTTGCCTGCTCTGGAGGCATGTACGCCGCCGTGCCCAGGATGACCCCAGCCTTCGTGGCCAGATTCGTGAGGGTTGGCGAACTCAGGATGTCGGCGCCCACGACCGGGCTCTCGAGCGCTTTGGCCAGTCCAAAGTCGAGCAGCTTGACTGTGCCGTCGGCAGTCACTTTTATGTTCGCCGGCTTCACGTCTCGATGGATGATGCCGCGCTCGTGCGCGTATTCCAGGGCTTCGCAAATTTGTTTTGCGATAGGCAGCGCTTCGTCGACAGGCATCGGCCCGGCGCGAAGGCAGTCGGCGAGGGTCGGACCCTCGACGAGCTCCATCACCAGCCCGGGCTTGTCAGAATCCTCGAACCCGTAAATGCATGCGATGCTTGGATGGTTGAGCGACGCCAGGACCCTGGCTTCGCGCCGAAACCGATCTAGCATTTCGGGGTCTTTCGCCACCTGCGACGGCAGCATCTTGATCGCGACTTGGCGGTCGAGCTTCGAATCAAGCGCGCGATACACTTCGCCCATGCCGCCAGCGCCGAGCTGGGAAACTATCTCGTATGGGCCCAGTCGAGTTCCCGCGGAAAGCAGCATTCTTTCTCTAGAGGAGTCGGGTCATTGTAGCAATTTCTGGTTCACTTGCCGGAGGAAACGACTCGTCGCTCGAGCGGACGGGTGTGGCGAAAGGTGCTGGATGACATTCTTAGCTACTTGGGCGTCGGCTTACATTTTGAGCGCACGGCGTCTTCCGCCACCACTGCTTCGGCCTTGTTTCGTGGCGCTTTCCAGCGACTTCGTCGAAGGCACATTCATCCCTTTCCCCGAATCAACTGCATGAAGGCTTCAATCTTCTTCGTAATTTGAGTGCGGTTGGGGCCGAGATTCTGCTCCAGGCAAATTCCGCAAAAGAACGTGATGATTAGATCAGCCAGGGATTCATTGTCGTCGGTCCCTCCACGTGCTGCGGCTAGATTGTCGATCAGTAGCTGATGGGCTTTCGTCATATTCGCCATCATGATGTGGCGGGCTTTGGGGGGAAGATCCGCAAACTCGCGCATGGAGTTCACCGAAAAGCACCCCTTCTGTCCCCAACTCCCGTAACAGACCTTCAAAAAGCCCTCGACGTTGTTCCAACCCAAAGGCTGCTTCGTTAGGGTTCCGCGTGCCCTCAGCATGTCAAAATATTGGCGTATGCTCGCGACAAATAGGTCCTCTTTGTCTTTGAACTCTGCATATAAGCCGGATTTGCGCACCCCCGTGGCCTGCTCAAGGTCCTGAACACTCGTCTCGGCAAGGCCATGCTTCCAGAAGACGGGAATCGTTTTGTTGAGGACATCTTCTCTTGTGAACAGTTTTCGTCGTCCCATTGCCACATTATCGGTCAATTCGATTGCTAGGCTTGCGAATAAAGGACCGAATGGTCCATTATTGCAGAGAGAGATTGTCCCGGGGGACCCATGGCGCCCAGCCGTAAACAACAGGTCATCGATCTGCTGAAGTCGCTTGAGACCAAAGACCCGGTTCCGCTCGCATATGTCAATCCCAATAAGTATATCCAGCACAACTTGCAGGTGGGACCCGGTCCGGCAGGTGTCGCCGCCCTCATCAAGAACATGCCGCCGGATGCGTCCGTCAACACGATCCGCGTCTTTGAAGATGGGGACTATGTCTTCGCTCACACGCAGTACAACTTCTTCGGACCACGCATCGGATTTGATATCTTCCGCTACGAAAATTCGCTGATCGTCGAGCATTGGGATAATTTGCAGGAGACCGCGACCGAACCTAGCCCCAGCGGGCACACGATGATCGACGGTCCCACGATCGCCTCCGATCTGGACAAGACCGATGCCAATAAGGCGCTCATGCAGCGTTATATGGAGGACCTTCTCGCAGGCCGTCGGGAGACCTTCCCGAGGTACTTCAATGGAACCCAATACATTCAGCACAACCCCTGGGTGGCCGATACAATCCCGGGGCTGATTGCGGGCTTACAGGCTCTTGCCGCCAAAGGTCAGGCGGTCGTATACAAAAGCGTGCACAAGATACTTGGCGAGGGTAACTTCGTCCTCGTCGTCGCCGAGGCTACATTTGGTGGCGTACCCACTGGCATCTATGACCTCTTCCGCATTGAAGAGGGTAGGATCGCTGAGCACTGGGATACGCTGGAAGCGATTCCACCTCGCGATCAATGGAAAAATAGCAACGGTAAGTTCTAGTGCGGTGCGAGGCAGAACATATGCTTCAAGGCATGTTTGGAAAAAGATTGGCGGAACATTTTTCTCTGCTGGAGTCTTCCTCACTTGTGCTTGGTTCCAAGGAAAAATCTCATGTTGCGTTGACACGTATGCGAATGCCGAACGGCTTTCCTGGACCCACTCCACACATTCCACCAGAAAAGGCTTTTTCGATATCCGTGCACCTGCGCCGTCCCGACAGCATTAAGGGCTGGGGAACGTGGCTTGACGGACGCTTTCATCGTGTCACCGAATGGGATGCCGGCGGGATTCAGATATTCGATATGGAGTCGGAGCCGGTCGCACTGCGAACTTCAGGTTTCGACTCGGTTCACGTCTATATACCCCGGTCAGTTATCAATCGATTCAGTGACGAGAACGAGCAAAAGCGCATTCGCAACTTGCATTGCACCCCGGGAACCAAGGATGACGTGATTCTTCATTGGGCCCGGATGATGTTGCCGTTCTCTGATCGTCCGCTTCAGCTTCCACGCTTAGTTATCGACGAAATGATCATGATGTTCTGCGCTCATCTGAGCCGCACATACCAGGGCCGGAGCCAGCCGCCGGAGGTTGTTACCGGGGGGTTGACGATCTGGCAACAGGATCGAGCGATCGAGGTGTTGAACGAACATCTGGATGGTGATCTGGCGCTTGCCGATCTTGCAAAAGAGTGCGCGCTATCGGCGGGTCGTTTCATGCGCGCATTCAAAAGGTCGTTTGGTGTTCCCGTCCGGCGCTACTTGCTCTATAAGCGAGTTGAAGCCGCAAAATCTCTCTTGTTGCACTCGAACGACTCTTTACTAACAGTCGCGTTGGAAGTCGGATTCACTGACCAACCAGCTTTCAATCGAAGCTTCCGTAAGATTGTTGGAACTTCGCCAGGACGGTGGCGAAGAGCAAACGCACCGATGCCGAAGGCGTTGAAGTAAGAATATCCTTTAACCCAAGCGGTGTTTGGGTTATTATCCATGTATGGACTCGATCAGGTTTGAGGGTGTTCGGTTCTCGGCATTCCCAGACGATCACACGCCCCGGCACGTACATGGGCGATACTCCGAGATATTGGTTATCGTCGATCTTTTGGCCGATGGTGGAGTCAAGGTATCCGACCGGGAGAACGCCATCAAGCCCCGTAACGCGAGCAGGTCGGACATCAAACACATACTGGCGGTAGCCTACAAACACTTCGAAGAGCTGGTAGCCCTCTGGGAGAAACATCATGGATAAACGCCAAGCAAGAAGGATTCAGACCGATGCCGAGTTCGACGCCCAAATAGACGCATGGCGCGAAAAATACGGAGACCAGCCAGATGACAACGAACCACTGGCAAAGACGGTGCGGTATGACCAGCGCCTCAAGCTTCTCCTCGTGGGGTTGACCAACGGTCGGCGGCTGGTGCTTCCCATCGAAAACCTGCAGGGGCTGAAGAACGCTACGGCAAAACAACTTCAGAAGGTTGAGATAGAAAACCTCGGCACTGCAATCAGCTTCCCTGACCTCGATGCCGATTACTACGTGCCTTCACTCATTGAAGGTGTGTACGGCAATCGCCGGTGGATGTCAGAGATGGGCAAGCGGGGTGGGAGCGCTAAGACGGAGGCGAAGCAGGAGGCCGCGCGGGCGAACGGTGCTAAGGGTGGGCGACCACGGAAAGTGGTAACGGACACCCGGGCCCTTGATGGTCGGGGCAGAACGAAAAGCGGTGTCATTGGTCAACACGGGAAGAAGGCCGCAAAGCGAGCCAACGGCTGAGGAAACGTAACCCGGCTGAAACGCCTTAACTTCCCTGTATAGGGTTCCTGTCCACCAGCGGGTCGGGGAAGATGTCCCGGTGCCGAACCAAAAACCATATCAATTTTCATAAACGTTCTGCGCTCATCTGAGCCGGACAGAAACGCCAAACTGCGGCACTTTCAATCAAGACAAGGATTGAAACTTCCAAAACAATGGGAGAGGCGTAGTTGGTCACAAAGGCGTCCTCTGACCCAGCTCTGTCTCGCGACATAGAGCCAGGATCGCGAGCAACGGCGAATTTTAAACCTGCCGCTTGTCCGCAATTCTTGTGAACGACGACACATGAGTTCTTCCAGATCTAGGAGACGAAAATGGGAAAAACATATAAGGCGGTCGAGATAACCAAACCCGGGACTTTTCGCCTCGTCGAGAAGCCTGTCGTCGGGCCCGGTGAGGAACAAGTACGTATCCGGGTAGAGGCTTGCGGTGTATGTCACTCAGACGCGGGCACCGTTGAGGGACAACTGCCCGGCGTCGTGTATCCGCGTGTGCCGGGCCATGAAGCAATTGGCCGCATCGAGGAGGTTGGCCGGCGGGTTACGACCTGGAAGGTCGGCCAGCGTGTAGGAGTCGGGTTCTTTGGAGGTGAAGACGGAACCTGCGAGACCTGTCGCCGCGGCGACACGGCATATTGCCAGAACCCCATTATCACTGGCGTGACGAGTGATGGCGGCTATGCGGAAATGATGATCGCAGAGGCACGCGCACTGGCTCTCATACCTGAAGCGCTCAAATCAGAAGATGCGGCCCCGTTGGTCTGCGCCGGCATCACCACATTCAATGCGCTCCGCAACACCGGACGTGCTGGCGATACCGTTGCTATCCAGGGTATCGGCGGTCTGGGGCATCTCGGCGTGCAATACGCCAAAAAGATGGGCTTCCGCACCGTTGCGATCGGCTTCGGTCCAGACAAAGAACATCTCGCGCTCAAGCTGGGAGCGCACATTTACATCGACGCCAAGGCCGAGGATGCGGGAGCGGCACTGCAGAAGCTGGGAGGTGCCGACGTCATCCTGGCGACCGCCCCCAGCGGAGCCGCAATCGCCGGGCTGCTTCCTGGCCTCTCCGTTCGCGGCAGGCTCGTTGTGGTTGGCGTCTCAGGCGATCCAATTCCGGTCAACGGGGTTCCGCTGATTTTTGGTGGCCGCTCTGTCATCGGAAGCCTGACAGGAAGAGCGATCGAGACCCAGGACACTCTTGATTTCAGCGTACTCACTGACGTTCGGCCCATGATCGAAACTCTTCCGTTGGAAAGCGCCGAAGAAGCGTATCGGCGCATGATGTCTGGTGACGCGCGATTCCGCATGGTCCTCACGATGGCCTAAAGGGCTCGCAACGCTGCTGCAAAGCGGCTTCGACAACCGATGTGCGAAGGAGGCTCAGATGAATCAGTTCCAGGAAATCTTCGATAAGCAAAAAGCATATTTCGATTCAGATGCGACTAAGTCTTACCAGTGGCGCATCGACCAACTGACACGCCTTGAGAACTTGTGCAATGAGAACGCCGAGGTTCTTGAGGCTGCGATGAGCAGCGACTTCAAGACGGCCAGCCAGGAGAAAGTCTTCGAGATTATGGCGCCTGTAGGAACCGTCGCCTTCGCAAAGCAAGAATTGAAGGAGTGGATGAAGCCCGTAGATGTGGTTGTGCCCAAGGCCCTTCGGGAGAGTGGGCATACTGCTAAAGTCTATCGGGAACCTTACGGCGTCGCCTTGGTTATCGGGCCATTCAATGGACCACTGACGCTGCTCTTCGACCCCGCTGTCCAGGTGATTGCGGCTGGCAATCCATGCATCCTCAAACTCTCCGAGGGTTTGCCCGCCACCAGTAGGGTCTTGCTCGATCTCATTCCAAAATATTTCGATCCTCGGGCCGTCACTGCCGTCACCGGCAGCAAAGACGAGGTGACGGACCTTCTCAAGCTGCCCTTCGACTTCATCTTCTTCACCGGCAGCGTCAAGGTTGGCAAGATCGTCATGGAGGCGGCTGCAAAGAATCTGACTCCCGTTCTTCTCGAACTAGGCGGGCAGAATCCGGCTTTCGTTGACGCGACCGCAAACATTTCGGATGCAGCCAAGAAGATCGTCTGGGGTGCGACGGCTTGGGGCGGCCAATGGTGCACCTCGCCCGGCTACGCCTACGTGCACGAATCAATTGCAGAGGAGTTCGTTGCAGAGTGCAAGAAAGCTATGGTTGAGCTGTACGGGACCGACCCTAAGAGCAGGCCCGACGACTATTCCCGCATTATCAGCCCAAAGGCCACCGAACGCTTGGCGGGCCTCATCGATCAAAAAAAAGTCGTCATAGGCGGGGCCTCCGACCCGGAGGCACGCTATCTCGATCCCACGGTCATCTATCCAGTGACTTGGGACGATCCGATCATGGAGGACGAGATCTTTGGGCCGCTTCTTCCCATCCTCACCTACAAGGACATGGATGCGGCCATTCGTGAGGTGAAGAAGCATCCGAAGCCTCTTTCCGGCTTCCTCTTCAGCCGAGATCAGAAGGCGATCGATCTCTTCCTCGCAAGCTTGTCCTTCGGCGGCGGCGCGATCAATCAGGTAAACATTCACCTGTTTATCGAAACCATGCCCTTTGGCGGGGTCGGACATTCCGGTATCGGTCACTACTACGGCAAGGCCGGGTTTGACGCTCTCACGCACGCGAAATCAGTTCTGATTTCGCCGCCCGGCGTAGCTATTGAGCACTTGTTCCCGCCGTATACGGAGGAGAAGGTCAAAGCGCTCAGCCAGTGGTTTGAATACTAGGGCACAAGATCCCCGACAAGAGCGACCCAAAGGAGCATCGAGATGAAAGGGAACGCGAAAGACTACTTATCGACCGCCCAACAGTTCTTCACTGCCTACGATGCCCACGACGTCGATGGCATGCTCGGTCTTTGCCCAGATGGCGCACTGGGACGATATGCCCCATACGGCCGCGAAAGCGTCGTGCCGATCCGTGGTGGCGTGATACACAGCGTGAAGTTCCTCAGTACGAATGCCTCGAAGATCATCGCCGCAACCAAGGCAGCGAAAGTGCCACGGCTGCTCGTGGTCGGGGGCGCTGGAAGTCTGGAAGTTAGCCCCGGACTTACTCTTGTGAACACCCCGGACTTTCCCCCTGAGTACAAGCCTGAGACGCTCGCCGGCGTGGAGTTCCTGAATGTCTTGCGTGGGGAGAAGGAACTCGATTGGACGTTCTTATCTCCATCCTACTTTTTTGCTCCCGGCGAACGCACCGGCAAATTCCGACTCGGTAAAGACGAACTTTTGGTTGCTGCTGACGGCCAAAGCCGCATATGCACCGAAGACTTTGCGATCGCACTCGTGGATGAGTTGGAACAGCCGAAGCACTCTCGCCAACGATTCACGGTTGGGTACTGATAACTGATCTGTGCACGAACGGAACGGCGGAGCAAAAAGCCAATCGCCGACCACGGACTATATGAAAGCGAGAGAGGTAGGGGATGGTTTTAGCAGGAATCAAAGTACCCGACACAGTTCTGGTTCGCGATGCGATTGACTTGTCACGGAGCGCGTCAAAGCCATTTCTCTTCAACCATGCGATGCGCTCCTGGCTATTCGGCGTATTGCTTTCAGAAAGCGCTGAACGTGCTCCGGATGCCGAGTTGTTGGCAGTAGCCACGATTCTGCATGATCTGGGCTTGACTGACCGCTATACGGCGGAAAATCGTTTCGAGGTGGATGGCGCCAATGCGGCGCGCTCGTTTCTGAAGGGGCGAGGCATCTCGACGCAGCAGATGCAAGTTGTTTGGGATGCCATCGCGCTTCATACGACACGATCCATCGCTCTTCACAAAGAGCCCGAAGTCGCTATGACCCATTCGGGAATAACGGTGGATGTTCTGGGGGCAGGCCTTGATCGAATTCCGCAGGACAAACAAAGCGCGATCCTGGCCGAATTTCCGCGCCTGGCACTAAAAAACGGACTCAAAGATTGCCTTTGCAACATCGTTCGGCGGAAGCCGGCGACCACCTTTGACAACATCGTTCGGGATTTCGGCGTTCGATATGTCGAGGGTTACACATCCCCCAACTTTGCCGATGTCGTCGCGAATGCACCATTTTCCGAATAGCCGACCTCCCGATCATCGAATTGCGCACGCGTGTCAGCGCGGCTAAAGAAGGAGATACCTGAACTACCAAATGCAAGGACTTTCCATCCATGCGGAGGTGCACGGGACTGCGGAGCCGGCTCTCGTATTTCTCCATTACTGGGGTGGAACTTCACGCACCTGGCGGTGCTGCTCGCGGGCGAGCTCGATGAGGTCGATTCAATCGAACGACACAAGACCGAAGTCCTGGCTTACCTTCCGAACTTCGGTATATTTGGCTGCATACTATGGCCGAAGACTCGATGCCGTCTCAGATTCCCATCGCAAAAGCGCTCCACCTGCTTCATACATTTCGCGGAGTGGATCTGACACAGACCATCCAACAGATTGAAAAATCAGTGAAAGGCGTCTCCGCTGAGAAGTATGGCTGCCCGTGCGTCGCGTCTTGGGTTCGTCTTCAGCGTCATCTGGGTGAAATTATTTTACCGTCGGATGCGCACCACAGTGGATCAAGGCCTCAGGTCGGTCGTTTTTCTCAAGTCGCAATGACTTCAGGATTTTGGTTCTCGACAATGACACCAAGGTCGCCTTCATTACGTCGTCTGATTTTCAGCCATGATCGCTTTCCGGCCATAATAGCTGATCAGATAGAATGCAACCCCGAAAGAGATAATGTCCTTGAAGAGAAACAGGCCGAGATTGTTCATGTAATGGATGCCGTTAACCACGACGGTGTCATCCGGAGTCGTGATCAACATGCTGCTTGTGGTGAAGAACATGCCGACAAGAATGATCCCGCCCAGAATGCCGGCTTTAGGCTTAAAGTAGCCAATGATCAGTAGGATTGCTGCTGTCCATTCAGTGGCCCCGATCATATCCGACCCAATATATGGTCCAAAGGCCTTGAATTGCCAACTGGTAAGTGGGCTGTGAGTGACGAGCGGGATGATGCCCTCCGCCCCGGGTGCTGTCATTTTGAACTTGCCTGCCCACAGCAACATCACGATCATTCCAATGCTGCAAACAAGGAATGGGATATTTCGATCTGCAACAAACGCTGCAAACTTCGTTAGAACACTCTTCGCCTGCAGTTTGTTACCTGTGTTCGCTTGAGATCCGCGCACACCACCAACCAACGCCTCAGCAGATGTGGTTTCAGTCATAAAAGGACTCCTTCATGGGATGATCCATCGTTGTCAAATATTGAAGGCCGATTTGCTCGTCACGCGCTTTGGAGCACCGCGATTCGTTCATTAGCAGTCTCGCTCGACAACGTAGGTGTAGCGATGAATAGCGAGTGAAGCCCCTCTACCAGCGTGGGGTGGGCAATTGCACTGTCTCGCAGCGCCGTATAGGGCAGCCCACCAACCATCGCAATCTGGACCCCCGACATAATCTCTCCGGCGCCCACGCCGAAGCCAGTGAAGCCGAGGATGCGGTCGCTCTCCGTCGCGACCAGGGCCTTCAGGAAACCACGCGTCTCAACCAGTGCCCGCGCCCTTAGCACAGCAGCCATGGGAGCCTTGAACAAGCGATACGTGATGCCTCGTGCCCTCGCTTCCTTCTCGCTCAGACCGACCCGTGCAAATTCCGGATCTGTATATAGGCAGAAGGGAACCAGCCTGCCGGTAGTCACGTGGTTCCCGCCTGCAACGTTGTCGGCGAACACGCGGAAATCGTCTTCGCTGATGTGCGTGTATTGCGGACTACCTGCAACCTCTCCGACCGCCCAGACTCCGGGCGCTGTAGTCTGCAGCCGTTCGTTTACCTTGACGTAGCCGCGATCGGTCACCGCAACACCCGCCAGTTCCAGCCCCAGATCCTTCGTGTTCGGAATGCGGCCCGTCGCGACGAGCAGGTGCGTGCCCTTGAGCGTCTTCTCTTTCCCATTCTGCTCGACGATAGCGCTCACCCACTCTCCGGATTTACCTGAAACCCGCTTGATCCGGGCATTCAGTGCGGCCTCGATGCCCTCATCGTCGAACAACTGGTGGAGTGCCTCGGTCACGTCGTCGTCTTCGCGATGCAAAAGCCGTGAATTCCGATCAATTACGGTTACCTTGCTCCCGAACCGCCGCATCGCCTGCGCAAATTCCAGTCCTATGTAGCCGCCACCAATCACCAACAGGTGTTCCGGCACTTCATCCAGTTCCAGCGCTTCGATATGTGTCAGCGGGTGAGCTTCAGCAAGCCCCGGAGTCTCGTCCACCGCCGCGTGTGTCCCCGTTCCGATGACGACATTGATCCCCCGCAGCACCCGCCGCCCTCCATCATTCAGTGTGACCTCGACCGTCCGCGGACCGACAAAACGCCCCGTCCCCATGATGAGTTCCGCACCGCTTTTCCTGTATTCCTCGAGATGCACCTCGACCAGCCCCGCGACCATCTTCCGCTTGCGGTCGCGCACCGCCGACATGTCCACCCTGAACCCCTCCCTCGCGACGCCGAACTCCTGACTCCTGCGCACATACGACGCCACCTGCGCCGAATGAATCACGTTCTTGCTCGGCAGGCAGGCAATATTCGGACACGACCCGCCGACATACTTCCTCTCGACTACCGCGACTCGCTGTCCCCGGCTCGCAAAGGTCCATGCCGCGAGCTTTGCTCCGGTGCCGCTGCCGATGATCACCAGATCGTATTGCTCCGGCGCCGGGTTTCCCGACGCCGCAGCGCCTTTCGTCTTACTCATGAGAGCTCTCCTTTCAGAGAGGGATGATCTACCCGTTGCATCACTTACATGCGCTTTCCGCCGGCGGCAACGATTATCTGCCCGGTAATCCAGCGAGCGTCGTCTCCGGCGAGAAACACTACCGCCGGCGCGATATCTTCAGGTTGCGCAATCCTGCCCAGCGGAGTCTCTCTTTCCTGTTGCTTGCGGAACTCGCCTTCGTGAAGACCTGACGCCCGCAGCCCGTCCGTCTCCACCATCCCCGGATCGAGGGAGTTCACCCGGATCTTCCTTGGCCCCAGCTCAGTCGCCAGCGACACCGAGATCGCATCCACTGCCGCCTTGCTCGCGCTGTACGCCGAAGCCTGCGGAGCTGGCATGGGACCCACAATCGAGCCGATATTTACAATCGACCCGCCCTCAGGCCCCATTAGCTTCACCGCTTCCTTCGTCGTCAGCAGCAGTCCTGCCACGTTGAGGCTGAGGTGCTTCTGGATGTGCTCCGGCGTGATCTGTTCCAGCGGCGCAAATTCATACACCCCGGCATTGTTCACCAGAATGTCCAGCTTGCCGTAGGCCTTCTTCGTCTCGAGAAGGAGCCGCTCGATCTCCGCAGCCTTCGCCACGTCTCCCTGAACCGCAGTCGCCTTCCCGCCTTTTTTCTCAATGCGGGATACAACAGCTTCCGCAGCAGCCTTGCTCGTCGCATAGTTCACGACTACCGATGCACCCTCGGCCGCAAGATGTTCCGCAATCGAAGCGCCCAGTCCCTTCGCAGCACCCGTAACTAACGCGACCTTGCCGTTCAGCTTGCCCATAACAATCCCCTCCTTCGCCACCTAAACGAGCCGATCCCCGCGCCCTTCCGCAAAGCGAGAAGATACATAGATGCCTCTTCCTGCGGTGGGATTGCGGTTGTCGTTTTGGCTGATGACCAGGCGGCAACTTGCAAAAATGACTCTAAGTATTCAAGATCGCCTGCGGTAGGCCTCTTCCGGTGATAACATCTATTCCGATCGGGAATGAAACCGTTCCGAATATGCCACATCCTCCCCGCGGTTTATGAGCCGTCTGCGTGAAATGGAGATGTTCGTCCGAGTCGTTGACGCCGGGTCATTCTCGTCGGCCGCTCGGGATCTGAAAATTGGCCAACCGGCAATCTCCAAGACCATCGCCAGCCTTGAGGAAAGGCTCGGTGTACGGCTCCTCGCCCGCTCCACTCGTCATCTCACGCCCACCGAAGCCGGAGTCGCCTTCTACGAGCGCGCCCTCCGCGCTGTCACGGAAGCCGACGAGGCCGACGCCGCGGCACGTGGCGCCAGCGCCAGTCTCGAAGGGCGCCTCCGCATCAGCGCGGCCGTTACTTTCTCTCGAATTCACCTCGTTCCCCGCCTCTCTGAATTTCTTGGCGCCAACCCTCGGCTTGAGCTGGAACTCGTCATGGATGACCGCCCCCGCGATCTGGTTGCCGAAAATATTGACGCCGCCCTCCGCCTCGGCGCCCTCACTGACTCATCACTGCGTGCCCGCAAACTGGCGAAGAGCGAACGTCTGGTTCTTGCCAGTCCCCGATATCTCGCCCGTAGAGGCACACCGGTCACTCCCGCCGATCTCGCCAATCACGACGCCATCATCTATTCCCAATGGACCGGCGGGGAGGAGTGGTCCTTCCGTCGCGGAACCTCAGAAACATCGATACGCCTTCATAGACGGTTGATGATCACGGCCGCCGAAGGCGTGCGCGAAGCCGTAATCAGTGGACAGGGTTTCGCTATCGCCTCGCGCTGGATGTTTACCCCAGAACTCGAATCTGGCGAAGTCGTATCCATCCTGACCGACTGGACGCTACCCCCACTCGACCTCTGGGTCATCTACCCCTCAGGCCGGCTAACCAGCACTAAGGCTCGTGCCTTCATAAAGTGGTTCGAAGGAATCATCGCTTAGGCTGCACCAGGTGAAACATCTGCCATTCGATGCCCGTCATTCGTCCCATTGCCGCACTGGCATAACCAGATATAGCTCGGTCTGATGGGGCAAATGCGCCACGTACGGCATGCCGTTCGATGGATCATGATTCATTCCCTGAAAATCGTCTTGATGCGGACTGACAATCATCAGGTGCGGGCCAACGTGGAACTCATGACCGGAGGAACCATCTTTCGATTGCCAGGCGCCGAAATACATGTACGAGATGCCGATGCGATCAATCTGCGGTGTTCGGCCGGCAAGGCTGTCCTGGATCCAGCGCAGGAATATCGGGTCGAAGCACCCCGGTTCATCGTGCGAATATCCAGGAATAGCTGGAAGACAGGTCCATTCGTTCGATCCGGTGCGAAGTAGCCGGTATTCACCTCCAGTTGCCGAAGGCGAGCAGAGGCTCAAAATCAGGAATGCCGAATGAATGATTGTCGACTAAGCGAGGGGGAAATTTTGCGACCACCTGAGCCATTAGCGACCTCCTTTTCCACGAGAGTGCCCCAAAATTCCACAGGAGTCCAAAACCTCTTTCGTCAAGACTGATGCTCGATAGGCATCAGGAAGGCGCATTCAGTAGTGCACAGGAATCTTGGGGGAGAACCAGGTGCGCGAAAAGGGCCATCGTTGTCTGCAAGTTCGGAAATCCACGCTCGCCGCGCTGGAATCCACCGAAGTTCGGCTCTCGGGAAGTCATTGGCAATTTGGCGTAAAACGAGAACTCTCCCAACGACTCCTAAGTAGACAGAAGCTGTTAGTGCTTTGAAGCACTGGATCGGCCGGATCGCTTAGTGATTGCGCTTTTCGGCAATCGCGGAACAGCCTGAACACCCGCCCAAAGCGTTGCGATCGTTTGCTCGACCACGAGAGTCTGGTCAGGCAAGTCAGGCACAACCCCTTGGATGACCATGAGAGTGGCGAGGCCGAAGATCGTGTACCACCAGGTGTGGGCTACCACTATGTCATCCCTGCTTGGCAATCCTTCATCCTTGGCAACATCGAAAAAGAGCTGTACGAAACGTTGGAACAAAGGCGTGCCAATGTCGTTGATATATTGTCCAGCGCGGATGCCGTTGCGGTTCTCCGGCCCGAAGAAGACGTTGCGGAACTGCTGTGGATGGGCAGTGCAGAACTGAATCAAGCCACGTGAAGTCGCAAAAAGACGCTCTTTCGGTGCAGGATGTTTAGCAGCAATCGCGTCGAAGTTCTGAATCAGCAGCCCGATCGTCTCGCGGCTCAACTCGGCAAGTATGTGCCATTTGTCAGGGAAATGCTGATAAATCACGGCGTGCGTATAGCCGATCTCTTTAGCGATCGCGCGAAGCGTCACGGCTTCGTAGCCGCGATCGGCAAACATTTTGCTTGCAGCCGCAAGGATTTCGCCCCGCAACCTCTCCTTGCGCTCTACCCGGCGACTTGGTGATGTGGATGTCACTTCCATAGCTTAGTCCCTTTTGACGATTGTGGCGACCGCTTGTTTATTTACAACCAATGGTTAAAAACCATCGCTTAATTTGCAACCAATGGTTTTCTCTGGCCTCTAATAGTCAGATCGCGCATTTGGATGGGCGACCAAATACGAGGCAAAAGGAGGATGCGATGAAAGCTTTAGTGATTGGAGCAGCCGGCAAGAGCGGAGAAGCGTTGAAAAATGAGGCGTTGGCGACCTCTTTCATCGAGGCGATCGATCGGCTGCGTAAAGGCCTGTAACGATTCATGCGACAGATAACTGTGGAAACTCACGGGACTAGCGGAGTGCTAGCTGCGCAACTCACAAGCTCTGGCGTTCGCATCAGAGCATCACTTTCGTTCTAACAAGGAGAAAACGAGCATGTATTTAGTCATGGGCATTACTGGAAAAGTTGGGGGCGCCGCCGCGCGGCATCTTCTGAAGCAAGGCAAACAGGTGCGAGCACTTGTGCGCAATCGCGAGAAAGCGGCGAAGTGGGCCGACCAAGGCGTGGAGTTGATGGATGGAGACTGGAACGATGCCACAGCCATAGCGGCGGCGCTCAAAGGTGTTGAGGGCGCGTTTGTTATGTTGCCGGCTGTATGGGCACCCTCGCCTGATTACAGAGAAGCAAAGTGCGTGATTGCGAACTATGTCGAGGCGCTGACCAAGGTAGTGCCCCCGCGGGTGGTAGCGCTCTCGTCGATGGGCGCGAATAGAACAACCGGGGTGGGGATGATCACGGCCTTATCACTCTTGGAGCAAGGTTTTCGCAGCCTGCCGTCTCCGGTCGCATTTGTGCGCGCAGGCGGCTTTTTCGAAAACTTCCTTTTCGGCTTACAGGCCGCCAAAGGCGGAACACTACCGGTCTTCTACAATCCGACAAACCGGAAATCGACAATGGTCGCGTCAGACGACATCGGCGCAGAGGTGGCAACGCTTCTGACCGGGGCGCCGTGGTCAGGGCGTCGCGTCATCGAACTGGGTTCGATGGTAAGCGCGGATGAAGTGGCCGGACAATTGGGTGAAGTCCTGACACTCGACGTAAAGGCCTTTGCAGTTCCGCGTGCCGGGTGGGCGGAAGCGTTCCAGCAGTTCGGCATCCCGAAGGGTCACACTGGATCTGCCGAAGAAATGTTTGAGAGCGTTAACGCGGGATGGATGGACCTCGGAATCAAGGGTACGGAGCACGTAGCGGGTACGACGTCCGCACGCGATGTGTTTGCGGCTGCACAGAACGCCGTCAAGGCGTAAGTCCGGGGCAAGCTGAATCAACACGGTTCCTTGGAAACTGCGGCGTTAGAGTCAGGAAAGATTGAACTCAAACATGAAAGTTTTTTGTTTTGGGTGCAATGGGTGGAACCGGACGGCTGATCGTCCGGTTCCACCTAGGCGAAAGTCCATTCCGTCGTGGCCCTAGTTCGCTCGAAGCCCTCGGTTAATGCATGGAGGCCGTCCCGCCCATGCAGCGCGTTGATTTCAGTCGCGTACAAGAGCCGACTTATTGCAGAACGATTTGAACCATTTAAACCGCTAAGAAGAGGATCGCTCTTAATATGAAAGCTGAAAACACAATCGATAAACCGGCGCGGGCAGGTCGAGCAACTCAAATAGCCGCGATGGTAATAACCGGCCTTGTCGCCTTCATCTGGGTGTACTTCGGAAGGTTATATCTAATTCACGATCCCGACGAATGGAGGATCGCCAATCAGCAGCTCGGATACCCGCTCTATATCATCCCTCTGATTGGCGTGACCCACATCCTTGGTGGCGTGGGCCTTCTCATTCCCAATGTGCCTCGATTGACTGGGTGGGTTTATGCTGGTCTCGCGATCAATCTTTTACTCGCGTTCTATTCACAACTGAATGGTGGTGGCAGTACTTGGGATAAATTTGATCCGATTCTCGTCATGGCGTTCGTCTTTACTTCGTATGTATTAAGACGCTGCATGCGCGCAAACAGGTGGTCGATATGAAGGACACGCTCGGCGGCCAGTTTAGGGCCGGGTCGTCGGTTCAGGAATTTGCGGGACGGACGGACAGTGTGTCGGAGATAGAATTTTGCACACTATATGTTGTAGCCGAACAATGAATCTTGGACTGCATATTGCGGTTCAGGCACGCAAAAAATCATTTCTCCGACACACTGCGGAACTATCCCCATCAAGAAAGCTTTGCCGGCCAGGGCTCTGACGGCACAGTTCGCGGGATGACGACTGGACCCCTCGGTTGAGACAGCGCAATTGAGGGACAGTTGCGGTTGGCTGCTGAGAACTGGACAGCAGCAGAGTAGAGAGAGAAGCTGGGAACGGCCGGTGAAGCGGACGTAGGCGCTGCTGGAGAGCAACCTACGAAGGAATAACCGGCTGAAGACTCATCGCAACGATGGTCGCTGGGGAAGCTGGACCTGTGTTCAGCTTCCCCCTGTACATCGTGTCGATAGATCTTCTTATGCCTTATAAAACTCACGCCGATACCTCAGATGTTGTCGCCATCGAAGCTGCTTCGTAAGTTTCCGGAGCCATATAACCGAGCGTGGAGTGCAAGCGCCGGCGGTTGTATACCTGCTCAAGGAAGTGGCGGAGATGACGTGTCGCATCCGCCCGATCGCGGTAGTCGTTTAAGTAGACCTCCTCACATTTCAGAGTGCGCATGAACCGTTCAGCGAGCGCATTGTCGTAAGGATTTCCCGAGCGACTCATGCTGATTTTTACACCGTGGTTGTGCAGGATTTCGACGTATCCTCCGGAGCAGTATTGCACACCCCGATCGGAGTGATGCACCAACGAGGTTGGCGCACTACGGTCAGCCAGAGCGCGTCGCAACGCTTTGATGGCGAGCTTGGCTTCCAGCGTGTCCTCCAGCGCCCAACCAATTACCCGTCGGGAAAAAGCATCCAGGATGACCGCCAGATAGAGAAACGATTCGCGCAGCCGGATGTAAGTAATGTCAGCCACCCACAGCTGGTTGATCCCGTCTGGCCTCCAGTCAGTCGTGAGGTTGGGATAGATGCTGTAGGTGTGCCGCGAATCCGTAGTACAGACAAAACGCCGCTTGCGCAAGCAAAGCAGATTATCAGCTCGCATCAGACGCACGACCCGCTTGCGGTTGACTAACTGGCCCTGTGCCCGGAGTTCCGCCGTTACCCGCCGCGAGCCGTAGCTGCGGTGATCAAGACAGATCTGATGGAGCCTTCCCCGCAGCTCCGTCTCTGCTTGCCGAGGTTCATGCTCATCAAAGTGCCGGTAAAAGCCAGCTCTGCTCACACGCGCCGCGTCGCAGGCTTCCGCGATGGATAATCCCGTACTGCCCTCAAGCTGCATCACTTCTCCGTACAACGCGTTTCGCCAGACGCGTTGTTGTTCGAGCGTGCTGCCTTTACTCGCCTGAAGGCCCTTCTTAAAAAATCATTTTCCAACGCTAGCCGACCCAGCCGCTGCTCAAGTTCGGCTATCCGCTGCTCCGAACTCGCAGAAGCTCCAACTACTGGTTTCATCTGACCAGGCTTAGGGCCCCGAGGCCGGTGAAAGCCATCGGCCCCCTGGTCGCGTAGCAGATCACGCCAGCGATATAAAACACTCCGCTTGATCTTGTAACGATCGCTCAGCGAACCAACACTCTCGCCATTCAGGATTCGCTGCGCTATCGAAATCCGGAACTCCGCCTTGAATACGCGGGGACCTGCCATTCGAACCTCCCGTTCGATGCAGTTTGTCCCTCATTCTAGCTGTCTCAAGTTTGGGGTCCAACCCATCCCCCGAGTTCCATCCCCGCTTTTCCACATCTCTTTTTGTTTTCGCCATGGACACTAAAGCTACGTCGTAATACCGTCGTAATTAGTAGTCCGCCTCCAATCCTGACCGTCTTCACCGCTTACCGTGCAAGATGCGGTCAAAGAAAGTTGGCGCTGCAAACGGCCGACCCATCAGTCACCTAAGCAACTTATGGGGGCGGGAAAAAATAAAATTTGAGCACCTTGGTAAAACAAAGGACTTAGCCGCCGCATGACCGGCCCGGAATCATGACCTTGGCAAAGCAACAGAGATAAGTCACAGACCCGGTAATGAAAAATAGAGCGCTTTCCTGGTTACTAGAGAAATCCTCTAACCCTCTCGACCCGACCCAAGAACCGAACTAGTGTGGAAGTAAGCATTCTTAAGTCGGTGCCGTCTGGATATAACGGCCCTCCCCGGCTTTGCACCGAAGCGCTCTCTGTGCATCCGCCACCAGCTCCGGGAAATCATCCGCGTTTACGCGTATGGTTTCTCGGCGATCGCAAACAGTTACGTGACACCAAAAGCGACTGAGACAAATTCAACTCACTCCCCATGATTACCGAAACGCTAGGGCCTCTCACAGCCTGTCTAATCGTCATGAAGCTGACACCGTCTGCCCACCCGGCGATAGGCGGCACAGACCGCCGCGATTCCACCGGCCCCTCCTGAAGCGGCGGCCGGCACGCATGAATCAGCCGAGCGCTCGCCCCGGAGCGAATGCGACAAGTGGCTGGTAAAGGCCGCGGCCTGGTTACCAAAAAATCCTCTTCCGCTCTGGACGCGGCTCAAAAACCGTACTACTGTAGGTGCAAGTAATCCACATGTCAGCGCCGTCTTGCCACGACGGCCCTGCTTGGCCTTGCACCGGCTCTCTCTACCCGTGCATCTGCCGCCCACCGCCGGAAAGGCATCAGCGCCTGTCGGCAAGACGACTCGGTGATCGCAAACGAAAAGTGTCACAGTGACGGATCAGGTCTGTCCGCAGCATTCCTGCGCCCCGCGAGGGCGCCTGCGGATCGCCGAAACTACCGCGTAAGCAGGGTGCGCTCAGTGCGTTCTCTTGATGAGCATTTTTGACAACTTGAAAACACCACACCTCCGGCCAGATGAAACGGACGCTGGTTGATAGACGGGACGTTATCCAGTCTGTAGTGCGTAGGCAGAGGTATCGTCCCGTTCGTCATGAAGTCGCAGACCCATATATGAGACCAGTCTTAGGCGCAAGCAAGGCAACGTTCTGCCTCCCGAAATCGGCCGGTCGAAATTGTGGAGCAGAGCGTCTGTGATCGAGGGAGGGCAGGCAAGCCGGCACATGAGAAGGGGGCTTATCTCGCTTATCTCGCTTTTCGCGCACTTTTATTTTGTAACCGAGGACCAGCAGCCTCAGTCCAGTATCGGAACAAAGGCCGGGATCTTGTCCGGAAATTGAATGAGTGGGTTGGAACGTTCGCACTTGCTGGCTCGCGAAGGCAGCGGCAGAAAGTGCTTCGTCCACCTCCTACCGGGGATATTCGCCCGATGCGGCGGTTCCCCGCATTATGCGGACAAATCTGGTGACATGACACCTCTACCCTCCGGCCGGCCATCGAAGAGGACGAACTCACTTGCCACAGGGCCCTGCACCCCGGTGCATACGATAGAATTTGCTCCAGATGCCCGAATCTCGAGCAAGCGTGCTGTTAAATGAATTGATTCAATTGGCCCAAGATTCGTGTATGTTTGCCACGGTTTCGATTGCCTATGCAAAGCATTTCCCATTACCGCGGATTAGAGAAGATCGGCGGCGGTGGCATGGGCGTGGTCTACAAAGCACAAGACACGCTTCTTGGGCGCTTCGTCGCGCTTAAGTTCCTGCCGGATCGCTTCGCCAACGATAGCTCGATTCTCGAGCGCTTTCGGCGTGAAGCACGCGCAGCTTCCGCGTTGAACCATCCCAACATTTGCACCATCCACGAGATCGCCGAAGAAGGTGGCCGTACCTTCATCGCGATGGAGTTCCTGGATGGCGAAACGCTGAAACAGTTGCTTCAAGAAGGGCCGCTTCCTATCGATCGCGTGCTCGAAATCGCGATAGACATCACCGAGGCTCTCGAAGCAGCGCACGAAAAGGGCATCATGCACCGCGACATCAAGCCAGCGAATGTCTTCGTCACCAAACGCGGTATTGTCAAGGTCTTGGATTTTGGCCTGGCGAAGATGGCGCCCGTCAAGGAACTCGCTACCGCCGGGGAAGAGTCTTCCCTGGAGCGACAACAGCTCACCGACGGTCTTGGCGCCGCACTGGGTACGGCCGCGTACATGTCACCTGAGCAGGCGCTCGGCAAGGCTGTCGACACCCGCACCGATCTCTTCTCATTCGGCATCACGCTATACGAGATGTGCACCGGCCGCTCGCCATTCGCGGGAGATACCACCGGAGAGCTTCTTATCTCCATCGTTCAGCAGGTGCAAATCACTGCCGAGCAGCTGAATGCCGAGGTTCCGGAGGGGTTAGGCCGAATCATCGATCGATGCCTGGAAAAGGACCGGGAACTTCGATACCAGCATGCGGTCGAGATCCGCGCGGATTTGAAGCAACTGCAGAGTAATCCGGAGAAGTTAGAGACGCCCTTCTATGGAAGGCCAAGAGAAGCGCCGTCGCACGTACCTCTTCCAACGCCGCCTATAAGCAAACCAGAAGTAACCCGGGAGACTTCGCGCCTGCGTTCGGTCGCAGCGCTCGCAGCATTGCTGATTGCCATCGCCGCAACAGCCGTCTACTACAGAGCACGCGAAGACGCGCCGCCACAAGTTTCAGACTACAAGCAGCTCACGCATGACGGCGAGGTAAAGACCCTGGTAGCCACCGATGGTTCGAGGCTCTATCTGGGTCTGGGCCCATGGAATTTTTCTGGAATCGCGCAGATGCCCGTTTCCGGTGGCGATCCGATCCGCATGAAGGTTTCCCTTCCGCATATGAATCCACTGGGGCTATCACCGGACGGCAGCGACCTTCTTGCGGTTGCGTACCCGGGCGTTTCCACTCGCTTCCCCGGCCGGCTTTGGCGGATTCCGGTCCTGGGCGGTGCGCCACGACCGGTTGGGACGATCCTGGCAACCGATGCGAGTTGGTCTGCCGATGGCTCCAAGCTCGTGTATTGCAATCAGGGCGATCTCTTCCTGTCTGAAAGTGACGGTACGGGATCGCAGAAACTTGCTTCCATGCCGGGGTTAATCACTGCACCCCAGCTATCACCGGATGGGCGCAGGCTTCGATTTACATTCCTCGATGTCAACCACGATGGAAGCCAATCCCTGTGGGAAGTAACAGCACAGGGAACAGACCTTCACCCTCTGCTACCGGGTTGGCATACGCCCTCGAGTGAGGCTGATGGCAAATGGACTCGGGACGGAAAATACTTCCTCTTCGCGGCCCAGGGTCAGATATGGGCATTGCCGCATCGGGCTGGACTCTTCGGCCAGACGAATGGCAAGCCCATACAGTTGACAAACAGCCCACTCACACTCGCGTCTCCTCTTCCCGGCCAATACGGTAAACAGCTCTTTGTAATTGGCCGTGCCAAGCATGGAATTCTATCCCGCTACGAACGGAGTGTTGGCGAGTTCGTCCCGTTTCTCTCCGGCTTGTCCGTGGAAATGACCAACTTCTCCAAAGATGGACAGTGGCTCGCTTACGTTACCTATCCCGAAGGTGCTCTTTGGCGAAGCAAAATCGACGGAAGCGAGCGGCTGCGCCTCACCGATCCACCGTTCTATGCAGTCAACCCGCGTTGGTCGCCGGACGGAAAACATATTTTGTTCAGGGTGGAGCAGACGGGCGAACCCGTTAAGATCTACAACGTATCCTCCGACGGAGGTACCCCGGAGCAACTGCTGCCGGGCGATGCTGTTCCTCGGTATGACCCGTCCTGGTCGCCAGACGGAAATAGAATCCTGTTTGACGAAGCTCTGCCGAACGGCTCGCGGACGCTGAAAGTGTTGGATCTGCGCACGCACCGTGTCGTGCCCGTGCCTGGCTCCAACGGTTACACCGGATCTAACTGGTCACCAGACGGCCGACACATCGTCGCGATGACCAGGGATGCGATGAAACTGGTTCTGTTCGATTTCGAAACTGGCAAGTGGTCTGATTTGTTGGCAGGGATACCGGTCACCTATCACAACTGGTCGCACGACGGACAATATGTTTACTTTGCCCGCATTCCCGAGCACCCAGCGATCCTCAGAGTTCGTATCAGCGACCGCAAACTTGAGCAGGTAGCTGATTTGAAGGGTTTCAACCCGATAGGGTTGTGGGGCTTCTGGCTCGGACTGGATCCCGAGGACAATCCGCTGATGCTCCGCGACGCCGGGACCCAGGATGTCTATGCGCTCGATTGGAATTCCGCCAGATGACCTCGAATATGGAGGCTATCTTCGGTCCCGTTCCTAGAAGGCCGCCGGCTTCGATCAAAAAGGAGAGACACCATAAAAAGTCAGAGCAGCGCTTACGAGAATTCAGGGAGTGATTCAGTTCTCTCACCGCAGCTCCGCGTATTCCGCTTATGTGCGAACGAAGCGAACTAAGTCTGCTCCTGCATTGACCCCTGGTTGTTTTTCTTCACCTGTCGATTCATCGCGCGAGTCTGCCTCGGTCGAGCACCCCGATTAGGGTAGCGCAGACCAGACCATAACCGAGGGACCTGAAGTTCTTGAGCTTTCCCAGATCTCAAATCGACGACCTGAGAAAGTTTACCGAGAGCTCGGCCACCCGCCGAAAAGCGCTGTTTCCGCGCGGTACAATTTAGAATATGCATACGTTCGTAGTTCAAAATCTTCTTTGTCCTATTTGCCGCCAGGACCTGAGAGCGGCAAACACCGGTTTGTTATGCAAATCAGACCACTCGTTTGATTTTGCGCGGCAAGGCTATGTGAACCTGATCCATAACAAACCTTCTGTTCGTATTCGGTGACTCTGTCGAAATGGTTGGTGCCCGCGCTGAGTTTCTGAGCGCTGGTCATTACCTTCCACTTGCCAACGCACTTGCGGAACTTTCGCAAGATCATGCTGTCGCAGCACGCTTCATTTTGGAGGCAGGTGCTGGCACTGGCTATTACATTGCGAGTGTCCTTGACGCCTTACCAAAGAGCTTAGGGCTGGCAATTGACTTGTCGAAATATGCAGTTCGGCGCGCGGCTAAAGCACATGGTCGTTTGAGTGCGGCTGTGGCTGATATTTGGGAGGGGCTGCCACTCAAAGATCACTCCATCGATCTCGCGCTAAACGTCTTTGCTCCACGCCCAGCCCGTGAACTTTTCCGCACACTACACCATAACGGAAAGCTGATTATCGCGATTCCGACATATCAACACATGGCAGAATTGCGTTATTCACTGGGACTCTTGGAAGTGGATCGTAACAAAAAACTGAGGCTTTCTCGCGCACTCGACCCATTTTTCACACAGTTGGAGCGTCGCTCTTGTCGTTGGAACATGAAACTAAATCATCAGCAGATAGCCTCCTTGGTGGGAATGGGGCCTTCCGCCCGGCACAACCATCCAGCTACGTTAGCTGGCAGAATCGAAATGCTACCACCTACCGTGTCGGTCACAGGTGCGGTGGAGGTTCGTGTATACATGCGTCGTCAAGCAATTTGAGGCAGGAATTGAGGGGACATTATCTTGCGCGAATTTACTAACAAGTCACCTCTCAGAAGGAGCATGGTAGTGTACAGGACCCAGCGATGGTCTGAAAGGGTACACCTTAAATCCACGCTCGCTCAGTAGTAGCCGAGCGCTGATAATGTTCACGGAGCGACCTCGAAGGCTTAAAGGTGCTTAGAAAGGTTCGATTATTGATGCATGGAATCGCCTGATGCCTTCTATCATCGCGTTCTGCTGGAGAACCAAACTCGACTGGCTCACCAGCAAAAACTGGACACCGGGCTTGGCTATGCCAAGATGGTTGTGTTCCTCGCAGGAGCCATCGCAGCCATCCCGCTGTTGCACTCTCCAGGTCTTCAGAGTCTGCTCCTGATCCCCGTTGTGATTTTCGTGCCGCTGGCAGTGGGGCATGATCGTGTACTGCGTGCCATCCGTGAGAGAAAACGAGTGATTGAATTTTACCAGCGTGGAATCGCGCGCCTGCAAGACAGGTGGGCGGGAACCGGAGAGACCGGAGATCGCTTTCTGGATCTCGCCCATCCGTACGCGCGGGATCTCGACATTTTCGGCAAGGGGTCGCTATTCGAGCTTCTTTGCACTGTCAGAACTCGGGCGGGTGAACAGACGCTCGTTCGGTGGCTCCTCCATGCGGCCCTACCAGAGGAGATACGCTCGCGGCAGGCGGCAATCACGGAGATGAAGGACAGGCTCCGCTTTCGCGAGAGCCTGTTTGTCGCGGGAGAGAGCGTGCGCCTGGGAGTTCGGCCTGACGCACTGGCATCATGGGCGGAACGCGAGCGGATGTTCCCGCGATGGCTTGCGCCGGCATTGGCGCCTCTCGCTATGCTGTGGGTAGGTGCCACAGCATATGCGCAGTTTTGTCTACTGCAGTGGCTGATCGCTGGAGCCGCTATCCCGGCGGGCTCGTTGCGCTTCGCGTTGCTGATGTCCATCGTGAACCTCGGAGTCAGCCTCGCCCTGCGGCGGCGTGTCTCAGAATCCGCCCAAGCAGTAGAGGAGGCCGCCGAGGACCTCAGCGTGCTAGCAGAAGTTCTGCAAGTGTTGGAACAGGAGACATTTGCCTCCGCTCGACTGCGGAGCCTGCGAGCCTCGCTCAATTCCGGAGACATAGCGCCCTCTGCCGCGGTGAAGAGGTTGAAGTGGATCGTCTATTGGTTAGAGGGACGCCGAAATCTGCTGGTCCAGATGTTTTCCCCTTTCATTTTCTACAGCGCGGAATTGACCATGGCGGCGGAACGTTGGCAGCAGAGGTTCGGCTCTACGATTCGCGGCTGGCTCTCTACGGTGGGTGAGTTCGAAGCACTCTCCGCGCTCGCCTGTTATGCATGGGAGCATCCCGCAGACGTGCTGCCGGAGTTTGTCGAGCAACGTGCTTGTTTTGAGGCAACGGGGCTGGCGCATCCGCTGTTGCCCGCCAGCACGGCAGTGGGCAACGACCTGGCATTAGGCAGCAAAATGCAGTTGATCGTGGTCAGCGGTCCGAACATGGCGGGTAAGAGCACGTTTCTACGGGGCGTCGGAATCAACGCGGTGTTAGCGCAGTGCGGCGCGCCGGTGCGGGCCACGCGGCTCCGCCTTTCACCGCTTGCCGTGGGAGCCTCAATCTGCGTGCTGGATTCACTGCAAGGGGGCGTCTCGCGTTTTTACGCGGAAATCAAACGCCTGAAGCTTCTCTCAGACTTGGCAGAACAACCGGCTGCGCTTCTATTCCTGCTTGATGAGCTACTTTCCGGAACCAATTCGCGAGACCGGTTCGACGGAACGCGGTTCGTGGTTCGTGCGTTGGTGCGCCGGGGAGCCATCGGAATGGTGACTACGCACGATTTGGCCCTCACTGAAATCCCGCAGACGATGGGCGAATTGGCGCAAAACTACCACTTTGAGGACACCATCGAAGAAGGCCAGCTTAAGTTTGACTACCGGCTGCATCCCGGAATCGTGCGCACCAGCAACGCGCTTACACTGATGCAGGCGGTAGGCCTGAAGTTGGAGGACTAGGTCCCCGCAATGGGGTTTGGCGCAATTTGGCACGCGCGGTTATGAGGGCGAATGGGGATCTAGGTCACTGACGAAGAACTCACCGCGCAGAGCAGCATCCAGTGCAGGGTACAGATCGCTACCAAGGCGCATCTTGGTGACGTATCCGTTCGCACAGAGCCGGGCCTCGTCAGTGAGTTCAATCGACGTGTGAAGCGTGAGGAAGACGACTTTCGTCGAACTATGCGCCGCCCTCAATTGTCTTGCCACCTCAAGGCCATTCATTCTGGGCATAGAGATATCTAGAATGGCCAGTTGCGGCTGATGCGTCTGAATGGCTCTGAGCGCCGTATCACCATCCTCGGCTTGGGCGACAATTCTGTACGATGGCTGTAGCAACCTACCCAGCACCTTCAGGATTTCTCGATTGTCGTCAGCGATAACGACAGTAGGCTGCCCGTTATTGATCGAAAGATCTCCTAGTTGGTGAACGTCTCAACGTCTGATTTGGATTTTTTCATAAAGCCCTAATATAGCTATCCGGGCTTCCCTTAGGTCCGCCTGATCTTTCGATACTGCTCGGGTGTCAACCGCAAGTAGCAGCCACTCCGGCCAGTCTCTCTCCCGCGACGGTCCCCTTAAAGTTCAGGAGGACCACGAGAACCACAAAACGCAGAAGCGCCGGAAAAGATGGAGAAAGTTTCATCAAGATCTCCGAGGGAAATAACGCTGCTTGTCAGGATCTACAGGACTTTCAAAGTAAGGAAGGACCTTGTTGGCGGCTTCAATCTGCAACCCCCGATAGCGTCGTTAGCTGGCGGCGCCAATCTTTGTAGCGGCTTCGATCTCGATCAGCTTGCCGGTTTTCACGTCGTAGACGTAACCATATACGGGGATCGATCTGGGGACGAGAGGGTGGGTGCGAATGCGCTCGACGTCGTCGATGACGGCCTGGGCCTGATGATTGCCGCATCGGGGGTGTCGCTGAAGGAGAGAGTCAAGTCAGTGTTGCGTAGGATCAGGAGTCGAAGCGCCGCTCACCCAGCGAGTGGATGCTGGCGGCGACAACAGCGACGAGACGGGACAATCGACATAGGTTGAAGGTAGCGAACAAAGCGGAAGGCGTCAAGTATGCAGGCGCAGCGTTACGCCCCTGATCTTTCTCGTTCTCTCTCCTGTAGGATTTCAAATGAAAGGGCAGGTGGATAAGCATCATGTCCTCTCATCTCCCGCATCTGGAGGAGCCTTTTGAATGATGAGCCTGTTCGACCCAATTAAGCTCGGTGCGATTAGCGCGCCCAATCGAATCATCATGGCCCCTCTCACCCGTGGGCGGGCGACCCGTAGCCATGTTCCAACGCCGCTGATGGGCGAGTACTACAGTCAGCGTGCATCGGCTGGATTAATCATCTCCGAGGCTACCGGCATCAGCCAGCAAGGCTTGGGCTGGCCGGGCGCTCCGGGACTCTGGTCCGAGGAGCAGCTGACTGCGTGGAGGCCGATCGTACAGGCGGTTCATGATGCGGGCGGTCGCATCGTTGCCCAGCTTTGGCACATGGGCCGGATCGTGCACCCCGACTATCTCGGTGGCGCCCAACCAGTGTCGGCATCGGCGACCACCGCTCCAGGGAACGCACACACCTATGAAGGCCCCAAACCCTTCGTCGAATCACGAGCGCTGGAGATACCCGAAATTAAAAAGATCATCGGCGACTATAAACTGGCGGCCGAGCATGCGATGGCGGCCGGCTTCGATGGCGTCCAGTTACACGCCGCGAACGGCTACCTCGTCGATCAGTTTCTACGCGACGGAACGAACCGGCGCACCGATAGCTACGGCGGCACTGTCGAGAACCGCATCCGGCTGTTGGTCGAGGCGACCCAGGCGCTCATCAGCGTAGCGGGCGCCGATCGGACGGGTGTGCGGCTTTCTCCCAACGATGATCCGCAGGGCTGTGGTGACAGCGAATCGGAGCTCTTGTTCACAAAGGCGGCCGAAGCCTTGAACGGGCTCGGCATAGCGTTCTTGGAAATGCGCGCGTCGCGCCCCGAAAGCACCTTCCGTCCCGCGACGCGACAGCTCGTTCCCTCCATTCGCCGGGCCTTCAAGGGCGCACTGATCTTGAATTCGGATTATCTACTCGACGATGCGTCGCAGGCCCTGCGCGTCGGCGAAGCTGATGCAATTGCATTTGGCCGGCCTTTTCTCGCCAATCCCGATTTGCCGGCGCGCTTCGCAAAGCGCATCCCGCTCAACCCGCCGAATACATCGACGTTTTACACGCCTGGGCCCGTTGGGTACACGGATTATCCGACGTATGCCGCGTCTCACAACTCGGCATCACCGCCAGTTTGAAGTGGCCCGTTGAATGGACCCTGGCAACTAAGTCATGATTATCACCACGAAACCTGGCTCTGGCTCGTGTATCGAAGCGATCTTCCCTATGACGCACGCGCCGGCGAAGACCGCCGACGACAGTCATCTTTTTTTGCTTGACCCTTACCCACCGGAGCGAACGGAGTAGGCAGCCTCATCTTCGGATAACCTTGCAGCTCGTCCGCGAAGAGGCGCCTATCGTTGCTGCCGCCTGGATGAGACGCTGACGCCATTTGTTGCGAAGATCCGGTGTTAAAATGACCGCGTGTCGCGTTTGGCTTTCAAAGGCCGGCGGGAAATTGGCAGCATTCGGCCGGTGCAGTCCAGCCTCTCCTGCGTTCTTCTGCTTTTCTTCGGGAGGCAACGAAAGCCTAGCTGTGCCACGCGGAGATGGAGATATTGATGTCGCAATTCCGGGGCCGTATCCGAAACTCAGTGCTGGGAATCATCCTTTTGCAGGCAGCAACACAAATTTTCCTTCCTGGGCTGGCATCCGCCATCACTCCGTTGGACAAGGGTGCACCCCCGTCGGGCACCACCGGGCTTCCGTTGAATTTCGAGCGTCATACTGACGACCTGGGAGCAATGGTCAGGCGCCGCAACATCCGGGCGCTCGTCCTCTACAGCCGGTCCGGCTTCTTCTACGTGGATGGCCGCCCAGAAGGCATATATTACGAGGCCCTTCGGGCCCTCGAGCAGGAGGTCAATCGGAAGTTGCAGACCGGCAAGCACCCGGTACAGGTTACTTTCATCCCGGTTCGTCCTGATCAGGTCGAAAAGGCCTTGACCGACGGCGTGGGTGACATGATCGCATACGGGTTGACGGTAACGCCGGAGCGCGAGCAGCGGGTTGCCTTCTCAGTCCCCATAGCAACAGATGTGAAACAGATCGTTGTTACGGGCAAGAACTTCGGACGAGTTTCCTCGTTGCAGGACCTCAGCGGGAAGAAAATATTCGTCAATCCACTCACTACGTACTCTGCCAATTTAGCAAAAGTAAACGACTCATTAAGGAAGCAGAACAAACCACCCATCCTGATCGAGAGTGCCGATAAGAATCTGTTGGATGAGGACCTGCTGGAGATGGTGAATGCAGGCATCATCCCGGCAACCGTGACCATCACTGATCGTGCCCAACTCTGGGCCAATGTGCTTCCCGGCATAACGCCCCAACCGAACCTGGCCATCGCCGATGCCGGAACACTGGCGTTTGCGATGCGGAAGAACAACCCTAAGCTCAAAGAAGTAGTCGATGAGTTCGTCAAGGGCCACATGGCCGGAACATCGTTCGGCAACACCTTGATGCGGCGCTATTTGCAGAACACCAAATGGATCACCAATCCGACCACGAAAGCACAACTGGATGCGTTCAACCAAACGGTTGCCTTCTTTAAAAAGTACGCGTCGCAGTATAACTTCGACTACCTTCTTGTAGTCGCCCAGGGCTATCAGGAATCCATGCTCAACCAGGCTGCGCGCAATGGCGGTGCGGTTGGCATCATGCAGGTCAAGCCGGCTACAGCCGCGGCCGCGCCTATCAGCATTCCCGACGTGACTACCGCCGAGAACAACATCCACGCCGGCATCAAGGTATTAAATACCATCTCGGATACGTATTTCAACGATCCACAGATTGATCCGATGAACCGCCTGCTGTTTACGTTTGCTGCCTACAATGCGGGTCCGACCCGGATTTCGGCCCTGCGTAAAAAGGCGCGGGCACAAGGACTGGACCCGAACAAGTGGTTCGGTAACGTGGAGTTGCTGGTATCGCAAAGCGTGGGGCAGGTTACGGTCCAGTACGTAAGCAATATCTACAAGTACTATGTTGCGTATAAACTGGTCCTCCAGCAAGGGGAATCCCTGTAGGTTGGCAATCAAACGATCTCCTACCTTTGAAGCCGCAACGCCGCCTCGGGCGGGGGTGGGCCGAAGGTACGTTCAACTGGATGATCCCGCTCAACCGTGGAATGGATACCAGCGCGAACCTTTTGGGGAGTTATTATGCACCACGCACGGTGAGTATGCTTTATCTGGTGATGGCATACGAGTTGCGCCTTGGCGTGTTCCGCGCGTCTCAACTTGTCGATGAGTTATAAGCGAGCCAAAGTGGGTTTCGGGATGTTGGTACGTGTAATTGAAAGTGTTAGTCGACGGCGGCGTGAAGCGTCTTCACGAGATCACGGTCAATTTGTGATTTGAAGACGTAGCCGGCGGCTCCTGACTCCTGACCTGCTTGAATGAAATCTATACTCTCGTGAATCGAGAGAAAGACGATCTTGGCAGAGCAATCGGTGTTTCTCAATTGTTTCGCGACCAGGAACCCACTTATGTCTCCCAGATCGACGTCCATGAGAATGACATCCGGCTTCAAGTCCGCGGCCTGGTCCAGCGTTGAAGATCCGGAAGACAGCCTCCCAACGATCAGGAACTCAGACTCGAGCAGGTCCACCAGGATGTCGAGCATCTCCGGGCTGTCATCTACACACAGTAATCTCTTCACACTTAGCCTGCCCTGCTGCATCGGGGGATTATATTCTCCGCGAACTCTCTTTAGGCAGATTAACCCGATCATATTCTTCCGCAAAGGATGCGTGATACTAGTAGAACTACTAGGTCCACCAGGAGGAAATCACAAGGGATCTCCTCTTCGCCGTTCCCTAGTTTCGGGATATAATTCCGCGAGATGACTTCCTGGAACGTGAACATCTCTAGTTTCATCTCCGGGGTCCAAAGGTATGCTCAAGCGCAATTCCTACCAGGAGCCAGATATTCACGTGCACGAGCACACCTGGAGCGATGCCTTTGAACATCTGGCCGTCAGCGTAGCCCAACTAAATCTGGATGGCAGGCTGCTTAGTGTAAATAAGCAGATGTGTGAACTTATTGGCCGGCCAGAGAAAGATCTGCTGGCGAAAAACCTCAATGATCTGTTCGAATTCCAGGGATCCCGGTCTGAGTGCAGGTGCGGTCTGGACCAGCTTATTGCCGGTGAAGTTCCCAACTACTCCACCAATCTGAGTGTCGTTAGAACAAATGGACAACAGGTCTGGGCCCAATTTGTCTTTTCATTGGTCCGCGACAAAGTTACAAACATGCCTCATAGCCTGACGGCGGTCGCCAACGATATCACCTTTCTTAAGCGTGCCGAGCAGGGGTTGCGCGATGCCGAAGTGGTGCGCGATGATCTGAGCCGAAAAATGATGACTGCCCAGGAAGCCGACCGCACCCGTATTGCGAGAGAACTTCACGATGACATCGGGCAGTCGCTGGCGGTTTTGAAGATTCAGATGCTCCGGGCTGGCCAGCCCGTCTCCGGCAATCCTGAGATGACACACGCCAGCCTGAAAGATCTGAGTGTCAAGCTGGAAAGGATCATTAACAAAGTGAGCCGTCTGTCTCACAATCTGCACTCATCGGAGCTGGAGTTACTTGGCTTGGTTGCCGCCGTCAAGATCCACTGTCGCGAGTGCTCCGAGCAGCTGCGTATCCCGATTGACTGTTCCTGCGATCGTCTTGAGGAGAAATTGGACAGCGTGGTCGCACTCGCCTTTCTTAGAGTGTTGCAGGAGGGGCTGCACAACGCCATGAAGTACAGCGGTGCGAAGAGCATTACAGTTCGGCTTACTGGTTCGGACCGCGATCTCACCCTGGAAATATACGATGACGGGGTTGGATTCGATGTTGAAGGTGCCAAACTGGCGGCGGGACTCGGTCTCATCAGCATGCGTGAGCGAATTCATATAATTGGCGGCGAATTTCAGCTTTCCTCAGCGCCCGGGCAAGGCACGCGGATCACTGCCCGCGCACCGATCATCAGTAGAGCCCCCTAGCCACTCCCTAAAGAGCTTACACTCTCAATTCATGCTTATTACTATTTAAACCGTGACACTACAGGTTGAGCCAAGTGTGCGAATAACCGGCAATGACCGATGCAAACATCTCCCATTACCATGGACGAGAGAAGATCGGCGTTGGGGGATTGACCCACCGGTGTACAGCATCTCCGTACTCTCCCGAGCCGCATGACGATATCAGTGGAGATTGCTACTGACAAACTGCCGATTATGAAGAACCGCTTCTACGGCAATGAGCAGGTCGCTGGCTGCGCGAGCTTTTATGACAAAGCCGAGAGCTCCCAGGGACAGAGCCTCTTGCACGACATCGGCGGAAGATTCCTGGCTCAAAAAGAGGATTGTGGATTGGGGAGAAAGCTTCCGAATGCGCCGGGCAACTTCCATTCCGTTCAGACTGGGTAGCCCGATGTCCAGAACAATGAGCGCGGGCCTCAGTTCCTCTGCCATCTGAACAGCGTCTAACCCGTTCGACGCTTCGCCGACGATCCTTATATCCGGCCTGGTACTCAGGCTCGTTCGAACGAATTCGCGAAACGGTTCGTTGTCGTCCACCAGGAGAGTCCTGATGCCAGAACCGCTCCTACCGGAGGGTGGGCCGCTTTGTTGTGAAAAACCATTCTCAGCCTGAGAATCCTGTCCGGCCAACACCGCTCCTTGTACCCAAAAACAGCTTGATCTCCACGAGAGCGGGGCCAGTCAAGGCCCACACTGACAATGCTACTCCGTTTTCACCAAAGATCCTGGAATCAACGTTTCACGCCACTTTAAACTCGCGTGGCCCCCTGAAAACTCAGTGGCTCCAGGGCAGCCGCAGTTCTGGTCGCCCCTGAGGTTTTGACGTTGCCCACCCGGCTGAAGCCGTATAACCTCCGGTATGTGTGCATCTTGCAGCCTCATACGCCGTTTGCGCTCTCCCCCTGCGACGCGGGGGTTGCTAGACGTCTTATCGGCACTTTCCATTAAAGGAAGAGAACTGTTGTGGAAGAACGACCGACCTCCTCGGACCTCTACTTACGGCTAAAGCCCTTTTTCTGGCCAACTGCTCTCATTGCCGTCCTGCTGGTCAGGGTCCTTGTGTCTTTTACCGCAAAGCCGGACTCGCCCTTGTTGGCTTACGGCAGTGTCAGCTATTTCTTGCTGCTGCTCATAGGGGCCGGTTTTGTCATCTCCAATGCAATCCGCAACACGATGGGAAGCCGTTCGTTCTGGGTTCTGCTCGCAATTGGCTACAGCTTGTGGGCCTTCGACCAATCGATTTTTCTCTATCACCAATTCATTCTGCACACTGACGTGCCCGACAATTCAATCGCTGATCCGGTCCTGTTTGTGCACATAGTACCGTTCACTGCGGCAGCCGTCAGCCTTCTGTCGCTGCAGGGGTCCACTCAAAAACTATATCGAGTGATTTCGAACTCCCTTCTTCTGCTCTTCTTCTGGGGTTTCCTTTATGTGTATGGCGTGTTTCCGTACGGATATCTATTCTCCAATCCCACCTCCTACGCGCTACGTTTTGACATTCTTTACCTGGTAGAAAACCTGGTGCTGATCGCCGTGATAGGCATTCTCAGTCTGCGCGTGCAGTATCCCTGGAAGATGATTTACCTCCATCTGCTGGGTGCGTCGGCAGTGTATGCCCTAAGTTCCGCGGTTGCCAACATCGCCATTGACACCGGAGGGTACGTCTACGGAAAGATATATGGCCTGGGCCTTACCGCATCTGCATGCTGGTTCGTCTGGGTTCCCATCCGCGCACGGCAAATCACAAAAGCCGAAATAAAAGCGGGGCAGCTGACCCGCCAGGACTCGCAGTTGCCGGGCTGGGCGATGCTTGTGGTGGTCATGATCTCTGTTCCCCTGGTCTGGGAACTGTTCCAAAAAGACGAAACAGCGGGGATGCGCAGGTTCCGCCTGATCGCGGCCATCGCCGCGATCGTATCGATAGCCACGGTCGCTTTTGTAAAAGAGCACTTCGCCAAAAGCGAACTGATTGCACAACTCAGCTTGGCGAACGATCGCCTGCATCTAGCCGTGGAAGCAAGTAAATCCATCGGCTGGGAATGGGATCTTAAAAGTCGACGGCTAACTTGGTTTGGCGACCTGCAAGACGTCTTCGGTATTCCGTCGGATACGTACGTCGGCCGTAGGGAAGATCTTTATCGCTATGTACACCCGGAAGACCATGAGTTGGTTACGAAAGCGGTCGAGGATGCCCGGCAAAACCGAAAACCATACCTGGCAGAGTTCCGCGTCGTCCGGGCAGACGGTATGGTGCGCTGGATTGCCGGGAGGGGGCAATTTTATTACGGGAGTCACGGAGATACCCAGCGCATGCTAGGCATCGCAGTGGACATCACCGAACAAAGGCAAGCTCGAGAATCGCTCCACCTCTTCCGGAAGCTCATAGACCAGTCGAGCGACGCGATCGAGGTAGTCGACCCGGAAACATTGCGTTTCCTGGATGTGAATGAGAGGTCGTGCCGCGACCTCGGCTACACCCGGGACGAACTTCTATCGCTTACGGTTTTCGATATCGATCCGCTTGTGAATGAGTCCCGCCTGTCGAGAGTCGCGAATGAGCTCGCCCAATCGGGGTGTATGACCTTCGAAAGCTTGCACCAGCGAAAAGATGGATCGACTTATCCGGTGGAAATTAATCTCAAACGTGTCGACCTCGGCCGGGTCTACTACGTCAACACTCTCCGTGATATCACCGAACGCAGACGGGTCGAGGAGGCACTTCGCCGAAAGAGCGAAGAACTTGCGGAAGCCCAGCGTTTGGCCAAAGTAGGAAGCTGGCGTTGGGATGCGCGGACGGACACGATGACGTGGTCGGAGGAACTTTACAGCATTTACGGTATTGACCCTAAGTTGCCTCCGCCTTCCCATGAAGAACACCCCGGCCTATTCACTGCAGAAAGTTGGGATCGCCTTCAGGATGCGGTCCAGAGCACGCTACAAAACGGGACACCTTACGAACTTGACCTGGAGTTTATCGGCTCGGGCCCCACAAAATGGATGACTTCCCGCGGCGAACCGCTGCGCGACACAGAAGGGAAAATCATCGGGCTCCGCGGCACAGCGCAAGACATTACCGGGCGCAAGTTGGCGGCCGAAGCACTGCACGCTAGCGAGGAAAAGCTCCGGCTCATACTCGAGTCGACCGCCGAGGCCATCTACGGAAGTGATTCTGAAGGCCGCTGCACCTTTTGCAATCCTGCCTGCCTGCGCACCCTGGGGTATGAACGAGCGGACCAACTCCTGGGTAAGGATATGCATCAACTGATCCATCGCGCTCGAGCCGATGGGACACTGCTCCCACCCGAGCAGTGTCCGGTCCTTCGAACCATGCGTACCGGGCAAGGCGTTCACGTGGACGACGAGGTGCTGTGGCGGGCGAATGGAACGTGCTTTCCCGCCGAATACTGGTCCTATCCGCAGTGGAAAGGGCAGCAGGTCGTTGGCGCTGTGGTCGCGTTTTTCGATATCACGGCGCGTAAACTGGCCGACGCGGCGCTTGCCAGCGTGAGCGGAAAGTTGATAGAGGCACAGGAAGAGGAACGTCGCCGCATCGCCAGGGAACTTCACGACGACATAGGTCAGCGTCTCGCACTCTTGTCCATCGAACTGGCACAGCTCCGGCAGAACACGTCAAACCCGTCGGAAATCCCGCGACGTATCGACACACTGCAGACGCAGACCTCCGAGATCGCAGCGGATGTTCAATCCTTGTCTCACGAGTTGCACTCATCGAGACTGCAATACCTGGGTCTGGCCGCAGCACTAAGAGGTTTTTGCAAGGAATTCAGCGACCAGCAAAGAGTGGAGGTTGACTTCAACACCCATGATCTGCCAACGTCCCTGTCCCAGGAGATCTCGCTCTGCTTCTTTCGAGTGCTGCAAGAAGCCCTACATAATGCGGTAAAGCACAGCGGAGTCGGCTTCTTCGAAGTACGGTTATGGGGAGCGATGGATGAGATTCATCTCACCATCCGAGACTCGGGTGCGGGATTTGAAGGAGCAAATGCACACCGGGGCCTTGGCCTCATCAGCATGCAGGAGCGTTTAAAGCTCCTGCATGGAACTCTCTCCATCGAAACGCAACTGCAGCAAGGTACAACGATCCACGCGATCGTCCCCCATAGATCAATTACCGGGTACTAATGGGCGTCTCGCGCTTGGTCGGCCAGATGCCTCTGCTTACTTGTCGAAAGAGAAAATGCGCTTCCAATCCTTCTGCATGCTGATCACAACCCAACCGTCCTTTTTCGCCTCACCCATAAGTGCCTCGGGGAAGCTTCCGACGTGGGTTTCCGGTAGTCCTCCAGCAGGACCATAGGCGTACTCGCGTGCCTCATCGTCGTGATAGACCAGCATCATCAGCCGCGCTCCCGGTCCGGCTTGCGTCCATTGCAGCATCTCCCGATCGCCGCTGGAATTACCAAAAGCAGCAATGGGCCGCTTGCCGATAAACAGGTTGATCCCTGTCGCCTTACCGGGGCCATCGTCGACAAAAAAAACTTTCGGCTCGCGCATGAGCACCGGCTTGCCGTCCACGTCACGATAGGTGGTAACAATACTCGATCCCACTACCTGCTCCGGTGGCACGCCATAAACTCTCTCGCTGTACACGCGCACAAACTCCTGCCCGCCTCCAGTCATGATGTAGGTCCTGAAGCCTTTGTCGCGCATGTAACGCATCACCTCTAGCATCGGTTGGTAGACCAGATCGGTGTAGGGGCGATGGAAGCGCGGATCTTTCGCGGTGGCGAGCCAGTCCGCCACCAGGCCGTCGAACTCCTTCGTACTCATCCCGGCATGCGTCACAGCCACAATCTGCAGCCAATCTGCCTCGGTGAACTTGCCCATTGCCTGGTGGTTTCCCTCAAGGACAGCCTGGAACGGTTGTTGATGTCGCCATTCCGGGTGCTGTGGCGCCATCTTGCCCAGGCGATCCAGCGCAAACATCGCCTGTGCGTACATAGGGTGTTCTGTCCCTGATCGAAGGTGGCGATGCGATCCTCTAGCTCAACATAACCGGGGCTGTGTTTGTCGGTCGTATCCTTAACGAACCTGAGGATGGCTTGTTTCGCGGAAGTGTCGTTCCACGATGGCGCGGGTCTCGCTGGGCGCAGGCCTGACCCGCGGCGAGCAGCACCAAAACCAGCCCCGCCGTCAATCGGAAACCCGACGAAATACGAACCCAAATACGGTGCATATAACCTCTCCTATTGGTTCTACTCGCCGGCAGGGTGGGGATTTTGCAAACAATCCACTCACTTTTATCGGCCAACTAAACGTCCTGTGCAACTGTCAAATGTGACAAGGTCTTCCTATCACTTCTGCTAGTTCCCAGCGCGCGCTCAACCTGCGATGCTGAACCGACTGGCGGTGCGGGTAACACTCCGGCCGGCCGTGGAAGAGAAATCAGGAGAGAACCAACATGAGCACAGTCTTGCAAGCGGCCGGCTCCGTCCCGGCCTTGACGGCAGACGAGGCGCACGCTATCGGAGTGGACGCCTATCTTTACTTCTACCCGCTCATCACCATGGATTTGACCCGTAAGCAGTCCATAAACACCGACGATAGAGAGTTCGGCAAAGGGCCGATGAACGTCTTCGTGAGCGTTCCCGCCTATCCGCCCGCGGACTTCAAGGGAGTCGTGCGCTCAAACTTCGACACCCTCTATTCCATCGCTTGGCTTGATCTCACCCCAGAACCGTTGGTGATCTCAGCACCGGACACGGCCGGCCGGTATTATCTCCTGCCCATGCTCGATATGTGGACCGATGTATTCGCATCGCCCGGCTGGCGAACTACCGGCACCCAGGCTGCCGACTTCCTGGTCACGCCGCCGGGCTGGACTGGGCATATTCCTGAGGGCTTCAGGCATATCGCCGCGCCGACTCCCTATGTCTGGATCATCGGCCGCACCAAGACGGATGGACCGGCGGACTATGACTCCGTGCATACGATACAGGCGGGGTACAAAGTCACGCCGCTTTCCGGCTGGGGAAAGGCGCCCGTGCCGGTGACTGTGAAGACCGATCCGAAAGTCGATATGACGACGCCCCCGATGGTCCAGGTGGACACCATGTCGGCTGAAGCCTACTTCACTTATGCAGCCGATTTGCTTAAGCTCCATCCGCCGCACCTGACCGATCAGCCAATCCTTGCGCAGATGGAGCGAATCGGCGTGAAAGCTGGTGAGAGCTTCAATTTTAGTAAGCTCGATCCCGCCGTGCAGCAGGGACTTAAAAGTGCACCCGAAGATGCCCATCAACTCATGCGGTGGAAGGTGCCAACCATCGCCCGCGTCGCCAATTACTGGTCGATGAACACCGACACCATGGGCGTCTACGGGAACTATTACCTGAAGCGGGCAATCGTAACCCAACTCGGCTTGGGAGCAAATCTTCCCGAGGATGCTATCTATCCCCTGAATCTTGCCGACGACAACGGTAAGCCTTTAGACGGAACGAACCAATATACAATTCACTTTGAGAAGGGCGGCGAGCCCCCGGTCCGCGCCTTCTGGTCCATCACGCTCTACGATGCAGACGGCTTCCAGGTCGGGAATGTGTTGAACCGCTTCGCGGTAAGTAGTTGGATGCCCTTCAAGTACAATCCAGAAGGTTCGCTCGACCTTTACTTCCAGAGCGACAGCCCGGGCAAGGACAAAGAGGCTAACTGGCTTCCGGCACCTAAGACCGCTTTTAATCTCACAATGCGGCTCTATTCTCCGCAGGCTGACGCGCTCACCGGCAAATGGAATCCTCCCCCCGTTAAGAAGCTATAGAAGGTTCCCAGCCCTTGGCGACTTACAAGAGCAGTTCGATGACCCGGGAGGGTCTTAAGCGATGCCTGAAGCTGGAGGTTCTAACATTGAGATTGCTACGCACCTAAACGAGCACGGGGGACATGAGGAATCTCCCGGGCACGCGATCTTAGAGATCTTGGAAGCCATCGTGCTGGCCATAGTCGCCATCGCCACTGCCTGGAGCGGCTATCAGGCAGCGCTCTGGACCGGGCATCAGTCAGAACTGTACGGCCAAGCAAGCAAACTGCGTGTGCAAGCTGAGGGAGCCTCCAACGCTGCCAACCAGGAGCGCCTGTACAACGCTTCTACCGTGGTGGAGTGGCTTAAGGCTGAAGCTCAGGGCCAAAAGAAACTGAGTGATCTCTTTGAAAGGCGGTTCCTGCCCGAGTTTCGCCCCGCCTTTGAAGCCTGGAAGAAAACCGACCCGCTCAACAACCCAAATGCACCGGCAGGTCCGCAGCTGATGACGGAGTACCGAAGCTCCAAAACGGAGGAGGCTGCCCGCTTAAATAATCAAGCCACGGAGGTATTCGATCGGGGCACGCACGGGCGGGAAATCGCCGATCAATATGTGCGAGCCACCGTCACGCTGGCAACCGTGCTCTTGCTGATTGCCATCAGCCAGCGTTTCAAGACCCGCGGAGTGCGGGTTGCGCTGCTGTTGATTGCTGCGCTGCTGCTGTGCTTTCCCGTTTACCACATCCTTATCTTGCCGAAAGCATAGAGGTAACTCGGATGGATGCCTTGCCTGCATCGTGGCCGGGTGATACTCATCCGGCCACGATCGATCTGCCGCGGCGATGTTGAATCTGGTTGCTAATTGACGCCTGCAGTTCCTTTCCAGTCCAACAGGGAGGACAAGCGCCACGGATTCTGCAGCAAGTCCAAATTAAGCTCCCCTTCTTTGTCGAGAACCAGTTCCGCCGCGGGATACAGAGCGCCGGTGCTCTTGCTCTTATCCTGGTCATTTATCTCCAGAACGCCGGCGGTCAGATCGTAGGACATAGAATTGCTGTCCGTCCAAGCTTCTGCCATACGAATCTGCCGGCTGGTGGCAAAGACGATTTTGCGCCCCGTCGACGTTTGCGTCATCCTGATGTACGAGCAGTCGTTTCCCAGCGTCCCCGTAATCTCCAGATGCCCAACCGCCCTCATCTTCTGGAGAGCATTCACCAAGCCCTTATTTTGTCCCTGCTGGAAGGACTGCACCAGGATCTGCTTGTCTGCTGGAGTCGAAAACTCGTAGATGTCCAGGGTTACGCCAATGTTTTGACCCAATTGGGCCCCGGTGCCATATGCCTGAGCGTCGATGGTTTCATACTTGTCCCGTGCAAAACCGGGACGCCCTGCCACTACCAGGCTCACCAGCACGATGCTGTTGGCCACGAACCTTAAAGACTGTTGTATGCGCATGTCATTCTCCCACTAGTGCGGTCGATAGGTATTTCCGTCTTTGCGCCTCTATCTGCGAAATGGTTTCAAGCGCCGAAAACGAGAGCTGCCAGCTCAACTAGGTTTGCGAAGGGCCCATGGGCGCATGTTCACGGCTTTGCAGCCGCGTTGTAACTGTCAGTTGTGACAGGTGCGCGACAAAAGGTCGCAGCGTAGTATTTCGAAGTGAAAGCTGGCAGATGGGCGCGCGTACGATGACACCGTTGCTGCAGGATGGCTCCGGGCTTACCTCCGCCTTTTCGCTAAGCAGACCCTGGAGAGTTCTGGGCTTTTTGCATAGCGCCAGCCAACGCCTACTTACCCTTACCGCCATTGCAGTTGCGATTAGCTGGGTTCCGCTTGCGTTCTTGTCTGCCCTGCGCGGGGGGACTGTATTCCTTTCGTTCCTGACCGATTATGCCTCGCAATCCCGCTTTCTCATCATCATTCCGTTGCTGATGCTGGCTGCTCCCGATGTGCAGAAGCGGGTTGCCAGGGTTGAGCAATATCTTGAACAATTCGTCCAGGAGAGCCAGCTGTCGACCTTTAAGGCGAGTTGGGCCTCATTCAAGAGCGTAGGGAACTCCACCATCGTCAAGTTCGCGATTTTGCTCCTGACCTACACATTTGCCATATGGATGGGACGAAATTTGAACTCCGACGGCGTGGAGCTTGTGGACTGGTGGAGGGGTGGCGGCGGCTTCCGCTGGTTCTCGCCGGCAGGTACCTGGGGACTGTTTGTGAGTTATCCGATTCTGGTCTTCCTCACCCTCCTTTGGCTGTGGAGACAGGTGCTCTGGACGCGATTTATGTGGAGCACGGCGAGCTTGGATCTTCGTCTCGTCGCCGCGCATCCAGACGGCTTGGGGGGCATTGGGTTTGTTGAGTCTGCTTTGCGCGGACAACAGCCCTTTAGCTTCTGCCTTGGCGCCGGACTTGCCGGTGCGGTGGCGAATCGAATGTTCCATCACGGACAAAAGTTGAGCTCCTTTGCGGACGTCGCTGCGGTTCTGGTAGGGGCCGTACTGCTTATTTGTGTTGCGCCGTATTTCGCCTTTACTCCAGTGCTGTTGCACATGAGACGCGAAGGACTGCTGAGATACGGCGGTTTTGCCCGAGCAGCGGGCGAGCAGTTTGAGCATAAGTGGCTGAATCGGCCTGAAAGCCTCAATCAGGATGTACTCATTGTGGGGGATTTTTCAGCTATGACAGACCTTTATGGTGTGGTGAGTAATGTCAACAAAGTCAGTTCTCTGCCGGTCAGCCGCCTCGACCTTTACGGCCTCTTCGCGGCAGCGTTTGTGCCGGCGATTCCTGTGGTTATCGGTTCTGTACCGTTTGATGTCATCGCTCGGGCAGCCATGAAGATGCTGTTTTGAAAAGCGGTCTGCTACGCTACTCGCCAGCCTCTGCACAAAACTCTCGCTCAAAGCAATATCAAGGAAGGCCGGCCGGCAAGAGGCTGGCGTCCAGTTCCGCCTCAAGTATTGCCGGCAACTGTCATTGTTGTTGATGAAACCTCAATAGGCGTGGGTTTGTCACCGTACCTGTCACTAGTGACAGTTGTGACCAATGCTGCCTCTCGCTAGGGTTGTGAACGTAATCATTCGACCTTGACCTAGGTCGCGGAACGAACCACGGTGCATAACATCAGGGGCAGAATCAGCCGGGGGCTATTAGTCAAGACATCCCGCGTCAAGTGGTCCCAGCATGCCGATATTCTTGTCCGATCAGCTTAGTTAGTAGAACAACCAACGGAGAATAATTCACATGACCTTAACCAGAGCAAAGCTTGCATATTCAGAGGTAACAAGACTTTGTGCGGTCTTGATTGCCGTAATCGCGCTAACCTCCGTTGGTTATGCGCAGACAACCTTCACCTCCGGACAAAAAGCAAAGGTGAAGGGCGCCATCATTTCCAGAAAGGGCGATCTGGTCAAGGTGCAAGATGCGAAGACCGGTTCGCTTGCGATCGTCAAGATCACCGACGACACGAAAATTGTGCGCGAAAAATCCAAGGTAAGGTTTCATCGCCACGAAGACATGGACGTCACGGCCATGGTCCCCGGCTTGACGATCAGTGCCGAGGGTGTGGGCAATGCGGCCAATCAGCTGGAAGCGGCCAAGATTACCTTCTCACCGGATGTGTTCGCAGTCGAAGTTGCGCAACAACAGGAGATTTCGGCCAACAAGGCAGCGGCCAACAACGCATTGGCTACTGCAAACCAGGGTGTCACGGCCGCAGCCGGCGCGCAATCGTCGGCAAACCAGGCTCAAACTACGGCTGATCAGGCGGGTTCGATGGCGCAAGCGGCCGGCACAGTCGCCATTACCAACGCGGCTGCTGTTCAGATCGTGAATCAACGCGTCTCTGACCTGGACGACTATCAAACAGTTGCTGAAGCCGCGATCTTTTATCCTTCCGGCCAGTACACACTGGATGCTTCCGCGAAAGCCGACCTGGATAAGCTGGCCGCTCTAGCCTTGTCAACCGAGGGCTACATGATTGAGATCGCCGGCTATGCTTCCAAGACCGGAACGAAGGAAGCAAACCAGGAGCTAAGCGAGAATCGCGCTTCAGCAGTAGCAAATTATCTTCGCAGCAACGGACAAATCCCGCTTCGGAGGATCCTTGCACCCGCAGGTTACGGCGCTACCCATCCTGACTTTGAAAACAACGACCCGCAGGGGCGCGAGCTAAACCGCCGCGTCGACGTGAAACTGGTGGTGAACAAGGGGCTTCAGGGCTACTAGTAGTAGATTCCTGTCCAGCACATATGACTGCTTCTTACCAAGATGCGTTGCCATGGGCGCCTACAGGGGCGCGCAGGCAACGCATCTTGCTTCATTTTTGAAGTATGGGCCCAGCTCAAGTGTTAGTTCACGTGTCACACCCCAAACGCAGGGCGCGCCTCCGGTCCGCGCGTTCTTGTCCTCCCCCTGTGAAGAGGCTGCAGGGAGCCTAGCCGCACTCCCTAACAGAGCGGTCCCACGAACCAGGAGATCTACGCAATGCCCGAAACCGGCGGAGCCAACATTGAGCTTGCCACGCACCTAAACGAGCACGCGGGACATGGGGAAACTCCCGGGCACGCGATATTGGAGATCGTGGAGGCCCTGGTGCTCGCTATAGTCGCCATCACCACTGCCTGGAGCGGCTATCAGGCAGCGCTCTGGACTGGACATCAGTCAGAACTGTACGGTCAAGCAAGCAAATTGCGCGTCCAGGCAGAGGGAGCTGCCACTGCCGCCAACCAGGAGCGCCTGTACAACGCTTCTACCGTCGTGGAGTGGCTTAAAGCCGAAGCCCAGGGCCAAAAGAAACTGAGTGATCTCTTTGAAAGGCGCTTCCTGCCAGAGTTTCGTCCCGCCTTTGAAGCCTGGAAGAGAACTGATCCCCTCAACAACGCCAATGCACCGGCGGGTCCCCAGTTTATGGCGGAATACCGAAGCTCCAAGACGGAAGAGGGGGCCCGGCTCAACAGTCAAGCTTCTGCAGTCTTCGATCAAGGTACAAAAGGGAGGGAATTCGCCGACCAATACGTGCGGGCAACCGTGACCCTGGCAACCGTGTTACTGTTGATTGCCATCAGCCAGCGTTTCAAGACTCGTGGTGTGCGGCTTGCACTGCTGGTGACTGCCGCCCTTCTGCTGTGCTTTCCGGTCTACCACATTCTGACGCTGCCGCGAGCGTAGGGCGCAGGTTCACCCATGATTGAAAAGGCGATCGTTGGCGGCTCGCCCATCGATGCAAACGAGGCGCCCCGTCCCATTTCTTCCCGCTTCGTGATGTCACAGACTCCTGCAAAACCGGCGCTGCAGAGCTATAAATGTAGGTTTCTTCAACGGAGAGGTTGTGAACGAGAGCCTATTTTACAGAACCAACGAAACGGTCGTTTACTGTGTATTTTTCGTATTAGTGCTTACGTCCGTAGAGCTCGGCTTTCGCCTGGGACATAAGTTCGGCGAGCACAGTTCCGACAACACTAAGTCGCAGATTTACACTGTCGAGGCGGCCATACTCGGGATTCTGGCACTTCTGCTGGGATTCACGATGTCCATGGCGGTGTCTCGGTATGAGAATCGCAAGCAACTCGTACTGCAAGAGTCCGACGCCGTCGGAACAGCTTCTCTTCGCACGCAACTTCTCCCTGCGGCGGCGGCCAACCAAATCTCGAGCCTGCTTCGCCAGTATGTCGATGTGCGGGTGCAATATGGCTCTGCAGGAAGTGATATCACGCGGCTCCAAGCGCTGAATAGAGAAACCGCGCGTCTGCAGACGGAGCTCTGGGCCAGCGCTGTCGCTTATGCGCAGCAGGATCCAAGTCCAGTAAGAAGCGGCTTACTGTTGCAATCGCTGAACGACGTCATCGACACGGGAGAAGCCCGCTGGATGGCCTACCAAAATCATGTACCGGAGAGTGTGATCTATGTAAACGCAGCCGTAGGTTTGTTGTCAGCGATGCTGGTTGGATACTCTTTCGGCATGAATGGACGACGAAATCTCTTTTCCATGTGCGTGCTTGCGGTGTCGGTCACCCTGGTTCTTGCCGTGATCATAGATCTCGACCGGCCACGCTCTGGCCATATTCGTGTAAGTCAGCAGCCTATGATTGACCTGCAGCAGCGGCGTTGACCGTGCTGGCTACGGAACTGTCAGTTGTGACAGGTGCGTTTTCACCGCCCGGGGAATACTATGCCAAAGAGTGCAGGGCATGAAATCGTTACTTTCAAGTTCACCCCAGCCAGATCGCCTCACCCTCGCTCAGCCGGTCCTGGATATTTCTGGCTCAAGCGCTGTCATGGCGCAATGGATGACGCGTTGGAGGGATAAGATGAGCAACATGGTGTCTGAGCAGATTACCCCGACCCAGGCGCCGCCGGATATGCAGTGGATTCCGGGCGGCACCTTTCTCATGGGATCGGAGGACTTTTATCCCGAGGAGGGCCCTGTCCATGAAGTCGCAGTCGATGGCTTCTGGATGGACCGGCACATCGTCACCAACGAAAAGTTCGCACGCTTTGTCGAGGCAACCCGTTATGTCACGGTCGCGGAGCGTGCACTGAACCCCGCAGATTATCCTGGCGCCCCCGCCGAAAATCTTGTTCCGGGTGCATTGGTCTTCCATAAGACGCGCGGGCCCGTGGATCTGACCGATTACACCAATTGGTGGACCTGGACACCTGGAACAAGTTGGCGCCATCCGCGGGGACCGCAGAGCTCGATTGACAAGCTCGCCCACCACCCGGTGGTCCACATTGCCTACGAGGATGCAGAAGCCTACGCAAAATGGGCGGGCAGGGAACTGCCGACGGAAGCTGAATGGGAGCGAGCTGCCCGTGGTGGGCTCGAAGGCAAGAAATTCACCTGGGGCGATGAACATTTTCCTGATGGAAAGGCCATGGCGAATTCCTGGCAGGGAGAATTCCCCTGGCAAAATGAGCTGCGCGACGGTTTCGAAGGAACATCTCCGGTGGGCTCCTTTCCCGCCAATGGCTTCGGGCTATTCGACATGGCCGGCAATGTGTGGGAGTGGACTTCGGACTGGTATGTTCACCACCATGCGAACGAGATTGGGCAGGCATGCTGCGGGCCGGCGGTTAACCCACGCATCACTTCCTCCAAAAAGAGCTACGATCCGAGGCAGCCGCAGTTCCACATACCACGCAGAGTCGTCAAGGGTGGTTCTCACCTCTGCGCTCCCAACTATTGTCTCCGTTACCGGCCCGCGGCCCGACAGCCACAAATGGTCGACACGGGAATGAGCCACATCGGCTTTCGCTGCATCATGCGGCCAAAAGATGTGCCACAGGAAGAAGCTTCGCTCCAGACCCATTACGAGCAACCGAAACAGCCGACGGTACAGAAGCTCAAGATTTCGATCAAGCGGGTTTTCAAGCAGTTCAGGATAATCCGGCGTGCCTTTGTGCACCCCGGGGTGCCATGGCATGCCAAAGCTGTTGCAGGGCTTGCGGTTCTTTATGTCGTCAGTCCGGTCCAGATCATCCCCAACTTCATCCCGATCGTCGGACAAATGGACGATGTGCTTGTGGTGACGCTAGGAATCAAATACCTGAAGCGGTTTGTTCCTAAAAGTGTTCTCGAGGAGTGTGAAGGGAACGCACGCATACCTCGCAAGCCCAAGATGATCGTGGGCGCGCCCACGGTTGCTCTTCCGAGCGTAGAGTGATCACATCACTGACCTCGATCCTCGAGCCAACGGGCGATAACCGGCATGGGTAGTCTGCGAGGACCTGTCCGATATGACAGTTGAAGTCCTGACATTTCGTCTCTAGTCTCCGATGAGCGGGGTACTCTGACTCCCAACCGAGACGGTGCGGCTGCGGTGAGCTGCATCGAGGAGAAGGAAATGAACCTACCGAACTTTCCCGAAGTCGACCTGTTTTCTGCTGGTATTAACGCTCTCAACGGTGTGCTCGTGGCTCGCAATCCGTCGCACAATCGCGGCTACACGGTTGCGGGCCTGCTGATCATGGCGTACTTCGGCGGCATTGGCGGTGGCGTGTCACGCGACCTGCTGCTCAACGACATTCCCGGACCGTTGAAGGGTCCGAACTATCTCCTGGTTTGTCCTTTGATGGGTTTGCTGGGGTTGGCGATCTATCGCTACGCGGAATCGAGGGAAGAGCGGTTTCGCACCCGAACGCTAGCCTATTTCAAATCTTTTACCCTACCCTGGTTCGCGATCCTGGGCGCGCATAAGGCGCTCGATCACGGGCTCGGAATTTTTGCAGCTATCGCGGTCGGGCTCATAGCCACTACTGCCGGCGGTGTGTTCATCGACCTGTTCTCCGGGGTGACTCCGGAAATCGTGCGGCCGGCGCAGCAACTGGTCACGAGTGCGGTGCTGGCGAGCACGGTCTATACGTTGATTGCGGTGGAGATGAAGGGAACTCACTTCTTTCCTGTAACGCTGATCGCGGTTTTGGTGGCGTTTGTGTTCCGCGTGATCGCCGTCCGGGATCACTGGGGATCCTTCGTGCCGCTGGCCGAGCCCGCTGAAGGGCCGGCCGTACAAGCATGAGTGTCTTGCTCAGGCGCTGCCGGCATTAGATTACTGAGTTTGGAGTGAATGCTGCGCTGCCGTTTGGTGTATATCTGAGGAATAGTTGCATGAGCATTGTCGACCCAGTGCAAAAAGACAGAGGAACGGTTCTTGCCGAAGAGCGAACCGACCTGGCTCTTCAGCGCACGATTATTGCTGCGGAACGAACGCTCATGGCATGGATCCGAACCGCTCTTTCGATGATCGGTTTTGGCTTCACCATCTACAAGTTTTTCCAATATCAGGCCGAAGAGATTGCTGCCGGCAACATCCGGCGCCCGCAGGCGCCGCGGAATCTGGGACTAAGCCTGATAGCGCTGGGCACTCTCGCCTTGATTGCCGCAACTTGGCAACACCGGAAGTTCCTCCATGCGATTGGCGCATCCGGTAAGCGACACATGGTCTCGATATCCGTAGTCGTAGCCATGGTCGTCGTCCTGATTGGACTGGTTACGTTTTATGGCGTTCTGCTGAGAAGCGGGCCATTTTAGAGCATTTGCTCTTCTAGCCTCGGTGCGCATCCACCTGCTACGGGCGTTCCAGCGACCATACCTTCTGGATGAGAGCGAATAAAAAAGCCGCAGTAAGCCCGAAGAGAATCCATCCGTTGAGTGCCTCGAGCGGCCCCATAAGCTGCCAGCCCGGATCCAGGTGGAAATTCGTGCCACCTACTGTGGTCATCACGCTGATCGAATACAGCATCGCGTCCTTCCGGTCGCCCAGTGAGCCAAGCAGACGGTAAGCGATCGCCCACATCCACGCTTCAAGGCCATGCAGGCAAATTGTGCAAAGCGAAGAGCCACCAACCACCAGGACGGACAGGCCACGATTGAGATGCTTGTTCCGGTCAGCCCTGAGGATGATCAGTAAGATCCGGCTTAGTAGTCCAAGACCATAGGAGTGGAAGACTATGGTCACGACGATGAGCGGAATACTCCATAGCCAGTCGGCTCTCCAGGGCGCAAGAGTAAAAAGTGTCATAAGCAGGCCACACCTTCGAGAGCGGCGTTAACGTTCATAGTGTCGCTACGGATCGCTGGCCCTGATCCGGGCCAGGTGTTTGTCAGGCCGGTAGTCCACTTCGCCCAGGGGTTCGCTCGTTGCGTTATTGACAGCCCACAACCGGGTCTTGCACGAAAGCAACGCGCTGCAGTACCAGGATCATGGGACCAGCAACCAGTTAACCAAGCGTGCGACATTCATAGAACTGTCACTTACGACAGGTACAGCTACTCCAAGGGGTTCCAGATCATTTGCCGCCTGCACTAGAACTTTTGCTAATGGCAAGACGGCAAGTTTGCATGTAGCCTTCCAGTCAAAGAGTTCATGGAGTGGATGCGGTGCGGCGCCTATCCGATTAACTTTTGTCATTCACGGAGGGAGGACTGATGGATGTCGTAGTCATTGGCGCTGGTCCAGCAGGGTTGTCCGCTGCACTGCGAGCTGCAGAGTTGGGAGCCCGAACAACCGTTGTCACTCGAGGCGAGGCAGGGGGTATGGCGGCGAACGATGGACCCATTCCCGTGCGCACACTCGCGCAGGCGGCGCGCCTGCTTCGAGAAGCCAGGCAACTCGACAACTATGGGATCACTGTGAGCGAGCCTGTCCTGGATTATCCGCGCCTGCTCGCACGGACGCGTGAGGTGGTTCAGGGAGTGCGCGAACATGCTGCCCGACGCGAGCATCTTGAAAAAATCGGGATTACGTTCCACGAGAATTCGGGTACGACACGCTTTGTCGATTCGCACACGGTTGAGACCGAGCGCGGACTACGGCTCCGCGCGGACAGGATCATTCTCTGCGCGGGCGGAACGAGCCGGCGGCTTCCCCTTCCTGGTTTCGAGTTGACCGCAACGCACAGTGACGCCTGGAGCCTGACCGCTGTTCCGCCTTCCATGATTGTCATTGGAGCGGGCGCGACGGGTGTGCAGGTGGCATCCATCTTCCAGGCCTTTGGCTCACGGGTTCAACTCTTTCAAGCTGGTCCCCGCATCCTGCCGACTGAGGACGAAGACGTCTCTGCCGTGGTCACGACCGCCTTCCGCGAGTCTGGTATGGTGGTGCACGAGAATTTCGGAGCCATCGAATCCTTCGAGAAGACGCCGAGTGGCGTGCGCATGATCTTCACCAAAGAGGGCGTGCGTCACAGCGCAGAGGCTGCGCTGGTGGTGGTGGCCATCGGCTGGGTGGCTGACACAGCCGGCTTGAATCTGTCAGCTGCCGGTGTCGAAAGGAACCCGAGAGGCTATGTACAGGTCAACACATATCTCCAGACTTCCGCGTCGAACATCTTCGCGGCGGGAGACATCACCGGCCGCTTAATGCTCGTCCCGCAGGCAGTGCACGATGGCTTCGTGGCAGCTACGAATGCTGTGCAAGGTTCAATGACGACTATTAGCGACCAGGTAAGTCCGACAGGCAGCTTCACTGAGCCGGAATACGCGCAGGTAGGCATCACTGAGGCCAAGGCTCGTGAAACATACGATGCGGTCGTATCCATGGTGCGCTTCGACGAAACCGCACGCACCATCATCGACGGGCGAACGGCCGGATTCTGCAAGCTTGTAGCCGATCGTTCAACCGGTAAGATCCTGGGTTGCCACGTGGTGGGCGAACGCGCTGTCGAGATCGCGCAGGTGGTGGCGATCGCCATGGCCGGAGGCCTCCCGGTGGACAAGATGGCGCGAGTTCCGCTGTCGTTTCCCACGTACGCCGGGATTCTTGGGCGAGCAGCTTATCGTGCTGCGCAGCAGATCTACCCGGAGTTTCGCGGACAGGACGCAGTGGCGGAGGAGTAACTGCGGCTCAGCGCCGGATCACGTTCTGCGAAGCAACGGTTATCTTCAGGATCGCGACGCGTCGAATACCACCTGGTCATGCCACCAAAGCCGTTCAAAGAAGGCGCGTACGTCGGCTTGCTCTTGGCCGCCCGGTGAGGGGAGCGTTGTTTCCCGAATCTCGTCAAGCGTACGTTTCCCGTCGATGGCATCGAGCATCCGCTTCTCTGCCGCATCGACGGGCATGATCAGGTCCCTATAGGTATGGTTTTGGTTGATCAAGACGGGCGTAGCCAGCCGGTCTTGCACACAGATGGTTTCTGACATGCGAATAGGCACGTAGCGTAACCACGCATCTCCCGCAAAACTGATCGGCCGCGAGGATGTGGGACGATCGTTGCGATAGGCGATGGCGCTATGGCGAACCATGGTCCCGCGAAAGAGTTCCGCGGCCGCGAACTGCTCAGCTGGGGGAAGCTCTGCTATCCGGGAGGCTTGAGGAAGGCGTGCCATCACGCCACAGTAGGGAGAGTAGGGAGCCTGTTTCACCCACCGGCCAAATGTCAGCTGTCCTGCCTTAAGAAAATCGAACAACTGAGGTACGGAATAGGCCCTGTCCTGTGGGTGCAGGAGCGCATCGGCCAAGGCCGCTTCCTGCTGAAAATCCGGAGCCTCGCGCAGCACAGTCTCCATTGGATGGCCCGGCGGCAAGGCCCGGAGTATCGAGATGAGATCGCCAATTCCCTCGTCGGTAGCGCGGACACCAATTCGCCTGCAGAACTCCTGCAGCATATAGATACCGGTCCGTCCGTATGGCGCATACACCATCAGATGCATGGCTCCGTCCGGTTTGAGCACGCTGCGCAGTGCTGCCAGCCCAGCATCGGGGTCAGCAAGATGATGCAGAACTCCGGTGCAGACGATCTGGTCGAAGCTCATCTTGAGCTCTTGCACACGGTCGATGGGGAGTTGATAAACCTCAAGATTACTTAACTTGTATTTCCGCTTGAGTTCTTCCGTAGATCGCACGCTCGTCAGACTCAGGTCAATGGCGGTCACCTGGGCGGCGGGCCAGCGCAGGGCGTGCTTCGCCGCCTGGGTCGTTCCGCAGCCGGCGATCAGAACGGAATGGTCTTCCTGGTAAGGCCTGTTGGGCCAGAAGAGGTGGTAGTCGGCCCGTCGTTTTGCCGGGTCCTGCCACGCGAGGCGATATCGATCCAAACTTTCGACCGGCGGGGGATAAGGATAACGGTCGTAGAAGTCCTGGACCTGCTCGGATACATCAAGGAACCGAGGATTGTGGTTTACTGATGGGCTCATGGTGAGTGGTAAAAAAATCCCCGGCAGACCATTGTCAGCCGAGGAGGGTTCTCTATCAAGTTGTTTTGCTAAGGAAGGTCGATTTGACCTTCCTTAGCAGGTTGTCGGTGGCGCTGGTCAAGAATCCCGCGCTGCGTAGAGTGCTATTTGTGGCCCGCAACAGCCGCCTGTGTGTGATGCAACGAGGCCATCACTGCGTCGAGGTTAAAGGAAGCGGCCTTTTGACGCGGCGGATACTTCACGTAGTTCGCTATCTGGCCCGCCACAATTGCCTGGCATTGGTAAAGCTGCGGGACGTGATTGATCATCCAATCCCAGTAGACGTTGGAGTTTGTGTCGGCGCGTTCGAACGGATCACGGCGCAGGCTGAAAATAAGCGGAAGCCGCAGCTTGACCATAGGCTCCGCCCAAACCGCTGTTGAGGTCGCGCGCTGTACTTCAAACACCAGCTTGTAGTCGCCGACCCGGACTGCCATGACACCACCGTCATCACTGACGTAGAAGAAGTACTCCCTTGGGCTCTCCTTTACCTGGCCAGTGATGTACGGCAGCACGTTGACGCCGTCGATATGGACCGTGAACGTCTTGTCTGCTGCTTTGTAACCGGTGAGGAGCTTGGTGCTTACGTCCGGATCGCCCGCCGCGGCCAGTAACGTGGGCAGCATGTCCTGGTGGGAAACGATGCCGTTCAGCACCGAGCCCGCCGGGATCTTGCCCGGCCAGCGGAGGAAAGCTGGCACGCGCCATGCACCTTCCCAGTTGGTGTCCTTCTGGCTGCGGAATGGAGTATTGGCGCCATCGGGCCAGGTGTCGTTTTCCGGACCGTTGTCGGTGGAATACATCACGATCGTGTTATCGGCGATACCCAACTCATCGACCTTGTCGAGCATCATGCCGATCTGCTCGTCATGGGTCACCATGCGATCACTGTAGTCGTCCTGGCCACTCTTGCCGCGGTTCTTGTCGGCGAGGTGGGTTCTGAAATGCATGGCCGTGGAGTTGTACCAGAGGAAGAAGGGTTTATCCGCTTTGACCTGCTTTTCCATCCAGCCGATCGCGCCCGCGGTGATCTCTTCATCGATGGTTTCCATGCGCTTTTTGGTTAGGGGGCCGGTGTCTTCAATGGTCTGCTTGCCTACCCGTCCCCAGCGGGCGTCGACGGTTGGGTCATCTTTGTCGGTCGCGAAGCAGTGTAGAACGCCTCTGGGTCCAAACGCCGCCAGGAACTTCGGATCCTTAGGATAGTCGGGCAATTCCGGCTCTTCTTCGGCATTCAGGTGATAGAGATTGCCAAAGAATTCATCGAATCCGTGCGCGGTCGGCAGGTACTCATTGCGATCGCCGAGATGGTTTTTGCCGAACTGGCCGGTGGCGTAGCCAAGCGGCTTGAGTAGTTCGGCGATGGTGGGGTCTTCTGGCTGAAGTCCTACCGTGGCGCCGGGCATGCCGACTTTTGTCAGACCAGTGCGTAGCGGGTTTTGGCCGCAAATGAAGGCCGCGCGTCCAGCGGTACAGCTCTGCTGTCCGTAATAGTCCGTGAAAGTTACACCTTCTTTGGCGACGCGATCGATATTCGGAGTGGTATAGCCCATCATGCCTCGGCTGAAATGGCTGATGTTCCAAGTGCCGATGTCATCGCCCCAGAGAATCAGGATGTTAGGTTGCTTAGCCATGGTTTATTCCTTTTTAGGTTGAATGTGGTGCGCTGAGGTTGTCGGCCTTGGCCGGGTAAAGCACTTGCTGATCGACCCATTGAGCCGGACGTGAAAAATCCGGAGGGATGTGTCGTGGAGGGTCGTGGCCGTTAACCATCGGTGCTCTTGGGTGGTTGGTTGCCATGAGAGTTCTAGTCTCCAGCCAATCGTTCCTTCACGACTTTGCGTTGATGGCAGGCGATTCGATTGACCGGTCCTCGAATCAATAAGTAGGGCACGATGGCCAGAATGATCGCAACCAACGCTGCCTCGCCTGGATAGACGGTCCATCGGTGCTCGATGAGTTGGTAGATCACGTCGAGCACGATGGCAAGGATGAATACCTTTCCCACCGACTTCCAACCGTTCTCCGCCATCGCCTTCCGCTCACCCTTGTCGGTGAAGAGGCCCCAGAAATACGCTGGCTTGCATTCGCGAGCGTCTTTTAATCCGTCGCGGATGGCAAAGAAGGTGGCCATCCCCGGTTGGAGAAGGACCCGGAAATGCATTGGACCAGTCACCCGAGCGACCAGGTTGTGGGATACGCGCGCGATCAGGGGATCCATCACTGTCTTTCTCCTCTCAGAGCGTACGTTCGGGGCCCTCAACACGCTGCCACGGCCAACGGCCTTCCATCTCTACCGCGAGAGACCAGCTCAGGAAGGTCCGAGTCACAATTACCGCAGCCAGGACTCCAATGTTCGTAAAGGTAGGAGCCGTAGTCACGGTCTTGATCACATCCGCCGCAACAAGGAACTCCAGACCCAGTGAGAGGGCTCTACCCAAAGCAAGCTTGTAACGCTCATACCGGTTGCCGATCTGTTCGCGCCCGTGGACGACAAAGCTGACCGACGCCCAGAGAAATGCCCCAAGGATAAGAAGCACTCCCATCGCTTCAACGGCCGAGGCCCCAATATCGATCACAGTGTGAAAGGCATCCATGCTTTTTGCGCTGTTGCATTACCCATTCATACTGCGTTGCCTGAATTGCTCCCGATCAAAGTCGAGCAAACGAAGGGTAGAAAGAGCCCTCACGAAAATCCCTCAAGGGATGCTGCGACGAGAGCTATTTCATGCTTCGTCTGCAAGTTCACTCCAATCGCATCCGATTAGGAACTGTCACTTGCGACAGGTTGAGCGGGCCGGTTCGCTGGGGAACTACGGAATCAATCCGCATTCAAACATCTTGTTGGCAATCGGCGGTGCCACTTTGTTAATAAACACCGCCCGCATCTGCGGATCGGTTTTCAGAAACGCAATGGCTTTTTGTTCCTGCGGTGAAGGCGGTTGTGGTGGTGCCTGTTTCTTTTGCCACAACTGTTCGCAGGGAGTGCTTGTGTATTTCGCCACAACCTTGGCGGCCACCTTGTCCAGAATTGGGTATTGTTCTTGAGCGTAGGTTCCGGTTACCAAGGGCAGCGCGACCGGGAACAGCAACAAGATGAACTTGCTCATGTGACTCAGCTTCATTATTTTCCCTCGTTTCGAAAACCTAAGACGTTGTCACCGACACTGGCCCCTTTTATCGACGATAGTAGATTTCAATCCAAAAGCCTCTGAGTTGGATACTCCCAAAACTTCTAGAACCAGCCCGTTATTGTTCTAGTTCGTAAGTACTGACCTGTCGCTAAGTGACAGGTCCAATCTTCACCACCCTTTCTAAACTCAGCGCCAGCTTTGTCAGTTCGCGGCATTGCTGATTTGGGAACGGCTCGCCTTACCCAGATCGGCGAACTCATAGGGCAGTTTCTCGACAGGTCGTTCTTACTGGGGTCTCTCAGGAAACCGACTCCTGCAGGGTCGAGTTTTCGCGCAGACTCTTACGGGTTGGGCTGACGTTTGGTCCTCGCGGATCAAACTCTAAACCCGCACCAACGCCACAGCGGTCAAGTCGTCGTTGCCGAGATGTTTCCCGTAATGCAGCAGGTCATAGAAGCGTGTCCCCGGACGGTTTCCAAAGGCATACGCCTGCTGCAGGACGGTCTCACAGATTTGCGATGCCGAGTCCGCCTCGAGGTTTTCAAGCAGCCGCTCGATGCGCTTTGCGCCAAACTCGAACACCCCCCGTGGGCTCTCTATTACCGCCTTCGTTACAAGGAGCAGCCTGGCTCGTGGCTCGAATGCCAAAACCGCCGGCTCATAGGTGTTGTGCGTGAAGAGGCCCAGCGGCATGCCACCCGACTGAAGGGTTCGTACTCCCTCCGCATCGTGAAATACGGCGTGAAGACCTGCATTGTGGTAGGTGAGGATACCGAGTGCGAGACTGAAACAACCTAGAAAGGCGGGGGTAAAGTGAACGCCGCGGGCAGCCTCAATCAGGGATCGGTTGAGCTCATACGCCAGGCTGGCGATGGCCTCGGATTCATTGGTCCCGGACGGCCCAAAGAGCTCGGGAGCGCACCGGCGGAAGGCGGTTTGCACGTCGACCGCGAGCGCACGGGCTTCGGCACGGGCCCCGGCGATGTCCGTCAAGAGGAAAACCACACGTTGGCCGGTCGCCAGTCCATCGAAGAAATTCCCCCCGCGGCGGCCGGCGTGATAGCGAGCCATTAGATCGAGGCCGTCGAGCTTCGTCAAATCGGCAGGATAGGGCGTGGGATGGAACACGGCTACGGGGTTGCTTGATCCTTTCAGGGGAAACGTCATCGTCTTCTTCCACACGCTGGCGCTGCTTTCCTCACGATGTTCTGTCGCGAGTCACGCTGCTTTTGTGAGACCAGGCGGATTTTCCGGATGGCCTTGTCGACACTGCCTCAATTGCTCTTGACCTGGATGGCCACCATCGTAATATCGTCATCCAACTCTTCAGGGCAGCCCCGAGCCGACCAACTCGACAACTCCTCAAGCAGTTGACCGGCGAAATGATCGGCCGAAGTGCTTTGTTCCGCCGCCAGAAACTGTTTTAAACCGCCATTGCCAAATTCGACTCCTGCAGGGTTCGTCGTTTCCGGTATTCCATCGGTGTAGAGCAGCGCTCGATCACCAGCATTGAGCGGCAACTCCACGGAAGAGTAAGTCGCAAACGGAAATCTTCCCAGAAACAAACCGTTTTCCGCCACATCCTGCACGCGTTTGGATGATCCATCCCGCACAAGCAAGGGTGGGTGGCCCGCGCCAGCGTAAGTCAGGGTTCGCTTCTGCATGTCCACGAACAGGTAGGCTGCGGTGACGTAGTGGTGCTGAAACTTCCCGCATAGCGCTTGATTCAGGCCCAACAGCACTTGCGCCGGATCGGCCGCGTGTGCCCCTTGAGCGGAGAAAGCAATCTTCAGCATCGAGGCGATAAGCGCGGCAGGCATTCCGTGTCCGGAGACATCGGCCACCAAAATCCCGATGTGTTTCTCATCTACCACGATGAAGTCGTAGAAGTCGCCCGCGACCGCGGTCATGGGCAGGTAGCGTGCAGCCATATCCAACCCTTCGATTTTCGGGATCACAGATGGAAGAATCGACAATTGGATCTGCCGCGCTGTTTCCAATTCTTTTTGGATCGAGAGCAACTGCCGTGCGAGCTCTTCGCGGATCCCGCGAAGCATGAGGTGAGTTTGCACACGCGCTTTTACGACCGCGGGGGAAAACGGTTTGTGAATATAGTCCACTGCCCCTACCTCAAATCCTCTCGTCTCCTCATCGACATGCGTCTGTCCGGTAAGAAATATGACTGGTATATCCCGCGTTTCCGGGCCCAGTTTCAATTGTTTACACACTTCGTACCCATCCATTTCCGGCATCATAACGTCCATCAGGATCAAGTCGGGCGGAGGTGCAAGGCTCGCCAACTCCAACGCTTTCGCGCCGCTGGTTGCAACACGGATCTTATACAGATCTTTCAGGATTGACTTCACGATTTGAATGTTAGCGGGAGCATCATCCACCACCAGGACGATCTTCTTCTGCTCAGCCTGGTTCATGAATTTCCCCCTATTTGCTTGCAACAATTGGCGATCTCGTTCAGTTTCACCAGGGCCCGGTCGAAATTGAAGTTGCTGATCGATTCGCTCAGACTGTCCAGGTGCGGCTTTTCGACGGCACCTGCGACGGCGTCGTGCAGACTGCGGAATGACTCTTCGGCATCGCCGTCACTCGCTTCGAGCAAGGTCCTGAGCCGTGCAATCGCGTGGGCCGCCACTTCCTCGTTGAAAGGTGAAGCCGGTACCTGCTCGGCTGGCGGGCCGCAAAGTGCGTTCTCGATAGCACGAACTTGAGCGCTCATCAAGCTTGCGAACTCAACCAGCAGCGACAGGATCTTCTTGTCACCGCCATGGAGTGCATTTTCCAGCTTTTGAGCCAATGACTGCACTTCAGTGATTCCAATATTGCCGGCAACGCCCTTCACGGTATGGGCAATCCGTTCAGCCAGTTTGATATCGCCAGTTTCCAGCGCGCCAGAAATCTCGCCGGCCGCGTTGGCTTGTTTGGCGGCAAACTGGACTAGCAGGTCACGGTAGAGCCGCCTGTTTTTGCCAACGCGCTTCAGGCCATCGGCAAGATCGATGCCTGCGATTTCCGGCAGGATCACTTCGCCTGCCGCTTTTTTCGTGGCGAACGGCTCGTGGGAGTCGCCCTGCTGAGGCCGGGGCTTCGCCCATCGCAGCAGGGTCGACAGTAGATTATCGGGGTTAATCGGTTTTGACACATGGTCATTCATGCCCGCGTCGAGGCACCGCTGGCGCTCTTCCACGAGCGCGTGCGCCGTCATGGCAATAATCGGCAACTTGTGTAAACCTGGCGCTCTCCGCAGTAGCTTGGTGGTCGTGAACCCATCCATCTCGGGCATCTGCAAGTCCATGAATACAACATCGAACGCCGGACCCTGGTCTCGACCGGTCAGGATTTTCACGGCTTCACCACCATTGTTAGCCACCACGACGAACGCTCCGGCGCTCTCCAGCAGCTCAGTGGCAACCTGCTGATTTATCTCGTTGTCTTCGACCAGCAGGACGCGGATTCCCCGGGCTTCCGGTAGGGCGCCGCTGTCCTTGCTTTCAGCGAACCGTTGGCCCTCGATGCCGCAAACCGCGAACAAGTCCACCAGGGTATCGTAGAGCAGCGATGGGCTGACCGGTTTCAACAGAAACCCTTCGATCCCTATCTGCTCGGCCTGTTTGCGGATGTCTTCCCGTCCAAAGCCTGTGACCATAATGACCTTGGGAGTGTGCCTTAGTAGGCCGCCCTGCTTGATGATGCGGCTGGTCTCAAGTCCGTCCAGGCCGGGCATATGCCAGTCGATCACGACCACCTGATAGGGATTATGCGTGTCGGAATCGGAGAGTTCGCGGATTGCTTCCTCTCCGGAAGCGACGGAGTCGACCCTAATGGCGAAGGCCTTCAGCCTTTCCATCGTAATTTCGCGGGCTAGTGGGTTGTCATCGACTATCAGCGCGTGGATACCTGAGAGGTCGGGGACGAAACGCCGTCCCTCGGGTTCGCTTGAACCGATCCCAAACCACGCGGTGAAGAAGAAAGTGCTACCCGCGCCGTGGGTGCTCTCGGTCCAGATTTCGCCTCCCATGAGTTCGACCAGCCGTTTGGAGATTGAGAGGCCGAGACCGGTACCGCCGTATTTGCGGGTGGTGGAGCTGTCGGCTTGGCTGAATGCTTGAAACAGACGAGCGGCCTGGTCCGGGGTCATTCCAATGCCAGTATCGCGGACGGAAAATCGTATCTTCAGCCGGCCTGCTAACTTCTCCTCCACTACGACGGTTAGTACCACCTCGCCGCGATCGGTGAATTTGACCGCGTTGTTGAGGAGGTTGATTAGGATTTGGCCCAGGCGCAAAGGGTCGCCCATGAGATTCGGCGGCAGATCGTTCGCCGAGGCGATCAAGAATTCCAAATTCTTATCTTGAACCTTTTGGCCAACCACGGAGGATAGATCTTCGAGCACCTGCTCCAGGCGGAACTCGATATTCTCAACTTCCAGCTTGCCAGCTTCGATCTTTGAGAAGTCGAGGATGTCGTTGATGATCCCAAGGAGCGCCTGTGCAGCCACATTTACTTTTGTCAGATAGTCACGCTGTTTCGCTGTCAACTCGGTCTTCAAGGCAAGGTGGGTCAATCCGAGGATCGCGTTCATGGGGGTCCGAATCTCGTGGCTCATGTTCGCGAGGAAGTCAGACTTGGCTCTCGTGGCGGCGACGGCTTCTTCTTTGGCGGCGAGGAGATCCGCTTCGGCCTGCTTGCGATCGGTAATGTCTTTGGTGGTGTTGAGGAGATACCGCGGATTTCCAGCAGGGTCCCTGATCACCGAGAAGGTACCGTCTGCGATGACGATGCGTCCATCGCGGCGGATGAAGTGTTGCTCCCACTCGTCGTAGTCGTATTTGCCTGCGAGGAGTTCCGCGTAGCGTTTTGCGCTGGAAGCACGTTGGTCCGGGTGGACTACCTGGTCCCATTTCTCCACAGAGGTTAGGTCCTCATGAGTGCAACCGAGCATTTCGTGTAAAGCCTGATTGGTAAAATATTCTGAGTTGCGGACGCTGTGAAGACCGATGCCGACGGGGGCGTTCTCAAAGATCGAACGGAAGAGCTGCTCGCTCTCCTGCATGGCTTCCTGGGCACGTTTTTGTTCGGTGATATCTTCCTTCAGATCGACGAGGTACTGTGGCTTGCCTACAGCGTCCCGGAGCAGCTGAAACCTTCCGTTGCAAGCAACGATGCGTCCGTCAGGATGAATGAAGTGTTGTTCGTACTCGTCCGTTTCCCGCTTTCCCTGGATGAGTTCCGCATAGCGCTGCGCACTTGTGAAGCGTTCCTCGGGGACAACAATTTTGTCCCATCGCTCTATACTGCTCAGCTCATCTTCCCTATAGCCCAACATATCGTGGAGTGCATGGTTGGAGACGTGTTCCCGGCTGTCAATCTTGTATAAGCCGATCCCGATCTGTGCATTCTCAAAAATAGAACGGAAAAGCTGCTCACTCTCCCTCAGCTTTTCTTCTGCCCGCTTTCGCTCAGTGATATCAACAACGGTGACGACAGCCCCGGTGACCATTCCGCCCTGCAGAATGGGAAACGAGGAATATTCAACCGGGACCGGGGTGCCGTCGCGTCGCCAGATTACTTCCGCGTTTGTGCAACAGCCCACTCCCTGCTTGCACGCGCGGTAGACGGGGCATTCATCTATGGGGTAAACGGAACCGTCCGGCTTGTGGTGATGCATCAGATCGTGCGTCTTCCGACCGAGGACTTCCTCGGCACGGTAGCCAACCAATTCACAGGTGGCGCGATTGATGAACGTGCAGTTTCCTTCGAGATCGATCCCGTAAATGCCCTGCCCGGCAAACTCAAGCAGCAACTGCATTTGTTGCGTAACCCGGTTTCGTTCCTCCTGCAGTCCCTTGTACGACTCCAGCGATCGTGCAATGTCGCCGATTTCGGAGCGATCCTCCTGAAATCCGATCTCGATGCCCGGCTTTTGGGCGAGAAGGTCGCCCAGTGTCCGTCCCAGGGCAGCCAGAGGGGCCACCATCTTCGTACGGTAAAAGATGAGCGCGCCCCCAATAGCCAATGCATTGAGGATCGCGGCAACGATTGCAAGGTTGACTGTCCGCTGGGCCGCCCGCTCCTCGGAGAGGGCTTGGGTGGCGAGACGCTGGTCCAACCGGCGGCGGAATTCATCAATCGGATCCATGACCAAGGCTTTTGCCTTGAGGTACTCCTCGCCGTACACATACCCCATCGCCGTGGTGAAATCTTTGCGTTCTGCGGCTTCGAAGGCCTTCTCTTCCTGGGCGATGAGGGCATCGGAATTTCGCCTGGCGCGGGAGACGAGTTCGCTCTCCTCCTGGGTGAGGCCAAGCGCCTCCAAGCCTTCCACAGCGCGGTCGCGGCTGCGCTCGACATGTATCTCCTGCAGGAACACGTCGCGGTAGCGGGGATCACCCGCGACCGCGAATCCCCGCACCGCCGCCGTCAACTTGTCAGTGGCCCCGGCGAGTTGGATGCTCAATAGCAGCGACTGCGTCCTGGCGTTGAGTGCAGCCACTTGGCGATGCCTGAAATAGCCCGAGAAGAGAACGCAAGCTACGGACGCCAACGAAAGCGATGCAACCAATAGGGTGATGCTTCGGTTGGCCTTTTGAAGACGCATTTTACGACTCTCTAAGTCCCGCTCCCACCCAACTTTTCGACAAATATGATGATGTGAGATCGTTTGCCCGGCGGTGGATCGGTTTCAGTCACACCGAATGTTAAGACGGTAGGACTGCAGCGCCTACTGGCAATAGTGTCAGGTGGGCGGGCGCAGGTTGGAGAACTTCTGAACACGAACGCGCGAGCGGCAACAAATGGGTTCCTGGCGTATTGAGACGACTTCCAAGAGATGACGCCTCTGGGTTTCACTAGCTCAGGAGCATGATGCAGATCTGAATGACTGCTCCGAGCACCAGGATAACGGCAAGGCCAATGTTCAGGTAGGCAAGTCGAGAGCGGCTCCGGTTGAAAGCCTTGTTGATATTTTCATGTTCTTCGCTCATGCATCCTCTCGACCAGATACAGCCAACATGATGGAATCGCCGCGGCCTGCTTAGGGGACCTCGCAGTCGAGATTGCAGATTGCACCCGTCGGTTTGATCAAAGCGTGGAAGGCAGGCGGCGCATTCCTTGGGAATGTGAAGCCTACGTTTTGAGGGTCTGCTGCTGAAGGGGGCACGGCTTTCTCCAAATCACTCGATATTTTTTGCAGCAGCGATTGGCTCAAATTCGGGCGTCGAGGCGTGTGCGTCCGTAGCGATTCCGCCTTGGGGATTGCTGTTTGCGCGCAGGCGCGCTTCTCTGCTCGCAGCCTCTCCGAAGGCGCGGGCACGATTGATGCTTCCAATCGGCGTGCTATCTGGTGTCGAGTGCCCGGTCACATCAAAGTAAACAGTTTCCCCGGCGTCCGGGCGAAGCTGAGACTGTGCTAACAAGGTGAGCTTTGCGATGGTGTGAAAAGGCGCCTCTGTTTCCTTCCACTTGACACTCGCGTTTTCGATCCAGAAGTTGGCGTCGCGATGCTTACCCCAGTAGGTCATCTTGTCGGGATCGAGGAGTTGGACGGCAAAGTCGAAGCTGCTCATCCTGCCATCCTCGTTGAGGTGCCGTACCAGCTCGTCCTGCAGGCCTTTAGGGTTGGTCTTTTGCAGAGGGCGCGCCAGGTTGCCGGGGGATGGGATAGCGGAATACTGCACAACATCGATGGGTCCGTGGCGAAAGGGCACGTTGCTCCAATAGCGGAGTTGCTGATAAGGCCTGATCTTCTGGCCGGATTGTATTTTTGCCAGGGTCAGAACCCTTATCACGCGCAACTTGTCTTTCAAGGACAGTGACCATAGACCGGAGAGCGGGTTCGAGGCCGCCAGTACCTTCATGATTGCCGCAAATGCAGGGGAGTCATTGATGGGCAGAGGCGGAGCATTCTGCAATGAAAAATCCTGGCGGCCGCCGTTCTCGCCGGGGACAGCTGAGCCACCCCGCGTAAGGTCGACGGAGAACGACATCGATCGTACGTCAGGCTTGAAATCTGAGTTTTTCTTTGAATCAGCGTTTCCCCAGCGCACCACGGCGGGATATACGCCTGGCTTGGCAAAGATACCCTTGGCCAACCGAGCTGCCAGTTCAGGCTCGCGTCCAATCGTAACGTCAAGGACTTCGAACCGGGCCCGCGCGCAGATACCTTTGGCATGTGTTCCACGGGCCAGGGGCCTGTGTTGTTGGGCAGCAGAAGTCGCCTGCACCTTGAGGGTTGTCTGGACAATGGCCTCGATGTCAGAGCGCTCCCTGGCGAGGTTTCGCTCGCTATCGCTACCGGTCACTCCGAAGCATCTGGTGAACCAAAGCATGGACTGAACCCTCCCTGTTATCCCAGGTGAGAAATGAATTTGATCGCGGTGATGCTGGGCAAGAAGCAGTAGGCGGCAGCTTTGGTTGTAGTGAAGCTCGAGAACCCTCTCAGCTTGATGGGGGGGGCGCCGTTCGCCTGGGGAATGACGAAGATGCTTTCCGTCGGGTCTTGAGTTCCGATCATCGGATCTTTTGCTTTAGGATCCAGCCTGACCGCCCCCGCGAACTCGGCGTCGTTTACCCAATGTCCCAGCACGAACTCATATTGATTCTCGATGCTCGAGTTGATGAAGTAACCGAGAAGTCCACGCTCGATGCCGTCGTAGGGTTGCGCCGGATCATAGGTTGGTCCGTAGGGCAGGCCGCGCCGGATCAGGCGGTGCGTATTATTGCTGCCGCCGGGTTTGCCCTGCCCGGTAACTGGCTGGTCGCGTGGATTAATGCGCCGCATGTGCGCGCCAACAGGACAACGTAGCCCCCTCGGATCGCCCGATCCGTCTTCGTTTACGTATCCGTAGTTGTTCAGCTGGTCAGGGGCGATTCCCCCCGGAGGGCTGTCTGTTTCCGGGGACAATTCCAATGGAGTGCCGTTACGCCATCGCCCGCAGATCTTGGCGGCCAGCAACTCGGGGTCTATTTTGTCTTTGTTCGATTGGAGAAATTCTTCAAATCCAACCACATCTGTCTTGATCATTTTGAAGACGGCAAAGCTACCGTTCAGACCAAGCTCTCGAGGCTGGGGCACGAAATAGTTCTCCGCCTCGTCCTGCAGAACAAAAAGCCACGGTTCGCACGGCTCCTGATGATCGGGCGTATATCGCTCGGGGCCTCCGCGAATGGTGGTCATGCTAATGCCGTCGGTGTAACCAAAAGGCACCTTGGCGCAAGGTTGGGGTTTACCGTCGACCATTTGCAGCCAAGCGTTCCCGTCGGTACGCCAGATTTCCTGAAAAGCTCCGCCTTCGCTAAAGAGGGCAGACAGCCGATCGCTATAGGCCGTCATGGCTTCCGGACTCATGGCATGCAGCGTCACCATCACGTGATCGCTCGCGGATTTAAAGGCGCCGATCCAATTCTCTGGGGCACTTGCCCCGGTATCGCCCACCAGGCTCGCACGCGCGGGGGCTCCCGCGACGAAGGCGCCGAAAGACTTGAAGGAGAGTGCCGGAACCCGATCTTTGACCTCGAGTGCAACCAGTCCGGGCCAGGTGATGCCCACGTTAAGGCAGTAGTCAGGCTTGTGGCGCGGGGGAGCGGCGGGATCGTCTGCTGGGCCAGGAGCGAAGCCCACGTGCCAGTCTTCTGCAGTGGTGATTTGCGGCGTTACTGACTCGTCTCCGCTGACCAGCCGGCCGAGCAACTCCCGCGCCTTGGCAGGAACGCCAACAGCAAGTACGAAATGGCGAACCAGTGGCATCCTATAACCGCGCACGATGAACCCCTGAATGTCACCCAGGTCGAGTCCGCTCTTCTCCGGATGCGCGGGTGCATCAGGCTCCTCCTTCTCGCCATGCGTAACCAGCTTGCGAAAGAACGACTCTGCGGACCATGCTCGTTTGTCGTTGATCACCACTGCCTCTTGTCAATGCGGGGTTAGTGCGACACTGCAGCTTTGTTATCGGCAATCAAGGCATGAATGTCCTGGACGCCCAAGCCTGGATAGGCCTGGTAGAACCCGATCGGTTCACGATTTGCTCCCGCTGCGAAGTCGATGAACTCCTGAAGGTACTTGCGGCAGGGCGAGGGCGGCGGATTTATGCAAAACTTGAAAATTAAATCGAAGACCTCTCCGATGTTCTTGGTGAAGTCGGCGATGTATGTATCAAACCCGCCGTCATACACAGTGAAGAACCCAACCTGATGGTTCTCAAGGGGTACGAACTGCGCGAAGTGGGGCGTGCCGACCTTGTCGAGGTCGTGGGTGGTTCCGCGTCCCCTGGCGCGCAGCAACAGTTTTATTTCGGCGAAAGCGAGCGCTGATTTTATGGGCAGGATCACCAGAAACGGATTGAGCACGCCGCCGCCACTGAGTCCTGCGGCGGCTGCCAGGGCCTTGATCTCCTTGGCAGTCGCTCCGGGGTAGGCGGTGTATAGATTCACCGGGTTGAGAAGATGCTTTTCGGTCCACTCAACGAACGCGTCTGCGTGATCGGCGACTGGACCGGGCGGAGGGTTGTCTACATGCTGAAAGATGAAATCAAACACCGTCCCTGCGTGCTTGGCGAGTTCTTCGAAGAGCTCAGCGAATTCGCCGTCAAAGTCACCAAGAAAAAGCAGGGTCTTTTCACTGAGCACGGTAAAGCGAGAATAGTGGATAGTCCCAATCGTATCCTCCGCCTGGAACAGTCCCGGCATCATGGCCGGAAGCTGCTCCGCCAGCGCCTTCGCATCCGCAGGCGACTTCAAGGGAAACCCGAGCGTAAAGTGGTTCTGGTCTGTCAAATGGGACCTCCCTCCTATCTTCTTCGCCGTCAACGTGGTTATGAGGCCGGCCATTGTTTGAACATCTTCGCGACGGCCTTTGATACCATCTGCGAGTTCTTGTTGCCATTGTTGCTCAGCGTATTCTGGGCAATGCCCCGCCAAACCAGCGACTTGGTTTTGGCGTCGTAGAGATCAACAATCATGGTGCCGATCACATTCTGCTCTGGAGTGATGGTGCCCATTCCGCCGCCGAACCCGCGCATGCCCATTGCACTGTAAGAGGTCTGCTGTTTCATGCCGCCGTTTGCGGTGATGATGATGTCAGGGTTTTGTGATTCCTGCACCATTTGCAAACCTTTCGCCTGCATGGCGTTATCGATGTCCGATTTGGCTTGTTGCGCCAGTATGGAGTTCTGGATCTGGTTCGCGTTATTAGTAGCCCAGGTGTAGGTGTGATACTGCGAGAAATTCTGGCTCTTGTTGTAATTTACGGATACTTGTTGCCCAAGGGCGACAGCAGACACCACGCATGCGAGCATGGCGCACAATGCATATCTGGTCTTCATAATCGTTATCCTCTTCGTAAAGTGTTGCGGGCATTTATGGTTACTGCGATCATTCTCCCCAGCGGTCGTTCTGCCTACTGTCACTTATGACAGGGCGGCAGGCGGCCACCTGGCTAAGGGGTTAGGCGTTGACCGTTTTCGGCTTTCGCGTCGGCGAGAAGAGTCTTGATGTCTTGTACAGCCGAGCCAGGATAGGCGCTGTAGAGCCTGATCGGCGGCAAGTCACTTGCCATTGCATACTGCAAAAACGCCGCGGCGTTCCTCGCTACGGGCGCTGCCGGAGGATCACCGGCATATTCAAAAAGAACATCGAAAAAGGATGAGTCACGATTCGCCTTCGGAATTATGTGACAATCTCGACCACCGTGGAATCAGTCATGAGCATATCCACGGTGTCCCCTACTTTGAGGTCGTTGAGGTTGTTCATCTTCTTACTTACCTTGATGGTTTTCTTCTTGCCGTCCGGATCGAGCAAGGTGACCCGATGATTCTGTGCATCTACGGCCAATATCTGCGCACTCATGGCCGAGGTATCCACCATCATGACGCCAGTACCATTAGGGGCCACAGAGACCTGTTCGCCGGCCGCGGCACCCGGGCTTTGGTTCGATTTGCCCGCCACGATGAGGATTTCTTCTGTAAATGACATCTGCAGGTGATCTCCCACCTTGACCTGGGACAGATTTTGAACCCGATTGTCAACCTTGAAGGTTTTCTTCTTCCCGTCGTCCAGCAATAGCGTGACCTTGCGTTTTTCGAGGTCAATCTTCTCAACCGTGGCCATTACCTTGACCACCTCGACGGTATCGATGCCTTGGTCCGTTGCGTCGGATTGAGCGTGCGAGTAAGCGGAGTTGAATGATAGGAGCAAAATAGCGCTCAAGGCTGAACTCAGTATCTTCATTGGTCCTCACTTTCTTTTCTTCGTTCCGGACTTTACCAATGATTCTTCTGGTGCGACCCCTCGTCTACTGTCACTTCAGACAGGCGGATGGTGAGGTGTGAAGTGAACAGATAAGCGTCGTCTGCCGGTTCTTTGCTGTCGTACTGAAAGTTTTGCTAGTTCCTTACCGTTCGGTGCGCCGCGATAATTGTGCACACGTTCCCTCTAAGGAGCCATCTTCGCGGCTTTCCTTTCCGGTATGTGTTGGATAGGTCGTGGCGACTTTGGCCGGGATCGCTCTCTCCTCAGCCAGCCCCGAGCCTTTCGCCAAATCTTCCGAAAACGCAACATCCATTTCTGTCCCCTGCAAGGAGAACACCCTCCATGCCACTCACTCAGCGACTTCTTAAAGGCCGTCTCCGCCAAGTCGGTCGAAGGCGGTACCCGTTCGCCGCGATTCTTTCACTTTTCGTGCTGATCGCACTTCCTGGAGCCGGCCAAGGGGTAACCAAGAAGCCCGTAGAGCCGGCAACGAAAAAGGAACCGGAGATCAAGGAGGAGCTGATCCTCAAGAACGGAGACAGGCTAACCGGGCAACTGCTCAACTCCACCGGCACTGAGATCAAGTTCAAGAGCGATTTGGCAGGTGAAGTAACGGTCAAGTGGGAGAACATCAAGGAATTGAAGTCCAGCCGCGAATTTGCGGTTGTTCCCAAAGATGTGAAAGATGCGAGAGACAGTGGGCGGGTGCCGCAGGGAACGATCAAGATCGGCGAGAAAGGAATCCTGGTTTCTCCTCTCTCCGACGTAAAGCCTGAGCGTGGGCCAGCACCGGCGGGTGAGATAACGAAACCGGGCGCCGCTAAGAACGCGGCCACGGCCGCAAAAGAGATACCAACAGCGCAAATCGCAGATGTTGTCGACGATACGACGTATCAGAAGGAGATACACAAACGAATAGGCTTTAAATCAGGATGGGATGGGCACATTACCACCGGCACTTCGATGATCTACTCAACCCAGAATAGCTACCTATTCCAGGTGGACACAGCACTCAAGCGCAGTGTTCCCACCGTAAGTTGGCTAGACCCGAAGCTCCGCACGACCATCAACTTCACCCTGAGCGCGGGAAAGACAACGCAACCGGGCACGGAAACCACGATTACCAATATCTACCACGTGGATGCGGAGCGCGACGAATACTTTAGCAAGAAAGGCTATTATTTGCAGGCGCTCTCGTTCGATCACAACTTCTCCCAGGGCCTTGTTCTGCAGCAGAACTACGGCTTCGGTGTCGGCTCGACCCTGTTCAAGAAGAAAGACTCTGAATTTGATGTTACAGCCGATCTGCACTACGAGAGCCAGCAGTTCAACGCGACGGCCAATGTGGAGCAGCTCAACCTTCACCTGGTTGGGTCCACTTTGACGGAGAAGTACACGCGCAAGTGGGGCAGGGTCCATTTCGATGAAAAGCTTCTTGCGGACATAGCGTGGAACAACGCCAGTGCCTTTTCCGCCTCAGGCACCAGCTCGGTGAGGATGGACATCTACAAGAAGCTCGCTTTTTCGGTATCTACGATCGATAACTTCCTCAACAATCCCCAGGTCGGATACAAGAAGAACTCGTTCCAGTTTTCGACCGGTTTTGCGCTGAACCTCCACTAGCCGATCTCATACCGAGCCCACTTTTGGCGGGCGAATAACCGGAGTTGAGCAACGGGAGCGATCCGGCTGTATTTCTATGCTGTTGGATTACTCTAAGTGGTTACCGGAATTTTACTAGTATCAGAGAAACGATATATCCACTAAACTGCCGCATGGGATAAGGGTCGGGGCGGTCCGCGCTCGGTTGTTTCGGATCCTGAGTGCGGTAGGAAAACCTTGCTCTAATGACATAAATCGACGCCAGGAAAGAGGCATGATGCAATCTGCTATCCCTTCATCCAAGAGTGAACGGCGCAAGCAGGGAAAAGCGCTTCGCACAAAGCTGCCACGCACGGCACAGGCCGAATGGAGGCCTCGTCCAAAGTCGCAAGATATAGTCAAACTGCTGGAGGAATCCGACGTCGGCCGAATCCGGGGTCTGCTCCCGGTTAAGTACCAGCGGATGGCCGTGTCGCCTTTCACTTTTTTCCGCGGCGCCGCCATCATTCAGGCGCGAGACCTCGCGAACGCGAGCGTTTCCGGGATTACGGTTCAGGCCTGCGGCGACTGCCACCTGGCGAACTTTGGTGGCTTCGCCTCTCCCGAACGCGTATTGGTTTTTGACATCAACGACTTCGACGAAACCTTTCCTGGTGCGTGGGAATGGGACATAAAGCGGCTGGGAGCCAGCCTGGTGCTTGCCGCGAGAGATCAGACTTTCTCCAGAAGCGTGGCCGATCAGGCGGTGCGAGCGGCATCTGCGTCCTATCGCGAGCGAATGTCTGAATTCGCCGAAATGACAGTGCTTGACGCCTGGTATGCAACTGTCAGTGCCGCACAGGTAATAGAATATTTCCGGAAAGATAAGGACATGTCGGCGCGGTTGGCCAGGAAGCAGAAGCAGGCCCGCTCGCAGAACTCTGAAGCCGTCGTTCCCAAGTTAACTGAGGTCGTAGACGGGCGTCTGAGGTTTAAAGACAGCCCGCCGGTGATCTACCATTTCGACGAATATGCCAAAAATGTCCAAAAAGGACACAAGAAATTCATCGAAGAATACAAAAGATCGCTACTGCCGGATAGACGACAGTTGTTCCAGCACTACCGCCTTCAGGACAGTGCAATCAAGGTTGTAGGGGTGGGGAGCGTGGGCACGCGCTGCTATCTCGCGCTCCTTCTGGCTGACGAAGCGGATCCGCTCTTCCTTCAAGTCAAGGAAGCACGCAGGTCTGTGCTGGAGTCGCCTCGCGGAAAGAGCCGCTATACTCATCAGGGCTTCCGGGTTGTGGAGGGCCAGCGTCTCATGCAAGGCGCGAGTGACATCTTTCTCGGCTGGGCCAGCACCCAGAACCACGATTACTACCTGCGTCAGTTCCGTGACATGAAGGTTTCCGCCGAGATCGAAACCTTCCGCCCTGCAACCCTGGTTGGCTACGCCACCTTGTGTGGCTGGGCGTTGGCACGGGCCCATGCCAAGGCCGGTGATGCGGCAATGATCGCGGGATACCTGGGATCGACTGACCAGTTCGACAACGCTTTGGCGAAGTATTCAGAATCCTACGCCGACCAGGCAGAACGAGACTTCGCAACCTTTAAGGCCGCCGTTCGCTCCGGGCGACTTTCGACGGATGTAGAAAAGGGCGCTGGATTGGAGTTCCTGTTGTAGTTCTTCTGGACGTCCGGGCCAGCAACCTATCCGGAGTTCAAAACAGCAGATGAGGGGCACGCAGGATTTCGCCCGAATTTCCTGTTCAGCTTAACGGCGTGGGCGTAGTTCATGCGGCTTTCCTTTAGGGAAAGCCGCAATAACGCCTACCGCCAATATCCTGCGACATAAACATAGCCTCCGGGGCGAGCAACCCAGCGGCCGGGAATCCACACAGCCCCGCGCCGCGGCGGATTGACCCAGTGTCCAGGTACCCAGACATACCGGCCTCCATTCCATCGGTAGTAGCCAGGCACCCAAACCCACCCCGCATGCAACGGCGGCCCCGGACGCTCAACGATAACTGGTGGCGGCGGCCCTGCATGAATGACGACCTGTGCGCTGGCTGCGCCTGCGGCCAATGTAATCCCGCAAAGCGCGACTATGATCCGTTGCTTGAACCTCATCGAAATCTCCAGAACCATCTGCGAGAAGATCTTATCGTTAGATGGCCAATGGATGCCCAGTCTCGCACCTGGACTTGCCCCAGGTAACTTGTAAATGTGCTAGTTTCCCGAAGAACTTCTCAAGGCCATGCTGTAACCCTTCGCCGTGCGTTGCCCATGGAGGGCTCGACAGTGGAATTTCGCCACCGCGTGCCCCAGCCGAAGTGCCGCAAATGCAAGGAGACAATTGGGTTATGAGCGAAACTTGGCTGACGCTACAACTGCTAAACGGGGTTAACTACCTGGAATCCTACGGCCGGTTATGGCACAGATGACGCGAATTGGCGCGTGCCCTTAGGCAGAAAATGGCGCAACATGAGAGCGTGGAGCGTGTTTGCCTCAGCATCAAAGTTTGCAGGGGTTGTGCCATGGACATACCAAACGATCTGAACAAACTGCTTGCGCAATTGAAGCAGGTGACGAGTGAGAGGCGTGAGACCCGGGCATCCTTTAGTTCCCGGCCCACAGCCGCTGAGATCCAGCTTTTCTTGAGCCAACACAACTTCGGGCCAGACGCCGCGATCGAGCAAATCGAAATATCAAACCAAGGCGTCTTTGAGTGCTACCTCTTCTTGGTTTCTACCAGGAGCAACGAAGGTCTGTCATTGCTGGCGATGCGAGCCGAATAGAACTTGCCCACCGACTCTGGCGAACCTTTTTTGAGAGCAGCCAGTAGTCTGCGATTCGCGGAAGCGATTAGCAGGTCGCCTGGGCTACATGCTCCTCTCCTCAACAGTCTTCAGGGCAGCTTCCACCTCCTCCAGAATACTTTCAGCATCCTCCGCACGCTTTCCTGCCTGGAGGAGCTTGTAGGAATCCCGTAATCGCTTGAGTGCGGCTGCCAGAGCAATATTGCTCTCTAGTGTCCACCGGATCCAGTGCTCCAACTGCGTATCTATGACTATCTGGGGTACGGTGGACCCCGGCGCGGCGTCGTGCCGTTTACTGGCGCCGTCCGCCGGAGACGGGCTGGGCTCAGTCCGCCTATGGCGAACTTCCAGCTTGTTATCCAGGAGAAATATTCGCCGAAAGGCCGGCCAGAAAAAGAGGGAAAACCAACCGTACCCTCGTGTGTCTTTCTTTTGCCGCGATCTATCCATCACTGTAGCTGTTCTCGATGCCATATCAGGCATCCTCTCCGTTATCCAAACTTAGTTTCATTGCGGGCTTAAACTGCCGGTCATCTTCTTAAACACCTCAAGCGCAAATTCCAGGTGGCCTTGTGTGTGTGCAGCCGTAACACACAGCCGGAGCCGCGCCGCACCTTGCGGAACCGCTGGAAAGAGGACTGGAGCGGCCAGGATGCCGTAGTCGCGGAGCCGTCGCGCAAACAGCGCAGTGGTGACCTCATCCTTCAGGATGACGGGGATAACCGCGGTCTCCGAGAGGCCGGTGTCATAGCCCAGGTTCTGCAGACCGCAGCGTAGGAAGTTGGCATTCTGCTCGATTCGAGCGACGCGCTCGGGTTCGTCCGTCAGAATGGACAATCCTTCGCGGATCGCCGCAACCGACGCGGGGCTCAACGCGGCCGAAAAAATATACGGTGAGGATCCATGCTGCAAAAAAATAGCAAGCTCCTTCGAACCAGCAACGAATCCTCCCGTGGCGGGAATTGCCTTCGCCAGCGAACCGGTCCAGATGTCGACCTCGCCGGCTGCAATGCCGAAGTGTTCGGCAACGCCGCGGCCATTGCCTCCCAACACTCCGGTGGCGTGGGAGTCATCCACCAGCAGGAAACAGCCAAATTTCTTTTTCACCTCGATGATCTCCGGCAAAAGGCAAATGTCGCCGTCCATGGAGAAAACGCCATCGGTAATAATAAGCGTGCGGTTGGCCGGCGGCCCGTTCTGGATCTCCTGCTCGAGGGACTGCAGATCGTTATGCTGGAAACGCTGCAACTGAACTCCGGCAAATCGACATGCGTCCGTCAGGCTGCGATGGCAAAGTGCATCCATGATTACGCGATCCGCGGGGCCCAGAAGGGCGCCAATGACAGCCAGATTGGCAGCATAGCCTGAACTGAAAGTGATCGCTGACTCGGTACCCAGGAAGGCTGCGAGATCGCGTTCCATCTGCAGGTGCTGGTCGGTTGTTCCTGTGAGCAGGCGGGCGCCCCCGGTGCCGGTTCCGTACTTCAGGATAGCGTTGATAGCTGCGCCGTCAATGCGCGGGTCTCCGATAAGTCCGAGGTAGTCGTAAGAGGACAACATCAGCATGGAATAACCGTCTGCCTGCACTTCCGGACCGGTTCTTGCTTCCAGCGGAATCTGGAAGGGATACGCATCCGCATCGCATGCCATGGAGGTGGTCTCGAAAAGCCGCCGTCCGCGAGCGTCGATCAGGTCGTTCTTGGCAAACTTGCAGCTTCGTGCCCGGGAAAAATAGCCATCGAAAAGGCCGCCGGACGAAGAAGGGAAGCTGGCCTTCTTCCCGTTCAAACCACTCACTTCTCTCGAAATGTCCTTCGGTACAGCTGATTTAGAAGTCACAATAGAAGTCCCTTCTTCTGACACGCGCATGACTTCAAAGCATTACAGAGAGAGGCCGCTGAGTCGTTGCTCGGGAGCAATCAAAGAGACTGAGTGTTTTTGGCTTTCGGGGCGTTGAAAACTATCTAAGTCCCAAAGGAAGCAGCGGTGGTGACGCTACGCCGCAACAGCCGCGCCGGGAAACGGAGCAAGACCCTTCCCCGGCGCTTCACGAGAATGCCCTCGCGTTGCCATGCACTCAAGAGGCGGCTCGCAGTGAAAGGAGAAATGTTGGCCTCGTTGGCCAATTCCTCGTTCCTCACGTCGAGTTCAATGCCTCCCGGAACTTTTTGACCGATGCCATCAGCGAGGTTAGTTAATACCTGGGCAAGCCGTCGAGGAGCGGAGTCGCAAATCAAAGAGGCGTGAGCCGCGCGATAAGCTGCCAGATAATCGAACGAGATAAGCAAGGCGTTTTCTACCAGCCGCGGATATCGCTCACACAAGCCGCGCATGGCCTGGCGGCTCCAGACCAGCGTGGTGGTAGTGCTCATGGCTTCGCTGCTGACCAGGTAATCTACGGGTTTAGCCAGGACGGCCGCTTCGCCAAAGATCTCTCCTGATGTGACCCGAAGGAGCACAATTTTCTGACCATCTTCTGTCAGGAAGAAGCGGCGGAGGCGCCCGGTGAGCAGCAGGTATAGATGGCGGGCAGGATATCCCTGGCGTGCGATCACCGAATTTGCCGAAAAGTGCTGCTGCGTGCCGGCTGCCAGTATCGTTCTGACGTCGGAGGGTTCAAGACCCTCAAAGAATCGTGGCTTGCGCTCTCGGAGAAACGCTGTAACCGGGATATACATTATGTCGTCGCTGTTTCTACTTTGCCCGGCAATCGGAACTTGTTGTCGGCACGCAATTCGGTCACCTGCCGCACAATATCGTTTGCCCTGTCTGCATCGATCCCTGGATCTACAGCTTGGTACGTGAGGCGCGTGGGCGCTGCAAACCGGGTACCGGCAGCCTCAACGATCTCCGCTATCTTCAGGATGATCTCCTGCCGAAAGCCGGTAAACTCACGAAAGTCGCCGGTCTTGACAAACGCGAACAGCTCCAATTCGAAAGCTGCTCCCGCGAAATTGGCTACCCGCAACCGTGAGCTTTCGGATTCGATCGCGGGGTCCTCGTCCAGCATTTTCTGCACCCTGTCCAGTACGAACCGCAGTTGTTCAACCTGCGTTTCAATGCGTAATGAGAAGGTTTGCTGCAGAAGCAGTTTGGGGCGAGCTTTCATGTTTTCGAACTGCATTTGCGCGAGCACGCCATTCGGCACAACCAGCAAGTTCTGGTCGAGGGTGCGGAGCTTCAGAGAGCGAAGCCCAATATCGTCAACAGTACCGACTCGATCACCGATCTTGCAGAAATCTCCAACTTGAATTGCCCTATCCAGCAGCAAAGAGATGCCGCCTATCAGGTTTTCCAGTGTCTTTTGTGCCGCGAGGGCTACCGCCAGACCCCCGATACCAAGTCCGGCGAGCGCGGTAGTTACGTTCAATCCAAGTAAGGCAAGAGCACCGACCAGGGCGATGATCAATATGCCGATGCGGTTAAGTCTCTGCATCAGGATGAGCATCGACTCGCCGCCTTGGTGGTGGGTTCGCGTGCGGTTTAACACTCGGTCGAAGCCCTGGTCGGAGAGCCTGCTCCAGAGCCACCCAAAACATCCCGCCAGCATGGCCGCTAATAAACGAACATAGTAGACGCGGTAGAAGATCGGCGGCTCCAGCAAGTAAAAGAACAGGCCATGTAGCAGGATCGCAATCATGCACTTGATCGGCATGCCAAGCGGTGTATCCCAGATTGTGCGGCAGGGAAGGTGGCGCAGCTTATGCCAGGCTCGCCGGGGCACGCTCAGCAGAAAAGCCACCAACCAGGCGAGGAACCACGCCAGCGGGATTGACAGCAGCCAGCAGAGCCATTGCGTAGAGGACATGCCCAGGAATACAGGCCCGCTTCGCAGGGCCAGCCTGATTCGACTCGCTTCTGTTGGCTTTTCGCTTTCCAGCCGCGCGTAGAGCTTGGGAATACTCGCCAGGCTCGCCCGCGAAACCAGCCATATTTTGCCTGCGGCACGATCGTCGACGCGGACCATGTTTATGTCTGCGGTCATGTCACCCACGGTCATGACACCAATACGTTCCTGGCGAGGCGGAAGCCCAGCTTCCACTGAGCCGTTGGGATCGTCGCTAACCAGGTTGATGCTGCCCTGGAAGTTCGGATACAGCAGCCGGAATTCTTTCGTGAGCTCAACCAGGTTTGCACCTGGAGGGAGCTGCAGGAAACGAGCGGCGGTTGCGTAGTCCCCGCCCGCTTCGTATTTCATGAAGTTTAGGAGTGAGCTGCGAGGGGTCTGACGTCCCAGCGGATCCAGCGGCGGTGCAGGGACTGGTGCAGGTTCAGCTTTGGGTTGCGGAACCACGAGTTTGGGAATTTGTGCAGGCCAGGATGCAACCGATCCTGCGAATAAGAGGATGCCCACGACGCTCAGTGTGAAGGTCCGGCTGAGCGGCCGGCTCATTCCCTTCCGGCTTTCTTCTAGCAAGGACATAGCCGTTCACCCGGAACCTTTACCCGCTTGTTCGCGGCTTGCCTTAGTCCGATAAGCGCTTCGCTGGTCACCGCGATACGGCTTCTGCCTCTTCGCTTTGCTGCCTGGCGAAGGCGCCTGCTCTGCCCGCTTCCAGGAACTTCTGTGCGTCGAGGCGGCCGAACATCTCGATCAGTTTTCCCACCAGGCCCGTCCACCCGGTCTGATGGCTGGCCCCGAGGCCCGCTCCATTGTCACCGTGGAAGTACTCGAAGAAGAGGATGTAATCCTTCCAATGCGGGTCGGTCTGAAATTTCTCTGTACCGCCGTACACCGGGCGCCGGCCTGACTCATCCCGCAGAAAGATTCCGGCGAGCCGGCGTTCGATTTCGTGGGCCACCTCGAAAAGGTTCATCAACTTGCCTGAACCGGTGGGGCACTCGATCTTGAAGTTGTCTCCGTAATATTCGTAATATGACAGCAGAGCACGCAGCAGCACAGCATTCACCGGCATCCAAACCGGGCCGCGCCAGTTGGAATTTCCCCCGAACATGCCCGTGTCCGATTCCGCCGGAAGGTAATTTACTTTATATTCCTGCCCGTTTACATAAATCACAAACGGATGCTTGTCGTGATATTTGGAGAGCGCCCGGATACCATGTGGGCCCAGGAACTCCTCCTCATCCAGCATGCGGGTTAGAATCCGGCGCAAGCGTTCCGGGTTCACCAACGCAGCGATGCCCCGCTCGCCATAGCCGAAATGGCCCGGTCCGGTGGGATGGATACTTTCCCTCAATTCAGGCATGCGCTGGAGACGTTCGCGCAGAATCTTCGTCATTCCAGGCACTCTCTCCCGTTGCCAGGGTTCGATCACCGTGGTGGCACACAAGGGAAGCAGGCCCACCATGGAGCGAACCTTTAGCCGTTGCGAACAGCCGTTGGGAAGGCGAAGCACATCGTAATAAAATCCATCTTCCTCATCCCACATGCCCTCCGGGCCGGTCTGATTCATGGCGCGCGCGATCCAAAGAAGGTGATCCGCGAACTTGGTCGCCATGTCTTCGTAGAAGCTGTCGTGGGACGCAAGTTCTACAGAGATCTCCAGCATGTTTTGGCAGAACATGGTGACCCATGACGTACCATCCGCCTGCTCCAGGTGGCCACCGGTTGGGAGGGCAGCACTGCGGTCGAAGACGCCGATGTTGTCCAGGCCAAGAAAGCCACCCTCGAAGAGGTTGTTGCCATAACGGTCTTTGCGGTTCACCCACCAGCTGAAGTTCAGCATCAGCTTGGAAAACGAACGCTTGAGAAATTCAATGTCGCCTTTGCCTGTCATCCCCTGTTCGGTCCGGTAGAGGAAGATAGTGGCCCAGGCGTGCACCGGAGGATTCACGTCGCTGAAGTTCCATTCATAGGCTGGAATCTGCCCGGTCGGGTGGAGAAAGAACTCCTGCAGCATGAGGTCAAGCTGTTCTTTCGCAAAGTCGGTGTCGACGGTGGTCAGGGCAATGGTGTGAAAAGCCAAATCCCACGCCGCATACCACGGGTATTCCCACTTGTCGGGCATGGATATCACGTGGCGATTCAACATGTGGAACCATTCGCTGTTGCGCATGGCCTTTAGACCCGGTTTCATCGGATCGTCGCCGTGTTCTTTTAGCCATTTGTCCAGGTCGAAAAAGAAATACTGCTTGGACCAGAGCATACCGGCCATAGCCTGGCGCATGACCAGAGCTTCATCCTCGGTGAGCTTGGGAGGCGTGATCTTGCGATAGAACTGGTCCGCTTCGCCTTGACGGGTCTTCATGATCGCGTCGAAGGTGCTGAAGGGATCGCCGATAACGGCTGGTGGCACGTCGGATAGGCGCAGACGGATGGTGGCGGTTTTCCCCGCATCCACCTTCAAGCGATGTTGTGCCGCGGCTTTGGTTCCCACCTGGGCGGGGTTCACCCCACCGGCATTGCCCTCAACTACATAGTTGTTGATTCCGTCTTTAACGTAGAGGGAGTGATTGGCTGTGCCGAAGATGCGCTGGTTGTTGGTCTCGTTTTCCGTGAACAAGAGCTGAGCGTCTCCGTCACAGTACAGATACCGGTCGCCGAGATCGGGGTGGGATGCGGCGATAGCCTGTATACCCTTCGGACCCTTAACATATTTCAACGACGGTTTGGGCGTACCCGGCCACCATGTCCAGGTGTTGCGAAACCATAGCGATGGCAGCACCTGTACTTCGGCCGCCTCGGGCCCACGATTGGCCACGCTGATCTCGATCAGCATGTCCTCTGGACTTTGCTTGGCATACTCCACAAAGACATCGAAATAGCGATCTTCGTTGAAGATCCCCGTGTCGAGGAGTTCGTACTCCATGTCGAAGCGATTGCGACTCCGGTTTGTCTGGATCAGGTTGAGGTAGGGAAACGCCGCCTGCGGGTACTTGTAGAGGTATTTCATGTACGAGTGGGTCGGCGTGCTATCGAGGTAGAAGTAGTATTCCTTCAGATCTTCGCCGTGGTTGGCCTCGCTGTTGGTCAGGCCGAAGGCACGTTCTTTGAGGATCGGGTCCTTGCCATTCCATAGCGCCAGACTAAAGCACAGTAACTGGTTGTCATCGCTGATGCCGGCAAGACCATCTTCCCCCCAGTGATAGGCCCGGGACCGGGCCATGTCGTGAGTGAAGTAGTCCCACGCATTGCCGTCGTGGCTGTAATCTTCACGCACTGTTCCCCATTGCCGCTCGCTAAGGTAAGGCCCCCATTTCCTCCATGGGGTTTTGGCGACGCGCGCCGCTTCCAATCGGGCTGTTTCTGGATCCTGGCTCATATTTTGCCTCTTCCTCTTCGCTGAGTCGTCTCAACGATCTTTGCAGCGTAATCAATTGTGGCTTTCTGAACCACCGGGCGTGCAAAACTTTCAATGGAGGGCCCTGCGACCGCCGAACATCCATTCTTCGCAACACACAGTCGAAGAGGGAAAGGATATGAGAAGCGGCTCCGTCTCATTGGCGCCTCTTTCGCCTCTTCACCGGAGTACCTTCAGTAGTCGCCTACGGAGATCATTCTCCCTTGTGCTCGCTTTTGCCTACTGTCACTTCTGACAGTGGCGCGGTACATTGATCTGGCCTTAACACGGCTACCTGGCTACGGGCAGATCCGCAGGTTGTGCGAGCCGGAACTCGAGCAGAGATTCGCTGGGTATAGAAAGCTGTTGCCCTTTTTTGCTGGATGCGACAGCCGTTCCCGCGCCTCCGCCAATAAGAGCGCCAATGCCCGCTCCCTTTCCTCCTCCTGCTATCCCGCCGATCAACGCCCCCAGCCCTGCGCCCCCAACTACCTTTTTCGCGGTATTACCGCCCTCTCCCTTTCCCTCAATTTCGTAGCTGCTGGTCATCAGCGGATAGGATGTTCCGTTGATCACGATGTCCGTGAGCTCCAGCGTAAGCTCAGAACTCCCTTTCATTCTTCCGGCGGATGAAGCGGAAGCAAGAACCCCATAAATACGCGTGCCTCTTCGCGCCACCACCACGTTGTCGGTTTGCAGACTTGTCTCCAGGCTGGCGGTGAAGCGATAACCTGTCTTCTGTTGGCTGGAATCGATGGAATCGATGGTTCGTATCAAGATCCGCGTTCCTGCAGGCACTGTAACCCTTCTTGTGCTTTGGCCGGCAGCGGTGAACGTCGTCATGGCAGTGGCCAGCCCGACCAGCAGTGTCGCAGCTCGAATCCTTCCCTTTAGCATGTTCTGTCTCCTTTTATCGGAACTTACGAGCCTTGGCCAACTATCGGCAAGGCAGAATCAATTTGCAGGTCGATAATGAGAAGCAATTGGTCTTCGACCTGGATAAAGCGCGCCGCCGTCACTCCGCCCAGGGACTGTTTGACCAATTCGTAGTATTTCGCCAGCAGTTCAGCCCGCTGCTTGCGATAAGACAATGCCTTTTGGATCAGTTCGTCGGCTTTCGCATCGGTCATCTGGTCGTACGAACTCGCATACTCCTTAATATTGGCCACCCTAAGGTCGTTGAGTTTTGCCAATTCAAGGTCGTACTGCTCGTAGATAGGCCAGAACTTGGCTGCATCAGCGGCGCTTAACTGCATCACCTCTCCCAACATCTCGGCCTTCTGCTGCCGGACATCGGTGCGCAGCAGGTCAATGTAAGCTTGGATATTTTGCGCATCTGAGCTCGCCGATGCGCTGGCCTGGTCGCTGGTTTGGGCCAAAGCGCCAGGGGCGACCAGCAACGTCAGAAAAAGGATCCCGGCTGCAGTTTGTTTGTTCATCTGTTGGCCTCCATGAAATTGGGCTACGCCGGCCATGATGCCGACCGCTTCGCCCTTGTTGAACTTGCGCGACCGGCCCGCCGAGGGCGTAGCCTCTGGAACCAGAAAAGCATACGGTGTGCCGCCCGGCAGGGAAACTGTCTCTTGCGACAGGGGCCCTTCAGACGCAGACTGATTTGCAGACAATTGCAGTTGGGGGTGGGGGGCGCCTTGTTTGCGGCTGAGTAATTACCGCGTGGAGCCCAGAGGAATAAGCAGGAATCGTCCAATCTACCGCCGCGGTTTCTTGACTTGCCATGGCCGCCTGGCGGTTTCGGTACGTGTGCTAATAAGGAACCAATGCGCTGGTCGCATCATCCCCCAAAAATTCGCTAAGCCGACTGCTAATAATGCTAGGTCCCCATTTTGGGCGGGAAGATTAGCCTTAAATCTGCTTCAGAACCATTACGAGGCGAACTATAGGCCGCGGCAATGGTTTGTTCGCGATTGAGTGGCTAATGCAAGAAAAAGCAGCCATTGTCGGAGACCTCAGGCGATGCCGTGACCTTCGCGGCGCGAGGTGTCTCGCAGCGCCCTGGTGCTTGACCGTTTGCGTCTTCATCCTCGCCGCGCTCCCCCATGTTTGCCTCGCAGTGGAGTCGCCAAGCCCGAAGAATGTCCTGGTTTTGTATAGCTTTACTGACCGCCGGGCCCAGGAGGATCTGGAGGCATTGAAGTCCACAACCCGAGCCCGCCTGGCGGCGCCCGTGGACTTTCACGTGGAATATCTAGGATCCGCGCGTTTTGATATTCCTGGGTACGAAAAGGCCGTGACGGGATCACTGGCCAGCGTTTATGGGGGCAAGAGAATCGATCTTGTCATCGCTGTCTTCTTTCCCGCCCTCCGCTTTGCCGTGGATCATCGCCAGGAATTGTTCCCTGGCACACCGATCATCTTCTCCTCTGTTCCTCCTAGAAGACTTGAAGGCCAGAAGCTATGGCCAGGTGTGACCGGAGTCACCATGGAGGTCGATCTTCAGGGCACAATCGATCTGGCGCTCCGCCTTCAGCCTGATGCCAGCAATGCTGCTGTCGTGGTTGGGAATACGGAAACAGATCGGTACTGGGGGGCAGCAATCATACAAGACCTTCGCCGGCACGAGCCCCGGGTGAATGTAACCGATTTAACGGGGTTGGCGACAGATCAACTTCTCAAACAAGTCTCAGCGCTTCCTCCCCGCACCATTGTCTTTTTCCAGGCGATACCGGATGAAGAGGCCCAGCCCGTGGTTGGAACCTATGAAATCGTCTCCACGATCTCTCAGCGGTTCCCGACTTATTGCTTCGTTAACCGCTGTATGGGCCATGGAGTCGTTGGCGGATCCTACCCGGATTCCCTGGAACAGGAAACTGAAGCCGGCAAGTTGGCGTCGCGCATCCTGTCGGGAGAGGCTACAGAGAACATCCCTATCCAGCACGGTCCTCCGGCGCTCGTTTATGTCGACTGGCGCCAGCTTCGCCGTTGGAACATTCCAGCATCCGCACTCCCGCCCCACACAGTCATTTTGTATCGACAACCAACCACCTGGGAGCGTTACGGGAAATATATCGGCATAGTGGTTTTGCTGATCCTTGTTCAGGCGATGCTGATCGTCGGGTTGCTCTGGCAACGCGCCCGCAACCGCAAGGCCGATCTGCACCTGCGGGAAAGCGAAAAACGCTTCCGGCTAATGGCGGATACCACACCTGCCTTAATTTGGATGTGCGACAAGGAAGGCACGGTCACCTATCTGAATGACCGGCGGATCAACTTCACTGGGCGGGACGGGACCGCCGGACTCGAAGACGTATGGACCGCATTCATACACCCGGACGATGTGCACAGCGTGCAGGTTGCAAACCAACGTGCGCTGGAACAGCAGAAGGAGTTTTCCAAGGAATACCGCCTCAGAAGACGGGATGGAGTGTACCGATGGATGCTGGACGTCGCGGCTCCGCGGGTTAACGGAGATGGCCGGTTTGCCGGGTTTGTTGGTTCCGCTTCTGACATTACCGACCAGAAACTGGCACAAGAGGCATTAGAGAAAGTCGGCGGCAAATTAATCGAGGCCCAGGAAGAAGAGCGCAGCCGAATCGCCAGGGAACTCCACGACGATATCTGCCAGCGGCTCGCTCTCCTCTCCATGGAACTGGAACAAGCGAATCGAGGATCAAGTGGTTCAGGCAAGTCGCCGAGGATTGACGAAATCCGGCGGCACTGTGCTCAAATCGCAGGGGATGTCCAGGCGTTGTCCCATAAACTCCATTCTTCCAAGCTGGAGTACCTTGGTCTGGCAGCCGCCATCAGAAGTTTTTGCCGCGAATTTGCTCAGCAGTACGACGTGATCGTCTACTTCGACGATGAAAACGTCCCCGTTTTCGTTCCTCGCGATATCTCCCTCTCCCTATTTCGCGTCACCCAGGAAGCGTTGCAAAATGCCGTGAAACATAGCGGGGTGGGTGAATTTTATGTGGTTTTGCGAGGCTCGGCGAATGAGTTGCAGCTCGAGGTGAGCGACCGTGGCGCGGGCTTTGACATCGAGAAGGCAAAGTTAGACCGGGGCCTGGGCCTTGTCAGCATGCAGGAGCGAGTCCATCTCGTTCATGGCAGTTTCACCATTGATTCAAAAGCGAATGGGGGAACGAGAATCCTGGTCCGCGTCCCCCTGGCTGCGGAAGTGAAGATTTCAATCACAGAAACCATCTGAGCTGGAGTGGAGGATGAATATGGGGCGAACTCGTATATTGTTGGCCGATGATCACATCATGATTTGCGCGGGGCTCACGAAACTGCTGGAACCTCACTACGAGGTGGTCGGCAGCGTCGAAGACGGCCGTGCACTGCTGAAGGCGGCCGCGGAGCTTAAGCCGGACGTCGTGGTACTGGACATCGGCATGCCTTTGTTGAATGGCCTGGACGCGGCACGAGAGTTGAAGAAACGAACACCGCACATCAAGCTGATTTTCCTTACCATGGAGACTGATCCCTATATTGCCGCCGAGGCCTTTCGAGCCGGCGCTGCAGCTTATCTGCTCAAGACATCAGGCCCGTCTGACTTATTGCAGGCGGTTCATGACTCGGTAAGAGGGATTTCGTACGTGACGCCGCAGGTAGGCCGAGCCATTGAGAACATGTTCATCAGGAATCCCGAGGCACAAGCGCCCAAGCAACTCACCGGCCGCCAGCGCGAAGTTCTGCAAATGCTTGCCGAGGGTCGTTCCATGAAGGAAATTGCCTACCTTCTGGAGATTGCCCACCGTACCGTGCGTTTCCACAAGTACCAGATTATGGAGGAGCTGGGCATCACGACAAATTCAGATCTGGTTAAGTACGCCATGAGGCACGGAATGATCTCGGCATGAGGAAGCACCCTCGATCATTGCCAACAGTCGTACTGTCGCAGGTGACAGTTGGCAGATCCCCACTCGAAGCGAATGATCGAATGGAGTGACTAGCGTGTTGGCCGAAGGGATCACTGTGAGTAAGGTTCGAGTGGTACTGGCCGACGATCATCGCGAGGTGATCGCGAAGGTGCGAGGAGTACTCGGTGATGAGTACGACGTCCTCGAGTCAGTGGAGAATGGTCGTCAAGCTGTGACGGCCGTTCTGGCGCTGGACCCGGATATTTTTGTGACCGATATCTCCATGCCCATCTTGAATGGTCTCCAGGCGGCAAGAAGTATTCAGAAGGCCAATTCTCGAGTGAAGATCATTTTCTTAACCATTCATGAGGATCGGGACTTTATCGCTGCGGCGTTCGCCGCCGGGGCCACGGGTTATGTCTCAAAGCGCCGCCTTTCCACAGACTTGGTCCGGGCGATTGAAGAAGCCATGAAGGGAAACACCTTTGTGTCCAATTCGATCCGCAGCTAAGCGCGAGTCACGCTTGTTAGCGTGCAACTGAACCTAATTGATTAGGATTGGGTTCACGAACCTCGGCTGGCGCATGCCTCCTCTCGTGTTCGGGCTCGATCTATCCCGCGCCACCGTCGAATCCGGTAGCCTGCTGCGGGGCTCTTTGTAGGGCTTGACGAGGCGTGGTCACGAATTGAGTGATAACACCCACTTGGATGTGCTCTTCACGCAGTTCACCCGGCTCGGATAGAAAGTACAGATCGGGTGCCCCAGGTTCAATCGGCGGCTCGATTAAGGGCCTACGGCGTTAGAGGAGCCCCTGGCGCGGGTTTAGGAATGCGGAAGGTGTACACGAAGCCAAAGACAATGGTGGTGCCCTTCGGGGCGGCCAATGCCCTGTATTCCTTTTCGTATTTGAAGAATACATTCCAGTCATGCTTAAGATCGATATAGTTGACTTGACCACCGGCGGCATGCATGTAATAGAAGGGGACCAGCCGTTCAAAGGCATCCACGATTGTGTTGTCGCTTCTGTTGCGCGACATTTGCGCCTGGTCGTACCCGATAATCCCGATTTGGGCCACTTTGGTGATGTTCTTCGTCTTCAAGAAAGGCTTGTTGAGCGGAATGGCTTGACCTAGTCCCCACTCATCGCTCCAGGCTGCCCCGGGTGTCAACTGGACGTTGATGGGCAACGTTCCGAACATCGTGCTAATGTCCCCGGACCGGGTGGTTTTTGACCCGTGAGTCTCCCAGTTGCCCATGATGTTCGCCGTGGTCCCCTGGTCCTTGGTGATGTAAAAAGTGGAACCGGCGGTGAAGTCGTTGCCCCAGTAGCCGGAACCGACATTATTCGTGGCGCCGGGCGTGTAGCGGCCAGTCGGCGCCACAAAGGCATATCCCGCCCAGAAGTCTGCCCGCGGAGTGTGCCAGGCTAGATTTGCCAGCTGAAACCACGTATCCGCAAGAGCGAACCCCCCCGATCCAAGAGTCTTGCCATTCCCCAGGAACGGTAGCACGAGCGAGCCTGTGCCTATCGTGGGGAAAGCGACAAACGGCGCGAACTTCGCTCCGAGAATCTTGAACTTTGGAACATAAAAGAAGATGTTCTCTACTGCCCAGATGTTATACGTGCCCGTCGCCTTAACAGGAGTGCCGTTTTCGAGATTCAGCTGGTTGGCATTGTAGTTGAGGTTGTAGTCCGCGTAGGTGATTCCAGGATCGGGCATGATGCCGGCGTTCAAGCCGTATTGGCCAGGCTGATATTGGCCGTGCTGCTGCGCCATGAGCGATGGGCTGATGGATAGCACGATGCAGATTAGAACAGCGAACTTCGACCTGCCATGAATGATGCTCGTCATTGAGCCGTTTCTCCAGTTCGCCAAAGTCGATACTTAGTGCAGGCTCATGAGGTTTGCAGCCAGCGGGTTCAATCATCAGACAAGGAAGCCTTAGTAGGAACTGGCAAAAGTATCAGTCGAGGCGTAAATAGAACGCAGCGATGTGTCAGTGCGCTTTCTTTGACAGATATATATCCAACGTCAATCCGACGCCGTGTACCTGTTGATTGGGGTGCTTACCGGTATTATTTTGGTGCTCATAGTAAGGACTGAGTTGAAGGTGCTTTCCCAAGGGCAAGTGAGTGCCGATATAGAGTTCGGTGGTACTTACCTTGCTGTACTGGCTCTCGTAGTAGATTTCCGCGCTGGCGTAGGGTATGAGGTGATAAGAACCAATCGCCACCGTCCGTTCGAAGGACAGCATATTACGATAGCGCCAGGTGAAGCTCCCGTTGCTCCAGTCAAGATCTGCCCGGTTTCTGTCGGTCAGCACCAACTTGGCCGTTAGGGGGAGATGTGATGTTACGGCGATTGGGATGCGATTTGTCCCTGGCTTGCCAGGGGCCGAGAGATAGCGGTAGCCGGCTGTCAGGACAAGTGGCCGTGCCTTGGCATCGTCCAGATCGAAGACCGTGATCTCTTTGAGTCTGACCAGTGGTTTCAAGTAGAACTCCATGCTGGGGCCTATCTCGGCCTGCGTGGGGTCACCGCCCTCTCTTGTGTCCTTTGCCTGAAAGCTGACCCGGATATAAGGATTCAGCTTTAGATAGGTGTCGATTTCGGGCAGAAACTGCGTTTGCTGGGTGCTTTGCGCGCTGCCGGCATTGCAGAAAGGGAGAAGGAGCACCACCACGATCAGCCATCGGAAGAGCCCAGAACCTGGGCCCCTGCAGCCCTCTCCGGAAGGCTTGGCGGCTAAGACTTTCGTTAGCTGGGCGGGCGCTTTTGTCATGTCGTCAAGGCGCATACCCTAGCCTCGCGACCGGGCTCGGAGGCTTAGGTCGGGTTTAGCTGCCTTGCCCAGTATCTTGACTTTGCCAGTCTCGCGTAATTAGTAAATGTTCTAGTGCGGGGCAGGAATATTGCTGTAAGCGCAGGTACTGGAGTGCGTTTGCCCAGTCGCTGGAAACAGAGACGCTTAGAATACTTGTCTCAAGCTGACTCAACGATATCGGCCTGGCCTCCGGTTTGAAGTTACGATGAATCGAAATATTTCAGCCCCAAAACTAAGACTTCTGCTAGTGTGCGGCGAACCAGCTAGTTGATACCCTTTGTTGCAAAGAGGCTATCAAATGATCGGATCTCCGAAATTTGCGCTGAAGTCCCTCGCCATCGCCGGTTTGGCAATCTCATTTCTTGGTGGCTCCATCGCCCCGGCCGCGGATGGCACTACTGATCCGAATGTACAAAAAGCTAAAGACATTCTCCTGAAGGGCGTGGCGAGCGGTAATCCTGACACGCGATCATTGGCGGTTATGTCAGCCAGCCTCATTGGCGATCGCTCGGAGGTCTTGACCAAGCTGTATTCCATGTTGGAAACGGATAAGGATGTTCCGACCAGGATCACCATCATATCCACACTGGGTAGTTTCAATAATCCCGCGGTCGTTCCAAGCTTACAAAAGGCGCTCAAGGACCCGGTGCCTGAGGTCGATTTGGCGGCGGCGCTCGCACTTTGGGGTCTCAAGCAGCCCGACGGCAAGGCATTCCTTCTGGAGGCGCTCTCGGGAACCCAAAAGACTACTTCCAGCTTCATGAGCAGTGAGAAGAGATCATTGGTTCGAATGACTCACACTCCGACTACTACTTTTCTGGGAATCGTGGCGAATCAATTTGCTCTACCGGGTCTGGGCTCTGGCATGGAGTCCGCTGTCGGGCTATCGGCGGATCCAGCTTCGATGGCGTCCTCCTCTGTGATATTCGCTCTCGCTAGAGATAAAAAAGATCCAGCGGTTTGGGACGCGCTTGTGAAAGCGTTGGGAGACAAAGAATGGGCCACTCGCGCTGCGGCGGCCCACGTCATCGCGATGCATGACGATCCGGCGTTAATAGGCAACCTGGTCCCGCTCATGGACGATAAGAAGGATCAAGTGAGCTTCCGCGCGGCGGCAGGCTATCTTCGCCTCACGATCATATTAAACAAAGCTCAATAAGCCGCACTTTAGCAGCTTCGCCACAGGCATACCCGTCGAAAGACGGGTGTGCCTTTTTTTTAAGAATCGCGTTGTCTCGGACTTTGAGGTGCGCGGCTGCTACTTCATTTGTGTTGGAACCCTGTCACTTATGACAGTGTGCCGGGCACAGAAGAGTCGCTAGTCTCTTCTTGAATCTTGCTGCATTTCATTAAAAACTCTCAGGAGTCGCCTTGAAAAGCCATCGATTACTCGTCAAAGCTGTGTTATGCGGTTTTGCTCTCGCTGTTTTCGGTTGTTCGGCTGCATTTGCACAGGAGAAGGCGCAACTAACGCAAAATCCTGGGGACGCTCTCGTGGAGGCGCCAACCGATCCTCAAGCCGGTAGTTCGCCCCAGACCTCGGTAAGCTCTGCTCCACAACCACTCGACGACACCTCCGATTCGAAGTGGCATATCTACAGCGTCTCGTATCTTTATCTTCCGGGTTTACATGGCACGATCGGCGCCCTCGGCTATGACTCCGGCTTCAAAGCAAGCATTTGGGATCTCCTTTCTAAAGCCAGGTTCGGGATCATGGGCGCATTCGACCCTGCATACAACCGCTGGTCATTTCCGGCTGACTTCATGTGGTTGAGACTCAAGGATAATCAGACCATCGCCTTCAATCCTGCCTATACCGCACAGGCGCGGGCTACTGTGAGCATCTTCACCCCAAAAGTCAATTACCTGGTGGTGCGTAGTAAAAAGGCCAGGGTCTATGGCACAGCCGGCTTGCGCTATTGGCACTTGGGTACTGTGATTACTTTGCAACCGCCTTTGCTTCCCGGCAGTGGTGGCTTGCAGCCATCGGCAAACTGGGCGGACTTCGTAGCAGGCGCTCGATTTGACGTTCCACTTTCCAAAAAGATTTCGTTCGACGTGCTCGGCGATGCGGGGGCGGGAGGCGCAAATCTGGACTATCAGGTAGCCAGTTTCCTGGACTACCAATGGAAGCCGAAAATTGTCTTACAGGGAGGTTGGCGCTATATGACTGTGCACTATCAAGGCAACGATCAGTTCCTTTTTAACTCAACCCTGAATGGAGTGATCCTCGGAGCGACCTACAGGTTTAGATAGCGTCTGCGCTTACTGGATGTGAAGTGACCCAGAGCAGTTGGGGTCGACCGCCGATTCCTTCAAAGCCAGGTTCGTTGGTCGCCCGTTTCCAGAAGCTGCTTCAGGATCGGCCCGCTATGTCGGAGAGGTTCCGCCAACAAGAAACACTTCACGTTCACCGCCAATTCGGAAAAGGGCGTAAGAAGGCTGACTGCTCTATTGTGGCTCTTTGTGCGCAGAGTCCGCCGGTGGCGCCCCTGGTCCCAGCTTCTCTTCCTCCTGGCGCTCTTTCCGCCGAAGTTCCTCAATCTCCGCCCGCACCGCTCTGCGGAGTTCCTCGTTACTCCTCCGTTCCTCGTCCCTAATTCTGGTCTGCTGGACCCATGAGGCTCCATAGGCCTGAATGCGGGCTTTCTCCCTTCCCAACCGTTCTTCCTCCCTTTCCTTTTTCAGCGCATCCCATTCCTCCTTTCCCAGGGCCACGCGCATGCGTATTTCAATTTCGCGCTCGTGCTCTATTTCTTCGAGAAGTTGCCGGTGTGAGCTGACTACACCGACGAGTGCGCTGGTCGTCCACGCCATGGTGAACAGTCCTGAGATCCCTACGATCGGGCTGAGGTTTCGCCAATGCAGCCCGAGGTCAACGGCCCCGTAACCCAGGGTGGTGTAGGCGTTGGCGCAGAAGTAGAGCGCGTCATTGGCATGCGTTATCAGACCCATGAAAAGAAGGGAATAAGCCCAGATGGCGAATTCGGCAATATGCAACGCGAGCATGAAAAAAACTGACCATCCGAACAGAAGCAATGCCGCGAATATGTAAGGCCGCCCTAGACGGAGGCGTCGCTCTTGGCGCTGGCGCAGCACTAGCATGCAGTGGAGGCCCGAGCCATGGAATAGCACGATAACAACCAGTATGATGGCGCCGATGCCGATGGCCGCCATGGGTTTGAATCCATCGGGGATCCTGGCCAGAAGCGTTGGTATATCAGTCATGCGGCTAACCTGCCGTCTCGCTCGCTGTTCTACGGTTTATTGCAGATTCACGATGCTGTGCGGAAGTTTCGCCAGCGTCCATCCTGGAATAACGGCACGAATGCGGCGGTTCTACAACGGCGAAAGTAAAGGCCAAGTCTCAAAGAACACGCTAAGCTTCTCAGCCTCTTATCAAAGCATGGTGTTGCCTTGCTGGCTATCATCTGCCGAAGTTCGTGATCCAAGCTAATGCAGCACATCCAGGATCGTTAACTGTCTCTTGCGACAGGTGGTAGGAGTAAGTAGGACATTAGGCCGGTCACTTCTTCTTCGGTGGCTCCTGGTCCAGCTGCTTCAGCTTTTGCTCCATCATCATCTTTTCCTGCTCTTTGGTTAGCTTGGGAAACAGCAGTGCAATCGATGCCCGAACGTTCCAGGAGGAAGCACCGGGAACATGAATGGCATTGCCATATGCCTGGACGCTGATATTGACCGGCTGAAATCCAAGCTTCATGATCCTCCCCACGCCGCCGCCAAATGGTACCGTCCATACACTTCCGCTAGCCGCGGACGAGTTCCAGTTGGCGGTAAGGATGGGCTGCGTGGTAAGGTACCAACCCTTTTTCAGGTTGTCATTGACGAAGTACTGTAGCAGCAGTTGATTAATGTCTGCGCGGCTGCCCCCGCCGGCGACCGACCAGATGTTGTTGACGAGCACGCCCAGCACGAAGTGGCTCGGCATAGACAGAGCTACGAAGTTAGGTCCGATGCCAAGCTTCCCCTGTCCAGTGTATTGGCTGGTCGCGGTTGGCAATTGAAAGATGGGCCCAGCGCCCCAAATCAATTTGTGTGGTTTGCTTGGAGAAAGCAAAAACGTGGGCTGCATGTCGCCTAGCCCGGAAACGCCAACTCCAGGCCCAAGTGGCTGGTAAATGATGGGAGTGATCCAGCGAATGATCAGATTCCAGTTTTCGCTAAACTTTACCGGAATCACCGGCTGGATATTCAGTACATTTTGCGTACGGTATCCGGGATTAATACCCGTGTTGCTGTTATTCTGCACCGGAACGCTGATGAGGCTGGCGACAGGGTTTTGCGCCGCTTTTCGCAACGCGTCGGTGTTGACCGCCGCCGCCGGCGTTTGTTCCGTGGCAACCTGAGTCCCCTCAGGTGCAACGGGTGTATCTTGCGCAAGCAGCGGCGCTGTGAACAAGACCAAGAGCGCCCCCATAACGGCGCGGTTTCTTACTGGCCATCTCATGATTCTCACCGGTGGAACAGGCGCCATCAGGCGTTGTCTCTCACTTTCGTCGAGATTCTTTCTGGGGAAGTTGCTCAAAGACCGCGGCAGGAGCCCAAATGCGGCCGATGTGCAGCTCTCTCCCTACTGGGATTGCCTTGCTGGCTTTCGCGCTCCGCGGTCACCGCAGATGAGCGGCACTATTCATGTGCTAGTTCTCGAACCAGCGAAAGTGTGATTGCTTGGCAAAGCAACGTGTCTATGCAAACTGCGGACTTCCGCTGCCGGTGGTAAGAGATAGTTCACCGCAAATAATCTAGGGCGGCAACTGTCATAAGTGACAGTTGTGAAGCAGCCCAATCGAGCTTTTAGGTAAGGTGCCCTCCCAGCAGGAATGGAGAAAGCACGGGATATGTGGCATCCCTTATGAGAGTCGGGCGCGAGCTTGTCCATCAATTGGCAGCGTCATCCAAGAGCGGTGACCTGCATCAGGAGGGTTTCAACCGCGTGCGATCCTCCTATGACCGCAAGTGTCCGTGGTTGAAACTTATGCGAGGGGCACCCGGAGTTAGGTTCCGCTCTGGGAACCAATGGCTTCACCGGAGACGACGATTTCGACTCGCCTGTTCTGTTGCCTGCCCACGGAAGAATCATTGCTGGCCACCGGATCGGCTGAGCCCATTCCCGCAGAGGTGACCGAGCCTGCACTCAATCCCTGCTGCACCAGGAATGTCCGCACTTCGTCCGCGCGTTGTCCCGAAAGCTTTAGATTGAACTGATCACTGCCCGTGCTGTCGGTGTAGCCGGCAATCTTCAGCGTCAAACCAGGATGGGCCAGGATTACCCCTGACATCTTTGCCAAAGCAAGACTTGCCTGTTGGGAAAGCTGATACTTGCCGGACGCGAACAACACGTCGGCCATGGTGACAACTAGTCCACGTGGCGTATCCACCGTCTGCAGCACCGCGTTCAACTGCTGCAGCAGCTGCGCACGGAGCTGGCGCTGTGCATCCACCGCCTTGGCAGCCTCTTCAGCCGACCGCGCGGCTGCCTCGTCTGCTTGCTTTTTGGCGGCTTCCGCCTGAGCACGCGCCTGGGCCTCTCTGGCGGCCAAAGCCTCCGCTTCTGCGCTGCGCTGGGCCTCGGCTGCCTGCTGTGCTTTCAACTGCTCTTCGCGTTGGGCCGCCGCCGCCGCCCTGTCTGCCTCGGCCTGTTTGGCTTCCGCCACTTTTTCTGCGGCCTCTTGCTTCACTGCGATGGAACGAGCGTCCTCCGCCTGCTGGGTCGCGCTTCGAGCAGCTGTCAAAATGGGATTCTTTTGCTTTCTGGCAATGTAGTCTTCCATTTGCGCCTGCGCCTGCTGCGCCGTGGCCCAGGCATTCGCGGCATATTTCTCGGCACCCTGCAGTTGCGCAATACGGAGAGCGTTCCGCGCCTCGTACACGATCAAGGGAACTTTGGGGTCGATCACAAAAGGCTGAAGTTGGCTTTCGTGGTACGTACTGCGGCTCAGGAGCTGAGCCACGACCGGCGTGATCTGACCCTTGGTGTCACTGCCTGGAACCCCTTGCAACACCACCTCTTCGCTTGCATAGGACACAGCAAAATAGGGTTCGGCGGTTATAATCAGGGCAAAATTCGGTAGCTGGGTCGTTACCGCGAGCTTGCTCTTGTCACCGTTCAGCTGAAACTCTCCCAAATTACGAGCACGCCCCTCCGGAGTGATCGCCCAGAGCACGTAGGTCAGAAATTCCGCGCCCAGAGTGTTGGCCGGCGACATTTTTTGCAACTCAGCCTGTATCGTAATGACCCCTTTCTTATTTTCCACCTTCGCCTGGCCCTTGGCGAAAGGCAGTAACGGCGTGCCGGTAAAGTTGATGGTGCTCGAAGTATTGTTGGGATAACTTACTGCCTGGACCGTGCGCGAGACGCTGATATTGATATTGATGACCGAAGGCTGAGTTGCGGCCTGGTCCTGACAGAATCCAAGTACGCTCCACCCACAAAGCAAGCTCGCGACAACCACAATCTTTTTCATATCGTTCCTTTGTACGCGGCGAAGCGGCGGTGCCCGAGTTCACCGGGCCACAATCTTGTGGTTGCCTCGGGCTCGACCCACAACCGAATGCGGCCTGGGTCTACCGGGGCTGCGCCGGAAGCATTGTATTGATTGTTAGATATGGCAAGGCATTTGAACACTAGCAAAACTATGAGGAGATAATTGAATCTTTGGCAACAACCGCTTCTTCACTGTGGATGGAGCGACTGAGAGAGGCTCATCAGATTTTGCGGTTGCACGCGAATCACGCCGCGACGTGGGCTGTCGATGTCGGCGATAAGAAAGAACGATATCGCTACCACCAGGGTCATCACCATGAATACAACTAGTTCCATACCAGCGCGGCGAATGCAAAAGCCGATCAACAGATTGCAACAGAGACCGATCGTGAACATAAGAGCCCATGCTGAAGGCGGAATCCGATTCCACCACGCAGCCTGTGTGTATCCCTGGGAATTGAGCACGTCGTTCATGCCTGCAACGACCAGAGCCGTGATAGCCGTCGGCTGGGCACTGGCGATCTTTTCGACAGCCGACCATAGATCCGTTTGCAGTTGGGCGGTATCGGCGTTCACCCGGTCGAGCTTTCGTTCATCTTGGATCGTGTAGAACAAAATCCGTTGATTGGTATAGTTCACCAGCAGTCCACGCACTCTCTGCGCTTCGGCGGCAGGCAAAAGGCCTGCCCGCAGATATTCCGTGCCAATAGCGTTCGCTTCCGCTTCCTCGTAGTTCTTGCGCTGTTCGTATCGGCTGACGGCCATCGAAAAGGTGAATCCAATGATGAGACCAAGCAGCGTCAGCGTGGCGCCCAGGACGAGGCCGGGATCCGCCCCCGTGACATTATCGGGTAGCTTTCGCTTTCTGCGGATCGAAGCGCCAAGCGATCCTGCTAACCAAAGCAGGAGGAAAGAAATAAAGAGGATGACAAGCGGATAATTCGTAAGCCGGATCATTTGCATTTAACTCTTTGTCGGTTGCGTTTTGGGCTGAGGCCTGGATCGAATTGTGCAAATGACTGCCGGGGCTAACTTTTCTGTCCCAGGATCCCCTTTTTTAGATTTGCCGTGGGAGGTTTCGGCCCCAGCCACACCGAGAAGAGCACCCGGTTGAAGGCGTGGTCCGCGATGGTCAATTTGTCCTTGCCGTTGATGGTAACCGTCGTTCCGGTTGCGGGCAGGTACGTGAAGACCATCTGGTCTCCAACTTTGACCGGTTCAAGCACACCAAGGAATCTGTCGATATCGGCCTTCATCGTTGTTCCGGCTTCCGGGGTATTGTCATGGAACGACTCGCTGAATGCATCCGTCATCTGTTTGTTACTGGCATCGTGTAAGAACTGCATGACGAGCCGTTTGGGGGCGTCGGCCTTGATAATGGCCTCGGGGTCAGCCGACTTCTGCTCCAGGTATAGGCCGGCAATGTAGACCTTCACCATGAATTCCGTTCGTAGCCCCAATCCGTTCAAAACCAGCGACTTGCCTGCAACGACGGCGGTATCCGGCAGATTCGCGCCGGCCAGGCTGGCGGCGTTCAGAATTTCGACGGAGGCGAGGATCAACAGTGCAACGGAAAGCGATAGTACGGTCTTGCGCATCGGAACTCCAGAGAGAGAGGTGTGTTCGCCCGCCAATGCTGGCGAAAAGCTGTAGTCATGCGATCTTCGACACCGTCGGCTCGGGGAACGAAGACATCGTATTCAAGGTATGCGGTGGTGCAGGAATGCATAACTAGCAAAATTGCTAGTGGACGAAGGCAAAACTAGGGGGACTGTGGGGGCCTCCCTCTCAGCTGTGGTATCAAACGGTCTTCTCACTTGTTGCCGCGCAATTGTGATGTGCTGATTTTCATCTGGAGAGAGGTTGCGGTTACCCCATGCGAGGCGTAATATGGCGTTGACTATCCCCAAAGCATCGTCAACGCGTAATTTGAGGAGCATGTCGCAATCCGTGTTCCGGGCGCCGGCGCATGCATTCTGCTTCTAGAATGTCATCGGGTTAGTTTTCGAATTTTCTTCGGGCCGATAGAGTTTCATTCCCAATTAGCGGTTCAGGAGATGGTTGTGAGAGAACAAAAACCTTCAGCGCGCATCTTGATTGCCGACGATCACCAACTCCTGGCGGATGCATGCAAGAGTCTGCTGGAGCCGGAATTTCAGGTGGTCGGGACTGTAACGGACGGGCGGTGTTTGATTGCTGCTGCCGCCGAACTCAAGCCGGATATCATCATCCTCGACATTTATATGCCCCACTTGAATGGGCTTGACGCTGGAGCGCAGGTAAAGCACAAAACTCCCGGGGTCAAGCTGGTCTTTCTGACCATGACCATGGCCGCAGATGTAGCAGCCGAGGCGTTCCGCCGGGGCGCTTCTGGCTACGTACTGAAGCAGTCCGCTGGGGACGAACTCTTGCTTGCGGTTCGCAAGGTCAACCAGGGAGCATCCTATCTTTCCCCGCTGATTGTTAAAGAAACGGTCACGTACCTTCTGAATCAGGGCGAGACCTTCAGCGCGGAGAAACGCATTACCAAGAGGCAAAGCGAAATTCTCCAGCTACTCGCGGAGGGTATGTCGATGAAGGAAGTGGCAAACATCATCGACATAAAGCCCGGTACGGTGGCGTTCCACAAATACCGCATGATGGAGACATTGAACGTCAAGACCAACGCGGAACTTCTTGAATATGCCATCAAGCACCATATGACACCGGCTTAGCTCCCTCTGCTCCCGTGTTCGGCCATTCCTTTGGGGCTCGGCGCGTAGCTCTCGCGCAGTCTGTTTGGCCCCTGCACCTATTGTTCGGCGGGTAAAATAACCCCAACCTCCTCGTCCATCGCATTCTGCGTCTTCTACGCGGAATCTGGTCACACAGCGCACAATCTGCCTGCTTTACCTGTCGCAAGTGACAGTTTCATTCACAGAGGGCTCCGCATACCCTGCACTCTGACGGGAAATTGATCCTGGAGTGACGCTGTGGCTAAGCGGCCGGCCGGCTAGATATTGCCGTTAGCCCCGCGAGGAGCGGGTCCATTCTTGCCCGACAGAGATTCAAACTCATCCGTGCCCGAGGGCAAAGATATGCTGGCGACTTTCGCGAAACAGCTTTTGGCAACGGCGCTTTCTATCCTGATGATCCTTACTACTGCGCCGCTCGAAGTTCAAGCTCAGCAGGAAGGGTATTCGGGCCAGGGTGCGCCCCTGTCTGGCGACGAGCTGCAACAATTAGTTGCGCCCATCGCCCTCTACCCGGATTCGCTGGTAGCCCAGGTTCTAGGGGCGGCGAGCTTTCCAGACCAGGTGACTGCAGCCGCGGCCTGGCTTCAGCAAAACCCCTACCTCAGTGGCGCGCCCCTCATGTATGCGGTTGATGGGCAACCGTGGGAGCCCAGCGTGAAGGCCATGACGCAATTTCCCTCTGTGCTCGACAACATGGCCAAGAATCTCAGCTGGACTTCGGCCTTAGGAGAGGCGTATAGCACGCAGGGGCCGGAGGTCATGTCGGCCGTCCAGGTTTTGCGCGCAAAGGCGCAAGCCGCCGGCAATCTGACCTCAGGCTCACAGATCAAGGTGGTGCAACAATCGCCGCAAGTCATCGTGATTCAAGCTGCAAATCCGCAAGTCGTGTATGTCCCCGTCTACAACCCGGCGGTGGTTTACGGTTATCCCTACGTGACTCCGGGATACAGTACGGCCGCGGTGGTGGGAACCGCGGTGGTTGCCTTTGGAGTTGGCATCGCCGTGGGGGCGATGATGAGCGGGGGATGTTGCGGTTGGGGTTACAGCAGTTGGAATTGTGGTTGGCATGGCACCACCACGGTGGTTTACCGCGGCGGCGCGTATTACGGAAACACTGCCTGGCGAGGGGCTGCGTACGGTCCGTACGGTTCCGCGCACTATGGCGCCGGCTATAACTCGGCCACCGGCACATACGCACGTGGAGCCACAGTCTCAAACGGCTACGGCAGCGCAAGCGCTGGCCAGGCGTACAACCCCAAGACCGGGACGTATGCGCAGGGAGGGTCAGTCTCAAACGCGTATGGCAAGACAAGCGCCGGAAGTGCCTACAACACGAGAACCGGGGCTTCCGCATCCACAGTGCAGAATTCCAATGCCTACGGGAGCTCGGGCGCGTCGACGTACTCGAAGAACGGCAATACCGCCTACTCCCAGCACAATACAAACGCTAACGGAACCACAGCTTCGATGACCTCCTCGACCGGTGCCAAGGCCTATGGCGCGTCGGGTGCGAACAACAGCGCTGCCGTGGGTCAGACCGCCAATGGCAACAAGTATGCGGCTGCGAACGGAAACACCTACTCAAACACCGGGAGCGGCTGGAAAGGTTCAAGCTCAAACACTCCGAAATACAACACGTCCAGCTACTCTGGCCAAAGCGTCCCAAAGAGTAGTTCAACTTCAAGTGGCTGGGGAGGACAGGAAAAAAGCGGGGGGTCCTCGGCCTTTAATTCCGGAGGCGGAGGTTGGCAATCGCGAGAGGCAAGTGCTCGGGGCGCTGAAAGCAGGGGTGGGGGCGGTGGTTGGGGAGGTCGCAGGTGAACCGAATGGCGGGAACACATAAGGATACCGACGGCCTTGAAGTGTCCGGCAATGCGAAGGACTGGAGAATAGGCATGTCACAAGCGGCCCCCAAAATCACTTTTAAGACCTGGTTGATGCTTCTGGCTCTGATGGTTATGTTTTGCGGCTGCAGTAAGACGCCGGCACCATCGTCCACGGCGTTTTCCTCACCCGACCAGGCAGGCAACGGCCTACTGAAGGCGGCCAAGGCAGGGGACCAGAACGGCTTGTTGGCAATCTTCGGTCCCGATTCTAAATCCATCATTCTTTCCGGGGACGCCGTACAGGATAAGGCCACCGGCGATGCATTCGCAGCTGGCTATCAGCAGATGCACCGTTGGCGCAAGATGCCGGACGGGAGCCAAATCCTTCTCATCGGAGCGCAAAACTTTCCCTTTCCAATCCCGCTAAAAAAGAATGACAGCGGCCAGTGGTTTTTCGACACAGCTGCGGGAAAGGAAGAGATTCTAAGGCGCCGTATCGGCCGTAACGAACTGGCGGTCATCGACGTTTGCGGGGCACTGGCTGATGCCCAGGCGGACTACTATTCACGACCCCACGATGGCGGAAGCACTAAACAATTCGCGTTGAAGTTCATCAGCGATCCTGGCAAACAAAACGGTTTGTATTGGGATTCACCGCAGGGTCAACCAAAAAGTCCGCTCGGGCCTCTAGTAGCCTATGCAACCAGCGAAGGGTATAGTGCAAAGCCGGATGCACACCAGCCTTTCCATGGTTACTACTTCCATATGCTCACAGGGCAAGGGAGCCACGCACCAGGCGGAGCGAAGAGCTACGTTACCGATGGAAAGATGGTGGGTGGATTCGCCTTTGTCGCCTATCCCGCTGAATACGGAAATTCCGGCGTGATGACCTTCATCATGAACCAGGACGGCGTGTTGCTCCAAAAAGACTTGGGAAAGAGCACCTCCGATACAGCATCCGCAATGACCGAATTCGACCCGGATGGTAGTTGGACCATAGTGCAGGAATAACCAGATACAAGCCCAGTAGAAACGCTGTTTTGCCTATACCAAGGCCAGGAAGAGGAGAACCAATGAACACCCGATTCAAATATGGCAAGGGACCCACACTCGCACTCCCGATAGCCACTGCCGCCGCCGTTGCGCTGTTGTTTTCCGCTTCGTCTTTTCATGGGCAAAATCCGGAATTACAACAGCGGCTTGGCGAAATCAAAACGGCTTCTGCAGCCAATAAAGCGGCGCTCGCTCATTACACCTGGCAGGAGCAGCAGACTACAAGCATTAAGGGCGACGTTAAAAAGCAACAGGTCTTCCAGGTCAGTGTGGGACCCGATGGTCAGCAGCAGAAGACCCCGATTGGAGGCTCGCAGGCTCCGCCCCCCAGTGGAGGCAGGCTCAAGCAGCACGTAGTCGAGAAGAAAAAAGCCGAGTTTCAAGACTACGGTGAACAAATTGCCGACTTGGCAAAGCAATATACGCAGCCCGACCCGGGGAGACTTCAGGCCGCATTCCAGGCGGGCAACGTTTCGCTGCAGTCTGGCGGAGGCGAAGGTGTGGTCACACTCGTGATCAAGAATTACATCAAGCCTAACGATCAGGTAACTCTGGTATTTAACAAGCAGCAGAAGGCAATCCAGAGCATTCACGTTTCGAGCTATCTCGATAGCCCGTCGGATGCAGTGACCATCGCAGCAGAATTCGCCAAGCTGCCTGACGGTACAAACCACGTTACAGGCACGCAAGTAAACGGCGTCAGCAAGCAATTAACGGTGGTGACTCAGAATTCGAACTATCAACCGGTCTAACCTGTGGTGATCTCCGTTTCCGGCAATGTCGTGAAGACCATTTGTGGCTCACCGTGACGTACTTGAGTGCGCCCGAAACGGGCGCACGTCGCGCGTGGAAACACAGCGAACACACCGAGGTCTCGCTCATCCGGCTTGACGCTGACCACTCTCGGTATCTCGATGCATCGATGGCAGCCATTCTGCTAGCTGGGAACTGTTGATCTGCTGGCTAGTAGATTTGACAGTACCCTGAGCTCTGGTCTGTCCGGATACTAATGACTAGTCATGATCCATCCTAAGCCTTTGGGTTCCACTTGGTCGCAAGTGAAAACACAGATTGTTGATTGTTAGGGAGGGCGTGGGGCAAGAAATAGTTGCCGGCGCTGGCGGAGCACGCAGGTTCATTTTTCAGCTCACAAAGGTCCGATACGGCGGGTCATGACAGCAGTCAAGGGCAACCATGAAACTTCGATCCCTACAATCATTGCTTCTGTCTTTTATCTTGTTGACTACCAACGTTGGCGTTCCCCAGGAGGCTCCAAAACCGGCTCCCCCCGCGCGCCCAAAACTTGGAATCGTTCTCGAGGGTGGAGGTGCCTTAGGCCTGGCCCACATCGGGGTGCTCCAGTGGATGGAGGAACATCGTATTCCGGTGAGTTATGTTGCCGGTACCAGCATGGGAGGCCTGGTCGGAGGCATCTACGCTACCGGAAGATCTCCGGCAGAAGTCAGGGAGATCACCAACGGAATCAACTGGGATGAGGTACTGAGAGGCCAGACACCGTTTCAGGATCTCTCTTTTCGGCGCAAACAAGACGCCCATGAGGTCCCAAACAGCCTTGAATTTGGCCTGCGCAAGGGCTTGCAGTTCCCCGGGGGCTTCAACACCGGTCAACAGGTTTCTTTGATTCTTGACAAGGTGGCCCTGCCATATTCAGAAATCAAGAGCTTCAACGATCTCCCCATCCCGTTTGCCTGTGTGGCGACTGACTTGGTTTCCGGGAAGCCACACGTCTTCCGCAGCGGCCCTCTGTCGCTGGCATTGCGATCTACGATGTCTCTACCCGGCATCTTCACGCCAGTCCGGACCGGCGATCACATCTACGCGGACGGTGGTTTGCTCAACAACATCCCGATCGACGTTGCCAAAGAGATGGGGGCTGACATAGTCATTGGAATCCATCTGGAGACCGAGCCAATTAGTCCAACGGCGCCGTTGTCCAGCTTCGCCGTGCTGGGTGAATCCATCTCGGTCATGATCGCATCGAATGAGCTTCGTTCCATGGAGCAAGCGGATCTGCTGGTAAGCGTGCCGCTGCAGAAGTACAACGCGCTGGATTATGGTGCTGCCGACGCGATCATAAAAGCGGGATACGATGCGGCTGCTTCCAAGGCCAAGGTTCTCTCTGCCTTCTCGGTCAGCGAGGCCGAGTGGAAACAATATCTGGCTAACCGCGCAGCCCGGCGAAAAACCACACCTGTGCCCGAGTTTGTACAGGTTAAAGGGACCGCGCCTGAGTTGGCCGAATCGGTAGAGCAGAGACTTGCCGTAGACGTTGGCAAGCCCGTGGATTTTGCCAAGTTGGATGGGCAGATGTTGAGGCTCCAGGGCCAGGGTCGCTTCGCGAACGTCGGCTATTCGATGGTGGAGAAAGATGGGAAACAGGGACTGGAGATCCAAACGGAGCCGAAACCATACGCGCCACCCACGGTGCGCCCCATACTTCTGATCGACGGGTCTGACTACAATAATGTTCTCTTCAGCATGGGGGCGCGGATCACCTTTCTCGATTTCGGCAGCTACCGATCCGAGCTCCGCAGCGATGTGATCTTAGGCTCGCAATATCTGCTTGATAGCGAGTACTACCACCCATTCAAGCCGACCAGCAATTGGTTTATCGCTCCCCGCGGCTCGGGCAACAGCGTGCAGAGCTACGTCTACAACGGCGATACCCAGATCGCGACTTACCGGACACGACAGGCTCTTGGCGGCATAGATGTGGGATACGGATTTGGGACCACGGGAGAATTAAGGTTGGGATACGAAGGCGGGTATGAAAAACTCTCTCCCCAAATAGGGGACTCGTCTGTTCTACCGACAGTCTCGGGAGGAACGGGCGATGTCAGGCTGCAGTTTCAGCTGAACACGCTGGACAACCCAGTGATACCCCGATCCGGGCAAAGCCTTCTCATCTACACCAAGGGGTACAACGTCAATCCAGCGGCTCCGGGCCCGTTTCCGCTTTCCGAAGTTCAATCGCAGAGTTTCTTTCGTCTGAGCGAGCCGTCCTCGGTGTTTTTCGGGGCTTCGGGAGGAAGCAGTTACGGTTACAAAGCCGGAATACCCGCGTTCTCTCTCGGCGGCTCGCAGCGCCTCGTTGCCTGGAACACCAACGAACTGTACACAAACCAGTATTTCTTGGGACAACTGGGATATATCCGCGAACTCACTACTCTTCCCCCGTTGTTGGGCAGCAACATCGAGTTCATCGGGCTAGCAGAGGTGGGTAAGACGTACAAGTTGGCTCTGGGCCCAAAACCCCCGAATCTCCCCATCGACGGCGCCGCTGGAATTATCATTAACACCATCTTCGGCCCGGTGGAACTTGCGGGTGCCATCGGTGAATACGGCCGCGGACGGTTCTTCTTCCGGATTGGACGGATCTTCTAGCACCCTGCGCAGCCCCCGCGTGGACGACTCCTTCAGCCGTGAGCGAGTCGAAAGCCGATGGCCGATGACCGCCGTTATGAAAATTTGTCACATCATTTTAGCCTCTACTCTTCTGTTCGGCTCGCCCCTCTTCGCGCGCGAGAAGACGGACGTAGTAGTGATGAAGAACGGCGATCGGCTCACCTGTGAGATCAGGGGACTGAGCGCGGGTGTGCTCTCAGTCAAGCTTAGTTATGCTCAGGGCACCATTGGCGTGGAATGGGCGCAAGTGGCTCGCCTGGAGAGCGATCAATTGTTTCTGGTACAGACAGAGGACGGCAGAGTGTACACCGGTAAGCTGTCGATTGCCGCTGCATCTGGTGATCGTCCAATGAGCATTAACGTTGCCTCTGCATCCGAGGAAAAGGTGGAGATTCCACCGTCCCAACTCGTCAAGCTGGATCAAACCGCCGAAAGCTTTCGCCGGCGATTCAACGGCGCCATCAGCACCGGCGTTCAGTATTCCAAGGGCAATGAAACCACCCAGTATAACGTCTCATCCCAAGTGGAATATCCCAGAGAGCGGTGGTCGACTCAGGCGAGCGTCAACTCCAGCTTCGCTGCCAGCAGTAACGCTAGTAATGCCACTCGAAACCAGGTAGATCTTAGCGGCATGAAACTGCTGCGATGGAACAATTGGTTCTATTCCGGAACCGGGAGTTTCCTGCAAAGTTCGGTGCAGGGAATCGATCTGCAGACAACTCTTGGTGGAGGCATAGGGAGATATCTGCGCAATAGCAACCAGGCAAGCTTCTACGTGCTTGCGGGTTTCGCCTGGCAGAATGCGCAGTACAAGACCTATACCGTGCGACAAGGCGCGCAAAACGCCGCATCCGGGCTTATTGACTCCCAACTCAAAATCTTCAGGTTTAAGAAGACGGATCTGGATATCTCTGCTCTGATCCTGCCGGGAATCTCAGAACCAGGGCGCATTCGGACGAATCTCAACGCATCCTATTACATCAAGCTCTTCAGCGATTTGTCGTGGAATGTTTCTTTTTATGGCAACTGGGACAATCAGCCGCCTCCGACACTTTCCGGCAGCGACTACGGAACGAGTTCCGGACTCAGCTGGACCTTCGGCAACCGGTAGGGCCGTGGCCGCTATTCGTAGGCGGCCGCTCACCAGAGCAGTTGTTAAATTGGTTGATAATTCGAATTCTGAGTTACAACGGTTAATTGCTTGCTGGCGCCGTTGATCTGCGTGCCGGTCACGTGGTTTATGCCGTTAGGCAGCTTGGCGAACTGGGCCGCGATGCTCACAGCGTCCTTAGGGTCGTCGAGGTAGCTCGTGACCCGTACGCTCTGAATCGCCTTGCTTGGCTTGTTAAACACAAGCGTTACCGAATCGCCAGGCTTGATGTAGTTCTTAATGATGAGGGTCATCATGTTTTGCCCTCCGCCTAACTGCATCGAGATATTTCCCTGCTGGTAGGCCTGTTGCAGCCGGCTGGGGTCCGGCTGGGTATATTGCCTTGCCAGGTCGGCAATCTGCTCGCCGTAGTCTTTAAATTCTGCCTTCTTTTTGGCCACGATGTGGCGTTTCAGTGGACCGCCACTCGACTGATCCGGCTGAGCATTGATCTCGCTCTTTTGCTGCTGACCATCGGGACCAACGCTTACCAGGAAGAGCTGTTGCTTCTTGACTTCGCCCTTGATGCTGGTCGTCACCGACTCTTGCCAGTTGTAATGGGAGAGCGCTTGCTTGTTGGCTGCCGATGCCTCCTTAACCTGGGCGAGCTTAGCTTGCAGTTCAGCGTTCTGCCCTATGGCCGGAGACGCGAAGAGAACGAGCGCAGCAAAGGCTGTGCTGAGATAAAGTGCACTTCGGGAGTCGGATACGGCATTTGCGACCTGTCTGTTCATAAGTTTTCCCTTTTCGATTTTGGTAGCCTGGCTTGGCCGTCTAGACGGCGCAGCTTAGTTGCAGGGCCGTGCGCTGCTGCTTGCGATAGGTGCGCAAACCCGGCGGAATAAGACATCGTCTCTCCACCTATTATGCGGCGTCCCTAGGTACCGGCAATACCTTTATTCTGCAGGATCATGACTACCACCCGCCGGTTTTGGGCCTGTCCTTCTGCTGTCTTGTCGGGGACTACCTGGTCGGAAGTTCCCATCGCGCCGGGCGCAAGCATGTTGGTCAACGGGACGTTGGCGTCCTGTTCTAAATACTGACTAACGGCGTTGGCCCGCTCGACGCTTAGCCGCTGGTTCAGCGATGCAGAACCAACCGCGGAGGCATATCCCTTCACTTGGATAACATAACCGGTGACCGTCAATGCCTGCTCAGCCAGCTTGGATAGTTGAGGCTTATATTGCGGTTCGATGGTGGTTTTACCGTTGCCAAAAAGTACGGTTACTTCGCCTAGGATGTTGTAGTCGCCCAACTCGCCGAAGCGTTTGTTGGCGGCAGCGATGGCGGCTTTATTAGCGGCAATCTTCTGATCCTCGGCGCTGAGCTGCGCCTGTTGCGCGGCCAGAGCCTGCTCGCTCGCCTGGATTTTTTGCTGATCTGCCTGCTGGGCCTCCACCGTCGGTTGCAGCCCAGCTTGGGCGTCCATGGCGGCCTTCAGATCGTTGCCTTTGAACTTGACGCTGTCGGCTACGAGTTGGCCCTGATCATTTGTCGTTCCCTGCACTTCCACCGGAAGCCCTGGAATCAGACACGTGACGGCCATTTCCTTCTTTCGCCCTTTTAAGACGCCCTGCACTTCGGCCACTGCAGTCGTCGGAGTGAGCAATACGACGAGTTTGGGAGTATCCACGGTCTGCAGTGTCATGGTGGCGCCGCTACGCCCGTTGATTACTCCCTTTACGGTCTGGCCTTGCGCTGTCGCGGCCAAAATGATCATCAATCCCGCAAGAATCGCCGGGTTGGAGGGTATACGTCTCGTCCGAAGGTTAATTTGCATGTGCGTACTCCTTGCCGTCAGGTGCCTCTTGAGAGTTGATTCGATATTTAGCCCGCGAACGCGAGAGTGATACTGGCAAAACTACAAGAGTGAGACAAAACCTTTGACAGGTAGTGACGATCGACAAAATAGACGTTCCGGCGCCCCCGATTCAGATAGCTCCATAGGCCTCCTTCGTGGATGACCAGATTTTTATGCGGGCACTGGTAGTATTGGCAGTCTGTTCGCGCGCTGCTTAGGGGTTTAATTAGTTGAGCAGTCACCAGAAGAGGCAAGGGATTCCTATGGAACCGCTAACCAGTACCCCAGTGGCGCCGCCGTCTCCCAAACGGGGTTTGTTCGCCAGGTGCCTGGCGGGACTAGGCCTCACCCTCGTCTGGATTGTTCTTGGCCTGCTTTCTATATGGTCGATGGCGGCCCTCTACATTGATGTCCGTCTGTCGGCATTCAGGCTGCCGCTTACCATCCTGTACGCGGTCATCCTGGTGGCGATCTTAGTCAGATACAAATTGCATGTTCGATCGATGCTGTTGTGCCTGGGATGCTTTTGCCTGGTGCTTGTTTGGTGGCTAAATCTAAAGCCGACGAATACCGCGGCCTGGCAGGCCGACGTGGATAGGCCGGCGTGGGTGCAAATGGATGGGGATCAAATGACCATCCACAATTTGCGTAATTGCGACTATCGCACCGAAACCGACTACAGCAACTGCTGGACCGATCGCACCGTCAATCTGACGGACCTCCGCGGCGTGGATCTCTTTTTTACTACTTGGGGCGTGCCTTGGATCGGTCATCCGATTGTGAGCTTCTGGTTCGGCGACAACCAACACGTTGCGTTCTCCATAGAGGCCCGCTATAAGGGCGGGCAGGACTACTCCGCCATTCTCGGATTCTTTCGCCAATATGAGCTCATTTTCGTGGTCGCTGATGAGCGCGACGTCGTTCGTCTTCGCACCAACTTCAGAAAAGGCGAGGACGTTTTCCTTTACCGCGCAAACCTGGCCCCGGACTCGGCGCGCGCCATTTTTCTCACGTATGTCCGCTATCTAAACCATTTGAAGGATAATCCTGAGTGGTACAACGCGCTGACACGCAACTGCACTACCACGCTTGACACGAAAATCTCCAAGGAAGTGGCCAACCCTCAGCCCTGGAACTACCAACTTCTGGTCAACGGCACCTTGGACGAATTGCTATATGACAGGGGACGGCTGGTTACAGACGGGTTGGCGTTCAAGGATTTGAAAAGCCTCGCGCATATTAATGCGATCGCACAGGCGGCAGACAAGTTGCCGGACTTCTCTGCAATCATTCGAGCCAACCGCCCCGGTTTCGAGAATCAGAAATAGATTGTTCGCGATACTAGCAAAACTTGCAGGTGACATGCGCGCTGTGCGGATGTCAAGATTGGTCTCACCCTCGGCGAAGCAGGGGGGACATATTGCACACCTAAACGAGGAAATGACTCCGTGAAGAAAACGCGATTTGTAATGATGCTAGCGGCCCTGTTGGTGACGTCGGGAGCTATCGCCCAAACTGCAACGAGTGATCAGTCCGGAGTCGATACCGATATTGCGTTGTTGCGCTCGGATGTCCAGGCGCAAAAGACCGACATTATTGGCAAAACCATGCAGCTCAACGACACCGACGCAAAGGCGTTCTGGCCGCTATACCGCGAGTACTCGACCAAGCAGCAAGCCCTGGGTGATCAGCGGGTATCCGTGATCAAGGATTATGGCGCGGAGTACGAAACCCTGACGGATGCTCAGGCTGACAGCTTGATGGATCGCATGCTCAAGTTCAACAAGTCAAGAAACGAACTTACAGCTCAGTACTATCCCAAGTTCAAGAAGGCGATCGGCCCCAAGCAGGCTGCCAAGTTCATCCAGGTCGACAACCGGTTGACCTTGTTGGTTGATCTTCAGCTTGCCAATTCAATACCGATCATTCAGTAGGGGCCGGGCCGTAACCGGTGGCTCCTCGACTCGGCTTCTTGACGTGTCTTAGCTGATGCTTCTCAAAGACGTAGTGGCCGATGAGCCATCCGGCAGCGCCTCCCACCAACACGTCCGTTGGGAAATGCTCCTGTCCCAGGACGCGCATCAGGCTCACGCTCGTCGCCAAAGAATAGGTACTCAGCTGCACCCACTTGGACGGGTATTCGCCTGCGATAACTCCTGCCACAGTCCAGGCCAGCATGCTGTGCGAAGAGGGAAACGACTTATTGCTGCCCGGCGACGACGAGAAAAAGTCGCCGGCGGCATTGTTGTAGAGCGGACGCTCACGGCGGAAGATGATCTTCGTGACCTGGTCCAGCACTACGCTATCCGCAAGTGCTTCGCCGCTCAAAATGCCTGTCTCACGAGCGTGTGCGTTGCTCTTGAAGACTCCGATCCCGTATAGCGTGACCGGTATGGCAAGCTCACCGCCAAGCAGGGAATTGGACGCATTCACGCTGTCTTTGTTGAAACCCGGGTCGCGGGGTAGTTCGCGCATAGTGTCCGTGTCGGTGGCCAGCGTCACTCCCGTTGCTGCCCCGAGTGGGAGCAGCCAAATTAGATCGTGAGCCTTGATCCGCGCCGGGCTGCTCCAGATGGCAAGCTGATCCTTCAGGATAGCCAGAGGCAGGCCTTTTTCAGTGACCGCAACCTGCTGTTCTGGAGCGTCGGGCAAAGCATCTGCGGGTGCTTCCGTAGGGGGCATCAGAGCATTCGGGGAAGGGTCTGACGCAAGCGCAGAATGAGGGCCACTTACGCAGGAACAAAGGCATAGAGAAAGCAAAAGCCCGCGAAACTTGTCCTCTATTAACATGTTGATCTGGTCCTGGATGCCTGGTTCACGCTGTGGAGCTGGTTGGTCATTATAACCACATCGTCGGGAGTGTCACTTAGGAGCAATCCGGAGAAGTTTGGAGTACTTGGATAGGGAACTGGCAATTATGCTAGTATGCCGACGCTGGCCCGCCTCGTAGACTACTCCTGATCGAATAACTCCACTTTGGAGGAATAGTTCCGCTAAAATAGCGCCGCGGACACGGATTGCGAGATGAAAATCTTAGAACATAAGCTGAAGGATCGTGTCCACTCCGTTGGAGCCCAACTTGCGTTGTTCCTGACAGTCATCTTGTGTAGCGCAGCATCGGCGCAGGATGGAAACAGCGCCGACTACACGCGGTCAGCCGGGCCTCCGATGTTCAGCTATCAGGAACTTGTCGCTCTTGGTGAGCAGGAAATAACTGATCCCGCGCTGGCCGCCAAGCTGCATACCTTGCTAACCACCCCCTTTATCAACAATGAAGCGTACTTTAACGGAACAAAGCCGTTGCGGCCAGACCTCAAGGGTATGGGGCCCTCGCTGCGCCTGGTGGAATGGAACATAGAGCGGGGAATTGAACTGGACAAGATGAAGCTGTTGCTGACCGACAAGCAGGCTTTCATCAACCAAGTGCACGCCGACGCCTCCAGCAACACCAACCCCGAAAAAGCGAAGGACGATGTGTTGCGCGCCCAGATGGACGTGCTTCAGTCCGCCGACGTGCTGGTACTGAATGAGGTCGACTGGGGCATGAAGAGAAGTGACTACCGGGCGGTGGTGAAGGACCTGGCCGATGCGCTCAAGATGAATTGGGCCTATGGGGTCGAATTTGTAGAGGTTGATCCCAAGATACTGGGTACCCAGTCGTTCGCGAATGTAAAGAATCCAGACGAGCAAAAAGAGCTGGAAGAGCTGTTTAGTGTCGACAAGTCGCGCCTTCTGGGCCTGCATGGCACCGCGATTCTTTCCCGCTATCCGCTTCGGGATGTGAAGCTCGTGCCTTTTCAGTTTGTGGCTTACGACTGGTACAACAGCGAGAAGAAGTATGGGCAACTCGAAGCCGGAAAGCGGAAAGGCGCAAGCCTGGTCTTTGGAGAAGAGATCGTCCGCGAGGTACGCCGCGGAGGCCGCACGAACCTGATTGCAACCATCGATGTGCCTGATCTTCCCGGCGGCCAGCTCACCATCGTTGCCGCGCACTTGGAGAATCGCACGACACCCAAGCGTCGCGTGAAGCAGATGGACGAAATTCTTGACTTCATCAAGCCGATACCTCATCCGGTGGTGGTTGCCGGGGATATGAACACGACGGGGGCGGATGGCACGGTGCTGTCCATAAAATCCGCCGTATTGAAGAAGCTCAGTGATCCGTCGTATTGGGCCACAAAAGGGGTCAAGTACGCGACCGGCGTCGGTTTCGGCATGGACATCGCCGGCCTGGCCTTCAAGACGACAAAGTTTCAGAGTGACCCAACTGCGTCCGGCGTTCCTTTACTGGCGGCCAATCCTGAACAGGGGCTCTTTAAAGAATTAAACAAGTTTCGCTTTGACGACCAGATGCGGTTTGACTATCGCGGGGATGCGGATCTCTCGGTACTTGGCCGCGCGGGGACCCTGGGCAACTCGAACGAGCGCGGCAGCAAGGGGTTTATGACTACCTTCGGCTTGCCGCGCACGCTCGGAATTGTCGGTAAATACCGGCTCGATTGGATTTTTGTGAAGGGTTATCTGAAAGATGACCCTAAGTCGGCCGACTCATATCGCTTCGCCCCCCGCTTCGCTCGCACCATGAACGAAGCCAATGATGCATTCGACAACCCGCTCTCCGACCATGCCGCCATCAGCGTCGATCTGCCGATTGTCGAGTCGGCGCCCCCATCCTCAAATAAGTAAACCCGCTAGGCCGGAGTAGGCGTTCGCGCCGACGCGGCCTTGGCGTTAGGAATCAAGCGCTAGGGGAGGAAATCGGGATTCCGTTTGTTCTGTTTTTCCCGCTATCTCCGACCTTCATTCTGCGGCGTCTTTTGTTCCTGTACAAAATGTGCGAACTAAGCGAACCAAGCCCCGGGTGTCTAGATCGCGTAGTGGCACGGGTGCCGCCAATGTTCGGGAAGGCAGACTGGATTGGCCTTATGAAATACGCTGGCATAAGCTGTTTAGGAGAGTGATACTTGCCGGCGAGACTTTCGGCTAAACAGCTTGCGGATAAAGTCGGGAGAACGATGAAAGGAGTCCCCTCAGCGGCTAAAGCCAGATTCATGGCAAAGCATTTACGCACGGCCTGAAGGCCGTACCCTTCAGAAAGATGAGTTTTCGTAGCCTGTAAAGCTGTGCCCCGACACACAAAGCCCGATGTGCCGCGGCTCATTCGATGAGCAGAATCTCAAATCATCGGAGTCCTAGTTAGGACGGTATTACGGCTCGGCCTTTTCGTCCAGAGTTCCGGGAAAAAAGATGTGGAAGAAGGGTAGGGGAACTACGAAAATGGGTGAGTGCTTGCAATGAACCGACAGGAAGTCCTGCGCGTGAACTAGTCAGTCTTTGTGGCGTATGTTGAAAGGAGCCGATGGCGTTTGCGGCGGATGCCGCCGAGGTTTGTGCTTTTCGCCTTCCCGGCTCAGAAGGGGAACTGTTTAGGAAAAGCGGCCTATCGCTAAGTCTCGGCCGGGGGGCAAGCTTGCTCAACGCAGAGTTCCCGCAGCGTCCGAACAAGCCTTCCATATCTGCGGTCCGAGAGTCCTAAGGGCCCGAAAATCCCGCCTTCTCACTCAGTCCCTGCGCCCTAGCCTTTGCGCCTTCGTAGTCCAGGTAATCGCCAATGAGCTTCGACAGAGCATTGGCCCGTTCGGCATTGGATTTCAAGTAGGCCTTGTATTCGGTGCGCCACGTCCTTTTATCGCCATTGAGGTTGTCGATGATTGACTTGGTGTTGGATGCCAATTCCTGGACGAGGGGGGTGATCTTGTCGATGGCATCCTGTTGCCAGGGTTCGGCGCCATCTCGAGCCTGGTGCAGATCCGCCAGGATTTTACCGACCTTGTTGATATGATCCCCGATGAGATTGAGCTGTTCGGCATGACTCTTCCAATCCGTCAAGGTCTGGAAGGACGCCATTTGGTTTGCGTCGCGCCCCAGTTGAACCGCTAGCCCTCTAGCATCCTTAAGAAGCCTTGATGCCTGAGTCGAGTCGCCGTAGGATGGCGTCCAACCTGACACAAACACCATAATACTGAGCACCAGGGCTGCTGTTGGCAGCCCCCGTGCCTTTCTCAATAAGTGGCAACGCATCTTTCGTTCCTTTCATTCTCCGAGCACGGCGGATGCTACCCCAAATCCGAATACGCCGCTCAATCAGCTAAAATTCTCTGCCCCCGAAGTGCGGGTTATCTGTAGAGCGTTCCGGGCCTTTCCAGATTACGTCAACCGTGCGACCGCACAGATCATAACAGTAAGTGATTAGTGCGGGCGGGGCACGAGAATCACGACCGGCGCCCGGATCCGTCAAACAAACGTCTAAGCCTTTCCGCACCGTACCGATGCTAGCTGCCACATTCCATGACTGTTATGACTGGGTTATGATGGGGACGCCGGATTCGGCTGTTTGCGGATGGCTTAACAATGACCGATGCAAGCATCTCCCATTACCGCGGATTAGAGATGATCGGCGGCGGTGGCATGGGCGTGGTCTACAAGGCACAAGACACGCTTCTGGGACGGTTTGTCGCGCTCAAATTCCTGCCCGACCACCTCGCCAACGATGGCGCGGTTCTGGAACGTTTCCGGCGAGAGGCGCGTGCGGCCTCAGCCCTGAACCATCCCAACATCTGCACCATTTATGAGGTCGCCGAAGAAGGTGGCCGTACCTTCATCGCCATGGAGTTCCTAGATGGCGAAACGCTGAAGCAGTTGATTCAAGAAGGCCCGCTTTCCGTCAATCGCGTGATCGAAATCGCGATCGACGTTGCCGAGGCCCTCGAAGCCGCGCACGAGAAGGGCATCATCCACCGCGACATCAAGCCGGCAAACATCTTCATTACTAAACGCGGCGGCGCTAAGGTCCTGGACTTCGGTCTGGCCAAAATGGTACCCCTCAAGGAACTCGCCGCCGCCGGGGAGGAGTCTTTCCTGGAGCGACAGCAACTTACTGACGGCCTTGGCGCCGCGCTGGGAACGGCCGCGTACATGTCGCCTGAACAGGCGCTCGGTAGAGGAGTCGACACGCGCAGCGATCTCTTCTCTTTCGGCATCACGCTTTACGAGATGTGTACCGGCCGTTCGCCGTTCGCCGGGGATACCACCGGGGAGCTTCTGATTGCCATCGTTCAGCAGGTCCAGATCACTCCAGCGCGCCTGAATCCCGATGTTCCGGAGGGATTAGCACGCATCATTGACCGCTGCCTGGCGAAAGACCGGGATCTTCGCTACCAGCATGCAGGGGAGATCCGCGCGGACTTAAAGGCAGTGCAGCACGACCCGGCAGCAGGGGTGGATCGCCCCTCTCCCCTTCCACAAAAAACGCCACCGTCTCAGACTTCTTCGGGTCCCCGAACATGGGACCAGGCTGCAAGGGAGCCGGCTTCGCGGCGGCGTTGGCTGGCGCCGCTTCTAGGAGTGCTGGGTATTGCCACCGCGATGGTGGCTTACTACCGGGCAAGCGCCCCGCCAGTTCCAGTGGTTTCGAACTATACCCAGCTCACCCATGATGGCGAGGCAAAGTTCCTGGCCGGCACGGACGGGTCGAGGCTCTATTTGGGCATGGAAAATCAGACTGCACCCGGAATCGCGCAGATGCCGGTCACGGGCGGCGATCCGGTGCGGATGCCGGCTCCTGTCTACACCCTCCCTGTGGGGATATCGGGCGACGGCAGCGAATTGTTAGCCATCGAACGCCAGGGTCTGGAGCTACTTGATCCAGGCAGTCTCTGGCGGCTGCCGACGCTCAATGGCCCACCGCGCCGCATCGGTGGTCTGCTGGTCACGGATGCAGCCGTGTCTCCCGACGGCGCCATGCTGGCCTATTGCAATCGCGGCAACCTATTTCTTTCTGACGCTGCCGGGAACGGAGCACGCAAGCTGGCTTCGCTCGGAGGATTCATCATCACACCCCGATTTTCTCCGGATGGAAGACGAATTCGGTTCACCTGGCAAGAGCTCACCACTGGAAATCGCTCCCTTTGGGAGATCACTGTGCAGGGAAAACACCTTCATCGGCTGCTTCCCAACTGGCGTCAACCATCGACCGATGCAAACGGAAACTGGACCGCGGATGGGAAGTTTTTTGTCTTTGAGGCGAATGGTCAGATATGGGCGCTCCCGGATAAGACTCGGCTTTTCGAAAGGGTAAATGATAAGCCGGTGCCACTTACTTCGAGCCCCATCCCGCTGTCCTCTCCTCTTCCCAGCAAAGACGGCAAGAAGCTTTTTGTAGTTGGATCCACACTACGCGGGACACTCTCTCGCTACAACCAGCATCTAGCCGAATTCCTACCTTTTCTCTCCGGTATTTCAGCAGAATTCACTACGTTCTCTAAGGATGGAAAATGGATCGCCTACGTTACCTATCCCGCGGGTAGTCTTTGGCGCAGCCGGATCGACGGTAGCGAGCGGCTGCAGCTTACCGATCCGCCGATGTATCCCCTGAATCCACGCTGGTCGGCAGACGGAAAGCAAATCGCATTCTGGGGCTACAGAAAAGGGACAGTCGATGAAATCTATTCAATCCCAGCGGATGGAGGCACGCCGCAGCCCCTGGTGCCTGGGAATTCTGTGGCTCGCAGAGAACCAAACTGGTCTCCGAACGGAGACCGGATACTTTTCGAGGAGGTCGCAGCCGAAGCCCCTCCGGTGCTGCGGCTGCTAGACCTCCAAACCCATCGCGTATCTTCCCTTCCCGGATCGGTCGGGTATACCTCACCCCGGTGGTCCCCCGATGGACGGTATATCGTGGCCATGACCAAGGACGCGCGCAAGATGGTGCTGTTCGATTTCCAAGCCGGCAAGTGGTCAGATTTGATTCAAACGACCATCGACTTCCCCAATTGGTCGCGAGATTCGCAGTACGTCTACTTCCTGCATTATGCGGAGAAACCTGCAGTGGTGAGAATTCGGATCAGCGACCGGAAGCTCGAACAGGTTGCCGATTTGCGAGGTTTTTTAGCCACGGGCTTTTGGCGTTTTTGGTTGGGATTGGATCCCGATGACGCCCCGCTCATGCTCCGCGACTCAGGAACCCAAGACGTTTATTCGCTCGACTGGATTGCAGCAAGATAACTGTTCGCAATCGCTTCTCTATGGTAAGCTCGGGCCGCATGGGGATTACCCCTCTGCTGCTGCATTCGCGGGCCAATGCTCGTTCACTTCAGCGTCGATATTCAAATATGGGTACGCTCCGGCAACATTCATCCAATCCGCCGAGCATATGCAGTGAAGCTGTTTGCGAGTTTCAAGCTCATATTCCACCTTTGCTGGTGACCTATGTGCTCTCACGCATAGCTTTCGCGACGATGGCGTCGGTAATGCGTTCCACAGCCGATCTGGGGTGATGCGGTGCATCCAGTAGGTGAACTTCACCTTCCAGCCAGGGATAATCATGGCCTCGTCGTGTTCGATGCCTTTCACCAGGCCGCGCACGGCTGCCTCGACCGGCATGGATCCGCCGATCTTCTTTAGCGCAGCGCTGGCCGGGTGCAGGGTTTTCCGTTCCGCCGCGAGACCCGGAGTCTCCACTTCGCCGGGACAAAAACAGGCGACGCTGATGCCGCGCGGTTTCAGCTCGTAACGCAGGCACTGCGCGAGCCCCACGACGGCAAACTTGGAGCTGCCGTAGGCCTGATCAACTCGCCGATGTTGCCTGCAATGAAGTCGAATCCGGATGGCGCGGTGACCCTTTATATTCAGAAGGACTCGCCCGGCAAAGACAATGAGTCAAACTGGCTGCCTGCGCCTGATGGCACGATCTACCTGGTGATGCGGCTGTACTGGCCGAGGGAAGATTCACCATCGATCCTGCCGGCAGGCAAGGGAACCTGGCAGCCTCCAGCTGTCGTTAAAGCTTCCTAGCGGCATCCCAAGGCAAGTCGGTTTACCACCGAGATGAGATTCAGCCTGTCCTGCTTGCCCGCCGAAAAATCGCGGTCAGCAGCGCCGGCCTTCAGCGTGGCGGAACAGCGTCGAGGGAGACTTTCGCTGCATTGGAACCAGCGACGTCTCCCTCGTACGTGTCCTATTCAGATTTAGAGGTCGCGCCCTGAACGATGAGGTCGTTGTCAACGCTGAAGACCCCGGGAGCTGTGTTGGCCTGGATGCCGGCAATGGCCTCGTCAGTCGCGTTGAGGACGACGCCGTAGAGGATAACATTTCCATTTTTCACGATGATATGGATGGCATGGAAGCCACGAGGCGGATCATTTGTGATGCCGCCCGCCATCAATGCGACGCTGCGACCACCGGGTCCCATCGCCTGCGCGACCGTGCCTTGGTTGGCGTTATATTTCCGCAGACTGGGCTGCGTATAAATGCGGTTGTATACCGCAGCGCGAATACGGTCGTCGTTGGGAGAATTGGGGAGAACTTCGATCTGGTTGTCGACCGATTCTACTCCGGGTATGCCCTTGACAACGTTGGCTGCGCTACTCTTGAGGGTCGGACGAGAGGCATAGCCTTTGAGAACGATTGTTTTGCCATGGATGCCGAAGGTAATCCAATCGAAAACACCATAGTTGGTAAGGCCGCCGAGCCGCTTCTGCACCTCTTTGGCGATACGGAGGGCGTCGTCTTGCGACCAGGTAGGTGAGGGGCTCTGAGCGGTGACGGTTGGAGCAACAAGGCTGAAGACAAGAGCAGCCGCAAGTAACGGCAATGTGCGGCGAGTCAGAGTGGACAGAATGTTCATGGATTGACTCCGTGCGTGATCAGAATTTGAGTTCCGTCGGAACGATGGGCCTAACGAAAGCCTAAACCCACCAATCTTAGGGCATTTGGCGACTTTCTGCGAGTGGGCAGTTCGGACGCTCTTGGACATTCTGTGTCGTTCTACAGTCTCACAGATGGCCGTACGCTAGTCTGCTTCCCCGGTCTTCTCGATCCCACTCACGAATCCGATCGTAGACGGCACTCCCAGGTTATTTTCGGGTGCTCCTCTCTTTTCCAACCAGGGCTCTTCAACGCCTGATAACGCGCTATCGGACGAGTGCCGGCTTAACTACCCAAGCATCGGTATAGAATGCGTTTCAACCTTCAACTGCTTCGAAATTCCCCCTGCTAAACGGAACACAGAAAGCGATCATTCGTGAGGAACACATGGTAAGGTCCAGCAGTTTGCTCGTTGTTATTGCGATGTGCCTCACGGCCGGCTTTATCCCCGGCTCCGCGCAACAGGCGCCATTAGCAGCCGCCAAGCCAGTGGGCGCTACCCCTTCCTGGCCAAGGGTGTTTGACCGGAACGGCACACATGTTGTGGTCTACCAGCCGCAGCTCAAGGCTTGGCAGCAATACCGAACACTGGTTGCCGACACCGCTATCTCCATCACCGACCCCGGACAGAAACCGGTTCTGGGCGTGATTTCATGGCGGGCGGAGACAATCACGGACTCGAGCGCCCAAATTGTGTATGTAAGCCACATCGCGGTGCTGGACGCGCGCTTTCCTGGGCTCGATGCGGCGCAGGCAGTTGCCATGCAAAGGCGCGTCCATCAGATTTACCCGACCGTAACACTGACCATCGGGCTGCCGCGTATGATCGCCGGCCTGGAACACGTGAACGTGCCGGTACGGTCAGTTGCGGGCGATACGCAGGCGCCGAAGATTCTCGTCAGTACGTCCCCGGCGATTGTGCTCCTGGTAGACGGAAAGCCTATATTAGCCCCAATTCAGGGTACGACCCTGCAATACGTGATCAATACCAACTGGAATCTCTTTTATGACAACTCTGACTATTACTTGCTGAATGGGCGAGTCTGGCTCAAATCAAAGGCACTCCCGGGACCATGGGCTGCCACTACAAAACTGCCCGCTGAGATGGCCAAGCTCCCTCCCGACCAGAACTGGGATGACGTCCTGAAGGCAATACCACCGACTGCGCGTTCCCAAACTCCGACCAACGTTTTGTTCACGGCTAAGCCTGCCGAGCTAATCGTTTTCAGGGGTCCGCCAATCTATTCGAAAATCCCTGGCACCAATCTCTCCTACGCGACCAATACCGAGAGCAAAGTGTTTGCACATCAGCCTGATGGCTTGATCTATGTGTTGATCTCGGGACGGTGGTTCCGCGCAACCAGCCTGGCTGGCCCGTGGACTTATACCGGAGGCAGCCTCCCCCATGATTTCGCGTTGATTCCACCCGGGCAGAGCTATTCCGGGGTTCTGGTTTCGGTGCCCGGAACGCAGCAGGCTAGCGATGCAGTGCTGCTCGCGCAAGTACCTACGACTGCAGTCGTAAACCGCGCGGCCGCCGAGGCGGCGGTAAAAGTCGCCTACGCGGGGCCGCCACAGTTCGTCACCATCCCGAGCACTGCGATGTATTACGCGGTGAATACCCCCGACAAAGTGATCCGCGTGGGCAGCCTTTATTACCTTTGCTTCCAGGGCATTTGGTTTGTGTCTACCAGCCCAAACGGACCCTGGAAAACCGCGGATTCCGTGCCTGCGGTGATCTACACCATTCCACCGACTTCGCCCATGTATAACGTGACCTATGTGGTTGTTTCGAACCCTACACCCACGACGGTGCAGACGAGTTATTCCAGCGGCTACCTGGGGGTCTTTGTGGTGGGCGTCGCCGTCGGCACAGCGATCGTTTACGGGACCGGATATTACTACCCGCCCTACGTCTACTATGGACCGCACCCTGTCTATTATCCCTACCCTTACACCTACGGAGTGGCAGCCGTGTATAACCCCTACACCGGATTTTACGGGGTGGGCCGTGAAGTGTACGGGCCCTATGGTTCTGCAGGGACGGCGGCCTGGTACAACCCCAGTACGGGAACCTACGGACGTGCTGTCACCACCCAGAACGCATACGGCGGCCACACGTATGCCCAGGCCTATAATCCGTGGACTGGCACCTATGCCGCCACCTCTCAGGGGCACAACCAATATAGCCAGTGGGGGAGTTCGGTGGTCACCAACGGAGACAACTGGGCGCAGGCACAGCACGTAACCAATAGCAATGGGAGTGCGGGTTCGTTCCAGACGTCCAAGGGGAGCGCAGGCGCGGGTTTTTCCGGCGCTAACGGCAACAGTGGTTTTGTCGCGAAGGATGCCAATAATAACAACGTCTACGCCGGAGCCGATGGCAACGTCTATAAAAAGGATTCAAATGGCAACTGGAGCAAATATGACAACGGCAACTGGACTCCGGTGGATCCTTCAACCGGGGCGGCCCAGGCGAAACAGCAGAAACAGAATTCAACTAATCCCAACAGCTTGACCCAGTCTCAGTCCAGAGGCTCCTCGAACCTGGGTGCGCAGTCGGCCACACCTCCGTCGGCCGGAAGCGCATCGGGTTCAACTACACCGCGCGCATTCGGACAAAGCTCTCAAACTCAGCCTACCCAGCCTTCCGGCCAGGCGCCGTCATCAGGAAACAACACCATGGGGCAGTTACAGAACGATTCGCAGTCTCGCGCACGGGGAGACCAACTGGAACAGTTACAGAATCGCGGAGGGGGCGCCGGTGCCGGTGCCGCACGTGGATCGCGGAGGCAGCGCTGAGCGGGATGACTTCAGCCGATCATCGAAATGACCAGCCGATCGTCGATGTTACTCCCAGGTTATTTTCAGGCGCCCCCACGACGGGCCGGTTGTCGAAGTTGTCGTAGAAGCTCCCACGAATATAGAAGTCTTTATAGAACTTATAGTAGACATCTTGATTGAGAGTCATTCTTACCCGCCCGGGTGTGGTCAGACTCGGATATACCCAAAGGGTGGTATCAAACGTTGTCGAATCGAAGCGAAATGTTGAAAACTGGGCTGCGAAAGCGGAGTCGAGGCCGCGTTTGTTCGCGGTCGATTCAGTGTCGGATGCATCTCTCTCTGAAGTAAACGCAAGCCCTGCGATCAACGAAAGGTTTGTCTTGTTGGTGTAGATCGGACGTATCGCCAGCGCTCCCCCGAGTGTCGTGCGGAGAGCAATCTGTTGTTCGGAACTCGAAAGAAAGTTTGCAATGGCTCCCCCGTACCAATCGGATCGCCGAAGTTGCTTGAAAAACTCGCTCTTCACCGTTGTTTCGTTAGTATCGCTGACCTCCTTCTGACTCGTAAACTGGGAACTGGAACTCACCTCAGCGAGGTAGGTTGTAGCCTGGTAGGTTAGGTCCTGTTCCAGGGTCAGGTTCTTCTGCGCGTTCGATTGGGCAAAGCTCAGTCCCAAATCGACGTCCCCCCGCAGGCGCCTTACAAAGGTTTCACCTGTCTGCTGAATGCTCACCACCTCATCATGCGGAATGCTCGCCTGGTTGGCGCCGGCAACCTTGACGATATGCTCGTCGGCTGTTTCTGAGAGATGACCGCTGAACGCATTGCCTTTATTGTTGACCACCACGAAAGGCTGATTGGTCTGGATATTGTCAACCTTGTTCCAGTCGAAGACCACCGTGGAATTGGCATAGTCCTGTTTCACCGTGAGCTGACCCTGCACGAGCGATCGAATTTCGCAGGTGATCCTGTCGCCATTCTTCATAAAAACTACGTCTGTTTTCAAACGGCTGGAAGCGTGCATCTGTGACGTGAACATGGCTGCGAGTAGAAAGCAAAGCACTGCTTGTGTGCAGTGTGGCCGGCGTGATTGAGAGGTGATGCTTCGCGCCAGTTCGATTGAACGACGATCAAGGGATAGCAGGCGTGCCACTCGGCACCTCCGTTAGCTCAACACACTATTTTGCCGCCTATTGAAGTTTTGAGCAGTACTTTGTAGAGGGCAACTGTGCCGACGGCGGATATTTATTTGGCGGCGTGATTTCCTGTGAAGAGAGACCGGGTTTAAGATGGTTCCCCAACGGCCAGTGCACGGACCAACGTCCTTGGTCCATGCGGATCCGGAAGATAATCAATCTCGGTTTCGCTCAGAGGGCAGTCGTTTGGTTCTAACACGAGTGATAAGAAAACACTTTTGCAAGGGGCTCAATTGTGAAGGCTCTACAAACAGCCAATCATGAACTGGTGCTCACCGAGGGTGGCCCAACCTATCGTATCGAAAAGCGCCTCGGCACCGTGCAAGAGAACACGCCGCGCATTGTGCGAAGAGCACTTCTCTCCATTTGTCTGACTTGGCTCACGCTCTTGCTGCTGGCCGCATTGCAGGGCTTCGCCGTCGGTCACCGGGTTCCGGTCCCTTTTCTGCGCGACTTCGCTGTGCATGCAAGGTTCCTGTTCGCTGTGCCAATTTTGCTTTTGGCTGAAACCATTGTGGGGCCACGCGTCGCAGAAGCTGCGCGCCATTTTGTCACCTCTGGCGTAGTCGTTAAAGAGGATTACGGTAAGTTTGAAACAGCCGTTGCCCGAGGGCTCGCTTGGCGCGACTCAACGGCCGCCGAGGTCATCTTCGTGGTGGTCTCCTATGCCGTCACCGCCGTAAACCTGCGGTGGACGGCTGTTCACGTCTCCACCTGGTCCGTATTGCATACTGGCTCGGGGGCGTCACTCACCTGGGCGGGCTGGTGGCTCGTCCTCTTTTGCATCCCCCTGTTTCAGTTCTTGAGCTTGCGTTGGCTATGGCGGCTGTTTCTTTGGGGACAGTTTCTCTGGCGCATGACGAACCTGAATCTCCACCTCGCGCCGACACACCCTGACGGAGCCGCAGGCCTTGGGTTTGTGGGCGAAGCGCAGCGTTTCTTCGCTGTTATCCTGATCGCCTACTCAGTTGTGGTCGCCGGGGTTCTCGCCAACTCAGTGCTCTACGACCATATTCCGCTGCTCCATTTCGCCTCGGCCATCGCTGCTTATGTTGTGGCGGCTGTGCTCTTTATCCTGATCCCACTGTTTGTGTTTGCACCTATTCTATTTGAGACAAAGATGTCGGGGATGGCCAAGTATGGGAGCTTGGCGTCAGAGTATACACAATCCTTCCAGCAAAAGTGGATCGTGGATCGATGCAATCAGCAAGAGATATTGCTGGGAACCGCTGACATTCAATCGTTGGCCGACCTGGGAAATAGTTTCACATTCGTGGAGAAAATGAAACTTTTCCCCATGGCGTCGCGCACTCCCATCCACTTGGCCATCGCATGTCTTATTCCCATGGCGCCGCTACTGCTCACCGTCATGCCCCTGAAAGATATTCTCGAATTCCTCTTCAAAGCTGTGTTCTAAGGTCCTGCTAGGGGTAGGGCTGGTAGTTTTGACAGGCCGAAAAATCTCCGAAAACAGATTATGCTTTTGGGGCTGTAGCAGTGATCCCCGTCATTGCCATGGAAATGCCCCGCATCGGCTTCAACCAATGCGAGCGAAGGATTGGTCCTTGTATGCCACAGAGCACAGTCTCTCCAGCGGAAGTCCGCACCGTCGCCAAAGATGCGTACATCTATGGCTATCCCATGGTCCAGACTTACCTCACCATGTATGCCTTCTCCATCGACAAGGGTAATCCCCAATACAAAGGCCCCTTCAACGCACCGCTCAGTTTCGCTCGCGTCTTTACTCCTCACGATACGGCGTTCGTGACCCCCAACTCCGACACTCCGTATACCTTCCTCAGTCTCGACCTGCGCACCGAACCCATGGTCCTTACCATTCCTCCCATCGAGAAGGGGCGCTACTGGGTCTTCCAGATGATGGACCTTTATAGCTTCAACTTCGATTACCTTGGGACTCGGACCAGCGGCAATGACGGAGGCACTTTTCTCGTCGCCGGCCCACGGTGGAGAGGGTCAATTCCTGGCGGGATCACCAAAGTTCTCAAGCCCGAAACTGAGTTCATCAACGTGGTCGGTCGAACCCAACTCTTCAACCCAGCGGACTTGGAGGCCGTCGAGAATATCCAGTCCAAATACAAAGCGGAGCCGCTCTCTGCATTCCTGGGGCAACCCGCTCCATCCGAGACGCCTGCAATCCACTGGATCCCGCCTGTTCCTCCAGCGCAGATGCAGACGTCGCTGCAGTTTTTCAACGTGTTGAACCTCTTGCTTCGGTTCTGTCCTATTCATCCCAGCGAGACCGCTTTGCGCGCAGGCTTTGCCGGCATCGGTATCGCTCCGGGGGAAACCATCAACGTCGAAACACTTTCGCCGGAGATGAAAGCTGCCCTCGAAGGTGGCATGGCCGATGGACAGAAGGAGATTGACGAGCGCCGCGCTTCGAGCAAGGGAGACATAAGCAAGTTTTTTGGTACGCGCACCTTCCTTCACAATGACTATGTTGCTCGCGCCACAGGAGCTCAGATGGGTATAGGCGCCAACTCCAGGGAAGAAGCCCTCTATCCTCTCTACGAAAAGGACTCCAGCGGGCAGCCTCTCGACGGCAGCAAGGCGCGCTACACCCTTCACTTCAACAAAGGGGAGTACCCACCGGTCAACGCCTTCTGGTCGCTCACCATGTATGGACTGCCGCAGCAGCTTCTGGTTGAGAACCCTATCAACCGCTACCTGATCAACTCGCCTATGTTGCCTGATCTGAAGCTCGACCCTGCTGGTGGTCTCACCATCTATATCCAAGCCGACTCACCAGGTAAAGACAAAGAACTAAACTGGCTTCCCGCTCCCAAGGCGCCTTTTATGCTCGCCATGCGCTATTACCTGCCGAAGCCCGAGCTGCTCACGGGTACCTGGAAATCTCCAGCGGTTGTCCGAGTACAGTAGTTGGCCGTCAAAGGAGAATTTATGCTCACGCAACAAGATTCCGGCAAGCCCGGTGAAACTTCTACCAATGCCTCTCCACAAGTGGCCCGCGCTATCGCCAAGGAGGCATACATCTACGCCTTTCCCATGGCCGCTAATTACCAGACCCTCCACAAGCAGGCGGTTGATACCACTAGTCACGACTACCGCGCGCCTTTCAATACCCTCGCCAATGCCAGCTCTGTGGCTACGCCGGAAGACAAGTTTGTCGTCACCCCCAATTCCGACACGCCCTACTCCTACCTCTGGATGGATCTGCGCGCCGAACCCATGGTTGTGACCATGCCGAGCATCGAGAAGGATCGCTACTACACCGGCCAGCTCATCGACCTCTACACCTTCAACTTCGCCTATCTGGGTACTCGCAGCTTCGGCAACGACGGGGGCAATTTCCTCATCGCCGGTCCTGGCTGGAGCGGTGCGACACCGGCCGGCATCAAGGCTGTTCTCCGCGCCCAGACTCAGTTCGCCTACCTGCTCATCCGTACTCAACTATTCAATGCTGCGGACATCGTCAACGTTAGAACGATCCAAGCCGGTTATGGCGTTCAGCCGCTCAGCGCCTTTCTGCACCAGCCCGCGCCGCATGCGGCCCCGGCCGTCAACTGGCCCAAGCCGAGCGCGGATATGCTGACCACGGCGTCCATTTTTCCCTATTTGAACTTCCTGCTCCAGTTCTGCCCCACGGACCCCTCCGAGACCGACCTCATGGCGCGCTTCGCCGAACTTAACCTGGGCGCGGGCAAGAGCTTCGCGCTGGCCAGTTTTGCGCCACCGGTCCAGCAGGCCATCACCGACGGCATCGCCGACAGCAAGGCCGATGTCGAGGGCATGATGAGGAAGATCAACACCGACCAGGTGCAGAGCTCCGACTTATTCGGCACGCGTGAATTTCTCAAGAACAATTACCTCTATCGTTTCATCGGGGCCAAGCTTGGCCTCTATGGCAACTCCGGAGCCGACGCTGCCTACTTCGGCTACTTCGTCGACGCTGCTCACCGCCCGCTTGATGCCTCGAAGAGCAACTACGAGCTGCGCTTTGCAAAAGGAGCTATCCCGGAGTACCACGCCTTCTGGTCGCTTACCATGTACGACGGCAAAACCCAGCTACTGGTCGCCAACCCCATCCAGCGCTACCTGCTCAACTCGACCACGCTTGAGTCTTACAAGTACGGCACCGATGGTTCACTGACCTTTTATGTGCAAAAGAACTCACCTGGCAAGGACAAGGAGTCCAATTGGCTACCAGCCCCGGACGGTCCGTTCTATTGCATCTACCGCGTGTACATGCCGGGAGAAGGGGTTCTCAACGGCACCTGGAAGAAGCCGCCGATACAGACTTTCGCAGGCAAGTAGGGTCCGGCAAGTTGAAAGCGAAATTTAACCACGAGAGGGAAAAGGGTATGCCTGAGACAGGGAAGGGACCTGCTAAGAAGCCAAACATCCTGGTGATTTGGGGTGACGACATTGGAATTTCCAACCTCAGTTGCTACAGCCATGGGCTTATGGGTTATCAAACGCCCAACATCGATCGTCTTGCCAAAGAAGGCGTGATGTTTATCGATTCTTATGGCGAGCAGAGTTGCACCGCCGGCCGGTCGTCCTTTATCACCGGCCAGAGTGTCTACCGTACCGGCTTGTCCAAAGTCGGAATTCCTGGCGCTCCCATCGGCATGAACGAGGAGCTGGTAACGATCGCGGGCTGTCTCAAGAACCAGGGCTACGCGACGGGCCAGTTCGGCAAGAATCACCTGGGTGACCTGAATAAACATTTGCCCACGAATCACGGCTTCGACGAGTTCTTTGGCAACCTCTACCACCTCAACGCCGAGGAGGAGCCGGAGATGTACGATTACTTCCCGGAAAAAGAATTCCCGGAACTCAGAAAGAATGTCACGCCACGCGGCGTGCTTAAATGCTGGGCGACCGACAAAGACGACCCGACGGTGCAGGAGCGGTGGGGCCGCGTTGGCAAACAAAGGATCGAGGACACCGGCCCGCTCACCAAGAAGCGTATGGAGACCTGCGACGACGAGTTTGCCGCAGCCGCCAAGGATTTCATTAAGCGCCAGACCGACGCCGACAAGCCGTTCTTTATATGGCTCAACTTCACCCATATGCACCTGTTCACCCACACCAAGCCTTCGAGCCTGGGACAAGCGGGCCGCTGGCAGTCGCCCTATCATGACACCATGATCGATCACGACAAGAATGTCGGCGAGATGCTCGACTACCTGGACGAGCTAGGCATCGCGGACAATACCTTTGTAATGTATTCAACCGACAACGGACCACACAGAAACTCCTGGCCTGATGGCGGCATGACGCCGTTCCGCAGTGAGAAAGATACCAATTGGGAAGGCGCCTTCCGCATTCCGCTCCTGGCTCGCTGGCCGGGTAAGATCAAGGCCGGCACGATATCGAAGGAAATCATCCAGCACCACGACTGGCTCCCAACATTCCTCGCTATGGCCGGTGATCCGGATGTGGTGGAGAAGCTGAAGAAGGGTTATGACACCATCGGCAGGACCTACAAAAACCACATCGATGGCTACAACCTGGTGCCCTACCTGACCGGGGAGGCGAAGCAGAGCCCGCGTAAGCTGTTCGTCTATTTGAGCGATGACGGCGACGTACTTGCCATTCGCTACGACAACTGGAAGGTCATGTTCATGGAGCAGCGCTGCCGAGGTACGCTGCAAGTATGGGCCGAGCCTTTCACAAAGTTGCGGCTGCCAAAGGTCTTCAATCTTCGCACCGATCCTTACGAATTCGCCGACGTCACCTCGAACAGTTACTACGATTGGTTCTTGTACCATGACTACATCCTGTACGGCGCCTATGCGCTCGCGGATCAATGGGCGGCGACTTTTAAGGAGTTCCCGCCGGTCCAGAAACCGAACAGCTTCACCATCGATGACGCGCTCAAGATGATCAGCGCAGCTTCGGTGGGCAGATAGCAACGGAGGCGCACCTTGGCAGGCGGGCAATAGCTCGCCTGCCGAGATGGAGAACAATCCAGTATTGTTAGCTATTCCAAGAGCACGCCAGTCTGATGGTCTTGTTGTGACGCTCTGCCGCGCAACCCAAAGGCAAGTGCAGCAATCCGCAAGCAAATGAAGTGGTTCGGCGGCCCGCGCATAGAGTCGCCGAAGTTCACCTTGGTCGCCTTCGTATCCCCAGACAGAGCGCTTGAGTAGCTGTCAGTTCTTACAGTGCCACCGGCCCGAAAAGCTTTCCAGTATCCCAGGGACAGAGGTCGCGGCGATTGGTTCGCAGGTCTGTGCGTTCTTTCCCATTTGATGTCAAGAAAGTTACCCACCGATTGTTTGAGTACGGGACACCACGCGCTGCTCTAAATCATTGAAGCCTAAGCGTTGATTGCACCGACCAGTGCACTCGCTGATGTGCACCCGTTGCCACGTAACTAAGCCTTTCGCCCACTCGCCTGATCTTCACATGAAGTCAACACACTACCTGTAAAAAGTAACAACTTGCATTGCCGAATCGGTCCGGGATGCTGGTAAACTGTGCAGGCATCCCCGGGCCTCCCGCATTTGCTCATAAATTATGAAGAAAGCTGGTAGTTGCGACGGTTTCCTGCTATTCGACGGCACCAGTTCACTGTCGAGCGATATAGACCCTTACCGATCGGGAGCGTGAAGAATGAGGAAGCCGACTATTTTCCTGGCCGATGACCACGCCATGCTGGTGGACGCATTTCGCAGACTATTGGAGCAGGAGTTCAACGTCGTGGGAACAGCCTCGGACGGCCTCGAACTTCTTCAGGCTGCGCCGAAGTTGCACCCGGATCTGGTCGTCGTTGATCTCGGCTTGCCTCTCCTGAGCGGCGTGCACGCCGGTCGCGAGCTAAAAAAGCTACTGCCGCAGACCAGGATCCTGGTGGTCACGGTCACCGAAGACCCGGCTATAGCCGATGCAGTATTGAGTGAATGGGCATCCGGATACTTGTTGAAGAAATGCTCGGGATCGGAATTAGTGAAGGCACTGCGAGAGCTCTTGATGGGCCGATCGTACGTGACGACGATGTTATCCAGAAGATCCCTTGATAACCTGCTTCCTCGTCCGCAGGCCCACGATCGAAAGTCGCTGACCCCGCGCCAGCGCCAGGTGCTGCAATTACTGGCTGAGGGTCGCACCATGAAGGAGACTGCCTACCTGCTGAATCTAACCGCAAGAACGGTAGCTTTCCATAAATATAAGATCATGGCGGGTTTGGGTATGCACAGCAATTCTGAGCTTCTGAAGCTAGCCATACGGGAAAATCTGATCCCAATGGCGTAACAACGCCAATCCAGTTCCGTAATCCGTAGTGTCGCAGGCCGCCTAGGAAATGGGGGCAAGCGGTATCGGTGCCTCAGCGATCACCAGCGCCCCTCGGCCCGGTTCCGATTCGACGGACAATTTACCGCCGATGCTCGCCAATCGCTCCTGCATGGCTGAAAAGCCGAGTCCGGCCGCGGCACTCGCAACTTTAAATCCAACTCCCGAATCCTGAACCTGCATGCGGAGAGTTCCCGGCATCTCGCTGAGCGTGAGGTGCGCTCTATCTGACTCGCTGTGCTTGACGACGTTGTTTAACGCCTCTTGAGCGACCCTGTAAAAGCAAAGCGAAATATCATGAGCGAAGTGGTTCCGCGGCCCATCTTCCTGAAAGTCGATTTCCAGGCCGTACGATTGCGAGATCTGCTGGCAAAGGTCTCTGATAGCAGCCGTCAGGCCCATGTGCTCCAGTTTGGAAGAGTGCAGGCGGTGAGACAAATTGTGAACATCGGAAACCAGCGAACTCAGGTTCTCTATTGAACTGTCCAGATCAGTATGATTCTTTAGGCCCTCGCCTGCAACTTGACCGCGAAACAGATCAAGCTGCACTACGGCGAGAGAAAGCCGCTGGCCAATGTCGTCATGCAGTTCGCGCGCAATACGCCGCCTCTCATCTTCGTTTGCATCGATGACCCGTCTGGTAAGCTGGCGGACGTTTTGTTCGGAGCGTTTGCGCCGTCGCACCTGAACCACCAGTAAGAGGATGAGAGCCGATTGCAGCAAAACAACCGCGGCAGCGGCCACGATGGCCCGCTTGTGCGTATCCCAGAGAGATGGCTCACGGTAGGTAACTACAGCTCCCACGGGCAATCTACTCTCCGGAATCTCCCACTTTTGCAGCTGGCGCCAATCGACAAACACTCGATTAGGCGGCCCCGATTCAATCGGCAGGTGGGCGATATTTTCGCCGTGCAGGATCCGTAGCGCCAATTTCGCTGCCTGCTGCGCGGCTGCCTCCACCTGAGAAAGACTGCCGCCAACAATGCCGCATCCCATGAATGTGTCAAAAATCGCGTATACAGGCACGTTGGAGGAGGCCACAATCGATGGGCAAACGCTAGCGGTGAGATAACTGTGCCCGCTCGCGTCCCGTAAAAAGTTGGTATACAAGAGGACGCTATAGTTGGAAACCTGACTGACACGATCAAGCAGTGTGGGGAGCGGAAGGTCGTTCAAATAAGTAAAGGAGAGCCTGTCCGCATATGGCTTGAATTCGCGCTCTGCTTCGTCCCGAAGCATCAACTCCGCCGGGCTCGCGCCTCCGATATAAACGATCTCACGCGTCTCCGGCTGCAGTCTCAGGATGAGATCGACGGTACCCGACAAATCGAAAGAACTGCTCACGCCGGTGGTGTTTGGTGGAAGTGTTGCAGGATAAAAGCGCAAATCCACCTCGGAGAAGACGATCGGTACTGAGGGAAAGAGCCTCTCTCCATATTGCCGCATGAAGGTGAAGGGTCGCGGGCCGACGGTCATGACCAGATCGATGGGTTGTCCCGCATACTTCTGCTGAATCCTCTCCGCGAGTGTTTCAAAGTCGGTTTCCAGTCGCGTCTCTTCGATATATTCATCAAAAATCTGGTACTGCAAATTCTGGCCGATTGTCTCCTGTATCGCCTTGGTGGCCACGATGTTTCCCGGCAGGCGAGGGTTTTCTCTGTAAAGCACAAGGATGTTTTTTGTTCTTTGGCACAGCGAGCTCAAGGGCAGGAGAATCGCCGTGACAATTGCCGCCACTCGGAGCCAAGCCCTCATGGGCTAAAGACTACACTGCCCAGCTCGGACCCGCGACCGTCTGCCGGAAAGAATTCGAAAACAGGCCAACTGGTATTTCTGACAGCTTACGGCGCTCGATCAATGAATTTATCTTTTAGAACTACGCGAGAAGGCAAGCTGCGAGAGCGGGTGATGCGACGGTGAACTTGAACGTCAGTTCTCCCTTCTCGTTGGTCAGATATGAGCCCGGACCATTATTCGGGGGCGAGATGGAAATCAAGCGGCCACGCGTTCTATTGGCTGGTATTTCTATTTCGCTTCTTGCTGTTTATGACAAGCTCCTTTGCGAGGAGTTTGAGATCGTTGGGACCTCCGCCGACGGCCGCGCTCTTACGGCGACGGCAATACAGCTACAACCCAATGTGATTGTCGTAGACCTTGCGCTATCGCCTTTGACCGATGTGAGTACCCGTCTTGAGCTGAAGAAGTTAATACCGCAAACCAAGTTCCTTGTGCTTAGCAATCAGGAGGATCTTAGCGCTGCATTGGAGGCAATCCGCGAGTGGGCTTCTGGTGTCTTGCTGAAGCGGACGGCAAAGAAGGAACTTGTTTGCGCTCTTCGAGAGCTGATGGCAAACAGATTGTACATACCGGCTTCCGTTGCTCAAGGCTTCGAAGATAAGCAGAACCCGAAGTCGCCGGTCCATGGCAACAAGGCTCTTACCCGCCGTCAGCGTGAGGTACTGAGACTGCTTGCTGAAGGCAGAACCATGCAAGAGGCAGCCAATATTCTCAGTCTAAGTATGAGCACCATAGCCTTTCATAAGTACAAAATTATGCGAACCTTCGGGCTTCGCACCAATGCAGAGCTGCTCAGACTGGCCATCCGTGAAGACTTGACCTCCGCGGAATGAATCTCGACGATAGCGCGGTTTCGGACTTTAGGTTAAAAAGCGAAGCTACGTCGCATGAGGCCGTATTCCTGGGCGCTGTTTGTGTGTGCATTCAGAGTCCAGATGAACAAAGCAGGTTGGTCACGTTCTGGCGAGGAGAAAACACCATGATCATGTTTAGGAAGCAAACCGCGGTCGTTCCGGGCTTATGGCTGCACGCCTGCATTGTTCCCCTGGGCACCTTTCTTCTGTGCGGAGTTCTCAATGCACAGGATCTGCCGCCGCATGCGCCGATGGGCCTGCTTGCGGGCGCCTCCGGTCCGGGCTTCCAGGCTAAGGTGCCCTTCAACCAATTCTCCGAAATGAAGGCCGCGGACCAGCTTGATGTGGCAACGGCTGCCGGCGCGGCCGCAACAAGTTCTGACGGGAAGGTTGCTCCCGGCCAGCCACGACGCATCACGCTCCTGCAGGCACAACAACAGGCGGCGGCCGCGAGCAATCCCATGGCGCATCTGGCGCAGCTTCAAGTGGAGGCGGCGAGGCAACACAGGCTTGGCGCAGAATCGGACTACTTTCCCAAGCTCAGCTCGACGCTCACAAATTTCCACTTCAACAAGTTCATGGGCCAGGAGGTCACCATACAACGCCCGATCGCAGGGGGCACCGTCACGGCTGGATTGCCGCTGGCCGGCAAGGACCAGACCCTGATAGCTCTTACCGCAGCCCAGCCAATCACTCCTTTGCTCAAACTTCACGAGGTCGTGAACATTGCGCGGGCGGACGAGCGCACCGCCATGGCCAAGGCCGGCATGCCCGTTGAGACTGCCAGCAACGTTGAGAAGAGGTACTACGGATTGCTGGTCGCTCAGCGTCAGCTCGAAGTCGCCAAGGCCAATGCCGGTGCCCTTCGCAATAAGCAATTGCTGGCCAGCAACACGGCAATGCTGCCAGGTCATCCTGAAGATGACTCTGAAGCAGCCCGGGAGGTGGTGATCGCCGGTAGCAAGGTGAGGGAATTGACTGCATCTCTCAACCTGCTTCTGGGCTATCCGACAGAGCAGGAACTGGAGCTGGCAACCCCGGTCACGCAGATGGAAGAAATATCACTGAAAGAGGCCGCAGACAAGGCGATGGCGGCAAATCCGGAGGTGGTGGAAGCAGAGCAGACGGTGGCGAAAGCCCGTGCCGCGTCCAAGCTATCCAAATTAGACTATATCCCCGACGTGGCTGTGCTCGGTGGTTATGCCTACAATGCCAACACCATACCATTGCTGCCGAGAGACTTCTCCTTCATCGGCATCATGGGCTCTTATACGCTGTTCGATTTCGGCAAGCGGGAACACACGATCAAAGAGCGCACGGCTGGGGTCTCCATGGCCGAGGCCGCTCTTGAATTGGCGAAAGCAAAAGTCGCCGCCGCGGTCAAAGCCAGCTACTTCGAGATGGACCGGTCGCGACAGCTGAGTGCGCTGGCTCGCCGCCTTTCCGATGCGATCCCAGTCGAAAGGGTCAGCTATGGAAAAGAAGATTCGGAGCTTGCCATATCGAAAGCAAAGGTCGAGATCGAGATGCTCCAGGCCGATCTCGATTATCGCCAGGCTCTGGCGCAGTTGAAAACGCTTATGGGAGAGCAATGAAAAGGCATCCTAGGAACCAAAAACTGGCTGGCGGCACCTGGGAGATTAGTTTAATGATCCGGCTCTACGGGCCAGAAATGGCGGCGCTCGACGGTTCATACCGCCTGCCACAGGTGAAAGAGAGTGCCATAACCTGAGCTCAAATTCTCACCGAAAGGAGTACCTTCATGCAGACGAACACATCCGCGCCATCCGCTAATACTGAGTATACGTTCAACGAAGGCTATCCCACCCCGCAGACCGCACAAAACACTTACGCCGCCGCCGACCTCAACCGCGCCATCGAGGCGTACAAGTTCTTTTACCCATCCGTGTCCATCCTGGCGACATGGATGGGTAATGAGGCTGCCGGCGTTGTTTCGAACAAGTCCTTCCTGATCCTGCAGGGGAGCCCTCACCAGTTGGTGTTCACCCCCAACTCTGACACGCCTTATGCGGGAGCCAACATCGATCTGTCGTCTGGTCCGATGGTGGTGGAGCTGCCTCCCGGACCGTTGATGTGCGTGGTGAATGATCTCAATCAACGTTACGTGGTGGATATGGGGATTCCCGGTCCGGATGCTGGTAAGGGCGGAAAGCATCTCCTCATTCCTCCTGGCTACAAGGGCAAGATCCCCGAAGGATACTTTACGGGCACACCCACCACGAATCGTGTCCTGTTTATGGTCCGCGTCATTCCTCCTGGCGGAGATGTGCAGAAGGGCATCGAGATGCTCAAGACGGTGAAGATCTACCCCTTGAGCGGGCCTGCGGATTGGCCTGTGACCTGGTCGGAGATCGGCGATCGTCCGCAGGATTTCACGCCCGTTCGGTGGGAGAAAAACCTCGATTACTGGAAGCAGCTTGCCGAACTCATCAACCAGGAGCCTGCCTACGAGGCTTACCGGATGAACTACGGTCAGCTCGCGTCTCTCGGCATCGTGAAAGGAAAGCCCTTCGCGCCCGACGCGCGCATGCAGGGCATCCTCGTTGAAGCCGCACAGATCGCGAACGACCACATGCGCGTGCAGTCGTTCGCTGACCGCCGTCCCGACCGCGTCGCTTGGCCCGACCGCAAGTGGGAGTGGGCGAGTCTGCGTCCGGAGAACGGCACCTTCGACCAGCCCACTGCCAAGGATCTAGAGGCACGAGAAAAGTGGTTCTACCAGGCGCAGATTGAATCACCCGCTATGTTTCGCCGCACTGCCGCTGCCGGCTCGCTCTATTGGCTTGGCGTTCGCGACAACACAGGTGCGTTCCTGGATGGCAGCAAGACTTACAAACTTACAGTCCCACAGCCGGTGCCGGCCAAACTCTTCTGGTCGGTAACGGTCTATGACACAGATTCCCGAAGCGAGATTGTGACGGATACCTATAAAGCCGCCCTGCGCTCTATGTACGAGCTGAAGGACACAGCGGGCGCATCAACGGTAGACCTCTACTTCGGTTCTTCCGCTCCGGCAGGCCGCGAGGGCCAGTGGATCAAGACTATTCCCGGCAAAGGCTGGTTCACCTACTTCCGCATCTACGGCCCGGGATCACCAGCCTTCGATGGAAGCTGGAAGCCCGGGGATTTCGAAAAGGTGATGTGAACCGATAACGCCAAACTGATCCCGAGCAGGCGGGGGCCGTGCAAATGCCAGCCCGAAGTAGGTTCATCTTTTTGTACTCTCGCGGGAATATGTCCCCTGCTGCGGCCCGAAGATGAGCCGCTGTCGTCTGACTGGTCATCGGCCGACGATAGAAACAGGCCTCTTTCACCCAGCCTAAGTCTACAGGGGAGTGCTGGGCCGCTCTGCTCTCAGAATTGACAGCGGGTGGGCCAGGGGTTGAGCGCGTATAGTGACGGGTGACGATCACAGTGCTATTTGTCGACATGCTCATGGGAGAAAAGAGAAGAAGCATCGTGATCCGTTGCGCGGCCGGAGTGAGCCTTGCAATGGTTATCTCGACGGCTCTCGCACAGGGGAGCCAGCCGGCGGATCAATCGGCAACGCCTGCGGTAAACACGCAGCTTCCCGTCAACTGGTTATATGGTGCGTACATACCGAAAGATGTTCCTATCGTTCCCTTGAACGGTGCCGAACGTTTCAAGCTTTACGTTCGCCAGACTTATACGACGCCAGGGATTTATATCAAAACCGGATTCTTTACCTTGCACGATCAAGTGAAGGATTCACCGCCGGCTTGGGAGGGTAACTTCTCCGGCTTCGTCAAACGCCTGGGCTCCAATCAAGCTACAAATATCATCCAGAATTCCTTTACCTCTCTCGGCCAAGGCGTCGTCGGCTGGGAGCCGCGCTATGATCGTTGCCGCTGCACCGGGGGGTGGCGACGCTTTCGTCACGCCTTCGCCAGAAATTTCGTGACCTACGACCACAGCGAACAATCTATCAGGCCAAATATCATGCCTTTTGCCGCGGCATTCGGTGCGGGTGCAATCGGGGCAACGTGGAATCCGAATAATCCGAAGATTGCCGTTAAGGGATACCAAAGTGCAATTACGCAGGCATGGGTCGGAGTCATCACAAACAGCATTGGCGAATTTGCCCCTGACCTAAAGAGAAAATTTGGTAGGCGGAAGAATTGATCCTCCAATCCGCCAGAATTTCACCCGCTTCCATGCCGGCAAGCAGGGACAACATACCTGTTAGGCTCGTTGTCCAGTCTCGGGCAGGACACGATGATTACAGCCCGTGGCCCGATCGTCCAATAGGTACTTTAGGCCTTTTCCGCAAAACCTAATCGGTACTAGCTACCGCAATCCATGGCTGTTGTGGTGCAGGCGCTATGATTGTAGAGGCCGGTCCCTCGTTTGCGGCGGGCTAACGATGACCGATACACGCATCTCCCATTACCGCGGACTAGAGAAGATCGGCGGCGGGGGCATGGGCGTGGTGTACAAGGCAGAAGATACGCTGCTTCACCGGCCGGTAGCGCTCAAGTTCCTCCCCGATAACTTCGCCAACGACCGCGCTGCGCTGGAGCGCTTCCGGCGCGAGGCGCGTGCTGCTTCGGCGCTGAACCATCCCAATATCTGCACGATCTATGAGATCGCCGAGGAAGGCGGGCGTACGTTCATCGCCATGGAGTTCATGGACGGCGAAACACTGAAGCACTTGATTCAGGGAAACTCCCTTTCCGTCGACAGGGTGATTGAAATCGCCATCGAGGTGGCGGACGCACTCGAAGCGGCGCACGAGAAGGGTATTATCCACCGCGACATCAAACCAGCGAACGTCTTCGTGACCAAACGCGGCAATGCCAAGGTTTTGGACTTCGGTCTGGCCAAGATGATACCGATCAAGGAGCTTGCCGGAGCCGGGGCGGAATCGTTTCGCGAGCAACGGCAGCTTACCGACGGGCTGGGAGCCGCGTTGGGGACGGCGGCATACATGTCGCCGGAACAGGCACTGGGTAAGCCCGTCGACACGCGATCCGATCTCTTCTCTTTCGGCATCCTGCTATACGAGATGTGCACCGGGCGCTCGCCCTTTCCCGGAGATACGACCGGTGAGCTTCTGATCTCCATCGTGCAGCATGTGCAGCTCACCCCGGCGCAACTGAATCCCGATGTTCCTCAGGGATTAGCGCGCATCATCGATCGATGCCTGGAGAAAGACCGGGACCTCCGGTACCAGCACGCGAGCGAGATCCGTGCGGACTTGAAGGCAGTGCAACACAACCCGTCGGCAGAGATTGCCGCTCCGACGCTCGCCTCTGGAATAAGTTCATCGACCCCCCAATCCTCAGGATCAAAGACATTAGCAGGTGCTGCTGGCCGCAGCACGGGCTCCGCATCCGCAACCACGCAGTCCGATTCCTCCGGGCGCGCAATACAGCGACGATGGCTGCTGACCCTTTCCGGACTGTTGATTGCTGCCGCCGCACTGCTGGCCTTTTTCCTGACCGCTCCCCGGCCCGTGCCGAAGGCTACAAATTACATGCAGCTCACCCACGACGGTCTGCCCAAGTCCCTGGTCGGTACCGATGGTTCGCGGCTGTATCTTGGTTTTGCCAGAACCATCACCTACAGCGCTACCACCGGCATCATGGAGATGTCCGCTTCGGGGGGCGACCCGGTCCGGATTCCGGCCGCTTCCACCGCCATTCTCCCGTTGAACGTCTCTCCGGATGGAGCCGAAATTCTGGTCAAAGATAACCAGGGCACGGACTATCGCGGTGAGCTTTGGAAACTCCCGGTTTTGGGAGGCGCGCCTCGCCGCTTGGGTGGTCTTGTCGGACAGGACGCGGCCTGGTCTCCCGATGGCAAGACACTGGTTTACGCCGACGGAAGCGATTTGTTTATGGCCAGGAATGATGGGACGGAGCCGCGAAAGTTAGTTTCTTTGACCGGCCGAGGCTTTTATCCGGCATGGTCACCGGACGGAACTAAACTCAGGTTTACGGTGATCGATAACAAAACCCGCGGGAATTCACTGTGGGAAGTTTCAGCGCAGGGGACGAATCTGCACCCATTGTTTCCCGCATGGCACGATCCAGCAGACGAATGCTGCGGGAAATGGACGACGGACGGGAAATACTTCGTTTTCGAATCTCGTGGGCAAATCTGGGCACTCTCCGAAGAGGGAACTTTTCTTCATCGATCCACGAACAAGCCCATCCAGCTAACTGCGAGCCCGCTCAGTTTGTTCACCCCCCTTCCTAGCAAAGATGGCAAAAAGCTTTTCGTGGTGGGCCGAAATTACCGCGGCGAACTACAGCGCGGTGAATCCAAGTCCGGCTCGTTCACGTCCTTTCTCTCGGGCATCTCCGCTGAGGACGTTGTGTTTTCAAAAGATGGCCAGTGGCTGGCCTACGTATCCTACCCCGAAGGTATTCTCTGGCGCAGCAAGCCGGATGGTACCCAGAAGATACAGCTGAGCTCACCTCCGCTGTTTGCCGCGCTGCCCCGTTGGTCGCCGGACGGCAAACAAATTGTGTTTTATAACTACTCAGTCGGCGAACCAGGAAGGATCTATCTGGTTTCAGCCCTCGGTGGCACTCCCCAGCAACTACTGGCAGACGATCCCGAGCCTAAGCAGGATCCGGACTGGTCTCCAGACGGCGACAAAATTGTCTTCGGCAGCGTACCAGCGGACAAAGATTCGGCCCTCCGTGTGCTCGATCTGAATACCAACCGTGTTTCCGCACTGCCCGGTTCTCAAGGTCTGTTCTCACCCCGCTGGTCACCCGATGGCAGGTACATCGTGGCCATGCCCGCGGACTCGCTGAGCCTTGTGCTCTTCGATTTCGAGACCCAGAAGTGGTCACAACTCGCGCGGGCAAGAGCTGCATTCCCGAACTGGTCAAGGGACGGACAGTATGTTTACTTCTTACGTTGGCTGGACAATCCGGCTGTTCTGAGGGTCAGGATCAGCGACCGCGAGGTGGAGCAGGTTTCAGACCTGGCAGACCTTCCGGCTACGGGCAACATCGGACCTTGGCTGGGTCTCGGGCCCGACGACTCCCCGCTACTACTCAAAGATATTGGGACCCAGGATATCTACGCCCTGGATTGGGTAGAGCCCTGAAGCGGACTGACGTCCCCCAAAATACACGCGGTGCCATAAACAGCTCCTCCCTCTACAGTCTTCTGGCCGAACCTGGGAACTGTCACTACTGACAGGTTCCTCGTGGGCACAATGCTTATAGGCTTGCAACGGGTGCGTGCACCGCTGCGGTTTGCAGCCAACGGCTGTCTCGACGCCGGCATTACCCAGAGGAAATCCGCAAATGAATTCTGTTCTGCGCGCCAGCACCTCTTCTGTCTTAACCGTTGTGTTCTCGTTCGTGAGCACCCTGTCCGGCTGCAAGTCGGCGCCGGCTCCCCCACCTCAAGACCAGGCTGCTGCCCCAACTCAAGCTGCACCCGCGGCTCCACCCACCGCGCCCATGAGCGTTGATGATCTGGTTGCGCCCATCGCTCTCTACCCGGATCAACTGCTGGCACAAATTCTTACCGCGTCTACCAACGCCCAGGAGGTGCTCGACGGTGGAAACTGGCTGCTGCAAAACCAGAACCTCCAGGGCGATGCCCTCACCGCCGCCGCCAAACAGGCCGGCTTCAGCCCGCCCATGCAATACCTGATGAGCTTCCCCCAGGTCGTGGACAACATGTGCCAGCAGATCGACTGGACACGGCAGTTGGGCCAGAGCTTTCAAGCCGACCAAAAGAGCGTGATGGACGCCGTCCAGCGCAAGCGGGTACAGGCGCAGCAGACGGGCAATCTTAAATCGAGCCCGCAGATGACGGTTGAAACCAAGAAGGCCGAAAACGGCCAGCCATACGTTGAGATCCAGCCGGCCAACCCACAGGTCGTCTATGTCCCGCAGTACAATCCGGTGACCATCTACACTACACCGGCTCCGACGACAACCGTTGTCACCCAGGCTGCACCAACGTCGAGTGGCGTCAGCACCGGCACCGCAGTGGCGATCGGGCTTCTTTCTTTCGGCGTCGGCATGGCGGTCGGTGCGGCAATCAACCGCAACAACTACTATCCCTACCCATCGTGGGGCTATGGGGGCGTTTACTATGGCGGCCGCCCCTACTATCCGCCGCCATATCGCCCCGTCTACCCCGGATATAGACCCGCCTACGGGTATCACCCGCCCCCGAATTATCACTGGAACCAGTACAACCGCAACGTCAACGTGAATGTAAACAACAACTACTACAACAAGTTCAACAACAATAACTACAACCGCAATCCCAATGTGAATAACAACCTCAACGCCAACAACCGTCCTGCCCCGGGCAATCAACCCGGCAACCAGCCGAACTGGAAAGGACAATCCACCTACCAGGGGGCTCGCCCCAACGCGCCCAACCAAAAGCCCGGCGGATCCATGGCGAATGTCAATCCAGCAAATCGCCCCAATGCCGGCAACAACCCCGGTGCCGCGAACCGCGCCAATGGCGGATACAACGGGACCGCAGCGAATCGCCCCAACAACGCAAACAATCTGGCTGCCGCGAATCGGCCGGGTGGCGCCAACACCACCAATCGCCCAAACACTGCGAATGCCGCTGCCGTCAATCGGCCCAACACTGCCAATGCAGGCACTATGAACCGGGCCGCCGCCCCTTCGAATATGAATAAAGGCGGCGATCGCGGCTACAACACTGCCGCTGCCCGTCCTGCGGGGGGTGGCGCTCCTGCTGCTCGTCCCGCGCCTCAGGCACAGAACCGAGGAGGCGGCAACAGCGCCTTTAGCAACAGCGGAAGTGCCAGATCCGAGCGGGCAGCCAGCAATCGCGGGCAGGCCAGCATGGGCGGCGGCGGCCGAGCTCGCGCTCGCTAGGTGGTAACCGCGCCGCAGGTACAGCAAGCTATCGAGGTTCCAGAAGATGAAACGCACTGCTAGGATCGCAACCTATTTCTTTCTTTCCGCCGTATCTCTTGCGGCCTCGGTCGCTCACGCGCACGCGCAGGGCGATGGTCAGAAGACCTTTTCATCGTCGAAGGAAGCCCTTACCGCTTTTATCGCGGCAGTGCGCGATGGTGATCCTGCCGCGTTGGGAGCGATCCTTGGCCCCGGTAGCGAGCAGGTCGTCTCTTCCAGCGATTCCGTGGCTGACAAAGCCGATCGGGAGAAATTCTTGAAGTGGTACGACGAAGGGCATTCCTTTGTACCCGGTCATAACGGAGAGCTCACACTTCAGGTAGGGAAGGATAACTGGCCGCTGCCCATCCCACTCGCCCACAAGGGAGACCAGTGGTATTGGGATGGTCAAGCAGGTAAAGAGGAGATTCTTTACCGGCGCATTGGCCACAATGAGCTGGCGGCCATCAATGTCTGCAAAGGCATCGTCTCCGCCCAGCGCGACTACGCAGCCTCATCCCACGACGGAAAACCGGCCGGCTCCTATGCTGTCCGCCTTGTCAGCCAGCCAGGTACGCAGAACGGACTTTATTGGGAAGCGAAAGAAGGCGAGCCCGAGAGCCCGGCCGGGCCGATGCTTGCCCAGGCGGCCAGCGAAGGTTACGACACCACCGGCAATCGCACGCCTTATCACGGTTACTACTACCGCATGCTCCCGGCCGCCAGTGGCTTCGGCTTTGTCGCCTACCCTGCCGACTATCGTTCCAGCGGTGTGATGACATTTCTCGTCTCTCAGAAAGGCGTGATCTACCAAAAAGATCTTGGCGATAAGACCGCCGACATCGCGCAAAAGATGTCCAGCTATGCTCCCGATAAGACGTGGAGCGTCGTCAGGTAACCGTCCCTTCCATGGCAGACAATCTGCAAACCACGCCAAGAAAGGGGGGGTTCATCAAAAAGCTGTTCCTTCTTTCTGTCCTGCTCGGCTTGTATTGCTTTGTGCTTGTCCACAGCCAGAATGAGGTCAACAGGCGTTCTCTGCAACTGCGCGACGATACCGACGCGGCCGACCATGTCGTCATCTCCGCCTTGGTTACCGGGGTCAACCCAACTACTCAGGAGTTGACGGCGCAGATTATTCTGCAGCCGCAGGGAGCGCTTGCTCGCGATGAGGTGACGCCGGCGGTCGATTTAAAGCTCCTCATCAACAACGTGAGAGAGCAACAACAATTCGACTTTCCTAAAGGAAAGCGGATCAACCGCATCGAAGCGGTCTTTCCCCTGAACGGCGAGTTGAACAAATACCCCTTCGATCACTACACCACGACGCTGTGGTTCCTCATCACCACCCCCACGCGCAAGACCCAGTCACAGACTACCCCGAAAGGCGCCGGGCTGGTTCCTCAAGGAGCCGAAGAGCAACCCCTCCAGGCCGATCAACTCGCAGTGGGTACAACAACGTTACTGCAGAGCACTCCTGTCCCGCTTACCATCACGCTTTCTGCATCGACTCCGGGAATCAAATTCACAGGAAGCGTTGCGCGCGGAGACAGTCGAAAAGTCACAGGCATCGAGTTAAAACTCAGACGGGCCGACAATGTGATCGCTGTTTCCATTGTTCTGATGACGCTGATGAGCGGTCTGGCCGTGAGCCTGCTGGCGATGGTGTTCAAGGCTACGACCAGCGGTCCAAAAGTCGATCTGGTTCCGCTGTCGTTCTCCATCTCCCTGATTTTTGGTTTACCGGCGTTGCGCAACGTCCAGCCTGGTGTTCCCCCCGTTGGGGCCTTTGGCGATTACGTCTCCTTCATCTGGGCAGAGATTATCGTGGGACTGTCGGCGATGATTCTTATCTGGAACTGGCTGCTGCATTTCCACGAAGATCCCTAGCAGGCCTGATATCTCAAGTTGGCCGGGAAAAATTAACGTCCCTGTCATAGGTGACAGTTGGCAACTCTGTATCTATGCCGCGATGATCGAGGCCGACCAACTGAGTGCGATGAATAGTGAGCCGACCGCCTTTAGTGGGCAAGGAACGGAGTACTAACTATGAGCAGTCACAACCCTCGCGTCGCGGTCACCTTGAGTATCGCGTTGACACTTTCGCTGTTCCTGACGGCCTGTAACAAGTCAGCTTCTGCCCCGGAACAAGCGGCCGGCGGAACCCCCGCGGCCGCCGCACCGACCTCCACTCCTCAGCCGCAGGCGGCTGCGCCCGCTCCTGAGCCGCCGCCGGTTGCTCCGACTCCTCCCCCGGAACCTGTTGCACCCCCTCCCCCACCTGTCCCTCGCATTCTTCCCGCGGGAACTTCGTTCTCCACGCGTATCTCGAGCGAAATTAGTTCCAAAGCCAGCAACGCGGGCGACAACTTTAGCGGGAGCCTGGCAAGTTCCGTGCGCCTGAAAGGAGATGTGGTGATCCCGGCGGGCTCCATTGTGAGCGGTGTGGTGGTGGGTGCTCACTCCGCTGGTAAGTTCAAGGGAGCGGCAACTCTTTCGCTGAAGCTGGTATCAGTGAATGTGCACGGCCGCAGCTATCCCATCCAGACCGCGACCATTAGCCAGGAAACCAAGGGCAAAGGCAAGCGAACGGGGGCGATGGTGGGTGGTGGCGCCGCGGGTGGTGCGCTCATCGGCGGCCTTGCCGGCGGCGGCAAAGGCGCGTTGATCGGGGGCGCAGTGGGCGCAGGCGCCGGAACAGCAGGGGCAGCCTTTACCGGTAACAATCGCGATATCGACTATCCCGCGGAAACCGTTCTTCCTTTTCGCCTCAGCAGCAGTTTGAACCTTGGGCCCGCCCCGGCGGCATCACCGGCAGGAGCAACCCCGTAGCAACGTCTGTTTCCTGGAGATGGCGGAGATCTCCGTACCAAACGGTTAACATCACGTCCTCTGTTGCTACGCGGCCGTGCTTCAGGGAGGACTCATGCGAGCAATAGAACTCGGTCAATGGCTAACAGTGGTTGGACTTCTGGTAGCGCACGGAGCGGGTTCGTCGCAACCCAGCCAAGCCCGCGAGACGCTCGTCGTAAGCGGGCATTCGGGGCAAGCGCCCCTGATTCGGATCAACGGCGGCTCCTATGTCGCCGTCGACGCCTTGGCACGATTGATGAATGGTTCCCTTGCTTACCAGGAAGATCAAGTCGTGTTGACGGTGCCGGCCGCCGGCGCCGTTCCGACCGGCGTTCAGCCCACGTTCTCCAAAGATTTTCTAAAGGCGGCTATAGAAACATTGAGTGACATCAGGGAATGGCGAAGCGCACTCCTGAATGCAGTTGAAAACAGCTACCCGGTTAAGGACGCCTGGATGGATGGCTACCGCGCGCAAGCTACCAAGAATCTCCGCCTGGCTTCGGTAGCGGTCACCACCACTTCCGATGGCAACGCGCTGCAGTTGTTGAGCAAAGAATTCGATCATATGCAAGAGTTCGGGAACAAGATTCTCGCGGCGCGCAAGAATATGAACTACATCACCCGGGAAAGCGTTACGAAGGACCCGTTGGATCAGAAGATCCTGAATTGCGCCCGCTCTCTGGCCGCGATGGCGGCCAGCGGTAAGTTTCAGGACGACGGCTCGTGTAATTGAAGGCAACGTACCTTTTGGTGCGGTGACCTTAGTGCGTCGTCTCTCCAGGGGACGCCGGCTGGTGGCGAAAGTTCGCAATCAGAACATATACGCTAATCAACAAAGTCCACATGGGAAAAACCAGCGGAGCCCACCCAAAACGTCCAATGCTCAAAAGCAGAAAAATCGCCGCCGCATATCCGAGAAACGCCATCCAGCGCGGAAAAAGCCCGATGCGGAGGGCGATCGTGCAGGTCGAGAACATGAACACTCCCGCCATCCGTAGTGCGTAAACGTTGACTAACTCGTAGGTCAGCGTGCGGGCGAACGTGTAGATCCCGGAGCCCATCACCTCTCCTGGAGCCACCGCATAGGTCGTCATGATAGCGCCCGTGGCTGAGGAAGAAGCGAAAGTTATGGCGAGGAACAGAAGTCCGCTGCCCAGGGACACGGTAGCCAGGAAGCGGTCTTCTTTGGCCCCCATACGATCGCGCAGCACACCCATGAACCACAGAAAGGCTATTCCGGCGAAGGGCAGAAGATTGAGGGCCACGCGGATCGACTGCGCACTGTGGGAAAGCCAAGTTCCGGGATCTCGCGGGCTGTCGGGAACAGAAAGCCGGATAAGCACCAGGCTGGTGATAAGCAGAATAGAGAACAGGATGCCGGCGATGGCGCCGGCACGCGGAGCCTTCAATTCAGCGGCGATGACGGGGTCTATCACCTCTTCCATTATTCCTCCTTACGCAGAGCCCGGTTCGCGTTCAAGAAGCCGGAACATCTTTTGAGCGGACCTAAAAAAACGCGCTGCACAAGGGCGTGACACCTATGCAACGCGCTGCAAGAGAAATCTCGGTCGACGACACGCCCGGGCCATAACCGTTATTGGATCCGAACGTGTTAAACGCAGCATAGAGATTCGGTATCGCAAAAGGTATTAGTAGAACTCGCCGTTCGCATCAGCAAAAATGCTAGGTGCATAGCTACGAGTTACGTGAGGAATGGAAGGCAGGACATCACCTGATTTGCTTGCCCATCCAGGAATACTGCCACGCTACTGAGACGTTTTGATAGTTCCCGCCGAACAAAAGATAGATGCCGTTGCTATAGCTGACTTTTAGGGTCTGATGTTTGCTCAGCCGGTAGGAGCCTGTCACTCCCACACGGGAGCCGGTCTGCCGGGTTTTCACGTTTTGTACTCCGCTCAAGCTGGTGACTCCGCCGAACCACAAATTACCGTCGAGCGAGAACCACAGCTTCGGCTTCACATCGTAACTCAAGTGTCCCTCAAAGGAGCCGATGGGAGCCTGCGTTTGAGGTTTAGGAACAGGAACTGAATAGAATGCAGAGTTCTTGGTATAGATCCACGCGCCCCCATAGGCATCGAGCATCGTCTTGCCCCACCTCTGGGAATAGCCAAAATCAGGTTTGAAGGCCCAGCGGTTGATGCCCCAGTTGACCAGCTTTGTAGAGTCGTATTGGCCGGTGGGCGCAATCACCTTGAGACTCAGCCCCAACAAAACCTTCTGCTTCCACTTCGCAAAGCGAGGCGGCGACATCGCCGGACCACCCTTCAGGTTCACTGATACGCGAAAGCTGGTATCCATCAGGCCTGAGCGGTATATCCTCATTTGCGAGCCGAGCACCGATCCCTGGAAGTGCCCCACAGCGTAAGGTAGCAATCCCGAGACGTTCGCCGAGCGGCCTAAGATACCGAACGAGTGATAGTAGCTGAAGATCGATATCCCGTAGGTGCCGGTGGCGCCCGTTATCGGGACTGTCCCGTTAAAATTAACCCCGCCCGTATAGAACGACCCTATCAGCGTAATCGCGTTGGCGTTCACCGGCGTGATGAAATAGGCGCGCGGGGAGAGTTCCTGGCCCCATAGTGGTTGCCACGACAATCCTGCCACTACCGTTGACAGGACGAGCTTCAGACATATCCGTCTTCGAGTGGGGCGCGTGCGAACCTTCGAATGCCCAAGCCATATCCAAAAGGCCATACAGCGTCAGGACGCTTCTTCAACTGCCGGGATCTCGTCCCGCGAATGAAACGGCGGCCCGATTTCGAGTCGATTCTTTCTTGGCGAGGTCATCCGTTTTGCTCTGTCGTTTCTCTTCATGCGACCCCCCTTAACGTTTAGTGAACAGGCAAGGATGGTGGCCAAATATCGCTGGAAGCACTCTTGCATCCTCACTAAGGCAGTATCCTCTTTTAATCCTAGGCAGGACGTCATGAATCGGGCACTGGCAGAAGTGACAGGGTCCCAAGGTCAAGAAAGAGGTCCCGGAATAGAGACCATCGACCCCGGTCGCCTCCGGAGCGTCGCGAATTATAGTGGGCAGGGAATCGCACCTGGCCCTCAGGCGTAGCCAGCTGATTGCGCAGCAGACCGCAGCAGGCCTTTGATCGTAACGTGTAGGGGAACCGTACCCCTCTGTTTTTTATGTTGCTTCACTGGCAAGAATGCTAGTTGTTCGATCAGATCTGACTGGCTAATCCTGGAGCTTAGTCGAGAAACTCGACAGCGGTATTTCAATCACCGCGGTCGCATTGCAAATTGGGCCCCATCCAGGAGCCACAGCCAACTCGGAACCAGACCTCATGAACGACGCTCCTGATATCAACTTCGAGGTGACGAGCCCTTCGCCAAAGAAGACATCCTATGCCCGTAGGTCATCCCCGGGACTCAGCGACCCCACCCCCTGTGCCGAGGGCGAACAGTTAAAACAGCAGTACGACTCTACTCTCCAGGAATGGAGAAAGCAGTCTCAGCCGCCAGTTCGCCCTCCAGCTGAGGCGGAGGTCCTTGCGCTGCGAGCTCTTCAGCTCAGAGAAGCATTAGCCGAAAGGAACGCAGCCGCCAACCGGATGTACCTTCATCGAGCGGGTTGCGCGGTCTGTAGGCGGAGGAGGTAATAACCCGAGCAAATCCAACTGTTTGCGGATAAATGACAATCCAATCCTTCAGGTTTATTCGGGCAAGTCTCAAACCCTGAACAACGGCACTGCCGGATCCATGGGAGTCCGCGCAGCGTTGAATATCGCTTTCCGCCGCGGCCCAAGACGGTCTCCTAGACAGGATCGGGAGACATTCGTTGCTCACTTCTGACCAGCTGAGTTCTGAAGAGCAAGAGGCTTTCAATCGGGCGTCGTTTTACCGGGTGCGCAAATGAGCGCCATCTCTGAACGGCTGAAGGGATTTCCCCGCCGATCTCGTTACCTCATATGAACAAACTCTACAGAGACGCTCCTTGAAAGGCCCCTTGCGAACAAGGGGCTTCTTTTTGTCTGCGGCACGCAGCCAGCCTGAACCAAACGAACATGAGCGTAATTTCGGTTTTCCTAGTTCTGCTATCCTCCCGGCGGCGCAAAGGGAGACCTTTGCCAGGCGTAGTCGAGGATGTATCTAGATGTCTAGCGGCGCAGCCACAGATTTTGCCATCATCAGGGCTGTGACCAGGGCTGCGAGGAATGCGGAAACCGCGCCGATGCCGAGTGACCATCTCGGGCCGAAATGATTCGCAACCCAACCGACGATGGGGGCTCCCATCGCTGTTCCCCCGAGCGCCACTCCCACACGAATCGCCATCACCCGGCCGCGCATGGTGGGCTTGGTCGAAAGCTGCATCATGCTGTTCGTCGCGGTCGTGAAGGTGAGGGCGGCCGCCCCGATCACCGCGAGGGCCGCAGCGAACCACCAGTATCCAGGAGAGAATGCGGCCAGCGTACACCCGACTCCAAAAACGCCGGCGCCGAGGAGCAGCGTCCCAAACTTTGGCCTGTCGCGTCCGGCCGCCAGAAGCGCTCCGCTGATTGTGCCGATCGCCATGATCGACGACAGCAAACCGAATCCGCGTGCATCGGTATGGAAAACACTCACCGCCATGGTGGAGATGAAGATCGGGAAATTGAAACCGAATGTGCCGATCAGAAAGAGCATGACTACGATCGATCGGAGGTCTGGCCTGGCCCATACGTAACGGAATCCTTCGACGAAGCCGCCTGGCCCACGGGAAGCTCTCGCGTTTATGCTGAGCTCGTGAAGGCGTAGCAGATACATGGAGAGCAGCACAGCGCCGAAGGACACGCCGTTGAGCAGAAATGCCCAGCCTGTCCCTATCTTTGCGATGACCAGACCGGCCACAGCCGGGCCGATCATCTGGCCAGCGAAGAACGACATCGAATTGAGCGCGACTGCATTGGGCAGGTGTGCGTCACCCACCAGCTCTCCAACAAAGGTTTGCCGCACAGGCGCATCCAGCGCTGCAGCTGCGCCAAAAACAAAGGCAAACACATACACATGCCAAAGCCGGACGTAGCCTGAGATCGTCAGGATCCCCAGCGCGGTCGCAAGCACACCCATGGAGGCTTGGGTCAGCATCAGCAGCTTGCGCTGGTTGAAACGGTCCGCTGCCAAACCGCTCCAGGGCAACAACAGCAGCTGCGGAGCGAACTGCAGGCCCGTAACAATGCCGACGGCAGTCGCATCGTGGTGGGTCAGCTGCGTCAGCACGATCCAGTCCTGTGCCACCCGCTGCATCCAGGTCCCGATGTTCGATACCAGACCGCCTGCTGTCCACAAGCGAAAGTTGAAGTTCTCCAGGGCGCGGAAAGCTCTGGCCAGCGGATTCCTCATGCGCGCCCGAGTGTGCTGCCTCCGTGAAGCTCGCCGAAATGCCGTGCCAGCAGGACGCTAATCAGGAGTGCGCCGGCTGCGAACGGCGCGATGCAGGCGATGGATCGCGGATCGAAGTCTCCAACCCGCAGCAGAAGCAGATAGGCGAAGACGAAATTCGCGAAGCCCCACAAGACATTCACTGTTGAGGAAGAGAGACCCTTTCCCGGAGGCTTTGCAAACGGCGTCTGAAAGGCTTTGCCCATAACCCCGCTAACGAAATGCGGCACGGCATTCGCCAGAAACATGCCGCCGAAAAAGTAGGATACGAGATGTAGCCAGTTCATTGTTAAGCGCTCCTCTTCGCGAGTAAATAGAGTATGTCCTGCGTGGAGCCGGTCTCGCCCAGGCGAGGAAAGACATGCTTCAGACTGTATTCGTGCGCTTCAGCCCGCACATCTGTCATGGCATCGACAGCGAGTGTCACATGGAAACCCGCTTCGTACGCTTGGCGAGCCGTCGCTTCCACGCCTGTACCGGTGGCCACGCCTGTGAGAACGACCTGCGTCACACCCTTTGCCTTCAGTTGAACTTCCAGGTCGGTGTTCGCAAAGGCGCCCCAGGTGCGTTTGGTGATGAGGATGTCGTCTGGCTGCGGATGCAGCTCTGGAATCAGTTCACTGAAGTCGGCGGAAAGATCCAGGTGCCGTCGAGGCTGCTCTGTCCTTCCCGGAGCAGTCCCCACGACGTTGACCAGAACCACAGGCAACTTGTGTTTGCGAAAGGCCTCGATAAGCTGACAGGAATGGTCGATGACCCCTGCCATGGGATGAAGAGACGGTATGCCCCGAAGGCCCTTCTGAAGATCCACCACGATCAGCGCAGTGTGAGGGTCAATGACGGTGAGTGGCACGAAACTCTCCTTTGAAAGTGGTGAATGAAGGTTGAATGACCCGATTCGCGGCAGCGCGGTCAGTCCTCCGTGATTCGCGCAAGCAGGTGGATGGCTGAAGACAGCTTCTTCTGTTCTTGTGGAGAGAGTTTCTGCTGGATCGCTTGCGCCAGCCAGTCCTGACGAGCGGAACGCCCGTCCTCGATCGACTTCCGGCAGGCTTTTGTCAGCGACATGAGCGTTTTTCGCCCGTCGTTCGGGTCGGCAGCCCCTGCGACGAACCCCATTTCTTCCAACGGAGCGATCACAGCGCTCATCGACTGAGGGCGCATGCCCTCTACCCTGGCAAGGCTCGACACCGTCGCCGGACCGTCCTTTTCCAATCGGAGAATGACTGCAATCTGAGACGACGTCAAGTCGTGCTGGCCGCCGTGCTGTCGCAGCTTCCGTTTTAGATGCCCCAAAGTGGTACGCAACTCCGCTGCAAGCGTGGATGCAAGCTCGGCATCCGTTTTCAGCAAGGTTTCTACCATAGCGAAACCATAACAGATAAACAGTTAGTCTGTACAGTTTAGCTGCATGTTTGTCTGCATGGGCTGCTTGCGAGGAAAAGAGAGGAGCCCTGCAGCGGGTACCATCCTCCATGCCGCGCGATCAACAAGCGGTCGCCGATCCCCATTTGTTCCTGCCGTAAGCCGGGCTGATAGGTTGACCTGATAGTTACACCCCGATAACTATCAGGCAAAGCCTTCTGTGCAAACGCCTGCAGCCAGGATCACCCTGGCGATTGCCACACACATCTTCTGATCTATTTTGGGCATCTGAGTTAGGTGTCTTGAGTTCGCAATCACGAAAGCGTGCTTTTTGGTGGAAACCCAATACTGTAGCTCGAAAGCAGCCGTCTCTCGGAACGAAACCCAAGCGGAAAGAGCATCTGATGTTAAAACGCACTCTCATCCTTTCGACAATTATTTTTCTGGGAGCCTCGTTCGCACAGGCTTCGGATCGTGACGACGATATGGCTCGGACCCAAAAAGCGGCGCAGGTATTCAAAGAGATCATGGATACGCCAGATCAGGGAATACCCCATGACTTGCTGGACCGGGCGAAGTGTATAGCGATCATCCCAGGCGACAAGAAGTTTGCGTTTATCTTTGGCGGCAATTACGGCCGCGGCTTGGCGACCTGCCGTACTGACCACGGTTGGAGTGCGCCCGTATTTCTAGCTCTCGAAGGGGGCAGCGTCGGATACCAGATCGGCGGGTCTTCAACCGATATCGTTATGCTTTTTATGAATGCCCACGCGCTCAATAGTCTTCTAAGCGACAAGTTTAAGCTGGGAGCCGACGCTTCCGTGGCGGCCGGCCCAGTCGGGCGGAATGCATCCGCGGCTACCGATCTAAAGCTGAATGCGGAGGTGTTGTCTTATTCACGGGCAAAGGGAGTTTTTGCCGGTGTCAGCCTGAATGGAGCAGTGGTGCAATCAGACAAGAGCGGAGATCGGGCTATGTATGGGGATTCCGTGGACAGGCAGCAGATTGTCCACGGTCAGGTTCCGACACCATCATCGGCCAAGCCTCTGATACACGAGCTTGACGCCTACGCGCGTGCTTGACGTCAGGATCGTCGCGTCGCGCGCTGAAAACGAATCAGCTATCGGGGTGTAACGGGAACATCCCGAAGAGCCTGCCCTGAGCCTGTCGAAGGGGACGACTGAAAATGCCCCAGGACGGTCGGTCAGTCCTGGGGCCAACCCCGGTTGCGTGCATCAACGGTCATCAGCACACCAATCCCGATTCGCTTGCTAGTTCGGACTGCACTGATTCGGAGTGGAACCTCCCAGCGACGCTTGTTTTAGGCGGTTACCTGAAACGTCCGTCTCTGTCATCGCCCGCTTCGCTAGGATGATGACGCGTGAGAAGCCGCGGTCTACGCACTCTGGACTATCTTGCGGCCACTGTAGGCCATGCCTGCCGCGGCCAGCGCTGTACCAGTGCACCATGAACAGAGTTCGCCAAAACTGATGATCTGACGGCTTGCATTGAAGGCGGCCGCGGAGACATCAAGGGTCAGTTTCGCCCCGAGTAACTTCTTCGCGGCTGGATACCGCCGGGCGAGAAGGATCAGGGCAAGTGTGGTACCAAAACTCGCAAGCCCGAGTAAGGAGTCTGGTATTCCAAATGGGTGAGCGGCTTCTGACGCGGTGATTTTCTGGGAATTGAAGACACGAAAAGGCGGGTCCGGCAGGCGATCAATGATGCCAGTCTGGTAAAGTGCCACCGGAGTCAGGGTTGCTAGAGCCATACAACAGCATCCGATCGCGAGACGATCGTCGCCGTGTGCCGATTCGCGCTCTGCCCCTGGCTTCACAACAGCTTCCGTTTCGCGACCAGAAGACTGCCAATGGCGCTGAGCGCGATGGACGCTGCTCCCATCGTGATCAAGCCGGGATGGAGCGAAGCAAAAATCTCCGCGCTCGTTCTTGTGGAACGAGCGTCGAACTTGCCCCGCGCGCTGTGCCGGCCGGGAACATATTCGTACAGATTGTTTGGTGCGCTCGGATCTTTCGGCTCGTTCGGAATCTGCTGCGACTTGTATCCTGTTTTTCCTAAATAACGGTCCAGCAGGCCGGGGATAAACTTCTGTCCCACGATCGCCATAACAGTAGGGGAGCCGACCCAATATTCCCGCCGGGGATTCTTTGCCAGACCGGCAGCAATGACGACTTCGGCTGCGAGTTCCGGCTCGAATATTGGCGGAACGGGCTGGGTATCGTTCGGCATACGATTCTTGACCCAATCGAACTGAGTTGTGTTCATTGCAGGCATTTGAACCGCAGTCACTTTAACATTGCTGTGATCGTGGTGAAGTTCACAACGCAAAGAATCGGTGAAGCCATTGATCGCATGCTTGCAGGCGCAGTAAGCAGACTGCAGAGGAATCGAACGGTAAGACAGTGCCGAACCGATCTGGATGATCGTTCCCCGATCCCGTGGAAGCATCCTCTTTAACGCCGCTAGCGTTCCGTGCACAAAACCCAGGTACAGCACCTCAGTTACGCGCTTGTAGTCTGAGGCTTCCATCTCTTTCACCGGAGAAAAGACGCTGACCATCGCGTCGTTGACCCAAATGTCTATCGGTCCAAAAGCCTGTTCGACAGAGCTTGCGGCGGAATCGACCGCGTCTGCGTCGGAGACGTCCACCGGCAGCACTAAGGCTTGACCGCCGAGCATCTCACACTCCACCTTGGCTGCATTCAGCGCTTCTGGATTTCTCGCGATTAGGCCTATACGCGCGCCGCGCTTCGCAAATCCATGCGCAATTGCCCGGCCCAAACCCGCGGATGAACCGGTAACCACAACAACAGGGGCTTTCGACATGCATGCTGCTTTCTGAAGTCTCACTAACCAGACTTGCTTAATAACTGTAGGATGCATACTTCTCAATCGAAGAACATCCTTGCGACAATCCGCCTCCTTCGATGCACGCTAGCCGTGGGTTGCCCAGTTTGGGCGTGTAGCTGTACGCTGAGCATCAGACTTGTCCATTCGAGGTGGGAGCCCCCGCATTTATGCGGGGGAGCGAGCCGCGTGCTGCTTTAGGTTGGGAATCTGTTCCCGTGCGCGACGGGGAACCGACGGAGCTGGCACTTCACGAAAGCGAGCTAACCTGGCGCGGCTGACCATGGACCGTACGGCTGGCTCATCCCTGCGGGAATCCGAACATCAACCAGGATTGATTGGCTACCCAATGCGGGTACAGCTCCGTCATCTCATCGAACAGCTCCTGGTCGGACGTCGCGGTTTTCTGCAACCGATCGAAGTCCTGCAGGTAACGCTTGGTGTCTTGGATCGCCGAGGGAGAGTCGGGCGCGCCAGGCTTCTTGTGACCGGCGACAACCATCGCCGGGTTCAGCGCCGCTAACTGGTCTAGCGCCGCGATCCAATCCTTTCGGCTCTCGGGGGTAGTGTCGCCGACGTACATGCGGCATTGGTTGTACACAACGTCGCCGGCGACGATCAGGTCGATCGATGGAACGTGGAGAGACGTTGTATCGGGACTATCGGTGCGGCCCAGCTCGATGATGCGCAATTCGTGGCCTTCCAGAGTGAATGTGTCGTGCTCATAGGGCTCAGGTGCAACCAGCTTGGTGGGCACTTGCCCGGGAAACAACCGGCGGGCTAACCGCTCCACTGGGGGAGTGAAGGACATCTGCATGGCGGTCAGCGTTTTGGGCGTTGCTATCGCCTGAGCGCCCGGGAAACGGTCAAGCAGAATGCTTAGACCGTAGAAGTGGTCGAAATGGCTGTGCGTTATATAGATGGTCTCCAAATTGCGGTTGTGCAGAGCAACCCAATCCGCGAGAGCCGTGGCCTCGGCCACCGTCATCATTGCGTCTACCAGCACCGCGTCGTGCTCGCCAAAGATTAAAGTCGACGTGATCGGGTCAAAGCCGAGCGCTTCGCCGAAGGGCCTTGGCCGCTCGCCCACCATAGCCTTTCCCGGGGCGGTAAAGACGTTCACACTCAGCGTGTTCAACGTGGCAGGCGCGCTCACGCGCGTGGTCTCTTTCAGTCCCTTTGTGCCGTCCATTTTGTACCCTTTCAATGTCAGAGCGAGTGACTCTTCAAAGCAACACTGGCAGAGGCATGACCACGAGTCTATTGGACGAACGTATCGATCCATACCAAAGTATTGGTTGGACGTTGCGGTCAAGGGCGATAAGACCTCGATCGAATATTCGATCTGTTCGGCCTTATAATGGGAGGATGGCAGACTCTCTCGGGAATGCTTTCCATCGGCTTCGGGTTTATGTGCATCCCCACGTGAAGCACGTCATTACGCAGACGTTAGAACAGGGCGATGAGGCGGATCTTGTAGGTTCAGAACAGAACCTGCATATCCATCGTCAAGCCGTGAGAATCCAGCGGGGCGAACAGGTGGATCAGGTAACGGCTCTACTCCCTAAGGCTGACAATAGCGTTCCACGTCTATGAGAATTGGCAAGAGGACTCTCAATGGCGATTCTTGCTGAAATGTGCAGACCGGTAGTTATCGTCCTTTACGGGGTCGCAATGGGAGCCGTAATCGTCGGTGTAGATTTAGCGTTCTTCCGAAGCCTGTTCTGGGCACGGTTGATGGTCAATATCGGCATCGTCTTGGTGTTCGCAGCTTTCTATTTGAGATTCCTCAAGCATTCATGAACAAAAGGCAATAGTGCCGTCTAACCGTCAAGACGGAGAGGCGAACGCTTACGCCGGAGCACCTTGTCACCACGACCGAGGCGGCGCTCAAGCACTACCTCGCCAGGAGTACTAAGATCCCGGCTTTGCGTTCGCGGTGATTTGGGCCCGTTCGCGGGCCGCGTCGAACAGGGGAGAAACGGCTTCTGTTGGGTTTTCGGATGGGTCGGTTCCCATGGCGACAAATATACCTGCTTGCGCCCGAAATCTCGCTAACATGACGCGAGGAAAGGTGGATCCCCAAGGGATTGCGGCGACAAAGACTCAGCAGTCGAGAATGTTACGGAGTTGCGCGAAGGCCGAGGGATTCCGCGACTCGGCCGAGAGGCCTGTCGATGGTCCAGATCTGCGTGCCATGCGAGCTGATGCACGAGGCAATGAGCTGAGCATCGATGAAGCCGATACCCTTGGAATACAAGCCGCGAGTTTCGAGCATGTATCGCACGTCCGCCGTCCGTATCGTTGGTAGTGCAGTGAGTCTGTCTAGTTCGAGGAGTGTTTGCTGCCGGGCAGGGAGATACCCGCACGCTAATTCCGCGACTACGAACGGATGGGTGCAGAGCTGGTCATCCCCAATCAAAGTTGCCAGCTCTGCTTTGAATCTTCCCCTTCGAAACATCTCAACCCAGATGGAAGTGTCGACGAGGATCATGGCGCCTCGACTCGCCGCCTGCGCACATCTTTGATATTCGGAGCAGTCCCAGCCAGCGCCAGAAGCCTGCGTCCGGCTTCCCTCGCAATGATGGACTTCAGGGCTTCGCGAAGCAGTTCCGCCCTCTCCGTCAAGCCGGTGTACTCGTGCGCCCTCTTCAGCAGATCGTCATCGAGCGTTACGGATGCTCTCATCGCTTTGCCCCCCGGCTACATCAATAATAGCACCGCTTTGCACTCCATTATGGTGTCTAAGGGCTGGGCTTACCTCGATGCCGCAGTAGCGATTGGGTCAATTGAGATGGGCAGAGGTGCGCCCTGAAGCGTCGCGAACTTGCCCGGACTACAACATGCCTTGGACAGCCGAGTTCGATCCGCCTGCATAGCACGCTCTTCTCTGAGCCACGCAAGCGTTTGCTGAAGGACCTGTGCCGCCCCTATATCGGGGGGCGTCATTATCCGATAGTGCATCCACTTTCCTTCGCGGCGAGCTGCTACAATTCCGGCGCTCCGCAGGTACGCTAGATGCCGCGAGATCTTGGGCTGAGGCTGGTCCAGAATCTCAACGAAATAACAGACGCAGATCTCCTGATCTCCCATCAGATTCAGCAGTCGAAGGCGCGTGTTGTCGCCAAGAGCCTGAAAAAAACGCTCGATGCTGAATCTCTTGTCCTTCGCCTTCATGAAAACAATTATATCTGCATTGACGAATGTGTCCACCAGCAATATAGTCGTTTTACCGAATATGTTGCGGAGGGGCAGGGATGAAAGAACAATTGCTCGAATCTGTGAAGTCAAAGTATGCAGCCGTGGCCAAAAGCACGCTCTCGAATAAAGACGGGGGCGTCCAAGCGGTAGCGGAGGCCTTTGGATACAGCCCTGAAGAACTATCTTCCATACCTGCCGAAGCGAACATGGGCCTTTCCTGTGGGAATCCTACGGCGATTGCTTCCATTCGAGCTGGGGAAGTGATTGTTGACCTAGGCTCCGGTGGGGGATTGGACGTATTCCTGGCGTCTCGACTCGTGGGCCCGAATGGCCGTGCCATTGGGATTGACATGACTCCCGCGATGATCGAACGCGCACGAGCAAACGCGCTGACGGGTGGTTATCAGAACGTGGAGTTCCATCTGGCTACGATCGACAAGATTCCTCTTGCCGATGCATCGGTCGATTGCGTCATCAGCAATTGTGTTATCAACCTTGCTCTCGATAAGCCCGCTGTCTTTCGCGAGATTGCTCGAATTCTGAAACCCGGTGGACGCCTGGCGGTGAGCGACATCGCGCTTAAGGGTGAGTTACCTCCCGCTGTGGCACAAAGCTTGGCCGCCTACGTCGGATGTATCGCGGGAGCGATTCACACCGACGTCTATCGCGAAGCGCTCCTCGCAGCTGGCTTTGAGCACGTGGCGATTGTTGACAGCGGGGCCGACCTCAATGCCTATGCCAAAGTCGAAAACCAAGCCGCCTGCTGCTCTCCTTCAATGGATGCGTCGAACGGAACGCCGGTGTTTGGGGAGTCCTGCTGCCCGACGACCAAGACGGCAAGTCTCCATCAGGATCTGGCAACGGTTCTCTCTGATTATGACGTCAATGCTGCCGCCGCCAGTGTCAAGGTTTATGCGGTTAAACCAACAGGCGCCACCGCCAAAGCGTGCTGCGGGCCAAACTGCTGTTCATAGCTCTGAAAGGGGCACCGGGTATGCAGTCACACTACAACCTACTTTTTCTCTGCACAGGCAACTCCGCGCGGTCCATCATGGCGGAGGCCATCATGAATCGCAAGGGGCGCCAGAACTTTACAGCCTTCAGTGCCGGTAGCCATCCGAGCGGATTTGTGCGCCCAGAAGCACTCAAACAACTTGAGGACGCGCATTTACCTACGCAGGGGCTGCGCAGCAAATCCTGGGATGAATTCTCCGGCGCCGATTCACCGCCTCTTGATTTTATCTTTACCGTTTGCGACAACGCCGCTAAGGAAGTATGTCCATTTTGGCCCGGCCAGCCCATGACCGCACACTGGGGAATTCCTGATCCTGCCGCAGTAAAAGGAACAGCGGAAGAGATAGAACGGGCTTTCAGGGACGCCTTTACCGCTCTGGATAGACGGATCAGCCTGTTCATCGCCCTACCTCTCTCAACACTTGATACCTTCGCCCTGCAGCGAGAAATCGATGACATAGGGACTCGGTAACGCGCGACGAGAGTTGAGGAGCTCAGCGACCGGTCCAAATGGCCCGCCCAGTAGTGGGTGATTGCCGCAGGATCAGAAGAGATGGAGAAGCAATGAAAAAGGTAATCTTCGCCGGCTGCGACCCTGAAATCGTCCTGCGTCATCTACCCATTTCAGCACTTGCGGTCGTACCACAGCGACCTGCGTACATCTCAAACCCGCTAAGCTCATCCACCTGACAGAACCTAAGGGAGAAAACACGCATGTCCGAGCACCGCGATGCGGCAAAAGTCCATGAGCCCGCACCATCCACGAGGAACATGCGAAAGGACCTCACGACCTAAAAGAGATCAATCCCAGATGGCCTCCGACATCGCCTATTGGTCCAAGGAGTTCGGTGTCACCGGCGCCCAGCTCCATGAAGTGATCCGCTCTCATGGAACCCACGTGGAAAACATCCGCGCCGCCCTTCATAGCCACAAAGGCCAGTTAAGTCGCGACAAAAAGCGAGCGCCCCAGCTGCAGATGTTCTTCGGTGACCCATCGGCTGGGGCGCGCATAGTTGGAGCGAAACTAAAGAGGGCAGTAACGCGGTGACATGATACCTTTTCCCCCAACCGGCTCGGCGGGGGGCAGAGGTGATCGGTTGATTTTCCTGCAATCGGTATTCTGCCATCGAATCAAAGAAATTTGGGATGAGAAAGATCGATTGATCCGCCCCTAGGGGCGTGCCAGGGGCGACGGCCCTGGGTTGCGGTTTGGTTTCAGGAATGCGATCTTCCCGTCCTGGTTTCTCTCGAGATGGCGGCTAAGTCCTTTGTTTCACGAAGGGGGCCAAATTTTATTTTTCCCGCCCCCATAAGCTGTTTAGGAGAGCAGCATCTGCCGCTGCCGGCGAGCATCTACCGGGGTTGGGGCGGTCTTAGGGCGTGTTTCCATCGCAGTGACTCGTTGCTGGGGATTCGAGCGACTTTTTCGCATAGCGATCCCCATGATTCAAGGGATGGCGTCACGGCACGATCGTCTACTGCGCAATCCGCAGCGAACGTCCGTCAGGCTCTACCCTTGCCGGTATTTGATTTGCTACCTATATAGATGCGAGTTAAGGTGGGTTCGGTTATTTTTCTCGGCGAACTTGAGGATTGAAAACTTTGCTCGTGTTGTGGGGAAAGTTCGAGGAAGTTTCGGTCACGGCAGGGCCCAGCTATCGTCGTTTTCCCGTTTACCTGGCAGTCCAGCCGAACTCCCTTGCCGCCTGTGCAGCCCTTCCGGGTGCGCGACATTTCTTTTGGTGATTATTTCGTCCGTCCGGCAACCCCCGCGGGCCGTCGCCTTAACTCCTATTCCATCCTCAGTACGCGCATTGGGTCGGTAGATGCTGCGCGTCGGGCGGGCACAATCGCTGCTAGTGTGGCGGCAACTAGAAGCAGCAATACGCTGCCGCCCACTGCGAGCGGGTCCATGACGGGCGTCTGATAAAGCAGGCTGCGCACCCAGCGCAGGGCGATCAATGCCATTATGAGTCCAGCGCCTGTACCAAGGGCAACGGGATACGCAGCCTGGAGCAGTACCAGCCCGATCAGCGCGCTCTTGCCCGAACCCAAGGCGATGCGGATGCCGAATTCCTGCCGGCGCAGCGAGACCGAATAAGCTAGAACGCCATAGACTCCTAGGATCGCGAGGACCAGCGCCGAAATGCCGAATGAAGATAGAACGATCGACTGCAAGCGCTCCGGCGCAACTGACTGCACCATCTGAGTATCGAGCATTTCTATGACCGGAATGGCGGCTTCGGGATCAACATTCCACACTTCGCTGCGAATGATCGGTGCGAACTCGTCGAGAGTACGAGAGGTCCGCACAAGGAAGAATACGGCAACGGGCGGATCATGCCAGTAAGGCAAGTAGACAACGGGGACGTTTTCCTTGAGGTGGGCAATCCGCGCATCGGCGGCGATCCCGATCACCGTGTAAATGCGGCCATCGAACTTGAGCTTGCGACCGAGCTCCTGGCCCTCGGGCCACGCTGACTGCGCCGCTCTTCGCGAGATGATCGCACTCTGCGGGATGGCGCGTTCGCCGGCGGTGAAATCGCGGCCAGCGATGAGCGGCGTCCGCATCGTCGGAAAATAACCGGGACTGACGTTGCGGAGATTTGCCGTAGGAACCTCGCTCTCGGACAGTGGATGATCGGGACGGTAGATGCTGTGCACGGCAGCCTCGCCGCTTAAGGGCATGGCGCTCGTCATGGCAGCGGATTCCACGCCTGGAGTCGAGCGAAGCTTATCGAGTATGCGGTCGATGAATTCGGAACGGGCGGAGTCGCCGGCAGCGTTCGGCTGCTCGTACCTTGGGCTGAGCAGATCAGCTTCGGCCAGGATGACTTGGCTTGCGTCGAAATCATGTGGCTGATTGAGAACCCGGGAAAAGCTGCGTACGACAAGGCTAGTCACGATGAGGAGCACGACTGTGAATGCAATTTCGCAAGCGATGAGCAAGTTTCGGATAACGGGCGTGTGGCCGGCGCGAAGCATGCGCGTAGATGCGGACTCGAGTGCGCGCTGAGGATTGGAACGGATCGATCGCAGAGCGGGGAGCGTGCCGGACAGCAAGGCGGCGAATCCTGAAACTCCGCATGCGAAGAGCAGGACAGGCCAAGTGACATGGATGTCATGTAATCGGGGAAGGTTCTCGGGGGCAACGGCAATAAAGAGCCGAATTCCGCCGAGGGCCAGCAGAACACCAAGCGCTCCGCCGCTGAAACATAGGACGACGCTCTCTGTGAATGCTGTCTCGAACAGGCGCGTCCGGCCGGCCCCGAGTGCAGCGCGAACTGCGTTGTCGCGCTCACGCACAACCGCCCGGGCCAGCTGCAAGCTGGCCAGATTCACGCAGGCAATCAGCAGGAGGCCGAGAACCGCCGCGAAAAGCAGCCAGAGCGCCTTGTCTACGCTGCCTGTCACTTCCTGCGAGAGCGGCACGACGATTGCGCTCAGGTGAAAAGGTAAATGATTGGTGGCCGAGTAGGCGCTCAGTAGGGAGGCAAGTTCCGTGGACGCTTGGCCGACGCCGACGCCTTCCTTCAGGCGTGCTATGACGAGAAAAGCGAAATCGCCATCGTCTGATGTGAGATCGTCTCCTTGCGGGACGAAGGGTTGAAACACTTCGTATGGTTTCGTTTGGTCCGGGCTCGCGCCGCTGCGCATTTCATTGATGACCGGAAACTCGAAGCCGCGGGGAAGAACTCCAACGACCATGGCCGATACGCCTTTGATCTTGACGGTCCGCCCTACAACATCGGGTTCGCCGTGAAACAGGTCCTGCCACGCGCCCCAGCCGATAACAACGACATCATTTCTGCCCGGCTGCGCCTCGTCTGGGAGGAAAGCGCGGCCGAGCATCGGGGTTACGCCTAGCACGGAGAAGAAGTTTGGCGAGACGCTCAGTCCCTTCTCGATGCGCGGATGATCGCCACCGGCGGTGAGAGCAAAAGATGCGTTTTGAACGAGCGCTGCGGCCTGGATTGTTTTGGCATGCGAGCTCAGATAAAGAAAGTGACGGTAATTGTCAGGAACGGAGGGATACTGCTTGACTGCCTCCTGAATCACCTCTCGCCAGATCACGATCCCCCCAGGATCCTGGAATGCGTAGGGGCGCAGGAGCACTGATTCGAGAATGCTGAACACTGCCGTGCTGGCGCCGATGCCGAGGGCAAGAATCAGGACAGCCGTCAATGTAAATCCCGGAGATCTACGCAGATGTCGTAACGCAAATCGAACGTCCTGCCGCAAGTGCTCGATTGAAGCCACGCCCCACACTTCGTGGGCCTGTTCCTTGATCAGCGCCGCATTGCCGAAAGCGCGCCGGGCCGCGTAGCGGGCGTCTTCCGGCGACAGGCCGTTCTCGCGCTGCTCCTCCTCTTCGAGCTCCAGGTCCGAGCGCAGCTCCCGCTCCAGATCCGCATCTCGCTTTTTGAGTTGCCACCACTTCATATCAGCTCTCCTCGGCGGCGGGCCACATCACTCACGCGACGGCTTCGGCCATCTGCTTCCATTGCGATTCCTCGACCAGGAATTGTTTCCTGCCTTTGTCGGTCAATCGGTAGTACTTGAACTCCCGGTTACGATCCGGAGCCGTCTCCCATTTGGAAACCACCCATCCTCTTTGCTCCAAGCGATGCAGAGCGGGATAGAGCGGCCCGTACTGCATTTGCAGGAAGTCGTTCGTGGTTCGCTGAATGTGCTTTCCGATCTGGTGCCCGTGGGCCGGCCGTAGAGAAGCGTTCGCTGGATCAGCATGTCCAGCGCGCCCAGCGTGCCCTAGAAGGCCCATCCGCTGTGTTTGTTTTTCCATGGAAGATGTTCGACCCTCGATGGGAAGACGATAGTAGACATTCGACTATCAATTTGTCAAATAGGCCGGACGAATCTAGGCATAAAGCCAAAGAATAGAGAGGCCTTCAAGGAGATCAAGCACCACATTTAGGATAAGAGATCCGGGCGTGGGTGCACCTAGGCGGTTGTGCGGCAGCGCAGCGGAATCACGATGAACGAAATCAGGCCCCCGGCCTGCAATGGAACCTCTGATCGTTGCAGTCTTGCGGGTCCGGGTTGGATTCCTTATTCAATCGGTCAAAGGCTATACGCCAGCGGATGCTTGGGCTCGTAAAGCATGATGTCGTCCGCGCCCGGTACGGCCATCATGACCACGAGTCCGTACCCTTGATCCTGAACTTCGCCGCGGAACTCCGCTCCTTTGCCCTTCAGTTCAGCGACTGTGTGTGAGATGTCGTCGCACATCAGGGAGATCAGATGGTGCCGCGGCGCGTCGTACGTCTTGCCATCGTAGACGCTGTGGGTCGGGTGCACGCCCATCTCACTCCGCCCGGTCTTGAAGATCAGCCAACCCGCGCCTCCACCCGCCGCATCCTCGACGTAGGGCCAGCCGAGGACGTCGCGAAGGAATGCGCGCGTTGCGGGGGCATCGTCGGAATAAATCAGGGTGTGAATGCTGGTGATCATCAGACTGAACTACTGAAATTGCCCGAATTCTACTCTCTGGGTCTACCGCCGATCAAGAATCCGCTCATCGCGCTGGAGATCGAAATTAGGACACTACCCATAAATCGCTCAAGAATATGACATGCTCCAGCGTTCCGGGGGTATGGTGGCCTACTAGGAAGTAACCCGCTTTTGGACTACTTCCGAGTTGGCGGTCAGAACCTCCAGCTTCATCCGCATCTGCACTGTCTCATCCCTGCCGGCGGACTCGCATTTAATAACTCGCAGTGGATACCAACCAAACGCCGCGGGTTCTTCCTCCCGGTGCGCGTGCTCAGCCGGATGTTTCGAGGTAAGCTGCTCAGCTTTCTCAAGCTGAGCTACCGTCGCGGCGAGCTATGCTTCGCCGGTCGGGTCTCTGATCTATCCACGCCGCGCGCCTTTTACTCGCTGCTTACAAGCCTGCGGCGAACAGAGTGGGTGGTCTACTCCAAGCCTCCGTTCGGTGGGCCTGAGCACGTGCTGAAATACCTAGCCCGCTACACGCACCGGGTCGCCATCTCCAACGGAAGACTTCTCAGCCTGGAGAACAGTCGGGTTTGCTTCCGCTGGCGCGATTCCCGGCACAACAACCGCAGCAGCGTCATGAAACTCGAGGCGACCGAGTTCATCCGCCGATTCCTGCTCCACGTGCTGCCCTCAGGTTTCGTGAAGATTCGCCACTTTGGGCTTCTTGCCAACCGGAAGCGCCGCCAAGCGCTGGACTTGTGCCGCGCTCATCTCCACGCCACTGCTGCCGATCTCAGTTCGCTACTTAACGAAAGCCAACGGTCTGCACTCAACCGATCCTGTCCACTGTGTCGATGCGGAACACTCCACGTCATCGCGCATCATTCCCCCGCGCAGAAGACCAGTGCGCCTGCTCCACCTCATTGCCCTACAGTCGATTCCTCTTGAGGAAACCATGCTCACCTTCATTCCTATCCCACTCGTCGCCTCCACCGCTTCTGAACCGGCCCCCGCCGAAGTGCGCCTCAAACCTCAGCCGCCGACCTCGACAGGCCGATTCGGTTCCACAATCAAAGTCCATGTTAAGTGGCAGACCGTGTCCGACCACGCTGCCTTCCTCCCCATCCACCGTCCAGCATTCCCGCAAGGTCCAATCAATCCCCATACATCCACCGCGCTAGCGGCTTAGCGCAAATCGCCGTATCCACACCGCTCCGCGTCAAGCCCTCCAGCAAACGCAAAATCTCTCCGGGCGGACCGCTGTCGATACGGCACTAGCGATTTGGCGGCAAGCGAAAATGGCCTGCGATGAAATTCGTGCCTGCTTGAGTTTTTGCCTTTTCTTCTTTGGGAGGCGCATCCCTCAATGAGATCGGGGGACGGGGCCAGCGATCCAAAGCGACCGGTCGTTGCCTATTGAAAACAAGAAGGTCCAAAGGCCATCCTGGAACCGTGGCGCTGAACCGCTAGTCTTTGGCTTTCTCCGCCTTGGGCATGAGATAACCGCGGCGCGCCTGTAACTGCAAGCGATCCCGATTTACTTTCACCTTCAAGCGGTGGAAGGTGACGTCGGGCTTCACGTTGTCGAGCGAAAGTTCGAGCAGATAAACCGTCTCCGGCGCATCGGCCAGCGATTTGAATCCGGCTTCCAGGTCGTTGCTGTTGTGGATGAAAGTGCCGCCGGTGCCATCGGCAAGGTCCGACAGTGAACTCTCGGTCCAGCTGAGGTCCAGGATGGAGTATTTACTGCTGAAATCGTTGCCGGCTGTCTGGGAGGTCGTGTACAGCCCGCGCGCCGAGAGGGTGCTGATGGTTACATTGGACTGCGCCGCGAGGTTGATCATCTGCGACTCCGCGGCCGAAACCACAGGATCACGAATTTCAAAACCGGGTGAGATCAGGATCAAGGTGCGCTGCCCCGGCAGAGCGGCCATTCGGCGCACAATTTCGTCGATCGCGGAGAAAGAATTCACATAACCCCGGCCCACGACGTTCACAATCCGCTGAGCAATCAAGCGCGCAGTACGCTCGGCATCCTGCGGATCGGACGACGCACCGCAAGCCATGACCTGCCTTGCTGCATCGCGGATTGCAGCGGCTTCTTGAGGAAACTCCAAGAGCCAGGCTTGGAAGTACCCAATCTTCGGACAAGCTTCATTGATATGCAGGTAATCGCCTTGCGATTTCAGGCTCAGGATCGCCTCATCTAACTTGGCGCGATCACGGGTCAAGCCGCTGGCGACTTTTCCGGAAAGGGAGAGCACGGCAACCTGGTTGGAGCCTTCCAACAATCCGTCCAGCGCCTTCTCACCAGCCTTCTTGGCATTCTCCAGATCCACGAGACTCATGTGCAAGTCGTCGAAGAGAAGGACGATGAAACGCCGAGGCGGGGCGGCGCTGGTTGTGGACGCTGTCTGCGCATTGCCGGCGGCTGACCCCTGTGGCGCGCCATTCTGCTCCACCATGAAGGCGGAGATTGCGCGCGGCCTGTTGTTGTCAAAGAGCTGAAAGTCTTCCTTCTTCAGGCCGCTCACCGAGCGGCCCTGCTGGTCGCGGACTACCACTGGAATCAAAACTTTGTTGACATTGACTTGAAGGGCGATCCCTGGGGTCTGAGGCTGGTCCGCATGCGCGTCGGATACTGCCGGAGTGGATTCGGTCGATGGGGTCACCATCGGCGCGGGTACTGTGGGCGCGGGCGCCCCTGGGACAGGCATCCTTGGCGCGGGCACCGCTGGGACAGGCGCTGTTGGGGCGGATTTCGTTGGCGAATCAAGAGGGCTGGAAGGAGCAGGGAGGCCAGATTCAGGCAGCGTGGTGCTTTCAATCGCGGATGCCGTTTCATCTGGCATTAGGGAGGTTGCCTGGGGTAACTCACTTGCGCTCTCGTATTTCTCCGGTTGCGTTTCCGGTGTGTCAGCCAGAATACGAGTTGTCGATGCAAAGCGGTGATAGCCGCTATAGGAAGCAACATTCAGCCACTCCGTTGGTACCTCTGCCAGACCAGAATTTCCGAACAGGCTGGAAGTTACGCTGGCAGATGCCAAATCCAACGCCAGACTTCGCACTGGGCAAATGAAGCTGCGGCCGCCTATCTGGACGGGCGCATATTGCACCATCACCGCGAATCGTTTGAACTGGCCAACCTCATTCTCGCCAATTTCTAATGTAAGTCGGAGAACCGCCCCAGTTTCCGGGTCCACCCAAAGAGAACCGTGATAGGCTGCCGCGGTGCGCACAGTCGAGGCATCCGCAGGTTGCCACTTGGGTCCGTGGGCGATCATTCCGACGATCTCGTAGTGCGATGCGGAGTGCGGCACCGCGTAGTGGAAGACCGCGGCCGGCCTTGCCGCCATCTGCTCCCAATGACTCCACGTTACCGTGCCCTTGACCGTGTCGGCGAGAATGACGGCCGGCAGGAACCCGAACTCACCCCAGGTGCTAATCCCGTTCTGCTCCTGCGAGCCAGCGGACCCATGCTTGACACCTGGCCCTTCCCTTTCGTTACGGACCGAGATCTCTCGACTCGAAGTGCCAACCAGATGCAGTCCCGCGCGAACGGGCCAAGCGCCTTTCTTGAGTGCCTGGGAGCTGTCGTCGTACCGCTTGATGGTCCGGGTCGCCAGGAAGTCAGGCAGACGCGGCAACGTTTGCGCGACATAGTTGCGCGCGGCATCGAGCATTCGTTGCCGGGCGGGGCCGTCGGGAGCAGCAGTACCCGGCAGTTCGGCCACGGGAGTATCCAGGAAAGCGGACCGATCACCGAGCAGGGCCAGGGCCTGCGCCGCTAAGGCGTCCTGCGCCAGACGTATATTCAGCCGGTTTAGCGAAGCCTCGGTAAGGCGTTCCGAGAGTTCCACGCTCGCAATCTGACGAGCAATTTCTGCATCCGGCTTGTGCGCGGCGATGGCCGCAGTTAGCGCCTGATCCAGTTGCGCCACTGTGATCCGAGTTCCCGCCACTGCGGGATGGGCCAAGGCTGCCAAAGCCACGAGGAGAATCAGCCGTCGCAATGTACCACCCCAGTTCTGGACCCGCCCTGCCGCCGTGGGGGAAAGGTGGAATGTTTTTGCTTTGCCCAGGACGCTTTCCTACGCACAAGTCAAGGGGTCTTAAGGAGGGGGCGCCAGGTCCGAAGATTTGTCACGCAGAGTGTACGCGGCCCTGCGAATGGATGCAATGCTGGATAGATGGCGTAGGCATCCTGGCCTTGCGCGTTGAATACGCCGTCCCGTGGCCTCCTCTGATCTTCAGTTCAACCAGCTTCTAATGCAGCGGCATCTGTGGATACGATTCTCAAATGGCGATAACAGGCTAACGCACTCATCCAGCCGGATAGAGGGCGATTTTCAAAATTCGGTCGGATCGTCGCCATGATATGGTGTGACCCTGTCAACGTCTTCGAATGGTTGGGGTGGTTTTTGTATTTGTCGTTTCGAGGGCAGGATCAGCAGCAGCCGTGGCAGGTAATGGCGACGATTGATCAAGCTGATATTCGCGGCCAGCTTGGCCCTTCGGAGATCCACGATGTCCAGGCGGCGTTTCGGGCTCATACCGTCCCTGGCAGTCTGAATGGCGTTGCAACATCCGACTCCATCCTGCTCCGCTACAGCATGATGGGTAGCCTGGTACTGTACATCGACCGAACGTATGGCAAGGCAAGGCTCAAAGGACTTCTGCAGTTCGATTCGCAACAAGAGATCCTGTCAAGCCTCGGAGTCACGGAGGGGCAGTTCCTGGATGGCTGGAGGCATTTCATGCTTCATAGTACGGGCCTATCTCGCTGAGATTGAGATATAGCTATGGACCGGCCCTGGAGTCTCACGACTAGATTGGGTGCTGGTCTTTAGCCGGTTACTTTCGCTCGGCGAATACACGATAGAGCGTTGGTCCTGATCAAACGCGCTAGCGTCTACTGATTTCCGGTGGGCGACTCTCCACTCGGCCGAAGAGGCGTATACCCGCGACTAAGCGAATTTCCGAGAAACCGACTCTGACATCTGTCAGGTATATGCTACGTGTGGTGCGACGGAGTCAGTGGGCCTTCGCGGTTCGATTCTGAGGAGGCAAGGTTGCCAGCCGAGTGGGCCGTAATCCGCCCGGTGCGAATTGAGCACAGGTGAGAAAATCGAGAGGACCGTGTGTGCGCAGCACCAAAGCACGAACGACATATACGCCGCTTACGGAAAAGCGATGCCCCAGCGCATTTTCATCACCTTGGTCGCCGCCGCTTGCGTTGGATTGGCTTGGTGGGTCCTGTTTGGTCAAGCCCTCGAATGGGTAGACGCCCGGTTTGAGCTACATTGGCGGCCTGGCGATGAAGCTCGGCGTCTTTCCCTCGGCATCGCACTCACGATCTATTTCGTGCGTCTGCTTTTCACCCAATTTGTGTTTCTGAAAAGGGCGGTGCGTTGGAGCGAGGCGTGGGCCATTGGTCCGTGGATCCTAATCATCTATCTGGTGCTGGCATTCGCGGGCGGCACGAATCCCGCTGCATTTTCAGCAGTGAGCGTCGCCGGCTGCGTCCTTTTTCTGTTGGGCTCGTGGATAAGCTCCTATGCAGAGTACGCTCGTCATGTATGGAAAGAGCGTCCCGAAAATCGGGGGCGTCTCTATACGGCGGGCTTGTTCCGATATTCGCGGCATCCCAACTATTTGGGCGATCTGATTTCCTTCTCCGGACTATGCATGATGGCGGGGCGTTGGCCGACCCTCGCAATTCCATTGATCATGTTTGCTGGATTCCTGTTCGTCAACATTCCCATGCTTGATTCGCACCTGCACCATCACTATGGCCCAGCATTTGATGACTACGCACATCGGACGGGCAAGCTCATTCCGTTTGTCCACTGGCCGGGCAGTCGTGATTGATCGAACAGTTCCCGAGTTGTCGCCAATCATTCGGAGTGGAGTGTAGTGATTGGATCGAGGCCCATGGCGCGCAGTGCCGGGATATAACTGGCGGCGAACGCGACCGTGGTAAGTACAAGGGTGACGCCGGCGAAGGTGGGCAGATCGCTAGGAGACACGCCGTAGAGCAGTCCGGCCATGAGGTGCGAGACGATCAGCGCACCGGCTACACCCAACCCGGCGCCGGCGGCGGCCAGACCGAGTCCCCGGCGCAGGACCATCTTGAGGATGCTCCCTCTTTGAGCTCCCAGCGCGAGGCGAATGGCGATCTCACGTCGTTGTTCATTCACAACATAAGAAATCGTCCCGTAGATGCCAAGCCCGGCCAACAGCAAGGCAGTGGCGGCAAACAACGCCACCATTTCCATCGAGAATCGCCTAACGGAAAGCGAGCTGGCGAGCACGTCATCGAGAGTCTCTGCATGGAAGACGGGAAGTTTCGGATCGATGGTCTGGACCTGCTCGCGCACTTGTGCGGAAACGGCGCTGGGATCGAGTTGTCCGCGAAGAAAGATAGCCAGGTCTTTGGCGGGGTGCTGGTACACGCTGCGGTAGATCTGTGGAATTGCCGCGTCCGCCAGTGATTCCGTGCGAGCATCCGCAATCACGCCGACGATTGTGGTCCAGGCTGGCTTGGCAGAGCTCAACGGCTCGCGCGCATCCAAGCGCAAACGGACGCGTTTGCCCAGCGGGTCCTCACCCTTCCCATTTTTGCCTGGCCAGTACATGCGAGCCGCGGCCTGATTGATGACCGCAACCTGGGGCGTATGCTCAAGATCGTGGTCGTTGAAAAGGCGTCCGCGCAACAGCGGCATGCCCAACAGGTGGAAGTATTCGGGCGAAACGATGGGACTATCGATGAGAGGAGCCTGATTGTCCATCGTGTCATCGTTCATGTTGGGGCCTTCGCGGATCAACGGCAGTTGGCTGGGATGGCTGTGGCCCAGGGGACGAGCAGCTACGTCGCCGACGGCCGCTTCTTCTACGCCCGGCAGGTTTCGGCTGCGGCGAATAATTTCGCGCACCAACACCGATTCCTGGGTTGCGGTTCGGTAGATATCCGCACTGGGATCGTTGGGTCCCGGCAGCCAGGTTTGAATGGCCATGACGCGTTCAGGATTGAAACCGGGTTGCACCTTGAACAAGTCCCAGAAACTGCGCAGCAGAAGGCCCGCGGCGACCATGAGCACGAGCGAGAGCGCCAATTCACTGATGACCAGAATCTGGCGGGCGCGCGAACGTCCAAGGGAACCAATGGATCCGCGGCCTTCCTGTCTGAGCGTACCGATCAAATCGGAGCGGCTCATGAGCCAGGCTGGAGCAAGCCCAAAGACGGTTCCGGCTACAACAGAGACGGCGAGAGCGAAGGCCAGCACGCCCCAATTGATCGCTATGTCGTTCAGGTGCGGAAGGCTCTCCGGAATCAACCCGAGCAGGAATTTCCGGGTGAAGAAAAGAATCGCAAAACCGGCGATTCCGCCCAGCAGGAAGAGCAGCAGACTCTCGGCGAGAAACTGGCGGATGAGGCGCGTTCTTTGCGCTCCCAGAGCCTGCCGAACGGCGACCTCACGGCCTCGCACACTGGCCCTAGCCAGCAGGAGATTGGCGACGTTGACGCAACCGATCAGCAGGACCAATCCTACCGCGCCGAACAGCATAATGAGAGATTGGCGAACGCTGCCGACCACGCTTTCGCTGAGCGGACTCAGGCGCACGGTCCATGCCGCGTGTGCCGGATACTCCGCCGGATATTGCTTTTTCAGCGATTCAACCAGCGCATCGAGGTGACCCTGTGCGGCCGCAATCGAGAGACCGGGCCTCAGGCGCGCGACCGCTCGACCCTGCAGACGTGTACCGCGCAGCGGGGGCGGAAATGGCAGACCGGCCATGCCGGCCGCCAACCACGTTTCCGTTTTCCGCTCCTCGCTGGTTGAGCCCAGATCGCGAAAACCGCGCGGCATGACGCCCACGACGTGATAAACGTCGTTGTCCAGGCGCAGAGCTTTGCCGACAATGTGCGCGTCGGCTCCGAATTCTCTCCTCCACAGCTCGTCGCTGATCACGGCCTCTAAGTTGAAGCCAGGAGTAGCATCGTGGGGATCGAATGTGCGACCCAACTGCGCGTCTACACCGAGGACCGCGAAGTAATTGGGCGTGACGTGCTTGTAGCTGAGACGCTCGGGCTGTGCACTGCCGGTGAGGTTCACGTCTGCGCCGGTGCCGGAAAACGACACGGACTGGAAGATCCCGGAACTCTCGAGGTCTCTCCACTCGGGAACGGAGATGCCGACGTCCTGCGCGCCTACTCCGGGAAGATCGTCCTGGATGCGCACCAGCTCGGCAGGGTTTGGATACGGCAAAGGGTGCAGCAGCGTGGCATCGATCACGCTATAGATCGCGGTGGTGGCTCCGATGCCCAGCGCCATGGTGGCGATGGCAATGAAAGAGAATCCAGGAGACCTCAGAAGCATGCGAACCGCGTAGCGCAGGTCGAAGAGCAGATTCTCGAAGAAGGGGAGGCTCTGCTCGGCGTGGTGGCCTTCCCGGATCGCTTCAGAAGAGCCCAGCTTGAGCGCGGCCTGCCGGCGCGCCTCGGCGGGCGACATTCCAGCGCGCAGATTCTCCTCTGTCTGGAACGCGAGATGCTCGGCGATCTCTTCCCGCAGGCGCTGGTCGGCACGGCGCCCGGTGGCGAAATTCGACAGGCGTAGGTAGAAGCGTCGCAGGGATTTCACGTTAGATCCTCCGCCTTGACATTGAAGAAGCGCGCGATGATGGCCGCAGTTTGCTCCCACTCCCGGTACTCTGCCTGGAGTTGCTTGCGTCCGGCCCTGGTAAGCCGATAGAAGCGCGCGCGGCGGTTGTTTTCCGATGCGCCCCACTCGGAGCTAATTGAGCCTTCATGCTCGAGCTTGAGCAGCAAGGGATAAAGCGTGCCCTGGTTGACCGCCAAAAGGTCTCCGCTGATCTGCTCGACCCGCCGGGCAATTCCCCAGCCATGCTGCGGCCCCAGGACATCGAGCGTCTTGAGGACCATCAGCGCGAGCGTACCTTGCAAAACGTCCGGCTTTTCCTTCATGGCCAATCAACCTTTAGGTTTCCAACAGGAATAATGGCACAGCTCCTTTTGGAAAGCAACAGGACATTTTAAACCCTCTATTCGAGGGCAAATCCAGAAGATCTGTCGGGGAACCGCCGCAGCGCTGTATCATCAAGACTTCTGCGAAGAGATGTGCCAGGTATTCGACAGCAGAGAACAGACGCAGACTGAAATGACGGGGAGTTGCCGTGAAACGGAGACAGTTTCTTAAGGGCTCGGCGGTCGCGGGCACTGCGCTTGTTTTTTCTGGTGGGAATGTTTGGGCGAAGGACGCCGACGCGCGCATTGAGGTCCTTCTGGACGAGCCGCTGGGGGAGATTTCGCCGAATATCTATGGTCAGTTCACGGAACATATCGGCGGCGTGATCTACGACGGCGTGTGGGTTGGAGAGAAATCGAAAATCACCAACCAATACGGCATCCGCTCTCAACTGGTGGACATGATGAAGCAGATTCATGTTCCGATCATCCGTTGGCCAGGAGGCTGCTTCGCCGATAGCTACGACTGGAAAGATGGGATCGGTGAACCTTCGCAGCGTCCGCGCCGCACCAACTTCTGGGAGGTTGACCACGATGCGATCCGGTTGCACGATAAAGGGCCGCAGGTTTTCGAAAGCAACCAATTCGGCACCAATGAGTTCATGCGCTTTTGCAAGCTGACCGGAGCACAGCCGTATATTGCAGCCAACCTGCGCAGTCTTCCCGCGCTTGATTTTGATCATTGGGTGGAGTACTGCAACTCTCCTGCGGGGAGCACAACCCTAGCCGAGATGCGCGCGGCCGCCGGTTTTTCAGAACCGTTTCATGTGCGCTACTGGGGTATAGGCAATGAGAGTTGGGGCTGCGGCGGGGACTTTACCCCGGAAGATTATGCCTCCGAGTTCCGCCGCTATTCGGACTGGATACCTCGATATGGTCTAGACCTGCAACTGATCGGGTCCGGTCCGAACGATAACGATATCGATTGGACCCACCGCTTTTTCCAAAAGATCTACGCCGACCGAGCCTACAACAACCCCAGCTTTACCGGCTGGTCGGTGCATCACTACGCGTGGAACCTGAGCCGCGGCAAAACGAAGGACTGGCTGGCCGGCAAAGGCGACGCGCTGCAGTTTGATTCCGTTGACTGGTATGAGCTGTTACGCGAATGCGATCGCATGGAGCAGATCATTCACGATCAGTGGGCGGTGATGGGTCAGTACGATACGCAGCATCGGGTCAAGCTGGTGGTAGATGAGTATGGTCCGTGGTATCGCGAGGGAACTGAACTCGACCCCACCCACATCTTCGGCCAGCAGATAACCGTGCGTGATGCATTGGCCACGGCGCTGACCCTGGACATCTTCAACCGCAATCCGGAGAAAGTGAGCATGGCCGCCTGCGCACAGCTGGTCAACAACATCAATGCGCTATTTATGGCGCATGAGGACCGCTTCTTTGCCACGCCTAACTTTCATGTCTTCGCCATGTACGCCGCACACCAGGGCGGGCAGGCTCTGCGGACCGAGTTCTCGGCGCCGGATGTGCAGTACATGCGCGATGACCGGCCGGCGCGTTTCTGGGGTCTCAACGGCTCAGCGTCGCGAAAAAATCAGGTCGTGACGCTCACCATAGTCAATCCCGATTTGTCGAAGAAGATCGAGACCCAGATCGCCCTGCGAGGCGCCGCGGTAGCCAGTGCATCTGGCACCGTTCTGGCGGCCAGTGACATGCACGCGCACAACACCTTCGACCAGCCGAATGCCGTGATGCCCACAACTCTCGGGACATCGATGGGCGGTGGATTGCTGAACGTCAGCATTCCGGCGGCGTCCGTCACCAAGCTGGAGATGGTTCTCCGATGAGCAAATCCTGCGCAGATGCCTGAAAAGTCACTTTTCGGTGCTCAGTCAGGATACCCGAGCAAGCGAACTCCTACCTACACATCAACCCGGCGTTAGAGCTAGTTCGTTCCAGGGTTGCCGCCTAGCGGCGAGATCTTCCGTGGATGCTCTTCATGCAGTTCGTGGTGCAGTTCGTCAACCTTCGTTCTGGCCTTTACCAAAGCCTTCCTGCCGGCAGCGGTGATCTTATAGACCCGGCGGCTGCGCCCCCCAACATTATGAATGACTGACTTCAAGAGGCCGCTGCGTTCCAGGCCATGCAGAAGTGGGTAGAGAGTGCCAGGTCCGATTCGATACCCGTGATGGGCCAACTCCTCCATCATCGCAAGCCCAAAGATGGGTTCATGGGACGCGTGGAGGAGTACATGAATCCGTATAAGGCCGAAAAAGAGTTCTCGCTGATCACTGGACACAGATTAAATATACCTCTCCTTAACCTATATCGAATACCGATAGTGTAATATCGAACTTCGATAGCAAAACAGCAAATCTCAATCCTGCTGGAGGCCAAAAGAGCCGATGAAGGGTTGGAGCCATTACCCGAAACTGATGCTGTTCCTGTTTGTGATGCTGACCGGCTCCCGCCTATGGGCGCAAGGTCCGCCGTATCAGACAGACGATCCGGTGCCGGTGGACTTGCATCACTACGAGTTCTACATCTTCGGCGGTGTCGATGGCACACCGGCAGAAATCGATTCGACGGGGCCAGCCGTCGAGTTCAACTGGGGCGCCATTCCCAGGGTGCAACTGCACGCCATCCTGCCGTGGGGAGGCGTCTTCCCCTCAAACAATCCGGTTTACCTGCCGGGCGGCACGGGGCCAAGCGCCTTCGGTCTCACCGACATGGAACTTGGCATGAAACTCGCCATCATCAAAGAGACCAAACACGTCCCGCAAATCGGCACCTTCACCATGTTTGAAATGCCGACGGGAAGCTATAGCAAGGGACTAGGCGTTGGAAAAGTCTGGTACAAGCTCCCGCTCTGGCTACAGAAGAACTACGGGAAGTGGCTCTTCGATGGAGGCGGGGGCTACGAGGTCGTCCCGCAAGCCAACTATCGAAACTTTCCGTATACCGGATGGCTCGTAAAACGGGAACTGAACGAGAGGCTTGAGTTGGGCGTGGAGCTCTTTGCGCATGGGCGCGAGGGCTTTGCTGCGGCGCAAACTGAGCGCTCGGCAATGATCGACGTTGGCGGCTATTACCACTTCAAACACAATCCCAATGAACAGTTCTTGTTCTGTTACGGTCACTCGGTCGCCGGCCAGACGGAGAACTATGCCTACGCGGGCATGTATTGGACTTGGGGCGGAAAAGACGACAAGGGAAAAGATGCCGACAAAAAGGACACAGCGCAAAACAACTGGATGCATGGGCCGATGCGGAGCAATGGATTTCAATGACCTGCGAAACACGGCCGGTGTTTGAGGCTGCCCACGGTGGAGGAAAAGTCAGATGGAAATTACGGCACGCGCTCTTTGGACTCTCATACACGGCTTGGGATTCGGTACGCTCTATCTGCTGGCGTGCTCGGGTGCGCTCGTGGAACTATATCGCTTCTCCGCCTCATCCCCTTCATGCGAATCCTCCCCCGGTCAGGAACGCTTCCTCAAAGTTTACCTGCTTACGATGGTTGTCCTGGCTTGGGCTGCTGTGCTGACCGGAGCGTATGTCATCTATCCGTGGTATCGCGCCGTGCCGCCGCCAGGGACGACAAGCCTCTCCATGTTTCCGCAACGCCTGCTGATGTCGAGTGCCACGACCATCGGCTGGCACTCTCTTGGCATGGAGTGGAAGGAGCATGTTGCCTGGTTCGCTCCCATCTCGATCACGATGGTCGCGTACGTTGTCATCCGGTATGGCCGCGGCCTCAAGAACCATCATCACCTTCGTGCCGCGGTGCTGTCCTTTGCCGTGGTCTCGTTTGTTGCTGCGGGGATCGCCGGCTTCTTCGGCGCGATGATTAATAAGTACGCGCCGGTCCAAGGTGGCCACACGATTCAACTGAGCCAGGGAGAAGAGAAATGAAGATGCCGAAGGGCAATGACTCACCCAACGCTCCGGTCCTGACCAACGGTACCGGCGCCGCTGCCATTCTTGCGGCTAGTATTGGCTCGTTCGCTCTGGCGGTGCTGGCCTGCGCCAGCGACAAGCTGGCAGCCGTCAAGAACAGTCTCATTTTCTATAAGCCAACCGGGCCGCTCTCCGGCGTCACCACGACTGCAATCCTTATCTGGCTCCTGACCTGGGGGATATTGGAATGGCGCTGGCGAAAGAGGACAGTTGCGATAGGGCGCATCCATGTCGTGGCTTTCGCGTTGCTCGGTCTGAGCCTACTGCTGACGTTTCCACCTGTCGTTGATCTCTTTTGAAAGAACGTGGTTTTGGAGGCGAATCCTCGGGCTGAAGTCGCTAGAGCATCCCAAGCTGGGCGAGCTTTTCGTATAGCAGCCGGCGATGGATTTGAAGCCGGCGAGCAGCGTCCGATTTATTACCGTTCGACGCCTTCAACGCCTGCTCGATGAGGTGACGCTCCCAACTTGCGACCGCTTCGTGGAACGGCAACCCGGTCGCCGCATGGGCGTCGAATCCGCCCGGCGCGGGACGCTTTGCTTTGGCCAATTCCTCTTGGATCTGTTCAGCAGTGATGGCCCGTCCCCCTGCCTTAACGGCGACCCGTTCGATTAGATGCTCCAGTTCTCGCACATTTCCCGGGAAAGCATAGCTTTGCAGGGCCACGATGGCATCGGCGGCAAGCCCGCTAGAGACAATCTGATTGCGTTTCTCGTAGCGCGCAAGAAAATACTCCGCCAAGGGGAGTATGTCGGACTGGCGTTCGCGAAGCGGTGGGAGACTAACCGTAAAACCATTGAGGCGATAGAACAGGTCGGAGCGAAAAGTCTTCTGCTCCACATCATCCTCCAATGGACGGTTCGTGGCGGCGATTACCCTGACATCGGCATGGATGGAAGCCGTTCCGCCTACCCGCTCAAAGGTGTGCTCTTGCAGAATACGCAGGAGCTTGGGCTGAAGCGGCAACGGTAATTCGCCAATCTCATCTAGAAAGATCGTGCCTCCGTCGGCAGCCTCAAACTTCCCGCGTTTCTGGGCGATCGCTCCGGTGAATGCCCCCCGTTCATGCCCGAAGAGTTCAGATTCCAACAATTCGGGCGGCAGCGCGGCACAGTTGAGGATGATGAAGGAATGGCGGCTCCTCGCGCTATTTTCATGGATGGCGCGCGCCACCACGTCCTTGCCCGTGCCCGATTCTCCCAGCAGCAAGACTCCAACATCGGTGGCAGCAACCCTGCCGATGTTTTTGAAAACCTCAATCCATGCCGGCGAGTTGCCGATGAGTTGGGGCTTCAGCCCTTCTTCGGACGCGCTTATGTCTTCAGGCGGGCGATCTCTGAACCGCTGTTGCCGCAGCAGTTCGACCTCGCGCTGCAGTTCCATGTGCCGGATGGCACGTGCAACGGCGGCCAAGGCCTGGTCGATATCGAGCGGCTTGGTAATGAAGTCGTAGGCGCCGAGTTGCATCGCCTGCATCGCATTTGGTCCCGTACCGTGAGCGGTGAGAATGATGACAGGCATGGTGCGCCCTTCGGATTGAAGGCTCTTGAGAAACTGCTCCCCACCTCCGCCAGACATTTTCCAGTCACACAAAGTAAGTTCGGGGGTTGTTGTCTGAAGTAAGGTGATCGCTTCCTCAGCATTCGTTGCCACAAGCGTCTGATAGCCCCCATCCTCGAGTAGTTCCCGGAGCGTCTCCCGAAAGTTGTGATCGTCGTCTACAATCAGCACTTCAGACATCTTGTCCTACCTCTCCATCCGCCTGTCTTAGCCTATCGCTGTCATCTCTATTCAGCGGCAATCGGAGGGAAGCGAGGGCCCCTCCACTTTCGCGGTTGGCGAGAAGCAACTCGCCTCCGTGAGCCTGCACGATCTCGAAGGATATGGAAAGGCCGAGACCTGTTCCGTTGTCTTTCGTCGTGTAGAACGGATCCATCGCATGACCTAGAGCTGCTGGAGTAAAGCCTCGCCCATTGTCCGCGATGTCGATGCGGGCGAAGTCATTTTCGCGCGCCGTACTGATTGTTACGGTTCCGCCTTGCGGGGCGGAGTGCGACGCTGAATGCACAGCATTTTCCATGAGGTTGTCGAGCACCTGGATCAGTCTTCCACGGTCTGCCGTGACGACGCTTTGGGAAGCGGCCTTGCAGATGATCTGAAGACTCTTGGCTGCTTCTTTCTCCGCCCATGTCGAGGCTGTGGCGGCGCACAGATCATCCAACGAGACGGCTTGACGTTGAAGCTGAATCGGTCTGGCAAAGTAGAGAAGACGGCTGATGATTGAGTCGAGGCGGTCGATCTCTTCGAGGATCACGGCGCTGCTCCGCTTAGCCGCTTCGGGATCGGTGGAGCGCTGCCACATTTGCGTTCGCATCCTGATGGTGCCGAGTGGATTGCGTAGCTCATGCGCGATGCCGGCGGCAAATTGTCCCAATGCAGAAAGTCGTTCGTTGTGGCGGACCTGAGACTCCAGTGTCCGCTCGTTCTCGATCTTCTCCTGCAAGGCAAGCGCGAGTGAATCGATGCCGTGGAGGACACGGTCGAACTCCTCCAAGGGTGGACGCCCTGCCGCCTGTTTTGTTGCTGCCGGTAGGCCACCCTCCATGGAGCCGAGGCGTTCGAGAACGATGTTTACACCGCTCCGAATCTCTGTAGTAACGAACACTGCAAGCAACGCCGTCATCAGGGCAGCCATGCCGAACCCGATACTTCCAAACAGCAGCTGGCGACTCTTTCCACCTTCGATTCCGGGAAGACGCTCCATGAGCCACGCGGCGCCCGTCACTTCATCCCGGGTTCCACTGGATTGCTCATGGATTGGAACGGCTACAAAGAGAACAGCGTCATGCGGTCCTTCAAAGCGAAACGTCCTAATGGTGTTTGCTGCAACGGCTTCACGTGCAAGATTCTCAATCGTTGGCCGTTCGCGTTCTGGCATATCCTTCTCCGCCCCTGGCCCCTCATGAGTGGGGAAGGCGTATCCAACCAGGGCGTCCGCTCGGGCGGCGTAGAAGCCACCCTCGATCCCATCCTCACGTTGTAATGTCTCGTCAGTGATCTGTTTGAGCAGATCGGGTTTGGAGCGCGGCAACCCTTCGCGTTGTGGTCGTGGTGGGGGAGGCGGAGGAGCGGATCCTCGAGGCGGAGGCGGTGGCGGTGGTGGCCCCGGTTCAATCGCGAGCAGCGAGTCATCCGCAGTCCGGCGATCGGCATAGTTCCGTGCCAGGTTGGTGGCCACGCTGACCAGGTGATGCTCGGTCAAAGAGAGTGTTTCCGCGTGGCGATTGCGAAGGAACGTGAACAGGCTGATCGCTGCTGTTGAGAGAAAGAGAAAAGTCAAGACGGCCAGTAGCAGGATGCGCGAGCGCAGGCTCTTCCAAAAGATTGTCGGCATTCGGCTCCTCGCTGTCTCTGGTGCGGCTTCTATCAAGGACTCCAGGCAACATGGTATGCAACCGGGCTTCCAACAGGGAACATAACTGATATTGGCAGAGGCTGCTGATGTTAGATGCCGATCGGGATGCGGGGCCAAGCTAGCTCGTCCGCAATCCGCACACATCTCGAGCGGATTGCGGTCAGGCCGAATCTGGTTGCGATGATTCCGGAGTGAGAAAATGCACGGATATCAAGGATTTTGGCTGTTGCGACGAATGGCAAGCCACTTGCCTTAGTACAGGCAGAGGTATCGCCGATGAACATTCGATCTCTCCTGCGCATGACCACTCTCGGGCTCACTTTCAGTTCTGTCGCGTTTGCACAGAGCCCGCCTCCCGCACCACCAAGTCCGCCGGCAGGGGGACCGCTAAGTGTACCTGCCGCGCCTGCGGCGTCTACACCACTCCCGGTCGTTACCCAAAACTCTCGTATCCGCGCTTTCAACGCAGGGCCAGGCGGAGAGGTACGCGGTCTATACCTTCAGAATGGCAGCGTTGTTGACCTGACGCCCGCCCTTGGCGGACAACTAGGTGCTGCGGTTCGCAAAGGCGAACGGATCACCGTGACGGGAACGAAATCGGAAATCAATGGGCAGTCGATTCTGGAGGCAGGAAGCATCCGGCTGAACGACCAGACGTTCTCAGCGAATGCGCAGTCATCCGTCCCTCCCGGTACTGGCGCACTTGCTGAAGGCGCGGTTCCGCCACCGCCGGGAACATCGCAAGCAATACCGCCTCCACCGTCGCCACGACGGAGAACCAAAACCGCCGCACCCGCTCCATGCGGTGTATCCGCGGACGCACCTCCACCCCCGCCTGATTTCGGTGGCCCACCGCCGCCACTACCCGACGGCATGGCACCACCGCCACCTCCTCCCGACGGGATGGCTCCGCCACCTCCGCCCCAGGACTGAGGAGCACCTACGATGCTTATGCGTGTGAGCCTTTCAACCGTGTTGCTCTTGACGGGATGTGCGAGCCCTATTGGTCCGCCACTCGGACCGGGGCCAGAAACTGACTCCGCGTTCGGAATGCTCGTGATCCTCGTGTTCGCTGGCTTCCTTTACCACGCATCAAAGGGTCGGCGGAAGCCGAAGACCCCTGAGTCTTCTGCCATTCACATCCTGCGAGAAAGGTATGCGCGTGGCAAAATGACGCGAGAGCAGTTCCAGAACATGATGCGGGACTTGTCAGTGTCCTAAACGGCATCTGATAGCTACGAAGGAAAACGTTCGTTGCTGCCGTCTTAGCCGGTGGCTTGAGGAAAATACCTGCTGGGAAAACCGATGCTCTGAAGGGATTATGGACTCCAACGCCACCATCGCATCCGGGAAGAAGAAGAGCATCCACGCTCTTGAAGCGACAAATTTCTTTCTCGCCGACGTGCAGACCGGCCTCGGTCCGTTTCTTGCGGCGTACCTGGCCGGTGCAGGATGGGGACCGGGGCGCGTCGGGATGGCATTGACCATCGGCGGCATTATTACGGTTGTCCTACAGGCTCCGGCTGGCGCTGTCGTCGATCAACTCAGATCGAAAAGGTTAATTCTCGTTCTCGCCTCGGCCGTCCTCGCTTTGGGAGCGATTCTGCTCAGTATCACGGCCGCTCCATGGGCCGTGTACACGTCTCAAGTCCTGATTGGAGGAGCGGGGCCATTCCTTGGCCCGACCCTGGCCGCAGTTACGATGGGGATGGTCGGCGTGACCTTCTTCGATCGCCAGTTTGGCAAAAACCAGTCCTTCAACTCCGCCGGCAATGTCGTCTGTGCGCTCCTGATCGCGGGTGTGAGCCACCTGTTCGGGAATCGCGCCATCTTCCTCACAGCTGCGTTTCTCACCATCCCCACTGTGCTTGCCATACGGGCGATCAAAAGCGACGACATCAACTATGACCTCGCGCGCGGCGGCGCGAGGGAAGTGGATGGCAAAGAAGTCCCCGCGAGAGCGTCCGTGATGCAAACACTGCTTGGAGACCGGATTCTGCTCGTTTTTCTGGTCTGCGCCTTCTGTTTCCACTTTGCCAATGCGGCCATGCTGCCGCAACTCGGCGAGATGCTGTCGCACGGCGCGCGGGCCACTGCGGCTCCGTTCATGTCGGCCTGCATCATCGTCACGCAAGTCGTCATTATGTGCTGTGCGCCGGCGATTGGACGTTATGCCAATCTGCACGGGCGAAAACCGCTGCTGATGCTCGGTTTCGGCGTCCTTCCCATCCGCGCAGTTCTTTACACCCTCACCCACAACACCGGGAGCCTGATTGCTATCCAACTCCTCGATGGCGTTGCGAATGCGATCTTTGGCGTGGTCTCGATTCTCGTGGTCGCGGACAGAACCCGCGCGACCGGCCGGTTCAATCTTGTCCAAGGCAGTCTCGCAACCGCAGTCGGGATCGGCGCAGCCCTCAGCACGACGTTTGGCGGCAAGCTGATTCAAGACTTCAGCTATCGCGTCTCTTTCTTGTCCCTGGGAGCCATCGCGGCGCTTGCGTTCCTGCTATTGTGGACGGCCATTCCAGAGACGCTCCCGGAGCGCCATCCTCCTGAAAGCAAGCCTTCCTCCCCGGCCGTTACCCAGGAGCTTCGAGCATGAAGACCCTTGATTGAAAAGGGACCGGTCGGTTACTACGTAACCAATATCGACGGCGATGTTGTAAGCTGGCGATTTGTCGAGTTGGGTAAGCTGCCAGTCGTGGTGATCAACTCGCCGCGTGATGAGCGCCTGCTGATTGGATTGAATGGAATGCCAGGGAGAAGATGAAGGTTCGGGCGAAATTCTGGGGCGACGCTGAGGCGGTGCAGGCAACGGTCCATCTGCGGGGGCAAGCGGTTCCCATGAAGCGGGTCGATAACAGCCACGTTTGGGAGGCCGACGCTTCTACTTCCCACGGCGTCTATTCCTTAAAGGTCTCAGTCGAGGATATGCGCAAAATCGCAACCGATGAGATTCGTCCGGTGAGCGAAGATCTTGCGGAACGAAAGCGCCTGGAACGCGATCAGGATAACGCGTTGGGGGCTTGGCCGGAGCATGGACTGCTTGGCATGCAGCTCGGACCCAATAAGAACGGAAAGAAGTGGTGATGATACCTGCGCAGATAGCGCACGTTGTTCTGCCTTGTATTGTTGCCGTCAGTATCGTCCTGATGCTGATCCGGCCGCGCGGAATCCCCGAAGTGTGGTGGATCTCAGGCGGAACGCTTCTTTTGATCGCGCTGCGGCTGGTGCCGCTCAAGTTGGCGGGTCAGGCTGTCGCCAAGGGCAGCGATGTGTATTTGTTCCTGATCGGCATGATGCTTCTGAGTGAACTGGCGCGCGAGCAGGGTGTCTTCGATTGGGTGGCATCGGCCGCCGTTCGCCGGGCAGATGGCAGTTGCTCGCGTCTATTCCTGTTGGTCTATGGGGTGGGCACTCTCGTAACCATCTTCATGTCGAACGATGCCACGGCGGTCGTGTTGACCCCAGCCGTTCTCACCGCTGTTCGCAAGGCAAAGGTCTCGCCCCTGCCATACCTGTTCGTCTGCGCGCTGATCGCGAACGCCGCAAGCTTTGTGTTGCCGATTTCGAATCCCGCGAACCTGGTGGTTTTTCATACCGGTATGCCACCGCTGGGGATGTGGCTCGCGGGCTTCGGCGTTCCATCACTGCTTTCGATCCTGGTGACCTTTCTCGCCATGCGTTTTTTGTTTCGTGACGAACTCTGCAAGAGCATTGAATGGGAGGTAGAGGATACGAAGCTAAGCGGGAACGGCAAACTTGTTCTCATCGGACTCGCCCTGATGATTGCCGTGCTCCTGACGGCTTCCGCTATGAAGAAGGACTTGGGGCTGCCAACTTGCCTTGCGGCGCTGGTAATAACGGCCGTGGTATCCGTGATGGCGAGGAGCAATCCGATTAATCTTGCCCGAGAGATTAGCTGGGCGACACTTCTGCTCGTGGCGGGACTGTTTGTCATGGTCGATGCTGTCGAGAGTCAAGGAGCGTTGAACCTGACCCAGCAGTGGCTCGCCTGGGCATCGAATCTCGGCCAGAACCTAGGCGCAATGGTTGTCGGCTTCGTTGTCGGCATAGCCAACAACTTCGTGAACAACTTGCCCTTGGGGCTTATAGCGGGAGGCACGATACAAGCCGCTCACACCAAGGGACTCATGGCCAATGCGGTTCTGATCGGAGTAGATCTTGGACCAAATCTCTGCGTCACGGGCTCCTTGGCTACGATCCTGTGGCTGCTTGCACTGCGTAAGGATTCTGGTGGCGACACAGGAGGAGAGAAGCTCGATGTGAGTTTCTGGAAGTTCCTGAGGGTCGGCGCCGTCGCTATGCCATTGGCGCTCTTTGCCGCGCTTGGCGGAGCGATCTTGATGAAGTTGCTAGGTGGACAACGCTAAACACTCTTTCTCTCTGGAGGCACGAGCACAGCCGACGGCCTGCCGTTCACCAAACCTTGTGAGTTATAATCCCGTGCTGTTCGGGGAAAGAGGTTTTGTGACTCATTCAACGCGCCGTGCTCTCTTGAAGTCTGGTCTTGCCGGTGTCGCAGCTTTCAACTCAAGTTTGCTGTGGAGTCAGGAAGAGCCGCCAATCACGCGCAAGGGTCGTATTCACCAATCGGTATGCCGGTGGTGTTACAACGATATTTCCACCGACCGCCTCTCCGCCTACGCAGCGCACATTGGCTTGAGCGGAGTGGACCTGCTTAAGCCAGAGGAGTATGAAATTCCCCGCCGCTATGGCCTGGTTTGTACCATGGCATTGATCCCCGGGGTAGAGATTCCAGACGGTTACAACCGTGTGGAGAATCATGCAGCACTGGAAGCTGGTCTGCGGAAATACCTGCCGATAGCCGCCAAGGCGGGCATCAAGAGAACGATCACCGTTTCTGGAAATCGCAGGGGCATGAGCGATGAGGAAGGCTTAAAAAACACCATCCTGGGCCTGAACCGGGTAAAGAAAATCGGCGAGGACAACGGCATCATCATCTGCATGGAGTTATTGAACAGCAAAGTAAACCACCACGACTATATGTGCGATCACACCGCCTGGGGAGTGCGTGCCGTTCAGGAAGTAAATTCTCCCAATGTAAAACTGCTCTACGACATCTATCACATGCAGATTATGGAAGGCGATCTGATAGCCACAATTCAGGAAAACATCCAATGGATATCTCACTTTCACACCGGCGGCGTACCTGGGCGGCATGAACTGAACGATACCCAGGAAGTCTGCTGGGACGGCGTGATGCGGGGAATTGCGGCCACCGGATTCGACGGGTATGTGGCGCATGAATTCCTGCCAACGCAGGATCCGTACGTATCTTTGCGGCAAGCGGCGGATTTATGTGATGTGTAACGGCAGCCGGTGACTCTTGCCAGGACCAATCTCGCCGCGCCTGCTCAATCCCGGAGTGCTGCGGCGGGGCGCGACGATGCTCGTCGGACAACCCGATGACGCCAGGGGCGACTTGGAATGGGAGACACCAGCTACCCCGCTAACATGATAATTTTGCTCACCAGGGAGGATTTCAATGACGCAGGTGATCCGCTCGCCGAAGCAGTACGACGTTTGCATCATAGGGTCTGGCGCGGGAGGTGGGACCGCGGCTAAAGTGCTGACTGAGGGCGGACTGAACGTTGTCATGGTGGAGGCGGGACCCCCGCTGAACCCTAAGAAAGATTTCAAAGAGCATGTGTGGCCCTACCAGCTGCCACATCGGGGAGCAGGCATAGGGGGCCTCGGCGACGAATTCATGGCGCCGAACGGTGCCTGGGAGATCGAAGGCGAGCCGTACACCACCGCTCCTGGCTCGGACTTTCGTTGGTTCCGGTCCCGGATAGAAGGCGGCCGCACAAATCATTGGGGACGCATCGCACTGCGCTTCGCGCCGGTAGATTTCAGGGCCCGGTCCACCGACGGCATGGGCGACGACTGGCCGATCACCTACGAAGAGCTAGCGCCTTATTATGACAAGGTCGAGTCATACATCGGCGTCTTCGGGTCAAAGGAGAATATTCCCAGCGCTCCGGATGGGATTTTTCTCCCCGCTCCACGGCCGCGCTGCACCGAGACGTTAATCAAGAGTGCTTGCGATCGCCTGAATATTCTTTGCGTTCCCGCGCGCCTGGCCATCATCACGAAGCCGGTGAATGGCCGCGCGCCATGCCACTACTGCGGGCAATGCGGTCGAGGATGCATCAGCGCGTCCAACTTCAGCTCCAGCCAGGTGATGATTCCACCGGCACAGGCCACCGGACGATTCACCCTGATTTGCAATGCCATGGCGCGAGAGATCGTTGTGAATAAAGCCGGCAGTGCGCAGGCCGTCTCCTATATCGACAAGTCCACCAACAAAGAGATGCGGGTCTATGCCAAAGCGTTTGTGGTGGCAGCGAGCGCCTGTGAATCCGCCCGTTTGCTGCTCAATTCGCGTTCCGCTCTTTTTCCCGATGGTTTGGCCAACTCCTCAGGAGTCGTTGGCCGCTACTTGACCGATTCGGTCGGCAGCGACGCATGGGGATATTTCCCGCAATTCGAAATGTTTCCCCGGCACAACCATGATGGTACCGGTGGCATGCACCTGTATATGCCGTGGTGGAAGTTCGACCGCAAGAACGACTTTCTACGCGGCTACCACATCGAGTTCGGCGGCGGACAAGAAATGCCTGGCGTGGGTTCGTTCGCCGACGTATGCGAACGATACGAGGGCTATGGATCGTCTTTGAAACAGAAGTGCCGCAAGGACTATGGGACGGTAATCGGATTTTCCGGTCGTGGCGAGATGATTCCCAATGCCGATAGCTACTGCGAGATCGATCCCAATGTTGTCGACAAGTGGGGCATCCCGGTACTGCGCTTCCACTGGAAGTGGAGCGACAACGAACTCAAAATGGCTAAAGATATGCAGGAGACTTTTCGTTCGATCGTCGTAGCAGCGGGTGGAACCTTCTACAGCGACGCTGTGCCCACCGGAGACTTACCCTATGGAATCGCCGAGGGTGGGAAGATCATTCACGAAGTGGGAACAACGCGTATGGGAAACGACCCCAAGACCTCGGTGCTGAACCAGAATTGCCAGGCGCACGACGTCAAGAATGTGTTTGTCACCGACGCTGCATGTTTTGTGACCAACTCGGATAAGAACCCTACGCTCAGCATTATGGCGCTCTCATGGAAAGCTTCCGAGTATCTGCTGGCATCGGCTGGGAAGGGAGAGATATAGGTCGCAACGAACCGCATTCCCGCGAAAGCAGAGCTCGATGAAAGCGCATCTAGCACGGGTTCGAATTGAGGCAGAGGTCAGCCTCACTGGGACTACTCGCCGCTTCTGGCTTCCAATGGCGAAGTGTGAGGTATCTTGACGTAGACAAAACGGACGGCCCAACTCTCCACGAAAAGAACAACCACGGCGACCAATAGGAACAGCAGACCGCCGTTGAGGAGCATCAGCACCAGAGGGATCAGCGCTCCGGCAGCGATGAGCGCGCCAACGCGCCATTGTTGCTCGCGGGTATAGATCTTCGCATGGGCCGGCCGAAGGTTCGCAAACAGCAACCCTAAGGGAATCACATTGAGTACCAGCAGCACGATCACTGCGGTGCGGAGGATGGCGGTTGCCTGCGTTTGCCCCATCAGGGCGGACAGGACAAGAAACTCGGCGCAGCCCATCAGCAGGGCCGAATTGGTGAGATAGCCTCCCAACCAGCGCGCGTCTTTCCATCCTGGTTGCGCGTTCGTGCTGAGCAAGACGCCCTTGTAAGCCGCGGAGGCGAAGCCAGGCAGCAGTCCCAGGACCACCGCGGTTATGCGAGCCCACTCGAAGTCCCACCCCAGTTCTGCCAGCAGGCTGAGCGCCGCTGCCGCCGTCAGCGGGAGCGAAAAGATGGTCAGGCACCACGTGCCCAACGACATAGGTGAGCTGGGCTTGAACACCCTGAGCATGTGATGAAAACGCAACGGATCGCCCAGATCCAACACCAGCAGTCCGAGGTCAACCAGCAAAAGCAGGAGCGCGACCGGATAAGCCACTTTCGCCACACGCAGGAAGACCGCGGGCGCCGCCAACTCGCTGACCGCAGCGGCCAGGAAGAGTCCGGTCGCCATGCCGTTGAGCAGCGCGTCCCAGGCAATGATGCCGTGCCACCCCGGCACCTTGGTCACCGGCATATTCTCGTAGCCGCCCTGGCTCCCTTGTTCTGGCAAGGGAGGTTTGGCGAGAGCGTGCGGACTGGAGTCTGTGTGCATTCAGGGCTTCAAAAGAAAAACCACTGCGAGCAATACAGCGATACCGGCCAAGCCGCCGGCGACAGAACGAACATAATCTCCCATCATGTGCAGCCACGGATTGAATGGAGCATCCGGCAAGCCATAAACAGACGGGCGGTCGACCAGCAGATAGAAGGAATGCATTTCCGAATAGGTTTCACTCGGGACGTCGCCATAAAGGTAGGCCTGCGGGACGCCGCGCTGGTGAAGTTCTTCCACCCGTTTGCGGGCTTGCTCGCGAAGCTCGTCGACCGGGCCGAAGTGGATCGACTTGGTTGGACAGGCCTTAGCGCAGGCCGGCTCCAGTCCGTCGCGCTGGCGGTCATAGCAGAGCGTGCATTTGTGGGAATGGCCGCCCATGTCGCTACGCGTGATCACGCCGAACGGGCAGGCCGCAATGCAGCACGAGCAACCGTTGCAGATGTCAGCCTGTATATAAATGTTCTGGAACTCATTTTGAACAATGGCGCCGGTGGGGCACGCCTGATGGCAAGGGGCCGCCAGGCAATGCTTGCAATGGTCGCTCATCATGAGCCAGCGGTTCAGTGGCGACTCGTCGGACGTCGTGCCCAGCAGCGTGTCGAGCGTCGCAAGGTTGCTTGACGGTTCGTGGGAGAACTGCTCAATGAATTTCACATGGCGCCAAGTGGTCGCCGACAATTCATTCGTATTGTCATAGCTATTGCCGGACCAGTTAAGGCCATCCGACGGTAGTTGGTTCCACTGCTTGCAGGCCACCTCGCAAGCCTTGCAGCCTATGCACACGGTGGTATCGGTGTAAAAGCCAGTGGCAGGCTGGGGCTTGGGTGGTTCACCACGAAGGAACGGATAGATCAGGCGTCGCAGCAGCTGCGACAGTTGGCTGCGCGGCGCATCGCTGGCCTGATGCAATTCGGACAGTTCCATTTCTCTACTTGCCATGTCCGATTCTCCCTTCTGGTTGGGCACTGTCGGGCGTATCCGGGATGGGATCGAGTGTCGGCCAGGGCGATGTGGTCACCGTCGGTTGCGGAGTCGGGCCTTCGAGCCGCCCGGCTTGCACTTGGCAGGCGAACGCCTTGCTTTCGTGCATGCTCACGTTCGGGTCAGCCAACAGCGCGGTCAGGTCGTTGGCGTTGCTGCCGACGCTCTCCCCGGCGAAGGCCCAGTGGAACGGGAGACCGATCTGGTGGATCACGCGTCCCTCGACAGGAAAGGGCCGCAGCCGCCGGGTCACCATGGCACGGGCCTCAATTCGCCCGCGCGCCGTTTGGATCGTCATCCAGCCGCCGTGAACAATCCCGCGCTCGGCGGCGAGTTCGTAACTCAGCTCGGCGAACATCTCCGGCTGCAGTTCGTTGAGCCAGCTATTGAAGCGGCTCATCGGCCCACTGAGGTAATGCTCGGTAAGACGGAAGGTCGTGGCCACCACAGGGAACTCGCCTGTCGGCGTGTGAGCGATGTGGTTCAGCGGTCCTTCGAAGTAGCGTACCGTCGGGTTGGTGTTGTGTTTGGGATAGAGCAGGTTGCCCAGCGGCGACTCCACCGGCTCGTAATGCGTGGGAAGAGGCCCGTCCTTGATGGCGGGCGAGTACAGCCAGCCCAGCCCGTCGGCCTTGGTGATGAAGGGCTGTGTTCCGGCGATGGCGGCCATGCCCTTCGCGCCTGGGGGCGGCTGATAATCGGGCGGCTTGTTCACCTCGAAGTCCGGTTTGTCGGGTCCGACCCAGCTCCGCTTTTCGGAGTCCCACCAGACCAATTTCTTACGCTCCGACCAGGGGCGCCCTTCGGGGTCCGCCGATGCGCGGTTGTACAGGACGCGGACATTGTTCGGCCAGGCAAAGCCCCATTCCGGTTGGACTGGGTTATCCGAGAGCTTGCGTTCGTCTGCACGGTTGCGGTCCGGCTCGGGGAAGACGCCGCTGTAGACCCAGCAGCCGCATGCCGTCGTGCCGTCATCCTTCAGTTCCGAGTAGCCGCTGACCAGACGAGGCCGCCCGGTGCGCGGGTCGGTTTCATCCAGCCGGTGACCGTTTATCTCCATGAGGACCTTTTCCAGGTCCGGTTCCCCCTCAATGCGGCTGAGCGTTCCATCGGGCAGACGCGGCTGCTCGTCGAAGTCGTAATCCCAGGTCAGGTTCAGCAGGCCCTGATCCCTGGGATCGGTCGAGCCGGCGTAGAGTTGTTTGAGGCGCTTACCCAGGTTGTAATAAAACCAGGCATCGGAACGGCAATCCCCGGATGGATCGACGGCTTTCTTGTGCCATTGGACCAGGCGCTGCGTGTTGGTTAAGCTGCCCTCCTTCTCTTGCGCGGCCGCGGCGGGAATGAAGAAGACTTCGGTCCCGACCTGGGAGGGTGGCGGCCCATTCGGGTCGCTCTTCCAGAAAGTGGCGCTTTCCGTCTCGAACCAGTCGAGAACCACCAGCCACTCAAGGTTGCGCAAGCCGGCACGGTGCAAACCGGCGTTGGGTCCGCCGCCGGCGGGGTTCTGACCGGCCAGGAAATAGCCCTTGACCCCACCCTTTGACATGCGGTCGAAGTAGGCCAGTTGCGAGTAGTCGCCATCGACGCGCGGCACCCAGGAGAAGCCGAAGTCGTTGTCCGGCGTTGCTGCGTCGCCGTACCAGGCCTTGAGCAGGCTGACAATGAATTTGCTAAAGTTCGCCCAGTAGCCGGTGGGCATCCCTCCAGACGCAATATAACCACTCAAATCTTCGTGCATGGGGTCGTGTGCAGCGGGTTGCGGCAGGTAGCCGGGCAGGGTGTCATACAAAGTCGAGATGTCGGTCGCGCCCTGGATGGTAGAGTGGCCGCGCAGGGCCATAATGCCGCCGCCAGGCCGGCCCATGTTGCCGAGCAGCAATTGCAAAATGCCGGCGGTGCGTATGATCTGCACGCCGGTGGTGTGCTGCGTCCAGCCCAGCGCATAGGCAATGCAAGTGGTCCGCTCGCGTCCGGAGTTGGCGCAAAGCAATTCCGCGACGCGCACAAACTCTTCCGGCTTGCAGCCGCACACCTGGGAAACGACCTCCGGCGTGTAGCGGGCAAAGTGCCGGCGCAGAATCTGCATAACGCAGCGTGGATGCTGCAAGGTCCGGTCGCGCGGTGCGGTGGTTATGTCCTTGGATGGCGAGGTAGACGGTTCGCCGCTGCCATCCTTGCTGTGGCCACGGGGGTCGTGCACGTCTTTCGCGGACTTCGCCTGCGTGTCCTTCGAAGCATCCTGCTCCGCGTGGCTGGCGCTGGACTGCTCATACCCCCAGTGGCCCTGCTTGGAATCATAGGAGTCGTGCTGCTGGTCGAAGCCGCTAAACAGCCCTGCGAGGTCTTCGGCATCCCGGAAATCTTCGTCGATGATGGTCGAAGCGTTGGTGTAGGCCAGGACGTATTCATGAAACCAACGGTCGTGCGTTAACACGTAGTTCACGAGGCCGCCGAGGAAGGCGATGTCGCTGCCAGAGCGGATGCCGACGTAAAGATCGCACACCGCCGACATGCGGGTGAAGCGCGGATCCACATGGATGAGGGTCGCGCCTCTCTCCTTGGCCTCCATGGGCCAGCGGAAGCCGACAGGTTGAGCCTCCGCCATATTCGATCCCATGAACAGGATGCAATCGCTATTGGCCATGTCCTGCTGATAATTTGTGGCCGCGCCGCGGCCGAACGAGGCGCCCAGACCGGGCACCGAGGCGCTGTGTCATATTCGCGCCTGGTTCTCGATCGACACCACTCCCAGCCCGCCGCCGAACAGTTTCTTGATGAGGTAGTTCTCCTCGTTGTCGATCGTTGCTCCGCCCAAGGTGCCGATGCTGCGCACCGAGTTGAGCAACCGGCCTTGCTCGTCGCGAGTGGTGAAGTCGGCATCGCGGGTCGCCTTGACGCGCTGGCCAATCTGGTCCAGCGCCCAGTCCAACGTCCGTGTCTCCCAGTGATCGGAGTAGGGAGCGCGGTAGAGGACATTGCGGACGCGGTGCGAATTGACGGCGAGTTGGAAGGCGTTGGCCCCTTTGGGGCAGAGGTGGCCACCGCTGATGGGACTATCGGGATTGCCCTCGATGTTGATGAGTTCGCCGCCCTTGCTGAAGATGAGCTGCCCGCAGCCGACGGCGCAGTAAGGACAAAGACCCTCGGTGACGGTGGCGCCGCGCAGCCGAGAAGCCTTCGCCAGCGTCTCTAAGCTGAACGGTTCCCGCGAAGTTTTTGGTTGCCTGGTTAGTGGGAAGCGGAACATGACACCTCCTGAGCGACCTTAGGAGCGGATAGTAGCACAAACGCCTGCAAAGGGTATTTGCACAAAACGACGATAATTTCCCGCGGGAAAGCTGTGGAGGACGCCTATGCGAAGGATTGAATTTGATGCGCTCATATCTATTAAATATTTCTGCTGGGGTCACGCGAAGACACAAGGTGCGTCTTTTTCGGCAATACCGCAGCCACGATATTAAGGATGCAGGCGGACTATAAAAGGGGACGGAGAAATTTCGCGAAATTTCCGGGTTTCTCATTTCTGCACTACTCAGCCCAGCAACTCGCGGCGTTACGAATGGGCTCGCACGGCGATTGGCCTTCAGAAGAAAAAGCTAAGCATCATGAGGGGTTGGACAGTCTCCGGAGATGAGTTTGTGGTACTGCGACCAATGTGTGGAACGAGCGGCGCGGCGCTAAAGCTCTATGATTGCAAATGGAGGATTGCCACGTGGCCACTGTAAAGCTCTGGACCGATGAAGAGGCCGCAGCCGTCCCAGCGGTCAAGGCTGTGTTCGACGATATACGTGCTACGCGCAAGTCCGATTTCGTGAACAATTTCTGGCGGGCTCTCGCCAATCAGCCTGCCCTCCTTCAGCGAACGTGGGCTAGCGTGAAACAGGTGATGATTGAGCCCGGCGTGCTCGATCCGCTTACAAAAGAGCTGGTCTATATAGCGGTTTCTACCGCGAACAGCTGCAGCTACTGTGTCCATTCGCACACCGCCGCGGCACGCGCCAAGGGCCTCTCCGACCAGCAGTATGCGGAGTTTGTGGCGATCCTCGGCATGGCAGCGGAAACGAATACTCTGGCAAATTCGCTGCAAATCCCGGTAGATCGAGAGTTCCTTATCGGCTAAACCCGACCGCCAATCGAGAAGAGGCTGTTCGTGTCATAGGCCATACCGGCGAAGTCTTGTGGATGAGCGTACCGATCAACTGGAGTGGTCCTGGAAAGCGTCACTTGGCGGCACTATCGGCAGACCCGTTGCCCGCCATGCATGAAATCCACCAACCATGTCCGTCGCGCGCCAGAGTCCAAGATCCTGCAGAGCTGCGGCCGCGAGGCTTGAGGTATAACCTTCAGAACAGAACACGATCACCTGGAGGTCATGATCGGTCGCGACCGGCAGCCGCGCGATGGAGGCCGGGTCGAACCGCCACTCGAGCACGTTCCGTTCGACAACCAACGCGCCCGCGATACTGCCCTCGATCGCGCGCTGGCTTTCAGGACGAATATCGACGAGTACCGCCTCTGTTTCCGCTACCGCCTCATAGACCTCATCCGGAGATAGCCGTCGCAGCCGGGTACGGGCCGTTAAAAGCAGCTGATCAATGCTCAAGGCACCGGTCCGGTCCACGGGTTTCCACCCCTGATCGAGCGTCTGGGCGTTGCCGGACGCGGGTTCGCGCGGAACCAGTTGACTCCCATCCAACTCGTACTCGTTCATCTCGCTCAGCGGAGGAGAATATGCGTGAATGCTGATGGCCGGCGCGAGGGAGACGTTGCGGACGTCATGCGTGTAATCGGCGCCGAATGCTCGCGGCTTGCCCGGATGTATCACGCGGGTCCGCTCATCAGGACGATGCTCCTCAAGAATCCCGGTTGCCACAACAAAGGCTCCCGAGGATGTACCGTGGTCGTGAAAGCCGGTGGATTGCCCCGGCAGCCAGCTGATCACCCATATGTCGTGGTCGGGACCGTGATAGAGCCGCTCATACCAGCGTCGTTCGGCGCGCAGCCGCACCTTATCCATCCATTCATCAGACGACGCGAACTGCGAGACGATGTGAGCGAGTTCCTCAGGCGTTCTCAAGTCCGCGTCGGATAGGCCCTCCGCCGCTAGCAATGCGGCATTTGCCTCGCGCGCAAGGTGTTCATTTGTTGCCATGTCATATCTCCTGGCCGGCGGTACTTGGCTGAGCGCCATTTGCACCCCCGCCCATTCGGCAGGGTAAGACCGGCATGACTAATTAGCTAAGCCCGGCACGGATGCCGGCTTGTCGGTGGACACCACCGGCAAACGATGGAGCATTTCGGATGGGCTTTGGAGAGGCGCTTCAGGAATATCTAACGAATATCGCGGCTCACCCAAAGAAAGGCTGGTCGCAGCGACAACAACGAAGCAGGAGAAATGCCATGGTTTGACGCTAGCATGGCCTGAAGAATTGGGTCAATGGTTGAGCATTGGCCAGGACGGTACGCTTGTAAGCGTATTGTAGCGATCCACGACTGTCTCGTTCCATCGCCGGCCAGGATCACAACCGGAAGAGGAGCCGGATCTCGCATTGCTCCCCCTTGGCGCTGCGTTCGACGCGGTCGGCGTAAAGGCCCGACAGATAACCCGAAAGACCACTGACAAAGCTCTGCTCTTCGACCATTTCCTTTTTCGGACGTGCGTCCGGCAGGGACGGCAGATTGCCCGCATAGCGCAAGGTCACCAGCACGTCGAATGTATCGCTCCCCATTTGGATCTGCACCGGGCCGATAGCATTAGCCGAGACATGTTCGATGGCCGTATCGACAACAGAGCGGACACGCGCCGCGTCCTCCGCGGGAATCTTCCATTCCTTGGCCTGCTTCTCGAAGAACAGGTTGAACGATCCGGCCGTGGCAGGCGTCGCATCTGTCCCCAAAAGCAATTGACGATAATGCCACGTCCCCAAAAGGAAGAGGGCGTTGAGCGGCACGGAAACGATCACTGCCATGGAAATGATCGAGCTTGTGAACTGTTGTGTCCAGCTGGGAAGCGACCGGTAGAACTCTGGATAAATGGCCACCGTCAAGGCCGCCAGAATCGAAAATCCTATGACCAGCGTGGCCCGAAGCGTGACCGGGCGGCTGGCAATAATCTGCATACCGGCGACGAGCATGAGGGCTCCGTTGAAGAATAATGCCGCGGCCATCACTGGGCGCGGCATATTCACAATGAGCCCCGCAAATTTCGGCAGGCACGACAGAAGAACCAGCCAGCAGGCGATGGACCAGGCGATCACCCGGCTGGTGGCGCCAGTGGTCTTCTCCACGCTCACCAGGCTAGGGCTAGCGCTCATGCCGGGGGTTCCCAATAAGCCGCCGGCGAGGCAGCCGAGCCCATCCGCCCGCACACCCGCCTCGATGTTTCGCATATCCGGGCGACGCCATCCCGCGTCGTTCATCTGCTGACACGTAGTCAGAACGCCAATCACGCGCAGACCCGAGGCAAGTCCAGCGATGGCAAAAGGCACGGCAAAGGAGGGCACAAACTTATAGGATAAAAAGCTTACGTCAGGAACCGCGAAAAACGGGGCCGCCGCAAAATCGGCGAAGAAGTTTGGCGAAAAAACATGGAATACCGCGGCCGCTATATATCCCATTAGTATCCCCAGCAGCGAGCAGAACAGCTTGGGCAATCCCTTGGCCCAAACCGCGAGGGCCGTCATCGCCGCGAGCGCGAGAGCCGCTGTCGCGAACGACCCGGTGCTTTGATCGCGATGCGCCGCTGCATGTACGAAGAGCACGCTGGTTCCGATCTTGCCCAGTTCCAAGCCGACCGCGATGATGACCACACCCGAGACGACGGCTGGAAACAGTTTTCGCGTCCGGTTGATGAGGAACGCCACCGCAAACTCGCAAGCGCCGGCGAAGATCACCATTCCGCACACAGCCGATAGTCCGAACGACGAGGCTGCTGCAATGCTCGATGGAAGATAAATGGCGGAGACGACGGGCGGACAAAGATAACCGGAACCAATCCATCCCACTCGCAAGCTCTGCAGAACCGTCATGACCGCGATCGCGATCATTGCCAGGCCAACCGCACTCTGCGCGGCCTCGCGCGGCAATTTCGCCGCTTCCGCAACCAGTGCCACCATCACCAGATAAGGGCAAATGACGGCTACATGTTGAAACCCAAGGCCGAGTAGCTGTAGCCAGGGCGGCCTCTCGTCTAGCGCATATATCAATTCGGCCGGCCGTTCTGGCATCCTGATTCCTTCCGCTGCGCACCTATTCAATCACAAGGGGCTGGGCGCTGCCACGAACAAGACTTGGGTAGCGTTGTTTGAGGCGCTGTGGCAAACAGCTTCGCAGTCCGTTCCGGAGATACCGGCCTGGCTTAGTCTTGATACCTTTGGCGAAGCCGCGGCGCCAGCCGGAGCATCAACTGCACACGCTCAAATTCATCCAGCCAGTCAGCGAGCGTAGCATCCAGTTCATCTTTTTCCGGTGCGATGATGCCTGTGGGGCAACTCGGGCCGAGCCTGCTAAGAGCCAGGGCGCGATAACGATGGATGGTGCGATCGCCGGCAGTCGCGCACCAATGCCAATCTTCAGAGAAAAAGAGAACAACGGGTACGCGGCTGCCGCCATTAATTCGTAGCTCCTCAGGGAGTTCGTCGCTCATGGGGCGCTCGATAAAGCGCAAATCGATTTTTGCCGGATTGGCCTCCGCGATGCGGTGGATCAACGGACATTGCTGGACACAATCACCGCACCAGATACCGCTGTAGACAAGTACCTTCATGTGCTCGTGCAAAACCGCTGACAAGCTGGTTCTGAGCAGGCGCCAAGTGGGCGAGATCGTAGACCTGTGTCCAGCGTCGCTGTTGTTCTTCGGTGCCCGCTTGAAGATACAGGTTGTAGGGAAGCGCAGACGCAAATCGTTCCGAAACGTTAGATACCGTCATTGGCATGTCTCCATTGGATCGCCGAGCTGGTGAAGTGTGTGCGTGTCGTCCCAGGGGGAAAACCGGACGAGATAACTGGAGGAAGGATCTTGCTTTATCCCGGGAGAGGATGGGGTCTTGCATCACGCGGCCTTAGATACCAATCGATCGCGTCAGCGGTGGTGATGTTTTGCGGTTCCGAGGGCGCGTCTGGGTGTGTCGTGCGAAAGAGCTGCAGCATCTCTCCGGAGAGATGTTGTGTGACATCGGAATGCTTGTCTGCGACGTTGTGAAATTCTCCTGGATCATTTTCCAGATCGAACAAGTGAATGGTTCTCCCGGGAGTCGGGTTATCAGTCACGTAGCCGTCTGTCCGGGAACGCTTTCCACTGCAGTGGATATACTTCCAACGATCCGTCCGGACACACGCTTCCTCGTTCTCCAGGTATTCGCTGAAGATCGACCGCCGCGGATTGGCAGTGCGTCCCTTCTTCAGAGATTCACCCAGGCTCTGTCCCTGGTTGACGCGGAAGCGCTCGGCTCCCAGCAACTCGAGCAGTGTCGGAGGGACATCGATCGACTCCGTGAACTCGTTCACGACTCCACCTTGGCGAACATGTCCCGGCCAGCGGAAGATCAAAGGGACCCGCAATGCCGGTTCATAACAGACGTGTTTCTCAAATCGTCCATGCTGCCCCAGACTGTATCCGTGGTCGGCCATGTAGATGACAAGCGTATCGTTTTCAAGATTGAGCCTGCGAAGTCCGTCGAGCACTACGCCAATGTTCTTGTCCAGGAATTGGACGGACGTGTAATAGGAAGCGATGATACCTTGCTTGTCCTTCGGGGAGAGGCTGCGGAAGATGAGAGGGATTTGGCCAGCATCCTCCGGCCCCACTTCAGGGACGGTAAAACGATCGGGGTTGAAAGCTGAGCGATCCTCGATTGGAAAGTTGAAGGGGGAGTGCGGTTCCATGAAGCTCACCCATAGAGCGAACGGCTCATCCTTATGATCCTTCATGTACTGGACGGCGCGGCGGGCAATCCAGGTACCTTGCATGTCGTCATATTCTCTCGGGAACGGCAGCTTATCTGCGTTCAGCCAGATGCGCGCCGGATCTTTAAAGGGATGCCACACCGGCTTGGTAGGGATTTCGTTGAAGTGCGGTTGCGGCCCCACCTGGGCTAGCCAGTCGCGTTGAACAACATCTTCCGTATCGGCGATCTCGAATCCATGCAAGCCGGCTCGCCCCGGCTGATTGAAGTGCATCTTGCCGAAGACAGCGGGCTGGTATCCGCTCTGACCTAATTGTTTTGCCAGCGTTGCACGATCGTCTGCCAGGGGAGTTTCCAGCACCGTGACCTGGGCAGAGTGCGGCAGCTGGCTGGTGAAGAACGATTGACGGGAAGGAGTGCAGACCGGTGCATTGCAATAATGCCGGGCAAACCTTGTTCCCTCGGATGCAAGACGATCCAGGTTTGGAGTGATTGCCTGCGCGTTTCCATCCGCACCGAGAACATATCCTGCGTGGTCATCCGCGAGTATGTAAAGGAGATTTGGCCTTTTGTCCCTGGCATAGGCAGGGCGCGGCCGAAGCAGGGAACTCGCCGCGATCCCAGTCGCGCCGGTAATCACCTCTCGCCGATTGAGCAATGTGGCGCCTCCTCTAAGATTTCCGGGAAAACCTCTCACGGTTTAAACCTTAATCAGTTAGTCCGCGGAGTGGCAAATGCTATGCCAGATGAGGTGATGGATGAGCAATGGAGCCTGGAAGGGGGGAGAATATGCGAGGGTCAACAACACAAGCGGGGGAGTGTCAGACTGTCCGCAACTACAAAGATGGCGGGGATGCGTGAGGCCACTTGCATATTGTTATTCAGCCTAATCATGCGGCAAAAGTCAAGTATCCCTCGTGTCGCATCCCTGTTGGTCATACACAATTCGCATTGTCAGCTGGCTTCGGCGACTACGCGGAAATCTTCCTGGTCTGATGTGATCGGGTTATGCCAGCCTCTGGCGGGCGAAACTCTCTGCTCGACTTCACCCGGACCCCAAGTGCCCTTCTCGTACTCGAAGACGGGAGTGTTGGCTTTCAGCACGGGATCGACGATTCGCCAGGCCTCTTCCACATAATCCTGGCGGGCAAACAGAGTGGCATCCCCGGTCATCGCGTCGCCCAACACGCGCTCGTACGCTTCCATCTCGTCTGGACGGGGATGACGACTTGCTACCATCTCGATGTCCTCGCATTCCAATGCCTCGCCGGGAGCCATGACAGTCGTGCCTACGGCTATCGTCATCTCGGGACTGATTCGAAACCGCAGATGGTTCTCAGACATTGCACTCTCTTTGATAACCGTCGGAGGCTTTCGAAACCGGGCGAGGACCTCGGTGCAGGTCACCGGCAAATTCTTTCCTGCGCGGATGTAGAAGGGCACGCCTTTCCAACGCCAGGAATCAATCTCCAGCCGCAGTGCGGCGAAGGTTTCCACCTTCGAGTCAGGGCGAACTCCCCCCTCCTGGCGGTAACCGCGAAACTGCCCACGGACGAGATTATCCGGCTCCAGCGGTGGAATCGCCTTGAGTACCTTCACCTTCTCGTCACGGATGGTTTCGCTGTCAATGCGGACCGGAGGCTCCATCGTGAGGTTGCACAGGATTTGGAAGAGGTGGTTTTGCATTACGTCGCGAATGGTGCCGGTTTGATCGTAGAAAGCGCCCCGTCCTTGGACCCCGAAATCTTCTGCCATGGTGATCTGCACGCTTTCAATGTAGTTGCGATTCCAGAACGGCTCCATGAACGCATTGACGAAGCGGAAGATTACCACGTTGTTGACAGGACGTTTGCCCAGATAGTGGTCAATGCGAAAGATGCCGGATTCGGGGAAGGCCGAATGAAGAATCCGGTTGAGTTCACGGGCTGAGGTAAGATCGGTTCCGAAGGGCTTCTCGACAATCACGCGAGCACCCTGGGCGGAACCCGATTTCGCTAATTGCTCCACTACGGTTCCGAATAAGAGGGGAGGAATGGCCAGGTAATGCGCCAGCCGTTGCGCTCCGTTGATTTCTTTGCGGATCGCCTGAAATGTGCCAGGGTCCGCGTAGTCGCCGTCTACATAGCGCAACAAGCTGATCAACTTGTTGAAGGCTGCGGTGTCGACTCCGCCGTGCTTCTCGAGGCTGTCGTGTGCCCGCGCGCGAAGCTGTTCCAGGTTCCAACCGGCTTTCGCCACACCGATCACCGGCACGCTAAGGTGACCGCGTTTGATCATCGCCTGCAGCGCGGGAAAGATCTTTTTGTAGGCCAGATCGCCTGTGGCGCCAAAAAAGACCAGTGCGTCGGAGTGGGAATCGCTCATTGCAAATCTCCTTTTCTCGGGCGGCTTATCGGCCGGCCGCTTTCTCCAGGTGTTGATTCCTGTGACCGCCCCTCTGTAGGGTCATCGACTCGTTCGACTTGATCTCGTGCTTCCATGAGCTCAAAGCGGAGGACTTGATTTCTGTACAGCAGGTCGGCTACAAGCATCTTTAAATAAGATCGCTCTTCACGTTCCAGGCTAGATGGACCTCTCCACGAGTGTGAGCGTTCGGTAGCCGAGGTATCTATCGCGGACATGTTTTCCCCATTCATGGCGGCCACATCTCCTCCCGTTGGAACACGTTCAACCTTGAACGCTATATTGAAATTAAGCCACAGACTTGGGAACCGTTCTATTGGACGAAAGTATCGATCGATACTTTCGTCGAGATGGTGCCGATGAGCGATTGGTTTGGGTGATTGCGGTTTGTTATTTGAAGCACCCAGGTGCGCCAGTTCTTACCTTTTTTTCAGAGCGCGGCGATGGTGGCATATCGATTGATTCGACCGAGCTTGCTCGCTCATATACCAAAGTATTCCCGATACCATCGTCCAATTGCGATTCTTCTGCACTTACGGCTCAATCGAGAGCAGGCGGGGAAGGTGAGCAGCACACGCAACGAAGGCAAGATACAGCTCGTTCGACCTTCTCACGCAAGGCCACAGCACGCTACTTTGGAAGGAGACAGCCATGATTTGTGCCGATGATAAAGTTGCTTCGCAGCAGAACCAGTTGTTGCAAAGTAGAAGCCTTGTTGCCGCAGCGCGAACGGGGTCCTCAGCTGCCTTTGCCGAACTCAGAGAGATTTATGCCCGACGAGTCTATCGGACGCTTCTGACTATGACTAAAAATCGGGAAGATGCCGAAGATGCTTTGCAGGATACCTTCCTGCGAGCATACATGGCGCTCCACACCTTCGAAGAAAGATCGAGCTTCTATACCTGGGTGACGAGGATTGCGACTAACTCCGCGTTGATGATCCTTCGTAGACGCCGTATACGCGCTGAGGTATCCTTCGACAGCCCGAGTGAAACAGAAGAAGGAACTGGTTTCGAATTCAAAGATAGCGGCCCCAGTCCCGAGCATATCTGCGTTCACCGCCAGGGTTATGCTTGTTTGCGTCGATCCATCTGTAACCTTCAGCCGCGACTTCGTCAGGTGATCGAAATGAAAATGACGGATAAGTATTCAATTAGAGAGATTGCGCAAACGCTGGAGATATCCGAAGCCGCTGTCAAATCCAGGCTTGCCCGGGCCCGTACGCGGCTGGCCTCGACTCCTGCCATCAGGAGTTCGAAACGGGAGGCAGATATGCATGCATAGCGGCTCCCCTCCAGCTCATTGTGGCTGACCACTTTCGCCTTATTCCGGAAGCGCCGGTATCTATATGATAGGGGGTCGGTTACAGGGGACCTTTATGAAGCTTGAGGGGAAGGTGGCGATCGTCACGGGAGCGGCCAGCGGGATTGGTCTGGCAAGCGCATTTGCTTTTGCCCGTGAAGGGGCCCGAGTGGTCATCGTCGATGTGAATCGTGGCCGCGGGGAACAAGCCGTCGAGAAGATCATTACCGAGGGTGGCGAAGCGGTCTTTGAGTGCGCAGATATTTCCCGTGAAGTGGTTGTCAGCCAGATCGTGGCGGATACGGTCGCCCGCTGGGGAAGAATCGATATTCTCTTTAATAATGCCGGAGTCGTGCTGGTGAAGCCGCTCGAGGAAACGACGGAAGCTGAATGGGACCGGCTCATGGCCATCAATGTGAAGGCGGCCTTTCTCACCATTAAGCATGTCGTGCCCCATATGCGTCGAGCCGGTCGCGGGGTCATTCTCAACACCGGATCAATCGCGAGCTTCGTGGGACAACTCAACACTCCGGCCTACACCGCTTCAAAGGGAGCAATCGCCTTGCTGACGAAATCCCTGGCTCTCGATTATGGGAGGGATGGCATCCGGGTGAACTGCTTGTGTCCTGGAATCACCGACACGCCCATGCTGCGTGAACACCTTGGCGACGGGCCCGAAGGCGAAGCGAAGATTCGCAGCCGTTTGTCTCGGGTTCCGCTGGGCGCGCTGCTCAAGCCCGAGGATCTGGCACGGGCGGCGCTCTACCTGGTGTCCGACGACTCTGCAGGAATCACCGGGATCACACACATCGTCGATGGCGGCCTGCTGTCCGCGGCGGAATTCGACATCCACCTCTGAGCAGCGTAAAGAAAGAGCGCGCTGCGATGGCTTCGTCAGGGTTCAGCTCATTCCACAGGCACGAAATTCGCCGCGTCGTTGCTGTCGCCCGTACCTTTGTATTTGGCATGCAGAGGGTAGGGATAGACCGGCCTGGTGAAGGTAACGGTGCCCGGGTCGAGCGGCGTCTTCAGCGGTGCCCGGGAAGAGCCACGGAGATGCGACCCGATCATGACATCGGGCGCCTGTCCACGTTCTACCCACGCCTCCAGATAGCTCAGATAGTCGAAGACAGATGCGCCGTCGCCGCCCCCGCAATGATTCATGCCGGGAATCGCGAATAGCCTGTAGAAATCCTGCGTGGCCTTAGGACCGCCCATCGTCTTTTCCACGGTTTCGTAGTAGTCAAAAGCCGCGCCGGGCATCTCAGTCATATCGGTGTCGCCCTGGTAGCCGAGCAGTTTTCCGCCAGCGTCTCTAAACCTGCGCAAATCAGGGTCGGTGTCCGCGTAGAGCACACCGATGCCACTGCGCTTGTAGTCGCTATCGAAATCGAAGTCGGTGTAGCTCCACTCTTTTCCCGCAGTGGAGAGGAGGGCCGTGTCTTTGAAGAATTCGTCGCCCCAGGTATTGGAGAATGCATTTTTCCATTGCAGCTCGGCGCCGGGAAAGATACCTCGCGGCGAGATCGCGTGGCCTTTCGAATCATGCGGCCGGCTGTAGATATCCTTGACGGCCTGGACCTGACGCGTGCTCAAGCAATCAGGCTCTTTGCCTGCTTTGCACTGGAGTTGCGAGGGATCGAACTTGCACTGGTACGGAGCGCTGACGATGCCGTCCTTGACGCCGTCATCCATATCGCACTCGGCAAGCACGGCATTGTGCAGAAGTTGAATGTCGGCATCACTCAGAATGGGTTTTCCATCGTCACCCAGAAAACTCCGTTTGGCCCAGATGCCACGCACCGCGAGATCACTCTCATCCATATCAGGGGCGCCGGCAATGATGCCGTCAAAGTCAAAGGGAAAGCGCTGCGCTTCGATCATGGCCTGATAGCCGCCTGTGGAACATCCCATGAAATACGACTTGTTGGGCGCGGTCGCGTAATAACGTTGCAAGATCGCCTTCGCGGCCAGGGTGACTACGTGCGTGGCGCGATACTCAAAATCCGTTTGGCCCTGAAGATTGTTACGCGACCATAGGCCGCCCTGGCCCGTATGGCCCATGTCTGTGCCGACACAGGCATAGCCGGGGTGCTTCGCGCACGAGCCGGGGACATATTCTGTGCTGCCACACCAACCTCCGCAGCCAACATGCAGCAGCTTTCCGTTCCACTGCGATACCGGCAGCAGAAGGACAAAGCCGGAATTGGGTGCGACGTAGCCGGAAACGCGGCACGTGGGTTGAACCTGGCCAATCGCCTTTACGAGGTCTTCGCTCACTTGCGCTTTGCCGGTGAGTCCCTGGACGTCTTTCGCCAGGGTGGCTTCCGAGATTCGGGTGGGGGCATCGGGGATGGTGGAGAAGTCCATCGTTGCCAGGGCCCGGCACCGGGCATCCTCAACAGACACCGATTGTGCCCGGCCAACTGCGCTGCCGAGCACCATGATGAGGATGAGCACAGGCAAAGCGTATGCACAGCATCGTGTCCGCTTTACGATTCGGACTGGCGGTAGTTCAGTCTTCACTTTCAATGCTTCGGCCTCGCTACGGCACAACACGACGGATGGTCTATCAAGACCGAGCAAAGGGGCGCGCTAGAGCCATCCGTCTTGGCGGGTTTTGATCTTTAGAATTTCGGTCATCAGAGAGTATAAATTGACGTTCGAACTGCTGTATTGGCACCCCAGGCGACCGTTCGCTTTCTCCGCCTCAAATGCTCTACAACTCGGAAGTGCGTTATTCTGTGCGCGGTCGCGATCGATTTGCAGATCAAGGGGTCGCCAAAGGAGCCGTCGAATGGCCCGGATCATGACAATCGGGGAGATCCTGGTAGAGATCATGGCGACCGAGCGCGGCCAGAGCTTCCGTGCGCCGGGCACGCTGGTGGGGCCTTTCCCGAGTGGAGCTCCCGCGATTTTCATCGACCAGGTGGGCCGGCTCGGCCGTTCGGCCGGGATCATCGGCTGCGTAGGCGACGACGATTTCGGCTGGCTGAACATCGACCGCCTGCGGCGGGACGGTGTCGACACAAGTGCCATCGCGGTGCTCGCCGACGCGGTCACGGGAAGCGCGTTTGTCACCTACACGGAGACGGGCGAGCGCCACTTCATCTTCAACATTGCCAATAGCGCTTCGGGCCGCCTCTCAGCGTCGTCAATCACCGAGCCGGTGCTCGGCGATTGCACGTGGTTTCACGTCATGGGTTCATCACTCTTCTCTCCGGGAATCACCGCAGCCGTCCGCAAGGCGATCGGCATGGTGAAGCGCCGAGGTGGGGTCATTTCTTTCGATCCGAACATCCGGCCGGAGATACTGAGAAGCGCGGGCATTCGGGAAGCGCTGCGATCGATCCTCGAACAGACCGACGTGTTCCTGCCCAGCGGGGACGAGGTGGCCTTGCTGGTGGATGCGCAAACGGAAGCCGAGGCTATCGAGCCGCTATTCGCACTCGGAATTCGAGAGATCGTCGTGAAGCACGGCAGCGCCGGCTGCACGTATTACGACCGGTCGTGCCGACTGGACGTCCCGGCGTTCGTGGTCCGCGAGGTCGACCCCACCGGCGCCGGCGACTGCTTCTGCGCTACGTATGCGGCGTGCCGCGAAGAAGGCAAAGCGATCGACCACTCGCTGCGCTATGCCTGCGCCAGTGGTGCGATTGCCGTCACGCGCAAAGGTCCCATGGAGGGTACCGCGAGTTTTGCGGAATTGGACGCGCTCATTGGCTGAGGCGGCGGCCGCAGATGGCGCTGTCGACAAAGGTACAGAACAATCCCTGGGTCGCGTGGGGAGCGGGGATCGTTGGCATCAGGCTGACGCTGTTAGCAGTCTGGCTTTGGGGCAATCAAGAGTGGTTCCACAATTGAGTGTTCAGAAGCTTGGCCTACCCTAAAAAGCAATTTGCCGAAAAGTCTTGCAGGCGGTTCCAGGTCGACAGATGCAGCAAGTTTTAAATGGTGACCGTTGTATTGGACGAAAAGGAGCCGATCGTCCGTGAAACCAAGCCCGGGGAGCTTATTGAGGACAACCGTATTGATCGCTCAAACCCTTCTCATCGTTGCCTATGCGGCCTTTTTCAGCATGGCTCCAGCGGTATTGGACAACCCGGAGAAATACCGAGGAAACACAATTTTTCTGATTCCCATGATTGCGCTGGCTGCATCGGTTCTAGGCTTCTTTTACCCACGTCTGTCGGCTATCTTGATGATCAGCTACTCCCTTGCTGCTTATACAGCCTTGGTCATTCTAGACAAGGGCCATCCCAGTTCGTTCGTCTATGCGCTCGGCCCGGCGTGGCCGCCGCTTGTTGCTGCAGGGGCGTTGTTTTGGGTAGCCAAGCGAGCGCCAACCCCGGAAGGCTAGTACTGTCGCGTGAACGCTCTTCGTGGCCAGCAGGCGCATGAACAAAACTGGAATTTCGGTTCACTTGCCTGCGCCTGGCCCCTCCGGGTCGGGCAACTTTCCGAAAGTAGACTTCACAGGCATTTCTGGACTACTTCCGGTTGGGCGGTCATCCGCCACCTTCCACCGAACAGCAGGGAATAGGATGAAAATTCTCCGAATGAATTGGTGGGCCTGAACGTCCTTGGGATATGCGTTTGGATAGACCTGTGAAGACGGATGCATTCTCGATCTCGTTGAGAAGTAGCGTCATTCTGATGATTTCACTGAGCGCTGTGGCTGTTGCCTATGCGCAGAGCATCGCCGGAAACTGGCAGGGGACCCTGCCCGTTGGCCAAAACCGGCGTGTTGTGCTCAGGATCGCAGATGCCGGCAACGGGGCCCTGCGCGGATCTATTAGTTTTATTGACAGGTCGGCCGATGCGGTTCCGTTGCTATCGACCACGTACAGGGCGCCGAACCTGACTGCGGCGATTTCCGACATTACGTTTCGCGGCAAACTGAGCGCTGACGGCAAGTCAATCGCAGGGACCTGGACACAGGGCAACGAGTCCTTCCCGGTGAGTTTTGCCCTCGCCACGCCGGAAACATTTTGGACGTATTCCGGCCCGTCCACGATGCCTACGATGCCGGCAACGGCGGACCCATCCTTTGAAGTTGCCACCATCAAGCCCAGCGCGCACGATGCGAATTGGGGCTATTCATGGCGGACCCGCCTGTTTCAGGCGCGAGGCAACACCGTTGCCGACCTGATCCAGTTCGCCTACCAGGTGCGGCGGCGCCAAATCGACGGCGGGCCCTCCTGGATCGACGAACTCCGATTTGACGTGACCGGCGAACCGGATGCGCCGGGCCTGCCGAGCTTGGATCAGCAACGGTTGATGCTCAGGAAGCTACTCGCAGAGCGGTTCGGCTTCAAGGTGCACATCGTGCAAAGGGACTTCCCGGTATACGCCCTTGTCGTCGACAAAAGCCCTGCAAAGATCAATGTCAGCGCCCCGAGCGTTAACAGCATCCTCATTTCTCCCAGGGAACTGGACGATGGCACTACGGCGGTGCAGTTTTCTCACACTACCATGCCCGAGTTCACCGAATTTTTGATGGGCTGGATCCAGGACCGGCAGATTGTTGACGAAACTGGCCTGAACGGACGCTTCGATTTCACGGTGATGATCCCTACCAGCTCGCAGAGCGGTAATGACATCGACAAGGCCACGGGCTTTCTTCTTGGTATTAAGCCGCTGGGTTTCAAGCTCGCGCCGAAGAAAGAGCCGCTCGAAGTCATCGTGATCGACAACATCGACAAGCCGACGGCAAACTAGGTAAATACAAGTGGTGGAAGACCCGCCATCACAGTGCACCTTGCGATAACGCTTATACAGTCCTGAAAGTGTTGTTGCGGCGCTTTTGGGTCCCGCGACTACTCGGCCAATTCGTGCCATGTTTTCCGAGCTTGTTCACTTTATGCGCAGGACGCATACTGGTGCGTATTGGAGGAACCATGCCTGATTCCGATCTGCTCGGAGCGTTTGAGGTGCATTCCCCCGAAGGTATTGCAAAGGCGCTTGCGGACGGCGTTAGCCCTGTCGCGTTCATTAAGGGACGCAAGCCGATTGACCACCTCGTCGAGGCGTATCTTCGTTCTCCCCGTTTTGCGGACTGCGTGCGGGTCATGCTGAATGCTGGAGCGGTAATTGATGATCCTGTGTTGGAAGCGGTGCTTGTGGACGACGCTGCAACGCTACGCCGCCTGGTCACGGAGTTCCCTCAACGTCTCCATCAAAGAGTGGATGTCCTGGGCGCGTTCACCTCGTGCCGGGGTGTCACAGCCCTTCATTTGTGTGCTGAGTTCAACAGAGTAGATTGCGCTCGTGTTTTGATCGAGAGCGGCGCGGACGTAAACGCCGTTGCCCAATGTGACTCCGACGGGATGGGCGGTCAGACGCCCATTTTTCACGCGGTAAATAGCCCTCTGAACCACTGTCGCCCCATGATGGAGCTTCTTGTACGAGCCGGAGCAAACCTGCAAGTAGGAGTGAAATCTCTCCTCTGGGGAGATTCCATGAGTTGGGAGACCGTTGTCTTCGATGTGAATCCAGTCTCCTATGCTCAATGCGGACTGTATCGGCAGTTTCATCGGCGAGAGGATGATGTGTACCGCAACATCCAATACCTCTACCGCAGCAAATACGGCACCGAAGCGGCAGTCAGAAATGTGCCGAACAAATACCTGGTCGAAGGTCATTGACGGCGTAAGGCTTCCCGCCCGGCTCAGACTTTTTCCGTAGCCTGTTAAGCCAGGGAAGCGCTTCAGGGATGACAAATCTAAGATTTGCGTTTCCCGTTGTTGCTGATAAAGGCAAAACAGCAGCGCCCCGAAAGCTAATTTGGGCAAGTATGGCTGAGAGTAGCCCAGGACGGACCGCTGAAAATATCCCAGGACACCCGTCCTGGGTCCACTCGGGAGAATACGCATCGCGGCAGAAAACATCATCTCTCGGGGGGAATGGAGGATTGGGGGTTGTCGCGCGGACTCGTCAGCCCATAGCAAGCCCAGGACTGACGTCCTGGGATATTCTCAGCCGTCCCTACGGGACTGATCCTGGCCTTATGTCGACCCAGGACTGGCGTCCTGGGCTACTCTCAGCCGTCCCTACGGGACTCAAACTAGAGAGGCCTCCGGCTGGAGGGAAAAGAGGGAAAGCCTGGAGTGCATTATTCATCGAATGCGTTGGGGAGGGCAGTGCAAACATTCCAGACGGAAGTGACCCTAACAATGCCTCGTAGACACAACGGGATGATAACGCTTATACAGTCCTGAAAGTGTTGTTGCGGCGCTTTTGAACCTTGGGGATATCGCCTACATTCGACAGCGGTGCGAGCATGCGGGTAACCATCAAGGCTGCGGACCGTACATCCTCCTTCACCGCACTCAGCTTGGCATGCATGCGCGCACTCGGGCCCGAGATGCTAAATCCTGCGATCACCCTCTGCGCATCATTGAAGATGGGCGCAGCAATACAGGTCACGCCACTCAGATTCTCTTCCAGGTCGAGGGCAACACCCTGCTCGCGTACCGTTGCCAGGTTCTCCATAAAATGAGACTTGCGCGTAATCGTTTGGGGAGTCTTCTTGGTGAGTGGTTGATCGTTGAGAATCGCATGAATTTCTGCTTCCGGCAAAAAGGCCAGGAGGGCTTTGCCTAACGCAGTGCTATGGACCGCACAGCGCTCGCCAGGGTATGCCGCGATGCGCAAGGAAGAGGGGCTTTGCAAAACGTCAATGAAGGCGACCTGCCCGCGGTCAAGCACACCAAGATTGACCGTCTCAGCATGGCGAGTCATCAGGTTCTGCATCACGGGTTTTGCGACAGATTGCAGTTGCCGGAAATTCACCGCGACGCCAGTCAGCGCGAAGAACTTCGCAGCCAGGCGATAGTGAGCCGTACCCTCGGCCTTTTCTACGTAGCCCAATTTCTCCAGGGAATAAAGAATGCGATGTATGGTCGTTCGCGAGTAGGGAAGATCCTTGGCAAGCTCGGCGAACGCTATGGGCTCCTGGCGTCCGCCTCGGTCGATGGCATACTCGAGCACGGCAAAGATCTTAGCCATCACCGCGATATAGTTCTTGTCAGCTTGCTTTGCTTTTGGCTTTTGCTGAGTGCTCTTGGCCACTGTTCAAAGTTCCGTGTGTCGTTCCCCAGTATACCGATCGGCCACCTATCCGTATAACGGATACGCGCACTCGAGCCGGGACAACTACCTTCGTCGAGACGGCTTCTGTTTCATCGCAAGTAGCGTAGTTGCCGGGTATGCCAGGTTGTTCCTTGTTCCGTAATACGGATACATCTCCGCATTTTGCATTGACTCATAAACTTTGGGAAAGATAGTCTGAACTGCAGACTGCCAACGGAAACGGACGGAAATGACCAAGTTAAGAAGTCAGGGGTGGTTTGGTAAGAATGATCGCGACGGTTTTTCCCATCGCAGCTGGATGAAGAATCAGGGTTGGCCCCATGACCTGTTTGATGGCCGCCCAGTCATTGGCATCTGCAATACATGGTCCGAATTAAATCCCTGCAACGCGCATTTTCGTGAGCTCGCCGAATGCGTGAAGCGCGGCGTGTGGGAGGCGGGCGGTTTTCCCCTTGAATTTCCCGTCATGTCGCTGGGGGAATCGCAGCTGCGCCCGACGGCCATGCTCTTTCGCAACCTGGCCAGCATGGATGTCGAGGAATCCATTCGCGGCAACCCGATGGATGGGGTGGTGCTGCTTATGGGGTGCGACAAGACAACACCGTCCCTGGTGATGGGCGCTGCTTCCTGCGACCTGCCGACGATTGGCTTGTCCGGCGGTCCCATGCTCACGGGCAGATTTCGAGGCGCGGAACTCGGTTCCGGCACCAGCGTTTGGCAAATGACCGAGCTGGTGACCGCGGGCAAGATGCCCGTGGCTGAGTTCCTCGAAGCAGAGAGCTGCATGAGCCGTTCCAAGGGGCACTGTATGACGATGGGAACGGCATCGACCATGGCCAGTATGGTTGAGGCGTTGGGAATTTCGCTTCCCGGCAATGCCGCCATCCCAGCCGTCGATGCACGTCGCAGCACCCTCGCACAGCTGACCGGCCGCCGTATCGTGCAGATGGTTCATGAGGATCTCCGCCTCTCGAAAATTCTGACCAGGCCCGCGCTGGAGAACGCGATCGCTTGTGTCGCCGCCATCGGGGGATCGACCAACTCGGTGATTCATTTGCTGGCAATCGCCAGGCGTGTCGGTGTGCCGCTATCTCTCGAAGATTGGGACCGTCTCGGATCCGAGCTGCCATGCCTGGTTGACTTGCAACCTTCGGGCAAACATCTCATGGAGGACTTCTACTACGCCGGTGGCGTTCCCGTCGTGTTGCGCGAGTTAGGCGAGGCGGGAGTCTTACATCGGGATGCGCTGACCGCCAACGGAAAATCCATCTGGGAGAATGTTGCCGAGGCACAGTGCTGGAATCGGGAAGTGATCCGGACGTTCCCCGAGCCGTTCAAGCCCAAGGCCGGGATTGCCGTGCTGCGTGGCAACCTGGCGCCCAATGGAGCGGTGATTAAACCCTCAGCGGCTGGCGAGCACCTGATGCGTCATACAGGAAGGGCAGTTGTTTTCGACACCATCGAAGATCTGCACGCTCGCGTTAACGATGAGAATCTCGACATCGATGAGCATTGCGTGATGGTGTTGAGAAACTGCGGTCCTCGTGGATACCCGGGCATGGCCGAAGTAGGGAACATGCCGGTGCCGGCGAAGCTCCTGCGCAAAGGCGTTACTGACATCGTGCGCGTCTCAGATGCTCGCATGAGTGGTACGGCTTACGGAACAGTCGTGCTACATGTTTCTCCCGAAGCTGCCGTCGGCGGCCCGCTTGCTCTCGTGCGATCGGGAGACATGATTACGCTCGACGTGGCCGCTCGCGTGCTTCGCGTGGAGGTGGATGACGAAACCCTGGCGCAGCGCAGAGCCGAGTGGACGCCGCCGCCTGCCCCCAAACGTGGATGGGCTAAGCTGTATGTCGATCATGTCCTGCAGGCGGACGAGGGGGCCGATCTGGATTTCCTGGTCGGGGGCAGCGGCGCGGCCATCCCACGAGAGTCTCACTGAGAATCAGGGCAGGGGTCGGATCGATCGCTGCGGAGAGCTAAGGAGCAGACCAGCTTGCGATTGTCCTTGTCTTCGCTTGATCTGTTTCTATGCTGCATCGTCGTTGTGGCCAGCGTCGCCATCGGCCTTACAATCGCCATACGGAAGCGTTCCGGCGAATCCAGCTCGCAATTTTTCCTTGCCGGACGGGGACTCAAATGGCCGGTCGTCGGCGCCTCCTTATTTGCCACAAATATCGGGGCGGAACACCTAGTCGGCTTGTCTGGGGACGCCTACCGTTACGGCCTGTGTGCTGGTAGCGTCGAGCTCACTACCTGCATTTGCCTCGGCATCGCCTGCGCGTGGCTGTTCCCGTATTACCTGCGGACCAGGGTATTCACCATCCCGGAGTTCCTGGAACTCCGATTCAATCGCACGGCCCGCGTCTTCTTCTCCGGCCTGATGCTGGTTATCTGCATAATGACCAAGCTGGCCTTCCATCTATACGCCGGTGCGCTCGTCTTGCATGGTCTCTTCGGTTGGAATCTGATGTCCACGGTCGTATTGGTAGGAACGGCCATTGCCGTCATCACCATGGTGGGTGGCTTCACCGCGGTCGCTTATACCGATTCGATTCAGACGGGAATTATGATTGCCGGTTGCAGTCTCGTCCTCTTTACGGGACTCCATCAGGTCGGCGGCTGGCACGCGCTCATTGCCAGAATGCCTGAAGCTATGCACGTCGGCAAAGCCTACACTGACCCTAACTACCCGATCTGGGGCATCATTCTGGGAGCTTTTTACGGAGGCACTTTCTACTGGGGAATGGACCAGGTGAACGTCCAACGTGTGCTGGGAGCGAAAAACTTGCAGGAAGCTCGAAGAGGCTCGATGTTTGCGGTCCTGCTAAAGTTCAGTCCCATTTTTATTTTTGCTCTGCCGGGTGTGATTGCGGCGGCTCTCTATCCGGGGCGGGATCCAAAGACCACGTTCATTACCTTGCTAAACGATTTGCTTCCGAATGGCGTGCGTGGGCTGGTGCTGGCGGCCTTGATCTCCGCGCTGATCGGATCTTCTCTTTCGGTGATGAATTCGATTTCGACCTTGGTGGTCAAAGACTTCCTGCTACATTTCAGTACGCACGCTTCTGAGAAGAGGCAGATCCTGATGGGGCGCATTGCCATTGTGCTGGCCACCCCGTTGGCGATCGCCGGCGCCTATCTCATCTATACCACTCCGGATGGACTTTACCGCTATCTCCAGGCCATCTCCATCTATCTGATCATGCCGATTACGCCCGCAATCTTTTTTGGAATTATGAGCAAGCGGGTCACGTTTCCTGGTGCGGTTGCGTCGGTGCTTGCGGGCAGTGCCTTGGCTGCGCTTTTCGTGACCGATCAACTTGTCGGATCGCGTGGATCGCAATGGTTTCCCTGGCTGCATTACAACCTAACCTTGAACTATACCTACCGCGGGCTGTGGGGAACGCTTGTCTCGGTTGCGGTTTTGTTTCTTGTCTCGTCCTTCACCAGCAGTGCTGCCGGCGCAAATATTCAGAGGCTCACCGTAGACTGGAAGGCACCGATCGAACCGTTCCAAGGTTTGTCTGACTGGCGATTGAGCCTTGGCGTCCTGGTGCTGCTGACAATTGGAATTTATGCCTGGCTTTGGTAGGCCATTGTTCAAAGCGAAAAGCAGATGAATGACATTTCCGCTTCCGCCGATTCGCCAGGCTTAAGGATGATCAGGCCAAGATTGCTTTCGTCATTTTCGGCGATCCGGTTCAATGCGCCGGCGGCGTGGGTTTGCGGTTCGACGCAGAAAAAGGGCTTGGCTGGATCACAATAAAGCATGAGGTGCTGAAACAGGGAAGCGGCCTCAATACGCAGACCGATCCCACTTTGGGGAAAGGTGATCTCCGCGCGGCCGTCCCATCCGCCATAGCAGTTGTCACGCCAGGCGGCCGGCAAAGGTCGAGCCGCGGAGAAATCAAGTTCCGGAGTCATCGCTATTCGTTCCGTGGCCACCCTCTCAGAACCTCCAAGCCAATAATGCGTGGAGCGGAATTGAAGGGTCACTCCAGCTTGACGGTCCCAAGCGGGATGCTGTCCAAAGCCGAAGGGCATCGCACGGTTACCGCGATTGGTCACACCCATTGTTACTGTAAGACGATCGGGATGCAGATGAAAGCGTTGGAATGCTGAATAGGAATAAGGCCCATCGGAAATCAGATGGTCAAGACGCAGCTCGGCGGAGGTCTCACTCGCAGCAGTTACGGTCCACTTCGACTGCCAGCCGGTTCCGTGAATGGCAAACGGTTCTCCGGGAACGTTTGGCTCCAGTTGATATGTGCGTCCTTCGAAATCAAAGCGGTTGCCGATGATGCGGTTTGCGAAGGGCACCATGGGGAACATGGAGGCGCCGCCGGCATTGCGTTTGAGGTGTGCCTCCTCCGGCATCGATCGCATCAGATTGACAAGGCCATCGGGCCGCCGCATACGGAACGAGGCGACGCTGCCTCCAGTCTCTGGCGCCAGATCAAGTACTAAGTCGGCCGCCTTCAGGGTTAAAAGCCCAGGTCCACCCGTCATACGGTGGACGCTTGCGCTTTTTCATGGCGAACAAAAATGATTTGGACAATCAATAAGAGGAAGGCGCTGATGGGCAGGAGCCAAATGCCGGCTCTGACGGTGGCTCCCTTGGCCACATAACCGATGGCTGCAGGCAAGAGCATGCTGCCGGTAAAGCCCGCGGCCATGAGCAATCCAAAGATCGTCCCGAAAACCTCGGGGAAAAATGTGCTTGCGATCCCCGTCGTGGTGGGGAAGATGGGAGCATAGCAAAGGCCGCAAACAACCGCGGCGGCGATCGTTATCTGCAAATTCCACCCCAAAGCGAGGAACACCAATGCAACCACCGCTCCCGCCGCGCATGCGGCCACCACGATAGATCCCCGGATTCTCTTCGTAATCTCGCTCGCTATCAGCCGTCCCACCATCATGGACGCGAAGAAACTAGCCAGAACCAAGCCTGAAGTCCGTGCCGAGGTTGAGAACTCCTGCTCAAAGTAAGTGCGGAGCCAACCTCCGGTCGACACTTCCAGCGAGGAATAGAGCAGAATCACTGCTGCGAGCAACAGAATGGACTTATTCAGGAGCGCCGTGCGGATGATCGTCCAGTCGAGTCCACCCTGAGACCGTGCCGCGGGGAATGTCTGCGTAAGGCTCAAGACCCCGGGGATCGCATTTGCGGCTCCCATGATCACCAGCGTGGGCGCGAGGCCAAAACTACGGGCCATCAGTGTAACCAGCACCGGGAAGCCCACGGTTCCCAGGCTAAAGAAGGCATTCGCCAGGTTGAGCTTGGCAGAGGGGTTTTCCGGGTAGATATCCGGGACCAGCGTGTTGGCTCCGCTGTTGATGCAACTGGCCCCCGCGCCCAGCACAAACACCAGCATCGCCAGAACCTGGTAGCTATGCACAGCGCTGATCGCGGCCAGGACCACGGCGCAAAGCAAAGAGCCACTCGCCAGCACCGGCTTCTTGCCGAAACGGTCGATCAATGGACCGGCGACGATCGACATGGGCACCTGGGGCAGGAAGAGCAAGCTGATCAGTGTCCCGCTCTCTTGAATATCGAAACCAACGCGCGTCCGCAGTTCCGGCAGGGTGGCGCCCAGAAAGGCCACCAGGGTTCCGAAGGCAAAGGTTCCAGCACACGCGGTGGTCATTAGATACGATCGCGCCGTCTGTTGCGCGGTGCCGATGGCGGGCATGGTGGCAGCGTATCTCCTGAACCGCAGATCTAGAACACCATTCGCAATGAAGATAAATCTGGGGACAGCACTTGGCGTGGCTTTTGTGTATTATAGCTGTGGTTTCGGAACATAGTTCTGAATTATTTAGGGGGACGAGTGAATCTCACCCGCAGCGAATTCCTCAAATTGATGGCCGGCGTCGCCGGCTCCGCTCTTATCCCGCAGGCTCAGGCCAATCCGTGGGGTCTGCCACTCGGCATTCAACTGTATACCGTGCGCAATGACCTCAAAGCCGATTTTCCAGGGACTCTTTCGAAACTCGTCGCTATGGGCTACAAAGAAGTCGAAGCCGGCTTCACCGATGAAGGGACGATCGATTTCAACGGGGGCGCCCCGCCGAAATTCAAAAAGATGCTGGATGATGCCGGCCTGCGCGTACCCAGCGCCCATTTCCCCGTGCCTGACAACGATGACCAGTGGGCCAAGAGCATCGAGCACGCGCACCAGCTCAAGCTTGAATATATGCTGTGTGCCGGGCCCCCGGGAGGAACCGACTCCCTCGACGCCTGGAAGCGGGCCTCTGTGTTTTTCAATAACCTCGGCAAGCTCACCAAAAATGCCGGAATGCAATTCGCGTATCACAATCACAATCATGAGTTCCGCGTTTACGATGGCGTGGTCGCCTACGATGAGCTATTGCGTTCCACCGATCCCAGCCTGGTAAAAATGGAGCTGGACTGTTTCTGGATGACCTTAGCGGGTAAAGATCCTGTCGAGTACATGCGCAAGAATCCTGGCCGCTTTCCACTTCTGCACATCAAGGGTTTGAAGCCTGGCTATGCTCCAACCACTGACGGTTTCAAAGGCAATCCCTTCACTGAGGTCGGCCATGGCAGCATCAACTGGAAACGCATCTTTGAGGCCGCTCGCGTCGGAGGCTTGAAACACTACTACGTCGAGCAGGACCAGTGGGATCGGCCGTCGCTGGAATCCGCGGCTATGAGCGCGACTTATCTAAAGAACCTTCAGGTCTAACAGCGGAGAAAACAGAATGAAACTGGGGCTTTTTACCGCGTTGCTTTCGAAGGTCACCCTGGATGAGGTTATTGCGCGCGTTAAGCCGCTGGGCATCGAGGCGATTGAGTTGGGTACGGGAAACTACGGTAAGCCGGCCCACATTCAGTTGGACCTGGTCGACCATCCTGAAAAGCTCAAAGAGCTGCAAAAGAAGCTGAAGGATGCGGGGCTCTTTATCAGCGCGCTGGGTTGCGGCGGCAACGTCCTCCACCCCGACAAGCAAATAGGCGATGCCCACGCGGCAACCATGCGGCGAACGATTCTGCTGGCCGAAGCCCTGGAAATTCCTACGGTCATCAATTTTTCCGGATGCCCAGGGGACTCTGAGCATTCGAAATATCCCAACTTCGTGACCGTGGCCTGGCCGCCGGACTTTCCCGAGCTCCTGCGCTGGCAATGGGAGGAAAAAGTCATTCCCTTCTGGCAAAAGGAGTCGCGGTTTGCCGCCGACCACGGCATACGGATCGCGCTGGAGATGCATCCAGGGTTTGTCGTGTATTCGCCGGAGACCCTACTTCGTCTCCGCGCCGAGACCGGGCCCAATATCGGTTGCAACTTCGACCCAAGCCATCTTTTCTGGCAGGGAATTGATCCCTGTCTCGCGGTCAGAAAGCTACGGGAAGCGATCTTTCATGTGCACGCCAAGGACACGCGGATTTACGAAGCCAATTCCAAGGTGAATGGCGTTTTGGATACCAAGCCCTATGGCGATGAGATCAACCGATCCTGGATATTTCGCACCGTCGGTTTTGGCCACGGTCCGGAGTTCTGGACTGACTTTATCTCGACGCTTTCCATGATCGGGTATAACGGCGTGATCTCCATCGAGCACGAAGACAGCCTCATGTCCCTGGAAGACGGACTGGAAAAAGCAGCCGCCTTTCTCCGTCAGATTCTTATTCGGGAAAAATTGTCAGAACTCTGGTGGGCCTAGGATCGAATTAAAGGCAAACAAAAAGGCAGCGGCCATGACCTGACCGCTGCCTTTCTTTCGACTAGCTTTAAAACGACAGCTTGAGACCCGCCTCCATAGCGCGGGGTGGGGCACCGGTGCTTGTGATCTGGCCGAACGTACCATTGCCGGCTGAGTTGTAATCGGTTTGCGGAGTCCCGAAAACCGTGTGGTTGAAGGCATTGAACATCTCCCACCGGAACTGCACGTTATACCGTTCGCGGAAGGGGAAGTTCTTGGCAAAGTTCAGGTTTGCCTGGTTCCATCCGGGTCCGTAGATGGGGTTTCTGCCCGCGTTCCCGAACGTTCCAGGAGCGTTATACGTAAAGGCTGACGTATTGAAGTATTCATTCAGCCAGTGCTGCTTTCCACCCTGGTGGACGTTCAGTTGGGAGCCAGGGATCCGGTCCGCGTAGTCGTCGTAGACCTGTGAATACGAAGCATTGTCGTCTCCGCCTCCAACGGCGAGGGGATTGTTTCCACCATTGATGCTAAGCGCTCTTCCGGAATGGAATTGCCAGGATCCCGCCAACTCCCAGTTGCCCAGGAAGCCGCTGGCGATCTTCCCCAGGCTCTCGATTTTTGGCGATCGATAGACGAACGTATTGTTCCAGATTTGCGGCGTGTTCGAGTCGGAAACTCCGTAGTTGAAACTAGGGTTGAAGGGGTCAGGCACCGAGCCAGTGTTCGATTCCGAGGCCTGGGAGCTTAGATCCATGGTCTTGGAATAGGTGTAGCTGGAAGAGAACTCCAATCCTTGGGCGAAACGCTTCTGCAGCGAAACCTGCCCCCCATTAAAGGATGCTGTCCCAATCGAGTCATAGCCGAGAACCGACTGGTAATTTGGGGCCAGTAGCCGGGCTCCATTGTTATTGACGTCCGCCTGCGAACAGGTGGCGGTCACAGCAAGACAGCCGTTGTAAACACCCGGGCTATTCTCTACCGCCGTGGGATTGTGATAATCCTGTCGGCCGATGTACGCGATCGTCAGCAGGTAGTCGTTCTTGAAGGAGTGTTCAATGCTGACGTTCCACGTGTTTTCCATTGCAGGCTGAAAGCCCTTGGTAAAGACCGCGGTCAGGTTAACAGGCAGCGCAATCGCAACGTTGGACGGAGGCTTGAAACTCGGTCCGGCATACGGTGGAAACGGATCTTTAAAGTTCGTCGGCGCCCAGCACGCATAAGGATCCGCAATGGTTAGCGTGCAGTTGCCGACGTTGTTGTAATAGATCTCGTACTCCGGGCTAAACGGAGCGTTGGCGCTTTGGTGGTTATAGAAGGAAAAGTCGTAGGGAAGCGACATCAATCCATACGCAGCGCGGAAGGTGGTATTCGGCATGGGCGCCCATGCCACGCTGATGCGCGGCAAGAGGTTGTTCCATTTGCTGTTCCAGCCACCCGGCGCCACGCCTGCATCGCCCGGGAAAACCAGGCCGGCCGGTGCATTGGGGAAGCGAGTACTTTGCTGCCCGGGGTAGAAGTCAGCCGTGTGGCCCAGGATCGAGACAGGAGCGATCTGTGGCTCCCAGCGCAATCCAAGGTTGACGGTCAAATTGGGCAGGAATTTGATCGAGTCCTGCGCATACCCAGCGCCGTTCTTGGATGTGTAAAGGTTATATTCACCGCCGGAGGACTGCACCTGGTTCACCAGGCCCAGAAGGAAGTCCGCATCGGAGTCGCCGGTCACGTTGCCGCTGAAGGTGGCGAGCGGATCGCCTTCCCAGGTTGCGTTTTCCAGGCCGTATTGCGAGATGAAGTTGAAGCCCGCGGTAAAGGATTGTTTTCCGCGAATATAGGAAATCGTGTCGTCCACAATCCAGCTATGGCGTCCTTGAATTACGGGAATGCCGCTCAGCGAGAAGCCATTGGTGCCCACCTGTCCCAGGAAATCGCTCTCCGTATTCAGGGCCGAGCCGAGGGCCTTGAAACTCAGGGGACCACCCCCGACCGCTTGCATGTTGGGAATCGCCTGACTGTTGTTTTTGTTGTATCCGCCCCGCAGATCGTTAACCAGGTTTGGGCGAATGGTCCAAATGTGGCTGATCGACACATTAAGCACCTGATCCAAAGCGGAGCGGGTACCGTTTACCAGGTAGTTGGGGGGACCGCTATAGGGCGCCCGATCGTAGTTATCGTAGAAGGCGCGGCCGCTCAGCACCTGGCTGGGTGTGATGTTGTAATCCACGCGCGTGGTGTACTCATAGACGTTATTGATCTGAGCAACGCCACCTACGTTTACCAGCCCGTTGGTAGCGCTTGTCTTAGGTAGACCTTTCTCGAATGCAGTTGAGAACGCGGCGAAGGTCGATGGGTCCACCTGGTTATTCGGATAGATATTGGTGAGCGAGTGATCGTACCAATTTTTGTAAAGCTGGTTTTCGACATTGCCTGAAGAATCGCGATCGTTGCATACTCCGGCCGTGAAACCGGTCCCGCAAATTTGCGAGAAGTCTCCTGCGAGTTCGTTGTTATTAGGTACCTGGTAGCCGCTGGAACTGGCGGAGATACGTTCCCTGGTGAACTGCACATTGCCAAAGACAAATAGCTTGTTGTGGATGATTGGGCCGCCAACCGAACCGCCGAATTGATTTCGTTTGAGTGGGTTTGCCACTTTGGTGAAGTAGTCCGCGGCGTTTAGCACGTTGTTGCGCAGAAACTCAAACCCGGTGCCATGCCATTGGTTGGTGCCAGACCGGGTGGCGATACTTACCACCCCGCCAGCCGTGTAACCGTACTGCGCGTCGAAGTTGTTCGTGATCACGCGAAATTCCTGCGTGGCATCCGGGTTGGGAAATGGACTCGCAGTCTGAAAGTAGTTATTCATATGCGTGATGCCATCCAACTGGTAAAGGACCCCGCCGATACGGCTGCCGTTCACCACGGCCGCTGTTTCATTGGGAGAGCCGCTGCCCACGCCGGGAAGAGCTGTTCCGCCGGTCTGCGAGGCATCCACAGCACCCGGCGCTAATGCCACCAGGGCTGCCGGATTGCGCCCGTTCAGCGGTAATTCGGTAATCGTCTGCTGATCGATCACCTGCGAAAGAGAGCCGCTCGTGGTGTCGATCTGTGTCGCCGACGCCTGCACTTCGACATTGGTGGTCGGGGTACCTAGCTTCAGACTGAAGTTCGCGCCCGTGATCTGATCGGCAGTTAACGTCAGATTGGCCTGGGTCTGCGTTTCGAAGCCTTCGTGAGCCGCCGAAACGGTATATTGGCCGATCTCCAAAAAGGGAACCGAGTAATCTCCCTTCGAGTTCGTATCCACCGCTACGGTCTGCCCGGTAAGCACGTTCTTGATGGTGATGTGGGCGCTCTGAATTACTGCGCCGCTTGAGTCCGTTACTGTTCCATTGATCTGACCTCGACCGCCCTGCTGTCCGTACGCTGTAAAACCGACGAGACACGCGAGCACATAAACACCGATCATCCTGGCCCGAAATAGTGGTCTCATTCCCTGCTTCTCCTTAAGTTCTAGCAACAAGTGCCCAAAAGACCCAGAACATCTAAAATTCAGAATGGAGTTTTAAAACCGGTTAGAGCGAGTAAAGAGTGCCACGACTCTTAGAGGGTCGTCAACAAAATAGTGGTACTAAGTTCTGTAATACGGAATCAGTCGCAAGGAAAGGGAGCAATCCGAAGGGGAGGCAGGGTCGCGTTTAGCGGCTCATCATTCCGTCCAGGGTGGCTGAACGGGCCTTCTGATCGAGCGCCCGGAGGTTTGCGTCATCGGGAAAGAGTTCAATGCCCGCCTTGAACACGCGCAGAGCGCTTCGATAATCTCCGGCCGTCATGAATTGCGCACCGAGCAACTCGTATATCTCGCGCACGTTGGGGTTCATGGCACGGGCTTTTTCCAGTAATTGCACCGCTTCGGGGATGCGTTTTTGGCGGATATTCAGCTCGGCTAAGAAGATCAAGTCGTCGATATTGGCGGGACTGACCCGGATGGCCTGCGTCATATATTGCATCGCCCGGTCTTGCTCCGAGGGGGAATCCTGGGAGGCAGCGCGCCGGGCAAGTGCGCGCAGAACAAGCGGATCTGTGGGTTTGGAACGCGCCAGTTGATCCAAAAGTTGATCCAGCTGCCCGCGGAATTGCTCATGGCCGTCCCGGGTGAGCGTGTCATAAACCTGCATCAACACCAAAGGCGGCACTGAGCTGAGATCTTCGCGCTGTCCCAATGGGGCGCTCAGGTGTAACAGCCTGGCGTCGGCCGGTGGAGGGGCCGCCCCTTCCTTTGCAGGAATTGCATGGTCGGTGAGTGCCCCGTGGGCAATGGTCGCGACCGTGCGTTTCGGCATGTGGCAGCTTATGCAGTTGTCCGCGGGGTTGGTTGCGAGCCGCTTTTCTTTGCTCAGGCTGCAGCTTTGCTCGTTATGGCAGGTAAGGCATCGTGCCCGGTAGTAGCTAACTGCAGCCTCGCCGGATGGTTCCACGTGAGGATCATGGCAGCTGATGCAATGCAGGCCGCCGGCAGTTGAGCGGTAACACTTGCTCAGCGTCATGCCGTAATAATGCTCCAGCAGCGCGGTGCCGGACTGGGCATCGGCCGGCAATTTGAAAATAGACACCACCTTGTCCAGAGGCATCCCGGGACGGAAATCCTGATCCTGCATGCCTGGAGCATTCACCCGCACGTCCTTTCCCTGGTGACAGCGCATGCAGATGTTATCCGCCAGCCATCCGGATAGGTGGGCCGGGTTCACCATGCTGGGCGTCGTCGCCTTTTGTCCCGAACTGTGTTCGGCCACATGCAGCGCACCCGGGCCATGGCAGTTTTCGCACCCCACAGCCAGCTCATCAAATGGCGGGTCTTGATAGAGGCCTACTTGTCCTGCTACTGGCTTGGGTTGTCCGCTATGGCAAGTAATACACTGCGCAAGGATCGGTCTCGTGAATCCGCGGTTCTGAATCTCGTAGCCCGGGGAAAAACTCCAGCGATGCGCCTGGCTGTAATAAGACAGCGGCGCCTCGAATAGGAAGCGGCCATGCTCCCCATCCCGTTCAACCACAAACCCGATGCCGTTTTCGCCCGCACCCACCGCATACTGCATCTTCACCGTTTGCCGGAACAGTTCTTTCCCGTTGCTATCGAGCGCATATTGACTCTGATACCACTGCCCGTCTTTTCGCAGAACATCGAAATATTGACCCAGGTCCTTGTCGTACACCGTCGCCGGAGTGGGCAGATCGGCTAACGACGGATCATTGGCCAGCGCCATGGACCGGCCCATGCCGGTTCGCGTGAACGACGTGTAGATCGCGGCGTGGCAGGTGGCGCAAGTCCGCGAGCCCACATAATGAACACCCTTGGCCATGTTGCGAGAGGGAAGCGAAGCCCCGGCAATGGTCGCTGGCCCGGCGGGCAATGAGAGGCAAAGAGCGAAGCCGAAAACAAGGCTGCAAAAACCAGCCCTTAGAAATGGGTTTCCGAGTAGCCTGAGCTTACTCATTTGGCGGCTTCTCGGGCGGTGTCGCACCGGAAGTAATTCTCGCCTGTTGTGCCTTAGCGGCGAGCTCCTTCACCACCTCGGTTTCGTGCTTCGCTTCCGCGCGCTTTCCTAAGCGGAAGTCGATGCGAGCCAGGGCAACGTGGGCCGGAACCAGGTCTGGAGCTTGTGCAATCACGCTTTCGATCAGCGCCGCCGCGTCGGCAGTCTGACCTTTCGCCTCGTAGGAGAGTGCGAGTTGCAGAGCCAGGGTAGTGTCTTTCGGATTGAGCCGATGGGCAGCTTCCAGTGCCGCAATCGCCTCGCCCAGGTTGGCGGATCCTTCTCGCCGCTCCAGAGAAGCCAGCGCCTCATAGTAGGCGGTGGCTTTTGGATTGATGGCGATGGCCTTCTTATACGACTGCTCTGCCTGGTCATAATTGCCCAGGTTCAAATAGCTATCGCCGAGCAGAAAATAAATTCGATCCTGTCGCGGGGGATTGGTCGCGAGGAGCTTTTGGAGAGTGGCCACGGAATCCTGAAACTGGGTCACACCAAAATATGCCAGGGCCAGGAAATACTGAAAGTCGGGAACACTGGCAAACCTGGGCTCCGCCGTCTTGAGAAAAGCCAGCGCCGCTTGCTGCTGTTTCCAGGCCAACAGCGTGCGTGCCAGGCCGACGGCAAATTCAGGAGAATCGGGCGCGAGTTGCACCGCTCTCTCGAAGCAATCCGAAGCCGGAGCAAATTTCTTTTGCTCCAGATAGATGCCGCCCAAAATTGCTCGCGACTGCGCCTGGTTCGGATCGGTCGCAAGGCTGCTCACCAACAGCTTCTCTGCTCCCGCTAAATCGCCATGTTGGATCAACATGCCAGCGAGCTTGGATTCGGCAGCAGGGCTGGCCAGGCCAGAGCGCAGTAGTTCGTCCACTTCGTCATCGGCTTTTGCTGGCGCTCCCATTTCGAGATAGCACTCGATGAGCGCGGCGCGTGCCTGCAAGCCGAGTTCATGGTCATCTTTCAACCGCAGTAGTGGTGCGATCGCATTCTTGTAGTCGGCGGTCTTCATGAGCAGCAGGCTGAAGTTTTTGAGCGCATCGGTATCCGCCGGGTTGAGTGCAAGTCCCGCCCGGTAGGCCTCCTTTGCTTTGCCCAAATCGCCGGCGCGCCAATACAGAAGCCCCAGGTTGAAATCGGTTTGTGGTTGGCGGGGGTCAAGGGTGCGCGCCCGTTCAAACGCGGCTATCGCCGCGTCGACATCGTTCAGTTCTCCGCAGCTCGCGCCGAGATGGAACCAGAGCGAAGCGTCCCTGGGATAGATCTTGACCGCGCGCTGCAGGAGTTCTCGCGCGGTGGCAAAGTCCCCCTTCTCCATTGCAGCCTTGGCTTGCGGCCAAAGGTTGGAGCCATCCTGCGGCGCGGCTGCTGAGACCCTCACCAGCCGTGCAGGGGAAGGGCTCGCGAAAAAGGCGATGGCCGGTTTAGCCACCGGGTGATCGCCTTCCACGATGCGGTGATACGTATTCATTGCCGGCTTCTCGATCCGGTCCACCGCACGGCTCGGTGCCGGCCATTGGATCTCGACCCACTCAATACTTGCCTTGCCCGCGCCCAGAATCTCGCGCGGGTCAGAACTCGACAGAAAGCTGCCGCCGGCGCCTTTCAGCCGTGAAAACACTTTTCCAGCGATGCACCAGCGAATCGTCGCACCCGCCGCTGCCGGGTTGGATTTGGTGGCGCGTAAGGCAAGCCCGAGCCAGTTGTTTCCTGACACGGCGTTGTTCATCAGGATGTGCGGGGGACCACCGTTCTCAGTAAAAACCACGTCGGGATAGCCGTCATTATTGAGGTCGCCGACAGCCAGTCCGCGCGCTGCATAGTGGCGAAGGAAAGCCGGCGAGGCCAGCGCGCTCACGTCCTCGAACTTAACGCCGGCCAGATTGTGCAGCAACACCACTGGCTCGCGATAGGTGACTCCCCGGTTGCGCAGGTCGACCAAATCGTCCGGGTGGCTGTTTACCTGGATCAGATCGAGCCAGCCGTCGTTGTCGTAGTCCAGAAAGCGTATGCCCCATCCGCTCAGCATGCGCGTAGGCCGCGCCAGGCCAATCTGCAGATTGAGGTCCTGAAATGCTTCGCCGCCAGTGTTTTTGTAAAGCGAAGTGTTCTGCGCATCGATGTTGGAGACGGTCAGTTCGGGGATGCCATCACCGTCAAAATCGCCGGCGTCGACGCCCATCCCGGACCGCGGCAAACCGTCCTCGTTGTAGGCGACGCCGGCTTCCACACCAATCTCGTCAAACTTCTTCCCGCCTTCGTTCAACCACAGAAAATTCGCCATGGTGTCGTTTGCGGCGAACAGGTCCATAAAACCGTCGTGGTTGATATCGGTCGCGACCACCCCCCAAACTTTTCCCGGGCTGGCCGCGATGCCGGTGCTTGCGCTCACATCCGCGAAATGACCACCGCCGAGGTTGTGGTAGAGATGGCTGGCTACCGGAGCAAATTGCTTGGGATTGCAATAGTAGGCCTGCTCCTTGGGCAGATTGTCCGCCGAGCCGCCATAGGAAGCGGCTAAGGGGCAACTGCGCAAGTCGGAGTAATCGGCAAACTCACCGACAAAGAGGTCGAGCCGGCCGTCATTGTCATAGTCGAACCATAGGGCGCTCGTTCCCCACTTGGGCGAGGCAATTCCGCTCTTCGCCGTGACGTCGGTGAAGGTTCCGTTGCCGTTGTTGTGATACAGAACGCACTTGCCGAAACCGGAAATGAAGATATCGTCGAAGCCGTCGTTATCGTAATCTCCGATCGCGATGCCCTGGGCATAAAGGTCTGCGACGATGCCTGCCTGTTTGCTTACATCGGTGAAAGTGCCGTTGCCATTGTTGCGGTAAAGAGCATGCTTGAGCGGGGTCGAGGGATGGTAGAAGGAGGAAGTTCCCGAGTTGACCAGCAGGATATCCATCAGGCCATCATTGTTGTAGTCAAAGATGGCGACTCCGGGCCCTGCCGTTTCAGGCAGATAGCGCGCTCTGGAGTGTCCATTTTCATGGACCCAGGTGACCCCGGTTTCGCTTGGCAGCGCCTCTCGAAACAGGTCGGAACCATGACCGCAGCTTGTGCTCAGCAGAACGGTCAGGATGCAGGTCGCGGCGGTTCTCATGGAATAGCGGTTCTGAATGGTGAGCCACCATTCTACGTGACAAAGGTTGCTACCGAGCAAGACGGAAATGAGAGGCGACTGGACCGTGCTCACGAACCAGAGACGGGATTAAAGCGGGACAGTCTTTCCAAAATACAGAATTCTGTTCTATTCTTGGTTTCGGGATTCCCGGGAGCCTCAATTTCTGGCTCGGTTGGGGGCTCGGCGTTTATCTTTCCGTTTCCGCCCTAAGGCGGAAGTGAGGCAAGTCAATGAAAAATAGACTGAAACAGATCCTGGCGAGCAAACGGCCGGCTATCGGCACCTGGGTTGCAATCCCTGATGTTTACGCCGTCGAGATGATTGCCGGACTTGGTTTTGATTGGCTGCTGGTCGACATGGAGCACATTCCGATCAGCAAAGAGAGCCTGCGAGCGGTTCTTATGGCCGTAAAGGGAAGCGACAGCGTTCCCGTTGTTCGTGTCGCTTCGGTCACGGTGGAGAACTTTCAGTCTGCGCTCGATTTGGGAGCTCAGGGAGTGATGGCGCCCATGATTAATTCTGTCGAAGACGCCAAAAATGCCGTGCGCTATTGCCGTTATCCCCCGTTAGGTCGCCGCGGCTTCGGACCTGTTCGCGCCAGCGGATACACCAGGCGCGCTGACGAATACCGTAACGAAGCCAACCAAGAGACGCTTTTGTTTGCCCAGATCGAGACGCCCGAAGCGGTTGAGAATGCCTCCGCAATCCTCCAAACACCCGGAATTGATGGGCTTTACATCGGAAATGCCGACTTGGCCAATTTCATGAATCATGACGCTAAGGCAGGATCGGCCAATGTGCAGCGGGTGGTCGACGGCCTCATCAAAATGGCGACCAGCGCTTCGGTCCCCATCGGCCTGCCGACGTGGTCGGCCGCCGAATTTAATCGCTACGCGAAACTGGGGGCCAACTTGCTCACCATCGGCAGCGATCTTTCATTTCTGGCAACTCAAGCAGAAACTGAACTAAAGGGAGTGCGCCGTGTGGTCAGCGGAAGCTCCGCCAAGTCATAGGGGTAGCATGCGTTAGCTCAGGCGTACCGCATGCTACACTACGATTCTGAGATTATGCATATGGTTTTTTGTATCAAAGAAGCACGGTTTGCCCGATGAGTGGAACTGAGCGCGCAAAATACCCGGTTAAGTCCCTGGCGAAAGCATTGCGTCTGCTTGAGTTTCTTGGAAAGCCTCAAGAGGGAACTAGCATTGCCGTTTTGAGTAAAGAGCTGAAGATCGGGAAGAGTACGGTCCACCGGCTTTTGGCGACATTGCGTGAGTTCGACCTGGTTTGGCTCGATCCGACCACGTCGAATTATGCGTTGGGAGCCAGAATTCTGCGTTGGAGCGATCTGCTGGTGCGGCAAAATCTGCTCATTCGTCACGGGTTGCCCATCTTGCGCGAGCTGATGAATACATCCAGGGAAACCGCAAACCTCGCGGTCCTCGAAGGCAATGAGGTTCTCTACGTAGCCCAATGCGAGTCCAACGAACGGCTGCGCACCAGCGAGGCCGTGGGTACCCGCGCACCGGCTCATTCCACCTCGTTGGGAAAAGTTCTCTTCGCCATGCTTCCTGAAGAGCATTTTGACGAAGTCTATAAGGGCTCAGAAAACCTGGAGAGGGTTACGCCCAACACCATCACGGAGCGGAGCCGGTTAAAGGTTCACCTGCAGAAGGTTCGCCAGGAAGGCGTGGCCTACGACTTTGAAGAAAACGTGATTGGCGTAGTGTGTATCGGCACCGTGGTGAGAGATTTCGCCGGTCAGCCAGTGGCCGGCCTAAGTATCTCCGTGCCCACCCAACGCGTCCGCGGCGATAACCTCAGCGCCCTAAAGGAACAGTTACTGAGCGCAGCGAACAAGCTGTCGGCGGAACTGGGTTATGAAGCTCCAAGCAAACGTTCCACTCGCAATGAATTGGCTTCCCCGGTCGAAATCCTGCACTAGAGAGCACTTCTGCTGATGGTCTTGAAGAACGCGCTGACGCTTGTTGTGAGTGCGCTCACACTGCTGTCCCCAGCCCATCGGCTTGTGGCCCAGGGTGCAACGGGCGCGATGCTGCTGCAGCCTCCGCCCGATAGTTGGCCCGGCTATCACGGAGACTACTCTGGAAAGCGGCACAGCCCGCTCACGCAAATCACTCCCGCAAACGTGCACCAGCTTAGCCTCGCGTGGGCTTTTCAGTCACAGCAACAAGCCAGCATTAAGGCTTCGCCCATCACCGTCGACGGCATTATCTATCTCACCGCGATCGATCACGTGTGGGCGCTTGATGCGCGCACCGGCCACCCAATCTGGGAGTACACCTACCCGCCCAACAAGGGAGGAACCATTGGCCAGCGTGGGGTGGCCATGTATCATGACTCGATCTACTACCTGAGCCCCGATGCCCACCTGGTCTGCCTGAATGCTAAAGACGGCAAGCCAAGATGGAGCGTCGAAGTGGCGAATTCCGACAAGGGTTATTGGTCAACCGCGGCGCCCCTCATCGTGGGTAACCACGTCATCGTTGGTATTGGCGGCGACTCCGATAACATCCAGGGTTTTTTGAAGTCGATGGATGCCGACACCGGCGCACTGCAGTGGCGGTGGGATTCGACCCCGCCGGACGGCACGCCCAACGCTACCACCGGCGGCATGACCTGGATCCCGGGCACCTACGATCCGGAGTTGAATCTGCTGTATTGGGGAACCGGCAATCCAACACCGGTCCTGAATGGTGACGTGCGTCCGGGTGATGACCTGTACACCTGCAGCATCGTCGCCTTGAACCCCGATACCGGAAAACTTGTGTGGGCCTTTCAGCCTTCGCCGCACGATACCCACGATTGGGATGCCGTTGAAATCCCCGTATTGGTGGACGGCATGTTTCGTGGCAAGCCGCGCAAGATGCTCATGCAGGCTTCGCGCAACGGCTATTTCTTCGTCCTCGATCGAACCAATGGCGAAAGCCTTTTGACGGAGCCCTTCGGTCCGACGAATTGGGCGCTCGGCATTGACAAGAAGGGGCAGCCGATACCCAATCCTGCCAAAGAACCAGCCCCCGACGGGCGCTTTGTAGCGCCGGATGAGGGCGGACTTACCAACTACCGTTCGCCCAGCTTCGATCCAAAAACCGGACTGTTTATCGTCAGCAAAAGTATCAGCTATAGTCTCTATTTCACCAAGCCCGCGGACGGCTCGTGGGGTTGGGCCGGAGCCGATTACGGCCTCTGGGAGCGGGGCGATCTGGATGCCATCGATTACCAGACCGGCAAGGTCCGGTGGACCCATCCCATCGGCTTTAATGACAGTTCTGACGCCGGAGTCATGACCACTGCTTCAGGCCTGACTTTCACCGGCGATGCTACCGCGAATATGCTCGCTCTCGATACCGCTACCGGCAAGACGCTTTGGCATGCCGGCCTGGGAGCGGATATCGAGACCTCTCCAACGACCTACGAACTGGATGGCCGCCAATACGTGCTGATCGGCGCAGGCCCAGCGCTGTTTGCCTGGGCCCTCCCCGAGAGCTGAGGTACAAGCATGAAGAGATATCCGGAAGATATGCTCGGTCGAACCGTAATTGTTACGGGAGCCGGGAACGGGTTGGGACTTGGAATAGCAAAGCGCTTTGTGGCGGGCGGGGCGCGTGTTCTATTCGTCGATCAGGATCCTGTCGTTCTGACACGGGTGGACGCAGGGAAGCCAGAGACCATGTCCGCCATGGTCAAGGACCTTGCGGAAGCAGGCGCCGCGGCTGACGTCTTCCGGCAAGCCAAAGACAGTCTTGGTGCGGTCGACACGCTCATCAACAATGCGGCCTGGAGCTTTCACAAGCCGATGACCGATGTGGCGACCTCGGAGTTCGACCGCTTAATCGCCATTAATCAACGAGCGCCCTTCTTTCTCGCCCAGGAATTTCTAAAGCAGCTTCCCAAGGCCGAAGATCCGGCCATCGTCAACATAGGTTCTGTGAATGCGCTACGAGGCAATCCGAATCTTGTGCCCTATGCCGGGACCAAGGGCGCGATCGTTGCCATGACCCGGGCGATGGCAATTGAAATGGCGAGTTCGGGCGTGCGCGTGAACTGCATTTGTCCAGCCGCGATCCGCACCCACGTGACCGAGGGACTGATCGCGAGTGGGGTGATCAACCCCGAAAATCTGTTCCGGAAATACCTGATCAAGCGTTTCGCCTCGGTCGAAGAGATTGCAGAGTTGGTTGCTTACCTCTGCAGCGATGCGGCTCGTTATGTTACCGGCGCCAATTGGGAAATCGACGGCGGTTACTGCGCGATCTGACAGAGGGAGTTGTACGGCCCAAGGTTATTTATCTATGCCAGTCCCGGCCAGGTCGCCTCTGCTTCAGGGGCCGGGACAGAGTGTGAGATTCCGACTTCCGTTTGTTGTCACCGGATTTAGATACGAACACCGGAGCGTCCATTCAATGCGGTCTTACTTGTGTTGCGCAGCCTTACTCCTCTCATCCCATGCGCTTTGGTCTCAATACTCTGTCCAGGACTTACCCCAACTACAAGACTACGAATCGCAACGCAGCTCCAGTTTCGACCCAACGGGAGGAAATCACGATTACGTGACCGTCAACCCTGGGGAGACGGTAAAAATCTTCGATCAGGACGGCCCGGGAGAGATCCGTCACATATGGACAACACTCCCGCCCTGGTCAGAAGCCTACGCACACCAGAAAGTCGTCATCCGCGCCTACTGGGACGGCGAATCGCAACCAAGTGTGGAATCGCCCATCGGAAACTTTTTCGGGATAGCCTTCGGCCGGCCACCGGTCTTTCAGTCCGCCCTCATCTCGGTTTTGCCGGCGCAAGCGCTGAACTCCTATTTCCCCATGCCTTTTCGCAAGCACGGTTTGATCACCATAACCAATGAAGGCAGCAAACCGATTACCGATTACTACTGGAATATCGATTGGGTGAAGCCGCCCTCCATCTCGCCCAAAACCGCCTACTTCCACGCGCAATACCGGCAATGCGCGCCCTGCAAGGGTTGGTACAACGGAAACATCTACGGTAACGATTTCTCCGGAGCGCACAAAGATCCGCGCTGGTTTAATAAAACCGGTGAAAACAACTACGTTGTTCTGGATGCAAAGGGTGAGGGCCAATTTGTTGGCATGATGTTGTCGGTTTTTAACAACCAGTGGGGAGCGTGGAACGAAGGCGACGATATGATCTGGATCGACGGCGAAAAGGAACCACGGATTCACGGTACCGGCGGAGAAGATTACTTCAATAGCGCCTGGGGTTTCTCACCGCTCTACGCAACCCCCGTCGTCGGACTGGTGGAGTACACGCAAGAGGAACCTGGTAGCCGCTCCACCATGTACCGCTGGCATCTCGAAGCCCCAATCCGTTTTCACCAATCTGTCAAAGTGACCTTGGAAGATGGCCAAGCCAATCTACGCTCTGACAATATCTATTCAGTTGCCTACTGGTACCAAATGGAACCCCATGTGCCATTTCCGCCGCTACCCCCGGTGGAGAAGCGGATTCCAAAACTGGCCTTCACGGGGGGCGCGGGTCAGGATCCCGCGATGAAGTAGATGTTAAGCAGAACGCGCTCAAACCAACTGCAAGTAAGGAAAGGGTAACGTGGAAGATCGGCGATTCTTACGCAGAAATTTTCTCAGTAATCTGGCGCTTTTGGGAGCAGCCGGCGCAGCCACCGGCTCGAAATCGTTGGCCGCTGCCGTCAAGAGCGATGACAGTGAGTACCAGCTGCCCGAATATGCCTGTGCGCAAAACTATCGTTCCTTAAAACAATCCAGCTACGACCGCACCGGCGGCAACGCCGACGCATGGCCCATTGCGCCGGGTGCGACCAAAGAAGTTTTCAGCTCTGACGGACCCGGCGTCATCACGCACATCTGGTTCACCATCGCGGCCAGAAGCCGATTCCATTTGAAAGAAATTGTCCTGCGGATTTACTGGGATGGAGAATCCAAACCCAGTGTCGAAGTGCCGGTGGGCGACTTCTTTGGATTGAACCTGGGTGAGTACAACCTCTACCAGTCTGCGTTCTTGAATTGTTCTTCGGTCAAAGCACTTAATTGTTACTTTGCGATGCCGTTCCGCAAATCGGCACGTGCCACGGTTACCAATGAGAGCAGCCAGGCAGTCGATGCCTTCTATTCCAATATCGATTACCAACTGGTTCCCAGCCTCCCCGAAAGAAGCCTTTATTTTCACGCCCAATATCGCCAGGCGACACCAAACGTTGCCGTGCAGTTTGCATCAGGAGAGAAGGAAATCAACCTCGATGGAAAAAATAACTACGTCTTCATGGAAACGCGCGGGCGCGGCCATCTGATGGGCGTAACCCTCGGCGTTCTGCAAAATCACGATCGCTGGATGGGCGAAGGCGATGAGATGATCTTCATCGACGACGACAAAACCCCAAGCATCAATGGAACCGGAACGGAAGACTATTTCTGCGGGGCATGGGACTTCGGCGGCCGCGGCGAGGCTGTTCCCTTCGCCAACCTATATAACGGCGCCCATGTGATCAGCGCTGCTGAATTGGCTGGTGGACGGTACTGCCTTTATCGCTGGCACGCCGACAACCCCGTCACCTTTCGCAAATACCTTAAGTACACCATCGAACATGGACACGCCAACAACCGGGCCGATTGCTTTTACTCGGTAGCTTACTGGTATCAGGCGGAACCCTTTACTGATTTCCCCCAGCTTCCGCCTGCGGCTGACCGGAACCCCGTGCCGAAGGTTTGAGTTCGTTGGACAGATGGTGTCGAGATTTCCATCAGGGCACGGCTTCACAGGTTGCTGCGAAATGTTGCGCCGGTCAGGAAAGGAGCACCTCAGGGGCTAAAAGAGTCTGCGTGAGAACCAGGAGAATGACTTGTATTTGCCTGGGTAACGAGCAGATAAGAAGGAATGTCTCGTTATTTTCCGTATTCACCCGAGCAGGCGTATTTGCTGCCGCCGAACGTGGCCGAGGAGTTGGGTTCGGATCACCTCTGCTTTTTTGTTCGTCAGGTGGTTGGTCGGCTGGACTTGAGTGCCTTTGAAAAGAGCTACAGCCCAGAGGGAGGATGTTGTACGCCCCGGAGTTGATGCTGAGTGTGTGGCTGTACGCGTATGCGACGGGGATAACTTCAGCACGTCGTTTGTCGCAGCGATTGGGGGAAGATCTTGCTCTGCGCTATCTGGCCGGGGGTGCTCGTGTGGACAATTGGGCGCTGAGCGCGTTTCGTCGGCGCCACGGAGTAGCGCTGAACAGCGCGTTCACGCAGGTGCTGGAGATGGCTCGCAGCTTGGGTTTGGGCAAGTTGGGCCGGGTGGCGATCGACTCGACGCGGATCAAAGCCAACGCCCCGGGGGTTGGACAGTGTTTGAAGAGGAACGAGCTATTAGCCCGTACGCACTGATTGGAAAACGACACCTGAAGGCATGACAGGCTGAGGAAACACTCAGGCTTTGCGTAAGGGCACGACTGCCTAGACGGGCCGTAAACGATGCGGACTGAAGAGGGCATTAGCCCCAGGTGCGCGCTTTCTGCGAAGCGGACGCGGCTTCGAGCGCGTACGTTACCGATTGGAAGAAGGATCTCTGAAGGCATTACGGCTGCGGAAACACTCATGTTTTGTGTCGCGGGAGATGAACTTGGGAAAGAAATGCCGGGGGCGAGCACGCAGGGCGGTGCATCGGCGCATGCGCCAAAAGCTGCGAAGTCCCCAAGGGCGACAAGCCTATGCTCAGCGCAAGGCAATCGTCGAGCTCGGCTTCGGGGTGTTAAAAGAACAACGTGGCATGCGTCAATTCCGTACCAGAGGAAAAGAAAAAGTCGCTATCGAGTTCACACTGGCAAACCTTGCCTACAACCTCACCAGGATGTACGCGGCGACGGCTCAAAACGCAACAGCAACCAGCATATCCCTTTGCCGGGTATTCCTCTGCCTAGCTCTCACGCAGACTCTAAAAGCCCGTCATATTCTCAATCGTTTCGGCCCGACTAAACAGGCTGCGGAAGATTGCAGCCCCACGAAAAGATACGGCTTTACAGTTGCGGGTACTCCTCGAACGAAGGGCACGGGTTCAGCCGTGCCATACTGGGCAACCATCGATGAGGGCTTTGGCCCCTGAGGTACGACTTTCCTTGATTAAGGGTGAATGTGACCACCGTTTCTATATTTGTTTTGGCTGCTAAAGCAGGGTGAAGGTCTCAAAAAGCGTACCCCAGTGGCTAAAGCCGTCTTTCGTGCATGGTTTTACGGCACGACTGAAGCCGTGCCCTTCGTGAGAGGGTTTTTCCGCGAGCTGTAAAGTCGTGCCCTGACAGGTTTGAGAAGTCACATTTGGGCCCGGAGCAACAAGTTCGAAATGCAGAGGTGGCCGTCCCCATGACGCTGTTCAAGAAGGCAATCCTGGGTCTTCTCTCCGTCGTTCTTCTCCTGTCATTCCCGTTGCATGGCGCAGCCCAAACCAAGCCCTACCGTGTCCTGCTCGTGATCTCCAAGCAATGGAAAGACCCGAGAAGCTTCCTGGTAACTGGCGGTGGCGAATTTCAAACCATGGTCACGCTCTTCAAGTCCTGGGGAGTTCCTTTCGATATTCTCCGCCTCGACCAGGTGCTCATGGATCCAAATCAATTCACTGACTTCGCAGGTCGTCCGCGCTACGGCGCAATCATCTGGGATGCCCCGGATCTAATTTCATCCAGTGACGAGGAGCTCCTGGCCGACGCCGTCGAAAAGCTGCACACGTCGCTCATTGTCCTCGGAGATCGCCTGCAGCCGCCGGTGATCCAGCGGCTCTTGGGTATTCATTACAAGGGCTCATGGATGCACAGTGCGCACCCGATGGTAACGGGACAATCGTTCCTGCTGCGCGGACTCCCGGACGATCTACGCACGGATGGCCCCCGCGTAGTCGCCATGCAGCGGCCACAGGTAGATCTTCTTGGAGCGCAAGCGCTCGCTGCCGCTGGCGGCCTCCCGCAGATCACCGAGCGTGACCTGGGCAACGATACCCGGGCCATCTGGATCGGCGGTGATCTCGAGTACATGCTCTTGTATCAGCCGATGCGCACTGTCTTGCGTCGTTCGATCACCGAGGCGATTGGCTATGCCCTGGAGAAAACGTGGACCAACGAGATTGTTCTTACCATGGATGATCTCGGGAACGCCCAGAACTCATGGCTCGAACACTGGCATTACCCCGCCTTGACTGAGGAACAGATCCGCCGCTATCTGATCGAGCCACTCAAAGCGCATCACGCGGTCCTGTCCATCAACACCGTGCCGGGCTTTGTCGACGACAAGCAGCATCGCATCGTGCCCAGTTGGCAACAGCAGTTCACCGATGAATTCGGAACTAAACAGGATTACGTCTCCACCAAGAAAGGCCTGGATGAAGGCATCGAGGAGGGAGTTTTCGAAATCGAGAGCCACGGCTGGACGCATATGCAGCCGGACCTGACCTCGGCCCCGGGTCCGTGGTGGGGAGCCCCGATCGATCAGCAGCGCGCAGAAATGGGGTGGTATCGCGAGTTCTACGATATTCCGCGCGACCGCGAAATTCCTGCCGCAGAACAAAAATTCCGCATGCAACAATCGGCGAAATGGTTGACCGCCGAATTCGGCTTCTTCCCGCTCGAGTTCTCAACCGGAGGCAACGGCATTTCCAGAAGCCCCGATAACAACACCTTCAGGCTGGCCGCCGAAGCGGGCTACGGTTATTACGGGGGCTATCTGGGAAAAGATCTTGCCGTCGAAGGCCGCGCCGATTCGAACGCAGATTTCGGAGGCACGGACGATGTGCCCCTGCTGTTGCCCGCGCCGCCTGACGGCCATGACCGCGGGGTATCGCTTGATCCGCCAGGCTTTGCCAAGGTCTTCGAACTCCATCCCAACCATAACTTCATGGGATTGGATGAGTACATCGGCTATCAGCATGCTGGCATCGAAACCCCCACCGAAAGCGCGAAAGGTGTAAAGCTCCTGATCAACTACGATCCCCATTACTGTCGCGCGCTAATCGCTAAAGGCTCCACCTGGGATCTGCATCTTTCCGACTGGTTGCGCACCAAACTAAACCCTCAGGCCATCATTGTGGACGGCAAGAAAACCGGAGTAGTCAAGCAAGAGCTCACCCCAATCTCATTCGTGGCCGGTCCGCAGGCGCACACCCTCGAAATACGCTGAGCGTTAGGAGATAACGAAATGTGGCGAATCCGCTCCTATCCGGTAATTCTCGCGGCACTCTTTCTCACGGCTCCGCTGTGTGTTGCTGCGCCAGTTTCCCCCGAGACCATCGAGTTACCTTCCGGCTGGCGGATGGCCTCCGCTTGGGACGTAGTGCAGGACGGCGCTGCCATCTCGCAATCATCCTACGACGCCGGGCACTGGCACCCCATCGCGCGTATGCCGGTAACCATTCTTGAGGCGCTTCAGGAGGATGGCACCTATCCGAATCTTTACTACGGAAAGAATCTGACAGAGACCACTCCCAAGGATCTATTCCGCCAAGACTGGTGGTACCGAACCACATTTACCGTGCCTCCGGGTCACAAACTTCAGTGGCTGGTCTTTAAGGGAATCAACTACCGTGCGGAGGTCTGGCTTAACGGCGTCCGCGTAGCCGATAACCGCCAGGTTGTCGGCATGTATAACGAATTTGAACTCAATGTAACCGGCAAAGTAAGCCTTGGTTCGGAGAATGTGCTTGCCGTGCGGGTCACGCCCGAGCAGGCATTCGAAGACGTGGACGGCGTAGAACTCGCCGACTCCTGGCATGACTGGATCAACTCCAAGTACATGGGAGTCAAATTCGCCGATCAGCAGATTGGTATTTCCTATGTGCCCGATAGAAACGGCGGCATCTGGAAGCAGGTTTATCTGCGGACGACCAATGAAGTAGTAGTTAAGAACGCCTACGTCAAGACAGATCTCCCTTTGCCCGCGACCAGTCCCGCTGCATTAACCGTGTACTGCGATTTGAAGAACGGGAGCGCGTCCCCGGTCTCCGGCGTCTTGATAGGAGAAATCGATCGCCAAGGCAAAGCCCCCATTTCTTTTGAACAGAACGTCGAGCTCGCTCCCAACGAAGAGCGCGAAGCGCAGTTTTCTGCCGAAACCGTCCGCCAATTGCTGATCGACCATCCCGACCTGTGGTGGCCCTATCAATGGGGTAAGCCCAACCTCTACCACCTCAAGCTGCGCTTTAAGATTGGGAGCGACATCTCTGATTCCACGGAAATTGACTTTGGCATTCGCAAGATCACCCAGCATCGAGATGAGGATAATCAATTTCCCTCGCTCGGTGGCGGAGGAAACTTCTATCTCCGGGTCAATGGAGTCGACTTCCTCATCCGCGGTGCGGACTATGAGCCGGACCTTCTCTATAAATATGATGAGCGGCGAGAGGATGCAATCCTCAGCTATGTGAAAGACATGGGCCTGAACATGCTCCGCTGGGAAGCAAAAATCTCCAGCGAGCACATTCTGGAAGAAGCCGACCGCCAGGGAATTCCGGTCATGCTGGGATGGATGTGTTGCAACCAATGGGAGCGATGGAGCCAGTGGGATACCGAGGACCAGCGCGTTGCCCGCGAGAGCCTGCGCAGCCAGATCAGAATGCTGCGGTCGCATCCATCTGTCTTTATTTGGGCCAACGGCAGTGACGGCCACGCCCCCGACAAAGTAAAAAGCGACTACCACCAGATTCTCAGCGACTTGCATTGGCAAAACGCGGTTGTCGACACCGTCTCTTCTTTCAACAAGGACGCCAACGGCAAAGTGATCTGGGATGGCATTCGCATGTCGGGCCCCTACAGCTGGCGGCCGCCTTCTTATTGGTTCAGCGATCAATACAAGGCCACCACTGGTTCGTGCGCGGAGCAGGGAGACAACGAGAGCATCCCTCCTTACGAAAGCCTCAGGAAGTTTATCCCCGCGGACAAGCTCTGGCCGATCAACGATTGGTGGTACTACCATGCCGGCGCCACTGACGGAAACTCAACCCTGTTAAACGTAACGAAGACCATAAACACGCGTTACGGACCTTCCAGCAGCGCGGAGGAGTTCGCGGAGAAGGCCCAAATGAGTCACTACGAAAATACTCGGGCGCAATTCGAGAACTTTGCTGCAAGCGGCTGGGCCAATCACAAGATGACCCTCTACTGGATGCTCGATAGTCATTGGCCATCCTTCTTCGGCCATATCGTCGACTATTACCTCAAGCCGGGCGGTAATTATTTTGGAGCTAAGCAGGGTCTGAAGCCCGTCAGCATCGTTTACGACTACTACGCCACCGGAGACCGGAGTATCGCCAAAATTCACCTGGTGAACCAGACGCTGACCACCCTCACCAGTCTGACCGCCACCGTGACCTTCATCAATCTGGACGGGTCAACCCAGTTCCATCTCGCAAAGGAGCATCTGAGCCTCAGCCCGTTGTCATCGCCTGTGGTCATGGACCTGCCGCGTGTCAAAGGTCTGAGCCCGGTATTCTTTGTCCGTTGCCAACTGAAAAGCAGCGACGGCCGCCTCTTGGCGGATAACGTCTACTGGCAATCGACCAAAGATGACGATTTGGGTTCACCCGAAACGGAAGATGGCTTCACGCTCACGCAGCGAAGTTGGGCCGACCTGACTGCACTGAACCACATGGAGACCGCGGACGTAGCGATGAGCAGCACCATGCAACAGGCCGACGGTTGGGTCACCGTGACCACGACCCTGACCAACCGCTCCCGAACACCCGCCTTCTTCATGAGAGCGGAAGTGACCGGAGCGGCAACCGGTGATGAGATACTGCCCATCCTGTGGGACGACAATTATGTAACCGTATTTGCCGGTGAAACCAAGAAATTGCAGGCCCGATATGCAGTAACCGATGCCCCAGCCTCGGGCCCATATGTCCGCCTGCAAGGGAACAACGTCCCCCTCCAGGTGCTCCCCGTGGGCGCGCAGAACCACGCTACGCTCCATTGAGCGCAGGCAGGTGCAGCCGGTCGAGAACGAAGCCCATCACGTATATCGCGATCAGTCCTTGAAAACGGCTGAGAGTCGCCCAGGACGCCAGGCCTGGTTAGACTTGAGAGCTAGGAACAGGCCCGGCGGCCGGGACCAAACGTCAGCCCTTTCGAGTCTGTGTGAGAACCCGGAAGGGTCGGGTTTCAATGATGATGATTGCGAGCGCCGTAGGTGCGGCACTCGCTCATTCCCTGCACAACAGAAGACCCTCCCTGCATTTTTGCCGGGCCACCCTGCATAGAGATGGCAGACGTCGTCTGCGCAGCTCAGCTTGGGGTGGAGGATAAAAATGGCGCACTTTGTACTCCAGGTCAATGGCCAAGAACGGCCCGTCGATGCGGAGCCGGCGATGCCGCTGTTATGGGCATTGCGCGACCTGCTGAATATGACGGGCACCAAGTATGGCTGCGGCATCGGTATGTGCGGAGCATGTACCGTACATCTTGACGGGCAAGCAGTGCGCTCCTGTCAAACGCCGGTGAACTCGGTCGGAAGCAGGAAGGTTACCACCATAGAGGGTCTGTCCAGTGATGGCAGCCACCCCGTGCAGCGCGCCTGGATTGCCGAACAGGTCCCGCAATGTGGGTACTGTCAATCCGGGCAAATCATGCAGGCCGCCGCGCTGATCACGAAAACTCCACATCCGACGCGAGAACAAATCAACCAGGCAATGACGGGCAACATCTGCCGCTGCGCGACCTACCAGCGAATTCGCCGCGCCATCGAGCGGGCCGCTCAAGAAAGCGCATGACTACCCTCCTCAGCCGCCGCGAAGCGATGAAGGCTGGAGCGGCCTTCGTCCTGGACTTCTACCTGCCGGGGCATGGTGAGGAGACCGTTTCGCATAATGCAGAGGTCTTCAAACCGAATGCCTGGGTGCGCATTACGCGCGATAACCAGATCACCGTATTAACCGAGATACCAGAGCTGGGCCAAGGCACGCGTACCGCGAACGTGATGATGCTAGCCGATGAGCTGGAGGTGGAATGGTCCCAAATTCATTGGGAACAGGCGCCTACGATTCCCGCCATCTACAAGCACCTCGCGACCGGAGGCAGCGGCGGAACGAAGGCCACATGGCTTCCCATGCGGCAAGCAGGCGCTCAGGTACGGGAGATGCTATTGACCGCCGCGGCTCAGCGATGGGGCGTAGCAAGAAATGATTGCAAAGCGGAAAACGGAGCAGTGGTCCATATACCGACGCAGCGGCGCTTGCTATACGGCGAGTTAGCTGAAAGCGCGTCCACGATTCCCACGGTGAAACTGGATCAGGTTCCGTTGAAAGCGCCAAAGGATTTCCGCATCATCGGCAAACCCACCGGGCGAGTCGATACGCCGGGCAAGGTCGACGGTAGCGCAATCTTCGGCATCGATGTTCGTGTGCCCGGGATGTTGTTTGCTGTGATCGCACGCTGTCCTCATTTCGGCGGCAAGCTGATTAGCTGCGATGACTCGGGCGCGAAAGCGATTCCCGGGGTGAAAGCGGTCTTTGCCGTTCCCCCCATCGGTTTCACGCCGGGAATGAGCGTTAACCTGAATGTTGCGGGCGGCATTGCCGTGGTGGCGAGTAGCACCTGGGCCGCACTACAGGGCCGAAACGCCCTGAAGCTCGTTTGGGACAAAGGACCCGGCGCGCAGGAGACCACTGCCGGCTTACAAGAGCAACTGCGGGATAAGGCAACCGGCCCGGCCACCGTGGTTTCCGCCGACCGGGGCAATGTTACCCAGGCGCTAGCCGGCGCGCAAAAGAAAATCGAAGCTGATTACGAGATGCCATTCCAGGCGCACGCCACGATGGAGCCAATGAACACCACGGCCCATGTGCGAGCAGACGGCCATATCGAAGTGTGGACGCCAACGCAGATTGGTAATATCGCGCAAAGCGAGATCGCTCACCTTGCGGGCATACCGCCGGAGAATGTCATCGTGCATATGACATTCGCGGGCGGATCGTTCGGCCGTCGCTATCAATGGGATTACCTGGCCGAATCCTATCAGGTAGCCAAGGAAATGAAAGTTCCGGTGCAACTGTTGTGGACCCGGGAAGACGATATCCAACACGATTTTTACCTGCAATATTCGTATCAGCGCCTGACCGGCGCACTAGACGGTGAAGGGAATATCGTGGCCTGGTCGCACCGCATAGTATCCACCCCCATCCGCGCCGTCTTTGACTCGCCGGAGTGGCTGAAGGATCCCAAACATGTAGCGGCCTATGACGTAAACGATAGTATTCCGTATCAAGCGCTCCACTACCGCTCCGACTATGCTCCTGTTCTTTCGGTCGTGCCCCGCGCGTGGTGGCGATCTGTCTCCGCCCCATTTCACGTCTTCGGCATTGAATGTTTTGTGGATGAGCTTGCGCATGCCGCGGGGCAGGATCCTTATGCTTTTCGCATGCGGCTGCTCCATCTGGACCAAGAGCCAAAAACGGCCAGGCTTCGGACCGTATTGCAAATGGCGGCGGAAAAGTCAGATTGGGGCAAGCCGTTGCCCCAGAATCAAGGCCGCGGAATCGCCTGTTCCGTTTTTGCAGGCACTTATGTGGCGCAAGTGGCCGAAGTGTCCATCGACAAAGGGGGCTTGGTGCATGTCAATCGCGTGGTGAGTGCTGTCGACTGCGGCCTGGCGGTGAATCCCGACAGCGTGCGCGCGCAGATTGAGGGCGGCATTAACTACGCTCTGACCCCGGTGCTCAGTGGAGAGATCAGCATCAAGGAAGGTGCGGTGCAGCAAAGCAATTTTCACAACTACCAAGTGTTGAGGATGAAAGACGCGCCCGAGATTCAGGTGCACCTTGTGCAGGCTGAGGGTGATCCCGCCGATGGTGTCGGAGAAGCGGGAGTGCCTCCCTTAGCCCCCGCCGTAGCCAACGCAATCTTTGCCGCAACCGGGAAGCGCGTGCGGCGATTGCCGATGGCAAAAATCGCCTGAAATGAAAAGGCAAGCTACCCCGGATATGCCCCCGTAATGTAGCCTTCCAGCTCCTGAATGGTTTGCGCCTGACCGGAGATCACCCATTTCACCAGGTCGCCAATCGAGACAAGACCAACTACCGTCTCATCCCGCAGCACCGGGAGATGGCGAAAACGATGCTGGGTCATAATGTTCATGCATTCATCTACAGTGTGTTGGGGACTTACGAAGAAAACCGGGCTGGTCATGATCTGGTGGACGTGAGTTTCTCTCGCAGTCTGGCCGACAAGGATACCTTTGCGCGCGTAATCCCGCTCCGATAGGATGCCAACCAGCCGTTGGTTCGAAAGGACCAATAAGGCACCCACATCGTGCTCGGCCATCTTCTCCAGCGCTTCGTAAACGGTCTGCTCCGGCCCTATCGACAGAACCCTGTTTTTGTCTTTGCTGTGCAGAACGTGTCCAATCGTGTCGGAGATTCTCATCAAACCCTCCTGACCGCGTATCCAAACGTCCGGGGCGCGATCGTACTCCTCCCGAACTCGGCACGTGGACAATATAGTCCATCCCTATTGAGATCGAACAGTGGAGAAGTGGATTAGTGTCAATAAATTCTAAAGGTAACTTCAATGTTCACTTCAACCGGAACGGGCTTGCTTTGGAGGGTTGCGGGCTTGAACCGGAATTGCTTCACAGCGTCCACCGCCTTTGGTCCAGCCCCATTCCCACGTGACGGACTACCGATACGCGTTGCGGACTCCCTTCGGCATCGACGACGAGCGAAAACCACGCAAATACCCTGAAATTTCGCCCGCCGGGCCTCGTCGGAGAATTCCGGGTTGGGAGCAAAGATAAGCTGCGGAGCCGCAACCCCGCCACCGGCGCGGTAGAGTCCGCCTCCATAGCCCCCGCTCTCACCGGGCCATATCCATTACCCCGGCCCGATCCGATTCCCCCGCCCGTACCTTTACACATCCCGTCCAGCTCACCGATCGTCGTCTTCTACTTTGGGTGGCAAGTGGCCACTTGAGGGGATCGGCGGACCCTCTTTTTCCTACCCCTTCATCTATTAATACGCATCGCTCTCAGCCCCGGGATGCAATACTTTGTTAAGCGACTCTAAACTCTCTGGGCAGGAACGATGGATAACCAGGAGCAACTCGCTGAGGAACTCTTCGAAGTCGCTCTGGATTTGTCGCCCGAAAAGCGCGCCGCATATCTGGATCAGGCGTGCCGTGACACGCCTGAACTCCGCCGGATAGTGGAGGGGCTGCTACTGGAGAATGATCGCGCCGGCAGTTTCATGGCCGAGCCGCTGCTCACGCCACAGGCTGGCTCGAAGCCGTCAGCCGGCGCCGAAGAGACAAGCCGCCAGCTCTCCTCAGGATCGATGGTCAGCCACTACTCCATCATTGCCCCGATCGGCTCGGGGGGCATGGGGGTAATTTATAAAGCGAGGGATACCGAACTTGCCCGCTATGTCGCGCTGAAGTTCCTGCCTGACGCAGTGGCCAACGACCCGCAGGCGCTGGAACGGCTTCGCCGTGAGGCGCGCGCGGCCTCCGCTCTCAACCATCCAAATATCTGCACCATCTACGAGATCGGAAGGGCCGGGGATGCGTCCTTTATCGCCATGGAGTTCATCGATGGCCTGACCCTGAAACAGCGCATCTCCGGCCTCCCTCTGGAAATAAATGTTCTGCTCCCATTGGCCATTGAGGTTGCCGATGCGCTGGACGCGGCCCACGCAAAGGGCATCATTCATCGCGACATCAAACCGGCGAATATTCTTATCACCGGCCGCGGACACGCCAAGGTCGTGGACTTCGGTTTAGCCAAGCAAGCTGCTCGTGCTCCTGCCAGCCTCACCGCTAGCGACACCGGAAAAGGTGCTGCGGAGATGGTGGAGCTGACTGCTCCGGGCTTCATGCTGGGCACCATCGCTTACATGTCTCCGGAGCAGGCCACAGCCAAGGAACTGGATTGCCGCACGGATTTGTTTTCCTTCGGCGCGGTGCTCTATGAGATGGCGACAGGCCTTCCACCGTTTCGCGGGGAAACCGCCGCGACCATCTTCGACGGTATCCTGAACCGGCAACCGGTACCCGCCACGCGCACCAACACCCGACTGCCGGCCGGCATCGACGGAATCATTGACAAGGCGCTCCAGAAGGACCGCGAGCTGCGCTACCAGCACGCAGCCGATTTACGGGCGGACCTGGAGCGCCTGCAGCGGGATCCCAGCGCTGGTTTTATTTCTGGCCGAGTTCCCAAACCGCGCCTTTGGCGAAGGCCGCTCACCATGGCCTCCCTCGTAGGGTTGGTCCTTTTGTTGATTTTGGCTGCAGCCCTACATTTCCGGGCCCGCAAACCTCCCGAGGCAGCTTCCTCGCCGATGGCTTCCTCACCAGTGAATCGTCGCCGCACCATCGCCGTGCTGGGCTTCAAGAATCTCTCTGGAAAGCCTGAGCAGTCGTGGCTTTCGACGGCGCTCTCGGAAATGCTCACCACCGAACTAAGCCAGGGCGACCAGTTACGCACCATCCCTGGCGAGAGCGTTGCGCAAATGAAGCTCAGCCTCGCGCTCACGGATGCGGACAGTTATGGCCGGGAAACCCTCAATCGCATCCGGCAGAATCTCGGCAGCGACGATGTCGTGTTGGGTTCGTATGTCCCGCTGGGCGATGGACTGCTGCGCCTGGATCTACGGCTCCAGGATGCGGTCGCTGGAGAGACGCTGGTCTCGGTATCGGAGAAGGGAAAGGAATCCGAAATCGATGAGTTGGTCAGCAGAGCGGGCGCGGCCATGCGTGCCAAGCTGGATATCAGCCCTCTTTCTCAAGCGCAGTCTACGGCCGTGAAGGCCTCTTTGCCTTCGAATCCCGAGGCTGCTCGTCTCTATGCGGAAGGCTTGCAGAAATTGCGTGTGTTTGACGCTCGCTCAGCGGTCGACCTTTTGCAGAAGGCCGCTGAGCTTGATCCTAATCACGCTCCGACTTCGTCAGCACTGGCCAAAGCCTGGGACGCGCTGGGTTATGAGAGCCGGGCGAAAGCCGAGGCGCAACGGGCGCTGGCGCTATCGGGGCAATCATCTCGGGAAGAGCGTTTGCTGATCGAGGCCCGAGCCAACGAGCTTTCGGGGCAGATCGCGCAAGCCATAGAAAGCTATCGGGCTCTCTGGGAATTCTTTCCCGACAACGTCGATTATGGCTTGTCTCTTCTTGGAAACCAGGTTGAGGGAGGGCACGGCAAGGACGCTGGAGAGACGCTGGAACAGCTTCGCAAGCTGGTTGTGTCCGAGGCGGACGGCGCTCGCATCGATTTGGCGCAAGCCGACATCGCAATTTTGACCAGCGATTTCCGGCAGCAGCAGTCGTTCAGCGAACAGTCGGCCGCTCGGGGCCGCGCGATTGGCGCCAAACTGCTGCAGGCGCAGGCTCTGCGGGTGGAGGCGAACGCCTGGGAACGCATGGGGCAGCCTCAGAAATCGATGGAGCTTTCGCAACAGGCTAGAGCTCTCTTTGCTGCTGCCGGTGATCGTCGGGCGGCGGCAGCGAGCTTGCTCTACGTGGGGGACGCGCTTTTCGATAAAGGCGACTATGTGGCTGCCAGGAAGCAGTATGACGAGGCGCTTCCTGTCTTTCGCGAGATCGGGGCTCAGCGAAGCATTCGCGCCACCCTGGAGCGCATTGGAAATGTCCTCTACAGTGAAGGAAATATGCGCGAGGCCGAGACCTATTACCAGCAAGCCTTGCGCTTCGATCAGGAAATCAATGATCCGGGAGGGCTGGCCAGCGACTACGGGAATCTCGCGAATACGCGTGGCGCGCTCGGTGACCTGACGGGGGCATTGAAGATGCAACAACAAGCCTTGGCCGCCTTCAAAGCGAGGGGCAGCCGGCGCGGGACTGCGTCAGTGCTGGACAATTTAGGCGATCTGTATCTCGAGATGGGCAATCCGGAGGAAGCTAGAGGGTACTACCAGAAAGCGCTGGCCTTGCATCGGGAGACCGGTTACCGCGTCGGCGAACCGCATGCTATCGCTGGCCTGGGCGACGTTCTGTTCGTCCGGGGCGACCTGGCAGGCGCACGCAAACAGTACGAGCAGGCACTCGCGTTGAGTAAACAAACAAACGATGAGGATTTTACGGCGCAGGTCGGGGTTGCGCTAGCGTGGGTTGCCTTGGCGGAGAAACGGTTCGCCGACGGGGCATCCTTGGCGCGTCAGTCAACGGCGCAGTTTGCGAAATCCACATCCGCCCACGATGAAGTATTTTCTCAGGCCGCGCTAGCGAGGAATTTGCTTGGCGCAGGAAATTTACCGGAAGCGCGGAGCGCAGCGGAAAGGGCGATGGCGTTGGCGGGGCAGAGTACAGCGCCGTCTCCACGTTTCGAGGCTACGCTGGCAGACGCGCGGGTAAAAGCGAAGTTGGGCAAGTGGGCCCAGGCTCGCGAGGAACTCGAATCCAAGCTCGCTTCCGCGCGCAAGTCCGGCTATCGCTATTATGAGTTCGAAGCCCGCCTTGCCCTGGCGGAGATTGAGCAGTGGTCCAAATCAGCTTCAGCCGTCGCCTATCTGACCGCTCTCGAACGCGATGCACGGGCCCAGGGACTTCTGCTGATCGCCAATCAGGCCCGTGCTCTTGCTCAAGCGAAGTGACTATTGGGTTGCGATCGCCACGGCGTCATTTTTTGGCTCTGCCGTCAGCTCTTCCGGCGAGAGAAATTGCTTGGTGATACCGCGTGCGCCGTGCGCAGGACTTTGCGTCGCGATATGGATCCACTCATGAATCATGACATGGGCGATTGCCTGGGCCATCTCATGGCGGCGTTCGTACTTAGTGAAGCCCACGGAATGGGTGCGAAGCACCTGGGCGATCCGTTCGCAGTCGACAAAAATAAAAGGTTGAATCTTCCCCGAGACCTGCCGCACCCAGCCGAGTGGACCTTTCAGCGATGGATGATCCGACTGTGGCAGCACGTCGCAGCGGCCCAATAACTTCACGACAATCACCGTGGAGAAGTCGAGACTCTGCGGAATGTCATCGCCGCGAAAATAGCTGGGGTTTTGCTCCAAAGCAAAACCATGAGACGATTCGCCTATACCGGCGGCCAAATCGGCACGTAACGATGCAAGCAAATCGGGCCATAGTTCATCATTTACCTTTGGCTGTGCGTAAAAGATAACCGCCGTGCCGGGTTGCTGCGCAAGCAAAGCGGGAGCTAGAACCTGGGCGAGCAAGAGCGTGAAGAGAAACCCAACACTCGCCCGAGATACATCCCGAAACTGACGTTGAAGTAAGCTCATAGGCTGAGTTTCGGCCTACGCTATACATCCGTCCAATAGATTGTTAGTATGAGATCGATCTCAAAAGGAGATTGCTGATGGAAGTCAGGCAGCTGCAGACATTTTGCATTCTGGTGGAAGAGTTGAACTTCACTCGCACGGCCGAACGGGTGCACACCGTGCAATCCAATGTGACCTCACAGATCAAGTCACTGGAAGCCGAACTGGGAACACAACTCTTTGATCGCCTGGCAAAGCGTGTCCTGCTTACCGAGGCAGGCCACCGTTTTTTACCTTATGCAGAGAAGGCACTGGCCGCGATGGAGCAGGGCCAACGCGCGGTGAAGTTTGGCAGTGAGCCTGCGGGTCCCTTGCGCATTGGCGCACCCGAGAGCGTGCTGACCTATCGTTTGCCTGAAGTGCTGAAGCTCTTTCGCAAGCGCTATCCGCAGGTGGAGCTCATCTTTCGTCCTGGGCTCGACGAGAAACTTACCGACGCGCTCGAGAGTGGCAAGCTGGACCTGGCCATCAGCATGTCGGATTCGGTCGAAGGGGATCAACTGTGCTCCATCAGGATGCGAACCGAAGAAGTGTATCTCTTCGGTACGCCCGATCATCCGCTCTCAAAAGCCAAGATGGTCCATCCAAAAGATCTCTTAGGTGAGACCCTGCTCCTGACTGAGGCGGGTTGCTGCTACCGCAAGAAGCTCGATACGCAACTGGCGTTGGCAAATATCCGGCCGCAGCACGTAACGGAATTTTCCAGCGTCGAAGCCATTAAACAATGTGTGACTGCTGGGATGGGCCTGGGTCTTTTGCCCAGGATCGTCATTGCTTGTGAGCTCAAAAAGAAGCAATTCACCTTGTTGAACTGGCAGGGCGCAAAGATGACCATCGCGACCCACTTGGTTTGGCACAAAGACAAATGGATGTCTCCGGGCATGCAGGCATTTCTGGATGTAATGAAGATGAAATTAGCGGAGAGATCGCCGCTGGCCCTGGCACAAGGCCAGTAGGTTGCTCCTCTTGTTCCCCACCCGTCCTTCGTGAGGGAAATAGAGCTAGACCTCTGCCGCGATTTGTTGCTATCCGACGAGCTCACAACGCGTCAACCAAAGGTGGCACCGAATAACTTTGGAGATGACTGCGATGTTGAACCTAAAAAAGCATCTGCCTGGATTCCTGAGTCTCCGGGGCACGGTCGGCTTGCTGATCGCCGCACTGGCCTTGCCCGGTCTTTTGCTTTCGCAGGTTGCCGAGGGGAACGGAGCCGGCACTTGGACGGTGTGTTCGATGGGGCTCGCTGTCGCTAATGCGCTGCAAAATGACCAGGCCGGCTCGATGGCCGAGTATCAGAAAATGCTGCAGACCAACCCCCGGAGTTCGCTGGCTAACTACCGCATAGCAGATCTGCTTCTCAACCAGCGCAATTACCAGGCCAGCGCCAATTGCTATCGGGATGCGCTGAAGGGCGACGGGGATCCAAGCTGGACCAGGGTCTGGAGCCACCTCCAGCTAGGCAAGATTTTCGATATTACCAACCAGCGCGACCGAGCGGTCAAGGAGTACAGGCTGGCATTGCAGACCAACGACAACACCCGTGGCGCTCTTACCGAGGCGGAGCAATTGCTGCAAGAGCCCTACAAAAGGCCAGATGCTCCCTGAGCCACGATGTCGCCACCAGGGATCTCCAGCGGAATTTTCAATGGGAGTCAAAGCCAAGCGCTGCGCATTCCCCGCTTTGGATCGGATGGACAGAAAGGAAACCGCAGGTCCGCTCGCTGTAGTCATTAGGAATAGGCCGTTGCCCATCTGACCGGCCAGTCGTACATTGGACCCTTATGCAGAACAACCAAAGACCGCTCGAACCGGGCATTGTGACGGACTTCGCAGGCCGAATGAACTACTCCGGATATCTGTGCCTGCCAGAATTGCTGGCGCAGCAGCGCCCCTTGTCTTCGCCCCCTCATCACGACGAAATGCTCTTCATCATCCAGCATCAAGTCGCCGAACTATGGCTCAAGCAGCTGATCCATGAGCTAACGGCTGCAATCCGCTTCGTGCAGCACGACGAGCTCGATCCCTGCTTCAAGATTCTGTCCCGGGCAAAGCTCATTCAAATGCAGCTCTTCGACCAGTGGGCCGTATTGGAAACGCTCACACCGTCGGAATACCTGGAATTTCGCGGCGTACTTGGCAATGCCTCTGGCTTTCAGTCCTTCCAGTATCGGCAGCTGGAATTCCTGCTCGGGAATAAGAACCGCGATGCGATTCGTGTCTTCGATCACGACCCCGTCATACACGAAGAGCTGAAGGCCGCCCTCGAGGCGCCCAGCTTGTATGACGAATTTCTGCGCCACCTGGCGAGGCGAGGGTTTACCATTCCACGGGAATGCACGGAACGCGACTGGAGCGAGCCCTATCGTAAGAATGAAGGAGTCGTGCAAGCCATCCGCCAGATCTACGAACATCCCCGGGAAAATTGGGATACCTACGAGATGTGTGAGAAGCTGGTGGACGTCGAAGAGTACTTTCAGCTTTGGCGCTTTCGCCACATGAAGACGGTGGAAAGAATTATCGGTTTTCGGCCCGGAACCGGAGGGTCATCGGGAGTGGGCTTCCTAAGGCAAGCTCTGGAACTCACCTTCTTCCCTGAGCTGCTTGCGGCGCGAACTGAGTTACTGCAGCGATGAGTGCACAGCTTCAGCGGGCTGTTTCGGGTCTAGCCAGCGGCTCGTTAGAGCAGGATTCTATCCAGCAACATATCGCTCCGCTGTTTTCCCGTGTCCTTTCGAGCAAGTCCCTCTATCTGGCAAATCACTCCCTGGGCCGGCCCCTGGACGCGATGGCCGATGACGTCTCCGAAGCAACTGCTGCCTGGTACAAAGACCTTGGCGATGCATGGGATGCGTGGCTTGGCGAGCGGCAGGCCTTTCGCACCCGTATTGCAACCCTCATTGGCGCTCCCCATGCAGACTGCATCATTCCCAAGACGTCGGCAGGGCAAGGTCTGCGGACCGTGCTGAACGCGTTGCCAGGTCGGCCGCGGGTAATCAGCACGCGAGGGGAATTCGACTCGATCGACGTGATATTGAAGCAGTACGCCGCCCTCGAGCGCATAGAGCTCCACTGGGTCGAGCCCGATGAGAACGGCGACTTCACCATTGAACCAGTAATGGATGCCGTGAACCACGGAAAGGGAGCAGATCTGGTTGTGATCTCGCAAGTCATGTTCATGACCGGCCAGATCGTCAAGGACCTGGACACGCTTGCGGAAGCTTGTCGTCAGCGGGGAACGCGACTGCTCGTTGACTCCTACCATGCTGTTGGTGCCATCCCCATGGACGTGGTCCAGCTGGGTGCCGACTTTGTGATCGGTGGATGTTACAAATATCTTCGCGGTGGTCCCGGGGCGTGCTTTTTATACATCGCGCCTGGGGTGCTCGAGGCCGGTTTGCGGCCGCTCGACATGGGCTGGTTTGCCAATGCTGACCCTTTTGGCTATCAGCGGCCCGATCTGCCCGTGCTTGCCCAAGGTGGCGATGGTTTCCTCGAGTCCACACCGCCGGTGCTTACCTGGTATCAAGCGCGCAGCGGCCTGGAATTCACGCTGGCTATAGGGGTTGAGAGGCTTCGCGCGTACAGCCTCAAGCAACTCCAAGCCCTGCGTGGATACATAACTGGCGCCGGCGTCGACACGGTGAAGGGCGGTGACGACGGCCACGGTGCATTTCTTGCCGTCCGGCTTGCCGGGGCCATGGAGTTTCCGGCCAAACTTGAGCGTGAGGGTATTATTTGCGATGCGCGCGGGCAGTGGCTCCGTCTCTGTCCAGATTGCTTGACCCGCGATGAGGATCTGCGTCGCGCGGCCTCCGCGTTGGGCAAGTTGTTACACGCCTAGGTAGGCGATTAAGGTCAGTAGACCCTTAACCATCCAGAGTGATCTCGATGAATGAAGATCGCTCTGGTGGTATCTGGGTAGGAACTTCTCTGCTTCGGATTCGTAGTTTATGCACGGCCCAGTCGTCCTCGCTCCTATCTCGGCTCAAGAACGGCAAAGCGATCGGCGTGGTCGATGAATACGCGCCGGAAGAGCCCCGTCGTCAGGACACCGTCGAACCCCTGTACAAAGGAGTCCTTCTCGGTGGTAGTGCTGAGGAAGGCGACGCCGGGCAATTTGAGTGAGCCGATCTTCACGTCCTGAGGCGGCAAGACTGTCAAGATCGGTTGTGTCCCATCCACTCCACTCCCGCTGAGAGACACGTCGTGGGAGGACCGCAGCACCATGTATTGAGAGCTGTTGAAAAGGATGGGCTCGTTCGCGCCTGAGTCGAGCAGCAGGCGAAGGGGCCGCATTCCGCCGGATATCTGTACGGTAACGAGCAGCAGACCGGGCATCGCACCGGCCTCGTCTACTCCGCCGTAACCACCAGCGGGATATGCGGCCCTTGCACCTCGGCGCGCATCGCAGCCGACTCGTCCAGACAGAGCAGGCGGTGTGCATTGTCGATCAGCAGGTCGAAGTGTTCGAGGAAATCCTCCCCGAGAATGCCCTGTAAGTGCGCATCGGGGGAACGGAGATTCTGTAAGTCATGAACCAGGACCTTCTGGTTGGCAACAGAGTGAGAGCCGGCTTCGACCAGGTCGAGTTGCGCGTAGGAAGCAGACTGTCCTGCTCCGACTCCAGCGACCACGGCCACGCCCTGAGTATCCAAGTGAAGGGTAGTGGCGAGAGAAGGATCGATGATCGTGATCTGAGCACCGCTATCCAATAAGAAGTTGTAAGGTCCTGTGTGGTTGATGGACACGGCCAGAACGATCCAGTGGCGGCTGGCGAAGCGGAAGGGTACACTGGCGACATTTCCGGGACAATGGGTTTCTGCTGTGAGCGCGGGAACGATGGTTGCGCTAAGAACCAGGGAAGCGAACCACTGAAAAGTTGTCATTGCGGGAGCTCCTCAGCCGGGTTGGCTGAAGGAACTCTGGGCGCGTGGTTCTACTTGGTCTTGATGTGCTGGTTATCAAATTCTCCGCGCTGGATCAGGAGTTTCTTAGGGCGGATTATGAATTTATGATGCCGGGTAAGTCCTTTGTTTTCCGCTTTGATGATGTAGAGGTTCGGGAGCGTGAGTTCACGCTCACCAAGGCGGGGAAGGTGTTGCCAGTAGAGCCGAAGGCGTTTCGAACTCTCTTATTCTTGCTGCGCAATCCGCAAAGACTGATCGCCAAGGAAGAACTGCTTAACACCGTCTGGGGCGATGCTGCTGTTACCGAGGGTTCGTTGACGCGCTGCATCTGGCTGTTGCGGACCGCGCTGGGAGATGACATCCACCAACCGCGTTACATCAAGACCGTGGCCACGGTCGGATACCGGTTCGTATGCAAAGTTGAAGTTTCGGAAGACATACGACCTAGTCCAACGCCGGCGGATATAGATGGCAGCAAACCGCCGGATCTCAGCATTCAGGCCGCGGGCGGTGCGATCTGGAGTTTTCGGCGACGGTGGCTGCTTGCCGCCGCCGTCTTGGCCGGGTCCCTCGTCGCCACCTTCTGGTACCTGCGCCGCCCGATGCCCCCGCCCCGCATCTCGAGATATGTCCAGATCACCCACGACGGCCGCAGGAAGTGGCTCGCTGGAGTCGACGCGAACAGGGTATATGCGAACGAAGTTACCCTTAGTTCCATTGAACAGGCTCCGACAGCAGGCGGCGAGTTGACGCAGATCCCAGTTCCGGTGCCTGGGGGACCCGGTGAGTTGATCGACGTATCGCCGGATGGGTCCCACCTTCTTACTGGTACCGCAGAAGAAGGGAAGCCGTTCGTTGCCATTTGGAATGTCCGCATTCTGGATGGCTCGTATCGCCGCCTGGGTTATGGACTGGACGCTTCCTATTCACCCGACGGGAATTCTGTGATCTATACAACTCCGGAAGGAGACATCTGGCTCGTTCAAACCGACGGGACCGGAGCCCACAAGCTGGGCCTGGGCCCGGCGGGCGCCAAAGCCGAGTGGCCAGCATTATCGCCGGACGGCCGAACCGTTCGGTTTTCGACAGACACTAGGATTTGGGAGATCTCGTCGAACGGGTCGAATCTTCATGCGTTGCTGCCCGGCTGGCACACCTCGGGCACGCAATGCTGCGGTCGCTGGACCCATGATGGGAAGTTCTTCGTATTCACCTCGAATGAATCGCCGACGTCTGGATATCAGATTTGGGCACTCGATGAACGGAGCGGGCTGCTGCGCACGCCGCGCGCCGAGCCGGTGCAACTGACTACGGGTCCCACCTCTTGGGGCCCACCTTATCCCGGCAAGGATGAGAAATTCTTTGCATGCGGCTCCATCTTGCGCGGCGAGCTTTCGCGCATCGACCCGGCGACCAAAGAAATCAAGCCGTTTCTTGCAGGCATCTCCGCAGATAATGTGGCGTTGTCCGGGGATGGTCAGTTTGTAGCCTATGTCTCCTTCCCTCAGGACGTTCTATGGAAGGCCAACCGGGACGGAAGCAACCCTGTGCAACTGACGGACCCTCCCCAGCAGGTTACGGATCCCCGCTGGTCGCCCGACGGCTCGCAGATCCTGTTCTCCGCATCCTCCGTCGATCACGTTTATGCGTACACAGTTGCCTCGGACGGCGGTGTCCCAAAACGGATTCTGCCTGAAGACAATGGGAGACAAGGCGATCCGGATTGGTCGCCGGACGGGAAGAAAATTGTCTTTGATTCCGCGGCGGCAAAGGACGCCAAGACAGGAGACCTGCGGATACTCGACCTCGAAAGCCGTCGGGTCACAGTTGTTCCAGGGTCGGCTGGCACATGGTCGCCGCGCTGGTCACCGGACGGCCGTTACATCGCGGCGCTGTCCTGGAAGTCGTCGATCCTGGAGGTCCTCGACGTTGAGACGCAGCGATGGTCGCAGCTTCCGCTGAAGGGATTTGCGAGATACCCCGCCTTTTCCAGGGATAGTAAGTACATTTATTACATTTACGTTCTTTTCTCCCACAAAAGCGATGCCGGCATCTTTCGTATACCCGTCAAGGGAGGCGAAGTACAACTTGTCGCCGACCTGAAGGATTGGCAGGCTGTTGGCGATTGGCTGGAACTCGATCCTTGGATGGGCCTCGATTCTACTGATGCCCCGCTGCTGCTGCGCGACACTGGCACGGAAGATATTTACGCTCTCACTCTGGAGGAGAAATAAGCGGCCGAGCAACGCGGTTCATGATACCTGTCTTCGTGGTTAGCAAGTCCGATCTGAAACGACTATAGCCTCCCTGTAACTCCCCGGCGCGCCTGCAGAGCCCGGCGGCAATGCCCTTGGTCGTCTTTATGAGGCCAGTAGACGTTCTACCTGCTTATGCTGTAGAGTCTCTACACTGTGACTTCAGCACGCGAGCCATACTTGAACCGGGTTGAGCTTCTGCAGGGAACGCTCGACATGCTCATTCTTCAAACATTGCAATGGGGCGCCCAGCATGGCTATGGCATTAGCCAGGCGATTCGCGCCCAGTCTGGGGATGTTCTGCAAGTAGAAACCGGGTCGCTTTATCCGGCTCTCCATCGTATGGAGCGGCAGGGGTGGATCGTTTCCAAATGGGCGCAGACAGAGCAGAAACAGCGCGCCAAGTTTTACCGCATTACCGCCGAAGGCAAGAAACAACTGGCTCGTGATCGTTCCAAGTGGGAGACGATGGTGGCCGCCATCGGCAACATTATGACTCCGACACCAGAAGGCTGAGGATCTCCATGGGTCTGTGGAGCCGCATTTTTCGACCTGAGCGCGCGAAATCGGAGCTTGCCGCCGAAATCGAGGCGCATCTCGCATTGGCCGCCGCCGATAAGCGCGACCGGGGCGCCGATCCAGAGACGGCGCGCCGCGAGGCGGAAAGGGAATTTGGGAATCGAGCGCTGGTGAAAGATGTAGTGCGCCGCATGTGGGGATGGGTTTGGCTCGATTCGATCGAGCAGGACTTAAGGAGCGCCCTGCGTCAACTGCGGAGAACCCCTCGATTTTCGATCACCGTGATGGCAACGCTCGCGCTCGGCATTGGAGCGGCAACCGCTATGTTCACCGTGGTCGATCAGGTCTTGCTCAGGCCATTGCCGTTTGCGCACCCGGAACGGCTCGTGACGATCGACGAGGCAGACATCCACGGTAAAACCGACCCTTTCCGCGGGGCGGCGTACCTTGACCTGCGAGCCTGGCAGGAGCACAACAAGACCTTTGAACAGATCACCTACTACATTGTCGGCTCCAAAGGAAATTTTCTGGATGGCAATGCAGGGTCCCAGCAAATCTATCTCAACCATGTCAGCCCCAATTTCTTCAGCACCCTGGGGGTTCGGCCACGCTTGGGCCATGGGTTCAACGAGGACGTTGATCCGTTTACAGATGGGAAGAATGCCAACACCATCGTGCTGAGCGACGCCGCTTGGAGGCAGATGTATGGTAGCGATCCGGGCATCCTCGGCAAGAGCGTCCTGCTCAATGGCCAGCCATATTTTGTTGTTGGTGTAATGCCAAGGGGATTTTCGTTCGGAGGTGAACGGAATTGGAATGCAGTTTGGACAACAGTCCGGCTGGATGAGGCTGATCGGAAACGAGGAGATGCGCCGCGAACTTACTCTGTTCTCGGCCGCCTTAAGGCCGGTGTCAAGCTCCTCACAGCGGTAGCTGACCTAAGAACATTGCAGGCACAGATCGCGAAAAGCTACGTGGATCCCGACCTTCGTGAAACCCGGAAAAGCGTGATCGTCCAGCGTTATGTCGATACGCTCGTGGATGCAGACCTGAGAAAAGGGCTCATCGCCCTGATGGCGGCGGCAGCGGTTCTTTGGCTGATTGCCTGCGTCAACGTGACCAACCTCTTCCTGGTTCGCGCCACTGCCCGGCAGCGAGAGATTGCCCTGCGCGGCGCACTCGGCGCCAGCCGCGGGAGGATCGTTCAGCAGTTACTTTTCGAGGGCTTGGTTCTCAGTGGCGCAGCGTCACTGCTGGGAAGTCTCCTGGCGCTGGGAGCGATCAGGATCTTTGAGAAACAGATTCCTTCTCACCTCCCCGTCGTCATATCAGCAAGCGCAAACATAACGATTCTGCTTGTCCTGGTGGGGCTCACCCTATTCACCACAATCCTCTCTTCGGCGTGGCCGTCATTCCTTGCCGCGCACATGCCCATCGAACCCGCACTCAGGCAGGGTGGATTTCAGAGTGGAGCAAGCCGCGGCCAGCATAGAATACGAGGCTCCCTGGTGATTGCAGAAATCGCCATGTCGCTGGTTTTGATGGTAGCGTGCGGTCTTCTTCTGCGCACCATCTATGCGTTGCGGCACGTGCCCCTGGGCTTTCGGACAGATCACATCATCGTCGCGAACCTCACCATTCCGGCTTACCGCTTCGTCAACCGCAACCTGACGACGGAGCTTTACCAGCCTCTCCTTGAGCGCGTGCAGCATCTGCCCGGGGTGCAGGCTGCAACGCTGATCACCGAGGTGCCCCTGGGCCAAACCTTCCACTCGGTGCTGGCTTTGAACGGTAAGGGCTTTGGCAGCCACCGCAGCGAGAATGATCCCATCCGGTCAAATTTTCGGGCCGCAAGCCCTGAAACCCAGCAGGTCTTCGGCTTCAGCATGCTCGCCGGCCGCTACTTCAACGGGCAAGATACGGCGGGATCGAAACCGGTTGCTGTGGTCAATCCATCGTTTGCCCGGCTCTACGCTCCAGACCTTCAGCATCCCAATTCGGTTCTTGGTATGCACCTTCTAAATATGAGGAAGAATCAACCCGTAGAAGTCGTGGGTGTGCAGGAGGACGCACGACAAAATTCAATCACGCGGCCGGAGCCGGAGGTGGAGATATGTATCCCACAGATTACGCCTGATAGCACCGCGTACATGGTCGTGGGCCGGGCGATGGATCTTGCTCTTCGCACCGGACGGTCTTTGTCATCCATCACTCCGGAATTGCGCACCCTGCTTCGCCAAGCCAGCCCTGAACTCGCCAGTGCAACCTTCACCAGTATGGACCAGGTGGTTGCGGACTCCTACGGCAGCCAAACGTTGGCGGCACATTTGCTGGAACTCTTCGGCGGGACGGCGCTGCTGCTCTGCGTTACCGGGCTGTACGGCTTGCTGAGCTATGTGGTTGCGCAGCGCACGCGCGAGATCGGCCTGCGCATTGCGTTGGGAGCACAGAGGAAACAGGCGTTGTGGCTTGTATTCCGCCAGGCAGGCGCGTTGGTGCTGAGTGGGGTGGGCATCGGCATGGGCCTGGCGGCCGTGTCGGGTCGATTTGTGCGCGTCTTTTTGTATGGAGTCGCCGAACACGACCTCTGGACGCTGGTGATGGTTGCCCTGGTGCTGATCTTGAGCGGTAGCCTGGCGGCCCTCTTTCCCGCGCGCAGAGCTGCGCAGGTAAATCCCATAGAAGCTCTCCGCGCGGAGTAAAGCTTTCGCAAATTCGGGGTGTGCCCATCTTCAGGGAAAAGCTATTCGCGGCGTCGCTTATCACCGTGCTTGCTGCGTGCGCAGGATGCGCTGTACGGCGGACGCAGGGCGGCTATCACCTCAGCAAAATTGACTCTCAGTACTTCCTGCTTTCGCCCGATGCTGCGTCTTCGCAAAAAGATCGCCAGACGATTCGCATCCCGATCTCCCCGGGCGGAGAAGCTCCGGCGGATTGTTCTATCAAGGGATCCTGGTTTTCGCTCGCTCGATCTTCCGGAAAAGAAGCCTACTGGGTAGCACAGACGCCAAGTGCTCCCGCGTGGGAAGCGAGCGCCGGCGCTGTCGATATGAAAGAGGAATGGCAAAGCTTCGAACATGCTCTTTATGGATTGCAACAGAAACAGTGTTTTGTTTCCTTGGATCAGTATCTCCAGGTCAAGCAGAGAATCGCGGACAGCCTTTCTGTCCCTGTCGAAGACACCCTCTTCTACCGCTATAGCTACGGGCCCGGGGGCTATATCGACATGGCTCCTAAGATGCAGTTGAGAATCGAACGCGATTTCTTCGATCCAAAGGGCTCCAGCCATGCAGCAAACGACTATCGAGGCACGACCATCACTTATTACGACGTTGTGGGCGGTACAGCGATAAGCCTCAAATTCCTTCGGGTTGAGAGGAGATCCGCAGAATCCGTAGCGTTTGACGCCAACTCTTCGGATGCGGAGCTGGCAAAGGAATTTGCCAACACCTCCCGGTTGCGGCTTTTCTTACAGGACCTGACTGTCTCGGGTGGAGCGAAGACGCCTGCCATCCTGATTGGAGGCGCGCTCGATCAAGATCTGAATGGGGCGACGCAGGCGATCGAAAATGATCCAGGCATCTCCTGCAAGGCTCTGCAGTCCTGGAAGATCACCTGCGTGCTTTTTGACGGAGCCGTGACCGTGAGCCCGATGCTCGAAGTATTCATCAATGGAGCACGAAGCTACGTCCCGATCGGTTCCAAATTGCAGTTCATCCTTCCCCCTGTGACCACCACCCAGCGGCCCACGTTGATGCGCACTCTACGCATCGAGCGTTCGTTTCAGGGTAAGGTCGCCCGGGTCCAGTTGCCCACCGATCTGGAAGCTGTTTCGCAGTTATTTGTATTTGGAGAAGATCGTATCTCTTGGTCTAAGGCCTTCGGAGACCGAAAGTAGAACTGTCTCGCTGTAACCTACGGGCTCACTCCACATTTGTGACATGCGGCGAGACGGATGGGGGATGCGGGCATGACCCGAGCCGGATCCTGGTCTCCTGGTTGTATGCGCCCAACAGGTAAACGGATCACCGAAAAGCGCCGTACAGGTCAGCCTTGGGGTGATTGAAGCCGTGCGAGTCCTGGCAGAACATGAACTGGAAGGGCTAAGTGGAGGCGTGAGGCGATGAACGATCAGGCATGGTTAGAGGGTCAGAGGAACGGGCGGAGCGACAGGTTTCGCGGGACCAAAAATGAAACCGTCTGGATCGTCCTGCTAACCGAGGGCTATTCTCGCAGCTACTCCCTCGGCTACCGCCACGGTTGGACACGCCCGCACGAAGGTCCCCTGTAAGAACCGCACCTCGACCGGGCATTGCTTTCAGCGTCTACGAACCCCGAAACTGGGTGGGTCTGGGCCTCGGACCCTTCAGCTGTCCCTAGCCAGCGAATGTCCTCGGACATGCTTTTCCCCCTCCGTCGACCGCGCCAAACGAAGGGCACGGCTTTACAGCTTGCGGAAAGACTCTCGCTTTGGAAGGGTACGGGCTTCAGCCCGTACGTAAGTGGTTGTAAACCGATCCGGCTTTAGCCGCTGAGCCTTGCCACAGGCCCCCCCTGTTTGAGGCCTGATTCGTTCCAGAGGGCCGGTCCTCTCTTAGTTCGTGATAAAAATCAATTTCGATGAAAAACCTATTCAGGTCTGAAGAGAAACTGTGGTGGACCGTGCTTTGGGCGGGAACACCGGCATTTGCCGCTGCGATTGTATGGTCGTCTGCATTTGCCCAGCCGGCCCCCAAGCTGGCTGCTACCGCTCCGGCTCCTCTCCAGTCGAGTAAGCCCAGTGAGCCGGTAACGGCAGGGCCCCTCGGATGGAAGCTCCTCGGTGAACACATCTACGCGGCCCCGGGATCCGACGGTCTGTACCACGTAGCCTATGCTCTCGTGTTTACCAGCGAGTACCATGGCGTGGTCACCATCAAATCAATTGCGGTCGTCGACCCTGACAGGAATTTTCAGCCAACCGGCACGAATCTGTTGTTGAGTAGCAAGAACCAGAACATTACCGGCCAGGTGCGGCCATTCGCATTACCGGCAACATTGGATGCCGCTGACTTCTCCACCGAGCTCGGACCAGGACAGGGCGGCGTTGTCTATTTTGATGTCACCTATCCCGACCGTAATTCGGTTCCCGACCATCTATCCCATCGCGTCTCAACGAGCGTGAACGCCGGAGGTAAAACCGTCGATTTCGTCGTACTGGACGATCCTATCGCCATTGATAAACGCGAACCGATCGTGCTCAAACCTCCGTTGCGTGGGAGCGGTTGGGTAAACGCAAATGGTTGTTGTCGAAACCTGGGACCGCATCGCGCAATGTTCAATCCCATCAATGGAGCGTTCTGGCAATCCGAGGCCTTTGCCATCGACTTTGTGGCCGTGCATCCACAGGGCATCGGGCATACTGGCGATGGCTCAAAAGTCGACCAGTATTTCTACTACGGTGCCGATGTCCTGGCGGCCAAGGGTGGCAAAGTTGTTGAGGTGATGAGCGACATGCCCGATCAGATTCCGAATGCAAATCCGGGCGGCACAACCCTCGAGACTGCTGCCGGTAATCACGTCATCATCGAGATGGGTAAGGATCAATATGCTCTCTATGCCCACCTGAAACCGCATAGCGCCACTGTTCAGGTCGGAGACGTAGTCGTGGACGGTCAGAAACTGGGTCTACTGGGGAACAGCGGAAACACAGACGGGCCGCACCTGCACTTCCAGGTCATGGATCGCGCATCTCCCCTGAAAGCGAATGGATTACCCTTCGTCTTTGATTCCTTCACTCTGGCCGGCACCATAACGGATAGCGTCGATGGAACAGGCGATAAATTTTCCGCCGGCTCGGCTCTACCGATTCGAAATATCGGAAGTCCGCAGCAGCACACGATGCCGCTCGCGCTGGATGTCTTGAATTTTCGCTAGTGCATTTTTGCTAATGGTGTAGACCAGGAAACCGAACCCAACGCGGCCATTCCGCCGAAGAATGGCCGCACATAACTGATCCCACCGGACCACAGTATTAGCAAAAACGCGTTAGTGCGGGCTCGCCCATGGGCGGCTGTCACTAGCCGCGGCTACGCCCTGACCGAGAGCGTGTGAGCGGGCGCCGCGGTTTTGGATTGACTTGTCCCCGCAGCTGCCGGCGTGGCAGCTGCGGGCGTGGCAGCCGCCGGCGCGGCGGCTGCTGGCGTGACGGCTGCCCGGTGTTCCCCCTGCCCACTCGGCGCAGCAACAGGAACACTGGACGAGGCGGACGAGGCGGTCGAGACGCCGAGGTCGGTATCGACCTCGCTGACGGTGAGGCCGAAGGTGCTGGCGATCACGGATGCGCTCTCGCCTTGCTGGCCCGCCTGATCAATCTGGGCAGTCTCGGAGAGATGCACGGTATCTAAAGCATCCCCAGAGTCGCTTCCAGCAGGCTTCGCCGGCTGCTGAGATGAGGATTGGACGGGTTCCTCTTGGCCGGTCGGATTGGGGTACGAGGGAGAGCTGGCAATGGAAGAGATGGTCACGGCAACCTCCGCTGGCGATCCAGGTAGAGCGGATTTCAGTCTTCGATAAGGACTATCGGCAGAACAATGGAAAACGTTCAGGCCTTTAGGAAAATTCCCCACAGGCAACTCTTAGCCCTGTTTCTGCCTTCGCCAATGCAGGCTCATAACGCCGCCCCAACAGTCCTGGTGAGAGAGCCTCGAGTTGCCACCGCAATCAAGCGACAATCAATTCCTGGTTGATCTCCACTCCCAAACCCGGACCCGGCGGCAAGTTGAGAAAGCCTTCCTTGTCCACGAGCGGAGGGTTTTGCATGATCGAAAACCCGTTGGTATACGCGGCGACAGGTGGGTCGTGCAGGATTTCGATCCACGGCGCGTTCGGCCACGAGGCAATGGCGTGGAGCTGTGCAATGGTGCCCAGGTTGCCTCCGCCGTGATGCGGAATCACCCGTTTGTGGTACGCCTGGGTGAGGGCACCAATCTCGCGAAAGCCCGTGACGCCGTCGGCCACCATGATATCGGGCTGCAGAATGGAGAAGACGTTCTGCTCCAGCATCCAGCGGTACTCGTGGACTCCACGATTGTTTTCTCCTCCGGCAATGGGAATCGCTACCCGGCGGCTCAACTCCGCCAGCTCGTCGAATGCATATCGTGGCCGCGGTTCTTCCAGCCAGAGGCAGTTCAGGCGCTCGAGTTCCCGTGCGGTGTCCAGCGCGCGAACGAAATCCCACGTCACGCCAGGCTGCCAACCGGAAAAGGACTGGGCCTGGTTGGCGTCCACCATGATGTCCATGTCATCGCCCACCGCTTTGCGCACCGCTTCGACCAGTTGTACGTCTTCCTTCAAAGTCGCGTAATGGGCACGAAGCTTGATCGCCTTCCATCCTTCCGATTTCAGCTGGACCGCCATGCGAACCCTCTCCTCCGGAGTGGAAAGCTGGATCATGCTGGCGTACGCCGGTACACGATTCTTGGCCGCGCCCCAAATCTTGTAGAGAGGTTGACCGGTGGCCTTGCCGACGAGGTCCCACAGGGCAATCTCCAGGGATGAAACAGTGTGCGGGTTTCCGCCCACGTAATAGCGCAGCGGGCCGGCCAGTTGCTCGATGCTGAAGGGGTCCTTACCGATGAGCTGAGACTTGGCCGCCGCCAACAAAGCAGGGTCGATCCCCGGCCCGATACCTGAAATTCCCTGGTCGCTTTGAATTTCCACGATCGACCCGCCGCCGATGCGCCACGTGGTCACTGTGCCCGGATCCCATGCCGCTTCCATCTTGCCGGTCTCGCGAACGACCTTCAGAGGAACGATCCGAATGCCGGTGATTTTGAGCGGGGCCGCGGAGCGCAACTGCGGCATGAGAACGGCCAGCGGGATAGACATCAAAAAATCGCGTCGCCGCATACGTGAGCCTCCGGAGAGTACCAATCGCACCCGGCTAATAATACAGCGGCTCATCCGGCAGGAAGGTGGGTGCGAAAGGTGCTCTCCAGTAGAATCGCGCGATGGAGAATTCCAGTGCTCTGTTGATCATCTTTGGTGGGCTGCCGGCCACAGGAAAAACAACGATCGCGAGAAATCTGGCGCAGCAGCTCAGTGCGACTTATCTCCGCATCGACACCATTGAGCAAGCCCTTCGCGATTCCGCGACAATGAGCCTGCAAATAAACGAGGAAGGCTACCGTATCGCGTATGCGGTTGCGGAGGACAACCTACGCCTGGGTCGAACCGTAATTTCGGACTCCGTGAATCCGATTCGCTTAAGCCGCGATGCTTGGATTGACGTTGCGCATCGGGCTCAGGCACGCGCTGTGGAAGTGGAGGTGATCTGCTCCGACTTACAGCTTCATCGTCAACGTGTGGAAACACGATTCGTGGACATTCGCGGCCTCAAGCTGCCAACCTGGGAACAAGTCGTCTCGCGCGAGTATGACCCCTGGGATCGTGAGCACATAGTAATCGATACCGCTGGACGAAGTGCGGCGGAAAGCGTCGCCGAACTGCGAGCAGCCCTACCGAAGTAATGTGCCAGACGAACTACTCCGAGCGCAGCGTTTCCACCGCGTTCACGCTGGCGGCGCGGGCCGCAGGCACAGCCGATGCGATCACCGCCGCAGCCAGAAGAACGACCGCGGACGCGATGAATGCCACGACACCCGGCAGTTGCACCCCTGCGACGTACTTGCCGATAGCGCTTGCGAAGGCAAAAGCAACCACCACGCCTGCCGCCACCCCGATGCTCGCAATCACCAGGCCCTCCACCAGAACATTGGTGAGGATATTTCGCCGCTGAGCGCCCAAAGCCATACGGATGCCGAACTCGCGTGTGCGCCCACTCACTGAAAACGCAAGCACACCGGCTACGCCCACCACGGAGATCAATAGCGCCACCCCAGCGAACCCGCCGAAAACGATGGCATTCAGGCGGTCGGGCGTGAGAACTTCCGCGCGGATGTCTTTGAGCGTGGCGGCTCGCTCCACCGGCTGGTCTTGGGCCATGTCGTGAATCGTGCGCGTGATGACCGGAACAAGGCTGTACGGATCATGATCGGTGCGCACAAACAAACGGTCTTGCCATCCTTCCTGGTCGTTTGGCTGATAGACCATAGGGCTCGGCGAAGGGATGATGTTTTCGTCGTCGACATCAGGCACCACACCGATGATCCGTCGCGGTTCCTGGCTGATGCCGACAAACTTCATTACCGGATCAGTCCAGCGCAAACTGCGGTTCAGCGGTGACTGTCCGGGAAACAGCATCTTCGCAACGCTTTGATTGATGATGACCACCCGTTCCGAGCCCTCGCGATCACTGTCCCGGAAATCCCGGCCTTGCAGAAGCGGAAGACCCAGGGTGTCGAAGAATCCGGGGGAGATCGACCGGAAGCGCGCGCGCAAATCGTCGCGGCCATTCTGGCGCGCCGCGCCGTCCATAGCGAAGGTGAAGCTGATATTGAGGGCCTGGGAGTCACGCCAGGGAACGGTGAAGCCTGAGGAGACTCGTTGCACTCCCGGCAGGGCGCCCACCCGGCGCTGCACCTCACGATAAAAATTACTCACCTGCTCCGGAGTTCGCCCATACGACATCAACGGCAAATTCACAGCCAGGACGCTGCCGGTATCGAAGGGTGGCTGCGTGTTCTCGAGCACAAACAGGGTCTTCATCAGCGCACCAGCCCCAGCGAGCAGCAGGAAAGAGGCCGTGATTTGCGTCACGGCGAACATGCGAAGCCGGCGGGTGCTGCTGCCCCCCGCGACGCGCAGTCCGCTGCTGGTCAGTGCGAAGCTGTGCTTCGGATCCTCGGAGGGTAGCCGTGGAATATATGCCAGAAAAACGGCAGCGGCCAAGGCGAGTGCAATCCCAATCCACACCAGGCTGAAATCAAGCGTCAGGCCGTCGGCGCGCACGCTGAAGCGCGCAGCATAGCGGCCCAGCACGGCGACCATCGGAGCGGCGATGATCAGTGCTCCCAAGACTCCACTGATGCACAGTACAAGGCTTTCCGCCAGCAGCGCACGGCGAAGCGCCTTCCTGGTGGCCCCCAACGCCGACCGTACAGCCAGCTCCGATTCACGGCGTACGGTTCGCGCCAGCACCAGATTGGCAACGTTGGAGCAGGCAATAATGAACAGCAGGCCGGAGGCCGCGAATAGCACCCACAAGATCGTATTGGCACGAGAGTTGATCTGGTCGTGCATGCGGGTGACTGTGATGGTGTAGTGGTCTTCGGGTTTGTACACTTCGGGGTGCGCGGCCATCATGCCGGCGTAGACAGTGTGCAGTTCGGCTCGCGCAGCGGGCAGATCCGCACCAGGAGCGAGGCGGGCAAAGACTTCAGTCATGCGGTGCGTACGGCCGGTCACCATGGTCGCGGACAGATGATGGGGACTGGTGACTACGTTGGCCATGAACTCGGTTGCCACTGGATAAGGCACAGAGGGTTCCAGCACTCCGACGATCACCGCGTTACGCGAGCCCGTCAAGCTATCGAGGCGCACCGTCTTTCCGATTACGTTGGGGTCATGGTGCAGCGAGGTGCTCCAGAATTTATACGTCAGCACCATCGCGCCGGCGGCATTTGGGCCATCGTCCGCGGGAGTCAACAAGCGTCCAATGACCGGACGCAGCCCCATCACCTTAAAATAATTGCCATCCACCACCCCGGCGGCTAGCTCGCGCGGTGTGCCAAGTCCCACGATGGTGAAGTCGACCGCCGAAAACGTGCCCAGCGCCTGGATCGTCTTCAGCCCATGCCCGATGTCTTGAATTTCCGGAACGGAGAACGCCGCGTTGGTTTCGCCGATGCCTGGAGCGCTCTGGCGCAAGTAAAGCAGCCGGTTTTCGTCGCGATTTGCCAGCGGCCGCAGGAGCACGGCGCGCACCACGCTGAAGATGGCTGCATTTGCCCCGATACCCAGGGCCAGCGTTAAGGCGACCGTGATCCACAGCGCAGGAGCCCGGGACAAAGAACGCAATGCGATTTTCAAATCACGCAAGAATGACATCTTCTTCCTCCTGCCAGTACGACGTCTGAGTTATTACAGAATCGACAGCGGAGGGAAAATAAATTTTTCATATCAGCTCTTTATTGGCCCGCGATCCAACTTCTTTGCCCTCAATTATCCTCGCTCGGGCTGACGAATGGCCAATTCTCTTTGCGGACGTCGTTGAATCGTCCTGAACCTCCCGACCGCTTGAAAACTCCCCACCAGAATCTCCGCTTTGCGCTATCTGAAGAAGCGAAGTTTGACCAACTGCCCGATTGTGTTGATCAATGTCGTCTGCATCCACATGCCGGGTCCGGGTTACCTCAACCTTTCGGTTGAGGTCGTCTTTTCCGGATCAGTATAGGATTCCGGTGTGATTCCGACCGAGCCCATTGGCAGCATCCCTCGCCCTCCGCGGCTGATTCAAGCCATCGCAGACTATCAAGCGCACAAAATCCCTCGCGACGCGCTGGACAACGAGTACTCCGAGGCGCTGCGCGACACCATCGATCGCCTGCAAAAAACCGGGTCGCCCGTGCTGACCGATGGCGAACAAACCAAACCCAGTTTCGCAACGTATCCTCTCACCGGACTCCAGAACCTTGCCCCCGACGGGGTCGTGATCCCCTTCGCCGACGGTCACCAGCGCCAGTTGCCTCGATTGACCGGCGGGCCCTTCCGCTACGGCGTTCACGCAGATACTTACGTCAAGGCTGTTCGCACCTACACTCAACGCCCCGTCAAGCAGGCGGTGATCGCGGCCTCCGCGCTGAGCCTGCTCTATCCGGCAAAGGAAATACCGGGCTACTCGCGAGACGCCTTTCTAGCGGATTTAATCGACGAAGCCGCGGCGGATATCCGTGGAGCTCTCGAAGCTGGCGCTGTCACTGTTCAGATCGATTTTACGGAGGGCCGGCTGTCTCTCAAGCTCGATCCCTCAGGAAATCTTCTGCGCAGTTTCGTTGCCCTCAACAACCAGGTTCTGGAGCGTTTCACTGCGGACGAGCGGCGCAAAATTGGCGTCCATGTCTGTCCTGGCGGCGATCAGGACTCAACCCACAGCGCGGACGTGGACTACGCCGGTCTATTGCCCGACCTATTCCAATTACACGCCGGCCGCTTTTATCTGCAGATGGCCAGCGAATCGGACAGGCAGCGCCTCTATCCCATGATCAAGCAGCTGGCAAACGCTAACCAGCTTATTTTCATAGGCGTCATCGATCCAGTGAATCCAACGGTTGAGACAGTAGAGCAGGTGCGTGATCGAATTCTTGAGGCGGCATCCTTCCTACCCGTCGAACAACTCGGCACCACGGACGACTGTGGCTTCGCCCCGTTTGCGGACGACATTTCCACAGCTCGGGATACGGCCTTCAAAAAGATTCAAGCAAGGGTTGAAGGAACCGAACTTGCCAGCCGGGAACTGGGCGCCTGAGACAACCTGCCCCGCACTACAGCCTTCGGAAAAACCGCGGCTCCGGGGGGAGCGTAGCGGAGAGACCTGCGTTGTCCCTTTCCTCCTCGACAACTGAGGAGGGTCCCAAGCTCTGCCTTAAGACGACCGCAGTGCCACCATGGGATCAACGTGCGTCGCCTTCCATCCCGGCGCCAGCGCTGCAGCCAGGGCTGTCAGCAACAGCAACAACGACGCCACACCAAGGCTGACTGGATCAGTCGGCCGCACGCCGACCAGCATGCTGGTCACCAGCCGGGCAAGCATCAGACTCAGCACCAGCCCGGCCGCGATGCCATAGCAGGCCAAGATAGCGGCATGCGTCAGGACCGCCCTCAAAATCGCGCCTCTCTCTGCGCCAAACGCCATGCGTACCCCGATCTCAAACGTACGTTGCGCCACCGTGTACGCCATCGTGCCGTACACGCCCAACATCGCCAGCACCAACCCAATTCCGGCGAATGAAGAAATCAGCGCCGCCCGAAAACGTTCCGTTGCAATCGACGTGTTCACCATGGCATCCATGGTCGTAAAGCGCATCGCAATGAACGGATTCACCCGCGCAATTTCCTCGTGCACTGCGTTCATCAGGGTCAGCGGCTTTCCCTCCGTGCGCAGAACAATGTGGATTTGATTGGCAAAAAAGGGATGTTGGGTCATGGGCATATAGAGCGTCGGCCCCGGATTCTCCGCCGGCGACTCTTGCCGCACATCGCCGACCACACCCACCACCGTCATCCATTTGTCCGAATCAAGCCCACACTGGATCTGCTTGCCCAGCGGATCGCCATGGCCGAAGCTCTGCTTGGCGAGTGACTCGCTGATCACTGCCACGAAGGGACTCTTATCTGTATCCTGCGCGTTGAAGTCGCGCCCGCGTTTGATCGGAATCTCCATGGTCTGAAAGTAGCCCGCACTGGCCACGCTGAAGTCGGCGTAGGGCGAATGGTTGACATCGACAGGCCCGGCGCCGCCGACGGTGTAATACCCATTGGAACCGTACGCACCCGTTGGCAGCCCCATAATTCCCGCCACATCTTCTACGCCCGGCATTGCCGCGAGTTGCGCAAAGAGCCCATTAAACTGCTGCACCACGCGCTGCGCATCCTGGCCGGAGTGCGCAGGTGCATCCGCATCCACCACCAGCAGCTGGCGCGTCTGATACCCCATATCCCGATCGATGAGAGCCATCATGGTATGCAGCAGAAGTGCCGCACCCACAGCAAGTACAAATGTCGCCGCCACTTCCGCAACCACCAATCCATCGCGAAGCATCGATGCGCCCTGCCGGGTTACACCGCGTGAAGTGTCTTGTTTCAACGTCTCGGCAGGATCGACCTTCGCCGCCTTGAGTGCGGGGAGCACTGACGACGCCAGCGCAGTCAACACAGAGAGCGCCAAGGTAAATCCCAGCACCCAACCGTTCAGATGAATTTCACTCGTGCGCGGTAGATCCTTGGGGGCCATGTTCACCAGCACCCGTACCGCAGGGAAGGCCAGCATCACTCCAGCTGCGCCGCCGATCAACGAAACCAGCAGGCTCTCCAGGATCACCGGCTGCATGATTTGCCAGTTGGAAGAGCCCAGCGCCCGGCGAATGGCGAGTTCGCGCTGTCGCTCCATCGACCGTACCAGCTGAAGATGGGTCACGTTAACACACGCGATCAGCAGGATGAGCGCAACCGCCGCCCACAGAAACAGAAGCGTCGGACGTGTATCTCCCAGCAGAGCTTCTTGTAGCGGCTGCGGCAGTATCTGCTTATTCTTATTCGCTTCGGGGTATGCAGTCTCAAGCCGGCGGGAAATTCCAATCAATTCTGTCCGGGCTGCCGGAAAGCTTGTACCGGAACGGAGACGCGCTACCGCCTTGTAGTTGAAGGCCGTCCGTTCCTCAGACTCAGGCCGCAGGGGGAAGGCCTCCCACACGTGCGTCTGGGCAGGAAAGTCGAAGCTCCCGGGCAGCACGCCCACGATCTCCACCGGCTCATTCTCCACGTGCAGCATCTGCCCCAGCGACGCCTGGGCGCTGCCGAAGTTGTCGCGAGCGAACTGTTGGCTCACCACGGCCGCATGATGAGCATCCGCATCGGTTAACAAACGGCCCGCCACCGGCTCCAGGCTGAAGACGCGGGCGAAATTCGCATCCACGAAAGTGACGATCGTGAAAGCCGAGTGATCGCGCAGCTGCACACCCAGATTGCCGCCACTGTAGAGGCTCATGGCCTCGAGACTTCCGGCATGGTCGCGGACGTCCACTCCATCCGGTCCGGTCACGCGCGCCGTGGTATGCCCGCTGTTCGTCCAGTGCGTGGTCAGTACAGCAAGCTTGTCGGCATTCTTGTAGGGCAGGGGAGCGAGCAGGACTGATTCAATTACGGTAAAGATGGCGGCGTTTGCCCCAATCCCCAGAGCCAGGGTCAGCGCCGCCGTCGCAGTGAATACCTTGTGCTTCAGCAACTGACGCCCGGCGAAGCGCAGGTCTCCGAAGAATGTTCTGGCGATGTTCTCCCAACCATACGAATTCACCCGCTCTTGGGCGACGGCGATGGCCCCGCCTTCCAGCCGTGCGGCCCTCCTGGCGTCCTCAGCAGAAAGGCCGCGTGATCTCCACGCGGCCTCTGCTTCCTCGAAGTATTGCTCTACTTCCTCCGCCGTATCTCGATCGTGTTTTGCCCGGTTCAGCAGGCTACGCAGGCCGTAGGTCAACTGCCGCCAGAGTGACATGGCTCAACCTTCCGCTTTCAACAAGCGCGCGATCGCGGATGCCCGCCGCGTCCAGTCCGCGGTTTCTTCTTCCAGTTGCTTCTTGCCGGTCCTTGTCAGGGTATAGAACTTCGCCCGCCGCGAGTTTTCCGTCTGCCGCCATTCGCTATCCAGCCAACCCGCGCGCTCCAGGCGCTGCAGCGCAGTCAGCAGAGATCCCGGGTTCACCTTGAATACTCCGCGCGAGACCTGCTCGACGCGTCGCGCGATGCCAAAGCCGTGCATAGGCTCCAGACTCAATGTCTTGAGAATGAGCATGTCGAGCGTGCCTTGAATTACGTCGGTATTCGGATCGTTCATAGAAGGAGACGTTACCACCCTCTCATTATGAACGTCAAGATGTGAACATCAGGGGAAGAAGCGGGTCTTACTTCAGCAAAGGCAGGGGCGGAATACCACTGCTCTTTCCGCTGAACCTCGATTCATCTTATGCACTGGCGATCAGCCGTTCTTGGCTTGAGTGAGATAATGGCTCTCTATTCACCACTCCCATTTGCCACGCCCGGACCGACGGAAGTATACCGCGCAACGGTTCCGGTTCGTGACCCTGCTCTTTTCCCAACCCTCCTAAGGCCACAAATCCACGCCAAGAAGTCTCCTGCCCAAAGGAGTCAACTCGGCCACCCCATATTTCGTACGTTCCCACTCGCGAGGATCTCCCGGGAAGGCAACGCCAAGAGGAGCCCTCCGCTCGCGCCACGAAAGAATACGCTGCTCTCGCAAGCCGGGATTCTCCGGCTCCCACGGCGTCATGGAAATGTACTGTGCCAGGCGCGCTTTATTCTGCGAAGTATTGGGGCGGATGCCGTGGGCTAACAAACTATTGAATATCAGCAGATCTCCTGCGTTCAAATGGACGGATTGAACCGAGGACCCCGAGACATCTGGTTTGAAGCCGTTCCGCTCCGCTGGCTGCCGCTTCTTCCATTCCTCGAAGTTACGAAATTGCTCGGGAACACATTGGAATCCACCCGTCTCATCATCTGCATCGACCAGCGAAACGACCCCTTGCACGTTCACGGGAAGCGGGTCCAGGGTAGTATCAACATCCGTATGGATGAATCCACTAAAAGCTCTGCCGCTGCGGTTAGGTGTATTGAGGTTGGCGCGATCGATAGTGACCCAGAGCCGCTCCTCGTCCCAGATATCGACAAATGCATCGTAGACGCGCCGATGCTGCCGGTTATCCCACAGATACTGGTGGTTGTAGACCTCCACCATGCCGCTATTGTTCAGTTCCGTCATGGCGTGGGTGCGGAGTTGGCCCCCGCTCCAGGTTTCAGGGTTGCCCGGGTCCATCTCCTGGAACTCCCACAGGAAATCAACCAGGCGCTTCACGTTTTCCGCCGGCACGGCCTGCCGGACGACCACGAAACCGTAGGTCTGCCAATGCTTGAAATCCTCTTCAGACAGAACCCGAAGAGGGAGAGTCTTTTGGATGTCGCGTAGCTGTGTCCTGGCGACGAGGGATGTTAGGCTGTTGCGATACTGTTTTTCCTCGGAAGTCGAGTCGGCGTGCACTGTTTCCATGGAGAACCTCCGCGCGGGAAGCGCATAGGAGAAATCTAGCGCTTTCATGAGACGGCATGTTTGCCCCGGATGCCAAGTTCCGATACTAAAGTCTCACCAATGATAAGAACCTCGCTACTATTGGATGATACGAGGCAATGCAGTGAAGCCCTACCGCGAACATGTAACCACGCCACGGGATGCATCCTGGGTGTTCTTCGACCGGCGGCTGGAGCGAATTCCCTTTGAATGGCATTACCACCCCGAATATGAGCTGACCCTGACGCTCAACAGCCGGGGACAGCGGTTTGTCGGGGACAATGTCTCCGCGTATAACCACGGCGACCTGGTGTTGATTGGTCCGAGAATTCCGCACACCTGGTGCTCGAGTGAGCGGGTGAATAAGAGCCGCACTCATCGCGCGCTGGTTCTGTGGTTCACGGAAGCATTCGTCAAGAGCCTGATCGAGCCGCATGTCGAATTGCACCCGATCCTTCGCCTTCTGGAACGATCGTCGCGTGCGCTGACGTTCTCCACTGCCACGCGAGAGGTGGCGCAATCGGCCATCTGCTCCATGCTCGATCAGGCGCCGGGGCAACGTTTGTTATCCCTTCTTAACCTGCTATTGCTGCTCGGGAACGATAGCAGGACGGTCTTCCTGGCCTCGGCGGCAAGCCAAGCGGTAAGTTCTCCCTCCGCCACCGAGGAGAGAATTGGCCGGGTGATTTCGTATCTTCATGAGCACTACCGGGAAGAAATTTCCGTTGCGAAGTTGATGCGAACAGCCGCTCTAAGCCGGAGTTCGCTGCATCGTCTATTCAAGCTCCACACCAGTACCACGGTCGTAGAATACGTGGCTCAACTGCGAGTCGGCAACGCTTGCGCCCTGCTGTTGAATTCGCAGAAGTCCGTTGCCGCGATTGCCGATGAAGTGGGATACCGGAACCTGGCCAACTTCAATCGTCAATTCAAGATGTTCAAGAAAAAGACCCCGCGGGAATTCCGCGCCGCCTTTCGCCGCTGATGAGAGGACGGCACCTCTCCTCTTCCTTCTCAGCTTGCTACGACACGGCAGGGGACCTGTCGTCGATCTTTGCCCGTCATTCCGTTCAGCATTCGTGCCGACGTCATTGGTCCCCAACCCTACTTCGCTTTATCGCTATCCTTTGGCAGATCAAGGTAGACGAGGCCGAAGCGTGTGGATCCTGGATGAGAGTCGTCAATGCCAACAATGCGGAACTGATGTGGAGATCCGGCGCGAATTTCGTGATCGCCTGAGGAATCCGTGTTGCCGTTTCCAGCCTCTCCGCAAGCAAGGCCACTACGCGTGACCGTCAGGGCGCCCACAGGTTTACCTTGGTTGCACTCCAGTACCTCACCGTAACGTGAGAGCGGTTTGCGATAGAACGCCAAAACCCGTTCCGCCGGGTCGCTCGTCACATATTTGACCGCTAGCAGGCTGAAGTGAAAGTCGCCGGCGGTGAGTCCAAGGTCGGCCCCGGAGTCGTTGCCATCATCCTTGTATAGAGTGGCGCCGGGATAGACGGGCAAACCGATATCGGCTGCCCTGGTGTGAGAGTTGGCATGGAGTGCGAGATTAACGCCCGAATCCTGCCCAGAAGATACCTCGCTTCCAACTAACAGGATGGCCGCAGATAGAAGAGTTGCCGCTAAAGCCGTGACTGACTGAATATGCCCAGACATAAAGCTACCCTCGAGCCTTGAGCTACAAGAAGAGATACGCCCAGGCCGTGATCAAAGTTCCCGAATATTCTGTGCCTCCTTCAGACCCCTCTACGCAGGTAAGCCATTTCACGCCGTAAAATCTGCATCTGGCGACAATGTGCGCCACAGCGCCGTGTTTGGGAGGCAATAATAAGGAAATGACCGCGTTGGCTCGCCTCAAATTCGTGATCCTCGGCTGGGCAGGCGCTTCTGTGTTTTTTACAGCCGTTCTCGAAATCAGTGAACTCGGCCATAAACCCCTTGGCTTTGCCCTCTATTCCAATGCCGTGCATTTTGCCCTTTGGACACTTACCGTGCCCATTTTTCTACGATGCATTCGGCGCTTCCCGCTGAAGGAACCAAAACGAATCCGGAATGCGGGCGTCCTTCTCATCCTGATCGCAGCGCTGGCGATGCTTGTGGACTTCACGCACTGGGCCATCGTTTTCCCAACCTATTTCCCAAATCGCCCGTCTTTTTCCACGTTTCGGACCATGCTGGGATCCGATCTGTTCTGGTTTTTGCCCAACGAAATTCTGATTGGAATCGTGCTCGTGACTGCAATCGAAGGCTGGCAGGTACTGCAGGATCTTCAAGCGGAAAGAATGCGCGCAATGGATCTGGAGCGCCAGCTCGCAGTCTCACGCCTTGAAGCACTTCGCATGCAGCTTCATCCCCACTTTCTTTTTAATACCCTTCACACCGTTGCGGGCCTGACCGTTGAAGACCCGGCCACGGCGCGTCGAATGGTCATTGCACTTGGAGATCTACTCCGCAGCACTCTCAGGGAAAATGGCAACCGGATGCAAACACTCGCCGAAGAACTGGAATATTCCGATCTGTATCTTGGGATCGAAAAGCTCCGGCTTGGAGACCGGTTGTTGCTGAACTATGAGATTGAGCCCGCAGCCACAAGGGCCCTGGTGCCACAGTTTCTGTTGCAGCCGCTATTCGAGAATGCGATACGCCACGGCGCTTCGCGAATGACCGGTCCCTGCGAGATTTCTTTTTGCGCATTCTGTCAATCAGGAACCCTCAATATCAGGATCCGCAATGATGGTTCCAAACGTCCCTTTGGTTCTGAGCTGCCGCGGTTCGGCGTAGGGCTTACCAACACAGTTGACCGTCTGCAGATCCACTATGGAGGTCGGCAAACGTTTTTTTACTCCGACCGGCCGGAAGGCGGAGTCCAGATCGATATTTCCATTCCTTACAGCGAAGCCGGCGATGGCGCTGGACCGGCTGGCTCGATAAGAGAGCCGGCGTCAGCAATCCATCGCGATGACCAGCACCAGCAGGGAGGCCGCTCCCACCATTGAGTACACCTGAAGGCGGGACTAAGATCGAGGAGTCATGCGGAACGGATCAGAGCCCAGCTCTGCAACGGCAGGAAGGGCGGCTCGCGTCCTTATTGTTGAGGACGAAGCGCATGCGCGTCATTATTTGCGCGAACTGCTCGAGGGCGAGCCCCAGGTGGAAGTCGTTGGAGAAAGTTCAAATGGTATTCAGGGGGCTCAACAAATCCGCGAGCTGGCGCCGGATCTGGTGTTTGTCGATATTCAGATGCCTGGCCTCGATGGCTTCGGAATGATTGACCAGCTCGCTCAATCCAGACCCCCTCTCTTTGTCTTCGTAACCAGTTACAGCGAGTACGCGGTGAGAGCCTTCGAAATTGAGGCCGTGGACTATCTCTGCAAGCCATTCGATAAGGAGCGCCTTGCGACCTCGATTGAGCGAGCGATTCGGAGGTTGAACTCCGCTGTCCCAGCCGCCCCCGGCAGTCAATGGCTTACCCGGCTCTCGATTAAAGATGATGAACGCATCCTGTTCGTGCCCGTGGACGAAATCATCTGGATTGAAGCAGCCAACAAATATGTCGTTGTCTACACATCGACCGGATCGCATATTTCGCGGCAGACGATTCAGGGCCTCGAAGACCAACTCAATCCAAGGGAATTCGTGCGCACCCACAGATCGACCCTGGTGCGTAAAGCCGCGGTGCGGGGTCTCCATCCTCTCTTTCATGGCGACTACATCGTGAAGCTTGTGAACGGCGCCGAAGTTACGTTAAGCCGTAGCTTCCGAGCATCGTTCTTTCGTGAAATGAGCCGCTAACTGCGGATCATTAGTTGATCTACTTTCCAACCTAAGATTGCACCTCTCCGCTCGACCGCAGACGATAGAGCTGGATGAATCCACCTCGCGCCAATAAACCAGCGTTTCGCTCCAAACGCAAAGCGGAATTCGTCTTCAGTCACCTAGCTTGAGAGTTCAAGTGAACTGGAGACGAAATGAACAAGCGACCATTCGCAGACAGCTATCCATCGGCAACCGTCCGGAACCGCGCAGTCCTTTTTGCCGCACTATTCGTTTCTGGGACGGCTCTCGCACAGCAGTCCTGCACTCGAGGGATGCGCATCGACGGCGTGATTACCGATCCGACCGGGGCGGTCATTCCCAGGGCACACGTGCAGTCCGGAACCGGGGCAACGGGCCTGACCGATGCGACCGGCCGCTATGTGTTCGCATGTGTGCCCGTGACCTCAACCACAATTACGGCAGACGCCGACGGATTCGCCCCAGCCACCGCCCGCGCGCACGCTCATGCGGGTGGCGCTGCACATGTCAATCTCCGGCTTGCCGTGGCGTCGGTGCAGACGGAGGTAGATGTGCACGGGAACACGAGCGGGGCAGACGACGGCCACACCGCAAGCACCGCGGTGCTGGGAACGGAAGACGTGCAACGGCTTCCCGATGATCCGGATGATTTTGCTTCGCCAGTTGCAGGCGCTCGCTGCAGGCGGAGGCGGCGCTTCCGGGAACGCACTGGTTACTGTTGATGGATTTCAAAACGGCAGCACGCTACCTCCCAAGAACTCCATCGCCTCCATCCGTGTGAATCCCGATTTGTTCTCCTCCGAGTATCAGAGCCCGCCGTGGCTGGGCGCCAGGATTGAAATTGAAACCAAGCCGGGCGCCGGGCCGTGGCACGGAGCCATCTTCTTTGCCGACAGTGCCAGCCCGTTCAACGCTACGGATCCGTTGTCCGTGAACGCAACGCCCGCGAGCAAGCAGCGCTATGGTTTCGAACTCGGTGGGCCCATCACGCAGAAGAGAAGCGACGTCTTTCTCGCGCTGGAAAAGCGCGATATCAATGAGTTCAGCGTGGTCGATGCGGTGACATTGAATGCAGAGGGAGCTCCCGTGCCTCTGCAACAAGCCATACCCGCTCCGCAACGTCTTTGGATCGGGTCCGCGCGCGGAGATTGGCAAATCAAAGCCAATGATCTGGCGACCGTTTCCTTTGCCGCAAACGTCAACAACCTCGGAAATCAGGGTGCGGGCGGCCTGGTTCTTGGTGAAGCCGGTTACAACAGCCTGTCCAGCGAATATGATCTGCGTCTGCTGAATACGCAGACCTTTGGCGCCAATCTGTTGCATGAAACGCGGATCGGCTACTCCTGGAAACGCACCGCGCAGACCCCTCTCTCGACGGAGCCTTCTTTGCAGGTGGCTGGCTATTTCGTCGGTGGCGGGTCTTCCGCCGGGGATCTCAACAACCGCGAACGCGACCTCGAAGGGGACGACGACGTAATCCTTAGTCGAGGCCGGCATACCCTGAAAATTGGCGTGCAGTCTCTTGGGGTATTCGAGCACGACTACGATCCGGACACTTTCAACGGCGCATTCGTCTTTGGTGGGGGAAGCGCGCCCGTGCTTGGCGGGAACAACAATCCAACCGGCGAAACTACCACCATCACTGCCATCGAACAGTACCGGCGCGCTCTTGCGAGCCTCCCTGGCGGAACACCAACCACCTTTCAGAGGAACAGCGGAACCCCGCTCGTGCCATTCACTCAATGGCGGCTCGCCCTCTATGGCCAGGACGGTGCAAAGTTAAACGATCACTTTACCTTGAATGCAGGCTTCCGCTATCAGTTGCAAACCGCACCCAGCAGTTTTGCGAACGTCTCGCCTCGAGTGGGCATGAATTGGTCGCTCGACAAGAAATCGGCCTGGGTGGTTCACCTGCGAGCAGGACTATTTTCGAGTGCGGTGGATCCAGGCTATGCCCTGCAGGTGGATCGGTTGAACGGAATTCGGCAACAGCAGGAGACAACCTATGCGCCAAATTTTCAGAATCCGCAGACGCCTGTTGCCGGTTCGATCAGCGTGAGCACGCTCTACCGCTTCCCGAAGACGTTCAGGCAAATACCCTCCTTTGGCGCCCAATTCGCAGTGGACCATGAATTTCCGCATCATTGGCATGCCGAAGGTGATTTCAACTATGGGGCCAACTGGGATCAAATCCGGGTGGAAAACATCAACGCGCCGATGGTCGCAAGCAGCGTAGGCGTTGCGCCCGATCCGCTCGCGGCGTTGCTTGCTCCGAGGCCGATTGCTGCCAACGAGAATATCTTTCTCTACCAGAAGGTTGCCCATATGCGCGGCAGGTTTCTGGTGTTGTCTCTGGGGCAGAACGATTACAAACGATTCGGCCTTTCCGCCTTCTATGTGCACATGGCAGGCGTCCGATCCGATGGAGGTTTCCGCGGTGAGGATACCTCAGGGGCGGCCACCCCGCAGTCCAGCTACAGCGAGCAGGGCGAGTCGTCGCGGGTGGATTGGCAGACATCCGGCCTCTTCGGCCTGATGGGCCATGTCAAGCTGCCGCTGAACACGGAGCTTTCCACCGAGCTCTTCGCTAGCAGTGGCAACCCATACAACATCACCACAGGCACAGATGCGAACGGCGATGGCAACTTCAATGACCGCCCTTCCTACGCTTCCGCGCCCGGCCCGGGAGTTTACAGCACGCAATTTGGATTGCTCACCACCAACACGGTGAATGGCAATCTCCAACGGAACATCGGCACAATGCCCGGAACCGTGCATCTCGACACAGACCTCGGCCGGTCCTTCACCCTCCCAGGCGCTAAGGACCATCCGCGCACGTTTACTTTCAATGCGCGAAGTGCCAATCTGCTGAACCACACGAATGTCACGGCAGTAAACACCATACTTTCCTCCGGAGCCGTTGGGCGGCCGGTTGCAGCCGAAACCGCTCGCCGTATCGAATTAGGTGTGCGATTCACCTTCTGAGTTCATGAGGCGATAGTATTGGCGACCGCCACCGTGGGTGCATTACTTGTGGCGTGGCTACTTACAGCAGTGCTACTCGCGGCCACCGTCGGCGCTACTCATTCCGGCACGCTCAGCGCTCGTCGGTGAAGCCCTATCCCTTCCCGCAGTCACTCGGCGTCAAGACCAGGGACTTCTAGTTCCCCAAAAAACCACAAAGGGCTCGCATCAGCGTGCTTCATCGAGAATTCCAGTAGCTCTTTTCGAGCTTTGAGATCGCTTGGCGCAGATTCTGCCCGTGGGCCGGTACGACAGGTCGCGGACCGGCCCAAGCGGGTTCGGCACTTCAGTGGTTCCCGTTGCCATGAGGCTCGAAGCCGGCGGTCAGGCGGGTAGCGGTGTGCGTGAAGCAGCCGGTCGTGAGTAGCTTGCCGTTCGCGTCATAGTCAACGACCATGCCAGATGAGGTGAACTTGCCATCCGATCCGAGAACGATCTTGTCCGTGACGCTGGCCCGCGAAGCAAAGGTCCCGTCCGCGTTATAACGGTAGAACCAATACAACGCGGCGACCTCATTGCTGCCCGCCGAACCCCAGACTCCTTCGCTGATGCCGCGTGAGCCGCTGTTGGCCGTCTCGATCATGGAACCGCCAGGCCGGAATTGCTGCAGAGAAGCGACGGTGCGGATGGGAGCACCGGTTTGACAATTGGTTACGTTGACGCTCACGCTCCAGATACCCTCCAGTTCGTTCCTCTCCTGCGCCGGGAGGATCGTCTGTGAGGCCCCGAAGCCGAGAGCTAGAAGGATGCAAATCCTGAACATACGCTGAGTCATATCAATCTCCTTTTTGGGTGTGGACTTCAGAAGCGGCGCAGAGGTCGGGTTTAGGAAAAGAACCTGTCTCTGAACGGCTTTGCCCTTTAGGCGCAAAAGAGAGGAGAAAACTGGCATCCGGGTGAATGTTTTTGGGAGGAGGGCTTACCGGCGGCTAAGTTCGGCCTGCAGCCAGGCGCGCGCGAACTTCCAGTCCCGCATCACGGTTTCCCGCGAGATTTCCAGGACGGCGGCGGTTTCTTCCACACTCAGCCCGCCATAAAAGCGCAGCTCGACCACGCGGGCCTTGCGCGCGTCAATCGCTTCCAGCGCATTTAGAGCGTCTTCAAGAGCGATCAACTCCTTCGCCCGGTCTCCGCTCAGGTCGGGCAGCTCGTCCAGGTCCACGCGCTCGGCGTGGCCGCCCCGCTTGGCTGCCACCCGACGCCGCACGTGGTCCAGCAGGATGTGGCGCATGATCTTCGCCGACACGGCGTAAAAATGAGCCCGGTGCTGCCAATCCACATTGGTGATGTCGATCAGTTCGAGATACGCTTCGTGCACCAGAGCGGTGGCCTGCAGCGAGTTTCCCGGGCGCTCGTTCTTCAGGTGGTGTCCCGCGATGCGCCGCAAGGTGCGATACACATGCGGCGTCAACTGCTCCAGCGCGTTTCGGTCTCCCTCGGCCCAGGCGCGAAGCAGCTGCGTTGTTTCCGATGTCTTATCTTCTTTGGGGCTCGACTGGGGCTCGTTGGTCACGGCGCGCCCCTCCTGGCCTTACCGCCGGCATAAGTCGCCGAGAGTGCCGCAAATCGTATCAATTGGACGCTGTCGGCGCAATAATATCACTCATATACTTCCTGAGGTAACACTTGACACCCGAGCGGTGGCGGCAGATTGAGGAGCTCTATCATTCGGCTCGTGAGAAGGGCGGGGAAGCCCTGACGGGCGCTGATCCTGAGATTCGCAGGGAAGTGGAAAGGCTGTTGGCGCAGGACTCGGAATCCGGCGATAAGCTGCTCGACCACGATGCCGCGGACCTCATTGCCGATACCACCGATGCACAATTGGCTCCCGGTACACAGCTGGGGCCTTACAAGATTGAGCAACTGCTGGGGCAGGGAGGCATGGGCCAGGTGTATCGCGCCACCGATACCCGGCTGGAACGGCCGGTCGCCATCAAGATATGCAAGCGCGGCTTTCTGGATCGCTTTAGACAGGAGTCGCGCTCGATTGCAGCCATCAGCCACCCCAACGTTTGCACCCTGCATGACGTCGGCCCCAACTACCTCGTGATGGAGTTGGTCGAAGGCGAAACCATGGCCGCGCGCCTCAAACGCGGCAGAATGACCCTGGCACAGACCCTTCGATTCGGAGCCCAGATTGCCGAAGCCTTGGCCGTGGCTCACGCGCGGGGCATCGTGCACCGCGATTTGAAGCCCGCGAACATCATGATGACGAAGACCGGTGTCAAGGTGCTGGACTTCGGCCTGGCCCGATCGCCGGGCGATCCAACCCTGACTGAGCCCGGCCACGTCATCGGCACCCCTGCCTACATGGCGCCTGAGCGGGCTGAAGGGAAAGAATCGGATGAACGGGTGGATATCTACGCGCTGGGGCTGATCCTGGCGGAGATGGCAACCGGCCATTTCTCAAGATTCCCTAAAGATCTGCCGCCTGCCCTCGATCGTGTCATAAGGAGATGCCTGGAGAGCGATCCGGACGAACGCTGGCAATCCGCACGCGACCTGAAATGGGAGCTGGAGTCGATTGCGCAGACCCCGCCCGAGGCTTCGCCCGGCTCGCGATCAAAATTTCCAGCTTGGGCGCTCGCACTCACCGGGCTCGCCGCGATCGCTCTCGTTGTATTCGCGCTTCTGCGCTTTGCGCCGCGAACTGCGCCGCCTCCGATGGCGCGCACGAACATTCTGCTTCCGGAAAAATCGCGCCCTTTGTCGCTCGCCGTTTCTCCTGACGGACGCTTTCTCACGCTGGTCCTAGTGAAAGACGGCAAGCAGCAGATTTGGATTCGGGCGCTCGATTCCGGCGATATCACGCCCATCGCTGGGACCGATGGTGCGGCGGATCCGTTCTGGTCCCCGGACAGCCGTTTCATCGCTTTCTTTGCCGATTCCAGGCTGAAGAAGATCGAGCGCTCCGGAGGGCCGGTGCAAACGATTTGCGACGCGCTGGGCGCCCTGGGAGGCACGTGGAACCGGAAAGGCGTCATTCTGATCGGTGGACTGGCGAGGCCGCAAACCGTTTCCGATGCGGGCGGAACGGTTGCCGATCTTCCCGGCCACATGGCGACCGAGAGTTATCCCTCATTCCTACCCGATGGCCGCCATTATGTTGCCACACGCAGCCCCGGAGGAGTGTGGCTGGGGTCGATCGACGATCCAGGGGAGCGGCGCATCCTCCCGGATATTTCCAACGCCCAGGTTGTGGCTCCGCTGTCCGGCGGCCGCGTGGGCGCGGTCATCTTCGCTCGTGCTGGAATGCTGACCGCCTTGCCCTTCGACTTGAAGCAGCTTGAACCCGCAGGCGAGCCGTATCCCGTAGCCGAAGGCGTTGTCGCGCGTTCGTTTACACCCCAGTCCTTGGCTTCCACCTCCAGCGCTGGCGTGCTGGCCTGGGTCTCCGGACAGGGCCGGAACTGGCAGTATGTCTGGCGGAACCGGCAGGGCAAGGATCTCGGCTCGGCCGGCGAGGCGGGATCGGTAGTCATGATTTCCCCGGATGGAAAGCGAGTGCTGGGGGATCATTTGAATGGTGGTGTATGGGTGCTCGAACTCGCAACCGGAGTTACCACGCGGCTGGGTTTCGATGCGGGGGGCATGGATCCTGCCTGGTCCCCCGACGGCAAGTCCATCGCCTGGTTCAAGCCCGGGGGCATCTATCGGGAAGCTGCCAACGGAGCCGGGGAAAACCAACTCCTGCTGAAGACCGATCTTCTTTCCGTTCCCAAAAGCTGGTCGCCGGATGGACGTTACATTATTTATGCCCAGGTCAATCCTGCCACCGGATCGGCTGACCTGTTCGCGCTCCCGGTGGCCGGAGATCGGCGCCCGCTGGTACTGGCCGATACTCCGGCGAACGAAGATCAGGGGCAGTTTTCGCCTGACGGGCGCTGGGTGGCATATACCTCCAATGAATCGGGCCTGAGCGAAATCTATGTGATCCCTTTCCCGCCCACAACCAACGGAGGCCGATGGATGGTGTCCCGTGGGGGCGGCGTGCAACCGCGCTGGCGCCGCGATGGCAAAGAACTGTTCTACATCTCGCCTGACTGGACCATGATGGCGGTGCCAGTGAGCGCCACCCCCGTTTTCCACGCCGGCATACCGCAGGCCCTATTCAATACGGACATGGTGGATACCGGGATCCGCACCGGGCCCATGAGCTGGGATATCGCTCCGGACGGGAAGCGGTTCCTGATTATCAGCGACAAATCCCAGGGAGCATCTTCCCTTAACGTGATTCTGAATTGGCGCCCGAGAGAGCAGAAGTGAGCCTCGCATCGGCACGCCGGTCGAGAATCCGGAAGTCGCCTTACCCTGAATGCCATCGCCTGGGACGGTGAAAGGCAGGACGAAAACTAACCCATCGACCGCATTAACAGCCTATTCCGTGAGAGCCGCCCAAAATTGTGCCATCCTCGCTGCACGGCTTTCCGCATATTGCGCAGCACGTCCGCGGGTGTCTCACAGTTACGACTTGTCCCAAGGCCAATCTACCGTGATGAGGCTGCAAGTTGTTGGGGACCTTGATGCTGATCTCAGCGGAAACTGATGAGATGAGGGCGTGCTCTGAGCGGAGCCTCATGGCTATTCTCACCAGGTCAGCGAAAGATTCAGCCTTCATCTTTTGCATTACCTGGCCCCGGTGCGCCTTCACCGTTATCTCGCTGATGCCGAGCTTCGCACCCACTTGTTTATTCAATAGGCCAGAGACCACCAAGGCCATGACCTGCCGTTCGCGAAGGCTGAGCCGTGCATAGGCATTACGGAGTGCACGCATTTCTGCATCGCGGATAAGAGTAGCGCAGCTCCGGTTAAGGCACTCCTTGATCGCACGCAAGAGAATGTCGTCTTGGAACGGTTTAATCAGGAATTCGACCGCCCCCGCTTTCATAGCTTGCACCGACGTGTACACATCGGCCTGATCCGTGATGAATATGATCGGCGTGCTGGCGCGTTCGACTGCAACCCGCTTCTGCAGGTCTAAGCCATTAAGGTCTGGAAGGGAAGCGTTGAGCACCAGGCAGCTTGGAACAGCGGGCCGCGGCCTGGCCAGAAAGTCATGTGCGGAGGCGAAGGCTTCCGACCGCCAGCCGCCACACTTAATGAGTGATTTGATCGATTCCCGGACAGAGATATCGTTGTCGACAACAAACACGATCGGCTCTGCATTTGATACGTATAAGGGCCCCATTTCATGGCTGATCACGTGCGCTAAGCTCATATCGATACACTCCCGTAACTATCACTCCTGCCTGTCTAACCGGAAGCAGGATTCTGTTTGGGCGAACGTTCTTCGGTTCGCGAGGGATCGGAGGCGTGTTGCAGGTGAATCTATTGATGTATCCACGTTTAGGAATCCATAGTCACCTGGATTTCCTATCGCTGTCGGTTGCTATTAAGGCCGAACGAACGGTTTGGAGTAATTGCTCGTCGTTAAAAGGCTTGTCCAGGAATGCAACGGCGCCCGCCTGCATCGCGCGTCCACGAGAATCTTTGTCGTCGTAACCGGTGATGAAAATAACAGGGATGCCGTGGCCTGCAGCGGCGAGCTTGCTCTGGAGCTCTAACCCGTTCATGCCCGGCATTCGTACATCCAGAATGAGACATGAAGTATCGTGCAGTTGGCCGGACCGCAGAAAGCTTTCAGCGGATGCGAAGGCTGCTGCTCGAAAACCGAAAGATTCAAGCAGAAGTGTGGTGGTCCGGCGGATCGACTCATCGTCGTCAATCACCGTGATTAGAGTTTTTGTCGCTTCCAGTTCTCCTCGCAAGGCTAAACGGACGGCTTGCAGCAGCTCTTCGTCGTTGAAAGGCTTGCCTAGAAATGCCACGGCGCCGGCTTGCATCGCTTGCCGGCGCGTGTCTTTATTGTCGTATGCGGTAATGAACACAATGGGGATAGCGAACCCTGCAGCAGCCAACTCGCTTTGCAGCTGTAGTCCGTTCATTCCCGGCATCTGGAGGTCGACCAGCAGACATGAAGTATCGTGCAAGTGAACAGAGTTCAAGAAGCTCTCGGCAGATTCAAAGGCTGCCACTCGAAAGCCGAAGGACTCGATGAGAAAGGTCGTCGTTCTACGGATGGCCTCATCGTCGTCGACTACCGAGATTAGATTCTTTGTCACCTTCAACTCCGCGACTGAGCACAAACATATTCGCCGGCGGACAAGGAATCTATTGGATCTTCGGATATCCAGCGCCCCAAAAAGCACTATGAGGATAAACTTTTGTTTATCGGAGCCCCCCGGGGAGGCCCTTCACCTTCTCGATCATCCTTATCAGGTCCACGAGAGATTCGGCGTGCATCTTCTCCAATGCCCGGCTGCGCTGGACCTTCACGGTACTCTCCGCGGTTCCAAGCTGGTCCGCAATCTGCTTATTGAGCATGCCTGAGGCAACCATCGAAATCACCTCCTGCTCGCGTGAAGTCAATGAGTCGAAGCGCCGCTTCAGCATCATGACTTCCTTTTCCTCTTCACGTCGGGCACGATCGCGCTCCAGTGCGATGCGAACAGCATCCAGAAGATCCTGATCACGGAATGGTTTGGTCAGAAATTCGACGGCTCCTGCCTTCATGGCCCGAACACTCATCGGGATGTCGCCATGGCCGGTGAGAAAGACGATCGGAATATGAATCTTCCTGGCTGCCAGCTCGCGTTGAAAATCGAGTCCACTCAATCCCGGTAGCCTCACATCCAGCACCAGGCAACTGGGCGCATCCGGCGGATTCTTACGCAGAAACATGTCCGCCGAGTCGAAGCTTTCCGCTTGCAACCCCACGGTGCTTAGAAGGAACTTCAGTGAAGACCGTACCGACGGATCATCATCGACCACGAAAACAACCGGGGCACCAGTCATGAGGGACTCACTGCGGTCGTTGGCAGCGTGAAAGAAAATACCGCACCGTGGGGTGAATTAGGCGCAGCCCAGAGTCGGCCGCCATGGCTTTCAACCAGTGAGCGGCTGATCGATAAACCCATTCCCATGCCTTTCGCCTTCGTTGTAACAAAGGGAGTGAAAACGCGGTCCACCTCTAAATCAAAGCCAGTGCCGGAGTCGCTGACCGCGATCAGTAGATCCCCGGATTCGTCCATACGGGATCGCACTGACAGTGAACGAGGTCGATTTGTCACCCCGGTTAAGGCCTCGATGCTGTTCATGATCAAATTCAGCAGGACCTGCTGCAGCTGAACGCGATCAGCCGACACAAACGGCAGATCTGTTGTCAATTGGTGGTCAAGCGAGACCTGATGTTCATCGAGCTCACGGCCAGCCAGAACCAGCACCTCTTCAATGACTTCGTTTATATCCAACGGAGTTTTTTCCGCCGCCTCTTTCTTGATGAATGCGCGGATCCGGGATAAAACGGCGCTCGCGCGAGTACCATCGGCAACGATTCCTTCGAGAGCGTGACGCAGAACTTCAGAGTCTAGATTCCGATTGGCGAGTAGCCTCAGGCATGCGCTGGCGTTATTGATTACCGCGGTCAACGGTTGATTGACCTCATGCGCTATCGATGCCGCCAACTCGCCCATGGTTGTGAGCCTGGAAACCCGCACCAGTTCCGCTTGTGTCATCTGCAGGTTACGCTCGCTCGTTCGAAGCTGCTCTTCAGCCTGTTTTCTCTCACTGATATCGCGGATGAAGCCGGTAAATACTTTATGGCCGCCGCTTGTTAGTTCTCCAAACGAAACCTCTACGTCGAACTCCCGGCCATCCTTGCGTACAGCCGTAAGTTCGACGCCTTGCCAGTTGAGATGCCGCTGTCCAGTAGCCAAATACCGTCTGAAACCGTTGTCATGCAGCTTCCGCGAACTTTCCGGCATGAGCATGGTCAAAGATTTACCGACGATCTCGGCCGGATCATAGCCAAAGATGCGCCTGGTGGCAGGATTAGCAAGCAGGATGGCGCCCCGTTCATCCATGCTGACCACTGCGTCGTGGGCTGCTTCCACAATTACGCGATGCCTTTCTTCGCTGCTTCTCAGATCCTCCTCGGCGTGTTTGCGGTCGGCGATTTCCTTGCGCAGCTCCTCGTTGGCCGCGGCAAGTTCTGCAGTTCGTTGCGCGACGTGTAGATCGAGTTCTCTCGCGAGCTGCTTCTGTTCGCTCCGGAGCCGTGCCTCGTGCAGCCCAATCGACGCCTGGTTTGCCGCTACGCTCAGAATCAGTTTCTCGGTTTGCCGGGGAAAATCCGCTCGCTCTGACCCCGCTACGATTACGCCAACTTCGCCCTGCAGCCCTAGTCCCAAGGACACAACCGAGATGTCTCCCTCTCCCACAGGGTTCCGCATCAGCCGAGGCGATTCCTGAGGACCGGGCCCCAGGCAGCCTTCAAGTCTCCTGCCCATCTCGTGCGGCTGGATTGTGTGCTTTTGCGATGGAGCAAATCGAACCATCTCGATTGGCGCTCCGCCGTCCGTTTCCTTCAACCGTACATAGACCAGATCGAGCTGAAGCATACGCAGCAGCGCGTCAAGCAAGGTATGAGCAATCTGGGATGGCTCACCGCCGCTCCACATGGCAGGAAGAGCAAGAACGCTAATCAGATCGTTAACGCAGTGCCGAAGGTGCTTGATTTCCTCTGCAGGATTTCCGGGTTCTCCATCCATATCTCAGGCCGTTGCAGGCGAGCTACGCCGGCCACCTCGTCGTTGGCGAAATTCTCTCAGGAATTCATCCGGCGGTACAAAAAAAGGATTCTGCTGAAGAATGCCACCGATGATAACCATAGGATGAGTCCGCATGATGTCAATCACCGCGTCACCACCAAAACGACCGAGATGGTAAGTACAGATAACCGCGTCATCGTGCCGAACCCATACGTCGTTTACCCGCGACTCGAACTCAATCACGTCGTCGACATGAGATCGATCTTCAACCGCCCAGTCCATTCGACAACAAATGCGGCTCAACGGAAATCCACCCTTGGCGTTTCCGCTCGCCAGCTGTTCAAACACCTCCAGCATCCGATCCTGATCGAATCGGCCATCTGGAAGGTAGACTTCGGTGTTGGTCCGAAGCTCGAGCTGCCCGCTCTGCTGCGCTACTGCCGGATCGATGCCTGCGGTCCTCAGCCGTTGCAGATGGTCTTGACGTTGCTCCGGGTTTACGACGTGAATGGCTTTGTCGCCGGACGTCAAGCCGTCCTTTATGAACGGTAGCAGGATGCGATATTCTTCCTCGTCGTTGTTGAAAAATGCGCAGACGTGACGATTTTCGCCCAGCTGAGAGCCGGCTAGGGAAATGGGTGCTGACGCACTTTTCACGGGCCTCTTCCTCCTACGAATAACGCGCAACGCGGCTAAGCCGGCGAATTTTCACCCCAAATTGTGCGGCCCCGGAAATCAAAGCAACGATCCAAAGTGCCTCACGGGACTGTGGGGAACCCGGCTTAATGTGAGAAGAAGTTTGACGCCGAGGATCGTGAGGGTAATTGTACCCCAAAACCCGGCAGCCCACATCTCGCCTGGGAGTGGGCCAAGGTACGTCACCGCCGCGTTTAGATGGACCAACCCCGCCCGCCTCACCCACCGTGCAGCGGGCAAAGTGCGGGCCAGCAGCCCGAGCTAGTTCTTCTTTAAAATTGTGCAAATAGGCTGAACGGATATGAACAGACCAAGTCTGGGCTCCCGGTCTCTAGCGGGCCGCAGCCGGCAAGCCCAGCCGCGTGCGCGCCCGATAAAGTCTCGACTTAGCCGCGGGCACAGAGATTTTGAGCCTGGAAGCAACTTCTTTCAAGGAGCAGTCCTCTGTCAAGCGCGTCTGAACAATCTCCTGCAGATTCGTAGGGAGTCTCTCGATCGCCTGCATAAGTCGTGCGCATCTCTGATTCTGGTCACACACCTGCTCAGGATCCGGAGCCACGTCGATAATCTCCCTGGGAGCCCGGTCGTCCTCATATTCAAACGTTGGAATGTGTGTGGTCTCTCCGCGGCAGCGACGCTTGCGTAGCACCCCTAATGCAGAGTTAATCGCAATGCGTGTCACCCAGGAATAAAAGCTGGACCGGCCTTCAAACCTCTCAAGCGCCTGAAATGCGCGAAAGAAGGAATCCTGCACCGCATCCTCGGCGTCTTGCCTGTTCTTTGTAATGTTGAAAACCGTACTGTAGACGCGCCGCGAGTAAAGATTCCAGAGTTCGTTGAATGCTGACCCACTACCCGAGCGTGCAGCATGTACAAGGTGCTGATCACCGAACGAGGTTGTGTGATCATTGTCCGGTGGCAAAGAGATGGCCACCGGAGACTGATATTCAGCTGAAAGAGCCATCGTTCCCTCCATGTTATTCAAGTACTGCGGGTCTAACCTCATCCCTTGCCTCTACGTTCGCGATTCCAATAGAGAACCGCATCGGCAACAGCAGAGACCTCGGATATGAATGTCTGCAGAAGCGTCTTGGTATCGCTCTCCCGGACAAGGCTTGCACTCTGTCCCGCCCACAGTTGGAGTAGCTCCGCTCTGCCGGCTCTTTCCGCGGGGATAACCAGGTTTCTTACCAGCATGCGCTGCAGTGGATACGGAAGAATCTCCACCCCTGGGCGATTTAGTTCCTCCATCAACTGGTTATGAACTCCGCGAGCGAGTCGTCCGGTAAAACCCTTTGTCAACGAGGTCCTTTGCGCTTTTCCGCTGAGCAGCACGTTGCGATGATGGGCACTTGCGCCGGAATCCTCACTCGCCAGAAAGGCCGTGCCCATCTGTACGCCTTCGGCTCCAAGCGCAAAAGCAGCGACCATCCCGCGCGCATCGGCGATACCACCGGCAGCTACTACCGGCGCCGAAACAGCATCCACGACCTGGGGTATGAGCGAGAATGTTCCGGTAAGCGAATCCTCGGCCGGCAGCAGGAATGAGCCACGATGACCGCCCGCTTCAAAACCAGAAGCCACAATGATGTTGACTCCTGCCTGTTCCAGAACCACGGCTTCGGCAGCAGTGGTCGCGGTTCCCATGGTAAGGATTCCCTGGGTACGGCATTCGTCCAGGATCTCCTTCGCCGGTACTCCAGCAATGAAACTGAAAACCGGGACCTTTGCATCCAGCAGGACGCGTACCTGCTCTTCGAACTTGATCGGCACATACGGCTTATAGTCCGGAAGAGGTGCGCCCAATGCTTCTATATGTCCAGCGACGGGCGCAAGGCTTCGCGCAAATTCGTCTCTGCCGGAAGCGCGTGCGCCCGCATCTTCCGTCGATACCCATAGATTCATTGCGAAAGGCCTGGCAGTAAGCTCACGAATCTCAGCGATCACGTCCTTGATTGCAGTAGGACCCAGGCTATGGGCCCCAAAGGAACCCAGGCCGCCAAAATTCGAGACCGTCGCCGTCAATCTCTGCGTCGAAAGACCACCCAGAGGACCCTGAATGATCGGGTAGTTAACTCCCAGGATGGAAGAGACGCGCGTCTTATTCCACGCTGCGCGTCTGCTGACGGACTGTTCTTGCATTGCCATCCTCCATGAGTGACTCAAGACACTTGAAACGACCCCGCAATGCGCGGCTACGAACCTTTACCGTCTACCACCGGCCCACGTGCGAACCACCGTCCACGTGCAGCACCTCCCCGGTAACCTGGCGTGCCTCTGTCAGAAACAAAACCGCTTCGGCGATGTCGTTCGCCTCGGCGATCGTGCCCATCGGCGAAAGGGTCTTTATAAAGTCCTTTGGGGCTGTTTTAAGGATCGGCGTATCGACAACACCTGGCGCTACCGCATTGAAGCGAATGCCGTTTTTTGCATATTCGCTGGAAAGACTGAGAGTAAGCGCCTCAAGTCCCCCCTTGGTCATCATGGGAATCGACGCAGGAACGCCTGCAATGGGGTTCCTGGCCAACGACGCTGTGATGGTAGTAACACTGCCGCCGGTATCCTGCCTCAGCATCTGTTTAACCGCTAGTTGGGTAAGAAAGATAAATCCTTCAAGATTAGTCGAGACAAAACTGCGGAATTCTTCAGCCGTATACTCCGTAAAAGGTTTGACCGAGAAAATTCCGGCATTATTGACCACATGGTCGATTGAGCCGAACCTGGCCACGGCCGTCTGCACAACGTTCTCTGCCGTCGCCGCGCTGCCGATATCGCCGTCGACAACCGCCAGGTCCGGTGAGGGTGCAAAGCCTGCCTTGGAAACACTTCGCGATGTCGCAACCACTCGATAGCCGCGATTTAAAAACAGTGCAACAATGGCGGCTCCGATCCCCTGCGAAGCACCCGTCACAATTACGGTTTCTTTATTTCCCATACCGCCCCTCCCTCTGTTGTGCGGGCTTGCCACAAACCGGTACGGCTGAGTTTTCCTTGGCTGCCGTCCTGCCTCATTCTCAGCTGTCCATCGAGAACAGAACCACGCAGGGACTAACGCGCAATTTGCCCCAGGTAGTATCCGAGCCGCTTCTCTACATCCCCGGGCTTGTGGAAGCCGTGCGCCATCAGGGCCTTGATCCCAGCCTGCGCGGCGGGCCGCCCCAGCGAAGCGATGCACGCATCCCATCCGGCGCCAAGTTCGACGTCTGGTGGAAGGCTGGTGTTGACCAGGCGTTTGGTATTAGCAATCGCCCATTTGTCGAACCCGGCGATCCGGGTCGCAAGCGCATCGACGAACCCGTCCAGCTCGGTGTCGGGCAGGGCGCGATTAATGTAGCCGTAGGCCTCTGCCTGCTCTGCCGTGAGGTCATCCGAGCTCAAGAGCACTTCGAGTGCACGGTTTCGCCCAATCAGTTGAGGTAACCGCGCCATGGGGCCGCCGCCGGCCACCATCCCGACGCCCACCTCCCACTGCGAGAGGATCGCCTTCTCCGAGCTGGCGAAGCTCATGTCGCAGGCCAGCGCAAGCTCGCTACCATTGCCAGTCGCCCGCCCGCGAATGAGGGCGATGGAAACGACGGGCGCGCGGGGCAAGCGCACGAGAAAGTCCGGCCAGGGCGGCAGTCCTGTGGGGCCCGCCGGCATTGCCGTCAGATCCTCCAGCTTGGCCAGAAAATCGGAGTGGTTCAGGAAATAGTCCTCGACCGCGCTGTCGAAGACCACGACTCTCACATGCTTGTCTGTCTCTAGATCATCGATGACTTCCTGGAACTGCCGAACCATCTCTGGTCCCATGACATTGATCGGCGGATTGTCGATGGTGACACGCCAATACGTTTGCGACCGCCTCGCCACGCAAATCTGCGCGGTGTTTGTCTGTGTGATCACAGTTGCCATGCGCTTCTCCTTCGTGCTTTTTCGTCTCTGAGACTGTTTGATTGAAGCCGAACGGGCAGTCCGCCGTGTGTCGTTCATCCATTCATTCAGTCAGAACACAAGTAGCCGCGCAATTGGACGATGGTATGGGCCATACTTTCGTATCAACTACGGCTCCGTCGTCAAGGTGTAACAGAACACCGATACAAAGGTATCGCCCGATACCATCGTCTTATTGTTCGTCTCCGCTGCCTTCTGCTCTCATAAACACGTAATGGTGAAGGCGCAATCGAGATCTGCATTTCAAAAACAAAGGAGACCAAGATGAAAATCCTGATGGTACTTACCTCGCACGATCAACTGGGAAACACTGGGCGAAAGACCGGCTTCTGGCTCGAGGAATTCGCGGCCCCGTATTTTGTTTTCAGAGACGCTGGCGTGCAACTGACCCTCGCATCACCGAAGGGTGGGCAGCCACCGGTAGATCCCAAGAGCGATCTGCCGGAGAATCAGACCTCCGCCATGGCTCGTTTCAAGCAGGACAAGACCGCGCAGAACGACCTGGCACATACAGCCAAGCTTGCCGATATGAAATCCGAGGATTTCGACACGATCTTTTATGTGGGCGGACATGGCCCCATGTGGGATCTCGCCGAAAGCGCTGATTCCATCTCATTGATTGAGTCCTTTTACAATTCCGGCAAGCCAGTGGCCTTGGTCTGTCACTCTCCGGGCGTTCTTCATCGAGTGACCTACAAGGGGGTTCCGCTTGTGAAGGGCAAGCATGTAACTGGTTTCACGAATGGCGAAGAAGAACAAGTGCAACTAACCCATGTTGTGCCGTTTCTGGTAGAGGATGAGCTGTTACGGCTGGGAGCTATCTTCGAGAAGGTTGCCAACTGGCAGCCGTTTTCTGTGGTTGACGGCCGTCTCATCACTGGCCAGAATCCCGCTTCCTCAACCCTTTCCGCACAGAACCTCTTGAGCCTGCTCGCGCGCAAGGCCGCTTGACTATAGCACCCCATTGAGGGCTGAGTCTTGTCACCGTCTGGTGCGCCGGCCAGGATGATACACGCCGGCGCAACCTGAATGAGCAGCGACGGTTTAGACTTCGTTTTGGGCCGTCCATGAGGCATACAAGCATGTTAGATGGAGGAACCCGTATGAAACACTTCACATTCTTACTGATTGCAGTTGCAACCATGGTCGGCGTTGTCGCCCTCATTGCGCCTTCAGCAGGACATGCGAGTGGAGAATCCGCCCCCGCCTTCGTTACCGAAATTCCTCACGGGTATCGCGACTGGAGATGGATCTCCTCCGCCCATGAAGCAGGCAACCTCAACAGCATTGGTGCTGTCCTGGGCAACGATAAAGCGATCAAGGCTTACCGGGATGGGAAACTTCCGTTCCCAGACGGCACGATCATTGCTGCATTGCATTACCATTACGTGCCCTCAGAAGAAAACAATCAAGTCTTTGGCCAGGCTCAATCTTTTGTTCCTGGGGCCCCCACGAACATCCAGTTTATGATCAAGGACTCAACCAGGTACGCCGCAACCGGCGGCTGGGGATTCGGTCACTTCGCAAACGGCAAACCTGGCGACGCGGCGTTTATGAAAAACTGCTTCCCCTGCCACCAGAAGGCTAAAGCCACCGACCTTGTCTTTACTCACTATGCCCCTTGATGCTGAAAAGCCTAGAGTCAGGCTGCAGAGAGCGCACTGATCGTAACGAAATATCCGTCCGGATCGCGCAGCGAGAACTCACTGGTTTGCGTGTTCGGATTGACGTGTGGCTCCTCTTCGAACCGGGTTTCAAGAGACCGTGCCCTTTGAAGAGCCAGGTCGAAATCATCGACACGGAAGAACAACAGGAGGCCGTTGCCGGGGAGGCCGTGATCAGGGCTCATCAGTGAGGGATGCCCGTGGGCGCCCCACGCGTGGAGGCAGAGCAAGACAGTTCCGTCTGAATCGAGGATTTGCCCAAAGTCATCATGGGCAGGAGGGGTCACCGGCTGACCGAACAACCGCTGGTACCATTTCAAGCTGCCCCGCACATCGCCTACCCCTATGATCGTCCAAGTGCGCTTCATCGGGTCCCCTCCGCGGACTCTCCTGTTTTGGACCAACCTGAATACGACCGGTGGATGAACTAAGATCACCAGCCCTGACCATTTTGCCTTAAAGCCAATGTCGATGCCCATACAATCCCAAGCACCGCAGCTTCAGCGATACGGGGGCTGGCGAGCCTGCTCAAGGATTAGGAGAAAGCGCGGAGACTTAGTTGGCGCGGCAGGTCTTTCGGAGCGCCCAAGCGCAGCAAGCAGGCCGCCACGCCCGCATACCCTACCGTGTAGTCCGGGGTGACGACAGCGGGAGACTCTGAAGGCCACACAAGAACACCGTCCGATTCAAGCGCGAAGCCCTGCAGAATTTGCCCCAGAGACCGAGCCTCGCGAAGGTAACAGTCCTCGCCCGTCGCTTGGAACATATCTAGAAGAAATTCGATATTTCCCGCCAGGCCGTGACACTGTGTTGGGCTGCTCCACCGCGCTCCTCGAGCCGCAGACCAGGCCGCACGCATAGCAAGATCTCGACCGCCGTCGATGATACCAAGGCGTGCAGCATGCAGAAAGAACTGTCCCACGCCCGCTGCGCCATGGCACCAGAACGGCCCGATGGACGTACCGCCGGGTACGTCTGGCCAATCAAGACCGTTGGCCTCTCCGAAATTCTCCACTGCATGGCGAGCGATCCACGCTCCGGCCTGGCGCACGATAACGGGAATTGACTCGTCACCGGTCACCTCGAACAGGTCGAGCAGTGCGTCCGCGATGCCGGCCGCTCCGTGCGCGTACCCGATGAAGGCATGCCCGCTCAACCCGTCATAACCTGGCGGTATCGTCCACCATACACCCGTCTCTTCGTTGCCTTCGGCCGACTCAAGAAGTGCAAACCCCGCTTGCTTTGCATAACGTAACTGCTCTGGATCGGATGTCCCTGCCCAAAGCCAGAGGTGAAAACGCAGCCGCCCGGCGGTTCCGTTGAACATGTCTGGTGAGAGGTACGGCATGGTTGAGATAAGGCGGCCTTTATCCAGCGCGCTACCGATAAGATCGGCATCGCTCAAAGCACGGCCGGCTCGGAGCAACGCTGCTCCCACTCCCGCCTCACCCACGTACAGCCCAGGCAGCAGACCGGTGGGCGAATGTTTCGACATCGCCAAAGAGCGCGCAGCCTGGCCGAGCACTTCACGATGATCGCTCCGGCCAAATTCTGAAACCAGATCCGCCAGTACCAGGATAGGTCCCGCGGAACCGATGCTGAGGTCTCGCGACGAGATTCCCTCCCGGGCTTCATGTGTACTCCGCCAGAAAAGGTGGTCGTCACCATCGCGTTGGACCACCCGGCATAGTGTGTCCCCCAGGCGTGCCGCGAGCCTGCGGTACACCTCGTTCTCATTCCCATTTCCATCGCATGCCCGGTGCAAGGAGGACGGTAGCGGCTTTTCCTGTTCGAACTCCGCCAGGGCTTCCTCCAGCGCCGTCATCGAGGGGAAGCGGCCCCAAGGATCAGGGTCCAGGCATCGCTCGACGAGACGAACAATCCCGGCGGGTGCTTCGGGGTTCAGCAAGGGGATCGGACGATCCAGCAAACGAAACGGGTGCGGCGCCAGCGATGGCTCAGCTCCGGTTGTGGCGAAGTAGAGAACCGCGCCCAGTCCGTAGATGTCGTCAGCAACCGTGGGCGCTTGGCCTGCATCCTGCTGCGGTGAGGAATAACCCCGTGTGCCTCGACCCACGCCTTCCTTGGCTCCAATCTCCAGGGCAAGTTCGAAGTCCATGATTCGCAGCGACCCATCCTCGCCAACCGTGATGTTCGACGACTTGAGATCGCGATGGAGAATGCCTTTTTTGTGCATCGTTCGCAGAGTACGAACGAGCTCCCTGGTCCAATGGAAGAGTTGCTCGGCGCTGGGAAAACAACCCTGCACTACAGATCTTCTGACGTGTTGCTCGAGGGTCACTCCGCCAACGTCGCTCATGACGAGAAAGAGCTCGTCATCTTGTTCCACCAGGTCCATGATCTGCGGAACGCGATCCTCTGGGCCAAACCGGCTGAGCATTGCCATCTCGTGACGGAGCCTGTCCCAAGCATCTCGACCGTCCCGTCCGATCACTGCGTACCGGCGAGCCTGCTTGAGTATGCAGGTCCCCGGTGCTAACACATCTACGCCGGAGAGGACGGCGCCTCGCGCCGATTCGTAGAGGGTCGCGACGATCAGGTAGCGTCCGCCGACGAGTCGACCCCTTTGACTGAGACTATCCGCAACCTCCGCTGCAACGAATGGGTCTTTGGCCCATTCAGGAGGCGTGTACCTGGGCCGTCGCTGGTCTGGGACGAGGTTCCCCTCCGGAGTGCGTAACGCCGGTAGAATCTGCCCCATTCGCGTCTGAAGAAAGAGGTCACCGAACCCGCCATATCGATAATGGACGATGCTGCCCACCCGGAGCGGACGGTCGGATGGGACGGCTGGGCCACGCAAGCCGTAAGTAGCCCGATCGAGTCTAACTGCCAAAGCAACAGCCTGCGCATCATCGTTCGGATATACGGTGATGAACTTTCCCACTTGACTCAGACCGCCGAAGCCTTCGTTCAGGTCGTTCAGTTCGGCACTCGATGCGGCGACTTTGAAGCTGGCAGTTTCTGACAACAATATCGGGAGCACTCGTTGCAGCGTCTCAACAGCCGAGCCTTCATTGGCAGACACATGGAGCTTCCATCCCTGAGTGGGAATGGGCTCGCGGTGCATGACAGATATCCATCTGCGGTTCGGGGACCGTCCCGCTTCGACACTCCAGTCATATCCGCCCCTGTGCGATTCAACCGCCTCATTGACGTAAGAAAGAAACGATATCGTTGAACCGGCCGCGGCAAGGGATTCCACTCGATGGCTCTGCGTTTACCCTAGATAGCCACGTTCCTGCAGCTGATGTAGCACGTATGGCCGGCACAGCTGAACGTGCAGCTTCGGTAGCCGCAGGTCGTTGTACATTCGTCGGCCACGGGAACGGGAACTGCCTCGAGTTCTTTTTCGAACCCGGAGTCAGCTAAAGCGCGTTCCGGATCGTCCAGGAGCTGTTTGCGAAACCCCGAGTCGCTGACGATCCGGTCTAAAACCCTTTTGGTAATCGCAAGATACTGCGCGTTGACGGAGCTCATTGTTGCCCCCCTTTCGGATTACAACTCTCGCAGACGAGACGTCAGCAACTGAAAGTGAAGATGCAGGTAAAGGTTTTGCAACTCGCCTGGCAGGTTCCCAGGCAACTACTGTCGCAATCCCTCGCGGCGATGGCGTCATGTTGGTCGAGTTCACGCAACTCATTTTCCAGGCCCGCTGCGCGCAAGGCCGACTGGGGGTCAGCCAGGAGGCTTTCCCGGAATTTCACGTCGGCAACGATCTTGTCCAGGATCTTTTCGTTGAAGGCGTGATGCCTTTTGGCCCAGTCTCCCTCGTTCACCTTTTGCGTTCGCGCCTTCCGAGGCTGATTGGCGACATGCTTTTCTTGACTCACTTGGCTGCCTCCTTCCGTTCTTTTGACCGAAAGATTCCACGGGTGGCCAAAAGATATGTCCAGGATCGCAGTCATGTCAAGTACAATCCCACCTCCGTAACCGGCCGCACATGATTTCATCGATCACGCCCAGTCCAGGAGTGACTCAACCGGCAGTCACCCAGGGGCAAAAGGGCCCGGCTACTTCACCTGGTTCGCCGCGATCGAGCCGTTGAACGTATCGAGAACTTCCGTGCCCCAATAAATGCACTCCACCCAAATTTGCGTCGGTGCGGTGACTGTGAGGTATCCATTGAGCGGAAGTGTGGCGTAACCACCCGGGGCGGCAATCGTGGTCCAGGAATACGGTCCGGTCGTGAGTGGAGTGCTGCTTCCCGCCTGATTGGCCGTGTAGCAGGTCACTGGCGTCTCTGCAGTAGCAGTGGGGTAAGCCGAGAAACTCTGCTGTCCTGTAATCACATAGGTTCCGGCCTTCGGCAGCGTGATCGTATTCAGCGTGGCGATGCCGTCCGCGGGAAGCGTCAGGAGTTTGGTGTTGGTATTGGCTACAAAGGCCATTTGCGCGGTGGCGCGATGCGGGAAGGCGGTGAGGGAAGCGGCGGTGATAACGGCCACGACGAGGTTGCGGATGCTCGATTTCATGGTGGTTCCTCCTTTTAGGAGGCGGCCTTGATAACCGCCTTCACTGGAGAAAGCGTTGTGGCTCGCAAAAAGGGGCAACGGTCTAAGAATTATTTTGCAGGCTCTCGCGGCCGTGAGAGCCTTCTACTCCGCCGTCTTAGCCAAGGCCCACTCCTGGCCGGTCGCAGATCGAACGCGATTCCTCAACGGACGCCCCCGCGCATCAGACGATCCGTCGAATCGCCGAGATCTCAACATCCAACGGGCAGCATCCACCAAGCCCATCTCTACGGCATCACCGAGCCCAGGTGCACGCGGCTCTCCGCAAAATCGAGCTCTCTCTGTAGCGTCCGCAACACTTCGTCGTCGATTCGCCCCTCGTTGCGCAGCCGGATCAGTGTTTGTCGTTCCACCTCCAGCGCTGCCAGAATCGCATCATTCCTCCGAGCCTGATCTACCAGTCCCTGCACCGGCTCCTCCCGTTGCGCAGGCATCGCGTCCAACCTTCGCTGATAACTGGCAATCAGCTCCCCGAACATCGCGGACTGATCACGATTCTTTGAGCGCCTTCGGTCCAGATGTACCAGAGCTTCTCGCAGCATGACACGTCTCGCGTCCTGCTCCTCATCGTTGATGCCGCCCGGGGATGAAAGTCCAAGTCTTCGAATCAGCCAGGGCAGCGTCAGACCCTGCACCACCAGCGTCGCCACAATCAGGCAAAACGCAAGGTAGATAATCATGCTCCTTTGCAGAAACGTTCCCCCACCCGGCAGCGCATACGGCAGAGAAACCGCCGCCGCCAGCGAGAGGACCCCACGCATCCCACCCCACCCAATCACAAACAATCCTCGCGGGTCCGGCTCGGTCACTTCGACCCTTTGCACCCAACGCCGCACGATATAGGCGATATAGGTTTCTCCATACACCCATGCCATCCGGATCGCAATAATGACTGCGCTAAATCCAATGCCATACTCCAGAAGTACCAAACGGCTAAGCCCGCCAATCTGTCCCATGACATACGGAAGCTGCAGTCCAATCATCACGAACACGATTCCGTTCAGCACAAAGGTCAGCGCATCCCACACCGCTGCCATCTGTAACCGCACCTGCGGCGACATATACTCCGGACTCTTCCGGCTCATGTACATACCGCATGCAATCACCGCGATTACACCCGATGCGTGCGCCCGGTCGCTGATAAGGTAGGCTGCGTAGGGCGCCAATATGCTGATCACGATCTCAATCGGCCCGTCATCCACCCACTTTTCGAACAAGGCGATCACCCCACCGATCGCCAATCCCACGAATACGCCGCCGCCGATCAAAAACACCAGCCTCCCCACCCCTTCCACAATCGATGGGGTTCGGCCCGTCATCAGGATGGCCAGTCCAAACTGCAGTGCCACCAGCCCGGTGCCATCGTTGACCAGGCTCTCGGCCTCCAGAATATGGACGATGTGCTGCGGCAACCCTACCCTCCGCGCAATGGACGTCGCGGCGATGGCGTCCGTCGCTGCCACGACCGCTCCCAGCAACACCGCGGATTTCCAATCGAAGCCCGGCAACATCGACCCTGCCGCGATTGCCAGTCCAACCACCGTGAACAGCACCAGCCCTACCGCCAGCATCGCTATGTTCACAAAGTTGCGCTGAAATTCTCTCCACGAGAGCGTCCACGACGCTGAATACAAAAGAGGAGGCAAAAACACCAGGAATACCAGGTTCGGATCGAGCCCGACCCGCGGCATCCCCGGAAGAAAACTCACCAGCAAACCTGCGATCACCAGCAGGATCGGATAGGGTACCTTCAACCGTCGGGCAAGTCCCCCAAACATCACCACAAAGACTAGCAGCAGCAGGAATACTGCCAGCACGGCCTGCACGCCGGCGCCCGTGACCATTAACCCACCATCCGGATACATCCACCACCGATGTCGGACCTGAGGACCATGGTCGATTATCTCTCCCCCTCAAAGCCCTAGCTGCTCAAATCGTCCCCTCCCGTCCACACCTTCCCAGCCTTACGAATTTCTTATGCCGCGCGGAGTATCCTGCTTTGCACGTCGTCCATCGATCGGATCGTCGGCCCGGCGGAGGCCCAATGTCGCTGTTTGATTTCTTGATTGGAAGGCCGATCGCAACCACCGAGGAACGCGCCGAGCACATCGGTCCCATCGCTGGCATTCCAGTATTTGGTCTCGATGCTCTCAGCTCCGCGGCGTACGGTCCAGAAGCTGCTCTCACCCTGCTTATCCCTTTGGGCCTGGCTGGGATTCAGCACATTGTGCCCATCAGCTTCGCCATCATTGGCCTCCTGGTCATTGTCTTCGTTTCCTACCTGCAGACCATCGACGCCTATCCCCACGGGGGTGGCAGCTACACCGTCGCGTCTGAGAACCTCGGCGCGAATGCAGGCCTGCTGGCCGCCGCCGCGCTGATGATCGATTACATCCTCAACGCCGCCGTCGGCATCTCCGCGGGTGTGGGTGCGCTGGTCTCGGCCTTCCCCCGTCTCCAGCCGCACACACTCGCCCTTTGCCTCGCCATCCTGCTCATTCTCACCCTGATCAACGTCCGCGGCGTAAAGGACACCGGCTCTGCCTTCCTCATCCCTACCTACCTCTTCATTGGTACGCTTCTGGTCGTGATTATCGTCGGAGCAGTGCGCGCCGTCGCGGCGAGCGGGCATCCGATTCCGACCGTCGCGCCCCCGCGCCTGCCCGTGAGCGCATCCATGCTCTCCCTCTGGCTTCTGGCCAAAGTCTTCGCCAGCGGATGCACCGCGATGACCGGGGTTGAAGCCGTCTCCAATGGCGTCAACGCCTTCCGCGAGCCCAGGCAAAAAAACGCCAAGCGCACGCTCGCTATCATCATCGTTCTGCTCATGGTCTTCCTGGCCGGAATTGCGTTGCTGTGCCGGGCGTACTCCATCGGCGCCACCGACCCCGGGGCCGCCGGTTATCAGAGCATCCTCTCTCAGCTCACCGCCGCAGTCATGGGCCGCGGCTGGTTCTACTACCTCACCATCGGGTCCATCCTCGCGGTGCTAGCCCTTTCCGCGAACACGTCGTACGCCGATTTTCCGCGTCTGACGCGTGCCATCGCCATGCACGACTACCTGCCACACGTTTTCAAAGTCCGCGGACGCCGCTTGCTTTACTCCCATGGCATCGTTGCCCTGGTAGGCTTCACTGCGCTGCTGCTGATCGTTTTCGGCGGCGTCACCGATCGTCTGATCCCACTCTTCGCAATTGGTGCCTTCCTTGCTTTCACGCTCTCGCAGGCGGGAATGGTTGTCCACTGGAAGCGCCAGGGCGGTAAGGGTATGGGACGCCGCATGGCCGTCAATGGTGTCGGCGCCCTCGCCACCGGCCTCACGCTGGTCGTCGTGCTGGTCGCCAAGTTCACTCAAGGCGCGTGGATCACGGCAATCCTCGTTCCCGCCCTGATCCTTACCATGAGCGCTGTCAAGCGCCATTACGATCGTGTCACACGCCAGATTGCCGTCGATTGCCCTATGCGCGTGGAAAACCTTGCCGAGCCTCTGGTTATTGTCCCCCTCGACCGCTGGTCCCGCATTACCGAAAAGGGCCTCCGCTTCGCCTTGAAAATTAGCGATCAGGTGCAAGCCGTCCACGTCGACGCCGAAGACTGTTGCGACGAGGTGCAACAGATGTGGCGCCACAATGTCGCCGCGCCCTTACTCGCGTCGGGAAAGACGGTTCCCGACCTTATACTCCTCTCCTCACCCTACCGATTCGTTATCATGCCGCTCGTTGAGCACATCCTGAAGGTCGAACACGATCACCCTCATCGTCAGATCGCGGTGCTGATACCCGAACTCGTCGTCAAACACTGGTGGCAGACTCCACTGCACAACCAGCGCGCTCAATTGCTCAAGGTGCTCCTTCTGGTCCGCGGCAATCAGCGCATCATCGTCATCAACATCCCCTGGTACCTGTAACCTCCCAGGACGGCGTAAGCTGCCGTCAAAATACAAACTCGAGCAGTCTGGGGCCGTAAAACCAGCATGGTTTTGCCGGCCCCACTTCTGTTCAAAAAAAGGCCCCGTCGCCTTTCTGCCTGACTTCCCCTACAGTCTTTCCAGACAGTTAAAAGTCAAACCGCAGGGCTGCCTGGCCAGTACGATTGCCGGCATTCTCGGCGGTTTGCGGGCCAGTGAGTGCACCGAAGGTTGAGCTGTCGATCGCAGTCACCGGCGGTGCAAAGTTGGTGTGGTTCAGCACGTTGGTGAAGGTAGATTCAAAGCGTGCGTGTATCTTTTCAGTGATGTGGAAGTTCTTGGCTACACCCAGACTCACTGCAGCAGTCCCAGGACCCTCGAGTATCCCGACCCCTGCATTTCCGAAGCGGCCTGCACCCGCGGGCGTAGGGGAAAACGCCGCCAGGTTGAAGTAGCGGGCCCGTGACTGTCCTGTATAGAAGTTGTTCGACACCACGTCAGGCCGCAAGATTACTCCACGATTGGCGACATTCGTGTTGGATTGGTCGGCGGAGCCGCTAATGGTCGGGGTGAGCCAGGGACCCGTTTCCAGCAGCGTCACCGTCGTCATATCCCAGCCGCCCAGGAATGCATCCTTGATGCCGCCCCCGTTTATCCACTTGCGTCCTTTGCCTACCGGCAGTTGATATACTCCCGTCAGCAGCATCCGGTTGCGCCGGGTTCCTTCCACATTGCCAAGGTCCTGTTTGATATGGAAACGATCCGCAACTGGTAGACCATAGTTGACCTCGCCCGCAAATGCCGTCGGTGCATCGCCCTGGTTGTCCGCCTTATTCACTGCGTAGGTGTAGTTTGCGTCGTAATACAAACCGTGCTGCATCCGCCGAGTCGCCTCCACGACAATAGCGCGGTAGTTTGCCTCACCGGCATTGAAAGTGCTCGCGAGTGAAAACCAATTCTGATACGGGGCTCGCGCGTCTACATAGGGATTCGCCGCCGTACCGGAAACATAGGGTGTTGTACTCGCCGGAATCTGGTTCAGGTCCTCAGTGATGCTCAACCTGTACGTATGCATCCCTACATAGCTCGCGCGAATCGAAGTATTACTCGAAACCTCCCTCTCCACCGTCAGGTTCCACTGGTTCGACTGGGGATCGCGATAGGTCGGGTCGACACCCTGGTCGAGACTCCCTCCCCCGATTTGCACGCTGGTGCTGGGGGGAGCCGTATTGGGGAATTGGATCAACGGTGTATTCGCGCCAGCGGTATTCGCGTTGGAATAGCTATGCAAACTCGAAGTTGGGTTGCCGCTGTTATTGAACGAAAGCGGACCCAGGTTGGTCATGGTAAAGATGCCAAAACCGGCGCGGATCACCGTTTTCGTGTCATTGAACGGCCGATATGCAATCGCAATCCTTGGTTGAAAATTGCCTTTGTATGTATTGCGCAGACTCTGCGGCAAACCATCCTGGCTCGCGGTCACATACTTCGTGCAGGCCAACGTGGTCACCTCCAGATTGCAGGCATTGAATGACTGCTGAAAGGCCACATTCGACGCTGTGATGTTCTGGCTGACTAGATATTTCGATAGTGCGTTGGGCACGACAATCGAATTGTTGCGTTGGTCGAAGTTCGCAAGGTTGCCGCCATCCTCCTGAAACCCCGGCAAAACCTGCCAGCGTAGCCCGTAGCTCAATGTTAACCGGTTGTTCAATTGGTATTCATCCTCGGCAAACAGACTGTACTGCATCGCCGTTCCACCCACATCTGGGCTCGACACGGCGAAATTGAGCGTCGTTGGAGCTCCCTCCAGAAAGTCGCCAAATGCATTGCCTGTAAACGTTGGTTGAAAGACAAAGCTGCCGAAATCATCGGATGCAAATTCGGGAGCGAAGCTTTCCAGATCGAAATACCGCACCCGGCGAATATCAACTCCCGCCCTAACAGTGTGCTTTCCGAAAGTGCGCGTCAGGTTGTCGCTGAACTGAATAGTCTTCGACTGTGTAATTCCGGCCTTGTCCCTGCCGATTGGCGTTAGCCCGGTTCCGGCGCTGAAATTGAAGGTCGGAAAGGCATGCGTCAGCGGATGTTGGCTGATGTTTACGCCCTTCAGATTAAGCTGGCTCAACGCCTCCGAACCTTGGATAGGGAAGTTAACACTGGTCGTTACATAGGTAAAGCCAAAGCGAAATTCATTCAGCGTAGCCGGCGTGATCGCGTATGTATGAGAAAGCAGGAAACTCCGATTGTGCACGGAATCCACATCGTTCGGGAGGAACGGATTCGCCGCGTCTTCCGAGATATTCTTCCGGCTGAAGCGAGCATAGGCGGACTGCTTTGCTGTGATGGTCTGGTCAAGGCGAACATCCGCGCCATCGGTCCGCGCCGGTGTCGATTGAAAATTCTCGTAGTTGTAGCCTGATTGCCCAGCCACATTCGGCAACGGAATATAGCTCAGGAGTGCGGTGGCGGTCGGGCTGATATGTGTGACCGGGGCCGACTGACCGAATCCGCTCAAATCTCCGCTGCGCTCTGCCAGGGTCGGTACTTCAAACTGTTGTGCCACGGCTGTAGTTCTGCGGTTGCCCTCATAGTCCGCAAAAAAGAAGGTCCGATCGTGGCCATTGTAGAGATGCGGGATCGAGACCGGGCCGGCCAGTGAGAATCCAAACGTGTTGAATTTCTTCGGCGCCTTCCCGCTGAAACCGTACGGATCCGCGTCCAGAACCTGGTTTTGCAGATATTCAAACACGCTCCCGTGATATTGATTCGTACCGCTCTTGGTGGTGAACGTAACGTCCCCCACTTGGGAGAACTCAGCACTGTTATTGAAGGCGGTCACCTTCACTGCGGCGATCCCTTCCTGCGAAGGATAGGCATCCTGTAACGCGCCATTCTGCCGGACGTTCGCCGTTGAAATGCCGTCGACGGAAAAATTCACCATCGACGAGCTCGCACCTCCCAGGGCAATGTTGCCCGAACTATCGGTCTGCACATTCGAAGAAAGGCCCAGTGCTCCCAGGGGACTGGTAGTCGTTGCCCGGTTATTTAGGGGCAACTGCGTCATCTGTACATTGTCCTTGGAGTCGGAGAGCGTGGCATTCTCCGTATTGATTTGAGCAGCGTCTGAAGTCACCTGGACCGTGGTCGTTTGCGCTGCAATGTCCAGCGAAACCGTCAGCCGCAGGTCCTGCCGGGCTTCGACAGAAATTCCGGAAATGACTGTTTCCGCGAAGCCGTCGTGCGCGGCACGCAGCGTGTAGTGTCCAGCCTTTACGTTCTCGAAAACGAAAGCACCGGATGCATCTGCATCCACCGTTCTGTCATTGTTTTCATCCGTGCTGTGTAATACGATCTTTGCGTCGGAAATCACAGCGCCGGAATTGTCCTGCACGATACCTCTCACGCTGCCGAAGGTGGATTGTCCGAAGACGGGCAAAGCCACCGCCATAACGAGCCCAAGTATCAGAAGCGATACCCAGGCACCCAGCCGTCTTGCGTTATTTGCCTCACCCAAATAACAAGAAGAATTCCGTCTATTTTTCATGCCTCTCACCTCGTAAAACCGCCAACTTGGCCGGCTTTACCCAGTGAATCAAGAAAGCAATAAATTACGCATAAGCCCAGTCCTTATGAGTTCTTAATGGCTTTCACCGTAGACTCAAATTGTGGCGTCGACATGACTGGCGGAAAAAGTCGCGAAGTGTTTGCCAAGATGCTCTTGGGTGTTGGTGCGGCTTTGTCTATCACTGCTGTTGCTTTTTATCTCCGCTTCAATCTCTCGTCTGCAACCTCCCTGCATCTTCTTCTCGTAACTTCCATTGCGTTGAGATGGGGTTTTTTTGAAGCAAGCGTTGTTTCCCTGGTATCGGTAGCTTGCCTCGACTATTTTTTCACCGAGCCGCTATTCCAGTTGTACATGTCGGATCCTCATGATTGGGTGGCTCTTGTGACCTTCGAAAGCGTTGCTTTGATGGTGAGCCGGCTCTCCAATCAGGTGAGACGGCACGCACGGGAATCGGAGGCACATGGCGCCAGCCTGCAGAAGCTCTACGAGCTCAGTCAGAGTATCCTTCTTCTCAGCCGCCAGAAACCCATCGAGCAGCAGCTCGCCAGTCTCATCGGTGACACATTTCATGTTCAGGGTGTCGCGCTGTGGAATGCGTACGAGATGCGCCTGGCGATACAAGGCACCTGTGATGTCACCGAAGATGACGTCCGCTGCACTTACTTTACCGAGCGGAATGAGGATGATGCGCTCACCCATTCCTCTCACCGCGTCCTGCGCTCCGGAACGCGAGCCATAGGCGCGCTGGTCATCTGCGGACACTCGCTGGACGCGTCTTCAATCAATGCAACAGCCTCTTTATCCGCGGTTGCCATTGAACGAGCCCGTTCTTTCTCCGCTGAGAGCACCGCGGAAGCCGCCCGCCAAAGTGAACAGCTAAGATCGGCGATGCTGGACGGGCTCGCTCATGCTTTCAAAACCCCGCTCACGACAATCAAGAGCTGCAGTTCGGGCCTGATTGAAATGGATCGCATGGATGGAACAGAAAAACGGCTGGTGGCTCTAATCGATCAGGAGGTGACCCGCCTCAGTGACCTGACCACCCGTCTGATGCGAACCGCCAGGGTCGACAACGCCACCCTGTGCCCCAAACGTGAGCGTCTCCACCTCGACAGCATCCTTGAGGAGGCCATCGCCGACTCCGCCCAACAGTTATGTGGGCATTCGATCGCGATCCATCTTAACCCACACCTCAAAACCGTTTGGGCCGATAAGCAACTACTCAAAATGGCGCTGACGCAGCTTCTCGATAACGCCGCCAAATACAGCTCTCCAGGCTCCTCTATCACGATCGAAGGACTGCAGGAGCCAGCGGAGATCCTCATCGCCGTTCGCAACCAGGGGTCGTTTATTCCCTTGGAAGAGAGAGAAAAAATCTTCGAGCGATTCTATCGCAGCCCTGGATCCAATCGAAAGGCGCCGGGCACTGGTATTGGTCTGTCCGTGGTCAAGCAGGTGACCGAATCTCATCTTGGCCGTGCCTGGGTCGACAGCGACCCGCAAACAGGTACAACGTTCTTTGTTAGTTTGCCCAGATCTGCGAATGGGGAGCAATGATGGAACAACGATGGAACGTCTTGGTCGTTGAAGACGAGGCCGCGATCCGGCAGAGTCTTTTCGAGACCCTGGGCGCACTAGGGTTTGTCATCGGGGAAGCGGGCACCGGCGAGGAAGCCCAGGTGCGGCTGCGCATGGTCGAATACGATGCGGTATTGCTGGACATCAACATGCCGGGAATAGGTGGAATGGAAGCATGCCGGCTGATTCATCGAGATTATCCACACATTCCCATCATCATGCTGACCATTCGCGACGAAGAGGATGACAAGGTAGAAGCGCTGGATGCGGGTGCGGACGATTACATAACCAAGCCGTTCCAGATCCGCGAGCTGACGGCTCGTCTGCGAGCGGCGATCCGCCGCTCCAAACTACTGCCTGCACCGCCCAATTCGCTTACCGTAATCGGGGGTCTGGCGCTTGACCCGGTGCGCTATCGCGTAGAGAAGCAAGGCCGTGAGATCCGGCTGAGCCCGAAAGAATTCGAGATGTTACGGTACCTTATGCAACATGCCGGAAGACCTATCCCGCATACGCGGCTGCTGACCTCGATTTGGGGACCCGAGTACGGCGATGAGCGCGAATATCTACGCGTGCTGGTAAGCCAACTCCGCAAGAAGATCGAAGATGATCCAGCCAATCCCACCTACATCCTGACCGAAAGCTACGTGGGGTATCGCTTTCGTGAAGCCTAAGTCCACTTGAGCGACTCATTGTAGAACTTCGGCTTATCCCATCGCCTCGAAAAGTCGCCGGCTGCGGTGCACAGCTTCCATGAGACTTGCTACACTGCCCTCTTAGCCAGAGCTGCTCCTGGCCGGACCATTAAAAGTGTCATCGGCGAAACATCCGAGCCGCCCTGTTTTAGAGTGGGGGTGAGGAGAGTGCGAGCGACAAGCAATGACTTCCGATACTCAGTCCCGCAGCGCCGCTCATGCAGCTGACCACTCGCTAGCCAGTTCGCTCCTGCGCGACTTGCGCCATTGGCCGCTCTATTTTGGGCTTTGGACCTTGGTCGGACTCTTTTATTACAGCGAAAATCTGACCCAAAGATTGCTTGGGCAGGACCGAACGCCCTGGTGGTACTACCTGCTTGCCTGGCTAGTGGATGTCTACGTCTGGGCGTTTCTCACTCCCCTCATGTTGTGGCTCGGCCGCCGATTCCCGCTAGAGAAGGGCAACTGGCTTCCGCGAGCCAGCCTTCATTTGCTGCTGAGCGCTGTATTTTCTGTATTTGAAATCTCAATGGAAAGTGCGATCTATCCCCTCCTGGGAATCTTTCCTATGCAGATTAAGACATTCGGCAACACCTTTCCCTTCTTGCTCGCCAGGGGATTGCAGGGCGGCATACTCACCTACTGGGCGGTGTTGGGTGTGCAATGGGGAATCTTGTACTACCGCTGGTATCAGGAACGTACGCAACAAGCGTTGGACCTGGAGCTTCGCGCGTCGGAACTTCGCACCCAACTGGTGAGCGCCCAGTTGAGCGCGATGAAATTGCAACTGCAGCCGCACTTTCTCTTCAACACGCTCAACGCCATCATGGTCCTGGTGCGGCAGCAGAATGGCCGCGCCGCGGAAGAGATGCTTTCGCATCTGAGTGACCTGCTGCGTTGTGTGCTGGAAGACGTGGAGGCGCAGGAAGTTCCCCTACGACGCGAGCTGCATTACCTGAAACTTTATCTGTCTATTGAGCAGGTGCGCTTTGCGGACCGCCTCCGCGTCGAGATCTCTGCAGACGCCGCCGTTCAGGATGCTGCTGTGCCCCAGTTCGCCTTGCAGCCGATCGTGGAGAACGCCATTCGCCACGGGATCGGCGCAAGCGGCTCTGCCGGGAAAGTCGCCATCAGCGCCCGGCGGGTGGGAGATACGCTCGAAATCCGGGTCGAGGATGACGGACCTGGCTTGGCGCGTGAAAGCGATTCCACACTGAAAAGTGATTCCAACGAAAAGGGAATTGGCCTGACGAACACCAGAGCGCGACTGGAGCAGCTCTACGGCAGCGCGGCCAGGCTAACGCTTCAGAACGCGGAAGGCGGCGGCGCGGCGGTGACCGTGATTCTTCCTTTCCATGTCGCACTCGAAAATGCCCAACCGGAGATGACCGAAGTCGATGCCTTTTAGAACGCTCATTGTCGACGACGAACCGCTGGCGCGCGAAGGCCTGCGCATGCTGCTGGCTCTTGATCCCGAGGTCTCGGCCATCGAGGAAGCCAAAGATGGACGGGAAGCGGTCGCATCGATTCGCAATACACGGCCAGATCTTGTTTTTCTGGATGTGCAGATGCCGGAGATGAACGGCTTCGCCGTCATGCAGGAAGTGGGCACCGAACGCATGCCCGCCGTGGTGTTTGTCACCGCGCACGACCGTTATGCAATCGAAGCATTCGAGATCAACGCCATCGATTACTTGTTAAAGCCCGTGACCGAGGAGCGGTTTCTCAAGGCGCTGGCGCGGGCGAAGATTCGACTCTACGCCGATCCCACCGGGGGGACGAACCGGCGCATTCTCTCCTTGCTGGAAACGATCGCCTCCCCTCGCCGCTATTTGAAGCGGCTAGCCGTAAGATCGGCAGGAAAAACCATCTTCGTCGATGTCGAAGAGGTGGATTGGCTGGCGGCCGCGGAAAACTACGTGGAACTTCATGCCGGCAAAGCGAGCCATCTGCTTCACGTGACCATGAACACCCTGGAGAAATCTCTCGATCCTGAGATTTTCCTGCGCATCCACCGTTCCACCATGGTGAATGTGAACCGAATCAAAGCCCTGCAACCAGCCGCGCACGGAGAGTACCTGGTCACACTGCAAGACGGTGTGCGGCTGCAATCCGGGCGAAGCTATTCAGAGAGGTTGAGAGCCTTGGCCGCGAACCCCTTTTGATTGGCCTCAGAAGTCGTCGTGAAGAGCGAGAGGCACTTTGATGGCCACCGGGCTCTTCATCAATCCATTAGGCCAGTTTGTCAAACTACGCTTCCACACAGAGGGCCGAGGCTCCATCCTGATCAGGAATGTTTCTTATCTGAAACGCAACTCAGTGAGCAACCAGATGGAGAGCCGGTTATGACAACAGCTTCTGAAACCTCTGCGCAACTTTCACTGCGACGATCGCAACCATCGAATGCCTATCAGGGAATCCTTTGGGGCGGTCTGATAGCCGGAACCCTGGACATTACATCTGCTTTTATCGACAGTGGTCTTCAAGGGCGGAGCCCAGTGATCGTCCTGCAAGCGGTCGCCAGCGGAATTCTGGGGGAGTCTTCCTTCCGGGACGGATCATCGTCCGCCGCCCTCGGCCTTCTGTCGCATTTCGTGATTGCTTTTGGCGCCGCAGCGGTCTTTTACCTCGCCAGCCGGAAACTGCGGTTCCTTCTAGAGCGCCCTATCGTGTGTGGGCTGCTCTATGGCGTGGCCATCTACCTCTTTATGAATGTCGTTGTGGTTCCACTGTCGGCCGTGCCTTTCAAACTTTCACATACGCCGTTGGCGGTCACGATCGGATTGGCGGTGCATATGCTCTGCATAGGATTGCCCATCTCGCTCGCGATCAATGGGTACTCAAACAGGCTCAGCTACAACGATTGATTTTTTTATGCAAACGATAACCGAATTGCTCTCCCCATGTATCTAATTAGGTAGCAGAAGAACACACCATCGCACTCGCAATGAGCGTTGCAAAACGCAGAAGGACTTTTCGCGCTGTTTTTTCGCCAAAACAACGGTCTGGGAGAGGAAAAAAGGGGCTTATCTCTCTTTTCTCTCTTTTCTCGCTATTTTATTTTCAAACGGGAGTCGGAGACGTAAAGAGGGAATGAACAGCCAAATGTATGACAAGGAGAAATCACTCGCACGGATCTATAAAGCGTTCAACCGGCGAGATACGGATACCGTGCTGGCTGCCATGCATCCCGCGGTGGATTGGCCCAACGGGTGGGAAGGAGGACGCATCAGCGGACCGGAACAGGTGCGCTCCTACTGGAGCCGCCAGTGGGCCGTGCTGGATCCTGACGTTGTCCCCATTTCTTTCGAACACAGAGACGATGGCAGAATCTCCGTTCGTGTGCACCAGATTGTCCGGGATCTATCCGGCAATGTCCTGAACGACGGCGAAGTCGCTCATGTCTATACATTCGAAGACGGGTTGATCAAAGCCATGGAGATCGAGCCCGCTCCGAAACCCTGAAGTTGACCGAACTCGCTGAGTTCAGGGCGTGTTCATTTGCGGACACTTCTGTGCGCCCTTGAACACCACCGCATAACGTTTCTTTGACCAGTCGGGCTGTACCCGCTCAAACTAACCTTCTTCGTGCAAGGGCATTGGGGAACCGGAAGTGCAGTGGCTTCGTACTACCGAATACGAGGAGCCCTATGCAGACGTTGTTTCCCGATCTCAAATTCGCGTTTCGCCAACTCCGCAAGTCACCAGGATTCACCGTTACCGCGGTGTTAATGCTGGCCTTCGGCATTGGGGCTACCACTGCGATTTTCTCCATCGTGGAAGGGGTTCTGCTTCGGCCGCTGCCGTTTCCCAATTCCGATCGCCTGATGGAATTGTCGGATCGCCTTCAGGGGGTGGACGTGGGCGGCAAGGGGGGAGTGGGGGTCACCGTGCCGGATATTCGCGCGTACACGCGAGACACCCACTCCTTCGCAGCACTTGGAGGTTATGACTTCGCGGGGTTTGAACTTTCCGGTGTCGGTGAGCCCGCCCAAGTGAGCGCCTCGCGCTTGGCTGCCGGGGTTTTCCCCGCGCTCGGAGTGGCGCCGCTGCTGGGCCGAACCTTTACCGCCGACGAAGCCGAGCACAGCCAGCAGGTCGCGGTTCTGAGCTACACAACCTGGCAGGAGCGCTTCCACGGCGATAAGCAGATTCTCGGTACCAAGATCCTGCTCGATCGCAAGCCCTATCTCGTCATCGGCGTGATGCCGCGAAACTTTGAATTTCCCCTGGTCGCGGGTCAGCTAAACCGCATGGAGCTGTGGGTTCCCTTGAGCTTTACTCCACAAGAGCTCTCGTCCACGGCCGCGGGTAACTTCAGCTACCAGATGGTGGGACGTCTAAAGCCGGGCATCACTCCCGCGCAGGCCCAGAGCGACGCGCAGCGCGTGGCCCAGGAGATCATGCGCAACTATCCGGCGGATATGGCAAGCTTGCATATCAGCTCCGTGGTGCGTCCTCTGCAGGAGGAAACCGTTGAGGAGTCGCGTCCACTGTTGCGGACGCTCTTCTTGGCGGTGGCGGTGGTGCTATTGATCGCCTGCTTCAATTTGGCCGGGCTGATGCTGGTGCGTGCCATTCGCAGGCAAAGAGAAATTGCCGTGCGCCAGGCGCTGGGCGCGAGCGCAGCCGCCCTGCTGCGCCAGGCGATGCTTGAGAGCCTGGTCTTGAGCGTGAGCGGCGGTGTGTTGGGGTTGACCCTCGCCGCCGTGGCACTGCGCGTCGGCAAGCGTCTGCTGCCGCAGAGCCTGCCTCGCATCAGCGAAATCTCGCTGAATTGGAACGTGGTCGGGTTTGCGCTGCTGCTTGCGGTGGGCACAGGACTGCTTTGCGGATTGGCTCCGGCGTTTGCCGCGCTACGCACCAATGTCAACGGCACTTTGAAAGAAGGCGGCCGCAGCGGTACCGCCGGCGGAGGTCACGCCCGTCTGCGTTCGACGCTGGTGGTTACGGAGATTGCTATTGCCCTGGTTCTGTTGACCGCCTCGGGACTGCTGCTGCGCAGCTTTGAAAAGATGCGCTCGGTCGATCTTGGATTTCGCCCCGAACATGTGACCACCGCAGCCTATGCGCTGCCGCAAAAACAATATGCGACGCAGCCCGCCGTGGACGCCTTCAACAACGAACTGCTGCGCCGCCTCAGGCAGCTACCCGGCGTTACCAGCGTCGGCCTCACCAGCTTCCTGCCCGCTTCCGGCAACAATAATAACCAGACGTTCGTGGCCGAAGGCTACACACCCCCCAAAGGCGCGAACATGAACCTGGCCACGGTCTTACAGGTGACCGGCGATTACTTTCCCGCCATGGGCACTCCGCTGTTGCACGGACGTTTCTTCACCGATGCGGATAAGCCAGGGGCCCAGTTGGCAGTGATCGTGAACCGTGCGCTCGCGCAGCACTTCTGGCCCAATCAGGATCCAATTGGGAAACGGATGCGCGTTGGTACTGCAGAGATGAAGACCCCGTGGCTGACCATTGTCGGAGAGGTCGCAGACGTTAAGCTATCTTCCCCTGACGAGACCACCAAGGAAGAGTATTACGAAGCGGTGGACCAGGCGGAAGCAGCGATTGGCGCGCTTGCCTCGCCCGGCGATCTGAATGGCAATGGAGGCTTCATTGTGTTGCGTTCGGCCTTGCCCGCGGAGCAGATGGAGAACGCTCTGCGCGCTACCGTGGCAGCGATCGATCGGCAACTGCCACTGACGCAGGTGCAGACCATGGAGCAGGCTGTCTCTGAGAGCGAGGCGCCGCGCCGGTTCAACACCGTCTTGATCAGCAGTTTTGCCTTTGCTGCCGTATTGCTGGCCGTGCTTGGCATCTACAGTGTCATCGCTTTTTCAGTCGCCGCACGGGTGCAGGAGATGGCCATCCGCATGGCGCTCGGTTCGCAGCGATCCGAAATCATCCGCCTGATCCTGGTATCCGGTGGGAAGTTGGCCGCCTTCGGCTGCATTCTCGGGTTAGCGGGCGCCGCCGCTGATTCAAGCCTGCTGCGCTCGCTGCTCTTCGGAGTAAGCCCTTTCGATCCGCTCGTGCTGACGTTGGCTGGAGTGAGTGTGCTGCTGCTGGCCCTGACTGCCTCGATGCTACCGGCCTTGCGCGCCGCTTCCATTGATCCCATGCAAGCACTGCGCGGGGAATGATGACAATTGGATGTACCCCAGGACTAACGAGATGGGCCTTTGGCCCACCCAAGGGGACGAAAATCGCGGATAACCTGCGGCTCCATCCATCCCCTATAACGGCTGCTGGGGTGAGCGCTACCCTCCCCTTTGCCATCCAAGCAGCCAACTAGCCTGTGGCAAGTTGAGAAAGAAATGACACCGCAAAATCGCCATGGATGCGAGGCCCGGAGGGCCGTCCGCCAAACGTGAGCCCAGCCCGAAAGGGCTGGGAATATATTTCGAAGATGATCTGAGCGCCGTAGGCGCGGCACCAAACCTAAGCCGCTCGCACCTGTGTCATCCGGAGGGTACACTCAGCCGTCCCTTCGGGATGGATCGCGATATAGCCTGATAGAGGATTTGTTTTTAGCGATTGCTCTACAGTGCCCGCTTCACCGCACGTGGCTTAAAATCCGCTCGCGTGCAGGTAAAAGACGATGCCTGAAGCGAGCAAGCAGTAGATCCCAAACAGGTACCAGCGGCCACTCTCAAGCCAACTGCTTAGCCATTTGAGGGCCACCAGTCCCGCGAGGAACGAGAAGACCATTCCCAGCAGACAGAAGACCAGCGAACCTCGTAGGTCAATCGGCGCGCCGGCAAGCAAAGCAGCGTGCGACGCCTTTTGCAGTCGCAATGCTTCGATGGCCACCACCGGCGGCGTCAATACCACCGCCATGGCAAAACTGAAACGCTCCGCACGCTCCTTGGTCGCACCCACCAGCATGCCAACCGAGATAGTAGATCCAGACCGGGAGAATCCACGAAATGGCAGCGCAACGCCCTGAATCACGCCCATCCAGCCGGCCTGGCGAAAGTTCACCGTGCCAGAGGAATCTGAGACGCTGCTCCTTCCTGGGCGTCTTTCCAGGAGGCCGGCAATGAGGATCAGCAACCCGGCGGCAGCCAGAGCAGGGGCGATGAGGTCCAGGCGGCTGAAGAGTTGCTCGATCTCGGCCTTCCCTGCGCCGTGAAACAAAGTCTTTTCAATGACCTTTTTGATTGCTTCGCCTACGACCCCGGTGAGCAACGTGGCCCAGATCACGAGAACGGCAAATTGCTTAAACGCGGCGGCATTGGAAAAATAAGCCTTCTTCCAGGTTTTCCAGAAAAAAGCAATGACGGCAAACATGGTCCCGGTATGCAGCAAGACAAGAAGCAGCGTCATTTGCGGGGAAGACGGATCGAGCCCCATAAGCTTTTCGGCCACGACTACATGCGCAGAGCTTGAAACCGGGAGCAATTCGGCAAGGCCTTGGACGACCGCCAGGATGACGACCTGCAAAAAGGACATGGCCTCAGTTTAAGGGAGAAGTGTTAAGCGCCGTAAAACGGTATAATTCTTAAGTGATTAAGAGAAGCGACCTATCCTTTCATGGCCGTGTGTGGTTGAGGCTCCTCTGAATGGCTCTTCTCGTCGTCGTTCCAGTCGATTGGAAATTCCTCTTTGCGGTCGAGAACCGCGTCGCCGCGGGACCCTCCAAAATATTCCCAAGCCCACTCCATAAAGGCTTCGATTCTTGCGCGGGTGGAGGAGAGTAGAGCTGCGTGTACTCCAAGCCACGCGGCGAAAGCGATTGGACCGTGAATCTGAAGTCGATGTTCTCCAACTTCGGCTACTCCGGAGTTACGTCCGATGATAGCCATGATCCCCTTGTCCAAGTAGTGGAACGGTGTTTTGGGTTTTCCCGTGATTTCCAGCAAAATATTTTTGCCGCACCATTTGCCGGACTGTTCCGCGACCGAGGCCAATTGAGGCAGTGGCGAGCCGTCTTTGCCGGCAATATTGGCAAAATCGCCCAACGCGTAGACGCCAGCCAGTCCTGGTACCGAGAGATCTGCCGCAACGTCTATGCGGCCGCCGTGCCCAGTGGGCATTCCCAGATTGTCGGATAGAGACGCGGCCTTAAGGCCCCCGGCCCAAATCACAGTGTGCGTCAGGATGCGGGTGCCATCCGAAAGCAGCACATGCCCACTTCCAATCTCTTTAACTCTGGTATGCAGGAGCACTTGCACGCCTCGTTCCGCCAGCATCTTGGCGGCATATTCCTGCGACGCAGGGGAAAAGGCATTGAGCACCGCGTGGCCGCCATCCACCAGGAAGATCTGCACATGCTCCGCAGCGATATCCTTGTAGACCCGCTCCTCGCGTTGCTTCTTGAGCGCCAATTGCAGCATATCGCCGAAGGCGCCCGCCATTTCCGCCCCCGTCGGGCCCCCGCCCACGATGACAGAATTCAGCGCTCCCTTAGCTGCGAGCGAAGGGTCGCGTTCCGCAGACTCGAGCATGGCCAGGATGCGGGAACGCAACCGCTCCGCGTCATGCAGTGAGTACAGCGGGTAGCTGTTCTCCTGTGCTCCCGGCGTACCGAAAAAGTTTGGCTGAGAGCCCGCAGCCAGCACCAGGTAGTCGCCCTGGTAACGCTGGCCGTCAGCAGTTTCGACCGTCCGGGTGTTTGGATCGATGGAGACAACCTCCGTCATCTTCACCGCAACGTTGGGATAGTGGAGGAGAGTGAAGCGCAAGTTGAAGGCTATATTGTCGGGGGAGAGCGTCGACGTGGCCACCTGGTAGAGCAGTGGCTGAAACTGATGGTAGTTGTTCTTATCAAGCAGAGTAATGCGAACATTTGGATTCGAGGCCAGCTTGCGGGCGCAATTCAGGCCCGCGAAACCGCCGCCTACGATTACGACATGCTTCATGGCTTGCGCATTTTGTTCAGTCATCGGAGTCACGCCTACCTTGTGTCGTTGGGGGAACGGTCGAATCTCGAATAATCAGCCAGGTTGGCATCGCCTGCGGCCGGCTCGATTACCGTACAACACGGCAGCTCGCGGTGCTTCATTAATCGGTTTCATGAAAGATCGCGTGGTTGACGTCTGGCCAGAACTCCTTGGCTGCGAACGTGCCAAAATCCAAAAGAGCATTGGTCAGCCAGCGTTGTCCAATCTTTGTCCACGTGCGGTACTCGGTTGGGTAGTAGAGGGAGGAGATGGCGGCTGCTGCGCCAGACCCAAAGACCTCTGATGCGTTGAAGGTTTCCCGCCCCGAATCTGTGCGCGTGATCATCGTTCGTGTCACCGCATAGAAGCCGCGCTTGACAAAGCCGCCGTGACCAAGCGTGTAATAGCGGCTGTCTTGATGCAGGACGATCGGCAGAACGCCTTCCACCCAAAGGTTCTCATCCGTGTTGTCTGCGAAGGTGTGCCAATAATATCGGCCGTATCCGGCGGCGCCTTGGTGAAATGCAGGATAGGAATCCGTGGCCTGACTAATTCCTGCCTGGATGCCGACGAAGATGAAGGAGGAATAGTCAAAGCTGTCCAAGGCGCCCGTCTTGAGCTTCTCCTTTGCGGACTGCGGAGGGAGCTTTACTCCCGCGTTGACGGCCCGAAAGTTCGGCATGATCCAAAGGATCCGCTTGGTCTGCTGCGGTTCTTGCGAAATCGCTGCGGCGGATGTGGAGCTAGTTGAGGTGGCTGGGTCTTGTTGCCCGCCAGGCACGGGAGCGGGTGTAGGCGCGTCCGGTATTGCTGTGGCTGCCACCGCGGTTTGCGGCGCGGCAGTGGATGGAGGTAATGTGGCGCTCTCTTGTGCCATGCCCGGCCTAAGAAACAACAGGCAGACCGCGCAGGTAATAACAAATCGCATAAAGGTGGCCGCTCTCATCAAGTCAAGATCCGTCGATGCCCCGGGTTTCCTGTCGAGGTCGATGGCGTTGATGGAAACCCGGGTACTCGCGGTCGATAAAACAGTCGTTCGTGGCTGTTTGACTACAAAAACAAAATAAAGGCAGCCGAGGTATGGCCGACTGACGCCAGCCCGATGGCCCTTTTCGATCATTCCCGATACAATGGCGCCCGATGATTTGCGTTGTACACGGGCGAACCTGCCCACATGACGTAGGTATCGGCCGTATCGAACATCCTGAAAGCGCTTGTGATGCCCGCTGGCAGGGCAGACGTCTCACGGGCTATTTTAACCAAACCGATCTCATGCCCCCCAAGCAGTTTTACTTTCAGTAACGTTTGATTGCAGCGCGCGCTCTTTGGTTCTAACTTTTCTTCGATACCCCGAATTTCCTGCTGAGTTTGGTGGCGTTGTCGGGCTCCATGCGGCTTTCCTTATTGAAAGCCGCACAGTTGGTCGTTGGTGAGTGCTTCGTAACAGGAAATCCGGGTCGCCGGCAAATAAACGGCCAAGACCGTCCCTGCGGTTCCGCAAATGACCAATCTGTCGCCCTCAAGGGGATAGAGTAGGTTAGAGGAGTCGCGTATGGCTTGCTGCCGATCTACCCTGCTCGTCAGTCTCTCGTTCTGCTTGGCCTTCTCTCCAGCTCTCGGGCAGGCGTCACACGTGGCGCCTTCCAACGCGCAGCTCGCTAGCCCGCAGATCGAGCGGAAGGTCGATGCATTGCTCAAGCAGATGACCCTCAACGAGAAAATAGGCCAGTTGGTGCAGTACAGCGCCACGGAAGCGCATCCCGCGCCCACCCCCGGCAACACAACCACCGCGCTCAACGTGAATCCGCCCGCCCCTGGGGGAGTCGACAGCTACGAGCTCGCGAAAAAAGGGGAACTCGGCTCCATGCTCAACACGGTCGGGCAGGCCCTTACCAACCATTTCCAGCACGCCGCCGTGGACAACACCCGCCTGCATATTCCGCTGCTTTTCGGCGCCGACGTCATCCACGGTTTCCGTACCATTTTCCCCGTTCCATTGGCTACTGCATCCAGCTGGGATCCCGCCCTGATCACCGACCTCGCGCACATGGCTGCTATTGAGGCTCGCACCGCTGGTGTCGACTGGGTGTATTCACCCATGGTCGACATCGCGCGCGATGCTCGATGGGGTCGCTGCACCGAGGGCGCGGGCGAAGACCCCTACCTGGGCTCCGCCATCGCTCGTGCCTATATTCGTGGCTACCAGGGCGACAGCCTTTCCGCGCCTGATTCCGTCGCCGCCTCTGTGAAGCACTTTGCCGCTTATGGTGCGGCCGAGGCCGGCCGTGAGTACAACACCACGGACATGAGCGAACTGCTGCTGCGCCAGGTCTACCTGCCGCCCTACCACGCAGCGGTAGAGGCCGGCTCAGCCACCGTGATGTCCGCCTTCAACTCACTGAATGGTGTGCCCGCGTCCGCGAACCCGTTCCTGCTCCAGACCATTCTGCGCAACGAATGGGGCTTCGACGGTCCCGTTGTTTCCGACTACACCGCGGTGATGGAGCTCACGCATCACGGCATCGCACTCAATGCCGCGGTGGCGAGCGAAAAGGCGCTGACCGCCGGCGTCGACATCGATATGATGTCGCACTACTACGACGCGGAGCTGCCCGCGCTGATCAAGTCCGGCCGCGTGCCCATGCCTGTGGTCGATGGGGCTGTGCGCCGCGTGTTGCGAGTCAAGTTCGCTCTCGGCGTCTTCGATCATCCGTTCACTGAAGGCCCAGAGGTCACAGGTGCGGTTCCCGAGCATCGCCCACTTGTTCGCCGGGCGGCGGAGGAATCCTTCGTTCTGCTGCAGAACAATCCTGCGCCTCAAAACCCGCTCCTACCTCTAGACAAGACCACAAAGAGGATCGCCCTCATTGGCCCGCTCGCTGATGATGCCAACGACATGGTAGGCGCCTGGTCTGGCGCCAACAATTTTGGTGATGTGCGTACCCTGCGTGCCACCATGGTGGAACGAGCTCAGCAAAGCGGAGCGGCCCTTACCTATGCCAAGGGAACCGAGATCTCCGGCACTTCGGATTCCGGATTCGCTGAAGCGATTGCCGCCGCACAGAATTCCGACGTCACCATCCTTGCACTTGGTGAATCGAGTGACATGAGCGGCGAAGCAGCGTCGCGCGCGCACCTGGACTTGCCCGGGAATCAGCAGCAGTTGCTTGAGGCTGTTGTTGCGACTGGCAAGCCTGTCGTTCTGCTTGTTTTTTCCGGCCGGCCGCTGGTTCTGGATTGGGCCGCTCAGCATGTGCCCGCTATCATGGAAGTGTGGTTTCCCGGCGTTGAAACCGGACCCGCGATCGCGGAGACGCTATTCGGCGATGTCGCGCCAAGCGGTAAGCTCACCATGAGTTTTCCACGCGCGGTGGGGCAGGAGCCGCTTTATTACAACCAGCTTCCTACTGGCCGCCCGATCCAGCACCCCGACCCAGCTCACCCCGGCGCCTATGTTGAGATGAAGTTCGTCTCACGCTATCTGGACGTACCCAATGACGCGCTCTTTCCCTTCGGGCATGGTCTTACCTACTCGACGTTCGCCTACTCCGGCGTTTCACTTTCAACGCAATCCATAAGTTCGGCTTCGCTCATGCGTGATAAGAACAGCCAGCCCGTTGTTGCAACCGCGACGGTAAGCAATACCGGCAAGCGCCGTGCAACCGAAATTGTCCAGTGCTATGTCAACATCCGGGGCGCCAGCACTGAACAGCCAGTACGCAACCTCAAGGGCTTTACCCGCGTTACGCTCGACCCAGGCCAGTCCCGGACGGTTCACTTCCCACTTGGCTTTGGCGAGCTTTCCTTCTACAACGCCAAGGTTCAGCAGGTTGTCGAGCCGGCTGACTATACCGTTTATATAGGCGGCAGCTCGACAGCCACCAACGCTGCCCATTTCACGACCACGCCGTAGCTGCCTCTGGTTCCCTAACGGAGGGTGGGTGCGTCTTCAAACAATTTTGTACTGCGCTTCGTCCAACGTTAGGTCTTCTCAACAAGGAGCCGGACATGCAAGCAACATATTTCTTGCGCCGAAAGTGGACTGCGTTTTCCCTCCCGGCGTTCTTTGCCCTCGCCCTTTACGCACAAAACCCGGCACAGGCAATCCGCGGAGGGAATGGAGTCATGCTGCCCCCGCCTCCGGCGACCCCAGCGCACCCCGTTACCGATGAATATCAAGGCACGCGGATCACCGATCCCTATCGCTGGCTCGAGGACGCGAAGAGCCCGCAAACGCGGGCCTGGATCGACGCGCAGAATAAGTACACGCAGCAGTATCTATCCCAGCTGAAGAATCGTCCGCAAATCATCCAACAGCTCACCGAACTGGAGCGAGTCGATAAGTACTCCATGCCTGCGCTGCGCGGCGGGAAGTACTTCTTTGCCAAGCGCCTGGCGGGTGAGAACCAGAGTTCGATCTATGTGCGCGAGGGCTGGAAGGGCACAGATGATCGCTTGATTGACGCCACCAAGCTGAGCGCCGATCAGAATACTTCGGTGACGATTGACGATATTGCCAGGAATGGCAGCCTGTTGGTTTACGGCGAGCGCCAAGGGGGCGCCGACGAGGAATCCGTGCATGTGATGCGTGTGCGAGAGCGCAAGGAACTGCCGGATGTGTTGCCATCGGCCCGCTATTTCAGTGTCGGCCTGGGCCCGGACGACAAAGGAATCTACTATTCCGTTTTCACCCACCAAGGCACCAATGTTTACTTTCACCGCTTCGGCACGCCCGTCCAGAGCGACAGCAAGATTTTTGGCGGTGAATACCGCGGCCGGAAACTGGGTGAGATCGATCTGATCGAAGCCTGGGTGAGCGATAACAATCGATAATCTGCTGGTCAACATCAGCCACGGTGTTCCGGCCACGCGAGATGACATCCTGGTAAGGGATCTGCGAAAGCCTACGAGCGATTTTGTTCCGCTGGTGTATGGCGTCGAGGCGCATACGCGGGCCCTGGATATCGGCGACCGCTTCTTTCTGGAAACGGATTACCAGGCGGCGAACAAACGCATCGTGGAGGCCGTCCCTGGCGGCAAGCCCGAGGAATGGAAAACCGTTATCCCCGAGGGCAAGGATGTCATCGACGGATCGAGCATTGTAGGCGGCAAGCTCTTCGTCACCCGCTTGCACGACGTCAAGACCGAGACGACGATCTATACCCTGGACGGCAAATCAATCGGCAGCATCAACTATCCGGTAATTGGATCGAGCTCTGGAGTTTATGGTCTGCCTACCGAGAACGAAGGCTTTTACACCTTCGAATCCTTCATTCAGCCGCCAACGATTTTCCGCTATGACACCCGAAGCGAAAAATCGGAAGTTTTCGCCACGCCCAAGGTTCCCTTTGACACCTCGCAATATGAAGTCACCCAGATCTTCTACACCTCCAAGGACGGCACGCGGGTCCCGATGTTCATCGCCGGAAAGAAAGGGCTGGAGCGCAACGGTAAGGCCCGGCTCTTGATGACCGGCTATGGCGGCTTCGATGTTCCGATGCTGCCCGAGTGGGATCCCGAATACGCGTGGTGGATGGAGCAAGGCGGATTCTTCGCTCTCCCCAACCTGCGCGGCGGAGATGAGTATGGCGAGCCTTGGCACAAGGCGGCGATGTTCGAGCACAAGCAAAACGTCTTTGACGACTTCTTTGCCGCGGCCGAATACCTCATCGCCAACCACTACACGACACCGGAGCACTTCGCCATCCGTGGGCGCTCGAACGGCGGCCTGCTTATGGGCGCAGCCATGACCCAGCGGCCCGATCTCTTTGGCGCCATCTGGTGCGGCTATCCCTTGCTCGACATGCTGCGCTATCAGAAATTTGAGATGGGCCGGCTTTGGACCACCGAGTACGGAAGCGCGGAGAAGGCAAGGGATTTCTCCTACCTGGTCAAATACTCTCCGTACCAGAACGTGAAGCCGGGTGAGAAGTATCCGGCGATCATGTTCTTCACCGGAGACAGTGACACCCGCGTTGACCCTCTGCACGCACGTAAGATGACCGCCCGCATGCAGGCGGCCGACGGGGGAAACCGTCCAGTCCTGCTGCATTACTCCCTCAAAGGGGGGCACAGTTCGGGGGTGTCGTTGACACAACTGGTGGAGGACCAGGCGGACGAACTGGCCTTCCTGTGGAACGAGACCAGCGGGAAGTAGGTTCTCAGCGGCTGAATGCCACCTCTCCACGGGCAAGATCGATCGCGACTCTCTTCACGCCCAGCCCTGCTGGACTGATCAATCCGTCGAATGGGTGGGCTCCGTGGCTCCCGTCGGGGACCAGAAAGGCCGGCTCCTCGGCAAACTCAGCTGTGCCCAGCCTCAGGCTGTGCAACTTCACTTGTTTGCGCTCGGATTCCCCGATGGTGCCGGAGGATTGCCGCACGGCGCTAACTCTCACGTCGGAAATGGCCCCCGGCGTGCTTCTGGCAAAGAGGAAGAGGGAGGACGCACCGGTATCCAGCAACAGGCGTGCTGGAAGATTGTTCACCTGTGCATCGATGATGGCCAGACCACCAGCCACGTGTAGAGGTATGGCACCAGGCAAAGCTGGGAGGGGACCGAGGTGGATCTGGCGTGCTGCGTAATCGATCACGAAGGCGGTTTGGCCCAGGACATCGAGACCGATGATTGCGTCAACCCGGATCGGGAGGGCTTTCTGCAGGAAGGACAAATCTTCAATTAAGACCGGGACGTTCTCCCTCTGCATCAGTCCAACGTTCAAGCTCGGGGCAACAGACTTCTCGGCTTGGACGCTGCCGCCCAGAACCGACATGCTGGCAGGGAGCCGTTGCAGATGAAGTTTGCGCGCCAGCTGCGGATCCAGGACGGAGGAGCTGGCCCCGGTGTCCAGGAGGAAGGTAAGACCCTTCACCGTCCCGGCTGAACCCCGGGCGATCATCAGGTAGCCGCGATAGAGATCGAAGTTGACCGTCCCTTCTATAGGCCGGCGCGGCCCAATTTCCTGTTCTCCCAGGGCAAACGGTTGACCAGCCAGCACAAGACCCAGGAGGACAACCAACCAGCGGAAGCGATCGCGCATAAAGGCTCACCTCGAAGCCATGCTCGATCGGGCTCACTGGTACCTCAATGCACTGGCGGTAGCTTATAGGTACAGCGTGAGTTACGCACCGGGAGAGGAATTGGAGAGGATCCGGTGACTCATCTCTCCGGCAAAATAGTTGAACAATTGATTACTCTTTTGCGTAGAGAGGAAGCAGACTATTACTGATGCTTGAGCCTTACAGGAACGGCGAATCAAACGGGCGTAATGGGCACCGGACGGTCCGCTTTGGGGCCTTCGAGGCGGATCTCCATGCGGGAGAGGTTCGTAAATCGGGGAGCCGGATCAAGCTCCAGGACCAGCCATTTAAGGTGCTGCAGATTCTGCTCGAGCACCCGGGCGTCCTGGTGACTCGGGACGAGTTGCAGTCCCGAATATGGCCCTCGGAGAACTTTGGAGACTTTGATCACGCGGTCAATGTTGCGATTGGCAAGCTGAGAACAGCGCTCGGAGATACTGCTGACAATCCTTGCTTCATTGAAACGGTGCCCCGGCGTGGGTATCGTTTTGTGGGCAAGTTGGAAGAGCCCCCGGTGGAGGTGGCTCCGCCGAAGGCGCCGGCAAACGAAACTCAGCCGGCTGGTAGTCAGCCCCCCGGCGATCGTCCGACCGGGAGCAAGGGCATCTATAAGCGCGCGGCTTTTGTCTTGTTAGCTATTGCCGTTGTCGCCTTGCTGCTCGGTTTGGGAATATGGTTGGGCCACCGCAGTGCCCGGCCGCAATCGCAAGATTTTCAGCGCCTGACCGTGCGTCATGGCACGGTGTACAACGCCCGCTTTGCGCCGGATGGGCACAATGTGATCTATGCAGCGTCCTGGGACGGCGCACCGATCGAGATCTTCTCCACCGACCTTAATCTGGGTACCTCGCGAAATATGGAGTTGCCGGCAACCCATTTGCTTGCGGTTTCGTCCGCCGGCGAAATGGCCGTGCTGCAATCGGTCGATCCCCTTTTTATGTTGACCATTCAGGGCACCCTGGGTAAGGTCCCTCTGACCGGGGGTTCGCCTCGCCAGATCGCCGAGAATGTCGAATGGGCAGACTGGTCTCCGGATGGCAAAACCCTCGCCGTTGTTCACGCTACGGGGCAAAAGCGGCGTCTGGAATATCCCGTAGGCCATGTCCTTTATGAGACTGCAGGGTGGATTAGCCATCCCCGCATCTCGCCCAAAGGGGACGGAATTGCTTTCCTCGACCACCCCTCGCAGGACGATGACCAGGGTTTGGTCTCGTACGTTGACCTTGCGGGGCATAAGCGCGTGCTCTCCACAGGCTGGGAAAGCGAAGAGGGACTGGCATGGTCCCCGAATGGAAGCGAGGTTTGGTTTTCGGCCACCCGCGCCGGCCTCGAGCGGCGCATCTACGCCGTCGACCTCAACGGCCGCCAACGTCTGGCCTACCAGGCGCTCGGCGGGGTCTCGCTACAAGACATCGCTCCCGACGGGAGATTGCTGTTAACCCGCGATGAAAACCGTGCCGGCATGATCGGCGCCGGCCCCGGCGCAACCAAGGAGCAGGACCTGTCCTGGGAGGACTGGTCTCTCCCCGTGGATCTGTCGCACGACGGCAAAACCTTGCTCTTCGACGAGCAGGGAGAGCAGGGTGGTCCCACCTACACGGTAGCCATGCGAAGCACCAGCGGCTCTCCACCGATTCCCCTAGGGGAGGGGATGGCGGGCGACCTTTCTCCCGATGGCAAGTGGGCAGCCACGGATGTCTCCTATTCGCAGATCATGCTTCTTCCCACGGGTGCGGGAACGGTCAAGCGAATTGATAAAGGCGGGATCGAGCGCTATGGGCACATGATCCACTGGATGCCCGATAGCAAGCAGATCGTGTTTACCGGGAACCTGCCGGGCCATGGGGTCCGCTGTTTTATTCAGAACATTGACGGTGGCACACCCAAGCCCCTTACTCCCGAGGGGGTTGGCGGCTGTGCGGTCTCGCCCGACGGGCAATTGGTGGTTGGCAACAGTCTCACCGGAGGAGTAGCCCAGTTTTATCCGACGGACGGTGGCCCCTCACGTGACATTCCAGGTCTTTTGCCGCATGAGATGACTCAATGGAGTTCTGACCCGCACATCTTGTACGCCTACCAGGTGAAACAGCTGCCGGTCAGGGTTTATCGCTTGAATGTAGTTAGTGGCGAGAGGCAACTCTTAAAAGAATTTCACCCCAGCGATCTCACCGGCCTGTGCAACATGTCTCACGTCCTTTTCAGCGGGGACGGCCGGGCGTACGTTTACAGCTACATCCGGATGCTCTCCGAGCTCTATCTGGTCAAAGGAGTGACGTAGAGACTATTCCGTGCGCAGCGCTTGCATGGGTTCGATGTACGCCGCCCTGCGCGCGGGAATAAGCGCGGCAATCAATCCGATAGCCGAGAGCGTCACAGCTACCGCGATATAAGTCCAAACGTCCAACGGCTGCACCTGGTACAAGAAGCTCTTGATGAGCCGGGCCGCGGCGAAAGATAGCAGCAGGCCGGCGCCCAGTCCGGCGCCAATCAGGATCGAACCCTGGCGGAGGACGAGTTGCGCAACACTCTTCCGGGTTGCGCCCAGCGCCATGCGGACGCCTATCTCGCGGCGGCGATAGCTCACCAGCTGCGATAAGACGCCGTATAACCCGGCAATCACCATGGCTATTGCAAGCCCCGCGAATGAGCCCACAAGATTCAAGCCCAACCGCTGGTTGAAGGTGTTCTTCTCCACGGCCTGCTGCATGGTTTGAAATTCATCGAGCGCATAGCCGGGGGCTGCCTGGTGAAAGACCGAGCGCATTTCCCCCGCGACGGGAATGTCGCCATGTGTCTTCACCATAAAGCTAACCACGGTTTCCAGCAGCGCCTGATAGAAGAGTGAGGTGGTAGGAATCTGCTGGTAAGGCAGCAAAATGAACGGCTGGACCGCGCCGCCGACGTTGCGGTCCACCTGGTCCGCAAGAACGCCAACGATAGTGTACGGCTTGATCATGCCCGTTTCCTTGCCGCCCAGATCGATTTGTTTTTGCAGAGGGTCCTGGCCGCCGAAGTACTTCTTGGCCAGGGATTCGTTAATGACCACCACGAAGGGAGCGGAGGCGACATCCTCGTCATCGATCATGCGGCCGCGCAGGACGGGCGTGGCCATGGTGCGGGCGTAATCTCCACTGACAGCCGAGATGCGAGCTTCCGGCTTATTCGCCGGATCCTTCGCGCGCCCGAGGATGGCAAAGCTTGTCCCTATGTCCGCACCCGACAGAGGGCCGGTGGTGATGAGCGCCGCACTTTGCACGCCTGGAAGCTGCCGGATGCGATCAAGTACGGGCTGGTAGGCGAGCGTGGCGACGGAAGGCGGCGCGTGGCCCACGTCTTGCGAAACCGCCATTTCGGAAAAGCCCGCAGCATCCGCAGGCATCGCCTGAAAAGTCGTTAGATGCGCTGTATCAAATCCCAACCGTGACTGTTGCAGATTCCAAAGCGTGTGGAATAGCAGCCCAGTCCCCACCAGCAGCAGGGTAGAGAGGGCGACTTCGCCCGCGACCAGCCATCCGCTCAGCCTTCTGCTCACGGCGCGCGAGCCAATACCGCGGGAAGCTGCCTGCAAAGCCGCCTGGGGATTGGCCCGTGCCACCAGCAACGCGGGCAGCAGCGAGGATAGCAAAGTGGTGATCATGGCAATGGCGGCAAGAGTGAGCAGGACGGTCCAATGGATGGCTATGGAATCGGCCCGAGGGATGGTTCCTGGCGGCAGTTTGCTGAGGGCGAGCATGGCAAGTTGAGCGAGGAGAAGGCCGACGCCGCAACCGCCGAGACACAATATCATTCCTTCAGAGAGCAGCTGCCGAACCAGGCGCAGCCGGCTAGCGCCCAGGGCGGCGCGTACTGCAAACTCCTTTTGACGCCCCAGGCAGCGGGCGATCAGGAGATTGGAAACATTGGCGCAAGCGATCAATAAAACCAGCATCAGAGCCGCAAAGAGCGCCAAAAGTGTCGGGCGCACCGGCCCCGTCAACGTTTCCTGGTAGGGCGTAACGCGAAAGCGGTCTTTTTGGCCATTCTGCCCGGTGGGAAGATGAGCCGCGATGGCATCGATCTCGCGCTGTGCCTGGATCATGCTAACTCCCGGCTGCAGTTGACCCACAACATTGGTGAAGTGGTAGCCTCGGTCTTTCAGCATCTCTCCCGTTGGCCGCATCGGCAGCCATACGCCCGTATGCATCTCTGGCCCCATGCTTTCAGGGAAGTTAAACGAGTTCGGCATCACTCCAACCACGGTGTGGGGCTTGCCGCTGATTCTCACCGCCTTCCCGACGATCTCCGGATCAGATTGGAAACTCTGCCGCCAGAGACCCTCGGAGAGCAGAACGACATCCGGACCGCCCATTTGACCTTCGTCCGCAGTGAAAGCGCGGCCAAGCAGGGGCTGTGCACCCAGCATGGAAAATAGATTGGTCGTGGTTCGCGGAGCGACGACACTTTGCGAACCATCCCGGCTCTCGACTACGGCCACGTCCTCGGAATAGGCGGCAAGCGTCTTCAATTGCTTCGACTGGTCGCGAATATCGCGATAGTTGAGCCATGACGTGGTTGAGAAACCGGGCTTGTCGCCCGGACCGATATAGACCAAGCGATCGGCATGCGCGTAGGGCAGCGGCCGCAGTAAGACACTTTCAATGACGGTGAAGATCGCGGTGTTGGCGCCGATGCCGAGCGCGAGGGTCAGGATCGCGAGCAGCGCCACTCCAGGCGACTGGCGAAGTTGGCGTAACGCTCCCCTTAAGTCATTCAATAAAGCCCGCACGAAAACCTCCCGGCGCACACCATCTCGTCTGTAGAGTGCAGCACTTCTTTGACCAAATCCCCAGCCTGCAAGCGCAGCGTTCTCAAGCTCCTCCATCACCGACCGGAGCGGTGTGTCCGGAATTGGAAAAGGTTGTTCGCAAACGAACAGTTAGTAGGCTGGCAACTACTTTTTCGGCGCCTTCATTTCGTGCCCGTTCTGATGCAGGATGAGGTAGGTTACTTTCCCTTGATCGTCCTTGAAGAATTCGATTTCCGCGGGCATTGCGGTGGGGAAGAACTTTGTCTCGGATTCGGGATAGATCGGGATCTTCCCTTGACCGGTGGCCTGCGTCATGAGCCGGCCATCTTCAAGAGTAACGACCAAGTCGAACCCCTTTTGAAGCTCGAAGGATCCGACATACTGAGCCAGGATCTTTGGATCCACTTGAACAGCGGTGCGAACGACGGACCGGTAGTCTGGCCAACCATACTCGACAGCAATGCTGCGCAGGACTTCGTCGCCCAGCAGACCGCCGGCGTCTCCGCTGGTCATCACCACAGCGCCATCGCCGCTTTTTTCGTAGGCCAAAAAGATATTGCGGAAGCCCTCGTTCGCACCGCCATGTGAGAAGTACTGATTGGCGCCGGACCCGCCGATCTCCAGGCCGAGACCCCAATGCCCGATGCCGGGCGTTAGCATCTGGCGCGTCATTTCTGCCGAAAGCACATGGTTTGCTTTGCCCTGCAACGATTGCTCGACCTCGATGGAGTAGTGAGCGAGATCGGTAGGCGTCGTCCAAAGCCCGGCGGCAGCCATCTCGGGGTAGGTATGTGCGCCGCCTTCCACGGGCTTACCGTCGTCGCGGTAGGGTGTAGCTGCGAAACGCTGGAAGTCTTGGGGCAGCGGCTGCTCATAGGTGCTGTGACTCATGCTGATGGGGGCCAGCACCGAATCGTGCAGCAGCTTGGGAAACGGTTCCTTGGTCACGTCGATGAGGACTTGCTGCATGATCGTGTATCCGCCGCCCGAGTATTTCCAGTTGACTCCGGGCGGCGCCTCGCTGCGGATTGCCGGCGTGTTTGCGGGCTTCTCTCCGTTGAGCACCTGCACCAACGTCGGGACCGGCTCATTGCTGGCATAGCCGGGAAAGCCGTGCACTGTCGTCCCGGCGGTGTGTGTCAACAGCTCACGTAAAGTAATGGGCTTGCCTGCTGTCACCGGATCGCTGGGCAGCTTCCAACTGGTGAGGTAGGTGTTTATGTCGGTGTCGAGCGAAAGCTTTCCTTGTTGTACCAGGCGCAGAGCCGCCATGGCAGCGAGGGGCTTGCTAATGGAACCGGCCTGAAACATGGTATCGGCGGTGACGGGCGGCCCACCCATGCTGCGCACACCAAAGCCCCGTGCCCATTCGATCTTGCCTTGATGAATGACCGCGATGCTTACACCGGGAACATTCAGCTCCGCCATTCTGTCGGCGAGGGTGTGGGTTGCGTGCTCGTCGCCCTTGATCACCACGCCGCCGACGAGGCCAGAGGTGACATGCTGAATGTGCTGCTCGACTTCCGTCGACGGTGGCGCCGTATTCTGCGCCACCGCGGGCTGGGCTAAGCAGCCAGCCAGAGCCATCAGTGCAAGCCGCCCCGAGACGAGTGTGCGCATGGAATAATCCTCGCCCACACGTTATCACGCTGAGGGACTCCGTATTAAAAGCCCATCCTGTCGTCGGCTGAGGGGCCGTAGAGCGCGGGGACGGGAAGGTTGTTCAGCCGTAGATAGACGCCGAGTTGGGCACGGTGATGAATCTGATGGTTGAAATACATGGTACGGAACAGAAGCGAGCGCGGAGCATCCGCGATGATCTTGTCCCCGAAGGCCATCGTCCACTTGCGTTCGAGGTCGGCATCGGATTGGCGCATAAGCGTATCGCGTAGTTCGGACGATACCTGATCAAACGTGCGCAGCGCAGCCTCAGACGATTCAAAGACCAATGGTGGGAATTTCTCTTTGGCCAGATCCATTTTCTCCAGCGTGAGGATGGCGGTCGCGAAGCGGGGCAGCGTGGCCACATGCATAGTCAGCCGGCCCATCGGCATCGACTTCTCATGGGGCTTGAAATCGGCAAGATGGGCGGGAATGCGCTCCAGCGTAGTGCGGGTGTTTTTTGCTTCGACGTCGTAGTCCTGCAGCAGTGTTTCGGCCACGGTCATGATGAAACCTCCAGGGAAACAGGATAATCGCAAGAGACCTGGTTGTGCTTTGCTTGCGGACCACAATTTCTGCATCGGTCACGCTGCAGAAGCTCGACGAGGTAAGCACCCTTCCGCCTGAATACCCTGGCTGGATGATTCCTTTCCAAAACAGGAATCGTCTTGCGGATGTAACTCGCTTCTAAATTGAGGCTGGCCCTCGTAACGCGGGGGCCAGTTCGCGTTCATCGGTTTCGGTCTCAACCGACGCAGCAATCACCACGCCGGCAGCAACGCACTCCAACAGGATGCGCACGCCCAGGCGCGGCTGGGAGACTCCAAAGATCCACACGGCAGCGCCAATCGCGAGTCCTGCCATTGCTCCAAGAAATGCGCGCGTCGACCGCCGCTGAGGAACTCCAACCAAAGCAAAAACCCCCAGCGCGAATAACCCGCTCAGGAGACTCTCGGATGCGCCCAGCTCGATCTCACGAAGGGGCAGATCCCGCGGAAGCCAGGACAAAAACCGCCGGGGCAGGCGAGGTCTTCTCGCTCCCAGATCTGCATGCGCGACCAGTTTGCCATCCACGTACAACCTCGAAATACGTCCGTCGTAGACGGCCGCTACGAACGCTGTGCGGTTGGGTGATAGAACAGGTTTGGAGTACAGCGCGGGGTTGGCCCCGTTCGAGCCAGAAGCGGGCGTGCGTAGACGAAAAGTGAGCGTGTCATGGATCTGGCCCAGGGTAAAGTTGCGTTCGCCGGGATCTTGAGAATAGGTGATGATGCGGGCGGCACCACCCTGATCGACGTTGTTCGGCCGCAGGGCAACCAAGAGTGTGAGCTGGTTCCGGCTGACGAGCGCGTCATATAAGCTGAGTTCCTCATCGCGCGAAAGAAGTGGATGGCCGTAACGTGTCTGAGGATTCGTCGGCGGTACCAGCCCGCCACTCGGTAGCGCAGCTTTATCCGCATGAGCAGCTTGGCGAGCGAGATCGTCGATCTGTGATGGATCCATGGCAAAGGGATAGATTTGAAATTCTGAGATGGTTCCAGCCCACGGCCGGTTACCGGTCAATTCGTTCCCGATTGCCAGGTGAAAGGTCGGACTCCAGTTGGAGAAATCTGATCGTGTCGGGTGGTCAACGAGCATGATAATGCCGAGGATCGCAACCAGAATGGCCGATGCTGCGATCGGCCGGGGAATCCGCAGCGATTTCGGATCGACCCCCGTAGCCCGGAGCCAAAGAATCGCGATCAGGTAGCCGAGCAAGGCCCCGATCGTGTTGCTGGCAACATCAAAGGCTGACGGGATACGGTCCACGTATCCCAGCTGCAGCAGTTCAGCAGAGGTTGACAAAAAAAAGCCGCAGAGGAACGTGCGCAGGAGCGACGAACCGCTCAGGGCGATCCCCAAGGGCATGTACATGAGGATGTTGTTTACGAAATCGGGAGGTTCGAACGAGTTGTCGATATACCTCAGCGAAGGATGCCGGAGTGCCACAGGGATCATCGTGGCTGCCACAATCAAGGCGATTGAGGGAGCCAGGAGTCGAATGCGCAGGCGTGATTCCAAGAATAGCTTCAAAGGATAGGTCGGCCCAAGGGTAGTGCAAGTTCGGTAGAGATTCTTAAACCGGGTTTACGGGGCGGGACTTCTCAAGTTTACCAACTGCGGTGGGCAGCAAACAACGGAAGCAGGACTTCCTTATGATAGAAGCCAAGGGTTGCGGTGTCATTAAGGGAACCGTTCTCCCAGGACTCATCTTATGCGCACTCCGATCTTTCAGTTGGATGCTTTTACCACCCGCCGGTTTGCGGGAAATCCCGCCGCGGTGATGCCAATGAAAAGCTTCTTGGACGATGCGACGCTCCAGGCCATTGCGGCCGAGAATAACCTGGCGGAGACTGCGTTTTTGGTTCCAGAAGGCGGCGACTACCGGCTGCGCTGGTTTACGCCCGCCACCGAGGTTCCACTTTGCGGCCACGCCACCTTGGCCAGCGCAACTGTGGTGATGGAGAGGTTGGAGCCTGCACGGAGCAGTGTAGTCTTCCACTCGGCCAGTGGGCCGCTCATCGTAAACCGCACGGACGGCGGCTATGTGATGCAGTTTCCAGCGAGGACAGCGGAGCCGGTTGCGGTGCCGGCGGGGCTAGCCGAAGCGCTGGGCGTCGTTCCCGTGGCGGTGTTTGCGAACGCTTTCAATTACATGGCTTTGCTGGCGAACGCAAAGGCGGTACGTGAACTTTCTCCGGACATTGCTGCCATCGCTCGCCTGGACCGAAGTGGATTGATTGTGACTGCCTCCGGGGACGGTATCTACGATTTCGTTAGCCGATACTTTGCCCCCGCCAAAGGCATCCCGGAAGATCCCGTGACCGGCTCGGCGCACTGCATGCTCACTCCCTACTGGGCCAAGCAACTCAACAAGCAAGAGTTTCGCGCCTTTCAGGCTTCGCCGCGCGGCGGTGAGGTCATTTGCCGTCTTACCGAGAGGGGTGTCGAGCTGGAAGGCTCCTGCGTCTTTTACCTTGAAGGCGAGGTGGAGATCTGATCGATGCGCTTTCCGTATTTCGGTTGAGCGATTCAGTTCGCGGACTTGTTGTGAGTCAATCGCTCTTTCACCTTGGAGCGGTTCTTCATAGGTGGGGGATTAGTGTTACCCCACGTTGCATGGTTCCAGGTGATGGCCTGTAAACCATCGTGGCCAGGCTGAAAAACCATGGGAGGCTCGGCCGGCTTTCCCTCTACAGCGTCGAAAGTGACTTTGACCTGGCTGCCGGAATCGACCCAATGTCCAAAGAGTGTGGTTGTGCCGTTACCCGGATCTTCGGTAACGGTTGCCGTGCCATCCGCACCCAGGCTTAAATTCATCGATGGTCCAGCCTGCGCGTCGTCGCCGCGATGTGATAGATAAGTTCCGACAAACTTCGAATGGGTGGTGGTGCTGGCCGAGAGTGCGGCCGCCGGAGCCAGCAACCATAGTGCGCAGGCCGCAACCTGAAGAGGGAAGCAGTTGATTTGTCTCATCGCTCCTTCCATCATGAAACGCAAAATCAGTCCGTGCAAGAGGAGCCGCTGGGTTCTCAATCTGTTTAATTTAATAATTGACAAAGTCAATCAATGTGGATGATCTTGTGACATATGGCATCGCATCCCATATCGTCGTCGGAGTTGGCCGGAGAAGCAGCAAACTTTCGCCGCTTTAACCGGATGTACACACGATTCATCGGGACTCTGAACGAAGGGCTCCTCAACAGCGACTACAGTTTGGCCGAAGCCAGGGTTCTCTACGAGCTGGCGACCCGGGTCGCGCCGAAGGCGAGCGATATCGCGGAAGGTCTGGGAATGGATCCCGCGTATTTGAGCCGTATGTTGGGAAAATTCGAGCGCTCCGGCCTCTTGCGCAAGAAAGCTTCAGAACAGGATGGCCGATATGCTGAATTGATGCTCACAGCGAAGGGCCAATCGGCATTCAAGAAGCTCAACGCGCTTTCCCAGGAACAGGCTCACACGATTCTCCAGGACCTGGCCCCTGCGGCGCGAACGGAACTTATCCATTGCATGCAGACCATCGAGAGCATCCTCATCAAAGTTGATCGCAACCGGCCACCGTTCATACTGCGGCCGCACCGCGTGGGCGATATGGGATGGGTTGTCTATAGGGAGAGCGTTGGTTACGCGGAGCAGTACGGGTGGGACAACACCTTCGAGGCCCTCGTTGCAGGGATTGTGGATGGATTTGTCAGCCACTTCGACGCCAGCCGGGAGCGCTGCTGGATGGCAGAGATCGATGGCCAGAATGTCGGCCATGTCTTTCTGGTCAAGCATCCAAGCGAACCGAAGACGGCGAAGCTTCGTCTCCTCTTTGTTGAGCCTTGCGCCCGTGGCCTTGGCCTGGGAGACGCGCTCGTGAACGAATGCATCCGCTTCGCCCGCACCGCAGGCTATCGGAAGGTTGTTCTCTGGACGCAGAGCATTCTTACTTCTGCACATCGCATCTACAAAAAAGCAGGTTTTCGGCTGATTAAGGAAGAGCCTCATCATAGTTTCGGCCACGATCTCATCGGTCAGGAATGGGAGTTGGATTTAACCAGGGATACTACGCATCAGGCTTCCAACGCAGTTACGTTGCGGGCTCTCGGGAAAGAGGAAAACTGAACCGCAGCCTTCGAAGCGTCTCAGCGCTTCTTGAATTCCTTATCTGCAAATTCGATGAAGTAGGGCCAGTTGGGCGCGGGCGTGTGTCCATACTCGTGTTGGCGGAAGGCTACATCGCCTGAATCGATCAGAGTGCCCATGGGGGGAAACGTGGTTGTTCCCAGGCCCTTGGCGCCCAGCAGATCCCAGACCGGGCTGGCGGCGACAGCAGCCATGAACATACCCTGCGCGTCTTGCCAGGCATCACCAGGGGCGTAGACCGGATCGGTGAGCAGCGCCCCGCCTCCGATGAAGATAGCGCGCGGCGCCACCAGTGCGATGAACTCGTGGCTATCGACCGGCATCTCGTTAGCGGAATGGCCGGCTGCGCCGTATCTCATGAAGTTGCCCGCGAACCAATGGAACTCACTTGTCCCGGCGATGTTGCCCGTCGTCTCACCATAGTTGCGACGGTAGAGATCGGCACCCCCTGCGCCCGAAGAGGAGATGAAACTGATGGCGAAGCGCGGGTCGTCCACCTGGGCCACCAACGCAGCCTTGCCACCACGAGAGTGGCCCATCACGCCGACTTTTTTACTGTCGACATCAGGATCGGTCTCGAGATAGTCGAGCAGCTTGCTGTCGCCCCAGGCCCAGGCTCGCAGCACACCCCAATCGTCGAGCGAACGGGGTTGGCCCTTGTTGACTAGGCCGATGATGCCTTTATCGAGACCTGCTCCGTTGTCAGCTTGCACGTCGTTGGAGTTGCGGCCGACAAAGCCCCAGCCATGCGCAAGCAGCAGCTTGGCGGAGTCGGGCGCATCAGGCGGGGAAGCAAGCTTATGCACTACCTGGCCCGGCGCGGGCGGTGGGAAAGCGGGGCGTGGGCGTATCGAACCGCCGCCGATGATGACCGGCACCTTGGTGCCCTTGGTGCTGGCCGGTGTCACAACATCCGCGTGGATATCGACAGAAATGGCCGGGTAGGCCGAGTTATCGACATGGCCAGTGATGTGCTTGACGATGGCGGGGATGCCCTGAACGGTCCTTTGCTCGACGCTGTCCACTTTCCACGTCACGGCAGGAAGGTGCGCGGGATATTTGCCATAGACATTCTCGTCGAACATCGCTTTGATCTCAGCGCGACGCTTCTTCCACTGCGCGGGCGTGGTCACCCTGGTCCCGTTGTTCATGGTCAGGAGATCGGGAAGTTTGGGATAGGGGTTAGCTTTGGCCTCATCGTAGTTGGCATTGCCCGGCTTGCCGATGTCGTAGGCGGTCGCCGGGGGCTGCATAGCGGTGATGCCAAGCAACTGGAGTTCGCGATTACGTTCCGCCGCGGAGGCGGCGATAATCGCGGCGCGGTCAGGGACGGCAGGCGGGGTTACCGGCGCCGGAGTTTGCGCAGCCACGGCCGTGATCAGGGTGAGGGAAGCACCCGATGCGAGAAATACGCTAGCAAGTTTCAACAGAGTCCCGGAGGTCATATTTCCTCACGCGCTGGAGGGTCACTTAAACCAATTTAGAACGGACGAGGGCAGGAAATCCTCCGGCCTGGGCCACAAAGATAACAGAAATTTTAAAGGCGCAGTGCTTAGCACGGACCAGCGGCGCTCGGTTTCCGCGGAAATATAAGAGGTGGGTGCCTGGAAGGTTGGTAGGACAGCTTATAGGATGAAGAACCTGACGCCGAAGGCCCCGCACTTGATCTTGGCGGAGCCCCCGGTGAAGGAAAAATTGTATGTGAAACAACTGAACGGCCGTCGCAGAGCTCGCTATCGTGCCTCAATGGCCAGGTACTTCGACTCCCGGCTCCCCACCTTTACGAAAAGATGTCTACCATCATCTCGCACCAGGATGGGTGTTCCTGGCTGTTGGTGATACAGCGAATCGGTTCTGCCGAAGGCTCTGCTCCAGCCGAGCATTGTTCTTTCGGCGAAGCTGCCGGTCGCTGCGTTGGCCGGCGTGAGGGCATAGAGAATTCCCTCCGACTTAACCATGTACTCCGCCTGGTAATCGTTGCAGATCTGTTCTGAGGTGCCAGGGCAATTGCTCCCGGAGCTCTGCGTGGGGAAAGAGACAAGGGTTCCATCGTGATAGGTAGCCGGCGCAAGGTGGGCGGCGAAGGCTACTCCGGTAAACGCGAAAAAGCCCGCTACAAGGAGTTTCATCGAGGTAGTGCTCCTTTGAGGCGTATTCCCGTTACTCCATCGAGAATGCTCTGACCTACTTTGTCAGAGTCGGTAATTTTTTCATCTCCCCCGAACGGGCCAAAGGCGATCAGATTGGCGACCGAAAGTTACTTACGGATGGCGGCCGCGGTGGCGTAATACTGCTTGACAGGGCTGGGTAACCGGGGAGGGGTTATCGGGCTAAACGGGAACGGAGATGCCGCGCTGCACATTTCCTGGCCTTACATCAAACAAAGACAGCACACGCAGTCGCGGGTTCAGCCACTATTGTTCGCGGAGCAGATTTGCCGGATCGATGTGCAGGGCGCGTCTCACCGGGCCTGCGACCGAGAGGGTTGCGGTGAGCGCCATGGTCAATGCAACCGCGACGAGAACGAATGGATCCTGCGCGGAGGCCTGGTAGACGATGGCCGAGAGAAAACGGCTCGTTGCCGCGCCCAGCACCAAGCCAATCACGCAACCGCTCGCGAGCAGGATCACCATACGGCCCAGGGCTGCCGAGAGTACCTGATTCGCCTGTGCACCAAGCGCGACCCGGATACTTAGTTCGCGCAACCGTTTGCTGACCGTGTAAGAGGCAAGGCCAAAGGTGCCGGCGATCGAGAGCAGCAGTCCGAAAGCGCCAAAGATGCCGAGAGCAACGGTAGCCACCTGGGATACAAAGAAGGTCAGTCCGAGTTGATTGCTCCAGGCGCTGGATTCGCGGATAGGAACGCTGGGGTCGAGATCGCGGATCACTTTGCGGATGGTCACTGCCATCTCATTTGTGGCCTCGTCGGAGTAACCGGGCTGGGCCCGCACGATGAGCGATGTTTTCGTGCTTGCGACCTGGGAGATGGGAAAAAACGCTGCGTCGTCTTGCTCTTCACTCAGCGACAGGTATTTTCCATCGGCCACGATGCCCACGATCTGGACCGGGACGCCAGCCTCGTTCTTGAAATAGCGGCCGACCACGTGTTCGGAGTGGAAGAGCTCACGGGCGAACTCCTGATTCACCACCGCCACAGCCGGTGTCTTGGCGGTGTCGGTAAAGCTTACATCGCGTCCTTCGAGCAGCGGTGTTTGCGCGGTGGCAAAATATCCAGGGGAAACCTCGTACTTGTAGGTATAAAACGCGCGGTTTGAGGGTCGGAGATCCGTTGTCTGTTGCGCGAAGACCGCGGTGGTAATTGTGTCCTGGGAGAGCGGTGTTGCGCTCGCGTAGGCTGCTGTTTGCACTCCCGGTAGTTGCGCGACTCTTTCCAGCAGCTGGCGTTGAAAATGATCGGCAGCCTCACTCGAATAGCCTGCCTGGCTGAGCTCGAACTTAGTCAACACAGCATGCCTGGGATTGATACCCATGTTCATGGTCATCGCTTTACCCAGGCCACGCAAGGAGACAAAAGCAGCCGTGACGGTGACACAGCATAGGGCGATCTGCGCTGCCAGCAGCACATCGCGCAGCGCCCAGCGGCGTCCTGCGGAGGCCTGACTGCTGCCGCTTTTAATAGCATCATTTGGATCTGTTTTGAAGATCTGGCGCAGCGGCATCACTCCGAACAGAAGACCCGCGAGTGCCGAGATAAGCAAACCTACCAAGATCAACGAGGGCTGCGGCGCTATATGGAACTTGATCGGGTACTCGGTGGGTGGGTGCCAGTTGGCGAGGCCCGTGATGGCCATCCACGCTAAGCCGCAGGCGCAGGCCCCCCCGAGGATCGAAACGACCAGGGCCTCGATCAGGATCTGGCGGATGATGCGCCAGCGGCTGGATCCGATAGCCATGCGGATGGCGATTTCTCGAGTGCGGTCTGCGGTACGCGCTGCGAACAGGCTGCCCAGGTTGGCGCAAGCGGCCAGCAGCACAATCCCGGCCAGTCCCATCACTCCGGTCAGAAAGCCGCCCGCTGGTGCGCCAAAAAAATCGCCCATCAGTCCGGGACGGGTCAGCTTGAACCCCATCTTCTCTTCTTCCTTGGGATATTGCCGGACCATGCGGGCAGCAATCATGTTTAGTTCCGCCTGCACCTGGGGCATGGTTACACCGTTCTTGATGCGCACGATCCCCCAGACATTCGCATCGCTCCGTGACTCAAGCCAGTCGACCCCGCTCAGCGATGCTTCATTCGCCAGGGGAACAAAAAGGTCTGGGTTGGCGATTTTCTCTGTCCCGTAGAATCCCTCCGGGGTAACGCCGACGATGGTGTACGGGAGCTTGTTAATGCGGACGCTTTTTCCCACGATATTGGGGTCCGCGCCAAAATAGCTATTCCATGCAGGCCAGGAAAGCACGGCAACCTCTGACGCTCCAGGATGGTCGTCATCGGAACGGCGGAGTAGGCGCCCGATCAACGGTTGGGTGCCTGTGACTTCGAAGTATTGCCCGCTCACCGGCAGTCCCCAGACAGGCCGCGTGACACCGTTGGCCTCCAAGCCGAAACTTTGGATGGTATAAGCCGCAACCGCGGAGAACACGGTATTGCCATCGCGGACATCGCGGACTTCAGGATAGGAAAAAATCGGATAGGTCTGATCGGTGCGCGCGAGCGTCATTACCCGGTCTGGATTGGGCACATCAATCGGCCGCAGGATCAGTGCCTGCAGAATGCCAAAGACAATGACGTTGGCGGCGATGCCGAGCGCCAGGGTGAGCACGGCTGTAACGGCAAAGCCGGGAGAGCGGCGTATCTGGCGAAGGGCGAATCGCAAGTCCTGCAGCAGGTTCTTCACTGGGCGGCCTCAGTTTGGCGACGTGGCTCGACAGTAATCAATGCAATTCGGAAGCCAAAGTACGTTGCAAGCAAGCTTATGAGAATCAAACGGCTTGCGGGCTATTGCAGGGATAAGAAAAGGGACTGCATGTTCGGTTCCATCCAAGGGTGTCCGTGAATGAACAGGAGGAACCCGGGTGCTAAGACGCCTGGGTGGAGAGCGCTGAGGATCCTTGATAGCCGCACCATGAGCAGAATCGTTGTCCCGCTGTAGTCGCCTGTCCGCATTGCGGACAAGGCAACGCGATGGGCCGGCGCAAAGCAAAGTAGAGCAAAAATCCGAGCAAGTTAGGGATGAACGCTGCGATCAGTGTCCAGAGGATGGGCGGCATGGCGCGCCGTCTGGCATCTGCGTACACAAAGCCCAGGCCGAGAACCCAGATGGCGATCACGACACCCGCCAGCAAGCCGAAGCCGATGCCGGGGACGGCAATGGATGCCAGGGCCGGAAAAGAGGCGCCACGGGCGGAGAGTTTAACCAAGGCACCGACCAGGCCGATCAGCGCACCGCCTCCTCCTATCACGCAAGCTATTGTCTTAACGGACTTGGGAACGACATCCAGGAATTGACGAACGCTCATTGGGATAATCCTTTCTCATTCATCCAACCTGCTGACAACCGGTGCAGGATGGGGAACAGCAAACAGAAGCACAAGGAAGGCACAATCCATAACGCCAGCAATCCAAAATGCAGGGGCGCGGGCTGGAGGTGAAAGACAGCACCAGCGCGTCCGCTAAATCGTGCAGCAGCGAACGAACCAGCCACTGTGAGCACGAGCGCGGCCAGGTAATTCCACAGCATCGGCCTTTGCTCGACCCTTTTGGTTTCCAGTTGCTGCGCGCGCAAAGTGAGGGCGGCAAGTACTTTCCCATGGAGTTCTGGATTCACTTCGAAGGAGAAACCTGCCAGACCGGCGATCGCTCGATGAGATGCGTTCAGATACTCCTGGCACGGGGCACAAGTAAGAAAGTGCTCGCGCAGAGTTTGCTCCTCCTGGGGAGAGACCGCACCCTCGAGAGATCGGTCGATGATAAGGCGGATCTCCTGGTGACGATCAACTTGCATTGGTTCCTCCTTCCATCTGCGCCCGCAGCGCCGCGAGGCCGCGATAGATCCTTGAAGATACGGTCGAGACGGACGCTCCTACCACTTTCGCCATCTCCTGCAGCGAGAGATCTTCCTGAAAGCGAAGGACGAGCGCTTCACGATAGATGGGTTCCAGCGTCTGCAGCGAGTGAGCGATACGCTGGGCATCCTCCGTGCGCGCTGCCTGCTCGAAGGGCGATGGCGCTTGGGACACAGGCGAGAGCGACTCGAGATCTGGTTCTAAAGAGTCCTTCGAGTCGAGGCTGAGTTCTCGCCGTTTGCGGACGGAATCGAGAGCCAAATTGCGGGCGACCGTAAAGAGCCAGGGCTCGAAGCGGGATTGTCCGTCGTAGGAGTGTCCACGCTCAAGGATGCGCAGCCACGTTTCCTGTACGAGGTCGTCAACGGGATCGCGGCTTCCCAGGAGATAAGTAAAGTAGCGGACAAGACGATACTGATATTGCCCGACTAAAGCGTGCAATAGAGCGACGTCTCTTTGGCGAAGACCACGCGCAATTCGATGCGTTTCGGTGCTCACGGTCGTCGCCAATGCTCCCTCGTATTCGAACATACGAGGGGTATACGGATGGGGCGCCCAAAATTACGCAGAGATCCTTGAGAATCGAGGTCTTCTTGCCTGATTCCTTAGCCGAGGTCCAATTGCCAGGTCACCGGATCGCATACCCGCCGTCGACGCGAATCGTCTCACCGGTAACGAAGTCGGAAGCTCGCGAGGCCAGGTATACGGCGGTTCCGGCGATCTCTTCTGGTTGACCCCAGCGGCCGGCGGGAGTGCGCGCAAGAATCTCGTCGTTCAATGGCATGGTCAGTACAGGGGCGGTCATGTCGGTTTCAATCCACCCTGGCGCGATCGCATTCACTTGAATGTTGTGCGGGGCGAGCTCAATGGCCATGGACTTGGTCAACTGCACGATCGCTCCCTTTGCCGCGCTGTACGAGGGAATCAGCCCCGATCCAAAGTACGAGTACATACTGCCTATGTTGATGATCTTTCCGCTCTTTTGACTAAGCATCGACCGGGCAGCGAGCTTGGAGAGCAGGAAGGCTGCATTGAGATGGGTTTCGATGACGCTGTCCCAATCCTCGGGCTTTTCGTTTAGCACGCCGCCGCTTAAGGAGACGTTGCCGGCGTTATTGACCAGGATGCTTATGTTGCCGAGTTCGCTCTCGACCTTGTTCAGCGCTGGTTCCAATGTGGCGCGCTGGGTCAGGTCCACCTTCACGGCGAGGGAAGGAACACCGATGGCTTTCAGTTCAGCAAGCACCATTTGGTTCTTGTCTGCATTTCGTCCAAAGATCGCGACGGCAGCCCCGGCTCCAGCTAATCCGAGTGCAATGCCGCGGCCAATTCCGCCGTTACCGCCGGTCACCACGGCGACCCGGCCGCTTAAGTCAAATAGTGCTGGCATGTTCACGTTGAGTGCTCTTTCGGGAGGGCGCTGGTTGGAGTTATGGTGGCAGTGCCCATCAGAATACACCCTTGCAGCTGAGCAACAATCTATCGCGGGGTTCGGAATCTGCGGTTTCGGCTCACACCATCCCCAACCTGCCAGCCGTAACAAAATCTAAGATGGTTGGAAAAAACCTTTGCGGGCCTGCACGGTCAACTTCTTGTTCTTCGCCTTTAACTCCAGCTTGTGATAGCTGTTCGGCCGCGTGTCTGGGGGAGGGTTGTAGCCCAACTCGTATTGCAATCGCAGGTCATCGGCGATCTGCGCAAAGATCTCTCGCAGGCTCATCGTGCGCGAGATGGTAAATACATGTCCACCGGTACTCTCTGAGAGTTTCTCCAAGGCTGCCAGGCCAGGATCGGCCTCAGGTGGACGACCGGTGTTGCCACCGCTAAGACCCTCAAACATGCTGTAAAGGATGGAGTAAACCTGGACATCCGCGCGTTGCGCCTGCTCGATTGCTTCTGCGAGCGACCGGCGGCTTCCGTTGTCGCCGCCGTCGCTGAGAATCACCATGGCTTTGCGGCCCGTCTCCTTCGCCAGGGCGTCCTTCGCCACCGCGTAAACCGCGTCGTAAAGAAGCGTTCCTCCCTTAGCGGCGGCACGCTGATTCATGCGCGACAACGCAAAATGGAGCGCACTCGCGGAGTTCGTCATGCTCTTCAACTGCAGGACAGTGGTGTCGAACTGCACCAGCATCGCGCGGTCCCCTGGACGGCCCAGCATGGTTTCGAAAAAGACGTCGCTTGCCAGCGATTCATCCCCGATGAAGGTTTCCTGGCTCCCGCTGGTATCCACCATCAGGGCAAAGCTCAAGGGGACTTCGGATCCTTTAGAGAAATAGTGGATTGGCACTTCCTTGCCGTCCTGCTTGAGGATGAAATCGTCTTTGGTCAAGCCTTCCTGGGCTTGGCCATCTTTGGTCTTCACCACGGCTGAGATGGCCACCAGGCGGGTAACGACCTTGAGCGTGGTCACCGGTTGTTGGGCCTGATCCGCGTCCTGCGCCGGGCCGGGCGAGGGAGCCTGTCCCCAAGCGGAAGCGGAGAACATCAGCAGGCATAGAGCCCGAGTAGCTTTTGTCACCAGACTGCTCCAGTTCGTGAACCATTCTACTCATCGGGGCGAGAGTGGTCGGGGTGTTGACGGGGGTCTACGCTCCAGGTTGGCAGGACACAGTCCAAAGAGTTGCATCGAGAGGCTGATCCCGTGCAGTGTCGAAATGTTGGACCGTCGGGTATCCTAGCTGTCGTTCTGACTTCGTACTTTCCACGTCTGCGAGGCCGTATGCTCCGTTCTTCCGCTGTTTTACTCCTGCTTTCGACTTCCAGCATTCTCTCCCTAGCTTCGGGGCCTGCGGACCGCGTACCGACGAATCCCAAGAGCGTGGTTTCCACGGTGCAGGCGAATGCTGCTCCGGTAAAGGTGGCCGACTTGTTGCAGACGACCCGGATAGCGGACGCAACCTTGTCTCCGGATGGTCGCCGCATCGCGTATGTCGGCAATGCCTCGGGTCGCCTGAACCTCTGGATCATGAACATCGACGGCACAGAGGCACGCCAGCTATTGCATGCGAATGACCGCCAGGCGGGGCTCACCTTCACCCGCGACGGTGGGCAGATTGTCTACGTCCAGGACAAGGGTGGAGACGAGATGTATGACATCTACGCCCTGTCGCTGGCCGGGGGCGAGCCGCGCAACCTAACCAACACCGACCAGACGAGCGAAACAGGACCCCTGTTTTCGCGTGATGGCTCCATGCTCGCCTTTGGCGCCAAAGACAAGACCTCACCTTCGACGAATATCGCCGTGATGACCTGGCCCGCCGGCGCCGTCCGTTTGTTGACGCACGAGAGCGATCGCAAAGCTTCATGGAGCCCGGTCTGCTGGAGTCCGGACGGCAGTGCTCTTTTTGCCGACCGCCGAGTGGGGTTGGACGACTCCGATGGATATCGTATCGACGTGCACAGCGGTGTAGCGCAGAAATTAACTACGCATGAAGGTAAAGAGCTGGTGTCGATCAGCGATATATCGCCCGACGGCAAAACGCTGCTGCTCAGTTCTAACCGCAAAGCGGGTTTCACCAATGTGGCTTTGCTCGATTTCTCATCGAAGCAGTGGAAGTGGGTGACGGATACGCAATGGGAATCCTCTGCGGGAGAATTCTCTCCCGATGGGAAGAGTTTTACCTACGAGTTGAACGCGGACGGCCGAGCCAGCGTGCAATTCGTCGACACGGCGACCTTGAAGGCGAGTACACGCAACGCGCCGTTGGGATTGAATACTGGCGGAGCGAGCCCGACATCGTTTTTGCCTGATGGCAACTATCTCATGCTTCATCAGGATTCGACGCATCCGGCAAATCTCTATCTGCTCCACGTCGACGGTGATTTGAAGCAAATTACCCACAACGAATCTCCCGGGCTCGCAGCAGCCGTCGTGCCTTCCTCGCAGCTGGTGACCTACAAAAGTTTTGATGGACGATTGATTTCGGCTTTCGTGTGGGTGCCCTTCAACCTCGAGCGTGACGGGACAGCCGCTGCCGTGGTGATGCCTCATGGTGGTCCCACAGGTCAAACGGTGGATAGCTTCAATAGCCGGGCGGTACTGCTGGCTTCGCGTGGCTTTGTGGTCATTGCGCCCAATGTACGGGGATCCACTGGCTACGGGATGGAGTTTCAGAACGCCAACTTCAAAGACCTGGGTGGTGGCGATCTAAAAGACGAGATCGCCGGCGTGGACTTTCTGAAGGCGACGGGCTTCGTGGATGCTAAAAAGATCGGAATTTGGGGAGGATCGTATGGCGGGTTCATGACCCTGATGGCTATTGGGAAGACACCTGAGGTGTGGTCCGCCGCTGTGGACGAGTACGGGATTCTGAACTGGTACACCATGCTGCAGCATGAAGACCCATCTCTGCAGGAATACGAGAAGACGCTGCTGGGTGACCCGGAGAAAGACCGGCCGGTGTACGAGGCGAGCTCGCCGCTCAAGTACATCCGCAATGAGAAGGCGCCACTGCTAGTGCTGCAGGGGGAGCGCGATATCCGTGTGCCCAAGGAAGAAGCGGAACAGGTGGTGTCGATCCTGAAGGCAGAGGGCCGAACCGTCGAGGCGGTGTACTATCCGGAGGAAGGCCACGGCTTTCTCAAGCGGGAGCATCAGACCGATGAGCTAACGCGCTCTGCAGCATGGTTTGAGCGCTATCTGCAGGGCAAAACGGCGACCGAAGGCGGAGCCGAGTAGGGTCGTGAACCACTCTTGAGCTGGCCGCAAAGCTCCCTCTGCCATGAGGCTTTGTTAAACTCGTCGCGAGAGGTCTAGCAATGGCGGCCCTGGTGGAGCTCGATCATGTGTCGAAGGCGTTCGAGCAGAAGGTGGCCGTACGCGATCTGAATCTGCGGATTGAGCCGGGGACCATGTTTGGCCTGCTGGGGCCAAACGGAGCAGGAAAGACATCGAGCATTCGCATGATGGTGGGAATTACGGTGCCGGATTCCGGCACGGTAAATTTATTCGGCCGGCCATTTACGCGTGAGAGCCTGAAGAGGGTTGGGTACCTTCCGGAAGAGCGCGGGCTCTACCGAAAGATGAAGGTGATGGACCAGCTGGTCTTTATGGGCCAACTCCATGGGCTGACCTCGGAGGTTGCGGCGAAGCGCGCGCAAGCATGGTGCGAACGGCTGCAAATCGTCGATGCCGCCCAGAACAAGACCGAAGAGCTTTCCAAGGGAATGCAGCAGAAGATCCAGTTTATTGTGACGTTATTGCACGAACCCGAACTGATCATTATGGACGAGCCCTTCTCCGGGCTTGATCCAGTGAACGCAACGCTGCTGCAAGACACTCTACTGGATCTGAAGAAAGACGGGCGGGCCATTCTCTTCTCGACCCACCGCATGGACCAGGTTGAAAAGCTGTGCGATGAAATTTGCCTCGTCCATCGAGGAGAAGCGGTGCTTTCCGGCGGGATGCGCGAGGTGAAATCGCGCTACGAACGCAACCGGGTAATCATCGACTTCGAAGGGGACGACGGCTTTTTGAGCCACGAGGCAATTGCCGAAAGCAAGGAGTATCCAGGCCATGTGGAGATCAGCCTGAAGGAGCATGGCGACGCGCAGGCATTGTTGCGCGCCGCTGCACAGCACGCGAAGATTTACCGCTTTGAACTGGTAGAGCCGTCGCTGGAAGAGATTTTCATACGCACAGTTGGGGAGAAAGTGGATGCGTGAGGCATTGCTGATTGCGCGGCGGGAGTATCTGGAGCGGATCCGCAGCAAGGCCTTCCGCATCAGTACGGTGCTCATTCCGCTGTTTTTTGCGCTGATTTTTGGAGTAGGCGCGCTCTCCGGCAAACTCAGCGGTGGCGCGAGGAGCATTGTAGTCGCTTCGAACGATCCCCAGTTGGCCGAGAGCGAGCGGGCGGAGTTGATTGCGGCTGACAACGCCGCCGATGAGGTGCGAAAGAACCCATCCTCGCGCCTGACCGTAGATGTGAAGGCTCCGCTTACGGAGGGCGACCTGTCGGCCTTGAACGCTGAGGTGGAGAGCAAGCAGATTGATGGCTATTTGTGGCTCAATCTACAGCCAGGAACGCGCCTCGAAGCTACCTATACTTCCCGCGGATCGACCGATTTTGTGGGAAAGGACAGAATGCAGGATTCTATCGGCCATGCGTTAGTCCGGGAAGAACTGGTGAAACGCGGCGCGACCAGCGAAGAGATCCAGGCATTGCTCAAAGATGTCGACCTGAAGACACAGCAGGTGAAGAACGGCGCAGCCGTTGCGGCAGACGCGAGCAAGGGTTTCTGGGGCGCCTACATTATGGCCTTCATGCTGTATTTCGCGGTGGTGTTCTACGGCGTGAATGTGGCCCAGTCGGTAGTGGCGGAAAAAACTTCGCGGGTATTTGAAGTGATGCTGTCTTCGGCCAAACCGGAATCACTGATGCTGGGCAAGCTGTTAGGGGTCGGCGCAGTAGGCCTCACCCAAATGGCGATCTGGATTGTTTTCATTTTGATCCTCAGCGCCTCGTCGCTTTGGATGTCCTTCGGGCTCGGCGGCCTGGCAGCGTATGGAGTGACGCCACTGCAGCTCATATTCTTCGTGCTCTATTTCATCCTGGGATTTTTCTTCTACAGCGCGCTGAGCGCAGGTCTGGGCGCCACCGTTAGCCAGGAGTCAGAGGTACAGCAATTCAGCATGATTATCGTGCTGCCGCAGGTGATTGGGTTGGCGTTGATTGTCTACATCCTAAGCAACCCTGGCGCTTGGCCGGTGGTGCTGTTGTCGCTCATTCCACCGTGCACGCCAATCGTGATGTGCTTGCGCATGGCGGCGATGGCGGTGCCGGCCTGGCAACTCGCTCTCTCCCTGGTGCTGATGGTGTTGTCCATCTACGGGATGGTGTGGGTGGCTTCGCGGATCTATCGTGTCGGCATCCTGATGTATGGCAAGCGGCCGACGCTGCCAGAGATGCTGCGCTGGCTAAAGTACAGCTGATGGCTCGAGTAGATACAGAACAGGAGAAATCGCTCTGGTGAGTCAACAAAATAACGAATCAACAGACAAGGCCGGCGGCAACATCTCTCGCCGCGAATTACTACAAGGATCGGCTGCCATCGCCGTTCTTTCGGTCCTCAAAACGCTCCGCGGGTCCGCAATGGTAGGTTCGAGCCGAAAAGTATTGGTCTATGTGGGGACCTATAGCGCTGCTGTTGACGGAGGGGGAAGCAACGGGAAGGGAATCTACCTCTTTGAAATGAACCCCGCCAGCGGAGAACTTACTCTGATCAAGCTGGCCGCCGAGACCCGCAACGCTTCCTGGCTTTCGCTCGATCCATCCGGACGGTACCTTTATGCCGGCAATGAAATCGCCGACTTTGGCGGTAAGAGCGGGGCGGTAAGTACCTATGCTGTGAATCGATCAGACGGAAACCTTCAACTACTAAATGTAGTTTCTTCGGAGGGAGCCGGCCCGGCTCATCTGAGTGTCGACGCGACAGGAAAATATGTGTTTGTTGCCAATTACGCCGGCGGGACGATCGCCGTGCTGCCGATCCAGTCCACCGGAGCGCTTGGCCCAGCTACATATGTCCACCAGGACACAGGGTCCGTAGGACCGAAGATCCCATCAAGTGGGCCGCCAGGAACTTTTGCTTTCAGCGGGCATGACAAGCCGCACGCCCACATGATTCACGCTGACCCTTCCAATCGATTCGTGCTGCAAACCGACCTGGGCCAGGATCGGATCTATGTCTACGCTTTCGATCCCGCCACCGGAAAACTGTCTCCTGCTGCGACTCCCTTTGTTTCGCTACCACCGGGGGATGGACCACGTCACTTCACCTTTCACCGCAATGGACGCTGGCTGTATTCGCTTCAGGAAGAGGCATCTACGGTGGTGTTTTTTCATTTCGACCCGGCGACCGGAGGGCTTAGCCCCCAGCAAACCATCTCAACCCTCCCCCCTGGCTTTAAGGGAACGACGTTCACCTCGGAGATCATACTTTCGTCTGACGGGCGTTTTCTATACGCAGCGAATCGACTCCACGATACGATCGCGATCTTCTCCCTTAACAGCGAAGGCCGCTTACACTACGTGGGCGAAACCTCAACCATGGGCGACTACCCGAGGCACATCCAACTCGATCCCAGCGGATCCTTCATGTATGCGTGCAATCAACGCAGCGATAGCATTGCGTCGTTTCGAGTCGACCGAAAGACCGGAATGTTGACGTTCACCGGACGATATACCTCCGTGGGCAGTCCAGCCTGCACTCTTTTCCTGACTTGAACTGACGAGTAACGAATGGCTGCAGCCCGAACTGCTCCTTCACCTGGTTAATGCTGGGAGTGCCCGGACCCTGCAGTTAAGCCTGTCGATGCAGCCCAGGATAAAGGTGGAATAAGTCGGAGAGGCGGCGCGGCGCTGACCTTCATAGCCGGTGAAATAGAAAGTCTTAGCGTGACGAATGGGACCGCCGACATTGCCGCCAAATTGGTTGACGCGCGACGTATTGAAGCCGGGTGCGGAGAGGGAATCGTCCGCATCCACAGCATTGTTGCGGAGGTATTCATACACCGAGCCGTGCATGTCGTTGCTACCCGACTTGGTGATGGTGCTCACCACCGAGCCTAGGTTGCGGCCATTGTCGCCGGCGTAGGGGCCGTCGACGACGCGAAACTCCTGCACCCAGTCGAGCGAGGGGCTGGCCCGCTGCACGCCGGAGAGACTGACGGAGTAGTCTGTTCCGTCGTCCCGGCATCGTCGGGCTGATGACATTTCCAGCTTCTGAACATCGCCGGCCATCGACCGGCAAATCCAGACAGGGATAGGAAAAGCAATCGAAACATATCATTTTCGGCCCAGGTACGCTTTGGCGAACCTGGGGCACCCGTCCTGGTTTAATCGGTTCTGCTGCCGATGTATCCTTTATATCGTGATTTGATCTATATTGTATAAGAAATGGCTGATCGCGATTATCTCGGCGAATTTGAGCACATCATTGTCCTGGCGCTACTGCGCTTAGCTGATCAGGCCTATGGAGTCACTGTGCGGCAGGAGATTGAACTGCGCACCAAGCGGGAAGTTTCCATCGGGGCCGTTTACGCCACCCTCGATCGTCTTGAGGCAAAAGGGTACGTGAAGTCTCACCGCGGCGACCCTACCCCGGAACGCGGCGGCCGAGCGAAGCGTTTCTTCCGTGTCACTGCAAAGGGAATCGCGGCCGTGAGCCGCACCCACCGGGCACTTGAGAGCATGACAGAAGGCCTGGGCTTCATCAGGAGCTACTCATGACATCGCAATCACACGTCGTTCAGCCGCCACGTCTAGCGATGTGGCTCCTTACTCTTTTCGCGCTCGACAATGCAGCAGAACACATCCTGGGCGATTTGCTTGAGGAATTCACTCGTCTCGCTTCAAAATCCGGTGTTTCCTTTGCCCGCAGATGGTACTGGCGACAGACGTTCAAAACCGTCGTCCAGCTTGCGGTCCTTGGCTTCCGCACTGCTCCGTGGTTGACGACGGCAGCAATTGTCGGAGGATTTTTTCTGCGAAAGCTCGTCGCTCGACGGGTCGAGCCATCGATATTTGCAGTACTCGAGAAGTACCATGTCTACGAACATCACTTCGGCACGTATATGTTCTTCGCCTCCACTGGGATTGACATCGGACACCTCATCACATTCCTGCTCATTGGTTTCGTCGTTGCATTCGTGGCCAGGGGAAGGGAAATGGTTTCCACGATGTCCCTGGGGTTTTTCTGGGGTGCACTGACTGTTGTCTCTTTCCCGGCAGTGGTGATGCAGAGTGGGTATGGCACCGCGCTCTCGAGGGCCATGGTGTACTTCGCTGATTCTCTGGCGATCGTTGTCGCTGGAGCAATCGTCCGAACGCATCGGTTACGCGTCGCAGCTCGACATCTACCAGCATGATTTGAATCTTCCCCCTTGACATTCGACAAGAGGCGGCTTCATTCTCTTGTTGAGGGTTGAGGGGGACATGCCGCCATCTACGGATCTACTTCAAGGGACGTTGGACCTGCTTATCTTGAAGACGTTAGCCCTTGAGTCCATGCACGGATGGGGCATCGCACAGCGTATTCAACAGGTATCGAAGGAGGCGCTGCAGATCGGGCAGGGGTCCCTCTATCCAGCGCTCCACCGGCTGGAATATAAGGGCTGGATTCGTGCCGACTGGGGGGCCTCGGAAAACAACCGCAAGGCAAAGTATTACTCACTGACGCGCACCGGACACAAACAGCTCGAAGTCGAACTCGAAAACTGGGGGCGCCTCTCCACTGCGATCGCCCTGGTGCTCGAGTAGGGGGATACTCGATGCTGAAGCAATGGCTGACGCACCTCCGCTTTCTGCTCGTTCCCAAGCCTCATCATGAGATAGACGAGGAGTTGCAATTTCATCTCGAGCAGCAGGCTGAAGCGAACGTCGCCGCCGGAATGACGCCGCAGGAGGCACGTAGGCAAGCGGCCATCTCGTTTGGGGGAGTCGAGAGCACCAAGGAAGAATCTCACCAACAGCGGCCAAGCTTCTATATCGAAACCGTCCTTCAGGATATCCGCTATGCTCTCCGCGGCTTCGCCCGCAACCCTCTTTTTACGGCCACCATTCTGATCACGCTAATGCTGGGCATTGGTGCGACGACCGCAGTGTTCAGCATTGTCGATCGCATCCTGTTTCGCAGCCTCCCCTACTCCCATGCCGACCAGCTGGTCTCTGTTGGCATGGTCCATTCGCTCGAAACGAAAGATCCGTTTATGCTGGGCTACTTCTACTACGACTGGCAGCGGGGCCAAAAGCCCTTCGAAGCCCTTACTTCCGAGCGCGCCACGACAGGGGAGTGCGATCTGACGGAGAGAAACCCGGCGCAGCTGAACTGTACCTCGGTCGAAGGAAATTTTCTACCCACGCTTGGGGTCTCGCCGGTCGTTGGGCGAAACTTCCTGCCGCAAGAGGAGCTTCCCAACGGGCCAAAGGTGGCAATCATCTCCTACGGCCTCTGGCTCTCACATTACAACCTGGATCGCGGCATTCTGAACAAGACGATCGATATAGACGGCGAGCCAGTCCAGGTGGTCGGGGTCCTACCCAAAAACTTCGAGATGCCCAGGCTGCAAGCGGTCGATGTGCTGTTTCCGCTGGCGGCGGACGAGGCGGTTGACAAAAAAGCAAACAGCGGATTTGGGGGTCCACGACGAGCCTTTGCCAGGCTGAAAGCTGGAGTAGACGTTCAGCAGGCCGAGGCCGCGCTGCAGCCATTGTTTCAGACCGCTTTGCAACGGATTCCGGCGAATTTTCGCTATGACTTCCATCTAAAAGTCCGGTCACTCCGTGAGCGTCAGATGCAAGACGTGCGAACAAGCGCATGGGTTCTGCTGGGCGCTGTGCTTGCGGTCTTGTTCATCGCATGCGCGAACGTGGCAAGTCTCTTAATGGCACGTGGGGCAGCGCGGCAACGCGAGCTTGCGGTTCGTTCAGCATTGGGAGCGAGCCGCGGCAGACTGCTACGTCAGACTCTGACGGAAGCGTTGCTACTTTCCATCGCCGGCGCGCTCGGGGGATGCGCACTGGCAGAGGGCTTGCTGCGCTTCTTCGTGGCCATCGCTCCCGCATCCATTCCCTACCTCGACCAAACTGGGCTCGATGTTCGTATCGTGTCTGGTACGGTCCTACTTTCGCTTGTCTGCGGTGCGTTTTTTGGCCTGGCACCGGCCATGCAGAAGCCTGGTGATGGTGTATTAAGCGGACGCTCCTTCACCACGATCTCCCATGCGGTTGTGCGACAGTGGCTGGTTGTGGCGCAGATCGCCGCAAGCATGGTTCTCCTGGTTGCGGCAATCCTCTTGCTGCGCAGTTTCCGCAATCTCGAAGATCAAAAGTTTGGCATGCGAACTGACAATACGCTTACCGCAAGCCTCACCTTGGGAGAACACACATACCCGACAGCCGCAAGCCGACTCGCATTCTTTCAACAATTGACGAAGCGGCTTAGATTCGGGCCCGGCATTTCCCTCGTCTCGGTCAGCGACTCTATCCCTCCTGGCGGGGGCGGCTTTGGCGGCCGTCTCGACGAGATCGTTGTTGCCGGAAGGCCGACGCCACACATTACCGGGGTGTTCGCCTCACGGATGGTTTCGGCTGAGTACTTCCGCGCCCTGGATATCGCAATGATCCAGGGCGCAGGCTTTCGTGAGCAGGATATGACCGCAAGCCGACGGTCCGTTGTCCTCAGCAAGCGGCTCGCGGATTTGTTCTTCCCGAACACCAATCCGATTGGTCAACAAATGCGGTTTGAAAAGACTGATCCCTCTGAGCCCTGGAGCACGATTGTCGGGGTCGCGGCGGACGTGAAAAACGGCGGCCTCGCAAAGGAGGAGGTGCCAGAGTTTTACCGCTTGCGCAGAGATCTGGCCGATGACTGGGATGTGGCCGGCACCCGGAAGATTTCGGTGGTCGTAGTCCGAAGCTCGCTGCCACCCGACCAGACGAGTCGATGGATTCGCTCCCAGGTGGCTGCGCTTGACCCGACGCTTCCGGTAGATATTGCGAGCCTCCGTCAACGAGTCGCCAAGCTGGCCGATCAGCCAAGATTTCAGACGACCCTGGTGAGTTTCTTCGCCGCGGCCGGCTTGGCGCTGGCCATGATCGGACTCTATGGAGTGATCGCTTACCTGGTAGCGCAGCGGACGCGGGAGATCGGGGTGCGCATGGCTCTGGGCGCAAACAAAGGCAACATTTTGCGGCTGGTGATGGGGACGAGTTTGCGGCTTATCTTGTCGGGAATTGCCGTGGGCCTGGTTGCCGCATTGGCTGCAACCCGCGTGCTCTCGAGCCTGCTGTACAGCATTGGCCCCCACGACCCGGCTACGTTCGGATTGGTAGCGCTCCTGTTGGTCCTCGTAGCCGTTGTAGCCGCGCTCGTCCCGGCCAGATCCGCCACCAGCGTGAATCCGATCGTGGCTTTGCGCTGCGAGTGATTGCGCCCTCGGCGCGCGCTGTCCACTTTCGAACAGGTGCTAAATAAACACCTAAGGATGAACGGGAAGGGAACCGGCAGGGGAGAAGGAACGTATATGCCTACGAGGAGCTTCGTCACTGCTTCCTAGGAATGGTGAAATGACACTCAACTGGCCGGATCTTGCAATCGGATCTCTATTGGGCGCAATTCTGGGTGTGATCGGTGATTGGCAGATTGGGACCAGATACCGCAAGTGGTCTGCACTGCGCGCGCTGACTAAAGAGTATGGTTCTCTAGCCGGCCGGTACGAAAATTACCGCATCCGCGACGATGGGACGCATGAGCCGACCGGCGGTGTTGTGGACATCGCGTGGCAACCCAAGGACGGTTTACTGGAAGCTTCAGGCTTTCAAGCATCAGGGAATCCGGAATGGCACAGCTACATCCGGATGAGCCAGGAATACAAGGGAGCCGGGATTGGCCACTACAACAACTCCAATTCGATTCACGGCGGAATTCAACAGATCATCTACTCGAGACAGACCCGCTCGTTCAACGTAATGGGAATCAGCCATACGCGCAAAGAGTTCGCCCATTGCTGGAAACCCAAAGAATAGGCAAAAGAGTGGCGGGGATGTCTATCGCTCCCTTCCTTCGCTAGGAACGGTCAGGACCGAGATCGCCTTGAGCTGCGAAGCGACGCACGCCGGTTCATCCGGCCTGGAACGGGGCGGCGCTCTGCCATCTGTGGAAACCGGTCCGAGCATTCATGTGATGGTCCATCCCGTGAAGATGTATCCTGTTCGCGAGGCGTCCTCCCATGCTGCGTCTGATGAGCATGCTTTGCGTGGTGAGCGTTATCTCGGGGATGGTTTTGCTCTCTGGCGTGGCAGCCAGCGCGCAAAGTGGTGCCCCAGCATCGGCCGGCTCGCAGCTTCCGGCTCTTTCCGTGCGCACGAACCTGGTGCTGGTGCCCGCGTTAGTAAAGACCAAGGGCGGCGAGTTGGTCTTTGCGCTGACAGCGGACGATTTCATACTCACTGATAATGGTGTTCCCCAGGCGCTGCGACTGGAGCCCGACACCGATGAGCAGCCCGTGGCGCTGGCCATTATCGTGCAGACCGGCGGCCACGGAGCATCCCACCTGAGTGATTATCGCGATCTCGATGCCGTGTTGGACGCCGTCGTTGGCAATGTGGAGCATCGTATAGCGGTGGTTACCTTCGATAGCAAGCCCCGCCTCGTACAGGACTTCACCGGCGACACGGATATCGCGGTCCGGACCATTCACAACCTTCAGGAGGGGGATCCGGGCGCGGCGATTCTGGATGGGCTCAATTTCGGCATCAATCTTTTGCGCCAGCAGCCGCAAGACTATCGCCGCGCCGTGCTGCTCTTCAGTGAGACTATCGATGACGGTAGCCAGACCACCTTCGAGGAGGCCATACGCACGGTCGACGACACCAACACCGCGATTTACAGTTTCGGCTTTTCCAGCACCAAGATCGCGGTGAAGCACGAAGGGTCGAAGCTGCCCCGGCCGGGAGGAACCGCCTATGAAGACACGCCGTACGAGAAAGGCGGCTGCATGAGCCGCGCGCCGGATGCCGACCCGGACGCGCACGGCAAGCGCAATGTGCAGGCATTGGATTGCGCGAGCGATCTCATCCCACCGTTGCGATTGGGGCGAATGGCATATCTCGCGGCGAAAGACGGACTGGCGCGCAACGTGCCTGAATCCGTCGCGCAACTGACGGGGGGCGAGTACTTCGCCTTCAAGGACGCAACAACGCTCAGCCGGCACTTGATCACGATTTCCAACGACGCGCCAAATTACTACGTTCTGAGCTTCCACCCGCAATCCCCATCACCCGGACCTCATGCGTTGAACTTGAAGCTGAAGGACCGGCCAGGGCTGCAACTGAGCGCGCGCAACTCCTACTGGGTGGATGCTGTAGGTGCCGCGGACAGTAAGTAGCGGATCAAATGGTTGGAAAGGTGATTCATGGTCATCGAGAACAAAGAGGTAACACGGCTTCAAGTTGGGACGCTGAAACTGGAGATTCACCCAACCCGTAAAGCGGCGGGCGAGGCTGCGGCGCAGGCGGTGGCCCAGGCGATCCGTCAGTTCGGTTCTTCGGGAAAAGACGTCGCGGTCATTTTCGCCGCTGCTGCTTCCCAGATCGAGACCCTGAGGGCGCTGACTGGAATGCCGGATATTTCGTGGAAGCAGGTTCTCGGTTTTCACATGGATAGTTATGTCAACCTGCCGGAAGATCATCCAGCGTCATTTATCTATTTTCTTCGCCAGCATCTGACCCAGCATGTGGCGATGAAAGAGTTCTTCGGCATCGATGGCAACACGCCTGACCCGGAGCTTGCCTGCCGGGAGTACGCGGAGAAGCTGCGCCTGGCAAAACCGCAACTGTGCCTGGCGGGAATTGGGGAGAATGGACACCTGGCGTTCAACGATCCTCCCGAAGCGGACTTTAACGATCCGCTCGATGTGAAGATCGTTCAACTGGATGATGTTACCCAGCGGCAACAAGTAGCCGAAGGATGGTTCAAGAGCCTGGAGGATGTGCCGAAGTCGGCGATTACGCTCACTGTGCCCGCACTCCTTCGCGTCCAGAGAATCATTGCCTCGGTGCCCGGGAGCCGCAAAGCGGAGATTATCCGGCGCGTGGTTGAGGAGCCGATATCCACGAACTGCCCGGCGACTATCCTACGCGCTCACCCGGATGCGACCGTCTATCTGGATGCAGACTCCGCTGCTCAGTTGGATTCGCGTACGCTGGCAAACGCTGGCGTATAACGGTTGGCGCAGCCTCGGCGTTGTCTTGCTGTTCCCAGAGAGCTAGAATCAGGTTTCCTGCTGATTGCGAGGTTATCCATGCCAGGTACTGTTATTCCGACCGAGGTCAAGATCGCAAAAACTCCGAATCCGCCGTCCTTCGCGACTGTGGCAGAGGAACGCCTCCACCGTAAGCAGAGGCTTGCTTCTGCCTTTCGGCTCTTCGCAAGGTTTGGATTTGGCGAGGGGGTGGCGGGGCACATCACGGCGCGTGACCCCGAGTTGCAGGATCATTTCTGGGTGAATCCCTTTGGCATGCACTTTGGGCACATTCGCGTTTCTGACCTGGTGCTGGTGAATGAGCACGGCGTAGTTGTGGAAGGTGGACGCGAAATCAATGAGTCTGCGTTCGCTATTCACTCGCGGCTGCACATGGCAAGGCCTGAAGTAGTGGCGGCAGCCCATGCGCATTCTCTTTATGGCAAGACCTGGTCTTCGCTCGGACGCCTGCTCGATCCCTTAACCCAGGATGCCTGCGCTTTCTACGAGGACCACAGTCTCTTCGATGACTACACCGGCGTGGTCTATGACAATTCGGAAGGCGACCGCATCGCAAAGGCGCTGGGGCCGAGGAAGGCAGTCATTCTGCAGAACCATGGGATCCTGACCGTGGGGCACACCGTCGACGAGGCAGCGTGGCTCTTCATCACCATGGATCGCAGCTGCCAGGCACAGCTGATCGCGGAAGCTGCGGGCAAGCCGCGTCCTATTTCCCACGAGAGCGCACTCGTTGCGCAAAAGCAAGTGGGCAATCCTCGCGTGGCATGGTTCCAGTATCAGCCGCTCTGGGACTTAATCGTTCGCGAGCAGCCGGATCTGCTGGACTGATCCATCGCGGGTCTTTTAACCCAGCCATTGCGGATTGTTCGTCGTGCCGTCGTAAATTTGCGACGACTTGTAGGCTTCGAATTGTCCTTTTGTCGCGACCGGGGCTGTCTTCTCGAGTACTGCAAGTTTCTGCTCCCGGGTCATGGGCTGGAAGTTTCGCGCCACGTTGAGAGCCTGCTCCAGGTTGGCTATCGACTGACAACCGGTAATCGTCACCGTAACGGGCACACTCATGGCGTAATGTAACGCCTGTGGCGCGGTGATGGTGCCGGTTTTGAGAATTGCGCCATTGGCCAGGGGCTTCATCCCCAACACGGCCATTCCGCGCTTTTGTGCTTGCGGAATCACATTCTGGCAGAAGCTTTGGTAGTGTTCATCGAGCGCGTTGACGGGCATCTGCACCGTATCGAAGGTGAAGCCATGCTTGTCTGCCGTCTCGATCATGTGCAGGTGGATGAAGGGGCTTTTGTGGCCGGTGAAGCCGATAAAGCGGATTTTGCCCTCCTTCCTTGCCTGCTGCAAGACATCGACGATGTTCCCCGGTTGAAAAGCCTGCTCCGGGTCTCCCATGCGGATCACTTCATGAATCTGCACCAGGTCGATGTGGTCTGTCTTGAGCCGGGTCAGGGACTGCTCCAACTGCTGCTTAGCCGAGGCGCCGGTGCGTCCGTCGAGCTTGGTCATCAGGAAAGCCTTCTGGCGGTAGCCATCGGCGAGGGCTTTGCCCATGCGCTCTTCGCTGGCGCCGTTGTTATAGTCCCAGCAGTTGTCGAGAAAATTAATGCCCCGATCCAGGGCGGTGCGGACGACGCGCAGAGCTTCCTGTTCGGTGACATCTGAGAGCCCGATATGGTACCCACCGATGCCAATGATTGAAACCTCGACATCGGCGCGGCCCAGTTTGCGTCGGCCGATGCCATTGGATGTGCTCACGACGGGCACGGGGGTAAGTGCGGCCGCACCCGTTAGTTCTGTGTGCGCGTTGGTGCTTTGGCCTGAGGCTGCTTTCCATCCGGCCAAGGCTGCTGCTGCGGCTGCTTGCTGCAGAAATGTTCGCCGTTCCATGATGAGTCCCTCACGCAGTAAGTTTACTGCGATTCGTGCTGTCCTGGCTCTGCTTTACAGCTTGCGGAAAAAAACCGGTTCTTGAAGGGTACGGGCTTCAGTCCTTACTTAAGTGGTTGTATATAGGTTCGGCTTCAGCCGCTGATGGGACTTCTTTCATCGCCCTCCCGGCTTTTTCCGCAGCCCTGTTTAGCCGGCGAACTAACCGCCGAGAGTCTCTGCGCGATAAGCGGATGAGTAGGGATACAATTCGGCGACTTTCACCATCCGTGCCCGGACCGGATTTTGATGGATATACTCGCGCCTCGTCTGGAATTCTTCACCATCCCGGATGCGGTGATCCGTAAACCCACGTTGCCACACCGGGAACCTCGAACCGATCCGATGCGAAAAACCTCCTTTGATAAACCCTACTACCCGCTCGATCGGGGCGCCTTGAGGAGTCAGCAAGATATGTATGTGATCCGGCATGACAACGAAAGCGTGCAGCTTGTAGTAGCCTTCTCGGCGGTAGTGCTGCAGGACCTCCAAAAAGAGTTCCGCATTTGCCGCAACCTGAAATATACGGCGGCGGTTGAATGTCGCGCTGGTCACAAAGTAAGTTCCCGCTCCGTCGGCATGGGACGGAATAGACATCGGAAGATTGTAAGTCGAAGGCAGATCTATCCGGCGCGAACAAGAGTTCCTGAAATAAGGGCACGGCTTAGCCGTCGAACAAATTGCGTTTTCCGCTGTCCAAAGACCGATGCGGCGCCCAAGAAAATCGGGCGGCAATAGACCGTTGAAAAAACGTACCTCAGAGGCTAAAGCCCTCATAGCTGAGGCTTTGTACGGCACGGCTGAAGCCGTGCCCTTCGTGACACTTTTCGCGCATCCGAGGGGAACTAAAGTCCTCAAAGCTCCGGCGTTTGTGCGAACGGTTGAACCCGTGCCCTTCGTTGACACTTTTCCGTTCATCTCAGGAGCGCTAAAAGCCCCACCGGCCCCGGCTCGGGGCGGGCGGAAGTCGCCCTGCACGAAGGGCATGGCTTTAGCCGTGCCGTAACTGTTGTGGAACTGGACGGCTTTAGCCGCTGGGGTACGGTTTTTGAATCTCTAACAGCATGGTCTGGCACTACTGAACTACTGCTCTCCTTGACGAACTAGGAGAATTAAGCGAGACTTTCCTAGATTGCCAAGGAGAGGCAGATGCCGAAACAGATCGATCTTATGCAGGGAACGCTCGAGCTGCTTATCTTAAAGGCGGTTTCGCTTGGAAAGCTGCATGGCTACGGCGTGTTGCTGCGCATTCAGCAGATCAGTGGGGAACAGCTGGTGATTCAGCAGGGCTCGTTGTATCCGGCGCTGTATCGGCTGGAACATGAAGGGGCAATCAAGAGCGAGTGGGGAGAAAGCGAAAACAATCGTCGCGCCAAGTACTACACGCTGACCGCGGCCGGCCGTAAACGACTGGCGGAGGAGACGGAAAAGTGGAACCAGATGGGCGAGCTCATGAGCGCCATCCTGCGACTGACTCCCGCGGAGGTGCGCTCGTGAACGTGTCCTTTGCGCGCCTGCATTCCTGGCTGCGTTCCGTGATCAGGCGGCAACGTCTGGAAGGAGAAATGGAGGAAGAGATTCGCTTCCACCTGGAAGCGCGAGCCCAGGATCTGGTACGCCAGGGCCTCACTCCACGCCAGGCTGCGCGGCAGGCGCGGGTTGAGTTTGGCGGGGTCGCCACCCACAAGGACGGGATGCGGCACTCTTTGGGGCTGCGCTGGTGGGACGAGCTCTGGAGCGATCTCGGCTACGGCCTACGAATCCTCAAGAAGAGTCCAGGGTTTACGGCCATTGCTGTCGGATCGCTGGCATTGGCAATCGGCGCAAACACTACCATCTTTTCCATAACCAACGAATTGCTGCTTGAGCGATTGGCAGTCCCGCATCCGGAGCAGCTGCGGCTGTTGACGATAACCGGTGACAAAAAGGTCGTAGTCCATCTGTACTGGGGCGATGACGGAGGGAATGTGAACGGGAGGGCTCGATTCGACACCTTCACGTACCCGGCTTATCAGCGGCTGAGGGCGCAGAATCAAGTGTTGGAACCGATCTTCGCTTTCAAGAATCTCGGCCGTGCCAATGCCACCGTAGATGGGAATGCGCGGTCTGTGAGCGCGGAACTGGTTTCGGGCAATTTCTACCAACAATTGCAAGTGCAGCCGCAACTTGGCAGGGCAATCCTGCCCTCAGATGACCAAGTCCCCGGGACCGGAGCCGTCGTTGTAATCAGCGACAGTTTCTGGAATCGCGTTTTCCATCGCTCGCCTGCCGTGATCGGCAAAACAATAACGGTGAACATGAGTCCCATGACGATTGTAGGCGTAAATCCAAGGGGGTTCACCGGCGCGGAAAGCGTCCAGGTTTCGCCGGACCTATTTATTCCGCTATCCATGGCGCCGCTCCTGCGAGGATCCATAGGGGAACCGGGTACCGTGCTTTCGAGTACCGATCTGTGGTGGCTTCAATTAATGGCGCGCGCCAAGCCCGGAATTTCCGATGAGCAGGCGAGGGCCGCGCTCGATGTCGTGCTGCGCGCGGCCGTGCGCGCTACGATGACCATCGCAAAAGGGGACACTCTGCCTCGCATGGAAGTGGAAGACGGCAGTCGAGGTCTCAACCAGGCAGCGCAAGATTACTCTGCGCCCTTGTATGTGCTGCTCGCGATGGTTTCGTCGGTGCTTTTATTGGCATGCGCCAACATGGCGAATCTGATGCTTGCCCGTGCGGCGGTGAGGCAGCGGGAGATGAGTGTCAGGCTGGCGCTGGGCGCCGGCCGATGGCGGATTCTGCGCCAGGTTTTGACCGAGAGCCTGCTGCTTTCCTGCGCCGGCGGCGCACTTGGCCTGCTTCTCGGTTACTCAGGCCGAACCTTGTTGCCCAATCTTGTCGCCAGCTCCTGGCAAGATGTCGAAATGAACATACCCTTCCACTGGAAGGTATTTGCATTCACCGCCGGAATCACGATCGGCACGGGCATCCTATTCGGCATTTTCCCGGCCTGGGCTGCAACACGGGCCGAAATTGGTTCTGCGCTCAAGCAAGCTACCCAGACCACCTCGCCACGCCGGAAAGCTTTGACGGGTAAGTCGATCGTCGCTTTTCAGGTTGCCTTGTCTACACTGCTGGTGGTGGCTGCGGTCCTGTTCTTGCGAACGCTGACTAAATTGATTGCCATCGATCCCGGTTTCCGCACAGATCATCTTTTGCTGTTCGAGATTTCTCTCCCCGAGAAGCGCTATCAACCGCCCAAAGACGTCGCCTTGCAAACTAGGCTGGAAGAGGAACTGCGAACTGTGCCTGGCGCAGAAGCAGTGACGGCGTCCGACGTTCCTCTGCTCTCCGGCGAGATGATGAATGGCGGGTTCTTCCTCGAGGGCGCTCCTCAGCGGGACTTCTCCGGATCAAGCGAGAGTGAGCGCCATGATATGAGCACATTCCCTGCGATGGCTCATGTGGGGAATGATTTCATCTCGGTCATGAACATACCGATGGTTGCGGGCCGAGCCTTCACCAGACAGGATACGGAAAGTTCTCCCAAGGTGGCCATCATCAATCAGGCCCTGGCGCGCAAATTCTTTCCCAACCAAAACCCCATCGGCAAACGTTTCACCCAGGGACCATCAACGTCCAAATCTACCTGGGTAGAGATTGTGGGTGTATGTGCCGACACCCGGTACAACAACATGCGAGACAATCCGGCTCCGTTGGTCTTGGGTCTCTATCGTCAGCAACCAGCGATTAACGATTTGACGTTTATGATTCGTACGCCGTTGCAGCCGGAATCGATCGTGCCCTCGATAATAAGAGTCGTCCATCGCATCGATCCCGATCTCCCTTTGATGAACGTCCGCACCCAGGAACAGCAAATTGATAACAACCTGCAACAAGAACGAATGTTCGCCAGCATGACATCGGGATTTGCTTTGCTTGCTCTCTCGCTGGCTTTGGTAGGCATTTACGGCATCATGTCGTATACCGTGGCGCAGCGCACGAACGAGATCGGTATCCGCCTCGCACTCGGAGCCCGGCGGCGACAAGTTCGTGGCATGGTGCTCCGTGAGGCCGGCTGGCTCTCGATTGCAGGTGTGTCGTGTGGACTTGCGATCGCGTTGGCCCTCGGGCGCCTGGTGAGGTCGATGCTCTACGGCCTTACGCCTACCGATCCTGTGTCTCTGGCCGGTGCGGCTGGAGTATTGATTGCGGTGGCGCTGGTCGCCGGCTGGCTGCCCGCGATGCGCGCCTCCAGCGTCGAACCGATGGAAGCCTTACGGCACGAGTAGCGGTGGAGGGAAGACTTCCCGAAACGATCGTGTGGAATGCGTCTTTCGTATGTCGACATTGCGAATACATCTTGGCTGGTCGAGTTCCGCGATGTACAGTATCCCTGGATCCTATATAGAACATCGGGAGCGAACCATGTCCAAATCCAAGACCCGGTCAGCTCGCCCGAGTCCAGCCGGTGGACCGCCCAAGTCGTCCACTGCGGACCAATCCGTACGCGAGCGGGCCTATGCCTACATCCGGCACAAGATTGCCAGCGGAGGACTTAGCAGCGGAGATCCTCTCTCCGAGGTCGAAGTGGCCGAGGGCCTGGGCAGCAGCCGTACACCAGTCCGGGAAGCGATAGGGCAGCTGGTGGCGTCGGGCTTGTTGGAGCAGACACCTGGCCGCGGCACGACCGTGGCGCGACTGACTCGCGACGACATCGTCGATTTATATGAGCTGCGCGAGGCAATGGAGGTCTTTGCCGCGCGCAAAGTGGCCCGTCTTGGAGTGCCGGCTGCCGAACTGGATCAGTTGCAGCGGTTGGTCGATGATATCCAGCCACTACGCGAAGAGTTGGTTGCCTCGGGAGGGCATTCGCTCAACGAGGAGCAGATGGGGCGGTTTATGCATCTCGACCTTAACTTCCATGCCTACCTGATGCTGATGGCGCTCAATCCACGGATGCAGAAGATTGCCAATGAGACCCAGTTGATGATCCGTATCTTCGCCATCCGCCGCAGCGGACACGAGGCTGCGATTCTGGATAAAATCCATGCCCAGCATAACGAGATTGTTATGGCATTACGTGAGCGCCAGCCGGAGCGCGCGATGCGTATCCTCTCCGAGCATATTGAGATTAGCTTGCGCGAACGCCTGGCTGAATTCGACGCCTGGAACCGCGCACGGGCGATGCGCCGCGACTTACATGCGGTTTTTCCCTTTGAAGCAGTCTCAAAATAGCGCCGCCGGCCTATGTGACTTTCATAGTTACGTGATGTCTCTGATGAAACGGTTCATCGTTTTTGGGGCGGCGGGACCGTCCGGCGCAGAGCTTCGAGTGCGCTCAGGTGTACGGCCTGTGCTCCCTGCTTCAGGCAGGTAATGTCATTGGTGCAAAACAACAGGTCCACTCCAATTTCCGCCCAGAAAGGAAAATCCTTGGGAGAGCATGCCGTGGCCAGGAGTTTGCCATGCGCGCGCGCCGTCGTGACGATCCGTTTCACCGCTTCCGTCACCTTGGGATGCAGCGTTTCACCGGGTACACCGTAGCTGGAAGAGAGGTCCGCCGGGCCCACAAAAATTTCAATATCGGGAACCGCGCAGAGCTCTTCAATCCTATCCACCGATTCTTTGGTTTCTACCTGCGCCATCAGGCAGAGTTCCTGGTTCAGCCGCGCCTGCTCTTTGGTCACGCTGTCCACCATTCCATACTTGACGGCGCGGGATGAGCCGAATGACCCCCGCGCGCCTTGGGGAGCAAAGCGCGCGTAGCGCAGCATTTCTTTCATCTGTTCCGGTGAATCCACCATGGGAACATCGATGATGTCTGGCCCCAACTCAGCGGCCTTCAAGATGCTGTCCCGCCGCGTATCGGGCACTCGGATCATGGTGAGCATGCCGGTGCCGGCCGCCATGCGGCAGAGGTCGCCCGCCTCGGCAAAGCTGATGGCCGCGTGCTCCATCTCGATCCAGATGGCGTCAAAGCCGACATGGGCGGCAATCTCAAGAAAAATCGGGTCATAAAAATAACACGCTGCGCCGAGCAGCGTGTTGCCGTTGCGCTGTGCCAGGGCCTGCCGAAGACGGTTCATACCTTTGATTTCCTCAAGGATATCGATGGTGCGGGGTCTGTATTGCCAGCCTACAGCGCAGTGTAAGCTGAGCGTCGACTGCTCGTTGGGCAAGAGAGACTGCGAGCAGACGGCGACAGGATGTCGACAAAACTAGGCCATCACCAGTGCGGGTTCGGCCAGCTCCCCGAAAGCGCGGTCGCCGGGAGCAATGCAGGTGAGTGTCAGCACGGTAATGTCATCGTCCTGACCAAAAGCCACCGCTTCCGCGGAGGCCTGCTCGGCGCTCGATTGGTTGCCAAAGAGGATGGTGAGCCGGTCGAAACCGTAGAGTTCGCCTGACGCACTCCGCGCTTCCAGCAGGCCGTCGGTATAGAGAGCAAGATGGTCGCCCGGCTGGAGCTGACGGGGGAATTCCTGGTAGACGGTGCCGGGCAAGATCCCCAGGGGAAGTGCGCCCGGAAGCTCAATCTCCTGGCGATTGAGAAAGGGAGCTGGATGCCCCGCGGTCGCCAGTGTGCAGCGGCCGTCGGGGTCAAGCCGGAGCGCAATGCAAGTGGCGAAGCCCCCGTGCAGCCGGCCACAGAGGCGGCGATTGAGGCCGGCGAGGATTTGCGCCGGGCTGGTGGTGGTTTCGACGAGGGTGCGGATGGCGCCGACGATAAGCGAGACCGTCATAGCGGCTTTCAGGCCTTTGCCGCTTACGTCGCCGAGAACGATGATGGTTGAGCCCAGGTGTTGGCCGTCGAGAGGCTCGAGAGGAATGATTTGAAAGAAATCGCCGCCGACTTCCTGCGCTGGGCGGTAGGCGCTGGTGAGGCGGAAGCCCGGTATGTCAGGCAAGGTTTCGGGAACCAGGATCTGCTGTAGCTCTCGGGCGTTCTGGTACTCCTGTTCCAGGGCAGCCTGCCGGCTGCGGTAGTCGGCTGCATAACGCAAGACAGCATAGACAATGGCAGCGAAGAGAAGCGTGCGCAAGATCGTCTGGACCGAGAAGCTACTGCCGAAGAGCGCGAACAGCGGAGCGCCCATCCTGGCGCCAAGCGTCCAGTGGGTGTAGCGGGTGCCCTGATCAGCGATGTTGGAGATGGCATACCAGATAGCCGTGGAGAAGGCCAGGATGGCAACCAGCCAGCGAGCGCTGTCGAGCCGCTTGCGGCGGAAGAGCGCGATCAGGACGAGGATGGTTGGAAGAATCTCCGCGGGCAGAATGATGGCAGTGAGCGCCGCATCCAACGCTACAAAAGTAGCTCCTGGCAGCGAGGAGAGGCCAAATCCGAGGGCTCCGTCAAGGCTGCCTGCGATGACATTGATCCAGGCCATGATGCGCAGGAAGCGGATGAGCTTTGCTGAGTCGTCGAGCTGGAGCAGGTAGAGCAGCAGGAACCACTGGGAGATCTCGCGCAATTGAATCGATGTCTGAACCAGGAAGACGAACCAATTGCCGGCAATGGGAAGCCGCAAGTTAAACAGCGCTTCCAGAACGGGCATCAAGGTATACGCGGCGAGCCAGAAAAGCAGCTTTTGGCTGCGGTTGCGAAGCCAGGCAACGAAACTCAGGAAGGAGGTGAGGAAGTAAAGCGTCGTCAGGCCGAAGCCGAACTGCTTGTTGCGTAGCCAATGGTAGCCCAACGAATCTTTGAACTTGGCGATGGCTTCCGGGCTGCCGATGTGCGGGAGGGCCTGGAAGCCGCCGCCGGTACCTTTGTCAGTGGAGGGCGGCGGCAACTTCAGAACACGCACGGCGAGGACGCCATCGCGAGCAGGGCCAAGGCCATAGGTTTGAGCTCCCACGCCGAATTTCCAACTCAGGTCGGGGGGAAAAGTACCCAGGCCGCCAATGGGGACGCCGTTCCAGTAGAACTCGTAGACGTCGTCAATCCCGGGGGTGAGCAGGGCAACATCGGGTGAGGCTCCGGGAGCCGTCGTGATGTGGAGGTGGCGGCGGTACCAGGCGTAGCCGCTGTAATTGGGGTGGGTTTGCGCGCCCCAGGGGGCGTCGGCTTTGATCTCTTCCCACCCGTCCCGGCCGGTCGTGTCTTCGATACCGGGCTGCGCCCAGGCAAGGTTATCGCCCAGGTGGAACTGCCATGCCCCGTCGACAGGCACCGCCCCGTTGCCGAGGGATTCGGCGACAAACGGAGCGGGAGCGTTGGCAACCGGCTGCGCCAGACCTGCGGCGCTGGAACAGCTTGGGAGGCAGATTGCGAACAGGGAAACGCAGAACGCCGTCAGGCGTGCAAAAGACGAACGTACCGTGGGCATGCGTAAGAGGATAACTCGCGTGTGCGAGCCAGAGACAGGGGAAAGTAGTGGGGAAGCAGCGAACTGGGATTCATGCACCAGTTGCCTGATAGGGCCCGGATGATTAAGCATTGGTTCGCGCAACCGGCTACCCGGGAGGGGAGCTCAAATGCCATTGAAATGGATGAGTGCTCTGGGTCTATACGCCACCCTTTTATCGGCTGCGCAAGTTGCTCCTCCTTCCCCGGCAAACCCTGCTGGAGGGGGTTCCGATCAATCGCCGCGATTGATCCCCCGATCCCATCTGGATCGGGAGCGCACTTACCAGATTCAGCATCGCATCATCTTGAATGTGCAGGTAACGGATTCATCGGGTAAGCCTGCAACCGGGTGGAAGGCGCAGGATTTCACGCTCGTTGATGACCAGAAGCCCCGGACAAACCTGATCTTTAAAGCCGTGGAAGGCTCACCAGCGGCCGCTCCTGCCCACGTGATCCTGGTGCTGGATGCAGTGAATAACTCCGCGCGGGATATCGCCAATGACCGCAAAGAGGTTCAGAGGTTTCTCAAGCAGAGCGAGCAGCCTCTGACCTACCCAACGTCGATTGCGGCCGTATCCGATTCCGGGTTGACCGTGGGCAAGCCTTCGCGCGACCGCGACGCCGTCCTGAATGAGCTAAAGGATCTCACCGGCAACCTTCAGGCGATCAGCTGCGCGGACGAGATGAACCCCAATGAAACATTTCAGGCCCTGATGATCCCTGACGCGGTAACTACCGCCGAATCAGCTCGCCAGCTCAATTGCTTAAACCGGCGATTTATAGAATCACTGGCCGCGCTGAGCAAGCTGGCGGAGCAGCAGGTGAACGTCCCGGGGAGGGTGATCCTCATCTGGATCGGACCAGGATGGCCTCATCTTTACAATCCGCAATTTCGTCACGACGACGCAGCGCTGCGGCGGAACCTCTTTACCCAACTGGTGCATATTTCGACAGCATTGCGGGAAGGGCAGGTGACGCTCAATATGATTTGTCCGCCCGACTTCCTGCGCAAAACCGAATCGCTCAACGATCACGACAAGGCATTGCTCAATGGTCTGCCGAATGAAGACGAGGTCACGGCCGGTAGCCTAAGTTTGCAGGCTTTTGCGCATCAGAGCGGCGGCCAAATACTGATCGAAAAGAAGAACATCCCCGACAGCATTGCCGCATGCATTGCCGATGCCGCCTCGTATTACGTGCTGTCGTTTGATTCAAACGCTGCCGCAGGCCCAGGCGAGTACCATGTGCTCGAAGTGAAGGTAGACAAACCGGGAGTGACGGTGCGCACCAACACGATGTATTACGCGGAACCGTAAACCAAACTTCACGGCAGAAGCCTGCTTTCGGCGTGGAAGAATCTGTACGCTGAATACTGGTGCAGCTCTTCAACAGTAGTGTCGGTTTGCGCTGTGCGGATGAGCACCTCAGAAGGCAGCCAAAGATCGGAGCCGAAACCGTGAATACGCACGGAACGGAAATGGAGCTCGGTCGTCATTTGCCGCAGATTGACACTGGGGACAGGCGACAGAAGATCGGTGCGCAGCCGAACCACATCGAACGTAGACTGATCGATCCAGACGATTCCCTGAAAGAAAAACGGAGCTTCCTTGCCCGCCCAGCTGAACTCTCCGGGTATTTTGACCTGATCTGGAATCTGCACAAACCCGAGAACAAAGGTTTTATGGTCGTCCATTCTCTGCTGTCCAAGATAGCGGAAGCGTAACTCGGATTGATTCGCAGGCGTCAGTAACAACCACTGATAGGCAAAGCCAAAGCCATGCGGAGCGACCCCGTTGACGGACGCGTTGACCTGCCGGTTTTTGAAATCGGTTCGCAACTCCTTGATGGAGGTTGCGCCATCTGCGTGGTGATCAAAGAGAAGCAGGTAGTTGAACTCAATGCTGCGCGATTGGAGTAGCTGCGTTTCCAGGTCCAGCAGCGCCGGCGTTTCCTCCATCCCCACGACGCTATTCGTCAATCCCGGGTCCCGGGCCAGCACGATGGAGTACACATCTTCGCGAGAGGACAAGTTTGGCACCGCGGACAGCGACCTCACGGTCGCCTCACCCACTTTGGAGAGGATCCCAGCCAACTGATCCTGATCGGAATCGGCTTTCATCCCCTCCAGGGTGGGGACCACCGCGATCAGCTTGCGGAGGGGATAGTCAATGTAGGTCGACGCATTTGTGAATGCAGGTGCAACTGCGCTCTGGCCAGGAGAACTCGGCTGGGTCCTGGTGAGGTCGTGAGACGGCGGGGGCTGGCTGGGCGAGGTTGGGTGATCGCTAGCCAATTCGGGAGGCACGCAGCATTCGGTAGAAACATTCACAGTGCGGGATACAGCAGTGATGTGATGCTGCTCAGAATCTGTCACCACCTCACGAACGCGGTAGATGCCTGGTTTCAACTCAAAAGTTGAATCCATCTTGAGGCCGGCACGCAGAATATTCTGTAGCTCGGAGTCTGAGACGTCCATTTTCGCCTGGCCTCGCTGCAGCTGAATCAAGTCGTCTTTTGCATCAAAGATTGCGAAGACGAAGGTGACGTTGTTCAGGTTGCGGTCTCCATCCTTGCGAAAGTGGAGTGACTTCGGATCGAGGTGAGCCGTCAGCGCAAGTGCGCGATCCTCTGTCTTAGTGGCGGAGACTTTCACGTCCATCGTGACCGGCAATTGCTCTAAGTCGGTCTTGGATTGAACCATCTCGCGGAGTTGCTCCTGTGCCTGAGCATCGGATTCGCTTGCTCCCACTTGCTTGGCGAGATCGATAGGCTCTCCATTCTTTCCGGGCGCAAAATAGCCGCGGCGCGCCTGGACGCTGAAGCCTTTATGCTTCTCCGCCAGCTCCACTTTTAACTCGTGGAATTTTCCGTCTTGCTTTATATCCGTGGGATCGAAGGCCAGGTAATAGGCAGGAGTGGGCGCAAAGGCGGCAAATCCGGCCTGCAGATCGTTGTTGTTGCGAACGAACTCGCCGCCGGTGCCTTGCGCAACCTCCGCCAGCACGTCCTGGACTGCCGCCTCCCTTTCCGAATCCAAACCCTCTGTCTTACCGACTGCCACGCTTGATGCCGGTAGGTATGTTTGGGATGCATCGCCTTCACGCGTAACGTTGGTCAGGCCCTTGGGGTCCAGCGAACTGATGACCACCTGCGAACGCAATGCACGGTCAATCACCTCGTCCAATTGAGACTGTTCGCTGCGTGATAGGAAGCCAGGAGAGACGAGAAGGACAGTGCGTTGACCGGGCATCTGCGCGACATACTTCACCACTTGATCCAGTTTCTGCAAGCTAGCGCGCGACTGCGTCAAGGCTTGTTCTATGACTGTCCGGGCCAAGTTCGCAATGTATAGTTCGGGTTGATGGGGACCCTTCGGCACCCGCACGCACTTGGGATCATTCTCAGCCTGATCGATGGCAATCTGCCAGGCGTCGATATTTTCGTCGAATTCGTAGTCGATAATCTGCTGGGCCTGGTAGTCGGATAGATCCGGGCAGTCCTGGCTCTTAGCCAGATTCAGAGATAGAGGGCTGGCGTGGAGCTTGAAGAGAGCGTCGTGGATTTGCTTCGGATCGTCGGTAAAGTCAGAAAGGCTTGTTCCTGAAGTAAATATGCCAACCCGGTCGCCTGGCTGGAGGTGGGCCGCGAGGTAGCGATCGGCGGCGTCGCGCGCCCGGATCAAATCGGCGGCGGAGCTATTCAGATCATCGAAATACAGAGCCAGGAAACGTCGCGGCATAGACGAACCCGGCCCAGCCGCAGTGGAAGGCTGCCCAGATGGGACGGACGGGGATGAGCCAGAGGGCTGCGAAACCGGTGTCTCCGCAGCAAACTGCGCGATGGATTGCTGCTTGCCCCGGTCGAAAAGCTTGAAGTCCTCCTTCGTGAGGTTCTCTACCGGCTTATTCTGCGCATCGCGGACCACTACACGTACGACCACCAGGTTGCTGGTTATTTTCAGTTGGAACGGCGCTTGGTTCTCAGTCGATGAAGCGTTGGCCTGGCTGCTCGCCTGAGCGAAAGCCGAGATGGAAGTTGCCAGAAATCCAGAGAGTGCAGATATGAGGAAAGTTTTCCGGAGGACCGAGTCCCTTGCGACACAATGCCGCATATGACACCTTCCAATGCGAAACTCTATCACAGAGCCACCTTGGTAGAACGGGCAGTGTCGCAGCTCGCGAGACGGGTGTACTATGGCGCTACTTCCAAGGGCAAAAGGTTCAGCACCACCTATAAGAGGTTGATGTGGCCCTACGGGCAGCTTCTTTCAGTCAAGGTTTGCAAGCCAACGCCTCTGCACACGCTGCCGGACAGCGAGCCTTGCGTGCCGCCTTCGTCGGATTCTTCGTTGACATGTTCGACATGTATCTGCCGATCGTGGTCTTGGGTCCGGCCATGTCCTACTTCCAACCAACAACCCTGAGCCCGGCCCTGAAATCAACCTTGTATTACAGCGTTTTTGCCTTGTCCCTGGTGGGTCGTCCGGTCGGAGCCACGCTGTTTGGCCACTTCGGCGACAAGCTCGGCCGGCGATGGGTCACCATTATTTCCATGGGTGGCTTCGCGATCGTGACCCTGCTCATCGGACTGTTGCCGGGCTATGAAAGCTGGGGCATCGCCAGCATCGTGATCCTTACCCTGCTCCGTTTCGTTGATGGTGTTTTTCTGGGAGGCGAATATACCGGCGCCAATCCCCTGGCCATGGAGTATGCGCCCAAGGAGAAGCGAGGCAAATGGGCGGCGATCATCCATACCGGGTTTCCGCTGTCTCTGGCCGTCATGTCGCTGATCACCACTGGCTTGTTGCGGGTGTTGCCGGCGGGCTCTCCCCATTCACCGTACCTGCAATGGGGCTGGCGTATTCCGTTCTTCCTCGGAGCGCTGTTTGCCGGCGGCATCTTCCTTTACTACGTGAAAAGGGTTCCGGAATCGAGCGTCTGGGCTAAAGCCGACAGAAGTAAATCTCCGCTGAAGCAACTGTTCCGCGGAGACAATTTTCGCTGTCTGTCGCAAGTCTTCCTGGTGATGAGCGGGGTCTGGTTCACGCTGAACGCGGTTACGTCCATTCTTCCCGGTGTGCTGTTGACTGTCCTGCACGTCAACAGCGTGGTCGTCACCAATGCGCAATTGGTCGCGAACCTGCTGCTGGCGGTTTGCTTTGTTCCTTTCGGCATGTTGGGGCAGAAGGTCGGTCGCCGTATCATCCTGGCGCTGATGGGCCTCGCGGGGGTCACCGCAGGCCCCATCCTATACTACGTGCTCGTCAGGTTCGGCTACCGGAGCGCCTGGCAACTGATCGTGCTGGTGAGCTTGATCAATCTGTGCGCCACGCCCGCATGGGCGATCATCACCGCGTATATCAACGAGCGTTTTCCTACCGTGGTCAGGGCATCTGGCTATGGCATCGGGTTCAGCGCGGCCGCGATCATTCCCGCATTTTCCTCCTTCTATATGCTGGGCCTGAAGGCATTGGGAATGCCCTATGAGTACACCGAAATCGTCATCTTCGCAGCTGGAGGCTTACTCCTGTTGCTGGGCGCGCTCTCCGGACCGGAAACCACGCACGTCGAGTTGTCATAAGCTATTGACCGGAGGAATCGACCATGCCAGGTGATGTGTATCCCAAGTTTCGTGCGGCTGCTGTGCAGGATACGACTTCCGGCGCTGCCATCGCCTCTATCCACCGCGGCAAAGCGTAGCGGCTGTAGGCTAGCATTGACTCCTTACGAAATTACGGCAACGCTTTGGCGCGAAGACCCCAAAGAACGACCACTGACGAGAACACCATCGTAATCCCCACCGTCATGAAGCCAACCAACACCAGGCTCTCTTGCCAAGGCAGCCCGCTATGTCCAGCTCCGGTAATGGGAGAAAGGGCCGCAGTACCGAAAACCGCAGCCAACGTGGTCATGAACCAGTTGCCATAGGTGCCATAAAGCGTAACCCAGAATACGATCGAGGCGGTGCGAGAAGATAGTATTACTTCCTTCCAACTCGCCCCCAGCGCGAGCAGGAAGATGCCATTCATCAAGCCTTCCAAGTGTGCCGCGAGCCCCATGCGCACGTTTGCGAAATGCTGCTCAGCGAAGCCGGTTCCCAGCCCAAGTAGAAACAGAACCATGCCATGAAACATCAGGCGCCGGCCAGTGCTTTCCATGTTTTCTTGCCCTCCGTCTTTCGTTTGCTCCCGTTCTTGTCACGGGCAAACACGGCACCAAGCATACACTTTGCGTGGCCTTTGCTTGTAGCAAGGTTTGCTATTCAGACCATGGGGTTGCCAACAAGAGAAGATGAGGTTCAACTTCGGCTGGATTGCCGTTAACCTGGCGAGCTCTCTCTAAGAGCAGATCGACTACGGATGCCAGGGCGCGTAGTAGCTCCCCACGATCCAAGGACCTGACCAGGGCATCCTTGGCTCGTGTTTGAATTTCGGCAGGGAGCTGGTCGAAGCCACGGCCGTAGTGGGGAGACAAATTGTGCTGAAGGCAAGCAAGGCTGAGAGTGTAATCGCGTGCGCCGCTTATCCAGTATTCCGCCTGCCAAAAGCGACCGCGTTCGATACAGAAGCGGGCACGCGTAGCATGATGCGCGGCATACCCGATCAACTCGTTTGCGCGTGGGGCCGGGATTGGCGGATTTTCTGTAAAGCTGCCAAAAAGCATTCTGAATTTGGGGCCATTCGGACCGAATTTGGATGCCGGAGTTACCGAGAGGTCGACCTGAAGACACCCTTTCAACAAAAGAACTCGAAATATGCTCTCGCGGTGAGGTAAATCAAAAAGATGAGCGGCTTCAAACTCGACAACCAGTGGAGCGGTTAGCCGGTCAAGCACATCGACGATTTGATTCTCTGGAACGACCCCAAATGTTAGATCGAGATCGGACCATCGGTCGCCTTCGTTGGTGGCCAATGAGCCCACGACAGCCCCGGCAACGATCCGTTCATCTAAATTTGCCAGCTCGAGAATGCGATCACGGATGTGGTTGCGTTCCTCAACCGTGAAAACCCCCGCTCGCTGAGAGTTCATTCCCACACCTTCAGTGTTCTGCCTTGGCTAAGGGTTGAAATGTCGGAATATTCCTCATGACGGTAAGGAAGTACAGCGAGAGCGCAATGAGTATTCCTCCGGAACCGGCGATCGCCCAGGAGATGCCAACCATGGGAATCAGCTTTCCCAGTGCCAGGCTCCCTAGCGGTATTCCGGCACGGAAGGCGAGATTGTAGACGCTCATCACTCTACCGCGCATCTGGTCGGAGACGATCAGCTGGACCAGCGAAACCATAAGCGAAGCCGACGCCATAATTGCTGCGCCTGCGACGAAGATCAGAACGCAGGAAAGCGGAAGCCAGTGGGAAAGGGCGAAAGCGGCGGTCGCGCCTCCCAGCGCGAGAAGAGCCAGTAGGGCCACATGGCCTTGCCCCTTCAAGCGCTCCATAGCGGCTACCAGCAGCGCGCCGGTGATCGACCCGGCGCCCGATGATACGAGCAACACCTCATAGGTCTTCGGGCCCTGGTGAAAGATTGTCTGCACGATGACGGGGAGAAATCCAGTGATGGAGAAGCCCAGCAAGGTAGTAAAGAAAGCCAGCACAACCAGCGGACCCAAGCCCTCGCGGTGGCGTATGAATCGGATACCCTCGCCCATGCTTTTCAGGATGGATTCGCGCGAGGTAGGAGGAACAAACTTCACCTGGATCATGAACAGCGAGACGATCACCGCGATATAGGAGACGCCATTCAGGGCGAAGCACCAGGTGGCGCCCAGTGCCGTATAGGCGAGCCCTCCGAGCGCCGGACCCAGGACACGCGCCAGGTTGAATTGGATCGAGTTCATCGCGATTGCATTGGCGAGGTCCTCGCCCTTCACCAGCGCCGGCAAGAGCGCAGAATACGCCGGTCCGCCGAAAGACTGGCCACAGCCGACGATGAAGGAGAGCGTGAGGATCACCGCAATAAAGGCCATCCCCTTCAGGGCGTGGGTTGCGAATAGGGCGGCCAGAGTGAACGCGCAGGTCATTTGGATGTACTGCGAATAGAGCAGCATCTTTCTGCGATCCATGCGATCTGCGAAGACGCCGCCAAAAAGCGAGAACATCATGATCGGGAGCTGCCCGAGAAACAGGTCCAGGCCGAGGTAAAATGGATTTTTGGTTAGATCGTAGACCAGCCAGCTTTGTGCGAACTGTTGCACAAAGGTACCCGTCGTGGAGACGCAGGCCCCGATCCACATCAACCGGAAATCCCGATGACGAAACGCGCGGAAAACACGACGGAAAAAGGCTCCAGCCACTAGGAGACGGTTCCTTTCCACCGACATCGAGGCCCGTCAACGCACAGCGAACGAACGGGCGACACACGTCTAGTCATTCATTGAGCTTAGCTGAAATGGGCGAGATCCCAAAACCTCGGCCTGCTGGAAATTCATTCCATTCCGTGACTCCTGCGAACCCTGGTAACATTCCGCCCTGTACCCGCTTTACCGTCACGCTCAGCACTCGAATCAACCAGTCGATGCAATGGCCAGCTCCCGCGTGCACATCGAGTCATGCGCGACGCCTCCTCTCAGATCGATTAGCCCACGCTTCATAAGTTGAGACAATAGAAGCATAACTTGTCCAAGCGTGGGTCTTAGACGTACTAACACGCTGATAGTTACAGCAACCACAGCTCAATTGTTCAAAAAATAAATCAAGTGATGCTTAACTCCGCGGGAAGACATTTATCTTACATTTCCATGACAAGTAACATCATCTTCCGCGCCTATTGTGAACCTCGGGTCGCTCCTTAGGAGAAACCCATACCCACGAATCAGGACAGGTTGAGTAACTATGGAAAATCCAGTGAACAAAATCAAACGTTCAGTGAACCGCCGTTCGTTTATGAAAAGTGGTCTTCTGGCAGGTGGCGCAGTTACCGTTGGTGCGGGGCTATTAGCCAACGGAAAGCCCGCCCGCGCCCAAGAACAAGGTCGTCTCAATGATGGCGATGCCGCTATTCTCCGCTTTGTGGCAGCGGCGGAGCTGATTGAGTCGGACCTTTGGACCCAGTATGCGGAACTGGGTGGTATCGGCAATAACCAACCCATCGAGGTAAACCCGAACCAAACCTTGAACAACTACCAGATAGCCTTGTCTAATCTCGATCCCGACGGACCGCAATACATAACCAGCAACACTCTCGACGAGGTGAGCCACGCCGCATTTCTCAACGCCTATCTCGAGTCCAGAGGAGCTGAGCCGGTTAACTTCGACGAGTTCCGAACGCTGGAGGGAAGCTATGCCACGGGATCGTCTGGCATCAAGCGCCTCACCAACCTCATGCATCTCAACGTCGATACAAGCTGGTACATCCGCTACCGCAGTACAACCAATCCAGACTTGGGGGCCACATTTCCTCAGGCGCTCAATCTCAAAGATGTGACTGCTATTCCCCGGGATAACAACGATTTCTACGGCGCTTCCAACCCCAATTTTCCTGGTAATGAGCATATTCAAGCGATCGCGAATGTAGCCGCCTTTCACTTTGGATATATTGAGCAAGGCGGTTCCAGTCTGTACGCGACCCTGAGCCAGAAAGTGACGGATCCTGAGGTGCTGGAGATTACCCTTGGCATCGGCGGAGACGAGATCGCTCACTTTCTGGAGTGGGTTGATTTTGCGGGCAACGGAGTGCAACCCCCTGTGGCGCCCTTCAAGGACCCCATATCCGGGCTATCATTCCCCAATTTCTTCAACCCGCTCAATCCTTTGATTCAACCCAGCCTGATCTTCCCCGTCCCTTGCGAATTCATCAGCCCTAAACTCCCGCATGTCGCGATCATTCGTCCGCTGACCGACAAGTTTGCGGGCGCTGTGGCTACGATCGCAAGCTTCACCGCCGACGGCCTCTTCACCGGCCAAAGCCCGAAGTTCCTGCAGTTGCTGCAAACGATGGCTGTCGAAGCCGATGCTGCGGTTCGCTATGCGTAATTGGTTCGTGCCCTAACCCAGTGCTGGATGAGTCCAACCCTCGTTCCCTCGCCAACGGCCCGTCCTTGGCGAGGGGCTCAGACCCCTACCCCTGCAAAACCGAACTTGTTTCGCGGTCCATATCCACCGGAAATGGGGGCCTTGCCTATGCCGAGAAGCCCACGGCTGCTCCTATTCATGGCATGCTAGAACATGCTGCTCCGGCCAGCGGAACCACCTGACGCAATGGCAGTCGCTCGTGTGCACGTCCGGTCATGGCAAGCGGCCTATCGGGGGCTTCTTCCTGATGATTACCTGGATCAACTTCATCCCGAAGATCGAGCTCGCGCCTACGATTTCGCGAGCCTTGATCCGCTCAAGCCGCGGACAATCGTTGCCGTTGAAGAAGAGTTGATCCATGGATTTGCCACCACTGCGCCATCGCGCGATCTGGATCTGGCGAACCATGGAGAGCTATGTGCGCTCTATGTGGACCCCGAACAGTGGGGTCGTGGAACGGGCAAGGCTCTTGTGTCGGCCTCTCGTGGCTATCTTTTCGAGCTTGGATTTCGACATGCGTTTCTGTGGGTCCTGAAGGGTAACATTCGCGGGGAGCGCTTCTACCAAATAGACCGGTGGGCCGCCGATGGCGTGGGGCGGACGGACACGGTGTGGGGACTAACGGTCGACGAAGTCCGCTATCAGCGCGGACTTGAAGCGCCATAATCTACTCCTGGGACCCACTCAGCTCAACAGGAAATCGTACTTCTGCATCACCACACCATCAGCCGATGAGGATCCGATGAAGCATCTCTTTGCTGTAGCGGCGCCATTTCTGTTCGCAGCCGTGGCCGCGGGGCAAGCAGCGCCGATCACACTGCTTGCCACGCCGTCTACTGTGGTTTGGGGTTACTACTCGGCCGAAGCCAAGTCCGTGCTTACCGTGCACTCGGGAGACACGGTACGCATCCAAACCCTATCCACCTGTGGCTCGTCCGAACGGCTCATCAAAGAGGGCGTTGCGGCTTCCGACATTCCCTCCTACAACGCCGACATATATCGCGAGGTTAAGGACAAGGGCCCCGGAGGCCATATTCTCACCGGCCCGGTTGACATTGCCGAGGCCGAACCGGGCGACGTCCTGGAAGTTCAGATTCTGAAGATCGACATCGATGTGCCCTGGGCCTGCAACGGCTTTGGCGCCGGCCGCGGTTTTCTGCCCAACGACTATCCTTACGGCCGCACCAAGATCATTCCCCTGGACCGCATAAAGATGCTCGCTCACTTCGCTCCGGGCATCGACATTCCTCTGCATCCCTTCTTTGGCAGCATGGGGGATGCGCCGCCGCCCTCCGCCGGCCGCGTCGACAGCGCGCCACCGTGGATGCACGCGGGCAACATGGATAACAAGGAACTGGTCGCGGGCACCACGCTCTACATACCCGTCCACGCCAAGGGCGCGCTCTTTGAAGTGGGAGATGGCCACGCCGGACAGGGCAACGGTGAAGTCGATATCACGGCTCTCGAAACCTTCCTCTCCGGAACATTCCGGTTTATTGTTCACAAGGACCAGCATCTGCTGTGGCCGCGGGCGGAGACACCGAAGGCCTACATCAGCATGGGTTTTAGTCCGGACTTGAAGGAAGCGACCACCCTTGCGGTACGCGACATGATCAACTTCCTGGTTGACCAGAAGCACCTGAGCCGCGATGACGCCTATATGCTGACCAGCGTAGCCGTCGATGCTGACATCACTCAGCTGGTTGACGGTAGCGTGGGCGTTCACGCGATTTGTCCGAAGGACATTTTCACCAAGTAGCGTAAGAGAAGGATGATGCGGCATGAAACGTTTTGCCTGGGTTCTTGTAGCATCCTGTTCGCTGGCAGCGTATTCGCAGACCACAGCAGCGAAACCTGAGCCGGTCGAGCACACCTTCGTGATTCATAACTTTCATACCGAGAGCGGGGTCACGCTACCGGAGGCGAAGGTGGTCTACGGTACCTATGGACATCTGAACGCGGCTGCGGACAACGCCATCCTTCTGCCTTCGCATTACATGGCGGATATGAACGGTTATGCCTGGCTGATTGGGCCGGGGAAGGCGCTGGACCCCACCCAGCAGTTCCTCATCACCTCCGAGCTGTTTGGCAATGGACGCTCATCGTCGCCCAGCAACACGCCGGAGCCATTCCACGGACCACGCTTTCCTGTCACCACGATCCGGGACAATGTGGAAGCAGTGCATCAGCTTTTGACCCGGGAGCTCGGGGTCCGGCACCTCGAAGCCGTCATCGGATTTTCCATGGGAGCCCAACAGGCCTTCCAATGGGCCGTCTCTTATCCCGATTACATGGACCGTATCGTGGCCACCTCCGGCACGGCCAAGACCTACGGCCACGGCATCGTCCGCCTGGAGAGCGAGATCACTGCGCTCACCACAGACGAGGCCTTCCAGGGCGGGGACTACAAGCAGGAGCCGGTGAAGGGAATCCAGGCATTTTCGCTGGTATGGACTGCGTGGCTCTTTTCTCAGGAATGGTGGCGTGAGGAGCTATGGAAGTCCGAAGAGCCCGCCGGAACCACTTTCGCCCAGGTCGTCGATCATTACAAGACGAACTTCATACCCGGAGCAGACGCGAACGATCTCATTCTGCAGATGCACACCTGGGAAGAGCACGACGTGGGCGCCACTCCCGGTTTCGGCGGAGATTTGGGGAAGGCTCTGGGATCGATCAAGGCACAGGTCCTCTACATGCCGTCGGCGACGGATCTGTATTTCCCTGTCGCCGATGCCCGCTATGAAGCGCCCTTTATCCCTCGCTGCACCCTACTGCCTATCCCTTCGCTATGGGGGCACCCGGCCGGCGCCGGGGCGAGCCCGGCCGACGAAAAATTCCTAAACGAACATATCGCGGCCTTCCTGAAAGGCCAGCCGCTGTAAGTGCCATCAGCATAGGCCTTCTCCTATCCCGATCACACGGACTGCCCGCCGTGATACGGTGTGAGCAGCGAATATGCCCGTCCAAGTGAGGAAATGGAGCGTTGATCTTGCGTCGTAGGGGTGGATCGCGCACCTTCGGAATCCCAGCTATCTTTGACTACGCGATCGCTGCGCTGCTTTGTAGTTTGCCGATCGCGGCGGCCTATGCGCAACAGGCCGCATCAGGCTCCGTCTCGGTGGTACAGCCCGGCGCTCCGGGAGCCCCAAGCAGGAACCTTCCACCCTCCACCTCTGGGGTAGGGCCGCCACGCTCGCCGGCCGACATCGAGTTCATGCAGGGCATGATTATGCATCACTCGCAGGCGGTGGAGATGACCGCGCTCATCCCACCGCGCACCCAGAACAAAGAGGTACGTGCCCTCGGCGCACGCATCAGCGTCTCACAGGCGGATGAGATCAAGTTTATGAAGCGGTGGCTGATTGCGCGCGGTGCGCCCGTGTCGATGACGATGCCGGAGATGCCCGGCATGAACATGAGCGATAAGACGATGCCCCCTATGCCGGGAATGCTTACCCCGGAGCAGATGAACACCTTACAGCAAGCCAACGGGGCAGAATTTGACCGGCTGTTTTTGACCGGGATGATCCAGCACCACAAAGGGGCTTTGGTGATGGTGAAGCAGTTGTTCGATACCCCCGGCGCGGGCGAGGATGCCGACCTGTTCGACTTTGCCACGGACGTAGATAACACCCAGCGGGCGGAGATAAAGATTATGGAAGAAATGTTGAAGGAGAAACGATGAACTGTAAGCGGGATCTCGCATTCCGTTTGGTGGCTGCTGCCTTCGCCCTGGCTTTATTTAACTCCACGGCCGTTAGCGTGAAAGCGCAGGCGCCCGCCGCTCCGGCTGCGAAGCCGGCGGCTCCCGCGGTTGACGACGAGTCGTCGACTCCGCAACCACCACCGCCGCTGCCCCCGGGGATGACGGGTTCCACTATGAATGATCCCCGCGTCGGGCTGAAGGCCGGACTTTACGATGCCGGGGAGGCGGCCATGGGCATGGAGCACGTGGCATTCCTGAAGAAGGCCGCCACCTTTCAGTTGCCGGCCACGCAGCCAGACGATCCAGTGGTGCAAAAGACGCTCGACACGCTTGGTGTGAACAAAGCCAGACTTGCAAAACCTATGCAGCTCGTCATCGCGCAGCTTGCATTTTCTAACTCCGATTTTGCCTTTCAGGGAACACACCTCTTCCAAGGCAACTTCTACGGTGTGAACTTCTACGACATTTCGAACCCGGCAAAGGTATCGCTGTTGACCTCGCTGGTGTGTCCGGGCGGCCAGGGCGATGTCTCTGTGTATAGGAACCTGCTGTTCATGTCTGTCGAAATGCCGAATGGCCGGCTGGACTGCGGGACACAGGGATTCCCCCCGATGCCTCCGCCAGAGCCGGGCCATGAAAAGGACCACCGGGTACCGGCTGCGAGCCCGGAGCGCTTTCGCGGTGTGAGGATCTTCGATATTTCGGATATCAGGAACCCCAAGCAAGTGGCGGCCGTGCAGACCTGCCGCGGGTCGCACACGCATACGCTGGTTGTCGATCCCAACGATAAGGATGACGTCTACCTCTACGTCTCCGGAACGTCGTTTGTGCGGCCGGCGGCGGAGCTTGCGGGCTGTTCGGACGAGGCTCCGGACAAAGATCCCAATACTTCTCTCTTTCGTATCGACGTGATCAAGGTTCCATTGGCCGCGCCGGAGCAGGCTAAGGTGGTTTCCAGTCCGCGGGTATTTATGGATGCGCGCAGCGGCGCCTTAAACGGGCTAAACAACGGCGGAAGCCACGGCAAGGGTGCCGAGAAGCCAAAGGACACCAACCAATGCCATGACATCACCGTCTATTCGGCCATCGGCCTGGCGGCCGGTGCATGCTCTGGAAACGGCATTCTGTTGGACATCAAAGATCCAGTCCATCCCAAGCGTGTAGACGCCGTCAATGACCCCAACTACTCCTATTGGCACTCGGCCTCGTTTTCCAACGACGGAACCAAGGTGGTCTTCACCGACGAGTGGGGCGGCGGCCTGCAGCCACGCTGCCGGGCGACCGACCCCAACAAGTGGGGAGCGGATGCGATCTTCAATCTGAAAGACGACAAACTCTCCTTGGCCAGCTACTACAAGATGCCCGCCGCTCAGACAGAAACGGAAAATTGCGTCGCGCACAACGGATCGCTGGTACCGGTCCCGGGACGAGATATCGAAGTCCAGGCCTGGTATCAAGGCGGCATTTCGGTGATGGATTTCACGGATGCCACCCATCCCTACGAGATTGCCTATTTCGATCGTGGACCCATCGATGCCAAGACCGCTGTGCTGGGCGGAGAGTGGTCGGCATATTGGTACAACGGTTATATCTACGGATCGGAAATAGCCCGCGGGCTCGACGTTTTCAAGCTGGTGCCCAGCAATTTTCTAACCCAGAACGAGATCGATGCCGCCAACCTGGTCCAATTCGGCGAGCTCAACGTGCAAAACCAGCAAAAAATTACATGGCCCTCTCAGCTCATCGTTGCGCGAGCTTACCTGGACCAATTAGGGCGCTCCCAGGGGCTGCCCGCGAAGCGGATCGCCGATCTCAACAAGGCGATTGCCCGTGCGCAGGCCTCGCATCTCGGCAAGAAAGACCTGGCAAAGCTCCATGGCATGGCAGCTTCTGTCGAAACCGAGGCATCGGCTGCCAAGAACACTGCGGACGCCAATCGTCTGCACTCGCTGGCGCAGATACTGCAGAGTCCGGTGGTCTGATGGCATGAACACCGGGGGGATGCGGTTGGCCTTCGTCCTGAATTTGACTGCGGCGAAGATATGGCCCTCATGTCGCGCCTTCCCGCGGGGTTGGGCACTATAATCGGTGATTGCGCTGGCGCAACGAACAAACTGATTCGCTATGAAATCCTGATGAAGGTCGAACTACACTCAAAGAGAGTTGGCTTTCGAACAGAGGCGGAGGACACTTGGAAACGCCAACAGTCCGGCTTTTCATCGTCGACGATTACGAACCGTTCCGGAAATTCGTGCGTTCTGTGGTGGGCAGAAGGCCGTATTTGCAGGTGATCGGTGAGGCCTCTGATGGATTAGAAGCGGTTCGCAAAGCCGAAGAGCTGCAACCGGACTTGATTGTTCTCGACATCGGGCTTCCCACGCTCAGTGGGATTGAGGCGGCTCGACGAATCCGCAAGCTCTGTCCTAAATGCAAAATACTCTTCATGAGTCAGGAAGCTTCGGTTGATGTGGCACAAGAGGCCTTCCGATTGGGGGCAATGGGCTACGTTGTAAAAGCACATGCTGCAAGCGAGCTGCTAACCGCTCTCGAAGCAGTTTCTCAAGGTGGGCAGTTTATCAGTAAGGGACTATCGGGTCATCATTGGACCCGCGCTACCGAGGCACAAGCTCCCGACCAGCTTTTCTCCCAGAAAGGTCTGCCATCGCTGATACCAGCAAAGGTGGAGATCACTCATAGCCACAATGTTCAGTTTTATCCTGACGACGCAGCTTTTCTTTTTGGCCTTACTAGTTTTATAGAAGGTGCTTTAAAGGCCGGAAATCCGGTCGTTGCGATCGCGACCGAGTCTCACCGGAAGAGTCTTCTTGAGAAATTGCTGGCACGCGGGGTGGATGCTGTAGCTGCCATGGAACAAGGGGTCTATCTCTCTTTGGATGTTGACGAAGCACTCTCAACATTCATGGTGAATGATTTGCCTGACCCGGTCCGGTTCCTGAAGGTCCTTGGTGATCTCCTTTCTTCCGTGGCCGGAATGGCGACCGGGGAGCACTCCCGAGTCGCAGCTTGCGGGGAGCTTGCGCCTACGTTGTGGGCGCAAGGTAAGGCAGATGCTGCGGTTCAGGTCGAACACCTCACTGACGAGATAGCCAAGACTTGCAACGTAGAAATTCTCTGCGGGTATTTACTAAATAGCTTTCAGCGCGAACAGGCAAGCCGCATCTACGAGAGAATCTGTGCTGAACACTCAGCCGTTTGCTCGTAGCCACCAGCTGGGGTCTGTGATTTCGGTGCTCTCACGGCTAGCCCTCATGGATTAGCTTCTCGAACTGAGAGGTACGCGCGCGTGGATTCGTGTACCACACCTGGGTGCCGATTCGATGGAAATGGTTCCCTTCAGGAGTCTCAGCCGCTCCTCCATGCTGATGAGGCCAAGCCCCCGACTCACTTTGACTGCTTCGCCGTCAAAACCTACCCCAGTATCACTTACCACGAGATGAATCTCGTCCAACTTTCCCCATAGTCCCACTTCGATGTGCCCTGCACCACTGTGTTTTACCGAATTATGGAGCGCCTCTTGCAGAACTCGGAAGAGGCAAAGAGATATCTCCGGCGGCAAGGGGTTGGACAAGTCCTGACTTTTGAAGTCAATCTTCACCTTTGTTTGATCCGCGAGTTCCTGGCAGAGGCTTCGCATGGCGGCAACTGGGCCTAGATTTTCCAGTTTTGTCGAGTGCAACTCGTGGGACAAGCTTTGCGTATCGATTGCGATCTCGCTGGCCTGCTTCTGTAATTCGCCTACACGGCGGCGGATTTCAGGCAGATCGGGAGTGTCCTCCCGGAGTTGTTCTAACTCGACGGCCAACAGTGCGAGACGTTGCGCAATGTCGTCGTGAAGCTCTCTTGCGATTCTGTTGCGCTCCTGCTCCTGGGCGTCAATTAACCTACGGCTCACGTCTGCGAGCGCCGCCTCCGCTCGTTTACGCTCCGTAATATCCGTCACCATACCTACAATACGCAGGATCTTGCCTTGTTGGTTGAAGTGCGCGAGACCAGTTTTCTCCACCCAAATCATCATGCCGTCGGGACCTAACATGCGATGGCTGACTCGAAGGTGGGGCTTTTCGGCGCTAAGGGCAGCATCCGCGGCCAAAACCTTTTCCCGGTCGTCCGGGTGAACCTTAGCCGCTATCTGTTGACCAGTGGTAACTTGCCCCAACCTATCTGTGCACAGCATCTCGGCGTACTCTCCCGAGCGCATGATCACGTCGGTGGCAGCATCCCACTCATAGGAGAACATCTTTCCAGCGTAAGCCGCCAAACGAAATCGCTGCTCGCTATCGCGCAACGCATCCTCTGTCTGCCTCCGTTCAGTGATGTTTTCCAAAAAGGCAAAGACCAGCGGGTCCCCTCCATCGCCGTTCTTCAAAAGAGAGACATTTAGACGTCCCCAAAGCTTACCGCCATCTTTTCTCACGTAGCGCTTTTCCAGCGAGTACCGATCGATGACGCCAGCACGGAGTTGTTCAAAGAGAGCCCAATCGTCTTGGGAATCCTCGGCATGAGCAAATTGGGAACAATTCATGCCGCACAGTTCGTTCTGGCCGTATCCCAGCATGGAGCAAAGCGCCGGGTTGGCGAGCAAGATCGTCCCATCGGAATCCTCCACCGCGATTCCCAGCGATGCTTGCTCAAAAAGGTAGTGGAAAAGCTCTTTAGCCTGTATTGCCAATACTTGCGTAGACATAATGACTCCAGAAGTCAAAGCGTTCTCAGCGGATACCTTAGCCTACCCTGGACAAGTTGGAACTTTTCCCGCTTTTCCCCATGCGATTACAATAAGCCCCTGACGGGGCTCCCTACGAACAATCGAGCGTTAAAGTACGTATGCCAACCGGATGCGGGCAGGGGAGAAGGATGGTACCGGCGACCGCCCGCGTCCTCATTTTGAACCTCGATCGGAACTTAGGACGGTGCCGACCGCGCACGGTCCTCGTCACTTCCGGACAGATCTTCATCAAATAGGCTGCGGAGTCGCGACCGCCTCAAACTTGGTGTTCGATCTGTAAGCGTCAACGTTTGATTGCCCCTTGGAAAGAGATTCTATATCTCTCCGGCGGGGTGGTGCTGTAGCCAACTGGAGTGTGTGTACCTACTCTCGAGTTTTCACCCGACAACGCTAAGGCGGACGGTTAGACATTCCTGCGTGTTGGAAAGCCTCTCCACCCGCGGGTTTTCGGGGTTTCAATTCTCCGGCTAAGAGGTTTGTTTGTCTCGGGCGTAATAAGATCACTTGAGCGACTGCCGGCAGCATTGAGCGAGCTGGCCAGTACAAGACTCCGCGGGCTTTTGAGGTTTCTGGATGGACACACAAATCGGGAGTAGTGCCGCCGGCATAGCTCCCGCAGCACGGTGTGTTGTCGTGGTTCCCTGTTATAACGAGGCGGCGCGCCTGCAGCCCCTCCGCTTCTCCGAGTTTCTCGCGGAAGACCGCCATGTGGACTTCCTGTTTGTCAACGATGGCAGTCGTGACGCAACCCTGAGCGTGCTGGAGACGTTGCGCGCGAAACACCCGGACCGTATTCAAATCCTGGATAAGCAGCCGAATAGCGGTAAGGCGGAGGCGGTACGCAGCGGTATGCTGGCTGCCATCGCTCGCGGGGACGTCCGTGTCACCGGCTTCTGGGATGCGGACTTGGCCACACCGTTGAATGTGATTCCTCACCTGCTGAACCGGTTGATCGGAAACCCTAAGCTGGAAATGATCTTCGGTTCCCGGGTGCGTCTTCTCGGCCACTTCATCCATAGAAGACCCCTCCGCCATTACCTCGGGCGCTGCTTCGCCACCGCTGTTTCGATCATGTTAGGACTGCCGATTTACGATACGCAGTGTGGGGCAAAGCTCTTCCGCGTTACACCCGAATTGAAAGCGATTCTTGCTGCACCTTTTCAATCGCGCTGGATCTTTGACGTCGAGATCATCGCACGCTTTATGGCGTTGCATCAAAAGGACGCTTCCTTTGCCGACGAGGTGATTTACGAAAGCCCATTGCCGCGCTGGGAGGATGTCGCTGGTTCGAAGGTTGGACCACTGGACTTCTTCACCGCTTTCTACGAACTCATGAAGATTCGCAGAACTTTTCAGCGCGCAAAGGCATCGTAAAGACGGTGCAATGGGAGATAGATTGGCACTTGAGGTCCTCATCAGGCGTGCTTGCGACTTTTCAAGTGCGGAGTGAAACCATAAGCACGAGTGTTCCGGGAATCGTCTTTCTCGTACTTGCGTTTACCCTTTCTTCCCGGGGCCAGCACGTCGCCCACCCGGGCGCCTCGGTGGTGGATGTTCGCTCGCGCCAGGCCGCGCTAAGATCCACCACCGATCCACTTCTGCGTGCAGCCATCCAAGGATTGCGCTCCTGCGTCGACACCCCATTTGTGGCTGCCCCCGCCGGCCGCATGAACATCCCGCATCACTATCTTTCCGGTTCCAGTGGCCCCATCAATCCGGCCGAGGCCACCGCCACCCACGTTTACGAGATGTTCGAAAGGCGGATCACCGCCGGCATGAACCAGTACCTGGCCACTGGCAACCACGCCGAGTCCGCCTGTGCGCTTGCCCAACTCGATGCATGGGCCCATGCCCAAGCCCTGCTCGACTACGACCGCCAGGAGTCTACACAAGCCTGGTACCAAGTTGAGTGGACGCTCAGTTCTGCGGGTATAACGGCCTCTGTTCTGGTTAACGACTCAACCCTGGACTCCAGCCAGACGAAGCGCGTCATTGCCTGGCTCGACACCGCCGCCCGTAAAGACCTTTCATTCGAGAAACAGGGGGATACCAACAACAATCACCACTACTGGCGCGCCCTCGCCGCAACCGCCGTCGGGGTTACGGCCGCAGACGACGCGCTCTTCAGCTTCGGTGCTAAAACCTACCAGGAAGCGATCGCTGAGATCGATGCCAATGGCGCTTTTCCGAAGGAGATGACACGTCACGAAAATGCTACCCACTACCAGGGCTTCGCCCTTGAGCCTCTGGTCGTGATTGCGCAATTCGCCACCCGTCAAGGCATCGACTTATACGGTTACCAGGTTCAGGGTCATACCCTTCGCGACGCGATCATTTTCTTCGGCCGGGCAGTGGACGATCCGGCCGTCATCAAGCCGTATACGGCCGACGCTCAAACCAGCCACTTCGGGTCGGGCGCCTTTGCGGCATTCGCCTTCTACGCCGCCCGGTTCGGCACCGCAGGCCTGCCACCGGCCATCGTCAACGCGCTTAAAAACCTAACCGAAGACACGCGGATTGGCGGCAATACTACTATCATGGCGGCCAAGTAGGTGCTGTTGTGCCTTATTTACCACCTGACGGATTGGCAACAAAGCGCGGCGTCGTGGGCTCGGTGGCAAACTGCCAGGCGGTGAGATAGGCGAGCCGGAGTATCTTCTGCATCTTGGGGAAATCGATCTTATCCACCGTATCGGTGGTGTGGTGGTAGTCGGGATGAAACCCCGTGAACCACCATAAGGCCGGGATATTATGCAGCACAAAAGGGAACTGGTCGGAGCGGAAGAACACGTTCAGTGCCGACTCGTGGTCAAACCGGTCATCGAGCGTCAAGCCGACAAGCTTGTCCTGCTCCTTGACTGTGCGATCGTAATCGGGCGAGTAAAGAGCGCCGATCAGGTTGAGCCGGTTCGTCGTATCGCTTGGAATCTTGATGAGTCCATCGGTTTGCGGGCTGGGCGCCTCGTCACGGCCGATCATGTCGAAGTTGATTTGCGCGCGCGTAGTGGCGAGCGGGCGCAGTGGATGTGCGGCCATCCAGTAAGCGCCAAGAAGACCGCGCTCCTCGCTGGCGAAGACGACAAAGAGGATAGAGCGCTTAGGCCTGGCAGGATTGGAGGCAAAGGCGCGCGCCAACTCGACCACGCCTACGGTTCCCGAACCGTTGTCATCGGCGCCATGCCAAATCTGCGGACATGGATGTGGGTCAGGGGGTGTGCTGGCCGGTGGATGTGCGGGATCGGCGCAGGGGGCCATGCCATCGTGATCGTGGTGTGCGGTGATCAGGATGGTTTCGGGCGCGAGCCGCGGATCCGTGCCCGGCAGCAGCCCCGCCACATTGTTCGTAACCCCGGTGCGCTCCGAGCTGTTGCGCAAGTGGAGGGTAAGGGTGCTGTCTGGCAAAGGCCGTGATGCAGGCTTAAGATCGCGATCAATCGCTGTTTGTGCGGCGCTCGGAGTGATGCCCGCGTTCGTGAGCAGCTCCGCAGCTACGGCATCCAGCACGATTGCCGAGGGAATATGCACCTCGTCATCCCGAATCGCCTGGAGCGCCAAGGGTATGGGCCGCACGGCGCTGGAGCCGATGCGCGCAATGCGTTCCGCAGTGGTAAGGTGTTTGCGGTTCGGTTCAGCCACCATGACTACGGCCACGGCCCCATGAGCCTGCGCATTCAAAACCTTCACCCGCGCGGTGGCGTAGCGCGTGTTTCCGGTTCCGTTGAAAATCGAGCGCGGATCATCCTCCTGCGGCTCATGGTCAAAGATAAGTACGATCTTGCCGCGCGCATCGATGGTGGAGTAGTCATCGTAGCCCAGCTCAGGTGCGGTGATGCCGAAGCCCGCAAAGACGACCGGCGCCGTAATATCCACCGCATGCTTGTAAGCACCCACTAGATCGGGAGTACGCCAGACCGTCGTCTTGCCGGCACGCGTGAGCGTCAGGGAGGAAGCGTTCCGATCGGGGCGATACTCAATCAGCGTGAAGGGCTGCAGGTAGCTGGGTTTGCCGTCTGCGTCTGTCACCGGCGGCTGAAGGCCGGCTTTCGCGAACTCGCCGGCAATCCAGTGGATGGCGAGTTCATCTCCAGGCTGGAGGCTCAAGCGGCCGCCAAGCTCGTCCGAACTGATGTACGTGAGATCGCGACGCAAGTCAGATATCTGGATTGACTCGAAGCCAGGCAATTCCTTTGCAGGGACCCCGCTCTGTGCGCCTGCTGTCGCGACCGCCAGGAGGGTCGCATAAGTGGCGATGATCCAGCGCATGAAGTCTCCTCAAAGTAGACTGAACCGGATAAGAACGAAACTGATTTCGTCGCGAAGGAACCGCTGTGGCAAATTCTATGGGTTCCGCGGAATCAGAAGATTCGAAAATTGACCCGGACCTCGATCTCCACCGGCACCGGCTTTCCCTGAAACTGCCCCGCTTTAAACTTGTACTGCTTCACAGCCTCCACTGCCTTTTCATCAAGACCCACCGCGGTCTGCTTATCCTTCTTGCTCACGTCCTCCGCCATAGAACGGGCAACGCGAACGTCTTGCGGGTTTCCTGCGGTGTCGACTGTCAGGGATACGACCACCACTCCTTGCAACTTTTTGCGACGCGCCTCGGCCGTAAATTCCGGGTCTGGAGCAAACACGAGCTGAGGAGCGGTAACGCCATCGCCCAGGTGGTATTTGCCGGAGGCATCCGGGTTAGGTTTTGGTGAGGCTGTCTGAGGAACCGCTCCGGTTGCCTGCGAGGGAATCGCATTGGCGTGCGATGGCCTCCATGCCAGCGCTAGAAGCGTGAATAGGACGATCGCGACATAGCGCACAGGCGGTTCTCCTTTGGAGCGAGGCTATCCTCATCAGAAATTATCGCCCCTTACACACGATTTATCCTTCTCCCAGGAACGAATATCATTTCTTAGAGGAGGGGGCCGAGATTGCAGGACCTGATGCGGAATGTATTGCGCGAGCTGCGCTATGCCCTGCGGCAGTTGCGCCGATCGCCTGGATTCACCTTAACTGCAGCCCTGACGCTGGCCTTTGGCATCGGCGCCACCACTGCCATCTTCTCGATTGTGGAAGGCGTCCTGCTTCGTCCCCTGCCGTTCCCCGATCCCTCGAGGCTGGTGGTGCTCGCGGATATCGTTGAGGGGGTGAGCTATGACGGCGACACGCCTGGCGTCACCGCGCCCGGAGTGCGCATTTATATGCGCGACACCACCGCCTTCTCCGGCCTCGGCAGTTATCAGCCATCCACCTATGAGCTTTCGGGAATAGGCGACCCGGTGCAAATCGGTGGGGCTCGCCTTACCGCGAACATCTTTCCTATTCTTGGAGTCTCACCCCTCATGGGCCGTGGCTTTACTCAAGGGGAAGACGACTCGCGCGCTCCGGTCACTGTCCTCAGCTATCAGATGTGGCAAAGCCGCTTCCATGGCGAGCGAGACATTCTCGGCCAAAAAATCCTGCTCGACCGCAAGCCCTACGAGGTCATTGGGGTGATGCCGCGAGACTTTGAGTTTCCCCTGGTTCCGGGCCGCTTGAACCGTAGTGAGCTTTGGGTTCCGATGAGTCTGACCCCCGATGAACTCCGGGGCCAGGGAGGGTGGAGCTTCTACATGGTGGGGCGATTGCGGCCCGGCGTGACCCCCGCCCAGGCGCAGCAGGATGCAGCCGCAGCGGCTCGGGAGATCATGCACAACTTTCCCCCGGCGCTCTCCCAACGCCGCATTCATCCACTGGTGGAACCACTCGACGAGGCCACCGTGGCGCAAGCCCGGCCGCTTGTTCGCACACTCTTCTTTTCCGTGGTGGTTGTGCTCTTCATGGCCTGCGCCAATCTGGCGGGTTTGCTGCTGGTGCGGGTCATTGGCCGGCGGCGCGAAATCTCCGTGCGCCTGGCGCTGGGTGCTAGCGGGATAGCGGTGCTGCGTCAATCTCTGGTCGAAGTCTTGCTGCTCAGCGCGGGGAGCGGCCTCATGGGATTGGTTCTGGCTTGGGTAGCACTCCGTGCCGGCATTAGCTTTTTTCCTGAAACGCTGCCTCGCGTGACCTCCATCGGTCTTGACTGGGGGGTAGTGGCCTTTGCGCTTGGATTGGTACTGCTTACCGGCTGCCTCTGCGGCCTGATACCAGCCCTCGCTTCCGCGCGCACCGACGTTAACGAAGCGTTGAAAGAAGGCGGCCGTACCGGGAGCTCCAGTGCCGGACACGCGCGCCTGCGCTCTGCCTTGGTGGTCGCAGAGCTGGCGGTGGCCCTGGTACTGCTGTCGGCCTCCGGCCTTTTGCTGCGCAGCTTTGAAAAGATGCGCTCTGTTGACTTGGGCGTCCGCACAGATCATATGCTGACCGCCCACTACAACCTGCCGCGGCAGCAATACAACACCCAGGCCGCTATTGATTCATTCAATTTGTTGCTGCGCAACAAGCTGGAGCAGTTGCCTGGAGTGCAGGCAGTGGGCGTGACTACGTTGCTGCCCGTCTCCGGCCAGGATGTTCGCTCTACCTTCACTCCCGAGGGCTACATCCCAACCAAAGGCGCCGGCTTGAACCTGGTCTGGGAATCCGAGTTGATGGGCGACTACTTCCGCGCCGCAGGCATTTCCCTCCTGCGGGGGCGCAAGTTTACTCCGGCTGATGACGCTGCAAATGCTTCGCTTGTGGTCATCGTCAATCGAACCTTGGCGGAACACTACTGGCCCGGGCAAGACCCCATCGGCAAACGCCTGCACCGCGGGCCAGCGGAAGCGACGACGGTACCGTGGGTGACCGTGGTTGGAGAGATCAACGATGTCAGGGAGCTCGCAGCCGATATGCCCACCACGAGCCAGGTGTATTTTCCCGTGAGCCAGGTCAAAGCCGACGTCGGCTCGTTTGCGACTCCTGACATGCTGGTCGGCAATCGAGGCTCGATCGTGTTGCGCAGCCAGCAGCCCCCGGAGCAGATGGCCGGCGCATTGCGCTCTATTGTGCATTCCATCGATCCTCAACTTCCACTCACCCAGCTTGAATCGATGGAGACTGTGGTCGATGAGGGCCAGGCTCCGCGGCGTTTCACGACCGCGCTCATTTCCAGCTTTGCCGCTGCCGCCGTCTTGCTGGCTCTGCTCGGTATCTACGGAGTCATTGCCTATTCCACGGCACAGCGCTCGCAAGAAATGGCGATTCGCCTGGCGCTCGGCTCGCAGCGCTCCAGCGTGGTTCGGCTGATCCTGATTTCTAGCGCTAAGCTAGGACTGCTGGGTTGCGGCATTGGCGCACTCGCCGCTGCATTTGCCACCCCTCTACTACGCTCGCTGCTGTTTGCAGTCGATCCGCTTGACCCAACCATCATTGTGCTGGCAGCGCTTTCAATTTTTCTGCTCGCCCTGGTGGCATCGGCTCTTCCCGCATACCGTGCGAGCTCGATCGAGCCGATAGAGGCTCTGCGCGCCGAATAGGCAGCAACAGCGTATGCCGCTATCAGTTCAATGTGGGCTGAGCGCCAGGTTCTCCAAACCATCGCTTGAGGGCAGATTCAAGTCCATTCTGATGATTGCCATCGCCCACCCAGGCAATACAAGCGTCGGGACGAAGCAGCATTGTTGTTCCGTCCTCAACCTGAACGCAATCGACACGAGATGCCCATCTCTCCGCGACATTTGATGTAGCCGGCCGCGCATCGACTCCTAAAAGAGAAACATCCCTTCGCGAATTTTACGGCTGGCACAGCGCGTTTTTGGCATACAGTGATGGAGAGTCCTGCATTGTCCGCGCGCATACGCGAACTGCGTGATGAATTTATAAGGGATTGCGCGAAAATGCTTGCGGGCTCTGTTGGCCGCACTCATCCTGATCCGGAGGCACAGCTATTTGCCTCATTGCTTACGGCGGCGTGGAGCTTGGCATACGCTGAAGGACTTCGCCGGCAGCGTAAGGGAAGTACCAGCAGGGAAGTGCAGCTGGCATTCATGAGCATCATCGATCGAGGATTTGAGGGCATCAGTGCCGCGATGAGGGCAACTCCGTATGTGATTGCCTCCGGCTCAATAAAGGACCTTTGATGGAATTTCAGACTAGCGCCTCAAGACGGCGATTTATCTCCACGGTCGCAAAGACCGTAGGCGCTACGATCATGCTGCATCCGCGCTTCGGGTGGGCTGCAGATGGCACCGATCCGCGTGTGGCTGACATCGTCGCCAAAACGATTGGGATCGACACTCATAATCACATCGACGTTCCTCTCACCGCCGCCGAAATGCCGGGCCCGGACATCGACCTGCGCGGCGAGATGAAGCGCTCGGGCCTTTCCGCCATCTGCATGACCTTTGCCACGGACTACCAATCCGGCGACGCCTATGACCGCTTTCTCAAGGGGCTCGAGTCGATGGATCGGCAGTTGCAACGCAACGGCATGAAGCGTTCCCTCACTCCGGCTGACGTCCGCACCGCTCATAAGAACCACCAACCCACCGTGATCCAGGCGGTAGAAGGCGCCCACTTCCTTCAAGGTCATCTTGATCGGGTAGAAGAAGCCTATAACCGGGGCTTGCGGCACTTCGGCCTGCTCCACGACAGCGATGCCTCCGTGCCCCTGGGCGATGTTTACACCAACCCGCCGCGCTATGGCGGATTGACCCCTTTCGGGTCGGCCGTCATCAAGGAATGCAATCGGCTGGGCATTCTTATCGATCTTGCTCATGCCAACATGCAGACTACTGAGGCGGCGCTCAAGGTCACCACCCGGCCGGTCATCATCTCGCACACCGGCCTTGATACACAGCTGGGGAATAATCCCACGATGGCGCAGATGATGCGGCCGCGACTGATTAGCAAAGAACAAGCAACGATCGTCGCCAAGGCGGGAGGCCTGGTGGGTGTCTGGACGCATCTGGCCGATACGCCGCTCGACTATGCACGAAACATCCGGGCGCTCGTCGATGTCATCGGGGTCGATCATGTGTGCATCGGCACAGACACCAAGCTTACCCAGCCCAGCGCTCGCCCCGGCGGCCCCGGCCCCGGTCAACAGCATCCTCGTGCCGGGGAGCGCACCAATCAGGCATGGGAGGATCAAACAGCCGGGTTTTACTACGTCGTTGTCGATGCGATGTTAAAGACTGGCTTCACCCAGGATGAGATCGCAAAGATCGGGGGCGGGAACTTTCTACGTGTATTTGGTGAGGCCGTTAAGGAGTAGCGGCATGGGAACGATGCTCGTTTCCTCAGGGAACTATGGATCGCGCGAGTGAATGCAAATTGTCATCGCTCCAATCGTCGCGCGGCTCGGCCGCCGCACGGGCAAAGGTCCAGAGCCGCACACGTTCGTGTTCGACTCCAGCCAGGTCTGCAAAGCTGCGGATCGTTCTATCCGGATCGAGCCGCAATCTTTCACGACAGTTGAACAAATGCTGGGTGGTATCGTAGGCCGGGTCTCCCACAAACGGCTTAGGATCGATGACCAGCCACGGCTCCCGTTCTGCCTGGATCACGTTACCTGCGTGCAGGTCGGTTGCCAGCAAGACCTCTCGGGTTTTGCTGCGCGGCAAGTCCTCAAACAGCCGCAGACCTTCGCGCACCAGCCCTATATCGGACGCCTGCTCGATCTGGCCCAGCGTCTCGCTGGTCCAATGTGCCATCAGAGCGGATAAGGAGCGAAACGGGTGCGGCGTACACGGCGTGCGCCACAAGCGGCGTAGCAACCCGGAAATCACCAGGTCCTGATCATGCTCGGCAAGTGCGCGGAGCGTCGTTCCGGGCTTACAACGTTCCAGGAGCAGGGCGCCGAGTGCTTCATCGGCCTCAAGGAGACGCACGGTCGGGTCGGCGTCCCAGAAGCGCAGACCTTGAATTTCGTGATTTCCTTCCATGTGCGGCATGGCAATCTTGAGCACCGCTGGTGTCCCGTTCGCACTTCGCACAGGCGTTAGGTACGAGCAACTTGGCTCCTCACCATCGAGTGGGGCATCCGGAGTCAAAGCCCATAACTGCTCCAGACGTCGTAGCATATCAGGGAGTCGGTCAAGCCATGCCGCACGCTCAGGACTTTTGCGGCAGTTAGCCGCCAGAGCAATCGAGATTCCCGGGTCCATGCGTTCAGTGTAGTCAGTGACATACCAGCATGTCACAGTGAGCTGGTGGAGCAAGTCCGAAGCAAAGGAATCATCATGATGTTTAGCAAACGGCTTCGTGAGCGTGTTCGCAGCGGAGAGATTACTTGCAGCGTCCGATTCTGGATGAGGCCTCACGTTGCTGTGGGTACCCGATACCGCATGGAGGAAGGCGAGATCGAGGTCGACTCGATCGAAACCATCGGCTTTCCGGATATCACTCCAGAGCTGGCGCGCGCATCGGGATTTTTGGGTGTTCTGGATCTGCTCAAGGTAGCGAAGCATGGCAAAGGCGAGATTATCTATTTGGTTCGCTTTCACTATGTGCCTCCGCCGAAAGCTAAACGACCAGGGACCGACCAGTAGGTCCAACCGCAAAACAAGGGAATCCTGAGCGATACAGATTTGTCTTCCGCGCCCTGCTCTTGCCCGCGTCTCGGGTTCAGCAAGCATCGGCGGCGATCGCTGGTCTACAATCGCCCAAGCTTCTGGCCCCAGTGGAGATTGGCATTTGCCTGAAGGAGTGTTTGCGGATGCGATGCTTGCTTTGTTTCTTATGGATCACCACCGGCGTTTTAGGCCAGAATATGCCCTCCGCTATGAAGCGGCCGGTAACGGATGAGTACCATGGCGTAAAAGTGGTGGATGACTATCGCTGGCTCGAAGACGGTAAGAGCACAGAAACCAGGCAATGGGTCGCGGCAGAAAATGCCTACTCGCTGCACTACTTCCAGCATGCTCCAGCGTGGCCCTTAGTGTTGCACGACATCAGGAATCCAAAGGAAAAACAAGGCGCCATCGAACGTGACCTGGATTTCCGCTCTGGACGCTTCTTCTATCTGCAGCTGGATCGCAGGGTGCAACAGCAGGCGGTGCTGATGACGTCTGCAAGCCTCGGAACACCCAGCTCCGCACCGGCCGATGCCAGAGTCCTGCTTGATCCGAATAAGCTTGACCCTACGGGTCATACCTCGATCGATTGGTACATGCCATCGCTCGATGGCAGCCTGATCGCAGTCGGGATAGCGGTTGGCGGCAGCGAGCGCTCGGCTCTTACCGTTTTTGACACCGCCACCGGCAAGCCCGTGGGCGCGGCCTTCACGGCGATGGGCTTTCCTGGCGCCAGACGGAGCGTGGCCTGGCTACCGGGGAATAAAGGTTTTGTCTATGCCGGGTATGATCCCGCGGTTGCTGCCACTGCTCAGACCACCGTGCTCAAAAATCAGAAGGTCTTCGAACACATGCTCGGTACTCCGCAGAGTGAAGACCATGTCGTCCTCGACAAAGGGTTGACGCCACTGGCCCAGATCGCGCTCGATAGCGATCCAACCGGCAAATGGATCGTCGCCAGCGCGGAAGACGGCGACGGGGACACGTATGCAAACTTTGTGCGCGAGCCGGATGGCTCGTGGGAGCAGATCTCTACTTATAGTGACGAAGTTGTGACTGTTACTCCAGGCACTGCGCAGGAAGATGCGCTTTACTTAACCTCGTTCAAGGATGCGCCGCGCGGTAAGATCCTTGAGGTCTCAGCGAAGGCCCCGGCACTTCGCGAGGCAAAGACCATTATCCCTGAGGGCACAGCCAGCATCGTCCATGACGGACCAGAGGGCGATTCTCACCCTGTGCTGGTGACGAAGGACCGTCTCTATGTGACTACCATCGACGGGGGACCGAACCGTGTGCTGGCGTACGACCACAAAGGCAGGCCGCTCCCGGAGGTGCCGCTTCCGCCGGTTTCCGGAGTCACCGAAGTAGCATCTGTAGGCGCGGAAACCCTGGCGATCCATGCGAGCAGGTTCCTCACTCCGCCTGGCTACCTGACCTATCATCCCGGCGTGCCTGCTCAACTGGAGGCTACCGCACTCTCTCAGCCAGCTAGCGACGTTGTTTCCGGTTATGTCGTCGAAAGAAGTTTCGCGACTTCAAAGGATGGGACCAAAGTTCCCATGAACATCATCCACCGCCGTGGATCTGCCATGGACGGAACCGTGCCCACACTCGTCTACGGCTACGGCGGGTACGGGATCAGCGAATCACCGGAATACGTTGGAAGCATCTACTGGACACCGTGGCTACAACAGGGATATACGCTGGTGATCACCAATATTCGCGGGGGTGCGGAGTATGGTGAGTCCTGGCACCAGGCCGGGAATCTGACCAGGAAGCAGAATGTCTTCGACGATTTTTCGGCCTGCGCGCAATATCTCGCCGACAAGCATTGGAGTTCGCCCGCTCACATGGCCGCTCTTGGTGGCTCGAATGGCGGACTACTGATGGGAGCGGAGATCACCCAGCACCCGGAGCAATTCCACGCCGTCGTCTCGTTGGTCGGCATTTATGACATGCTCCGCGGCGGAGTTGGACCCCAATGGGCAATTCAACACGACGGAGTATGGCAGTGTTAAGGATGCGGCACAGTTCAAGGCACTATACGCTTATTCGCCCTACCACCACGTGGTGGATGGAACGAAATATCCAGCGGTTCTTATGGAAACGGGCGACAACGATCCCAGGGTGAATCCGGCGCAATCGCGTAAGTTCACTGCGCGTCTGCAAGCGGCTACCGGTTCCAAGGCCCCGATCCTGCTAAAGACCTTTGCCGACGCTGGACACGGCTCCAGTTCAAGCGCGGATTTACAACAACAGGTGGCTGATCTGTATACATTTCTGTTTCAGGAACTTGGCCTTATCTACAAGCCGGCGCAATGAGGAGAGTCGGAGAACCTAAAATGGCTTCGATGGCCGAATCGATGGTTCAGGGGTTGGAAGCAGCCACGCGCACGGGAGTGCCGCTGACCAGCGAGTCGGCAGGATTCAAAATGACGTTGTCGCTGGGGAGCAAGCCCTGGACGATCTCAACCTTGCTGCCATAATCGCGGCCGATGGTGACGGGAATTACCTGTGCGACACCGTCGCGCACCACGCCGACACGCAGACCTTCTGACCGGAAGAGCAGCGTGTCGGCAGGAATGACCAGGGATTCAGCTTGCGTATGCTCCTTCTGCAGAAGCTTGAAGTGCACAAACGCATAGGCTCCGGGCATGATCTGGCCCTGAGTGTTATCGACATCGATCTCGACATTCAGAGTGCGGGAAGCAGGATCGATCGCGTTCGCGTTGCGAACGATCACTCCTTTGAAGACCTGCCCAGGAAACTCATCGAGGGTAAGTGTTTCCACGGCACCCGTTCGCACGGATTGTGAATCGGCTTCGGGCACCGATACATAGACGCGCAGCTTGCCTATGGCGGCGAGATGGAAGAGCTCCTGCGGCGCGGTATTCGCGCCAGCTGCCACCAAACTGCCGATATCCGTGTTACGGGCGGTGATGACTCCGTCGAACGGAGCATAGATTTTTTCAAAGGATTGCAGCTCTTCGAGCCGCCGGACATTAGCCTGGGCCGCTTTGACCGCGGAACTGGTGGACTGCGCCTGGGAGACGAAGGTATCCGTGGCCTGCTGGGTAACCGCATTCTGCTCCAATAGTCCCTGGTAGCGGGCAGCATTGGCCTGGGCCAAGCCGGCGTTGGTCTGCGCCGTGACGACATCCGCGCGCGCCTGCATCAGTTGTTGATCCACTTCCGGAGAGCTGATGATGGCCAACAATTGCCCCTGCTTGACCCGTGCACCGATGTCGGCATACCAGGTCTTGAGATACCCGCTGGTGCGGGCATACAGAGGCGTGTTGATGAATGCCATGACGTTGCCGGGCAGGACTATTTCCTGCGCGGCCGAGCCGCTCGGGTTTGGGTGAACCACCGCGACCGTCGGGAGCGAGGTTTCGTCGGTTGCCTGAACCAGGTTCGATTCCGCGGTGGCGCGGGCATGGATGCCGGTATAGATGACAAAGGCGAGCACCAGAACCCCAGCCGCCAGGCACAGCCATACCCATCGCGAAAGGGCGGGCGTGCTTGCCCGCTCGACGGGGGCCTCAGCGAGGGGATCGACTTCAGCCTGCTTGATCTGACCGGTGGTCATTCCATCCTTCTCCAACCCGGCTATGCCTGAACATCAGGCCGGGTGCCAAGCTACTTTACGCATGCATCGGTTCACGGCCGCGCTCTGCCGCCAGCTGGCCAGCGCCCGATGCCGGGCTGCGGTGCAGCACGCTGAAGACCGCGGGGACAAAGGTAAGCGTAGCGACGGTGGCACACAGCAAGCCACCAATCACCGCGCGGCCGAGCGGAGCATTCTGCTCGCCTCCGTCGCCCAGGCCCAGCGCCATCGGGACCATGCCGATGATCATCGCCAGGGCCGTCATCATGACGGGACGAAAGCGCGTCGCTCCCGACTCAATGGCCGCTCGGACCGGATTGCCGTGGTACAAAAGCCTCTCCTTGGCAAAGGAAACGACCAGGATACTGTTGGCTGTCGCTACCCCCATACACATGATAGCGCCCATGAGCGCCGGAACGCTGAGCGTGGTATGGGTAACGAAGAGGAACAGGACAATGCCCGCCAGAGCTGCCGGTAGCGCGGTAATGATGATGAAAGGGTCGAGCCACGACTGGAAATTCACCACGATGAGCAGGTACACCAGAACAATCGAAAAGCCGAGTCCGGAAATTAACCCGATATACGACGCGCGCATGGTCTCCAATTGCCCCCGAACCGTGATAAAGCTGCCCCGGGGCAAAAATTTGCTGTTCTGGTTGACAATCTTGGTGACATTTCGGCCCACCGCACCCAGATCGCGGTCCTGGACCGAGGCGTAGATATCGATCACGCGGCGGATGTTGTAGTGGTTGATCACTTGCATCTCGTGCGAGCGCTGGATGGAGGCGACATCGGCAAGGATCTCAGGGCGCAGCGCCTTTTGCCCGTTCAACGAAATACTCTGCAGATCCTGCAGGGACTGGATGTCGTACTGAGGAGCCTCTGCGACCAGGTTGTAGTCCACTCCATTGCGCCAATTCAAAAAAAACATGGGCGAGGTTTGAAAACTGCCACTGAGAGAATTCAAGATACTGCCCGCTACATCAGACTCCGTGTAGCCGCCTTGCATGGCCTTGGTGCGGTCCACATCGATATTGAAGCTGGGGTAATCGAAGGCCTGCTGGATATGCGGGTCGGCGATGCCGGGCACCCGGCGGAGCTGGTTGAGGATTTGGTCGGCCACCCCGCGGTTAGCCTCGGTATCAGAGCCCTCGATCTGCACGTCGATCGGCGCCGGCAGGCCGAAGTTAAGAATCTGGGTGATGATGTCGGCGGGTAAGAAATAGAAGATCACCCCGGGAAATTGCTGGGGAAGCTTTTTGCGCAACGTCCGGATATAGTCCGCCGTCGGGCGATGTTTGGGGTCGAGCGACACGGTGATGTCGGCATCGCCCGCCCCTATCATGCCATCGGTGCTGTGCATGGTGTTCATGGGGCTATAGGGCAAGCCGATGTTGTCGACGATGGTACCCATTTCGTGGCGCGGAACCACTTGCCGGATGGAGTTCTCCACCAGGTCACAGAGCCGCGCCGTCTCCTCAATGCGGGTGCCGGTCTTCGCTCGCAGGTGGAGGATGAACTCACCGCTGTCCGAACTGGGGAAGAAATCCTGCCCCAGGAAGGGCACCAGGAGAAAGGCGCACAGGCATACGCCGAGAAACACAGGGACGAACAGTGCTCGCCGGTACACCAGCACGGTAAGCAACCGGTGGTAGCCGTCGCGAAGCCGTTGGAATCCCTTTTCGAAAGACCTCTGAAAGCGCGCGAAAGGATTTCGGGTAGGTCCCTGGTGGTGATCCTTCAGCCTGAGCAGGTACAGCGCCAGGGTAGGAACCAGCGTCCTGGAGAGAACGTACGAGGCCAGCATGGCGAATACCACGGCTTCCGCCAGAGGAACGAAAAGAAAGCGAGACACGCCGGTGAGAAAGAACATGGGCAGGAAGACGATGCAGATGCACAGGGTAGAGACCAGAGCGGGAACGGCGATCTGCGCCGCGCCTTCCAGGATCGCCTCGTGGACCTGGTAGCCGTTTTCCAGGTAGCGCTCGATATTTTCGATGGTGACCGTGGCATCGTCCACCAGGATGCCGACGGCCAGCGCCAGGCCGCCCAGGGTCATGATGTTGATGGTTTCGCCCAGGAAACTGAGAATCAGGATGGAGGTAAGGATGGAAAGGGGAATGGAGATGGCGATGATGAGCGTGCTGCGCCAGCTGCCCAGAAAGAGCAGAATCATCAGGCCGGTGAGCGCAGCGGCGATGATCGCTTCACGGATGACCCCGCTTACCGCATTCTCCACAAACAGCGATTGATCCTGCAGCGGCTGCATCTTTAATTGCGGGGGAACAGTCAATGCGATGCGCGGTAGCAGATGGCGCACCCCTCTGACCACGTCGATGGTGGAGGCGTTGCCTGCCTTCAAGACCAGGACCAGAACCCCGCGCTGCCCATCCTGGCGGGCAATGTTGGTTTGCGGCGCAAAGCCGTCGCTGACGGTGGCAACATCGTGCAGATAAATAGTGGACTCGCCGACCTGCTTGATCGGCAGATCGTTCAGCGCGGCGACTGTTCTCAAGCTGGCGTTGAGGCGGATTTCATATTCGTCCTGACCGATCTTCGCTGTGCCAGAGGGCAGGATCAAATTCTGGCTGGCCACGGCATTCAGCACGTCGGTGGAAGACAGGCCTCTGGCCTGCATGCGCCGGGGATCGAGATTCACCATGATCTGGCGCAGCTTGCCTCCGTAGGGAGCCGGAACGACAGCACCCGGCACGGTGACGATCTGCGTGCGCACGAAATTCATCGCCAGATCGTTGAGCTGCTGCTCGTCGAGACCCTTGCCGGAAAGGCCGATCTGCAGAATGGGCACGCTCGAAGCGCTGTAGTTGATGATCTCCGGAGGTTGCTCGCCGGGCGGCATTTGCTTGAGTTGTTGCTGCGCAACGGCTGTTACCTGCGCCATCGAATTTGCCAGGTTGGCATTCGGCTGAAGAAAAACCTTGATCACCGATTCGCCGTTATACGAGGTTGATTCGAGATGTTGGATGTTATCGACCAGGGTCGTCAGCGATCGCTCGAAAGGCGAGGTGATCCGTCCTTCCACCTCCTCGGCGTTCATACCTGCGTATTGCCACGCCACGGAGATCACCGGTATGTCGATATTGGGGAAGATGTCGGAGGGGGTGCGAAGTATCATCACCGGGCTGGCAATCAGGATGAGCAGCGCCATCACGATGAAGGTGTATGGCCGGTTAAGCGCTAGCTTGACGATCCACATCGCAGTTTCACCTCCGCCGCAGAAGAGCAGATTCCAATGTGTCTCTTTCCTTTATAGATCCTCCCGGCGCCAATCACCGCGGAGATCATTTCTGCGGGGCATTAGGGCTTCGGGAATGCATCGGAGGCCGCTTGTTGGAAGGCTTGGCGAAGCTTGCTGGCGTCGCCGTTGGTGCCCGGCCGCTGCACCATCAGGATGTAAGCAAGACCGCGCACCGGGTCTATCCATGCCTGCGTTCCCCAGGCTCCTCCATGGCCGTAGGTGCCCGGCGAAAGCATCTCCGCCACCCCGGGGTGCGGAGATTTGAGGATGCCCACGCCGATTCCCCAACCATAGTTCATTCCCCGGCTTCCATATTCTTCGGTTTGCAGGAAGCCCGTCTTGAGTTCGCCTGTGTGCACGGTGGTGAGTTCTTGAAAGGAGGCAGGGCTGAGATAGCGCTTGCCCTTGAAGGTACCGCCGTTCAACAGCATCTGGCAGAGGCGCGCGTAGTCCGGACCGGTCGAGAAAAGCCCCGCGTTGCCGAATGGCGGTTGACCCTTGTTTCCGTAGGCGGCATAGGGTTTTGCAGTCAGGGTGCCAGTCTGCTTGTCTTTGACGTAAGGGGTTGCCAGGCGAGATCGTTGCTTCTTGTTGGGGTAGAAGGTGGTGTTCTTCATGCCCAGCGGCTTGAGAATGCGCTTGCTTACAAAATCGTCGAATGACAGCCCGCTGGCCACCTCGACAATGCGCGCTGCAACGTTAATGCCCGATTGCGTGTAACGCCAGTGGTCTCCCGGCTCATACAGCATAGGCGATGCAAGATAGATGGGGATTAGATCGGCCAGGGTATGGGCATCCTTGATGGCGGCCGCATCGCCTTCGCCCAAACCCGAGGTATGGGTGAGGAGTTGCTCGATGGTGATGTGCGCAGGCTGACCCGCGGGCGTCTTGAGGGTGGCAAATTCGGGAATGAACTTTTCGACTGGGTCGCTTACCTTCAGTTTTCCCTCGTCCTGCAACATGAGAATGGAAATCCCGGTGAGAGGTTTGGTCATGGAGGCCAGCCAGAAAAGGGTGTTCGGCTCCATAGGCTTTTTCCTGGCAATGTCCGCCAAGCCGATGGTATCGAGTGCGAGCACTTTGTCCTTAGAGACGACCACCGTGACTGCTCCGGAGATATCCTGAGCGTCGATGAACTTCTCTATCGCCGCGCGAATGGCGGGGTTCCCTTGTTCCGCAGCAAGGGCGGACGCAGGCAAGAGGAGTAAAATAGCGTAAATAATGGTTCGCTTGAACACTCGATTTACCTTATATGCCCACAATCATCACTTGGAAGCCAGGTCCGCCAGAAACTCTTTATGGGTAAGGATGCGGGCAAACATGGGCAAGTTCTTTTTGAAGGTGAACTGTTGTTCCTCGTCGGAGAGCGTCGCTGCGCAGTCAGAGAGTGCAACGATGTTGAACCCCTTCTCGTAGCCTGTACGCGCGGTCGATTCCACACAGCAATTGGTCAGGAACCCGGCAACGGCCAAGGTTTTAATCCCGCGAGAGCGAAGGATGAAATCCAGATTTGTGCTGGCAAAGGTATCGAGCCCGCGTTTTCCTTCGACCACGATGTCTTCGGGAGCAGGCGAAATAGCGTCCGCGATGGCAGCGCCCCAGGTGCCGCGCACGAACGCATTCGAGTCCACCACACCTTTGAGGATGCCATAAGGATCCGGGTGTGATCTCGCCATAGCCTTTGGCAAACGAAATGGGAGCGAACATCACGGTGACGCCTGCGGCTCGCGCCTGGTTCGCAGCCTGCACGGAATTGGCGAGCATGTTCGTGCTCTGCATCACCGCCTTCACCCCTTGATGCAGTGCGCCGCCTTCGCTGGTGAAATCATTCTGGTACTCGATAAGCAACAGAGCTGTCGTTTTCGGATCAATGGGCATTGCATCCCTCTACAAATACAGGAGTCATGACTTATTGTTTCACAAAGACGCGACTGACGTTCGTCTGCTTTGGGGTCATCCGGCCTGGGTCACGTCGTTCCGGCCGGCTGCTTGGCACGCTGCGCGACGGCGTCTCGCAGCAGGGCGCAGCCGGCTGCCGCGACCGCAAAGCCGCCAAGCACCCATAACACATCGGCCGTTGCCGTCAGCAGAATGTGCGTGGGAACGTTTATGGTCCGATGGCCATTTCCGGTATACACAAAGAGACGCCATGATAACGTAACCGAAGCGGTAGCGATTCCAATCGCGCAACCCAGGGCTCGCATCAGATTGAGCATGCCGCCGGCCTCGCCGGTTCGATTCCCCGGAGCAGCAGCGATGGTCGCGCTGTTGTTGGGCGCGATGAACATACCCAGTCCTGCGCCGAAGAGCGCCAGCGCACCCATCACTCCGTAATGGTAAACAGTGTGACCTGCCAGGCTGCGCGACAACAGCACCAGGGCGCAAATGCAAAGCAGCATGGCGGAGGTAGTCATCGTCCTCGCCCCTACCCGCGCGTAGATGCTTCCACTGATGGGTGCTATCAAACCAAGGGCGATCGGGATCAGGGCAAGATGCAGGCCAGCCAAAGTGAACGATTCGTTCAATCCGTGAATGAACAGGAACGACATCAGAAAGAACATCGAGTAGAGGAGAGCATAGGAGAGGCTGACGGCCGCCAGGCCGCCGGAGAACGCCGGAGAGCGAAAGAGGTGAAGATCGATCAAGGGATCGGGCTGTTGCCACTCTCGCCACACGAAAAGGGGGAGGAACGACGACGGCCACAAGCAGTGCGCAACGCATTGCGGCTGACTTAAACCCCCAGGCTTGCCCTTCATTCAGCATCAGAACGAGAGAGGTGAGCGCGGGGGTCAGCAAAATCGCACCCTGCCAATCGAAGCGCTTGCTTGCCGTGGACGGAGGCGTTTGCGGCAAGGCCAACCATCCCACAATTACGCCTGCCAGTCCGCAGGGAACCGAGACCAGGAATATCCATCGCCAGCCCAAGGTCGCCAGGATCAGACCGCCGATCACTGGGCCGACGCTGATGCCGACTGCCTGTGCCGCTGCGAATAGTCCCATGGCCCGCCCCAGCCTGCTGGGACCCGCGGCCTTGACCAGGATGGTGATGCTATTGGCACCCAACAGAGCGCCACCGACACCTTGGAGGGCTCGGAACGCGATCAGCAAGCGCAGGTCGGAGGCCATTCCGCACAAGGCGGAAGCCAAGGTGAATACGGCATAGCCGGTGAGATAGAGGAGCTTGCGGCCCTTTGTCTCGGACAAACGGGCGAAGATGGGAAGCGCGGATGCAAAGGCCAGCAAGTAGGCGATGGCCACCCAGCCCACTGCGTCGAGATTGGCGCCGAATTCCCGTTCAAGTCTGGGCAGCGCCAGTTGAACTATGCTGGCGTCGAGCTGTCCAATGAACCCGCCGATGCAGGTGACGCCAACCACGAGCCATGGATACCAGGATCGGTGAGTGACGGATTGGAGTGGCGCCGGTTCATAGCTGCTCAAGTGGCTTCCTCAGACAGACTCTCCATATTCGCACAGTCCTGCCGTCGCGGCGGACGTAGAGAAGCTTGAGATTTGGTGGGGAGGCGTCGAAGGGGAGATGCGGCGGCGTTCGTTCTTCGTGGGAGACCCGAGGGGTCCTTCGGCCCCGTTCCAACCTGGCGTTCTGGATGCGAGGTCCGGAGGGCCGACCGCCAAACGTGAGCCCAGTCCGGAGAGTCTGTGTGAGAACCGGGAGAGAAACCGCAGGTCCCTCCACTGCGCTTCGCTCCGGTCGGGATGACAATTCTGTTGCAGGGAAAGCGGTCGCAAAAGCGGTCAGACAAATGGCTGTTGATGGTGCCACAGATTTGTCATACCGACCGGAGCGTACCCGGGAGCTCTTCCAAGGCGATCGAAAACCACCTTTGAGAAGCTCGTAACCGGCAGTAGATGCATCTGCTTCTAAGAATTACCGAAAGCATGACCTGAAGGAATGGGCGACTCTAATTTCCTCCTCATTTCCCGGCCGGGCTCTTTTTTGCGCCAAAGGAAGCATCGATCTGTTTGGAGTATTCTGCCGCCTTGGCCAGGATCGCCGGCTCGTCGAGGGTGAGCATGCGCCGGTCTTCCATTACCACTTTGCCGCCAATGACGGTCGTTCTAACGTCGGAGGACTTGAGGGCATAGACGATGGCCGAATAGACGTCGTACATCGGGGTGGCGTGGGGAGCGCTGGTATCCACCACGATGAGGTCGGCCTTCTTGCCCACTTCCAGGGAACCGATCTGCCGCTCGAGATGCAGCGCGCGCGCACCGGTAATAGTAGCCATCTCGACCACCTGTGCCGCAGTGAGCGCCTTAGGGTCCATGCGCGCAAACTTTTGCTCTTTCGCCGCCAGGTCCATCTCCTCGAACATGTCCTGGTTGTTATTGCTGGCAGCACCGTCGGTTCCAATCCCGACGGCGACTCCCGCCGAGAGCAACTCCACCGCCGGCATCAGGCCGGCAGCGGTTTTCATATTGCTGGACGGGTTGTAGGAGCAGCCGACTCCGAAGTGAGCCAGCGTCTGCACGTCCGCCTGATCCAACCAAATGCAGTGTGCGCCCAGGACATTCGGTCCCAGCAGGCCGATGCGCGCGAGATACTGGACGGTGGTGAGACCATGCTCGTGCCGGCTTTTCTCGATCTCGAACGGAGCCTCGGCTACGTGGATCAGGAGCGGCGCCTGGTTGCGCTGGGCGAGCGCCGCGGCATCCTTGAGCAGTGTCTCCGAGCACGTATAAATGGAGTGTGGCGCGACCGCCGGGGTGATCAGTGGATCGCCCTTCCAATGCTTCAGAAATGATTCGGTATAGGTGAGCGCGGCGGTGGAGGTTGCGCTGTCGGGAGAAGGGAAGCCGATCAGGGTTTCTCCCAGCACGCCCCGCATGCCGGCGGCTTTGGCAGCTTCCGCCACCTGCTCTTCGAAGTAATACATGTCGGCGACGGTCGTTGTGCCGCCGCGCAACATCTCCAGCAGGCTAAGCCGCGTCGACCAGGTAACGAAATCTCTCGTGACGTAGCGATGCTCGGCAGGGAAAATGTACTTGTTCAGCCAATCGTCCAGCGAAAGATCATCCGCGAGGCCGCGGAACAAGCTCATGCCCATATGCGTGTGGGCATTGATCAGTCCCGGCAGAATGAGTGCGCCGCGTGCATCGATGACCTTACTCGATTCATACAGGGCGTCGATATTCGCGCTGCTGTCGATGGCGGCGATGGCATCTCCCTCAACCGCGATCGCGCCATTTTGCAGGATGCGGCGCGTACCGTCCATCGTGACTACGGTGCCGTGAACCACGATCAGATCCGCTCGCCGTTTGGCGAGTGCCGGCGTCGCTTGGATGGCGGCCGCCACACAGCAGATCAGGAGCCCACAAAGGGTTTGCCATCGGGGACGACTAAGCGCCATAGTAGACCGTCATTAGGGTTAAGGTGAGCGAGGCAGGAGCCGCTTGCTACAACAGCTCGTATTATGCCTTTCGGGCTTTGGGAAGTCACGCTCGCCTTATGCCGGCTTGGCTGTCGATTCCGGCTCCGCATAGATCCCGAACTCTGCAATCCCCGGCGGCTTACCCGCCCCACGTAAACTCAGGCGCAAACGCCGCGCAGAGGTCGGCTTCACCCGGTACAGCATCTCCCGCGGTGACTCGCCAGACAACACTTCTCCCCACTGCCCTCCGCTCCACGCTTCGACACGATAGGAAACAATGCGGCTGTCGGCCCCATAATCGCTGAGATACGTCGGCTCGACGACAGCAACCGTGTTGAATGTGGTCGGCTTCTGCAGATCGATCTCAAGCCACCCCGACGTTTGCCCGATATCAGCCTGCCAGTAGGTTCCCGGCCGGTCATCGTTCGCCAGGTCCGGCCCCGAGGTATCGGCAATGCTGCTTGCATAGGAGGGCCGCGCAAAGGCAAGGTTCGGTGTTGTGATCTGCTGTGCGGTTGCAAGCCGGGGCGCGGGCGTGCGGTCCTGCCACAGCTCGCCAACGGCGGCAAGCCGGTCCACGGCATTCTGGTCGAACCGTCCTTCCCGGTTCGGCGCCACGTTCAAAATCAGATTGCAGTGGTGAGCATTGAAGGGGATCAGCCACTCCTCCACGATTTGCTTGGCCGGGCGAAGCTCCTGCGCCGGATAATCCAGCTTCCAGAACCAGTCGCTCTGCAGCGTCGTTGCGGACTGCGAAGGCACCTCACTCCCAGGCGGAATCGTCTGCCCCGCGTGCTGCTCATACTGCTTCACATCGGTGTAGTACAGCGCGGGCGCCGGATACCTGCCCTGGTTGTAATCACTCATCAGGCAATTCGGCTGCAGCTGCTTCACATGGTTGTAGATCTCCAGAAACGGCATCTCTTCATAGTTCAATCGGCTCCACGCTGCGTTCCATCCGTCGATCACCAGCGCCGTAATTTCCCCGTAATTTGTCAGAAGCTCGGTCAGCTGCATCTTCACCTTGCCGATCTTCTCCCGGGTCACACAATACGGCCGGATGTCTGCACGTAGATCGAGAATCGAGAAGTAGAGGCAGGTCTTGAGCCCCTGCGCCCGGAAAGAGTCGACATAGGCGCGCACAATATCCCGCTTATAGGTCGCGTCCTGCACGTTGGCGCTGCCGCTTTTCGTAGGCCACAAGCAAAACCCATCATGATGTTTCGTCGTCAGGCAGCCATACGCCATCCCGGCGGAGCGAGCAGCATGCGCCCACTGATCGGTGTCGAGATTCTTGGGATTAAAGAGCGCAGGCGAAGCTTTCGGATCTCCCCACTCGCGCTGTTCATAGGTGGCCATGTTCAGGTGGATATACATGCCGAAGCGCAGGTCGAGAAACTGCTGCTGCAGTTCGGTCATCGACAATTCCGAGCCCTTTCGGGGAGCCGATCCAGCGGCTGCCTTTCCTATCGAGGCATACAGCGCTGCGGCGGCCAGGCCGCCGGTAAATTCTCTTCGATTCATCGTGCTCGCTTTCCAGGCAAATCCTGTTGCCCCGGACTCGTCCTGTTATCCACTCTTACAGTTGTACCAATCGGCCGTGCCCAACGGTCTCGCAGATCACGGAGCATCCGCCACACAGCGAAAGCCGATCGTCCCCGCACGATCCCGGCCCGGAGCCATCAGCAGGAACTTCTGGTGTTCGTCGAGGCGGTGGGTTTGGGGAAAATACCAGATCGATCCCCGTGGTTGATAGAATGCGCCGCCGCGCAAAATTGCCGCGCGCGTGTGCTCATCGCGAAATTCGTCGGTCCACTGCGAGACATTTCCGGTCATGTCGAGCACGCCGAAGGCACTGGCTCCTGCCGGAAAGGCACCCACATCGGACGGTGCGCGCATCACGCGTCCATGGTCGGGAGGAGGAAGTGCTCGATCGTTCCAATCGTTTCCCCAGGGATAGAGGCGCCCATCGGAGCCCTGCGCGGCATATTGCCATTCCCAATCGTGCGGCAACCGCTTGCCGGCCCACGCAGCGTACGCGCGTGCATCTTCGATGGAAACCCAAGTGACCGGTTGGTTCGCGGTACCCTCAGGAAATGTTCCATTGGACCAGAGCCGCAGAAAATTGTGGCTGTCCGCGGGATGGTAATGCGCGGTGTCGATGAACTTCTTGAACTCGGCGTTGGATACCGGCGTGCGGTCGATATAAAACGGTTTCATCTGTAGTCGCTGGCGATGAAACCGGCGGGGCGCGTCTTCCCAAGGATATTGCACGTCGACACCAGGATCGTTGCCACCTTCGATTTCGATCCCATGTACGGCAAAATCAAAATCCCCGCCTGGAATACGAATCATGCCCGGTGGAGCAGACGCAGCGGGTTTTGTCGCCGCCATCTCAACCATGGTCTGAGGCAGATACTTCCATTCACGCGAGTAAGAGCTCAGAGGGCGCTTGGCGCGTTCCGCCATGAACGCAAGCAGCGCCTTCCATTCGCTGGTAAGCGCAGGAGTCATCAGCACCGCGCCAAAACCAAGCCCTTCAATCGAAAAGCTCAGCCTATCGTTTCCTCCGGCGTTGCCGGGAGTGAGCTCGACACCATGCCACAAATCGTAGTAATGCATCCCGTTGGCATGGGCGACGACCAGCTCCTCACCCGAGACGTCGTATTCGTTGCGGTTGACCATCGTCCATAGCGTTGCGTTTTCGCCGGCGAACTTGCTCGCAAAGACGCCGGATTGCAGGGTCGCTGTGTATGGCTCCCAATCCTGGCTTTGCAGCGTCTGCCCGAAGGCACGCTCGATTCGTGTGAATCGCAGCACGGCTTCGGCATCGTGCGCCGTAGTGCCATACCAAAAGCCCCAAAGATTTTCAGCCGAGACATAACCGATGCCGTTGAAGAAGGCGTGCTGCAAGCTGTTGGTTTTATCGCGAGTGAAGCGATCTGTAACATTGATGGTGTGCCGCCGCTCCAGCCATTTCGCCTGGTTGACCATGGGCACAAACGGATAGGGCGTGTCTTCCCACGTTACCCAGTCGTTCCAACTGATGGTGCTCCAAGCCAGCGACTCGTCGCGAATGGCAAATTGAGGCTCGAGCGCAAGCGGATGGTGGGCGGCATCGGCGGCCGCATGAAAAGCGGCCGGGACGTCTTCGAGGGTATCGAAATTGACGCCGTCAGCGCCGATTTCCGCCATCAATTCCGCCAGCGCAGTGGCGGTGGGTGCGGCCTGCTCACGCGTGCCCGTGTCCCAGGCAAGGGTAGGAAAAAAGACTCGTACGCCACGGGTGTGGAACTCGTCGATCATGTGGCGAACACCGTTAACTCCGCCCGGCAGGTCGCGGATCAGGTCGAACTGGTTGCGGTCATCCACGCCAAGATTGGGATAGAGCGGCCAGATGAGGACGGCGTCGATAGGGCCGAGGCGTCCTTCGACGTCGGCGAGAAACCGGTCAACCGTATATTGATTATTGTCCGGATCGAAAAATGTGCGGTCCCAGATCAGCAGCTGGACCTGGGAGTACACGCGCTGCGTCCAAGCCAGTTCGGGCCGCTCGTACTCCGTGCCCTGGTAACGCAAACGCTGGAGCCGCTCCTCTCGCCAAGCTTTCATTTGCGTCCGCCAGGCATCCGCCGCGGCCGGACTTTCTGGCCCCGGAAGCAATACGTCAGTGGGTCCGGCCGGTTGGGGGAGATTGAGCACGCCCGAGGGCGGGACCAGCGCATGATGCGGACGCCACTCATCGGAAAAGGCGGTGGTAGAGATGAGTGCGGATACGACGAGGGCAGGATAAAGCAATTTGCGCGCGACGTCTTTGCGGGAAGAGCGCGCGCGTCTCCTGGCGAGGAGCCTATCCGAAGCGCTGCTGTACTCTTTCATCGGCTCCGCCCCGGATTCCCGCTTATCCAGTACCACGAAAGCTCTGATCTATTTCAGTAACTTCGCCGGCTTTCCTTGGTGAGAAAGCAAGGAGACAGCCTGCTTGTCAAAAGATACGAAGGTTTCGCCGCCCAACCAATTGCCCTCGTAGGCAATCAGGCCGTCAGCAAAATCGCCGCCTGCCTTGAGCATCGACAACCCGGCATCCACAGCCGGGCGATTGACCGAGACCTTGTCCGCACTGAGCAGCGCTTCGAGGGCGGCGGAGATACTCTCTTGCCCAAATTGGTAAACGCGGCGCAGAACCCAAACAAACTCACACAGACATGGAAGGGTAACTGCGATGAGCTCAGCTTGCTTAAGAATCCTGGCGGCCGCCCGGGCCTGCTTTTTGTCGTCTGCGACTACGGCGCGGACGAGGATGTTGGTATCCGCAGTGATTCTCACTTCTGCCTGGACCAGCCGTCCGCCGCGGCTTCACTGATCTCATCGAGAGTCGCAACCTTGCTGGTCTTACCTGCGAGCAGACCAAGGAAGCTGTCTATCTTACCAGTGGGCCGCGCAGCTCTGAGGGTTACAGCCCCATCCGGCTGCTTGTCCAGTGCAATCTTCCCTCCGGGTTGGATACCAAGATGCTGAAGAACGTCCTTGCGGAAGGTAACCTGGCCCCGTGCGGTGACGGTCAAGGTGCTCATCGTGCTTGGCTTCCTCCGGCTGATAGCAAGATAGTAATGCAAAACAGCATTACATGCAATCATGACCGGTCAATCTCTTCGGCTACCTTCCATGGCAAGCTGCGCGGGCGACTCAGTTCTACTCCATCCTCAGCACATGCATCGGATCCGTGGATGCCGCGCGCCGGGCGGGTACAATCGCTGCGATCGTAGCGGCAAGCAAAAGCAGCAATATACTGCCGCCCACTGCGACTGGGTCCATGACCGGCGTTTGATACAGGAGACTGCGGACCCAGCGCAGCACGATCAGCGTCATCATGAGTCCGACGCCTGTGCCCAAAAGAACGGGATATGCAGCCTGCCGCAGCACCAGCCCAATCATGGCGCTCTTAGCAGAACCCAAGGCGATGCGGATACCGAACTCCTGCTGGCGTAGCGTGACCGAGTACGCGAGCACTCCATATACTCCGAGCAAAGCCAGGAACAATGCGGCCAGGCCAAAAGCGCTAAGCACGACGGCCTGGAACCGGTCACCTGCCACGGAATCGCTGACCTGATCATCCATGGACTTGAGCGTCGGTATGGCAACCTGGGGATCGATCTGCCAGATCGCCCGACGTATCTCGGGAATCAAGGCATCGCTCGATCGAGAGCTGCGGACCAGGAACGACAGCGTCATCGGTGTGTAGGCCCAGTAGGGCAGATAGACCATGGCGGCATCGTCCTTGAGGCCATTGATGCGCGTGTCGGCGACGACTCCGATGATTGTGACGGTATGGTCATCGGGTACAAAGTTAGAGATTGAATGCTTTTCATCCGGAACAATGTCAGAAATCTTTCGTCCGATGGGGTTCTCGCCAGGAAAGCCTTCGCGCGCCGTTCTTTCCGAGATGAGCGCGACATAGGGATGGGTGCGATCGGCGGCGGTGATGTTGCGGCCGGCGACAAGCGGACTGAGCATCGTGGTCAGATAGCTGGGGTTGATCCAGCGCACGTTGATCGCCGGCGCCTTTCCAGCCGGCACGGGATGATCCGGCCGGGTAAGAGTATCGACCCATGTTTCACCGGTTAGCGGCGTAACGCTGGTGAGGGCGACCGATTGCACGCCTGGCAGTTGACCGAGAGCCGTGAGGGCGCTATCGGCAAAGGCCATCCTCGCTGCATTTCCTTTGGGACCGGTGTCGTCATATTGCGACCCGAAGATGTCGGCCTGCGCGAGCGTGATATGGCTTGCATCGAAACCGCGATTCTGCCCCAGAAGGTGAGACAGACTACGCAGCACCAACGACGTAACGATGAGCAACACCACCGTGCAAGCCACCTGCCCCGCCACCATCAGGCTGCGCGTACGGCGGCTCCGTTGCGTGCCCGCCGCGCGTGTGGAGTTTGCTTGCAGCGCGGCTTGCGGGGCAACGCGAAGGGAATGCAGGGAGGGCAAGATACCGAAGATGATTGCCGCTGCCATCGACAAGCCGCCGCTAAAGATGAGGACAGGCAGGCTTACCCGCACCTCATCGAGTCGAGGGATATTCGCCGGCGCCCATGCGATCAACAGGCGCACGCCGCCGAAGGCAAGCGCTGTTCCGGCCGTGCCGCCGGCGAACGCCAATACCAGGCTCTCAGTGAGCCGTGATCTTACCAGTTGGCTTCGGCTGGCGCCCAGTGCGGCGCGGACGGCAGTCTCACGTTCCGCATTGACGGCGCGCGCGAGTTGTAGATTGGCAAGGTTGACGCACGCGATCAGCAGCACCGCGCCCACCGCCGCAAGCAGCAGCCAGAGCGCGCCGCTCACCAAGGAGGCGACATCCTTCTCCAGCGGGGTAACCGCAATGCCGAACTGAAACGGCAGGTGCGCGGAGCGCGAATACGCCTCCTGCAGGGCCTCCAGCTCAGCGTTGGCCTGCGGCAACGTCACCCCAGGCTTGAGGCGAGCGATCGCCTTGTAGTTGAAGTTGCCCATGTCTCTATTCAGGTCGTACTCGCTGGGCACCAGCGGCTCAAAGAGCAGGACACCACCTCCTGCGGTATCCTGAAAGGCGATCTTCGGCGCCAATGCGATTTGCGGAAACCGCATGCCCGCCGGCAGCACACCGATAACGCTGACGGGATGGCCGCCGATCCGAAGCGTTGCGCCAATGACCGCGGGGTCGCGCGCAAACAATGTCTGCCAGCCTTCGTAGCTCAGGATCACGACGCTTTCGGCATTTTGCCGGGCATCGTCCTCCATGAAGTCCCGGCCCAGGATGGGTTGAACACCAAGCATGCGAAAGAGGTTTGGCGAACTGATCACTGCGCCAACAATGCGGGGGTGATCTCCGTTGAGAGAGACGCTCTTTCCCAGTTGAGCAAAGATTGCGGCATCCTCGAGGGTCGCGGTGGTTTTCTTCAGGCGCTGGAAGTGCCGGTAATTGTCGGGAATGGACTCCCGCTCGCTGGTCACCTTGTCTTCCACTGCCTCGCGCAATACGACCAGCCGATCCGGGTCGCGAAAGGCAAACGGCTTGAGCAAAACCGCGTTGACCACGCTGAAGACCGAAGTAGCCGCGCCGATGCCCAATGCAAGCGTAAGGATGGCAGTAAGCGCAAAACCGGGCGACTTGCGCAGTTGGCGAACGGCATAGCGGATGTCACGGGCGGCTTCTTCGAGCCACGGCAGGCCGCGCTGAAGGCGGTAGCTCTCGCGGGTCTGCGTGACGCCGCCAAACGAGCGCAGAGCGGCGGTGCGCGCCTCCGGTTCATTCATCCCGCGCGCGCGATTTTCTGCGATGGCCAGGTCGATGTGCGTGCGCAGCTCCTCATCAAGGTCGGCATCGAGCTTTTGGCTGCGGAAGAGTGCTGCGCCACGGCTAAGGAGAATTCGGATCCATTCCATGATCGACTCCTGATTCGATGGGTAAGAAACCGCGCCATCTGGCACGTTCTTTCTCATGTTGACCATCTACCTATAGATTGAGCTTGCCATAGGTAGAATGTCAACAGGTTCGCGCTTGGGTTCTTCAGGCTTCCTGCAAGCATTTCGACGGCGGCGGCCGTCCAGACCTATCCGTTCGCGGCGTTGAGTTTCGTCTGTGGTCATGGTGTTCTTGGGCCGAGTGGTCGCATTGGCCGCGCAGGCGGGACCTATACTGCGGTCATGACGACGGAGAAAGCGACGATGGCCTTCGGCTGGCGCGTCTATGGCCTGGCCGTGATGGCGGTGGGCCTGGCCAGCCTGGTCTTTGGCGACTTCGATCCAGGGCAGCCGATGCCCGAGAAGTTTCCCGCCCGCACCGCCCTGGCCTATACCGCCGGTGCGTTCATGGTCATCGCGGCTGCGGCCGTCGAGTGGCGCCGTACCGCGGCCTGGGGCGCTGCGGCACTCACCGTCTACTACACGCTCTTTGTCGTTATCCTGATGAACGGCCGCCTGCTGCTTACGGATTATGCCATCTTCGTCACCTACGAAAACATCGCCATGCAACTCGCGATCGCTGCAGCTGGGCTGATCGTTTACGCCACCACCGCCAAAATCGATGGGATGGATGCGGCCCTGTCTGTGCGCCTTACCCGCGTGGGGCAACGAGTGTTCGGGGTTTGTTCGCTGGTGTTTGGTGCAGCGCATTTTGTCTACATGAACCTTACCGCCCCTCTCGTGCCCAAATGGCTGCCGCCTTCGCAAGTGTTCTGGGGTTATGTGACCGGGGTTTGCTTCGTCGCGGCCGGCGTTGCGATCCTGGCCAGCGTGCAAGCCCGGCTGGCCGCAATCCTGGTGACTGCCATGCTTGCCTCCTTCGGGCTGCTGGCTAACGGGCCGATACTTCTCGCTGACCACTCGAACCACTCGAACTGGACTGAGAGCGCCGTGAATCTCGCGGTGACAGGCGCGGCCTGGGTGGTAGCGGACTCGCTGGCGCGACGGAAGAGCTCATTCGGTGGTTGAAGGGATCAGCGTTGCTGCTGCTCGCCCATTCTGCACTGTGGCGAAGAAGGAGAAAAGCAGCGCACAACAACGTTGTGCCAGCCGCTGAACGAAATTCCGAATACGGCGATACCACGGAATACGCCTTGCGCAGAATCACGGGCGCTTTAGGCTGCGCTGACGGTGCGCAGGAACGTCAGGAGCTGGTTACTGACCTCCGCAGAGGCCTCGTGTTGTACCCAGTGGCCCACATCGTCGATTTCGAGATTTCCCACGAGACCAGGAAGACCGGCGCGGAGTTTTTCAAAGGGCGGATAGAGCGCCCCCAAGCCATCCGCCTTGCCCGCAATGTAAAAGGAAGGTTGAGTAATCGCGGCGCCTTTCCAGGCGCCAGATAAATAGAAATACGGTTCGGCGGCGCGGTAGTAATTTAGCCCGCCGTGAAAGCCGGTACGCTGGAACTCAGCGACGTTATGAGCCACGTAATCTGGCTCCACCCATGACGGCAACGGCCCAGGAGCTGGACGATGAAGGCTCCGTGCAGGATCCATAGGGCTCCAGCGCGTGTCGACTGGAGCAGAACCCGATGCCCAATAAAGAATCCCTGGAATGGTGACTGCGGCATCAGCCCAGATTTGATCGGCTTCCGGCCGGATCTGTTCAAACATATAAAAATCGTTTTGATGGCCGGACTTCCGCATACGCTCGAAAATGCTGACATCTCCGCGCGGAACATACGGCACGCTCATGCACAGCACTGCTTTAAATCGATCAGGCCGCATCAATGCAGCATTCCACGCATGAGTGGCACCCCAGTCGTGGCCCACAATGACGGTGCTGAAGATATTCAACGCATCCAGCAATCCGACCAGATCGCCGGCTGTATGCAATGGCGTGTACAAGGTCGCGTCTGCCGGAGCTGTGCTGCGGCCATAACCTCGCATATCGGGAGCAATTGCTCGATATCCGGCGGACGCGACGGCTTTCATCTGTCGGCGCCAGGTATAGGAAGTATCCGGAAACCCGTGACAGAAAAGAACGGCAGGCCCTTCCCCTTGCTCAGTTACATGCAGTGAGATGCCGTTGGTGATAATGTCATACTCCTTGAGAACGGGGTACTCAGCGTCTCCGGGAGATGTAGTTGGCGCAGGAATCACATACTTCTCACTAGCCGTTGCGCAGGCACGAATGTCCTTTCTTACGGTGGCTTCTAACTCTCCCTCATTGCTGCTCATGACCCCTCCGCCTGCTCCCCACGACTAGAATATGGATTCGTTAACTCGCCAAGAGTTTCAAACCGTCTGGAATGCGCGTTGATTTGACCTGGGCGATACCTATCGAACTGCTAGGTCCTGGCTGTGAACAAAAAATACCCGACGGTTGCAAAAAGCTTTCCTTCTTTGAGAAGTGATGCGATTCCCGAGTTCCAATCGTGCAGCTCAGCATCGGAAAGGACGCCGTCCGCTGCGGCAGAGCGACCGCACTGCGCGAAATAACCGGCTGCCAGTTCCGGTGAGAAGACAACGACACGGGTCGCAAGGCGGATAGGGCTGAACCCGGCGTTCTGCAGTATTCCGCCGAGCCGGCCGGGTAACCAACCGTGGGCGACGTTCCTATCCGCTTCGTGCCCCATTACGCGACGTACCAAGTCCCGGTTCTCAAGGTTGAGTGTCGATGTGCTGATGTCCGGCTCGATGCTGACCAGGCGGCCTCCGCTTCGGAGCACCCTCCGCATCTCAGAAGCAGCTTGCCGCAGGTTGGGAACATAGATGAGCAGGCGTTCCGACCATAGGATCTCGAACGACTGGTCCGGATAGGGAAGCGTCTCCACTCGTGCCTGCTCGAAGGCGATGTTGACCCCAGCAGCGCCGGCGCGACGCCGCGCCTCCGCCAGGAAATCGGAACTAAGGTCGCATCCCGCCACGCGACCACCCGGCAGCGCCAAGCGAGCGAGTCGAAGCGTTTCTAATCCGAATCCGCAGCCGACCTCGAGCACTTGGGAGCCGGGCCCGATACCGGTATACTCAAGCGCCAGTGCCTTCAACTCCTGCAGTTGCTCGAGCCGATCGAAGGCTTCCAGCGCGCATAGGTAGGCTGCGAATTCGGCTCCGTGTGAAGCAGATTCAAAGCCCTTGAGTGAAATACCTCCACTGTCAGACTGTTCAGACATATAGACCCTCTTTGCACCCACGGCCGGGGAAGCAAACCTTGACTATATGAAATCACAGGCATTCATCGTTGGGTAGCGACGACCCGGTGGGGATACTTTTGCGCCGCATGCAAACATACTGTAAACAAAACAAGGGCCGGTTGGCCCTTGTTTTCGCAGTGGGGAACCGGCTACAACGTAGTGCCTTGAAGGTTGCAGTTCACTTTGTTATTCCAGTCAACGAATGCTCCATTTGGATTGTCCTGCCACGCCCACACGTGCAGCTCGTAGAAGGTGTTCAGGCCATATCTGTTTGGGCTGGTAATCAACTGCAACAGTTGCTGATAGAGCTGCGGCGGAGCCGCATTATTCTTTTGCCAGGTAGCTGCATCCACGATGAACTCAACCCCAACCAGCCGCATTTGTCCTCCCCCCATAGGCTCATAAATCAGCGCCTGGGGCTGAGTGGCATCGAGCTCTCCATTCAATAAACTTGCGTTCAGGTAGTGCACCCCCATGGCGCCATGATCCGGCCCCGAGACACAGCCAAGTACCGGATGATATCCGGCACTGATGGCGGCGTTGACGTCAGTGTACTTCTGCGTGGCCCCCCGTACGGCCTGCACAAGCTCCGGTGGAGTTTGCGTCTGCTCGGAGTGATCCATGGCTGTGCCGCTCTGTGCAAAGAGCGGGATGGTCATGGCGAAGCTGCCTAGCAACAACAGACGGAGCGTAAGGCTTGCCGCATCACTGGCAGCCCTGATTCGTTTGCTCATTACATTCTCTTTCTGCATGGTCTTGCTCCTATCGCAATTTGGAGAGCCGCGGCGGGTCTCCGTCTGATTAATCGCAATCCGCGCCCAAAAGACGACAGTTGGCGGAACTTATTCCTTTGTCTTGCTACTCAGCCGTGGTCGGATCGATGGTCGAGTAAACGCGCGAGATCCGGTTAGCAGGAAAGCCTCCCAAACGAGCATGTTCTCGAATCGCAGCTTCATCGGGCGCCAGGTAAACGCAATAGAGCTTATCTTCGGTGACATAGCTATGCACCCATTGAACCTGGGGACCAACCGTTCGTAACGCCGCGCAGGAAGTCTGTGAGGCTGCTCGTAGTTGTTCCGGGGTTGCGTTGCCTATTGCGGGAATCTCTCTCTCAATCACAAACTTCGGCATGAATGGTTCTCCTCTCGTGTCAGGGCCAGGCGCAAAACCTGCAATCAGGCGTCGCCAGGCCGCTATTGGAGAGAACGAAAAGGAGCATTGAAAGGCGCCAACGCAAAACAAAAGGGCGCCGGTGGTCAGTGGACCGGGAAGCGAGTGTTTGTCAGTTGACGCGCGCGCTGGGTGTCAGGCTGGTCGGAGCCCAGCGTGGTCTGTAGATTGGCATACGCTGTGCGCGCCGCAAGCTGCGCTTCGTCTGCTTTACCTTCGCCTTCGAGGGCCAGGGCCAGGGCCAGGTAAGCGCGGCCAACATTGCTTGACACTATGCTTGGATCCTCACGGTCCTCAAGAAGTTTGATCGCGCGCCTCGCGTCGGATACGGCCTGTTCCCGCTGTCCACTTTTGAGGTCGATGCCGGATCTGCTCACCAGGAGCGTCGGAATAAGGGCTGCGCATTGCCCGATTCTTCGCAGGGAGGCCTCGGCGAGTTCCACAGCTCCCGTCGCGTAATGGGCAGCGGATGGAAGATCGCCCTGCCCAAGCGCGATGCCGGCTCTCTCCGAAGACACCTCCGCAAAGACGTAGTGTTCTCGTGCATATCGTTGCCGCAGTCGCTGCTCCAACTCATCCAGCTGCCGGGTTGCCTGGACGAACGCATGCGCCTCACTAAACATATTCGCCTGCATCAGCTCGGTATCATCCACAAGTACGTTGTCATTCAGCGCGTGCGCCTTTTTGGATGCGAGTCCAAAGTACCGTGCGGCTTCGCCCTTCTGTCCCAGTTCCTGCAGGAGGCCCGCGTAGTTGAGCAATAGGTCAGGAGCGACGGCACTATTGGTTTCGTCATTGCGACTGATAGCGAGGGCTCGCAGATAAAGTCGTTGCGCCTCAAGCTGGCGTCCGTCGTAACTCAGGGTGAGCGCCCAGTCGTTGAAGAGTTTCACCGCCTTTTGGGAATCGTCGTATCCGAGAGTGGTCATCAGGTCCGATGCTTGTTGAAAGATGGTTTCGGCCTCGCGAAAGCTGCCGGAGTCTCCCAGAACCGTGGCCAGATTGACCAGGATATTGAGCCCTTCGAGATTCCATTGCGCCGGCGAGCGCTGGATGGCCAGTTCTGCGGCGCGGGCGCGGGCGATGGCCTCTTGCGAATTCCCATTGCGATACGCGACCTCACTGCCATGGAGCTGGCAGGCAGCCCGCTCAGAAGCGAACTGGGGCGCATTCCCCAACTCGCGCAGGCCTTCCTGGTAAAGCGCCTCAGCTCGTGACAACTCCCCCACGGGAACCATCGCTCCAGCCAGAACACAAGAGGCCTTGGCACGAATGGAGGGGTCCTTCAAATCGCGGGAAACACGATAGGCCGCGTTGAGCACTCGTAATGCGTTGTTGTTCTCGTCTTCGCTCGAATACTGGTTGCCCAGGGAAAGCTGCAGCTCCACGTGATTGGCAGGGTCAGGATTGCGTTCATGCTCAATGACGCGCTCTTCCCGCTCCAGCAATTGGTCGACAGCAAGCGGTTTGCCCGCGGGCGCGGCATTGCTGAGCAAAAGCTCATTAAGGTCGGTCATACGCTCGGCTCGCGCCAGTTGGCGCAGCGCCAGGTCGCGCTGGATGCGTGCTGTTCGCGCTTGCAGAAGCATTCCGGTGATGCCGGCGGCCATGCCCCCAAGTGCCAGCAGGGCAATGAATAGGCCCGCACGGTGCCGGCGAGCGAATCTTCCGGCACGGTACAGAAGTGTGTCGGGCCGAGCTTTGATCGGCTCGGACTTCAGGTAACGGCGTAAGTCGTCTGCAAACGCTCCGACGGATGCATACCGTTCACGGGGATCTTTCTTGAGTGCCTTGGTCAGGATCGTGTCCAGGTCCCCGCGCAGGACGCGGCGAAGCTTCTCCACCGAGGTGCTACGCAGAAGGGCACGAGCGGCGGCATCGCCGGCGTTGGTCATCGCTACCCCCACGGCATCCGAGGGGCGCAACGGCTCGCACTCGACGATAGTTTTGACCAGCCCGGCCGGCGATCTCTCGCCCTCACCCGTAGGATGCCGCCCGGTGAGCAGCAAGTACAGCAGTACCCCAAGCGCGTAAACATCCGTGGATACGGTGATGGCCTCGCCTTTCAGTTGCTCAGGAGCAGCGTACTCTGGCGTCAGCGCGGTTCCGCTGATGGTAAAGGCTGCTTGCTGTTCCGGGTTGTTCCCGGCCTCGATGAGCTTGGCTATTCCGAAGTCAAGCAACTTGACGTCGCCGTTCTTACCCACCAGCACGTTCGACGGCTTGAGGTCGCGATGGACAATCAGGTTCGCGTGGGCCGCTGCGACCGCATCGAGCACCTGGAGAAAAAGGCGGATGCGGGTGTGAAGATCGAGCTGGCGCTGATCGCAGTAGCGGTCGATCTGGTCGCCGTCGACATATTCGAGCACGAGATAGGGTTGGCCCGCGTCAGTGACACCCGCGTCGATCAACTCGGCGATATGGGGGTGGGCAAGCAGCGCGAGTATCTTGCCTTCGCGTTTGAACCGGTCCTCGCCCTCTTTTCCCAGCAAGGCGATGTTGAGAAACTTGAGGGCCACCTGGCGTTCGAAACGTCCATCGTTGCGCCGTGCCAGCCACACGCTCCCCATGCCGCCCTGGCCAATCTGTGAGACGACCTCGAAGGCTCCAATGGTTTGCCCGGCCAGCGTTGCGGTTGTCGATGGCAAATCGACCACACCCGTCTCCAGGAAGCCGTCAGATGCGAGAACGCTGTGTTCCAGAAGCAGTATTTCCAGCCGGTAGGCAATCTCCGGCTCTTGGGTCTTAATCCATGCCTGGCGCTCGTCTCCGTCCAATGCCAGCGCCCGATCGAGCAGCGGGCTGAGGATTCGCCATTCATCCTTCCACTGTGGAGAAGCCGGTTTAGTCATGGCGCGCGCTCCCGCCAATGCTGCGATGCAGATAGATACGGGCCTTTTCCCACTTCCGCTGCACGGTGCGCTCTGAGGTGCTCTGCATCGCGCCGATCTCTGCGAAGGAGAACCCGCAAAAGAACTTGAGGTCGACCAATGTGGCGAGCTCCGGCTCAAGCAGTGTCAGTTCCTCCAGCGCGTCGTTGATCAGGGTGAGTTCTCTGGCGTTGACCGGCGTTTCCAGGTTATCGAGCGTAATTGCAGTGATGTGATACCGGCCGCCTTTTTTCGCGCTGCTGCGCGCACGCGCGTGATCGATGATGATCCCGCGCATCACGCGCGCAGCATAGGCCATGAAGCGAGCGCGGTCAGGAAACGAGTGGTCCGCACCCTTGGACATGTTCAGGTAGGCCTCGTGCAGCAGAGTAGTGGCGCCGAGCCGCCCCGGAACAAATTGGCCGCCTAATTGGCGTCGCGCCAATCGGTGTAGTTCTGAATACAGCGTGCTGAAAAGCACGTCGCTTTGGGAATGTTTCGCCGGACTACAGGCTGCTGCCACGATTGACCTCCGCGTGCGAGGATGCTTTGGGCGCACCAACAGTATAGGCGCGTCTCGCTCCAGCTCCGACAAATCGAGTAGGAAACGCTCTTAAAGAGGAAATCGAGAATGGAGGGCCAAAGGCGACATGTGCCTGTGGAATTTATGCGGCGAAGGGTGCCTATCCCTGCTGCCCAGTCGAAGAGCCGCAATCGTGCCGCGGACGTGCTGCTTTTCTATGCGGCCGAGTCGCCATGGAGACGCCCAGCGGAAATTACGCGATTGTTGAGCGTGACGACCTCACGGTGCGGGAGGGACATGAGGTGGAGGCTGATAAATGTTGGCCCTCGCCTGGCGTTCTTTCTCCAGTGCCTCCGCGGCCTGCTTCATGGCTGTACGGCGGATGGCGTAAAGTTCTTTTCGTTCCTCCCACCGCATCTGGAATCGGCGAAAGAGGGACTTATCCGCTTCGCTCTGGCGCTCTGCGGCCACGGCGAGTTTCTCCTGTTCCGCTTCCTTACGGCGTAGCGCGCTGAGCTCAGCAAGCAGCTCTCGGTGCAATTGCTTTTTGCGGGCAAACTCTACCACCAACTGGTCGATCAGCTGGCGTTGATAGCCCACGACATTAAACATGACGCCTGTAGTCCAGGCAAAGGTGAAAAGGCCGCTGATTGCCATCATAGGACCGAGCTCGCGCCATCCAAAGCCCAGCGGCATGCCTCCGTAGCCTAAGGTGGTGTAACTGTTGGCGGTGAAGTAAAGGCTGGTTCTTGCGTCGGGAATCAGGTCGAGCCGAGTGAGCACGGAGGCCCAGATACTCATGTCGACGATATGCAGGACCAGCATAAGAAGCACGGAGCGGCCAAATCGCATCGACGCCCAAAAGGGATGGTTTGCGTGTTGAAGAAGACGCCGGGCCCCATGATGATAGTCGCGAACGATGCGCGCGATCACGGAGCCGTGCACCAGGGTAACGCAGACCAGGACGGCTGCGCCGATAGCAAAGACCTCCAGCAGCGGCGGGTCGGGCCGGACGGGATAGGTGGGTATCCACGGGGCTAGCATGCACCAGCATTCTAACCGTTCGCTGGGAAGGGTATTGAGCGTTCCCGAAGTTCCGAGCTACTTCGAAATCGGGATTGAGCAGACCCACGGTGAATCGGTATTGTGCGACGCATCTTATCCGAGAAACCCAACGACAGCCGACAGCTATACTCGTCCTGTGACCGGCTCATTGCTCATTCTTACGGGGGCTTCAGGTTCAGGAAAAACGACTCTGGCCCACGCTGTTCAGACAGCGCTTCCGATGTGTGAGGTCAGGTTTTTCGACTCCATCGGTGTTCCATCTGAGGAGATCATGGCCGCATATGGTGGCGACTATGGCCCGGGCGGCGGTTGGCAGCGGGCGATGACGATGGAGTGGATGCAACGGATCGCTTCTCTTCTGAATTCCGGGAAGATGGTCTTATTTGAGGGCCAGATGAGAATTGCATTTATCGTGGAGGCAATTGTTGCCGCAGGGATTACAAATGCGCGGATTGTTCTCATCGATTGCAGTGATTCTGTCCGCGCCGCCAGACTTACGCACGATCGCCAGCAGCCCGATTTAGCAAACGTGCACATGATGAGTTGGGGACGCTTTCTTCGCCAGGAGGCTAAACGAGGAGGTTATGAAATCCTGGATACTGGTTCGATCCCCTTCAGTTCAAGCGTAGACCAACTGATTGCATATCTCCGCTAGGGCCGGCGCGGCCAGGAGCCAGGAGGAAGGACTACGGGCTCTATTCGGGTGGTTCCGCGACGGCAGCAGCGCTGCGGTAAGGCGGGCGTGGTTTCTTAGGCGCCGTGACATACGAGTAGGGGTCGTCCTCCGGAGGCAGTTTTCGTCCGAAGAGCTGCAAAACTCTGTTGAGTGCCTTGCTGAGGAGATTCATTGAGGATACCCCTCCCTGAACCGAATTTTACACCTCGCAAAATCAGGCAAGGTCTGCCCAGCTTGCGGGTCCCCACAGAGTGCGGATGGAAGGATGGCGGCAGACACTCGGCATGTAAACTTTGTCCAATGAGGCAGCGAGTTCCCCTTTTGGGGGCGATTGAAGCGGGCACATTACTCTAAACTACGATTCTGATCGGCAGGGCTCTGCGCCCAAAGGAGCTTAATATGGCTGACACATTCACGATTGATCCGGCCCACACGGCCGTCTTGAGCATGGATTGTCAAGCCGGTATCGTTTCCATCTACACCCGAGAGGCCAAAGACGCTTTTCTGATTCGAGTCGCAAGTGTTCTCAAGCATGCTCGTGCAACTGGCATGACCATCATCCATATCCAGGTAGGTTTTCGACCGGGACTCCCCGAGATCAGTTCTCGAAATGCACTCCTCGGCGCCATTAAATCCTCAGAGCAACATCAGCGGCTATTCCGGGAACCGCTTGGAGCGATCCCGGATACCATCGCACCCCAAGGCAACGAAATCGTTATAACCAAGCACCGGATCAGTGCCTTCGCCGGCACGGATCTCGCCATGATTCTTCGCGCCCATGACATCGATACATTGGTTCTTTACGGCATTGCGACCAGTGGTGTCGTCCTTTCCACTCTTGTCGAGGCTGCTGACGCCGATTACCGTCTTGCGGTCATCGGCGATTGTTGCGCTGACCTGGACTCAGCGCTTCACGATTGCCTCATCCAGCGATTCTTTCCTACACGCGGGTCGGTCTTTTCGTCTGAGGGTTTTATTGTCGCCTAAGTAGGATGAGTGCCGAGGGGCGAGCAAGGATCCGGCAGCACAAAAGAAAAGTTGGGCGAAGGCTAGGAGATAGCCAAGCGGACTGGTAACTACCTCGCCTACCCCACATCTTGCACAGGGAGACTTGGCTTTACTTGTCCCACCCCTTGCAAGAAGGCGTTTGATGTTTAGGTACCTTCTCAAGCAGGCCGTCATATTCTGAGAAAGGCAAGACCGAGTGACCAACCCCCCAGCATCACGGATCAGGTTTCTTGTTCGTCAGCCAAGCCTCTGGATCGCTCTCCTGATCTGGTTCCTGCTCACTGCGGCAGCCATCCTGCTTTGCCGGAACGGCGTGCCGCTCAACCGGCCCGCACTTGCCACTACACCACCCATCACCGATGTGCTCAACAACTCCATCGGTCTCTTTTTGATCATCGTGCTCATCGGCGTCGTCTCTTTTCTGGCTCGTCATCGTCCACTTCCCAACCTCGCCGATCGCGCTCCTGGCCGCGGAATCGCGTTAACCGAAACAGTAGCCATGTGGATTTACGGTGCCGTCGTCCTATTCGCGGGCCGCATCCTTGGACAGCACTATTTCGGCGAAGGACTCGCACTGCATCTCAACGGCTGCCTCTTCGGCGCGACGCGCGTGCAGTCACCGGCCGCGGTTTACACCTGGGCCGCGTACAACGGTATCTTCCTCGCGCTTCTTCCGTATCTCATCTTTCGCATACGCGGCTACTCACGCGAAGCGCTCAACCTGCGATCGGCCAACTGGAAGAATGACACGCTGATCATCGCCGTTGTCATGCTCATCGGCTGCGCCTACGAACTTGCCGGCCCCAACATCTTTCAGCTCACGCCGCATCAGCAGCTCGTTGGCGGAGCGCTCTCCTTAGTGCTGCATCTGGGCGGTACCGATTTCCCCATCATGATCTTCATCTATGCCATTCTGCTGCCGCGCTATGCCCGCTTGTTCTCTCCGCTCGTCGCCTTTCTGGTAGGCGCCGTCAGCTACCCGCTCATGCACGTCTTCGAATATTGGACACGCTATGACTCGCCGTACCACGCGGTAGTCTCTGTCATCTTCGTTTTGCTCACGTTCTTTCCTGCAGGTGTGATGAAGTCATTCCTTACCTTTCGGACAGGGAATGCCTGGGTGCATATGTGGGGCTTCCACGCCATCACGCCGCACGTCATGGTAGACACGCGTCTTGTCGTTCACGATTTCAATATTCAATAAAGGACGATATTCATCCCGGCCCCGTGAATCCAGTACACCCAGGCACTCCTGCGGCAGGGAGTACTGATGATCGTTTCGTTTCCGGCTTCTCCTAACTCTGCTTCTCTCGAAGGTGTCCGTTAGAGAGATCGTGTTTGTCACGGAATCGCCGGTACCGGTCAAGAAGTGATGCTGGTCCCCGGGCTCGTAGAAAGACAAGATTTCCTTCGAAGCGTTTCTCTTGGATGATGGCTCCGCCTTCGAGCGAGGCGAGGATCGAGCCTTCGGACTGTGGGAGCCGAAAGCTGGATTCGACGAGTGGGTCGGCCACGAGCGCGGCATCGATGGCCATCAAGAGTTGGTCAAGGCCGGTGTGCTGTTGTGCAGACACCAGAATTGCTTCGTGATCGCTCGCGAGCTGCGCGAGGTCCTGGGCCGGGACCAGATCGACCTTGTTCAAAACCTGGATGACGGGCTTGGTCGATACCGCGAGCTCGGCCAGCACTTTTTCAACCTGGATTTTCTGCTCTTCGCGCATAGGGCTGGCTGCGTCCTGCACATGGAGAAGAACTTCGGATCTCTCCACCTCTTCGAGGGTGGCGCGGAAGCTCGTGATGAGCGTGTGGGGAAGGTTGCGGATGAAGCCGACAGTATCGGAAAGCAGGACCTTGCGGCGAGAAGGAAGCTGCAGCCGCCGGAGTTTGGGATCGAGGGTGGCGAACATGCGGGCCGATTCAAGCACGCCGGCCTCGGTGAGGGCATTGAAGAGTGTGCTCTTTCCGGCGTTGGTGTAACCGACGATGGCAACCACCGGGACAGGGACTGCCTCCCGGCGCTGCCGCTGCTGATGGCGGATGCGCCGGACAGCGTGGAGCTGGGTCTTGATTTCGTCGATGCGCACATTGATTTTGCGGCGATCGGTCTCGAGTTGAGTTTCGCCCGGGCCGCGGGTCCCTATGCCTCCGCCAAGTTGCGACATGGCGCGACCGCGTTTGGCCAGGCGAGGCAGCCGGTATTCGAGCTGCGCCAGCTCTACCTGGAGCTGACCTTCGCGGGTCCTCGCATGACGGGCGAAGATGTCGAGGATGAGCTGAGAACGGTCGATGACATGGCAAGGTAGACGGGCTTCGATGTTGCGCAGCTGCGACGGGCTGAGGTCGTGGTCAAAGAGAACCAGCGATGCGTTTGTGCTCGCCACGGCGCCCACAATCTCGTCGAGTTTGCCTTGCCCGACGAGGCTGAAGGGGTCCGGCTTTTGGCGCCGCTGGACGAGCGTGGTGGCAATGGTCGCACCTGCCGATCGAGCCAGTTCCTCAAACTCCGTGCGGCTGGCATCGAAGTCGAGGGTGGATGTTGCATGGCCAGGGAGGTCCTCCTCTCCAGCCTCGATAGCAGCCGCGGTGCGAGCCAGTCGAGCGGATGCAGTTATCTGCGTGCGCTTGCGGAGCTCGCCGGTGAACTCAACCGCGACAATCACGGCAAGTTCCTGCTGCGTTTGCGAGGTACGGAGTTCGCGAGCGAGGAGTGCCGCTTCCTGCGCCTCACTTGCTTCGACGAGACTTCGACGGATTGTCTTTCCGCGATCCCGTCGTGATTGCGTCTGATCCGGGGTGGCGCTAACCCAAGTCTTCTTGCTGGTCAAAACTGTCTCAATTCAGGGCCAGGTTACGGGCCGACTCTCCCCATGATACCGAATGATGCCGCTACCCAGTGCCACCCCAGTGCCACTGCACCCCAATGCCACCAAATGATTAGCGTCCCCATCCGTCAGCGCAAAGAAGATTGCGTTTACGGCCCGCGCGGCTCCGACTGACAGTTCTAGAGTTGTTCGATTTTTACGTTACCGTCCGATGTTTTGACGGTGAGCGGTGTGCCTCCGCCGTTTAACTTACCGTGTAGTTCGTGACCCGCTCCGCCGGATTGGTAATTGTCCATGGTAAGCGGAAGGGCACAATCCACATGGCCGTCGCTGGTGTGCACGCTGAGGTCAGCGGCGAAGCTCTGTGGGACGCGAATGGTCACCGAGCCATCAGACGATTGAATCGTCGTGGCCTCAGTGAGCTTCGTTCCCTCGCGTAAATTGAGGTCCAGCGTACCGTCGCTGGTGTGCAGCGCAAGAGTGTGGAATTGCCCGTCGACGCTGAGGTTGCCGTCGCTGGTGTGGGCGTCGATGGCTCCACTGGCGTCGGTGACCTTGACTTGGCCGTCACCGGACTTGATGCGCAGATTGCCTGAGACCTGATCAAGGGTCACGTTCCCATCGCCAGTGGTCAGACCCAGGTCGCCCTGCAATCCGGAGAGAGTTACATTCCCGTCAGAGGTCTTGGCCTGCAGCGTTAGCTGGGCGGGGCTTTCGACGGTCACCCGGGTTTGCTCCCGGTGCCAGGCGAAGTGCCCGCCAATGTGCGGCAGTTCTTTGAAGAGAAAGTGAACCTGATCGCCGCTTTGGCCTTCTTCCAGGCGATAGTCGCTCAGCTTTCGCCCCTCCACCTCAACGTGGATCCGGACTTCATGGCAGTCCCCGCAGGGACGAAATTCAAGGCCTGCATCCGAGGTTTCCAGGATAAGCGTGGGCTTGCCGGTGACCGGGTACGTCTTGGACCAGGAGTGATCCGGATCCTGCGCGAGGGCGGTCAACGAGGAGAGAATGGCGAGCGCCGCCAGGGTAGCAGCACATTTCGTCTTCATGGCAGTGTGATACGGAACTGACCCTTGAAAGGTTCCGTGGAATTTGGTGAGACGTGGGTTCTTGCCCCTATCCAAACGCCGGCAGGCGCGTCTCGCGCAGATGGTTTGCATCAAGAGGGGGAATGCGTCTCTGGGAAAAGAGAACAGGGGCGGCCAGAGAATATCCCTGAAACAGGCCGAAGCCTTCCCCCAGCGCAGTGTCAAATTCTTCCGCGGTCTCGATTTTCTCGGCGATGGGGATGGTCGCGAGGCCCTTCACACGGCGCACGATCGCTCTGCGCTGGTGGCCGTCAGTGAGGCGGAAATCGACTTTGACGTAGTCCGCAAGCGCGAGCAAGACATCCATCTTTTTTGCAAGCTGAAAGTCATCGAGCGCGATCTGGTAGCCCAGCACCTTCATTCTGCGGCAGGCGGACACCACCTCCGGGCTGGGCTCCACGGTTTCCAGCAGCTCCAGCACGACGCGCGTGGGAAGCAGCGTCAACGACCCTGCCGTGAGCGCTTGGAAGGTGCAATTGATAAAGGTGCGCGAGCCGGCGGTGAGTTCGTCGAGTCCATGGAGCAACCAGTCGTCGATCATGGTTTGGGTGGCCGTATCCGGGTCGCCGGCGAAGCGGTTTTCCCACTTCCCACGGGACAGGGTTTCGTAGCCGAAAAGCTTTCTCCTACGATCGAAGATCGGCTGAAGGGCGACGAAGCGGTGGTTACCGGCTTCCGACGCAGCCGGCGCCCAGTGGGCCACCCTCCACTCCTCATGGGCATCGCCGCGTCGCCGGGTCCTGCGCCGCTGGCGCAAAGATCGGAATAATTTCATCAAAACAGAGTCTCCTTGTCACCAGAATGTTGGGGGAAATCGCAGGGCGCCTGCGCCTGCTCAATAGCTCATTCCAGGAGATTGGGCGGTTCCCAACCCGGAAATGCAGCCAGCATTTCTATCAGCGCCGCCTCCAGCAGTTCCGTCTCGTTCGGCATCGGCATCCCGGAGGCTGAGGCCGGCGAGGCTCGCGCCTGAACGGAATCCCAGGGAATCCACTTGGCGTCGACGGAGAGGATGTTCGCTTCAGAGAGCACGGCGAACCGCTCCATCACGCTTTGCAGCTCGCGCATGTTGCCGGGCCACGGATAAGACTGGAGCAGATGCATGGCCCGCTCGGTGAGGGCCGGCCGCTGCTTCTTTGGCCGTGCCGCGCGGCGGGCAAGAAAGTACTCGGCCAGGAAATGGCGAGCCAGCGCCGGGATATCCTCCTTTCGCTCCCGCAAGGGCGGAAGGGTAATGGCAAATTCATTGAGCCGGAAAAACAGGCCGCGGAGAAAGGCTCCCGCGTCGGTGGCGGCCTGCAAATCGCAACGCGTAGAGGCAATCAGCCGCGGGGAGCGGTTTCGGTCGGGGTACACAGACTCCAGGTCGCGCAGAACTCTCAGAAGTCCGAGCTGTGCCTCGGCGGCCAGATCGTCGACTCCTTCAAAAAAGATCGTTCCCCCTTCGGCCAACGGGAGACAGTCAAGACGTGGTTGCGCCTGGGGGAACCGTCTACCTTTCCGCTGACCGAATAGCTCAGAAGCAATGAGCTGAGGCTGGATCTCCGCGCAGTGGATGCGGACGAACGCCCGGGGGGAACGATGGGACAACTGGTGAACGGCGCAAGCGACCAGTTCCTTGCCCGTGCCACTCTCGCCGGTAATCAGGATGGTGAGGTTGCTTGTAGCCGCCTTGCGCAGGTACTTCAGCTCCTGGTGCAGCACTTTTGAAGAGGTAAAGAATTCCTCAAATATCCGCAAGCTGTCGGCTTCGCAGGCGAGTGGTTCGGTGGTCTGCATGCACTCCTCTCCTCTGATAACAACAGGGGATCGGCACGCCCGGAATGTTCGTTACAGCGTGTTTGCCGGTTTCGGGTTGAGAACGTTTGTTTCTATGCACTTACGCGCGTGCCGGGGAGACCGTTTGCTGGCCTTCGGGGGGGACGTTTGCTGTGTTAGAGTCACTCACACAAGGGTTAGCGGTATGCCGGCAACCTATCCAGTCTCGAATCCGGAGGAATTCAGTCCGGAACGGCTCGGTCTGGTGCGCGATCATCTTAAGGATGTGTTCGCGAGCAAGGCGTTCGCGGGCAGTAAACGAGCCCAGGACTTTCTCCAGTTGATCGTGGAACACACGCTGGCGGGCCGGCTGGATAGCCTGCGCGAGCGCATGATCGGTGCCGAAATGTTCGGCCGCAGCATCGACTACGACACTGCCAACGATGCGGTGGTCCGGGTCAAGGCCACGGAAGTCCGGAGAAAACTGGCCCAGTACTACCAGGAAGCGGCAAAGCCCCCGCTGGTCCGCATCGAGCTACCGTCGGGGTCGTATGTCCCGAAATTCCACTGGGAATCCCAGTTCGAATCTTTGCTAGAGCCACAACCTGGGCCACACCCCGCAGACGACCTGCCGGCTGCCCCGGAAGCGTCCCCAATTGCCGCCCCTGGGGAGAGATTGCGCCAGCGGCGCGTGGTGGCCGGCATGCTGGCCGGGCTGGCCTTGGCCGGGCTGGCCCTGTTTGTGGCGATCGCTTACATCGGCTTCAAAGTCTGGCCCAGGGAATCGCCGAAAGAGGCCGAACATCACGCCATCGCGGTCCTGCCTCTGCAGAATCTCTCCGGCGATCCACGCCAGGATTACTTCGCGGACAGCATGACAGAAGAACTCATTGCCGACCTGGGCCAGGTTTCTGCCTCGCGCGTCATCTCTCGTACCTCGACGATGACTTATAAGGGCACGACGAAAACGCTGCCGGAAATCGCCCGCGAGTTGGGGGTGGATACGGTGGTCGAAGGTTCCGTGCTGCGCCAGGGTAACCAGGTGCGGATCACGGCCCAGTTGATCGACGCCAAGACCGATCATCACCTCTGGGCGCGCAGCTACGTCCGCGACCTGAACGACGTTCTCACCTTGCAGGCCGAGGTGGCGCGGACGATCGCCGATCAGATCAGGATTGCGGTGACGCCCGAGGAGCGGGCCCGTCTGGCCCGTCCGCGCACCGTCGACCCGGAAGCCCAGGAGCTCTATTTGCAGGGCACGCAAGCCTTAAGCACGGGGAACCCGGGAAGCGCGATTGGCTATTTCCAAAAAGCAATCGACAAAGATCCTAACTACGCACAGGCGTATGCCGCATTGGCGAATAGTTACGGATGGATGGGGGAAGCGGGCTGGATGCCTTACTCTGAAGCGTTTCCCAAAGAGAAGGCCGCGGCCATCAAAGCCATCGCGCTCGATGAAGCTCTTCCCGATGGCCATGTCCAACTGGCTCAGGCCGCGATGGATCTTGACTGGGACTGGGCGACCGAGGGAAGGGAATTCAAACGGGCCCTGGAACTCAATCCAAGCTCAGCCCCCGTGCGTTGGGCCTACTCCAATTATCTGGAACGGATGGGCCGCCTCCCGGACGCGATCTCCGAGTTGCAGCTGGCATTGCAACTCGATCCCATTTCCAGCCGCGCCTACCATAACACGGCCTTCGGTTACTACTATGCCCGCCAATACGACCGGGCGCTGTTGCAAATGCAACGTGCGGCGGCGTTGCCTCATGAACCTGCTGAACTCATCTTTCCCCTGGCCGTCATCTATGTGGAAAAAGGTATGTACGAGGAGGCCATTCAGCAATTTCAAAAGCTGGACGATCAACCCCACGCTCTAGGCCATATGGGTAACACTTATGCTCGCATGGGACGAGAGGCGGAGGCGCGCGAGATGATTTCCAAACTGCAGAAGCATGTGCAGGACACAGGCGTGGGAAGATACGAAATCGCGTTGGTCTATGCCGGGCTGGGAGAAAAGGATGACGCTTTCGCATGGCTGGATAAAGCCTTCGCAGCGCGCGACAAGGGACTCACGTATCTCAAAATAGATCCCTGCCTTGACCCTCTGCGCTCGGACTCACGCTTCCGGGATCTGGTAAGGCGCGTAGGCCTTCCGGCATGACGGAGCCATTCTGCATGACCAGATCATGTTTGAACCCCGTTGCCGCCCTGGACTTCATTGGCGAAGCTGCCAACGATAGGTATGCTATTGCGATGGAAGCCGAGGGTGGGTTGCCGAGGTATGGTGGCGACTCTTCCTTTCTGGCTGGGAGCAATACATGCCGATGCCAATATTGACGTTGACGCACGGAATCCCTCTCTGGTTCCTTGTTTTAGCCTTGTTTCTGCCGAGGCTTTCGCTGTTTATCGGCTGGATCCACATGTGGTGGTTCTTTGTCCCTCAGCCTTGGGCTGCCGTGTTGTGGGCGTTTCTTCCCCGGGTGCTGGTCCTGATCTTTATCCATGCGCATCGCGGGTTCGACTTGTGGTTTTGGATCCACCTGGTGACTGCCATCCTGGTTTGGAGCGGCTCTGGGGTCTCCCACAAGAATAGAAGAATGCGGAAAAGGCGTATCTAGAGCATTCTTGTCCACCCTAGCCTTTTTCGGTCGGCCGGCTCGTCGAGCACTCGTTGCAACGGTGCTTCAATGCTGTTCCCGCCCCACGCGCCCGTTGGTAACTACCACTACGGTTACACAAGTGGCACAGTGGCCTGCCCCTTCCGGGTAGAAATCGTGCCCACGCCGCTGTCGGCGCCAGTTTTCCACCTCCTGTCCAAACCAGAATCGCCGCCTAGTACCGGAAAGGGTAATGGTGTGGACCGTTGGTCACTGGTCAAATACAACCAGCCTCGTGTGGGGGCCAATTCCGTGCTGCCTGGTAGCCGGAAAATTTAGGGTGTATTGCAAGACGGAGATGTCAAGTGAGCGCACTGGTTGACGAGTCACCCGAATTCAAGAGGTTGTGGATCCGGGTTCTCAAACGGGTTCATCCTGACCTGGCGGTTGATGAGCAGGATAGGAACCGGTGTGAGCGGCTCACGCAACAGGCCAACGATGCCTATGCAAGACGCGATGAACTGGCGCTGAGAGCGGTGCTCGAACCCAAAGGGCCGACGCTGCTCCGGTACCCGCCGCATGACGATTGGGAAGCGACTGCGCATGTGCCACAGGCGCCCCCGCCGCAGTCAACCGATCAGCCGCCGTTGGCGCCGCAACAGCCCCCCATCGTGATCGGGCGCGAGGTGTTGGGCATTCTTGTTGCGGCCTGCGCGGTCCTTTGCTTTCTTCTTTACGGGATTTTCTACGCGCTCAGTGAAACCGTGGGGCGAACGAAGTCTTTGCTTCTGCTGGTGCTGCTAACCGCCGGGGTTCTCTGGTTGATCGCTAAGCACTCCAAGTTGTCGTACAAACACAAAAAAAGGTGGGTGGCAGCAGTCGCAAGCGGAATGCTCCTGGTAGCGATCTGCCTTTTAGACAGCCGTCCCAGGGCAAATCCACTGTTTCCTGCGGCGCGCGCTGCAACCGCCCGGGATCTGGCTTCGAAAGCCACAGACGACGCCCCCCCGTCGCAATGGTACTGGACGGTAATTAAAACCAGGGTCGGACAGAGTTGGAACCCGTCGACGGTCGTCAATACTCCTGCAGGCGCAACCGCGGATATTGCGTTCACCATCGTGCATGACGGATCACCGCGGGATGTCCAGGTGCTAAGGCCGAGTGGTTCTGCATCGCTTGATTCGTCCTGCGTTCTTGCCGTACAGCAGGTCAGAACATTTGGCCCGCCTGAGGGTGGCGCCAAGGAAAGTCTGCACGTACTTTATCCCTGTTCGTACAGCGAACTCGCTGCGATGAACTCTATCCCAGCGCACACTGGCACACCACAAACCAACGCCATGGTAACGTCGCCACGGCCGGAACGCGTGGGGAGTTCCGGTTCACAACTCGGCGGGTACATAGAAGCGGCAAAAAACAAGGTCACAGAGAAATGGGATGCCTCGGAAGTTGCCGCCAGTACGCCGGCGGGCGCAACTGTCTATATTCAGTTCGCCATACGGCGGAGCGGCACTCATGCAACCCCGATCATGGAAACATCGAGCGGGTCCTCGTCACTCGATAATTCATGCCTGGGAGCGGTAAACCGGATACAAACCTTCGACCATCTTCCTATGAGCTACAGCGGAGACAGTCTAACCGTGGTCTATCACTGCACCTATCCAGGCTCGACCACAACCAAGGTCGCACAAGATTCCACCCAGCCGCCGCCCGCACAAGAGCCGGCTTCCCACACTGCCGCGGAGGGTGGCCAGGGTGTGCAGCAACCCACCAATGGCAGCACCAGCAATTAGTTTGCTGCGGGATGGATAGATTAACTGCATCGCCACTCTACTCATCTCGCAGCGTTGCTGCCGGATCGGTTCTGGCAATGCACAAAGTCGGTATGAGCGTGGCTAACGTGGTCACCAACGTAAGAATACCCACGACACCAACCATGCTGGGCGCATCGTACACACTCACGCCGTAAAGCACGCTGCGCATCGCCTGAAGCACTCCTAGACAGAACAGCAGACCGAGACCAAGCCCAATGGCCGAGGACCGCATCCCCAATGACGCGACGTGTGCCATAGCCTGGTGGACTGTCGATCCGAGGGCTATGCGTAGGCCGATTTCCCGGGTTCGTTGCGCCACCATCCCGAAGTGGGGATCCAGCTGGGTTGAACCCAAACATGGACCACAGCAATCAACCGCGCGTCTGCCTGCGCCGCCGGGATGTATATGATCGGCTCGCTGCCCAGCGGATCGTTGTCTTGCTCTGTATGCGTCGCAGGCGGCGCCCACGTCCGCGGAAGGTTTCCGGATGCGGCGGCAGGCAGATGCAGCATCGCGCGCAGCCAGGCGTATTATCATGACCCTCATGTCCAACCGCTTTCCCATCGCCTGCGCAGCGCTGCTCGCGGGTTCTCTGATCGTTGCAGCCCCTGCCTGCGCACAAGGCGGTGCTTTTGCGCAGCGCTTCGATGCAGTTCTATCGCAACACGGAGTGGTGGGCGGCGGAATCGCTATCGTCCACATGCAGGAACCGGCAACGCAATGGTTTTTCGGCAAGGCGCGCATAGATACCCAGCAACCGGTCGATGCAGAAACGTCGTACAACTGGGCCTCCATCACCAAGACGATGACCGCAATCGCCATTCTGCAGCTGCGCGACCGGGGCAAGCTGTCGCTGGACGATAGCGCGGTACGTTATGTGCCCGAACTACGGCAGGTGCACGATCCGTTTGGCTCGATCGATGACATCACGATTCGCGATTTGCTCACGCACAGTGCGGGGTTTCGCAATCCTACTTGGCCCTGGGACTGTGAGGATGCTTCCAACTGCGACTGGCAACCGTTTGAACCGACGCAATGGTTACAGGTCGTCGCCATGCTGCCGTATACGCAGGTAGCCTTTCGTCCGGGATCGCGCTGGAGCTATTCCAACCTGGGTTACGTATTTCTCGGCCAGATCATTGAACGGCTCTCAGGTGATGACTTCGAAATTTACATTCAGAAGAACATTCTCATGCCCCTTGGGATGACCGCCAGCTATTTCGATCGCTCGCCGTACTTTCTGGAGTCACATGTTTCAGCCAGCTATTTGCGCGCGGGCAATAAGCTCACTGCGCAGCCCTTTAACTTCGATACGGGCATCACAACCTCCAACAGCGGTCTGAAAGCACCTATTCCCGACATGGTGAAGTATCTCCGTTTCCTGATCGGGGATCCCGCGAATCCGCGCTATGCCTTCGTGCTAAAGCGCGAGTCCTTGGAGGAGGCGTGGAAGGGAGTTCTGCCCGTCACGGAGCCGGGGAAACCGGCAACGTCTTACACCAAGGGCGCGCCGATGATGGGGCTTGGATTTTTCGTGTCGGACTTCCACGGCCGTCGTTTCGTACATCACGACGGCGACCAGGGCGGCTTTTCCTCGGAGATGCTAATCGAGCCGTCAGAGCACACGGCCAGCATTCTCGCGGTCAACACGACCGACACCGGAGCGACCGCACCCTCCACCACATTGCATCCCCAATCCAATACAGAGCCCGATCCCGGCACGGACCTCCGCCTCACGCTCCGACAGGCGCTTCTCGACCAGGTATTCCCCACATATTCGACGGGAAGCCGTGGGCCGGGCAAGTAGCGAGTGCAATCCAGCTTCGTCCTTAGCATCTCGCGTGTCTGTTTCTCGTCCGCGTCTGAGCATGTCCTAACGCTTGCCGTGCGGGTCATACTGAAAGCATTGCTCGAGCGGCACACCGAGCACGATCGCCACTTTGAATGCAGTCTCCAGGGAAGGCGAATACTTGTCCTGCTCGATCGCAATCACCGTCTGGCGTGTGACGCCGACCCGATCGGCGAGCTCCTGCTGCGTCATTTCCCGCTTGGCCCGAAGGTCTCGAATCTGATTGCGTATAGCGGGCATCAGAGCACTTTCCGATAAGACACAATCTGCGTAGCTGTCTTGGTGATATCCGCGATGACCAACATGCCAAAGAAGACGCTCAGGAAATGAAGTCCTACCATCCGGTTTTCCAATTGAAGATGGCCGATCGTCGCGTGAAACCATAGCATGCCCAGCCCGATGACCATGAGTGAAGCGATTGTCAGATAACCTGCACGGTAGCCTCGCAGCTCAATCAAACGATCCCGCTCGTCTGTTATGCGGTTGCGCGTTAAGGCTGCAATAACTGACTGCAAGATCATCTGCAACACGATAATTGCGATGATCATGCCCGCAACCTTGTTAACCGAGTTTTGCCGGTGCAGGACGAAGTAAGAGCCGTACACCAAGATCTCCGCCGCCAGCGACGCGTAAAGAGACTTCTCCCGGTATGAAAGGCTTGTGACCATCGCGAATCACTCCTGTGTAAAAAATATTTGACATGGATCAACATAACCCCGATTGCGACCTCGTGTCAAATATTTTTTACACGAGCCATATTATTCACGATCGATGACTTCGATACCGCCTTGACCTCTGAGTTCACAACTTTTTGCAATTTGTTGCACTGCCCTGACATAACGCCCGACCTGTTCCCTTATCCTCGATCCAGTAAGCATCTCCCCGGAAGCGAACTTATGATGAAGCCTACATTTCGGCGTTGGCGCAAGCCGCCGCCCATGTTGGTATTCGCGCTGGCCGTCATGCTGCCGGCAGCCGCACTGATCGCCGTCAGTGCCGGCTACCTCAGGCACATTCAGCGCGGCAAGATGCTTGATGCCGCCATCCGCATGGACTATCAACACATGCTAGCCATTGCAGAAAAGCGGATCATTGAACAAGCCTACGAAACCGCCGAAACGGCAAGCCTGCAATTTCCCGACGCGGACGATTCCGACGGACTCGATGCCTTTCTGAAGACCCACCCGGAGATCGCCCATGCATTTGTGTGGTCCGGGAAAGGTGATCTTGAGTTTCGATCGCAGCCTGCCCGCATGAACGATCCTGATTTTCAAGCAGAAAACAGAAAGCTCACCTCCGACTTCCAACGTGGGTTTGACCTCTGGGCCGGCGAGCTTATCGCCAATGTGAAGAGGAATGAAGCCGCGGAAGGACGGCACGTCTACATCAGTTCCGAGTGGGTATCCAGGGGTGACAAACTGCGGTTTGAGTCTTTCGTGTACTTCCTGCCTCGCGGCTCAACCCCGGACCATCCTGCGCTGGCAGGCTTCTCCTACGATGAAGACTATTTGAGGAACAGCTTCTTCCCGCAGGCGCTGAATGACGTATTACCTAATCAGAATCCGCACGATACGGCACATCAACAACCGGGCATCATGATTCGCAAGGAAAATGACCAGGCTCCTTGGGCTGCTTCGCCTTGCTGGGATGGGGGAAGGCCCGAGGTAGAACATGGCTTCGATAGTGTTTTCCAGGGCCTGATTCTGGGAATCAGGCCGCATGGGACGACGATTGCCGACATCAGCAATCACTGGACGCGTTTAGCCTTTCTAAACCTTGGGGCGCTTTCCCTGCTGATGGGCGGAGGCATGCTATTCGCTTATCGAAGCCTCGCCCGCGAGCTTGCACTGGCGAAATTGAAATCTGATTTTGTTTCCAATGTCTCCCACGAGCTGAGAACACCCCTATCGCTCATCCGCCTTTATGCGGAAACTCTGGAGCTGGGACGCATCTCCAGCCCGGGCAAACATCAGGAATATTACGAGATCATCCGCAAAGAGAGTGAGCGGTTGACTTCGCTGATCAACAACATCCTGGACTTCTCCCGCATCGAGGCGGGCAAGAAGGAATACAGCTTCCGTGAAACCGACATGGCCGACCTGGTGCGCAGCACACTTGACTCCTATCGTTTTGAGATTGAGCAGAACGGCTTCCAGTTCGAACAGAAGATTGACAACAATCTTCCTCCACTGCAGGTAGATCGTGAGGCGATTGCTCGTTCGTTGCTGAACCTGGTGAACAACGCCGTCAAGTACTCGGCCGCGGAGAAATACCTCGGCGTCCATCTTTACCGCCGCGACGGTGGCGTCAATATCGAGGTCGTCGATCACGGCATCGGCATTCCTCTCAAGGAGCAGCTCAAAATCTTCGAGAAGTTCTACCGCGTCGGCGATCCGCTGGTACACAACACCAAGGGCAGCGGCTTGGGGCTCTCCTTGGTGCGCCACATCGTGCAGGCTCATGGAGGAGTAGTTGCGGTGGAGAGCGCGCCCGGGCGCGGCAGTAAATTCATCATCACATTACCGGTTCAAATTTCCGAGGTCCAGCAGGTGACGGCATGAGACAAGAAGAAAAAGTAAAGCGAGTTGAAACACATAGGCCGGTGAAGATCCTTGTGGTGGAAGACGAGCCGGCCATGGTGGCTGGACTTCGCGACAACTTTGAGTTCGAGGGTTACGAAGTGATTACAGCGCGTGACGGAGTCGAGGGGCTTCAACGCGCGCTTGACGAGTCTCCGGACCTGGTCGTTCTAGACGTCATGATGCCGCGCATGAGCGGACTGGAAGTATGCAAGCAGCTACGGGCCAAGCGCTCTTCTCTCCCCATCATCATGCTCACTGCTCGCGGCCAGGAAGTAGACAAGGTAGTGGGCCTGGAGCTCGGGGCGGATGACTATGTGACCAAGCCCTTCTCCATTCGCGAATTGCTGGCGCGCGTTAAATCCGTGCTGCGCCGCACCGCGGTCCTACCCAAAGATCAGGATCAGCATTCTTTTTCTGACGTCGAAGTGGATCTGCGCCGCTGTCGTGTGCTCAGGGCGGGCAAGGCTCTCGATATTTCCTCCAAGGAATTCGAACTATTGAAGTATTTCATTTGCCACGCAGGGGAAACGCTGAGCCGGGATCGCCTGCTGGAGGACGTCTGGGGATACGAAAATTCTCCAACCACCCGCACAGTGGATACGCACCTGGTGCATCTTCGCCAAAAGCTGGAGCCCGACCCTGAACAACCGCAGTATTTTCTCACCGTGCACGGAACCGGCTACCGGTTCGTCGGATAGAACGAACGATCACAATCGAAACGAGGTGGATGTTGAACACCTATCGAGTAGTGCCATTTGACCCGCACTACGGGAGCAACGGCAAGCAGCAGAATGGGACCACGGTTCAATCCCGGTTTCAACCCCTGGTGATATCGTCGACGGTGGTGCCGTCATTGACGGTGCCACCGCAGGATGACGTGTACTCGCTCCTGCGAGAGAGAATTGATCTACATGCACAGTTATTCGACGCCGTACAAATTCAGCGCAAACTCAGCGGCCCACGTCTGTTGCGCCGCGGTGACTTGCAATTTGCCAGCGAGGTCTTCGCCGCGCGCTTTCTCGCCGGAGACTTTACCACCTTCTCGCAGGATGGTTCCAAGGTTCTTGCCGTGCTTGGCGATATCGCTGGTAAAGGCGTGGCCGCTGGCATGTGGTTCACGCATCTGGCCGGTCTCTTGCAGAGTTATGGCCGTCCGGACTTTGACCCGGCAAGAATCGCTTGGGAAATCAATCGCCACCTTTGTTATCTGCACCCGGTGGCACCATTTGTCACGGCATTCTTCGCGCAGATTGACTGCGAGTTAGGGTCCATCACTTATTGCAATGCCGGCCATTTCCCGCCGATACTGCTTCGTCAGGACGGACGCACGGATCTGCTCGAGAAAGGCGGCCCGCTGCTTGGCGCGCTCGCGGGGGCGGATTTCCAATCAGGCGAGCTGACGCTCGAACCCGGTGACACGCTTGTCGCCTACTCCGACGGCGTACTCGAATGCCGCAACTCGGCGGGTGAAGAGTTCGGAACGGACCGGTTAATAGCCTCATTGCTGCAGGCCAAGCAACAGTCTGCCCACGCCACCCTTATGACGCTCCTTGCCGCCGTGCAAGATTTCGCCAACGGTAACCCGCTTTTGGACGACGTAAGCCTGACATTGATTCAGCGCGATGAAGAAACTGGCATCGCGGAAGGGGAGGGCGCCTGCGAAAATTGACTGAGGATGAGCAAGGTAACCGCCGGTGTTCCTGGCCTTCCATCCCCCTAGCTTCACAGTTGTTAAGAAATGCTAAAATAGGCGCCGATTTACACCTCGGGCTTTTTCTATTGCCTGGCCGGGGGAGATGCGATGAAAGAGCTTTCGAAATCTCCGCTTCGGCTGCTTGTGCTCGCCTGCGCGGCTTTGCTCGCTGGATGCAGAAGTGCCGAGGAACATCCGGCCCTGACGATTCCCGTCAGCAACACCGGTATTCCGGTGGGCTTTCGCGACATTAGCAAGCTACCGGGAACGGTCTTCCAGGTAACTTACACGCCGGCAACCGTCCGCATTGACTTGCCGACTGCCCAGAAATCGCTGACCAGCGTGAGTGACGACGGCCGCGTTCTGGTTTTCTCGAGCGATGATGCTCGCTTACACCGGCTCAAACAAGGCTCAGTGCTATTCCTCGAGCACCTGGGTGTGCGGCGCGTGGATGCCGTGAACGTCCAGGGTTCTCAGGTCGCCGTGCTGACTGACACCGCGAGCCTGCCGGACCTGGTACAGGATGGGAAGATTCAATTCAATGTACCGGTAGATTTCTCGCAGCTTGTCGCGCGCAGCTCCGTCACCACTGATAAGAAGCCCGAACCGCTGGGAAATATCTTTCCCTGGTTTTCTCCCCCCGTCGTCTATGCCAGTGCGCCTGAGTTCAAATACACCGCCAAGGTCAAGGCAGAAACCGACGGCTGGGAGTTCGAATTGGAGGGCGAACCGGAAGGGACCGGTGTGGCGCTGACCCTCACTGCGGCCAAGAAAAAGCTCGCCGGGCTAACGGCCACGGTCAACGTGAAGGGCAAGCTGGAAGGCGTGAGTACTACCTTTAACGCCATGATGAACAGTGGCAAGCTGCAAGAGTTTGCCTACATGACTCCCATGACGGGCACGGTGGATGTCGACTGGTCCGTACTGACCATGGCCCCGGGCAGCAGCATCGGAGAATCGAGACTTAAGCTGCCGCCTTTCGCTAAGGATGTTTTCGACATCTATGGCATTCCGTTTCTGTTCAAGGTCGATGAAGCGCTGATTTTCAAGCCCGGCTTCGGCGGCAAGAAAGACGTGGCTGACGGCAACTTCCACGTGGTCTACACCGGCAGCGGCGGACTCACCATCCATGGCGGCCAAAGCTCCCCCGAAGGAAAGATGGAAGGGCAGCCGGAGAATGGCAAAACCACTGCGGAATCGCTAGCGCCGCACGGTGTTGTAATCGCCATCAACGCGCCCAAGGTATCGCTTTCGGTGGGCACCGAGAGTCTCAAAGAGGCGCTCAAGCAAGCGGTTCCCGCAGGCATCAGCGATAAGGTTGCCGAATTGATTGAGAAAGGGCCCTTTGGCGGTCTGATCAACTCGCCCAAGGAAAACTTCTTCAAAACTGAAGGTGGGGCGTATGTGCAGCTGGTGACCGAGTTTGATTACGCCGGCTCGGGCCCGATGAGCATCGTCCCCTGCTCCATGACGCACTTGAATTTCTACGCCCAGGCCGGCGCGGACGCGACCCTGCTGGGGACCACCGCGGAGTCGCCAAAAATCAATCTCAATGAGGTCAAGAAAACAACGCGGGAGCCGGATATCGACGCCTGTGGAGCGAAATAACGGGCTGCGCAAACGGAGAAAGCCATGAACCGATTCTGTGGGTTATGCGGCAATGCGCTTCAACCGGAAGCCCGTTTCTGCCCCGTCTGCGGAAACGCCGTACCCCAGGACACCGCAGAGGCTGCCGCCTCCACGCCGCCGCCACCCACATCCGCACCGCCCACCTCACCGTGGACTCCCATTCCGCAGGCGCCTGATCAGCCGTCATCATCCGTGCCCCCGCCGTCGTTGCCGGTTAGCTATTCCAACGTGAACCTGCCGCCGGTCGCGGCCCAATCGCAGCGCCGGTCGCCTCTGTTCAAATTACTGGCCATCGCGCTGGTGCTCATTCTTGTTGCCGGGCTCACCATCCTGGCAGGCATTCTTTACGTGGGCTACCGCGTTGGGCAAAAAGCAACCCACGCCGTCAGGACCCTCTCGCAAGCCACCACCGGCCCAAGTGGAACACCACGCAATCCGTTGCAGGGTTTGTTGGCCGGCCACGCGCCCGGTGACGATACTCCCACTCTCTCTGCGAGTGATCCTGTGACTCCGTGCTCGCCCGCTCCTTTTCCTGACCAGAAGGCAGCGCGTATCCCGCTTGGACCGCACACCGTGCTGACCAATGCATGGGGAATCAAGTACGGCGATGTCGAGCTCCACAACGAGATCGACTCAATTGATAACTCGACCTTCACCGCCACTTCCACAGCCCCTGAGTACAAAGACGATTCAGGCAAGGACATAAAGCCGGCTTCTAACACCAACCAGAACTGCAACGCTGACTTCCATTCGGCAGCCACCTTCGCTACCGTCAATTCTCATAGCCTGCCCCGGCTTCTGCATGATGTCACCCGCACTCGTCTTTCCGACGCCGCATTTCAGGCGATCAAGGAGAGCGGCAAAGTGAACCTGCGCTATATGGATATCTGGTTCGTGCCGGGCGGCGTCAAACCCACTTATGTTTCGGGAACTCTTACCCGCGTCGAGCCCAACGACGTGGACTACCCAATGATCGTCAACGATCAACGTGTGACTCTGCCCGTGATCCACCTTACGGGAACGTTTGAGACGGAGAGCAAGGATCCTCGTCCTCAGAGTGACCGTCCCACTCATATTGGGGCGGAACTTTTTGTTTTGGATGATGCTACGGATCCGCTGGTGCTCTCGTGGAGGCTAAGACACCCTTCCTTCCATGCCGGAAACTTCCGCGTCGAAGTGGTGAAGATCAACTTTCCCGTCCCCAAGCCCGACAACGTGCTGGAGCAGCAGTTGACGCAGCAGAAGCGTGCCGTCACCTATGGCATCTACTTCGATTTTGCCCAGGCGACCTTGAAGCCGGAATCCGAGCCTGTGCTGAAGGAGATTGCTCAGGCATTGAATGACAATCCCGATTGGAAGCTGACGGTAGAGGGCCACACCGACAACATCGGAGGGGACGCCTACAACCTCGACCTGTCGAAGCGGCGTGCACTGGCGGTGAAAGAAGCGCTGGTAGCGCAATACAACATCGCACCCGATCGGCTGGCCAACGACGGGTTCGGCGCCTCTCGCCCAGTGGAAAGCAACGACACGCTCGAAGGCCGGGCCCGCAACCGTCGTGTGGAGTTGGTCCGCCAATAGCACCACCGAGGGCTTCTCCGGAGTGTGCGTCCTTAGCAGAACCCAAAAGCAGAACCGCAGAGCTTCGCTTCCAATGACGGGCGTCTTTCAGCCGTCCTTCCCGGTTTTCACAAGAGTCGTCAGTGCACGATCTCAATGCGCACCCAAGACGGACACTATCGTCTTGCCCATTAGGCCGAAAATAGCTGTCGATTGCGATTGGTTGTCGCGGTCTAGCCGGTTCACGCTGACCACCAGCGACGCATCGATCTCCTTAACGTAATACATGTCGGTGCTGAAGCCATTGATGGTGCCGGAGTGTCCGCAGAATCCGTGTCCAAAGGCCACACCCTCGCCGTAGTTGGCATCGGCTCCGACGAGCGGCTGCCCTTGCAAGCGTTCCTTCTGCGTCTCGGGCCTCAGCAAACCACCCAAACACAAAGCCCGGGAGAAGGTCTGGAGGTCAGAAACATCGGAGATGACCGCCCCCGCCGCCCCCGCCAGGGGCGGATTGAAGAGCGTCTTGTCCTCGAAGCGCCTGCTGACTGCATTCCAGCCGTACCCGTGAAGGCCACCAGGAACGCCGGTGCCAGTGGGGTAAGACGTATTGCGAAGTTTGAGCGGGACGATCACCGTCTGGGTGATTAAGGTGCCAATGTCTCTCCCGGTCACGCGCTGCACAATGCCGGCCAGGATGTCGTAATTGAAGTCCGTATAGACGCCCACACTGTCGGGAGCTTTGAATTCTGCCTTGAGCTGGGCGATAGACTTGAGGTCGTCGGCGAGCGAGGGAGCGGGGTTGAGCGGCGCATCGTACACCCGCGCCAGCACGGCATCATCATTGGGAGCCGGAATACCGCTACGCATGCGCAGCAAATCGTCGACGGTGATTCGATCGGCGTTGGGAAATTGCGGATACCACTTGGCGATGGCATCGGTTTTATGCAGTAACCCTCGATCGACCAGCACTAGAATAGCGGTTGCCGCAAAGGGTTTGGTGATGCTGGCGATACGGAACGGCTGATCCAGGTTCCGCCTCGCGTGGGTTGCCAAATCGGCGAATCCTTCGACGAACGTGTATTGGCCTTTGCCGGGAACATAGACGCGCACGGCCGCACTGGGTAGGTTGTTCTTCTTAACCAGGTCCTCGATCTGGCTGCTCAGGTGCGCTGCGACATCGGCAGAGAACAAGGTGTTCGCAACCGTCGCCGGTATCGACACTGGCGCGCCAGGAAGCACGAATGCAAAAACACACGATGCAAACAGCAAAAGCCAAGACCAATAGAGAAAACGCATGGAGACCATCCATTGGCGAGCGCCACGCATGATTTCATGACCTCGCGCTCGAGAGAAATCCGCCCTGCTACTGCGGTCCTGAAATGTGGGGGCCCTTGAGGAAAGTTACCAGCATTCCCCAAAGAAGAAAAATATGGAAGGTTTGAGCAGAATTTACATGGCTCAACTGGAACAAATGTTAGGGTTTCGCAGAGCAAGCGCTACCAGTATCCATCGTTTGCTTTGGCTAGTAGTGACATGTACATTAGCAACATTAGCAGTGCTGGTTGCAACGGCAGTAGTTGCAAAGCGCAATACTATTTGTTGGAGTAACGATGGGTCACCATGTATGGGTTGAACCGCGAAAGGTATCGCAGGTTGTTAAGTACGAACCGGGCGAGTTGAATAATGCAACAGTAACAGTTGTCTTGCGGTCCCCGATTGAAACCGGTGTGGCATGGTCCTTGCCGGGCAGCAATCGCAGCACAGCAAACGAACGAATGGCTCGGAATGTTTGCCCTCCGGAACTCCCTTCGTTGGAGCACCAGGCGGTGACGTCATGATTGATTACCAGCGCCTGGAACGTGGCGCGAGCGGAGTGGACCGCCGTCCTCCCGAATATGTTGTCGAAGATCAACTGGCTGCCGTCGCATGCGAGAACGCCAGGCTGCGCAAGGTGATCGATGTGCAGAAGTCCGAAATCAACAGACTCATGCGCTTGCTCGGCATTGGCTTGCTTCGGAAATAATAGCCCCACTGACTCCCCGGTCAGTGGAGCTCTTTCACGAGCCGCCTTCTCAAGAACGATGCGCGAACTGTGCCGGCTTAACCTGGCGATAGCAACTCGCAATCCTAAAGCTCGGCAGGCGCTCCGCCCCACTGCCGCGGATCGACGTCCGCAATGGATTGCGAGAAACACCAACGGTGCCCGGCAAAGTCTTCAACGTTATATTGGCGTTCCCCGTAAGGATAATCGGTGGGCTCACGAATAACCTTTGCGCCGCTACGCCGTGCACGATCGTAGTGAGTGTTCACATCCTCGACTCTCACCATGACAGCGCTCCGCAATCCGACACCCCCGCTCTGTTCGATCAAGACAATCGCTCCTCCAGCACCCACATTCAGTTGAGCGCGATGATCCCCCATGCGAACGCGGAGGGTGAATCCGAACGCGGTGCATAACCAATCGATCGCGTTACCGATATCCGGGTAAGCCAGTTCCGGATTCACAACGCTGCTGGGCATCGACCGATTTGACAGCATTCGTGAATTCTAGCAACAATGGGCTCGGCTTACCGGCGATAGCCCGGAATAGACCCTTTCCGGACGCTGAATGCCTTTGGGGATTTCAAGGCCACAGGGAAATAGGGAAGAGCCGGGGCTGGGCCGCAGCCCCCGGCCTTTCTTGGTGAAATGACCGCCATCGTCATCCTTTAACAACAAATCTTTAACATCGTGTTTGCGATCTCGTCGCCGGTGAACGGCCGGTCATTTCCCCCTGATCAGGGCGAGGCTCGCATCCGGAAAGGCGCATCACAGAGGGGCTGCATCAATATTAAGCGGAGGTTACAAAGATCCATGAAATGCCGACTCGCTCTCGTCGCAGTCATCATGATGCTTTCGACCAGTCTCACCCTCTTTGCCCAACGGGGTACGTCCCGAGGGCTTGGGGATTCTCCCTTTAACGAAGCGCCCGCTGACGTTAACTACTGGGTTTCTTACTGGGGACAACCGCGAGTTCTTCTCTTTGGTCCCGAGCAGGAAGCGTTCCACCAAAATGTGCACGAGATCATGTTCCCCCTGAATGTCTATGACCAGCCTTTGGACCCGAACGTCCTGGATCAGGATGCCGAATGGCTGAAGGAACATGCTGACGATCGCTTCTACATCGAAGGCTACGCCTCGTCGGACGGCATGCTGGGTTATAACCTTACGCTCTCCAACCGCCGCGCCGATTGGGTCAAACAGGCTTTAATTAGCAAGGGCATTGCGGAAAATCGGATCCTGCTGGGAGTGCCATGGGGGCAGTTGTATCCAACCTGCGCCGAACTCGACGAGGCATGTTGGAGCAAAAACCGGGTGGTCCGGTTCGCTTATTCTCCACATTGAGCGAGACAGCTTCGGGGACCGCGAATTGGCCTTACTCCGTCCAGCCCCCGAAATCCGTCAATTCGATATGTGGGTAGATCTTTTGGCTATCGGGCGGAGGCCTTGGAAGCATCGACCGCTAGGCCAAGCTCGCGCTCTGCGGCACGGAGGTGATCCTCGGCCCTGGCGCCGTGGCCCTGCATGTCGTAGTGATTCGCTGCTCGCGCGTGCTCCATTTCCTGGATGGATTCGATGACATGTTTGTGCACTGCGTCCAGGTCATGCCAATCGTGGACCTGTGCGGACAACACCGCACCAGCTGAAAATGCCAATGTGAGAGCAAAAGCCGAAGCAAGTTTCTTCATCTTACTTTTCTCCGTTCAAAGTACGTCTAGCTTAAAAAGCCAAACTTACCCTAACTCAATGGGTAAGTTCCGAAAAGTTACTTTCAGGGGATTTGTACCTTGAGGGACAATGAATTTGTCAAGCCATACTGGACGAAATGGCATCTGATCTAACGTAACCGTAACAGTAGCTAGTGCTTGCGGTGAACGCGATTACGCTGGAGAGCGAGCTACCTCGGCTAGGCGAGAAACAATTGGTAACTGGACTGCCCATGCTCTTCGGAGCACCCAGCACAACGCTACGGAACCGGACATGCGATTTGACCAGACTGGCAGTATTGCGCGAGCATCCGCCTGCGCATGAGATTCTCGGGGGTTTGCCGTACTGCGAACAGCTGAAATTCGATCGCCTTTCGTGCTTGTTGAAGCTGCATGAACGCAGCGGCTTGTTCTTCAGCGAGCTCAGCGTGAAATTCAGCGGACGCGGAGGTTTCGTCGGCTTTGACTTGTGCGAGTGTATGCAAGGCCTGTTGAGGCTGTTGTTGCAGAAGATAAATCCTCGCGATCAACAGATAACGAGCAGAGACTTGATGAGACAAACGGGCGGAATTCCGCAGCGCATCCACCGCCTCAGGAAATTTGCGCTCTCTGGTATAGAGCAATCCCAGGTTGTACCATCCTGCGTCCGTCTGCTTTATTTCTAGCGCCTTGCGAAGCTCTTGCTCCGCCTCCTCAGGATGTCCCTCATTGGATGCAATCTGCGCTTTGATGAAGTGAAGTGTCATGTCCCGGGAGCAGATATCCTCCGCGCGTTCCGCCGCCTCCTCCGCTTCGGACAGGCGCCCTAACAGCGCGTAGATAGCACTCGCGTTCGCGAGTTCCTGATATCGTTCGGCGCGTTGACGGCTGCTCTTGAGCGGGAGCTCCTCCGACGACAACAACTTCTGCGTGTGGCAGTCGACCCATGACCTGGATGACATGGTTTCTGCATCTTTGCGTTGAAAAATAATAGCGGATACGTCCATGTAGACCGGCGCCCAGCGTGTACTCTCGCAGTCAGCCAAAAGGGGAAACTCGCTCAGCGCGAGAATCCGCGAGAGAGGAAAGATGACCGTATGAATGTGATAGGTGGCAGCGGCTTGGGTCCACTCCGTGGAATCCAAGGGGAGACTTGTCAGCGTGCGCTGTTGATCGAAGAGTCGCGGCCCGAAAGGGATAAATCGGCCGTCAGCGAAATCAGGGTATGGATCCCCCAGTCGCCACACAAGATAACTGCTGAGATTGAAGCTGGAGAACAAATTCGCCGGCAGATGAGTTTGCTGAAGAAAAGTCGTCGCCCTCTCCGGCAACCACCAGGAAGGGCCAGTGCCGAAGAGGGTAACCTCACCTGAAGAGAGATAGGTCCGATTCGTGACCAGGTCGAAGCCGCGAACGGCAACCAAAATTACCAGCAGCGAGACAATCACGATGGCGAAGCTCGCTTTGTGCCAGGGGATCCGGTTTTGGGCAGCAGCGTGCGTGAGCACCGAGCCGCCGATAAGACATATGAGGATGACGCATGGCCCCTCCATTCGCTGATGTTTCACAAAGGCCAACGCCGCCACCAACAGTACAAGAGCCGGGCCGACACGACGGCGCCATAAGCAGAGAGCCGCGAAGATGACTCCAAAGCCAAGCAGCCACCAGCGGGCGCTATCGGGCGCTCTCCAGCCGAGCTCCTGAAGTGCACTCGCGGCTTGTACCGGTTCCCACTCTTCCAGCGACGCGCTCTGCCAACCGGTCACCGACTGCTGTCTGCTGATTGCCGCAAAGATGCGTATACCCCAGGGATTGATCACAGTAGCCAGGACGGCGGCAATCAACCAAGGAAGCGCTCGTTTGAGCCGCCAGATCGCCGCAGCGCGCCGTGAGTAAAATGGGATCTCGAGAGCTTCTACGATCAGGTAGGCGGCGGCCAGAGCACAACCAGCAATGAATCCGGTGTGGAGATTGACCCAGAGCAGCATGAGTAAGGGCAACAGCCAAAGCGGAGTTCGCCGCCCTTCGAAGTGATCCACTAATATCCGGGCAAAACAGGTGAAGAGAAGGATGGTGAAGAGGCTCGCTCGCGGCATGATCTCCGAGGAGAGAACAGGCACCGCCAGAAGCGCCAGAACCACCGCCCAGAGATCGCGCTTATAGATCAGAACAGCAGTAGCGGCGACGCAGCCCAGCGCACAGAACCAGGAGATCGCTGCATACCCTCCCATCTGGTACAGAAGGTAAAAGACAACGCCGGATAAGACCGGATAAATCCATTCCGTGCCGTGCGCCGTGTACGAGAAAAGCTCAGTTCGAGGAATGGCGTGATGGGTGAGAAGATAGCGGCCGCCAGCCATTTGCCAACCCAGGTCGAAATCGATGACGGTCTTCAGTCCCGCCAAAAGCGCATAGGTCAGTGTCAGCAGAACCAGACACGTATAGAGGCTGCTCATCAGCCGTGAATGGTCCTTCGCCCGCGAATCGTCACTCTGGGCTAGTACATTCTGGCTGCATGGCTGCGATCCGCGTCCAAATATGGCTAAATCCACATTCCATTGTAGCCGCGACCGAAGAGCCCATTCGAAGGCGCCATCTTTGACACGGGTGGGAGCGCTCCAACGCGGCGGAGGTCAGGCATTTAGAATCGCTGAGCAAAAACTTGCAGCCGCGGAAGCAGGGAAGTCACCGCGTTGCTTGCTCCGCTGCGTAGTGCTTCCTAAAAATACGCTTCGAGATGTCAGGCCAGAATTCGACAAACTCCGCACCGACGATGCCTTCTGCGGTCACCGTAAGCGCCCCGTCTACTGTCTGTCCAAAGCCTCGATCCGCAGCAGGATAGTAAGCGTTAGAGATGCCCCCGGAGACGAAGTTGCCTAACACGTTCGCATAGTTTGGTCCCCATGAACCATTGTCGCGCCTACACCAGATGGTGGTGCCTGCGGAGTAGAGAAAGCGGTGCGTGAAGGTGCCAGAGCCAAGCCGAAGGTAACGCGGATCTTCCTTGAAAATGATGGGGAAGATAGCGTTGCCCCACAGATTGCCGTCTGCGGTGTCGAGATAAGACGCACCAAAGCGCTTGAAGTAACCCTCCGCTCCCTGCCCGAATCCTGGATTCGTATTGCGCGCCTGGCTCAGACCGGCCACAAATCCGTCGGCGACGAACACGAATGGATCAATGGAGCTTTTAAACATCAGGTGAAACTTCTGACTTGGCGAGAGGCTGGGCACACCGCCAGACGTCTCGACAGTGTTGAAGTTTGGCATCACGCCTAGAATGCGCTGGTGCTCTTCTTGCTTCAACATATCCTTTGAAGTCTCGCCTGGCTTCACTGTCGTTCGGGGAAAGATCGGGCCATTGGCGCTCGGCATTCCATTCTGTTGCACAGGAGAGTTCCCCTGTTGAGTAACAGGAGCCGCAGGTAAATCGGAACCTCCCGGCGCCCCTTGAACTTGTGCCCATCCCTCGCCCGGCAGCATCACCGTTACCGCGAATGCGGCTCCTCGAAGGAAACGCCAGGTCGATGCGGAGCCAAGCTTATCCGAGCTCCCCGTCCCGCGTGGTCGATAATTGGGCGTTGCCCGACCGGAAGGATCGCAGCTTGGCAGCCGCTGCCGAAGATATTGCCAAAATCCAAAGAAAAGGAGTAACGGAAAAGAGGGGCTAAGGTAGGAGGCTCTCACAATTTCGCAGAGCTCAACTGCCGCCACGAGCAAACCATCGAACTTACCTAAACCCTCCGAACGAGAAGCAAGAGATGCCATGGTTCTCCACCGTCGCCACGAAACAGACGAATGTCGCAGAACCCGCTCTGCTGCATGAAAGGTTCACTCGAAGGTGTCGTCCACCCCTTCCTCGGAATAGACGGAAAGGGGGGTCTTAGGGAGTGGTTATCTTTAGGTGTTTATCTTTCGGCCAATTAGCCCGCTCTTTTGTTGCCGTGTAATGGAAGATAATCTTCACCGGAAGCTTCGGTGATAGGCGAATGAGAAGGCACGCATGCCGGGTTCTTCTGTATAGCCACGCCGCTTCATGTATCTATATGAGTTGCGATGCAGCCGTGCTTCGCGTTGGCTGGTGCCAGGCGAGCAGCTGCATTTTCTGCAATCCGAAAGCGGTCGCCCGATCGGCGCGCGCGAGAGCGTACTGCTGTTGCCAGCCTTCGCGCGCTAGTTTTCGCGACGCTGTCATTCAAACAATCGCTTATGAAAAGCACTAGCTGGCGTTCGGCTCGATTTCGTCGCAACGTTGTCCACATTGGATCGCATAAGGCAAAGTGGTAATCATCGTCGCGCCGTAAGCCTCGGCGTGTTTACCCTCAAGATGGAGTATCAAAGCCCCCTTGGTCTGCTCAAACCTCTTCGCGGTCGTTGACAAGAGAGTTTCGCCATTTGGTTTGTACACGGTTACACGCTGCATCTTGAATCCTCCTGGCTGACCAGTGTAGACCTCATTTTCAAGGACCGCACCAAAGGGTTAGCCCAACTATCAGTTCAGCCAATCAAATCGGCTTCGCCCGACGAGGCTCACGATTGACGGTCGAAAAAGGGACTCGATGTGGATAGGGCAGAAAGACTCTCTACCAAGGGCACGTTTTTAGCCTTGCACAACTGGGCGCTGGCCGATGAGGGGCTAAATCAGAGAACCCACAGACCTTCCCCTCGGGACCCTCGATCCAGCCGGCAGCTCTCGAGGCCATTACCGCAAAAACCTGTCAACCCGCCTGCCCCGGCATGCCATGGGAGCAGCCAGCTTGCCTGCGGCAATTTAAGAGAGAAATAACACTGCAAATCGCCATGGATACGAGGCCCGGAGGGCCGACCGCCAAACGTGAGCCCAGTCCGTAAGGGCTGGGAATCTATCCCGAAGATGATCTGAGCACCGTAGGCGCGGCACTAAACCTAGGCTGCTCGCATCTCTGTCATTAGGAGCAAATTCGAGGGACCTGCGATCCCCCTGTCGGTTCTCACTCAGCCCCTTTAGCCCCTGACCTGCCTTTTGTGGAGGGTTTCCCACCCTCATCACATGGATGATCAAAAAAACTTTGCGACCCTAGAAAAAGGAAATTCATCTTAAGAGTGCCGAAAAACGCGGAGCCGGATTGGTAAGCACGGCTCACTGCGGACTCCATCCGCAGTCAAGTCAACTCCCCGACGAAAGGGGAGAAGGGACCCACGGCGATAGGGGCAGTGCTCCGGCATGGCTCCCCGTCGCTTGGCGCGTTCCGGCAAAAAGCCCGATAGCCACGCGACGGAACTTTCATCATAAGGAGATCGCGATGGCAACGCTTAACCACACCAACCTCACCACCTACAATGTCCCCGGCCTCAGGCAGTTCTTCTGCTCAGTTTTCAATTTTCAGGTGCTGGAAGAACGAGGCGACAAATTCGCAGTATTGCGAAATCCCGAGGGTTTTCTGCTGACCCTGATGTACGACAAGCGCATGACTCCGGACCAGGGTTACCCCGGCCTGTTTCACGTTGGCTTTCTGCAACCCACGCAGTATGCGGTGGACCAGATGCACGAGGCGCTGACTGCTCGCAATTATCTGGCTCCGAAACCTGCGCAACTGCAGCGCGGTGGGCCACCCACCTACGGTTTTTACTATGACGCTCCTGGCGGAGTCATGGTGGAGGTAAGTACGATGAGCTTCGTCGCAGCCTCCTGACTCGGTCAGGAGGCCGCAGGCGGTATATCCTCTGCTTCAGCGCTAACGATCGTGCCCTGATGATAGAGGATGTGCCAGCCATTGCCGGCGCCGTGCCAGATCGTGGCGCGGCGGGTGATGCGCCCACCCTGGCGTAAGGTGTAAGTGAAAAGATAGGTATCGGGACCAAGACGGCGAAGGCCGTAGTCTGAGCATTGCCAGCCTGCCGCAGCCGCGTCGACGGGAGGACTCTGCCCCAGGGTACGGAGGATGAGCTCCCGGCTATAGCGCCGTCCGGAAGCGCCAACTTCCCAATACTCCGGCCCCATAGCGTTTTCAAAGTCGACCCGCGTGGCGCCGAAGTCCGGAGTATGGAAGATAGGCTCCCGGCGGCGGAGTTCTTCGTACACCGGGAGAAGGTCAGGTTCGATGTAGGTGAAAACTTCGTTGCCCATAATGCAACGATTGTAAGATCACCGGTGCTCGATACGAGTACTCGCCGCCTCCTACTCGCACAGTTATTGAAACCGGCACGGAACGGAATACAGTTGGAGCGCAGCTGCCCTTTCTGCAACTTTCCGCGCGGACAGCACCAAGCTGTGGCAAAATGATGGGACCAACCCCAGCCGGCAGGACTATCTCGGGGTGCGCGGGCCAAAGAACCCGCTCAATCCGTCAGTGCATGCTCGCGGGCCGACCCTGGGACACATCGGTGTTCGTCCATAATTTGCAAGACTCGATAGACCGGCGATTGGTTCCTCAGTAGGTCGGCCGGATAGCCAGACGGGCCTAGGCAAAAGACAATCAGATCCTGATTTCGCTTACTAATGAGTGAACGTTCCCATCGGCCCGAGTTCCAATTCTAGGAGCCCACAATGAGGAAAGCGTTTCTTGTTTGTATCGTACTGGTGTTGAGCCCATCGTTTCTCCCCGCCCAGATCGCAAACAACACCTCACTCGTCGGCACCGTAAGTGATTCAAGCGGTGGCGTCATAAGCGGCAGTAAAGTAACAGCCGTCGAAGAAAACACCAAGGTTCAATCGGTAGCCGTTACCAACGGTGCGGGATACTACGCGATATCGTTCATCCAGCCCGGGACATACGACATTACCGCCGAGCAGACCGGGTTTAAGACGGTCACCAAGACCGGCGTCGTGGTTCCTGTCGACCAGGCCATCCGCACCGACTTCGCGCTGCCCGTCGGCTCGGTGCAAAACGTGGTTACCGTCACTGCGAATACACCGCCACTCTCTACCGACGACGCAACCCTGGGCGAGACCTTCAACACCCGCGCAGTAGAAGACCTTCCGATTAGCGGCCACAACGCGCTTGAGATCGCATCCCTGGCCTCAAACGTCTATATCGGCTCAGCGACCAATTACCAGGGAAACCCTCCGGGTGAAGACTTCATCGGCGCCGGCCAGCGCGAGATTCAGAATAGCCTCTCGCTCGATGGCGTCTCCATCGTGAACAACCTCATCACCACCACCCCCGATCACCCGTCTGCGGACATGATCTCGGAAACCCAGATGCAGAGCGGCAACTACACAGCGCAGTACGGCTCGTATCTCGGAATCCACATCAACCTGGTCAGCAAGAACGGCACCAACGATCTGCACGGTGCGGTCTACGACTACATCGAGAACACCGCCCTGAATGCAAATGTGTTTACTGCCGTTCCAGGCAGCAAGAAGCAGGTTCTGCATTACAACCAGTACGGCTTCCAGGTGGGAGGCCCGGTATACATCCCAAAGCTGTACAACGGTCGCGACAAAACCTTTTTCTTCGGCTCCTACGAGAAACTCAACCAGATCGGCCAGGGATCCAGCATTGTCTCCGTCCTCACGCCGGCGATGGAAAGTGGAGACTTCAGCGCCGCCGGCATTCCCCAGCTCTATGATCCTTTGACCGGCTTGCCTTATCCCAACAACCAGATTCCAGCAGCCGAGTTAGCAACGCCGAGCGCAGCGATCGCCAAGAAATATGAAGCCTACATGGTGCCGCCCAATCTGCCGGGCAATGCCAACAACCTGAACAACGACTATCCCAGCGAGTTGATGATCACGCAGTCCATCGATCGCATCGATGAAAATATCGGCGACAAGGTCAAGCTTTTCGGTCGCTACTACTACCAGGATCTGACCTTCGTGAACGGCTCGAACTTTGCGGCCAATGCTTCCAACGGACCCACCAACAGCAGAAATTACGCCTTTGGCTACACGCACGTCATCACGCCCAGACTGATCAACGATCTGCACTTCGGCGTAAATAAACTGATTGCAGAGAATCTGAACTACTGGTACACCGCCGGCCTCAAAAATGCCGGAACCAGCCTTGGTATTCCCGGTTTCACCGGTGACACACTCTACAACAACCCCGGCGTTCCCGTGATTACCATCGCTAATTTCACCGGAGTCGGCAACGCGGGCAGCAACTGGTTCCAGGATGATCGTACTTACGACCTATACGACCAGTTGAGCTACTCCAAGGGCAAGCACAACATTATCGTTGGCGGAGAGTTCCGCCGTCTGACCCTCGGCCGCGAAGCCACAAACAATCCGCTTGGCGTCATCAATTTCTCCGCCACCTCGTGCAAACCTGGCCTGTCCGGCGCGTGCCCGACACCACTGGTCAGTACCGGCTATTCCGCCGCAGACTTCGTGCTCGGCTATGCCAACGGCGACACCACCCCGATCGATACCATCAAGGGCTCCGTGGGTGAGTGGCGCGATGGATTCTTTGCCTTGGATAACTGGCAGGTAGCTCCCAAGTTCACCCTCAACTATGGTTTCCGCTATGACCTTCCCACGGCGCCGTACAGCCTTAACGGCTATGGCCGGTTATTGAACGACTCGCAAACCGCCCTGATACCGGCGACCACGGCGACCTCAGGCGCAACTTACACACCCACGCCCGGGTACAAGTTTGGCAGTGCGCAACTGGACAACGCCGGACCACGGCTTGGTCTCGATTATCGTGTAACCGATAAGACAGTGATCCGCGGAGGTCTCGGCTTCTACTACAACGCCAACCAGCTCAATACGTATACCTTGCTCACCTCCAACTACCCATTCGCCGCAGCGGTCAGCTACAGCACCACCGGCGCCAATCCCATCACCTTTACCAATACGACTCCGGGAGCGGGCAACAAGCCTCCTGTGGCCGGCACGCCCCATACCTACGTCGCTGCCTACACCCCAGAGCCCAACCTGAAGACACAGCGCGCCTACCAGTGGAACGCCGACGTCGGGCAAGCCCTTTGGAATGGCGCCGCATTCGAGCTGCAGTATTTAGGCTCGCACTCGCTGCATCTGGATCGCAGCTTCTATGACAACGAGCCGATCAATCCCGTTAACACCACCATCAAGTCGCTCAACTCGCAACGGCCCAACCAACTCTTCGGTAGCATCCGCGTCTTCCAGGAAGACGAGTACTCGCACTACAACGCCCTTACGGCCATTCTGCGGCAGCGGGAACTCCACGGGCTATCCGGCCAAGTCAGCTACACCTGGTCGCATGATATGGACATCGGCACCAACTCCAACGCCGGTGGTACGACGTCGCAGCAGTACAACATCGGCGCCGACTATGGCAACGCAAACTGGGATGTTCGCAACCGTGTCGTGGCTGAATTCACCTATGCCATGCCGCCACTGGCTGGCATGAACCTGATCGAGCGCGAGACGCTCGGCGGATGGCATGTGAGCGGCATCGTCAATATCCAATCCGGCATGCCCTTCACGGTTGCGATGAGCAGCAGCACGACCGCGGCGGGCGTTGATCAAGGCCTCCAGCGTCCGTCCTGGGTGCATGCCGAAAGAGCCAACTGCAATTTGGGGAACGCCTATGCCGGCCTCAGCCATTCGACTGTGTCGTGCATCGATGAGACAGCCTACAAGACTGCGGTCAACTACTCGACCGGGGCTGTCGGTTACGGCGATATCCATAGAAACAGCCTTTTTGGTCCTGGTTTGCAGTATGAGAACCTGGCTGTCTTCAAGGACTTTTCCATCTGGGAGCGGCTAAAGTTCCAATTCCGCGCAGAGGCCTTCAACGTCTTCAATCACCCCAGTGGCATGAATCCACAGTCCGGAGCGACTTCCGCCTCGAGCGGCCTGAACATCAGCACGACCGGCGCCTGTGCCTCCGTCTCCTGCCTCGTCTATCCCAGCGGTTTCGGAAGGATCACGGGCGTCCAGCAAGTGCCGGGCACCTTCAGCGGGGCGCGCATTCTTGAGCTGGCGGGCAAGGTGATCTTCTGACTGGTGCGCACGGCCTGGGCCGGGCAGGTCAGACATTAACTTGGCCGGCGCCGGCATGCGTTTGCCGGGATGCCCCGGGGTCTACGTAAATGGGAAGGCTCACGGAGAAAACGGAGCCGCTGCCTAGTTGGCTGACCACGGCGATCGAGCCTCCGTGGGCCGCGATGATGGCCTTGGCGATGGGCAAGCCCATGCCGGCTCCGGGGGATGTATAGCGCTGACGTCCGCCGCGATAGAACTTGTCGAAGATCAGCGCTTGCTCGAAAGAGTCGATGCCGGCCCCGCGATCGGCGACGCTGATCACAAGAAATTCGGCCTTCACTTCGGCCGATATTTTGATCGGGGTTCCCGCGGCGGAGTACTCTCCTGCGTTGTCAAGTAAATGCATCAACACCTCGCGCATGCGGGCGAGATCGATGCGTACCAACGGCAAGTCAGGAGGCAGGGCGATCTCCATGGGATGGTTTTCTATCGCCGCTTTGGCGTCCTGTAATGCGAGCTGAAGAGCTTCCTGAATGGAGTGCGGGCGCAGATCCAGTTTGAAGTTGCCGGAGTCGAGTTGGCTCATCTCCGCCGCTTCGTCCACCATTCGGTTGAGCCGATCGGTCTGCTCGTCGATCCCCGTCAGCAAAGCACGCTCGCCCTGGTCGTCGAGGACGGCGCCCTGCAACAAGGTGGTGACGTTGTGCTTGATCGTGGTGAGGGGAGCGTGAAGCTCATGAGCGACCGAATCGAGCAAGGCCGACTGCAGCCGCTGGTTCTCTTGCATCACCTGGTTTTTGCTGAGGGCCTCGAGCGCGCGGGCGCGTTCCAGGGCCAGACCGGCCAGGCTGCCGATCGCGTTCAATGTCTCGCGCGACAGATCGTATCCTGAGACAGCAATCGCTCCGACTGTTCGCACGCTCAGGCGCAGCGGGATGTATGCGGTTCCATCCTGCACCGCGGGCTCCCCGCGCAGAAGGGTCAGGCGCAACAGGCTTTCATCCGCCGTAGCGCCGGGGGAAGAACGATAAAGCGAAGCATTGCCGGCCACCACCATACAGACATCGCGAACAGAAAAGGTTTGCTGCACGTAGAGTGGAAGCGCGTTCAGTAGCTCGACCTCGCTCTCTGATGTCAGGAATCGCTGGCTCAAATCGTAAAGTTGCTCCGCCTCGCGCCGCCGATGTTTTGCGGATTCAGCATCGCGCCGCGCGCGCTCCGCCAGGTTGCTGGCCACCAGGGCGGTGGTAAGAAAGGCAAAAAATGCGACCCAGTCTTGCGGGTTTAGGATCCTGAAGGTCCCGATGGGGGGAAGGAAATAGAAGTTGAAGGCCGCCGCCGCACCCAGCGCCAGCACCAGCGCGTAACGCAGGCCCCAATAGGCTGAGGCCAGCAGCACCGCTATCAGAAAGGTCATTGCAACTGTGGTTACATCGACGTGCAGCCGAAAATCGATCGCGGTAACGACGGCGATGGCTGCGACCACAAGGCTAAAACGAACAGCCTGTATCCGAGCCTGGCTTCTCACCACTGTATTGTACGATGGTGCGTGCGGTGGCGCCGTGAACAACGATGGCTTGGTGACTAAGACGTCCGACGAGTGGTTAAGTGAGGTATCTCCCGAGAAGGCGACAGGCATCTTCAAGCTGTTTCTCGGCTATGCTCCCGGCGTGGGCAAGACTTACAGCATGTTAAGTGAGGCTATCCGCCGCGCAAGCCGAGGAGAAGATGTGGTCATTGGCGTGGTTGAGACGCACGGCCGCAAAGGGGTCGCGGAGTTAGCCGCCAAGCTCGATCGACTTCCGCTTCGGCGGCTTGAATTCAAGGGAACTTTATTTGAAGAGATGGACGTAGACGCCATTCTCGCGCGCAAGCCGAGCGTCGTTCTGGTGGATGAACTGGCGCATACCAACATTGCGGGCAGCAAGCACCACAAGCGGTTTGAAGATGTGATGGAACTGCTCCAGGCCAGGATCGACATTATTTCCACGATGAATGTGCAGCACATTGAGAGCCTCGGACCGACAGTGTTGCAGATTACCGGGGTGCAGATCCGCGAGACGGTACCGGATTGGGTGATGCAGCGTGTCGACGAGATCCACCTGGCGGACCTTACGCCGCAGGCGCTGCAGGAGCGCATGTCGCGCGGCGATATTTATCCGGTGGAGCGTGCAGAACGGGCGCTTGCTCACTTCTTTCGGCCGGCCAACCTGTTTGCACTCCGCGAGCTTGCGCTGCGCCAGGTGACCCAGGTCGTTGACCGCAGCCTCGACACCTATTTGAAGGGGGAAGGCGCACAAGCCGCCCAAGGTGTGGTCGAGAGAATCGGCGTATGCATCAATACGACACCAGGAGCTCAATATCTGATCGCTCGCGGCTCCCGGATGGCTCAGGGGTTGGGCGGCGACCTATACGTTCTTTACATCGATCTCGGTAAGGAACTGGATTCAGACCAGTGGAAGAGCCTGGAAGAGAGCCTGCGCTTTGCAGAGAGCCTGAGTGCCCACGTGGTGCGAGCATCGGGGAGCAATCTGATCAAAGGTATTCGCGAATTTATCCGCGAGCAGCACATCACCCAGGTAATCCTTGGGCGGTCTGTGCGTTCGGGCTGGCGTTGGTTTCAGTACCTCGCGTCGATCCAGGGCTTGCTACGCGCTTGTCCCACGGTGGATGTTCACATTGTTACCCTGGATCCCCGCAAATGAGCCGGGTATGACCTCGCGAGTGGAAGTGACACGCCGGAGCTCAGGGAACCGCTCCCGGCTACGCAGGAATCAATTTGCTCTTTAACTTAGGCATGGCATTTGCCATGCGCATACCGGCCTTGATGATCGAGAAGGCGGGATACTTTTTTTCGCCAGTAAACTGCTTCATCGCTTTGAGCGAGTCCGCGACCGCGGCAAACGCATACTCCCGCATGGAAGCTTCATACTCCGCAATTGCCAGGAGCAGGGGCTTTTCACCGCGATGCGCTTGCAGCAATTGTGAACTAAGCAACGCAGCGTCTTTCAATGCGATGTTACCGCCCACGCCGCGATAGGGTGTCATGCCGTGAATGGCATCACCCAACAAAGTGACTTGCGTAGACTTCCAGGGGACAGGAGGCGGCGCGGTGCGCAGCCGGTTGAGAAACAGTTGTTGCTCGTCGAGCATTTCCACCAGCTTGCGAAGACTGGGATGCCAAGCCGCTACGGTGCGGCGCAGCGCATTTTTCAACCTGCTACCGCTCACCGATGCAGCCGGGTTATCCAGACCGAAGAACTCCGGTCGTCCCCCGAGCGCCAGGATCAAGTAGTCCTCATCGCCGGGCAGCGGTCCTTCGATGCCGAGACGACGCAACGTTTCCCCGGCCTCGCTGGAACGCTTCCACATTGCCATGAACATGCTGCAGGCAGTGGGCGGCACAACCATGACGGGACCATCGAGCAGCAGATGGGGAGCCAACGCCATGACACCGTGGGTAAGAGAGATGGTACCGCCTATCCCCACCACCCCTGTGTCGATGGGCTCGGCATGGGGCAAGTACTGTTTGCGAACGCCGGAGTGAACCCCGTCGGCGGCCACAAGCAGATCCGCCTGGGCGCTACTGCCGTCTTCAAAATGCGCGCGGATGGCGCCATCGGGAGTTTCTTCATAGCGCAGAAAACGCTTGCTGAATTGCACCTCATCTTCCAGGCCTGCCAGCAGGATGCGGCGCAGCGTGATGCGGCTGATCGACCGATGCCGGGCAATCGTGCCTTCTATGCCTCCGGCCTTCTCTTGCGGCCGGGCGAGGTTGAGAAGTTCGTGCAGTTGTTCCGTGACTATGCTGAAGCCCCGCGAAAAGTCCCCACCCGTGGACCCGAAAAGATCCCACAGACGCTGGGGTAAACATGCGTGGAGCGCGGTGCTGCCCTGGGGATCAATGTGAATGCGGAATCCTTGCGGGCGTGCCTCTGGGGATTGGTCGCGCTCATAGACAGTTACGCTGATTCCTGCCTTCTTCAGTCCGTTCGCCAGGCAGAGTCCGCCCATGCCGCCGCCAATGATTGCTACGTGAAAGGCGAGATTGTTCATGATTTTGCTCCTATGGGCCTTTGCAGTTTTTTCTTCGCTTTGCCGGAGAGGATCCATGTCTCCGTGATTCGTTCAATGGCGTCGATCTGGCCGGCGCCCGATGCGGCCGTACCGGCAAAGATCGACATCAACATGGAGAGCATCTCGCCGGGAGGGATGTCATCGCGGAAGGTGCCGTCGGCCACGCCCGCGTGGACCATCCGGTCGATTCCATCGCGCCAGTGTGCATTCATCTGGTCCACGGTTTTTTGCACCTCCGGATCGCGCTTGCCGCGCAGGGCAAACTCCTGCAGCACCAGCAACATTTCCGGATGATGTTTGAAGTAGAACCGGCCATCGGAAAACTCCTGCCGAAGGCGGTCCAGGGCGGAAAACCCGGAAGGGCGCGGCGGGCGACCATGCAGGGTGACAAACTTTGCGCCAATCAACTGCGCCAACCCTTCGATCAGGTGCTGCTTGGAAGGGAAGTAGTAGTGTAGGGTGGCGATGTTCACGTGGGCGCGATGGGCGACCGCACGGGTGCGCAGGCCTTCAAACCCCACCTCTGCGACGACATCGAAGGCTGCCTGCAATAGGGCAGTGCGCCGCCGGCCATGCTCATCCTGGGGATCCAGAAGCGCGCGGCACCATTCCGGGTTGGTAGATTCCGTCATCTGCGATTATTTAATCAATCAGTTGATTGGTTTGTCAATCAGATGATTGACAAGAGAAGTAACTCTCCGACGTGACGAACATCACAGCAAGCCCACCCCCTTCCGCTTATGATCCTGCTCACACGCTTTCCGCGAAACAGGGGGTTCTCATGAATACCATCGCATTCGAACCGGACGCGAATCAGAAGACGGAAATCCATCTAGGCACCAGCCCGCTGGTGGTGAAGGAGATCCTTGCTGCCACAGATTTTTCCGACGAGGCGACTCTGGCGGTTAAAGTCGCTGCCCGGCTCGCAAAGCAATTCAGCTGCAAACTCCATGTATTGCATGCGGTGGCGCCACAGGTCTTTGTGTCCGGCGTAACCCCCCTGATCCAGCGGCAGGACATGGAAGATGCGCAAAAACGGCTTCATGAATACTGCGCCAAGGTCGCCCAGTTGCGACTGACAAAATATGACCAGGTCGTAGTGCCGGAACCTGCCACCTTGGCAATCAAGGGTGTCGCCGAACAGCAAAGTGTCGATTTGGTTGTCGTAGGCTCTAGCGGCCGGCGCGGCGTGGGAAAGCTCGTCCTTGGCTCGGTCGCCGAAGCCGCAATTCGCGGCTTGCATTGCCCGGTTCTCGTCGTAGGACCTAAATGCCTGGTTCGCCATGGGACGTTGGAAGCGATCGTATCTGCTACGAGTCTCCCTATGGGCTCCCTGCGGGCAACCCAGTATGCCATGTCCATTGCTCAAGCGTTCGGCGTCACTCTCACGCTGCTGCATGTGCTGGCAAAGGATACAGCCGAAGCGGAAATCGCCAGCGAGAAGTTGGGCGCAACCAGGTTGATGCGCGAGCTTGTGCCGGCTGATATCGAGCTAGCGAAGCTCATCCACATTGAGGTTGCGGCCGGTGATCGTGCAGAAGAGATTGTTCAAACAGCAAGTCGCTGCAATGCCGGCCTGATCGTCATGAGTGTACGGGAACACGCTTTACTCGCGGACCACGCTCCATGGGCTACGTTGTCGGAGGTGATTCGCAACGCACACTGCCCGGTTCTTGCCGTCCAGTCGCATTTCGAGTGAATCTTGCTGGGAGCAACGCAAGCTCGCATCGTATGCACGCGAGGTAAAAAGGATCAGCGAGAAGCAGGACCACGGCACCACGAGGGCTAGAGCGTTGCGCGCTCCCTCCGCGGATCATCTTTAGGGTTCTCGTATTCCATGCCCAGGGGCCCAATCGCGGTGACCTGTGTGACATACTCGCCGGACTTCGCCCAGTGAAAGTGGAAGGAATCGCCCGGTAGAATGATCACCGCGCCGGGCGGATACGCCTGAAGTTTATTGGCGTCGAACTGCTCACCCAGGCCAATATAGAAGACGCCCGAAATAACTGTGTATACGCGATCCTCGGGGTGTTTGTGCGGCATCAACTTCACGCCGTGAGGCACCTTCACACGGATTGTGTAGGGGCCTTTCTCCGATGGTTGACCTACCACGACGGCGAGACGCGCCGACGGTGGGAACGCCGGAAAGGCCTTCCATTCGACGTCCTCTGACAAGGTTGCCTTGAAAACAGATTGTCCTGGCTGATGGGCTCTTTGTTTCGCCGCTTCCGTCTCGAAAACCGTTTGCTCATGCGACATGACAACCTCCTTTGAAAACCGTCTCAACAATAGCCGGCTACTTATTTCGATGGCTTTCAGGCGCTATGGTCGTATTTTTCTTACGAATACATTTGGGAGTTGAATGAACAGAAGATCGGAGCGAATCGGGTTGGGTTCGTGATCACTTTGGGCACCTGCGTGCGATCTGGGCTCCCCAGGACTAGACCGTCCTGGGACATTTTCAGCTGTCCCATGGGGACTGTTCGCACCACACTCCGATAGCTGATTCGTTTTCAGCGCGGGATTTTCGAATCGGCCAATCGAAAAAACAGCGATGGACTAAGCCAACCAGATTCTCATTGAGGTTCACCGGGCTCATGGAACTTCAACAACAGCGCTGCCGCCATTGCGACCAGCCCTAAAAGTATTAAGGGCAGCTCTACGAATAAAGCGGCTGTGAGGCCGCCCACCAGGCCAGACAGAGCTTCCGCGCCCACTTGTAATGCTTGATTGTTCCCCATCACGCGTCCCTGTTCCGCCTCACTGGTTGCCTTGGAAAGCAGAGTCGCGCAGGCCGGCAAACAGATTGCCAATGCTGCGGATGTCAGAAACAGGGTGACCCATAGCGAACGCAGGGGATGAATGGCGACGACGACGATCATGAAGGCGCCGGTGAGAAATGCCGACCACACGGTCAGGGTTCTGGTCGTGAAGCGCGCAGCAAGGAAGCCGGTGAACCAGGCGTTGGCGATCGCAATGGGAACGCCCACCCATGCCACAAACTCTGAAACCTGTGATACGTCGAGATGGAAGCGGTCCACCAGGTACATGGGATAGCAACGAAAAAATCCAAAGATCGCCAGGTAGAAAGCGAAGTTGAGCCAATAGAACCGGCGCAGACGGCGATTGGAAACAACCCCGCGGAGATTGGTGAAGGCCTGCGAAAAGCTGACTGCGTGGCGATGCGTGGGCGGATTTGTTTCGCGAAAGAAGACCGCCGTAGCTGCCGTCGTGATGGCAAGCAGAATCATCGCCGCCCAAAACGGGGTTGCGTCGTTGAACCACGAAACCAGGTCAGGATCCGCCAGCTTTCCGCCTACCAGCGGTCCCACGATATACGCCGAGCTGGCGCTCAGGTAAATGTAGCCGAAGAACCGATTGCGATTTTCCGGGGTGATGACATCGGCGATGGCGCTCTGCGCTGCCACAACGTTGGCTTCCGCCAGGCCGGCCAGCAGCGAAGCCACAGCAAGGAGAGCAATACTCCTAAGAGAGAGTGCGCTGCCGATGAGAGCATAGCAACCTGTGGTCACACAAAGCGAGATCATCAAAACCGGCTTGCGCCCAAAACGATCAGAGAGCGCTCCAAGCACCGGCGAACCCACAAATTGACCCAGGGGATAAAGGCAGAGCAGGATTCCAAGCAGAATCACGCGCCTGCTCATCGGCTCATCTGCCCGAAGCAGCAAATCGTGATTGCTCATGATCATCGGCGTGAAGACCGTGATCATCAGGCTATAGCCCACGAATCCGGCAAAGACGACCGCATACAACGGGAGCAGCCGCGTGAGGCTTTTAGAACCTGCTCCCTGGTCCACCTTTTCTGCTCCTGCCACGAAATCCCCCTTTGCCTATCCCGGCTGGCAATCCAACATTTTTAACGGAACAAGATCGCAAATTCTAACACCGTGGGCCTGCAACAAAAATCTGTTCGATTCTCAGAGACTCGCGGCCAACCGAATCGTAGAATTTGCGGCAGTCTTAGCACATTGCGAGGAACTACCATGCCACGAGCCTTTCCCACGGTCCTGATGATGCTTGCCTGTCTCGCGACAGCCTCGCTCTGGGCAGACCCGGCCGGTGTCACCTTTACCCAGCCCGCGGCCCAGATTGATCGCTACGACTTCGTCGAGGTCGCCGCGAACGTCAGCTCGCCGGCGGCCCACAATTGCTTCACCGACGCCTCGCTCACCGGCACGCTCGAAACGACCGACGGCGCCCATCGTTGGAACGTCGAAGGCTTTTGCGATGCCGCCGATGGCAGCGTTTTCCGCATCCGTTTCATGCCGCCTGCTGCCGGCAGCTACAAGTACTCGGTCACCTACAAGCAGGGAAGCTACACCCAATCCACCACCGGGCAGTTCCAGGCCGTCGAAGCGCATCGCCGTGGCCTCCTCGCCGATGATCCGCAATATCCGTGGCATTTTATCTGGCAGGGAACCGGCGAACACTATTTCTTCAATGGCACCACCGCGTACTGGCTTGTCAACTGGCGCGATGACCACGTGATTCACTTCACCATCGACCGCCTGCATCGCCTCAAGGTGAACCGCATGCGCGTAACCATCGCCGGACGCGAAGCCTCGACGTTCTTCGGCGAGCCCGTTATGACCGGGCCCAACTTCACCGTTTTAACCGCCGCGTGGATCGCGCAGAACGCAGAAGATCCCCTCCACCCCGGCTTCGACTACACACGCTACAACCTTGCCTATTGGCAACGCTTTGACCGCATGCTCAAGTTCGCCCGCGAGCAGGACATGATCATCTCCCTCGTCCTTGACATGGGAGACAGCAAGGTCCATCCCGAAGCGGGAGGCGAAGACGAGCGCCGCTTCATCCGCTACGCCATCGACCGCTTCGGTGCGTTCTCCAACATTACCTGGGATCTCGGCGACGACCTCGACGTCTACCGCGACGAGAAATGGACCCACGACACGGGCGTCTATATTCAGGAGCGCGATCCCTGGAAGCACCTCGAGACCAGCCATCCGGCAAAGAGCAACGACCACCAGGACCGCGCGTCCTCATGGTTTGGCTTCACTTCTTATCAGGAGTGGGGGCGCGATCAGCACAACCTGATGCTCGCGTCGCGGAAACTGCAGGAGAAAACCGGCCGCATCATTCCGCAAACCAATGAGGAGTACGGCTACGAGGACCACTACCCGCACTGGGCTCTCCCCGGCTCCGACTCAGCGGATGTGCTTCGCCGTACTGCATGGGATATCGTCATGGCCGGCGCCTACCAGACGGCTGGAGAGACGGTTCGCCGCGGTGTCAACGTCGGCGCCGACATGGGCGGGGGTTGGTTCAACGGCCGTGGCGACGACACCATGACCATGTTCCTCGGCTACGGTCACATGGTCGATTTCTTCACCGGCTTCGAGTGGTGGAAGACCAATCCTCACGACGAGCTGGTGAATAACGGCAACTACTGCCTCGCGGATCCCGGCAAGACCTACGCCATCTATCTGCCGAAGGGTGGTCAGGTCGCCGTGCAACTCGAGCCCGGACGCTACCGCGCGTTCTGGTTCAGCGCAGTGACCGGGGAACGGATCGACCTTCCACCCGTCGAAGGTCCTGTCTGGAACTCGCCGGCCCCGCCCGACGCCAACGATTGGGCCATCCTTCTCGAAAAAGAGAGCTGACGGAACGCCAGTCGTTGAATTCGTTTATCGAAAGTTCAATTCTCTGAGAATATGGGCAGACAGAGGCGCGGTGTTCGCCCGTTGCGTAGAGCGAATACTGTGGGGAAGTGCGAAGCCGTTTCGCGGCTTAAGAGCCTGTGCTCGGGGGGGCATAAGGTGAATCTGAAAACAATAGGCCACCTTTTCAGCGAGAGCTTTACCAAGTGGGATGACGACGATGCTCAGCGCATGGGTGCGGCCCTCGCGTTCTACACCGTTCTATCGATGTCTCCGCTGGTGATCTTCGTGATTGCGATCGTTTCCCTGGTCCTCAGCCGGTCGAGCGCGCAGTCTTTGCTCATGGCTCAGGTGCAGTCGCTCATTGGCTCCAGCGGCAGAGATGCGATAGCCATGATGCTGGCGAATAGTCAGCGCCATGGGCAGGGGCTTTTCTCCTCTCTGCTTGGATTCATCACCTTGATTTTCGGCGCTTCCGGTGTGTTCGGAGAACTGCGCTCTGCTTTGAACAAAATATGGAAGACGAAGCCCAAGGCGGCATCGAGCCTGACCGTCATGGCAAGGGAACGCCTGTTCGCATTCGGCATGGTGGTCAGCGTAGGTTTCGTCCTGCTTGTTTCTCTCATCGGGAGCACGGTCCTGGCGGCGACGACGAAATACTTCAGCGGGGTGTTGCCGCTTCCTGCCATTTTCTGGGAAGCACTGAATTTCCTGGTGTCGTTTGCCGGGGTAACGGTTTTGTTCGCGTTGATTCTGAAGTATGTTCCGGAGACGAAGGTAGAGTGGGGAGACGTACGTGCGGGCGCTGTCTTTACCGCGCTGCTTTTTGTCCTGGGCAAGCTGTTGCTTGCCCTCTATCTTGGGCGGGCGAGCCCGGGATCATCCTACGGGGCGGCGGGATCGCTGGTGGTGGTAGTGGTTTGGGTCTACTACTCCGCCCAAATCTTTTATTTCGGCGCCGAGTTAACCCATGTCTACGCGACGTCCCACCGCCGCGCGGAGCGGGGAGAGGACTATCAGTCCGGTGTTGCGGCCTGAGCGCAACGTGCTGAAAGGCAGAGGGCAGGCGGCTCCAGCTTCCAGTGACAACTGCTTTAGCGATGGGCTACGGGTCTAGCCAGGGTTTCTTTTGCCCCGGCCGGACCTCTATCCAGTGGGTGAGGGGCTGATGGGGCAAACGGTGAAGTTCAACCAGCTTCGGTATTATCTGCTCGACAGCGGCTTTGCCGGCGTCCGGGTCTGCAACGTACTCGCTGAATAGTTCGTGTGGTCCTTGTGGGGTGTCATCGCCCTGCCTCGCGTCTATGACCACCGCCCGCCAACGGCTGGTGAAATGCTGCACGAAGCAATGGAATACAGGTTTTCCATCACTGACGTACTCGGCAGCAAAGTAGTGATCGGTCGGTGGCCAAACGCTCATGGGCCTATTCTACGGCAGGTCATTGCTTGTGCTACGCCTACACCAGCACGGGGAGAAAAGGGTGGAGAGGAGCTGGGAGGCAGGTGCCCCAGGTAGGCTCCCACGGCAAGCCGGGGCAGGCTGGCGAGGGGCACCCGCCCGGTTCCCAGTGGTTCTGCTATGACACAGACACCTTATGGGACTACAGTAATTGCGAAGCCGCTTAGGAGGGAGAGACCCCATGGATTCGAAGAAAAACCTGACCAAGGCCAGCCGAAGGAAATTTTTAACCACGGGCGCCGCGGCAGCCGCGTTGGGCGCCGTGCGCACCGCAACCGGTCAAACACCCGCCGCCGAAACAAGGTCGCTGAAGGACGAGGTCGCGTATGGCGACCGGTCGCACTACGTGACCTCGCTGCGTGTGCCGGTGGCCGGCCGGCCTTCACCGGACGAATTTGGGATGACGTTTCACGTCTTAGCGCCGCTGCAGGATTTCGTGGGCACCATCACACCGTCATCGCTCCACTTCATCGGGACGCATCGCGGGTCGATCGTGCCCGATATCGATCCCCAACAGCATCGGCTGATGATTCACGGCCTGGTCGACCGGCCGTTGGAGTTCAGCCTGGATGATCTGAAGCGCTTTCCCTCAGTTTCGCGCGTTCATTTCATCGAGTGCCTGGGCAACCATTCCAGGCCGGAAGACAAAACGGTGCAGGAGACGCACGGGCTTACCAGCAGCAGCGAATGGACCGGTGTGCTGCTTTCGGATTTGCTTAAAGAGTGCGGCGTACAGAAGAACGCCTCGTGGGTCGTGTCGGAAGGCGCGGAAGAGGTAAAGGGCGCCGGCAGTATCCGGCTGGCGAAGGCGATGGACGATTGCATCGTCGCCTACGGGCAAAACGGGGAGCCGATCCGCCCCCAGCAAGGTTTTCCATTGCGCCTGGTGGCTCCGGGATTCGAAGGGATTTACAACACCAAATGGCTGCGCCGGATCAAGGTCGTCGACCGCTACTACATGACCTACAACGATTATGGACATATATCTAAGGATGAAGAAGTGGCCGCGTTGACGTTCCAGTGGGGGCCGAAGTCGGTGATCACGTTTCCCTCCGGAGGACAGAAGCTCGCCGGCCCTGGAATCTACCAACTGACCGGGTTGGCGTGGTCGGGTGGAGGCGCGGTGCGGCGCGTAGAAGTTTCCGCGGACGGCGGGCAGACGTGGAAAAACGCGGAGATCCGCGGGCCCATTCATCCCAAAGCGCACACGCGATTTGGCATGGACTGGAAGTGGGATGGGAAAGAATGCGTGCTGCAGTCGCGCTGTATCGATGAGCTTGGCCAGGTGCAACCTTCGCGCGCGGAATTGGCCGCGTTTTTCAAGGTGCCGGTGGACCATTACAAGACTCATGGCGTGCAAGGCTCGGACAACACGATTCAACCGTGGCGGGTAGCGGGTGATGGGAGCGTGCACAATGCGATTTAAAGCCTTGCTGCTTCCGGCGCTGATTTTGTGCGCGTGCGGCGCTACGTGGGCCCAATCGCCAACCTATGGTGTGGGAAGGACGCCGACGGCGGAGGAGATTCGCGCCGAGGATATCACCATCAGCCCGGACGGGAAGAATCTTCCACCGGGGAAGGGAACAGCAAAAGAGGGCGCAGCGATTTACGCCCAGAAATGCGCCATGTGCCACGGAGCGAACGGTTCGGGCGGGCTCGCTCCGATGTTGATCAAGCCGGAAACGCCGGTGAAGAGTGGAACGCCATGCCTTCAGCCATGCATCGGACCGGGAAGTGTCATGGCATTGCATGCGCCTTACGCGACGGTCATCTGGGACTACATCAATCGTGGAATGCCCTTCAGGCAGGAAGGCTCGCTCAAGCCGGACGAGGTGTACTCGCTCACCGCGTTTCTGCTCTACAAGAACGGTGTGATTCAGGAGGATGAAGTCCTCGCGCAAACGACGCTGGCGCAAGTGAAAATGCCGAATCGAGATGGCTACGCCATACCCGACTGGAAGCCAGGCATGAAACGGCCGTTTCCCAACGGGCACTAGCGGGTGTTTTCCGATTGCCCGCAGGCTCCAGAGCGAAAGGCCGAGCGATCCTGCAGGGTGAGCAGTTGTAATCAGTAAGCCGTTACCTTATTGGGTGTCTTGTTCCTTTGGCCACGCGGCGATGGGTGGTTAGTCCAGGAGTGTGTCGGAGAAATCGTTATTTGCGCGCACGAACCGCAACATGCGGTTTTTCTGGCTGCATAGGGCAAGACCGTCCCTCGAGACAGCTGGTTTCGGAGGCCGGCATGGGGGACGGTGGCCAAAATATCAGCGCTAAAAGCGCTATAAGCGCCATAAGCCCCCTTTTCCTGCGCCGGCTCGCCGGTCGTTTGCGGATCGGGTGCAGATCGGGGACGCTTCTGCTCCGTCGGTCCGGCGACAAACGGGACGATCGCTCCGCCTTAAGCACTACAGCTTGGCTCACGTCCCGCTCGTGATTCAGCGTCCGTGTCACCCGGCCGGGCGCCGCCAATGCTCGAGAAGACAGACTGGATTGGCCTTATGAAATGCGTTGGCAATACCAACGCGCTTCATGAGTGTCAATCCAGTCTCTCCCATTTTTTGAGATGAGAAAGATCGATTGATCCGCCCCTAGGGGCGTGCCAGGGGCAACGGCCCTGGGTTGCGATTTGGTTTCAGGAATGCGATTTTCCCGTCCTGGTTTCTCTCGAGATGGCGGCTAAGTCCTTTGTTTCACGAAGGGGGCCAAATTTTTATTTTTCCCGCCCCCATAAGCTGTTTAGGAGAGCGATATTTGCCGGCTGCCGGCGAGCATCTACGGGGGGTGGGGCGATCTTAGGGCGTGTTTCCATCGCGGTGACCCGTTGCTGGAGATTCGAGCGACTTCTTCGCATAGCGATTCCCCATGATTCAAGGGATGCCGTCACGGCGCGATCGTCGAACTGCGCTACCCTCGCAACGAACGTCCGTGAGGCTCTACCCTTGGCGGTATTTGATTTGCTACCTATATAGATGCAAGTTAGGCTAGCTTCGGTTATTTTTCCCGGCAATTCCGGTAGGGTTAGGTATCCGTTCCCCACTGTTCCCCAAGCGTCTCGGCCTTGAAAGGACGAAATGACCACCACCTGTACGGCCCTTGCAGGTGCGCGACATTTCCTTTGGTGATTATTTCGTCCGTCCCGCAACTCCCCGTCCCGCAACTCCCCGCGATATTCTCCGCGAGAACCGGGAATTGCGGAGTGTTTTGTCCTGCCACGAAGGCGAGGCCCAGGCACTGCGGACCCGCAGCGCTAAGTTGGAAGAGATCATGCGGCAATTTGCCCCGGCGCTGTTGACCATGGCAACCATTATGGGAATGGCGGCAAAGAATGAAAAAGACTAGTGGAAGCAGTGAGGTAGTTGCATAAACCTCTGACGCATAAACCTGCGATTTTCGAAACCTCCGCTTATTAGAGGATCAGGTTAAGCCCAGCAGTCTCAGCGAAGGCCCGGAAGTCACGGTCTCTGGTGATAAGCGGTACTCCGCCGTCGATACAGCTCTGGGCGATGAGCGCGTCACCAAGACGTGCCTTGCGCTTCTTTGCCAGCACTTGAGCTCTCAGGGCGCCCGCGCGCTGCCAATAGCCCGGGCTGATGTCAATCAGCGGCAAGTCCGACAGAGTATGCGCGGCAGACGAGGGGAGTTCCGGGTCACTGAGCAATTCGGTCAGGACTGCAGGTGCCATCACGACCTGGCGGTCCCCGAGTGCCTTGGTGAGCATCTCGACATCATCACCGCTGTTCCCTTCAAGGAACGCGATCCATGTGCTGGTGTCGGATGCGATCATCGATCGGCCTTGAGATCCGCCAGCGAACGTGAAAAGTGAACCTTTCCCTTGAGCCGCAGCAAATGCGCATAGGCGCGGGAAGCAGCCATAAGTTCAAGACCGGCGCGGACGGTCTCTGTGATTCCGGAACCGCTGGCCTCCTGTGCCTTTCGGAGAAGGTCCGCCCGTACCTCAACCGTGATTTTTCTCGTCGTTTCCATCCTGAACTCTCCCACACCATAGTTTATACCAGCATCCGGTATGGTATTAAGTACAAGAGCTTAGCTGACGGCGCGTTCACCCTTTACCGTTTGGCGAGAATGGGTTCGAAGCAGCCTCAGGCCAGGTTAGCCAGGTGTGCGATCCGCAGAAACGGATAGGCGGATGCAGTTTATCGTGGAGGAAAGGCTTGATGCGTAGACTCATGGGGCGAGGCGGAGGCAGGTGAAAGGCGTTGAGCGTCCCTTACACAGCGTGTTCGACCATACAGCGGATCCCGCTACGGTGGATGCGCTGCGCCTCGCTATAGTGGAAGAAGTTTACCGCTTTCGCCAATCCCATTTGGCATTTGGCAACATTACGGCCAACCAGCTTGGTACTGGGGAATTTGGGCGACTTAAGGAGAAGTTCGATCCGCTCCTCCATTTTGGGACGTTCAATCTTCCTAAGAAGAGAGATCTTGCACAGGAGCTGATCTGGAAAGCGACGGAGGCCACCGGAAAATACACCGGCTGTCAGTTTTGGAGCGTAAGGGCGAAGGCACTCTTTGATCAGAAAGCGGATTGGCCAATCGATCTGAAGACTGCGAAGGCTCTCGAAGAAACACTGCGTCTGAGAACTCGTGAGAAGTCCGACCGATTGACTCACGAGCATGTGTACCCGATCAAGGATCTTAAGTTACAACTTTGCAAAATCGAACCCACCCTGGAAAGAATCAGCCAGATGTTCGAAACCCACTGCCTTGCCTGTGTAGTACTTGAGGAAGAGCACGACCGGGGGGAATGGGGACGGCCTGATCTGCGAGATTTTCCTATACCCAAAGCAAATAAACCACCAGATCAGGCTATCCCTCTTTTCCTCGCATCTCCATTTGGGGGTTATTTCGCAGTGTGTCGGAGAAATGATTTTTTGCGTGCATGAACCGCAATATGCAGCCCAAGGTCCATCTTTCGGCTACAACATGTAGTGTGCAAAATTCTATCTCCGATACACTGTTCGTCCGTCCCGCATCTCCTCCCTTACTGGCCAGTCCAAAAAGCACCCCAGAGGGTTGATGCTTCCGACCTTCAGGCCGGGAAACATCGCGGCCGCAATTCTTAGCTTCTCCTCGTAGGCCGTATATCCGGTCGTCGGATCCGCTGCCGCTCTTGTCTTAGCCACTATGTCTGCATCAACACCGTTGGCTTCCTCAAATTGAGCAGCAACCTCGATCAGCTCGTTGGTCTTGTCCTCGACAACCCGCCTCATATAACTCACCGCCGCAAGCCCGTAGCCGTTGTTCCGGCTCACGAGTGCACGTCGGTAAAGAATTTATGTGTTAGACGGGACTGGTACTTTTAGAAACCTGTTTCCTCAAAGTACCGGTCCCGTCAGGAAGCTGTGAAAGAATCGGAAAGCCTGCGATAAAACGGCTGCCGGGCCTGGGCCTGTCTGAATAGCGCCCGAGAGACTTTAAGCAAGCGTACCGATGTTTTAGCGCGTTTTATTGGGCGATAGAGGCGCATGAAGCGTCTTGTTGAGCCGTTGCGGACGGCACCATGACGTTCCTAGGCAACTGCTGGCGCAAGGAGCTTACGCCGTATGCTAAACCAACGCGTGATGTTGTAACTGAGGCAGGCCCATGTCGCTTCCATCGAGGCCTTCCACCTTCCACGGCATCGGAATTGCCGAAGCCCGCAGCGCTGCTTGATCCAGGCGTGTGGGAACTCCGCAATCTGCGATCGCTGCTTATAGATTTGTTTCGCCTCCTCTGTCATCATCTTGGCCTTGAATGCAATCGTTGCAAGCGGTTCTTCGATGCGTGTAATGGATCGCCTCCAGACGGCTGATGGCTTTTTCGAAGCACACTGTTCGCGGTATGCACAGGTGCGGCAAGCCGATCTGGGTTGTTTGTAGACGTGCCTACGCACCCCGTTCTTGTCGTTGTAGATGGCATGGTGCGTTAGCTTCTCTCCAGCAGGGCACAAGTAGATGTCTCGCTCAGCATCATAAGAAAAAGCACTTGCCATAAAGGCAGGACCGCGACCACGAGCATCGTGTTCCGTCGGTCGCCAACTCTCTTGCCAGGAGCCATAAAAGTTGACTCCAGCTGCTTCCGCAGCCCGTACGGAGGCATGGTTGGTGTAATCGCCGTCGGCCACAATCTGCTTGGGCAAACGCCCCAGCGTCGTCTTGCAGCGATCCAGGGCAGGCTCCAACTGGCGATAGTCAATCGCATCGGTAGTTGCCTCCACGTTCACCACCAGCCCGTGGGTAGTATCCGTAACCAACTGCACGTTATAGCTCGGTACGGTTCCACCTTCACCGTTCCTCATCACATGCGCCTGCGGGTCAGTGCTGGAGGCTCTGGCTACAAACTCCTTGGGATCTCGCTTCCTTGTTCGCTGCAGTCGCTCTACCTCACGCACCGCAGACTCCAGGCGGCTTTTCCGCTGCCGGGTTGCACGCCGTTGTGCAGCCAGCTGACGGCTGGCTCTTTTATCTTCTTCCGCCGCTTGCGCGTTCATCTTCTGCACTTGCTCTCGCGCTAATGCCAGATGGGCTTCCAGCTTCTCCTTACGCCGAAAGGTGTTGCCGCTGGCGTTGGCCTTGATCTTGGTGCCGTCCAGGGTGACTCGCTCCATGGTGATCAGCCCTTCGGCGCTCAACATGCCAAGCACCTGGACAAACAGATCATCCAGCGCCACGTGATGGTCCGAGCGGAATCCGGACAGGGTTCGATAGCTGATCGGTTGGCACCCACAAAGCCACAACGAACCTGGCTCGAACGCACACTGCCGTGACAGTTCTCGCGCCGAGCTGATCCCTCGACTGTAGGCGTATAACCACAAGCTGATCAGTAACCGGGGAGCCGTATGGTCTCGACCCGCGCGGCCTTCTACAGCCGCAATCTCGTCGTGGTACAGGCTTAGATCCATTCGACCTACTAACTCCCAAATCGAGCGTGCACCATGATCCTCGTCAATCAGCTTCTCGACATCGACAGTACGCAAAATCAGTTGGGAACGATCTATCGCTGCCAGGCGGGGAAGAGCGGGTGATGGGTTCACGCTTGCAGTCTAGCGGCTGCCCCATTCTCACAACAGTCGCTACCTTGATCCTGTGGCCAATTTCTTCACAGCTTCCTGACGCATAAACTGGGGCGGCTCAATGAGTGATTCGCCCTGTTATCGTCAGTTGAGAAGGCCTGGCGGATTGCTGCCGACAAGCCGACATTCTCTCTGGATTTATCTGCTTCAATTGCGGTGTCAACGTCTTTTGCAGCAACATATGCGCCCGATGCAGTCGCACCTTCACATTTGAAATGCTGATTGTAAGAGCCTCCGCCGTTTCGATGATGCTCAATTCACGAACATCGCGTAAAAGGAATACCTCGCGGTAAATGTCCGGCAAACCTGCAATTGCCGCCTGCAGCATCTGCCGAACTTCTTTGCGTTCTAAGGTGTCGGAAGGAATCTCACGCCAGTCATGAAGAATAGCTGGTAAAACGTGACCGCCTTCTTCAGACGGTTGATCGATCGATTCTATTCGCATGGCTGCATCGCGCCGCAGGCGTCCTCGAGCCTCGTTCAGTACGATGCCGACCAGCCATGTCCTGAACTTGGCCTCGCCACGGAAACTCGCGAGGTGACGGTAGGCTTTTAAGAAGGCCTCCTGCGCGACATCCTCCGCGTCTGCCTTGTTCTTCATGTAGGACAGGGACATGACATAGACACTCCGCTCGTACGGGCGGATGAGTTGGTGATAGAGCTGCACATCTCCGTCCAGAATGGATGCAATCATCCGTGCTTCGTCTCTGTTCGCAATCTCCTCCGCCATAGAGGGCTCTGCCGCATTCACGCGTCCAGCCATAGTGTGTCCTGCCGTTCATGTCGTCGCAACGTTCTTAGCGAAGAACGCACTGGGCAGGCCGACGAACAGAGCGTGTCCGATGATTCCGTTAATCAACGCCGCAGTCGTGATCGGGTTGGGAACAACCGCGGTCAGCGGCAACACCACTAGGTTCATCACGACCCACACGGCAGCGCCGAACAGCAGTCCCATGAGCACCCACTGCGTGCGCAATACAGCGACGCGTCGGCTCGCAAGGATATAGATCGTTGCGACTACCAGCGAGACGGCGAAATGCAGGACGAGGCCAAGTCCCGCACTTGCAAGACCGCCTGAGAAGGATCGTGTGCCTAGCAGACTGCTCGCGATGTACTGCAGCACCTGAATCGGGTTCCGGCCGTGCAGGCCGAGGAAGACGACGCCATCGGTTGCATCGAGCACTCCAACCACCAGCGTGGCATAAAGGATGGCGCGAGAGACGGGCAACGTGCGCGCTGCCAGCAGCGACCCCCTCGCGAGGGTCTGGTTCAGGGCAGAGGTGGTCATTTGCCCGCCTCCGTCTTCTGACCTTTTCCTAGAAAGCTGATAATTTTGCCTGCGACGAGGTCGCTGTGCTCTTCCAGCAGGAAGTGGCCACCGTCGGTCAGGTGCAATTCTGCCTTGGGCAGGTCGCGCAGAAACGCCTGTGCTCCCGGCACGATGAAGAAAGGATCGTTCTGCCCCCACACGATGAGCGTGCGCGGCTGGTACTTGCGGAAGTACTCGTGCCACGCGTCGTAGAGCGCCACGTTCGAGGTGTAATTGTGGAGGAGTTCGAGTTGAATGGCGTCATTGCCGGGTCGGTCCAGCAGAGCCTGGTCGAAGGTGTAGCTGTCCGGGCTTACCGCCGCTGGGTTTTTCGCACCATGCGTGTACTGGAAGATCGTCGTTTCTTTCGTCAGCAGCGTGCGCGGCGCCTTCTCCGTCTCCTCATTTCGATTCGCCCAGAAAGGCTGCAGCGGCTCGAAAGCGGCGCTGATGCCTTCCACGTAGGCATTGCCGTTCTGCACGACGATACCTTCGATCGCTTCCGGATGACGCGCGGCAATGCGGAAACCGACGGGCGCGCCGTAATCGAAGACGTAAAGACTGAACTTCTTCAGACCCAGCTTTGTGAAGAGCAGCTCCTCGATCTGCGCCGTGATGTTGTCGAAGGTGTATCGAAAGTCGGTCGCCGCGGGAGCATCGCTGTAGCCGAAGCCGAGGTAGTCCGGCGCGACGACGTGGAAGTAGCTGGCGAGCTGCGGGATCAGTTCCCGGAACATGTGCGACGAGGACGGAAAGCCATGAAGCAGAACGATCGTCGGATTCGTGGTCGAGCCGGCCTCGCGGTAGAAGATCTTGTGGCCCTGAATGTCGGCATGCTGGTACGTAGTCAAGTGATTCTCCTTCTTATCAATCCGATTGTTTGCACAGAGCGTCGCGCTGGCCGCTTCCAACACGAACTCTACGACGGTGGCGGGCTCCGAAATCTGAGGGGCATGATCAACGTGGTGCGCACGGACCTGAGCGCCCATGCGGTCGGCCACGAAACGTTGTGTCTTCGGGCTGAACATACGATCGTCTTCAGCCAGTAGATACCACGACGGTATCGTCCTCCATGCCGGCGTCTGTATCGCTTCGCCAAGGCACTTCATCGCTATCGGGCGTTGCGCTACTGTTCTGATTGCGCTTTGCTCCGCCGTGGCTCTATGGCCAACCGCATTCTTCATTCCTTCTTCCGACATCCACAAGAGACCATGACCGTCGGGTTCCAGATGGGGAGCTTTTTCATGTGGAGGCTCTCGAAAGAACAAGTCCCCCACGGTTTCTCCTTCTGCTGGGGGCATGGCTGCCACAAAGGCCAGGCCTCGGACACGATCATCACTTTCGAGGGCGGTGATTACGGCGCCGGAGTACGAGTGAGACACAAGGAGGATTGGCCCCTCGCCCGCTCTTTCTAAAGCCACTTTCAAAGCAGCCACGTCATCGGACAGCGAAGTCATTGGAATCTGGGCAGCGATCACCTTGATGCCGGCCTTGAGCAGTGGGCCGATCACGGCGGACCACGAGGATGCGTCCGCCCATGCGGCATGAACCAGAGCGATCGTTGCATTAGAAGGAATGTTTTTCATAATTAACCTTTCGCCGATCTGACACGCACGTGGTAAGCCACTGCTGGGCGGCTGAAAAGATCGGCGCTCGAGATGCATCGCATATCAGCGGCCAAAATCGCAATACAACCGCGAGCTGCGTTACCATAAAGCATAGGGATGACAGGAGCTCACGAAAAGCGAGAAGTTCTAACGCTATCGGTGAGAAAATCTAAACTATGCTTCTGAATAACCTCAGCCTCGACAGCCTTCGTACATTGGTGCTTACACAAGACCTCGGCAGTTTTGGTCGCGCCGCGGAGCGCCTGCTACGTTCCCCCTCGGCCATTAGCCTGCAGATGAAGCGACTTCAGGAAGAGGTAGGAGTCCCGCTCTTTCGGAAGCAAGGCCGCAAGACCCTTCTTACGGAACAGGGAGAGATCGCGCTCCGGTATGCCCGGAGGGTGCTGGAGCTGAATGATGAGATGATCGATACCCTGCGCGGATCGTCTCTTGCAGGCGTCGTTCGAATCGGATTCGGACAGGATTTCATGAGCAACGTTTTGCCTATGGTCATCACACGCTTTAATGCGCTCTACCCGCTTGTCAAGCTCGAGGTGACGGTAGACGTCGGCCAGATGCTCTTTCAAGCGATCGACTCCGGGGACCTTGATCTTGCATTGACGTTAGGCGGCGCACAGAAAAAGACGGCGCAACTGTTGAGCGAGTTGCCGTTGCATTGGATCGCAAGCCCAGGTTTCAGAGATCGCATACGGCAGCCGTTACCGCTTGCTCTTTTCAGCCCCCCATGCGGATGTCAGACACCGGGGTTGGAGGCACTGGAAAGAGCTGGACGCACTTGGCGCGTCGCAATGACGAGCCCCAGCCTGACGGGCTTATGGGCCGCTGTCAGTGCGGGACTGGGACTGACCACACGAGCTGACCTTGGCCTGCCGGCAGACGTGCAGACCATCGACCTGGGCCTCCCGCCACTGGGAAATATCCCCATCACGCTTCATCGTAGACGCGGCCTCCGGGCTCCGAACGCGATGCGGTTCGCAGAAATCACAGAGGAGCTGGTCGCTACTTATCTTCGTTCCCACCTGAACGAGAAGCGACCTGGAACCGTACACTCCTATGCCGCAGTCGGGATGGATGGTAGTCAAGCGAAAGGCACGCCGGCTCGGCGGTCAACAGTCTCGGTGGCATAGACGAGATGTATCCCTCGGATGCTCTCGACAGCGTCCTCATATTGCACTCGAGGCAATCCTCGTGAAACTTTGCCTTTAGAATTCCGTGTCCTCGCAGGTGCTTCATCCAGGCTGCAGCAGTACCGATTTGCCTGCTGGCGTATGGGCGTGTCGACGGCTGCGCTACCTGCCTAACCATCGTCCTCTCAGGTCCGCTTATCGACGCAAGGCTATTGATTTCACATAAACCAAGCTGTGCTTACGCGATGTGCCAATAGCAGAATTCGTCAACAATACTCACCGAACAATTCAGTATTTGGAACTTTTTTTCGCGCTTGCCGGGCCCTACGTTATTAGTAGGCGGTCCTATTCGAAGCGCAATCAACAAGGAGTTCAAATGGCACGCTCAACACCGCAAGCAAAGTCGCAACTTACCCACTATCGAACAGCGACTGTCAACGGCCGCAAAGTGTTTTATCGCGAGGCCGGCGATCCCAGTTTTCCAACTATTGTTCTACTGCATGGACTTCCGACGAGCAGCCAAATGTTTCGCGAGCTGATTCCTGCTCTCGCTGACCAATTCCACTTGATTGCTCCCGACTATATCGGCTTTGGCCATTCTGATGCCCCATCGAGAAGTGACTTCGAGTACACCTTCGATAATCTCGCAGCACATGTGCGCGGTCTACTCCATCAACTCGGTCTCACGTCGTACATTCTCTACATGCAGGACTACGGCGGCCCGGTAGGATTCCGCTTGTTCACTGAGAGCCCAGAGAAAGTAAAGGGATTCATCATTCAGAACGCAAATGCCTACATGGAAGGCGTAGGAGACGCGCCCAAGAAGGTGTTGATGCCGCTGTGGGAGAAGCGCACGTCTGAGACCGAGAAGCCCGCGCGCGACTTTGTCGGTCTGGAAGGCACGAAGTTTCATTGGCTGGTCGGCGCAAAGGATCCCGAGGCTGTCAATCCGGACAACTGGGTACTCGATCAAGCACTACTCGATCGTCCTGGCGTGCAGGACTACCAAGTTGATCTGCTAGAGAACTACAAATCCAACATCTCACTCTATCCGGAGTGGCAGGCTGCTTTCCGCGCGCACAAGCCCCGAACACTGATTGCCTGGGGCAAGAAGGACCCGTTCTTCGTGCCGCCCGGAGCCGAGGCGTACCTGCGCGATCTGCCAGAAGCCAAGCTCGTTTGGCTGGATGCGGGGCACTTTGTACTCGACGAGAACGTGCATACTGTGGCGGCCGAAATTAAAGCTGTCTTCGGTCGCTAACAATCTCACCTTGCCATTCCTCAGCGCGCGTTGAGAGTAGTTAGCTGCGTGATGCTGAATACACCATCCCTGTCGTATCCGGGCACGAAAGGAATGTATGCAACGCTTCAAAGACAAACGTGTACTCGTGACAGGCTCCGGAAGGGGGATCGGTGCGGCTATCGCGCGCCGATTCGCACTCGAAGGCGCCCGCGTGTACCTCACTGCTCGGAGCCACGAGGAGCTTTCCTCTACATGCGATGAGCTGCGATCGCTCACCTCAGAAGTTGAATTTGCCTCTCTTGACCTGACAGAACCTGATGCAGCTGCGAAGCTTGCTACCTATGTCGAGCAATTGTGGGGAGGTATCGACATTCTCGTTACCAATGCTGGCGCTGCGCCGCAAGGTGGCTTTCTGGAACTGAAAGACGAGGACTGGGCCACAGGATTCGGGCTGAAGCTCTTCGCGAATCTCCGAGTTATCAAGAACACCTGGCCCATGTTGAAGGCTGCAAAAGGCCATCTGGTGATGATTGGCGGGGGCACGGCGCGAACGCCAGAGCGCCATCTCTCACTGGTGTCGGCTGTGAACGGCGGCATAGCGGCATTATCAAAGTCGGTTGCCGAGCAAGGACTCCAGGATTGCATTCATGTCAACCTGGTCCAGCCGGGCACGATCCAGACTTCACGCCGCAGGAAAATGATGGAGAGGCTTGCCGCCCAGGAGGGCATCGGCTATAGCCAGTATCTTCTTGACTCGACCCGGCGCTTGAAGATTTCTCGTCTTGGCGAACCAGGCGACGTTGCGGAAGCCGTCGCCTTTCTCGCAACAGAAGAAGCGAGATGGATTCACGGAGCCATCATCGACGTCGATGGTGGGCAGAACAAGGGCGTTTGAAGCGCAGGATTCCCCGATGCCAGTCGTGTGTTGGCATCGGTTGATCTGCGGAGGATGGGGAAGATGAGCGAGACGCGCGAGGAACTGACTGCAGCAGCCCAGGCTGTATCGCCTCAACCTGCTCCTTCGTCGACCCCGGATGTCGAGCTTCGTCTTGATCTGGCCTTTCCCAGATTGAGCGAGGAAATGCTTGAAAGACTCGGCTCCTACGGACAGGAAGAGACCGTCCCGAAAGACACTTGTCTGTATATGTATGGCGATCGGGACACAGACATGTTTGTGGTCCTCACAGGGGAGATTGAAAGCCGGGTTCCAGTGAAAGGAGGAGGCTCAAAACGTTTCCGCTCTTTGCGTGCGGGGGAATTTACGGGCGAGCTAAACGTCTTGAACACGCAGAGATCCGTTGCCGAAGCACGAACGGCATCGACGAGCCGGCTGTTGCGAGTCTCTCGAATGAACTTGCGCACGTTGATGCGTGCTGAGGGCGATCTCGCGAACATTATCGTTTCCGCTTGCATATGGCGTCGCATCGCCATGATCAGCGATTCATCCACGGGAGTCGTACTTCGAGGATGTAAAGACAATCCGGATCTACTCAACCTCCGTCGCTTTTTGGTTCGCAATTACTACCCGCACCGGATAGAGGAGTTGCCAGCGAACGATGAATACGGCGCGGGCTTGGATGCGACGAAGATGCCAGAAGTTGAGCTGCTGGACGGTCGCGTCCTGGTTCGGCCGGCCATCTGCGATCTCGCAGACGAGTTGGGCATCACTGAAGTTCCTGAGCCTCATACGATCTATGACGTTGCTGTTGTCGGAGCAGGCCCTGCAGGTCTTGCCGCCGCGGTGTACGCAGCTTCTGAGGGCCTATCCACGATTGTGATCGAAGGAAATGCCCCTGGAGGGCAGGCCGGGACCAGCTCGAAAATTGAGAACTACCTCGGATTTCCGACTGGCGTTTCGGGGGCACAACTGGCGAGCCGCGGCCATCTCCAGGCGCTCAAGTTCGGGGTTCGCTTCGCCATCTCGCGTGACGTTGTAAGCACAGCGCAAGTGGATGGCTTGCACCGGCTGAGCCTTGCTGGCGGTCTGGCTGTTTGCGCACGCTCTGTCGTGATCGCGAGCGGGGCCCGGTACAGACGGCTCAACGTGAAGAACCACGAGGATTTCGAAAATAGAGGATTCTACTATGCCGCGACTGCGATGGAATCTCTGTTATGCCGCGAACGAGAAATCATCGTCGTAGGAGGCGGGAATTCTGCTGGACAAGCCTCCATCTTTCTCTCGTTGGTTGCGAGACATGTGCATCACATCATTCGCGCTGCTTCTTTGGAAAACAGTATGTCGCACTATCTAATTTCACGAATCGAATGCTCTCCGCACATCACTCTCCACACAGATACCGAAATCACCGGGCTCGAAGGTAAAGCGGCTCTTGAGTTCGTCACATGGACGAATCGGAAAACTGGCGCATCCGTACGAAAACCAATTTCCAGTGTCTTCGTCATGATCGGCGCGGAGCCAAACGCCGGTTGGGCGTACGGCACCGTCAAGCTCGATCACAAGGGATTTGTTCTCACCGGTGGTGACTGGGGATTTGAAGCCACACCGTACGCGACGAGTGTTCCCGGTGTCTACGCAGTCGGCGACGTGAGGGCCGAATCTGTGAAACGTGTTGCATCCGCGGTTGGTGAAGGTTCGGTAGTTATATCGAATATCCATCGGTATTTGGCTCGGAGACGCCTCGACATTTCAGAGCAGGAGAAAGCTCGCTGACAATTGCCAGCGAGTCGTCTTCTGGCCTCATCTTCCTGTCACCTTATCCGTCCACCCGTAAAGAATAGCGCTCCAAAAGAAGGTACAAAAAGAAGTCCATGTTGGAGCGCACCCTTAGGCGTTTGCCATTTCGCTTGTTGTCTGCAATCGGTCTGAACGACTTGAGGAGGCGGCCACGCGACTCCGGCTTACGGGTGCATCTTAGGCGGGTTCCAGACGTTTCAGCTTGATCCGCTCCGCATCGACATGGGCAAGTTCGTAATGCGCCTGTTGCGTAAGCCAGCTCTCGGCGCTGCCGCCGAAGACCTGCGAAAGCCTCACAGACATTTCAGGGGAAATACCACGCTTTCCGTTGACGAGTTCAGATAGAGTCGTGCGCGTGACCCCGAGTGCGGTGGCGGCGTCCGTGATTGTCAGGCCCAAAGGCTCAATGCACTGGCGGAGTACAACGGCTCCGGGATGCGGCGGATTCTTCATCGGCATATTCAAGCTCCCTCAGTGATAATCGATGTAGTCAACATCCAGGGCGTCACCGCCGGCAAAACGAAAGATCACTCGCCAGTTTGCCCGCACCGTCACCGCCCAAAAGCCCTTGAATGCTCCCTTGAGTGGATGAAGCCGAAACCCTGGCAAGTCCATGTCCGCAGCTGTGCTTGCGGCATCGAGCCGCGCAAGAATGTCGCGCAATCTTTCTGCGTGTTCCCTCGTAGCTCCACGCGGGTCGTCTTCCTCGTACAGACGTTTCAGTCCCTTGTGGCGGATCGAGCCGACCAGCCGCTACCGTAACGCGTCACGTAACGGATGTCAAGATACAGCGAGAAAAATAATTTTGGTAACCATGACGGCGCTCTGTTACGGAAACTCAGGCTTAGCCAGGCTTGTGCAACGTGTCTCGAAGTGGGCCCTCGAGAATTGCCGGTTTGATGGTCCAGGCTTGCAGCCGCGCGAGTTCCATCAGGTGGTCAGAGTGGAATCCCGGGGGAAAGATGGGCCAGTCCCATATCGAAGGAGAATTCTTGGCAACCCATTGCGCAGCGGACAGCTCCGCGGGCAAAATCGTCACCGCATCGGGCGGCCGAGCTCCGGAAGCAAGATCGTGAGCGACATTTGCCAGCGCCAACAGATAGGCCTCAGGCGTCACTGCCGTGCTACCGAACCAAACAGCATTTGGGATCGATCGGCGCCTGGTAAGAAATTCGCTTACATCGATGGAAGTTCGCGAGAACTGACTCCATCCTATCTTTGTTGCATCCGCCGGCATGGTGAGACCGTAGGCCCGTGAGGCGGGGCCATAGGGAGTGCCGGCAAGCGTCACCTCTCCAATGGCGCCATTGCTTACATAGCGAGATACAAGGCTATTGAGTAAGTTAAATATCTCGCTGGCGGAAAGAGAATAGTCTGCGGAAACCTGGAACGTGATAGCCGGCTTTACCTGGCTAGCTACCTGGGCGAGTTCCTGGGCGCTAAACGCCCGGCCCTGGGCCTTATCGCGACAGATTACATAAGCCTCCGACGCCGTCACGAAGCGCACACCCGGGAACGATTTTGCGTAACTGATCAGACCTTCCAGGTATTGGAAGGCACGTTCGCGTTGCGCCGGGCTGCACTGCGGTTGCATCTTCCATTCGGAAGGAGCCGGATTGGCTCCGTGGGCAAAGTTCACCGCGTCCCAGAAGACCTCGGATATCAGCTGCGTGGGGTGAAACATGAAGCTCACAATGCCGCCCGGCGGCTGGGCGCTCATCTGGGTATATAAGGTTTTGAAATTGGCCTTGGCCGACTCCAGGTTCGACCAATCGTTATTCTGCTCAAGTTGCCGCCCGGCGTCGATATGAAAAATATTCAGCAGGCCGCCATACCAGAACGGCTTGCCATCGAGTTGTACCTGGTCGCCGTCATCGAGGTAGACATTGACACCCCATTTCTTCAATGCCGGATAAGCTTGCGGCGCCCAACTCACCCCGGGCTGGCCATAACAGCTGGGCGGCCTGCCGAATAGGCGGGTGAGATCGTCAAAACCGGGCCGCTCGCGGCGGTTGAACTCCTCCTGGCCAGATTCCCAATCGAGCACCGACTCGTACACAGCCGGTGTCGGCTGCTGGCTGTGGGTGTTCGAGTGGTAGCCGATTTCATGACGAGCGAGCGCGGCAATCACGTCTGTACGCTGCCGGCGTTCGAGCACACGCGCCTTCTCACCAACCACCTTGAATGTGGCGCGCACGCCTTGCTGGGTAAGGAAGTCTGCGATGCGCAAGGCCGCGTCATCGCTTTCTGGCAGCATGTAGTCCTCGGTATCAAACCAGAGCACGATATAGACAGGCGCGGCCGGCTGGGGGGTGGGTGCGGCTGGGCTATCGCCTGCGCCCAACGCAATTTCTGTACCGGACGCACGGACGCCTGCCGCCGCCAGGGGCGCGCCTGCCATGGCTTCGGCCAGTAGCCGCGCTGCCTGTCTTCTGGTCAGCTCCATTTCTCTTATCTCCCTGAAGCCGCGATGCGACCGCAGCCTGGCCATTCTGGTTGCGCGCTCCAGCCTAGCATGCCAATCGAGAGCTGTGAGTCAGTTAAGGTGGGAGGCAATTGAAGGGGCAGTTAGGGTTCCAGGCGTAACCAACATATCTGCGGTTAGGGGTTACTCCGTCCCCTTGGCTCCCGCCTAATGGAATCCCGTCTTCTTGGACCCTACTCCTACCCGTTTCCATTAGGGTCATTTCCGCCCTGCTTCCCTCTGCTTTCCGCTCTAAGTCTTTGAAATTCAGCCTGCTGGAATTAGTTTTGACATTCATAAAGTCGCCCTTTACAATTCACCTTCGCGAAAACTTGAGGCTCGGAGTGGCGTTGGCAGCCAGTCCTGAGGCGCTCGGACGGGTGCCTGGTTTATTCAGACGCGCGTCAGTTTTCGGACGAATGGCACGACCTTCAGGGCCCCTCCCTCCCCAGACGCTGAACTTTACATAACTTCGCTGTTGGCACTACCTATGAAGAAAGCACCGGCTAGCACGCTGCAGAATAAGGTGAGCAAGCAATCTTTTCATCCGACGTTAAACACGTCATTCAAGGGGAAGAACAACATGGCTGCAAAAGCTGAATTTTCACCGAACATCACTGCGCAGACGCTCAAAGCTGCTCAGGATGCACTCAACAACACACCATCCATGAGCGACGCGCCAGGAGTTGATAAGATCCGCGAGTTGCTCTTCGGCAACCAGATGCAGGACTACGACCGCCGGTTCGCGGTCATGGAAGAGCGCTTTCTACAAAAGGTGCGCGAGCTGGAAGCAGAGTCGACTCGTGCCCTCCAGAGCATGGAGTCCTCGATGAAGAAACAGCTGGAATCGCTCGCCAGCCAGATTCGCCAGGAACAGGATCTTCGCGCAGAGGCGGATAAGGAGTTGGGCCGCGGGCTTCGGGAACAGATCCAGGGATTGGAGAAACACCTGACCAAGGTCGCCGACCAACTGGCCAGCCTGGACCGGGACTTCACCGAGAGATTGAGCCACGAATCGCAAACGTTGCGCGAAGAGAGCCGGCGCCGCACCGACGACACGCGGGCGGCCATCGAGCGGATGCTTGCTGAACTGATGAACGTCAAAACCGACCGTAGTCTGCTGGCCGGGCTATTTGTTGAAATTGCCCGATGCCTGAACCAGGACACGACGGCGAAGGCGAACGGAGCCAGCGCCCAGCGATCCTGAACCGAGCGGCCCACCCCACGCCAGCTTTGAAAGGAATAGAGCGATCGGAGACACCGTGATTTCCAGTGTTTCCCTGCCCGACAGGGACAGTTCGGATCCCCCGTTCTTACATCCCGATGATGTCCGAGCCAAACGGCTCGCCGTGCTGCTGTTCGAGGTAGCACGCGCGCTGGATCACGACCTGGCGGCGGCGCTCCCCAGGCTGGAAAGGGATCCGAAACTGGAGGCACTGCGCAGCTTGATTCTGGAGGAGGATCGGGCGGCGATCGCCAAGCTGCAGCAGAAGTTTGATGATCCGCGGCAGCTCGCTGAAGCCGTCAGCTCCGTCCTGGCCGACGCTTTCACCCTTGCTGGAGCGAGAGACGAAAAACTCGCAAAGGCTCTGGCTCCCATCCTGGAGCTGGCGACCCAGGCATCCATCCGAAAAAATCCAGGCACCCTGGTTGGCATCCTCTACCCCCTGATGGGATCGGTGGTCCGTAAATCCATCGCCGAGTCTCTTGACGGTACGCTGCAGCGCCTGAACCAGGCGTTCAAGCACAGCTTCTCATGGCAGGGATTGAAGTGGCGCCTGGAGGCACTGCGCAGCGGAAGCAGCTTCGCCGACGTGGTGCTCAAGCACACGGTGCAGTTCCGCGTCGAGCACGTCTTCTTGATTCACCGCAAGACCGGCCTTCTTATCGAGCACGTAGCGGCGCCGGAGGCGACGGCCCAGGATCCGCAGCTGGTCTCCGGTATGTTGTCGGCCATCCAGGACTTCGTGCGCGACTCGTTTGAGGGAAGCAACAAGAGCGAGGGAGGCGGCATCGATACCCTGCGGCTTGGCGACCTGCTGTTATGGTGCGAAGAGGGACCATTCGCGTTTCTTGCCGCCGTCATTCGCGGCAACCCGCCCGAGTCGCTGCATGCGGCGCTGCGCGAAACACTGACCGACATTCACGACCAATTCCAGGCCCCGCTGGAAGAATTCGAAGGTGACTCCGCAGCTCTGGGGGACCTGATCACGCCACTGCAACGTGACCTGCAGCAACAGGAACGGCCGCGCGAAAAGCAGTTGTCACCCTGGCTCTGGATCATGCCCCTGGTGTTGTTGCTTTTGGCCGGCGGGTGGGTGATTCGGCGGACGATTGTCCGGCTTCGTGTCGACGCGTATGTCCAGCGGCTGCGTGAGCAGCCGGGCATCGTGGTCGCCAACGCCGAATTGCGCAACGGAAAGTGGCAAATTTCCGGTTTGCGTGATCCCCTGGCCGTCGACCCCGCCACCTTGCTGTCGCAGTCGGGTCTGGATTCCAAACGTGTCGCCGGTCACTGGGAGTCGTACCAGGCGCTGAATCCGGCAATCGTTCTGCGGCGTCTGGCCGCCAGTCTGAATCCTCCGCCCTCCGTCTCTTTGTCCTTGAAGGGCGACACGGTCGAAGTCACGGGAAGCGTTCCCCAGTACTGGGTCGAGCGGGCGAGAGCGCTGGTTGCAGCGCTGCCCGCGGGTTCTCCCAAGGTCGATCTCAGCGCCCTCCGCGACGTTCAGGATCCGGAATTTATTCGCCTGCGCGATGCTATCCAGGGGCATATTATTTCCTTCGATTCCAATGCAGACCGGCCCGCGCGGGGTGGGGACGCCGAGCTGGATGCAGTGGCCGACGAGTTCCGCCAACTGATGCGCGTGACCAGGCGTCTCGGTTTCTCTGCCCGCATGATGATTTCCGGCCACGCGGATGCCCTGGGCAACGAAACGGCGAACCTGTCGCTCAGCGCGGCTCGAGCCGAGGTTGTCCGCTCCATGCTTAAGGCGCGCGGCATCGCTCCGGAACTGCTGACCGTGCGCAGCGCCGGCCCACTCGAACCCTTGTTGGCTCCCAACGGCAAAGTAACCGCCGCGATGAATCGGAGAGTGACATTCACCGTGATTGCCAGCGAGTAGATATCTCTATGTTGCAGAAAAAAGTTTGTCTGTTGGGGGGCTTCGGGGTCGGCAAGACCAGCCTGGTTCAGCGTTACGTGCAAAGCATCTTTTCCGACAAATACTTGACCACCGTCGGCGTCAAGATCGAGAAGAAGGTGGTGAACGTTGGCGCCGCGGAGGCCGCTCTTATCCTCTGGGATATTGCGGGCGAGGACGACGTTAAGGGAATACGCACCAGCTATCTTCGCGGAGCTGCGGGATATTTCCTGGTGGTCGATGTCACGCGGGCGGAAACCCTCGAAGTCAGCAAGTCGATACAGGCTCGCGTCACTGCAGAGATAGGTTCGGTTCCTTTTCTGTTCCTTCTCAACAAGACGGATCTGCAGGAACAGTGGGACATCCCGGAACAGTCCATCGAAGACTTGAAGGACGCGGGGCACGTAGTTCTCCGGACCAGCGCCAAGACCGGTGAAGGTGTCGAAGAAGCATTTCAGATGCTCGCGCAGCGCATGGTGTTGTGACCGATGCCCGATTTACCGGACCGCATTTCAGATTGGCTACTGCTCCTCGTCAAGTCCCAGCGTTCGGTAGCCCATCTTCTGATCAACAACGAACTGGTCCTGATCCAGGCAGGTGGAGAGCTGGAATACTACGGACTGGGTGATTTAGCGCACGGGGATTCCGCCTCCGATCAATTGCCATTCCTGGAAGGTCTGCTGCCCTTAGCGGAAACTCCTTTTCTTTTGGAGTCCGTGGGCATGGCTGGCGGAAGTGTGGCGGATGTTCATCTTTTTGCCGACGAAGATAGGACGTGGGTCGTGCTCCTCGACGTGACCGTGGAACATGACTATGCCAGAAAAATGCAGCAGAAGGCGTACGACATGACGCTGTTGAGCCAGCGCGAGGCACGCCTCATTGCCAAGCTCGAGGCCGCGCACCAGGAACTGACGCTGGCCCACCGCGACCTGGCCCAATCCCGTGATGAGCTTCTACGGGTCCACACCCGGCTGCGCAAGGAATTGCACGATGCCCAACACTATGTTCTTGCCATCTTGCCGGCGCCGGTCGCGGAACCGATCGCAGTGGACTGGCTCTTCGTTCCTTCCACGGAACTGGGAGGAGATGCCTTTGGTTATCAATGGATCGATAGTGACCACTATGCTCTTTATCTGCTGGACGTCTGCGGTCACGGCGTCGGTTCGGCTTTGCTGTCAATCACGGTAGCGAACACGCTCCGCTCGGGCGCCTTGCGGAACACCAATTTCCGCAGGCCTGAAGAGGTACTGAGCTCGTTGAATCAGGCTTTCCAGATGGAAAATCAAAACGGTCTCTATTTCACCATGTGGTACGGCGTCTATCACCGCCCTACGGGAACGCTGCGCTATGCCAGCGCCGGACACCCACCACCCATTGTGGTGCGCGGTGCAGGAGACCAACGCGGCAAAGCGGAGCCGCTGCCGGGCGTTGGTTGTCCTGTGGGTATCCTGCCGGATTTCCTTTACGAGAGCACGGAGTGTACGCTCGCCGGCCCTGCGCGCCTGTTCCTTTTCAGCGACGGCGCTTACGAAATTACGCAGCCGGACGGGACCATGCTGGAGTCCGAAGCTTTTGAAGAAATCCTCACCCGCGCGGTTCCGAAAGGCTCATCGGAACTGCAAGAACTCCTCGATTTCGTTCGAGACTTCCACGGCTCGGAAGAGCTGGAGGATGATTTTTCAATTGTAAAGATGACGATCTGACCGGGTGGAGTGGAGTGTTTCCTGGAAGATGCCTTGTCCTTGCCTCTCTAAGTGCAGGCAGTCCGTTGAATCTATGGAACCGGGTTGAATCTCAAAGGGAATCGGGTTTGGCTTTTGATGGCCGCTTGTCAGCATTCACGTGCGGTCCGGGTTCACCCAGGACTACATTCCGGACTACGTCCTGGGATATTCTCAGCCAGAGCTGTCCAAATGAGCGGAATGTTCGAATGTGTGGCGTTGATTTTATTGAACAAACGGGTGCTGCGGCCGGTTATGTCGAAATCAGGTTGGGGGTCGCGGAGTGAGTGCCGCGCCTCCGGCGCTCAGAGTCGATTGATTAATATTCCCAGCCCTGCCGGGCTGGGCTGACGTTTAGCGGTCGGCCCTCCGGGCCTTAGGTTGGCACAGGCGCTCTTTCTTGAGTGCCCACTCCGCCTGCTTCTCTTCGCGGACAAGACTCGCTCACGATAACCGTGTAATACCGGGGAAGGAGTCGAACCCTGAATCAAAGCTTAGAATTCGTTCGATGCCGTGCCTTTCCATGATCGAAAGATGGATCGCATCGCGAGCAGACAGACGTCGATACTCCAGAACAATCTGTTTTGCACGCTCGACTGTTTTGCTATCGACTGCCAGAACCTCATCGACGACGCCCAGCAGCGCATCGAAGGCTGGTTGGATTGCATCCCGGCGATCGATCGCGACGTAGCGGTGGAGTATTTCCTGCAGCACTTCCGCATCCGTCGTCAATCTTTCGCGATCTCTGATGAGTTTTTCCAGCATCCGCTGGGCCGCGATTTTATGCGGATGAGATGCGCCGACAAGGTAAATTGGGATGTTAGAGTCAACGAAAATCACGAGCGCGTGCCCGCTCCATAGCCTGCTTCAATTTCAGCAAGCATGTCTGCAACGTCTCGGGCAGGATATTCGTGCTGCACCGCGATCCGAATTGAGTCAAGTTTCTTGCCTGCACTGCCCAGCGGCTCCTGCCTGCGTGCGGACTCCAACGCCTGGCGAACCCACTCCGCCAAAGACATGTGCCGTGATCGCGCAACCCGCTGTATTTCCCTGTATTCGGGATCCTGGAGGATGACTTGCAGCCGCTTAGCCATCTGGTGAGTGTATTTGACTCATGATCATGAGTCAATCGCAACGCCACCATGGGTTCCACGCCCGCCGCGCGCCACGCGGGTACCGCCAACGCGAGCAACGCTGCCAGTCCTAAATTTGACCCTTTTCGGGGACGGACGGAACAATGACCAACCCAACGCAATTTAGTCGTCGATTTAGTCGTCTGACGGGAAGTTTATTCCAATCCGTCATGTCCAAGCAGGGCTCCGGCGGCGACGGAAGCGGCTCTTTGTGAGTGTCGCGGTTTCCAATTGACACCCTCTCGTCGGGCACCGCAACCTATTTGGGAGCGGCCGTTCCGTCCGACCATTTGGATACCGAAATGATGAACTCGGTTATCGGTTCCGGAGAGTATTGGTGTACGTACACCGGGGAGCCGGGGAGACCCCCACCCCAGAACGTGTCGTCTGTTTTGGGAAACCAAAACATCAAATGAGGATCTGCGTTCCCGTACTTGCGGCCAAAGTACTGTTTCTTCGACATCATGTAGCACATCGAACCGGGTTCGGGCAGAGGCAGGGCCTTCTTGTCGAATGCGGCCTTGATGCTGTCGAACATCTGAGGCTTGGATAGCCCACCCAATGCTAAGTCCGTCATTTTGAAAGTGAGCGGAAGATGGGTTCGTGCAGCAGGAGGATTTAGGCAAAGCGGGAGCCGCTGATCAGGGTTCAAAAACTCCGGGTCGTCAAAGGGAGCCATCCACGATCGCTCCACGATACACACGAAACCATTCTTACCCTTAACGGCAGCTTCGTAGCCATGCCGCCCAAGGACCAGGACCTCTGCGTCGCCTGAAATGGACTCAGGAGCCGCACTTCGCGCCAGGGCTATCTCGGCATTCCTATCCGCCATCAGGTATTGGTCGAGTGGCGCCATCTTGGGATATTGTGTTTTGGCTTCCTGCGCCCAGGTATGCCGTGAGGCTGCAAAGACAGAACAGAGGGCAAAGATGAGAGGTACAGCTTTAGTGAATTGAATGCGGCTCATTGCTTGCTCCTCGTTTCTGCACCTCGTCCTGCCGGTTCTCGTATTCTCGCCGCCATCCACTTGCATATTGCAATTGGTATCAAGATAGGTCCTACTTGTTGCAATATGCAAGTGGAAAGATTTTGGGATAGGGGAAATCTGGATGAGAAAGACACAGCGCTCCGGTTGCCCAATCAACCTCACGCTGGAGATGATCGGCGACCGCTGGAGTTTGATTGTTATCCGAGACGTGATGTTTGGAAATCGGCGACACTATGGGGACCTTTTACGACTCTCTGATGAAGGAATCGCCTCAAACATTCTCGCCGACAGGCTGGCGCGGTTAGTAAACGCCCGTCTGTTGTCTCGAACGGACAACCCGACTCATAAGCAAAAGGCCATCTACAGCCTTACGGAAGCCTCGATACAACTGGTTCCCTTGCTGGCCCAGATGGGGGCATGGGGACGCAGGCACACTCCTGCATCCAAGGAACTGTCCATCCGCGCGCAGCTTCTTGAAGAGGGGGGCGAACGACTGTGGAAAGCCTTCATGGCAGAACTCCGCAGCATGCACCTTGGCACGCCTGCGCCGCGACGATCCGTATTTGCTGAACTCCAGAAAGCATTCGAGTCTGTTGTCAAGCGGTGAGATAAATGGGCAGCATACCCAACGCAGCAATTCTGCGGGATGGCACAATTTCGCTGAGGTAAGACAGACCTTCACGGATGCGTCTGTAGTGGGTGATTACGTGATATTCAATATTCGTGGGAACAGATATCGACTGGTCACTGCCATTCATTACGAACGCGAGAAAGACGGCGAGCGGAAAGGGAAAGAAGGTCACGTCTACATCCGGTCCTTCTTGACGCACAGTGAGTACGACACTCCGTCGAACTGGGACAAAGGGGGTTTTTGATGAGTAGGGCAGTGTTAAAAAATCCAGCGGACATGATTCGCCGGGGGGCGCCTCACGTCATCCACTCTGACGAGCAACTCGCGGAGTACACCGCGGTTCTGTTCAATCTCACAGCGAAATCTGATCCAACCCGGGATGAGGAAGAGGCAATAGAACTTCTGACCCTTCTGATTGATCGCTACGAGACTGAGCGATATCCACTGCCAGATGTGGAGCCCGCCGAGATGCTCCGGTTCCTTCTTGACCAGAATGGACTCTCACAGCGCGACGTTGCAGCGGATCTGGGAAGTGAAACCACCGTGTCGCTCGTTCTCTCCGGGGCTCGCTCCATGTCCCGTGACCACATTGCTCGGCTGAGCGCGCGCTTCCACGTATCGCCGGCCGTCTTCTTTCCGCGGGCCACCTAGGACTTAGACAATGTACGGAAGCCCCTTCAGCTAACCCTGAGGGGCTTTCGTTTTGGGCAAAATGTCGCTCCAGGATCGGCTTTGGAACTGCGTCCCGCGGTTTCCTACTTTCCTACAGGATAGCGCTTATATTATTGCCAAAAATTGGACAGGTTTGATCCAAAACAGCCCATCCTTCATTCATTCGTTGCGCAGCGCCACCATGGGTTCCACGCCCGCAGCGCGCCAGGCGGGCAGCGCCGATGCGAGCAACGCAGCCAGTCCTAACGCCAACGTGGCCGATGCCAGCATGACCGGATCCCAGGGTCTTACGCTGAACAATTGCTGCGTCATCAGCTTGCCGGCGCCGATCGCTGCGGGAATGCCGATCGCCAATCCGATGGCCACCTGGGAAAAGGCGCCCCTTAGCACCATGCGCAACACATTTCCGCGATCGGCGCCCAGCGCCATGCGCACGCCGATCTCGCCCGTGCGCTGCTCCACCATGTACGCCATCACGCCGTACAGGCCAACCGCCGAAAGCACCAGCCCCAGCGCACCGAACAGCGTCGTCAGGGTCGCAATCATGTCCTCCTGCTGAAAGTCTCCAAGGAGAACCTTGTCGTACGAGTCCACCCCATACAGCACCAGATCGGGATCGACACTCGCCAACGCTTTGCGCACCTTTTCTTCTATCCCCGGAGGATTGCCGGGCGCCCAAATCACGATGTTGTACAGGTAGTGCGACCAGATCTCCCCAGCCTTATACACAGGATCGTCCCATTGGGTGGTCTGCGTTTCCGATATCCAGTACATGGGCCCGATCGGGTCTTTGTAGTCGTAGGTCATGTAGCGCATGTCTTTTACGACGCCGACGATTTCATACTTGGACGCATATTGGATCTTGTCCGGCCCGAAATGCTTGCCGAGCGGGTTCTCGTTTTTGAAGAATCGCCGGGCGAAGGCTTCATTGATCACGGCAACGGTGCGGGTGGTGGCCGTGTCATCTTCCGTAATGGGACGGCCCATGGCCATCTTCGCGCCGATGGTTTCGAAGAAGCCCGGCATCACGCGCGCCCAGCCGGCGCTCGTGTTTTCCTTGGCCGGGGGCTCGGGTCTGCCGGCGATGCGAACGCCGTTGTTCCAGCTATCCCCCGACATCGGCGCATAGAGCACAGGCGCCACCATGCGCACACCCGGGATCTGCCGCAGGCGATCGTCGATCTCCCGGAACAGGGGCTCCATGTGTTCCGGCTTGTCATTGCCGAGCGAGGGGTTAATGTACACGAGATAGCGGCCCTCGGTGGCAAATCCGAAATTCTGGTGTTCCAGGTTGCGCAGACTCTTGCCCAGCAAAGCCGCGGCCGACAAGAGAACAATCGACATCGCGGCCTGCCCAATCACTAACGACTTCTGTGCCCAGGAACCACGCCCGCTGACCGCGCGATTGGCTCCGCGCAGCGCCTCGACCGGATCCGCGTGCGAGGTCGTCCACGCCGGAGCGACCCCGAACAGAATGCCGGTGAGCACCGAGATCCCGAGCGCGAACAGCAGCACAGGCCAAGAGGGGGACGCGCTTACCGGCACATAGTTGTTGGGGTTACCCATCTCGAAGGCCAGGTAGAGAATCAGCCTGGTTCCCGCATAGGCCACCGCAATCCCCAGTACACCCCCGGTGACAGCCAGCAGCACTGACTCGACCAGGGCCTTGCGCACCAGGCGATGGCGGGATGCGCCCAGGGCCATTCGTATCGATGTTTGTGCGCGATCCTTCAGCCCCCGCGCCAGCATCAGGTTGGCCAGGTTGCCGCAGGCCACCAGCAGCACACAGCCCGCAGCTACCAACAGCAGCTTCAGCCCATCCTGATACTGATCGCGCATCGCCGCGACCCCGGCATCGCCCGGCGTCAGGTGCAGGGTATCTTGTTGCCAGAGCTGCTTCTCTCCCGGCTGCATATCGGGCACGTGGCTGGCCAGCCAATCGTGCAATTCCACTTTGAGCTTGGCTTCGAGCTGGGTCGGGCTTACCCCCGGCCGCACACGGCCCAGCAGGTCGAGAAAGTTTCCATCCGGCCGTTTGAGGCGTGCCGTCGCTCCATCGATGATGAGTTCCGAAGTCAACGGAAGCCAGAAGTCGGGCGTGGGGCCGCCGCCAAGCCGCGCGCCATAGAAGCCTGGAGGCCCGACGCCAATCACGGTGAAGGGATGCCCGTTGATCTGATAGCCCGCGCCCACCACGGTGGGATCGCCGCCGTACTTCTCTTTCCAGATGCGATAGCTCATCACCGCCACCAGCGGTGCGCCCTGCTGGTCATCGGCATCGTTCATCATGCGCCCGATCCAGGGATTGATGCCGAGGGTGCGGAAGAAATTGCCGGAGACATACTGTCCGTTGCGGGTATCTGCCGCAGCCTGCGATCCGGCTCTACGCACGCCCAGCGACGCGTTGCCCGCCTGCAGAGCCGCCAGGTCGCTGAACTCCGGCGTGTGGGCGCGAAAATGCTTGTACATCTCCCAGGAGAATAAGGAGAAATCGCCGTCGCTCCCCTGTACGTAACCGCCCCAGTTGCAGCAGAGAATCTTGTCGCCGATCCGCCATAACTCCTCCGGCTTGACCACCGGCAGAGACTTCAGCATGACCTGATGCACCAGGGTGAAGATGGCGGTGGTAGCTCCGATGCCCAAGGCGAGGGTGATGATCGCCGTCAGCGCGAAGCCGGGGGCCTTTCGTAGTTGCCGCAGCGCGTCGCGCATATCTGCCAGCATGTGTTCCTCCGAGGGAAGGTGGTGCCCCGATTTCCTGCGGAGGCTTGTGGCGTTGATCCACTCCATGCGCCTTTCCTTAATGAAAGGCGCACACGCGGACCTTTCTAACACAGCGTGGCAGGAAATCGGGGTTGTTGCGTCTTCGAAGAGGGATACGCAAACTCTACGGCGGCGGTTCCGTGGGCTCCCACTGGTCCGGCATGGGAACTCGGGGACGGGAAGGGAAGTTAACCCTTCCGATGGCAGAAACACTGAACTTCTCCGCCGCTTTTTCGCATGACCCGAATCCCCCGATAACCGGGGGGTTACTTTTAATTAACTACCCCGCCATCCACATCTTTTTCGTCGAGGGCCCTTGCACGACCAAACGAGCCGTGGGATCGTTGGCTATAACATTTTGCTAATGGTGTAGGCCAGGAAACGGAACTCACTACAAACAAGCACCGCTGACAATTCCGGGGATGCCTCAAGCATGGCGCAAGCCATGCTTGAACGATGCTTAAGTGATGCCTGAGGTCTAACTGTGAGAGAGACTGAAAGCCTGCGCGCCGTCCATAGCGAGTGGCAATACCGGCGAGAAGCGTTCGTGGCAAAAGAGGGGGGCTTATAGCGCTTATGGCGCTTTTAGGGCTCATTTTTTGGTGGCTTATATCGGTCCCAGGTTCAGCTTCTCCAAGTGGGTGACGATGCGGCGAATACTCTGCGTCATTGCGCTGCTGTGCAGTTGCGTCTTGGCTATCCCGGCTAAGGCGCAGCAACAACAGCTGCCCGAGGATCCCGAAGATGAGAAGCAGGTGGGGCTCTGGCTCGATCAGGGAATTTCCACCGGCCTTTCGGCGAATCGATCTCTGGAGGTCGAATTCTACGAGCGGTTCGACGAGGGAGCGTCTAACCTGTTCGAGTACTTTGTTCAAGGCGGCGTTGCCTTTCGTCTGCGGCCCTGGTTCACCTTGATACCGATATATCGTTACCAGCGCTTTCCTGGAAATGCCACCATCGCTTACGAAAACCGATTGCTGCTCAATCTCACCTTGAGCACATCTCGCGGCTCGTGGCGGCCGACCCTGCGCACACTCATCGAGGGACGGTTTCCCGATAACCGATTCGCTTCAGGACGCCTTCGATTTCGCCCCGGCGTCGACTACACCTTGCCGCTGCGCATGGCGCGGCGTCCGGTGCTGGTCGTGAACAACGAGTTTTTCATCGTTCCCGGAAGCAACCCGTTCGCCAACGGCGGCAGCAGCTACACCCAGAACCGCTTCCAGGTGGGAGTACGACTGCCCATCGCCGATTCTTTTTCTGTTCGGCCTTATTACTTATTACAGTCAGTTAACCTGCCCACTGGCTGGGACACAAACGAAATTGTTGGTATCTCGCTGGCCTTTAAGGTCACACGCAAAACCAACTGACGCGTTGCCGTTAACGGGGTGTGCCGGTCAGGCTTTCAGCATCTCCATCACGTTGGCCGGTCGCAGCGGCATTTTACGCATCGGCTTTCCCGTCGCATCGAATACGGCGGAGGCAATGGCGGACGCGGCGAGCGCGTTCGCTGCTTCGGAGCCCTGGCCGTATTCGCCTACTTCAGGGCGGTGCAACATGACGATCTTCATGTCCGGAACGTCAGCCATGGTGGCGATGGGATAGGAAGACCAGTTGGCAGTGGTAACGGCACTCTGATTGAAGTTCACTTCTTCGTGCAGGGCAATACTGATACCCATGACCGCGCCGCCTTCCACCTGGCGCTTCAGTTGTTCCGGGTTGACGACGATGCCGGGCTCGACGACCACCGTGTACTTTTCCACCTTCACGACACCAGTCGCCGGTGTGACGGAGACTTCGCAGGCACAAGCCCAATAGGTTCCTGAGCGGAACATGGCTGACATACCCTGGCCGCGCACGGTTGCCTGTCCGCTGGCAGCAGCGTTCGGGCTTGGCGTCTTCCTTGCTTCCCACCCTGCCTCTGTCTGCAAATGCCGTAGTACATTCAACAGCCGTTCGTCTTTTGCATGATCGATGCGGAACTGCAGCGGATCAGCCCCGGCGAGCGCCGCGGCTTCATTCATCGCCATTTCCCGGGGGAAGTTCTGCTGAAACTGGCCCGGGGTACGCATGCTGTGATCGCGCAGGCCCACCGCCAGTGGAGACTTTTGCTGGCCAACCTGGTACGTCCCGTGGCAGCGTTCGTCGAGATTGGCAACAGCATCGTAGAGCCACATGTCAGAACTGCCGTTAGCAATGTTGTTGATCGGGCCGCCTTTCTCAGACGGCGCGGGCATGGTGGGCAGGCCGGCAAGGACGGCTCCGATCAGGCGATCGTCCTGCATGGCAGGCTGGTAGTGATCGATCTCGTAGGCTGCAATGCGGCCGTGTTCATCGAGGCTGATGTTCACATCGGCGTAAGCTGCCGCCGACTGCGTCGACCACTTCATATCGTCATCGCGCATCCACTGCACGCGAACCGGCTTGCCCACTTCCTTCGATAGCAACACCGCTTCATCTTCGGCGCCCGCGTTGCCGCCATTGGAGCGGCCGTAGTGGCCTGCGCCGGGATAGGTCTTCACGGTTACTTTGTCAATGCTCGTTCCCAGCATCATGGCCAGCTGGCCACGCAACGCCTGGGCATTCTGGGTGTGCGTATGAACGATCACCGAGCCGTCTGAGCGGTAGTCGGCCAGGGCCATGGTGGGGCCAATCGGAGCATGCTTCCAGTACGGCAGCTGATAGGTAGCCACCAGTTTGTTCTTCGCTCCTTGTGCGCCGGCGGTGACATCACCCTTGGACTTGCGGCTCTTCTGCACCGGGACAGCCTTCCAGTCCGATTCATTCCTCAAGCTGGCAAAGAGATTGTCTTTGCCCGGCAGCCCTTTCCAATCACTCCATTTGGTTGCCTTGGCGACCTGGTACGAGGCTTGAATCGCTTCCCACTCGGTGGGAGCCACCACACCCACCAGGTTGCCCTTGACCACCAGGCGCGTATTAGGAAACTTTGTTTGATCGACCGCTCCGGCCTGAACCAGTTGTGACCCCAGCGTTGATGGGTGCACCACCCGCCCATGTAACATGCCGGGCAGCTTGACATTTGTGACCCACAACGCTTCGTGCCGCACCTTTTCGGAAACAATGCTGTTCTTGAACGATTTGCCCACCACGTTCAGCTCGCTCGCTGATTTGAGCGGCGGGTTGCCGGTGATGCGAAGGCCAAAGATGCTGGTAAGGTCGCCGCTTACCGGAATGGTTAATTTCAGGTCCTGGTCTTTTACCAACTCACCATACGTAATTTCCTTGCCGCCGGCCGAGGCCTTTCCATCGGCGGTATGTACCTGCTCTTTGGGTACACCGAGCCTTTCGGAGGCAAGCTGGAGAATAGCCTGCTTGGTGTAGGCAGCGGCCTTTCGTATATTGGGTGTTCCTTCGCCCAACAGGCCAAAGGTGCCCCCACCCTCGGGGGTGGTATCTGTATCTGCCGAGACTACAGTTGTGATGGCTTCGAAGGGCATGTCCAACTCATCGGCTACGATCTGGCGGTAGGCGGTGTAAATGGTCCCCTGGCCGAAGTCGCTTTTGCCGGTGCGAAACAGGACCGTATTGTCGGGCCGGATCTCGATCCACGAGGCGGGCAGCGACACGTCGAACGCATCGCCCTTGATCATCGCAGCGGCTTTCGCGCTTCGTCCTCGAAAGACGCCGAACCCTACCACCAGCACACCACCGGACTTAACGAAACTGCGGCGGCTGAGGCGCGCGCCGCATACATCCGTCATCTGCTCATAGGCTTCGCGAAGGTGTTCCATTAGACCTCTCCCTGTGCCATCAGCTTGGAGGCGTGGCGCACTGCATCTCTGATCGCGATATACGTTCCGCAACGGCAAAGGCGTGGCGATACTCCTCCGGTAGTGAAGGCTTCGCTGATTTCCGCATCCGTCGGGTTCGGCTTGTGCTCCAGGAGCTCGGTTGCCTTGATCATCATGCCACTCTGGCAGAAGCCGCAAAGCGGGACCTGTTGTTCGATCCAGGCGAGCTGCACGGGATGAAGCGCTTCGTTCGCCGGATTTTGCGGCAGGTGCTTCTGGGCTGCCCAGCGGGCGGGCAATCCTTCCAGGGTAATGACCTCCTTACCCACCGCCATGGAAGCGGGAGTAACGCAGGAGCGAACCTCCTTACCGTCGAGCAGTACGGAACACGCGCCGCATTGCGCAAGGCCACACCCGAACTGGGGGCTGTCTATTCCCAGCTCATCCCGCAATACGTAGAGAAGGGGCGTGTCTTGTGGGGATGCTACCGGCAGAATCTTGCCATTTACGGTCAGGTTCATCACCGAGGTTCTCCTTTCGGCTCGTGCCCAAAGGCTTCGGCGAAACAACGCGCCACGGCCGGGGCGTCATCGGTTTCCTCACATTATAGGCTAGCGCAACCCGGCAAAAGCGCAAGGTGCCTTTCGCGATTGGCGCACCTAGCGTCCATTTTGGCGCACTTGGCGGGTGTGCCATGGGACGGTTGCCGGCTTGATTCTCGCACTCGCGCCGCTATGCGGCCTACACAGCCAGGTGAGCCAGCGCAAGAACCCCTAACACTGACGCCCTCCGGCGATGAGGTCTGGAGGGGGACGGGTGGCTGCCCTCGCCAAATGGACGTGGTACTGCAGCGACTCGACCGGAAGCGCCCCCTTGATGCTCTATACATTTGCGACCGGCGCGTGGACGGTTTTGGTGGATGGCGTGAAGGCGTCTTATCCCTCCTGGTCGCACGACGGAAAGTATGTGTACTACTTCGTTCCGTCTGCTCACTCATTCGAAATTGCGGTTCCTCTGGTCCGCCAAACCTCTGACAACGCCACCTTCATTTCCGCGTTAACCTAGGTAGCATCAGCACGCACTCTGCGCCACCCTGAGGCTTCCAGATGCGAACCGTTCTCGTCCTTTTCGCGATTCTCTCCATCTCGTCGCACGCTCAGACCACAAGCGCCCCCAAGTCCTTCGTCATCGCGGACGTCCACGCCAGCCCATTCACGTCCAACCCTTTTATGCATGGCAACTCCATCCAGGGCGACCGGTATTTCCTTACCCAGGCCACCATGGCCGACCTCATTGCCACCGCTTACGGCGTCGATGTAGCCAATGTGCGGGGAGGTCCCACCTGGCTGGAGCGCAATCGCTACGACATCCGCGCGAAAGTGCCGCCCAATACCACACAGGAGGACGTGAAGCTCATGCTGCGCGCTCTCCTCGCCGATCGCTTTCACCTGGTTGTTAAAACTGCGACGGCTTCCGTGCCCACCTACGTGCTCTCCGCCGGCTCCGGAAAGCCGAAGATGACGGAGTCGGAAGGTTCGGGCGATGGCTCCTGCGTCCCCCTGCCTCCGCCGGCAAACAATCCTCCCGGCGCACCGATCTACATCAGCGCCGCCTGCAAGCATCTCACCATGCCTGCACTCGCCGACACTCTCCATAACTTCGCTGGAGGGTACCTCGATCAACCGGTGGTCGACGAAACCAACCTTGCCGGCGCCTGGGACTTCACTATCAAATGGACCCCGCGCAACCTGCTTGAGAAGCAGGGCGCCGATGGCATCTCCATCTTCGCCGCCGTAGAAAAGGAACTAGGACTCAAGCTGGAACTCAAAACTGCTCCTCGCCCCGTCCTCCAGGTAGCGAGTGTGGATGCAACGCCCACGCCCAACGTCGCCAACATCGACCAAGCCCTTCCCGAGCCGCCTGCGCCCGCGTTCGAGGTCAGCGTCATCAAGCCCAGCGCCCCGGATGAGAAGGGCTACGGCCGCATCACCGGTGACCAGGTCGAGACCCGCGCCATTCCCCTCAGGTTCCTGATTAACTTTGCCTGGGACATCAACCCCAGTAATAAGGAAGGGATCGCCAACGCGCCCAAATGGCTCGATGACAGCAAGTTCGACATCACCGCCAAGGCTGGAGCCAATGTTCGCGTGGATAAGTTTTCCTCCGCCAGGCTTATCAACTACGAAGACCTCCGCAGCATGATGCGGACCATGATCAGCGAGCGTTTTCAGATGAAGTGGCATATGGAGGACCGCCCCGTCACCGCTTACACTCTGGTAGCGGCCAACCCCAAACTTAAGCCCACGGCCGACCCCACCGAACGCACCAAATGCAAGGAAGGCCCGGGTCCGGACGGCAAAGATCCGCGCACCGCGAACCCCATCCTCAACCGCCTTCTCACCTGCCAGAACATGACCATTGCCCAGATCGGCGACGAGCTGCAGCACGTAGCCAACGGTTATATCTACAACACGGTGATTGACGGCACGGGTCTGAAGGGCTCCTACGATTTCACGCTCAGCTTCAGCTCCGTCGACAAGATCCTCCCCACCGCCGGCGCCGGAGATGCCGCCAACAGCTCCGACCCCAATGGCGCGCTTTCCGTCTTCGACGCGGTGAACAAACAGCTAGGTCTCAAACTGGAAAAGACAAAACGTTCTTACCCCGTCCTGGTCATCGATCACATCGAGGAGACGCCCACCCCAAACTAGGTCGTTGTTCGGGCATGGGTCTAACTGAACGGCGATAGCTGGAGTTAACGGGACGGATCCCCTCAACTCCCCCCCGCTTAACCCCCCTCCCGGGGTTGGGGCCGGTCAAAATTGGTAACCAGAAAAGAGAACCGAAATAAGTGACCGGGACGGTACGCTACCCATCGCAGTTCTAATTTCAGAGTCCCTCCTAGTAATGCGTGCGTGATCGTCCAGTCTGTAACACGTTTCTTAGGGCGTGCCAGCGGTTTGGTTTCAGGAAGGGGTCTTCCCGTCTTGGTTCCTCTCGAGATGGCGGCTAAGTCCTTTGTTTCACGAAGGGGCTCAAATTTTTATTTTCCCCGCCCCCATAAGCTACTTAGGAGAGCAGTATTTGCCCGTGCCGGAGAGCATCCACGGGGGGGCGATCTTAGGGCGTGTTTCCATGGTGGTCACCGTTGTTGGGTTTCGAGCGACTTCTTCGAATAGCGATCCCGATGATTCAAGGGATGCGGTCACGGCACGATCGTCGAACTGCGCTTTCCTTGCGACGAACGTCCGTTAGGCTCTACCCTTGCCAGTATTTGATTTGCTACCTATATAGATGCGAGTTAGGCCTGCTTCGGTTATTTTTCCCGGCGAACTTGAGTCACTGTGTTTCCGTCCGGTTGGTGTCGCCGTCGAGTTTGTTCTGTCAAGGAACGCGCCGCGCCGATGAGGGCGCAGTAAACGGTATCTCAGCCAGGGTTAGTCCAGGCTATTGCTGCCGGGGATAGGGCAGTAGCCGGGTGATGGTGACGAAATAACCCCGAAATAGCTCGCGGGATTGCTTCGTTTGCAACTCCTATCCTGCAACTCCACTTCGTCTATCCGGAAACCCGCGTTGCTCAACGGTTCAACGAGCGATTCGCGGCGTAGTTCTAATTTATCCTCTCGTCTATCGGGAAGCGCTTCGGACTCCAGCATCGGTAATTTCGCAAATCTGGCAATCTGCTTCGTGACAGTGCGTACAAGTCCATAGTGCGTCGTTTCATGTAAGAATGAGGTGTTCTTTGCTCGAACCGGCCCTACTTCGGGTACGTCTATGGCCAACCATGAGCAGTCAGCCGGCGAGGTCTTCGAAGCAGCCCTTGACCTTCCGCCAGACCAGCGATCAGCGTATCTGATGCGGGTCTACCGCGAATCGCCGGAGTTGCGCAGCGTGGTGGAAGAGTTGCTCTACGACTACCAGCGCATGGGCAGCTTTCTCGACGAGCCTGTCGTGGAACCTGAAAACACTCCTTCTCCAATCACCGAAGCTACCGTCGGCTACATCCTCGCCGCCGGCGCCAAACTCGGCCGCTATACCGTCATCGAGCCCCTCGGCTTGGGCGGAATGGGCGCGGTCTACCGCGCGCGCGATGAAAAGCTGGAGCGCGTCGTCGCCATCAAGATACTCTCCCCGGGCGTGCTAACCGGCGAAGAGTCACGGCGCCGCTTCCGCAAAGAAGCACTTGCCCTGGCTAAACTCAATCATGCGAGGATCGCCGCCGTGTACGACGTGGGCGAGCAGGATGGTGTCGACTACATCGTGATGGAATGCGTGCCGGGGCAGACCCTCGCCGCAGCGCTGAGATCCGGCCCGCTCACCATCAAGGACGCCACCTCCATCGTCATGGAGATCGCCGAAGGGCTCGACGAAGCCCATGAACACGGCGTTATCCATCGCGACCTCAAACCCGCCAACGTCATGATCACACCGAAAGGACATGTCAAGGTCCTCGACTTCGGCATTGCCAAGCTGCTCGCCCCGACCTCGATCGAGGCGCCCACCTCCATCGAGAACGGTGTGCTGATCGGCACCCCGGTTTACATGTCTCCCGAGCAGGCGCTGGGACGGACAGTCGATGCCCGGACCGATCTTTGGAGCCTGGGCATCATCTACTACGAGACCCTCGCCGGACGTACCCCATTCCAGGCCGACAGCAACATCGCCACCCTGCACGCCATCATCAAGGATCCGCCCGCGCCCCTGCATCAGTTGCACCCCAACGTACCACCGCTTGCCGAGAAGATCGTCTCTCAGACGCTTCAGAAAGATCCAGCCGCCCGCTATCAAGCCGCCTCGGAGATGGTTCGCGATGCCTCGGATCTGCTGTTCGGACTCAGCGCAGGGACGCCGGTAACCGAAGGACTGCGATTCAAGCCTCGTTCCCGCGTCCTTGCCGTCGCCGCCATTGTGGCCCTTGTCCTGACCATCGCAGCTGGGAGCGCGTTCTATCATCTCCGGCTGCAGCGGACGGAGCGCTCCTGGCGAAATCCCATCGCCGACGCACGCTTTCAAACGGTCACGGACTTCGATGGACTGGAGCAGGCCGCAGCGGTCTCACGCGACGGCCATCTGATCGCGTTTCTGTCGAACCGCGACGGACCCATGGACGTTTGGGTCACCCAGGTCGATTCGGGCCAGTTCCACAACCTGACACATGGGAGCGTTCGCGAACTGGTGAATCCATCGATTCGAACGCTCGGGTTCTCACCCGACGGATCGATGGTTACGTTTTGGGTTCGGAAACTGGGCGGTCCCGGCGGCAACACCATCGATACCTGGGCCGTGCCGACGCTGGGCGGCGAACCCAGGCCGTATCTGGAAGGCGCGGCCGAGTTCGACTGGTCGCACGACGGCTCCCGGCTTGCTTACCACACACCCGGCCCGGGAGACCCCCTGTTCGTGACCGCTGGCGGTGTACAACCAGGGATCGCACCCATCTTCACCGCTCCTCCCGGGCTGCACAGTCACTTTCCGCTATGGGCGCCCGACGCGGCCTTCCTCTACTTCGTCCAGGGCGAACTGCCGGACAAACTGGACATCTGGCGCATTCGTCCCACCGGCGGAGCGCCGGAACGGATCACGTCGCAGGATAGCCAGATCACTTACCCGGTCCTGCTGGACCGGCGCACCGTGATGTACCTCGCCCGCGATCCCGATGGTTCAGGGCAGTCGATTTACAGCATGGATGTCGAGCGCCGGATTCCGCACCGGCTGACCTCAGGCATTGACCAATACACATCGCTGGCCGCCACCCCGGACGGACGCCGCCTCGTGGTTACGCAGACTACACCTCATGGAACGCTGTTTCGGCTGCGAATCGGTGACTCCCCTCGCACGGTATCCGCCGCGGATCACATTCCTCTGACCACCAGCTCGGGCTTCTCCCCGCGGCTCGGACCTGACTACCTTCTCTACATCTCCGCGACCGGCACGGGGGACAGGATCTGGAAGCTTGCCAAGGGGGCAAGCACCGAGCTGTGGCGGGGCGACGGAGCGAGAGTCTTCGGCGGCCCGGCCATCTCCCGCGATGGCCAATCCGTTGCATTCTCGGTGCGGCAAAATGGGAAAGCTCTCTTGTATGTCATGCAGGCGGACGGCACGAAAGCGCACATCCTGGCCAACTCGCTCGATCTGCAGGGCGCTCCTGCCTGGTCGCCCGACGCTCGATCCATAGTCTCAGCGGCCGACGATCACGGCATCCCACACCTCTTTCGCGTTCCGATAGATGGCCGCCCGCCGGCTTCCTTCGTCCACGAGTACTCGCGCGATCCCGTGTGGTCGCCCGACGGCCGCCTGGTTGTCTACTCCGGCCCCGAGATCGGCACCATTTTTTCCGTGAAAGCAGTGACGGCCGAGGCGTCTCCGCGTCCCCTAACCGCCCTGACCCTCACGAACGGGGCTCGGCATCTGGCCTTCCTGCCTGCAGGGCGATCCCTCGTTTTCCTCCGTGGAGAGATTCAACATAAGGATCTGTGGCTCATCGATCTCGATACGGGGGCCGAACGGCAGCTGACCAACCTTCCGCCGGACTTCGACGTACGCGACTTCGACCTCTCCCCGGACGGCCGCGAAGTCGTCTTCGAACGACTGCAGGAGCGGTCCGACTTGGTGCTGCTGGATCTGCCCCGGCCGTAGCCTGGCATCCCTTCCGAACAGCCACTGCCAAGCTGGAGACCGTAATCCGGATCGCGGTAGGGACACATATTGCTATGCGCCCCCTGCACAAAACCGGTTGAGGGCGCGGAGCAACTTGTCGGGGATACCGACTATACGGACATGTGGGACGCTTTCCAGTGTCAGTGAGTGAGTTGGCGATTCGACATCAGCCAGAACTCTCGGGCATTTTCTCGTTACTGGCCGGAACGTTCACAAAAGTACGATATGCTGCGGGCGTGCCGCAGGACTTTTGCCGGAGGTAGGTCGGCGTTGGCTATGAAGTCCTTACATCACCTCTTCAGTGTCCCGCAAGGTTCGTCCGGGATGTATTGGCGCGCCGCCCTGCTCGGCGCCTTGCTGCTGGTCGCGGCCCTTTTGTACGTGGCAGTTTTCACGGTGCTGTACGGTGTTGCGCGAAACACCGAACGGGAATTCGCAGAGGCCGGATCGGAGCCCCCACTCAACATCTACGTCACCTTCGTCGATATGGATCCGGTTCGCGAAGAACTTCTGGTCCATTTGGATTTCGCCACCATCGAGGGTCCGCACGGCGCTCACTACCCGGGCGTGCCGTCCCGCGACATGATCGTCCACGTGGGAGACGGAAACTCGGTGCAGGACATTCCGCTGAAGGCGCAGAGCAGTGCCGCTCCCGTCACCCTGCGCGTCTCCCTGCGTGGCTCTGTAGGCAACTATCCCTTGGACCGGTATGACGGCCGCATCTCGGTCAGCACCTCGGGAACGGCAGAAGAAGGCGCTCCTCAAGCGGTGCGCTTGATGGTCTGGCCGGTGCTGTCGAATTGGACCGTCGGCGCTGAGCGAGCCAACCTTGTTCACGCGACCGGGGTCGATCTGAACTTAGATATCACACGCCCCTCTTCCTTCGTCGTCATCGCCATTGCCGTCTATACGGCAATGGCGCTGGTCGGCCTGAGTGGCCTGACTATCGGCGGGCTGGTCTTTCTCGGCATTCGCCGTATTGACGCGGCTCTTACTGGCACACTCGCCGCCATGGTCTTCGCCGTCCCTGCCCTGCGCGGCGCCTTGCCCGGAGTACCGCCGCTCGGCGGCCATGCGGACGTACTCGTCTTCGTATGGGTGGAGCTTGCCGTGATCCTCGGCCTGACTCTCTTTGTGATCACCTGGGCCCGGCGCGGCCCATCCCCGTGACCTAGATCGGAAACCTTAGAAACGTTACGCCGTGCCAATAACGGGCTACCGACTCTAGTTATCGCCTAAATATGTTGCTATGGAGCTACTTGGAAGAGCTGAATGAAGTTCGTGCCAGACGTCGTCGGTACTGGGCGAGTAGATGCAATTCGCAGTCAGATAATGGCGACGGGACGGAAGTACCCCCAAAGCAAATGCGCGCATCGCGAGGCTATCTTATGACTATCTAAGAATCCTACCGACGGCCGATTTCGTTGGGGTACTTCCGCAGTGTGTCGGAGAAATGATTTTTTGCGTGCATGAACCGCAATATGCAGCCCAAGATCCATCTTTCGGCTACAACATGTAGTGTGCAAAATTCTATCTCCGACACACTGTCCGTCTGTCCCGCTATCTCGAAAAAGGTATACATACGCGCAAACCTTACTTGCTACTCTCGCTTTTCGCTTGCGACGAGGCGGCGGACCATACATACCGAAATCCGACTTTTCAGGCTTAACAGAAATCACTCCAGGATTGCCTATTATTGGGGCAGCGCGGAGCGTCGTTCGTCCAAAACTGTCAGTTCTACCAGTATGCCGCGCGGCGGGGGTGCCTGTAGAGTTTTACCGTCTAACTGATTGGGGGCGCCGAAAACTCTATTCGACAAGTCGTGAATGCTCTCGGATATCGAAGTGGTGAAATAGAACGGACGGTCCCAAAATAACCTGGTGGATTGCTTCCCGTTTGTCCTTGATCCGCCCACAATACCGTTTTTCATTCAAAGTTTCTGTTCGGTTGTGGCGGTTCTGTAGAGTATTCAGGATAATTTCAGACTAGAGCATTCAGGCTAAGCGCAGGTATTGCAGCAACCCGCTTGATCCGAGCAAGAGGTTATGGGGACCATTCGAGGTAAGGTGCGGGTCGGTAGCTTTCGGCAGTTTGGCGTTCGAGCATCTTGCACGGGTGCTTGGGTTGCTGCCCTTGGCATTCTGTTGTGGGTGCTCACGGGGCCCAGTGCCGCAGAACAGCCGAATGCGAAGAATGTGTTGGTGTTATTTAACTATTTTGGGCGCGAGGCAGACTGGCCGAGCAAGGTTGAACCCCCGATACGAGCGCGTGTGCAGGCGCCGATCACTTTCTACGAGGCATATATAGAAGGACAAGACGCCAATGGGGAACGTGACACTTACCGGCAAAGCATGGCGGAGGGGTTTCGTCGCAGGTACGCGGGTAAGCAACTGGATCTGATAATCACGAATGGTCCTCACGCGCTCGACTTTGCTGAACACTACCGTGACAGGATATCCCCGGGCGTGCCGATTGTTTTTTCCGGTCTGAGCGCCCATCGCCTGGAAGCTAAAAAGAGAGCGCCGGGCGTGACCGGTGTCGCGCAAGCTCTGAACCTTCGCGAGACGATCGATCTCGCACTCCGTCTTGAGCCGGATACAAAGGCGGTCGCGGTTATTGCTGGCTTAACAGATTGGGACAAGTTCTGGTTGGGGGCGGCTCACTCAGAGCTTCTGCTTCATCAGGATACAGTCCGGGAGATCGATCTCGTGGGAGCCCCGGGCACGGAGCTGCTTAAGCAGATTACGGCCCTTCCGCCTCATACAGTGGCTCTGTTTCAGGTCCAACCAGAAGATTCGAGCCAGACAGTGGTGGGAATTGATGATTTACTCCCACTGATCGCGAAGCGTGTCCCGACCTATTCCTCTTTTCCCAGATATGGTCTGGAGTATGGGGGCGTTGGCGGTGTGTATCACGACGCCTCGAAAGAATTTTTGCGGACTGAGGAGATGGCGGCGGATGTACTTAACGGACGGCGACCGGACGACATCCCTATTTCGTACCAATCTGCCTTTCAGGCCCAGATGGATTGGCGAGCCCTCCAGCGATGGCATATTCCGGAGTCGGCTCTTCCGCCTGGCAGCGTGATCCTGTATCGCCCCCCCACGTTTTGGGAGCAATATCGTACATATCTGATTGTCGCCATTGCGTTGATCGCCCTTCTCGCGCTTCTGATTGTTGGGCTGCTGTGGCAACGGGCACGAAGGCAGAAGGCGGAAGCCTTTATGCGCGAAGCCGAAGAACGCTTCCGCGTGATGGTCGATAGTACGCCATCGCTGGTCTGGATGTGCGACCCGCAAGGCAAGATCACATATCTGAATGAGCGACGGGTTGCGTTTACGGGACCAGCCCCGGAATTGGGGTATGGCGATTCCTGGATAGAGTATGTTCACCCGAACGATCGAAGAAACGTTCAGGACGTGGTCTCGCAGGCGCTGAAGGGTCGGCGGGCGTTTTCCAACGAGTACCGCCTTCGGCGAAGCGACGGAGTCTATCGCTGGATGTTTGATGTGGTGTCTCCAAGAGTAAATGGCGATGGAACGTTTGCCGGCCTTATCGGGTCAGCTATCGATGTGACGGACCAGAAGGCGGCGCAACTGGCGCTTGAGAAGGTCAGTGGGCAATTGATCGAGGCGCAGGAGAAGGAGCGCCAGCGCATTGCCAGAGATCTGCATGACGATATCTGCCAGAGACTTGCGCTGTTGTCGATGGAACTGGACCAGGCAAACCGCAGCGTGAACGAGTCGCCTGATGTGGCAAAGCTAAGACTGAAGGAGATCCGGCAGCACTGTTCGGAGATCGCGGGGGACGTGCAGTCGCTTTCGCATGAACTGCACTCGTCACGGCTGGAGTACTTGGGTATCGTTGCTGCGATTCGGGGCTTTTGCCACGAGCTATCGAAGCAGCATGAGATCAGCATTCAGTTCACGGACAGGGACGTGCCGGGGAGCATGCCGAGAGAGATCTCGGTGTGTCTGTTTCGCGTTGCCCAGGAGGCGCTGCATAACGCTGTGAAATACAGCGGGGTCAGCCAGTATGCAGTGGAACTGACGGCGACTGCGGACGAGGTTCAGCTTGTTGTGAGTGATTCAGGCCGAGGCTTTGATGTGGAGGCGGCGAAGTGCAATCGCGGATTGGGCCTGGTGAGCATGCAGGAACGGGTCCACCTGGTACACGGAAGCCTGTATGTAGAATCGGAGCCCGGGAAAGGCACACGGATTTTGGCCATCATTCCAGTGACTTGGGCGGAACGACGATCTGCATCTCTTCCGGAGGCCGTCGCCAGCACAGAGCCCCATGAAACCAACGAGCATTCTGCATGCTGACGGTGATCGCACAGTTCCGTGTGCGGAGCGCTGTCGATACGGCGCTAGAGATTGATCGCCAACTGAGACTGCTTAGGTCTCAAATGCGAAAATCCGCTTCCAGTCTCTCTTCATGCTGATCACCGGCCATCCCTTCGCTTTCGCTTCGTCGTACAGTGCCTGCGTAAATGTTCCTACCTTGCTATCTGGTAACCCTAGGGCAGGACCGTAAGCATACTCGCGATCCTGGTCGTCATGCAGCACCAGCATCGCCAGCCGTTGCCCGTCTCCGGACTTCGTGTACTCAAGCATCTCCCGGTCCCCTATCGAATTGCCAAACGCGGCGTGGGGAATCCTCCCGATCATCATGTGGATCCCTTCCGGCTTGCCCGCATTGTCATTGTTCAGAAGCAGCTTGGGATCCTTGGTGAGAATTGGATTCCCCATCGCGTCGTAGCCGAACGTAGTGCCGCCCATACTTCCCACTACCTGTTCCAGTGGCACACCGTAGACCTTATCGCAATACGCACGCACAAAATCCTGGCCACCACCGGTGACGAAGTAAGTTCTGAATCCGTTGGCGCGGAAATACGCCATCACTTCGAGCATTGGCTGGTAGGCCAATTCCGTGTAGGGCCTCTTCCAGCGCGGGTCTCGGGCTGTGGTGATCCACTGCTGCACCTGGTCGTGAAAGGTATTAACGGTCATGCCCGTGAGCGTCGCCTCGAGGATTTTATAGAGGTCCGGAGTTGGCAGCTTAGCTATCGCCGCGCGGTCGCCCGACATCACTGTCTTGAAGGGCTCCTGGTTGGCCAATTCGGGCTTTGCCTTGACCAAGTCGGGCACGCGATTCAGGCAGTAGACCACCTGGCTATAGATGGGCTGCTCTACCCATGTCGTACCGTCCTGATCGAAGCAGGCAACCCTCTCCGCTGGGGGGACGAATTGCCCGCTCGAAGAACTCGTCGTGACGCGAACGAAGTTGAGAATGGCCTGCTTGGCCGCGCCGTCGTTCCACGAGGGCAGCGGATCCTGACCCTGTGCGAGTGATTCGGGTGGAAATAAACTCTCCACACCTGTCGGAACCAACGTCGCTGCGGTTGTCACCAGTCCCATCTGCAGCAGTTGACGTCTCGATACTTCCAGCTGAGAGCGTATCTTCATCCGAACCTCCCTACGTCGGATCGCTGCCCATCGTCCCCTGATGGGGGTCTATAGATCGTTTTTGTCAGTGCTTCAACGGGATGGAATGCAATTTTGTCATCGCGGTGCCGTAGTTCCCGAGGTGGTAGATAGATGCTCCGACAGGCGAGAAGGTAAAGTCCTCAAACGGTGCGGCGACCATGCTGTTCAAAAAGTCGATGGTGCCGATGCCAATGGTGACGTGCGGAGCATAATGATCCCCACTGTGCTTGGGAACGAACTCTGCGACGTAGGGCAAGAGTTGCGGGACGATCTCAGGATCCTGGGGAGTGGTGACGAACGCGGCGGCAGTTCCTGTGGGCGACGTAAAGGGTGTGACCGCATCAATCAACGCCTGCTGCAGCCGGAGCAGGTCTGCTGTCGGCTTGATTACGATCCCGCCAAGGCCAATGGCTTTGTCAGGTATGTAGTAATAGCGGAACGCCGTAAGCTTCCAGCCGGTTGGATGCTCGTTGCCAAACACTTTGTCGACGGCTGCGTATACCTGGTCGAGGTTCGCTGTTTTGACATACTGCTGCAGCACTGAGATGTGTGGTGCGTGTGCTCCGCCCAACGTGTAGCCCTTGGGGAAATTCTGGAGAAGCCGGGCATTGGCGGCTGTGGCGTGTTGGATCATGGTTGCATCCGGGTCAAGCAGGATGTCGATGGCCGTTACGTCATTTTGTATGGCGACACTGGATTGCTGTGCCCCCGTGTTTCCAGACTGCACTTGATCGACGGGTGTCATTGTTGTCTCCTTTTCTTATCCTTACTGCTTCTGTGCGACGATCAGAAAACGATCGCGAAGTTGCTGCTGGCCGGCTTTATCTATTCCCAGCCCTTTTTCAAAATACCCCTCGATACTTCCATATTGGGTCTTTACCTCATCGAACGAGGACTGCAGATACTCGGCTTTCACGCCCAGCAGATCCTGTGGTATCGATGGATCGCCACCCTCCGCGACAAAACCATCGATGGCCTGCTTGTAGGCGGGAAGAATATATTCGTTGCTGCGCAAATAGTCTTCGTACACTTTTTCTTCAGGAACTCCCAACAGCGTCAGCAAAGCGGCTGCGGCCCAGCCGCTGCGGTCTTTCCCGGTGGTGCAATGGAATAGAGCCGGCAGCTGACTCTCCTCGCCCAAGTCAATGAACAATTGGCGAAACGCGGCCTTCGCGCTCGGCAAGGTGACGAACTGGCGATAAGCATCCCTAAACTTCGCGGCCCCCTTTCCGTTGCCAAGGGCTGCATTGGCTGCTTTGGGAGCGTGCAGCATCTCTTCAACTTCCGCCGGGTTGGTGTCTTTCGCATCCGCGAGCACATTGAGCCATACATTCTTCACTCCGGCGGGCAATTGGTCAGGTTTCACTTCGCGCTCCCCCGCCGCTCTCAAATCGAAGTCGTTCTTCAATCCAAGTGCCGCCAGTTTCTTCATGTCATCGGGCGCAACTGGATTCAGTTGGTTGGAGCGATACGCGACGCCGCGTTGTACGACGGAGCCATCTTGAGTCGTGTATCCGCCAACATCCCGCAGATTCGGGACGGAGGCGATACCTAAACTCGTACCGGGAGCTGGTTGATTCTGAGCCGCAGCAGCCGGGGTCGAGCCGAGCGGTCGGGGCGCAACGGTAGTAGGCGCCGGGTAGTGAGAAACGAATGTCTGTTCTTTCACGGTTCATCCTCCCGAAAGTCCGAGCGGGACGTTTCTGTTAGTGCTGCAGCGGGACGGAATGCAGTTTTTTCATTGCGGTGCCGTATTCTCCCAGGTGATAGACGGATGCTCCGGCGGGAGAGAACGTAAAGTCGTCGAACGGTGCGGAGCTAAAGGTGGTCAAAAAGTCGATGGTGCCGACCCCGATGCTGACGTGCGGGACGTAATGAGCTCCGCTGTGATCGGGAACGAAGACTGAGACGTAGTGAATGAGGTCCTCGGAGATATTGGGTGCCTGGGGAGTGGTGACGAATGCGGCGGAAGTTCCTGTGGGCGCCTCGAACGGCTTGATCGCATCGGCCAATTCCTGCTGAAGCTTGAGCAACTCGGGTGTCGGCTTAACCAGGATGTTGCCAACGCCAACGATCTCGTTTCCCATCTTCGCTTCACCTATGTGGTCGTACTTGAACGCCGTAAGCTTCCAGCTGGTTGGATTCGCCTTGGCTATCACTTTGTCGGCGGCTGCGTACACTTTGGGAAGGTCCGCCGTTTTGACGAACCGCTGCAGCATGGTGATGTGCGGTGCATGGACGCCGCCCAGCGTGAAACCCTTGGGGAAATGCTGTAGGAGCTGGGCATTGGCGGCCTTGGCGTGCGACATCATCGTCGCGTCCGGGTCAAGCAGAATGTCGATGGCCGTAACGTCATTTTGTCCGGCGGCACTTGCTTGCTGTGCCCGCACGCTTCCAGACTGCATTGTTATCGCAACCATCATGGCTCCGAACAGGAGCAGAAACAGGCGGGACTTCTCGATTAGCTTCATTACGTCTCCTTTCTTCGAGCCCGATCCTCTGTTTCGCGAGGATAGAATATGCACGGCTTGGCGAATCGGCGCAGTTCCTTGCCAGACACACCGCGCGTCCGGCATTAGGCTATGGCATAAGGCGGTATCAATCACCTGTCACAAGCGACAGTCGTAACGGCGAATGGTCTAATTCCATGTACGGATTGCTCGAATGACCGTTAAACGGCAATCCGGTTCAGCTGTATCAGCCCGCGAGCCAAGCTATTGAACGGACATGTAAGTTTCCGAAGGCGCAGCCGCAAAGCAATGAAGTCTGACTTGATGAAAACAGGGCTTAGCGCCGATTGAGCCGTGAAGTAGGAAGGTTTTCCGAGTTCCGGTCGGATTGTC
>CAVUQE010000021.1:0-174756 GCA_963743365.1 uncultured Acidobacteriaceae bacterium
GTTAACCGAAGGGTTGTAGGTTCGAGTCCTACCTGAGGAGCCAATAAAACAACAATTTGTGGCTTGGTCTGGGATGATTAAAATCAGTTAGTTACTCCTGCAAGCCGGCGAAATCATCTTTTTTGTCCCACTTCGCGGCACTCCACGATTGTTTGCTCACACCAGAAGCATTTCTCGATACACCATCCCGGCCGGTGATTTTGCCATAGAATAGGACTAGGACTGTTTTCGGCAATCGGAGAAACGTGCGAGGATCGCCGTGGATACCATCCACCGCTCTCGCGGCGCGTTTGGATCACAAGCACACGATTCGGATCACAGGGCACGTACACAGCGACTCGACCATCTCTGGACGCTGGTGTCGAAATGTAGGCTTTTTCGTGCTTTGTCTCGTCTGTTTTTAGGTTGAGACTCGACTCCAGATAGGCCTGGCAGCTACGAATTGCATCTTCGGATTAGGCGACAGCCCATGTTGGCCGGTTTGGGCGATTGGTCTACGCGCAGGGATTGAGGTAGCCGATTGGCTTTAAATCGATGGTTTCCGGCTGTATTCGTAGCCTTGGTCCTAATCATTGCCGGCCCCGTGGCAAGAACACAAAATGTCGAAGCCGCGCTGAATCTGCCGGACGCTCCGTTGGCGGGTATTGAGCAGACTTCTTCCTCCAGCAATCCTCCAGTGCCTGCGCAGTCGGGCTCTCAGACCACGGACGCCCAAAGCGTGCCGACCCTCACTCCGGAGGAAGTGCAACGCCAGAAGGCGCAGGAGCAGCTTAAGGCGCAGGAGAAGCAACGGGTCTTCGGGGTCATGGCGACCTTCAACACCACCAGGAATAAGGACGCCGTTCCTCTCAGTAGCGGTCAGAAGTATCAACTGTTCTTCAAGAGCGCGACTGATCCTTGGCCCTTTCTGCTTGCGGGTTTTGGCGCCGGCCTCGATCAGGCTGACGATAGCTTTCCCGAATACGGGCAAGGTATGCAAGGGTATGCCAAGCGATTTGGCGCTGCTTATACCGATTACTTTACGGGCAATCTGCTGGGAAATGCCGTGCTGGCAAGCCTGATGAAAGAAGATCCGCGTTATTTTCAGAAAGGCACAGGCAGCTTCACCAGCCGTTTTCTCTGGGCCGCCACCAGCACCGTGTGGTGCAAGCGTGACAACGCTACCTGGGGACCGAATTATGCCAACGTCCTGGGCAATCTGATGGGTGCTGCCGTTTCGAACCTCTACTACCCGCAATCGGACCGAACTGCGGGCGGCACCATCGGACGTGGATTCACTGTAACGGCCCAGGCAATTATTGGCTCAGAGGTCATCGAATTCTGGCCCGACATCGTGCGTCATCACAGGCGAAAACAAGCCGAGAAGCTGGCCCGGCAGACCGGGGTCAAGACCACCTCTCAGCCTGCTCCTCAAGCCGCAGACCCTGTAACGCCCTCCTCCCACCCCTAAGCTGCGACTTATCGTGGGGTTACCTTCACCACGTTAGCCCGGCACGACCGCACGCCCTGGCAAGCCTCGGGCCGCAGGTCTTTGCTTAGGCAGATCTCCACTGCCGTCAGCCGGTTGTTGCCGCAGCTCAGCGCGAAACTGCCCGCCGGGTATCCGGGATTCGCCGCCGCAAAGCGCGCCAGCAAGTCGTCTGGAGTAACGCCATCGGCGTCCCCACCCAAGCCAATATTCGCTGGAATTTTCACTCCCGCGTAGGCCTTATGCATGGCGGCAAAATAATTGTCGACCGCCAGCCCTGAGCATGTGCCGTGCGTCTGCCACTCGTGCTCAACCAGGCTCGCCGTCGGCATGATATCGGTGTCGGCTTGCGGATTGGATGGGCCTGGCGCATCACCGCAATGCTGTGGATAGTTGCCGTTCGTATCCTGCGGCCACAATCCGTGTACCACAAACCCCAGGTTGCGCCCGCACTCCGGACTGTCACCGTGGGTCGCGCAGAACTCCGGCGACCACGATAGGTTCAGCAGATAGAAGTCGAATTCGCCCGGCGCCGCCTGTTCTTCCGGACGTCCGCGGCGTGGCCTGCGCCTACGCTCATCGTTCCCCGCATAGGTTGAGTTGTCTCGTGGCTGATACTCCGGGGCGCTTGGACGCGCCGCCGTCTCGCTATGCGTAGCAGCAGGCGGCTGCACGGTGTTGTTGCAGCCGATCATCGAAAACATAACTAGAAATGTCGCGCTACCGATTAAGCCGGCTTTCTTGAGAGTGCAAGATGATTCCATGGGAGAGAGCCTGGGCAACAACATCAGGATTGAACTTTTGAATTTCGACGCTGAACGAAGGCCACGGCTTTCACGAGCAGCCGAGGATCCCCTCTGTCTGCGCGCAAACTACTCTATAACCCCCGGCGCGGCTTCTACGCCGCGCCGGGGGTTACTTCACTCGGCCAAGAATAACCTGGTTAGCTTGCGCTTACCGGTTGGTGCCCGTGGTGTTTCACGTATTGTGTAAGCGACTCGAACTTGGTTTCCTTGAGTAGCTCACCGAGTGTGCGCTCGCCGTCCCAATCGGGGGCAAAGTGCTTGCCGTAATGCTCGCGCAGGTGCTTGATCTTCGTGGTGGGATGCTTGTGATCGATCTGCCCGCTCTTCTCGCGAGCACGGCCGTCGAGGCCAGGATTCTTCGGGGCGTTGCTCATACCAACTCCTTCCGGACGCATGCATGGCCCGGAGTGTGGGCGGGTTCCAACAACAAAGGTCCGTCCGTCTTTGGGATCCGGGTGCGTCGACCACCCGCGTCCGGCGGAACTGCAATGCGGGCCATTCTACTCTTCATTATTTACAACCGGTCGGTTGTCGTGTAGCATCTGCACTTTTAAGGCCGATCCACAGTTCCACGCAAAAGCGTTTTCACTTTTGGTGTATATAAAGAACGAATGCCGGCGCGTCTTGAAAAGACGCACTTCGCCACATTTGCATGTAGTCAGTAGAAGTGAAGATGCCCTAAGACTTGCCCCTCTATGCGGATCCCGATGGGTTGGCGAATTTGCTTGTTAATCATCGTGGCTGGCGTCTCCGCCTGGGCTTTGGTGGAAGTCGTGCTCCCTTCGCGGGCGACGCGTGCGTCGGGGCCGTCGCAATATGTGACCACGGGTGTTTTCACCCCCGCGCATCCTGACGCATCCGCTGCCATAAAAGACTTTCTCGACATCCATCCGGAACATCCGGTGCAGCCCATTGCTTACACCCATACCGTGCACCTCGCCAAGGGGCTGCCCTGTACGTTCTGTCACGTGGGTGTCGACCAAGGACCGGAAGCACGCATTCCCGGCGTGAATGTCTGCATGAGTTGTCATTCGTCGATTGCCACCGACCGGCCCGAGATCAAGAAGATCGCCGCCTACAAGGCGCGCGGCGAAGAGATTCCCTGGGTGCGCGTCTACAACTACAGCGAATCTGCGCACGTGCGCTTTAATCACGCGCCCCACATCCGCGCTGGGGTCGATTGCGCCTCCTGCCACGGCGACCTGACTAAGCAAACAACCGCTGAGCGCAAAATTGATTTGAACATGGGCTTTTGTCTCAACTGCCATACCCAGAAAAAAGTTTCTATCGACTGCGAGACCTGTCACTACTAACCCTTATGGAACGGCGAGATTTCATCAAGATATCGGCTCTTTCCGGCGTGATGGCAACGCTCGAAGCCTGTCGTGCGCCCGAGAAGCAGATGATCCGTTTCGTTCCCGAGGAAGAGTTGATCCCTGGCATCGCCACCTGGAAACCCAGCGTATGCACTCTCTGTTCCGCGGGTTGCGGCCTGCTGGTCCGCGTAATGCAAGGGGAAGCAGAAGTCGTGCGTCATGGTCAGCAGGGGCTGATCAAAATGGGCCTGGCGAAAAAACTCGAAGGCAATCCGCAGCACCCCATCAATCAAGGAAAGCTCTGCGCACGCGGCCAGGCAGGCTTGCAGGTGCTCTATCATCCTGACCGCATTACTCACCCCATCAAGCGCACCGGTCCGCGCGGCTCCGGCGAATTTCAGGAAATAACCTGGGAGGACGCGCTGAAGGAGTTGTCCGCGCACCTGGGTGCGTTGCAATCATCTAAATCCACCGATGCCCTTGCCTTTTTGGCGCGGCCCCTAAACGGACAGCGTCACGAACTCATCCAGCGGTTCCTGAAAGCCTATGGCGCGCCGCCGGCCATCTGGTATCAACCCTTTGATGAAGCCGTATTACGCCAGGCAAATCTGCTCAGCTTCGGGCATGCGGCTTTGCCCACGTTCGACCTCGCTCGCGCGGATTATGTAATCTCCTTCGGCCCTGATTTCCTCGGCGCCTGGAACTCCACAGTGGCGCAATCGATCGGTTATGGTGTGATGCGCCAGGGCCGGCCCGGCCGCCGCGCGAAATTTGTGCAGGTCGAATCGCGCATGTCGCAGACCGGCGCCAACACTGATGAGTGGATTGCTTGCCGGCCAGGGATGGAAGGCGCGCTGGCGCTGGGGATCGCGCACGTCATCCTGAGCGAGAAGCTTGCGCCACAAGGCCCTGCATCACGCGCCGGCTCGCTTATCGCCGGCTGGTCCGCGGGCCTGCCCGACTACTCTCCCGAGGCGGTGGAAAAGCAGACCGGTGTGTCTGCTGCTGTAATCAAGCGCCTCGCGCATGAGATTACGCAGAGCGGTGCAGCAGCCGCCATCGTCGGCGGTCCGCCGCTCGCCCACACCAATGGCATGTTCAATGCCCTTGCCGTCAATGCCCTGGAATCCTTAGTAGACCGCGCGCCGATATTGGGTTTCACGCCCGATCTGACGCAACCTGCGCCGGCTATGAAGGCCAGCCTGGCAAGTCTCAACGCATTTGCGCAGCCGAACCCGCCGCAGATGTTGCTCCTCTACGAGGCCAACCCGATCTTTTCTGCGCCGCCGGCTCTACGCATCCGCGAGGCGCTTGCCAAAATCCCCTACATCGTCAGCTTCGGCAGCTTCATCGACGAAACCAGCGCCCAGGCAGACTTGATCTTGCCCGATCACGCGCCGCTCGAGTCCTGGCTCGATAGCTTTCCCGAGTCCGGCTCGTTGCAGGCTGTGGCCAGTCTCGCGCCGCCAGCCGTTCTGCCCCTGCACGACACCCGCCCCATGCCCGATGTGCTGCTAGGCTTGGCGCATCAACTTGGCGGCGATGTCGCCAAGGCCCTTCCCTTTGCGACGTACGACGCCATGCTGCGCGCAGCCTTCGTTCCTCTGCGCACCCGTGGCGGCTCCATCGATGCCAAGACGGACGACGACTTTTGGGACGCTGCTCAGACCCAGGGTGGCTGGTGGAGTTCTCCATCGGCGGCGCAAGCTGCCACCTCATCCTCTTCATTGGCAGCACCTAAGAACGAGCCTATCGCGATGTCCATGCCGGAATTTGCCGGCGCCGCAGCCGACTTCCCGTTCTATTTTCTGCCCTACAAGTCGCAGGCGTTGGGCGATGGTTCGCTCGCGCACCTGCCGTGGCTGCAAGAACTGCCTGACGTGCTCACCTCGGCCATGTGGTCGAGCTGGGTCGAGATCCATCCAAAGACCGCTGGGCGTTTAGGCATTGGTCATGGCGATCTGGTCGAGATCGCATCGCCGCAGGGTAGCGTGCGTGCCGCCGCGGTTCTTTCTCCCGGTATCGCACCTGACATGGTTGCCATGCCGGTCGGCCAGGGTCATGAGAATTTCACCCGTTTCGCCAGTGGCCGTGGCACGAACCCGCTTTCCATTCTCGCGCCCCTCGCGGAGCACGAAACCGGGTCGCTCGCCTGGGCCGCGACTCGCGTGAAACTGATCCGCGCAGGCGGCCCCGAGCATGCCAAGTTGATATTGTTCGCGGGTGGTATGAGCGGCTTCCCCCACGAAGAGGAAAGGCGCTGATGCTAATAGTCCAAATGATTGGCTCTGGCCCACCGAAGGGAGAGGAGGTCAGCTGAATGTCAGGGGCTTTATAGCTCGAAATAGAGTCCGAAGGGACGGCTGAGAATTTCCCAGGAATTAGTCCTGGGCTTCAGCGGTTCTAGCGGACGGGACCTGGATGAGAAGGGCAGGAGCAGCAAATGTCGCACAAGTGGGGACTCGTAGTCGATCTAGACCGCTGTACCGGATGCGAAGCCTGTGTAGTCGCCTGTCATGCGGAAAATAACATCCCCACCGCGGGAGCCGATCAGGCAGAGCGCGGCCGCGCGAAGCACTGGATTCGCGTGGAGCGTTATTGGGAAGGCGATTTCCCTAATCCCAAGATCCGCTTCCAGCCCGTGCTCTGCCAGCAATGCGACGAGGCGCCCTGCGAGCCCGTCTGTCCTACCTACGCCAGCTATCACACGCCCGAAGGGTTGAACGCCCAGGTTTACAACCGTTGCATCGGCACCCGCTTCTGCGCCAACGCCTGCCCCTACAACGTGCGCTTTTTCAATTTCTACAATCCCGAATGGGATATGCCACTGCAGCTGCAACTCAATCCCGACGTCTCCGTGCGCAGCGTTGGCATCATGGAGAAGTGCACCTTCTGCGTGCAGCGCATCAAGGCGGCCGAGGTTCAGGCAGAAGCGGAAAAGCGTGAGCTGAAGGACGGCGAATTCACCACTGCGTGCGCGCAGTCTTGCGCCTCCAAGGCCCTGGTCTTCGGCGACCTCAACGATCCCAACAGCCAAGTCGCGCGGCTGTCGACTTCCAATCGTGGCACCAAGCTGCTGGGCGAGTTGGGCACCAAGCCCAATGTGACGTATCTCGAACGAGGCACCTGGCAAGATGCAAAAAACAGCTGAACAAATCGAGCACGATCTGCTGTGGCCGCTCTTCCACAGTAGCGGCAAGTATTGGGTCGCCGTAGCGATCGCCACTGCCATGCTGCTCGCGGGTGTAGCTGCATTTGGCTATCAGCTCTATTCCGGGATCGGCGTCTGGGGCATCAACTCCCCGGTCTTCTGGGCATTCGACATCACCAATTTCGTCTTCTGGATCGGCATCAGCCACGCGGGCACGCTGATCTCCGCGATTCTGCGTCTCACCAATGCCACTTGGCGCCGCCCCGTCACCCGCTGCGCAGAGGCCATCACCGTCTTCTCGGTCTTGATCGGCGCCATCATTCCGCTGTGTCACATTGGCCGCCCGTGGCTTGCTTTCTGGATGATCCCTTACCCCAACCAGCGTCATATCTGGCCTAATTTCCGCTCGCCGCTCGCCTGGGACTTCTTCGCTATCTCCACCTATCTCACCGGCAGCACTACCTTCCTTTATCTGCCCACGATTCCGGACTTCGCCGCCGTCCGCGACGCCTCCATCGGCTTACGCAAGAAGATCTACCGCTTCTTAGCACTGGGCTGGCAAGGCACGCCGCGTCAATGGCAGCGTCTCGAAATCGCCATGCACATTATGGCCGTGGTCATCGTCCCAGTGGCCGTCTCAGTGCACACCATCGTCTCCTGGGACTTTGCCATGACACCGGTGCCCATGTGGCACTCCTCGATCTTCGGCCCGTACTTCGTCACCGGCGCAATCTTCAGCGGCATCGCCGCCCTGATCCTGGCCATGGCGCTGCTGCGCAAGCTTCTGCACTTGGAGGAATATCTCAGGCCCATCCATTTCGAAAATCTCGGCAAGCTGCTGCTGACCATGAGCCTGCTCTGGTTCTACTTCACCTTCGCCGAGCGGCTCACTACCTGGTATGGCAACTCTCCTCCGGAAATGGCGGTCTTCTGGGAGAGCATTCGCAAGCAGTTCGCACCGCTGTTCTGGACCATGGTGTTCTGCAACTTCATCATCCCCGTGCCCATCCTGGCCATCAAGCGCCTGCGCACCATTACCGGAACTGCGATAGCGTCGTGCACCGTGGTCGTCGGCATGTGGCTCGAGCGCTTTCTCATCGTCGTGCCCTCGCTTGAGCGCAAGTTCTTGCCTTACTCCTGGGGTACTTACCGCCCCACCTGGGTGGAAGACACGTTGATGGCTTCGAGCTTCGGCTTTATGCTGCTGCTCTACCTGCTGTTCTCAAAATTCGTGCCCATGATTTCCATTTGGGAGCTGAAGGTCGGGCTGCAGCCTCACGGCGGCTTTCCTGTGGTCGCCACCTCCGATGCTAAGCATCATGGATTGGTGCTGGAAGGGCCTCTGCCCACGGACGTGCCCGAATGAAAGCACTTTATGGTCTTTATGCCGAGCCAGATGCGGCGCAGCGCGCTGTGGACTCCTTGCGCGCAGCCAGCTCCGAACTCAAGTTCGACCGGCGGCAAATCGTCATCATCTCCGGCGAACCCCACGAGGGCTACGAATTCACCGACTCGCACGCCACCGCGAGCCCCTATCGCTGGGCGGTGCTGGGCGCGGCGGTCGGGGGCACCTCTGGCTTCTTGCTCACTACCCTCTCGCAGAAGTCGTATCCGATTGTCACTGGCGGTATGTCCCTTACGCCCGCGTGGACTAACGGCATCATCATCTACGAGATGATCATGCTTGGAGCAATCCTCACCACGCTGGTAGTCCTGCTGATCGGCGCAGGACTTCCGAATTTCAAAGGCGTGATTACCGATCCTGAGATTTGGAACGGGAAGATACTGGTAGGGGTAGTGGATGCGCCGGAGAATTCCCAGCCGGAATTGGAGAAGCGTCTGCTCCAGGCAGGCGCAACGCAGGTGAAGCAATCTGTTTGATTAACACTTAGGCGGAACGAACGATCCGATTGTGTCCTACGAACCGGCCTTGATGCTGGTCACGTGAATGGTCTTGGTCGCCGGGTTCAGCGTTCCGGTCACTGACACTTTTGCCCCCGCGAATGCGGCGCTCTTTTTCTGATCGTCGAGTTGATAAGCGGTCTTGGTTGCGGGATCGAAAAGGGTGTACTTGCCGCCCATGTTTACGCAGCGAATCGTGCAGTCCTTGGGGCTTTCGTTCTTCTGTTCCATAATCTGGTGCCCGCCCAGAGCGGCGCACTGGCTGTCGATAATCTCGCCTTTATAAGTCTGCGGGCCTTGGGCAAAAATGCTCAGCGATGCCAACAGACAGCCTGCACTGATCGCTAGTTTCTTCATAGAAGCAGTCTCCTTGTGCCCGATATTCGTGGTCCCTCAATCACGCGACTATGGGTCGTCCGGGATACTTTCATAATGCTTAGAGCATTGTCAATATTGGACTTCGAGCCGCCTAAAGCGCTTTTTACGCGTGGGGGAAGCCCAGGTCAGCTCTGGCGGCGGAGAGAGATTCCTCGCGAACCCGCACCGTTCCGGTCGGTTAGGCGACTATAAATAGATGAGCCATCTCATCAATCGAAGGAACACCGAAGCGTGAACAAGCATTCAGCTCATCATCACCATCACTCGCACAACCATGTCGTTAGTGAACCCACCTCACGCCGCGACTTCCTTCGTGTCCTGATGGGCGGCGCCTTGGCCGGGGCCTCGATAATGGAAATGGCATGGCATCGAGCTGCCTGGGCAAGGTCAGCGGCTCCCAACTCCGAGCCCAACCTCTTCGACATTCAGAAGGCTGCCGACGGCGTTTACTTCGCGCGTGCCCGTCCTCAAGCCATGTTGAACTGCAACGCCGCCATATTCGTCCGATCGAAGGACGTAGTCGTAGTCGACGCGCATTCCAAGCCATCGGCTGCCGCGTCTCTGATAGGCCAGATGAAGCGGGAAGTGACAGCCAAGCCCGTTCGCTACGTGGTCAACACTCACTTTCACTATGACCACATCCAAGGCGACCAAGCTTATCGCCTAACCGGCGAGAAAGTCGACTTTATCGCCAGTGCCGCCACCAGGCAGCTGATGTCAAGCTTGGCGGTCGCCAGGATGAAGGCTTCGGTGGAAGAAGTGCCGCAACAGATCGATGCTCTACGTGACCAGGCCGCACACGCGACATCGTCTGGAGAGAAAGCCTTCTGCGCCGACCAGGTCCGGCAGCTGCAAGCCTATGCGGCTGAGCTTAAGGATTACACGCTCGAGCTGCCCACAATCACCTTTGACAAATCGTACCTACTGCAAGATCCGGCATACGACCTGCACATCGAATTTCACGGTCATGCCCACACCGCCGGGGACGTAGTGGCCTATTGTCCGCAAGAGCGCGTAGTTGCCACTGGGGATGTGATCCACGGCTTTCTGCCCAACATCGCCGATGGATTCCCGCGCTTGTGGCCGGGGACGATTGATTCGATAGGCGCCGGCGACTTCAATACCATCCTGCCCGGTCACGCCGCGCTCCAAACCGGCCGCACGGAAATGATCAACCTGCGCAACTATATCGAGGAATTGAACGAGAAGGTAGAGCAAGGCAAGAAGACCGGCATGAGCCTGGCCGAGATGCAGCAGCGCATGACCGTGGCCTCACTTAAGTCTCTGCAGTCCAACGGGTACAAAGATTACCTGGCGCGCATGAGCGCGCTCAGCAACTCCCCATACAGCAAGTTACCGCCGTTGCAAAGCGACGTAAACGAGAATATAGCCGATGTCTATCGCAACCTCGACCGGGCCTAATCGCGCCCGCGAAGTTTGGTAAGCAGCCTGAGGATCTCGAGGTATAGCCAGACCAGCGTGACCATTAGCCCAAAGGCGCCGTACCACTCCATGTACTTTGGAGCGCCCATCCGTACTCCAGTCTCGATGAGGTCGAAATCGAGCACCAGGTTGAGCGCGGCGATGCCGACAACAATCAGGCTGAACCCGATCCCGATCGGCCCTGAGCCGTTGATCGAAGTAAAGTGAACTCCGAAGAAGCCCAGCACAAACTGCAACACGTAAAACAGCATGATCGCGCCCGTAGCCGCCACGATGCCCAGCCGGAAGTTCTGCGTGACTGGGATCAGTCCGGAGCGATAGGCAAGCAGGAGGACCAGTAGAGTTCCGAACGTCAAGCTCACCGACTGGATAGCAATTCCAGGGAAACGCAGTTCGAGAATGGCCGAGATGCCGCCCAGAGCCAATCCTTCCAGCAGCGCATAGGCGGGCGCGGTGACCGGAGACCACTCCTTCTTGAAGACGGTGACCATTGCGCAGACAAATCCGCCGATGCTCCCGATCCACAAATAGGGAAGCACAGCGGCAGGCGAATGTTCCTGGTTAAAGAGATGCCATGTCCAGGCTGCAGTGGCGATCGCGAGAAGCAATAACAGGCCGGTCTTGTTGACCGTACCCTCGAGTGTCATCCCTCTGCCCAGTACAGAGACACCCTCAAAACGCTTTTCGCTCAAAACTGGATTCGACGTTCTCATCAGTTGCGCCACGTTCCACTCTCCTTGCCCAAACCGCTATATCGCTATTTTACGGCAACCGCCCTCGAGCTTTACAGGCCGCGGGAAAAACTCACCTTCCCGAGGGCACTGCCTTTAGGCCGTACATCGTTGGCTCAGTTCTGGTTGCCGCCGGAGTAGCTGCTCTAGCCTTACGTCGACGAGCGCCAGTATTTTACCGCCGGTTAACAACCCCTGGTTAGGCTGCAACCGAGGGTGATGTTGCCGATCCTATCCGACATCCGGAACCTGCTATCCTCGAACCCGGCATTCCTCGAAGCGCAGGAGTTTGATTCTCGATGTCGCACCCGAGGGCGGATGTTGCGATTGTAGGTGCGGGCATCCTGGGGCTGGCGCACGCCTACTTAGCAGCGAAAGCTGGCAAATCCGTGGTCGTCCTCGAGAAGAGTCCGCGGGCGGCTGGTGCTTCGGTGCGCAATTTCGGCATGGTCTGGCCCATTGGCCAGCCCGCCGGGACCATGCTTTCACTCTCTTTGCGCAGCCGCGAATTGTGGCTGGAAATGCTGGACCGCGCAAAACTGCCTCGCCGGGAAACGGGATCGCTCCATGTGGTCTACCGTCCCGATGAAGCGGCGGTGGCGCAGGAGTTCGCCGAGCTCGGTCCAAAGTTGGGCTACGAATGCTCATGGCTCAAGCCCTGCGAGGTGATCGGGCGTTCGCACGCCGTCCAGCCCAATGGGCTCGCTGGTGGCCTATGGAGCAGCACCGAACTTACCGTCGATCCCCGCCAGGTTATCCAGTCCTTGCCCGGCTTTCTTGCGGAACAATACAACGTCCAGTTCGTCTTTGGGACTGCGGTGACTGCCATCGAACTGCCTGCCATTCACACCGGCAGCAGTGCATGGCAAGCGGAAACCGTGATTGTTTGCAGCGGCGACGACTTTGAAACTCTCTATCCGCAGCACTATACAGCGAGTGGCCTGACCCGCTGCAAACTGCAGATGATGCGCACTGCCCCACAGCCCGAAGGATGGCAGCTCGGCCCATCGCTCGCGGCCGGCCTAACACTGCGCTTTTATCCCGCTTTTCAGATTTGCAGCGCGCTCCCGGCGCTCAGCCGGCGCATCGCCGAAGAGACCCCGGAGTACGATCGCTGGGGAATCCACGCGCTGGTCTCACAAACTGCGGATGGTGCGCTCACGCTCGGCGACTCCCACGAATACTCGCTGGCCGTTGACATCTTCAACAAGCAAGAGATCGACGACATCATCCTTCGCTATACAGAGCAGTTTCTGCGCGCCCCGGATCTGACGGTTGCCGAGCGCTGGTACGGCGTCTATGCCAAGCATCCCGAGAAACCACTGGTGGTGATGCAGCCGGAAGACGGAGTCAGGATTGTGGCTTCGCCGGGAGGTTCCGGTATGACGTTGTCATTTGGGGTGGCAGAGCAGTCGATGCGGGACTTAGGATTTATCCATGCCTAACCACAAAATCCCCGCCATCTTTCTCGACTGGGCGGGGACCGCCGTCGATCACGGTAGCATTGCCCCCGTACGTGCTCTGGAAAGCATCTTCGATCAATTTGGCATCACAGTTCCTCGCCCGCTCGTTCGTCGATACATGGGGCTGGCTAAGAAAGACCACGTCCGTAAGTTGCTCCAGGAATCTGAAGTGAAACAACAATGGCAGGCGCTGCGTAATGCGGTGCCGCAAGAGCGCGATGTCGACGAAATCTATGCCAACTTCGAGCCGCAGATGATGGCAGTTCTGGCGGGCTATGCAACCGTCATCCCTGGCGTGGTGGACGCGGTGGCAGCGATGCGCACACGGGGCATGAAGATCGCAGGGACTACCGGCTACACGCGTCCCATGCTTGATCGGCTGGAAGAGCTCGCGGCCCAGCAGGGCTATCGTACAGATCGCTCCCTGGCGCCCGAAGATGCCGGGGGAGGCCGGCCCTTTCCATGGATGTGTTACCGGCTGGCGATGGATCTTCGCATCTATCCGCTTTCCGCCTGCGTGAAGATTGGCGATACCGAGTCAGATATAGAGGAAGGCCGGAATGCCGGCATGTGGACCATCGGCGTGACGCGCAGCGGCAACTCGGTCGGATTATCCGAAGCCGATTGGCTCCAACTTGATCCAAGCGAACAGAAAAAACTTCTCGCTTGCGCCGAGGAGGAGCTGCGTGCCGCAGGAGCGCACTACACGGCGGAAACTGTCGCCCACACGCTGCCGCTCCTGGAAGAGATTGAGCACAGAATTGCCAACGGAGAGCGTCCGAAATGAAGGCGGAGTACGTAGCCTCCGCGTCGCCCAGCCGTCTTACGCGCTGGCATGTGCTCACCGTCTCTTTGCTCTTCCTCGGGTATGGCGGTTATTACTTCTGCCGTTCCGATTATTCTGTCGCCTTGCCCCTGATCATTGCCGAACAAGTGCACAAAGGGACGCCTGCAGGGGTGGCCCAGATAAGGCTTGGCTCCATCGCTTCGCTCGGGGTGCTGGTCTATGCCATCGGCAAGTTTCCCAGCGGCGGGCTGGCAGATCGCTTTGGAGGCCGGCGCAACTTCCTCGGCGGGATGTTCGGGTCAATTCTGTTTACCCTGCTCTTTATGCTGGGCGGCGGATTTCCCGTCTTCACCCTTGCCTGGTTGGGCAACCGCCTGGTGCAATCTCTGGGGTGGGCCGGGCTGGTTAAGGTTACTTCACGCTGGTTCTCCTATACCGCTTATGGCAGCGTCATGGCAGTGCTCAGTCTCAGTTACCTTTTCGGCGATGCCATTTCTCGCGCCATTATGTCGCTCTTGCTGGCCCACGGTTTCGGTTGGAGAGGCATCTTCGCTGCTGGCGCTGGTCTGCTTAGCGTGATTCTTTTAGGCAATCTGATTTTTTTGCGAGACTCGCCTCAGTCGTACCACTTGCCTCGGCCAGAGGAGAATCCGCTTAACCTCTTTTCCGATGCAAGCGCAGCGGCCACACGGCCAGGCATGGTTGCGATCTTTCGGATCTTGCTCAGCTCCTACGCATTCTGGCTGGTCTGCGGCCTTTCTCTCGGGACCACGCTACTACGCGAAACCTTCAATCTCTGGATACCCACATACTTCACGCAGATGGCCGGCATGACCGGAGCGCAGGCCGCCAGCGGCAGCGCCCTTTTTCCTTTCTTCGGCGGCTTGTCTGTCCTGGCCGCGGGTTTCCTCAGCGATTACCTTGGCCCTGAAGGCCGGAGCCGCATTCTCTTCGGCGGGCTGTGCTTCTGTGTCCTGGCGTTGCTGGGCCTGGCCGAGGTAACCGTGCATGCTCCGCGATTTGTACCGCTTGCTCTGGTCGCGGCCGTCGCCTTTTGCTTGCTCGGGCCTTACTCTTATCTCGCGGGCGCCATCGCTCTCGATTTCGGCGGAAGAGAAGGGAGTGCAACGGCCTCTGGAATCATCGACGGCTTCGGCTACTTCGCGGGCATTCTTTCCGGCAACGCCATGGCTCATTTGGCAGTTAAGTATGGCTGGCAGACGATGTTCCTCGTACTGGCCTGCGTAGCGGGGCTTACCAGTGTTGTTGGTGGGCTCGCTCTCTGGCAGCAGCACCGTCGCGCTCTGGCGATCGGTTTGCTGCGCCCTGCGGAGGGACAATGACTGCCAGAACAGCGGATATTGATGTCACCGAGGCAAAATGCACGCCGGCTGGGCTGACAATTACCTGGCAGAATTCAAGCTACAGCGTCTACAGCTCGCTGTGGCTGCGAGACAACGCCCCCGGCCATCGCGATCCCCAAACCGGCCAGCGCCTGATAAGCCTGGTCGATCTCCCGCTCGAACCGCGGCTGCACTCGGCTGAGCTTTGGCCGCCAGAACATATCACCCTGGGTTGGGATGACGGCGAAACCGGTGTCTTTTCTCTCCACTGGCTGCGTGCGTTTGACCGCTCCCTGCGCTTAAGCGCACGGCCCACGCGCCTCCCATGGATGGGCCAGCCGGCTACCCGCTTTGCATGGTCTGCCTATCCGGACTGGCTGTCGAATGAATCCAACCGCGAAGACTGGCTCTATTATTTGGGACGCGACGGATTGGCATTCCTTAGCGACGTTCCCATAGAAGACGCTGCCGTGCTTCAGGTTGCTGCACAGATCGGGTATGTTCGCGAGAGTAACCATGGCCGCATCTTCGACGATCGCGATGTTGCTGTCTCGCGGGTCCACACCGACAATTCGTATCGTGATCCGGTGCCCGGCTTTCAGCTGCTGCACTGTCTCTCGGCCGCCGGTCGCGGCGGTGAAAGCATTTTCGTCGACGGAATGGCCGCGGCCGAGCGCATGCGCGCCCATGATGCCGACGCTTTTTCCATGCTCTGTCAGACGCCGATCTTGTATCGCTTTCAAGATGCCGCCGTGGACCTTGCCGTCGAGCGGACCATGCTTGAGGTAGACTCGCTCGAACAATTCCGCGCCATCCATTACGACGACCGATTCATCGCACCGTTGCCGCTCAAGGGGCCTTTACTCAAAAAGTATTATGCCGCCTACCGTCAGCTTGCTGACCTGCTATGCGATCCAGCACGATCGGTAGTCTACCGGCTGCAGCCGGGCGATCTGGTCCTCCTCGATAACACCCGCATCCTTCATGGCCGGACTGAGGGAGAAGGGGGCGTTGCTCATTTGCAGGGCTGCTACCTGGATGGGGATGGACTCTACAGCTCGCTCGCCGTACTCTCACGAAGAAGGAGTTCGCACCATGACGTACGCAAAGATTGAGAGCCTGATCGATCTGCTCAATGCCGAAGGAGGGAGCGCATATTTTGGGGAGCCCGTCTCCATTCTTGAGCACTGCCTGCAAGCGGCCCACTCCGCCGAACTGGCCGCAGCCGGCCCTGCTGCCATTTCCGCCGCGTTACTGCACGACATCGGCCACATGCTGCACGGGCTCGACGAAGAAATCGCCCACCGTGGCCTCGATGGCATGCACGAAGAGGTCGCGGCCAAATATCTATCACGGTGGTTTGGAGACGAGGTTACGGTACCGATCCTTCTTCATGTCCCGGCCAAGCGATTCCTCTGTTGGCAGGACCCCGCGTATCTGCAACAGCTCTCTCCTGCATCGCTGGAAAGTCTTGCTTTGCAAGGTGGGCAGATGAACGACGAGCAAGCTGCGGAGTTCCTGCGCAACCCGTTCGCAAAGCTGGCTATCGCGCTGCGCCGTTGGGATGACTCGGCCAAAGTGCCTGGTCTGCGCGTTCCCAACGCCGCTTACTATCTCCCCATTCTCCAGGCTGCATCACGGCCCGACGCTTAGCTCCCGCCAGTTCGCTTCCGCTAAAACAACAGAAGTTTCAATCTGGCGTTCGGGAATATTCCAATACTGTCTGAGGAGCCGGTCTTTTTCTGCAGTGGAAACCACCTGGAAGCCATACTTCTCATAGAAGCGAATTGCCCAGACGGCATCGGCCCATGTTCCGATCAGCACTGGCCTTTCGGTCAGCAGGCGCAAATGGGAGAGCAACTGTGCTCCAACCCAAGTTTTTGGCTGCTGGTGCGAACATAGGCGTGGCGAATGAGAGTTACGTCGCTGACTTGTTGAAGCCCCATCACTCCCAATAGATTGCCTGCATCCTCGTAGCCCCAGAACATAACACCGTCATCGATCTCATCCTGAAGTTTCTCCCGGGACATGTATGGTTCTGTCCACCGATCCTCAGGGATCGTCCCGCGATAAGCCTGCGCGCCGTCGTTGATGATGACCCAAACAGAATCAAAGTCGTGATCGTCGCAAGGGCGAATCATGAGTCCTCCAATCTCCTATTGTGAGGCTTGGAGCAGTAGCACATACTGTTGTAGATGGCGCCCGGTAGGGGGATATATTGCAGCTCACGGCTAAGATATTCATGAATAAGCGGAGCCAGGCAGTCCGTCTGCCGAGAGAGTTCCAGTTCACCACTTCTGAGCTAAGACCAATCCAGGAGCTGCCGCCGTGCCGGCTAACGAACTACCAACTCAGGGAAACGGCCCGTCGCTGTTGCTGCGCGGCCTGCACAAATCTTTTGCTGATGTGGTGGCAGTGGATGGCCTTGACCTCGAGGTCACGCGGGGAGAATGCTTCGGCCTGTTGGGACCGAATGGCGCGGGAAAAACGACGACCATTGAGATTTGCGAAGGGCTGACCCGTCCCGATAGTGGGACGGTTGAGTTGCTAGGGTTGAATTGGGCCAGCGCTGAGAACGAGCTGCGCCAGCGAATCGGCATTCAACTGCAGGAGACCCAGTTTCCCGAAAAGCTGACCGTGGACGAAGTGCTACGACTCTTTCGCAGCTTCTTCCATCGAGGCCTTTCGGTGGAGGAGTCAATTCAAACTGCGCAGCTGGAGGAGAAGCGCCACGCACGTGTGGGCACGCTCTCGGGTGGTCAAAAGCAGCGGCTGGCCATGGCTTGCGCGCTGGTGGGTGATCCTGAGTTGTTGTTTCTCGATGAGCCGACAACCGGACTAGACCCCCAGGCGCGGCGTCACCTATGGGACTTGGTGGACAGGCTCAAGCAGGCCGGACGCACCATCATCCTGACCACGCACTATATGGATGAAGCGGAGCGCCTGTGTGACCGCGTAGCCATTATGGATCATGGGCGCATCATCGCACTCGGCAGCCCGCAGCAACTGATCGCCTCTGTCGGTGGAGAACATATTGTGGAGTTCGCCCTGGTTGGCCATGAGACAGGAGACGGGCTGGTCGACCCGGCCCTGCTGACGGCGATCACGGGAGTTGAGTCGCATCGCGTGGACGCGGGAGTGCACCAGCTCTCCGTGCGTGAACTGCATACCGCGGTGCCGCTCATCTTTGCCGCCTTGACCAGGCAGGGGCTGCTTCTGAGCGAGTTCCGTACTCACTCCGCGACCCTTGAAGACGTTTTTGTAGGCCTGACAGGAAGGAATTTGCGCGATGAGTAAGCTCGGGCAGAGCAGCTTATTTCAATTGACGATGGTGCGCTTTCGCCTATTCCTGCGCGAGCCGGAGGCGATTTTCTGGATCTTCGTTTTCCCGATCCTGCTGGCGGTGGGGCTGGGGATTGCCTTCCGCAATCGGCCGGCGGATGTCTACCAGGTGGGCGCCACCACTCCGCAACTTACCCAGGCACTAGCCGCGGACAAGGGTTTAAAAGCCGCCACCATGAACGATGCGGACGGCACGAGGGCATTGTCAACGGGGAGCATTCTGCTGCTCGTTACCAAGACCCCAGATGGCGTGTCGTACAAATACGATGAGACCAATCCCGATGCCCGGACCGCACGGATGGTGGCCGATCGTGCAATTCAGACAGCGGCGGGGCGGCGTGAAGCCGTTCATGTCGAGAATCAGCTGGTGCACGAGACGGGTTCGCGCTACATCGATTTTGTGGTGCCGGGGCTGCTGGGTATGAATTTGATGGGCTCTGCGATTTGGGGAATGGGCTTTTCGATTGTCGAGTCGAGACAGAAGAAACTGCTCAAACGCCTGGTCGCTTCGCCCATGCCGCGTTGGCAGTACCTGGCGTCGTATCTGCTGTCGAGGCTGTCTATGCTAGTGATTGAGGTGGTTGGTTTCCTGGGATTTGCGCGGCTGGTCTTTGGCGTGCCGTTTCGTGGGTCGATGTGGCAGTTGGGGTTGTTGTGCGTACTGACCTCTCTCGCTTTTTCCGCGCTCGGTCTCCTGGTGGCCTCGCGGGCGACGACGATGGAGGCGGCCTCAGGGCTGATGAACCTGGTGATGCTTCCCATGTGGATTCTGTCCGGGGTCTTTTTTTCGGCGACACGTTTCCCGTCCTTGATTCAACCGGTAGTGCAGGCTCTCCCGCTGACCGCAGCCATCGATGCGCTGCGGGGAAATATGTTGCAGGGAACAAACCTGGGGCAACTTACCCCTCAAATAGGTATACTTATCGCTTGGCTGATCGTGCCGTTTGTAATCTCCTTACGCATCTTTCGCTGGAGATAGCGCGGATAGGATGACATCGCGTTGAAGCGCCTTAAGTCCACGGATGTAGTCGTCATCGGCAGCGGGTGGAGCGGCCTGGTTATGGCCAAGGAGATAGCCGCCCGAACTTCTCTGCAAGTAACCGTTCTGGAGCGCGGTCCGGCCCGCAACCTTTCTCAATATGCCAGCGGCATGGACGAAATCAATATGCGGCGTGTGGGCCTGGTGCAAAATCCCGCAGACCAGACCATCACGCATAGGCATTCTATAAAAGACCCGGCTGCTCCGATACGCCAGTACGGTTCGTTTACACCGGGAACCGGAACCGGAGGCACCTCCGAACACTGGGGTGGCATTTCCGACCGCTATCTCCCTGACTTCTTTGTCCTGGCGACGCACCTCCGCGAAAAATTTGGCGCGGCGCGCTTATCGCCGGATTGGGCCATCCAGGACTGGGGCATAACTTACAACGAATTTGAGAATTACTACTGGCGCGCGGAACAGTTGATGGGGATCAGCGGCAAAGCGGGTAACTTGCGCGGGCAGCTGATCGAAGGGGGCAACATATTTGAAGGCCCTCGTCAGCATGAGTACCCCACACCGCCTTTGACCGCGACCTATACCATGGGCTTTTTCCATAAGGCGGCGATGGAGATGGGTTATCACCCCTACCCGCTGCCCGCGGCTAACCTGAGTCAAGGCTATACCAACCCCGACAAAGTATCCAGGCCAGGTTGCCTCTTTTGCGGCTACTGTCCAAATTATGGCTGCATGATCGGAGCCAAGGCGCAACCAACCAACACCATCATGCCGGCCCTTGCCAGCCGGAACAATTTCTCGTTGCGCAACAACTGCTGGGCGCGCAAGATCGTTCACCGCAATGGGCACGCCGAAGGCGTCGTGTACATGGATGAGAACGGCGAGGAGACCATGCAACCCGCAGATCTGGTTGTGCTCGCCGCATGGACTCCCAACAGCGTTCGTCTGTTGCTCTTATCGGAGATTGGGGAACCGTACAACCCGGTCACATCCACAGGAACGCTGGGCAAGAATCTAACTCATCAGGTCACCAGTGGTGGGGCGGGGATGCTGGTATTCAAAGAGCGCTTGAACCTCTTCATGGGATCTGGCGCGGTGGGATACGGCATTGCCGATTTTGACGGCGACCTTAAAGAGGAAGCTCCGGAACAGCTTTTGCGTGGTGGCCTGTTCTTGCGCGGTGCCGCGCCGAGCGAAGGGCCGATTGCTTCGTTTGGGCGAATTCCAAGAGACGAAGCCCCACGCAACTGGGGCTCGCAATGGAAAAAGGCCTCGATCAACCATTGGGACAGGATCGGTCCGGGCGTCGAAATGAGAGGCGAACACTTCGCCTACAAGCAAAACTTTATGGACTTGGATCCCACCTACACCGACAAGTGGGGCGATCCTCTGTTGCGCATGACTTTGGATTGGACAGACTACGAAATGCGCCAGATGGTCTTCGGAGAGCGAATCGGTTCCCGGCTGCTGGAGGTGATCGCGCAGGTTTCCGGCGCCAGGTTAATCAAGACCGACACGGGTAGAAGAGCCGGAGTCCTTCGTCACTACAACGCTTCTCAATACATCACGACCCACATACAGGGGGGAGCGATCATGGGAAGTTCTCCCGTCCAAAGCGTTGTCAACCCCTGGCTGCAACATTGGAAGATGCCCAATCTTTTTGTCGTGGGCTCATCGGCCTTCCCCCAGAATTCCTCCGCCAACCCGACGCTTACGATTGTTGCGGTGAGTCATCGTGCGGCCGATGGTTTGATTGATCATTACCTGAAGAAACCAGGTCCGTTAGCCTAAAGGAGTGATCGTGAGACGGCGTGAATTTATATTGATTCCGGCAAAGGCCGTGGGTGGTCTGGTGCTGTACTCCCTGGTAGGAGAGTTGATCCCCGCTCCCGCGGAAGATGGATTGAAGGTGCCCTTGCGCTTCTTTACTGCGGCGGAAGCGCAGGTCATTCAGGCGGCTTCCGAGCGTATCTTTCCCACGGACGATAGCGGGCCCGGAGCGACCGAGGCAGGAGTGGTCATTTACATCGATCGCCAACTCGCCAGCCCTTACGGCAGAGACGCGCGTCGTTACACCAAGGGGCCTTGGCTTGAATCGATTCCTGAACACGGATATCAGGGCAAAGAAACGCCGCAGCAGGTCTATCGCGCCGGCATCACGTTGTTGGGCACTGATTTTGCCGGAGTATCTCACGAGCAGCAGGAGCTGCGTCTGGAAAAGATCGAGGGGACGCACTTCTTTCAGTTACTGCGACAGCATACGGTAGAAGGTATGTTTTGCGATCCACTGCATGGCGGCAATATCGGGATGGTTGGCTGGAAGTTAATCGGCTTTCCCGGACCGCGGATGAATTACCGGGACCAGATCGACAAACACTTCGGCCAGACCTACAGTCCCGCTCCCATGAGCCTGGAGCAAATACTTCGCCACCCGGTCAAGGGAGTCGAAGACGACGCGGAGTAGAAGCGATCGATCTCTACGCAGGGGAAAGAAACCGCAGGAGAGACCTGCGGTGTTCCTCCACCCGCGATGAAATCTTCGCGCTAGAAAGAGAATCTCGCCACAAACTGCAGTTGACGCATGCTGGCAAAGGTTCCGCCAAGAATATCGGTTATCTGGCCGTTGGCCGCGCAATCGACACACGTCGTGCTTGGAACAGCAAGATTGGGATGATTGAAGGCATTCTGTGCCTGCACCTCAAGCTTCATGGTTAACCGTTCGTACAGGTTGAAGACCTTGCTGAGGGCGAGATCCGTGGTGAAGAGACCAGGCCCCGTGAAGCCGTTATAAGGGATATCACCGAAATGTTCGACTTGGGGCCGTTGATACGGACCGCTGATCTGGCCATTCGTGGCCAAGGGCGCGACCGGAGTAAAGTAAGTTGCGGAATGCGTCGTAGTATTCAGCCCACTCGCGCTTTGCGAAATTTGGTAAACCAGATTCGGCCGGCAGGGTCCGTTGTCGGCATCCGATCCGCACTCTCCATAAGAAGGGCTGTAGGGAAGCCCACTGGCCCAGTGTAGATTTGCATTCAACGCCAAGCCACCGATCGCGTTGTTAACCCATCCAGGAACGCTTGAGCCAAATTGCTGTCCGTGCCCAAAGGGAAGAGCATAGTTTCCATACAGCTTGAAGTCGTTAGTACGGTTGAAGTCAAAGCGCCCCCATTCCGCATGGGGATTGATCATGAAGTAGGTACCAGTGCCTGTGCCGATTGTGTCCGACCATACATAGCTGGAACCCAACTGCAAGCCGCGCGAGTAGCGCTTCTCGAGGGTTGCCTGCAGCGAATTGTAGTGAGCATTTGCCTCGTTGACGTAGTAGCCGATGTATCCTGGGCCGCAGTAACCCCATTTGGCAAAGAAAATAGAACGTTGGCACTGGGTAAGTCCCTCAGCAAAGCCAACTACCGTGTAGTCATTCCAATTCACTCCGCCCCAGGTGGAGTTCGGTATGGAGTGCGTCGCTTTATTCCCAACATAAGCCAAACTGAAACTCGTCGTCGAGTCGAGCTGTTGTTGAACCGTGAGGTTCCATCCGTCTACATATGGAATTCTCATCTGGTCCGGCCGCGAGGTGGGAGAGATTCCTGGCGGGAGCGGGAGCTGCCCATTCGGTGGAATGTTGTACTGGTTAACCGGAGCGGAAGGGCCAGTGGCGATGTTGTAGACGGTTCCATCCAGATTGCGAGCGGCGTCGTAAAGTTCGCCATCAAGTTGGCTCAATTGCTGGTTTTGCAGGACCGGAATCGTCTGCGTCACCAATTGACCGAAGATGTCGCCGAAGAACCCAGGATCAAACGCGCGGCCGTACCCGCCGCGGAGCACAGTCCGAGGCATCACCTGGTAGGCGAAACCAACCCGCGGTGCAATGAACTTATAGTTGTTTTGGATGTTCAAGTTCATCCCGATGTTTCCATAACCGGCGACACGAACGGTGTTTGTATTCAGGTCATAGAAGCCGCCCATCCCTTTGCCGTTGACCGCTTCGGGAAAGTAGATCTCCCAGCGCACGCCGAGGTTGAGAGTAAGTTTGGGAGAGACCTTCCAATTGTCCTGAACGTAGAAGAACGTACGGTATTGATGCTCGGTCGCGGTTGTCGACGTGCTGAAATATCGCGACATGTCGGAGACGTCTCCAAACAGGAGCGAGGCTATGCCCAGGCCACCGGGTGTCGAGCCAGAGGAGGTGGCCGTGCGCTCGTCTGCGAACTGCAACTGGCCGGTGCGGTTTACGTCGCTTGGTATACGCAGCTCTTGAAGGTGACGAATCTCAGCCCCGAATTTGACCGAGTGGTGGCCGATGTCGCGCGTCCAATCATTAACAAAAGCGTACTCCTGCTCGGTCATGTTGAGCGGGCAGTTGCAATGATTGGCGCCGTTATTGCCGGAGCCGAGGTAGGCCATCTCACCGATCTTGCTGCCGCCGTCGCCGATCTCGATTTGAGAAGCGCCACCGGATCCCGGGGCTCCCGTGTTTAAACCCGCCCAACCAAGATTGGTCATGAGCGGCGTGGTGCCGTCGTATTTGGCTTCTACGAACGCATACCGAAAGTAGGAAAAGCGGAAGTCGGTTACCAGCTTGGGAGATACAGCCAGGTCGGCGCCCACCGCAAGGCTATCGTTTCCTCCTGTTTCACTGCCGGCCCATCCGCCTACGCCAAATCCGTTGCCGCCTACCGCACCCAGCGAGGCGGGTGAACTTTGATTAGAGCCCAGGTAGCCATACCGGCCGAAGATGTGGAAGTTTGGCCTCAATTGGTAGTCAATGCGCGTATCAGCCTGGTTGAAGTTGTACACGCCAAAACCGCTGGCGACGTAGTTGTTCTGTACGCCCGGCAGGGTGGGAACTGGAATGTCCTTGAGCAGGTTGATCGCGGCCGCTGACAACCGGGAATTCGGAATCTGGTTGTTGACGAATGGTACGCGCCCGACTCCAGTGTTAGCGCCATTCGCGTTTAGCACCCCGGTCGCCGGGTCGTAAGCCTGCCCCTGGCCGCCTTGCAGGTATTCGCTCAAGTCGCAGTTGCCACCCGCGCCGGTGCAGGTAGAATGCACCTCTGCGGTTGGGACCGTTAGTTTGAATGAGTTTCCGACCTTCTGGCGGGTTCCTTGATAATCGGCGAAGAAGAATAGCTTGTCTCGCTTGATAGGGCCGCCAATCGTTCCGCCGAAAACATTGGACAAAGTGCTCGGGATATCAGGGCCCACCGGGTTATTCCCGGGGTACTGCGTGAATGGGTCGCGCGCCTGCTGCGCGTCGCTGCGGCGGTAATCGTAAACCGATCCGTGGAAGCTGTTCGTGCCCGATTTGGTTTGCATCACCGTAACCCCTGCCACCGCCGCGCCGAACTCGGCGTCGTAATTCTGGTTGATGAATTTCAATTCCTGGATAGAGTCAAGCGGTGGGTTGACCACGATCTCGCCGATGAACCCGTCTTTGTCATTGGCCCCGTCCAGGATGAAGCCCGCGGAAAAGGGTGACTGGCCATTCGAGGAAATGGGAATCGAGCGCTGTGGATCCTCTGCATTGGCGTTAGAAAAAGTAGAAGCGGTGGTTGCCGGAGCCAGTAGGACAAGGGAAGTGGTGTTTCGTATGAGATTAGGCGTCTCCTCCACGGTAAGCGTATTCAGCGTCGTGGATACATCCGCGCGGTCCGTCTTTAACTCTGGCGCCTCGGCAGTGACTTCAACCGTTTGCGAGGCGGTTCCGGGTTTCAATTCGAAGTTCACCTGCGCGGAGCTGTCGGCGGAAACCGAAATAATTTCCGACTTCACCGACGCAAACCCAGGCGCATCAATCTTGAATTGATAGTGATCCGGAATCAGATCGTGGATCAGGTAGGTGCCCGAGTCGGAAGTGGTCACCATCCTGGTCGTGCCTTTATCGGTGTCAGTGACGGTGATCGAAGCGTTAGGCACCACCGCGCCGCTGGGGTCGGTGACCGTGCCGTTGACCGAACCAAAGATCGCCTGCGCCAGCAGGCGCGGGAGAGCCAAAGCCATAACTGTGCACAGTATCAGCAGCGCCGCCCGGCGGAGCCCCGTCCTTTTGCCGCACCGGCTCAACATCCATGAAATATGAATAGGTGTCATAACCTACCATCCTCCGAAATAAGTCGGCAGCATCTCAGTCATGCTGTCCTGTGGAGAGGGGTGACCGGCGGCCTCTCCCTCTACTTACCGGCACTTATGGCGGGTGAAATACACTACGTCCGCAGATGCCAGTTGTGGTCGGGAAAAACTGTAGGCATCAAATGCACCGTGCGAATCCGTCTAAAGTATGAGTGCGTCGAAAAAAGCCCATGGATGACCAACATACGCAAGAGGAACTCGCATGATCAGCGTGTTACACTCCTGCCTCAGTAGTGGCTGATTGTCTGGTTCAGGGCGATCCGATGTCTTTTTTGCGAGACAATCGTGGCTGTTTTTTCCGGTCCCGCGGCCGGTGGTTCCAGTGGGCAGTCTTCTTTGCTCTATTTCCGGCAGCGGTGCAAACCGGCTTGGCTGTCACAAGGATCACGACATCCGGCGCCAGCGCCAACAATGCAGATCCGGCCATGCAATATACGCGCCGCATCTGGCGCATCCAGGACGGTCTTCCCGAAGATACGGTGCAGGCGATTGAGCAGTCCCAGGACGGGTACCTCTGGATCGGGACAACTGGCGGCTTGTTGCGCTTCGACGGATCGCATTTTCATCTATACAATCACGCGAATGTGCCTGCTCTCGCAGACAATAGCGTCTTCTGCCTTCTCTCAGCACGGGATGGCAGCCTCTGGATCGGCACCGAGGGTGGCGGCCTGGTACACCTGAAGAATGGGGCCTTTCGCGCCTACACCCAAGCCGAAGGCTTAAGCAACGGCTTCGTGCGCAGCGTGTTCGAGGATGATGAGAGGCGCATTTGGATCGGCACCGACAACGGCCTTTTCCAGTTGGTGCATGACAAGTTGCATCAGGTGGATACTTCTCCCTACGTACCTAATTTGGCCGTACACGCGATCATCGAAGACCGGGAGCATCGTATTTGGGTGGGCGGCTCAGCGCTTCTGGTGTTTGATCAAGCCGGCGTAAGCGTGAGGCGCCTGCCCGGCCGAGATAGCGAGAATCGAGTGAAATCGATTCTCGAAACCCAGGATGGAACGATATGGGTAGGCACAGTCGGTGGCCTTGACCGGCTGGTGAAGGGAATCTTTCGCCCAGTAGAACAGATCAAGGGAACCGTTCGCACCTTGCGCCAGACCAGCGATGGGGCGCTGTGGATCGGCAGCATTGGGCACGGTCTCTATCTTTATGCCGATGGTCGCTTCTCCCGCTGGACAAAGGCTGACCTCTTGCCTAGCGGCACCGTACTTAGCCTTTTCGCTGACGCGCAGCAACAAGTCTGGATCGGAACCCAGGAGGGCATGGTCCGCTTAAGCAAGACCCCAGTGAGCGTGATATCGCTGCCGGGCGATTCCGATGTCGCCTCCGGCACCATTTTCGCCGATCCTGACGGCACTGTCTGGATGGTGACTGCGGGCGTTTTTGCCATCCGCGACGGCGTAGCTCGGCCGTACAAGTTTCCTAAGTTGCCGGATGTGGCATTGCGCACGCTTTTCCGCGACCGTTCCGGAGAACTCTGGCTCGGTTCCGATGGCAGCGGGGTCTACCGTTTGACGCGATCGGGTGTGGTTCACTACACGGCGCCGGGCAGACTGGTAAACAATTTCGTGCGCGCGTTCCTGCAGAGCAGAGATGGCGCCATGTGGATCGCCACCGACGAAGGAGTAAGCCGCATTGCAGGCAATGAGACGCAGAACTACCAGGAACGGGACGGTCTCGCTTATTTCAGCACTCGCTCCCTGGTTGAGGATAGCAACGGCGATATTTGGATCGGCACCGATCATGGCCTAAGTCACCTGCACGCCGATGTCTTTGTTCACGATGCGGCCACTGCAGCCCTGGCCGAAGAAAAGGTTTGGTCGATCCTCGAGGACCATGAAGGAGCCCTGTGGTTTGGCACACGAAGCCACGGATTATTTCGCTATACGAAAGGCAGGATCGCATCGTACACCACCGCCCAAGGGCTGGCGAATAACAACATCTATCAGCTGCTTGCGGACCGGCGTGGCTCGCTCTGGCTGAGTGGCCCGACTACCATTTCGTCTTTTGCTTTGCCTCCGCAGGAACAGGATCCATCAGACACGCACCTCAAGGTGAATGTCTATGAACTTCCGTACGATGCCGGGCCGGTACAAATGTGCGGAGGTCAGCAGCCCTCTGGGGCAGTAGCTCCGAACGGCGACATGTGGTTTGCCAGCAGCAAGGGTGCGGTACGCGTGTTACCCGTGCCACTGGCCCAAGTGGACCCGCCGCGGGCTTTGCTCACCGGGATCACGGCTGACGGACGCGAGTTAGCGCCCTCCTCCACACTTGTTTTTCCAGCCTCGTTGTCGCGCCTGGAAATCGCCTTCGCGCCCTTGCTGCTGCGTTCTCAGGAGGATGTCCGCTTCCGCTACCGGTTGGAGGGGTTTGACCAGGACTGGGTCTACGCCGGAACCAATCGTATCGCCAGTTACACCAACCTTCCTCCAGCCAGGTATCGATTCCGTGTGGTTGCTTTTGAGGTAAACAATCCGTCGGCCATCTCAGAGGCTTCCATCGGGCTCGAAAAGAAACCTTATTTCTACGGCACGTGGTGGTTCCTGACTCTTTGCCTGCTGGCATCGGCGCTGCTGATTCTGGCCATTTACCACTCGCGCATCCGCTCTCTGCGCCTGCGTTTCAAGGCGGTACTCGATGAACGCAGCCGTCTGGCTCGAGAGATGCACGATACCGTCATCCAGGGCTGCACTAGCATCTCGGCGCTGCTAGAGGCGATCTCCAGCTTGCGTCGTGAAAATCCCGAGCTGCAGGAAAATCTTCTTGACCATGCCCGCATGCAGGTCCGGGCGACCATCGATGAGGCACGCCAGGCAGTGTGGAACCTGCGGCACAAGGAGGATTCCGTCGCCGACCTGGGAAGCTCTGCCGCCGCCATCGCGGAACGGACCAGCAAAGAATTCGGCATCCCGGTCGGTTGTGTGGAAGAGGGCCGTCCCTTTCGCGTGCGCGGCCCGCTGGCGCGTGAGCTTCTGATGGTGATACGAGAGGCGGTTTACAACGGGGCCCTGCACGGGCGTCCGCAACGCATTCAAATCAAACTGGTCTATACCCGCGATGAGCTGAGCAGCATCGTCAGCGACGATGGTTGCGGTTTTAACCCCGACGCTCGAAGGGCCGAGGGGGGCCAACACTATGGAATCGAAGGCATGCGGGAACGTGTGGAGCGCATGGGCGGCCGCATCGGCATCGTCAGCGGCCCCGCGCGGGGAACGACAGTCTCATTCAGCGTTCGGCGCTCACACCTGCAATCCCCGACTGCCCAGGACAGCATGCGGCTATGAGCGATCAAGAGAAGATCAGGATTCTTATCTGCGACGATCACCCCATCATGCGCTTCGGCATTGCCGCCATCATTCAATCCCAGCCCAACATGATGGTAGCGGCCCAAGCAGGGACTGCCGCGGAAGCTATCCGTCTCTTCTGGGAACATCGCCCCGACATCACCCTGATGGATCTCAGGCTCCCTGATAAGAGCGGGGTCGAGGTCATTCGTGAGGTTCGGCGAGCGGCGCCGCAGGCGCGCTTCATCGTGCTTACCACCTATGAGGGCGACGAGGATATCCACCAGGCGCTGGAGGCCGGCGCGATGGGTTACCTCATCAAGGGAATGCCCCATGAAGCGCTGATGGAAGCGTTGCGGAAGGTGCATGCCGGGCGCAATTTCTTGCCTCCGCCGGTCACCCGGGCCCTGGCCTCCCGCATGCCGGATGGCGAGCTCAGCACGCGCGAGCGCGAGGTGCTCTCGCTGCTGGTTCGCGGCAAGAGCAACCGTGAAATCGCCGACGAATTGTCCATCAAGGAGGCCACCGTTAAGTCCCACGTGAGCGTGATACTGATGCGCCTGAATGTGGCCGATCGCACGCAGGCGGTAGTTGTGGCCTTGCAGCGTGGACTGGCCCACCTGTAGCCTTCATTTATCGTTTACCCTTGGTCCGGTACAATCGGCATGTTAATGGGAAAGCCTGCCTTTGCGGGCGCTTCAGTTAGCCATGTCCGGAAGGCTTATGCCCGAAACGAGCGAATCTCCGCCGTACAGCCCGAACGATTCCCTCTGGGGACCATACCTCAGCGAACGCCAGTGGGGCACGGTGCGCGAGGATTACTCCAGCAACGGAGACGCATGGAATTACTTTCCCCATGACCACGCGCGCAGCCGCGCCTATCGCTGGGGCGAGGATGGTTTGGCGGGCATTAGCGACGAAGAGCAGAGGTTGTGTTTCGCGCTGGCACTGTGGAACGGACAAGATCCTATCTTGAAAGAGCGGCTCTTTGGCCTGACCAACGGAGAAGGCAATCATGGTGAGGACGTCAAGGAATACTATTACTATCTCGACGCTGCGCCGGACCATTCCTACCTGAAAATGCTTTATAAGTATCCGCAGGCTGCCTACCCATACAGCCGGTTGGTAGAGGAAAATCGCAATCGCGGCCTGCAGGACAATGAGTTCGAACTGATCGACACAGGTCTATTCGATGAGAATCGCTACTGGGATGTTTTCGTCGAGTACTTCAAGGCTGCTCCTGACGACATCCTTGCACAGATAACGATTTACAATCGCGGCCCTGAAGCCGCCGAATTGCACGTGCTGCCCCAATTATGGTTTCGCAATACATGGTCGTGGAACCCCCCGGCGGCTAAGCCGGAGGTCAGCGCCCAAGGCTCGGTTATCACCGCCACCCATCCCCAACTGGGGACGTACTATCTCTACGCGGAAGGTCACGTTGAGCTGTTGTTTTGCGAGAACGAAACCAACGTTGCCCGGCTGTATGGAGCCGCATCTCACGGCTATTACAAAGACGCCTTTCACGAGTACGTGGTCGATAAAAACCTGTCGGCGGTGAACCCGCTGTTACGCGGTTCGAAGGCCTGCGTGCGCTTCCATACTCGAGTAGACGCAGGCGCCTCCGCAACGTTGCGCCTGCGCCTCTCTCACACGGAGAATCCAAACCCTTTTGCCGATTTCGATCAGATCGTCAGCGCGCGAAAAAGCGACTGCGATGATTTCTACTTTCGGATTCAAACCGGCCTGGAGCACGAAGACGCTCGCCTGGTCCAACGGCAAGCTTTTGCCGGAATGATTTGGAGCAAACAATATTACGAATACGACGTGCGCCGCTGGCTTGCGGGTGATTCCGATGCTGCGCCTCCGCCCGCAGAGCGCGAGTCTGGCCGCAACTATGAGTGGCAACACCTCAATAGCGGCGTCGTCCTTTCCATGCCCGACAAGTGGGAGTACCCCTGGTTTGCGTCGTGGGACCTGGCATTCCATGCGGTCACCTTCGCATTGATCGATCCGGAGTTTGCCAAGAACCAGCTAGTCGAGCTTTTGCATGTATGGTCTCTCCATCCCAACGGGCAGCTCCCCGCCTATGAGTGGAACTTTAGTGATGCCAATCCCCCGGTTCATGCATGGGCCTGCTGGCGTGTCTTTGAGATAGACCGGAAGCAGCGCCGTGAACAAAAGCCGGAGGATCCTGGAGATCTTTCCTTCCTGGAGCGCGTCTTCCAGAAGCTGCTGCTCAACTTTACCTGGTGGGTCAACCAAAAGGACATGCATGGGCGCGACCTCTTTCAGGGCGGCTTTCTCGGCCTGGACAACATCGGTGTCTTCAACCGCGATCAGGCTCTTCCCAATGGTGGGTACCTGAGTCAATCGGATGGAACCAGCTGGATGGCGATGTACACGCTGGCCTTGATGAGAATCGCTCTTGAACTGGCGCAGCACAACATCGACTACGACGACATGGCGACCAAGTTCTTCGAGCACTTTCTCTATATCGCCGGGGCCATGGCGGATATGGGGGGACGCGGTGTTGGGCTCTGGTACGAGGAAGACAGCTTCTACTACGACGTACTCAATCTGCCGAACGGCCAGGCCGTGCCCATGCGCGTCCGTTCGATGGTGGGCTTGATTCCTCTCTTTGCCGTCGAGACCTTGGATCCGGAAATGCTGGAAAAAGTTCCTGGTTTCAATCGGCGCATGGAGTGGTTTCTCACCTACAGGCCCGATCTTGCCATGCTGGTATCACGCTGGTCCGTTCCCGGGAAAGGCGAGCGCAAGCTGCTCTCTTTGCTTCGGGGACATCGCATGAAAGCAATCTTGCGCAGGATGCTCGACCCCAACGAGTTTTTCTCCGATTACGGCATCCGTTCTGTCTCGCGTTATCATCTCGATCACCCGTATATATACTGGGCGGACGATGGTCATCCGCTAAGCGTCGACTATGAACCATCCGAGTCCCGGTCACGGCTCTTTGGCGGCAATTCGAACTGGCGTGGTCCCATATGGTTCCCGATGAACTTCCTTATCATCGAATCGCTGCAGAAGTTCCACTACTATTACGGCGACGATTTCAAGATCGAGTGCCCCACAGGTTCAGGAGTGTTTCTCACCATCGACCAGGTAGCCACGGAACTCACCAATCGCCTGACGAAAATCTTCCTCAAGAACAGTGAAGGAAATCGCCAGGTAAATGCTCTCTACCCTCGCTTCCAGAGGGATGAGAATTTCCGCGATTATGTACCCTTCTACGAGTACTTTGATGGAGACACCGCGAGGGGGGCAGGCGCGTCGCACCAGACCGGATGGACTGGGATCATTGCCAAGCTGTTACAACCTCGAGGTGTTTATCCCGGCCACTAGAGACAAGAACATATCTGAGAGGAATCTACATGTCACTCGCGAAGAAAGTTGCCATTGTCACTGGCGGCAATAGCGGTATCGGCAAAGCCATCGTGCTCGAACTCGCCAGCCAGGGCGCATGCGTAGTTATCGACTACGTCTCTCATCCCGATGCCACCGATGCCCTGGAAGCGCAGATCGCCGCTTTAGGAGAATGTGTGATCGGCGTTCAGGCGGACGTCAGCAAGCTGGATGACCTGCAGCGCCTGGTCTCCGCCGCGGTCGATAAATGGGGACATGTCGACGTCATGGTGAACAACGCCGGGGTAGAGACGCGCACATCGATCCTTGATACCACCGAAGCGCAATACGAGAAAGTGCTTGAAATCAACCTCAAAAGCGCGTTCTTTGGCACCCAGCTTGCGGCCAAACAAATGATCAAGCAGGGCGGCGGTGGCCGCATTATCAACATCACCTCTATCCATGAAGACTGGCCAATGCCCGGCAACACAGCGTATTGTCTGTCCAAAGGCGGTATGCGCATGTTGACCCGCACCGCGGCTGTGGAACTCGCTCCCCATAACATTCTGGTTGTGGGTGTAGCGCCAGGCGCAGTTGCGACGCCGATCAATCTTTCCACCATGACGGATCCCGCCCTTATGCAGAAATTGAATGCCGCAATTCCCCTGGGCCGGATGGCGAAGCCTGAAGAAATCGCCAGCGTGGTCGCTTTCTTGGCTGGAGACGGCGCCAGCTACATCACGGCTACCACCATCATCACGGACGGCGGCATGATGCAAAGCAGCCCTGGATTGTAGCGGGGGCCGGCTGAAGTACCCAACCATGAAGAACACGCGCTGCGCCCCGGTGTCGATTATGGTAATCGTGACAGTGGCGTTGACCGTCGCTGTCACGGTAATGAAAGAGCACGTTGTTGGCGCGCAGAACTCAGTTACCTGGTCGGGCGAGATTGCTCCCCTGGTCTATGGCAACTGCACCACCTGTCATCATCCCGGTGGCGCGGGTCCCTTCAGCCTGCTCACCTACCAAGACGCGCGACGATGGGGACCACAAATGGCCAGCGTCACGTCGTCGCGGTATATGCCGCCGTGGCTGCCGGAGCCCGGTTATGGAGAGTTTGCGGATGAGCGAAGGCTTAGCAGCGAACAGATTGCGCAGATCGCAAAGTGGGTTGCCGGCGGCATGCCGGAAGGCGATGCGTCCGCAGCGCCACAGCCGCCCGTGTACGGCAAAACCTGGCAGTATGGCACGCCTGATCTGATTCTTACCGTGGAGCGGCCATTTACACTGGCTGCTTCCGGGACCGACGTCTTTCGCAATTTTGTCCTGCCGTATCCTCTGCAGCAGACTCATTACATTCGCGCTATGGAGATCCGCCCGGTCGCGCCACGGATCGTTCACCATGCAAACATCCTCATTGATCGAACAGCCTCCTTTCGCCGTGCACATCCAGACGAATGGAAGGATGGTGTTCCCGGGATGGAGCTGGAGGTGGACACAGGCAACGACTTTGATCCCGACAGCAGCTTCCTGTTTTGGAAGCCAGACACGCCGGTGCTGGTGGAACCGGACGGTATGCCCTGGAGGCTTGACCCAGGCAATGACCTGATCCTCAATATGCATCTCAAGCCTTCAGGCAAGCCGGAGATAGCATCGGCGCAGATTGGCCTCTACTTCACCGATCAGCCTCCATCGAAACAGCCCATGTTGCTCCAGCTCGAACACGACAGCGCGCTGGACATTCCCGCCGGGGAGCACAGCTTCGTGGTCGAGGACGGCCTGCGGCTTCCCGTGGATGTCGAAGTACTTGGCATCTATCCCCACGCGCATTATCTGGGCAAGCGCTTGGAGGCATGGGCGACATTGCCCGATCAACAGAAGAAATGGCTAATCCTGATTCCGAGCTGGGATATTGACCGGCAGTCCGTATACCGCTATCGCAAGCCGGTGTTTCTACCCAAAGGTTCAGTGGTGCACATGCGCTATACCTACGACAACTCTTCCAGCAACGCGCACAATCCTCATAATCCTCCAGTGCGTGTGAAAGCAGGGAATCGCTCCGAAGATGAGATGGCGCACCTCTGGCTGCAGGTCCTACCGGTGAATACGCCCAGCGATGGTCCCGATCCGAGGCTACTGCTGGACGAGGCCTGGATGCGCCATTGGCTGACTAAGGATCCAGGCGACATCATCCCGCTCTACAACCTTGCATCCGCGCTGGCTGACCAGGGCAAGTATCAGGAGGCGATCGCCACCTTCCGGCATGCGCTGGTCCTGCATCCTGATGATGAACGGACGCTGAATGAGCTCGGCGCGGCGCTCGAGAATTCCGGTGACTGGCAGCAGGCTCGGAGAACCTTCGTGCAGGACATCGCTGCGCATCCTAAGACCTGCAATGCGCGATTCAACCTGGCCAGCTTGGACTTGAAGCATGATCAGCCAAGCTCCGCCGAGCAGCAGTTTCGTACCATGCTGGTGCAGTGTCCCTCCGATGCGGGTGTGCATAGCGGCCTCGGGGTTGCACTGGAGAGTGAGGGCCAGCCGGGCGCGGCGGAGGCTGAGCTGCGCGCCGCGCTCGAAATCGACCCGCACGATTTCACCGCACTTTATAACCTGGGTGATATGGCGCTGCAGGCCAATCAGCCTCAGCAAGCAGTGGAGCTGCTTGAAGGGGCCGTCAAACAGCGTCCTAAGGACGTGGACGCGCTCGAGCATCTCGCGGACGCTTATGCGTTATCGGGGCGCGTCGGCGACGCGGTGGTCCAGCTGCGCGAGGCGATTACATTAGCCCCGGACAATCCTGAGCTACACTCGTTGCTGTCGCAAGCGCTGGCCAGCACCGGGCAACCGCAGCAGGCGATTGCGGAGCTAAAAGCAGCGCTGCATCTGCGGGCGAACGATCCCGATGACTGGAACAACCTGGGCGTTCTGGAAGCTGGGGCCGGCCGGACAGCCGAGGCCCGTGAGGACTTTCGTCATGCCTTACAACTCGCTCCTGATCATGCACAGGCGCGGGCAAACCTTGAGCATCTGCCGCCATCCTGACGCGATAGCGCTCTCAATCTCACGTTATTCAGTTGAAGGAAAGAGTCAGACTGCTCCTAGTGTTTCAGGAGGCCCTGGGCGTCCATCCACTCGAGGAAGAGGGAAGTCCAGCCGGAGACCGGCGCTGGATTCGTCTTGCGGACGCCAAAGCCATGCCCGACGCCGGCGTAGATGTGAAGTTCGGTTGGTACGTGCAGACGGGCGAGAGCGAGATAGAGTTCGGCCAAGCCTTGCGAAATATCCGGCCGGTCGTTGCCCCCGCATGCCAGGAAGGCTCGTGGTGTGTCGGCAGTGAGCCGGCGGTCATGAGGAATCGCCGGATATAGAAGCGCCTGAAAGTCTGGTTTGGAACTGGCTCGCTCCACCGGATCGTTGGAGGACGGTGATCCTTCGTCATAGCGCGTACTGGCCAGGGCGGCTAACTCGCCCCCGGCCGAGAACCCCATCACGCCGACGCGTGCCGGGTCTATTCCCCACTCCACGCTGCGACTGCGCACCGTGCGGATCGCACGCTGCATATCACCCAGCTCGGTTTCTTCCACGGTGTAGGTGGAGTCCTTCTGCTTGGCCAGCCGGTATTTCAAGATAAAGGCGGCAACGCCATGGCTGCTAAGCCATTCCGCTACGGCATAACCTTCGTGATCCATCCATAATTCGCTATGGCCTCCGCCTGGTGCCACGATCACCGCGGCTCCCGTGGCCTGGTCTTTGGAGGGAAGGTAGGGAATGATCGACGGCTCCTGAATGTTCGAGATGATGTGTTCGCCATCCGGATTAAGCCGGACGGTCTCCGGAGTGATGGGCCCTTCCACCCCCGGGGCGCCTTTGGGCCACAACTTGATAGGCTCCTGTTGCGCGCCGGCGAAGCTGAAGTAAGAACAAACCAGCAGAAATGCGATCCAGCGTCTGGCGATGGACACGTGAACCCTCCTATGACCTTGCGTTCCCCATACCCGAAGCATTTGGATTTGATACTACATGGCGGTGGTAAGGCTGAACCCGATTGCTGACAGCGCATCAAGCCTACTCGCTCGTTGCGCCCCGCGAATCCTACTAAAGTAGGTATCGCAAGCGTGACTGGCCCTTATATGCTTCAGTACCGCATAGTGAAAGGCTTGTTCATGTCTTACAGTCCCACCCGCCGAGACTTTCTGGGGGATGCAGCCAAGGCCGGAGTGGCCTCAGCATTGAAGCTTGACATCTCGCCACTTCCTCAATCCGTTACTGCTGCTCCCGCGGAGCGAAAGACAAATTTCGACCACCAATGGCGATTCTTCAAAGGAGACACCGAGGGCGCGCAATCGGCGGCCTTCAAGGATGACAACTGGAGGATGCTGGACCTTCCCCACGATTGGAGTATTGAAGGTCCCTTCAGCGAGGACGCCGCGGCGGGCGGCAACGGAGCTTACTTGCCCACCGGCATTGGTTGGTATCGGAAGCAGTTCACGCTCCCGGCCACGGCGCGAGGCAAGCGCGTTGCGTTGCAGTTCGACGGCGTCTACCAGCGAAGCGAAGTTTGGATCAATGGAACCTCCTTGGGAATGCGGCCGTACGGGTTCACAACCTTTGTCTGCGATCTAACGCCGCACCTTAGCCCTCATGGAAGGCCCAACCTGGTAGCTGTCCGCGTCGACAACTCTCTGCAGCCAAACTGCCGCTGGTATTCCGGATCCGGCATCTACCGGCACGTGTGGCTCATCACCACCAATCCAATTCACATCGCCCAATGGGGCACGTTCGTGGCCACGCCAACCGTTGCTCCGAAGAGCGCCGGGATTGAAATCAAGACTCGCGTTGTGAATGAGAGCGATGGTGACGCAGCCTGTGACCTGACAACAGAAATCATTGACGCGAATGGAACCGTAGTGCAGCAGGGCAGTAGCACGCTGCCGGTTCAACACGGAGGCGAGGCGACCTTCGCTCAAAGCTTGAGCGTTACCTCGCCGGCGCTGTGGTCAGTCTCATCGCCAAATCTTTACCGCGTGCGCTGCACCTTGCGCTCTGGCGGAGTACAACTCGATCAGGAGACCACGAGCTTCGGCATTCGAGATGTGAAATTTGATGTGGATAAGGGCCTGCTGCTCAACGGGGAACACGTCAAGATGAACGGCGTCTGTATCCACGGCGATTGTGGATGCGCCGGTACGGCTGTACCCGAACGCATGTGGGAGCGGCGAATCCAGCTGTTGAAGGGGATGGGCTGCAATGCCATCCGGCTGAGCCACAACCCTCCCGCTCCGGAGCTTCTTGATCTATTGGACAGGATGGGTATTCTGGTCATGGCCGAGGCTTTCGACGAATGGAAACAGCCAAAGTTGCAAACTCCGCTATATGGCTACCACAAGTACTTTGACGAGTGGGCAACGCGCGATATGGCAGCCATGGTTGAGCGAGACCGGAATCATCCTTCCATTGTGCTTTGGAGCGCCGGCAACGAAGTACCCGATCAGAGCGATCCTCAGGGACCGCAAACATTGCAGGGCATGCTCGACGTCATTCGCAGTAAAGATCCGACGCGGTTGGTGACTGTGGCTTGCGATCAGATTGCCGCTGAGCCCAAGGCGGCCCTGCCGGGGTTTCTCGCGAAGCTCGATGTGGTCGGGTATAACTACGTGGATCGTTGGCGAGACCGCCGGGAAAAGTTTTACAGCATCGATCGCCATGCCTACCCTGACCGGCGATTCGTGGGCACAGAGACGAGCGCAATTTTCGGCGCCCGTGGGACCTACGCCGTCGAAGAGCCGGAGGAGTTCTTCTTTGGCAGGGCAGCGAACAACCTGATCGAGGTGGAACAGCTGCAAAAGTTTATCCAGACCTACGACTACGTCAGTGGAGACTTTATCTGGACGGGGATCGACTATCTGGGAGAATCGCGATGGCCTTCCAAGCTTGGCTCGAGCGGTTTCCTGGACACATGCGGATTCCCCAAAGATGCGTACTACTTCTATCAAAGCAGATGGAGCAGCGAAACCGTGCTCCATCTCTTTCCTCACTGGAATTGGGCGGGGAGAGAGGGAAAGAACATTACGGTCAGTTGCTTTACCAACTGCGACACGGTGGAGTTATTTCTCAATGGCAAGAGCCTGGGCGTCAAGGGATATGCCTTTCCTCGTCCCGGAATGGTGGGCACGTATGGAAACTATCCTCCGCGGGCAAAAGCGTTGCAGACAACGGCGGATCTTCATCTGTCCTGGGATGTGCCCTATGCAGCGGGAACTCTCACTGCCAACGGAACAAAGGACGGGCAAGGTCGTACGCACAATCGAGATTCAGACAACCGACAGCCCGGCGAAGCTGGCTCTCATCGCCGATCGAATGCGCATCGCCAACCACCCCAGCGACGTTGCGCACGTTACGGTTCAGGTGCTGGATGCGAAGGGCCGAATTGTGCCCACCGCGAACAACGGAATCACCTTCACCGTTCAAGGTGCGGGCCGCATCCTGGGTGTCGATAATGGACGGCCTGATAGTCACGAAAGCTACCAGCAGCACAGCCGGGAAGCCTTTCATGGATTGGCTCTTGTCGTTCTCCAGTCGACGGGAGTTCCAGGCAGGGCAACGCTGTCTGCTTCGTCTCCGGCCCTTGCGCCGGCACAAATTGAAGTGGAGGTCAGTTAGGCTATTTGGCGGGATCGTCCGCTTTGCTGAAAGCAGCTAGCCAACGGGAGGCAATGCTGGAGAGCCGCTTCCGAACAACGACAGTAAATTCGGGCTCTTCCGTATTCTGGAGGGCGTTGACGAGTTCGTAATGCTCTCTGCCCATTGAGCCGGTTAATGGAGCCCCGCTGGCCAGGACAACGAAGATGAAGAGGGGAGCCATCAGCCGGTCCAGGGTTTCGGCAAGATAAGCATTCCCGGAGAGCGCCCAGCATTGGCGGTGAAATGCGTAATCGAGCTCCAGGAATCGCCGCCGGTCGCCTTGCTCACCGGCTTCCACCACCTTCGCGATCTGGCGGCTGAGCTCCTTCAGGTCGTTCTCCGTAACTCGGGGCTTCGCCCACTGCAACGCCAATAGCTCCAGCTCTACCCGGAGGGTATAAAGCTGACGTACCTCGGCGGTCGTAAACTGGGTCACGAACGTGCCGGTATTTGTCACCCGGCGAACGAAACCCTGTCCCTGCAGGGAAATCAGAGCTTCGCGCACCACTGGAGTTCCAACCTTCATCTGCCGGGCGAGTTCGCGCTCTACGATGGCGTCTCCCGGCTTGAGCTCGCCGGCAAAGAAGGCATCTTTCAGCGCGTTGATCACGCGGTCGCTCAGAGAAAGTGGCTCAATTTCGGCAAAGGTGGGCATAATTGGCTGCTGCTAGTTCATTTATCATCGCAGCACCAGCCGGTGCTCGCAACTGAATGCGCGTCCGTTCGCACACTCCATAGCCACGGGTAGCGGCGGATGTGTAGACTTCTCCGAACAGGATGATAGATCAATTATCAGGCTGTCGCCGGGGAATGCCAGAAGAGGTCAGATGCCACCAGGTAGCGATGTCGGGATGATTCCGGAGGCGGCGCCGGTGATAAATGCTAGCCGCCGAGGAGCGGGTCCAACCCACGTTCGTTACATCGTGTTAGGCCTCACGATCGCGGCCTACATGATCACCTATATCGATCGTGTCGTCATCTCCTCCGCGGTTCCATCCATCCAGAAAGAGTTCGGCTTCTCCATTGTGACCATGGGATGGATCCTGAGTTCGTTCCAGTGGGCCTACGCGCTTTTTCAGATACCCGGGGGTTGGCTTGGGGATCGCATCGGTCCGCGGCGTGCGCTAACGCTCATCGTGACGTGGTGGTCCCTGTTTACTTGCGCCACGGTGCTGGCCTGGAGCGCGGGATCGATGGCGCTCATTCGCTTTCTTTTCGGAATGGGTGAGGCGGGTGCATTTCCGATCGCTACCCGCTCGCTTTCGCGTTGGATGTTACCCACCGAGCGCGGTTTGGCCCAGGGCGCCACCCACGCCGGTTCCCGCCTGGGGGGTGCTCTTACCCCGGCTCTGGTGGTCCTGATCATTGCCCGCTATGGCTGGCGCACTGCTTTCCTCTGTTGCGGATCATTAGGGTTGATTTGGGCTGCTGTCTGGTACTGGTATTACCGCAACACTCCAGACGAGCACAAGTCAGTGAATTCTGCGGAACGCGAGCAGATTCGCTCTGCTCTCGAGCTGGCCCGCGGTAGCAAAAGCACCCAGAGTGTTCCCTGGAAACGCATTTTGCGCAGCCGGCAGATGTGGATTCTTTCGGCGATGTATTTCTGCTATGCCTACAATCTCTCGGTTTATCTGGTTTGGTTTCCCAAGTACCTGAATGACCATCGCGGATTCAATCTTCAAAAAATGGGTTTCTACGCGAGTTTGCTTTTGTTGGCCGGTACGGTGGGAGACATCTTTGGAGGGTGCGTCTCGGATTTCTGGGCAAAGAAGTCTAACGATCTCAAGAAAGCACGCCGCCTGGTGGGAGCGGCAGGTTTCCTGGTGTCTGCTCTGGCGATGGTGCCTGCCTGCCTTACGAAGGACCCGATGACCTGTGTCTGGCTCTCCTGTGTGGCGATCTTTGCGTTGGAATCGACGGTGGGTGTTTCCTGGGCCATCACGCTCGACATTGGCGGAGATTCCGCGGGTTCAGTTTGCTCAGTCATGAATACTTGCGGCAACCTTGGCGGAGCAATCGGCTCCGCCTTGTCGGCCTATCTTGTCGTGATGTATGGGTGGAGCGCGCCGTTCCTGCTAATGGCTGGCCTTTCTGTCGTGGGCACGGTGCTGTATTTGCGCATTAACGCGAACCAGCGGTTGTTGACGGTTTAAGGGACCGCAGCCCCTCGGCTCCGCTCCCACGGCACGGGGCAGGCGGGATGACAAGGGGGAGTGTGGGTGGGTGTACTTCGCACTTGCGCTCTAATGGCCAATTAACTGCGAATGTTTGCTGAGTTTTGGACGCTCTCGCCTTATCGCGAGTTCATCCGCTCGATTGCCTTGCGCACGATGGATTTACTAGCCGCGTCCCGCTGCTCCGGAGTTCCTTGAATCTGCGAGGCGCCATGAGCTTTGAGGAAGGAAGCGACGGCAACATGCTTGTTTTCGGTCGCAGCCTCCAACGGAGAATCTCCATATAAGTTCGTGGCGTTGAGATCGGCTCCCCTGCTGGTCAGCATTTCGATTACGGCGAGGCTACCACCCGCCGCGGCTCCGAAGGTTGCTGTCGAACCCTCATAGTTTGTGGCCGTGAGTGGGACACCATGTTCCAAATAGCTACGCACCGTCTGTACGTCACCTTCTGCTGCATCGTAGACCATGAGGTCAGCAGCGTGCGGACTGTTGGCGAAACTTCCGATCAGCAACCACTGCCAAAAAACGGACGGTATTGAGAGGATGCCGATGATTACAATCGCACTCCCAAGGGTTAGCCAATACCACCGTGAAAGCTTCTTCTTACGCAGCAGGCTGACCAGCAGGACAACAATCGCCGTGATCACCCAAAGTAACAGGACGATAGGCGCTAAGAGAAGCACGGCTCCTGGACCGTGAGCTAGCGAAAAGCCAACCATCTGCGGTCCTTCCTGGATCGTGAGGAAGGTCTCTTCCCAGATCACGCGTCCTGCAAGAACACCTGTCAGGACGGTCGCAGCAACACCTACGGATACAAGGGCCGTTAATGGTTGTTTCGCCGATTGTCCGGCCTTGTCCTCCGCATAACTTTCAGGCATGCTTCATGATCCCCTCGCCCGAGTGTTTCGCAACTGTTCGTGTTTCTTCGGATCATTTTACGCACGAGAGTCGAATCCTGCCGGTTTGTCGGCGATCCTACTTAACCAGTTGGTTCTGTATGTATCGGCGGTAACACGATTAGAATTCGGAGGTTTAGTGTTCCTTGGCGTGAGTGAGTCGAAAGGCCTGCGGTTTCTTCCGCAATTTGCCCAGCTCATCTCCCGGCGAATATGCTGAAGGCCATGCGCGCGCTGTCCATCCTAATTACTCTCGCGCTTTCCAGTTCGGTCGCCGTCGGCCAAGCCTCAACAACGGCACCGGCGTTTGACGTTGCTTCCGTGAAGCCGAGCCAACACCTCGTCGGGCCGGATTATAACAATCAACTTTCATACTCGCCTACTGGGATCATAGCCAGAAATGTCACCCTGAAGCGCTTGGTGGCCGAGGCTTACCAACTGCAACTGAATCAAGTATTGGGGCCAAGCTGGCTTGACAAGGACGAATACGATATCGACGCAAGATCAGCAGCAGTCGGCACCAGGGAACAACATGCCCTGATGCTACGAAGCCTTGTTGACGAGCGATTCAAACTGACAGAGCGTAGCGAGATACGAGAGATGCGCGTGTACGAGTTGGTTGTCGGCAAGTCGGGCCCCAAAATTCGCCCGATCAGCGACGGAGAAAACCCCACGGCACGAGCCGGATTTCATTTTCACGGGGATTTGCGCCAGTTCGCGGACCTGCTTACCGTCCAGTTATCCATTCCGGCTTCAGACAATCCAGCCGAACCGGCTAGAGCAAGTGCGTCCCCGATTCCGGTACTGGATAAGACAGGAATTCCGGGCATTTTTGACTTCAGCGTGGACATCCACCCTGAGCTGGGCACTGATATGTTCACGTCATGGCAGAGGGCCCTGGAAGATCAGTTGGGACTGAGAATCGAAAGCCGCAAAGGAAACGTAGCCGTATTGGTTGTGGACGAGGCGGCAAGAATCCCGACTCAAAACTGACCGCGGCTGCCACGCGTTGGAGCGCCGAGTCACACTTCCCCGGTGTCGCTGTGCAGCTGGGGTTCCAGGTAACTTGGACATCCCCGCCGACCCCGGATGGGAGTCTTGTGGGCGGGGTCCATAAACCTTGTCCATTTACCAGCAACACTCTTCATAGAAGTGTAAGCACGCAGGCGAGCCGGGCAGCCGGCATGGGCGCTGTCCAAGGTACTTGCCAACATCATGGCTTACCGAGGGCCCTGGCTTGGATAATAGAAGGCGCGAACCTCTTTCAATTCTCCACCAACAACATGACACAGATCGATAACATGATCCACGCCGTTAATCGTCTCCATGTCGAAAACGGTCGCGACATAATCGCCATCGACTACGTGCTGCTTTATTTCTATACCTTTGATGAACGGAAAGATGCTAGTGAGGAAGGCCACGATCGTCTCCCGGCCCGCCAGCTTAGGCATCAGTGGGCCCTCAAACGTTATGCCTGGTGCGAACGGCACAGACGATAGGTCTTTGCGGGCGAGGCCGCTCAAATAGCGTTCTACTACCGCTATGTTTTCTGATCGAGACATCCGCTCACCCTAACACAGTTTTGCCCTTCCGTTACTTGAACGGAACATGAAGAATTCCCTTGTATCCGTTAATCGACTGTCTCGGACACCTCGAATTTCGTTGTGGTTGCGACCTTATGTGAGGCTGGCTTGTCCGCTATCTGGATATAGCTGCGTGGTAAACATTCGGGATGGAGAGTTCTGAAAGTGGTTTCGCCGAGAGAGAACTCCAGGGCTGTGGCTTCAGCGTGGAGCAGGGCCGGCAACGCGGTTTCCTGCGATATAGACGGCGTCGATCGTGCGGGTGTTCTTGATGTCGTCTAGCGGATTCTGGTTGAGCACAATCAAGTCGGCCCACTTGTTGGCTTCAAGAGTGCCCAGGTCTTTGGCATGCAGGAACGATGCGGCACTTCCCGTGGCGGCGGTTATCACTTGCATCGGTGTCAACCCCGACTGCACCATGAGCTCCATTTCCCAATGAGCGAAGTAGCCGGGAAATCGCCCCGGGGGCCCGCTATCGGTGCCAAGTCCGTAAGGCACGCCCGCATCCGCAAGGATCTTGAGGTTATGTTCCGCGGTGCGCAAAAATCCCGGGTACATGCTGAAATCAGGATCGGATCGAATGGTCTGCTGATACGCGGGGCTCTTCAGCTTGGCTACCACCTCCGCAGAGACGCTGCGGGTGAAGAATGGATCGTTGGCAAAGGGAGGGGTTTGCCCGTAGACAAACATGGAGCCTTCACGAGAGAGCGTGGCCGCCATTTGCCAGGTTCCATGCCGCTTCATATCCTCAACGAACGCTGCGTCGACAGGCTTGTCACGGACACTGTGAGCTAAACCGTCCACTCCGTAATCGACGAGCTGGCGGGCATCCTGGAGGTAGAAAATGTGCGCTACCACGCGTAGATGATGACGGTGCGCGCTCTCGATGATGGCCTGAGCCATGTCGTAAGGCATCTTCTTCTTGGTGCCCAGGTGATCGTCCATCCATAGCTTGATAAGGTCGACGTGCTTCGCGGCCTGAGCGGCGACCGCGGGCTCTACTTCTGCGACCGTGGCAATCCCTTGGTTCACGCCCTCCAGACCACCGTATCCGCCTTTGAAGACGAACCCCTGTCCCGCGGTATAAATGCGAGCTTCATGCGGACGCCCGGCCCGCTGTGCGTCACGAAGCTTGAAGATGGAGTCTTTATCAGTGCCCATGCTGAGAACCGTGGTGACGCCGTAGGAAGCATAGGTTCTCAGATCTTTCTCCACATTTTCCGGGGTGAAGAATTTTGCGTTTTGCTCCAGACCGATGGTGGCGCCAAGGTGAACGTGCAGGTTGATGATGCCGGGCATCACGTATTTGCCCTGCAGATCGACGACCTGTGCTGAAGGCGGAGCCTTCAGCCGGGCCACCGGCCCCACCCATTGGATGCGCCCGTTGTCGAGAATCATGGCCGCATGGGCCACTGGGGCGTGGCCGGTGCCGTCAATCAAAGTAAAGTTCTTGAGTACTTTGACTTCTGCAACCAGGGAAGTTGCAAACAACAGCAAGAGACCACTCAGGAGACTATTTCGAATTCGTCCGGGCATCTTCGAGAATCCTCTTCGCGCGCGCCGGATTGAAGATACCACAGGAGCAGAAACGCGACAGGTAAGTGACAGCCTGCTCCGGGCTCCGGCGATTCTCCTTAACGAAGTCGATCATTTTCTTGGCCAGCGAGTGACTGATCATCCCATGTCCACACATGGTGGAGAGCATCGCGACCTGGGAGTTGGGGATCTTTTCCGTTTTTCCTTCAAAACCCAGGGAGTAGCCGATGCTGTGCCTGTCGATACAGGCATAGTTGCAGCAACGCTCAGCGCCCTCGATGGAGGTCGATATGTTGACGCTCATACCGAAGTTTTCTTCTTTGACTCGCTTGACGAACTGCTCCGCGGCGGTAGGGTTGTCGAAGACCGCGGCGCACGTGGTCGGAACGGTGAGGCCCTTGATGACGGCCTGAAAATCCGGCTTCATATCCCGGTGCCAGTGGGCCAAGGGGCCAAGATTCTTAGAGGAGCGCAGAGCGCCGCCGTGCCGGGCATCCCCCAGATTCACCGGCTTGTACTCCAGGGCAATTTCCAGGAAGCGATGGAGTTTGGGCAGCGCGTTCGGATCTTTGTTGGTCTTGCTGGGAATGGCAAAGACAATGTAGTCGTCGTAAAAGCTCTCGGCATCGCCAAAGCGATGAAGTGTGTTAGTCATACGCTTGCAGTCTCCCTGGCAGGCTCGCCCGCGGGCTGAACGATCTGCCCCAAACCTATATTCGTTTTTGCTCGCTGGAGCTTGTATCCCAGCCGTTCCAGGATGGGAGCGACGACCACTTCTTCGCCGTGTTCTCCGCAACGGGTCGCGACACCGAGCGCAACTACCGTGTCCAGACGTTTCTCAACCTCCCAGACGAGACGAATGATCTCTTCCGTGCGCGCGACCGGAACCTTGATCTCAACGATCGCCGACATGACCTTCTCATTCAGAATGTCGGGGCGCAGCGTACCGGTAGCAACATCGGACATCAAGGACGTAATCGGGTTTTTCTTCTCGAAGCTGACATTGGCTTTCGCCAGGGCCCAGCACATTTCCTGGATCTGGTGGAAGCGGACTCCCACCCCGGGTCTGCCGAACTCGATGGTGAAGCCCACATCGCCCACCTTCACTCTTCCCGTTACATCGTTGGTCTTCACTTCTTCGGTGCCCCGGCCTTCGACTCCGGTCGACTCGTGGGGAACGCTGGGGTCGGAGAATGCACGGCGCACGACCCGAGGCCAGGTGAGTTCGTCGGGCTCGAAAGCGGCGGTGGGACAAACATCGGGCTCGGGTTCAAAGCGAATTCGCAATGCCGCAAACACGCGGCGTATCGTGCGCACCAGCGTAGGGTTCAGGTGTTCCTGGCTCAGGCCGTTGTAGCAGGCGTAACATTCAACGCACTCGTCGCGATTGATGGTTGCGCGCTTGAGAACGGGGTCAATGTAGATGGCCCCCATGGGGCAAACGTAAGTACAGTTCCCGCAAGCCACGCACTTTTCAGGGTTGATCTTCATCTTGCCCTCGCTTTGAAAAAGCAGGATTACACGATGATCTATCGTAGATATTAACATAGGTGGTGAGAGCCATACTGGGTTCCCCGGGTTGTCATTTGCCCCGCTTTGAAGACGTAAACCGTTGAAAGGAAATGGCCATGGATCGCAGGCAGTTTCTTACCAGTTCCGCCGCACTGTTCGCGTCGGGCACCCTTCCGGCCGCCGCCCAAACTCCGGCTTGTGCGGAGCAGCCTACGCGCCACGAGCCGCTGTACAAGCAGCAGCAACAATATCGCATCGGTTATACGACCAACACGCGCGGTGGCTGGGAGGGCGACCCCTTCAAGGGTATGCGGGAAGGCCGGGAGGTGGGCTTCCGCTACATGGAGATCTTCGGCGCCTCTTTTTGCCGTCCTGACACCCTGTACTACCCGGATAACGCAGAGGGGCTGATGCGCCGCATCTTCGAAATCGGCGTCAACTTCGTGAGCATTACCGGCGGTTCAGCCACCGGCAACACCCGCTTTGAGGATCTTGACTCACGTGAGGCCGTGGTCGAGAACCATTTCGCCATGGCCCGCTTCAGCCGGCGATTTGGCTGCCAGGTGCAAAAGACGAACACTGGACGCCGGCGACCCGGGGGCACGACCGATGACGACCTGAAGGTGATGGCAGGTACCCTCAATGCGCTCGGCAAGCGCGTGAGCGAAGAGCTGGACATGCAGCTCGGGGTTCATCCGCACCTGAACAGCCAACTCCAGACCCAGCACGAACTGGAGTTCATCATGACGAACACTGATGCGAAGTACGTCGGCCTAGTTCTCGACACAGGGCACTTCACCATGGCGGGGATGGACCCCGTAGCCATGGGTAAGAAGTACGGCATGCGCGTCTTGGAATACCACCTTAAGGACACCAAAGCCGAAGACCGCGGAGGGACCAGGCACGTGCCCGGCCCGCAAGTCGACCAGATGAAGACTCCGTACTTTTTCCCCATGGGCGAAGGCGGGGTGGATTTTCCCGGTCTAAAGGCCTATCTGGATAGCATTCAGTGGAGAGGCTTCTTGAATGTCGAGCTGGATACATCTCCCTGGCGCCCGCCGCAGGAGAGCGCCAGGATTACGGCGAACTACATTCAGAACGTGCTGAAGATTCCGTTCTAGTTAGGGGCCGTCAACCTTTCGCTCGACTTTGTTCGATTAAGGCGCGCAGCTTTCTCAGCCCGCGAAGCACGGTGGCTTGTTCGCTCTTGCTTGCGCCGCGCAGTGCCTTGGTGAGGGGACTGATCGCGAGCTCCGGCATGCGGTTAGACAAGAAGTCGCGCACCTCGGCGGATGGTGCGATGACCGTGGCGCGGCCATCTGCTTCATCTCTGCGGCGGAGGACGAAGCCACGCACCTGCAAGCGGTCAACGATGCCGGAGACGGTGCTGTGCGCGAGGCTCACCTGAGCGCTGAGCTGCTTCAAACTTAGTCCCTCTGACTGGACCAGTGCCTGCATCACCATGCGCTGCGGAGCGGTAAGGCCGCCGCGGGCGAACTCCGTTTCCAGTGGCTCGCGCAATCTTTGCCGGATGATGCCAAGGTGCTGGTCGACCTCCTGCGCTAACTTGTGCAAGGGCTCCTGTTTGGTCGTTGATCTAGAGGACATAAGGGATCAATGCTTTGACCCGCTCCTGATATCGGCGATAGTCTGCGCCGAACTCTTCCAGCATAAATCGCTCCTCGATCCTCAACTTGAGCCAATAGGAGAGGGCTAAGACCCCCACTCCCAAAAGACCGCGGACCTCGCCGACTATCAATGCTACCCCAAGCAACGCAAGCAGAATCCCAGTGTAGATGGGGTGGCGAACGATGGTGTAGGGTCCCCGGCAAACCAGGGTGTGCCCCTGCTTTACGGTAACCGCGGAGCTCCAGTTTCCGCCCAGCACCAGCCGGGCCCAGATGGAGAAAGCGACGCCCAGCAACACCAGCAGGAGTCCGGTTGCGCCGGTAAGTTGGCTATTTGGAACAAAGGTGAGTGCGCGCCAGCCCGATTGGAAGTAGTGGGTGAAAACAAGACAGAAGGCGAGGGCAGTCAGTCCTATTTCGAGCAACCGCGAGCCGGGGGACTGGATCCGGGCGTCCGGTTTGGCGGTAAGCAGACCGAAAAGCCAGACGGCGGCGAGCACGAACCAGAGATCACAGGCGATTTTGTAGTAGTCGAAACGCACGAGTTTATTCTCCCTGCTCATCTGCGTCGTATACGACGTATCGTGTACGACGTAAATTAAACCGCCTTTTCCAAGCCAATGCAAGGGGAAAAATGAGGTTCTGGCGGTTTTCGAAGATATAAAAAAAACACCTTCGCGGTGGATGGAGGCTTACTTGAAGATTCTGGATCGCATTCTCAGTTGTCTACTAATACTTGGGGGCATTGGGCATACAATCGGGTCGCTCCATTTCTACAAAAGTGATCAGATGACTCTGCTCTGGTCGCTGTGTGCCAGCCTCTTCGTCTTTTTGTTTGCTACCGTCAGCCTTATTCGCGCCGGCCGGCCGCAAGATCGCGCTTTGGCATGGGTCTGCCTGCTGGCCGGCCTCTGCTGGATTGCCGCTTCTCTACGCTTCGCTGTGCTGATTGGGAACCTTCTGGACTTTCGTCCATTAATCTTCGGCGTGGTCACCCTCGGCCTGTGTGCGTTTTGCGTACGAGCCTTGATTGTCAAGCGCGGAGATGAAGCCAGTGGATAACCGGGATTCGGCGGGCTTGTTTGCGCGATCGGCCGAACCGCAGCTGGCCAGGCTTCGCTCCCACGACAAACCGGGCACGTGATGACAAAGAGTGGGGCGGGGACTTTTATTAAGAGCCATCAGATCGGATGGACAGAAAAAACCTCGGGTCACATTCGCTAAGTAAGCGCAACGACCTCGTAATCCGCAACCGAAGGGACTTCGAAACTCAACGTCCCTTCCACGTTGCGAAAGGGTAGAGTCTTGCCTCCGCGCAAAGCGCGTACGGAGTTGATCTTTCGATTACGTGGGACCTGCACCTGTGCTTGCAGCGGGCCCACGGGATATAACTGCGACACAAAGGGCCGGAAGGCGTTGGGATTGGAATAGTTGAGGATGTGCAACGCGAAGCCGGGCTCTGTCTCCCATGCGAAAGTTTCCAGCAGGCCATTACCTTGCACCGATGCCGGCGGGGCTTGTTGCTTCAGAATCCAACGCACTGCGTTGATGAGCAGCCGGCTTAAATCGGGATTGCCGGAGCGCCAGTAGGAGCGGCAAATATCTCCGGGAAAATAAACGATGCGGGAGCCATCTTGATCACGGAAGATCGCCGCGGGGTCTTCCGTTTGCCGGACGCGCGGATACACCATCTCCGGCGGGAAGGGTGGATAGTGGGGCACGACGCTGAGGTAAAGCGCATCCGATGGCACATGGCTTATGGGCACGCGAAACTCCGGGCCGGGTAATATGCTGGTTCCGTGAAAGCCTTCGATTACCGGGTGGACCTTTTCCATGCGCATGTAGTTGTTGTTGAAGGGCCCAATCGGGTCGCCTGCGACACTCACGCCGAACAGCGCTTGCAAACCAAAATCCTCTCGTGCCACGCCCCACTCGTTGTAGCGCGAGGTTTCAAAGGTAGCGAGCACGGAACCGCCCGCCTTTACATAGTCGCGGATCGCTTCGCACTCCGTGTCGCGCAGAAACGCCGCGTTCGGGATGACCAATGCGCGATACGGCTTCAGCGACTCAGCGGTCAGATTTTCCTGATGAACAAAGTCGAATAAGAAGCGGCCTTCGAGCAAGGCAGCATACACTCCCTCCAGGTACTCTGCTGAATCGATGGTGGCGCCATACAGCGTTCTGGTGCTTGTACCGTTCGAGCCATAGAACGCGATCGTGCTCTGCGGGTAGAGGACCGCAAGGTCGGCGAGCGAGCGCCGGTTACGGAAATGCTGCTCGTTGGCAGCCAGCCAATCGAAGAAGACCTGTCCGGTTGCGCGCCAGCGAGTATCTTCCGGGTGGCCGCCGAGCCAATGAAACCAGGGCACCATGCCGCTCGCCGTAGCCTGCGCCATCCATAGTGTTGTCTCGGCTGGGGTCTTGCTGGAGTGTCTCCAATTGATCTGCCCATTGCTATATGCGCCGATCACATTGGTGACGGTGCGGCCGTGCATCACGGAGCGGGCCACGCGGCCCTGTTGCGCACACATCCAGATCGGCGTGTTACCCGCCCTGCCTTGATTATCCGCATTGAACCAGGCGGCAACACTGCTCAGCCGGTTCAAGTCCTTCACAGTGCGAATGCCTCCACCGAGGTTGCCGACATAAACCGACTCCGCGTTCTTCTCCTTTACGGTGTCCTGCCACATCTTCCACACCAGAGCAATGCGATCCATATAGACCGCGTAATATTTGCGGTACACCTGACTCCCCACGTCGGTGGTCTGCGGCGGAACGCCTCCCGTCTGCTCGCGGTAGATTTTCTGGCAGTTGGGGCAGTGGCAAACCTCAAGCGCTTCCGTGCCTGGCCATCCATTCGTATAGAAACCATCCGGTGCGTAGCGCTGGTTAATCTCGCGGTAGATGGCCGGCATCTGGTCGGTAAAGTAGGTTCCAAACATGCAGGTTTTGTAAAGCCAGTGACACTCGGGATGACGCGTTGGCCTTCCATCCGCGCCAAACTGAAACCACTCCGGATGCGCCTGAAAGGCTTCTTCGTAGGCGTAGTTGCAATCCATGCGAGCAACGACGCGCATGTTTCTCTTCCGCCCCGCGGCCAGCATCTCGCCGAAGAGATCTCTCGAGCCCAGGAACTCACTACGGTGCTGATAGGGGACTTGGGTGGGATAGAAAGCCATGATTCCGCCCCCATTGAGCAATACGGCATTTACCTTCAGGGCGGCGAAGTAGTCCATCCACTCGTCGGCTTTCATGGATGCGGGATCCTGCTCATTGAAGTTGACTTGTCCGCAGCGCAGCATCGTCTCATACCAGGGCTTGGCCCCTTCAGGAGCCAAGGCCTTGAGCGTTCCCGCGGAAGCGACGACCAGTGAGGCTCCTGATACTTCAATAAATTCACGCCGGTTCATGGATAGCTCCTCGATTTACATGGTTGCGGAAAGTCATGCTTACAAAGCATAATCTCTACCTGCCACCGGCCCGGTTGGCTACTTGCCGGGCACGCGGCGGACCAACGATGAATGGAAGTGGGCCGTCGAAGGCGTTCAATCCGTGGGTGACACGCTGGCCGCCAATGGTGTGATTTCGCGATTGAACCGCTGAACCGGTTCGAAACCTGCTTTCAAAGCACCGCCGTCGACGCTGCGGCGCTCGCCCAGGAGATCGGCCATCCGAATATCGGCATTCTCTTTGACACCTTTCACGCCAACATCGAAGAGAAGAATATTGACGCGGGCGATCGCACCGTCGGTCCCTATCTCAAACACGTTCATACTTGCGAAAACGATCGTGGCATCGCCGGGTCAGGACATGTGGAGTGGAGGGAAGTATTCGAGGCGCTGCGCCAGTTGAACTACGATGGATGGCTGACCATCGAGGCCTTTGGTTTCGCGCTCAAGGATTTAAGCGCAACCGGTGGTGGCAGGCACACACCACCACCGGTCTACTCGGTGTAACGACTCTTTAGATCTGCCGCGAATTCGAGGTAATTTGGGACAGCTGGTCTTCGTTATATCCCGGAGGCAGTGATCGACCGCTCCTCGACAACGCTCGCCGTCTCTTCTGCTTTCTTTTCGGCCTTAGTCGGGTCGGCGACGATTCCGTAGGTATCACCTTGTAGGAGCAACCTGTCAAAGTACAGGGTATTCCCATATTTCTCGAAGAGGATCTTGGATTGACGTGGCGGGTCAAGAGACTGGGTTGGAGTAACACCAAGGAACGTGCTGTATAAGCCATCCGCACTCTTGATGACGGCTATCGACTTATTGAATTCCTCGGGTTGAGTAAGTAAGTAAGAACCGCTCGGCATTCGGGCGTTGCCTACGTAGAAAGGGAATGGAGTAGTAAATTTCACACCGTACGCGACTTGCGCGGCGAGCGGCATTGCAGAGAATAGGGCTATCAATCCTGCCCTGGTAACAAGCTTTCCTAGGCCGCTCATAAGCTTCTCCCGTGGTTTGATTTAGTTTGATTAGAACGTGCTCCTTTCTAACCAGATAGACGGAAGCTCTGAGGTGGAGTTGCATATCTTTCGATATCGCCAAGCTATATGCAACTATACATGTGCCGTAATGCGGGGAGTAGCGAAGGCAGGGTATTGGTGACCAAGATGAGAGAGGAAAGTAAGGCTGAATTGCGGTCGCCGGTAAGCCCCGCGCGACGCATAATAGACGACGCTGAAGCCGCCCTCCGCTCGGGCAACTGCAGGGTGGTCGAGAACGTCTATATCTCAGGTGGGCCAGATGCGGGAATGTGCATACAGAACTCGTTTGGACTATATTTGCGAAGGGCACAATTTGTGTCTCGCAAAGCGCAGTTTATCGGAGATTCTGAATGCCGCAAGTGGTTCGCTCGCCGAAGGTATATGACGTTTGCATCATAGGCTCAGGCGCCGGGGGCGGCACGGCCGCCAAGGTGCTGAGCGAGGGTGGATTGAATGTTGTGATGCTCGAGGCGGGGCCCCTGCTGAATCCCCGTAAGGACTACAAAGAGCATGTGTGGCCCTACGCGCTGCCCCACCGGGGAGCCGATATCGGCGGCCGGGCACGGCACCAGCTAAACGGGGAATTCCTGGCACCCAATGGATTCTGGGAGATCGATGGCGAGCCCTACACGACGGCTCCTGGCACCAGCTTTCGCTGGTTCCGCTCGCGCATCGAAGGCGGCCGTACCAATCATTACGGACGCATCTCACTGCGCGTTTCTCCCGCCGACTTGAAGGCCCGCTCCCGCGATGGCCTGGGAGATGATTGGCCGATTTCCTACGAAGAGCTTGCGCCTTATTACGATAAGGTCGAATCGTTCATCGGCGTTTTTGGAACCAAAGAAAATCTTGCTGACGCGCCCGATGGCATCTTTCTGCCTCCGCCCAAGCCCCGCTGCACCGAGACCCTGGTCAAGAAGGCTTGCGACCAGCTGAATATCACGTGTATTCCCTCGCGCATGGCCATCATTACCAAGTCGGTGAACGGGCGCGCGCCGTGCCACTACTGCGCGCAATGCGGACGAGGCTGCATCAGCGCTTCCAACTTCAGTTCCAGCCAGGTGATGATTCCGCCGGCCCAGGCAACCGGCCGCTTCACGCTGATACCCAACGCCATGGCGCGGGAGATCGTCGTCGGCAAAGACGGCAAGGCGCAAGCTGTCTCCTACATTGACAAGACCACTCGCCAGGAAATGCGCGTCAACGCAAAAGCCTTCGTGTTGGCAGCGAGTTCCTGCGAATCCGCCCGCTTGTTGCTCAATTCGAAATCCACGCTCTTTCCCAACGGCCTGGCGAATTCATCCGGGGTGGTCGGCCGCTATCTCACCGATAGTGTCGGCACCAGCGTAACCGGTTATTTTCCCCAGTTGGAGGGCGTAGCGCCGCATAATCACGACGGTGTTGGCGGAATGCACATGTACATGCCGTGGTGGAGGGCCGACCGGAAGAACGATTTTCCGCGTGGCTACCACATTGAGTTTGGCGGAGGACGCCACATGCCCAGTGTCGGAAGTTTCGATGGCGTTTGCCAGGCGCATGAGGGCTACGGAGCATCGTTGAAACAGTACGTCCGCAGCAGATATGGGAACACTATAGGATTTTCCGGGCGCGGGGAGATGATCCCCAACCCCGACACCTATTGCGAGATTGATCCCAATGTGGTGGACAAATGGGGTATCCCGGTGTTGCGCTTCCACTTTGCCTGGAGCGATCACGAGATCAAGATGGCTAAGGATATGCAGGAGACCTTTACCGCCATCATTGAGGCCGGCGGAGGCACGGTCACGAGCCCGACCAAGCGGGACCCAAGGGGTAATTACGGGATCTCGGAAGGTGGAGAGATTATCCACGAGCTTGGAACCGTGCGCATGGGTGACGATCCCAAGACTTCGGTTCTGAACAAGAATTGCCAGGCGCACGACGTCAAGAACCTGTTTGTAGCGGACGGCGCGCCGTTCGTTACGGGTCCTGACAAGAACCCGACGCTCACCATCACGGCACTTTCGTGGAGAACTTCAGAATACCTGCTCGACCAGGCGAAAAAAGGGGAGATATAGCATGTCCGTATCCCGGCGCGATGTATTGAAGTCGCTCAGCATGGGGGCCGCCGCAACCTCAGTGCTGCGCGTTATTCCGCTGCAGGCTGCGGAGTATGCCCACCACATGATCGACACAGAAAAAGCGGCAAGCAACACTGGCGCGTACACGCCCAAATATTTTCCGCCGCAACAGTACAAGACTCTGCAATCGCTGTGCGAGTCGATCTTTCCGGCGGATACGGACTGCGGCGGGGCCACGGAGGCGGGTGCTCCGGAGTTTATTGACCTGCTCACGAGCGAGAATCCGCAGTACCAGCTGACCCTGGGTGGGGGTCTGATGTGGCTCGACTCCACATGTGTGGACCGACACGGGAGCGCCTATCTCGATTGCACGCCACAGCAAAGAACGGAAATGCTCGATCTGATCGCGTATCGCAAGAACATTGCGCAGGACGCAAGCCTGAGCCAGGGAGTAGCGTTCTTTTCGTTCCTGCGCAATCTGACTGCGGACGGATTCTTTACCAGCAAGATCGGGATTCAGTATTTGGGGTATATCGGGAACGGTTACCTGGCGGAATTTCCAGGCTGCCCACCGGTGCCTGGGGTCTAGCGCGTCCTTTTTCAGCCAAAAGCATGGGGCACCCATGCTTTTGGCTGTTAGGCGAGAGGCTCAGGTACGCTTGCGCAGCCAGGACAATCCTTCTGATGTGCCGGCCCTCGGTCTGTACTCGCAGCCGATCCAGCCGTCGTAACCTAGTTCATCGATCAGGTCGAAGAGGTAGTCGAAGTTGAGTTCGCCGCGGTCGGGCTCATTGCGGTCGGGCACACTCGCGATCTGGATATGCCCCACGTTTTTTTGTTCTGAGTCGGACAGATACTTGCGCAGCTTCATGCTCACATCGCCTTCAACAATCTGGCAGTGATAAAGATCCATTTGCACCTTGAGGGTGGGGCTGTTGATCTCGTCAACAAGGGCATGCGCCTCATCCTGGCGATTGAGAAAATATCCGGGCATGTCGCGCGTATTGATCGGCTCAATCAGCAACTGAATGCCTGCGGGAGCGGCGAGCTCGGCGGCCCACGCCAGGTTCGATTTGAAGGTGCGGCGCATGGCAGCGCGATCCACGCCTGCGGACTCCACTCCAGCCATCACATGCACCCGCGGGCAGCCCAACGTCTGCGCATATTCGAGAGCAGTGTGTATTCCACTACGAAACTCGGCTTCTTTGCCTGGCAGCGAAGCGAGGCCTCGCTCGCCCGCCGCCCAATTGCCGGGCGGAGCGTTGAGCAGCACCTGGGTCAGGCCGTGCTCGCACAGCCACGTGGCCAGGTCGCTGGCCGGATACTCGTAAGGAAAAAGAAACTCTACCGCCTTGAATCCATCCTTGGCGGCGGCAGCGAAGCGACCCGGGAAGGGATACTCCCCGTACATCATGGTGAGGTTTGCGGCGAAACGTGGCATCAGGTAGAGGTCCTAAAAGGAGAAGCTACCACGAAGCACCAAATTGCTGGCGCAGTTGATCGATCTGCTGCGGTGAAAGCGGCTCCGCCTTCCGGCCGGCAAGCAACCAGAGCCGCGCGGTTTCCTCCAACTCCTCCAGCGCGGCCATCGCGGCCGCAGGCGTACTGTGCCACACGTTGGGACCAAGCCGGTCCAGCATGACGGCGCGGATGGGCGTGCCCTGCGCCCTCATCTGCTCGATCGCCTGGGCCACCAGCTCGCCCACCATTGCGTCTCCGGGACGGTAATACTCGATCAGCGGCACATGACCTACCTTCATCACGTAATAAGGCGTAATGGGCGGCAGGATATCCTTCTGCTTCCAAACCCCGGCCAGCGTGAGCGCAACCAGGTGGGTGGAGTGCGTATGGATCACGCAGGCAGCGTCCGTGTCCGCGCCATAGATACGCCGATGCAGCATGAGCGTTTTGCTGGCGCGCTCACCGCTCAGCTGCACGCCATCCGCTCCGACCTTGGCCAGAACGTCCGGCTTAAGGAAACCCAGGCACGCCTCCGAGGGTGTGATGAGAAAACCCTCGGCCAGTCGAACACTGATGTTTCCGGCCGTGGAATGAACGTAGCCGCGCTCAAAGAGAGAGCGGCCCACACGACAGATCTCTTGCCGCAGTTCCAATTCGTTCATAGGTCACAAGACAAAGGCAAAGGCTTTATCGAAGAAGTCAGGCGATCCAAAGTTACCTGATTTTAAAGCGATGTGGAGGCCTCCACTGGGGGCAGTGGAAGATGGGGCGTAACACCAGGGCACTCCGGGATCGATCTGGGGGCCAATCTGCATTTGCCGGATTTGGAGCGCCTGCACGCAAATGCCCGCGGTTTCTCCGCCTGCGACCACCAGGCTTCCTACGCCGCGTTTGACGAACGCGCTAGCCAGGGCTGACATAGCCTGCTCGACAATCGCGCCCGAGCGGGCGACTCCCAGTTGGGCATGCGCGGCTGCAACTTCGGCGGGCTGTGCAGTGGAGTAAACCAGCAACGGCAGGGCGGTTTCGCTGCGCCAGCATGCATCGGCCCACGCCAGCACGCGGGCGATTTCCAACTCGATATCTGCCGCGAGCCGAAGCGGATCCAGTGCGTAGGCCTCGCCACCATCACGAATAAAGCGCTGCACCTGTCCATTGGTGGCGACCGAGCAACTACCCGCGAGGATGGCCTTTTGCCCCCGCGCCGGTGGCAGGCTCACGCGGGTTGACGGAATAAACCCCCAATTGCGCGGCAGGCTCTCGCCGAGTCCGGAGCTGGCAGTGAGAAATAACGAGTCGTGGAGTGCCTCGCCCAGCCGGTCCAGGTCTTCCTTGGTCAAGGCATCGACGATGGCGATTGCGATGCCATCCCCTCGCAGCTCGTCCATGCGCTTGCGGATCGCCTCTGCCGATTGCGCTACCGTTCGGTAATCCACCAGCCCTACTTTGCGTCCTTTGGCGGGATTCAACTGTGCCTGCAGAACGCGGACCAGGTTGGCATCGGTCATCGGGGTGAGCGGGTGATGGCGCATGCCGCTGTCGGAAAGCAGCGTGTCTCCAACAAACAGATGTCCATGGACGACCGTTCGCTCGTTCTCAGGAAATGCCGGCGTGGCAATGCTGAAACCACAATCCAGCTCATCCATCAGCGCCTCGATTACGGGACCGATGTTGCCGGCTGCCGTGGAGTCAAAGGTCGAGCAAACTTTGAAATAGATCTGACTCGCACCCTGTTTGCGCAGCCAGCGGCAGGCATGCAGAGATTGCTCAACTGCCCGGGAAGCGGCTACCGTTCGCGATTTCAAGGCGACCACCACCGCGTCCGTGTCGAGCCGCTCGTCGTTGGCGGGGACATCCACAGTTAGGACGACCCGCATACCGGCGCGTACCAGGTTGTTAGCTAGATCGGTAGCGCCGGTGAAATCATCGGCGATGCAGCCGAGGACAGGCGCGCCCGGCGGCGTCTCTGATGAAGAACCACTCACCATCAGAGCCCTTGTTCTTTCTGGAACTGGCGAATAATCGAGATGAAATCAGGATCGGCCGCCAGGCCCAGGCGGCGCGCCCGGGCACTCTCGAAAGCCGAAGCCCATCCACTCACCATCGTGGCTATGGTTTCGTTTTCTTCGAAACGCACTCTATCGCGCACCGCGCGCCCTGCCACGACTTCCAGAGCATCCAGCATTTCGCTGACACGAACTGTCAGGCCGGGCAGGTTCACGGCTGTCCCGCCACCCCATGCGTCGGGGCTAGCCTCGGCGGCCTTGAGCAGACCTTCAATCGCGCGTTGAGGAGAGGCCACGGCGACTGCTGTTTGAGGCGCCACCGGGCACACTGCCGGCAGTCCATTTAAAGGCTCACGCACGACGGAGGATAGAAAGCCGGATGCAGCGGCATTCGGGCGCCCGGGGCGCACCGTTACCGTCATCAGGCGCACGCTGCGGCCGTCAATGAATCCGCGTCGTGTGTAGTCCGCCACCAGCTGTTCGCATATAAATTTCTGCACTCCATACGACGTCTGGGGCACGGGCAAGGTGTCGTCATGGATGACGCGGGGCATGGGCAGATCGACGTCGCCGCCGAAGACAGCCACCGAGCTGGAAAAGACAAAACGCGGCTGGCCTTCTGCACGCAAGGCGTCAAGGAGAGCGCGGGTAGTATCCACGTTTGAGCGGAGACCGAGATCGAGGTTCGCTTCGCACTCCCCGGAAACAGCGGCCGCCAGATGGAAGACGAGATCGAAGTTCTGTTGCCCCAGAGTCTTAGCCTGATCTGTCAGTGGGCCCGTGGAGGCACGGACACGCTCATCCCCCGCGAGGTCGGGCGGCGGTGGAACCAGGTCAGCCAGCACCAGCTCGGCGATCGGGCGGCCGGCAAGAAGCCCACGTTGCAGGATCGTGCGCGCCAACCTGCTTCCCAGAAAACCCCCTCCGCCGGTGATCAGCACCTTCATCGTGTTCGAATTATTAATCGTCATTCGATCCTTTCTCTGTCTTCCGCTCCTATCTCCCGTTGCGGAAGTCCCCTTGGCGCATTCCATCGTATCCCCTGAGCCGGGACCAGACTAGAGGCTAAACTGGTGATGAAGAGAAGATCGAGATCGAGAGCCCGGGAAGGGAGCCTTGTAGCAGCAATTCCTGTTCCGGCACCTATCCCCCGTCTGCGTGGAGACCCATGACCAAAGGTTCCAAGTCAAGTCTCTCCCTCGATACCGTCAACGAGTCCATCGTAGACGCTCTCATCGAAGGTAAGAGCATAGGACAGAAAATACGGTGCCTCCGGTTAAAGCGTTCCATGGGCCTGGCCGAGCTGGGAGGACAGGTTGGGCTTTCCGCGAGCTTTCTCTCCCAATTGGAGAATGGACGGGTGGTCCCCACGCTGAAACACTTGGGCCTCCTCGCATTGGTATTCAAGAAGGAACTCTCCTACTTCTTCAAAGACGAGAGTGAAAAAATCTTTCGAATCAGCCGGGGAAAAGACCGTATCCGGTTGGCGGTGGGAGGCTTCATGATATCGGACAGCATGAGCGTGTTGGTTCCGAATCGTCATATCGTTCCCTGCGTTGCGGATTTTGTGCCCGGCATCGAGGGTGATGCCTTCCATCCCCAGATATTTGCGGGACTCGAATTGGTTTATGTGATTAACGGTGCGCTTATGCTCTCGACAGAAGATAAGACGGAATTGCTGGATACTCAGGACAGTGCCTGGATCGACGGCGGCACCGGCCGGCGGTACCGATGCCATGAAGATAAACCTGCGAGAGCGCTGATCGTAACTTTTGCGCTGCAATCATGAAGAAGGACCTGGCAAACAAATCGGAGCAACTGACGCGCCGGTCATTTCTGCGCGAGGGCGCTGCGGCGGTTGGCGGTTTAAGCATCGTCAACGCAGGCGGCCAAACGGTGGGTGCTCAGAGCAGGCCGTCCTCATTTCTCGAGCTGCTGCGTGCGCCGGATGGAGTGACGGCATACGCGCGTTTCGAGCGGACCCTGCCTGCGGGCAGAATCCCGCTGCAACCCACCGGCGTGCAGTGGCGCGGCGGCCAGGTTGTGGTCGAAGGCACGCTGGCACAGGATGCGCTGGTGCTGACGCTGGCTGCGCCGTCGACCCCAATCGCCGCGGTGCACGTGCGCTGGCAAGCGCAAGTGGCGCCGGACCTGCATGCTCTGGGCGACGCGTGGGAGCGCAGCTATGGAGACCTGGGTTGGCGCAACCTGATTCCGGAACGTGTGATGCCATGGTACTTCGCGACCCACGATGGCATGACCTGCCATGGCTACGGCGTAAAGACAGATGCGGCCGCGCTGTGCTTCTGGCAGCTTGATCCGGAAGGTGTTTCGCTGTGGCTGAACGTAACCAACGGTGGAGACGGCGTCGAACTCGGTCAGCGAAAGTTGACCATGGCGACGGTGATCACCCGTCGCGGCGTCGATGGCGAGAATGCACAGGATGCGGTCGCCGGGCTTTGCCGCAGTATGTGCGCCCGCGCGTCTCGGCCGATCATGCCTATCTATGGGGCGAACGATTGGGACTATAGCTATGGGCGAAGCACGGCGGAGACAATCCTGCGCGATACGGAGTTCATTATCGAACTCTCCCCCAGCGAAGGTGCGCGCCCCTTCTCGGTGATCGACGGCGGGTGGACCAGCGGTACGGCCGCGTGGCCGGACATGGGCAAGCTGGCGAGCGAAATCAAACACCGTACGGCACGGCCAGGACTCTGGATCCGGCCCCTTGAAGCGCCGCATGGCGCTGCGCGTGGGCTGTTGTTGCCCGATGCGCGGTTTGGGGAGAGAACGCAGCGGGCGCGTGAGCTGGCCTACGATCCGACGCACCCCGAGGCGCAAGAGAAAATCCGAGCCAAGATGCGCGAGGCGACGGGCTGGGGCTACGAGATGGTGAAGCATGACTTTAGTACTTACGACCTGCTGGGGCAGTGGGGCTTCGAGATGGGGCCTCAACCGACGTTGCCCGGATGGTCGCTCCACGACCGCAGCCGAACGAATGCCGAGGTAATCGCGGGGCTCTATGCTCTGCTGCGCGAGACGGCGGGCGAGAGGGTACTACTCGATGGCTGCAATACCGTTGGCCAGCTGGGCCAAGGCATCTTCGATCTGCAGCGCACGGGCGACGACACGAGCGGCCGCCAGTGGGAGCGCACGAGGCGCATGGGGGTGAATACGCTCGCCTTCCGGCTGCCTCAGCACGGAACGTTTTTCACCCTGGACGCGGACCTGGTGGGTATTACGGAGGCTGTCCCATGGGAGTTCAACCGGCAGTGGCTTGAAGTGCTGGCGCAGAGCGGGACAGCTACGATCGTTTCCGCGGGACCGCCAGCGCGCGGACAGGAGCAGCGCGCGGCGCTGCGTCAGGCCTTCGCGACCGTGGCTGCAGGCGGTGCTGCCGCGAGGCCGCTCGATTGGCTGGAGACCAGCACCCCTGAGCGCTGGCACGCAAATGGAGCACAGAAGCAGTTGCGTTATCGCTGGAGCGGGGCAGAAGGCGCATCCCCATTTATGAGTCCGTAGTCTCTTGTTTCCCAACCAAGGACGGGTTCCTTAACTCGGCTGAGAAAACCCGCCGGCCAGTCTCGCCGCTTTCACCCTCTCATTCACTTGCCCTACGGCTCGCAGCGCGCTCAGCGCTGCGCCCTCTTGCCAGGCGACGATGTGGCTCACGTGGTCACCTGCGAAGATGATCGGCCCGTCGGGCTCGATGAGCGTCTCGTACCCCGGATTGATCTGCGTGCGCGACGCGGCCGGATGGCGTGCGTCTCCTGTTTGCCGGGTTAGACCATAGGGTTGCCACCTCTCCTGCCCCGGCCCATATGCCCTTATCCACGAACCCTCGTTAAACGGTATTTGGCCCCAGCTCACGTACATGGGCTTCTCCAACTCCTTGCCGTGGCCGGGGTGCAGCCGCTCGACGGATTTGCGGCTCTCCGCAAACTTCTGCTCTATGGTGAGCCCTTGCAACGTGGAGCGCGACTCATCGGTGTATCCGCTCACCAGCACGCCGCGTGGGGTGAACAAGCCCGCGGAAGGAAACCAGATGGGGCTGCATCCGACGTTGACGAATTCCAGACCGCCGTAGATGTTGTAGTCCTGCTCCCAGAATCTGCGGCTTTCCCACGCGATCTTGTAGGCACTTGAATACGTACACTCGTCGATCACCTTCTTGTACGGCGCGCTAAAGTCGTTGGGAATCTTCTTCAGAATCGTGAGGGGCATGGCGCAGATGCAGTAGTCGGCCTCGATCACTAGCGCCGAGCCGTGACTTGTATACCCGATCTTGACGCCCTTCGCGGTCTTGCGAATCTCCGTGACTGGTGCGTCGTACTTCAGCACGTCACCCAGAGCCTTGGCGAATGCATAGGGAATGCGATCCATGCCGCCCACCGGCTGGAACATGGTGGCCTGCATATCGAACTGCTCATCGAAGAGCATGCTCTGCCAGAAGTTTTCGTCCAGCAAGGTGTGCATGTCGATGGGCTTGCTCAACACGCCCGTCTGGTCGCCTGCGCCCGCCATTTGCGAGTATCCCGCGCGATCGCTGCCAATATACTTATCTGCGTCGTCCAGAGGGCCGTAAGTTCGTAAAAAGCTCAGCATCCGGTCCCGGTCTTCCTGGGATAAATCCTGATCGAGCGCTCCCTGGTTGATAGTCTTCGCCAGCAACTCGCTAACGTGTCCCCGGGTATCGTTTTCGACCTGGCGCAAGACCATTGGCTTGCCATCGTTCGCTTTATCGTTCTGCAGGAAGGCGGAGCGCGACATATTCACCTCCACCTCAAGCGGCACACGCAGCTTTTGGCAGTAGTCCAGCATGGTGTGATGGACGGAGGGCAGCCGTGCTGGTCCAAAATTTTGATAGTGCCCCTCGTCCCACGAGCAGGTCTGCGTGGTTCCGTCCAGAAAGGTAACTTTGTCTCCGCCGCGAACCGTCCAGTTTCTTCCCCCGGGTCTCTGACGGCTTTCGAGAAGTGTGCATTCGTATCCCAGGGCGCGGAGCTCGTAGGCTGCCACCAGCCCTGCGATCCCGCCGCCCAGGATCACTGCTTTCACTCCTTTGCCGGACCCTGCCGCCCCTGGCTCAGCTCGCTCGGCAGCGGCAGGCATCAGGCCCAGGCCCTGCATCATCAGGAATGCGGCGCTGTATCCGCCTGCCCGTCCTACACGATTCAAGAATTCCCGTCTGCTAACCGCCATCGTATTTGTTTCCCTTTCCCGAAAAAGAGTTCGCCGCACCGTTGCATGGGCCGCAGCGCCGATCCGTTCGATTAAGCATTTTCCCTAATACTATGGTCTGGTAAGGCCGGTTATGTGCCGCCATTCTTTTGACGGAATGGCGGCGTCACGTGCAGTTTTCCGGCCTGCACCATTAGGAAAAAATGGTATAGGGTCCCGATAATACTGAGCGATCCCGCTCCCCTGGCGGGGAGTGAACAAATGTATCTGACAGAGTGGAGAATTCAGTCTATCGCACTTTTTGGGGCACTCAAGGCTTCCGACCCCGGCCGGGCGGGGTTGATAGAGTAGATATAACCAAGGCGAAGATGTGGAGGCGGCCTCTCTCATGCGGTTTACGCGGCGCGGCACAATTAAATTGATGGGCTACTCGGCCGCTTGGGCCGGACAAGAGGCGCATGGGAAGCAGGACAACCATGGTTTGAAAGTGCGCGTGCCGGCAGCCAAGCTGTCTGATATGGGCATCGCCTTGAAAGTCACGCTGGCCTGATAGGCTCAAAGACGAATGAAGCTGCTGATCAGTACTCTTTTACTCTCTCTCTCCGGGCCGCTGTGGGCGCAAGGCGTAGACCAATCAATGCTACTCAATCCGCCGGCCGACAGTTGGCCCATGTACCACGGCACGTATAACGGGCAGCGCCACAGCAAGCTGGAACAAATTACTCCGCGGAATGTCGGCACGCTGGCTCTCGCTTGGGCTTTTCAGACCCACCAGGGCGCGGAAATCAAATCCAGCCCATTGATGGTCGATGGTGTGCTCTACTTTACGGTGCCTGACAACGTCTGGGCGGTCGATGCGCTCTCCGGCCACCAGCTCTGGCGTTACACCTACCCGCCCAATCATGGCTTGCACATTGGCAACCGCGGGCTCGCGATGTTCAAGGATTGGCTGTATTTCCTCACCCCGGATGGGCACCTGGTATCGCTCAATGCTAAAGATGGCAGCGTGCGCTGGATCGTGCCGGTCGCTGATTCCACCAAGGGATATTGGACCAGCATGGCGCCTCTCGTTGTGCACAACCATGTGCTGGTTGGCACCTCAGGCGATTTCGATAACCTGGTGGGATACGTCCAGTCTATCGATCCAGAGACCGGAAAGCTGCAGTGGCAATGGAATGCCACGCCGCCCCTGGGCACACCAGGAGCAACGACCGGCGGCAACTCATGGATGACGGGCACCTACGATCCTGATCTCAACCTGGTGTATTGGGGAACTGGGAATCCCACGCCGGTTCTCACCGCCTCAACCCGCCCTGGAGAGGATCTGTATACCTGCAGCATTGTGGCCCTCAACCCGGATACCGGAAAACTGGCGTGGTTCTTTCAGCCCTCTCCACACGATACCCATGACTGGGATGCGTCGGAAACGCCGGTGCTGTTGGATGGAACGTTTCATGGCAAGCAGCGCAAGATCCTGCTGCAGAGTTCCCGTAACGGCTATTTTTTCGTGCTTGATCGAACAAACGGCAAAAGCTTGCTCACCATTCCGTTTGGGCCGGTTGACTGGTCGCTGGGCGTCGACAAACAAGGGCGTCCCATTCCCAACCCGGCCAAGGAGCCGGCGCCCGACGGGCGTTTGATAGCGCCTGACGAGGGTGGGATGACCAACTATCGATCTCCCAGTTTTGACCCGAAGACCGGACTGTTCATCGTCTCCGCTCACCCCAGCTACTCTATCTATTTCGCCAAACCAGCTGATGGTACCTACGGCTGGGCCGGAGCCGATTACGGTCTGTGGGGTAAGGCCGTTATCGAGGCGATCGATTACCAGACAGGCAAGATCCGGTGGACGCATGAGTTGGGACAGGGATCTTCTGGTGCGGGAGTCCTGACCACGGCCACCGGTCTCACCTTCACCGGCGATGTCAACGGCAATCTTCTTGCTCTCGACACCAGCACGGGCAAAACGCTTTGGCATGCGGGCTCGGGCGCGAGAATGGAAGCCTCGCCCATCAGCTACCTGCTCGACGGGCGGCAATATCTAGTACACAGCAGTGGAGGGGTGCTGTTTGCCTGGGCCTTGCCGCTGGCTAGTCGTCGGTAAGTGTAACTTTAACTGTATTAATTGGCATCATTGTAGGAATGCCACGCCCAGCCGAGGTAGTGCGGGTTGCCGCTCAAATCCTGCTGTACGTTTTTGAGCATGTTGGGAAGCTGGCTCTGGTAGTCGGGAGTGCGCAGACCGATAGCCATCTTTGCCAGGTGATTCTGATTCAATCCCTGGTACGCCATGTTGAAGTAATTCTGGCTGGCTTGGCGAAGCTTATCCGCCTGGGCGGCAGTGCTCTCTCCGTCGGAGGGATTGCTCAGCTCGTACAGCATCAGCGTCAGCCGCGGCAGGGAGGACATCAGGGCCTGGCGTTGGCCCACGTCGCCCTTGAGAAATTTGTTGGGGATGTCCGCGTTGACGGTCATCCGATTCTGCTCGGCCAGCGCGCGTACGTCGCGATAGGCTTCCAGCAGACCCGGCAAGAAGCCCAGGTTTCCCGGGCCCTTGTTTTCCGGGCGCTGTTGCGGTTCCACGTCCAGGTGGACACCATCGAATCCATTGCGCGCATGCTTGCGATTGAACTCGACCACCGCACGAACATGGTCCAGCAGCTTTTCCCGGTGTGCGCCCGGCTCATCGGCGTTCACGCTTGACAGCAGCGCCTCTACCCGGATTCCGGATCGATGGAGCAAAGCGATGACCCCGGCGACCTCCAGCTCTTCTGTTGCATCGGCTTTGTCGGGCGAGTAAGAGAGGTATACCTCGTTGACCGTTTGCGCCCGGCAGAAATCGCGCAAGGCCTCACCGCTGTTCGGCGCGGTCAAGACCGAAGCGGTCTTCCACACCCACAGCCCATGTACGAAAGGTTCCTGGGCAACAGCGCCGCTGCTAAGCGCTGCGACCATAGCCGTCCACAGCAGACAGATCGTTAGCCGCATAAGAGAATCCTCACCGCATAAGTTTCGCACTTGTGTAGTGATCCGGGCCTAGGTAGGCTGGTTGGCACTGGGAGGAAGGTCAAGATGCGGCGGATGGGGATGGTGTGTGCAGTGGCAGGGTTGATGTTTTCCGGAGCGGCTTGGGGTCAGAGTAGCCCGCTGGCGAGTGAAGTGCAGGGTGCCTATGCGCGAGTCAAACCAAACATCCTCAAGGCGGCAGAGAAGATGCCCGCAGAGGATTATAGCTACAAGCCGACTCCGGACATTCGAACTTTCGCCCGGGTGGTTAACCATGTGATCGAGGCACAGAGCCACATTTGCGGGGCAGCCAACCATGTGGATCCCAGCGCAGCACCGAAAACGCCCGCGGACACCGCGGATAAGGCTGCAATCCTGGAGGCGTTGAATGCTTCCTTTGCCGAGTGTGACAAAGCCTATGCCGGTTTGACCGACGCCAACATGACAGAAATGCTGGCGGCCGGCCCGGCGAAACGCTCGCGCTTGAGCATGTTGTGGGGGAACGTCTCCCATGACAACGAGCAATACGCCACGCTGGCGCTATATCTGCGATTGAAGGGTCTGGTGCCGCCCAGCAGCGAAAAATAGCCGCATAGTTGTCAATCAACATACGCTTGCGGTTCAGGTTCCCCAGGACTAAACCTAAGCCAGTTTTGTCCAAATCAACTTTTCATCGGCGGATTTGGATTGCACTCACTGCAAAACAAATCAGCTATCACGGAGTATCGCGATCAGTCCCGAAGGGACGGCTGAGAATGCCCCAGGACGACAGTCCTGGGTGAACCTGGGGTACGGACCGGGGACATCCTTGACAGATTAGACCGGGCACATGGTTGACACTTTCGTCGCTCAGCGAGTGCATGTAGAAGCAAGGCATGTGCTGGAGAGCGAGAGAAGTAGTGGATCAGCGAAAGAGGTTCATCCGGGAGTATGAGAGTGGTGAGTGGACGATGGCAGAGTTGTGCCGTTTTTACGAGGTTTCTCGAGAGAGCGGATATAAGTGGTTGAAGCGTAGCCGGTCAGAAGGGGAGGCGGGGCTGGCAGATCGTAGCCGAGCGCCACAACGTCATCCCAATCAGGTGGCAACGGAGATCGAGCAGCAAATATTGCAATTGCGTCGACAGCATGCAACTTGGGGAGCGCGCAAGTTACTTGTTCGGTTGCGCGCTCAGCAACCGGGAGTGGTTTGGCCGGCGGCCAGTACGATCGGGGAGTTATTAAAGCGGGAAGGTCTGACGGTGCCGCGTCGCGAGCGACGCAAGACGCCTCCTTTTACACAACCGTTAGGCCACGCCGAGAAGCCAAATCAAGTATGGTGCGCTGACTTCAAGGGATGGTTCCGGACGTTGGATCAGCAACGTATCGACCCGTTGACCATCAGCGATGCTGCCAGTCGCTATCTGTTGCGTTGTCAGGCGGTAGAGAAGACCGATACAGCCCGTGTACGGGCTATATTTGAGGCCACCTTCCGCGAATATGGCCTTCCGTTGGCCATGCGCACCGACAATGGGCCGCCCTTTGCCTCTCGGGCCATCGCCGGGCTTTCCCCATTGGCGCTGTACTTGATGAAGTTGAATATCGTGCCGGAGCGGATTGCACCTGGCCATCCGGAGCAAAACGGGCGTCATGAGCGCATGCATCGCACCTTGAAGGCAGAAACCGCCAAACCGCCGGCGGCTCATGCTCGGGCGCAGCAAAAGGCATTTGACCATTTCCAACGCATCTACAATGAGCAACGCCCCCACCAGGCGTTGCATATGAAGACTCCGAGCTGCTGTTATGCGCCCTCTCGACGAGCCTACCCACCGCGGTTGCCGCAACCGGAATACGATTCCGACATGCAGGTCCGAAAGGTAGGGCCTTGCGGCACCTTTGGCTGGAAAGGGGAAAAGATCTTTATCAGCGAAACCTTAACCAACGAGCCGATCGGGTTGGAACTCATCGAAGACGATCTTTGGATGGTTCACTTCGCTGCCTTTCCAATCGCTCTGTTCGACAGTTACCAGCTGGCCATCCAGCCCCTCCCGGCAGACAAAGATGCGGCCAAGGGACGGAAATGACGGGACGATGGAAAGGTGGGAAAAGCAAAAAGCCGCTTTCCCCACCTTCCCACATCCCTTGGAAATCTTGCAGATTTCCACATTCCCGTCCCACTACTGCTGTTCAGAAAGCAAAAAATACAAAAAAATACATAAGAACAGCTAATCTAAACCAGCGACGAAAGTGTCAACCATGTGCCCGGTCTAAAGTGTCAACTATCTCCCCGGCCGCACACTGGACCGCACGCAAATGCTGACAATCGATCAACCAACCCAACCCGATTCTCTTTGAGGCCCGCGCGCTTCCATACCTAACTCACGATAGCGATCTTGCCCGCCGGCGTTCTGGTAAAAGCATGCAGGGTGTTGCCATTCTGATCCAGGTGGCGCAACGTCATCAGCTGTGCTGTTACCGAGATATGGCTAAAGCCGTAAACCTTCTGAGCATACGGCCCGCGTTGCGCGGGATCAATCTTGAGCGAGTACAAATCCGCACCGCCACCGCCAGAAAGGAAATGGCTGGTCGGATGGCCCTCAAACTCCAGGTGCTGCAAGTCATGGTCGTGGCCCGCCATGTAAAAGTCCACACTATACTTGCGAAATAACGGATCCCAATCGCGAACCAAGACGGGATGGTCTCCGTGCGGCCCATCCGAGTAGACAGGATGATGTGCGACGACCCCCAGAAAGGGAGCAGTACGGGGACGCTTTAGCTCGGCTTCGAACCAGGCTAGCTGTTCTGCCTGTTGTTCCGGAGTCAAAGTGAAGTCCCTCCCCTCGCTTTGCTTGCCATCTGCACGCGGCATGTTGCTATCGAGGGCCAGAAACGTGACCAGTGGATCCTTCGCGGGAACCTCAAAGCGATACCAGCGCGCGGGCATGGTCCAGCGAGTAGCGGCGCCACCGCTGCGTCCGATGCGGGCGTACTCCAGTTCTGCATCTACTTTGCTTTCAGGCCATCGCTGATAATCGTGGTTTCCCAGGACGGCATATGCAGGGCAAGGAAAGTCGCCGGCGGGGTACATCTCTTCGAAATATTTCTGCCAGCGGGCGGACGCGGCCCCTCCCGCCAACTCGCCATACCAGTTGTCTCCCAACATCAACAGCGCCTGGGGTTGAACCGAATGCTGTTTGGCGTACGCCTGCAAGCCCGCTGCCACCTGAGATTGCGCCGCTGGGTTCTCGTATCCCCAATCGCCCAGCACCAACAACTGCGCGGCCGCCGGGTCCGCCGGCACGGAATCAGCCAAGCCCGAGAATGTTCCAAGGCTGGCTAGGGCACTGAAAGCAAAGCTTTGCCGCAAAAACCGCCGGCGGCTCAGAGCATGAGGTGATGAAGGGAAAGCCATATAGCCGGGTATACCACTTTTCTGAGAATGCCTGAAGAAAGGGGCTGTTAGCCGTTGTGGGATTGGGAACCCCAGGAAAGATCGCTCCCGGTTGACCCCACCAGGGCTAAACAGGCTGCGGAAAACACGCTGAACGAAGGGCACGGCTTTAGCCGTGCCGAAGAAGTTGTATGTGGTGGAGAGCTTTAGCCCCTGAGGTCCGGTTATTCCAATGATTCACTGCGAATTCTTGTGATCACTGTCCTTCAGCGCGTTGCGGGCTGCAAAGATGGGGATCTCGCCTGGAAGGGCCGCGGAAAGCCAGGGCCCCTAAAGCCCGTGTTCTAATGGCACGGCAATACAATTCATGCGCCGAGGAGCTGCATGCGAATCAAGGTTTCTCTTGTCATCCTGGCAATGCTTGCCGCGCCGGTCTCACAGGGCTGGGCCCAGCAAAGCCAGCAAACGTATGAGGTTGTGGTGGAACGCGGGGCGGTCGCGGCCATGCGCGATGGGGTCAAATTGCGAGCCGACATTTACCGGCCCCGCAGTGAAGGCAAATTTCCAGTTCTTTTAGAGCGAACGCCCTACGACAAGAACGGTGGTTTCGCCTTCGGGATGAGGGCAGCAGCGAAAGGCTACGTGGTTGTGATTCAGGATGTGCGCGGGCGCTACACCTCTGAGGGTGAGTGGTATCCGTTCAAGCACGAGTCCGACGATGGCTATGACACGGTCGAGTGGGCAGCGCGACTGCCTCATGCCGACGGTCGAGTCGGAATGTTCGGTGGCTCTTACGTCGGAGCGACGCAGATGCTTACCGCTATTACTCATCCACCCCACCTGGCCGGTATCTGTCCCGTGGTCACGGCAAGCAATTACCACAACGGGTGGACCTACCAGGGAGGCGCATTTGAACAATGGTTCAATGAGTCCTGGACCTCCGGTCTGGCACAGGACACGATGACCCGCATCGTCAAGGCTGACACCAACGCCAGGATAGGGGCGGAGGTGCTGCCCCTGACAAAATACCCGCTCTTCAATCTGAATTTCTCGCCCAGCCAGGAAGATCTGATGCACGTGGCTGCGCCTTATTTTCTGGATTGGCTCGCTCACCCTGATTACGACGACTATTGGAAGCGTTGGTCGATCGAGGAGAATTACTCATCGATCCAGGTCCCGGCCTTCACGGTAGCGGCGTGGTACGACATTTTCCAGGGCGGCTCGCTAAAGAATTACCAGGGCATGCTATCCAAGGCGGGAAACGCTTCCGCTAGAAAAGATCAAAAGCTGCTGGTGGTGATCGGAGGACACGCCGGTTCCGGCAGAAAAATCGGTGATTTGGATTTTGGCCCGGCGGCTGCCGAATACGACGAAAACGACGTCATCCTGCTTTGGTACGACTATCTTTTCCACGGCGTAAAAAACCGCCTCGCTACCGGCAAGCCAGTGCGCATTTTCGTAATGGGCGCCAATGTCTGGCGAGACGAAGATGCATGGCCTCTCGCGCGGGCCCGGGAGACCAAATACTTTCTGGAATCGCGCGAGAAGGCCGCGGGCCCATCCTCCGCCGGAGTGCTATCGACTCGCACCGCTTCGGGCGAGGGATCAGAGAGCTATGTATACGATCCGATGAAGCCGGCGCCGACTGTCGGCGGCCCCTTATGCTGTGACCCAGAGCATCTTGCCGCGGGGCCCCGGGATCAGCGCCCCGTCGAAGCTCGCGACGACGTATTGTCGTACTCGACTCCCCAGCTCACACAGGATACCGAGGTGACAGGTCCAGTTACGATGGAACTCTACGCTAGTTCTTCGGCCGTCGACACCGACTTCACGGCAAAGCTGGTCGACGTGTGGCCCAATGGCTACGCGCAAAATCTGACCGAAGGCATTGTCCGCGCGGTTTACCGGGATTCGGATGCCAAGCCGCAAGCCATGGAACCTGGCAAGGTGTATCAGTTCCATATCGACTTGTGGTCCACCAGCAATGTCTTCCTCAAGGGGCACAGGATTCGCGTGGAGGTCAGCAGCAGCAACTTCCCTCGCTTCGACCGGAATTTGAACACGGGCAAGAGCGCTGCCGACGATCAGACATCAGCCAAGGCGACAAATACGATCTATCACGATGCCAAATATCCTTCGGCGTTGATTCTCCCCGTTGTCTCCCCGTGATCACGCATTTTGCGGCAACACGGGTTGGTCTGGCTGACGGCGACGCCAGTGGTAGGCGGCCACTGAGTTCTTCCAGAAGAACTTCTCTTCGGCTTTGCGGCCCTTAGGCTTAACGAAGTCGCGCAAGATCGAGATGGTCTCCGCATACGTTGCGTGGTGGTCGCTATTTGGCCAGTCGCTGGCATAGAGAACGTGATCTTCACCAAAGACATCCCAAAGGGCGCTGAGGGTGTCGTGGGCAAAGGTAGGACCGCCTGACTGTTCAGTGCGCGCAGCGATTACTTCAGAAAGCTTGACGAAGACGTTTTTGTTTTGCGCCAGGTGCCGCAGCAGCGACCAATACTCATCGCGTGCTGCTGCCTCGGTGGGTACGCGTGCGCTGGGGAGATGGTCGATCACGATCCGCAACTCGGGGATATGGTCCGACACGCCGGCGATTGCCCGGATGAGACTGGGATCGGGATTGGCGCTATCGAGCACCAGGCCGCGGTCGGCTAACATCTTCAGCCCGGGAAGGAATTCAGGCTTCCTGGCATCGATGGCCAGGTCCCGGTCCCATAGATTGCCGTACCGGATTCCCAGGAAGAGAGGGTTCGCGTGCAGCCGGTCGAGGTTCTTTTGATACTCAGGGGTGCCCGGAATCAGGTCCCCAACCATACCCACGATGATGGGATGATTGGCCGCAACATTGAGCACCCAATCGTTATCGTTCAACAGGTTGCTGGCTTCGATCACGATCGCACCAACCACTCCGAATGGACCGGCAATGCCCTGGTATCGCTCAGGCAAGGCAGCTTTGTAGAGCGCAGTGTCCGTTTTCGCAGGCCAGGGAACGCCCCCCGGACGTCCTGGATCGAAGAGGTGAATATGGGTGTCGATGATCGGTACAGCTGGGGGAAGAGCGTCGCTGACTCGTCCAGTCGCCCATACTCCCGCGAGGGCCGCTCCGGACTTGAGAAATGCACGCCTTTGCATGTACGTCTCCTTTCTCCACGCGTAATTCCAGCCACGCCACAGTAACAGAGGAAATGCTTTAGAATTCTCCTTTCTCGGATTGTCCCTTCCCTGGAGGAGCTTTGCAAAGACGCCATTTCCTGACCTCGTCGCTGGCCGCAGCGGCTGTTGCCTTGACACCGAACGATGGGCAGGCCCAGGCGCCCGCAGGCAAGGCCCGCGAGTACTACGAGCTGCGCAAGTATCAGCTGCAGTCAGGACCGGAAAGCAAGCTGCTGCAGAGCTACCTGGCCGATGCCTTGATTCCTGCGCTCAACCGGATGGGTTTTTCACCCATTGGCGCCTTCAACCTTGACCTTGGCCCCGAGACCCCTGCCCTGTACCTGCTTATCCCCTCAACCACGTTGGAGTCACTGGTTACGGCCGAGTTGCAGCTGGCGAAGGATGAGGAATTTATGAAGGCCGCGGCGCCCTTCTGGAGCGCGCCGGCGACGGCGCCTGGCTTCCTGCGCATCGAGAGCTCGCTCATGATCGCGTTTGCAGGCTGGCCGAAACTGGTGCTGCCGCCGGCAACAGCGCAGCACGGCAAACGCGTCTTCCAGCTGCGCACCTACGAAAGCCCAACGCAGCAGGACCATGTGCGCAAAGTGGACATGTTCCATAACGGTGAGTTTGAGATCTTTGCCCGCGCCGGCTTCTGGCAGGTGTTTTTCGGCGACACGTTGATTGGACCTCGCCTGCCCCAGTTGACCTATATGGTCAGTTATCCCGACATATCAGAAATCGATGTGAAGTGGGACGCGTTTCGCAATGATCCGCAATGGAAAAAGCTGTCAGCTCAGCCCAAATACAGCTCTGAAGCGATCGTAAGCAACATCTCCAGCCTGATACTCAGGCCGGCGTCCTTTTCTCAGATCTAGGGTTCAAGCATTGGCCTCGTCCTCGAGTCCGACCTCTTCGAGGCCCTTGCCCCCATGCTTCTCCAGGTCAGCCAGCAGCCCCTCGTCCGTCAGATCCATAGGATGAGCGTTCTTCCAATCACGCTTTACGATCTCGTGCAGGCGGTCCACGATTTGCTTATCGTCCACCTCGATAGCTAATTCGCGCCGGCTGTCAAAGCTGCCAGGCGCCAAATTGATGGAGCCGATAATGGCGCGCTCTCCATCAGCGAGCAGCATTTTGGCATGAAGCTTTAGCGTTTTCAGCTTGCGTATCTTGATACCCACGTCGCGCAGAATGCGCAGCCCGCCTACACCCTCGATCAACTTGTCCTTTTTGAGCGTATGCGCGGGGCGTGCCATCACGTGAACTTTTACACCGCGCTCCTTGGCTCGAACCAGGCACTCGATCATCATCTGATCCTGGTAGCGCTCGTTTTGTAACCACAACGAGTGCTTGGCCTGGTTGATGAACTGGGTGATACGCTCGCGGGCATTGCCGCGGCACCAGATCAGATGTTTGGATACGAAATCCTGACGGTTCCAATCCGCTTCGAAGCCGTTGATAATCTCTGCTACTTCGTGCGCGTGCCGGGTGATTACCGCATAGTCGCGAGTACCGGTCAAATTTTTGGTCTGCCAATTCAGCGACTTGACAAATGCGATCTTATCGTCGACCACCATCGACTTTTCGTGGGTAAGATCAAAAGCCGGATTGCTGTCGCGCACTTCGATGCCGGACGCCTCCAGCTTGCTGCGGCTTTCGTCATTTTCCGAAACGCCACTTCGCCGCTTGGGATTCAACATGATGCGCACGCTGACCCCCCGGCGATGGGCGGCAATCACCGCATCCAGCAAAGTTGGATCGGTAAAGATAAACATCTTGATGCGCAGTGATTTGGTCGCGCCATCGATCGCGTCCAGAATCGGCTGGACAGAATCATCCGGGAGAACGATCAAGCTACGGGACATATACGGGGTTTCTCTGCCTCTAGGGTGCGGCCTTGGCCGCTGTTGTATCGAACTGTACACTATACAACTCGGCGTAGGTTCCGCCCAGCGCCAGCAGCTGATCGTGCGTCCCCTGCTCTGCGACCACGCCGCCTTTCAACACGATGATTTTATCCGCATCGCGGATGGTGCTCAGTCGGTGGGCAATGGTGAGTACCGTTCGTCCCTTCATCAATCGCTCCAGGGCCTCGATAACCAGTCGCTCCGATTCGGTATCCAGGGCTGCGGTCGGCTCATCGAGAATCAGGATTGGGTTATTGCGAATGATTGCGCGCGCGATGCCGATACGCTGCCGCTGGCCTCCGGAAAGGGTGTCGCCGCGGTCGCCCACGAAGGTTTGATAGCCGTTGGGCATGCGGGAGATGAACTCGTCTGCGTTGGCCAGCTTTGCGGCCTCGACAATCTCCTCGTCGGTCGCACCCTCACGGCCGTAGGCGATGTTATCGCGCACAGATCCCCGGAAGAGCACGGTTTCCTGCAGCACGTAGCCGATCTGGTTGCGCAAGGCTTGCAGCCGATAATCGCGTACATCGATGCCGTCCACCATCACTTTGCCTGCGCTGGGATCGTAAAACCGGGGAATGAGGCTCATGATCGTGGATTTGCCGCCACCCGTGGGTCCAACTACGCCGATCATCTGTCCGGGCTTGACGGTGAAGCTAACATCGCGCAGCACGGGACAGCTTTCGTCATAGGCGAAAGCCACATGCTCGAAGACAATTTCCCCGCGAATCGGTTGTTCGGCCGCATCCGGCTTCTCCGGGAGAATTGCGTCCGCATCGAGAATCTGCCGAATCCGTTCCACGGCCACCGCAGTCTGGGCAATCGAGTTGTTCATGCTGGCAAGGTCCTTCACCGGCTTGAAAAATGAGCTCAGATAGGAGAGGAAGACGGTTAATTCCCCGGCCGTCATCCATCCAGCGAGAATGAGCAGAGAACCGCGCCAGAGGACGAAGCCAACACAGCATGCCACGATGATGGAAACGAGGGGCGATAGCAGGGCTTTGACCTGACGCGCCTTAAGCGCGGCAGCCACGGTTGCATGGCTCACGGCCTGCAGTTCTTGCTGTTCCAGTTCTTGCCGTCCGAATGCCGTGACCACGCGGATGGATTCGAGATCCTGCTGCACCACGGCCACGATATTGCTCTGCTGCTTGCGTACTTCGTGGGTAGACTTCTTGACCGCCTTCTTGAACCGGGAGGCAAGCAACAGCATCAGCGGCGTCACTGCGACCGCGATCAAGGTAAAGTCCCAATTCATGAAGAACATGATCACCAGCATGCCCAGGATGGTGATCATGTCGATCACAATGCCCAGAGTGGCCGACGAGGCGAAGTTTTGGATGGTGAGCACGTCGGCGGTAATCGTGCTGAGCAGGACACCCGACTGGTGGGTATCGTAGTAACGCAGCGAAAGGTATTGCAGGTGATGGTAGGTCCGCATGCGGAGGTCGTTAGCGACCCACTGGCCCACGCTCTCGGTGAAGTAATTGGCGAGGTACGATGCCAAGGCGTTTAAGAGGGCGATGATGACCACAGCCACCGCTGCCACAATTGCAATATGTACCCGGTGGCCATGGGCCAGCATCGGCGCCAGGAAGTGGTCCATCCAGGGACTAAGCTTGCGGCCTAGGATTACGTTGTCGAGGATGATCTTGAGCGGCCACGGCGCAGCCAGCGTCATCGCGCTCTGGACGATCATGGCCGTAAGAATGATGGCCAGACTGCCCCGGTAAGGGCGAAGCAGTTCGCGGATGAGGCCCATCATCCCCGGGCCCTTATCGGTGTCCTCTTGAGGTGTAGCTACGCCATCCATGAAGTTGACTCCACTTTAAACTTTATCCAGCCCTCCTGTCGCACTTAGTCTTCCATTTCCCCACTAGCAATCAAGAGTCGCCAGGGGTTCTTGAAGGGTACGGGCTTCAGCCCGTACGTAAGTGGTTGCAAATAGATTCGGCTTTAGCCGCTGAGGGGAGCTTTTCACTCCGCATTGGCTACCAGGTGGTAGATTTGGGCGCCGTACTTTTCTACCGTCCCCATGCCGATCCCGGGCACGGCAAGCAGGGCCGAGTCGTTCGTTGGCCAGGTGCTGGCGATATTGCGTAAGGTCCGGTCGCCAAAGATGCGAAAGGCCGGCATCTTTCTGCGTTTCGCCTCGGTCAAACGCCACGCTCGTAACGCCTGCTCCAGGCGAACCTGTTTTTCCGGCGGCGGAGCCTCAGCCGGAGCGGGCTTGGCTAGCTTGCCTTGCTTTAGCGTTACCACGGACGCACCCTTCTTGCCCCGTTTGCTAGAAGCCACCGCGGCCACCGTGTCTCTCATAATGAAAGGCGTCGTCTGGCTATCATGGAAGTTCAGCCCGGCCGGCAAAATGCTGACCGTCCGGTAGGGAATCTTCTTACCCTGCTTCTCAAAAACGGCATCGGCAAAGGCCAGCAGTTCCGCCCGGGCCATCGCCCCCAGAACCTCTTCGAAGTCATCCCGGCTCATTTCGTTTTCCGGAAATAGGTCGGCGTGCAGTTTTCCCGTAGATCTCGCGGGCAGAGATCGCAGCTTCTTGAGAACCCGATCGCAGGCGATTCGCTCCGCATGCGTCGCTCCACGAAACGTTTGCGCAACGCAATCGGCAGGGGCGCAGAAGTCACAGATCCCACAGCCAGCCCCGCTATCCGACGTGTCCCCGAAGTGGCGAACCAGCGACGTCATCCGGCAATGGTGGCTCTCCGCGAAGCGGATGATCTCCTCCACCTGGCCCTGCTTCTGTTCAGCCTGCATGGTGTAGGAAGCTCGCCACCCTTCCATGCCACGGCTTATGTTTTCCGCATAGTCCAGCACGGCTCCTTTGTGGATCCAGAGTTTTTCCAGAGCCCTGTCGAAGATGTCTTCTTCCATCGCAGCCTGCTTCCGCACCGCCTCCTTGACTTGTGGCTGGGGTCCGAGCCTGGCAAAAATACGGTCCAGCAACTCCACGGGGGGGTAGTCGCGACCGAAAAAGAAATCGTGCGTGTAGCGGTCCGCGTAGGAGTACATCAGCACGGCTCGACTCGGCTTTCCATCGCGTCCAGCGCGGCCAATCTCCTGGTAGTAGCCCTCCAGGCTGCCGGGAAATGCAGTATGGATCACGGTCCGGACATCCGGCTTATCAATGCCCATGCCGAAGGCCGTGGTGGCCACCATGACGTCCAGCTTGCCGCCCATGAATTCTTCCTGCACCCGCCGCCGCCGTTGGGCATCTAGGCCGGCGTGGTAGCCGGCCACGCGGAACTCGCTCTTCCAGGATGCGGACAGGGCCTCCGCCTGCTTGCGTGTGGGCGTGTAGACAATTGCCGGGCGGTTGCCGGCTTCGAGCAGGATCGTTCGCGCGAGGATGGGGCGTTGGGAGGGCAGCGCCTCCACAATCTCGATGCCGATATTCTCCCGGCGAAAGCCATGGATGAAATGCTTGACCGTGCCCAGCCCAAGCTGCGCCGCAATGTCTTTCTGTACCATCGGCGTTGCCGTTGCCGTGAGCGCCAGCGCCGGCGCCGGACGGAGAGTAGGCAAATACTGCCCCAGCATGCGATAGTCGGGACGAAAGTCGTGACCCCATTGCGAGATGCAGTGCGCTTCATCGATGGCGATGAGCGAGGGCTTTCGTTTGGCCAGCATCTCGGGAAAGCCGGGCACACGCAGCCGCTCGGGAGCAATAAATAGAAACTGAAGGTTGCCCTTCATGTAGTCGACGCACGCTTGCCGGGAGCTCTCACGATCGCGGCCGGAGTGGATACACTCGGCGGATAAACCAAGTTCCTTCAGCTTGCGCACCTGGTCATCCATCAAGGCGATGAGCGGACTGATCACCAACGTGGTGCCGCCGCGTGCCAATCCCGGCAATTGATAGCAGAGCGACTTGCCCGACCCGGTAGGCATGACGAGGAGCGCATCTTCTCCGGCAGTCACTGCCTGGCACACCGCCTCCTGGTTCGGACGAAAGCTGGGAAAGCCAAAGACGGTTTGCAGCAGCTGGTTGAGGTTTGCATCGCTGGGGATAGCTTTTCTGGCGGGAGCTTCCTTGGCAACCGTTGTTTCGGTCTGAGCAGGGGGCGGCGTCTCCCGTCGCGCTACCGGTGTCGTTTGGCTCACCCGTCCCACCACCGAGCGAATGTAATCACTGATGCGTTCGAGAAAGGGATTAAGCTGCGCCTCACCCTGCTGAATCCGGTTGAGAAAGGCCTCCCACTGCCCCGTCATCGCTGGACTCTTTACTTCAGGGTGCACCACTTCAATCAGGTGTATACCTTTGTCTGTGGCTTCCAGGCTCTTGCCCGCCCTGGTGATGTAGCCGCGTTTCAAAAGCACTTCGATGATGGCCGCCCGGGTCGCCGGCGTGCCCAGCCCGGTTTCCTTCATGGCATCAGATAACTCTTTCTCGTCCAGAGTTTTGCCCGCCGTTTGCATCGCGGTCAGGATCGTGGCGTCCGTAAATCGTTGCGGCGGCCGGGTCTTCTTCTTCAAGGCTTCCACGTTGATTACCGTCTGCGCTTGACCCTGCGCGAGTGTTGCCGGCAGCGCCTGATCGAGTTCTTTCTTCGGGTCCCGCCGTGCTTCCCCGCCTACATCGAGAATCTTCCAACCCGTTTGCCGTACCACGGTTCCCGTGGTGCGATATTTGTCCACGATCGGCTCGCTACGGATTGCCGTGATAACCGTAGTCACTTCCTGCAGATGGTCATCGTGCCACAACATGAGCAGGCGCCGGCAAACCAGGTCGTAGACTTTGTTCTCTTCATCGGAGAGCCTGCCTGGCTGCAATGCAACCGTGGTGGGAATAATGGCGTGATGATCGCTCACTTTGTTGTCGTCGACATAGCGCTTGCCCAGGGCGCGCTCCCCGGTTCCCGGAGCCAGCTGCTGCCGGTAGGGTCCGGAAATGGCGGCCACGATCTTGGGCACCGTCTCGGCGATATCGGTGGATAGATAGCGGCTGTCCGTCCGGGGATAGCTGATGAGTTTGTGCTGCTCGTAGAGCGCCTGGGCCAGATCGAGTGTCTTTTGCGCGCTGAAGCCATAGAGACGGTTGGCATGCCGCTGCAATTCCGTAAGGTCATACAGCAGGGGCGGCAGCATACGCAGCGTTTCAGAGCTCAAGCTCTCGATGGCGGCTTGCCCTGTGCGTGCCCGCGCTATGATCTGGTTGGCTTCCTGGCCGTCGGCGGGCAATCTGTTGTTGGCAGATGCATCTTTCTCTTCGCTGGACTTGACGTGGGGACGGAACCAGGTACCGTCATAGTTCGCCTGGTTGGCCTCGAAGGTGGCCACTACCTGGAGATAATCCTCGGGCACGAAGCTCCGCAGCGTAAGTTCTCGATCCACGATCATGGCCAGTGTCGGGGTCTGGACGCGGCCGACGGAAAGCTCTTCGTTATAGACGATGGAGTAGGCGCGCGAGAGATTCATGCCCACCAGCCAATCGGCCCGGCTTCTGCCGGACGCGGCATCGGCCAACCGGTCATAATCGCTGCCCGGACGAAGGCTCGCGAATCCTTTGCGGATGGCGTCCGGGGTAAGCGAGGAGATCCATAATCTGCTGAACGGCTTTTCGCTCTTGGTCGCCTCGTAGATGTAGCGGAAAATCAGTTCTCCTTCGCGCCCCGCATCCGTGGCGCACACGATGCGCGATACCCGTGGAGAGGTGAGTATCTGTTGCACGACCTCGAATTGCTCTTTGCTTCGTTCGTAGACAACCAGGGGCCAACGATCCGGCAGGATGGGCAACGCTTCTAATCGCCACTGTCGCCACTGGGGATTGATCTGATGCGGCTCCGCCAGGGAAACCAGGTGTCCTATGGCCCAGGTGACCACGTAGCCATTTCCCTGCAGGTAGCCCTTGCCCTTCTTCTCGGCTCCGAGGACCCGGGCAATATCACGCGCGACCGAAGGCTTTTCCGCCAGAACGGCGACAGTAATGGATTCACTCGCCTTCATCGTAATTCTCAGTCTACCGCGATCTTTTCGAGGGAGCGGGTGCCCAGCCGGGCACCTTTCTCCCTACCGCGCAGGCGGAGGCATCTCCCGTTCCACTTTTGCGCCAGTAGTAGAAATGCTTTAATCCATATGTGGACGTCTCCCTCGTTGAAATAAGGCAAGCAGAACAAAGAATTCGCGATTTCATCTATTTTTCCCCTTGCCAACTCTCGGCCGCTCTCTCCGAGGTGACTGGTCAACAGGTCTTTCTCAAGCTGGATAATCTGCAGCGCACCGGAGCCTTCAAAGAGCGTGGTGCGCTCAACCGGATTCTCCTGCTGAGCGAGGATGAGAAGCGACGCGGAGTGATTGCCGCCAGCGCTGGCAATCATGCCCAGGCCGTGGCCTACCACGCCACCCAGCGTGGTGTGCTGGCAAAGATTGTCATGCCGCTCATGACCCCTCTGGTGAAGATCTCCGCCACCCGCGGATTTGGAGCCGAGGTGATCCTTCACGGCGCGAACTACGATGAGGCCTGTGAGGAAGCTCTCCGCATCTGCCAGTTGGAAGGAATGACCTTTCTGCACCCTTTCGATGACAATGCCGTGATCAACGGCCAAGGGACTATCGGTCTGGAGCTGCTGGAGCAGGTGCAAGGCCTTGAGGCGGTAGTTGTACCCATCGGCGGCGGGGGATTGATCAGCGGCGTGGCCTGCGCGTTGAAAGAGAGCAACCCGGCTATTCGCGTGGTCGGCGTGCAGACCGAGCGCCTTCCCTCCATGTTGCGCGCGATCGAGCAGGGAGGACCGGTCACTCTGCCGGCAGAAGCGACCATTGCGGACGGAATCGCGGTCCGGCGTGCCGGAGATCTTACCCTGCCTCAGGTGAAACGCTTTGTCGACGAGATTGTCACTGTGGATGAAGAGGAGATTGCCAACGCAATTATGGTGCTGCTCGAAAGGGAGAAAACTCTGGCCGAAGGGGCCGGAGCTGTGGCACTGGCGGCGCTGCTGCAAAAGAAGACCTCGCTCAAGGGAGAACGAACCGCCGTCCTGGTCTGCGGAGGCAACATCGATGTAAGCCTCCTGGCCAGGATTATTGAGCGCGGTCTGGTCAAGGACGGCCGGCGGGTTCGCATTCGCGTCCACCTCGCTGATCGTCCCGGAGCCCTGCATCACCTGACGAAGATCCTCTCCGATCAGAGGGCAAACATTGTTGAGACGTTACACAACCGTGCTTATTACGGCGTCAACCTGGGTGACACGGTCATTGACATCACACTCGAAACACGGGGCGCGGCGCATATCATGGCCATTGCCAATGCCCTTGAGAGCGAAGGCTATCGCTATGAGCGTATTCAGTAAAACGATAGGAATAAGGCCCATGCAAGAGTTTTTAAGGTTAAAACGCCTGCCGCCGTACGTCTTCAACATCACCGGCGAGTTGAAGGCTGCTGCGCGTGCGCGCGGAGAAGACATTATCGATTTCGGCATGGGCAATCCTGACGGCGCAACGCCCAAGCACATCGTAGACAAGATGATTGAAGCGGCGGGCAAGACGGCCACCCATCGCTACTCCTTGTCTAAAGGGATCCCGCGGTTGCGCAAAGCGATTTGCAACTGGTATCTCAGACGCTATGGCGTGGAGCTGGATCCGCTGAGTGAAGCGATCGTCACCATAGGCTCCAAGGAGGGCATAGCACATCTTTGTCTGGCCACGCTTGACCGTGGAGATGTGGTGGCGGTGCCGAGTCCGAGTTATCCCATCCACATTTACGGGCCGGTGATTGCGGGGGCCAACGTTCGTGGCATTGCGGTGCATAGCACTGACGAGTTTCTTGCGGAGCTGGAACACAGCGTCCCGCTGATGTATCCGCGGCCCAAGATGTTGATCCTGAACTTTCCTGCGAATCCCACTACGCAGTGTGTGGATCTGGCATTTTTCGAGCGCGTTGTCGCTCTGTGCAAAGAATTCCAAATCTATCTGGTGCACGATCTGGCTTATGCCGATATTGTCTTCGATGGATATCGTGCTCCGTCGATCCTGCAGGTACCGGGTGCGAAGGATATCGCCGTCGAGTTCTTTACCTTGTCCAAGAGCTACAACATGCCTGGCTGGCGAGTGGGCTTCATGGTGGGCAATCCTGAGTTAGTAGCCGCGTTGGGGCGGCTCAAGAGCTACTTCGATTACGGCACCTTCACGCCCATCCAGGTGGCTTCGATTTTGGCCCTAGAAGGGCCGCAGGAGTGTGTGCAGGAGATATGTGACAACTACCGCAAGCGGCGCGACGTGCTGGTCAAAGGACTCAACCAATTGAACTGGCAGGTGCCGTTGCCGAAGGCCACAATGTTTGTTTGGGCGTCGATTCCTGAGCGATACAGAGCAATGGGCTCGCTCGAATTTTCCAAGAAAATGCTGACCGACGCCAAAGTCGCGGTTAGTCCGGGCGTCGGCTTCGGTGAGCATGGGGATGAGCACGTGCGCTTCTCGTTGATTGAAAATGAAGAACGAACCCGGCAAGCTCTGCGTGGCATCAAGCAGATGTTTCAGCAGGAGGGCTAGTAAAACCACGGATGATTGGGTGCCCCATATCTCGCTCGTTTTCGCGAGATATGGGATTCCACGACTGCTCATACGACAGAGTTGGTCGTATCCGACAAGACTAGGGGACAAGAAACGTTGTCTCTCACATCTCGCGAAAATCAACACGCATTCGTTAATGGAAGTCGTGTGAGTGTACTTCTAAATTGGTGAAGGCCAAAGGCTGAATGCGTCTGGCCTTGACATGGATCACGCCGTCCTGATTCTGCAACGCACCCTCGACCAGAACAAATTTGCTGCGTGTCACTACCAACCGCTCTCGCTCATATAGATCGGGAGTGATGATGACATTGGCGATGCCGGTCTCATCTTCCATAGAAAGAAAGATGAATCCCTTGGCCGTGCCTGGGCGCTGCCGTGCAATGACACAACCAGCGGCGCGTACATAGGCGCCGTCTTGATAATTCCGCAGCTCACAGGCGGATAACACTTTCCCCGCTCGCAACTCCTGCCGGCGGTAGTGCAGCGGATGCTTGCCAACCGTCAAGCCCGTGCCGGAGTAGTCTGCACTCAGCCTCTCCTCGATATTCATTTGCCGCAAGGGAGAAGAGCTGGATGCATAATGTGCCGACCTCAGCAACGGGCCCACTGGCCGGGCCGATTCTTCTACCTGCCAAACCGCATCGCGCCGGTGATCGATGCCATCGAGCGCATTTAATGCGCCAATGCGGGCCAACAGCGTGAGCTCTTTGCGGTGCAGCAGTGGCAGACGCAGCGTGAGATCTTCTGCGGAGCTAAATGGGCCAGCCTGCCTGCGCGATTCAACCATCGCTTCCCCTACGTCCTGCCTTAATCCTTTGGAATACATCAGACCCATGCGCAGGGAGAGCTCGCCATTGTTTTCATGCTCGATCGTGCATTTCCAATCCGATACCTGTACATCGATCGGGCGTACGCGCAGGCCATGACGTTGCGCATCCTTTACCAGTACGGCAGGCATATAAAAACCCATGGGCTGATTGTTGAGAATCGCACAGGTGAACGCAGCCAGGTAGCGCACCTTGAAATAAGCGGATGCGTAGGCAATCAACGCGAAGCTCGCTGCGTGGGATTCGGGGAAGCCATAGAGCGCGAAAGAAGTAATGTTTTGAATGATGGTTGACTGGGTAGCTTCATCCAGGCCGTTTTTCGTCATGCCATTGCGCAGCTTTACTTCCAGTTGCTCCATACGTTGCCAGGAACGACGCATGCCCACAGCACGGCGCAATTCTTCCGCTTCCGCACCGGAAAAATCAGCGACCGTCATGGCCATGCGCAAGAGTTGTTCTTGAAATAAAGGAACCCCGAGTGTCCGCTTGAGCACTGGTATCAGCGATGGGTGGGGATAAGTAACTGCTTCTTTTCCCTGCCGCCGCCGCATGTACGGGTGCATCATCTTGCCCACAATAGGCCCAGGGCGGATGATGGCCACCTGCACCACCAGGTCATAAAATCTATCTGGGCGATTGCGCGGCAGCGAGGCCATTTGCGCCCTGCTTTCCACTTGGAACATGCCCACCGTGTCGGCGCGCTGCAGGGTTTCGTAGACCAACGGGTCCTGGGGCAGCTGTGCCAGGTCGACGGGTTCGTCGTAATGCTCTGCGACCAGGGTAAGGGACTCCTGGATAACCGCCATCATGCCCAGACCCAGCAAGTCCACTTTGATGAGACCCAGGTCCGCGCAGTCTTCCTTATCCCACTGGACCACGGTTCGGCCGGGCATGGAGGTTCTTTCCAGTGGCACGACATGATCCAATTGGCCCTGGCATATCACCATGCCTCCGGAGTGCTGGCCTAGATGCCGCGGCAGGTCCTGAATACGCATGCAAAGCTCGAGAAATTTGTGGATCTGCCTGTGCTTGACATCGAAGCCCGCATGGAGAAAGGAGTTTTCCAGGGTGTCGTTTTTCCCTTTCCACTCCCACTGCGAAACCAGGCTGGATAGGCGCCCCAGGATTTCAAGATCGAAGCCCATAGCCTTTCCTACTTCACGTGCCGCAGACTTACCGCGATATGTAATCACGTTGGCGGTCACCGCGGCGCCTAGCTCCCCGTAGCGATGGTAGATGTACTGGATCGCCTGCTCGCGCTTATCCCCGGAAGGTAGATCGAGGTCGATGTCCGGCCATTCCCCGCGGCTCTCGCTCAGGAAGCGTTCAAAGAGCAAATCCATGCCCACCGGATCGACCGCGGTTATTTCCAGCGCATAGCAGACGGCGGAATTCGCTGCGCTCCCCCGGCCCTGCACCAGGATGTCGTTTCGCTTGCAGAAATCAACCAGGTCCCACACGATCAGAAAATAACCGGCAAATCCAAGTTTCTGAATCAAGGCCAGCTCATGCTCAATCTGCTTGTTCACTTTTTCCAGTAACTTGCGATTGCGCTTGGAACCGTAGCGGTTTAATACACCCTCAGCCACACGCTGGCGCAGAAAGCTGTCCATGGTTTCGCCGTTCGGAACCGGGTAGCGGGGAAATTCATAGCCCAAGTCATGGAGTTCAAACTCAAGACGCTCAGACAAAGACACAGTATGCGCAATTGCTTGGGGAAGATCGCTGAATCGGCTCGCCATCTCCCGCGCATCTCGTAGATGTCGTTGGTTGTTGACAGTGAGCAGGCGGCCAGCCTGTTCCAGATCGGTATGGTGGCGTATCGCGGTAAACACATCGAGGATTTCTCTGTCGTATGCCGTGGCATAACGAACACCGTTGGTAGCCAGCAGCGGCAAGCGTAGGCTTTGGGCAATGCGGATGGCCGCCTGGTTGCGCCATTCTTCTTCCCGCTCGTCATGCCGCTGAACTTCGACATAAACATTCTGTTGCCCGAAGACACGAACCAGCTGTTCAGCAACTTTTACGCCTGCGGATTCCCCTCCGTGCATAAGTGCAGCTGCCATTGGACCTTCATCGCCGCCGGTCAGGCAGACCAGCCCGGAAGAATACTCTTTCATGTCCTCGAGCGTAGCTGTGCCCTCGCTCTTGGTGGTCTCGCGCATCTTGAACCGGGTAATCAGTTGACAGAGGTTTTGATATCCGGCGCGGGAAGCACAGAGCAGGGACAGGCGCGCGGCTTCCGGAACATCGCGATGCGGCTGCCATTGGGGAGGCATGAGACGATTGCCCAGGTTGGATACCGCAATCTCCGCGCCTACATGTGCCCGTACCCCATGCTTACGAGCAAGGGTATGAAATCGCGCCGCGCCGTAGACCCCATTGCGATCCAGCAGGGCCATGGCAGGCATATTGAGCTCGGCAGCGTGCTGGATAAGATCTTCGGGCAGCGATGCACCTTCAAGAAAACTGAATGCGCTGGCCGCATGGAGTTCGACATAGCGCTCAGTCATAGAGCGCCTCGATCTGCCACTGATCCTGAGTGAAATCATGGGTCAGGCAGCAACAGAGCCAGCTCGCACGCTCAGCAGAATGATAAGCCCTGGCTACCAGGTCCCATTGCTCTATTGACCAAAGGGTGGGTCTCCACCAGTCTCCACCGGAAGACCAGGGCCCGTAAGCACGCTCGACGGTGTATCGCATCTCGCGAAAAATAAAATACTCCGGTTGCCGATTACGCAAGGTGACATTCACGATTTCCGCTGGCCGCAATTGCCGCATGGCTACGCGCTGTGTTCCTGGTTTCGCGCCCAGAGCAGCCGAAGAAGGCACAGTAAAAGCTTCCACGCGAAAGGCTTCCGGGCAATGCGTGTCTTTGAGCACCACATGACCTGCGCAGCCCTCGCCAACTATGCTGCGAATGCGCGCCAAAGTGACATCCAGCCGCATCGGTTCTGGTACTTGCGGAGAGAAAAGCCCCAGCTGCACCTTGCTGGTGCTACCTGGCTGTGCGCTCAAGCTGATCCCAAGGATGGCTGCCCGCGGAGGATGCGCCTGCAGATCCAGATGGATGAGCTTCAACCATAGTTTTCGATCATTGTTGGGCAGTACAGGCCGCACCGTGCGGGTATGAGCCGTGCCCCCTTCAAGATCCAGTTCGAGCGTGATCGAGGCCAGCGCCAGTATGCGCGTTAGGGTGCGCACAATCAGCTGATCGAGCATCACACCCATAATAAAAAGCAGCGAATCGAGCAGTTCCACTGGCGAGTCCAGTTCCATTCGCTCTTCAAGTGCCAAGCTGGCTTCGATCGCGCGAAATAAATGGGGCGATTCCCCCCGTGCCAGCAGGCGCATTTCCTTGCCTGGTTGTCCAAGCCGGGTAATCAATTCGGTTTCCTTGAGCTTCGCCAGTGCTCCGAGTGTGGTGATGCCCCACATGGCGAATGTCTCCGCATGTTCCGGGCAAAGATCGAGAACCGTGAGTGGTAAAGGTGCGAGCGCAGCGCATTCCATCCCTCGTGGCACAACCCGTATGCCTTTGCCTGAAGAGTGCCCCCGCGCCAGACACCTGGCAGCATGAAAGCTACTGCTGATAGCTATCGATGCTTGTATGCGCAGTGCTTGTATCTTTTTGAGCAGGTTCTCACCCAGGGTATCCGGGGAACCAAAGAGCGTCTCCGTGCCGGCGATGTCGATAACGCAGGTAAAGTAACTGTCACTGCTTTGATCTTCCACCCGGGGGGAGAAGCCGCCGGCACACTCCAGCAAAGCTGATCGAGTCGTTAACTCCTCGGCCCGCGAGCGTGATAAGACCAGGGCGGTAGGAAACATCTCCATTTCCAACCGTGTCATGCCCAGGGCTATCCCTAGTGTTCGTGCTGCAGTATTAAGCGAGCACACCTGCTCGAATGGCGGCTCGCCATCGAGCACGGCTACTGGCTGACCATGCAGCTCAGGTCGCAGGCGCAGGAGTGCCTGTAACGGAAATTCCTTTACGTCTACGCAGGCATATCGTTCCGTCATGAGCGGCCTGCCCAAAGGGTTCTACCCTGCCACTGCGCCGTTGGCACGCTTTGTGGCGGCTTCCTGTCCCGGCCTGCCGAGGAGCGTAGGGGAAATACATTCCCAGGAGACTGAGGAAAGCGTTGGCGGTCTAACACCGCTCGATGTTCTAGACCGGTGAAGATGGTTGCGTCAGGAGCAAGCACGCTGCCCGGTTGCAAACGAAGCACCAGCCCGGCGCTGTTCCTGGAGCAGCCATGTTGGGTCAGCAATAACACATTTGATTGCAGCCGCTCGGCTGCGGTACGGAAGCGGAACCATGTCGCCAGTGGCACGCGCAAGGCATACTCCGCGCTCAGGCTGCTCATATCCAGCACGATGCAGCTGAAGCCACCCGCCTGGAGCAGTAAATCGGTAACCCGTAGTGCCTGTTCCAGCCGTGCCCACGACTTACTTCTGGGAGCTGTCTGGATGGAAGCAGTAGGAAGCTTTGCGGGCTGCGGACCATGATTTGGTTGCTTGCCTTGCGGCCGTGGTTTGTGGAGCGCTTCGGCGCAGCGAGGAGCAATCTGAGCTGGACTGAGCAAATCGCTGACAGCGGTAGAAAGGCCTTTGGCCTCCATCCGCGGATGGCCCCCACATGCGGCTGGCAACCCTGGCTTTGCCTTGGGCGGTTTTTCCGATTTGTGCGATCCGAGTGCTGGTGCATGTGGCAAGGGCGTAGTAACAGGAGACGAACCGCAGCGAACCCAAAGCAGCCGCGAGAGGTCTACTCCGTTGGCTGCTGCCGATTCAGGATGCAAGGTGTCGGAGACATCTACCCAGGCGCAGATCTTTCCTGCCTGAGTCATGCTGCCGGCAAATGTAAGCGCCAGCGAGGTGCGTCCTGAGCATTCCGGTCCGACCACCTCGCTGAGGGCACCGACCGGGAATCCGCCATGCAGCAGGATGTCGATCTCTGGTATGCCAGTCGGCGCAACTTGGTAGGGAAGACGCGCCAACGGCGTGAGCGCCGAAGGAATTCTTTCCCCCAGCGTTGCTTCTATTTGGGCGCGTAAATGGCTGGCGGAAGGCATCGGCGTATCTTCGCCTTATTTTCGCCTACTGCTGCTCTCCGGTGTCAACTGTGGATTGTGGGAAACTTCCGGAGCTTTATCTTCAAGCAGTTGAAAGCAATGCGCTTATATAATTTATATTGTTCTCGGCCGAATGCTTTCCGGCGGCGGGTAAAGGTATGTAGATAGGGATGAGGTACGTGGCTTTGCTGTTTCGTCTTATGGAGATGAAACAGCACGGCTCCAGCGTCCGTCTCAAGTAGGGCGACACATGCAGTGGACCTTGACTGAATCGAAATGCTGCATAACAGGCTTGGGAGATAATCAATCCATATAGGAATTAGAGGCTGAATGATCCTGAGCTTTTTTCATTTCGCGATTTTGGGGATGGCTGCAATCCCTTTGATCTATTACTCGCTTGCGCTGTTTAGCGCATGGCAATTTTTTCGATGTTCGCGCAAAAACCTGGGCGGGAAAGCCGCTTCTACCAGCTATACCCCTCCGGTCAGTAATCTCAAGCCCATTCGGGGACTTGATCCCGATGCCTATGAAAATCTCGCCAGCTTCTGCCGTCAGGATTATCCGGAATACGAAATTGTTTTTTGCGTAGGAGATGCATCCGATCCTGCATTGCCCACGATTCAGAGGCTTATCCGCGACTTTCCCGAATGCCAGATCCGTGTCCTGATCGGCTCCGGCCGGATAGCTACCAACGATAAAGTCGCCAAGCTGGCGCGCATGACAGCAGAAGCAAAATACGAAACCGTCGTGATGAGCGATAGCGACGTGCGCGTGGAACCCGATTATTTGCGCACGATTGTTGCTCCGCTGGCGGATCCGAAGGTAGGAGCAGTCACGTGTTTTTACGTGCCCGTTGCCAGCGAAGAAAAAACCTTTGTGCAACGTGTTCAATCGGTGGGAATGCTCTCTGACTTTTATGCCGGAATTCTGGTTGCCCGGCAGTTGGATGGAGTTAAGTTTGCCCTGGGTCCTACGATTGCCACCACGCGTAAGCATCTCGCTGGATTTGGCGGCTATGCGGCGATCGAGAACCGTCCTGCGGACGATCTGCTGGTAGGACGCTTGATCGCAGAGCAAGGCTATGAAGTAGAACTTCTGAACTACGCGATTCACACGGTATCAGACTTCCATTCGCTGCGCGACCTTTTCCTGAAGCGACTGCGCTGGACGGTGGTGATGCGCATCATGCGTCCGTGGGGACATCTGGGCCTGATTTTTACTCTTGGCTTGCCATGGGCCCTGGCGGCTATTTTTGTACAGCCCACGCCTGAAGTTGCGTTCACCTATTTGAGCGCATATTACGCTTTCCGTATCGCCATGATGGAAGTGATTGGCAGGTGGGGTTTGAAGCAGCCAGGCATTTACAAGAAGCTTTGGCTGCTTCCGGTATGGGATCTGCTGGCCGCTGGCATTTGGTTAACCAGCTTTACCCGTAATAGCATTCGCTGGAGAGACGGATACTACTACATTCGCAATGGCGAGTTAGTCCCGGTAGACCCTGCTGCGGCCATTCGCGCGACCGAGAAAGCTCCAGAGCGGGTCTAAGGTAGGACAGGAAACCTCAAGATCCTCCACTGCGCCCCCCCGGACCTACCTAATAGCGGGAAATCCGAGCATGGCGCCGTGGAGGGACGTGCGGTTTGTGATGATCCTTCTACAGTGCGGTCTTTGCCAAAACAGGCTTTTCTGCGCGCCGATCGTTCCTGGTGTGGCGCCAGTTTACCCGCGGCAGAAACAGCGCAGTGTCGATGCGATCGCGGTAGCGAACCGCGATATCGATGAGTGAATCCAGTAGGGAATCAGAGAGAAAGTGCGGCGCAAGGCCAAGATCGATGAGCTTGGAGTGCTTCGCATTGTAGTAATGCTGCTCCGCTTCCACGCGAGGATCCGGTAAATAGTCGATCTCGACTTTCAACCCCATTTGTTTGCCCGCATTCTGGACCAGGTGGGCTAGATCGAGCACTGAAAATTGCTCGGTGAATTGGTTGAAGACACGGAATTCTCCCTTAGCCGCGGGATTCAGGCAGGCCAGCTCTACGCAGCGCACCGTGTCGCGGATATCCAGAAAACCGCGTGTCTGTCCGCCCTTGCCATACACCGTGAGGGGATGGCCGAGGGCTGCTTGGGTACAGAAGCGATTCAGCACCGTGCCGAAGACCTCGTCGTAGTCAAAACGGTTGATCAACGCCTCATCCAGGGCGACTTCATCGGTCATGGTTCCATACACCACACCCTGGTTCAGATCGGTGGCGCGGGTTCCCCAGATCCTGCAGGCGAACATCATGTTATGGCTGTCGTGGACCTTCGAGAGGTGATAAAACGAGCCTGGCTGCTTGGGATACGGGAGCACGTCTTTGCGGCCGTTGTGCTCGATGGTGATGTAACCCTCTTCGATATCGATATTGGGCGTGCCGTATTCACCCATGGTGCCCAGCTTGACCAGGTGGCAGTCGGGCTGAAATTCGCGCAAAGCAAAGAGCAGATTCAGCGTGCCCACGACGTTGTTCACCTGGGTGCCGACAGCGTGGTTGCGATCGATCATCGAATAGGGGGCGGAGCGCTGCTCAGCAAAATGAACTACGGCTTCAGGCTCGAAGGTCTTGATGGTCGAAGCCAGAAACTCGTAGTCGGTCACATCGCCAACGAAGAGCTCAATCGATTTGCCGGTCAGCTCGTGCCACACGCGCAAGCGATCGGCGAGCGGGCGAATGGGAGTAAGGGACTGCACTCCGAGTTCGTGGTCCCACAGGCGGCGCACGAAGTTGTCGATAATGGCGACCGTATGGCCCTGTTTCGATAGGTAAAGAGCGGTAGCCCAACCACAGTAGCCATCGCCCCCAAGTACGGCAATTTTCATAGTCTCTCCAGATCGTTGATCAGCTGTTTACATTGTATGGCCAGCAGCAGCAGTTGGATGGTTCGTTAGCAGGACTTTGCCGCCACTTGCACTGACGAGATTGAGCAGGTTCTGGTTCACTAGCGACTTGAGATGATCGACCTGGTTGTCCCTGGCAAAAATGTAATATCGCTCCGGACGCCGCCAGAGTTCCTGGAATTGGCTGTCATCGATGAACACGTTTGCTGATCCAGGAGCATACGAGCCATAGACCATGTTGAAGAACCTTCCGTTCAGCAGCAGCGCAGTCCTGTTGGTATAGAAGAACACGGAAGAAAACCAGTAGTAGTGGTGGTCGATGATCAACTCGCCTTGCGGCGATCGCTCGAGGGCCTCAATCAAGGGCTTGGAGGACAGGTAGGGGTCGAAGCTGACCATGGCCAGGCGTGCTGCGTGAAAGAAAACAACCATTGCAAGGGCAATCGTGAGGTAGACCCTCTTACTGGCCTTCAGGAGGGTTCCGACGGTCGCAATGACAAAGGCAACCGCGGCTAGCCCCAACGGCAGCCGAAGATAGGCAAAGGACTTGAGGGTGAGGTCTTCCATGTGGCCGAGCGATAGCTTGTACGCCCCCGGATTAGATGTCAATGCTTGGGAGATGTCTCCAGGGGTCGGGATGTGGCGATCCGCGATCAGAATGCCAATCGCCGCTATCGCGGCAACGGTGAAAACCACGGTCAGCAGCCGTGTCCCTCCTTTTACTAGCTTTCCCTCCGTCGCCATCGCCGAGCCAATCAGCAGCGCCATCGCCGGATAGATCGGCATGGAGTAATACTCCTGGGTGGTCGAGAAGGTGAAAAACACCATGACAAAACCGATCCAGCACAGGGCCAGTAGCCGGGTTTTGCCCGCGCGGTCGACCGGCCGGTAAGAGAGCCTGAAGGCAGCCGGCAGATACACACTCCAGGGAAAAAGCCACACCAGGTTGAAAAGCCAAAAATAGACCGGGGGCACGGTGTCGTAATCCCGCGGATAGCGCAGGTTAAGGAATCGCAATAGTTGCTCGTTAATCAAGTAGAACCACAGGAAGCCGTGATACTCCCCGGGAACGCTACGCATGGAGAGGCTGAAGTAAGGCGGGTTACGCAGCGTGGCAAGAATATGCCAGGGCGCGGCAATGAGCAGGATGATCGCTAGTCCGCTGAGCGGCCGAAGCTGCCTCCAGACGCGTAAAGAAAAGAACTGACGCGTGAGCAGCAGGTAGAGGGCGATTGCCCCGATGGGGAAGACCACTCCAATCAGACTCTTCAAAAGCAAACCGAAGCCCAGGCATGCGGCGAGTGTCATTGCCCATGCCCTGGGGTGGCGCTCTTGTTCATCGATCACCCGAAGAAAGGCCCAAAAAGCCAGGGCGATGGTGAGGGTAAGCATCGCGTCCGGCAAAAGGATGCGGGTGAAAAGGAAGAGCCCAACGCAAGTCGACATGCAAAGGCCAGCAAGGAGTCCAGGACGCCTGCCGAATGCCCATCCCCCGAAGATCGCAGTGGTCCAGCAAAGAGCGATAACGGAGAGAGCAATTGGAATACGAGCGGCCCAATCATGCGCGCCAAAAAACTTCATGGACGTCGCGACCGTCCAGTAAAGGAGAGGAGCCTTTTCCAGGTAAGGCACACCATCGAGGCGTGCGGTTACCCAGTCGCCGGAGGTAAGCATGTTGCGGGAGACTTGTGCCATGACGGCATCAACGTCATCCATCAGCGACGGCGGGGAGATGATACAGCCGAGGTACACCATCGCTGCAAAAAGCAAAACAATGGGAAAAAATCGGCCGCTATTTATAGTTCGACTGCGAGCATCTGTCTTTTCGATATCTGAGAGGGCGCTGATTGAATGTTCCATCGTTTCATCCAAAGAAAAAGCATGATCAGGCCCCACAGGTGATAGCCAACATTGATGCTCCTGTTCATGTGAAGTTGTGTATAAGTTCGGATCGTGTCAAAGCGAAATAATTCTGAGTGCTCTGCTTCTGCCTCTGCCAGGGTTTCCAGCAGAAGTGACTTGAGCGGGCCCCGGAACCACTCGTGCGCGGGAATGTCGAAACCGGTCTTCTTTCGCTGCAGTACGGAAGCCGGCAATTTTGTGCGCATGAGCTCTTTCAGCACGTATTTTTGCCGTGTTCCGTTGATCTTGAGGTGAGACGGTAAGGTGGCCGCAAATTCCAGTATGCGGTGGTCGAGGAAGGGAGGGCGTACTTCAACCGCATGTGCCATGCTCATGCGGTCCGATTTCACCAGGATATCGTCGGGAAGATAATAGTTCTGGTCGAATTCCAGGTAGGGCGCGACCCCGTCGCCCGGCAGACTCGCCCGCGTCCGGGCGAGGACATCGAGGAGGCTCGGAGGTAGAGGAACCTTCAACAGCGATACTTTCTCCGCTTCCGAGAAGGTTCCGTTCCAATAGACATGCGCACGCTCCGGCGGCATGAGGCTGCCTTGCAAGAGCCGCTTGAGCTTGTACTCAAGGCTGATCTTTTCATTGGAGGCCGGCCACAGGCGCAAACTTTGCAGCGCCAGGTGGATCGCGGTGGGCGGCAGCTGCGTTAGCCGGGCGGAGATAAGATTGGCACGGTAGGTGAGGTAGCCACCGAATATCTCGTCGGCGCCTTCTCCGCTAAACGCTACTGTACATCGCTGCTTGCAAAGCTTGGCCAGAAACCAAACCGGCAATGCCCCGGAGTCTGCACTCGGCTCGTCGGAATAATAGGGGATCTCCTGGATAGCGCCTTCCAGGTCCTGCTCAGGGTTAAGATCCAACTCCACGTGAGAGGTGCCGTAATGCTCGACCATCTGGTGAATATAGCGAGACTCGTCGAAGCTGTGCCCCTTGAAACAAATCGAGAAGGTTTGCAGCCGCGAACCGGATGCCTGGGCAGCGTAATGTAAAACAGTCGATGAATCCACACCCCCGCTGAGCCACACCCCCAGGGGCACTTCGGACATAAGGTGCTCGCGAAGCGACTGTTCCAGTAGAAAGTCGAGCTCTTCTTTTGCGGCATCAAGCGACTTGGGCGCAGGACGAATATCCGGAGTGCGCCAGTAGGCATGTTTGCTCACTCGCCCATCGCGCCATTCTAGCCAGTGGCCAGGAGCCAGCTTCTCAATGCCTTCCACCAGCGTCCATGGGCATGGAACGTAGTTGAGCGACAGGTAGCAGTCTAGACCCTCCAGGCTGAGCCTGCGTTCGATTTCAGGATGGACGAGTATCCCTTTAAGCTCTGAGGCAAAGAACAGATCGTCGCCTCGTTCTGCGATATAGAGCGGCTTGATCCCCAAGCGGTCGCGGGCCAGCACCAGCCGCTGTTGGGAATTGCACCAGATCGCTGCGGCAAACATGCCGCGCAGCCGGGCGAAGCAGTCGGTATCCCATTGCAAGAACGCTTGCAGCACGGTTTCCGTGTCGCAATGAGTCTGGAACTGATGGCCCAGAGCCTCGAGCTCGCTCCGGACTTCAAGATGGTTATAGATTTCGCCATTGAAGACGATGACACAATCGCCATCTTCGGAAAAGATCGGCTGGTCGCCGTGGGCGAGATCGACAATCTTCAGCCGGGTGGCGCCCAGGGAACACACTCGAGAACGGAAAACTCCCTGCTGATCAGGGCCTCGATGAATAAGGGTCTCAGTAGCAGATCGAATGCGCTCTGGCTCAGGGTGCCAGTTTTTCGTCGTAAATCCTACAATGCCACACACGTAAGGTTTATACCTCTTCTAGAGATGGCACTGCAGCAGTTTTCGACGTCATATATTTCCTGTTAAACCAGGGTCACACCTAGATTTATCACAAGAGAACGATGGCCTGAAGTTGAGCAGGGCATTGACACGGGTAGCCTCCTCAACTATACCAAGAAGAAGATTATGATCACCGAGTCGAGTGTAATCACAGTCGAACAAGACGGTCGCCACGCCACCTACAAATTTCTTGCTACTCTCGACGAATTAAAGACAACTGGGCAGCTTACGCGGTGGATTGACGACCATGACGTCCTCCTTTACGAGTATGAGGGAGAGATCAAGGCGCTCAGCAACATCTGCCGCCATTTTGGTGGTCCGGTCGGCTATCACAAGCATAAGGACGGGGTCTTCACCTGCCTATGGCACAACTGGACATTTTCCTGCAAAGACGGCTCGTGCACTTCGCATCCTGCTTATCCTCTTCGGCAATACGCGTTAAAGGTTGTTGACGACAGAATCTATGTAGATCTACTGGGGTAGATTTCGCCCATGAAAAGCTATCTGTTGACCGCCCAATTCCGCGCTGAAATGGATTGCCCGAAGGAAGTGGTCATGTGGAATTACTACGACCACGAACACCTTGTCGGGACTCATTATAAGTACTACAACGCTACTCGCGTGCTGGCCGAGCGAGACGATTGGTCGTTGGTGGTGCGCGGGAAGCGCATGCCACTTTTGCCGTTCTATACCTCCGGCATCGGCTTCCAGTACATGGACGGCAACACCATGAAGAGCTTCCACCAGGACACGATCGGCTTCATGCTGGAGATGGAAGCGTTCTTCGAGGACCTGCCCAACGACCGCTGCTCGGTCACCGTTACCTATCGCATCAATACCCATCCCATCTTCAAGCTGTTTGATCCGTTCTTCCAGAAGCTGTTCAAGAAGTGGTTTTGGGCTACCTGGGAAGAGGATGCTCCTATGCGGCTACGCCGCTGGAAGGTCCATCAGCTCGGCTTCAAAGACTTCAGCGGGATCGAATACGTCAACAAGAAGTTGCCTCGGCCGGAGCACATCGAAGCGACGCCCTACGAATTCGTTCCGCCGGTTAAAAAGTCTTCTCCGATCAGAACGACGGAAGGCATCGAGCGTCCCTTCGACAGCAGTGTCGAACTCGGATACGCGGACAGATAAGTATAAAATTAGGGGGTGCCGGTCCGATATTGCCGGATCCACCCCCATGATGACCCTCAAAGCCCGCCACCTCAAAACGTATCTGCTCATCGGCGTCATGGTGATCGCCGGCCCTCTAGGAAACGTTTTGCTGAGCAAGGGCATGAAGCAGTCCGGCAGGCTTGCCATATGGCCCCCTACCGAAGCGCTTCACACGGCCTTGCGCGTGTTTGGCATCGGCTCCATTTGGCTGGGAGTCGCCTCTCTGCTCACCTTTTTCCTCGCCAACGTGCTGGTGCTCTCCTGGGCCGACTACAGCTATGTCCAGCCGGCATCGTCGGCGGGCTATGGCGTTGCCGCGCTGCTCGGATACTTCATGTTGGGGGAGCCGGTTTCGCCCTTGCGCTGGCTGGGTATTGCGATCATCTGCCTGGGTGTCCTGGTGGTAGGGCAGAGCAACCCGCGCAGCCTTGACCATAGCCCGACAGTCATGGAGCGCAGCTAGTTTGCTTGAGGTCATTCTTTTCCTGCTCATCGTGGTGGCTGGTACAGGCGGCGAGTTGTGCGTCTCCCGCGCGATGAAGGCGGTCGGAGAAGTCAAGGATTTTCGTCCCGCGGCCATTGCCCGAGTCATTCTGCGCGCCATGGGGGTGGGGTGGATGTGGGCGGGAGTCAGCTTGATGGCCCTGGCATTTTTCTCTTTGCTGGGCGCACTCTCCATCCTGAATGTAAGCTTTGTGGTGCCGGTAACTGCCTTGAGCTACGTGGCCGGAGCACTTGGAGCGGTATTCTTTCTGCGTGAACGCGTCAGCCGGCGGCGCTGGGTGGGTGTTTTTTTAGTCTCGCTGGGGGTCACGCTGGTGTTCCTCGGCAATCGGTAAGCGGGTCGGATATGGGCGTTTATTCACCAGTTCGCGGTACTCAGAGCATTGCGTTCCGCGAGATCGTGTTACTGGCCATCGACTCCTTCCGTCTCAACCAGATTCGCTTCGCCCTGACTGCCCTGGGTATGGTGATCGGAACCGCCTCCTTGATCCTGGTAGTGACCATCGGGCTATCCGGCAGGCGATATGTTCTCACCTCCATTCAGAACATCGGCACCAATCTTATCTGGGCCGAGTATGCCGGGCTGTCGGATGCCAGTATCGCTTCGGTACGCGATTACCTGACGGTGGACGACATGCGTGCCGTGGAGCAGCAGGTCCCTGGGATTCAAGAGGCATCGCCGGTGCTCAACCTTCACCAGTCCTTCACCAGCGGGGGAGGGAAGGAACGGGATGTCCTGATCCTGGGGGTGAACCCGGAGTATGCCAACATACGCCGGCTCTACCTGATCGCGGGACGCTTTTTCGACGAGCAGGACTCGATCACCCACAGCCATGCGGCCCTGGTCACGGAGCGGTTTGCGTTGATCCAGTTCGGCAGCCCGCAGGAAGCCATAGGCAAGACGCTGGCCATCTCCAACGTGCCCTTCGTGATCATCGGCGTCTTCCGGGAGCGCGTAGCGACCTTCGGGCAGTCGGAAATTGTTGATGAGACGGTGCTTATCCCGTACACCGTCGCGCGCTATTTCACCGGCACCGACGCAGTCAACCAGATCTACTTCTCGATGACCGACTCGGGGAGTGTTCCGTGGGCTTCGCAGGCCATCAAGGCGGCTATCAAGAGCCGGCATCGCTCAGAATCCGTGTACGACGTGGGCGACCTCTCGGAGGTGCTTTCCATGGCCGGGAAGACTGCCACTGCGTTCAGCATTGTGCTGCTCTTGTTTTCCCTGGTGACCCTGCTGGTTAGCGGAGTAGGGATCATGAATATCATGCTGGCCACGGTCCGTTCGCGGATCCGGGAAATCGGCATCCGCAAGGCATTGGGGGCAACATTCCGCGAGATTCAGCTGCAGTTTCTGGCCGAGGCGGTGTTGATATCGCTCAGCGGGGGGGTGGTGGGCACGATTCTGGCCATGGCCTTGCCCCTCTCGATCGCTCTATTTACCAATTACCGGCTTCAGGTCTCGTGGTTGTCGGCGGTCATCGCCATCCTGGTCTCCTGTGCGGTGGGTATTGCCTTTGGCACGGGGCCGGCGGTGCGGGCGGCGCGGATGGATCCTGTAGAATCATTGAAGTACGAGTAGGGTGGCGAGCATTTTTCGCCTTTTCGGTGCAATTTTTTCATTGCGCCTGTTGCTTCTGCGGTATATCCTAAAAGAGCGTCGAATACGATTTTGGTTCTCAGCTCGTTCTGCTCTAGGAGTCCGCACTACCTGCAGATACCCCGATTGAATTCAGCGTCATCTCGTTACTAAGGAAGAAACACAATGGAACAAGGTACAGTGAAATGGTTCAACGATGCCAAGGGGTTCGGCTTTTTGAGCCGTGCAAATGGTGAGGATGTTTTCGTGCACCACACAGCGATTCAAGCAAACGGCTTCCGCACTCTTCAAGAAGGCCAGGCGGTTCAGTTCAACGTAACCAAAGGCCCTAAGGGTTGGCAGGCAGAGAACGTTCAGGTTCTGTAGTCTGTAGTTCGATCTATGAAGGAAGAGGCGGCTGAACGCCGTCTTTTCCTTCGGCTTCCCGGCGAATAATGGCCGTGCAACATGATGGCCAGTCCTGGCAGGTTCTCCTGCGTCCTACTTTCCCTTCCACATCCAAATAGCCTAAGATCGCTGTCAAGGAGCAATCATGTTTCGAGCGTCTGTTCTCTTGCTGCTTGTGTCTTGTGGCATGGCCATGGGCTGCGATACCGGCAGCACCGCACAAAATGTCAGTACGACCGGCTGGAAAGGCCAAAAAGTCGGCCAGAGCTCGAACGTTGCCGGGCCGGTACCGAGCTCAACCACCGGCACCGCTGGAAATATCCAGAATCCCCAGCCCAAACCGCCCCAAGACGAACCCAAAGCGACCCAGAACCTGGACAGCGACTAAGTGGCTGCTAGACTCAACTGGAACTCACATCTCTCACCTGGAGTCTTGCATGGCTGAAGGGGAAGTAACAATCACGGTCCGACCAAACGGACCGTTTCGCGTCGAGGGTCCCATCAAACTGGTGAACACCGACGGTACGCTAATAGATTTAGCCGGAAAACCTGCCATCTCTCTCTGTCGCTGCGGAGCATCGACCAACAAACCATTCTGCGACGGAACCCATTCCAAAATCGGCTTCCAAGCTGCGGCGGCAGTCGTCCCCGAGTCCGCTGAAAAAGCCTAAAGGCAATAAACAACTAGCCCCGTAGGGACGGCTGAGAAGCAGACTGTCCAAATTTGTCTCTTCGATTGGCCGACTTGTGGAGCACCTCGGAGAAGACAAGTCACTTCTCGCGATCTATCGTCATCATTCCCGAAGAGCCTGCCCTGAGCTTGTCGAAGGGGACGGCTGAGAGTAGCCCAGGACGTCAGTCCTGGGTTTACATCGGCATCGCGACCAGACCCGCAGGGACGACTGAGAATGTCCCAGGATGTCAGTCCTGGGTAAACTGGACCGCGCCCGAATGCCGTGGCATAACGGCCACACCCACGATTTCGTTATTGCTGGGCAGCCCAAACCTGGACTATTCCACGCTGGCAAGCGGCACGCGCGGTCTTCTCCAGAGACGCAGCAACGGCGCCAGGTCGAGCATGCTGCGTGCAAAGCCGCCCAGGGTATCTCCCAGCAGACCCAGGCTCTCGCGCAATACATAGACGGCGGTAAAGATATCGCCGGCCACCAGCGCGATGGCCGCGCCACGCAAGCCGAGCGAGGGAACGTGCATCAACAGCCAGGCCAGGACCAATGCCGCGCAGGTGGCGGCCAGCATCGCCCGCGCCATCCTCTGGTGCTGGTTGGTGGCCATCGGCACCACTGAACTGGTGAACCAAAACGCGGACACCACCATCTGCAGCAACATGATGTTGAGCAACACGGGGTCGGTGGGCACCTTGCCAACGGTCCACACTCTCCAGATCCAATCACCCAGAAACGCCACCCCGAGCGTGATGCCCAGACAGAGCAGGAGCGAGATCTGGCAGGCGCGCCGGTGGAGCATCCGGGCGACGTCCATCGCTCCTACGCCGAAGGCCGCCGACATCTCGGGCCAGATCGAATTATTGATCAGGTTCATTCCCTGGGTAGCGCTGCGGGAGATGGTTCGCGCCGTATTGAAGGTCACCACCGCAACCGGACCCATCACATAGCCGATCACCACCAGCACGCCCTGCAGGTTAAGAGCGTTGACCAGCGGAAAACTCATAAAGGAAAGCGCCGGGCCAGTGAGACGGCGAATGACCGCCCATTGCGCATGGCGAATGCCGAAACGAATCCAGGGCACTTCCCGCCGAAGCAAAATCCACAAGGCAAGCACCCCCACCGCATTGACGGCAACATACAGCACAGTGACGGGGACAGGAGACAGATGGAGGCCAACCCCAACCATCGTGCTCAGAAAGGCTGCCAGCACCACCAGGCTCTTGGCCATGGTCCCCAGCGGATACTTGCCCACGCAGCGAAATGCGGCCTGGAACAGCGTCTCCTGCATGCCCAACAGGACCGCCAGCCCCAGCAGCAGGACGATCAGCTTGGTATCGGCCGGGCTAATCGCGTGCATGTGCAGCCAGGCGCCTAAGGGCAAGAACCAGACGGCCGCGATCAGCAGCAGGGCGATCAGGCTCGTGATGACCGTAGTAAGTACCCAGACACTCTGAAAAACCACCAGAGCCTCTTCGAAGTTATTGGCCGCCGCCAGCATGGTCATTTCGTTGCCGGCGACGCTGCCGAAGCCCACATCGCTGAGCCCGAGGTAGCTGGGAATGGTGTTGAGCAGGATCCATTCGCCGTAGAGATGCACTCCCCAATGGCTGAGGAAGACGGGAACGGAGAAAATCTGGGTCAGGGTGGTGGAGAGGCGGCTGAAGGTGTTGGCGCCGAATCCTGCGATCAGCCTGCGTTGAAGACTGCGTGTGCTCATGGGGGAAGGCAAGAAGCGGCAGCTTCAAACATCGTACATGCTTGAGGATGCGAGCGCCCACGATGTACCCTTAAGACCACTATGAAAGCTCTGCTACTTTCCGAATACAACCATCTCGACGTTGCTGATCTTCCGGCCCCGATTCCCGGTGCGGATGAGATCCTGGTGCGGGTCGCCGCCTGTGGCATCTGCGGCAGTGACGTGCACGGCTACGACGGCACTTCCGGTAGGCGAATTCCCCCCATCGTTATGGGCCATGAAGCGGCCGGGGTGGTAGCGGCGGCTGGAAGCGGCGTAAGCAAGTTCAAGACAGGCGATCGCGTTACCTTCGACTCCACCGTCTACTGCGGCCAGTGCGAGTTCTGTCTCCAGGGGGATGTCAATCTGTGCAATAACCGGCAGGTGATAGGGGTCTCTTGCGGAGACTATCGCCGCGCTGGCGCCTTTGCGGAGTATGTCGTGGTCCCGCAGCGCATCACCTATCACCTTCCGGCGACGCTCGAGTTCCAGGAGGCGGCCATGCTCGAAGCCGTCTCGGTCGCATTGCATGCAGTGCGCGTTTCCGAGATGAAGGGGGGCGAGACGGCCCTGGTGATCGGTGCAGGCATGATTGGGCTACTCACCCTGCAGGCGGCCAAGGCCGCTGGGGCTTCCCAGGTGCTGATCGCGGATATTGATCGCTCCCGTCTGGAACGGGCCGAGAAACTCGGCGCCGACGCGACGCTGCTGCTTTCCGGAAACGAGCTGGTGCAGGAGATCCTGCGCCGTACCGGCGGCAAGGGCGTGGACCTGGTCCTGGAAGCCGTGGGACGGGACGAAACCATCTCCGCCTCCATCGCCAGTGTGCGCAAAGGCGGAACTGTTACACTGATCGGCAACATTTCTCCCCAGGTTAAGATCCCACTGCAGGTAGTGGTCTCCAGGCAGATTCGCCTGCAGGGATCCTGCGCCTCATCGGGTGAATATCCTGAGGCGATGGAGCTGCTGGCCAACGGGAAAATCAAGGTCAAGTCCTTGATTACCGCGATCGCTCCTCTTAGCGATGGGCCCCAATGGTTTGCCCGGCTGCACGCGGGCGAGCCAAACCTGATGAAAGTCGTGCTCGATCCTGGCGCGTAGAGTCGGTTTGACCTCACGCGTACATTGCCACCCCCCTAACCAATGAAGGACAAGTCATGACCAGTGAGGAAGAATTTTCATCGACCGCCCGCAGGCGACTTCAGGCGTGGTGCCTGTTGGCTGCGGTTTTAGCGTGGTCGATGCTCGCCGGAGCGCAAGCAGCCAAGAGCCGTTCGCTTCAGGTTTATTTCATCGACGTAGACGGCGGACAATCGACGCTCTTTGTCACCCCGGCAGGGAAGTCGCTGCTGATCGATACCGGATGGGCTGGAAACAATGGCCTGGATGCTGGACGCATCGTCGCCGCGGCCAACGATGCCGGCGTAAGCAAGATCGATTACCTGTTGCTCACCCACTATCATGCGGATCATCTTGGCGGACTTCCCGAATTGGTGGCGAAGATTCCCGTGGGCACGTTCATCGATCATGGACCCAACAGTCCCACCGATCCGGGCAACAACAAAACCTATTCGGCCTATCAACTGCTTCTCACCAACGGTCATTACGCTCACATCGTGCCCAAACCAGGCGACGTTTTGCCGATTCCCGGGATCAAGGCAGTCGTCATCAGCTCCAACGGCGAGGTTCTTAACCGCCCCCTGCCCGGAGCTGGGCAGCCGAATACCTACTGCAAGGACTCGGAAACCAGGCCGGAAGACCAGACCGACAATGCGCGCTCCTTGGGCACGCTGTTCACCTTCGGTAAGAGCAGAATCCTCGACCTGGGCGATCTCACCTGGGATAAGGAAATGAAGTTGATGTGCCCTGATAACCGGATTGGCAAGGTGGATGTCCTGGTGGTATCGCACCACGGATTGTTCCAGAGCTCCAGCCCGGCCTTACTATTTGCGATTGCGCCGCGCGTGGCCATCATGAATAACGGGACGAAAAAGGGCGGTTCCACAGCTACGTTTGAAACCCTGGCCAAGACCCCCGGGCTCGAGTCGCTATGGCAATTGCACTTCTCCAACGAGGCAGGCATGCACAACATGGCCGAGGAGTACATTGCCAACCCCATGGGGCAGAAGGATGACGCCAACTACCTGAAGTTGACCGTCAAACCCAACGGTAGTTTCTCTGTCTTCAATTCCCGCACCAAGGCTACAAAAGATTACGCCGCGCGCTGAGGCTGGCTGGGAATCTTTTCGATACGGCCGAGCATAAAGATGTAGGCCGAGATCCCAATACACAAGTAAATCGCGGAAACGCCGAAGGCCCACCCGAATGAGTGCCGGGCAGTGACCAGGTAGCCGGTCACGATGGGCGCCAAAATTCCCGAAACCTGGCTGGAGAAATTGATGATGCCGGCCAGGGTGCCCACACTCCCCCGGGGGCCGATCAGCGAGGGTACAGACCAACCAACTGCTGCTGCCGCCGACAGGCCTCCCAGCGAGATGCTGATCCAGACCAGCGCGCTGGTAGCCGTCTGGGCGTAGGCTGCGCCAATAACGCCCAGCCCCATGGCGGTGCCGCCGATGAGTACCGCGCGCTGCACATTGCTGGCATTCCATCCGCGCTCCAGCAGCCAGTCAACCAGCCATCCGCCAACTATCAGTTCGCAGGCCGTGGCAAACAACCACGGCACGCCAGTGTAGAGAAACGAGTGCAGCAGGTCGATATGCAGGGCCTGGAAGAGATAGCTCGGCAACCAGGTCAGCATCAGGTAGAAAACATAGTTATAGGCGCCGAAGCCGAGGGTAATGCCGATCACTTTCGGCTGTCGTATCAGATAGCCGAAGGATGCAGTTTCCGAGCGCAGAACCGGCGCCACGGCATCCTGCTCCAGGATGTAATTCCGTTCGCGTTCGGTGAGCTCTGGATCATCCACAGGATCGCGATAGACGCGGCAGAAGAGCAGGAAGTAGAGGAAGCTGAGCATGCCGGTGGCGGCAAAACTCCAGCGCCAGCCGACCTTCAATAGCAGCATTCCAATGAGCGGCACCCCGATCGCCGATGCAAATTTTGCGGAGCCGTCGAAGATGGATGTCGCTGAACTCCGCTCCCTAGCGGGAAACCAGTAGCCGATCGCTTTGGCGTTGGAGGGAAAGGTGGGAGCTTCTCCGATGCCCAGCAGCAGCCGCGCGGCAAAGAAGCTGCCCAGGTTGGGTGCAATCGCCGCGGCGAACGAGGCGACACTCCACAAAAAACTGCTGATGCGTCCTACCCTCCGCACGCCGAATTTGTCCAGCACGACGCCCACCGGAAGCTGGCACAACATATAGGTCCAGTTAAAGGCGGCGGAGAGGTAGCCGAAGGTGATGTTGGAGATGGCGAAGGTGGTGATGAGCGCAGCGTGGGAGACCGAGAGGTTGACCCGGTCGAAGTAGTTGACCAGAACGCCGACAGCCAGCAGAAAAGCGATGCGCCACCGGCGCCTGGGAATTTTGACCATAGGTTCGGAACGCACTGCCTAGACTAACCTATGCGGCGGTTTGCGTTGCGGTCTCATCAGTACACCACGACCGCGCACCCCTGTTCGGATTTAGATCCACGGACGGGTGCCCCATGTTCGCCTCAGCGTACATGGGCCGAAAATGACTTTTTCGACTGCTTTCACTCGGATCCATTATCCGCGCTCGCTTCGGGAAAGATAAGGGCAATCGCTGGGGGCTGTGCCCGGTCTTTTTCAACCCATGTACGCTGAGGCGAACATGGGTCACCGTCCGGGGGTTGCAGTTGTGCTCAGCGACCCGCGGAGGGTTTCCTCGGCCTACGCTTGACGTTGCGCGCTGGAGTTGCGCCGTTTCTTCCACGCGGTTCAGATTCGATGACGCTGCGCATCCAATAATCGCCCTCAGCATCCACCTCGATCCCGTGAACCTCGCGTTCAAAGCCCGGAAACTGCTTGCCGAACTTTTCCAGTGCCAGCAGAAGGCGAATGGTTGGGCTGTCGACGTCGCCCATGCGTTCTCCGGGCATGCGCACCGGGATGCCCGGCGGGTAGGGAACCAGCATCACGCCCGCCAGTCGCCGCGCCATCTCGGAGATGCGCACCTTGTCGGTGCCATTGCGGATCAGCTTCTGATACGTCTGGGCCGGCGTTAACACTGGTTCCGGGTCCACATCACAGGCCTGGTGAAGCAGACCGGTCAGATTCAAGTCCGCCATGGCCGCGTGCATTTCGTCGCTCAGTTCCTTCAACGTCATATCCTTGTAACGGAGCGGATGCTCGGCGACCAAATCCGGCAACGCCTCGTACAAGGTGCCCTCGTTATCGTAGAGGCGCTTGAACTCGAAAAGCGTCTCCAGCAGGCTGCCCCATTTTCCTTTGCTCGTTCCCACCGAGAAAAGGATCAACGCGGTGTAGTCGCCGGTGCGGGCAATCTCCACCAGACGGGCATCGAGAAACTCGGTGAGGATCGCCCCCGGGATGCCCCATTCCGCCAGCTCTCCACGAGAATTGATGCCGGGCATGAGAATCGTGACCTTCGTGGGGTCGAGCATGCAATGGTCTTCAGCGATGTCTTCATCTCTGAAGCCGTGCCAGTCTTCCTCCGGCTTGAGAGTCCAGCACTCTGGTGACTGGATGAGCAGAGAGTCGGGGGTTTCCTCAAAAAGAGAGGTCTGCCCAGTCACTGGATCAGTCACTGTATCCGGCTGGTAGACGCGAAAGAACCATTCCTCCCCGTTGGCCGAGCGCAGGCGATGAGCAATGGAAGACATAGCTTTCCGGAAGCTGATGGCATCTTGAATCGTCTCGTACATCAGGGTCGGACCAGCCGGTTCGTCCATCATCGAGGTAGCTACATCGAGCGACGCGATCATGGGATAGAAAGGCGAAGTCGTGCCGTGCATCATGAACGCTTCATTGAACAGATCGAAGTCCAGTGGCGCGCGGTCGCTCAGCTTGACGTGGATCATCGATGCCATGGAAAACGCGGCCAGCATCTTGTGCGTCGATTGCACGGCGAAGATTACCGGCCGGTCCGGCATATCGTCAGGCACATCCATGGCGAAGCGTCCGCGGTAGATGGCGTGGAATTTCGCGTAGGCGTACCACGCCTCGTCGAAGTGGAGGCGGGGCACGCTGCGCGCCAACTCCGCAGTCACCCGCTGTACGTCATAACAAAAACCGTCGTAGGTGGAGTTGGTGACCACCGCATAGGTGGGTTCCTGCGAAGGCGCGTCCGCGCTGAACGGGCTCTCCCTGATTAATTCCTGGATGTGCTCCGGCGAGAAGCGCCGCATGGGTACCAACCCAATCATTCCATAACCGTTCCGGGTAGGCTTGAAGTACACCGGTCTGGCGCCAGTCACGGTGAGCGAGTGACAGATCGACTTGTGGCAGTTTGCGTCTACCAGGACGACGTCGTTGTTCCCGATGACACCGTGGCCCACGATCTGGTTAGAAGTAGAGGAGCCGCTGAGGACGTAAAAGGTCCAATCCGCTCCGAAGATGCGGGCGGCATTGCGCTCCGATTCTGCCGGAGGTCCGATGTGGTCAAGCCAGGAACCGAGGGATGAAGTGGAGATCCCCAGGTCGGCGCGTAGCAGATTTTCGCCGAAGAAGCGGTGAAACTGCATCCCCACCGGATGCTTGAGGAACGCCACCCCGCCCATATGGCCGGGGGCGTCCCACGAGTAAGCGCCCTGGTCGGTATATTTCTTGAGCTCGCGGAAGTAGGGAGGCAACAACTGCTCGTTGTAGCGATCGACAGCAAAGTCTACGCGGTTGGCGATGAAGGCTGGTGTGTCTCCAAAGAGATGGATGTACTCGTGCACCTGCTTTACCACTTCCAGCGGCAGCTCGCTGACCAGGGTGCGGTCGGCGATCAGGAAGATGGGAACCTTTTTATTTCTGCGGCGGACGGCGCGGATGATCTTGAGCGCCGCGCGTTCGTCGAATTGATGCTCTTCTTCAAGATCCCAATCGAGCAGGATAGCGCTGTGCGATGGATCCGATTTCACCAGCGAAAGTCCATCCTCTGGCGTCGATGTCCTGACTACTTCGTATCCTTCTTCTCCAATCGCGTTGCACAGCCGTTCCATCGCGCGGTCAGAAACGGAGTTGGTACCACCCAGCTCACTGGCAATCAACAGAACCCAACGGCCATCACTCATAGCTTGAAGTCTCGATGAATATTGTTACGTACATGTTTCAATCCTTAGCGGTTTCGCAATTGGTGTAGACCGAACCCGGATTTCCTGTAGATGTTGGTGGAACTACCAAACTGCATGCGACTTTCCGCGAAGAAAGTCGCACATCGTTGTTCTCGGCCAGTGCCGCGCTGCGGGAAATCCGGGAAAGCGGAAGCCCTTCTCGTGGTTTTCTCCCAAGGAAAACCACACCTCGCGACCTTATATCAGGCCACAGTAATTGCAAAACCGCTTTTGGAAGCGCCCTACCGGGAAGCTAACGATGAGCCTGTCGTGGCCTGCACCAGCTTGATAACTGCCGGTGCAATCATGTTCACCAGTACGGCCGACGCCTGTGGCTTTCCCGCGGTTTGGAGAAATGTAAGCTGATGAGCTTTCCAGTCAGCAGGCGCGCTCTTATGCTCGCGCAGGTAGCCAATCGCGTCCAGTCCGGCCTGAGCGACTTGGTGCAGGCTGGTCGAGATCGGCTCGAGCTCCTTGGTAAGCTCCGATCTCGCCAGCAGAGGCTGCAATTGGGTATCGTTGTCTCGCCACAGCACCAGCCATTCCTGCGCCTGTTCCCACTCCTCTTGGGTGGCTCTTCCACCGACGATGCGGTTGACTATATCGAGAAACTGGCGCGCGGTGTCGCTCTCCGGAGGAATAGCATCGACCAACCGGTTCAGGGGAGTGAAGGCATCGTAACTGCGCAGCTCTTCACGCGCGTAATTACGCGGAGGTTGCACCACGTCGCCCAGGACGCGCAACGGCAGCGGATCGGGCTCGCCGGTCATGCGGCTCAGCATGGCGGGATAGCTGGAGTTATGTTCCAGCCCGTAATGATTCAGCTGCTGCGAGATGATCGCCAGCCGGGCGTACATGGATGCGACGTCACGGGTATCACGGGGTGACCAAAGGCGCTCCGCAATCGCGGCGGTCCGCGGCCAGATGCGGCTATCGATATTTTCTGGGGTCGTAAATTCCGACCACATCGTCGCCTCACCGCCCAGAATTCGCTTTCTCTCTTCGCTGCTCAGGGTGGATGGTCCCTCTCCCTCGGGGTCGGCCGCGTAGTGTTCAGCAGCGGACTGATTCAGATCGATATAGTAGCCGGCCGATAACAGAGCACGATTCCCGCCCTTTACCGCCTCGCCGACAAATTGCGGGCCGCGCCAGGACTGGATCACCACATCCTTCGGAGTGCCGGGCTGCAGAACCTCGTCCCAGCCCATCATGATCTTCTTGTGCTTGGCCACGAGTTTTTGCACCTGGGCGCTGAAGTGCGCCTGCAGAGCGTTGTTGTCTTTTAGTCCATGGGACTTCATGAACTCCTGGATGCGCGGGTTCGCGTCCCATGCCTTGCCGTTGCACTCATCGCCACCCACGTGAAAGTAGGCGTCAGGAAAGAGGCTGGTCATCTCGCCGATGAAGGTGTCGAGAAATTTGTAGGTGCTGTCGCGCGTAGGATCCATCGCCGGATCGAAGATGCCCCATTTGCGCTCAATCTGGTAAGGGCCCGGGCCGCTGGCTATGTCCGGATAGCCGACAAACCAGGCGGTGGTGTGGCCGGGCATGTCGAATTCAGGTACCACGCGGATGCCCCGGTCACGGGCGTACTCGATTACGGCGCGAATCTCGTCTTGCGTATAAAAGAGGCCGTCGGAGCCCTTCCCCTGCAGCAAGGGAAACTTTTTGCTCTCCACGCGGAAGCCCTGATCGTCTGAGAGATGCCAATGAAAGACGTTCAGCTTGACTGCCTCCATGCCGTCGAGCGTGCGATACACCACGTCGAGGGGCTGGAAGTGTCGGCTGACGTCCAGCATCAATCCCCGCCAGGGAAAACGCGGCTGATCGTCGATGGTCATGGCGGGAACGACGAAGCCTTGCGGGGTGATCCGGACGAGTTGCAGAAAGGTTTGCAGGCCGTGCAGCACGCCCAGTGGATTGGCAGCTTCGAGGTGCACCTCGCTGGCCGTAATCTGCAGATGATAGGACTCATCTTCTCCCACCTGCTGCACAGCTGCGCTCGGCCCGGTTGTCTTAATGAAAAACTGCGGCTTGTTGAGCACAGCCTCGCGCCAGAGAGGAATCCCGGTTTCCCGCGAGAGGATATTCAGAAAGCGCTGTTTGGCCCGTTCCAGCCGCGGCTCCTGGTAACCTTCGAGAGCGACCCCGAAGCCATTATTGATGAGGAATTCGCCTGTGCCCGGCTTCACTTGAGCTGGAAGCGGCATTAACGGCAGGGGTGGGGGCACGGAAGCGGGTGGCGGAGTCTGGCCACCGGCGATCAGCGAGCTCAGAAACAGGGTCATGGGGAGAACGATCCGAAACAAGGGCGACCTCAAGGGAGAAACCGTGAACCGCGCTCATCGATTCTATCTGTATCGTTAAGAGTGGTATAGATAAGCCAAAGGATGGAGTTTCCATGAAGCAAGCCGGCGACAATTTTGAGCACGCGATGCTGCGTGAGATCTATGAGCAGCCCCGGGCGCTCGCCGACACCATCGAACATTATGCCCCCAACGGCAAGCTGGCGACCGACATCTTCCAGCCGGTGGCGGATGCTCTCCGCGGCCGGGAGCGCCTCGTGATTGCCGCCAGTGGCTCCAGCCGCCACGCCGGGTTGGCCGCGGAAATCATGCTGGAGGATCTGGCCGGCTTGATCGTCGATGTCGAATATGCCAGCGAGTACGTCTACCGCTCCACGCACACCATTCAGGATCCCGGGGTTCTGGTTATCTCCCAATCCGGCGAGACGGCGGACACACTGGCCGGATTGCGGGAAGCCAAGTCGCGCGGCCTGCCCACGCTGGCCATTACCAACAACCCTCGTTCCAGCATGGCGCAAGAAGCAGACGCTTCCTTGCCCACCTGTGCAGGGCTGGAGAAGGCCGTACCGGCAACCAAGAGCTTTACTACACAACTGGCCGTTCTCTATTCACTGACGCTCTACCTGGCGCGCATTCGGGGAAGAATGACGTCGCCCACCGTCGAAACCCACGTGGACGACTTGCGCCGGTTACCCGGCCTGCTGGAGCCCGCCCTGGGAACGTGGCAGCAACAGATCGCTGCTCTTGCTCCATCGCTGAAGGAATCGCGTGCCTTTCTCTATCTGGGGCGCGGCGTTCACTATGCGATTGCACGTGAGGGAGCCCTGAAACTGAAGGAATCGGCCTACCTGCAAGCGGAGGGTTATCCGGCGGGCGAGTTGAAGCATGGGCCCAACGCATTGGTAAGCCCGGATGCGCCTTTGGTGGTGCTTGCCACCAGTGACCCATCGGATCCGGATGCGATGCTGCGCTATCGCAAGGTGCTGCAGTTGATGAAGGACATGCGAACGCAGGGCGCGACCATTCTGGCCATCGCTACGGAGGGAGATGTAGAGGCTGCCAAGCTTGCCAACCACTGCATCGAAGTTCCCAAAACCGAAGATTTGTTAGCGACCATGCTGGAGGTGGTTCCGTTGCAGTTGCTCGCCTATCAGCTCGCGATCCAGAACGGGATCGACGTGGACCATCCACGCAACCTGACAAAAGCCGTTCTACAAGAGTAGTGCGGTTTCTCCTCCCCTCAATCCGCCCTTTACGCGGAAGTTATAATAAAGCTGCAGACATACGACTATGGTCACCAAAAATCTCCCCCTGGAAAGTCACCCCGGCAACTTATTCATTTCGCAACGGGATCAGGTCTTCGACGCATTTCGCCGTTGGGGTTATCTGCAGGCGAACCTTGACCCCCTGGGGCAATATCTACTGCCGGCGCCCGTCCCCGAATTGAACTTCGACGGGAGAGGCTGCCGAGGAAGCCAAGCGCTATTACTGTGGGAGCGTCGGGGTCGAGTTCATGCATCTTCCGGAAGCGGCCCGGAGGGAATGGATCCAGGAGCGCATGGAGCAGACCACACCGGCGCCTGACCAGCGCCAGATTCTCGAACGGTTGATCCAGGCCGACCTCTTCGAGCAGGTGATTCAGTCGCGTTATCTGGGCACCAAGCGTTTCTCGCTGGAAGGCGTCACCGTCTTGATCCCCTTCCTTGACGAGCTTCTTAACCGCGCCGCGGATCATGGCGCGATTAAGTCTGTGGTGGGGATGAGCCATCGCGGGCGCTTGAACGTAATGGCAAACACCTTCGGTAAGTCCGCCGCCGATATTTTTTCAAAATTCGAAGATGCCAACCCGCGCAGCATCCTGGGCGGCGGTGACGTGAAGTATCACGTGGGTGCCACCGGGGAATTTCTCCCCCGGAACGGGGGAAAAATTGGACTGCACCTGGTATCAAATCCGAGTCACCTGGAAGCGGTGGATCCGGTGGCCATGGGCCGAGCGCGGGCCCAGCAGGTGCGGTTGGGTGAAAACGGTCAGGACCAGGTGCTCCCGTTGCTCATCCACGGAGATGCGGCCTTTGCCGGCCAAGGCATTTGGGCAGAAACGCTGAGTCTCGGTGCCATGCCCGGCTTTACCGTGGGCGGCACCATCCAGATCATCGTCAACAATCTGATCGGCTTTACCGCGGACCCCGAGGAAGTCTATTCGTCGCGCTTCTCCTCCGATATCGGCAAACGGCTGCCTATTCCCATCTTTCACGTAAACGGAGAGGATGCCGAGGCCGCGATTCGTGTCGCCGCGCTGGCCATTGAGTACCGCTACACCTTCCACACCGATGTGATCATCGACCTGGTCGGCTACCGGCGCCACGGCCATAGCGAAGTAGACGACCCCACCATTACCCAGCCACTGCGCTACGAAAGGATCAAGAAGCATGCTCCTCTCTACGAGATCTATGCCAAACAAATTGGCGTGGACCCCTCGCCGCGCGTAAAGGAAATTCAGACCGAGCTTGCCGAAGCACAGAAGCAAGCGGCCAGGTTGGGCAAGCGGGTGGTGCTGGCAAAGCTTCCTGACTACTGGTCGCGTTACCCCGGTGGATTATATAAGCCTGAGTACGAGGTCGACACCGGGTTGAGTGCCGCCAGGATAGAGGAAATCAGCAACAGCCTCACCACGTATCCGCAACAGTTTCATATTCACCCCAAAATCAAGAAGCTGCTCGAACAACGCCGGGAGATGGGGCGCGGTGAGCGGCTCTTCGATTACGGCATGGCTGAGGCTGTGGCCTTTGGCTCGTTATTGCTGCAAGGCACGCCAGTGCGTCTCAGCGGCCAGGATAGCCAGCGCGGCACCTTCAACCAGCGGCATAGCGTGCTGGTGGATATCGAGAACGAACAGCTCTATTTCCCCCTCGCCAACCTGGCGCCGGATCAGGCCCGCTTCGAGATATATAACTCCATGCTGTCGGAAGCGGGCGTCCTGGGCTTCGAGTATGGCTACAGCCGCGATTATCCAGAGACTTTGGTGCTGTGGGAGGCGCAGTTCGGTGACTTTGCCAACGGTGCGCAGATTATCATCGACCAGTTCATTGCCTCGGGTGAGGACAAGTGGGGTCTACTGGGCGGAGTGGTGATGCTGCTGCCTCACGGCTATGAGGGGCAGGGACCGGAACATTCCAGCGCCCGCGTGGAACGCTACCTGCAATTGGCGGCGCACGACAATATCCAGATATGCCAGCCTTCCACGGCCGCGCAGTACTTTCACCTGTTGCGCCGGCAGGCCATGCGGGCATGGCGTAAGCCGCTGATCGTATTCACCCCTAAAAGCATGCTGCGCAATCCCGATGCAAGCTCGCCGCTGGCCAGCTTCGAGTTCCCGCGCTTCCAGAATGTCCTGCCCGAAACCGAGATTCAGCAGGTGACGCGTCTGCTGCTCTGCACCGGCAAGATCGGTCACGAGTTGCGCATCGAACGGGCAAAGCAAAAGGACAGCACCACAGGCATCGTCTTCCTGGAACAACTGTACCCGTGGCCAGAGACGGAACTAACGGCGGAAATCGCCCGCCATCCTGAGGCGCGCGAAATCGTTTGGGTGCAGGAAGAGCCGGACAACATGGGGGCGCTCTCGTTTGTGGTGCCGCGCCTGCGCAGGCTCTTTCCTGAACGCAAAGTGCTCAGCATCAAGCGTTCAGCGGCAGCCAGCCCGGCGACCGGCTCGGCCAAGGCGCATGACCTCGAACAGAAAACGCTCATCAGCCTGGCTCTGCGCAACCAAGGCAAATGATGCTGGTTACGGCACCGATTGCTCAGCATGTCCCAAAATCAACCGTGCAGAAGTGACAATCTACCGACATTGCCGTGACATGTTGGCTCGTGCGCTGATTTACTTTCGCACTAAGGTCACTGGTTTGAGCCAGGGGCGAGCGAGTGTTCGGCTGCTCTGTTTCAGGTTGACGTTGCATGGCGCGTAGTCACCGGCAGATTCACAGGTGCCTACCTTAGACTGGTTACAAAAGACCGGCGTAGCATTCCGATCCATCGCAAACCGGCTCCAGATACGCGATCTCTAGACACCCCTGAAGACCTCAGAATTCTGCGAACGTCGCTCCAACATTTTGGGGGCAGGTGGAGACAGCAGATGTGCGTGCTTCAGTTGGTTGAGGGTAGAGCGTCTGCGTTTCCAGACGCGATAGCAGTACGATGCAAAGGCCGCCAACTCACCTACGGCGAATTGAACCAGACCGCAGATCGAATCGCGCGGCGGCTCAAAGATGCCGGAGTAAGAAGTGGCGCCCTGGTGGGCGTCTTTCTCGACCGCTCTCCGGAGATGGTTGCGGGACTGCTCGGTATATGGAAGGCGGACGGAGCCTATATACCACTCGATCCAGCGGCTCCGCGCGACCGGATCGCTTTTATGCTGGAGGACTCCGCTCCGCCTTTTCTGCTCACGCTCGATAAACTCAGCGGCAGCCTGCCCAGCACCACCGCTCAGGTAATCCATCTCGACGATTTCCGACCCACGCGAACTCCCGCAGGTACACAAGATCCTGCCACGAGCATGGTTTCCGAAGATAGCGTCGCTTACGTGATCTACACCTCTGGTTCGACGGGCGAGCCAAAGGGAGTAAGCATTACCCATGGAGCTCTTGCCAATACGATTCGCGGTGTCGGTGGGGACTTGATGCTGCAGACGGACGACGTTGTCCTTGCCTGGTCCACCACCGCGTTCGACGTCGCTGGCCTGGAAATTTTCCTGCCTCTTGCCTTCGGCGCCAGTTTGTACCTGGTCGAGACGGACCTGGTCAATGGCGGCGGTTTGCGGATGGAGCAAGTTCATCGTTCCGCCGCCACGGTCATTTTCGCTACTCCCACCATGTTCCGGGTCCTGCTTGAAGAGGGGTGGCAGGCCGACGCGAGGATGCAGCTGATCGCCGGCGGCGAGGTTCTTCCTCTGGGCCTTGCCCGAAGCTTGGCCATGATGTGCCGCGTGCTCTGGAACCAATATGGGCCGAGCGAAACGGCGATTTGTGCGACCCGGGTAAGAATCGAACGGAATGTCGAGAAGATCACCATCGGCTATCCGTTGCCGAATGTCAGCATTTACCTTCTCGATGCAGAGCTCCGGCCGGTGCCGCAGGGAGAGGAAGGTGAGATATACATCGGCGGTGCAGGCGTGGGTCTCGGTTACCTTAATCGCCCCGGCCTTAATCGGGAACGCTTCCTTCCCGATCCTCTTGCTGAAGATGCGCACACGCGGATCTATAAGAGTGGGGATCGTGCCGTGCAGCTCGAGGATGGCAGCTTCGACTTTCTCGGGCGGGTCGACGGCCAAGTCAAAATTCGAGGCTTTCGCATTGAGCTAGGGGAGATTGAAGCGGTGCTCAGGGAATGCGAAGGAGTACAGGCCGCCGTAGTGCGGGCAATTGAACTGGAGGCCGGCGACCGGCGCCTGGTCGCCTTTGTGGTTGGCGAAGGGACGTTCCCTGTGAGCCAATGGAAGGAGTTGCTGAGCCGGCGACTGCCCGTTTACATGGTACCGGCGGAGTTTGTAGCGGTGCCTTCTTTCCCCACCACTCCCGGCGGCAAAGTGGACGGCCAGGCTTTGGATAGGATGCGCCTCCATGTGGCAACTTCGCTTCCCGCACCAGGGGTGTCTCCGGGCGAGGGGGTCGAAGCGCGCCTCAAGGCAATCTGGCAAAAGCTGCTTAAGCGCGAGACGATCGGTATCTATGACGATTTCTTTTCGCTTGGGGGCCACTCCCTGCTGGCGGCGCGTATGTTAGGCCAGATCGAGCGATGGTTCGGCTACAAGGTTCCCCACTCTGTGCTGGTGGAACATCCGACCATCCACGGATTGGCTATTTATCTCCGTCAGTGCTCTGCCGAGAGATGGCCGGCGCCGGTAACGCTGCAAGGCGGCGCAAATCTGCCGCCGCTGTTCATTGCCCACGGCATCGGGGGCAGTCTACTGAGTTTTGTCGAACTGGCGGCGCAGTTGGGGCCGGAGCAACCGGTGTACGGTCTTCAGCTGCCGGCAACCATCGATGAGCATCTGTCGGATTTGAGGGTTGTGGCCGCAATTTATGTGCGCCAGGTGCGCGCCATTCAGCCAACCGGCCCCTACCACTTTGCCGGGCATTCTTCGGGTGGCATGGTGGCCTTCGAGATCGCCTGCCAGCTTCGTGAACAAGGCGAAACCGTGGGTCTATTGGCGCTTCTCGATTGCGACCCCAATACTGGCAAGTCGGCGCATCAACCCTTTCGTGATTGGAATTCCTTGAAGGCCTCGTTCTCTCGCGCTCGCACAGCGTTCCAGCTGCGCGCATTTGGTATGCGCGAGGTGATCAGGAGCAGAATTGATTATCAGAGGATCAAGATCAAGATCTGGCGCGCGGCCAGATCACGTCGCGTAGGAAACGCCTATGGGCGGGTTGAAGCCGAGGGGTACCTCGCACTTGCTCTGCGCGATTACGAATTAAGACCTTATCCCGGCAATATCACTCTGTTCATTGCCCAGGACGAGCCGGGCCGCAAACATGAGCCGGTAACCGCATGGACGGGAAAGATTCTGGGCAGCTGTGAAGTCCGCCTGATTCCCGGAACCCATCGAACGATTTTGACTCGCCCCCAGGTGATGTCACTTGCCCGCGAGATCAGAGAGAGAATGCTGAAGAATGGGGAGACGGGCTTGAAAAGCGTAGTGGCCTGAGTCAGTAGTGAAAACTGAAGCAGGCGATCCTGGCTTCGTCCAGCGCGGTCGCGAGGGCTCCGATGGTACCCGGCGCCGGCGAAACTTGGTAAAGCTTCCACGGGTAGAGAAAATGCATCCGCGTCCCTAGCAGTTCCGCCGGCGCACCGGGCAACAACCCAACATCGAAACTATCGAGCGCACGATGAAGGCCTACTCCTTCGGCCTTGAGGATTGCTTCCTTACACGTCCAGCAACGATAGAAACCGCCGAGCCATTCATCGCCAGTCAACTGATTCAGTTGGGAGAGTTCGCTGGCTGAGAAATGCGTAGTGGCCACCTCCCGTTCGATCGGCCTCACTTCTTCTATATCCACGCCCAACGGTAATCCGTGCGCCACCGCCAGAACGGCAATGCTGTGGCTATGGCTTAAGCTGAAGTGCAGTGAGGAAGCATCGCCGGCCAGTTCGGGCTTGCCGAAGCGATTGGCACCGAAGCTGATTTTTTTTGCCGGCTGGTGGAGATAGCCGCCGAGAATTCTGCGCACGTTGGCATGGGCCACGGCATAGCGTTCGCGATCCGGAGCAAAATGAAAGCGGTGCATCCGCTCAAGTTCCGCGCGCTCGAGAAGCTCGATGTGGGCAGACAGATCCTGTGTATCCGTCTGCAGCGGCCACGCCCAGAGATGAACCTCGTCAGCGGAAATCGCCGTGAGGATTCCGGAGGCAGGCCACGTAAGCGCGGAGATCACCTCTGATTGGCTCCCTTACCGAATCTTTATTGTGCCGAGGACGCTTCCTCGATTGCGGTGTCCCGCGGAGCCCTATGAGTTTTTGTCTGGGCTGTCCCCTCTTGTGGCGCTTTCAGGGCTCTCGATCCACATCAATTCCAGTTGGCGAAGCTTGTTGATCAGGAAGGCTACGTCCCGCGCGCTGACATCCTCCGATTCCGCGCGCGCGATCTCGTGCTGTAAGAAGTTGAAGGCCGGGCGCATGTCCACGGGGAAGTCATCGCTGCGGAGTCCACGCAGAACTTCCCACGCCTGAAGAAGGAGCGTCCGATCACCCGTGTTCGTCCCTTCATGCGCCAGCAACGATGCTGCGCGCCGGAGTCTTTCATGAGCATCCAGTTTGGTCATGGGTATTGAAAGTGTGACACGAAACAGTCGAACACATCTACCACCGAAACGTGCTTTGCGGCCGACCACCCGTCCCGCGAAACAATATACTAAGGAGGGAGCTAATCCCGAAGCACCATTTTCGGGCCGATCTATCCAGGCTTTGTCCTCTCAACTGTCCCGCCTGTCCCGGCTTGCCGTGTAGCTTGCCGTGGGACCGAAGCAATCTGTCCCGCCTGTCCCGGCCTGCCGTGGAGTGAGCCGTGAAAGCGGGATGGAGAGCCAACAGAGCTTAAAGCGCAAACCCCCAGGTTAAACCTCCGATGAACACAACGTTAGACGACGCAGAGGGCGGTACCGATGCAGCCCACAACTTTCGGTCCTTATTGGCCGCGTACGTGCGCAGCCAGGCATTGCCGGTGGATAAGCTGGGACATCAACCGCGCCTCTATGCGTTGACTCGATTGGTCGGCCGGGGGCTCGCCTACGACGACGACGTGGTGTACGCCGCGGCGTGGCTGCATGACCTGGGGGTGTTTATCGGTCATCGGCCCGAAGACCCGGTCGAACTCTCCCGTTGGGATAATGTCGGCTATGCGATGAAGCACGCGCCGGCAGCACTTCTCCAAGCCGGCTTTCCTACCACCAAAGTTGCACAGGTTGTGGAAGCCATCCGCACCCATCAACCGCACCTCAGTCCGTCCACAATCGAGGCTATGATCTTGCGCGATTCGGACATTCTCGAGCAACTGGGGGCAATCGGTATTTTGCGCGCGGCGGCAAAGATAGGCCGCGATACGCGGTATCCGACATTCACCGATGCTGTGGGCACTGTGCGCAAGGCCCTGGCGGAGTTGCCGGGCAAACTCCACTTGGACACCGCGAAGACGCTGGCGGGGCCCAGGATCGCTCTCCTCAAGGCCTTCCTTGAGGAGTTGGACCAGGAAGCATACGGCGCTCTGTATTGAAGTGTTCCGTTATGGTTACCTACGATGATTCGAGGGCCGATCGTTGCGCGTGGAGTGTGAGAGACTAACCGTTGCCGCGGCGTTGAAAACAGGGTCTTGGGGTAAGGCCGGCGGGATGCGGATTGCATTGGGGGCCTGTACATGAAGGTGAAAAACGCCAAGGTAGTGGTGTGCGGCGCCGGCGGTTTCATCGGCGGTCATCTGGTCAAGAGCCTGTTGGACAATGGAGCAGAGGTCATCCGCGCGGTGGATGTAAAGCCGGTGGACGAGTGGTACCAGAGTTCTCCCGGCGTATCCAATCTGACCTTGGACCTCAAAGACAAAGACAGTTGCATGAAGGCGGCACAAGGTGCCCAGGTTATCTTTCAGCTGGCCGCCGACATGGGCGGGATGGGCTTCATCGAGAACAACAAAGCTCTCTGCATGTTGAGCGTACTAACAAATACGCACATGCTTTTAGCCGCACGGGAACAAGGCGTTGAGCGATTCTTTTACGCCTCTTCCGCCTGCGTGTACAACGGCGACAAGCAAACGAGTCCAGACGTGGTGGCACTTAAGGAAGAGGATGCCTATCCGGCACTGCCGGAGGACGGCTACGGATGGGAGAAGCTGTTCAGCGAGCGCATGTGCCGCCACTTTGAAGAGGACTTTGGTCTGCAATGCCGAGTGGCTCGCTACCACAATGTCTACGGGCCCTGGGGTACCTGGACCGGCGGGCGCGAAAAAGCGCCGGCCGCCATCTGCCGCAAAGTCATCGAGGCCAAGTCATCGGGCAAACATCAAATAGAAATATGGGGTGACGGCAAACAGACCCGGAGCTTCATGTACATTGACGATTGCACTCGGGGTACACAGGCGATCCTCGAAAGCGAAATCCATGAGCCCATCAACCTGGGCAGCAGTGAACTGGTGACCATTAATCAACTGGTCGATATGGCCGAAGCCATCGCCGGGGTGACGCTCGAACGCAGGTACAAATTAGATGCGCCCAAGGGCGTCAACGGACGGAACAGCGATAACGCCAAGATTAAAGCCTATCTGGGATGGGAACCTTCGATCCGCCTTAAAGAGGGCCTGGCAAAAACCTATGCATGGATCGAAAGCGAAATGATGGCAGTATCTAAAGCGTAACCAAGGTTAATGCGAATTGGTGATACCCATTCAATAAGCAACTCTGATAGTGATCTAGACTGAGTTTAGAGAAACTGTGGGAGTGAAAGCATTGGCCACGGCAGGCGCTCAGTTCCGCCAGATTCTGGGTATTCGGTTCTTTGTAGGAGATGCAGATGAGGCAATCGCCCGGATGAGCGCGGGCGGCCTGCTGGTGGTTCCCGCAGCCCCAGCCCTGAAAAATCTCGCCCACGATTCGGAATACCGCGAAGCCCTCCAGGGTGCCGACCTGGTAATCACTGATAGTGCCTTCATGGTCATGATCTGGAATCGTCTGAAGCGCGATTCCATCCGCCGGGTCTCCGGCCTGAAGTATCTATCTTCGCTATTAAAGCAGCCCGACTTTTACCAGCCCGGCGGGAGCTTTTGGATCTTGGCCAGCGAAGAAAGCGCGCGCAGGAATTGCGCGTGGCTGCGACGGCAGGGGATTGAGTTGGACGCAGCCGACCGCTACATCGCTCCTCTATACGGCAAAACAATTCTTGATCCAGCGCTGTTGCGGCGGATCAATGAAAGGCGTCCACGCCATATTGTCGTGACCCTCGGCGGTGGCACGCAGGAGCGCCTCGGGCTTTATCTGAGAAGCGAGCTCAACTGCAAGCCCTCCATCCATTGCATAGGAGCCGCCATTGCCTTCTTGAGCGGCGACCAGGTGCAGATCCCAAGATGGGCAGACCGTATGTATCTGGGATGGCTCTTTCGCTGTCTCTCGAACCCTCCACGTTACATGCCGCGCTACTGGGATGCGCGCAAGCTGCTATCGCTGATGATCCGTTATGGCAGCAGCCTTCCGGACGCCCTCAAGAGTTCGCCGGCTAGCGTAGAGCTTACCGGCGTTGCCTCAAGTAGCGACTGCCTCCCATCGACTTCCAGCGCCTCACAGTCTTAGCCTGACTCCCTAGAGCTTCATCCCTCGTATCAACCCAACGCCTTACACGCAAGGGCACGGGTTTACAGCTTGCGGAAAGCTCATTTTTCTGAAGGGTACGGCCTTCAGGCCGTATGTAAATGTTTCGCAACGAATCCGGCTTTAGCCGCCGAGGGACGATTTCCCTGCGAAGAAGCACTTTTTCCGCAAGCTGTTTAGCCGTGCCATTTTTCGCCGCAGGGTAGGAGGGTTTTAAAGGCTGCGGAAAAAGCCTCTACGAAGGGCACGGCTTCAGTCGTGCCATAAAAGCCATACGCTCGAGAAGGCTTTAGCCGCTGAGGTACGCTTTTCAATACGCCTGATCCGAAATCACCCCGCCTGAGCAGCCGAGCAGCGTAGATACGGTGCTCATATTTGCCTTGAATCAGGAAAGCCGTGCCTGAGGGGCTGCGGAGTCGACAGGGCGATCAACGAAGTCCCCTCAGCGGCTAAAGCCGAACCTATTTACAACCACTTACGTACGGGCTGAAACCCGTGCCCTTCAAGAACCGGAGTTTTCCGCAAGCTGTAAAACCGTGCCCTTCGTTGAGCGACTCTTTCCGCATCATGTAAAGCCGGCCTCAAGCCAATCGCGGCTACTGGTTTCCCCGCACGCTGGCACGTTGTGTTTCTGCGTGCTTGGCCGCACCCTCCAGGGCTTTCGCCTGGGGCAGGTAATCGAGCGCCTTGTTGATCATGGGATCCCAGTTCGCCCGCACTTTCAAACCCTCTTCCTGGCCAAACTGGGTGGTGAAGATCTCAGCCTTGATGTTGGCCTTGATCCAATCCATAACCGGGGCCAGTTCAGCATCGGTGTAGGGAATCTGCTGGCTGGTCAGGAACTGCTTGAAGGAGTCCATCACCGCATCGTCCACCTGGAAGTCCTTGCCCACGGTCCGGTTGGACATGTAGTGCTTGGCGAAATTGAAGAAAGCGTACCGTTCCAGCAGCACGTCCTGCATGGGAACCGACTTAGGCGTGTCGATCTTGTCGTCGGGCGTGATGCCGCCTCCGCCAAAAACCGTCCTGCCGGAGTCGGTGGCCTTCACCTCACGGCTCTTCGTATCCTGCGGCTGATCGTGATTGTAGTAGTAGTCGTAAAGCGACACACCGTTGTAGTTGCGCTGAATGAGGCGGCCGCTGGGAGTGTAGTAGTGATACGTCGTCAGCGCCAATCCGGTGTTCTCAGACAAGGGGTAGACAGTCTGCACCAGCCCTTTGCCGAAGGTGGTCTCGCCGGCAATGATGGCGCGATCGTGATCCTGCAACGCACCGGAAACAATCTCCGCAGCCGAGGCGGTGCCGTGATTCACCAGCACCACAATGGGATATTCGCGTCCCCCGTTGCCATGGGTCGCGCGATAGGTCTGCTCCGGGAAGGCACGTCCGCGTTGGGAGACGATCACCTGGCCCTTTTCCAGGAATTTGTCGCAGACCGCCACCGCTTCACTCAATAAGCCGCCGGGATTGCCCCGCAGATCGAGAATCAATCCATCGATGTTGCCGAAGTGATCGAGTGCGTCGGAAAGCTCGCGGCCGGTCGTTTCCTGGAAGTTGGTGATGTGCACATAGCCGACGTTCGGCCGGATCATGTAACTGAGGTCAATGCTGTTGTGCGGGATCTCATCCCGGATCAGGTCGAATACCAGCGGCTTGGCTGCGCCCTCGCGTGCGATCGTAATCTGCACGTGGGTACCTTTGGGCCCTTTTAGAACATTGGCCACATCTTCCGAATTCATGTTGTCCGTGGACTTGCCGTCCACGGCGACAATTACGTCTCCGGGCCGTATGCCGGCCTTGAACGAAGGTGTGCCTTCAAAGGGACTGACCACGACAATCTTGTTGTTCTGGGGCTGAATCAGCATACCTACGCCGTAGTACTTGCCATGCTGGTCTTCCCGCATCTTGGCGTAGGCTTTTGGATCATAAAAGCTGGAATGGGGGTCGAGCACCCGCAGCATGCCCGGGATAGCCCCGTCGTAGACGGCCTTTTCCGCTTTGTCGCCGGTCAGCGGCTCAGCGTAGTTTTGTTCCACCAGGTCATAAACACTGGTGAAGGAGCGCAAATCGTCGCGCAGCGCGGATTCGTCGGTGCTGGATTGCGCGCCCAGCCTCTGGCTGACCACTGTGCCAAGGAAGCCACAAACCACAAAGAAGAGGAGGATGGAGAACAAAAACCGTCGTGTGCGGGAGGCCATAATTGCGGGTTTCCTCTGGGTCCGGAGGGCGCGAGGTAGGCAGCCCTGCTGCGCGGCCCGGAGTGTTTCTTGACTCGAAGTATATCATTGGACGTAAGCTGATCTGATAGGTACTCGAGGACGCAAAACCTTAGAAAATCCGGTCTGTTTCACTAGCTGCACAACGGTGCTGGTGCAAAACCAGGCAAACTACCACGTAAGAGCTACAGCATTTCACTTCCGGTGCATACCGAGCCGCCTAAAGTAAAAATGCTTAGACCTACCACTTAGCAGCTACACGAGATGTGCCCATGACGTTTTTTCGATTCCAGCAGTCCGCGGCGATTTTGATCCTGAGCGCGAGTCTAAGCGCTTTCCCGTCCCTGGCCCAGACTCCCAATACGCTCACCGCTAACGCCCAAGCCCCGCAAAATCCGGCCGCGCTGGCGCCCGTCAACGGCAAGGTGGTTGAGGACATTGTCGCCCGGGTGAATGACCAGATCATCACCCAGTCAGACTACGATCGAGCCGCGGAGCAACTGGATGGCGAAGCGAAGCAGCAGGCCATTCCTGCCCGCGAGCTGCAGCAAAAGCAAGCCGATCTGCTGCGCGACCTGATCGATAAGCAACTCCTGCTCTCCAAAGGCAAGGAATTGGGGATCACCGGTGAAACCGAGTTGATCAAGAGGCTGGATGGGATCAGAAAGCAGAATCATCTGGATTCGCTCGAGGACCTGGAGAAGGCCGCGCAACAGCAGGGTGTGTCTTATGAAGACTTCAAAGCAAACATCCGCGACAGCATCATCACCGAACAGGTAGTGCGGGACGAGGTTGGGCGGCACATTACCATGTCGCCCACGGATGTTCAGAAATACTTCAAGGATCACGAAACCGAGTTTGCCCAGCCGGAGTCAGTAACCCTGAACGAAATCCTGATCCCCACCCCTGCGCAGGAAGGGGCGGATGCGGCGCAGGTGGCGGCTGCGCAGGCGAAAGCCGAGGCCATAGAAGCTAAACTGGCCGCAGGGGCAAAGTTCGATGATTTGGCCAAGCCGGCGCCCACCGACCCCACCGCGCCCAAGAGCGTTGCCCTGGGCGAGTATCGCCGTGGCATGTTGGCTAAGGAAATCGAAGATAAGGCCTTCGCTCTCAGTGCCGGCCAACATACGCAGCCGATTCGCACCAAGCAGGGCTTCATCATTTTGCAGGCCACCCAACATGAGCTGGGCGGGGATGCCAGCTTCAAGCAAGTAGAACCGCAAGTGGAAGAAGCGCTCTTTATGGAGCGTATGCAGCCCGCATTGAGGGTGTACCTGACCAAGCTGCGCGAAGAGGCATTTATCGACCTCAAGCCGGGAGTGGTGGATACCGGGGCTAGCGGCAACGAAATGCGCCTAACCTACAGCGCTTACACACCCCCGCCGGAAAAGAAGAAGAAAAAGTTTGCCCGGACTCGCTTCCGTGGCAGGCAGAGGTCAACTACGGCAGCAGCCGCGACGCAAACGGCGGCCACTCAGACCCCAGGAGCGACAACCAACGGCGCCAGCGCCGCAGCCACTGGGTCCGCTGGTGCCAGCAAGCCGGCAACTCAACAGGCAAGCAACAACGACCAGAACGTGCAGAAGCCGGGCAAGAAAGAGAAAATCCGCTTTGGGCAGGCCCCGCGCGAGTCTCTTCCTGCTTCCTCGCAAGTCGCCACGGCCAACGTCCCCTCGGGTAAGGACACGAATCCGAGTGTCACCACTCCAGAGACACGCTACGTTAACCCTGATGGCACGATTAGCAGCACCGAGCCTGCCGCGAATGAACGCAAGACTCGTTTGAGCAACCGGCCGCCGGTGAAGAAGGCAAAGAAAAACAAGTCCGACACGGATGCACCCCCGCCCCAAAGTCCGGAAGACCTGGCTTCGCAAAAGGTCCAGAACGCGCCGCTCGGGTTGGCTGACCAAGCTACAGACCAGAAAAAGCCCAAACCGAAGGGCGATAAAACCCGCATCGCCGACCGGCCAAAGCAGCCTGACCAAACGCCGGCGCCCTATCTTGGCAAACCGGCGACCACAGGCAGCCAGCCGGCTGCCGCCCCCGATACAAGCCAGCCGGCGCCCGCTACAGCCCCGCCCAGTGCAACGCCTCCGGCTGGGCAACAACCTTAGGCGAAATGAAAGAGATTTACGTTGCGGATCTAAGCAGATTCGAAAATCAGCCAGTCGTCTCTTTCTTTGCCGTCACTTCCAGGCAATTGCGCAGCCGAAAGGATGGCGGCCAGTACATGGCGCTAACCCTGGGGGACCGCAGCGGCCAGATCGAGTCCCGCATGTGGGACAATTTCGCCGATACCGTTGCCGTTTTCGAGCAGGGAGATGTGGTCAAGGTTCGCGGCGAGGTCTGCCGCTACAACGGCCGCCTGCAGCTGAACCTGGAAAAACTTCGCATCGCTACGGCCGACGAGTTCGAACTGGCCGACTATGTCCCCCATACGCGCAAAGACGTGGGGGAGCTATGGTCGGCGTTGGTCAAATCCGTCGACAGTTTCACCGATCGTTCCTTGCAGGCGCTGGTGCGCTCCTTCCTCGATGATCCAGTATTTGCGGCGGCCTTCCGTGAGGCCCCGGCCGCCAAAAGCCTCCACCATGCCTGGCTGGGCGGCTTGCTGGAGCATGTGGTCTCGCTGGTGGGCATCTGTGAGCTGTCGGCGCAGCATTACCCTGAGATCAACCGCGACCTGCTCCTGACCGGCGCCATTCTGCATGACATCGGCAAGCTGGAAGAGCTGCGCTGGGGCACCAGCTTCGACTACACCCTGGAGGGGCAGCTCGTAGGGCACATCACCATGGGCATTGCCATGATCGAAAAGAAGCTGGCCACGCTGCCGGACTTTCCTCCGGCGCTCCGCATTCTGGTCGAGCACATGGTTTTGAGTCATCATGGCAAACTGGAGTTCGGTTCGCCTAAACTGCCCATGATTCCGGAAGCGGTGCTGCTCCACTACCTCGACGATATGGACGCCAAAATGCATACGATGCGGAGCGAGTTTGAGCGTCATGAAGCGCAGGGGGGCGAGGCCGGCGAGATGACGGACTGGGTGCGCTCCATGGACAGGCCGCTGCTCAACACGGCCACCTTCCTCAAGCCCAAGCCACAGACGGAGGAATAGAGCATGAACTATTTGTTGAAGACCGAGCCCACCGCCTACTCCTTTGCCGACCTTGTGCGGGAGAAGGAAACCGACTGGACCGGCGTAACCAACCCGCAAGCGGTCAAGAATCTTCGGGCCATGAAGAAGGCCGATAAGCTTGTCATCTATCACACCGGTGACGAAAAGGCGGCGGTGGGCGTGGCTCACGTCAAGACTGTGGATCTAACGGATCCCAAGGTTCCGTTGATTCGCATAACGGTAGGACCAGCGATCAAGCGGCCAAAGACCCTGGGGGAAATCAAGCAGCAACAGCTCTTTCAAGAGTCTCCCCTGGTCCGTCAATCACGCCTCTCCGTCGTGCCCCTGGACGAAGCCCAGTACGACTGGATCGTGCACAACTGAGCTAGGGAGATTCTCCCCGGCGAAATCGTCTACAATCAAACGTTAGGTCTCCTCGCCTCATAAGATGCTACGTTTTTCAACGGCTGGTGAATCACACGGCGAGTGCCTTATCGCCCTCATATCCGGACTGCCTGCGGGCCTCGACGTCGACCTGGAATTTATCGACCGCGAGCTGTGGCGCCGGCAGCAGGGTTTCGGCCGCGGCGGCCGCATGCACATTGAGCAGGACCGCGCGCACATCCTTTCCGGGGTGCGCCATGGCAAGACCATTGGTTCGCCGGTTTCTATCCAAATTGAAAATCGCGACTGGAAGAACTGGACCGAGGTTCTGCCCGTGGCTGTGGGCGATCCGGCAAAACACAAAGCGGTGGCTTCGCCGAGGCCCGGCCACGCTGACCTTGCCGGTTCGCTGAAGTACGATTTTCCCGATGCTCGCTACGTGCTCGAGCGCGCCTCCGCGCGCGAGTCGACAGCACGCGTGGCGGCGGGTGCCCTGGCCAAGCTGCTGCTGAAGCCACTCGGGATCGAGATTGGCAGCCATGTGGTGCGCGTTGGCCGCGTGGAGCTGCCGCGCATTGCCTCCTGGGAAGAAATTAAGGCGCTGAACCAGCGCGACGAGATCCTGTTGAACTGCGTCGATCCGGCAACGGAAGAGCAGATGAAGGCGGAAGTGGATCATGTCTTGCGCACCGGCGACTCGATCGGCGGAGTCTTTGAAGTGGTGGTGCATGGCGTGCCGCCCGGTCTGGGCACGTATGCCAATTGGGACGAGCGGCTGGATGGATTACTCTCCTGGGCGGTGATGTCACTGCAGGCGGTGAAGGCAGTGGAAATTGGCCAGGGGGTTACGGCTGCCGAGTCCTTTGGTTCCGCGGTGCACGACGCCATCGGCTATAGCCCGGAGGAGAATGGCGCGCCCACCAGGTTCACGCGCGAGCACAACAACGCTGGTGGTATCGAGGGCGGCGTCTCCAACGGTGAAGATATTGTTGTGCGCGGTTATTTGAAGCCGATCTCTACGTTGCGCAGGCCGCTGGGCTCGGTTTCCTACGCAACGAGGGAGGCGACCAAGGCGGCTTACGAGCGATCCGATGTCTGCGTGGTGCCTGCCGCTGGTGTGGCAGCGGAAGCGATGGTCGCGTTCATTATGGCAAAGCTGGCGCTGGAAAAGTTCGGCAGCGACTCGGCCGGAGAACTCACCAGAAATTACCAGGGATACCTGGAGCAGATTCGCAGATTTTAAGAAAGATATCCCGTCGCATGGTCTATCCCATTGTCAAGTTTCCCGACCCCATCCTGCAGCGGCCGGCCGAACCGGTTACCGTGTTTGACGAGGATTTGAAAAAGCTGGTCGACGATATGTTCGAGTCCATGTACCTTGCCCATGGCATCGGCCTCGCCGCCCCGCAAATTGGGGTTCCTAAACGGCTGACAGTGATCGATCTCAGCTTCCAGAAGACCCCCGAGGACAAGATCGCTTTGATCAATCCCGAGGTGGTTACCAAAGAAGGGAAAATCTTCGAGGAGGAGGGCTGTCTCAGCCTGCCTGATATTCGCGAGAAAGTCGCCCGCGCCGCGAAAGTCAAAATACGCGCCCAGGATGTGGAGGGCAATTGGTTTGAACGGGAAGCCGACGAGTTGCTGGCGCGCGCCTTTCAGCATGAAATCGATCACCTGGACGGGATTCTCTTCATCTTCCGCATCAGTGCGCTCAAGCGCGATTTTGTGTTGCGCAAGATCCGCAAGTTGCAGCGAGCCGGGGAATGGTAGGTGAGGCTCGTCTTTTGTGGCACGCCGCAGTTCGCCGTCCCGACGCTTGAACAGCTGATCGGGGCCGGTCATACCATCGAGCTTGTAGTTACCCAGCCGGATCGTGTGCGCGGCCGCGATCAGGAACCCTCCCCACCTCCCGTGAAGGTGCTGGCAGCCACAGCGGGCTTGCCGGTCGTGCAGCCGGAAAAGATTAAGAACAATCCCGAGTTGCGGGCTCGCCTGGAGTCGATCCAGCCGGATGCCATTATCGTGGTCGCTTACGGCCGCATCATTCCCGACTGGATGTTGCAATTGCCGCGTTGGGGCAACCTGAATCTTCACGCCTCGCTGCTGCCTAAATACCGCGGCGCTGCTCCCATCCAATGGGCAGTGGCCAACGGCGAGACCGTGACCGGCGCCACCACCATGCGCATCGACCAGGGTCTGGACACGGGCGACATTTTGCTGCAGAGCACCTTGGCCATCGAACCCGAGCAGACAGCCGAGCAGCTTTTTCCTTTGCTTGCCGAGAGCGGAGCAAGCCTCATGCTTGAGACTCTCCAGGGCCTGGAAGCAGGCACGATTCATCCTATTCCGCAGGATCCTGCCGGAGCCTCGCTAGCGCCGATCCTCGAACGCGAAGACGCCTTGGTCGACTTCACCCGGTCTGCGCAGGAGATTTACAACCGCTGGCGTGGCTTTCAGCCCTGGCCCGGAGCCTATACGTACTTCCGTGGAAAGAAGCTCACCCTGCATCGCATGGTGCCCGCTGGGACCACCGGCATCCCCGGCGGCGAACTGATGGTGGATGCAGATCGCCTGTACGTGGCCGCGGGTTCGGGCACGCGGCTTGAGCTGCTGGAGGTTCAAGTGGAAGGGAAGAAGCGAATGCCGGTGGCGGACTTCCTGCACGGCGCGTCTCCCCATCCCCATGAGAGCCTCGGCATGTCATGATCGCGCCCGCCCGCAAGGCCGCCTTCGAGCTGCTACTGGAACTGAAGCGGAAGCCGGAGTCACACAGTGACATCCTGCTCCATTCGAAACGCGTGGAAGCGTTGTCCCCTCTGGACAGAAATCTGGCGACCACGCTGGTGATGGGTGTTCTGCGCTGGCAACTGGTGCTGCAGCAGCGAATCCGGGATGTGCTCACCAGGAGCAAAGGTCACTTGGCCGATGCGGTGCAGGTTTCGCTGGAGCTGGGAGCGTTGCAGCTACTGTTGCTTGATCGCATCCCCGCGCACGCCGCTATTTTTGAAAGTGTGGAGCTGGTCCGGCAATCGGGAAATCCATATGCCGTGGGGCTGGCCAATGCGGTGCTGCGCAAACTGACACAGTCGCCGAAGCTGCAGGAGGCGGAGGCATTCGCTGCGCATCCTTTGTGGATGGTGGAACGGTGGGTGGCCGCGTATGGCGAGGAAGCGGCTGCCGCAATCTGCCGCTACGACCAGCTTCCACCCCCAACCACGATTCGCGTTGCCTCGCCTGAGGCAGAACCGGACCTGCAACTGGAGCCGGGAAGCTTCGTGGCCCGCGCCTGGCGGGTGGTGGGCGGAGAAGTAACAGGCGCGCGTGCAGCCCGCGTGCAGGATGAAGGATCGCAACTGATTGCGGAGTTAGCGGGACGCGGCACTGCCATCTTGGATTGCTGCGCGGCTCCCGGAGGGAAGACCGCCATCCTGGCCGAGCGCAATCCCACCGCCACAATCACCGCCTGCGACATCAACCCCCGGCGGCTCAAAGCCATGCAAACCCTCTTGGCCGGGCAGCCGGGGAAGATTCGCTACCGCGCGCTCGATGCCACGGATTTGCCGTTCCAGGATGAGTTCGACTTGGTGCTCTGCGACGCCCCGTGCAGCGGAACGGGAACCCTGGCCCGCAATCCGGAAATAAGACATCGGATCGCGCTGGATGATTTTGCTCGCCAGCATGAACGCCAGGTCCGTCTTCTCTGCTCGGCTATGCGTTCCTTGCGCGAGGGTGGGAGGCTCATCTACTCCACCTGCTCGCTCGAACGCGAAGAAAACGAAGCCGTGGTGGCGGAGGTCCTAGAGCGACAGAAGGGCTTCCGCCTGCTCCCCTGGCGTTCGCAAGTCCAGGCGCTGGAGGATGAAGGCGTGCTCCGCCCGGGAACAACAGAACGCCTCTTCCCAGGCGGAATGTCGGACAATTTCGTGGGCTTGCTTCCTGGCGCGTACCAAGGAGACGGCTTCTTCGCCGCCTGCCTAACCCGCAATTAATGCGATGGTCATCGACGGGTGCCCCAGGTTCGCCAAAGCGTACCTGGGCCGAAAAAGATGGGGCGTAGCCCCCCGACTGCTTTCTGAAGGTCGGGGAGAAAAAGCAATCGAGGGGCTCTCGCCCCGTCGTCTTCAACCCACGTACGCTGGGGCGAACGTGGGGCACCCGTCCATGCATTTGCCTTTACTGGGCGACCCGCAGGGTGATAGTCATCCCCGGTTCGACGCGATAGCCAGCAAGCGGACTCTGGCTCAACACCGTGCCGGCAGGATCCACTGTGTCCGCAGGCGCCATCTGCCCCGCGACCGGGTCCGCGTCGGTCGCAGCGGGCTCGCTTGAGTAGCTGTTCTCTACCGGTCCCACCTTCAACCCCGCATGCACGGCGAAACCGGTCGCCGTGGCCAGCGGCAAGCCGACCAACTGCGGCATCACCATGGCGGGCGGGGGAGTTACCACAGGGCTGCTCACCAGCAGGGTCACGCTGGGGCGTTCTACGCCGGCTGCCCCCTGCTGCGGATTCTGCGCAATCACTGTTCCTGGTTGAACGCCGCTGTAGGGCATCTGCGCGGTCTCTTCGAGATCCAGCCCCAGCCGGCGCACTTCAATCGCTGCTACACGTTCCTGCTGGCCCACAACCTTGGGGATCGCCACCTTCTGCGGACCCAGGCTCTCGGTCACCCGCATGCGCCATTCGCGGCGAACGATAGCTCCTGGCACAGGAGATTGCGCCAGTACACGGCCTGCCGGCACATCGACGCTGTAGTACTTGTTGTCGATGCCCAGGTTCAGTCCCAGATTCGCCGTCCGGTGCACGGCTTCAGCCACGGTGAGCCCCTGAAGATCAGGAACCTTGACTTCCGCTCCGTGGATGGCGAAATGCATCGTCGTCACTGCGGAAACCAGTCCCGCCATGGCGAGCACCATCCCGGCGAGGACCAGGCGGAAGAAATTGATCATGCTCCCTCGTAGGTGATCTCGTAATCGATGGTTGTTGCTTTTTCCAGCATCTTGGAAACCGAGCAGTACTTATTCTTGGACAGCGCAACCGCGTCTTCGGCAGCCTTTTGCGAAACCTTTCCGCCCAGGTGATAGGTGAGGTGGATGTGGGTGAAGACGCGGGGAGCTTCCGGCGCCTGTTCGGCATTTGCCGAAACCGTCAGGGTGGTAAATGGCTCCCGCTTCTTGTGCAGAATCGAAACTACATCGACCGCGGTGCAACTGCACAGGGCCATCAGCACCAACTCCATGGGGCTGGGGCCGCCGGTGTGGGCGGCATCCGCATCCAGGGCAACATGATGGCCGCTATGAGACTCGGCATCGTACTGCTGGTTTTGCTTCCAGGTGGCGATAGCGCGCATTTCTCAAGTTTATCCAGTCGGCCGCCTGCCGGGCATTGGACGATCGTGGGCGGACCTCTCCTGGTTAACCCGCGCGATTCAGGAAGACCGCGGCTTCCGACCACGGTATAAGCCTGCAATCCCGAAGCTGTACGAGGTCCAAGAAACCTCTCTAAAGCCAACGGATTCCATGGTTTGCAGCAATTGTGGAGGGGTAGGGAACTGGCTTACGGAGCGGGGCAGATAGCGATACGGTCCGGAGACCCCTGAGAGCAGCGAGCCCACGGCAGGAAGAACCCGGCGGAAGTAAAAGGCATAAAGCTTGCCCATCACGCCGCCAGGCTCGCTGAAGTCAAGAATGCCCATCTGCCCCCCCGGCTTCAACACACGGTAGAACTCCTCCAGGCCGGCCCGGTAGTTGGCCAGGTTGCGAAAGCCGAAGGCGGTGGTAAGCAGATCGAGCGAGCCGGTGGGCAGAGGGAGATGCAGCGCGTCCGCCTCAAAGGCAATCCCTCCGTAGAGAATAAATTTCGTCCTGCCGCGCAGCAACATCTGGTGTGCGAAGTCGGCGGCCAGCACCGGCCGTCCATTTTTTGGCCTGCGACGCAGCAGCGCCAGCGTCATATCTCCGGTGCCGCAGCACAAGTCCAGGATCTGTGCGTCCGGCCGGGCAAGCACTTGACGAAAACTGCGCGCCGCGCGCCACCACCAAATGCGGTCGATGTTGCAGGAAAGGACATGGTTCAGCAGATCGTAGCGCGGGGCGATCTCATCGAACATGGAGCGGACGGCGGCGGCTGCGCTGGCTTCGTCCCCGGACCCCTCTGGTTGAGCGCCAGGCGCGGCCACGGCTATTTGCCGCCCGCGGAGAGGCGGTACATGGCGTCAATGGCCGTCAGCACCTCGGCGTCGGTGACATCCTCGGCCACCACCGCATTGCCCAGGCCCTGCAGCAGTACGAAGCGGCGCACCCCGGCCCGATTCTTCTTGTCGCCGGAGGCTGCTTGCAACAGGCGCTTGGCGCTGAGCCAGGGCAAGGCCGGCGGTTCGAAGTGGCGGATCAAGCCCTCGATGCGGCGCACCGCTTCTGCTGTTAACAGGTTTCGCTGGCGGCTGATGTCCAGCGCGGCAATCATGCCCCAGGCGACGGCTTCGCCATGCAGCAGGGCACGATAGCCGGTGGCTGCCTCAATCGCATGGCCGATGGTGTGGCCGAAATTGAGAATCATGCGCACACCAAACTCCCGCTCATCCTCGTTGACCACCTCGGCCTTCATCCGGATGGAAGCCGCGATCATCTTCTCCAGGGACGCGGGATCACCCTGGTCAAGGGCCTCACGATGGCTCTCAATGAAGCGGAAGAGCGCGGCGTCCCGGATGAGCCCAGCCTTGATGCTTTCGTAGATCCCCGCCCGCAGTTCCCGCTGGGGAAGGGTGTGGAGCAGTGCAATGTCAGCGACCACTTCCTGCGGTGGGTAGAAGCAGCCGACCAGGTTCTTGCCGGTTTGCAGATTGACGCCAGTCTTGCCCCCGACCGAGGAATCTACCTGCGACAACAGCGTGGTCGGCACCTGGATGTAATCGATTCCGCGCATGTAGATGGCGCTCAGAAACCCGCCCACGTCGCCGATCACGCCGCCGCCGAAGGCGATCAGCAGCGAAGAGCGGTCTGCTCCGGCTTTAGCCATCTCCGTGGCCAACCGCTCCACCTGGGCCATGCGCTTGTGCCGCTCGCCTGGGGGTAAAAAAAGCACCATCGGTTCCTGGGGAAGCGAATCCTGCATACGCTCGCCCCAAAGAGCCCAGATCTCCGGAGAGGTTAAGAGAAAAATGAGTTTGCGCTTCTTGCCGGTGAGTGCCGGCATGCGCTTGACTAAGGACTCCAGGATGCCGCTTCCCACGGAAACGGTGTAGTGCCCCGACTTGGTCGCGACCGATATCTTACGCACGCTTGGTCCATCGTATCGCAAACCTCATGGCGTACTCGCGCTGTGGGTCTTGGTTGAAATCAGGGAGGCAACCGAGACTGTGAGCACCACCAGGACAATGAAGCCGAGCGAAATGCCGACCGGCACATGGACGTATTTCGACAACATCATCTTCACGCCCACAAAGCCCAGAATCAACGCCAGGCCGAGGTAAAGAAAGTGCAGCCGGTCGAGCAAGCCGGCGAGCAGGAAGTAGAGCGAGCGCAAGCCGAGAATGGCGAAGATGTTTGATGTGTAGACCACAAACGGATGGTGGGAGATGGCGAGCACAGCGGGCACGGAATCAATCGCGAAGACCAGATCGATCAGTTCAATGGCAACCACCGCAAGGAAAAAGGTAGATCTGGGGCTGTTGCCCCAGCGTTTTGTCCATTGCGTAATCCACTTTGCCGGAGCGGGAGCCGCCCCGGCCTTTTTTTCCCGCAACAGCCGCAGCGCCGCAAACAGCAGCAAGGCGCCGAAGAAGTACTGAATCCAACTGAAGCGCTGCAGCAATTCGATTCCGGCGAAGATGAACAAACCGCGCATGACGATGGCGCCGAGGACTCCAAGCAGGAGCGCTTTTCTCTGCGCTTCCGCGTTCAGGCCGAAGGCGCGGAAGAGGAGTAGGAAGACGAAGAGATTATCGATGCTGAGCGAAAGCTCAATCAGGTAACCGGAGGCGAATTCGAGCGCTGTCTGATGCTCCTCGACGTGCCCGATCCATATGCCGAAACAAGCGGCGAGCGAAAAAACAAACAGGACAAAAATAATGCTGTCGCGGGTCCGGGCGGAGGCCTTACCTAGACTGAGGACGGCCAGGTCGACCACGATCAGGGTCAGCACCACAATGTGGAAACCTATCCAGTATGTGATCGGGGCGCCATCCAGCATGATGTGATCCTAGCCTACGGCAGCTGCGGTGCGCCCTTCCCCTTCCGCAGCTGTCCACCGTTCTTCCCAGAAACAGAGCCGCACCCTTCACCGTTGATTCAACAGCTGGATCGTCTCCAGGAAGACATCGCCCACGATGGTGAGGCTCTTGGCGCTCAGCTTGTCCATGGTGTCATCCGGTGTATGCCAAAACGCGTTTTGGTATCCGTAATTGAAATCGATGATGTCGGCGCAGGGCACGCCGCGTTGCACAAATGCAGTGTGATCGTCGCCCACCGTATTCTGTCGCTGGAAAAAGTAGGACTGGTCTCCATACTTCGCTGCCGCCTGCGCTACCAGGTCGAGCAGCCACTGGGTCGAGCTCAAGTCCCGATCCACATCGAGATCGCGGTCGCCGATCATATCGGCCAGGAGAAAGCCCTTGATGTGCTTGAGCGTCCCATCGGCCTGCCACTTGGCCGCGAGGTGCCGGCTGCCATAGGCCGAGTCGGTGTCTGTCCAGCCCTTGATCGCCTCTTCTCCATCAAAGAAAACCAGCCACACGCTGTATCCATCCAGCTTCTTTCCCCGGAAGGTGTTGGCTAGTTGCAGAAGCAGGCCGGTGCTGGAGCCGCTATCGTTCGCGCCCACGTACCCGGTATCTTTCAGCGGGTAGTTGGTGTCGTAATGGCTGGCCAGCACGATGATGCCGTCCTTGTTGCCGGGAAATTTGACGATGTAGTTGGTCATGGCCAGGGGCCCAATGGGTGTTGATGCGGTGAAGCTGTCTTTGACCAAGTCGTCTTTTGCGAACTGCCGTTCAAGGAAGGCCTGGGCTTTGGCATGTCCCGGGCTCCCCACCCATCGTGGACCGGTAGCGACGAATTCCCTGGTGTACGTGAGAGCGCGCTCACCGTCAAAACGGGGAAGTGAGGCTGTTGCCTGGGCGCTGGCCAGTCCACTCGACGCGCAACAGAGCAGCGCTGCGCAGAGCGGCCGAAAAAGAAACGAGAAGTGCTTCATGTTGCCTGTTTTTGCCGGTTCCTTCGGCTGGGATGGACCATGTAGGCTACGCCAATGCTGAGCAGGTAAAGCGCCAGCATCGGAGCGGCAAAGACGCACATCGTCAACACATCGGGGGTTGGGGTGATGATCGCGGCAATGATGAAAATGACCAGGATGGCGTAGCGGATATTCTTCCACAGAAACCCTGCATTCACGATGCCGAAGAGGGCCAGAAAGAAGACCAGGATCGGCAACTCGAAGGTGATTCCCAGGCCCAGAATCACGGTCATGAAGAGTTCCGTGTACTCGCCCACCGTGACCATCGGCCGGAACTGGTCGCCATAGCCGATGAGGAAGTTGAGAGCGCCGGGGTAAACGTAGTGGTAGCCGAAAAAAGCGCCGGTAAGAAATAGCCCAACGGTGGCCGTCATGAAGGGCAGGATGTATCGCTTCTCATGGCGGTAGAGTCCGGGAGCGATGAATAGCCAGACCTGGAAGAGAATGAAAGGCGAGGCCATGATGGCGCCACCGACCAGGCTGATCTTGATGAAGAAATTAAACGGATCGACCGGGTTCAGATAGACCAAGTGAGGATCCAGATGGTGCGCATTGAGCGCCGAAACTATGGGCCGCTCCATGAACGAGAAGAGCGTCTGGCGGAAGTAGTAAGCGATGAAGAAGGCAGCGACCAGGTAGAGGCCGGAGTGAATGATGCGCTTGCGGAGTTCCTCCAGGTGTTCCAGGAGGCTCATGCCCGGCAATTCCGCTCTTTCTGTCACTGCTGTACGGGCCCGATCCACAATGTCAGTCATGATGCGTGGTTGCCTGCTCCGGCTCGTGCTTGAGGCCGTTGGCGGCCAGTTCCGGATGGTCCCCCGCGACTGCTTCCAGTTCCGCGACTTCTTCGTGCACCGGGATTACCCTGGCCGACGGGCTCTCGGTGCTGACAGTGGTTCCGTTGCTTGGCGGCCGCACGGTCAGGGCCTCCGAGGTGGATTCCGGGGCCGGCGATGGGGTCACTGGCGGGGCGGCAATCAGCTTCTGGCGATCTGCCAGTTCCGCGGTGCGTAACTCTTCCTCAATCTGCATCTTGAACTCGTTGCTGGCACGACGGAATTCGAGCACCAGCTTGCCTAGCTGACGGCCGATCTCCGGCAGCTTCTTGGGCCCAAAAATTACCAGCGCCAGTCCGAAAATGAAGATGGTATCGGGCAAACTCATCGCTCTGTCATGATACCTGCCCCGCCAAGGGGCCACAAATCAAGGTGGTTTATCATGAGGTTTGGACGAAGGTAGTACTTATGAAGACATTCACTCTGGATGAGGCGCAGTCGCTTTTGCCGATTCTCGAATCCCTTCTGCGGCGGGCGATCGAAGGCAAGGCGAGTGCCGGCCAGGTCGAAGCGGAGTTGCAGATGCTCAGCCAGAATATCTTCCTTTCGGGAGGAATGCTGGTGGATGTCGCGGCGGTGGCGCGAAAGCGCATGGCCCAGCGCACCTCGGTCCAGCAAGCCCAGGATGCGATCCAGGAAATCGATTCAATCGGCGTCCAGGTAAAGGATCTCGATAAGGGGTTGCTGGATTTTCCCTGCCAGATCGGCGAGCAGATCGTTCTGCTCTGCTGGCAGTTGGGCGAAGCAAAAATTGACTACTGGCACACCGTAGAATCTGGCTTTCAGGGCAGACAGCCGCTCGATGAGCGTTTTCATCCCAAGAGCCGGCCCGAACGACCAAACTAAGCCACTTTTCGTAAGCCAAAGCAAACTCGTGTGTCCCATCCGTGGCATACTTGGCGCCCGCCTTCACAAGCTGGAGAAAAAACTCTCTGAACGAAGGGCATTATTTTAGCTGTGCCGTCTCAAAGTCACAGCGTGCCAAGCACCGGTAGGGCCGAACGCCAAACGTCAGCCCAGCTTGGATGGGTCTGTGTGAGAACTCACCGATCCCGAATTCAGTCCCGAAGGGACGGCTGAAAATAACCCAGGATATAGTCCTGGGTGTCCTTAACCATTCTCCAGAGTCCAAGCTCACCCAGGACTGCCGTCCTGGGGCATTCTCAGCCGTCCCTGGCGGGACTGTTCCCGGCTCTCCTGTACCACCCAGGACTAGCGTCCTGGGCTACTTTCAGCCGTCCCTACGGGACTGAGTTAGTCTGCGGCGTTCTCGCACAGACTCTTCCAAACTAAGCCCACGCTTAGTGGTCGGCCCTATGGGGCTGGATTGGAGAGACTGCGGAATCTCTACTCACGCAGATACTTTAACGCGTAAAGCCGTGCCCTTCCTTCAGCGAGTTTTTCTCGAGCGAACCTTCCGCCCATGGTTACTAAATTGGCCCTACCGCGAGTCTCTTACTAACCTGCTCCAACCTTCCCTCCAACGCTGTTAGACTGCAACCGGTCTTCGATGCACGAAAAGCACACCACGCACGCCAGCCTGACGCTCCTGCTCGGTACGGTGATTACCGACCGGCACGGCCGTGTGCAAGGACGGCTGAAGGACGTAGCGGTGGCAACCGGAACGGGCGCGGGCGATGTAGCCGGGCTGCTGCTCAAGACCCGGGACGGAGCCAGGCTGGTTGCGGTAAAGCATGTACTCCAGACGCCGGCCGGAACCATCGAACTGCGGGAGGACGCCCTGCTTCAGCCGCTCCGCGGAGATGAAAACCTGCTTCTCCTGCAGCAGGATGTGCTGGACCGGCAAATTATCGATGTCCACGGCAGGAAGGTGGTGCGGGTCAACGACGTCGACCTGCAGTGGTTTCCAGAGAACGGCGGTGCGGGTTTGCGCGTCGCCGAGGTGGCTGTCGGACTCCGCGGCGCGGTGCGCAGGCTGCTCAAAGGTACGATGCCCAGGCACATGCTGGAAAACCTCGCCATGCACTTCCGCGCCAGCATCATTCCCTGGGAGTTCGTTGACCTGATTGAAGTGGATCCGGCGCGGCGGGTGAAGCTGAAGATCGAGCATGAGCGGCTTTCTCATATGCACCCTTCCGATATTGCGGACATCCTGGAAGACCTGCCGCCGCCCGAGCGGGAGGCGGTCTTCGGCTCCCTCGATGAGGAGGTGGCGGCAGAAGCGCTGGAGGAGGTCGACCCCCGGCTGCAGAAGTCGCTGGTCGAATCGCTCGATTCCGGCCGCGTAGCCGACATTGTGGAAGAGATGGATCCGGGGGCGGCAGCCGATTTGCTGGCCGAACTTTCCGACGAGCGCTCCGAGGCGATTCTCGAGGAGATGGACCCGGAAGAGCGGCATGAAGTGGAGGAGTTGCTCGAATTCCGGGAAGATTCGGCCGCCGGCCGAATGACCACCAATTGCGTACAGGTGGGCTCCGGCGCCACGGTTGCGGATGCAGTGCGCGCACTGCGCGAGTTTGATGGCGACCCGGAGGGAATCACCGAGATCTACCTCACCGGCCGTAATGACGTGCTCGAGGGAGTCGTCCCATTGTCGCGTCTGATCCTGGCCCTGCCTGAGACGCGGGTGACGGTCCTTGCCGAACCGCGCATTATTTCTTGTCCGGCCGAGGCTCACCAGGATGAAGTCGCAGAACTCTTCGACAAGTACAATCTCCATGCGCTGCCGGTGGTCGATGGAGCAAACCGGCTGGTGGGTGTAGTACAGGCAGATCATGTGATCGCGTTTTTGCGCGCAAAGCAATGAGTGAAACCTCCGGATTTCCTGTGAAGTTTGGTGGCGTTGATGCACTTCATGTGGCTTTCCTTAATGAAAGCCGCACACGTGGTAGTTGTTTGGTGCCGCGTACAGGAAATACGGGACCGCAGTAGTAGCCTGAAATTCAAATTGAAATCTTTACCTTGGCCGCATGCTCAAACGCTGGCGAATCCGTATACTGCTCTTCCTCGCCGTGCTGGGGCCGGGGTTTATCACCGCCAACATCGATAACGATTCGGGCGGCATTCTCACCTATTCCAATGCTGGAGCCCAATTCGGCTACACCCTGCTGTGGACCATGATCCCTATCACGGTGGCCTTGCTGGTGGTCCAGGAAATGTGCGCCCGCATGGGGGCGGTTACCGGCAAGGGCCTGAGCGACCTGATCCGCGAAGAGTTCGGGCTGCGCATGACGTTCATCCTGATGCTGCTGCTGGTAGTGGTCAATTTCGGCAACGTCATGACGGAGTTCGTCGGCATTGCCGGGAGTATGCAGCTCTTCCACGTCAGCAAATATATTTCCGTGCCCGGCAGCGCCCTCTTGATCTGGCTTCTGGTGGTAAAGGGAGACTTCAAGAGCGTCGAAAAGGTCTTTCTGGCGGCGTCGGTTTTCTATATTGCCTATATCGTCACCGGCGTTCTTTCCCAGCCCAGCTGGCATGAAGCCATGGTGGCCACGGTCGAGCTCCCCAAAGGTTCCATATGGCACTCTAAAAGTTACATTTACATGATCGTAGCGGTCATCGGCACCACCATTTCGCCCTGGATGCAGTTTTACCTGCAGTCTTCGATCGTGGAGAAGGGGGTTACGGCGAAGAGTTATGGGGCTTCGCGTCTTGACGTCATCATCGGGTCGTTCTTTACCAACATCGTGGCCTGGTTCATCGTGGTCGCTTGTGCCGCCACGCTGTTTGCCCACGGTATGGGAGCGCTCAAGGAAGCCGCGGACGCGGCCCAGGCGATGAAGCCGTTGGCCGGGCGCTATGCTTTCCTGTTGTTTGCCGTGGGACTGTTCAATGCGTCGCTGTTCGCCGCCTCGATTCTGCCCCTTTCCACCGCCTACACGGTATGCGAGGGACTGGGTCTCCAGTCGGGCCTGGATGGGGGATTCAAAGACGCACCCGTCTTCTACTGGCTGTATACCCTCCTGGTAGCGGGCGGGGCGCTCGCTGTCTTGTTCGTCCCCAACGCCAAGCTGATCAGCATGGTCATCCTGTCGCAGGTGTTGAACGGGGTGTTGCTGCCCCTGGTGATCGTCTTCATGCTCCTGCTCATCAATCGCAAGGACCTGATGGGCGATTTTGTAAACTCCGGCTGGTTCAACGCCGTCGCCTGGCTCACCGCGGCCGTGGTCATCGTCCTCTCGCTGGTGATGATGTTTACTAGCGGCACGGGCTAGAGCGCCCCTTCCCACGGCAGGTGAGGGGAAAACATCCCTCAGCGGCTAAAGCCGAATTCATTTGAAGGCATTTACGCACGGCCTGAAGGCCGTACCCTTCAGCAAACGAGTTTTCGCAGCCATTAGAGTGCTGCGCGTCACTACCCTCACTAGTACACAGCAGAAGTGAAAATGCTCCAACCGCTTGTAATACGATGAGAGTTCAAGGACTATCTTGGACGTCGAAGCAGCCCCCAACTCTCTCTCTGACGCCGCCAAGCAGGAGCCCTCAGCGACGCGGAGGACCCCGTCGGCTCTTTTCTGGACGATTTTATTTTTCGCGATAGTTTGGGCGGTGTTTTACGCACTGTCGCGCGGCCTGCCCTACCTGAAGAATGGCTCCGATATCGTGTTCAGCGCCAAGCTGCAATGGGAACAAAAGGGTCAGGTCTTTCCTTCCGATCCTGCAGTCACCCGGGTCTTGATCTTCGGCAACAGCAAGATCCTGGCGGGTTTTGTGCCCTCCTGGTTTGACCAGATGAGTTTGGCGGAGCATCGAAACGTCTCATCTTTCAACTCTGGTTTTCCGGGTAGCGATTTATTCCTGCCGCCGCTGGCGGCCATGTGCGCGCGCGGCCAGGCTCCCAACGTGCTGCTGCTCACGCTCCCCTGGAACCCTGATCCGCCCAGGCGCGGGATCTTTCATTTTCTTCCCGACGATCACGCCGTAATCGAAGCGCTCTTCCCCTTTCGCAATTTCCTCAGGGATCTGACCGCCTTCCTGCTTGCGGCGCCCAGCCATGGTGGCTTGTTGAGCTACTACCGCGAGTCGGAAGAAAACGAGCAGGCGGTGATTGCCCAGCGGGGCTACCATTTGATCACCGAGCAAAGCCATTTCCCCGGAGGGCGGCTCCCGGAAGATTTTCATCTTGCATCCGATCAACCGGCGCAGGTGGTTGCGCGAGTTGCTCCATCGCAAAGCGCACAAATCGGCCAATTGAACCAATTGCTGCGGCAATATCACATGGACTGTTACTACGTGCCGTATTATCTCCGTGAGGGAGAAGCCGCGCCGGCGGCAGCGCGTGACGATCGCTTTGCCGCGCTGCTGCAGCAGACAACTTCATGCAAGCTGCTCGGTCCCGACTACTTTCTTTATCCCAACCGGCTCTTTGCCGATCAGACGCACCTGAATGAAGCCGGCGCGCGGGTGTATACCGAGGCGTTGTTTCAGCTGCTGAAGGAGAGCTCCCATGCTCTTCAATAGCTTTCAGTTTCTGTTATTTTTTATCCTCGTGTGGCTGCTTTTCCTGGTCACGCGCGGCACCGCCCGCAAGATCATTCTGCTCATCGCCAGCTACTACTTCTACATGTGCTGGAGCACGCGCTACATCTTTGTGATCTGGGCCATTACGGTGATCGACTACGTCGCCGGCCTGCAGATCGAAAAAGCGGAGCAGCCCGCGCGGCGGCGTCTGTACCTGGGAATAAGCCTGTTTTGCAACCTGGGGCTCCTGGTGGTGTTCAAGTATTTCAATTTTCTGACCGGCTCCTTTCGCAGCGCATCGCACTTGTTTGGGCTGCGGTTTGATCCGCCGCTGCTGGCAATCATTTTGCCCGTCGGCCTTTCCTTCCACACCTTTCAGGCCATGAGTTACACCATCGAGGTGTACCGGCGGCGGGTGCCGGCGGAAAAGAATCTGTTGGAGTACGCACTCTACGTCGCCTTCTTTCCGCAAATGGTGGCCGGGCCCATCGAGCGGCCGTACGAACTGCTGCCGCAATTTCATCGCGAGCCGGAGGTCACGTTTGAGGGCGTGCGAGCTGGGCTGGTGCAGGCCCTTTGGGGCCTGTTCAAGAAGATGGTACTGGCTGACAATGTCGCCGATTTCGTAAAGCTCATTTATGACACACCGCGGCATTTCGATGGGGCTGCGCTGTTGCTGGCTACGCTGTTGTTTTCCATCCAGATTTACTGCGATTTTTCCGGCTACACCGACATTGCTTTAGGCCTGGCACGAATGATGGGCTACGAGTTGCGCATCAATTTCATGCAGCCGTATTTCAGCCGCTCGGTGGGTGAGTTCTGGAGGCGATGGCACATCTCGTTGTCCACGTGGTTTCGCGATTATGTCTACATCCCGTTGGGCGGGAACCGCGTGAAGCTGTCCCGGCATTACGCCAACCTGATGATCACCTTTGTGATCAGTGGGCTTTGGCACGGGGCCAACTGGACCTTTGTCGCCTGGGGCTTTTTGCACGGTGTCTACCTGATCGTTTCCCAAGCCACGGCTCGTTTCACTGCGCGATTCGACCGGCTGGTTCTGATCAAGACTGTTTTCACCTTCAGCCTGGTGACCTATGCCTGGATATTTTTTCGCGCCAACAGCCTGGGAGACGCCTGGTTCATCGCCACTCATCTTTTTCCCCTGGGGCAACTCGACCCTCTGCTGCTGAAGGTGGGCGGCTTCAGTCGCGCCACGGCTCCTTATCTGGTCTTATCGATGGTCGCTATGTTTGTTGTCGAATGGTGGATCGCTCACCCAGCGCGTGTCCCCCGACTCTGGGCGAGGCCCGCGTTTCGAGCTCTGGCTTATAACGCCTGTGTTTACGCGATCGCGTTCTTCGGCTTCTTTGGCCATCGCGACTTCATCTATTTTCAGTTCTGAAAGCCTGTCCGTGGCACTGAGTGGGGCAGGCTCGTCGGCCTCTACTTATGCCAAGTTGAGGGCGTTCACAAGCTTGTCTATTGAACCGTAAGGGTGAGGCCCGCCGAAGCGGAAGATCCAGGGTTCTGCGTCGTCACCAATACTGATTGTGGCGCTGTCACATCTGCCGCCGCGACAGCAAACTGTAAATGGTCCTGGTCGATGAAGGTGGTCGTTCGTGGAGTACCGTTCCAAAGAACGACGGCGCCGGGGATGAAACCGGTCCCGATTGCGGTCAGGTATTGATTGCCGCTGTTGTGTACCAATGTTGCGGATGAGAGGCTGGTCAGAGTCGGAGCCGGATTTACGGCCGCCTCCGCTGGCAGCACGAAGGGCCCGCGAATGAGCAGCATCTGATAGTCGGCCGGATTTCCCTGGATTGGGTCGTAGGCAAGCACCGCCAAGCCATCCTGTCCCCAACGCACTAGCTGGTAAGCCTGTTCGCCGGATCCCGCTGGTATTGGCAGGGCAACTTGCGCTTCATTTATGTAATTGGTTGTATCAAAACGTTCCAGTATGGCGGTGAACGTTCCGGCAAGATTCTCCCCGACGATAAAGACCTTATGCTGCGGAGTGTCCGGTACCTCGGCGTCTCCGGAGTACGTGTAGTCAGGCCCACCGGGAGTTAGCGGTAGCAGCGCAACCTGCGAGGGCGGGTTCGTCGCAGGATTGATGATCCCGCCATTATCTCCGTAGACCAGGCCGTCCTGACCGAGCGTGGAGGCGAAGCCGGTGCCGCCCAATCCATTGAGGGCAGTGGCATCCAATGCCGTCAAGCCGTTGGCATCTACCGTGTATCGCAACAAAGCCTGCCCAGCGTCACCGGAGCTTTCCGCGTAAAGGAGAGCGGCATTGGCAAACGCCGGCGCCCCACTCTCGTAGATTGGAGCGAAGTTTGGCCGAAAAGCGCCCCCGTTCCCGGTGATGTCGAAGATGCCGAGGCCGCTGGATTCGGTGGCGATCGCGAGTGTAGTGTCGGTACCGGGCTGAACGGCGAGATTAATCGCCGCGAGGTTCTGGCCTCCGGCACCGGGCGCCGTGATCGGATAGGACGCAGTGAGCGATTGGGTGAGAAGGTTGAATTGACCCAGGCTGTTAGCTCCGCTCACCCCTATGTAGAGATAATTGCCGTCAGTGGATTCTGCCAACACGTTGGGTGAATTTCCCACTGCGACCGGGGTGCCGACGGTGAGGCTTGCTGGGTCGATGGCAACCAGGCTATTGCCGGCAATGTTGGTCGCGGTGCCGGGAACAGTCGCGTACAGCTTGCGCGTGAACGGGTCGTAGAGCAGGCTACTTGCAGGCACATTCATCGCCTGATAAATACTCACCACAGCAACGCCAGACTGGCCGCCGCCAGGCGCCGGATTCGCTACGCTTACCTGCGCCCAACCTAACGTCGCCAGCTGGGTAGCGTCCACAGATGCGGTCAATTGTGTGCCGCTTACATACGTGGTTGCCAGTGGGCTGGAGTTCCACAGCACGCTTGAAGCGGGCGTAAAGCCGGTCCCGTTCACCGTGAGGGTAGTGGTGCTGGATCCGGCAAGGATGAGATTGGGGACAACGCCGGCCACGCTGGGAACTACGCTGTACGTAGCTCCGGTGACTGCAACGGTTGCGGTTGCGGAGTTGTTTGCTGAAACCGGATCGTAGCTGCTGGAAGCAACGGTAGCAGTGCTCTCAATAGAACCCGGGCTGAGCATGGTGCCTGTGACTTGAATGGATGCGGTTGCGCCGCTGGCGAGAGTACCTAAATCGCACCACACCCCGCTCGAGCCGCTGCAGCTGCCTACAGATGTGGTTGCGTTCTGATAAGAAAAGCCGTCCGCCAGCGTAGCGCTCAAACTCACTCCCTGCGCTGTGTTGGGGCCGTTATTCGTCACCGTGATGGAATAGGTAACGCTGGCTCCGGTCGTCGCAGTACCCTGCGCCTGAATAGTGACGGCGAGATCTGCCGGCGATTGCGACAGGTCCTTCACTACCGGGGACTGCAGCACATAGATCTGGGTAGGAGTGTTGAATGCCAGGCCGTTTTGTCCCCAGCGCACCAGGTTTACGGCATTTAGCCCGTAGCCGCCCGTGCTGGTTCCGTTCACAATGATCGACCCGGCCTGGATGAAGGTGCTCTCATTAAAAGCGAGTACCTGGTTCCCATCGTTGGTAAGGACGGTTTCGGGAATGATCCATGCTTTTTTCAAAGACGAGTCGGAGACGATGGGGCCCGCAGCATACGTAGTAGGGGTGACGTAGAACTCGCCGAGCGACGCGCCGTTCGTTGCACTCAGTACGGCTCCGTTAGAGAGATAGAGACTCCCTGCATCGAATTGCACGGATCCAAAGTCGTATAAGGGCACAGGGAAGTATGTCGTTGCTGTAACGCCGGTGGGGTCGATAGTGAGCTGAGCTAAATTGCTGCCACCGTCGTTAAATCTGGTTGCGTAAAGGGTGGCTGCGGACGGTCCAAAGCTCAGTGATCCGGTGTTCTCGTTGAAGTAGCCGTCCAGCATGGCGGTGTTCGTTCTCGCCGCGCCTGCATCGTAGATGCTGACGGTTGCGGTACTGTCCAATACGGCAACGGAATTGGGTTCTCCGGGCAAAGAGGCCACTGCTTCAGCAGTGAACGGGCTATCGTAGATGCCCGTTCCGCCGCCCAGGGAGAACTGTAAGCCCGCCGTGCCGCCAGACAAGCCCACCTGGCGCACGGCCGCGGCTCCATCCAGTCCCACATATAGCTCTGTGCCGTCGTCGGAGATGGTCAGCTTATTCGGCTCGCTGCCAACCGGAATCGTTCTGGTAATGACGCCGGTGTTGGGATCGATGGCCACAACACTGTTCCCCAAGCCCGGACCTGCGTACCCCGGCACAGACGCGTACAACATCCCATCGTGCGGGTTGTAGACCAGGGTGTTGTTGGGTAAAGGAAGGTACGTGGGAAAGACGTACGGCGAGGAAACCGCACCGGCATTCTCAGGGCTCGATACGGTAATACTGGCGGTTACAAACATGCTGAGATCTGCAGCCGGAATAGTGGCCTGTAGAGCCAAGAGAGAGGCCGTTCCTACTCCAAACGGCGGCGTGGAGTAGATGGGTTTGGTAGCGAGCGGGGTACCGTTCCACTCCACGATTGAGTCCGGAAAGATGCCGCCGGCCGTTACCTGGATGGTCAAGTCTGGGCTACCGATCGGCGCCGAGTTGGGCGTGATTCCGTTAATGGCGGGCACGCCAACCACATTGAAGACATAGGCACTGGATTGCAAAGGAGTCGCACCCGGGTTGGTGACCACCAGCGATAGCTGTCCTTGCTGCGCCAAAGAGGCCTGCGGAATCGCGGTCACGATCGAGGTCGCGGTTTGGCTGGCAATCGTCAAGGCCTGGTTGTTGGCGCTAACGGTGGCGTTGGGCGCGAAGTTGGTGCCCTGAATCGTGATTGGCAATGGCGATGAGGGCGAGGTGTTCACCAGGGTGTTGGGCGGCGTCACCGCGGTGATGTCGGGCGTACCAGTCCCCACAATTGTCAACTGAGCCGGGCCGGTGGTGGAACCGTCCGGCCCCGGATTGCTTACGATGATTTTGCCGGTCCCTGGATTCTGAAGGTCGCTGGCGGCCAGCGAAACCTGCAGCCTGGTGGGGAGCACGAAGGTTGTCGGCCGTGGGGAGCCGTTCCACTCGGCCACCGAGTTCGCTTCAAATCCGGTGCCTGTAATCGTGATCACGATCGCGGCGCCCGCGGGCGCAGTTTGCGGCGAGATGCCTGTCACCAGGGGCGTTGGACTGTTGATATCGAAGGCAGTATTTGCAGAAATCCCACCGCCAGGAGCCGGGTTCCCTATGCTGATTTGTGCGACCTGACCAGCGGCCAGGTTTTGGACCGGGACAACGGCTTTGACCTCGGTTCCGCTCACGACGTTCGTTTGCAGGGCGGATCCGTTCCACTGCACTGCGGAGGTCGCGAGGAAGCCGGTTCCGAGAATATCCAGTGTCTGTTGCTGTGCCCCAGCGACGACGCTCGCGGGAGAGATGCTGCTAACCACGGGCGAGGGATTATTTACGGTGAATTTGGCGCCACTGGAGACGCCTCCTCCAGGAGCCGGATTCGACACGGTGATGGTGGCTATGGCGCCGCTGCTTAAATCGCCGGCTGGGAGCGCAGCGGCCAACTGAGTCGCGCTCGAAAATGTCGTCTGCAGGGCAACCCCGTTGAATTCAGCAACCGAGGCTGCAACAAACCCCGTCCCGTTAATGGTGACGTTGGTGGCAGCACTTCCAGCGATGATGGCAGCTGGAGTGATTGAAGAGATGACCGGAGTGGGATTCGATGGAGGAGTCTGGCCGCCTTGATTTGGACTACCGCCCCCGCATCCTGCCAACAGTGCAGCCAGCGATAAAAGAGCCGAGAGACCGCGCCAGAGTGGGTTAGGCGTGGCTTTGGGCACACAGGGGTACGCATCCTGATGGTTTCTGCACTTTGTCATTGGAGGGCGACTGTGATGGTAGCTGAATTCCGAAATTGCGCAAAGTTACCGGTGAGGATCAGGCGGTGAATCCGCCGTTACTTACATTCTGGGTTGCTCTCAGCCAGAGTTGCCCAAATTTGCGGAGTAAAAGCCGGCGGCGCAACTTGCTGAATGTGTTGAAGGAACACGGACAAGCGAGGTCAGGTTGATTGCTTGAGCGACGGAGTCAGTCTCGTCCAAAATGGCTATTTTGGTCAGGACGATGCGCGGGATGGCGGCTTAGCTGGCAGCCTCTTTTAAAATTTGATATTTTTGGGTCCTTTTTGCGGATTGGCGGCTCAGCGAGGGCGGACAAAGGGGTTAAGAGGGGTCTTTTTTATGGGAAAACCCACTCCCAGGTCTGGAACAGAAGTGAACAGGGGGAGATAAGGGTAGCGGGGTTCCGAGGGGGAAATGCGGTTGGCGGAGGTTGACTGGCTGGGGTTAGGTTCCGGAGAAGCCTTTGCCGCCGAGGCGGGGCTTGGCTGCGGGTTATTGGTTTTGGCTGGGGTTGTGGCCTGCTGCCTGCGAAGCCACGCGGAGGCATCGATTTGCGGCGTGGGCACAGGGGCGAGTTTGTTTTCTGGGGAGCCGGCGCGACGGTTGGGGATGTAGTTTTCCATGGCCACGATGATGGAGAGGGCCTTGACCTGTCCGGTAACGCTGCCTCGGGTCAGTTCGGGGCTCAGCTTAGCGATTTCCCAGAGGCGGTCGAGTACTTGTTGGCGGTCGAAGCTCGGGTGGCTCTGTTCTTCCACGTCTTGCTGGACGAGCTGTTGCTCGACGGCGGCGCGGTGCTCGAGCATGTAGGCGCGGACCCGTGGTTTGGATTTGGTGTAGGCGGCGGAGTCGGGGTGGAGGCCGACGGCTTCGGCGGCCTGACGGTCGGTCATGGCGCCAGAGAGGACCAGACGGGCAAAGGCTATTTCCTTATCGGTGATGGGATCGTTGACTTTATTTTTGGGCATGAGTGGCTCCTGGTTGAAAGAGTTTAGGGACTGGGGTTTGTAACGCGTTTTGCTAATTCCATGCTCCGGTGAGACCTGCTATGTGCGGCCATTCTTTCCACCCAGGCACGCAAAGACCACTTGCCCGGGGGCCCCGGTTTCGGCTGAATGGCCGCGACGAGTTCGGTCTCCTGGTCTACACCATTAGCCAAAACGCTCTACTGCGCTTGGAAGCGCAGTGGGGCGCGTAAAAAATCCCGCCGCGGCGGGATGCTTGGATTGCTTATTTTGGGACAGGGACCGGGTGTGGCACCGGACAGCGGTTAAACTGTCCTTCGCTCGCTTTAGGCCGAAACTACCGACAACTGCCGACCAGCGAGAGGTACGCGAGAGCCGCAAGCTGTGCCGATATCATCTGCTTACACGGTACGGCGCGTTGCAGAATCGGTTCCAGACGCAAAGATTGTTTTCTTAAGTCGACGGTTATCGTTTCGCAGGTTACTTTGGGTCCGTCAGAGCAGCTTGCCCGCGGCCAGCTCGCGAATGAGGATGCGATCGGCGGCGAGAAAGTCATAGCGGGTCAACTCGCGGAGCGGGCACCAGCGCAGGTCGTGAAAGATGCGGTTGGTCATTTCCCCAGCGAACTGGTGGACAACAAAAAACTGCAGGTCGATCGCGCTGCCGCTGCGGTAGGTATGGCGGGTGTGGGCCACGCGATTGCCGATTTCGGCGGCGATACCCAACTCCTCATCGAGTTCCCGCCGCAGGGCTTGCTCCGCGCTCTCGCCGTCCTCTACCTTGCCTCCGGGAAACTCCCATTTCAAGGCCATAGGCTGGTCCGGCCGGCGCTGGCAGATCAGAACCTTCTGCTCGCGCAGGATAAGCGCGGCCACAACCAGCCGAACTACCTTCGCGTCCGTTCTCGATCGGCTGGAGTCTTTCTGCACGGTCATATGATTTTAGACGTTGCGCGCACAAGACCGTCTGGTTGCAGGGAACGAACGTTTGCGGCGGGGCCAAAAATTTGTGGATGGATGGCGCCGGTCAGCGCCTGAAGTCCCTGCAGAAGATTGGGCGCGGGAGTATTCAAAAGCTCGTCCGGGATACAGAAGACACGGCCGGTGCGTACCGCGCGCAGCGATTGCCATTGCCGTTTTTCCACCACGCGAGCAAGCGGGACCCGGTCTCCGGCGCCGCACCAGGCAAAGATGAGCACGTCAGGATCAAGGGCAGCGACCGTCTCAGCATCGGTCACCGAGCCGGGTTTGCCGAGAAAGCGTCCTCCGGCCGCGGCAATGAGCTCTGCTACCCAGGATTGCGAGTGGATGAGCGGCTTGCCCCACTCCTCACAGTAAACCAGCGGTGGTTCCGCGGTTTGGGCAGCCTGCTCCGTGGCTGCCACTGCGGAAAGCATTTCGTCGACTATGGCTTCGGCTCGATCCGGCAGGTGCAGAATGGAACCGAGGAGCCGGATGTCCTGATAGATGTCTGCCAGGGAATGAGGCGCCAGGGTAAGCACCGGCACGCCACATTTGAGGATCGCGGCCAGGGATTCGAGCCGATAGGGAACTGAGGCCACGACCAGGTTGGGCGAAGCGGAGAGTATTTCTTCCGTAGTGGAAGACCACGAGTCCGCGATCACTTTCAGGTTGTGTCCGCGCAGGGCCGGGACGGCCTCGAGGCAATAACGGGTGCAGGCGACGAGCGAGTCCAGGCAGCCTAGCCGATCCAGAGTAACGCTTACGCTGGGCTGCAGCGAAGCGATACGCAGGCTGCCATGCCGGGGCATCATGCCGCAGGCAGAGTGCCATCCGGATAGAAGACGGGCCACCCATGTCCGGCCGCGATCTGCAGCAGCGCCGGTGTGGGGTTCACGGGAAAGGCCCGGCGCGCAATCTCGAGCATCGCCGCGTCGTGAATGGAGTTGCCGAAGACCACGTCGGGAGCCGCCACGCCGGCCTTTACCAGCGATTCGGCCTTGCCTTCGCCGGTAGGGACATCGAGCAGCTTGCTGGTAATGACGCCGTCGGCCACGTGGGCACGCGCGGAAATGACCCGCGAGGGCGGAATGTTGAAGCTGCGGACGCCTTCTTCAATCACCCAATTGTTGGTCGAACTGACCACCCAGATGTCGGTTCCGCGATCGTTCAACGAGGAAACCAATGCATGCATTTCGGGGAAGATCTTATCCAGGAAGCGCGACCGGAAGAAGGCGGCAGCGGCCCGGCGGATTTCCGCTTCGCTGACGCCATCGTAGATCTGGACCATCTCCCCGCACATAGCGAGCTCCGAAACCTTGCCTGCGAGGTAGAGGCGGTAGCGGGAGTCGATCCAGTCACTCGCGTTGCGCGAGACGATGCCCTCTTCGATCGACCAAACCATGAAGTCGTAGCCGGAGTCTCCGCTCCACAGCGTTCCATCGCAGTCAAACACGGCAACGGATGGTTCTCGGGAAAGAACCGCATCGACAAATTCCTGGGGGGAGAGAGAAATATTGCTACCGGACTTGCTGCTGGTCAAAGCGGAAGGTCGCTCCTGGCGAGGCATGTGCCTCCTTCTATTGTCTGCGATCTGAGGCAATTTTGCACTTCCGGCGTAAACGGCAGGTGAACGTAGGCAGGCTGTCTCTCTTGGTTCCTGCGCCGCGTGGCCCGCGCCGGCCGGGGGCACTCGGAGCGGATAATCGAGGTTGTGCCCGCCGGCAACCAACCCGGGATCCTGCGCCAGTACCTTGCTTACCTGCGGGTCGAGAAGGGGCTGCGGCCGCTGACCTGCGAGGCCTACCATCGGGACCTGAGCCTCTTCGCGGAATACCTCGAAGGTACGCACGCGCTGCCTATGACCGCGGGCCAAGCCCAGGTAGCGGGTTTCCTGGAGCATCTGCAGAAGCATGGGGTGCAGTCGCGCTCCATTGCGCGCAAGCTCTCCTGCTTGCGGGGCTTCTACAAGTGGCTGCTGCTGGATAAGCGGATCGGGCACGACCCCACGGTGAACCTCGAGTCGCCTGCATCGTGGAAGGTTCTGCCCAAGGCGCTGGCCCAGTCGGAGGTGGAGCACATGATGGAGCAGGCCGGGACGGCTGCAGATCATCCCCAGGCCGATGCGGTGGCCCTGCGCGATCGCGCCATCGTGGAGATGCTGTATGCGGGCGGGGTGCGGGTCTCCGAGTTGACCGGCCTTGGGGTTGAAGATCTTTCCCTGGCGGAGGGGCGCATGCTGGTGCGCGGTAAAGGAGACAAGGAGCGCATTGTGCCCCTGGGGCGAGCGGCGGTCGAGTCTTTGGACGCGTACTTGACCCGCGGCCGGCCGGCGCTGGCGATCCACCCGCGGGAGAGCCGGCTTTTTCTTTCTACTCGCGGCGCCGGACTTACCCGGCAATGGGTGTGGCGCCTGGTGAAGCAGCTGGATAGCCGCGCTAGTCCGCACGTGATGCGCCACAGTTGCGCTACGCACATGGTCGAGAACGGAGCCGATTTGAGGACCGTGCAAACCCTTCTGGGGCACGCCGATATTTCGACCACGCAGGTGTATACACACCTGGCGCTGGGCAGGCTGAAAGCCGTGCATCGGGCTCATCATCCCCGGGCTACAAGAAGGGCTGCAAAATGAAGCCCCAACCCAAGCAGCTGGCGGAGGAGTTTCTGGGCATGCTGGCGCATGAGCGGGCTGCTTCTCCGCATACCTTGCGGGCCTACCAGCGCGAGATCGACAATTTTGCCGCCTACCTGATCGAGCAGAACGGACAGGGCGTCGAAATGCAGGCAGTCGATCATCTGCAGATACGAGGCTATTTGGGCGAGCTTTACGGCCGGGGTTTGGCGAAGGCGTCGGTTGCCAGGTCGCTGGCGGCGGTGCGGTCGTGGTTTCAGTGGATGGCCCGGGCGGGGCATGTCAGCAGCAATCCCGCCGCCCTGGTGGCTACTCCCAAGCTGCCTAAGCATCTACCGCGTGTGCCTTCGATTGAGCAGATGAACCACCTGGTGGAAACGGCTTCCGCGGAGACGGTGGCGGCGTGGCCGGAGCGCGATCGCATGATCTTCGAGCTGCTCTATGGATGCGGCATCCGCAACGCTGAGCTGGTAGGGCTTAATGTGGACGACGTGCATTGGGCTCGTGAAGTGATCCTGGTCCGGGGCAAGGGACGCAAGCAGCGCTATGTTCCGTTGGGGGATGCGGCGGCGGACGCGATTCGTGCTTATCTTCCATCGCGCGCGGCCAAGCTGGGGCCAAAGCCGAGCGACGCGTTGCTGTTGAACCTGCAGATGAAGGGAAGCGGGCGTTTGACGACCAGGAGCGTGGGTCGGATCGTCAAGCGCATCTCGCTGGCAAAAGGTTTGCCGGCGGAGATTCACCCGCACACGCTACGCCACGCTTTCGGGACGCACATGCTGGAGGAGGGCGCTGACCTGCGGGCTATTCAGGAACTGCTGGGACACGAGCGCCTGTCGACCACCCAGCGCTATACACAGCTTACTGTAGGGCAGGTCACGCAGGTCTACGACCGCACACATCCGCGGGCCAAATAGCAGAATAAGCCCCTAAATCTTTCCCCTTCCACCAAGGACGGGTGCCCACATCGTCCCTCTTGAATGAGACAGGGGTATGTTGCTTAAATTACAAGGACGCGATGGCCGTGGCTTCGTCGCGGTGCAGGGCGGCGTATTTCGTAATGCCTACCATGGTGAAGACTTTTTGAAAGTGCGGCGTAAGTCCAAAGGCGGCGATCGTCTGGTCGGCTTTGCTGGCTTCCATCAACATCTGAATGACGAGAGCAATTCCGCTGGAATTGATGTATTCCACTTTGGAGAAATCGATTAGCACCGGGCGGCTCTTGACCACGCCCTCGTAGGTTCCCAGCACGGTGTCCCGCGAACTGCTGGAGATATCGCCTGTGAAGCGAAGAACGGTGACCGGCCGTCCATTCGCGGCGAGAACCTCGTCAACTTTTGCTTTCGTCTCCGTCTGCACTTTACTCATTCTCCTTAGCCAGCCTGATGACCAGCCGTACGTAGCTTCCTTTTCCCGGACTCCCCTTGACCCACTCGGCCTCATCCACCAGGGACTGGATCAGAAACATGCCCATGCCGCGGGGATCCTCTTCACCATGCATCTTGCGGTCGATGTTGGGCTTGGACGGGGTTTTGGTGATACCGGAACCGGTGTCCATCACTTTAACCTCCAATGCTTCATCGCTGGCGGAAAGGATCACACCCACGCAAAGGTTATCGTTTAGCAGGTTTCCATGTTCAATGGCGTTGATACAGGCCTCGGCCAGGGCGGTCTTCAGGTCTTCGATGCGATCATCCGGGAAGCCCATGAGCTTGGCCACGCTGGCCGCCGTGCCCATCGCTACTTTTTCGAAGCCCAGCCGCGATGGGAGCCTGACTTCCACCGCTGTGCCCCTGGTTTCAACCATTTTGCTCTTCCCTCACTCTGCCTGCATTCGCACCAATGCCAGCGCCGTCATGTCGTCTTGCTGCGGCTCTCCGCGGGAAAATTCACTCAATTGCTGCCACAGGACCTTGAGGATAGCAGTACAATCCTGGGACTTGCACTCTCGAAATGTCGCCAGCAACCGTTCTGGACCGAATTCATCATCGCCCTGGAAGACTTCCGTGAGCCCATCGGTATAGAAAAGCAGCCGCGCTCCGAGTGGGAAGGGGAGGATTTCCGAGGAGTATTCCATCATCGGCACCAGCCCAATTGGGGTGCCGCTGGCTTCAATTTCATGCACCGCCTTGTCCCCGGAAATCAAAAATCCCGGGTTGTGGCCGGCATTCACGACCTCGACGGTATGCGTCCGCGGGTCCAGTTTGAGGAAGATCGCGGTCACATAGCGGCGCCGGGCCTCCTGCCCTTCGCCGTAGTGGTGCTGGTTCATCTTGGCCGTCAGTTCGGCCAGCGGTAGCCCGGCGAGCGCCATGGCGCGAAAGGCCGAGCGGAAGGAGGTGGCGACAATGGCGGAGGCCAGGCCCTTGCCGGCGACATCGGCCACCACCATGATCTCGCCCCCGTCCGGGAGACTGACAATATCTACGTAGTCGCCGCCGACCTCATAACAGGTGCTTGACCGCACGGCGACGGAGTAGCCGGAAATTTCCGACATCTGCTGCGGCAGCAGGCTGCGCTGAATGGCGCGGGCGGCGTCCAGATCCTGTTGTACGCGAGCCCATTCCACAGCCCGATCGTGGTAGTGCGCATTTTCGACTGCCACCCCTGCCTGCAGCACCAGTCCTTCCAGGAAGTCCTGCTCGTAGAGCGACAGCGTTTTGCCCGGACCCGGGTTCACCACCAGTTCGGTCAGCTGGTTCCCGTCTTTGCTGAGCAGGGCGTAGCGAGGGCAGCCATCCCAGGGAGCAGGCGGCATATCGCCTACGGTGAGAGCGGGCTCGGTTACATGGGCCCCGGCCATTTCCAGTTCGCGCACCACAATGCGCAGGACCGATTGCAGCACTTCTTCCGGCCGAACCGCCGCATGCACCTGGCGCGAGACTTCGAGCAATGCCTGCAGCCGAGCCACCTGCTGCTGCAGGTCAATCACTTCGACTTGGCTCTTGGAGAAAGAAGACGTAGACATGAGCAGGTAGGCATCAATCTAGCACAGCGTTCGGAAGCTTGGGATCAGGTTTGAAGTAACCCACCCTTGTTAATAAAGGACTGCACCGTCGCCCATCCGGAGATCCATTTGAGGACGATATACTGGAAAAGGCCAAATTATGGATACTAAAGTCGCTCTTCCCGTCCAAGCGAAGTTTTCCGAAGAGGTAGCAGAGTGGATTGAGGCCTTCGACGACGTAGTGGTCGGCGAGGGTCCGGAACAAGGCGCGGAGCTGATCGCGGCCTTACGGCAGCGGGCGCGCGAGGCCGGCATCTCCACCCCCGGGGCGTTGACAACCCCTTACCTGAATACCATTCCCAAGCATGAGGAAGTGCCTTACCCAGGAGACCGCAAGCTGGAGGAGCGGCTGGAAGCGCTCATCCGCTGGAACGCGATGGCCATGGTGCATGGCCAGAATAAGAAGGATGCCGGCATCGGTGGCCACCTCTCCACCTACTCCTCTTTGGCCACCCTACTGGAAGTGGGCTACGAGCATTTCTTTCACGCCACGTACGGAAGCCAGCCGGGCGACTTTATCTACTTTCAAGGCCACGCATCCCCGGGTGTCTATGCGCGCGCTTACCTCGAAGGACGGTTTGACGACGATCGCCTGCTGCACTTCCGCCACGAATTGCGGGGCAAGCCTGGATTGTCATCCTATCCTCATCCCTGGCTGATGCCGGATTTTTGGCGCTTTCCCACTGTTTCCATGGGCATCGGGCCGCTCAACGCGATCTACCAGGCGCGCTTCATGCGCTACCTAGAGAACCGCAACCTGATTCAGAAAACCGACCGCAAGATCTGGGCGTTTGTCGGGGATGGCGAAACCGACGAGGTGGATACGCTGGGTGCAACTACGGTTGCCTCGCGGGAGAAGCTCGACAACCTGATCTTTGTCGTCAACTGCAACCTGCAGCGCCTGGATGGCCCGGTGCGGGGCAACAAGCGCATCATCGATGAGCTGGAAGGCCTCTTCCGCGGCGCCGGCTGGCACGTCATCAAGGTTGTCTGGGGCAGCGATTGGGATGAACTCTTTGAACGCGATTCTTCCGGCCTGCTGCTCAAGAGGATGGAAGAGTGTGTAGATGGCGACTACCAGTCGTTCAAAGCGAAAGGCGGGGCCTACCTGCGCAAGGAGTTTTTCGGCAAATATCCTGAACTGCTCGAACTGGTGAGCGACAAGACAGACGAGCAGCTGGAGAACTTGCATCGCGGCGGCCACGACCGGGTGAAGATCTACAACGCTTATCGCAGAGCGATCAATCATCACGGCTCTCCAACCGTCATTCTGGCTAAGACAGTCAAAGGCTACGGACTGGGCGCGAACCAGGCGCGCAATGCTTCCCACCAGGAGAAGAAACTCACCGACAGCGGCCTGGCCCAGTTCGTCAAGCGCTTCAAGATCCCGGTACCGGAGCAGCAGGCAAAGTTGGGCAAACCCTATCGCCCGGAGCCGACTAGCCCGGAGATCCTCTACATGCAGGAGCGGCGCCGCGCCCTGGGTGGTTACTTGCCCTGCCGCGATGTGCCCAAGCTGGACTTCAAGGCTCCCAAGCTGAAGGAATTCGCTGAGTGGACTGGCGGCTCCAAGGGTCGCGAAGTTTCGACCACCATGGGATTCGTCAGCATCCTGCGCCACCTGCTGAAGGATCCGGCCATCGGCAAATTGATCGTGCCCATCGTGCCCGACGAAGCGAGGACCTTCGGCTTGGAGTCGGCGATTCGCCAGGTAGCCATCTATGCGAGCGAAGGACAGAAGTACACGCCGCATGATAACGACATGCTGCTGTACTACCGCGAAGAGCAGGATGGCCAGATTCTGGAAGAGGGAATTACCGAAGCCGGCGCCATGGCTTCCTTCACTGCCGCCGGCACCGCCTACTCCAACTACCACGTGCCGACGATTCCGTTCTACATGTATTACTCGATGTTTGGCTTTCAGCGTGTCGGGGACATGATCTGGGCGTTCGCGGATTCACGCGGCAAGGGCTTCCTGATGGGAGGCACTGCCGGTCGCACGACTATGTTGGGAGAAGGGCTGCAGCATCAGGACGGGCATAGCCATGTTTTGGCCAGCACGGTTCCCACCTGTCTCAGCTACGATCCGGCCTATGTATATGAGCTGGCCGTGATCGTCCAGGATGGCATCCGCCGCATGTACCAGGAAGGCGAGCCCATCTTCTACTACATCACCATGTACAACGAGGATTACGCCATGCCGGCGATGCCCGAGGGGGTTCGCGACGGCATCGTGCGCGGGATTTATCGCTTCCAGGCCGCTCCCGGAGGCAAGGCCACGGCACAGCTCTTTGGCAGCGGCCCCATTCTGAATGAGGTCGTCAAGGCGCAAGGAATACTGGCTGAGAAGTACGGCGTGCAGACCGACGTTTGGAGTGTGACCAGCTACAACGAGCTACGGCGTGAAGCGCTGGGCGTGGAACGCTGGAATCGCCTGCATCCAACGCAGCCGGAAAAGGTTCCTTACATTCTTCAAACCCTGCAGGGGACCGAAGGCCCCATCATTGCGGCCAGCGATTACATGAAGGTGGTGCCCGATCAGCTTTCGCCCTGGCTTTCGACCCGGCTGGTGTCGCTGGGCACGGATGGCTTTGGCCGCAGCGACAACCGCGAATACCTGCGCCGACACTTCGAGGTAAACGCGGAGTCTGTGGTAGCGGCCACGCTCTCCCGCTTGGCGCGCGAAGGAAAATTCGACCAGGCGCGGGCCCAGGAGGCCTTCGCGGAATTGGGATTGGAGACGGAAACGGCCGATCCAGCTCATCTGTAGTTACAGAAGCGGCAGGTTTGTGAAGGGTACGGCCTTTAGGCCGTACCCTTCACAATAGGATCGGCTCTACAGGCTGCGGAAAGAGCCGGGAGGGCGATCAAAGAAGCCCCCTCAGCGGCTAAAGCCGAACCTATTTACCACTTACTTACGTACGGGCTGAAGCCCGTACCCTTCAAGAACACGAACTGAAGCCCATACCCTTCAAGAGTCGACGTTTTTTCCGCAAGCTGTTTAGCCGCTGAGGGACTCATTTGCAACTTCTGCGGGCTGCTTTCGGCTCCAGGCTGGTCTCCATCCGTTGCCGCGGAAAGGGGACTCGACTCGGCGGCCCCACCAAAGCCACATGGCCAACGCCATAATGGCAAGCAACACTAGAACGAGCAGACTACCTTCGGGGCCAGTCGTTCCGCCGCTCCACAAGAGTTGGCCCGTTGGGTGTTCACCGAACAGGTGGCCTTGTGCCTTCAGGCCGCTGTCGGAGGTCCCGTAGAAATAGGACTCTGCCCAGTCCCAGCTGGCGTGGCAGCCAAGAGCCCACCAAAGCGATCCCGTATACCAAAGGCTGAGGCAGAAGACCAAGCCGACGGCTGCCGCCCCGAATAGCCCCACTGGCGTCTCTCCTGGGTTGGTGCCGTGGGAAAACCCAAACAGGAACGAAAGCAGTAGCGCACCCCACCAGAATCCAATGCCCCGGGTCAGTGTGAATTGCAGATAACCCCGCAGGGTGGATTCTTCGAAGATGGCGACTACCAGGAACAGAACAGCCCATCCGAGGGCGTATTTCCAGACGGCGGCGCCGTGCAACTGCACTCCGTCAAAAGCAAGCAGCCCTGCCGTCCACAAGGCAAGCACCAACGCGGAGAGGGCAACGAATCCCCAAACTAAGCCGGAGATGAAGCGCACCGCCCTTTCTTTGCCTTGATATCCGTATGCCAGGAGAGGCCGGCGCTCGATCAAAGCCATGATCGCCGTTGCTAACAGTAGGGGCACCAGTTGGGCGGTTTCCGAAATGAACGCCAATCGCAAGGGAAACACAGCTGAATGGTGACGGGGGGGAAGTAAATGCTTTAACACCTGGATAGAGAGAAAGCTAAATCCGATAAAAAGCAGGACGAAGAGCAGCACGCCCCATCCCGCGCGGAGACCCTCGGCGCCCACAAATACCCAGTGCATGTCGCGCTTAGGCGGCTGTGGAGTTGTCAACGGGAAAGCCTCTGCCGGCACTAGATTCTCGTCCAAATTCCCCTCCTGAAAAGGTGCCCCATCATCTTACCTGTTGGCTCCGCAACAGTTGGCGCGTGGCGCACGTCATCCGCGGTTTTCCTTTTGGGCACGAGGAACAACTCAGTATGAGCCTGAATTGCCGGCCATAGCGTGTTGGCTCATCCACTGCTGCGCATGTTGCATCTCGGGCAGTCCGGGGTCGGCTGCTTTCCACGCGCTGAGGAATTGCTTGTAAGCCGCGGAAGTTGCGCCGGCATCTCGCGTTTTCTCCTTCACCTGGGCAATCCCATAAAGCGCGAAACCAGAGTTGGGACGCTCCACCAGCGCCTTTTGAAATGCGCCTTCGGCTTCCGGCCACTTGCCGGCTGTCATCATGGCAGCGGCTTCACTTTCCGCCACCGGACGGATGTAGAAGGGAGGCTCGCGGTAGCCGAGTTCTTTCTCTTCCTGAAGCGCTGCGGCGAAGAGCTTTTCCGCTTGGGGAACGTCGTTTTGCGTTGCCATCATGGAAGCACGCAGCTCGAGCGACATGATGGAGAGCATCTTGAGTAGAGGCCGGGGCAGGGGATCAGGCGACATGCTTTGATTTCCCGTGGGCGCAGCGGCCTTCTTCTCCTTCGCTTCCTGGTCTTTGATCTGCTCCGACATGCGCCATAAGCTCGAATCGAGCAATACCGCGTGGCGTTCGGCCACATCCGGTTCATGCGCCTCCACAGACTGCATTCCCAGGGCAAATTGCGAAAGGCCGCCGGCGAGGAATTCCATGTGCGGCATTTCCTGGGAGAGATTCGTGGCATTGACCAGTTCCACCACCTGCGCCCAGTCCGCGGTACGCAAAGCGACCGGCAGGGCGGGGTTGAGGCGGGCAATGGCATCGCGGGGCGACCAGGGGTAGAGGGTGTCTTCCATATGGCCGCGTGCTTTTCCCAACTTGGCCGAAACCAGCGCCGCCTCCTGCAGCTGTCCGGCCTCCAGCAGGTTGGCGACGGAATACATCAGGTTGTGGATATAGTTCCAGTCATTGTCGGGCGCGATGTGCTGTTGGCGCATGTAGCTTTCGTCGGCCAGCGCAGAAGCGTCAAACGCAGCCTGGGCCCGGGCGTAGTCTCCAGTGCGGTAAAAAATGTGTCCCGGCATGTGCACCATGTGCCCCGACGCTGGTGCAAGCGAGGCCAGGATCTCCGCGCTGTGCAAAGCCTGTTCCGGATGCGAGCTGGCTTCGACTGCGTGGATCCAGAGATGGTTCGCGGCGGAATTCTCAGGCTCTTCCTTGAGCACACCTTGCAGGAGCGCGAGTTCTTCCTTCTTGCCTTTGCGCGCTTCTCCCTTGTCGTCATAGCCATCGTCGACGGCCTCGGAGAGAGCGATGCGGGCATTGGTATCGCTGGGGTTTTCTTTCACCAGGGTGCGCAGAATTTCGATCTCGTGGTCGAATTTTGCTTTGTCCTCGGAACCAGTTTCCTTAACAGCCGCTTCATGGGCCTCAGCGGCCTGAATATAGAGCTTCTCGCGCGCCGTCACAGGCCCTTCCAGCGCAACCGCTTTGGCCAGTGACGCCTGCGCATAAGTCTTTGTCAGGCTATGGTTGAAGCTCTCCGCCTGGTAAAGGCCCCAGTAGCACATGGCGCAATTCGCATCGGAGCGGATGGATTGTTCAAATGCCCGGTCGGCCTCGTAATCCCAAAAATCGTAAAGCAGGTTGTAGCCCTGCTCAAACCACATCTGAGCCTGAGGATTAGCAGTAATTGGAAAGCGCACATTGCCAACGCCCTCAATGTGTTGCGGCGCGGGCAGCTGCTCCGGCGGCACCGGATCTCCGGTATCGGGCATGGTCATCTTCCTCTGGCCGAGAGATGCCCCGGCTTGCAGCAAAATCAATAACATCAGGAAAAATCGTTTAGACATGGGGGTCAATCTGGCCTTCCGCCAGCAGGGTATTCTGCACCAAATACCCGGGGTGAACTAAACTAGAGTAGTAACCGTGGCCCTGGGGGCAGTAAAGGAATTATCCATTGATCGCAAGCACTTTAACCAAGATTTTCGGAACCAGTAACGAACGCGTGATCAAGCGGATGATGCCCATGGTCGAACAGACCGGGTCTCTCGAGCCTGCCATGCAGGCTCTGTCGGACGACGAGCTGCGCGCCAAGACGCTGGAGTTCCGCGCCCGCATCGCTGCGCGTCTGGATGGCATCGACGACGCCGAAGAGCGCGTAGCAGAAGAAAAAGTAGTGCTGAACGAGATCCTGCCCGAAGCCTTCGCGGTGGTACGTGAGGCTGGCAGGCGAGTCCTGCAGATGCGTCACTTTGACGTGCAGTTGATCGGCGGAATGGTGCTGCACCAGGGCAAGATCGCCGAAATGAAGACCGGTGAAGGCAAGACGCTGGTGGCGACCCTGCCATGCTACCTGAACGCGCTGGCAGGCCATGGCGTGCACGTGGTGACGGTCAATGACTACCTGGCCAAACGCGACGCTGAGTGGATGGGCAAGATCTACGAGTTCCTGGGCCTGACTGTCGGCGTGATTGTGCACGACCTGGATGATTCGCAGCGCCGCGCCGCGTACGGCTCCGACATCACCTACGGCACCAACAACGAATTCGGTTTTGACTACCTGCGCGACAACATGAAGTTTGACCACACGGATTGCGTGCAGCGTGGTCACTACTTCGCGATCGTCGATGAGGTCGACTCGATCCTTATCGATGAAGCCCGCACTCCTTTGATCATCAGCGGCCCCACGGATCAGACCACGGACAAGTATGCCCGCGTGAACCGCATCCTGCCATCGCTCGAACAAGGGGAAGAGATCGAGCGGGGCGAAGAAAAGATCCTCACCGGCGATTTCGTGGTCGATGAAAAGCACAAGACCATCAGCGTGACCGATGAGGGTTGGGAGAAGATCGAGCAGTTGCTGGGCATCGGCAATATCGCCGACCCGGAGAACTGGGATTTAAAGCATCACGTCGAAGTTGCCATCAAGGCACACTCGCTGTACCGGCGCGATGTGGCCTACGTGGTGAAGGACGGCGAAGTCATCATTGTCGACGAGTTTACCGGCCGCCTGATGCCTGGCCGCCGCTGGAGCGATGGACTCCACCAGGCAATTGAGGCCAAGGAGCAGGTGAACATTCGCCGCGAAGACCAGACGCTGGCCACCATTACCTTCCAGAACTACTTTCGCCTGTACAAGAAGCTCTCCGGCATGACCGGCACGGCGGAAACGGAAGCCACGGAATTCGAGAATATCTACAAACTCGAGATCGTGGTCATTCCCACCAACAAGCCGATGCGCCGTCTGGAAAACCCGGACGTGGTCTTCCGCACCGCCAAGGAAAAGTATTTCGCCGTGGCCGATGAGATTTCGCGGCTCCACGAGGAGAAGCAGCCGGTGTTGGTGGGCACCACTTCGATCGAGAAGTCGGAGCTGCTTTCATCGATACTGCAGCGTAAGGGCGTGAAGCATGTAGTGCTCAACGCCAAGTTTCATGAGCGCGAAGCGGAGATCGTGGCCCAGGCCGGACGGCTTGGCATGGTCACCATTGCCACCAATATGGCAGGTCGCGGTACCGATATCGTGCTCGGGGGGAACGCGGAGTTCGCCGCCAAGCAGGAGCTGTTGAAGAAGGGCATGGCGCAAGCGGTCAACGCGGCCCAGGGAGCTATCAATCCTATGGCTGGCCCGGGCATGATGCGCTTCTACTACCAGGGGCAGGAATTCGAGACCAGTCAGGAGATCTGGGATAAGGCCTATGCGCAATACGCCGCAGCGGCTGAGCGTGAGCACGATGAGGTAATTGCCGCCGGCGGACTGCACATCGTGGGCACGGAACGGCACGAGTCTCGGCGTATCGACAACCAGCTGCGCGGACGCGCTGGCCGCCAGGGAGATCCTGGCGCCTCGCGCTTCTACCTCTCGCTCGAAGATGACCTGATGCGCATCTTCGCCAAGGAGTGGGTATCGACCCTGCTGCAGCGCCTGGGCATGGAAGAGGGTGTGCCCATTGAGTCGCGCATGATCAGCAGCCGCATCGAGGCGGCGCAGAAAGCGGTGGAAGGGCAGAACTTCGAAGCCCGCAAGCATCTGCTGGAATACGACGACGTGATGAACAAGCAGCGCACTGCGGTGTATGGAACGCGCCAGCAGCTGCTCGAAGGGCTCGATCAAAAGGAGCTGATCCTCGAGGACTATGTTGCCAATCTGCTGAGCGCGGCAATGGAACAGCACGCTCCGGAAGCGATGCATCCCGACCAGTGGGACGTCAACGGGCTCAAGGGCCAGCTCGCTTCTCAGTTCGGCATCGATCTGGAGAAGGAAGGCATCGATCTAAATAGCTTGAACCGTCATGAGTTGGGCGAAGCGCTGTTCGAGCGTTTGAAAGAAAAGTATGAGATGAAGGAAGCCATCCTGGGCAGCGCCACTATGCGCTATCACGAGCGCATGGTCATGCTCAGCGTACTCGACGGCTTGTGGAAAGACCACCTGCTGAGCATGGACCACCTCAAAGAAGGCATTGGTCTGCGGGGATACGGACAGCAGGATCCGCTGGTCGCCTACAAGAAAGAATCCTTCGACATGTTTGAAGCCATGATGGGACGCTTTCAAGAGGACACGGTTCGCTTCCTTTTCCTGATGCAGATCGTCGGACCCGATGGGCAGCCGATCACCCAACTACCGCCAAGGCGGGCGCCGGAGATTTCCAGCGAATTTGTTCCTCCCGTCTCTTCTCCGGTTGGCACGCCGGTCACCGTAGAAGGCAATGGTGCTCGAGCCATTCCGGCCCAAACGCCGCCGCGGCCGCCCTCTGCACCCGTCCCAGTGCCGGTGCGGGCGCCGTCGACGACGATTGACGCGCTGGAGCAGGAGTTTCAACGCAAGAAGAAACGCGAGCTCGAACAAGCCCGGATGGCTGGCGCCAATGGAAGCTCCGATGCGCCCGCGCAACAGCGCCGAGCTGGAGAGAAGGTGGGGCGGAACGATCTTTGTCCTTGCGGCTCAGGCAAGAAATACAAGAAGTGCCACGGCATGGATGCCTAGACAGAAAACCTGCGGTTTGCGTAGTTCTGGTTACAAATTTCTACGAGCGAAACTTCTCCGGGATCTCTTCAAAGGTGAAGTTCTGCGCCTCAGATCCCGTCTCGTCTCGCCAGCTCTCGAAAATGCGACCGTAACTGAGCGTAATGAACTCGCTATTGCCGATGCCAAGCTTTTCCGCCGTCGCATCGATCCAGTCGCCCGGGCCTTCCAACTCGGCATAGAGTCCCAAGGGCGTTTCATCGAGAACACAATGGCCCTGCTGATCGGCCCATTCGGTGCGCCATTTTTCGTAGACGAATACGGGACTGAAGCCAAGGGCCTCGAAGACCTTCCCTAGCACCGGTCCATCCTCGACCACGGTCTCAGTTTCCACGCGATTCTTATGCGGTCCCTCTTCCGTTTGGCCGCTGGGAACGCTTTTGTGGGTGACCACCCATTTGCTGCCATATTGGCGAATGCGCAGGATCTGCCGCGAGTTGCGCAGGCGGCGATCGGGCGTGTCATAAAGGGTGTTGCGCTCCAGCGTACGCGCGGTGACCCGCGTGAAACCAAGCGCAGGCAGTTTGCGCTCGAAAGCTTCGCGGTCCGGCACCCGTATCTTTACTTCCGTTTCCATGGCCTGCATAGGCCGGAGTCTAAAGCACTTTCACTTCCTGTGTATAGAGAGCGACCAATCTTGATGCAGCTTTTCCTCGAGAAAAGCCGCACTTCGCTACGCTCGCCTCGACCGGGTGGAAGTGGAAGTGCTCTACCGGCGGGTTGTCATGGGAAAATGGCACAGGTGATCGGAAAAAAAACACTGCGGCTGGCCGTCGATGCCAATGCCATCGACTCCCCGGCATCAATGGCGTCTTTATTGCACGGCGCCGAACTGTTGCGCAGCGGCGCCACAGTGGCATTCCCGACCGAAACCGTTTATGGATTAGGCGCGAATGCACTCGACGAGAGAGCCGTACAGGCTATCTTCGAGGCTAAGGAGAGGCCGTCGTGGGATCCGTTAATTGTCCACGTAGCCAGCGGAGAGCAGCTAAGCACGGTGGCGGGTGAGATTCCGCGAAGCGGCCGATTGTTAATGGAAGCCTACTGGCCCGGTCCTCTAACCTTGCTGTTGCCGAAAGGCCTTCGCGTGCCCGCGATCGTGACCGCAGGGCGGCCTCGTGTCGGAGTGAGAATGCCACGTCACCCGGTGGCCCGCAGATTGATCGAGCTCGCTCAAGTGCCGGTGGCGGCGCCCAGCGCAAATTCCTTCGGTCGAACCAGCCCCACACGCGCGGAATTTGTCCTGCAGGATTTGGATGGGCGCATTGACGCGGTCATCGACTCGGGGGAGACGGCGCTGGGCCTTGAATCGACGGTAGTCGATGTCTGCGAGGACCCGCCCATTCTCTATCGTCCCGGCATGGTGACCTTCGCGCAGGTGCAGGCACTGTGTCCGTCGCTGGTGGCCTATCGGGAATTTCAGGAGGCGAGTTCTCAAGCGCTGCCCTCGCCAGGTCTAGGTCTTAAGCACTACTCGCCGCGCGCGCGGCTGGTCCTGCTGGAGCGGCCCTCCGCCACACTGTTGAGCGTTGCTGAACAGCTGCGAGCAGCAGGCGAAGTGGTCGGCATCATGTTGCCCAACGATCTAAACATTGGGCACCCATACCTGATTTATCGTTGGGGAGATCTGGAGGATCAGGAGCAGCTCGCCCGCCGTCTCTTTGCTGGATTGCGAGAATTGGATACAGCGGGGGCCACGGTGATTGTTTGCCCATTGCCGGAAGATGAGGGCTTGGGCGTTGCGATTCGCGACCGCCTGCTCAAGGCTGCCCGTTGATTCCTGCACCCCGGCTATTATCCTCGGCCTTATATAAATATTTGATGCCGGCCTTGTAAATAAGCGTACGGACTTTACCCCGCCGCACCTTGATCGCATTGCGGTCGTACCACTCGATCGTGCCTTCGATCTCCTCCCCATCTTCGAGCACAAATGTCATCAAAGTCTGGCTCTGGATCTGCTTTTGAAAGTAGAACGCTTCGGCGTGAGAACTTTCCGCGGCAGAGTCCCATCGAGGGTGGGCCGGATGTACAGGAGCAATGCTCGAAAGGAGCGCAGGATAGCGGCTTGTCTTCGCCTGCGCCGAGAGGGGTGGACGAATGAGCTTGCGCGGTCCCGCTGGGCTGACAGAGGCCAATGCGGACGAATTGTGTCCGTCGGCGTTCGTCTTCACCTTGGCTGGGCGCGCATCGTATACGCGGCGAACCGGAATGGCAGAAGTATCAGGCATGATCTAAATGTGAATCTAGTAGGTAGGATGCAGAATGTCGGTTATAGGGTTTAAATGTCAAAAATCGGCGGAAAATGGCGCACTGCAAGATCATGGAGCCGATAGGCCGACGGCGAAGGCATCGAGTGACAAAGATCGTAGCAAATTTCTCCGCATGCCTTGTTCCACTTGATCCAGGCCGCGCACAGCCGTCTCAATCCAGGCCACAGTGATGCTTTGCGACATTCGTGTCAGCTCCGCCATCAGGTCGATGTTGCGGATCAAATGGCCGGTCCCCGCATGCAGGAGCAAGAGGTCTTCCAGCAGGCTGGCAAACGAGTGTAGAAGGGCGCTGGTCTTTTGCTGGCCTTCGGCGCCTGCGCGGTAGGTTTCTGTGACTCGAAAGAGAGATCCGTAGTCCGTCTCACCTGCGCCATTCCCGATTGCGTTGTACAGCATTACTAAAGCGTCCTGGCGGCTCGCCAGATAGCCTTCCAAATCGAAGCCAAGGGCTTGACCGACGGCGCCTTCCGCCAGGCGGGCGACCAGTGCGCGTTGCTTGGGCTTCCAATCTTTGCGCTGCTCGGCCAGCACTGCTTCGATCTGCTCCGGGGGCAAGGCGCCGAGGCGAAAGATGCTGGAGCGGGAGCGAATGGTGGGCAGAAGTTCGCCGGGATTTTCCGCCAGCAGAATTATGTGAGCGTAAGCTGGCGGTTCCTCGAGAATTTTGAGCAGGGAATTCGCCGCCTCCTTCATGAAGGCTGTGCTGGTGAAGATATATACGGCGCGCGGTGCATCGGCGGGGAGGCGATAGATGCGCTGGAGGACGCTGCGGACCTGGCCCATCTTGATCAGTAGCTGGGGAGGGTCGGGAGGTACGACTACGACGTCAGGATGAGTTTGGATGAGGATGCGGGTTTCTTTCTTGTCGACCTCACGCAATTCCTCCCGGGCGGCGATAGCCTCGTTAACGCGGTCAGTGAGTGGCAGCGAGAGCGCGATACGGGTGCAGTTGCTGCAAACTCCGCAAAAATCGGGCAGGCCGTCGCTGACCGGGTGCTGCAGGCAGGCCATGGTCTGCGCCAGCATGATGGCGAGGGTATATTTGCCGGCGCCGCGCGGGCCGGCAAGGATGAGCGCGGGCGGCATGCGTTCCGCCGCGATCGCCTCACGCAAATGGCGGACCGTGGCCACATTCCCCGCAAATTGATCAAAGCCCACATCATCAGACTAGCAAAAGGAGACCGGGGGCGCACGGCAGGTCCCTCGGCTTCACTCCGGGAGGACAAAGGGGAGAGCAGCGCTCACCTTAGCCGCGGTTATAGGGGATGGAAAGAGCTACCGCAACTCGGGAACAAACATCATGGGGTACTTGGGACGCAGCGTGATCTTGGGTTGCACATCAACCGTCTGCCCGGGAACAAACTGCAGTCGCCATTTCTGTGCGATGGTGGCCACCATCAGAACACCCTCCATCCAGGCAAACGCCTCGCCGATACACTGCCGGCTACCGGCGCCAAAAGGGAAATAGGCAAAGCGCGGGCGTTTGGCCTTTTGCTCCGGGAGAAAGCGTTCGGGGTCGAAGCGTAGCGGGTCGGGAAAATATTCCGCACTCCGCTGAATGATGTACTGGCTGAAGAAAAAATAAGTCCCCGCTGGAAAGCGGTATGGTCCCAATTCCACATCGGCGGTAGACTGCCGGCCCATGGCCCATGCCGGTGGGTACAAACGCATGGACTCGGCAAACACCATCTCTGTATAGCGCAGCCGCGGCAGATCTTCGAGCGTGGGGAGGCGCCCACCCAGCACGGCGTCGATCTCGGCATGCAGGCGAGCCGCCGCCTGAGGATTTTGCGCCAGCAGGTACCAGGTCCAGGTGAGCGCATTGGCCACCGTCTCGTAGCCGGCAAGAAAAATGGTGAGCACCTCATCGCGGAGTTGCTCGTCGGTCATGCCGGAGTGGTCGGATTCCTCATCGCGCGAAGCCAGCAACATGGAGAGCAAGTCGCCCCGGTCCACGCCATCGGCGCGATGGTCCGTAATCATGCGCTGCACGACCTTGTCCAGACGGCTGCGGGCGCGGCGGAAACGGACGAGCCCCGGAACGGGCCAGTGCAAATATGCTTCGGCGCGGGGCAGCGCGATGAGGAAATTGTAGAGTTGCATGATCACGTTTACCTCATCGTTGATCTGCAGCACATCGCCGGTAACGTCGGTGTTGAAGAGTGTTCGGGCGACAACCTGCAGCGCCAGTTGCATCATCTGCGATGCAATGTCGATGGACTGGCCCGGTTGCCATTGGGTTCGCATGTGCGCCGCGCGATCCACCATGATGGCTCCGTAGGCTTGAATGCGCTGGCGATGGAAGGCAGGAGCGGCGATGCGCCGTTGACGACGATGTACCTCGCCATCACTGGTGATAAGCCCCTCGCCCAGCAAAATTTTCATGCGCCGCTGGGTCCGCTCCTTGATGAAGTGCTGCGGCTGGTTGATGAGGATCTCGTGGATAAATGCGGGCTCATTGATAAAGACAATGTGGGAGAGGCCCAGACGGTAATGAGCCATCCGCCCATAGGTTTTTGTCAGGTGCTCGAAGAGCGCGATCGGATTGCCGGGCTTGAAGAAGCGGCGCAGCAGATAAAACGGCAGATTCATCTGCAAGCCAGGGGGAAAGCGATAGCCATCGCGCTCGAGCACAGTCCACTGCCGCGATGTTGCTGAATAGGCTGTACCCATAGAATCGCTGACGCTCAGCGCAATAGGACTGTTGCCGGCAAACGTCCCCTTACCACTTGTACGACGCGCTGGTGAACTTCATCAATGGATCCGTCGCTGTCAATTGCGACCACACGCAAAGGCTCGCGGGCCGCAATCTCCTGGTATTTGTCGAAGACGCGGCGGTAGAACTCGGAGCTTTCTTTCTCAAAGCGGTTTTCGTCGCTTCCTGTGGCCGCGACCGCACGCTGATTGCGCTGCCGGGCGCGCGCCAGCGAGCGATCAAAATCCGGCAGCAGCAGCACCGTCAGGTCGGGCTGGAGGCCGCGGCACAAGCTCGCGTGCAGGTCGCGCACGATCTGGCTGCCCAACTGCCGGCCCCCGCCCTGGTAGGCTTCGCTGGAGTCGGTGAACCGGTCACAAAGCACGATGCGCCCCGCTTGCAGTGCAGGCTCGATGACTTCGGCGATGGATTGCGCGCGGTCGGAGAACATCAGCCCCAGCTCCGCGAAGGAGGAAAGGCTGTCGGTACGCGAATCAAGCAGCAGGGCACGGATGCGATCGCCTACGCGCGTGCCCCCAGGCTGACGAGTCGCCGTGACGGCCAGTCCATTGCCTTGCAGCCACTCTTTCAGGCGGCGCAGTTGAGTGCTCTTGCCCGACCCATCCAGGCCTTCGAAGGTGATGAAGAAACCTCGTGGCATGCCCGGAGTTTACACGCGGAGCAGGTCTGCGATCTCGAGTTCCAGCCCTCCGTATTCCGGATGAACGTTTTCCCGCAACTTGTAGGCAATGTGGACTACGGAGCCTTGCTCCAGGCCGAGCGCCTGGACGCGTGCCGCCCAATCCCATCCCAGCGCGGACCAACTGGCTCCGCGCGCACCCTGGGCGAGCTGCAGGCAGACGTGGCGCTCCTTGATGGGCCGCACCGGGGCTGTCAGGCGCACGTTGTAAGCGACGAAGACAGGCTCTTCGTTGCCAATGCCCACGGGTTCCAGGCGGCGCAACCAGGTGAAGAGAGCTTGGCTAATTTGATCCAGGGGCAAGACCGCATGGCAGCGCAGGCTGGGCGCCGTCTCCTCCACATGCAGCCCAGCCCAGGTTTCGAGGTGTCTCTTGAGCTCCGGTACGCGCTCCGCAGGGAGAGAAAAGCCGACGGCGTGGGAGTGGCCGCCGAAGCGGGTGAAGAGCTGCTTGCAGCTTTCGAGGGCGTGCAGCAGATGAAAGCCAGGAACCGAGCGGCCGGAGCCGTAGGCCTCACCGTCTTCGAGTGCGATCACCATCGCCGGGCGCCGCGTACGGTCGACGACGCGCGAGGCAAGAATACCGATGATGCCGCGATGCCACCCTTCTCCTTCGACCACGATGCAGCGGCTCGTCTGGAATTCCGGTTCCTCCCGAAGCCGGCGTTCTATTTGGTCGAGCATGCCGGCTTCGGCCTGCTGACGTTCGCCGTTCAGGCGGTCGAGCTTAGCGGCCAACTCAACCGCCCTGGCAGCATCGCGAGTGGTAAAGAGCTCGACCACGTCGGAGGCAACATCCATGCGACCGGCGGCGTTGATGCGGGGCGCGAGGCGGAATGCCAGGTCGGTCGAGGTAAGGGTCCGCTGTTTCGGGTTGAGTTTGGCTACCTGCATCAGCGAGCGCAGGCCGGGGCTGGCCGGATGTTTTAGCTGCTCCAGCCCGACGCTGGCGATGACTCGGTTTTCTCCTAGTAGTGGAACAGCATCGGCCACCGTGGCGATGGCGAGCATCTTGAGGAAGGAGGGCAGGATCTTGTTCCGCGTCCGCTCGAGATCCCATGCTTCCAGCAACGCCTGGGCCAGCTTAAAGGCTACCCCGGCGCCGCAGAGGTGCTTGCAAGCGTAGCCGCAGCCCGGCTGATTGGGGTTGAGGATAGCGAGGGCAGACGGCAGGCTCCACGGCGGGCCGGGACAGGCGGGACAGGCGGGAAGGTGGGGCAGATCCCGTGGCAGATGGTGATCGGTCACGATGAGGTCGAGTCCGAGACGGGCGGCTGCTTCGGCGGCGGTGAAATCGCGTATGCCGGTGTCGACGCTGATGATCAGGCTTATGCCTCGGCCAGCGGCCGCGGCGAGCACCTCCGCCTGCATGCCGTAGCCTTCGCGAAGCCGGTGGGGTACGTGGAAATCCACCTGACCGCCGAGCATCTCGATGGCCGTCTTGAGCAGCACGATGGCCGTAGTGCCATCCACGTCGTAGTCGCCGTAAATGAGAATGTTTTCCCGCTGGGCGATAGCCGTCTGAACCCGAGTGACGGCCGCAGCCATGCCCTGCATGGCATAAGGATCGAGCAGGTGTTCGATGCGGGGGTTAAGGAAGAAGTCGGCCTCGGCCGCGGTGCGCACGCCGCGTTCCGCCAGCAGTTCGGCCACGATGAGAGGCAATCCGGCGCTCTTCGCCAGCGCCGTGGCGGCCGAGTTCGCCTGGGGCAGGACCCATTCCGTGCGGGGAATGGCCGGGTCAGACGGGATGGCCTGGGGGTTTACTGCAGGGGAAGAGGAAGCATTCACCCTTCTTCTTCTTCCTCATCTTCACCGAACACGACGTCTCCAAAGTCTTCCACAAACTCCAACAGTTGCTGGTAGCGCTCATACCACGGGGTGGCATTCTCGTGTACAAAAACGATGCCTTGATGAGCAAAGCCCAGCTGGATATACCCGATCTTGCCCACGTAGTTGACCAGGTATTGCGCCTCGTGGACTTCGGCTGCTGCTTCATCGGGAAAATTGTCGTCGCGGATCTGCTCCAGCAGCATGGCGATGTCATCCTTCTCCAGCTTGACTTCGCTCATGGTCACGAATGGCGCAGAGGCGGTCTTGGCCATCTCCACGAAGTCTTTCCAGCTATCGGGATTGTCATCGTCTTCCCACAGGACGGTGGGCAGATCTTCGGTGATAAAGCCAGGCAGGCGGCGCATTGCATGCCCCTCAATAAAAGCCACCATGTCGTCTTTCAGAGAGATCAAATCGTCGGGATGCATATTCGCGCCTCTATTGTCGCAGATGTCCCCGGATTTGCCGTAAGCCTCAGTGGGACCGTCGGCTCTCGGCTTGTTGCCGGTGATGGACAGATACGAAAAAGCCTAATTTGGACAATCTGACGTAAGAGTAGCCCGCGAGGAGCGCACCGGATTTCGTGCAGTCGGGGCTGCCTGGACGACCCGGCTCAGCGTCTCAAATATGCTATAGTCCGAGTCAGATCAAATGATTTTTTCGCGGGAGTACGTGAATTATCTGGCGCGCCAAACGGTCAACCAGTTGATCGAAGCCAAGATGATCCGGGCAGGGAAAGTTGCTGTTGTCACTGAGCGGGTGAATGCGGCCATCCTGGAAGAGTTGTCTCTCGAAGACCGCATCAACGAAGAAGTACGGGTCATCCTGGACGCCTACCAGGAAGACATGCGGCGCACCGGCGCCAGCTACGCCGAGATGTTCAAGAAGGTTAAGCAGGAGCTGGCGAAGAAATACAAGGCGGTGCTGTGAGACTCTCCAGGGACAAGCTCAACAAGCTGGCGCACGTGGTAGCCGACACGCTTGCGGAGACGGACGAATGCGAGTTCCTGGATGACCGGAATACCATCCGTCAGGAGGCGCGCAAGGCGCTGGAGAAGGTCTTGACGGAGGAAATGAAGATCGACCAGGCGGCGCGCCAAAAGATCGCCTCGCAACGCAAGATCATTGTCGAGGGAAGCCAGGAGTGGGACATCCTTTACCGGAAGTACTACAACGACGAGGTAAGGAAATTGGGCTTGTAGGCCGGCACCGGTCCTTGCCCATGCTTTGCTATACTAACGTTTGTTGACTGCGGTGCAGATCAGCCCCCCTGCCTCAACCCATCGTGGCGTCATGGTGTAATTGGTTAACACGCCGCCCTCTCAAGGCGGAGAGTTCGGGTTCGATCCCCGATGACGCTACCAAGAAAATCAATCACTTATATCACTCCCGATGCCAGGTTCGAGTGTGTCTCTGCTCCTGACGTGCGCAGATAGAAAGAAACAGCTTTTGCGATCACAAACCATTTTGTAACAACCAGGAGCAAAACCGGGGAATCCAAACTGGGACGGTCGCATTTTTGCGTTCAGCTGTGGAACCCCCGGCCTTGGAGGCGCAAAATTTTTGCCGCGATAAGTACCGATTCTAGTGCTATGCTGCTTCGAAGGAATTGTGATTGATACATTTGTTGTTTGTGTCTGCCTTTCCGGTTTGCAATTGTGCCTGTTTTGCTGAGCGTCTGTCTTGAGTCGATGATTTTTCCCGAGAAAAGGCTCCACACCCAAGGGTCCCCCCTTCCAGGTAGAACCATGGAAGTCCGTGAGGTGGAATCGTGTCGTATAGTCGTAAATTTCCTGAGCAAGACCGTGCCATTGAGACGGTTTTGAGCTTGATGCGCCTGCATCCTGAAGGCCTCACCGTCAACGAACTGAACGAACTCATACAGTCTCATCACGACAAGCTTCGAAGCGAGATTGCCTGGTTTCATTCAATGGATGTACTGATTGACGAAGGCAGGGTTTACACCTGTGCCAAGTGGCGTGAGCAGGGCTATCTGGAAAGCTTTAAGCTGTTTGCGAAGTAGTCGCACTCACCAAACGAAAAGCCCGTAGCTGGAACGCAGCTACGGGCCGGTGCGCTTGAAGATGGAGCCTACTTGCTGGCAATCACCTGGATCTTGTGAATCTGCAGCTCGTTTGAGAACAGCTCCTTTGCTTTGGCCATCAGTGCCTTGGCAATGTCACCGTTGAGGTGTGCATCGCGGCCTGCTTCGTCCTCGAAGGTGTCGAATACGGCATAAGCGCCATCGTCTTCTTTGATGCCATACCACGTCAATGTGCCCTTCTCCGCCTTTGCCATCTCGGCACCCTGCTTGAGGAACGCTTCCACCTCTGCTGTCTTGCCGGGCTTGGCTTTTAATGAAACATACAACGCATACTTTGCCATGCTGATGAATCCTCCGTAGTGTCCTTCGATCCTCCCATTGGATGCAGT
>CAVUQE010000022.1:0-446380 GCA_963743365.1 uncultured Acidobacteriaceae bacterium
AAGCTCCCCTGCCGATGCAAATTGGCTACAAGCTATTCTATCGGCTTTTTGACACCTTCTCGTACATCAAGATTCCGCACGATGCCGGCGATTTCTCGCTCATTGATAGGAGGGTCGCGGAGGCGACGCTTCGTTTTCCTGAGCGCGATCTTTTCCTAGAGGGGTTCGCGCCTACGCCGGCTTTCGACAAATGGGGATCGATTATGTGCGGCCGGAACGTATGTTTGGGCGTACGACGAATAGTCTTTTGAAGAATCTGGGTTGGGCGAAGAAGGGAATCCTTTCGTTCAGCTATGTTCCCCTCGACATCATGAGCAGCTCGGCAATTATCCTTTGTGGCATTTCGTTGCTGATGATCCTGGGACAATTGCTGGCGAAGTTGCTTTTTCCTCAGCTCGCTCCCAGGGGTTTCGCAACCTTAATCATTCTGATCGTGTTTTTTGGATCGCTGAACGTGCTGGCGGTCAGCGTGGCGGGCGAGTACATTGCCAAGATCTTTGAAGAGGTCAAGCAGCGCCCCCACTTCATTCGCCGCAGTATTATTCGCGATGGAGAAGTGCGCTTGGCGGTGAAAGAGAGTTGATGAAACGTAGTCGCGCAGCATTGTACCCAGAGCAAAAACTGGCGCCATTCAAGCACCGTAACAACATGGTGGAAGCCACCTCGGAGACGTGGCGCCCGCAGCTCTTTGTCGCAGCAACTAACCGGCTCTCTCTGCGTCTGGCTGCAGTCCGCAGATTCTTCGACATCCAGGCAGGTTCCGCGTGGCGCGACCTAAGCGCAGTGCTTCCGTCGCTGCAAGGGACCGTACTCGATGTCGGCTGCGGAGCGCAACCGTTCCGTTCGCTCGTCAGCCCGCACGCCGTTTACCTGGGTATCGATACCGACGCGGCGAAGGCCCATTTCGGGTATGAGATGCCTGACACAACCTACTTTTCCGGCGATGTCTGGCCCGTTGCCGACTCTTCAGTGAACGTGGTGTTGTGCACGGAGACCCTGGAGCACGTACTTGAGACACGCCGTTTTCTATCCGAGGCTGCACGCTGCCTAACGCCTGGCGGATTGCTCCTGTTAACCATTCCCTTTGCGGCGCGGTGGCATTTCATCCCTTACGACTATTGGCGCTTTACACCCTCAAGCCTGAGTTACTTGCTGACGGCAACGGGCTTTCACAGCGTGCGCGTCTACGCGCGTGGAAATGCTCTTACGGTCGCCTGTTACAAGGCTATGACCGTTACCCTGCTGCTCTTGATGCCTGCAAACAGCATCCAGGGTAGCGGGTTTGCTCCTTCGACTGGTGGGCTTGGTCTTTCTCCCTTTGTTTTTATTACTGGCTCTCGTTGCGAATCTCACCCTGCGGGGATCCGGAGGCGATGATTGCCTGGGCTATACCGTGTTTGCCGTTCGCGCAGGTGATTCACTCACACCGGGATAATGCGCTTTCGCCCTACCACGGCTAAGTTACCGGCCGGAAGAGACAGCAAGAGTCTCCCTATCCCTAGGTCTCAGCCAGGCGCCTGATGGCAGATTTGAAGGTCATCGGGAGGGGAAACAACTTAATCCAGTAATCAACCGGATACTTGTTTCGTATCGAACTCACCTTGATCGAATCGAATCCTGCATTCCTTAGCAGCGCAGCGCCGGTGGGCTTGTCGAAGAGCTGCAGGTGCTCGATGTCGAAGATCGGGGACTTTGTTCCCAGGATGCGGGCGGAGAATGCTGTCCGGTCGTGCGCGACAATGAAGAACAAACCTCCCGGCCTCAACAAGGCCAGCGCATCGCGGGTTATTTTCACTGGATCCCAGACATGCTCTATCACCTGAAAGCAGGTGATGAGATCAAGGCTGTCCGCCTTGAATTGTTCCGCGGCGAAGATACCGCATTTAAGATAGCCGCGAATCGCGGGCTTGGCGGCCTCAATGGGGGCTGTTGATGGCTCTACTCCGACGACGTTGGTGAACCCCAGCGCCAACAACTCCTCTACAAACGCGCCATCTCCTGCCCCTATATCGAGGGCGCTCGTCCTGCTCGGCAGCGTGCCTAAATGGGGTTCAAGCAGCGCGCGGTAGGTTACGGCGGCTAATCTTGACTCGGCCCCGCTGTCGAAGGATGCATCTTTGTAGGCGTCCGCCAGGGTCTCCTGCCGCAGCACCGGGTTGGCGTAGAGCATCCCGCATAAATTGCATTCGACCATCCTGGAATGCATGTATTCGGGTAGCTTGCGAGAGGCGAACGCCGATGCTGTCAGCTTGTCCTCATCAAGCGTCGATTCCACCAGGACTCGGGCGTCCTCGCCGCCGCAGAGAGGACAAGTACGCGGAATAAAGTCCAGCTCCATCTGCTCCTCTTGGGCCGAAGGTCTCTTGGGAATCGAACTTCTTACTGGCAGTGTACGTGATGCTCGTGACGCGCAAGGACGTGGGGTGATATGAATTCGTTCAGCGAGTTCGGATCCATCCGGCGTGCGATACAATTCTTGCGATGCCGACAAGGTGGACGGCATGGGGCATTCGATTGACGATATTGTTGTAAGCGACTTCGCTCGAGTGGCCTACGCGTTTGGGATTGCAAGCTGTGCTGTGCGGAATGACCCGGAATTAGAGTCAGGATAGCACTGCTTGTGGAGGACCCCGGTGCTCCAGCCCTTATTGAGGCGACGATCGATACTTTCACCGAGGTCTACCGCAAAATTACATTTGGCCGACCACTTTCCGAGATGGAACCCGATGCGCAGCCAACCGCCATGGAGAGTACCTGATATTGAGCTTTCTAAGAACTATGGTAGGCGACGAGCCGGATAAGCGGCAAGGTATTGAAGAATTCAAGACAACTGCTCCCTCGCCCCTATTCAAGCTGACAAGTGATCCGCATTTTCTTCGTCTCCTCTGGTTTGGCCTTCTTACTCTTCTGGGTGGGATTTGGGCCTATTACCGTGTCTTCTCCGGCTTCAGCTTCTGGGACGATGAAGGCACGATGATGGCCTCTGTCAAACAGTATCTTGACGGCTTGAAATTGTATGATCAATTTTGGAGTGGCTACGGGCCTGTCTATTTCTTCTACAACTGGCTGCTCCGATCCAGCACAGGAACGCCGGTAACACACGATGTTGTCCGCATCAGCGCGCTTTTACCCTGGTTAGTCACTGCGTTAGTTTGCGCCTGGATCATTTTGCGGATCACTGATTCGCTGGTCCTGGCGACTCTCGCGCACTTACTCACCTTGTATTCCTTGCAGTTTTTTGCTTTTGAACCAGGGCACCCCCAGGAACTCTGTATTTTGCTGCTGGTGTGTTTTGTCGCGAGCGGTGTATTGATCGGAGAGAAACGCCACTTTCCAGCAACAATTCTGTTAGGGGCTTTACCTGCCGCGCTTCTGTTGATCAAGGTCAATCTAGGTATTTTTGCGATTCTTGCGATCGGCCTGTCGCTGAGCTTCCATGCAAGAGAGAACTGGTTGTCGAAGATCTTCCGCGCTTCCTTTGTAGCCGCGAGCCTATTTCTGCCGTTTGCGCTGATGAGGCATGAGCTGGCCGATCCTCAGGTACTTACCTATTGCGTTCTATCGATCGCGTCTATAGGAGCGTTCAGCCAAATTCTTTTCTGCAGCAATAGAACTATCTCGATTACATCCAGGGACTCTGGGGTTGTTGTTAGTTCTTTCGTACTCACATTCGCTACGATCGTGCTGGTTACGATTGCGAAGGGGAGTTCACTCCAGAGCATGCTCGACCGCCTGGTCCTGCTTCACTTAAAGGTTAGCGTGGGAGGGCTCTTTTACTCTCCAGTGTCTTTGAGCGCGAAATGGCGATACTGGCCTTTCATCGGAATAGCTGCCGCAGGGTGGATTGCGTTCTCGATGAAGAATAAGGGGAATTGGAGCTCAAACTACCTTTTTCCCATCAAGCTCCTGTTCGGCCTTGGTACCATCGCAACACTTTTCTCAACCAATGACTGTCACCTGCTCGCGTTTGCCACCCCCTTCTGCTGGCTCCTGCTGTATCCGCTCCCCGAAAAATGCGATTCGCGGCTGGGTTTTTTGCGAACCTTATTGTGTACAACCGCCGTGATAGAGACTTTGTGCGCCTACCCTGTGGCGGGCAGTCAGGTCCTCTTTATTCGTATACTCCTGATCGTCGTTGGGGTAGTTTGTATCGATGACTTTTGGTTGTGGTTCGCGGCTAAATACGACTTAGGAGGCCGGCAACCCAGTCTTCTTCGCGGAGCCGGCTCGGTTGCCTTATTCTGTTTGGTTTTAGATTATGCGTACATTGCTTACGCTCAGCGCGAATCCTACAATTCGCTGGCAGCCCTGAATCTTGCCGGGGCAAGCAGAATCCATCTTAACGATCGGCAGGCAAGAGAATACCAGTGGCTCACGCGAAGCAGCATTAGTTATTGCGACATCCTGATTGGACTGCCGAACATTCCCAGCTTGAATTTCTGGGCTGGGATGAATCCGCCGGGACGGTTGAACGCCGATGCGTGGATGTTAGTCCTCACCGACCAAGAGCAATTGGAGATTGAACTCGAGCTATCAAAACACCCAAAGGCGTGTGCCATTTACAATCCGGAGATTTTAGCGTTCTGGAATCGTAATGGTCGCGATATGAGCGGATTGCCACTCGTTCGCTACATCCACGATGAGTTCAAGCCGGTAGGCTCGATAGATAACTTTGTTCTTCTGGTCCGGAAGGAACGCGATCTGAGCAAAATTCCTAACGGCTGACATGTGATCCACTTGTTGCTTGAAGAGGAACCGGCCTGGGGTGCGAAGGGCGCTGCGGTTTACAATTCGACCATTAGCATTTTCGCTTCAGCTCGAGACGAAGTAACCAGTCCTGTGGCGGGTTTTCATTGAAAAAAGCCGCCAGCGCTAAAGTAAAAGTGAAAAATCAGGAGTTCATGCCAAAACCGAAAAAGATCGTCATTATCGGCGGCTGTGGCCACGTAGGGCTTCCGCTCGGAATTGTCTTCGCCAACTGCGGCCTGGATGTCGTACTACTCGATCGGGACCAAGCCAAGATAGATACGGTCAATGGGGGGCAAATGCCCTTTATGGAGACCAACGCCCTGGAACAGCTGGAACGGGTTGTGGGCAGGAAATTGATTGCCACCTCAGATCCTTCCTGTCTGCGCGATTCGGATGCCGCCATCGCGGTCCTCGGTACCCCGGTGGATGAGCACCTCAATCCAACGGTCACCGATCTATATCGCAGCATCGACGAGGTGATTGCCCGCATGCCGGAAAATGCACTTCTGGTCTTGCGCAGCACCGTCTATCCCGGGGTCACGAAGCTGGTTTTCGAGCGCCTGCAAGCCTCCGGGCGCAAGTTACTCTTATCGTTTTGCCCGGAAAGGATCGCGGAGGGCAAAGCCATGGAAGAGATTCGGACCCTCCCGCAAATCATTTCCGCGTTTGATTCGGTTTCGCTGGCCCGCGCACGCGAATTGTTCTCCATCATCAATGATGATTTAGTCGAACTGTCCCCGCTTGAAGCCGAGTTGGCGAAGCTCTTCTCCAATAGCTGGCGCTATATGAACTTCGCTATCTCCAACCAGTTTTACATGTTGGCTGAGTCATACGGCCTGGATTACCAGAGGATTTATAGCGCGGTCACCCATCGCTACCCGCGCATGAAGAGCTTTGCCAAAGCCGGTTTTGCGGCCGGACCCTGCCTCTTGAAAGATACCCTGCAGCTTTCGGCGTTTTCGGGAAACAATTTTTTCCTGGGGCATGCGGCCATGCTGGTGAATGAAGGTCTACCCAACTTCATCGTCGGCCAATTGCGTCAGCAGCAAAAGCTTCGCGATAAAGTCGTAGCAGTGCTGGGCATGGCCTTCAAATCGGAGTCCGACGACAAGCGCGAGAGTCTCTCCTACAAGCTTCGCAAGTTGCTTATGGTAGAAGCGAAAGAGGTTCTTTGCACAGACCCCTACGTAGTCGACGAGAAGCTGGTACCTCTTGAAGAGGCTGTGGATCGGGCTGACGTCATTATTCTCGGAGCCCCGCACTCCGCCTACCGGGACCTTGACCTGTCCGGCAAGAAGGTAGTTGTGGATGTGTGGGGATTTTGGCCCCACAGCAACTCGTAACAGGAGGATCTTCCGCACCGTGAAAGTTCTGGTAACCGGCGCTTCCGGCTTTATCTGTGGGTACCTGATCCAGGAACTTCTGGACCATGGGTACGACGTAGTTGGTCTTGACAACTTCAGCAAGTATGGCCGGCTGCAGAAGTCCTACGATTCTCATCCCCGTTACAAGCTGGTCGAAGGCGATGCGAAAGATGTCGCCCTCATGAAGGAACTTCTCTCCGACTGCGACCATTTCGTCGCGGCCGCAGCCATGATTGGAGGTATCTCCTACTTTCACGAATTTGCCTATGACCTACTGGCAGAAAACGAGCGCATCATTGCTTCCTCATTTGATGCTGCCATCTGGGCGCACAAGGAGCGCAAGCTGCAGAAGATCGTTGTGCTCTCCTCCAGCATGGTTTTCGAGAGCACGAGCGAATACCCCACACCGGAGGGGGCGGAGCGGCGCAGTCCGCCGCCGCGCTCGACATACGGCTTCCAAAAGCTGGCCGTGGAGTATTTCGTGCAGGGAGCCTTCGAGCAGTACAAGCTTCCTTACACCATTGTGCGGCCTTTCAATTGCGTTGGCATCGGGGAAAAACGTGCCTTGTCTGACCACGACATCATGAGCGGCAACGTGCGCCTGGCCATGTCCCACGTCGTTCCCGACCTGGTCCAGAAGCTGGTAAAGGGTCAGGATCCCCTGCATATTCTGGGCGACGGGGAGCAGGTCCGCCATTACACCTATGGCGGCGATCTTGCGCGCGGTATCCGGGTTTGCATTGAGCACCCGGCAGCGCTCAATCAGGATTTCAACCTATCTACTCCAGTGCGAACAACCGTCCTGGAACTGGCTGAGTTGATCTGGAAAAAGATCCACGGCTCAAGCAAACCGTTCCGCTATGTAAGCGATCCTGCTTACGAGTACGACGTCCAGGAACGGGCGCCGGCGGTGAGCAAGGCGCGGGACTTGCTCGGGTTTGAGGCGAAGACTCCGCTCTCAGATATCCTGGATGAGGTTATTCCATGGATCGCAGAGCAAGTGGAAATAGGGCAGATGTGAACCAACTCGTCTCCTCACAAAATTCGGCAGCAGAGGTGCTAGAAAGGCCGCTAACCATAGTCATTCCCGTTTACAACGAGGGGGCCAATTTTTCTGCGCTCTGGCAAGAGATGACGGAGCACCTCGACTTTCCCTTCTCCGCGTTGGTTGCCTATGACTTCGACGGAGACGACACCGTTCCGGTAGTCCGGCGGATTATTCAGGAGAGTGAGACTCGATTGCAGTTGATCAAGAACGCATACGGGCGCGGAGTCGTCGGTGCGATCCGAACCGGATTCGATGCGGCGCCTGCCGGTCCTGTTTTGGTCGTTATGGCCGATCTGTCCGACGACCTGGCGCAGGTTCGTAAGATGCTCGACCTGTATAGGATCGGCAGCCACATTGTTGTCGGCAGCCGTTACATGAAGGGCGGCAGGCTCATCGGGGGCCCATGGTTCAAGCAGTTACTCTCACGGCTCTCTGGACTGACCTTGTGCTGGTTCCGCGGGATCCCGACGCATGACGCGACCAACGCCTTCAAGATCTACGATCGCGGCATGTTGAGCGCCATCCGCATCGAGAGCAAAGGCGGGTTTGAGCTGAGCCTGGAGATCACAGTGAAGGCTTTCCTTGCCGGCTATACGATCACGGAAACGCCCGCGACTTGGCGCGACCGCACGGCGGGGACTTCCAACTTCAAGCTGTGGCAGTGGCTGCCGCACTATTTGAAGTGGTATTTCATGGCTTTTCAGCCCAAGGCGAGGAGTCGCGGGGCACGAGAAGAACTTCGTTCCACGAGAGTCCTCTGAATCTACCCTTTCCTCGCAACCAGGAGGAACTGCCGTCCGAAGAGCGGCCACAGGGCCGGCAGGGCGAGGTAAGCGCGTAGCATCCATAAGGGGTACGTTTTCCCCTGAGACATGGAATATGGCAGAAATCTTTCCGTGCACACTTCCACATGGAAGCCGCACTTGGTGAGTATTTCCTTCATCGAGAGTTCTGTCAGGGCCACGTAGTGATCATAAAAATCCCAGTACGCGCCTGGAACGCACTTGATATTCGGTCCCATGGCAATGAAACAGCCCCCTGGTTGAAGGGCACGGTGTGCGTGCAGCAACGTTTCCTCTACATGTGCTTTTGTAGGCAGGTGTTCCAGGAAATTGCTGGTAAAAACCGTGGTTAAGCTGGCCGCGGGAACAGACCAGGGCAAAGAGCAGTCTTGCTCGAGTACGCGTACATTGGACGAAGCTCGTTTTCGCGCCTCGGGGTTGAGATCCATGGCATATTTAGCTGCGCATTGCGCCTGGTTAATGAACTCGCAATACCCGCATCCCAGGTCTAGGACCACTGCGTCGGACGGGATCCAGCGCGAAAAATATCTGGCCAGCACCGACCAAACCCTATTCCGGTAGGCTTCCTGATTTTGAAACCGGACGCTATAAATAGCATCCAGGTCAGCGGCGGAGTGGACTGGCGAATCGGAGCTGCGAGTACTTTCCATAGTATTCTCTGACGTTCTCGCAAGCTTGTCGCGGCAGGCTGGCGAGATCCTGGAAACCCAATTGTATGCCCGGTGAACTTGCCTGTTGTAGGTAATGTCCAACTGGCGCTTTATTAGTAATGTGCTGCGCCAAGCCGGCTTGCCACCCCTCCGGCTGTTACAAGCTAGTTGATTTACTCTCTACCAACGAACGGGCCCGGATGACAAAATCTTCCAGCGGCATTCCGCCCTGATCTCCCTGGCCGCGCACGCGCAAGCTAACCCCGCCCGTCTCCGCTTCCTTGTCGCCTACGACGAGGATGTAAGGCAGCTTCTGCAGGGTAAAATCGCGAATCTTGGCCCCCATCTTCTCATTGCGGTGATCGACCTCTACGCGCAGGCCGGCGTTCTGTAATGTTTCCTGTATCTTTTTCGCGTAAGCGTGATGGCGTTCGCTGATGGGCACGATGCCGGCTTGCATCGGCGCAAGCCACAGCGGAAAGGCGCCGGCATAGTGCTCTATGAGCACGCCGAAAAAACGCTCTACCGAGCCATAGAGAGCTCGATGCACCATCACGGGTTGATGACGCTCGCCGTCTTCGCCCACATACTCCAACTCAAAGCGCGCCGGCAGGTTGAAGTCGAACTGCACTGTCGATAACTGCCAGAGCCGCCCCAATACATCGACCAGCTTGATGTCGATCTTGGGCCCATAAAAGGCAGCTTCGCCAGCAACCTTTCGATAGGGGATCGCTTTCCGTTGCAAAGCGTTCTCGAGCGCGTGAACCGCCGAATTCCAGTTTTCGTCCGAGCCGGCATAACTCTTGCGGTCTTTCGGATCCCAGGTAGAAAGCTCCACCTTGAACTCCGTAAAACCAAAAGTATTGAGCACCAGCTGCGCAAAATCAATGCAGGCCACAATTTCGTCTTCGACTTGCGCCGGGGTGCAAAAGATATGGGCGTCATCCTGGACAAAACCGCGAACGCGCAACAATCCGTGCATGGTGCCGGAACGCTCGTAGCGGTAGACATTCCCCAATTCGGCGTAGCGTACGGGCAAATCACGGTAGCTCTTGGGCGAGTTCTTGTAGATAAGAATGTGGAACGGGCAGTTCATCGGCTTCATCCGATAATCGGCGTCGTCCAACTCCATCGGCGTAAACATGTTCTGTGCATAAAAGCCTTCGTGACCGCTAATCTGCCACAGGTTCACACGCGCCACGTGGGGCGTGTAGACCAGCGCGTAGCCGCGCTTGAGACACTCGTCACGCATCCAGTCTTCCATGATCTTGCGCACCATCGCGCCTTTGGGATGCCAGAAGATCAGTCCAGCGCCGGCCACTTCCTGAATGGAAAAAAGATCCAACTGCTTGCCCAGCACGCGATGGTCCCGGCGTTGCGCCTCCTCCAGCCGGACAAAGTGCTGGTCCATTTCCTTGCTGGAGAAGAATGCTGTGCCGTAAATTCGCTGCAGTTGGGGATTCTCTTCGTCCCCCAGCCAGTAAGCGCCGGCAAGGTTCGTCACCTTGAAGGATTTGACTCTTCCAGTCGAGGGGACGTGCGGCCCACGGCAAAAATCTTCGAAGACGCCATTGCGGTAGAAGGAAATTTCCTCGCCGGGCTTGGTGAAGCGTTCGACGAAGTGAGCCTTCATGAAATCGTTGCTTTCCTTGAAGCGCGCCAGGCTCTGGTCGCGCGACTCCCACTCGCGCACGAACGGCTCGTTGCGCGCGACCACTTCCGCCATCCTGGCTTCGATGGCCTTAAGGTCTTCGGGAGTAAAGGGCGTGGGCCGGTAGAAATCGTAGAAGAAACCCGCATCGGTGGCCGGCCCATGGCCGAGCTTGGTCTCGGGGTACAGCTCGAGCACCGCGGTCGCCATCACGTGCGCGGCGGAGTGGCGCACCACTTTCAGAGCTTCAGCATCCTTCTCGGTAAGCAGCTGCAGCGATACGTCCTCGGTAAGCGGAGCGCTCAGGTCCACCAAACGCTCGTCGCTCGCTTCGTCGGCGCTATACATGCTGGCCTCAGGCGTCGCTTCGCCGCTCTCAGACGGGGCGCCAGTGGCTGGCTGATGGTTTTGAGAGGCTGTGGGGCGAATGCGCGCCACCACCGCCGCGGCGGCCAGTCGCGGTGAGATACTCTGGGCGACGTCGTGGGGAGTCGTTCCGGCGGGGAATTCTTTGATTGAGCCGTCGGGGAGATGAACCTTTATCGAGTCTGCGATCGCTGTCATTTTCCTGGGAGAGCTAGAACTTAAAGGATATGTGTCTGTACCCTCATTCGTCGAGGGCGAGGAGAACAAGGGAGCATGCAGGGTATGAGTAAGAGCAGTGCGATCGCGCTGGCCGGCTTTCTGGCCGCCTCGTTTTTGGTGGCGGCGGTCTCTTCCACCTTTACCGTGGCGGCCATTCCTCATTGGTATGCGGGGTTGAACAAGCCATCGTTCAATCCGCCCAACGGTATCTTTGCTCCGGTCTGGACGCTGCTCTATGCGCTGATGGCGATCGCTGCCTGGTTGGTGTGGAAAGCGTCGGCCAGCAGTAAGGAAAAAGCCGCACTGAGAACAGCGGCGTTGCGCATTTTCTGGCTCCAGCTCTTCTTGAATTTCGCCTGGAGCTGGATATTCTTCCGCGAGCATTTTCTGGCTGGGGCATTATTGGAGATTGTTGTACTGTGGCTCGCCATCGTAGCGGCGACCCTTCTGTTCATGCGGGTTACAAGGCTGGCTGCGTGGCTGATGCTGCCCTACCTTGCCTGGGTGACTTTCGCCGGTGTCCTAAATTTTGAGATTTGGCGGCTCAACCCTCTCTAAACCAGCGCAGAGTGGGTCATGGCCTCCAGCACGGAGAGAGGCGATGACTCCGGGGAAACCATGGCCTGGTGCTCCACCAGAAAGGTTTGCTCCAGGGCGTACTGGCCCGAGAGCACGGCGTGGGGAACCATGTCGGTATAAACCATCCAACTGGAGCCGGAGGGAAACTGTACATACTCTTTGTGGCACTCCGCCTGGAACGAGGCGTTTTCTTTAAGGAAATTGTGGAAACGCATCATGAAGTCGTCATAGGGCGATCGCTTCAGACTGGGAACCGCAAAACCAAGGCCTGCTGCATTGGCCAGCGAGCGCAGCGCCCGGCTGGTTGAGCCGCCAATCGCCGGCAGCGCGATTTGTTGCGGAGCATACCGGGGCGCAAGCACGGGAAATGGATCGCTGACCACCCAATCGCGCGTGCGCGATGGGTGAATATTGTTGAAGAAGCGCAGAATGCGAGCTCCTCGCGTCGGACGAGTAGGGAAAGCATCGGTGTGCAGCAGGTCGTTGCGGCGGCGCAGCGGCAAGTCCCGGCCCTCTTCCTCCTGCGGCCGGAAGCTTGCGTAGTCCAGCTGCCATTGCCCCTGGTAGGGCGAAAGAAAACGGGTGAGGAAGCGAGTTACGTCCTGTGAGTACTGGCGCATGACCTCCTGCAGTTGCTTCAGCTCCGCGGCGCCGGTGGTGCCGGCATCCAGGCCACTCACGCTGTCCAGGTTCGGCTTATAGGCGATGTTCTTGTGCAGCGTGCTGCCCGTCTGTTGCTGGCCCAGCAGGAAAGAGAGGTCTTCGGGCCGAAGCGGAATAGGCGTTTTTTGAAAGTAGAGAATGTCGCCGGCTTCCAGTCGCTTGCACCATTCGCGCGCCTGCTCTGGTGATGGTGCATTGCTAGACGTATCAGGTTTCAACGACTGGGGAGCAATGCTGATCAAAGCCATGAGAGTAACTTTCCTAGCCTCTCAAAAACTTGCGGCGCAGCCACAGCGTGCCAAAAAAGACGAGGCTGATCACCAAAACGACACAGCCGGCTGGAAAGGAGATGTACTTATAGCTCTCGGCGTAATCAACCCGGTGGCCCATGCCGTTGTAGATCATGATGCCTACGATGGCCAGGAAGGTAAATAGAAAGAAGCTCAGGAAACCCACGGCCAAGGCCATTAGGATGCTGGTAAACAACCCGAAATCTCCCAAGGGAATACCGAAGAACCTTCCCTCCGCCCGCCGATTGGCGCCCTGGTGCGGGTTTTGCTGCTGCGCATTCATGATTAGCCTCAGAATGGGGACGGTGCACCCCTTCCACTCAGCTAGAATACTAGGTTATGGCTGAAGTCGCCCAAATGGAGTTGTTGCCGGCATCGCTTGTGGCGCAGCAAACCCCCGTGCGTCAGTCTGAAAACCACTTGTGCTACGCGATCTTTGCCGACACGCATATTACGGCCCAGGAGCTCGAGCCCATTGTGCAGGCGGTGCCGAACGCAGTAGCCGCGGCGCTTACCCGTCATGCCTACTACTTCGTTCCCCTCACGATTGGTGAGACAGAAGAGACGATGGTTGCGCCTGGCTACACCATTGACTTGGGCGATCGCGCCATGTGTCACCGCAACGTCCAATTTGACGGGTCCGATTGCATCTTCATCTCCACCCGTCTCATGCAGGACAGGTTTGCGTTGGCCTTTGAATTCTTCATTAATGTCGGCCACCACTTTGTCGAAGTCGCTGGAGTGCCACAGAGTTTTTGCGATCTTGCGTGGTCGCAAGCCCTGGCCGAAGTGCGCGGCGAAACCAGCCAGGATAGCTACGAAAGCCGGCGCCGGGCACTGGACCGGGGGCGCAACGAAGGTCCCGGCGCGCGGATGGCGGAGAGAACCTTCTCACGTGTGGATCAACCGGCTGCCGCAGGACGTGTGGTGGAAAGAGGGCGGATCGACGAGAAGGCGAAGAGCAGCTTCTTTGAGGCGGCCTTTTCTGACGCTCTTGCGATCTACATGCTCTCGCTCACCCTCGACTTTAATTACACCGATCTGCGTGAGCGGGAGTATCCGCTGCTGGCGGCGCCTGCGCTGGCCGAGCGTCTGCGCCATGTCGCCTCGCTCTTTCCTCCTAATCCCGGCTACGATTTTCAAATCTCCTATCGCCACAAGTTTTAGAGCAGCCGGAAAGCCGCGTCGGGAGTGGTCGCTCGTCATACACCAGAAGTGAAAATGCGTAACGCTTCTCTCTGTACAATCAGCGCATGATTGCGCACCTGCGCGGGCGGCTCCTGGCGAAACAACCACAACAGGCAATTATCGAGGCGGGCGGAGTGGGCTACGATGTCGTGATCAGCGTGCCCACGTTCAGTGCGCTACCGCAGGAGGGCACCGAGGTGGCTCTCTTTATTCACACCCATGTGCGCGAAGATACCCTGGCGCTGTACGGCTTTCTTACCCGCGAAGAGAAGCGCGTCTTCGAGCGCCTGATCACCGTGAGCGGTGTGGGGCCAAAGCTTGCGGTCACCATCCAGAGCGGTCTGAGCACAGAGCGATTGGTAGGTGCCATCCGCGGTCAGGACCATGCCACTCTCTCCCAAATCCCAGGCATCGGCAAACGCCTCGCAGAGCGCCTGGTGGTGGATCTGAAAGATAAGCTCGAGGATATGGCTGCTGCTCCCCAGCAGGTCGAGACCGGCCCTTCGACGGAGGACGTTCTTTCCGCCCTTGTCAATCTTGGTTACCAGCGGCCTCTGGCGCAAAAAGCGATTGCTGCTGCAGTGGCAAAAGACAAGACTGTAGCAGAAAGTTTTGAGGCTCTTTTCCGCTCTGCTCTGGCCAGCATGCGCAGTTAGATGCCCTCTGGACGGTTCACTTAGACGGGTAGTTTTTTCCCAGTGGAGAGTAGATTGAGCCAATCTTGCAGAGTATTCCACAGGCCTGCGGAGATAAACCTCTGAATTGACTACCTATTCGCTACGCTCGGTTTTGGCATGCTACATGCAGTGAGGCCGGTAGGATCACGCTGTGCGAAGATTTCCCCCCGACAGCACTGCGGTCCCTATGTTTGCGGCTCATTTCGGTGATGCCGCGGAGAAGATGCCCATACCAGGGAGGTGTGGGCATCTTCTTTTGTAGGCAACTTATTCTGACGCCGGCTTGATTTGTGCCTGATTGGCACAACCGATTGCTTTGGGCATGTCAGGATCATTAGCCGCGTTGACACCCATCTTATGCATGAGGTCCTGCTGGAACTTTTGCAATTCAGGAAACGAGTAGTGAGTACAAAGGTTCAGTTCCCAGGTGTCGGCCGTCTTCTTGGAAACTACATACATGCGAATGGTTTCATCCGGGCGCGAGGGCGAGTCGCTCTCTCGAATGATGGAGAAGCTGTAGTAGCCGGGGATAAAACCGGCATCCGTCCTGGTGTCCATCGAGTTCATCACGATCGTGCGATCATCCACCGTGATGTTGTCGAAGCGGGCAACGATGAGGGCGACCTGGCGAGCTTGGTCGAACTCCATCTCATGTGCACGCGCACGCGCGCACAGCGTAGATGCAGCCAGAAAAAAGAAAAAAAAGGCAAGTTGTCTCATGTAGGTGAGCAGCCGGACAGCCTTGTCAGATTTGAGGGAGGCAAGCAAAGTCTATTGCAGATCAATATAAACACGATCCAGCGCGGCGTAACACGTCCATTACTTTTGTACCGTAAAAGGAGATTTAGAGTACCTTCGACGTTACCAGCTCTGGATGGCAACATAGCCGCGCATAGCGCTTACAACACCTATTTCACGATTCAACTATGACTTCTCAATTTGCACTCGTCGCCGACCAATCCGGATTGCCCGCCCTGCGAAACTGGACGCCGTCGCGTGTGCGGCTCTCCGTGAGGAAAGCCGCATGGAGCTAGCCCGCGCCACCAACACCAAAAGGAGATCCGGGGAACCGTACTTCCGCGAAGCCGGGCTCAAATTTTTGCGCAGCCTGCGGCGAAATAACCGGCGGGAGTGGTTCGAGGCTCACAAGCCGGAGTTCGAGCGAGAGCTGAAGCAGCCAATGCTGGAGCTGATCGAAACAGTGAACGACGCCATGCAAAACTTCGCTCCCGCGCACGTGAAGCCGCCGCGAAAATGCATGATGCGCATCTATCGCGACATACGTTTTTCTTCTGACAAGCGACCGTACAAGAGTCATATCTCCGCGTGGTGGTCGCGTGCAAGTTTGGAAAAGACCTCCGGTGGCGGCTACTACATGCATATATCTCCTGACGAGGTGCTGATCGCTGCCGGGGTATATATGCCGGAGCGCGAGCAGCTGCTGGCAATACGGAGATACCTGGCCGTGCACCACGAGGAGGTGCGGCGGCGGCTCAACGACCGCAAGCTACGCCGCACGATGGAGTCTTTCACCGGCGTGCCGCTCACTCGGCCCCCAAAAGGCTTTCCTAAAGACCACCCTGCAATGGATCTGCTCTTGTGCCGCCAGTGGGGCGTGGAAGCTACGCTGCCCTCCACGACATCTCTGCAGAGTAACTTCGCAACCGAAGTAATCCGGCGCTTCCGGCTGGCATCTCCGCTTGTGGAAGCGCTGAATACGCCGTTGGTCGCGAGCATTGAAAAGAAGCGGCGGCCCTTGTTTGGTTTATAGGGAAAAGGGCATAAATCAAGGGAAAACCGATGAAATTGGCGCAAATCTTGGAAAAACAAGCCAAAAACGGAACAAATATCGGTTTTTCGATTGACAAACGCCTGACAAAGCCGCATCGTAAACGGCGGTGGGTTCGTTTTTACCCGCATAAACACTGGGTTTCCTGACGATCGATGCAAGTTCCCACGAGCATCCGAAGGTACCGGGTGAAGCGTCAAGCAGGACATGGATTCTCCAGGTGCGAAAAACACGCCACCATGGGCCCATGAAATAACAGGAGAAAGAAGGACACAATATGGCAACAGGCATGACCAAGACAGCACTGGTTCGCACGATGGCGGAAAAGCTTGAGTTGACCAACAAGCAATCGGCAGCGTTTCTTGACCTGCTCGCGGAGACGGCAGTGAAGGAGACAAAGAAGAATGGCGTTTTCGTCATCCCGGGACTTGGCCGGTTGGTGAAGGCTGAGCGCAAGGCTCGCATGGGTCGCAATCCACAAACCGGCGAAACCATCAAGATCAAAGCCAAGACCGTGGTGAAGTTCCGCGTCGCCAAGGCTGCTAAAGATACCATCGCGCCGCCGAGAAAGTAACCAGCAGGATAGTGGTGGCGGCGATCTGAACCAGATGGCATTGGTCTAAGTTGCCAAGCTAAGGCCGGATGGGCCGCCATCAACGTAATTCTCAGTGTGAAGAAAGCAGCGCGCGAGGTGGGTCCGGCGATGCGCCGCGCCCCCTGTACCTGGGTTCTGTAGCGCCCTCAGCGTCTGTCTGAATAGTGCAGTAGAAATCCCGGCATCCCATCCTTGACGACTTCCCGTCAGGGATGGGAGAACACAAGTCTCCCCCCAACATCGTTGATCCCTGCCCACCGATCTCTGCGCTTGCTTCCTGGTTTCCAAGGTAAGAGGCTTCCGCTATTTACCGGCGTCCGCTGCCGCCGCGGGCTGCTTGGTAAGCGCGCGAATGATCAATGAGAGGCCATAGCAGATCAGCAGGCACTGGATTAAGATGCGCGCGTTGTAGCGCCAGGCGAAGGTAGCGAAGCAAAGCGTGAAGGCAATCGGATAAGTTTCGGCCACGACGGCTTGTAGCCAATGCGGACGTGCCGATGAGGGTGTATCGCCGGCGCCCGTACGAGGCCATAAGCGGGGAACGCGGCGACGGTAGTCCTGGTAGCCGTCGCCCAACTGTGTGGTCAGGAAATGCTCTTCCGCAGAGATGAGAAACAGTATGAAGATGCTGAAGGCAAGCAGAAAGAATGCTGCCCCGCTGGGCGGCATGAGAATTGCGGTGGCGAGCGCGACCAGCCAGGATCCCAGGTAGAGTGGATTGCGAAGATAGCGATAGGGTCCCGCGGCGACCAGCCGCTCGCCCTGCATCACGGCGCCACGCATAACGCCGGAACCCAGGTAAGCGGTTCCCCAAACCCGCAGGATAGCCCCCAGCGCAAGACAGGCCAGAGCAATGAACGTAACGGCGAGGGTTGCAGCTGCCAAGCCAATCCAACCAGTGCGCGCGGCCAGCGTGGATGCAGCGAGCCAAAGCGTGCCGTCACTGCCACTGCGAACGATGGCTCTCCAGGGCGCAAGAAAGCCAAGCACGTAGAGCAGCACGAAGATGACGACCCGGAAGCGGAATGCCAGTACCGCCGCATTCATGGGTGCTGCTCTGTCGCCATTATCGCTTGCTGAAAAGCTAAACGTAACCGTAATAGTGCCATAAATCGAGTACTGCTCTATCCCCCGCCTTTTGAGCGTTGGCGCATGTTAATCCTTGATACCGTCGAAGCGGTTTCTATTTACCGGTAATCGTTTCCAGCAGGGCATCGAAGTCTTCAAGGCGGGAATATTCGATGATCACGCGTCCGCGGCCATTCTTGTCTTCAATCAACACCTTCAGGCCGAGCGCTCGCTGTAGCGAATCCTGCGCCTCGCGGACGTTGGGGTCCACCGGAGGCTTCTCCTTTTCTTCACCCTTGGACTTTTTCTCCGGGTTCAGCAACCCCTGCACATAACTCTCTGTCTGGCGGACTGACATGGAGAGTGCGCTCACTTTTTGGGCGGCCTTCAGAATCGCCTCAGGGGACTCCAGCGACAGAAGCGTGCGCGCATGACCAAAACTGAGGCTACCGCTTTCCACTTTGTGCTGCACCTCCAGCGGCAGGCGAAGGAGGCGGAGGAAATTGGCGACGGAGGCCCTATCCTTACCGGTGCGCTGGGCCATTTGCTCTTGTGTCATTTTGAATTGCTGGCCCAGGCGATCATAAGCGCGTGCTTGTTCCATCGGGTTCAAGTCGGCACGCTGCAGATTTTCAACGATGGTCATCTCCATCGCCTGCTCATCGGAGACATGGCGAAGGATAGCTGGCACAGTGGCCTTGCCCGCGATTTTGGAGGCGAGCCAGCGGCGCTCGCCGGCGATCAGTTGGAAGCGGTTGTCAGCCAGCGGGCGCACCAGCACTGGTTGCACTACACCAGTCGCCGCAATCGAGGCAGAGAGCTCCTTCAGGGCGGCCTCGTCGATTTTCCCACGCGTTTGAAAAGGATTGCGTTCGATCTGGTCGACGGGTATCTCCCGCGGCTTGCCGTCATCAGGAGCAGGGGGAGCAGGTGCAGGAGTAGAGGTAAATCCGGATCGTCCTGGAAGCAGGGATTCGAGACCCTTGCCGAGTGCGCGGCGTTTGGGGACTTCAACTGCAGCGGTCATTGATCTTCCTAAAGCCTCGGAGGTTGACAACTGTGAAACTAAGCGGCCATGTGCACGGCTGGCCGGTGATTCTGAGGAAATCGTCCTCAGGGACGATGACGGTCAAGCATAGGGCCAGAAACGTACCTTTGTTTCCTGCCGCGACTGCGCTTGCAAGGCAGCCTTGCGTTCTAATGCCTTTGGGCTATCGATGTGATTGCGAGCCAGGATTTCCTCGGCCAGTTCGCGATAACTTTCTGCGCCGCGGGATCGCGGGTCATAGAGGGCAACCGGTTTGCCGTAGCTTGGGGCTTCTGCCAAGCGAATGTTGCGAGGAATCGCGGTTTTGAGCAGTTTGGCTCCGAAAAATCTGCGCAAGTTTTCCGTGACCTGCTGGGCCAAGTTCGTGCGCTCGTCATACATGGTGAGAATCACACCCTCGATATCGAGGGTTGGGTTGAAGGCGGCCTGAATGCGCCCCAGAGTGGTGAGCAACTCAGAGATGCCTTCCAGCGCGAAGTATTCAGCCTGCATTGGGACGAGGAGCCGGTCAGCCGCCACCAGCGCGTTTAGGGTGAGGAGATCGAGGGCCGGCGGGCAATCCAAGATAATGAAGCTATATTGATTTCGTACGGGTTCCAAAGCTTGGCGTAAGCGGTATTCGCGACGTTCTGCCTGGATCAGTTCGACCGTGGCCCCAATCAGATGGTTGCTTCCGGGAACGATTTTTAGTGTTTCGATCTCGGTATCCATGGTCGCCTCGGCCACGGTCGCATTTCCCGTAAGAATGTCGTAGGTCGAATTGCGGTTTTCGTCCCGCGTTATACCGAAGCCTCCGGAGGAGTTGGCCTGAGGATCGCAATCGACGAGTAGGCAGGTAAGCCCCTCAAGGGCCAAGGCCGCAGAAAGATTGATTGCGGTAGTAGTTTTACCCACACCGCCCTTCTGATTTACGACCGCTATTACTTTACCCATGCTTAATTGGAAGAGTATCGACTGGAGGCCACGAGAGCAAGAAACGAGCGATGTGCAGAACTGGGCGTGAATTGTGGAGAACCCTAAAAACGGTCTCCCCGGTGGGCCCCCAAGTGCTGCATTTCTAAGGAGATAGCAACAGTGTGGCGAACAGGCGGTCCGTGTGAACGGAAGATTACATCGGTGGAAAACGTTGATGTTCCACGTGGAACAAAGAAGCGGAAGCGACACAAAGCAGGACGGATAGCCAGCATTTTTGTTCCACGTGGAACACGTCCAAAAGCTCAGCCGTGAACCGTAGGTAGCTTACTTACGCTTTCCAATTCCCAAGATCATCTGATCCGAATTGGGCAAACGAACTGCGTTCTGCCAGCCAAACTCCGGAGCCAGTTTCTCGTAGGCGGATGCAGACCGTTCCGTGAAAAACAACACCAAGTAGCGCTCAGCCATTCGGATGGCTATCGGTATCGCCAACTCCATTTTCTCTACTGCCCGCATGGAAACTGCATGAAAGAGCCGTCCTGACGTCATGGTCTCCACGCGGCCGCCAAAAACTTCGGTCTCCGTACCGATGCCTCGCACCACTTCCCGTAAGAACGAGGCTTTCTTCCCGTTGGCCTCTGCTAAGGTCACGCCGATTTCGGGACGACAGATGGCAAACGGAATTCCTGGTAGCCCCGGCCCCGTTCCATAGTCCAGGAGGCTTTTTACGTCCGCAGGAAGATGCTGGGCCGCAAAGACGCACTCGGCAAAATGGCGACGGATGATCTGTCTTGGCTCCCGGATAGCCGTCAGGTTCAGCCGTGCATTCCACCGCAGCAGCAACTCGAGATATGTGGAGAATTGGTCGTACGAGCGCTCGGGCAGGCTGGCGATGCCGACGTCGGCAAAAGCTTCCTTAATCTCTTGCTGCGCCTCGCCCGGAAGGAAATTCACGAGCGGCTGTTGCCAGGGGGCGTCTTCCGCGAAGACTCCCAGGAATGTGCCGCCGCGATGAACGCCGCGAAGAGTGCGCGCGATGCCTCGCTGTTCTCGTAGCTGCGCTCCGGGTGCCATTGAACCGCGACCACGAATTGTTCCGGATCGACACCCTCTAAAGCCTCGATGACCCCGTCCACCGGACTGATCGCCGCAATTACGAGTTGCTCTCCAGGACGATCGACGGCCTGATGATGGCTCGAGTTCACAGCGAGCCTCACCTCTACCTGGTTATCCCTCGCGGCTAAGCTGGAGAGGCGGGAACCGGGCGTTATTAGAGCGGGGTGAGCGTTTTGTACCTCTCGTCCTGGTTCATGATTCACGATGGACCCGGCGCCAGAAGCCAGGGCCTCGGATGCGTCTGGTAAATCCTGTATGAGGCTGCCCCGCCGCCACACATTCAACGATTGCAACCCATAGCAAATACCAAGGATCGGCTTAGCCTGAGCAAACGCATTCTGCAAAAGGAGATCGTCAGTCGCCTCGCGGGCTGGATCCTTTGCTGCGCACTCCCTTATCGCCTCCTGCCCATACCTCGTAGGATCCAAATCCGCTGGGCTGCCGGGCAGCAGGACGGCTGAACACGAGGCCAGGACTTCCGTTTGGACGGCTGGCGAGTCATGCAGAGAAACAGGAACCGCGATGCCTCCCGCCAATTCGACTGCACGTACGTACTGTGGCAGACTGCGTTGGTTGTAGGCTGCGTCCGTAGACGTTGGCTCAGGTATAGCGACGCGAGGAATTGGTAAAGTCATTGAGCCTCTCTGGCTGTTGCCTCGACTATCATGTTCGGGCTAAAGTCGTCCGATTCTGCCTGGCTCACATAAAGCTGCTGAATCTCGCTCTGAAGTTTGGCGGTGAGCTCATCTGCCTGGCGAATGGTATATCCCGACGGATCGATGGGTTTGCCGATCACCAGTTTTACGGGCCGTGGACGGAAATGGTGGGTGTGAATCGGCAATAACTCATACGTACCGATCAGCGCCATCGGCACCAGCGGAACCCGCGCCCGTATCGATATGTAAGCGGGTCCACGCATGAATGGCCGCATCGTGCCATCCTCGGTCCGACCGCCTTCCGGAAAAATAAAGAGGGGCAGTCCCGCCTTAAGCGCCTTGATCGCCCGATTGAGCCCGGTGACCGAACCGCTACCGCTTTCCTCATCCACCGGAATCTGGCCAGACCGATTCAAGTGCCATCCGATGAACGGCCACTTCCACAGGCTCTGCTTTGCCAAGATCCGAAACTGGAAGGGGAGGCTTCCGAAGACCACCGGCGTATCCATGAAGGAGGTGTGATTGGAGGTGTAGATCGCGAGAGGCAGAAAATTCTCACGTCCGATAACAGTCACTGGCGCGCCGGCAATTCGCAACGATGTGCGCGCCCATCGCCGGGCGATGTTATGTTGCATCCGGCCATCCGCTTCCACGCAAGAGGCGGCCAGCGAAAGGCATCCAAAAAATCCTGTGCAGAAAAAGAATAATGGACCCCGCACCAAGTTGGAGCTCAACCGGCTTGCTAACGAGAGGGCTGGCAAAGCGCCGGAGGGGGTGCTCATACCTCGAGCGGCTCCGTTGGCGCTGGCCGCGAAGCCGTCAGCAGCGGACGCACTTGTCCCACCAGGTAAACCGAACCTGTAACCACGACCAAACCATTTGCGGGAGTGATACGGAGCGCGCTCTCCAGTGCGCTGATAGCGCCGGATGCCGCCTCAACCTCGCTGCCGGTTGTACGCGCTGCTGCCAACAGATCTTCGAGAGAGGCACTGCGCAGCGAGTCAACCGGCGTCACCACCACACGGCCAAAAAGAGGAAAAAGAATCTGGGCCAGCTCCGCGACTGGTTTGTCTTTTAGGCAGCCAAAAACCAGGGTCAAAGGCTGGCCCTTATCAAGCTGCGACACCGCCGCGCGCAGCGCCCAGGCGCCGGCGGGATTGTGGCCCACGTCCAGCAAAACATCGGCCCGGCTGCCATTGCCCGCAATATGCTCCAGCCGTGCCGGCCAAACTGTATCGTGAATGCCTGCCTGAATATCGACGGGAGTTATACTGTAACCGTGATTGTTATTTAACTCCACCGCTGTCGCGATGGCCAGTGCCAGATTACGCTGTTGATGCGCACCCGCGAGGGGAGAGTCGATCCCGATCAACTCACCCATCACAGAAAGCGGATAGCGGTTCCGCGTGTAGTATTCAGGATGATTGTGCACCGGGATGTAGCTGGCCGCATTCACTCCGCGCACCTGCAGGCCGGTTGCGACTTCTCCCAATGCCTGGTTAGCCTCCGGGTGCTGCGGCAGCGTGATCATGACCCCATCGGGACGCAGGATGCCGGCCTTTTCCCGCGCGATCAGGTCCACAGTCGAGCCCAGCCACTCGGTGTGGTCAAGCGAGATGTCGGTAATCACCGATACGAGAGGCTCGACGATATTGGTTGCATCCAGTCGTCCGCCCATTCCCACTTCTACGACCGCGGTATGTACCTTGCGCGAAGCAAAATACAGAAAGCCCATGGCAGTAAGGGTCTCAAAAAAACTCGGCAGCGCAGGCAGCCGTCCGTCTCGTACTAAAGTTGAGGCGATCTCCTCGACATGGAAGAAGAGGGATGCCAGGTCGTTGTCGCCGATCAGGGCGCCATCCACCTGGATGCGCTCATTGACGCTGCTCAGGTGAGGCGACGTGTAGAGACCCGTCCTATAGCCAGCCCGGGCGAGAATGCTGGCCAAGGTCGACGAGGTTGATCCTTTACCATTGGTGCCGGCCACCAGTATTGAAGAGAAGGTACGCTCGGCATTGCCTAGCGCTGCCATAAGCGTGCGCATATGCGCCAGCTCAAACTTACGGCGAGGCGTGCCGGGCGCAGTGTGCAATTCCTGACCGAGTGCATTCAGGCGGTCAAGAGCCGAAGCATAAGACATGTATCTATTCTAGAGTGAATTGGCTGCGAGCCTGTGGCAACGAACTGCCTTAGCTTACCGCGGGGGACATGAAGTCGAGGGCGCGAACCAGGTAACCCTTGAGGTCGCGACGGGCTACGATTGCGTCCAGCATGCCGTGTTCGAGCAGGAACTCCGACCGTTGGAATCCCTCCGGAAGTTTTTGTCGAATCGTCTGCTCGATAACTCGTGGACCGGCGAAGCCGATCAGGGCACCGGGCTCGGCAATGTTGAGATCGCCCAGCATGCCAAAGCTCGCGGTCACGCCGCCCGTGGTGGGGTTGGTGAGCACAGAGATATAGGGCAGACCTGCATCGTCCAGCTGCGCCAGCCCGGCGGAAACTTTAGCCAATTGCATCAGGCTGGCCACACCTTCCATCATGCGTGCGCCGCCTGATGCAGCAACAATGATGAGTGGCCTTTTACCGTCCAGCGCCCGGTCGATCGCGCGTGCGATGGTTTCGCCGACCACGCATCCCATGCTCCCACCGATAAATGCAAACTCCATGACACTCAGCACGACGCTGTGCGGGCCGATGTTTCCCACGGCATTCATCACCGCGTCATTAAGGCCGGTCTCACGCCGGGCTTTTTCCAGCCGGTCCCGATAAGGTTTGATGTCGACGAACTCGAGCGGATCCGTGGATACCAGCTCCAGGTCAACCAACTCGTATCCCGGCTCCAGCAGGCTGGCTATGCGGCTGCGCGCATCCAGGCGCAGATGGTGTCCGCACTTTGGGCAGACTTGGAGATTGTCTTCGAAGTCTTTTTTGAAGATGGACTGCCCACAGCCCTCGCACTTCTGCCAAAGCCCCTCGGTGCGCACGTTCTTCTCCGCTGAATTTGTTTCAATCTCGTTTTCCTGCCGCTTGAACCAGGACATGTATTCCCTTTCGCCACGCGCCCCCCGCATGGCTCCCGTTGCTGCTCCAGTCCCCTGGAGCTTACCGCTGATGCGATCTTTCTGCCTCTGATTTTGTGCAGCTTTTCCTGCTGGAGAAGCTGCCTGAATACTCTTTCTCCGATTGGCAGCAACTGGAGAAATGCTCCGGCCGAAGTGCCGGCAAGAAAAACGCCAAGGTCGCTCCCGGATTTCCTGTACGCTGCGCTGGACATGACCGCGTGTGCGGCCTTCATTAAGGAAGGCCGAATCAACTTTGCCAACGCCAACAAACTCCACAGGCCGGGCCTGGCGACGATAGGCATCAGTGCCCGATGTGGTACGGATGCCCAGCAAGTATTGTAAATGCCCGATAGATCTGTTCGGCCAGCACCAAGCGAGCGAGTTCGTGAGGTAGCGTCATTGGACCCAAAGACAGCACCGTCTGGGCCGGTCGCCGATCCGACCAGCCATTTGCCGGTCCAATGGCGAAAACAATCGTCTGTTGGCCTGAATCCCGGCGCACGCCTAGCCACTTCGCCAGCTGTTCTGATGAAAACGCTTCACCTTTGCTATCGAGTAGGACCAGCCAAGCCGCAGTTCGCGCCCGGTGCCGCGCCACAAAGTCGAACAGTGCCTCCTCGCTGCGGAAAGCGACCGCTTCGATGGGGGCATAGGGGTTTATGCGATCCAGGTATAACTTTGTGGCTGGCCCGAGCAGATCGCCTCGGCTCCGTTGGGCGACGAATGCGAGGGTAAGGTTCAGCGGTGTCCCCAAAATCTAGCGGTTGGCAACGGTCACCGGCTGCCCGCTGCTATCTGCTGCCGGACGGCGGCCATCCCCGCCCCGTCGAGCACCGCATCGATCATTGCTTCGCAACCCATGCAAGAGTTGATCATCATGTGGTACAACCGCCGGTCGGTCCAGTCCCGGTCGTAGTAGCGGCGGATATACTCCGCCCGCCGGCTGTCGGTAGCCTCAAGCTCCGCCCTGGCGTGTCCCGCGTGCTCCGGAAAGTGTTGTTCAAACCAGCGAATCTTCCTCGAAAGCGAGGCGTAGACGAAGACGTTGAAGACTCCCGGCAGGGATGTTAATGCGCAGGCTGCGCCACGGCCGACAATCACACAGTTGCCGTCAGCCACGCATTGTTTCAGGTAGTTCCGTACAAACTCCACCATGCGTTCGCTGTCGAAAACCTGGTCTTTGGGTGGCGCAGGCAGGCGGTCCACGCTGCCATGCCAGAAGGACTTGCCCATCCGGTAGTACCAGGGGTCAAGGCGCTCATCGCACTGCTCCGCCATGCTTTTTGGAACGCCCGCCTTGTGGGCGACTTCATCGATCAGGCAACGATCAATGAGTTTCCACTGCAGCCTGTCAGCCAGGCGGTGTGCGAATTCGGCTCCCTGGCTGCCGTACTCCCGTTCAATGGTGATGACCCGGACCATGGAGGATCTCTCGCGAAATGGATGCCGGACACGCCGGTGGCGTGATGCTAGCACCGGCAGAATTAATAATCCAGAGTAAGCGCGTTGCCTGATCGGGCGCGTGGGGGAGTTGGTTGATAAGGGATGTTTTCTTCCGCCGCCTCGTTGGCGGCCGCAGGCTGGGTCGCAACTCAGGATCAGACTTCCCCTAAGGCTCGGCGAGGACGGGGTTGCGCAAACTGCCAATCCCGGCAATCTCCACCACCACATCATCGCCTGGCTTGAGCCAGCGCTGCGGGGTGCGGCCCATGCCCACGCCCGCCGGGGTGCCGGTGCTGATGATGTCCCCGGGCACTAGGGGCATCATGGTCGAAATATAGGAGATGAGGCGGGGCAGCTTGAAGATGAGCTCGCGGGTATTGGACTTCTGCAAGGTCTCGCCATTGATGGAAAGCGAGATATCCAACGCATGAGGATCGGGCACTTCATCCTTGGAAACGATCCACGGTCCCATCGGCCCGAAGGTAGGGAAGTTCTTGCCCAGCGTCCATTGAGAAGTGGCGAGTTGCACGTCACGAGCGCTTACGTCGTTGAGGATGGTATAGCCGAAGACATGGTTCTCCCACTCCGCCTCCGGTATATTGCGGCCACCCTGACCGATCACAACCGCGAGCTCCGCTTCATAGTCGGGTTGCTGGCTGGCGCGGGGCAGGAGAATCGGCTGCCCGTTGCCGATGAGGGTCAGCGGGTACTTGGTGAAAACGGTAGGAAACTTGGGGGGTTCCATCTTCGACTCCGTGGCGTGGTCGCGGTAATTCAGGCCGATACAGAGAATCTTGGAAGGCCGCGACAGAGGAGCGTCCAGAGTGACGGCGGAGAGGGGCGCGAGCAGATTCAGACCGGTCTCCTCCAATTGGAGATTGACCCCCGTCCATCTCTTAGGTCCCGCAGCGATGAAAGACACCGCATCCGGATATCCAAGGGGATTGAGAGGGAAGACATGGCCGTCCTTGAGGAGTGCCGGGCCAGTGGATGCATCGCGACGATAGGTGATTAGGCGCATCCATCGATTGTCCAACGCCAGGCAGAGGAATGGGTAAAAATTTGTGGAGTGAAGGGCAACGTACTGTCTGCGGGAGAAACTCGCGAGTCGGATTGAGTCCCGATGGGACAGAAGCAAAACTTCTCCACGATGAGCTCGACGGCGGGTAGAACCCGACCGGGGTAAATTGCATCTGCCTACAATGGGTTGACGGAGGTGTAATGGCGAAACCGAACGAGGGACGAAACCGGGTTGTCATTCAGAACGTAGAACCTGAACTGGACTGTGGGCGGTTTCCCATTAAACGAATTGTCGACGACACGGTCTCAGTGCAAGCCGACGTTTTCGGCGACGGGCACGACGAGGTACGAGCGCGGCTCCTGTGGAAGCAGGAAGGAGACTCAGACTGGCAGTCGACCGAAATGCGGCCGCTGGGAAACGATCGCTGGGAGGGAGAATTTCCCGTCGGACAAATTGGCCGCTGTCGCTACACGATCGTGGGTGAGGTCGATCATTTCGGAACCTGGCGCAGCGACCTCAAGAAGCGTATAGCTGCGCAACAGGATCTGAAAGTGCCATTTGCCACTGGCGCTCTTCTTCTCGAGCAAGTGCAGGCCCGGGCAACGAAGAAGGACAGCGCACAACTGGCAACCTGGACTAAGGCACTCAGAACCGGAAAAGATGACTCCGCAACCGCCGAACTTGCATTGCAGGACGAGCTCGCCGAGATGGTCAAACGCTACCCAGATGGCAAGCTCGAGACCCGTTACGACCACGAACTGGAACTTGTCGTAGACCGGGAAAGGGCGCGCTTTTCCAGCTGGTACGAGCTCTTCCCGCGATCCTGGTCAACTATCCCAGGCAAACATGGCACCCTGCGCGACGTGACCGCGCGGATGGACTACGTGGCAGAAATGGGTTTTGATGTCCTCTATCTGCCCCCCATCTCCCCGATCGGCAAAAGCTACCGCAAGGGCAAGAACAATGCAGTCGACGCCGCGCCGGGAGACGAGGGCAGCCCTTGGGCAATCGGCTCGGCGGAGGGGGGACACACTGCGATCCACCCCGCCCTAGGCACCATGGCCGATTTCCAGGCGATGGTAAAGCGGGCCATCCAGCTGAAAATGGAAATCGCCCTCGATATCGCCTTCCAATGCTCGCCGGATCATCCCTGGGTGACAGAACATCCAGAGTTTTTTAAGAAGCGTCCCGACGGATCGATTCAGTATGCGGAGAATCCGCCGAAAAAGTATCAAGACATTTACCCGCTGGATTTTGAATCTTCCAACTGGCAGGGGCTCTGGGAGGCCCTCAAGGGTGTCTTCAGCTTTTGGATGGATAAGGGTGTGCGCATCTTCCGCGTGGACAACCCGCATACCAAAGCTTTCCCTTTTTGGGAGTGGGTCATCCCCGAGTTGAAGGCGAAGGATCCAGGAGTCTTATTTCTGGCCGAGGCCTTTACCAGGCCACGGGTGATGGAGCGGCTGGCCAAGCTCGGCTTTTCTCAGTCCTACACCTACTTCACCTGGCGCGACACCAAGGAGGAGCTTACGCAGTACATGCTGGAGCTCACCACTACCCCTGTTCGGGAGTACTTTCGCCCCAATTTCTGGCCGAACACCCCCGACATCCTGGCCAAAAGCCTGCAGAGCGGAGGGCTGCCGGCCTTTCGGAGCCGCCTGGTACTGGCCACTACCCTAACAGCGAATTACGGGATTTACGGACCGGCTTTCGAATTGGGAGAAGACACCCCTTTCAAGCCGGGCGGCGAAGAATATCTGAACTCGGAGAAATACGAAATCAAGATCTGGGATTTGACGAATCCCAACAGCCTGAAACCGCTCATCACCCGGCTGAATCAGGCACGGCAGCAAAACAAGGCGCTGCAGAGCAATGAGCGCCTGCATTTCCATCCCACGGATAACCCATCGCTCATCTGCTATTCCAAGCGGACGGCAGACGGCGGCAATACCATCCTCGCGGTGGTCAATCTCGATCCTTTTATGGTTCAGACGGGCTGGGTTTCCTTGGATTTAGGAGTGCTCGGGCTCGGTCCGGGCGATACATTTGAAGTCTACGATCTGCTGGCGGATCATTCCTATCGCTGGCAGGGACCTAGGAACTACGTTGCTCTACGGCCGGCGGAGGCGCCTGCCCATCTTTTCCGCGTGCGGCGTTAAGGGCTGCAGCGCCGACCACTTAACTGTAATGGTTACGAATTACCCAGCAACCACGCCGGGGAGGCACGATTGAAGCAACCGGGAAGCGCGGCGGACCCGCTCTGGTACAAGGACGCGATCATTTACGAGTTGCATGTCAAAGCGTTCATGGACAGCAACAACGACGGTATTGGCGACTTTCAGGGATTACTAAGCAAGCTCGATTACCTACAGGACCTGGGAGTCACTTGCATCTGGTTGCTTCCGTTCTTCCCCTCGCCCCTACGGGATGACGGCTACGATATCGCCGACTATCTCAGCATCCACCCAAATTACGGCACCATGGAGGACTTCAGAGAGTTCCTGATCCAGGCGCATAACCGCGGTCTGCAAGTGATGATTGAGCTGGTCATCAATCACACCTCCGATCAGCATCCGTGGTTCCAGCGGGCCCGCCTCGCCCCTAAAGACTCGCCCGAGCGCGATTTCTACGTGTGGAGTGATACCGATCAAAAATATACCGGCGCGCGTATCATCTTCACCGATACCGAGAAATCCAATTGGACCTGGGATCCTGACGCCCAACAGTACTACTGGCATCGCTTTTTCTCGCATCAGCCGGACCTGAACTATGACAATCCTGCCGTGATCGAAGAAGTGATAAAGGTCATGCACTACTGGCTTGACATGGGCGTGGACGGGCTGCGCGTCGATGCTATTCCGTACCTGGTGGAGCGCGAAGGCACCAACTGCGAGAATCTTCTCGAAACCCATGCGGTGATGAAGCGCATCCGCGCCGAGATCGACAAGTCCTACGCCTCCAGAACCATTCTCGCGGAAGCGAACCAGTGGCCCGACGATGTGCGCATCTATTACGGCGACGGCGATGAATGCCACATGGCATTTCACTTCCCCCTGATGCCCCGTATGTATATGGCGCTGCGCCAGGAAGACCGCCTGCCTATCACCGACATCATGGCGCAAACGCCGGAGATCCCTAACAACTGCCAGTGGGGGCTATTTCTCCGCAATCACGATGAGCTCACTCTGGAGATGGTCAGCGATGAAGAGCGGGACTACATGTACCTGGCCTACAGCGCAGACCCGCGCATGCGCATCAACGTCGGCATCCGGCGGCGGCTCGCGCCTTTGGTGGACAACAGCCGGCGCCGCATCGAGCTGCTGAATAGCCTGCTCTTCTCCTTTCCCGGCACGCCTATCGTCTATTACGGCGATGAGATCGGCATGGGCGACAACATCTACCTCGGCGACCGCAATGGTGTGCGCACCCCGATGCAGTGGAGCGGGGATCGCAATGCCGGTTTTTCCCGCGCCACGCCCGCGAAGCTTTACAGCCCGGTGGTCATGGACCCGGTTTGGGGCTACGAGGCGATTAATGTTGAAGCGCAGCAGGGCGACCCGTCTTCGCTCCTGAGCTGGATGCGCAATATGATCGCCCTGCGCAAGTTGTTCCAGGTTTTTGGCCGCGGAACTCTGAGCTTCCTAAATCCGGCCAACCGTAAGATCCTCGCCTACATCCGCGAGTATCAAAACGAAAGAGTTCTTTGCGTGGCCAACCTCTCCCGCTTCGCTCAGCCGGTAGAGCTGGATTTGACCCCCTACGCGGGGATGGTACCGGTCGAGATGCTGGGCTATGTCGAGTTCCCCCGGGTTCGCACCGCTCCCTATCCCTTGACTGTTGGCCCCTACGGCTTTCTGTGGTTGGAATTGCAGCCCTCGCCAGAGCCTGTGCCAAGTCTCGACAGTGATGGGGAAACCGAGCTCGAGATCAACTCGACCACCGACTGGATGAGCATTCTCGAGGGCAATGGCCGCAGAGAGCTGGAGGAGTCGGTGCTGCAGGGGTATTTGGGCCGGCAGCGTTGGTTTGGCGGCAAGTCCCGCCCCATCTCCGGCACCAAAATTGAAGACTGGGCGATCTTTAATCAAGGCGTAAGTGCGCTGACGCTGGTCGATGTCCAATATGCTGAAGGGGGGTCCGACACCTACCTGGTCACTCTCGGTTTGCTCTTTGGCAAGGCGGCGGACGCGCTGCGCGAAGAGTCGCCCAACGCCCTGCTGGCACGAGTGATGACCTCCGCGGATGAAGGCGTGCTTCACGAGGCGGTTTTTAACGACAGCGCCAGCGAAGCCCTCCTGATGCTGATCGCAGGGGGCACGCAGATTCCCTCGCGTGAGGGCGTCATCCAGGGAGTGCCCAGCAGCACGCTCTCTCAGTTACAGGGCCCGTCCAGGGAGGTACCGCGCCGCGGCTCCGCGGAGCAAAGCAACACCTCGATTATCTTCGGCGACAAGCTCATCATGAAATTGTTCCGTAGGCAGCAAGCCGGCCCCAACCCCGACACGGAAATCGGAAGCTACCTCACCGAGCATACCCACTTCACCCATATCGCACCCTTTGGTGGTGCTATCCAATACACGCGCAAAGGGCAGGAGCCATCGACCCTGGCCATGTTGCAAGGCCTGGTCGCTAACGAAGGCGATGGATGGAGCTGGACCCTGGAAGAGCTAGATCGTTACTACGAGGCCAGCGCGGCGCAGAGTTTTGCTCAAGGCGGGGTCATCGAGGAGCAGACCAGCCTGCTCCAGTTGAGTGAGGCCCCGGAGACGATAATCGCCCGCGAGCATGTGGGCCCGTACCTCGATGCGGCTGCTCTGTTGGGCAGACGAACAGCTGAGTTGCACCTGGCCTTGGCCTCGCCGACCCAGGATCCCGCCTTCATGCCTGAACCGCTCACCTCTCAGGACATCGACCGGCTACGCGAGGACCTCATCCTGCACGCCAGCAGCGCCTTCGATGCGCTCAAGGAAAATGTAGCCCGCTTGCCCGATGGCGTTCTGGAACGGGCCGGCCTGGTGCTCAGCCGCAGAACCCTCGTGCTCGACCGCTTCCGCCAATTGACTGCAAGACAAATCGATGCGCTGCGCACCCGCATCCACGGGGACTATCATCTTGGGCAGGTGCTGCGATCCAAAGGTGACTTCGTCATTTTGGATTTCGAGGGTGAGCCGGCGCGGACGCTTGCCGAGCGCCGAACGAAGCAGTCCCCGCTCAAAGACGTCGCGGGTATGCTGCGTTCCTTCAGCTACGCAGCCTTTTCGGCCCTGATGAAGTACACCACGCGGCGCCCGGAAGACTTTAGCCGGCTAGAGCCGTGGGCGCGACTGTGGGAGCAATCGGTCTCGTCGGCTTTCCTGCGCACTTATTGTGAGTTTGCCAAAGGGGTTCCAGTGGTTCCATCGGAACCGCTGCTCTTCCAGCAACTATTGGAAGCCTATGTAATCGACAAAGCACTCTACGAGTTGGCCTACGAATTGAATAACCGGCCGAATTGGGTATTGATCCCGTTGACGGGGATACTGGGCTTGCCGCTGTAGCAAATATGCGCGGCGGAGCATTGCGAGTGAGTTAAAGGTAAGATCCGAGATGGGAGCCGAAGGTACAAGCATGGCGAAGTTAGAGCTTTCGGAAGAGACAAAAACAGGGATCGAGGCCGTAGGGGCCGCCGATCTGCTGATCGCGGTCGCGGTGCAGGTGGACGCCGATCAGCTCCAAGCCGCGGCTACCAAAAGCGTGCTCGCCATGGAAGCGGCCGATCATACATCCGCTCTGCGCACCGTGGTGGCGTTTCCGGGCGTAAGCAAGGTGGAGACCACGGAACAAGGAGAGATCGAGCAAGATCAGGCTGCTGAAGGAAGTAGTCTGCGCTTCCTGCCGTATTCGCTTCCTTCCAGTGGAGCCTCGAGGATTTCCTGGCTTGCGCCGGCGAGCACCTATCAAACACTTTTTGGCATGGCGCGGGAGCTGGGAGTGAGTGCCTGCGCTGTGATCGGTTTCGATCTTGCGGCGCTCGAAACGAATTTTCTGGGGCCGATGCTGGCGCCGGTGCTGGCGAAGCGCTGCGAACTTACCATGCCGCTCTATGCGCTGGGAAAGTTCGATGGCCTGCTGAACTCGAGCATCCTGGCTCCCCTCACTCGGGCCCTTTATGGCAAGCGGGTCCGCTTTCCATTGGCGTCGGACTTTTGCATTTCCGGCAAGATGCTTCCCGAACTGGAAGTAGCCTTGCAACGATCCACTGCGCAGGGGCAGGATCTATTTTGGCCGGCTACCGAGGCGTGCGTGCGCGACTGCAGCATTTGTCAGGTACATGTGGATACCAGGCATGTGCCAGCTGCGGACGGTGTTGATCTCAGCACCATATTGGCCCAGACCGTTGGCCCACTATTCGCGGAGATGACGACCAATGCTCCTCTCTGGCAGCGGATACGGGGTTCTCACCCGGTGGAAACCTCGGGGGTTGCTGTGGCCCCGCCGGCGGACGGACACCCCGCTGACACAACTCCCATGTTGGAGACATTTCAGCTCGGCTTTCGCAATCTGCAGGAGGTCTGGTCCCTGGTGCTGCCACCGGTTACGCTTCTGGATCTCAAGCGGCTGGCCCGGGTGAGCGTGGACCGCTTCCACATGCCCGACGAGCTCTGGGTTCGCATTGTCTACGACTTCGCCTTGGCCTACCGCTTGCGTACGCTCAGCCGGACGCATTTATTAGGGGCGCTCACTCCGCTGTACCTGGGGTGGGTAGCCTCCTATGCGTTGGAAGTAGGTAATGCAAGCCCCGCGGAGACAGAGCAACGGTTGGAAAAGTTGGCTCGCGCCTATGAAGATGGCAAGCCCTACTTATTATCGCGGTGGCGTTGGCCAGACCGCTTCAACCCATAGGGCAGGAGGAGAAGATTATGTGGACTCAGGTGTCACAGTCGCTGCACGAATCGATGGCTCGGGTCATCAGCCGCATCGCCACGTTGCTTCCGGGCATTCTGGCGCTTATCGTCGCCGTCCTGTTCTTTGCCGCGATTGCCTGGCTGCTGGCGTGGCTGGTGCGGTCGTTGTTGACTGCGATCCGCATCGACGAACGGCTGGCGCGCGGAACCAATACCATCGCCGAATGGTCGCCCACCTATACGCCCACCACCCTGATCACGCGCATCGTTTTCTGGTGCGTTGTCCTGGTAGGTTTCCTGGTTGGACTGGAAGCCTTTGGTGCGTCCTCAGATAACCTGCTCACCGCGAGGCTACTCGGTTACATCCCCAATGTCGTGGGCGCGGTTGTGCTGCTCATCCTGGGCAACGTCATTGCGCGCTTTCTGTCCCGCAGCGTGCTCATTGGCGCAGTGAACATGAATCTGCATTATGCGCGCTTGTTGAGCCTGGGCATCAAGTGGCTGGTGTTGGTGCTTACTGCCGCCATGGTGCTCGATCACCTGTCGATCGGTGCTGCGATTGTCGACCTGGCCTTCGGCATTCTCTTTGGCGGCATCGTTCTGGCGTTGGCGCTCGCAGTGGGCCTGGGTTCGCGTGACCTGGTGAGCCGCTCGCTCGAACGGGAAGCGGCCCGTCCTGCGCCCGAAACCATGCCCGAAGAGCAGTTCCGTCATTTCTAGAGCAGAACCCGCATACGTATACCCGGTCCAACATCGGCGAGGTTGGATTTTTCTTGAGGAAAAATCCAGTCTGACGATATTTTCCCCCGGATTTCCCGCGGAACTGGTTGGCGTTGACGAACTTCATGCGGCTTTCCTTAATGAAAGCTGCACGCGCGGAAGTGTCCGGCGTAGCGTACGGGAAATCCGGGTCGCCGGGGAGAGCATGGCGGCTTCTGCTCCAGCTCTGTCCTTATCTGTGAGAAGGTTGTATCAAAGATATGAACAGAAAGAGCGTAGGAGCAGGGGCGCCCGTGAAGGTCGCCATTTTGGGCTTTGGTACGGTGGGCACGTCGGCGGCTCGTATTTTGTGCGAGCACCCACCCCAGGGCGTAGCGCTGGGCTGCATCTTCAACCGCGGAATCGATCGAAAACGTGTCCCCTGGATCCCCTCTTCCGTCCTGTGGACAGAAAACTTCGACCAGGTCCTCGCCTCCAATCCCGATATCGTCGTGGAGTTGGCAGGGGGGCTGAATCCTGCCGGCGACTGGGTGCGGCGATCGCTTGCGGCAGGCAAGTCGGTGGTCACGGCCAACAAGAAATTGATTGCCGAGCAGGGTCCCGCATTGGAAGAGCTGGCCCGGCGGCATGGCTGCCAGCTACTTTACGGCGCCGCGGTGGCAGGCGGTGTTCCTGTCATCCCCGCGGTGCAGCAGGGGCTCGCCGGCGACCGCATCACACGCTTCCACGGCATTTTGAACGGTACCTGCAATTTCATTCTCAGCAACATGGAAGCGGGCGCCGAATTTGATCCCACGTTGCGCGAAGCGCAGCAGCGGGGCTATGCCGAAGCCAATCCCACTGAAGACGTCGACGGTTTCGACGCCCGCGCCAAGCTGGTGATCCTTTCCCGCCTTGGACTGCGCGTGGAGGTTCTGCCGGAGGAAGTTGCGTGCCGCACCATCCGCGATGTTTCAGCGGTTGACTTCGCTTATGCCAAGGAGCTGAATTGCACCATTCGGCAGATTGCGCGGGCCGAAGTCAGGAATCAGGAATTGTTAGCCACGGTTGGGCCCATGCTGGTCCCGCGCAGCTCGCCCTTGTCGTGGTCGCGGGGCACGGAAAACATGGTTATTTCGGGTGGCCAATACGGAGGCGAAACTGTCTTTTCCGGCCACGGGGCCGGAGGCAATCCAACGGCGGTTGCAGTCATCTCGGATGTGCTGGCAATCGCGCATGGCGGTTGTCCCGTCACCATTACCAGCACCAGGGCTCGTGTCGACGGCGATTTTGTCGTGCCCCATTACATCCGGTTTGTGGTCGATGATCGACCCGGCATCGTGGCTGCGATCGCCGGCGACCTTGCCGCCCAGCACATCAATATCAATGCCATCCTGCAGAAGCCGGGCTATCCGAAGGATCGCCTGCCCTTTGTGGTGACGGTCGAACCCTGCAAGAGTTCCGCGTTAAAGGCAGCGCTGGCCAAGATTGGCCAGATGGAGTGTATGCAGGCGCCGCCCTTCGATCTGCAGATGTTGGAAGAGACGACCGCTTAACCTTCTGCGGTCACAGAAAGGAAAGTGGAACTCCACGCCGCAGGAAATCAAAACCCAAGCACAGGATGTGGCTCGTAAGGCTGCTCGAGCGCCTTCATCTCGCTCTCATCCAACTGAATGTTCAGCGCCTCGATTGCCTGATCCAGATGGGCCATCTTGCTCGCCCCGATGATGGGCGCGCTCACGCCAGGCTTCGCCAAAATCCACGCCAAAGCTACTTGGGAATTCTGTACCCCGCGCTTGGTCGCAATTTCGGTCAGCCGGTCCACCACCGTGAAATCCGATGGCCGGTAGTAAAGCTTCTGCGCGAAATCGTCGGTCTTGGCGCGAATGGTTTCTCCGCGGCTCTCCGAATTCCGATTCCCGGCCAAGAACCCACGTGCCAGCGGGCTCCAGGGAATGAGCCCCACGCCCTCTTCCAAGCAAAGTGGAATCATTTCCCGCTCTTCTTCCCGATAGACCAGGTTGTAGTGGTTCTGCATGGTGACAAAGCGGGCGAGGCCCAACCTGTCTGAAGTCTGGAGCATTTTGAGAAATTGCCACGCATACATGGACGACGCGCCGATGTAGAGCGCTTTACCCGAGCGCACCACCTGATCCAGTGCTTCGAGTGTCTCTTCAATGGGGGTGTGTCGATCAAAACGGTGGATCTGGTAGAGATCGACATAGTCGGTCTGCAGGCGCCGCAGACTATCGTCAATGGCGTGCATAATGTGCTTGCGCGAAAGACCCTGCTGGTTCGGATCGTCTCCCATGGCGTTGAAGACCTTGGTCGCAATCACCAGCTTGTCTCGCGAAGGTCCGTACTCTTTCAGCGCTCGACCGGTGATCTCTTCGCTGACTCCCAGCGAATAAACATCCGCTGTATCAAAAAAATTGATGCCGGCTTCAATCGCGCGGCGGTAGAACGGCCGTGACTCCTGATCCTCAAGCACCCACTCGCGCCACTTCTTCGAGCCGTAGGTCATCGTTCCAAGGCAAATCCGGGAAACCTTTAGTCCGGTGGAGCCAAGGTTGACGTATTCCATTGCACCTCCTTAGGTGTCGGGGATCTCGTAGAGCGGCTTAAGTGGGAGCAAATCCAAAAAGACATGGGAAGAAACCATAATCTCCCGGTGCGCTGGGGCGAACCTGAGACACCCGTCCAGTGGGACTCGCAGTTGTTTGAAGTACGAGGCTTAAGAACTACCCTTTGTGCGCGCTGGCTAACTTAACCTGCGCCTCGTGAATTACTTCGTTGGCCTCTCCATATTTATTTGGATCCTCGCCGGCTTCATTCCACATCTTCTCGCCAGTTTCCAGTTGGCGCTGCGCCTCGCCGGTATTGATCTCCTCAGGCTTAATCGCATTCTGCGCCAGGATTGTCACCCGATCCGGCAGAACCTCGACAAAACCCCACACCACAAAATAGGTCTTATCACCGCTTCCGCCATGCAGCCTTACTTCCCCCACGCCCAACTCCGCCAGCAACGGAGCATGCCCGTAGAGCACCTCCATGTACCCGGACTTCGACGGCAACTCAATGGCGTCTGCGCTCTCGTCGATCAATATCCGGTCGGGCGTCACCAAGCGGACGTGAAGCTTATTATCTGTCTCTTCCATAGTTACTTACTCTGCATGCTCTTGGCTGCGTCGAGCACTTCCTCAATCGTGCCCTTCATGTAAAAGGCCTGCTCGGGAACGTTATCGTGCTTGCCCTCAATGATCTCTTTGAAGCTCCGCACCGTATCCTCAACCTTGACGTACTTCCCGGGAGCGCCGGTAAACACTTCGGCCACGTGGAAAGGCTGGGAGAGGAAGCGCTGCACTTTGCGCGCTCGACTCACAGTGAGTTTGTCCTCATCGGAGAGCTCATCGATTCCCAGAATCGCGATGATGTCCTGCAGGTCTTTGTAGCGCTGCAACAGACGCTTCACGCCCTGGGCCACCGCGTAGTGTTCTTCGCCGACTACGCGAGGGGAAAGAATTCGCGAAGACGATGCCAGTGGATCCACCGCCGGATAGATACCGATCTCGGTCAAAGCACGCGAAAGCACCGTCGTCGCATCCAGGTGGGCAAATGTGGTTGCCGGAGCAGGATCCGTCAAGTCATCGGCGGGCACATAGATTGCCTGCACCGACGTTACGGACCCCTTCTTCGTAGAGGTGATTCTTTCCTGCAGTTCGCCCATTTCCGTGGCCAGGTTGGGTTGATACCCTACCGCCGACGGCATGCGGCCCAGCAAGGTCGAAACTTCAGAACCTGCCTGGGTGAAGCGGAAGATGTTGTCGATGAACAGCAGCGTATCGCCGCCTTGTTCGTCGCGGAAGTATTCGGCAATGGTTAGAGCGCTGAGCGCGACGCGCAGGCGAGCTCCTGGTGGCTCCGTCATCTGGCCGTAAACCAGCGCTGCTTTCGACTTCTCGCGATCTTTGGAATTAATAACGCCCGACTCCTCGAACTCATTCCAAAGGTCGGTTCCCTCACGCGTACGCTCGCCCACACCGGCGAAAACCGAAACGCCACCGTGCTTGCTAGCGACGTTGTTGATCAATTCCTGAATGATGACCGTCTTGCCCACGCCGGCGCCGCCAAAGAGACCAATCTTTCCGCCTTTCAAGAATGGCTGGATCAGATCGATGACCTTTACTCCGGTTTCGAACATCTCTTCCGCCGTCGCCTGCTCCTCGAACGAGGGAGCAGCGCGGTGGATTGGCCACCTCTCTTTTGCATTGACCGGGCCTAGCTCATCCACCGGTTCGCCGATCACGTTGAGGATGCGGCCGAGTGTTGCAACGCCTACCGGGACCGTAATCTGGGAGCCGGTATCGATGCACTGCATACCCCGAACCATGCCCTCTGTCGACTCCATCGCCACGCAACGAACCCGGCCTTCGCCAATGTGCTGCTCGACTTCCAGAATCACGTTGACCGGATTCGGAACGTCAAAGCCTTCGCTGGTCACACGCAGTGCCTGGTAGATCGAAGGCATGGTTGCCTCTTCGAACTGCACATCGACTGCCGGTCCGGACACCTGAATCACCTTGCCTATGTTTTCTGCCATAAATCTCTTTCCTAATCGCGAGGTGCTCTAGAGAGCCGCCGCACCACTGACAATCTCGATAATCTCTTTGGTGATTGCAGCCTGACGCACCCGATTCATGGTGAGGGTCAGGGAATCGATCATCTCCGAGGCGTTATTCGTGGCCGCATCCATAGCCGTCATGCGCGCGGCCTGCTCAGCGGCGGTGGACTCAATCACTGCGTGATAGATCTGGGTGGTGACATACTGCCGCAACAGGCCATCCAGTAATTCCCTGGGTGGCTGCTCGTAAATATAGTCAACCTCCGCAGTCCCAAAAGTCTTTGCTTCCCGGTCAGCTTCAGCAGTGTCCGCCTCTTTCAGGCTGACGCCCGCGGATGCCGCGGCGAGTGCTGCCTGCTCGCGCTCCTCCTGGGTCATCTCTACCGCCTGCTCAATCGAATGCTCTCCCACCTTCATAATGGGCAGAATGCGCTCCACCACGACACGCTGAGCGATCACTGACTTGAATTCGTTGTACACCAGGTAGGCAGCGTCGATCTCCTCTTCGACATAACGATGGACAACCTCGCGCCCTAACTCGGCTGCCCGGTCGAAGCTGGGTTTATCCAACATGCCGGGATAGTCGCCAGCAACCTCGATACGGTCCTTGCGCTCTCCTCGACGCTTGATGTCGGGAAGCTCAACCGTCGCGCCAGGCATGCGCTTCTGGCGATCGGCGTCGTTGGGTTCAGGTTCTTCCTCTATGAATGTCGCTGTGCCGTAGCGGCGCCGAAAAAGATCCCGGCCTTTGCGGCCGATCGCAGCAATGTCGATCTCTCCGTCCGGCGTGTCGCCAATAAAACGGAAAGTAGCCTTAGCAATATTGCCGTTGAAGGCGCCGGCGAAACCTTTATCTCCGGAAACTACGATCAGCAATACCCGCTTCTCTTCGCGCTCCAGCAACAGCGGGTGCCGCACCTCTCCCGTCGCCGGATCGTACAGATCGATGTGCCGCATTAACGAACCGATGACGCTGGCCAGCATGTTGGCATAGGGACGCGCAGAAACCGCGCGTTCCTGGGCACGGCGCAGCTTGGCTGCGGCAATCATCTTCATTGCCTTGGTGATCTGGCGCGTGCTTTTCACACTGCGGATGCGCCGGCGCAAATCGAGGACATTGGCCATGGTTATGCGGTCTTCTTTTCGTCTGCTTTCTTCTTCTCTTCTTCAGAGAGCGCCCTTACGGACGACTCTTTGAGCTTCGCATCCCGATGCTCAGCGACGAAATTCGCTTTGTATTCGTCCAGAGCTGATTTGATGCGGTTCTTCAAATCATCATCCAATGACTTCTTTGTCGCTATGTCATTCAGTAATCCAGACTGTGCCGAATCCAGATACGGATAAAGTCCGGCCTCAAAAGCATGGATCTCTTCCACCTTCAGATCATCCAGGAAGCCGTTGGTGCCGGCGTAGATGACAACGATCTGCTTCTCCGTAGTCAGGGGAGAAAACTGCGGCTGCTTCAAAATTTCCGTAAGCCGCTGGCCGCGGTTGAGCTGATTTTGTGTGACCTTGTCCAGGTCGCTGCCGAATTGCGCGAAGGCGGCCAACTCTCTGAACTGTGCCAGGTCAAGCTTCAAGGTTCCCGCCACCTGGCGCATGGCCTTGATCTGGGCGCTGCCACCCACACGGCTGACAGAGAGGCCAACGTTCACTGCCGGGCGAACGCCGGAGTTGAATAGATCCGTTTCCAAATAAATCTGTCCATCGGTGATGGAGATGACGTTAGTCGGAATGTATGCGGATACGTCGCCCGCCTGGGTCTCGATAATCGGCAACGCGGTGAGCGAGCCACCACCCCTGGCATCGCTCAACTTGGCGGAACGCTCCAGCAGGCGCGAGTGGAGATAGAACACATCGCCAGGGTACGCTTCACGGCCAGGGGGACGCCGCAGCAGCAACGAAATCTCACGATAGGCCACGGCGTGCTTGGAGAGGTCGTCGTAGATGATGAGCGCGTGTCGGCCGTTATCCCGGAAAAATTCGCCCATGCTGGTGGCGGCATAAGGAGCCAGGTACTGCATCGGCGCCGGCTCTGATGCGGAGGCTGAAACCACGATGGTGTAGTCCATCGCCCCATACTCGGTGAGCGTTTGCACTACCTGGGCCACCGAAGATCGCTTTTGCCCGATAGCGCAGTAAATGCAGATCAGGTTGTTCTTCGCGCTATTGATGATGGTGTCGAGCGCAACTGCCGTCTTTCCTGTCTGCCTGTCGCCGATAATCAGCTCCCGCTGTCCACGGCCAATCGGGATCATGCTGTCGATCGCCTTGAGGCCAGTCGACATGGGCTCCCTCACTCCCTGCCTGTCCACGACTCCCGGAGCAATGCGCTCAATGGGCGCCAGCTCAGTTCCCTCAATGGGGCCACGGTTATCGATCGGCTGCCCCAGCGCGTTGACTACGCGGCCAATGAGCCCGTTGCCTACCGGCACGCTCATGATCTCGCCGCTGCGTTTGACCTCGTCTCCCTCGCGCAGGATGCTGTAATCGCCCAGGATGACGCAGCCCACCTGATCCTCGTCGAGGTTCATCGCCAGGCCTTCCACGCCGTGGGGAAACTTCAGCATCTCTCCCGCCATGGCCTTGTCGAGGCCGTGGAGACGAGCGATTCCGTCGCCCAGGGAGATGATGGTCCCTACTTCATCGACGCTGATCTCTGCGTCGTAGTTTTGAATTTGCTCCTTCAGGAGCTGCGTGATCTCGTCTGCGTTGATCTGAGCCATAGCTTTCTTCCGTCAATTCTCAATTTGCTTGTAATCGCCCCGTCGTGATCCACCGGCGCGCTTGTAATCCGGGTTAGCTTGAAACCAGCCGCTCTTTCAAGCGTTCCAGACGACCCCGTATGGAGCCGTCGTAGATGGTGCTGCCAATGCGCACGATCACTCCGCCGATGAGTGACTTGTCCTCGCGGAAGGTTGCGTTGACCCGGTTGTTGCCGGCCAGCACGGAAATTTGCCCTTCCAGCTCTTTCCGTTCCTGATCTTCCAATGGGCGTGCCGTCACTACCTCGGTATCCGAGATCGACAAACGCCGGTTCATCTCCAGCCGGTACTCCTCAAGAATTTCTGCCAGCGCTCCCAACCGTTCGTGCCGGATCAGGACCGCCAGAAAATTTCTCACCTTTGCCCCACAGCCAACGCGACCGTTCACCTTGTCCAGGATCGCCACTCTCTGCTGTGCAGGGACGGAGGGATTTAACAGAATCTCTTTAAGATCCCTGCTGCCGGCGAAGGTGGCGGCAAAATCTTCCAGCTGCTGCTCAACCTCTGCAGTATTCAGCTTCGCGTCCAACACTACATCGGCCAAGGCGCGGGCGTAACGAGCGGCGAAGACAGACATTAACTTTCCCCTCTGCCCTGCGCGTGCTGGCCGAGGCTTTGAGCGAACTCGTCCAGCAGGCCGCGATCGTCGTCCTCTGTCAGTACCAATCTTTGGGCCGCGCGATCCACGGCTAGCCCGGCGGCAAACCGCTTAAGATCCCTCTGGGCGGCGCTGGTCGCCGCCGCAATATCCTTGCTCACCGAATCCACGATGCGCCGCCGTTCCTCTTCAATCGAGGCTTTGATGCGCGCTTCATCGTCGACGCTGTCCTTCTCCGCCTGCTTGCTGATGGCCGCAATCTCTTCGTCCAAACGCCCCAGCCTCTGCTCAATCGCTGCCAGGCGCTGATGGGCTTCTTCGGTGGCCGAACGCGCATCCAGCAGCCGGTGCTCGATGTTTTCCCGGTTTGCCCGGAAAGTCTTGGGTAGGTATTTCAACAGCACAAAGAGGATGGCGCCGGCGAGGATGGCGAAGTTTATGTATTCGAATAGGCGCGCCGCCGACTCCTTATCCAGGTGCAACCAGCGCGCAATCAGCTTTACCGAGGCCGAATGGCGATAAAGGTCATCGCCTGATTCCAGTTCCGTAGTTCCCGCACTGGCCTCGCTAGCCGCGCTGTTGCCAGGCTTAGGGGAATCGGGTACCGGGGCAGCGCCCACCTGCCCGGATTTCCTGTGAAGTCTATTGGCGTTGATGAACTCCATGCGGCTTTCCTTAATGAAAGCCGCACTCGCGGGAGATGGTTGGAGCAGCGTATAGGAAATCCGGGCCTGCAGGGCCCAGGAAGCCGTTGCGTGGAGGCAGAATGCGCCACCCAGGCAAAGCAGGAAAACCAAAAAGAAAGGCAATCGGGAGAAGTTCAACGGACTCTCCCCACAGCTGCACTGCTTTTCGGGAGGACGGCTGCAAGAATCTCATTGGCCAGCTCGTCGATCGAGTCTTTGATGGTGGTGTGGGAGGCGTCAGTTTGTGCCTGCAGGGCGGATTTGGCCTCTTCGACCTGGCGCTGGGCAGCCGCGTGGGCTTCCGCGATCGCGTTGTCCCGTTCCCGGGTCCACTGTTGCTGCTTCAGTTGCCGCGCCTGGAAGATCCTGGAACGCGCAGCGCGTAGCTGCGCCTCGTATTCCTGAGTTTTGGCGGCGGCAGCCGCCATCGCCGCATCGGCCTGCTCAATCGCCCCTTCGGTACGCTCCCGCCGCTCGTTCAATACCCGGGTCAACGGGCCGTAAACCAGTAACCGGTAAAGAATAACGATCAAAAGGAATAGAAAGATGGTCGGTACAGAGCCGAGCAGTAGTCCTTCGAGTTGATGTAAGGTCTCGTCCATGCCAAATATTCAGTATATGGGTAGATTGTGGGCGGAGAGTCGGTAGTGACAGCCGGGACCTTTGTTTTTAACAGAGGCGAAATTTGGCTGTCAAACCTCACCCTCAAGGGGGCCGGTTACCAGGCCAGTGGCGACTCAGGCTCCAGCTCACCGGACGGGAGGTTGCGACAGAAACTGCAAGATCGCGTTAAGGGCATCAAAATAGGGGCATTGCCGTGCGAAATCGGCGTTTTCTGATTGATTTTATCCAAAAGGTCAGCGTCTTCCGGGCGGAATTTCTCGTTTGTGAGGCGTCCCACTAAAGCGTATACTTTAGTTACTTCCTAGACCCAGATCAGGGTCAGACGGGGCCGGTCTCGTGGGAAATCGCTCCGCTCCCACTTCCCCGGCCCGTCCCTAACTTAGCGAAATTCTGCAAAGGCCACATTGCTGTTGCCGAGTGAGGTTCCGTCGCATCGCATCGCCTACGATGCTGGTAAGCTTGGCTGCTTCCCGCGCAAGGGCAGCAGAGCGCGGTAGTACCTGCGGCAGGGAAACGAACTCGACCCCGACGAGGAGCGCTCGTTCTGCCTGAACGCCCGTGTTTTTCAGAAAAACCTCATTGGTGAGGCATGTCCAAGCGGCTAATTCTCGCGGCGCTGCGAGGCGGCGTATGCTTCCCTCTCAGCCGCAAATCTTTCAAGCCGCAGACCTAGGTCGCAGCTGATGATTCTGCCAGTATTTCCCGGTCTGGCGAAACCGCCCTTAACCTTCTGCTGCCGCGCTGTCTGGGCGGGCGGCTAAACCACCGGGGCCGGGAGCGCTCGCAGGAGGATGGCCTACGCCTGTACTCGGACGATGATCACTGTGCAGCACAGACCGCGTGCTCACCACCGTCGAGATGGCATGCTTGAAAATCAATTGTTCTTGACTATTGTTTTCAAGCAGCACGGAGTACTTGTCGAACGAGCGTATTTTGCCTGTGAGTTTGACTCCGCTGACCAGGTATATCGTGATCGGAGTCTTATCTTTGCGGACCGTATTGAGAAACGTGTCCTGGATGTTCTGTGCCGGCTTATTGTCCATGTGCCGATCTCCAATTTCTAAAATGTCGAATTTCGTTATGGAAAATGCTCAAGCTCTTGCAGCTACCGCAAATTAGGGGTCAGAGCCGGATCGCGCTCAAAACCTGCTACTGAAAGTTTACACGCCTTACCGGGTTGCGCCCGAATCCAAGCAAGGCCGATTGGGTAAAAGCATCAACGCCGCCATTTGGCCAGCGGTAACTGAGGTTTAGATGCAACTTTTTCCGTCCGCGGTATAGGCAGTTGCCGCGGTGCTAACATTACGATCGTGGGAGACTCAAAAGAATTGGGCGCGCCCGCGCTGAAAGTGCCCATCCGAGTCCCAACCCGGGTCCCAATCCTGGACCTTTCGCGGGAATATCAGCTCATCGGCCCTCTCGTGCTCAAGGCAGTGGAAGCCGTTTTCTCCTCACAGAAGTTCATTATGGGCCCCCAAGTGGCGCAGTTTGAGGGTGCCGCAGCGGAAAAATGTGGCGTGATCCACGCCATCGGCTGCACTTCGGGGACGGATGCCCTTTGGTTGGCGCTCCAAGGAGCGGGGATCGGCCCCGGCGATGCGGTTATCACCACGAGCTTCAGTTTCTTCGCCACGGTCAGCGCGATTCTGCGTGCGGGCGCTCAGCCCCTGCTTGTGGATATCGATCCGGAGACCTTCAACCTGGATCCCGCAGCTACCAAGGCAAGCCTGAGGTTGGCAACCGGCCCCGCTGTTCGTGCCATCCTGCCTGTTCACCTCTACGGCCAGGTTGCGGACTGGGACAGCTTCGAGGTTCTGAAACAAGAACATGACTTGCTGCTGATTGAAGATGCGGCCCAGGCCTTCGGAGCCTCCTGGGATGGGCGCAAAGCGGGCTCTCTGGGGGATGCGGCCGCCTTCAGCTTCTACCCCACCAAGAACTTGAGTGCCGGCGGCGACGCTGGCATGGTAACCACCGCGCTAGAAGAAATCGCCCAGCGCATCCGCCTTTTGCGGGCCCATGGGATGCGCCGGCGCTATTACCACGATGAAGTTGGTTGGAACTGCCGCCTGGATACAGTGCAAGCCGCGGTTTTGCTGGTGAAGCTCGGCTTCATCGACGACTGGAATGCCAAACGTCGTGCCTTAGCCGAGACCTACCGGGTACTTTTCGAGCAAGCGGGTTTGGTTGAGCTGGGGCCTTATCCGCAAAACGGAGTGGTCCTTCCCAAAGTCAGATCCAGGGCCACGCACGTCTTCCATCAATACGTTATCCGCGTTCGCCGGCGCGACGAACTGAAGGCCTTTCTGCATGCCAGGGGAGTCGAATCAGAGGTTTACTACCCCCTGGCTTTGCATCAGCAGCCGGCCTTGCGCAGCCTGGGATACCCAACCGGGGCTCTTCCGGAGAGTGAGCGTGCCGCAGCAGAGGTATTGGCGCTGCCAATCTATCCTCAGCTTACGTTTCAGGAACAAGAGATCGTCGTTGCCGTCATTGCAGATTTCTTCAGCTGAATGCCGCGTCAGAGTCTACGCAAGAATCTCACTTACGATCCCAACCCGGATCCACTCGCGAGGAACCAGAGCCGGGACTATCCGCCCGCGCCTTTCCCTTTGGCGTGATGATGACGCGCATGTGCCTCGGCCTGCTTTGGCTTGGGGCCTATTGGAGCCGAGCCTGGCGGTCCGGCAGGCGTGATCCGCTTCACCATGCCGGATTCCAATTGATACTTCAAAGTGTCGGTTGCGACCGGTCGCACCGCGCCGGTGAGCGGATCGATTTTGACCGCGTCGCTCGTCGCCACAGTGATGGCGAAAACCGGAACAGGCTGGCCCTGGCTGTTCTTGCTCTGGCTTATTGCGACGGGAAGATAGCCCTCGATGTTGCGCTGCCGGTAAGCTGTCTCGTAGCGATGTTTTTTCACGTTCCAGGTAAAAACCCTCACCTGGTCAAAGTCGTACGGAAGACCGTCTTTGTAGGCATTCGTCACCGAGATATATTCAGGCACGAGCTTATTTGGCAGCGAGGACTCAGGATCGTAAACCTTCGTCAGGACATACGCGCCCACGATCTTCTGCCCTTCGGAATATCCGGCAATCTCATCCGGGACATCCACATCCAGCCGGCGTGACAGCAGCCAGCCCACCTGGCCGCGACTGTCTCGCACCAGCCACCAGTCTTCCATAGGGATAGCAGGCTCGCCCGGCGGGGCGGCCTTTGCAGTCCCCTTTTTCTCCTTCGAGGGTGCCGCCGGCCGGGGTGCGGTAAGAAAGCCCTGTGGGGGCGCCGGCTTGGCCACGGAAGCACGTATCAACAACTGTAGCTTTTGATTTTCCGGTAATAGATAAAAGCGGTCGGTGTCGCGGCCCGGTTTCACGTGCAGGTAAAGATCGTCGCGCAGCACAGCAGTCGCTACCACCGGATCATGCGCGTGCTGCTGCTGAAGCGCCGCAAACTGGTCATAGGTCGCCTGGTCGATGACCATGTGGTCCTCGATCCAACCCACCTCACCCTTGCCGGTCTTGGTTCTCAGGAAGCGGCGTCCGTGCTCGACTACCTCAAGCGGCTCGCCATTTGTAACCAGCGCGACTCGATTCGATACGGCAGCAACCCGGTCCCTGAGGTACGTCTGCTTGGCCACTACATAGACCATCTCCGGCTTGGCGCGCTCGCGCAAACGATTGCAACCGGCGAGAGCGGTGATCAGAACGACACATATTACGGAGCCAAACAGGAAACGCGGGCCGGCGCGGCGAAGGAGCGACAAAGCAGCAAACATATGAGAGGCAGGATCTCCCTGTCACCATTAGACCGGATTTCCAATCGCGATGCACCACCGAGTTCACCCGAGAGCGGCTTTTCCTGATAAAAAGACCGCTTTCGTAAACGCGCAAAACCCTATTTCCATCCTCATCAGTCACGACCTTGACGGGAAATAACCCTGGCGTTGTACGTTCCCCAAAACTAACTAGCTACGCAAATTCGCAAAAAATCCAGTTGCCCTCTGTTCGCGTTGTTCGGTTAGGGAGTGACGTACCGATCCAACAATATGCCACTTTCGTTGTACGAAATATTCCGAATGGAATCGGAATGCTGCAATCCGATCCGTAATCCACCGCGTTACTAAGGTAGCGCGTGATGCCCCTCGATGGAACATGGCATTACCCGATTCTTGAAGTGGGAAAGGTATGTTGTGGATAAAAAATTGACTGAGCTTATCGATAAAGCTATGAGCCGTCGAAGCTTCATGGCCCGTTCAGGAGCTGCCGCTGCAGTCGCGGTGGTTGCTGGATGCGGCGGTAGTTCGACTCCAACCCCAACCCCGACCCCCACACCTACAACCACACCCGCTCCTGTCGTTCTCGGCGACAGCGACTATTTGAACTTTGCCCTGAACCTCGAGTACCTGGAAGCCGAATTCTACCTTCGTGCCGCGACCGGCAATGGACTTTCGGCCACCGACACGGGCAATGCCACAACAACCGTAACTGTTCCTTCCACAACCATGGTTCCAGGGTTGACCACCGCGCAGCAAAACTATATCTACGAGATCGCGCAGAATGAGCTCGACCACGTCCGCTTCCTTCGCTCAGCGCTTGGCACGGATGCTGTCACCCGCCCTGACATCGACCTGATGAATAGCTTCAACGCCGCTGCCTCGGCGGCCGGCATCGGCTCCAGCTTCAATCCCTTCGCCAGCTATGAGGCGTTTCTTGTGGGGGCCTTCGTATTTGAGGATGTCGGCGTAACCGCATATCACGGTGCAGCCAGCGCTCTCAGCAACACGACTACGGGGAAAACCTACCTAGCGGCCGCAGCCTCCATCATGGCTGTCGAGGCCTACCATGCCGCTGAAATACGTACCCTCTTGATCGCCGACTCCATCGCGACGGCTACCAAGACATCCACGCTGGTCACACCGAACCCAACCTTCGTGGGGTATGCAAACCAGATCAGTAAGCTGCGCGCGACCCTCGGCGGGGGAGGCGAAACATCTCTCACAGCCCTTCCACCCTATGCGATTCCGTTTGTTTCCACCGCCTACATGCCGGCGAGCAGCATCGTTGCCTGCGATGCGACCAACGCAATTGCGTATGCACGCAGCACCGATGAGGTTCTCCACATTGTCTACGCCGCACCTCCAGGCGCGGGTGTCAAGGGGGGCGGTTTCTTCCCTAATGGAATGACCGGAAACATCAGCGTAACCGCTAGTTAAGGATTGGAGAACCATGGCAAATCTCGAAACGCAGCAGGTAGATGAAGTAATCGTCAATAGTCGCCGGAAGATGCTCGCCCTTGGCGGTGCGGCTCTCGCCGGTCTTGCCTTCGCGGGCGTCAAACTAGCAGAAGGGCAGAGTGCTCCTGCTTACACCGACGCCGATATTCTCAACTTCGCGTTGAACCTGGAATATCTCGAAGCCCAGTTCTACAGTCTGGCCACTTCGGGCACAACGATCGAAAATCTCGGCTCCGGGATCGGGCCCGGCACTAACAAGTTTGACGGCGCCGCGGTGATCACCAAGCCCGGCGGCCCCAGCGCGTGTGTAGTTCCGTGGACGCTGCCTGCGATTCAGGCGTACGCCACGGAAACGGCTGTGGAGGAGCGCCATCACGTTAACTTCCTGCGCGCCAATCTGGGTTCGGCGGCCGTCGCGCAGCCTACTCTCGACCTTTACAACAGCTTCAACACACTCGCCGGCGCGGCGGGCATCGCCAGCACCTTCGATCCGTTCGCCAGCGACCTTGATTTCCTGGTTGGCGCATACATCTTCGAGGATGTGGGCGTTACTGCCTACAGCGGAGCCGCCCCGTTGATAACGAGCGCGCCCTATCTAGCGGCGGCTGCGGGCATTCTGGCGGTCGAGGCCTATCACGCCGGCCTGATCCGCACCTCAATCTTCATCGCGGATCCGACCGGAAAAGTTGGACTGCAGGGGTACACCCAGCAGATCTCTGCCACCCGCATGAAACTGGACGGCAGCTCCACTGTAGATGACATCGGTGTTGGTTTTCAGACCGTCTCGGTTGAGCCGGCGAGCACCACCAATGGAGCTTCAACCATCGTCGACGCGCAGACCGGCTCACCAAACTACTCCAAGACCTACAGCCGTAGCACAACACAGGTGCTCCAGATTGTTACGGGCAACGTGAATATACCGGCTGCCGGCGCCAAATACATGGGCGTTTTCTATCCCAACGGTCTCAACGGTCTATTCAGTTAGAAGTCGTACCCAACGCTTCCACCATAGTCCCACCGCAAGGTGGGACTCTTTTTTGGTGGAATAAACTCTCGCTGCTTTAGTCTTCCTCTTCCAGAATGACGGTATAGTCGTCATCGCGAAATATGCCATTGATCTTCCTCAGCCAACCCTGCGAGCGGCTGACCGGCCAGACGGTCCAGGCAGCGGGAATACTTCCCGATTGCAGTTCGCAAACCAGAACAGTCTCTGGCTGCTGCAGGGAAAGCGGTTCCAGTTCCGCTGGGGAAAGATCTCGGCGGTAAATTTCGTTGTGGCTTTCGTCATACACTCCGATGTACCAGAACAAGAAGTCATTCCAGTCATCCGCAGGAAACTGACTGGCCTGCAGCGTGATTCGGACGAGCCATGAGTAGACTGCTTGAGCCCAGTCCGAATCTACTTCTGGATTGGGAGGCTCTTCCGATCGTGAAGTGTAGTCTTGAACCTTGCGAAGACGAAACGAAAGCCCGGCATATGCTTCAAAATCCTCAATGGTGCGTACAGACCCCAGACCGAACTCATCCACCGGCTGGCCTGCAAGCAGTCGCTTGATCTTGTTCTTGCTCTGCAGATCCCATTCACTCCACGCCGTCCCGGTCTTGTTAGCTTCTGTATGATCGTCCCAATGCCTGATGCCATCCTTGCGAACATAATCGTGCCAGACGATCGTCTCGCATGGGTGAAACAGGTCATAGCCATGGGTAAATGCACGCAGCGTCATGGCTGCTTCTTCGCCTAGGAAGTAAAGTTCGGGATCGTAGGGTACTTCCCGAACAAAAGTCCCGCAGGCAAACAAAAAGCCCGCGGAGAGGAAACGCGCTCGCAGGGGACGTCGGAGCGATTGCCAACCTGGTATGGCCAGCGGCCTCATATGCGGGATGCCCTCAGGGGTGAACCCCTGAAAAGCCATCTGCAAGGGCGCACCCTCCAAAACCTCATTCGGCCCGGGCGTGAAGGGCGTCGCATAGGTGCTCAGGATCGGTTTGCTACTTGGGGCTTGTCTGCTCGTGCGGATGAGCGTGTCATCCCAGCCGACCGCAAAACGGCAATGCGAGTCCACCTGCAAGAACCATCGTTCGCCGCGCCACAACTTCATCACTTCGGCCCTAGCCCAACAAGCGCCTTTACTTTCTCGCCAGTCTATGTCGAGGATGCGGAAGCGTTCATCGTCTGAGTAGGGCGGAGCAGCTTCCCCAATAGCATGCTGCCAGCAAATGCCAAATCGCAGATTCTCAGGGTGGCACGCTTTACCAAGGCAGTCTTCTATGGTTCGGGTGAGCTGGGGGTCGCGATAGGCGGCTATAGAAACGAAGATCAGGTTGTTCTGATGCTCCAAGTCCAATAGGCTCCGATCTGGTTTGCCTGTTGCTTTACTATGCTAGAACGTCGCCACGATGGCCGTTGGATTGGTAGGATCAGTGCCTGTGGTGGCGGTCGCAATCGGGTCCAGCTTGCCGTCGACGGTGGCGTCGAATTTGAAAAGTTGCAGGTCGCTGTTACCCGAGGAACCGTTAGAGCCGGAATTGATCACAGCCAGATAGGTCTTGGTGTTGTCATTAACGAAACCGATCGGCAGCTGCCCACCAGAACTGAAAGGCGAGCCCGAAACCACGGCTAGCTTACCCGAGGCCAGAGTGAGGGTGAAAGCGCTGATGTTGTTGCTTCCCTTGTTGGCCACATAGACATAGCTTCCTGTTGGGTCCAACGCAACTCCTGTCGGTCCCGTCCCGGTGGCGTATGGTGAGCCGGTGATTTCATTCAGCGCCCCGCTGGTGCCAATACTAAAGACGCGCAGTCCGGTATTGAACTCGCATACGAATAAAAACTTGGAATTGGGATCGCTGGCCAGCCCGTAGTCCGCCGGCGTGGTCGAAGTGCTTAGCGGCGGCAGAAAAGTGGGTGTGGTGCCAGTGCTGAGAGCGCCTCCCGTCCCCAGTGTCAGCACCTGTACCCCCAGCGCCTGGAGTGAGACGTAGACGTACGAGTTGTTGGGAGTGATCAACATTCCCGTTGGAGTCACGACGGTCGCGCTGGTGCCCTTACCGGTATAGAGGGCAAGGGGAGAACCGCTGAGCGCGGTCAACAAGCCGGTCGAAGTATTGATCTGGTAGATACCAATCGCTTGGGCCGCAAGCGCCGTGCCGATTCCGGCTGCCAGCAGATAGTTTCCAGTGCTGTCCACTTGCAACGACGTGGCCACCACGTCCGCCGCGACAGCACTACCACTGTTCTGAACGGTGATCGATCCATTGCTATTAATCGCGTAGCAGAAGATGCCGCCGGTGGTTGCGGCGTACAGGAATGAATTGGTGGGAGTGATTGCCAGGGCTTGCGCAGCGATGCCATTGTTGTAGGGCGAGCTGGGAAGAACCGAGAGGGCTCCAGCGGTGCTGACGCCGAATCCGGCAAGGTACGTGTTGTTCCCATTGGCCACGTAAAGATAGTCGCCAGTGGTGGTGCAGTCGGTGCAATTGGTTGGAGTAGTGAAAAAATCACACCCAGTCGTCAAGCCAAGGAGTAACAAACAAAACAGAGCCGGTATTCGGCGCATGCAATTTCCCTTACCCGCAAAGTGACTTTCGTTGGGGATAGTTTCCAAGCACCAGACGATCCAGCGCTGTCATCCGCTCAGCGTAATGGCCTCGCATGACCTTTCAGAGTCGTCACACGAACGCCTGTGCGGGAGACCTCCATTATACTTTCCCGATGCTCTCGTTATCCCGTGCCGTTCTGTGTGCGGCCATGCTTGCAACCACCGCCCAGTCCCAGATCGCGAAGCCGTCCCGTGCAGCGCTCTGCACCCCTTGCATCCGCGGAGACATGAGCTTCCTTGCTTCCGATGAGCTCCAGGGGCGGGGCAGCGGCACCCGCGACGAGCATCTAGCCGCGCTCTATGCTGCCTCGCTATTCGCTGGTTTTGGGCTCGAGCCGGGCGGAACTAACGGCAGTTTCCTGCAGAGAGTCCCCTTGCCCTCTCCTCTGCCGCCCGACGTCGCAGGTAGACTGGCGGGCTTCGCGCCGGAACCAAGAACGGAGACCTGGAACGTGGTGGGTGTTCTCCGCGGCTCCGATCCGGTAGCCGGCAAACAAGCCATCCTGCTGACCGCGCACCTCGATCACCTCGGGATAGGCCCCAGAAAAAATGGCGACCGGATCTATAACGGGGCCGATGACGATGCTTCTGGAACCACCGCGGTCATTGAACTGGCGCGCGTGTTCGCCAGTGCTCCCCATCCCGCGCGCACCGTGCTCTTCGTCCTCTTCGGTGCTGAGGAAATGGGGGGGTACGGCAATCGATACTTTCTTGAGCATCCGCCTTTGCCCCTGGAGCAGATCGTTGCCAACCTGGAGTTTGAGATGATCGGCCGCCGGGACTCTGCTTTGCCCCAGGACGGTCTATGGCTCACCGGCTTCCATCGCAGCAGTCTCGGCCCGGAGCTGGTGCGCCACGGCGCCGCCTTGGTTCCCGATCCTCACCCTGCCCAGAACTTCTTTCAGCGCTCCGACAACTACAATCTCGCGCGCCGGGGAATTATTGCGCACACTGTTTCCAGCTTCGGCCTGCATGCCGACTATCATGAGCCGAGCGACGAAATCAGCCGCATCGACTTTCCTCATATGACACGAGCCATCGCATCGATGGTGGATCCGATTGAGTGGCTTGCCCAGACCGCATGGAAGCCGCAATGGCTTGCCCATGGAAGACCGTGAGTCGCTAGCTCTTCGCCTGGCAGGCACTGCAGCGGCCGAGGATATCGATGGAGAATCGCTCAGCCAAAAATCCGCCCGGCAATACTTCCGGCTTTTGCAGCAGGCTCAGCTCCTCTTCGTCGATGTCGCTGATTGATCTGCAAACCATGCACACCAGGTGATGATGTGAGCGGCTATTCAGCTCCACGCGTAATGAGCCGTGGTGCGGGCTTACCTGGTGGAAAATGCCGCTCTTTAAGAAGAGATGAATGTTCTTGTAAACAGTAGCCAGGGAAATGGACGGGATCCGTTTCTTGACCCGCACGTACACTTCCTCCGGGCTCGGATGTCCCGGCATGCTCTTCAGCGCTTCGTAGAGCACCTGCCGCTGGTGCGTTACGGTAATGCCATGAGCCACGCAAACATCGCGAAACTCTTGTGTTTCCACTCGATTCACTATCGTTAGTAGATAATAGTACTTATTATCCTGTCAATCGGCCTGCCCGCTCCTCCCGCTTACTTGCGCATTTTGCTCAGGCGATAGAGAACGCCGACAGAGATGGCAAATTCGTTCTGCGACGTGCCGCCAAAGCGCGTAAGAAGGTAGTCGGGCGAAAGGCGCAGCGAGAATTTTGAGCTGCGGTTCAGATCGAGTGACCCGCCCAGCGCCGTAGCCAGCGCAAAGCCGTTGTTGAAGAGCCCCAGATTTGGTCCCGTCAGGCCTGAGTTAATAGCCGAATCGAAGACTCCGTAGGACCCTCCTACCAGGGCATGGAATGTCAACGCGGCGTGTTCGTTCTTGGGACCGCGGATCGAAGGTCCCCCCATAAACTGGTGCTCGTAAATGAACGGACCGTGGATGTTATACGGGTTGGGAACCACCCCCGTCGTTCCGTAGTAGCCGCGTACATTGGCAGTCAGGCCTATGCGCATGTTTAGCCACATGGTGCCCTGAATATCAAAACCGCCCAGGTTTGCGCCCGCGATCAAAGCCGGGCCGGCGTTGAAGTGGGACGAGGCAAAGCCGCCATAGATATCGTACTTATTCCGATAATCCAAGGGCTTCAGGGTTTCATTCTGGAGGGAGGGTGCTTCGGGGATCGTTTGCGCGGGAGGAACCACCTGTGCGCCGGCAATCCTGCCCATACTCAAGAAACTCGCACTCAAAAGAACGGCCGCGGTCCCCCACTTCCGTGCAGCAACACCAATTGCCTTCAACCAAACCTCCGCAAATCCCGCATCATGGGCTAATCCATAAGATACATTGCACTTCACTTCCTGTCAGACGGCCCTATCCTGCCCCGGAGCGCTGATGACCTTTTGCCCAACCAAAAGGGATGGAAAACCCGCAAACGTCTGCCTCTCGTTCCCTAACCAAGAACGGGTCTCATTAAAAGCGTCCGGTTAGAATTAATCAGGCATGATCCTCCCCTTCGTCCGCGAGTTGCTCACGGACTTGGAACACTGTGAACCGTTTGAGCGCGTACGAAGGCACCTGGCCCTCGCTGCGGGGCGCAAAGGTGTCTCTGGACTCACCGCCACCGCGCGGGCCCTCTACCTACCGTTCTTTGCCCGGGCCGCCCAGACGCCAGTAGTGGTGATCGTCGCGGACAATAAGGCTGCCGACACCCTGCAGCTCACATTACGCGCTGCCTGTGAACTTACCGGGGCGATCGAAGCCGAGCGCGTGCTTCGATTTCCGGCACACGACGTTTTGCCCTTCGAAAACATGTCGCCTCACCCGGACGTGCAGGAGCAGCGCGCTTCCGTACTGTGGAAGATCGCGACCGGCGCAGCTGCAATGGTCATCGTCCCCGTAGAAGCCGCGTGCATGCGCGTCTTCCCTGCGGACTACTATGCGCAGCTAGGGCGGGTTTTGCGCCGCGAAGAAGAGATCGACATGGAGGAACTCACCAGCCACCTGGCCAGTGTGGGCTACGCGCCTATGGATATTGTCGAGATGCCGGGCCAGTTCACCCGCCGCGGCGGCATCTTCGACGTCTACTCTCCCGAGGCTGACCGCCCCGTCCGGATGGAACTCTTTGGCGATGAGATCGAATCACTGCGCAAGTTCGAACCGGATTCGCAACGCTCGTCTACGGCCATCGACGAAACCTGGTTGCTACCGCTTACCGAGACACCGATCTCAGAGGATTTGCTGGCCGCCGTGCACCAGCGCCTGACTGGAAGCCGTCTCGACGCCGGAGACGACGAGGAGCTGCTGAATCGGGCACTGGTCGCGGGCGGCGTAAGTGTCTTTCCCGGTTGGGAATTTTTCTGTCCGGTGGCGGGAGCCGATCGTACCCTCTTCGACTTGTTCCCCAAGGTGCATGTCTTCCAGGAGGAGCCTGCCATGATCCGTAACCAGGCGGATCGATGGTGGAACAAAGTCGAACAACGACACGAGCGCAGCGGTATTGGTTCCCTCATCACCCCTACCGACATCTATCTCTCCCCGGATGAACTGCTGGCCAAAATCTCCACCTTGCCGGGCCTGGAGATGGATCAGTTAGGCGCTGTGGATGTCCTGGATGAAGATGTCAACCCGATGGACGAGATCACATTCTCTTCTCGTCCAACCTTACGCTTTCATGGTTCCATTCCGGCGTTTCTGCAGCAGATCAAAACCCTGGCGGAGCAGCAAGTCCGCATGCTGCTGGTAGCGCCGAATCATGGAGAGGTGGAGCGATTAGCCGGCCTCCTGCGGGAATACGGCCAGCCCTACCGGCTAGGCAGCCGCGCCCAGGCCCCGGGCAGCGAGCAGGCCTACGACGAATCCAGTCACCTGGCCGGCGATTTCCGCACCCCTGTGCTGGTGCAGAGCGCGATTTCGAGCGGCGTCAGCCTGCCGGATAGCAACCTGGTCCTCTTCGGCGCCAATGACTTCTCCGATGAAGCCGACGTGGCGGCTCGCCCCGTGCCGCGCAAGGCTAAGTCAAAGACCGCAGCCTTCGTCTCTGACTTCCGCGACCTCACCGTCGGCGACTACGTTGTGCACGTGGAGCATGGCATCGCCCGCTACATGGGGCTGAGGGAGATTGAGCAGGACGGCATCAAGGTGGAATTCATGGTGCTGGAGTTTGCCGAGCAGGCCCGGCTCTATGTCCCGCTCACCCGGCTCGACCTGATTCAGAAATACCGCTCCACCGATGCCGGTCCAGCCCCCGTGCTGAACCGTCTGGGCAGCCAGCAATGGGCCAAGACCAAGGCGCGCGTGAAAAAGGCTATGCAGGATATGGCCGATGAGCTGCTCAAGCTCTATGCCCAACGCAAGGCGGCCCAGGGGCATGCCTTTCCCGTGGACAATGAATTTCAACGCGAGTTCGAAGACGCCTTCGACTACAACGAAACCGAGGACCAGATTTCAGCCATCGCCGACATCAAGCGCGACATGGAATCGACCCTCCCCATGGACCGCCTACTGGTCGGCGACGTGGGCTACGGCAAGACCGAAGTGGCCATGCGCGCCGCCTTCAAGGCTGTGCAGGATGGCCGACAGGTCGCGGTGCTTACGCCGACCACGGTACTCAGCTTCCAGCATTTCGAAACCTTTAAAAGCCGCTTCAGCAAATTCCCGATCACGGTGGAGATGATCTCGCGCTTCCGCTCCCCCAAAGAGCAGAAGCTGATCCTGGAACGCGTGGAGGCGGGTAAAGTCGACATCCTGATCGGCACCCACCGACTGCTGTCGAAGGATCTGCACTTCCACAACCTTGGCTTGCTGGTGGTGGATGAAGAGCAGCGTTTCGGCGTGCGCCACAAAGAGCGCCTGAAGCAGATGCGCCGCGAAATCGATGTGTTGGCGATGTCGGCCACGCCCATTCCGCGCACCCTGCATATGTCACTGGTGGGCTTGCGGGATATGAGTGTCATCGAAACGCCGCCCAAAGATCGCATGGCCATTCAAACAGTGGTAGCCAGGTTCGACGAGAAGCTGATTCGCTCGGCTTTGGAACTCGAATTGGAGCGAGGTGGCCAAGTCTACTTTGTGCACAACCGGGTAGAGACCATTTACGAAATTGCCGCCAAGATCCAGGAACTGGTGCCACACGCCCGGGTCACCGTCGGCCATGGCCAGATGGGCGAGACCGAACTGGAGCGGGTAATGCTGGCCTTCATGCACGGGGAGTACGACGTGCTGGTCGCGACCACGATCATCGAGAACGGGCTCGACATTCCGCTGGCTAACACTATCCTGATTAGCCGCGCCGACCGGCACGGGCTCTCTGAACTCTACCAGCTGCGGGGGAGGGTTGGCCGCTCCAACCGCCGCGCCTATGCCTATCTGCTGATTCCTCCCGAGCAGGAGCTAACAGAAATTGCTCGCCGGAGGCTGGCCGCGCTGAAGGAGTTCTCCGACCTCGGCGCCGGCTTCAAAATCGCAGCGCTCGACCTTGAGCTGCGTGGTGCAGGTAATATGCTGGGCGGGGAACAGAGTGGGCATATCGAGGCCGTGGGCTTTGAAATGTATACCAGTATGCTGGAGCACGCGGTCAATGAGCTGAAGGGTGAGGAACACCCCGAGCGGGCCAGCGCGCAACTCAACCTGGGGATCAGCCTGCGCATCGACGAAAGCTATATCGAGGAAGAAAACCAGCGGCTGCGCATCTATAAGAAGATCGCCGGTGCACACGATGACGGTAACCTGAGCGAGGTTCGTGCCGAGCTGGAAGACCGCTACGGCGAGCTGCCGCCCAGCGTGCACCACCTCATGGATGCCGCCAGCCTGCGTCTGCTATGCGAGCGGACGGGCGTATCACAGGTGGATCGCAAACGCGACCAGATCCACATCCGCTTCACCGGCCAGGCCAACATCGATCCTGGCCGCCTGATGAAGATAGTGGCGCAAAACGCCAAAAAGGGAGCGCAGTTCACACCCCAGGGGGTACTTCGCTTCCCGCTCAAGGCAACGGAGCCGCGGGATATGCTGAATGAGATCCGGGCTCTCCTGGAAGAGCTCACGGCAGGAGAAGTCGCAGAGGTGGCGGCCCCGCACCAGCGCCGTTAGCCACGCAGCGACACAAAGGATTTGTGGATCGGAGAAACCATCGATTGCGGTTGAAACAGCTTGCACTCATTCTCACAGGAATCGCGGTAAGCGCCAGCTCGGGCTGTTCCAACAGGGCGGCTCAGCCAGCCGCTTCCGAGCCACCCGCCGCAGCCGCTGCGCTTCGCCAACTCGCCGACAGATACTTCGACCAGGTTTATTTCCATTACGACCCGTCGTCCGGCACGGAGGCGGGCCTGCATCAGTACGACGCGCAGCTTGAAGATTATTCACGTGACGCAGTCGACCGAGAGACGGCTGACCTGCACCGGTTCGAAGCCAGCTTTAACGCCATTCCAGCTGCCCAGCTCGATCTGACCAGCCAAGGTGATCTGGAGCTGCTACTGGCGGATATTCATAGCAAGCTGCTCTCGCTCAACACCATTCGCTTATGGGAGAAGGATCCCGACCAGTATTCGAGTGGAATTTCCAACAGCGCCTTCGTGCTCATGGAACGCACCTTCGCCTCGCCCGACGACCGTTTGCGCTCGCTGATTGCGCGGGAAAAGCTGATGCCGGCAGCGCTCGAGGCGGCCCATCAGAATCTCAAAAACCCTCCGCGCATTTATACCGAAATTGCCCTGGAACAACTTCCCGATATCATCTCCTTTTTCCAAAAGGACGTACCGGCGGCCTTTAAGCAGGCCCAGAACGAACAGCTCAGGCAAGAGTTCTCCCGGTCAAACGGAGCTGTTATCGCAGCGCTCCAGAGTTATCAAACTTGGCTTAAGAAGGATGTTCTTCCCCGCTCCCATGGCGACTTCAGGTATGGCGCGGATACTTTTTCGAAACTGCTGCTATACAACGAAATGGTCGACACGCCTCTGCCCAGGCTGCTAGAGATCGGCTATGCAGACCTGCACAAGAACCAGGAGGAGTTCAACCGCATTGCCAAGGAAATCGACCCCAACCGCCAACCCCGCGAGATCCTGGCGGAGTTGGGCCGGGACCATCCTCCGCCCGATCATTTGCTACAGAGTTTTCGCGACACATTCCAGGGCTTGATCCAGTTCATTCAAGCCCGGCATATCGTCGATATCCCCTCGCAAGTGCGCCCCATCGTGGAAGAGACGCCGCCGTTTATGCGCGCGACCACGACGGCGTCGATGGACACCCCCGGCCCCTTTGAGAAAGTTGCCACCCAAGCCTACTTCAACGTGACCCTGCCCGGACCGCACGATACACCCAGGCAAATCGAAGAGCGGATGGAGGCCTTCAACCGGGGAACCATTATCAGCACTGCGATTCACGAGGCTTATCCAGGACACTACATACAGTTCCTGTGGGTGCCACAGGCGCCTAGCACCGTACGCAAGCTGTTGGGAGCAAACTCCAATGCCGAAGGTTGGGCCCATTATTGCGAGCAGATGATGCTTGACGAGGGTTACGGCCAACCGGGGACGGGGGCTCGCGACGACCGGGATGCCAAAATGATTCGCCTGGGGCAATTGCAGGATGCTTTGCTACGCGATGCCCGTTTCGTGGTAGGCATCCAAATGCACACCGGAAAGATGACGTTCGATCAGGCGGTGGACTTCTTTTTAACGGAAGGTTATCAAACCCACGAGGGCGGCCTGATAGAAACCAAGCGCGGAACAACCGATGCAACCTATCTCTATTACACCTTGGGTAAACTCCAGATCATGAAGTTGCGTGCCGATGTGGAGAAGAAGGAGGGCGCGCAGTTTTCGCTGGAGCGGTTCCACGACGATTTTCTCAAGCAGGGGTTCGCCCCAGTAAAGATAGTTCGCCGGGCACTTCTCGGGGACGAGTCGCCTACACTCTAATATTCCTGCATCCTAAGTATGCTGAGGGTGCACCACGGGCCATGGACGATCAACATTTCATAGAGAACAGCCTAACGGGCGTGAAGGATTGCCAGAGATGAAAGACAGAGTACGCAAAGCAGTTTTTCCGGCGGCCGGACTCGGCACACGCTTTTTGCCGGCCACCAAAGCGCTACCTAAAGAGATGTTGGCGCTGGTAGACAAGCCGCTTATCCAATATGGCGTGGAAGAGGCAATTGCCGCGGGTTGCGAACAAATCATCATTGTTACCGGCAGAAACAAGGCCGAGATCGAAGACCATTTCGACATCAGTTTCGAGCTGGAGCAACTGTTGGAGAAACGAGGCAAGACCGAGCTGCTCGCCATGACGCGACAAATATCGCATATGGCGCGCATCGCCTATGTTCGCCAGAAGGAAGCCATGGGGCTGGGGCACGCCGTTCTGATGGCCCGCGACCTGGTGGGCGACGAGCCCTTTGCGGTCATTCTGCCCGACGACATCATCGAAGCCAAAGTGCCGTGCCTGCAGCAGATGATGGAAGTCTTCGAGAAGACGCAGTCCACCATTCTGGCGACCCAAGTCGTCGAAGGCCCTTCCATCTCCTCCTATGGCGTACTCGATTGCACTGAGCATGAGGGGAGCGAGCGCATCTTCGACGTTAAGGGTTTGGTAGAAAAACCGAAGCTGGAAGAGGCGCCCTCAAAACACGCCATCATCGGGCGTTACATCCTCACACCCAAAATCTTTGACGTGCTGGAAAAGACCCCGCTCGGCGCCGGCGGGGAACTGCAGTTGACGGACGGCATCCGAGGCCTGCTGCAGCACGAAAAGGTCTACGGATACAGTTTCGACGGGCTCCGCTTCGATGCCGGCGATAAGTTCGGCATGCTCAAAGCAACAGTGGAGTTCGCGTTGAACCACAATGAGCTGGGCGGAGTTTTTCGCGAGTATCTGAAAACGCTACAGATTTGATTAACTTGGCCTATCCCAAGACCCGCATAGCTGACCAGGTCGATGATTACCACGGCATCGAGGTAGCCGATCCCTATCGCTGGCTTGAGGATGACAACTCGGCCGAGACCCTGGCGTGGGTGGAGGCCGAAAACCAGGTCACCTTCGACTACCTGCAAAAGATCCCTTACCGCTCCAAACTGAAACAGCGACTGGAAGAGCTATACAACTACCCTAAGTACGGCATCCCAAGCCGGACCGGAGCCTATTACCTCTGGTCAAAAAATGACGGGCTGCAAAATCAGAGCGTGCTCTATGTGCAAAAGGGGCTGGAGAGTACGCCCCGCGTTCTGATTGACCCCAACCAACTCTCCAGCGATGGAACCGTGCGTCTCATGGCCGGGGAGCCCTCGCGGGATGGGCGCTACTTTGCCTACTACCTCTCCAGCGGAGGATCAGATTGGCTGGAAGGTCACGTTCTGGAAATAGAAACCGCAACTGTTCTTAAAGACGAGCTCAAGTGGCTGAAGGTGACTGATCTAGCCTGGTTTGGCGATGGTTTCTTTTACAGCCGTTATGACGCACCCGAGGATGGGCACGATCTTTCTTCGCGCAACGAAGGACACAAGGTCTACTACCACCGCCTCGGCAACGCGCAATCAGATGATCAGCTCATCTACGAGGACAACGGGCATCCGCAGCGCTTCCATACCGTACAGACGACCGAAGACGAACGGTTTGCCATCCTGACCGTCTCCGAGCGCGGCCAGGGTAAGGACGGCAACGCGCTCTTCTTTTCTGACCTATCAAAATTCGTTCCAGGGCAGGAGGCTGCCTTCACTCCGATTGTCTCTGATGTGACCAATGACCGTTTTCACGTGATTGACAATCTCGGCGACCGGTTCCTCATCCAGACCAACAAGAACGCTCCCAACGGACGAGTCGCACTTTTCGATTCCCAGCATCCTGAGTCCGCGTGGAAAGGCGTTGTTCCGGAAACGACAGAAACGTTGAGCAGTGTCTCCACCCAAGGCGGCAAGCTCTTCATCACTTATGCGCGGGATGTCACCTCTCATCCTTACGTCTACTCGCTCGATGGCAAAATGGAGAACCCAATTGCCCTACCTGGTCCAGGAACTTCGAGCGGCTTTGGCGGAAGACGAGAGGATACGGATGCCTTTTATGCCTACTCCTCATTCAACTATCCCAGCACGATTTTTCGTTACGACATTGCAGCCGGAAAATCCACCATCTTCCGCGAATCCGCAATCAAGGGCTTCCAGGCGGAGGATTACGAGACGGCGCAGGTCTTCTACACCAGCAAAGACGGCACCCACGTGCCCATGTTTCTGGTTTTCAAGCGAGGATTGAAGCTGGACGGAAGCAATCCTACCTTGCTCTATGCCTATGGCGGCTTCAACATCACAGTCCCTCCCGAATTCAACCCGCTGCGCCTGGCACTGCTGGAGCAGGGCGTGGTTTACGCGTCGGCCAACATTCGGGGCGGCGGTGAGTATGGCGAAGACTGGCACGAGGCAGGGATGAAGTTGAAGAAGCAAAATGTCTTCGATGACTTCATTGCCGCAGCCGAGTGGTTGATTGCCAACAAGTACACCTCGCCTGCCAAACTCGCGATCTCCGGAGGATCGAACGGCGGCCTCCTGGTCGGAGTAGTAATGAACCAGCGGCCAGATCTCTTTCGCGCGGCCGTGCCCCAGGTTGGGGTCATGGACATGCTCCGCTTTCAGAAATTCACCATCGGGTGGAACTGGATTGCGGACTACGGATCGAGCGACAATCCGGAAGAGTTTCAAGCACTGTATCGATATTCGCCCTTGCACAATATTCGCCGGGGCATGAAATATCCTGCAACGCTCATTACCACGGCGGATCACGATGACCGGGTGGTGCCAGCGCATTCCTTCAAATACGCCGCCGCGCTGCAGGATATGGCAAGTCATGCCAATCCAGTGTTGATCCGCATCGATACGCAATCCGGCCACGGAGCCAGCAACACCAGCAAGGCGCTGGATACAGCGGCGGACATTTATTCCTTCCTCATGTACAACCTTGGAGTAACGCCCCAGTTACCCTAGGGCCCAAATTGCCGCCTTTTAACCTGGGGCACAATCTTTCCTTGATGCTTCCCGTCTATTACTAGAGGCACCCGCGGGTCCGCCTCCGGCCCATCACCGTGCCGGTGACTGGAGCGAACATGTGGTACCTTATATCGTTTTCGCTCCTGCTCTGCACGAGCCACGAGCGCGCAACGCGGGCTTCTCTCCAGGCAAAGCCTGGTTTTTGAAGCAAAGGGGCTCTGCACCAGCGGAAATGGCATCTCGGGACCGGGTGGGCGAATCTATTAGGTAGTTGGAGTGGCGGTGAAACATGGTCAAGCGCAAAAGCGCGGTTCTGCTCAAAATGCAGTCGCTGGGAACGTTGGTCGGCGAGTCTGCATTCAGGCCGATGACCGGAGAATCGAAAAAGCCCCTCCTGGTATCCCCGGAGGAGTTGGCTGTCACCTTCATTGGCCACTCATCTTTCCTGGTCCAGATCGCTGGGCGGAAGCTGCTCATAGACCCCGTCTTCGCCGAGCGGCTGATCGCGTTGCGCCGCTTGCGCCGTCCCGGAGTAAGGATCAAGGAACTTCCTGCCATCGACATGGTATTGCTTTCCCATGCGCATATGGATCATCTCAATCGGCCCTCCTTGCGCCGCATCGTGGCCCATACCTTGAAAATGACGGGACGAGCTCCCATTGCCGTAGTGCCATGGGGGGTTGAGGACCTGGTCTGCGACCTGGGGTTCGCGCGGGTAGTCACGTTTGAGTGGTGGCAGACGAAGTCGATCAGCGGTCTTGAGATTACTATGACGCCCTGCAAGCACTGGGGAGCGCGCTTTTTCAAGGACACGCATCGGGGCTTCGGCGGCTACGTGATCCGGGGCGGCGGTCACACGCTGTACCACTCCGGCGATACGGCCTACTTCGACGGCTTTGCCAAGATCGGTGAGCGCTTGAGGCCGGAGATCGCATTGTTGCCCATCGGCGCTTATAGCCCAGATAGCTACCGCGGCGTCCACACCTGCCCCGAAGAGGCTCTCCAGGCATTTCTCGATCTGGGCGCGCGGCAGATGATCCCGATGCACTACGGCACCTTCCGGCTCTCCCAGGAGCCAATGGAAGAGCCTGTTGAGCGGCTGATGGCAGCCGCCAGGCGCGCCGGGGTCGCCGGTTCGGTGTGCGTGCTCCCGGAGGGTGATACCGAAGTGATTCGGCCCGTCCAAATGCCAGTGCACACCCGCCGCGCAGCAGCCAAAGGCTAAGAAATCTACTGCGCCGGCGCCGGTCGCACTTTCCACCACAACTCCCGTAGGGCCTTGATCACCCACCGCATCATCAACACTGTCACCAGGAGGAGTGCCAGCGTAATGCTGGCGGCGGCCCAGGGATGTTGCGTAGCCAGCCACGTGATGCCTACTGCGGCTACATCTTCACTGCTGCTCAGGGCAATGTTTGACACCGGCTCAGGACTGGGGGTGACCAGCGCTCGCGCCGCCGTCTTTGACCCATGGGCAGCGAGAGCAATCGCAGCTCCCACTGCTGTGGCCAATAGCTGCATCTCAGGGGACAGCTGCGTAGTGGCCCGATAAGCCAACAGGGCGGCAATAGGGACACGGATAAAGGTGTGCAGCCCATTCCACAACAAATCAAGCCCGGGAATTTTATCGGCAACGAACTCCGCCGCAAAAAGGGTTCCGCTCACCCCGATAATCCACCAATTGGACAGCGTTTCAAGACCGGGCGGCAAGACAACCCAATGCGCATGCGCCAGCAGCCCAAGCGTCAGCACGGTTGCGTACACATTGAGCCCCGCCGCGAAACTCGCAGCGATAACTAGAGCGGCAATGGTGCTGGGCGTAAAAGGCATGATCGAACAGCATTCTAGACCTTTCCCGGTATTGGCTGAGCAGAATTCGCTAGCCTGGCTCTAAAGCCAGCCAAACCTCTTGAGCATCCAAAGGACCATCGCAGTGGAAGCGACCATCGCACCCACCACGATCTCCGTCCCGTGATCGGATTCGAGAAAGGGTAGACCCTTGAGGTTCATTCCGTAAATGCCGGAAATCACCAGCGCTGGAAGGGCGATGGTGCTCAGCACCGTTAGCACCTTCATCACCTGGTTGGTGCGGTTGGCAACGCTTGACAAGTACACATCGAAGGTGTTGTTGAGCAGATCGCGGAGCGTCTCCACCATATCCAGCAGGCGCAGCGAGTGATCGTAGACATCGCGAAAAAATGGATAAAGTTCAGGGTTGAGAATGGAGCCGGATTCCCGCTGCAGCGACATGCAAGCGTCGCGAAGATTGACCAGGACCCGGCGCAGCTCGATCAACTTGCGCTTCTGTTCGAAGAGATTTTCCAGGATCTCGGGCGAGGGATTGTCGAGCACACTGTCCTGCAAATCATCGATGCGGTCGTCGCTGTGATCGATGGAGACAAAGTACGAGTCAACGATGCTATCCATGATCAGGTAAAGAAGTTTCGATGGTTTCTCTTCTGGCCCTGCCTTCTGGGCGCGCTGCAGAATCTCGTCGCTCTTGCAGGATGGGTCGCGCACGGTGATGAGGTAGTCGCGGCCTACGAAAAGGAAGACATTCCCAAAACTCAGGTCCCCGTCCTCAACGGCCTGGATGTATTTCAGTATCAGGAAGAGATATTGGTCCGTTCCCTCGGCCTTGAGCCGCTCATTACTGCTGCGGCAGTCCTCGATGTGCAGCGGATGAAGCTGGAACTGCTTCGCCAGTTCGTCGAGTTGTGGGTCATTGGGATCGTTAAGCGCGTACCAGGACACGAAGACCTCCTGCGATCATGGAAAAGTTGCCATCCACTCCATCTCGAGGAGAACATGTTTACGCTATGTTCTGGTTAAGAAAAGCAGGTTGGGCTTTAGAGGAAACGGTTCCCAACACAGACTCGAAAGGGGCACGGACACTCGCGCTACTCCGACGGCAGCAATTTTCAAGGCTTCGTTAGGCCGGGCACCTTGCATCAAACACAATGCGGCTGGCCATCTAGGCCAGCCGCAACGGGTATAGCGCATTTGAAGGTGAGTCTATCGAGCGGCGACAGCTTCGCCGGCGCCCATTTTGGCGAGACGGTCGGCCAATAGCTTTTCCAGCTTCTCCAGCGCCTCGCTGAAGCCTTCAATACCTTCCTTCAGCTTGTCGTGGGCCATCCGATCTTCAGCGTGCATTTTTTCGAAGGTGGCCTCGTCCATCGGGATCTTCTCAATTTGCAAGCTCTGGGCATTCTTGGGATCCAGCTTGCGGGGCAGGTCGCCCTGTGTGGACTGAAGCTCTTCCAACAGCTTGGGAGCAATGGTAAGCAAATCGCAGCCGGCCAGCTCGCGAATCTCCCCGATATTGCGGAAGCTTGCCCCCATGACCACTGTCTTATAACCAAACTTCTTGAAGTAGTTGTAAATCTTGGTCACCGACTGCACGCCTGGATCGTCTGCACCCTGGTAGTCCTTGCCCGTGTCCTTCTTGTACCAGTCGAGGATGCGTCCGACGAATGGAGAGATCAACGTTACCTTCGCCTCGGCACATGCAATGGCTTGATGCATGCCAAACAGCAGCGTCAAGTTGCAGTGGATGCCTTCCTTCTCAAGTTGCTCCGCAGCCTTGATACCCGGCCAGGTGGAGGCGATCTTGATCAATACCCGCTCCCGCGAAATGCCAGCCTCATCGTACTGCTGGATAATTTCACGCGCTTGCTTCATGGTCGCGGCGGTGTCATAGGACAAGCGTGCGTCGACCTCGGTCGATACGCGACCGGGAACGATAGCCAGGATCTTCTTGCCAAAGGCGACCGCCAAGTGACGAAAAGCGAGATTGGCTACGTCTTTATCCTTGGCTTGGGGACCGAGCTGCTTTTTGGCTTCGATAAGCACACCGTCCACGATAGGTTGGTACTGCGGCATCCCGGCGGCTGCGGTGAGAAGAGAGGGATTGGTCGTGGTGTCCTGAGGCTTGAATTTTTCGATCGATTCAAAATCCCCGCTGTCGGCAACGACCACCGTCACTTCCTTAAGCTGTTCGAGCAGTGTCTTGGCCATGCGATATCTCTCCTTGCGTACACCTTGAGTGTAAGGCTTCCAACTGTTGAGATTCTTAAAATTGCGATAGGTTTCATTGGCGGCTAAGAATTACTCCGCCATCAGACGATTGGATTACCCAGTGTTCCGATCCCCTCCACGGTAATGGTCACCCGATCACCGGGCTGCATGGGAGCCACTCCAGCCGGGGTCCCAGTAAGGATCAAGTCCCCTGGAAACAGCGTCATGGCCGCAGTGATATAGCGCAGCAACTGGTCGACCGAAAAGATCAGGTCGCGCGTATTGCCGTCCTGGCGCAGCTCTCCATTGAGGCGGGTGGTGATGCCGATGCCCAAAGCGGGATCCACTTCGTCGGTAACCAGCGGCCCGACGGGACAGAAGGAGTCAAAGCCTTTGGCGCGGGACCACTGGCCATCTTTCTTCTGCAAGTCTCTTGCCGTCACATCATTGGCAATGGTGTACCCACGGATGTAGTCGCTTGGGTCTTCATCGAGACTAATCCTGCTGCAGCGATTGCCGATCACCACCGCGATTTCCCCTTCAAAATCGACCCGCTTGGAGAGCACCGGAATGCGAATTCCCTCGCCCGGGGAAACGATCGCCGACGGAGGCTTGAGAAATAGCAGCGGTTCAGCCGGAACCTCATTGCCAAGCTCCGCCGCATGCTCGCGATAATTGCGTCCAACGCAGACGATCTTTGAGGGTGCGACGGGAGCGAGCGTTCGCGCCTCATCAAATGACAGAGGTTCGAAAGGATGAATCGCCGGGTCTACGAAATCGCTGGCTGGGCCTTCTTCGAAGGGTGGAATCAGGCGCTCGATCCACATCCGGCCATCGCGGTCGACGACCTCGGCGTATTGCGCTCCATACTTCGTTTGCAAGCGGCAGTATTTCATGGGGCTCCTATCTCTGAGTCGATACGCTGATGCCTTACCGGCTGGGTAAAGTCTCCTCCACTTCAGGAGAACGCTTGCTCTCATTGCCGCTTTCATCGACGGCCGACAAGGAGTAAGCATAGGTATGTTCGGGTTGTGCTCCCGCATCCCGGTAGGAGGTTTCAACCCCCACGGAAGCGATCCGTTGGGCAAGCGAATCTCCATGCACATCCCGGCGGTAGACGTGGTAAGCCGCCAGATCGCTATCGCTGTCCGGAGACCAGGAGAGATCGATCGCGCCCGCGCCCGCATCGGCCACCGCCACCAGCCCCTGGGGAACCGCGGGTGGGAAGACGTCAGTGGTTACAACCACAATCGTCTCGCTGGGCAGACCCTGTAACTCCACGGATTGTCCAGAAACAGCCACCGTCGCAACCCGTTCCAGGGAGTAGCGGTAACGCTGGTTAAAGAGGGCGGAGGCATCGATTGCGTGGCCCGGATCTCCGCCGTCTTTTCCATGAACCACAAGCGTCTGTGAGGCGGCCGGTACTGCCGGAGCGAGAGGGGACTTGGGAGTTTCCTGGGGCGATGGAACGTCCAGCTGCAGACGCTCGATGCGAAAGAATACCAATCTACCCGGCTCAGCGATCGGCTGCCAGCTGAGCAGGACACCGTCTCCTCGCACTTGGCCAGTCAATCCGGTGACGGCAGGTGGGCTAACCCCGGCGGCGCTGTATGCGACATTCGACGGACCCGCGGATTTACCGGCGTGGTTGTTCAAGAAGACCTCATAACGCAGCAGGCGGTCTGGTCCCTGGACGAGATCGGCAGGCAATTCGTCCGTGTATGCCCCTTCCTTACCAGGCTCGAGCGAGAGGCTGCCGACGTTAGCGCAAGGGCTCTTCTCAACCCCACGGCAAACCTGAACCTTGACTGGGTGCTGCAGTGCGATACGGTCCGTGGTGTGTGTCGGCATCGTCCAAACCAAGTGAACGGACTGGCCGATGTGCACAGCGGAAAGGTTCAAGACGGGAGTCGGCAGGTTGAGGCTTGGGGGCGCCGGCGCCCCGGGCGATCCACAGCCCATCCCCGAAACCGCAACCAGAATGGTAAGCAGCGCGAAGCCGTAGCTGGCGATGCGGGGCGCTGAAACCAGAAGGTTGCGATGCATGCTCTCTCAACGTAAATCATTCTATCGATGAGCGTAGCGGCGCACGGGGCTCTAAGGGCGGGTAAACATGGCGTAAAGAGCTGCGTTGAGTTCAGAATGCTCGAACTGGAACCCCGCGCCGCTTAAGCGCGCCGGCAAAACCCGCTCGCTTTGCAAGATAGTGGCCTCCGCCATTTCACCGAAAGCCAGTCGCAACGCAAAGGCGGGTACCCGAAGCAGCGTTGGGCGATGAAGGACCCGCCCCAGGGAGCGGGTGAACTCCAAGTTCGTCACCGGGTTGGGCGCAACTACATTCACCGCCCTGGCCAAGCTTGCGTTCTCCAATGCGAACTCAATCGCCCGAATCACATCCGGCAACGCTACCCAGCTGATCCATTGCCGGCCGCTCCCTAGCCGGCCACCCAACCCAGCGCGAAAGACAGGCAGCATCCGTGCCAGGGCTCCCCCGTCTGGAGAAAGCACAACGCCAAATCGCAGGTGCACTACCCGGATACCCGCTTCCGAGGCCGGCCGAGTTGCTTTTTCCCAGGCAAGGCACACCTCTGGGAGAAATCCCGTTCCCGGCAAAGAGGACTCGGTCAGCAACTCATCCCCGCGGCTACCGTAGATACCGATCGCCGATGCACACACCAGCACTGCCGGCTTGGGCCGCAGCCCGGCCAGCAGGGTGGCGATTGCGCGGGTAGGCTTAACCCGGCTCTCCAGGATTTCCTGTTTGTAGGAGGAGTTCCATCGCCGCCCAGCCAGATTAGCCCCGGACAGATGAACAGCCGCCGTTGTCCCTTCGACATTCCGCGGAAGCGTCATCGGCGTGGCCGCGTAGGGATCCCACAGCCCCTGGAAACCTGCATTGTGGAGACCGGTTCCAGGCAGCGGACGCCGATGCAGCGAAATAATCGAAATCCGCTTCCGGCGCAGGGTACGTACTAAAGAGGTACCGATAAGTCCCGATGATCCAGTCAACAAAATCTGATCTGCCGTCATCTCATGTGCATCCTGTGATCGTAGCTGCCCGCCTGATATTCTGAGATAATGTTGATGGCAAAGGAAACTATTTTCCTCTCAGCAACATTTTGAGTGCTAATCGCATCAACACTTGTTGAGCCCAAATGGATTAAAGGAGCACGCACCGTGGAAACCAAAGACCCAGCGACCAATTCGCAGATTGACCCAGCCAGCGCGGAATCGTTTATCGCAGAGAAGCGCATCGGGGAACGCATCAAGCGGCTCCGCCTGAAAAAGTCCATGGGTCTGGTCGAACTGGGCCGGCATACCGGCTTGTCAGCCAGCTTCCTGTCACAGCTCGAGACCGGCCGCGTGGTACCGACTCTCCGCAACCTGGCCCGGGTAGCGATGGTTTTCAGTAAGGACCTTTCCTACTTTTTTGAAACCGAGCCGCACACCCTTTTCCGTATTCATCGAAAAAAGGAGCGCGTTCGTTTGCCCCAGACGGGCGTCGATGATCCCACCTACTACTTCGAGAGCCTTGGATACATGGTTCCCGATCGGCAACTCGACCCCTACTATGCGGAGTTTGTGCCGCTGAAGAAGAACCAGGAAGTCCGGCCGCACGTACACCCGGGTTACGAGTTTCTTTACATTTTGGAGGGTGAACTGGAAATCCGCCATGCAGACAAGACGCATGTCCTTTCCGCCGGGGACGGCGTGTACTTTGATGCCAGCACGCCCCATGGGTATCGCTGTGCAGGCAAGTCGGCGGCCCACGCCATCATCGTTACCATGCACCAACTGCAGTCGCCACAACCGGCCATGAACCTGCGCCCTCTCGGGGCTGCCATGGGACCGAAGAGCTCTGCCCTGAATGTGCCTTCTGGTAGGCCCGCGACGACAACAATTCCCAACCCACTTCGCCCTAAGGAGAGCCTTCAGCCAGAGCGTTAAGAACTCAGGCCCTGCCGACAGGTAGAAAGAAATCCTCGATCTCTCGCCAGCTCGCAACCCGGCGAAAACCGGTAACCGCCGCATTATGGGGAGCGGAGAACAGGATTCCTTGGCCTTTGAATCCCTGCAAGTGCCGGTAGGTGTCGTCAATCAGGTAGTCGGCATGCAGGATACTCTTGTCTCCGCAGAAAACGAAGTGGGTCGGCGGGATGAAGGGAAAGTGGCGTCGTAACCACCGATACTTGGAACCGAAGGAATTTGGAAACTCCATGGCCGCGGTGGCAATAAAAATCTCGTAGTGCCGGCTGAGCTTTTCCAGAACCTCTTGACTGTCCTCAAGAACCGGCAGGTCCTCGAAAAAATCTTCACTGCGAAGATACGCCTCTAATCGCTCGTGCCTGTCGGCGGAGACGATGTCCCAAAGCCACTTGCCGTGCAACTGGCTTTTGGTGATGGCCTCGCCGTGTTCACGGTTGTAGCGCGCCAGGTGTTCACTCAGGGCATCTGCCAGCACCTCGTCCATGTCGACAGCAATTCGTTTCATTTCTAAATGTTAAGCCCTGAACTCCTCTTTCCTGGTTTAGTCATATCGCACAGACGAGTGTTGTGGCAGATTTTGAAGCTCAATGATGTGTCCGCGTAATAAACGGAAAAGAAACCGCAGGCGAATCACGAGGCCTGAGTCGTGACCTGAGCCGGATCAAAGTACAACAAACGCCCACAGCTCTCGCAATTCAGCAGCGTGCCTTCGCGCACCTGGTTCCAGAACTGCGGACGCAATTGCATTTGGCAGGAAAGACACCGCTGACCTGCAGCGCGCGCAAGCGCGGTCTTGCGCGAAGAAGAGGCAATGCGGTCATACTGGGAGAGCAGGGTTTCGTTCACGTTTTTACGCAGTGAGCTACGCTCCTGCTGTATCGTAGTGAGCTCCTCCTGATAGCCCTGCGAAGCAATGCGAGCTCGCTCTTTTTCCTCTTCGAGCACCTTCGCTTGCTGGGCCAAAGCCGTCCGCGCCTCGAAGCGCTGGCTCTCCAGCGACTCGCTCCTGATCATGCTGGCGAGTTCTTCATCTTCAATCCGGCGAATCTCCGCTTCGACGAATCCGATCTCATGTTGCAATGCATGGAATTGTTCGTTGGTCTTCACGCTGCTTGACTGGTCGCGGTATTTAACCAGCTTCTGCTGCTGATCCTTGCGATCGCTTTCCAATCTTCTGCGCCGCGCCTCTTCCACCGGCACAGCCTTATCCGCCTGTTCCACGGCAAGCTTGAGCTGCTGAAGTTTTTCTTCAACGGATTGCAAATGCCGGGGAACAGCAGCGATGGTTTCCAGCAATTGGGCTGTCTTAATATCGACCTGCTGCAAACGAATAAGCGACTGCAGTTGAACATCCATGCGTGGTCTGGAGTCTACAGCATTTTCACTTCCGATGCATACCAGGCGGCCACTCCAGGCGTGGCTGCTCCTCAGAAAAGCTGCCCCTTCGCTGAACTCCACTGCACAGAGCAAAAGTGAAGATGCTCTAACACCCCGGCCCGTCGACCTGCGATACACTTCAGGCTCAGAGATTCCCCAAGGTACGCCGTCGCCGTTGAATTTGTCATCCGGACCGTAGCGTAGCGCAGTGGAGCCATTCGTTGAGACGGATTCGATTCGCCCTGGTGCTTGGATTCTGCTGCCGCCTTTCCGCCTTGGCGGCTGATACCAAGCCGGTGACGGTCGACCAGATCTACCGCCAGCAGCAGGCAACCCAACCGCCACAGGGCATCGCCTGGAGTCCCGACGGCACCCGGCTCAGCTATATCGCCGACAACGGCGACTTATTGGCCGTCGAAGGTGGAACGGGCACCACGCAGATCCTGGTCGACCACGCCAGGATGCAGGCTCTGAATCCGCCCCTCACTTCCGAACGTGATGTCGACAATCGCATCCGCTATAAGCAGGCCAGCTACAGCTGGGTACCCGATTCAAAACACCTGCTCTTCGACTCCAATGGGCAGCTGTGGTTCTTCGATCTGGCGACTAAGACCGGCCTGCAACTCGCGTCAACCGGCACGGGCAGTGGAGATGATCCCAAGTTTTCTCCCGACGGAAACTACCTCTCCTATGTTCGAAGTCACAATCTCTATGTAAACAAATTGAAAGACAATAATCCCCCACTGCGGCTCACGGATTCGCAAGCAGACACACTGCTCGATGGCGAGGTGGACTGGGTCTATGAAGAAGAGCTCGATGTGCGCAGCAATTACTTTTGGTCGCCAGACTCGCGGCGGATAGCGTACTTGCAGATGAACGAAACCCCGGTGCCCGAATATCCCATCGAAGATTGGATCCCCACCCATGCAACCGTCGATCGCCAGCGTTATCCGCAGCCCGGTGATCCGAACCCCGTGGTGCGTGTAGGCGTGGTGGGCGCTAATGGCGGAAGGACCAAGTGGATCAACCTGCCCATCGACAACGGAAGCGACTACATCCCGCGCTTCGGATGGCTCAATGCCAAGGCACTTTGGATTGAGACCTTAAAGCGCGATCACAAGACGATGACGCTGTATTTCGTCGACCTCTCGACGGAGGAATCGAAACCGGTGCTCACCAGAACGGACGACAAGTTCCTGGACGACTCGTATGACTTGACCTTCTTCGCCTCAAACTTCCTGCTTACCAGCTGGCGGGATGGGCACAACCATATCTACCTCTATGGCTTTGACTCGGCGAACCCGTTGGCTACCCAAGCCAGCCTGGTCAAGCAACTCACTGGCGGCAACTATGAGGTGGGGGATATTGTGGGCGTGAACGAGATGGGCCACACGGTCTACTATCTCTCCAACGAGGGGGACCCGCGCCAGCAGCAGCTCTGGGTGATCGGGCTCGACGGACAGGGCAAGCACCGGGTGAGCCGCTACGGAGAATGGCACGAGCCGGTCTTCTCGCCCAACACGAATTTCTTCGCCGATACGATTTCTTCCACCACGACGCCCCCTGTGGTGGATCTGTGCCGCCACGATAGCGACTGCCAGACGATCTGGAAAGCGCCGCCGCTCGATACGGCATTAACGCCGCCGCTGCCCGTCGAATGGAAGGCTGCCGATGGCGCCACCACACTTTATGGCCAACTGGTGTTGCCTGCAGGCAAGACGGAAGCGGCAAGCGTGCCTCTGATTGTGAATCCGTATGGCGGCCCGCACGCGCAGATGGTCACCGGAAAATGGTCGGCCGAAGATCGTCTCTTCGATCAGGTGCTGGTAGAGAGGGGCTTCGCCGTGCTGCACGTGGACAACCGTGGCATGGGGGGCAGAGGCCGCGATTTTGCCCAGGCGGCCTATCATGACTTCGGACCGGTACAACTGGGCGACCAGATCGCGGCGCTTGACCAAACGCTTCGCGCGTATCCCCAACTTGATCCCAAACGGCTCGGCTGGTGGGGCTGGAGCTGGGGAGGTACCTTCACCCTCTATGCCATGACCCATAGTGACCGCTTTCGCGCCGGGGTTGCCGGAGCTCCGGTCACCGACTGGCAGAACTATGACTCCATCTACACCGAGCGCTACCTTGGAACGCCGGCAGCAAACGAAGAAATCTATCGCGACGGCTCCGTGCTGAACAGCGCCCCCAACCTCAAGGGACGCCTGCTGTTGATACAAGGCACTGGGGATGACAACGTACACCTGGAGAATTCGATCCAATTCATTCAGCGATTGATCGATGCCGATCTGCCCTATGATTTGCAGCTCTATCCGCGCAAGACGCACGACGTTGGCGGCGCTGAGGCCAGCACCCACTTGTATGGCCGCATATTGGAACATTTCGAACGTTATCTCATGACCCCGGTGTTGCCGTGACACATCCTGCGGAAACTCACACCACACGCGATCTGGTGCGCGGCCACACGACGCTCGGCGACCTGGACCTGACCATCCTGACCGATGGCACCTATCTGGCCGATGGGGGCGCCATGTTCGGCGTAGTGCCAAAACCTTTGTGGGAGAAGCGCGCGCCGGCCAATGAGCGAAACCAGATCCTGGTCGGAACCAACACCCTCGTTGTTCGCACCGGCAAGCATACGGTGGTGATCGAGACCGGCATCGGCAACAAGCTGCCGGAAAAAATGCGCGGCATCTTCGACGCCAGGCAGCTCTTACTGCACAGCTTTGACGCGGCTCACATCAAACCGGAAGAGGTGGACATCGTAATCAATACCCACCTGCACTTCGATCACTGCGGATGGAATACAACGCGAAGGGAAGATGGCAGCATCGTGCCCACGTTTCCCAATGCCCGCTACTTCGCGCATCGCGGAGAAGTGGAGCACGGCCATCTGCGGCTGGAGCGCGATGCCGTGAGCTATATCAGCGACAATTACGATCCCCTCATCGCCAGCGGGCAAATGACTTTGCTTGACACTCCTGGCGGCGGCCACACAAAGATTGTTCCCGGAGTGAGTGTCGAGGTTTTTCCCGGCCATACCGCGCAGATGATGGCTGTGATGCTCGAGTCGGGAGGAAGCAGGGCCTGCTACATTTCCGACTTGATACCCACCAGCGCGCACCTCGACGTGACCTGGGTGATGGGCTATGACCTGGATCCGCTCACCTGCATAGAGCAGCGCAAACGCTTCCTAAGCCGCGCGATCCCCGAGCGATGGCTGGTTCTGTTTACCCACGATCATCATCATCCGATGGGATACGTGCAATGGGGCGCAAAAGGTAAGCCGGAATTCGTGAAACCTGAAAGGCCAAGCCAGCACTGACGTCCCGGCTCGCTCACTCATGAAGGACGGGTGCCCATACCACCGATGTCTACCTAGGTGCCTCCGACGAATCGAGATTCAGAAGGGAAAGTTCTGTAGCCGTCATTCGTGAGGGGTCTAAAGCCGTAGGGAGGAGGCTGGAGAGAAAGACAAAAAAACTGGGGAACGCCAAGGACGGTGGGTCCAGCGGCAAATCGACGAGTGCTGCGTCCTTAAAACACCTGGCGGTGAAAGACCTCGTCCTTTTCCTTACAGGGCGAGCAGGATGCACCAATACCACAGGCCATGAGCAACGCCGCACCTACTGTGACTAGAATTGCCGGGCCATACGACTCAAACTGAAAAAACCACTGAACGAAATTATGTAGATGGAGAGAATGCATCTTAGTACTCCACGATCTATGAAACCGTAAACCCGGGAGATGGTTTTCCGGGATGCGAAATATTTTCGGGGGTGGCTTCCCTTTCTGGTGCCAACGCGTCCACTTCCCAAAAACTATCGATGGCACAAAGATTAGCATCGCTATAGAAAATTCGATATGGGCAAAACTAGTCAGATGTGACCGACGCGACAACCAATACGTTCCGAATGGGGGATCCCCGGCTGCAGTGGCTCTTCCTCGATCTCAACTCCTACTTTGCATCTGTAGAGCAGGAGTTAAGGCCCGAGCTGCGTGGCCGGCCTATGGCAGTTGTTCCGCTGTTGGCGGATACGACCTGCTGCATCGCCGCCAGCTACGAGGCAAAGCAATACGGAGTGCGTACCGGCACCCAGGTCGGCGAAGCCAAGCGGCTCTGCCCCGGCATTGTGCTGGTCGAGGCCCGGCATGAGCTATACGTCGACTACCATCACCGGGTGGTAGAGGCCGTTGAGTCCTGCCTTCCAGTCACTTCTGTCATGTCGATCGACGAGATGGCCTGCCGTCTCTTAGGCAGGGAGCAGCCTTTGCTGGCCGCGTTGGAGTTGGCGCGCGAGGTCAAGGCCGCGGTTCGCCGCAAGGCTGGGGCCACCCTTCGCTGCTCCGTTGGGCTGGCGACCAACCGATATCTCTCCAAAGTCGCCTCAGACATGGAGAAACCAGACGGCTTGGTGGCCTTGACCCCCGATCTGCTGCACGATGCCCTTTCGGCGTTGACGCCGCGGGACCTGCCCGGCGTGGGCGCGCGCATGGAGAAGCGGCTGCAACAAGCCGGCATTCGCACCATGCAGCAGCTACTGGCGCTCGATCGGGAGCAGTTGCACACCGCGTGGGGCGGGGTAGGCGGGGAAAAGCTGTGGCATTGGCTGCGGGGTGAGGATTTTGGCGACGCGGAACTGGAGCACGCCAAGTCGATCGGCCACTCCCACGTTCTGTCGCCGGACCTGCGCACGCCCGAGGGCGCCTACGCGGTGGCGAACAAACTGCTGCACAAAGCCGCAATGCGGCTGCGAAAAGCCCGGCTTTGGGCCTCGAATATGACCTTGACCATTCGTTTCGCGGTAGCCAGCTCGGCCGCGGCTTCCAAACATTCTTCCGGCATTCATCAGAAGCCGTGGGCACAAAGCACCCAGCTCTTGGAATGCCAGGATAACCAGACGCTGGTGGAGGCACTGCAGCGCCTTTGGAATCAAAGCCCGGCCGGCCGGGCCCATCAAAAACCGTTTTTCGTCGGCGTTTCCTTGGGCGACCTGGTTCCCGATCATCTGCATACTCTTTCCCTGTTCTCCGGACTCGAAGAAGAGGGCAGGCGGGCTCGGCTGTCAAACACCATGGATCGCGTGAACTACAAGTACGGGACCAACACTTTGTGTTTTGCCAGTATGTTGTTGGCCGGTGCGGCGGCGCCTACACGGATCGCTTTTTCCAGCATTCCAGATCTCTTTTGAGCCTTGTTCCTTGAATATCGTTGGCGGAAGCACCTATCGGGGCCGGCTGGCCCCCTCACCCACGGGTTTCCTGCACCTGGGACACGCGCGTACCTTTTGGATCGCACAACAGCGCGCACTTGCAGCCCACGGCACTCTCATCCTGCGTGACGAAGATCTAGACCCCGACCGCTCGCAGCCTCAGTTCCGCCAGGCCATGATGGAAGACTTGCGCTGGCTGGGCCTCGAATGGCAGGAGGGACCCGACGTGGGCGGTCCCTTCGCGCCGTACACGCAAAGCCAACGCCACAGCCTCTATCACGATGCGTGGCGCCGGCTCCTGGCGGGGGGATGGCTATACCCCTGCCGTTGTTCGCGCAAGGACCTGGCGCAGGCCATGCAGGCTCCCCACGATGACGAAGGGATTTATCCCGGAACCTGCCGCCCGGCCACGATGCCGGCCGGTGGGCCCGAATCGTCCCTCGGCGCCAATTGGCGCTTTCGTGTGCCCGATGGGGAAGCTGTGATCTTCGAGGACGGGCACTTTGGCAAACAGACCTTCGTCGCCGGGCGCGACTTTGGAGATTTCCTGGTATGGCGCCGCGACAACGTTGCCGCTTATCAGCTTGCTGTCGTGGCCGATGACGCGGCCATGCAGGTCACCGAGGTGGTTCGCGGAGCCGACTTGCTGAAATCAACAGCGCGCCAAACTCTTCTGGCGCGGGCGCTGGGTTTCTCCTCACCCGCCTGGTATCACTGCGATCTGATGGTCGATGAACAAGGGCAGAGGCTCGCCAAACGCCACGACTCGCTGAGTCTCCGCAAACTGCGGGAGCAGGGAAAGCAACCGAAGGAGTTGTTATCGAGCTTCCACACAACCGGGGGCTTTTCCAGTGCTCTCGATGTACGACAATAAAGTGTGTCTTCAGACTTCGCCCAACTCGTAAAGCAGCAGGCGGACATCGTCAAGATCATCGGCGGATACATCACGCTGAAGAAATCCGGAGCCCAGAACTACGCCGGCCTTTGCCCCTTTCACGGGGAAAAGACAGCGTCCTTTTCGGTGCATGCAGTGCGCCAGTTCTACCATTGTTTTGGTTGCAACGAGTCGGGCGACGTTTTCGCCTTCGTGCAAAAGATTGAAAATGTCGGCTTTCCCGAAGCCGTTAAGGTCGTTGCCCAAAAGTGCGGCATCGCACTGCCCAAAAGAGAATTTTCCTCGCCGGAGGAAGCGCAGGAGAGCCGCCAGCGCGGCAAGCTGCTCGAACTGCACGAGTTGGCCACAACCTGGTTTGAGGAGCAGTTGCGTTCAGCGGAAGGTGCACGCGCGCGTGAATACCTTACCAGCCGCGGTTTGACGGCAGAGGCCATCGCCAAATTCCGCATCGGCTACGCTCCCGATTCGTTCAACGCGCTGCGCGATCGCTTGCAGGGGACAGCTCCCCCCGATCTTCTGCGGCTTTCGGGCCTGCTTTCGTCCAAGGAGCAACCCGATGGCTCAGCTGGGCCGCTATATGCGCGTTTTCGCAAGCGCATCACCTTTCCCATCCACAACGAGGCCGGGCGGGTTATCGCCTTTACCGCGCGGGCGCTCGATAGCGATGAGAAATCCGGGCCGAAGTACATGAACTCCCCGGAAACCCCGCTCTACTCCAAGGGGCAGGTGCTTTTTAATCTTGATAAGGCGAAGCAGGCAATCCGGGAGCGGACATTTGCCCTGCTGGTGGAAGGCCAGATGGATTGCATCACGGCCTACATGGCCGGATTTCACAATGTTCTGGCAACCAGCGGAACCGCTTTTACCGAAATGCAGGTCCGCTTGCTAAGCCGCTACACCAAGCGCCTTTTCGTTAACTTCGATCCCGATACCGCCGGCGCCCACGCGGCGGAGAAGTCCATCGCCTTGCTCACCGAGGAGGATTTTGAGGTCCTGGTCGTCACCCTTGAAGGTGGACTAGATCCCGACCGCTTTATCCGCGAACGAGGCATCAAGGCCTATGTGGGCGCTGTCGAAGCGGCTAAACGCCATTCGGACTACCTGCTTGAACGCGCCATGCAGCTTTTCCCCTCCCGGACGGCCGATGGCAAGACCAAGGCCCTGAACTACCTGCTGCCCCACATCCGGCGCATGCCCAACCGCATCGCCCGGGATGAGTTCGCCTCCGACGCCGCCCAGAAGCTGGGCATCGATTCGGCCCTGGTTAGGGAGGAATTGCACCAGGCGGCTCGCAAACGCCGCGACCAGGTGAATCCCTCAGCTCTCGACAGCCTCAAGGAGGCGGAGCGGTTGCTTCTGCGGGCCATGTCTAGCCCCCCGAAAGCCGCATCTTCCTCCGCGTCTCCCAGGCCTTACACAGCCAACCTCAGTCGTTCGAAGGGCTTGCGGTTACCCCAATGTTGTTGCTCTTGCGCGACCGCGGGTCCATCGAGCCGTTGGCCGCTCTGCCCGATGCCGGTCAACGCGCGCTGCTGGCGCAGGCTTTGCTGCGGGAGTCCAGCGATGTGGAGATGGAGCAGGTGGAAGCCGCACTGGAGTCGCTGCAATATCGCCGGCTGGAAGCCTTGCAGCGCCGGGTGCGCGCGGACATTGCCGAGGCAGAACGGCGCGGCGATTGGGCTCAGCTAGCCGTTTTCATGGCTGAAAAGCTTAAAGTTGACCGCCAGATGCGGGATGGGGACGGTTAGTCCGAAAGTCGTACGTTGCGCTACGACCAGCGGTGGAAACCAAACCAGCCATTTTTCATCTAATGAGAGAGCGGATCAAGATACAGGTGGGTGTCATTCTGGGAGCTGCCGAAAGGGGCACACTCCGATCCATGATATTCTATAACTCTTTGAAGGACGTGCGTCTACTTGCCCAAACGGTTTATCAACCGTCCGGAATATGCCCTTAGCGGCTCGCATAGCACCCTGTCCTTTCTAAGCACGGACCGCTCCGAAAAATAAGGCACGGGATAGGATTTGCTTGGCTATCGAAGACAAGTACGAAGAAGATATTCAGAAATTGATTGATGCGGGTAAGGAAAAAGGTTACTTGACCTATAACGAGGTCAACGATCTTATTCCTGGTGACCTGCATTCACCGGACGATCTCGACGATCTGCTGACCACGATCGGGACTCAGGGCATTGATGTGCTCGAAGGCGGTCCTAAGTTTGGCGCGGATAAGTTCGAGAGCGAGGGTGAGGAGGGCGAGGACGTTGAACTCGACCTTACACCGGGCACACTCGAGAAAACTAATGACCCCGTTCGCATGTACCTGCGCGAAATGGGCACTGTTCCACTACTGACCAGAGAAGGCGAAGTTGAGATTGCCAAGCGCATTGAGCGCGGGCAGTTGCGGGTACTCAAAGCCATTTCCCGTTCGCCCATCGTCATTCGCGAGATCGTCGCCCTGGGCGAGGACCTCAAGCGCGGCGTACGCAACATCAAGGAAGTGGTGATCTTCGATGAGGAAGAAATCACGGAAGAGATACTGCAGGCGCGCATCCGGGTAACCATCGGTCGCGTCGACACTCTGCTTAAGCACCAGAAGAAAGCATCTCTGCTCTTCGAAAAGCTGGAGACGATCAACGTCAAGGCGAAGGCCAGGGAACATCGCAAGACGCGATGGATGATGAACCGCGAGCGGGTAGAAGTCTCGCGCATTGTCCGCGAGCTGAAGTACACCAACGCGGAACGCAAGCGGCTGCTCGACAAGGTCAACAAGACTGTCGACGCCATGCGCATGCTCGAGCGGCAGATCAAGTCGCTTGAACAGAAGCACGACCAGTCGAAGAGCGAGGAGCTGCGCAAGGAATATCGCCGCCAGCAGAAGAACTGCAAGACCGACCTGGAAAAGCTGGAGCAGGAGGCCGGCGTTTCCATCGCCGAACTCAAGCGCACCCAGCGCGAGATGATCCAGGGCGACATGGACGCGGAGCAGGCCAAGCGCGAGCTGATTGAGGCCAACCTTCGCCTGGTGGTTTCTATCGCTAAGAAGTACACCAACCGCGGTCTGCAATTCCTCGATCTGATCCAGGAAGGCAACATCGGCTTGATGAAGGCGGTTGATAAGTTCGAGTACCGTCGTGGTTACAAGTTCTCCACGTATGCCACCTGGTGGATTCGCCAGGCGATCACCCGCGCCATTGCCGATCAGGCCCGCACCATCCGCATTCCGGTGCACATGATCGAGACCATCAACAAGCTGATTCGCACTTCGCGTCAATTGGTGCAGGAGCTGGGCCGCGAGCCCACCTCGGAGGAGATCGCGCGCCGGATGGACATCCCGGTGGCCAAGGTTCGCAAGGTGCTCAAGATCGCACAGGAACCGATCTCGCTCGAAACTCCTATCGGCGAGGAAGAAGATTCCCATCTGGGCGACTTCATCGAAGATCGACAGGCGGTTTCGCCTTCCGAAGCGGTGATCAGCGTCAACCTGAAGGAATATACCTCGCAGGTACTGCGTACGTTGACTCCGCGCGAAGAGCGTGTGATCAAGATGCGCTTCGGCCTGGAGGATGGCTCCGAGCATACGCTGGAAGAAGTGGGTCAAAGCTTCCAGGTAACCCGGGAACGTATCCGGCAGATCGAAGCCAAGGCGCTGCGCAAGCTGCGGCATCCTTCACGCTCACGCAAACTAAAGGCCTTCGTCGAAGGCGTCCGCGAGTAACGCGGATGGAATCGCACCAATAGAAGACTCGCCTGCTCCATGGGGAGCAGGCGATTTTGCGTCGTTCCTCTCCTCCATTTATCTAACAACTGAAGCTAGATTCATTCAGGAGTTATCTCGTGCCCCCGACAACATCACCCGAAGCCGTCGACAAGTTAAAGCATGCACCGGAAGTACACGGCGTTGACGATCTGATCCGCCGCCGCTGGAGTCCCCGCACTTATGCCGACAAGGAAGTGCCGGCCACGGAGCTCAAAAAGCTGTTTGAAGCAGCTCGGTGGGCAGCCTCCTCGTCGAACGAGCAGCCTTGGCGGTTCTTGGTGGGCCGGCGAGGCGACGAAACCTACCAGAAGATCTTCGACGCGCTGGTTGAGTTCAACCAGTCGTGGGCTAAGAGCGCGCCGGTGCTGGTGCTTTCAGTGGCAAAGAAGTCCTTCACCGGCAAGGGCACTCCGAACGCGTATGGCATGCACGACACTGGTGCTGCCACAGCAAACCTGGCCCTGCAGGCAACCGCGGATGGACTGCACACTCATTCCATGGCGGGCTTTGATCGCGAACAGGTACGAGCCTCCTTTGCCATCCCTTCTGATTATGAAATCGGTTCGGTCACTGCAATCGGATACTTCGGCGATCCGGCAAGCTTGCCTGAGCACCTGCAGAAGATGGAAGTATCTCCGCGCCAGCGGAAGCCTCTTGAGGAATTCGTGTTCTCCGCCTGGGAGAAGCCGGCGCAATTCTGAAGGGCATGAGAAAGATCCTGCTCTTCGTTAACCCGGTCCTGCAGCAAACAGCGGCAAGGCGCACAGACATCGCCCGCGTTCACAATATCTTCCGTGAGGCTGGTGCCGCGGTCGATATTTTGGAGACTGGCGAAAACCGAGCCGCCGGACCCAAGGCAAAGCGGGCAGTAGAAGAAGGCTACGACGCCATCGTCGTCTGCGGCGGCGACGGCACTATCTTTGATGTCATCCAGGGGATCGCCGGCTCGGCCATACCGCTGGGCATCATCCCCTTTGGCACGGGAAACGTCCTGGCGCAAAATCTCAAGATGCCCAAGGATCCAGTTGCTGCCGCGCGTTGGATTCTACGCAGTCGTCCGTTTCCCGTGCCCTTGGGCAGGATCGTCTGCTGCGTCCCGGAAGGCCGGCAAAGCTGGCTCTTTGCCATGGCCGCCGGTATGGGTATGCATGCGACCCTGATGTATGAAGCGCGCCGTTCGGGTAAGAGCAGGGTTGGCCGGGCAGCGTATTTCGCCGCGGGCGCCAAGCTACTCCTCAATCATCCGGTACAGCCCTTCGACATCGCCATCACCACCCTGGGCGGATCTGTCGTCCACCAACAGGTAAGCGAAGCGATCGCGGTGCGGGTAGCAGAGTTGAATCGGTGGCGTCCGTGCGGCGGCCTGACCTTTCCCTTTCTCCGGCTGGCCACCGTTGCCGGTTACTCGCGCTCCCGCCTAGCGCGTGCCACCTACGAGGCCCTCTTTCGTTCCGGCGGAGCGCGCGATCGTGTGCAAGCAGAAGAAGCCGCGGCCTACTACCAGGACGTGCTGCGCGTGGTCTGCCGCCCCACCCCCAATCACGCCTACAAGCAGCCAATCGCGGTCGAAGCGGATGGAGAAGTACTCGGCGCCTCGTGCGCAGAGATTGAAATGGCTGGCACGGGTGTAATGTTGCTGTCGGCAAGCGACTCTTTATCCACAGTCGAACGCCCAGCCTACTCTTAAATAACACAGCTACTGTGTCCTATAGAGCCAGCCTCATCGCAGAACCCAATAGGAACAGGACGGGTGATACCACGGCCCTACGGCGGCACCCTTGACCTCTTCTAGAAATTAAACAGCGCCTGAAAGTTGAAGTCGCGTACCGCGGAACCATGGGAGAAAAACCCAGTCGCCAGCTGACTTGCCTTACCGAAAAACGGAGAGTCGGTAGTGCCGTCCGGCGGTCCGCCCAAAGTTCCATTCGGTGGCGCGAGATTGACCACGTTGAATATATTGTGCGCAAAGGCGCTAAATGTGATGCTGTAGCGGCGATCCACACGGGTGTTCTGACCACCGGGATTGGGTCCATTGCCACCCAGCCCCATTCCCGGCATGCCGCGGCCACCTCCGTGGCCGCCACCACCATCAACCCTCGCTCCCTTGCCTTCTTCCACCCGCGGGCCAACGCCAAAGGTCTTGGCTACGCGCATATTCATCGCAAATTGAACCGAGGCATTGCCGTAATTGATAGGGATGATCTTCGCCCCAGCCGGGGGAGTGGCGCTAATATCGAAGTTCCCATACTTGGTTGTATCCACATTGGCGGGATTGGAATCCGAAGCAGCGAAGACCGGCCGGTCATTGAAAAACGAGTCCCCATTGTTGTCCTGGCTGAGCTGGATGTTGAACGGAGCACCCGAAGAAGCGCTCAGGAAGGGACTGATCCTGAAGCCCCAGGGAGCCGAGTAATTGGCGAAGGCAAAGACACGATTGCGGACGTCGAAGAACTGGCGACCGTAATCCTGCATAATGTCGTACTGATTGGACGGGTGGTAGCCGGTGCCGCCGGTATCGCTGTTGGCCTTGCTGTAGATGTAAAAGCCGGTGAAGGTTAGCCTTCGCCCGTAAGCCACATTCAAGTTCAGGAAGATCTGGTTCTCCTTGAAGACGGCCAGAGAATCGTACTCATAAATGTTGCATGGCGTACCTGGCGCCGCGCCAATTGGGTTGGCAGGGCATAAATCCAACGCCGGCCGGCTCCCGTCAGGCAGCGGGGCATCGATGTTGCGCGAGAGCAATTGATGTATGCCGCGCGAGTAGAGATACGTCGCCGAGACGCTTATGTTCTTATTCACCTGGTGCTCGATGCCCGTCCCCGTTTCTATACTCGCGGGTGCATTCAGGCCCGGTTGTGTGCGGTAGTAGGTCGGCAGCGCAACAGACTCCTGTGTAGTGCTGTCCGGAGGAGTTCCATTGGGGTTGGGCTGAATGGTCTGCACCTGGCCCTGCTGGTTGAGGTTGTAGCGGTCCACGTTGAGCAGCAGATCATAGGTGTATCGATTGAAGAAAATTCCATAGCCTGCGCGCAAGACTGTTTTTGGCGGCTTCCCTCTGCCCCCAAGCCCGTAGGAAAGCGCGACACGCGGCGCAAAATTGGCTTTGTTCGGAATGTGGTTTTGCGTCTCGAAGCGCAGCCCGTAGCTCACAGTGAAATTGGGGCGCACCTTCCAGTCGTCCTCGGCGTAAAGACCCAAATCGATTACGCCCACACTCTGGCTCGGGGTTCCCGTGGTAATGGAAAACTGGCTGGGCTTATTCGCATCGTAGTCATTCAGATTGGAATAGGTATACGTGCCCTCAAAGTTCGCATTCGAGTAATTCGTGTCCTGAATATCGCGCAGCCGGCCACCAAAGCGAAGGTAGTGTTTGGCCAGCGCAAGGGAAGCGTAATTCTGAAATTCGTAACGGGTCTCGGTATCGCGGCTGGTGCCCAGGGGACTCCCTCCCCCTTCAAAACTCTGCAGAACATTGATAGCCGGAGCAACCAGCTGCGGGGTCTGGTTGGTTTGATCGCGAACGAATTGAAAACGAGTGTTGTTGACGAACTTCGCGCCGTACACCTGGCTGTCGCTGATCTGAATTCTGTTTTCTGTTTCGTTGGTGTTGTAGCCCTGGCTGGGCAAGACAAAGCTTCCAACCCCGCTGTTCGTCCGCGTGTCCTGGTAGTAGCTATACCGAACTGTTAGGGTCTGGTTCGGCGTCAACTGATAGTCGACGCGCGGACTGAGGTTGGTGCGCGTCTGCGGATAAGGGAGAGCCAGACTGCACGGGATGCCATTGGTGCCTGCTACGGCGCCGTTTTCCGGGCCGCAAGTAGCAGGGTCGGGTACGTAAGGCACAACGGCATTCACGATGCTGTTGTCCTGAATATTTCTCCGATCGAAGTTGAAGAAGAAAGAAGCCCTCTTGCCCAATGGGCCGCTGACGTTGCCGTCGTATTGCAACGTATGGTAGGGAGGCTGATTCTGCGCGAAGGGATTGGCGGTATTGAAGGCCGATGCACTGGCATTCATGAACAGTTGGCCGTGTAGTTTGTCAGTGCCGGGTTTGGTCAAAATCTCAATCCGGCCATAACCAGGAGTGTCATATTGGGCGGAGAAGGGATTCTGGTTGATGATGATGGCCCGGATCGCCGACTTGGGCGGCAGTTGGCCGCCGGTGAAGCCGTCGATGTAGATCTGGCCCCCACTCGGACCTGCAGCCGGTCCCGCGAGCGCGGTGAGTTCGTTCGACAACTCGTCAGGGTCGTCGGAGAGAGCATCCAGGTCTTTGCCCGTCAGCACCACGGCGCTCACATTGCTGTCGGGATCCACGCTCACCCCTGGGGTATCCGCGGTAACCTGTACCTGTTGCTGCTCCATTTGAATCGCCAGCGAAACATTCAGGCGCTGGGTCTGCCCGGACGCAATCCGCACGGGTGGAGATGTAAACGGGGAGAATCCGGTGGCTTGCACGGTCACTGTGTATTGGCCGGGCGCCAAGCCAGGAATCACATACTGACCAGTTGCATCCGAGGTGCCCGTGCGGCTCACCCCGGCGGCAGATTTCACCGTGAGCGAAGCCTGCGGAATGACGGCGCCGCTGGGGTCCGCCACTTGCCCGCGGAGCGTTCCCGTAACTGTGGCTGTTGCTGTTTGCGCTAAGGCTCGTTGTAAGGAACTTATCCCGCTAAAAAACAACAGGGTGGTCAGGCAGAGAGCGAGCAATCGGTTCAAAAGTTCTCCCGCGGATGCAAGATTTAGATAGATTAAGAGTCGCTGAGACCCTTCCAGGGCTTAGAGCGCACCCCGGGAACACATTCATTCTGCGGCACTTACCTTACGTGCTCTACTAGGGCGCTTCCCCGCCGCCACCCTCGCCCCCACCGCCCCCGCCCAGATTCCAGGCGGAAGAAAGCATGGCTTGGCTGCCACTGGTGGAGGCCTGCAGCATGGGCTCGACGCCTGCGACCACCGTGATGGCGGTTGCTGCATCGGGAGCCTGGCCTTCGGTTGCTACTACGATGACCATGTTGCCCTTGGAAAGATCCTTCAAATCGACCGACGGCGAGCGCGCCAGAATCTGCTGAACATCAAAGCCGCCGCGGCCTTGACCATTTCCGGACATTTCCTTGACCGCTTCCCGGCCGGTCCGCCCCAGGAGCGCCTGAAGGTGGTCCGCCTGGACCGGAGCCTTGCGAGGCCGGAGACGCCTGAGACCCGTCTGGCCGTCTGCCTGCCCCACCAGCTCCCCCGCCATTCATGCGCGCTGCCAGCCGCTGTGCCACCGCGGGGTCCAACTTTTTCACTTCGCTATCAGGCGTGATGGAAATGACTACCGCCTTCTTGGTGGCCAGATCATTCACAGTAATCGTAGAGGCAGCCGCGTTTACCGCCAGGATTGGGCCGGCGAGATTGCGGAAGCTCCCGCTGACAATTTCCTCCGCTTCCAGCGTCGCTCCGTCCTCACTTCTCGAACCGCGAGCGCGCAGCTGGTCGCCAGGTTTGATTTGGTCGAGAGTACCTTTGACCGCCTGGTCAAACTTCACCGAACCCGGAGCATAGCGGCGAATGATTGTACTGGGCGTGGTGTGGATAACCAACGTCCGGGTGCCCCCGACTCCGCTGGAGATGGTCACCGTTCCTGCTGCCGCATCGACCGCCTTAACCAACCCTCCAGTTCCACGCTTCTGCCAGTCTGCCCGCTCCTGTTCCTGCTTCTGCGCGATGTCCGCGCCCTTGATGGCAACCAGCATGGTGGCAGCCAGTGATTTGCCATCCGCGCCGGCAGAACCGCGCGCCATGACTCGATCCCCGGCCTGTAGATCTGGGAGGCTGAAGGGACTCGCCCCTGCAAGGCTCTTTTGTCCCGGCTCGATGCGCAAGAGACGAGCGTTATCCTCCACTGTGACCTGCATGGTAGCCCCGGCATCGCTTTTGACGGTAAGCGTCTTGCCGCTCAGGGTCTGCACGGTGCCCAGGAAGGTCACGGGCTTTGCCGCCGGCGCAGCCGCATCCTGAGCCATGCCTGCGATCGGCAGCAAGCCTGCAATGGCGAGGAACACTGCACCAAGAATCATCCCTTGGATCCGGATTATTAGCCTTCTTGTCTTTATAACTGGCATCGTTCGCCTCGTCGGACGCTCTTTCCTTGCTTTATTTTATGGGCTGCCAAAGCCGGGCCTACTTTAGGCCGAATCAATCCTTTTATTGGGGCGGCTTCACACCGCCAACCAGAACTCGCGACGGGAACTCTAAGCTGGTGTTTGGTTGGGTGGTCTTCACCCGGATAGGCTGCAGCCCGGGTTTCGCTGTAGATACGAAACTCAACTCATATTGGTTCTGCAGCTTGCGCTGAATGTCGGAGAGAAACGGCGCGAACGATACCGGGTTCCCCAACCCCTCCAGGTAGACCTTGCCGCCGGTGGAACCTGAAACCTGGGTAAGGTAGTTCTGGCCACCATCCGTCACCATCCGGCTCTGATCGAAGCGTCCCGCGCCCCGATAGTAGATGGAATAGACAATAACGCCGGCTTTCTGCGCGTCGCTGGTAGCCGCCTGCACGTAAGGATCCTCGGGGTCGAAGCGCCCGCCGGAGTAGCGGTCGACTCCATCGGTGACCATGATCACCTCACGGCGAACGTTGCTATCCCCACCCGGCCAATGCTTGACCAGATCCGAGAGGCAAAAATAAGGGCTCCCGTTCTCGCCCGCCATTCCCGAAGGCACGCGGAGAGATTTGACTGCCTGCGCGTGGTCGCTGGTGAAGCTTTGCACCAGGTTCGGTGTCCCATTGCGCATATAGCCAATCGCCACTTGGGCGGTGGGGGGCAGCCCAGTCAAAAAATTCCGGATGTCGTTTAATTGCAGACCCAGGTTGCCGCGCGAAGAATCGTCCAACAGCACCACCAGTTGCAAGCCCGAGCGCTCTCCGCGCAGGGGAACCCAACCAGCCACGTCCTGAAGCTTGCGATTCTCGTAAACGCTTATGGTCTGTTTGGGAACCGTATTCCCATCTTCTGCCGATTTTGAAATCACCGTGACGATGGCACTCGCGGTGTTAGTCTCCTGCGCCGATAGTGGCGCCAGGACGCCCAGTAAAGAGCACCAGACTCCAACCATCATCGCGACCTTGCAAGTACCCGTCTTCATGATCTCTTAACCCTGGTTTCTGCTCACTCTATGAGGCTTGCCGAGCACGCACCTACTTGCCGAGCACGCACCTATATGACGGTAGCCGGGTCCGAAAGGTTCGACCGTTGCTCCAGAAAACTTCCCGATGGAGCTTCAACACCTGAGAGGTTTTGCCACTGCGCACCGCTATCTTCAACAGGAACTGTAATGGTTACCCGGGTCAGGCCGTTGCTGACGTAACCTATTGATACATTGGGATAAGCAACGGGAGAAATGCTCGAGATGACCGATCCTGAGCTAATGGACCCTTCGGTCGCAGTCCATGCGGAGCGGCCGCTTTGTGTCGATCTGGATGGGACGCTGGTCAAGTCGGACACTTTCGTCGACTCGCTGATGGTCCTCGCCCGTCGCCGCCCCCTGGATTTTTTGCGCACACCAATGTGGGCCATCCATGGAAAGGCGCATCTCAAGTCGGAGGTGGCTTCCCGGGTTGCTCTTGATGTTGCCCACCTGCCCTACAATCGTCCCCTACTGGACTATCTGAAAGACGAGCGTGCGGCTGGACGCAAGCTCTACCTCGTCACCGGGGCCGACCGTCTGCTGGCGCAAACTGTCGCCGCTCACCTGGGCATCTTTGAAGGGGTAATGGCCAGCGATGGGGCCGTGAACCTCACCGGCAACAACAAGCTGCAACATCTGCAGCAGCGCTTTGCATCCGGCGCCTTCGACTACATCGGCAATGCTCTTCCTGATTTGCCCCTGCTCAGGAGCGCCCAGCGGGCGATGGTGGCCAATCCCGACCTCAGGTTAAAAAGCGCTCTGAAGAACCGGAATATCGAGGTGAGCGAGAAGTTCCTCGACCGCTCCCGCGCCCCCGCGGCCTTAGCGAAGGCTCTTCGGGTGCATCAATGGGCCAAGAATCTGCTGGTTTTTTTGCCTCTGCTGCTGGCCCATACCATCCGCCTGGGGCTTGTCTTGACCACCGTCGCCGCCTTCTTCTGCTTCAGCTTTCTCGCTTCCGCGACATACATTCTTAACGACTTGCTTGACCTGGAGGCAGACCGGGTGCACCTGAACAAACGCCAGCGAGCCTTTGCCGCTGGCGACCTTTCAGTAGCTACTGGTCTTGCCATCTCATTACTGCTCGCTGCGGTCGCGTTCGCCATGGCCGCTTACTTGCCACGAAAGTTCCTGGTCTTCCTGCTGTTTTATCTTGTGACCACGATGGCTTATTCGCTGGTGCTTAAGCGTATTGTTCTGGTGGATGTCCTCATCCTTGCCGGCCTGTACACCGTGCGCATGGTGGCCGGCGCTGCGACCACGCACACCATCATCTCGCCCTGGCTTGCGGCTTTCTCGATCTTCTTTTTTCTTAGCCTGGCGATGGTCAAGCGGTTCAGCGAATTGCAAAACCTGCAAACACACCGCCTGAATCCGGCCTCCGGCAGGGGCTATCTCTTAAGCGACATTGAGCAGTTGCGCAGCTTCGGCACTTCCAGCGCTTATGCCTCGATCGTAATTTTCACGCTTTATATAAACGGGCGTGACGTCACCGCGCTTTATCACCACCCCAACCGCATGTGGCTGATTACGCCGCTGATGATCCTGTGGGTCAGCCGGGTTTGGCTGCTGGCTTCGCGCGGCTTGCTGGATGAAGATCCGGTGATCTTTGCTCTCAAAGACCGCATGAGCCTTCTACTCGGCTTAGGGGTAGCGCTTGTTGCCTATTCTGCGCTGTAGACCCCGCCTCTTCAGGTGTATACCGGAGAAAGCCTGGCTTTTCATGAAACCGCTCGGGAAAGATAATTGATTCATGTCCCCTCGCCAGGACCGGCCACAATTTGAATCCTGGGGTCGCTATCCAAGGCTCCCGGCAGAAGTCCGTCCGCTTTTCTGGAAAGAGGATTTTCCTCCTCCGCAAGTCCCCGGCACAAAAATGCTGGCGGTGGGCATGGGGCGCAGCTATGGCGACGTTTGCCTGCTCCAGAATGGAACCCTGCTGCGGACGCCGAACCTCGATCGCCTGATCTCGTTCGATGCCCAAACCGGCGTATTGCGCTGCGAAGCCGGAGTGACGCTGGCGGAAATTCTTGACTTCGCTGTGCCCCGCGGGTGGTTCTTACCGGTGAGCCCAGGCACGAAATATGTAACTGTGGGTGGAGCTATTGCCAACGACATTCACGGTAAGAATCATCACGTGGCAGGCACCTTCGGCCTGCACACGCCTTGCTTCGAGTTGGTACGGTCAGACGGGACACAGCTGCTGTGCAGCCCAACCGAGAATCCGGATGTTTACGCCGCTACCATCGGTGGCATGGGCTTGACCGGCTTTATCAGTTGGGCCGAGGTGCAGATGCGCCCCATCGTTTCCCGCCGCATCCGCTATCAATCCACCCAGTTCTTGGGGCTGGAGGAGTTCGTCGCGCTTTCACAAGCAAGTACGCGGGAGTATTCCGTGGCGTGGATTGACTGCGTGGCCCAGGGCCGCAACTTTGGCCGTGGCATTTTCATCCAGGGCGAACACGACGAAACTCCCGGTCCGTTGACCCCTTTAGCCAAGCCAAAGGTTACTTTGCCCTTCGACTTGCCCGCCTTTGCCCTCAACCGCTCTTCTGTGGGCGCGTTCAACACCCTCTACTATCACAAGCAAATCCGCAAACAACGCTCCGGGTTCACCGACTACGAGCCGTTCTTCTACCCGCTGGACCGCATATTGCAGTGGAATCGGCTGTATGGCGAGCAGGGCCTGCTCCAATTCCAATGTGTTCTGCCGTGGGCGAGCGATACCATGGGGATGGTCCAGCTATTGAAGGCGATTACCGCGTCGGGGCTGGCTTCTTTTCTTGCTGTGATCAAGGTCTTCGGAGATATTGCTTCGCCCGGGATGATGTCGTTTCCCATGCCCGGTATTACCCTGGCCCTGGATTTTCCCATCCGCCGCGAAGTGAGTTTCCATCTGCTGGATAGGCTAGCCGCTATCACCGCCGAGTTCGGAGGCCGGATGTATCCAGCTAAGGATGCGTGCATGAGCGCTGCGCACTTCAAACAGTTCTATCCCCAGTGGGAGCAATGGGCAACCTACATCGATCCCTCGTTCAGCTCCAGTTTCTGGCAGCGGGTAGCCGGCCTTGGCTAAACGCGATCCCGGTTTTCCTTCCACGGTGCTGGTGTTGGGCGCGACCTCGAGCATCGCCATCGCGACCATGCGGCGGCTCGCGACGCAGAACAAGCGTTTCATGCTGGTGGCCAGAAACAGTGACCGTCTGACGGCGGTAGCGCAGGACCTGCTGACTCGCGGCGCGGCCAGCGTCGATACCTGGGCCATGGATTTGGATAACACGGCGGCCCACAGCGAGATGCTGACAATCGCGGCGGAACGGTTGGACAAGATCGATCTGGCGCTGATCGCACACGGCGTGCTGGGCGATCAGCAGGCTGCCGAAGCGGATTTCGAGGTCGCCGCGGCTGTCCTCCATACCAACTTCATCTCCACCGTTTCCTTGCTGACCTGGCTGGGAAATTACTTTCAGGCCCAGCGTGGAGGCACCTTGGCGGTCATCTCCTCGGTAGCCGGCGACCGCGGTCGCAAGAGCAATTATGTCTACGGCGCTTCCAAAGGCGCGCTCAACATCTTTCTCGAAGGACTGCGCAACCGCATCGACCGCGATGGCGTTCAGGTCTTGACCATCAAACCGGGTTTCGTAGACACGCCAATGACCGCGCATGTGGCGCATAACGCGCTCTTTGCCACGCCAGACCAGGTCGCCATCGGAATATTGAAAGGTATTGAGCGACGGCGCGACGTTGCCTACGTGCCCTGGTTCTGGGCCTGGATCATGCTGCTGGTGCGCGCCATTCCAGGCTCTCGTTTCAAGAAGATGAATATGTAGTCTTGCGGCATGCTCAGGCATCCGCCCTTCCTTTTGCATCCTCCCAACGAATTCCCGAATCGTAAAACCAGTCGCTTTGCGGCTGAGTGGTTTCACGATTACGTTTCCGATCCAGCCTCCGCGAGGTGGGGCTTTCCTTGGGGAAAAGCCCCCGTGCGAAGCAGCTTCACCGGATACACCAATCGTGAAACCACTGGAGGGAGATGTTGCCGTGGATTTGCAACTGGCAGGAAAGACAGCATTGGTCAGCGGATCGACCGCTGGTATCGGCCTCGCGATCGCGAGTGGACTCGCTCAAGAGGGTGCAACGGTTTATGTCAACGGCCGCACCGAAGCCAGAGTGAAGCAGGCCGTAGAGAAGGTGCAGGCTTCGAAGACCCAGGTGAAACAAACGCAGGGCACTGTCGAGGGTATCACCGCCGACCTGGGAAGTGCCGAGGGCTGTGTGGAACTCTTTAGCCAGCTACCCAAGGTGGACATTCTGGTTAATAATCTCGGCATCTTCGAAGCCAAGCTATTTGCGCATATCTCCGACGAAGACTGGCGCCACTTCTTCGAAGTAAACGTGCTTAGCGGCGTGCGCCTCTCGCGCCAGTACCTGCCCGGCATGCTGAAAAACAACTGGGGCCGCATCCTGTTCATCTCCAGCGAGTCAGCCGTTCAGATCCCGGTGGAGATGATCCATTACGGCATGACCAAGACCGCCCAACTCGCAATCGCCCGCGGTTTGGCCGAGTCAGTTGCGGGAAGCAAGGTTACAGTCAACAGCATCCTTGCGGGGCCAACACGCTCGGAGGGGGTCGCCGGCTTTGTGGGCGGCCTGGCACAGCAGAAGGGTGTCAGCGAAGCTCAGGTGGAGAAGGAATTCTTCGAGACGGTCAGGCCCTCTTCACTGATCGAGCGTTTTGCCACCACAGAAGAGGTAGCATCGCTGGTTGTCTACATCGCGAGTGAGCGATCCTCAGCGACGACTGGCTCGGCGCTTCGCGTGGATGGAGGCGTCGTCCGCTCCATTCTCTAGCTGAGCCGACGAGCAACCAATCCCACTTCCCTGGACCATCGACCGTAGTTAGGGACAAAGACGGCTAGATGGCTTTAAACACTAGGGATGCCGAGTTGATGCAATAGCGAAGACCCGTCGGCGGCGGTCCGTCGTTAAAAACGTGACCCAGGTGCCCATCGCATCGTTTGCAGGCTACTGCCGTCCGTACTCCCCAGCTGTGGTCTTCTATTTCCTCAATGTTCTCTTTATCGATCGGTTGCCAGAAGCTCGGCCACCCGGTACCGGAATCGAACTTCGTCTCCGACGAAAACAGCGCCGTCTCACAGCAGATGCAGCGAAAGATTCCTCGTTGGTGCAGGTTCCAGTAAGAGCCGGTATAGGCCATCTCAGTGTCGGCCCTGCGGGCTATGTCGAAGGCGTTGGCCGAAAGCTGTCTTCTCCATTCCGCGTCGCTCTTCACGATCTTCGGCAACCGAACCGTGCCCGTGGCCACGCCAGAGGAAGAAAACTCGGCGATGGAAACCTCCGGTACAGGACCGCTTTGTGACGAGACTGCCGGTGGCGAGGGCTCAGGATGCAGAGACCACACAGCAATAGCAGCCGCAGCCATCCCCCCGCTCAGCAGGAAGGCGCGACGCGTTACTTTCTGCCGGGTGGCATCGTAGTTGAGGTCTGAGTCTAACATCCGCTTACCTCAATGTTCGACTCACAACTACGCAGGAAGTTACAGCTCTAGGCGTCGAGTTGTTTGGTTACCAGTTCATTCAACAGCGCAGGGTTGGCCTGCCCTTTCGACAAACGCATCACCTGGCCCACAAAGAAAGCGGCTACCGTCTTCTTGCCGGCGCGATACTGCTCCAGTTGCTTGGGATTCGCAGCAATCACTTCCTGAATCAGTTTTTCCAGGACAGCAGGATCGCTGATCTGCTGCGGCTTCTCGCGCTCGTACACGGTGCCAAAGTCTTCTCCACGCTCAAATGCCGTGTCGAGTAGCCCTTTCAGCTGTTTGCTGGAAAGCTCCCCGGCCTCGGTCAGATCCGCCGCCTGCACCAACCCCCGCATGGTAATCGGAGACTGCTCCAGGTCCAGGCCTTTGGCCTTGAGACGGCCCATCAGTTCGCTCTGGATCAGGTTGGCGACGCGCTTCGGGCTTCGTGCCTGCCTCGCCGCGGTCTCGAACTGGTCGGCAAAGGAGCGTGTGGCGGTCAGTGTCTGGGCATCCTGCATAGTGATCTCGTACTCCGCGATCATGCGCTTACGGCGCGCCTCCGGCAGCTCGGGCATGCGGCTGACCAGGATTCCCTTCCACTCCCCGGAAACCAGCAACGGCGGCAAATCCGGCTCCGGGAAATAGCGGTAGTCATGCGCCTGCTCCTTTGACCGCATGGAATAGGTGCGCCCCTCGTTCGCGTTCCACAACCGGGTTTCTTGAGTTACCCGGCCGCCGCTCTCGATTAGTTCCACCTGGCGCTCGATCTCATACTCCAGCGCAGAGCGAATAAAACGGAAGCTGTTCACGTTCTTGACCTCGGCCTTGGTTCCGAATTGCTTCTGCCCGCGCGGTCTTACGCTCACATTCGCATCGCAACGCAACGAGCCTTCTTCCATGTTGCAGTCGCTCACGCCAGTGTAGAGCAGGATCTCTTTAAGGCGGGTTAAATACTCGTAAGCTTCATCGGGTGTTCGCAGATCGGGTTCACTCACAATTTCAATCAGCGGTGTTCCGCAGCGGTTCAAGTCCACATAGGTCTTTGTTGCAGAGTCAGCAAAGCCGTCGTGCATGCTCTTGCCGGCATCCTCTTCCATATGCAGGCGCGTAATGCCAATCCGTTTGGTGATGCTTTGACCGGAGCCATCGACCGCCGGAACATCGATCCATCCGTGTTCTGCCAGCGGCTTGTCAAACTGCGAAATCTGGTAGCCCTTGGGCAAATCAGGATAGAAGTAGTTCTTGCGCGCGAAGACCGACTGCTCGCGCACTTCACAGTTGATTGCAGTCGCGGCCAGCACAGCGTACTCAACTGCGCGCTGGTTCAACACCGGTAGTGCGCCTGGCAATCCCAGGCAGGCCGGGCAAATATGTGTATTCGGTTCACCGCCGAATTTATTTGCGCAGCCGCAAAAGGCCTTGGTATTGGTTAGCAGCTGTACGTGAACCTCGAGTCCGATGACCGGCTCGTATCGTTCCAGCACCTCAGGCGCAACACTCTTCGCAGTGACCGTCATTACTTTCGATTCTAGCAACGCTAACGCCGCAAATGGCAGCGTTTTGCTCATCCAATTTTGTCTCGAGCCCCCACTCCCGGGCCCATATTTAGAGAGAAAGGGTAGTAAGATTTTCCAGGCAGCTCGCGTGCCGGAGAATCCTGTTAGTGATCGACATTCGTCAGGAAGTAACCGCGGTCATCGAAGCCACCATCCTCGTCGTGGCCGCCCTCTTCCCCATCGTCAATCCGTTGGGCAGCGCCGCCATTTTCGTCAATCTAGTAGGGCCCATCGCGCCCACCACGCAGCGCTTGTTGGCGCAGAAAATCAGCATCTACAGCTTCTTTCTATTGCTCTGCTCCCTGCTGTGGGGCGTACACGTACTGGCATTTTTCGGTATCCAGATCTACGCCGTACAGATTGGAGGAGGCTTGGTGGTCGCCGCTACCGGATGGTCTCTCCTGGGCCAGGATACCGGACGAGCGAAAACCGCGCCGCCCGCCGAAGATGAAATCCTTGAAAACGCGTTCTATCCCTTCACCCTCCCAATCACGGTCGGTCCGGGTTCTATCTCTGTTGCCATTACCCTCGGCGCTCATCTGCCTCCGGAGCTGCACGAAGCTTCCTTGTTCTCACTCCGAGTTCTGATCGCGGCCATCGCGGGTATTACGCTGGTCTGCTTGATTATCTACGTTTGTTATGTCTATGCGCGGAAAGCCGAGCAACTTCTCGGTCGATCCGGAACATCGATGGTGATGCGTCTTTCTTCATTCATCCTACTCTGCATCGGCGTACAGATTATCTCCACCGGCATCAAGGCATACCTTCAAACAATAGGTAAATTTTAAGCAGTTCTTGTGTAGAAATTACGGGCCGCTCAGGACGGCCTTTGCAACAGCACAGGCTTCATGGCCTGCGAAACATATCGATCGCTTCCCAGATACTTCTTGTAGGCGGTGATCCAGTCCGAAGCAATGGCTCGTTGTGCGGTTGGAAGGTCAAGCGCTCCGCTGCACACCAATTGGTGCAGCCGCTCCTCCAAGGCATCTTTGACGTGAGCGTTCCACCCAGAAGACGAAGTCGGCTCCGGCCATAAATTATGAATGTCTTCCGCGCCCCCCAATCCCGGAGCGATCAGGTAGTCGATCTCATAATCCCCGGGGCGGGGATTCTCGATTCCATATTCCCTATAAACCTCCTCGCGCAAGGAGTTGGGTACGTCACGGACCACTTCCTCATGGGCCATGGAACATACGTCCCCGATCGTCACCGGTCGAGTCGCGCCTGGAGTTAAGTTGTGGTTTGGAATTGTCAGGCTGGCCAAAGAAAGGTCCGATGGCATAAACGCCTGCCGCTGGGAATGACGCAAGAAAAATTCACCTCCCAGCAAGGTAATGAATACCGCCATGCAGATGTAGGCTGCGGCACGATGAGGCGGTAACACTTGCCACAGGCGCGGCCACCGATTGGCCGATGGCTCTACGGCTGCTTCGGCAAGTCGTGCCTTCAGCAAAGCACGTGAGCCGGTCGAAGACGGCAGCGTTGGATCCAGCGTGCTTCGATGAAGACTTACGAACTCTGCGATGGTGCCTTCCAGTTCTTCTAACCGGGAGCGGCATGACCAACATGAAGTCAGGTGAGCCCGGGCCTGTCTCGCACGTCTTCCGGATATCTCTCCATCGACAACCAGCAAGATATCCTGATCCGACAAGTGGAACGGTTCTCTTAACATGGCATCATCCTCCGTCCGCGCGTCCCAAACGCGCGAGGGAACGCGTCAGCGCGATCGATACCGCTCCCAGCGAAATCCCCAGGGTAGCGGCTATTTCGCGGTAACGGAGGCCCTCCGCACGCAGGTAGAGACAACTGCGGTCCTGCTCCGGCAACGCGCGTAGAACGGCCTGCATGCGTTCCTGCCGTTGGCTGCTTGCGGCCTCTTCCTCGGGATTGAGTGTCGCAGCCGGCTGGCGCTGCACCAAGGATTCATCTGAATCGAAAGTCGCCAGAGCTCTTTTGTTGGCGGAGTGCTGTTTCAACGCAAGGTTATGCGCGACGCGAAATACCCAACCGCGTAAGTTTCGCCGGGACTTACCGAGTTGCAGGTGGCGGAACAGGGCAAGAAAAACCTCCTGGATAATCTCTTCCCCATCGTGGAGAGAAATTCCCCGGGAGACGACGTAACGAAGAAGGGGATTGCGAAACTCCTCAAAGAGATGGATGACCTCGCATTCGTTCTCAGAAGGCTTCTGCGAAGCTCCAGTACTGGTGCCTGCTGGGAAAACCAGATCGCGAATCGAATCTGCCTGCGGTATCAGCATGGATCCTCGTCTATATATTCCCCTCTGCCTACCCTCTATTCAAGGCCTTTTAGACCGTAAGGATCTCCAGCCGAAACCCCACAAGTCCGTTTTCCCTCGCCTCCGAGCAACCCATCACCTATGGAGGGAAGGCAAGAGTCGATGTGCCTGACGGGCTCGCTAAGGAATCCTTAACGCTTGCTTGTTAGATGATACTAACGAACCATCAAGCGAGTGGCCGATTTACGCGGCATGAGGATTCGCTTGCGTAAAACATTTCTCAATGTCTAGAATTGCGGCGCACCTCGGCAGGTAGTATTGCCCCGAGATAGATACACCTGGCCAAAGTGTCTTCAGGTGAAGACCGCGCCATGATCGATCGATTTGTACGTCTTTGCTCGTTTCTGCTTGGTTTACCCACTGCGATCACCTTGATTGGTTGTGGCTACACCAGTTCTCTTCCTAGCTCGGAAGGATCGACCTCTTCATCAACAGCAAACATCCAGCACATCGTGGTGATCTTTCAGGAAAATGTCTCCTTCGACCACTACTTTGGAACTTATCCGGAGGCGCTCAATCTACCCGGCGAAACCCCGTTTACTGCACTACCGGGAACCCCTGCTGTTGACGGCCTTTCCCCAGTCCTCTTGCACGATAACCCCAACGCGCACAATAAGGAAAATGGTGCCGGAGCCACCAATCCCTTCCGGCTGCCACCGGTAAACGCCGCGACTGCCGACCAGGACCACGGCTACTCTGCAGAACAGTTAGCATTCCATGGTGGAGCAATGGATTTATTTCCACGCTCCGTGGGTACTGCCGATACCAAGAACCTCGGGAGCGGGATCGCCGCCACTACCGGCCTGACCATGGCCTACTACGACGGCAACACGGTTACAGCCATCTGGAATTATGCGCAGCACTATGCGATGAGCGACCTGTTCTTCGGTACGACTTTCGGCCCCTCGACGGTGGGGGCCATCAATCTTATCTCCGGTCAGACCAACGGCGTCGTCAACGACGGAAATGCACAGGGCAGCATCGTCTCCGATGGAAACGGGGGTTACACACTTTACAAAAACGCCAGTCCGCTCAACGATGTCTGCTCAGCTACCAGTTCCGCCACCGTGCATATGACGGGGAGAAATGTTGGCGATTTGCTGAACGAATCAGGTGTCACATGGGGTTTCTTCCACGAGGGTTTCGACCTCACAGTGGTCAACAGCAATGGCAGCACGGGTTGCCGGCGAAGCCACCGATCCGAGGTCACCAGGCAGACATCGCTTGACTATTCGCCGGAGCTCAATCCCTTTCAGTATTACGCTTCCACGGCGAACCCGCGGCACGCCCGTCCTACTTCTTTGCAGATGATCGGCCATGCAAATGACGGGGAGACAAATCACCAATACGACATTCACCACTTTTTCGATGCGGTAAATGCCGGCAACTTTCCGGCGGTCAGCTTCTTGAAGTCCGCCGCTTATCGCGACGGCCACGCCGGCTATTCGGATCCGATCGATGAACAGGCCTTCCTTGTACATGCGATCAATTTCATTGAGCAGACCCCGCAGTGGAACAACACCGCCATCCTCGTCACTTATGATGATTCCGATGGATGGTATGACCACATCTATAACATCGTCAACGGCAGCGCCACGTCGAAGGATGGTTTCACGGGATCGGGCATGTGTGGAGATGGGACGAGCGCACTGCCGGGCGTGGAGGCAAACACTTTGCATGCCCAAGGGAGATGCGGCTACGGCCCACGCCTTCCGCTGCTGGTCATCTCTCCGTGGGCAAAACCAAACTACGTTTCCCGTACAGTGACCGACCAGAGTTCTATCCTGCGCTTTATCGAAGATACTTTTTTGAATCAGCAGCGAATTGGTCAGGGATCTTATGATGCGATTGCAGGCTCTATGAATGACATGCTGGACCTGAGCGGGACGACACCACAGAATGGCTCACCGATCGTGCTGGACGAAGCCACCGGCTTGATCACGAGTCACTGAGTGCCTTACAAGTTTCTCAATCGCCGCAAACTTCTGAAGCAAGCGGCGCTCTCCACGCTGGCTTTACGAACCGGCCTTTCGATCCCTCAGCTCTCAACCTCCGTGTCTTCGCCGGAGAAACGCGCCATCAACGCGCTTCAGCTCGAGCCCTTCGTTGATCCTTTACTTCTCCCGGAGTGGTTGGCCAGCACAGGCCATCGGACTACTGGGAATGTCCCCTTACTTCAGATCACCATGCGCGAGATTCGGGTAAAGATGCATCGCGACCTTGCACCAACGCGGGTCTGGAGCTACGGCCCGGAGGCCATAGGCCCGTTGATCGAAGCCCGCAAAGATGAAGAATTGGCCGTAGCGTGGCAAAACCAGCTGCCGCCACGGCATTTTCTTCCCATCGACTACAGCCTGCATGGCTCCGGCCGCCAGCTTCCGGAGTCGCGCGCGGTGGTCCATCTGCACGGCGGCCGCACGCCGGCAGCTGACGACGGCTACCCGACCCACTGGTATCCATCCGGCCAATCCCGTGTCTGCCATTACCCAAACCGTCAGGATGCGGCAATGCTCTGGTACCACGATCACGCCATGGGCACCAGCCGATTGAATCTCTACGCCGGCATGATGGGTGTTTATCTGCTTCGCGATGCCCACGAGGGCGGCCTCAACCTACCCGCAGGCAGGTATGAGCTGCCACTGATCCTCTACGACCGCATCTTCGACCACGATGGACAGTTGTTCTATCCGGTCTCTCCGATTCCGGGTCGTCCCTGGACGGACGAAGTCGCCGGCGACGCCATGGTCGTAAACGGCCGTGTACAGCCCTTTCACGAGGTTGAGCCGCGCCGCTATCGGCTGCGCCTGCTGAACGCTGCAAACGGACGTTTCTTCCGCCTGGGACTCTCCCATGGAGCCGGCTTCCTGCAGATCGGGGCGGATCAGGGGTTCCTTCCTGCCCCGGTGAAGATGGCCTCTCTTCTTCTCGCACCCGGTGAACGGGCCGATCTCATCATCGATTTCTCCACCTTGCGTGGGGAGCGCGTCACCTTGACCAATGGAGCCTTTCAGATGATGCAATTCCGTGTCGGCTCTGCTCCCGCCCAGGATACGAGCCACGTACCGGAAGCCCTGCTACCAATCGGCCGTCTGTCCGAGCCTTCCGCGGTACGCACCCGCCAACTGACGCTCAATGAATTCAAGGACCCTGCCGGCAACGCCACGGTCATGCTGCTGAATCGAACACCGTGGCACATGCCAGTAACGGAGCGCGCGAAGCTCGGCTCCTCCGAGATTTGGTCCCTGGCCAATTTGACCGACGACACCCACCCCATCCACCTCCATCACGTTCGCTTCCAGGTGATGGATCGCCGTGGATTTGATCGCGACCTCTATCTTCTGCAAAACGCCATCCTGCGCTTCACCGGCAGCGCAATCGCACCTAACCCAAATGAGAGCGGATGGAAGGATGTGGTCCAATGCCCGCCCAACATGGTCACCCGAATCCACATCTCTTTCGACGGCTATCCCGGGCGGTATCTCTGGCATTGCCACGTCCAGGAACACGAGGCCAACGACATGATGCGCCCCTATGACATCGTGGCTTAATCACCGCCGGTGGCCGGCCCACAACTTGCCCTCTCTACTCGTGGATGCGCCAACGGCGCTATCATGATGGAGTGGTGCAAAAACTGAACTTACTCACAGTTCATCACGTAGTATTCGCCGGTTTGCTGGTCCTTTGCATTGGATGTAGAACGTCTGGTAACGACAGGCCGATCGGCGCGGTTGTCGATATCAAGGCTCCCCTCGGGCTGCCTCCGGTCCCTATCCCACCGGATAACCCGCCCACCGCCCAGACGATCGCGCTCGGCCGCCAGCTCTTCTACGACATGAGGCTGTCGAAAAACAACACCGTCTCATGCGCCTCCTGCCATAAACCCAACCTCGCTTTCACAGATGGACGCCGGCTGGCCCAAGGCGTGGGCGGAATGCTTGGCATCCGCAATGCTCCCACTTTATTGAACGCGGCCTATTCGCCGCTGCAATTCTGGGATGGCAGGGCGAAGAGTCTGGAAGAGCAGTCCGCCGCTCCGATGGAGAATCCGGTGGAAATGGACCAGAAGCACGAGGTTTCCGTCTCGAAGATCAGCAAGGATCCGGCATATCAGGCCGAGTTTGCTCAGGCCTTCGGGCCGGGAAAGGTTACCCTGGAGAAGATTCAGAAGTCGCTGGCAAGTTTCGAGCGCACGCTGCTCAGTGGCAACTCTCCTTTTGACCAATATCAATATGGAGGAAACAAACAGGCACTCTCGCCCGCTGCAATCCGCGGTCTCGCCATCTTTCAAGACCCGCAAAGAGGCAATTGTGCTGTCTGCCATACCATCGACAAGAATTACGCCCTTTTCACCGATGGCAAATTCCATAACACCGGGGCGGGCGTGAATGGAGCCGGCGACTTCACTGACCTTGGGCGATTCAACTCAACAAAAGTAGTAACCGCCAAGGGCGAGTTCAAGACGCCGACACTACGCGATGTCGCGCTTAGCGCGCCGTACATGCACGATGGCAGCCTTAAGACACTGCATGACGTGGTAGATTTTTACGCCGGAGGCGGCAACTCCAATCCGTATCTCGATAAGGACATCAAACCGCTCCACCTTTCCGCTCAAGACCGCGAAGATCTGGTCCAGTTCCTCAACGCTCTGACCGGAGAGTTGCCCAAGAATGCTGGACCGCCAGGGAAAGAACAGGTAACTAGCCAAAGATGAGACCCATTCACATTTTCCATCTTTGCTGTGCAGCCGCGCTGCTTGCCGGTTGCTCGGGAAAGGTCAATACCGAACAGCCCGGCGCCCCGAAAAGCGAACCGGCGCCGGTGTACTTTAAAGTGGATCCCGCAACCGCCGGGTCCGTCACTGGAACCATTCGCTACAAGGGACCAAGGCCGGCGCCTAAGGTGATCGACATGAGCGAGGAACCGGCCTGCGTGGAAGCACATCACGGAAAGGCTTACGACGAATCCCTGGTCGTAAACAGGAAGGGCGAATTGGCCAACGCGTTCATCTACGTCAAGAGCGGCCTCGAAGGAAAAAACTTCGCCATCCCTCCAACCCCGGTCACGATTGATCAGAGCGGCTGCTGGTTTCGGCCGCGAGTGATGGGCATTCAGACCGGGCAGACACTGCAGGTCATCAACTCAGATCCGGTGACGCACAATATTCACCCCATGGCAGAAGTCAACAGGGAATGGAATCACAGCCAAGGCGCGGGAGATCCGCCCATCGCGCGCAAATTTATCAAGCCGGAAATCATGATCCGGGTGAAATGTAACATTCATAGTTGGATGCACGCCTTTATCGGCGTATTGAATCATCCGTATTTCGCGGTTTCGAAAGATGATGGATCCTTCGAAATCAAGAATTTGCCGCCTGGTACCTATACCATTGCCGTCTGGCAGGAAAAGCTTGGAACACAAGAACAGCAGATAACCGTTCCTCCGCACGGGACTGCTGAGGCCAACTTCACCTTTAAGGAAAAATAATATGCGCAAGTTAGGTTCTGTCCTCTTTGCAGTTGGTCTCGTTGTGCTGTCCACAGGTTGCAAGTCCAGCAAAGCTCCTGAGCAGCAGCCTGCACTAACCGCCGCCCCGGCTGAAACCTCAGAACCGCGGATTTACGTGACCAACGAAGTCGGCGGCGATATGACGATAATCGACTCCGGCAACTACAACGTGCTTGCCACCATCCCGCTGGGCAAGCGTCCCCGAGGCATCCATTCCAGCCCGGATCATAAGACGATCTACGTCGCGTTGAGCGGCTCGCCTATTGCCGGACCGGACGTCGATGAGAGCACCCTTCCGCCTCCCGATAAGACCGCCGATGGGATTGGGGTCTTCGATGTCGCACAGAACAAAGTTGTCCGTACCATTCATGGCGGCTCCGATCCGGAAAACTTCGACGTCAGCCGCGATGGCACGCAGCTCTACATATCCAACGAAGATGTCTCCGCGGTCAGCATCGTCGACATCGCCTCAGGTACCGTGGTTAAGTCTCTTGCCATGGGGGCGCAACCAGAAGGTGTCAAGGTGACCCCGAACGGCAAACAGGTCTGGGTCACTTCTGAAGAGACGGGTACCATTTCCGTCCTGGACCCTGTTGCGGGCAAGATCATCAAGACCTTCAAGGTTGGGCATCGTCCTCGCAACATTGCCTTCCTGCCCGATGGCTCACGCGCTTACATCAACGCTGAGAACGACGGAACGGTGGTGTTGGTGGATGCGAAGAAGTACAAGATGATCCAAACCATTTCGCTTGGCAAGCCGGGGCTGATCAAGCCGATGAATGTCATCCTGTCTCCGGATGCGACCAGGCTCTACGTCAGCACGGGCAGAGGACACCAGGTGTTTACCATCGACACGGGTACAAATAAGGTCCTGAGTTCGGTAGAAGTCGGGGCACGCCCATGGGGCATAGCGCTCTCGCTCGACGGCAAGACCCTCTATTCGGCCAACGGGCCTTCGAATGATGTCTCGGTAGTGGACCTGGCTACCAATACCGTGACCAAGAAAATCAAAGCCGGCAAGGGCCCCTGGGGCGTGCTAGTCTTGCCGCGATAAAAACCCAACAGGAACAGGACGGGGTATCCAACATCTCGCGAAAACCGAGCAGATGCGGGGCACCCGTTCTTCGTTTGCGAAATTTCAGTTTGACGCCAGTTGCCGCAGCACGTATTGCAGAATGCCGCCGTTCTCGTAGTAGAGAATTTCCTGCGGCGTGTCGATGCGCACCGTTGCCTTAAAGGTCCTTACACCCCCCGCCGAATCCGTCGTCTTGACTGTCAGTATCCGGCCTTGAGCAAACTTCTGCTCCAGCATCCCGCGTATCCCCTCCAGGTCAAAGACCTCTTCGCCGGTAAGTCCCAGCGACTCCGCACTTTCGCCATTCTCAAACTGCAACGGCAAAATGCCCATGCCCACCAGGTTGGAGCGGTGGATGCGCTCGTAACTCTGTGCGATCACGGCCCGTACACCCAGCAGACGCGGTCCCTTGGCTGCCCAGTCGCGCGAGGAGCCGGAGCCGTATTCCTTGCCGGCAAGAATCACCAGCGGAGTACCGCGCTCAGCGTATTTCACCGAGGCGTCGAAGATGCTCATCCCTTCGCCCTCGGGAAGCAGTCGAGTCACGCCGCCTTCGGTTCCCGGAGCCAGCTTGTTGCGCAACCGAACGTTGGCAAAGGTACCGCGCACCATAACCTCGTGATTGCCGCGCCGTGATCCGTAAGAATTGAAGTCAACCGGCTTCACTCCGTGCTCAACCAGGTATTTACCAGCAGGTCCATCCCGCTTGATGGAGCCCGCAGGCGAAATGTGGTCAGTGGTGACGCTATCTCCCAGAACGGCCAGCACCCGGGCACCCTTGATATCCTCGACCGGCGCAGGCTTGGCAGGCATGCCATCAAAATAAGGCGCCTTGCGGATGTACGTCGAATCGGGCTCCCACTGATAGGTGTCGCCAGTGGGGAACTTGAGATTCTGCCAGTTCTTATCACCATCCGTAACAGTTGCGTATTCCTTGGTAAAGATCTCGGAGTCGATCGCTGATGCGATGGTGCTGTTTACCTCGTCCTGGGTAGGCCAGATGTCCTTGAGGTACACCGGCGCGCCCTTCGTATCCTTCCCGATCGGATCAGTGTCGAAGTTGTGCTCGATGTTGCCCACCAGTGCATAAGCAACAACCAGCGGCGGCGACATGAGGTAGTTGGCCCGCACTTCGGAGTTGATGCGGCCCTCGAAATTTCGATTGCCGCTCAGCACAGAGACCGCGACCAGGCCATGGTCGTCGATTGCCTTGGAAACATCCGTCGGCAATGGTCCTGAGTTGCCGATGCAAGTGGTGCAGCCATAGCCAACGACCTGAAAGCGCAGCTTATCCAGATATTTGAGCAATCCTGACCGCTCGTAGTAATCCGTCACCACACGCGAACCGGGTGCCAGGGAAGTCTTGACCCACGGCGGCACGCTCAATCCTTTCTCGACTGCCTTCTTCGCCAACAGCCCGGCAGCAACCATGACCGAAGGATTCGAGGTGTTGGTGCAACTGGTAATGGCAGCGATCACAATGGAGCCATTGTCCAAGTACGGATCGACATCGATCCCGAAGCGCTCCTTGACCGAAGTTGCGGGGCCTTTCTCGGGAGTGGATTTTTCACTGCCATTCGGCCAGGTGTGACCGCCTTCACCCTCCCACCGGATCGTTTGCCGCTCCTTACGCCCTGGTGCGCTTGGCCCTAGCAAGCCAGGCAACTGCTGCTCGAAGTTGGCGCCAGCTTGGGAGAGCAATACACGGTCCTGAGGACGGCGCGGGCCCGCCACACTGGGTTCGACGGTGGAAAGATCGAGCGCGGTGGTCTGCGTGTATTCGGCCTCAGGCGAATCAGGAGTGTGAAACCATCCCTGTTCTTTGGAATATGCCTCCACCAGGTTGATCTGCTCCGCGCTGCGCCCGGTCAGTCGCAAATAGCGGAGAGTTTCTACATCGATGGGAAAAATTCCGCAGGTGGCGCCGTACTCCGGCGCCATGTTGCCGATCGTAGCCCGGTCCGCCAGGCTCAATTCGCTTACGCCGGAGCCGTAAAACTCAACAAACTTGCCCACCACGCCCAGCTTCCGCAGAATCTCGGTCACGGTTAGCACCAGGTCGGTGGCCGTAGCGCCCTCGCGCAGCTTGCCGGTCAGCTTGAATCCCACTACTTGTGGCACCAACATGGAAACCGGCTGGCCTAACATGGCGGCCTCGGCTTCAATGCCGCCGACGCCCCAACCCAGAACCCCCAGCCCGTTGATCATCGTGGTATGCGAGTCGGTGCCCACTAGCGTGTCGGGATACGCCTGGACCACTCCACCATTCGCCGCCGTGGTAAAGACTACGCGGGCCAGGTACTCCAGATTGACCTGGTGGCAGATGCCCATACCCGGAGGCACGGCGGAGAAGTTGCGGAACGCGGTCTGTCCCCACTTGAGAAAGGCATAGCGTTCCCGGTTGCGCTGGAACTCGAGCGCGGCGTTGATGGAGTAGGCGTTCGAAGTCCCGAATTCGTCGACCTGCACCGAGTGGTCGATCACCAGTTCCGCGGGTTGCAGGGGGTTGATCTTCTCCGGGTTGCCGCCAAGCTTCTTCATCGCATCGCGCATGGCTGCCAGATCGACGATGGCAGGAACTCCGGTAAAGTCCTGCATCAGCACGCGCGCCGGCATGAACGCGATCTCCCGCGCCGGCTCCGCACTGGCCTGCCACTTGGCCAGGAATTCAATGTCGTTCGCCGTCACGCTCTTACCATCTTCCTGACGGAGCAGGTTTTCCAAGAGAACACGCAGACTGTAGGGGAGGCGATGAAGGGTGAGGCCTTTGGCCTCGAGTGCCTGGAGACGGAAGATTTCGTAGCTCTTGTTGCCGACCTTCAGGGTGGATTGGCTGCCGAAGCTGTTCATGGGTATTTCCTCTCTAAAGAGCACGTCACTGTTGCACAAGATTGCGCAAGTACGCGCCTGATCAAATGTTGGTTGTCAGGACTCTGGCTGACGAGAAGTTAGGAGGAGTGGCTCCGTCCACGGTCAGGCTTGCCGTGACGGAAACGCTTGTGCAGGAAAGGCAGCTTCGCAATTACTGTGGACTGATAAGGATCGCGAGGAGTGGTTTTCCTTGGGAGAAAACCACAAAATGGCCAATCGCTTCGGTCTACACCAATTGCGAAACTGCAATCGCGAAGTCTGCTCCGGGCGTTCATGGTCCACTAAAGATTCTAAAGCATTTTCGGCCAGGATGTGGCGGGGCGAATCAGGAGGTAATGGTTAATCCCAGAAGCACCACATTGAGAACAAGGATCAAGGCAACCGTCAGCCAGCCAAGAAAGCTGATCACCCTCCCATTGGTGAACGCACCCATCAATTGCCGGCGGCCGCACAGGATGAGCAGCGGGACCAAGGCAAAAGGCAGCGTAAAACTCAGCACCACCTGGGAAAGGACCAGGATGCGGAGCGGATCCAGTCCTATGCCGATGACGATCATCGCCGGAAGCAAAGTAAGGAGCCGCCGGAGGAAAATGCTGAAACGCACCTTCAGGAACCCCTCGAGGATCATCTGGCCGGCGAGGGTTCCAACGGTAGAAGAGGAAAGGCCGGAGCACAAGAGTGCAATGCCAAAGATCGTAGCCGAAGCCGGGCCCAATAACGGACCCAGCGTACGGTGAGCCTCTTCGATCGACATGTCGCTGCGGCCGGTGCCGGCAAAGGCCGCTGCGGCCACAATCACCATCGCGGAATTCACTAGCCAGGCGCCATTCATGGCCGCAAACACGTCCAGCGCCTCCAGCCGGAGGTGGCGCAGCCGCGACACGTGGCGGTCCTCGGATGATTGCGCTTTTCGATCTTCCTTGGCGAGACGCGGCTGCACCAGCCCGGAATGCAGATAGACCACGTGCGGCATCACCGTAGCCCCGAGCATGCTGACCGCCACGTAGACGCTACGACGATCCAACCAGGGCACCGCAGTATGGTAGGCGATCTGGCCCCAGTCGGGATGAACCAGAAAAATCTCTATCAGGTAGCAGAGCCCGATCACCAAAACAAATACCATGATGCCGATTTCCAGGCTCCTGAATCCCCGCAACTCCAGTGCCAGGATGGCAAACACGCACACCGCTGAAACGATCGCGGCAATAAACATCACCGTGGTCCGGGCAAGCCCCAAATGAAGGAAATAGCCGCCAAAAAGCAGGTAGAAGCCCAGCGCGGCGCCAAGAAATTCGGCCAGGTCGGTGGCCAGAGCCGAAAGCTCGGCCGCTACCCACAAACCGATCGCCGTTCGGCGCGAGAAGTGCTCGCGGCAGTTCTGCGGCAGTGTGGCTCCGGTCGCAATACCCAGCTTGGCGGAGAGGTATTGGATGAGGATGGCCATCAGGTTCGACCACAACAACACCCAGAGCAGTTTGTAGCCGAATCCGGTGCCTGCGATCAGGTTCGTGCCAAAATTCCCCGGATCGATATAGGCGATGCTGGCCACAAAGGCCGGCCCGAACCAATACAGGGCCTGACGGGTCTTCAAATCAGAGAGCAGCGGCGCGGAAGGCGAAACCGGAAGCGAGGGCGGAGAAGCAGGTGGCATGGCACGATCCTCGATTTCAGCTGCTGCGAATTCAGTATAGCCTGCATTTCCGTTTTTTTGTTAACCATGGTTAACGGCTCTTCGCAGTCCGGCCCTGCTGCGGTAGTCTTGCCACAGTTCCCGGCCACGGGATTTGTTCACGAAAGAGGGGTTGGCTCAAGCGGATGAAAGTGTTGGTCATTGGTGCGGGAGGCCGGGAACACGCGTTGGTTTGGTCCATAAGCCGGTCCCGCCGCGTCTCTGAAGTCGTTTGCGCACCGGGCAATGGGGGCATAGCCCAATTGGCTCGCTGCATTCCCGTCAGTCCGAAAGACCTCGATGACCTATTACGGGTTACCGCATCCGAGCGTCCCGATTTGGTGGTGGTTGGGCCCGAGCTTCCCTTGTCGCTGGGACTGGTGGACGAGCTGCAGCGGCGGAGCATCCCGGTCTTTGGGCCAACCCAGAAGGCGGCGCAACTGGAGAGCAGCAAAGCCTTTGCCAAGCGCTTTATGCAGCGGCACAAAATCCCCACAGCCGCCTATGCCATCGCCACCAGCGAGCAGCAAGCGCTGGAATCGATCGATCTCTTCCATCTTCCGGTGGTAATCAAGGCGGATGGCCTGGCTTCGGGCAAGGGCGTGCTCATGTGCGAGACGCGGCGCGAGGCAACTGAGGCCATCTCCGGCCTGATGGCGGGAAAGCTGCTGGGCTCGGCGCAGTCTTCCATCGTGATCGAGGAGTTTCTTACCGGTGAAGAGATCTCGTTTCTCACTCTGACCGACGGAAAGCATGTAGTGCCGTTGGCTCCGGCGCAGGATCACAAGCGAATTGGAGAGGGAGATAAAGGGCCCAACACTGGAGGTATGGGCGCATACTCTACGGATGGCATGGTGGATGACCAGATGCGGGAATGGATCATCAACCACATTGCGCTGCCCGCCGTGAGCGGCATGGCTGCGGAGGATTCCGCCTTTGTGGGGGTTCTGTATTGCGGGTTGATGATGACCGCGCGTGGTCCCATGGTGCTGGAGTTCAATGCCCGCTTTGGTGACCCTGAAACGCAGGCGATTCTCTCCCGGTTGGATTGCGACCTGGTAGCGACCCTCGAAGCCTGCGTCGAGGGCCGTCTGAGCGACACCGAGCTGCAATGGAAGCCCGGGGCCTCCGCCTGCGTCATTGCAGCCTCGGCCGGCTACCCCGGCAGCTATGTGAGCGGCCGCAGGATCAGTGGGCTGGAAGAAGCGGCCGGCGTACCGGGAGTAGAGGTTTTTCATTCCGGCACCGCCCTGGTGGACGGCAATTACGTCACCGAAGGGGGAAGGGTACTCGGCGTAACTGCAGCCGCCGCAACCCTGGAGCAATCGCTCTCCCGGGCCTATGAGGCACTTGGCCGCATCCACTTCGAAGGAATGTACTACCGCCGGGACATAGGGCGCCGGGCGCTGAAGAGCGCCTAGACCTTCTACACACATGCGCCTGAATCCTCAGAGCTGCTCAGTGGTCTAACTAAGTGACAGGTGGGAGCATGGCAAACGTAGATTTGGCCGAGGTCGACCCGGTATGCGGAATGAAGGTGCAGCCGCAAGAGGCTACTCCCTCGGTCGAGCACGCGGGGCGCACCTGGTATTTCTGTTGCGCCGGATGCCGGACAAAGTTCACGGCCACCCCAGCCAAGTATGACGGCTCGCAGCCGGCCGTTTTGGTGTCTGTAGGACCGGTCAAGAAAGCATCGACGCCCGGTCAATACACCTGCCCCATGCATCCTGAAGTGCTCTCCGCGACACCGGGCGCTTGCCCAAAATGCGGCATGGCGCTTGAGGCTACCGAGCCTTCTATCCCGGCGGACCACATTGAATACACCTGCCCGATGCATCCGCAAATCGTGCGCGATGGTCCCGGCGCTTGTCCTATCTGTGGAATGGCGCTCGAGCCTCGGACCGTCACCGCGAACGCGGCCAATCCTGAACTAGTCAGCATGACGCGGCGCCTATGGGTGGGCGCGGTGCTGACCCTTCCTTTGCTGGCCATCATGGTCTCGGATCTTCTGCCCAGCCATCCATTGCAGCAATGGTTGGGCTCGGCGTTGGGCTGGATCGAGTTTGCCCTGGCAACGCCCGTGGTCCTCTGGGGCGGATGGCCGTTCTTTGAGCGCGGATGGGCGTCGATCGTTCATCGCAGTCTCAATATGTTCACGCTTATTGCGATGGGTAGTGGCGCCGCCTACCTTTACAGCGTGGCTGCCGTGGCCGCGCCAGGCCTCTTTCCTCCGACTTTTCGCGATGCCTCCGGGCATCTCGGCCTTTACTTCGAAGCAGCTGCCGTTATCACGGTTTTGGTCCTGGTCGGCCAAGTACTGGAATTGAGGGCTCGCAGCCGAACCAGCGGAGCCATTCAGGCGCTGCTCGGCCTGGCCCCCAAAACCGCGCGCCGCATTTCTCCTGACGGAAGTGAGGCTGACGTCTCTCTCAGCGAGGTCGCGATTGGCGACCTGCTGCGCGTTCGCCCAGGCGAAAAGGTACCGGTGGATGGCTCGGTGGTCGAGGGCCACAGCTCGGTGGACGAATCGATGGTGACCGGCGAGCCCATACCTGTAGAGAAAGCGGCGGGCGCAAAGGTGGTGGGCGGAACCATGAACAGCACCGGCAGCTTCGTAGTGAAGGCCGAACGGGTTGGGGCATCCACACTGCTGGCGCAGATTGTAAAGATGGTGAGCGAGGCACAAAGAACCCGCGCGCCGATTCAGCGTCTTGCTGACCAGGTGGCCTCGTACTTCGTGCCGGCGGTCCTGGTCGCGGCCGTAATTACCTTTGCCTGCTGGGCCGTCTTCGGACCGCAGCCGCGGTATGCGCATGCACTGGTAAACGCTGTCGCGGTGCTCATCATTGCCTGCCCTTGCGCTCTCGGCCTGGCCACCCCCATGTCCATCATGGTGGGCACCGGCCGCGGCGCCGGCGAGGGCATTCTGGTGCGCAATGCGGAAGCCCTGGAGACGCTGGAAAAAGTAGACACGCTGGTAGTGGACAAGACCGGGACGCTCACTGAGGGCAAGCCTCGGCTGAGCACGGTGATCGCTGCCCAGGGCATGAACGAAACGCAGCTGCTGCAAATCATGGCAAGCCTTGAAAAGGCCAGCGAACATCCTCTCGCTGCTGCCATTCTTGGCGCGGCGCAGGAGAAGAAGATTGAGTTGCTTCCGGTGACGAACTTTGCGTCGCTCACCGGAAAAGGTGTGTCGGGAACCGTGCAGGGCGCCCAGGTCGCCGCCGGCAATGCCGCGTTGATGCATGACCTCGGAGCCTCTTCGCAAGCGATGGAGCGGGAGGCTGAAGCCTTGCGCAAAGCCGGGCAGACGGTCATGTTCCTCGCTTCGGATGGCCGTTTGGCTGGCTTGGTCGCCGTCGCGGACCCGATCAGGGAATCTGCGCTCCGAGCCATTCAAGAGCTAAAGCAAGAAGGCATCAAGGTAGTGATGGTCACCGGCGATAATCGCACCACGGCAGCGGCCATGGCGCAAAAGCTGGGCATCGATTTCGAAGCGGAGGTGCTGCCGGCGCAGAAAGCCGAAGTAATCAAGAGACTGCAATCGCAGGGAGCGGTAGTGGCCATGGCGGGCGATGGTGTCAACGATGCGCCGGCGTTGGCACAGGCACAGGTCGGCATCGCGATGGGCACAGGAACGGACGTGGCGATGGAATCTGGAGGCATCGTCTTGGTCAAAGGCGACCTGCGCGGCATTCTCAAGGCGCGCCGCTTGAGCCAGCGAACCATGGGCAACATCCGCCAGAATCTCTTCTTCGCTTTCCTCTATAACGCCCTTGGCGTGCCGCTTGCCGCAGGTGTGCTCTACCCGATATTCGGATTGCTGCTTAACCCCATGATCGCCGCTGCCGCTATGAGCTTCAGCTCCGTTTCCGTCATCACCAACGCCTTGCGGCTGCGCAAGGCTTCCCTTTAACTAGCGGTTCGCTTCCGGTTCGCACGGAGGCTTTAGCTCCCAAATTCCGCAAACTTGAATCTGTCCGCCCACTCTGACCTACGGCTCTTTCATATCCATTTGAGCGCGGCGGAAGGCGTAGTCACTCACATGGACTGACCCCTGGAAGGGCCGATTGATATCGGCAATCGCAGCCAGCACCAGCGCAATGAGTAAGGTAAACGCACCAACCTGGATGACGTGCAAGGCGCCATTCGAAGCGCCGAACATGCAGGTAGACGCAACCGTGACGATTCCTCCCACCAGCAGCACCCACCAAAGCACTCCGGGAAGCCGTGCTTCGTACTCAACCAGGCGGATGCGGCGATATCCCGCTAACGCGCTGAGTTCATACAGGGCATGGTCTTCCGCGGTTATCTCGGTAGGAGAGGATCCTTTTGATTCCATGAGAGTCTTCCACATCTGCCGCGTGATCTCCCGGCTCTCATCGGGCATAACGTTGCGCGCCATCTCTTCCCATTCATGATCCGCAACCGCATCGCCATACGCCCGCGCCAACGCTTTGATTTTCCCCCCTTGCTGCGGCGACAACCCATCTGCCAGACGATAGAGGTCGACCACCGAATTAGCCTCCGCATCCGCATTCAAATCAGCCGTCCCAAAATCGATCCAAACGGTGTACAGCATGAAGCCGATGATGACCGCATAAGTGGTGCCGAGAATGGAAAGCTGCCAGCCAATCAGATCGTTGTGCGCCCGTCGCCTCTCTGAAGGCCAGTAATAGTTGACGGCCGCCATAAAAAAGAAGGCGCAAACAAGGGAGATAATGACAATGAAAACGTTTTGTGCGGTATCCAGCATTTTTCGTCTGCCTGAAGGATTTGGCCCCACTATAGCGGTTCGACGATAGGTGTAACCGGCGAAGATGCTTCAGACGGGGCTTTTCCCAGGAAAAGACCCACATCGCCGAGCCCGGATGGGGCACGGTAATCGTGGAACCGCTCTAGTGTATCCCGGTAGACCGCGGCAACAGCGCTTCAATCGGGCGTTTGATCCTTCATCGGAGGTCATCCAGTGCGAGTGGCGATCATCGGTGGAACCGGCCATATCGGTAGCTTTCTGACACCTCGGCTGGTCGAGGCCGGTCACTCAGTCATCTGCATCAGCCGGGGCTTGAAGGAGCCTTACCAACAACACGCGGCCTGGCAATTGATCGAGCGGGTGGAGATGGACAGGGCCGTGGAAGAGGAGGCCGGACGCTTTGGCGAGCGCATTGCCAGCCTGGACGCGGACGTGGTGATCGATCTCACCTGTTACCAGCCGCAAAGCGCCGAGCAGTTGGTTGAGGCGCTCCGCGGGAATACCGAACACCTTTTGCACTGCGGCACCATCTGGGTGCACGGGCCAAGCATCGAGGTTCCGACAACTGAGGCCGAGCCACGCAAGGCATTCGGCGAATACGGGGAGAGAAAAGCTGCCATCGAGGGCTATCTTCTGCGCGAGGCACGGCGGTCCGGACTGCCGATAACTATCCTGCATCCTGGACACCTGGTTGGGCCCGGTTGGGCTCCGGTCAATCCAGCAGGCAACTTCAACCCGGAGGTCTTCTCCAAGCTCTTGCAGGGAAGCCCGATCCAACTTCCGAATATAGGGATGGAGACACTGCATCACGTCCACGCGGATGATGTGGCGCAATGCTTTCAAAGAGCGATCGAGAGGAGGAGCGTTGCTCTGGGCGAGAGCTTTCACGTCGTATCACCCGCGGCGCTGACCCTAAGGGGATATGCGGAGCGTGTGAGTGCCTGGTTTGAACGTGTCGCTCAGTTGGAATTTTTGCCCTGGGAAGAGTGGCGGCAGCGAGCAACGGCCAGGGATGCCACATTCACATGGGACCACATCGCCCATTCGCCCAACTGCAGCATTGCCAAAGCACGCGCGCTTTTAGGATATGAGCCGCGCTACAGCTCGCTCCAGGCGGTACGCGAGTCGCTCGATTGGTTGATTCAGCAGGGAGTCGTCCACGCCCGAATGCTCTAACGCATTTTGCCAATACTGTGGTCCGGCAGGATCCGTTATGTGCGGCCATTCTTTGGCGGAATGGCCGCGTCGAGTCCGGTTTCCCGGCCTACACCATTAGCAAGAATGCTCTAGCCTTCGCGCCAGTGCACCATCGGCAAACCCGGCGCGGGTGCACGGAAGTAGGGGATTCGTTTACCCTTCAGCGAACCGATGTAGATGGTCTGCAGATCGGCGCCGCCAAAGGTCACACTTGCCATCCATGACGCAATCCCTTGCCCGGTAGCAAACAGCACTTGCTCATTTACCTTGCTAGCGAAAAAAGCCCGCTCCAGATCCTCAACCTTCTGCGCATCGCCCTCATCGAGCAAGAGGCGAAAATCACCCTGAGGCGTCAGCACAAAGAGCTTATCCGAGTACACCATGGTGCCCCACAAATTTCCCAGGCTATCGAAGGCGATGCCGTCGGGCCACGCGCCCTTTCCTAAACTCGCCGGTCCAAAAACCTCGCGGTTGCTCAGACTGCCATCCTTACCCACGCGTAATCGGCTGATACAGCCGCCGGTGGTCTCCACCACGTACATAAACTCTTCCCGCGCATCCATGCGGATTTCGTTGGTAAAGTGAAAGCCGTCAGCGACGATCCGGAATTTTCCCTCGATGTACCTGGCGATGTAGCCATCGGGCAGATCTCTGCGCAGAGCGTGCATCCAGTTCTTAATGCGCGTGGAGACCGTGATCCAAATGCGATCCTGAGAGTCGCGCAAGACAAAGTTCACCTTACCGATGGGCTCGCCGTCGATGCTGTCGGCAAGAACCCTGGTTACACCGTCTCGGGTCATCACCTCGAGGCAATCGGTGCCGAAGTTCGAAATCAAAATATCGCCGTTGCGGGCAAACGCCAGACCGTTGGGTAGCGTGCCCTCCAAATACCGGCTGGCCTCGCTGGTCACGCCCTGAAAATGACCAGACCGCTGCTGGGTGATGATCTGTTGCTTTCCATCGGGGGCAATCCTGGCGACTCCGCCCCGCGCGTCCGCGCACCAGAGCGTGCCGTCCGGTTCGGCCAAAATGCATTCCGGACGCTGCAGGTCGCTACCAATGTACCGGATCGAAGACTTCTCAACCTCAAAATCCAGGACTGGATTCTCTGTCAAAGTATTTCTCGCAGACACGGGAGGAATTATGCGAACTCGGCGACTGCCTTTTCCGACTCCCCATCGGAACTTTGATCGGCATTGCTCAGCAGCAGCCCGATCGCCTGCGCCACCTTGCACACTTGCCCGGCAGCGACGCGATAGCGCTCCTTAGAGAAACGCGACATGGGCGCCGAAACACCAATCGAGCCGACAATCACATCGTTATCGACGCGAATCGGGGCCGCTACACAGCGCAGATCTTCTGCAAATTCCGCTTCGTCGGTGGCGAAGCCTCTCTTCTTTATCAGAGCGCAATCTTTGCTCAGCTCCTGGATAGAGGTCATCGTGTTCTTGGTATATCTGCGCAGTTGACCCGATCCGATGAGGGCCCGCAGCTCGCGTTCATCCGCATCCGCCAACAAAGCCTTGCCATGAGCAGTGCAGTAGAGCGGCACCAGCTCACCCACCTGCCCCGCCACAGCAATCACATTGCTGGCCGCCGCGTGGTCGATAAATAGAGCATATTTCCCCTCACGGATGGCAAGATGCGCGGTTTCGTTGATCTGCGTGGCCAGCAGCTTCAGCTGCTTATTGGCGATCCGGATCAACATGTTGCCCCAGTCGTATCGGTGGGAAAGACGCCACATGGAAGAGCCGAGGATATAGTCCTTCCTGCCCGCCGGACAGGCGAGAAATCCACGTCGTCTGAGGGTATTCGCCAGCCGGAAGGCGCTGCTGCGATCAATCCCCAACAACTCTGTAAGTTCCCCGAGGGAGACGGGCTGCTTGGAAAGAGCGACCGCTTGCAGAATCGTAAGGCCACGATCAAGACTTTGGATGAATGGAATCTGGCGAACTTTGTCCTCGGGCATAAATAAGGTCCGTACTAAACTCGCAACGGCGTCTCCAGGTTGCCTCTGCTGGTCTTAACTAAATCCACGAGACGGTGGGTGATTGATTTTTGGGGTCACTGTCGTTTGTACACATAACCATACCAAATATTTCGCCCTGCCATGAGTGCACAACCTCTCTAGCAAAGACCCCATCTCAACCCGCTAAGAGAGTACTGATGCCAGCCGCGATTGTCCAGGGAGAGCTTCGCGGTTGCGTAATACGCAAGTTTTACGCCATCCAATTTGCTTCGGCTGCCTCGGAGCAAGGCTGGGCATGGTTTATGATTTTGATAATGGGCGCCGCAAGGCGACCGAAACCTACTGGAGGCATAGGGATAATGGCGAGTGGTCGTGGGCTTATATGGGGTGTCTGTACTTTGGTTGCCGCCGGTGCGATCATGGCCACAAATTTGATTGGTTTTGCCGACACGGCTACCCCCGTCATGAATGCCAAAGCCAAACGTGGTGCGGCCGTCTTCCAGCAAAACTGCGTAAGCTGCCATAACAAGCAGCCCGGTGACAGCACTCCTTTCGGCCCCCCAAATCTGCATGGCATCTTCAGCAGCAAGCCCTTGGTGACCCCTCCGGTCTCGCCGGCGCAAGCGACAGACATTATTAAAAAGGGCAGGGCTCCCATGCCTGCCTTCGGCAGCATCCTGAGCGAAGCACAAATCAGCGACGTGATCGCGTATTTGAAGGCGCAATAACGCTAAGAGAATGCCGGGAATCGCAATTGGCTTAACAGGCTGCAGAAAAGCCTTCAATCGGATGGTGCCTCTCGTTCCGTCGCGAAGGCCGGACCTACCCAACAGAGAGTGCTCGGCAGCCTGTAAACCGCCTGTGACGGCTCGGTCTCTCAAGACTAGCCCTACTCCGGGAATTCCACGTCGTCAAAGAATTTATAGTTGTCGAGATTCGTCGCCGGCGCGAAGAAGCAGACTACCTTCATCTCCTCCGTGCCGGTGTTGCGCAACATGTGCACTTTCCCTTGGGGAAATAACACCGCGCTGCCCTGCTTAACCGGTTCCACCACTCCCTCGATCATCACTTTGCCGGATCCTTTGACGACGTAGATGACCTCTTCCCCGTTGGGATGGGAATGCGCGGGCCTCACCGTCTCTCCCGGCGCCACGAGGATCATGCACATCGAACAATGGCGCGCATCCACGTTCTCCTGGGTCATCAACCAGCGCAGACGCCGGCCGGGAAGATCGAGCGGCTCGATCGAATTTTCCTCCACGATTGGTAACATCATCGATTCTCCTTCCAGGTCAGGATGGTGCGAGCGATTGCGTCGGGGCTCAGACCAAAGGCCGCGATCAACTCTTCATAAGTTCCGGAGTGTATAAACTGCGGCTGGCCATCGCTCTTGAGTGTGTTGACGGTGACGATCCGTTCCCATGCGTCTGGTTTCACTCGACCGCGATTACGGTAAAGGACCTTGAGCAAATTCTGCCAGATATATCCATTGTTTTGCTCCGCTAGAAGCAGAAGCTGGCCTGAGTTGAAAAGCTCCAGCAACAGCTTCTCGTCAATCGAGGGCATATCCACAACCCCAACCGGCATACCCACGGCCGCGCACTGCGAGGCTGCGGCGATGGCCTCATGTACCCCGCGCCCACTACTGATGATGGTCGCCCTATCCGCAGGACTGCTCAGCAGACGATGACCTCTACCAAATGCGAATACGTAGTCGCTGTCGTAGAGCACCGCGGAGCCCGTGCGCATAACGCGGAGGTAAATCAGGCCGCGATTTCCTTCCATAATCCATCGCATGATGGAGAGCATCTGCTGCGGACAAGAGACATCGATGATCTTCAACTGGGCAACCGCATCGAACGTTGTACTGTCATCGTTACCCATGTGGGTGGCGCCGTTGGTGCGGGTTTCGAAGTTTGCCGCGGTGGCCAGGAAGGTGAGATCGAGGCCATGACCTTCGCTCAACCAGCCATCGGGCGCAGCGATCGCTTCTTGACGCTCTTGGGCTCCGACGGCAATGCGGCGCAGCACCTTCCAGTCGAAAAAGGGGCAGAAGGTGCTTACCCACGTGTTATAACCCAGCGCCGCGAACGCCTCGCCGATCAGCATCATGTTGGATTCAGCGACACCCACGTTTAACGCCCGCTTTTGATCAACTGCGGCAATGCCTGCTTCCAGGCCACTGGTCGATGCCAGATCAGCATCAATGGAGACAACAGCTGGGTCCACGGCAAAGATTTTCATCGCCGCGGTCACAATATCGGAAGCCGCATACTCCTTCTTGCGATCCAATTGCGGCAAGAGCCTGGCTTCGTGCGAGATCCGCTTATTGCGCGCAGGAACACGCGCCGTCAGTACGGGGCCAACAACCGTAGTTACATTTCGCCTTCCCGGTGAACCCAGGTCGATCTCCAGATGCATGCGATGAGCCGCTTCGATCAGCGAATCTCGCGTTGCGTCACCTTCCACGGTACCCGCAAGCCGCTCGCACTGAAGCACAAACTCATCAATCCGCGCCCGGCGCTGATCCGATTGCAGGGTGTACTCCTGAGTAATCAGATTATCCGGCAATGTGACCTTGTGCCGGTTGAGAAAATCGGAAAAGGCGCCAAAGCCCTTTCGGCTATTGCAAATGATCGCAGTCGGCATGCCATTGCGTGGACCGAACCGAAAGCTTTCCAACGCCGCGACCACGCCATCGTATTGGGTTGCATCCACTGTGTGCGCCTGCCAACCAAAGGAACGAAACACGCTCTCCAATTCAGGCATGGGAAAAACCATGCGCGTGTGCAGGTCGAGCTGTCCGTTATTGCGATCGACCAGCACGCACAGGTTGTCGAGGTGATTTTGTCCGGCATACATCACCGCTTCCCAGATAGGGCCTTCCTGCAATTCACCGTCACCGGTCATGCAATAGGAATCGAACCGCGGGCTGGTACGGCCAGCGACTGCGAAACCCTGTGCGACACCGAATCCCTGCCCCATCGGCCCAGTGGCGATGTGAATGCCAGGCAATATCGGACCCGGATGTCCATTCAGGATGCTGGTAAACGAGCGCGAATTCTTGAGCGTCTTCCGGTCGAAATAGCCTAGTTCAGCATAAATAGAGGCCAGTGCCGCGACCGCATGTCCCTTGCTTAGGGTGAACATATCCTGCCCGCGACGAGTGGGATCTTCGATATCCAAATCAATGAAACCCCCGTAGAAGAGCGCGACCAGGGGAATGATGGAGGAGAAGGCGCCCCCCGCGTGAAGCCCTTTATCGACAGCATCGCGGCATTGCTCCAGGGTGAGGAGGCGAATGTCGGAATCCTTGATGGCCAGCAGCTTCAGGATGCCCTGTCGCGTGGCGTAATCGTCCTTGCTTAAGAAACCACGGCTCAATCGTTCACGCAGGACGGGAGTGTGCGAAGGATCCATCATGGCTCCCTATCGTCGGCTTCCAGAGATGCCGCTTTCCATCAGCAATCTCATTTTCCCACCCAACCGCCATCGACAAAGAGAGACTGGCCGGTAACATACCGGGCCTCGTCGGAGGCAAAAAACGCAGCCACTGTGCCAATTTCGCGCGGCTGCCCGCTGCGCCCCAGGGAGATCTGGGATAACACGCCAGACAGGACGCTGGGGTCAGGATGATTGAGCACCCACGAGACCATCGGCGTCTCGATCAGACCGGGATGGATGCAATTGACCCGGATTCCCAAAGCACCCATCTCCGCGGAGACATTGCGAGTCAGGGCTTCGATGGCTAGTTTCGCCGGCGCGTAATGGGTCCGCCCCGGCAAAAACTTACCCGCTTGGATGGAGCCAATGTTGATGATGGAACCTGCGACGCCGGCAGCCACCGCCCGACGGCAAAAAACCTGGCTGCAGAGCCATTCTCCCCGCAAGTTCACATTCACCAGATCGCTCCACTGCTCGTCTGTCAGCTCCAGGAAGGGAACGATCGTCTCGATTCCGGCATTGTTCACAAGCACATCAACCGGCCCAAGCTCTTTCTCCACTTGATCGAACATGGCTTCGACCTGATCCCGCTGGCTGACGTCTGCTTCCACGACCATCGCACGACGGCTCTTACTCTTTACCCATTCGGCAACTGCGCACGCCTTTTCGCATGATTGCAGGTGATTGATGGCGACATCCGCGCCCTCTTCCGCGAATATCTCCGCAATTCCCTTGCCAATGCCCTGGCTGGCTCCGGTAATGAGCGCCACTTTATTGCGGAGCTTCATGTTCACCCCATTGGATTGGCATTCCGCTGCTCTCCATCTGCAACCCACACGCTCCTTCAAAGCATTTTCGCTAACACTGTGGTCCGGCGGGATCAGCTATGTGCGGCCATTCTTTCCACCCCAGGCACGCAAAGACCGCGTACCCCGGCGGCCCCGGTTTTGGCGGAATGGCCGCGTCAAGTTCAGTTTCCCGGTCTACAGCATTAGCAAAAATGCGTTAGTGGATTGTCCAGCCGCCATCGACCATTAGCACGTGGCCCACCACCATATCGGAGAGGGGGCTGGAGAGAAACAGCACCGCACCCACCAGATCCTCGGGCTGATTCCATCGTCCCCGCGGAATCATCTCCTTGGTGGCCCACTCTTTGTAGCCTGGCCGTTCCAGAATGTTCTTGCGTGACTCAGTTTCTGTAATGCAAGGCGCCACAACGTTCACCAACACGCCATCTTTTGCCCATTCCAGAGAAAGCGCGCGAGACAAATGGTGAACACCAGCCTTTGCCGCCGCATAGACCGCTCGTGACTTGAAGGCGATCTCACCGAAGTTGGATCCGATGTTGATGATCTTGCCTCCGCCTTGCGGAATCATGATGCGTGCAGCGGCTTGCGAGGCAAAAAACACGCTTTTCAAAGATGCCGCCATGGTGCGGTCGTACTCCTCTTCGCTCACGTCGAGAGCAGGAGTTGTTCCGGTCCAACCTGCGTTGTTGACCAGGATGTCGATGCGTCCGAAGGTTTCCTTCGTTTTATCCATCAGGGCGCGCACCTGATCTACCTCGGCCACATCGGTCTGCACGATGATTGCCTTGCGTCCCAGCGCCTCGATCTCGGCCTTAACAGCTTGTATCTCGTCGTGGCGCTTCTCAGGAAATTTCGCCAGAACCAGATGTGCTCCGGCTTGCGCCAGCCCCAGGGCAATCGCCCGGCCAATCCCTTGCGAAGCTCCGGTCACCACTGCTATCTTGTCCAGCAGTCCAAAGCTTGAATAATCCACGCGTCCCGGTTTTATCGCAGTCGTCATTGTTTTGTACAAAAAGCTATAGAAGTTGCATAATATCCAAGGAAGCCTACCAGTTGCCTATAGTCCCGTCAAGGCACGGACGGTTAATCGATTCCGGGGTCTGAACACCTCCTACTTGTCCCCTCGTTCTGGCAGGGCGAACACATAAAATCCCTGCGTTTGCGGTGCATTCGGCCCTGCTTCAATGGTAGTCCGCTCCCCAGCGGGGCCAAGGTGTTTCAGGCTCGGCCTCGCGCTGAATGCCAGGTACTCTCGTCCATTTACCGCGAAGACCGCCGGAATCCCCTCCGGCCCCGCAGGCATTACCTTCTCCCAAAGTATCTTTCCGGTGTCTTTGTCATAGGCCCGCATGGTTGCGTCCGAAATGGTGCCGGAAAAAATTAATCCGCCCGCAGTGACTACCACTCCACCCCGCGGCCAATAGCTTCCCGTATTTGTAACTCCTTTAGCGACTAATTCGGTTACGCTTCCCAGCGGAATCTGCCACTTGATGGTTCCCTTGTTCAAATCGTAGGCGGTCAGGGTTGACCAGGCTGGCTTGTTGGCCGGAAGGCCTTCGCTGGAATTCATGTACCCGTACCCGGTCCAGTAGCGCACAGGAGGAGCGCCCTCCGGCATCGGCGGCGGGGGAGGCCGGGGAGCTGAAATGTAAGCGAGTATGTCAGGTGGGACATGCGCCTTCGACGGGTCAGAAAGATACGCGACCAATGCATCGACTTCTTTTCCGGAGAGGCTGGTGAAGGCCGGCATGGGTGAGGCTCCGTCCTCCACGGTGCTCTTCACGCGGTCCGCTCCGATCCGTGAGACTACACCCACCAGTGAAGGAATGGACGGTGGTTGGCCGGTTAACTCCGCCGTGTGACACGCCTGGCAATTCTGGATGTAGAGTATCCGGCCCTCGGTCTCCGGCGTGCCGGTCATCTGCCGCTTGGGCGGATTTGGCTCCAGCTTCAGCATCGAGGGTGCGTTCTTCGTCTGGATATACAAGGTGCCAGTCGCCGGATCAACCGCCCCACCACCCCAGTTGCCACCCCCATTGTTGCCCGGAATCTCAACCGTCTCTCTCAAGCCGGGAGGCGTATAGATCCCTTCATTGCGGGCCTTCTGCAACTTCTCTTTGATCTTCGCGCGCTCCGCCGGATCGCTTATGTACGGATCGACGTCATCGGGCGTGAATGACTGTTGGGCGAAGGGGGGCGGCAACGTAGGAAAGGGCTGCGTAGGCCACGAATGCTCGCCGGGCATATCCGACTGGGGGACAGACCGCTCCTCAATCGGCCAGAGAGGCTTGCCCGTAACCCGGTCGAAGACGTATAAAAAGCCGTTCTTCCCCGCCTGGGCGACAATGTCCACCATCTTTCCATCGTGCTTCACGGTCAAAAGCTTGGGTGCCGTGGTCAGATCGTAATCCCAAAGATCATGATGCACCGCTTGGAAATGCCACAGATATTTGCCCGTGCGGGCATCGAGCGCCAGCAGGCAATCACCAAAGAGGCCGGCGCCGGTACGATCTGCGCCATAGAAATCATAGGTAGGCGATCCCAGCGGAAAATACGCGATCCCACGCTTTTCGTCGATCGTCATCCCGCCCCAGTCGTTGGTGCCGCCTATATACTTCCAGGCGTCTTTCGGCCAGGTATCGTAACCAAATTCGCCCGGATGAGGAACGGTGTGAAAAATCCACACCATCTTGCCGCTGAGCACGTCGTAGGCACGAATATCACCTGGGGGTGATCCGTACTCTTCTCCAGTAGACGAACCCAGGATGAGGAGATTTTCAAAGACCCGTCCCGGGCCACCGGACTGAATGGACCGGATCGTTTTCGGATCGCGGCCTAACCCTTCCCGCAAATCGACACTTCCATGGTTGCCGAATGAATCCACCAGCTTGCCGGTGCGCGCATCCAGTGCATGAAGCATATTGTTCGTGGCGTAGAACAGGCGACGGTCGCTGCGATCTGTGCTCTCCCAATAATTGAAGCCGCGGTTGGTGATGCTCCTAGGAACGCCGTTGTCGTGAACCCAGATCTCCTTGCCGGTCGCCGCATCGAGGGCGACCGTAGTATTGTCTTTCCCCACCACATACATCACGCCGTCAACCACCAGCGGATTGAAGCCATAGCGAAAGCCGTTGTTGCCGTCGGGATAAAACCACACCTGCTGCAGTCGGGTGACGTTCGACTTATTGATTTGCGTCAGGGCGGAGTACTGAGCCGAGTCGGCGCTGCCTTCATAGTCACTCCACGTGGTGTACTTCTTCGTGTCTTTGGCGGAGGCAACCAACGCGGCAAAGGTAACCGCGGAAGTAAAGCCTCCTATGACTTTGCCCAAAGTACTTTTCATCCATCTCCGTCCCGGCAGGAGAAACTATTTCGAAGTTTTCGTTCGCTCTTGAGGTTTTCCCCAAAAGATATACGTTCCACTCCTCGTCGAGGTCACAATATCCATCCGGCCATCGCCGTTCAGGTCGACCGCAAGCACATCCGATCCGGCGCCGGAGCGGTTGTGAACCAATTGCGGCACCAGCTCCGCCCCCCCGGGCGCCTTGGGATTGCGAACTGTCTTATACCAATAAAGAACCGCTGGGCCGTAGGGATCCGCGTCGAAGTAGTCATCCAGGTGCGACCAGAATCTTTTGCCCACGATGAAGTCCGGGATACCGTCTCCATCCACGTCGGCGATGGCGGTGCCGTGCAATTCTGAGAAAGTGACGCCGCCGGCATTCTTGGTGTTGTAGTTATCCATCACCATGTGCTTCACAAAAGTGATCTCGCCGTCTTTAGCCCGCTTCTGTTCAAACCACGCCAGCCCCCATCCATGCGCCTGCAGGCTGGTGACAACGTCGTTCAACCCATCGCCGTTTACGTCGTACACGCCAATCTCGCTGCCGCCCGGCCCTGCACGCTCCCAACTGCCAAAGGCCACGGGATGATACTTCCACAACTGATCGCCACTGCCGGCTGGAGGCTGTTCCCACCAGCCCTGCGCGCCGATAATATCCATCCGCCCATCGCCGTTGATGTCGCCTACACCGATCCCATGAGCCGGCCATGGACCTTTCTCCGAGATGGTGTGAATGATCCAGGTTCCCGTGGGATTGGCCGGATCGGGCTTGGCATAGCGCATATATCCCTCGGCTTCATAAACCAACTCTGGCTTGCCATCGCCGTCCACATCCTTTAGTACCGTCTCTTCACTCTGAATCAGCGGTACAACCTTGAATTTCTCCCAGCGGCGCGACTCGCCCTTGGGATTCACATAGAGAACGGCGCCGTCCTTCCCGCCTCCGGCGTGGCTGGTGGTCAAAACGTCGGGCCATCCATCGCCTGTAAAGTCATAGGCGTGTTCCACCCAATCGTTCATGGAGAACTGCGTCGAAGGGTTGTAAGCCTGGGAGGGATAGATCTCTCGCGAGGTGAGGTAATCGGGGCCAAAGTAGATGAACGGACCCGAGACGATATCCATTTTCCCATCGCGATTGAAGTCCGCGGCTGCAGCCGACCAGCCGTAGTAGAAGGGGCTCAGGCGCTGCATGCGGAAGCGGCTCCCCACCTCCTCGGGAGGATCTTTCTTGATCGCGAGATCTTTGTAAGCGACATTCTTGAAACGGACTTCGCTGTCTTTGCCGACATAAAGCGCGATCGGACCGTAACCATTCATCTCTTCTGTGGCCACGCTTGCGTATCCCCCGCCATCGTTCATAAAGGCACGAAGGATGTCGGCGTCGAGCAGCAGTTCAATCTCGTTCCACTCTCCCTCGCGAATACCCTGCTGCGGCCGCGTAATCGGGATAGTCACGCCGGGAGGAGCAGGCGGCGGCGACGGATAGCGGATGGGCTGCACAGGAGCGGAGGGATCGGGCGGGGGCGGCGCGAATCGGATCAGTCCACCCGCTGCCCGCAATTCCTTCCGCTGGATTTCTTTTCCGGTGCTATCGAGCGTAAGGTTATATGCCTTGAGATCGCCATTCTTGATGGCCAGGTAGGTGCCTTGCACGCCATCCGCAGTGTGGCGCATGCGCAGTAAAACACCGGTATCGCACGAACCGACACACTGAAAGGATGCGTACAGGCCCGTGTCCTGGAACGATCGATCGAGCACCAGCCAGCCGGAACCGCCTGCCCCCGTTCCTTTGCCAATAATCTCGCCCTGATCCGCCCGCCAATCGGCTTGTCCCAAGGTGTGCCATCCGACGAGGGTTGACCCACGGAAGCTGCCATCGGGCATAAAACTTGGGCCACTCAACGAGGGAGCCAGGGCGGCAGCGGATGCATTCGCTTGCGAGCCCTGGCTCCGCGCGGAGGGAATCGCCATGAGGCAGAAAGCTACGACCGAAAGCGAAAGCATCCGCAGTCGAGAATCCCGAAGTGGCATAGGCCCATCCTTGTGACCGCTAGCGATTTCGTTTCACAATATGCAACGGAACTTTCGCTAGATCGCCCGAAAGTTATCACGCCCGTCAAAACACAGTCAATCTCAGGCGCACCTGGGATTTACGCCAAACAGCGTCTTCCCTGAGCTGGGATCGGCGGCGGCGGAACATTAGATAAACCGTGGCGGAGCCTGACCCGTTCCGTTTCCTCGGCATCTTAGAACCCAACAGGAGAAACTGATGAGAAGAGTCTGTAGTCGAGGTTTCGTTGGCGAATGGTTTGCTGGTCTGCTTACCATGGCCTTGCTCGGAACTTCTTTCAGTACACAAGGACAGGAGCTGAAACTTAGATATCGAACGGCCTCTGAACACGGGTTCGTCATCGTACGGGACGCGGCCGGGGCTATCGTCGCCTCTGGAGAACTGACGCAGGTTCCCTCCAAGCAACCGGATCACGCTTCACGTGGTTTTTGATTTTCGCGATGGATCGATCGACGATGAGACGACGGTCTACTCACAAGGACAAACCATTCGCCTGATTACTGATCGACATATACAGAGTGGCAAGTCCTTTCCCCATCCCTGCGATGTAATGATCGATGTGCCCAGGCAGCAGGTGAGTGTACGCGACTTATCAAACAAGACGGACGAGGCAAAGACAGAGCATATGGACCTGCCGCCCGATCTTTCCAACGGGCTTCTCATGCCTCTGATTCAGAACATGCAAGCTAACACCCCCATCGAGGTCTCGTATGTAGGCCTCTCGCCCAAGCCGCGAATGGTGAAGCTGGCCATTGCTAAAGAGGGGGAGGATCACTTCACGGTCGGCGGCCGTTCCTACAAGGCGGTGAAATACGACGTCAAGGTTCATATCGGGGGAGTCGCCGGCGTAGTGGCTCCTATGATCGGTAAGCAGCCTCCGGATACCCATGTGTGGGTAACGGAAAGCAAGGTACCGGCGGTCGTTCGGCTTGATTCTGCCTTGTATACCGACGGGCCCATCTGGAGCGTACAATTCGCCAGCCCGGTCTGGTGACTTTACGCCAGACATTGGCGCCATCTGGTTGCCTCCGCTCAACCCCCTCCCGTAGCGATGCGGCGTAGCCATTGCCAACCAGAAACCCCGCTGATTGACCGGTAAGCGATCGAAGCCGGGACACGGACTTCTACTTCGGTGCCTGCCCCGGGACGGCTCCAAACTTCGAGATGAGCGCCGATCTTATCGGCCCGCTCATACATTCCGGACAGCCCCCAACCTCGCGACCAGTGGCCAGTCTCAAGATTCGCCCGCTCGACGCCGCAACCGTTGTCACGAATGCCGATGCGCAGCTGGCTGGAATCGTAGTTGATTTCAGTCTCACACCGCTCCGCTTTGGCGTGCTGAAAGCAGTTAGCGATCGCTTCACGACCGATCCGGTATAGCTCTTCGCGCACCATGGGATGCAGCTCTCGCGGATTACCATTCACCACCACGCGAAACTCCGAGGGGTGATCCTGCCTAAGCTCCAGCCCCACCGCAGCAAGGGCTTGGGGCAGTTCGGCGGTTTCAGCGGAAGTGATTCCTAACTCAAGAAGCCGTTCCCGCCCTTCGGCCAGCACTTCGTCGGATTGCTTGAGCGCTTCTTCCAGCATCTGACGAGTAGGGTCATCCTGCGGGATACGCTCGGCTGCCGTCTGGAAGCGCAGGATCAGGCCCCCCACGCTCTGCAGCAAAGTATCATTCAGTTCGCGAGCGATTCTTTCCCGCTCGGCCAGCTGTTCGGCAAGCTGCGCATGGAGTTGGCGCTTGAGCTGACGCAACCGGAGGGCAAAAAGTAGCCCTAGGATGCCGCCGGCCGCAAGGGCGCAAAGCACCGCAAACCAAACTGGCTGGAAGAAAGGCGGTGTGACCAATACGCCCGGGACGCCAAGTGGCGCTGTCCAGGTGTTGTGATCGAACTGGATGATCGGGCGATCATGAACAAACGCGGGTCTGGATGGCAAACCAGCCAGAGGCGCGAGCGCCAGCCGCTTGACTACTCCGCGATGAATCGCAGACAACATACGCGTTTCCGTATCACTTCACCGGGGGAGTTGGCTGGTTTAGCTTTGAGCATCATCCTACCGGGCAGCCAGTCCTGGTCAAGCGAGATTTCGTTTGGATTCCACGCGCGACCCTTTGGACTGTTTTTTCATGCAGCGCCGGGGTTGCGGAGTAGCCACCGCCACGGCATAATGTTCACTCTATTCATCCACCAACCACGCTACCCCAATTCCCTAGGGCCGAGCGCAGGAACACGATATGCCCGACCAAGTCGAACTCTATGACGGCGCTTACGGAAACTATGATTCGGATGTCTACCGACAGGTAAGAATCGAGACTTACGGGGAAGATTTCGGCCAGACCAGCTGGGTCACTACCGAGGAGTCCGAAGAGATTCCACGATCGCTTGCTCTCAGCAGCGATTCCTCCGTGTTGGAAATCGGCTGCGGATCCGGCGCCTACGCTTTGCATATCGCGCAGGAATTTGGCTGTCATATTCTTGGCGTTGATATCAATGAACTGGGAATTCACAATGCGAACCAGTTAGCCGCAAGTGCAGGTATGCAGGAAAGAGTGCGCTTTGAAGTATGTGACGTTTCGCAAGCGCTGCCCTATGCGGACGCGACCTTTGACGCGATCTTCGCCAACGACGTACTGTGCCATATCCCCGGCAGGCCATCTCTCTTCTGCGAAATCCACCGGGTGCTGAAGCCTGGCAAAGGACGGATGCTATTTAGCGACGCCCTGGTAATCGGAGGGCTGATTGCACATGATGAAATCGCCACCCGGAGTTCGATCGGATTCTACATATTCAGTCCACCTGGGGAGAATGAACGATGGCTCCGGAGCGCCGGATTTTCAAATATCAAGGTACTGGACAAGACAGAAAGCGCCGCCCGGATTGCTGCCAGGTGGCACGATGCCCGGCAAAAACACAAAGAAAGACTGGTCGCGATCGAAGGCGCGGCCAAGTGGGAAGGACTGCAGCGATTCCTCTCCTGCGTCCAGGCGCTTACGGAACAAAGACGTCTGCTTCGCCTTCTCTATCAGGCGCAGAAAGCCTGAATCTGCGGAAAAGTCCTTGAACGGAATTTTTCCGGGGGGCCCCTAGTGCTCAAAGATCAGCATCAAATAAGCGAAAAACAGCAAGAGGTGCACCGCTCCCAAGAGAACGTTCGTGCGATTGCTGGTGAAGGTGAGAGCGCAAACTGCCAAAGTTAAGACCAGCAAGAGCGAATCCGCCGGATCGAGCCCCAGGACGATGGTCTTGCCCGTCACTATGCCGATGGTCAGCACAGCGGGAATAGTCAGCCCGATCGACGCCAGCACGGAACCCAACAGAATGTTGATGGAACGCTGCAGATCGTTGGCCAGCGCCGCGCGCGTGGCGCTGAGTGACTCGGGCGATAAGATTAACGCGGCCACCAGGAACCCGCCCAACGCCAGCGGCGCATGGAGGACCTCAATGCCATGATCGATCGGCAGGGCAATCTCCTCGGCCAGCACCACAACAGGCAGCAGATACATCACCAGAAACAGTGCATGATACGTAATTGAGTTGGTTTCGATATCGGCTGCGTGTCCTGAGGCACTTGCAGCGTGGGCTATCGCTTTGGCCGGCTTCACGAAGTATTCGCGGTGTCTCCAGTTCTGGATGATCAGAAAGAGGCTATAAATGCCGATCGAGATGATAGCGAGAAAGACGGATTGAAATACCGACAGCGTGGGGCCGGCTGAAGCCTTGGTGAAATTCGGCAGGATAAGGCCAAGCACCGTCAAAGGCACGATCAGGGTCAAGAAGGCATTTGCCCCCTGCAGGTTATATTCCTGCTCGTGGTGGCGTAAGCCGCCTAGCAGCAATGCGATCCCAACCATGCCGTTGAGCACAATCATCACGATGCCGAACATCGTGTCGCGAGCCAACGCGGGCTTGCCCTCGCCGGTAAGCATAACCGCGGAAATCATCATCACTTCGATGCCGATCACGGAGAGGGTTAGCACCAATGTCCCCAAGGGCTCTCCGAGCCTCACCGCCAGGCTCTCCGCGTGGTGCACCACGGCAAAGGCCGAACTCATGATCACGGCGAACAGCCAAACCAGCATCAGGGCGAACCACAACGGATTGGACAGATCCGCGAGCCAGCCTTTGCCAAATAACAGAAACAATGCCGTCGTGGCAAAGGCCGCTCCCAGGAGCCACTCCCGCCGCAGAGTGGAAAGATAACCGGCTTTTGCCAGCGTTGCTTCTGAACTCATGCAGTAGTCCTATCAGAAATTGCAGCCAAGCAGAAGCACGATTGGCGAACCCTGAGTAGCTGCAACGCGAGCTTAGCTTTGGCTTCGCGCTGCCCGCTGCAGGTAGGTTTCGAGGAGCCGGTCGAGTTCGTAGGGACGTAATGGTTTGGTGAGATACCGTCCATGCCGGCTTCCAGGCATCGCTCCCGGTCACCGATCACGGCATGCGCTTTCAGGGCGATGAGAGACAGCTCACCTGTGGGCGCCGCAACGGGCCCCTGACCGGCGTAGTATCTGCTCTGACAATCGGCGAATCCGGAAATTTGCTTAACCCGAATTCCCGCCTTGCGGGCGGAGGGTCGCGGAGCCCCAGAACTCTATGCTCCAGCGGATCAGGGGATGCTTGGAATGATCTTCCGGTATTCGTCCTCGGTAAACGCGCGCAGAGTTTCCATACGAATACCGCCTTTCGACGCAAGAGAAAGGCTGACGCGGGCGTATGTCGCGTCATCGGGCGCCTCGATGACCGCCGCCATGTCGTATTGACCCATCAACATGTAGATGCTCACTATCTTTGCGCCGGCGGCCTCGAAGGCTTTCCTGGCGGTGTCCAGCCGCGATGGGCTGTCTTTGATCTTTTCGATACCTTCTTTTGTCCAACGCATTAGGGCAAGGTAAGTAGCCATACGTACACCTCGGCGGGAATTATAGACTCCGGCGCGAAGGCTCGGACAACCGCGAAGTAAACTATCCTTTAAGGCGCTTTCATGAATTGGCTTGTATGGGCCGTCCTTTCGGCTCTTTTCGCGGCGGCAACTGCTTTGCTCGCCAAGGTCGGTGTCGCCCATGTCGATCCCAACCTGGCCACCGCCATTCGCACGTCGGTGGTCTTAGTCTTCGCCTGGACCATAGCTCTTAGTCTTGGCAGTCATAGCGGTCTTGCGCATGTTGGGCGCCGCAGTTGGCTGTTCTTAATAGCCTCCGGTCTGGCCACCGGCTTGTCATGGATCTGCTATTTTCGCGCGCTCTCCATGGGTGAAGCGTCGAAGGTGGCTCCCATCGACAAATTGAGCGTGGTCTTTGTAGTACTGCTGGCGTGGCCACTTCTGGGTGAGACGATTACATTGGCTAAGGCAGCGGGAGCTCTGTTGATCGCTGCCGGAGCTATCGTTCTGGCGTGGGCCTGAACTGGTTGCGGAAAAAACTCACTCAACCAGAGGTACGCCTTTATAAGTTGCGGAAAACTCCGCGAAGGGCACGGGTTTAGCCGTGCCGTTACCAAGCAACAGCTATGAGGGCTTTAGCCCCTGAGGTACGTCTTCTGCAAATATGCCGGACACAATCGACCATCTTTCGCAGCCTCTAAATGCGCTAAGGCACTGGCGGGTCACAAAGAAATTCGTCGCGAACCATCGAAAGCCGTACCTCAGCGGCTGAAGCCGCGTCGCGTAAGGCAATTTACGGCACGACTGAAGCCGTGCCCTTCGTTCAACGAGTTTTCCCGCAGCCTGTTTCGTCGGGCCGTGAAAACCGATCACTCCGTTCTCAGCGCCCGCATTGGTTCCAGGCCGGCAGCTATGCGCGCGGGAACAAGCGCGGCAACAAAGGCGGCCGTACACAGCTCCACCAATGTGATCGACAATATGACCGGATCATAGGGCTTTACTCCAAACAACTGGCTCGCCATCGCATGGCGTTGACCTGCGAGATTGCATGCCGGTTCGATTTATTTTGCCTGGTCCTGACCGTTTATTCGGGGGCTGCCCTTCGCCGGCGGCCGCTCAAAAGGTATATTGCGGCGCGCAGCTCCAGCAGAGGGTCATCGGAGGGTTCGATGCCATCTACCCGCGGAATCGGGTCGAAGATAATGTTCTTCTGCTCATGAGCCTCGTTGGCCACCAGCTCGGTGAACGATAGCTGCCCCAACTCGAGCAGCTTGCGATCCTCCGGCCAGTGAATAGTCACATCGTCCACCACATCCCCGGCCTCGGCCAATTGAACCACCACCTTGAACTGGACTGGCTCCTTGGCGATCCGCGTCTCGATCTCCTCGAAGAGATAATTTGGTCCTTTTTCCGCGGCCTTCGCGGCATCCAGATGATCGTTGCCGGCCTCGGGGAGAATCCGATAGCGTCCATATTGGCTCGCACCAGCCTTGTTGATGAATCGCATTGCAATCAGACCGAAAAACGATTCACGCGAGAAACTCGAGGCCGGCGGCTTCGGAGCCTGCACAAACTTGAGCGCCGGGGGATGGGTGCCTAGGTATTTCTCCAGCGGCGAGCCGGGGATGTGGGTCAGATCAGTGGCGGCAATTGCGCTCAGGAATTCCAGGAAGTCCTGGCCCGTTCGTGCCGGAAAAGAGTTCGTTGAATGGGCCACGATGTCGGTGTGGACGCGCTCGGCAAGATGAAACCGGATGGCACATCCCCGTGGATCGGCGTTCGGATCATTGTCCGGGATCACTGGAATCCCGGTCGAATTAGAAAAGCGCACCGTGGCTGGAGTCGATGGCCTATTCAAATGAGGAGCCCTGCTGAGCCCGGCTGCTTCCGGCGTCGGCGTGAAGGTGCCATGCAGCATGATGCCTTTGGCATGAGCCGGTCGAAAACCGGGGTGTAACCCGAAGATCTGGTCGAATTTCTGCAACAGTTCTTGACTTAACGCAACGATCTTTTCGTCTGTGGGCAGCGGCATTAATCATCTCCTCAAAAAGTAGTAGGCGTGATGCTTCCTCGGCGGTCAATGCCTAGGGGGCAAACTACAGTCTCACGGCTTAAGAACTCATCGTTAACGATGCTGCCCGGAGGGATCAGTCGCTTAGAAAAACAATCCTACTCTCAGCTTGTTAAAAACAATCTTGTACTTTACGAGACGCCTCCTGAGGCCGCGCGCGCAAGCGTGGCTGGCCGGTGAACCTGGCCGGTTTCTTCTGGATTCGAGGCAGAGAAAATAATTGTGAAAGTCGTGGCCCCTCTGCATGGGCGGTTGCGCCTTAGTAAGTGAAGGCGATTCATGAGACGCCTTCCAAAGGAGAACCGCCATGAAAACACTTTCGATTTCGAAGTTCCGCGCAGGTCTTTTCGCCGCCGTCCTTGCTGTCGCTCCCTTGTCGCCAGCATTGCACGGCCAGGATGTAGGAATGGTCGCCAAGATAAACGTGCCGTTTGCTTTCGAAACTGCATCCGGACACCACTTCGCCCCTGGCGTCTACTCCGTACGCATGGATAGCCTTCACACTCTGCTAATCAGAGGGGACTCGGACTCCGCACTGACGATGACCTCTGTGGAAGACAACGGCCAGACGGCAAAGACCGGCAAGGCCACCTTCCGTAAATACGGCAACCAATACTTCCTAAGCGAAATCACGGTCGCGGGAAGAAGCCGTCAGATTCACTTTGCCAAGTCCAGGGCAGAGAACCGTGCGCAGATCGCCGCGGAAAAAAACCCAGCCACCTACGTGGACCTGGCTCTGTTGGAAACATCCCACTAGGGCACCTCGGAGCTGGTCCATTTTCGAAGCCCGGCTCCTGGAAGGGAGCCGGGCAGATTCTCGACGCGAGACAGTCCCTGTTTTTAGCCCTCAACGCTTCCACTCCAGTGAATAGATCTGCGCCACACCCGTATAGGTCACCATCGCGGGCTGTCCATCGGCCGTCAAACTCACACGCGAGTCGCCGAGCGCAACGCCTACGTACCCACCGTCCAAATCGGCCACCTTTTCCCACTTGCCATCCGCTACGGTGATGCGGTAAATCCCGTTCTGCCCCTGAACCAACCCCATATACAACGACTTGCTGTCACCCGACCAGACCCAAAAGCCTCGCGGCGCCTGGAACTGCGTTAATTCCTTCCACACCTTCGTTTTAGCGAAGAACAACATCATGCGTGAAGGGTCTTGCGCGAGTGCCACCAGGAACCTTCCGTCTGGCGACCACGACGGCGAGGTCAGTCCCTCGGTGTTCGGCATCAGCGAGACCTTACGGCTGGCCACATCTACGGTGAAGATTCCGCCCGAAGGCTGGTCAGTAAAATTGTAGTAGCTGAACGCGATAGACTTCCCGTCCGGCGACCATGTTGGATCGACCTCGTGCTCCCCGCTGGCGATCAACTGCTCCGGAGCACCTCCATCGGCGGAAATCAGGAATAGCTTGAATGCATCGCTGTAAACCAGCCACTTGCTATCGGGTGACCAACGCGGCATGGAGCCGTAGGTGCTCGTGAGTTGCATCGGCTCGCTCAAGTCAAGCCTGGTCTTCCAGAGATTGCCGGCCGGGTAGTCGCTGTACACCATCCATTGCCGGTCAGGAGAAATCACGAACTCGCTGGCAGACAGCCCGCCCAGATATGGCTCCAGCTTGCCCGTGCGCGGATCCAGAGCCTGCATCGCGCCCTGGTCCATCCGGCCCAAAACAAACAACCGGGCACTATCGCGTGCGGGCGCGTACGCCAGAATCGGTATCTGGTTCCCGGTGATGCGCACGGCCGTTGGCTTCTTCCAGATTTCGAACCATCGCGGGGGGACCAGCTCGTACACGTTAGGCCGCCCATCGATGTCCGACAGAAAAGTAAAGTGGCGTCCATCAGGCGTCCATTTCTGGGCCCATTGTCCTGAGCTTGCCGGCCAATCGCCCAGCAACGGATGCGGGTCCTTCCCGTCGGCTTTCAGCCGCCAGAGCCGGGAGTTTTTTGTAGAGGTCCACAACGAAACGGTAAGCTCCTGCCCATCAGGCGAAAAGCACACGCCGTCCACCGACTCGGGCGCTTCCCAGATTTTCTTTTCGTTGGACCCGTCGGATTCGACGGAATAGAGCGTCCGCTGATCGGTAAAGAAGATGGATTGGCCATCCGGGGACCACGCCGCGCCACCGCTCCAATCCGGAGTGTTGACCAGATGGTGGCTCACTCTTCGCGGGGCTCCCCCCAGGGAAGAAGCGACCCACAGCGAGCCACGCCGGGTTTCATCGCCCACCTCTGGCTTCCACTCCAAAAACTTCGTCCCATCCGCGGAAACACTCATCACCCGCATGCCGGGCTCAATATGCGCCAGGGGAGCAATCAACCCACCGCTGACCGCCATCTCCGACGGCACCCCGCGGCTCTCGAAATAGAGTCGGGATCCGTCAGTAAAGAGCGGACCCTCTTTCGGTTCCGCAGAGAACGTAATCTGGGTTGAGTCGAGGGGACCAGACACTGGCGCCGGCGTCATGAATATGGGGACGCCGAGCGCAACGGCTGCGAACCCTCCGACAGCCCAATACCAAATGGTCTTCCTACGGCGCGAAGAGGAAGGTGAGAAGGTGGCTACGGTCGTTGCGCTCTCCTGCGACTGCTGGAGCCGCTCAAAGGCACTGGTTCTGCGTTCGGAGTCCGGAGACAAAAAGCTTTCCACGGCCTGAACCAGTTGGGCGGGGGCGTGCACAGAGCGCAGTGAGGGTCTCGAGGTGACAGAGTGGCCCGTTTCCGATTCGATCGGTGGCCCACCGGTAAATACGTGGTGCAGCACAACCCCCAAAGCGTAGATGTCGGTAGCCTTCGTTGGCCGCTGACCGCGAAGAAGCTCGGGCGCCATGTATCCAGGCGTTCCGGCGATCATGCCGGTGCCGAGGAGTGTGGCATCGGCCTCATGAAGACGGGCGAGCCCAAAGTCCATAATGGATACGTTGAGACGCTCCCCGTTCCGTTCCAACATGACATTGTTCGGCTTGAGGTCGCGATGGATGATGCCGCCGGCGTGCATGGCCGCTACACCAGAAAGCAGCTGCCTGCTGACTTCGATCGCTTCGCTCTGTTCCAGAGGTGCTGACGCTTTCAGGCGCGCGTCGAGGGTTTCGCCTTGGAGCAACCTCATGGTAAGAAATAAGAACGGAGGCGCGGGCTGTTCACAACGAAAGATTTCGTAGATGGGGCAGAGATTTGGGTGAACAACTTTGCGGGCGAGAATGACTTCCTGCTCGAAGCGCGCCGAGTTGGCGGCATCGGTCGCTATCTCGGGTCGAATGATTTTGAGAGCGATGCTGGCTCCCTGAAGAAACTGATCCTTCGCCTCGTAGACCTCTCCCATGCCGCCGCGCGCAATAAAGCGCACCACCAGAAAGCGCTTAGCGATCAGCTGCCCGGGTTGGAAACGAGCAGCTGCGACCGGGTAATTTGCGGTAGACGGATTTGATTGGCCATCCGCGGTGAACAGTGGCGTGGCGAGAAAGCTGCCGACACGTTGGTTGTCACGCAGCAGTCCGTCAACCAGACGACGCAGCTCAGGCGCGTCACTGCATGCTTGATCAAGGAAAGCAGTCCGTTGCTCCGGCCGCAACTCGAGAGCTTCCCCAAACAATTGCTCGGCAGCTTGCTCCAGGTCGGCCATCATTTCCATCCAGCGGGACCGCTCAGAAGGCCCGCAGACGCGCAAGCCTGGCCCCGGCGGGTCCCGCGTTGGCGAGACTATACCATAGGGGCCCGTAGCTTGCCTGGCCTTAGATATGGTTGTTTCGAGCTTCGGAGGCAGGGAAAAAATAATTATAAAAGTCGTGGCCCCTTTGGCCGGGCCGTCGCGCCTTAGTAAGTGAAGGCGATTCATGAGACGCCTTCCAAAAAGGAGAACCGCCATGAACACCCTTTCGATTTCGAAGTCTCGCGCAGGCCTTTTCGCCGCCGTTCTTGCTGTCGCTCCCTTGTCGCCGGTTTTGCACGGACAAGACGTCGGCATGATCGTCAACGTGAACGTTCCGTTTGCCTTCCAGACTGCATCCGGGCACCACTTCAACCCCGGCATCTACTCCATCAGAATGGAAAACGTTCACACTCTGCTCATCAGGGGAGACTCGGACGTTGCCCTAACGCCGGCCACTGCAGAGGATAATGCCCAGCCGGCTAAGAAAGGCGAGGCCGCCTTCCGGAGATACGGCAACGAGTACTTCCTGACCGAAATCACAGTTCAGGGAGCGAGCCGTAGCCTTCACTTTGCCAAGTCGAATGAAGAGAAGCGGGTCCAGATCGCCGCTGGCGATACCCTACCCACAAACGTCGAAGTAGCGTTGTTGGGAACAGGGCACTAGAGCTTTCGCAGCGGAGCTCAGACGGCTCGTCTCACGACGGCCGTCGCCGGCTGCAACGCTTCTGCAAAATAGTTGCTCGGCGGACTGCCCCAGATCGGCCCTGGTTCCTATCCAGCCAGGTGTCCAACAAGCCCTCTCGCGGTGGCCGGAATATACCATAGGGTCTGCTGGAGGCAGCCATGGATAACGACCACGGGCAGGTGACACAACTCCTCAAGGCAATGCATGCAGGAGACGCGCAAGCAGCGGAGAGTCTGCTGCCGTTGGTTTATGCAGAACTGCATCGCCTGGCCAAGGGGTACATGCGGCGAGAGCGCCCGGACCATACCTTGCAAGCAACGGCCTTGATCAATGAAGCCTATCTGAAGTTGGTAGGCGAGGACATCGATTGGAACAGTCGCGCGCATTTCATCGGGTTGGCGGCGAACGTGATGCGCCGTGTACTGGTCGATTATGCGCGGGCCCATAACGCGGAACAAAGAGGCGGTGGACTGCAACGCGTGGAAATGCAGGATGAGCTTGCCATCTCTGCCGCGCAGCTTGACGAAGTAGAACATTTGGACGAGGCACTCAAAAAGCTGGAGAAGGAAAACCCCAGACAGGCGCGCGTAGTGGAATTGCGCTACTTCGGAGGGCTCTCGGTGGAGCAGATTGGCGCCTTGCTGCAGATTGCGCCGCGATCCGTTAAGCGGGATTGGGCGTTGGCCAGGATCTGGCTATTTCGTCAGCTACGGCCAGGGGCAGAGGCTCCGGAAACAGAAAAAGAATAGTTTCGCGGTCGGTGGCTGGGCGGTTGCGCCTTAGTAAGGCTTCAAGCAGTTTCAGCATACAAGAGCTGTCCCCTCTGCTAGGCCGCTTACAGCTCTGTGATCAACGGTTTGTAATGTCCATCGTGTTGTCATCTCCATTGCGGTCGATGAGCTTGTTGTAGGGATCGATTCCAGCGCGCGTCGGTTGTTCCTTCACAATGAACTCGAAGGTCTGACGCCCTCCAGTGATCCATTCCTTGCGCACAGCGAGCGGCTTTTCTACGTCCTTCTTGCCGCTGAAGACACCTACATCGATCAGATCGTGGAGTGGCGCAGGCGACTCTACTCCGTTGCCGTCGGCATATACCTTCCTGCCCTCGACGGTGAGTGTCACTTTGTAGGTGCCATCGGGCATCTTCTGCGAACCGGCTTCGACCGCCTTGTTGTCATAGAGTGCGATCTTCTCGAAGCTGTCGTTGAGAAAGTACTGAAGATCGGAGGGGGTTTGCGCGCGGAGAGCAGCTTCCAGCAGGCGCGTGTCGGGGTAGGGACCGGACAGCGCGTCGTTGGCGTTGGCATAACGGTATTGCATTAAAAAGTTATGCAGGGCGAGGTTAAGTTTGGCTTCCCCGATGTAATCGGAGAGCGCATAAAACACAAGGCTGCCTTTCTGATACCAGACGTATGCCTCGCGCTGTACCTGGCCGAGCGGCGGCTCCTTCCGTGTTTCGTTGGAGCGTCCCCGCAGGTAACCGTCGAGCTCGTGGGCCAGGAACTTATGCATCTGGGCGTCGCCGTACTTCTTCTGTGCGACCCGCAATGCGGAATACTCGGCCAGCCCCTCCGACATCATGTTCGACCCTGCTACATGGCCTCCGATCAACTGATGCGCCCACCACTGGTGAGCAAGTTCGTGGGCGGTGACGAAATAAGTGAAGTCAATATCCTTGCTTGGATCGAGCACGCGCGTGATCCAGAAGGTTTCCGTGAAAGGGCTGGTATTGGGGAAGGACTGCGCAAATTGCCGATAGCGTGGAAATTCAAGGATGCGGAACTGACTGAACTGGTACGGACTGTAGTTTGCCTGGTAGTAGTCGAGACCACCCTTGACCCCTTCAATCATGTCATCAACGTCGTAGCCGTGCTGTGGTGCGTGATACACCTCGATATTGACACCCTTGTAGTTCTCGCGCTTGACGTCGTAGCGGCCCGAAACGTAAGCGTAGAAATCGAGAATCTTCACCTGACCCATGTCGTAGGCATAATAGTGGCGGCCGTTTTGATGCCAATCGCGCTGCAGGTAGCCGGGTGCGAAGGCAATCTGGTCGTCTGGGGTGCTGACCACGGTGTGATAACTGATCCAGTCGGAGTCCGTCGTAAAGAGATTCGTGACGCTTCCCCAAGGGTCGCCACGCGGGGGCAGATCAGTAAGCGGGGGCAGCTTTTCTTCACGGCGGCGGCGCGGGTCATCCAATTCAATGCCGGCGTTGTAGCCGATGTAAGGAAAGTAGCTGGAGTCGAAGAACATGCCGTTATAGGCCAGCTCCGGCCGCTCGTTGCCGTCGCGGAAGCCGTGAGTCTGGTAGCCAACCTTGAAGGTCAGGTTCAATTTATCGCCCGGCGCGAGCGGTGTTTCCAGTTGATAAATCGAGTAAAGATCGCGCGGAGCCTTGCTCACGAGATGGAAGGGGCGGTCAAACTGGATGTTAGACAGCGACTGCATCTGGTCGGTGATGTGGATCTGCTGAATGGGCTGCGGCGTCTTGTTCTGTAGCACAAAATGGCCGGTCCCCGAGAAGGAGCGATGATTGGGATCGAGGTCGACGTTGGCGTCGACGGCGATCACTTTCGGTAGCGGAAAACGTTCGTAGCGCTTGAAGTCGCGCTCGTAGCTCGCCTGAATTTGCCGCTGCTGCTTGGTAGTGAGGAATTCGTTGCGAACGTGCGCGTTGTAGTAAAACCAAGAGCCGCTGCCGATCGCGATCAGCACGAAGAGCACGAGTGCCGGCGTCAGGCGTGGCAGCCGCGCACGAAGCTGCATCAGGCGGGGACGCCAGCCGTCTTCGGCGCCGCGCCGGGCCAGCGCGATGGAGAAGCAGGCCAGCACGGCGAAGATCGCTGTCCAATACACGATGGACCACAAGAGCGCCGGCACGAAGTGGCCATAGCCGTTCATGTCCGAATACGTGTAGGGGGTGTTCTGGCCGGGCAGAAGCAGCGTGTTCTCGATGCCGAAGCGGAACATGATCGGATCCAACACAAAGACGCCGATCACGATCGCATGACCCATGAACTTGTTGGAGACTACGGTCTGCACAAAGAAAGCCAATAGGGTAAAGCCAATCACCACTGGGAAGGTGATGACGTATAGCTCCTTGAAGTACTGCAGCAGATCGTAGTGGTAATAACCCGATACGGTCTGCATGATGACGCCGCACAAGAGGATGACCGCGAGCAGGATGGCCTCGACCAGGACCAGGGCTACGAACTTCGAGAGCCAGTCAGTGGTTTCGCCCATCGGAAGCGCGTCGTGAATGCCGGAGAAGGACGTATCGCGCTCACGCCAGACCAGTTCGCCGGCGTAAAGCGTGGCGATGATGAACAGAAACAGGGTCGCATTGCCTTCAACCGCCTGCACCATCAGGAAAGTGACAGGGTAAACATTCTGATCGTTGATTTTTCCGGCGAAATAGCCGTTGATGAGCGCGAAGACAGTCAGCAAAACAGTGATCGCCAAGAATGGCAGCTCGCGCAAGATGTTCGTAAGACGCACCCGGGTCAGGGAGACAAATTGGGCAAATCCCGCACGGCCGCCGAAATACTGGTGCACGCGCGGCAACGGCGCTGCGACCAATGAGCGCCGTGGCTGCGCTTCTGCCGATTCCTGCCGCTTGGCCTTGGCTGCACGGCGGCCCTGTGCGCTCGCCGTAAGCGCTTCTACCGACATGGGAAAAAATCGATAGCAGACTGCTATGGAGATAAATCCAACCGCTAACCAAAGAAGCCGGTTGTAGAGAAACACGCCTTGGCTCACGTGCGGCGACCAGGAGAAGAGCAAGCTGTTTTTCTCGGCCACGGTCCAGTAACGCGCGAGCACGTCGGCTAGCTGCAGGCCAATGGGATCCAGGATGCCGGACCAGAAGTGTTCCAGCGAGCGGGTGGCAGCAAAGACCGCATTGGCGATGAGATAGAGCATGAAGACGGCAACGCCCTGCAGATACACGATGAAAATCTTGCGCGACAGCGCTGCCACCATAAAGAACAACGAGCCCAGAAAAAAGATCTGGATAACCACAACGAACAGGAACGGTTGCCAGTACCACCAGGCATGGCCGCTCGCGATGCGGGTGTGATCCGCCCACGGGGCAAGGGTCCCAGCCATCTCACCGAATACCATTCCTGAGAAGGCAAAGACGCAGGTAACAAATGATCCTGCCCAGCGGCCGCCAAGATAAGCAAACTTGGTAATGGGCTTGGTAAAAATGAGTTGGAAGGTGTCACGTTGAAAGTCGCGCAGCACGGACGTGCCGAAGATGGCCGCGATAATAATGGTCCCGAAGAGGGTAAAGAAGGTGTACAGAATGGTGTTGGAGAACGGGCCATTCAGTAGCTGCTTGCCATTGCCCGTGGAGATGAAGTCTTCCGCCGCGATGGCGAGAAAACTGAGCAGGAACCACAGCACAAAGTAGACGTAGGTCGATAAGCTCTTTAGCCGGAACTTGAGCTCGAAGAAGAAAAACTCCCAAAAGAGGGCCATGCGCAGATCTCCTTGGGATTTAGTGGACCGGTTGAGGTACGGCTGGGTTGGCAAGGTTGAGGAAGTAGACATCCTCCAGGCCGGCATCGACGGGGCGGAAACCATCGCCTGGAGAGCTGTCGGCGTACACACGAATCTCGTGTTGGCCGGCGATCAGATGGCTGGAGATGACGCGCAGTTCCGTTTCCAAAGCGCGTAGCTCGTCATCGGTGAGCACAATCTTCGACCATATTTTGCCCTGCAGGGCGTGAAGCGTTTCCTGTGGAGCGCCTTCGAGCAGCAGCTCGCCGGCGGAGATGATGGCCATCCGTGGGCAAAGCTCACGGACGTCTTCGACGATGTGCGTGGAGAGGATCACTGTGATGTCGCGGCCTATCGACGAGAGCAGATTGAGAAAGCGATTGCGCTCGGCCGGGTCGAGGCCGGCGGTTGGCTCGTCGACGATGATCAGGCGTGGCTTGCCAATCAGTGCCTGCGCGATGCCAAAGCGCTGCTTCATGCCACCGGAATACGTGCTGAGCGCCTTCTTGCGAAAGGCCCAAAGGTTGGTCTGGTTTAGCAGCGCTTCCACCATCTCTTTGCGCTCGCCCGCTTGGGTAATTCCTTTCATCACCGCAAGGTGGGAGAGCATGTCGACGGCGGATAGCTTGGGGTAAACACCGAATTCCTGGGGCAGGTAGCCCAGCGTCTGCCGCACTGCATTCTTTTCTTTGAGAACGTCGATCCCATCCAGAAAAATTGTCCCGCTGTCGGGCTCCTGCAGGGTGGCGATGGTTCGCATCAGCGTGCTCTTTCCGGCGCCATTGGGCCCCAACAAGCCGAACATATTGTTGCCGATGGTCAGCGAAATGTTCTTGAGCGCCTGGACCCCGTTGGGATAGGTCTTCGAGAGACCTGTAATCGAGAGCGACATGCAGGAAATCTCCTAAGCTGGCGTTTCTCTTGCTTGCGGTTATCAGCCAATATACCTGCAGTTGCCCTCGATGGTCCGCTCTGACCAGATGCGTCGCGTTCTCGAAGACTATTGGCCCGGGTGAAGCGCATCGTGTTCCTGGTCGATGCTGGTGGGGATTCTTTGTCTTATTTCCCGATGCAGAAGGTGGAGAAGATAAGGTTGAGGATGTCGTCGCTGGTGGTCTCTCCAGTAAGCGAGTCGAGATGGCGGAGCCCACCGTACAGATCCAATAGCACCATCTCGTGGGGAATGTTTTGCCCCGCGGCCGCTGTCGCAGCGTCGAGCGATTGCAGTGTCGCCGTCACCGCCTCGTATTGGCGCAAACTGGTCAGCATTCCGCTCTCTGTCTCCACTGTGCGGTCGCCGACCAGCGCCAGCATCTTCTCCTTCAGCTCTGCCACGCCTTCGCCGCTGAGCGCGGAGGTGTGTACCACCGGCAAACCTAGGCCGCCCAGGGCCTCTTCCATTGCGGCCGGCGGACGAGCCAAGTCGCTCTTGTTAACCACCACCAGCGCCCGGCGCTGCGCCAGCGTTGCCAATAGCTCCAACTCTTCCTGGCCCGGCGATGCCGTAGCATCCAGTACCAGCAGCACCATGTCTGCATCCGCCAAGGCCTCGCGCGATTTGCGAACGCCAATCTGCTCCGCCTCGTCGCTGGCCTCACGCATACCCGCGGTATCCACCAGTTCCACCGGGATCCCACCCAGCGATACCCGCTCCGTCACCAGATCGCGCGTTGTCCCTGGCGTCGCCGTGACAATCGCTCGCTCCCGCTGCACGATGCGGTTGAAGAGCGAAGATTTTCCCGCGTTCGGCCGCCCCACAATGGCTAGCATCAACCCAGCGTGCACAATCCGCCCGCGCGCGAAACTGTCCGCCACTGGTTGCAGCAGACCGCGAATCTCCACGATCCTGCTCAGGATTTCAGCGGACGGCAGCACATCCACATCGTCTTCAGCGAAATCGATGCCGGCTTCAAGCAGGGCGATCAGCGCGACCAGCGCTTCTTTGATGGGCTTGATGCGGCGGGAAAGCGCGCCGTGCAGTTGCTGCGCGGCGACCCGCGCCTGGTAGAGCGTCTGCGCTTCAATCAGGTCGTGCACCGCTTCGGCCTGGGTCAGGTCGATACGGCCCCCAAAAAATGCCCGCTGGGTAAATTCGCCCGGAGCGGCCAGGCGTGCACCGCCCTCGAGTGCCTGACGAACCAGCGTCTCCAGAACCACCGGTGAACCGTGCGCCGCAATCTCGAGCACATCTTCGCCGGTATAAGAATGAGGCGCAGCGAAAAATGTCACCACCGCCTCGTCCAACTTTTCCAGGGTGTCGAGGTCCAGCAGATCCGCAAAGCGAGCCTGTGCGTGGCTCAGAGGGTTGCGCAAGCGCAGCATCGGCTCGGCAATCCGGACCGCTTCAGGCCCTGAAAACCGTATGATACCAATACCGCCGCGGCCGGGCGGCGTCGCGATGGCAACGATGGTCTCGTTCTGATAAACCACGTGGGGATCGGGCTGCATGGAGCCTCACGATCCTTTAGACAGGCGAGTTGCGTCGCGAGGGACGTGCGCTGTTACCAAACTCAGGAGTTCGTGGACGGGAACGAGGACGCTCCGCACCCTTGGGATAGACCACCACGAACCGCCGCAAGCCTTCGCCACTGCTCTCGGTTTCGAGATCGGCAAAATCGCGGAAGGCCAGGTGCAGCATGCGGCGCTCCCGCGAACTCATGGGGGCAAAGCTGTAAGGCTGGGATGTGCTGCGGACCCGCTCCGCCGCCGTCTCCGCGGACAACTTAAGCTCCCGCGCGCGCAGAGCCTTGAAGGAATTGGCGTCGAAGGAAATGGTGTCGTGCTCTTCCGCTTCCAGGCGCACAATCTTGGCCGCGATGTGTTCCAATGCGCGCAGCAACTCACCTCCGCGCTGGGTCAGCAGCACTGCGTCCGGCCCGGACATCTCCACGTAGATCTCGCGTGCTTCGAGGCCGTCGGGATCACGGGCTCCCGCTCCCGCGATGATCCGGTACTTCAATCGCAGGCCGCCGGTGGTGGTAAGAATCTTGAGGAATGCTGCAATCTTTTGAGCTGCAGCCGCGTGGTCGACAATCGGCATCGATTTAGTATCGCACTTGCGTGCAGGGAAGTCAGCCTCGCCGGAACTGAACTCCACTTCAGGTAACCACGCCCAGAGAGACCACCTATCCGTATGACAATCCTTCGAACGAAGGGCAGAGCTTCAGCCGTACCGTAACAGTCATATGCGGGACGCGGCCTTACAGGCTGCGGAAAAAGTCATCGAACGAAGGGCACGGGTTCAACCGTGCCGACAGCCCTTCCCGAGGGTTCGGCTTTAGCCGCTGGGGTACGGCCTTCCAACGCGTCTCGGGCGTCTCGGCCGAAATCGCCACTTTACCAGCCGAAAAACCATAGATAAGGCGGTCGCTTTCGCGCTGAAGCAAGGAAAAGCCGTACCTCAGGGGCTGAAGCCCTCATCAGTCGTTGGCCCTTGTGGCACGGCTGAACCCGTGCCCTTCGTTCGATGAGTTTTTCCGCAGACTATTTAGTCGGGCGTAAACGATGAAGAATACGTCTGGATTTAGCCCTTGAGGTGTGGCTTTCCTGGCCGGTGCAGAGCTCCAGGCGGTTCAGCTCAAGCGTTGAGGTACGGTCCTTCCGCACCCTCAACCCTTTACCGGCGGACCATCTGCCGGCCACCGCCACCGCTCCGCTTGGCCGCCCGCTTGGCGGCGATCTCGCGCATCTGCTTGCCCATACCGGTGCGGTTCATGATTGCCTGCTGGATTACGTTGATCACGTTGCCGAAGGCCCAGTAAAGCGCCAACCCCGAACTCAGATTCCACGTCATGAAACCAAAAAAGACAGGCATCGTGAAGGCCATCATCTTCTGCTGCGTAGGGTCCATCCCCGGCGATGGGGTTAGATATTGGACCAAAAACATGGTCACGATAAAGAAGACCGGCAAAATATGCAGCGGGTCGGGAGCGGCCAGATTATGCAGCCACAACCAGGGTGCCTGGCGGAGTTCGATGGTATGCAGCAGCATGCGGTAGAACGCAAACAGCAGCGGCCACTGCACCAGCATGGGCAGGCAGCCCCCAAACATGTTCACGCCCTCGCGCTTCTGCAGGTCGAACATCTCCTTGTTCATATCCGCGCGCCGTGGGTCGGTAGCTTTGTACTTTTTGAATTTCTCCTTGATCGCGTTCATCTCCGGCTGGATGCGTTGCATCTTCAGCGCGGACTTCATCATCTGGATGCGCGTCGGCAGCATGGCCAGATTGATCACCAGCGTGAGCACCAGGATGGCCCAGCCCCAATTAGAGACAATATGCTCATGCACCCAGCGCAGCGCCAGGAACAACGGCTTGGCGATGATGCCTGAATAACCAAAATCCACTACCGGTTCGAGGTTCGGCCCCGGTTGGCCTCCCTCGCCCGTGGCGCGCACCGCCGCCAGCACGTCCAGCACCTTGGGACCGGCGAAGAGCCGTAAGCTCGTGTTGCCCGAGGTCGTGCCCATCGCGGCGCCCAGCACCGGGGCCGCATCCGTCTGGTCCGTCTTGCCATGGCGCGGCACCCCGATCGAATCATGCAGACCCACCAGCAGCGTTTGCTGCGGCGAATCGGGAAGAAATATTGCCGCGAAATACAGGTCGCTTACGCCGGCCCATTCGTAAGCCCCGGGCAGTGTGCCTCCCCCGGCAATCTTCTTTACTGCCTCGTTCTCGTTCTTGCCGCCCTGCATGGTATTGAACTGCGACGCAGCATAATCCGGCAGCGTGTCCTGGTCGCCGAAGCCGCAAGGCCATGCCACCATCGCCGTGACCGGATTCCCGTGCTCCGTGGCCGTCACATTCACGTGCACTACGTACGAGGAATCGAAGCTGAAGACCTTCTTCACATCGAGGCCGTTATTGGAGTAGGTAAAGGTAAGCGAGGCGGGAGTATTCACCGTGCCCGTAGCCGACGGCACATACATTGCCTGCACCAGCTGGTTGCGCAGGTTTGCATCATAGGTCCACAGCGAGAGCGGATACCCAACCTTGGCTGCCGCCTTTTGGTTGATCAGGTCCAGCGGCTTACCCGCATCGTCTTTGTACTTCTTCAGAATCCATGAGACGGCTTGGCCGCCGTGATTGGAAAAAGTGATCCGGTACAGCTCGTTCTCAACCACCGTGGTGCTTTCGGCAGCAGCCACCACCGCGTCGGCCGTCGTAGTCTTGGAAGGAGCGCTCGCGGGGCTCCCAGCAGGAGCGGAGGCGGGAAGAGCCGGCGCCTTGGACGCAGAAGTGGAAGCCACCTCGGCCGGAGTCTCCGGTTGCGTCTTTTTCTTCGGTCCAAAGTATTGCAGACCGAGAAAAATCAAAACAAAGACGATGGAGAAAATGAGGAGCGTGCGTGAGTCCTGCCCGCCGCCACCCGGCTGATTAGGATTGCGTATTTCTGCCAAAGAGAGTTCCTGTCGATCGAACGATCTGGCGGCCCCCAGGGACACCCGTGGTTTCACAATTACGTGAAACCACGGCAAACGAGCCTGGAGCCACAGTCTTATGGTAAATGGCGGGGGTCATCTGTGCGGAAGCGACGGTGGGACGGGGGCGGGTGGGCAAGGATATGTGCCTGGAACCGGGTCAAAGCCTCCCCGGCCGAAAGGGTTGCAGCGCAGCACGCGCCAGGCTGCAAGTGCGGTTCCCCACAACACACCATGGCGGGCGACCGCGGCTATGGCGTATTCAGAGCAGGTCGGCTGAAAGCGGCATGCGCCAGAAACCCCGCTGATGGAGTGAAGCAGCGGCGAGATCCAGCGGCCATAGACTTCAGGAATGCTCATCCTGCTTCTCCCCAGCCTTCTCCCCACCCTTCTCAACGACAGCAAAGATCCTGGATACTTCGCTCCGCAATCCGGCAAATTCGGCGGTCAGGACCGTTCGCCGGGGATGCAGCACCACGTCGACATTGCGCGTAAGCAAAGCCAGGTTCAAACGGACCGCTTCACGCATACGCCGCTTGATGCGGTTCCGTTCCACCGCCTTGCCCAAAACGCGCCCGGCAGTCAGCCCAACGCGCGGACCAGCCGGCGGAATCGAGGTCCGCTCAGCAAAGAAATACGTCATGGAACGGGAAAAGTTTTTGCGGCTCCGCTGGTAAACCCGTTGATAGTCAGCATGCTTGCGTAGCCGAGCGTCGTTTTGCACTGGAAGCCTCAGCCGATCACCCGGATTTCCTGTCGAAGTTGTTGGCGTGGACGAACTTCATGCGGCTTTCCTCATTGAAAGCCGCTCACCCTAACCTGTTTGGCGCCTCGTGCAGGAAATCCGGGTCATTTCCTCACGCCGAATGATTCTGGTTGAATTCAGGTATGGCGCGTTCACAGTCGCTGCTGAGCAGCGCTAGTCGCGGTAGCCGGCACTCACGGAAACGCGCTTGCGACCCTTGGCGCGGCGGCGGGAAAGCACTGCTGCTCCTGCCTTGGTCTTCATGCGCGTCAAAAAGCCGTGTGTCTTCGCCCGATGGCGGCGGTTCGGTTGGAATGTGCGCTTGGGCATAACACTGCGCTCCTGATCTCACTTAAAATTTCTGCCTGAAGGCAAGCTTTAAGTATAACGGATTCAGGCCAAAGAGCAAAGCATGGAGACGCTTGACGCGCCGGGGAGCACCGCGTTTCACTGCGCATGGTGCAACTCCGGGAAGAAAGAAATTTTTGCCCGGAATGAGCGGTTGCACGGCCTTGTAACTGTGCTAGTATCGGCTCCGATCAAGATTGATTTTCTGCACGTCCACACTACCTGATCTTTCGATCTGGATACTTTCGCGAAGGGGCTTGATTCCCCCAAAGCAGTTCCTAAGCACAGGAGCAGCAACAGCACGCACGGCTAGTATCGGTGCGAACTTGCTCCTTTGCACTTTGCAGAAGGTATCAGGCAGTCGGCGTTGAACGAAGGAAGCGTATGTCTTTTGTCGCCACCGCCCCCGCCGTACCCAACCCTTGGGCACGGATACTGGGTGCACTCGAAAAAAAGGTCAACCGGCAATCTTTCGATACCTGGCTCAAGCCCACCCGCTTCAGTCACATCACTGGCCGGATGCTTTTCGTGCGGGTTCCCACACCCGAGTTTCAGCACATAGGCGACCGCTATGGCGACCTCATTCAGGAAGCCATTGACGCTTTCCACTTGGAGTTTGATGACGTCTCCTTTGTCATCCCCCAGGAGGATCCACCCGTCGTCCGGGTGCGCGAGGATGGTGGGTTCGCACCCGTACCTTCCCACTCTGCCGGCGTCCAGCGCGCAGGCAATCGCGCAGCGTCCATGCCGGCGCCGCACCAAGCCAAGTTCGACTGGACGACGGCCGCGCAGCTCAACCCGCGCTATACCTTTGACGCTTTCGTCATCGGCAATGGCAATCAGTTCGCCCGCGCTGCCTCTGAGGCGGTTGCTGAACGTCCGTCAAAAGCCTACAACCCCCTCTTCATCTATGGCGGTGTCGGCATGGGCAAGACCCATCTCATGCATGCCATCGGCCATGAGGTTAAGAAGCGCCAGCCGCAATGCTCTGTCTGCTATGTCTCGAGCGAGAAATTCACCAACGAAATGATCAACTCGCTGCGCTATGACAAGATGACTAGCTTCCGCGACAAGTTTCGCTCGGTCGATCTGCTGCTCATCGACGACATCCAGTTCCTGGCGCAGAAGGAGCGCACCCAGGAAGAGTTCTTCCATACTTTCAACGCGCTCCACGAGAGCATGAAGCAGATCGTCATCGCCTCCGATCGTCCTCCCAAGGAATTACCGGAGATCGAAGACCGCCTGCGCAGCCGCTTTGAATGGGGATTGATCGCAGATATTCAACCCCCGGACCTGGAGACCAAGGTCGCCATCCTGCAAAAGAAAGCGGAGAGTGAGCATGTTCTGTTGCCCACCGATGTCGCCCTCTTCATCGCCTCCAACGTGCGCACCAACGTGCGTGAACTCGAGGGCGCGCTGGTGCGGCTGTTGGCCTGGTGCCGACTCAACGGCGCCGAGCTCACCCTGCCTACTACCCAATTGTGCCTCAAGCAGTTCATTGATACCCAGGTACGCAAGATCACGATTGAAGCGATTCAGCGCGCTGTCTCCGAGCAGTTCGGCATGCGGGTGGCGGAACTAAAGCAGAAAAATAATTCCCGCTCCGTAGTCGTGCCCCGCCAGATCGCCATGTATCTAGCCAAGCAGATGACCGAAGCCTCGCTCCCGGAAATTGGCCGTCAATTCGGCGGCAAGCATCACACCACCGTTATGCATTCCATCGCCAAGATCGATGAGCAGCGCCGAGCGGATAAGGATCTCAACCGCACTATCAACAAGCTCCTGGAGACCCTCAACGGTTAAGCGGAACCGCTTTCAAGTTTCCATAGAATCGCAGGGTGCTTCTCTGGAAGCAGGACTGGTGTCCGACTTGGTCTTTTAGCTCCGCTGATTTGAAGAGCACTGCTTTTAGAAACAGCTATCAGGACGTATCGCGATCAGTCCCGAAGACCTTGTCGAAGGGGATGGCTGAGAATATCCCAGGATGTAATCCTGGGCTGCACCTACACCCAGCGGCCCAAGCCCTCTGTGATCGCATCCTCTTACGGCACGGCTGAGCCGTGCCCTTCGTTCAAAGCGCTTTTCCGCAGCCCCTTTAGCCGCGCTAAGAAAAATGTTTACCGGCTGCAGTGGCCTTTCCTCGTTTGGGCGCTCCCCGGTATGCTCAAGTTGTCTATGTCTCCCTTCGGCTCGCCACGCCGCGTGGCTCGTTTGGCAGCTTATCTGTTCACCAGCGTGCTCCTCGGCGCAGTCCCGGCGTTAGCGCCGCACGCCTACGCCCGCCAGCAAGATACCGGATTTCTCAACCGCAGCATTACCGTCAATGGCGCCATCTACCATTATGTGGTTTACCTTCCGATGGACTGGACCCCCAAACAAAAGTGGCCGGTCATCCTTTTTCTGCATGGTTCTGGGGAGCGTGGCTCCGACGGTCTCGACGAAACCCAGGTAGGTCTGCCCAACGCACTGCGCTCCCACTATGAACGCTGGCCTTTCGTGGTGGTTATGCCGCAGGTCCCCTACAACCATCATCATTGGACAGATCCCGACATCATGGCCATGGCCATGGATGCTCTAAACGCCGAAGTAAAAGAGTTCCACGGTGATCCCCAACGTCTTTATCTCACCGGGATGTCGCTCGGCGGCTATGGAGTGTGGGAGATTGCCAAAGACTATCCCGGCCGCTTTGCAGCCATCGCTCCGGTCTGCGGGGGCATCTACTGGTCATACGCCCCCGGACGCTGGCATCAGCCTGAACTTGTCCCGGAGTACGTCAAAGCCATTGGCCGTACGCCCGTGTGGCTCTTTCATGGTGCGGATGACCCCGTGGTCTCCCCGGCCCAGTCACAAATTATGTATGCGGCCATCGCTGCAGCTGGCGGAAACGTGCGCTTTTGGGAGTACGCCAACTACCATCACAACGCTTGGGACCGCGCCTACACCGACCCACAGTTGCCGCAATGGTTTCTTTCTCATCGGCTTTCCGATATCGCCAAGACGAAGCCGTATGCCGAGAAGCGGATCATTCCCATCCATGCTCCGCCCATTCACGTCGATCCGAGCATCTATGACGCCTACCAGGGGGAATATGTCGATGCCGGAGTGACCCAGCTCACTGTTTTTCGTCAAGGCAACAAGTTGATGTCCCGAAACCGAACCGGCGATCAAACGGAGTTGTTGCCTGAGCTTCCCAATCGTTTTTTCTATCCCAGCGGAAGCAGTACACGCATCACATTTGAAAAGGGTCCCGACGGTCGCGTCACCGGGCTCACCTTCTCTGACGACCGCCATCAGGAAGACTGGGTCAAAGCGACCAAGAGCAATCCTGAATGAGATCAATCTGAGCGAGAACAAATTTTTTAAATGCACCAAAATGGATGCCATGTGCAAAGCCGGGTCCTTCGCAACGCGCATCAGGCTTGCATTTGACCGCACTTTGCACGCGCAGCTGCCGCTTTCCACAGCCTCTGCCGGCTTAACTGTGGATGCCGTGGGGAAGTTGGAACGCAACTCGAACATATTCACCGGTCTTCCTGCTTTTCATTTTGCGAGTGTCCAGTTTTCTAAAACGGGATGGACTTTATCTACGCCAGCCGCTTGGTTTTCGGCTTTCTTTCCACTTTTCCGGTGCCAACGGTTACTACTACTAATAAGGAATATATTTTTAAGGCTTTTCATAGTAGCCGTGATCTTTGCCGTTCGGTTGTCCGGGTTTCACACCGGGAATCCACAGAAACAACGCGCTTAAGATTCTCATGCGGCTTCGGGGTGGTGTAGAGTGAGTCAAATCGACAAGGGGGAAAATGCCATGCTTAGCGCGGGCGTTGAGCAGGAGCGACCGGTCGCACAGGGAGCAGCAACGATGGAGATTACCGTGAGCCGTCAGGACCTGCTGCGTGAGCTAAGTGCAACGCAGAGCGTCGTCGAACGGAAGACGACGATCCCGATCCTCTCCAATTTTCTCCTCGAGGCCGGGCAGGGAGAGGGCGACACCGACCGACTCACTATTACGGCCACTGACCTAGACCAGAGCATCAGGACATCCTGCGCCGCGAAAGTGAAAAAGCCTGGTGCTTGCACCATTCCCGCGCGCAAACTTTTCGACTACGTCAAGCTGCTGCCCGATGGCGATATCTCCATCAAGCTTATGGAGAACCACTGGGTGCAGATTCGCTCCGGCCGCTCCAACACCAAGATGGTGGGCATGGCGCGCGCCAATTTTCCGCAGGTACCAGAGTTTCCTGAGACTGGCTTGACGCAATTGGCCGCCGCCTCCATCAAAGGCATGATCTCGAAGACTATCTTTGCTATCTCCAACGAAGAATCGCGCTATACCCTGAACGGCGCGCTGCTGATTTTGAAGGCGGAGTCGTTGTCCATGGTGGCGACCGATGGTCACCGTCTGGCGCACATCGAAAAGACAGGCGAGACGCTCCAAAATATCAGTGGAGAAAAGAAGACCTTGATCCCGCGTAAGGCGCTGGCTGAGCTACAGTCGCTCCTTGCCGATACCGACAAAGAGTCGCTAGACTTTTTTGACGACGAGCACACCCTATTTTTCCGTCTTGGCCACCGCGTGCTCACGACACGTAAGCTTACCGGCCAATTCCCCAACTACGAAGCGGTGTTACCTCGGGATAACAATAAATTCGTCGTGGTCCGCAGCGAAGAATTGATGGGTTCGATCCAGCGAGTGGCCCAATTCGCCGATGAACGATCCGGCGCCATCAAGATCCGGTTGGAACAGAACGAGATGAAGATTTCCTCTTCCTCGACCGAATCCGGCGAGTCGGAAGACACCATCGAGACCCCCTACAGCTTCGACCCCATTGTGGTGGGCTTCAACTCAACTTATCTGATTGATTTTCTCAAGGCGGTTGGATCGAGTGGCGAGGTCCGGCTGGAATTTAAAGACGCCCAGTCAGCCGGCCAGATGAGGCCGGAAGATCCCGCGGATGACTTTAAGTACCGTTACGTGATCATGCCGATGCGTATCTGAAGCCGGCCGCGCAATTCCCGGTGTGCAGAAAAACAGCGGGTCTATCCATCCCTCTAAAACGGCTGCTGAGGTGACCGCTAACCTCACCTTTGTCATCCCGGAGCGCAGCCGAGCGACCTGCAGTTTCTTCTACTTGCCGCTATTCGGAGCGTTTGAACGCCCTTTTCACCGCCGACTTACGTCCAGCAGAGAGCTTCTTCACAGCTGTCTTCTTCTTGACCACAACCTTTTTAGCGGTCTTTTTGGCAGTCACCGCCTTCTTCACTGGCTTGTTGCGCGCCTCCACTGTCTTCTCCACCAGCATGGCCTTCAACTGCTCAAGGTCGATGGTGCGCGCTGACTTCCTTAGCCGCTCGATGTCGTAGTAGGTTCGCTTCTCTGTAAGAAAAATGTGGACAACGAAATCCACATAGTCCATCAAAATCCATTCACCCTGCCGCCGGCCCTCCACGGAATTGGGGTAGGTTTGAAAGTCCCGTTTGAGGCGTAACTCAATCTCTTCGGCGATGGCCTGCGTCTGGCGTTCGTTCGATCCGCTCGAAATCAGGAAAAAGTCAGTAAAGCCCGAGTCCTGGGCGTCGAGCTCGAGTATGCGGGTATCCTCAGCCTTCTTGTCTTCGCAAGCCTCCGCGGCGGTCAAAACCATGCGGCGCGTTTCCGTCGTTGCCATTCGGTGGGGTCAAATCTCCTTGCTTTTGCCTACTTTGTCAGCAGTCTCTATGGTATCCCGGCTTTCGGACCGATAGAGCGCGTGGGAACGAATGTACTCCGTAACTGCGGGCGCGAGCACGGTTTGCTGCTCTGAGCCTTCAGCCAGAGCAGCGCGAATTTCGGTGGCGGAGATGTTCTGGTCCAGGTCAGGCAACAGAAACAGCTCAGCGCTCTGGCCCGAAGGGCCCGCAAGCGTAAAGCGGGTGAACCCGGCTTCGCGAACCTCGCCCGTATTCTTGACGCCTTGGGGCAAGGCCGCATTGATCTGTTCAAGGGAGAACCCGGGTCTTCCGGCCACGATGAAATCACAAAGCAGCAGCAGCTCGGCGCAGCGATGCCAACTCTTCAACGTAAGGAAAGAATCGGCGCCCAGCAGGAAAAACAGCTTATCGGTGGGCTGGAGCTGCTTTCGTAACCGCAGCAGAGTCTCAAACGTATAGTTCGGCTGGCCGCCCGGCAAAGGAGCGTCCACATCGCTAGCAGTGAGCCCCGGCTGCCCTGCCACGGCCAGCCGGACCATGGCTAGTCGGTCCTCAAAGCTGGAGTGCCCGGAGCCGCCCTTAAGCGGCTGGGTGGCGACCGGAGCGACCAGCACTTGATCGAGCCCCAGCCGTGTAATCGCCGCCCGGGCAATTGCGATGTGGCCGCGATGCGGCGGATCGAAGGTGCCCCCGAAAAAGGCGATGCGCATAGGGGCATCGTACCGCGACCGGCAATCTTGAGCTGTATTCTAGGGCCACTTCGATGCCCATCGCCTACATAGCACTAGGCTCCAATCTAGGCAACCGTACCGAGGCCCTATCCTCGTCCATCCGTCATCTGGGTAACCTCGGCCGAATCGTCGCGCTGTCTTCTCTGTACGAAACAGAGCCCGTTGACTATCACGATCAGCCGGCCTTCTTGAACGCGGTGGTGGCACTGGAGACGCATTTGGAGCCGCTGTCCTTGTTGCGCGCATTACTGGCTATCGAACGCCAGCTGGGACGCGATCGGCGCCAAGGTCCCTCGAAGGGTCCGCGTACCCTGGATCTCGACCTGCTGCTGATGGGGGATTGGATCGTCGCGCATGAAGAGCTCTCCCTGCCGCACCCGGCCCTGGCCAAGCGGCGCTTTGTCCTGGCGCCCCTGGCTGAGATTGCGCCCGCGCTTCGGCACCCGGAAAGCAACCAAACCATGGCAGACCTGCTGGCCCAGCTGCCTGACCAAGGCGAGAATCGGGTCTCCGCCGTACGGCGAATGCCCGCAATGGCCGAGCCCGATTGGCCAAGGATCTGAATACCGAGCACCTTGGGATCTCTCCACCTGACGGTCCCTTTACAAATACAAACTTGCGGTCAAAGCGTCACACTATCTGCCTGCAGATAGAATCACTCCTGTGTCTCTCGCTTTTCAGATAGAAGCCGCCAGTGGGCAGGCGAGGCGGGCGACGATGACGCTGCCTCATGGGGAGGTGCAGACCCCGGCATTCATGCCGGTCGGCACCGCCGGGTCGGTCAAAGCAATCCCTCAACATCTGCTCGAAGAGCTGGACGCGCAGATCATCCTCGCCAATACCTATCACCTGTACCTGCGCCCGGGTCACGAGCTGGTCCGGCGGTTGGGTGGGGTGCATCGCTTCATCGCCTGGCCGCGGCCCATGCTTACCGATTCCGGTGGCTTTCAGGTCTTCAGCTTGAATCAGTTGCGCAAGATCAGCGAAGAAGGCGTGCAATTCCGCTCCCATCTCGATGGGTCGTCCCATTTCTTCTCCCCTGAGCACTCGATGGACGTGCAAATGGCGCTGGGCGCCGACATCGTCATGGCCTTCGACGAATGCACCGAGTATCCGGCGGAGCGCGCCCGTGCTCAGCAATCCCTGGAGCTAACCTTGCGCTGGGCCCGGCGCAGCCAGCGGCACTTTAACCAGCACGCCAATCCGATCCAATCGCTCTTCGGCATCGTCCAGGGCGGCATGTATCCGGATCTCCGGCGCAACTGCGCTGAGCAGTTGGTGGCCATGGATTTCCCTGGTTACGCCATCGGCGGCCTCAGCGTGGGCGAGCCGCGGCCGCTGACCCGGGAGATCATCGAAAGCACCCTGCCCCTTCTGCCGGCGGACAAGCCCAGGTACGTGATGGGGGTAGGTTATCCCGACGAAATCGTGGAATACGCTGCGCTGGGGGTAGACATGATGGACTGCACCATACCCACCCGCGCCGCCCGGCATGGCCTGCTGTTCACCTCCGGAGGAAGGCTCAACATAAAAAACCGCCGCTTTGCCGAGGATCAAGGACCGCCCGATCCGCAGTGCGGCTGCATGGTTTGCGGCCGCTACAGCCGGGCCTATCTGCGCCACCTGATGGCGGCCCAGGAACCCCTCGCCGGCGTGCTCAACACCCTGCACAATCTGGCCTTCTACCTTGACACGATGCGGTCGGTACGAAATGCTATTGCGACGGATACTCTTCCCGCGCTCCTGGCCTGCGTGCGCGGGCGCCCCGAACGTGTCGGCTGAGCCCGGATTTCCTGTGGTAGTGGGTGGCGTTGACAAACCTCACACGGCTTTCCTTAATGAAAGCCGCACACGTAGATGTGTCTAGCGCAGCGTACAGGAAATCCGGGAAGCTGCCCCTCCGGCCTCCAAACCCCCAATCGAGTAGACAAACCGGGGCAGATAGGCTGTAGTAGAAGGTTGGATAAGAAAATAAGAGGATGGTACGTTGACCTTCACCCCGTTGTTGCTGGCTCCAGTCATTCCACCCGGCCTGGTGACCTTTCTCCCCTTCGTTCTGATCATTGCCGTCTTTTACCTGATGCTGGTCCGCCCCAACCAGAAGAAGCAGAAGCAATGGCAGGAGATGCTGGGAGCCCTGAAGTCGGGGGATCGCATCACCACCACGGGCGGCATGCGCGGAACCGTCATCTCGATCAAAGAGGACACGGTGCAGTTGCGCGTCCCACCGGACGGAATCAAGATCGAAGTCATTAAAAGTGCTATCGCTTCCGTGACCACTAACCAAGAGGAAGCTAAATAACCGTATTTCGCGGGCAGACGGTAAGCCCGGCGGAAAACCTGATTGCGACTCCCATGCGTAAAACCCTCCTGATCGTTGCAGTTCTTCTCGTGTTCGTCTTTGGTATCTTCGGCATTCCGAAGGGCATAGGCCTGTCTGCCTGGAAGACGGCGTTGACTGACCGTATCCACCTTGGTCTAGACCTCAAGGGCGGCATCCACCTGGTGTTGCAGGTGATGGTGAATGAAGCCGTCAGCGCGGAGACGGATAACGCAGTCGCGCGCGTTCAGACAGATCTGCAGCAGGGCGGCTTTCCCGGGCGGGTGTCCAAACCCGATCCCAAGCGGCCAGAGCTCATCGCAATTCAGGGAACGCCTGCGGACAAATCCAGTGATGTGCGCAACCTGCTGGATTCGCGCTATGGGGCTCAATACACCGTAGCTTCCGAGGCGAACAACAGCTGGACCCTCACCATGAAGCAGACCGAGGTGCAGTCGATTGAGCAGCATGCAATACAGCAGTCGATCGACACCATCGGCACCCGAATCAATGCCTTGGGGGTTCGCGAACCTACCATCCAGGAATACAACCTGGGCACCAACCAGATCCTGGTCGAGTTGCCGGGTGTCGACGACCTGAGCCGGGTGCGCGACATTATCCAGTCGACAGCCCGCCTGGAGATCCACTCGGTTGTGGGCGGCCCTTTCCCCACCGAGGAAGCAGCGGTGCAGAGCGTTGGGGGCACCGTACCGCCGGAAGATATCGTCATGCCCTATGGCGGCACGGAACCGGAATTAATGGGCCAATACTACGTGCTAACCAGAATACCGGTCGTGTCCGGCGACGACTTCCGTGATGCGCAGCCGTCAGTCGATGAAAACGGCCGCCCGGATGCGACGTTTATCCTGACTCGCAACGCGGGTGACCGCTTCTACCAATACACCAGCACCAACATCGGCAAATCGCTGGCTGTCGTGCTGGACAATCGGGTCCAGGAGGCGGCCAACATCCAGCAGGCGATCCGCGACCAGGGCCGGATTACCGGCCTGGGCAAAGATAAGGCGCAGAATCTCTCTCTGATGCTGCGCACCGGCGCACTACCGGCCTCCATTCACTACTTGCAGGAGAGCGTAGTGGGACCCTCCTTGGGCGCTGATTCCATTCACAAGGGCGTACTCGCGTCAGTCGTTGGCATGCTCGCGGTCATGATCTTCATGCTCTTCTACTATCACGGTGCGGGCATCAATGCGGACCTGGCGCTGATGCTGAACCTGGTGATTCTGCTGGGCTTCATGGGCTACGCCAATGCCACGCTGACCTTGCCCGGGATTGCCGGGGTCATCCTCACTATCGGCATGGGCGTCGATTCGAACGTGCTGATCTTTGAGCGCATTCGCGAAGAACTGCGTGCGGGCAAGGCGCCGGCGGCGGCCGTCGACCAGGGGTTTGCACACGCATGGACGACGATTCTCGATACCCACGTGACGACCATCGTCTCGGCCCTCATTCTGTTTCTCTTCGGCACTGGCCCGGTCAAGGGCTTTGCGGTCACGCTAAGCTTTGGCTTGTTCGCCAACCTGTTCACTGCGGTCTTTGTTTCACGCCACATCTTCGATGAGATCCTCAGGCATAAGCAGCGCGGAGAGGCACTTTCCATCGGGTAGTGGTCGGGTACCAGTAAGGCGGAGTTTCAAGTGGAATTATTTCGTGGCGTTAACGTTGATTGGCTAGGGAAAAAGTGGTACTTCCTGGCCTTTTCGCTGATCTTTAGCGTTGCCGGAGTCCTGTCGATCCTTTTCTGGCATGGCATCAAGTTAGGGATCGACTTTCGCGGCGGCACGCTGGTCTACGTTCAATTCGACCAGACCCCAAACCTGGACCGGATCCGCCAGGCGATCGATCATGCCGGCATCCACGACAGCCGCATCCAGACCTACGGAACGGAGTCGCAGAAGCAGGTAGCGATTTCGCTGGCGCAAAAGGAAACGCAGGAGTCGGCCCTCGATATCGGGCGGGAGACCATTGTGCAGGCCCTCAACGCAAGCTACTCCAGCACCGGCCCAGCCAACCAGGGAAAGCTTGATTTGGACAACGCCAGCCAGGGCGCCCTGGTCCAGTTTCTACAGCAGACCGACCCTGAGCACTTGGTGGGAGCGCCGGGATCCGCGGAGAAATATGCCCAGCAGGCGACGGCCATTCTGAATCACCGCGACAAAGATCTTAACGGCATGTTCAGCAGTATGGACCAACTGAACGGAGTGGCGGATCCGGCGGTAGTCAACCAGCTGAAGCAGGGAGCCTATCTCTCCGGCTTCCATGTCTTCGCGGCCGATATTATCGGACCCCAAGTGGGCGCCTTGCTGCGCCGGCAGGCCTTGCTGGCTACGCTTTACTCCCTGCTCGGGATGCTGGTCTATTTGTGGTTCCGTTTCGAGCTTATTTACGGTGTGGCCGCCGTGGTGGCAGTTTTCCACGACACCCTGATCACCATAGGCGCCTTCAGCTTAAGCAATCAGGAGATCACGCTGACGGTCATCGCCGCCATTCTGACACTGATTGGCTACTCGATGAACGATACGATCGTGGTCTTCGACCGTATCAGGGAGAATTTGCGCCTCTCTCGAAGGGAAACCCTGTCGAGCGTGGTGAACCGTAGCATCAACCAGACGCTGAGCCGGACGGTTTTAACCTCGGGCCTGACGTTTCTCACCGTCTTGTCGCTCTACCTATTTGGTGGCGAGGTGTTGCGTGGCTTCTCCTTTGCCTTGGTGATCGGCATCCTCATCGGTACCTATTCCTCGATTGCTGTGGCTGCACCCATGCTGGTGGCCTATCAGGACTGGCGGGGCAAACGAGGCAAGGGCGCGGCACTGCCTGCGGCTAAGCGAGCCAAAGCCTAAACTAGCCGCTTTAGAGTCCCGTAGGGACGGCTGAGAATATCCCAGGATGAAGTCCTGGGCGTCCTCGCCAATCAGGGTAAGCCAAGGCTGGCTCATAATGCCCCAACCTCAAGTTGCCTCCCCCTCGGACATCTAAAGCCACCGTGGAAGCCATCTAGGGATGGGTGAGGCTGTGCTTCCGTCCCGCAGGTTATCGCCTTTGACAGAGACGAAAGTTTTCCACATCTTGCACAGGGACCCTATGCATGCCAATAACCCTTCGGGATCAAAAGAACTGCCTCTGGTGTCTAAGTTGGTACAAGTTCGAATATCCGAGGTTAGGCGATGTTTGAAGATTCTCTAATGGAGTCTGGTGGCAAGCTAAAGACCAAGAGTAAGTATTGGTCGATTGCTACTTTCGCTGTCAACGGCCTGATTCTGGCAGCACTAATCATTTGGCCGTTGTTGCATCCAGAAGCCCTACCCACGCAGATGATGGCCACACTGCTGGTTGCTCCACCGCCTCCCCCGCCACCTCCCCCTCCACCTCCACCTCAGGCGCCGGTCCAGGTCAAGATCAAGTCTGAGATGCTTAACAATGAATTGCAGGCACCCAGCAAGATCCCGAAAGAGATCAAGCAAATCAAGGAGTCTGCTGCTCCACCTGCCATGGCCGGCGTTTCCGGCATGGAAGGCATGGGCGGCGGAACCGCGGGCGGCGTGATGGGCGGCATTCTCGGCGGTATTGGGTCCGGGCCGGCGATCGTCAAGGCCGCACCCCCCAAGAAGCTGAGCATCTCGTCCGGCGTGATGGCCGGCAACTTGCTTGAAAAGACAGTTCCCCAGTACCCGGCAATCGCGAAGGCGGCCCGCATTCAGGGGACCGTTGTTTTGCAAGCGACGATTTCCAAGAACGGCTCGATCCAGAATCTTCGGGTCGTCAGCGGCCCTCCGATGCTGCAACAAGCGGCGTTGGACGCGGTACGTTCCTGGCGTTACAAACCCTATCTCTTGAATGGAGACCCCGTCGAAGTTGAGACGACCGTCAACGTTGTCTTCAACCTCGGTGGTTAGTCCGACGTGCCGGCGCCGCTTCGACCAAAGGTGGTAGCCGGCAATCCCCCTCGTGGCCACTTCGGGTCATTTCGTAACGAAGTTGCCCGGTGCTAGCATCTGGTTGTTTCAGAGCTATAAACGAAGTATTTCCGTAGGAGGAAAGATTCAGTGATTCTCGCTCAGCTCTCCCAACTCGCCGCCCACCAGGCTGCCCTCGGCATGTACCTCTTTCAGGATTCAGGGCAAACCGTCGGCTTCTCCCCAATGGACCTCTGGCACAACATGGGTCCCGCGGCGAAGGCCGTCGTCGCCGTCTTGTTCATTATGTCTATCTGGTCGCTGGCTGTGATCATCGACCGCGCACTCTACTTCAGCGCGGCTCGCAAGCAGTCTCGCGAGTTTGCCCCTCGCGTTGCCGGCGCTCTTAAGGAAGGCAAGCTGGACGAAGCGGTGAAGGTAGCTGACCGCAATAAGAAGTCCCATCTGGCCGAGGTTGTTACTGCCGGCCTGCAGGAGTTCCGCAACTTCGGTAGCGGCGGCGCGATCACTGACGAGCAGATCGAATCCAGTAAGCGCGCGCTTGAGCGCTCTGAAGCCATTGTCCACGCCAAGCTCAAGAGGGGCTTAGGCGGCTTGGCAACCATCGGTTCCACCGCCCCCTTTATCGGGCTGTTCGGCACCGTGGTCGGTATCTTGAATGCATTCCAACAGATCGCGACCCAGAAGACCTCTGGTATCGGCGCAGTCGCTGGCGGTATCTCTGAGGCCCTGGTAACCACGGCTTTCGGCTTGCTCGTGGCCATCCCCGCGGTTATGACCTTCAACTACTTCACCGGCAAGGTGGAAGCCTTCGACGTGGAGATGGACAACTCTTCGAGCGAGTTGATCGACTACTTTATCAAGCAGAGCCACCGTCGCTAGACGGCTGCAATCACTCCACAGCGGGAATCCTGCACCGGTTGGAACGGAAGAGTAGAATCCGTTCCAACCTGGTGGTTTTCGTCGGGCTCACAGAAAGTCAATCCTGAAGATGGGCAGCCTGGAGCGTTTTCACAGTCAGTGCCGGCAGCAGCTACACTCACTGTGAAAACGCTATAGCCGCTTGACCCACGGAGCAAAGACAATGGCAATCGCAGTCAGAAACGAAGGCGCCAAAGTTAATTCAAACATCAACGTCACGCCCATGGTGGACGTGATGCTGGTGCTGCTTATCGTTTTCATGGTCATCACCCCGATGCTGCAGAATAAAGTGAATATCGAACTGGCCAAAGTGACCGACCCGACCTCGATGCCGGATGCCGACAAAGAAGACTCGGTTGTTGTGGCCGTCACCCGGGATAACAAGGTTTACCTCGGACAAAACCAGGTCTCAATGGCAGATCTCGGGGCAAAGGTCGCCGATTTGCTACAAAACAAGACGGAGAAGCAAATCTTTATGCGTGCGGACGCCCGGGCGCAGTACGGCACAGTCATGGATGCAATCGACGATGTACGCACCGCCGGTGTCGATCAGGTGGGTCTGTTGACCGATCGCCGGCAAGACCAGCAAAACGCCGCTGCACCCGCTACCCCACCAGCCGGGCAGTAAGCTGGCGGATCAGTCGCTTTAAGCAAGATAGACCGGCCGAAGGGCTGAGCCAAGTGAAACGAGGGACGAAATGGCATTTGATACAGGTGGTGGTGGTGGGCTCAATGCAAGCATCAACGTAACCCCGATGATCGACGTTTTGCTGGTGCTTTTGATCGTTTTCATGGTCATTACGCCGGTGACGCCGAAGGGCCTCGATGCGCTGGTGCCCCAGCCCCCGAAAAACCCGCAAAAGGAACAGGACAACGACCGCACCATTGTGGTCCAGATCACGCATCGGGCAGGTGGCGGCGTGCCGGGTTACAAAATCAATGAACTGGACATTTCTCACGGAGATCTATTGAATAAGCTGGAAGGCATTTTCGCCACCAGGGCGGAGAAGGTCATGTTCGTCAAGGGAGATCCGGAACTGGACTTCTCGGCCGTGGCGGACGTGCTCGATATCGGTCATGAGGCGGGAGTCGACCACATCGGCCTCATCACACCAAAAGTGGCGGCTGGGCAGTAAAACTGCTGTGTTGTTGCAGGTTGGGCCACGGTAAGCCTAATGCTGGTCATCAGCATGCAGGCATTGAAGGAAAGGTTGCCCGACCCTGCTGCATGAGCCCCACGAAAGCAAGCACACGATCAATCCAAGCGCTCTGTACGAAAAGGTCCGCGTTGCCTCCTGGGCAGCCGCGGACCTTGTTTTATCTACGGGACTTGCCAGTATGCCGAAACCAATTACAATCACAGCGCGGAGTTTTTTCCCCCTCGAGTTGCAGGCCCGCGCAAGCATCGTAATAAGATCAGGCGGAGCCTGGCGATCATAAGGAGATTTGAACCAGAATGAAGCGAAGCGCAAATATTCCGGTGCTGGCGGTCGCTACCCTGTCGCTGCTGACCATGATTACCGGGTGCAGCAAGCTGCAGGCTCGCGATCAATTGATCAAGGGTGTTCAGGCTTATAAGAATGCCAGGTTTGAAGAGGCAATTGACCACTTCCAGAACGCGGAACGGCTTGACCCGTCGCTGGAAAACGCTCCTTTGTACCTCGCCACAGCGTATGCTCAGCAGGTCGTTCCCGACGCAAACACCCCTGAGAATATAAAGAACGCGCAGCTGGCCGTAAATGCTTACCAGCAAGTTTTGGCAAAGGATCCGAAAGACCTCAACGCCCTGAAGGGAATCGCCGCGGTCTACTTAAATACCGGCAAGACCGAGGAAGCCAAGACATGGCAGAGAAAGGTCATTGAGGTCGATCCCAATGACCCAGTCGCACACTACACCATCGGGGTAGTCGATTGGCGGGTCGCCTACAGGAACGCAATCCAGACCCGTAACGGCCTGGGCATGCAGGACAACGGCGACATGATCAAGGACAAGGCCGCCTGCCAGAAGTTGGTCGAACAGAACACTCCCTTCGTCGACGAGGGCATCAAGGAGTTGCAGCAGGCGATCAATCTGCGTCCCGGATACGATGACGCGATGTCGTATCTGAGCTTGCTCTACCGACGCAAGGCCGACCTGGATTGCGGTGACGAAGCCGGGCACAAGGCGGACATGGCCATGTTCGATGAGTGGCGTGACAAGACCATGGCAACCCGTAAGGCGAACGAGGCAAAGAAGAACCAGCAGACGCCTGGCGGCATCACCATGGACAACACCGGCAAGTAGCCGCGATCGAGAACCCTCACTAAGCCCCTGGCCAGCGCCAGGGGCTTAGTGTTTTGCAACCATCGCCGCTACAGGAAGGGTTGGCCCTCGCGAATCAGCTACCCAGGGCAGCTCGCGATCAGTGTAGGAGGCGCGCGGCGGACGTCGAGAAAGCTAGGATCAGTCCCGCAGAGCCTGCCCTGAGCTTGTCGAAGGGGACGGCTGAGAATATCCCAGGATGTAATCCTGGGTCCCCCTTATCAATTCTGCGAGATCCAGCAAAACCAAGGAATGGCGTCTTTGGTCTGTTTTAATAGTCGCCACTGGCCCCTAACGGATCCAGGCTTCTTTGGTGGTTGATCGAAAGACCTTAAGCCAACTTCTCACTGAGCGCCGTTCTTGAAGATCTGTTCCGCCAAGTGGTTCTCGACTTTAGTCTGATCCCGCATCATTTCGTAGTAGGCGGCTCGCAGCAGCTGGGAGCGGCTATCGCGCAGTTGCTGGCGAATATCCTGTTGCACCCGCGGGTCGTTTAACTCACGCTGGCCGGCTGGCTCCTTCTCGATGAGCTTGTAGATCGCGTACCCGATGGGAGACTTGGCACCCGGCGGCACGATTGGAATGACATCCGTGATTTGCCCCGGCTGCAGCCTGGAGATTGCGGCAAAGATTGGCGGGGGTTGGCTGCGCAGGCTCGATTCCGGAATGAATCCCATGTTACCGCCATTGTTTGCGTCATTGGTATTTTCCGAGTAGTTACTAGCCACGGTGGCGAAGTCTTCTCCGCTTTCCAGCCGGTTGTGAATCATTTCAATCTTTCTGCGCGCCTCGGCATCGTTGCTCGCCTTGCTGTTCTGAAGATTGGCTCCCTGTTGCATCGGCGTGGGTTGCGAAGTCACAACGACATCAGCGATGTTGTATTTGGGCTCGATGAAGTTGAACTGAGCTTTGTTGGCGTTGTAGAAGTTCGAGATATCCGCGTCCGTGATATTGATGCGCGAGATCACTTCCTTGTTCATCAGTTTCTCTGAAGTAAGAGCGCGACGGATCTGGCGACGCAAATCGTCCAACGACATGCTGGAGGCCTGCAATCGTTTGTCAAACTCTTCCTGGGTGTAAGGCGCCTTCATTTCCGCGAGTTTTGCGTCAACCTCCTCATCGCTGGCCACCAGATTCATCTTCTTTGCTGCCTGCTGCAGGATTTCGTCGTCGATCAATTGCCTCAGGATGCCCAACCGCGTGGCATCGGCTTGTTCCTTGGTAGGTTGCTCTTTATTGTTGCCCAGGTTATCGCGGTAAACTTTCTCCATCTCCGAACGCTCGATTGGCTGTCCGTTTACGGTGGCCACAACATCCGGCCCATAGCTCTTCTTGCAGCCGGCAACCAAGCCGCCACTCAATAGGGCAATGCTCATCAGGGCGCAGGCGGTGGCGGGCTTATACGATAGTGCGCGCTCTACGATTGGTTCCAACGGTCCTTATCCTCGCGATCGAGATCTTTACTTGGGTGGGGGCGGAGTCGCTACCGGCTTCTTGGCCGTTTCTACCACCGGGGGAGGGGGTTGCACGCCGGCCTCTCGTAGAGCACGGTCGATAGCGGTCCGAAGCTCCGCTTCCGGCAGCACGCCGGAGATACGCTCGCCATTGATAAACAGGGTTGGCGTGCCGTTTACGCCCAGGCTGTCGCCCTGCTTCATGGATGCGCGCACCACAGTTTCGTCTTGCTTGGCGATACACGCGTCAAGTTTTGCCAAATCCAGCTTGGAGCGCTCGCCCTCATCATGCGCTATCTTGTCCAGCGTCTTTCCGGCTTGTTGGGCATCGTGCGCCGGACCGGTAACCTCGTCCGCGTGCCCGTGCAGATAATCGACAAACCGCCAGTAGGCCTCGCCGTTCTGCTCTGCCAGGCAGCCGGCGTTAACCGCAGCGTGCATTGCCCAGGGATGGATCTCCACGAGGGGGAAATCCTTGTAGATGAACTTGACCAGCCCTTTGTAGTGGTCCTGAATGCCGGGAAAGAGCTGTTGGTGCATTCGCGCGCAGTACGGGCATTCAAGGTCGTCGAAGTTTACAATCGTGACCTTGGCGTCGGGAGTTCCCCGCCAGGGACGGTTTTGGATCGAAATCAGGTCCGCCGGGTTATGGCTGATGTCAAATCTTTCCAGGCGCGCGACCGTGTTCCCATCGCTGGACAGCAGAAAATTCACGACCGACTGTTTACCGTTGTTGGAAAAAGTGATCGGCAGGGTTTCAAATCCCGGAAAATCGCTCTTGCTGGTTGGGCCGATGGCGATGTCGACATTCGGGGGCACCTCAAATTGCGAGCGCACCAGTACTTCTATTCTCCGGTTGAGCTGAGAAGTGGGAACAGGAGAAGCGCTAGCCGATGTTGTGGTGGAGGGACTCTGAGCCTTGCAGCCTGCGGCTAAGGAGACGAGCAGGCACCAAACCAGGGTACGGCGTACAAACAAGACAACCACCTTTCCATACCATGGCCCATTAGAGCATTTCTCCGCTGGCCGTGTCGCCTTTGGGCCGGTTGCGAGCCGCTTTTTCTTAACCGAAAAACCGCTTTTTCGGCGGATTACGCAGGAAAAATGCCGGTTTTCCCGATCCCGTACCCAGCGCCACCCCAAGGGAAAGACACGGAAACGGGCCTCACCGGGATCAGAAAATGCGCTCCGAATGGGTCAGATTCCCGGCGGCGCCCACTCCGGCGAGGGTGAAGCTGAAGCTGTATAGGTTCTCGTTTCTTACCGAGCCGAGAGCCAGGCGGCGGTATTCAACGACCAGGCCACAACAGTTAAGGTTATAGGAGGTCTCGACCCCGCCATACTGTAGCGCATCCTGGGTTAAGTCGTAGCCGGCGTTGGCGGCGATGCTCAGACCCCGCTTCGTTGGGGCTCCGTACCCAAGAAGTAGACGGAGCAGATTGTATTTTGTTACCTGACTGGCAAGGTTGGCGGTGAAAGTGCCATTGAGCGTCTGCAGTGTCGAATAACCCACACTCCCAAAAACGCTGTCGCGACGGTAGTCGGCGAAGATATTGCTGGCGTCCAACCGCTTGCTCTTAAAATCGTAGTCCGCATCCCATTCCAGGTCCATATGTTCGCTGGTGCGGACCTTGAGTCGTGAAATCACAGGCGAGGTATTGCGCGGCCCATTCAGAAAACTCACACCTGTGAAGTCCAGGGTCGATTCGAGCACGTTGCGCCGGAAGGGAGACACGGCGCCCCCGAAGTAGGGCTCGAAGAAGTACTTCGCGGCTAATTTCCAGGTGATCCACTCGCTGGTTTCGCCGCCGCATTCGGTGTAGTCCCACGGCACATAGATGGTCCCGTTAATCGGCTGGGGCAGGGTGCCGCTGTTACACGGCTTGGGGTGCAGATGTTTAAATAAGAGCCTCTGCGTCAACGAGTATTCCACTTCGTTCGTGTCGCTCACGATGTCGACGGGATCGAAACGCGGGATGGAGGAGAAGTTATTCACTCCGCCAACGTAGCGATACTGCAGCTCTGGCTCAATCGTGTGCCGCACGTCGCTGCCGAAAAGCTTTTCCAGCGCCGGCGCCTTGAAATCCCGCACCAGTGCCGGCGGCCTTAGCTCAAAGCTGGCTTCCAGATCGGACCGATTGACCGTAGCGCTGGACTGTATCGGTAGGTTGCCGGTAGGAATCTGACTTTGGGTGTAGAAGGTCTCTCTCGCGCCAACTTCCGGCCGCAGGGTCCAACCGTCCACATGCAGTGGTAGCGAAAGGTGAGGGTAAAGATCGAAACGCCCCGCCTCGCCGCTCGCAAAGCCTGGCTCACTGCGGCTAAGTCCGGCCGCCGACCCATCAACGCTCCAGCGCAACGGAGTGCCCTGGAACCGACGCTCAATGGTGTCCAAATCCAGGCTGGGCAGGTGGAGGATCCGGATCTGCGGTGTGTCGTAGGTGTTCCCAACCTGCGTGATCCCTTCGAAGTTTTGATAGCGGTCGAAGTGAATGCTCGCCGAAAGTCCATCTTCATTGTGGGTGATGAATGCCGAAGACGTTACCTGGGAAGCGACAGCCAGCGCGAAGGATTCAGCGAAAGCCTCGCGGTATACATACGAGCTTAGATACTCGCCGGTCGCAACAGCCCGGTTGTGCTCATCCAGATCAAAGTCCCGCCTGCCATTGAAGAGGATGTCCTGCCCGCCCTGGTTGATATAAGTGGGAGCCAGGCCCCGGTCGAAGAGAGCGGTGAAGCGCGCAGAGGCAAAATCCTCTCCTCGACCGCGATAGCGGAACTCGCCACTGGGCGACCATCCACGTTTGGAGAAGTATTGCGTGCCGAAGGTGACATCTGCGCTGCGACTGAGCACCAGGTAGATCGAGTCGCCGATGACCGTTCCCTTGGTAGAGGAAGTACCGAAGGTGGGTATCAGCATGCCGCTTTCACGAGTCTCGGTGCTTACCGGATGGGTGACGAAGGGCAGGTAAAGAATGGGCACGCCAAGCAGGGTGAAGTAACTGTTCTTCGCTCGTGCCTGCCCGTAATTCACCCGGATCACGGAGGAATGTATCCGCCAGTCTGGATCAGGCAGCAGGCACGAAGTCATCGTCCCCTCGATCAGCTGGTAGCGCTCTGGTCCTTCCTTGATGAGCACTTTGCCGGTAAAGAGAAACGGATTGGCTGTGGTGTATATCAACTTGCGCTTGCTCGCCGAGGGCTGGCGGCCAACACTTCCGGTGACGTTTTCGAAACGGCCGGTTTCCAAATCAAAGTTGAGCTTGCCGTAATCCGCAAGGATGAGTTCGTTGTTCCGTTTGCCCTCGAGCCGCACATGGCCATTGGCCTCGGCGTCACTGGTCAGTCGATTGAAAGCAACTTTATCCGCAGTGAGAATGTAGTCCTTGTACTCGATCCTGACTTCGCCGGTCAGGGTAAAGACATCTCCATGCTTCTCCTGCTGGTTGGCTCGAAAGACTACGGGAACACCGGAAGGCGGTGTCTCAACAACTTCAGCAATCGGATAGCCGGGGGCATCGGGGAGGGACCCTGAGAGTGCTTGCGGACTTGGCTGCGCCCCTTCGTTGTCGACCGCAAGGTTGGACTCCGCTCTACCAGTGGCAGCGGTCCCGGGAACTTGCGAGGGAAACTGCTTGGTCAACGTCTGCGGCAAAAGCTGAGGATGACACAGCATTAACGCTGTGATAAACAAAAAGGTGCGGATTCTCATTACCAGGGGCGAGGTTAGGATAGCAAATGACCCGCGCTCACAACGTTTGACGATTCCGCCGCTCTGGCCGTTGCAGGATCGTTGTCTCGCCTTCATTGTCTTTGCCAATGAAGAAAGAAGCGTGTCTCTGTCGCCTCCGCAAAACCCGGATTTCCTTTCACGCCCGATGGGATCAGCAAACTTCCTATGGTCTCGCTTGGCCGGGACCGGACACGCGGCTATTTATGGCGCCGCGCATTAGAAAATTCCGGGTGAGTTGCCGACTAAGCCGGATACACACGCTGCCACGTGTGCCCGCCTCTTCCATTGGTACTACAGGCCACGGAACACGGATCATGCAACAGGAGATCAGAATTGAGTCCTTCTTCGCCTAATGTCGGAGAGCACCTTTTCCAAGCGGACACAGAAGTGGTGCCGCCGTGGAAGCAGGAACTGAACGAGCGCCTTGCTGCAACGCGCTCGCGCCGATTGCGCATTCAAGAGGAGCACATCCGGGGGGAGCAAGTGCCGCTTCCTGGCCTGGAGCATATGGAGCGCAAAGTTGAATCCCGCGCCTCACGCCTGGCCGCAAAAGTGGCTCAGCGGTATGCCAATGCTCCTTCATACAGCGAAGTTTTAACCGCCAAGGCTCGAACCGAGGCAGAGACGCCAACGCCCCAGTCCGTTGCCGGCGATGTTGCTGAGTTATTGCCCGAACCATCTCCCGAGAGCTGGTGCGGTTCGCTCGACGCTGAGCTGATTAGCGCAAAGCCGGGGCTTGTCGCAGCCGTGGATACTGACCACGTTTCATCCGCGTTTATCCCTGCCGAAGAGCCGGAAGAAGCCGTGGAACCATTGGCGGTAAACTTGATTGAGGTTCCTCGGGAACTGGTGGCAGCCCGTAAAGTCCGCCCCCGGCTCGCGGAAGGTCCGCTGCGTGAAAGCTCGCAGCCGATAGGACATAGTCAGCTCAAAATTTTCGAAGTAGCGCCGGAGAGCATCTCGCAGACAGTAAGGATCGGAGCCGCCGGCGGGGAGTGGTCCCCCATTCGACTGGATACCGATCGGAGTTCCGAGCCTTCCGGCGACGGGCAGTCGCCCAGGCAGGAAATCCCGCTCAATGCGGCGCCCTTGGAAGACCGGCTGATGGCTGGGATCTTCGACATGGCGCTGGTTATAGCCGCCTTTGCTCTCTTTGTACTTGTGTTTGTTGCCTGTACCGCACATCCGCCCACAGGCAAGCCGGCGCTGCTCGCCGCCGGTTTGGTGCTGGGAGGGTTCTTCCTCCTATACGAATACCTCTTCTTCAAGTATGCCGAGGGCACTCCGGGAATGCGCTACGCAAAGATTGCGCTGTGCACCTTCGAGGACGAGAACCCAACCCGCCAGGCCATGTGCCGGAGGGTGGTGTTCTTGCTGCTTTCGGCCGCACCGCTGGGGTTGGGCTTTGCCTGGGCTTGGTTCGACCCGGATCGCCTGGGATGGCATGACCGCCTGTCAAGGATCTACCAGCGCAGTTATTCCTAAGTCACCGGCGCCAGAAGTGCAGAAGCCGCTGCGCCAATTACCGCGACCTCGCTATTCTCCGGCACGACCTCCAGTGCATAGCTCTGTAGCGGGCTCATCTTGACCATTTGCCACAAATACTCTTTCAGCAAATTCAGGTCGAGAAAACGCACGTTGATGCCGGTGAAGTAGAACCGGCCAGGGCCGCCCAAATGGATCGAGGTCGCGGTGGCTGCACCCAGGCCGCGATGCCACAGGCGCACGAATTCCATGCAGCGCGCGTCGCCCTTTTTGGCTGCGGCAAAAACTTCTTCGGGCTCCATATCAAGGAAGCGCAGGCGCATCGCGCGGTACCCCATGATTCCTTCCAGGTGTCCCCGCCCACCGCATCCGCAGTAGGTTTCCTTGGGATCGAGCGTCACCACCATGTGTCCGCCCTCCCACACCCCTGGCGTGTAGGGATAGCGTCCGAATCCGATCCCGTTGCCGATGGTCCAAACCCGTACCAGGCGATCCGTGCGGCCTTGCGTCACCGCCAGCCCAGCCGCAACTGCATCGGCATCATTCATCGTCTTCAAAGGGGCCACGATCCCCTTCGACTGAAATGAGGCAGCCAGCGCTTCGGCGATTTTTCCACCCTTCAGCTGGGCAAGGTTAGGAGAATCCTCCACGATACCCTCACGAATGATCCCGGGAAGGGCGACACCGATGGCATCAATCTGCCCCTCAGGGCGCAGTGCCATGACCTGGTCGGTGATCAAATGGCAAAGACTTTCGAAGGGGTGTTCCAGCAGAGCCTCGTGGTCGTCCGGATTCTCCGGATAGCGGCTCAGCTCTCCCACCAGTTTGTGGTCTTCCATGAGCCCCGCGACTATCCTCGAGGACACGACAATGCCAATGGTCCTGCTCATCAGCTCTTCCTTTAGTCCGCCGCCCGGGCCAGCCGGTTTATGCCGTTGAACGCGGCAGCCTTATAGCATTCGGCAAGGGTGGGGTAATTGAACACCGTATCGATGAAGTAGTCCAGTGTACCGCCGAGCGACATGACGGCCTGCCCGATGTGCAGCAGTTCGCTGGCGCCCTCGCCGATAATGTGCACGCCCAGCAGGTGCCGGGTTTCACGATGAAACACGATCTTCAGGCGTCCCGTAGTATCGCCGCGGATCTGGCCCCGCGCGATCTCGCGATAGTAGGCCACGCCGACCTCATAGGGCACATCTTCGTCGGTGAGCTGCTCCTCGGTCTTGCCGATGAACGAGATCTCCGGGATCGTATAAATGCCATAAGGGTAGTAGCTGGGATTAGACACCAGGTTCTCGTTACCGAGGGCGCGCGCCACGGCGATCCGGCCTTGTTCCATCGACACCGAAGCAAGACTGGGAAAACCAATTACATCCCCAACCGCGAAGATATTCGGCACCTTGGTGCGGAAGTCCTTGTCGACCGGGATGCGGCCGCGAGAATCCGGTTCGATGCCGACCGACGCCAAATTGAGTTGGTCGACATTGCCCGACCGGCCGACCGCATACAGCAATGCGCCGCCGGAAATTCTCTTCTTGCTTTCCAGGTTCGCAACCACACTGCAATCGGGCAGCTCTTCCACGCTTTCCACTTCCTCGTGCAGGCGCATGGTCACCCGGCTGTCGCGCAAGTGATAGCTGAGCGCCTCCACGATTTCCTGGTCCGCGAATTCCAGCAGCTTGGGCCGCTTTTCGATCAGGGTAACGCGCACGCCGAGCGCCGCAAACATGCAGGTGTACTCCACGCCGATGACCCCGCCGCCCACTACGATGAGCGATTTGGGCAGGTTAGGCAGGTCGAGAATCTGATCGCTGTTGACGATCGAGCGCCCATTGATAGGAACTCTCGGGGAGTCTGCTGGCTTGGTGCCGGTGGCGATGATGATGTTTTTCGCCGCATACGTCTGTGTGCCTCCCTCATTGGTCACCTTCACGTGGGTGGCGTCTTCAAAGCTGGCTATTCCGGGGAGCACATCGATCCCGTTGCGCGAAAGCTGAGCCTCGGTTACATCGATCTCGGTCTTGATCACGTGCTGCACGCGGAAGGCGAGATCCGCCATCGTGATCTTTTCCTTGACCTTGTAATTCATCCCGTAAATCGAGCGGTAGTTATAGCCGGAGAGATGCAGCACGGCCTCACGCATCGTCTTGCTAGGGATGGTGCCGGTATTTACAGAGACCCCACCGATGGTCCGCATTCGCTCCACCACTGCGGCCTTCTTGCCCAGCTTATTGGCGTAGATGGCGGCGCGCTGACCTGCCGGGCCGGAACCAATGATGAGTAGGTCGTAAGTAATCATGCCTTGTTGGAAGGTTACCGGAAGAACGAATCGAGGATATTAATTTCCCATTTCGGTGAGTTCAATGAAAACCCTGAAAGCAAATAGGATGACTTCTGTCTAGCATACTCGGGGTCCTTTTGAGAAATGCAGATTAGACTCCACTCCATGCAACTCTGTGCCATAACGGACCGAAAACGCTTCTCAGCGGCGACTCAATCCGAGGCATCACTTCGCCACCGCCTTCTCGATCAGCTGCAGGACTGGACAGCAGGGGGCGTACAGTTCATCCAACTGCGGGAGAAGGATCTCAGTTCATCCGACCTCCAGTCCCTCACTCGGGAGATGGCAGAGGAGATCGACCGCAGCCGCTCGAAGCTGCTGGTGAATCTCTCCGCGGCAGAATCGGCAACGCTGGCCGTGGCCGCCGGCGCTGACGGAGTGCATCTTGCCGGTACACCTGCGCCCGGAGCGGCCCGCAGCGTGCGGCAGATCTTCCGAGCTGCCGGCCGTGACGCTATCGTCAGCGTGCCCTGCCACGGTCTGCACGATATCCATGTGGCCCGGAAAGAACAAGTGGACATGATCCTCTTCTCGCCGGTCTTCGAAAAGCTTGCGGCCCCGGAAGCCGCTCCCCAAGGCCTGGAAGCACTATGGCAGGCCTGTGCCGCAGCTGAAGGTATCCCCGTCTTTGCCTTGGGCGGCGTAACCAGCGTCAACGCTCAGGATTGCCTTACTGCAGGCGCCACAGGAGTCGCCGGCATTCGACTCTTTGCGCTAGACGATTGGCGGCGGCTGCTCCCGGCAAACTGAGCCGATGGAACGATATATAGTGGGATAAGACTTAACATGCAGAGTGTCCGTTTGAAAAAGTCGTTGACCTTCCCTCGCTTGGCTCCCAGATCTACATGGACCCGGCAGTTTCCTTCCTTCCTAGGCGCACTTCTGATTGCAGTGGGTATGCTCCCGTGGGCTATCCCCTGCCTTGCCCAGGACACGCAAGCGGTCCCTGCGGCTCCCGAAGCCAAAGAGAGATTCGATGTTGGTGCGGCCGGGTTATATCAGGTGACCAATGCTTCCAACGGCAACTCCATTCGCGAGGATACGACCGAATCCGGAGGCGTCCTGGTTAGCTTTCGCCAACCGTGGCGGCCCTGGCTTGGATATGAAGCGGATCTCAGCTACACCAAATTTTACGAGGCGTACAACAAGGGCGTAGTCAAGGTAGAGAGTAACGTAACCGACTTTAGCTTCTCCTATCTGCTTCAATCGCCGGTTATCTACGGGGTTCAGCCATACCTGACCGTAGGCGGCGGCATTATTGTCTTCTCCCCCATATCCGGGACGCTTACCAACTTGAATCAGACCGTACCGAACTCCCTTCCGTCTCAGCTGCTGCCGGAGTTCACTTATTCCTTCGGCCTCAAGATGCCTTTGTTTTCGCGCTTCGGGGTCAACGGGGGGCTGCGGGGCTTGAAATACAAAACTCCTGACTTCCATCAGGTCTCGATCGATACCCACACCCTGCGAACCACCTTGCAGCCAAATATCGGCGTATATTATCGGTTTTGAGCCGAGGGGATGCGGCCGGCGCATCTAAACTCCCTTGCCATCACCCAGTCACTGTGAGAACGCCATGGCCATATTGATTACCGTGCTCGATCTGGAACGGGAGCCGCTTGAATTCAGCGAAACCGTTCCTCCCGGCGCCATCGACTACGGCTCCGGGATCCGGCAATTGGACGGCATGCCGGTGAGCGGCCGCGCCGACCTGCTCACTGAGCATCGCGGGGCCCACAATCTGATCCATGACATCCGTTTGCGGGCGGCCTACCAGGGCAACTTCGAAATGCCGTGCGCCCGTTGCCTCGATCCGGTGGCCCATCACCTCGATGAACACTTCGACCTCATTTTCCGCCCCACCGGTGCCGACGCAGACGCCGCGGAACACGCTATCTCGACCTCCGATACCGAAATCGGGTACTATGAAGGAGGCCGTCTTGCGGTTGAGGACGTATTGCGCGAGCAGGTGTTGCTCTCCCTGCCCGCGAGAGCGCTCTGCCAGCAGGACTGTAAGGGACTTTGCCCGCGCTGTGGACGGAATCGGAATACCGAGCTCTGTGCTTGCGAAGCAAGCCAGGGCGATGCGCGGTGGGCAGCGCTGGCCGATCTCCGCAGCAGGATGAAAACGTAAAGTTGAAAAGCGATCCCAGGCTGCAGCCGTTTCGGGGCATGCCCGGCAAATGCCGGACCGGCAATCTGGGAGAACGCCTGAAAGGAATCTGCAATGCCTAATCCAAAGCGGCGCCACTCCAAGGCCCGCACCTCCAAGCGCCGCTCGCACGACGCGCTCACCCCCATCACCGTCTCGGAATGTCCCAACTGCCACGAGCGCAAACTACCTCATAGGGCTTGTCCCAAATGCGGCATCTACAAAGGCCGCGAAGTTCTCGAAGCCAAGGAAGCCTAGCCGGACCTGTGCCCACGCTAACAGATATAGCGCTCGATGCTATGGGCTCGGACAAGGCTCCTGATCCCGAGATCAAGGGCGCAATCCTAGCCTGTCGTCAGCTCCCCATCCGCGTGCACTTAGTTGGGCCGGAGGCTCGTCTGCATGCGGCGCTCCAAGAGGCTACTCGCGGCCGTGAGCTGCCGATCGTGATCGTTCCTGCAGAGGAATGGATCACCATGAATGAAAAGGCGGCCACTGCGATCCGCAAGAAACCGGGTAGCAGTATGCGTGTCGGCCTTCGCCTGGTCAAAGAAAACAAGGTGGCCGGGTTCCTCACGGCAGGCAATACAGGGGCAGCCATGGCCTTGGCCAAGATGGTGCTTGGGGCATTGCCCGGAGTGGATCGTCCTTCGCTTGCCACCATGTTGCCGACGTCGACCGGGTCACCCTGCGTGCTGCTCGATGTGGGCGCCAACGTCGACTGCAAGCCGCATAATCTGGAGCAGTTTGCCGTGATGGGCGAAATGTATGCCCGCAGCGTGCTCAAGATTCCGCGTCCCCGCGTCGGCCTGCTCTCCATCGGCGAAGAGGAAGGCAAGGGCAACGATCTCACCCGTGAGGCTTCTCCCCTGCTCAAGCAGCTATCCATCAATTTCATCGGCAACGTTGAGGGGCGGGACATCTACAACGGCAATGCGGACGTTGTGGTATGCGATGGTTTTGTCGGCAATGTCGCACTCAAGACGTCAGAAGGTCTGGCTCGGTTGGTACGGGACCTCTTGCGTCAGTCGCTCAACTCCACCGTCACCGCGCAAGTGGGTGCTCTACTTTCGCGTACAGCTTTCAATGACTTCAAGAAGCGCCTGGATTATTCCGAGTACGGTGGGGCGCCGCTGCTAGGCCTGCGCGGGGTTTGCATCGTGAATCACGGCTCCTCCAATGACCGCGCCATCTTTAACGGTATCCGCGTGACGGCGGAGTTCGCGCTAGCCGGTATCAACCAGCGGTTGGAGCAGGAATTTGCCCGTCGCCAGCCGCCGGATGACGAACCCGAGCCGGATTTAGGTCTGCCCATCCAGCCACTCAACTAGACAGTGTACGAATGAGCAAGACAGCCTTCCTATTCCCTGGTCAAGGTTCACAAAGCGTCGGCATGGGCCGCGCCCTTGCCGACGCCTTTCCCTATCGCGCGCCGGACCTTCGAGGAAGCGAGTGATGCGCTTGGCTTCGACCTGGCTGAGCTCTGCTTCAACGGACCCGAAGAGCAACTCCGCCTGACCGCGTTTACTCAGCCTGCGATCTTCACCGTATCTGTAGCCGCCCTACGAGTTCTGGGAGAGGCCGGAGCAACCGCTGATTACTTTGCCGGACATTCGCTGGGAGAATACTCGGCCAACGTCGCCGCCGGGACGATCGAGTTCGCCGCCGCCGCCCGCACTGTGCGCCGCCGCGGGCAATTGATGCAGGAGGCCGTGCCCCCGGGTCAGGGCGCCATGGCAGCCATTCTCGGTATGCCGGCGGTAACCGTAATTGCCGTATGCCAGGATGCCTCGCGTGAGGTTGGAGCGGCGGTCGAGCCGGCCAACTTGAACTCTCCCGAACAGACTGTCATCTCCGGAGCCACCGCGGCAGTCGAGCGCGCCATCGTGCTGGCCAAGGAACGTGGAGCCCGCCGTGCCGTGCTGCTGCAGGTCTCCGCACCCTTCCACTGCAGCCTCATGCAGCCTGCCCAGGATCTGCTCGCCCCGGTACTGGAAGGCCTTCCATTCCTGCCCGCAAGGGTTCCAGTGGTGGTCAATGTGGATGCCGCGCTAGTGACCGAGCCGGGAGCCCTGCGCGATGCACTCGTGCGCCAGGTCACGGGCGCTGTCCGTTGGACGGAATCCATGCAGCTGCTGATCGCCCACGGAGTCACCAGCTTCGTTGAGGTCGGTCCAGGCAAGGTGCTCAGCGGGCTGCTACGACAGATTGACCGAAGCCAGAAGTGCGCCCAGGCGGAAGACCCCGCGAGCATTGAAAAGCTGCTGGCCGCTAACTAGTCTGTCGAAAGCTGGACTGGAGAGAAGCCAATCGTCTTCGACTTGCGCTCGACCCAAAGGAAGACGGGCGTCTTTTGCCCGTTGATTAGGACCCCGACTACGACGCCCGAGCCTACCGTCTTAGACATCACAATCTTGTGCGTCTTGATGTCGCCCCAGTCGCTGGAGTGTCCCCAATCCACTACAAAACGGCCATAGGGGTATTGCGTATATTGTTGCAGGTGCTGCTGCCAGTCCGGATCGTGGTTCCAGATGGCGAAGGCCTTCGGCATGTCCTTTGCTTGGACAGCGGCAAAGAATTGATTTACGCGATGCTCCTGCGGCCAGTTCCAGAAATACCAGAGAAAGCCCGCGAGCACGAGCAGGGTGATGAGGCTCGCGATCAGAATATTCCTGCGCGCGCGCGCCTTAGCAGGATCGTAGGTTGGTGCATCGAGTAAAGTCATGGCGTTGGAGCTCTCCTCGCCTCTCCCGCAAAGTTTACTCTGATCGCATCCTTGTCGGCGAGGTGCCGGTTCAGTTCCCTACCGGGAGTAGGAGATCTTTTCCTGTTCCATCTTGCGTTCCAGCGCCAGTTCAATCAACCGCGAAATCAGATCACGATACTTCACACCGGAAGCCTCCCACAGCTTGGGATACATACTGATCGAGGTAAAGCCCGGCATGGTGTTGATCTCGTTAAGATAGAGCCGTCCGGAATCGCCCGCCTCGAGGAGAAAATCCACTCGCGCCAAACCCGCGCAGTCACAGGCGCGGAAGGCGTCGAGCGCCATGGCCTGCACTTGTTTGCTCTGCTGTTTCGCCAGCTTGGCGGGAATGATGGCCTGTGAGCCTTCGCTGAGATACTTGGCCTCATAGTCATAGAATTCCTTGCCCGGGACGATCTCGCCCACCACGGAAGCAATGGGCTCATCGTTGCCCAGCACCGCGACCTCGAGTTCGCGTGCCTTGCCCATCTTGGTTCGGTTGCCGCGGCCACCGACCGCCTGTTCGATTACGATCTTGCGATCGAAGCTGGCTGCCAAATCGATGGCTGGGCCAAGCTCCTTGCGATCGTGCGCCTTGCTGATACCGACCGATGAACCCAGGTTGGCGGGCTTAACGAACAGCGGATACTTGAGCTCTGCCTCCAGCCTGGCAATGATCTTTTTCGGGCTTTTCTCCCACTCCCGGCGCAGAAACGTAACGTGCTTGGTGATGGGCAATCCCGCGGCAAGGAAGAGGCGCTTCATCACTTCTTTATCCATGCCGGTTGCCGATCCCAAAACTCCGGAGCCGACGTACGCTAGCCCAGCGAGCTCGAAGAGTCCCTGCATCGTGCCGTCTTCGCCGAATGTCCCGTGCAGCACCGGAAACACCGCGTCTAACTGCAATACGTCGTGGGCTGGGGAGATCGAAGAGGCCTCTCTTTCGAAGGGCACCAGCGAGCCGCCCCGGCCACCACCCGCGGCCGGCACCGGCGGTACAATCACGCCTTCCCCTTTAGCCAGCAAAGCGGCGGGTGCGGTGTGTTGCGGATCGCCCGCGCGCAGCGTCCCCGTATCAGGAAAGTCACCCGCCAAAAGACGCTCAGCATCCCCGGATACAAGCCAACGGCCATGCTTGGTGATGCCGATCGGTACCACCTCATAGCGGGTCCGGTCGATAGCCTTGAGAACCGATGCGGCCGACAGCAGCGAGACTTCATGCTCGCCGCTCCGTCCACCAAAAAGTATGCCTACGCGAAGTTTCTTCTTCATGCCGTTCTGATTCTATGGGTCTTCGATAGGTCCGGTTAGACAACCTAAGTTGCATCTTCTGGTGCGGCCTCTGCCAGATACGGGTTGGCTTTAGTCTCCTCACCAAAGTCTATGGTTCTGGACGGGTGCCCCATGTTCGCACCAGCGTACATGGGCCGAAAATGAGGGCGAAGCCCTTCAAACGCTCTCGCCGATCGTTCACTAACGAAGGACGGGTGCACCACATCTCGCTCGTTTTTCGCGAGATGTGGGCACCCATGGTGAGGGAATGAGAAGCAGAGCTCCCGACGTACGCCGGTCTCAAACCGACGCCATCTCCCGTTTCTCCGCGGAGTCATTCTCACTACGCTCCACGCGCAGCGCGATGAGCGCCACCAGCAGCGCCACGCTAGCCACCGCCGCGCTCCCTAGAGAAAGATACCGGTAGCCGATACCCTCAGTCAGCATGATGCCGCCAAGGCTCGCCCCCAGGGCATTTCCCAGGTTGAAGGCACCCTGGTTCAAGGTCGATGCCAAATTCGGAGCCCCTCGTGCCTGGTCGACAATCCGCGCCTGCAACGGAGCCCCGGCCGCGAAGTGAATGCAGCCCCACACGAAGACCATCACTACTGCCGGCCCAACCGTAGGCTCAAGCAAAGGCATGGCCAGGAAAATCCCGATCAACAGTATGAAGCCGCCAATCAACACCGGCATCTGCTTCCAGTCCGCGAGTCTCCCACCAAGTAGGTTCCCTAACGTGATACCCACGCCGAAGACCACAAGCACCCTGGTCACCGCGCCCGGTGAAAGGTGGGTCACTTGTTCGAGAATCGGGGCGATGTAGGTGAATACGCAAAACAACGAAACCGAGGAGAGCGTGCTCAGCGCGAGCACGAGTTGTACCTGCGGCCGCACGACCGCGTGAAACTCATGCTTGAGGTGCAACTTCTCGGCCGGCTGCGAAGGCACCAAGCGCAATAGGCCGACACCGGCGACGAGGCCAATCGGAACCAGCGCCCAGAACGCAAATCTCCATCCAAACGCCTGGCCTAAAGCCGTTCCCGCAGGAACCCCCAGCACATTCGCCAGCGTCAGCCCGCTGAACATAAGCGCAATTGCCTGCGCCCGCTCTGAGCGCGGCACCAGGTGCGAAGCGACGATGCTGCCGATGCCAAAAAAAGCTCCGTGGCAAAGCGCAGTGAGAATGCGCGCGCAAAGCAGAAGCAGGAAGGTGGGCGCCAAGGCGCACAGGGCGTTGCCGGCGAGAAACATCCCCATCAGGATCAACAGCGCCCGTTTGCGGTCCATCCGCGACAGGGCTAGCGCCACCAGGGGCGAGCCCAGGGTGACGCTGAGCGCATAGCCGGAAACGAGAATCCCAGTCTTGGGGATGCTGACCCGGAAACTGTGGGCAAGATCCGGCAGCAGCCCCATAATGATGAATTCCGAGGTGCCGATGCCAAAGGCTGAGACGGCCAGTGCAAATAAGGGTTTTCGCATAGGTCATCTCTATTGTCCCCGATCTGACGCTGCTCGCATCCACCATCTGCAGATATTCGCGCCCAGGTATATCCCCCGCATCTCTCGTCAGAGGGGCATCTCCATAAAAACATTCGCTCGCGTATAGGGCATGGGCGGGATCTTCTCGGGTGGTACATGGCGAAACCCGACTGACTCATAGAGATGCACTGCGTTCGTTAGCTTTGCGTTGCTACCCAGGAACAAAGACTTGGCCCCAATCAGCTTCGCCTGCGAGATCGTATGCTGCAGCAACCTGCGGCCAATCCCTAAGCCACGTAGCTCTGGCGACACCGCCATCTTCGATAGCTCATAGACACCCTGGCCCAGCGGAATCAATGCGACGCACCCGACAGCCTGATGGCCAAGATAAGCCAGGAAGATCTGTCCGCCTTTGCGAAGAATCTTGTTCTCAGGGTCGCCCAGCGTTTCCCGGTCCATCTTCTCCAACGTGAAATAGCGGGTGATCCACTCTTCATTCAGGGTTCTGAACGCGGTAGTGTCCTCTCCTGTTTTGAGCGATCGAATCTCAATTTCCGGCAATCCGGCCGCTCGCTCCCCGCCCGAAGTCTGCATCTCTTCTCCGCGTATCGCCATCGCCTTTGCTCCTTAGTCAGCAGTCTGCCTATTTAGATCGATTACGTCCAATATCTTGTTTCTCTGGATTAAGATCTCCAGCATATGGATCGCGATATAGAACTGCGGCACTTACGTTACTTCGTTGCTGTTGCGGAAGAGCGGCACTTTGGCCGAGCGGCGGTGCGGCTGCATGTGGCCCAACCACCTCTCTCGCAGCAGATTCGAAAACTCGAGGAACTGCTGGGCTATCCACTCTTCATCCGCACCTCCCGCTCCGTCAGTCTTACCAGCGCCGGCGAGGCGTTACTGCAGCGCGCACAGAGGACGCTGCGGAATGTGCAGCACGACATTGACGAGACCCGCAGCATCGGCCGCGGAGACGTCGGCTCTCTTCATATTGGGTTTATTGGATCCGCCATGCTCTCGGCCTTGCCGGGCATCTTCCGCTCCTACCGTGAGGCTTACCCGAGGGTACGGCTGCACCTGCACGAGTCATTCACTTCGCTGGTGATGGAGGGCCTGGAGAATGGCACGCTGGATGCGGGGATTCTGCGCGACGGGGACCCGGTGGAAGGCGTACACGTGACCACCATACTGTCCGAACCCTTCGTCGCCGTGCTGCCGGCAACCCACTCCTGTGCCAGGCAAAAGAGCATCTCTCCCGCGGTGCTGCGTGGTGAACCCTTCATCTACTATCCTCGAAGCGCGGGTGCCCGGGCCTATGAGAAGCCGTTGACGCTCTGTGAGGAGCACGGCTTTCGTCCGCAAATTGTTCAGGAGGCTTCGCACTGGCTTAGCATCCTGCGCTTGATCGGCGCCGGGCTCGGGGTTTCGATCGCTCCCGCGTGTGTTCGCCGCATCGCCTCGCCCGAGGTCGTTTGCCTTCCCCTCCGCGGCGCAAAGGCGGTCAGCAACGTCGAGCTGGCGTGGCTCGCAGGAGATGCGCGCCCCATCGTCGAGCGTTTCAAACAAATTGCTGAAAGCACTCGAGGGATGCAGTGACTCGCCCGTACTTCTTAACCACGGATCGTCTCGGTTTCAGCCACTGGCACGAGGATGATTTCGCTTTAGCCATGACGCTCTGGGGTGACCCCAGGGTCTCCATGATGATCGGTGGTCCTTTCGCAGAGGAACAGGTTCGTGCACGCCTCGCTCGCGAGATCGAAATGCAGCTCGTCGACAAGATTCAATACTGGCCAGTGTTTCTGCTCCAGGATAGAGAGCTCGCCGGATGTGCGGGGTTGCGGCCTTACGGAAGAGAGGATGAGCAGCTTCTGGAACTGGGATTTCACTTTCGGCCCCAGTACTGGGGGCAGGGCCTTGCCCAGGAAGCGGCCCGGGCTGTGATCGCTATCGCCTTTGAAGATCTCGCCGTCAAAGGTCTCTTCGCGGGGCACCACCCGGAAAATGCAGCGTCAGAGCGTTTGCTCAGGAACCTCGGATTTCGATATACCCACCAGGAAATCTATCCCCCAACAGGTCTTCTTAATCCAGCCTATCTGCTTATGAATCCAAGGGCACTTTAGTGCCGGTCGATTCAATGCCGGCGAGGATGGTGACAATCTGCCCATAGGGAATGAAGATGGCAAGGCTCGACGCGGAGGCCTTCTTTTGTAGCTTGCCCACGAGCCTGTCGACCGCTTCCTGGCTTTCGATCCAGATGCCGGCGTCTTCCACTGCCAGTAGCTTTACGCTCTCCAGCTTCTCGTTGTCGATAAAGCTGGGTCCCGTCACGATTACCTGGAGACCGATCAACCTGCGCAGTTCTAATTCCATGCGTACCTAGACGCTTGCCGTCGCAGGGAGGTTGTAACTGCCGGATTCTGATTAGAGGATCTTTTTCCCGAAGGCGGAACATATCAACTCTACCGCCAGCTCGGCGGTTCGATTGTGCTCGTCAATGACCGGGTTCACCTCGACCACCTCAAAGCTCAGCAATCGTCCATGATCGGCCAGGATCTCCATCGCCAGGTGCGCTTCGCGATAGGTGGCCCCACCGCGCACGGGCGTACCCACGCCAGGAGCATCTTCGGGGTCGATCCAGTCCATATCCAGTGAGACATGGTATCCCGCCGTGCCCCGGCCGGCTGCGCGCAAGGCTTCTTCCATCACCGTGCGCATGCCCCGCTCATCGATATCGCGCATGGTGTAGACCTCGGAGATACCCGCGCGCCGTATGTTTTCCTTCTCCGTGGCGTCGATGTCGCGCACGCCGATCAGCACCGTGTTCTGCGGGTCAATCTTCGGCTGCCAGTCGAAGATGCTCGACAGCGGCTCCGGTCCCAGTCCGAGCAGAGCAGCCAACGGCATGCCGTGCACGTTGCCGCTGGGTGAAGTCTCAGGAGTATTGATGTCTGAGTGGGCATCGATCCAAATCAAGCCAACCTTCTGGTTCCGGCGGCGGTAAAACTCAGCCAATCCCGAGACCGAACCCGCGGCAACGGAATGATCGCCTCCGAGAAGCAGGGGAGTGATGCCTTCCTCCAGCGTCTGCAGCACGATGCCCGCCACGCGTTCGCAGGTTTCGCTGATCTCCTTGATGTATTTTGCATTCGGTTCGCCGGCGGCGCGGGTTTCTGCAATCGCTACGGGCACATTTCCCCCGTCGGTGACCACGTGGCCCAGAGCCTCGAGCCTCGCTTCGAGTCCAGCCACCCGGACGGCCGAAGGCCCCATATCAACCCCGCGGCGTGATTGGCCAAGATCGAGGGGGACTCCAAGGATGCGGATGTGACGCGGGGGAAGGGACTGCACTCCGCCGTGCAAAGGACCGGCGCTGCGCGGCCGGCTGGTCGTAACCGGATTGCGCTCGCTCGCCATATTTCAGGGATAGATCCGGTTGAGAGTGCGCGCGAAAGGAATGGTCTCGCGCACATGCTCCAGGCTGCAGATCCAAGCCACCACGCGCTCGATGCCCATGCCGAAGCCGGCGTGGGGAACCGATCCGTAGCGGCGCAAATCCAGATACCAGGAAAAAGCTTCGAGCGGCAACTGGTGTTCCTCGATCCGCTTCTTCAGCAGTTCGTAGGAGGAGACACGCTGCGAACCGCCGATCACTTCACCGTAGCCCTCCGGCGCAAGCACGTCGACGCATAGCGCAAGACTTTGGTTCTGCGGGTCAGGCTCCATGTAGAACGCCTTAACCGCAGCCGGGTAACGGTGCACCATCACCGGCCGATCAAACTGCGAGGAAAGGTAAGTCTCATCGGGCGATCCAAAATCATTTCCGTAGACAAACTTCGACTCGATCAATCCACGAGCAAAGGCATCGTCCAGCATGCTCACAGCCTGGTCGTAGCTGATCCGCGGAAAGGGCGGCCGTACCGACTCGAGCTTGGCGATATCGCGTCCCAGCACCTTCAAGTCCAGGGCCCGCCGGGTCAGCACCCGCTCGACCAGGAAGCTGAGAAACTCCTCCGCCAGCACCATCAGGTCGTCCAGAGTGGCGAAGGCCATTTCCGGCTCGACCATCCAGAACTCTGTCAGATGGCGGCGGGTTTTTGACTTCTCGGCGCGGAAGGTTGGTCCGAAGGAGTAGACCTTGCCCAACGCCATAGCTGTACTTTCGATATAGAGTTGGCCGCTCTGGGTGAGATACGCTTCATCGCCGAAGTACTCCACGGGAAACAGCGTGCTGGTGCCTTCGCAGGCAGCCGGAGTGAGAATCGGCGGATCGGTCAGGACAAAGCCGTGGTCGTCGAGATAATCGCGCGCTGCCTTGATGATTTCCGCGCGAATACGCAAGATCGCCGACTGCCGCGGAGTGCGAATCCACAGATGCCGGTGCTCCATCAGGAACTCAACCCCATGCTCCTTGAGCGTGATGGGGAAGGGTTCGTCTTCGCTTACGCGCTGCAGCACTTCCACGTTGTCTACGTCCAGTTCATAGCCGCCTGGCGCACGCGCATCCGCTCTCACCCTGCCGGTCACGATGACGCTCGATTCGTGGGTCAGGTCCCGCACCCGCTCAAAGACCTCCGGCGGCACTGCGGCTTTGGGCACAATACCTTGCACGGTGCCGGTGCCGTCGCGAAAAATGGGGAAAAGTAGCTTTCCGCTGGCGCGCAGGTTGTAGAGCCATCCGCGCAGTGTAACTGCTTGCCCTTCATGTTGGTTCAGGGTCGCGATCGTGGCCAATGGGGCGGCCACGGGCAATTGTTCGGCTTTAGGTTCTTCTGCCATTTCTCGTCTCGGGGAACTTGTCGCGCCTTGGCTGTTTCGCAATTGGTGTAAACCGAGGTATAGGCCTCTTCGTGGTTTTCTTCCAAGGAAAACCACACCTCGCGATCTCTCTTATGCCACAGTAATTGCGAAACAGCCTTTACAACTCGAGCATCTTGAAGGTTTCCGCAGCCCGGCTGGCTACGTGCTCCGGCGACTCCTCGGGTTGGTAATTGATCTCCAGCACAGCGGCGGACAGCTCAGGAGCTGTGCGCAGTTCCTGCATCGTTTCCTTCCATGCAATACTTCCGTCCCCGGGCCAGAGATGCTCGTCCTTCTGCCCATGGTTGTCATGGATATGTGAGGTTCGGATAAGCGGCTTCAATTCGGCGATGGCCGCGGCAACGCCGCCTCCAATGTGTGCGTGCCCCGTGTCCAGACATATCCCCACGTCTTTGAAGTGGCCGATGCGCAGGATCTCCACCAGGTGGGGCGCCTCGGTCACCTCGTTCGTGAGGTTTTCCAGCAGTAGCTTCACCCCCAAAGGCCGGGAAAAGGCCTGCAGGTGCTCGATGGCTGTCATGGCATGCTCGAGTGTCCGCGGACTCCAGCTATCCTCGCGTTCCCCCAGGTGCAGCACCAGGTAGCGCAGGGGCAAATCTTCAGCAGCCTCAAGAGCTCGCTTGATCTCGTCCATGCCGTCGATCCGTCGAGACTTTTCCGGGTGCACTACGTTGATCGCAGGGGCGCCGCTGCGCCCCATCTCGGTGTCCCCGAAGAGCGGCATGTGCATGGAGAAGGGTTCCACGGGGTTGGCTGCGAACCACAGCGCAGTTTCCTTTACCTGGGGCTTGCTGGTGTAGTCGAAATGCTGGCGCGCGGCAAAAATCTCGATGGCCTGGGCGCCTCCCTTGGCCAGGGCATCCAGCAAACCTGGATGTAGCCGCTGGCGGAGAAATACATGGGTCGAAATGGTTCTCAGCATCGTGCCGCTTCCACGGAACTCGTCGACTGCATAATTTGGTTTCCTTGTTCCGGAGCCAGGCCGGTCTGTCGCGCAAGTGTTCTCTACTATCTTCTCACCGCGCAGGAGTACGTGAACTCTCTCCAGCCCTGCTTGGCGGGGTTACGCATCAGGAGCAATACTGGATTCATCGCCTGGAGAATGGGTGGAGCAGGGTCAACTCTCTACTGGGAATAATGGTCGCTAAGAATGGAGATCGGGCGTATTTCATCTTGCAGCGAATAAAACGGAACCGGGCGCCATCGCAGCAGGCAGTCAAGCACAGCCCTTGAGTCATACGCGATATCGGCGACCACCAGTTCCTTGCCACCTGCCCCATGGATCACGACCCCGCGGTCGCAGCGGATGCGGTACTGCCGCACATGCATGAGTTCCTGCCAGTGGATGCGAGTGGAGGCAAAGCCGCTCTCGAGCAGGCCCTGCCCGTCCAGGATCAGCGGTTCCGGCCAGTCGGCGAGTACCACGGGAACCACGAAGAAACCGATGCCGAAGCAGGCCCAGCCGATCCAGTTGGGGGTGCCCGAGGCCAGCAGCCGGGCTGCGCCGTAAGCCACCGCGCCGATGCCACCGCTCAAGGCCAGGTAGTAAAGGAGAAGACAGGTTGGTTTCACGGGGAAGCGCCAACCATCGACCGTAGCCTTCGGTTTTAAGCCGAAGGTGGGAGCGATCAGGATCAGCAGCCCAACTACACCGGCCGCGCTCATGCCGATCTCTAGAATCTTCTCGGGGAAGGGCTGCATCGAGAAAGAGTGTCGTCTTCCGAACCCACGATTGGCAATAGGCGAATAGTTTAAGAGCCACTTTAAAGTACCGTGCCAAGGAGGGTTCGGGACATAAGACGTAAAGACGCAAGTCAAGTACGCGCTGAAGTGTCTGCGTAGCAACTGGACTGAGAGCTCAATCCGGCCCATGTGCGCACCACCTGTCCTGGCGCGCCGTGGCGCGTACGTGGCCGGAAAATGACGGGGCGTAGCTCAACGATCGCATTTGCAGAATCCGCAAATCGGGCTTTCGATAATCCCGAGTGAAATATTCCCCCCGACCCTTGCAGACTAAAATCACAAACGATGCCCACCAGCGTTCGCTCCCATACCAAGATCAATTTGGGCCTGGCCATCGGCCCCCTGCGTCCGGATGGGTTCCACCAACTCACCACGGTGTACCAAACCCTGGCTCTCCACGAGTGGGTGACCGTGGAGGCGCGCGTCGCCCCGGCGACCCACATCACGCTCAGTAGCACTCATCCGCGCGTGCCCACCGATGCCGCAATACCGCATGGCGGATGGTCGAGCGCTGCCTCGAAATGCTTCATTTCCAGGCCGAAGTCCACATCCACATCGACAAGCAACTGCCAATACAAGGGGGCCTGGGCGCCGGCTCGGCCAATGCCGTGGCCGCGCTCCTTGGCCTGGAGCACGAACTCGGTCGCCGGTTACCGCCTGCAGACCGCCTGCTGCTGGCGACAGAGATCGGCTCGGACGTACCGCTCTTTCTGCTGGGAGGCGCGGTCGTCGGGGTGGGACGCGGGGAGGAGGTCTATCCTCTTCCGGATATCGCCTCCTGGCCGTGCGTGATTGCATTGCCGGACACCGGGGTTTCCACCCCCCAGGCCTTCCGGGATTGGGATGACCGGCATTCGTTGACCACGATCCCCCCGTCAGCTACAATCGGAGAGTTGAGTCGGTCGATCGCTGTTGCATTTGGCGAGCCGCACTCCTCCGGTGTCTTCTCCGAAGTAGTTACCGCGAGAGAAGACCGGGCCGAGGATCCGCTTCTCGCGCTTGTCCGAACCGGGATCGAAAACGACTTCGAACAGGTCGTCTTTCCTCAGTATCCCTTTCTCGGTGAAATCAAGCGCATACTTGCGGGTGGCTCCAGCTCGGAGGGAGCGTCTATCCATGCAGGCCTTTCCGGGTCCGGGTCAGCCCTTTGCGGGCTCTACCCCACTCCTCGGAGCGGCACAGGCGGCTCTCGAGCGGCTGGAGCGGCATGCCGTAACCGGCTTGGTCACCAGAACGTTGCCTCGCGGCGATTACTGGCGCACTATGATGGTGGCTGACGGGCCGTAGCGCGCAATCGCCCGTCGCATCCAGTTGGGCGATCGACTAATGGTAGGTCAAGTGCCTTTGGAGCACTTTGTCTAGGTTCGACTCCTAGTCGCCCAGCCAGATTTTTGAAGAGCAGCGACTTACTGTCACGGCGAAGCACTCCGTGGCTCGACAATCAGGCGGAACAACCAAAGCAAACCAGCTTGGGAGGTTCGTGTGAAGGGAGAATCCTCTGTACTGACAGTTCCCACCCCGCAACAAGAGGTTGGGAGCGTGACCCAGGAGCTAGTGGCGCCAGGCAAGGTGAAGCCGGAGCGCAAGCGCGCTGGGCGTTTGAGCGAAGACAAGCGCTTCAAGATCTTCGCCGGTTCGGCTAACCGCAAACTGGCCGAGGATATTTGTACCCATGTCGGCGTGCAGCTGGGAGAGAGCAAGCTGCAGCGCTTCGCCGACGGAGAGATCTACTTTCAGTTGCTCGAGAACGTCCGTGGCGTGGATGTTTTTATCGTGCAGCCCACTTGTTTTCCGGTAGATCAGCACCTGGTGGAACTGCTGATCATGATTGACGCGCTGAAGCGCGCTTCAGCCGGGCGAATCACAGTAGTCGTGCCATATTACGGTTATGCCCGGCAGGACCGCAAAGACCGGCCTAGGGTGGCGATTTCATCCAAGCTGGTGGCAGATCTGTTGACCACGGCGGGAGCCAACCGGGCGTTGTTTATGGATCTGCATGCGGCGCAGATTCAGGGGTTCTTTAACATCCCGGTCGATCACATGTTCGCCAGTCCGGTGATGGTGAGCTACTTCCGGGAGTTGAACCTGCCCAATCTCACGGTGGTTTCACCGGATGCGGGTGGTGTGGAACGGGCGCGGTTTTTTGCGACCAAGATGCAGGCTCCGCTGGCCATTGTGGACAAGCGGCGCACGGATCTGAACGTGACCGAAGTGATGAACGTAATCGGCGATGTAGAGGGAAGAACCTGCCTGATCATCGACGACATCATCGACACTGCGGGCACCCTGGTCAAAACGGCGCAGGCACTGCTTGAGGCGGGAGCAGTCAAAGTCTATGCGGCAGCCTCGCATCCGGTATTGTCGGGGCCTGCCATCGAGCGTATATCCAGCTCGCGGTTGCAGGAAGTAATTGTCACTGACTCGATCCCGCTGCGCGAAGAGGCGCAAAAGCTGGAACGGCAGGGAAAGATCAAGGTGCTCTCCGTCGCCGGCTTATTGGGAGCCACGATCGAGAGTATTCACATGGAGACCAGCGTCAGCTCCCTGTTTAGTTAGAGAGTTTTAGTTAGCGAGCGCAGGTCACCAAGAGGTGCAGGCAGTAGCCGGGCACCGGAAATGCAGGAGAAAAGTATGGCTGAGCAGGAAGTAGTTGCAGCAAAGGCCCGCGAGGGCAAGTTCAATAAGAATGCGGCTCGCCGGGTACGCGTTGCCGGTATGATTCCGGGCGTCCTGTATGGCGCCAAGGAACCCGCGATCGCGGTGGAACTCGACCCCAAGCAGATTACCCGCATTCTGCATTCGGATTCCGGTCACAACACGATCTTCGATCTGGAGGTCGGCACCGCCAAGACCAAGGCCATGATCGTCGATTGGCAGTACGAGCCCATCAAGGGCCAGCTCATGCACATCGACCTCAAACGCATTGCCATGGATAAAGCGATGCGCGTGAAAGTGCCGATATTGCTGGAAGGAACTCCGGTTGGGGTCAAAATGCAAGGCGGCATTCTCGACCAGGTGTTGCGTGAGGTTGAGATCGAGTGCCTGCCGGGAGATATTCCCAGCCATATTGATTTGAACGTCAGCGGTCTTGGCCTGAATAGTTCCCTCCGCGTCGCTGATCTGCCTCGCATCGGCAAGCTCAAGTTCATTACCGATGAGAACGCGACCATAGCCCACGTGGTGGCGATCAAGGAGGAGGTTGCACCGACGGTCGATGCGGTTGTTGCTGCGACTCCGGCAGAACCTGAAGTGGCCAAGAAGGGCAAGACGGACGCTCCGGAGGCGGCCCCCGAAAAGGGCGCCAAGAAGTAACCTTCTGAGCTTGACTGCGGATGAAGGTGTGCCGGGTTCGGAAAACGACCGGGAGAAAGACCAGGATCGAAAAGGTCCGGCCCTGGTGGTTGGCTTGGGAAACCCGGGCATCGAATACCAGTTCACACCGCATAACGCGGGTTTTCTGGCCATCGACCGGCTGGCGGAACAGGGTGGCGTTGCCGTAGCCAACCGCCGCTGCCGGGCGCTGACCGCCACTACCCGCATCGCCGGCAGAGAAGTGGTTTTGGCCAAGCCGGAGACGTACATGAACCTGAGCGGCATCTCGGTTCAAGCGTTGGTCAAAGAGTTGGATGCCGATGCGACGCGCGATCTGATCGTGATTTACGACGAGATCGCTCTTCCCCTCGGCACGCTGCGCATCCGGGAACGAGGCAGCTCCGGTGGGCATAACGGAGTCAAATCGGTCTCCGGCGCTCTGGGTAGCGAAGAGTGGCTGCGAATTCGCATCGGGGTCGCTCCCCCAGGCGATGAGGCAGCAGAGAGAGCGCGGCGGGGGCGGAAAGATTACGTGCTCACGCCAATGCGCAAGACGCAGTTGACGATCCTTGACGAGGTTCTGGATCGCACCGCGCAGGCAGTGGAAATGGTGCTGGCCAAGGGGGCCGGCCCGGCAATGAACGAATTCAATCGCCGCGAACCAGGCGACGAGTAGGAAGAATTGGAGAACCGCTATGCAACGCACGTACGAAATTATGTTTATCGTTCGTCCTGACATTCTGGACGAAGATCTCGACAAGCTGATCGCCGGGCTGGAGGCGAACATCACCCATGGTGGCGGCAGCATCAAGTCGCTCGAGAAGCTCGGCCGCCGCAAGCTTGCCTACACGGTCAAGAAGTTCAACGACGGCAACTATGTACTGTTGACGATCCTCGCAGATGGCTCGCTGGTAGGTGAGATCGAGCGCCGCCTGCGCGTCTCCGAGCCGGTGATCAAATTCATCTCCGTCCGCATGGATGAAGAGGAGAAGCGAGTGGCCAAGATCAAAGCCATCCGCGCCACGCGCAAGAAGCTCAGCGCCCAACCGGCGGCAGCGCCTGCAGCTCCCGTGGAAGCCGCGCCTGCACCCGCATCAGAAGCGGCCAGCGCCTAAGAAATTTTTAACTGAAGAAGGAATAGGAAAATTATGGCTGACGAAATTAGCACGCCAAGCGCACCAAGTACGTCCCGGCCCGAGGGCTCGGGTCCTTCCGGTCCCGGTGGCCGCCCGCCTGCCGGCCGCCCCAGCGGCCCTGGGGGCGGTGGACGCAAATTCTTTCGCCGCAAGAAGGTCTGCAAATTCTGCGTCGAAAAAATCGACGCCATCCACTATCGCGATGTGCGTCTGCTACAGCAGTTTGTCGCCGAGCGCGGCAAGATCGTACCTCGCCGCCTCACTGGCGTTTGCACCACGCATCAGCGCGGCTTGGCGCGCGCCATCAAGCAGGCTCGAAACATCGCTTTGCTGCCCTTTGCCGCCCGCTACTAGGAGAGAGTCATGGAAGTCATTCTGAAAGAAGATGTCAACAAGCTCGGCCACCGCGGCGATGTGGTGAAGGTCGCTGAAGGTTACGGCCGGAATTTTCTCCTGCCCAAGAAGCTCGCCATGGAAGCGACACCCGGCAACAAGGCGGTGATCGAGCAGATGAAGCAGGCTTCTGTGCGTCGCTCGGCAAAGGAAAAGTCTGAAGCAGAGTTACTGGTCAAGCAGCTCAACCAGGTCGAGCTCGTCTTCGAGCGCAAGGTGGGCGAAAACGATCATCTCTTCGGTTCCGTCACTGCCGGCGAAATCGCGCAGCAACTGGAGCAAAAGGGCTTCACCATCGACCGCCGCAAGCTGCAGTTGGAAGAACCCCTTCGCCAGTTAGGTGAGTTTCATGTGCCGGTCAAGCTCCATCGCGAAGTAACGGCCCACATAAAAGTCACCGTCAAGGCAGAGGACGCCGAAGCTTAGAATTCTTATTTCCGCGGCATTTCAAAAGTTCCGGATTAGTTTTTTCTTATCGTCCGTAGCTGAGCCGCATGGCCAACTGGTCCGGGAGACCGGCACGCATAATCCGCATCTGTGCTAAGCGGAAGTCATAGGGCATGCGGCGGAACTCGACCACCATGCGCTGATCGTCATAAAGCGCGTATGCTGCGCGGCGATCATTGTCCCGCGGTTGACCCACGGAACCGGGATTGATCAGATAGCGAGCGCCCGGAACCAGCACCAGCTCCGACACGTCGGCGTCCTCATCATTCGAATACACCGGGTCGAGCTTGAACCAGTCTTCTCCGTTGGTGGCAAAGCCGCCCTGTATGTGGGTATGGCCGAAGAAGTTGATGCGAGTCTCCGCCTGCTTCAGCGGCAATCTCGCATCACGCACCGAGAGCAGGTATTCGTCTTCGTCGAGATACGATCCGTGCATGCAGCTCACCTGGGGACCATCCGGTGTGATTGGTCCGCGAGCCATATGCTGTAGCCAGTCGACGTGTTCCGGCGTAAGTACTTGGCGCGTCCAACGGGCGGCGCGGCTGGCCACAGGATTGAAATCCTCCAGCGAGAGTTGGCCGCTGCAAGCGCGGTCGTGATTGCCTCGGACAAATGTCTCGCCTAGGCCGCGCACCCGCTCAATCACTTCGTTCGGCGCCGCTCCGTAGCCCACCACATCGCCCAGATTCCAAACCAGGTCATGCTCCGGGGCAGCGTCCAGCACTGCCTCCAGGGCATCAATATTGGCGTGAATGTCGGAGATGAGTAGAGCGCGCATGATCCCAGCCGCCGTAGGTACTGCGGCGCACGTTTCAGGGGCTTTGCACTCCCCAAAATCAGCCGCAAACAACCAGAATATCAGACAGGTTGGATGCAGCGTACCCAATGGCCGGGGGCCTGTTCGACCAAAGTTCCCATCGCCCCGTCGGTGCCAGCTGTCAGGGTAGCCAGCGGCTGGTCCCGGTCGGTGGTGAGCGTAGGTACTGCCCCCAGCAGGCTTTTTGTATAGGCATGTCCGGGATGGAGAAACACCTGGTCGCGGGTGCCGGTCTCGAGCAGCATACCGCGGCGCATCACCGCCACCCGGTCGGCAATCTGCGCCACCACGGCGAGGTCATGGGAAATGAAGAGCATACCCAGGCCGTTCCGCTGTTGCAGCGCTTTGAGCAGAAGTAGAATTTGCGCCTGCACGGTGACGTCGAGAGCAGTGGTCGGTTCATCGGCGATGAGCAAGGACGGATGATTCACCAGCGCCATGGCGATCAGCAGGCGCTGCCGCTGGCCTCCGGAGAACTGGTGGGGATAATCGCGCAAGCGCTTTTCCGGCTCCGCAATTGCCACCGCCGTCATCGCCTCTATGACTGCGGTGCGTACCTGCCTGCGGCCCAGTTCTGGCTGATGGGTCTCGATGGCTTCTGCAATCTGCCGCCCCACGGGCATGACAGGATTAAGCGCCGTCATGGGCTCCTGGAAGATCATGGCGATCTTCCGGCCGCGATAGTGACGCATCTGCTCTGGTTTAAGGGCCAACAAGTCCGTGCCTTCGAAGCGGATCGAGCCTTCCACCCGCGCCGAGGCATCCAACAGCCGCAAGATGGACAAGGAAGTCAGCGACTTGCCCGATCCTGACTCGCCTACCAACCCAAGCACCTCGCCCTGCCCAACAGCCAAACTCAGGTCGCGGACCACCGCCTGGTCACGAAAATAAATAGAGAGATGGTCAACCTCGAGCAGTGGGGCCACGAGCCAAGATTACAACACGGTGCGCCGGTTCTGGATGGAACGAGAACCGGGGTGGTTGTTGGTCCACTCCCCCAGTGGAGGAGAATCGCGGACACCTTGCAGCTTCTCCATCCCGCGGTATCAGAAGTGGGTCCCAGAGAACGGACAAATCTTCGGAATGAGCGAGTTTTCCGGTAGTCACCGCTCTAAATGTTTTGTATCAGGGCACGACTTTAGTCGGACCGTAAAAGCCACAGCTATGAGGGCTTTTAGCCCCTGGGGTACGAGGCTGCAGACGTTAGCTCAAATGGCTAAGGCCACGTAGCGCATCGAACATCTACGGCACGGCTTCGTTCAGGACGCGAGCCCAACTCACGCGAAATCAAAAAAGCGGAGTCTGACGCCGAGGCAGCGGCAAGCCGAAATGTTCATACGCCAGCCGCGTTGCCACACGTCCGCGCGGAGTGCGATCGAGAAAACCGATCTGTATGAGGAACGGCTCATAAACCTCTTCCAAAGCATCCTCCTCCTCCGCCAAGCTGGCAGCCAGCGTATTCAATCCAACCGGGCCTCCGTCGTATTTCTCGATAATGGTCAACAGCAAGCGCCGATCAAGCTCGTCGAAACCATGAGCATCCACGCCGTGTAGCTTCAGGGCTGCCTCGGCCGTTGCCCGGTCGATGCTGCCCGTGCCGCGCACCTGGGCGTAATCGCGGACACGGCGCAGCAGCCGGTTGGCGATGCGCGGTGTTCCGCGCGAGCGTGAGGAAATCTCCGCAGCTCCCTCCCGGTCGATGGGCACATTCAGCACTTCCGCCGAACGTTCCACGATGAAGCGCAGCTCATCTTCGGTGTAGAACTCCAGCCGCAACAGGATGCCGAAGCGTGAGCGCAAAGGGGAGGAGAGTAGCCCCGGCCGCGTGGTGGCGGCAATGAACGTGAACGGCTTAATCTCCATCACATGCGTGCGCGCCGCCGGGCCCTGCCCGATGATGATGTCCAGCTTGTAGTCCTCAAGCGCCGTGTAGAGCTTTTCTTCGAGCACTGGCTGTAGCCGGTGAATTTCGTCCAGAAAAAGTACCTGGCGATCCCGCAGGTTGGTCAGGATGGCGGTCAGATCCCCCTGGATCTGCAGCGCGGGGCCGGAGGTCTGCTGAAAACCAACATCCATCTCGTTGGCGATGATCGTCGCCAGAGTCGTCTTACCCAGGCCAGGCGGCCCAAACAGCAGCACATGGTCCAAAGCTTCGCCGCGCGACTTCGCGGCCGCAAGGGCGATGCCGAGCTGTTCCTTGGCCTTTTCCTGGCCGATGAACTCTCGCAGCCACTTGGGTCGCAGCTTCAGCTCGAACGAATTGTCATCTTCGCCACGGTCCGCCGAAACCAGCCGCTCTGAATTACTTCTACCGACAGACATTGGCATCAGAGTAGCAGCAAGTGAGCAAGTCAGTGAAAGCACCCGTCCCCAGGCCGGTCTTTGGAGAAGGCAGAACGGGCTGCTTTTCCGGACTCGATAGAATCAGTTCATCTATGGTTGAAACAGAAGGGCAGAAACGTCTTCGGATCGCACGCATCTTAGCCATTGTGCTGGCCACCGCGATTGCCTGCATCGTCGTCCTCTACTTTTCTATTCCTATGAGCGACACCCAGCAGCGCCAATTCGACGTGATTCTCGTGCTGGGCAATCCGGCCAAAGACGATGGCTCCATCGGACAGGTCGCCCGCTCGCGCGTCCTGGAAGCGATCCGCCAGTACCACGCCGGAGTTGCACCGCGTCTGCTGATGACCGGAGGCGCAGTGCAGAACCAGTTTGTCGAGGCCCAAGTGATGCAGCAGTTTGCGCTGTCCCAGGGGGTGCCCGCCAATGCAGTTTTTGCCGAGGGCCAATCCCGCAACACCATTCAGAACGCTTATTACTCTTACAAAATTATGCAGGCTCACGAATGGACCTCCGCGCTGGTGGTGAGTTCGCCCAGCCATCTGCGCCGCGCCAGCCTCATCTTCCTGCACTTTCCTCTTGCCTGGCAAATGCACCCCGCGCCTTGGCCGGCCGATTTCCCGCGCTGGAAAGTGGTCTGGTACTGGTGCAGCGAGAGCGGCTACACCAGCTACGCGCGTCTCTTTGGCTTTCCCAACGCAAAACAATACTTGCCCCGTACTCAATTCGCATTGCCCAAGCTGTAAGAGAAATCACCACTCATGCCCAGCGGCTTTAAGTTCAAGCGTCCCCAGCAACTCGCGGCCTTGCTGTTATTGCTGCTGGTCGCGCAGTGCCTTTGGGTATTTCATCGCCAAACGCTCACCTCGCGCGACTACGACTTCGCGCGTTGCGGACGCGAGATGTGGGAGAAACCAAATCCTCTGGCGGGCTACTTCACTTCCTGCGGCAATATCCCCGACGGCACGCTGGCATACCGGGTCGCCGGCCTGCCACTGACCCTGCAGCGCATCGTGGCCGGCCAAAGTGAGGACACTTCCACCTGGGAGATGCGCCACGAACTCGCATACGTCCTGGTGCTGCTGCATAGCGGCTTCCTGCTTACAGGAGTCTTGCTGGGGGGCGCGCTGTGGTGGGTAACGCGGCGTCTCTTTGGCAATCCTGGAGGCTTTATCGCGCTGGCCTTTTACTGCTTTTGTCCTGCGGTCATTCACGCCTGTACTTATCCCAACAACGAAATCCTCACCGCATTCGGGCTGTTCGCCTCGCTGTACACAGCGATGGGGGTAGCGCACGCCATGCAGGGGCCGCCCAAAAAGTGGCGATCGCGCATCGTGCTGCTCACACTGACCCTTGCTTTTACGGCAGCCTCGCACGTGGCTGCCTTTCTACTCGCCCTCCTGTTGGCGATCGTGCTCATGGTCTATCTGGCTGTAGGCCGCCGCGCGTATATCGTTCCCGTCATGATGACGGCCATTGTTGGCACTTTGCTGCTGCTGTTCGCTTCCTACGATTTCAGTCTCGACGCGTTCAGCTACTTCTTTCGCAGCGGCGCCGGGCGCATATGGCTTTCCTTCGAGCCGGCCCGCCACTGGCTGTTTAGCCTCCCTAATTCGCCTGTAACCCTGGCCGCAGCCACCGCCCTGGTGCTTTATCTACCCACACGCAGATCGCGTTACTTTGGCAACACTGTCCCTCTGCTACTGGCCCTGCTGTTCTTTACCCTCACTACCCCCGGCATTGCCAGCGAGCCCACGCTTTGGGCACTCCCCTTTCTGTTCACTTTCATCGCCGGGGTCTTCGCCGATTTTCTTGAAACCCGCTATCGTCCCGTCCTCCTGGCTGTGGCCGGTTCTCTGCTGCTTCTCGAAGCCGCTCTGAGCGTTTTTTTGCTCCCTTAGCGAAGCAAAAGACGCCCCTCGATTCCCATATACAAATTATTCAAATAAAACGACTTAGATTGGCCATCGCGGCTTGCTGGGCGGCTCCAAAAGACGTATCATCAACTTAGCCCTTAGCCGCAGATTGCGCGAACCCCGCAAACGTTCTCCGCCGTTCGAATAGTTAGTCCCCGTCTAAGGCCCACCTCTTATGGCAGATGATCAGAATCCTCTCCTCCCTCTAGGTCCCAACGGCAGCGACGGCAATCCGCCCGAAGGCCCGGGAACTCGCCTCATCCCTATCAATATTGAAGATGAGATGAAGCGGTCGTATCTCGACTACTCCATGTCGGTCATCATCGGACGTGCGCTCCCCGACATTCGAGACGGCTTCAAGCCAGTGCATCGCAGAATCCTTTACACCCTGCATGGCATGGGTCTGGAGTTCAACAAGAAGTACGCCAAGTGCGCCAAAGTGGTCGGTCAAGCCATGGGCGTGTATCACCCGCACGGCGACTCGGCCATCTACGACACCATGGTGCGGCTGGCGCAGCCCTTCAGCATGCGCTATCCCATGATCGATGGCCAGGGCAACTTCGGTTCCGTAGACGGCGACCCGCCCGCGGCCATGCGCTACACCGAGTGCCGCATGACGCGCATCGCCGGCCAGATGCTGGCCGACATCGATCAGGACACCGTTGACTTCGTTCCCAATTACGACGAAAGCACGACCGAGCCCAGCGTGCTGCCGACGCGCTTTCCCAACCTGATCGTCAACGGATCGAATGGAATTGCCGTCGGCATGGCGACAAATATTCCGCCGCACAACCTTACTGAAGTCATCAGCGCCACGATTGAACTGGTTAAAAATCCCCAGGCTGGCCTCGCCGAGGTTTTGCAGCACGTGCAGGGGCCCGACTTTCCCACCGGCGGCTTCATCTACGGACGTGGCGGCATTGCCCAGGCCTACAAAACCGGCCGTGGCCGTTTCCTGATGCGGGCCAAGGCGGCCATCGAGCAGTTAAAGGGCGGCCGGCAAGCGATCATCGTCACCGAAATTCCCTACCAGGTCAACAAATCCAAGTTGATCGAGCGCATCGCCGAGCTGGTCAATGACAAAGTAATTACCGACATTGCCGAAGATGATTTCCGCGACGAGAGCGATCGCGACGGAATGCGCATCGTCATTGGGCTCAAGCGCGGCGCGGAAGCGCAAATCGTTCTGAACCAGCTCTACAAGCACACCCAGATGCAAGAGAGCTTCTCCATGATCTTCCTTGCGGTCGTCAACGGCCAGCCGCGGGAACTCGCCTTGCATGACGCCATCCGCCACTTCATCAATCACCGCGTGGACGTGGTTCGGCGCCGCACCTCGTTCCTGCTCAAAAAAGCCCGCGAGCGCGAACACATCCTCGAAGGCTACAAAATCGCCCTGGACAACATCGACCAGGTCATCCGCATTATCCGTGGTTCCGGGTCACGCGCCGAAGCACGGGAAAATCTGCGCCGCTTCTCCCTGTCCAAAGACATCGTGATCAAGCTCGACCAAGGCAATGTAACTGGACCCGAACGGGAACCGGGCCTGACCTACCGCCAGATCGACGCCATCCTCGAATTGCAGCTCTACCGTCTCACCCAGCTTTCGACGGACGAGATCCTCAAGGAACTCGTTGAAGTGCGCGACCGCATTGCCGAGTATGAAGCCATTCTGGCCTCCGAAGCGAAGCTGCGCGCTGTCATCATCAAAGAGCTCGAAGCTGTGCGCAAAGATTTTGGCGACGAGCGCCGTACCCAAATTCTCGATGAGACGGCCGAACTGCAGTTGGAGGACCTGATCGCCGACGAGCAGGTCGCTGTCACTGTCTCTCATTCGGGCTATCTCAAGCGCACGCCGATTTCCATATATCGCCAGCAAAGGCGAGGCGGCACCGGCCGGCTGGGCATGAAGACGCGCGAAGAGGATTTCGTCTCCCAGCTCATCGTCGACTCCACCCACGCGTATTTGCTCTGCTTCACCAACGCCGGCCGTGTTTACTGGCTCAAAGTGTATGAGGTCCCGGACGTCGGTGCGGCCGGCAAAGGCAAGTCCATGGCCAGCCTGCTCAGCCTGCAGCAGGGAGAGAGCGTGCGCACCATCCTGCCCGTGCGCAACCTGGAAGAGGACGGCAAGTTCATCTTCTTCGCCACCCGCAAGGGCACCGTCAAGAAGACTCCGCTCAAGGACTTTTCCAACGTGATGGCGCGCGGCATTATTGCTATCGGCATCGACGACGATGACGAGCTGATTGGCGCTTGCCGCACCGATGGCAACCAGATCATCTTCCTCGCCACCCATGCGGGAATGGCCATTCGCTTCGGCGAGAACGATGTGCGCTCCATGGGACGTCCTGCTTACGGTGTCCGTGGCATCGATCTGATGAAGGGCGACTACCTGGTAGGTCTTGCCGCCACACCGCTCGAACGTAAGAAGAACGGCGACGGTGGCCATTCTCCCTCTCTGATTCTTTCCATTACCGAGCAGGGTTACGGCAAACGTACGGATGTGGACGAGTACCGGTTACAGACCCGCGGCGGCCGCGGAGTCATCAACGTGAAAACGACGACTCGCAACGGCAAGGTGAGCGCCATCCTGCTGGTCGATGACAGTTCCGAACTGATGGTTATCAGCCAATACGGCAAAATCATCCGCATTGATACCAAGACGATCCGCGCCGCTGGTCGATCGACCCAGGGTGTCAGGCTCCTGCATCTCGAGGAACAAGACAAGGTCGCGGCCGCGGTGGTCATTCCGCCGGAAGAGGCCAAGATCGAACCGGAAAACGGAACCCTGCTGCAATAACGCGGAAAATGGAAGGGGTATCGCGAGCGCGATACCCCTTGCCAAGGCAGATTAACAGCACCGCAAACTTAGAAACCTCTGCTGGCTTTGAGTGACGGCTGCTTGCTCGATGCAGACTCGCTACCGCTGGTCTGGTGCGAATTGCCACAATTGTCGACCTGATTCCGGCCGTACTGGGGCTGCAAATACAGCACGTACTGCTGGCCCACATACATGGGGAAGAAGCGAGGGCTGTTCTCGCTGAAAACTGTGACCTCAGTGTTGGGGCGGACCTTGCCGCGGATCTTGGAGTCGACCCGCACGGTGTAGTTCACGCCATCCAGAAAGTCCCACGATTCCGGCACTGGTGATGCTGCCGTTACCGTACCCACGACCACGGCAGATGCCATATGCATCTCCTTGTGGGCGCTAACACGATCGGTCTGGCACTGGGCGAATCCGGTGGCGGCACTTAGGCAGAGAAACAATGCAATAGCAAGCTTTTTCACAAACCCTCCTGGGGTCACAATTCAATTTTTGCGTTACGACTAAAGTTGTATGTGTACTGCTTTAGTGGTAGATTGCCGTGTCCAACGGGGGATGGCAATTGTATTGTTTTCGGATGCCCTTACTTCGGAGGAAGATATCGAGGCCGATGGTAATGGGAGGGCGCGGCAGGGCGAATAAGCCTCTTATTTGCAATATCTGTCACTAAGAACGTGGCAGATGTCGCGTGCGCCGGAATTCCATCGGTCGTGCGGCGCAGCGCGCTGGGCAGTACTTTTGTACTGCACTGGAGTACCGGGCAGGGCCGGTCCCGGGCTTTAGGAACCAGTCACAGTATCAATTGTTAGAGGCTGGATAAGGTGTCGAACCGTTCATTCACGCAGAAAGAGGTGGTGGGAGTGATTCGTGGGTTTTTGCTTAACGTCGCAGGTATAGCAGGTGAGCGGCAAACAACAGGCTTAATCGTTGTGGGCAGCGTGAACCATCTGCTTGATTACCGCGCTCTTCTCATCCAAAGGCCCGGAGTTCCCACACTTATTTGCCATCCAATGCTGGTAGTTGTTGGTGAGAAAAAGCAGGTACTGTTTCCCGGTCTCCAGGTTTAAGGCATCTTCGGTGTGCTCGCTGAAGATGGTGATCTCACCAGTTTGTTTGCCTTTGACTTTCTGGTCGATATGCACGACGTACTCGGTGCCATCCAGGGTGTCCCAGGACTGGGGTACCTGGCGTGAAGACATCACGGTGCCGATGACCACCACCTGGGAGTCTTTCATCTCCTGGGAAACGGGCATGATGTTCGTGCAAGCCGCAAACGATGCTGTGGCAAAAAAAACGCAAGCTAATCCTGTGGCGACTCGCTTCAATATGCCTCGTTTCCCTCGCGTCGTCGTAACTCTTCACTTCCGCCGTACAGAGGGCAACCGGCCCCGGCGCTTCGGCACACTTTCTTCTCAGAGTAGAAGTGAATGTTCTACAGGTTATGATCCCACGACTGCGCGCCATTGCCTGCCTATAAACCGCCAACGAACCAAGAGATTCATCCCGCCTCCCACGAAAGTGGCAGTCCTCGACTGGCCCACGCTCGCGGCCTGGATCAGCTTTTCGAGCGGCTGATTTGGACAATACTCGCTGAAAACAAATCCGCGCCCACATTCATTGCGATCAGTCCCGAAGGGACGACTGAGAGTAGCTGAGAGTAGCCCGGGACGTCAGTCCTGGGCTACCTGCATCGCACCCGAATGCTGATTGGCCATCATCTAAAGCCAACCCGGAGTCTTATTCCTGCCAGCGACGGAAGATAAGCGCTCCATTGGTCCCCCCAAAGCCAAAGGAGTTGGAAAGAGCCACCTCCATCTTGGCCGGCTCCGGGCTATTGGCGATGTAGTTGAGATCGCAAGCTGGGTCGGGATCGTCGAGATTGGTAGTCGGAGGGGCGACTTGGCGTTGCAGGGCCATGATCGTGATGCCCGCCTCCAACCCGCCCGCGCCGCCCAGCAGGTGGCCGGTCATGGACTTGGTCGAGCTCACCCGTAATTTCCCGCTGATCGCGTGTTCTCCGAAGAGGGACTTGATGGCCGCAGTCTCTAGGGCATCGCCCAGCGGGGTGGAAGTGGCATGAGCATTCACGTAGTCCACTGCGGAGGGGTCGATGTTGGCGCTGCGCAGGGCATTTTTCATCGCCCGCACACATCCTTCTCCCCGGGGCGCCATGCTGGTGATGTGGTACGCGTCCGCGCTCATGCCGTAACCGATAATCTCGGCCAGGATCTTGGCCTCGCGGGCGCGGGCATGCTCCAACTCCTCCAGGATCAGGATGCCGGCCCCTTCACCCACCACGAAGCCGTCACGGTCTTTATCGAAGGGGCGGCAGGCATGCTCGGGGTCGGCGTTGCGCGTAGAGAGAGCGCGCATGGCGGCAAAGCCGCCCACGCCCATCGGCGTGATGGCAGCCTCAGCACCGCCCGCGATCATTACGTCCGCGTCGTCACGCTCAATGGTGCGAAAGGCGTTCCCAACCGAATGCGCGCTGGTAGTGCAGGCCGTCGACGTCGCCTCGTTCGGGCCCAGCGCACCGTACCGGATGCTCACCTGACCAGCCGCCAGGTTCACAATCGTTCCAGGAATGAAAAATGGTGAAATCTTACGCGGGCCGCCATTGAGCATAGCGCTGTGTTCCCGCTCAATCACATCAAATCCGCCGATGCCGGAGCCGATGTGCACGCCCACCCGCTCAGCGTTTTCGGGGCCGATCTTCAGTCCTGAATGTTGCAGTGCTTCCTGGGTTGCGGCAAGCGCGAAATGGATAAAGCGCCCCATCTTGCGCGCTTCCTTCTTGTCCACGAAATCCAGTGGATTGAAGTTTTTCACCTCGGCCGCGAAGGTAACGGGAAAACCCGTTGTATCGAAGCTCGTGATGGGAGCCATTCCGCTCTTGCCGTCCAGTAGGTTGTCCCAGACTTCGGGCGCGGTATTTCCTACTCCGCACAGCAACCCGATGCCTGTAACAACCACCCTTCTTGCCAAATCACTTACTGCCTTTCGCGTTCTTCTCGATGTATTCGGTAGCGTCTTTTACCGTCTTGATTTTTTCGGCATCTTCGTCTGGGATTTCCAGGTCAAAGGCTTCCTCAAACTGCATCACGAGTTCCACTACGTCGAGCGAGTCTGCCCCCAGATCCTCCTGAAATGACGCGCTGGGGGTCACTTCAGCTTCATCCACCTGAAGTTGCTCGACGATAATCTGCTTTACCTTTTCTTCTACTGCTGCTGTTGCCATGCCGTTCTCCTGTCTATAGAAACAAAATCGTTATGCGCTTTCGCGATGGATGCCCTCTGAAGCCACAAGGGCTACGTGATCGTGAAACCGCGCTACAGGGCTAGCGCCCTGCAAGGTTAGGTGAACGGTCCGGGAAGGCGGCGCGGCAGGCGTTCCGGTTTTCCTCCAGGCGCCGCCTGCCACAGAAAAGGACTCGGGCCATGCAGAAGGTCCCAGGGAACCGCCTGCGCCGGAAGCCAATGCCTGGCAGGAGACATCAACAGGAAAAACGGCCTAACCCGCAACCCGCGCAGTTCACGGCCCCAAAGTTTCCAGTCTACTGAGCGCTCCAAGTGGTGTAAAGCGCGGCACTCCACAGCTTTCCTTCAGGAACTTTCGCCCCGGGGCGAGTAAAGTCAGAAAAGAAGATGGCAATGTTTCCCGGTATGCTCGCCGTTGTTTTTGCCGCCGTCGGCGCCTTTGTCGCCGGCATCGTTTTGGCTACCTATTTTGAGCGCACACGCAGCAATGCGGAGCGCGCCAGTTTAGAAAAATCCTCCAAAACCGTTCTCGACCAATTGGCCGACACCCGCACCCATCTTGAGCGGGCACGCTCGGAGGGCGCAACCCATCAGGCCACCATCGCCCGCCTGGAAGAACGCCACGCTGCGACCGAACGCGTGGTGGAGCAGATGCGCGCCGATCTGCCGGAGACCTTCAAATCGCTCGCCAGCCAGGTGCTGGAGGAAAAATCGAGCCGTTTCGCGGAGCAGAACCAGGCCGGCCTGGGCCAGGTTCTCGAACCCCTTAAAGCCCGGCTGGAGGACTTTCAGAACAGGATCGAAGCCGCCCGCATGGAGCAGGTCAAGGGTGGCGTGCACCTGAGCGCCCAAATCGACAAGCTCTTCGAGTCCAACACCAGGTTTGCCGAGCAGGCTAACAACCTGGCCAGCGCGTTGCGGGGGTCAAGTAAGGCGCAGGGCGCATGGGGGGAGTTAATCCTGGAGCGGGTTTTACAGGCCGCCGGCTTGCGCCCCGGACACGAGTACCACGCCCAGGAAAATTACGCCGGTGAGCACGGAAAGCGAGCTCAGCCAGACGTGGTCATCCATCTGCCGGGTGAGCGCCATCTGGTCATCGACTCCAAGGTTTCCCTGATTCATTACGAGGCCCACAGTATTGCGGAAAACGATGCGGCAAGGGCGCTGGCTGCTGAAAGTCACACCAGCTCCGTGCGGGCGCATATCCGGGGCCTGGCAGAAAAGAATTATCAGACACTGTACGGTCTCAACTCGCTCGATTTCGTAATCATGTTTCTCCCCATCGAGCCCGCCTTCATGCTGGCCATCTCCCGCGACGACAAGCTGTGGGAGCAGGCCTGGCAGCGAAACGTCTTGCTAGTCAGTCCCAGCACCCTGCTTTTTGTCCTGCGTACCGTAGCCTCTCTCTGGCGCCAGGAGCAGCAAAAACAAAATGTGGAGGAGATTGCTCGCAAGGGCGCGGATCTCTACAACAAGCTGGCCAGCTTTGTGGCCGACTTTACCGAAGTGGGAAACCGGCTCGACACCGCGCAGCGAAGCTACGCCGATGCCATGTCAAAGCTGCACAGCGGCAAGGGCAACGTCATCCGCCAGGCAGAGATGCTGAAGGCTCTGGGTGTCAAGCCAACCAAGCAGCTCCCGCAGGGCTTGGTCGAGTTGTCACAGCAGGAAACTCTGGAGCTAGAGGATTCGGAGTTGATCGAGGTGCCGAATCTCCCCGCCGACTCTGTCCTGACTAGGGATCTGCGCGCACCCCGCTGACTCCGATTAGGCACTTTTGTAACCTCAACCGCGAGCAAACCCCTCCCGCAGTCGCTGCCAGGTAGTCTCCAGCGCTTCCGGCAGAACCCGCGTCTCTGCGATAACCGTCATGAAGTTGGAATCGCCCATCCACCGTGGAAGTACGTGCATGTGCAAGTGTCCGGCCACCCCAGCCCCCGCAGCCTTGCCTAGGTTGAGGCCCATATTGATCCCATCAGGGGTGTACACCTGGCGTAGAACGGCATCGGTACGTTGCGCCAGCGCCATAATCTCGGCCGCCGTCGCCCCGTCCAGGCCGGTCAGCGTCTCCTGGTGGGCATACGGCACAATCATTACGTGCCCGGAAGAGTAGGGGAAGGCGTTGAGAACGATGAAGCTGTGCTCCCCCCGCCACACAATATTAGCTGCGCGATCAGCGTCTGCCGCGGAGGCCCCATGCTCGACTGCGAACCGGGTGGCCGCGATCAGGTTGCAAAAGACGCAGTGACAGTCACCGGTCCAGGCAGCCAACGCCTCGGGCACGCCCTTGCGCCCTCCAGGATCGGCATCGACCAGGTAAGGGTAGCGCCAGGGCGTCCACAAGTAGTCCATGCGGTTCAAGTATACGGAGCATTCGCGGCACACCATCTCAGCCACGGCATAACCACCGAAGCTTGTCTTCACCAACCGTTCACAAATCAATAAAAATAGGCATTTCCAGCGCTTTTGAGCACCTTCGCGCGGGCTGACTTGACCAGGAGTTTCGTTGACATGCTTTCCCGGCGATTGCTATAGTTGTGTATGAAGGGTCTACGTAGAGGATTCGGCGTAGACGTCCATCGCCGCTCTTGCTTTACCCCCCTCACCGGATGCTCCTACCGGAGATTGATTTAAGTGCCAAGCCATTCTGTCCGGCTACACTAACAGTCTCCCTCCGAACGTTTGTTGGTGGGGATAAGCACTACGGTGCCCCTGCTTCGCGGACCATGCCTGCAAAATAGTCTGGCGAAGTAACTGCGGGAATGAATCTCCGGGAGCCTTGGCTAAGTCTATTAAGACCAGGACATCGTGATTCAACGAAGAACCGTAGTGGTGGACGGATCGGGTGTTACCGATCGAGAATCCGGAGCTGGCATTCATGGCAGACGTCCTAAATCCTGAACGAACCGAGAGCGCACCCCTGAACACCGAATTGCAAACCCCAACGCTTGATGCACCGGCGGATCATTTTGACCCGTCCGAGGAGTTAACCCACAACCCGCAAGCTGTCGCCCCCAGCGTGCCGCACCGCGTCGTCGATCCCAAGCCAGTCGTCACCCACTCCGCTGGGGATGAATCCGAGTTGACCGGCATGGAGGACTTCGCCGCCGCACTGGAATCGTTTGACCGCGAACAAGCCGCTGAAGCCGCCGCCCAGGCCTATGACGATAACGTCGTCACCGGCACCGTCATCAAGCTGACGGACAAGCATGTGGTGGTCGATGTCGGCCTCAAGTCCGAAGGTCTCATTCCTCTGGAGCAGGTGCTGGATCACAATGGCCAGCCCAAGCTCAAGGCGGGCGATACGGTCGAAGTGGTGGTGGAGCGTGAAGAAGCCGAAGGCGGCTTCCTGCTCAGCTATGACAAGGCGCAGCGTCACCGGGTTTGGGATGCAATCGAACGGGCCGCCAACGACAAAACTCCCGTCGTGGGCACAGTTTTGGGACGCGTCAAGGGTGGTCTCACCGTCGACATCGGCATCAAGGCGTTTCTGCCCGGCTCCCAGCTGGAGATCCGCCCGGTGCGCAATCTGGATGGCTACATCGGCCAGCAGATTGAAGTGCGCGTCATCAAGCTGAACAAGAAGCGCGGCAACGTGGTGGTCTCGCGCAAGGAGCTTCTGGAAGAGGAGCAGACCAGCAAGCGCACCCTGACGCTCGAGCATCTCGAAGAAGGCGCGGTCCTTACCGGCACGGTGAAGAACCTGACCGACTACGGCGCTTTCGTCGACCTCGGCGGAATCGATGGACTGTTACATATAACGGATATGTCCTGGGGAAGGCTTACCCATCCCCGCGACCTGGTAAATGTCGGCGACGAAATCCAGGTTAAGGTGCTCAAGTTCGATCGTGAGAAGCAGCGGGTTTCGCTCGGCTTCAAGCAGCTCACCCCGGATCCCTGGCTCGATGCGGTGGAGCGCTATCCCATCGGCGCCCGCGTACGCGGCCGGGTCCTCAGCGTGACCGACTACGGCTCCTTTGTCGAGCTGGAGCAGGGCATTGAGGGGCTGGTGCACGTCTCCGAGATGACTTGGTCCAAGCGGATGAAGCATCCCTCCAAGCTGGTCAAGCCTGGAGACGAGGTGGAAACCGTAGTGCTCAGCGTCAATCCCAACGACCGCCGTATTTCGTTGGGCATGAAGCAGCTGCTCGAGAACCCTTGGGAGCATCTCTCGGAGCGTTATCCTGCGGGCACCATCGTGGAAGGCCGGGTGCGCAATCTGACCGACTTCGGCGCCTTCATTGAAATTGAAGATGGCATTGACGGCCTGGTACACGTGAGCAACCTCAGCTGGACCAAACGCGTGAAGCATCCTTCCGAAATTCTCAAGAAGGGCGAGAAAGTTCGCGCCGTCGTTCTCGGGGTGGAAGCGGAGAATCGCCGCCTGTCGCTCGGCATCAAGCAACTGCAGCCGGATGTCTGGGAGACCTTCTTTGCCCAACATCGCGTCGGCGATGTGGTTAAGGGCAAGGTACTGCGCACGGCGCAATTCGGTGCATTCATCGAGATCGCCGAGGGTGTCGAAGGACTGTGCCACGTTTCCGAAGCCGCTGACGCTATGGGCCAGCCGATCAAGCTCGAGGCTGGGCAGGAGTACGACTTCAAGATCATCAAGATGAATCAGGATGAGAAGAAAGTCGGCCTCAGCTTGCGCGCGGTAGGCGAAGAAGCCAGCCGGGCCGATGTGGAAGCCTATAAGCAGCCGGTCTCAAGCTCCACCACCACGCTGGGAGATCTGGTCAACTGGAAGCGCATGGAACACGAATAGGAAGCACACCAATAAAAGGCACACGAATAAAGGCACACAGTGTTCACACTGTGTGCCTTTTCTCTTTACTTCGCTGTGTCGATTTTCAGGTCGAAGTTAAATTGCTTCTTGCTGTCGAAGGAGCTGATGGACCTGGTCTTGGACTTGTGTCCTTTGAACTCCGCCCAGAGCTGGTAATCCACGTCTGAACTCAGCTGCCCAAAGCGGTAATGTCCATCTGCCTCAGTGATATATGTTCTGACCTCCTGGCTTTTCTGGTCCTGAAGGTAGACAACTGCATTCGCCTGTGGCTGGTCGCTGGCATTCTGCACCGTGCCCTGCACCACCCGCACCGCTTGTCCCAGGCTTTGCGCAAATCCTTGCGGACAGCCTGCTGCGCATGTGATTAGCAGCAGCAATAGCCAGGGCATACCTCGGGTCCCGCTACGAAACACAACTCTCATTCCTCTTCCTCGTCGGCCACTTCTTCGTCGTCATCTTCGTAGCCTTCCTCGTCCACCTGGGAGAGTTCGAGCGGTTCGGTAGCGACGACTTCGAACTCAGTGCCGCATTCATCGCAGACCACGATGTCTCCTTCTTCCACTTCGTCGGGGTCGAAATCGAGAACGCTCTCGCATTCTTGACAGACTGGCATACAGCTCTCCTTTCACGGAGCATTAAGATATTGGTGATGACCGCCACCAAGATGCGGCTTGGCTAGTTTCCGGGAGAACACCCCGCACGTCAAGGAACTCCAACCGAGACAACAAATCGTACCGCGAACGGAGACCAAGGTTTGAAAAAGAATACGAGTCTTCCGCTCCTGCTCCTGTTGTCACCGCGCTCATTACTAACGTATACGCCATCCTGCCGGAAAAGGATCCAGCCTTCCACGTCGCAACGCCGCCAACGCTGGCAATCTTAGCCCCCGCGCTGGGTGCACCAAAGGATGTGCTTCGTGGTCACGCCCGTAATGAAAACGCGTTAGTCTTAAAAGACGAGTCATGGCACGCTTCCCTCGCACCGGTTTCTCCGCCTTATCATTCCCGAGCTTTAGTGGCGTCACCAGGCAACTGGTCCTGGCGAACGTCGCGGTCTACTTTTTATTGCTGATCCTGGAATACGCGGCGCCACGCATGGCGCTGGTCGTAAGCACCTATTTTTCGCTCACTCCGGTGCTGCTGCTCCACGGCTGGGTGTGGCAACTTGTGACGTACAGCTTCCTGAATTCCGGCGTGCTGCATGTCGCATTTAACATGCTCACCTTGTGGTTTATCGGCTCCTTTCTGGAAACGTCCAAGGGTAGCCGCTGGCTGTTGGAAATTTACTTTTCGTCCGCAGTGGGCGGGGCCCTGATCGGGAGCGCGCTTAGCTTCACCCAGGTTTTTCATTCCAGTCCCTTGTCCACCACCAACAGCGCTGACGGCGCGCTCTTCGGCCTGCTGGCAGCTTTCGCCGTCCTTTTTGGCGACCTCGAGATGTATATGTTCCCGCTGCCGGTGGCCATCAAAGCCAAATATTTGGTCATCGTTTACATGCTCATCGAGGTCGCCCTATTGCTTTCCGGGGGACCTCCGCTCGCCATTTTCGTTATTCTCAGCGGTGCATTGATCGGTTTCTTTTTCGCCCGTCGTGCTCCCCGCAAGGCCATGAGCACGGGTGTAAGCGAGGCCTTCTTCGGCCTGCGCAACAACTACTATCGCTGGAAGCGCCGCCGTGCCTCGCGCAAGTTCGAGGTTTATATGCGCAAGCAGAACCGCGACGTCCGTTTCGACAGCGAAGGCCGCTACATCGACCCCGACGAAAAGCGCGACCCCAACGACCGCAAGTGGATGAACTGAAAAGTTGAAATAGCAGATCCCTGAGCAACCGGCTTGCCCGTGGCAAGTGAGAAAGAAATGACACTGTAAATTTGCCATGGGTGCGACGCCCGGAGGGCCGGCCGCCAAACGTGAGCCCAGCCCGGAAGGGCTGGGGCCAAATCCCGAACATGATCTGAGCGCCGTAGGCGCGGCACTAAAACCTGGGTCCGCGCGCACCTGTGTCATTTGAAGCGAAGTGGAGCTGCTGTTTCCCTTTTCCCACCCTCAGCTCGTCGTCCTGATATGCAATTCCCGCAACTGCTGTGGGCTAACCGGCGTAGGTGCATCGACCATTAAATCAATGGCCTTGGCAGTCTTGGGGAACGCGATGACCTCGCGCAGGCTCTGCGCCCCAGCGAGAATCATCGCAATACGGTCCAGCCCCAGCGCAATGCCTCCATGGGGTGGCGTCCCGTAGGTCAGAGCCTCCAGGAAGAACCCAAAGCGCGACCGGGCCTCCTCTTCGCTCATGCCCAGTGCGCGGAATATCTCCTGCTGCACATCCTGGCGGTGGATACGAATAGAACCCGAGCCCAGCTCCAGCCCGTTCATGGCCAAGTCGTAGTAGCGCGCCCGTACCGATGCCGGATCGGAGACCAGCCGCTCCATGTCTTCCTCGTGCGGCGAAGTGAACGGGTGATGGGCCGGGAGCCAACGCTGCGACTCCTTATCAAATTCAAACATGGGAAAATCCGTCACCCAGATGGGCCGGAAGGCCTTGTCTCCAGCGATCTGCTGCCCCAGTAGCCGCTCCGGCGATTCGATCACCTGATCGGTAATGGCGGAGGTCTTATGCCGGTCGGCATATCGCCGGGCAAGTTCAACGCGCAGGTTCCCCGCCGCCGAGTAAACGCAGATCTCCCGCTCGGAGAGATGCCCGTGCGTTTTGGTGTCACTGGCCTGCACATGGGTGGTGGCATCGCCGGCCACCATCACCAGCAGATCCTCGGCCTGGCCCTCCACTCGCGCCGGCGCCAGTGCGCGTATCTTCGCGACTGCGTCTGGAAAGCTCTTCTCCAGCCGCTTCCAGTCATCGATCAGCTTCGCGCCCTTGCTGCCGTCGAAAAGCGGCCGGTTGTCATCCCGTTCCTTGCGCGAAAGCTCGCCCACCCCGGGGATGCACACCACCACCACGGGAAGCGTGGGATCGATGGCCAGCGCCTGCAAATCCTCATCGCGAAACGCGGAACGAACGTCAATCAACCCGGGCATCCGCAAGTCTGGCTTATCAATGCCGTAGCGGCGCATGGACTCGTCGTAGGTGATCCGTGGAAAGGGAGTAGACAACACCACCCCAACCGCGGCAAATGCTTCCCGCAAAAAATTCTCCACCACCAGGAAGACGTCTTCCTGGCGTACGAACGACATCTCCAGATCGACCTGGGTAAACTCCGGTTGCCGGTCGGCGCGCAGATCCTCATCGCGGAAGCAGCGGACGATCTGAAAATAACGGTCGAAGCCCGAGATCATGAGGATCTGCTTGAATAATTGCGGCGATTGCGGCAACGCATAAAAGTGCCCGCCATGCACCCGGCTCGGGACCAGGTAATCGCGTGCACCTTCCGGGGTCGAACGAGTCATGAACGGGGTCTCGATTTCCAGAAAGCCCTGGTTCGACAGGCTCTCCCGCACCGCCCGCGTGATCTTGTGGCGCAGCTCAAAATTCTGCTGCATCTGTTGCCGGCGCAGATCGATGTACCGATATTTGAGGCGCAACTCCTCGTTGGCGATCGCCTCTTCGGCGGGCGAGAACGGAGGCACCCTGGAGTCGTTCAATACCAGCAACTGCTCCGCAGCCACCTCGACCTCCCCCGTTGCCATCTTAGGGTTGATCACATCTCGGCCGCGCAGGCGTACTTTGCCCACCACGGCCACCACGTATTCCGGCCGCACCTGTTCCGCCTTGGCATGGCCATCCGGCGTCAGGTCCTTGTCCAGGACGATTTGCGTGATCCCGGTACGGTCGCGCAGATCCAGAAAGATCAGGTTGCCGTGGTCGCGGCGGCGGTTTACCCACCCCATAAGGATGACCTGTTCTCCGGCGTGCTGCGCGCGGAGTTGCCCACAAGTATGCGTGCGTTGAAGAGTGCCTAGAAAGTCGAGCAATGCGGATGTCCTAATTTGAAGTTGGAGAGTCGGGAAGCGAGGTCAGCTTCTCGGCGAGTTGGGCTCGGGGAACCTTGAACTGCTCACCGGTGGCGAAGTGCTTTACCGTCAAGATACCGGAGGCCACCTCGTCCTCGCCGAGAATCACGATGGCCCGCGCCACTTTGTTGGCGGCCTCGAACGATTTCTTTAGCCGAAACGATCCATCGCCCAGTTCCGCCCGTAAGCCGCTAGCGCGCAGTTCCCTGGCTAAAGCGAGCGCAGCGGGGTTCATTCGATCGCCCAGCGGAGCGACATAGGCCGCTGCCAGCTGAGGTGTATGCCTGCCCTGTGCCTCGAGCACCAGCACCAGGCGATCTTCGCCAATGGCGAATCCAATGCCCGGCGCCTTGGGGCCGCCGATCGCTTCCGACAGCCCGTCGTAGCGTCCCCCGCCGAGCAGCGCGTTCTGCGATCCAAGGCCACCCTCTCCAGGTTCGTCGTAAACGAACTCAAAAGTCGTCCGCGTGTAGTAGTCGAGGCCGCGCACCAGGCGATGGTCGTGCTCGTAGGACACTCCACAGGCGTCGAGAGCTGTGCAAACGGCGGCGAAATGCTCCTTGGAGCCCTCGTCGAGCGACTCCCAGATACGAGGCAGCGTGGCGATGATCAGCTGATCTTCCGGATGCTTGCAATCGAGTACGCGCAGAGGGTTGGTCACCGCCCGGCGCTGGCAATCCTCGCACATGCGTGATACCACCGGTTCCAGCGCCGCGCGCAGGGTCTGCACGTAGCGTGGCCGGTCGGTCGCTGAGCCGACGGAGTTGAGCAGCAGTCTCCAGCCTGTAATCCCCAACTCGCTCAGCAATGTGGCCAACATCTCCAGCACTTCCGCATCGCGCAGGGGTGACTCGCTGCCCGCGCTGGGCGGTCCGATCACCTCGGCGCCAATCTGAAAGAATTGGCGGTAGCGGCCTCGTTGCGGCCGTTCGCGGCGAAACTGGGGGCCGATGTAGTAGAGCTTCTGCAGTTGGCCGGTCTCGCCCATCTGGTGCTCGATGTAGGCGCGTACCACGCCGGCGGTATTCTCCGGACGCAGGGTCAGCGACTGCGTCGATTCGCCCTGGATGCGGGCTTCGGGAGTAAATGTGTACATTTCCTTGGAGACGATATCGGTTTCCTCTCCCACCCCGCGGGAAAAGAGCTGCGTGTCTTCAAAGATGGGCGTGCGGATCTCGCCGAACGAATAGCGCTCGAAAACCTGCCGCGCTGTAGTCTCGATGTGGTTCCAAAGTTCAGTTTCCGGAGGCAGCAGGTCCCGGGTGCCCCGGACAGCTTGCAAAATGCTCATAAGTGCTGAAGTATCCAACTCTTTCCAGAATACAGGCGCACCCCAATCACTTCCACCCGGAGAGAGGTTCTCTTCTGCCTGACCCGCCTGGAGCTTCTACCTTTCAGAGAGGGTGGATCGATCCAAATCTGCGGAATGCGCGAGTTCTCTCGTCGTAGCGGGTCTGATGCTTTGTATCAGGGCACGACTTTAGTCGGGCCGTTAAGGCCCAAAAAATCTGGGCTTTAGCCCTGGGCTTTTTGCAATTGCGCTCTTACCACTTCTCCCGCTCCTTGAGATACGTCGCGGTGTACTCCACATAGTTCCTCGCATACTGCAGGATCGACTCCCGATCGTTAGCATCAAGCCGGCGCCTCTCCTTAGCCGGTACACCCGCCCAGAGCGTATTCGCCGGTACGACCGTATTCTCCGGAACCACCGCACCGGCGGCAATGATGGACCCCTCTCCGATTCTCACGTTGTTGAGAATCGTCGCGCCCATGCCGATCAGGCAGGCATCTTCGATCACGCACCCGTGGACCGTCGCATTGTGTCCGATCGTGACCCAATCTCCCACCTTGACCGGATGTTTGTAGCGCATGCCGTGCAACACGGCACAGTCCTGCACGTTGCTGTATGCGCCCAGGCGAATGGAGTGCACATCACCGCGCAAGACTGCATTCATCCACACGCTGGCGTGCTCGCCCAGCTCGACTTCCCCCAAAACCTGGGCGGAGATGTCAACGTAGCAGGAGCTGGGAATGACCGGGTGATGACCGAGGTAGGACCTTACCATGACGAATTCCTTCTTGTGAGGCAGGGAAAATTGCTGCCCAAGATGCTGATTAAGCTTGACTCCACACCTCAAAGGTAACGTAAGCTTATAGAACCCAATTGGGACTGTTTGGAGGTGTGGTTCATTTGGCAGAGGTTCGCGTGCAGGAAGGCGAGCCGCTTGAAAATGCATTGCGCCGTTTTAAGCGCAAGGTTCAGCAGGAAGACATTATCAAGGAAGTGAAGCGTCACTCCTTCTACCTGAAGCCTGGCGAGCGCCGTCGAGTAAAAGAAGCGCTGGCGCGCAAGCGGAATCGTAAGAAAGCAAGAAAAGAGCAGGATTAGCCCTGCAATGCCGGCTTACCGAGTTGCGAAGCATGCGGTAAGCCGGCAATCCCGCACTCTTCAAAGCATTTGTGAAAAGAGGTTGGCAAAGCACCATTTCCCCTCTCATTCCCGTATTTGGCGAATGCGAGGACAGTTGTCGAACTGACAGACGAATCAGCTGGTTGGTGACACGACGCCAATTCAGCGATCCGTCGACGGAATACTGAAAATTCCAAGGCATGCTCGGGGGGACGCGTAATGGATTTCATCGACAAGATACTGAAATGTTCAGATTGCGGTAACGACTTTGTCTTTACCGCCGGCGAACAACTGTTCTTTCACGATAAGCAATTCAAGAATGATCCAAAGCGTTGCAAACAGTGCAAAATTAAGCGCGTAGCCGGAACCGGAAATGGTGTGCGCACAGAAACCCGGACCGTTTGTTCGGAGTGCGCGACCGAAACCACCGTTCCCTTTAAGCCTACGCAAGGTCGTCCCGTGCTCTGCAGGTCCTGTTTCCAGCAGCGGCGGCCCCCGGTTCCATCCACCGTAGCAGCCAGCGCAGCTTCCTGAGGAATTTCTCCCGTAGGGAGAATTCCCTCAGACGGACAAATCAACGGCTATCCGCCGGTCTGAGGAGAAGTGTGACTGCTCTTCTCCTCAAATCCTGCTTCAAAGCCGGACTTGGCATTTACACCTTGCCAAAAACTCCGCTTTTTTGAAGGGTACGGGCTTCAGCCCGTACGTAAGGGTCTCAACAGGTCCGGCTTTAGCCGCTGAGGGATGATTTCTTTCAGCTTCAGCGACTTTTTCCTCAGCTGTTCGATCAGGTGTCAGCTTTTAGTTGGCGGCCGCGGGTTTCCGTGTGGCCGTTCGGCCGGCCGCCTTGACGGGCGGGGTGACTTTTGCGGCAAGGGCCTTCTGCTTCTTGTCTTCGTGAGTCACCAGTAGCGCTTCTATTTGCCGCAATAGGTTCATGATATTCATCGGCTTGACCAGCATCTCGTCCATGCCTTCGTCTCGCCACTCGGAGCCCGGAACAGGAAACGCGGTCAGCATAGCCACGGCCGGCTGATAGTGGGCCAGCTTTGCCGCCCGCACCACCTCGAGCCCGGCCGACTCACTTTCCATGCGCATATCGGTGATCACCATGTGAAAGGTGCTGGCCTTTAACTTTGACCGGGCCTCGCGAGCGGAAGCCGCCGTTTCCACCTCGAAGTCGTTCATTTCGAGGACCGCCTTGAGGGTCAACAAAATTGCGAGCTCGTCATCTACCAAGAGAATGCGACGTTTCATGGGAAATACTCCAGAGTACAGTGGCTGTAAATCTGCGCCGTAGGTCCAGAGGGGATACTCGGCACCTGTTCGGATCCTACCTGAAATGGCGTTGCGTTAAGGCCAGTTTCGCGATTGGTGTGGTCCGAAGCGATAAGCTTTTTCGTGGTTTTCTTCCAAGGAAAACCACACCTCGCGATCGTTACCAGGCCGCCGTAATTGCGAAACTGCCTTTAGACTGACAACGTGGCAGAATACCACGTTGAGAACTTCGGCTGCCGGGCCAGCCGGGCTGACGGCGAGATCATTAGCGCCGAACTGCGGCATCGCGGCCTGAGCCCGGCTCTGAGCCCCGCACGGGCCGACGTGATCGTTGCCAATACCTGCAGCGTGACCGCACAGGCGGACCGCACCGCCCGCGCCTTCCTGCGCCGTGTGCGGCGGGAAAACCCCACTGCGCGCATCCTCGTCACCGGCTGCTACGCCCAGCGGGCGCCGCAAGAGGTCGCCGCGCTGCCCGGCGTCCACTCCGTGATCGGCAACAGCCATAAGTCCCTTGTGGCGGAGATTGCGGCGGAGATGGCCCAGCAGGCTTCTGCGGCCTTTGTTCCCCTAACCGCATTACGGCCGGCCCCCGCCCTCTACGTGGACGACACGTTTGCTCACTCGGAGTTGTCCATGCCCCAATCAGGGCCGAGAGCAGGCTGGTGGGCGGGCAGCCAGACGCGTCCCAATCTCAAGGTGCAGGATGGTTGTGGCAACCGCTGCTCCTTCTGCATCATTCCCGTGACACGCGGCCATAGCCGTTCCCTCTTGCTCGAAACTTGCCTGCGCAATGTCCAGGACTTTGTCGCGGGTGGTGGTACTGAGCTGGTGCTCTCCGGCATCAACCTGGGGCGTTGGGGCCGAGACCTCACGCCGCAACGCACTCTGGAAGAACTAGTGGGCGCCATTTTGCTCCACACCGCTTTGCCCCGTCTGCGTCTCAGCTCCATCGAGCCAATGGACTGGACGCCTGGGTTGCTGGCCCTCTTTCGTGCCTACGCCGTTACCCCCGGAGCTCGGCTTGCGCGCCATGCCCATCTCCCGCTGCAATCCGGATCCGACGCCATTCTGCGCGCCATGCACCGCCGCTATCGTCCTTGGCACTACGCTGAGAAACTGCGTCTGATTCGTGAGGTCATGCCGGACTCGGGCGTCGGGGCGGACGTGATGGTGGGCTTTCCGGGTGAGAGCAAAGCCCTCTTTGAAGAGAGCTTCGCCTTTATTGCGGCCCAGCCCTTTACGTATCTGCACCTGTTTCCTTTTTCCCCCCGCCCCAATACCCCGGCGTGGCAGCTGGCTCAGGAACATCCGGTGTCGCCGCAGGTGGTCGCGGAGCGCATGGCACGTCTGCGTACACTGATTGCCGACAGGAATGGTCGCTTCCGGCAGAGTTTCCTGGGCCGCGAGCTGCCTGCGGTTACTTTGCACGCCGTGCAGGGCGAATCCACGCCGGCGCTGGCCGACAACTTCCTTGAAGTACTGCTCCAAGCCAAGGTGCCACCCAACCAGAGCGTGCGCGTGGTGGTCACAGGGCTCTCCGAAACAGGCTTGACTGGCCAATTAGCGACATGACCGAAGAGTTCTTCCGGTCGGTGTGCCGAAATGCTATGCTTTATTTGAGGGGCCTTGCGTCTCTCGTTCCCGGAGGAAACCATCGATAAGCGTTCGGCCAAGTCTTTTATCCGCATTAACGACAGAATTCGCGCGCGTGAAATCCGCGTCATTGACGAAAACGGTGAACAGCTCGGAATTCTGCCTCCCTTCGAAGCCTTGAAGATAGCTCGCGAGCGTGGCCTGGATTTGGTGGAAGTCTCGCCTACCGCCCAGCCGCCGGTGTGCCGCATCCAGGATTATGGAAAATTCCTCTACGAGAAGGACAAGAGCGACCGCGCGGCGCGTAAGAAGCAAAAAGTCATTGTGGTCAAAGAAGTCAAGTTTTCCGTGACTGTGGACGAGCACGATTACCAGACCAAGAAGAACCAAGCCGTCCGCTTCCTGGGCGAAGGCGATAAGGTAAAGGCATCCTTGCGTTTCAAGGGCCGCCAGATGGCGCACCGAGAGCTCGGTTATGCCATCATCAACCGGCTGATTCAGGATATGGGCGATGCAGGCATCGTGGAGTTCATGCCGCGCATGGAAGGCACGACGCTGCACGCCATCCTCGCCCCGGGCAAGAAGGCCGAACCGCCCAAGAAGCCTGCCGCGCCCAAGCCGCCCGCTGCAGGCCTGGTGGGCCAGCAGCAGCCCCAGTCAGCCCAGTCGTAGAGCAGAACCACAGATCCTTCGGCTCCGCTAGCGCTCCAGGCGGGCTGCCGATTTCTCTTGTGTGGGTGCAACAGAATTGTCATCCGCCTGCCCCGGCTTGCCGTGGGACCGAAGCGAAGGGAGGGAACTGCGGTTCCACTTCCCCCAGCTACCCCCCCAGCTAACCCCCCGGAGTAGCGCCTCCCGCCGCTCTCCCGTATAATTCTAAGAAGCAGAAAACAAGCTAAATTAGCAGGAAAACCATGCCCAAATTGAAGACCCATAAGGGCGCGGCCAAGCGCTTTAAGAAGACCGGTACGGGGAAAATCCTCCGCGGTCAAACCAAGAAGCGCCACATTCTGACCTCCAAAAGCAAGAAGGTTAAGAAGAAATTGAGTGGCACGGTTCTGGTTTCTGATGGTGATAAGCGCAAGGTAGCGCGAATGATTCCTTACGCCTGATCGGCCCGCAAGGGTTAGGGCCATTGGCCCCTGTCTTCAAGACAAGACGATCAGGATCAAGCGGTTTCACGATAGATCTAGCCCGTGAAGATACTTCACACGGGGCTTTTCCTCAAGAAAAGACCCACCTCGCTGAGGCTGGCTGGAACAGAGTAATCGTGAAAACGCTTCAACAAAGCGAGTGAAGAGGTATTTCCTACCTCCAGCCGCACAACGAAGTACTAAAAGGAGAACCACCCATGCCCCGCGTCAAACGTGGCACAAAACGCAATGACCGCCGCAAAAAGATTCTCAAGCGAGCCAGCGGCTACTTCCTAACCAAATCAAAGCTCTACCAGGCAGCACAGGAAGCCGTTGAACGCGGTCTGAAATTCGCCTACATCGGGCGCAAGCAGAAAAAGCGCCAGTTCCGCAGGCTCTGGATCGTCCGCATCGGCGCCGCCGCCAAGCTCAATGGGATTAGCTATTCGCAGCTCATCCATGGTTTGAAGCTGGGGGGAATCGACCTGGATCGCAAGATTCTAGCCGACCTCGCCGTGAACGACCCAGCTGGTTTTACCGCGCTCACCGACCAGGCTAAGAGCGCACTCACCAAGACAGCCGCCTAGAGCGGCTTCACGATAGGTGTAGCCGGTGAATATGCCTCATACGGGGCTTTTCCTCGAGAAAAGCCCCATATTCTGAGGCTGGATCGGACGCAGTAATCGTGAACCGCTCCTAAAAGCTTCGACCGTCCAAAGAGTTTCGCTCCAGCCCGGTCGCACTGTGATCGGGCGCGAGCGATTGTGCCAGGAAACTATGCCGCCAGAAATTCCTGAACTGAAAGACTACTCGCCGGCCTCGCTGGACAATTTCTTCAGCGCCATCCTGGCGCTATTCGACCAGGATGCGGCTAAGGCTGATACCGTCGAGACGCTGGAGCAGTTGCGCATCCGCTGGATTGGTCGCAAGCAGGGACTCCTGACACGCGTCGGCGAGGTGCTGAAGGGTGCTCCGCCAGACGTGCGGCGCGAAGTCGGGCAACGCTTCAACGCCCTCAAATCTAAGATCGAGCCGCGTTGTGAACTGGAGCTTAAACCGGCGCCGCGCGCCAACGAAGCCATCGACATCACCCTGCCCGGAACCCGCCACGCGCTCGGCGCTGAGCATCCGCTGATCCGGACCATGAACGAAATCGTCAACGTCTTTGCGGCGATGGGATACTCCGTTGGTGTAGGTCCCGAAGTCGAAACCGACTACTACAACTTCGAATCGCTCAACTTCCCGCCCGGTCATCCGGCGCGCGACACCCAGGACACACTGGTGATCGTCAACCAGGAGCGCAAGCCGCTGCGCGAACGGCTCTTGATGCGAACCCATACCTCGCCGGTACAGATTCATACCATGGAAGAGCAACCGCCACCGTTGCGTATTGTCATTCCCGGCAAGGTGCACCGCAACGATGCTGCCGACGCCACCCACTCGCCCATCTTTCACCAGGTCGAAGGGCTCTGTGTTGATACCAACATCACCTTCTCCGATCTCAAGGGCACGCTGGACCACGCCATGAAGGCGTTTTTCGGATCCAGCGTGAAAACGCGATTCTTCCCCTCGTTCTTTCCCTTCACCGAGCCATCTGCCGATGTGCAGATCAGTTGCATCTTCTGCGGCGGGCGAGGTTGCCGCAAGTGCAAACAATCCGGCTGGATCGAATTGCTCGGCTGCGGCATGGTGGATCCCGCGGTCTTCGCCTTCGCAGCCCGCCACCAGCCTGCCTATGACGCAAAAAAAATCAGCGGCTTCGCTTTCGGCATGGGCGTGGAGCGGATTGCCATGATGAAGTACGGCATCGGTGACATAGGCCAGCTCTACTCCGGGGACATGCGATTTCTAGAGCAATTCAGGTAAGTCGCAAACCTTATGAATATTCTTTCTCAGTGGATTCGTTCCTACGTGCCCGGCCTCACCTTGGCCGACCGCGATCTCGCCGAGGCGCTGACCCTGCGCGGCATTGCCGTCGAAGGCATCTTCGATCTTGGTCCGGGCCAGGGCTCGCTCTACGAGATGGACATCACTACCAATCGTGTCGATGCCATGAATCACTACGGCATCGCGCGCGAGGCGGCTGCGATCGCAGGCCACGGCCTCGCCCCGCTTGACGTGACACTGCCCGCGCCGCAGTCACAGGCCGTGCCCATTAAGGTTTCTATCGAAGCTCCCGAGCTTTGCGGCCGCTTCACCGCGCGGGCTCTCAGCCACGTGCGTATCCAGCCCTCGGCAGGCGAGGTCGCCGAGCGCTTCGCCCTGCTGCAGCAAAAGCTCATCTCCAATGCGGTGGATGCGACCAACTACGTTACCCTTGCCCTCGGTCAGCCCACCCACGTCTTCGATCGTGACAAGCTGGAAGGCGGTATCATCCTGCGCCGCGCACGTAGCGGCGAGAAACTCCGCACGCTGGATGGAATCGAGCGTGTGCTGGATTCCGAAGACCTGGTCGTGGCCGACGAGAAAAAAGCCCTGGCCCTCGCCGGCGTAATGGGGGGTTGGGACACCATGATCACCGCCGAAACTAACAATATTCTGGTGGAGGCTGCGTGGTTCGACCCGGCAACGGTCCGTCGCAGCAGCAAGCGGCACGGCCTGCACACCGATGCCTCGCACCGTTTCGAACGTGGAGCGGATTTTAATGCGCCGCCCGTTGCCTCCGCGCTGGTCAGCCAGCTCATCCTCCAGTCTGGCGGCCATATAGACGGGGAGTTCATCGACGTTGTCGTGCCCGCGGCGGAGGCGCGGACCGCCCGTCGCCCATCCATCGCGCTCAGCCACGGCGAGGTTCGCCGCATCCTGGGTACCACCGAAGATGGCCTGGGTGTCGTGCAGGAAATGACCGAGACCGTATTGCAGGCTCTGGGCTGCTCACTACACAAAGTCGCGAAAGGCGATTACCAGGTAACCCTGCCCAGCTGGCGGCTCGACCTGGAACGCGAGATCGACCTGATCGAGGAGATCGCCCGCGTCTACGGCTACAACCGCTTTGCCAATACGCTTCCCTCCTTCTCCGGCATAGTGCGCGAACTTCCCCACGCCGGCAAAGAGGCGCTCATTCGCCGGACGCTGCTCGCCCTGGGTTGGAACGAGGCTTTGTCCAGCACCTTCTGTTCTGTTACCGAGTCGGTTACCTTTGCGCCCCAGCCCTCCCTTTCGGTACCCATGGGTAATCCGTTGAACGAGGAAGCCGGCATGTTGCGTCCCTCGCTGCTGCCCGGGATGCTTACCATGATGGCCAATAACCTCAACCGCAATGTCAGCGATGTCCAGCTTTTCGAGCAGGGCACTGTTTTCAGCGGCAGTGCAGAGCGCGTCGACGAACGTCCGGCCCTCGCATTGGGCGCGTCCGGATCTCTCTGGAGCGGGCCGGAGCGGGCCGCTCATGCCATTGACTTCTATGATCTCAAGGGCGCCATCGAAGAAATTTTGGAAAAATTTGCTGCGCGTTCCTTCTACTTCGACACTTTCGACGCAGGCGCGGGAATTATCCCGGCGTGGCTTCACCCCGGGCGCGCGGCGCGCGCCGTGGCCGATGGCCTGACTGTTGCCTGGTTCGGCCAACTCAATCCCGTTGAGGCGCAACCCCGCAAGCTTAGGCAAAGTGTTTATGTAGGCGAGATCTATCTTGACCGTCTCTACCGGTTACCTTTGCGCCAGCCCATTGTGCAGGAACTCTCGCGCTTCCAGCCTGTTGATCGCGACTTCTCTTTTGTCTTCGCGGATTCCGTGCGCTGGCAGTCGATCGCCGACGCGTTAGGTAACCTGCGCATCGCTGAGCTCACACGCTTCTCGCCGCGGGAGATCTTCCGCGATCCTGCCCAAAAAGGGCAAGCGGGTCACTATTCCATTCTCATTCGCGTTACCTTCCAGGCCCTGGAGCGGACCCTGCGTGATGAAGAATTGCAAAGTTATTCACAGGCTGTGATCGCCGCCCTGGAGTCGCTCGGCGGCCGGCAACGCGTGTAAATCCTCGGTACTATTGAAAATGGAGGAACATGCGTTGACAATGCGGGTTCCTCTTTTCTTGTGAATCGCGCGCGGACTTTGCAAGCTATACTTCCTCTAGTACGCAATCCTTCTTTAGTGTCAAGAGGTTTCGATGTCTTCAATCGCAGAACACCCTCCCGAGATGACAAAGGCCGCAGACGATTTTCAGGCTCTCGAAGAACGCGTGCTGCGCACAGTAGAATTACTGAAGGGCGAGCGCGAACTTCGGTTTTCCGTCGAGCAACACGCTTCGCGTTTAGCTCATCGAGTAGAAGAGCAGGCCGCCCAGGTTGCTCAGCTGGAAGAGCAGCTCGCTGGTTTGCAAAAGGAACGGGACACAGTGCGCACGCGCATTGACCGTCTGCTCAAGCAAATTGACGAAGTGGGCGATTGATCGCTGCGTCAAGGCGATTCATCGGTCGGAAATCGGAGACACATGGCAGATAACATGGACGCACGGCGTACCAGCACCTCGGTCAGTGTAGATATCTACGACCAGACGTATCATCTGCGCGCCCCCGATCCGGAATACATTGAAAAGCTGGCCAACACCGTCGACGCCAAGATGCGCGCTGTCTCCGCCAACAGCAATACCGTCGATTCGTTGCGCGTAGCCGTGCTCGCTGCCCTGAACATCGCCGATGAACTGATGCGGTTGCAGGAGCATTGCCGTCTGCTCCACGGCACCATGAGCGAGACGCAGACCATCCTGCGTAGCCGAGCTAACAGCCTCTCTGGCCTGTTGGACTCGGTGCTTGATGACAAGCACCGTTACCACGAAAACGTTCCCGTCTCCGCCGGACGGTAGCGCGCTCACCGTAACGTCACTTGCCAACCAGCTTCGCGGACGTTAGCATCCATTCAGAGACCGGCCTGCAAAGCAGGTGCGGCAGTTAACGCTGGTTGAACCAACATTCATCGAACCGGGACTCGACTCGAACAATCGGCTCCGTGTGCAGTGTCCGCCAGTCCGGAATGCCTAAAGAGCTGCGGAGAGTCCCAACGTCTTAGGACGGGTTCACCGGCGCACTGCTGCACGGCCCAGTGGGTCGGTTTCGTCTTCTCGTTCGCGTGCATCCGCATCTCTTCCAGTTCGGCCGTCTCGTTCTGCCGACCTACGGATTTCTGGTTGCCTTGGGCACGATCCTTTCCCTGTTAGTCTCTGTGCGTACGGCCCGCCTGCTATCGCTCGACACTGACAAAGTCTGGAGTTGGGCCCTCGTTGCCATTGTCTCTGGCTTGGTGGGCAGCCGCATTCTCCTCATCCTGTTGAACTGGCCCCGATATGGTGCGAGGGCCCTGACCATGAGTCTGAGTGGAACACGCGGCCCCGGACCGGCTGCTATCGCGATTGCGGTTGCGACCGGCGTGGTCTATGCATTGCACCTCGGCCTGCCCATCCGGCGAACGGCCGATGCCATCGCTCCCAGCCTGGCGCTGGGTAGTTCTGTCCTTTCAGTGGGCTGCCTGGAAGCGGGATGCGACTATGGAACACCCACGCACCTTCCCTGGGCGGTGGTCTTCACCAATCCAGCTGCGATGCCCGGAACTCCCCTGGGAGTTCCGCTACACCCCACCCAGATCTACGCGAGCCTGGTAGAGTTCGCGCTCTTCGTTCTCCTGCTTTGGCTCGTGCATCGCCCTCATCGCGATGGAGAAATTCTCGGTGCGTGGCTCTTCCTGGCTGGCCTCGCCAACTTTCTGCTGACATTTCTGCGCGGCGACAGCGGCTCGTGGCTATCGGGCCTCATCACGGTCACCCAGTTGGTGGCGGTGGCGATGGTGCTCGCGGGAGGGCTCTTATGGCTGCATCGCCCGCATGCTCCTCAGGTCTCCCATGGCGCCGCCCGTGGATAATGACGAGCCGAGTCTGCGCCAGCTAACGGTTCCCGAAGAGGCCGACGGACAGCGCTTGGATCTCTTTCTGGTCCAGCAACTGGACGATGTCAGCCGCTCACGGGTGCAACTGCTGTTGGAGCAGGGCAGCGTTCTGATCGGCGGCAAGCTGGCCAAAGCCTCACGCAAGGTGCGCGCCGGCGAGAATATTTCCATCCTTGGCGAGCCGCAGCTACCGCCTCTGCGCGCCATGGCGGAAGAGATTCCGCTGGAGATTGTTTATGAAGACGGCGACCTGGCGGTGGTGAATAAGCCGGCCGGCATGATGGTCCACGCCGGCTCCGGCGCTACGGAAGATGCACGCAATCGCGGCACCCTGGTCAATGCCCTGTTGCATCACATGCGAGAGCTATCCTCCTCCAGCGGTCCGCTGCGCCCTGGTATCGTGCACCGTCTCGACAAGCAGACCAGCGGGCTCATCGTCGTGGCCAAGAATGACGTCGCGCATGCCAGGCTGGCATCGATGTTCTCCCGCCGCCAGGTACGAAAACTCTACCTCACGCTGGTGCAAGGCGAGTTGCCGCAGGATAGCGGAACGGTGAATGCTTCTATCAGCCGCGACACCATCCGCCGCACGCGCATGACCACGCGCCGCGAAGGAGGCCGCAGCGCCGTCTCTCACTGGCAGGTCCTGCGGCGCATTCAGCGGCCCGTACGGCAGCTTCACCCTGGCCTCGGTTCGTATCGAGACCGGGCGCACCCATCAGATTCGCGTCCACATGGCTTCGCTGGGGCATCCCGTCGTTGGGGACACGCTCTACGGGGCGTCCACCGCGATCGTGCCCCTGGCGGAATTCGCCCGCCTCCCGCGGTTGACCCTGCAACGAAACTTCCTGCATGCCGCGGAGCTGGAGTTCGCACACCCAGACCAGCAGCGAACGCATTACTATGGTTTCCAACCTTCCTCCCGATCTCAAGGACTTCATGGCCCGGCTCGCCTCACACCCGGTGGCGCGGTCAAAGAGTGTGGAAGGAATGTACCTCGATCAATGATGAGCGCGGGTGGCAGACCGTTCGTGCTCTAGAATAAAAAGGGCCTCTATGACCAAAATGAATGCTTGCTGGCGGTTGGCCGCCTCGGCGCTTGGATTAGCCATGCTCGGGACTCCGGCCTCGCCTCTGCTCAAACTGCGCCGCCCGCCACCCCACCAAAAGCCGCCTCACCAACCACTGCCACGCCAGCCCCCACCGCATACGACAGGACCAGGCCCCGGTTCCCGGGACGCTCAGTGCCGTTCCCCAAGCTCAAGCCAGGCGACGCGCAGAACAATGGCAATTTCACCATTAAGACCAACGTCAATGAGGTGAATCTCATCTTCACCGTCACTGACAAGCACGGCCACTTCATTCCCAATCTGCAGCAGAGAGACTTCGCCCTGCTGGATAACCAGAAAGCACCCTCGCAGGTTTTCAATTTCACCCAGCAGACCAACCTGCCTCTGCGGGTCGGCATCATGATCGATGCCAGCACCTCGATCCGCCAACGCTTCGAATTTGAGCAGAGCGCCGCCATCCAGTTTCTGCAGCAGGTAATCCGCCCACAGGAAGATCTCGCCTTCGTCATGGGCTTCGACGTTACGCCCTACGTCACCCAGAACTACACCAACGATCAGGACAAGCTTGAGGCCGGCATCACCAAGCTGCGTCCGGGGGGCGGCACCGCCCTCTTCGACGCCGTTTATACCGCCTGCCGCGATCAGTTGATAAAGGTGCCGCTCTCCCAGCAGGGTGCGGTGCGCAAGGCGCTCATCGTGATCTCTGACGGAGACGACAACCAGAGCCGTGCATATCCAGACGACGCCATTAAGATGTGCCAGCGCGCCGAGACCATCATCTACACCATCAGCACCAACGTCAGTCCCAGCCGCGACCGCGGCGATGATGTCCTGAAAAAAATGGCCGAAGCGACCGGAGGCGTCCCCTTCTTCCCCAAGCGCATCGAGGATATGACCAGCAGCTTCCACGACATCGAGGAAGAGTTGCGCAGCCAATATTCGCTGGCCTACCGTCCAGCGGACTTCAAGAACGACGGGGCATTTCGCTCCATCTACCTGGTGGCCCTAAACCCCCGCTACATGGTGCGTGCCAAAAAAGGCTACTTCGCCCCCAAATCCTGAACTCCGCGGTTGGGTAGGTCCGGTTCTCTCACAGACTCGTCACTCCTGGGCTTCCTCTCCACCGGCGCGCTATTTACTCCCGCCCGCAGGCGCTGCGGTCCCATACTTGCGTACCGCCCGATCCACGATTGCGTACAGTAACTGATCGTGATCGGCCCTCGCCTGTGCCTTGATGTACTCCCCAAACTCGCGGCCGACCGTCTCTTTATCCGGCAAAACCAGGCCGCGCTTTTGAGCGGAAAGCTCCGCCAGGGCTTTCACAATGGCAAAGAATCCCGCCTCGTTCTTTCCCCCCAGTTCCCAGGCGTCGTGGACGGAGCACGTCACCGCCTGATCGATCGTCCAGGTGGGCGCGGGTTCGGTAGCCGAAGACGTCTGTTGGCCAACGGCCGGCATGGCAACGCAGGGAAGCAGCGTGGCAACCCATAGAACGGCAGCATATCTATGCTTCATACCGATTCTCCTATAGCGGTTCTGGTTCCACGCCAGGTGAAACCAACGAAGATGATTAACACGGGGCTGGGTTCGATTTCTCTAGCCGGAAGAGGCGCCGTTTAGTGGCGGTAGTAGTTGTTTTGTCGATTGTCCTGCGCTGCTTTCCCGATGATTGCGCCAATCCCTGCGCCTGCAGCGCCGGTAATCAAAGTACCCGCGACGCCGCCGCCAAACGCCGCACCCAGCACGCCCCCAGCTGCACCCCCAATCAGTGCACCCTTACCCGGGCCGATGCCCCCCTGATTGCGGTTGTCGTAATGGTGATCGTGATAGCTGCCTCCGCCATAGTTTCCCCCCTGGGATCCGCGTCGTGCTCCATCGTAGAAGTGGCTATTGTTATTGCCTCGGTTTTGGGCGGGTGCCGGGAACCCAGAGCTCAGGATCGAGCAGGAAAGAAGCACTGCGGCCGGCAAAGAAGCGAATCGCATCGTTTTCTCCGTCGCGCAATTATATGCGCCCGCATCTTTGATGCTCATTCCAGCATTTCGAGAAGTTTTGCCTGGTCAACTACCGGCACCTTCAATTCCTTAGCTTTATCGAGCTTCGATCCTGCATCTTCTCCCGCCACCAGATAGTTGGTCTTCTTGCTGACCGATCCGGATACACGCCCTCCAGCCGCTTCAATCCGGGACTTCGCCTCTTCGCGCGACAGGTCAGCCATGGTGCCGGTAAGCACGAATGTCAGGCCCTCAAGCTTGGCCGACTTCTTTTTCTTCTCTGCCGTGAAGGTCAGGCCAGCGTCGCGCAGCTTTTCTATCAGCTGACGGTTTTTCTCCTCGCCAAAGAATTCCTGGATCGCCTGGGCCACACGCGGGCCGACCTCGTTGACCGATTCCAGTTCTTCGACACTTGCCGCCATCAGCGTGTCCATCGAACCGAACGCTTCGGCCAGCAACTGTGCGGTCCGCTCGCCCACGAAGCGAATACCCAAGGCATACAGCACCCGATTCAACGGTAATTTCTTTGAATTTTCAATCTCCGCCAACAGCGACTGCGCTGTTTTCTTCCCGATTCGTTCCAGTTCTAGCAGCTGTTCTTCGTTGAGCGAATAAATTCCCGCCAGGCTGGTCAACATTTGTCGCTGTAACAGTTGCTCAACCAGTGCATCGCCCAGTCCCTCGATATTCATTACCTTGCGTGAAGCAAAGTGCAGGACGCTCTCTTTCAGCCGGGCAGGGCAATCCACATTAATGCAGCGGAAATCTGCCTCCCCCTCTTCGCGCACCACCTCGCTGCCGCAAACCGGGCAGGCAGAGGGAAAAACGAATGCTCTTCTTTCCCCGCGGGTGCTGCGCATCGTCCACCACGGCCACGATCTTGGGAATCACATCGCCGCCGCGCTCTACCGTAACGTAGTCTCCGATCTTCACCCCCAACCGTTCGATTTCGTCCGCATTATGCAAGGTCGCCCGGCTTACGGTTGTGCCGCCAATAAATACAGGATGCAGGACCGCGACCGGCGTAAGCTTGCCTGTGCGTCCCACCTGTACCGCGATGTCGTCGATCTGGGTAACGCCGGAGCGGGCAGCGAACTTGTAAGCGACGGCCCAACGCGGCGCGCGCCCGGTATAGCCGAGACGGCGTTGTAGCGCCGTCTCATTGACCTTGATGACGACGCCGTCAATCTCGTATCCCAAACCGTGACGCTGCCCCTCCGCCCAGGCGACAAAAGCCAGCAGCTCGTCCATACTCTGCAAATGCTTGCGATGCGTGTTGACACGAAAGCCTGCGCTGCTTAGTGCCTCCAGCGCCGTCCATTGCTCCGCAAAAGCGCTCTCACCCTTTTCCAGCGCGAAGTAAGCATAAAAGTCCAATTTTCGCTGCGCCACGATGTTTGGTTCGAGTGTTCGAATCGTTCCAGCAGCAGCATTCCTTGGGTTCACTGCGGGTGCAAGCCCCTGCTCCTCCCGTTCCTGGTTCATTCTCAAAAAGGCGTCGTCAGGAAGGATCACTTCGCCGCGCACCTCGAAGCCTTGTGGCAGATGGGCGCGTTGCAATCGCTCTTTGGAAACCGAGAGCGGCACCGATCGTATGGTGCGCACATTGCTGGTCACGTCTTCGCCGGTGACTCCATCTCCCCGTGTCAGGGCAGTTTGCAAGAGGGCGCTACCTTTCGGGCCAGGTTCATATTGCAGCGCCAGCGAAACTCCATCCATCTTCAACTCGCATACGAAACTTACTTCGGCGCTGCCAATCAGCGACCGCACCCGGCGTTCCCAATCGGCCAACTCCTGTTCGCTGTTCACGTTATCCAGCGAGAGCATGGGCCGTGAATGCGCTATCTTGGCAAAGCCTTCCTTGGGTTTACCACCCACGCGCTGGCTGGGTGAGTCGGGTGTGATCAAGTCCGGATGCTGGGATTCGAGCGCGCGCAGCTCTCGCATGAGGCCGTCGTACTCCGCGTCTGAGATTTCCGGAGAATCCAGCACGTGATATTGATATTCGTGGTGTCGCAGTTCGTCGCGCAGCTCGTCGATTCGCTTTCCGGCTTCAATCACGCTTGCTGCGCTGCTGGATCGGGTTTGTGGCATAGCGTGCATTATAGAAAGGGCCCGAAACCCAGGCCACAGCAGTTTCGCAATTGGTGTTGACCGAAGCTTCGCGCTTTTCGTGGTTTTCTTCCAAGGAAAACCACACCTCGCGATCTTTGTCAGGCCACAGTAATTGCGAAACTGCTTAAGGTTAGCGAGGATCACGCTCTTTTATGGAACCGGTCACGCATTTCCTTACTGGTGCATGCCTGGGCCGCACCGGCTTCAATCGCAGAACGGCCTACGCTACGTTGGCTATGACTCTGGCAGCCGAGGCGCCCGACCTGGATGTGTTTTGGAGCTTTCGTGGCCCGGTTGCAGGCTTCGAGCATCACCGCGGCATCACGCATACCTTTCTCGGCGCCCCGTTTGTCGCGCTCGCTGTGACCGGTGTGGTTTGGCTCTGGCATCGCAGCCGGCGCAAACAGCCGGTCATTCCCCCGCGCTGGACCTTGCTGTGGCTCCTGTCCTGCGTGGCGGTTTTGAGCCACATCTTTCTCGACTGGACCAACAACTACGGAGTTCGTCCATTCTTTCCTTTCAATCCGCGTTGGTACGCGCTGGACATCGCCTTCATCATCGAGCCGGTCGTCTTTGCCGCTCTGCTGCTGGGCTTGTTGATCCCGGCAATATTCGGCCTGGCGGACCGGGAGATAGGAGCAGGCAAGCCATTGTTTCGTGGCCGCGGTTGGGCGATTGCCGCGCTGGTGCTGGTTGCGATCGACCTGGACGTGCGTGCGGTGGAGCATCATCGGGCGCTCCACCTAATAAGCAATACCCGCTTCGGCGATCAACCGATGCTCCGCGCTGGAGCCGAGCCTTATCCCGTTGATCCCTTCCACTGGTTCGCTGTGGTCGAAACCCCCGGCTACTACCAGACGGGATTGGTCAACACCTGGAGCGAAACGGTCGACACCAACGACCAGGACGACGTCATCTTCAAGCCCCCGGTAACCCCTGCTGTCATGGCTGCGAAGCGTTCCTGGTTGGGCCGCGCCTACCTGGACTGGGCGAGATTCCCCCTGGTGGAGGACCGCGGACACTCCAACCTGGTCGCCTCCGACGAACTAGCACCCGAGCCTCAGGACACCGCGGTCGAATTCAGAGATCTCAGGTTTGCCTACCCACCCCTCTCCTGGAGCGCCGAGGCCACCACCAGGACACTGAACGCGTGGGTCTACATCACCCCAAATGGAGCCATCGACGCCATGGTCATGAATGGCCGCGTCCAGAAATGAGTGAAGAGAGTCCGGCTCGGTCAGGGACTGGCTGAGAGGCGGTCCTGCCCCAAGTAGCTTTTTTCGACTCTGTTCATCCACCTTGGCATGGTGCAGCTGGATGGAAAAAAATCAGTCCCGAAGGGACGGTTGAGAATCAGACTTGTCCAAATTGGCGGTGGGAGCCCCCGCATTTATGCGGGGGAAGGAGCGCTTTAGCGCTCCGTGAAGATTCTCGACTCTGATCACGCGCTTTAGCGCTGGCAATGCCAAAGCCTCATTAGTCCCTGCGTGAGAGAACCGCAAAAGAGAACCCATCCGCTCCCTAGGCCCGGAGGGCCGGGGCCAAACGTCAGCCCAGCCCGGAAGAGTCTGTCGAGTTATCACACAGACTCGGAAGGGCTGGGGTATGGATAGAGGATGATCCGGGAGCGCCGCAAGTGCGGCACTCCTTCTACTACCCCGGCCTGATTCACCGAGATCAGTCCTGGAGAGCCTGCCCTGCCTGCCCCGGTGTGCCGTGGGAGCTTGTCGAAGGGGACGGCTGAGAATGCCCCAGGAGGTCAGTCCTACCGGTCAGGGGGCTTATCTCTCTTTTCTCTCACAAAGTGCATTCTTTTTGCGCCCACGATGAGGACCTCGGTATCAGCACCGCAGCTCCCACCCAAAGCGCGGCAAGGGGAACCTGAACCCACACGCTACTTGGGAATCTTGGCCAACTCCGTATCAACCCCAGGCAAGTCCTTCTTCCCTCGCCGCTTCCACACTGTCCGCCAAACCCAATAACCCAGCGCGGCAAGCAGTACGATCAGGCCGGCTACCAGAAGGAACCGATGCCGGGTCGCCAATCGTGCGGCGATGTGCACGATCTCCGGCCCGTACTCGATGGTCAGGATCGCGGTGATGAGGTTGCGGATCACCCGGCCAGCGAAGACTGCCATCAGGAAGGTGCTTAGCTTCATCTCGAAGACCCCGGCGGCAATCACAAAGAGTTTCCAAGGCGTGGGCGGCGGCAGGATCGAAGGGATCATCATGGCCAGAAATTCCTGCTTTTCGAAGCGGTCGCGCAGTTGCTCATATCGAGCGCGATTGATTCGTTTCATGAGGAAGAGCTCGCCGCCTGCTCTTCCCAGCAGAAAAAAGACCAGACCGCCCAGCGCCGATCCAGCGGCCGAGGCAATGACATAGAGGTAGAAGTGCTTCTTGTCCGCCCACACATACGTGGCAAGAATCAGGTCCATCGGCACAGGGAATGCCCCGGCGTCGATGAAGGCCAAGGCGCCTGCGCCCCAGAAGCCGAAAGGCTTCAAAAACGCCAGCAGCCATATTTCGTATTTAGCAAAGAGATGGAGGATTTTCTTCAAGATCGATCTCGATCGTCATGGCCCTGTTCAAGAGAGATGATCCAACCGTCCTTCAGGCCGGAGTTCCTGGGTGTTTTTCCTCTGCCCCGTGGTTTTCGTGGTGTTGGGTCACTGTTCCTTCAAGTATGTTTAAAGCATGCGGAATGATGGAGATAACTGCTTCCATCGAGGTTTTGGCGCCGCCCGGACTGCCGGGCAGATTCACAATCAGAGATCGGCCTCGCGTACCCGAAACGGAGCGGCTCAGTGGCGCAAATTGTGTCTGTTTCCTACCCTCGGCCCGCATAAGTTCGGCGAAACCGTCCAGGATCCGGTCGCAGACGGCTCTGGTTGCCTCGGGCGTCACATCCCGAGGCGCGATGCCGGTGCCCCCGGTTGTCACCACCAGGCTCGCCACCTCGCATTGCTGGCGCATGGCATCCTCAATTTCCCGTTGCTCGTCGGGCACCACCAAGCGGCTTACCACCTGGAAACCATGCACCATAAGCAGGTCAGCCACCACCGGCCCCGAGATATCCACCCGTTGACCCAGGAAGCACGAATCGCTCACGGTGATAACTGCGGCACGCATCATAAGCAGTAATGGTCCTCGTTTGTGCCGTAGCGCTGAACACATTCACTCGGCGGCTGCGCTCAAAACGATTGTAAGGGTTCTTTGTGAAAGGCCGATTCCGGCGTTGCTCGAAACAATGAGAGAATGACATGATCTGCGGAATCCATCGCCGGACGTTGCTTCGGGCCTGGATCGCCGCCTTTACTGCCGGCCGATGCCTTCAACCGAAGTTCCAACCAGCCCCCCCGGTCGACCACCGGAGCCGTTCACCCGACGTAAGCGCGTGCGCTACGAGGAGCTGGACCCTGACGAACTCCTACACCTGATTGACAGGCTCGAAGACGAGCGTTCCCGTGCTTTGCGCCGTGAAGGTATTTGGATTTCCTTCATTGCGCACCTGCTTCTCTTCTGGTTCTTGTTTTATGGGCCGAAGTTCCGCAGTCATCAGCCCCATGTCGTCAATCCCAGCGACAACAAAAAAGACCTGACCTATCTTGACCTTCCACCCGACGCGCAGAAGCAGGTCAAGCCCAAACCTCAGGCTCCGCCTTCCGACAAGAACCGCGTCGCGCAAGCGCCCCATCCGACGCTCGATCGCAAGACCCTGCAACAGCTAGAGGCGATGCGCCGGGCTGGGCCGCCGCAGCCGGTCGCGCCGCCAGCGCCCCAGCAGCCGGCTCCTCCAGCCCCGGCTCCTGCTCCTGCCCCTCAACAGCAGGCGCAGGAGCGGCCGGCAACTCCGCCGCCCCCGCCGTCTCAGCAATCACTGCTCAATGAACCCAAGCCAGCGCCCACTCCACCCGCCCGCCCCAGCTTTGACACCGGGCCTCAAACTGCCGGCGATGCCATTCGCCAGGCGGAACGGAATGCTGCCCAGGGTGGCGCTCCCTCGGGCGACTACGGACAAAATGCCCCCTCCCAACATCCGGCCATGGGCGTTGGCCCCGAAATTCTCAGTGACACCATGGGGGTCGATTTCGGTCCTTATATGAAGAGGGTGATCGCCGCTACTTATCGCAGCTGGATCCCCATCATCCCCGAATCCGCGCGCCCGCCCCTCGATAAGCAGGGCCGGGTCGGCATTCGTTTCAAAATCGATCCCGATGGCAGCGTAAAGGAAATGATCCTCGAGTTTCCCTCCGGCGATGTTTCGTTGGACCGCGCGGCCTGGGGTGGAGTTACTGGTGCGTCGCCCTATCCGCCCCTGCCAAAGGACTTCAAAGGGAAATTTCTGGAGCTGCGCTTCGGTTTCTACTACAACACTGACCCGGATAAGATGCGTTGAGGGAAAGAGTCCTGCTGTGCCCGTCGATCCTGAATTCCGCAAACGCCAGATTTACGGCCTGTTGGTGGCAGCGGGCATTCTTTTGCTCGCCGGCCTCGGCCGTTCCTCCTTGCACGATCTGTTTCCGCCGGGGTGGTGGAGAGTTTGGTAGAAAAGACGGCTGATCCGCTTCTGGTCGTCATCCTGGGTCCGACCGGTAGCGGCAAAACCTCTCTGTCCGTCGCGCTTGGCCGGCGCTTCAACGGCGAGATTGTCAGCTGCGACTCCGTAGCCGTTTATCGCGGCCTGGAGATCGGTTCCGCCAAGCCCTCGGCGGCGCAACGAAAGCTGGTACCCCATCACCTGCTGGATGTGGTGGGACCAGATGCCTTCTACACCGCTGGAGACTATTCCCGGGTTGCGCGTGAAGCAATCGCCGGCATCGTTGGGCGTGGCCGGCTGCCCATGGTCACCGGGGGCACTGGACTTTATCTTCGTGCCCTGCTCCAAGGTTTATTTCCCGGCCCGCAGCGGTCAGTGCCCCTGCGCGATCGTTTGCTGCGCAAGGCGGAATCGCGCGGCCCGATCTATTTGCACCGCATCCTCAAGCGAATTGATCCAGTCTCGGCTGCCAGGATCCATGCCAACGACACTGCGAAGGTGATTCGTGCCATCGAGGTTAGCTTGGCCGCTTCGCGGCCCATGTCCGAGGCCTGGAAGGAGGGGAGCGAAGCGTTGACCGGCTATCGGGTACTGCGGCTCGGCCTGGATCCCGGCCGACCCCAACTCTATCAGCGCATCAACGACCGGGCCCACGCCATGTTTGCTCAAGGCTTGATTGAAGAGACGAGGGAGCTGCTTGCCCGCTATGGCCGCTCCCCCGCACTGAATTCGTTAGGCTACCGCCAGGCAGCGCAGTTTCTCGATGGCGCCCTGACTTACGAGCAAGCCGTTGCCGCCGCCAGCCAGGGTCATCGCAACTATGCCAAGCGGCAGCTCACCTGGTTTCGCCGCGAACCTGAAGTTCGCTGGTTGAATGGGTTTGGCGACGATCCAGCCCCGCTCGCGGAAGCAGAGTGCCTTGTCGCCGGGAGCCTTGACAGGTGAGCCCGCCTGCGGTCACTTGGGCGATAGCCCAACGCGATGTGCTTTCCCCAGATACAATGACCTTTAAGCCAACAGCATCTGGACAAAATAAAGAGCGCGAAGTCAAAGTAAAGAGAGCAGAGATCCGAAGGATGAATGTGCAGTTGAGTGTGGGCAGGCTGGGGAACATATTTAAAGGGGTGTGCACTGCCGGCTGGTGCATGGTGTTTCTGGGCATGGTAGCCGGCTTCATGGGCTCCGCGGCAGCAGCAGAAAATACCGAAGCGACCCGAACCGCCCTGGCGGTTTCCACAAATAATGCAGGTCCGCGCACCCGGGTGACCTTGACGGCCCACGTTAGCGCGGATGTGACCGGCGCGCCCTCGGGAGTGGTGAACTTCCGCTCCGGGGAAATGGATCTTGGATCGGCATTTTTGGATCACGAAGGCAATGCGGCCCTGGAGACGGACAACCTCCCTGCGGGCAGCCACCAGTTGATCGCAATTTATCAGGGCGGAACGGCCTATTCGAGTTCGCGCTCAACGGCTGCCCTGGTGCAGGCCAACGTATCGACGGTCGCTGGCTACACCGTGGCCGCCGCTCCCACCTCGCTTTCCACGGCGGTCGGCGGTTTTGTCAGCAGTGTGGTAACGGTCACCCCGGTCAATGGCTTTAACGCCTACGTCAGCCTTTCCTGTTCCGGGCTGCCGATAAACACGACTTGCAACTTTACGCCCTTGAGCGTGCCCGCGAGTTGCACCACCAACACCGCCGGCGTCCAGACCTGCACTCCCGGGACCAGCGTGATGCAAATCCAAACCCTTGCCCCCTCACCGGGGCCCAGAGCCGGCAACGCAGGGGACGCCGGCATGCGGCGTTATGCTTTTATCTTTCCGGCATTGTTTGGCCTTGCCGGCTTGGGTGCTTGCAAGCGCCGGGCCTGGCGCAACCTCGCGCTGGGAGTGCTGGCCCTCGCCGGGGCCATGAGCATGACTGCCTGTGCGCAGCGCTATAAATATCTGAATCACGGGCCGCCGGGAAATACGGGAACCCCGATCGGCAGCTACACCGTCACCGTGGATGCGCAATCCTCCAACGGCTCGTTTACCGTCACGCCTCCCACCCAGCCGCAGATAACGCTCGTGATCACGAACTAAGCTCTGGACCCTTACAAACTCCGCAATTTGGACTAGCATGGAGTTGCAGGTGCGCCGGGCGGTCGCTGCTGAAGTGCTCGCGCGCTTCGGGAGAGGAAAGTCCGAACTCCGCAGGGCAGTGTGCCGGATAACGTCCGGGATTTGAGCGTCAAGGCTCAAAGACGGCCAGTGCCACAGAGAAGATACCGCCTTGGGCTTCATCGCCCGAGGTAAGGGTGAAAAGGTGCGGTAAGAGCGCACCGCGCCGTCTGTAAAGGCGGTGGCAGGGTAAACCCCACACGGAGCAAGACCAAATAGGGAGGGAATCCGCCGGCCAGACCCGGGCCGCGGATGCGTGCTGGTCCGGTGCGCTCACCAGGGTTCCGATCCCGGCTCGCCGGGACGGTGGGAAACCTCCGGGTAGGTCGCTTGAGCGGCGCAGTAATGCGTCGCCTAGAGGAATGATCGTCCTCGACAGAATTCGGCTTACAGGCCACTTGCAAACGCGGCCCCGCACCTCTCACCGAGATGCGGGGCCTCCGCTTTTCTTGGGTCGAATTACGGGGGACAAGGGTAATCCAGGGCAGCTAAATTCGCTTCGTTCGCTTAGTTCTGCGGGGCGGGACCAACAGCAGCAAGGAAGCCGCTCAATGAAGGGCCGAACCCAGTCCGCAGAGCCTGCCCTGAGCTTGTCGAAGGGGACGGCTGAAAATATCCCAGGGCAGTAAGTCCTTGGCAACCCTCTCATCCCCCGCTGCGGCTCCTCTTTTATCGTCCGGGTGGGAACCGGAAAAGCGTCTAAACTCGTATCAAGTGTGACCTGCCATGGAACTAACAGAAGCAGTCAAAATCGCGCTCCAATCCCTATGGGCGAACAAGCTGCGCTCGATTCTCACCCTGATGGGGGTGATGATTGGCGTGGCTGCTGTCATCATGGTGATCACGCTGGTGAACGGCGCGAACAAATTCGTCGCTACCAAAGTCTACGGCTACGGTGCGGACGTCTTTACCGCCTCCAAACAGCCGTCTGTGGTTTTCACCGACGCGGAGTTCAACAAGTACGCAAAGCGCAAAGACTTAAAGATCGATGATTACCGCGAAGTAGCCGCGAAGTGTAAAGACTGTGCCAGCACCGGGGCCATGGCCAGCACCACCGGCAAGGTGGTCTACAACAGCCACTCCAGCACTGACACCAGCATCCGCGGGTGGACTTGGAACATGCCTCCCATCTACAACATGAACATCGACCGCGGGCGGGGCTTTGTGCCCATCGATGAGGAGCACAACAGCCGGGTAGCCATCATCGGCCCGGACATCGTCGACAACCAGATGGGGTCGATCGATCCCATCGGCAAGGAGATCCGGGTAGACGGGGGCCAATACACCGTGATCGGCGTCGGCGAGCGCAAGGGCAAGACGCTGGGGCAGAGCCAGGATGACTGGGTGGCGATCCCGCTGACAACGTTTCTCAGCACCTATGGGTCGAATCGCAGCCTGACCATCTATGCCCGCGCCAACGGAGTCGGCGATCCCCTGGAACTGGCCGTAGGCGAAGTGCGGACCATTCTCCGTTCCCACCGCCACGACCTGCCCGGCGCTGAGGACAGCTTCTCTACGGATACCAACAGTACGTTCGTCGGCATCTGGCAGAGCATCAGCTCCAGTTTTTCTGCTGTCTTTGTCTCGCTCGCAGCCATTTCGCTGGTGGTCGGTGGCATTGTGATCATGAACATCATGCTGGTGAGCGTCACCGAGCGGACGCGGGAGATCGGGGTGCGCAAGGCGCTGGGTGCGCGGCGCGGCGACGTCATGCTGCAATTCCTCATCGAATCGGCGACTATGTCGCTGGTCGGCGGCCTGATGGGCGTCATTGCCGGGGTTGTCTTCGCCAAAGCCATCACCCTGGTGATCGGCTTTCCCTCTGAAATTGAGCTATGGTCGGTGGCGCTGGGTCTCTTTGTAGCCACGGCGGTTGGTATTTTTTTCGGTGTCTATCCTGCACGCAAGGCTTCGCTGCTCGATCCCATCGTCGCCTTGCGCTCGGAGCTATAAAATGAGCCTCGCTGACACCAGGGAAGCGATCGGAATGGCCATGGACACGCTGCGCACCAACAAGCTGCGCTCCGGCCTGACCATGCTTGGCATCATGATCGGCGTCACCACGGTCATTCTGATCTCATCGGTCATCAACGGTCTGACGGGCAACGTCAACGGCCTGATCCAGTCGCTGGGATCCAATGTGTATTGGGTTTTTCGCTTTCCTGTCTTTGGTTCACGCCCCACAGCCGAGATGCTGGCCAGAAAACAATTGTCGTATGAAGATGGCGAGGCCATGAAAGTGCTGCCCCACGTGGTCGCAGTCTCTGAATCGCAGTGGTACAGCACGCCTGAAGGCTCGCAGGGCACTTTCGCGGTTAAGTATGGGAGCCATAAAGTACAGAACACCACCCTGGATGGTGAATCGGAGGATCAACCCCTGGTCAACGACCTCGAATTCTCCCAGGGACGATTTTTCACCCCACAAGAGGCGCGGCGAGCGGCCAATGTGGTGGTTCTCGGCTCAGACACGGCCCAGGAACTTTTTGGCAACGACCCTGCCGTGGGCAAGGAGGTCCAGATCGACGGTGATTTGTTCACCGTGGTGGGCGTTTTCGCGCCTCAAAAGCAGGTCTTCGGCGGGGGCAAGAATCCAAACGATAACTCCGCCCATTTTCCGACGTTAACCTTTCACAAACTTCATCCTGAGATCCTCGATCACTGGATCAGTGTCAAGTACGACGATGTCAAAAATAAAATCGCAGTCGAAGACGAGATCCGCGAACTGCTTCGCCGCCGGCGTAAAGTCCGTAACGAACAACCGGACAATTTCGCCATCTTCAGCTCCGACGCCCTGCTGGTTTTGTGGAATCAGCTTACCGGTGGCTTGTTCATCTTTCTCGTCGGGGTTGCCAGCGTAGGCCTGATGGTCGGTGGCGTCGGGGTGATGAACATCATGCTGGTGAGCGTTACCGAACGAACGCGGGAAATAGGCGTTCGTAAGGCGCTGGGCGCGACGCGAAAGAACATCATGTTTCAATTCACGCTGGAAGCAGTCACCTTGTGTGCGTTGGGCGGTGTGATCGGAATCCTCGTGGGTGGTCTGCTAACCCTTACGCTCAAATTGATTCTGGGCACTGTGCTGCCGGCCGAAATGTCGGTAGCCTGGTCGGCCACGGCTTTCGTCGTTTCCTGTGCCATTGGACTTCTCTTCGGTATCTATCCCGCCTGGAAAGCAGCATCGCTCGATCCCATTGTCGCCCTGCGCTACGAGTAAAAGGCGCCTGGGCGTCGCGCTCGGCTAAAGCGGTTTCGCGATAGGGTCCTGCCGGTGAAAATGCCTCCCACGGGGCTTTTCACCAAGAAAAGCCCCACCTCGCGGAGGGGGGATTGGGTAGAGTAATCGTGAAGCCGCTTACACTAAGAGCGTTCTATGCTGCCAATCGTTGTTGCTGCCATTACGACCATACTCAGCCTCGCCGGCCTGGGTTATTACCTGCTCGCGCTGTGGAGTGCGCGCGCCTTCCAGCGCCAGTTGCGGCGGCCTTTGCCCGACTTTCAGCCGGGAGTCAGTATTCTCAAGCCGGTTAAGGGGCTTGACCCGGAGATGTATGCCAGCTTTGCCAGCCACTGTCTGCAGCAATACCAGGGTCCCTACGAGATTCTCTTTGGTGTGAGCAGCATGACCGATCCAGCCGTGGCCGCCATCGAAAGGCTTACGGCGGAGTTTCCCCAGCGGACGATTCGCCTGGTGTTGTGCCCGCAATTGCTGGGCGCCAATGGCAAGGTGAGCAACCTGGTGCAGATGCTGGGCAGGGCGCAGTACGACCATATTTTGATCAACGACAGCGACATTAAGGTCTCGCCCTATTACCTGCGCCGGATCATGGGCTGCTTTCAACTACCGAAGCGGCGCGGCGGCCGCGTAGGCCTGGTCACGGCGCTTTACCGCGGCCAGGCGCACAGCACCATGGGCTCCCGCATGGAAGCGCTGGGGATTGCCACCGACTTTATCGCGGGGGTGCTGACTGCGCGGCAAATCGAAGACGGAATTCGCTTTGGCCTGGGCTCGACGCTTGCCGTCTCCCGCCAGGCGTTGGACGCCATCGGCGGTCTCGAGCCCCTGGTCGACTACCTGGCGGACGATTACGAGCTGGGGGCGCGCATTTGGCGGAGCGGTTTCGAAGTCGTGTTAAGCGGCGAAGTAGTCGAGACCTTCTTGCCTGCGTATCCCTTCCGTCAGTTTCTAGCCCACCAGATTCGCTGGAGCCGCAGCACCCGCTTTTCCCGAAAGCTGGGCTATACCGGCATGGTCTTCACCTACGGGTTGCCCTGGGCCTTATGTAACTTCATCGCCTCCGGCGCCAGCCTCAGCAGTATTGCGCTGCTCAGCCTCACCTTATTGGCGAGGGTGGCGCTAGCCTTGGCGGTCGGTGTAGGTGTACTGGGCGATCGCCAGGTACTGCAGGATTTGTGGCTGCTGCCGGCGCGCGATGTGGTAGCGCTGGGGATTTGGATCTGGAGCTTCGCGGGAAACACCGTGGCCTGGCGAGGCCAGCACTTCTCCCTGAAAGACGGCAAGATGAGCCGCCTCACAGCGGTATAACGAAACCAAGCCCGGGTTCGAATCCTGGCTGCCGCATTCAAGCCGCGTTTGGTTTGAGTGGGTACTACGGCTCGGAACCCGCAACTCTTTCAGCCACTAGCCAATTCCTCCTGGAAGCACCGCGCTCCCCTTTGTCATCAAGCGAAGCCGAGGGACCTGCAGTTTCACTCGACTGCCAACAAATACTCTCTTCATCTACGGTCGATTGCTGATGATCTCCTTCCCCCCGCTCTGCGCAATCGCGTAAGTCTGCCCGAGCAGCTTGGGAACCTGGTCCATTGGGGTCCACAGAAAAATCCGTTGGGGTCCGCTCCAGAGCCGCCGAAATGACGCGTCGTCGTCAAAGATCTGCGGGGCATCGCTAAAGAACGAGCCATACCAGAGATCGGAAGAGCGGCCATTGAAAATGCGGACCTGCCGGCGCAAATAGAAGCCCAGTGTCGATCCGGCCTCGTATTCGCCATTTAGCTCCACCACGTCGTCGGCCTTCAGGTGAGGCCGAATCGCATCAGCCAGAGCTTTTGAGGAAAGCACCGGCGAGAAGGTGACCAACGCCATGTGCGCGGCAACCAGGAAAACAAGCATCATGGCGAATAGCGCGTAGTTTCCCATGCGGACCCGGTCGACGAAGCGCAGGATCAAATTGGCCAGCGTCCCGGCCAGCAAAGCAATCGCGGTCAGGATCAGGGGCAGCCGGAAGGCGCTCATGGCCCGCGTGCTCAGATCGAGGAAATGGCCCAGGGAGAGCGCATAATCGCCAGGGTTCTGCGAGAGCAGCGTGGATAAATCCACGCCCGGGGCAGGGGGTTGAGCGCGTATCGCGAAATACGCGGCGACCAGGGCGCCGGCCCCTCCCAGCAGGAAGAGAACGATGGCGATGCGGCGTCCAGCGATGCGAAGTGGGTCGCGGGCAGGGCATTCCTCTTCCCGGCTCAACCAGCCGCCGATCATCAGGGCGAGGGGCGGCAACGCGGGCAGCGCATAATATTCCTGCCGAGTAGAAAAGCTGAAGAAGACCATTACAACCGCGGCCCAAATGCCAAGCAGTTTCCAGGCTTGATGGAGCCGGATCTGGGCGATCGCTTTGAACACGAAGGCAGTCCATGGCATCAACCACACTGCAAGCAAGCCCCAGAACAGCATCAGCGGAACGGTGTCGTAGTCCCGCGGGACCCGCCGGTTGAGGTAGCGGAGCACCTGCTCGTTGACGAAATAAAACCAGAAGAACCCGTGCACGTTGCCGGTAGCCGGGATGGTGCCGCTGGGATTTCCCTGCGACGGATTGGCAATCCCTGCTGCAATATGCCAAGGCAGCGCGATCAGCAGGAAGACAAGAACGCTGGAAAAAGGGTGCCAACGCCGCAGGTGGTCCATATTCCGATTGAGCAATAGGAAGATGAGGACGATAGCGACTGGGAAAACAACGCCAATGAGCCCCTTGGTGAGAACGTTGAGGGCGCACGCTGCGGCAAAGCCCCAGGCGGTCCAGCGCGAAGGCTGTGGTTGCTGAAGAGAAATCCAGAACAGCAGCATGGCCAGCGAAAGCCACAAGCAGACGATGACATCGGGAATGATGATGCGCGTGTAAATGAAAATGCCGAAGGAAGTCAGCAATATGAGGGCGGCATAGAAACCGGCGATATCGGAAGCGAACATCCGGCGTCCGGTGGAGTACACAATCAGAAACAGGGCCAGTGTCGCGATCGCCAGGGGCAGGCGAGCGGCCCAATCCTGGGGCCCGAAGAGAGTGAAGCTGCCTGCCATGCTCCAGTACATGAAGGGAGCCTTTTCGAGATAGCGGATGCCGTTGGCGTAGAGGGTAATCCAGTCATGGCGCGCAACCATCTCCCGCGCGACCTCGGCATGCACCGAGTCGGCATCATCCAGCAGTGGCGGACTAAAGAGTGCAAAGCTTGCGTAGAGCAGGAGCCAGAGGCCGGCAAGCGTGAGGAGTATTCCCCTCGAACGATGCGTAATGTTCGCTGCGATGGTGGGCTCCAAGGGAGATACGAACTTGCGGAAAATGTTCCGACCGCCCGATTCTCGGGCGATCGCTGATGCTCAGCCCATAGCGCTATAGTAAGGGCAGATTCTTCGGGATCGCGAGCCATGGCACTTGACGCAGCAGCGGGAAGAGGACCGGCGATTTTTCCAGCCACTGATCTGCTGGGGCCAGATACGTCCCTCATCTACAACGACTGGTACCCGGCCCTGCGCAGCGGCGCGCTCCGGGGGCGGAAAATGGCCACCGCCATGCTCCTGGGGATCCCACTGGTGCTGGGCCGCAAAGAGGATGGCAGCATCTTTGCCATGCGCGACAGTTGCCCCCATCGCGGCATTCCGCTCTCCTGCGGATGGTTCGACGGTAGCGCGGTCACCTGCAAGTATCACGGCTGGGTCTTCGAACCCGAGTCCGGGCAGTGCATGGAGATCCCGTCACTCACCAGTCAGGACTCCTACCCCCGGCGTATCTACGCGACCGCCTTTCCCTGCCAGGAGAGAGATGGATACGCCTGGGTCTACATGCCCAAGCCCGGGAGCGGACGGGTCCGCATGGAGGCCCGGGATGCGCTGCCACCCGCGCCGCAACTGCCAACCTTCAGCGACCGGTATCGCAGCGCGCATCTGACTGCGGAATTACCCTGCAACGTCGACCACGGCATCATCGGGCTGATGGACCCGGCACACGGGCCGTTTGTGCATCAGGCTTGGTGGTGGCGGTCGCGGCACAGCATCCACGAAAAGGAGAAGCACTTCGAGCCCATTCCGCAGGGCTTTCGCATGTTGGCGCATACGCCCTCAGCTAACAGCGCGCCCTACAAACTGCTCGGCGTCTATGGCGAGCCCATCGAGACCACGATCGACTTCGTGTTGCCCAACCGGCGCTACGAGACGATTCGCTGCGGACCCAAGTGGTTCGCCAGCCTGACCACGGTAACGCCCACCACTCCCGGCAATTCCCGCATCGACGTGTACGGCGCCTGGAACGTTTTCTACGGAGTGCCCTTCGTCACCGCCATCGCCAAGTTCTTTGGCGAGCGCTTCGTCCGCCAGGACCAGCTCACCATGGTGCAGCAGGCGGAGGGACTCAAGTTCAATCCCGGCCTGATGCTCATCGATGATGCCGATCGCCCCGCGAAGTGGTATTTCGCATTGAAGCGGGCGCGGCTTGAGGCCGATGAGACCGGCCGCCCGATGCAGCACCCGATGGATGGCCCGGTCACGCTCCGCTGGCGAAGCTAGCCGCTTAAGGAGCCATGGCCTTCAGAGCCAAGGGCGCAGGTTCGAGCGTGGCATTCATCCCCCGGGCGAGTGAGCCTTCCTCCACCACTAATTGCTCCACGGCGATCGAGAGCTGACGGCCCAACTCGAGGAAGTTCGCCCTCCAGGCCTCTGCGGCCGACGACTCCAAGCCCAGTAGAAAGCGGTTGGACTTGGTCAGCGTGTCGTACCAGATGTTTTGCGCCTGCCAAAGATTAAGCTCAAACGGCAACTCACGCAGGGTGCGAGCGAGGGTGAGCGCGTGGTCGAGGCCGCCGGCCTCCAGCGGTTTGGCATGGAGTTGGACCATCGCCCGCTTCATGTGCTGATCGGTGAGATAGCGGAGCGCGTGGCTTTCCAGCACAACCCCGTCTGATTTAGCCAGAGAAATCAGGGAGCGGACACGCGCCAGGTCAATTGGGTCGTCCTCGAGGGCTCGCCGCAGGCCGGCATTGATCGCGAAACCGGCGGCCATGGTGAGCGCCGGCGGCTTGGGAAGTCCGGAAGCATTCAAAAAGTGCAACAGCGAGGCATGTTCCTCGTAGATCTTGACCAAGCTGTCTTCCACTTCGCTGAGCGTGGAATTGAGGATGAAGCGCAGAATGCGGCGCTGGTCGTCTTTGAAAAGAGAAGCGAGCGAGTACGGACTTCCGCCGAAGAAGCTATCGATCAGTCGAACCACTTCGGGCAAGTTGGCCTGGGTAACGGCGGCACTGCACTTTTCTTTGAGGTCGTTGAAGGCGGAGAGATCTTGCGGCGTTGATCGTTCCACCGCAGCAGTCACGTTGTGATCGCCGAAATGCAGCGCAGCAAAGGAAACCTCCTCCGACTCTTCGGTGAGGTTGGAGGTGATGCGGCAACGGCCAATGGCCAGGCGTGCGCGGCCCGAGGTTACGTTTTCGTAGTCCAGACGGCGGATGGTATAGCAAAACAGGACCGTCTCTTCCGGATAGCTGCCAAAGACTGAAGAAATGGCATAGTGCGCGGCCACCTGCTCCAGGTTGACCTCCATCGGTTTGACCAGATGCCGGTAGATATCGCCGCCGTCTTTCCACGGCGAGCTGTTGCTCTTGGCGTGCCGCAGGCGCTCCACAAATTGCCATTCGAGTAAAGCGCAGTTGAGGCCAAAGATGTCAGCGGCCAGGCGCAGGGCGCGCGCCGCATAAGCCATGATCTGAACCGTCTCGATGCCGGAGATGTCGTCGAAGAACCAGCCGCAACTGGTGTACATCAGCTGCGTGTGGCGCTGCATCTCCATCAGTTTGAGGATCAGTGTCCGTTCCTCGGTCGAGAGATTACGTTGCGCGTGGGCTGCGAAGAACTGGTCGATCGCCTCATCAGCCCCCGCCGTCCCCGCGGCCAGTATGACCAGGATGTAAGCGTCGCGAGCGATCCACAAATCTTTCAGCAGTCCTTGAGTGGCGTTTTCGCTGAGCGGGGCAACTGTGTCCCTCAGCCAATCGAGAGCTTCGCGCAGCGGTGCGCGCCATCGCTGATTCCACCCTTGGCGGCCGCCGTTGCAGCCGCAGTCAGAACGCCAGCGTTCGATGCCGTGGGCACAACTCCACGAGGTATTATCGACAATCTCCGCCTCCCATGTGGGCGGGAACTGGGCCAGGAACTGGCCGTAATTCGTCAATTTCGCCAGTTTTTTGTCTTCAATGAAGCGCAGGGCGTAGGAGAGCGCCATCTCTCCGTGGCGATGGTGGTGACCGTAGCTTTCGCCGTCAGTGGCCACATGAACCACTTGCGGATCGGTGGAGCTGGGGTCGAGGCCGCGAGCTAATCGCCAGGCAAACGTCTCGCCATTATTAAGCATGCCTTCGAAGGCGATAGAACGCGAAACCGGGCCGTTGTAGAAAAAAACGGTGATGCTGCGTCCCTCCTTCAGCTGCACCAGGTAGGGATGGTTAGGATTGACCGAAGCGTCAGGCGTTTCTATCCATCGAGCGCCGGCGCCATCAAGTCTGGGGAGAGCGGGTTGCAGCGTATTCTCTGCGCGCTCACGCACCCGGGCGCACTGATGCGGCGCAAGAATGGTGAACAGAATGCCATTTTGCGCCAACAGGTCCAGAGTCTCGTTATCGACCGCGGTTTCCGAAAGCCACATGCCTTCGGGGGCGCGCCCGAAGCGATGCTGAAAGTCGGCGATACCCCAGCGGATCTGCGTGATACGGTCCCGGGTAATGGCCAAGGGCATAATGACGTGGTTGTAGACCTGTGCCAGTGCCGATCCGTGTCCATCGTAGCGCAGCATGCTTTGCCGGTCGGCATCGCGGATCATGCGATACGTGCGGGGCGCATTTTCTTCCAGCCAAGAGAGAAGGGTAGGCCCAAAGTTGAAACTGATCCGCGAATAGTTGTTCATGATGCGGATGATCTGGTTTTCACCGTTCACGATGCGCGAAGCCCCGTTGGGCGCATAGCATTCGGCGGTGATCCGTTCATTCCAATCGTGGTAGGGCGCGGCCGAATCCTCAGTCTCGACGGTTTCGAGCCAGGGGTTCTCTCGCGGCGGCTGATAAAAATGGCCGTGAATGCAGATGAAGCGCTCCGCCGGCGTCGAATGATCTGCCATGCAGTTATGATAGCTGGATTTACCCGGCGGGTGGCATGGGCGGCAACTCGCAGGCCCGCCACAGGTACCAGCTAGCTACTGAGCGCCACGGCTTCCAGCGCGCTGCCCGGCGTTGCATCTCTTCGGGTTTAGGCAGCATATCGGCTGTGATTGGCTTTCCCAATTTGGTCTTGCCAAAGGTAAGCAGATAACCCTTGCGGATCCCGTAATCCGTTCCAGGAAAGACGTCGGGTCGCCCCAGGCGAAAGATCAGCAACATCTCCGCAGTCCATGTTCCAATCCCGCGCACGCTGCTTAGCCGCTCGATGATCGCCTCGTCAGGCAAGCGGCGGATGGCGGCCAGAGAGGGCACTGTTCCGTCCAGGGTCTTGGCGGCCAGATCGCGGAGGGATAGGAGCTTTGACCGTGACAGGCCGGCCGCACGCAACATCTCCTCCGGAGCGGCAAGCAGTTGCTCCGGCCGCGGATGCAGATCGCCGAAACCAGCCAGCAAACGTCCCAGGATGGCCTTTGCGGCATTCGCATGCAGTTGCTGGTGCAAAATGGCCTCGAGTAGCGCTTCAAAGGGCGAATGCGTGCTCTTCACCCGCAACGCGAATGGGCCAACCCGTTCGATGAGTGCGCCCATCTTGGCGTCCCTGTTGGCCAATTGCGCGAGCGCAAGCGCTGTGTCGTAGCGAACTGGGCGCAGGCCGATGTCCATCGAAACAGTCTAACTTCAGTGTCGTTGTTGTCCGGCTTCGGCGCATCAGCGGCCGGGAGAGTATCGCAGATGCAAACAGCGGCGCGCAGCCGCACCGGCCTTCTTTTTTGCCTGGGTGGTTTCATTGTGGCCACATAATTCCCCCCACCCTGATGCCAGGGGTTGCCTACCCCCCGAGGTTTGCTGCTATATTCAACTTTCCAGGCATGATCCGGGGAGGTGTTCCCGCGGTCGTCCCGGATCCAGTCACAGACCAGAGTTCATAGCGGAACCTTCTCAACAACACGTAATCTGAGGAAGCAGGGACCGATCCAATGGCGCAGATTTTTGACCGGAGTTCCAACGCGCTTGCCCGCGCGAGCCTGGTCCTGACAGGGTTGATTGTCATCGCCCTGGGAGTCACCCTCGATCAATTGCAGGGTTCTCCGTGGGTAACCAAGCAAGGACAGCGCGCAGAACAGCCGGTGCCGTTCAGTCACAAGCATCACGTCATGGGTCTTGGACTGCAGTGCCAGTACTGTCACACCTCGGTGGAGAAGTCCAGCTATGCAGGCATCCCGCCCACCAAGACCTGTATGAATTGCCACGCGCAGATCTGGACCAACGCAGCATTGCTGCAACCGGTACGCACCAGTTGGGCAACGGGCGAATCCATACCCTGGGTCAAGATCCACGATCTTCCCGACTTTGTGTACTTCAATCACGAAATTCACGTGAATAAGGGAATCGGCTGTTCCTCCTGCCACGGACGCGTAGACCTGATGCCGTTGATGTATCAGGAGAACACGTTGCAGATGGAATGGTGTCTGAACTGCCATCGCAATCCGGCCAAGAACCTTCGTCCCACCAGCGAGATTTACAACATGGCGTGGGAGGGTCCCACGTCGCAGAATCCCGTGTGGTGCGGTAGTTCGGGCCTGAAGGATGGCGTTCCCACCGCACAGACGGTAAGCTGCACCACCATCGATCCCAGCCAAACGGGAGCCCAAGTGGCCTCGCTCAACATGCTGCCCGACGGACTGCATGGGCAAGCCGCCGCCAGCGATGCGCCGGCCATGGTGATTCCGGCGAGTTTGCACTATGAGAAATTCACCGACCAGTCATCGCTGGGTAAATACCTGACCCAGCAGTATCACATCCGTACACCTCAGGAACTGAGCAGCTGTGAGACGTGTCATCGATGAGCGAGCCAGGCGCTGCCAAGTCCATTGAGCAAAACTTGAACAACACGCAACCTCTTGAGCAGGGAAGACGCGAAGCGAACATGGCAAACGAGACGATCCACGGCGAGGGCCAGAACAAGCAGGCACTTACGCTCGACGCTGCCAGGGCCAAACTTGCCGGCAAGACGGGAAAGACCTACTGGCGCAGCGTGGACGAGTTGGCCGACACGCCGGCCTTCCGGGAAATGGTGCAGCGCGAATTTCCCGCGCAGGCAGCGGAGTGGATCGACCCCGTCTCGCGGCGTGGATTCCTCAAGGTCATGGGCGCGTCTCTGGCCTTGGCGGGGCTATCCGGCTGTACCAAGCAACCGGACGAGGCGATCTATCCCTATGTCAAGGAACCGGAAGACCTGGTGCTGGGCCGCCCGGTATACTTTGCCTCGGCAATGCCCTTCAATACCGGCGCGGTGCCGGTATTAGTCAAGAGCGACGCCTACCGGCCGATCAAAGTGGACGGCAATCCGGACCACCCGGTCAACCGCGGCTCCTCCGATCCATTGACCCAAGGCTCATTGCTCGATCTCTACGATCCTGACCGCTCGCAACGAGTGATCTGCCGCGGAGAGGTGCGTGAGTTTGCCGCTTTTCTGGCTGTCTTCCGCGCCATGCTAGCCGACAAGAAGGCAAGCGGAGGCACCGGCCTCTACATCCTGAGCGATACCGTGACCTCGCCTACCCTGGCGGCGCAATGGAAAGCGGCGCAGCAGAAGTATCCCAACGCCAAGTGGCTGCAGTGGGACCCCGTCAACCGCGATTCGGCCTACTCGGCCTCGAAGACGGCGTTCGGCGATTATTACGACGCTCAGTACCGGCTGCAGGATGCGGATGTCATCGTCTCTCTCGACGCGGATTTTCTCTCCGGCATCACTCATCCCGGGTTTCTCCGCCTGGCAGCCGACTATGCCGGCCGGCGCAAGCTGCTGGACCAAAGCGCGCCCATGAACCGCCTATACGCGGTCGAAAGCGCTCCCAGCACGACCGGCTTCAAGGCCGAGCATCGGCTGGCCCTGAAAGCTGGAGAGGTGGCATCTTTCGCTGCGGCGTTGGCCTCTGCAGTCGGAGCAAGTGGGTCTGCGCAACCGCCCTCCGGCCCAGCCGGCAAATTTCTCTCCGCCGTAGCGGCTGATCTAAAGGCCAGCGCAGGCAAGTGCGTAGTCATCCCCGGTGAGCAGCAGTCGCCGCAGGTGCATCTGGCGGCGATCGCCATCAACCAGGCACTGGGCAACGTGGGCAAGACGGTGGTTTACACCGAGACCGTCAATCCCATGCCGTCGATCCAGGGGCAGGACATCGTCACCTTGGTCAACGACATACGCGCAGGTAAGGTCGACTGGCTGTTGATTCTGAATGCCAACCCGGTCTACACCGCGCCGGTGGACCTGCATTTTGAAGACGCCATCGCGAACGTGAAGACGACCGTGCACCTCGGCTCGCATTTGAATGAGACCGGAGTGGTTACAGAATGGCATATCAACGGCGCGCACTACCTGGAAAGCTGGTCCGACACCCGGGCCTATGACGGGACGGCCACCGTAGTGCAGCCCATGATTGAGCCTCTGTATGGCGGCAAGTCGGTGCATGATGTGATCCAGTCCATGCTCGACGATCCCGACACCTCGCCTTACGATGCGGTGCGCAAGACGTGGCAGGCAAACCTGGGGCCCGGCGGAGAACATGCATGGCGCAAGATCCTGCACGACGGCATGGTCGCAGGAACGGCTTTTCAGCCCAAGACGGTTTCCGCCAAAGCGGCTGACCTGGCGGCGGCTGCGCCCAACTACCCCGACGGAACCGTCGAGGTGATCTTCCGTGCCGACCCCAACATCTACGACGGACGCTATGCGAACGTCGGCTGGCTGCAGGAAATTCCTAAGCCGGTGACCAGCATGTCGTGGGATAACGCGGCGCTGATGAGCTATCGCACGCTGGCGAAATTCGGGCTGGCGGAGCAGGACGTCGTGGCCATCGAGTCGAACGGCAACACGGTCATGGCTCCGGTGATGGCGGTGCCCGGCCACGCCGATGGTTGTGTCACGGTGTACCTCGGGTATGCGCGCCGCAATGGCGGCCGTGTTGCCGGTGGCTTGGGATTTAATGCCTACGCGATTCGCAGCTCCAATGCGCTGCTGTTTGCCCCCGGCGCGACCCTGAAGAAGACCGGCCAGACGTACGAATTCGCGGTCACCAAGAGCCACTACACGGATCATCGCTCCATTCTTGCCGGTGGAGATGGTAAAGCCGACCATTCGCTCGAAGGCGACGAGGCCATGACGCGTGGCATCATTCGCTACGCCACGCTTGATGAGTTCAAGCAGAACCCCAACTTTGCCCATGAGGAGGAGGATCTTCCTGAAGATCCCGATCCGGACACCAGCATATTCAGCAACTGGCGCTACGACAAAAACGCCTGGGGCATGGCCATCGACATGAACTCCTGCGTCGGCTGCAACGCCTGCATCGTGAGCTGCTACGCAGAGAACAATATCGCAGTGGTGGGCAGGCACAACACGCAAACCGGCCGCATCATGCAGTGGATTCGTATCGACACCTACTTCGAGGGCGACCTGGACGCACCCAGAGCACACTTTCAGCCTATGACCTGCCAGCAATGCGAGAACGCCCCCTGTGAGCAGGTCTGCCCGGTAGGAGCTACTGTCCACTCGCCCGAAGGTCTGAACGTGATGATTTACAACCGCTGCGTAGGCACCCGTTATTGCTCCAACAATTGCCCCTACAAGGTGCGGCGTTTCAACTTCCTGCTCTTTTCCGATTTCGAGACGGAAAGCCTCAAGCTGATGCGCAATCCGGACGTGACGGTGCGCAGCCGCGGGGTCATGGAAAAGTGCAGCTATTGCGTTCAGCGTATCTCCGCCGCCAAGATTTCCGCGGACAAGGAGAATCGCGATATCCGCGATGGTGAAGTGGTGACCGCATGCCAGCAGGCTTGCCCCACCGGCGCCATCGTCTTCGGCAATATCAACGACCGCGCCAGCAAGGTGAGAAAACTGAAGTTGCAGCAGCGCAATTACGGCGTCCTGGCGGACCTGAATACCCGTCCACGCACCACCTACATTGCGGAAGTCTTTAACTCCAACCCGGAACTGGCCGAGGCGCGGACCGAGCACGCGCCTGCGAAGAGCTGAAAGGTTAGCGCAGCATGGCGACCAAACCAGAGTTACCCATAAGCGATCCGCAGCTGGATCCGAAGACAGGCGAGTTCCGGGTCATCGCGCCCGGATACACCTACAAATCGGTCACCGATGTTATTTCGCGCATCGTGCTCACCCCGCATACACCGCTGGGCTGGTTCTTTGGCTTTACGTTGGCGGGGAGCATTTGCCTCATCCTCTTCACTGCAGTGACCTGGCTGTTCCTCAAGGGCGTCGGCATCTGGGGCCTGGACATTCCCGTAGGCTGGGGCTTCGCCATCATCAATTTCGTCTGGTGGATCGGTATCGGCCACGCCGGAACCTTGATCTCGGCCATCCTGCTCCTCTTCAAGCAACAGTGGCGCAACTCCATCAATCGCTTTGCTGAGGCGATGACCATCTTTGCCGTGGTTTGCGCCGGCATGTTCCCGCTCATTCACGTCGGACGGCCGTGGCTGGGGTACTGGCTCTTCCCTTATCCCAACACCATGAACGTGTGGCCGCAGTTCCGCTCCCCGTTGCTGTGGGACGTCTTTGCGGTCTCCACATACGCCACCATCTCTGTGGTCTTTTGGTACATAGGGATGATCCCGGATTTTGGAACCCTGCGCGACCAGGCGAAGAGCAAGTTTGCCCAATATTTCTACGGTATCCTCTCGCTCGGCTGGCGCGGTTCAGTCAGGCACTGGATGCGCTATGAGACAGCCTCCCTGCTGCTGGCCGGGTTGGCGACCCCCCTGGTTTTGTCAGTCCACACCGTCATCAGTTTCGATTTCGCGGTGGCCGTCCTGCCTGGTTGGCACACCACTATTTTCCCGCCCTACTTCGTCGCCGGCGCTATCTACTCCGGCTTCGCCATGGTGATCACGCTCGCTATACCGATCCGCAAGTTCTACCACCTGGAAGGCCTGATCACCATCCGCCACATCGACAATATGGGCAAGGTCATGCTCGCCACCGGCTTGATCGTTGCCTATGGCTATTCGATGGAGGTTTTCATGGCCTGGTATTCCGCCAGCCATTGGGAATACTTCATGATGTGGAATCGCATGTTTGGGCCCATGGGCTGGTCGTACTGGGTGCTGATCACCTGCAACATTGCCCTCCCGCAATTGTTGTGGCTGCGCAGCACACGCGTCAGTCCGACCAAGATGTTCATCATGTCGTTAATTGTCAATACCGGCATGTGGTTCGAGCGTTTCGTCATCGTAGTTACCAGCCTCTATCGCGACTTCCTTCCCTCCTCTTGGGGGACCTATCGTGCGACCCGCTGGGATTACGGCACGTTTCTGGGCACGCTGGGCTTGTTCACCGCCCTGTTTTTCCTATTCGTGCGCTTCCTGCCTATGATCCCCATGTCAGAGATCCGCATGATGCTGCCGCAATCGAAGGTGACGACGGAACCGGAACCGTTGGAGGCGGGTGACTGATGCCGATACGCGAGGGTATCTACGGATTGCTGGCGGAGTTTGATACTCCGGGCGAATTGGTGGTGGCCGCAAAGACCGCTTATGACTCGGGCTGGCGGCGAATGGACTGTTACACCCCTTACCCGGTGGAAGAGGCAGCGGAAGCGATCGGTTTCCACCGCAATTACGTGCCCCTGATCTGTCTCGTCGGTGGACTTGTGGGGCTGGCTGCCATGTTCTTGATGGAGACCTGGGTGTCGGTCTTGGCGTATCCATTGAACATCGCTGGCCGTCCGCTCTTCTCCTGGCCGGCCTTCATTATTCCGGCTTACGAGTGGACCATTCTATGGGCGGGTCTGTCGGCCGCTTTCGGCATGCTGGCGATGTGCGGCCTGCCGACGCTTTATCACCCGCTGTTCAATGCTCCCAACTTTCGCACCGGGGCGACCGTGGACAAATTCTTTCTTTGTCTGGAGGCAAACGATCCCAAGTTCGAAGTGGTCGAAGCACGTAGCTTCCTGGAAAGCTTCCGGCCGGCTTCGGTGGTGGAGGTGGACTATTAATCCCATGAACCGAATCCGTGCTGCGAGCGGGTGCTCGCGACTGTTTCTCTTGAGCCTAGCCGTCCTGGCGTGCGCCGGCTGCCGCCAGGACATGCAAGACCAGCCCAAATTCGTTCCCCAGCGCAGCACAACCTTCTTTGCCGATGGCCGCTCGGTTCGGCCTCAGGTCGCGCACACGGTCGCTCGCGGGCAGTTGGGCGAAGACAGCTTCTTCTACACCGGCCTGATCGAAGGCAAGGAGGCCGACGCGCTTCCCTTTCCAGTTTCCATGGAGGTGCTGGCGCGGGGCCAGGAACGGTTCAACATCTATTGCACTCCCTGCCACTCTCGGGTCGGCAACGGCGCCGGAATGATTGTGCAGAGAGGATACAAGCCTGCCGGGAATTTTCACTCTGCGCGAATTCTGGCCGAACCGCTGGGCCACTACTTCTACGTGATGACGAACGGGTACGGCGCGATGCCTGATTATTCCGCCCAGCTCACCCCGGCCGACCGTTGGTCGGTGGCGGCGTATATCCGGGCGCTGCAAATCAGCCAGAGTGCAAATGAATCCGAGGTTCCTTCGGGTGTCCAGGTGCGAAACCTCAAGGACATCGCGGAGCAGCAGGGATACCCCGACTCATTTGCTCAGCCGTGGTCGTTGCCCGCAACCGCGGTCTCCGCCCAACCGCCCGATCCCAGTCAAGGAACGCCAGGAATGGCCCCAGCGACGGCAGATAGTCCGGTACCTGCGATGAGCCAGCCCGGCGGCGGCGCGGCCACCGCCGGCAATGCAGCCAAGCCGAAGGGCTTGAAACCGGTAGTTAGGTAAAGACATGGCACACGAACACCACGCAAATTCGCTACCCTCGGAGCTGAACGCTCCGCTGCTGCTCAATCAATGGCGGCGCCGGGCGATGGTCGTCGGCGCCATCTTTGCTGTCTTATCGATTGTGCTCGCAGTGCTGGCGGCCACCGTCGATCATGATGGAATCGATCACCTGCTTCGCTCCTATTTGCTCGGTTACATCCTGTGCTGGTCCTTTACCGTGGGCGGTCTTGCTCTGCTTATGGTCCAGTACGTGAGTGGCGGCAAGTGGGGCCTGCTGCTGCGCCGTCCATTGGAGGCGATGTCGCGCTGTCTCCCTCTGATCGTCGTGTTGTTTTTGCCCATCGGTTTCTCTATGAAGAAACTGTACCTGTGGGCCAAGTACAGCGACGCCGCCGAGGCTTACCGCCAGCATCTGATCACTCACGAGCAGGCACATGCGATTGCATACAAGCATCCCATGCTGAACATCGGCAGCGTGTGGATACAGTCGGCGGTCTGCTTCGCGATCTGGTTTATCTTTATGTACCTGCTCAACAAGTGGGGACTGCAGCGCGATGCCGACCCCCACCCGAACGTGCGCTTCTGGCAGGTGAGGCTGGAGAATCTGAGCGGCTTCGGCATCCTGGTTTATTCCATCACCATGAGTGTTTGCGCGATCGATTGGGTCATGTCTCTCGACCCGACCTGGTATTCGTCGATGTACGGGTTCCTTTTCCTGGTTGGTCAAGGCTACGCGGTCCTGGCGCTCTCCATCATCACCGTGATTCGGCTTTCCCGGGTTGAGCCGATGCATACGCTTCTCCGTACGACCGAGCAGCACGACCTGGGCAAGCTGGCTTTCGCCTTCGTCATGCTGAACATCTATATCGCTTTCTCCCAGTTCCTTATCATCTGGTCGGGAAACTTGCCGGAGGAGATTCCCTGGTATCTCGACCGTATTCGCGGCGGCTGGGGGGTAATCGGTTCCCTCGATTTCGTATTCCACTGGTTCATCCCCTTTACACTGCTGCTCTCGCGCGATCTGAAGCGCAACAAGGAGCGGCTGGTCCTGGTATGCAAGATCATGATCTTCGCCCGCTGCTGGGACTTGTTCTGGCTGATTGAGCCGAACTTCGCCGACGCCCGGCGCAACCTGCACTTCAGCTTTGGGATCCTGGAATACATGACCGTACCGGTGGTCGTGATCTCTCTATGGATGTGGTACTACTTCGGCCAGATGGAGAAGCGGCCGCTGATCCAGACCAACGATCCCCACCTGGAAGAAATTTTGGAGGCCGACCATGCCCACGCATGATCCTCACGATCCCCATCATTCGAATGACCCGTCGCTGGCTGATTCGCCGGGCTTCGAAGTTACGGACGTCAATGTCAACGGCATCGTCGTGTTTCTTGCGTCGCTGGCGGCCTTTGTCGGGGTCTTCTTCATTTTCTGCTTCGGCATGGGCAAGGTCATCAACACCGCCATTATTAAACGCGACGGGCCACCTAACAAATGGAGTCAGATTGGTTCTCAGCCCAAGGGCAAACGCGAGGATCTGACATCGAATGCGGTCATGGAGCAGCAGCAGTTGCGGCAGATGGTGCAGCGCTTCCCCACCCCGCGCCTGCAGACCGATGACGGGAATGAGGAGATCGCGGAAATGCACGCCCGGGAAGATCTATTGCTCGACTACTACAGTTGGGTCGATCGCTCCAGCGGGAAGGTGCGCATCCCGATTTCCCGAGCGATGCAGTTGATTGCTCAGCATGGTCTTCCGGTAGTTGCGGATGAGCAGGCTGAAACCCTGCTGGCGGGCGACCGGGCTCCCGTGGTCCCCGTGCCCCTCACCGATGGGTTCGCCCGGACAGGGTTCGAACAACAATATAGGGAGACCATTGAGCAGCAGCGGCTGCGGGGAGATCGGCAAGGCGACCAGGCAGCTCTTACCATGGGCGCGGCCGCAAAGTAGTGGGCGGGAAGCGAAGACCGGATTCAACGTTCGTTTTAGCGCCCCGCAATCTGTGTGTAGCTTAAGCCGTACCCGCGGAGTACCGCGGGTGACGATACGATAAGAATAGAGGGCAATTGGGTATTGGTATGCAGCTAAGAGACGCAATTCGATCGAACAACGGTAGCAGGCTGGCCTGCTTCACGTTGGCGGCGTCCTTGCTCCTCGCTGCGGCAGCCCCCGCATTGGCCCAAGTAGCTCCCAACGGCGAAAAGAGTATGGGCGATCCCGCCCAGGATCGGCTGCCGGACGTCCTCAACGCGGTCAAGATCGAGCAGCGATTGGGCCAGCCCTTACCCCTGGACACTGTGTTTCGTGACGAGACCGGCAAGACCGTGAAGCTGGGCGACTACTTCGGCAAGAAACCCGTGATTCTCTCGCTGGTCTATTACCAGTGCCAGATTCTCTGCTCTGAAGATCTGAATGGCTTGGTGGGCGCGCTTGAGATGATGCACCTCATTCCGGGCAAAGACTTCCAAATCGTCATCGTGAGCATCGATCCAGCCGAAACCCCTGCCCTGGCGGCGGCCAAGAAAGCGGAATACGTGAAGCGCTACGGTCGCATGGACACAGCGAACGGATGGCATTTTCTGACCGGCGAACAGCCGGAGATCAAGGCCCTGGCGCAGGCCGTTGGCTTTGGCTACGTGCGTTTGCCGCAGCCCGCCGGCAAGCCGCCTATGTTTGCCCATGCTAGTTCGATCGAGGTGGTCACACCCGAAGGGCGCATGGCACAGTACTACTTGGGGGTCGAGTTTTCGCCCAGGGATCTGCAACTAGGCCTGGTCGAAGCATCACACAACACGATTGGCACGCCGGTCGACAATATCCTGACCTACTGCTACCGCTACGATCCGAAATTGAACCGGCACAGCCTGGTAGTGGCCCGGATCGTACAGATGGGCTGCCTGCTCACTTTTCTGGGCCTGGGCAGCTTCATGGTGGTGAACTTCCGCCGGGATTTCAAGCAAGCAGCGGAGCAGCAAACGCTACCAACGCGAACCGGTAAAACGGGTAAAGGGTAACGATGCATATAAGTCCAGTGCTGTGGCAGTTTCTCATAAGGTGGCTGACGAACTCTGCCCTTTTTCCGCCAGAAGCCTCGGCGATCTCGCCCCAAATGGATGCTTTCTACTTCTTTCTGATAGCGATCTCGGCCGTGGGCATGATCGCGGTCATCATCCTGGTCTTCGGCTTCTCCATCATGTATCGCAAGGAGAAGAATCCGGTCGCCACTCAGATCGAAGGCTCGACACTGCTCGAGGCTACCTGGACGATTATTCCGCTGGCCCTCTTCATGGTCTGCTTTGTCTGGGGAGCGCTGCTCTACTTCCGCATCTACGATCCACCCACCAACGCGATGAATATTTACATCGTAGGCAAGCAATGGATGTGGAAGGCGGAGCATCCAGGCGGACAGCACGAGATCGACTCCCTGCATATCCCCATCAATCGCCAGGTGCAGTTGACCATGATCTCGCAGGACGTGTTCCATAGCTTTTCCATACCGGCCTTCCGGGTGAAGCGGGAAGTCATCCCTGGCCGCTATTCCACGGTGTGGTTTGAAGCCACCGCGACGGGAACCTACCATCTCTTCTGTACCCAATATTGCGGCACAGATCACTCGGCGATGATTGGGGAGATCGTCGCCATGACCCCCGATGATTATCAGAAGTGGGCTGCCGGAAGCACCAGCGGCGCGTCGCTGGCGCAAAATGGAGAGCGCCTCTTCGCCAGCCTGGGTTGCAATTCCTGCCACTCTGGCGAGGCCAGTGCGCGCGGGCCCAACCTGGCCCAGGTCTATGGCTCCAGGCTGCAGTTGACGGACGGATCATTCGTCACTGCCAATGATGCCTATCTTCGCGAGGCGATTCTCAACCCGTCGACCCACGTAACCGCGGGCTACGCGCCCATCATGCCGACCTACCAGGGACAGGTCAGCGAAGAGGGTCTGATCGACCTGGTGGAATACATCAAGAATCTCAATTCGAACTATCGCATTCAGCAGACGTTGACAGCCAGTCAACTTCCACCTGGGCACGGCGGCGCATCCAGTTCCGGCGCCACCTCGCCCACAATGAACTACCGCACCCAGCAGACGCTGGGCGCCGGTCATGCGGGCCCAGCGAAATCGGGCACGGCGGCACCTAGTGCCGGGACGGTGAACCAATGAGCACCATTGTCACGCTTCCAAATCAGCAGGACGCGCAACTACCGAAGTTAAGCTACCTCAACAGCGAGTATGGGCTGAAGAGTTGGCTGCTTACCGGCGACCATAAGCGCATCGCCATGCTGTATCTCTTCTCCATCACGTTCTTCTTCTTTCTTGGCGGAGCCTTTGCCGGGTTGATCCGTTTGGAACTGTTGACTCCGCTACCGGACCTGGTTGCCTCGGACACCTACAACAAACTCTTTACTATGCACGGCGTGATCATGATCTTCCTCTTCCTGGTGCCGTCGGTTCCGGCAACCGTGGGGAATTTCGTCATCCCCATCATGGTCGGGGCCAAAGATCTGGCCTTTCCCAAGATCAATTTGTTGAGCTGGTACCTGTATGTTGCCGGGGCATGCTTTTTGGTCTTTGCGCTGCTCAACGGCGGTGTCGACACCGGTTGGACCTTTACCACTCCGCTCAGTACCCACTACCTCAATACCCATGTGATCACGGCAGCAATGGGGGTATTCATCGCCGGGTTCAGCTCCATCTTCACCGGCTTGAACTTCATCGTGACCATCCACCGCATGCGCTGCCCGGGTATGACCTGGTTCCGGCTGCCCTTGTTTTGCTGGTCTCACTATGCTGCCTCGATCCTGATGGTTCTGGGTACGCCGGTCCTCGCCATCACGCTCGTTCTGGTGATGCTCGAGCGCACCATCGGCATCGGCGTCTTCGATCCCACCAAGGGCGGCGATCCGCTCCTCTTCCAGCATCTCTTCTGGTTCTATTCCCATCCTGCCGTGTACATCATGATTCTGCCCGGCATGGGTGTCATCTCCGAGGTCATCAGCACCTTCTCGCGCAAACGAGTATTTGGCTACACAGCGGTGGCCTTTTCCTCCGTGGCCATTGCCGTCTTTGGATTCTTCGTTTGGGCCCATCACATGTTCATCATGGGCGTATCGAATTATTCGGCGCTGGTCTTTTCGCTGTTGACCATGCTGGTTGCCGTGCCTTCGGCGATCAAGATCTTCAACTGGTCGGCGACTCTCTATAAGGGATCCCTCACCTTCGAGACCCCAATGCTGTACGCGTTCGGCTTCATGGGTCTGTTCACGATCGGCGGCCTCACTGGGGTCTTTTTGGGCTCGCTGGGCATGGACATCCACCTCACCGAAACCTACTTCATCGTTGCCCATTTTCATTTCGTGATGGTGGGCGGCATGTTGATGGCTTACCTTTCTGGCGTTCACTTCTGGTGGCCCAAGATGACAGGCAGAATGTACCCCGAATCCATGTCGCAACTGGCGGCAGTCACGACCTTCATAGGATTCATTCTGACGTTCTTCCCTCAGTTCATCGTTGGGTACCTGGGCATGCCGCGCCGTTATCATGCTTATCCGCCCGAGTTCCAAGTGCTCAATGTCCTCTCGACGGCAGGCGCCTCGGTTCTCGGTATCGGTTACGTGCTACCAATGCTCTATATGCCCTGGTCGCTCAAGTACGGTAAGATCGCGGGCAGTAACCCCTGGCAGGCGACTGGCCTGGAATGGCAGATTCAGTCTCCGCCGCTAACAGAAAACTTTGTCGATATACCAATCATGGATCACGAGGCATACGACTATGACTGGTTGGCGCACCAGACTGAACACGAGGTAACGGCCGTTGGATAGCCAAGCGATCGCACCCGGGCACGCAGAACCATACGAGGGGCATGACGAAGCGCATCCTGCTTATCTGCGCCACCACTTCGTCACCGTGGAGCAGCAGCGGGAAACCGCGAGCTTCGGTATGTGGCTCTTTCTGCTGACCGAAATCATGTTCTTCGGCGGCCTGTTCATGGCCTACCTGCTTTATCGCAACTGGTATTACGACGCCTTCGTGGCCGGTAGCAATACGCTGAGCATCGGCCTCGGAACCACGAATACGGCGGTGCTGATCCTATCCAGCTTCACCATGGCCATGGGCGTCTATTCAGCGGAAATTCGCAACCGCAAGGCATTGATCATTTGCCTAAGCCTGACCATCTTCTTGGGGCTGGTTTTTCTTGGCATCAAGAGCGTCGAATATCACGACAAATATGTCGAACACCACATCCCGGGTGCAAGTTTCAGCGTGGAAGACTTTGTCCATCCCGCCGACAAGAGGGATGTTCCATTGGCGCCCGACATGGCTCAACACGCACAGCTCTTTTTCTTCCTCTACTTTGCCATGACTGGCATGCACGCCCTGCACATGATCATCGGGGTCACTATTCTGTTCTTTCTGCTCTACCATGCCTGGCACGGCGCCTATACAGAGGGGCACACCTCAACCATCGATAACTTCGGCCTCTATTGGCATTTCGTCGATATTGTCTGGATCTTTCTTTTCCCGCTGCTGTATCTCATCAGCCGCCATCCTTTGAAATAGCCGATAAAGGAGAGTCGACATGTCCGCTCCTACGGAACACGAACATCACGTCGTCGGGCCGAAAGTATACCTGCTCATCCTGATTGCGCTGCTGGTCTTGACTGCGACCACAACTGGTGTCGCCTTCATCGATATGGGCATCTTTAACCCCATCGCGGCGCTGGCCATCGCCTGCCTCAAGGCTGTGCTGGTCATTCTCTTTTTTATGCATATCCGGTACAGCTCGAGAGTGATGATGCTCACCGTCGGCGCCGGCTTTTTCACCTTCCTGGTGTTGATCACGATGACCCTCTCCGATTACATCAGCCGCAACTGGGGTCTCTGGTAGCGATCAATCTCCTCCCGACCCGCCGCCTCACAGGTTCCCTGTGAATTCCTAGCGTGCTTTTGACCTTGTCGAACCTTATGCGGCTTTCTTACTGAAAGCCGCACATTAGGCCTCCATAGTGCCACGCATAAGGAAAACCGGGTCGCCTTAGCCTGCCTGGGGCGAATAAGATGGCCGTAGGCTCGCGTCCGCTTTTGGCCGTTCCCTCCCATGACATCCGATCCAACACAGCTACGTGACTTACCTGAAGCGCTGCGCAAGATTGCAGATAACCCCAGAGTTCTTGTACGCCGTGGCGGTGCCTTGGCGCCCGATGCTAAATGCGTTGTCTACTGGATGCAGCGAGCGGAAAGGGCGCTCGACAATCCGGCGCTCGACGTCGCCGTGGAGGTTGGCAATGCCCTCGATTTACCGGTCCTGGCGTACTTCTCGGTCATCTCCAATTTTCCCCACGCCAACTGGCGCCATTACGCATTCTTGAATCAGGGCCTGGTTGACATCGAAGAAGATTTGCAACAGCGGCAGATCGGATTCATCGTCCGGCGGCCGCCGAAAAACTCCCTGGAAGCGTTGCTGACAGAAGTGAACGCGGCCATGGTGATCGGCGATGAGAATCCCTGCCGCGAGCCGGAGCGCTGGCGCAGGGTGTTGTCTGGCCGGTTACGGATCCCTTATTGGACAGTGGATGCTGACGTGGTTGTCCCATCCAGCTTGTTTGAAAAGCGGATGTACGCCCTGCATATCTTCAAGCCGAAGCTCTATGCGGAACTGCCGAAATTTCTCGTGCGCCAGCCGGTGGTCAAACCGCACAAGGAGTGGAAGCCATCGCAGCCCTTGGAGTCATTCGCCGTGCGCGAGGATGTGACCGAAGGCTGGAAGAAGCTGGATCGTTCCGTTCAGCCGGTCGAAAGCTTTACCGGCGGTACCCATGCAGCGCTCAAGCGGCTGCACGATTTTGTGGAGAACGATCTTGCCGCTTATGACAAGACGCGCAATCATCCTGAAGTCGATGGCACCAGCCGGCTATCACCGTATCTGCACTTTGGTCATATTGGCCCCATTACTATCGCGCTTGCAGTCGAAAAAGCCTTCAAGGGAGGCAAAGTTCCCCAGGCTGCCCGCGATTCGTATATGAGCGAGTTGATCGGCTGGCGGGAACTGGCGGTAAACTTCGTCAAATTCACTGAAAACTACGATTCGTTCGACTGCGCCGAGCCGTGGGCCCGTAAGACGCTCATGGAGCACGCGCGGGATCGCCGGGAGTATCTCTACTCCATTGAGCAGCTGGAACGCTCCCAGACCCACGACGAGCTGTGGAATGCAGCCCAGAACCAGATGGTGAAGTTTGGCTGGATGCATAACTACATGCGCATGTACTGGGCGAAGAAGATCCTGGAGTGGTCTCCTGACCCGGCGAGGGCTTTCGATACCTGCGTCACTCTCAATGACCGCTACTTTCTGGATGGCAGAGACCCCAACGGATACGCCGGGATCGCCTGGTCGATTGTGGGCAAGTTCGACCGGCCCTGGTTTGACCGCCCGATCTTCGGCACCATCCGTTATATGTCCGGGGCTTCGACCGGCAAAAAGTTCAATTCCAGGAAGTACATACAGAAAATGTCAGAGGATTTTACGCAAACGCCCTTTTGGGCCCAGGAGTAGGCCGAATTTCCCATCTTTCGATGGCCCACGAGGACGAACTGGGCCGATATGCTATTTTCAAAGGTGGTTTCTGACAGTCCATCTCCCTCCGAGTCCATGCCGCGAAATGCGCTGAGCTGCGGTACTCGTTTGGCGCAGGAATCGTTTTTGAGCAGTTTCGCAATGGTGTAGACCAGGAAACGACTTGACGCGGCCATTCTGCCAAAACCGGGGTCCGGACACGTGGTTTTGCTGCCCGGGGTGGAAAGAAGACCACTCCTACGCGATTCCTTCGGACCACGGTATTAGCGAGAACTGCTTTAGAAGGGGCTGGCCCAGAACATAGGTGCGCGCCCTGTTGATTACGCGCGGTGTTTGGGAAACGACGGCATGGCGAAATATCTGATTACGGGAATCGCGGGTTTCATCGGATCATCCCTGGCGAGAGCCCTGGTGGAACGTGGGGAGCAAGTCCGCGGGGTGGACAACTATCTGACCGGGAAGGCGGCGAACCTCGCCGGCCTCGAGGGCCAGATCGACTTCCGGGAGTCGGATCTGCGCGATGCTGCTGCGATGCGCGCTGCCTGTGAAGGAATCGACTACATGCTGCACCTCGGTGCGCTGCCTTCTGTTCCGCTGTCGGTGAAGAATCCTGAGCCGAGCCATGGCTGCAACGTGAACGGAACATTCCATGTGCTCGAGGGAGCGCGGGCAGCGGGCGTCAAGCGAGTCGTCTACGCCGCGTCCTCCTCTGCGTACGGCGATCAACCGGTCCTGCCCAGCAAGGAGTCGATGCGCCCCATGCCCATTTCGCCCTATGCCGTTCAAAAACTCACCGGCGAATATTACATGAGCAGCTATTGGCAGGTGTATGGACTGGAGACTGTCAGTTTGCGCTACTTCAACGTCTTCGGGCCGCGCCAGGGCGCTGATTCGCCGTATAGCGGAGTGTTGGCAAAATTCATCCAGCAGATGCTCGAGGGGACGCGCCCAACCATCTTCGGCAACGGTGAGCAAGGGCGGGATTTTACCTATATCGACAATATTGTTTCGGCCAACCTGTTGGCCTGCGCTGCCCCGGCGGAGAAGGTAGCGGGCAAGGTCTTCAATATCGCCTGTGGCGGGCAGCACACACTCAAAGAGATATACCAGTTGTTGGCAGAGCTGATCGGGTTCGACCGCCCGCCGCTTTACGGTCCCCCAAGAACTGGAGACATACTGAATTCGCAAGCTGACATTTCCGCAGCCGCTGAGGCCTTTGGTTATCGCCCCTTGATTGGCGTCAAAGAGGGTCTGGAGCGCACCGTGGAGTGGTATCGCGAGACGCTAAAACTGCCGGTTGCCTCAAGATAAAGTGCCTAACGTGAAATCCCCAGGAGAAACATGTTGGTCGACCAGCAAAGTCTGACACAGTGGTTGTCGCTGGTCGAGAAGCGCGAGCTGCGGGTGGGGGTCATTGGCCTCGGCTATGTGGGGCTCCCCCTGGTTCTGCTCTTTAGCCAGGAGGGATTTCGCGTCACTGGCTTTGATATCGATGCAGCCAAGGTGGATCGCCTGAATGCAGGCGAGTCTTACATCCATCGTATCGATCCTCAACAGATCGAGAGCGCTAAGGGTAAGGGCTTTCGTGCGACTGCCAATTTCGCCGAGATTGGGGAAGTAGACGCAATTTTGATCTGTGTGCCCACGCCTCTCAGCGATCACCATACGCCGGACATGAGTTACATTGCCGCAACCATGGATTCGATCGTTGACCATCTACGACCTGGTCAACTGGTCGTCCTCGAGAGCACCACCTATCCCGGCACCACAGAGGAGTTAATCGCACCGGCAATCGAACGCGCAGGCAGGGTCAGGGTCATGCGCGAGGCGATCCTCGCCGATGGTGTGCTGGTGGCCTATTCTCCTGAGCGTGAAGACCCCGGTAACACCAGCATTGATCGGCGCGACATTCCCAAAGTCGTCGGTGGGTTAGGGCACCTGGCAGCGGAGGCGGCCGGCGCCCTGTATAACACCGTCTTCCGCCGTGTGATCCGTGTCTCCACGCCGGCCGCGGCGGAGATGACCAAGCTGCTGGAGAACATTTACCGGTGCGTGAATATCGCGCTGGTGAACGAGCTGAAGCTGCTCTGCCTGCGCATGGGCATCGATATCTGGGAGGTGATTGGGGCGGCTGCAACCAAACCCTTCGGCTTCCAGCCCTTCTATCCCGGCCCAGGGCTCGGTGGCCACTGTATCCCCATCGATCCCTTTTATCTGAGCTGGAAAGCAAAGGAATTCGACTTTAGTACACGCTTTATTGAGCTTGCTGGTGAAGTGAACGAAGCCATGCCGTATCACGTGGTAGCGGCAGTCGCCTCCGCGCTCAATCAGCGCGGCAAGCCCCTCAAAGGATCGCGGGTTTTGGTGCTGGGCCTGGCTTACAAGCGAGACGTCGATGATCTGCGCGAATCTCCTTCGCTGTCGATCATCGAGATGCTGCAGCACGAGGGCGCAGCTGTCAGCTACAACGATCCCTTCTTTCCCTCGGTGGGACGCGGGCGAAAATACAATCTGAACATGGAGTCGCAGCCGCTAGATAACCTTAACGGTTACGATTGTGTGCTGATCGTGACCGATCATACTTCCTACGATTACGCCCGCATCGTCAATGAGTCGCAGCTTGTGGTCGACTCGCGCAACGCCACGCGCGGCCTAGTCTCAGAAAAAGTCGTCCGTTGTTAAGCGAGCGACCTACCTAGTGCGGGCTGAGGAAGACAGAACCATCGCTGGTAGAAGGAGTTCCCGGGTTCCCATAAAAACAATACGCATTCTTCTGATAGATAGCGTTCCTTGAAATATAGGTGCGGGTTGCCCGGACCATCTCGACAAAGCAATTTTTCGGACCAAGCGAGGCGACCAGTTCGCTGTTGCCCTCAATAATCGCGCTATCAGTATTCTGAAGTTCGATGTTGTACGGAGTGCCTACCGTCGTTGTGAAGTAGTTATCGCGCACTACTGGGCCATAGGCGCGGTACCCACTGCTCCCTTCAGGAATGCCAAGCACCACTTCGCGAGGCGTGCCCTCGAAATAGTTATCCTCAATGACGGTTCCCCTGGACCGGGTCAGATAAATACCCCCTCCGTTTGCTTCCAGATCGTTGCCCATATAAATATTGTTCAGCATCTCGGAAAGACCGCGTCCCACCACGATCGCGTCCTCGATAATAGCCCACTGCAAATTGTTCGTAATCTGGTTGTTGGTGACGTGGATGGCATTTGCCGCATAAGGAGGACCATTCACCGATATCCCGCATTGCACTGGCTTGCCCCCGCAAAAGGAAGGAATCAGTCGGATTCCGTTCTTATTACTGGAGATCATGTTGTCGTAGATGTTGGAGCTGTTGGTCCCTTCGACAAGTATGCCGTCGCCGCCCGTAAATCCATAGATCACCATGTTGCGGATGCTGATCCGGTTGGTCGGCAGCATGTGAATACCGGAGGCCGCATGCGGATTTCCCTTGAGTTGGAAACCTTCGATGAGCAACTGGGAGTACCCGGGTTGATCGCCGATCGATGTGATGATCGCATCGCCGCTACCGGTGTAGGTGAGGATGGCTCCCGGATCGCCGCTCAGTTTGTACCTGCCGTAGGTATTGAGCGGGAGGCGTATTGGGACGGAATAAGCGTAATTACCCGCAGGAATATAGACCGTGCACTGCAGAGAGCAGGACTTTAACGCATGGTTAACGCGGTCCCCAATGTCGCTGCCGGGGACGCTGGTTGCTGTCAGGGGCCCCTCGGGCAAAGACGCCGCGCGCTGCGCCTGCGGGATACCCAAGTGCAGACTCCCTACAAGAAGTGCCAACAGCCCGACCCGAGCGCCTAACTTCACAGATGCCTCCTACCCAAGGTTCACCATACCATCAGGTTTCTGGGGCCTGCGGTAGGCTGCTTATTGCACCACAAGAGTGAAGGAGGATTGGGTCTTCACGTGCGTGGGAGCCAAGCAATCGACATAGAGCCTCAACCCCCAAAGGCACGCTGTCGCCTAGATTCGGGGGAGGACGCCCAGGTGTATAGAGCGCATGCCCGGTTTGCGTAGTCGTATCGAACGTTGGTGGTTACGCGGATAACAGGGCTCGACGGGCGGGGTGAGGGTTGTGTTCCGCCTCCCGACGGTCTGCGCGAAGTGCTTTGGCGATCAACTCCCGGCGCTTCCCCGGGGAAAAGAATTTGCACTTCCAGCCGGAGGCCCTAAACTAAAGTAAGAATTGGATAAGTTAGCCCCCGCTCGGATGGGGCCGCGCCGATGGTAAAGGAGTAAAAGCTTGGCAGGAAACCGGCTACTCGCCGCGTAATTTTCTGCTTTTACAAATTATGGGTAAGCGTTCAGGTCTTTTTTTTGCGATTCTGCTCATCGCCAGCGTTGGGCAGGTCGAACTGCCAGTTGCTGCCGCTCAGTCCGCTGGTTCCGATACATTCGACTGTCCCTCAGGCGTCATTTCCTCTGTGGATGGAAGTTGCGTGAGTGAGGAGGAGGCTCCAACGCAGGGTCTCGGCCAGTTGGGCACGGGACTAGGCGGCTCTTCGACGGGTGGTGCTTACGGAGCTGGGGGGATTGGCGCTGGTCAGTTAGGGGGCCAGTACCCAGGGCTGCAATCCTCGGGATTGAACAGCAGGGCGCAGAGCATTATCGACCAGGGCGGCTTAAACAATAGCCAGTCTCAATTGGAAGCACTTGAACAGTCCCGCCTGTTGGCTATCCGAGCCCCTTCCGCCCCTACCGATTTCCAATTGTTGGTCCGCGGCTCCCTGGGTACTCTGCTGCCGGTATACGGCGACAGCCTCTTTCGCCTCGTGCCTTCGACCTTTGCTCCGTTGCGCGAGGTCAACGTGACTCCCGACTACGTCCTCGGGCCGGGCGATCAGCTGGTAATCCGCATCTGGGGACAGGTCAATTTCAACGCGCAACTTACCGTAGACCGTGCCGGTTCGGTGTACCTTCCGCAAGTGGGTGAGATTCACGTTGCCGGCTTGCCGTTTGCACAAGTTAGGCAACACATTCATGATGCTCTCAGCCACATTTACAGGAGCTTCGATCTCGATGTTGAAATGGGCCAGTTGCGGTCGATTCAGGTGTTTGTCGTAGGCCAGGCTCGCCGCCCCGGAACCTACACGTTGAGTTCGCTCAGCACCCTGGTCACCGCGTTGTTTGCCACTGGTGGACCCTCCGTTCAGGGCTCTCTCCGCGACATCCAGCTACGGCGCAATGGGCAAACAATCAGCCATTTCGATCTGTACGATCTCTTGATACTCGGCGACATGTCCAAGGACGCGCCCCTCCTTCCCGGAGACGTGATTTATATTCCTCCCGTTGGAGCGCAAGTGGCCATCGCCGGCGACGTCCACAACCCTGCTATCTATGAGTTGAAGGGAGACACTACCGTAGATCAGGCGCTTCGCTTCGCCGGAGGGCTCTCTTCCACGGCCTCGGTGCTGCGGGCGTCGCTGGAACGCCTGGACGAACACCAGACCCGCACAGTCGTGGATATTTCACTCCAGGGCGCCGGGTTGGCGACCCCATTGCAACAAGCGGATCTTCTACGCGTGCTTCCCATCTCTCCGCAATTCCAGAAGACCGTCACCCTGCGCGGCAATGTTGCTCAAACCGGCAGATTCGCCTGGCATCCGGGCATGAAGTTGAGCGACATTATTCCCGACAGCAAGTCGTTGGTAACCCGGGATTACTGGGAACGCAGAAACCAACTCGGCGTGCCGGGTCCTGAGTTCAAGCCGGAATATGCCAATAATCCCGACTTCTACCCCCGGGACCTCAATGGTTATCAGACCGGCTCTGCGCAATACGATATCAACGGGGTTCCGATTTACAACGGGCAGCGCCCAACGAATGGCGGCCAAAACCAACAATCCAATGGGTCGCAGGGTTCCAACTCCAACTCCAATTCCGCCCAGAACAGCTATCTGAATCAAAATCCAGCTTCTACGCCGAATAACAACCCGGACTGCGACCCAAATGCCACCAATGCCCCGCAACAATATCAGGGGGGGCAAGGCATTGGGTCCGCTGCTACTAACTCTTCGAACAACTCCCAGAACGGCCAACCCTGCAACAGCCCAGGAAGCAGATCGCTGGCCGATGAGGAGCAGACGTCGGCGGGAAACTTGCCGCGGCCGGCGCTCGCGATCGCGCTGCCTGTGCCTGAGATCGATTGGTCCTATGCGGTGATTGAGCGGATGAACCCGCAAACCCTCACCACCTCGCTGGTGCCGTTCAATCCCGGAAAGCTTGTACTGGACCACGACGCTTCGCAAGACCTGGCGCTTGACCCCGGCGATGTAGTCACCATCTTCTCCCAGGCGGACATCAAGGTTCCGCAAGCTCAGCGCACCAAATTCGTCCGCCTCGAAGGCGAATTCAAGCAGGCGGGCGTATACACCGTCCTTCCCAACGAGACGCTTCCCCAATTGGTGGCCCGCGCCGGTGGGCTCACTCCGGATGCTTACCTGTTCGGATCGAACTTCACCCGCGAGTCGACACGCATCCTGCAGCAATTGCGTCTAAACGACTACCTGCAGAACCTGGAACTGGAGATCGACCGGTCCACCATCGCTGCCTCCGCCAGCATCGGTAGTGTCGATCCAGCTGCGACCGCCGCTTCCCGAAGCCTGGTGGCCAGGTTCCGCACCATCCGCGCCACGGGTCGCGTCGTATTGGATATTCCGCAAAACGCAACCGGAATCGAAAGTCTGCCGAACATACAACTGGAGGACGGCGATCGCTTCGTGGTTCCGTCCAAGCCCAGTACGGTAAATGTGGTGGGCGCTGTGTACGACCAAAACTCTTTCCTCTTCCGGAGAACGCAGGCCGTGGGAGGTTACCTGCGGTTGGCCGGAGGACCGACAAAGAGTGCCGATGGCAGGGATTCGTTCATCATCCGGGCCGACGGCTCGGTGATCAGCCGAAAATCTCGCAGTGGTGTTTTTGGAAACACCTTTTCATCCATGCGACTGAATGCTGGAGACACGGTCGTGGTTCCGGAAAAGGTTCCCCGGCCTTCGGGTCTGAGGAACTTTATCAATTACACGCAGATTTTCTCCCAACTAGCCCTGGGTGCGGCAGCAATCGCCGTCCTGCAGTAACATTGAGGGATTAACATGGGAAGCAGCGATAACCCGGGCCAGGAGCTTGTGCCGCGAACGACAGCCTTACCATGGCTGGTTGGCACGCCGGGCTTAATTGTGCGGGGTAGCTTATGGCCATAATGCCGCCCACCCGGGAATACAGTCCGGTCTCCGAGGCCTCCAAGATCGAGTTTGACCTGCTGGATCTTTTGCTGGTGATCTTGGAGCGCAAGTACACCATCATCCTGGCCACGTTGATTGGTTTCATTGTGGCTATAGGGTTGGTTTTTCTCGTCCATCCTGTCTTTACCGCACGGGCGGTGATCATGCCACCCCAGCAGGGACAGTCAAGCGCCGCCCTGGTCAGCCAGCTCGGGAGCTTGGCATCCTTGACGGGGTTAGGCGGGGGGGCATTGAAGGACCCTAACGACCTCTACCTGGCAATTCTGCAGAGCAATTCGATTGCCGATGCACTCATTAAGCGCCTCAACCTCCAGTCCGTTTATCACACCCAAAAGCTAAGCCAGGCGCGTTTAAGGCTTGCTGGTAATTCCAAGTTCGTGAGCGATAAGGGCGGCATGATCGCCATTGAGGTCAAGGACGAAGACCCACATCGAGCCGCCCAGATTGCGAATGCTTATGTTGACGAGCTGCACGCCATCAACAGCCGCTTGGTGATCGGCGAAGCTTCGGTGAGAAGGCTCTTCTTTTCGCAGCAATTGGCGCTTGAGAAAGACCGCCTGACCGACGCTGAAATCGCGCTCAAGCAGACCGAGGAGCAAACCGGTGCAGTATCGCCCTCCGGCCAAACTGGCGTGGTGATTGGTCAAGTGGCTCAGCTGCAATCGCAGATCATCTCTCGTGAAGTGCAGCTGGACGCCCTGCATACCTCTTCCACGGATCAAAATCCAGATGTCATCCGTCTGAACACCGAACTGGCAAGCTTGCGGCAGCAGCTGCGTGACCTGGAGACCCTTCACAAGGACCGTAAACCCGGCGACATCACCCTTTCCAGCAGAGTGCTCGCCGAGGACCAGATCGCTTACATGCGCAAGCAAAGAGACGTGCAGTACCATACGCTCATTTTCGATCTCATCGCGCGCCAATTTGAAGCAGCCAGGCTAGACGAGGCGAAAGCCGCTCCCGTGATCCAGATGCTAGATCCGGCCGAGCCCCCTGATAGGAAGTCGGGTCCATACCGGGCTCTTTGGGCATTGATCGGCGGTGTTCTTGGTTTTCTTTATGGGTGTGGTCGGGTCATCGGGTCCTACGTTTACAGCCGCGTGGTAGCCGACGAGATGTATGCCCAAAAGCTGGGCCAATTCCGACGGGCGCTCCGGCTTCGCCCCAGTTAACGGGAGCAGCCTAACTTTGTCACGGTCCAGGACGGTTACTCCGCGTTCTTGCCTCATTCCTGGTGTTATGACGGGGAAGTGACACCCTCTCCACGCTACCCGTTTCATCGAAGAATTCTAGATGCAGATCCTCGCCGTCGTTGTGCTTTACAAACAGTTGCCGGAGGAGTCGGAGACGATCCAGAGTCTGATCCGGATATTCGAGCGCAATCCGGAACTCAAATCCTCCCTGCGCGTGCTTCTTTGGGATAACAGTCCGGTTCCGGTCACCAGCGTCTCTCTTCCTTTTCCGGTTGACCTGGGCCATGCCGGCGGAAACGTAGGCACCTCAGGGGCGTACAACCAAGCTACGAAGTTTGCCGATTCTATCGGGTGCCCGTGGCTGCTTCTTCTCGATCAGGACACGACCGTCTCCGACGAATTGCTGCGCGGAATGATCGCCTATAGCGAAAAGTTCAAGGACGCGCAGGAAATCGCGGCTGTTGTTCCTTTCGTCTCTTCGCATGGCACGCTGGTCTCTCCACGGCGGCTGCTTAGCTTCAATCGCGTGCAACAGATTCCTCTTACCTTCAACGGTCTATGCAAAGACAAAGCCTACGCCGTAAATAGTGCGACGCTGATGCGCGTGGCCGCCCTGCGCGAGGTGGGTGGTTACAGCGATGAATTCTGGCTCGACCTCTCCGATGTTTACGTCTTTCAAGGACTTCATCGCAAAGGCAGATACATGTATATTGCCGGGGACCTGCGTGTGGAGCACTCTATTGCGAGCATGGACTACGACCGGGAAATGAGTCCCCAGCGTTACAAGAACTTCATGGCAGCCGAAAGCGCTTATGTGGATTTGTTCCTACCTCCGCTGGACCGCCTGTCCCAGCTGCTGCGGCTCTCTGTACGCACCGTAAAGCAGTACCGTCTCTACGAGAACAAGATCTTTTCCAGAATCTCGTGGGAGTATTTCTTGCAGAGATTGTTCCTTACCAGAGCACGCCGGCTGGAACTGTGGCGGCAACAACTCAGGGAGCGGGATATCCCTGCCGTTGTAGACGGCCAGATGATCCGTTAGGCGAGTTTCGCAACGGGTGTGGACCGAGGCGTTAGCCCGAAGTAATCGCGAAAGTGCCTTAGGTCAGTGCCTGAACTGGCGAACGTTCCCGGACCCCGTCCTTCCCGTCTCCTGTCCTGGCCAACTCCAAACATAGCAGGACGTAGACGAAATAGTTATAACGAGGCTGAACAAACGGAGTGACCGCGGTGACGATCGCATAGATGATGATTAACAGGGCGATCGGGCGTTGGGGATTCAGTAATCCTCTCCGATAGGCCATCACGAGCAGAGTGATCAGTGCAATCGAGAAAAGGGGAATGATAAAAATTGAGTGAAAGTCAGCATAGCCAAGGAGGTAGTACTCCTTCAAAAAGGTGAGTGGCCGCAGTAATTCGCCGAAGATGTCCATGATAATTTTGGGCACCACAACGAGTGGAAAGCCAAAATCGGTTTGGATCCTGTTGAGCTTGGCAATCGTGTTTGCGCCCCTGGCATACTGCGTGAACGCTCCAATATGAGAGCCAGGCAGCCTGGCGATCAGCGGGTAGAGGACGGTGAGGATCGCCAATCACGGCGAACACTGCAAGCCACGGCTTGCGCCTGAAAACGGAGCGCTTTCTGCTCAGGAAAAGGTAGAGCAGAAGAATCGCAATTTGCTCCCAACGAGCAAAGACTGAGACGACAAACACCGCTGCCAGCAGAAATATAGAGTGTCTCTTCGAGAGAATGTATTTAGCGAACAGCAATGCCGAGACCAACACCATGATTTCCTTGTTCAGGGTCACCAAAGCGGGTGCTGTCTCGGCGCAGATAGCTAGCAAAAAGAGAAGGCGGTATCTGTCCACCCCGGGAATCGTGCAGGCAACCTCGACTGCGAGAAAGAAGAGCAGGATGTTAAAGCACGCAACCGCAAACCCGGTTCGAAATACCATGCCAATCAACACTGGTCCCAGCAGGTTTCCGGTGAAAGAAACGAGAACGCTCCCGGTTTGAGTGTGTTGGGTGCGGTACTCTACGGCATCCCAATAGGTCGGAGAGTCCGCTCCAAACCTTATAAAGGTATCGTGGTTAAGCCGCGGCTGCTCGAATGCAAAGAAGCAACCGAAGCAGAAGGCCAGGTAAAGACAGAACCCCCAGATGAAAAGCCACTTCCTCAGTGGTCGGGGCTCGAGGAGAAGGGAAAGAAAGGGAATTCGAACCGTCGGAATTTCGCGCGATATCGAAAACGAGGGTACTTGCGGAAGCCCTATGGACGGAATGGAGAGGTTGGCCTTCACCGGGAAAGACCATTATATGGTCCGCGGGTATCGGGGACATGGAATCCCCCTGCGAAGCAGCCGTTTTCTACCAATGGAGACGCTGGGACTGCAACGAGAGCATGAGGCCTGTTGGGTATTCGGAGCCCTCAAGAAGAAGCGCTGACCGAGCCGGCAGCTGTTGAGCCCGCGTTCATTGGGGTCAGGCTGCCGCCCCGTTTCTGGTTGAGAAGAATGTGAAACAACTCACTCCAATCCGCTGCGAACGGCGCAGGAATGGACGGAGCGAAGCTCTGACTGAATGCGAGACGGCCGTGGATGAAGCTCTCCATGGCATCCGCAAGAATCCGCGGGTCGCCTGGCGGAAAAAAACTGACAGAGGGGTATGTGCCGACGGTCTCGTGCGCGTATGGAAGATCGATGACAAGCATTGGTTTGCCCGTTTGCTGGAATTCCGAAATAGGCATCCCCCAAGTCTCCAGTTTGGAAGGAAATACGAGACAGTCGGCTTTCGCATAGAGCAGAAGGATGCGATCGCGAGGCATGATGCCGAGCCAGGAGACGCAGCGCAGGCCACCATACTCAGAGCGGAGCTTTGCCGCATATCGATTTTCGCTGCCATCGATTGTCAGCCAGACAGTGAAGCCATCCAACCCAGACTGCTCGAGGCTTCGAACGGCCTGAAGTAAAAGCTCGACGTTCTTGAAAGATCGTGGGTACGTAGGGTAGAAGAATCGGACGGCCTGTCCTTGAGGCTGCTGTTCCTCATGGAGGGCTGGGATTGCAAGACTCGGAATTCGTGGGTGCGCCACTACGATGTTCGGTACATGATATCGGTGGCGGAACTCGTCACGTAGCCATTCCTGCTGCACGATAACGAGGTCATTGCGCCGCAGATTAATGGCATAGAGGTAGCGATAGAAAAAGGTGAAAAGAGAAAACTTCCAATCCGTGAGTGCCTCTCTCGCACCAAGCTGGTAGAAGGGGGACGGATTGTGGCAATAGACAGAACGGACCTCAGCAGTCACATTCGGAGTCATATCGTGCATGGAAAGCCAAAGATATGGCCGAAGTCGGCGGCTGAGCGCGCGCAGGCTCCAGTACTCAAAATGAAGGCGCCTGAGCCACGATGACTTGACGTGCGGGAACTCGATGTAAGTGACGCTATTAATGTCGAACAAACTCTGGCGATGGACCAGAGCCACAATCTCATAATGACTGGCATAATGGTCCGCCAGCTCTTGAAGCGCATCCTTAAAGACGGAGAGTGGGCCACCCTCAACGAAGTTCACGCCCGACAGTACAATCCGGGGTTTCACACGCGCTCCCACGACCATGTGTAGGCATGATAGCGCTTTCAGCGTGTGGGGCCCGCCTTCAGGTAGCCGTGGGGCGGAAATGAGCTTGGAGGGCGAGCGCCCCGGGGGTATCGTGCCTGGACTGGACCTCGGAGGCCAGGGTGGCATGAAAACACGCTCGTAACCCCATAGTACGCGGGCAACATTGATACCAAACAGGTTAAGATCAGAGGATGGGCGAGCGGGTCCTGATCACTGGAGGGCTCGGCTTCATCGGGTTGGCGCTTGCCCGGAAGCTGATCCGGCGCGGCTTGACGGTGCGTCTGTTGGACAATCTGAGCCCGCAAATCCATGGCGCGGTTCCCCAGCCCGAGCTGGGAACCCTGCTCGAGGAGCAGCACGTCGAGGTCATACGTGGCGATGTCTGCCAGCGCCAGGATTGGGCTTCCGCCCTGCATGACGTCACGTCTGTCGTTCATCTGGCTGCGGAGACGGGAACGGGCCAATCGATGTACAGGATTGGCGACTACACTAGCACGAATGTCCTGGGCACTGCCCTGCTGCTCGACGTCCTGGCCAACGACCGCCACCAAGTGACAAAACTGGTGCTAGCCTCGTCCCGCTCCGTCTATGGCGAAGGAGCCTATCGCTGCGCTGGCTGCGGTTTGGTCTATCCTCCCATGCGCAGCTTGGAGAGTCTGCAAGCGGGCCAGTGGGAGCCGCTTTGCCCAAGCTGTTGCGGCCCCATTTACCCGGTAGCCACCCCGGAGATCGCCAGGACCAGCCCGGCATCCGTCTACGCAGCCACCAAGCTGGCCCAGGAAGATCTCGTCCGGATAGCGGCCAACGCACTCGGCATCCCCTTCCTGATTTTCCGCCTGCAAAATGTTTATGGAGAAGGCCAGTCGCTCAACAACCCGTATACCGGCATCTTGTCGATCTTTTCCAATCGGATTCGGCAGGGCAAAGTAATCGCATTATTCGAGGATGGTCAGGAGAGCCGTGATTTTGTGCATGTATCCGATGTTTCTGAGGCGATGGCGCTCGGCCTCGAGTCGGATGGCGGCGATGGCTTGACCATGAACGTCGGGTCGGGAGAACAGGTGAGCGTCCAAACCATCGCGCGGAACCTGCAACGGCAATTCACCGAATCCAGCACCCTGGTGGTGTCAGGTCAGTATCGCCTGGGCGATATCCGCCACAATTTCGCCGATATTTCAGCCATCAGGCAAGCTCTGGGTTTTTCACCCAGAGTGTCGCTTGAGGAGGGCATAGCGCGTTTCGTGCATTGGGTGAATTTGCAACCCATCGCCGAAGACGGCCCGGAGGACGGATTGGACCGCGCCAATCGGGAGTTGATCGAACGCGGCCTGATGAAGGCCTGACCAGATGCTGAAGGCGCTGCTGTACGCCGATCTCGAACGCCAGCTGCAATTGGGTGGCCAACCGAATGTTAAAGCTTCCCTGCTCTTGCTTTTGCGCCGGCTACCTCATCCCAGGTTCTTACCCATAGTCCTCTGCCGATCCAGCCGTTCGGCGTTTCTTAACGGTCTCCCAGCCCTAGCGCATTTATTGTCATATTTGAATCAAATCGTCTTTGGGATTGAGATCTCTCCCAAATGCATGATTGGTCCCGGTATATTCTTTCCCCATACTTCGGGAACGGTCATTGGTGCATCAAAAATAGGCAGGAGTGCGACCATCTTCCAGGGCGTGACCCTGGGGGCCAGGCAGATCGATATGAAGTACGACTTGGCTCTCAGGCCTGAACTGGGTGACTTTGTGGTCGTTGGAGCTGGCGCTAAGGTTCTCGGCGGAATAACTTTAGGCGATAATGTGAGAGTAGGTGCGAATTCTGTCTTGTTGCGATCCGTGCCTGCCAATGCAACCGTCGCTGGCGTTCCTGCGCGCGAAGTCCACTCATCCGAATAGAAGTGCCTGAGGTTTTGAAAGATTGATGAATCTCTTGCTCGACCTAACCATCATCATACCCAATTACAATACCAAAGCATTGCTACAGCAGTGCTTAGCCTCGATTTACCACTACACCCGGGGAATTCGATTCGAGGTAATCTGCATCGATGACGGATCGACGGATGGCAGCGCGGAGATGGTCGAGTCGGCCTTTCCGGAGGTCATCCTGGTGCGCAATAAGGTAGCGCTCCTTTATTCCAAAAATAATAATCTGGGCATGAAGATGTCGCGTGCCCGCTACGCCTGCTTGTTGAACAGCGACACTAAGTTGTTGGGCAATGTCTTCAAAGTGCTCGTCGATTTTATGGACTCCCACCCGGAGGCTGCGGCTTGTGGTCCCCGCCTGCTCAACCCTGATGGCACTACCCAATCATGCGTACGTAGTTTTGCCGGCCTCGGCACCATGATTCTCCAGGGCCTAAATTGGCACAAGTTCTTCCCCCACGGGCAAGTCTCGAGGGAATACTATGCCTGCGCCTTCGATTATTCGCGGGAACAGCAGGTGGAAAGCCTGGGGACCACGGCCTATGTGCTGCGCCGGGAGACTTGGGAGACCTTCGGCATGCTCGACGAGCGCCTGCCCCATTTCCAGGTCGATTTGGCCTACAACCTCATGCTCAAACGCAAGGGTTGCAAGATCTACTACACACCCACTGCCGAGGTCATTCACTACGGGAGCCAAAGTATCAACCAGATGCCCAGGAAAAAGATCATAGAGCAGCATCGGGCGATGGTTGATTTCAATGAGCATTACGACTATTTTGGAAAGAGCCGGGTACTCAAACTGGTGGTTCGTGCGGCGGTCGCCGCCCGCTGCCTCCTCAAAATTGTCGAATTTCATTTGAGCAGGGACAAACGGGTAATCAAGGGACCGGGAGCACCCAGGCTGAATGCGATCGACAGGACTGTCATGCAACAGGAGGACTTGCGGACCGGTGCCGATTAGCTAGATTCCCTTAAAATGCTGTAGGTCACCTTTCGCTGCTTCTCCGGACAGCTTTTCCTGCTCTTGTGGCGTCAATTGTATTCAGGTAGATCGCCGTGTGAATATCTTCCCCTTACTGGGTAAACCTTTGAACAAAAAGGGCGTCAGTCGCCCACGGCGCCGGGCAAAGAACCTTGACTGTCATGAGCAGTGGGGTACCCTAACGATGGAAATGCTGTTATTTTGGTTAAAAGGTTGAATCGGGAAAAGTTCCGCCCGGCGCAACATCCTTTTTGTCCACGGGTTCATCCGTGTACATAGCGGGAATCGAGACCTTCGGCTCCAGCCGCGAAGACGTCTCGAGGCAGTGCCATAAACGCAGCGGTTGGGAGTAGGCTAAGGTAACCGTCCCCTTGGCCGATCAAGCGAGTGTCTAGCAAAAAACTAAGAACAGCACCAGGACCGTCGATTTAGCAAAGAACTTGATTGACAAGACCCTGAACGAGAATTCAGCAAGCGCTCCAAAATTTTAGAACAGGTCTTCAAAAACGCATGGACACAAGCTTTGCTCCTCCGCAGCCCAGTGCGGCTTTGCTTTGGAATGATGTCGTCTCTGAAGTAAGCAACCATTCGACGACTTTGTTTCCACCGTTTTGCGCTATCCCGCAGGATCCTGCTGCCTACTATGCCGAACCGAGCGCGTGGAGCGTTTCGGCCATCAAGCGCTGCATCGACTTCGTCTTCGCCGCAGTGGCGCTTCTGCTTTTCTGGCCCTTGCTCCTGCTCGCTGCCCTTTTGGTCCGCTACAAGTCCCCCGGCCCGGTCATCTTCCGCCAGAAGCGTGTGGGACGGAATGGGGTTCTTTTCACCGTTTTTAAGTTCAGGACCATGGCGATCGACGCTCAGGCAGACGGGCCCTCGCTGACCAAGCGGGGCGACCCACGGGTAACCCGGTTTGGTGGATTCCTGCGCAAGTACAAATTGGATGAGCTGCCCCAGCTCATCAATGTGCTGCGTGGCGACATGAGCCTGGTTGGGCCGCGGCCTAAGCTGCCTCATCTGGAAGTAATGCACATGCCGTTTCGGCCCGGCCTGACGGGAGCAGCAACACTCGCCTTTCGCTGTGAAGAGGAGATGCTGCAGGACATTCCTGATGAAGAGCTTGAGGCTTACTACTGCCGCATGATCAAGCCCTTGAAGGCAAAAATCGATTGGGATTACATGCGCGAGGCTTCCCTGTCGAGCGATTTCTCTCTGCTCTATGAGACGGCCTTCTGCTGTTTCTCCAGTCGCGCCAATTCCTGGGCGGTGGACTTTTATAAGTCCGCATAGATGAGTGAACTGCGGCACTCGCCGCAGCGAGCATTGGCCCCTATGTTGCTCCTAACCAGTGCGGCTTTAGCCGCTGAGGGAACCTCCTCCGTCGTTCTTTATGGCCGTCTCTGAACAGGATGTAGATCGCGTTGCCGAACTTGCGAACCTCGAGCTAACGAGTGGCGAGAAGTCGAGAATGCTGCGGGATCTGAATTCCGTTCTCGACTACTTTGCCCAGCTCAATGAATTGGACACGTCCTCGGTCCCTCCGATGGCGCAGGTCTCAGATCTGTTGACGGAGGGCACAGGCCCCAAAACCGCGACCCCGCATTTGCGACCGGACGAAGTGGCTCCGTCGCTGAAACGCGAGCGGGTTCTCGAAAGTGCTCCGGATGCAGACGGAGTCTTCTTCAAAGTACCGAAAGTCATCGAGCGCTAGAGCTTTTTTGCTAATGGTGTAGACCAGGAAACTGAACTCCACGCGGCCATTCCGCCGAAGAATGGCCGCACATAGCTGATCCCACCGGACCACAGTATTAGCAAAAAGGGTTAGAGCTTTTTTGCTAATGGTGTAGACCAGGAAACTGAACTCCACGCGGCCATTCCGCCGAAGAATGGCCGCACATAGCTGATCCCACCGGACCACAGTATTAGCAAAAATGCTTTAGAGCTCAGTTCCGCCGCTAAATGTTATAGCGGAAGATGCACCAGACTGCTCGAATACCGTCTTTCCACGTGATTTTCTTGCCTTCGCTATAGGTTCGTCCGCTATAGCTGATACCTACTTCGTAGATACGAGGCCTTACGGGCAGTCGCGCAATTTTTGCAGTGATTTCGACCTCGAAGCCGAAACGATCCTCCTGGATCGTGATGGCCTGAATAACCTCGCGGCGAAAGACCTTGTAACAAGTCTCCATGTCGGTGAAGTTCAGGTTAGTCATCATGTTGGACATGAGGGTCAAAATACTGTTGCCCACGTTGTGCCAGAAGAAAAGCACGCGCATCTCAGAGCCGCTGCGAAATCGGGAGCCGTAGACCACGTCGGCACGTTCATCGAGGATGGGAGCAAGCAACCGCGGATAGTCGTTGGGACTGTACTCCAGATCGGCGTCCTGGACGAGAATTATCTCTCCGGTGGCAGCTTGAAATCCGGTCCGGAGGGCAGCACCTTTGCCTTGATTCGTTTTATGTTCGAAAACGCGTATGTTCGGGTGTCGTTCGGCCAGATCCTTTGCGATGCGCACAGAGTCATCTCGGGATCCGTCATCGACAATTATGATTTCTCGTTCCAACCCAGAGACATCGGCGACCAGCACCCTAGCAATGATTGTTTCCAAGGTTTTCGATTCGTTGTAGCAAGGCACAACGATCGAAATAACGCGGCTTTTCATCCTTCGGTTCCATCGGACGGCAGAGGCTAGATTACCCTTATCGGATTGTGCCACTTGATCTTAGCAGCTGTCGCTTGGCCATCGCACGAACCTCCTGCGAAACCCGATCATGCGGTTGCTGATGGTGGCCCGGTTCGCCAATTATTTTGTCTTTCAGGCAATGCCACCAACCAACTGTCGAGTGGCTCACGCTTTTGACGTGACACCCCCGTCTTTTCTGCCGCGGCCGATGCGGACCAGCTGCCATAACAATCCCATCACGCCTGCCAAGCACGCTGCCCACCCAATCTCCACATGAGGAGGTGTGAAGTGATAGTGGACCTTACTGAGCCCGGCTGGTAGAAGTGTCGCCTGGAAGATGCCATCCTGCTCGACCGCTTGGGTGGCCGTCCCATTGTTTCTCACATTCCACCCAGGCATATAAAGTTCCCTGCGCCGCAATCTGGCTGGAGACGAGCATCCGGCGGTGACCTCCTCTCTCTCCTCCGTGGCGAGGGTACAAGGACCGCCCTGTATCACCTCGTAGTAATGCGCAGGCTGAGGCACCTCCCAGATGTCCATCACGGAATCCCCGTAGACCTTTTGGAAGCCGCGCATAAGCATGGAATCCTTAAAACTGAGGTGCAAGCGCCTAGCGGGGAGCGCGCCGCCCGGTCCCTGAAGTTGCTGATTCGCACCGGCCGAAACTGCCAGCGCCATTGGTCGAGATCCGCCCTGGTGGGTGAAGGTCAAATGCAGCGGGGTTCCCGGGAACGCGGCAAGCGGCTGATCGAGCTGGAACTCAAAAAAGCCACTGTCGTCAGAGTTGGAGAGGGATTTCAGACTCGACCGGCACACTTGCTCGGCGCAAATCCTGACCGCAAGCTCACCATCTGTGGGGGCAGCGTCACTCGTAAGAAGCACTCCGACTCCTTCAATCGCAGACTGGGCGAAGGCAGCCGGCATCGGAACGACAGTTTCAGCCGCTTGGCCGGGCCCGAGAATCAGATGAGTCGATTGAACAGCTGCCGAGTCCTCATCCTTGTTGTTCAGGGGCGGTCCCTTCGTCTTGCTTGTGACGATTGGTTGATCCTTCACCAGAGCCACCGCACGCGTGAGCGAGTGGGCAACGGCTCGCAAAAGAAAACGCACGGCTGCTGGTTTAGCCGGATTGTCGGCCACCGCCTGGCACCATGCGAGAAATCGCGGCTCCCCTATTCGCATTTTCCTTTCGCGCGCGAGCGGCAGGTTCGAATCGGTCGCATCAAGGTAGGTCGTTGGGAGTGCGCTCTGGCCAGGGTTGGTTAACACATACCTCACTCCGACATCGCGAAAGTTCGCCAGATTCATGCTGAACGTGCGCGCCCCGGTGTCGCTGGTGTCCCCCCAGGCTGGCCAGAAGAAAGTGACCCCGGAGTCCCCCTGAAAGCCGGGCAGCAAATGGTGATCCACATACTGCGCCCATAGCTTCGGAACCGGAAGAACATTGTGATTGATGCTGGCCACCTGAAAATATGCGCTGTAATTGGGCGCAAGCGGACCCAGACTGTAGTTGCGAGACAGTCCCTGGTGGTCGTGCAGGAATTGCATCGCTTGCGTGTCCACCCGGTTGTCCCGTCTGGCGCTGACCTGCGCCGCCAGGAACATCATTGTGGCATCGAAAATTATCAGGCCTGCGAGGATTGTCCGGCGCCTCTCCAGGTGCAAGATCCGCCATGCCAGTCCGAGCGCGGTCAGTCCAGCGAGAGCCCAGAAAACCGCGGTTCCCAGGAATGCGAACATGACGAGCAGCTTGCCCTGCGACCATCCCCAGAAGGCCCTCTGCGGCCACGCCACGGCAATGCAGACCAAGAGCAGGACCATGACAATTGCAAAGACGCCGCGGCGTCGTGGTGCGGAGCCGCGAAACTCATCGAGACCATAGGCCGCGAGAATCGTCAACGCCAGTATCCAGGAAGCGCCCGCATACCGGCAGAAGACGGCCCGGCTTAGTAACGGCAGATGATCGATGATGGCCGTGAACGGTTGCACACCAAAGGTTCGAGCCCAGCACAATAGAACCCATGTAAGCAGCAGAAGCCTGAGCCCACGATCCGCTGATTTACGCATGACCCCGATTAGCGCCATGACCAGGACGAGAGGTCCTGTGTAGCCTCCGATGTTTCCCCAGGTATCAATCAGCACCTGAGAGGAGAGAGGGAAATTCAAAGGCCCATAGACATAGGGCATCATTGTCATGGGCAGAGATGCCCATGGCAGCGACCACCCGGTCTTGTTGTGGACGGCAAAAGAGTCGGATTGAAGCAGGTAATCGGCAAAAGCGATCAGCAGCGGCGAAGCAACCATCAGACCGAATGCGAAGCCACCCAGCGTACGCCTTGCCATAACCCAACGCTCCGGTGCGGAAGTAAGGCGGTAGACTCCCCAGGCAAGCCCCAGTAACCCGCTGATATAAGCCGGTTCGGGGAAGCCGGCGAGAATCATCCATGCAATCGCCAGCCCAATGGCGAGGATGCTTGTCGCGCCCTGACGCGGCTTTGATGCGCGCTCAATGCCCCATAGCAACCAGGGAAGAAAAGGCGTCGAGCAGTACACGGCCGCTGGTCCTGGTGTCCAGGCAATCACACCGTTCAGCGCAAAGAGGGCGCCACCCAGAAATGCTGCCAGCCGGCTGAGGCTGAGCTCGCGCAAGAGCGCGTACGCCCCGAGTCCTGCAATGATCTGCATGGCGATCCGCTGCCAAAGCACACCATCCTTGAGCAGGAGTAATAAATTGAACGGCAGGAAGAATGCACCCGGCTGTAACTCTCCCGCCAGGGGTACCCCAATGCCGGTGTAGGAATTCCACCAGGGGATCACTCCGTGCACCCAATCCCATGCCCCAAGACGGCCCAGAGCCTCCGATGTGAAGCCCGCATTTGGATCAAGAAAAGGTGAACCAGGGACAAGGTGCGCCCCACTGACAATGCTCGAATAGAACCAGATGGGATCGGTGCTCAGTCGCAGCAGCCAAAACGGCACTTGCACTGCGAAGGGAAGTAAAAACAGCAGAACGATTGGCAGCGCGGGATGACGGTCAAAAAATTCGATTGGAGATTCCGCACCCAACTTGGTTTCAAATACAGCTGAGTGCGACATGCAATTCAATTCCTCCAGGAGAGTCAGCCTTGGCAACGAGTATGAGCAGTATCGGCAAATTATATAGGGCCAAACGCGACATCAAGCGACATGGCAGTAGCTTGGCGCCCGGTGTCCGGTGGTGCTCTCGGGCATAATGGAGGTATGAATTGGAAGCAAAATTGTATCGCCGAGATTCACACAGCGGTGCGCAACGCAAACCCCAGCGCAACCGAGTTGGCAGAGCTTTGTTTTAAGGAAATTGAAGCCCAAAATCCGGCGATTAATGCTTTTTTGGCGGTGAGCCGCGAGCGTGCGCTGCGCACAGCCGCAGACATCGATCAATTGGCTGCGCAAGGGGGTCCGTTGCCCGCTTTGGCCGGTGTTCCTATTGGTGTCAAGGACGTGCTGGTCATGAAGGGTTCCCCCGCGACGGCGGGCTCACGAATCCTCGAAGGATATCTGCCTCCCTATGACGCCACCGTGGTGAAGCGTCTGGAGGCTGCGGGTGCGGTTCTCGTAGGGAAGCTGAACTGCGATGAGTTCGCCATGGGCTCATCGACGGAGAATTCCGGTTATGGACCGGTGCGCAACCCGGTGGCATTGGATCGTGTACCCGGTGGCTCCAGCGGCGGGTCAGCTGCAGCGGTTGCGGCAGGTATGGCGTTCGCCTCTTTGGGCACCGATACGGGCGGCTCTGTTCGCCAGCCGGCATCCTTTTGCGGTGTCGTTGGCGTGCTTCCGACCTACGGACGTGTATCGCGTTATGGCTTGATCGCATTTGCCTCATCGCTCGACAGGGTCGGTCCTGTAACCCGCACAGTCGAGGACGCGGCCATTCTGCTGGGTGTGATCGCAGGATACGATCCGATGGACGCTACTTCCGCGGACGTGCCGGTACCAGATTATAGAAAGGCTCTGGAGCAACCCGTGAAGGGATTGCGCGTCGGGGTACCGGCTGAATATTTTGGCGATGGCCTGGATGCCGAGGTGCGCGCTGCGGTGGAGTCCGCGATCGAACGCCTCCGTGAAGCAGGATGCACCATCTCTCCGGTGTCGCTACCGCACACGAGATACGCAATTCCAACCTACTATCTGCTGGCGACCGCCGAGGCCAGTGCAAACCTGGCCAGGTTTGACGGAGTCCGTTACGGCTTTCGCGCCAAGGATGCAACTACACTCACGGGAATGTACCGGCGATCGCGCGACATTGGCTTCGGCGCTGAAGTGAAGCGGCGTATCCTGCTGGGAACCTATGCGCTGAGCGCCGGCTATTACGATGCCTATTACAAGAAAGCGCAGCAGGTGCGTACTCTACTGACGCGGGATTTTCTGCACGCATTTCAGCAAGTGGATGTGCTGGTGACGCCGACTGCGCCGACCCCGGCTTTCAAACTGGGCGAGAAGACAGACGATCCCCTCTCCATGTACCTTGCCGATATCTATACTGTGACTGCCAGTCTGGCTGGAATCTGCGGGATATCGGTGCCGTGTGGAAAGTCCTCGCTGGGATTGCCGATCGGCGCGCAGATTTTGGGAAGGCATTTCGATGAAGCGACTGTATTGCGCGCCGCCCTTGCGGTCGAGAATGCGACAAAGCTTGCCTAGAGGGGCTGGTAGTATCGCTCCTCCGGCGCGGCGCAGGAGTAGCAGAGGGTTTGTCCCTCTCGCACCACAAAGCGATCGTAGTTGATTCCTTCTCCACATTGCCCGCAGGCCACGCGTTCTCCCTTGTACCCGGGAAACTCTCTGGCGTCGAGTGTGACCCGCACCCATTGCTGGTCGAAGAGGTCGTGGTCGCTCATCTCGCGGTAGGCGGCCATTTGCTGCAGGTTTTTGTTTTCTATTTCCGGGTGCAATTGGCGAGCCAGATCCTTGGACGATTCCCGGGCCACGATGCGGATGGCGCGATGCGTTTCCAGGTCAACAAAAGTGGCTGCCATCTTGCCCCAATCGCGAAATTTGAGTGCTCGCTTGCCCAGACGGCAACCGGTGACCACTCCGATTGCGTCGGTGGCGCAGCGGTCGATTTCGACGAAGGTGACCAGGCGCTTGCGATCCTTGCCCCGTGGTTGCTCGATGCCCAGGCGGCTGCATCCGAGCATTGCCAAGCGGACGCCCAAGACCTGCCCGGCGCAGAGATGTCCGTGGGCAATCCTGGCTTCCTCTAAAAGATCATCGAGAGTAGGCATGGTTTCCTGCATTCTCTGATGCTAGATCATTTCCACCGGTACGGCATTTTTGCTCCGGTAGAGGCTCTTCCTACTTCGGCGGCAAAGTGTAGACATGCTTTTGGATGGCATTGGTCAGCGAGTCCCGTTCATACGCTGCTTCATCTGGATAGGCTTTCAGCAGATTCTGGTCAATCAAGGGTGAGTTGACCTGAGGGTTGGCACGATACAGCGCAATACCCGAGAGAACCATCTGACGCCGCGCGTCAAGCTTCCTGTAGGCGTGTATGTCTGCCAAGACGCAGATACAAACAGCGAGCGTAAGGGAGGCTAAGTAGAATCGCCTCCGATCGAACTTGGGCCAGCGGTCTGGCAGGTACTGCGAAAGAAAGGAATAGCAGAAAATCAGCACTAAAATGGAATAGATACTGTACCGTCCACCGACCGTGAAACCGGCCGCTCCCCGCACCCATGCGACCAGAAGTCCCGTCGCCACAATCCACACCATGAAGTAAACGGCAACAGGATTGGTTCGATCGAAGCGAGTGCGAAGCGCAAGCCAAAGGATGCACAGGATCACAATGCCTAACACCGCAGCCGGCCAACGGAATGGGATCGCACCACACCCTAAGAAGGCGAGAAAGAAGAGCGGTCTCGTGCCGTAGGAAGTTATATCGGCCGTGTGAACGATGCGAGTGTAGTGGTAGAGGTAGGCGGCGAGCGGTAGGAGGAAGCTGGCGCACCATACCAGGGAACGAGCATATGCGCGGCGAGTGAGAAGGATCAGAAAGCCCACGGGGCCGAGCAAAAAGCCATTTGCCGAACTAAACGCAGCCAGCACGGCGGCCAAACATGCCAGCAGCAGACGAGCTGGAGTCGGTTCGATCATCTTCCTGGGAAGCAGAAGATAAAGAGCGAGCAAGCTGAAGAAGATGACGGGAATATTTACCAGCCCGGTGGTTGTCCAATTGAGATTTTCCCAATAAGTGAGAGAGAAGAACAGAAAGCTTATGGGTAAAAAGGCAAGCAGATTCCGATTGAGATCGTCTTCATCCGCTCGATAGGTTCGCCAGAGGAGATACGCAAGGGGAAGCAGGAAGAGATCACCCAATGTAGTCAGAAACGAGAAGTTCACATGCCGAGTGGCTTCAATCTCGGCGGCCACGATGGAATGCTCAAACGCGAGCTTGTACTCGTTGGACTGTGCCGCCGCAATGTACAGAAGCTTGGTCGTAACGCTCGGCAATTGTTCGTAGTCAGCCGCGAAGGACAGGATAGTACCGTAATCATCCTGGTAAGGAAGAGGGAGCGCCTGCCGGTATAAGATCCCGTAGGCGACGATGCCCGGGAGCAGCACGAGAAAGACGAGCAGGAAGTTAATCCTCGGCCGGGCCGGTACGTTTTGCAACACGTGGTCATTGCCGTTGTTTTGGCCCATACCCTTCTCTGGCATGGCTGATTATATCCAGCAGAATAGTAGGCCAACGGAAGACCTCTAGTTGCTCGCACCCGCAGCAGGCTCTTCATTGCCATCGCCATCTTCGACCAGCACGGCGGAGAGGCCGACCAGGTCGTAGCTCACTGGCGTTGCGCCCGACGGTTGGAAGGTCACGCGCAACGGCTCCCGCTGCCACAGCGCAGCAGCGCATGCCGGTGCTTGATTCTCCCCCGGGGACCATGGCGATAGCTTCTTGGCCAGCACCGGCTTGCGAGCGGCGATCTGGGCAACCACCGCGTACAACTGCTTGCCGCTGGCAGTGAGGCCGCAGTAAGCGGCGTAGTCGCGGAACCAGATCACATTCGAAACAGCGGGATCATAATCCGGTAGATGCAGGGCTGTGATGCTGCCTTTCACTCGATCGACCATGAGCCAAGGTCCCCGTTGCCATATCCAATGTTCCGTCTTCTCACTGGGAAGTGAGTCATTGAGACGGAGAACCCGCCGCACAACGAAGCTGCGATCTGTGATTGCATGGGTTTCTCCGCTTGTCCATTCCTTAACCTTGTCATCGACGATAAGAGGGCGAACCCGCAACTGCTTTTCGCCAGGCAGAGCGCCTGCCGGGTCGCCGGTCACGGAGTAAGGAACATTTTTCCCCGCGCCGACGAAGACCGTGTGCACCTTGGTGGCGGCAAAACCATGCGAGACCGCAACCTGCCCAAACAGCAGCACCACGCAGACCAGGCCTGATAGGCGCAATCGTGGGCGGCCGGTCATTCTGTTTTGTCCTGACAAAAGAAAGCTTCGTCTAATCCTGACGCTCATGGGCCAACAGATTAGGAGCCATGCGTGGAAAATACAAGTTAACAAAAACTTATATTTGCTCGTCTCATTTCGTGTTTATGGCGGGGGCTAGCGGAGACGTGGAAGCCGGCGGCTTGGGTACCCGGAACAGGAAAGCCTGCAGCGCCGCCTCTCTCCAAATGTGCGGGTCTTTACAGGCTTGACGAAGATTCCTGCTGTGCCGTAACAACCAGAACCGGTAGAGCAGCCGGTCGGTAAAGTTCCCGGTCCTTTTGACATACAGGGTCTGAGCCATGAGCACATTGTGCATGCGCCAAAAGGGCAGCCGGTCAATATTGGCGTACGATGCTTCGTGCGCCAGCGTTGCCCGCATCACGTAGAGGCGATAGCCAGCGGCAAAGAGCGCATGGAAGACGGCGTGGTCCAGATAGTCCAGCCAGAACTCTGAAGGAAAGCCGCCGACCGAGCGCACTGCCGAAACTCTGAGCGTGGAGCCGGAGTTATAGGAGCACATGCGTTGTTGCAAAACGCCAACGACGTCTCGCTCGATCGGTTTTTTGGGAGGCAGGAACTGACGCCGCATCTGATCGATGAAGGGGATGGCCGGAGAGTGTACGATGCCGTTCACCGTCAATTTGGGAACGATGGCTGCCACGTCCGGTCGAGCGTGCAAGCTGGCGGCAGCCTCCAGCAGCTCGACGATAAATTCACGTGTGGGAGAAGTGTCCTGGTCCATCAGCAGCAGCCATGCGCGCTCCTCCGACTCGGCGCGCGCTAGGGCAAAGTTGTAAGCAGAGGCCAGCCCTCCATTGGAAGGATCATGGACATAATGGATGGGGAACGTAGCCGGCATTGCCTGGCTCTGCGGCTGCGGCGAATTGTCATAGAGAACAAGCGAGAAGTGCTTCGCCAGGTCAGCGTTCTCGTTAAGTATTTCGAACAGCGAGGAAACCGATTGACTTTGGGAAAGCTCGCAGTTGTACAGAACGACGACCGCTAATATCGACTTGGGCGAACGGGAAGCTGAAGGCATTTCATCGAGAGAGTGCAGGTTCGATAGCAGGCTAAGTCCGTGCTGGACGCCAGTATACCAGCCGATGCAGACCAGCCCGGAGTTCTCCCCGGTCGCCTGCCGTTAACGTAACCCACCATGCGATGGCCCCGGTCGCCGCGATCCATATCGCGAGTACCGCCGGCGGTGCCGGAAGCATAGTCAGCTTCCTCCAGAAGGGATAGAGAAAAAGTGAAGGCGCGATGATCAAGAGAGCGCGCGACACTCCCTGCAGTACGAAACGCGTCCGTGGAATGAGGATGGTTGGCTGCGTGTAACGCATGCTTACGAAAAGATGCACTCCGATGCTGACGAAAGCTCCAACCAGGGTGCCCATCGCGACCCCGACGGCCCCGATCCGCTGTACCAGCCAAATGCTCAGGACAATATTGACTATCGCTTCTGCGACCGCCGCGATCGTGGCCAGGTGCTGTTTTCCAGTGGCTACAACTGCCAGGATGTAGGGCAAAGCAAGCTGGCGAACCACGTTGCCCAGAACCAGCACTTGCAGATAAAGAGCGCTTTGTGCAGCATACCGCTTACCAACCCACAAGCTGAGCAGAGGATAGCTGCCAAATACCAGGGGCAACCCGAGAAGCAATAGAAGCGAACCGCAATACCGGGTGAGCCTGATGCAAATGTCTCCAATCCGGCTTGGTGTCGTGCCCGCTTGCATGGAGGAAACGGCAGGAACCAGTGGGCCGAAGAGGCTGGAAACCACGGCCAGCATGAAATTGGCAGCGCCGCTGGCGATGGAGTAGAAGCCAGTATCCTTGTATTGGTAATGCCCGACGATCACGATGTCCAAGCCGCTGACAAAGAACATGGCTAGCGTCCAGATGGACATGACGCTGCCGTATTTTGCCAGTTGGATCGCGGATTTACGGTGGAATACGAAAAAAGAAAACTCGACGCGCGCCTTGACCAACCTTCGCCAGCCCAAAAACTGCGTTGCCGCCGTCACCACGTTGAACCCCGCCCACACCATAGCCAATTGCACCAGCCCGCCATGCATGAGGAGAGTAGCGACGAGTCCGATGGCTGTTCCCACACGGCTGACAATGGAGATGATCGTGGGAAAGACATACTGCTGCAGACCGGTGAAAGTCGAAAGAAAAACACCGAAGGGTAGCGTAACAGCAGTAGACAAGCCAACCGCGAGGAGCGCGATACGCACTTGAGGCACGAGCATTGCCGGCATCTGGTGAAAGAGCTTAGGCACGCTCCAGGCCATCACGACGATTGCCGCCGAACCGAGCGCCGCTGCAAACGCCAGAATAGTAAACGATGTGCTTATGAGCCGATGGCTTGCATCCTGGTCATCTTTTGCGTCGTACTCGGCCACGAACTTGCCGATTGCCGTCTGCAAGCCTAAATCCAACATGTAGACGTAGCCGCTCAGTTGCAGGATTAAGACCCATGCACTGTATTCAGCCGGCGCCATGCGGTGTACCAGGAAAGGTGGCAGCACCAACGAGACCAGCATGGAGAGCAGCACCCGCACCAGGTTGGAAGCAGAGCCTTGCAGTACTTTCCGCTTACGCGACATGTGTCACTTTCAACAGGCAAGATCCCAGCCTTACCGTACGAGTTGCGCTTCGGCCCTGGGACGAGATCATTGTCGAAGAACGACTACAAACTCGGTTTCCTCAACCAGTCTGAAGCCAAGACTCGCGAGTTTGTCCATCATAAGGCGAGACTTTTCGGCCCCGATGAACCTGTCGTGTGTCTCCATGATGATCGTTTCAGCGCTTTTCAGGACTTCTGCTTCCTGGTAAACCAGGTCGTACTCCACGCCTTCAATATCGCATATGAGTGTGAACCGGTTGTATCCGCGCTCACGTGCCAGCTCACCGAGCCGGGCCGTCTGGACCGTGACAGGTGCCAGATCCCCGTCTGCTGTAATCGAATTTCCGCACATGCTGGAGTTGGGCCGGAAAGTAACAGAGTCGGCACCATATGCAATGGCCCGGTTGACGATATCGAACTGGCACTGGTTTATCTTCCTGTGGCGCTCCAGGTGTGGAATGGCAAGCGGATTCGCCTCAACGACCAGGTGAGCGGTTGGATTTTGCAATAGCTTGTTGGTGATGCACGAAACAACTCCGATCGAACCGCCGAGTTCAATCACGGGTAGATCCCGTCGTGCGTATCGGGCGATGGCGCGGCGCTCCGGTGCTTCATAGTTGTGAGTGATCAGTTCGATTCTCGAGGAACCGTCCGTGATTCCTTCCAAGCTGAACGTGCATCGGTCGATACGTACCTCGTTCTTATGCCCCCTGGCTAGCAACTGCAGCCTAAGCCAGGAGTAGTCGTAGACCTTCTTGACACCTCCATCGCGGAAGAGGCCATAAGCAGTGGCAACTTTTTTGCTTAGCATCGTGAGCCGTCCACCGGGGAAAGGTGAATAAATGACGCTTGCGATGGCGAAGGCTGTTGGAGCGGAATCCTCATGGCTTCTCACCAGTATAAGGGCTGGCAAGTGTGCAAGTCGCAAACAGGTCTGTATCAGGGGCCAGCAGCAATCAATCGAGGGCTCGGTAGATTTTTGACGCAGCGAACAACGGGGCCATGCATCTAAGGACCCCTGGGTTAGGGGCTGCGTCTCTGCCACACAGACATCGTCCCGAAAGTTACGCTCGGTTGATATTTGTCATGGATATACCTGTCCAGCAACGTCACGCCGCTACTCTTGGAGCTGTCGTTCGGCTCGCGCGACAATTCAAACTCTGAATCGAGCACGATATATGGCGGCGCATTTCGTTCCAGCTCGTCGACCATTTGCGTCTGAATGTCGTACCTATTCTGCAGATCAGGGTCAAAGTGGGACCATCGTGTAGCCGGTATACGCCAGGTCGCGAAATAGATGATGTTGTCGTTGGCAAATATCCTGTCATGGTGGGACACGCCTACATAAAGCGTCTGGCCTGGGCGGGTGTGGCTGCTGATGAATTCAATCGTATGAACCCGGTCGTCTTCCGGGAAGAAGCAGAAGCCTTTGGTAAGGGGACCTGCGATCTTGCACCATTCCGTCTCTACGGGGGTGGCGTTTCGCCTTAGGAATAAGATCCGCTGCGCCACAGAGCAACGCCACACGTATTCAAACCTTATTTCGTGCAGGGCCGACCAGACGGCGGGCAGGAGGGATAGCCACATGAGACAGCTGATAGAGATGCGGACAGGGCGAGGAAAGATTGCCCGATGTTGGAAGAGTACGGCGACGACGAGTAACGACGAAATGATGGCAAGATACATTTGCAAAGGGCTGGCGCGGACCAGGCCTTTGAGATACATCACGACGAGGAGAATGGTGAATGTGATCAGAAAGCCATACCAGTCCTGCTGCCGGGGTATGCTTTCCAAGGATTCTGCGCCGCCCAGGCGGGTGCGCAATCGCCGCGCCGCCAAGGCATACAGGGATATGGCAGTGATCGCGATCGGCAGGTAGACACCAAGGTTCTCGAATCCTCTCATGTCGATTCCGGGGAAGGGAAGGTAACGGCCGCGGTGATAATACTTGGCCGGGTAGAAAACGATGTCCTGAAGCATCGCAGCGAGAGGTGCAACCGACAAATAGTAAATCGCTGCCGGTAGGGTCAGAACCGCAAAGCCAAGCAAGTAAGGCCAGAAGGTGGATGCAAACATCCTCAATCTGTTTGCTGTCCCTTTGAGGCGAAGAAAGATAGCGATAAAAATTATGCAAGCGTGGATTCCAACCAGCGCTATGCCCGTGTCGGGTCTGAACAATGCCGCTAACCCTGAAATAGCACCTGCGGCGAGCATCCGCCGCGTAGATACGCGGCCTACAAAGGTTGGGAGGATTAGATAGGATCCAACCAGATTCAGCAGGCTGACCGGCGTCATCGCGACGCCGAACTCACTTAGGCCGAAAAGCCACAGGATTGTCACCGCGGATATGAAAATAGCGATGGATCGGCGGCAATACGACGAAACGATGGCGTAGACCGACGTCACCAGCAAAGCTTTGATAAGTAGGTCGAAGAGCCTTTCGGCCAGGAGCGATGTCCCGAAGATCCTGAATAGAGCCGAGAGAATGTAGATCTCCGCTGGGCCATAGATGTAATGGAAGTCGCGATGAGGAATTTGTCCAGCCGCAACCCGCATCGCCCCCGTGAGCATGATGCCTTCATCATAGAAACCGGGGCGGCGGGTCATGCCGGCAAACAAAAGCAGGTAGGATGCCAGGAAAACTACTGCAAGGTGTACCAGAAAGTCCCGTACGTTCCCGCTTTGCCTGCCGGTGAAGTCATTGCTTTTGGAGGCGGCTCTTCCGGAAATTTCTGCAGGTAGTTCCACTTAAGCGAATCCTCGCGATGCTTCATCAGCACGATGGCAAAGACCAGAGCATATCTTATCGGAAGCTGGGAAAGAAACACCCCCTAAGCCCCAAGCTCAGGTTGGGTTTAGGATTGGAAAGACAACAACTCATTGCCGCGCGTCCCGTCGCCATGAACAACTCCCAGAATAAGATATCGGTCGCGCTGTGCACGTACAACGGTGAGCGGTTTCTTCGCCAACAGTTGGAAAGTATTCAGCAACAGAGCAGGTTGCCGGATGAGTTGGTGGTGTGTGACGACCGGTCGAGAGATCAAACCGTTGCCATCGTTCGCGAATTCGCCACCTCCGTTTCCTTCCCGGTCGTAATCGTTCAGAACCCCGAGACCTTAGGCTCCTCAAGGAATTTTGAGAAGGCCATTGGGCTCTGTACCGGGGACCTGATCGCGCTCAGCGACCAGGACGACATCTGGTATCCCAATCGTCTCCAACGCTGCGAGGAGGAGTTCGTGGCGCATCCGCGAGCGGGTCTGGTCTTCTCTGATGCTGACATCATCGATGACCAAAGCCGCCTCCAAGGCAGGACGCTGTGGCAGCGTCTTGGCTTTACTGGCAAGCGGAAACATGACCTGCTGGCTGGCCGATTCGTCGTTTTGGCCAAGCACAGGTTTGTAACCGGAGCCACAATGATGTTCCGGGCAGTCCTCCGCGATCGCTGTCTGCCCGTATCCCCAGGGTGGATTCACGATGAATGGATCACCCTGGTCATCGCCACGCTGTCTGATCTGCGGCCAATCGACCAGCCGCTGATCCGCTATCGCCTCCATGGCGCGCAGCAGGTTGGATTTCAAAACAAACTGGAGCAACGGGCCGAGGGAAAGACGCGTGCCGAGAAGCATTGGGGGCGCGTAGCCGAGTCGGTCAAAGACCTCCAACAAATGGTCGACTTCCTGTCAGCGAGGCCGGCGGACGAAGGCCGGGGAGTCCGGCTGGCGTACCAGCAACACCTGCAATTTCTTTCCTTCCGGTCTGGTCTTCCCGCTCGCCGGCTGATGCGCTTGGCTCCGATTCTGACGCATTCTTCGCAGTATGGGCTGCACGCTTCGGGCTTGCTGAGCATGCTAAAGGACCTGGCCTTGAAGCGGTCGCGATAAGGCTACCCGATCACGGCAATCCTGGCCTGCTTGCCGACGCGGATAGGGATACGCGCAGGCCGCTTTGTGAGATGGATCAGCTTATCCGAGGTCGTCACACCGTCGACATTCACTCCAGCGGTTACCTGCCGATCAGCTTCCGTTCGCGAATTCTTCAGGCCCAGGGCTACCAGCAACTTGGCTACATGAATGTCGACGGGATGATTTTGATCACCCAGCGCAGCCTCTAGCGAGGCAGCAACCGCCACCTGCCGCAAGTCCACGGCGACCTCCTCGGCGACGGCTTCGACGTTTCGTTGCTGGAATTGCAAAGCCCAGTCCTCATCCGCTTTACGGGCAGCCGCCTCTGAGTGAAAGCCGGCGACGATGGTGCGCGCCAGACGCTTCTTGGCCTCCATTGGGTGCAGGGCGCCGCTGGCGACGTCGCTCTGCATGCGTTCCACTTCGCTTTGCCGCAGATCGGTCAGGAAAATCCAATATCGCCACATGAGTTCGTCGGAGATGGACATCAGCTTGCCGTACATTTCCTGTGCCGGCTCATGGATGCCGATTGCGTTGCCCAGCGACTTCGACATCTTCTGCACTCCATCCAGGCCTTCAATGATCGGCGTCATCAGGACGATCTGCGATGGTTGGTCGTAGTGCCGTTGCAATTCCCGCCCAATCAGCAGGTTGAATCTCTGGTCCGTGCCGCCGAGTTCCACATCCGCGTGCAAAGCGACGGAGTCATAGCCCTGCGCCAGCGGATAGAGCATCTCGTGCAACGAGATGGGTTGTTCGTTGTTGAACCGGCGGTGGAATTCCTCGCGCTCCAGCATCTGGGAGACGGTGAATCGTGAGGCCAGCCGAATGATGCCTTCAAATCCCAGGGTCGACAGCCACTCCGAGTTGAAGCGAACCTCGGTTCTGTCGCGGTCGAGGATCTTGAAAACCTGCTCGGTGTAGGTTTTCGCATTCTGCGTGATCTCTTCGCTGGTGAGCGGCTTACGGGTGACGGAGCGGCCCGTGGGGTCACCAATCAGCGAGGTGAAGTCGCCGATCATAAAGATCACTTGGTGCCCGAGATCTTGAAAGTGCTTGAGCTTGCGCATGAGCACGGTGTGGCCCAGATGCAAATCGGGTGCGGTGGGGTCAAAACCCGCCTTCACGCGAAGCGGTTGGCCGGTTTTCCTGGAAGCCTCCAGACGCTCACGCAGGTCTGAGAGCCGGATGATTTCAGCTGCTCCCTTCTGCAGGTAATCAAGCTGTTCATCAACTGGCGGGAAATTGGCCATCTCTTCAGCAGTATAAGGTTTCAGGCAAAATGGGGAGGTGCCAGGCGAAATCGGGGGAGCCATGCAGGACCAGGACATCGAAAGGCTGCGGGCGGAGACTGCAGGCTGCGAGCAGACAACTTTCTTCAACAATGCCGGCGCAAGCCTGCAGCCGCGACCCGTGGTCGCGCGCGTGATCGAGCACCTCCGGCTGGAGGAGCGGATAGGCGGCTACGAGGCGGCCGACCTGGTCGCCCCGGAACTGAATGCGTTGTATGGCAGCGTGGCGCGCCTGTTGCACTGCGCTCCCGAGGAGATTGCGCTGCAGGAGAACGCAACCCGGGCTTGGGAAATGGCCTTTTACTCCCTCCGTTTCTCTCCAGGCGATCGCATCGTGACCGCGGCCAATGAATATGCAAGCAACTACATCGCATTTCTGCAGGTGGCCAGGCGTACGGGAGCTGAGATCTGCGTAGTGGAAGGCGACCCGGCCGGAGAGGTCGATCTGGATGCTCTTGAGAGGCTGCTGGACGATCGGGTCAAGTTGATCGCGCTCACTCACGTGCCGACCAATGGCGGGTTGGTGCAGCCGGCAGCTCAGGTGGGCGCGCTGGCCCGCAGAGCCGGCATTCCCTTTCTCCTCGATGCCTGTCAGTCGACGGGCCAGATGCACCTGGACGTGAATGCTCTTGGGTGCGATATGCTGTGCGCGACGGGGCGCAAATACCTCAGGGGACCGCGGGGCACTGGGTTCTTGTATGTGCGGAGGGCAATGCTGGAGCAGATGGAACCGCCCCTGCTCGACCTGCGGGCAGCGACCTGGGTCTCGACCGGTAAGTTTGAAGTGCGCAACGACGCGAAGAAATTTGAAACCTGGGAAGCGGCAGCCGCCCCCCGGCTGGGATTAGGGGTAGCCATCGAATATGCGCTGGCCTTGGGACTGGACTGGATCGAGCGCCGGGTTCAATACCTGGCCGCCCTGCTGCGGGAGCGGCTGGCGGAGGTGAAAGGCGTGACGGTGCGGGATTTGGGCCGTGTGCGGAGCGGTATTGTGACCTTCACCTATGAGCCTCATCCGGTTGGAGAAGTGATGCGATGGATGCATGCCAACGGTATTGCGGTGCGAACCATTGAGCGGTCATCGACTCGCATCGACATGGAGCAGCGGGGGCTCGATGAGTTGGTGAGGGCGTCCGTGCATTACTACAACACTGAGGCGGAGCTGGAACGCCTCTGCGGCGTGCTCCGCGCTATGAATGATTGAGAGGTTCAGCCGTGGATGCGGAACGGGCACGGGAATATCTTCTGCAATTGCCCCACGTGGTGGAAACCATGCAGTGGGGCGCCAACCTGGTCTTTTGGGTGGGTGACAAGGCGATTGGCGGCAAGATGTTTGCCGTGCTCAACCTCGATGAAGACCAAAAGGCGGTGGTCTCCTTTGCCGCTGGACCGGAGCGATACGCCGAGCTGCTGGAAACCGAAGGCGTTTTTCCCGCACCGTATTTGGCTCGCGCGCACTGGGTGTCCCTCCGGCAGTGGGGAGTTCTGCGCAGCAGCGAGCTGGAAGAGCAGCTCAAGCATGCCCATGGCCTCATCTACGACAAATTGCCCAAGAAGACGCGGGATGTGCTGGCCATGCCGGCAGCAGCGCAGCGCAAACTCTTGAAGGATCGAAAGAAGCTGCTGGCGGCACGCTAGCCAGAGAATCAAGCCGGGTTTGGATATGCCATTCAACCTTCGCGTGCGGCCCTGCTCCACCCAGGATGTGAGTCCTGGGTGTACCCGGAGCGCACGCGAATGCTGACCGCAGACGCAGACCTGTCGAGAACTCCTCATGGCCCGTCTAAGACATGTGCGATGTTTCCGCCGCGTCGCTGCCGGTTTGTACAATTGGGCAGCAGGAGGATGGAGCTGGATGGGGTTAGGGCCGGGCAGAAATGCCTTTCGAACACTTGCCTGCCTGTTGGTCATGATGGCAGCGTTGCGCCCACTTGGGGCGCAGGATCCGGAAGCTGCGGCCAACCAAAAAAAGGCACGGGCTACCCTGGACGCCATGGTAACCGCCCTGGGCGGCCAGAGGTGGCTCACCCTGACCAACGCCATGCAGCAGGGCCGGACATCGGGCTTCTATCTCGGCAAGCCCACCGGTATGACCTCTGAGTTTTACGAGATCCAAAAATTTCCCGATCAGACTCGCGTAGAGCTGGGAAAAAAACGCGACGTAGTCGAAATTATTTCTGGAGATCAGGCGTGGGAAGTCACTTACAAAGGCAAACGGGAACTGCCCAAGGACCAGGTCCAGGATCTCATCCGGCGTCGCGACCATTCCATCCCGACGGCCATGCGCGTCTGGCTAAATGATCCTCGGACGGTCCTCATTTATGGCGGCCAAAACCTGGTAGAACGCCATCTAGCCGATCAAACGACCCTCATCAACGCAGAGAATGACAGCATCACCATCCAGACAGATGCCGAAACACACTTGCCCTTGCGCCGGACCTGGCAGTGGCGCGATCCCGTCTACAAGGACAAGAATACCGATGCGGAAGAGTATGACGATTACCACCTCGTGGAGGGCTTTCCAACCGCCTACACGATTACCCGCTACCACAACGGCGACATGACCAATCAGCGCTTCCTCTCCCACGCGGGCTACAATCTTGCCTTGCCCCCAGACCTGTTTGATCCTGACCGGGCGGCGGCCAAAATCAAAAAATGATGCTCTAAATGCTCTATAATCTGCCCTGCGACCATGGAAGACGAGACCCCCAGGCAGGATGCGGCGAGCGGGCTGGACATACGCCAGATCATGGCGATTCTGCCCCACCGTTATCCCTTTCTCCTGATTGACCGCATACTCGAAAGCAGCCCCAAAAAGCGCATCGTGGCCATCAAGAACGTGACCATCAATGAGCCGTTTTTCCAGGGCCACTTTCCTGACTACGCCATCATGCCGGGAGTGCTGATGGTGGAAGCAATCGCCCAGGCAGGTGGAGTGCTGCTGCTTCCTGAGGTTCCGGATCATGAAAACAAGCTGTTGGTCTTCTCCGGAATTAACGACGCTCGCTTTCGCAGACCGGTGACTCCCGGCGATCAGCTGCGCATCGAAGTGGATGTCTTGAACTGGAGACCCCTTGCAGCGCGGCTCAAAGGCAAGGTCCTCGTAGAAGGCAAGCTGGCGTGTGAAGCCACCATCATGTGTGCGGTGGTGCCCCGGCCGTCCCGCATTGGCACTGACAGCCCGGAAGGTTCGGTTGCTCCGCCTGCGGAGGCTTCGGCTTTGGAGACGGTGAATCAGGAGTGAGCATTCACCCCACAGCCCTCGTGGCTGCTACGGCTGCTGTCCCTGAATCCTGCAACGTTGGCCCCTTTTGCACCATCGGTCCTGATGTCACCCTGGGCGAGGACTGTGAACTGGTTTCCCATGTCGTGCTCGACGGAAGAACCCGCTTGGGCGCCCGAAACCGCGTCTACTCCTTTGCTTGCCTGGGCGTCGCGCCCCAGGACCTCAAGTACCGGGGCGAGGCTACCTGCCTTGAAATTGGCGATGACAACATCGTTCGCGAGTGTGTGACCATCTCGCGGGGGACGAAGGGCGGCGGGGGCACCACCCGGATAGGCAGCCACTGTCTGATCATGGCCTATACCCATATCGGTCACGACAGCACCATTGGGAGCTACTGCATTTTGGCCAACGGAGCCACCCTGGCTGGTCACGTCACCGTAGAAGACCATGCCAGTGTGGGGGCTCTTTGCCCCGTCCACCAGTACTGTTGTATCGGAAAGCATGCCTACGTCGGCGGGGGTACCACCATTACCCAGGATGTCCTGCCCTATTCCCTGACCTCCGCCAAGCGTGAGAGCCATGCCTACAGCCTGAACCGCGTTGGCCTCGAGCGCTCCGGCTTCAGTAAAGAGCAGTTGCGCGCCCTGCAGCACGCCTACCGGGTGTTGCTGGCAGCCAAGCTCAACACCTCCCAGGCCCTGGAACGCCTGCGAAGCGAAGGTCAGCCGGAAGACTGCGTGGCTTACCTGATCGACTTTATCGAGCGCTCTCAGCGTGGCGTGATCAAGTAGGAGCGGCCCAGTGAATCCGGACATGATCACCAGGCTGGGATTGATTGCCGGCAATGGACGCTTTCCGTTTCTGCTGCTCGACGCTGCGCGCGCGCATGGGGCCCAGGTAGTCGTCGCCGCCATCAAGGAAGAAACCGACCCGGAGATGGATGCACGGGCAGCTGCCGATCCAGGCATACGGGTGCACTGGCTCTCGCTGGGGGAGTTGTCGCGATTGATCGAGACCTTCCGCCAGGAAGGCATAACCCAGGCCGTGATGGCCGGCCAGGTCAAGCACAAGCAAATCTTCTCCAGCATTCGACCCGACTGGCGCCTGGCCAAGCTGCTGTTGAATTTGCGCACCCGGAACACGGATATGCTGTTGGGTGCCGTGGCCAAGGTTCTGAGCGACGAGGGGATCGAGTTGATTTCCTCCACCGCCTATCTGGAGCCGTTGCTGGCGCGGCCGGGAGTGCTGACTGCGCGCGCGCCGACCGCGGAAGAGCAGCAGGATATAGCCTACGGGCGCGAGGTGGCCCTCGCCCTCGCCGGCTATGACATCGGCCAGACCGTGGTCGTTGCGGGGCAGGCCTGTGTAGCGGTCGAAGCCATGGAGGGCACCGACGCCACCGTCGAACGCGCCGGGGCCATCCTGCGCACTCTGGACGCTGAGGATGAGGCATCTACGCCGGCATCGACTCTCGCCCGGCGGCTGACTGTAGTGAAGGTGGCCAAGCCGGCGCAGGATATGCGCTTTGATGTACCGGTGATTGGTCCCAAGACCATCGCGGTGATGCGTGCGGCGGGGGCAACATGCCTGGCGATTGAAACCGGCCGCACGCTGATCTTCGATCGGGATGCGGTTCAGGAGCTTGCCGCCGCCGGTGGCATCGCGATCATCGCCGTCTGACAGAGGCTTTGCAGGCTGCGGAAAACCCTGCGGCTAAAGCCGGAGGGGAATAAGTCCTACGCGCGCCGCTCGGCTTTAAAGCCGAGCTCCCCCGCATGAATGCGGGGCCTCCCACCATTGCAGTTTCCCCAGCTACAGTTCCAAACAAACTGTGAAGCTCACCGCTGCTCTCGAAAACGGTCAAAAGGGCTAAATAGTCCGCCGTTCAGCCGTCTCTCCGGGACTCAAATGCGTTTGAAATCCATTACGGTCATCCCGAACGTTTTTCCGTGGAGGCCGGTGGGAGCCCCCTGCTTCAGCAGGGGGAGCGACGCTTCAGCGTCGCGGAAGGAGCCCCTGACATACCTTCCAAATGCTTTATCCCCGCGGGGAACGCGGCTGGACAGCGGAAGACGAAAAGCGGTCTAATCGACTGGGCCCACTTTAGAAGCAATCTGGAGATTCCAGTGAAAACGAATAAAGTCGCAGTCGTCGCAATCCTGGTGGTTCTACTTGCTGGCGTCGCCTTGAGCATCCGCGGACGAGCCGATGACACCGCCATGCCGCAAGCAGGACAGACCGCCCCCAACTTTACCCTACCCTCGCAGGATGGCACCCCAACCAGTCTCGACAGTTTTCGCGGCAAGTGGGTGGTGCTCTATTTCTATCCCAAGGATATGACCCCCGGCTGCACCATTGAAGCCCACAACTTCCAACAGGACATCGCCAAGTATCAAAAACTGGATGCCGTGGTCGTCGGGGTGAGTGTTGACTCGACTGACAGCCATAAGGAGTTCTGTGCCAAGGAAGGGCTAAGCTTCAAACTTCTGAGCGATCAGGAAAAGAAAGTAGTGGTGCAGTATGGTTCCCTGGGCGATCACATGGGCGTAAAAATCGCCAATCGCAACACGTTTTTGATTGATCCCCAGGGCAAAATCGTTCAGGTGTGGACGGGCGTAAAACCCTCCGAGCACAGCCAGCAGGTGCTGGCCGCGCTGAACGGCTTCGAGAAGAAATAGCCAGCTCCCGCATTCTCCGCGGGACCGAACAATTTCGCGAACAAGCCGCAACATCTCCCGAAAAAACCTCCAGACGCAAAAACGCCCGGCTGCTAGCCGGGCTCTTTTGCTTGCCTGTTTGGTGAAAGAACTACTTCTTCTTTGTCGTCTTTTTCGCCGCCTTCTTAGCTGACTTCTTCGCTGGCGACTTCTTTGCTGCCTTCTTAGCCGGAGACTTCTTTGCCGCCGACTTCTTGGTTGCTGCTTTCTTCACTGCCAAAGGAATACCTCGTTTGATGGTAGATTTTTTGCTACTGGCGCTCTTCTTGTTGCCGACCGCTTTCGCGGCCTTCCTGCCGCTTTTCGCGCCTTTGCTGCTCTTCTTCGCGGCAGATTTCGTGGCGGCCTTCTTGGCCGGAGATTTCGCCGCAGCCTTTTTCGCTGGGACTGTTTTCACTGCGCTTTTGGTTGCCGCAGGCTTGGCAACCGTCTTCTTGGCGGCAGCCTTTTTGGCCGGCGCTTTCACCGGCGGGGGCGGCGGCGGGACGCTTACGGGTGGCATAAGCAACTCGGTACCTGCTGCGGTGGTGGCGACGATGACACTTACTTCTTCTTCCTCTTCATCATCGTCGTCGAAGCCGTCTTCCACCTCATCGGGATACTCGTCCGCCTCGGCTTCAAACTCGTTATCTGCGTATGCGTACAGTTTGTGATCGTCCTGCATTCTTATGCCTCCAAGGCTTCGGTTGCTACGGATTCGGATCGCAGAGAACCGCTTTCCATCATACTTGCCTGCGGCGCGGATTATAGCAACAGCATGCAACGGGATGCCAATGAACGCAAGTGCGAATTGAGTTTCTTTCGGAAAAGCTCTCCCGCACAGCCGCTGCAATTGTTTTTTTCCGGCGTCTTCCCGCTCAGAGAGCCGGCGGGCTGTTCTTCGCGGTTGTGTGCGCGCCGGTCGCAGTATGCGCCGTCGGCTTGTGCGCGGACGCGGAGTGCGCCACTCCTTGTTTCGCAGCCCGGGAAGGTTTCGTCGATGCGCTCACCCGGCGCCTCGAACTGGTGACACGCGCCGGTTCAGCCACGTAAAGACGGCGCCCGGGTTCCAATCGCGCCGAGGTCAGATGGTTCCAGCGCCGAATTTGTTGCACCGTCACATTGAAGCGATCAGCCACGGTCACCAGCGTGTCGCCGTGTTCCACCTTGTACAGTGTGAGGCGCGACCTGCTGGACGGAGCCGGTGGTACAGGAATAATGAGCGAGTCAGTCGAAGACAGGTCATCCCCCGCTTCCAACTGGTTCACAAAGACAATCTCCGCAGGGGTTACATGGTAATCGCGAGCGACGGTCTGCAGAGTTTCTCCGGCAACCACTTTGTGAAACCGCCATTGATTTCTCTTGTCCGCGGGGATTTCCGAGATGCGCTTTTCATACAGGTCTTTGCTGCCGGCCGGCAGGTGTAGCTCAAACGGAGCGTCGCTGGGTGTGCTCATCCGCAACAGGCTGGGATTAAGGTCCGTGATCTCCTGAACTGGCGCTTCGACCAGGTCGGAGACCAGGCGCAGGTCAACGCTGTAGTCCGTGGTGACTGTATCAGTCAGCAGTGGCGGGTCAGGCGTCAGCGACTGCAGTCCGTACTGCTGAGGATTCTTCGCCATGATCGCGGCAGCGATGATGATGGGCACGTAATTCTTCGTTTCCTGGGGCAACACGTTGCGGCGGTATAGCTCCCAAAAATCCGCGTAGCCGGTGCGCTGCACCGCCTTCTGCACGTTGCCGGGACCCCAGTCGTACGCTGCCATCGCTAGATACCAATCGCCCAGCTGGGCGTACAGCACCTTCATGTAGCGGGCGTAAGCGTGGGTTGATTTCTCCGGATCGAAGCGCTCATCGTACCAGCCTGTGCGGGTTAGACCATAGGGTCCCGAGGGCATAAACTGCCACATCCCACCCGCACCCGACCGGCCGTTCACCGCCTGCGGCTGAAAACCGGATTCGGCCACGGCCTGATAAATCAGATCCTGGGGAACTTGCTCCTCAGCCAGCACCGCCGAGATCATGGCGTGGTAGCGTCCGGCCCGCTCCAGCGACCGCGTGAGCGTCCCCTTCCCCTTTGAAGAGAAATAGCTAATGTAGCCGGCGACGGGATCGTTGATCACCAGCGGCAAATCGGAGACTGTCGTCTTCAGTTCTGCGATCGCCTGCGCCTTGACCGTCGGGTCCACCGGGAAGGTGACGTCGTTCGCGATATCGACTGGAGCCGGTTCGATCTTGGGTGCGAATCCATTTCCCTGCTTCAGTGCCTCGGTCTCCAACGTGTTGACAGCATCGAGTATGCGGTCGAACTCATCGTGCAGCTGGGGTTCGGTCCGCAGATCGAAGTTGCTGGTCAGCATCATGTCGACGGCCCGATCGAAGTCTGCCTTGGCCGACTGCAGCTTGCCAGCGTGGTAGTCGGTCACACCGCTCTGGTACGACGCCTCGACCGCGTCGATCAGGGCCTGCACCTGCGGATTGGCGGCTGGCGTTGCAGGCTGGTTAGCCGATGCCGTGGATGGTGCGGTGGGCTTGAGCGCGGGAGCCGTGGCCTGCGGTGACTTCGCCGGGCCCGGGGTCGCTGGGTTTTCCGGCACACACCCAATAAGCAGCACCGGGGTCGCGGCGAGCATCAGCGTGGCCACTCGGGGAGCGATTTTTAAGCCTCTGAATAAGCCCATGCAAAAATGCCTTGGCACCCTCCGCCTTGGCTGCACAACGAAAGACCGGGTTCCTTCCGGCTTTCTGGCAACATCGTTCAGCTTGATTGTATTGCCCTGAGCCCTTCAGTGTGAATGATAAGATCGGGTGAGAGACTCCTCTCGCCATCAACTGATTTGCCACCCGCCGACCGGCACCCCTTCATGGATAGCAGCCACATCCGCAATTTCGCCATCATCGCCCACATTGACCACGGCAAATCGACCCTCTCGGACCGATTGCTGGAGTTGACCGGCTCCTTGACGGCACGCGAGATGCAGGCCCAGGTCCTGGACGCGATGGACCTGGAACGCGAGCGGGGCATCACCATCAAAGCCCACGCGGTGCGCATGAATTACCTTGCCCGGGATGGCGAGATGTACCAGTTAAACCTGTTGGATACACCAGGGCACGTCGATTTCTCCTACGAGGTCTCGCGCTCCCTGGCCTGCTGCGAGGGCGCGCTGCTGGTGGTCGATGCCTCGCAGGGCGTCGAGGCGCAAACCCTGGCCAATGCCCACCTGGCCATTAATAACGGTCTCGACATGATTCCCGTGATCAACAAGATCGATCTGCCCAGCGCCGACGTCTTGCGCACGCAGGAGATGATCGAGTCCGCCGTAGGATTGGACGCTACCGATGCGCTTCCCGTGAGTGCCAAAACGGGCCTTGGCGTTCCCGAGGTGCTGGAAGCCATCGTTACGCGTCTTCCGCCACCCACAGGAGACGCGGAAGCTCCCCTGCAAGCCCTGATCTTCGACTGCTGGTTTGATCCTTACCGTGGCGTAATCGTGCTGGCCCGCGTGATCAATGGCATATTGCGCAAGGGTGCGAGGATCCGGCTCATGTCCAATGGCCGCGTATTCGACGTGGAGTCGGTCGGTGTACTCACGCCGAAGCCGGTCGAGATTGGGCAGTTGTCGGCGGGTGAGGTTGGCTTCTTTTCCGCGACCATCAAGAACGTGGCCGACACCAAGATCGGCGACACCGTCACCGAGGACACACGTCCGGCCGCGGCGGCACTTCCCGGATTTAAAGACATTCAATCGATGGTGTTTGCCGGGCTCTATACCGTGGATTCGCATGAGCACACGCTGTTGCGTGATGCGCTCGAGAAGCTGCGGTTGAACGACTCGTCCTTTTTCTTTGAACCGGAGAGTTCGGTCGCGCTGGGATTCGGTTTCCGCTGCGGCTTTCTCGGACTCCTCCACATGGAGATCATTCAGGAACGCCTGGAGCGCGAGTTCAACCTGGATCTCATTACTACCGCTCCTGGAGTGCGCTACAAAATTACCCTCACGGATGGCTCAGTCGTCGAGGTGGAGAACCCCTCCCGTTGGCCCGATCCCACCGATATCGAGAAGATCGAAGAGCCCGTGATCATCGCCACCATCCTGACCAGCGAAGAATACGTCGGTGGCATTCTCAAGCTGGTGGAGGAGAAACGCGGCCGCCAGAAAAATTTCGAATACGTGACTCCCACGCGCGTCATGCTGACCTATGAGCTACCGCTCAACGAAATCGTATTGGATTTTTACGACCGTCTGAAATCAGTCTCGCGCGGCTATGCTTCCCTTGATTACCAATTGGCCGGCATGTGGGAATCACCCATGGTCAAGCTGGACATTCTGATCTCGGGCGAACCTGTCGATGCGCTCTCCATCATCGTGCATAAGGACTTTGCCTATGAACGGGGACGAGCGCTGGTCTCCAAAATGCGCGAGCTCATTCCTCGCCAGATGTTTGAAGTTGCGATCCAGGCAGCGATCGGCGCCAAGATCGTTTCCCGGGAAACCGTCGCCGCGTTGCGCAAGAATGTGCTCGCCAAGTGCTACGGGGGAGATATCAGCCGCAAACGCAAACTGCTGGAGAAGCAAAAAGAAGGCAAGAAGCGCATGAAACGCGTGGGTAAAGTGGACATTCCGCAAGAGGCGTTTTTGGCGGTTCTCAAGGTTGGCGAGGATTCCAGCAAATAGTGGCCGATAGGGGTTACGTTGGTCATGCCTGTTTTTGCGTTTTGTGGAAACTCGAAAATTTACGTCACTGAACGGCGCGCAGCTTCGGGCTCATCGACCCGGCTGTAACACAGGCGATAAACGATTGACAAGCAAAAGGTTAAGGGATAGCCCAAAGTGGCCGACCGCGCTCTTTTGAGGGCAGGAGTTGAAGCGAAAAAAGAGCACACCCCAGCTTTCCACAATTTTTTCCACAGACACGCCGGGAACTGACTGCTAGGTATTTTTTAGCCGGTTTTGGTGATTATTTCCCTCCCGGCAAGTGAATCTTGCCGGGAGGGGCCGAGCAGACCATCCTCTACTGTGACGGCGGCTTAGTCGTACTGGGGTGTGTGGTTGTCGACGGCCGGCTGGGGCTGGTGGTGCTGGGACGCGGAGCGGTGGCGCCTGATGCTGGTTGTGGAGGAACGCCGGACTTGACGTTGTAGGCTTCCACAATCTGCTTGGTGATGTCAGTGGACCCGTTGGCCCACAACACCGGCGTCTGCTGGGCGCTCGTGTCGAGCACCACGGTGAACTTGTTCTGGTTGGAGTAACTATCCAAAACGGCATAGACTTTTTGTGCCAGTGCCTGGTACATATCGTTCATCGCGCCGCTGGCCTCGTTTTGAGCATCTTCCGCGGACCGCTGCAGCGATTTGGTCTTTTCGTCGATCACCCTGAGGCGGCTGTCGCGCTCCGGTTCGCTCAGGTTGGCGCCGGCGTCCTGCAACTGCTTCTTGAGCGAATCGATCTCGTCGCTTTGCGCCTTCAGCTGAGCCTGCTTGGGTTCGAATTTCACCCTGAGTTGGGCGAAATTGCGCTGCCCTTCGTTGGTTGCTGCGACCGCCTGCTGGAAATTGATGATCGCTATCTTGGCACTGGCCGGAACTGCCGCCGGCGTGGCGGCACCGGCAGGGGTGGGTGCGGAGGGAGCTGCGGGAACTTGGGCTAGCGCGCTGCTGGGCGAACTGATGACGCCCACGCCCGTGGCGGACGCAAGCAGACAAACAAGGGTGAACGTACGCTTCATCGGAATACAGAACTCCTTTTGATCTTTGAATCCAGATCGCCCGCGTCTTTCAGCGGAAAGCGGGCCTTCGCTTGCGGGTCCCCCGCATGCGCATTTGCAATGCAGTCACCTGGCCAGCGCATCTGGCAGCAAATGCGAAGAAGAGACACGGACCGAGACAATCACAGGGCCAGCAGTGATTATAGGTGGGGGCAGAAGGAGCGTCAACGCAGGGTGGCCGCTCCCGGATTTCCTGTGTGCGGCACCAAGCAACGGCCACGGGTGCAGCTTTCATTGAGGAAAGCCGCATGAAGTTCATCAACGCCAACAAGCTTCACAGGAAATCCGGGGCCGTCCGCATTGTGGGATCAAAACTCGATTCTCCTAGAAAGTAGTGCTCACGCTCAGGCGGAAGGTCTTCCGCGGTTCACGAAAATGTAACAGGGAGTCGTAAGCCGTAATGGCTTGCTGGTAGGTGTAGTCACCCGCGCCGCCCGCCGGGAACATGCTGCGCGTGATCAGGCTTTCTCCCTGGACATTCTCAAGCAAGCGATTCGTGTTGTATGCGTAATAGAGGCGCATGGGTGCATTCACGATGGGAAGCATAGCCGAGAGCTCCCCGCCGACTGACATGCGCGGCAGCAAGTTCGTCCCCGCGATCGGCCTGATCTCGTTAATGAACTGGATCGACTGCCCGCCCTGGCAAGCGCCATTGAAATAGGCGGTGCAGCCGTAGAGTGGCGAATTGAGCTGGTCGGCACCCTCAACGCTTTGCCGTAATTGCGAGCGGCGAACCACGGACGTGATGTCGAAATCGTCGAAGAAGGCGAACTGGACCGGTCCTGCAATGGGAATGCGGTACTCGATGTTGGAGGTAAACTTGGCGTCGCCACCCACCGAAACAGGCCGGTAAATCGGGATCGGAATCAGGATGTTGCCCAGCGTGTAGTTACCTGGGTCGATGGGAACCGGCGTCCCGTCGGGGTTGGTGAGCGTGATGTTTTGCCGTACGGGGATGAACCCATAGGGCGTCGCTGCGCGCACATCGAAGCCGCGCAGTTCATTGTCGCCGCCGGAATAGAAGCGGGCGAACGGGGGAGCCACATCTCCGCTAAAACCCTGGATGTACGAAAGCTGCGTGCGGAAGCCAATGGTGTTACGCCCATCCTTGTCGGGCCGTAAACCCCTCACTGCGAGGTAGTGTTTGTACTGCACTACCGGGGTGAAATAACGAACGTTGCCCCACAGGCCCGCGATGATCAAGGCCGCGGAAATATCCGTTCCGAAGCGAGGCCTGAAGATGGATGGACCAACCCTGTTGTAGGTATAGCTCAACGAAACAGAGCTGGTGTAAATACCTTCCAGGGCATTGGCGCCCTGGATCTGGCCGCTGCGGAAGGCGAGCGTTTGAAAGAGGTTCGCGGACGCCTGGCTGAAGGTTGTGATAGTCGACTTGTCCCAGCTATAGGTCAAGCCCACTCGCTTAAAGGAGTGGCGCAGCGGATAGCTCACAGAGAAAGTCAACCCGGTCGAGGACTGGTTGTAATTCTGGGTGAGAGATTGCTGAGCAGCCGTCAGGTTCGCGGCTTGCCCGGTAACCGTGGCGTAGTTGCGCGCCGAATTATAGTCCGACTTTCTGGAGAAGACCTGGAAGCCTACACTGGTCGGCTTGTTCCGCAGGTAGGGCTCGTTGAAGGCAAAAACCACGCTGCGTGCCAGGTTGCCGATATTACCCTGGAGACTTAACGTCTCACCCAAGCCAAGAAAATTATTGGTCGAGTAGTTAAGCCCGAGGAAAGTGCCGGAAAGACCACTGACACCGCCGTTCAAGCCAATCGAGTTCTTGCCCTTCTCGTGCACCTTGAGCAACAACGACACAGTGCCGGTCTCGTTGTCCGGATGTATCTCGGTGTCCTGATCTACCTTGAGTGGGTCGAAGTAGTCCAACTGGTTCAGGCGGAGCAGGCTCGATTCCCACGAATTGCTGTTATAGGGCTGGCCTTCTTCGATCAGCAGTTCCCGTCGGATAACCCGGTCGCGGGTGATGGTGTTGCCCTGGAACTCGATGCGCGAGACGGTAAAAGCCTTACCTTCGTCGATGTCGATGTCCAGGTAGACCAAGTGCTTGGCGTCATCGATGCGCGGCGTCGGCACGGCGGTGAAGTTGATGTAGCCCAGCGAACCATATGCTTTGCGTAAATTATCGAGCCCCTTGCCGATGGCGGTCGCGTTGAACAATTCGCCGTCTTTGGTGGGGAACTGAGCTCGCAGCGCCTTAACGTTCTGCACATGCGCGTTGCCGGTGAAGGTGACGCCGCCAAGCCGGTAGCGCGCTCCCTCCTCGACGGGAATGCGGATGTCGATGCGCTTACCCTGGCGAGGGCGAAACGTGAAAAACGATAGGCCGCCCTCATTTCTGATATGCGTTACTGGAGTGTCAACTTCCGCCCGGAAATAGCCCCGGTCCTGAAGCGCGCGGCGGACCCGCTCCGTGTCCTCCTCGAGCTTGCTGGCGTCGTAGGTGCGCGCGAAGAGGTTCTCCAGGAAAATCGAGTGCGGAATCCCCACCGGCCGGAGGTTCTTCATTGCCGCCCGTAGCTCGCGCGAGCTCACCGCCCGGTTGCCAGTGAAGGAGATATTCCCCACTTTCACCGTGGGGCCTTCCTTGATGATGAAGTTGACCGAGACCGAGGAGGGCGGAATAGTCCTGATTTCCGGCTTTACGGTCGCAAACTGGTGCCCGTGTTCGGCCAGCAGTTCGCGGATGACATCGATCGCCCGCGCCAAGCGGGTGGGATCATAGGGGCTTTCCACCGAGAAGCCGGTGACATGCTCTTTCTTGAAGCGGTCCAGAACATCCGAAGTAGAGACCGAGTTCAGGCCCTTGTAGTTGATCTCGCGGATGGTGGGCTTTTCTTTAACGATGATGTCGAGAACGATGCCTTTGGGGGTATCCTCGCGTGCAATCTGCAGATTCTCGAAGTATCCGGTGTTCCAGAGCGAGTTGAAGTCGCGCTCGATGGTGGCCGGATCGTAGGGATCTCCGGGGTGAGTAAACAGCCGCGCCAGCACCGTCTCTCTGGGAATGCGGCGATTGCCGATCACGCGGATTTGGGTTACTACACCCGGCTGGGGGGCAACCTCCTGCTGAGCCCAGGCATTCAGACTGGAACCGCAAAATAGAAGCAAGCCCACGATCCTGCACATCCGAAAAAAAAACGGCAGCACAGGTTGATTCTTATGAGACCGGGAGCGAAGGCTCCCTGACACGACGCGAAGAATAGGCACACCCTCACTGCTAAAAATCGGATCCTGCTGGAGGAAAAGGCGATTATATGTGACGGAAGGGGTACTCCCCAACTCCGAGGACTCGTTTCTCACGCCGCCTACCATCCAGGAGGCCCAGTCAGGACAGACACCAGAACTCCCTCAGCTCTCCAGCTCACTGCTGGCAAAGTACTCGCCCAGTGAGGAATCCCACGCCACGGAGAGAAAGTTTGGCTTGCAGCAGACCTGGCAGTCTTCCACATACCGCTGCCGCCCGCCGGCTGACTCGTCCACCACGATCTCATTCCACTCTCCACAGCCCGCGCACTGGAAACCCGCTGGATACGGCATCGTCAATCTCACGCTTGAGCAGGTGTTCCTAGTCTATCGGAGGGAAGAGGTTTTTGGTTGGGGTCAGCTTTCGAACTTCCACCAGGGTCGAATAGAACGTGGCCCCCCGGCCCAGGTCGGTGAGACGCTCAGAGGTGAGCGCGTTTACATTGTTTCCCCCCTCGGACAGCTTGTTCCAGTTGAGGCTGGCCGCCACCACGCCTGCCGGCACGCTGCCGTCGATACGCGCGCGCAGTCGCATTTTGCCGCGCGCATTGTAGATCTCCACCAATTCGGCTTCGCCGATCTGCCGCGCGGCAGCGTCGCTCGCGTGGATGAATAACAGGCCGGGCGATTCCATCTTCTGGTGTCCCGGAAGGTTGGCGAAGGTGGAGTTCATATAGTGGTCCGCCTTGCGGGGCAAAAACTCGAGCGGGAATGTATGCGCATCGGCGCCTCGGCGCGACTCGTCCGGTGGATGAAACGTCGGCAGCGGGTCGACCCCGGCCGCAGCCAGCGCACAAGAATAAAACTCAGCCTTGCCGCTGGGTGTGGCAAAGACGCCATCGGCGAAAGGCAGCGAGTCCCCGTTGCCGCCCCGCAGGCGTATGCTCCTCTTCGCCTCCAGATCCTGGCGGGTAATGCCTTGCGTTGCTGGTGCATTCAGCGCTTGTTCGATCAGGTCGTCCACGGTGTCATTGAAACAGGGCTCGGAAAACCCCATGCGCTGCCCCAATTGGCTAAAGAGCCAGACGTTGGACCTGGCTTCCCCAAGCGGTGCAATGGCCTGCTCTGAGAGTTGCAAAAAGTAGTGACCGTACGCTCCCTGAAAGTCTTTGTGCTCCAGGAAGGTGGTCGCCGGCAGCACGATATCAGCGTAGTCGGTGGTATCAGTAAAGAACTGCTCGTGTACCACGGTAAATAGGTCGCTGCGCATCATTCCCCGCACCACGGCGGTCTGGTTGGGGGCAATGGCCGCGGGGTTCGAGTTGTAGACGAAAAGCGCCTTCACTGGAGGTGCGTCGAGCTCGTTGAGTGCGTGGCCCAGGCGCGACATGTTGACCACGCGCGCTGGGCGCTGGAGTGGGCTCGCCAGCATAAGGTCTGGCCTCTCCAACTCCGCCGTGTTGAAGGTGAAGGCTCCGCCGGTGGAGAGTTGCAGTCCACCGCCGAGCTGCTTCCAGGCACCGATCAGCGCCGGCAGCATGCAAGCCGCGCGTACGGCTGCCCCGCCGTTCTGCGAACGCTGTACTCCATAGTTCAGGCGGATCACCGCCGGCGCACTGGTCGCATACTCGCGTGCCAGGCGCGTGATGTCGCCCGCGGGGATGCCCGTTAAACAGGAAACATGCTCTGGCGTGTAGCACCCAACATGCTCGCGCAGGGCCTCAAAACCATGGGTATGTTTGGCAACATAGTCGCGGTCGTAGAGTCCTTCGGCAATGATGACGTGCATCAGGCCGAGCGCCAAGGCTGCGTCCGTGCCGGGCTGAATGGGGATGTGCCAGTCGGCCACGCGCGCGGTACGGGTGAGGAACGGGTCGATCACCACCAACCGGGCGCCCTGGTGGCGTGCTTCTTCGACGAAGGGCCAGAGGTGGATATTATTGCCGTGGATATTCGCGCCCCACGCGATGATGTACCGGGCATGGCGGAAGTGTTCCGGTTCCGTGCCTAGCTTGGTTCCGTAGACCGATAGCAAGGCATCGGCGCCTGTCGTCGCGCAGATCGTGCGATCGAGTTGCGAGGCGCCGAGCCGGTGAAAGAAGCGGCGATCCATGGAACCATAGCCCAGCACCCCCATGTTTCCCGCGTAGGAATAGGGCAAGATGGATTCAGGACCGTGCTCCCTGGCGATGAGTTCCAGCCGCTCGCTGATTATGTCCAGGGCCTCGTCCCAGCCGATGCGTTCGAAGATGTCCGTCTCGCCGCCGGAGGGCATTCTCCCTTTGGGTGCTCCGGTTCGGCGGCGCATGGGGTAGAGCAGCCGCGCGGGAGAATAGACACGATCCAGGTACTTAGCGACCTTGCCGCAGAGAAAACCGCGGGTCACCGCATGATCCGGATCGCCCTGTACCCGTGTGGCCACTCCCGATTCATCGATCGTCACCAGAACGGCGCAGGAATCCGGACAATCGTGCGAACACACGGCGTGAGCCGTTCTCGATCCAGGCATGAGTCATTGTAGTAGGAACATTGCTCCAAGACCTGGCCTGACTATAGGGGTATGTGAGAGCCGGGGGAAGAAACCGCAGATCCAATACGCTGCGCTCCGGTCGTGCTTTATCTTCGATCCATGAGAAAAGGCCGTGTCCACCTATTTCTGGCTCTCGCCGTGATGCTAGCGGCTTCCTCGCAAGCGCAAACCACACCAGAGGCCGCCATTCGGCATTCGCTAGACCAACAGACGGCAGATTGGAACCGCGGCGACGTCGAAGCTTTTATGAAGAGTTACGAAGACTCTCCCGAAACCACCTTTGTCGGTCAGACCGTGCAATATGGTTACGCCACGATTCTCGAGCGCTACAAGAAGCTCTATGCGACGCCTGAGGCTATGGGCAAACTAACCTTTTCCCATCTCGCGATCCGCGTCCTGGATGCCAACTACGCAGTAGCCACCGGGAATTTTCATCTCCAGCGCACCGCAGCTGGAGGCGGCAATGCCGACGGCATCTTCTCCCTGCTCTTCCAGCGGGATCCGACGGGCTGGAAGATCATTCTTGACCACACCAGCCGTACCAACTAACGCTCAGATCTGCAGTACTTCTCGCTCTTTATTGCGGCACATCTCTTCCATGCGCCGGATCTCATCGTCGGTGAGCTTCTGAATTTCCTCGAGTGAGCGCTTCTCCTCATCTTCGGAGATCTTCTTGTCCTTAGCGGACTTCTTGATGAGGTCGTTGCCATCGCGACGAATATTCCGCACCGCGGTGCGGTGGTCTTCCAGCGTTTTGTTGAGGTGCTTCACTACTTCGCGACGGCGTTCTTCCGTCATCGGAGGAATGGGAATACGCACAATCTTGCCGTCGTTTTGCGGATTGAACCCCAGGTCCGACGTGCGCAACGCCTTCTCGATATCCCCCAGGATGCCGGGATCCCAGGGTTGGACCAGAATCAGGTTGGCCTCGGGAGCGGTCACCTGGGCCACTTGATTGAGCGGCGTATCGGTGCCGTAGTAGGGCACCTTGATCTGGTCGAGCATGTGTACAGAGGCGCGCCCGGTGCGTGTGGACGCAAGGTTGCCGCGGAAATCATCCACCGCTTTTTCCATCCGAGTCTTGAGCTGCTGCTGAATATCTTTCAGCGCCGGAATTCCGGCCATTACCGAGACTGCCATCGTCTTCTTCCTCGATCTTTCAAAAGATTTATGTAAGCAGGGTCACGCCAGTAGACTGCGCCTGCTCGCGTGCATGGTAGGACGACCGCACCAGCGGTCCCGACTCTACATGGCGGAAACCCATCCTGAGAGCCTCTTCGCGCATATACGCGAACTCTTCCGGAGTGTAATAGCGGGCCATCGGCAGGTGATCTTTGGATGGACGCAAATACTGCCCAATGGTCAACACGTCCGTGCCAACCGCGGCCAAGTCGCGATAAACCTGCAACAGCTCGTGCATCTCTTCGCCCAAGCCGACCATCACCCCGGACTTGGTGGTCATGCGCGGGTCGACGATTTTCGCGTACTCCAACAGTCGAAGCGTTCGCTGGTAGCGTGCCCCCGAGCGCACCACGCGATAGAGCCGCGGCACCGATTCGGTGTTGTGGTTCAGCATCTCGGGCTGGGCCTCGACCACAATACGGATGGCCTCCTCCTGCCCCTGAAAATCGGGGATAAGGACTTCCACCTGGCAGCCCGGAGCCTGCCGGCGAATCTCCTCGATCACCATGGCAAACGCGCGGGCGCCTCCCAAAACGTCGTCATCACGGTTCACGCTGGTGATCACAGCATGCTTAAGGTCGAGAATGGCGACCGCTTCAGCCACGCGGCGCGGCTCGTCGAAGTCGATGGGCTCCGGCCTGCCCTTGGGCACGGCGCAAAAGCCGCAGCGGCGGGTGCAGGTGTTGCCCAGCATCATGAACGTCGCGGTGCGCTGGTTCCAGCACTCGCCGATGTTGGGGCAGTGGGCCGACTCGCACACAGTATGCAGATTGAGCGACCGCGCCAGACTCTTCAGCTCGTGGTAGTTTTCACCCACCGGCGCGCGAGCCTTCAGCCAGGCAGGCTTGGGGGCGGGACGGCGTGGGGTTTGGTCGATCTGGACGAGGTCAATCACGCTGGTCTAATTGTAGCGGGTTGAAGATGCTAGCGAAGGCGCCCGGTGACCTCGGGGCGCACCAGGTAAAGAAAGAAGACGAGATTGATGGCCGCCATCACCACCCACTGACCCTGGTGAAAGCGAAACAGACTGTAGCAGCCGAAGCACATGGAGAGAAACACCGCGGCCAGGGTAAGCGCCCATCCCCACCGGCGCATGCGAATGAGTCCCAGACCGGCAACGGCGAAGACGCTGCACAGGATCAGGATCGCGACACGAGCCCCTCCGGACGGGTAGTGGCCGGTCAACACTCCCGCCACGCCCACCAACGCCAGCGCCAGCATCCAGAGGGAGATAGCAGCCATGCCCGGCAGAGGAAGGTTGCTCATAACGTGTGCAGGTAGGCCATCAGCTCTTCGAACTCCTGATCTGACATTGTATTGCCCATGGGCGGCATCATGGCGTAGCCATGCAGGATCACCGCGCGCACTCGCGTGTCATTTGCGGCCATCCCATTCGACAGATAGGGCTTAGAGAAGAGCCCCGCGAGACCCGGGCCGTACAAGCCTTTGTCGGTATCGGCGTAGTGGCAGCTCGAGCATAGGTTCACAAACACCTGCTTCCCTGCAGCCTCCTGCGGGGTGAGTGGACGCACCGGCTTGGAGGGTGACTGCTTGCAACCACAAGCGGCCAGCAGCCCGGCAAGAATTAACAGCCGGTTCTTGCGAAAGAACATCTTCAATTGGCCTCCGCGATCGCGGCTACGATCTTGTCCATCGCGGAGCGGTCCGCGGGCAGGGATGGGGAGTGATCGGTGCACATAATAGAGAAGGCGACTGTCCGGCCACTTGCGGCAACCAGGTAGCCGCTCAAGGCACGCGCTTCTCCCAGCGTACCCGTCTTGGCAAAGACCTTGCCGTCGAGCAGCGGGTGCTTGAAGCGGGCGGAGAGGGAGCCATCCACTCCCCCGACCGGCAGAGAAGTGCGGAATGCTTCGCCCCAGCTCTGACGGGCTGCGTAGGCGAGCAAAGTCGTGAAGGCCCGGGGTGTGACCAGGTCCTGGGGCGACAGCCCACAGCCGTCGTAAAGCACAAAGTCGCTTGGGACGATGCCGGCCGAAATCAGAAACTGGCGCACCACCCGCGTACCCTCGAGCAACGATCCATCCGAGCTTTCGAGCTTGCCTAGTGTCCTGAGAGTGATCTCGGCGTGCAGATTCTGGCTGACCTTGTTGGTCACCACCAGATCGTCGCCCAGCGGCGGCGACACATGCGAGGCAAGCACAAATGGCCCTACGTTTGCGGCCTGCACGTTCAGACTCGATATGGGGTGAAACACAACCGGCTGTTGCTGATCGGAGAGAAAGTCGCCGGTAGCGATGGACAGCCGATGTTGCGCCCGCGCGGTCCCGCCGACCTGGACCCCGCGCGCCAGGAGCATCGCCCGCAAAGACCGTGCCGCATAATCGGCAGGATCTTCGATGGCCAAAGCAGAGTGCAGGCTTTGTTGGCCGAGGGGAGTCCGGCCAAAAAGCCGCACGGTCATTCCGCCCGGAGCGCGCTCGATGCCGGGCTTGCCCGGGTCGCCTGCCGGTGCGGTGATGAGCGAATTGTCCAGCGTGTAGTAAGCCGTTGCCGGGAGCCAGGAAACCACAGCGGGTTGCCCCACCTGCGCCGCCGGCATCGCATTCAAGTAGACCTCGTTGTCGTTCACGCTGAGGGCGGAAGCCGGTGCGCCATATCCCCACTGCAGGTCATCCCAGCTCCAGCCCGCGCCGTAGCGTTCGAAGACAAACCAAGTGTCGTCTCCGACGATATCTCCGCTTATGGAGTGAACGCCGTGGCGAACAATCTGATCGGCCATATCCTCCAGCGCCGCCAGCGGCGGCCCGGTGCGTTCGGTCTTGACCCCAAAGGGGATTGTGCGGGCTGACATGTTGGGGTCGCCCACCCCAAAGATCGTGACATCGCCGCGAACCTCTCCCGTGTTACTCACTGGAGCACTGCTCGAAATCAGCGTGGTGAAGGTGAGCCCGCTCGGCAAAAGCGAATATGCCGCGGCTGTGGTTAGCAGCTTGGCGTTCGACGCTGGATTAAAGTACTGGCCGTCATTCAGCGCGAAGAGTGAGCTGCCGCTAAGCGCGACGACGGAGATTCCCCAGTGCGCCTGGTTGACTCCCGGATCGGCAAGAATACGAGCTACAGCCCTAGGGAGGGGAATCTTGCGTGCGGCGGGGTGTTTGGCCAGGGCCGCCGCGATCGTCCCCACGCAGAGCAGGGGCAGCAACAGGATGAGAAAGGGGGAGCGCGTTCGCATGTCTCTGGGCGGAGTGTACCTTACGCCCTTTAAGCATCCTAAAATGGACGAAGATGCCCTTTGCCAAGCGATCCTGCTACGACTGGAAGCTGCGCACACAGTCGCTGCCACTGGGTAAGCGAACCCTGGTGATGGGGGTACTAAACACTACCCCTGATTCATTCTCCGATGGTGGCGCCTTCGTTACCCCTGCGCAGGCCATCGGGCATGCCCTGACGATGTTCGAGGACGGGGCTGACATGGTCGATATCGGCGGCGAATCTTCCCGGCCCGGAAAGCGGAATCCACTGGGCATCCAGGAGGAGATCGACCGGGCAATCCCTGTGCTCGAGGGTGTGCTTCGCCATCGGCCGGGGTCCATTCTCTCGATTGACACCTACAAATCCGCAACTGCTGCTGCCGCTCTCCGCGCCGGAGCCGAGGTCGTCAACGACATCAGCGGGCTCTCCTGGGATGGAGAAATGGCTCAAGTCTGCGCCGCAGCCGCTTGTGGCGTCGTGCTCATGCATTTGCAAGGCCCGCCGGGCGAGTGGCAGGAATTGCCCGGGATGGATGGCGATCAAACCGTAGCGCTGGTCAAGCGGGAGTTGCGGCAACGGCTGGAGCAGGCACAACAGGCTGGAATCCAACGGGAGAGAATTGTTCTCGATCCCGGTTTCGGCTTTGGCAAAACCGGCGACCGGAATTACAACTTGCTTGTGGGTCTGGAAGACCTGAGCCGCCTGGGACAACCGCTGCTCGCTGGTGTCTCACGCAAGTCATTTCTGGGTAGAACCTTGTCTGCCCTCAATCAGGGAGTCAATGTGCCGGTGGCGAGCCGGGGAAATGCGTCCATTGCCGCCGCGACGGCCACCATCCTGGCGGGTGCGCATATGATCAGGGTGCACGACGTCCGTCCAGCCTGCGAAGCGGCAGCCATAGCCGACGCTGTCCTAGCAGCAGCCTACGCCTGAATCGGGGCGAATCGATCGAGACCGTGTTCGCATACTCGTGCGGTTCAAGGCCACCCAGGACTGACGTCCTGAGAATATCCCAGGATGCAATCCTGGGCTTCCTTTACCAATTCCAGTGCGATCCGGGCAGTGCCGTTTTCGGCCCGCCTCTCAGTGCTGATCGTCCGACTCGTGGTTGCGGGAAATGCGGCTGGCTTCAAAGCTAACGATTCGCCACTGGCCCATCCGATTGCTATAGACCCGGGTATAGCGGTACCGTCCGCTAATATCACGGTCGCCATTCTTCCCCACCAGGTCGGCCTTCGACGTAACGACCGCCGTGTCCCCGTAGATCCGTACTTTGATATCGCTCAGATCGAGCTGCGTGATGTGCAGTGTTCCGCTGCGGCGCCGGGTGAGTTCATCTGCTTTGGTCTCGAGGGTACCATTAGCGCTAATGCCCAGATAGTCATCGGCCAGCAGGCGATCGACCTCTGAGATGTTGTTGGAAAGCTGAGCCTGCCGCCAATCCAGCTCCAGGCCTTCGATCTCTTTATGGGCATTCTCGTGATGAGGAAAAAGGGCATGCGCCTGTGTTGCACACGCGGAGAGCAGTATAAGGACGAAGAACAGTCTGCCGACCGTGGGAAACAGCCAACGATGCTCGGAATGAGCGCGCATAACCGTACCGGATGTTAGTCCGCGTCCGAATAATGAGTCAAAATTGAAACTCCAGAGTGACAGTTTTCGCGGTTGAACGCAATGTCCCGGGGCTTGGACTGCAAGCCCATAGAGCACCGGTGGAGACGAAACCGCTCCTTGAACAGGTGGGATGCGAAATCAGCCTGTCAGGGTCGCACCCATCGATAACACGCATCCGGAAGAGTAAGAAGCCTTAGACGACCGCGGTGAGATTCTCGACCTCTCGGTCACGCATAAGCTGAAAAAGGCCGCCCACAGCAAATTGCTTAAAGTGGGGAGTGGTGCGGTGAAAGTCACTCGCTGCCCGGTCACGGTACTGCTCATAGATCACCACCACGGCCGGATCGTCCTCAACGGTGTGTGGGACGTAGCTTATGCAGCCCGGCTCCTGGCGCGAAGCGAGAGCCAATTGGCGCAGAATATCGTTAACGTTTTCACGGTCTTCGGCGGCGAATCGCATACGTACGATAAAGCTGACCATTGTGCCTCTAATCTACCCGGAAACGCCTCGGAAAAAACGGCTGTAGGTATTTGCCACCGTGGGTCAGCCGTGGGAATGCATCCAGTCCAGGGCGTCAGAAAAGTCGGGAAGAATCATGGTTTGCTCCCGATCCGGCCCGGTGGAGACCATGCCGATGCGCGCGCCGGATTCTTTTTCCAGAAAGCGAAGATATGCCTGCGCCGCTTTGGGCAGCTTCTCAAAGTCGGTGATGCCCTCGGTCGAAGATTGCCAACCCTCCAGCTTGGTGTAAACCGGCTCGATCTCGTCAAACCCGCTAACGTCCGCCGGGATGGTTTCAGAGTGCTTGCCGCCGATGCGATAGCCGGTACAAATTGGGATCTCCGCCAGGCTATCCAAAACATCCAGCTTGGTGACCACCAGCCATTCCGTGCCGTTGATTTCGCTGGAATAGCGCAATAGGGGCAGATCGAGCCAGCCGCAACGGCGAGGCCGTCCGGTCACTGCTCCGTATTCCTGCCCGCGTGCGCGCAGCAGATCGCTGGTCTCGCCCGATATCTCGGTCGGGAACGGGCCTTCGCCTACCCGCGTCACATATGCTTTCGTGACCCCGATCACCGTGCCGATCGCGGTCGGTCCCACACCAGTGCCGATTACGGCGCCCCCGGCGGTGGCGGAAGAGGAGGTCACAAAAGGATAGGTGCCATGATCGATATCGAGCATGGTGCCCTGCGCGCCTTCGAACATTACGCTTTGGCCCTTGCGGATCGCGTCGTTAAGCAGGGCGGCGGTGTCGGTAACGAAGGGCCGCACGCGCTCCGCCGCCTCGGCATACTCGTCGTACATCTTGATGGGGTCCAGCGGGTCGGTTCCGAAAAGCGCGTGGGCGACGGCATTCTTTTCGTTGCAGGCATTTTCGATATGCGTTTTGAGCAAACTCCGGTTAAGCAGGTCGATCACCCGCAGACCGCTGCGATGCATCTTGTCTTCGTACGCCGGACCGATGCCCCGGCTGGTAGTGCCAATCTTCTGCCGTCCGGGTGCATTCTCCGACGCCAGCTCGATCATGCGATGGTAAGGGAGAATCACTTGCGCGCGGTTGGAGACAAACAGCTGCGCATCCACATTTACCCCCAGGTCGCGCAGCTTGCCAACTTCTTTAAGGAAAGCCACGGGGTCGAGCACCACACCGTTCCCGATGACCGCCCGGCAGTCCGGGCGCAGGACGCCGCAGGGCACTAACTGCAGGACGAACTTTTGTCCCCGGATGATGACGGTATGCCCTGCGTTGTGACCGCCGGCATAGCGCGCCACCAGGGCAAACCTGTCGGAAAGAACGTCGACGATCTTTCCTTTTCCCTCGTCGCCCCATTGGGCACCCAGCACTACCGCAGTCTTGGCTCGCATGCACTCCCATCAATTTCGTGTGACGCACTCTTCCCCTGCCGGCTCGGCCATTCGATCAAACCTCGTAAACCTGCGCAGGGAGTGAGTGGAAAGTATTGGTGAACAGTCTGGCGCGACGCCCCGAAATTCCTGCGGGGCTTGCTCGGAATCAATAAGCCTCATGCAGCTTTCCGTGAAGAAAGCCGCATACGCGGACTTGTTTAGAGCCGCGTACAGGAAATCCGGGCGGCGCAGCCTGTTCCGACTCTTGATGATATAACGCCTTAGGGTAGCGGCCAAGCACCTGCGACAATGACTGAAGATGAGCCATGCCGGAACTGCCTGAAGTAGAAACCATCGCGCGCGGGGTCAATGAACGTCTCCGCGGGGACCGCATTGAAACCGTCTGGTTCAGCGAAAAGCCGGAGCCCTTCAATTCTCCTCCCCAGCTCATGGCGAAGGAGTTGCACGGACGACGCATCGACCGGGTCCACCGGGTTGGCAAACACATCGTCTTCGATCTGGAGGATCGCTCAGCGTCTTCGCCGGGCCCGCAATGGATCGTGCACCTGGGCATGACTGGCCGCCTGCTGGTCGCAGATCCTGCCACGCCGCTTCCCTCGCACACACATGCCGTTCTGCATCTGAAGTCGGGTAGAGAACTCCGCTTTGTAGACCCGCGGCGATTCGGACGCATGGCGCTCCATGGCGTTTCCCCGAAGAAGACGAAAACCAAACGCTTTGAGGGAACCGGTCAGGAGCCTTTGAGTATTTCCCCCGACGACTTCGCCGCCCTTTTCCGCCCCCGCCGCACCTCTATCAAGGCAGCCTTGCTCAATCAGAAACTCTTGCACGGGGTGGGAAATATCTATGCCGACGAAAGTCTCTTCCGCGCCGGTATCCGACCCCGCAGGATGGCTCGCCATTTGAAGCGGGCGGAGCTGGACCGCCTCCATGCCAGCCTGCAGAGCGTCCTCAGGGAGGCCATCTCGCTCGGTGGCTCTTCAGTATCCGACTACGTGGATGCCGCCGGGGTCGCAGGCTTCTTCCAACTCGAGCACCGCGTTTATCTCCGCACCGGGCAGCCGTGCCTGGCCTGCGAAACGCCGATTCAGCGCATGGTCTTGGCTGGCCGGGGCACGCACTATTGCCCTCACTGCCAGCGCTAGGTTCACCCCCAGCCCGCAGGCCATTTCTATGGATTCCAGAATCATTATTTGGGTGCAGCTTCCATAAATCGGAGTCTACGCCAAGGGACAAGGAGCTAACTAACTGATAATAGGTAACATGGCAAACGGCATGTCAACTGCTTATAAGAAGAGTAGCCAGCGACGCACGTGATTCGCAAAATGCGAGTCCGGCGCTTAGATCCGGCGAGCAGAGCTAGGTTCCACCGGGACCAGCCGCAACCGGAGCTTTACATCCCGCAGACGTGCGCTGCCGGGTTAATCCTTGGGAGGCCAGTGACTGGCCATCGTTAAAGAAAAGCCACTGATCCGTGGCTTTTCTCTTTATCGCTGCAATTTCTGCCTTGTTTCCTCTCTTATGACCCGACAGTAACCCCTCTCCTCTGACTTCTGGTACAAAGCTTTCGAATAGCACTTGCTCTCGGGCAGTGGATCTGTGTATTATCGGTTTTGCCTATCGAGCGGCTGAAGCTAGATCTTGTAATGAGTCAAGCTCGCCGCAATTCTCGAGAGTCAATAGGGTTTTTCTGCCGCGTCGCACCTGCTGGCCCAAATAGCGCTGTTCGTCGCTGGGCCAATCAATAGCGGTACAGATAACACCAGTACTTTGTTTGAGAGATCAAACCATAGGTCCACCCCAAACCGTATCTTTTGGATAAGTTCCTTTTGAGTGCGTGGGTCGTGGCCGCTGGCCATCAACCAAGTGGAAACATGAGTTGCAGCCTATCTCTGCCTTCCCCGGTCCGGGGTAGGTCGCAACTAAGCAAGCTGCAGGAATTGCCAACGCACCGGGATGTGCATGCATGACAACAGAGCAAAATCAACCCCAGGCTCAGCCATCGAATCAGGCCCAGCCTGCTGGTCAAACTGAAGGGCAAGGGCATCGTCGCCGGCGCCGCAGACGTAAGGGATACGCGAACAACCAGGCAAAAGGCCATGCCAATGGCGAGCCTGGGGCAGGCTCTGGCCCAAGCCATCCGCCCAAGAAGGCCAAGGCCAAGTCGCCCGGCCAAAATCGCTTCACTGCCAAGAACGGCAACGGCAATGGTAATGGCAGCGCCCATGCAGCGATGAACAATGGCGGCAACGGCGGTGGCCGGCGCAAAGGCAAGCAGCGCAGGCAACAGACGTTCGTCGGCCCCATGGATCACAGCTATCGCGTGGTCAACGGCAACACCGTGGATGCGCCCCATTCTGCCGTGGAGTTTCGTGGCAACGGACACAACGGGCACTACGCGGATGCCTTTCCCAAAGACCCCGTCGTAGTCCCGGTACGAGAAGATGCCCCCGTTCGCATTTATTGCTTCATCGAAGACCTGTTCTTCCTCGCCAAAATTCAAGAAACGGCACGCAAATTAGGCGTAAAAGTCGCCTTCGTTAAAGCCGATAAGGATATTGTGTCGCGCCTCGCGGATGTGCCCGAGGGGAGTCGGCCGTCGTTGATCGTCTTCGACCTGAACAATGTCAATGCAAAGCCCCTCACCCTGATTCCGCGCCTCAAGAGCAAGATGAAGCGCGGCACCTCAGTGATCGGTTTTCTCTCGCATTTGCAGGGAGACTTGAAGGCGAAAGCGATGGAAGCAGGCTGTGACATGGTAATGCCACGCTCCGCCTTCTCGCAAAACCTCCCAAACCTGCTGCGCCGCCACGGGATCGATGCCGAAGTAGAAGCCGTCGAGGCCTAGAAAAAACCAGAGTTCCCACTTTGGCTCGACAGCCTTAAAGGCTGCGTAAAGCCCCACCAGGAGACTGTCGCGACAACGTCGAAGTGATAGGACCGGTCAGGTCCGTTACAAAACAGTCCCGAAGGGACGCCTGAAAGTAGCCCAGGACGTTAGTCCTGGGTAGACCTGAGAATTTCCCAGGACATCGTCCTGGGCATCCCCATCAAAGTCTGCGAAATTCAGCAGACCGAGGGACCTGCGTCGCATTCTCTAGCGACAAAATCTCAAACCGCGGTCAGCCCTCCATCACACGTGTAAAGCCCTCCGGTGCAATACGAGGAGTCCTCCGAAGCCAGAAATACTGCGATCCCTTCGATATCGCAGGGCCGTCCCAACCGCCCCATCGGCACCGCTTCCCTGTATTGCTCTCGAATGACTTTGTCGTCCAGCAGCGGAGCATTCATCGGTGTATCCATCGTGCCCGGGATCAAAATGTTTACCCGAATTCCATCTCGGGCATAAGCGGCCGCCATCACCCTGGTGAGTCCATAGATCCCGGCTTTGCTGGTACTGTAGGCGGTTAGATTTGGTGCGCACCCGGTCATCCCAGTGGGTGAGCCGAGGTTAATGATTGATCCACTGCCCTGTTTAAGCATGAACGGAATCACGTGTTTGGAGCACAAGAAGGTACCCTGCAAATTCACCCGCATCACTTGGTCCCAGAGCTCCAGGCTCAGTTCATGGGCCCGTACATCGCGGTCGTGGAAGAGCACCGCCGCATTGTTGTAGAGCACATCGATTCGTCCAAATTGATCCCATACAGATTGCAGTAGGGTCGTCACATCGCGCTCTTCTCCTACATCCGTACGGACGAAAATCCCAACCCCCCCATCCTTGCGAATCTGTTCGGCTACGGCAGATCCGTCGGAAGCATTGGTGTCGGCCACGACCACCGTCGCGCCTTCACGCGCGTACCGCTTGGCCACGGCACGTCCTAACCCCACGGCAGATCCGGTGACGACTGCCACTTTTCCTGAAAGTCTCATGAGTCCTATCGGCCAGCCGGCCCGGGCGTTTCCACAAACGCGCTACCGCTTACCCAAAGCAGAGTATTCGAGATCCATTCTGCGCGTCTCTGATATTCAGGCAAACTTTTTGTTGCAGCAGCATGATCCCCTGCAAACCGAAGAGGACCGGGGTTTTTCAAGATTCATTCGTAGCTTTCTTATAGCCAGCCCGCTAACTTCATAGGACTATGAATGCACTCCGATTGGCGGATTTTGGGAGCCTGCCTGGCAGGCCGAAGGGTTTCTTACGAGACTTGAAAATCGAGTAGCGCTGGTGACGGGTGCCGCGTCGGGCATTGCGCGGGCGACTGCGCAAAGATTCGCTCGCGAAGGCGCAAAAGTGATTGTAGCGGATGGCAGCCTCCCCGGTGGCCTTGAGACCGTGGAACTGATACAAGCCGCCGGCGGGTCAGCGAGCTTTACTCGGGTAGACGTCTCCCAGGCAGAGCAAGTGAACGGCCTGGTCGATTCCATCCTCGACCAGCACGGCCAAATCGACGTCCTTTTCAATGGCGCCGCTATCCTCTTTTACGGCACGGTGCTGGAAACGGCGGAGGAGGCATGGAACCGCATGCTTTCGATTAACCTGACCGGCACCTTTCTTTGTTGCCGAGCCGTACTTCCGGGCATGATTAAGCAGGGCCGCGGATCGATCATCAACATCGCCTCCACTACCGGTGCTCATGATGCCTGTGCCCGAGCGGTGGCTTACGTGACCTCCAAGGGAGGCGTGAACATGCTGAGCCGTGCCATGGCGATCGATCACGCCAAGCAGGGCGTCCGTGTGAACGTAATTTGCCCCGGTCCAACCGACACGCCGATGTTGCGCAATGCAATGACACCTGAACAGCTGGAGGCCTTTGCCAGGACGTTTCCCATGGGCCGCCTTGGGCAACCCGAGGAAATTGCTGCCGCCGCCCTGTTCCTGGCTTCCGATGACGCATCATTCGTAACCGGGTCTGTGTTGTATGTCGATGGTGGGCAGACAGCAGAGGTTTAGCTTTTTGGAGGAATTCTATGATCTTTGCCGGTGATCTCGGTGCTCCAGAGGGACCGGTTGCTTTGCCCGATGGCACTTGGCTGATTGTAGAAGCCGCCGCTGAGCGTGGCTGCGTGAGCTGGTTAAGCGCAGACGGTCGGAGCAAAAAAGTGATCAAGCAAACCGGCCGGCCGAACGGCCTGGCGGTCGATGCTGGCGGCGTTATCTGGGTGGCCGAATCCAAGTTCCCCTCTTTGCTGCGCCTGACCATGGACGGCAAATGCGAAGTGGTTGCCGATGGATGCGACGGAGAGCCGTTTTTATTTCCTAACGACCTTTGCTTCGGTCCGGATGGCGCCCTCTACCTGACAGATTCCGGAGTGCAGATCGAGAATTTTGCGCCCAACAATGAAATCCGTTCGGATTATCTGAACCTGCACTACGACGGACGGGTATATCGTGTCGATCCCGGCACTGGTGCGGTCACTAAGCTGGATGGGGGAATCCTGTTCACCAACGGAATCGCCTTTGGTCCCGACGACCTGCTCTATGTGGACGAGTCAGTCACCGGCAATGTATTCCGCTATGGATGGCAAAACGGTGAGCTGCGTGCTCCGCGTGCGCTCTTCGGAAATGTGATCCGAGCCGATGCGCCGCCGGGTTGGAAAGGGCCCGATGGCATGGCCTTCGATGAGAATGGCCTCCTATACGTCGCCGTCTTCGGCCAGGGAGATGTCACCGTCCTGGGTACCAAGGGTGAAGTCGTTGACCGTATTTCTACGCAGGGACAGCTCCCGACCAATGTGGCCTTTGCCTTGCCCGGGCAGCACCGGCTGCACCTCACCGAATTCCAATACGGGCAAATGGAAGTCTTTCCCCTGAGCTGTGACGGCCTTCCTTTGTGGGACGGCGTAAAGCGAAAGAGGCTGTCCCAGTGAGCGTGCCTACCGCCAATCCCACGACCGGCACGGAAGTCCCGCGCTTGCGCCGGGTCTTGACGCTTTGGGATTTGATCTTCTATGGAATCGTAGCCGTTACTCCGAGCGCCCCGGCGACCGTCTATGGGCTGGCGGAAGTGAAGTCCGGCGGATACGTGGTGGTTACAATTCTCGCCGCCATGGTAGCCATGGTGTTGACGGCCATCAGCTACGGCCGGATGGCGGCTCTTTACCCCTCGGCTGGTTCGGCCTATGCCTATGTGAGCCGTGGGATACATCCCTACCTCGGGTTCGTGGCTGGATGGGCCATGCTCCTTGACTACATGCTGATCCCGCTCTTCTGTACTCTCTACGGAACCCTCTCCCTGCAAAGGGCACTGCCGATGTTACCTTTTTCCGTCGGCGCGCTCTTCTTTGCCGGCGGCATCACGCTGCTGAACCTCCGCGGCATTCGCTCGACGGCGCTCGCCAACCAAGCGCTGTTGGTCTTTATGGGTATCGTTCTGCTCAGCTTCATCGTGCTGGCCATTCGCTACATCGCTATCCGCCATGGCTTTCTGGGATTATTTTCTATCCAGCCCTTCTATCGTCCCGGTACCTTTCATGTGCGCGCCATCGCCTCGGCCACATCCTTCGCGGCGCTGACCTATCTCGGCTTTGACGCGGTGACGACCATGGCCGAGGATGTGAAGAATCCGCGCAAGAACGTTTTGCTCGCAGCGGTTTCCGTTTGTCTGTTCACGGGTTTCTTCGGCGGATTGCTGGTGTACCTAGGACACCTGGTCTGGCCCAACTACAACACCTTCACCAACATCGATACCGCCTTTATTGACGTTACCGGCCGGGTCGGCGGGGTTGCGCTGTTGAAGGCTACAGCCCTCTTATTAGTTGTGGCCAATGTGGGTGCGGGGCTTACTTCCCAGGTGGGAGCAGCAAGGTTGCTCTTTGGCATGGGCAGGGAGAATGTGATCCCTTCCCGTTATTTTGCCCGGCTCCATCCTGTCCGCAATACTCCGCATATCAACATTATTCTGCTCGGCGCCATAGGATTTGTCGGCGCCCAGGTGATCAGTTATGAGTTGGCCGCGGAGCTTTTGAACTTTGGCGCATTTTTGGGATTCATGGGAGTCAACCTGGCCGTGATCTGGAAATTCTGGGTGCACAGGGCTGACGAGAGGGGCAGAAACTTCATTGTTGATGTCGTTCTGCCTGCACTCGGGTTCCTGTTCTGCACGGTCATCTGGGTCGGGCTGGGCAACAAGGCTAAAATTGCCGGCTGCATTTGGCTGGTGGTGGGCTTCTTTGTGTTGGCCAGGCAAACGGGATGGTTCAAGCGTCCGATCGTGATGTCGGATCCTTCTACTTACGAATAGCGAAAAGGTCACTTGCATGCGGATGAAAAAATTTATCAACGATCCGAAAAACCTGGTCACGGAACTACTGGAGGGGATGGTCCTGGCCTTCCCCGATAAGGTTCAACTGACCAGCCGCAACATCCTGGCGCGCGCCATGCCGAAAGAAAAAGGCAAAGTGCGGCTAGTGACCCTGGGTGGAAGCGGCCATGAGCCTGGGCTAAGCGGATTTGTGGGCAAAGGCATGCTCGATGCGAGCGTTGCTGGTGACATTTTCGCAGCCCCTGGAGCGCCCCGCTGCCTGGAGGCAATTCGCAGCGCGTGTGCCGGGGGCGAGAGCGCTTTGTTGGTGGTGTTGAACCATGCCGGGGATGTGCTCTCAGGGAACCTCGCAATGGAGATGGCTCTGCGTGAAGGACACAAAATCGAGATGATGCTCACTCACGAGGATCTGGCTGGCGGCCCAAACCCCGAGGACCGCCGGGGACTGGTCGGCTTCCTTCCCGTATACAAGGTTGCCGGGGCGGCGGCCGAGCAAGGCGCGTCGCTCGCTGCATGCCTCGAGATTGCGCTGCGTATGGAACGGAATATGCGTTCCCTGGCGGTCGCAGTCAACACCGCTACCCATCCTTCTACTGGTCAGCCTATCTTCGAGTTGGGCGATGACGAGATGGAGATCGGCATGGGTCAGCATGGCGAAGCGGGCACTGGCCGGATGCAGTTGAAGTCCGCTGACGAGACCGCCGAGATCATGCTCAATATGCTGCTGGAGGATCTGAACATCCAGAGCGGCGAAGAAGTTCTGGTGCTCATCAATGGGGCCGGCGCGACCACCCTGATGGAGATGCTGATCATCTTCCGTCGTGTGGCGCAACTTCTGATCGCCAAAAAAATCAAGCTGGCGCGCAGCGCCGTGGGTGAGTTCATCACCACCCAGGAACAGGCTGGTTTTCAAATGCTGATCGCGCGCATGGATCCGGAGTTGATCAAGCTGTGGGATGCGCCGGCAGACGCCCCATTTTTCGTGAAGCAATGATTGATTCTATGACTGGCGATATCGGAAAGACGGAGTTCGCGAACATGTTTGCCCAGGCCGCGGCCTGTATTCGGAGCCAGCATCAGCGATTGACGGAATTGGATTCCATCGGCGGCGATGGAGATCACGGGACCACCATGCTTCGCGCAGCAGAACAAATGGAAGATTGGACCGATACATCAAACACGCAGAGCCTCGCGGATTCGCTCAAGGCCGCGGGCTGGCGCGTGCTCGGTGTGGATGGAGGCGCTTCCAGCAGTCTTCTCGGAACATTCTTTGCCGGGATGGGCGATGTCGTGCTCGCTGGGGATGCGATGAACTGCAACGACCTCGCGCAATCGTTTCAGGCGGGTCTGCGCGCCGTCTCTCGACAAACCAAGGCTCGGAGCGGCGACAAGACGATGATGGATGCGTTGGTTCCTGCGGTCGATGCAGTGACTGCAGCCGCTGGCGCCGGTAAGAGCATTCTGGAAGCGTTGGAGGATGCCGCCCTGGCCGCAAAGTCGGGCGCGGACTCGACTCGAGACCTGGTTGCCCGTTTTGGTCGAGCCAGATCTCTGGGCGAGAGAACGCGCGGCCATCCGGATGCGGGAGCGACTACGATCGCTCTCATCTTCAGAGGATTCAGGGAAGGATTAGGCCATTTTTGCTAATGGTGTAGACCAGGAAACTGAACCCGACGCGGCCATTCCGCCAAAACCGGGGCCCCCGGGGCCCCCGGGGCACGCGGTCTTTTGCGTGCCCGGGGTGGAAAGAATGGCCGCACATAACTGATCCCACTGGAGCACGGTATTAGCAAAAATGCATTAGAAAAAGGGAGCGTTAGCAATGGCTGATCTAGATAATTTGCAGGACGGGAAAAACTATTATCTCGATGTGCCTCCACAGAGTACCCCGGGCAGGCTCAAGGGAAGCAATGCGCTCGATTGGGGAATGAAGAACCGGCTGGCGCGAATCTTCGATCCGCACGATGCGCGCACGGTAATGCTGGCCATCGATCACGGTTACTTTCAGGGCCCGACCACCGGGTTGGAGCGCATTGACGTCACGATCGTGCCCTTGATTGCCTATGCCGATGCGCTGATGGTGACGCGCGGTAGCCTGCGCAGCTCCATTCCTGCAGAGATCGCAAGGCCTGTCGTGTTGCGCTCCAGTGGTGGCCAAAGCATCCTCAAAGAGCTATCGAACGAGCTGGTCGCCGTCGACATCGACGATGCTATTCGCCTCAATGCCTCCGCGTTGGCGGTTCAGGTCTACATTGGCGGCGTACATGAGCATGAGTCGATTGGCAACCTGGTCAAAGTGGTTGACTCCGGCAATCGCTATGGCGTGCCTACGATGGCCGTCACCGGCGTGGGCAAAGACCTGGTCAGGGATGCCAAGTACCTTGGCCTCGCCACCCGTATCTGCGCCGAAATGGGAGCGCACTTTGTGAAGACCTACTTTTGCGAGAAAGGCTTTTCCCGCGTCGCCGCGGGCTGTCCGGTTCCGCTGGTGATTGCCGGGGGCAAGAAACTCCCAGAGCTCGAAGCCCTGCGGATGGCCTGGCAAGCGGTGAACGAAGGAGCCGCGGGCGTCGACATGGGCCGTAACATCTTCCAGTGCGACGCTCCGCAAGCCATGATTCAGGCCGTGCGCGCGGTCGTCCATGGCGATGAGACGCCCGAGAAGGCACTTGACCTCTATCTCAGTCTTAAATCAGTACCGGCAAACAGGTGAATGATGACCAAGAAAGAAACAGTCCAGGTAGTCTGCGTCGCGGAGTTTTACGCTTTGGAAGGCAAGACGGACGATCTCGTCGCATCGCTTCACTCATTGATCAAAGCAACAACTGCGGAACCGGGTTGCATCCGCTACGAGCTGAATCAGCGCGTGGATGATCCTCGTTGGGTGACCTTCGTTGAGAAATGGAAAGACCAAAAGGCCTTCGATGAACACTGCCAGATGTCCTACATCACCCATTATTTTAACGACGTGCGGCCTCAATTAGTAGAGAAGTTCGAAGTCAAGATGTACCAGGAGATTCTGCCCTAAGCGTCAGGGTACAGCTTTAGGCGCTGGGGAAAAAACTCGCTGAATCTGGAAGCAGTGATCCCTCAGTGGCTAAAGCCGGACTTGTTTGCACACTTACGTACGAGCTGAAGCTCGTACCCTTCACAAGCTGTTTAGTCGGCCCGTAAACGATCGAGAATACGATTGAAGTCCGACCCGCCCAAGAGTCAGTCCCGTAGGGACGGCTGAGAGTAGCCCAGGACGTAAGTCCTGGGTAGGTTTGATACCGCGGAACAGTCCCGTAGGGACGGCTGAAATATCCCAGGACATGGTCCTGGGCGCAGCTTTTGTTGCGATGAATGCGGGTCGATTATTTCTATGGCTAAGACGGGACCTATGGTATATCAGGTGTACATCCGGCATTAACAACAGGCGCTCGAAGCAGGTAAGAAGACCGAACCATGGGTACGGGTAACGCAACCATGAACTTAGATACTTTCTTACAGGGAGTACGCCATGGCGAAGTCGAAGAGATCTTCCGCATCGAAGAATCATATTGAAAAGTACGATGCTACCGGACAAAATCCGCGAGGGCATCTGAGGGCTGGTCACGTGCATGTTCCCAGGAAATCCTGCAAAGATCACTTCAGCGTCATTGAGCCGCAAATCAACGCTGAGGGCGTCCACGTCTGGCCGTTCGATGTGTCCTGTCCCGTGGATGTCTTATTTCTGACTGAAGATGGCCAGCACAGTGTCAGAATGAACCGGCACGGCTACTTCGAGATCCTGTATTTATGCTCGGGCTCGGCCAACTGTCATATTCAGGACCGGCTTCTTCCCTTCAACGAAGGCGATCTGGCCATTGTAGGCAGCACGCTCTACCACCGTGTGGAGTGCGAATCTTCGAGCCCGTTGACGATTGCCGCGTTGTTCTTCGAGCCCGATCTCATTCGCTGTGAGGGAGGCAGTGACAGCGCTGAATATCTCACACCCTTTCTCCTCCAAGACTCGGAATTTCCTCATATCGTCCCCGCTGAAACTGGAATTCCCAACCAGGTTCTGGAACTCATGTTGCGGATCCGTTCGGAACTGCCGCCTTTGTCACCGCGGGGCAGGCTTGCCGTCAAGACCTATTTGAAGATGATCCTAATGTTGCTGGTAAACCGTTATGCCTCTTATGCAGGAACGATAGAAACCTTCCAACGTCAACAACGGGACCTGGACCGGCTGCTGCCTCTTTTTCGATTTTTGGGTGAGAACTGCGGCTGTGCGATTCAGGTAAAAGAGGCGTCTCGGATCTGCGGCATGAGCGAGTCCCATTTCATGAGTTTTTTCAAGCGCGTGACTGGCCTCTCTTTTATGAAGTATCTCAACCACTACCGGGTGGAGCGTTCTCAAGTGTTGCTGGTAAACACGGATGAATCCATGGCAAGCATCAGCCAGGAAATGGGTTTTTGCGATCAGAGCTATTTCGGGACGGTCTTCCGCCGGCTGGTCGGTATGACGCCTGCCGCGTATCGCAGACGTTTTCGTGCCAGAAACGGCTCCGGTCGTGCGCCGGTCACACCCGCGCCTCCCATTTGGCCGGCGAAGGCCTCCTTGGCAGGCGCACCGCGACCCAGCACGACAGATATCAACCGGCAACTCGCCGCCCTTCACGACAAGCCGGCAATCAGTCAGACCTACTTCTACTAAAGCTGGCCCATCCAAGATGACAAAAATCGCGGCGAATGTAACTGCTTAAGGAGCCCGTCTCGATAGGTAGCGGGCTTACGAACCTTTCACCCACTAGCCAATGCTCCATGGAAGCGCCGCCCCACCCTTTGTCATCCCCACCCGGAGCGTAGCGCAGTGGAGGGACCTGCTGTGCGCCTTTCCTGAACGCAACTGTCTAAGGAACTGCTCTTGATAGGCACGCGGCTTGCAAGTTTAGGTGAGTGGTCAGTCCTGGAACTCCGGGCAACGACAGGGCATTGCCGCCGGGCCCCAACTAGCGTAAGCCTCGGCTACTGAACCACCAGCATGAGCTGTAATCCGGACTCAAGCTGAAGATTTTTCTTTGCCGAAACGAACGTCGACACGGCCGCTGGTCCATCCTCGATCTGGAGCGTAACTCCTGGCAATCCGATCACCGATCCTGTGTGGGCCGCGGTAGCTTTCCCCTGGGTACTCCCCGTAGCCCCAGATAGTGCCGATTGGGTTCCCACGGGATTGTTGACCAGTTTCGGAGAGTCTTGCACGACGTTGTACGCCTGGCCGTTGAGCGGGTGGTCGTACGGCAAAGGACCAGCGGAGGGAGATACCATCTTGTTGTTGCCGGATGCCCCAGCCGGAGCGGAAGCCATGGCAGAGACAACAGAGAGGTTGAGTGGAAGCTTCCCTTTCTTCTTCAGCTCCACTGCGTCGAATGTGACCGCGATGGAGGAGATGTGCTGGTCGGTGGAATCCGCCTCGACCTTCACTACGTGACCCAGTAGGGCCGAACCCGCAGGAATAACGGTCCCATCTTTAAGCGTTAGCGGCGTCACGGTCTGTGCGGTAATCGGGTCATTGGTCTTTGCCTTGGTGGCCTTTAAGGTCGTCTGCAACCCAGCCTGTACCCTTAGCGAATCAGTTGCGGCGGAAGGGGTCCCTGTCTGAGCCCAAATGGGCGACAGAACCACGCTGACGAGAAGGGCGAAGATTGCGATGAATGATTTGTACATGGCGACTCCAAAGGTTGAAGAAATTGGCGCGACGGCCACCGATCGAGCCTTTTGATTGGATCAAGATACGCCTGGTTTCTTCCGCGCGCGATCCTTTCCATTTGTTTTGAGTGAAGAAAGGTATTCAAGAGTGCTAGGGAACCTAGAGGAACCGTCGCCTGGGGAGCTGGTCAAAAAGTGCCCCAAAGTGTTAGCGCGCAATCATTGCGCGCTTCGAAATACCTTAACTCCCCGGCTAACAATCGAGCCGTTCCTGCAAAAAACTTCCCTGGTTCCCGTAGGTTTTTTCCAATAAAGAATCATGGGAATTCACTATACCGACTTGTAACACCGGCTCAACATTAACAACAACTCAGTTGTTTGGCCCGAGCACGAGGACCGTCGAGTTCCGCACCACCTCTGTGCTCAATCACCATCTTGCTGTGTTCGTCGTGCCAGGCTTGACCGCAGCGCTTAATGAACCGCCGGGCCAAATTCAGGAGGCGTAACACCGTGACTCAGAAATCAGACGTTTGCAATATGCGTTTTCAGGCTTTGCTCACCGCCGTGTTTCTTCCCATCCTGATGGTTTGCTTTACCGCGCTCTTTACCAGCACCCGATTGCACGCCCAGGCGGTTAACGGTATCGACGGCACGGTCACCGATCCGAGTGGGGCGATCATTGTTGGGGCGAATGTCACCGTTACGAACGATTCCACTGGTGTAACCGCCAAGGCCGTAAGTTCATCAGCCGGCACCTTCACACTGGTAGGCCTAAGTCCCGGCAACTATTCCGTGGTGGTGGACGCAGCGGGATTCAAAACCGTAAAGACAACGCTGACCGTTGAAGTCGCCAAGATGTCGAGCACGAGTTTTGTAATGTCGCCCGGAGCCACCACTGAAACGGTGCAGGTGAAAGAGGCTGACGTGTTGCTAAACACCACATCGCCTGCTATCGGCACGACCCTGGAGCCTGAGCTGATTAAGAATGCTCCGATTGAGATCAACGGACTGGCTCGGCAAATCGATTCGTTTATGTTTCTTGCTCCTGGAGTGCAAGGGAGCTCGACCTCGCACAATATCAATGGCGGCGTCACTTTTGAAAATGAGGTCCAATTCAACGGTGTTCCGGTGGCGTTTGTCGACTATTCAGGAAACCAGACCTATATCAATCCACCCTACGAAGCGATCAGTGAGTTTCGCGTCAATAGTTCGACCTTCGATGCCCGCTACGGGCTGGGGCAAGGCGCGGTTACCTATAACATGGCATCCGGCACCAACGATCTGCATGGAGATGCGTTCGAGATCCTGCGTAACCAGTTGTTCGACTCCGCCGGATTTTTCCCCACCTACTTCGGCCCGAAAGGCGATCCGGCTCCGCCCATCGATCAGCAAAACAACTATGGATTCACGGTCGGCGGCCCGGTAATCATCCCCAAGCTCTATAACGGCAGGAATCGCACGTTCGCCCATTACAGTGCGGACTGGTTCAAGCAGAATCAGGCGCAGAATGCAATTGGTACCGTACCTACACAGGCCATGAAGAACGGCGACTTTAGCGGATTCGTGGATTCTACCGGAACCCAGATCCCCATCTACGATCCCCAAACCGGTAAGCCATTTCCCGGCAATGTCATTCCTCAATCCCGCTTCAGCGCGCTCGCCACTTCGCTTTTGCCGAGCATTCCGAATCCGGACCGTACCGGCATAAATTCGGGTTTGCAAAGTAATAAGTCGCCTGCCATTCCTTCTGTGGCGATTAACCAATTTCTTTGGGCCTACACCATCGATCACAATCTGAACGACCGTCAGAATATCCACTTCAGTCAATGGCGTGACCGGGTGGGCGAGCCTAACTTCACTGGCGCCCCCATCGTGCCTTTCAACAACCAGTTGCAGAATGGGATCAGCAACACCCAACTGGGCAGCGGCTTTCTGCTCAATTACGTGCAAACCATCAACCAGAATCTGGTGGTAACCGCGGGTGCGGATTGGATCGGCTACATCACTGACCAGGGCAACGCGAACCAGAACGTCAGCTTTAGCGGCGTGGCTGGCAGCAACACGTTTCCCCTGGTGACGTTCGATGGCCAGAACGTGCCCACCAACTGGGGGGTTAACGGGGGTTCCTATCTCGAATGCTGTAGTGGCGGACTTACGGTAGCAAAAAACCGCAGATTGGGCTTGGTCTTCGTCAACAACTGGCTGTGGACTAAGGGACGCCAGACCTTCAACATCGGGGGTCAATTTCGCCGCACGTACCAGGACATTATCAACTGCGATTTCTGCGCGGGCACCTTCAATTTTAGCCAGCGAACAACGTCCACGCCGGATTCAACCGATCCCAATTTCGGCACCTACGGCAGTTCCTTTGCCAGTTTCCTTCTGGGCCAGGCGGATGCGAGTATACGGGTTCTTTCTGATGAACTGTACATGCGTAACAAAGCGTTTGCCTTCTATGTTCAGGACGATATCAAGTACAACAATCGCCTGACTTTCAACGTCGGCCTCCGTTATGACATTCTGGTTCCGTTCACGGAAAACAATAACAACATCATCTTTGTGAATACTTCCACGCCCAATACGGGGGCGGGGAACCTGCCCGGCGCTGCTACGAAATTCGGCAATTGCACCGGATGCGCGGGGGTCAATCGCGCCTCAATTAGCTGGAAGAATTGGCAGCCCAGGTTGGGCTTTGCCTACCAGTTGAACTCGAAGACGGTGCTACGGTCTGGTTTCTACTACACCACTCTGGATGGCGGCGCCTACGAATATGGCACGTCCCAAAGCGCCTCGTTCATGGGGAGCCTACTGGCTGGCCAATATCTGCGTGCCGCGACCGGTAGCAGTGTTCCGGGCTACGGAAGCTGGGATACCCAAACGTTGCCCTTGCCGCCAACGACTCCGTTTAGTCCTACCATCGGAAATGGAGCCGTCATCTTCAATTTCCCGTACAAGGATCGCCAGCGGCCACCGCTTCTACCCAATACGGTCAAGGTTGGCGTGGCCCCATCGGATGTTGCCTGGAGTTTCGGCATTCAGCGAGAGTTGCCATGGAATATGTTCATGACGGCATCCTACGTCGGCAACCGCGCCGTTCACCTTCCGGCTACTTTGGAACTTTCCAACCAGCCCAACCCATCGGTGCTCCAATATGGAGCTCTCCTGGGAGAGAACATCCTTTCTCCTGATGTCGTCGCCGCCGGTTTCACCGAACCCTATCCGGGGTTTGCGCAGCAGTATGGCGGTTCGGCGATTCTGGAACAGGCGCTGACTCCGTTCCCTCAATTCGGCGGGTACTTTCCTGTCTATGAGAGTGACGGCACCTCCTTTTACAACGCCGCCCAGATCCAGGCAGAGAAGCGTTTTTCCAATGGCCTGAGTTACCTGGTCAGCGTCACCCTGGGCGCTAATAATGCCAACACCGCCATCGGATCTGCGCCGTATTCCCCGAACGGATTAAACGCATATAACCCAAAGCCCGAATTCGTACGCTCCTACATCGACCAGGCGTATGCGACTAGTTGGGTCGCGACCTATCAATTACCGGTCGGTCCCGGACAAAAATATTTCAACAACAAAGGGATCACTGGCCAGCTGATAGGTGGTTGGCAGATCAGCGGAATCCTCACCTATTCCGGTGGCAGCCCAATGGGAGCCACCAACAGTTACAACCCCCTGCTTGTGAATAGCTTTGATCGACCCAACATCGACCCAACTGTCAAGCTGAAAACGTACAACTACGGCATGTCGAAAGCCTACTTCACCGGTAAAGCGACGACGCCGCCGGTCCAGTTTCCCACCAATGCCTTCGTAAACACCGGGCCGTGGGCGGTCGGGGACTCGGTTCGTGCCTATCCTGCCTTGCGTAGTCCGCCTTTGCGAGTAGAAAACTTCGACGCCATCAAATCCTTCCATATAACAGAGGGCATCGTAGCCAGCTTGCGCGTCGACTATTTCAACGCATTCAACCGCACGCGCCTCCAGCAGCCAGATATGAATTCGCTCGACTCCACATTTGGACAGATAATCAACCTGAGCTCACAAATCAGCAACCGGCAAGGACAGGCAACGTTCCGCGTCGAATTCTAAAAGCGCAATGGTGGGAGCCCCCGCATTCATGCGGGGGAGCTCGGCTTTCAAGCCGAGCGGCTCGCATAGGACGAATCTCCTCCGGCTTCAGCCGCGGTTTTTGTTATCTTTTCTCCCACCTTGCAAAGGCGATAAAGATAGTGCAAATTTCGTGGGATGTAGCCCAGCGAAGGACTGAAGTAGCGAAATGAAAACCAATCTTCTCAAGAAATCAATCTTCGGTGCCATGCTTATGGCGCTTCCTTTGCTCACTTCTTGCCAACAACAGAAGACCGCGGTATCCGAAGCAACTCCGGCAACTCCGAAGACCTCTAGCCCAAGTGCCCCCGTCTATCCAGTCAAGGTCAGCGCCAACCACCGCTACTTGGTCGACCAGAACAACGTCCCATTCCTGATCGTTGGCGATACACCGCAGGGTTTGATATCCAGGCTGAACGAAAAGGAAATCGACGCCTTCTGGGCCGATCGTCAGGCCCACGGATTCAACACCATGGGGTGGGTCGACGTACTTTGTGGCGGCCGGGACTTCATCACCAACACCTACGCCACCACCCCTGACGGTATTCGTCCATTCACCGCATTCCTCCACGGCAAGGAAGATCACACCGAGTATGACCTCTCGAAGCCCAATGAGCCCTACTTCGTTCGCCTCGACCACATCGTCGAGCTGGCGGCAAAGCACAACATACTGATCTTCATCGATCCCATCGAGACGGCAGGCTGGCTTCAGACGCTTCGCAATAACGGTCTCAAGGCTGCGACCGCCTATGGCGAATACCTCGGCAACCGCTACAAGAAGTATCCCAATGTCGCCTGGCTGAACGGCAACGACTTTCACGGTTGGCAGAAAGAGAGCGATGACGTTCTGGTCAGAGCAGTAGCCAAAGGCATCAAATCTGTCGATCCCGACCACATCCAGACGGTAGAGTTTGACCCGCCCTTTGGCTCCTCTCTGGACGATCCGTCATGGTCAGCGATCATTGCAATCAACGGCGCTTACGTATACGGACCGACCTATATCCAAGTGCTGCATAACTACAATCAGACTCCGGTGATGCCCGTCTTCCTGATGGAAGCGCACTATGAACTTGAGGATGTTGGGCACACGCCGGATTTCGGGACCCCGCTGGTGCTTCGCCGTGAAGAGTATTGGGCGATGCTTTCCGGCGGCAAAGGACAGTTCTACGGCAACAAATACACTTGGTCCTTCAAGGACGGATGGCAGAACAATATCGACACCCCTGGGGCAACGCAGGTCACCATCTGGAAGGACTTCTTTACTTCTTTGCCGTGGCAGGATCTCGTCCCCGACCAGGACCATTCGGTAGTAACTGCCGGGTTTGGAACGCCCGGCGACATGGAAACCCGGGTCAGCAAGAGCGATTACGCTACCGCCTCCAAAACGCCGGATGGCGGCTACGTGGTCGTCTATATGCCGAGCTCACGGACAATTACTGTCAACATGACGAATCTCAAGGCAACCGCGAGCGGCAAGTGGTTCGATCCCTCCAACGGCGCCTACACCTCGATCGCGGGATCGCCGTTTGCCAACAAAGGAACTCAGCAATTCACTCCGCCCGGAAACAATCACGCCGGTGACAGCGATTGGGCCCTGGTACTGGACGCGTCGAAATAGACACGCCAACCTACTCCATCGATATAGCTCTCCGCATCAGGCGACAGTAGATTGCCACCCGCGTTGTCAAGGGGGATGTCGGTCCTCGGCTACGCGCTATAGGTGGTTTTCTCCCCAGGGGCATCGGTAGCCAAAAGGAACATAGGCGCTTAGGGCGCATGTATTCCCCCGCCAAAAGCGGAAATCCGACTCTCCCAATGAGTCGCTGCTATCGGCCTCGGATGCTTGGTTTCAAGTCGTCTGCGCCCGGTTGGGATACGCTTAGGTAGATCCGAACAAGAGAGACGGTCATGAGACAGCGGATTTTCAGCCGCACCCGGTTGGCACTCGCCATCATAGGTTTCCTGGCTGTGGCCACCTCGGCACCGGCGCAGCAAAAGCCAGAGATTATGCAACTCGCTGGCCTGAGGCAGCCGGTTGACATCCTGGTGGACCACTGGGGTGTGCCGCACATTTATGCGAAAAATGAGGCCGACTTGTTTTTCGCGCAGGGGTTCAATGTCGCCCGCGATCGCTTATTCCAGATAGACCTGTGGCGGCGTCACGGCCTGGGACAACTGGCGGAAGTCTTCGGGCCGCAATTCGTCGAGCAGGACAAGGCGGCCCGGCTCTTCCTATATCGCGGCGACATGAAGAAAGAATGGGCGGCATACAGCCCGGACGCGGAAGCGATTGCCACGCAATTTGTCGCCGGGGTCAATGCTTACATCCACTGGCTGGCGGCGCATCCGCAGCAGATGCCATACGAATTCAAATTAATGAAATACCAGCCGGCTCTATGGTCGCCGGAAGACGTGGTGCGCATCCGCATTCACGGTCTGGGTGGCAATCTTCTTAAGGAAGTAGAACGCGCCAAGGTGGTATGCGTTGCCGGCTGGAAGGCGGAGGGAATTCGCCAGCGTCTGGAGCCGCCTTGGCAAACCACCATACCAGAAGGTCTGGACCACTTGTTTGCCGAAGGATGTGCTTGAAATTTTTTCCAGGGCAACAACCGCCGTAAGGCTCGCGCCAGGCGCAACCGCCGGCACCTACACGCTGGCAGCCGCCGAACCTGAACCGGCCAACACGACGTCATACGGGAGCAACAACTGGGTCATCAGCCCGCAAAAATCCGCTACGGGACGAGCCATCCTGGCCAGTGACCCGCATCGCGATTACGTGCAGCCCAGCGTCCGCTACCTGCAGGACCTCAGCGCGCCCACACTGCACATTGAGGGCATGGGCGAGCCATTCGCGCCAGGAGTTTCTTTCGCCCACAACGACTGGATAGCCTACGCCGGAACCGTCTTCTGGATCGATCAGGAAGACTTATACGTCTACCAGCTGAACCCGGCGAACCCGGAGCAATACAAGTACCAAGGCAAATGGGAAGCCTTCCGCAGCGTGCATGAGGAGATCAAGGTTAAAGCCCAGTCCGCGGTCGCTGCGGAACTGAAATTCACCCGACACGGGCCGGTCATCTATATAGACAGAGAAAAAAATAGAGCCTTCGCCGTAAGGACGGCGTGGACCGAACCAGGAACATCGCCCTACTTTGTCTCCGTAGCCGTGATGCGAGCGAAGACGTTTCCCGAGTACGAGAAGGCCGTGGCCCATTGGGGAAAACCGCCCCTGAATCTTGTCTATGCCGACATAAAAGGAAACATCGCCTGGACGCCGCGCGGCTACGCCCCCATCCGGCCCAACTGGGATGGCTTGCTGCCCGTGCCGGGAGATGGAAAGTACGAATGGTCGGGGACATGGGGTGGAGCGCAATTGCCCCTAATCTACAACCCGCCCAGCGGCTATCTCACCACATCGAATGAGATGAACCTGCCCGCGGACTATCCCTACAAACAGAGAAAGCTGGGCTTCGAGTGGTCAGATCCGTCCCGGCATCAGCGGATTGATGAAGTCTTTTCTCAACTTTCCAAAGTTTCGTTGGAAGATTCGATGCGCATGCAAAATGATGAGCTTTCCATCCCCGCGCGAAGGCTGTTGGCATTGCTGCGCCCGTTGACCAGTGACGATCCGGAGACGCAATCGGCACTGCGTCTGTTACAGGGATGGAACGCGCATCTTGATGCGAATTCAGCGGCTGCGGCATTGGAAGAAGTCTGGTTCACGCGGCATCTGCAGCCGGCCTTCAAAACGTCAATGCTGGGCAACCAGTCGGCCAAACTCTTTGATACGCCCAATACTCAGGTGCTACTGGAATGGCTGGAGCATGCCACCCCGCAGCAACGGGACAAGTTGTTGTTAACCACTCTCGCCGCGGCCTACGCAGAGATGAAAACGCTGCAAGGGCCTGACTCCAGCCGGTGGACCTGGGGAAACCTGCATCACAACTTCAGTGAACATCCCTTCTCCCGCGTGGTGGACGAAGCTACGCAAAAGCAATTGGATGTCGGGCCGTTCCAAACCGGCGGTAGCGCATTTACGGTGAATGCATCGTCCTACCGTGCACGCGATTTTCTGCAGATGGGCGGTCCCTCCGTGCGCATGGTGCTGGACGTGGGAAATTGGGACAACTCGCGCGCGGTGAATTATCCGGGAGAATCGGGCAATCAAAGCAGTCCGCACTACCGCGACCTGGCGCCTATGTGGTTGGCGGGAACCTACTTTCCTTTGTTGTACTCCAGGCAGGCGGTAGAGAAGGCCACAGAAAGGCGAATCCGTCTTGTACCCAACGGGAAGTAAGGCTGCCAGCCAGCCTCTGGCTTTCGAGTCCACTTGAGAACCGCGTCGCGGCGGAGTCTTGTACCCAACCGAAAACCCGATAGGAGCTGGACGGGTGCCCGACGTCCCCCGGTCACCCGTTCTGGGTCCCTGCATCCGTCCGATGTGCGTTGTCGAACATGCACGTCCGAAAGCGGACAGCTCGAATTCTGCGATGTCCTGATAAGCATCGCCAGGGCAACAACTTAACAGCAACCTCAAGACGGCCACTCAATTGCACCCATAATTGAGGAGGAGACGCTGCGCAATGACCACAGGCTTGCTCAACCAGGACGTTGCCTACGCTGTGCGGCAGTTGCGTAAGACCCCCGGCTTTACCTTCGCTACCGTGCTCACATTGGCTCTCGGCATCGGCGCCAACCTGACGGTCTTTCTCCTCCTCTACGGCGTCCTTCTTCGTCCGCTACCTTTTCCGCATCCCGAGCGATTAGTTCGGATTGAGCGTTCCTATGCCAGCGGTGACGTTGTGCCCTCCTATTCCGGGACCGCCGCGCTGTTCCTGCGCCGTACCAGCCATAGCTTCGAGTCGGCCGCCATCTACGACTACATTCCCAGCAATGTGAACCTGGTCCAGGAGGGAGAGGCGATTCCCCTCAAGGCTCTGCGCACCACTTCGGATTTCTTTCGTGTTTTCGATATGGAGCCCGCGATGGGGCGCGGTTTTAACCCGGGCGACATGATTCAGAACGCGCCCGGAACGGTAGTGATCAGCAATGCCCTCTGGCGTGAACGCTTCGCCTCCGACCCCAACATCCTCGGCAAGGCCATCACTCTCGGCAACCGTTCCTACTCGATCATCGGAGTAGCACGCCCGGAGTTCCGTCTCGATGCCAAGGTAGACGTATGGATACCGTTGCCCATCGTGGAAAGCCCTACAGATGTGGGTCACGGATACAACATGGTTGCCCGCCTGCTGCCCGGTGTCAGCCGTACCCAGGCAGAGGCCGATCTCAAAGATGGATTGCTTCGGCTCAAGAACACCTACCCCGCCCTCTGGGATAAGAATGAATCTGCCCGTGCGCTTGATTTCCATGACTCGCTCGTGGGCGATATTCGTCCCGCGCTTGAAATCCTCATGGGGGCGGTCGCCCTGGTACTGGTGATCGTTTCCGCGAACATTCTCAGCTTGCTGCTTACTCGTTCCATTGCCCGCCGGCGCGAGATGAGCCTGCGCTCTGCCTTGGGCGCATCGGGCTGGCGTATTCTGCGCCAACTGCTGGTTGAGAATGCTCTCCTATGTCTCGCGGGCGGCGTTGCTGGAATCCTCCTGGCGCAGTTGGCCGCTCCCATTCTCATGCACCTTAGTCCGCTGGAATTGCCCGCCTTCAGCTCCATGCACTTGGGCGCCCCGGCCATCGCATTTGCCGCTGCGCTCACCTTGGGCTGCGCGCTGCTTTTCAGCCTGGTTCCGGCATTCGAAAGCCGCAGTACACAGTTGAGTGAGTCGCTGCGGGTGAACACCACGCAGATCGCCAGTGGCCGCCACCTGGCGCAGAAGGCCCTGGTGGTCAGCGAAGTGGCCGTGTCGCTGGTGCTGATGGTGGCTGCTGCTCTTTTGCTGACTAGTTTCTGGAAGCTGGTGCATACTCCGCCCGGCTTCGATACCCACAATGTCCTGACCTTCAAAAACGCCTTCACCGATGAGCAGGCGGCGAGCAGCGCCTTGCTTGGCCAGCGCCTGGACGAACTCACCGCGCGGATAGAAGCTATTCCGGGAGTCGCCTCAGCGGCCGCCGTGTCCAATCTGCCCACACAGTTGGTTGCCGATCTGTCATTCGACATTATTGGCCGCAGCAAAGACCGCAAAGATGCCGGTGGCGACGAGAAGTACATCGGCATTACTCCACACTATTTCGACGCACTCAGCGTTCCCGTGGTGTCCGGGCGGCCATTCACACAATCGGATAGCCACGGCTCCGCGCCGGTTGTGATCGTGAACCAACAATTTGTTCGCACCTATTTCAAAGGGGAGAACCCCATCGGGCAGCACATTCACATCGGCGCCATGATGGGTCCTGACTTCGCGGATCAAGTTCGCGAAATTGTCGGCGTGTCTGGCGATATCAAGCAAACCGGCCTCGACCAGCCCACACCGGGGGTTATGTATCTGCCGGCCGCCCAGCTTCCGGACCGGGAGACGCAGATGTTTAACGGTCTGCTGGGAATGAGCTGGATCGTGCGCACCAAGTCCTCTCAGGTGGATGTTGCGACTGCTGCCCGGCGCATCTTCATGGACAACGCACATACTCCATTGCTGAGCGTCGAACCGCTCGACGAGGTAGTCAGCGCGTCGGTGGCCCAACAACGCTTCAGCATGATCTTGCTTTCTGCCTTTGGGCTTATTTCTTTGGTGCTCGGAGCGGCCGGCCTCTATGGGGTCCTGTCCTTCGCGGTCGCCCGCCAGACCAAGGAGATCGGCCTCCGTATGGCGGTTGGGGCACAGCGGAGCGACATCATCCGCATGGTTCTCCGCGATGCGGGAAAACTGATTCTCTTGGGGTTGGTGGTTGGCGTGACCGGAGCGCTGGGGGGAGCACAGTTGCTGCAGAGCCTCGTCTTTGGCATCGCGCCGCGAGATCCAATCACACTGGCGTGCATGTGCGGCGTCCTGCTGCTTACCGGCCTGTTCGCGGCCTGGTGGCCGGCGAGACGCGCTGCCGCAACGGAACCGATGCAGGCCTTACGGGCTGAATAAGCTCTAGCCTGGAGGCCAAGTCATCGCCCGGCCGCCCAGCAGGTGGACATGAAGATGGTCGACCGTCTGCCCGCCATCCGGTCCGGTGTTGATCACTGTGCGGAAGCCTTTTGAGAGTTTTTCGCTCTTGGCAATTCTGCCGGCAACCAGATGAAGGTATCCAATCAATTCCCGATCCGCTGCCTCTAACTCAGCCAAGGATGCAATGTGTTTGCGCGGCACCACCAGAACGTGAGTCGGCGCCTGGGGATTGATGTCTCTGAACGCATAGGTCAGATCGTCTTCATAGACCTTCTTGGAAGGAATCTCGCCGGCGACGATTTTGCAGAATAAACAGGCCATGTCGTAACCATCCTACTTGCTGAAGTATCGTGGGTGCCCGCCTGGCTTCCACGGATCGTAGTTCGCCGCGAATGCCTCACGCTTGGCGATTGGCGGGTGGGTGTAGGTCCAAAAGACAACCAGCGGTGAGGGATAAGGGTATTCGAGCGATTGCTCCCCCAGGCGCTGGAACGACTCCGCATCCACTTTCTGCGGGTCGGCAACGATGCCATGCACCACCTCAATTCCAAATACATCCGCCTGGTGCTCCTGAGCCCGGCTAATGCTGTTGCCGATAGGTTCAGCGATGAAGGAGAGGATGGCCAGCGCCAGCAACAGCACACCGGTTGCCGCCCAGTCTTCGAGCGAGGCGATATGCCACAGCGGACCGTAGCGCCCGATCAGCCAATTCACAAAGTGGGCGCCAATCCATAAGAAGAAGAGAGACAGCACCGCACCCATGGCGAGCCCGCGCTCGATATGGTGTAGCACGTAGTGGCCAAGCTCGTGGCCAAAGATCATCAAGATCTCATCCGGAGGGGAGCTCTTGATAGTGTTGTCCCAGACGACAACGCGCCGCGAGGAGCCGAATCCCGTCACGTAGGCATTCGAGCTGGTGTACTTTTCGCTGGCCTTCATCAGGAACATGCGTGTGGGAGGAATGGAAACCCCGGTCTTCGAGACCACGCGTTCCAGTTGTTGCACCAGTTCCGGATGAGTCTGTGCCAGGGGCTCGAAGTGATTGAACATCGGGTCGATGACCAAAGGCAGCACGAAGACTACCAGTACCTGCATGGGCAGCGAAAAGACCCACAACCATAGCCACCAACGTCGAGACCTTCTGATCAGGATGAAGACCACCGAGAGCACAAACGTTCCGCTGACTAGGTCCAGCAGCAGTGCCTTGCCCCAGTCGGCAAACCAACTGCCCCATCCTTGGATCGACTGGCCATAGCTGAGCGAGATGTGGTGGCCGAGGATGGCGAGTGGCAGGTGCGCCAGCGAGAGCAGCAGCAGTATCGCCGGCGCGAAGCAAAGGCCCTGCAGCCAAGGCTTGCGTGTAACCCCGGCTGCCCACGCGCCCAAACCTGCGGCCCAACGGAAATTGAGCACCGCGAGCAGAACGAGAATGCTCCAGAGGGTCGAGCCGAAGTCAAGACCGGTGCGCCAATAGTAGAGTGACCGGGCCTTTTCCAACACCCCCGGCGCCAGCGTGTACACCAGCTGAGGATCGGCCATCATCAATCGAGCCGAACCAGGTACGCTTCGCCTTCGCTGGGCTGCAGTTCGCGGGCAATCTCGACCGCGCGTCCCTTGTCGTCGTCCGCCGGACGGATGCGGACCCAATGACCAGTAGGCCCGGTGAACTCGATCACATTCGCCGTACGGTACTTGCGTGTGAGCTGATCGCGCAGTTGAAACGCTCCCTTCTCATTCTTGAAGGCGCCAATCTGTACGCACCAACGGCCACCGTGGTCCAGTGGCGATGGAGCAGCAAAAACCTCGACCCGCACCCGGGCCAAGCCGGGCCTCCATACTCCAATCGCCTTTGCCGATGCCAGAGAAAGGTCGAGCATCCGATCGGGAACGAACGGCCCGCGGTCGGTCACCCGCAGGATGGCCGATTGTCCCGTCGATAAGTTCGTGACCTTGATCAGCGAATTCATCGGGAGCGTTCGATGGGCAGCAGTGAGCGCATCCTTATCAAAGATCTCGCCGTTGGCGCCACGCCGCTTGTCGTAGGGAGGCCCGTACCAGCTGGCAATTCCTTCTTCGCTATAAATCACCGGATGCGAGCTGACGAAATCCGCATCCGCCGTGCTGTCGGCCACCGTAGCGGGTACACCGGTCGGGATGGAAGCGGGCGCAGGGGCGGCCGGGGTAGGTGGCACGCCCAGGGCTGGGGGCGCGGCAACGGCCACCGCTGGCGGTTTGTGGTGGCATCCCGTGACCAATGCGATCGCGGCGCTGAGCAAAATCACTTGCGGGAGAGTCCGTAGCACCTGGCGGGACCCGCCGGTTACCGGCGTCACCTAACGCGCTCCGCTGCCGGGTCCGTCGTCAAGCTGTTGAGCCAATTTGCGTAATTGATCGGCCGCCGAGTGCAGCGCCTGCGCGGAATCCTGCCTTAGCTGGGGTACTACCTGATCGTTGAGGTAGGCGATCACTTTTTTCAGCTCTTCCTCGACCCGCGGCATCGCCTGGTTGAGGCGTTCGTCCACCTTTTTCCCGAAATCTTCAAAGCGTCCGCTGCCTTTGTCATTGATCGGCTGTTGCACCATAATCCCCCACTCATGCATCTCAACTTCACCGGCTCAGGAATTGCCCGCCGGCGCGAAATGAGGTTTTTTGCCCGGGCATTTTTCCGATGGCCGCTAAGGGTAGAGTAACGCACCGGACTACCCAAAGAACCAAGCCTTTGTTTTCTTGTTCCCTGCCTCACAAAGACTGGAAGGGCCAATGAACCTGGAAGCCGGAAGGGTTGTTTTGAAGAATTCTTTGCCGCTGTGCCGTTGCGTGGCTTTTGTCTCGTTAGTCATAGTCTGCGGTGGCGTAGGCCGCGGGCAGGCGGTCTCCGAGGCCCCTGGGACGGCGATGGCAGTTCTCTTGCCCGACGCGCCGCAGCCATCAGCGCAGACGAGGGCCCGGAATTTCGCGCCGAGCACCCAGCAAACGGCATTTTCCCCGCTCCCACCTGCGCGAAGATTCGCGCAGGTAGTTGAGCCGGGCCAGACGGAGTACCAGTTCAACGCCTCGGACAAACTGGTGTTTTCTTTCACCGAGGTTGCCCGCCCTATCACGCTCATTCCTGGCCTCTACTCTGCCAGTTACGAACAACTCTTCAATACCGACCCCAAGTACGGTAAAGATTCGGGCGCTTTCGGAGAAAAGTTGGGCGCAGCCATGCTGCGCTCAGCCACTGTGCGGGTCTTTTCCGATGGCATCCTTGCCGGGGCCTTTCACCAGGATCCGCGATACTACCGGATCGCCAACGGCAGCTTTATCCGTCGTAGCCTCCTCTCCATGCGGCAAGCGGTGGTTCGTCGTGGGGATGACGGGATGGATCAATTCAATTATTCCGGAATTGCCGGCCGCGCAGTCGCCGCGGCGCTGGTCACGACCTACTATCCCCAACCCAGCGTTACCGCCAGGGTTGTCAGCCTTACCTTCCTGACCTCGATCGCCACCGACGCTGGGGGAAACCTGGTGTTGGAATTCTTTCCCAACGTGGCGCGCAAGTTTCCCATCATTGAAAGACTCCGCGTCGAGTAGCAGTGCGCACGCATTCGCCATCTGCTCCTGTGGGACAATTTCTTGCGCCCCGGCCAATGGTGGTATCTGTTGCTCATTGGCGATTGGCATCCTACCAGTAGCATGGCCTCCCGGCCATCCCCGCGTTGCCTGATACGACTTCAGCCGGCGTGGGGTCTATAGAGATTGATGACCACAAGCGTTCTCTGCGGAGCTCTCCTGCTGGCGACCCTCTTCCTGGGACGCCAACCTCTCTCCGCGCAGCAGCCGACCCCAACGCAATTACCGACACAATTCAAAGACCTGCCCGACGCGCCCCAACCCTCTGCAGAACTCGCCATGCAGGAGCCGGCACCAGGTAATCCGGCGCCCGCTGACCGGTCAGCGGAGGGAGCCATTGGTCATGGGCAGAAGGGCGCCAACCCTCCGGGATTCCCACCAGTATCCCGACCTGCGTCAGGAAGAACGCCGGTTCCGGAAGGCAGCCGTCGCAGCATTCCAGACACGCGCCCCGCATGCCAGCCCGATTCGTCCAGCCCGGCTGAGAGGGTCATGAGCTGCCAGCCCAATATCCCCATATTCGCCCGCTTCCTCAACTCTGCAGCTCCGCTGCCACTCACCCCAAGGCAAAAGTTCATTCTGGCAGCCAGAAATGTGAGCGACCCCTTCAACCTGCTGACCATTGCTTGGGTCTCGGCGTACAGCGTCGCCAGCGACTCCCATAACGCGGATGGACCCGGATTTCGGGGGTTTGCCAAGAATGCCGGCGTGTCGCTCTCCCAGGACATGACGGGCGAGTTCTTCAGCACCTTTCTGATACCGTCCCTTGCCCACCAGGATCCGCACTACCATCGCATGCCAAATCTATCCACGCGCCGGCGCATCCTTCACGTCCTCGATGCGGTGGTCATCGCCCAGAGCGATGACGGAGTGCCGATGTTCAACTACGCCACCGTGGTCGGCACTATTTGTACCAATTCGCTCGGCAACGTCTATGTTCCCGGTCGCAAGCATAGTTTTGGTGCCAGCACGGCTCGCATCGCCACCTCCCTGGCCACTGATCCGATAGGCAATGCAATCACCGAATTTGTGCCCGACTTGGCACGGCACGTGAATATCCAGGTGGTCCTCGTCCAAAGGGTGATCAACCGGGTGGCCATCGCCGAGGGCGGCGCGTCCCAGGAATAACCTGAAGGTGGCCGGAACCCGGAACGATACCGTCGTGGTTGCCCTCACAGCCGTTCAAATCAATACTTTGCCGTCCGGCTTGCTATTCTCGCAGTTCAGCAAGACTCGTTTCGGCCTGCCGCGCGAAGCTCGTAATCTATAACTGGAATTGGACCAGCGTCACCGGGTCCAACTATCAGATTCTTCAGTGCCTCCGGCCCCAGCTTTTCAGCGTCAATTAGATCAGGAGACTTCATGTCCAAAGCCGTTAAATATTCGGAGAGAGCGGTTACGATTCTTGCCCAAGGCGCGTGGTCGGTTTTTGAACGAGTGAACCGCATCAGCCCCAATGCCTCCTTCACGCCCAAGTGGTCGGATAAGCCGCTGCTGAAGTCCTACCAGAAAGAAAAGCCGCCCCTCGGCTGGCCACGCACCACCGATTCTCTTTGCCCCAAGTGCGTACCCGATATTCGCCAGCAGATCCTCGACGGCAAGCTGCCCCACGAAGTGCTCCTCAACGAGAAAGTGGGCGAGATCAAGGCCCAGATCATCGAGCGCGACGGCAAGATCCTGATGGTGAAAGACTGCCCGGCGCATGGCCATTTTGAGGATGTGATGTCGATCGATCCGGCTTTCTTCAAGCACCTCGAAGAAGTCTTCCCCGGCCGCGACATTCAAGCTCACAACGATGAAAAGCTGCACAACCATGGCACCTCGACCGTGACCCACGGACGCGGTTCGGTTCTGACCATCGATCTGACCAACCGCTGCAACATGATGTGCGATCCCTGCTTCATGGATGCCAACCAGGTTGGCTTTGTTCATGAGCTCACCTGGGACGAGATCAAGACCATGCTTGACAACGCGGTCAGCATCAAGCCGCGCCGCCAGATGTCGGTACAGTTTTCCGGCGGTGAGCCGACGCTCTCGCCCTATTTTCTCGACGCCGTTGCCTACGCGCGCAAGGTGGGCTACGAGTCAGTGCAGGCGGCCACCAACGGAATCGAATTTGCCAAGAGCAAAGAGCTTTGCCGGGCCGCTGCCGAGGCCGGCCTGCGTTATGCCTACCTGCAGTTTGATGGCATCGGCAACGCAGCCAACTCACACCGCAAGGTTGGAAATCTGTTCGACGTCAAGCTGCAGGCGATTCACAACCTGCACGAAGCCGGCGTAGACATTGTCCCGGTCACCACCATCATCAACGGCATTAACAATGAGCAGGTTGGCCATATTATCCAGTTCGCGCTGGATAACCCGAAGAAGATCAACTTTCTCAGCTTCCAGCCAGTCTCCTTCACCGGTCGCGACGAGGCCGTTAGCGACGAGCGCCGTCTTGCACAGCGCTACACCCTGAGCCACTTGGCCCACGATGTCAAGGACCAGATGGGCATCGGTGAGCCCACGCGCGACTGGTTCCCCATCAGCTTCATGAGCACCTTCTCTGATTTCGCTGACCTGGTCCATGGGCCGGATCGCGAATGGGGTCAGATCTCCTGCGGATGCCATCCCAACTGCGGCATCGGCATGGCGATCATGATCGACAAGGAAACCAAGGAAGCTGTTCCGGTCACCGCTTTCCTGAATGCTGATCGTCTGGCGAAGGATATCGCCAAGCTGAACGACGCGGCGCGGGGTAAGACGCTCTCTCTGTTTGGCATCACGTTGGCTCTTTTGCGCAATTACAATCCGCTCAAGGCGCCGACGCACATGCGCATCATGGACCTGTTGCAGAAGTTCGACAAATTTTCTGGGTCAACCAAGCGCAATTACGGTTCGGTAAAGGCAGACCGCACCATGGCCGATATCGAAAAGCGCCGCGCCGATCGCTGGAACTTCCTCTTCATCGCCGGCATGTGGTTCCAGGATCTCTTCAACTACGACTTCCGGCGCACCGAGCAGTGCATCATCCCTTACGCCACGCAGGAAGGCGAAATCTCCTTCTGCGCCTACAACACCGGCGTGGGCTGGCGCAATATCATCGAGAAGATGCATATGACCTCCACCCTCACCAAGTGGTACGAGGAGCACGGCAGGCACGAGATCTTTGCCGGTGGAAAGAAGGTCGGTATGGGCGATGCGCAGCACACACTCCTGCTTAACAAGGAGCATGTGAACGCCTCGGCCAACGACACGCTCGACAAGCTGGGCATTGCCAAGAATTCGCGCCAGGAGAAGCTGATGGCGCGCGACGCGAAAATTAAGCAGGACGCGGAAAACGCCAAGATGGCTAGGCTCTATCGCGAGCACGTCCTAGGTGAGAAGCCGAAAGAAGGTTTCATTCCGCTCGACACGTTGATCTCGCCGGCACCCAAGCCAGCTCCAACGGTTAACGAAGAACCCGTCATGGGCGACTAAGCGTTCCTTGGCAATAGGAGTGCCGAAAGGCTGCCAGCAATGGCAGCCTTTTTTGTGCTCCAATGAGAGCGATGCGCAAGATCTGGATTGCAAGTCTACTTGCTGCCGCCCTGGCAACTGTCGGCCTGAGCGGCTGCACCTTCTATGGAGAGAAGAAACCACCTACTCTCCAGAGCACGACCAGCGCGGAGCAGTTTGAACGGCTCTTCTGGTCCGCGGTGAAAGCAAAGAACTGGCAGCAGCTCCCGGGAATGCTTGCCGAGAATGTCATGTATCAAGTTGGGGGCAAGATTCTCAGCAAAGATCAGGTCGTGCCCTACCTGCAAGGGTTGAATCTGGCTGATTTCACCATCACCAACATGGTCGTCAAGCCCAACGGTGTGGACATGACACTCGGCTATACCTTGCAAGTCTCCTCGGCCACCGGGCTCCAGACCTTCACTGCCATCAGTGTTTGGCAACAGGTCCCCAAGGGCTGGATTCTCATCGCACATTCCGAGCATCCATCGCTCTGATACATTCGAACCCATGGTGGGTCCTCGTCCGGCAGCGATCCGGAAGTTTCAGCGAGAGCTATTAGCCTGGTTCGATTCCCATGCCCGAGATCTCCCTTGGCGCCGCACTGCTGACCCCTACGGAATCTGGGTCTCCGAGATCATGCTGCAGCAGACCAGGGTGACTGCTGTCCTCGACTACTACTCCCGCTTTTTAGCCTTGTTTCCGACCGTTGCCGCCCTTGCCTTGGCCGAGGAACCAGCGGTGCTTGCAGCATGGAGCGGTCTGGGGTACTACCGTCGCGCAAAGATGATGCATCGCGCGGCGCAGGTGGTTGTTCAGGAACATAACGGCGCTTTGCCCACCACCGCCGTGGAGCTGAAAAAGCTGCCCGGCATAGGAGAGTACACCTCCTCGGCCATCGCCAGCATTGCCTTTGGCGAGCGGGTTGCCGTGGTCGACGGAAATGTCGAGCGCGTGCTGCTGCGTGTCTTTTCCGAGACCGAAAAACCGGCGGCACCCGCTGCCCAGGCCAAATGGCTTCGCGATCGTGCTGCCAGCCTGGTCGATCCCGAGCGCCCTGGAGACTTCAACCAGTCAATGATGGAGCTGGGAGCAACCGTTTGCCTGCCCCAACGTCCGTTGTGCCTGCAATGCCCCGTGCAGCCATTCTGCGCCACGCGCGGTGAGCACCAAGCGCCGCCGCCGAAAAAGATGCGCAGCCAGGAGATTGCTTACGCTCTACTGCGCCGCGACCGTGCTGATATCACGCAGGTGCTGCTCCAGCGGCGTTCCTTGTCGGCCTCGCTGATGCCGGGCATGTGGGAACTCCCGGAAGTGGAGATCCAGCCAGACGACCACCAGCGGGTTGAGATCGCGTTGCGCCATGCCATCACCGTGACCAACTACCATGTTCGCGTGCTGCGCTTTTCCGAGCGCGAGGCCAGGAATCGCTGGCCGGCCCAGCGATATCCTCGCCAATGGGCAAAGAGTTCGGAGCTAAGCAGCATGCCGCTGACGGGGCTGGCGCGCAAGATCCTCCAGCGGCTGCAGATCATGCCCCGTAGCTTGTAATTCGTGAGGTGAGATGAAGAAATTCCTTTGCCCTATGCTATCGCTTACGGCTCTGCTCGGGCTTACTCTGCAGGCCCAGGAGCCGGCGATGCCCGAGCTGCCGGCAATCGCCGGCGTCCCAGCCGCTGCGCGCCAGGCTGCTGCCAGCATCGATCCGGAGAAGATCCGTGCTCACGTCCGCTTTCTGGCCAGCGATCTGCTGGAAGGACGCGGCCCAGGTACGCGCGGGGGCCAACTGGCGGCAGAATACATTGCCACCCAGTTCGCTCTGGCCGGCGCCCGGCCCGCGGGCGAGAATGGAACCTATTTTCAGAAGGTCCCCCTCATGGCCGTGCACACTGAGGTCGATAAAACCAACTTCACCTTGGTACCAGCCAGTGGCGCGCCTATCCATCTCAAGTACGGCGAAGACTACTTGACCAAGGACCAGACCGGTGCGACGAATGTCGACATAGACGCGCCCATCGTCTTCGTGGGCTACGGCATCGATGCGCCGGAGTATCAGTGGAATGATTACGCGGGCGTCGACGTCAAAGGAAAAATCCTGGTCATCATCGTCAACCAGCCGCCATCGAATGACGATCATTTTTTCAACGGTAAAGCCCTCACCTACTACGGCCGATGGACTTATAAGTTCGAAGAAGCGGCCCGCAGGGGCGCGTTGGGTGTCCTGATCATCCATCGCACTGACCTGGCAAGCTATGGGTGGGAGGTCTTACTTAACTCGGAAGCGACCGAGGTGTCCTACCTCCGAGGCGATCCGCTTTCCACTCTTCGCGCCGCCAGCTGGATTCAGATCGACGTTGCCCACAAGCTCTTTGCAGCGGTTGGCATGGACGCCGATCAGATGATTGTCGCGGCTGGCAAGCGTGGATTCAAGGCGGTGGAGCTGCCTATCCGTCTCCATGCGCACATCACCAGCCGGGTGAGGAACTACGAATCCGACAACGTGATCGCCATGGTGCCGGGAGCCGACTCAAGACCAGGCGGCAATGTCCTTTACACGGCTCATTACGACCACCTGGGCATCGATCCCACTGCGGTCGGGGACCAGATCTTCAATGGAGCAGTCGACAATGCAACGGGCTGCGCGATCATCCTGGAGATGGCGCGAGCGTATGCTTCAGCGAAAACTCCTCCGCCCCGCAACGTTTACTTTGCGTCCGTTACCGCGGAAGAGCAGAATCTCCTGGGGTCAAAATACCTGGGCATGCATCCTCCGGAGCCTATTCGTGACTTCACCCTGGACCTCAACTTCGATGAGTTGCTGCCCATTGGCGTGCCCACCTCGGTGGTGGCGAATGGGTCGGAGCGCACGAGCTTCTATCCGGTGGTAGAGAAGACGGCGGCCGCCCTCGGTCTTCAGATCCAGCCTGACAATGCCCCGATGGCGGGCATCTACTATCGCTCCGATCACTTCAGCTTTGCTCGCTTCGGCGTCCCGGCTTTCTCCGTCGACGAAGGTACCTTGTTTGCCGGCCATACGGCGGAATGGGGAAAGCAGCAGAAGAAAGACTACGACGACCAGCGGTACCACCGCCCTACGGACGAATATCGGCCCGATATGGATTTCCGCGCCGATGCCAAACTGGCCCAGTTCGGGTTCCTATTAGGGTGGCAGGCTTTGTCGGCGGCGCCCGTGACCTGGAAGCCGGGAGACGAGTTTGAGGCTGCCCGGAAGCAGAGTATGAGCGGGCAATCGGCCCAGTAGAGGGAATTGTGCAAATTTTGCGTTGGCATGTACGTCCAGTCAATGTGGCCGGGCTCGCTCTTGTGCTGCTCGCGCTGGCGCCGCTGTGGGCACAGACCCAAACACAGGATCCTGTGCTGCATCGGCGCGGCTACAACCAGGTCGACGATGATCTCGACATGAGCACCAGGTCCAGCGGCCGGACTCTCCTCCCGCTGGAGGCCTCAGGAACCTACGCGTTGGGTTCCGGGGGCTCCATTGATGTAGAGTTGCAGCCCGACCGGCTCAGCGGCTTCATCACCAGGATGGGTGACCGCGAGAGTGACGAGGGTACGCCGCTTACCTTCTTTTTTGCCACCAGCCGCCTGGCGGGGCAGCGACTGGCATTCACCACCCGCCAGGTTCACGGCGTTTGGTTCTCCTTTGATGGAACAATCGTGCGCGGGTCCGCCCGCGGCCGCGACCAGCAGGGGTACTATCTGCTCGAAGGGCGGCTGGTGATGCATGACGTGGCCAGCCAGACGGAGCAGGCGCGCATGGTGTCGTTGCCGCTGGCCCGGCAGGGTCCCAACGGCTAGGACAATTTTATTCTCAAGAATTCCGCGGCCCGGCTCCCTGGAAGGCGCTGCAGACATCAATACAATGAGACGGGGTGTTAGGGTGCTCGCTGGAGTTTCCCTACTCCCCAATTCGCCTCAAGAGGAGTTTCATATGGAGCGCACAGCAAGCGCAGTGTGGCACGGCGGCCTGAAAGATGGCAAAGGCACGATCTCGACCCAAAGCGGGGTGTTGAAAGACAGCCAGTATTCGTTTGGCACACGATTCGAGAATGGAATCGGCACCAACCCGGAAGAACTGATTGCGGCGGCGCACGCCGGCTGCTTCACCATGGCTCTAAGCGCTCAGCTCACCACTGCCAACCTCCGGCCGGAATCGCTCGAGACCAAGGCAACGGTAACCTTCGACAAGACGGACGCCGGGCCAACGATCACCAAGATCCTGTTGACGACCACAGCCAAGGTGCCGGGTGCGGACAAGGCCGCATTCGACAAAGCGGCGCAGGATGCAAAGACCGGCTGCCCCATCTCCCGGCTCTTCAAAAACAATACCGAGATAACACTGGACGCCACGCTCGTCTAGAGTATTTCCCTGGCCAAAGAAGCTGTGGTCGAGATGACATTTCTTTTGCACAAGGAGATTGTCATCTCGAGCCTCAGCTGTTAGCGACGATATATTCGCGCAGGCTGCGGTTGATGTCAGCGGCTTGCACCACGCCGTTGTCGAGCAGTTGGACCCACTGTTTGGCGGATTCGTCATGCGACATCGCGCCCAGCAGGTAATTAGCCTGCACAATGATTTCCAGCGCATTGCTTAGGTCGTGAGACAGACGGCGGATCTCTTTGGCCTGTTCCACAGGGATGGTGGACGGATTGGGCGTCATTCGGACCTCAGCCGAGAGCAGATCGCTCTCTCGGATTCATGCTGGTGTTTATCTTGGCGGTTCCCGAGCTAGCTGGTTGCACCAGAATGCGACACATTGCCGATCAGCTCTTTGGTAACCTCCTCGCGATAAGTTGAGAAGAGGCGCCCAGTAACGTTATTGTAATGGGATGAACCCTTATGCACGACAGCTAGGCACCCGCGATCCTCTCAAAGTGGTGGCCACTACCGCCAGACATCTTGAACAACTTTCCGTTGCGCTCGGTCCTGCGCGCATCGAAGAATCGCCGGCTCCGGGAAAGTGGAGCCCACTCGAAATCTTGTGCCATCTCGCGGATTGCGAAATAGTCTTCGGCTACCGGCTACGCCAGGCTCTGGCAGAAAATCATCACGTCATCCAGCCCTTCGACCAGGAGCTATGGGCCCGGAACTACGCCGGCTACGATGCACAGGCTGCGATGATGACTTTCTCCTGCGTGCGCCAATGGAATCTAATGCTGCTGCGCTCGGTGCCTGCGGAGGCGATGTCCAAGCGGCTTCTGCATCCAGAGCGTGGAGAGATGACGTTCCGCGAACTCCTTGAGACCATCGCCGGCCATGATCTGAATCACCTGGCGCAATTGGAAGCGATTGCCGTTCAAGTGCCCGTAAGCCGCTAAGCTGTCCAGCAGATCTTTAGTCCTGAAGGATACGGGCTTAAAGCCAGTACAAAAGGCATGCGGCAATGAATGGGCCTTTTGGACCCTTGACCCCACGCGCGTTTGACATCAGGGCCGGCTTTTGTACACTAGGGGTTGCTGCCTATCCAGCCAATCGCGCTGGATCGTATCGTGCCGGAGTGGCGGAATTGGCAGACGCGCATGGTTCAGGTCCATGTACTCGCAAGGGTGTGGGGGTTCGAGTCCCTTCTTCGGCACCAAGACTTTCGAATCAGTTATCTCCAGGAAATTCGGATGCACTTCACGGAGAAACCAGCTCATTCGGAATATTCTGCCAAGCGTGCGGGAGACGAATAGTAAACGTAGTACCTTCCCCCAGCACACTTTCGAAGTCAATGCTGCCGTCGTGCTTGTCCACAATGACAGACCGCGCAATGGCTAGTCCTTGCCCTGTGCCCTTTCCAATCTCCTTGGTGGTGAAGAATGGGTCGAATATCTTGGCCCGCACCTCCAGCGGAATACCCCCGCCCGTATCTCCAACCCGTATCTCGACTCCCGTCGGACATCGGGCAGTCTGCACCCTGATCTTGCCTTTCGCGCCGTTTCTTTCCTGACTACGGTCTCCAATTGCGTGAGCTGCATTCACGATGAGGTTCAGAACCACCTGGTTGAACTCCCCGGGTAGGCACGATACGAGAGGCAAATTGGGGTCAAGGTCGGTCTCCATCTCAGCAACGTACCTCCATTCGTTTTGGGCCACCGCAATGGTGCTTCGGATCGCGCGATTTAGATCCAGTGGTACCTTCTCCTTGGTGCCAGGGTGAGAGAACTCTTTCATTGCGTTCACCAGGGAAGAAACCCGCTTGACTCCTTCCAGGCTGTCATCGATCGCTTTGGGTATCTCTGCCAATAAGAATTCGGCATCGATTTTCTTCAATGCCGAAAGCATCTCCTGCTTTGAGGTCGCGGTCACGCTGTCGTTACAGGTCTCTGTCCACAGTCTGCCGTAGATACTGAGCAAGCTGCTCAGGTTGGCAAACGATTTCTTGAGAAAGCGGACGTTGTCCCCAATGTATTGCGTAGGAGTATTTATCTCGTGCGCAATGCCCGCCGCCAGTTGACCCACCGATTCCAGTTTCTGCGCCTGCAAGAGTTGGTCCCGTAACAGGCGGCGCTCAGTAATGTCTTCGAACATGCCTTCGAAACCGCCAAACACGTCCCCGTTCATCATGGCTCGTACTGTGGCAGAGATCCAAATCTTGCTTTGGTCCTTGCGGAAAACCTCTAGCTCGAAGGCTCTGACGTGTCCAAACTTATTCATCGCCATCAGCAACTCTGTGTGCCGGCCGGGCAATACCGCGATATCCCACAGCGGAGCAGTAAGGTTGGCTAGCATCTCCTCCGGTGTTTCATACATCAGGCAGTGAGCCATTGCCTGGTTCACGCTTAGGAGATGGCCGTCGGGATCAAGCTGAAAGATGCCAAAAAGCGCCTGGTCGAAGATCCCGCGGTACTTTCTCTCCGCCGCCGCAAGCGCTTCTTCACTCCTTTTCCGTTCGCTGATATCGTGTCCCACGCCGGCGATCCCACTGATACGGCCACTACTGTCGCGAAGCGGAACGATGGTTGTTAGCACAGGTATTTCGCTCCCGTGACCATCCGGCAGCAATTCTTCATGGTTAAACGTCGGCTGACCGCTAACCATAACCCTCCGCTCATATGCATAGTAGGCAGTGGCCCGCTCGAATTGATGAAAGTCGAGCTCCGTTTTTCCAATCAGCTCATCCGGCCGATTGGCCCCGAGCGTTCGGGCCACCTGGGGATTAGCAATCACAAATCGGCTTTCGGTATCTTTCACGTACATCAAGTCGGGTATGTTATCGATCAACGCGCGTAGCATCTTTCGCTCGCTCTCCAGTGTTGCCTGCTGGCTGGAGAGTCGCCGGTCCACCAGCGCGGTGATCAGAGCGAATCCTAAGATCAGAAGCGTCGCGCCGAGGATGCCCAGGTAAGCCAGGCTCGTTATGTCCACCGAGTGAGAGAGGTCTGGCGGAATAGCCGAAGGCACAAAGTGCACTGCCGCCATCCCCGTGTAATGGGCCATCGGAATAGCGATTCCCAGGGCCAACGCAGCGCACAGTTTGCGCTGCCGGCTACGGTTTTCGCCGCCCGAGTTGTAGATGATTAACAGGCCGGCGAAAGAGACGATCACAGCTACAACGATCGACAGCACCCACAGCGCGGGGTCATAGAATTGCATGGCGGCCATGCGCATGGCCGCCATGCCGGTGTAGTGCATGGTTGCGATGCCGGCTCCCATGAGCAAACTGCCTGCGATCAAGTGGACCGGCGTCATGCCTTGACGGCTCACGACGTACAGCGCGATGAACGAGGCCACGATGCCTGCCAGCAATGAGACGATGACGGTGGGTACGTGATAGTAGACAGGGATAGGCAGGCGAAAGGCCAGCATTCCGGTGTAGTGCATGCACCAAATGCCGCCTCCCATGGCGCAGGCGCCGCCTAGGAGCCACATCATACGCGCAGAACCGTGGTTGGCGGTGACCCGCCCGGTCAGGTCGAGGGCAGTGTAAGACGTGAGGAAGGCAATCACTAGCGAAAGCGCCACCAAGCGATAGTCGTAGGAACCGGAAATGATGGATAGCGGGTTCAACAGGATTGCTCCCGTGACGACGAAGGCGTTCTCATAAGTGTCCTATCGGCGATAGCGGAGCAACGAACGGTCGATTCTGCTCCCAGTGTCGCGAGAAGGGACGCTCACACCTTAAGAATTCGCTGGGTTCGCCGATAGTTTCTCCGGGCGCCGGTTCTTAAAGCGTGTTCACGCCGTTCCCTCCATAGCGGGTGCTGCAGACGGGGTTTCGTCGATCGTACGACCCAGGGAGCATCATGGCCGACAGAATCCTGTTTGTGGACGACGAACCCACCGTACTCGAAGGGTACAAACGCGCCCTCTACCCCGAGTTTCAGGTCGATACCGCGGACGGAGCCTCCAACGCGTTCGCTGCTATCAAAGAAAATGGACCCTACTCCGTTGTGATCTCCGACATGAGAATGCCGGTAACGAATGGGGCGGAGTTCCTCGCCAAAGTCCGCAATAGCAATGCGGACACCGTACGCATGCTCTTGACTGGCTACACTGACTTGGGGGCTGCGATCGAGGCTATCAACCAGGGAAATGTCTTCCGCTTCCTCACCAAGCCCTGCGAGCCGGAAGTGCTTGCAAGTGCGATCACCGCTGGCATTGAGCAATACCGGCTCATCACCAGCGAAAGAGAGCTTCTGGAAAAGACTCTGATGGGCAGCATCAAGGTGTTAACCGACGTCTTGAGTGCAGCAAGTCCCGAAGTCTTTGGACGCTCGATGCGGATTGCCCACTGCGTTCGCCACATCCTGACAAGGTCGACCCTGCCTTCGCCATGGTCTATCGAAGCGGCCGCCGTCCTCTCCCAACTGGGATGCATCACACTCGAATCTGAACTGATGCTGCGGGCCTATGCAGGCTCTAAGCTTACCCCGGAAGAACAGGCAGGTTTCGACGCCCATCCACAAGCGGCGATGGAGCTTCTGAAAAATATTCCCCGGCTTGAATCCGTCTCGTGGATCATCGGCCAACAACTCAAGCGCGATATCCCGGCGGCCGAAGCAGATTTTCCCGGTTTCTCCGCCACCGAACTGTTGCTTGCCGCGAAAATTCTCAAACTAGCGGTCGCATTTGAAGAGCTACGAGAAAAGTTCCCTGCCAAAGGCGCCGCTCTTGCTCACCTGCGCGAGCGACGGAATGAATTCGACACCAGCCTGGTCGACAGCCTGCTCGATCTGCAACCTACTGCGCTTACCAAGCAATTGCGTAAGGTATCCACTTCTAGACTGCGAGCCGGCATGATCCTGGATCAGGAGATCAAGAATGGACAGGGGGTTCTTCTGGTGGCCAAGGGCCAGGAATTGACCAGCGCATTGATCCTCAGGCTTGAGAACCACGCCAAGGCAGGAGCTATCGACAAAGAGGTGATGGCTTTCGTTCCCATATAACGCCGTTGGTATGGGGCGTGCCCGCTACGACCCCAGTCCCAGCGAGCCCGCCAAAATCCCGCCCTGAAGTGCTAATGGTTTCGCGCCAAATGGGGCTCTCCTTCTTTCGTCAGTCTCGTTCCCCTCTCCGCTGCACCCGTCTTTTCCAGAGCATGGAAAAAGCGGTCGCGCCAGGCAAGAATGTCGGACTGGCGAATTTGTTGACGCAGGCGAAGCATTCGCCGTCGGCGATCCGCAGGCTCCATTTCCAGAGCTTGCTTGAGTGCGGCGGCAACTCCCACTTCATCATTGGGGTTCACCAGAATCGCGCCGATGCGAAGCTCAGGAGCCGCGCCCGCAAATTCACTCAAAACCAGCACACCGTTCACTTCCGTCTTGGCCGCGCAGTATTCCTTCGCCACCAGGTTCATGCCGTCTTTCAGTGAGGTGATAAGAGCAACATCGGCTGCCCGATAGATCGCGATTAACTCGTCGCGCGGCACCGACCGGTAAATAAAATTGATGGGTACCCACCCTGGCTCGCTGAATTCGCCGTTCACGTGGGTCACCAGCTGCTCCACTTCGCGCTTGAGCTGATCGTACCGAGGTATGCCTTCGCGGCTCGGGACAACAATCTGGATCAGTTCAACCTTCCGGTGGAACTCGGGGTAACGGCGTAGAAAGTTGCCATAGGCCTTGATCCGCTCGGGGATGCCCTTCGTGTAGTCCAGACGGTCGACGCCGACTACGATCTGAATGCCGTGCGTCTTCGCTTTGATCTGCTTTACCCGTTCAAGGACGGGCTCGGACGCGGATAACTCGGCAAAGCCGCGGTAGTCGATGCTGATCGGGAACGCCTCGACGTGGGTGCGCCCGTGCTCGCTGACCACCAGGCGGCTCTCCCCTTTTCCCGAGATTTTGACTGAAGGAACGAAGCAGCGCAGGCAGGCGATCAGGTTTCGCTGATCGCGCCCGGTCTGCACACCGAGGAGGTCGTGCGCCAGCAGGTCCTCGAGAATCTCCTTCCGCCAGGGCAGCTTGGCAAAAATGTCAGGCGAGGGAAACGGGATGTGAAGAAAGAACGCGAGCCGCGCGCCCGGACGCCGGCAGCGCAAAATTTTACCCACCTGCATGAGCTGGTAGTCGTGAATCCAGATCAAGTCGCGGGGCTGCGACGCCTCCTCCACAGCAAGCGCGAACTTGCGATTGACGCGCTCGTAGAACTCCCAATAACGCGGATCGAAGTTGCAGCGCGATTGCAGATCATGGAAAAGCGGCCACACAATCTCGTTGGAGAAACCCTCGTAAAAATTGCTTTGCTCCTCTTCCGTCAGGAAGAGCGGAGCGTACTGGTAGGGATTCTTCCCACTCGCCTTTTCCAGGATCTTGCGAATGCGGGGTGAGTCTTCTGTCCCCCCCGAACCCACCCAAATGCCACCATGATCCTTGAGCAGCGGCTCCAGCGCACTGACCAAACCGCCGCTGCTGGGTTGGCCTTTGAGTTCGCCATCCTCGGTAGTGAAAGTGATGGGGATGCGGTTGGAAACCAGAACCAGGTGGGAAGACTTCATGGGACAGCCTCCACCGCCGGGGCCACCGCCGAGGCTTGGTCTCGCGAACCTGCGATCCAGGCGTCCAGAAATTCCAGCAGCTCTTGCGGCGGCCGCAGCCAAAACCGGGCACATGACGCGCGCACATCGGTGCGTACCAAGATAGAGAAACCCCGGCTTCCAACCGCGGCGAAGGCGTCTTCATCGGTGAGATCGTCGCCCAGGTAGGCAATCGGGACGTTGGCTGGTTCTTGCGCCAGGATCTGCCCAACTGCTGTCCCCTTGGTGCGGTCGGTCGGGCGCAGCTCCAGACCACCATCAAACGGCAGCAGGTGCATTCCGTTCGGTTGGGCGAGGCGGCTAATTACCGATTCAACTGAGGAGCGAATCTGCTCTTGTATGGCAGGTGAGACATTACGCCAATGGATAGCCAGAGAGGAGGGCTTGACCTCGAGTGCCTCTGAATAGCCTAGTTTTGTCATCTCCAGCCCCACTTGGTCCAGAGCTACTCGCTGCCGGCGATCAAGAGCAAACAACTCATAGGACCCGTCGCTCTTAAGCTGCTCCCAACCGTGGCTACCCCAAATTTCAGCCTTGGTCTCTGCAGGCAAGAGGTTGCGAAGCTCGTATGCGGGGCGGCCCGAGATCAGCACCAGGCGAACCTGGGCCAGCCCGGATAAGGTCGCCAGCCGTTCCTCCACCCCCGGGTACGCAGCGGCCGCAAAGCGGTCCACTTGGAACGGCGCCAGGGTGCCGTCATAGTCCAGCATCAGCAGGGAACGGCGCGTGGATCCCAGGCTCTGCCCTAGACTCGCCGCTTCTACCGAATTCGCCCAGGGTGGAGGGAAATGATTCATGTTCAAATCGTTCGATGCTGGCGGTGGCAGAGGTGGTACAAGCGGTAGGCAAAAGCCGGTCTGCCCAGCGCATATACTGACACTAGCCTATGGATAGCCAACTTACAAAGATCCTGGCCAGCACCAGGCGCGGAATCGAGGAGCGGAAGGCCGCATCGTCAATCCGGGTTCTGGAGCAGGCTGCGGCCGCCCACCAGCCCCGGGGCTTCGCCCGCGCGCTGCGGCAGAGGGCGGCAAGCGGGCCAGCGATAATCGCCGAGCTGAAGAAGGCGTCCCCCTCGCGGGGCTTGATTCGCCCCGACTTCGATGTGGCTACCTTGGCCAGAGGATTGGCAAACGGGGGCGCCGCTGCCCTATCCGTCCTGACCGACGAGCCGTTTTTCCAGGGTAGTCTGCGCAACCTGGAAGTGGCTTCCCAATCCTGTAGTCTGCCCTGCCTGCGCAAGGATTTTATGCTGGACGAATTCCAGCTTTTGGAAGCGCGCGCTCATCGGGCCGATGCCATTCTGCTCATCGCCGCCGCCTTGAATGATGTGCAGCTCCGTACGCTGGCAACGCAGGCCCACGCGCTGGAATTGGACGTGCTCTGCGAAGTGCATACCGGGGAGGAGTTGGACCGGGTTCTCACTCTGGACTGCGACGCTATCGGAGTCAATAACCGCGACCTCAGCACATTTTCCGTACGCCTTCAGATCTCGCTCGATCTGGCTTCCCGCCTGCCCGCTGCCGCTGTTCACGTGAGCGAAAGCGGGATTGAGACCGGCGAGGATCTTAACCGGTTGCGCGCGGCGGGCTTCCATGCCTTTCTTATCGGCGAGTCGCTGATGCGCCAGCAGAATCCCGGCGCGGCGCTTGAGACCCTGCTTATGACTGCGATGAACCACTCGCCAGTGAGCAAGTGAGAGCCTGCCATGTGGATCAAGATTTGCGGCAACACCAGTCTCGAAGATGCACGTTTTGCGGCTGAATCTGGCGCCGACGCTGTTGGATTCGTTTTTGCTCCAAGCCCGAGGCAGGTTGAGGCTAAGCTGGTTCGCCAGATCACAGAAAAACTGCCTCGCCAGGTGGAGAAGTATGGCGTTTTCGTGGACGCGGGTTTCGACGAGATTGTGTCGACCGTAGCTGCAGCCGGTTTGACCGGGGTGCAGCTCCATCACTCGTCAGACGCCCTGCTGCCGTCTCGTTTGCGGCAGCATTTTGCCCAGTTTCCAGCTCGGTTGGGCATTTTGCGGGTGCTGCACTATAAAGAGCAGGAGTTTCAGACCCAACTGAGTGAGTTGGGCGGGAACGATTTCGTTGACGGAGTATTGGTAGACTCCTCAAGCCCGCGAGCGGTGGGCGGCACCGGCACCAGCTTCAACTGGTTCGGGGCGCAGAGCAGCTTTCTCCACGCTGCTCCCCATTTACGGCTGATCGCTGCCGGTGGCTTGGCCCCGGAAAATGTGAAGCAGGCAATTCAGGTTTTGCGACCCTGGGGAGTAGACGTAGTGAGCGGTGTCGAGAGCGCGCCTGGCAGGAAGGATCCCGCGCGGGTTCTGGCCTTTATCCGGTCGGCCCAGGAGGCGGCAGCGGAACTAGTCGAGGCGCCGCTTTCGACCCCATAGAGCTCAATCGGCGGAACGTTTATGGGCCAAGGGTGCGAGCTTTACGGGCCACGGAAACCCAAGCGTGTATCAGGGCACGACTTTAGTCGGGCCGTAAACGGTTGAGAAGAAGAGGGCTTTAGCCCCTGGGGTACAGAAGTACGCTTAACGAAGGGCCCGGGTTTAGCCCTGCCGCAGACAGCATGGAATCGAAGAGGCCTTTAGCCCCCGAGGTACCCTTTTGAAGGGTACGGGCTTCAGCCCGTACGTAGGTGTTGGTAAACAGGTCCGGCTTTAGCCGCTGAGGGCAATAATCTTCGGGGAAGAGAAGAGGAAATCGTGAGCACTGTCATCCACACCGTTCCCGGCCGTTTTGGCGCCTACGGGGGCCGCTACGTTCCGGAGACTCTTATGGCTGCGCTGGAGGAGTTGGAGCACGCCTATGCCGAAGCACAGGCTGATCCTCTCTTTCACGCCGAGCTCAATCTGCTGCTGGCGGACTATGCGGGCCGGCCCACCCCGCTGTACCTGGCGTCGCGTCTGACCGGGCAGCTCGGCGGAGCAAAGATCTACCTCAAACGTGAGGATCTGCTGCACACCGGCGCCCACAAGATCAACAACTGTCTTGGCCAGGGGCTATTGGCGCGCCGCATGGGCAAGCATCGCGTCATTGCCGAAACCGGTGCAGGGCAGCACGGCGTAGCCACCGCAACCGTCTGTGCGCTCTTCGGAATGGAATGCGTCGTGTACATGGGTGAGGAGGACATGCGCCGTCAGGAGCTCAACGTATACCGCATGCGCCTGCTCGGGGCGGAGGTCCGCGGGGTCAGTTCCGGCTCCCGCACATTGAAGGATGCCATCAACGAAGCCATGCGGGATTGGGTCACCAATGTCCGCACCACGCATTATCTGCTGGGCAGTGTCCTCGGAGCGCACCCTTACCCAACCATGGTGCGCGATTTCCATCGCGTGATCGGACAGGAGATCAAGCAGCAGATCCTGGAGAAAGAATCCAAGCTGCCTTCCGCAGTGTTGGCCTGCGTCGGAGGCGGTTCCAACGCTATCGGCGCATTTTATGACTTCATTGACGAGCCGAATGTGCGGCTGATCGGGGTGGAGGCGGGCGGCCGGGGCCACGCGCTGGGCAGTCACGCCGCCCGCTTTAGCGGCGGAAGCCCGGGGGTTCTGCAAGGCACCTACTCCTACGTATTGCAGGATGACGCGGGACAGGTATCGCTGACCCACTCCGTCTCCGCCGGGCTGGACTACGCTTCGGTCGGGCCGGAGCACGCTGCCCTGCACGATTCAGGCCGGGCCGAGTATGTCTCCGCTTCCGATGACGAAGCCCTGCAGGCAGCCCTGCGGTTGGCCCGGACAGAAGGTATCGTGCCTGCGCTGGAGAGCGCCCATGCCGTCGCCGAGGCCATCCGCAGGGCGCCCAGGCTGGCGAAGGATGACGTATTAGTGGTGAATTTGTCCGGACGCGGCGACAAAGATATGGGCATCATGGCGCGTGAGTTGCATTTGGCAGGTGCGGCCCATGCCGATTGAATTCAATAGGAAGCCGGGATTAAAGCCTGGTCTGGTCATTTACCTCACGGTCGGAGATCCGGATCTCGCGACCACGCGCGACGTTGCCTTGGCGGCGATTGACGCGGGCGCGGACGTGCTCGAGTTGGGAGTGCCGTTCAGCGATCCAATCGCCGATGGTCCGGTGATCCAGCGGGCCAGCGAGCGCGCCCTTGCCCACGGTACCAGTTTGCAGGACGTGCTCACCTTGGCTGCGGAATTGCGCATCCTGAGACCCTCCGTCGGCCTGGTCATCTTCTCCTATTTCAATCCCATCCTGCGTTTTGGGCTGAAGCAGTTTTGCGCCCATGCCGCCCGTTGCGGTGTGGACGGTGTATTGATCACCGACATGATCGTGGAAGAGGCCGAAGAGTATCTGACCGAAATGCACCACAACGGGCTGATGCCGATCTTTCTGGCTGCGCCGACCAGTAGCGATCACCGGCTGAAGATGATCGCGGGCGTCTCAGAGGGATTCATCTATGCCATTTCCCGGGTAGGCATTACCGGCGCGCAGCAGAACCTGGCCGCCGATGCGAGCCGACTGGTCGAGCGCTTGCGCCACTTCACGCAGTTGCCGATTGCCGTGGGTTTCGGCATTTCGACCGCCGAACACGTAGCCTCCGTGAGCGAGTTCGCGGACGCTGCAGTGATTGGCACTGCCATTGTGGCCCTGATAGAAAAATCCGATCCGGGAACGGCGCCGGCCAGGGTTGCAGCTTTTCTACAGGGATTGAGGCAAGGACAGCATACCGCCGCCAGCCTGGCATGAACTCTGCGGGCTGGCCCCGGCCTAAGAACCGCGGCACCGTATCATGTTGATAAGGCTACAGACAGGGTAAGGGAAGTGAATGGATATTGACGGCTGGCGAAAGAAAATTGATGAGTTGGATCTTCAAATCGTGAAGCTGATCAGTGCGCGGGCGCAAGCCGCGCAAGAGATCGGCAAGTTGAAGCGTACTACCTCGTTGCCAGTCTATGAGCCGAACCGCGAGCGCGTGATCTTCGAAAATGTTCGCGCCGCCAATCCAGGGCCGCTCCCGGATATCGAGCTGACCCACATTTATGAACGCATCATCGATGTCATGCGCTCACTGCAAAAGGATGAATTGGCATCGCAACGCAAGAACGCGCAAGGTACGACCGGAGAGACAGGAAAGCAACCATGATAGTAGCTATGCAGGAGACAGCAACCGAGGAAGACATCCAGGGGGTGATCGAACGTCTCGTTCAGGTGGGCTTCAACGTTCACCGCACCACAGGAGCTATCCAGACAGTCTTGGCGGGTGTGGGAACGCCATCGCATTTCGACCACAACGACTTCAAATTGCTAGCCGGCGTCGCCGATGTGGTCCGCATCTCATCGCCTTACAAACTAGCTGGCCGCGGTTTCAGGCCTGAAGGAACCATCGTTCGCTTTCCCAACGGGGTCGCGGTGGGTGGGGATGAGGTCGTCGTCATGGCCGGCCCCTGCTCGGTCGAGTCGCGTGAGCAAATCTTTACCGTTGCCGAGCAGGTTAAGTCCGCGGGTGCCACCTTTCTGCGCGGAGGGGCCTTCAAACCGCGCAGTTCTCCGTATTCCTTCCAGGGAATGGGCCTTGAGGGCCTCAAGCTGCTGAAGGAAGTGGGCAACCGCACCGGCCTGTTAATTGTCAGCGAGGTTATGGAGATCTCCCAGATCGACCTGATGCTCCCCTATGTGGATGTCTTTCAGGTGGGTGCGCGCAACATGCAGAACTTCAATTTACTGCGTGAGCTAGGGCTGGTACGCAAGCCGGTCCTGCTGAAGCGCGGCATTGCCGCCACGATTGAGGAGCTGCTGCTCTCGGCGGAGTACATCCTGTCGGGTGGTAATTACGACGTGATGCTTTGCGAGCGAGGCATTCGCACCTTCGAAACCTACACGCGCAACACCATGGACATCTCCGCCATACCGGTCATCAAGAAGCTTTCCCACTTGCCCATATTGGCCGATCCTTCGCATGGCACGGGCCTACGGGACAAGGTGCCGCCCATGGCTCTCGCCTCGGTCGCTGCTGGCTGTGACGGTTTGCTGATGGAAGTGCATCCCAATCCGGACAAGGCCTTCTCCGATGGAGCGCAGTCATTGTTTCCCGATCAGTTCGAGAAGCTTATGGATAAGCTGCGCCTGATCGCCCCGGTCGTGGGCCGGAGCGTGAGGGCAGAGATCCCGGTGGCTGGCTGACAGGTAGTCAAAAAGTCCCGTAGAGCCTGCCCTGAGCCCGTCGAAGGGGACGGCTGAGTGTAGCCCAGCACGCAGTGCTGGGTTGAGGTGACAAGCGCGACAAGTCCCGTAAGGGACGGCTGAGAATGTCCCAGGACGTGAGTCCTGGGCGTCCTAGACGCGGTCTACGACGACGTCATCGTAGAGGTTGGTCGCGGAGGGATTTTCCCTCCGCAACTCTCAGCCATCCCCTTCGACGGGCTCAGGGCAGGCTCTGCGGGACTTCAATGATCTTAAGATTGCTCCGATGACCATCCAGCGCATCACCATCGTGGGTACGGGCCTCATCGGCGCTTCTACCGGGCTCGCTCTGCGCACCGCGCAGTTCCCGGGCGAGATTATCGGCTGGGACCGGAGCCCCGCCCATCTGCAGGTTGCTCTGGATCGCGGAGCAATCGATGTAGCCGCCGACGATCCGATCGGCGCGGCGACATCGAGCGACCTGGTGCTTCTGAGTGGGCCGGTTTTCACCATCCTGGATTGGATTGAGAAGCTCGCCCCACTGCTCCAACCTCATCAACTGGTAACCGACGTGGGTAGCGTGAAGGTGGCCATTGCCGAACGCGCGCGGCCGCTCTTCGGTGCCCCGGGCCAAGCCGGATTTCTCCCCGGTCACCCCATGGCCGGCAAAGAAGTAAGCGGCGCTGCGCACGCGGACGCGGAGCTTTTCTCCCATGCCGTCTGGCTCTTTACCGAATTTCCCAGCCATCCCTTAGCCGAGGAATGGCGCAGCTGGGTGAAGCGCTTCGGCTGCCGCACCATGGACATCCAGGCCCGGCGGCATGACGAAATCTGTGCCTGGGTGAGCCATCTGCCCCAGTTTCTCTCTACTGCCCTGAGCGCCATGCTCGAGGAACGTTTTGGCGACGCTCCGGATCTGCGCGCCATCGGTGGGCGGGCCCTGCGCGAGATGACTCGTCTGGGAGCCAGCCCCTATTCCATGTGGCGGGACGTTGCCCATACGAACACAGAAGCGGTCGCCGAGGCTCTATTGGCCTTGGAGCAGCGGCTCGCGCACCTGCGCGAAAACCTCAAGACGCCCGAACTGCGCGATGAGTTCGAACTGGCCAATCATTTCCGAACCAACCCTCCCGCCCACAAGTAGCTCTCACCGGTTGGGCCGTTCACATATCTGCCGCAATGACTGGGGCACAATAGAACCCATGCCGATTCTCGACATCTTGCTGGGGCGTCCTCTGGCCAACTGGGAAGAGCAAGGGGAACAGATCGGACCGTCTGCCGGCATCCCCATTTTCGGACTGGATGCCCTGAGCTCTGCTGCATACGGTCCGGAAGCGGCTCTCACGCTGCTGATCCCGTTGGGTCTGCTTGGACTCCATTACATTGTCCCCGTGATCGCGGCCATCGTCATGCTGCTGATCATCGTTTATTTCTCCTACCGTCAAACCATCGAGGCTTATCCCCACGGCGGGGGATCCTACACGGTTGCATCTTCGAACCTGGGGGAAAACGCCGGCTTGCTGGCCGCCGCTGCGTTGATGATCGACTACGTACTGACGGCGGCGGTTGGCATCTCCGCGGGTGTAGGTGCGCTGGTCTCTGCCCTGCCTGAATTGCAACCGCATACGCTCGGCCTCTGCCTGCTCATTCTTTTCCTGCTCACCGTGGTGAACATGCGCGGTGTGCGCGACACCGGCGTAGTCTTTCTGATTCCTACCTATCTTTTTGTCGGCTGCCTGCTGATCGTCATTCTTCTCGGCATCTTCCATGTGGTGGTGACGGGCGGTCATCCAGTCCCTGTGATGCCCGTGCCCAAGTTGCCTCCCGTGACGGCCACATTGACGCTTTGGCTTTTGGCCAAGGTCTTTGCCAGTGGCTGCACAGCCATGACCGGGGTAGAAGCAGTGAGCAATGGAGTGATGGCTTTTCGCGAGCCGACAACTGTCAATGCCAAGCGCACCCTGACCGTCATTATCGCGTTACTCATCGTGCTGCTGCTTGGCATTGCGTTTATGTGCAAGGCCTATGGCATCGGCGCCACCGATCCCGAAGGATCGGGATATCAAAGCGTACTGTCGCAACTAACCACCGCAGTTGCGGGCCGGGGGATCTTCTACTACGTCACCATCGCTTCCATCCTGCTTGTGCTGTCACTTTCCGCGAATACCGCCTTTGCGGATTTTCCTCGTCTCACACGCTCGGTGGCCCACGACGACTTTCTGCCCCATCTCTTCGCCCTGCGCGGACGGCGGTTGCTCTACTCTGCCGGAGTCTACTGGTTGGTCTTTCTCACCGCCGCCTTGCTGATTCTCTTTCGCGGTGTGACCGACCGTCTCATTCCTCTCTACGCCATAGGGGCATTCCTGGCGTTTACCCTTTCCCAGGCTGGGATGGTGATGCACTGGAAGCGCTCGGGCGGCCCAGGCTGGCAATGGAAGATGCTGGTGAACGGGGTGGGAGCCACGGCGACCGGTGTGACCTTGCTGGTGGTGTTGGTGGCCAAGTTTGTGGCCGGCGCGTGGGTGACCGCGCTGCTGATTCCGCTGCTGATTCTGGTCATGAGTATGGTCAAGCATCACTATGACCGGGTGGCGGCACAGACCGCTGGGGATTGTCCACTGGATCTGGCCGGCCTCGCTCCCCCCTTCGTGATTGTGCCTCTCGACCAATGGAGCCGGATTACCGAAAAGGGCATGCGCTTTGCGCTGGGACTCTCCCGCGACGTGCAGGCGGTTCACGTAGACTGCGGAGAACACGACGAGGCGCTCGACAATGAATGGCAGCACAACGTGGTCATCCCGGTTCAGGCTGCCGGATTGCCAGTGCCCGAACTTATCACCTTGCAGTCCCCCTATCGCTTCGTCATCCTTCCGCTGGTGGACCATGTCCTGAAGATGGAACGGGAGCATCAGGGCCGCACGATTGCGGTGCTGGTGCCGGAGTTGGTGGTCAGGCACTGGTGGGAAAATCTGCTCCACAACCAGCGGGCGCAATTGCTGAAGCTCCTGCTGCTGGTCAAGGGCAACCAGGGAATTGTGGTGCTGAACATCCCCTGGTATCTGCAGAAGTAACTAAACGGCTTCTATCGCATCAAACGAGAGAACTCGCTTTTGAACAGCCCCCGGAGCAGGCTCAGGGTATCATTCGAAACAGTCGTATAGAGCATTTTCACTTCTACGCTGTGCAGGGTAGTGTAGCGAGGTGCGGCTTTTCTTGAGGAAAAGCCGCGAACGGGATCAGTTGCTTCGTACGCAGCAGAAGTAAAAATGCTGTAGGGAACCGGACTCACACGATGGGAATTGAGAACGCGGGAGCCAACTTTACTGGCCCGAAATATCCAAGCCCACTCCGGGGAGACTCGGAAAGCCTTTTCGAACGATGTTCATGGTTCTACGCATTCTGTCGTGAGCACCTGTTTCGTGATCACACTGCAGCAATCTCCCACGCACTTTGGCCTGGCGCCCGTCCCGGCCCCGAAACCCATCTCCTGGAAATAGCCTGTGGTCCCGGCTTCTACGCTTGCAGCCTCGCGCAACGTTACCCGGACATTAAGATTACCGGTGTGGACCTCTCCGAGCGTTTGCTCTCCCGCGCGAAAGACCGGGCCGACATTCGCCAGCTGAAGAACTGCCATTTCATCAAAGCGAACGTTCTTGCCCTCTCGGAATCGCTCGCGCCGGTGGACGCGATTATTGCCTCCCGGCTTTTGATGGTGGTGGGGGATCGCCGGCAGGCCCTGCAGGAGATATTTTCGGCGCTGCGGCCGGGTGGCCGTTGTTTCATCGCCGAGCCCACGTCTGCCTTGCGCGCCATGCTCCCGCTCTCCTGCATGTGGTTGTTCGCTCGCATGATGGGAGACTGGAGCACCCGGTTCCACGAACCCTGGCGGGCAGCAGTGCTGAACCAGAAGGAATTCCAGTCCCTGATCGCCTCCCAGCCCTGGGGCACGGTCAGCCTGTGGCAGGACAACTGGTATCAGTACGCGGTCTGCGACCGAAGCTGCTGAAGCGGACCCGGATTGAACCGCCCAATGCGAAGTATGCGGGTTTCCGTAAAGAAAGCCGCAGGAAGTTTACCAACGCCACCAAGCTCGAAAACCGGGATAGAATCTTTGCCTTACAAGATACTTCAAGCAGGAGAAGCAGCCGCTGTTGGTAAGGGCTGGTGCGCCTTGGCCGTGATGGCCAAGGCTCCGCGCCCAGGCAAGGTGAAGACCCGGCTTTCCCCTCCGCTAACCCCCGAGCAGGCCTCAGAGCTCAACATCTGCTTCCTTCGCGACACCACCGAAAACATTCTCCAGGTAACAGAAGCCGGCAACAGCGCCGGGATCGTGGTCTATACGCCGGTAGGCGACGAGGCAGCATTCGATGGCATTCTGCCCACTGATTTCCAGCTGCTGGGGCAACGAGGCGAGGGTTTCGGAGAGCGCCTTTTCCATGCTTGCGAGGACCTATTTGCCTGTGGATTCAGCGCGGTGTGCCTGATTGATTCCGACAGCCCCACGATGCCGCAGGAGGCGCTGTTGCAAGCGGTGACGCGGCTATTGCTCGCGGGAGATCGAGTTGTGCTGGGCGGCTCCGATGACGGTGGCTACTACTTGATTGGTTTAAAGCATTCGCACCGACAACTCTTCGAGCGCATCGACTGGAGCACAGAACGGGTACTCGAGCAGACACTGGAGCGGGCCAGGGAAATCGGCCTCCAGGCCGAACTGTTGCCCACCTGGTACGACGTGGATGACGGGTCCACTTTGGAACGTCTGCGCCGTGAACTTCTGGCTGCCCCTGACGAGAGCTCCGCTGGCTACAATGCCAAGCACACCAGGAAATGCCTCCAGAGCTTGCAGGCCACGCAAGGTATGGCTTGCAGCGGAAGCAGCGCGTGCTAGGGCAGTTTCGCAATTGGTGTAGACCGGGGCGACGGGCCCCTTCGTGGTTTTCTTCCAACGGAAACCACACCTCGCGGTCTTCATCAGGCCACAGTAATTGCGAAACCCCCTTAAGCCCGCGTTATCCAGCCGGCGGAGCGTGGTTGACCAACAGCGCGCTTGCCCTGCTGGGGCTGTTGCTGGTGGGGCTTTGCCGTCAGGGAGTAAATGAGATTCATCATTTCGTGATCGGCTTTGGCCTGGTCGCGATGTACCAGGCGCTGCTTTACCTGGTCGCCGTCTGGGTGGTGCTCAACCGGCCAGCGGACCGTTGGACATTTGTAATCATCCTGGCCTGTGCCGCTGGCTGCAGGCTGGTTTGTCTTTTTTCCCCGCCCTTTCTTTCCACCGACATCTTCCGCTATGTGTGGGATGGAAAGGTGCAGGCCGCCGGCATCAATCCCTACCGCTACATTCCTGCCGATCCGCATCTCACGTTCCTGCGCGATCCCGATATTTATCCCAACATCAACCGGCGAACCTACGCCCACACGATTTATCCCCCGGGAGCGCAAATGCTCTTCCTGCTTATCACCCGAATCGGCGCATCGGTGCTCTGGATGAAAGCGGGTATGGTGGCGCTGGAGGCGCTCACTATTTGGGTCCTGGCGAAATTGCTGACGGCTGTCGGCATACGCCGTGAACAAGTGCTGATCTATGCCTGGCACCCGTTGCTTCTCTGGGAGGTGGCCAGCAGCGGTCACGTGGATGGCGCAGCCTTACCCTTTATCGCTTTCGCACTACTCTTCTATGTCCGCAAAAAGCCCACGGCGACGGGGATCGCGCTGGCCGCCGCGACCTTGGTCAAGCTCTATCCCATCGCCCTATTCCCCGCTCTCTACCGCCGCAGTGCGTGGCGCGATTGGAGGATGCCGGCCGCGCTGCTCGGCGTCGTTGCGGCGGGGTACGCCTGCTACCTGAGCGTAGGCCGCCAGGTGCTTGGGTTTTTGCCCGATTATGCCAAAGAGGAAGGGCTGGAGTCCGGCAGCCGCTACTTTCTGCTTACGTTGGCCCGCCACGGCTTGCATTGGGAGGAGCTCCCGACCGCGGCCTTCTATGCCTTCGCCGCATTGTTGCTGCTCGGGTTAGCGATGTGGGCGTGGCTGAAAAGTGAGGCCGGCTCGCTAGGAGCGATCCGCTGTTCCTTCGCCATCGCGGCTGTTTTCATGTTGCTGTTCTCCTCCCACTACCCGTGGTATTACCTGTGGCTGCTCCCTTTTTTGTGCTTGATCCCTTACGTGCCCATGCTCTATTTCACCACTGCCTGCTTTTACCTCTACACCACGCAGCTTGCTAATCCCGGGCCAGCCATGTACTACATGTTTGAATGGCTCTATGCCACGACGGCCCTGCTTACGCTGTGGTGCATGGGCCTCCGTTTGCTGGAAGCGCAAGACAAACCGTTTGCAATGTATCCCACCACTGCGAGGAACTCATGAGCGAAAGTCTTTCTGTACTACCGCAACTGGCGGAAGACCAGCAGAAGATGCGGCGCTACTTTGAGAAGCCGGAAGACCAGCTTTCCGTGATCATGGAAGCGGATCCGGTCTGCCTCTACCTGGAAACCACCAATCGCTGCAACCTGCTGTGCACCACTTGCCCGCGCACCTTTGAAGAGCTGGAGCCGGAAGCGGACATGTCGTGGGAGCTGTTCACCAGCATCATCGATCAATACCCCAAGATTGCACGCGTTGTGCTGCATGGAGTGGGTGAGCCGATGCTGGTGAAGGAGCTGCCGCGCATGATCCGGTATTTGAAAGAGCGCGGAGTGTATGTGCTCTTCAATACCAATGGCACGTTGTTGACGAAAGCCAATGGGCAGAAGCTGATTGACGCCGGTCTGGACGAATTGCGTGTCTCACTCGATGCGGCGGAGTCGTCTGTTTTCCAGATGGTGCGCGGTAAAGACATGTTCGACCGCATCGTGACCAACGTGGGCAATTTCGTCGCCATGCAGCGCGAAAGCCAGACCAAATTACCGCGGATCTCCCTCTGGCTTACCGGGCTGCGGGAAACGTTGGCGCAACTGGAGGCCTTCATCCGCCTGGCCCATCGCCTGGGTGTAATGGAAGTCTATCTGCAGAGGATGGTCTATCTGCCCGAAGGACAAGGGCTGGCCCGGCCAGAACAAGCATTGTTTGAACACACTACCCGGCAGGAGGAAGAGGTCCTGCAACGAGCCGAAGCCGTAGCCCGCGAGCTGGGCGTGCTCTTCAGCGCGTCGGGCGCCACTGAGCCTCAGGTCAGCATCAAGAAGCGGAAGGACGACAGCCCATGGTCTCTCTGCCGCCGTCCCTGGAGCCTGATGTACATCACCGCCAATGGACAGGCGCTTCCCTGTTGCATCGCGCCATTCTCCATGCGCGGCTACGATAGTTTCACCCTGGGCAACGCCACCCAGCAGACCATGCGTGAGATCTGGAATGGCGAAAAGTACCAGGAGTTCCGGCGAGCACTGCTGAGCCCGCAGCCGCCCCCGGCCTGCTCCAGTTGTGGGCTGCGTTGGAGCCTCTGATTTGGGAGTACAAGGGGTTTCGGTAGTGATTCCGGCACTGAACGAGGCGGAAAGCATCGCTGCCGTAGTTCGGGAAATGCCCTGGGACCTGATTCGCGAATGCATCGTAGTGGACAACGGCAGCACCGACGCTACCGCGGCCGAAGCGGCGGCGGCTGGCGCCAGGGTAGTGCATCAGCCACAACCTGGATATGGCCGTGCGTGCGCCGCGGGGGCGGCCGCTGCCGATAACGGGTCCGATATCCTGGTATTTATGGACGGCGACGGAAGTGATGTCCCGGCAGAAATGGGGCAACTGCTCGAACCGATCTTAGCGGGAGAATATGACTTCGTAATCGGCTCTCGAATGCGCGGCAACCGCGAGCCCGGCAGCATGCTGATCTCACAGATCTTTGCCGGCTGGCTGGCAGGCGTCCTGCTCCGCATGCTGTATCGGGTGAGGTACACGGATATGGGTCCATTTCGAGCGATCACCCGAGACGCGCTCAGCCGGTTACATATGCGGGAAGAAACCTACGGTTGGAACCTCGAGATGCAAATGCGCGCAGCGCAATCTGGCCTACGCATCCGCGAAATCCCAGTGAGCTACCGCAATCGCGCCGGCGGGGTCAGCAAAGTAGCCGGCTCACTTCGCGGCTCCGTGCGAGCCGCAACCCGAATCACCCAAACTCTGCTACGAGTAGCCTCAAATCGTTAAAGAATTCAAACACCAAGAAACAGGACGGGTGCCCATGTTCGCCCAAGCGTACATGGGCGGAAAAAGACGGGGCGAAGCCCCAACGACTGCATTCCCTAACCCTTCTGAGCCGCGCTATCAATCGCCTTCCACTCTTCGGCCGAAAGGTGCACTTTGGCTGCGGCCATATTCTCCTCAAGGTGCTTCACAGAAGACGTGCCCGGAATTGGAAGCATCACAGGCGAGTGATGTAAGAGCCATGCCAGAGACAGCTGTGCAACCGTAGCCTGATGCTGCTTGGCTGCCTTGTCCAGCGGGCCACCAGCCTTCGCCAACTTTCCAGCCGCCACAGGAAACCATGGAATAAACGCCAACTTGTGCTGCTCACAGTACTTGAGTGCCTTCTCATGCCTGCGATCGCTCAGGTTGTACTGGTTCTGCACACTAACAATCTTGACCGTCTTGTTCGCCCGTTCGATCTCCGCGGGAGAAACCTCCGACAACCCGATATGCCGAATCTTCCCCGCGTCCTGGAACTCCTTGAGTGCGCCGAGGCTCTCTTCCACCGGCACCTTAGGGTCGATTCGATGCAACTGGTAAAGGTCAATGCGCTCCAGCTTCAGGCGGCGCAGGCTCATTTCAACGCACTGCCTCAGGTATTCCGGCCGCCCGTCCTCCGCCCACTTGTTGGGGCCGGAGCGCGTGAACCCGCCCTTGGTCGCAATCACCAAATCCTTCTTGTAGGGATACAGGGCTTCCGCGATGATGTTCTCGCTCACTTCGGGACCATAGGCATCCGCCGTGTCGATGAAGTTCACGCCAAGTTCCAGCGCGCGCTGCAGCACCTTGCGTGCCTCGTTGCGATCCTTCGGTTCGCCCCATATGCCGGGGCCAGTGATGCGCATGGCGCCATATCCAAGCCGGTTGACCGTGAGGTCTCCACCCAGCGCGAACGTTGTCGTAGCTTCTGCCTGCAAAGATTCCATACCGCTTGAGATTCGGTCCATTGGCGATTGGTTTCTCATTCTGTGTGCTATCACTTGGGTGATCCCATGCCTCCAACCGCCAAAATCGTCGGAGCAGGTCCAAATGGTTTGGCTGCCGCCATCGTCCTGGCAAAGGCCGGCTTCGCCGTCGAGGTGCGAGAGGCCGCTTCCGTCGCCGGCGGGGCAGCACGGTCGGCCGGGGTCACCTTGCCCGGGTTCATACACGATCTGGGGTCCGCGGTACATCCTCTTGCCGTGACGTCGCCGTTCTTCTCCACCTTGCCGCTGGCCCAATCCGGCTTGCAATGGATTTCTCCTCCAGCACCGCTGGCTCACCCGATGGACGATGGAACGGCCGTAATCTTGGAACGGGATCTCAACGACACCGCTGGCCAGTTGGGGAAGGACGCGGCGGCTTACCGTCGTCTCTACGCTCCGCTCGTGGCTGGTTGGGATAGCCTCCGGCTCGATCTCCTCAAGCCCATCGGCTGGCCTCGACATCCGATCGCCATGGCTCGCTTTGGCCTGCTGGGACTGCGCTCTGCCCGTGCGATCGCCGATGGTCACTTCAAGGGAGCGCGCGCACGCGCTCTCTTTGCAGGCTTAGCCGCGCATTCCTTTCTACCCCTGGAGTCGCCGCTCTCTGCTTCCTTTGGCCTGGTGTTAGGAATCACCGCGCACGCCGTAGGCTGGCCCATTCCGCAAGCCGGAGCGCAGTCTATCGCGGACGCGCTCATAGCCTGCCTGGAGAAAGCAGGAGGCACGGTTACCACCAACGCGCCTGTGCTCTCGCTGCGGGAACTGGGCGATGCAGATCTAAAACTCCTGGATGTGACTCCCCGGCAGCTCGTAAGCATTGGCGGCGAAGAAATTCAGCCAACCTACCGGCGCAAATTGGAAAATTACCGCTACGGCCCCGGCGTCTTCAAAGTGGATTGGGCATTGAGCCAGCCGATTCCCTGGCGAGCCAGGGAATGCCTGCGCGCTGGCACGGTCCATCTTGGCGGTACCTTCGAGGAGATTGCTGCTTCGGAGCGGGAGCCGGGCCGCGGAACAATGAGCGACCGGCCCTTTGTGCTGCTCTCCCAACCCACTCTTTTTGATCCCAGCCGGGCGCCCGTCGGAAAGCACGTGGCCTGGGCCTATTGCCACGTACCCAATGGGTGGTCAGGATCCGCGTTGGAAGCAATCGAAGCGCAAGTGGAACGCTTCGCGCCAGGTTTTCGCGACTGCATCCTCGGCCGGGCAGCGTTTGGCACCAAGGCAATGCAGGAATGGAATGCAAACCTGGTGGGAGGCGACATCAACGGCGGCTCTTTTTCCGGCTTGCAATTCTTTCTGCGGCCAACTTGGCGGCAGTATGCCACTCCGATGAAACGGGTCTACCTGTGCTCATCGTCCACACCCCCGGGTGGTGGGGTGCACGGCATGTGCGGCTATTGGGCTGCCCAATGCGCGCTCAAAGCACACAGTTGACCCCGCAGGGCCACGGTATTAGCAAAAAATGCGATCAGACGCTATAAAGGACTTCGAGCATAGTGAAGTCATCGTTGGGTGGCGTCCCCGCCATAAAGGTCTCAACCTTGCTCAGCACGCCCTCGATGTTGGCGCCTTGGACAGCGGATTCCAGCCGATCTTCTCCAAAAAATTCGCCGTCGCTGCCTTCCGCTTCGGTAACGCCATCGGTAGCGAGCACAATGCGGTCGCCGGGCTTCAGTTTTAAGCGTTCGGATTCATAGGTAGCCTCTTCAATCAAGCCCACCACCATGTTGGCATTCTCCAGACGCTTGACGCCTGCGATATTGGCCAGGAGGGGCTGTACATGTCCGCAGTTGACGTATTCGAAGGTCCCGTCAGGATCGAGCTTGACCAGGATCATGGTGGCGTACTTCTGTACATTCTTCTCGCAGATGTAACGATTGGCCACATCCGCAATGTCGGCCAGCGGCTGACCGGCCAGCACCAGCCCGTAAAGCAGGCCCTGTAGCGTGGACGCGAGGATGGCGGCCGATACCCCCTTACCGGAGATATCGGCGATGACAATATACAGCGCGTCCGGGGTGGCAATCACGTCGTAAAAGTCGCCCCCGACGTCCTTGCAGGCAACGCTGCGGGCGTGCACCTTGGCATAAGGCAGGTTGGGAATGGCAAACTCCATCAGCCCCTGCTGGATGGCGGCAGCGATGTTCAGTTCTTCGCGATAGCGACGTGAAGCCTCTTCGGCCTGGGCGAGAAAGGCGTTTTCCACCAGCGCGGCGGCCTCAGTCGCAATTGTCTCCAGAAGATCGTTGTCGACCTGGCTCAACTTGCCCGGCTGCAGCCGGCTGTCCAGGTAGAGCACGCCGAGAATATCTTTCTCATGGCAATCGGCGCCCGCCGCGCGCTTGCGCAGCGGGATGCAATAAACCATGCGAATACTCTGCTGCACCATGCTCTCGGTGCGCGAATTGGCTTCGGCCGACAAAGTATCGGTGACAATGAACTTGGAGGCCTTGCATGCTTGGGCGATCGCGCTGTGGGAGATGGTGGAGTCGTCTTCCAGACGATCACCCTTGAGGCTGCGTCCCGCAGCAAGGGTAAGCTTGCCCTTCTCATCTCGCAGGAACACGTACCCTCGTTCCACCTGGGTCAGCTCCAGGGTCGCTTCCACCAGCGTGGCCAGAATCTCATTGACCGCCCCCAAGGTATTCAATCGTTGCGCCGCAGCCAGGAACCAGCTCAGCTTCTCGAGATCCGAGGTAGGTGCCGAAATCGCGTGCAGCTCGTCCAAAAGTTTATGAATGGTCGAGGTGCTTTCTCTTGCCGGACCAAAGCGCAACGAAGGGCCGTTCAGCGAACCCAGGCGGATCTCGTCCCCCGGTTTCAGCGTCTGGCGGTCGACCAGCGGCTGTGCGTTGAGAAAGGTGCCGTGCCGGCTGCCTTTGTCGATCACGTGGAACTGGCCCTTCTCATAGAGAATTGCAGCATGGTCCCGGGAGATAAAAGCATGCGCCAGTACCAGGTCGCGGTCCTGCAGGCGCCCAATGGTGAATGGCGAATGCGTCACGTTGATCTCTTCCTGCCGGGAATCGTCGATCAGCAGCAAAGCAGTGGCTGGAATTGTTTCGGCCATGGGATGCCTTTCGAAATAGCTCCGGAGGCTGGTTGCGCACTAGCCAAATACACCGGACTGATGTTAAGAAAACTACCACATGCCCAAGCCTGAAGGAGGCGTCTCCCAACCCAGGAAATTCTTGTCGCTCTCGTAACCCCGCCAGTCTTCCGGCGGCATCCAAGCGTCCATAACTCGGCGCAGGCTTGCGCCATGTACATTCGAAGGCATAGGAGAAGAGAAATCGTGCGAATGCCCCTTATACCGCCCCCCCACGTAGAAGGCTATCCCAGCTACCTTGCCATGCAAATGCTGGATGGACCAGAAACATTCAACGCGGCTCTAGGGGACGAACCGGTCCAGCTTCCGCCACTTCAGCTCCTCAAATCCCTGGACGATCTGGATGAGGAAGAAGATGACGACGACGATATCGAGGATCTGGATGAGGAAGACGAGGAAGATGAAGAAGATGAAGACGATTTAGACGAAGACTACGACGATGAAGACGAAGATGAGGACGACGACGACGAGGACGAAGAGGACGATGATGAGGATGGAGGCGTTAAGCCACTGAAGATGGCCTCGTCGGCGTCCGGGTCATCCAGCGCCCACAAGACCCACTTCGCTGGCCCCGGAATGGGCAGATGAATCGTTGGAACCGCTCTGGAAGTGACTCAGGACGGCTCGTGCTGGGTCACTCTCCACTTCGTTTCGGCCTCCTGTTGACCTCTCGGTAGCAATTGCCTAAAAGTGGAAGCTCCTCTTTCGGGCTATTGGGTTACCTTGTGAAGGCCCCACGTATCCGGAGAGTGACTGTGAAACGGCGCATTCTGGTTGTGGATGACGATGATGAAGCACGCCACGCCGCGGCCTGCAGCCTGCGATCGATGACCGGCTGGGATGTGGTCGAGGCATACTGTGGCGCGCAGGCGATTGAAAGCGCTAAGCAGCACCAGCCGGACGCCATCTTGCTCGACGTGGTGATGCCGGCGATGGATGGCCCCGCCATGCTGGCTAAGCTTCGGACGGTACGCGCCACCAGCCACATCCCCATAGTTCTTCTCACGGCAAAGGTGCAAGCCGTTCAAAACGGCTCTCTTTCTCACCTTCCCGTAGCTGGCATTCTGCTAAAACCTTTTGATCCATTGCGCCTGGCTAGCCAGGTAGCGGACGCGCTGGGATGGGAAAGCGGTACCCCTCAGCCTTGAGTTGACAAGATCGGCCGTCCGCCACGGAAAGACTGCAGGATTCGACCATCTGGCGACAGAGCCACGAGATTAGCCTCCCGTCCTTCTTCAAGCAAACCCCAATGCCGGTCAAGCCCCATGAGCGCAGCCGGATTGCTCCCCGCCATTCTCGCGCTGACCGCCAGGCTGGCGCCGGTAAACACGGAGAAGTTACGCACCGCCTGATCCATGGCCAGGACGCTGCCCGCCAGGACGCCCGGCGATCCGGCTGAAGTGCAGCGCCCATGGGAAACATCCACATCTAGATCACCAAGTTTGTATCTTCCGTCGGGCATGCCGGTGGCGCTCATGCCATCAGTGATCAGTACCGCCTTTTCGGCCCCCTTGGCCTTGTAAAACAAGCGGACCATAACCGGGTCAACGTGAATGCCATCACAAATGAGCTCCGCAAAAAGCGCATCGTTATCGAGAACATACGCGGCAATACCAGGGTCGCGATGGTCCAGGCTGCGCATGGCATTGAAGGTGTGCGTGGCGCTCCGCGCGCCGGCCAGGAAACCCGCCTCGCCCTCTCCCACGGTGCCGTTGCTATGGCCCAGGCTGCACACCACGCCTAAGGCGCTCGCGTGCCGGATCAACTCCAGGGCACTGGGCAGTTCCGGCGCGATGGTCATGATGCGAATATGGCCGCGAGCTGCTTGCCAGAAACGATCAAATAGCGCTATCGAGGGCTGCACCAACAAGGCAGCTGTGTGGACGCCCCGCTTGGCTACAGAAAGAAACGGCCCTTCGAGATGAATGCCTAGCGGTTCAGCGCTCTCGGTAGAGGGTCCAGCTTCAATCACGCTGGCGATCATGTCCAGGGCACGTAAGGTTTCCTGGGTGGATGACGTGACGGTGGTCGGGTAATAACCTGCCACTCCGTGGCTGGCGAGTGACGCCCCGACCGCGTGTAGCGCCTCCGGAGTGCCTTCCATCACGTCGTGTCCGACTGCGCCGTGCACATGAATATTTACATAGGACGGGATCAGCATGGCTTCGGGAAAGCCATAGACGGAATCGTCGCTCTTGGCGTCTTTGCCGCTCTCGATGGAAGTGATATGCCCGTCATTCACGGTGACCCGCGGATACTCTACGATCTCGTTTCCACGCAAGAGCCGCCGTGCGGTGATTGTGCTGGTCATCTCAGTGCTACCCCTGAGGAAGGATATAGCAACCGAAGACTGCCACTGAGCAGTTCGCAGTAGGAGTAGGCCGAAGCGAATGAGGCTCACGTGGTATTCGGCTAAAGAAAACTACTCCTCGCAATCATGGTCACGCCCAGCGACTGTGGAACTGCTGTTAAACGACTCTCGCCGCCAAGGACTGACCTTGGCGGCGAGAAGATGGAGAACCCTGGCAACTAAAGCAAGTGCACAATCAGAGCAACTTCACTCAGTTGACCCTGTGCTCTTAAACAAAGAAGCCTATCTGCTCGAGAACCTCTTCGCTCATCTCGATGTCGCTCAGCTTGGCGGCATGGGTGAACTTCAGCTCTTCCCGGAACCGGTCCAGGACGGCGGCATTGAGGTCCGTCCGCTTGTCCAGCAAGTGGAGCAATTCCGCGGCGGTAGTCGCATGCTGATAGTTCGCTTTAATGCCGCGTGAATTTTCGATGGTCACAGCGACGGGGAGCGTGCGAAAATCGCTGGCTTGCTGGTGGGGCAGACGGGCTCGAATGTTGACTCGCATATTGGTGACGATATTGTCACGCTGCGACGCGGTAGAAAATACGACCTTAAGGGCTCACGCGTACCTGGAAGGGTTATCAAGTTTAGCGCCCGGGGGACGACACGGATGTGCCGGACACGCCAAATGGCCAATACCGTTGCTGGCGGGCCAGAAGCAGGAAGACGCCTACCCCGCTAACAATGACCAATAACACGTAAACCATGTACTTCCAGCCGCCGGGCTCAAAGGCCTGCACCAGGAAGATATAGAGCCAGCAGGCCATGGCAAACAGTGCCGGCAACGGATAAAGCCACATGCGAAAGGGACGCGGCGTTTCCGGGTGGCGCTTTCTCAGCAGCAGCAGGCCGATGATCTGGCCCACGAACATGATCAAAATCCGGGCCAGGATCAGCGCGGTGATGATCTGCACCAGGTCGAACAAGCTGGCGATGGCCGACAGGATACCGACCAGCAGCAAAGACCGATGAGGAAAGTCTTTGCTGGGGTGGGTCTTGGCGAAGAAGCGGAAAAATGTGCCATCAAGCGCAGCCGCGAAGGGAATGCGCGAATAGCCCAGCATCAGGGAATAGACCGATGCAAAGGCTGTAACCAAGACCATGACGGTCAACCACTGCCCAGCCCAAAAACCGGCTACCCGTTCCATGAAGACCGAGCCGACAGCGTCATAAATCACGGTGCCGGGCTGGATCATCTCCCTCCACGGCAATACCCCCGTGAAGGCGACGGAAATTGCCAGGTCCAGAAGCAGGACGAGAACGATCGATCCGATGATGGCCCGGGGAATCACCCGCTCCGGGTCTCGCACTTCGTCTCCCAGGTGGCAGATGTTGTAGTAGCCGAGGAAGTTGAACATCACCAGCATCGTCCCGTTGCCCAGGCCCAGCAGAAACGCGATATTCAAGTGAAAGGCGTTCGGCGGGAAGTCGAAAAGCAGCCGTGTGTGCAAATGCATCATGCCTTCCACGGCAACCCAGAGGCTGGTCAACAAGAGGCCGCTCCAAAGCACCAGCATGATGCGGGCAATGTCACGAATCTTGCGATAGAGCAGCATCATGGCAGCCAGGGCAAAAGCTGCGGCGAGCAATCGCAGAGCCCACGGCCGCCCGACCAGTCCTTTGAATACGTAACCCGTGTACAGTGCCATGCCGACCGTGCCGGTGGCGATCTCCATGGTACCGCTGAAAAGGAACTGCCAGACGAACAGCCAGGCCATCAGCCGCCCTAAGCCCTGCCGCCCGAAGCACTCGCGCAGATAGTTATACGACCCCCCGGAGCTGGGAAAGGTAGTGCCCAACTCGGCAAACACCAGCCCATCCGCAATGGCGATGACCGCCCCCACGAACCAGCAAATCAGCGCTTGCGGGCCTCCCATGGTGGCCAGAATCGCCGGAACCGTAATAAATGGTCCCGTGCCCACCATGTTGGACATGTTGATGGAGATAGCGTTGAGCAGGCCAAACTTCTTAGGCAGGTGAACTGTGGGCATGAAGTAGGAGTCGAGAGTTTAATCTAAACCATTCCCTAAGGCCGCGGCGGAATGACTAAGCCCTTATGGAGATTATTCCGCAGCCCATGACGCCCATAGGCACGCCACGGGAAGCGCGAAAGAAAGTTAGCCGGGCCGTGGCGGGAAGCCCCCCGGTGCTTATACTATTTCCTAAGCGGTTAGGGTCAAGCAGGAGCACCAGAATGCAACAGGACAGCGTTGTTCGCGCGCGCAATCTGCCGGCTGATCAGGCTGGAGAAATGGTTGGTTTCACCCGCGAGGAAGCGGGATGGGAGTGGATGAGTTTCGTGGTCACTCGCTTGCTGCCGGGCCAGTCGTTGGAGCTGCGCACCGCGGACGAGGAAATGGTCCTGGTTTGGTTAGGCGGCCGCTCCGTCGCAGACTGGGGAGCCGGAGCACAATCCGTCGGGGCCAGGCGGAATGTATTCGACGGCCTGCCTTATTCGCTCTACCTGCCAGTTGGGAGCCGCGTCACGGTGAAGGCGGAAACCTCTTGCGAAATCGCACAGTGTCGCGTGCCATCCAAAGCCAGCTTCGAGCCGCGGCTGGTGACCCCAAAAGACGTGGCGACCGGCTTGCGTGGGGGCGAGAACTCCTCGCGCCAGATTGTTGAAGTGATACCCTCCGCCTTCGCGGCCGACAAGCTGGTGGTCTTCGAGGTTTACACCCCGGGTGGCAACTGGTCCAGCTATCCGCCCCACAAACATGACGTGGATCAACCGCCAGTGGAAGTGGATCTGGACGAGATTTACTACTACCGGATGAGGGATGGGCGCGGGTTTGCTGTACAGAACCTTTATCGTTCCGATCGATCGCGGGAAGCGCTGGTAAAAGTCCACGACGGCGACGTTGTGCTGGTCAGGGATGGCTACCACCCGGTAGTTGCCGGCCCCGGCTACGACATCTATTACCTCAACTTTCTGGCTGGCACCTCACGCTCCATGACGGTGACAGAAGACCCTGAGCATGTGTGGCTTCGCTCCACCTGGAAGCAACCCGATCCCCGACTGCCGTTGGTCCACGGCTGAGGCGTTTTGAAACCGACAACTCCTCCGCCGGACACCATGGACAAGCCTGCAAACGAAGGGCACGGCTTTATAGGTTGCGGAAAATCTCATGTTTTGTATCAGGGCACGACTTTAGTCGGGCCGTAAACAATCGAGAAAACGTCGGGCTTTAGCCCCTGAGGTACGTCTTTTGGGACGGATCACTTCAGCTTGTGAGCCCGGCTCTCAATGTGATTTGCGGCGAGTCCTGCTAACCAGCGCCGGAAGACCCGGAGCGGCATTCACACTGGACGAACCATTCCGCAATCCAAAGCCGCATGACTCCCGCACACAGAGATGTGGAGCAATCCGATGAATCACGGCGGGAGTGCTCTTGCCCTCGATGCGGTCGAGAAGGAGCTCGGTTGCGAGGCAGCCAACTTCATACTTTGGCAGTTCCATGGCCGTAAGAGGCGGATCGAACAAGCGGAGCCAGGGATAATCATCCAGGGTGACGAGTCCGAAATCCTCTGGACATCGCATGCCCATCTCCTGGGCTGCCTGCAGGAAGCCAACAGTCATCAGGAAATTTGCCACAAATACAGCGTCAGGACGATGCGGTAACAGCGACAGACCGGCCCGGTGGCCGGAGTCGATACGGTAGTCGCCCTCGTACACCAGCTTCGGGTTGAAGCGCAGCCCGCTGGCTTTGAGCGCCTTCTTGAACCCCTGAAGCCGCATTCTGCCGTTGCTTACGCTGAGCGGGCCGCCCACCATGGCGATGGTTTGATGTCCTATCCTGGCCAGGTGCGAGACCGCTTCAAAGCTCCCCTGAAGATCGTCGGTAATCACCGCGTCGCCTGTCAGCCCGGCGTAGGTACGCATCATCAATACGGTAGGGACATTCATACTGGAAAGCAGACTGGTGGTCTGCGGGCTCAGGTCGCCCGGTGATTTGGTAAGCAGAATGCCGTCCACCCGCTTCGCCACAAGCAGGTCCAGGTAAAGCTCTTCCTTCTCCAGAAGCCCGTCGCTGTTACAAAGCAAGATACTGTAACCGCGCTTTTGCGCCGTGTCCTCGGCCCCGCGAACCAGCATAGGGAAAAAGGGGTTGGAGATGTCGGGAACGATCACACCGAGCGTACGTGTCCGTTCATTGGCCAGGCTTTGGGCTAGCGAATTGGGCCGGTAATTGAGCTTGAGGATGGCGGCATCCACGCGCTTTTTGAGCGGTGCGCCAACATGACTCTTATTGTTGATGACCGCAGAAACCGTGAAGACGGAAACGCGTGCTTCGCGGGCTACATCGTAAATGGTTGGTGTCTTGCGCCGTGAAGCCCGTGAACCGCGTGGTGAATCAACCATGCCTCTTTTTCCTCGATCCAGCCAGCAGAAGGATCAACGAATTCTAGCATCCAAACCCATGCTTACTCGATTCGGCGCGGTTGCAGGATGGACGTCAGCAGATCCGGTTTTCCCGCAATGCGGGCGAGATGCGGCGAGCGCAGACCCTGGTGGTAATCCACGGAGTAATCGGCGTAGTAACCACCCGTCAAAGTGAGAAGATCGATGGGCTGCTGGGTTGTTTCCGCATTCACAATCGCCTGCCGGAGTAAGTCTGCTGAGTAGACACGATGGTTTACCCCCATCAATTTCATTGCCGGAGCTAGGCCGGCGCGGCCGGCGGCCGAATCGGGAACGATGTCGATGATGGTGCCATCCTGATCGATGACCAGGCCGATCGAGGTGGACAAGTCAGCCTGCTGGGATACGGTCTCCGTATCGACGGCGGCGCCGTTGGGCTCGTCGTTATACACGACGGTCCATCCAGCCGCTTCCAGACCCGGTGAAACGGGGGTAGGCCGCGTGGCCAACAGATTGCCCTGAAGCAGACCGTTCCAATCAAGGGCGACCACGCGATTCAAGGCGGCGACCAATTCCTCGTAGGTGTATGGCTTCACTGCTACCACCCCATCGGGTGGTCCGAAGAATTCGGCGGCAAAGGTGTCCAGGCTGCGCGCCCCGTGGCTTTTTTCCCTTAGCAGGCTATCCACTTGTAACCACAGCAGGGGCCCTTCCCGGTAATAGTCCGTGGACCGGCGCAGGTTCGTCCACTGTTCTCCAGCGGAGTAGAGCAACTGTGCCGACCTCGAGACCTCTTGGAGATTTCGCCAGCCACGCCCACTGCGCGCGTCCATCTCTGCCTGGTAAACCGCCATCCTGTCTTTCATCTGAGCCGTCGTTTCCAGGCCGGCGCGCGTCGCTAGGACTTCCGCCCAGTAGCTGGTAAGGCCCTCATAGACCCATAGCAGGTCGCCAATCATCGGTTGTTGGTAATCAGGCGTCGCCAAACCAGCAGGGCGCCTGAATTTTCCATTCCAGGAGTGGATCATCTCGTGGGCCAACAGATTACCTGCTTCGGCTGAGAAGGACGGGCTCACCATGCCGAGTTCGGGCATCTGGTCATCGCTGGACTGCGAATGCTCCAGTCCATCGCTGCTGTCGGTCTGCGCTTCCACGAGAAAGTGATAACTCGCATAGTGGTGGGAGTGGAACATGGCGCCGGCTTCGGATACGAGATTGCGGTAAGCGGCGATTCGCTCCGGCGGAACATTGAGGCCTTCAGGCGATTTCTCAAAGAGGTCCAGCAGATGGCGCTGCGAAACACCCTTCGGCGTAATGTCAAACTCGCGCATGATCGATCCGCACATCAGCGGAGAGTCGATCAGCGTAGTGAGCGATACCGGGTCGAAATGAATTGCCGAGCCTCGCAGCGAGGGGTTGGGTAACGCGGTCGCGTAAGACCATCTTTCAGGAAGCTTGATCGAGGCTGCAATCGTGACTTGGTCAGACTTGGTGTCTACGGGATATAGGACCACTTGGTCCCAGTTCACATCGCCTTGGACCGGAGTCGATGTGTTACCCGGGGCAAAATCGTTTCCCGCCACATACTCCCCCACCAGGCTGAAATCAGCTATCAGCTGACTGGTACCCGCAGGCACCGGAACATGGAAGCGATACATGTCGACCGGGTCACGAACCCAAGGTAATGTCTTGCCGTCGGCGCTAAAACGCAGGTTCACCAGGTCGGCAATGGGCCCGGTGGGCGCATGGTCTCCGGGGATCCATTTGGGGTATACAAGATCGACGGTATGCGCTGACGGCGAAGCTACCGGAAACGATTCATGTGCGGAAAGGATCTTTCTGGAAATCGTAGTCGCGTCCACGTCCAGGACGATGGTGGATGAGGTTGCCTGGGCCAGCCCGGTGGCCGCTGAAAATAAAAGTCCAAGCCACAACAGGCCGATGCGTTCACGATCACACCGGAGGCGGTTCGATAAGGAAGAGGGCAATTCGTTTTCACTCCTTTGCCGGCTTCGCAGTCCGGCAGCGGGTCTGGAGCCCGCATGTACAGAATAGAATGCAATCAGTGAGAGCGGCGCCTCCAGGCCAATGCAGTGAAGCATAGTCTCTTTGAACTATTCAAGATCGGCATAGGGCCGTCGAGCTCCCACACCATGGGACCGATGCGCGCCGCGCTTCGTTTCGCCAGGGAACTCGAGTCGACTGGACTGGCTTTGCAGGCCGCATCCATCCGGGTCGACCTCTATGGCTCATTGGCGCTCACCGGTCATGGCCATGGTACCGACCGCGCCATCCTGCTTGGGCTCTCTGGGGAGACACCTGAAGGGATCGACCCGGCTGAGATCGAAGCGAAACTATCCGCGATCCGCAGCGCGGGCGCATTGGAATTGGCTGGTCACCGCACCATTCCCTTCGAAGAGGCGAAGCAGCTGCTCTTTCATCGCGATCAAATGTACCCCGTTGCCGGCGTTGCTTCGCACCCCAACGGCATGCGTTTCTCGGCATTCGCCAGTGACGGAGCTTTGCTCTTGGAGCGGATTTTCTTTTCCGTCGGTGGTGGCTTCATTGTTTCCGCGGGCGAACTTGCTGCCGCGCAGAGTTCCCAGACCGAACTGGATAGCGAAGCGAGGCGCGTTCCCTACCCTTTCCACAGTGCGCAAGAGCTTTTGGAGAGAGCGGCTGCGGCCAACATCACCATCCCGCAACTCATGTTGGCCAACGAGTGTGCGTTGGCACAAAGCGGCCGGCCTGAGGCAGCGGAGCAAGAGGTGCGAAGCGGCATTTTCCGCATCTGGCAAGTGATGCGGGAATGCACGCAGCACGGCATCGAATGCGAGGGCATTCTTCCCGGCGGCCTCAAAGTGCGGCGGCGCGCTGCCAAACTGGCGGCCCGGTTGCGCGCCGGGGTGAAGGATCCTCTGTCACAGCTGGATTGGATCACGGTGTATGCGATGGCCGTCAATGAAGAGAACGCCGCAGGCGGGCGTGTGGTCACTGCTCCTACCAATGGGGCCGCTGGGGTGGTACCGGCGGTTGCTCACTACTACACGGAGTTCGTTGACGGCGCGAACGAAGAAGGTATCCTGCGATATTTTCTGACTGCGGCGGCGATTGGCATCCTCTACAAGGAAAATGCCTCTATCTCGGGAGCGGAAGTTGGCTGCCAGGGCGAAGTGGGTGTGGCGTGCTCCATGGCCGCAGGTGGCCTGGTTGCGGCCATCAACGCGCCGGGAGAAACCATGCTCACTGCTGCAGAGATCAATGACCGTATCGAACATGCCGCGGAGATAGGCATGGAACATCATCTTGGTATGACTTGTGATCCCATTGGCGGTCTGGTACAGGTTCCATGCATCGAGCGCAACGCAGTTGGAGCCATCAAGGCGGTCAACGCGAGCCGTATGGCCATGAATGAGTCAGAAGGCCACAAGGTCTCCCTCGATCAGGTCATCAAGACGATGTACGAGACAGGCCTTGATATGCAAGCGCGCTACAAGGAGACGTCGCTAGCCGGCCTCGCGCTGAACGTGATTGAGTGCTGAGCTCTTTCTGCTGCCCTCTCGTCCAGCGGAAGCGTCTCTATATTGCAGTATCAGTGCCTCCACATCGGCGCGGGTGCGCATAATAGAACACTCCTCGTCTTCAAGCTGCTGCTGAGTACAAACCGTTACTCCTCCCTTAGGGCACATCTTGAGGCAGGACACATCCACTACGTGCAACCGCGGGCCTTGCTCATCCTGCCGAGCGCGCTTCTTCAGCGCCTTTTTCAGTTTTGCCAGCCCATTCTTTTTGCCGCCATGCTTCAGCTTGGCCTGGCATTTGCGGCAAACCATAACGAGTTGGCCCTTCCAGGCCGCGGGATAGGTTCGGAGGGTAGCTTGGTTCTGAGTTTCTGTATCGTTTATCCGATGGGCGATTCCCTTGGACATGCATCGTTGGATGCGCAGTCATTGGTAATCGTCAAGCAGGGCATGGCGGTGCCGGGTCTTCGCGACCAGAGGACCAGGAGCTCGCCTTGCCCAAATAAGCTAAGGCCCCTCAGTGAACCAATACAATTGTTTTACTTTGGATCCCTTCTTCATCGGCGGTGGAGTCACTTTTCCCCACGAAGCGTGATTCCAGGTGACCGCTTGCAGCCCATCGTGGGCGGGTTGGAAAACCATTCGCGGCTCAGCCGGCTTGCCATCCAGGGCATCAAAAGTGACTGCAACCTGGCCGCCGGTATCAGCCCAATGGCCAAACAAGGTGGTGGCGCCGTTGCCGGCGTCTTCTGTAACCGTGGCGCTACCATCGGCACCCAGGCTTAGGTTCATGGATGGACCTGCCTCGTGTGACAGATAGACGCCCGTAAACTTTGAGTGCGCAGTCGTATTGTCAGCCAATGCAGAATTCGGTAACGCCCACAAAAGTAAGCAGGCCAATGGAAAGTGAAGTAAGAAAAATCTAGTGTGTCTCATGGTTGTTTGGAGTCTAATCCAGGCACCTCAACTTTTCAGTTGCTCGCATGGGGCAAGCTCCCCGCACCCACGCGTCATACGACGTCCCAACCGGTTTACCCACGGGTAATAGTTGCTCTGGCGGGACCTTCCTGCCATCGCCGGCAGTCACTCCCCTGTGTTACCGGGGTTCAATGAAGCATCGTCAAAGAGAAAACCGTTCGTGTTGCTTTCGCAGTATTCCAGACAGACCTGTTCTCTTGGAGTGCTTTGTGCCTTGTATTGAAATGAAGGAACTGAAATTTACTTTCCGCCGATACAACGAACGCCGGCGCATAGCAGCCACCCCAAAGTGGGAGAGACGCCGCGTGCATTCTGTACCGCGGACGCGGGCGGCTCAAGCTCGAGTCGCTTACCTCATGCAGGCCCATCGGCAAAACTGCTTAGTCTGCCAACGTGACAAGTAACCGCTGCGGTCATAGATGGTGGTTTCCGCGCGCAATTTAGCAACCGCCATCATCACGCTAACGTAACGGTGATCCCGAGCTTCTCGTAAGGCCGTGTCAGGGCGGCATCTGCCGATCGTTCCGTGATGATGCCGCTGATTTCTGCTAGCGGCACAACGGCGTAAGGAGATGCGGCATTGAGCTTTTCAGAAGAGGCAAGAACAACCGTCTCTGCTGCGGCATGGCTCAACGCTCTTTTCACCGCCGCTTCCTCGTAATTCCCTGTCGTCAAGCCTGTCTTAGGGTGTACACCGGTCACTCCCATGAAGTATGTGTCCGCGTGAATCTGAGCGATTGCCTCGATTGCTGCCGCTCCTACGGCAACAACAGAGTGCATGAACATGCGCCCTCCAATCAGGATTACCTCGATATTCGAATGATTCACGAGTTCCAGAGCAATCGTCGGACTGTGCGTAATGATTGTCGCCCGCAGACTGAGAGGCAGATGCCGAGCTACCTGTCTCGCAGTCGTACCGCCATCCAGAATCACTACTTGTTCGGGTTGAATCATCTTTGCTGCTGCACGGCCAATCGCCATTTTCCCGTCGGGCGTAATGAGTTCACGTCCGGCAAAATCTGCAATAGCGGGGGACGCCGGGAGAGCTCCGCCGTGAACACGCTGAAGAAGTCCCTTCTGGGCCATCTCCCGCAAGTCACGTCTTATCGTGTCTTCTGAAACGCCCATGGCATGGCTTACATCTTTGGCGATCACTTGACCGTGCCGCTTAAGAATCGAAAGAATCTGCTGTTTTCGGTGGGTAGTCAACATATTCTCTATGCATGATAGTACTTGACATTGCACGAAACTGCACGATAGTGTTGCCGTCATGACTGTTTCCTTGCAAGCTAATTCGATGGAGGACCGCGTGCGAATCAAGAAGGTGGAGACGCTTTCTGACGATTGGTACGTGCTGAAGAAGACCACCTTTGAATTTCAACGAAGGGACGGAACCTGGCAGCAGCAAAGTAGAGAAACATACGATCGGGGCAACGGCGCCACGATCCTGCTCTACAACCTTGCGCAGCGCACTGTAGTGCTCACCCGGCAGTTCCGCTTTCCGGCCTTTGTGAACGGCCATCCCGATCCGATTATCGAGACCGCGGGAGGACTCCTCGATGAAGCTAGCCCGGAAGACCGCATCAAAGCCGAAGCTGAAGAGGAGACCGGCTACCGTGTGGATAGCGTGCGCAAGGTCTTCGAAGCCTTTATGAGTCCTGGGTCTGTGACGGAAAAACTCTACTTCTTTGTGGCTGAGTACGATAGCAGAAGCAAGGTCACGCTCGGTGGAGGCAATCACGGCGAGGGCGAAGATATTGAAGTTTTGGAGCTTCCGTTCGAAGACGCAATGAAAGGAATTGAGAGCGGCGACATTGCTGACGGCAAGACAATCATGTTGCTCCAGCACGCCTACATCCACCTGTTTAACCAAAAAGGAAAGGTCACTTAGCGTGCCTGATCGTTCACTCATGATCTTGATAGCGGGCCCATATCGGTCTGGAACCGGTGACGATCCGGAACTGATGGCGAAGAACCTGCGCACGCTCGAGTCCGTCGCGCTTCCGCTCTATCGAGCTGGACATGTTCCGTTGATAGGGGAGTGGATTGCTCTACCCTTACTTCGCGAAGCAGGATCAAAGCGCCCGGGCGACGCTCTTTATGATGAGATTCTCTACCCTATCGCAAATCGCCTGCTGAGCCGGTGCGACGCCGTGCTGAGGCTTCCAGGCGCTTCAAAAGGAGCAGATGAGGATGTTCGTCTCGCGAAGGAGCGGGGACTCATGGTGTTTGAGAGCCTGACCGAAGTTCCAGGATGCGGCTAAGGCGAGGTGGGACAGGAGCGTAGCGTCCCCCGTACCACGAAAATAGCCCGGGAATCCAACCCCCGATGTTCCGGCGCAGGACTTAAAATAAAGAGGCAGATAAACGGTAAGCCTCTTCCGGGAGACAGGGCCATGCTGTCCAGATCCAAACGTTAGGCGAGAATCCACCACGGGTGTATCGGTTGCGCGTTCCTAAAACGGCGATGATTGGTCTTTCGCTCCTTCTCGCTGCTGTTCTTGGCCAGCGATCTACAGCGTTGAATCATCAGCATCCCGCGGCCGAGGCGAAGCCAAATATCATTCTGATCTCGGTCGACACCCTACGCTCCGATCGAGTCAGTTGTAATGCTCCCACCGTGTCACCCACCCCGAATATCGACAAACTCTGCCACGGAGGCACATCGTTCTCGCAGGCCACTTCGATGGTTCCGCTGACGCTGCCGTCGCATGTTTCGATGCTGACTTCAACCTACCCGTTCGTGAGTGGTGTCGAAGACAATGGCGATCGACTCGCGCCAGGGGCCGTTACACTGGCCGCGACGCTGCGATCTCATGGCTATCGGACAGCCGCATTTCTCGGCGGTTTCGTGCTCGACAAGCGCTTTGGATTGGACCAGGGCTTTGATATGTATGACAGCCCCTCAGCATCGCTGAACAGTGGCAGTAGCGATCCGGGAGATATCAAACGAAAGGGAGAAGCAGTGGCCGCGGCTGCAGAGCAGTGGCTGAACGCGAATGCCGATCATCCGTTTTTTCTCTTCCTTCACATCTACGACCTGCACACACCGTACAACTTGTCCGCGTCGGAAAAAGCCAAGTACGGTGAAGGCTATAACGGGGAACTGGGTTATATCGACCACGTCGTCGGCGATTTCTGGAGCTACCTTGTTGCTCATGACCTGGTGAATAAATCGCTCATCGTCTTTATCTCCGACCACGGAGAGGGACTGGGAGATCACGGCGAGAGTACACACGGCTATTTCATCTATCAAAGTACCCTGCATGTCCCACTGATTATCCACTGGCCTGCGGGCGAACCTCCTATGCCGGCGCGAGTTGACGCACCGGCCAGTCTGCTCGATGTCTCGCCGACGATTCTCGATGTGCTGCGGTTTCCTATGCCGCAAGCAATGGAAGGGAAGAGCCTGCTCGCAACTACTGCTCCGCGAGACATATTCAGCGAGAGCATCTACCCCCAGAAGCATTTCGGGACCAGCGCTCTTGCTAGCTTGAGGAGCGGGCACTACAAGTACATTGAAGCGCCGAGGCCGGAGTTCTACGATCTGGCTCAGGACCCCGGGGAGTTGACCAATCTTTATGCGAGCAAAGCCTCCGTCGCCTCGGCCTATCGCGAGCGTTTGAAACAACTACGGCTGCTTTATAAACCGCGCGCTCAGACGACGAATGCGCTGAGTCCTGAAGCTGTCGAGCGTCTTCACGCACTCGGATACCTTACCGGGAGAAATTCTGTTCCCGCCTCCACATCGAGCGCCGTGGACCCGAAAGACAGAATCGTCGATTACGAAAAATACGGACAGGCCATCTATCTGGCTTCGGCGGGCCACCTGGATGAATCCAACGCGGCACTGAAGGCAATTCTGGCGCGGGATCCCGACCTATCCGATGTTCGCCTGACCCTCGGGCTGAACGATCAACGCATGGGTAAAGATGCGGAGGCAGTCGAACAATTTCGCACTGTGGTCGCAGCCGATCCAACCAGTGCCATCGCCCACCTGGATGCCGGTCTGAGCTATTACAACCTGCGCCAATTCGACCAGGCGGATAAAGAGTTCAACGCGGCCTTGGCAATCTCGCCTGGGTATGCCAAGGCAGAGATATTTCTCGCCAGGACGCTCGCCCAGAAGGGCGAGTTAGATCAGGCAGCGGCGGAGTTTCAACAGGTCTTGCAGCAAACATCCGATAGTTACGAGGCCCACGATGGTCTCGGCACGCTGGCGGCGATGCGAGGCAACTGGGATGAAAGCGAAAGGCAACTGCAGGCTGCCCTAGCCATCGAACCCGCTGCCGCGGAGACGCACAATACTCTGGGTGGCGTCTATTTGCGTAAAGGCGAGATTGAGTCTGCTCGTAGCCAGTTTGTGGAGGCGCTCCGCCTTAGGCCGGATTATGCCGCGGCCCACTACAATCTGGGTGTAGTCTTTGTCGCCCTTAAGGAACTTGATCCCGCCCGAAGCGAATTTCAAAAGGCATTGAGCGCCGATCCGGGCTATCGTCCGGCTCGGGATGCATTGGCGCGATTGAACCAGTCACCCTAGTGCTCTGTTTCACTGATTCCCAGCGAAGTCATCAGCCAATCGAAAGTAACTTGCAAAACGATAACCGACGATTGGAGAAAACAGTTTTTGTGGCTGGAACGGATTCTGCAACGCGCCCTACCCTGTTAGCAGTTGATATCGGCAGCAGGCAGGTTCTCGACGCCAGCTTGCTAGCCGGCAGTTGTCGGTAGTTTCGGCCTAAGCGCGAGCGAAGGACAGTTTTACCGCTGTCCGGTGTCACACCCGATCCCTGTCCCAAAATAAGGAAGTTCCAGCATCCCGCCGCGGCGGGATTTTTTATTCCACCCACTGCGCCCCCAGGCGCAGCGGAAACCCCTGTCCCTAACCTCTCTCACATGCAAGGAGACACTTATGCCCGAAGATAAAGTCAGCGATCCCATCACCGGCCAGCAAATAGCCTTCGCCCACCTGGTCCTCTCTGGCGCCATGACCGACCGTCAAGCCGCCGAAGCCGTCGGCCTCGACCCCGACTCCGCCGCCTCCACCAAAGCCAAGCCCTCTGTCCATGCCTACATGCTCGGGCACCGCGCCGCCCTGCAGCACCAGCTCCTCCAGCAAGAAGCCAAGGGACAGCACCGCCCGAAACTGGATCGCGAACACGTCCTGGACCGCCTCTGGGAAATCTCCCACCTCAGCCCCGAAACAACCCGAGGCAGCGTTACCGGCCAGGTCAAAGCCCTCTCCATCATCGTGGCCATGGAAAACTTCATTCCCAACCGTCACTCCGCCGCCGTGGAGAAGACCTCGGCCCCCGCACCCGCCCCGGAAATCTACCAATCCGCCTGGCTTCGCCAGCAGAAGGCCGCAGCCCAAGCCACCACGAACGACCTGCAGCCAACCCCTCCCCCTGCCCAGAAAGAGGCGGCGGCAGAGGAGGTCCCGGAACCCAGTCCAAGCCACTCCCCCGTCATCACCCCCTCTAATCCTCCGCAAGCACCGCCAGCAGCCCCTAATGTCCCCGAGTTCGTTTTCGTTCCCGACCTGCGAGTGCCTTTCTCGATCAAAAAGAACCCCTTTGCTCCTCGCGCCGGCCGCCGCTAAGTCAAAATCGTCAAAAAGGACCTAAAAATATCAAATTTTAAAAATCTCCACCGTCACCGGGCATAGGTCCGACACTCTTTCGACCCTGTCCATCCACACCCAAACACGCCAAGGCGTGCCACCGCCCTCACTGTGTCATCCCGTCGGGAGCGGACTTGGATTTCCGACATCGCGGCACTGCCCAAGCGACGTATGCGGCTCTCTGTAGAGAGAACCGCGTGAGGTGCGCCAACGCCCCTAACCCTGACAGGAAATTGGAGGTAGCGTAAGGAGAGCCTGCCTGAGTGATTCGAAGGGGACCTGCAGTTTCTTTTCCATCTGCATGACGCACTACACTAGATAGGGTGGCGGCTAGAGATTATCTGGAAATTATGAGACGTAGATACCTTCCTGGTGTGCTTGTGCTCGCAGCCTTGCTGTGGGCTCGCCCGATGCGCGCGCAGGATGGAATTCAGGCCATTGGAGCCCAAGGCGAGCAACTGGAGCGCGAGGGCCGATCGGCCGAAGCCGCCCAGGCATACCAGCGCATCCTGACCCTGGATCCCAAGTCGATCGCCGCTCTGAACCACCTCGGCGCACTCTATGTTCGCCAGGGCCGGTTCGCCGAAGGCATTCAGTTTTACCAGCGGGCGCTCCGGATTAATCCCCAGGACTACGGCACCAACCTCAATCTCGGCATCGCCTATCTCAAAGCGCAGGATTACAAACGGGCGGCTGCGCCCTTGCAACAAGCCGTGCAGGCAAATCCGGCCAGCATGCAAGCCTGCCAACTATTGGCGCTTGCCTACGTTGGGCAAGAAGACTATGAGCACGCAATTCCCATTTTGGAGCGGGTTGCCAGATTAAGTCCCGGAGATGCGGGAAACCTCTACCTGTTAAGTCGCGCCTATCTGCAGACCAAGCGCCTTGACAAAGCACTCGTGGCTTTCGACAAACTTGCAGCCGCCGATCCAGACTCTCCCTGGGTACATATCCTAAGGGGGCAGGCTTACGACGGCTTGGCCGACTATGGCAAATCAATCGATGAGTTTGAGGCTGCACGGAAACAGCAGCCCGGCGATCCTACCGTCCGTTTCTCGCTCGGGTTCATGTATTGGAAGGTAGGCCGCTTCGCCGACGCCGAGGCGGAGCTGGCAAAGGCTCTTGCACTAGACCCCAATTTCCCCGAAGCCAAGTTCTACCTTGCTCATACATATCTCGCTGATCAGAAAGCGCAGCAGTCCATTCCGCTCCTGCAATCCGTAATTTCCCAGGACCCGGGAAATGCTCGGGCTAGGCGAGACTTGGGCAAGGCTCTGAACCTCGTCGGCCGCCCGCAGGAGGCGGAGCGCCAACTGCGGGAGTCGCTCCGTTTGGATCCAAGTAATGCTGAGGCGCACTATCAACTGGCGCAGATCTACCGCCAACTCAACCAACCGGCCAAGGCGGAGCAGGAACTTGAAAACACGAAGAATCTGCTAGCGGAAAAGCGGAGCAAGGAAGAAAGCGTCCTGGCGGCCGCCGGTAACAGGGGCGACGCAACCCAGCAACTGGGTCTCTCCCCAAAGAAGGATACCCCTGCCTCTCCGGATGGAACGCATTAAGCTGGCCCATGCAGAGTATTAAGATCAACAGCGCGGCGCCGCTCATGAAGCAGTTGTCACCAAGCTGCGCCAGGTTCCAATGAGGGCTTTCCCATGGTGGATAGCCACTATCGCGGTTGTGGCGACCCTCCCTCCGGCCCAGGTGGTTGCCGGCGCTTTGCCATCCCCGGACGTTTACCTGGTGACCATCGATACCCTTCGCGCGGACCATGTTCACTGTTACGGTGACGATCAAATCCAGACTCCAGCGTTGGATTCTTTAGCCCGGGAAGGCATTCGCTTTGCCCAGGCTTTCACGCCCAGTCCAATCACGATTTCTGCGCACACCAGCATCCTGACTGGTCTGCTGCCCAGCGTACACGGCGTCACTGACTTCGCGGTCCCACTGGCCAAGACGTATCCGACCTGGGCCGAGTTGCTGAAGCAAAACGGCTATCAGACAGCGGCCTTTATTGGTGCGGTGGTGCTCGACTCTCGCACCCTCGCTCCAGGGCTGGACAGGGGCTTCGATTATTACGACAACTTTCCGTCAGACTCCGTCGCGGGAAAGCATTGGGGACAAGTAGAGCGCCGCGGGGACGATGTGGTCCATCGCGCCGAAGTATGGATGGGAACTCATCCCCAGAAGCCGCGCTTTGTTTGGGTCCATCTCTATGATCCTCATGACCCATACGAGCCCCCACCACCTTACTCGCAAATTTACAAAGACCGCTTGTACGACGGCGAGATCGCCTACGCGGACGCTGCGCTGGGAAAGTTGCTGAGCTATCTACAACGCGAACAACGATATCGCAATGCGCTGATCATCGTGGTTGGCGATCATGGCGAAGGACTCGGAGAACACGGCGAGCAAACTCACGGTATCTTCCTCTACGATTCAACCACCCATGTGCCACTGCTCATCAAGCTGCCGGCAAGCGACGTGCCTACAGAGGCCGCCATCGCACAGAAAGGGAAGGTGGTTGAGGCGCAAGTAGAAACAACCGACATCCTCCCTACGGTTCTTGATCTGCTCAGCATTCCTCCTCCGTCCGCATTGAATGGGCGCTCGCTCACGCCCTACTTCACGAATACAAAAGAAAGCGGCAGGGTGGTTTTTGCTGAGACGGATTATCCTCTGGATTTCGGATGGGCACCGCTGCGCGCGGTCCGTGATGGGGGCTTCAAGTTCATTGAAGCACCGCGGCCGGAGCTCTATGACCTGGTCAAAGACCCTGCCGAGCTCACGAATGTATATGAGCCTCGGAACGCAACCGTTAAAAACCTCCGCACGGAATTGGCGTCTTCCCCGATGCGGCCTCCGCGTGTTTCGTCATCAACCGGGACAGCCGGGAGCGCTACACTTAGCGAACTTCGTGCTCTGGGTTACCTCGGACCAGCCGATAAGCAAACCTCGACCAATGTTCCCGCGTTTTCATCGCTTCCGGATCCCAAAGACAAAATCGAGGAGCAGAACCTGCTCCATTCCGCGATGATGTTGGTAGACCAGGGCCGTTCTCCGGATGCCCGGTTGCTGCTCGAGAAAGTGCTGCAGCTAAATCCCGATTCCCCTGCCGCCTTGCGCCAACTGGGAGAGTTGGAATTCAATTCCGGCGAGTATCAAAAAGCGGCGGGCCATCTTGAACGCGCACGAAAGGCGCATCCCGACGATGTATTGGCGGCCCTCTACGAGGGGCAGGCGCTCGAGAAGCTGGGCGATTTGCCAGGCGCAGGGAAGGCGCTCGAAGCTGCAGTCACACAATCGCCGGAGAAACTTGACGCTCGCCTCTTGCTCGCCCACATCGACTTGAAGTCCGGCGATCGGGTGGCTGCGGAAGATCAATTCGAAGCGGTTCTTCTTTTGGACCCTGCCAATCAGGAGGCATTGATCTCGCTTGCCAAAGAGCATCTCGATGACAAGCGGTTTGCCGATGTCGTTGAGCTATTGGAACCGCACGTCAAGGATGCATCGGTGGACGAGCTTCTCTTGCTTATACAGGCCTACGTGGGCCTCGGCCGCACCGCCGATGCAAACAAAGTGCGGGCCCAAGTGGAAACCCTGCAACACAACCGCTAGCATAGCTTGGATTCATTACCCGGCTGTTCAATCTGCCCCGTAAACAACTCTTCCGGGAAGAGTCTGCCTGAGAACGACACTGGCAAACACAGTCCCGCAGGGATGGCTTTAATCGTACCCGCGACCCTGCTGCTGGTTTCAACTTCCGCTTTGCCTACAGACAGTGAAGCGCCCGGTTGGCCGGGCGCTTCGCCGCACATGATTGCTCCGACGATCAGAAAAGGATCTTTAGTGCTACCTGGATCTCGCGTCCATCGTTAGCGCTTGCAATCCTTCCCACAAGCGTCGGCGAAGCTATGTTATTGGCAGGAGGCGCAAAGTAGGGAGTATTCCAGGCATCGAAGAACTCACCCCGGAACTCCAGATCGGCCTTGTCGAACATATTGAAATGACGCAGTACGGCAATATCTGAATTCGACTGGCCAGGTGCATCGAGGATGTTGCGCTTCGAGTTGCCGAAGGTCGGATCTGCGGCCGATCCGGCAACTGAGAAGCAGCTCTGATTGAACCAGTTGGTAAGGCTCTTCTGGCCGACGCCGCTGCAACTGCGGTTGGGACGAGGAGAGCTGGAGTTGGTGTTGGAGAAATCCGGGCCAAGCACGACGAACGGATAGCCCGTCTGATAGGAGGTGATATCGGATACCTCCCATCCACCCACAATGGCGCTCACCACGCTTTTGTCGTTGAGAAACGCTCTCCCTTTGCCAAAGGGAAGATCGTAGATCGCGTTAACCACGATCCTTTGGCGCGCATCGGTATAAGACCGCGACCACTCGAACGCCAGGTTGTTGTCGTCCTGCGGGAGGTTACTGCCGTTGGCGCCCGCGCCAAAGCCTTCGTCGCCTTCCGAGTTGTCGAGGGATTTGGCGAATGTGTAGGCAGTGAGCAAATTGAGCCCATGGCTGAGGCGCTTGGTTAGCTTGAACTGAAGTGCGTTATAGATCGAAGACCCGTCTGAGGTGGTGAACAGCATCGTCCCAAAATCGACATAGGGGCGGCGCGACTGCAGGGGAGTTATGCCCGGCTCGGCCTGGTTGCCAGAGAGGTGCAGGTTGCCGATCTTGGTCCCCTTGGTTCCGATATAGGCAATGTCCATAGCCCAGTCGCTGGAAAGTTGGCTTTGAATGCCGAAGCTCCATTGCTGGAAATAGGGCGCCAGGTATTTGGGCTCGACATACAGAGAGATGAACTGGTCAGTCAGCTTCGGGATGCCCGCTCCGCCAAATACGGTCTCGCTGGTCGCAATCGGCGTCTGTCCTTTGTCAGTAATAAAAGTCTGTGACGGAGAAAACACCGGGTTGTCATCGACGAAGTGCTGGTTATTGAAGTTCGGCAAATCGAAGAAGACGCCGTAGCCGGTGCGCAGCACAAGTTTGTCCGATGCCGTAGGACGCCAAACGATTCCTAAGCGCGGTGCAAAGTCATGCCTCTCGGGAAAGATGAGGGTCTGTCGCGTGCGGCCGGTAAATCCTAATTGCGCCCGCTGCGCCGAGGTAGCGATCAAACAGCGTCCATCGGTGGTGGTTAGATATGAGTAGGTTGGATCAGTGCAGAACGAGTCGTTCTGCGCGTTGGGCGCCGCTGTCACCAGGGTAGCATTGCCCGGCCCGCTGAACTTGGCTCCGGTCGGCTCCAGGGTCACGTAATTGTTGTGCTTGTCGATCGCAGGCCGGCGGTACTCCCAACGAAGCCCGGCGTTTACCGAGACGTTCGGGGTGAACTTAACGTTATCTTGAGCGAACAAGCTGATGAAGTTGCCGCCCACCTGGTTGGTATCCTCAAAGTGTAGACTGCGATTCGCACCGTCTGGATAACCAAGCAGGAAGTCAGCGAAGTCGGAGCCGCTGGAGACACCACCGTTCAGCTCGCCCGCCAACGCGGCATACTGTCCGTTGAAGTCTAGCTCGCCGTGTGGAGAGTACGGCGCCTCTTCACCAAGCACCTGCCATGGCTGAATATCCGCTCCTGCAATGATGGTCTGTCTGCCCTTCGTGATCGTGACAGTGTCCTGATATTTCTCCACCATATCCGGACTGATGACCGGCCGGTAGTTGGAGTCGCCGACGTAACCGAAATTTTGGAACCCGAACGGTGGGAAGCCTTCAAGCGACGCCGACAGGGCCGTCAAACCCTGGATGCCAAAGCCTTCCATGAAGCCGGCCGGCCGGGGACACGATGCGCAATTGTTGTCATCCCAGTCGCGCTGGAAGCCGAAGAGTGCCTCATTGAGAACACGCGGGCCGAAGGTGTGGGTCCACCCGATCGCCACGTTTTGCCCGCGGAAATAAAGCTTGTCACCGAAGCCCGGCAATGTGCTGTAGCCAGTGGTTGGGCTCACGATATTCGCTTGGCCGAGGATGTACCGGCCAAACACCTGGTCTTTCTCGCTGATGTCGTAGTCCACACGCGCGTCGTACTGGTCATCGTTGCGGGTTGTCGACTCGGAGTTGATGTAGTTAACGCCGGCGCTTCCTGACAGGTTGGGCGCAGGCCAGGCATTCAGCGAAAGCACATGCTGGGCTACGCCGTCGATGTTCGTGATTTGGTTACCTGGGATAGGTGTGCCGACCAATAGGGACTGACCGGCGTTGGTGCCGGTGGCGCAGGTGATTAGCGACAAACTCGCGGGGTAGAAGAGCTGGCCGGTATCGTAGTTGTATCCCGCGGGTCCGCCAACACCGCACACGTTCGCCGTGGTCCCTGTCAGCAGGCCGCTCATGTCTCCCGATCGTTGGGCTAGAGTGGGCACAAGGGAGGTTGCGGATGAGCCTTGCACCTGGCGCAAGCCTTCATAATTGCCAAAGAAAAAGAGCTTTTTCGATCTCCAGATCGGGCCGCCAAGCGATGCGCCGTATTGGTTCCGGCGAAGCTCTGGTTTAACCGGGTTGAAGTAGTTCGAGGCGTCCAACAGGTCATTACGGAGAAACTCGTAGATCGATCCGTGGAACGAATTGGTACCGGATTTGGTGATGAGGTTGATGGTTGAGCCGGCCGTTTTGCCGAAGGCCGCGTCGTAAATATTGGTCTGGATCTTGAATTCCTGCACCGCGTCGGGAGACGGCTGAACGGCGAACCCGCCAAAGGTCAGGTTGCGGGAGTCGACCCCGTCGATCAGGGTGTTGTTGCTCGACGAGCGAGCTCCGTTGGCGGCATAAGTGGATTCACTAAAGGGCGATCCAAAGCTGGAATTTGCGAAGCCGGCTCCAACGTTGCCCGCGCCGGCGTCGGGTACGGTTCCAGGCACCAGGATGGCGAGCGCGCCGAAACGGCGCACATTCAGCGGAAGGTCAACCACCTCGCGCTGGTCGATCACTGTGCCCACGCTGGCGCTGCTGGTGTCGACCAGCGGCGCTTCCCCGGTTACTTCTACCTTGGTGTCGACCGAGCCCACCTGCAGCTTGACGTCTTCGCGCGCCTTCTGGTTCACCAGCAAGGTGATGCCCGTGAGCACCTCAGTCTTGAAGCCGGGTGCTGCTACGGAGATGGAATATCCGGCGGGAGCCAAGCTGGGAAAGCTATAGTTCCCCGCACCATCGGTCGTGGTTTTCGTAACCACGGCCGTGCCAACGTCGGTCACCGTGACGGTGGCGCCAGGAATTGCAGCTCCCCCCGCATCGGTCACCGTGCCATAGAGGTTCGCGGAGCTTTGCGCGCTACAGGGAAGTGCGGCCAGGAAGCCCATCAGCAGGACCAGCACGACGGACGAAAAACAGGGATGAAAGAGTATTTGCGACTTGAGTTTATTCACCGCCAACTCCTCTATGTAGTGGTTCAGGTATTACGAAAAGTCGACCGTAGCGCAAACTTCTGCGTGCACACGCAACGCTGCGATCAAGGTCTTAGGAAAGAGATTTAGAGATGGCCGGTTTCTTCGAAAAACTTAATACCAGGACTGGCTGAAGGGCCCTAATTTGCTGAAGTACCCTAATCCTAGTGAGTGGTTAGTTGCCAGTCAATTACAAAAGAAGAATGGGTGTCGTTCCATTCAGCACCGCTCCCGCCGCATCTTTAACCGTGTCGAACCGCCGCGGTGATCTCTTGACCCCGCGCGGACTGGCTAACGCACCGGGGGCCCCAGAACCATTACGAGGGCTACGCCCCATAAGGTAATTCGTCTCATGCTCGCCTCCAAAAACTAAACAGTTGTACCGGACCCGACTTGCACGACTGCAGGCAACTTTGGCTGCTCTTCACTGGACCGACTGATTTACTTTAGTGACCGTACTATATGCACCTATAGACCCTGAATGCAAGCAGAATTGTCAAGGGAGTCCTTGTTTTTGCAAAAAACATCCCGTTTCGGCGCTTGGGCCGGTCGTACGAACTCGATGGCTCAGTCGATCAGCCGCGGACTGGCCTCTGCCAGCCCGGAGGAGACATTCCAGGTCAAAGTTTGAGGGTGTTCAGATAGGCGAGGCTTTGCCCAAAACTATCGAGGATTGGACCGGCAGACTTGTCGTAGTCCAGAAAGGCGTAACGGATACCCTGCTCCCGGGCCTGCCTCAACAATGCCGGCCAGGGAATCGTTCCTTTACCCAATTCAATCGAATGATCGGAGCCGGCATCGGTCGTATAGCTGGTGGGGAAGCCTGCGAGGCGGTCCTTGAGGTGAAGAAGCCTTACGCGCTCTTTATATTCCCCGAGAAAAGAGGCTGGGTCCAGCCCTGCCTGCGCGATCCAGTAGATATCCACCTCGAGTTGAACCAGCGCAGCGTCGGTGTGATTCATCAGCTCAACAAGACCTGAGCTGCCCTGCTGCGGCATCAATTCGTGGTTGTGGAAGAGCAATGCAAATTCCATACCGTGGCTACGTACACGGGCGCCTGCCTCGTTTAGGCGGGCCGCGATAGCGCGGTACTGGTGGAGGCTCTCAGGCCTCGGCCGGGGCAGCATGGCGACCATGTAGGCAAGGCCAAGTTCCCGGGCGAACTCTATGCTGTTTTCTATGTCGTGCAAAGCAAAATGCCCGGCAGGGGCGCGGAGGCCGGCCTCCTCGATCATCCTGCGAAGCGTCGCCGCCGGGTGATCGTAGACGATCGAATGTAGCTCCACCTCGGTGAAGCCAATATGCCGCAGTGTACCCAGAAGCCGGGGAAGGTCCCGCACAGCCTCTTGGCCCACACCCGCAATCTGAACGCCATAGAGCAACTTCGGATCCTTCGCGGTAAGCATTACTAAACTGGCGCCCGCGCCGAAATAATTGCCTGTGGGGTAAAGGTTAGATCATCGAAAAAGGGATAGGAGGGTTTGCGGAATTTGTTTTGCGGCAGGTGGACAATATCCTGATCGACCGCGCCTTGAGAAAGAGCCATGAGACTGGGATTGGCCAGCGGTGACAGTTCAGGAGAAAGATAGCCCGATTTCACCACGATGATTTTGTACGAGGATGGCTGCAAGCCCAGCCGGGTGAAGTCGACAATATCGTGGTATGGTCGCCGCTGCGCAGACAGAACAAGCGTGACCCCTTCAATCTGCACTACTGCCTCGCGCAAGCGCGGCGTTTCCGCCGGTAGCAGAAAAACGACTTTGGCCGTTGCTTTCACCGGCTTACTGCCCAGCGGATCGAGTGTTGCGCCTATGGAGAGCGGGATGGTCGCGCCTACTCCAGCCTTGTAGCACGCATCCGTTGCCGGCCTGTCGGTGATCCCGGCGAAGACAACATTTTTTGCCTTGTAATAGAGCAACCGCTCCAGCACTTCAGCGCGGTCGCCGGCGCCACCTGCCGTCGGATTGTCTCCCGAATCAGCGAGAATCGCAGGTTGGGTGGTTGCTTTCATCGCGCGTTGAATGCACTCGTCGATGGTCCCGGTTTCGGTGCCGAACTGAAACTCTTTGCGCGCGTCCCAGTACTGTTGTGCCAGGTCGACAGCGATCTTCTTTTCTGTTGCCGGAGCAGTGCCCGTCACCACCGCCGCTGCGCTCGAGCGGGGTTCATCGGCCCACACATAGCCGACAAGCAAGGACACGTCCAGAATGCCCGGCTCCTCGTTCAACTTCGGCAGTTGTGCCCAAAGCCGTTTCCCTGGCTGCCACAGTGTGCTGCTGCGTTCACCCGGCATCAGCACTGGTATGGGAGCCCATACCAGGGTCGGGCGAATCTTCTGACCGATACAGTGAATGAGCATATTGCAGGCACGCTGCATGGTCTGTTCGTAATCGATATGCGGTGCGGTGCGAAAGGCGGAAAACGCGTCGATGTTATCGATCACCCGCTGGCTCACATTGCCGTGAAGATCATAGGAAGCAGACATGAGACAGTTTGTGCCCACCACCTTGCGCGCCGACTCCATCCAGTCGCCCTCAGCGTCCTGCATGCCATCAACAAACATGGCGCCATGCATGGGAAGGAAAAGGCCGTCCAGGGGAAGCAGCGCCTGGAGACGATGCAAAAAATCTGCCTTGATTGTGTCGTAGGTAGCCTTTTCGACTGGGCCCCCAGGTACAGCTTGTGCAACTACGGTCGGCAGAAAGGGCACGGGATATTGCTTCAGGAATGCGAAACGCTTGGAATCCGTGAGCTCCTTGTCTCGGAGAATGGTGAAGTCTTCCATGCGCGCACGGATGCGCCCATAGGTGCTGCATTCGATCCCGATACCGCCGTAGGCGATGCGTGGCTGCTGGGCGTCAGCAAAAGCGCCCGCCAGGCTGTACCGAGTGAGTGAAGTGCCAACGGTGGCAGCAGATGCGCTCTTAAGAAAAGTTCTTCTTTGCACGAAAGGAACTCCAGTCGAAAAGTTGTAACTTATTGGCCCACCCGAGAGGACAAAATCACGGATAACCAGCCGCTCTGTCCATCCTGATAACAGCAGCTGAGGTGAGCGCTACCCTCTCCTTTTGCCATCCCGAGCGAAGCCGAGGGACCTGCGGTGCGCCTTTCCTGAACACAACTGCCGGGTGGGAAGGAAGTTGATGACGTTGATGAAGCGAGTACGTCAATCACGCAGCTTCAAAGCCCAAGCTCAACCTTCCACTTTTTCAAACGAGCAATCCCGGTCTTGATATCGGCAAGCCTCTTTACTTCATCCAGCTCTTCACGCTCAATGCTAAGCGCACCCTTATAACCGAGTTCTTTCAGTTCCTTCAGAAAGGCGGGAATATTCACCTCTCCATCACCGAGCACACATTCAGAGCCGAGAAGACCGCTGCCTTTAGCGGGGAAATGTGCATCCTTGCAGTGAACCGAGATCACATGTGGGCTTAGAACTTTGAGGGCATTCAGCGGATCGCCCGAGTGATACATGATCATGTTTGCCGGATCGAAGTTCACCTTAAGATTGGCTCTGTCCACATCCCCGATGAACGAGAGCAAGACTGCCGCGGATTCCTGGCCTGTCTCGAGCACGAAGTTCTGATCATTTTTCCCGCAGTGGTCGCATAGCGACCTGGTCAGGTCGCGCAGATCCTTGTAGAGAATCGTCGTCGGATCGCTCGGAATGAAGCCTATGTGGCACGACACCCCTGGAATACCGAGATCATGAGCAAAGTCGGACACGCGTTTCGTTCTTGCAATCCGCTCCGGCCTTAATCCTTCCGTCGTGAAGCCCACAGTCCTATGAACCGTTTCGAAGTCTGTGTATTCTTCGCCCTTGTAGGAGCAAACAGCACTGGTGATCACTACCTGGAATTCCTTGAGGCCAATGTTCCATGCGTTTGCGGTCCGGTCGCAATCCAGCTCCGGGGGCACGCCTAGTTGTCCAACATGCAGACCAAGTTCGTTGACAGTTCGAAGCACCGTTTGGGCATCCTGGGTTCCCCAGAACATCAGGCCGATTTCCATCGGTTCTATCTCTCTCACCATCATTTCCTTCCGTTCCGGTCTCTCGACGTTGTACGGTTGATCCAGCGCTTCCCGAGCAACGATCGGGAATAGGTGGAGTCATATTAACGTAAGCGTGTGGACAAGGGAGAGAGATGCGCGTCAAGTATCGTGTGTTCGCTGCGACATTTTTCGCGGCGATGGTCTGTTCTGTGTACTGGTGTTCGGCGCAAACGCCCGCTGCGGCAGAAGCCCCGCAGCAGCCTGTCGGCGGATTCGTTCCTGGACAGAAGCGGCCACCCATCGATCCTGCGGTCGTTGCCCACGGAAAAGCACTTTACGCCGTTAGCTGCCAGGGTTGTCACGGACCCGATCTGCGGGGCGGCGACATGGGCGGTCCAAATTTGTTGCGCTCCCAGGTTGCACTGACCGACGTCGATGGCGAATTGATTGTTCCGATTATCGAAGGCGCGCGCCAGAGCATGGGCATGCCCAAGATTCCACTGAGTCCCGAGGATGCAAAGAGCGTGGCGGCGTATGTGCGCAGTGTAGTGGCTACGATCGGCCGAGCTGGAGCCCCTCCGACTGAACAGCAGCCCGTCAATATCGTCGTCGGCAATGCAAGCGACGGGGCCGCATATTTTGCCCGGACCTGTGCTGGCTGCCACTCTCCGGAGGGTGATCTACGCGGGATCGCTTCCAGGGTCACCAGCCCGAAAGCACTTCAGAACCTGTGGGTGATGGGTGGAGAAAAAGGTCAGAAGAACGACAAGACCGCGGCCACGGTCACAGTGACTCTGCCTTCCGGCGAAAGTCTGCAAGGCCAACTGGTTCGCATCGACGATTTCGTTGTCACCTTGAAATTAAGCGATGGCGAATTCCGCACGTTCACGCGCGAGGGCGATTTGCCCAAGATCGTGATTCAGGATCCGCTGAAGGCTCATAAAGACCTGCTGCCGAAATATACGGACAAAGACATCCACGATGTGACTGCCTACCTGGTGACGTTGAAATGATCCTGCCCAAAATCCTACTTCCCGCCTCGCTTCTGCTGGCTTCCATGCCTTTCATGGGACAGGTCAGCGGGGTCACTCCTGAGGATCTGCTCAAGCCACTCAAGGATTCCTGGCCGACCTACAACGGCGACTACACGGGAAAGCGTTTCAGTGCGCTCACCCAAGTGAACCGTGCCAACGTCAAGCAATTGACCCTCGCGTGGACCTCTCAAGTCACTGAGGGTGCTGATAATCCAGAGTCCGCCGGCGAAGAACGAAAGGGCAACAGCCTTGAGACTCCGGATCTGATCGTCGGAGGCGAGGGTCCAGGGAATATCTCGATCGAGGGTGGCTCGATCAAGTGTTCGATGCTCGAGGTGGATGGCACTCTCTATCTCACCATGCCGGACAACGCCTGGGCAGTAGATGCTCGCGATGGGCACGTACGGTGGCATTACTTCTGGAAGACGAAAGGTGGAACTCACATCGGGAATCGTGGTGTCGGCATGTGGAACAACTATCTCTACATGGAGACACCTGATGATTACCTGGTTTCGCTGGATGCCAGGACCGGCAAGGAACGCTGGCACAAAACCATCGCACTCGTGGATGAGGGCTACTTCTCAACCCCGGCTCCAATCGTGATTGGAAATCATGTCCTGGTGGGTGTGGGCAACGACATCGATTCGCCCGGCTTCCTGCAATCATTCGATCCTGAGACTGGCGAACTGCAGTGGAAGCACTATACCGTCCCAATGCAGAAAGGCGACCCGGGCGAGGACACCTGGGCCAGTCTGGACGCGGCGCGGCATGGCGGTGCGCAACCGTGGATCACGGGAGCCTACGATCCCGAGACCAAGCTCTATATTTTCGGCACTGGCAATCCAACGCCCGCTTTTACCACCGGCACTCGGGGCGACAAAGATAATCTCTTCACCTGCTCGTTGATCGCTGTGAACGTGGACACCGGCAAGATGGCCTGGTATTTCCAGACCTCACCCCATGACATGCACGATTACGATTCAGCGCAAACGCCGGTTCTGGTGGATGGCGACTTTAACGGCAAGAAGCGGAAAATGGTCGTGACCGCCGCGCGCAACGGCTACTTCTTCGTTTTGGATCGAGTCACCGGAGAGCATCTGCTCACCAGCAGATACGGCCTGACAACAAACTGGGCTGACGGGTCGAACGCTGCTGGAGGTCCCAAGCGCGATCCGTCGAAAGACGCTTCGATCGCCGGTTCTCTCGTCTCGCCAAATTCATCTGGAACCGTGAACTGGGAACCCCCCGCTTTCTCACCGCAAACCGGCCTTCTATACGTGCCCGAGAATGATACGTATGCGATCTACTACCTGACAGAAACAGATCCGCGCGGATCGATGGGCTTGGGCGGCAGGGAAGAAACGCAAGTTGGCTCGGCAGGCAGCTATCTGTCGGCGATTAGGTATAAGACCGGCAAAGCCGTTTGGAGGCACCGCTACTATAACGGCGGTGGTGGCGGCGGTGGTGTGCTCGCGACCGCCGGCGGCCTGGTGTTTGCAGGAGATGGCGCCGAAAGCCTGGTGGCGCATGACGCAGCCAGCGGAAACATTTTATGGAACACCCGCATCGGGTTCGTTTCTAATCCGCCGCAGACTTACATGTTGGACGGGCATCAGTATGTAATCTGCGCGACTGGCGACAGGATTTGGTCCTTCATGCTTTACTGACCCGATCCCTACCCTTCATCTGTTAGGAGCACAGAGAGGCAGCTCTGTGAGAAATCCAGGTTAGATGACCGCACCCGGCAGTGCTTCCCCCGCAGCTGGACTGACGATCGATTCAGCTGCGTTTTCCTTGTCGGAGAAGGTGAAGAGAAAGCCCAGCAGCACGACCGCAGACAGCGCGCCGGCCCATATCCAGATTGGACGCCAATCGTAAAGAACCGCGCCATCATTCGCAACATGGCCATAATGCCCGACCACCGCGCCCGAAACCCATGATCCAACAAACATACCGAGGCCGTAGGTGATGAGGGAGATCAATCCCTGGGCCGCCGCCCGCAGGTCAGGCGACGCCTTACGGTCGATATAGATCTGGCCGGTCACGAAGAAAAAGTCAAAGCAGACTCCATGCACCAGGATCCCCAGCCACAGCATCCAGACCCTGGGGCCGGCGTTTCCATACGCGAACAGCGCATATCGCAGCGCCCATGCAAACATACCGGTAACCAGCATATATTTGGCGCCCAGGCGGCGAAAGAACCAGGGGATCAGCAACATGCAAAAAAGTTCGGAGAACTGGCCGCCGGTCATCTTGCCGGCTGCGTCACGCACTCCGCTCTGGTTGAGATAGAGGTTGGTAAAAGCATAGTAAAACTGCAGCGGGATGCATATGAGGAGCGATGCGATCGCAAAGACGGCCATCGATCGTTCCTTTAGCAGTATCAGCGCTTCCTTGGGGAAGAGCTTGCCGTCGGAAAACGTCTCCCCGCGAGCCAGCGGCGGAGTATGGGGTAGGGTAAAGCAGTAAAGACCCATCAGGAGCGAACACGCCGCCGCGATTTCGACTGGATGATGCGTTGCTTCCAGGCCGAGGTAGCCGATGAAGAGCCCGGCAACGATCCAGCCCGCAGTGCCCAGCACGCGGATGGGTCCAAACTCTTGCTTCGGGTCTTGCATCTGGCGAAACGAAAGCGAGTTGGTCAGCGCTATTGTCGGCATGAAGCAGAGACAATACAAAAGCATGATGGTGTAGAGCGCGGGAAAACCAGTCTGGCGCGAGGCGGCTAACAGTAACAGCGCACCGGTCAGGTGTAAGCAGCCGAGGATCTTCTCAGTCGCTGCATATCTATCTGCGACCAGGCCGACAAAGAACGGCGCCACAATCGCCCCTACCCCTGTCGCGCCGCCAACGATGCCCACCTGCTCTCCCGTGAAGTGCAAGGAGGAGGAGAGCCACGTACTGATCGTGACATACCAGGACCCCCAAACGAAGTACTCGAGAAACATCATCAGGCCGAGGCGCGATTTCATTTGCAGCTTCAAAAATGCCTCCAAATCATGTCGCCGCGGAACTTTTTGCTCCAAAGCGCAAAGTGCTTTTCCATTCGCACACTCATTCGGTTCGTAACGCTTCCAGCGGCTCGACGGAGGCCGCGCGCCGCGCCGGCAGGCCACTTGCAACCAGGGCAGACAACAGCAAAGCCGCCGCAGGCACTCCCAAGGATACGGGGTCGATCGTTCCGACCTTGTACAGCCTGGCGCTTACCAGCCTGCCGATGAGCATGGCAATCGGAAGTCCCAGGAGCAGACCGAGAAGGACCTGTACGCAGGCGCCCCGAAGAAAGTAAAGCGCGATTTGCAGGCGATTAGCGCCGATGGCCATGCGAATGCCAATCTCGTTCCTCCGCCGTGCGACGTTGTACGCTGTTACGCCGTAGAGGCCTATAGATGTGAGCAGCAATGCCAGGCCACCGAACAATCCGCTCAATCGCGCCAGAAGGCGTTGTTGGTCGAAGTTGACCGCGACCTGCTGCCGCATAGGCTGAATACTTGTGATCGCAAAATTCGGGTCGACCCGCTTGAACACCTCGCGGATCGGAGCCTCCATCTGGCCTGCATCGCCGGCGCTCCAGACCTGTGCGCCGGTGATGAAGTGACTCCATTTCTCATCATCCTGCATCGCCGGATCGGCGTAGTGGATGCGCTGGGCGAGCGTGCCGAAAACCATCGGACCTGCCGGCTGGTCAGGATCAGCGTACTTGGCGTCCTGTACCACTGCAATGATCTGAAGGCTGGTGCTGTTTGCGGGGTTGGCGAATCCGAATACCTTACCAATCGCGTCCTCACCTGGAAAGTACCGGCGGACAAATGCCTGATTGACGATTGCCACTCCGCGTGTCGTCGAGCTATCTCCATCGGTGAAGTCACGTCCCTCGACAATACGCTGGCCAATGGTCTTGAAGTATCCCGGGCTCACACGATTCCACAACGCTGTCTGCGATCCATCGACCCGCGGCATACCCTCACCAGGCTTTACGATGGTCTGCTTGAACTGGCGAGTCAGGGGGCTATAGAGAGCGACGCTCGCGCTGCGAACTCCGGGCAAGCGTTCCAATCCCTGCCTGAGCTTGCGATAGAGGTCATCCAGGTGATCGAAGCTGTAAGCGGCCAGCGGCTCTTCCATCGTCAGGCTAATGCGGTGTTCGATAGAAAAGCCGAAATCCTGTCGTTCAATATTTACCAGGCTCCGGGTCAACAGACTGGCCCCCGCGAGCAAGCCGATCGATACGGCTGTCTGCGCCACCACAAGCGCGTTGCGCACATTTGCCGAGCCGTCTCGTGCGCCCCGATTGACCCCACGCACCGCTTCGACCGGGTTGGCGCGCGCCAGCAACCACGCCGGGATCGTGCCGAACACAACACCGCTCACCAGCGCCAGCGCTACACAAAAGCCAAGCATGGCCCAGGAAATGCCCACGTGCCGGCTGATCGCGTTGCCGGCCCCGAAGGCCAAAGTCACCACCAACCGCGATCCGATCCACGCGATGCCGGCTCCTACCATCCCGCCCAACATTCCAAACAGCAGGCTCTCGGTGAGGGCCTGACGGAAGAGGCGCCGCCGAGTTGCTCCGAGGGCGCTCATGATGGCGATCTGCCCTCGCCGCGACATCCCACGCGCCAGCAGCAGGTTGGCGACATTTGCGCAGGCGATAAGGAGTACCAGTGTGCAGGTCGCAAACAGGATACCGAGACTGTTGCCGTAAGTGTCCCGCATGGCGCCGATGCCGGTTGCGGCCGAAGCGATTTCGATCCGCTGGCGCGGAAGCTCTCTTTCCAACTCCGACCGGTTATCCGCCATCATGGCGGCGTCGGTCAGGAGCCATTGCCGCAGAAACGCCGTGAGTTGTGAAGAGACGGCCCCTAACGGCGTCCCGGGATGGACACGGCCGATGAGCCGCAGCCAGGCGCTCGATGGCACAAGGTTGTAGGAAGCGTTAGCATCCGTCAGGTATTCCGTCTGCAGTGGTATCCACAGAGCGGGGGGAGTGCTCTTTAGCGTCTCGCCATAAAAGCCCGGCGGCGCAATCCCGACGATGGTAAAGGAGAAACCTTCAATCGCGAATGTTGCGCCGATCACCGAGGGGTCACTGCCATACTGCTGCTGCCACGTTTGATAACTCATGACTGCGACCGGCATAGCACCCTTCACATCATCGGCAAAGGTGAACATGCGCCCCGCAAACGGATTGATCCCCAACGTCTGAAAGTAATTGCCGCTGACGTACTCGCCCAGCAGCGCCCGCGCCTGCGCAGTGTCATTGCCATAGCGAACGCTAAGAATGTTTGACTCTGCCTGAAAAGCGGCTATCTGCTCGAACTGAGGCGTAGATCTACGAAGGCGCTGATAGAAATCGTAGGAGAAGATCCCCCATTCTCCCTGTGGAGTGTTCGAGTAGCAGCACGTCTTCCCGGTGCCGATGCGAAACAGGCCCTCCGGGTCCGCGACTGGCAATGACTGCAACATCACCGCGTGGATCAAGGAAAAGATCGCGGTGGTCGCGCCGATTCCGAGGCCGAGGGTGAGTACGATCGTGATCGTCAGCACCGGGGCAAGACGCATCTGGCGCAACGCATAGGAAAGGTCACTTATCGTGGAAGGGACCATTCAACTGTTCTCCAGAATCGTCTGCTCACACATGCAAGAGCGCCGGTGGTTGTGGAGCCCTGGGGCCAGCCCGTTCGATCAGGAACTGATGTGCGGCAATGCTGGCCGCGCCTCGCACCATAAAGTCCTTTTCTACCGATCGGAATTCGAGGCGCGTGGTCGCCAGCAGGTGCGGCATGATGTTGTGCTCGATCGCCTGTCGGGCGCTGTTCACAAAAACCCCGTTCCCAAAACCCGCGAGATCGGCAAATAGGACCAGCTCAGGGTTGTTCAGCTGTATGGAGTTCGCTACCGCAATTCCGACAGCGAATCCGGCGTGATGAAGCAGTTCCCTGGCCTTGACCACGCCCTTGGCAGCAAGCGCCTCGAGCTCACCGATTTCGCCCACTTGCAGTCCGAGTTCCGCGGCTCTTTTTAGCAGAGCTAAGCTGGAGGCAAACGCGTCCAGGCAGCCTTCTTTCCCGCATTCGCAGCGAGGTCCGCCGGGTCCCATGGTGCAATGGCCAATCTCACCCGCGGCTCCGGTGTGCCCACGATACAGGCTTCCCTGCATGTGGCTGCCGCCGCCGATACTCTTCCCCAACATGATGACAGTGAAGCTTTTGAGTTCGCGGGCAACACCGAAGAGTTTTTCTCCTAACGTCACCGCATGCGCATCGTTATCGATGTAGCAGGGCATTTCTGTTGCTCGCTCGACGATTTTAGCGACGGGCACATCATGCCAACCGAGCAGGTTCGAATGCACACAAATCCCCTGGGCGTGGTTGACAAGTCCGGAGAGGGCGATCCCGATGCCCAGTACCTGGTCGCGCGAAATGTTCGATGCGCGCGTGAGATGGGTAATGCCCCGGCTGATCGCTGCAGCCACCTCTTCCGGTGCCATCACCATGCTGATCTGATGTTCCGCTAGCACGTTTCCATGGCAATCCGTCAGCGCCATCAGGGGAGGATCTTCGGTGAGGCCAACGCCCACAAAGTATCCGTATTTCGCGTTCAGGGAAAGCATGATGGAGGGCCGGCCCTTGCGCAGCTTTTCACCGATGGATGGCGATTCCAGAAGAAATCGATCTTGAATCAGGCCCCGGCTGATCTCCGTCAAAGCCGAGCGGCTTAGTCCAACGGAGTTTGCCAACTCGGAACGAGACATGGATCCGTTCTCGAGCAGCGCCTCGATAATCCTCACGTATGAGGAGCTTGCCGCGGCGGACGGACCCCGCACATTTCCTTCCGCGGTTCGGGCTTTTGTCGCTCCCTCGCGCTTTCCATTTTGCCTTGGCATGACATTAAAAACTAACATGGCGGCCCGGTTTGTCCCGCGGACCTCCATAGGCCGCACAGTCATGGGCGTCTTTGGCTCGTCCATTGTGTCAAATTGGCCAACCTCGGTAAGTTAGGATCGTTGCAGAGGATTGAGATCTTGCGCAGGCAAATCAGGAGCAGACGAGAATTTCTTGCCGGAGCCGGCGTTCTTGTAGCCGGGGTAGCCGCGACGCCACTCGCATTAGCGGGAAACTCCGAGATCGATCCGGCTTTTATCGCACCTGTAGGTGACTCAAGCGCGAACACTTCTCTGGCGGCGACAGCGCAATCAAGCTCAAGAAAGAATGCAATGTGCGGTCTTATGGTGGACGCCGGGCGCGTGCCCGAAACCATGGCCTACTATCGGCGGGTGATCGAGTTCTGTTCGGACTGGGAACTCAACACACTCCATTTTCGGTTGACGGATGACCAGGGGAGCGCAATGCATTTCACCTCCGTCCCCGATCTCGTGACCCATGAAAATGCTTTTACCCCCGAAGAGCTGAAGAGCCTGGTGGCATACGGCCAAAGCCACGGCGTCGAATTAATCCCGGAGGTGGAGTCATTCGGGCACACAGGGTACATCACGCGTTCTCCTGCATATGCTCATCTATCGGACCGCGACGCGACGGGCGGCGATACTGAATTTAACGGGATCATTCCGGTGAATCCGGAAACGCTGACCTTATTCGGCAAGTTGTATCGTGAAGTCGCTGCGATCTTTCCTTCGACCTACCTTCACGGCGGCTGCGATGAAGTGAACTGGGGAGGCTCATTGCTGTCCCGCAAAGCGCTCCAAGTGAAGGGGCGCGCCCGAGTATGGGCAGAGTACCTTAATTCGCTCGATGAAATCTCTGCAGGCCTGGGTAAGCAGCTGATTGTTTGGGGCGACTTCGTACTCCACAAGGAGCCGGAAATTCTCGGTCAGTTGAACAAAAAAATCATCATCATGGACTGGAACTACGCTGATAACAGTTCAGCTAAATTTCTCCAGACCTTCCAGAAAGTCAGTGCCAACGGTTCGCGTGGAATTGGCGCGCCCGCATTGACATGCTACAAGTGGGGCCCGCGGGTAGGCGCCGAACAGCTGAGAAACGTCGACGCCTGCGTCGATGCCTACTCCGGTACGAACGACCCCAACGCCCTGGGCGTTATCGTCACCAATTGGGTGCCCAGCCGCTACATTCAGGCTTCGATCTGGGACGAATTCGCCTACGCTGCCGTCGCCCTCAAGAAAGGAACAGCGACAGCGCAAACCTCGGGCTTCCGACGCTTTGTCGAAAAACATTATCAAGCGAATTGGAACGTGGAATGGGACGAAGTATTCCAAACGATCTATGACCAGGCGCCCTACCGGAAAGATCAAGAAACGTCGTCCTGGATGGGTCTTCTCTTGCCGGTTCCATGGAGTAATGATGAACAACTAGCTGCTTTGTTGAAGGATGGGTCCCCTCGCCCAAATCCCTTCACGCGAATCCGTAGCCTGCTCGTTCAGTTGGAACCATTGGTGGTCAGGAATTTTTCAGATTTTCAAGCCTTTGAACTCTGCCTGGAGTATCTGGAGAAGATGTTCTGGCGTGAGGCGGTTGTCGTCGAGCAAGCTCAGAAGAAACCGTTGCAACGGGAAGCCACGGATTTGCTCATTCAAAGCATCGCTGAACGAGATCGGGATATTGCAGAGGCCTTGAACAGGGACTGGGATAGAGGCCGTTTCCCGGACGCAGCAGCAAAGCGGGAACCTGTCGTTGACCTGGATTCGCAAGATCAGTTGCTCTATCAGTGGAACCGAGCGACGGCTTATTCGGCCTCTCTGGCTAGTCAACCGAATCGCTTCTATCAGCTGCTCGAAGCCGCAAAACCTCAATAGAAAACCCGGTAATCGGAGGCCTAGGTCGTCCCTCAAACGATAATGCTATCCCGTTTAATATGAGAGGCTTATGCGTGACGGGAGCGTCAATCAGTCGTTTGGTCGATTGCGTGTGGCGCACAAAGAAAATGAGTCGCATTCCGATCTTCCTTTACACTAGCTAGATAGCCGTGGCCCAGCCGCCTGCTTTTCGCAATTCCAGATTGAAAATCGCTACCCTCTGTATCGTCGCGGTAGCTGCACTGTCCGTTTGGCCATTCGCTGGTTCGCTCTTCCACCGCACCCCGCCAGATCACGTGCAGTTCAGCCGGGATATCCGGCCCATACTCAATCAAAATTGCGTTGCCTGCCACGGAGGAGTGCGGCAGAAGAACGGTGTTTCGTTCATCTTCCGTGAAGAGGCATTGGGAACGGGCAAGTCGGGGCGCCGCACCATTGTGCCCGGCGATCCCGATCATTCTGAGTTCATGGCGCGCCTGACGTCTACCGATCCCGAGGCGCGCATGCCCTATCACGCTCCACCCCTGCCGCCCCAGCAAATCGCCTTGTTCCGTCGCTGGATCAAGGAGGGCGCCAAGTGGGAGGACTATTGGGCATTTGTACCCCCAGCGCCGCGAGCGTTGCCGGAGGTGAAGCGCGCGGATTGGGTGCGCCAGCCCCTGGATCGGTTCATTCTGGCGCGGCTCGAGAAGGAAGGGCTGGAACCCTCTCCGGAAGCCGATAAGGCGGCCCTGCTACGGCGGGTATCTTTTGACCTTACCGGTCTGCCGCCCACCCCTGAGGAAGAGGCAGCCTTCCTGGCGGACTCGTCGCCTGGCGCCTACGAAAAACAGGTGGATCGCTTGCTGGCCTCGCCGCGCTACGGCGAACGCTGGGCCTCGATGTGGTTGGATCTGGCCCGCTATGCGGACACCAAAGGTTACGAAGCGGACCGTAATCGTCCGGGCGTCTGGCCTTATCGCGACTGGGTGATCGACGCCTACAATCGAAACCTGCCCTACGACCAGTTCGTGATCAAACAGCTGGCAGGCGACTTACTTCCGAATCGCACCTTCGAGGACGAGATTGCCACTTCCTTCCACCGGCAGACCCCCAACAACGACGAAGGGGGTACCGATGATGAGGAGTTTCGCCTGGTCGCGGTGATGGATCGCGTGGCCACAACATGGTCCGTGTTGAACGGCCTCACCATGAATTGCGTGCAATGCCATTCGCATCCATACGATCCTATCCGCCACACCGATTATTACAAATCGATGGCCTTCTTCAATACACAGACGGACGCGGACATTGAGGACGATTCGCCAACGATAAAAATTCCCAAAGACAAAGCGCGCTATGCGGAAGCGGCTCAAATAGAGCAAGAAATGACCTCCCTGACGCATGCGATGGAAAACTCGGATCGCCAGTTGGAGGCTACGGCGCAATGGAAACCACTACCGATTCAGAACGCAGTGGCCGACGAGGTGCCGGCCTTGGAACCCTTGCTTCCGGAGCTGGAAGGTCAGCTGGTGGAACTCCAGAAGAATCAGAAGCTCGCCGCAGATAAAAAAGAAGATGCGTTGAAAGAACAACGCAAGGAAATCAGCGACACCAAACTAAGGCTCGCTCATGCCAAGGCTGCGGGGCCGGCGAAAACCTTCACTCTCCGCGACGGAGAGGCCTTTACCAATGCAGACGTCCCGCCACAATCTTTTTACGAGCTGACTGCGAATGCCAACATCTCTTCGCTGACGGCAATCCGCATTGAAGTTCCCCCGCTTCACCCGGAAACGGCCCGCCACACACCGGAGGGCGGCTTCATCGTGGACAAGGTGCGAGGTTGGGTGATTGCACCGGGTGGCCAAAAGAGCAAAATCGCGTTTCGCTATTTTGTCCAGGATTCGGAGAGGAATTTCCAGGCTGCATTATTGCCCGCGAGCGACCCAGACGAAGGGCGCAAAAAAGCGGATCCTGACCCGAGCGCATTTGCAGCCCGGACCAGAGTATTCCGGACGCGTTGGATCGTGTGTGTGCCCGCCGAGCCGCTTCAGTTGGCCGAGGGCAGTCGCATCCAGATGGATTTGGAGCAGACAAAGGGCATTGACTCAAAGCCCGCTCTCATTCAGCGGTTGAGGCTCGCAGGAAGTAACGATCCAAGCTGGGCTTCTCTGAGCCATGACCCGGTCCGGGCGCAAAATATCGCCCGCCTGCAGGAACTTGACCGGCAGCTGGCCAAGATTCCCACCGTTCCACTCCCTGTGATGGTGGAGGAACAACCCTATGCGCGCAGGGCTACGCTCGAATTCGAGCGCGGTAATTTTCTAACCAAGATAGGTCCGGACCTTGCGCCGGATGTGCCCGGAATTTTCCCTAAACTTCCTGATGGCGCGCCGCGCAACCGGCTCACCCTGGCGAAGTGGTTCTTTTCTCCCGGTCAGCCACTCACTGCGCGGGTCGCCGTCAACCGCTATTGGGAAGAACTCTTCGGAACGGGCATCGTCGAAACCCTGGAAAACTTCGGCAGCGTAGGCGAGGAGCCGAGCCACCCTGAGCTTCTGGATTGGCTGGCGCTGCATTTTCAAAACGACCTTCACTGGGATAGGAAGGCGCTCCTGCGCGAGCTGGTAACCAGCGCGACCTATCGCCAGAGCGCGGCGACCACTCCCTTTCTTCAGGCGAAAGACCCGCGTAATCGCCTGCTCGCGCATGGCCCGCAGCAGCGGCTCACGGCAGAGATGGTGCGTGATCAAGCTTTATTGGCCAGTGGCCTGCTAAACACAACCATGGGAGGACCGCCGGTTATGCCTCCCCAGCCCGCCGGTATTTGGAATTCGGTTTACAACGACTCGAAGTGGACTGACGCGACCGGTCCCAACCGCTATCGCCGGGCCATTTATACCTTCATCAAACGCACTGCGGGCTATCCCAGTTCGCTGGTGTTCGACGCCTCTGATCGCGATACGAGTCTTCCCCGGCGCATAGCGACCAACACTCCGCTGCAGGCACTGGTGACGCTGAACGATCCGGTCTATGAAGAGGCCGCCCACGCGTTGGCCCGGCGGGTGATAAAAGACACCGCCGGAAAAACATCCGCCGCTTCCAGCGCGGACTCTGTTCTGAACACTCAGCTTATTTACGAAACGCGCCTGGTATTGTCGCGCGATCCCACTCCGAAAGAGTTGGCTGTGCTGCGCAAGTTCTACAAAGAGGCTGTTGGCATGCACGACCGGCCCACAGTCGTGAAAGCAAATCTGAATTTATCGGAAACATCGTTGGGCAAGAGAGTTCCCGCAGGGCAACTCGAGGCGCTAACGGCTGTCGGCAGTGTCCTCTTTAATCTCGATGCCGCACTCGTGAGGTGATAGTTATGTCAGATCCTGAAACCAATGCAAAGAACAATCCGGCCCCTGAGCTCACTGGAGCATTGCATCCAGAAGCACGCTTCGCATTGCTGCAAGCACAAACCCGCCGTCACTTTTTGCGCAGTTTCACTGCAGGCGTGGGCTCGATGTTTCTGGGCAGCTTGGGTTCGCCATTTGCGCCTCCGGCCAACGCCGCGGAACGCAATGTCGATGGAAGCTTGAAACTCGATTTCACCCGCGATCCTACCCGGCCGCTGTCGGTTCTGCCTCCGCAATTTACCGCTCGGGCCAAGCGAATCATTTATCTGCATATGGCGGGGGCGCCAAGCCAATTGGAGCTTTTCGATTACAAACCTGATTTGAACAAGCTGAATGGTCAGGAATGTCCTGCGTCGTTCCTGGTGGGTAAGCGGTTTGCGTTCATCAGCGGTGTGCCCAAGCTGTTAGGCGCGCAATATCCCTTCCACCAGGCGGGAAATAGCGGCCAATGGCTGTCGGATCGCCTGCCCCATCTGGAAAAGCACATTGACGACCTTTGCGTGATCAGGTCGATGCGCACAGATCAGTTCAACCATGCTCCAGCTCAGTTACTGGTACAAACTGGCAATGCTCGCCTTGGCTATCCCTCGATGGGTTCCTGGGTGATTTACGGGTTGGGCACGGAGAATCAAAACCTCCCAGGTTTCATCGTACTGGTCTCGGGCGGCAACCAGCCCGACGGTGGCAAACAATTGTGGGGATCTGGATTTCTGCCCAGTGTGTATCAGGGGGTGCAATGCCGCTCTCACGGCGAGCCAGTGCTCTACCTGGAAAATCCTCCGGACGTAAGCCGGCCTCTACGCCGCCGCATGCTCGATGCCGTAGACGAAATCGACCGGCAATCCTATGCGGAGTTCGGCAATCCCGAAACCGTTACGCGCATTGCGCAATACGAGATGGCCTTCCGCATGCAAATGGACGCCACCGACGCCATGGATATTCGCAAGGAGTCCCCTGCGGCGCTAGCAGCCTATGGCGCGAATCCTGCCGATACCAGTTTTGCCAACAACTGCCTGGTGGCGCGCCGCCTGGCGGAGCGTGGTGTGCGCTTCATCCAGCTTTACCATTGGGGCTGGGACGATCACGGAACGAACGCCAAAGATTCGCTGAACATCGGCTTTGCGGATCGCTGCCGCGAAACCGATCAACCCATCGCTGCGCTTCTTACCGACCTCAAGGAACGCGGCATGCTGGAGGACACGCTGGTCGTCTGGGGTGGCGAATTCGGACGCACATCCATGCGCGAAAACCGCAACGGTCAGGTCATGCAATTTATCGGCAGGGACCACAATCCGGGCGCGTTCACCATTTGGATGGCCGGAGGCGGAATCAAACCGGGCATGAGTTATGGCGAGACCGATGCGATGGGCTACGAGATCGTGAAGGACCCGGTAGAGATTCGCGATCTTCATGCGACCATCCTTTACGCCATGGGCTTTGATCATCACAAGCTCAACTATTCCTTCCAGGGGCTGGAGCAAAAACTCACCAGTGTGAAGCCGGCGCGAGTCGTAGCAGAGGTTGTGGCGTGATTCAGCGTTCCGGCTACTGTTCTCTCCATTCACGAGGCCACATGGCCGCATGACATTTTCGGTTCGCCGGGCGCCCTTGCGGCTGCGCCTTGGTCTTCTCGCGCTCGCGCTGATTCTGCTGCTGTCCGCTCTGGTCGCCCTTCTTCCTCCCGATGGACTCGAGGGCGCCAACTGGATCCAATTCATCGGGCGCTTTCATTTGTTAACGGTGCACTTTCCGATTGCGCTCATCCTCATCGTGCCTGTTTTGGAATGGGCCGGAAGAAAGCCCAACTTCCCCCACCTGCGCACCTCAGTCGATTTCGTATTTGCCCTGGCAATGTTCAGCAGTTTGGCCGCGGCATTTCTGGGATGGTGCCTGGCGCGGAGTGGCGGGTATTCGGGACGGCTGGTCACGCAGCACATGTGGGGTGGAGTATCGGTTGCGGCCGCCTGCTGGGTTTGCTGGATGCTGCGTGGACACTTCAGTGGCCCGCGTTTCGATCTCATCTATACCCTGGCGCTGCTTGCCACCATTGGGATTGTTTCCTGGACGGGATATCGCGGCGGTCAACTATCGCAAGGCGAAAATCACCTCACCGAACACATGCCGGGAGTGCTGCGAAAGCTCATCGGCCTTCCTGGCCCCGCACCACTACCCCGATCAAATCCTGCTTTTTTCTATGGCGCTCACGTGGAACCCATTTTCGTGAGCCACTGCTACTCGTGCCATGGTCCCGATAAGCAAAAGGGGCGCCTGCGGCTGGATAGTTATGACTTGGTGATGCGCGGAGGCAAAGACGGCCCCGTGATAAAGCCGGGAAACGTCAAAGGCAGCGAACTGTTTCATCGCGTCACCCTCTCGCCTTCTGACGATGACGCCATGCCTCCTCAGGGCAAGCGCCCCTTGGCGCCAAATGAGATCAAGCTGCTGGAACTATGGATTGCCGCTGGAGCTTCCTCCACCCTGGCCGCCAATGCAATCAAAGGCGCGCCTACAAACGACGTGCCAGTCGTTGCCGAGGTAACCTTCCCGGAGATCGATCCCGCCGCAGTGGACAAGTTGCGCGCTCCACTCGCTCCCCAGGTTGCGCAACTGAAACAGCGCTACCCGGACCTTGTGGATTACGAATCCCGCGGCTCCGCCAATCTTGTGATCGATGCGTCAGCTTTGGGCGCCAAGTTTGGGGACGATGATTTGGCCGCGATAAAACCCCTAACCGAGCAAATTGTAACCGTCGACCTTTCAGACACGGCAATCACTGACCGCTCGGCCCCGTTGTTGGCTGCGATGAAAAACGCGCGGGTCTTGCGCCTTACCAATACCAAGATCACGGATGCTACCGTGTCGGCATTGGGCGGCCTTGATAAATTGCAGTCCCTGGATCTTTATGGCACCGAGGTGACACCGGCATGCCTGAAGGTTGTGGAGAGCCTGCCGAAGCTGCGACATCTCTACGCCGGAGCAACAAAGATTCCCGTCGATGTTTCCGTGCCCGAGGAAATGAAAGGCAAACTTCTCTTCTGAGGAGGCTGCGGAAAAGTTCTGGTTGTTGAAGGTTACGGGCTTTAACCCGTACGTATCTCATTGAAAATGAGCTCCGGCTTTAGCCGCTGAGGGCCGCTTTCTATTCGCAACAGCGACTATTTCCGCAGCCTCTCAAGTCGTGCTCAATTTTGCGTTAGTTCATGATGAACGCATACAACTTGTCGCCCGCGCCCACCACTAAATACTGGTGCCCGTCCAACTCGTAAGTAATGGCGCCGTTTGATACCGGGCTGCCGAGGTTGGCATGCCACAGCGGCTCACCCGTGGTGGCGTTAAGCGCCACCAGATTGTTCGCCGGATCGCCCGCAAACACCAGGTTGCCCGCTGTGCTCAGCAGGCCGCCCTCAATTCCCGGCGTCTCCCACTTGTGGCTCCACTTGATCTTCCCGGTCCGGTAATCCAGCGCCTGCAGCATCGATTCGTCCCACGTGCCCAGATCGTGGCCACCCCACCCTTCAGGCTTATCGCTGTCGTCAAAAATGTAGTAAATGGCATACGAGCGAGTGGCATTGACGTAAAACAATCCGGTTTCCGGGCTGTACGTCGGCGGAGGCCAATTCACGCCTCCTTCGGCATTCGGCGCAACCAGCGCGCCGGCAATCTGCGGTTCCTTCGCTGGATCTGGAATCGGTTGCCCCTTTGCATCGACACCTTTTGTCCAATTCGTTTTCACGAAGGGCGCGCTGACGAAATTCTTTCCAGTCACTCGGTCCAGTACAAAGAACCAGCCATTGCGGCTAGCCTGCGCCAACAACTTTCGTGGCTTCCCGTCCATCTCGCCGTCAAACAAAACCGGCGTTTCCACCGCATCCCAGTCGTGCGTGTCGTGCGGTGAAGGTTGGAAGTACCAGACCAGTTTGCCGCTGTCCGCGTTCAACGCCACAATCGATGTCGTGAACAGGTTCGCGCCCTCTCGCTTCTTGGCCGCCATCACCGGCTGCGGATTTCCCGTGCCCACATACAGCAAGTTCAATTCCGGATCATAGGTCGGCGATATCCACGTCATTCCACCTCCATGCGCCATCGCCTCAGCATTAGGCCAGGTTTCCGAGCCTGGCTCCCCGGGCTTCGGCACCACCGACCAGTGCCACTGCAGTGCGCCGGTTTCCGGATCGTGCGCCTCGAGATAACCAGGCCGATCCAGGTCGTCTCCACTGACCCCGATAATGATGTGATTCTTGACCACCAGCGGCGCCACTGAGGCGTAATACATCTGATCCAGATCGCAGATCGGCTGACTCCAGCGCTTCGTGCCATCGGCCAGATTCAGTGAGACCAGATTGCAATCCGGCGTCTCGAAATAAAGCGCGTTTCCAGAAATACCAACACCTCGGTTTCCCAGATGAATGCCGCCTTTGGAGGCCCAGGTATAGGACCAAAGCTCGCGGCTGGTGCGCGCGTCAAGCGCCCACACTTTATCCGGGGCGGTGATATACATCACCCCGTTCAGCAATATCGGAGTGCCTGCGAGGCGGCCACCTGGAGCGGCACCGTTCCTGGGCAACTGATACATCCACGCCAGGCTCAGCGACTTCACGTTCTGATCGTTGATCTTAGTCAGCGTGCTGAAACGCCGGCCGGAGTAGTCGCCGTTATACGTCGGCCATGAATCCGCCGGCGGATGCAACAACATGGAAGGGTCCAGCCCACCATCCGAACCCCCATCATGACCCAGGCTCCAGGCAGGTACGGGCGCCAGTGCAAACAGAGCCACAAAAATCGTCACAAGAAACTTCATTTCAGGGTCTCCAGATAGGCGACTACGTCGTGTATCTCTTTGTCGGTGTATTCGTCGAGTAGCGCCACGTGCGCGGCATAAGGATCATGCTTCTCGACTTTGACTCCGGGGCCGCGTGTGAAGCTGTAATATCGGCCCGCTGCGTCGTGCAACGAAACGTTGAAATCGTCAAGCTCCGTCGGAACGCCGGTCACGCTTTCGCCCGATGCCGTCGTCACCGTAACGGTGAGTGGTTTGCGCGCTTCTTTTCCCTCGCGGGCAACCGCACGGTTCTGCGGGAACACCACCTTCAACTGCAAACTCGGCGGGTCATATTTGCTGGCGATGTGCGCCAGGTCGCCGGTCGGTGAGTGGCAATGGCTGCACCCTCCCGCGCCGTAGAAGAAGGCCTTTCCCTGGTTGGGGTCGCCCACGAGGATATTCAGTGGGTTGTTGTAGGGGCCGGTTCGCAACGTGTCGCCTACCTGCTGATGCAGGAAATGAGACAAATCCACAATCTGCGGCTGCGTCAACGAGACTGGTTTCCCCGCCGGGTGTCCCTGCGCAAGATAAGGACCGATGGTGCTTCCGTAGCGGTCATGAAGAACCACTAACGACCGCACCAGGTCGGCGCCGCGCTCGCCTCCCCGCGCCCGGGTTCCATGGCAGGTGATGCATTGCGCGATATAGACGGTCTTACCCCGTGCCGCGGCATCTACATCGACGATCTGCTTGTCATCTGCGCCCACCTGGTCAATCAGGCTTTTCTTATGCACTGGGGCGCCCTTTGACACCGCAGCGCCAGCATTACCTTGCGGGGCTGGCGGCAAAGCTTTTCCCAGATAGTTGACGACCTCGTCGAACTCTTCGTCCGAGATCTTCGCTCCTCGGCCGATCATATTCGAGACAACACCACCCCATTGTTCGCGCGTCATCCCCCGGCCGGTAAACATCTGGACCGAATGACACCCTGAGCAGATGCGTTGCACGGTTTCGCGGTTCGGCCCATCGGGTAACTGCGAAGCCGGCTCTTGCCCAAGGCAGGACAAGGGTGCGATGCCGGCCAGCAGCAGGACACAGATTCGTGTGAATCGCATGAAAAGACTATAGTTCATCGGCGTCGGGTTCGGATTTTGTGTGACGAACAGCAGAGGGGCAAAGTCGAGACGATTTCGAAAAACTGTCCGAAGACGAGCCAGGATGGAGAAATGGTTGGGCGCCGGTAAATACGCCGATGAACGAGTGTCTTCAAGGCAGCGCAAAAAAAAGCTACCTCAACGTTCAAGCCTTCTTAGGCATCTCCCCCGAGATTATCAATCCAAATCGCCGGCGCATCTCCTTAAGATAGGCTGCATCTCCCGGATCCAGTTCCAGGGTCGCCGTACCTTGATAGCCAATGTCGCGAAGCGCCTCATAGACAGCTGTCCAGTCGACGTCACCCTCACCCAACGGGACCCAGGCAGCCACTGATTTATCGGTGCCCTTATCGTGCCTGAACGAAAAGTCCTTGATGTGTAGCTTGGCGATCCGCTTGCCAAGCGTGCGAATCCAGTCCTGCGGGTAGCCGTACAACACTACATTTCCCACATCAAAATAAGCTTTCACGCGCGGCGAATTGTACTCGTCGATATAGCGAGCAAACTCCAGCGGGCTGAGCAGAAACTTATTCCACACTTCCTCCAGCGCCAGCGTTACATTCAACTCCTCCGCCAAAGGAATCAGTTTGCGGATGACCGGTTGAGACCGATCGTAGGCTTCTTTGTAAGTCGTCTGGGCATTTACCACGGCAGGCACCAGAAGCACCGTCGTGGCTCCCCACAAATGGGCGTTTCGAATAGAGACCCGTGCACCGTCCAGGCTATGTTCCACCACGGCCGGGTCAGGCGAGGAAAACGGGTATTCCCAGTGGTCCATGTTCATGACGGAATGGATGGGCAGACCAGTCTTCTCTGAGGCGGCCTTGATTTTCTCCGCATCCCCCTGATCGCGCGTGGTGGGGCACTCAATCCGTTCGAACCCGCAATCCTTGGCAAGCTCAAACCGCTCCATGATGGACATCTTTGGAGGCAGCATGTTGTACTCAACCGCCATCGCGATTGGCAAACGAGTATTAGCGCGGGCGCGAACAGTAGACATAACAGTCAAAGCAGCGGCGGTCTGCAAAAACCTTCGGCGAAGCATAATGTGTTCTTCAAATATACCGACCTTACCTAGGCTGCAAGCAAATACTTTGTGATTCGGGCTTTCATCTTGGTGGACACTCAAACCACAAGTGGTTTTCAGTTCTCGCTCTTCTTCGGATGGGCCACCAGATTCGCGACCACCTCCTTAAGCTTTTCCTCGCCGGCGGCGTTGGCCGGCAGCGGCTTGGACTGGAAGGCCGGTAGCAGATGATCCCAGATGGCGTCCAGCTCTCCTTGCAGGTTGCCGGTATCGGCGGTGATGGCGACGACCACGTCCTGATCCGGCATCATGACGATGAACTGGCCTCCTGCTCCGTCGGCGCGGAAGGCGTTGTGGCGGCATCTCCAGAATTGGAAGCCGTAACCTTCTTTCCAATCCGGGCCGATCTTGGCATGGCCTTCATTCTCGTTCGAAATTTGCTTGGAGGTGGCTTCCTCGACCCACTTGCGCGGAACCAGCTGCTTCCCATCCCATTTCCCTTTTTGCAGGTAAAGCTGGCCGAACTTGGCAATATCTTCGGTGCGAAGATAGAGCCCATAGCCGCCCAGCGAGTTTCCCTCGGGGCTACTGTCCCAGCGGGGATTTTCTATCCCCAACGGCTCGAAAAGGCGCGGCTTGAGATATTCAAGTTCGGTTTGGCCCGTCACCTTGGTTACGATCGCCGATAGCACATAACTGCCCATGGTGTTGTAGAGGAAATGGGTTCCCGGCTGGTGCGGAACAGGTTGAGCGAGAAACTGCTTCACCGACGGACCGCCCCCGACGGCCTTGGGTTCGACGTCGTGGCCGCCGGCCATCATCAGCAGGTCGCGCACCTTCATTGCCTTGAGGTTATCGGACGGATCCGGCGGAGCGTCCGCGGGAAAAAACTTCAACACCCGATCGTCGAGCTTCAATTTGTGTTCGTGAATTGCGAGTCCGACGGCGGTGGAATTGAAACTCTTGCTGACCGAGTTCAAGATATGCGGCTTGTCGGCCGAATCGGGCTTCCACCATCCCTCGGCGATGACTTTGCCGTGCCGGAGGATCATGAAGCTGTTGAAGGTGTTGACGTTTTTGTCAGCCGCTTCGACGAAATCGACGACTGCCTGTGAGGAGATACCTTCGGCCTCAGGCGTGCTTCTTGGTAGCGGTCCGGCGGCATGCGTTCGAGGCATAGCGCCGAGTAACAGTAAGATTCCCGCGGGAAGAAGCAATCTACTCATGGTTATTTTCCCTCATATCGAATTGCTTTGCTCTCGTGATCGTGTGCTGACAACGTTGTCATCAGCCGCCGCTGATACCTTACACCGTTCCCCCCAAGGGACACAAATCTACTTCCTCCTTCCCAGCTAGAATGGCCGGGGAGCAATCGCCGGCTTTGTGCAAACTTGCGACGAGCTGGGATTGATATATATCAGTTGAACAAACGCCTGGTTACGGCCGCATTAGTTGGCTCGTTCGGGGGATTCGTTTTCGGATACGACCTTGGAGCACTTTCCGCGTCAACCCAAAGCCTCAGAGGTCAGTTACACCTTTCCCCTATGGTCTTCGGTCTGACCGTCTCGTCTTCTCTATGGGGAACGGTGTGCGGTTCTCTTCTCTCGGGCCGGATTGCAGACCGCATTGGCCGGAGAGATCTGATCGCGAGATGCGCAATCCTCTATGCACTTGCCGCTATCGGGATCGCCGTGCAAACTCCGTCAGCGTGGATTCTCGTTCCCTCTATGAGATTCCTCTCCGGCATGTCCATCGGGGGCTTTACCGTCGCCTGTCCGCTTTATCTTTCTGAAATAGCTCCCATCGCTCTTCGCGGTCGACTGGTCAGCCTGTTCCAGGTTCAGGTCGGCGCAGGCGTACTGGTTGCGTTCTCCCTCGGATTAGTATTGACACGTTCGGCAGCAGCAGGAACCGAATGGAGATGGTGCCTGGGATTAGGAGCCATCCCCGCGGTAATTTTGATTTTCCTGCTGCAGTTTATTTCGAAGGGGAACTTCAGACTCAGCCCGGGCGACAGCCAGGACACGCCCCGCGTGAACACCAACTCACCCGGCCTCGACGGAGCTTTCGGCAGTGAAAAATTATTTTGCCGGAAGAACATTCGCCCTATTCTGCTGGCGACGAGCATCGCAATTTTCAATCAGCTCTCTGGTGTGAACATATTGTTGCTATACCTGTTGGATATCCTGTCCAGTGCTGGTCTTAGCGTCTTCTTAGGACACACTTACACAGTTCTGATTTCCTTCATCAGCCTGGCTACCACTGTGCTAGGAATGGCGTTCGTAGATAAATTGGGACGGAAGCCTCTCTTGCTTTGGGGTTCTGCGGGAATGGCTGCCTGCCTGCTTTGCCTGGGCCTTGCTATCCCACATCACCTCGGTCCGCCATTCTATTTGTCAATTCTCGTTGCATACAATGTCTTCTTTGCGTTTTCTCAAGGAACCGTAGTTTGGGTATATCTTAGCGAGTTGTTCTCGCCGGGAACGCGTGGCGCAGGACAGGGATATGGTTCGTCGGTGAATTGGATTGCGAATGCTATTCTGGTTTCGATCTTTCCGATCATGCAACATGCTTCACCTGTCCGCGCTTTTTTCTTTTTCTCCTTGGCCATGGTCCTGCAGATTGGCGTTGTGTCGCTTTGGTATCCGGAAACTCGGGGAACAGCCCTTGGCTCTGTCGCCGCACCAGAAAGAGCGGGTGGGAATTGGCTTCACTAAGCTTAGTAACAGGATCGGCTGAGAAATGGCTGTAAAAAGAACGCAATTACCCACCCTGGTGGACGTCGCCCGAGAAGCCGGCGTATCGCTCAAGACAGCCTCCCGGGTTCTCAATCGATCTAAAAACGTCAGCCAGGAAAAGGCAGCAAAAATCCGGACAGTGATGGAACGGCTCGGCTATCGGCCGAACGAACTGGCTCGGGGACTCAAGGCAAAAAGATCCGCGGCGATCGGAATGGTTGTGCCTAACCTTTCTGACCCATTCTTTGCCAACGCAGTGCACGCTGTTCAGGAAGTTGCAAGGACGAACGGTTATGTAGTGATTCTTGCCAGTTCTGGTGGAGAAGTTGCTCTGGAACGATCTGAAATCGAGGGTTTAGTTGGCCGGCAAATAGATGGTTTGGTGGTCGCCCCGGTTGATAGCCGAATAGACTCGTTCAGCGATATCATCCCCGCGGGCGTTCATGCTGTGACCTTCGACCAGTTGCTGCGAGATGCTGACCGCGATTCCGTGACGGTGACCAATCGTAGCAGCGCGCGAGAGGCAACCGAGCACATGGTGAGTCATGGTCTGCGTAGGATTGTCGCCATCGGCGCACGCCCGTACCTCTATACCTGCAAAGAGCGGGTAGCCGGCTACCGCGCCGCGATGAAAAAGGCATCTCTCGAGCCAAGAGTGTGTCTTGTGGAGCACGAGAGCATGTTGATCGCCGAATGGCTGGCAAAGGAAGTCTTCAGCGTGCAGAAGGCGGACGCGATTTTTAGCTTGAATTGGGTTTGTACCATGCTGACTTTACGGGCTTTGCGGCAACTCGGGAAAAAAGCGGGCCGCGATATACCGATGTTCTCCTTCGACGATTTTGAACTGGCGGACATGCTGACGCCCGGTCTATCGGTGGTTAAACAGCCTACCGAAATGCTCGGACGCGAAGCCGCAAAATTGCTGTTCGAACGCCTCCGGGGCCGTGGAGGGAACTCCCGCGCCGTTGTTCTACCTACAAGCTTGATCCTTCGACAGTCCTGCGGATGTGAAGCCCAGCAGGGCTGAACACTTCCTGCCAGGCGCAGCGATTCCTTGAACTGTTTCCTGCCATGTGTCTTTGACCCAGCAAGCATGCTTGGTTCTGCATCATCTGAGGCATGGTGGTCGCAGTTCATTACGGAACTACCCCGGAAAAGATTCAAATTGACAACGATGTCATCCGGGGCATATTGTGCTCTCCGGTATAGATCTGTGCCAAGCGCGTCAAGCCAAATTGCCCGGCCTTGTTTGCCCCGCAATTCGGCAGTCCATGCTGTAACGCGCCTTCCTCATCGTACGGAAATGATAGAAGCCGACCGAAGCGGGATCGGCCGCGAATTAGAAAACTCTGCAGCTTTCGGAGATCGATGTGACACCGTATGTGCGGACGTTGAGCGCCGCTGTTTCCAGCGCAGGCCGTTCGATATTCATCCTAGGCACACTCGTTTGCACCGTGCACGCCTGCGAAGGCCTGGCGTCATACACGCTCACGCCCACGACCGAGGGAATGCAGCTAAAAACACCGCAGGGGAAAATTGTCTTCGAATACAAGACGAAGATCCCAGCCAATCTTCAGTCGCCTAGCGCCGCATACTTCGACCCCGTAAATACCCCCTCGGGGGAGAGAGTCTCAAATGCCGCACCCGATGATCATCCGTGGCATCGTGGTATCTTCCTGGGCATTTTGAATTCGGAATTTCGGACGCCGGTCGATACCTCGAAACTTCCTCCGAATCACGTCGTGGGCGCTTTCAACGTAAAACGGGCCGATTTTTGGGCCTGGGGCCTCTATGCCCCACGCGATAACCGCATCATCAAAAACCGCGATATTCGACTCATTGACGCCGACGAGAAGCACGCAGAGCTGGAAATTCACAATGATTGGTTGGTAGATGACCAGAAGATGGCCGAGGAAACCGACAATGTATCTGTCGCTGAGGTCGATCGCGTCTACGTCATCGACCTTGCCTACCGCATCGCGCCAGTGGTCGATTTCGTGCTCAGCCAGACTGCGTTTGGCGGCTTCGCTTTCCAGGCTCAAAAGTATGGGGATTCCTACTACTCCAATGCCTCCGGCAAGGTTGACCTTCCCAGCCCGCATTACTCTTTGCCCAATTCAGATTGGCCTTCTGAGCCCTGGTATGACTACTGCATCAAGCTGAAGAGCGACGGAAAACTGGTCGGAGTGGCCGTTCTTGACCATCCGATGAATCCACCCACGCGCTGGCACAACGTGCTCTGGATGGTGAACCCCTGTATCACCTCGTTCGGCCCGCTGACTATCCATCCGAGTGAACCTCTGATCCTCCGGTACCGGGTTGTCGTTCACGATGGAGCCACGCCCACCGACCTGCTGCAAAAGCTCTCAGTCGAATGGCGGCGAATGAAAAAGGATCCATTTACCGACGAGCAGGGAAAGGGTGAGTAGATCTGATGAGACCCCGAGCCTGCTTGCACTGGGAGCGTAGGAATAAAACAACCGGAGCGATCTGGCTGGCGGCTCTGTTGGGCTCGCTGTTCCTGATGCAGTTGCAGGTGATCGCTCAGAATCAAAACGGCCGCAAGGGAACCATTGCGATCCAAGGACAGACGCTGGATTTTCCGGACCGGCCGAAATATCCCCAGGAAGTAGTCGATCGGGGTAAGACGACCTACGGCGTGAGTTGTTCTTTCTGCCATGGCTCCGATGCCAGAGGCGGCGAAGTGGGGCCGAATCTATTGCGCTCCGCAGTGGTTCTTGAGGATCAAAACGGTGAGCTGATAGCACCGATTGTTCATGGTGGGCGAGCCCAGCAGGGCATGCCTCGAGTGGACATCACCGACGAGCAAATAAAAGAGGTGGCAGCATGGCTGCACCACTTTAATGCCACGGGCAAGACGGTTATGTACAACTCGGCTGAGATCAACATTGTGACCGGGAACGCGGAGGACGGCGCGGCCTATTTTCAAAAGTCCTGTGCCTCCTGCCATTCGGCGACCGGAGACCTGGCCGGGATCGCCTCGCGGATTACAGAGCCCAAAACCCTGCAACAGACCTGGTTGCTACCCGGGGGCGAAGGAGGCGGGTCTGGCAGATACTCTGCCAAGGCTCTTGGACTGCACATTCCTCCGATCACTGTGACGGTGACGTTCCCCAACGGAAAAAAGATCGAAGGAAATCTTGTCAGCATCAGCGACTTTTATGTGGGTCTTACGAATGAAACGGACGGGCCGCAAGGGTTCCGTCGTGACGGCGATGTACCAAAAGTCGAAATTCATGATCCGCTCGCGCCCCATCGCGAACTTTTGCAGAAGATCGCCGACAAAGATGTTCACGACGTGACGGCATACATGGTGACCTTGAAATGACCACTGCATTCAGGAATTTAGTCTTTATTCTTGCCGTGCTGGTGGCGCCAGGCGCCGCGATCGCCCAGTGGTTCGACCCAGCCAAGGGTCTTGATCCGCAGCAGATCTTCAATCCTCCCCAGGATGCGTGGCTGACCTATTCCGGTGATTACTCCGGCCGCCGCTACAGCCCCCTCACGCAGTTGAACCAAAGCAACGTGAAGAATCTTTCACTTGCCTGGGCGACCCACGTGGTTGTCGGACCGGAAGGGCCGGTTGGCACTCCTCCGGTGATTGTTGGCGGCACCGAGCAGGGTGTGGATGCACGCTACCCGGTAACCGTGAAGGGCGCCATCCTGCAGGTAGGAGGCATCCTCTATGTAACCTCGCCGGACAATGCGTGGGCCCTGGATGCGCGGGACGGCCACGAGATCTGGCACTACTACTGGAAGACCAAGGGCGGTACGCACACGGGCAACCGTGGTGTGGGCATGTGGCATAACTGGGTCTATCTTGAAACTCCCGACAACTACCTTCTCTGTCTCGATGCCAAAACGGGCAAGGAGCGGTGGCGCAAAGAGATCGCCAGCTTTGAGCTGCAATACTTCTCGTCGATGTCGCCCATTGTGGTCGGCAATCATCTTCTGGTCGGCACCGGGGACGACATGGACGAGCCCGGCATGCTGGAGTCTTACGATCCTGACACCGGTGCTCTGCAGTGGCGGTTCTATACCGTTCCCATGAAAAAGGGCGACCCCGGCGCAGAAACCTGGGCCAACATCGATGCCGCGGCTCACGGCGGGGGCAATGTCTGGGCTCCGGGTTCTTATGATCCAGAGACCCACCTCTATATCTTCGGAACCGGCAACCCCTCGCCCGCTTACACATCGCAAACCCGCGGTCCCGGCGACAATCTGTACACCTGTTCTCTGCTTGCAGTCAATGTGGACACAGGAAAGCTGGGGTGGTGGTTCCAGACCTCTCCGCACGACACGCATGACTACGACTCGGCGCAGACTCCTGTGCTATTCGACGGAGAGTTCAACGGCAAGCCCCGCAAGTTGGTATCTACGCTTGCTCGCAATGGCTTTTTCTTTACCCTGGACCGCGTGACCGGCGAGCACCTCGTCACCAGCAAAATCACCGACACGGTGAACTGGGACATGGGCATCGACAAGCGTGGCGAGCCTGTCCGCAATCCAGCGAAAGACTACGATATCGGCGGAGCGATTGTTTCTCCAAATGGCCTCGGCGTCACCAACTGGACCCCGCAAAGCTACGATCCGGTGACAAAGCTTTTCTATGCTCATGTCGCTGAGACTTATAGCATGCGTTATCTGGGCACGCTCGATCCAAAGGGAGCCATGGGCCTTACCGGCGTTCCCGGTGCCGATATGGGCTCGCGTGGCAACCGGCTGGTTGCCGTGGATTACAAGACGGGCAAAATCGTCTGGAGTCACCGCTATGCCGGCGTTGGCGGCATTGATGTTCGAGGGGACTTCCCTGGTTTGCTGACGACGGCGGGCAAGTTGCTCTTCGCCACTGATCCCAACGGCGACCTGGTCGCGCGTGATCCCCTCAACGGCAAACCACTGTGGTACGCAAAAATCCATCCCACCAGCGCGGCAGAGACCTACATGCTCGACGGGCACCAGTACATCCTCGTGGGCGCCGGTGACATGGTATATGCGTTTGTTCTGAACTAAGACCTGACGTTTGAAAGTGAAGAGACTGTGAGATTTCGTAGCAAACAAGCATCACCAGGCGGAGTGAGCACCACCCTTCGGGTGACAATGCTCCTCATCGCCGGCGCGGTCGTTGCACTTGCTTTCGGCCAGTCCGGCCATGCGCAGCACACCAAGCGAACGACGCGCGTCGCAATTGTCACCGGCGAAGATACTCACCCTGGTCATCATTGGAAAGAGACCTCCGCGGAACTAAAAACTATCCTGGAGGCCGGTAAACCGGACTTTAACTTCGACGTCACGATCGAGACCGATCCTAATTTCCTCGCAACTCCTGAGATTTTCAAATACGATGTGCTGATCTTTGATTTCAGGAACGCCGAACCGCTGGCACAGGATGAAAAAGACAAAGCCAATCTCCTGAAGTTCCTGGGCAAAGGCAAGGGCTTAGTCACGACTCATTGGGCTAACGACGCCTTTCCGTATTGGCCGGAATATAACAACATCGTGGGCCGTTCGCAGCAGCTCCACCACGACAAGCGTGGGCCCTTCACTGTAAAAATCGTCGACCACGACAGTCCCATCACCAAGGGAATGGCCGATTTTCAGACCGACGATGAACTGTACTACGACAACAAAGACGGCTCTATTCCGGTCCAAATCCTCGCCACTGCCCACTCGAACGTAAAAGACGCTGACTTCCCGATGGCTTTGACGGTTCACTACAAGAAAGGCCGGGTTTTCAATACTCCTTTGGGGCATGACGTGCAGGCTCTGCAGGTGCCACAGGTGGGGGAGCTTATTCGCAGAGGAACGGCTTGGGCTGCGGGAACCTTAATGTAACCGGCGTCGTATTGTGATTTGTGACGCGATTCCGAGCGGTTGAAAAGATGTTGGGTTGGGAATCAAGGTTGCGCAGAAAAGGATCTTGTTGTGAGCGGAAGGAGTGTTTGAACCATGGACCGGCGTGAACTTCTCAAAGGCCTGGCCGTCACGTCGTTCAGTCCGCGGGCCGCGGACGCCCTGGCGGGCGCGCAGGCCACAAACGCAACCACTCCGCCTCCGCCAGAACGGACGCACCCGCCCACACCGGACCCTGCGCGCCCGCGATTTGTCGAAGATACCTGGCCGGGCAAGAAAATGCTCCTTGCCATCGCTGACGCTGACGTTTGGTATAACCGCCAGCGTAACTCCTATCATCACGATTCGAGTAGCCATACCCTGGCTACGATTGAACGGCTTGGCCGCGAATCCGGCGACTGGATCACGGTGATCCGAACCGACTTCAAACTGCTCACCAAAGATATCAATTACGGTCGCAATGCCCGGACCCTTAATGACTTCGACGCAGTCTTCTTTATGGGTGGAGGCTCCTGGGAAATCACCGACGAGCAAAAGGACGATCTGCTCTCATTTGTGCACGACGACGGCAAAGGATTTATCGGCGGTCACGCGTCGAACGGCGGGGGCTGCATCGTGTGGAGGGAGTATGCGGAAATGGTCGGCGGGGATCTGGTTGCGGAGTTCCCATCGATTACGCTGCCCATCGTGGTCGAGGATCCTGACTTTCCAGGGCTGAAGAACGTTCCTCGCGAATTTTCCTTCCGCGATCAATACACCATTCTGGGGCCGAACTATTCGCGGAATATCGATCGCGTAATCCTCCGCCTGGACTCAAGCAGGTTCGCTGAGAAACTTGCTTCGCTGAACGCGGAAAAAGAGGGAAGCAAAATGTCCGACGAGGCATATCGCGCCCGGATCGCCAAGCTGATCGGTGTTCGAACGGATGGCGACTACCCACTTGTCTGGGCGAAAAAATACGGCAAAGGCCGCGTGTGGTATTCGACCTTCGGGCATATCGACACCAGTCTTGACGATCCCCGCTTACAGGAAATTTATACCGGCGGCATTCGTTGGGCTTTGGGTTTGGTGGATGCCGATATCACTCCGCGGCCTTATCCGGGAAAGCCGTATCCGTAAAGCAGTCTCCAAACTCAACAGGGGTCCTAAGACAGGCCGGTGGTAAGTCTAACGGGAAGTGTAAGACGGTAGGGATGTAAAGGTAGCTGGACCAAGATCAGAACACGGTCGGGCCAAGTAGTTTCGAATCGGGCGGTACTTTTGGAGGTGGTATGAAACGTTGCGCACGGAGTTTTGTCAGAGAAGGCGGAAGTTTGTTCGCCGGCATGCAAGGGCTGGGCATCCTTAGTCTTCTACTTCTGTTCCTGGCGGGTTCCGCCAGTGCCCAAGTATCAACCGCGTCGATCAACGGTGTGATCCGAGACCCCACCGGGGCTGTAGTCCCCGACGCCACCATCGTGTTAACCAACGTCGATACCTCGGTCGCGCGTACATCGACCGCCAACAACGCGGGTGCGTATGGCTTTGTCAGCATACCGCCTGGGAACTATACCATCGAGGCCAGCGCTAAGGGATTCAGCTCGCAAAAGTTAGCGCCGTTCGTGCTGGCCGTGGGCCAAGCCGCCACATTCGACTTTGCTCTCACCGTGGGAACGGAAACACAGGTGGTTAACGTTGAGGCGGCCGCCGCACAGCTAGACGTGACGAACGCCAACTTGGGCACCGTGATCGCGACCAAGCAGGTCAACGATCTCCCTCTGAACGGTCGAAATTTCACCGCCCTGCTCGCGCTCACTCCGGGCGTCGTTGCTATATCGACCGCCCAAAATGGCACCAATATCGCTGGTGGCGGCTTCGGCTCCGCCATTGCGATCGGTTCGGACTATACCTTTCCCTGCCATCAACGGGCAGAGCAACCGCAGCGATTACTTTCTCACGGATGGCCTCCCCAACTATGCTGCGATCAACAGCACCTATGCGGTCGCGCCGATCATTGATGCCATTCAGGAATTCAAGGTGGTATCTCACACCGACGACGCGGAATTTGGCTCCGTGCTGGGCGGCGTCGTGAACGTGGTCACCAAGAGCGGCACCAACGAGTTGCATGGCGCCGCGTGGGATTACCTGCGCAACACCGCCTTCGATGCCCGCAACTATTTTCTTCCCACAGGCCAGTCCAAGCCGTTCTTCCATCAGAACCAATTCGGTGGGGCGATCGGCGGTCCCGTCATCATCCCCAAGCTATACGACGGTAGAAACAAAACCTTTTTCTATGGGGCTTATCAGGGGTTCCGCTATTCCAGGGCGGAGGATAACGACATCCTGGTGCCCACCGCCGCGGAACTGGCCGGCGATGAGGCCGACAACGGGCAAAACCCGATTTACGATCCTTTCAGTACCGTCGCGACCCCCACGGGCTACAGCCGAACTGCGTTTCCAAACAATCAGATTCCCGCGGATCGTATCGACCAAAGAATGGTCACCTGGGCAAAATTTATTTACCCTACGGCGGGCCCCTTCTTCAATCCTACGGGCAACGGCTCGTTCTCGGCCAACGCGGTCGACACCACTCCCCAGGTGCAACGTTCAACGAATTCAGTGTCCGCATGGACCAGACTCTCGGGTCCAAAGATTCTGCTGGTTCCGCTATAGCTTCAGCGACTCGACGCTCACTCAGTCCGGCGGTCTTCCGTCGTTACCTACCAGCCTGATCATCAATTCGCGCAATTATGGCGGCAGCTGGGTCCATGTCTTCGGCCCCACGCGCATCGTGCAGTTCCAAGGCTCGCACACCGAAGTGGCCGACAACGGCATCAACGAATTTAAAGCTCCCACGGCCGATCTCATCAGTGCCGTTGGCTGGTCCCAGTCTTTCGTCGGCAATTTCACCTCGGGACGCGACTTCGTTCCAGAGTTGGGCATTCAGGGGATCAACGCAGCCGGCGAGGAAATCAACCTCACGCCCTTCGCTACGGACAATACCGGCTACCAAGGCAGCATTACGCAAATTATCGGCAACCACACTATAAAGTTCGGGCTGGGGTGGGTCTCTACCGGTTTTGCCAGTACGATCAACTACACCCAACTCGGCTTTAGCGATCCGCAAACGTCTGCGCCCCAATTTCCCAGTCTGGCGACAGGCAACGGCTTGGCATCCTTCCTGCTTAACGTTCCCCAGTCCGCACAACGCCGCAACGTCGACGAACTGGAGAGGCCTGGCGGTGTCTTAAGCGCCTACCTGCAGGATTCCTGGAAGGCAACCCCCCGACTGAGCTTGAATTATGGTTTGCGCTACGACTACACGTTCATACCGGGGTACGGGACCAGTAAGACCATCGGCAAGAATGGGGGGCCTGAAACCGGCGATATGGATTGGGACAACGGCACCTACATCGTGCAGTTGTTGCCGCCTCCGTGCTCAGTCCGCGGCTATGCTCCCTGCATTCCGGGAAATGGAACTCTGCCCGCCCATGTCGTGGTGAGTCCGAACGACAGGATAAGCCACAACGTGCATACCAACTTCGGGCCGCGTGTCGGCTTTGCTTATAAGGCTAGTGAAAAAACAGTGGTTCACGGCGCCTTCGGCATCGTCTACGACAACTGGGCGGCGGTTACCCAGATGGTGCAGAACGCCGAGGGTTCGTGGCCTGATATCGGTAATCCGGATCTCCCGGATGTCAACGTACCCTCCACCGCGTCGCCGACGCCGACCGTTAACTCTCAGAACCCCTTTGGAGGCACCCCCGGGGGCGGCCTGTTCCCGGCTGCCACCCCATTTACGGACAACGATTGGTTCTTCGACCCCAATTATAAGAATGCCTATTCTGAGCAGTGGAACTTCGGCGTTCAGCAGCAGCTCAGCAATTCGTTGTCCTTGAAAGTGGACTATGTCGGCTCTGGCTCGCACCGCACCAACATCGGCGGCTATTACAACACCGCTCTCACACCCGGTCCCGGGGACCCGCAGACAAGGGCGCCCTATCCCTATGGCATAGCAACGCTTTACGATCACGGTGTCGGAAGTTCTCAGTACAACGCCCTTCAGGTGTCATTGGATAAGCGCTATACCAGTGGCCTCGTGTTCCAGGTAGCCTACACTTGGTCCGAAAGCTTCACGGCAGACGACGGTTGGTTCAACTCGGAAGGTCTCACCGTGCAGGATGCGTACAACCCCAAAGCGTCCAGAGGCTACGCTGGAACTAACGTGCCTCAGGCCGTCGCGATCAACACTATTTATGATATCCCGGTCGGCCCGGGCAGGAGATTTTCCACCGGCAACCGCTTCGGCGACTACATCCTGGGCAACTGGCAGCTCAACAATATCTTTACTGGCCGCAGCGGGCAGAACCAGACCGTGGTCGATAGCGCGGACGTTGCCAATATCGGTAATCCCAACGTCTACGAACGCGCGAATATGGTAGGTAACCCCTTTTCCGGGTTTACCAGGTCGAAAAACGAGTGGTTCAATACCGCAGCATTCGCGATTCCCGCACAGTACACGTTCGGGAACTCGTACCGTGGTCTTATCCAAGGCCAGCGATTCATCAATTTCGACACATCGGTGATTCGATCGTTCCCCCTCTGGCGCGAGACTCAGTTCCAATTTCGCGCTGAAGCTTTCAACCTTTTCAACCATACAGTCTTCGGTCTAAATGAGTACAACAGCACCGATATCAATAGTCCGAGCACCTTCGGAACGGTCGACGGTCAACAGGCAACCGGAAACACTAATCGAGAACTGCAAATTAGCGGCAAGATTGTTTTCTAAGAAACGCAAACGGACCGCGGCCGAAGCCTTTACGGTCGGCCGCGTATTCTATCGTAAGGAGG
>CAVUQE010000023.1:0-237396 GCA_963743365.1 uncultured Acidobacteriaceae bacterium
GATGGAGGCTATTGAAGCCCATCTCGGACGTCGACGCTTGTTAAAGGGTTCGCTCGCCGCCACCGCCTCACTGTTGCTCGGAGGTGGCTATCTGGCCGGACATAAGATAGGCAACGACGCGTCCACCATGGTGATGCAACTGGGCCGGCTTCTGGCAGCCTGCAGGTAGGCGAGATTGTCGCCAAGCGTCTGGGTTACTACCGCGAAGAAGGGATCGAGCTTCGCATAGCGGGCGCGGCCCCAGCATCGATGCGCGTTTCTGTCGTCGCATCGGGTAGCGCCACCATAGGCCAGATCTCATCAAGCCCCTCGATCGACGCCGGCCGTCTCACAACGGATTCCCTATCCAGTGCTTTGCCACCGCTTTTCAGAAACATCCATATTGCTATTTCTCTTTGCCTGGCAAGCCGGCTCGCTCTATTTCGGACTTGGTCAATAAGCGGTTGGGATTCCGTCCACCGCCGGGGTGCTGCTCAAGGCAGTGCTGGCCAAAGCCAACCTCAGCGAGGACAACGTAGAGGTGGTTCCTGTAGGAGCAGATATGACTCCACTGCTCACCGGGCAGGTGGACGTCATCTCCGGCTGGTCAACCAGCACCACCGCCCTTCGCGTTCTTGGCCCAGATAGGGTTGATCTGCCGCTTTGGGATATGGGCGTACATCTGTATGCTCTGCCTTACTACACGACAGTACGAAATCTGCAGACGGAGTTCGACTCGATCGCCCGCTTCCTGCGGGCTACGGCGCGAGGCTGGATCCACGCGAAAGACCACATGGATGAGGCCGCCGATCTACTGGTGCAGGAATACCCAAATCTCAATCGAGACGATGAACGCGTTTCCATCGAGGCCGTACTCGGCTTCGCCTTCACCGAGAGGAGCATGGCAAAAGGATGGGGAACGATGGACGCCGAGGTGTGGCAAGATCAAATCTCCACCTACGCCAGATTGGGACAGTTCACCAATCACGTGCCCTCGGTGGATGAGGTGATGACGATGAGGGTGCTGAACGCGACGCGAGCCTACCGGATGAGGGTGTGATTGGAGTGGGAGATACCCTACAACAAGCAATCGCACCGCCGCCACGGGCCGAACGCGAAGTTTGCCTGCGTTGTAAGGATGTGACCGTCAGCTTCTTTTCCGGCAGGCAGAGCGTGACCGCGATTCAGGATGTATCGCTGGACGTTGCCCGAGGCGAATTTCTCGCCTTGCTGGGACCGTCGGGCTGCGGAAAGTCGACCCTCCTGCGACTGGTCGCCGGCCTCATCCAGCCCACGGCAGGCGTCATGGAAGTACTGGGCACATCGCCCGTCATTGCACAAAAGCGCAGGGATATCGGCTTCGTCTTTCAGGATGCGGCGTTGCTGCCATGGCGTACGGCGCTGGAAAACGTCGCTCTTCCCCTCGAGGTCTCCCAGGAAGACACCGGTAAAGCGAGAGCCAAATGCGAGGAGATGCTGGAGTTTATGGGTCTCGGCGCGAGGAAGCACGCCTACCCCCATGAACTCTCCGGAGGCATGAAACAACGTGTCTCGATTGCCCGGGCCCTGGTAAGCAACCCAAAGATCCTGCTGATGGACGAGCCTTTTGCCGCGCTCGATGAGATCACGCGCGACCGCCTGAACGAGGAACTACGGCGCATATGGAAGCAGACTGGCGTCACCATCCTCTTCGTCACCCATGGTATCTACGAGGCTGCCTATCTTGGACAACGGGTGCTGATGCTGGCGGCGAATCCGGGCCGGATAAGAGAAATCATTCCCGTGAACCTGGCGGAAGATCGAACCCTGAGCATTCGCGAGAGCGGCGAGTTCATCGCACTCGCGACCCGTCTCAGGCAATTGATGGAGGTGGGTCCATGAACGCGTCCCAATCCAGAGAAGACCTTATTCCCGCCGCCCAGACCGCGGCGCTGCAACGGCATCTGGCCAGGCGGCGCAGGGAAAGTATGTGGAGTTGGGGACTACCCTTCATCGGCTTCGCAGGTTTGTTGTTTTTCTGGTGGGCTGTCGTGGCCGGCTTCCATGTGCGGCCCTTCATCGCTCCTTCCCCTCTGCTGGTCGTCATCGCCCTGGTCCACAACCGCGTCCTCCTGTTCAACAACCTTGTACCGACCGCGGTGGAGGCCATCGGTGGATTCCTCATCGGGGTCTTCGCCGGAATCCTGGTGGCGGCGCTCTTTGTCCACTGCAAACCCCTGCAGAAGATCTTCTTTCCCGTGGCTGTGGTGTTGAACTCCATCCCGGTGGTGGCCAAAGCCCCAATCCTGGTTCTGATGTTGGGAAGCGGTCTCGCGCCTAAGGTCACGATCGCGGCCTTCGTCTGCTTCTTTCCCACACTGGTAAATATGATGGAGGGGCTCAGCTCGGTCGACCCGCAGGTGATGGAGTTGATGCGCATCATCTCCGCCAGCAGGATGCAGATCTTCTTCAAGGTCCGGCTCTATAACGCGCTTCCTCACCTGTTCTCCTCCATGCGCATCGCGGCATCCATGTCGGTGATTGGCGCGGTTGTGGGTGAGTGGATTGGGGCGACCAGGGGCATTGGAGCGCTGATCCTGCAGGCGACGTATGCCTACGACACCGGACTGCTTTATGCAGCGATCATCATGAGTACGCTTCTCGCCGGCGGTCTTTTTCTCGCCATTGCGTACTATGAAAAGATAACCATCGTTTGGCCTTCAGAAAGATCGCACTAGCAGGTGACCGCAATGATCGAAGATGAAGAGTGGATCGACCAGCCGGGGCGCAAGATCAGAGTCGCCGCCAGAGCCGACGTCGTCGTGGTGGGTGGCGGGCCGGCGGGCTTTTCCGCGGCCATCGCTGCCGCCCGTAATGGGGTGAAGGTGATTCTGATCGAACGTTATAACCATCTTGGCGGTTTGGCCTCCGGCGGAATGGTGCTGGTGCTGGACGATATGTGGGACGGCCACCTGCGAGAGATTTCCGTGCGCGGCATCTCTCTCGAGGTCATCGAGCGCATGGCCGCGTTGGGGCTGGCAAAGTATCCGCGAGCCGATGAATGGGGAGCCGATCCAGTCTCCATCCAGCGTTGGACGCGCTGGGGAACGTTCGATTTTCACATCCACGAGAAACCCCATCCTATCTGCTTTGCGGTTGCATTCGATCCCGATGGCTGGAAGCGTGTAGCTCTGGAGATGGTCCAGGAGCAGGGAATTCAACTGCGTCTGCACTCCTGGTTCTCGCAGACCATCGTCGAGGATGGCAAGGTGAAGGGTGTTATCTGCAATACCAAGGAGGGAGCGCAGGCGATTTTGGGAGATGTGATCATCGACGCGACGGGGGACCTCGATGTGGCTGCCTCAGCCCAGGCCCCGCACATCGGCGGCCGCTATATGCTCACGACTGTCTTCCGTCTGGGTGGTGTAGATACTGAGGCGGCGGAGCGCTTCGAGCGCGAAGAGCCGGTACAGTTTGCTCTGCTGGACAAAGAGATCAAACAGATTCTGGGTGGATCGTGGGGTCTGTGGTGGCTTAAGACTCCGCTGCCCGGCGTGGTTTGGTGTAACTGCCCTCATATGCTGGGCCTCGACGGCTTACTTGTCGAAGATTTGACCAAGGCGGAGCTGACAGGACGAAAACATATCGATGCCACGGTTGCGTATGCGCGCAGGAAGCTGCCCGGCTTCGAGCGATGCTATGTAATCGATGTGGCTCCGCAAACAGGAGTGCGCCAGTCTCGCTTGTTAGATGGCGAATATGTGATGACCAAGCAGGATCTGGCAGAGCGTACCCGCTTCCCGGATAGTATTGCCCGGGGCCGGGACTATTACATGCCCTACCGCGTACTGGTACCGAAGCAGATCGAGAATTTGCTGGTAGCGGGAAGGCACTACTCCGCCACCGTGCAGGCGCAGAAGACATCCCGCGAGATTCCGCCCTGCATGGCGATGGGAGAAGCGGCGGGCACTGCGGCGGCGCTGTCGCTCCATGCGGGAGTCGCGGTTCGCAAGGTTGATATCGCCGCCCTGCAACGCACCTTACGCAAGCAGGGCGCCGACCCGGGAGATCAATCCGGCCGCAATCCAGACATTCCCGCACTGGCAGTGGAACAGCAAACTGTGGAGACCGCATGAGCAATCAGAATCACGACACTGCATCGCTGCCCCTGACAGGAATCCGCGTGGTCGACTTTTCCCAGGTGATGATGGGGCCCGTATGCACCCAGACGCTGGCTGACTTTGGCGCGGACGTCATCAAGATTGAACGCATGGGCGCCGGCGATCTGAGCCGCTCCAGCTTCAAGCAGGTGGCGGGAAGCGACAACCCCATATTTTGCAGCCTCAATCGCAATAAACGCAGCGTCGCGCTGGATCTGCGCAATGCGGAGCACATAGCGCAGGTCAAGCAGATGATTGCAGAGGCAGATGTGGTGGTAAATAACTTTCGCTCCGGAGTGATGGAGCGCCTTGGCCTTGGCTATGACGATTGCGTCCAATTGAACCCAACCATCATCTACGCAGTCGGAACGGGTTATGGGGAAACCGGGCCCCATGCGCACAAGGGTGGCCAGGACTTCCTCGCCCAGGCGCTGAGCGGTACCATGATGCGCAAAGCGGACCCCTCCTTTCCCACCGCGCTTTACCCCACATCCCCTGCCGATTACGCCGCCGGAATGCATATGGTGCAGGGAATTCTGCTGGCCTTGATCCACCGCACCAAGACCGGGCAAGGGCAAAAAGTGAATGTCTCTCTGTACGACTCGATGCTCGCCATGCAGATGCAGGAAGCAGCCATGGTCATGATGGCTGACTCCGAGGTTAACTGGGCTGCAATGCCCCTGTGCGGCGTCTTCGAAACCCAGGATGGTCCGCTGGTGATGGTGGGCGCCTTCAAAGAAAACCCTCTGCGCAATATCTGCGTTGCGCTTGGTATTCCGGATTTGTCAGCTGACCCCAAATTCTCCGATATGACCGCACAGTTCAAAAACAAGGCGGAGTTGCAATCGATGTTGCGTAAAGCATTCCTCACTGGAAGCAGGTCGCATTGGCTGGACAGGCTGGACGAGCAGGACATCTTGTGCGCCCCTGTGCGCGACATGAGAGAAGCTCTCTCTGATCCCCAAACCATAGAAAACCAGATGATCCTGGAGGGCCCGGGAGAAGGCCAGCAGCTCAAGCTGATCAGTAACCCCGTTCACCTTTCCCGCTCGCCGGTCAGCCTGCGCATCCCACCGCCGCGCCTGGGGCAGCACACGGAGGAAGTGATGGCTGAGTTTCGCGTAAAGGCTAGATGAGCAATAGAAAGCAAATAGCAGAAGAAAGAAACCACCAGAGTGACTAATGTCCGTCTCACCATCGAAGATCATGTCGCTGCGGTGACGATTGCGCGGCCAGGCGCACTGAACGCGATCGACTCGGTCACCGCAAACGAACTGCAGGGCATATGGGCGCAGCTGGAAGCCAATGCCGATGTTCGGGTCATCGTCTTGACCGGGGAGGGCGAGCGAGCCTTCTGTGTCGGGGCCGATTTAAAGGAAGAGAGCGGATCCGGGCTGGACTATTGGGCCAACTCCACCCTGGGAGGATTTGGCGGACTCGCTCTCCGTGAGACCCTCGATATTCCGGTCATCGCCCGGGTGAACGGATATGCGCTCGGCGGCGGGTTCGAGATGATGCTCGGGACCGATATCGTGGTTGCCGTGGAAGACGCCAAATTCGGCCTGCCGGAGCCGCTTGTCGGACACATTCCCCTGGATGGCGGAGCCGTGCTCTTGCAACGGCAGATCCCCTACCGCCAGGCCATGGGCATTCTCATGACCGGACGTCGCGTCTCGGCCCAGGAAGCTCTTGCCATGGGATTGATCAATGAAGTGGCCACGAGAGCAGAACTCGACGCAGCAGTCGCTCGTTGGGTCAAGGCTATCCTTGCCTGTTCGCCCACTTCGTTGCGCGCCATCAAGCAATGCGTACGGCGCACAGCGGCTCTCTCCCCGGCGGAAGCACAACGTGCGCGGCTTCCAGCATTGATGGCAGCCCTAACCTCCGACGATGCCCAGGAGGGAGTCCGGGCCTTCCGGGAGAAGCGGCCTCCGGTGTGGACGGGGAAATGAACGAACGGAAGTTGTTCGCTTCCGGACAATGACTCTCAAATCCGGACAAGATGTTCCGCTATGGCATGCGTTCCTGCCCACATTTGCCTGCAAATAAGGTGCTTTAAGCCCAGGCCTCTTCGGAAGAGAACGTGCAACCCTGATAGCGGATAATCATGCGCACGGAGGCTTTTCATGGGCACCCTGTTTCAGGATCTTCGCTTTGCCGTTCGTCAGCTGCGGAAAGCTCCGAGTTTTGCAGCCACTGCGGTGCTCACGCTGGCCCTCGGCATTGGCGCAAACACGGCCATCTTCAGCCTGGTGAATTCACTGCTGGTGAAGCCGCTCCCAGTGCCAAATGCCGAACAGATCACGACCTTGGCTCCCCGCGAAAACAACGGTCCGTTGCAACAGACTCTCTCCTGGAACGAATACAAGTACGTCCGCGCCCAGAGCGGACATTCCTTCAGCGACCTCTTCGCCTACACCCTGAACCTAGACGGCCTGGCGATAAAGGGGCAGCAGCCGGATCGGATTCTGGCTACGTACGTCAGCGGTAACTACTTCGCGGGGCTCGGACTGAAGCCTGCTGTGGGGCGGCTGTTCCTGCGCAGTGAAGGAGAGGTTCTGGGGCACGACCCGGTGATTGTTCTTGGCTATAACTACTGGCAGCAAAAGTTCAACGGCGATCCCAATGTGGTGGGGCAGCCGGTCACGCTCGATGGACAGCCCGTGACCATCGTCGGCGTGGCGCCGCAAGGCTTTGGCGGCATGCAAAGTTTCCTAAACCCGTCCGCGTATGTGCCCCTGTCGGAGCTGCCCATCGCCGGCACCCCGGTCGACGCCATCAATAACTGGGTGGTCCGCATGTTCGTCATCAATGGGCGTCTCCGCCCCGGGGTCAGCGTGAAGCAGGCAAGCGCCGCGCTCAACGTGGTTGCCCAGGAGATCACTCGCCTGCACCCGGACGTCGAAAAGAAGCTCAGCATCCAGGTCTATCCCGAGCCGCAGCTGCGCATCAATCCTGGCGATCCCAACACGATGTTCGTCGTTGCGGGGCTTTTTCTTTCTCTTGCCCTCATGGTGCTTCTGCTGGCCTGCGTCAATGTCGCCAACCTGGTCATGGTCCGCGCTACGGCCCGTGAGCGCGAGATGGCGATCCGCACCGCGCTGGGGGCCCAGCGCTCCCGGCTTATCGGTCAGATGATCACTGAGAGCGTGATGCTGGCGCTGATTGGTGGCGGCATGGGTGTCGTGCTCGGCATGTGGGCCAGCAGCGCGCTGAGTCATCTCGACCTGCACGCTGATCTTCCGGTCAAGTTTGTGTTCGACTTCGATTGGCGCATCTTCTCTTATTCCTTCGCCATCGCTTTGTTGGCGGGGGTAGTGGTGGGCATCGTGCCCGCGCTGCGCATTGCCAAGGCTAACGTGAATCATGTCTTGCATGAGGGCAGCCGCGGCGTGACCAGTGGACGGCATTGGCTGCGCGATGGTCTGGTGGTTTTGCAGATTGCCGGTTCGCTTGTATTGCTGGTGGTCGCTGCCCTGTTTGTGCGCAGTCTTTCCGCCATGCAGACCATGGATTTTGGATTCAAACCGGATCACGTGACTGAATTTCGCCATCGATTCCCATCAGATCGGGATGAACGATGGCGAAGCCCGCGACCTGGCGGCCAACCTTACCGCCCGTCTGCATCAGCTCGCCGGGGTGGACTCTGTGAGCCACGCAAGCGCTGTTCCCTTGGGCTACTTCACCAATGGCGGCGACCGGATGGTGATTGATGGCGCCCCGGTTCCCGTCGATCCTAACGTTTCGAACGCCGGCTACAACGTGGTTTCGCCTGAATATTTCAGCGTGATGGGCATTGATCTTCTCCGTGGCCGCGCCTTTACAGAAGCCGATAAAGAGCACGGCACAGACGTGGCCGTGATCAGCGAGACCACGGCCAGGAAGTTCTGGCCCCATCAAGACCCCATCGGCCGCACCTTCCGCATGGCAAGTGAGAAAGACCGTAAGCTGCAGATCGTCGGCATCGCGCGTGATGCCGAATTTCAGATCTTCGGCGGAGCCAAGTCGCTGCCCTACTTTTACCTTCCGTATGCGCAGCACTTCAAAGGCAACACGCTGATGACCTTCCAGCTGAGGTCAAATAGGGATTTGCTTTCTCTTACTCCCATGGCGATGAAGACGATCCACGCGCTGGCCCCGCAGCTTCCCATCTTTCAAGTGCAGACGATGCGCCAGGCGCTCCACACCATGAATGGCATCTTGCTCTTTCAGGTTGGCGCCTCGCTGGCCGCAATCATGGGTGGTCTGGGATTGACGCTGGCTGTCATTGGCCTTTACGGCGTGGTCTCGTACGCGGTGGGCCGCCGCATCCACGAGATCGGCTTGCGCATGGCACTTGGCGCCAGCCGCGGTTCCGTCTTCCGCATGATCTACCGGCAATCGGCCGTCATTATCGCTATTGGCCTTGGGTTTGGCTTGGCCCTCGCCTTGTTGGTTGTGCGCGCTGTGCGCGGCTTCGTAACCGTCAGTGTGTGGGACCCCGCGACCTACATAGTCGTGGCGACTGTGCTGGCCATGGCAGCCCTCGCCTCCTGTTATTTTCCCGCCCGGTACGCGATGGCCGTGGAACCGATGGTAGCGCTGCGCGAGGACTGATCGTGAACAACAATGAGAGACGCCCAAGAGGAACCATTGGTCCCGCAGATCGTTCTTACGCATCTTTAGTGTCGGCGTCCCTCTGCTGACTCTTGTGGGTGAAAGCGCCGATATGGACGCCCAACAGCTAACCTATGCCGATGCGGCTGTTTTGCGATGCACAGGGCGAGATGCATCGCCGCTTGCATCAACATGGCATAGCACACTGAGGTCTTAAATCTGTTTCTTTCGGAGTAGCGAATGCGCCTTGAAGGAAAGGTTGCTGTAATCACCGGGGCAGGAAGCGGTATCGGCCGCGCAATAGCCACCCGTTTTGCAAAGGAGGGCGCTAAGGTTGCCGTCAACGATATCAATGCCGCCGCGGGTGAGTCGCTGGTTGCGCAGATCGCGGCAGAAGGTGGCGCCGCATTCTTCCTTAAGGGAGACGCGGCTTCAGAAGAAGATATTTCCGCTCTCATGCGCGCTGTGAACGAACGATTCGGCACTCTCCACATCCTTGTCAACAACGCAGTGCCGGGCATGGACGAAGTAAACTCCAACCGCTGGGATACGGTGGTGCAGGTTGGGCTAAGAGGGTACTGGCTTTGCATGCAGGCGGCGATTCCCTTGATGCGGCCTACAGGCTGTGGCAGCATTGTGAATATCTCTTCCGTCAACGCCCTGATGGGTCTTGGGAGGGATCACGTTTATAGCAGCGTGAAGGCTGCCATCATCGGCATGTCACGGTCCATGGTTGGAGAGTTTTCTCCCGGCGGCCTGCGCATCAATTGCATTTGTCCCGGCACTGTTGTCACCGACCATTGGAAGCCGCTTTTCGCGCGCGACCCGGATCTCGCACAACGCATTTCCACCCTCTATCCGATCGGCCGCCTTGGCCGTCCCGAGGACATTGCCAACGCGGCCCTGTTTCTGGCCTCCGACGAAGCATCGTTTATAACTGGAAGCGTCCTGGTTGTAGACGGGGGTCTGACTGCAGTCAACACCGGTTTTTCGAAGAAGTAGCTGCGAAGAAAGTGACGGAATGATGGTTAAGTCGGGAAAGGCTTGTACAGCCCTTGTGTCGCTGCTCGTCCTTGCGGCGGCGGTTCCATTGTGTGGTGCGCAGAAAATAGCCGCGCCGGTCAGCTCCTTGCGCGTGTATCTGTTCGATTGCGGCTTGATCAAAGGCGAAGATCCCTTGACCTACGGATTGAACAAAGGGGACGTGAAGAACCCCGACATGGTGGTGCCGTGCTATCTGATCGTTCATCCCAAGGGAACTCTGATGTGGGATGTCGGTGTGATTCCAGACAGTGACTTCAAGGGCGGCAAGCCGGTGACCGAGGAAGGCGATACGGTAAGTTCTCCCAAGCCCTTGTTGCCGCAACTGGCGGCGCTAGGCTACCCCGCGGATACGATCACTTACATTGCGTTTTCGCATTATCATTTCGATCACACGGCAAATGCGAATGCCTTCGCCGGCTCGACGTGGCTGGTCCATGCAGCGGAACGGGATGCGATGTTCGCTGCCGGTGCCGAGCACATAGCGAATTACAGCCGGCTGCGCAACAGCAAGACGATCCTCCTCCCCAACACGGATTACGATGTCTTCGGCGATGGAACGGTCGTGATCAAATACGCTCCAGGTCACACGCCCGGCCACCAGGTTCTGGCCTTGAAGCTGCCCAAGACGGGGCCCGTCCTGATCGCCGGAGACTTGTGGCACTACGCGGCAGAGCGAACTGCTTCCAGGCCACCGGAGGGCGAGGCGAACAAGGAAGAGACCATGGCCAGCCGCGCGGCGATGGAAGCATATCTGAAGCAGAGCGGAGCGCAACTCTGGATCGAGCATGACCCGGTGACTTTTCATCGTCTCAAGAAAGCTCCGGATTACATTCAATAACCCCCAGGCGTCTCTAGTCCCCTGACGAAGGACGGGTGACCCCCCGGCTTTCCTGTTGCGATTGGCGACGTAGCGGAGCCCCCTGCGGCTTCCCTCCCGAAATCCGCACACGTGATCAGCTTCTCGATAGCACCACATGCGTTGCCTGCTCCGTGGCCTGGCGCCCGGTCACAGAAAATCCCAACGCGCGCAGGTCAATACCAGTAAGGAGTGCCTCGCCTTGACCCAAGGCAACCGGTGAAAGTGCCAGGTGGAGGGAATCGATCAGCCCTGCCTGCAGATACTGCCGCACGGTGGAAACGCCGCCGCCGATTTTGACGTCCTTGTCACCCGCTGCTTGCTTCGCCAGTCTCAGCGCCTCTTCGATTCCGCCGCTGATAAAGTAGAAGGTCGTGCCGCCTTCCATCACCACCGGATCGCGCTCGTAGTGGGTCAGGACAAAGGTTGGCGCATGGTAGGGCGGGTTAGGACCCCACCATCCTTTCCACGAGTCGTCCTGCCATGGGCCGCGGATCGGACCGAACATGTTTCGGCCAAGGATAAAAGCGCCGAAGTTTTCCATCGACCGCCGTGCGTACACGTCGTCGACATCGGTCGATCCGCCCTCCTTCCCGTGCATGGCGCAGAACGTCCTGGTAGGGAAGAACCATTGAAAGATTTCTGGACCGCGCTTGCCCAGCGGATCGTTCAGGCTCTGCTCTATCCCTGCGCTAAAACCGTCTAACGAAAGACCAAATCCCGCGACACGAACCTTTGACATCTATACTCCTCGCTTTCTCATCCTGATTTGTTGCAGCTTCACCGCGTGGCGTGCTTCTGCCGTCGCTGTTCGCTCTCTTTGATCATTTCGTTTAAATCCGCGGCTGGACGTATCTCGAACGGTCCACACTTCACTCCAGGATGTTGGGAAATGAGTTGAATTGCGTGATTCAGGTCGCGCGCTTCCAGCACGAGAATTCCACCCAATTGCTCCTTCGTCTCCGCGTACGGACCGTCTGTCACGGCAACCTTGCCGTTCTTCCAATACAGAGTCATCGCCGTGCTGGGAGGCTGAAGAGCCTCGCCAGCGGCAAAATGCCCGTTGGCCCGCAGCACGTCGTCGTAGCTAAAACACTCGTCCAGCATGGTGTTGCGCTCGCTCTCGGACATGCTTTCCAACTTGTCTGGCTCGATGTATCCCAAACAGATGTATTTCATATTCCTCCTCTTTCGTGTGTGATGCAGAAGCGGTAGTTCATCAAATAGTCGTTGGGGGGGACCGAAAATCGACAGCCAGTTCAATTTTTTTTAGTTCAACTGCCGAAGCCGCTCTTGCAGGAATTTACGCTCTGGCTCCTGTTGGGTCAGCGCGAGGGCTTTCTCATACGAGGACCGAGCCTCTGCTGTCCTGCCAAGCCTGCGGCACATATCGGCCCGCGCTGAATGCGCCAGGTGATAATTGGCCAATTCGCCATGCGCCAACACCGCGTCGATATGCGCCAGACCGATCTCTGGACCATCGCGCATGGCAATGGCAACGGCACGATTGAGCTCTACCACCGGTGAAGGTTGTATTCGAGCCAGCCGGTTGTAAAGCGCAACAATTTGCCGCCAGTCGGTCGCAGCGGCCGATTCCGCCTCCGCATGAACGGCCGCAATCGCTGCCTGCAATGTGTAGGAGCCGAAGCGGTGGGACTTCAGGGCTCTCTCCACCAATGCCACTCCCTCCGCGATCTGCCCCCGGTTCCAGAGCGAGCGATCCTGGTTCTCCAGCAAGATCAGCTCTCCAGCCGGCGAGGTTCTTGCGCTGTAACGGGATTCCTGTAGCAACATGAGGGAGAGCAGCCCAATGACTTCCGGCTCGGGCAAGAGTTCGCTCAGCAATCGGCCCAGTCGAATCGCCTCGTTGGTTAGCTCGGCCCGCGTCACCTCCGCTCCCGCCGCCGCCGAATAGCCCTCGTTAAAGACGAGATAGATGACCTGAAGCACGGCGCCCAGTCGCTCCGGCAGTTCCTGCGGCGACGGCACCTCGTAGCGAATCGGTGTGTCCCGAATCTTTGCCTTGGCGCGCACAATGCGCTGCGCCAGCGTACGCGGAGTGGTGAGGAAGGCCTTCGCAATCTCCTCCGTAGTGAGCCCGCACACCTCACGCAAGGTGAGCGCAACGCGCGCTTCCGGCGGCAAAGAAGGATGACAGCAGGTAAAGATCAGGCGCAGCCGATCATCCTCAACGTTGGCCGCTTCATTGGAGTTTTCCGTCGAACTCCATTGCGCTTCGAGATACCGTACGAGCTCCTCTTGCGACGCATCCAATCGTGCCCGTCGACGCAGAGTATCAATGGCTTTGAAGCGGGCTGTTGAAATCACCCATGGGCGTGGGTTATCGGGTACTCCACTGCTCGGCCACAGGCTTAGCGCGGCCGCAAAAGCCTCGTGCATCGCCTCCTCGGCCAGATCAAAATCACCGAGCAGGCGGATCAGTGTTGCCAGGATCCGTCTCGAATCCGCGCGATAGAGGGAGTCGATGAATTCGCTGATCTGCTCCGCGGAACGCTCGGACATGAGGACGACTTTAGCAAACCAGGTAACCCGTATCAATTTGGCGAACAGTGTTGGGCAGCGGCAGTTCGCCATTATCGTCGCGCGCCTCGAGGAAGGCATCGAAAAGTGTCGCATATAGACCGTGCCGGCTGGTCAATCTTTGATTCCGTGCGCGCAGAAATTCAAAACGAAACGGAGACCAGCGCTCGGCTGCCTGCAAGAAGCTGGAAGAGAAGAATTCGTGTGAGTTGGCGATGGCCCCGATGATGAGCGATCGCCAACTCATCCTTAGCAGGTTTTTGAGCATCCGTGTGCCGTTGGGCAGGTGGTCCATGCGCGCCGCTACGTACTCGCTGAAGTTCAGAAGTTGAATCACGAGGGTGTCTAATGATTTACCCTGCATGGCGCTGCGGGTAAAGAGGGTGACTGATCCACGCCGCATATCCTCGCGCACATCCTGCAAATCGTCTCCCAGTTGCAGCAGCACACCCCACTCAAAAGAGAATCGGCTTTCGTCCGCGCTGAGGCAGCCGTGTGCCAGGCAAGCGTCGGCCAGTACAGAACTGCCACCCTTGGCACAGCTCAACCGCAATACCTCCGCGTCCCCGTATTGGTCACCGCTCCGCAGTTGCGCGATACTCTCCTGTTGTGCGCGGTGGATGGCGAGCAGGCAGTCAAAGACCTGGGGATAATGCGCGCGAGGATATTGATCTTCGATCAAGGTGACCAAGGCCCACAGTGCGGCCTCGCGATTGTTCAGCGCTGGGAGTTGCTCGCCATGCAAGCGATCGCGAAAACGACTGCAAAAGCCGAGCTTGGCTGCAGGGGAGACGTCTTCACGATCCAGATAGTTGTCGCTGTACGGATAGAGGAGGCTGTAGCCGAGGATGGATGGTGTAATTCCTATGCGCACGCCCAGCAAGGGCTGCAATCCGCAAGCCGTCCAGGCATTGCGGCAGGCCTGGATGATATCGGCCATGCCTAGGCCGGCGTCGAATTGTCTTGCCCAGCGTGCGAGTGCGGTGCCGACGGGCAAGAAATCATCTGTGAGCAGCTTAACGGTTTCCGGTTCCAGGTCGAGCGCGGTGGCAGAGAATCGAGCGAAGGAAGCTACGATGCGGTCCTGCGTGTTGAGGCGCTCTGCTTTGGTTCGCGGGGCTCGCTTCGCCTCTCGTTCCACTGCGCGCAGTCCTTGGTCGTAGGCTTTCTCTCGCTCCTGTTGCTGCTTGGGGGTGTACCGTGGGCCCGCGTGCGCGGAGCAGGCCGCGCCGCTGTTCCAAACCTCGGCGGTCTGTGCGACCTGTGCCTCGATCCATGACCAGGGGTAGTGTTGGTGCATTCTTTTAATGGGTACGTAGAGGGTGACTGGTTGGTTCCAAGAACGTTATGCAGAATACTAAACACCTTTTACGCTAGAGAGAACTCTACCTCTGTGAAATCTTGTACGCATACGGCTCCCAAGAGATGTTCTGGGGCAAAGGTTGTGGTTAAACCGAGAACGGTCATGCCTGCGTTACGGCCCGCGAGAATGCCTGCAGGCGCATCCTCGACAACGACACAACGGCTCGGGGAGACGCCAAGGCGCTTTGCTGCCTTCAAATATCCTTCCGGGTCAGGCTTTCCGTGGTGAACGTCGTCTGCGCTGATCAGCACCGGCGGAGCAGGAAGGCCGGCGTACTCAAGTCTCGCCGTCGCTAGCCGCCTGCCGGCTGAAGTCACCACCGCCCACTGATGCGGTTTTAGCCTGCTTAGCAGCTGAAAGGCGCCGGCAATGGCGATCATTCCTTCGCGTAACATTATTTCTTCTGCTTCGAGCGCCTCAGCCTCAGCCGCAACATCAAGGTGGGGAGCGACCTGGTTGAGCGTGTCGATGGTTCTTCTTCCGTGGGAATGCTGCAAGATAGCGTTCAGCTCGATTCCATGCTTTTGAGCCCAGCTCCCCCAGATTGCTTTCACGCACCCCGTGGAATCGACGAGGGTGCCGTCCATGTCGAAGAGGATCGCGTCACAGCTAAGAGTGATCAAAGGTTTTCCTCTCTGGCGACTGGTGAGGTCAAACTCAAGTGAAAGAAGATCGGTCCTGCTGCGACGAGGATTCCGGCCAGCACGATCACGATCATTGCCCGTCGCAGCCCAACCAGGACGGCGAGCGATCCAATGATCGGTGGCCCTGTCAGGAGGGCGCAGTAGCCGATGGTAGCGACGGCGGAGATGGCGGGCCCCGATCCCATGCGAGTATCGTGACCCGCCATGCTAAAGACAACGGGAACGATGTTTGCGATACCTGCCCCGGCCAGCACCAGTCCAAAAACAGCAGGCCACCAGGAATTAGAAAGAAGGGTGCAAGCGATGCCGATGGCTATCAGCACGCCACTGGAGTGCAAGACATTTTTTTCGCTGAAGCGCCTGGTGAGCCAATCGCCAGAGAACCGCGTGGCGGTCATGGCAATGGCATACGCAGCATAACCGGCGGCGGCAAGGGGAAGGGTAACACCGAGGTTCGAATGGAGGTAGACAGCAGCCCAATCGGCGATGGCTCCCTCTGCCAATAAGCCGAAGGCGGCCAGGATCGCGATGCGTAACAGGGCGGTATCTGGCCAGACAAATTTAGAGCTGGACGGTCTCGCCACGTCGTCCACAAGCAGGGGCAGAGACACGATACAACAAAGACCGAGCACGATGGCGACAAGCGAAAGATCGGTGCGGGCGGTGCCTTGATGTTTGAGCAGGAGACCCGCCGCGGCGGCACCGAGCAAGCCTCCGGCGCTCCAGCAGCCTTGGAAGAGAGACATGCTGGACCGCATGTAGTGCTTTTCGATGGCCACGGCATTCGCATTCATGGCGATATCCAGGGCTCCGTTGGCAGCTCCGAGCAGGCCGGCAAAGATCAGAAACAACAAGAAGTTCGAAGCCTGGGCAAGAAGTCCGATCGTCAGAACGTAGCTGATCGCCGCAATCCGGGTCATGCGCCGGCTGCCGTAACGCGCAATCAGTTGCCCTGTGACCGGCATGGAAACGATCGCGCCAACGATGAAACTGGTCAGTACGAGGGTGAGCGACCCGTTCTCAATGTGGAGGAATTGCTTGAATACCGGCACATGGGTGGCCCAGGTTCCAAAGCCGGCTCCGTTGGCGAGAAAGAGCATGGCGAGCGCCCATTTGGGCCACTGGACTTTCATGTGGGCGGCACTCTCCATCGCAATTCACTCCCTCTATTAGGCTGCAACAGGTGTAGCATTCTGTCCAATATGCAATCGGCGCTCTTCTGATAACTTGAAGGAATGGCTCTCGAGCTATCTGAATTGCGTGCCTTCCTGGTCTTGGCCGACCAGCTCCACTTCAGCCACGCAGCGGAGGTGCTGCACGTGAGTCAGCCTGCGCTCACCAAACAGATGCAGCGGTTGGAAGCCAAAGTAGCCGGGCGATTGCTCGTACGCGGCTATCGAAAGGTGGCCCTCACGCCGGCAGGCGAGATTTTACGAGATCGTGCGCGGCGCCTGTTGCGAGAAGCCGAGGTTGCCGAACAGATGGCTCGCTTGGCCGTCAACGGAAAAGCCGGAGTATTAAAAATAGGTTTCGGCATCGGATCCCTGGCCGCTGGTCTGCCGGACATGTTGATGCGATTCCGGCAGCAATTTCCAGAGGTACAAGTGTCCATGCGTGACATGTCGACTCCGAACCAGATCGAGGCGCTTCATCAAGGGGATATCGATGTTGGTTTCGTCCGGCTTCCTGTCGAAAGTGCGGAATTGGTCACCGTGCCGGTGCTTGAGGAGATGTTGGTGGCAGCGATTCCCCGCGGTATGTCTTATCGCAAGGGACTGTTTGATCTGCGCAACGAGCCCTTTGTCGTAATATCTCGTAGCAGCTCAGTCAGTTTTTTCGACCATCTGGTGCAAACCTGCAGAGCTTCTGGATTCAGCCCCCGCATTGTTCAGGAAGTGAACGAACTGTTGACCGTCCTCTTTCTCGTCCAGGCCGGCGCGGGCGTCAGCCTGGTCCCGAGTTCAGCGAGCCGGATGCGTGTACCAAACGTTCGTTTGCTGGACACGCATCTGGCCGAGGCGAAATGGAGAATCGGCTTGACCTGGCGGAAGCGTGACCAATCGGACCCGCTTGTCCGCAATTTCGTCAGTCTTGCACGCCGGCTACGCAATGCCGCTCCGTGAATGCGCTAGGCGACATGCTGAGCGAGATAGCCCTGGATTTCTGCGAAGTCCTCGTCCGACAAGCGGAAGGTGGTTGCGGGAATGACGCCTTCTACCTGCTTTGCGTTGCGTCCGCCGACAATGGCCGCGGTGATTGCGGGGTGATGCAGGGTCCACGCAATCGCCACCACGCCGGCGCTCACGTTGTGCTTCTTACCAATTTTGCTGAGGAAGTCCGCCACTGCCAGGTTGCGTGACAGCAGAGGCTCCTGGTAGTTCTTTGCCTTGCGGCGAAAGTCGTCGCTGGTGAGGTTGGCCACTCGCTCCTTGGTCATGGCCCCAGTCAACAGGCCGGAGTGCATCGGGGCATAATTGATCACGCCGATATTGTTGTTCTGGCAAAAGGGCAGGATGGCCGCCTCGACGGCGCGGTTCAACATGGAGTAGGGCGGCTGGTTGGAAGTAATGGGGGCGATCTTGCTGACGAGCTCCATCTGCTCCACGCTGAAGTTTGATACGCCAATCCAACGAGCCTTGCCCTGCTTTTGCAGGTCGGCCATTACGCCCCATGCCTCTTCGATCTCCTCCTCCGGTTTAGGCCAGTGCACCTGGTAGAGGTCGATGGTATCCACGGCGAGGCGGCGCAAGCTGTCTTCGATTTCGCGGCGGATTTGCTTCAGGTCGTTGCTGGCTTCGCGCTTCTCACCCCACACCAGGCCGCACTTGGTGAAGATGTACGGCTTGTGCGAGGTTGTCTTGAGGGCCCGCGCCACGACCTCCTCGGAATGTCCCAAGCCATAGACGGCCGCGGTATCGATCCAGTTGACGCCTAGATCCAGCGCCTTGTGAATAGCGGCGATGGAGTCGTTGTCGTCCTGCGGACCCCAGGAGAATTGCCAATCACCGCCGCCGACCGCCCAGGAACCAAAGCCGATGGGCGAGAGTTCCATGTCCGAATTGCCAAGCTTCTTTTTGATCATGGTTTTATTTTAGGGTTTTGCGGATGCGGTTGAAAGGGAAGGGATTGGAAGGTCCGTTGCGCAAAAGCGAAGGTGATCTCCGCTTTTCGTGTGAAGCTAGTCGATAGGGTGATTGATTTACACAGGTCTGCCAGCTTTTTAGTGTCGTGCCCCAAACATAGACATGAGATGGTGCTGTACCGGCTTCTCCTTGTGGATACTTCGCCAGGTCTTGAAAGCTTCATCCGCTATCGCCAAGGTGTTGTTGACGTCGGTGCGTGACCATATCCATCCAACATCGTAATCGGCCCTGTAACGGTCTTCTTGCAGTTGGATAAAGGCGCTGACTATCTTCTTGAGTTCAATTTCGACCGGCGTTGGGCTGTTCTTGTCTTGTAGCTTTAGTACAGCGCTGCTCATCTTCCGGTGCTCGAACATGCGTCCGAGGCGCGAACGTTCGCCTATTACACCCCAGTTAGCGGTGAAGTCCGCGATGAGCAGATGGAACAACGCGTAGTACGCCGTAGAAACCGCTCGGCGAAGACTGGACTGCTTTGGGTGATTTCCGCCGCGGGCTGCAAGGTGATGGGCGTCTTTCAGTAGGTCATCAGCAAATGCCATACCTCATGCCCAAGCTTCTTCTCGCAAGATCGCCTGCTCGGATTCGCTTCTGAAATTGTGGTAGGGAAAGACGCCGAGCGCCGTGAAGTCTAAGCGCTCGCCGAGACGCCACACGACATTCGTCGCTACTTCTCGCAGGCGTAGTTTGGCAGCCTCATCGGACATCACTATGCGAAAGAAGATGGCCCATTGACCGCTCCAGTCTTCTCCGATCTCGTAGCGAATATGGCGCACGTCGGGCTTGAGCGCATCCTCGACTTCACGTACCTTCGCGTCGATTTCGGATTGCTGCACAACGGCTGCCGGCACCATCTTTGATCCCGCCCCAACCCTTACAGCATATCGCACCAGACGTCCTGGGGGAGCGGAGTCTCGAGATCAGCGCCCACAGCCTGAACCTGCCATCCGGCCCGCGTCGAAGAGCGTCATGTGGAGAATCCGGGGCTAGGTCCATGGTATTTGGACACGCTCCGTGTAGGAAAAGAAAAGGCGAAAGTCCACAGGGTTTCTGGTTGGATGTTGCCGCTGAAAGAAGCCGCCCGCAGCGGCGGAGCGAGAAAGAGCGCATTTGCGATGACATTGGATGTGGTGACTCCGTTTCGTGGCTATAATAGCCATATTGAGGTTCGCCATGCGCAGCGTGAATGTAGCGGAACTTAAGAATCGGCTAAGCGCGTATTTGACCTATGCAAAGAACGGCGAAGTCGTTGTCATCAGGGATCGAAATCTACCTGTTGCCAAGCTGGTCCCTTTCGTCGCCGAAGATGCGAGTGAAGAGGAACTGGCTCTTGTGGCCGCGGGGGCCATGCGCCTGCCTGAAAAGCCATTAGACCTCGAGCAACTCTGGAAGATGCCGAGGGCGACCGTCAGTGGAAATGCCGCGACGCAAGCAGTTCTCGATGAGAGGGACGAAGGCCAGTGAAGCGAAACACAGCTTTCTGGGATTCCAGTGCTTTGATCCCACTCTGCGTTCACGAGCGGACTAGTAATAAGGTTAAGGCGCTGGCAAAGCAGTTTCTTCCGGTAGTCTGGTGGGCCACTACGGTGGAGATACACAGCGCGATTGCACGACTACATCGTTCTGGAGAGTTGGACGATGCAGCTCGGCAAGCTGCACTTAACCGGCTTTCAGTCTTAAGCCGAGGCTGGCGTGAAATTCTTCCCAGCGACAAGCTGCGTGCCCAGGCAGGAGTTTTGCTGGACACGTATTCGCTACGCGCTGCGGATAGTTTGCAGCTTGCGTCCGCCATGATTTGGTGCCAACAACGGCCTGCTCTACAGCGATTTGTTTCGAGCGATGTCCGCTTGTGCGAAGCGGCTGCCCGAGCAGGCTTCGCAATCGTAAGCCCGGGCTTGGCCGTCCCGTAGTTTGCTTCGATAGCTTGCTTCGTGCCGCAGATCGAAATCAAAGTTCTTGCAGCAGGACCTCTCCACTGGTGGCGCCCTCTACTTGTCCGTCGATATGAATGGTTTCGGCGACGCCGGTGATGTCGAGGATCAGCTCATCCGGCTTGCCCGTCACAGGCTTTACCAGGTTGGGCTCCGGCACACCGTGGAGGCGGAGGACTACATTCTTCAATCCCGTGACCGTTCCCGCGCTGGGAACAAAGCGAAGACGATACTGTTTGGCGGCCTTGATCTTTGAGGTCAGGTCGAGCGAGAAGGCGTGATCGCGCCAGCGGCCGGCTAGATTGGCGGCCCATATTTGCGGTGCGTCATTCCAGTCGCTGGGCGGGGGCTGCATCGTATTGAAGACAGCCAGGGTGCGGAGAATTGGAGTGCCGACGCTCTGCGAGGTCACGAGGCGCAACGCGTCCACAGTGATCGGCCCGACGGGCTGAATGCGCTTGTGGCCAACGGAAGTGCCCCCGCCAAGCCGGCGCCACGTTCCACCGGAACGCCCCTCGATGTGGTACCTCCGTATGCGTTCGCCTTTGGCAATCTCCTCCTGCAGGATGACGGTATCGATCCGGGTGGGACTGGGCAAGGTAAGCGTCAACTCGGCGCCTTGTCCCGCGGTTTCAGCTAGCGGCTTTGCAAACCGCTTGCGGACCTCGCTGCCGAAGGCGCTCGCCGAGGCGCAGTCGGGATCGGGAAGCAGGCCATCGCGATTCGCGGGGATGTTAAGCAGCAGCTGCGCGCCTCGTCCGACCGAACGGTAGTAAATAGAGAGCAGCTGAGCGGGGGAGAGCACCTTGTTTGCGTTCTTCGTGCTCCAGAACCAGTTGGGACGCCGTATGGAAACATCGACCTCGTTGGGCATCCAGACATCTCCGTCGGGGTCGCTGTTCAGCGAAGTGGCCGTGCCTGTCTTGGCGTCTGCCCGATCGATGCCGTTCCAGCAGGGATTGGGCGCAAAGCCATCCTCGTTGCCGACCCAGCGGATGGTCGCCGCGGGGCCCTGAAACACCATCGCGTGCGGTTGATACTTCGCCAGCAGATCGCTTACCGGTGTGGCCGTGGATCCGTCGAACCACACTTCGACCAACTCTCCGTAGCGTGAGAACACCTCCGTCAGCTGCCGGCGGTACATCACGTTGTAGCGGGCCTGCAGCTCAGGGGTTTTACAAATGCCTCCTGTTTTTGCGCCAAAGTGGTCGTCGCGCGGACAGACATAGACTCCCAGCTTGAGGCCGTGCTTGCGGCAGGAGGCGGAGATATCGGCCAGCACATCGCCGTGACCGCCGCGCCAGGGTGTGTTGCGGATGCTGTAATCGGTCGTCTCTGTCTGCCACATGCAGAAGCCGCCCTGGTGCTTGGCCACGAAGACGATGTACTTCGCCCCCAGGGCGAGCGCGGTCTTTGCCCATTGGTCCGTATCGAGTCTCTTGGGATCGATCTGGGAGAGCGGAGTGGACAGGTTGTCGGACTCGACATCCTGCCAGGTATTGGGCGCAAAGTGCACGAACATGCCCAACTCGAGATCCTGCCAGGCTATCTGATCGGGGGAGGGAATCGCGCGCGGAGTGGCCGGAGCGGATTCACCCCAAGCGTTGTAGGCCAAGCCGGAGAAGACGGCCGGAACTGTCCAGCGCAGCGTCGATAGCATCCCGAGCCGGGCGGATCCCAGGATCATTGAGCGTCGTTTCATTCTTTGTACCTTAGCAGCAAGCGCAGATTTCCTTCGCTCGTCTCATTTGGACAGCGGTCGCTGAACAAGGCAGCTTATCAGGGCGTATCGCGATCAGTGCCGCAGGGACGGCTGAGAGTCAGTCTTTGCTAGCCTCCATTTTTAAAATTTGATATTTTTAGGTCCTTTTTGACGATTTTGACTTAGCGGCGGCGGGGCGCAAAGGGGTTCTTTTTGATAGAGAACGGCACTCGCAGGTCGGGAACGAAAACGAACTCGGGGACATTAGGGGCTACTGGCGGTGCTTGCGGAGGATTAGAGGGGGTGACGACGGGGGACTGGCTTGGGCTGGGTTCCGGGTCCGCCTCTGCCGTCGAGCCGGCAGCGAGCGCATCTTGTTGTTGGGCAGGGGGAGGGGTTGGCTGCAGGTCGTTCGTGGTGGCTTGGGCTGCGGCCTTCTGCTGGCGAAGCCAGGCGGATTGGTAGATTTCCGGGGCGGGCGCGGGGGCCGAGGTCTTCTCCACGGCTGCGGTGTGACGGTTGGGGATGAAGTTTTCCATGGCCACGATGATGGAGAGGGCTTTGACCTGGCCGGTAACGCTGCCTCGGGTTGTTTCGGGGCTGAGGTGGGAGATTTCCCAGAGGCGGTCCAGGACGTGTTCGCGATCCAGTTTCGGGCGGTGCTGTCCCTTGGCTTCTTGCTGGAGGAGCTGGTGCTGCAGGGCGGCGCGGTGCCCGAGCATGTAGGCATGGACAGAGGGCTTGGCTTTGGTGGAGGCGGCGGAGTCGGGGTCGAGGCCGACGGCTTCGGCGGCTTGACGGTCGGTCATGGCGCCAGAGAGGACCAGGTGGGCGAAGGCTATTTGCTGGCCGGTGATGGGATCGCTGACTTTATCTTCGGGCATAAGTGTCTCCTTGCATGTGAGAGAGGTTAGGGACAGGGGTTTCCGCTGCGCCTGGGGGCGCAGTGGGTGGAATAAAAAATCCCGCCGCGGCGGGATGCTGGCACTTCCTTATTTTGGGACAGGGATCGGGTGTGTCACCGGACAGCGGTAAAACTGTCCTTCGCTCGCGCTTAGGCCGAAACTACCGACAACTGCCGACCAGCGAGAGGCCGCGAGAGCCGCAAGCTGTGCCGATATCATCTGCTAACACGGTACGGCGCGTTGCAGAATGGGTTCCAGCCGCAAAGATTGTTTTCTCCAATCGTCGGTTATCGTTTTGGAGGTTACTTTCGATTTGATTGGAGACGTGGCGGTGCTGGTGTGCGGGTAGCCCGTTCATTGTATGGAACGGGGTTAGTTCCCAAGAGAATCGGATTGGCTTAGATGATTGCCCATGGCATTCGCGTGTTTTCAGGTACACCCAGGACTAACGTTCTGGGACCATAGAGACGGATTCTCCATGAGGTTGAACGAAACAGTCACGGGGTTGATTTATCAGATTCAGCAACTAAGTCAACTCCACGCGGTGGCAGCGTAATCGTTCTACCACGGAAGGTTAGCCGGCGCGTTTCGTAAGTGTTGTTGAAGAGGGTATCAACAATTTCGCCGCCGCCGCGAAATTGATTGATCAGGATGTGGGGATCTGGCGAGTCGATGAGAGGATCGGCTTCCCCAGCGAAGGCCGCTGCGTGCTTGAGTAGCAGCGGATGCGCCCAGCGCAGAAAGTCGAGAATATCCTGCCCGTACCAGGTATCTGAGCGCCCTTTCAGCCAGACACCATCGCCATGCCAGAACGAGAAACGAAAATCTTCGGCCGATAAGATGTGAGGTTCGACACCGGAGCTGAGCATGTCCCACAGGCGCACGTGGGGAAAGGCAAAGCGCCAGAGATTCAGCTTCGCGCCATACGCCGCCGGGATGGACGATGGGAGCGCATAGGTGAATGACCCATCTACATAAGACGCGGCTATGTCTACCTGCGGGCACTCGGTGTACAAGATAGTTTGCCTCAGCCCTTCTTCATCGAGTGTCTTACGAAGCCGCTTAGCCATCCCGATCTGGCCGCCAATCATATTCGCTCCAGCGGGATGGCCGTGATCGGCCGCATAGCATTGCCAATTGCCGCAGCCAAACTCATCCAGGTAGACGGCTTGAGCGCCGGTTTGCTTGGCAACGCGCGCTACACGGTCGGTGAGATAGGTCTGCCACGCGGAAACATGCGGGCAAAGAAAGATCTCCGGGCTGTGCGGCCACGATTTGCCCATGCCATCTTTTTCAATTAGCTGCCACTGTGCGCCATGCTCGCGCCCGACATCGGAATTTGTGTCGACCAGGTAGCCTTCGAAGTAAAGTCCTGTCGGCACATGGGCACGCTTGGCCTGCTCAATATTGGCACGCAGGTCAGCGGGTCCACCGAGTTCGATGGGGTAGTCTCCGACCCTGCCTTTCGCTTCTGACAGCGCCCACCCGGAAATATCGATAAAGTCGATTCCGCCGAAGGATTGTCCATCTTGCAGCAGCCGGTCGAAGGTATATCGATTCTTCGCTTCATCGAAGAGTAAGCCGCTGCCGCCTATGGGATAGTCGCGGCGCATGTAGAAGGAACGCTGCAGCCACGCCGGCTGAGGAGTGCTTTGACCCTGCCAACTGCTCAGCCAGCGTTGGTAGGCTTTGAAACCGGAGCGCCAATCGCCGTTATGAAAAACCACGGTGGCCGGCGGCGCTGAGTAAGTTTGATGTGCTGCGATATGAATATGGTATTCGGTTCGATCGGTAACGGAATCGCTTTGCTTGGTAAGCGCAAAGGTTTTTGCTTGCCCGGAGGTGTCCTCAACGATCACCGCCGCTCCACAACCGGAGCGCGGAGCAAAGACGTCGGTGAACTGCAGAAGAAATTTCGGCCCGTAGTCCGCGGAAAGACTCTGCTGCTGGGAGGAGATGGTCGCGACCGCTTGCGGGAAGAGGTAGGAAACATCCTGGGAATCGCTGGAGACATGGATGGTCAGGGAAGGGAACGTGAGCGTAACCTCCGCGTCCTGATTGCTTGTGTTGGTCACCTCCAGCGAAAGAGCGAGCCCATGAGGCGAAGGAGTTTTATGGAGCACGGCCTGCAAGGTGTCGATCGGCTTGCCTACGCTGTCAGCGAGGTGGAACCACTCGGAATCGCGGAGCGTGGCGGTGGCCTCGCATTTCGCGCTCATGGCGACGCTGGGAACTGGCGCCTCCTCATCGGAGCTGGTCTCCGCCTGATCGGAAATGGTAGCTCGAAATACGACCAGCTGCGCATGGGCGCTGCGATCCGTCAACTCGACGGAAAGCAGCCGTCTGGATGGATCGAGCTGCAGGGCATACAACGCACGCTTTTGATTCAGGAGTTGGTGTCGATGTTGCGAGACCAGCACGGGGAATTGCTCTTCGCCCACAGAAGGTTGGTCAGCATAGCGTAGCGTGGCAATCACCAGGCTGGGGTCAGTGATCGGGGCAGAGCGCGGAGGCGCGGAGGCATCATAGCCGATAAACCCCGGCAGGTAAGCAAAGGCCAGCAGATCCAGATAAAGAGTCGTGCCTTGCTTTCCTGCGGCCTCGATGGAGATCGACTCTCGCCCGCGCAACGATGTTGCGGCTGCACCATCACAGGAAAGGGGCCCGTGAACGAGAAGAGGGGCGCTTTTCGCCGGCATCTCCGGCGGTGTCGACGTGGCACACGGCAATAGCCCTGGGTCAGCAAGAAAGTGCAGGCTGGTGATCTTTAGTCTTGCGCCCGCAGGCAGCACCAGGCGCAATGCGTCTACCTGTGGCTTTTTGATTTTGCCTCGGAGCTCGATGCTTAGCCGGTGAGGTTCTCCGTCAAAGACCAGGTCGCTCCCGCGAACCGCAATGACATCTCCTCCCTCGACGAAGGGGTTTTCAGGATTGGTCGCTCGCGGTGTGACCGGGCCAACACTGCCGGGCCGCAGGGTGAGTACGGCGGCATCCGGATGCAGGTGGCCGGAGGCGCGATAGTCGATGACCAGCGTGTGGTAGTCAGCGACCCAAATCGGATCGGTTGCGATCAAGGATTGGACCGGCCCGATAAGCTCTTTTGCCGGCAGCGAGTAACCGCTTAGCAATTGACCCATGGCCGTTGCTGCCAACAGGCATGGGAGGCAAGCCAGGGCCAATTGTAACCGTAACTTGTTCTTATAGGCGCTAGGAAGTGGAGTTGTCTTCACGGTTCCTCATCGTCGAGGTATAGAGAAGTACGGGTGATTCCGCAGCTGGGGGCATTCTCACCAGGGCCAACGCCCGGTCATTTGCAAGATATAGTGTTCTCGCGGGTTTGAAAACCCGCTACCCCGGACTAAAGCCCGGGGCTGGCACAGCTCGGCACGGATCGGCTGTACTGATATACAAAGAATGGCGCGCTTGCTCTGAAACAGGAGCGCTGGCTAATTGGCTGCGTCCTGGGCGGTCTCACCGATGATGTCGTACTGGGATTCTTTTACGCCGGCCCGGATATGCACGTGTTTCCCATCATTCCAGACAGCCACCGGGGCACCCGCGGGTTGCTTCCATAGAGATTCGCGATGAGGCAACGTCCCGTAAGGCGTGAGCGTGTAGACGGTTTCTCCTGCTTTCACGGTGTAGACAAGCATCTGCGCATCATGACAGGTATTCATGCTGCTACCGTATCCGGAGCCATAGCAGTTCATGCGGACGTATTCCGCGTGGGTTTCCTGGAAAACGGCCTTCTGGTAGGTTGGGCCGGGCCTGTCTTTGGCCGAGGCTGTGGTGCAAAGGATGAGAGTGACTAAGAGGGTTTTCACGGGGGAGGCCTCCGGCCAGTTCTACATTCCCGGAGAGAGGGTAGGCTTTAGCACTTTTGAATCATTACTTATGTATCTTGGCCTGCTTGGAAGGTTCACCCAGGACTGACGAATCTGTCTGAGAACTGTCGAGAGGAACCATAGGAGGGGCATGGCTTCAGCCGTGCCATCAAGGGTTCTACCTGATGAGGGCTGTTAGCTCCTGGGGTACGCGTTTCGATCCTTCCTGCCGGCTTAAATTGTCTCGAAAAACCGTACCTCAGCGGCTAAAGCCGATCAGAGAGCATGGCTTTTCGGCACGGCTGAAGCCATGCCCTTCGTATGGTTCCTCTCGACAGTTCTCACACAGACTCTGACGTCCTGGGTCATCTCAGCCATCCCCTTCGCCAGGCTCAGGGCCGTCCCTTCGGGCCTCTACTTTGAGGGGCGGTTCTCGCGGAGAGACTCGGACGCCTACCTTTGTAGAGTCTGCTCAGTCGAAGGTGGTTGGCCACTCGGGGTGAGCGGCGTGCTCGAACATGTGCTCGATTTGGTATTCGGTCACGCGCGCGATGGAGAGTTTGGGCAAGGAGTGGCGTGGAAAAAATGCGACCTCGGTTGTCTCAAAGCTGGGTGTGGCTTCGCCGCCAACCAGATCGCACAGGAAGAGCAACTTGTAGGCATGCAACGGCCCCGGCGGATGAGGATGCTTGTTGCGGTCAAATAAGGCTGCGAGCTTGCGCGCCTTTACGTCGAAACCGGACTCTTCCTTCACCTCGCGCTCTACCATTTCACTCGGTGTCTCGCCCACGTCCGCCCAACCTCCGGGCATGGTCCATCCTCCGTCCTCACGCTCCCGCACCAAGAGGATCTGGTCATCGCGTATCACAGCGCCGCGAACCTCAATCTTCGGCGTCCGATACCCTGTATCAGCGCGAAAGAGATCCAGGATTTTCTGCGAGTCGGGCATACCCGCGCCGGTGGCCATCATCTCGGCGGCAAGCTCGCGCAGTTCCTCATAACGCAAATGGTCGTAGTGATCGCGGGTGTAGGTTAGCCCGTTCTGGGCAATCGCCTGCAGACGTTTTGCCCAACTCAGCCACTGCGGGTCCGCTTGTTGATCCATGCTGCTCCTGTGAGGTTAAAGGCCACGATGACTCCATCGCTTTCATGCGAGGATAAATTCCCGACGCGAAGAGCGACGGGGCCGGGTCCTTGATGTTCATGATTGTGGTTTTTTGTTGGCTTGCTTTGCGGCACGGATGCTGCGGATTTCTTCCATGCGCTGGGCCAGCAATTTTTCCCGGCCCTGGGCACGGGGATGGTAGAACTCGCGGCCGCGCAGATTGTCGGGCATACATTCCATATCGGCTACGCCGGCTTCGACATCATGCGCATATTGATAGCCTTCGCCATAGCCGAAGTGCTCCATCAGAGGAGTTGGGGCATTGCGCAAGTGCAGAGGGAACCGGCTCCGCGCGATGGGCTTCGATCTCCGCGGTTACCTCTCCATAGGCGGTGTACAGCGCGTTCGACTTGGGCGCCAAGGCCAGGTAGACCGCAGCCTGGGCCAGCGCCAGGTCGCCCTCCGGCGAGCCCAGAAAATCAATGGCATCGCGGGCCGACAAGGTGAGGTTCAATGCTTCCGGCGCGGCCAGGCCAATGTCTTCCACCGCCATGCGAACCAAGCGGCGGGCAATATACATGGGGTCTTCTCCGGCGCGCAGCATACGACCCAGCCAGTAAAGCGAGGCATCCACATCGCTGTTGCGGACGCTTTTGTGCAGGGCGGAGATCAGGTTGTAATGCTCTTCTCCCTGCTTGTCGTAGAGCAGCACGCGCTGCTGTAAGGCGTGTTGCACTACCTCACGGGTAATCGCAGTGTGACTCTCGGCCGCCAGCTTGGCCGAAGTCTCGAGAGCGTTGTAGGCATAGCGCGCATCGCCATTGGCATAGCTGGCGATCATCTCCAGGGCTTCGTCGTCCGCTTTGACCTTCATGGCGCCCAGGCCGCGCTCCTTGTCGCGCAGGGCGCGCTTCAGTAACTGAATCAGTTGCTCATCGGTGAGCGGCGTGAGTCGGTAGACGCGGCAGCGGGAGAGGAGAGCGGCGATCACTTCAAAGGAGGGGTTCTCCGTAGTGGCCCCGATCAGGCGGATCGTGCCCCGCTCGACATAGGGCAGAAAGGCATCCTGCTGAGCCTTGTTGAAGCGATGAATCTCATCAATGAAGAGAATGGTTCGCGAGCCGAAGCCGGCAGCCTTCTCCGCGTCCGCCATTACCTGCTTGATTTCCTTGATGCCGCCGAGTACCGCGGAGAACTCGATAAAGCTGGCTTGCGTGGCCTCGGCGATGATCTTGGCCAGGGTGGTCTTGCCCACTCCTGGAGGACCCCACAGAATCATGGACCCCGGGTCGTCGCGCTCGATCTCCATGCGCAGGGGCATGCCCGGACCAAGCAACTGGTCTTGGCCCACGTATTCCTCCAGGGTGCGGGGACGCATGCGCTCGGCGAGCGGAGCGGTCCGCGGCTTCTTTAGCGTGCTTTCGTCCGGGATTTGGCTAAAGAGGCTCATGCTTCTCCGTTATTGCTGTGCAGCCGCAGGCGCTGACGCATGGCGTCGTACAGCAGCACGCTGCCCGCGACCGCGGCGTTCAGGCTCTCGACGGCGCCAGGGCAGGGAATCGTGAGCCGCGCGTCTGCCTGTGCGATCCAGTTGCCGGGCAACCCGGAGCCCTCATTGCCTAGCAGCAGCGCGCAGGGCCCGCGCAAATCCGCTTCGCTGGCGCCATCCCGCGCTACGGCGGCGAAGATCTTCACGCCCGCTTCGCGAAGGGCAGCAAACGCATCGTCAGCCGCCATGGCAATCACAGGCAGACGAAAGGCCGACCCTGAGGACGCGCGCAGCGTCTTCGCATTCGCCAGGCTTACGGTGCCGGGAAGCAGGATCATGCCGGTGGCGCCAAAGGCTTCGGCCGAGCGCACCAGGGTTCCCAGATTGCCTGGGTCCTGCAGGCCGGCGGCGATCACCACCAGGGGTGTGCCGCGAAGCATCGCGTGGAGTGTGAACTCGGGCGCCTCCACCAGGGCGGCGATGCCTTGCGGATGCTCAGTCGTGGTGGCGCTCAGGAAAACGTCCTCGGTCACGATCAACACTTCGGCGTCCCCTAGCTCCAGGTTTTCCAGCAGTCCCTCGTTGCCCCTGCGGACGAAGACAGTGTGCAGCTTGAGACCGCTCTTGACTGCTTCTTCGATGAGATGCAAGCCTTCGACGGCGATATGAGGAGTCCTGGCACCGCGCACCAAGGCCGCACGCAGTTCTTTAATGCGGCTGTTCTGCCGGCTTTCCACCCTTCGCGGACCACGTTCGGCGGCAGACTTCATGGTTCGTGAGCTCAAAGGCGATTGTAAATGCAGCTCCGGACGGGATCAGGCCGGAACCAGCATCGCGGTGCGGGTCACGGCGATTACGCTGATATCGTCCTGCTGGCCGAAGCTTTGCGCCGCCGTGGCCACCTCGGCGGCGGTCAGCCTGCTCTGCAGCAGCTCTTGCAAGCGTTCAAAGCCGAAGAGCTGGTGCTGTTCGTCCATAGCTTCCACGATGCCATCGGAAGCCAGCAGCAGGCGATCGTTTTCCTGCAGCTGGAAATGCGTAACGGTGAAGCCGGCGTTGTCGATCACGCCAAGTGGGAGCGCTCCTTCCATGGCAACGGGCTGGCCGTTGAGATAGGGAGGAAGATGCCCGGCATTGGCCAGGGTGACGGAGCCATCGGCGGCAATGCGCATGGCAAGGCAGGTAGCGTGGGCTTCACCCCGGCCGAGCAAGCGCCGATTCAGCGCCCGCAGGATGAATAGCGGATCGGAGCTGACTTCGGCTCCCATGCGTATGGCGCCTACCAGCAATGCGACCAGCATGCCGGCCTGCAAACCTTTGCCGGCCACATCACCGGCCACGATCAGCACACTTCCGTCGGCTGGAGAGGGGATGATCTGGTTGAAATCGCCGCCCACCTCGCGCGCCGGCCGGTATTCGTTTTCAATGGTCAGGCCGGGCACAGTGGTAACGGTTTCGGGCAGAATCACCCGCTGCACTTCCTGCGCCTGCTTCACGTCCAGGGCCAGCAGGCGCTGCTGCTGCACGGAGAGCGAGAGCCGGCGCAGTAGCAGCACAAACAACACGGCGGTCAGCAGCACGTTCGCCGTTTGGGTGAGCGAGAACCTCAATCCGAAGGGAAACCAGTTGATCCTTATGTGCAGCAGTAACAACTCACTGGTAAATAACGAGAGAATGAGCAGCACTACGGCTGGAAGGACAAGCCAGCCTTCCGCGCCCTGGCGGCGAATTCCCCAGAACAACACCAAAATCAGGACCATCAGCAGCGCCAGCCGCACGACAATGGAGGCGATATGAAAGATGTCTGCGACGGAAGTCGAAATAAGAGGATAGAGAAGATTTTCGCCGATGATGGTCGAGACCATAAACCCGAGTGTCAGCAGGGCAACTGCCTTGGGCACCCACGTGGGGCGCTCCAGCTGGAACCAGACCCACCACACCATGACCCAGGCGCCAAGCATAAGCGGACCTATGATCCCATCTTGCAGCACAAGCTCAGCAATCGCGTCCAGGGTTTGGGTCCAGGTAGCGAGAATGACAAGGATTGAGTTGGCGGTGATGAGGAGGAATAGCGAGCCCATCCACATATAGACCGGGTCGGAACGGTCGAAGCGGGTCAGGCTGAAGGCGACGCCGGCCAATAGCAAAAAGAGAAGCCCTTCCAGCACCCCTGCGACTTGCGCGCGGAGCGGCTCCAGCCAATGAAGCTGGTATCCGGACGAAACCGCGCCGGCATCGCCCAGCAACGGCGCTGTATGCATGCCGCCAACGTCTGCCTCGGTCACGAGCGTATTGGGGGACATCCAGAAGCGAAAAGCCAGGACGCGGACAGGCGAACCAGCAGCCGGCGGAAGACTGAACATCATGGGCTGGGTAAAGTAGAAGTCAGGTTGGGTTCCGGTGAAACCGCCGAAGCTGCCAACCAAGACCCCATCGTTGAAGAGTTGATAAGCATCGTCTACATCCGAGGGACCGGCCAGGGCTAACTTTTCTCCTGGCTGAGCAGTCACTTGCACCCGGATGCGGTACCAGGCGTAGCCGGAATAACCTGGATGCCCGCGCGACGTCCAGCCGGTCACGTAGCCGGAAAAATCTCCCAGCGGGTCGTGAACTCCTGTCGGCGTCAGATCGATCGTCTCCCAGTGGGAATCGTCGAAGTCCGGCTGGGCCCAGAGGAGCGCGTGGGTAACGGGGTCGATGGGCGAATCGCCCACGGTGAACTTCCACGGGCCATAGAGTGGAACAAGCGACTGGCCGAGGGTGACGTGCGTTGTCCCCTGCGCAGGCATATCCTGAGCATGGGCAAAGGCGACAAAGGCAAGGCATGTGAGCAACGGGAGTAGAGAGCGGAAGCGATTCATCGAGCTCCGAACCTCTTTTGTGGAAAAACCCTGCAAGTCAATATAGCGATTGCCGTCGTTAGTTGGGGAAATGCTTATTGGCAGGCGGTTATACTCTTTCGGCTCGAAAGGCATTAGACTGCGGCGTGAGCCAGCGGCGGCCGGTCTGGTACTCTCGATGAGATTGCCCCAAATTTGTCCTAGGGTGGAATTCCTTGTTGGCAGAAATTCTGCGTGTTCATCCGGATGAGCCGGAACCGGATCGGGTTGAGTACATCGTCTCCTGCCTGCGAAGCGGTAAGGTGGTGGGCATTCCCACCGACACTTTTTATGGGTTGGCAGTCGACCCGGTAAACCTTCGTGCAGTGGAAAGCATTTATGAGATTAAGAGCCGGCTCAAGCACAAGCCACTCTCTCTGCTGATCGCAAGCGCGGCCCAGGCGTACGGGCTGGCGCGCGAGGTTGACTTCCGGTTGGATCTTTTGGCGGAGCGCTTCTGGCCTGGCCCGTTGACTGTGATTGTTCGCGCCGGTTCGCGTCTGCCCCTGCGTTCCACGGCCAACACCGGCAACGTGGCGCTGCGCGTGCCCGACGCTGTGATTCCCCGCGCCATCGTGGAGAAGTTGGGCTTACCCATTACGGCCACGTCGGCGAATCTGCAGGGCTTTCCCGAGTGCAACTATGCGGCGTGCGTGCGCGACCAGATCGGCGACCGCATCCCGCTGATCGTGGATGGTGGTCCCACAGGGCGTAGCGTTGCGACCACCATCGTCGATCTCACCACCGGCGATGGGCTGTGGAAGATTCTTCGTGAGGGAGCCATTCCTACCCACGAGATTGCCTTAACGCTTCAGCGCTGAACAGGCTTTCGCGTTCAGGAGAGCCGGATGAAGTTCGCCACCAACCGCGACGGGAAACCCTGGACTGGAAGGCGTGTGCTGCGCATCTTGCTGGCCGCGGGGTTGCTCGTCGTAGCTGGCTGGTTCCTTTGGGTGTATGGGCGGATCCATTTTTACGCTACCCACGATCAGGCGCGTCCGGCCGATGCCATCGCTGTGTTTGGCGCAGCGGAATACGACGGCCGGCCCTCGCCGGTACTGCGAGCCCGTCTCGATCATGCGCTGGCGCTCTATCGCGAGCGCCTGGCTCCATTGATCATTACGCTGGGTGGTGGGGAGGGCGGCCCGCGGGACTCCGAAGGGGGCGTGGGTCATGATTATCTTCTCGCCCATGGGGTTCCGGAGAGCCAGATCATTGCCGAAACGCAGAGCACGAACACGGAAGAATCCGCTGCCCGGCTGGCCGCGATTGCGCGGAAGAATCATCTGAATCGCATCCTTGCTGTCTCCGACGGAACGCACCTGTTTCGCATTCATGCTTTGAGCGCAAGCATGGGGCTGAGTGTAGTGACCTCTCCCCGGCCCGAGGCGCGGCCTCTGGGTTTTTGGGATGCCGCCATGCGGCTGATGCATGAGATGTTCAGCTACACTTTGTGGCGAATGACGCACTAGCGCCGACGCTTCGGAGCTCGAGAGCTGATGGGTACTCTGCTGCGCTTCTCTCCCATGAAGCAATGCCAGCGCTAAAGCGCGTAAGAGAGTCGCGACTCTTTCACGGAGCGCTAAAGCGCTCCTTCCCCCGCATAAATGCGGGGGCTGCCACCATGGATTCGCGCGATTTTCCAGTTCTCACACAGACACTCCAGGGCTGGGCTGACGGCGACTCTCAGCCGTCCCCTACGGCAGACTCAGGGCAGGCTCTGACGGGACTGAGTTCTGGACCGTGAGGCATTAGCTCTGCCAGTTATTGCAGAGCCGAGGCTCCGGTGGCGATCGCGGAAGCGGCCAGGGTGGAAAGGAAGTTTACCGCGTCATTATTCAGCCAGCCGCGGCGCTCGGCGGTCGCACCCAAAAGGGAATCGATAAAGAGACCGGCCACCGCGCCTATTCCTGCAGCAAGTGCATTCCCGAGACCCAGGCCGAACGTGAATACCGCTACCAGGACCACTACAACGGCTCCGCTGGTTCCCGCCACCGTGCCGGCGAGACTGATCGCTCCGTCCGTGCCCGGCGCAACGCGGCGGAGGGTTGTGATCAGCAACGGTGGGCCACCCAGCACCTCTCCCAGTTCACTGGACAAAGTGTCGGCGGTGGCTTCGGCCATGGCTGCGATCACAGCTACGGCATACCACGTCCCCGGCAATCGGTGGCCCAGCGCCACGGCCGCTGTCAAGCCGGCGATGCCCAAATTTGCCGCTACCTGGGCGGCATTGCGGCCATGCTTATCTTCCGCTACACCCAGTTGCTGCTTCTGGCCGCGACCGAATCGGGTCGCCGTCAAGGTAAGCACAAAGAGGGCCAGCAGGGCCGGGAGCGGGGAGCGGTACCACGGGGACAGCCCCAGCGTTAGCGCTGCAGTGATCACTCCGCCGGTGAGAGCAGCGAGCGGCGTCGCCGCCCGTGCCAGAAGCACCAGCAGGCCCAATCCCAGACTGATGGCCAGCGCGGTTTGCGTTAGGCTGTTCCACGCGGCCATGGCATAGCGCAGGCTGGCTATCGCGCACCACGGCAGAACCGCGATCAGCACCAGCCAGGATTGCCACCGGATCCGAGGATCGTTAACGCCCACTGTTCATTTTGCGCCCGGCGTACCTGGATTTCCTGTACGCGGCCCCAAGCAACGGCCGCGTGTGCGGCTTTCATTAGAGGAAAGCCGCATGAAGTTCACCAACGCCCACAAACTTCACAGGAAATGCCAGGGTATCGCGGATACGCGGTCCCATTTACAATCATCTTTCTACCAGGAAATGAGACGTAGTGAGGTATTCACGGGTGCTTAGCGTTGCATGGCTCCAGATATGGAGCCGGCGGAGTGTGCGTTTGCCGGAGTTTGTGCTCAGGGTTTTCCGACGGGATTTCACGTTGGACAGTAGTTCTCGTAGCTTTCAGCCGCGTCTATTTTCAGCGCCTGGCTTGAGCAGGCTGGCTTGTCTACCAGTGGCGATGGGCATCGCCGTGATGGTGGCCGGATGCGGAGAGACTTACCGGCCGGTGGTGACCCCGGTAGCGGTTACCGGGCCTGCCCCGCAGCCGCAGAGCTATACGGTGGTGACCACTACCTCGGGCACTACCTCGGCCGGCCTGGCTAATATCTTTGACGCTTCGGGGGACACGCTGCTTACCCAGGCACTGTTGGGCAATGGGCCTTTGGCGCTCTCCCTGAGTTCCAGCGGCACCTCTGCTACCACCGCCAATACCGACGGGACTGTTAACACCTTCACGCCATCGACCACGCTGGAGACCAAAAATATTCAAAGCAGCACCTTGCTGCAGCCTGCAACGCCCAAGAACCTGCTCTACACCGCAACCAATCTCTTCATCACCGAACCCAACGTACCGGCGGTGGCGGTGCTGACCAATAGTTCGAGCGGTGTTTACCAGCTGACACAACAGCTCCCGGTCCCCGCCAGTCCGATCAACCTGGCCGGCAATTCCTCCGCGACCCGCGTCTACTCCATCACTCAGGATAACGGCTCGGGCACGGTCGCTTTCGGGGATTGCGAAACTCCTTCAGCCGTTACGACGCCCGGCCAGGTGCAGTCGATTGAGATCTCGACCGTGACCATTTCGCGCACGCTGCCGGTGGGCATCTGTCCTGTTTATGGCATCGCTTCCAGCGACAATAACCGGACGTTTATCCTCAATCGAGGCAGCGGGACGGTCACGGTGATCAACAGCCCGTTCAATGAGCTTGATACCACGCCGGGCCGGCAAAATTTTGATTCGGCCACGGGCACGCTCACGCTGCCGCCGCCAACCGGCGTCGCGCCTGCTGCGTTCAAAGCCGGCCCAGTGTTTGCCGACTACTACGCTCCTGCATCCCAGCTGGTTACAGCGAACTACGACTCGAATACCATCACCATTATTAATGTCAGCCTGGATCAATACGGGAACGACTCGGCGCTATTCGGCCAGGCGGTGACGGTGCCGGTGGGCAACGGGCCGGCTACGTTGACTATCCTGCGCGACGGCAGCCGGGTATACGTCGCGAATCAGAAGGACAGCACGGTGAGTGTGGTGAGCTTGACCAACTACCAGGTGCTGGCCACCATTCCGGTGACCGGCCACCCGATTTCGATCGCTTCCACGTTCAGCACTCCCTACGGCCAAGTCTACGTTCTGCCTTCGGACCAGCCCTACATGAGCGTGATTCGCACCGACACCGATCAGGTCGCTGCTTCGATTCAGTTGGATGGAAACGGAGTAGACGTGCATACCAGCGCCCAGACGGTAGCCGCCAACAGCAACACGGCAGGCGCGGTTACGAATGCCATTAATGTCAGTCATGCCAGTGGTAGCGGAGCACCGTGTGGTTTCGGCGCCGTTTGCTACGCGGGCACCGCGGCGGCGGTTCGGCGTAAGCAATAAGAGCGTTTGCCGCCGGGGCTAAACAGGCTGCGGAAAAAGTCGCTGAACCTAGAAGAAATCATCCCTCAGCGGCTAAAGCCGAACCTATTTAAAACCACTTACGTACGGCCTGAAGGCCGTACCCTTCAGAAAAATGAGTTTTTCCGCAAGCTCTAAAGCCCTCAATTCATAAACCGAAGCGTTCTCGCTCGGTCCAGGTTTAGTGCCGCGCTTACAGCGCTCAGATCATCTTCGCGATTAAGCCCCAGCCCTAACGGGCGGGGTCACGTTTGGCGGTCGGCCCTCTGGGCCTCGCATCCATGGCGATTTTGCAGTGTCATTTCTTTCTCAACTTGCCGCAGGCAAGTCGACGGGATGACAAGGGGAGGGCAGTGCTTCCGTGGGGAATTCGCTTGTGGCTGAATTAACCGTAGGTCCCTCCCTTACGCTGCGCTTCGGTTGGATGACAAATTGGAAAGCGTGGCTCACCTTGGCACGGGTGAAGATGGATGGACAGACTTATTTACTGCGAATACCTTCAGCTTCCGGCGGGCGCTCCGGAGAGGATGATCGGAGAGGTTGGAGCGGCGGAGCCAGCCGCGTTCTCGATCGTTACTCCAAACGCCTTGGCCTCGATGCCTGGGGAAAGCTGCGGCAGCACCAGGTTTGCGGTGCCTGCCGCGTCGGGACGAAAGAGTCCCGCAGGGACAGGCGCCTTACCGTTCGCCGGGATCACCCAAAGCTCGTACGTTTTGCCCGCGGGCAATGGCTTCAGATTGGTCGCCAGCAAAACCAGGCCTCCGCGCTCGGGCAGGTACGTGGCACGAGCCGATGGCTCGGCGGGAGCTTTGCCTTCGGTAAGCAGCACGTGCTGCGCGCTGGGCGCGGTTAAAACTTCCAGAACTTGTTGCGCTCGCGACGCCTGCGCAGCCAGGTTGGTGACCAGGTTGGACTCGTCTTGCAGTTCGTCGTTCAACGCCCGGTTTTGCACTCCAAGGGAAACCGCTACGATGGCCATGGCAGCCGCGGCTACCCACGGCATCCAAAAGCCGGGCCCGCGGCGCGCGCTCTTGACCGAGATGGGGGTAACGTCCGCCACGATGGCCTGCGGATTTACAGCGGGAGTGGCGGCAATTTTTTTCAGGAAGCGCTCCCGTGCGCCTTCGGGCAGGGGTTGCTGCTCCACGGCTATTCCCAGCAAGGCGAGGTCGCCGCAAACTTCGGCTAGTTCTGCGCGGCAAGGGGAACAGTTCTGCAGGTGCTCCCTAATGGATGCGGACTCCTCTAGCGGGAGATTCTGCATCGCATAGGAAGCCAGTTCCTCCTGCGTATTGTGTCCGTCGCCTGTCATGCCTGAAACGCCTTTCGTAATGTGATCAACGCCAACCGGATACGCGTCTTTACCGTTCCCAGCGGATCGCCTGTTCTTTCCGCGATCTCCGAGTGGCTCAACCCTTCAAAGAATGCCAGCTCCATGGACTTCTGCTGTTCAGCAGGCAGGTCCTTTAAGACTTGTTGGACCTTCTCTATCATTGCGTTGTGCTCGGCTTCGGAAGCCAGGTTGAAGGGAGAAGCCAGCACTACGTCGTCGACGGAATCCGTGGGCTTTCTGCGCCGCAGCAGATCAATCGACCGGTTTCTCGCCACCACCACCAACCAGGCGCCCAGCGATCCACGCCCTTGCACGAACGAGTCGGAATTCCGCCAAATCTGGAAGAAGATTTCCTGCATCACATCTTCCGCGTGGCCTGCATCCTTGAGAATGCGCAGCGCGACGGAGTACACCGCTCTGCCGTAGCGATCGAAGACTTCCGCCATCGCGGTCTGATCGCCTTGGCGGACACGCTGCAGCAAAGCGCTATCGTCGGTTGCGGCAGTTGTCCCGTCGGCCATCCTGTCTTTTAGGCTTGCATCTCTGATACTAGAACGCTCAGATTGGCCAATCGGATTGGGAGTCGTATCAGGCATCGCTGGAGCAGAACCCATTCTACGGTTGCACTGCGGAAACAGCCAAACGAAAGTACCCGAAAAGCGGCGGATACGATGACCTGTACCAACAAAATCGGGAGGGAGATGGAAACCCCAAAGAGTTTGGCCGCAACCTGTGAAAGCCTTATTCTTTGGGTGGAACTCATGTCTCAGCCATCTAGATGAGAAACCGCCTGGATAAGTTGCTGGTTGAGCAAGGTTTGGCGCCGTCGCGCGAACGGGCGCAGGCTCTGATTCTGGCCGGGCGGGTGCTGGTCAACCAACAGAAGGTGGAAAAGCCCGGGAGTGCGGTCGAGGATACCGCGCTGCTGCGGGTGTTGGGGGAGGAGCAGCGCTACGTCAGCCGGGGCGGGCTCAAACTGGAAGCCGCGTTGACCCGTTGGCAAATCGATCTGAGCGGGCGCCACTGTGTGGATATCGGTACCTCCACGGGCGGTTTTACCGACTGCATGCTGCAGCATGGCGCAGCCAGCGTGGTCGCCGTCGATACCGGCTACGGGCAGATTGCCGAAGGCTTGCGCAGAGATTCCCGCGTCACCCTGCTGGAGCGCACCAATGCCCGTTACCTCAAGCCCGGCGATCTTCCCCGCGGCATTCGTTTTGTATCCATGGACGTGTCGTTCATTTCGGCGACGCTGGTTTTGCCCGCGGTGATCGCGGCGGTGCGGGAACCGGAAACCGTCCTGGAGGCCGTGGTTCTCATCAAGCCGCAATTCGAAGCGGGCAGGGAACACGTTGGGAAGGGCGGTATTGTGCACGACCCGGCCGCGCACCAGTTGGCCATCGATCGCGTGCGGACAGCGGTGCATGACCTTGGCTCCTCGGCCAGCGAGCTCGCGGATTCCCCCATTCTTGGGGGAGGGGGTGGGGGAAGCGGGAATCGGGAGTTTCTTCTGTACGTTCGCTTCTGAGGCCATCGCGTACACTGACTGTGTTGCTCAGCCCAAACCAGGCTCTGAATCCATGCGACCTGTCGCCATCATTTCCAAGCCGCAGAAGGAAGAGCTTGCCAACCTGCTTCCCGAGCTCGTCGCCTGGATGCGGGCGCATGACTTCGAACCCATCCTGGACCACGTAAGCGGCAGCTACACCCAGGACGCACGCATCGTGCCGCGCCATGAATTGCCAGCCCAGAAGCCAGTGCTGGTGGTCGTGCTGGGCGGGGATGGAACGCTGCTGGCGGCAGCGCGTGCTTTCGCGCGGACCGATGTTCCTATTCTCAGTGTCAACCTGGGTGCGTTGGGTTTCCTGGCCGAGGTCCGGCTGGCTGATCTGTACACCACGCTGGAGGGATGGAGAGAAGGTTGCTGCGCCATTGATGCGCGCTCCTTGTTGCACACCGAGGTTATGCGCGGCGGCGCGTTGTATAAGGAGTACGAAGCCCTGAACGATGTAGTGATTGCCAAGGGCGCGATCGCGCGCATGGGCGATTTCAGCGTTCATGTGTTCGATCAGCTTGCGGCTTCGTTTCGAGCAGATGGTGTCATTGTCTCCACGCCCACGGGTTCCACCGCTTACAATTTGGCGGCCAACGGACCGATTCTTGCTCCCTATGTGGATGCCCTGGTGATCACCCCCATATGCCCACACCTGCTGACGATTCGTCCTATCGTGGTGCGCGGGGATGCACACGTGAGCGTGAGCGTTGAAGGCATTCCCGATCTGACCTTCCTGACCGTTGACGGGCAAGAGGCGTTGCAGCTGCGGGTGGGAGACCGCGTCTGTTGCCGCCGTTCAGAGCATAGCGTTCACCTGGTGCGCATGGGGACAACGGGATTTTTCGACGTGCTCCGCTCCAAGTTGAGCTGGGGTGAGCGATGAAGGGACCTGCGGTTTAAACTCCCCCTTAGGGTTTGGTTAGTTCGTCCAGGAGCAGCTTGGCTTTCAGGGCCAGCCCGTGGGCTCCGTCCGTGTCTCCATTGTCAAGGGCTTGCTGCGCCTGTTTGAGGAAGGTGCGGATCTGCGCGGCCGTGACCTTTTCTTCGGTCGAGAGAGCGCGTTTGATACCGCTCAAGCCCTGCTCCGTCGAGGTGATCAGATCCGCCGTCTCGTGCTTGGCTTTCTCGCTTATGGCGCTGTCACCGGTTGTTAATTGACCAATCGGAGACGGCGTCACCGCTGCTCCCGGGGTTTGCGGGGGAGTGGCTTGGGCGGCGGTCTGAGAACCGGATGTTGCGGGTTGAGAAGCTCCACCCGCGGCGGGGGACTGGGCGGTGTCCGGCGGTTTGGCCGCAGCCCGCTTGGGCTTGTGCACCTTCTTTGTAGTGGGCGGTGGAAGCGGCGGCACGTTTTGCGCGGACGGCGGCGGTAACGGCGAAGCCAAGGGCGCGTCGGTTTTCTCCTGTTGCTGAGACTTTGTCTGCGGGCTCAACGTCCCTTTACCAGTCTGCAATGGCGGAGCTTGTGCTTGTGCCTGTGGCGGTGGCGAACTCTTATGAACACACCCAGTGCAAAAGACGGCGAGCAGGGTGAGCGACGAGCATAGGCGTGCTGCTCTCATCCCCTGGGCTCCTTAGCTACGATAGATCCAGCTGAGCTACTCCCGTCCGGCATCAAGTATCCACGCGCTCTACTGTCCTGAACAGTGTTCAGAGGAAAGCGCAAAGTAAAGGTAGTTCCGTGAGTCGCATCCGATTCTACTTCAATAGAACCATTGTGCAGCTCCACGATACGGTAAGTCATCGCTAAACCGATACCACTTCCGTCTTTCTTAGTGGTGAAGTACAAATCGAAGATTTTGTCCCTAACTTCGGGAGGAATTCCGCTTCCTTCGTCATGAATGCTAAGCAGCGCGAAGCGGCCGTCCTCGGCCAGACGGACTTTCAGTTTTCCCCCCTCGGCCATTGCCTGGGCGCCATTCAGCACGACATTCAAGAGCGCTTGTTTTAATAGGTCGGAATCCACCTTGGCCATCACCGGGCGATCGGGCAGGTCGCTCTGCACATGAACGTCGCGGGTTTCCAGATCGGCCGATGCCAGCATCAGGACCGCGGAGACGACGCGGCGCAGATCCTGCTCCTTGAGCTGCAACTCCACCGGCCGGGAGAAATCAACTAGAGTCTGCACGACCCGGTCAAGTCTTTGAATCTCACTTTCGATTACTTCCAAATGACGCAGGGCTTTGTTATCGGGGCCGCCGCCCAGCTTGTTGCGCAGTAGCTCCAGATGGACCACGATGGCATTGATCGGATTTTTGACCTCGTGACCAACGCCGGCTGTTAGCCGGCCGATAGCTGCCAGGCGCCGGGAAAGCTCCAGGTCACTTTCAATTTCCCGTACGGACTCCACATCATGCAGGGTCAGGAGGGCGCCCAGGCTTTCCTGTGGGAATACCGCGCGATCGTCATGGATAAAGTCGAGCGAGATCTCGACGTGGCGTCCGGTCTCGGTGGTGATCTCCTCCTGGACCAGGGCCATGCGGGCGTCAAAGGACTCGCGGACGAGCCTGCCCAAGCGGGTATTGCGGGAGAAGACCTCGTGCAACCTGGAGCCCAGGATCTCCGCACGGCTGATGCCGAGAAAGCGTTCCACCGAGTCGCTGACCAGCACCGCACGGGCATCGTGGGTGTAGAGCAGGATGCCGTCCTGCAGATTAGTCATGATCTGGTCGAGGTTCTCTTTGAGGGCAGAGAAGACCTCTTCCACGTTGCGCATGCGCCGGCCGATGCGCTCGATCTTGTGAGACACCAACACCACCGCATCTCCTGAGCGGTTGCTGCTGGCCTCGCCGGCCACTTCGGCCTCTGCCAGGGCCAGTGCATCAAGCCGGGCGCCGATCTGTTCAATTGGTTTGAGAGCCAGGTTGGCTAAGAACGCGGCAAAGATCAAGGAGCAAGCAATCGCGATCCCGGTATAGGTCAGCGCGGCGATCAGCCAGGGTTCGACCACGAAACGCAGGAAGGTGGTACGAACCCCTACGCGGATGGTGGCGAAGGGCTCGCCCTCGCGCTCCACCGGCAAGGTCACGTTGTAGACGCGAGGCGGCCCGAAGACGACTTCCAGTTGGCGGAGTAAGCCGCCGCTCTCCAATTCCTCGTATTCCTGGCGATGGGGCAGCAGGTGATCTACATTGGTGGGATCGGTACTCAGAATGGCACGGCCTTCGCTGTCCGCGATGGATACGTCGAAGACAGTCGGAGAATAGCGAATGGCCGAGTTCATCAGGGCGGTCAGCGCGGGATCGCTGCGCAGTGCCAGAGCCACCGCGGCACGGACCGACTTAGGATCGTTGGGGTCGAGGCGGGGGCTGCGAATGTTGGTCTCGGTCGCCCGCCGGGTGGCAAAAAGAATCTGGTGGGCCACCATGTCATTGGCGGAGTAAGCCTGAGCCATGCGCTGGCGCAGCAGCTGGCCAAGGAAGATCCAGGACAGGGTGCACACCACCAGAAAGACCAGTCCAGTGATCGCGAGCACGAGCTTGGTCTTCAATCTCATGGGGAGTCACCTGACCCGGTTTCCGGCTTATGGAGCGATCGGCAGAGTGAAATCAGCATTCTCGAGTTGGGCTGTTACCGGCTGCCGCCTTCTAGGCAGCCGTTCCGTCCTCGTTGCTGGGAGCGCTACCATACTCCTTTAACTTGTTGTGCAATGTCTTCAAACTAATGCCCAGGATCTCGGCCGCCCGGGTCTTGTTGTTGCGCGTCGACTCCAGGGTTTTCAGGATGAGCATGCGCTCGGCTTCATCCACCGTGCTGCCGATCTCCACATGAACGCCGCTGTCGCTGTAGTTGGAGCTGACCGCATCTGTACGCATGAAGCGCTGCCCGAAGGTAGGCGGCAGATGCCGTGTCTCCATGTATCCCTCACCGCAGAGAATGACCGCCCGTTCGATGGTGTTTCGCAGCTCGCGGACGTTCCCTGGCCAGTCGTGAGCCATCAGGCGGCTCAGCATCTCTCCGTCGACTCCCTTGACCTCCCGCCCGTGCTTGGTGTTCATGTCGTTTAGAAGGGCCTCGATAATGGCCGGGATGTCTTCTTTATGTTCCCGCAGAGGTGGCATATGCAAGTTGAAAACGTTCAGTCGATAGTACAAATCGCCGCGCAGATGGCCATCAGCGACGGCTTCTTCGGGGTTTTTGTTGGTAGCCGCCAGTACGCGAACGTTCATGGGGGTTTCGACTTTGCTGCCCAGGCGGCGTAGCTTCCTGTCTTCCAGGACCCGTAGTAGCTTGGCCTGCGTGCCCACCGGCATTTCGCCGATCTCATCCAGCAACAGAGTGCCTTCTTCGGCCAGCTCGAAACAGCCCGCACGGCGCTCCAGCGCTCCCGTAAAGGAGCCCTTTTCGTGACCGAATATCTCGCTCTCGATCAGGGTTTCGGGAATAGCGGCGCAGTTGACGGCGACGAAGGGCTTCCCGCGGCGCGGGCTCAGCTCGTGCAAGGTTCGTGCCACCAGCTCCTTGCCCGTCCCGCTTTCCCCGGTGATCAATACAGAAACGGTGCTGGGGGCGACGCGCTCGATCATGGCAAACATCTCTTGCATCTTCCTCGAGCTGCCCACGAGCGATCCCAGGAACCCTGTGTCTCTTAACTTGCGGCGAGTCACTTCCAATTCCCGCTCGGTCTCGCGCTGCCGGCTGGCGTTGGCCAGAACGGTCTTGAGGCGGGTGGGATCGATCGGTTTTTGAATAAAGTCGTAGGCGCCCATCTTCATCGCCTCGACCGCACGCTCAATGCTGCCTTGGGCGGTTAGGACAATGACGGCCGCGTTGAGCTGCATCTCGCTCAATCGCGAAAGGAACTCTAAACCGTCCATGCGGGGCATCTTGAGGTCGGTAACGATGATCCCGGGAAACCACTCGCCTACTTTTTCCAGGCCCTCGATGCCGTCTCTTGCCGTCTCGGTGCGATAACCCCAGCCCGAGACCAACTCGGCCAACCCGGCCAGGGCATGCAATTCGTCTTCAACAATCAGTACTCTTTCGGTGGCGCTCATAACTGCTCTTTTCTAAAGTTGGCTATTTCTCAGTAACGTGGCACCGTCGGATCAACTTCTCTGGACCAACCATCAATCCCGCCACTCAACGACTGCACCTTTTCAAAACCCTGGTTGCGCAGCCACACAGCTACATTCAGGGAACGGACTCCGCCATGACACACGGTGACAATACGGGCTTCGGGATCCAGCTCCTGAAAGGCACGAGAAGGGATTTCTCCCATCGGCATGCTCTTCGACCCGCTGATTTGCGCGGTAGCAAATTCCCACGGCTCACGAACATCCAGCAAGATGGTGCCGGCGCCCTCAGATTTCAGGTGCGCGGCGAGATCGCGTGGGGTGATTTCCAGGTCGAGCATGAAATAGTTCTCCAGGTTTAGGATACATCTTGGGCAGCCGCTACCCCTGTTGTCCGACGGGATTCGGAAGTGCTGCGAAAGTCGTAGAAAAGACAACGATTACCACCTTCCGCTTTTTCCAGAGGAGAAATGATCCATGGCCTCCGCAGTCGAGTTCGCCCACAGCCAGCAAACGCGCTTCCTTGAGGAGCTTAAGACGCTGCTGCGTATTCCTTCCATTTCAACGCTTCCCGAGCACAAGGGCGACGTGCGATTGGCCGCAGAGAGCTTGGCCCGGGAGCTGGAGCGAATTGGCCTGGAGCATGTTCGGGTGATTGAGACGTCCGGTCATCCGCTGGTGTATGCCGACTGGCTGCACGCCGTGGGCAAGCCAACCTGTTTGACGTATGGCCATTACGATGTGCAACCCCCGGACCCTTTAGAGGAATGGGTTACGCCCCCGTTCGAGCCGACGGAGCGCGATGGCAACCTCTATGCCCGTGGGGCGGTGGACGACAAGGGCCAGATGTACATGCACCTGAAGGCGCTGGAAGCGCTACTGCAAGCGCCCGGAGGGAAGCTGCCGGTCAACGTGCGGGTGCTTCTCGAGGGTGAGGAGGAGGTTGGCGGCGAAGGCATAGCGCGGTTTGTGCGCGAACATCCAGAGCAGCTCAAGGCCGACTTCGCCCTGGTTTCCGACACGGAGATGTTTGCTCCCGGCCTGCCTACCCTGGTTGTCGGCCTGCGAGGGATGATCTACACCGAAATAGAAGCGGTGGGGGCGCGGACGGATCTGCACTCCGGCATATATGGCGGCGCTGCGCCCAATCCTTTTATTGCGCTGGCCCAGGTGATTGCGGCACTCAAAGATCCACAAGGCCGCATTTTGATTCCCGGTTTTTATGACAAGGTACAAGCGCCGAGCGCCGATGAGCTGAAAGCCTGGAAACGTCTGCCCTTTGATGAAGAGCACTACCGTGTTTCGGAAGTCGGATCACGCGAGCTGAGCGGAGAGCCGGGATTTTCGGTGCAGGAGCGCACCTGGGTCCGGCCCACCATGGATGTACACGGGATGCCCGGCGGCTTCATCGGCGCCGGTGCGAAGACGGTGATTCCTGCCAAGGCTACGGCCAAAATCTCCTTTCGCCTGGTTCCCGATATGCATCCGCAGGAGGTTTTTGCGCAGTACAAGAGCTTTGTTGAGTCGTTGCAGCCGAAGGGTATCGAGCTGAAGGTCCGTCTGATTCACTCCGGCGATCCGATCGTGATCAAGACCGACAATCCTTATATACAGGCGGCAACGCGGGCACTGCACCAGGTGTTCGGGAAAGAGACGGTGTTTATCCGTTCCGGCGGGTCCATTCCTATCGTGGGGGATTTCGAGCGGCACCTTAAAATTCCCTCGGTGATGATGGGCTTCGGATTGCCGGACGATAACTTGCACGCGCCGAATGAGAAGTTCCACATCGCCAATTTTTATCGGGGGATCGAGTCGATCATTTTGTTTTTTGAAGAGCTGGGATAAGAGAACGCGTGAGAACACGCAATTCCTACGGGACCACGGTCATAGCGGAACCCGATAGGAACGGGACGGGTGCCCCAGGTTCGCCAAAGCGTACCTGGGCCGAAAAAGATGGGCGAAGCCCCACATAGTTTTTGGTGACAGTCGTTTCGTAGAGTTACGTTGGCTGCGTTCTTCAGGGAAAACAGTGGAAAAATGTCTTTATCGGCCCAGGTACGCTGGTGCGAACCTGGGGCACCCGTCCCTAACTCTAGCTGCATTCGGCGCGGAAGGGTTTGTGCTGGCTGGGGGACGCAGTTCGCGCATGGGACAGGATAAGGCTCTGCTCCAGGTGGGGGGACGGTCTCTGGTCGAGGTGGCTCTGGATAAGCTTTGTTGCATCGGTGTGGCTGCTCCGCGGATCGCTGGGGCGCGTGCGGATTTGTCGGCCCATGCTGCCGTGGTGCCGGATCTGCATCCAGGGTGCGGTCCGCTGAGCGGGATCGAGGCGGCGCTGGCCGCAAGCAAGCAGGCACTCAATCTTTTTTTGCCGGTGGATATGCCACTGTTGCCGGCACGGTTTCTCAGCTGGATGCTGCTGCGGGCGGAAATCACCGGCGCGCTGGCGACCGTTCCTCGTTTCAACGGGCAACCGCAGCCGCTTTGCGCTGTCTACCATCGGGATTTGCTGGGTCCCATCACTGCCGCGCTGCTCGCCGGCAATTACAAAGTCATTGCCGTGGTTAGCGCGGCCGCCGGCCAATCCCTATCTCAGCCGGTCGATGTCTTCGACACGGAACGATTGGCCTCGACGGACCCCGAATTGCTCGGATTTTCTCCTTTGCCTTTGTACCGCTGGTTCCATAACTGCAACCTGCCCGAGGATATGGTCGGCATCGGAAATGCTTTAGTCTTGAGCCAATGAGCACGTTTCCCGATCCTCCCCAACCGGCGGTTAGCATTCCCGCTGGAACGCCCATCGAGATTGTTGGCGAGTCTCCACGCGGAGAGGAGAGGGAAGCGGTCCGGCAACCGGACCCGCCGTACATCTCCTTCGAACACGTGTCGAAATCGTTTGGAGATGTCCATGTGCTGGACGACGTCAGCTTCTCAGTGCAGGCGGGCGAGACGCTTTGCATTCTGGGGCGCTCGGGGGTCGGCAAGTCGGTTTCGCTGCAGCAGATCATGGGTTTCCTCAAACCTGACGCAGGACGGATCATGGTGGCCGGGCAGGACATCACCGGCTTTACCGAAGATCAGATGGAGACCGTGCGCAAGAAAGTCACCATGGTCTTTCAGAATGGTGCTCTCTTTGACTCTTTGTCGGTTGGGGAAAACGTGGCTTTTCCGCTGCGGGAACGTGGACAGTTGCTGGAAGACCAGATTCAGCAAGTAGTAAACGGGCTACTGGACATGGTCGGTGTGGCGGGCATGGCGGACCTGCTTCCCTCGGATCTCTCTACCGGGATGAAGCGATCGGTGGCGATTGCCCGTGCGCTTTCCGCGCAGCCGGAGGCCATTTTGTATGACGAGCCCACCACCATGGTCGATCCCCTCATGGGCCGGCTGCTGGGCAATCTGATCCAGAAGCTCAAGCACCAACTCCGCCTTACCAGCATCGTGGTCACCCACGATATGCGCTTTGCCGAGCGGCTGGCGGACCATGTGCTTTTCCTGCACCAGGGGAAAGCATACTTCTTCGGCACCATGGACGAACTCAAACGGACCGATGACCCGTTTCTGCGCGAGTTTCTCGATCTGGATAAGCTGGTCCTACCCGAAGGCTGATAGCCCGATCGGGTTATAACTGTCTGGTTACAGCGTCCCCTAATAGTAACCAAGCCTCGATAGTTACTTATGCCCTGCTTCTGACTCAGAATGGTATGCTTTTTTCGGGAAGCGCATGGGGTAAGGAACTCTCGCCTTCCTGGCTTTTGCCGTCGTAGGATGCGGCTCTTCGACTCACCGGCAGAAAGCTTGCGCGGGGTCTGAGGGTTTTGGTTCAGTCCTGGTTAACTCTTGAAGAATGAAGGTTTAGCTGCTATGCAACCCATGCTTTTTCCTGCAAACGCAATATTCTTCCGGATGAGTCTCGCATCTGAATGCTCGCTGCAATTGTCGGCCTGGCCTGCTCCTTGCCATCTCGCACTCGCTCATTCGTTCGTTTAATTACTTGACAACGGCATGGTAACGCCTGCGTGCCTTATTGGTAACACGGTAACCCAGGCAGGCTATGTGATTTGGCACTAACAAGGGCGAAGTGTAACCGCACTTCGGCAACCTTTCGAACTTTCCCCCGGGGACATGCATGGCAACGTCCGGACTTCTAAAGCGCTTAGCGACAAACGGCAGCGAGGAACGGGGGACCGGGTACGTAGCGGTCCCACAACGGTCGAATGCCCAGGGAAAAGGGACGCGCGTTGGCGCGCTGTGGATGTTGGGTGACGTCCTCGTAGTTTTGGTCGCGCTGATGATCGCGGTTCGTGGCTGGCTGGGGCAAGGGCTCTTTGGAGCCGATTCGCCCTACCACACCAACATCATGTTCCAGACCCACCCAAAAATCCTGCTTGCCTGTTTGGGATGGTTCATGCTCTCGCTGATTCTGGTCAGCAAGCGTTACCACTTGTATGGCCCAATGCAGATGCGCAACACCCTGCACGAGCAGCGGCTGACCATCCAAGCCTGCCTCACGGCGGGGCTGCTGTTGTCAGGTGCGCTCTACCTGGTGCGTGGAGAGGTGATCTCTCGCGGGGTGGTGATCATCACCGTGGTGACGACCACGGTATTGCTGTGCGGCCGGCGGCTGGTATGGCGCATGATGAAATACCGCCGCTTTGAGAACGGACTGGAAGTACGCAACATCATCATTGTGGGCACGGGCAGGGTCGGCCAGGCGATGCGCCAACATCTGGATAGCATTCGCCACCTGGGCTACAGCTTCAAGGGCTACGTGCAGATCCCTGGAGTCGATTCCGACAGTCCGGCTTTGGCTGGAGACGTCCTCGGTTCACTCGACGAGGTGCTACAGCTGGCGCGCAAGTATTTCGCCGATGAGATCTTCCTTTCCGCGCCTTGTGACGCGCGGGTGGTTACGCGTATTGTCTCCCAGGCACGGGAGGCAGGTGTCGATGTCCGCGTGGTGCCGGAGCTTTACGACGGCTTGGCGTGGAATAGTCCGATCGAGTACATTGGCCAGTTTCCTACCATTCCTTTGCATCGCGGGGAAACCCCGGTCATCGGCTTGTTCCTCAAGCGCATTCAGGATGTGCTGCTCTCGTCGCTGGCGCTTCTCATTCTTTCGCCGTTGCTCCTGGCAATCGCGATTGCCGTGAAGCTCGATTCGCCCGGGCCCATCTTTTATTCCTCAGATCGGATTGGCAAGAAGGGCAGGGTCTTCCGCTGCATCAAGTTTCGTACCATGGTGGCGGATGCCGAGCGTCGCCGGGCGGAGATTCTGCACATGAACGAACGCGACGGCGTGCTGTTCAAGGTCAGCAACGATCCCCGGATTACCGGTTTGGGCGCGTTCCTGCGGAAGTACTCGCTGGATGAGCTGCCGCAGTTTATCAATGTGCTGCGCGGCGATATGAGCATGGTCGGCCCCCGGCCTCCGATCGCCAGCGAAGTCAAGCGATACGAGCTCAGCCATCTGCGGCGGCTGGATGTGCTTCCCGGCATGACCGGGCTGTGGCAGGTACAGGCGCGTCAGGATCCCTCGTTTGACAGCTACATCTCGTTGGATACGGCGTACATCCAGAACTGGAGTATCTGGCTCGATCTCAAGATTCTTATCCGCACGCTGTCGGTGGTCGCGGGGGGAACGGGGTCTTAGGGGCGATCAGCCCTCCGGGCCGTGGCGATTGGAGGGATGTGAATTCAGTCCCCACAGCGCCCAAGCTCGTTGTCGAATCCCCATATCTCGCAAAAACGAGCGCTGCAGAGACAGTTGATAGACTGGAAAAGTGAAGATCGCTTTGGCCCAGATCAACCCTACGGTGGGGGATTTTCAGGGCAATACGAAGAAAATTATTGAGTTTGCCGGTGAGGCGTCCGCTGCTGACGCGGACGTCGTCATGTTTCCGGAACTGGCAGTTTGCGGTTATCCTCCCGCCGATTTTCTTGATAAACCGTCGTTTGTAGAGCGGTCCGCTGAGGCCATCGCGGAGATTGCGGCGATCGCGACCAGTGGCAGCAAACTGGCCATCCTCTGCGGTTATGTCACCGCTGCTCCGGAGGGATCAGGCAAGCAGGTGGCGAATTCGGCGGCTCTGCTGCGTAATGGCGTAGTGGAGTTTGTCCAGTCCAAGCGGCTTCTGCCCTTCTACGACGTGTTTGACGAACAGCGGTATTTTGCTCCCGCGGCAAGCCAGAGCCTGCACTGCCTGGGAAGCGAGCGCATGGCGCTCACCATCTGCGAAGACGCATGGAATGACAAGCTGTTCTGGTCAAGCCGGCTTTATCCCGTCGATCCGGTCGAGGAGTTGATGCGCGCCGGTGGGTCGCTCATCCTCAATATCTCAGCCTCACCGTACTACCGGGGCAAGCGGGAGTTGCGTCACCGCATGCTGGCCGCGATCGCCCGGCGGCATAAGGTGCCGGTGGCCATGGTCAACCAGGTGGGAGGCAACGATAGCCTGGTTTTTGACGGAGCCAGCTTTGCCTTGAGTCCAGAGGGCGAGATTATTGCGCAGGCGCGCTCGTTTGAAGAGGACCTGGTTTTCTTCAACAGCGCTACGCTGGCCGGCGATCGCCGCCCGGTCGATCCGAGCGAAGACGCGGCAGTGTACCAGGCGTTGGTCTTAGGCACACGGGATTACGTGCGCAAATGCGGTTTTTCGAAGGTGTTGGTGGGCTTGAGCGGGGGTGTAGATTCGGCCCTGGTGGCAACCATCGCCGTCGATGCCCTGGGCAAAGAGAATGTGACCACGATTGGCATGCCCAGCCAGTATTCCTCCACCGGTTCAGTCGACGATGCCCGCGCGCTGGCCGCCAACCTTGGTATTCGCTTTACGACCGTTGCCATTCACGATCTCTTCGAGCAGTACACGCGGGCACTCGCGCCGCTCTTTGCCGGGCGGCAGCCGGATATCACGGAGGAGAATATCCAGTCCCGCATCCGCGGAAATCTGCTCATGGCGCTTTCCAACAAATTCAATGCGCTGGTGCTCACGACCGGCAATAAGTCGGAGATGTCGGTCGGCTATTGCACGCTTTACGGAGATATGGTGGGGGCGCTGGCGGTGATCGGCGACGTGGTCAAGACGGAGGTTTACCAGCTGTGCCGTCACGTGAATCGGGAGCACGAGATTATTCCGCGAGCCATTCTGGAAAAGGCGCCGTCCGCGGAACTGCGTCCGGGACAAAAGGATACGGATTCTCTTCCGCCCTACGAGGTGCTGGACCCCATTCTCCAGGCCTATGTCGAGCGCTACGAAACTCCGGAACAGATAGCCAGTGAATACCATTTCGATCTGGCGACAGTCTGTCATGTAGTCAAGCTGGTGGAACGCAGCGAATATAAACGGCAGCAGGCTGCACCGGTTCTCAAGGTCACCAGCAAGTCCTTCGGCATGGGACGCCGTTTCCCCATCGCCGTTAAAGTTCAGGTATAAGCAGAAGTGTCCCTGTCCGAGATTCGCAACCGCCCCAACAATTAGAAAGGAATTGAATGCAGCTTCGTTTAACCGCATATCTTTCTGTTCTCGCAGTCGCCAGCGCGGCGTGGCTTCCTGCCGCACTGGCCCAGAACGGAACCCCTCCCTCTGCTCCGCAGGCACCGGCCGGAAGTTCGGCTCCAGCGCCGTCTGCGCCGGCCCAGACCGCGGCTCCATTTCCGACGCCGGATCCGGCAAACTTTACTGCGACTTCGCCCACCAAGCAGACGGTGGAGGAATTTCTAAAGGCGTATTGGGGATATGACACTAGCCGGATCTGGCAGGTTCAGGCCATCCTGGCCACGCCGGCTCCAGGGGTCAGTAACGTGATCGTTCTGGTCAAGGGCAATGGCGGCAGCGCCAAAGAGCAGCAGACCGCGCAGCTTGCCTTCCACACGCTGCCCGATGGGAAGTTCATAATTGCCGCCGACACGCTGCTGCCCTTCGGTGCCAAGCCGTTTGAGGCCTACCGCGACACTCTGCAGGCGGGAGCCTCCGGGCCGTCGCAGGGAGGCAGTTCCAAAGCGCTTGAGATTGTAGAGTTCTCTGATTTCGAGTGCCCACATTGCAAGGAAGCACAACCCACCATTGCCAAGTTGTTGGCCGACTATCCGAGCGCTCACTTTGTTTACCAGGATTTCCCGCTTAGGCAGATCCACCCTGAGGCCTTTAAGGCGTCGACTCACGGGTATTGTGTCGCCAAGGCGGGTGGCAATGAGGCGTTCTTCAAGTATTCCGATGCTCTTTTTGAAAACCAGGCTGGACTCGCGGGGACCACGGCGGACGCGACTTTGAAGGACGCGGAGACCAAGGCTGGTCAGGACCCGGCCAAGATTGCTGCTTGCGCTGCGACTCCTGCTGCCAAGGATGCGATCGATGCTTCGCTGGCACTGGGGGCGAAGGTGGGCGTGAATTCTACGCCTACGATTTTTGTCAATGGGCGCGGGTTGCCGGCGGTTGGGATTCCTTACCCGATGCTGCAGAAGATTATTGAGTTCCAGGCACAGTTGGATGGTGTGCCTCTGCCGCCTGCACCACCAGCTCCTGCTCCTAAGCCGGCTCCGTCGTTGCGGTAGTTGTCCTTTGGCGGTTGCGGATGGAGAGGGGAACTGCAGGTCCCTCGGCTTCGCTCCGGATGACAAAGTTTAGGGTGGTCGCTTACCTCGGCAGTTGTTATTGGGATGGACGGAGCAAAAGCGTAGTGGGGAGAGATGCGGTTTACTTTTTACCCATCTGGCACAATGAAAGTGGCAGATTGAGGGCCCATGAGTGGTGAGTGAGACCGAGGTTTCCGATGTGCCGCGAGCCGAATACTCCCGGCGCATGGCGGAGCTGTTGGTCGAACGGTCCAACCTTCAGAGACGGGAACGGCTGGTCGGGTACGTACAATTGGGCTTGGGCGCTTTCGGCGTGGCCTGGATTCTGTTCCGGATGCGTCACTTTACCAGGATCGATTTGCTGGTCCTGATTTTGATCACAGCCTTTGTCGTTATTGCTGTCCTGCATGGGCGGCTGCTGCGCCTCGTGGCTGCCCGCACGCGCGCTATCAAGTTTTATGAGCAAGGGCTGGCGCGGCTTAACGGTACATGGGCCGGAAGCGGAGCGACTGGCGAGCGCTTCCTGGAAGCATCCGACCCCTGCGCGCGAGACCTCGATCTCTTCGGACGAGCCTCGCTCTTCGAATTGTTGTGCACGGCGCGTACCCGTGCCGGGGAAGAAACGCTGGCTCGATGGCTGCTCGCCGCCGGCGCCGCCGGACGAGGTGCGCGACCCGCCAGGCAGCGGCTATCGACCTAAGCCCTCGCGTAAGGTTTCGAGAAAACCTTTCTTTGACAGGAGAAGACTTGGCCTTGGGAGTCCGCCCCGGGCGACTGGCCGACTGGGGGAAGGCCAAGGACACTTTCGCTTCAGGGATGATCCCGATTCTGGCCGCGGTCCTCGCCGTCGCGTGGATAGTAAGCGTGGTCGCGTGGCAATTGGGGTTCGCGTCGGATTTGCTGGTGTTCGCCATCACAGTTGCGAATCTGATTGTTTCCCATCGCTTTCGCTTGCGGCTGGGCGAGGCGGTTCATGCGGCAGAGGAAGCCGGACGTGATCTCCTGCTCCTGTCCCAGGTGTTAATGGCCTTTGAGGACCAAGCGTTCACCAGTCCAAAGCTTCTCCAACTTCAGGCGCAGCTCAGGGCAGAAGGTATGCCACCTTCGCGGGCAATGGCCAAACTCGGCCGTCTGGTGGATTATCTCGAGGATGCGCACAATTTTGTCGTGCGTATCTTCGACCCGGTAGTTTTCTATCGATTGCAACTGGTTCTGGCCATTGAAAAGTGGCGTCGACGCTTCGGGCCGTCGCTCCTCCAGTGGCTGGACGCGGTGGGGGAATTGGAGGCGCTGGCAGCATTGGGGGCCTACACTTATGAGCATCCCGAGGATGTCTTTCCTGAATTCGCCGAGGACGCACCTTTCTTCGAAGCCGAGGCGCTCGCCCATCCGCTGATCGCGCGAGAACGGGCCGTAGTCAACGATCTTCGGCTGGACCGGGATCTTCAGCTCATTATCCTGAGCGGTCCGAATATGGCAGGAAAGAGTACGTTCCTGCGCGGCATCGGCGTCAACGCAGTGCTGGCGCAGAGTGGAGCTCCGGTGCGTGCGGCGAAACTGAAGATGTCGCCTCTCACCGTCACTGCCTCGATCTGCGTTCTGGATTCGCTGGAGGGTGGAATCTCACGCTTCTACGCGGAGATCCATCGGCTAAAACAGATCATGGACCTGACGACGGGCCCTGTTCCGGTTCTTTTTCTGCTGGACGAGCTGCTCTCGGGAACCAACTCCCACGATCGGCTGATCGGAACCCGATCGATCGTGACCAAATTGGTGGAGCGAGGCGCGGTGGGGTTGGTGAGCACGCATGATCTGGCTCTGACTGCGATCCCGCAGCAGATTGGAACAAAGGCTATCAATTGCCACTTCGAAGATCACCTGGAAGAGGGGCAGTTGCAGTTTGATTACAAGCTCTACCCGGGCATCGTCCAGACCAGCAATGCGCTGCCGCTGATGCGGTCCATTGGGCTCGAAGTCTAAAAAACTGGATGGGCGGATGCCAATTCTTCTCCGTCAGCCCCTAACTTCAGCAAACCCTCGCTGGTGACTCGTGCCGTCCAGATGGGATGAATGCGCCGGTCGTTGCGACCCCACGCCTGCAGCCGGACCTGGTCAAAGCCGGAATTGCATAGGTCGTCCTCTAAGTCAGGCGAAGAGAAGTAGTGCTCTACGACGGCGCTGATGCGATCGGTGTAGCCCGGCGGGGCGGGCCAGCGCACGGGGAACTGCAGGGAGAGGATGTTGGCGTGGTCACCCACCAGGTCTACCCTGATGACGCGCGAGTCAAGGGCTGCGACCATGGCATCGGCTTGCTTTAAGCGTGCCTGCACCGCGACCGCACGCTGGTCTTTGGGCCGCAGAAGGGTAAAGGAGTAACAGCTCGAGCCGGGCTCGGGTCCGGCCTGAGATGGTTGGGGCGGCGGTGGTGCGATGGCGATGGAGGATGGCGGCTGAGCAACGGCCGCGTGCGTGACCGGCAGCGACAGCTGTTCCCGCCGGCAGGCGGTCAATATCCATAGCAAAGCGGTCAACGCTAAAGTGGTGTTTCTCCCAGCCATGAGTGCCTCTGAGGGAATGTCCAGAGCGGTACCTAGCCCTGTAGGACGCACGTTTATGGGGGATCGGTAAAGTCTAAATCGAGGTGCGTTCAGGGGTCAAAGGGTAAGGTGGAAAAGCGATTCAGCCGTCCCTTCGGGGCTGTTGGTGACGCTCAGATCGACCCAGGACTAGCGTCCTGGGCTACTTTCAGCCAGAGCTGTCCAAATTAGCGGAATGTTCGAATGTGTCGCGTTGATTTTATTGAACAATCGGGTGCTGCGGCCGGTTATGTCGAAATCAGGTTGGGGGTCGCGGAGTGAGTGCCGCGCCTCCGGCGCTCAGAGTCGATTGATTAATATTCCCAGCCCTGCCGGGCTGGGCTGACGTTTAGCGGTCGGCCCTCCGGGCCTTAGGAGCGGATGGGTTATATTTTGCGGCTCTCTTGGGCAGGGACGCATGAGGCTTTGGCATTGCCAGCGCTGAAGCGCTCGATCGGAGTCCAGACTGCTCACAGAGCGCTAAAGCGCTCGTTCCCCCGCATAAATGCGGGGGAACACACCTCGAATTTGGACAAGTACGACTCTCAGCCGTCCCCTTCGACAAGCTCAGGGCAGGCTCTTCGGGACTGGGTTTGTTAGTGGAGCGCTCACCCCAAACTCGTAAGGTCTGGGGAGGCGATTGAGAGAGCGGTTCCGAGCGCACCCGATGCCAGTTCTGTAGCTTGGCGCATAAGCTAAAACCATTACTTTAACTGTGGTGGGGGAGGGGGATGAGGGGCCCGGTCATCTCGTTGCGCCGGCGGCGCAGGATGTGGGGCGTCACCAGGATGGCCAGATTGCTGACGTCGTATTCCTTGGTGGTCGCGCTGAGGGCGGTAAAGCCGGGTAATTCCGAGAGGCCAGGATTGCCGCTGACGGCATTCGATTCCTGGCGTGACAGGTTGCCAATTACCAGAGCACTGGCGCCATTGACCAGATGGATGTCAGCGGTGTAGCTACGATTGGTAAGCACCGGCAGCCCGTTTAGGCTGGCTCCCTGAAGCGCTTGAATTTTGAGGTCGAGCTTAAGGGTTACGTCGTCATTGCGCTCGATGCGCGGAGTGACCTTAAAGATCAAGCCCAAGTCCTGATACTGGACCTGCGGGATAGGCTGGGCGGTGGAGAGGGCGCTGGCATTGATCCCCAATCCACCCAGAATGCCGGAGAGGCCGGCGGTGGTGATTCCGGGAATATTTACCGAGGTGGCGGCAATGCTGGAGTAGCTCGAGGTGGTGATGGGATAGCGTGTGCCGCTGCGGATTGTCCCTTCAGCGTTGTCATCAAGCCGGATCTGGACCTGATCGAGGGAACGCGTATCGGCCGAGTTCAGGCTCAGGTTTCCGGTAATGCCGCCGGCCGAGAGGCCGGTCAAAGTAAGGCCATTGCCGAAGGTGGCAAAGGGCGTGCTCAAAATCGAGCTGCTAACCTCGCCCGAGGCAATGAGAATGGCGGCAATGGCGGCGTAATCCCCGGCGCTTGCCAAACCACTCTGAATGATCTGCTGCACCAGGCTGGAATTACTCGCGATCACGCTGTTTAGCTCGCTGGGCACATTAAACACACTGGTGCTTTGCGGGAGCTGTACACCGATCAGCGTTGTCCTGGTGTTCTCCACCTCGTAGATCTTTACGTCGAGCAGCACTTCACTCTTGCCGTCCAGCAGATCCGAAAATGTTCGATTGAGCGCCGCCAGAGTGGGCGCCGGCGCGCGCACAGTCATGGTGCCCCGGTTGGGTTGCACGGTCACTTGAGTTACCCCGAGCACATTCTTGGCCAGATTGTTCATGTCGGAGAACTCGGTGGGCGTGAGACCGGGAAGATAAAGCGTTTCCAAGGACATCCGGTCGTATTTTTCGTGATTCTCCTTGCTCTCTTTGGCCACCAAAACGCGGACAGGATCAAGCGGCACGATGAAGGAATGAGTGACCAGGTTCAACAGGTGCGCGGCCTGGGCAAAATCGATGTCATCGGCATCGAAGCGAACGGTCACCGACGCGAGGGAACCGTCGTCCACCATCCTTATTCCATAAGCGTCGAGCACCCGTCGCAAGACCTCCTGCTCGGTGCTTCTGAAGTGGAAGCTTTGCTTGCCTGGCTTGGGAGTCAGTTGGATGGGGGGCGCGAAGGTCGCGTTCAGGCTATCGTCCGGCGATGCGGTGGATTCGAGCTTGGCCAAGTCGTAGATGTGCTGCGAGACCTCAGGATTTTTCGGGTCCAGCGCGAGCGCCTCGGCGAGTTTAGCGCGGGCTACGTCGGGCTGGCCCAGGAGGCGTGCTTTGTCGGCATCCTGGATCAGTTTGGTGACCCGATGCTGGCTTGCGATCAGCAGGTCAGCAGCGTAATCGCGGTTGGAAGGATCCGCCTTCACTGCGCGGGCGAAAGCCTGCTGGGCCGTGTCGACGTCGCCCTTTTCCATGGCGCGGACGCCCTGGGCATACGCCTTCTCCGCAGCCTTTCTCTGACGGGCTGAGGGCTCTAAGTCGCGGTTTGAGGGTTGAGCGGCGGGGGATGGGGCAACCGGCGGCGAGGGCTGCTGGGCATAAGCGGCCATGGGCAGGAGGGTGCACAAGGCGGTAACCAGGCACAGCGATGAGCAGAAGGATGGGACCGGGCCTGTACCGCGTGGCGAACACATAGATTTATCCTAGGGGGCGCTCAGCGCAGGGACAAGTTACCAGGTACGCAACCCCGATTTCCTGCCTCGCTACTCGGGACGGCGTCACGTGGTGCGGCTTTCATTAAGGAAAGCCGCATGAAGCTTGCCCGCGCCACCGATACCAACAGGAAATCCGGGAACCCCGATTTCCTGCCTCGCTACTCGGGACGGCGTGGCAGGTTGACGATTCACGGGCGATTGACCGTTTCCAGCAGAGCTTCCAGAGTGGTGGTGCAGACTTCCGGCTGATGCTGGAGCAAGGCCTGGTAGGAATAAACTCCGGTGGCCACGGCGATGGTGGGCAGGGAATTGGCCTTGGCCGCGGCGATATCCGAGGGCGTGTCGCCGATCACGCATACCTTGGCATGAGTGCCGGTCAACTGGCCGACGGCGAGCGCTTGCGCGATCATTTCGGAGCGCACAGCATGGCGATCGCTGAAGCCTCCAAAAGTGAACCAATCGCGCAACCCGGCGATTTCGATCTTCAACCACCCAATTTGCTCCAGATTGCCGGTGGCCACGCCCAGACGCTTGCCCCGGCTTTTAAGGTAAGCCAGCATGGACAGGACGCCGGGCATGACGGTAACGCTCATGCGTTCGCGCTGTTCCAGGACCGACTGGCGCATGAGGACAAGAATCTCTTCGATGCGAGGCTGCCACACCTCGTCCCCGGATTTCCTGTCGAGCTCGTTGGCGTTGGCGGACTTCATGCGGCTTTCCTTGATGAAAGCCGCACACGCCAACCTGTTTGGAGCCTCGTGCAGGAAATCCGGTCGGGGATGGCGGCCAGGCGGAATGCGTCGCGCAGGATACCGGTGTCGGTGCTGCCGTGCACGGGAACGGAATCGATAGGGAGGGGATGCCCCATCACCGCCTGCACGCTCAAGGAGAAGGCGCCGGTGTGCACGCCTCCCTGGGCGTGGAGCAAGGTCCCATCAATGTCGAAGAGATAGGCGTCGTAGTCATCCCAGCGGAATCCTTTTTGGATGGTTACGAGGCCCTCAGCCGGCGACGTGGTAAGCTGGCCGGCTTTTTCCTGCACTAAGTACGCACCGTTTGTTTGGCGGCGTCGAAGACAGGGCGATCCGCGCGGGGCGGACGCTTGAGCCCGCTGCGAATTTGTTCCGGATCGAGCTTGAGCTCCGCGATGGTGCGGCGGAGGGTGTTGCGGTGCATGCTCAGCTCGCGAGCTGCCTTGCACTGGTTGCCCCTGTGATGCGACAGCACTTCGAGAATGAAGCGCCGTTTAAACTCGCGCACTGCCTCGTCGTAATGAATGCCACCGGCGTGCATTTGCGTCACAAGACTATCCAGTTCACGTTTCACAAAAACCTCTTTCTTTTTCCTACCCGCTCAATGGCCGGGTTTGTGTTTGTCTCGCACTCACTTAACCCTGGGCGAGAATTGGCTGCATGGCAGTAGCGAAATGACTCCGAGAGCTTGGCGCGATCCGGAGCGCTTGCAAGCCCTGACGGATCCTTTCCCCTAGATCGAACGGTACAACATGTGAGCCGCCGTGGGCAGCTGTCAAAAAGACCGGCGCCAGACGGGAGTTATCCAACCAGGCCTGCCGGGGCAAGAATGCAACGATGCCCATTAGGACCAGGGTAACGACAACAGAACCTTTAACCAACCCAAAGACCGCACCCAGTAATCGATCAACGATACCCAAGCCCACTCCGCGGAACAATCCGCGAAGCAATCGACCGGCAAGCCCGGCTACGACCATCACCAGCATCGCGATCACTAAAAACGCGATCAAGTTCGCAACTTCACGGTTCTGAACAATGCGCAGAACCCAAGGTGCGAATGCTGCGTAATTGGCCGCGGCGAAAAATAGCCCTAGAATCAGACCCGCTAGTGAGAAGACCTCTACAAAAAAGCCTTTGACAAAAGCGGAAACCACCGAGACTACCAGCACAACGATTATCAACAGATCGGCCAGATTCATGTCTTTACTTTCTGAATCAGGACGGGGAAACGGGCCGGGTAACGCGGATACCCTTCAGTTCGGGTAGTTCGGGGCCGGTTAGCAACTGCAAAGCCTGCTCGTATTTTTCCTGGGTCTGGCGCACTACATTGGGGGGAAGCTCCGGCGCGGGGGGTTGCTTGTTCCAGCGTATGCTCTCCAGATAGTCGCGCACAAACTGTTTATCGAACGACGGTTGGGGTGCTCCGGGCTTGTATCCCTCTTTGGGCCAGAAGCGAGACGAATCGGGAGTCAACACCTCGTCGGCGAGCACAATGCCTTTTGCGGTCATGCCAAACTCGAACTTGGTATCTGCGAGAATCAATCCCCGCTTCTGAGCATGTTCCGCTGCCTTGGCGTAAATCGCGAGGCTCAGCCGGCGCAGTTGCTCCGCGTTGTCGCCGCCGACCCGGGCCACCATTTGATCAAAGGAGATATTTTCGTCGTGCTCGCCACTCATGCTCTTGGTGGCGGGAGTGAAGATCGGTTCGGGTAGTTGCTCCGATTCGCGCAAACCCGAGGGTAGAGGTATGCCACAAATTTTGCCGGTGCGATTGTAATCCTTCCAGCCGGAGCCGGAGAGATATCCGCGCACGACACATTCCGCGGGGAACATCCGGGCACGGTTCACCAGCATCGACCGGCCGCGCAGTTCGTCTTGGTAGGGTCTTAGCTCGACCGGATATTTTTCTACGTCTGCAGTGACCACGTGGTTGGGCACCAGATCGCTCAGATAGTCGAACCAGAAGAGCGAGATCTGCGTCAGTACGCGGCCCTTGCCTGGTATCCCGGTGGGCAGCACATAGTCGAATGCGGAGATGCGGTCGGTTGCTACCAGGAGCAGCAAGTCTCCCACCGAGTACAGATCGCGTACCTTGCCCCGCGTATACAGTTGCAGGTCTTCGAATTCGGTAGCGATAAGCGTTGGCAAAGGTGACGCCTCGGGAGAGGAATGACTTTCCGATTGTCCGAGGTGGCGACCGCTTTGTCAACGCAGGAAAACTTCGGAAAAGTTTCCGCGGTGGGAAGAGAAATCCGGAAAGGGCGGGGAGGCTGCGGCGATTCCAGGGGGATGGTTACTTTTGGACAGTATCACGCTGTCGCTAAACGGCGCTCCTGCACCCGCTCCCGGGTGCGGTTGTGGCTCATGTCGTCTCCGCCGAGGCGGACAGAGACGAGTTTGGAAACTCCCGGCTCCTGCATGGTTACGCCATAGATCAGGTCGGCCGCGGTCATCATGCGCTTGGAGTGGGTTACCAGCAAAAATTGTGTTTCGCTGCTCATGTCCTTGAGCATCCCGGCCAGCCTGCCCACGTTGGTCTCGTCAAGCGGCGCGTCGACTTCGTCCAGCACGCAGAAAGGGCTGGGTGCGTATTGGAAGATGCCAACCAGCAGCGCTAAGGCGGTGAGAGCCTTCTCACCGCCGGAAAGCAACAGGACGTTTTGCAGCTTCTTCCCGGGCGGAGAAGCAACGATGTCGATACCGCTTTCTGCTGTATTTTCTTCATCCGTCAGACGCATGAAGCCCTGTCCGCCGCCAAAAAGATTGGTGAAGGTCTGGCTGAAATTCTGATTGATAAGAGCAAACGCTTCGTCGAATTTCTGCCGCGTGATCTGGTCGATCTCGCGAATCGTGGACTGCGTGTTTTCGATTGCATCGAGCAGGTCTTTGCGCTGAGTTTCGAGGAAGGCGTGACGGTCTGCCGTCTCCTGATACTCTTCGAGCGCCATCATGTTGACCGGACCCATGGCCTCTAGCTTCTGCTTCAGGCCGCGGCAGGCGTCGTCTTCTTCGCTCAGCGCATCCCCTTCCAGGCGAGGCACATCTTCCTGGCTGCGTAGTTCGGAGGCTTCGATTCCCAGGTCGCTGACGCAAGCGGCTTCCATGTATTCGAGTTCCACGGCCAGCTTGGCGGAGTGCGCGCTGCGGGTGCTGCGCGCCTCGCGGAAGCTATCCATCTCCGCGCGTAGAGCCTTAAGACTGAGCTCCAACTCGGCGAGCTTCTCCCGCAGCAGCTTGGCCTCCTCAGTGGATTTGGCCGCTTCTTCGAGTGCGGTTCTGCGCACTTCCGTCAGTCGCTCGCGCTCCACCTCCAGTTGTTCGTTCTCACGCGTGCGCTGTTGTTCTTCCGCGGTCGCCGAGGCCAGCTGCTGCTCCAGTTGATTAACCCGGCGTTCCAGGTCGCCGTACATGCGATCGATGCGGGTGAAGGCGGCTTCGGCGCCGCGGCTGCGCTCTTCCAATCCGGCGAGCAGGGCGGAGACTTCTGCCGCCTGTTGCTGCGCCTGTTCCCGTTGGCGGCGCAACTCCTCCATGCTTTGTTGCAGTTCATTAACCTTGGTTTCCGAGGCGCTATGGTCTGCTTCCAAACGCGCCACCTCTTCGCGCTTCTCTTCGATCAATGCCTGGCGAACGTTGCGCAGATCCTTGTTGCGTTCGCTTTGCACAACCCAGTCGTCCAGACGGCGCTCCAGACGGGCGACTTCCGCGTCCATCTGACGGAGGGCTGCGCTTTGGTTGGCGCTCTCTCGCTCGGCGTTGCGGCGCTCCTCGCTGATGCGCTCCGATTGCGCGGCCAACTCGCCCAACAGCCGGGCGAGGGAAGCGGCGGTCATCTCGGCGCGGGCCAGCTCGGCTTCCACCAGGTCCAGTCTCTTTTGCGTCTCGCGCAATTCGCCCTTGAGTGCCAGCGGGCCTTCGACGCTGGGCTTACCACCGGTGACGGTGACGTTGTGGAAGCACTCGCCGGAGGGGGCGAGGAAGAAGGCGTTAGGATTCTCCAGGGCCAGGGATTTTGCCACCTCGGCGCTGGGAGTGACAAAGCCCTCGCGCAGTTTGGGCAGGATTACTTCGAGCGACCGGCCAAAACCATCAAGTACCCGGATGCAGTCTTTCAGGCGCTTTACGCCGGAGCCGCTGTGCTGGGATTCCAGGGTGTCTCCGGCAAACGAGAACTTGGCCTGGGAATCGTCGGGATGGACAAGGAAGGTGGCTCGCCCGTCGACATCGCTCTTCAACAGCCGCATTCCTTCGTGGGCGGCATCCCAGCTGGTGACCACGATGTAGTTCAGCTCGTCGCGCAAGAAAGCATCTACAACGGTTTCGTATTCACCGGAGACTTCGAGAAAGTCGGCGAGGGTGCCCACCGGCGCCAGGCCGCCACCCAACGAATTAGACTTGAGCAGCTTGCGGACGGTGTCGGTGGAGTAGCTATGCTCGCGGATGAGCGACTGCAGGGAGTTACGGCGTCCGGTCAGGGTCGCCATCTCGGCGCGCAAGCGATCGCATTCGAGCTTGGTTGCGCTCTCATCGCTACGCTTGGTCTCGGTCTCTGCGCGCAAGGTGACGAGCTCGCTCTCGAGGCGTTGCAGCTGTTCAGTGACTGATTCGAATTTAAGCGAAGCCTGTCCGCGTTCCGAACCCAGCGAGGCGAGCTCCGAACTGGCAGCGGTGATTTCTGAAGCGAGCCGTTCCGCATCCTGCTCCAGTGCGGCTAGAGACTCTTCCGCATGCATGGTCTGGTTGCGCGCATGGCCAGCCTGGGTGAGCAACTGCATGGCGTAGCGGCGCGCAGCCTCCAGCCGCTGCTCCGCTCCATTGACAGCTTCGGAGGCGTCGCGTGCCTGCTCTTGACGCTGCCGTGACTGCTCACGGACACCTGCGGCTTCGGCCGCGGCATTTTCCAGAAAGGATCGGTGAGACTCGCGCTCCACGACCAATCCCTGCAAATGAAGCCGTGCCTGTTCCAGTTCGGCCGCACCCGCAGCGGCACGGGTGCGCAATTCTGCGATGCGCTCCTGGTTAGCAATCTCCCGCGTGGTGGCGCGCTCGAGTTCCACGGAAGACTGGTTGGCGCGCGCATTGGCGTCTTTCGCGCTGGCGTCCAATTCGTAACCGCGGGTCATGCCTTGGGAGTGCTCATCATCCAGCGCGGTTACCTGCTCGCTTCCTTGCTCGATCTGGGATCCAAGTGCAGCAATTTCTTCTATCAGCGCGGCCTGCTCGGCATCCATCTGGGTGATCCGGCTGGCCAATACCACGCGCAGCCTGGTGCGCATCTCTTCGCGCAGCGCGGCATAGCGCTCGGCTTTCATGGCCTGTCGTTTGAGCGAGCCCATCTGCCGCGTGACTTCTTCAAAGATGTCGTCGACACGAGCCAGATTTTGCTTGGCTTGTTCCAGGCGAAGCTCAGAAAGCCGCTTCCTGGTTTTGAAACGAGTGATTCCGGCCGCCTCTTCGATGATCGCGCGCCGGTCGTGGGGCTTGGAACTGAGGAGTTGCCCGATGCGCTCCTGCTCGATAATGGCGTAGGATTCCGGGCCTAAGCCGGTGCCCATAAAGATGTCCTGAATGTCGCGCAGGCGGCAAAGCTTGCCGTTAAGGAGATACTCGCTCTCACCGGTACGGAAAAGGCGGCGGGTAACGACGATCTCGCCGTGGCGCGCCGGAGTCTTTTGGAAGCGTCTGCGGCGGATCTTCAGTACTACTGGGTTGCCGCCCTCCGCGGGCTGTTCTACGGGAACTTCCGGTTTTGCTTCGCTGCTGGCTTCTACCGGTTCTCCGTCAATCAGGGTTCCGGGCTGCACTTCGGCGATGATCTCTTCTGTTTCCGCGGCGCGCTCGGTGCGAATCTTCTCTTCGTCCCAGTCGGTCTTTTCCGGCTCGTGGTCTTCGATCTGGGTTTCCTCAAGCAGAGGACCTTCGGCGTAGGCTTCGGGATCGATGAGGGAAAGAGAGACTTCGGCCATGCCGAGGGATTTGCGCTCCCGGGTGCCGGCGAAGATCACGTCTTCCATTTTGGTTCCACGGAGGCTCTTGGCGGATTGTTCCCCCAGAACCCAGCTCACGGCGTCGAGAATGTTTGATTTGCCGCATCCATTGGGCCCGACCACGACGGCGATCCCCTGGCCGGGGAGAGTGACCTCGGTGCGGTCGCAGAAGGACTTGAACCCCAGCATCTGGATCTTTTTCAGCTTCAGCATCAACCTATCCCTTTCGTCGCCCGGTGGGGAATGCCGGCCGCACGGCGACGACTGGCCTTAGGAAAGACTCTAGCGATCATGATCACTGGAAGCAACATAGGGACCCCAACATGTTGTGGATAAAGAGTGCACAACCCAATGCATCGCGGCGTGCGGGCGGTCAAAGATAGCGGCAGGCGCCCCCGCTGAAGAACGTATGTATAAAGGCTAGACCTGCCCCGGCCAGGAGACAAGTAACGTAGGTGGCACTTTTTAGGACGGGGTGTAAGTGGATGATTCAAGGTTGGTTAACGGCTTTGTGTCAACTTAGCCTCACGGGCGCCTCTCATTCCGTCGTTGGTTGCAGGGAGAGAGCTCGGCCTATGGTTTGGTGGTCGGACGGAGGAGGACTTCGCTCACAAATGAATTGGGAGGCTGCGTCACGAGCATAGCGACTACCTGGGCTACGTCGCCGGGTTGGACCATGCGGGTGCGGTCTTTTGTGCTTCCGGATCCGCCAAAGCCGGTGTTGACGGAACCGGGTGCTATCACCGAGGCACGCACGTTGTACTGGCGCAGTTCTTCCGCGACCGAATAGGTGAGCCCGTTCAGTCCCCATTTGGAGGCGGAATAGGCGGCGCCCTCCGGCAGAGGGTTCTTTCCCGCCAGAGACGAGATATTGATGATATGGCCGGTCCGGGCCGCGATCATCATGGGAGCCAAAGCGCGGATCATTAGATAGGGCGCCCTCAGGTTGGTATCCATCATCTGGTCCCATTCCTCCACCGGCAGGTCGACGAGGGGTTTGCGCAAGACCGCGACGCCGGCGTTATTGACCAGGATGTCGCAGCGGCCGCACTGCTCGTGGACTCGCTCGCCGAAGACGGCGACGGCGTTCGCGTCGGTCAAATCACAAGGTAGCCCCAGGGCTTTTCCGGATTGCTGCTCGATGGCCGCTCTCACCTGCGTCAACCGGGCGGAGTCACGCGCCGTGAGTACTACCAGAGCACCCATGCGGGCGAGCCGCAGAGCAATGGCCTCGCCGATGCCGCGCGCCGCCCCGGTGACGACTGCTACCTGGCTAAGCAACGGAGCGTTTGAGGAAGCGTTCGCGTCCCGCCCAATTTGTGTTTCGGTCATGGTTTGCGCCTCGTGTTACTTGCTTGCTTACGATGGTCTCGCCATTCACTGATACGTTTACTTGTCAGAAGCGAGAACGGTTTCTATAATCCTTCCACAGCTCATCGGAAAGACCTTGGTTTTTCTTGACTGGGGTGAACCACAGAGCGAAGGATCAAAGCGTTTAGCCCAGACTCAAGTTTTCCGGCGCATATCCCATATAAAGATGAGAAACTTGCGGCTGTATAGTGTCATGATTGCTAACTTCTGCGTTTCCCTGATTCCCGCATCTCTTAGGAGCGTTGCATGAAGAAGTCCGTCCTTGCTTGTTTGTTGGCCTTGGCCACTATCTCTCCAGGCAGCGTGTCTATGGTGTATGCCCAAGCCGCTCCGTCCGGTCAGATCACCATTAAAGATCCCGCCGAATACAACGCGTACACCAACGCTGTCGGCCAGTCCTCGCCCGCCGCCAAGGCTGCGGCCATCGAGGCGTTCCTGACGCAGTATCCCAACTCCGTCGTGAAAGCGGACATGCTGGAACAGCTCATGTTGGCCTACCAGGGCGACCCGGCCAAGATGTTGGATGCCGCGGACCGGTTGCTGGCGGTTGATCCAGGCAACCTACGCGCTCTTGCCACTTCGGTTTATCTGGAGAAGAGCCAGGCCGCGACCAAAACGAGTCCAGCGGACGCTCAGCCGATTTTGGATAAGGCCGCCACACAGGCTCAGACCGGTCTGAGCGCCACCAAGCCGGCCGCCATGTCGGAGGCCGATTTTCAAAAGTTGAAGACGGCGACGGCGCCGATCTTCGACAGCGCCATTGCCCAGGATGACGAAAACAAGAAGGACTACGCGGGGGCAATCGCTGCCTTCACCAACGAGCTGAAGGCTTATCCGACCCCTGACTTGACGGAGTCCGGCCCGGGATTGAATGACACCTACCTGTTGGGACAGGCCTATGCGCAGCAGACGCCGCCCGACCTTAAAAATGCTGCGTGGTTCTTTACCCGGGCAGCGCAATTCGCGCCTCCGCAAGCCAAGCCGCAGATTGAAAAGGCCGCTGAGTACTTCTACAACAAGTTCCATGGCAGCATGGACGGCTATCCCGCGGTCCAGGCTCTGGCCAAGACCAATCTGTTTCCGCCGGCGGAGTACAACCCGACCCCTGCGCCGCCTCCACCATCTCCCGCTGATCTCGCCGCTCAGACGGTCGCCTCTACTCCCGATCTGAAGACGCTCAGCTTGGCTGATAAGGAGTTCATCCTCTTCAACGGCAAGCCGGACGACGCGCAGAAGGTTTGGGACACCATGAAGGGCACCCGTGTTCAAGTGCCGGGCATGGTGATTTCGGCTACGGCTGACTCGGTTCAAGTGGCGGTCACGGAAGATAACAAGCAGAGCAAGAAGGCGGACTTCACGATCAATATGAAGACCCCGCTGAAGGTCGTGCCGGCGATCGGCGCTAACGTCACTTACGATGCGACGTTCGATTCCTACACGCCGACCCCGCCCATGATCACGCTGAACGACGGTGAGCCGCCAGCTAAGACGGCACCCGCTCGCCGGCGCGCAGCACACTAGAGCCGCAACAGGAAGAGCAACCCCCGCTGGGGTTGCTCTTGCCGGATTTCCTGTTGGTATTGTTGGCGCTGGCGAGCTCCGAGCGGCTTTCCTTAATGAAAGCCGCACACCCGCCGGTGGCAAGCAAGGCAGGAAATCCGGGTTCCTGATAACGCATCACCGAGGGAAGCTTTATCCCGTTCCTGCCGGAAACCTACTCCGCCCAACTCGCGTTCATGCTGCTCAGCATGATCTGCTGGGGATCCTGGGCAAACACTATCAAGCTGACGCCTGGCTGGCCCATCCAGCTCTTCTATTGGGATTATGTTGTCGGCATTCTGCTGGGCAGCCTGGCTTGGGGAGTCATCCTGGGAGGGGGCCCAAAAGTTCTTTTGCCCGCCATCGCCGGGGCTGATTCAAGACATCTCTTATTGGCATTGGCCGGCGGCATTATCTTCAATGCGGCCAACCTTCTTCTGGTGGTGGCCATTGAGATTGCAGGCCTGGCGGTGGCGTTTCCCCTGGGAATTGGATTGGCCCTGGTGATCGGGGTATTGCTGAACTACGCCTTCTCCCCGGCCGGCAACGCGTGGCTGCTCTTCATCGGAGTGGCGCTGGTGGCGGTGGCCATCGTGATCGACGCCATCGCCTACCGGCGCCGGGAGCAGAATCGAACCAAGATTACCGCGCGGGGCATTCTTTTAAGTTTGCTGGCCGGCGTGCTCATGGGATTGTTCTATCCGTTAGTGGCGCGCTCCATGCATGGCCCCGGGTCGCTCGGGCCTTACAGCGTGGTTCCAGTGTTCGCCGTGGGCATCGCGTTGTGCAGTGTTCCGACCGTCCTGTGGTTGATGCGCCACCCACTTCCGGAACAAAATCCGCTCAGCATGAGCCAGTATTTTTCGGGGCGGCCGGCTTGGCACCTTTGGGGATTGATTGGGGGGGCGGTGTGGTGCTCCGGTGCAGTGTTTAATTTTGTTGCTTCGCAGGCGCGCTTTGTCGGCCCGGCGATTTCCTACGCCATCGGCCAGGGCGCAACTATGGTTTCGGCCGCATGGGGAGTTTTCGTGTGGCATGAGTTTCGCGGTGCCCCGGTGGGCGCCCGGCGGCTTATCCCGCTGATGTTTCTCTTCTTCTTGTTGGGATTGGGTGCGATTGCGTTAGCGCCGAATTATTGAGGCGCTAACCCAGGACTGCGTCTTGGGTCATTTTCAACCGTCCCAGTTTAGGTACCCATGAGCCTCGTTGCTTAACTCTGTGCATCCATCTCCACCCATGCCAAGGTGAGCCACGGCCGTCCACTTTGTCATCACTCGGCTTCCACCTAATGACACAGGTGCGAGTGGCCCCAGGTTTAGTGCCGCGCTTACGGCGCTCGATTGCACTGATTGATAGTCCCAGCCCTGACGGGCTGGGCTGACGTTTAGTGGTCGGCCCTCCGGGCCTTGGCAATATGAGAGATTTGGTGCGTCGCGGTTCTCACGCAGACTCTGACGGGCTGTGTTAGAACTGGCGGAAAGGAGCCGTACGAAGGGCACGGGTTCAGCCGTGCCGGAGAGTTGTAGCTGATGAGGGCTGCCCTCAATTTCCTGTAGAGGCCTAATGGGCCATGGCATTTCGTGTGGTTTTCCTTGAGAGAAAACCGCACACGCGGACCTATCCAGCATCCCCGTACAGGAAATTGAGGTTTAGTGGGGTACGCTTTTCCATCCTTCTTGGCGGCTCACATTGTCTCGAAAAAACGTACCTCAGCGGCTGAAGCCGATCAGAAAGCATGGCTTCTTCGGCACGGCTGAACCCGTGCCCTTCGTACGGCTCCTTTCCGCCAGCTCCCACACGGACTCTTACGGGCTGGGCTGACGTCTGGCGGACCGCCCTCCGGGCCTCGCATTCATGGCGATTTTGGACAGAGTTGCGCACAACAGCAACCAACTCTGAAGCCTGCGGGGTGCCGGCGCCCCCCTCGTATCAAGATAAGATCAGCCATTGATAACAGTAGGCAAAGCGCCGCGGGGCGCGTGGTAGAGTGAAAATTCGATGCCGAGAATTATCCCCATGCTCCGGCTTCTGCTGCTCGCCAGTGTTGCTGTCCTCTCGGCTACAGCGCAAACGCGGCAGCCAATCAGGATCTCTTTCCCGGTGTTCGTGCGACCCCAACGAACACAGCTTTTCCCGGGATCACGCCGGTGCCGATCGCGACCACTCCGCTTTCTGCTCTGCCTTCGGTGATCTCGCTGGAACATCTCGACTCCGGACAGATGAACGCAGCGGATTATGAGGTGGTCTCCAACCTGAGCCCTGAGCTTTCCAAGCAAGCCGCACTGGCGAATTTCGACATCAGCAATCCTGCGTGGCATTACCAGCAGATCGTATGCCCGGCATTTCCCGGCTATGTCTTCCTTGCGTTTACCCACGGCGCCGATGAAAGCGGAAGCTCGCGGTTTGTCGCCATGCTGCCGCGCAATAGCGCGCGCGTGCGCATCGTCTCCACCTATGCCCATGGACTTTTGCCGTTTGACGCTTCCTGGAACAGGCCGGGCACGTTTGAGGTCTTCAACGGCATGCTGCGAGAGGAGCGCGGGACGACGCCTCTCAGCCACGCGCGGAATTGGCTGATGATCGCGGTGTGCTACGCGGAATTGAGCGGATATCCGGTCCAGGTACTCAACTACACCCCCCAGCCGGGGCAAAGCCTCGATCTGTTGCGCCTGGACGCAAATCAGCCACAAATGCTGATCGAAAGCGATCAAAGCGCGGATGTCACTTTCAGCGACGTCTCCCGCCCCACGATCACCACCAACTGGAGTCTTCATTTCAATCGCCACGGCGAAATCACCTCCGCCTCGAAAAGCCTGGCGCGGCAGTCTCCTACCATTGCGCTGAAGCCCTGAGACGCAGGTATGACACGACGTGCGCCCGCTCCCTGGCTCTTCGCCCTGCTGAGTGTGCCGCACGCCGTAGTCATGGGCGGCGTTTCGGGTACTCTGCTCTCCTTCCTGTTGCGCCAGCAGGGCGTGGCGCCCCATGCCATCGCTAACCAGAGAGCCCTGCTGTTGTTGCCGGGTTCGCTATTTTTTCTATGGAGCCCGCTGACCGATTTTCTGCTGCGGCGGAAGACGTGGCTGGTGCTCTCCACCGCGGCGTCGAGCGTGACCGTGATGCTGGCCTTGGCGAGCAGGAGCTATGCCAGCAAAAGTGCGGTGACCCTGCTGTGGACCTCGTCCTGCCTGATTCTGCTGGCCTACGCCTCGATCGGAGGGCTGGTGGCGTTGCTGATGCGGCCAGAGCAGAAGACGCGGGTTGGATGTTTTCTCCAGGCGGGCAACCTGGCGGGGGTGGCATTCTCCGGCGGAGGCTTGCTGTTGCTGGCGGCCCATGTCAGCAAGGCGATGCTGAGCCTGGCTGCGGGAGCGCTGACCTTCCTTCCGGGGTTGCCGGCGCTGTCGTTTGATGAGTCCAAGGTAGCGAAACGCGGAAAAAGCCTGGTTGAAGAAATGGTAGTGATGGGACAGGAATTCAAGAAAACGTTCCTACGCCTGAGCGCTTTGCCCGCTGTCCTGCTGTTGGTGTCTCCCTTGGGAAGCGGAGGCGCGATCGGGATTCTTTCTTCGATCGCCAAGGACTATGGAGTATCAGGCAACCAGGTGGCGTGGACGAATGGGCTGGTGGGCGGCGTGCTGACCTTCGCCGGGGCGATTGCCATGGCGTTGATGCCGGCGAATTTCGATATTCGGATGGCATACGCGTTGACAGGGTTGTTGAATGCAGGGGTGCTGGGTGTGTTTTGTTTTGGGACTCCACGACCCTGGATGTACATCGTGGGATCATCGCTGTTTTTGTTTACCGTAGGCGCCTGCTGGGCGATGTACAGCGCGCTGGTGCTGAAGATTGTGGGCGCATCGGGGCGCAGCGGCTGCGGACGATACGCGATGGCCGTGAGCCTGGCAAACCTGCCCGCGGCTTACATGGCGGCGCTCGATGGATGGGGTGCGAAGTGGTTCGGTGCCAAAGGATTGCCGGGGATGGATATGGCGGTGAGCGGCGTTGCATCGCTGGCATTTCTTGCCTGGTTCTATTGGGAGCGGGTCAGCGGCTTCAAAACGGAACTTGGGTTGGTGGATGAGTTGGCCAGCGGAGCAGAGGCCCTTAGCGCATAAGCTACTCGCCCAGCATGATGCGTTCGATGGAGAAGGCGCGTCCGGTTGCGCCGTCGCACTCGATCAAGGCCGCGCACATGCGCGGATCTCCTTTAGCGGCTTCGAATTTTCCCGGCATGCCGCTGAGGAAGCGGGCAAGGACCAGCTCTTTTTCCACACCGATGACGCTGTCGAAGGGGCCGCTCATGCCGACATCGGTCTGATAGGCGGTGCCACCCGGCAGGACGCGCTGGTCGGCAGTGGGTACGTGCGTGTGGGTTCCGATTACCGCGGTAACCCTTCCGTCCAGGTACCAGCCAAGCGCCACCTTCTCGGAAGTGGCTTCGGCGTGAAAGTCCACAAAGATCACTTTGGCGGTTATCTTTTTGAGCAGCGAATCGGCCACACGAAAAGGATCATCCAGATTGGCCATGAAGACCCGACCCTGCAGATTGATGACCGCGTAGGCTTGTCCGGAAGGCAACTCGCCCTCGTAGACCCCGTGTCCTGGCGTGCCGGCGACATAGTTGGCGGGGCGTAGCACGCGGCGCGGGCGATCATGGCTGTCCGCAGGCACGGACTGCATATATTCGATAATCTCGCGTTTGTCCCAGACATGGTTACCGGTGGTGAGGACGTGGGCGCCCTGATCGAATAGCTCGTCCGCGATTGCGGGCGTGACCCCAAAGCCGCCGGCGGCATTCTCCGCGTTGACCACCACCAGATCGACCTCCCGCTGCTCGATCAGAGGGGCCAGGTGTTCGCTAACGATACGCCTTCCGGCGTGGCCGAAGACATCACCGACAAAGAGAATGCGCAAAAAGCCTCCTCTGGCCGGTGTAAATGGGCAAACGATCCTGCGACGAGTACAAAATGGTCATGGTTACCTGTTGGTGGTACTGCAACCTTGGAAGTTACTAACGTGCCGTCACAGGGCCATGCTCTTTCTGGCTCCGTTATGGTAGCGTTCGGGAATGGCTGTCAACTGCAGATTTGCTACTGGGGTCCATGTGCTGGTTCTGCTTGCTTCGGAGCCGGACACATTGCAAACCTCAACTGATATTGCGCTCAAGCTGGATACCAATCCAGTCGTTGTTCGCCGCGTGCTTGCCTCGCTTCAACAGGCCAAGCTGATCGAAAGTCAAAAGGGTCCAACCGGTGGTTCACGGCTCTTGAAATCTCCAAAAGCGATCTCGCTGGCGGATGTTTACAAGGCAGTGGAGACCGGCTCGCTCTTCCATACTCCCAATGTTCATGCTGCTCCGGCATTGCGAGTAAACTCTGCGCTGGAAAAGATTTTCTCCGGCTCCATGATAGCTCTGCTGGATGAATTTGAGAAAACCAGCCTGAGCCAGGTGGTGAAGCGGGTCGCGAAACCGGGCGGCAAGAAGTAAATCGGGCCGCTCGCTCGAACTGCCGGGGTGGGTGATTGGATCACGCCGGCTGGCCGCTTCCATCATCGTGGGCGGCGCCGGGCGTAGTTTCGCTACTCCGCCGTAGTTCCAGATTGGGAACGGAGCAGCGGAAACAGGATCACGTCACGGATCGATTTGGAACCGGTCAGGACCATGGTCAGGCGGTCAATGCCGATGCCTTCGCCGGCCGTCGGTGGTAGTCCGTAGGCCAGGGCGCGGACATAGTCTTCATCCATCACATGGGCCTCGGTGTCGCCGCGCTCGCGCTCCGTCAGTTGTTGCTCGAAGCGTTTGCGCTGTTCTTCCGGATCATTGAGCTCACTAAAAGCGTTGCCCAGTTCAAAGCCCCCCACATAGAACTCGAAGCGCTCCACCCAGTCGGGCTCATCCGGCTTGTTTTTGGATAGCGGCGACACGGCGACCGGGAAGTCGTAGATGATGGTCGGCTGAATCAGGTGGTCTTCGGCGACGGCTTCAAAGATAGCAGCGATTGTTTTACCTGCAGGCTGACCCGGCTGGAAGTCGAGCGAGATGCCGGCGGCGCGCACTCTCTCCACCATCCCCTCCACCGCGGTGTTACTTTGAAAATCTTCGAGCGCGGGTTTGGTTCCCGCCGCTTGGGGCCAGAACTCCAGGATGGCCTCGCGCATCGAGAAGCGCCGCCACTTGGATAGATCGATCTGGTGGCCGCCGAAGGTAGTCATGGTGGTTCCGTTTACTTCCAGAGCCACCTGGGTGACGAGCTCCTGGCTCAGCTGCATCAGGTCGTGGTAGTTGGCGTAGGCCTGATAGAACTCGAGCATGGTGAACTCGGGATTGTGCTGGGTGGAGACGCCTTCGTTACGAAAGTTGCGGTTGATCTCGTAGACCCGGTCGAGGCCGCCGACCACCAGCCGCTTGAGGTAGAGCTCGGGCGCGATACGCAGAAACAGATCAAGGCCGAGCGCGTTGTGGTGAGTCCGGAAAGGCTTGGCCGCGGCTCCTCCGGCGATGGGCTGCATCATCGGAGTTTCCACTTCTATATACCCGCGGGCGTCGAAAAAACGCCGGATTGCCTTGAGGACCTGGGCGCGTTTGACGAAGACCTCACGCACGTCGGTGTTCATGAAGAGATCGACATAGCGCTGGCGGTAGCGGAGCTCCACGTCGGCGAGACCGTGATACTTCTCCGGCAAAGCCAGCATGGCCTTGGCGAGGAAGGTGATGGTCTCTACGTGGATGGTGAGCTCGCCGGTGCGGGTGCGGAAGACGTAGCCGGAGACGCCGATGTGGTCTCCCAGGTCCAGCAGCTTATAGAGTTGAAAGCCCCGCTCTCCCACAGCATCAAGGCGGACGTAGATTTGCAGGCGTTCGCCACCCTGTTGCAGTTGGGCAAAGCCGGCTTTGCCCTGGGCGCGGATGGCCATGATGCGCCCGGCGACTGTGACTACGGTCCGCTGCGCGTCGAGCACTTCGGGGGAGAGCTCCGCGAATTGCCGGCGCACCTCCGCGAGGGTGTGGGTAGTGACAAATTGGTTGGGATAGGGCTGCTGGCCGAGGTCGGCAATCTGGCGCAGCTTGTCTTTGCGCAGCGCGAAGAGATTGCTCTCGAATTCTGACTCAAACAATGGGACGCCTCTGGACGGAAAAAGTCAGTATAACGTTTGCGTACAAAGGAAGAAGCTGTCTCCTGACACAAGCCGTCCTGTTCAATGATGTCCGTCTGGGGTACGGACTGCGGGGCGGTGGTGTATAACTAGCACCGATACCGATGCCTCCCGATCCGCCAGACCGCCCGTCGCCGCCGGCGAAGTCCTCGTCCAAGGACGGCGCCTTGCAGTCATTGGTGCGCATCGAAAGCCTCATCCAACTGGCGTTGTTATTGCCTGCTGCGGTGGTGATTGGTTGGGCTCTTGGCTTGGTCCTCGATCGCTGGTTACATCAGCACTGGATTAACATCCTGGGGTTGATTGCGGGCGCGGTGGCGGGCTTTGTGCAGATATTCCGCGTGGTTCTGTCCCATAGTAAAGAATGATGGACTTTAGCGACCAGGATCTTAGGTTGGTACTGAACCGGGCGCTGCGTAGCGTCGCTATCGCGATTGCAGTCGGCATTCCCGTGATATGGATCGCTTGGGGCTGGCGCTCGGTGCTGATGTTCCTGGTAGGGGGCGCTATCGCCGCCACGGGCATCCTGGAGTGGCGGCAGCTCATGAGCGCGGTCCTGGAGCGTCTGGATCTCGGTGGGGGGAGTTCCGAGGGCAAGCCCAAGCCCTTGGGGAGCGTTTTGTTCTGGTTTTTTATTCGGATCATTGCCGCAGCCGCGGTGCTTTATGTTAGCCTGAGGAGTTTGGACGGTAAGGTGGCCGCTCTGTTGATCGGCCTTGCCTTGGCGTTGGCCGCCCTACTCATCGAAGCGCTTCGCCTGTTGCGCGGCTGGTCCGCGTAGAACCCCGAACCGATTCTTAAAAGTGGAGAGCACGAGCACACGCTACTGGTATGCATGAACAAAGCCTAGTCACGGACTTCTTAAACAAACACTTCGGGAATTTGGCCATGCAGGTCCTGCACGCGGTCCACCTGCAGCCCTACAATCCGCAGGCTCCGATCACCGAGACATTCGCCATGGAGATCCTGGTGCTCGGCCTGCTTTTGATCTTTTTTGTGCTGGTGCGCCTCTCGCTCAACGTGGAAAATCCGGGAACCATACAGCAGATCGCCGAGATGCTCCATGGCTTTGTCTCCGGCCAGGCGGATTCGATCATCGGGGCAGGCGCCCAGCGGTATGTCATGTTCACCACTTGCGTGCTGATGTTCATCCTGCTCTCGAACCTACTGGGCTTGGTTCCAGGTCTGCTTGCGCCCACCTCGGTGGCGACGGTTCCGCTGGGTGTCGCGCTGCTGTGCTTTCTCTATTACCACTACTATGGATTTCGCGAGAACGGCCTGGGCTACTTCAAGCAATTCGTCGGGCCGATCTGGTGGATTTCCTGGATGATGCTGCCGATTGAGTTGATCTCGCATTTTGCACGCATCCTCTCGCTCACCGTTCGTCTTTACGCCAACATGTTTGCCGGGGAGATGGTCACGCTGGTTTTTTTCTCGCTCGTTCCCTTAGGCATCCCGCTCGCGTTTATGAGCTTGCACCTGATGGTGGCTTTGATCCAGGCCTACATTTTCATGCTGCTGACCATGATTTACGTTTCCCAGGCAGTGGCGCACGACCACTAGAGCTTTAACGATGTTGTCGCGCCGGAGGGCTATGCTTCTACTCCGGTTCGAAGCCGCAAGCGTGAGGGGGCCAGCACGGTGAGCCTCAACCACCCACTGGCGGCAATTTACGGAAGCAAGGAGAAAGAATGCGCAAACTGCAATATCTATTCATGACGCTGTCCGTTCTGTTCACGGCGGTTCCGGCGTTTGCTCAAACGGCAGGAGGGGCGAGCAGTCCGGGGCATGGACTCGTTGCCCTCGCCGCGGGTCTAGGCATGGGCATCGCCGCAGGGCTTTGCGGCATTGGCCAGGGACGTGCAACCGCTTCGGCTACAGAAGCGCTGGCGCGGAATCCTGGAGCGCGTGCCGGCATCCTGCTGCTGCTTACCCTCGGCCTCGCCTTTATGGAGTCGCTCTCCCTCTTCACGCTGGTCATCATTTTCGTCAAGGTCCAGTACTAATCGGCGGCAACACGCCCGCTAGTAGGAGAGATCAGGTCATCCCTGATCTCTTTCTGCTTTAGGCTCCTCTATTCTGTCCTCGAAGTCCTCGACCCCGACATGGCCCATCGCCTGGAGTTCTCGGCAATCTCGAAGCAGTTTGGCAAGCAGACTGCGCTCCATCCTTTGACACTGAGCCTGGAGGATGGAGAGATCCTCGGCTTCCTGGGCCCGAATGGAGCGGGGAAGACGACGGCGATCCATCTGGCGCTGGGCTTTCTTCGACCCACTTCGGGTAGCGGATCGCTGCTGGGCAAGCCCTTCGGCGATGCGGAGGCGCGGGCGCGGCTGGGGTTTGTCCCGGATGTCCCGGTGTTCTTTGCTGAGAGCGGCTTCCGCAGCGTGGAGCTGGCGGCGCGCCTCAACGGAGTGAATGATCCCCGGCTGGCAAAGGACATTCGTGATCTTCTCGGTGCGGTTGGCTTGCCCAATGAACGGAAAGACGCGCGGCAGTATTCGCGTGGCATGCAGCAGCGCCTGGCGCTTGCCCAGGCGCTGATCAACGATCCGGAATTGTTGATTCTCGACGAGCCCGCGGCAGCGCTTGATCCGGCAGGTGTGCTGCAGGTAAGAGAACTGCTGCGCAACGCGCGGCATGCAGGCAAGAGCATTTTCTTTAGTTCCCACCAGCTGACCGAGGTGGAGCATATCTGCGATCGGATCGCCTTTCTCAACCACGGCCACCTGGTTCGTTTGGGATCGCTCAAGGACTTTCAGAGCGAGTCCGATCGAGTGGAGATTGAGTTGCGTGGGATTTCCCTGGCAGAACTCAGCCGCATCCACACCGCCGCTGCGACCGCCGGCGCCAATCCTGCGACCATCCGCATATCGGTTCCTGTACAAGAGCAGCGCCGCGTGATTGAGGGTATTTGGCAGGCGGGGGGCGAGATCATAAGCCTTGCGCCGCTGCGCCGCCGGCTGGAGGAGCTGTTTCTCGAATGGAGCGGGGCCGGCGTTGTAAAGGAAGAGAACGCAGGCCGATGAAGACTCCGACGATTTCGAAGATCTGGCAGATCGCGCGCCGATTGCTGTATCAGAATCGATGGATCTATCTATTCCTGATGCTGTGGCCCTTCGGCATGGCCGCGATCCTGCTGGTGCCCGCGGCTAAGCCGGAGATCGACGATGTACTCTCCATCGTGCACCAGGAATGCCTCTACGGATTGGGGCTGGTGGCCTTTACCGGGGGCGCCCTGTTAGGCAATGAGCAACGGTCGCGGCGCATTGCCGGCGTGCTGTCGCGTGCGGTCAGCCGGCGGCAGTACTTCTTTGCCCTGGTCAGCGCAGCGTGGCTGCCGCTGGCGCTCTACGTCGTCAGTTTTGTGATCAGCGGTTTCGCGCTTTTTAGGGCTATCGATCGACCACCGACACTGTTGCTTGCCTTGGCCCTGGCGCAACTTGTCCTGGGATTGTTTACAGCGGCGGCCGCTGTATTCTTCGCCACGTGGCTGCCTATGATGCTGGCGTCGACGGCTTCTTTGGCGCTGCTGGCTCTGCTTGGTTTGTTGGGGTACTTGTGGCCTGGTTTCGCGCCTGCGCGGTTGCTCTTTACCCTGACCCAGGGGGACCTGGTTGAGTCCGCGCGCCTCTTGCACCAACCGGCCGGCTTCCTGCTGATCATCGCCGGGGCGGGCGTTCTCTTCGCCGCCGGCTCGGCGATTTTTGAGCGGCTCGATCTTCGATTGAAGAGCGACTAGGGTCGTCCCCTCAGCGGCTAAAGCCGTTCCTGCTGCTAATCAATTACGTACGGCCTGAAGGCCGTGCCATTCGTAGAGGGTTTTGCAGCAGCCTGCATGGACTATTCTGACCTCAAGGTGATGGAGGGATCCACTTGTGCTGCACGCCAGGCCGGCACCCAGCATGCTATGACCGACACGGCCGCGAGCAGCGCGATCACGAAGAGATAGGTGATTGGGTCGAAGCGCGACACGCCGTACAGCAATGAAACGATCACCTGGCTCGCAAGCATCGCGCCAAGCAGCCCGAGCAGGATGCCGACTCCGGTCATCGTCATTCCCTGGCGGATCACCATCAGAAGGATGTTGCGGCGGGAGGCGCCCAGTGCAGCGCGAACCCCAATCTCACGTAGCCGCTCGTTGACACCGCCGGATAAGACTCCATAGATGCCAACGGCGGCGAGCACCAGGGCCACTATACCGAAGGCTTCAAACAGGGTCAGGGCAAAGCGCCGGTCAGCCTCCGAGGCGGTGAGCAGCGAGCTCATGGTCGCTACGCGCACGATCGGTTGATCCTTGTCGACGGACCAGATTGCGCTCTTGACGGCAGATGCTAAGGCTGCTGGATCTCCATGGGTGCGCACCACCAGCGACTGCGCAGCATCTACCCATGGCCATTGTGTCGTTGGGACATAGAACGCATCCGTTCGGCTCACCGCCAGGGACGCCTGCTTCACGTCGCCCACGACGCCGACGATCGTGGCCCAAGGGAGCTCTGCGTGCCCGGCGCTGGGGCCGAGGCGCACCCGTTGACCGATTGGATCCTGATGGGGAAATTTGCTTTCTGCAAGAGACTCACTGATTACAACCACTCCAGGCGTGTGGGCGTTGTCACGTCTGGTCGAGAAAGCGGCCGCGCCGGAGTGGAATACGCGCGGTTTCGAAGTAGTCCGGGCTCACGGCATAGCGGAGGGCGCCTTGAGCGCTGGCGGTATGCGACTCGAACTCCACTTCGTATACATCGAAATCACCGCTCAAGGGCAATTGGCTAGTAAACCCCGCGGAAGTGACTCCGCCCACCTGGCTCACTGCTTCCAGGGCCTGGGTAAGAAAGCGGGCCCGGGCGCTGTCGGTGTCGAATTGATGACCGTATCGTTGCACCTGCATGGTGAGCAGGTGCGAGGCGTCGAATCCCGGATCGATGGCAAAAAGACGCTGGAGACTGCGCAAGACCAGACCGGCGGTCACGAGCAGAACCAGGGCGAGCGCGATCTGCGAAACAGCGAGCGCACGGCGTGTTGCTTGGCGGCCGCCGGCCGAGGTCCGCGAGTTTTGTTGCAGGCCGCTGTGCGGATCGCTATGCGATGCTTGTAGCGCTGGCAGCAGTCCGACGACCAGGCCAATGACCGTGGTGATGAGCAGCCCGAAGGCGAAGACTGCTCCGTCGATGTGAATGGCTCCTACACGCGGCAAGCCCGGTGGGCTCAGCGCCACCAACCCGTGCACGCCCACCGCTGCGATGGCCAGCCCGAGCGCACCGCCGATTGCAGCCAGAAACAGGCTTTCCGTGAGCACTTGACGAATCATGCGCATTCGTCCGGCGCCAAGGGCGGCGCGCATAGCGAACTCACTGCGCCGCCGGGCGCCCAGCGCGAGCACGAGATTGGTCACATTCACGCATACAATCAGTAGGACCAATCCAACCGCGCCGAGAATCGCCAGTAAAGCGGGCTTAACGGCGCGAGTGAGGTCATCCTGAAGCCGATTGACGACCATCCCGTCAGGCGGACCACCCGAGCTGTCATATCCCTTGGCATACGTTTGCGTCAGCGGACGAAGGATTGCATTGAGTTCGCTTCGGGCTTGATTCGCAGTGACTCCCTGGCGTAGCCGGCCCACCATGCGCAAATGGTGACCCCATTCCCGGCCGTCTGGGGGAAGCGAGGGATCGTATTGCAAGGGCGCCCAGAGCTCCGCGGCAGGAGCCAGAACATTCTCGAAGGAGCTGGGCATCACACCGATCACGGTGAAAAGATTGTCATCCAGTTTGATCTGCCGGCCGACAATGGTGCGGTCCCCGGCGAAGCGCAGCCGCCAAAACCGGTCGCTAAGGACCACCACATTGGGGCCGTGGACGTGGTCATCAGCAGCGTTAAAGTCTCGCCCCATTGCGGGTGATATGCCCAAGGCGCGGAAGTAGTCCGCGCTGACATGCTGACCCTCGAATCGTTCTGGTTGGCCGGTTCCGGCCATCGACGGTTGCCACGGCTTCACCACGGCGATTGCGTCGAAGGAGCGGCTTCGTTCCTGGAGGCCGTGAAAGGTACCGAACGTTACCGGTTGGGGAGAGCCATCGCTACGCATCTCCCACAGCATCATCAGCCGGCTTGCATGCGGGTAGGGGAGAGGCTTGAACAAGATAGGATTCACCGCGCTGAAGATCGCGGTGCCGGCGCCGATTCCCAGCGCCAGGGTAAGTGTCGCGACAAGCGTAAAGCCGGGATTGTGGAGCAGTTGACGTGCGGCAAAATGCAGGTCGGCGAGGAGGGTTTGCAGGGCATGCTCCCATCCGGAAGAGCGTACTTGCTCGCAAGCAACGCTGGGATTACCTAGCTCCAGGCGGGCGGCTCTTCGCGCATCTTGAGGAGAGAGTCCGGTGGCCATGAATGCGGCGGCCGCTTGTTCCAGGTAGTGGTCTACCTCGTCGGCAGCGTCGAGGTCGGCGGATTGCCTATGGAGGAGCGCGCGGAAACCGTGGGTCAACTGGCGCCACAGGGACATGGTGCTAAGCTTCCGATCTCGATAGAACGTCTGTATTGAGTTCAACCATGACGCAACGGTAGTACTTGTTCATCTTGATTGTCAAGATGTGACGGTCAGCCTGTGGATGTACTTGAACAGGAGTTGTAGGTCGATTTGACAAAAGCTGTCGTGGGCTTCGCCCGTCTTATTCGGCCCAGGTACGCTTTGGCGAACCTGGGGCACCCGTCCGTTCCATTACTGCTTCTGGTCCTTTAGCGGTCTTATTCGTTGTTGTTTTTGCGAGGACGCACTCAGGCTACTGTTAAAGGGCTTTTGGCTGTGGCGGCGATTTGCGCGCAGACCGCTTCGGTTACCTGCGCTGTTGTGGCTGTGCCTCCGAGATCGCGGGTGTGCAGCACACGGTTCGCCGTGACGTGCTCAATGGCTTTCATTAGACGCGTCGCAGCCTCGGTTTCACCCAGGTGCTCGAGCAGCAGCACCACCGACCAGAACGTGCCCACCGGGTTAGCCCAGCCCTTGCCCATGATGTCAAAGGCTGATCCGTGGATTGGTTCGAACATCGATGGGTACAAACGTTCGGGGTTGATATTGGCCGTGGGCGCAATGCCCAGGCTGCCGGCCAATGCAGCCGCGAGGTCGCTTAGGATGTCTGCATGCAAATTGGTGGCCACGATGGTGTCGAGCGATGCGGGACGATTCACCATGCGCGCGGTCATGGCATCGACCAGCTCTTTGTCCCAGGTGACGTCAGGAAACTCCTTCGCAATCTGCTGCGCGATTTCGTCCCACATCACCATCGCGTGTCGCTGCGCGTTGCTTTTTGTCACCACGGTTAGCAACTTGCGGGGGCGGGATTGGGCGAGGCGAAAGGCAAAACGATGGATGCGCTCGACGCCTGCCCGGGTCATCAAAGACAAGTCCGTAGCTACTTCGAGAGGATGCCCCTGGTGCGCGCGGCCGCCTACACCCGAGTACTCGCCCTCAGTATTCTCGCGCACAATCACCCAGTTCAAATCTTCCGTCTTGCAGCGCTTGAGCGGCGCATCGATGCCGGGAAGAATGCGGGTTGGGCGTACATTGGCGTATTGATCGAGGCCCTGGCAAATCTTCAGCCGCAGACCCCACAGCGTGATGTGGTCAGGGATATGCGGGTCTCCGGCGGAGCCGAATAAGATCGCGTCCTTGGTGCGCAGAGCATCGAGTCCGCTCTCCGGCATCATCGCCCCATGTTGGCGGAAATAGTCTCCGCCCCAGTCGAAGTTTTCAAATTCGAAGCGAAAACCACTGCCTGCGAGTGCTTCCAGAACCTGCTGTCCGGCGGGCACAACTTCCTTGCCAATGCCATCGCCGGGCACGGTGGCGATCCGATAGGTCTTCATGTCTCCGCTCCTCATCAAGACGGCGAAATCGTGCTCACACGATAGCTTACCGGCGGCGGAGTCACGTTGGACAGCTCTCGGAAGGCGGCGTCGGGCAGCTCCAGTCCAGCGGCAGCGATATTCTCCTCCACGTGGGCAGGGGAAGACGTTCCCGGAATCGGCAAAATGATTTTAGAGCGCTTGAGTAGCCAGGCAAGCCCCGTCTGCAGCGTGGTGGCGCCGATTTCCCGTGCTACCTTCTCTAACACGTCCAACGCTTTCCGGTTTTGGCCGAGGGGAGCCCAGGGCAGGAAGGCAATGCCGTTCTGCTGGCAATAGTTGACCACGTAATCCCATTCGCGGTCGGCGAAGCTGTAGCGGTTCTGCACCGAGACGATGGGGACGATTTTGCGGCCCCGCTCGATGTGCTCCTGGGTGACGTTGGAGAGGGCGACGTGGCGAATCTTGCCCTGCTGGCGCAGCACGGCCAGCGTTTCCATGGAGGCATCATAGGAGACTGCCGGATCGGGAATGTGGAGCTGGTAGACATCGATGCGATCGAGACGCAAGCGGCGGAGGCTGCCATCCACTGCCTGGGTCAGGTGCTGGGGACTGGCGTTGTGCAGCCACTGGGCTGGGCCGCAGCGTTCCCATCCAGCTTTGGTGGTGATCACCAGGCCCGCTGGATAGGGATAGAGGGCCTCGGCGATCAGCTCTTCGGAGACGTTGGGGCCATAGGAGTCCGCGGTGTCAATGAAGTTGACGCCCAATTCGATCGCGCGGCGCAAAGTGGCCAGGGCCGCGGGCTTGTCGGCCGGAGGTCCCCAGATGCCTTTGCCGGTGATACGCATGGCTCCATAGCCCAGGCGGTTGACAGTGAGGTCGCCACCGAGGGTGATAGTTCCAGCGGCTGCGGCAGAGACGGCTTGGGTTTGGTTCATGCAAATGCTCCTTTAATTCTTGATGCAAGCGGAGGCATCCCCGCAGCCCGCCGATGCTCGCTCAGATACCGGCGTACCAGGAGTAACCGTAATCCAGGTGCGAGGAACCTTTGCCGGTGCCGATATTTTTCAGGTTGTCGGTGACGGTGATGTGGGAGAGATACTTCACGCTCTTGTAGCCGAGCTGGCGGGCGACGCGCAGGCGAATCGGAGCACCGTGGTGCGTGGGTAGGTCCTGGCCATTGAGGCCGTAGGCAAGTAGCGTCTGGGGATGGAATGCGTCGGCCAGATCCAGGCTGTCCCAGGCCACATCGTAGGGAAAAGAGGCGACATATTTGGCTTTTGGGCTCACTCCCACCAGATTCAGAACATAAGAAAGAGGGACGCCGGTCCATTCGGCGATGAAAGACCAGCCTTCTTCGCAAGCCTGATGGGTGATCTGGGAGCAAGCCGGCATGCGCTTCAGCTCAGCGAGCGAGAAGGCGTAGGGACGAGCGACCAGGCCGCCCACGCCGAGCCGCCAATCGGCAAAGCCGCCGGCCCGGAGACGCTGGTAGGGCTCGGTCTCTGGAGGATTGCCGCTGACCGGCACCACCTTGGAGATTTGGCTGCGGTTGAACTCCCGGGCCAATGAGTGATGGGAGATGAGAAGGTGCTGGGTAGCGTAAGTGAGCGTCTCGCCCACTCCCCAAATGCTGCGGCTATCGGGCGGGATGAGGCCATAACGGGAGGCTATGTCGGCGGCAACAGCCAGGCCGGAGACTCCGGCTGCAGCGGCGATGCCGCCGGTGATGAGTTTGCGGCGTGAGACCGGGTTGCTCATAAGGCCTGCTTTTGCGAAGCGATGGGGCGGCCAGTGATCATGGCGAGCATGCGGTTCTTGAACCCGCCCAGGATCACCATAGCAACATGAACCAGAAGAAAGAGAACGAGAAAGTTTGCCAGGAAGAAGTGCAGGGTGCGCGCGCTCTCGTAGCCGCCAAAAACGGTGACTATCTGGGGAATCACGGAGGTGATGGCGGGAGACATGGCGAGGCCGGTGAGGATGATCAGAGGGAAGAAGAGGAAGACAACAGCAAGATACGACAGGCGCTGAAGAAGGTTGTAGGAGTTTACTTCGACCGGCCGTTTGAAGCGCAAATGATCGAGAACAGTGGCGCGTATGGAGCGCCAGGAGAGATCAGCGCGTCTGGGGAGAAGCTGCTTGCGGAAGTGTTGCGTGAGGAGGCCGGAAATGGCATAGAGCAAGCCAGACAGAACGGCAAACCAGGCGGATTGAAAGTGGAGCGAGCGGCCCCAGCCGGAGGGTCCGCCTTCCATGGTAGGGAGCGGCAGATCGAAGAGAGACGGAGTGCCAATGCTTCCTGTTTCGCCCCAGTAAAAATGAGGATGCGCCAGGATAATGGCGACCCCGCTGACCACCAGGCCGAAAAAGCTGAGCGTGAAAATCCAGTGCGTGATGCGGACCAGCGCAGAGTGGCGGGGCGAATCCAGAACGGCTGAAGTTTGGAGTGTGGCCCCAAGGATGTACGCAGCCTCGGCCATTGTCGGTGCGGACAGGTTAGCATAGAAATCTACCGCCTATTGGAGATTTGATGAGCACGACGTTCAGCAGGGCAGGGACGCATGTCAATAAACCGGGCCAGGTATTATTCGCCAGCCTGATCGGCACCACGATTGAATTCTTCGATTTCTACATCTACGCGACCGCGGCTGTACTGGTGTTTCCCAAGTTGTTTTTTCCGGCAGCCGACCCGGCGTCGGCCACACTTGAGTCGCTGGCGACCTTTGGCATCGCGTTTCTGGCCCGGCCGGTGGGCTCCGCGCTCTTCGGTCATTTTGGCGATCGCATTGGCCGCAAGACGACGCTGGTGATTGCGCTGTCGACCATGGGGATATCGACAGTGGCCATTGGCGCGCTGCCGACGTATAAGGCGATCGGCTTTGCCGCGCCGCTGCTGCTGGCGCTGTGCCGGTTCGGCCAGGGGCTCGGCCTGGGAGGCGAGTGGGGTGGGGCGGTCCTGCTGGCGATCGAGAATGCACCTCCAGAGAAGCGCGCGTGGTACGGCATGTTTCCTCAGCTAGGCGCGCCGGCGGGTTTTCTGCTCTCCGGTAGCACCTTTCTGCTGCTCTCACGATGGCTTACCGACAAGCAGTTCTTCTCTTTCGGTTGGCGCCTTCCTTTTCTGGCCAGCGCAGTGCTGGTCTTTCTTGGCCTCTATGTGCGGTTCACGATCACCGAGACGCCGGTGTTCCGCGAGGCACTGAAACGGGGTGAGCAGGTGAAGGTGCCCATGGTTGCGGTGTTTCGCGACTTCACCCGGCCGCTCATCGCAGGCATCGCCGTGAGCCTGGCGACGTTTGTGCTGTTTTACCTGATGACGGTCTTTGCCCTGTCGTGGGCCACCACGGCGCTGCACTACAGCCGGTCGAAATTTTTGTTGATTCAGCTGTTCGGCATCTGTTTCTTCGCCCTGTTCATTCCTGTTTCCGCAGTGATGGCGGAACGAGGGCGGCGGCGGGTGATGCTGGGGGTGACGGTAGCGATCGGCATCTTCGGCCTTCTGCTGGCTCCGCTATTCGTTGCCGGGACCACGGGAGCGGTGTTCATGATGGCATTGGGGCTCAGTTTGATGGGGCTTACGTACGGCCCCCTGGGCACGGTCATTTCCGAGCTGTTCCCCACGCAAGTGCGTTATACAGGCAGTTCGCTGGCTTTCAGTTTTGCCGGCATCCTGGGCGCTTCGCTCGCGCCCTACATCGCTACCTGGCTGGCGAAGACGTATGGACTGCAATACGTGGGGTATTACCTTTCTGCGGCTGCGCTGTTGACGCTGTTGGGATTGCTCTCGATTCGGGAGACGAAAGACGAAGACCTTGCTGCTGCGAAAACTTAAGAGCAGGAGCGTGCACTCGTTGAGTCATTACAATCAGGGCGGGGGCGCGCAATGTCTGAATTGGCCAGGACCGGGGTTTCGCTGGAAGAAGATCTTCTGAACGAGTTTGATCGCTTGATCACCAAGCGCGGGTACAAGAACCGTTCCGAGGCGTTCCGTGACCTTATCCGGGAGGCGCTTCTTGCGGAGACGATCGACTCCAACAAGCCTGTCGTCGGCACTTTAACGCTGGTGTACGACCACCACGTTCCCAACCTTTCTGAGAAGCTGACCGAGACGCAGCATTCGGCGGGCGCCATGGTTCTCGCCGCTACGCACGTCCATCTCGATCATCATTACTGTCTGGAAGTGATCATCATGAAAGGCAAGAGCAAGGAGCTGCAGGAAATCGCAGACCGCATGCTGGCCTTGCGCGGGGTCGAATTGGGGAAATTAGTACTGACCAACTCGGGCAAAGAGCTCAAGCACAAGCATTAAAAGTTGAACTTTGCCGCGAGTTGGACCAGGCGAGGTGCCGCGGCGCTAACGATCTGGCCAAAGTTGGGATCTTCCACTTGCCCAGCTACCGACGCAGGACCATAGAACTGCGCGTGGTTGAAGGCATTGAATGCCTCCAGCCGGAATTCGAGCGACTTGGCTTCGTTTAGCCGCAGAAGCTTTTGCAGTGTCAGGTCGAAGTTATTGATCCCTGGCCCATAAAAGTTCCGGCGTTTTGCATTGCCCAACTCACCCATCTTCTCTTCCGGGAATAAGGCTGTATGAAAGGCCGGCCTGCCGTTGCGACCATTGGTGTTGATCTTGAGCTGTCCGGGCAGGTATTGAGGAGTGTCGAGCAGATAATTGTTCACGCCATTGCCTAACGTCCCCAGCAGCGAATTGTCGGAGTTGTCGTACAGGGTCACGGGAAAACCGGTGGAGAAGCGTGTGGTTCCCGAGATGCTCCAGTCGTCAGTCAGGCGATTGGATTTGTTGAGGACACTGCCGATCGGTAGTGCCAGCGTGTAACTGGCGACAAAGGTGTGCTTCTGGTCCCACGCAGAGATGGAGCGGGTCTGCCTTGGGTCGAGGGGATCGATCTGCTCCCCAAGGTTGGAGCCTTGATCGATGGATTTCGCGAAAGTATAGCTCAGCAGGAACTGTGAGCCGCTGCGCTGATAGCGAAGAGTGGTTTGAAATGCGTTGTAATTGGAGTTGGCCATCGACCGGTCGGCGGTATTCTCGCCGTAGTTTTCGCCTGTGCCGACGAGTGGTCCGTACTTGCTTTGTCCAGTGCGTGTTCCATGGATGGCCTGGCCGGTCGCAGTGGTATAGGTCGTGTCTTCACCGAAAGGACCGCAGCCCGGGAGGCTCAGGCACAGAGCAGGATCGCCGAGGTTGACCGAACTCACGGCGAGAACGCGATGCCCCTGGTTGCCGACATAGCTCACAGTCAACAAGGCCCTTGAGGCGATCTCTCGCTGCACCGAAAGCATGTAATTGCTGATGTAAGGCACTTGATTGCGGTAGTAGAAGAACGGGTCGGCGGCAAGCGGCGCAAAGTTGGCCCAGTTCACCGAGGTGTCAGGATTGGACTTGGAAACATTGTGCGGTGGAAAGGGGAAGGGAAAGCGCTGCCCGCTATTAACACCCGTGGCAGCAGTAATGAACGGAGTTGCCATCAGAGGCGGCGCAGGGCTGAGGTAGTTGTAACCGTAAGGGGGCACGCCGTACATGATGCCGGCCGCCAAACCGGGAAATTCCGTATAAAAAATGCCGTAGCTTGCCCGAATACTGCCCCTGCCGTTGCTTCCGAAGAGCGCCTTTAAGAATCCATGGTCGAACCTTGGCGTATAGGCCACTCCGAGTCTTGGAGCGAAGTTGTCGTAGCGTGTGGGCGCGAGCGTCTTTGGGATTCCGGGATCACCCGGGACGAGCAGACCGGGGAGTGCTCCTGGGTAAAGTACAGACTGCGCTCCAGGGACCCAGGTTTGGATCTGGTTGTATTTCTCCCAGAAAGGCATGATGATGTCCCAGCGCAGGCCAGCGTTGATGGTGAGGTCGCTGCGTACACGCCAACTGTCCTGTGCGTAGAGGCCCTCATAGCGGTTGCGCAGATAGAGTGGCGAACCCGACGACTGGGTGAAATTGCTGGGAACTCCAAGCAGAGAATCGGCGTAAGGATCGCCGGTCTCGGTTCCATCGATGTTGAAGGTCCCGTTAAAAGTCCCATTGGGATAGTCATTCACCTGGTCGATGTGAAACTGTCCGCCCACCTTCAGAGTGTGCGCGCCGATGACTCTCGAGAGCCCATCGCTCACGTAGTACGTGTCGTTGATTTGCGTCATGTTGGTGATCGGAACTCCCATGACGAAAGTGGGGAAAGTAATATTCTCCACGCCTTCAAACTGCGGAGCTTGCAGGTCGATCCCGGGCCCTCCGTTGGCGCCGGAGGCAAAACCCTGCGAGGCCAAGGTCACACCAAGTCCGCCCTTCGGTTGCCCGATGATATTTGAGTTGCGCAGATAGCCAAGATGAAATTCGTTGACGGTATTCGAGCCGATCGGCTTGTTACCGCTGACTGAGATCAGTTGCGCACGCCCAATATAGAGAGCATCAAAGCCGGGAACGCTGGCCCCCGCAACCGAGCCCGGATACGGGTTGTCCAGGTAATAGTCATCGATGAAGTAATAGCCCGAGATCTGGCCGAACCGGTTGTTCAGGTCGATGCGGGCCCCCCCTTTGTCATCGCGAACATTCTGCGCGAATGCCGAGGTCGAATACTGGCTTGCGCTGACGTTGGGCCGGGGAATGTACTGTAGCAGGCTCTTACCCGGCGCCGACCACGCGCTCTGCGGAATAGAGCCGTTTGGAAAGACGCTGGTGTAAGGCTCTCCCGCCGTGACCGGACGACCCAGAGCCTGCGTAAGCAGGGACGCGAAGTAGGGGCCGCTCACTGCGCCGGTAAGGTCATTGAAAGCACCGCCCCGTTGGGCGATGGTGGGCACCGAGATATCGCCAGTGGAGATACCCTGGTCGGTCCGAGTCCCTTGATAGTCGACGAAAAAGAATATCTTGTCGCGCTTGATCGGGCCCCCAATTGTGCCGCCAAACTGGTTTTGCTTGAATGCGGACCGGGTGGGATCGAAATACCCGCGGGCATCGAGCGCTGTATTGCGGAAGAACTCGAAGGCGTTGCCATGGAGTACGTTGCTTCCCGCCTTGGTGACGACGGTGACCATTCCACCGTTATAGTTTCCGTACTCGGGATCGAAGTTGTTGGTCAGGACTCTGAACTCCTCCATCGAATCGAGGTTGGGAATGATGGAAGTACCGCCGTTCATGTGTTCCTGCACATCGATGCCGTTGACCATGAATCCGTTGGAGGATTCGCGTTGGCCATTGATCGACAGATTGCCGGGATTCTCATCGCCGGAGGGATCGATGCTCCCGGTGACCCCTGCCATGATGACGGAACTCGGCAACAGAGTCGAAATCGGCGCCACTCCCGGTTGAATCGCCAACAGATCGGTGTAGCTTCTCCCATTGAGTGGGAGCGCGGTCATCTGCGCGCTGGAAATGACTTCGCCCAAGTGGGTGGCGACGGTATCCACCTGCACTTCCGCACCGCTGGTGACCAACACGGAAGCCGTTTGGGAGCCAATGACGAGGGCAACATCCACCCGGATGGCTGAGTCCGTATCCACCGTCAGGTTGGTCTTCCTTTGCGTTGAAAATCCCGGTGCTGAGATGGTGAGATCGTAATGACCCACGGGCAAGTTGGGAAAGGAATAGAGACCCTGCTTATCGGAGACGGCTTGATAGATCGTCTGCTGGGCTGTATTGACTAACTTGAGAGTAGTTCCGGCCACAACTGCACCGCTGGGATCCAGTACCGTGCCAGAGATGCTGCCGCCGGTCGCCGCGTGCAGAGATAGGAATGAGAAAAAAAACAAGGTAAGGAGAGCGATCGTCCTGCCGGCGATTGAGGGGACCAACCTGGAGAGCAGCCTATGCACCGTTTGTGGGGCTTTTGGCATGGATGGGCCTTTCTTCACGACAGGAGAGCCGCACCGTGTACCGGCGGCGGGGCGTTTACCATGGCGAAGGATCGCGGTGGTATGATTTCTCTGAAAATCGTGCTACCAGAAGTACGAGACTTTGCTCGAAACAGATGTTGAGTTCCAGGCCCACAGCGAGAATAGTACAATTATTGAATTCGTGCTACCGGGGCACAGATGGCTGTTGACGTTGACACTCCAACAAAGATAATCGCGCTGCGGCCGGTGTTGCGCAGGCTATTCCACGATGCGGCCGGGGACATGCGCAGCAAGGTGATTGGCATCTACAGCTTCCTGCTGGTGTTTAACGCAGCAGCGTGGCTTTGGGCGGTGCTCGCGTTCCGTCATTTTCCGGTTTTGTTAGGGACTGCGTTTCTGGCCTACAGTTTCGGCCTTCGCCATGCGGTGGATGCTGACCACATTGCCGCTATCGATAATGTCACCCGCAAGCTGATGCAGGAAGGAAAGCGGCCGGTTGGCGTCGGCTTCATGTTTTCCCTGGGACATTCCACCATCGTGGTGGTGGGATCGATTGCAATCGCCTGGACAGCGTTGACCCTACAGCACCGCATGGATGCAGTGCGGGAAATCGGGGGAGTCGTCGGCACCCTGGTGTCCACCTTTTTTCTGTTTGGGATTGCGGCGGTGAACATCGTTGTACTGCAATCCATCTACCGAACGTTCACCAAGGTGCGCACGGGCGAGCCATACGTCGAGGAAGATCTTGATTTGCTGTTGGGCAATCGAGGGCTGTTGGGCCGCCTGTTTCGCCCCATGTTCAACATGATCCGGAGCAGTTGGCATATGTATCCGCTAGGCGTGCTCTTCGGTCTGGGGTTCGATACCGCTACCGAGATTGGGGTCCTGGGCATTTCGGCGGGCGAAGCCACCAAGGGGCTTCCGGTCTGGTCGATCCTGATATTTCCGACGCTGTTTGCAGCGGGCATGTTGTTGATCGATACGACGGACAACATCCTAATGCTAGGCGCGTATGGGTGGGCCTTCGTGAAGCCGATTCGCAAGCTCTACTACAACATGACGATCACTTCCGTTTCGGTGGCGGTCGCTTTGGTGGTTGGTGGGATCGAGGCGCTGGGATTGCTGGCGGGACAGTTCCACTTGAAGGGAACGTTTTGGAGCGCCGTGAGCAAGCTGAATGAGAACTTCGGCACCCTGGGGTATTTTATTGTGGGCCTGTTTGTCCTCAGCTGGGTTGTCTCAGTGGCGTTCTACAAGTGGCGCCGGTTTGACGATATTGAATTGGGGACTTGATCCCGCAGGGCCCCTGCCTCTCGTTCCCCAAACAAGCGAGATGTGGGGCACCCGCCCTTCGTTAGGAAATCGGGCACACAGCTTTCAGCCTAAAGCTGGTGCAGCCTGAAGTTTCTCTGCTGCTGCTAGTTGAACGCAGAGAGCGACGCCTTCCGCGGCGTAACCAACTTCCGCCAGGTCGGGGAAGGTGGGGGCGATGCGGATGACGCGGTCGTCGGGGTCTTTCCCGTATGGATGCGTTGCTCCGGCGGGAGTGAGGACGACGCCTGCTTCTTTAGCCAATGTGACGACGCGCGCGGCACAGCCTTTTCCTACCAGGAGGGTAATGAAATAGCCGCCCTTGGGCCGGGTCCAGCTCACGTCCGGTACATTGGCTAGCTGCTGGTCGAAGATTTCCAATACCTTCTCGAATTTGGGCGCGATCAGGGCTCTGTGCCGGCTCATTAATTGTGGAATGGCCGCCGGGGTCTTGAGAAAGCGAACGTGACGCAAATGGTTGAGCTTGTCCGGGCCGATGGTGCGCGGAGTAAGTCTCGCCAGCAACCACTTCACGTTGTCTTTTGATGCAGCAAACAGGGCCAGCCCGGATCCGGAAAGCGTGATCTTTGAGGTCGAAGCAAAGACAAATGCGCGGTTTGCATTTCCGTGCCGTGCAGTCAGATCCAGGATGTTGGCGATCTCAACCGCCTCATTCGTCAGGTGATGCACCGCGTAAGCATTGTCCCAAAAGAGGCGAAAGTCGGGCGCCGCGGTCTTCATCGCCGCCAGGCGCTCGATAGTTGCATCGGCGTACACGGTTCCTGTCGGATTGCTGTACTTGGGCACACACCACATGCCCTTGATGGATGCGTCCTGCGCAACCAGCCGCTCCACCTCGTCCATGTCCGGACCATCTTCCTTGAGCGCCACCGGGATCATCCGGATGCCGTAATCCTGGCAGATTTTGAAATGCCGGTCGTAGCCGGGAACGGGGCACAGAAAGGAAATCTCCCCCTGTTTCGACCAAGGTTGGTTGCTATCGCAGGTTCCTTTAAGGAGCGCGTACACGATCACGTCATGCATGAGGGCCAGGCTGGAGTTGTTACTGGCCACAATCTCTTCCGGCGCTGCACCCACCAATCCGGAAAATAGCCTGCGGACTTCCGCCAGACCCTGGAGCCCGCCATAGTTTCGGCAATCGATTGCATCCTCGGCAAGGTAGTCCCGGTCCCCAGGAAGATTGAGCAGCGCAGAACTCAGGTCGAGTTGGGCGGGAGACGGTTTTCCGCGCGTCAGGTCGAGCTTGAGGCCCTTGGCTTTGAAGGCTTCGTAGCGGGCCTGGAGTTGCTGGCCGGTGGCGGCGGTATCGTCGGGGCTGAGCTGGGTGAGGTTGGTCATTTTCTGCCTGCCACCATTATGAAGGATTTCTCTTTTCGGCCGCGAACTCGGATTTCCTGTACGCTGCGCTGGATACGACCGCGTGTGCGGCTTTCGTTAAGGAAAGCCGCATGAACTTCGCCACGCTACCAAACTCCACAGGAAATCCGGGGAATTCCTGATTTCCTGGGCGAATCGCAAGATGAGCAGCCTATCTTTCGATTGGGTGCCGTGATTTCGCTGCAATGCATTGAAAACGTTGGTTCATCTGTAGAATTGCTGCTGAGCGCCGTGCAGAACTAAGGTAAGCGGTTGGGGTCAACATGAATAACTGGTCTCACCCGCAGATCATAAATGGGGGCGGGTGATGGCAAAGCGCATGTATTTTTTGGCCGCAGGCCGCAACTCCAACCTCTGATGAAATAGAAGATCAGGTGCCGTCCGTCGACGGATTGTGTGGGGCCATGAGAGAAGAAGTGAAATCCCGAATCAACCTGCACGGATTGCGCGCCTCTGCAACCAGAGGCGCCAAAAGCGTCGCGCAGGCGCTTAGACGCGTGATCGCGTTGTCGTTAGTCCTGTTGCTCCTGCCGGTAGAGTTGTTAGCGCAGCAGGCCTATCCCTACAGCGCACAATATCCGCAATACCCGCAACCGGGTTACGGGCAGCAAGGCTATCCGCCGCCGCAACCTTATGGGCAGCAGGGCTACCCGCAGCAGCAGCCCTACGGACAACAGCAGCCCTACTACCCACAACAACAGCCATACGGACAACAAGCAGCTTACCCCCAGCAGCAAGCGTACGCACCACAACCGGCTTACTCCGGCTATGGACAAGGCCAAATGCAGCAGGGTTATGGCCAGCCGCAACCCCAGATGCAGCCTCTGAATGCGCAGCAACTGGAGCAGTTAGTGGCGCCGATCGCCCTCTATCCTGACCCGTTGGTGGCGCAGGTTTTGACCGCGTCCACTTACCCGGCCCAGGTGGCGGATGCGGATCATTGGCGGCAGGCGCAGGGTTACGCGCCCCAGGAGCAAATTGCAGGCGGAGCCGACGCCCAGAACTGGGACCCAAGCGTGAAGGCGTTGACGGCGTTTCCCCAGGTGCTGGCAGAGATGGATCGGAACATGCGCTGGACCACGGACCTGGGCAATGCCTACTTCAACCAGCCGCAAGACATTCTGCAGGCGGTGCAGGTGATGCGCCAGCGCGCGCAGGCGGCCGGCAACCTGCAAAATACCCCTCAGGAAACCGTCAGCTATGACCAGGGCAACATCGAAGTCGCCCCGGCGAATCCGCAGGTCGTGTATGTGCCGGCGTATAACCCGTGGGCAGTCTACGGACAACCTGTCTCGCCCTATCCTGGCTTTTCGCTGCTGGGCGCCATCGGGTCATTCGTCGGAGGAGCCTTAAGCGCGGGCTTAGGTGTCGGCCTCGGCGCATCGCCCGTGTCGTTTGGATTGGGCATCCTGATGACAGCCTTCAACCGCACCCCCTTTGGCTTTATCGGGTGGGGCTTAAGCTGGCTGGCGCAGGCGGTGTTGTTCCATCAATCAAGCTACTTCACGCACAGCACCACGGTGGCTGACTGGGGCTTTGCGCACGGCGGACGCCGCTATTTTGCCCAAGGCGGGGCGATGGCCAGAGGCTATGGCGGGGGTGGCTATGGTCAAAATCGTGGCTACAGCTCAGCTTATGGCCAAGGATTCGCCCGCTCGTCGCAAGGATATGCAGGCAACCGGCCAGCTGAAGGCTTCAACCGCGGCTACCAGACGGCCGGAGTTGGCTACGCCAGGCCGGTACAGCAGGCTTACAACCACATGCAGCCGGCGGTCAATACGTCGCAGCAGTACGGCCGCCCTGGTTACGGTTCTGCTTATGGTGGCTCCAGCTTCTACGGCAGCAGGCCGGGTACATCCTATGGGGGTTCGCAGCAAGCTTATCGCGCCCCGGCAGCCACAAGTTTTCAGCGCAACGATTTTGCGCAGCGTTCTTCCCCGGGAGCTTTTGGGGGGAATAGCTTCGCCGGCTCTTCCTTCAAGGCGCCCCACTCGGGTGGAGGTTTCCATCCCTTTGGAGGCGGCCATTCGGAGAAAAGCTTTGGTGGTGGTGGCAAGAGCTTTGGTGGCGGCCACTCCGGCGGTGGACACTCCGGTGGCGGAGGCGGGCACCACTTTTTCGGCAAGCATCACTAGTTTCGTCTACACAGTTCGAGTGATACGGCGCGGCGTTCCTGCAAGGAATGCCGCGTTTCCATTGTTTTCGCAGCGCAGAGCACCAGATCCGCTAACTCACTCCCACCAAGAGTTTTTTGGGAATGAGCCGCGACACTCTATCCTGCAGATAGATGGTGCAGAGCGCGTTTTTTGCTTTATGGACCCCGCGCAACGGACTCTCATGGCGCCGGTTGCCGTTCTGTGCCCTGCGAGGACCCCGCCGGCACACGCTCTGTCTCCTTTTCTGCTGCATTCCTCTTCTGGCGCAAGCGCAGCAGGTCGAACGCGTCCATACTCCCTTGCCTGACGCGACTCACTTGCCTGACGCGCCAAGCATGGGGATTTCTGCTGCGCAGGACGCGGCCAGTCAGAACCCTGGTGACTCGTTGGGCACCATCGGCGGAACCGTGGTGGACCAGAATGGGAATTTTGTTTTCTCCGCCCGGATCAGACTTGAGCGCGAAGGGCATATCAAGGAGCGGGAAGCAGAGTCAGACAAGGACGGGCACTTTGCTTTTGCCGGGGTCCCCGCGGGTCCCTTTCGACTCACCATCAGCGCAGTGAGTTTTGCGGACCAGGACGTGGCGGGAGTTCTTCATCCCGGGGAAGCGCTGGAGGTGGGGTCGATCTCGTTAGCCATTGCTGCCGCCACCACGGAGGTGCGGGTCAGCGTCACGAATTACGAGTTGGCGGAAGAGCAAGTCAAGATCGAAGAGACGCAGCGTGTCCTGGGCGTGATTCCCAATTTCTATGTCACCTATCAACAAGACACATTGCCTTTGCGGCCAAAGCAGAAGTTCGAACTTGCCTGGAAGACCAGTGTGGACCCAGTCTCCTTTGCGGCTGCCGGGGGATTTGCCGGAGTGCAGCAGGCAGAGAACACATTCAGCGGTTATGGGCAGGGCGCGCAAGGCTACGCCAAGCGCTACGGTGCCTCCTATGCCGACAGCTTTATCGGCACGATGGTCGGAGGAGCTATTTTGCCCTCGATCCTCAAACAGGATCCACGGTATTTCTACAAAGGAACCGGAAGCACGCGGTCGAGGATTTTCTACGCGATAGCCAATGCGGTCATCTGCAAGGGGGACAATGGTCACTGGCAACCGGATTATTCAGGCATCCTGGGCAGCCTGGCGGCCGGCGGCATATCGAATCTCTACTATCCGGCGAGCAGCCGCAATGGAGCGTGGCTGACTTTTGAAAATACATTTATCGGAATCGGCGGCTCGGCGGTTGGCAATCTCTTTCAGGAATTCCTGGTCCGTAAGTTGACTCCTCACACGCGCGGTCCGCAAACTATCAACCCGTAGGGTAAGAAATAGCCATGCTCGAAGCTGCCCGTCGGGCTCAGCATGGGACACGTCCACAGTGTGTATCTGGGATGAGCGGTAGCCCGTGCCTGGCGAAAAAACCGGCGAGGATGGGCGCGCACAGATTTGTTGCGCTGCGAAGGAGATCACGATGAGAAAGAGCGACGGCAAGCGGCCTGTCGAAACGGAAGAGAACTGGATCACGGGATCGCTGAACTTCCTGGTTTTTTTAGCCATTGCCGCAGTTGCCTATACGGACTGGATGGTTGTACCCAATATTTCGCTTGGTTACCTTTATGTACTGCCAATTGCCTTGAGCGGGCTGATCAACCCGCTACCGCTCACCATTGCCTTAGCTGTCGCCTGCACGATTCTGCAGGACATCTTCGCGGGCACGCCGGATTCAGTTGAGGTCAGGGCTGTTCGTGGTGCGATCGCACTGGCTGGTTTTCTGATCGTGGGTTTTCTGGTCACGCTGATCGCCAGGCATCGTGCCCGCCTGGTGGCGGAGGTACGGCGACAGCGCGATGAGTACGAGCACGATCTGGTCCTGGCTTCTCAAGTGCAGCGGCGGGTATTGCCGAAACCTCTGGTGTGTTCCAGTCTTGAACTCGCAGCGGCCATGCAGCCCGCGCAACTGTTGGGCGGCGATTATTACGATTTTTTCAAGATCTCCGACGAGGTGGTGGACGTGGTGATTGCCGACGTCTCCGGCCACGGAGCTGCGGCATCACTTCTGATGCCGTCGCTCGCTGTGGCCTTGCGGTTGCGTGCCCGGGAACTAGACGGGCCGGCGGCAATCATCAAGGACCTGGATGGAGTGTTCAGGCAAATTACGAATGCGGCGACCTTCGTGACCATGTTCTATGCACGCTTCGACCAGAGCAAGAGGACCCTGGAGTACGCCAATGGAGGCCATAATCCACCGCTCCTGGTTCGCCCAAAAACCGGCGAATCGCTGTTGCTCGATGCAGGAGGGCCAATCCTGGGGATTTTGCCGCAGGCACAGTTCTCAAATACTTTGTTAACGCTCGATCAAGGCGACATCCTCACCCTTTTTACCGACGGCGTCACCGAACAGGAGAATGAGGCCGGCGACGAGTTTTCGATCAGCCGGTTGGAAGAAGTCGTCCGCAGCAAAGAGACAGAACCGGCGTCGGCACTGGTCACCCAGATCTCAGATGCCGTTTTCACGTTTGCCGGAGATAAGCCACAGGCAGATGATTTAACGGTGGTGGTGGTCAAGGTTTTGTAAAGATTTGTGGTCGTGGGCGGAATTCATCAGTTGGCTGAGCAGAATGCCGGCATAGCTTCTCTCTCGCGCGCCGGCAGCACGCGCGGGATTGCGATTCTTGCAATTGGGTATTACCCGAAATCAATTCCACAGGCTAACTGGTCAGCAGAAGATTGCGGAGAGCGATAGAATGATTCTGCATGACACGTACAGAAATAATCGCTCAACTTGATGCAGAAATTAACCTCCTCCTACGCGCCCGGGATATTCTTGCAGCTCCGCTAAGCAACTTCAAGAGTATTTCGGCGCCGAAGGCGAAGACTAAAGTCACCGGGAAGATTCGCAAGCCGGCCGCAGCAGCGGCTCCCGCTGCAACTCCTCCGCAAACCCGAGCGGTGGCGCCGCCTCCACCTCCGCAGCAGCCAACTCCGGAACCGCAGGTACGGGTTGTTCCTCCCCGACGCCGAATGGAAAGGCGCCAACTGCAGACGGACAAGATTGGCAAGTCGCCTGCCGCACTGAGCGGGTTCGTGCCCGCCGGACCGGTTGTTGTGTCCGCCGATGAAGCACGCAAGGTACAAGAGCGGAGTGTGCAGCCTGCGCCCATGCCGATTGCGGAAGAGATCCGTTCGGAGATCGGTACCGAGCGCAGCCTGGGTTCTCTGATCCAGGCATTCGAGCGCAGAGCCGGTCTGAACGGAATAGAAACTCCAAGGTCCTGACCGGGCTGCAGCAGCAACGACACCGCTCCCGGCGGGGCGGATGCTCGCTCCTTTTGTAAAACCGGAAAGATGAAGAAGACACGCTCGCCGCTATACGTCACGACGCTCATTGCCGGCGCCTTCTTCATGGAGAATCTGGACGGCACCATCATCGCCACCGCGCTGCCGCAAATGGCACGCAGCTTTCGCGTAAGCGCCGTTCACCTGAACATCGGCATGACGGCCTACCTGCTCACGCTGGCCGTTTTTATCCCCATCAGTGGATGGGTCGCCGACCGGTTTGGCTCCCGTTCTGTTTTTGCCGCGGCCATCGCCATCTTCACTCTCTCTTCCTTGCTTTGCGGCGCATCTCATACGCTCACCCAGTTCACTCTCATGCGCATCGCGCAGGGTATTGGCGGAGCCATGATGGTGCCGGTCGGCCGGCTCATTGTGCTGCGCTCGACACCCAAAGACAAACTGGCGGAGGCCATCACTTACATCACCTGGCCCGGTCTCACGGCCCTGGTGGTGGGCCCTCCCTTGGGTGGCTTTATCACCACCTATGCCAGCTGGCACTGGATCTTTTTCCTGAACCTTCCTTTAGGCATCGTTGCGTTGATTCTGACGCTGCTCTGGGTGGAGAACGTTCGCATGGGCGAGAAGCATGGCTTCGACTGGATGACTTTCGTTCTTGCAGGCTTTGCTTCGGCTGGGGCGGTTTACGCGATGGAGACGCTGGGAGGAGAGGGCGCCGCGTGGCAGCTGTCCGCGCTGGTGCTGGTGCTCAGCATACTCAGCGGCGTGGCCGCCATCCTTGTGGCGCGGCGCAATCCAGCAACATCGCTGATTGATCTGGAGTCGATGAAGCTCAAGACGTACTCGCTTTCGGTTTTTGGAGCGAGCGCCTTTCGCATCGCTGTTTCTGTGCTGCCGTTTCTCCTGCCGCTCATGTTTCAAATCGCTTTCGGCTTGAATGCCTTTCAGTCGGGGCTCTACCTGCTGGCGCTTTTTGCCGGAGACCTGAGCATGAAGGCATTTGTCATTCAATTGCTTCGCCGCTTTGGCTTCCGCCGGCTTCTGATCGTGAATGGAATCTTTACCTCGTTATCGATGGCCCTTTGCGCGACTTTTAGCCCGGCTACGCCTCCGAGCCTGATAGCCTTTATGCTTTTCTTCCACGGGTCGCTTCGGTCGTTGGAGTTCACCTGCTTGACCACGCTTGCCTATAGCGAAATTCCGCCCAGCAAAATGAGCCGGGCCAACGGCTTTCTCAGTGCGATTATGCAGCTCAGCATGGGAATGGGGGTTGCCATCGGCGCGATTACCCTGCGCCTGGTGGCCCACGCACATGGGCACACGGCCGCTGCTCCGCAACTGCGCGACTTCCACTACGCCTTCCTCATCATGGCGATCGTGTCGCTTGGCCCCGTCGTTGACAGCCTTAGCCTACCGCCGGATGCGGGAGCTACCACCAGCGGCCATAGCCAGCCGGAGTTGGAAGTAAATCCGGCCTGAGGTTGGGTGGGTGAAAAGGGAACCTGAAATGCACTGAAGTACAGTGGTCACAAGAAATTCGCCCCGAATCGTTGGAAAACCGTACCTCAGAGGCTAAAGCCCTCTCCGATCGCATACCATTGCGGCACGGCTAAACCCGTGCCCTTCGTTAAGCGTATTTTTCTGCAGCCTGTTTGGCCCGGACCTCTGTGCACAAAACCGGATGGCCCTTAGGCGCTGAGGTACGCTGCCTCCATTGCATCTGGATAAATCGTAGGCAATCCGTAGCGCACCCGTCCCTCGTCAAGAAACACTAAGGCCCGCTCCCGGTGGAAGATCTTCGCTCGAAACTAAGGGGTAGTGCGCGCAACTGCGTGAGATGGGAGAATTGTTCGATGTTTACTAGCGACGAGCTCAATCGGATCAAGATATTCAGCTGTCTCGACGAGACGGAACGCAGCCGTTACGCGGCGAAAGCAGCCGATGTACGGCTTTGCGCGGGGGACTGGCTGATTCGCGAAGGCGAGCCGCCGTGGTTCTTCGTGCTCTTCGAGGGCAAGCTGCAGATGGCGAAGGACGTTCTTGGGCGCCAGCAAGATTTGTACGAATACGAATACCAGGTTGGCGATTTCTTCGGCGAAATGTCGATGCTGCTTGGCACCCAGTCCCTGGTCTCGCTGCGCGCGGAGGTGCCCTGCCGCATCGCGCGCTTCGATCGGCAACAGTTCCAGGATCTCATCCGTGACTCAAAGGAAGCCGGCGCGATGATCCTGCAAACCATGAGCGACCGGCTCAGGCGAGCGCAGAAATATGCAGCGACGGTTCCATCCTCCCGCGTGCTCATCCTGGGCACTCAATCCGATAGCGACTGCCGGGATATTCGCGCATTTCTCTCCGCAAATCGGATCCCCTACGAGTGGGTAGATCGCGAACGCGAGCCGGAGCGCGTTCCCGCCGGCGTTCCCCCGGACTCCGGTTGCCCGGTGATAGTGATCGATGGGCAGGTCTTCATGCATCCACCGAGCATTCGGGAAGTCGCGGACGCGCTGCAGATACAGACCCGACCGGCCCGCGACCGCTATGACGTGGTCATTGCCGGAGCAGGCCCAGCGGGCATGGCCGCCGGGGTCTACGGGGCTTCGGAAGGACTCAAGGTCTTGATGGTCGAGCGCTCAGCGGCTGGTGGACAGGCAGGAACATCATCGCGCATCGAGAACTATCTTGGCTTTCCTGAGGGTGTCTCGGGTGAGGATTTGACGGGACGCGCGCTCAAGCAGGCAATCCGCTTTGGTGCGGAGATCGCGATGACCCGCTGCATTGAAAAGATGAGCCCGATCGATGGCGGCTATTCGCTGGTGCTCGATGGCGACCACGCTGTGACCGCGCGCGCGGTGCTCCTGGCTACCGGCGTCGAGTGGCGCCGGCTCAAGGTGGATGGAGCAGATCGTTTGCTGGGCCGCGGTGTGGTCTATGGAGCTTCGCGCGCCGAGGCAGACAACGTGAACGGCAAAAATGTCTTCATCGTGGGCGGCGGAAACTCCGCCGGCCAGGCAGCGATGTTTTTCTCCAGTTATGCCACGGAGGTGAAAGTGTTGGTGCGCGGCGAAGGACTCAAGTTGACCATGTCGCAGTACCTGATCGGAGAAATCGCGTCGAAGGCAAATATTGAGGTAGTTGCTTTTACCGAGGTCGTCGCGGTGGAGGGCGACGAACATCTGCAGCGAATCGTGTGCCGCGTGCGGCCCCCCGCGGGGAAAGAGAAGTCTGTCACTTACGAAGCGGATGGCCTATTTGTCATGATCGGCGCCGACGCAAACACTACCTGGCTTCCAGCCGAACTGGAGCGGGATGCCGCGGGGTACATCTGCACCGGCCGCGATCTCAAGACATGGAGAGGCAAGCGCGAGGCATTTCCCTTGGAGACAAACCTCCCCGGCGTTTTCTGCGCCGGCGACGTGCGGCATGGTTCCATCAAACGCGTCTCCAGCGGCGTGGGCGAGGGTAGCATGGCAATTGCGTTTATTCACCAGTACCTTGCCCTGGAAGAAAACGCAGCCAAGGGACGAGGTGCTTAGCTCTATCGTGCGGGAAGCTTCCACCAGGCTAGAAGAGCGGCCGCTGCGGGAATGGCGAAGATCAGCAGAAAAATCGGCGCCTCGTCTTTAACCGAGTAGCCAGCTTTGGTGACTCCAAACCAAAGATTGATGGCGGCGGCTGCAAGCCAAAGGGGCAGGAAGTAAAGCGCGGCTCTCGATCCATTCCCCAACCCGCGCCCGATCAACACGAAGGCGCCCAACAGGACGAAACCCAAGGCTAGAACTTTGATGGTGTGCAATGGTTTCTCTCCTGTGGAAGTTTACCTGGATAGGAATCGCGAGAGGCGTTCTATGCCGGATTCGTTCTTTTTCCAATCTCGCGGCGTAGCACCAGCGCAACCAGCCTTCTCCTTCGGGTCCGAAGGCCCTGCCCGGTGCGAGGCCCAGGCCCACTTCTTCGATCAATCGCATGGCCAGGCGCAGCGAATCTTCTTCTCCGTTCACGCGAAGAAAGAGATACATGGCGCCATCGGCCTCAGGGACCTCCAGGCGGGGAAGTGGGCGCAGAGCGGTGATCAATTTATTTTTTGTCTGGGCTAACTCAGCGCGCATTTTCTGAACGTAGGGTTCACCCTGCTGGAGCGCGATAACGCCCGCTCGCTGAGAAAAATCGGATACGCAGGAGACGTTGTACTCGAGCAGCGACGCGATGTCAGGTAAAACCTCGGGCGGCGCGACCATCCAGCCCACTCGAAACCCTGTCATGGTCCAGGCTTTGGAGAAGCTGTTGACAACGATTAACCGGTCGCGCTCATCGGTCATGGTGAGAAACGAGGGAGCCGATCGCATTCCATCGCTGAAGATCAGGCGCTCATAAACGTCGTCGGCGAGAATCCAAATCCCATGGCGGCGGCAGTGTTCGAGGATAGCGTGTTGCTCTGCGCGCTGAATCGTCCAGCCGGTGGGATTGTTGGGCGAATTGAGTACCAGCATCCGCGTATCCGCGGTCAGAGCCTGCAGTAGTTTCTCCAACGGCAGTGCCCAACGGCCGTCCCGCACTTCGAGGGAGAGGCGGGTGACCTGGCCTCCCATGATCTTCGGTATCTCAACCGCGTTGGGCCAGAGCGGCGTAACCGTAACCACGCGATCGCCCGGCGTGAGCAGCAGTTGGCTGGCTACCATCAGCGCCGAATTGCCAGATGCCGTTACTGCGATCCGGTCTTTACCAATAGCGCGATGATGAAGATCTGTCAGGTAAGTGGAGAGGGCTTCACGCAGAAACGGCCGGCCGAGATTTTCCGCATAGAAGGTTTCCCCGTCACGCAGAGACTCGATCGCTGCCTCGCGAATAAAGGATGGCGTGGGTTGATCGGATTCGCCAAACCAGAATGGCAAAACATCTTCGCGGCCCATGGCTGCATTGGCCACGGCGCGGACCAGTGACGGAGAAAACCTGTCTTGTTCCCTGGTTGTTGGGGGCAAAGTAGCTGGATGCACGGAGAACGCCTCTCTTGGCATCTTAATGCGGAGGGTCCCAAAGGGGCCAAATCGCGTCGGAACAGGCCTCAAGCAGAGCCTCGACGTCCCGGGTGAAGGCATGGGGCTCCTCACTCTCGACATCGATGGTCCCGTGGACCCGCTCTCCGGCTTGGTCAAAGATGGGAACGATCATTTCGGAGCGGGTGGTACCAAACGCAGTCAAATAGCGGGGATCGGTGGAGACGTCACCAACATTCACGATCTGCCTCTGGGCGACGGCTGCGCTGGTGAGCCCTTGGGTAAGCGGGAAGGTGGGATGTTCCGGTGCGCCGGGACCGCTCCAGGCAACGTTTCTAACGACCCCAGCCGCATGATCTACGTCATATAGGCCTACCCAGCGATAGTTTCCCGAACTCCGTATCAGCGCGGCAACTTCCTCGAGGGAAGCCTGACGATCGGTCGAGGTTAGAACAATGTTCTCGAGCTGCGATAGAAGTTGCTCGCGGTTCACGTTGTCAAGATAGCAAACCGAACGGGACGAGTGCCCCTGGGTGTCGGGCCGGAAAGAGCCCGGAGTAATCTTTTTGGATGAGGTTCAGAGACGCGACCGCTGCAGACATTTCACAGATATGCGCGCTGGAGAGGCTTCCGGAGTTCCGCACGATGGTCGGTTCGTGGCCGGAGGAGCAGCACCTGAGAATGCTTGCCGATCCGGGTGTGGTCTACATCGCGGCAGAAGACCTGCAAGGACAGATTGCTGCCTTCGCAATTCTCCAGGGGCTCGGCTCGGAACACAGAGCGGTGGAACTCAAACGCCTGGTGGTCGGAGTTCCCAATCAGGGCTTGGGTAGAAAGCTTCTGAGAGAAGTAGCCGAGCGCACATTTGGCGAGTACAGGGCCCATCGGCTCGTTCTAGACGTATTCGTAACCAATGATCGCGCCCGCCATGTGTATGAGACCTTTGGCTTCCAGATAGAGGGCATCATGCGGGAGGCGATCTATCGCGATGGGACCTACCATTCCCTGGTCCTGATGTCATTGTTAGAGAACGAGTATCGGAGGAAAAGCTGATGCGGAACTTAATGTTTCCTTCCCGCGTATGAAAGCAGACATGAGAAGAACGCTTGCGTTGCTTCTATTGGGAATCGCCCTATCGGGTTGGGCGCAGGCGGGCTGGCCGAATTACGGCAACGATGGTGGCGGCACGCGCTACTCCGCCGCGCGGCAAATCGACCGCAGCAACGTCGCACGCCTGCAAGCCGGTTTGGACCTACCGCACGGGAGCCCTGGAGGAGAAAACCGCGCTGGTTAGAAAGGCGGCTTTTGAAGCGACGCCCATCCTGGTAGGGAACCGGCTGTTCCTCAGCACCCCCTACAACGACGTCATCGCTCTCAATCCGCAAAGTGGCGAACGGCTGTGGGAGTACGACGCCCATGTAGACCTGTCCAAAAATTATTCCGAGGTTTCCTCCAGAGGAGTCTCCGCGTGGGAGGACCCTGATCGTAAGCCCGGTCAGGCCTGCCGTTTGCGCATCTTCATGGGCACTTTAGATGGACGGCTCATCGCCCTCGACGGCAAGACGGGGAAACCTTGCCTTGATTTTGGCGACAAGGGCGAAGTGAATCTTACCGTTGGCGCAGCTACGGCGACGGAGTGGACCGGCGGCTACCAGGTCACGTCCGCTCCCGCGATCGTTGACGGCCTGGTGATCACCGGCTCCTCGATTGCAGACAACTGGAAGGTGGATACGGGGCGGGGCATCGTTCGCGCCTTCGACGCGCGAAGCGGCGCGCTACGGTGGACCTGGGATCCCACTCCCTGGGCTGAAAATACCAAGCCTCGCACCGGTGCGGGTAACGCATGGTCGACGCTCTCGGTCGACCCGGCAGAGGACCTGGTCTTCGTTCCCACCGGCAGTTCTGCTCCGGACTACTACGGCGGTATCCGCAAAGGTGACGATAAGTGGGCTAATTCGGTGGTGGCGTTACGCGCGTCCTCGGGCAAGTTCGTGTGGGGCTTCCAGGTCGTTCACCACGACCTGTGGGATTATGACGTAGCTTCGCAGCCCACGCTCTTCACCTGGAAAGACGGCACGCCGGCAGTCGCCATCAATACGAAAATGGGCCATGTCTTCGTGCTCAACCGGCTCACCGGCGTTCCATTGCTTCCGGTAGAGGAGCGGCCGGTTCCACAGAGCGATATCCCAGGCGAAGTAAGTTGGCCCACGCAGCCGTTCTCGACCATCTCCCTAGTGCCGGAAAAAAATTCTCCGGATGACGCATGGGGTCCGACTCCCGCGGATGTTGCGTGGTGCCGAAATAAGATCAAAGCTTCGCGCTGGGACGGCATGTTCACGCCTCCAAGCTTCCAGGGGACGATTGCATTTCCGGGCAACGTGGGCGGGGTGAACTGGGGCAGTGCGGCCTACGATCCAGTGCGCCACATCATGGTCGCCAACACCAATCGCCTCATCGCCTGGGTGAAGCTGATTCCGCGCGACAAGCTCGACGCTGAGTACCACCAGCAGCAGGACAATCGTATCTATGGCGAATTCGGAGATCAGAAGGGCGCCCCCTACGGGCTCTATCGCACCTTCCTCTTCTCACCAAGCAAAATGCCGTGCAACAGGCCGCCGTGGGGGACCACCGAAGCCGTGGATCTCTTTACCGGCAAGCAGGTGTGGGATGTTCCGCTGGGCACGCTGATTCCCGGACAGCAGACCGGATCCATCAATCTTGGGGGTCCCATCATCACCGCTGGCGGCCTGGTTTTCACCTCTGCCGGGATGGATCTTTACCTGCACGCCTTTGATAGCGACAACGGCAAGGAGCTATGGAGTTATCAGCTCCCGGCCGGTGGCCAGGCCACTCCGATGACCTACGTTTATAAGGGCAAGCAGTACGTCGTGATTGCGGTCGGCGGCCACGGCAAGCTGGGCACCAAGCAGGGTGACTATGTGCTTGCCTTCGCGTTGCCGTAGATTCCGTCGCGACGCTTCACCGTGATCACCGCAGCGATGCTCAGCACAGCCATGGCCATCAAATAGAAGCTGGGCGCGGTATTGTCGTGGGTCAGCTCAGTGAGCCAGGTGAAGATAACAGGAGAGAAGCCGCCGAAGATGGTGACCCCCAGGTTATAGCTGAGAGAAAGCCCGGTGACTCGTGTCCGCGGCGGAAAGATGGTTGCCATCACCGCCGGTAGAGCCGAGACATAGGCGACCTGCAGAACGCAATCCCAAATAAGGACCGGGAAGCAGGGTGGACAGGTTTGGGTGGCGCGTGATCAGAAAAAATTCAGGGTAGAAGGAGAGCAGCATAAGGATGGCTGCGGGAAGCATGATACGTGCACAGCCGATTCGGTCCGCGACTTGGGACGCCATCGGGATCAGCGCAATGGACACCAATGCAAGCACAATGCTCACCAGGTATCCCACGGTGGGCGGCATGTGCAGCCTCGTGGTCGCATAGGTGGGAATGTAGAGGGAGAAATAGGTGCTGGCAGTGCCAACGGCCACCAAGCCGGCCCCCAGCACTAGCCCCGTCTTCTCGGTAGCGAAGGTCTCGCGGATGGGAGTGCGGGTGTGGGTGGTGTTGAGGAACTCAGGGGTCTCGTCCACCTTGCGCCGGATATACATGCCGACCGGCCCGACCAGCAAGCCAAAGAAGAAGGGAACGCGCCACCCCCAGCTATGCAACTGAGGCATGCTCAGCGTGGCGCTGAGGCCGAAGCCGAAGAGCGCTGCGAGCAATTTCGCGATGTGCTGCCCGGTGAACTGCCAACTGGAAAAGAAGGCTTTGCGGCGGGCGGAATGCTCAACCATGAATGCGGTGGAGCTGCCGAACTCTCCAGCCACGGCGAAGCCTTGCAGCAAGCGGGCGGTGAAAATCCCAATGGGTGCGATCAGCCCGATGGCCGCATAGGAAGGCATGACGGCCATGACGGCCGTGCCGATGACCATCAGCCGGATGGAGAGAGCGAGCGCGGTTTTGCGGCCGGCGCGGTCAGCATAAGCGCCCAGAAGAACCGCTCCCAGCGGACGGGCCAAGTAAGACAAGCCAAACGATCCAAAAGCGAGCAGCAGCGAGACCACCGGGTTGGAGTTGGGAAAGAAGACGGCGGCGATGGTGGTCGCGAAGTAGCCGTAGATGAGGATGTCAAACCACTCCAGCGCATTGCCGATGGTGGCGGCCGCAATCTGGAGCGCTCCGCTGGCGGGTTTGGGCACAGGCGGGATGGAAGGGTCGATCGTGGCGGCGCTGGACACGAGGTACCTGGAGCTTACATGAGGTGAATTTCCGATACAAAGATTATTCCCTGCGGCTCCAGGCTGCAGGGAAACTCTGTTTGTATCGGGGCACCTTTCCGTGCCTGCTAAGCCTTTGCAGGCGCCGCGGGGGTACTTACCGCGTTTAGCTTCTCGATCGATGCATGATCGAGTTTCAAGCGCGTCGCCTCGATCAGGTCGGTGAGATGCCGGTCGTTGGTGGCGCTGGCGATGGGAGCGGTGATGCCGGGTTGCACCATGAGCCACGCCAGCGCGACCCGGGCCGGGGTCGAGTGGTGCGCCTCGGCAACCTCGTCCAGCGCGTGGAGAAGATTCCATCCCCAGTCGTTGAGAAATTTGCTTACGCTTCCGCCGCGCGCTTTTCCTTCGGCATCTTTCTTGCTGCGATACTTGCCGGTGAGAAAGCCCGCCGCCAGGGAGTAGTAGGGAATTACGCCCAGGGTATGCTCCTGCACTACGGGCAGAAGGTTGGTCTCGAAGTCTTCGCGCGAGGCCAGGTTATAAAGGGGTTGCAGCGAAACATAACTCACCAGGCCGTTGTCTTTGCTAACCCGCAGTGCTTCTGCCAGGCGCGGGCCGGTGTAGTTCGAAGCGCCGATGTGCCGTACTTTGCCCTGCCGCACCAGCTTGTCGAAGGCGCGCCAGCGTTTCTTCAAGCGGCGTATCCGGGTCGTCGCGGTGCGCCTGGTAGAGATCGATGTAGTCGGTTTGCAGGCGACGCAGTGAGGCCTCGACTGCCTGCTCGATGTAGGCGGCACTCAGACCTTTTTTGCCCTCGCCCATCTCCAGGCCGAGCTTGGTGGCCAGGATCACATTGCTACGTTTGTTGCCCTTCGCCAGCCACTTGCCGAGAATCGCTTCCGACTCGCCGCCTGTATGGCCCGGCATCCAGCGCGAGTACACATCCGCGGTATCGATAAAGTTCAGCCCGGCCTCGAGCGCCGCGTCCAATTGACGAAGGGAATCGGCCTCTGGCAGAGTCCATCCGTACACGTTGCCGCCCAGGCAAAGCACCGGGACTTCCAAATCAGACTTACCGAGCTTGACTCGCTGCATGCCAATTCTCCTGGGTTTAGTTTGCCATGAGGGGATGATCACCTCAACTGAGGGCGGAAGCTTCGTAGGATTTGGATGCGGTGGAGAGAACTGCAGGTCCGGCTACGCTACGTTCCTAATGACTGCCAGCCCGGGACTGAGTTTGTCTGTCGCGTTCTCCCACAGATTCTTCCGGGCTGGGCACGTTTAGCGGTCGGCCCTCCGGGCCACTAGGTCAGCTTCCGCCTGGTCTGGGAGCTGTGTACTTTTTTGCCGTGTGTCCGGCTGGACCGCTTGGTGTAGCTGGCAGCCCGGAGCGTGGCAGTGGAGTGGCTTCTGGCCCTCGGCCTCGGCGGTGCGGGAGGACGAAGGGTAGCCTCGATTCGCTCTTCAGCTACGTTGGGTCCCAGGTTGTATACGGGGTCAAACATGGCGATGACGCTGGTGGCGCGACTGCTGTAACGGCGGGCCCATTGGCTGTCGATCAGCGTGCCCTGCACGGTTTTCCAGTGCTCTCCGTAGGTTTCCATGTAGCCGTCGAGCTGGGCGAGCTCGCGGGCATTGCCGTCATCGTTGAGAGCATCGAGAAATTGAACGAACTGCTCGAGGTTTGTGCCCATCTGGAAGACCAATTGGCTCAACGCCATTTGCTGCGAGCCGGTCAGGCGGTCGAAACCTCGGCAATAAGCCCGGGCGTTGTAGATGGCTTGCAGGGCAGAGACGCGCAGCAGTCTCGTGGCCTCTTCTTCGGTTAGCTGCGGTGTGAGCGTGTGGTGAATGATCCTTCTGCGATAGGTTTTCGGCGACCACGCCTCCACGTTGTGGTCAAACTGAGCGAGGATCTGCTGCAACCGTTCCGGAGCCAGACCGGCGGCCTGCCAAAGATCCGCCGATGAAGGCTCAACAAAAGGATGCGGATTGAGAGGGTCGCGCTGAGGGTGCGGAGTTGCCGGCACGTCCAGGCTGAACCCCGCTCCAATGAGCGGCCGGCCGGTGTTGGGATCGGGATAGGCAGCCATCACCCAGCCTTCATGGCGATGGTCGCGAAGCGTTTCCATCATCGCCGGCAGGCTGAACTTGATGTCGCTGTCCTTAAAATTGAGTAACACTTGTGCGCCATCCGGCGGCGGGGGAATCTGCCAGGAGAAGCTTTGCGGAGTGAGCGAGACCGTGGTGGCAGCGGAAAACTGCACCGGAGTGGCCGCGGGCAGGATTTGCGCGGCCGCGGAAGCAGCCATCGCCAAGCTCACGATGGGAAGCAAAAGCCGCTGTGGTGGGATCGTCATCTTCCTAGCCGTTCTCAAGTCTTAGTGAGATACACGATGACTCATAATTGGACTATAAACAATAACTGAAAAGTACCAGGTACGGGAAAGATAACAAACCGGAGGCCGAGGGCGATGCCGGCTAATCCGCAGATGCGTGTCGGTCTACTCAAAAAGGACGAAATCGAAGAGGCGGGCCGGATCCTCCGGCTGGCATTTGGGACGTTTCTGGGATTACCCAATCCGCTCGAATTCATGGGCGATCGCGATCTCCTGACGCCGCGCTGGCGCTCAGGCCATGTGAAGGTGCTAGCCGCTCGTGATGCCGGCCGCCTGGTCGGCTCGAACGTCCTCACCCGCTGGGGATCCTTCGGATTCTTCGGCCCCCTGACGGTGCTGCCGGAGTATTGGGAGCGCGGCGTGGCCCAGCGGCTGCTGGAGGCCACGATGGCAATTTTCGAGCGATGGGGTGTGCGGCACACCGGGCTCTACACCTTCTCCAATAGCGCCAAGCACATGGCCCTGTACCAGAAGTTCGGCTACTGGCCACGCTATCTCACCGCCATTATGACCGGCCCATCCGAGCCTAAAGGTACAGAAGCGCCAACGTTGTTGTCGTCCTTTAATAAGAGCCAGCGAGAGGAAGCTATCCAGGCGTGCGCCAGGCTCACCCACAAAATAGATAATGGGCTCGATCTCACCGGGGAAATCCGCGCCCTGTTGGCGCAGCGGATCGGGGACGCTGTCTTGCGATATACGGGCAATGTACTCGACGGCTTCGCGGTCTGTCAGAACGGACCTGGATCGGAAGGCGGCCAGAAGACCTGTTACATCAAGTTTGCAGCGGCCCGCGGCGGTTCGGGGGCGGGGGAACGTTTCGATCGGCTGCTGGCTGCTTGCGAAGGGTTTGCGTCTTCGCGGCTCGTGACGATCGAAGCCGGTGTAAACCTGGCCCGCGAAGATGCCTACCGGCGCATGCGCTCCCGCGGATATCGAGTGGCCTTGTTGGGCGTCGCCATGCAGCGCCCGCATGGCGAGGGGTTCAATCGCGCGGATGCCTACGTAATTGACGATTGGCGCTAAGTCCATTTCGCGAGCTGCGTGCTCCGATGGGCTACACTGAGCGCTGTTCCCTTATGCCGCTTTCTCCCGGTGATAAACTCGGCCCCTACGAAATCCTAACGTTCCTTGGCGCGGGTGGGATGGGAGAGGTGTATCGAGCCCGGGATACGCGTTTGAATCGCGATGTCGCGATCAAATTCTCCGACGCCCAGTTCAGCGAGCGTTTCGAGCGGGAAGCCCAAGCCATTGCCGCGCTGAATCATCCCAACATCTGCCAGATTTACGATATTGGCCCCAATTATCTGGTCATGGAGTTAATTGAGGGGGCGCCGATTGTCTCCTCAGAACAACCGAAGGCGCTGCCGTCGACCGCGGCGCTGCTGCTGGGTACGCAAATGGCCGCCGCGCTCGAAGCTGCGCACGCCAAGGGGATTGTCCATCGTGACCTGAAGCCGGCGAACATCCTGGTGACCCATAGTGGAGTGGTCAAACTGCTAGATTTTGGGCTGGCAAAACAGGCCATTAGCAGCCCACCAGGCGATGAGACGAGGACCACCGTGGACGTCACCCAGGCGGGCATCATCCTGGGCACGCCGTCGTATATGTCGCCAGAGCAGGCCGAGGGCAAGCCGGCAGATGCGCGGTCCGACATCTTCTCCTTTGGGACCGTGCTTCACGAGATGCTTTCTGGAGAGCGCGCATTCGGTGGAGGGTCGGCAGCGGCGATTATCGGCGCCGTCATCTACAAGGAACCGGAACCGCTCACAGCGCCGCCCGCGGTCCAGGCTATCGTGAGAAAGTGCCTGGCCAAATCTCCGAGTGGGCGCTTTCAGTCGGCAACCGATCTTCGCCAGGCGCTCGAAGGGGCCTCGATTGGAGACACGATCATTCCTCGCGGTCGGCGGCGCACGATTGCCTTGGCGGTTGCCGCCGCTCTGCTGTTGATCGCATTGATCGCAACCGGCATTTATTGGAAGCGGTCCAAGACCGGCCCAATCAATTCCATCGCTGTTCTGCCGCTGGAGAATCATAGCAACAATGCCGATGCAGACTACATTTCTGATGGAATCACCGAGAGCGTCAGCAACAGCCTGGCGCGCTTGCCCAACCTAAGAGTGGTTCCTCATAGTGTGGCTTTGCATTACAAGGGAAAGCAGGTAGACGCACAAAAGGTTGGCGACGAGCTGAAAGTCCAATCGGTGCTCACCGGCAGTGTCACCCCCCAAGGCGACGGCGTCAGGGTGAACGTCGAACTAGACGATATTCGTGATGGCAAAGAGCTGTGGGGCCAACAGTACAATCGCAAGCAAACCGATCTACTGGCGGTACAAAATGACATTGCTCGGGAAGTCTCTCAACGCTTGAGCGGCCAATCTTCGGCAGCAGCCCAGCAAGAGATGAGCAAGGGCTCAACCGGCAATCCCGAAGCGTATCAGCTTTATCTCAAAGGCAAGTACTACACCAACAAACTTACCAAGGACGGATTGGCCAAGGGCATCGACTACTTCAACCAGGCGATTGCCATCGATCCGAACTATGGCTTGGCGTACAACGGCCTGGCTTTCAATTACATCAACCAGGATGGCTGGTACATGCGTGGGGCCGAAGCCGGGCCCAAGGCAAAGCAAGCGGCACAGAAGGCATTGGCCATCGATCCGATGGACGCCGGCGCCCACCTGGCGTTGGCCATCGAGTCGCAATGGTACGAGTGGAATTGGGCCGTTGCAGAGAGCGAGTTCAAACGCGCCATTGAACTGAATCCCAATGATGCCGAAGCCCCCGGGTATTACTCCTGGCTTCTGGCCCCGCTGGGGCGCGGCCCGGAGGCGCTGGTGGAAGCCAAACGTGCTCAGCAACTGGCCCCACTCACGTCCTTAGGAAACTTTTTTGTGGCGTCGGTCCTGGTCTTCACGCGACAGTGGGACCCGGCTATCGCACAACTCCACAGCAACATCGAGCTCGATTCCAATTTTTGGTTTGATCATTGTTTTCTGGGCCGGTCTTATGAAGCAAAGGGAAGACTCCCTGAGGCGATTGCCGAGTTTCAGCGTGCATTGGCAATCGACAACGACAATACCGAGATCTGGTCCGGCCTGGGCCACGCCTACGCGTTGTCAGGGAACAAGAGCGAAGCCCACAAGGTCTTGAGTCATTTGAACGAGTTGTCGAAGCACAGCTACGTCTCACCTTACAGCCAGGCAATCGTTTATGCCGGCCTGGGAGAAAAGGACCAGGTGTTCGCCTGGTTGGAGCGGGCCTATCAGGAACGCTCATACTTCCTGGCGGTTTATTTACCCACGGACTCTCGTCTCGATAGCCTCCATGCCGACCCGCGCTTTGTGGACCTCAAGCGCCGCGTTGGCCTGCCGGAGTGATACGAGATGGATCCGCTCAATCGCTCCAGCCCCGCTCCTCTGGCCGCCCAGCCGGCAGTTGCCAGCAAGCGTCTCCTGCCGTGGTTGGTGGCAGTCGCATTTTTTATGGAGTCGCTTGATACGACGATTCTGAATACCGCGGTGCCTGCTATCTCGGCGGCTCTGCATGTGGCTCCCCTCAGCATGAAGTCGGTACTGGCCAGCTACACGTTGAGCCTGGCGGTTTTTATCCCCATCAGCGGCTGGATGGCCGACCGGTTTGGAACCCGCCGGGTATTTGCCTCTGCGATCGGCCTCTTCACGCTGGGATCATTTCTTTGCGGCATATCGAGCAGCATTCATTTGCTGGTTGCCTGCCGCATACTGCAGGGCTGCGGCGGAGCCATGATGGTACCGGTGGGCCGTCTCACCCTGGTGCGCACGTTTGCTAAGTCCGAATTGATCCGCGCCATGAGTTTTGTCGCAATTCCAGGACTGGTTGGCCCCATGCTGGGACCCATCGCGGGCGGTCTGATTGTTGGCTACTTTCATTGGCGATTCATCTTCTTCGTGAATATACCCATCGGCCTTTTAGGTCTGCTGATGGTCTACATACATCTGCCCGACTTTCGCGAAGAGCGAACCCCTCCGCTTGATATTGTGGGGTTGATCCTCTTTGGTGCCGGCATCGCTCTGCTGTCGTATGTGTTGGAGATTTTCGGTGAACATACGCTGAGCTGGGCAGAAATCCTGGGATTGCTGGCGATCTCGTTCTCTCTGCTCGCGGGTTATCTGCTGCATGCAAGGGGAACTGTGTTTCCGCTGCTGCAATTGGGCCTGTTCCGCATTCGCACCTTCAGCGCCGCGGTCAGCGGTAGCTTTTTCACCCGCCTCGGCATCGGGGGAGTGCCGTTCCTGTTGCCGCTGCTGTACCAGGTCGGCCTGGGATTTACCGCCATCCAGTCTGGCCTGCTCATCATGCCCCAGGCGCTCGCGGCCATGAGTACAAAGTTTCTCATGGTCAAGGTTCTGGCCCGCGTCGGTTACCGTGGTGTGCTGATCTCGAACACTGTGATCCTCGGCCTGCTTTTGCTGCTGTTCGCAACTATCGGGCTGCACACACCGGTCTGGGTCATTGTGATCCAGGCCTTTTGCTACGGAACCTTCAGTTCGCTGCAATATACCAGCATGAATACGCTTACCTATGCTGACATCAGCGAAGAGCAGACCAGCGGCGCGAGCTCGATTGCCAGCACGGTACAGCAAATGTCCATTAGCTTTGGTGTCGCGTCGGCGGGGCTGGCCACTGCCTTTTTTGTTCCCCACGTTCATAGCAACGCGCGGGAAATGATTCACGGAATCCACGAGGCACTCGTGGTTTTGGGCGGATTCACGATCTTGTCGACGATCACGTTCGCCAGGTTGAAGAGTGGGGACGGCAGCAGTGTCAGCCGGCAGAAAGAAGTGCACGCCGGATGACCCTGATGACATGCTGGCGGTCTCGACGCACCCTGCTAGCTCTTTGAACGCATCAAGCACGAGGTAGAAACGGCATATCGGTACTACAAATCCAGAGAACGCAGAAATGCGGGCTATCGCCTGGGTATTGCTCCCACAGTGGGAGCAATGTATGATGCTTTCGTGAAAGTGATCGCGCGCGCCACTTTATATCGGTTTGTAGAGAACCGGGTGGCCCGCAAGCTGCAGAAGGCAGTGAAAGCTCATCTGGACGCCTGGTATGCAGAGGCCGAAAGGGCAACTTGGAAAAACTCAGCAGAGTTAAAGTCGCAATACCGTTCCGCCAGCGTTATTTCGGCGGAGCGGGTAGTTTTCAACATCAAAGGAAACGAGTTCAGGCTCATCGTCGCGATCAACTATCACTATCAGGTGCTCCTGATCAAATGGTTGGGAACACATAAGGAATACGACGAGATAGATGCTGGGAAGGTGGAATATGACAAGCACCGGTATACGAATCCATCCCATTCGGACGGAGAGTGATCACGAAAGGGCAGTTGTTCGAATCGCTGAACTCATGGGTGCGGCCCCTGGTTCTCATGAAGGGGACGAATTGGATGTATTGGCCACACTTGTAGACGCCTATGAAGCAAAACACCATGCCATGGAGGCTCCCGACCCTGTAACAGCCATCCAGTTCCGCATGGAGCAGCGAGGATTAAAACGCAAGGACTTGGAGCCTCTGATTGGCAGCCGCGCCAGAGTGTCTGAAGTGTTGACGGGCAAGCGGAACCTCACTCTCGATATGGTCCGGCGCGTGAAGTCGGGGCTGGGAATCTCTGCAGACCTGCTCATCGGCGATACATCGAACATTCCGCGGGGCCTTCCTTCGGAACGAGCGACGCGGAGTGTGCGCAGCAGAAAAACTGTGAGGGCCAAAGCCGGGAAACGAGCCGGAATGCGAGGGGCGTAAGAAGTAGCTGATCTCAAAGGGAGACAAATGGAAGCGCTACCAAGATTTGATTTGCAGGGCAAGGTTGCCCTGGTTACTGGAGCGGCGCGCGGATTAGGGCGCGCGATTGCACTGGCGCTTGCCGAGGCTGGGTCGGATGTTGCACTTGGTTTACGTGAGATCACCAGCGACAGTGGGGTAAGTGCCGAGGTGGTTGATCGCGGACGGAAGGCTTTGCCGCTGCAGATGGATATGACCAGCCCGGCGCAGATCCGTCAGGCGGTCGCTGCCACGGTGCAGCACTTCGGCCGTCTGGACATACTTGTCAACAATGCAGGGATAGCACCCGACAACCTGGCGGAAAACGTAACTGAAGAAGACTTCGATCGAACCCTGGCCATTAATCTGAAGGGCACGTTCCTCGCCTGCCAGGCCGCGGGACGGATCATGATCCAGCAGAAGAGCGGATGCATCATCAACATGAGCTCGCAAGCTGCATTTGCCGCGTTGCCGACGGAAGCCATCTACTGCATGACCAAGGCGGGCATCGTCCATCTGACCAAGTGCCTGGCGGTGGAGTGGGGGAAATACCACATCAATGTAAACGCAGTCGCGCCTACCTTCATCCACACACCGGGCACGGAAGGCGCTCTTGCTGACCCTGCATTTCGGCAGGATGTGATTGACCGCATCGCCGCCTTGCATCGCATTGGCGAGCCAATCGAAGTGGCCGGTGCTGTCGTCTTTCTCGCCTCGCCGGCTGCTTCGCTCATCACGGGACATACGTTGGTCATCGACGGCGGCTGGACGGCTCGGTAGAAGCAGCCGGAAGGTAGTTATTCCGCGCGCAAAGCACGCATGGGATCAATTTCGGCAGCGCGGTGCGCGGGGAGCAGGCAAGCAATGACTCCTACAGCTACAAGCACGCCCACCGCGCCGGCCACGATCCCCGGATTCGACGGGCTCACTTCAAACAACAAACTCCCCACAACGCGGGCAATTCCCGCCGCGATCCCAACTCCGGCAGCCGCACCTAGCAAAACCGGCATCATGCCATCACGCAGCACAAGAGCATAGATATTTGCAGTTTGCGCGCCAAGAGCCAGTCGCAGGCCGATCTCCTGCTGGCGCTGGACGACTGAGTAGGTGACGACGCCGTAAACGCCTAATCCCGCCAGGAGCAGGGCGCTCACGGCGAACAGGAGTAGGAGGTCCAACTCGAAACGGCGGTTGGCCACCGAGTCCGCAACCACGCCATCGAGAGTGCGCACCACGGGTATAGACACCGCGGCATCCACGCTCCACACAGCCTTGCGCACCGCATCCGCCATGGAAGCTGGGTCCTGGCTCGTGCGCACCAACAAACCTGCTGTGCTATCGCAGCGAAACCAGTAAGGCACGTAGACCATCATCGGGTCGGGTTGGGCCAGCGTGATAGTGCGCGCGTCTTTGACTACTCCGATTACGGTGAAAGGATCCTCCGTTACGTTCCCGCGAATGAATTGCCGGCCAATGGGATTTTGACCCGGCCAAAGTGTACGGGCAGTGAGTTCAGAGACGAGTACATATCGCTTGCCTTGGTCGTCCCTGTCAAGGAATCGACCGGCCGCGAGCGGCAGGTGAACGGTTTGAAAATAACCTGGGCTGACCCAGCGGAAGTGTTCCGTGGGGAGTTCCATGAAAGGCCGCGCATCCCCTGCAACCCGCATCATCTCGATCCAAAAGTCTCCGCCCAGCGGCGGCACGCTGACGATACCAGCGGACTCAACACCCGGAAGTTGGCGGATGCGATCGAGCACCGTTTCATAAAACGCGGCGCGGGCTTGCAGATCGTCATAGGATTTGTTGGGCAGGTCCACCTTGGCGCTCAGGACGCGATCGGCATCAAAGCCGCGATGAGTGCGCATCAGGCGGACCAGGCTCACCGTCAGTAGTCCGGTCATGAGTACGAGTGTCACGCTGACGGCCACTTCCACCGCCACCAGGGCTCGGCGCAGGCGCTTATTGCTGCGCGATTCGCTCGCCTGGCGCGACTCGCCACGGAGCACCTCCACCGGCTGCGTTCGCGATCCGATCCACGCTGGCGCCGCGCCAGCCAACAGAGTTGCCCCAACCGCGAGGACAAGGGCACACCCCGCACCAGCCCAATCCAGATGGAGGGTTCCGCGGAAGTCCAGCGCGGGAGGAAGGAAAGTTTGCATAACCGGCACCAGGGCCGCCGCCAACAACAAGCCTAGTGCTCCCCCCACCGCGGCCAGCAGCATAGGCTCGCGCATGGTCATGCGTAGCAGCTCGGGCCGCCTCGCACCCAGAGCCACGGCGATTGCCATCTGTTGCCGGCGGCCCACCGCGCGGGACAAAAGAAGATTTGCGATATTGACGCACCCTACCAGCAACAGCCCAGCGACCGAGGCCAGCAGGATGAGCAATGGAGTTCGATTGTCGCCCACCAGTGCTTCCTGGAAAGGCGTCAGCAATGCAGATAGAGTGCCCTTCTCATTCGCAGGGAGCGAGGCCGAGATGGAGTGCTGCAACGCATTGATCTCCGCGTTGGCCTGCGCGACGGTTACGCCGGGTTTGAGGCGGCCGAGCGCGAAGTAATTGAAGTCGCGCATCGGCGCCGCCAGCTGATCCTGATCGAATACCTGGGGCATAAGAACTTCCACCGGCTGGGCACGATCTGTGTTGTTCGCCAGATCCTGCATGACGGGCAGATGAAACGAAGGCGGCATTACGCCAATGACGGAATACTGGAATCCGTTCAACGTGATTGTTTTTCCCAGAATCGCCGGATCGCTCTGAAACTGCGTCCGCCACAGATCGTTCATCAGCACCACCACGCGGTCGCGCCCCGCCTGCGCCTCCTGCGCGGCAAACGGCCGGCCTATCTGCGGGGTAACGTTCAGCACGGAGAAGATGCCGGGCGTTGCGCGGACGACCTTTACCTGGATCGGATGCTCGTCCGTTCCCATAGGCATGGACTGCTGTTCAATCGCTGCCATGGACTCGAAGCTGTGGCTGTTGCGCTCCCAGTTGGTGAAGTGGTTGGCGGTCACGGGGAGCTTCGGATAGATATCGCGGAACTCAGCAACTTGCTCCTCCAGCACGACCAGCCGATCAGCATGCGTAAACGGCAGCGGCCTGAGCATCACATCCCAAACAAGTGTGAAAATCGACGTGGTCGCGCCGATTCCAAGCGCCAAGGTCAATATGACCGTAAGAGTAAAACCAGGCACCTTGCTCAACTGGCGCAGTGCATGCCGCATATCCTGGAACAGCTCCTGCATACCCGTCCTCGATCACAGCCAAAGTCAATTGAATGACAGGCAATTTCCCGGCCAAACCATATACGGCACAATCAACGCGTGTGCCTTGGCTTTACGGTGCAATACGCAGCGGACGTCGGGCAGGTTCTGCCCGAAATCAAGAATGGCTGTCCGTAATCGGACAACCGGCTGGCCTCGTCGCGCCGAAGATCGCCAACCGATTACCTGCGGGGTAATTGCTGCGCCTCGCAAGCCATTCGATATTGAAAAGGTAGATGTTCAGGATCGCCTGTCCTCTACAAATCGCAGGGGAGAATCACATGCCGAGTTACCAAATTCACACCATCGCATCTGCGCCGGAGAATTCCAGACCGGTGCTCGAACAGCTGCAACAGTCGTTTGGCTTTATTCCCAACCTCGCTGCTGCAATTTCAAATTCGCCCAAGCTGCTGACCGCCTTTGCTGCTGTCTTTCAGCAAGTACACAGCAGCAGCCTTACCGAACAGGAGATTCAGATCGTTCTGCTGACAGACGCAGTCGTGAACGCCTGCGCCTATGCGGTGGCATTCCACACCGCCCTTGCTCTCAACCAGGGAGTGCGTTCTGAAGAGACCGACGCGATCCGTGCGCGGCGTCTGCCCAGGGACCGGCGATTTGCCGCACTGTCCACCCTGGCGAAGACGCTCATCGAGAAACGGGGCCACCTGAGCGAAGCAGAACTCGACGCATTCCTCGCTGCCGGTTTCACCAAGGAACAGATCCTGGAGGTCATCACCATAGTAGCCGCCTCTACGATCACCAACTATGCTGGAAGCATCGCCAATCCGCCGCTGGAAGATCAATTCCAGCAGTTCGCCTGGCGAGGATAACAACCTGGTTTCCGAGAGGGAGATCGAAATGGCAACGCAATCTGCTTCCGCGGTTCCTCAGCTCGGAGAGTTGTTGCGCTACTGGAGACGGGAGCGCGGCAAAAGCCAACTCGACCTCTCGCTCGATACAGGCATCTCGCAGCGTCATCTGAGCTTTGTGGAGAGCGGGCGGAGCGCTCCCAGCCGGGATCTTCTTTCCATCGTGTCCGATGCTTTGAATATCCCGTTGCGGGAGCGGAATGTTCTGTTGCTTGCGTCCGGCTACGCTCCTCTCTACAGCGAGCAAAGCATGGATGCCGATCAGATGGCGATCGTGACTCGTGCGATCGACCGGATGTTGCAACAGCATGAGCCGCATCCCGCGCTGGTGTTGGACCGGTACTGGTATGTGATCCGAACCAATCAGGCTGCGCCGCGGTTCTTTGGCTCATTTATTGATCTGGAGGCGTGGCCAAAGCCGCGCAATCTTCTCGATCTGATGCTTGATCCGGCCGGGATGCGGCCTTTTGTTGAGGAGTGGGAGAAGGTTGCAGCCAGCCTGCTGCAACGAGTTCGGCGCGAAGCGGTTGGGCAAGTGGTCGATGGGAGACTTGCAGAGTTGCTCGAGCGGCTGCGTAAGTATCCAGGCGTTGCAGGATTGAAGCTGCCGCTGGTGCCTCAGAATGCTGTGCTGCCCATCACCTTTCGGCGGGGTAACGAGCGCTTCTCTTACTTCTCGTTGATCACGACGGTCGGCACGCCACAGTGCATCACTGCGCAAGAACTGCGTGTGGAGTGCATGTTTCCCAGCTAAGCCATGGAGGCAGCGACAGTGTACGGCTTTCCAATCGTTCATTTCGAATATGATTGCTTTATCTAAGCTATTTTCTGTCGAAAGAGTTTTCCGAAGCTTGCAACGCCGCGGAGAGAATGGGTGCAGGAGACGCAATGACGCTGAGCGTTCAAGAGCAGTTCGGGCAGATTGATATCTACGTATTCGATCAGATTCTGCGCGGGAACATCACGGCCGGAATGCGGGTGCTCGATGCGGGATGCGGGTACGGCCGCAATTTAGTCCATCTGCTGCGCGAGGGGTGCGAGATATTCGCACTCGACGGGGATAGCGACGCGATTGAACACGTGCGGCAGTTGTCGGCCTCGCTTGCGACTGGACTACCTAAGGAAAACTTCCAGGTGGGGTCGATCGAGCGGATGCCGTTCCCTGACGGCTTCGTCGATGTCGTGATCTGCAGTTCGGTACTTCACTTTGCCCGCGATGACAGGCACTTCCAGGCGATGTTACGGGAACTGTGGCGGGTGCTAAGGCCCGGCGGCATGTTGTTCTGCCGCTTGGGTTCCAGAATCGGCATGGAGTTCGAACAAGTGCGGGGGAACATTTTTGTGGTCGGGGATGGCTCAGAGTGGTTTCTGGTGGATGAGGAGATGCTCCTGGAGTTAACCGAGAAGATGAACGCTGTGCTGGTCGATCCACTGAAGACGACCATCGTGCAGGATTACCGCTGCATGACGACCTGGGTGGTAAGAAAGCGAAGGAGCTAAGCTCAATCGGCTCGCGACGCGACGGGACGGTAGTCGTGGGCGAGGGCGGCAGCGGCTTCGATGTGCTGCTGAGCTCCGGCGTGATCGCCCTGCTCCTCCAATAGGCGGCTCAATTGCGCATGGACCTGAAAGGCGGGCGCATCGGCGGATTGATTGGGCGATGCCAAATAGAGATTAAGCAGTTGGATGGCAAGTTGTAGCTCCTGGTGGTTGCGGCTTAGGATCTCAGCTCCATCCACCAGTGCTGGCCCATGCGGTCTGGCCGCCTTTGCATCGGCATCGATGCCTGCGCGCAGTGCCTCCAGCATCTGGTCCGATTGTTTGCGGCGCGCGTAGTAAGAAGCCAGAGCCATCCATGCATCAGGACTCTGATGCGAGGTCGCCACCGCCGCCTTGAACTCGGCCTCTGCCACGCGATAGTTCTTTTCTTTCTCGGCCAGGATGCCTTCCAGCTGGTGACCCTGCGCCGGCCCAAGCGGTTCGAGTGCCTGAACCACCGCTTGCGCCTTGTTCTTGCCTCCGCCTACAATTCCCGGGGCAGCGGTATAGAACTCTCCCAGGTCGGCGAGGGCGTCTACGTTTTTGCTGTCGAGTTGGACGGCTCGCTCAAATTCGCTGCGTACCTTCTTGGCCAGGCCGTAGGCTTTTATGGAATGGATGGCATCGGCTTTTTCGCCGTATGCCCGGCCCAGCCAGAGGTGATACGCACTCTCGAGCGGCGCAAGCTGGACCGCGGTCTCGCACTGATGGATGGCATCATCCCATCGCCTTTCCTGGTAGTAAACGCGGCAGAGCAAATTGTGCGCCTCCGCGTCGGCCGGTTTTGCCGCAAGGGACAAGTTCAGGCGCGAAATGGCATCGTCCGCCCTGCCTGCGGCCAGATCGGCGGCGACCGGATCCAGCGCATTATTGGGAATCGACGCTGCATGCGCTGCCTGCAACATGCACAGTAGGGCGAGGAATAGACGAGCGAACGATAAAGAATAAGGTATGCGCACGATGCTAAACCCGGAATCGCCGCCGCCTACCCTGGCCGGCGTTTTCACCCATAATGATGTTCGCAAACGGGCGAACGATTCGGCGAGGTGCAGGTAAATCTCATCAGCAGAAAGCGGCTGCGTTTTCCGTTGCCCATTGATTCAGAGGGATAGGTTTACGCCCCAGGATCCGTTGCACGTTATCAGTCACGCCGGCCAGGCGGCCTTCGCGGATCGCGCGCCATAGCGAGACGTGCGCCTCCGTCTCCGCTTCCGAGCCGCTGATGGCTGAGTATCGCTGACGCGCCTCGTTGTCAGAGATCGGTTGAAACGTGAGCCTCTTGCCGATTGCAGATCCGATGATAGCCGTCGCGTCGGCGAAGGTCAGCGCTTCCGGGCCGGTGATGGGCAGAGATTCTCCGTCGTACTCGCGCGAGGTCAAAGCCGCGGTGGCGACGGCCGCAATATCTTCGGAGTGGATAAATGCTCGCTCACCCTCACCCGTGGACGCGCGAACAATTCTTTCGGTTTTGATGGGCCTGGCCCACGCCAGCAGGTTCGACATGAATCCGGTTGGCTGTACAAAGGTGAACGATATGCCGCTGGCACGAACGGCCGCCTCGCCCAGTTCATGCCAGGCACCGATGGCGAGACCATGTTGCACATCCATCGACGAGAGTTTTACCAGGTGGCGCACGCCGGCTGCTTTCGCTGCTTTTGCGGCCAATTCATCGTGAATGGGGATCTGAGGGCCGGAGTTGACGAGGAACAACTCATCGACTCCGGCAAGGGCCGGCTGCATGCTCTCCGGTTGTCCAAGATCGCCAACAAAAATGTCGACACGTTGACCGAAGAGCGCTTGCGCCTTCTGCGCACTGCGCACGAAAATACGCGGCCGGTCACCACGCTGGAGCAGGTGGTTGACGACCTTGGATCCTACATCTCCCGTTGCTCCTGTGATGAGGTACGTCATAAAGCTCCTTAGCCGCGAAAGAAATATGTTCTCTCGCTCATAAACTGATTTAAGACTACGGAGTGAGCAGAAAACTGTAAACTCGCCTTTGATGTTGAGCTTAAAGTCCTGATAAATAGACAAGAATAAATATAAAGTAAATGAATGCTCACATTTACTCTACACTCGTCTCATGCCATCGAAAAGCACAAAGCCGTCCAAACGGCGGCGGCCGCAGCAGCGCCGGGCACGCCAGACCGTCGAAGCGATCCTGGATGCTGTGGTGAGGATCTTGAAGCGCGACGGCTTCCAAGCGATCACCACCAACCGCATCGCTGAGGTTGCCGGCGTCAGTATCGGCTCGCTCTATCAGTACTTTCCTGGCAGGGCCGCCATCTTGGAAGCCCTGCACGAACGCCACATCGAGGAGATCGATCGCCTTTTCGCAACCAAGTTCATGGAGCATGCCGGAGCGCCGCTCGACAAACTTATTCGCGTTATGGTGGATGCCATGATTGAGGCGCACACCACCGATTCGGAGCTCTACGAATTGATGCTGACAGAGGTTCCTCACCGAAAAGGTGGGAGCAAGGATTTCTCCGTGCGGCTTCACGGAGCCTTTCTGCTGGCGATTTCATCGGCAGCGCCGGAGCTTCGCGGGCGCGGTGATCTCGACAAGGCGGTCTTTGTGGTGACCCATATGGTTGAGGCGCTTTGCCATGGAGCAGTACTCCGGCGGCCACGCGGGTTGTCGCTCGCGGACGCGAAAGCAGAGATAACAAAAGCCGTGCTCGCCTACTTGCGCGCTTGATCTGCTAAGGATTCGGCAGGGAATCGGTCATCCTTGACAGAATTGCAAATTGCGATATTATTATCCCGGATCGCAATAACCATGAAGCTGGGCGAGAAATTACGGTACTTGCGGGAAGTGGAAGGCAGTCTGCGTGGCAAGGGTCGAGCGATGACCCAGCAGGAGCTGGTGCACGCCATCAAGGCCGAGCTCAAGACGTCCATGAGCCAGTCCTACCTGTCCCAGATTGAAAGCGGCGCGCGACCGCACCTGACCAACACCACACGGCAGCTGCTGGCGAAGTTCTTCAAGGTGCACCCGGGCTACCTGGTCGACGATCCTGAGGGCTACCACGCGGAGCTGATGAGCGAGGCCCGGGTGTTGGACGACAAACTGGACCTGTGGCTGGTGAACGGGGCGGAGCGGTTCCCGCGCGATCCCGAACTCAGGAAGGCATTGCTGGCCCTGGCTAGGCATCCGGACTCGAGGCAATGCCTGCTGTTAATGGAGTCATTGATTGAGACGCCGGGGCTGGTTGATCGATTGGTTGAAGTGTTGCGGCCCGCCGTGAGAAGCGATAAGCGCTTTAGAGTTCGGCCCTTGGAGGCAATTCCTCAAGAAAAGGATCCGCTGGCCGGAAAATCCAGGCGCGGGGGAAAGGAGAAAAGCCGATGAGCTGGGAGATGTTTTATCTGATCTGTTTTGGTGTCGGCTTAGCGTTGACCGCGGTTTCGGTAGCAGGCGGTTTCCACCATCATCTGCACTTTGGGCTGCATCGTGGGCTTCATATTGGCCACGCCCACGCTCACGCAGCCGGCAACCGCGGCGTCTCCCCGGTGAACGGCTTTACCCTCACTGCCTTTCTTTGCTGGTTTGGCGGGGCCGGTTACCTGTTGGAGCGCTACGGCGGCTTTGCAACACCGGCCATTCTGCTCCTGGCGACGCTCAGCGGGCTGGCGGGTGGGATGCTGATTTTCTGGTTCCTGGCCAAGGTACTGGCCCCGCATGATAAGGCCCTCACGGCGGAGGAGACGGAGATGACCGGCGTCATTGGGCGGGTCAGCGGAACCATTCGGGGCGACGGCACGGGGGAGATTTTGTATTCCCAAAACGGCGCCCGTCGCTCCAGTCCGGCGCGCAGCGATAACGGGGAGCCAATCGCGCGGGATACGGAGGTAGTAGTGATGCGCTACGAACGAGGCGTCGTTTATGTACGCCGCTGGGATGAGATTTCCGGCGGCGAATCGCTCTCCAACGATATGCGGAGAGCACAAACGTAGTTCGATTGGTTCCTGATGAAAGGATCAGGAGGCTCTTATGATGAACACAGTTGTGGTTGTAGTTGGGTTGTGCGTTCTTGTTTTGATCCTGCTGCTGGGGATAATCGCGAAGATGTTTCGCAAGGCCGGCCCTAACGAGGCGATTATCGTTTACGGTTTTCGCGGACCGCGGGTGGTGAAGGGACACGGCACGGTGATCTTTCCTATGGTGGAAAGCAGCCGCCAGCTCTCGCTGGAATTGATGTCGTTTGACGTTGCTCCGCAACAGGATCTCTACACCAAGCAGGGCGTCGCAGTCACGGTGGAGGCGGTGGCGCAAATCAAGGTGCGTTCGGATCAGGAATCGATCCTCACCTCTGCCGAGCAGTTCCTTACCAAGACCCCTCCGCAGCGCGAGGGATTAATCCGGCTGGTGATGGAAGGTCACCTGCGCGGCATCATCGGCCAACTCACGGTGGAGCAGATTGTCAAAGAGCCGGAGATGGTTGCCGATCGCATGCGCTCCACCTGCGCCGATGACATGAGCAAGATGGGGCTCGAAGTCGTATCGTTCACCATCAAAGAGGTGCGCGACAAGAATGATTACATCACCAACATGGGCCGGCCCGACGTGGCGCGCATCAAGCGCGATGCCGATGTAGCGGCGGCGGAAGCGGAACGTGATACGGCGATCCGCAGAGCCAACGCATTGCGCGAATCGGCAATTGCCAAGGCGCAGGCCGACCAAGAGCGGGTAATTGCAGAGACGGCTTCGCTGGCCAAGCAGGCCGAGGCGCAGCGCGACCTGGATATCCAGAAGGCGCAATTCACGGAACAGAGCCGCAAGCAGGAAGCAACGGCTGACAAGTCCTACGAGCTGCAGACCAACGTGATGCAGCAGCGCGTGGTGGCTGAACAGGTAAAGATCCAGCAGGTGGAGAAGGAGCAACAGATCAAGGTACAGGATGCCGAAATCCTGCGTCATGAGAAGGAGCTGATCTCGACTGTGTTGAAGGGTGCAGAGATTGAGCGCCAGCGGATCGAGAACCTGGCAGCGGCCGAGAAGTCGCGGTTGACGGCGGAAGCGGAAGGCCGGTCTGCAGCGACCCGCATGCAAGGGGAAGCGGAAGCCTCCATCATCTTTCAGAAGGGCGAGGCGGAAGCCAAGGCTATGAACGTCAAGGCCGAGGCTTACCAGGAATGGTCGCAGGCGGCGGTCGTCGACCGGCTGATTGCAGCTATGCCCGACATGATGCGCGCGCTCTCCGAACCTCTATCGAAGGTGGATAAGATCACCATCGTGTCCACCGGAAGTGATGGGGTAACCGGAGCCAACAAACTTACGGGAGACATGATGAAAATCGCGTCTCAGGTTCCGGCGCTCTTCGAATCGCTCTCTGGAATGAACGTGGCCGAGTTGATGGCGAACGTCAAGAGCATGCAGCCGCGGCACGATGGAAACGGCTCGGCGGCCAGGTAACAGAAGTCGAAGGAGGATGTTATGGCATTACTCGAGCGTGTAAGTACATTGCTGCGGGCGAACTTGAATGACCTGATCGACAAAGCGGAAGATCCGCAAAAGCTGTTGCGGCAGCTGGTGCTGGATATGGAGAACCAGTTGATGCAGGTAAAGACGCAGGTGGCGATCGCGATTGCCGACCAGCACCTGTTGGAGAAGAAGCGAAAGGAGCATATGGACAGCGCGGCAGAGTGGCGCAGCAAGGCAGAACTGGCAGTCAAGAAAGGGCACGACGACCTGGCGCGGGCCGCGCTGGAACGTTCCTTGAGCCAGGACCAAATTGCCAAGGGCTTCTCACAGCAGCTTGAGGATCAGCAGGCAGAAGCGGACACGCTGCGGACCGCCCTGCGCAAGCTGGATCAGAAGTTGGTGGAGACACGCAGCCGCTGCGAGCTACTAATAGCGCAGGACCGCAGGACGCGCATGGTGAGCCGGGCAACGGAGGCCCGGCAAACCATCAGCAAGCAGCAGAACTCAGTGTCACTCGACCGAATGAAGTCGCGCATTGTGGGCCGCGAGGCCCGCAATGAAGCGGATGTGGAGTTGCTGAGCGGAGACTCGCTGGAGGACCGCTTCGCCGCATTGGACCGGGAAGAGCACATCGAGACGTTGCTTAAGGACCTGAAAGCGAAGCAGGAGAAACCAGCCTGATTGGTGCGGTCTTTTCTTAGCGTTGAAGCAGACTCCAATAGGAACAGGACGGGTGCCCCACGTTCGCCTCAGCGTACGTGGGCCGAAAATGATAGGCGAAGCCCACGATAGCTTTAGCTATATCGATCGGCAAATCTGGGCCGAACAAATAAAAGCAATCGAAACATATCATTTTCGGCCCAGGTACGCTCGGGCGAACCTGGGGCACCCGTTGCTCCTACCGGTCTCCGTGTTCGCTAGAGCTACTCCGTTCTCAAGGTGCGCATGGGATCGATGGAAGCCGCCCGGCGCGCTGGACCCCAACTTACCAGGAACGCAATCGCAGTAATCGCTGCGATGATGGAGACAAATACTCCAGGATCGTCGGGGCGCACGCCGAAGAGGAGGTTGGCGCTCAGCCGTGCCAGGGCAAACGCAAGCAGGGTTCCTACAGAGATGCCGATACCAGTGAGCAGCGCGGCGCGGCGCAGGATGATGGCCAACACGGCTTCTGGTCTTGCCCCCAGAGCGATGCGGATTCCGATTTCCTGAGTTCGCTCGGCTACCAGGTTCGCCATCACACCAAAGATGCCGATTGCGGCCAGCAACAATGCAATCAAAGCGTCGAACGTGAGCATCGCGGCAGCATAGAGCAGTCCCGTGAGGGTGTCCGTAAGATATTGCTGATATGTCTGCACATCGTCGAGCGGTAGGGCAGGATCAAGTGCCGCAAGCGCCGCGCGAACCGCAGACGCCAACGCCAAAGGGCTTCCAGTGGTAGTCACGATGTAGGTTATCTCCGCAGGGGGCATCTGCACGGCATTCAAATAGACGACCGGCTCTATCGCACGGTCAATCCACAAGTAGCTCACGTCGTCTACCACGCCGACGATGCGTACCCACGGGGACTGACTACCGCCAACTGCGCCCAGCTGAACGCGGCGTCCAAGCGGACTCTCGCCAGGAAAATACTTCTCCGCGAACTTCCGGCTCACCATGGCCGCTGGTTGAGCGTCGAGGTTATCGCTTTGGCTGAAGGTGCGTCCTGACGACAAAGGAATATGCACGGCGTCAAAGTATCCGCTGGTGACCGAAAGCTTTACTGTGCTCTGGAACTTGCCCGGAGGTACAGGGCGATTTTCGATCTGTAAATCGTCGTTCTCACTGTCCTGGCCGTCGGGGAGTGCGGTGGTAATTTCCGCGTGGGTCACGCCCGGTAATGAGCGCAATCGTTCGAGGCTATTGTTCAACCATGCGGCACGTTTTTCGTTGGTGGTGTACCGGCCGGTCGGTAGATTAACGTTGAAGGTCAGAACCTGCTTCGGCTGGTGGACGTCGGCAACGTGCAGCATCGACCACATGCCCTTGCACATAAGGGCCGCGCCAATCACCAGCAGAACGGAGAACGATATCTGCGATACCGCGAAGAGGTCTCTCAGCCGGTGAGTCTCTCGGGAAGCGCTGGTGTTCCGCGACCCAGCCTTGAGCTGGTCCACGAGGTTGATCCGCAGTGCCTTCAAGGCAGGCAGAAGTCCGGAGGTGAGCCCGGCGGCCGCGGCCAGCAGGAGGGAAAACGCAAGAGCGCGGCCATTGAGCGAGATATTGGACCAACCCGACAGATATCTTGCGACTTGCGGCGGCATCGCAATTAGGCAGAGATGCATAACGATGACCGCGAGCACCAGCCCACCGGCGCTCCCCAACGCCCCCAAAACGAGGTTCTCGGTCAGCAAATGCCGCAGCAAGCGCGCGCGGCCCGCTCCCAGGGCAGTGCGCACGGCAATCTCCGGACGGCGCGATATGCCGCGCACGAATTGCAGATTGGCGACATTGGCGCACACCACAAGCAGAACAAATCCGGTGGCGGCCATGATCAGGCGGTAGTAGAGCGGTGTCATGTCCCCATTGATCCCGTCCAGCAGCGGCTCAACTCTTACCGACCAACCCAGGTTCGAGGAGGGGTAGGCCTTCGCCAGGCGCTGGGCGATCACGCGCAATTCTTCCTGAGCGTGATCCACGGATACACCCGAACGCAAGCGGCCCACGGCCAGGAAATCGTGGGCAACACGATTTTCCCGTTGTTGCGGAGTGGGCGCCAACGGTAAAAACACTTCGGAAACCGATGGGTACTGCATGCTCCGGGGCAGGACACCGATTATGGAGTACGCCCGATCATCGAGGTTGATCGAACGGCCCAGCACAGCGCGATCTCCCCCAAAATGCTTTTGCCAGAAGGCATAGCTCAGCACGGCGACGGCGTCGTGCCCAGGGTGGCATTCGCGATCCTGATAGACGCGACCCAAGACAGCGTTTGTCTGCATCACTCCAAAAAAACTAGCCGAGGTCAACGCCGCTTGCACGTGAATAGGTTCGCCTGTTCCAGTCAGGCTCATGGAAGCGTCGCCGCGGATTGCGAGGTTTTCAAAGGATCGGCTCTGTTGTTTCCAGTCCTGGAAATTTCCCAGGGCAACCTGCTGGTAATCGTCGCCGCCGCCGCGACCGTGTTCCTCGGCCACGATGACCACGCGGTCCAGGTTTGGCACTGCGAGAGGACGCAGTACCATCGCATCCATCATGCTGAACACGGCCGTGTTCACACCGATCCCAATGGCCAGCGTGAGCGCCGTGGTCACCGTAAACCCAGGAGACTTCCACAACTGGCGAACGGCATAGCGCAGGTCGCTCCACAGAACCTCGACGAAGGGAAGTCCCCGCTGCACACGATAACTTTCCTTGACTTGCGTCACCCCGCCGAAGGCGCGCAATGCGGCCATCCGCGCCTCTTCTTCAGACATGCCTCGCTGAAGGTACTCTTCCATGGCGAGCTCGATGTGGCTATGCAGCTCATCGTTGAGATCTTGATCGAGCCGTTTCTTGCGGAAGACGGATGCGCAGCGGCTCAGAAGGGTGCGTATCTGGTCCATGGCCGGCTCCTAGCTGGAAGGGGCAAGGAAGCGCGCCATGGTAGTCGCGACGCGCTCCCAGTTCTCGGTTGCTGTTTCGATCTGCTTGCGGCCGATGCGGCTCAGCGAATAAAACTTGGCCCGGCGATTGGTTTCCGAAGTGCCCCACTCCGACTTGATCCAGCCACGCTGCTCGAGACGCAGGAGCGCGGGGTAGATGGTGCCCTGGTTGAGGCTGAGAGTATCGCCACTCACTTGCTCAATGCGGCGAGCGATGCCGTAACCGTGCAGCGGTCCCATGGTCTCGAGCGTCTTCAGGACCATGAGGTCCAGGGTACCCTGCAGAACGTCGGATTTGCTTTCTCCCATTTCTACTCCCTGTTGCTTTTCTACATATAGCCTGGACCACGAATAGGCAGAATGTCAACAGGTAACAGCTAACCGAGCAGGAATCGATTGGCTGGAAGTCCCCCAGTTTCCATTTGCACCGCGAAGAGACTGCCGGAGAACTGGTCCGCGGAACGAGCACTCGTTATGTAAAGCGTGCGCAGGTCTTTCCCGCCAAAGGTGCAGGTAGTTGGACGTGAGGCGGGCAGGCGGACGATCTGGTCCACGCGACCATCGGGAGCAACCCGGACAAGGGCTCCGGCCCCAGGCCGAGTGTTCCACAGAAAGCCGTGGCTATCCATCGTAGAACCATCCGGTGCTCCAAGCTCATATCCGGCAAGGAATGGCTGCTCCCCAGAGATCGCACCAGTGTCCTTGTCGAAGTGGAAGCTGGAGATTTTGTTGGCAGTCGTGTCGCCAAAATAAAACGTCGTATGGTCCGGGCTCCAGGCAACCGTATTTGATATACCGATATTCCGTTTCCACTCGGTCGCGGTACCGTTCGGGTCGATGCGATAAAGAACACCGTCGGTAAAAGCCACGTCGAGATTCTCTCCACGCGGACCGACGTTGTTTCGCATGGTTCCAACCCAGAGTGCACCGCGGGGGTCGACCCCGGCATCGTTACAGCGCATATCGGGCGCAGTCGATAACTCGAAGAGCGTTTCAACATGGGGGTGCGTATGGGCCGACCAAAGTCCTACTCTGGTTGCGAAGACAACCAGCAGACGGTTCGGATCAGTGGTGAGGTTCATGGACGTTACTGGTTCGTCAAAGAGCCAGGTAAATGTGGCCTCATCTTCCGGCACAAAACGATGGATCAGAAAGCGGTTGATATCCGTCCAATACAGAGCCTCCTCTTGGGGATGCCAAATGGCACCCTCGCCGCAGATGTCACCGGTTGGCGCAACGCAGCAAATCTTGCTGGATGAAAGAGTCATAGGTCGTCATTCCTCACTGGGACGAAGGTTAGTGTAGCGCGAGCGGGATTCGGTTATGGGTGACCGGTCATGGAATAGGGAAGCTCGAGTGGCTGCATCGACCACGTCGCTTCGGCTTTGCTGCTCATTACGAAGCGCAGTTCGCCCCCTTGCATCAGTTCCTCATGACGGAGGAAAGAACGTGAGAGCGGGCGACCGTTCAGAGTGACCGACTGAACGTACGCATGCGATGAATCCAGATGTTCGGCGGCCACCTTGAATGTATTTCCGTTGGGAAGGTGAAGGGTGGCCTCATCCACGAACGGGCGGCCGATCACGTATTCGTTCGAACCGGGTGCGACAGGATAGAATCCCAGCGCAGTAAAGAGCAGCCACGCAGACATCTGTCCAAGATCGTCGTTCCCGACAAGACCATCAGGAGCGGGTCGATACTGCGACTCCACAATCTGCCGCAGCCTCTCCTGCGTTCTGGCCGGCGCGTGCGCGTAGACATAGAGATAAGCGAGGTGATGGCTCGGTTCGTTGCCGTGGATATACTGCCCAATCATGCCGCTAATGTCTTCGACATCGGCGTATTGATGTGGGTCGACCTTGGCATCGAACATCGCATCAAGCTTCGCAATAAGCTGCGCATCGCCGCCAAGCAGATCGATCAGGCCCTGTTCATCCTGCGGCTGAAACCAGGAATATTGCCACGAATTACCTTCCGTAAACCCGCTGCCCGCTCCTGCCTTCGCAGGGTCGAACGGAGAACGGTACTCTCCATTGGCAAATCGCGGCTCAACAAAGCCATCTTTCACGTTGAAGTTATTGCGCCAGTTGCCGGCTCGCTTGGTGAAGGTGTCCGCCACGTCTCGATGCTTCAACGCTCCTGCCATACGAGCGATCGTCCAATCGTCGAAGGCGTACTCCATGGTCTTCGACGCCGCTTCATCGTCGTGGTCTACCGGTACATAACCAAGCCGCATGTAATCCTCGAGGCTGCCATATGGCCCATAGGTAGCGCTGGCAACAGCGGCGCGGAGTCCCTCCTCCGGATCAAATCCGCGGATGCCCTTCATGGTTGCATCGGCGATCTCCGGCACGGCGTGGTAACCGATCATGCACCAGGTCTCAATCCCTTGCTCCTGCCAAATGGGGAGAATCCCGAACTGGCTCTCATGCCACGAAGCCAGCATGGAGTTCACCAGGTCACTGGTTCGCTCCTCCGGCTCGAGCAGTGTCATCAGCGGCTGCTCCGCGCGAAACGTATCCCAAAGGCTCAGGTTGGAGACGAAGTGGAAGCCCGCGGCATGGTGGACCTGATTATCGGGACCGCGATAGCTGCCGTCTGTATCCATACTGAGGTTTGGCGACTGCATCGCATGGTACACCGCTGTGTACAGGTTTTTTTTCATCTCCGGCGAAGCGGTGATGTCGATTCTCTGGAACTCTTTGGTCCATAAGGCTGTTGCTGCTGCGTGCACCGCGTCGAAGTCGAAGCCGGGCACTTCCGCATCCATGTTGGCTATCGCATTCTCTTCGCTCACCGGCGAGAGCGCGACCTTCACCACCAGGGGCTGAGCTTGCGGGTGGAAGCCGAAGACTGCAATGAGGCCGCGCCCCTCCATCGCTTGTGTATTTTCCGGAGTGGTGCCGGGCGTTTTAAAGCCGTGATACTCAACCGGCAAAGGTTCCCGATCGTACAAGCTGTGCTGCTCGATTGGCTGTGAGAATCGCATTGCGAAGTAGAGTTGACGGCCTGGCGCCCAGCCGCGCGTTTCGCGCATTCCAGTCACCGTGCCGTCGTTGCGAATGCGCAGCCGCGACCAAAGCACCTTACCGGGATAGTTGTAAATGGAGGAACGGAGATCGATAAGAACATGCTCCGGCTTGCCCGCCGGAAAGGTGTACCGGTGCACACCTACGCGAGCGCTGGCGGTTAGCTCAGCATGGATTCCATAATCGAGCAGATCCACCGCGTAGTAACCGGGCTCGGCTTTTTCCTGCTGGTGGCTGAAGCGGGAACGATAGCCGGATTCAGGTCTCTCTATATCGCCCGGGTCGAGCCGCACGTCGCCGGAGATTGGTTGAACTAGGACGTCGCCAAGATCAGAGTGTCCGCTCCCTGAGAAGTGCGTGTGCGAGAAGCCCAGGATCGTGGTGTCCTCATAGCGATATCCAGAGGCCCACTTGTAACTTTCCTTGAACGGGCGAATTTGCGTGTCCGGAGAAAGCTGCACCATGCCGAATGGGACTGTGGCGCCCGGGAAGGTATGACCGTCCGGTCCCGTCCCGATAAATGGGTCGACGAACGCCAGTTTATCCTGCGCCGAATGGGACGATTGTCCAGCCGCGATCTCCGGATGAAAGAAGAGCAGGACACCTAATGCCGCGGACGCAGCATGGATCGTAATACAGATTGGACGGCGGACGAAGAATGCATCGAACATGAACCCATGATAGTTTGCCGAAGACCCTCGCAATGACCTAGATTGCTAAGCATGGCTTTGAATGATCGTCGGTCCTTCCTAAAGATGGCAGCCCTTGCCGGCGCGTTTTCCACCAACAGCCTCTTCCACCAGGCCCATGCCGCTGATTGGCATGCGGCAACCCGCGCCCTGGGCCACCTCGACGATGTAGCGGCGGCTCAGAACGAGGACTTCTGGAGCGTGATCCAGCGTGGCTACTCGGTCAGTCCGCAGATCATCAACCTGAATAACGGCGGAGTCTCTCCGGCGCCCATCGTCGTGCAGCAGGCAGTGGAGCGATACAACGAGTTTTCCAATGAGGGTCCGTCGTATTTCATGTGGCAGATCCTTGACCAGGGCCGCGAGCCGTTGCGGCAGAAACTCGCCCACCTGGCGGGCACGCAGGCTAACGAGATTGCCATCGATCGCAATGCGACCGAAGCCCTAAATACGATCATTTTCGGTCTTCCCCTCAAGGCGGGAGACGAGGTCCTTGGGTGCAAGCAGGATTATCCCAACATGATGGCTGCGTACCGCCAGAGGGCGGAACGCGATGGCATCGTTTATAAGCAGATCAGTTTTGACTTTCCCATCGAGGACAACGACGCGATCGTGAAGGCCTATGAGCAGGCCATTACTCCGCGGACGAAGCTGGTGCATGTGACGCACATGGTCAACTGGGTAGGCCAGCTTATGCCGGCCCGGCAGATCGCCGACATGGCGCATGCGCGTGGCATTGAAGTGATCGTGGATGGCGCCCACTCCTTCGGGCTGATCGATTTCAAGATTCCGGATCTGGACTGCGATTACTTCGGGACTAGCCTGCACAAGTTCCTGTCGGCGCCGATTGGCTCAGGGATGATGTGGGTCAAAGCGGACAAAATTGAAAAGATATGGCCACTTACCTGCGGGGACCCTCACAGCAGCGACATTCGCAAGTTTGAGGTGCTCGGAACGCGCAGTTTTCCCATCGAACAAGGAATTGGGGAAGCCATCAACTTTCACCAGGCCATCGGCTCCCGCCGCAAGCAGGAGCGCATCTTTTATCTGAAGAACTACTGGGCGACGCGGGTGTGCAACATCCCGGGCGTGAAGCTGCATACGTCGCTCGATCCGAGGTTCTCCTGCGCGATCTGCGGGGTCAGCATCGATGGCATGACTCCGGGCGCATTGAATACCGCTCTGTTCGACCGCTACAAGATCCACGCGGTCGGAATGGACTATGAGAACATTCACTGCGTTCGCGTCACACCGCACGTCTACACAACCATCCCTGACCTGGATAAGCTCGTGGAGGCGATCGGTGAGATTGCAGCAACTAAGAAGGCGTAGGCAGCGACACTTCCACTCCGCTTGTCTCCGGTTTTCTCCTGCGAGGCTCAGAATTCCAGGATTGCTTTGATCTTATTTCCGTTGCACTGCAGCATGTCGCGGAATCCAGCTTCGATACAAATGAGCCGCAGCAGAGTAGAATCCTGCGTAATCTCGGAGGGAAGTTCCTCGATGTGTCGGAGGGCGTGAGCCCACAGTACGCGACTCCAAGGCTGCACCGCGGTGTCATCTTCGCGGATTTTGACCGCACACGCGGACCTATCCAGCATCCCCGTACAGGAATTGAGGTTTAGCCCCTGGGTAAGCTTTTCATTCCTTCCTGGCGGCTAACATTGTCGGCCATCGCGGATTTGCGCGACCAGTCTCGAAGGGACGGCTGAGAGTAGCCCAGGACGTCAGTCCCGGGATAACCCGGATCGCACGCAAATGTCGACTATCCCGCCAGTTCGGACAGCACAGCGAGCGTCGCACCTTCGGTGCTCGGGCGTTACACGACTGGTGCCCCAGCCCTGGAAGGGCTGTGTTGGAACTGGGGGAAGGCATCCGTACGAAGGGCACGCGTTCAGCCGTGCCGAGGAAGCCGTACTCTCTGATCGGCTTTAGCCGCCGAGGCACGGTTTTTCGAGACAATTTTTCAGTGAGTGTGTAGCGGCGATCTTCTTCCGCGGTCAGTTCTGCCTTCGCGAGAAGGAAGTTACTTCGACCCAGTGACGCCAGCTTGGCTTCGACGTCTGGGTCGAACTGATAAGGGACCTTGGCCTGATGAACGTTGTTGCCAAACAGATGCACATCCTGAGTATTGGCTCAGCTAAGCACGCGCCGGCCACATGTCGGCGATTTGCTTTGTCCCACTCTTCGGCAAACACGTTCAGTTTCACCGGATTACACGGGACCAGTTCTTTGTCCAAATCCGGCTACTAAGGCGTCACCGTTGGGCAATGGCCCAATTCTGGAGCTAGTTGGTCTCCAAGACTCGGCTGATGGTGCAACTGTGTGTCGCGCCCGGAATTCTTGACATCGAGCAATCGGTCCAGAGCGTGCGCCACGTACGAAACCATCGGGGGCAGAAGCAGATCGTTGTGCTTTCCTGTAATGACAACAAGCTCAAATCCACCCTGGCAGGCTTTCTTCCACACCCCGAGCGGGTTCGCCCAACGCGGATTGCGGATGGTTGACTGAAAATACGTAACCTTACCAGCGTACGGCTTCGGGCGATATGCGGCCATCGCGACCCGCAAACCAACAATGATTCGCCTCAGATTCGGCGGCAAAGTCAGTTCGCCAAATGTCTGCTCATTGAGACCGGAGCGCTTTGGAGTTTTTCCGGCGACGATACGAAGCCTGTCGACGAACTGACTGGCCTTAGCGGAAATATAACTAACGCGCTGTCGCCAGGAGCGAGCGCGAATTTCACGGAGTTCTACCGCGGTACGGCCCTTTTGCTGCGCTAGCCAGGCTGGGAACGTCAGGCATTGGTCGTCCAGCTGGCTGTCCACGAGCGCTACAAACTCAACTTTCTCGCCAGATTGCAATAACTGTTGCGCCATTTCAAAAGCAATCAGTCCACCTAAAGAAAACCCAGCCAAGGCATACGGTCCATGGGGCTGCACCGAGCGGATTTGCTCGACGTAGTCCATAGCCATATCCTCGACACGAGAATTAGGCACTTCGCCTTCACGGAGTCCGCGGGCTTGTATTCCATAGACGGCGGAATCGCCATCCATCTCGCGTGCCAGTGCCCACAATTCGAACACTGTGCCGGCAATACTATGAGCAATAAATAGAGGCCGCTCGCGGTTGCCCTCGCGAAGAATCACCAGGCTGGTGGAGGTGGCAGCTTCTCCTGTTCGCATCAATTGCGCCAAGCGCTCGATGGTAGGCGCCTGCAGAAAGCTCGCCATGGACAGGTCACAGCCTGTCAAAGTACGAATCTTGGTAATCAGGCTGGCGGCGTGAAGCGAGTGGCCCCCAAGCTCAAAGAAGTCATCCTGCACTCCGATGGGTGAGAGCCCAAACGTATCCTCCCATAACCCAGTAAGCACTGACTCCAGGGTGGTGCTTTTGTCCGTCATAAGTACCTCCATGGGGGATCGATACGCTTGGGGGGAAAACTTTCCACATGCGCGGGGAAGAACCAGCAGATCACAGCTTGAGGGTAACTGTCTTTACCTCCGTATATTGCTGCAGTCCATATTCACCCAGCTCCCGTCCCATTCCCGACTGCTTGAATCCACCGAAGGGCGCCCTGGTATCCAGCACGTGATAGCAATTCACCCAGACTGTCCCCGCCCGCACACCGTTCGCTACTGCATGGGCCTTCTTGATATCGCGGGTCCATACCCCCGCGGCCAGCCCATAGGTGGTTCGATTGGCACGGCTGATGACCTCGTCCATATCCTTGAACGCGATGATGCTCATCACCGGACCGAAAATCTCCTCCCGGGCAATTTTCATTTCATCCTGAACGTCAGAGAACACGGTGGGTTGGATAAAGTAGCCGCGGTCGCCAACGCGCTCCCCGCCGCAGGCAAGCGTCGCCCCCTCCCGCTTTCCAGATTCGATGTAACCCAGAACTCTGTCGAATTGCGATTCGCTCACCTGAGGACCTTGGTCCGTGCGTGGGTCCAGAGGATCTCCCACCCTCCTTTTTCGAGCCCGGGCAATGCTCTTTTCGACAAACTGCATCGTAGATCGTCTCCTCCACAAACACTCTCGAGCCGGCACAGCAGGATTGCCCCTGGTTAACGAAGAGCCCCAGGTGTGCGCCTTCTACCGCGTCATCCAGGTCGCTATCCGCAAAAATAATGTTTGGGCTCTTGCCGCCCAGCTCTAGAGAAATTCGCTTGAGATTCGATTTTGCCGCAGCCTCCATGATCAGGCGGCCAACCTCGGTAGAGCCAGTGAACGCAACCTTGTCTACGTCCATGTGGCGGGCAATGGCTGCGCCCGCGGTCGGCCCAAAGCCTGGCAGCAGATTCACCACACCCTCAGGGAAGCCTGCTTCCAAAATCAGCTCTCCCAGGCGAAGTGCCGATAGCGGCGTTTGCTCTGCCGGCTTCATCACGATGGTATTGCCCGTTGCCAACGCCGGCGCAAGCTTCCAGGCCTGCATCAGCAGCGGATAATTCCAGGGAATAATCTGCCCGATCACGCCCACAGGCTCATGGCGCGTGTAGCAGAAGAAGTCCCCGTCAATCGGGATCGTCTTGCCCTGAACCTTATCTGCCCAGCCTGCGAAATAGCGATAGCAGGCGATGGTCTTGGTAACATCCACCGCCTTGGCGATGGAAAGCGGTTTGCCGTTATCGAGGGTTTCCAGACGAGCGAGTTGCTCCGCATGTTGCTCGATCAAGTCGGCGAGGCGATGAAGCAGGCGCCCCCGTTCCGAGGCACGCATCTTTCTCCAGGGGCCTTGGTCAAAGGCTCTACGCGCCGCTTGAACCGCCTTGTCGACATCGGGCGCATCGGCCTCGGCAACCTGGCAGATCTCCTCGCCGGTCGAGGGATTTATGGTCGCAAAAGTTTTGCCCGATTCGCTTGGAACCCAGCGATTGTCGATCAAAAGCTTGGTAGCCATTGGACCCGTTTCCGACTCCGTTGGCGTAGGCAGGGTAGAAATCATGGTTCCTCCGGCACTTAACCCACATCTTCCAACAGAAGCGTGGGAAGGTATGGTGCGTCCGATATCTGTTCGCTGTCTGCCATTGCTTTCAGCCTCTTTGAGACCAGCACGGTATTCTTTTGGGCGCAAATATGACCCAGCAAATTTCTATAAACACCAATGGCGCTGGCTTGCCATGTATTAGCGATTCTTTTATTACCCAAGAGCGCATTGAGTTCCGGGAGCAACTCTTCACTCCTTCGAGAAACGGCCTTCTTTTCAAACGCCGCCAAATCCTCGACCGTAGTCTCGTTGAAATAGCTCCTGGGCATCAACGGATACCTGGATGCCTCACCCTTGATGTAGCGTCCGGCGTCGCGGCGGTATTCGCGAAGCAGGGTATCGGATTCATACTCCGGATGTCCTTGGAAAAAGACGAACAGCCTTTTCTGCTGCTTAATAAAGGTGTCCACGCCCGCGCTCGCCGAGCGCGTCAGCACCTTGTATCCGCAATCCGCCAGCTGGTCTTCGGGCACGCCATTCCAACGCGAATGCGGTAGCCTGAATTGCGACGCTGTTCCAGCCGTCAAGGGATGGTCTGCCACACGCGCGCACTCGAAGATGCCGAAAACTTTATCATTCTCTTTCACCCGGCGAATGCCATCCATGGAGAGAATCGCAGCATGTGCTGCCAGGCACGACAAAACAGTCGCATGGCAATTCTCCTGTGCCCAGGCGAGCACCCTGGTTAGGCTGTCCCAGTAGGGCTCATCGGCCAGGTTCGCTGTCATGGGCTCTCTGCCGGTCACGATGAGCCCATCGAGATGCCCATCCCACAGGTCTTCGATGTCCGAGTAGCGGCTGCTGATATGGCTGGCGGTCAAGCCACTGCGGGGAACGCCGGGCAATGTGTAGAACGACAGATGAACCGGCATATTGCCTGACGCTGCGTCGAGCAACGAAATGAATTGGCATTCCGTTGCCTTGAGCGCCTCGTCAGACATGTTATTGACCAGGCCGATCTTGAGGCACTTAGCGGGTTTGGAGTCAAACAACACGGGCATCGGAATCTCCCTTCGTTGTGACCAGGGTGCTGCTGGCGTCGAGAGCCTGCTTCAAATCTGCAATGATGTCGTCGATGTGCTCGATCCCGACGCTCAGGCGAATCATTTCCGGTACAACGCCGGCCTGGCGCTGCTCTTCCGGCGACATCTGCCGGTGAGTGGTGGAGGCGGGATGGCACGATAACGACTTGGCATCGCCAAGATTGACCAGCCGCTTAATCAACTTGAGTGCGTCGTAGAACTTCACCGCAGCCTCATAGCCGCCCCTAAGGCCCATGGCCATCAGTGAGCACGCCTTATCACCGAGGTATTTCTGTGCCAAGTCGTAGTAAGGGCTCTCGGGAAAACCTGAGTACGTGATCCATGCGATCCGGTCGTCATCGCGCAGGAACTCGGCGACCTTTCTGCCATTTTCCACATGGCGCTCTACCCGCAACGCGACCGTTTCGATGCCTTGCAAAAGTAGAAACGCGCTCAACGGAGATAGCACCGCCCCGGTCGTCCGCTGATAGACAGCCCGGCAGCGGCCAAGGTAGGCGCCCTTGCCGAAATGCTCGCTGTAGATCAAGCCATGATAGGAGGGGTCGGGTTGATTAAATATGGGAAAACGATCGGCGTACTCTTGCCAGGGAAAATTACCGCTATCCACGATCGCTCCGCCGAGGGTGGTGCCGTGGCCGCCCATAAACTTGGTAAGCGATTGCACCACAATGTCGGCGCCGAATTCGATGGGGCGCAGCAGGATCGGGGTAGCCACGGTGTTGTCCACGATTAATGGCACCCCATGCCGATGCGCCACCCGAGCCAAACCTTCGATGTCGCATACATTTCCCGCCGGGTTGCCTACACTTTCGCAGAACACAGCGCGTGTGTTGTGGTCTATCAGCTTCTCCACCGACTCTGGCCGGTCCGTCTCCGCGAAGCGGACCGCGACTCCCTGGCTGGGCAGAAGGTGAGCGAACAAGGTGTGGGTAGTCCCGTAGAGTTGCGGAGTGGAGATGATATTGCATCCCAGCTCGGTCACATTTTGCACCGCGTAGGTCACCGCTGCCTGACCGCTGGCAACGCACATTGCGTCCCGGCCCCCTTCGAGGGCTGCGACACGTCGCTCCAACACAGCAGTGGTCGGGTTGCTGATGCGGGTATATCGATACCCATCCACTTCCAGGTTGAATAGCGCGGCCGCGTGTTCGGTGCTATCGAATGCATAAGCGACCGTTTGGTAAATCGGCACCGCGACAGCCTTGGTCGTGGGATCAATGTCATAACCGCTGTGGATAGCAATCGTTTCCCGTTTCATGCGTTCACCCGTCCTTGGCTGGCGTATTGTTGCTCGTCTCTGATTCCTGCCAGCTGATTCATCTCGCTGACCACCCAGTAAATGTCTCTTTCGGTTGTCCGAAAACTGGTGATGCACGCGCGCACCACGGGAATATTGCCCACCCGCGCCTCAGACATCCAGGCGATTTGGCGCTTATGCAGCACTGCCAGAAATTCTCCGGGTACGAACCCGTCGCGGGTGAAGCAGACCAGCGGCAGTGGCGTCGAGTTCAGGATCGACCATCCCGAAGCTCTCAGCGAACCTCGCAGAACATTACCCATGCGCGTCTGGTGCTCGATCATCTCGGCATAGCCGGCTTCACCCTGCTGCGCAAGGGACATAAAAAGCTTCAGGCCAATGAACCGCCGGGACCACTGTGCCGAGTTGGTGTACGGGTCGAACACCGGACCGGTCTTCTTGCCGGGCATGTAGGAAACGTCCGCGCGAAAGGCCTCCGCGACCGTGTCAGGATGACGGCAGAAGAACATTCCACAACCCATCGAAACCGAAAGCCACTTGTGCGCATCGCAGGTGATAGAGTCCGCGTCCCCGATACCCTCCAGGTAATGCTTCAGACTTGGAGCAAGGATCGCGCTGCCGCCCCAGGCCGCGTCGACATGAAACCACAGCCCCTGTTCGTGGCAGAATTTTCCTATCCCCTGCAAGGGATCGATCACTCCTGTCGCCGTCGTCCCGGCGGTACCGATCACCATGAAAGGAAGCAAGCCATTGTTTCGATCCTCGGCCACACATTTTTGCAGTTCGCCGAGATTCATCTTCAAATCGCTGTCAGTCGATACAATTCTCAGCGCCCTCCGTCCCAGCCCTGTCATGTGAGCGATTTTGTTGTAGCCGTTATGCGCCTCGGCGGTCACGTAAATGGAGGGCGTGGCGTTCAGGTGGCGAATACCGTGCTCGCCATAATCGGGAAACGCCCGGGTAAGAGCAACCACGACCGCAGACAGGTTCGCCTCGGTTCCGCCGCTGGTGAACGTCGCAATGGAGTGGCGCGGCAAGCCAAACTTCTCCGCAAGCCAACCCAGCGTATGCCGTTCCATCTCATTGGCCGCGGGCGATGTACGCCAGTTTGCCAGTTGGGAGTTATACATTGCGACAAGAGTGTCGGCGACCACAGAAGCCAGCGTAACGCTGGGATTAAAGAGACCGAAGTAGCGGGGATGCGTGACCTGGACCTGCCAGACACGCAGCATCTTCTCGACATCGTTAACCACTTCCTCCAGCGGCATCGTCTGATGGAAGTCGTAACGTGACCCAAGGTAAGACCGTACCTCTTCCGCCGTCACCGTGGGCAGGATGGGGCCATCTGCGATGTCAGATTGCAGTTGCGTGAAATCAGACCGGATTTCGTCGATAAACACAGTGCTTTCCCCCCGCGGGCTGCATGCCTAGAAGCGAATGGCGCCCATTTGAATGCGCTCATACAACTGCTGGTTGAGCCGGGTGAATGAGCCCAATTCCAGGTCGTTGAAATAAACCGCATCATCGCTCGAGGCCGGGTCGAATCCCTGGCGAACCAGGTCGGTCTTCGAGTATTTAAAAGTCCCTGTCAAATCCATGTCCTTTCGGATTCGCAGAAACAAAGGCCGCGCGTAGGGGGGTAGGCGGTTTATCAGATGCTGACGGAGTTCCGCCAAGTCTAATTCATCTTCAGTGACCAGCGTAGCCATGCCGGCGCGGCCCTCGGCCGCGGGAACGGTTACGCCGTATACATTCGCGTGTTTTACTCCGGGGAACGCGCAGATCGCTTCAGCGACCTCGCACGTCGCAACGTTTTCGCCTTTCCAGCGGAAGGTATCGCCGACGCGATCGACAAAGTAAAAATAACCTTGTTCATCCTTGCGCATCAGGTCGCCGGTACGGATCCAAGCGTCTCCCAGCTCAAACACATTGCGCAGGATCTTGCGCTCTGAGGCATCGGGGTTGGTGTAGCCTTCAAAGCGGCTCCCTATATTGGATGGATCCTCCGCGACCTTGCCGATCGCTTCGCCGGCTTCGTTGGGAGCGCAGCGAATGCAAAAGCCCTGGGCATCCCGCACTGGCTCACCCTTCTCCACATCGAACGCCACCAGCGCGGGCGAGAACCGATGGGTCAGGTAGCCCGGGATGTGGCCGATGGCCCCGCGCTTTCCCTGGACATTGAAGAGCGAAACCCCACCTTCGGTGGAAGCATAAAACTCAAAGATCTGAGGAATGGAAAAGCGATTCTTAAAGCCGTCCCATACTTCGGGCGCGAGGCCGTTGCCGCAAGCCATTCTGATGTGATGGGCAGTCTCGTTCGGCGAGAGAGGAGCGTGCAGCAGGTAGCGGCAAAGCTCGCCGATGTATTGAAATAACGTACAGTCCCAGCGCACAATGTCGTTCCAAAACTGGCTGGCGGAGAACTTCTCCCGTAGGATGACTGTGCCGCCGGCCACCAGAATCGCTCCCGGCACCTGCACCCCGCCGACACTGTGGTACATGGGTAGACAGTTATACATCCGGTCGGTGGCCTGCGCACCCATCATACCCGCAAACCAGTGGCCCCATTGCATGACCCGCGCGTGACTGATGTTGGCGGCCTTGGGCAGGCCGGTCGTACCGGAGGTATATATATAGAGCGCTTTATCCTCTATGGAGGGTGGCCGCTTCTCGTGCTCGCTGAGCGGAGCGTCTGACTTTGCTTCGATCTCCAGATCGAGGCGCGGCCACGGGCTTGGCTCGTTGCCGTGGATCCAAACCGTGGGTTGCAGCAAAATCGCCGGAAGAGCCGCGGCCAGCTGGCCGGCGAACTCTGAAGCGGTTATGAGATGTTTGGGTGCAACGACATTGATGCAATGAGCCAGCGAAGGACCTGTCAGGTTTATGTTCAGTAGGGAAACGACGCCTCCGACGCTGCTGATACCGAGCCATATAGCCAGGTATTCCGGTCGATTCGTCATCAGCAAGCCGACTACATCGCCCTGACCAATGCCCACATCAAGTGCCCACCGCGCGTATTGATTGATCCGCTGCGAGAGCTGGCCGTAGGTCATACACTCGCGGTCCGAGAGCAGCGCTGGTGTATCACCCTGTTGGGCCGCCCGCTCCTCAATTACCGTGGAAAGAATCCGATGGCGGTTGCGCGCGATGGGCGCAGTCAGCTCCAGGGCGCGCAGCCAGGCTCTTCCCGGCGAAACGCCACTGCGTGCGGTCGCGACTGTTTCCAGTGGGCTCAAGCCGTGCTCCCTGCGTCTACGGTCATCACCGTGCCGGTGATGCTCTTGGCGCGATGACAGAGCAAAAATTCTACTGCATCGGCCACATCTTCCGCGTCGACCAGGCGCTTGAGCGCGCTACGGCGCACAATCTGTTCGCGTTGCTGGTCTGTCAGGCCCCCCGTCATCTCGGTATCGACAAAACCCGGAGCAACGGCATTCACCGTGATCCCCAATTTTCCTACTTCCCGGGCGAGCGATCGGGTGAAGCCGACCAGCGAAGCCTTGGAGGCGCTGTAGACGGCGAGTCCGCTGTAGCCGGTAAAGGCAACCACCGACGCGATATTAACGATGCGGCCGCCGCCATCCGCCATCATGGAACGCAGCACGGATTTGGTCATTACCATGGTGGCCAGCGTGTTCAAGCGTACCACCTTCTCCATCTGAGAAATCTGCATCAGCGCCAGGGTTCCTTCGACGCTCATGCCCGCATTGTTCACTAAGCCATAGATCGGCCCGTACTCTTTCCGTAGTTTCTTCACCAGGCCCGCAATGCCTTCAATAGCCGCCAAGTCGAATGGTACGAACTGTACGCATCCCGACTCCGCGCTCTGCTGAATCAAAGCCGCAAGTCCCGGGCTTTCGTTTCGTGCGATTGCGATCGCCCGATAGCCCTCCCTCGCGAGCTTGCTCGCGATCCCCAGCCCCAAACCTCTGCTGCCTCCGGTGACGATTACGTTACGCATTGCGTCGAATGAGCTTCCCGGACTCTGCCACCGCCAGCGTAGTGACGAAAGTAATAGTAGCCGGAACCTTGTGGGAGGCGAGCTCCTGCCGGCAGAGTAAAAGAATGTCCTGCTGAATCAGACGGCCGCCGTCGCTCCTTGGCCCGGGCGACGATCGCAAAACTACATCCGCAACCACCAGCGCGCCGGTGATGGGATTCTTCTTGGTTCTCACCAGCGACATATGAACCTCGGGATGACGATTGATCACCTCTTCTACTTCTTCAGGATGCACTTTCAGGCCGCCGACATTAATCACCCCATCCCGCCGGCCGCCGAAGTAATAGCGCTCGTTTCGCAAATCGATCAGGTCCTTCGTGTCTACAAATCCGTCCGCATCCTTAAGTGGGCCATGTTCTTTATCCAGGTAGCGGCTCGCGGTGCGGGCGGAGCGGATGCGAAGGGTGCCATTCTCCACCTTCATCTCGACCCCAGGCGTTCGCGTGAGCACGTTCATGGGAAACCCGGAAATGCCGTCATTCACCGCGAAGGCAACTCCAGCCTCGGTGGTAGCGAAAGCGTGAGCGATGCGTGCGTTTGGATAGGCCTGCGCCAGGTGATTGAGGATCCCCTGATCGGCAATCTCGCCCGATAAACGAATGTATTCGGGCGCAAGCAGGTGAGCGGAAGAGCTCATCAGCGCGCGTCGCCAATGCGACGGCGTTCCGGAGATGTGGGTCACTCCATGTGCCGCGGCGAAGGCCAGGAAGTCGACGGTTGACGTTCGTTCGCTCGACAACAGCAGGGAGCTGCCGGTCAGCATGGCGCGCAGAAATATCTGCAAACCTCCATAACGGCGAATATCGTAAAACGTGCTCCAAACAGCACGCTCATTTCCGGGCTTGCCGATGTCGATCGCTCCCGCCAGGCTGGCTAGCGTGTGGACCACCAGCTTCGGCACTCCAGTGGTGCCTGACGTCAGGAGCACCCATTCCGTCTCGTAGCGGCCGGATGGGCGATCACCTTTAGCAACGATTTTCCCGTTGCAATGAATGAAAGATCTGACTTTGGCAGTTCCCAGGCCATCCATGGTCCGGTCGGAGACAATCGCATCTGCTTCCGCGGATCTGACTATGGAAGCAAGTGATTCCGCCGGTAGCGAAGGTGGGCATAAAACCATGCGGCGGGCGACTCCATCAAGTTCGATGAGAGCTGCCGCGGCGATGAGCTGGTCCGTGGTCGCAATCAGAACCGACCGTCCACTCAGCTCCCGGCATCGGCCGTCAAGCACAGAGCCCGTAAGCAAATCGCGCAGAGCGAACCTTACATCCGGATGGCAGACAAAAGGATCGCGCGCCTCGATGCTGGTGCTGATCGCCTCCCCCAGCGAGGCCCGGCTACTTAGCAGCGTGTTCATAAAGACCGACAAAATCCCCGAAAGTCACCGGAAACTGGACGTCTTCCGAATCCGTAAACGGGTCGATTCCAAGGGATTCTTCAAGCCGGGTTACAAGGATAGCCATCGAAAGTGAATCGAGCCCTGAGTTCAAAAGCTGCAAGCCGTCCGTAAGGGGAGCCAGCCGTTTATCTTGCTCCCGAGCGACTTGCTTGAATTGATTTACGATTTCCGTCCGAACATTCATTGTCAGTGCTTTCCTCTAACCTTTCCACGGGCAGACGAATTCGTGGGCGAGAAATTCGCAAACAAACAATCGCACACTCCCGCCCGGTAGCGGAAGCAGGGACCCTGGCAAGGGGACGATCAAACCTTCCGGGCGAACGAGTGACGTGTTCTCGTCGACGCCCTCGTTCACCTGTCGCCCCCATCACCGTACCGGAGAACCTCGGTCTCTTACGCAGCGCGTGCCGTGGCATGCCCACTGCCGTTGATGGTCTGGATCAACGCGCGAAGCTTGTCAACACCTTCAAACAGATCTGCCGACGGATCGGGTGGATTGATCGCAGTCTCTGCCGCGAGCGCCATCAAAAGCCCTTCCGAATGAGCAATGTCACAGACACCGTGCACATCCGTATATTCAAAGTCCGTGGAACCTTGAGCCATCGCGAGATCCGCCAGGTACGACATAAATCTCTGGATGTAGCTTTCGAAGAAGCCCATGGTAAGTACGTTCTGCACTCCTTGCAGGCGACCCAGAAACAGGCGTACCTTGGTCAAGCCGTCACGTACCGCCATGGCATCTGTATCAGTGGGGTACGCGTGAGCGGCAATTGCAAATCGCCGTAGCATCTCGGGGTGACAATCCCTAATCTCCTCCAGCAGGTTGTCAATCAGGATCGGGCGTGCCTCCTCCGACCGGACAGAGAGATAGGCAGCCGTCATCCAATAAATAAAGTTGCCCTCGAGGACAGCGCTGTATCGTGCGATGATCCCCCGCCGTTGTTCGGATGTAAGGTCTTTCGGATCTGGAAGCGCAGCAACCAGGCTGTCAATTTCGCTATCAATCCGCGGCTTGATGGACGATAGGTTCTGGATTTCGGGTGCGACGAGCGAAGTAGTCATAGTTAACCTCCGTGGGTTAGAAGCCGGGTGATGGATCCGAAGATCGTTACGCGTTACTTACATGGCCAAGGCGCTATGGTGAGCGCGGGGGGGCATCAACCTTGCAATTGAACAAAAAAGGTACAGCCGAAACAAAGATGTATCGCTACCAAATACACTGCGTTGCTTTTGATCGCTTGTTACCATTTGTTGGAGGGAGGCGCCTAACTCACAGTAACCAATACATAGTCCGAGAAAGCCGACCTTTCCTTGCCGGCAAGCTCGAATAAGGAAAAAAGCGCGTGACAAATGGCCTTTAATGGTCACCACTTTTTCAGCGATGACTCAGCGCCATAGTACATCCTAAAGTTCTCACCGAAAAAACAATCTGGTAATCACTTACCAAAGTTATCATCGCCCATCTCCCAGCCGTGGTAGATCGGCCATGGCAACGAAACAAGTTTGCGGATCTCCTTTAGAGAGGGCCGCACGATATTGCTCCACGTCACAGGCTTTCCTGCGGAGGTTGGAGTAGGCTCTCTTAACAGCACGGTCAAGGTTGCTAGTCAAAGTAGATATCCTGTTCACCGTGTGAGGCATGCGCCGCGATCGTTGCGGCCGTCGCGGAACTGTTAAGGAGCGCTGTCTCCGCGACCTCGCCTGGAAAGTGTTTGTGCAGCCATGCCTCGGCATGCTCGCGAATCGCTTCGCGCCCCACCCGATCTGCAAATGAGTGATTCGTGCCCTCGATCATTTGCAGCGAGAGCCGGCTCTTATGGCCTGCAAACGAGGTTATATGTTCAAGATAATCGAACGTGCCGGCGCGCAGCTTGCTGCTGCCGAGCGCTGCCGGCTCGCCTGATTTGCAAACCAGGATTGGCAAGCCACTGGATACAAGTTGCTTCCAGTGCGCGACTAAGGCGACGTTTGCGTTACCTGGCAAGGCGCCATTTTCTTGCTTTTTCCGGGCCTCACGAAGACGCGTATAAGCCGCACGGAGCAACTCGCCAACCTTAGTCCGTCTAGCCCAGTCCACCATCCCCGGACTCAGTTTTGGTGTGAGTGTGTTCGCGGCATTAAAGTACGGTTCGGTGAGGATCAGGCCTTTACATTCCTTGCAGGCAGATGCCGCATAGATGGCCGTCGTTCCTCCGGCACAATGGCCATAGATCACAACACCGGCGAGTCCGAAACGCTCGCTAAACTCCTTTGCTTTTGCCGCCGCTATGGCCGCAAAGCCCGCCTCATTGATGAAAGTGAGAAGGTCCTTCGCAACCTTTCCGTAGCTGTCGCCCAAACCGGGCAGGTCGATCCGGAGAGAGGGATACCCCTGGGCCGCGAACGAGTTGGCCCAATAAACAGCGGAGTCACCAATCAACGCTCGCGGTGTGGATAAAGGGTTCAGAAACAACACACCGATCCTCTTATCCGAACCAGGGAATCCAGTCGTTTTGCGCGTCGCGTCGTGGTAGGTTCCCCGCACCAGAATCCCGTCGGCGTCCAACGTGATTAGCTGGCGCGTCTCCAATGTGTCGCAGATCATGCTACCTCCAAGCGGATACCCAGGCTTGACGCGATCCACTCGTAGTTAGGAGTAAATAGCCAGCTAAAGTCTTTGCCTTCTTCAAAACCGAGCAACAAGCCACCAAGAACGAGGGGAGCGGCACTCTTGCCCAGCTGAACGATTCGAACTGGCCTTCGATACGAGGCCATTGGATCGTTAGGAGAAACCATCGCCTCCGGCAAGTCGAAGCTGAGCGATTCACGCCACAACTCCGGCGTCCATTCGTAGCCATCCACCTCCACGCTTTGCCCCTCGTCAAGCAAGCGGAAGTAGTGCGACGGAGGGCGCCGGTCTTCTTCTCGCTTCAGAAGTTGCTGCGGTCCGATCCAGCGTTGCAAAGTCGATCGAAGCACTTTGTTTGCATTCACCGGCGCTGACCACAACAGCAACGCCTCGGCTTCGCCATTGTGGAACGCTTTAGCGGCTAAGAGTCCGCCCATCTCCAACCCATGCATAATCAACGGTGCATGATCTTCGCGCTTCCGCAGCCAGGCAGAAAGACGCTCGACGTCATCGACCCAGGAACGAAAGCTCATTTCTGAGAATTCTCCGGTGCTCTCGCCAACTCCCCTGTAGTCAAAGCGGAGCACTTCAATCCGCCGGGCCGCCAAATAGCGCGCCCACTGGAGCCATGGCCCATACGAAGTGTGGCGCTCGGAAGCGAAGGAACCTATGAGTAGCACGCGCGCAACAGGAGCCTCCACCTCGTGCAGTACGGTGTAGAGATGAGCGCCGGGCACCGGGAAATAGCCAGCACGTTCCGCTAAGACGCTCTCGGGATATTGTTGAACCTGCCTAAACTGGACCATGGATCCCCCGGCTAGCAAAACATAACGATGCTGCACGCGCGATGCAGATCATCTGGCTGTGCAAAACAGAACAAATTCTCTGAAAAGGCAGCAAGTATAAAATCGGCCCGCATCTCTAAAGGTAACTTCGCGCAGGCGCAAATCTAATTCATGGTTGATACTTGATGAGCGAACGGCAAATTTCAACGATCACAGGCGGCGATGGCGCGGGGGGAGTGCGCGTCTGGAGTTGCCGTTCTGGACCCAATTGATTTACAGCAATGCTGCCTTAACGCGAATTTAATTCTAAGATCAAACCTTGAGGCGTGCAATGGAAATTGTCCGAATTCGTTTCCATTCCACCCAATACTCTTAACACGTTAAGACCCTGTTGACAATTGTCTTCTTATTCCAGTAAGACTTGTAGTCGCGGACACCTGCCCAAAGCTACTGGGTGTGTGCCAAGTGCGAAGGAGTGCATTGAAGCAGCTTTAGTTCGCGTCGGATCCGGCATGCTGAAGAAAGAACAGGGCAGCAGCACAGGGGATTCCCTGCCTGTCGTCAAAATGCTCTCTCTTCCGCTCGGAAGGATGATACAGGTGCCGTGAACTCACCGGTCGTCTGGACCATGCTGACCTCCGATCGACCCGCGGCTCGGCTCGATGAGTTGCATCCTTCTCCCACTTGGATAACTATGAAGTCTCCCCCGGACTTCGAACGTGAGCACTTGTCCTACTGTTTTCCTCCCCCACTGAAAGCATGGGAAGCGCCTCCGCTCTTATGTCCAGGCACCATGAACATCAGGCTCCGCTCAATTGCACGAACCATGTGCGTCGATTTGGAGAATTCAGGTTAGATCGAGGGAACATAAAGTGCCGAAGACGATATATGTAGCCTGCGTGGGGCCGTCTTTATGCGTGAAGGGTGGCGTCTCTCGAGTGATGGAGTTAATCGGTGCACACCTTCCAGAGCACATTTCCGTTCGCTTTATCGCCACCTTCAACCGCTATACCGGTTACGAAGGGGCCACGCGTAGCGACCGGGGTAGCCGGCTTGCCCAGGCGTGTGTCTTTCTTCTAGCCTTTGTCCAGACACTGTTTCGCGCCGCCGCACGCGGAACGATCTTCCACGTTCATTTCTCGGGCCGGGGAAGCCTACTGCGCAAGGGAGTCCTCTGCGTAATGCTTCGCACCCTGCGATGCCCGTACTTAGTGCATTCTCACACGGCGGACACCAATCCGTTTTTCCCCTGGCTACCGATGGTCGGCAGGCGGCTGATCTTGTGGGGTATTTGTGGAGCGGACCGGGTGATCGTACTGACCCGCTTTTGGCACGACTACTACTGCTCCATCCTAAATTTGCCCCCTGAGCGTGTTCTCCTGCTTCCCAATCCGGCGGACCTGCCGAAGTCTATTCCTGACCGGTCTCGACGACATAGCCTGAGGATCCTGTTCCTGGGCAGTATCGGGGTGAGGAAGGGAGCGTACGATTTAATCCGCGCCTTCGGTACTCTGCCTGAAGATGTCCGAGCATACTGCCATCTGACCCTTGCCGGCGACGGTGACGCGGATGAGGCACAAACACTCGCCCAGGAGTTGGGCTGCGCAAAACGGGTAGCAATACCGGGTTGGATCGGGAAAGCGGACGCAGAAAGGCTCTTGGCCGATTCCGACGTCCTGGTTTTGCCAAGTTACGCCGAGGGAATGGCAATGGCACTGGTCGAGGCGATGAGCTGGGGTTTGCCAGTTGTGACCACGAGTGTCGGCGGAGCCGGTGAGTTTCTGGAACAAGGCCAAAACTGCCTTCTGGTGTCCCCGGGGGACGTGGACGGAATCCGGGACGCCATCGCCAACCTGGCGCGCGATTCGGAATTGAGGCTTCGATTAGGCCTTGCCGCCCGCGACACCATAAGTCGCTTTAGCATTGATGCCTACATCTCTACGCTGAGCGCGTTATACGAGGAGCTGGCCGGCTGCCAATCAGGAGGATCTCCCGTCACCATTGCCCCTGCCAGGGCCGATCGCAACGCCTTGGCGCCGCTGGTCAATCGTGCGACAGACCGTGTGGACCCCGTGGCGAGTTAATCGTTCCATGAGGTAACAGCTTTCGGACATTACCAACGATTCACTCTCGTACGAGGGGGCGAAGCCTTCTCCCGACCTCCTTGAGCTCGTCGAGGTATTGATCGCTCAGACCCCAAAATACCGCGAGACGTTCGAGCAACCGCCGTCGACGAGCAGCGATGCGTTGTGGAAGTACTCGATGGCAACAGCCATGTCTTGCGCCTGCTCGTCGCGTCCCCCGTATGCGCACGCCACCTCGTAGACAATTTGAGTTCGCAGCAGGCTGCCCGGGGAGCGACACCACCTGGCACGATGCGCCAAATAGTTGGGACTCGGTTTGCGATGGTAACGGGAGGGGGGCTGGGTACCGTCCTTCGCTCTGTCTGTTGATATGGCGGTTACTCTCTCATGTTTACTGCCGCCCGGCATGGTCAGCCGGGACCGAAAAAATGCCTCTAAGGTAGAGTCTTAATTAATTAAGAGTAAAGCTGTCAATACTACTCGATGCACCAAGGTATACAGGGGAATGGCTTTGTGCCAGGCGCCTGAGCTCCACGATCGTCAACTCGATCCGCGAATCAGTTGGGCAACCCCAAAGAGGTGTTTCGTTTGGGCAGATGTCCGCACTGCTTGTCTTAAGAGAGTAAGAGTACAATGGCAACCGTGTCTTAAGTGGCTAAGACTGGCCCATTAAAAAGACCTGAAGCCGTTCAGCTGAAACTTTTTACAAAGCGATGACCACTGCAGAAGCGAAATTCAACGGAATTGAATACAGCGCAAACCGGGCGTTGGCGTACGCAATACTGGCTGCCGAGGCGTCGAGCAGTTATGTGATGTTTTACCGCTTACTCAAAGTGCTTGCAGAATTGGAAAGGTTCATCCCGTTCCTCACGCCGGATTATTTGGAGTCACTCACTGATTCGCAGCAACATAGACTGCGCCTTCGCATGCAAGATGCGCACAGGATTCTAGCGCGGTTTCTTCGATCACCGAAAGCGGCAGGAATCGGGCGCTTTCCCTTGCGGGGAAGTCTTCTCAGTAGACTCGGGGAAGGGGCAGAAGACTTGGCTGACGTTCTTGAAGGCATGTTTCTTGCTGAAGACTCTCAGCCCAAGGCTCTGATGACTGCTTGCGAAGCCCATATCGAGGCCTACCGCAAGACACACTTGTCAGAGGACTGTATCGATCGTGAGCTGCTATCTCAATTCAAACGCCTTTGCGAACGATGGCGACTGAAAGATCCGGGTCCGGGTTCCGATCTCGAAAGAGTTGTCCTAGGGATATCCCAACATCGAGTTCCCCACCACAGCAGAATAATTCAAGCGTCCGTTCAATTGGAGCTCCGCATTTACAGTCCTCTTGGCAAGAATTCCCGGCAACGAGAAACGTATGACTGGAGGATCATTGCCCTTTCGGAGAAAGCGTCCGGAGTCATCTATCCAGTTCTGGTATACCGAAGGCCCATTGGTTCGGATGTTGACCAAGAGCCTCTGAAATTGATCCTGAGGGACGTTGTTCGCGACGTGTCTGTGCGTCTGGGACACTGTGTTGCCCCCGATTGTGGTGGAGCAGTGAGGTCCATTGAGCCAATAGAAAGTGCAAGAGTTTGCGGAGTTACACAGATCAAGAATCGCTGCTCCGGCTGCGGCGCCATCTATTGGGCGACTGAGGACATCTACTGTCTAAACCGTTCGCTTCAGCTTCCTATGCCTGTATGAACTTGCGTGGGCTTAGCGGCGAAAGCGAGTTGCGGAAGTGGTGAGAGTCTAGATGGCGGCGGATGATGACGATGTTCCGGCTTCATACCTATTATTGGTCATAGCGGCGATCATTGTCATTGCGCTTGCTTCGATCAGTGCCTTCTTTATCCTCATTCGGTAACTGAGAAACCATGAGGTTTGATCTTCGTCCGAATTTGCAAGTAGCCGGATTTTCCCTCCATATGACGTAGATTCATCGACGGACAAATCACCAGTATCTGGCGAGGCAGCGGCCGGAGACCCTGTAGTGAAGACCCGCTTTGCGACGCTATTCACAACGGTCACGCAGTGCGGCAGGCCAGAAATAGTCGGGACGAGATCTGTCGGGAGCTTCACGGTAAGTGTCCGCGAGTGTCTTCTTGGGAAGATACTAGGGGGCTCCGGATGACTTTAACTGACTGATCCGTGGCATGGTAGTGACCTCAATTCGTGTTTCCTTGGCGAAGACGACGTCGTGACCGCGTGCCAACCAGAGGTCATAAAAGGAGAGTGCAGCACCGTAAAATCCTATACCGGCGGCAACGTTGCGTGAGCTTATTGCCATGCCGACGATCCTGCCTGCAAGCCCCAAACCGTTCGAAGCCAGAGCATGATTGAACGTTTGATTTTCATCGCTGTCAAAGGCGCGTCCGGCGAGAAGGCTTAAGAACACCGGCGCGATCACACGGTTTTGCACCCGCGATTCGATGCCGCCCTCGGGGTCGATTTGTAGATTAGCCGATTTATTGGAATCCACCCCGGCCAGGAAACCTTCGATAGGCTCGGAGAAGCCCGCCGGGAACCTCAGTTCCTTGAAGTGAAAGCGAAGTTTTCCTTGGCGGCCGAAAGAGCGAGCCGGCCTGGCTTGGGTAATTTCTCCTATTAGTAACGATCCCTCGGGAACCGCAAGAACATGGTCGGAGTTGAAAACAGGCTCTGCAACATACGCCTCGAATGTGTCTCCCGGTTTGTCTTTCGCGGAACTGATAGTTCGCTGCAAATAAGCGCGCAACTGCCATTCAGGCGCCTGTTTCTGCGGCTGCTTATCAAGATCCCGCGGTCGGCTGGCGGCTTGATCTTTAGCCCCGGCTAGAGGCGTCTCCACCGAGTCGGGCGAAGGATCGTCGCTACGCTCTACCCGAAGCGGCTGGGCCAATTCCATTGTCCATGTGGTTCCAGCTTCGATTCTTTGAGGGTGATATGGAAGTTGGCTGTAAACAAATTGAACTAATCTGTCGCCTCGGCCCGGCGCGGTGAATAAGGCAGCCGTCTCTTTGACCTTCCGCTTTGCCTCACGCAATTGGCGGCCGATGAACGAGCCTTTCGGTCGCGCGGGCGGGGGAGACAGGCGCAAGACCAGCATGCCATTTTTGGTGCTGTCGCACTGAATTGCCTGCGGGGCGCCCCTCTCAATGACCACATGGTCAAATTGCACGACCGGAGTACGAAAAGGCGTGAAATCGGCATGAAGGCCGGAATGGATTCGCCGGCTTCGGTCAGGATCGAGGCGGATGACCCTCCCCTGCAGAATGGAGCCCGCCGGTATTGCGATTCGATTCTCAATGAAGACCGGATAAACCAGGCGACCTTCTAATGGTTCACCGGCCTTCATGGGCGAATGCTGAAGAAGCTCGACTGATAGCGGACTGCCGGGAGGGATCTCGATGGTTTTGGCGTGGCCGGGGAGGGGGCAGGCGAGAAAGGCGCCCACAGACAGTAGAGCCAAATAACGGCCTGTACAATAGTGGAGCCCTGAGAAACAACTCTGCTGTCCCAAGAGGTTCATGGTGCCCAAATCGCTCGTAACCATGCTACCGTTACCGTGCAGCCAATACGGCATGGACGGGTTAAACTCTTGATTTTTAAGGGAAAAAATAAGCTTATTGATATCTTAATCTCTTAAGATATTATAGCGACGCACCGAGGGGAAACAAACCTTTGAAAACTAGGCCGGCAAAACAGCTCACGGTACCGACCGCGGCAGAGATGCGCCTCCTGCAAATCTTATGGGACATGGAAGAGGGCACAGTCGAGGATGTGGTCAACGCTCACAACCCAAAGGAGCGACCTAACTATAAGACTACACAAACTTTACTGCGCATCATGGAGAAGAAGTCTTTTCTCACCCATGAGACGCGAGGGCGTGTTTTCGTTTTCAAACCCTTGGTCTCCCGCAAAAAAATTGACCATTTATGTGTGCAGACCCTGGTTTCGCGTAATTTTCGCGGATCAGCGGCAGGGCTCCTCCTCAACCTGCTTGAGTCCACTCCCATGAAAAAACAGGAACTGGACCAGCTTGAAGCATATATCCGGGAGTATCGTAAGGGCAGGAGTTAGGGTCCTGACGGGGAGGCATGGGCGCGATGAACCCAGACTTTTTGCTTAGTATCGTCGCCGCACTTGCGGGTTTTTTGTTCAAGACAATACTGGCCTTCGGCGCGTGCCTGGTGCTGAGCCGGCTCGTTGTCCCGTCAAACTTCAGATTTGTCATGTGGTCAGGGTTTGTCTACGGGTCGGCGGCATATTGGTTCTACCTGGCGAGTGAACTTTGGGCCGGCAGAGAACATTCGACCGCGACTCCCAGTGTTCTATTGCCAACGGCAAGTTCCACCGTTGGGGTCTGGCAGATTCCGTCAGGTTGGGCCTTTCCACTTGGGGTCACGCTGCGCATCGTCGGAATGTTGTACGTGCTCACCTTGTTTTATTTGGTCTTCCTGCATCTGCGGAAGCGGCACCATCTCAGGTGGGTTCTTAAGTTTACCAGCGAGCCGCCGGTTGAAATCGCAGAGAGGTTTGCGGTCCTCGCGAAGAAGCTCCACGCTCGACGTTCCCGGCTGCTAATTCTTTCCGGCGTCACTTCTCCCGCGACCTTTGGCTGGATACGGCCAACCATTCTGTTGCCCACTTCCTGTCTTGAGGACGATCCCTCTGAACTGGAAGATATTCTGAACCACGAACTCCATCATGTTCGTCGCTGCGATGCTGTATGGAATGGACTTGCATTTGCATCGCGAACGCTGCTCTTTTTTCACCCTGCTGTATGGTATGCGGTGCGAAAGATGCAAGTCGACCGGGAGCTAGCTTGCGATCATGCAGTGATATCGGATTCCCCAGCAAGACGGGCAGAGTACGCTGAGTGCCTGTTACGCTTTGCCCGGTTGAACTTGACGCAAGAATCTAGTAGCTGGGGGATCGATTTTGCGGCATCCCATCTGACGCTTCGCGTCCATTCCATTTTGGCTGACTCGAAGAAGTCTCCCGGCTGGCTGCTTTACGTACGCATTGCTTCGGGAATAACCATCTTTGCCCTCTTTCTGAGTTTAGCGCCCTCACTAGTGGTGCTGCTTTCCTTCGCGCATCAGCCGGAGACCGAGAATGTGGTCACCTCGGTTTCCGATGCTCCTCGCCCCGTGCTGCGACCTGGAACACGACCAAGCAAAAGAACTCGCTCCTTGACACCTGTCCCAACTTCTTCAGTTGGTAGTCTTAGCCCGGTTGAAACTTATCAACCCTCCGTAGACTCGCAAACAGATCTGAAGACTGGGAATGCTGTCACCCAAAGTAGTTCAGGTCCGCAATTGCTTCATCGGGGTGATGCACCTGCCAAGGGCAAGCAGCAGACCGTCGCCCTGCTGGACACGGATACCACAGGGCAGCCGGCCAAGGATGGCGGCGATAAAGGGTCTGCCGTTCAGCAAACCGCAACGGCGGCTTGGGGCATCTATCGGCGGGTTTCTTCCCTCGATCGCCATTAGTGCACGCTCTGATGCGGCCTTCTTTTAACCATGCCTCGCACGGCCATGGGGCTCGTTGGAAAGCCTTCGTGAGACGACATGCGCCCGCCGTCCTATTCGAGTGCGCCTCACTGTGTTAGGGGCTCACGTCGGACAGAACGGGCAAACGCAGCACAGACCTTTCGATTTTGTCCCGTAGTGTATGAGCCGTTCGATACGAGTTCTCTCATGTCTGTTTCCACCCGGCAGTTGTCAGCCGAGGCGGCGAAATGTTTCTCGATCATCTCTTAATACATTAAGAAGTCCGCTTATTGAGATTTCCTAAAGGGATTCGTGGAGCCCAAGCCCCTTTCTTTTGAGCGACTCGCAGTACGTCTTCAGGGCACTTTTGCGTTTACCATAGAGAGCAACTTACCAATCGCGGAAGAACAGTGAGCCGAGCTGCAGCCCACAGTTGATGTCTCCCGCGAAGTTTAGCGGTCAAATCCACATTCGCTTTGGAGACGCACATTGATCGATGCAAGGGTATCTCCGCGCCTGGAGTTCGCACTCGAACTGAGGGTCAATATTGGACCGGTATTTGAACTCGGGTGGGGTTCCTTTGGGCTCAGGCGAACGGTCCCCATCACCGGTGGGACTTTCCGGGGACCCGGGATTTCCGGTCGCGTGCTGCCGGGAGGGGCCGACTGGCAATATGTCGATCAGGATGGCCTTACGTTGGTAGATGCACACTATGTCATCGAGACGGCGGACGCGGTCCGGATCGAGGTGAGCAATCCAGGAATCCGGCACGGCGCACAGGATGTGTTGGATCGTATAGCCGCCGGCGAGCCGGTTGCCCCCAACCAGTATTACTTCAAAACAGCTCCACGCTTTCACCCTCCGGATGGAAAATACGACTGGCTTAAGAAGTCGATCTTCCTGGGAGATGCTGAACGGCACAATGAACTCGTCATCTTGAAAGTGTGGAGAGTTGCTTGAGCGGTCTAGTCGCAGAAGTCACAGCTTTGTCCGAGGACTCCATCGAATACCTCGTATGAGTTAACTGTGACATCGATGGTGTCTTATCCGATCGCTCCGCTTGCCTATCCTTCAGGCTAGACGCGCTTATTTGCACATAATCTCTTCCCACTGACCGGCGAACATGTTCAGCTTGGCGTCCGGGATTCTCCGGATGTGCACGGATCAGCTCTTCGTTCACATCCACGCCCCACCCTGGCTTTGTAGGAACGGCATAATAGCCCTGCTCAACGCGCGGGGTTCCAGGAGTCAAATCGCATCGCCAGGGAACATCGTAGTCTTCAAAAGTTTCCAGGATGTCGAAGTTCGGAATATTTGCGCACAGATGCATCGCAATGACCGTGCCGAGCGGTCCCCGGCAATTATGCGGAGCGACGCTCACGTAAAACGTTTCGGCGATGGCAGCGATTTTTTTCGTCTCCAGGAATCCGCCGCTGTAGACGATGTCCGGCTGAATCAGATGCGCTCCCTTGCGCGAAAGTAGATCGAGAAATCCAAACCGGCTGTAAGTATGCTCACCAGTGGCGACGCGCAGCGGAGACGCCGCGACAACCTGTGCCATCGACTCATGATTGTGAGCCGGAATCGGCTCCTCGCACCAGCGTGGCCGGTACGGAACCATCGCGCGAATGGCTTCAAGCGCCATAATCGGGCTGAAGCGCCCATGAAACTCAAGCATCAAATCGATATTCTCTCCCACCGCGTTGCGCACGGCCTCCACGATTCGGCAAGCCATCCTCAGTTGTTCGCTGGAAAGCTCCCTGCCGCCCGGACCGAAGGGATCAAACTTCATTGCCTTGTACCCGCGGCCGACTACCTCCTGGGCTCGATCAGCAATCTTCGCGAGATCTCCCTGGAAGGCATACCACCCGTTGGCGTAGACCTGGACTTTTTTGCGAACCGCGCCGCCGACCAGGTTGTATACCGGTTGACCCAAAGCTTTCCCAACCAGGTCCCACATCGCCGTCTCGATCCCGGCCATCGCGGCATACATAATCGGACCGGTGTTGTGCTCGATCTGATACAGCTTGAACCAGAGGTCTTCTATGTTGAAGGGACTCATGCCAATGACATAACGCCGGCCATAATCGAGGATCAGATCCCGAACCGTCGATTCTTTCCATTCGAGAGTTCCGTCACCCCATCCGATGAGGCCTTCGTCCGTCGTCAGCTTGACGAAAAGAAAATTCCGCCAGGCCGTACCCGTCAAAAAAACTTCCACTTGCGTAATTTTCATTGAAACTTTGCTCCAAAGCGCAGCGTGTATCGAGGTTACGGAAACCGCAGCAGAGACCACAGCGGTTTCGCAATCGGTAGAGATCGAAACCAGACAGCCAAGTGCGAAGCCGTCTTAATTGCTGTTGAGCTGCCCAAGCCTTGCGAGAAGCGCCCGAAGCTCTTCCCGCACCGACGCATCCACCGGGCTGAGCGGCGCCCGCGAAACCCCAATAGGTATGCCGCGCAGCGCCGCGCTTTCCCGGCAAACAGCCAGCCAATGGGGACTTGCTTCATTCGTTCCCATGGCCCGGTATTCGAGCCGGATAATCGGAAGGATGCGCAGCCAGAGTGCTCGCGCTTCCTCCAGGTTTTTCTCTTGAATCAGGAGCCGGCACATCTCGACCGCCAGCGCGGGCGCGATCATCGGAATGCCGCCGATCCAACCGTCTGCCCCAATTGCCAGCGCTGCAAATGCCGTGATGTCGATACCGGCAAATATTGCGAAATCTTTCCCGCACAGCAGCCGCGTGTCCTGCACTCGGGCGATCTCCATGTGCGACCACTTGACGGCGTGAACCACGTCCTCGGCGGCAAGCATCTGGATCTCTTCCGGCGTGATTTCGACGCCGGTCAATACCGGAACGTTGTAGACCATGATCGGCAGCCCCACCCGCTCACGCACTCGACGAAAATGATTCAAGACGTCCTGCTTGGGCGGCCGCAGCAGATAGGGGGCCATCAGCATGAGCCCGGCACACCCAATGGATCGCGCGTGTTGACTGAGCTCGATCGTAGTTGCGGTGCTGTAATCGCTGGTCCCAGCGTAGATAGGGACGCGGCCGGCAGTTTCCTCCACAATGGCTTCCAGAGCCTTCATTCTCTCGGCAGTACTCAGGGCGATGGGCTCGCCGGCGCTCCCCAGCGGCGTCAGGCCGTGTACCCCTTGCTCTAAAAGGAAGCGTACAAACGCACGCGTTCCCCCTGTACTGAGAGAGGCATCGCTCTCGAAGGCTGTGACCGTCGGGGCGAATACCCCGCTCAAGCGTGTTTTTTTCGAAGTATCAGTGACCATCTCGTCTCCTGGATAAAAATCATTGCCTCAAATCAAAAAACGAAAACGTGGTGCGCGCATACCTTACTATCACGCCCATCGTTCTGTTTTCCTTTTTTGTTCATCGGACTACGGGAGAGCGAAGGCAACATAAACGGCGCCTGGGGGAGACTTGGGATCTCTTGCCCCACACGTCGCGATTACGATGTACTGTTTGCCATCCACCATATAAGTGGCCGGGGTGGCCACGCCGGAGAAGGGAAGCAGCGCTTCCCATAACAGTTCTCCGGTGCGGCTGTTGAACGCCCGGATCTTGCGGTCGAAGTCGGTCGCGGCAATGATCAACAGCCCGCCCGCGGTCACAATGGGGCCGCCATAATTTTCGGTGCCCGTATTCTTCAGTCCCTTGGCGGCTAATTCCGGATACTCGCCCAAGGGAAGCTTCCACAGGTATGGCGTTCAGCGTCCCCCAGGGAGGAGCGACTGCGGGATAGCCATCCCCGTCGTCAAACCGCGTATAGCCAGTGATGCTATAGGGCATCGTGGCAGCATCTTTGCCTGAGGGCGCCAGGTTTCCCGATCGGGAAGCCGGCAACGCTGTGTCGCTCGCCACAGAGCTCGCCTTCACAACGTCCTTTCCCGTCCGGAGATACTCGAGCAAGGCATCCAGTTCCTTCCCCTGAAGGTTAGGGAACGAGGACATTCTTCCGCGGCCCTGCTGGATGATGCTGGTAATTTGCGCCGCCGTATGCCGGCTGTACACATCCACCAGCGAAGGATAGGCCGGCGGGGCGCCGGAACGGTCCACACCGTGACAGACCGCGCACTGGCTGCGATACGTCTGTAGCCCAATGCCGGCCGAGAGATCGTTTTTGACCAGCGTGGTTGTGAAAGCAACTTGATTGGCATTGATATAAATGATGCCGGTATTGGGATCGACGGCCGATCCACCCCACTCCGCGCCGCCACCGACGCCGGGAAAGACGATGGTTGGTTTGCCCACCACGCCGGGAAAGAATTGTGTCCCGCCAACGAAGGTACGAAACTGCTCAACCGCCGCCGCGTGCGCCTGCGGGGTTCGCTCGGTAAGAGTATCTTCGCTAACCGCCTGCGGTGTATAGGGCGCCGGCAGTAACGGCACCGGTTGGGTGGGCGAGGTCACCTCGCCCGGAACCGTACTCGGGGGAACTTTACGCTCTTCCATTGGAAACAGTGGCTGTCCGTTCGTTCGGTCGAAGAGGAAAACCCACCCCTGCTTAGTGGTCTGCGCCACCGCATCGATGCTCTTACCGTTGCGCCATACCGTGACCAATGCGGGCGGAGAGGGGAAATCACGGTCCCAAATGTCGTGGTGCACGCCCTGAAAATACCAGCGAAGTTTGCCCGTCTCCGCATCGAGGGCAAGCATCGAATTGGCGAACAAATCGTTCCCAACCCGGTCGCCCCCGTAGAAATCAAAAACGGCGGATCCCGTAGGCGCGTAGACGATGCCGCGTTTTTCATCGAGTGCCATCCCTGCCCAGTTGTTGGCGGCGCCCGCGGTTGTCCATGCGTCCTTAGGCCAGGTGTCGTAGCCCGGTTCTCCAGGATGTGGGATGGTATGGAATCGCCAGCGCAACGCGCCGGTGCGAACGTCAAAGGCGCGAATGTCCCCCGGTGGCGCTGGGGGAGTCTCCGGATCTCGTCCGCCGACAATGATCAGATCCTTATAAATAACGCCGGGACTGGTCAGTCCGATCGACTGCAAGGTGTAGTCGCCTCTGAGCTCCTTTCTGAGGTCGATGAATCCACCTTCGCCAAAGCTTTGGATCGGCTTGCCGGTAGCCGGATCCAATGCGTACAGCAGGTTCCTCATGCCGGCGAAAAGACGGCTCTCTTTTCCGTCGGTCCAGTAGGAGACGCCGCGGCTCGCGTCCGGCTCGTGCACCCCAGAGTCGAAGGTCCAAATCAGTTTGCCTGAACCGGCATCAAGAGCAACAACCTTGAGGGAGGGCGTATACGTGTAAAGTACGCGTCCCACAATCACCGGGGTTGTTTCCAAACTTCCCGTTTCCCTGGTGTCGAAGGTCCATGCGATTTTGAGTTTCTTTACGTTGTCGCGGTTGATCTGCGAAAGACTTGAATAATGATCCTGCGATGGCTGGCCGCCATAGCTCAGCCAGCCATCGCTTGTTTGCTGTGCCGCTTCTGCTCCGTGTTCGGCTGCACGCGCTGAGCGAGGAGGAGCGATGCATGCGCCCAAGGTCAAAGCCACCGCTGTGACGATCGCGACCCAGGCCGCCCGCGGGCCTTGAGTTTCAACATCAAACTCCATATGGGTCATCGATCGATCCCAAAGCACATGTGAAAAAAGGAAATGACTGCTGAATACCGCTCTCTCAGCCCGCTTGATAATAAAGCCAACCGAGCCCGCTCGCCCCGCATACTCTACACCTGCCAGACCCTATCTTCCAGCTTGTATCGGGAAACCGGGTGGCCGGGATGTTTCGCATACAGCCGGCGATTGGGACGCGTTGGCTGACCGTGCCAGCGAAGGGAAGAGATCCGGGGGCAGAGGTGGCCGGTTCGAGCCCCGTCGTCCCTGTCACTCATTCTAAATAGGTTAAGGCCAAAGAGGTAGAGGAATGATTGGCAACCGAGGGGCAGCGAAATTTGAGCGCAGCGAGCTCAAGATCACCCCATGAATCATTTGTGTCCGTCCTGAGGTTCAAGTCTTGTTGCCGGCGGTTCATTCCTCAGCAGATTTCCGGTGGTGAATTCAAGGTTGACTGCCTCTAGAAATAGTTCTGATCGTGCGGAGACACTGGATAGTCGTGCCAGGGCTAATTGCTTCTCCGCGGTAACAACATCGACCAGATTCTTGACTCCATATTTGTAGGCATCCAGCGATGCCGAATAAGACTCGTTGGCGGATTTGAGAAGCGCCACAGCAGCGTCGTGCTTTCGCAACGCCGTCCGGAAGGCTATGTAAGCAGTCCAGACCTCGCGCGTCGCCTCATCATCTTTCGTCGTAAGTTCGTCCTCTTCCTCGCGGCGTTTCGATTCAGCGATCAACAGCTCGTTCTTGCGAACACCTCCGTCAAAGATGCGCCAATGGACGCCGAGTTCGGCGGACCAGGTGGGCTCGCTCGCGGCGCCCAGCTGGCCGTAATCGGCCGTGGGCCACACCGAGGTCTGCGCAACCGATCCCGAGAGAGCGATCTGCGGTTTGTACTCTGCCCTGGCTGCGCGAATGCGAGCCTCGGAGGAGCGGATTCGCAGGGCTTGCGCCATCAATTCGGGACGATTCTTCATCGCGCGATCGATCAGCCCGTCGATGGACATGGTGAGTCTCTCCGGCAAAGGCGCACTTCTCTGGCTGTCAATCATGATGTAGGGAGATGGATCAGCGCCCACCGCTTCAGTCAGCGTCACACGTGCTATCTTTTCGTCCCCATCCGCGGATTCCTCGTCGAACACAGCCTGTGACGTTTCGGCCCGGGCGTTGAGAACATCGGGAAGAGTGGCAAGTCCGTTGTTCAGTCTATTTTCGGCCGCATCCTGCGTGGTTTGCGCTGTTCGCAACGTATCCTGAGCGGCCTGCAATCTTTCCTGCGCGGTTACCAGTTGGTAATACGCACTAGCGACGCGAAAGGCCAGCGCTTGATTTACCTGAATGAGGTCTGCACCTGCGGCGAGCTTCTCCTCTTTTGCAGAGTCCACGCTGGCTTCGCGTTTGCCAAAGTCAAAGATCAGGTATTGGAGCGTGACTTCGGGCCGGACAATGGGCACCTCAACCATGACGTAGCCGCGAGGAGCCAGCGGTTTCGGGAAAGGATTTACTAACCTCTCGTCACCGAAGACAGCTAAACCATCTAACTCTGGATAATAAGAGGCTTTCGCCAAACCGAGCTCGCGGGCCTTCTGTTTTGCGCGTTCCCAGATCGTCCGCGTACTGGGATTGTGATGCTCGGCAACATCGATCAGCTCGGCCAGGGTATAGGGATGAACTGGATCGAGAATCGCTGGTCCTTCGCGAGAAGTTTCGCGAGCGGCGCAGTCAGCGACAGCTGTTGGAGTAGACACTTTGCCCGCACATTGCCCCAGAGTTCGTGCCGCGGAGAAGGCAAGCAGCAGCGACAAAAGCAAGACATTCAATGATGGGTTGTATCCGATCAATCGAAACCTCTTCCGCTTCATTCCCCGCAACACGTTGCATTTGCTGAAGCACCTCCGGTATGGGAACCGTTGCAAGCAATTCCTCGGATGTGTTTACCGCTTGACTTCAGGCCAAACTGTCCCCTCAGCGCGTGTCAAATGCATCTTGTCCGGTACGCGGAACTGGAAAACGGCTCTTTCGCATCCGTAGCTATTAAGGCAGAGGCGCGGAGCCGAGTCTATTAGACGAACGTATTGATCGATCCCAAAGTATCGGTGGACATCATCTTCACGCGCTGTTCACGAGGCTGCGCGTCTTCTCCCCCGACGCGATTGGTTAACGTAGGTCTCATACGAAGGTATGGATCGATACTTTCGTCCAATAGATTCGCTCTCAACCCTGTGGCTTAATCGAAACGTGAGACAGAGGCTGTTCCCTGATCGCCCATGCGTGGGAAGCATGGCGGGAAGTGGTTTATCTGCGCTCCCAGAGGCAGACAGCATCAGAGCCAACCAGATTCTCTTTGAAATCCGGTTGCATGCAATCAATGGATTACCTGCACCCAAAACGTGGCCATAGCCCTGATCGGGGTCGCATCGAGTTAGTGGATCTGGAAATATATGAGGTCTGCCGAAAATGAACATTGAAGCGACGGAGCGCGATCGACAGCGGACGCTTTCGTTTCGCCAGCTCGGAGCTCTCTATCTGGCGGTGCCGCTAACGTTGGCCGGTTGCTCCCACGCGCCGGAATATAGCATCTTCGGCTCTTTTTTCCCTGTGTGGATTTTCTCCGCCGTCGGTGGCCTCCTACTCGCGATGGGTGCACGTGCCCTGATTGCTCGCACTGCTATCGGCGACCACGTGGCGGCGCCTGTACTTTTCTATCTCGGCATGGCGACCTTCCTCGCCTGCGTGTTGTGGCTCCTGTTCTATAGCTAGGTGAAAGCAATGTCGACCCAAGCCGCCGTCCAACCCGAGCAAGACGATCGCCTCGCCAAACTTGACTGGTACGGTCGCATTCTCACGGCAGCCATGGTTCTGCTGGCGTTGGTCGCTTTGATTGCTGTTTACTTCGTCACAACCCGGCATCCCCAGACCGATGACGCTGAAATCTTTGCCAACTACATCGGGATCGCCCCCGTTGTCGAAGGGCCCATACTGCACCTGAACGTCGTCGACAATCAGCGCGTTAGACGGGGCGATCTCCTTTTCGAAATCGACGATCGACCGTATAAGTACGCGCTTGACCGTTCGGTGTCGGACCAGGCCACCCTCGAGGGCGAGGTCGTCGACGAACAGAGGCGCATTCGCGCTGAAGTGCACGCCGTCACCGCCTCCGGAGCGGCGACCCGCGGCGCCAGCGCCAATGTCGACCGGGCGCAAGCGCTGATCCGTGAGGCGGAGGCCGATGTCGCCCACTCTCAGGCTGCGCTGGATCGTGCCAAGGCTGAGTCGGCCTACGCAGAAAATAACCTGCACCGCGTCGAGCCTCTGCTAGCCAAACAATATGTCACCGTCGACCAGGTGGACGAGGCACGCACGACGGAGCGGGCCAGCGCGCAGTCCGTGCATGAAGCCGAATCGCAATTGGCGCTTAATCGAGCTCACCTCAATACCATGCTGGCTGCCCTGGCGGAGGCCAAGGCCTCCTCAGAGCAGAGTACGGCGCAGCTTCAGCAATCGCAGTCCAGCGTGCTTACCCTCGATCCCCTCGTGGCGCAACGGCAGGGACGGGCTGCCGCAATCGCCAACGCCCAATACAACTACAACCAGTGCCGTGTCTACGCCCCATTCGACGCGCGTGTGACCAGCCTCGTCATTTCCGAGGGCGCCTATGCTCACATAGGACAGCAGATTTTCACGCTAATCGATACTCGCGTCTGGTGGGTGGTTGCGAATTTCCGCGAGACACAGCTGAAGTATATCCGGCCGGGTATGACTGCAGACGTGTACCTTATGTCCGACTCGGGCTTGCGCCTTACGGGCGTCGTCGAGAGCACCGGGTACGGTGTTATTCCCGATCCTTCGCTCCAGGGGCGGATTACCTCCGGCCTGCCCGATGTACAGCGCACTCTGAGCTGGGTACACCTGGCCAGCCGCTACCCCGTACGTATCCGGATTGAGTCACCGCCCTCTGATGGCATTCGTCTCGGGGAGTCTGCAGTAGTAGTGATCCGCGGATACAAACGGAAGCCTTGATATGGCGACCCGCGCCGCTCAGCTCCCCCGTCAACCCGCCCGCCGAACTATCTCTTGGCCGTGGTTTCGCGAATTCATACGGTGGGAAGTTGCTCCGTATCCAGGACGCGTGAACACGGTCATCCGCATGACGATCGCGGCCACACTGGTCATGATCATCGTCGTGACTTTCCGCATTCCTAACGCGGCCTTGGCTGGTGTATTTTCGATTCTCCTGGCTCGCGAAAATCTCGCCGCTACGTGGCGCGGGGGGCAATTCATCGTCCTCGGATTCCTCCTCGCGAGCCTTTACACGCTGTTCGGTATGATGCTGTTCCGCGGTTACCCCATTACTCATTTCTTCTGGGTAATCGGAACCCTGTATCTCGTCTTTTTCGTTATACGCACGACGACTAACTACGCAGCCGCACTGGCTTTCGCCATTCCGATTGGCGTTGCCCTGCCGGTGTGGGACCGCTACGTGCCCAGCGAAGTCCAGGTGGAGGGTACTCTCTGGCCTATCGTGATCATCGCCGTAGCTGCTGGCGCCACAGTGGCAACCGAGGCGCTATACCGCATCTTCGATCGCTCCGATCCGCTCCTTACCTTCGGCGACGATCTGTTACTCGCGGTGCAGCAGGTAGCGGAAAGCCTTGCCAGTCTGCAAACCCCACCGAAGTCGGTCCTCGACAGAGTGCTTCAATACCAAATGATCGGCACTGGCCGGCTCAGAATGACGTTGCAGCGCCAAGGTCTGGACCCAACCCGGAGGGCGCAGCGCAGCGCCCTGATTTCGCTGGCCGGCCGGCTCATTGGTCTTGCTGCGGATCTCGTGCGCACTCTCCCCCAGCCCGGCGCCGACGACGCGATCCGCCTCCGCGCAGTTGCTGAGAGGCTTGGAGTAATCCGAAGGGAACTCTGTGAGTCAGGGGTTATTTCCCCATCTCCTCCTATGCTCGAGGGGCAGCTCTCCTCTAGCTTCCCCGTGCTTCAGGAGATGGAGCGGACTGTCGCACTCATGACCGAAGTCTTTCAACGCGATGAGATCGTGGATGGTTCCCAGAACACGCCAGGACCGGACTGGTGGCGCGCTCTGTTGGTGCCTGATGCATTCCACAACCCGGAATATCTACGCTTCGCCTTTGCCGGATGTTTGGCCGCGAGCCTTTGTTACGTGCTCTACAACGCGCTCGACTGGCCCGGCATCTTCCCCTCCGTTCTGACTTGCATCGTTACTGCGCTGAGCACCACCGGCACTTCGCTCCAGGCGCAGTTTCTCCGCCTGGCCGGATTTGTTGTCGGAGGGCTGGTCCTGGGGATTTCGGCGCAGATTCTGATCCTACCCGCTATCGACGGCATCTTCGGCTTTGCTCTCTTCTTTGCCGTGGGCACCGCGATTGCCGCGTGGTTCGCCACCTCTAGTCCGCGGCTTTCCTATTTTGGCGTGCAGATGGCACTCGCCTTTTACTTCGTCAATCTGCAGGATTTCAAGTTCCAGACCGACCTCACGGTCGCGCGCGATAAGGTAGTCGGCGTGTTCTTGGGTATTCTCGCCATGGGCTTTATCTTCAACCGCTTGGGGACGAAGAGCGATGCGGAGCAGTTGCAGAAGCTCCTGGTTCGGAACGTACAGATGCTGGCCCAGCTCGGAGTTTGTCCGGTGGTGCGCGATAGAGCCATCGCCGTTTCACAGATCAGGCGTCTCCGCACTCAGATCAATGACAACTTCGCCAGCCTGGAAGCGCAGACGGATGCCGCGCGGTTTGAGTTTGAGTTTCGCCATCGGAGCGAAAAAGACATTGCCGAGTGTGACCGGATTCAGAGGGCTCAGCCGGCGTTGCGCTCGATCTACCTGCTGGAACTCAGTCTTCTCTCACATCGTGGGCGACGGGAAAGCGACTCGGAGTTAACCCAGCAACAGAATGAGGCGCTGGACCATTTTCTAAACGAATATAGCGATGTACTCATGCACATTGCGGCATGGATCGCACACCAAGAGGGCCCACCCGCGCGCATGAGCGATGATTCCATCCGCCCACTCCAGCAAACCCTTGGAAGTCCCAATTCCCCGAACTCGCAGGCGATCGCTGATATCTGTCAGAAGATGGTCTCCTCTCTCCTCATGCTGGGGAACGAGTGCTAACTTGTTTTCTTAGCAGGTTTCTTGTCCGCCTTCGGCGACATCGCTCCACCTCACGCGCGCTTTCCCCACAAAACATCGGGCCAGCTCAGCCGTGTTACTCGGCAAGCTGGCCCCTGATAATCCTCCGACTTCGTAAGTAAGTTGAAAGGCGGTCAGTTAATCGGCAGCCTGGTGTGCAATTTGTTGCACCTCTCGCAGCAGGCCGGTATCCACGTCGAAAATGAAGCCGCGCACGGGGACGTCTTTGGCAATCCAGGGATGTGATCTGACTTTCTTGATCTGATCCAGGGTATTTTCCTCCGGATCCTTATAGGAGAAGAAGCGCATGGGAGCGGGCGAAGCATCTCCGGTGGAAGCGCTCAGCTTTGAGTTCAGCTCTTCGTCTGTAAATGTCGTGAACCCGCAGCCGGTATGGTTGAGAAGCAGTATCTCTGTCGTGCCCAGCACACGGGTGGAAACAACCAGCTCACCGAGAACATCCTCTGTTACCGCGGGTCCACCGGTTCGGATAACGTCGAGGTCGCTGTGCGGCAGACCCAGGATTCCAGGGAGGTCTGAGAGGCGAGGATCCATACAAGTCACGACTGCAAGTTTGGGGGCGGGACGCTTTCCCAGAGCCGGATCATACTTGTTGGCATAATTGCGGTTCGCTGCGAGCGCCTTATCGATAATACTCATCGTTAGTCTCCTTGACGGTAGAGGTAGTCTGACGTGATCTCAATCGCATAGCTGACTGAGCCAAACCATGTTCATTGCGGTATCGAGCTTTGCGATACCCGATGCACATGGCTCATCACATCACGAGCGCAAAAGGAAACCTATTGGACGAAGGTATCGTTCCATACCTTCGTATGCTTGAGGAGGGGATTCGGCGGAGCTGGCTGTGCATTTTCGTCAGAGGGAAGGCTTCGCCTACACCAAATCCAAACCCCATGTCCACGCCTAAATGCTCAGGCGGCTGAGCCCTTTATGTCGGCGGGTGAGAACAGCGGCTCACCGACGCCTGAATCTGAACCTGCTCCCGAAATCGTCAACTTGCCACTCTCTCCATCGAACATTATGATGTTCGTCACATCATCGGCGTAATGATTGCCCTCTTCAACCCGCACCGGAACATGCGACCTCCCATGGGTCTTGAGCCGAAGATTGCATGCTGATGGCGCACATCGAAATACAGGCTGGTTCTAGGTTATCGGTAAAACGCAAGGATATTTGTCCCTGGAGGTTCAGTTGAGATTTATGAAGACCACGAAAGCCGTTCTCACAGACAGCCATTTTATTGTCCCGTTTACTGTCCTAATTGCGGGTATCGTTTTGCTGATTGTGCTGCACTAGGAATCCAGATGGGGCACCCCGGAGACAAATGAACACTCAATTGCGAGTCTCGGGAAGCGACGGCCCATCCGTCAATAACCCGGGAAAGAATCGTCTCTCGCTCCATGGCCTCGGAGTCATCTGTGGCTTGACAGCAGGAGTGTGGCTCGGATCCGCCGAAGCGCCAACAAAACTGGTGACCGCCGGCTTCTCACCGTTTGCGATTTCCCTCTGTATGGTTGCAGGTGTCTTTACCGCTCGATGGACATTTCCCACGCTGCTCAAGGGCACCTCCTACGTCTTCATCGACTTGATGGAGAAGAAACATTTGATCGTTTGGGCGCTCCTCGCCGGCGCTCTCTGGGCAGTCGCCAATACGCTTACGGTCTTTGCCATTCGGGATGTTGGACTCACGGTCGCTTTTCCCTTGTGGAATGCCAATGCCCTCGTTGGACTGTTCTGGGCCAGGGTCTTATTCCGGGAACTCAAGGGGGCAAGCGGCCGCAATATCAGCAAAGTCGTAGTGGGAGCAGTAGCGATCGTGATCGCGGCCGTCCTGCTCGGGCTAAGCACGGTCCACGACGGTGGCATTGGCAAGCACGCCGCGCGGGGCATCTGCGCCGCGATGGGCGCAAGCCTGTTATGGGGGACTATGTATGTTCCATACCGCAAGGCCTATGTCAGTGGCATGAATCCACTGTCGTTTGTTACCGCCTTCACGGTAGGAGAGTTGGGCACCATGGTGGCACTCACCCTGTTCCTCGACGGAGGTACTCACTCCACGGCATTCCAACTGGTCCACATGCCCGGTGTGCTCTTCTGGTTATTTCTGGGGGGCTTCGTGTGGGTCATCGGTGACCTCTTCCAGCAATTTGCCGCAAAGTATCTTGGGATCGGAAGAGGTATTCCACTTTCCAATACGAACCAGCTTTGGGGACTCGCGTGGGGAGCCCTGGTCTTCGGCGAACTGGCTCACTCGGATGCTAAACATCTGGCTCTCGTCATCGGAGGTTCTCTGATTATGATCCTGGGTGCGCTTGCCATCAGTACTGCTGTAGCGTCCGGAAAAGAGCAGCACTCTACAAATGAGACCGTGCTGCGCGAGTGCACCCGGTACGGGCTGGACTATGACAAAACACTGAAAGCGCAGTTGGGAGATGAGTTTGGAGAGAAAGAGCAAAGGCGGCGTTGGTGGGATTACGCAATCATTCTGGCCGCAACAGGAATCTTCGTTGTTCTAGGCGCTCGCGCCGTCATGCCGCCCATCGCAATGGACCTGAGTTGGATCGCTGTGCTCGGCGCGGTGCTACTCCTTAGCCTGATAGCAGGAGGATGGAGCCTTTGGAGGCGCACACGTTTCAGTTAGGTAAGCGGCATACCTGCAGCCCGAGAATCTAACACGCCTTTATGCATTCAGGCGGGAAATCGCTGTAACATTTTATGTCTTGCTATACGCGATCGGAGCCATGTCTTTTCTGCTTAATACCCTTGTCATCGCTGCGGCTATGATCTCCTGGGCGCGCAGCGCATCCAGATGAGTGACGGGGAATCTCTGCCCGGCCAGGCAGCAGTTGATGAATACACGAAGTTCCTCCTTGTAAGCTGCACCAAACCGGTCGATAAACTCCGGTAGCTCTTCGTTGTAGTCGCGTGTAAGGAAGCTCCGCGAAACGAGTGGTTCAACATGATCACGTGGTCCGTATGCCTCGACGATCACCTCGCGAGGATTAGCGTTGAAGCGCCCAACTCGAATTTGGCCCTTCTCGCCATATAGGACCGTCTCGCCCCTGTACCCTGAGACGTGGTTACGGCTTACCTGGATTTCGGCCAGCAATCCCTTACCATCCTCGTTGCCAAAATCCAATAGGAGCAACGCATCGTCGAAGTCTTCCATGCAGGTGGTCAGGCGATGACTGTGAAGATTAGACCCGAATACGATGCCGCTCGCCGGAAGGGAGCCAGTCAGCCAAAGAACTTCATCCACATTGTGAATGGCCATATCCGGCAGAATCCCTGTGCTGTTGTAGCCGTCCGGAGCGGGAGCCGAGTCCTCCAGGGCCGAGTACACGCGGAACAGCCGCCCGATTGCCCCGTCATCCAACATTTCCTTGGCAAAGCGCAGTGGCTCGTCAAAGCGGCGTTGAAAGCCCAACATGATGCCGTCAGGATGGTTAGCCTGCAAATAACCTGAAAAGGAACGATCCCCGTTCAATGTTCCCGACAAAGGCTTCTCCAAAAAGACCTTTGCCCCTGCCTCCAGCATCAGCGTGGCATGCTCTTCATGCAACGACGTATTCGTCGCGATCACGACTGCATCACAGATGCGCGCGTGTGCTAAATCCTGGATGGACGAGAAAACCGGAATCTTTGCGCTTGCCTGAGAAAGAAATGCTTCAGCCTGGCCTCGATCCAATGTGGATACAGCCACCAATTCGCACAAGCCGGTCTCGCGAGCGAGTTCATCGGCATGAAGGGCGTGAATCCTGCCCATACGTCCGAGACCAACAACGGCAAGTCGTAACGGAGCCATCATCGAAACCTGTACCGCCTAATTCACTTCGGCTCGGCGAGAGGGCCGTTGGTGATAAGTTTCGAATCGACCAGGCCGATCTCGACCCGGCGGTTGGCAGCACGCGCCTGCTCGCCGTCGCCCGGAACGCGAGGGTCGGATTTGCCAAAACCCTTGGCGTTCACGATAGTCGTTGGGGGAATCCCGGCCTGCATCAAGAACTCCCGGACAGCTTCGGCGCGACGTTGTGAGAGTTCCAAGTTGTACGACTGGGTGCCGACGTCGTCCGTGTACCCGTAGACAGCAATCGAATATCCCTTAAGCGTCATCAGGATCCCGGCGATGCGATTAAGAATGTCACGATATTCCGGTTTGATGGTTGCCTTATCAAAGTCGAAGCGAATCGACTTGCTATCCAGCGTCATCACCAGGCCCATGGCGGTGCGATGCGTTTCGGCGATTTGGCCGAGAGCCTCTTGCAGCTGTGCAAGTTCCGCCTCCCGCTCTTGCCGATATACCTCTGCCTGCTGTGTGGCTTGATCTGCCTTTTGCTGCGCGGTGGCGGCCTGCTGCCGCGCAAGTTGCGCCTGCGCCTCCGAGTTCGATTGATCCTGCTTCGCCAAGTCGCGCTGTTGTGCGGCTGCCTGCGCGTTCGCAGCCGCTTGCGAAGCCTGCAGAGCCAACGTCTGCGCTTGCTCTTGAGCGCGCACCACCACCCGGCTCAAACCTTCCGTTTGCTGGCTGAGCTGTGCTACCTCGCGCTCCAGGCGACGGACCGAGATTAGATAAACAACCCCAAGAGCCAGGCTGAGCGCGATTGCGATCACTCCCAAGGCCAGCGCCAACTTTCCTTGAGACTTGGCAGGTGCATCCCCACGCTCGTCCGGCTCCACCGCCTCGCGTAAAGAGTCCATCATTTGGCAATCTTAGCTGGAGATCTAGACTGAGGCAAAACGAGGTCGCTCCCGGAGTTTAGCCACACGGAACTGGCACATGGACGGAATCCGTTTCCTTTTTCCTTCTTCGATTGGAAAAGTGAAAGGCGGAGAAAAAGTCGCACGACAGGAATGTGGCCCATTGCGAACCACCGAGTGTATGCTGTTGCGTGTATCAAAAAATCCCAAGGATGCTCTCACTGAAATCTCCTGAAACCGCCTCGCTCTCGCCTATCGACCGTCGTGCATTTATCAAAACTAGCTCTCTGGCCGCCGGTGCGCTCGTCTTGGGCGCGCCAGCGCTTTTGCGCGGACAGAATCTCAACAGCAAGTTAAACATCGCCTGCGTCGGCATCGGCGGTAAAGGCCGGAGCGACACCGATGCCTGCGCCGACGAGAACATTGTCGCGTTGTGCGACGTGGATTCTGGTTCAGAAGCCTATGGGATGCAAACGAAAAAATATCCCAGCGCCAAGCTTTTCAAAGATTTTCGTCAGATGCTGGACCAGATGGGCAATCAGATCGATGCGGTGACGGTTTCGACTCCGGATCATATGCATGCCATCGTGGCGTCAGCGGCGATGAAGAGGAACAAGGCCGTGTTTTGTCAGAAGCCACTCACGCAGACGATCTATGAAGCGCGCTATCTGCGAAAAATGGCCAAGGAGAGAAAGCTCGTTACGCAGATGGGCAATCAGGGCAGCTCCGCGGACGGTTTGCGCCGCGCGGTCGAGACGATTCAAGACGGACTCATCGGACAAGTGCATGAAGTTCATGTCTGGACCAACCGCCCGGTCTGGCCACAGGGAATGGATCGTCCATCCGGGGAAGATCCGGTTCCTGCAACACTAGATTGGGATATTTGGATTGGACCGGCTCCGATGCGGCCGTATAAGGCCAGTCATAAGCCCTACGATCGATATGGAATTTACGAGCCGTTCAGCTGGCGCGGCTGGCAGGATTTCGGCTGCGGCGCGCTGGGCGACATGGCCTGCCACACGGTCAACATGCCGTTTCGCGCTTTAGATCTCGATTACCCGTCGGTAGTGGAAGCGATGCCTTTCGGCCGGATGAACAAGGAATCTTATCCCGTCGGTTCCAAAATTCGCTTCGACTTTCCCAAGCGCAAAGCCCATATTCCCGCCGAACATCCGCATCTTTTCCATCATTACCGAAAGATCGAGCACGATGCGGTCACACTGTGGTGGTATGACGGCGGCCAACCCGACCCCACAGCCCGAGGCGGGCATGACCTGAGCAACAAGCCGCCGGTCGAACTGACTGCCGATATCGTCGCGCTCCAAGGCAAGGTTCCCGATAGCGGTTGTCTCCTGATTGGAGACGGAGGCAAGGTCTTTTCACCCGACGATTACGGAACAAATTTCTTCGTGAAGCTGAAGGACGATCAAAAGTTCCTTGACTACACCGAACATCCGGCCATGGCGCAATATCCTGAGCGCATCCCGCGCAACCATTACGGCAAACCAGGCGAAAGCAGTGTTTTTGCCCATGCACAGGAATGGCTCGTTGCCGTGAAGGAAAACAAGCCGGAGATCTGCTACTCGCGTTTTGATATCGCCGCTCGCCTCACCGAGATCATGCTGCTGGGCTGCGTGTCATTGCGCGCGGGTCAGAAGATTGAGTGGGACGGACCGAAGATGGTTGCGAAAAATTGTCCTCAGGCTGCGCAGTTTATACGACGGCAAGACCGTTCCGGCTGGGCTCTCTCCTGACGTAAATATTTTCGGCAAAGCCCACGAATTGTCCACCTGGCGATCGACATTCATCGTCGATCAGCTACCGCCTGGTGCTGCGGATCGAACGCCCTTTGGACAAAGCGGGTTCTGTCTTGACGCTCCTCGCCGCCGCCCGGGCCTCTCGCCGGCTCATGGAACGAATCGAGTCGCCATCAGGCGATCCAGGCTGAATTTTCCTGGACCGGAACAGATCAGCCACACAAAAAACAATACGTAAAGAACTTCGGGAAAATAAAGGAAATCGTCCACCCAATTAAGAGGGGAAAGCGTCTTAATATCGCCAGAAAGCTTGGTGGTCAGGATGGCGACCAGCATATTGACCAGCAACATAAAACAAGCCAAGCTTGACAGAAGTCCCACAACCAGCAAGCAGCCGCCGACGAATTCTACCGCCGACACAAAATAGGTCATCGGCCATGGAAACGGGATCTTGGCCGCGGCCAAGGTTTCATACATGACCTTCGTCCGGCTAGCGACAAACAGCTTATTTCCCCCGGAAATGGCAAAAAACACTCCTAACGCGACCCGCACGAACAAAATCGCCCAGGGCTCCAGATGCGCATCGCCCAGCAGTCCAAATCGAATCAAGCGTTCCCATTCCATCACGCTTCTCCTCTGCAGGAATCTGCTTCAAGGATACCCTGCGTTGTGCGCCTTCCTTGTCTGCCCCAAAATCGGAGAACAGACGAAAAGTACCCTAACGAATAAGCACGCTGCAAAGCAGTACAGAGCTCTTTAACGGGTTACGCTTCTTGGGTAGTCAACCTGGCTCTGGGCCAGGTGTATGCAGGCGCCAACATGTGGAAGCAGGCGGAAGACGCGTTTCGCGCTGAAACAGAATTGCAGCCGGGCAAAGCCGAATCCCAGGCGGGAAACCATGCCGCGGCTGAAAAGGCCTGGAAACGTGTGATTGAGATTGAAATGACCGGGAACCTTGCTTCGCAAGCGCATTTCGGCCTATCCGGGATATACCGGAAGCAGGGAAAGGCTGAAGACGCCGCGTGTGAGTTGAAGCAGTTTCAAGACTCTCGCCAGCCCGAGAAGCAACCATAATCTCGTCGGGCTCGTCACCTCGCGCAGGACGCCGGGCATTCGGCGGAGCCGGCTGTGCGTTTCCGTCAGGGGGCCACGGCTTCGAAAAGCTGTCTATAGGCAACCGTCAACATGCCAATGGTGAACGCGCAGTTCAGCCCGCTCGGATTAGGTAATAGCCAGATCGCGGATCCGCCTATTGTCGTTGGCTGCAACCCCCACGCAAGATCGCGCTGGTTCAGAAACACCGAACACGCCGGCTTTCCTAGGAATGCAATGTATCTGGGCTTGTACCTCGCGATCTTGCGCTCGAAGGCAGGACGGGCAGCGATGAACTCGGCTCGCCTGAGGTCCGTCGCGCTGACTGTGGCCCGAGCAACTGCAGACGTGATTCCACAACCATGATCGAGCAAGAGGCGCGCCTCCTGCGGCTCCAGTTGTCTGGTGGTAAATCCTGCGAAGTGAAGCACACGCCAAAACCGGTTACTCCGATTCGCGAAGTGGAGTCCGGCTGCAGCCGACCGCATCCCTGGATTGATGCCGCAAAAGACTACATTCAGGGAGGACGAAATGACGTCGGGCAGGCCCGTTGAATGTCCCCGGGCATTTGAAGACATTGTTTGTAACCCTATAACTCTGGCCGTTGGAATCCCTCTCATCTGCTCATGGCTTGCTGCTGCTGCAGAATGCGCCACATGGTCCCGGAAAAAATTTGCTCCTGGGCGCTCGGGTCCACCTGGCAGGCATCTAGCATTTCGTGGTAGCGCTGTAGCGCCAGGTCGAATTCCTCAAGATCCCCGCCAAAGACATCCGAACCAAAGACGATTTTCTCAAAGGCGCTGGCCCCGCTCGCGGGCGTGTGAGGACTCACCACCCCCGACCACCAGAAGATAGAACGAAAGAAGCGGTAATCATCTTTCTTCTTAATCAGCGTGGTGCCGGAAAGATCAAAAAGAAGATTTGGATCCCATCGTCCAATTTCGCCTGCTTCCGCATAATCCGGATTTCCCAAATGAGCGCCAATAATGGTGAGCCGAGGCCAGTGTCGCGCAATCAGATCAAGCCGCGTAACCCGGCTGCGATCAAAGCTGATATTGGCTGGCTGCTCAGGGTGGAGGCGGTTCACGATGCCGGTGTGAAAAAGAAGAATCATGTGATACTTGTCGGCACGATCGTAGATCGGCCAGTAGGCTGGGTCGTCGTAGTTCTTCAGCGTGGTAGTGATCTCACCCAGGCCCCGAAACCCAGCCTGATGGAAGCGGTCAATCTGGCTGAGAACATCTGGATCATCCGGCTTGATATCCCCGAAACCGATCAATCGGTCCGGATGTTCCCGGATAAATTTACTGGCCTGCGGGAATCCCTGGGGAGTGGTTAATAGGAAAGCCAGACCATCCGCCGCGTTTAATTTAGCAAGCAGCTTTTCGAGAAACCCCTGCTCGCCGTTGTAGTGCACATGCACGTCGATAAGTTTCGGCGCATGCGGCTGGGCAAAGATGGATGACGGCACCAGCAACAATCCTAATACAGCTATCCAGCTACTCGACCGGCTCATATTCCTGCCTTTATTTTCCATGCCTTTGCTCTGTCGTCACGTTCTCTGTATTAGAGGTTATGGGGACGGCGCACGCTTGATGACCCCAAGCGAAATCCGTTTGGATCCCCAGGGGACCGCGCCGGATCCGACACGCTAGATATGGCATCGACAGCATGGAAGTCTCTCACAGCGTGAGAATCTATTCTAGCTCGGGGCCTGGAAAAGTTGGCTCCCTGGCGGCACAGTTTTTCTTGTAAAGCGTGATAATTTTCTTTATTGTTGATGCTTGTGTGTCGGTTCGTGCCTCTCCCGTTCCCTCCCACCCGTCTCAATGATCTCGGTGGATCTGAAGACAACACGATCAGATCAATGCTGGTGCCTTAGGTTTCGTTTGATATGAAGAAAGAGCACTCCAAAAAAAGCAAGGTAGAGCTTCGGGAAATCGCGTCCGGAGCCAACGTGAGCGTGACAACTCCCTCCCGGGTCATGCGCGGAAACGCAAGCGTCGCTCCCGAGATTCAAAAAGCGGTCCTGGAGCACGCAAGGAAAGCAAGAACCAGGAGGATTATCCATGGGAATTAAGCACCTACGAGCGGGCACCATGAAGGTTGAAATCCATGCCGACCGAAAGGCCGCCGGTGAAGCGGCCGCAAGCGCTGCCGCCCAAGCCCTCCGGGACTTAAACTCTGCGGGAAACGGGTTAGGAGTCATTTTCGCTACAGGCGCTTCGCAACTCGAGACCTTGCACGCATTGACCTCGATGCCCGGCCTACCGTGGAAGAGGGTTCATGGCTTCCACCTGGATGAGTACATCGGCCTGGATGAAAATCATCCTGCCTCCTTCCGCCGCTATCTGCGCGAGAACCTCACCACGCGCGTTCCTCTGGGAGCATTTTCCGAGATTGATGGAACCTCCGCAGATCTCGATCGGGTGCGGCAAGAGTATGCTGACAAGCTTCGCGCTGCAGGTCCGAAACTCTGCCTGCTGGGCATCGGCGAAAATGGGCACCTGGCATTCAACGATCCGGCCGAGGCAAACTTTAACGATCCTGACGAAATCAAGGTGGTAACGCTCGATACCATGTGCCGGCAGCAGCAGTTGGCAGAAGGGTGGTTTAAAAGCCTCGAGGAAGTTCCAGAGCGCGCTCTCACGCTCACGATTCCCACTTTGTTCAACGTGCCCAAGCTGATTGTTTCGGTTCCAGGCAGCCGCAAAGCTACCAGCGTGCACCGCGCCCTCTATGAGCCAATCTCAACCAATTGCCCGGCAACGATCCTGCGCACACACCCCGATGTCACTCTTTATTTGGATCCGGAGTCCGCGTCTGAATTGGACTGATCGTCGACCACCTCGTGGCCGGTGTTGAACGTTTGTCGATCGCTCTCCTTCAAACGACACTCAGAATTCCTGCATCCACCAGGCGAGCGGCAACCTGACGCAGCCTGGCTATCGCTACCGTTCCTGCCTGCTTTTCATAGCGGTCGTGGAGCATCGGAACATTGGGTCCGTCTTCCATTAATGAAAGTAGGGTGGGAACGCACACGTGTCCGCAATAGCGCATCCCGCGGGGCTCCCGTGCGGTCACGGCTACCTGCCGAAGTTCGATGCGCTCATCTTCCAATACCGGGCGCAGTAATAGACGCGTATCGCGGCTCACTCGAAAGCGTGTGCCATCGTTCAGGCTTGAGTGGGCTACGGCGGTTTCGCGGGCCGCGGAATCTTCAGCGCTCACACGTCGCATCCAAAAGGGCTGATCGCTAAATCGTCCTTCGCGGCTATATAACCTGGCCAATGAATCAACGTGCAAACGGTAGGTCGTTTCTTCACGATCCTGATAAAACTCGATGGCCGCTCCCGCTTGGTCAGGCCGGTCAAGGATGGTCTGTACAACCGCGCCGGCGGCGAGCGCTGAAGTGATCGCCTTTTGTATCCCTTGCGACGAAATGGGATCCACGGTCGATGCCGCATCCCCAACCAATAGCCAACTGGAACCGGCAACGCGTTCCACAAGCGTGGGGGCGGCAGCGAAAATCCGTACCTTGCCATCCCAGGCAGCCCCCTGCAGGAGCTCACGGCTGTATCGCGTCCGGGCGAGGGCGTCTGAATAGACTCGCCTGGCGCAGCTATGCAGCTGTCCAGGCAATAAATCGCGATCAGCCATGAATCCCGTCACGCGCCTGTTATCAGCCAGCCCAGCAGTGTAGAACCAACCCTCGGGAATCGACTCCACTAACGTATTGCAACTGTCAGTTGAAGCTCCGTTTGGATCGCTCTTCCAGTACGCAGTAAGTCCCACCAACTTGCCGTGGCTGCGCACCCCAAGCCGAAGACGGCGGGCAAGAAATTGTGATCGCCCCGTAGCATCGCAAAGAAATCTTGCCCGAATCCACGAGGAGGCTCCGGATTGAAAGCCGATCTTGACTCTCCATCCAGCGGGCTCAGGATGAACTTCTGTGGGCCGCACGGGGTGGAGGAAAGAGGCACCTGCGCGTTGTGCGCTTGCCATGAGCATGCTGTCAAATGCGGCGCGGTTCACCTGAAAGCCGAAAGCCTTGCCTTCCTGCGAATGCGGGCCAAAATGAAGGCGATCTGATCCCCAGGCGGAAAGGTTCCCGGTCGTGCGGGGAAAGTCCAGCGATGCTAAAGAGCCCACAATTTGAGCCTGCTTCAGCAGGGATTCAACGCCAGGGGTAAGCGTCTCCCCGATCGTGTAGCGGGGAAAGCCTTGGCTTTCCACCACTGCAACCTGAAATCCTTTGCCGGCGAGACGATGCGCCAGTACAGAGCCTGCGGGACCCGCGCCGAGAATGAGTACATCAAGGTTCATCGCTGATACCGTCACTGCTTATAGGGGGCACGCGGTGTGAGGGCCCGCAATCTCGCCTGCTCCGCTTACCGTACGGACACATTCTCGAATGAGGGAGCGCCTGACCTCCCTCAGGCCCGCCCGCGGATAAGCCTCCACGATTCTTGCTGCCAGGGCGGAGACATGCGCTGTCGCCATGCTGTGGCCAGAGAGGTTGCGGGTTTGCGCCTTGCCGCGCAGTGGTCGCGGCCAGGGGTGAGCACGGAACTCAACCTCGCTGCTTTCGTAGTACGCGTAGTCATTCCAGCCGCAGCGCTCGTCTGCGCTCACGCTGACCACGCATGCGAAACTCGCAGGAAAAATACGCTCTTTCTCTGAACCTGCAGCGACAAGAATAATCCCTCGTTCAGCAGCCAGCTCACAAGCATGTCTCAATGCATCTTCCTCAGAGGTCTGCTGCGTTCCCAGGCTCAGGTTGATGATGCGAATTTCGTTTGCAATGCAAGAGCGAATGGCGGCGGCGAGCACCCGCGACTCGGTTCGCAGACGCTCTTGCAAAACCCTGACGCTATAAAGCTCAACATCAGGAGCTTTGGCGCGAAGGATGCCGGCGACGGCTGTGCCATGCCCGTCGTAATCCCTATGGTCATCGCTGTAGACAATCGCGCCTGCCGCATCGCAGGCTATACCAACCCCTCCCGCAACGCGCTGCACGTGCGAGTGATGAGCATTAATTCCGCTATCGATGACCGCGACTTTGACCTTGCGGCCCGTCGACTGCGGCAGGGCAGAATCATGAAAACACGTGTCGGGTGACATAAGTTACCCGGCCACAGGAGCGGAGAGCTCCCGGCTACGTTGTTTCTCGCGATGAAGCTCGCGGTAGAAGCCTGGCATCCCGATGAGCTGGTCGTGATTGCCGAGCTGCGTGATGCGGCCATTTTCCATTACGGCAATCCGATCCATATGCACGACGGAAGAAACCCTGTGGGTCACGACGATGGAGGTGTATTCGCCCAGCCAGTTGTCCATCGCCTGGTGAATGCGCAGCTCGGTCAGCACATCGAGTGCAGCAGTTGCTTCGTCAAAGATCCAAACCTTGGCTTCTCTCAAAATCGCCCGTGCGATCGCAATCCTCTGTCGCTGTCCGGCCGAAAGCCCGATTCCTTTCTCTCCCACGACCGTTTGATAGCCCTGGGGCAAAGAAAGAATGAAATCATGAATGTCCGCAGCCCGGGCGGCCGCACGAATGTCCTGGGCGGTCACATGCCGGTTTCCGTAGCGGATATTCTCTTCGAGGATGTCATGAAAAAGGCAGGGCTCGTGAGTGACGAGAGCGATGTGGTCGCGCAAAGTTTTCAACTCAAGGGTACGCAAATCGTAGCCATCGAGCAGAATCTGTCCCTGCTGCGGATCGTAGAACCGCAACAATAGCTCCGTCAGCGTCGTCTTTCCCGCGCCTGTCGGACCAATGATCCCCAGGCGGCTGCCGGCGGGCACGACCAGGTTGATGTCGTGCAAGATCTCCTGCTCGTGGTCATAATTGAAGCAAACACCACGAAATTGAATTTCACCTCGAACCTGGGGCAAACAAACAGGATTCTCTGCCTGCTGGACGCACGGCTGCTCATCAAGCAGTTCGAAGACTCTTTCAAGGGAAACTCCCGCGCGCTGCACGCCGAGATACAGGCCCATAAGACTGTGGATAGGGCTGATAAGCCTTCCCTGGTACGCAGAAAATGCGACCAGGGCGCCCAGCGTCATATGGCCCTTGATCACCAGGTATCCGCCGTAGAACAGCACGATCAATGTGCTTAATGAGAGAAAGAATGCCGGTACTGCCTGGCCTCCGCTGGAGAGAACCTGGTACCGCAGCAGGGAATCGACATACCGCTCATTGCAACGGGCTAATTTGGCGGCTTCGGTCTCTTCCGTTCCCACGGACCTGATGAATTTTATGCCGCCGAGCGATTCGAGCAGGACGCTGGCAAAATCTGCATTCCGCTCCCGAACCGCTTTTGCCTGCACGGTAATTGGCTGCCGGCAGCGCCGTAGCCCTTCCACGCTGAACGGGATGAAGAAGGAGCACACCAGAAATAGCCGCCAATTGAGCCAGGCCAGCAGGACGGCAGTGCCAACGAGCGTAAGAGAGCTTAAAGCCAGGCTGAGCGCTGAGTCGGTAGCTACTTTTTGAATTTCTGCCACGTCGCTGTTCAAGCGCGACATGATATCGCCCATGCGCATCTTCTTGTAGAACTGGAAGGAAAGCGTCTGCACATGACGAAAGAGTTGAAGCCGCATGTCCATGAGGATTTGCGCCGAAGTGGAAAGCGACAGATAGCGCGTCAAGGTGCTGCATGCGAAGCCGACAAGCAGAATCACGGCGAAGGCAACGGTGGAAAGAACGAGCAGGTGAACGCTCTTTCTTTTTAGAACCACATCCACCAGGAACTTGGCCAGCAGAGGATAGCTCAGCCCAACCGCCGCTGAGAATAGAGGTGAGAACAAAGGTCAGCAGAAGCCGGGCTTTGTACGGAGCGATGAACCCGAGCAGAGCGTGGATACGCGGCCGCGTCAACTTTAAGGCCACGCCGTCCTTTTTGACCTCTGTCTTTTTGTGCACGAAAGCCCTTCTCCGGCCCCTACCGGTGATCTATCGCGGATGAATGAGACTAAACTCGCAGTTTGCCGTCGTCTCTGGCAATGCAATGGTTTTGAGCAGGCTCAACGTTGCCGCGTCAAAAATCAAGATGGATGGGCTTCCATCGGAAACGTACAATTTTCTGCCGTCGTGCGAAACGGTCACCGACCCTTCGGTCGTGGGAAGGTCTTTCACCGTCATCACTTTTCTCTGCGTCAGGTCGACGACATAGAGCTCGTTCCAGATAGCGTAGGCACGGGTAAGATCGGGTGAGAGCACAGCCGCGTCCCACATCACCGCAGGTCCCAAATCCATCTGATCCCATTGCGCGGTCGCCAGATCAAAGTTGAGCAACCCGACGAACTCTCTTTGGGTAATCGGATCGGTTCTTAGCGTCGGACAACTCATCACATGGGTTTGATTGAACAATGCGGAGCACGAAATGGTTATCGATCCCACCCCGGGAACCCGGTTGCTTTGGAAGCGGATGGTCTTCACAATCTGACGTGTGTCCAGATCGATTACGTAGACGTCGGCGCCGAAGGCGTAGAGAACCCGAGGGTTGGTGGGAGACAAAAGCAGCAAACTCACTCCCAGAAAGCTTTGCAGTAATTTTGTGACCTTATGAGTTGTCCTATCGATAGCCCAGATTTGCGGCTCTTCCGCGTGTACGGAGTCACGGCCGCGGTCGATGCAAATTACATTGACAAAAATCTGATCACCTTGCGGGTTGACCGCCAACCCGAAGAACTTGACGTTTTGGCCCGGGTGGCTCAAGTTGATGGTATCGACGACCTTCTTGCCTGCTACGTCAATGACTTCTATCAGGCTGCGCCCCTCGGTGATGGCGAACAGGAACCTGCCATCAGCGGAAGGAATGATTTCCCGGGGCGCGATACCGTGGGTAGCGATTTGCGCAAACACCTCGTCGGTATCAGTTCTCTCTAAGATGATGTTCCTGCCGATGGTGCCGATAGCCACCATCTCCTGCGGCAGCGGCTCGGCCGCGAAGAGACGATTGGGTATACAAAGCCCGACTACGCAAAAAGCGGCGAACGCAAAAAGATACGTCGCTTTTCGGCAACAGCGTGTCATTAAATAAACCAGCGATGGAATCGTCATAGCTCTCGAATTCGGTATTCACTATTCGTTAGAACAACGTCCGGAGTCTGGCGGCCAAAATCAGCACCACCCCTATTTGCCTTTATCTTCCGGAAAAATAAGATCCAATTTCCGCCAGTCGCTGCCAGTGGTCCCGTCTTTCTGGTTCCAGTCCAGGTAATTGGTGATCTGGTCAGGCACTTGAGCAGGCCACGAGCAGTTGTCGTAACAACCGTAAAGATCGGCTTCCGTGGGATGACATAAGCCGGTCACCAATCCGCTGGTCCCGGCTTCCCATCCCGGATCGAAGGTGAGAGTACAGCCCAGGGGCAATTGTTGCTGCATGGCGCGGACGTCCCCCGGCTGTTCGTCGCTGCCGGGTTGCTGCTTGAGCGACTGCCTCTCAATGGTCTTGGCTCGCTGGTTCAGAGGCTTGATATGATCCATCGCGTTTACTCATGCCCTTTCTCAATTCGTTCGAGAAATGCAGGGTTCCTTTCCATGATCTCGACGTAGGCGTGCAGGCCCAAGTTGGTCCAGGCGCGAATCCATTCGCAGCGGTGAGTCGTGGCATGTCCCAGGGTTCCGTACCGCTTGTAGCCTTCGTGGTGGCAGCCCCCGGAGCAGATATTGCGGACCCAACAAATCTGGCACGGCGGCTTGGCGCTGAGATGGGTCACGGCCATGAACTCGGCTTGCCGCTCACGATCAACACCACTGGCCAGGGTTCCAACCTGGTGCTCATCCGATTCCAGAAACCGGTGGCACAGATAGAGGTTGCCGGTGCTGCCGACGCCCAATAGACCCAGGCCGGCGCCGCACGGGTAGGCTTTGATTACGCCCTGGTGCAGATCGGCCAGCAGGTTGGTAAGGTTTGAGAAACGAGGCCGTTCGTTGTTCGATGCTCCGTCCACATACCTCGCGCTCAACTTCCTGAATTCTTCCAGGACCCCCCAGAACTCTTCTGGGGTCAGAGCGTAATCGTCGTCATCCGAGGAAGTGACGGGCGCGAAACCAACCTCATCGAATCCCATCCCAGTCAGATGGTCGAAGATCTCGCTGACCGCCGTCACCCCATGGGTTAGCGTAACCCGGGCAGCTATGGGACGGGTCTTGTGCTCGCGAAGCAAGTTCATGACGCGAGGCTCGATCATGTCGTAGGATCCCATCCCGTTCTTGTATGTCCGCCGCAGGTCGTGAAACTTCTTAGGCCCATCAATGCTCACGGCTACGCCAACCCGATGGTCTCTCAAAAAGTGAATGATCTCGGGCGTCAGATAGGTAGCATTGGTGGTCATGGAGAAGTCGACCTGTTTGCCCGCGAGCTCTCCGGCCCGCGTAGCGTAGGCCACCGTATCCGAGATCAGGCGAAAGTTCATGAGCGGCTCACCGCCAAAAAACACCAGCGTGACGGTCGGATGGTCGCCCGAATTTTGCAAAAGAAAATCCACGCTCTCCCTTGCTGTCTCCTGGCTCATGAATCTTTTGGGAGCCCCATAGTCGCCTTGCGAGGCAAAACAGTAGGTGCATCCGAGATTGCAATCATTGGCAACGTTGAGTACCAGGCTGCGCTGGGGGAAGGGTTTGCTCGAAAGCTTAGGGGAGAAGGGAACTGGCTGCACCGGTTGCGGTCCCTCTGCGGTCAGCAGGACTCCCAGAACCTGCAGCTCAGAGAGCGCCTGCACGATGGAATGGATCGTATGCCGGGCGCTCAGCGTATTTACCACCTGGTGCGCAACCAGCGCTCGGCTTTCGATGGACGGGGCGGTAGCAACACGCTCACCGTCAGTTGCGGTCCCGGTCAGAAATAAGCCGATAACTTCCGCCGCAAGTTCGCTGATCTCAAAGATACCGGTCAAGGGAACAACAAAGACGTAATGCTTTCCGCGGAGAGCAAAGGGCCGAATCTCCGCCAGGCGGAGCTCGCCCGGCTTTGCCGGTGCCTTGAAGGGTTGAGTCTCTTCCCCCCGGGCGCCGGATTGAGCCGCACTCAACCGCTTCCTGGTGGTGCTGATTTGCACCAAGCCGGTATGGTGCGGTGGATCGATTCGCGTTGGAGACGCCATGGAATTCCTTTCCTGTAGCTCTTAAGGCATGTCGTGTTTCATAAAAGCCGAGGCGGCCACAAGAAGATAGGCCCGTCCCTGCAGGCTTTGCCTGGCGTCCGGCGGTTTGTAGCTGGCCACTACCCACACGCTGCCCGTGTTGTTCAGGGTTTCGGGTCTTTTCTCATTGGGAGTTTCCACTGCGGGAGTAAACAGACCATGCTGGTCGATCGTTCCTACGAACTGTTTATCATCAGCGAAGTACTTGTAGTAGTAGTTTTCAATCTGCCACTGGGCTTGAACGGTGCCAATCTCGAAATCGTCTTCGGTCCCGGCGATGCCATCCGGGCCATCGCTGTAGGCAACTGCATCGAATTGCTCAGACTGCTTGGGAACGTAGACACCGCCTACTCTTGCCGAGCCGCGTTCGGGCAACACGCGGATATATCCGAGCTCGTCATACAAGCCAAGCAGCTTTTGTCCGAGGGTTCCCCGCAAGTCTACGTTCAGAAGGCCTACCGCAGCGCCCGGCTGCACAGCTACACGGGCGACCACCTGGCTGCTGGTGTTTTTGACAATTGAAATCACCTTGATATTGCTGCCCAAGTGCAGGTCGGCGGCTCCGAGGCCAGTGGGTAGATTTATGCCCACGATGGTTATGCTCGTTTCCGCCGTTGGTATTCTTCAGCGCTCTTGGCAAAACGCCGACGATCCGGGCAGGCCCAGTCTTAAGGTAAAGTTGCTCCTCGCCTCCGACCTCGGGATGTTCTTCCAAGAACCAGCGCCCGCGAGCGGTCGTTCTATCGGAAGACAGCTCAAACACTTCACGAATCGTTCTGACCGTCGCTTGACCGTGTGCTGCCGCGCCAGGCGTAGCCGCCGTAACAAACCCCTTCCCCCGTGCGCTCCTCTCGCTCGCCGCCGGCAAACTCGAGATTGGTGACGCTTTGATACGTACCGTCCTTGCCCGGCGCGATATCCATAGTTCCGACGTAGTCCCCGCGGCCAGGCTCATGGCCCGATACCACCCAGCTGCCTTGGCCCAAGGGTGGTTGATCTTTTTCTCGCTCCCACTCTGGAGTGTGGAGCGGGAACCGCTGGGCCAGATAGGTCAAGGCTTTTTCTGCGGAAGGCGGCCAGTCGGGCGCGTTTAACTCCTCCGGGAAGCTGGCCAGGTGAAAGTCCTTCAACTTGAACCACTCTTCGCGCGTTCGCCGCTGCCCGGCAATTCTGGCGTAGCTGTGGCAGCGGGTGCAGACATTTTTCACGTCTTCGTTAGGAACGTTCTCCACCACATTCCGCCGCTTCTCCGGTGCGTATGCAATATCCTGAACCTCAGAGGAAGAGAGGCCCTGGCTGGCGGCCAGATAGCCGATGATCTCCCTTGCCTGCGAGGCAGAACTCGGCACACCGTTGGTGCGGCCCATCCTTCTGACTGTGTCTTCCCATCCTTCGGGGGTCTTCCTCTGTTCGGAGATGCGGCTCATGCAATGGCGAGCGTCGACCACGTGGCAGCCACCGCAGGTGCTTCGCACGACTTCGCTCTCTACCGGAATACATTGCGCCGAAACCCGCGGCGGCAACCAGGGTGAGGAATACATGGAGAACAACCAACCTCCCTATCTTCATCCCGCGGCTGGTGGTCATGAATAAACTCGCTTTCCATGGCGAACGAGCAAAAGGCAGGTTCGCGTCTTCCATATATTGGCAATTTCCCTTGGGGCTTGCAGAGCATCGGATAGCTTGGGCAACAGCGCCACGGTCTTGTTTTACCATCCGACTGCCGAGCGGCAACAAGATATTTTCAACGACGATTGAGGTAAATTTCACTGGTTGTTAATTTATTTCTTGCTCGGCCATAGAATTTGCTATAGAAATAATGAAACTTTCTACCCTGCAAGTGGGGCCCCGCCTAATTGGATTTTTGATCAAGGTCGCAGCTGAAGGAGGGCTACATTCCGCGATGCAGCATTGCCGCACAAGCTTTTTCCGCCTGTTGACCGCTGTTCTTTGCCAGTGCGCCAGGTTCCAACCAAGGTCTGCTGGTGGCTCCCAGTCTCCGCGACTCTACTGATCTGCTCGACAACCAGGGTTGCGCCGGTGCAAACGTGTTTCGTTCACGACGAAAGCAAAAGAGAAATGAAGGCTTCCCTTCAAAGACGGTTTCTCCCATCTTCGGGCTGCGAATGATGGTGGTGCTGTTTGCTACTCCGGGTTTTAAGTAGCGATCGATGTGACGATTGTAAAGAAGAATAAAGCGCATGCACGGCTTCAGATAGAGCGCGAGGCTGTTCACAGCGCACACACGAAAAATAGCCTGGAGGAGAGATGAAACAAGTCCCCGAAGTTTCATTTGGTAAGCAAGTGTTAAGCGCCCTCGGGCGTCAGCTTAGCCGTCCATCGAGCTTATGGATGCTCATCCTGCTGTGCGGCATGAGCCTGCTGGCGCCTGCTCGAATCGGCGCCCAGGTGGTCTCCGCAACGCTAAGGGGGACAGTAACGGATACTTCGGGCGCCAACATACCCGGAGCCAAGATCACGTTGTCTGAGCCGTCTACCGGGCGTGTGGTTCGGCAAGCCACCTCCTCTTCGACCGGCGAATACGAATTCGACGAACTACAGCCAAGTACCTACCTGCTCAGCTGTGACGCCAAAGGCTTTAAATCTTTCCAGGCCCAGGATATCGTGCTTGATCCCGGGCAAATTCGCCGCGTGGATCCCACCCTGTCTATCGGCGAGACCAGCACGACGGTGACTGTATCGGCTGGCGCCGCGGTCATCAACACCGAGTCGTCCACGATGTCTGAGACTTTTAGTCAGGCCCAGCAAGAGAAGGCGCCATTGGTCAGCACTTTTCCCGACGCGTACATATTGCTGACGCTGTCGCCCGGAGTGCAGGGGGGCAACGGAGACTATCCCGTGATAAACGGGCAGCAGCAAACCCAGCAAGCGCAGGGCTTCGACGGCATTCCCGATGATTTATACGGCGAGCAGTCGAACAACTCGAATTTCTTTGAACAAAGCTCAGCCACCACCTTCAATGCTCCCGCCGAAAGCGCGGTGCCGGCCGATATCGAATTAGTGACCCACCGCGGCACCAATACTTTCCATGGCATCGCGAGTTACCAGATTTACGATTCCGTTCTCAACGCCTCGGAGTATTTTCCTCCCCCGAAGACGCCCTACATCCTGCACGAATGGAACATCGCGGGCGGCGGTCCGATCTTGAAAAATCGGGCCTTCGTCTACGCGCAATGGTTTGCGCAATCGATTCCCCTCGGTACGCCCTACCTTATCAGCGTTCCTACGCCCTCCTATCGTGCAGGGGTGTTCCCGCAAACCATCACCGATCCGCTCACCGGTCAGCCCTTTCCTAACAACACCATCCCAGCCAGCCGGATAAGCCCAGTAGCCCTGGCTATTCAGAACCAATACTATCCCGCGCCGACGGGCGCCTATGCCGGCCTGCCGCCGGTCAACAACTACCCCTTTGTGTTCCCTTACAACAGCGATCTATACAAAGGCAACTGGCCCCTGGGGCGCATCGACTACAACGTCTCGCAGAAAAATTCGATGTTTGTGCGCTGGCTGCTGCGGGACACGCCCTATGTGCTGAATGACGGGGTTCCGAGTGCGATCTGGACGCGCGTGCGCAGGGAACAGCAGTGGGCCGCGGGCGATACTCACATTTTTTCCTCCCATCTCGACAACAACTTCAGGTTTGGCCTGGGTCTTGACTACATGGCCGACGGTGGAACGCAAAGAGGGGTGACGCCGCCGAACGGCGCGGCCGCCTTGGCCAACGTCGGATTGGAGGGTTCCAACCCAAGCAATTCGACCGGTCAAGGGCTTCCTTCTATTTCCATCAGCGGATTGCAGCAAATCACCGACGTGCCGGGCGGCGTGAAGTTCAACGATACAAACGTTACCGCCTTGGACTCGGCCGATTGGCAGACAGGCCGCCACGTATGGAAGTTCGGCTTCATCTTCCAGCGCTATGGAACGAGCTACGGCTTCGTCAATGACTATGGCACGTTTAACTTCGACGGATCAGTGACAGGAAATGCATACGCCGATTTCCTGCTCGGCATTCCGCAATCGAGCGCGCGTACCAATCCCTTGCCAGATCGTCACCAGTACGTAAGCAATTGGGGCATCTACGCTCAAGACAATTTCCAGATAAGTTCGAAGCTCACCATCAACTATGGGCTCCGCTACGACTACTACGGAACTCCGTATGCCTCTGACAACCGGATGTACAACTGGGATCCGGCAACCGGCGACGTGATTGTCAACCCGGCTGCGATGAACGATATCAGCCCACTTTATCCTTCGTCGATCACCGTGATCCCGGGCGCTGTGCGGGCGATCAGCGACAAGACCAACTTCGCACCTCGCCTGGGGGCCGCTTATCGCCTCAGCAAGAACTCAGTGGTTCGCGGCGGGTACGGAATTTATACCGCTCGTCTCGATGCGGGCTACATCCTGTCGCCCGGCAACGCCATCTCGTCCGTCGGACCCAACGGCTACGGCACCTACAACCCATTTCAGCTGATCAACCCGCAAACTGGCTCAACCGGGCCTTTCTCCATTACCCAAACCTATTTGAATGTCGTGAACGCAGGCGCTCCGCCGCTGTTGCAATTTCCCGATCCCTACCCTTCAAGCACGTCGCTGGCTGCTATTCCCAGCCAGACCGTCTATGGGTATCCCAGGCAGTCGAGCCTGGGAACGATCCAGCAGTTCAACGGCACCTATGAGCGGGAGATCAATAAGATTGGTCTGCGCGCCTCTTACCTCGGCTCGCGCAGTTCCGGCCTCAACTACGTAATGAACGTAGACCTGCCTCATCCCAGCACCACCCCGTTTACCCAGGCTCTCTTACCTTACCCGCAGTTCTACCAGGCTTATTACACCTACTACAATGGCGGCGCGAAATACGATGCGCTTCAGTTTGAGGCCAGACGGCGCGCCGGTGGCTTGACCTTCGATGGAAGCTACAGCCTGCAACGGAGCATCGCCAATTATTTGAATACCCAAAATCCCTATGACGTGCTCAGCCACTGGTCCAACGATGGCGTGACCATGCGTCAATATGCCGTCATCAGCGGATCGTGGAATTTGCCTTTCGGGAAGGACCAACGGTATCTATCGAACGCTACTGGAATCGTAAAAAATGCTGCCACCGGCTGGGTGATTACCTCAATCAACTACCTGGGTTCGGGGTTGTGGTATTCCCCCTCATTTACCGGTACAGACCCCTCCAACACGGGAACTTACGGCGGCTTGCCCGACAAGGTGGGTAACCCTTATTCCTTTCCTGGCGGGAAACAACCCCTGGATGCCTTCAACGACGCCGCATTTGCCGTTCCGCAGACTGGTACTTTCGGGAACGCCGCAGTCAACAGTCTGCAGAGCCAGCATCTCTACCTGATGCACCTCGGCATTCTAAAAACAACTCCCATTACGGAGCGAATCAACTTCGACTTTCAATGCCAGATAGCAAACCTACTCAATCATCCGGAATTTACCTTCCCCAGCGGGATCATCTCGGTGGATGGAGGTAACCAATATACGTCTCAGCTCGGCACTTTCAATTCGCTCGAACGTGGACAGCCGCGACAGATCTCATTCCGGGGAGCGTTCAGATTTTAACGCATTTTTGCTAATACTGTGGTTCGGTGGGATCAGTTATGTGCGGCCATTCTTCGGCGGAATGGCCGCGTTGGGTTCGGTTTCCTGGTCTACACCATTAGCAAAAATGCTCTAGAGCGCCGGCATCTCTGAGCCCCTGCGATTTTGTCTGGCAGTTGCCGACTACGCGAACCATGTGCTCCCATGAATCAATGAACAGTAAAGGAAGGGAACGAAAGCTCCAGAAAAGCAAACTTCTGACGACGCTTCTTTTGTTTCCCGGATTGGCGGCTGTTGCCTTACCCAGCCACGCCCAGCCGGAAGCGGTGAGTTTTGCGCGCCAGGGAAATACCATTGTGGTTACGATTGGAGGTAAGCCGTTCACCACCTACCATTTTGATCCCAAGACCGCAAAAGCCTACCTGCAACCGTTACGGAGCGCGGAGGGCGTGATTGTTACCCGGGGCTTTCCCATCGGGGATACGATTCCTGCCGGGCACGAGCATGATCCGAGCCTGGAGCCCCACCAGCGTGGCATGTACTTCGGGCATGGAAACATCAACGGCTTTAACTTCTGGGCAGAGGAAGTGTTTTCAAAATATTACGGCGCCGGGTACCATGCAGCCTTCGGACGAATGGTCTTCCGCCGGATCGATGAGCTTCGCGGTGGCGCAGCCTCCGGTACCATTCGAGCCACGTTCGATCTTGAGGGGCCAGACAATAAGGCGTTTGCCGAAGAAGTTCAACAACTCACGTTTAGCGGCGATGGCAACTCACGGTCGATCGACTGTGAGTTTATCGTTCGCGCCGATCATAGACCGGTCGAATTTGGCGACACGAAAGAGGGTACGTTCGCCCTTCGGCTCGCTCCCGAGCTGGATGCGCCCACGGGAACGATGGTCAATTCGGAAGGGGGCCATGGGGAAGCGCAGATATGGGGCCGGCGGGCCAACTGGGTAGACGTGGACGGCGTAATCGACGGCCACACGCTCGGCGTGGCTATCTTCGATCACCCGAAAAGCTTTCGTCATCCCACTTATTGGCACGCTCGCGGCTACGGATTGTTGGCTGCGAATCCCTTTGGCCTGCGGGACTTTTACCACGATCCTCACCAGGACGGCAGTTACACGATCCCCGTGGGTGATTCGATTGAATTTAGATATCGAGTATTGATTCACGACGGCAACTACCAGCAGGGACATGTCGCAGAGAAATACGCTGAGTACGCCGCACCCCTTCCGCCAAGTTAGATTTGGAACTTCGCCCTTTCCAAACTTCTCTCATGCGGCGAACGATCGGGCAAGGTGATCAAATAAGTCCTTTGTTTCACGAAGATGATCAAGATGATCAGATTAATTTGATCATCTTGCCTGGGTGGGGGCTGGGGTTTTTCTGGGCTGCAGAGGGCAAGGCCGGCCTCGAGACAGCTCGTTGCGGAGGCTGGACTAGGGGACGGTGGCCAAATATATCAGCGCTAAAAGCGCCATAAGCGCCATAAGTCCCCTTTTCCCGTGCCGGCTCGCCGATCCTTTGCGGATCGAGGACGCTTCTGCTCCGTCGATGACGCGACTGCGGGAACAGCGGCCATCGATCAATCCTCTTTTGATGGGAATTCAGCCGCCTTTGCCGGCGGACTGTATCTCCAAGGTGCAAGTGGCACCTTGACCAACTCCGTCACCACGATTCGGGGGGAGAAGTAAAGCCTGGAGTTCGGTCCTCACAGGCAGCTGCCCGGCAAAGCTTTCCGAAAAAAGAATGCACTTTGTGAGAGAAAAGAGAGATAAGCCCCCCGGCCGGCGCGAGGGCCCTGGTTGCGTTTTGGTTTCAGGAATGGGGTGTTCCCGTCCTGGTTTCCCTCGAGGCGCCGGCTAAGTCCTTTGTTTTACGAAGATGCTCAAATTTTTATTTTTCCCGCCCCCATAAGTTGTTTAGGTATTCGCCAGCTAGCGGCGAGACTTTCGGCTAAAGACATGCCCCGAGACAAAGGAGGCCGGGCAGGGCCTCAAGGTGCTGGCCGGTGGTACTTTCCAAGTTGTCAAAACTGCTCAATCAAGAGGACGCACTGAGCGCACCCTACTTATACGAACGCTGATGTTTTGCGAGTGGGCGGCGGATGCACGGGTGAAGAAAGCCGGTGCAAGGCCAAGCAGGGCTGCTGTGGCAAGACAGCACTGGTGTGAATTCTTGGTTCCACAGTAGTACGGTTTTTGGACCTTGTCCAGGGCGAGAAAAAATAATTTTGGGGCTTAATGCCCTTACCTGGCAGCGATGCGTGTTGCCAGCCCGGATAGCCCATAGAGCCAGATCACGAGCGAGACTATGCAAGCGAGGGTTGTCATCGACACAGTGGCCGCTACCATCATTTCCTCGCAGCGATACTCCCCTGCAAGACGTGGGGTAATTTCGTCTGTTTGAATCTTCCGTTGGGGGTACTTCCGTCCAGACGAAGTAACTCCGCATCCGTCCCGGATTCCCGTTCTGCGTCTCGAAGAGCGTATCCTTTGTCTTTAGTTTCCGGTGGGGTTTTAAGGTGCCAGCGTCCATTCAAGACGCGAGTAGTCTGATGCGGCGGTCGTGGATTGTTGTTTTCCTTGTTGCCACAGCAATCCCGCTCAGTGCCTCCAAACACACGACCGTTGCGCAGTTGCAAGAGGCGCTCCACACGGCAATCAACGCACACAAGCCGGACACCGAGATTGCACGGGAAATTGGCGGCTTCGAGCTTACGGAACGGCTTACGGAATCTACGCTGGGCCGGCTCGAAGCACGTCTGGTTCCGGGCACGCAAGGGGCGCGAGCTCTCGAACTGCTTGCTGACCGATCAGCTTTCTTCGACCCGCCGGCAGACGAGCTGCCGGCGACGCCAGCTCCGGACAGCGCAGAGCAAACTCGAATCCTGCAGGCTGCGCGAAGATATGTTTCGCAAACGCTGCCTCGCTTACCGGACTTTTTCGCCACCCGGGTGATAAGCCTTTACGACGACAGGCCCCAGGCGCTCAAAAAGGATGATTGGCCGACACGTTCGGGGTTGCACTTGATTGACACTTCGAGCGGGGAAATATCGGTGCGTAACGAACGGGAGAATCAGCCTGCGACCCAGGGCTCGGCCGTATGGCAGGCCAACGTGGGCCTGATTTCGGGGGGTGAGTTCGGCAACACACTGGGCATGATCCTTGCCGATACGGCCAATGGCAACATCCGCTGGAGCCACTGGGAAGAGTCTGCGAAGGGTGGAGTCGCAGTCTTCCGTTATGAGGTGCCTGCATCGGCTTCTCACTACGAGGTCCTGAACGCCGTTCCTTCAAACCCCGGGATTGTTCATACCAAGCCCGGCTATCACGGGTCGATCGGAGTCAACCCGGCCGATGGAACAATTCTGCGTATCACCATGGACGCGGATTTGACCAGAGGCGCACCGTTCCGCCGCGCCGCCATTCTGGTGGAGTATGGCCGTGTCGATATCGCCGGAACCACATTCACCTGCCCGGTGCGCAGCATCGCTCTTTCGATGTCACTCGACGATCCGGACACCATCAATGGAGATGCACCGAGAGAATGGCTCAACGAGACTCACTTCACCCATTACCACCGCTTCGCGTCGACAACGCGGATCCTTGCTGGGGGCTCTGCTTCTCCCAGCGTGAAGGCAGAAGCTGCGAGGACGGAAGTCATCAATAAAGGTGCGAAGGAAAGCGCGCCGCTGCTTGTGACATCAGGGGCGCCGGAAATGCAGGCACGGAGCCCGGTGAAAGGCCAACCGATGCCGCCAGCTGCAGAGTCCACTTCCGTGCCTGCTGCGAAGATGCAGGCCTCGCAGGCTGGCGCTTCCCAGCCGGGGAGTGGGAGGAGCGGCGAGCCACCGTCTCCCGCAAATGCCGCGCCAGCCGAGCCGGTGACGGAACAGGCCCCTTCGACGGTTGCAGCAAACGAGTCGCCGGCCTTTGCGGTTGCGCCTCCGGGGAGTGTTCCCGCCGGCGGAGTCACGCTGCATGTTGAGGTTCCTGAGCTGCTGATTCCAGCGGTGGTTCGTGATAAGCAGGGACGCGCGGTCGGCAAACTGGGCCAGAGCGATTTCACGGTCTTCGACCAAGGAAAGATAAGAGCCATTACGGGGTTCACCGTGGTCAAGTCGGCCGCCACTGGAGGGGTGCCGACCGGGGCTGAGACGGGCGCGACCGCCGGTTCGGGTGTTGCCGGTTCGGAGGCTTCGCCCACCCCATCTGCGCAAAACAGATTCATCCTTTTCCTTTTTGACGATCGGCACCTCAACTCTTCCGACCTTGCGATTACCCAAACGGCCGCAATCAAAATGCTCGACGAGCCCCTCGCCGCAACAGATTACGGGGCTGTGTTGTCGTTTTCGGGCGTCAATTCCGGGATAACACGCGATCGGGCCGTGCTGCAGGCGGCGATAAAGAAGCTGAAGGTTCAGCGGACTTTTCAGCACGACACACGGGATTGTCCCGATATCGACTATTACGCCGCCGACAAGATTCTCAACCAGCACGACTACATGGAATTCGTGGTGGCGGTCGCAAAGGCGAAAGCCTGTGGTGCGCCGGGACGTTCGCCGGACAATTCCGGTGAGATTGACGATCCGACCTCGTTGCCCGAACGATTGGCGCGTTCCGCCGCCATGCGGGCGCTTGCCATAGGCGAAGAAGATTGCCGCCAATCGCTGCTCTTGATAGGAGCCGTGGTGAGCGCCATGTCGAAACTGCCTGGACAGCGAACGCTGATCCTGGTGTCTCCCGGTTTCCTGTCCCTTTCCCCGGAAGCGATGACTTTCAAATCACAGCTACTGGACCGGGCTGCCGGCTCGAATGTCGTCATCAACGCGTTGGACGCGCGTGGGCTCTACGAGGGAAATGCAGACGCGAGCCAGGGTGGCAATACCACCATCAGTGACACGTTTGGACAAACCTCGCAGGATCGCCTGGCGGCAATGGAGGCGAGCGAGAATGCGATGGCAGAACTGGCATACGGAACCGGCGGAACTTTCTTCCACAACAATAATGATCTTGAGAACGGGCTGAAGAGCCTGGCGGCCGCGCCGCAGTACCTGTATTTGCTCCAAGTTTCGCTCAAGGACGTGAAGCCCACAGGGACGTATCACCACTTGCAAGTGAAGGTCGACCAACACGGCCTGGATGTGCAGGCCCGCCGGGGGTATTTTGCGCCCAAGGCGGCGAAGCGCAAACAATCGGCAGCCACGGCAGACGATCGGAAGAATTAGAAACGCGATCAGGCGGCCGTTAAATGAGTGACGGAACGTTACCCGTGAAAGTTCATCTCTCAGATGAGGAACATTTCGTCTGGTCACTCATTTCCAGCTCCTTATGCCGCCGACCCATGACAGCTCGGAGATCTTACAGCGGGATTTCCTTGAAGCGCGGGATCTCCTGCTGACATTTCGGTTCGACCATGAAGGAACGCGAAAGAAGATCGGCTATTGGTGCGCGGGAAACATCGACAACTCATGGAAAGCCGAGCACGCAAAGTGTGATGAATTCATGGCTCGCATTGGGGCTGTCGGATCGGAGTTTGGGAAGCGCTGGAGTCCGTCCAGACCCTCCGTTATGACCTCGTGTCTATCAAGCCGTTTCGAGCGGGCTCAGCGCTTTGGGGGCGCATAACGATATACGTCCCTACCGCGATCCGTATCTCCCCGAAGATCGATCTTAAATCACACGCATCAATAGCAGGATTAGAACGATCACCACTATCAGGCTAAGGCCACCACCACCGTAGTAGCCGATTCCGGGGCCTAGGCGATAGCCGCCAAAACCGAACACCAACAACAGCACGATAAGTAAAATAATCATAGCTAACCTCAGTCAAAGTGCGTTTGGACGGCACATCCACTGTGTCCGGATGAACCATCAATTGAAAAACCAGAGGCACCGGAGGCTGCTAGCAACGGTTCTTTGAAGTTGCTGTGACCGGAGCCCACACTTGCCGGGAACTAGCAGAAGATTTTTCGATGGGCGCTTGTTCGTTCCCAATGGCGTTACGGACCGACGCGGTCAATCGTGGCTCGAGCATCTCTCGTTTCACGCTTGAGAGCGTTGTTCTTGCGCTCTTTGCCGGGTTCTTTGTCTTCTTCATTCTCAAATATTCGCAGGGACCGTTCGCAGGGTCTGTTCTCAATAGCTCACCCGGGCGACGTGCGATGGTCCAAAGTGGCGATCCTATCTGTGCGTCCATTGCTGGATCACCTCTAAAACAGCGTTTCTTCTCCGATTCGTCGACACTGTCTTTAGCCGCCCCAAAGGATGCCTTTTGCCATTCAGTATGACTCGGGGGCAGGTCTGGCCCAAGCCTGAAGAACACGCCCTCCTTGGCCCAGTAGACGTTTTGAGGCTCGTTTTTACCTTCCGGCCATGTAATGATGCGCCATCCGACGCCCCTTTGCTCCTGCAAGCCACGCACTTTGTAGCCTTCGCATCGTCCAGTCTGCATCCACATCTGTCACCCCTCGTCATCATTTGCGCATGGTTGAAGCCATCTCCGGTAGCAATGAATTACCGGACAACTACCACATGGTGGTGGTGGTGGTGATGGCGGTGGTGGCGGTGATGCCGATATGGCTGCGCAAATGCGCCGGCCGCAAAGAGCGTAAACAGGACAAGTACTAAATATTTCTTCATGTTCGGACAGTAACGAATGCCCACAACAACTGTCTGAGCTGTAACGCTCTGATCTTTGCAGTTTGAGCTAACAGACTGATTCCAATCGGCTCCCCGAGTCTCTGAACAATCCCTACGTGAGCAATAGTGAACAGAATGCGGGTCAATCCGAGGAAGATACTGGTTCTAGATAGCCCCTCCTCGGCACGGTAACGCCCGAAAATACAGGAATAGGCCTTATGTGTCTCCTGGCTCACGCATTTTTGTCGTTGATGATGAACCTGTCATCGCATCCAGTCTCGCCGCTATATTGCGAATAAATGGCTTTTCCGCGAGGTTCTTTACCTCCCCGCTGGAGGCGCTGGCTGCTGCTCGCTCGGAATCACCTGATCTGGTCATATCGGATGTCGCGATGCCAGACATTTCCGGGATTGATTTGGCAATCCAAATGAGAGCGCAGTATCCCAACTGCAAGATCCTGCTGTTTTCAGGACAGGCTGCCGTTTTGGATTTACTGGAAGGTGCCCGTGCTCAGGGTTACGATTTCCGCTTACTCCAAAAGCCCGTTTTCCCTTTCGAGCTTCTCTCCGAGATAGGGGACCTCTCCGCATGAACGGGGCCTAAGAGATTGACTATGCGTGCCACGCATACAGGTTGCTTATTCTGGTCGCTCGAGGGATAAGCTGCGGGCAGGCTTAGAACAAATCCCTGGCCTGGATGCAGAGCTGATATCTATCGAAGACCTCGCGCGGTTATATCAACTGGTGAGAGCCCACTAACATCGAAGGATTGCGGGCCGACTTTTGGAAAAGCCCGAAGACGCTCTACGTCGTCGAAAAGTAGAGTTGATAGCCATGATCTGGTCAAAACCTCCGATCAATTCTCGCCCGAAGTGAGCAATATCGACCACAAATCGCTGGCAGATGCGTGTCCTAATCGCTGAAAGGGATTCACACTATGGATTACGCTGACTGGGACGACGTGAGAGAAGAGGTTTGCACCCAACTCGAAATCGGCATGATTAAGGGTGAGACAGAACTGGAAACCATGACCCGTTTGGTTTGGCTGGAGCGCCAGAATAATTTAGACGCTATCGAGAGAGCAGTGGCCGCCGCATTAGACCGAGAACGCGGGACGGTCGCAAGAAAAGCCAGGGTGCTTCCATGGAAACCGCCTTTGCGCTCATCGGCCCGTTCTGACCGCTGAGAGCGGACTAGACGGCCGGCAGTGACGAATTAGGCATCTTCACTTGTCCAGGGGGCGAGCGGGTTGCTCGAATAGCCGTCACCAGCGTCACGATGATGACCACCCCAAGCAGCAACCGAACGATATTTGAAGGACAGAGCTCTCCGACACGCGGCAATACTCGATTTCAATGCTGTCTGCCAGAAGCTTGAGGCAGAGGACAGCTTATCGTCAAATTGATTTCTCTGGGAATCGGGAGCGAAGGGCCAAGCTGGGTGCGATGCGATAGCTATTCAGACCCCATGGTTCGCAGTGATGACCGCTTTCTAAGCCCTGAAGGCCGACATCGACTGGTGCATTGCCCACAGTCAGAAAACACGCCAGGCATATGGTATCGAAGCTTGCATCCGCATTGAGGCGGTGGGCGAATTTGCGATGTACGAAAATCTGTTTTCCCATCTCACGTATTCCTTTGATAAATAGTGCCACTCATTTCGTGGCAAAACTGATCACTTTTGCTCAGGGTCCCGGAGCGCTGGTTCAGAGCTGCTGTGAGCAAACCGTGATTATGCCAGCGGGGGTCCCACCGCCACGAAAAATAGGCTGGGACAAGCCGATAAAGCCCCGGCCCGAGGCATTAATGCGCCCTGAGCCTATCGGCCCTTCGTAGAGGCGTACTGAAGCGACCCGTAGGCAGGATTCTGATGGCTGCATCTATAATGTTTATAAGGATCCCGCTGTTTGCTCTAGACCGGAGTGGCCGCAAACTCCTTTGATTGCACCGGGCACAACTGTCTTCGGCATAGGACTTTTCAGGTGGCTGAGCCTAGAGAAACTCCATTTGATGCCGCCGCTTTTCTGGCAAGCTCCGGATTGGGACGAAGAATCGCCCAGTTCAAGCCAAGGCAGCTCTTGTTTTCGCAAGGGGATACCGCTGACTCCATTTTCTACCTTCAGAAGGGTCGCGCAAAAGTCACCATCGTTTCGACAAGCGGTAAAGAGGCCACAATCGCACTGATCTCCGTAGGTGAATTTGTTGGAGAAGAGTCGATTGCGGGAGCGGTCGGCCTTCGACTAGCGACCGCCACTGCGATTACTGCCTGCACAGCGCTCAAGATAGAGAGGGGGGAGCTTATCCGTGTTCTGCATGAGGAGCATGCGTTTTCCGATCTGTTTCTGAAGTTTCTGCTGGCCCGTAGCATGCGAACCCAGGCCGATCTTGTCGATCAGCTTTTCAACTCCAGCGAAAAGCGTTTGGCGAGGATCCTTTTGTTGCTGGCGGAGTTTGGCAAGCCGGGAGAAGCGGAGCCGTTGATTCCGGAGATCACGCAGGAAACTCTGGCGGAAATGATCGGCACGACCCGATCGCGCGTGAGCTTCTTCATGAATCGCTTTCGCAAACTCGGCTTTATTGAATACAACGGTCGCATCCGGGTTCATAGGTCGTTGCTCAACATTCTCCTGCACGACTGAATCCTCTACCCGTTACGCCTATAACCGCCCAAGAAGCCGCTCTCCTTTGGGATGATCCGCGGCGGGCAACGAAATTGCGGAAATCTTCATCTGCACTGGTTGGATGACACGTTTTTGTTCGGGGGTTGAATCGGTGAGTAGCGCCGACAAAAAACGTGTCCTTATAGTGGATGACGAGCACGTCATTGCTGACACCCTGGTGACTATTTTCTCTGATGCCGGGTACGAAAGCCGGGCTGTCTACTCTGCGGAGAGCGCACTCGAGTTAATTTCAAGTTGGCCGCCTCACTTTGCAATTGTCGATGTCATCCTTCCGGGAATGAACGGCATTGATTTCGCAATTCTCCTAAAGGCAATGGCCCCTGACTGCGCAGTTCAACTGTTCTCCGGGCAAATAGATACTGCATCCCTACTGGAGGCTGCGCTGGGGAGGGGACATGCTTTCGAAGTGTTCACCAAACCGGTGCAGCCTACCGAATTGCTCGCTCTAGCGTCCGCCCTTTTTCCTCCCGGAGGCGCGCTCACTTGAAGTCTCACTTGTTCAAACGGGAATCTCGGCTAGTGCCCCGCTCTGGCGTGAGCTCTCGGAGTCGTCCCAGTTCGCCCGCGCGGCCCTCGGACCTCCGATAGGTAAACCTCGATCCTGCCACGAGTGATGGCGAGCCTAACCTCACTTTTCAGGTGGCTGTTCCGTCTCGCTGTAGGAATGGAGGAAAGTGGGCGAGTCGTGTGCTTTCCAATTTGCAAACGATGCTGGAGACTGTCCAAACCGAATCATGTTTCTCCGGTCTATTTCCTTGCTGAAATCAAGATCAATGTAAATATCTGGCGAGCGTGCGGATTGGGTGAGACCGGTGGCCGGGCCTAGGTAAAGCAACGCATTTCCAGAAATTCCAGAGGCTTGATTCTCTGAATTCTCCCTGTTCTGCTTCTCAGCCTCCGAGGGATTCGGTCCGAGATTGTACTCTGAAGGGGGCAAAACGTGGCATCCGCTGGCACTCAATTGGGCTTTCAGCCAACTGCCGCGGACGGGGGTAGCCAGCGCAGGCAGTGGCCAATCGCGGATGGTCTGCTCGAATGCATCAGAGCAGGATTTCTCGTCAAAGCCGGTATACGGCGTTACTATGAAAAATGCTCCAGGCTGGTGGTCTTCGACTAACGTCCGAAGAGACCTGGCTCCGTAGAAATGGAACGCTCCGTAAATTACCAATGCCTTCTTTTTCTTCGCCAATATCTGCGAGTTGATGATCTCTGCTGGGTAAGTATTACGCTGTACGAGCAGCGCAAAAAACTCGCTGTGTGTATTGATCTTCGACCAGTTGATCGGTGGATCACCCAACCAAACGTGTATACGTTGATCCGGAGGCAGCCCGAGATTAACTGCGCGCACCTGTGCATAGAAATCTAGGTAACCCAATGCGGTGACAGTTGGAATCCAGCCGACATTATCTTCCCAAACCTTGCGAAGTTGTTCGTACGGAACATATTCTCCAGAGACATAGCGGTCTACGGTGTCCTGCTGTGCAGCGTCACCGAACTCCACGACCACGTTTCCAACTTCTTTGGCAAACCGCTTGTCACGTATGAGCGAAGCATAGAAGTCCTCCTCCTGTGCCAACCCATGAAAATCGCCCAATCCGACCAAAGGATGATCTTGAAACTCCATGAGGATTCCGTCTACCGCGGACGTGACGGTCGGCGCGGGAAGGTTCCCGGTTTTGGAATCCTGTGATATGACTGCAGAACCGCCGCCTGCGAGCAGTGTGACGGCGAGTGCCGACGATACGAGCAGCGGAACTGTTCTCAATTGGAATTCTCCTCTTTTTCCAAGAAGAGCAATTATAGGAGACTAGCCAAGGTAAGAGCATCAGTTATCGCCAGCGGCGTGACCTGCGCAGCGAGCCACTTCGCCGCCTTTCTACGTTCCGGTCGGATGGTCGCCTACCCGGACAGAACTCGATTTCGGGGTTACTTCCGGTTTGCCGGTTACTCGACCGGAACCGAGAATTTCCGCAATGACGGCTCGATGAGTGCCTAAGGCGATTGTGTGAATTCAACAGCATTCCCGACGGCAAGGTCGTTTACCGGGGCTGATCGTGGCCTTCTAATCCGCGTTTGAGGTATTCACCAGGATTAGCTCCAACCACTCGCTTGAACGCCTTACTGAACGCAGCATCAGATTCGTAACCGACCGACCGAGCCGCGTTCAGCCAATCTACAGACTGGGCGTTTAAACGTTGCGGAACTTGTAGTTTTGCCAGTGGCTGAAGCCACCTCGATCCCAATAGGCTTATCCGTAGAACCAGAGGACGCAACGATGGATACCACGCTCGCGCTCGACCTGAAGTCTATCTCGACACCTGACAAACTCGACACGCACATTGGCAAACTGGAATTTTCTGACGGTGTGCCCACGGGTAACACCATCAAAGCCCTCTACGACAATCTGGACCGCTCACGTGGGTTCGGGGTCTATCTCGATAACCTCGGCGCAGTCGCGATTCGCGCCTTCCTCTCAAGCCTTGCCGCGCAGGGTGCTGACGCGCCCAACAAGATCGCTATTTTCGAGCAGCTAATGGATTCCCAATCCATGGTGTTAACAGCCAACACCTCGACGCTCTACGCCTTCTCCCGCACCGATCTCGCGAAAGACGGACCGACCGTCATCGAAGTGCCGCCAGGTATGCTCGGTTTCCTCGACGACGATTGGCAGCGATTTGCCGGCGACATTGGCGTTACCGGGCCGGATAGAGGCAAAGGCGGCAAATACCTTGTCGTGCCTCCCGGGTACGACGGCCAAACCCCTCAAGAGTATTTCCTGCTGAAGCCTCGAACCAACAAGAACTTTCTATTCTTGCGCGGCTCGATTGCTGAGGGTCTCGAAGCTGGGGCCAAAAATATGACGTCGGGGATTCGGATCTATCCTCTGAGGGATGCTGCGAAGCCCGCGGCGACCACGTTCATCAACATGTCCGGCAAGTCGTTCAACAGCCTTTTTCCGAACAACCTGGCCTACTACGAACACCTGAACCAAATCATTCAGGACGAGCCCATCGATGCGATCGATCCGGCACAGCGCGGCGCCATCGCCACCATCGGCATCGTCAAGGGCAAGCCCTTCACGCCCGATGAACGAATGAAGAAACTGTTGACCGAAGCCGCCACGCTGGGAAGTGCGACCGCGCGTGCCATCACCTTCGAGCCACGCCTGGATGGCGTGTATCTCTATCCTGATACCGACAGCGTCTGGTCGGCATTCTTCGCAAACAGGAACGCTACGTTCGAGTCGGACGGAACTATGCAGCTTGAGGCGGCTGTGCTCTATTACTTCAATGCCGGGGGTGTAACGCCAGCCATGGCGAAGACGGGTGTAGGAGTAGGGTCCGATTACGCAGGGGCCTATCTTGACGCCAAAAAACAACCGTTCGATGGTTCTAAAACCTACAAGCTCCATCTCCCGCCCAATGTGCCCGTGAACAACTTCTGGGCCGTCACGATCTACGACACACAGACGCGCTCGATGTTGCAGACCGGCCAGCGCTTCCCCACGGTTGGAAGCCAGACCAAGGGCATAGAGAAGAACGCGGATAGCTCATTCGACATCTATTTCTCGCCGAAAGCGCCGACGGGCAAAGAGAACAACTGGCTGCAGACCGTTCCGGGCAAAAGCTTCTTTGTGATCCTCCGCATGTACGGACCATTGGAACCGTGGCTAAACAAGACTTGGCGGCCGAGCGAGATCGAGTTGGCGAAGTGATTGCGGCAAAAAACTGAGTTCATCGAGAATGTTTTTCTCGAAGATTTACAAGTCGGTGGCACAATTCGACCCTGCGAAGGGCATTCTCAGAGTGTGTGGCTAATGCGCTATGCCTTGAGAGAATTTGCTCGGCGCACGGCACTACAAAGATTCGACGGCCAACCAGATCCCATAAGCTCTTACCGAGGTCACAACGATGGAAACCACGCTCCCGCTAGACAAGGTCGCTGCAGTATTGTCGCCAGATGAAGCTCGCGCAATTGCCAAAGAAGCCTATATCTACGGCTTTCCCGTCGTGGATAACTACCGCATCGAGTACAGCTACTTCGTGGACCGCGAAAATCCCGAATTCAAAGCACCCTGGAACCAGATCACGAACATCCCGCGTGTCTTTACGCCAGCTGACATTGCGGTTCAGACCCCAAACTCGGACACCCCATATTCCTGGCTCGGCCTGGATCTGCGTGCAGAACCTATTGTGATTACCTTGCCACCGATTGAAAAGGAGCGCTACAACAGCGTTCAGTTTACCGATGCCTATACCTTCAACTTTGCGTACGTGGGCACCCGCACCACTGGCAATGATGGTGGTAGCTTCCTGGTCGCCGGGCCGAACTGGAGGGGGGAAACACCGAATAGCGTCAAGGACGTAATTCGCTCCGAGACTGAATTGATTATCGTCGTCTTTAGAACTCAGCTGTTTAATCCTGGCGATATCGAGAACGTAAAGAAAATTCAGGCCGGTTACAAGGTTCAGACCCTATCGGCGTTTCTCAGGGCAACCCCACCGAAGGCCGCACCTGCAATTGATTTCATCACGCCAATTACCTCCGAAGAACAGAAGTCCTCGCTTGAGTTTTTCAACATTCTGAACTTTGTCCTACAATTCTGCCCTACCGATCCCACCGAGACAGAATTGATGGAGCGTTTTGCTAAGATCAACGTGGGCGCAGGAAAGACCTTTGACGCCGGTAAGCTCACACCCGCAATCCAGCAGGGGATCTCAGAAGCCTGGGCCGAGTTCCTCGGGTTGAGAAAACAACTTGAAACGGGCAAGGTCTTCTCAGGCGACGTGTTCGGCACACGGGAATATCTGAAGAACAATTACTTGTACCGGATGGGCGCTGCCGTCCTCGGTATCTACGGTAATTCCAAGCAGGAAGCGATGTATCCAGTTTACGGACTCGATTCCGATGGGCAGAAGTTGAACGGGGCTAACAGCTACACCCTACACTTCGCGCCAGCCCAGATTCCACCGGTTAATGCTTTCTGGTCTTTGACATTGTACAAATTGCCGGAGAGTCTTCTCGTGGCGAATCCGATCAATCGTTACCTCATCAACTCACCGATGCTCCCACAACTCAGGAAAGATTCCGACGGAGGGGTGACGCTACTTATTCAGAACCAATCCCCAGGCAAAGATAAAGAAAGCAACTGGCTGCCCGCGCCCGAGGGGCCTTTCACCATGTACATGCGCCTCTATTCGCCTAAGCAAGAAGCTCTGGACGGAAAGTGGACCGCGCCGAAGCTAAAACGCGTATAGGGAGACAAAGATGAAAATGACCACGCCCATACCGGCGCAGATCACAACGCCAGACGAGGTAGATACTCGGCTCGGCACCCTCAGGTTCTTTGACGGGTTCCCCGATGATCATACGGTCGAGAAGGTCATGGACAATCTCGACTTCTCGCGTGGCGTACAGGCGTTTCTTAGCGGCATGCCTGGTGCATCGCTAGTGGGAATGCGCGCAGGCTTCCAAAAGCTCGGCGTCCTTAATAGCAGCATCTTGCTTTTCGAGAATCTTCTCGATTCCAAATCTATCTTCCTCACGGGAAACACGGACTCCGTCTATTTCAGCACGTGGCTAAATTTGAAAGATGGCCCCCTAGTGCTGGAAGCTCCTCCCAAAGTACTTGCGTTCCTCGACGACTTTTGGTTTCAGTACGTCATCGATATCGGCAACGCTGGCCCCGACAAAGGTCAAGGCGGCAAATATCTCGTGGTTCCGCCGGATTTCAAAGGCGAGATACCGGAAGGTTATTTTGTTGCCCGTTCGCGCACCTACAACCTCTGGCTCATGGGTCGGGGATTCAAGGTAGACGGAGACCTCAACCCTGGCGTGGAGAGCATCAAGAAGAACCTCCGCATCTATCCGCTTGCAAAAGCGAAGAACCCGGCCGAAACGAAATTCGTCAATGGCTCCGGGGTGGAGTTAAATACGGTTCATGCCAATGACTTCACCTACTTTGAAGAGCTTAACCAGATCGTGCAGGATGAACCCAGCGAGGCGCTCGATCCCGAAAGGCTTGGGTTATTCGCTTCCATCGGCATAGAGAAGGGCAAGCCGTTCGCGCCCGATGCGCGGATGAAGAAAATTCTGACCGAAGCTGCCGCAGTGGGGAACGCTACTTCGCGGGCCATCCTATACCGCAGCCGGATGAAGGAGGCCTACTTCTATCCTGGGAGTGCCTGGGTTACGACCTTCGCTGGCGGGTACGAGTTTTTACTTCAGCCCGGCGTGCGCAGTCTCGATGCACGGACCATGTTTCATTACTACGCGACCGGCATTACTCCGGCAATGGCCTTGAAGATGGTCGGCATCGGCTCACAATACGCCGCCGCGTTCATCGACTCCGAAGGCAAGCCGTTGGATGGCAACAAGACCTATAAGATTCATCTGCCTCCCAACATCCCCGCGAAGGACTTCTGGTCGTTCGTCGTCTATGACAATCAAACTCGTTCGATGCTGCAGACCGACCAACAGTTCCCCAGCATCGGTAGCCAGAAAGGGGGCATCGTCGTGAACCCGGACACATCGGTAGATGTCTGGTTCGGCCCCATTGCGCCGAAGGGACATGAGGCCAACTGGGTGCAAACCGTTTCAGGTAAAGGATGGAACGTCCTCTTCCGTCTTTATGGACCGCTTCAGCCGTGGTTCGACAAGACATGGAAGCCCGGAGAGTTTGAACTCGTGAAGTGACGACGTTCGTTAGCCCTCGGGCCGCTCGGCCCGGCTCCCGTTGACGTTCCGCGTCTTCAGCAGCCAACAATTGCCGGATCACCAGGAACCCGGCTTGCGTCTCGTCGTCTTCGATTTCCACACTTCCCGGCACTTAACTCCTGGTTTGTCGCCTATCCGGACAGAACCGAATTTTCTGGGGATTACTTCCGGTTTGGCGGTCATTCGCTAGGAACGTGAATCCCCACGCAGTTCGCGTGTTGTCTGACTGCCTCAGCGGAAGATTCTCAGCGTAAAAGAGAGCGCGATGCCGCAAACGAGCGTTACGAGGAACGATCCAAGCACCGCCCATACGATAGGTGCCGCGTGATCATCCTCTCGATCTAACAAGCCGAACAAGCCCCCAGCCACTACGAACTGTAGAACAATGCAGAAAAGAAGACCAACACGTGACCGATGCTGTGCGATTGCGATGTCGTGTTCGCGCCCCGCGACGCCGATTAGGTCTCCGGCTGCGATACCATTCGCCACGTACACGATGAACGCGAGCGCTGCACCAACTCCAGCGAAGAGAGCCAGTGCGAACCAGAGCCATTTCGGAATGCGCATTACGACAGGGTGCATGACAACGGGTCAAAGTCCTTCCAAGTCCATGACGGGTGCTTCTGCCTCTATTACGGAACACAACTCGTGGAAGTTCCGAGTTCCCGCCAATCCGGAAGTTTCGTTCTGTTATTCCCGGGTAGGCGGTGACTCGGGCACAATCCAAAACCGTTGTGAGATTCACTCTCGGGTCAATTCCTCAATGCGGCTTGCGAGGACCCATCGCGAGATGCAGGTTCAAGCCCATTTTCCACGGATCAGTTGCTGGTGACCTAGGCAGAAAGCTCGTCGATTTGATTCATCAACACGAGTTTCTGGAATCGCCAGCTCGAATCACTCAGGTTTGCACACATTCCCGTAGACCAACGGCTTCCCCTGTTCCCACGGCTTATAGGTGTTGGCGAATTCGATCCGCTGGGCAACGGAGGGATGCGTCGCCTGGAAGATGAGGAAGAAAGTATCCCATTCGGGCGCAACATAGCCGGATTGAACATCCCTGACGAACACCGTTGCGGCCTCGTGATTTTGATGAGTCAATTCAAGACCGAAGCGGTCGGCTTCGAGCTCGATATGGCGGGCGAACAGATTGAAAAACGGCAAAATGGCAATCCAGAAGAAGGTTAACAAGAACACGATCAGCGGAAAGGACGCCGGGTCGGAAAGTTCGCTGAAACCCCAGCGTCCGGAAAACCGGCGGATGGCCACGCGGCCAAGGAGGTCGGTGAGCCAGAATCCCGCCAGCAGGCAAGCGACGATGATCGCCAGCCCCTTCCAGTTGTCGCCCATGACGTAATGCTTCAATTCGTGGCCGATGGTGAATACGATTTGGTCAGGTGTCTCGGCCGACGCCAGGTTGCTCTGTAGAACGATGCGATTGGTCGGGCCGAGGCCGGTCACCCTCGTGCTGTTGCCACCAACCAAAACGGGGATGTGAGCGATGCCGCACCGCGCGGCCAGCGTTTCGATCCGCGCTCCCAGCGCGCGATCGTCGAGAGGCTTATAGGTCGTCGTCAGCGGGTCGACCCACACCGGCCAGGCTACCATCGCCAGAAAGGCCACCGGAACAAGCGCGAGAGCGCAATAGAGCCACCAGCGGCGCGGGCTTCCGGCGATCAATCGATAAGGAAGCCAGATTAGCAGCGATGCGAGGACCAAACTGACGACAAGTTGCGCGCCGTCGCCCTTCAGCAAATTCGGTAAGGTCTGGTGCGACCATCCAGCGACATGCGGCTGGATATAGCCGACAAAATAATCGAAGGGCAGCGCGATCAGCGCGGCCAAAATCAGATAGGCGCAGACGAAGAGCGTGACCGTCCAGAACCAGCGGCGGCCGGAGATCGATTCGCACATCCGGCGCAGGCCGGCGCCGAGACCGGTGAACAAAAAGAAGAGTGGAATTGCCAGCGCGATAAGCTGGAAGGCCGCCCAACGAATGTTTGCATCCCGCTGCTGGATGAGAAGCGCCACCGTTGCTTTGGGCACCTCCACCGGCACTTCGGCATGAGCGGTCGTGGACGCCAGGATTGCGACTGCAATACAAGCGGCCAAGGTTTTCCATGAGAATATTCCCAGCGAGGCCCGGGATTCCAGTACGAAGCGAAGGCTCATCATTGTTTAAACTCTTCAAGAAATTGCTAAATGCAGGGACGGAGCATTCTGCGCTGCGTGTCCTGTCGCGAATACCGCTACTTTGCGGCCATAGGTGTCACTCCACTATGCGACAATCGTTCACTCTAGCGGTAAAACCACGATAGGGCTGTTCAATATTGCTCATCGCGGCCAAAGTGAGACAATCCGAAGATTCTGGCCGGATTGTCGCCTACTCGGACAGAACTCGATTTCGGGGTTACTTCCGGTTTGCCGGTGATCCAGACGGAAACCCCGAATTCGCCTTCCAGGCGCTCGATTCGCGCCTCGGTGATAATGCTCCAAATGTCATTCAAAGCTGCGAAATACAATAGAACTTGTGAGCGCCAGGATTATCAGCTGAGTCTTTCAACTAGTGGAGCCTAGTGTAAACATGATCCGTGGCATGCGTCTCGTCGCATCCTTCTTGGCATTGTGCATTCCTGCCTTCGCCCAACTCCGCCCCCAAGTCGTCGATCAAGTCCAGTATCCGAAACCGGTGGATCTTAGCGGGCAATCTTGGACTGACGCCTTTGCATCCCTGAACAAGATCATGAGCAGAGAGTATCCGTTCACTCAGTGGCGCCGCATCGACTGGACTGCGCTTTCTAGCAAGTACCCGCCCCGCATCGCCGAGGCCGAGCGGCGGGGTGATTCCGATGCCTTTCGGAAAACACTGCGCGAATACATCTATTCGTTCCCCGACGGCCATGTGAAGATTTCCGGCCCCTTTGACGACCTTCGTTATCGAGCCATCGGCGGAGGGTTCGGCTTTGCCCTCACGCCTCTGGATGACGGCCGAGTCGTATGCTATATCGTCATGGATGGCGGGCCAGCTGCGAGTGCAGGAGTGGAACCCGGCGCAGAGGTTCTGTCTTTGAACGGTAGGCAGATCAAAGATGCGGCGCTTGCTCAGCCTATTCTTTGGACTCGAAGACCTGTGTCTACTTCGGCGCAACGCCGGATCGAACAATTTCGCTATCTTTCGCGAGCGCCGGTTGGAACGAAGGTTAGTCTGGTCTTCAAAAACCCGGGTTATGCGGCTCCGAAGACGGTTACGCTCACGGCGGTGGATGATCATTTCGCATATCTCAATAGATCGCAAATGCCGGCTCCGGTCCAAGAGCAACGCAAACTCTTCAGCCATAAAGTGCTCGACAGCGGAATCGGATATATCGCCATTTTTGGCGAGGACTTTACCACGATGCCCGAATTCAAATCCATCTTGCAGCAGATGATTGATGCAAAAGTACCGGCTCTCATTCTCGACCTTCGCCGCAACCAAGGTGGCGATGACTCAGCTTCGGCTCGCATGCCCTCGTACTTTCAAACACACAAGAGCCTCTTCGAATATGCCGAATATTTCGACGAAGGGACTGGTAAGTTCGAAATTCTTCGCAGCGGCACTTTGTATGTGACTCCACTTCGGCCGCACTTCACCGGCCCTGTCATTGCTCTGATCGGGACGGGTACGGGAAGTTCGGGCGAGGGCGTTGCCATGGAAATCGAACGCGCACCGCGGGGTCGCACACTCGGCTTCGATGCTACCGCTGGTTTTTTCGGCATTGACGGAGGTACAGTCAAGCTGCCCGGCCAAATCGAGGTTGAGTTTCCGATAGGAGCGTCTCTCAACGCCAAGCGACAGATCCAGCTCGACAGCAACGGCACGGGCAGTGGCGGCGTGCCGCCGCAGATCAGGATTTCTCGCACCTATGACAACATGCTCGCCATTGGCCAAGGCCAAGATGTCGAATTGAGAGAAGCTCAACGTGAACTAACGAGAAGATAGGGCAGCGAAGGGCAGTGGGCCGCTGCGCGTCCGATCCACCCAAATCGTCAATGACAGATAAATAAATGCCCGCCGTTCGAACGTTTTAATCTCAATCAACGACTCCAGGCCAATGCAGGTTTCCAGCCGCGACGCGCCCCAATCTTTGGAGTTCTGGGAGGATGGTCGCCACCCCTTACCTTACCGGATTATGGAAGGTTTGCCCGTCATCCGGAATTGATCCAGCATTCATCCTAGACAGTCGAGCGAGATAAAATGATTACATGGCGGCCGTACTATACGGAAAAGTGGTTCTGATTACGGGCGGAAGTGCCGGAATCGGCAAGGCTGCGGCGAAGCTGTTCGCTGAGGCAGGAGCAAGCGTCGCGCTCGCTGCGCGCGGAGCCGAACGCGGACACCGAGTTGAACAGGAGCTGCGGCAAGCCGGCTTGGATGTTCGCTTCGTGCAGGCTGACGTATCTCATTCCGAACAGGTAAAGTCTCTGATTGCGCAGACCGTCGAACAATTTGGCCGGCTCGACTGTGCTTTTAATAATGCTGCTGTCTTGGGTAAAAACACCCGCACAGCCGATTTCAGCGAAGCTGATTTCGATGTCGAGGTAGCCTCCAATCTGAAGAGTGTCTGGCTCTGCATGAAATATGAATTGCAGCAGATGCAGAACCAGGAACCTCGTGGAGGCGTGATCGTAAACACCTCCTCGGTAAACGGACTTGGAGGCGCAAGAGGGGCAGCTCTGTACTCGATGTGCAAGGCAGGGATTTTGGGTCTGACTAAATCTGCGGCACAAGAATATGCGGCGGACGGAATCCGAGTGAATGCATTGGTCGCGGGCGGTTTCGACACGGAGTTGTTACATAACGCCGTGAGCCAAGCTGTAGACGGTGACGCCGCAAAGATCGACGCAGTATTGAAGGGTTTTGTTGGAATGGTTCCGGCAGGCCGCATTGGCAGACCAGACGAGGCGGCGCAAGCTGCGCTATGGCTGTGCAGCGATGCTGCGTCCTATGTAACAGGCCTGTCCATGATTGTTGATGGCGGCGTGACTGCCTGGGCGCGCTAAGCCACGCAACAACGCTCCTATCATTGCTCTCTGCTCATCTTGTCTTTCAGAAAACTCCCGGATGGTCGCCAACCCGGACATTACACCCGTTTTGGGTTAAGTCCGGTTGGGCGGTGATTCGACCGGAACGCGGAAGGGCGGGCACCGTCGCTCGATGAGTGCATTGGCGATTTGGCGCTGGGTGAGGCGCTATTCAGCGCGGAGCGCCTGGTTTGGGTCAACAGAGGCGGCCCGCCGTGCCGGGATGAAACTTGCGAGGAGTGCCGACATACCGAGGACAACAACCACGCCGGCCAAGGTGGTCAGATCCCAGCTCTGGACGCGGAACAGCAGTGATCGCAGAAATGTCGTCGCAGTAACCGCGGCCGCGAGGCCCAACAAAATTCCAAAACTTGCAAGCTTTCCCGCTTCGCGCAGCACGAGTTGATACACCGAGGAGCGCTGGGCACCCAGCGCCATGCGGACACCGATCTCGCGTGTGCGGCGGCAAACAGAGTACGCGATCACGCCATAGAGTCCCACTACACTCAGCAGAAGAGCGAGCGCCGCAAAGCCACCGACAATCCAGGCGGAGGAGCGATGGAACGCAGCCGAGGATGAGTCATGGATGCGTTCGGTCATCGTCATGGGGTGGGAGATAGCGAGATCGTGATCGAGAGAATGGATGGCGGCAGCAGCCGGTCCGAGCACGGCGTCTTCGTGCTGCGAAGTGCGGAGGACAAGGCCGAAGGAATTCGCAGGAAATTGGTTCCAGCAAAAGTACATGGCACTGTGGGGAGTGGCATCGAGCTGGGCTTCCTGCACGTCATTGATGACGGCGATGATTTCCAATTTCACGCCCATAGTCGCGATCTGCCTTCCAATCGGATTCTGACCCGGGAAGTACTGCCGCGCCATCTGCTGATTGATGATGACGGCCGGAGGATGAGAGGCGTCGTCCGTGTTAGTGAACCAGCGGCCCTGGATGATGCGCGCTTCCAGCGTAGAGAAGTAGTTGGGGCTGACATTCCGGAATGGGACTTCGCGGTGCACGTTGTCCGGTGGTGCACCCACGATGGAGAAATACGCCGTGCCGTCGCCGTCGCCAAGAGGTAGACGGCTGGACAGGGCGACGGACTGCACGCCAGGCAGGCCGGAAAGAGTGCTCTGCAGTTGCCGCTCCAGCGTGATGAGCTGCGCATTCTTTTCGTATGCTGGACCTGTAGCGGACACCTGGAGAAGGGCCAGATGATTAGCCTGCAGTCCGGTATCCACATGAAGGAGACGGTAGAAGCTCTTGCCGAGAAGGCCCGCTCCGGTGAGGAGCACGACCGCTGTTGCGAGTTCAAGGACGACAAGGTTCGAGCCGAAGCGGCGCCAGACGGTACCTGACGCGGAGCGTCCGCCTTCGGTGAGGCCCTCGTGCAAATCGGATAGGGACACGCGTAGCGCGGGCAGAAGTGAGAAGAGGATACCGGCCACGAGCGAAACCAGTGCGGCGAACAGCAGGACGTGATAGTTGACGCCGACTTTCCGGAGATACGGCATGGTAGCGAGGATCTCCTGCGGGATAAGACGAAGAGAGAAATGCATGACTACGGCTGCGAGCGCAAGCCCCAAACCACCGGAGATAGCAGCAAGCACGACGCCTTCAGTGACAAACTGACGGACAAGCCGCGAGCGGGTTGCACCGAGCGCGCCGCGAACGGCCATCTCGCGGCGGCGCTGCTCGGCTCGAACGAGAAGAAGGCTGGCGACATTCCCCGCCGCGATGAGGAGGAGCAGTGCGGCCCCGGCGAGGAGGACAAGGAGGATCGGTCGCACATCTCCGACGATGACGTCAGTAAGAGGCAACATGAATGCGTTTTGATCACGATTCGAATCAGGAAACTGGCGGGCGAGATTGTCGGCAATGGTCTTGATGTCCGCAAAGGCGGTAGCAAAGCTGACGCCGGGCTTGAGGCGGGCGACGCCGAAGATATTGTGGCAGCCCCTGTCCTTTTCACAGCCCCCGTCAGCACGCTCGGTGGCCCAGAAATCGGCGGGCTCTGCCGGCGCGAATTGGAAGTCGCTCGGCAGAACGCCAACGATGATATTGGGTTTGCCATCAAGGATAACGGTTTGGCCGAGAACGTCGCCACGGTGTCCAAAACGCCGTTGCCAAGCTCCGTAACTGATAAGGACTGAACGGGGCGCATTGGCCTGATCGTCGCCCGGACGAAGGTCACGGCCGAGGATGGGCGTGACACCGAGGGTGCGAAAGAAGCCAGCACTGACGCTGGCTCCATCGACCTGGTGCGTGCCGGTTGGCGTTTGCAGAAGAAAGCCGTAAGGCGAGTAAACATCAACGGAAGAGAAGACGCTGTTCTCTCGCTTCCAGTCAAGGTAGTCGAGATAGGAAAGGTGGAATTTGGGACCGAGGGGGACGGATTCATACAGGATAACCAGGCGGGAGGAATCCCGGTATGGGAGCGGCTGGATAAGGGCGGCGTCGACAAAACTGAAGATGGCGATGCCAGCCGTGATGCCAAGCGTGAGGATGAGAATGGCAGTGGTTGCGAAGCTGGGATTCTTGTGCAGCTGACGCAGAGCGAAGCGGAAATCCTTCGTTATCGACTCGGCGGTGGATTCCCATCCTGCGGACCACACTCTGTGGCGAACGGCCTCCGTGCTGCCAATTTCGGTGCGAGCCGCGCGCAGTGCCTCGCTACGGGTCATGCCTCGATGCATCTTTTCCCGCACGGATTCTTCAAGAAAACTGTCAAGCTCCGAGGCGATATCGGAATTGCGGTGATCACGGCGGATGAGTGCGCGAAGTCCGGTGACGAGATTGGTGAGCATTGGCGAGTCCTTCTTAAGCTTCGAGGATGCGATTAATGGCCGCGATCTGGCGGCCCCACTGAGCACGTTCTTCAAGCAGTGCCTTGCGACCGCGGGTGGTGAGTTCGTAGTAGCGGGCGCGCCGATTGTTCTCCGTGGTGCGCCACTCAGCTTTGATCCGACCAGCGCGCTCGAGCCGGCTAAGAGCGGGTAGCAGCGAGCCGGGGTTGATGCGAAAGACGCCGTTGCTGACCTGCTCGATGCGCAGAGCGATGCCGAAGCCGTGCATGGGTTCGAGGGCAAGCGTTTTCAGCACGAGCATCTCGAGAGTTCCCTGAACAAGATCGTCGGGCATGACGGACCAACTCCTCTGGATCATCTAGAGGTATAAGGCCATCTCAATTAGATTGTCAAGAGGAGCGGGTCAAATCTGGTCGGCTTGCCCGAGGAACTCTGGCGGTCGGTTCGCAGGCGTCGGCCCACACACGTCGGTTGATGCCAACAGGCCAACGCACTCATCGAGACGGGTGGAAGGTCAAACCGCGGGTTCTGGTCGGATGGTCGCCAACCCGGACATTACACCCGTTTTGGGTTAACTTCCGGTAGGCGGTTATTCGACCGGAACGCGGAAGTCGAGCACCGCTCGCTCGATGGTGATTTACCACGAAATGACCCTGAAAAGCCGAAAGGAGTGACCAGAGCTGAGTTTTAGTGCGACCATAGTTAGCATCTGAATCGCGCGACGAGGAGGAGTCATGCAGACGCTGCTTCAGGATCTCCGCTATGCAATGCGGCAGACGGTGAAGAGCCCGGGCTTTAGCTTCGCGGCGGTCATCTCGCTTGCGCTCGGCATCGGAGCGACAACCGCGGTGTTCAGCGTGATCTATGGAGCGCTGATCCATCCGTATCCCTACAATGCGGCGGATCGCATGGTCGGGCTCGCCCTGAAGAGCAAAACGGGCGACGAGGCAAGAGTCCTCTTGAACGGACCGCAAATTCGTCTCCTGCGCCGGTCGTCTGCCTTAGAGGATTTCGTCGCCATGGATAGCTGGTCCCTGACGCTGACCGGAGGCGACTTCCCGGAGGACGTGGAAACCCTTCTCGTAACCTCGAACGCCTTTGACTTTCTTGGCGAACCGCCACTGCTGGGTCGGGGTCTCATCCCGTCGGACTCAGTCGACGGACAGGAAGCGCAACCGGTGGCGGTGTAGAGTTATCAGTTCTGGCAACGGCATTTCAATGCGAATCCGGACGCGGTAGGAAAGACGCTCCAACTGAACCGGAAGAGCTACAGGATCGTCGGCGTTGCGGCGAAACGCTTCCGGTGGGAGGCCAAGGATGTGTATCTGCCCCTGGATCTGACGCAGGATCCAAAGCTGACATACCGCTTCGTTCCCCGGCTAAAGCCGGGTGAAAGCCGTGCGGCAGCCAGCGCGGGCCTTCAACCACTGATGGAACAGTTCGCCCGGGAGATGCCAAATCGCTTCCCCGAGCACTTTCAGGTGACACTCCACGGTCTGAACGACTGGGTAATAGAACGCATGGGGCACACATTGGTTCTGCTGCTCGGCGGTGTGGCGTTGCTGCTCGCTATCGGGTGCGGCAACGTCTCAATTCTGCTGCTGGCGCGCGGAACCGTGCGGGAGCATGAATTCGCCGTGCGAACCGCAATTGGGGCGGGACGCGGGAGAATCGTCCAGCAATTGTTGACATGAGTGACGGAACGTTACCCGTGAAAGTTCATCTCTCAGATGAGGAACATTTCGTCTGGTCACTCATTTCGACTGCGGAGAAGACGGTGAGCAAGGTTGTTCGGCTGTTTCCCCTAGAAGTTCTATTGGTGTATGCTTCTCTTGCATAGAACTTCCATGTGAGATTCGGAATGGCGACCAAGAGGCCGGAGAGCAACGAGATGTTGAAGGGGACCCTTGACATGATGGTCCTGCGCACGCTGATACCTGGTGATGCGCACGGTCATACCATCGCCAAGGTCATCGAGCGAACCTCAAAGGATGTGCTGGAAGTAGAGCAGGGATCTCTGTATCCGGCGCTCCATCGACTGGGGATCGTGGGTGGGTGTCGTGCTACTGGGGGGTTAGCGAAAACAATCGCAAGGCGAAGTTCTACAGGCTGACGGCCGGTGGACGGAGACAACTGACACTTGAAACCAGCCGCTGGCGGCAAACGGCTCGGGCGATTGCCTTAGTGATGGGCGAAACAGCGGTGCGTGGAGACGGTAAGGCATGAGCTCGCGCAAGTTCTTCCGCCGCCAGCGAAGCGACGTTGAGCTGCAGCAGGAGATCGAGCTTTACCTAGCGGAAGAGATTGCGGAAAATGTCGAGCGCGGCATGCCCGCAGACGAGGCGCGGCGACAGGCATACCTGAAATTCGGCAGTCTCCGGCGGGTACGTGAGGAGGTTTGGCGGGATAACTCTTTTTCGAGGGTGGAGAGTTTTTGGCGGGATATGCGCCATGTAGTTCGGCGGCTGGAGAGATCGCCTTCCGTGGTGCTCACGGTCATGGTCTCGCTCGGCCTGGGAATAGCGGCAAATGTTTTCATCTTTACCGCGGTGAACAGATTGGTGCTGCAAGCTCCGCCTGTTGGACATCCTGAGACGCTGCTGGATCTGCAACCCATGTACGACCACGGCCAGAGATTGGGGGAAGTGTCTTCTTCCGCGTATGACGACCTGCGCGAACATACGAGGTCCTTCTCGGGCGTCGCGGCCTATAACGACTTTGTGCCGGCAGCGATGGGCGGAGCCGGGGACCCGGTGCGCCTGTGGGGTTGGAGCACGACGACCAATTTCTTCGAAGTAGCAGAGTTGCCGATGGCGCTGGGGCGAGGTTTTTACAGCGATGAAGATCGCTCGCCCATTGTCGTACTGAGTTATAGCTTATGGCGCCGCCACTTTCTCGGGGACGCTGCAATCATCGGAAAGAGCGTCTCGCTTTCGGGAAAGAAGTTCACGGTGATTGGGGTGATGACGCCCGGATTTCATGGAATGAACCGGCTGCTCAATATCGATTTCTGGGTGCCGGATGGCGAATGGCAGCAACTCGCAGGCGACGTGAGCAACAACAAGAGTGCACACGACTTAGCCTTGCGAATTATCATCGCGCGCCTGAAGGCCGGTGTGACGCCTATACAAGCGCAGGCCGAATTGGATGCGATGGCGCAGCGGCTCCGCGTGGCGTCTCCGAAGGACTACGAGGGTCTGAGCTTTCGCATCCGCCAGGCGAGTGCGTTGCCGCCAGAGGCGAGAAAAGGGATAACCCTTTTCCTAACGATGCTCACAGCGGTTTCATTGTTGGTACTTTGCATTGCAGGCTCGAATGTGGCTAATCTGCTGCTGGTGCGGGCGGCGGCTCGACACCGGGAGATGGCAGTGCGGACCGCATTGGGAGCGACCCGGTTTCAATTGATACGACCGATGCTGCTGGAGAGTACGCTGCTTGCCTTGTGCGGCGGGGTGTTCGGGGTGGCGCTTTGCATGGTGGGGCTTCTCGGCCTGACATCGTTTCACTGGCCTACGCCGATTCCTATTGATCTTAGCTTGCACGTGGATTGGCGAGTGGTCTTATATGCGTTTCTGCTGAGTCTGGGAACGGGAATCCTTTGTGGGGTTGGTCCGGCGATCGTTGGATCGCGCCCGGTGCTGCAGAACTCGCTCAAAGGTGAAAGCGCACCGATACGGCCGGGGCGGAAATGGACTTTACGGAATCTGCTGGTGGTGCTACAGATATCGCTCTGCCTGGTGCTGCTGTGCATGACAGGGTTGTTTTTGCGGAGCCTCGATAAGTCAGCGGGAGTCGACCCGGGTATTCGCAGGAGCGGAGTGCTGATTACGTCGATCGACCCGATTCACAATGGATACAGCGTGGAGCAGACGTTGCTGTTGCTGAAACGGCTGCGCACGCGCGCGGAAGAATTGCGGGGAGTGCAGTCAGCCGCGTGGACGGATAAGGTGCCGCTCTCATTCTACGGACAGCAGAGAGAATTCCACCTTACGGGAAGGAAAATAAATACCGGGCACGATCTGCGGGCGGATATGTACCAGGTGAGCGCGGATTACTTTGACACGATCGGCATACCACTCATTTCCGGACGCGACTTAAATACTGTTGATGTGAAGGCGCCGAGACAGGCTCTGGTGAACGAGGCCTTTGCCAGCCGGTTCTTCGGTGCAGGCGACGCGATAGGGCAGAGTGTATCGAGCGAAGATACGAGGTACGACATTGTCGGGGTGGTGAAGAATTCAAAATCTCAGACCATCGGCGAGGTGGATCAACCTATTCTGTACCGTTCGTTGGAACAGAACATTGGGTTGGCCGCGCCGCCGGTGGGATTTTCACTGCTTGTCCACTTCCAGGGAAATCCGGCGCAGATGGCAGCGGCGTTGCGAAACGAGATTCATTCCGTTGACCCCGGGCTGGCGGTTTTTAACGATACTACGATCGAAGATCATCTGAGCGACGCGCTGCTGCTTCCACGCGTGTCCGCGGCCATGTTCGGTATTTTTGGAATTGCTGGATTGCTGCTGGCGGCGGTTGGACTCTATGGCGTGATGAGCTACTCTGTGAGCAGCCGGACGCGGGAGATTGGGATTCGCTTAGCGATGGGCGCAACGCGCGGCGGTGTGCTGCGGCTGATCGTTTGGCAGGGAATGCTGCTCTCGTGTATTGCGCTTGGCATCGGGCTGCCGTTGGCGTTAGGTGCTTCAAAGGTCGCATCCGGCGTGTTCTACGGAATTACTTTTGATGACCGGATGACCTTTACGACTGTGCCTTTGTTCCTGGCCGCGGTCACGTTGTTGGCATGCTGGATTCCCGCGAGGCGTGCGACAACCGTAGAACCGCAGACCGCACTACGACATGAATAGGCCAGGAAAAATCGTGCTCGAACTCAAGAAAGATGAGACGAGGTGGCAGCATGTCGAAAGGCTGTGCTCGCAGCTCAAAGAAGGGAAGCGGCGCCCCTGCTGCTGGCCGGGCTGTTCGCATCGATGAGCATTCTGTGGGCTGATTCGCGTTCGAGCGGTTGTTTGAAGCAACGCAGTCCAACCGGCAATCCGGAAATAACGGCTAATCAGGAGAAGTGTTGCCGAAGTGATAGCTTCCGGATTGGCGACGAACCGGAATGAAGGGATGACTAGAGTCCTAATAGCTTCGGACGCCGCTCTGGAGCAAAGCGATTGAGGATTTCCAGCCCTCGCTGCGTCTTCTGAAAACGCTTTGCGTCCGGAGAAGATGATGCCGGTCCCCCGCATTTTCGGAATTAAAGGAAGAGAACTCAATGACAACCCACACGGTCCTCTCTACAAAAGATACAGTCAGGTCGGGTTATCTAGACCCGACCGCTCCCCCGGTAGCGGTGATCACATCAGGAGACGAAGTAAGCTATCCGCACACCTGGACGCACTGGGGCAACGAGGCGGTCTTCGGGATGACCTTCGCCGACCGGGAACCGCTAAGGCATCGCTATCCTCACGGTCCATACTCAATGCTCGGTCCCGTAGAAGTCTCGGGAGCTCAGCCTGGCGATATCGTGGAGTGCACCCTTGTGGCACTTCGCACACTTGACTGGGGATGGAACTCTTTCCCGCTTGGAGTCGGTGCTTTACCCGCCGACTTCAAAGAGCCATATGTGCATTACTTCCGCTTCGATGATGCACGAACGACAGCCGAGTTCGTAGACGGTATGCGCTTTCCCTTGGCTCCATTTCTCGGAGTGGTGGGCGCGGAACCCGCTGGCGATGCGATCGTCAGCGCTATTCTCGCTGGCGCTTATGGCGGGAACCTGGTGCTACGCGACTTCACTGTCGGGACCTCACTGTTTCTGCCGGTGAGGAAGCCCGGAGCACGGATTTGGATCGGCGATGTTCACGCTCTGCAGGGGGATGGAGCGGTTGACCAGACGGCGATTGAAACGGCCGCTGAAAATGTGACCGTTCGTTATGATCTGCACAAAAACGTCCTGCTCACCCAGCCTCTCGTGGAAACCAACACGGCTTGGATCTCAATCGGCTTTGGCACTAACCTTGACGATGCCCTGGTAGCGTGTCTGCGAGAAGTCATCCGCTGGCTATCAAGCGCCTCGGGGATGTCGCAACCAGAGGTATATGCTTTTGCAAGTATGAGCGTCAGCTTTCGAGTCACGCAGTACTCTCATCAAACCGCGTCGGCATACAGTGCAACACCTCCAAAAGCTATTCATGCCGTAATACCGAAGGCCGTCTTTCCCGCACCAACTCTTGCACGCATTGGCCGCTGGCTGCGGCCCAATCAAAAATGACCATCTCTAGCTTAGGAACATCCGATCGGCTCGACATCCTTGAAGTGCTCACGCGGGCCGAGACCGCCGCCTCTGTTCGAGATGCCGATGCGTACGTCGAATTGTTTGCCGACGACGCTGTGCTGGAGGGGGCGCAAGGCGTCCACACGGGTAAGGAAGCGCTGCGTGAAGCGGTTGGACCAATCTGGGCCAGCGAGGGTTCGGCGACCTTCCATCTACTTCTTAACCCGCTGATTGATCGGGTTAACACCGACAGCGATGAAGTAATAGTGACGTCAGTGTTGCTGATCGTAGGTCAAGGTGCTCCACCGCAAGTTTTGCATGTTTCCGAAATTACTCAGCAACTGAAACGGGTGGATGGACGCTGGAAAATCGCTCGACGAAGCGTCAAAACTTAGGGCATCGCACTCTTCCCTGACTACGGATACCCCTCAGTGCAAAGGCCCCAAACAGCACCAGTCCTAGGGGCATCGCGCATCCTCCATCTAACCCCTCCAAAACGGATAGTTCAGCACCCCCCGTGGGCAGTCCAGGATCGCCTGGATGTCGAGCCGGGAATAGTCGGAAGAGAAACAGAAGCGCAGGAGAGATGCGCGCGGTTTACCGCTCTGCGGGCGTCTGCGATAACCGAATACACCTGCGCTAAAGCAGATACCTGCGCGCCCAGGCATCGAGCTCTTGCAGGACGGGCCAGAGCTTGCTTCCGAAAGAGGTCGGCGAGTATTCCACCCGCACCGGCATTTCCGCGAACATCTCCCTTTTGACAAGACCGTCCCGCTCAAGTTCTCGCAACTGCTGCGTCAGTATCTTCTGCGAGATTCGAGGAATGCTCTGCCGCAGAACTTTGAACCGCAATGGTTGTTCACTGTCTATAAGCCACCACAGAATTACTGGCTTCCATCGGCCGCCAATCAGAACCAGTAATTCTTCAATGGGACACTTGCTGGCAATTCGTTTGGCGCACATGTTGTCCTTTTGTGACCAGGTATCCATTTGGTGCCTGGTATCCCGTTCGTAGTATAAAGCGATTTCGATCTTGATTTCGAGAGTTGCGAAATCCGGTTCAACGCAGCAATCGGCGCAGCGACGCGTAATCACCTTCAGCGTGTTGTGAAGGCGCAAACATTTATGTAGTCCATTCATTCCAATAGGAGACGAAAGTCATGGTTCAGAATAACGGACGTGCAAAACGAAGTGAGAAGGGGTTGCTCACTCCTGACAATTGTGTTGTTTCGCTGATCGATCATCAGCCACAAATGCTATTCGGGACTAGCAACTTCGACCGCCAGGGGATCATAAACAACACCGTAGCTCTTTCGAAGGCTGCCAGACTGTTTGATCTTCCGGTAGTGTTGTCCACGGTAGAAACAAAAGCATTCAGCGGTAACCTTTGGCCTCAGATCCGGGCCGTCTTCCCCAATCAGGAACCAATCGAGCGTTCTTCGATGAACGCCTGGGACGACCAAAACTTCGTGGCGGCGATCGAGCGCACCGGACGCAAGAAGATTGTTTTGGCCGGGCTCTGGACGGAGACCTGCGTGGCCCTCCCCACGGTACAGGCGATCCACGACGGCTACGAACTTTACATCGTTGAAGATTGCTGCGGAGATGTCAGCCAGCTCTCCCACGAAAACGCCATGAAGCGTGTAGTTCAGGCGGGCGCAAAACCTGTGACCGCGCTCTCCGTGATGCTGGAGTGGCAGCGAGATTGGGCTCATCGTGATAGCTACGATGCCGTCATGGATATCGCAAAGACGCACTTCGGGGCTTACGGCATCGGTGTGGAATATGCGTACACCATGGTGCACGGCGCTCCTCCCACGAAGCTCCCCGAATATGTGATCCCCTCCGCGCTCGCGGGCACGCACAAGTAGCCAAAGGCTCAGAGGGCGCGATCGCTCTCGCCCTCTGGCCACACACCCCAGTGAGGAAAATCCTATGCCAGCGGACACGATCATACACAACGCAAAGATTGCGACCAATTCCACCCCTTCTTTTGTGGAAGCTCTCGCCATTACTGATGGAAAGGTTATGGCCACGGGCAAAGGGCAGGACATCTTCCGGCTGCGCGGCCCATTGACCACGGTGATTGATGCCAGGGGACGGACCGTTATCCCCGGACTGAACGATTCCCATATGCATCCGATTCGCGGCGGCCTCAATTACAACATGGAGCTGCGCTGGGACGGGGTGCCGTGCCTGGCAGACGCGCTGCGTATGCTGAAGGAGCAGGCTGCGCGAACGCCCGCACCCCAGTGGGTACGGGTGATTGGAGGATGGACAGAATTTCAGTTTGCCGAGCGGCGCATGCCGACTCTGGATGAAATCAACCAGGCAGCTCCGGACACTCCTGTCTTCGTTCTGCACCTATACGACCGCGCTTTATTGAACCGCGCAGCCTTGCGTGCTGTCGGCTACGGCAAAGACGCGCCCGAGTTTCCCGCCGGCGAAGTGCAGCGCGACCGTCATGGCAACCCCACTGGTCTTCTGCTGGCAAAACCGAATGCGAACATCCTTTACGCGACCCTGGCCAGGGGTCCAAAACTTTCCCGCGAAGATCAACTGAATTCTTCCCGGCTATTCTTTCGCGAGCTCAATCGCTTCGGCATCACCAGCGCCATTGATGCGGGCGGAGGTTTCCAAAATTATCCCGACGATTATGGGGTGGTCGGTGAGCTCCACAGAAACAACGAGCTCTCGGTTCGCTTGGCCTATAACCTGTTTACACAAAAGCCCAGGCAGGAACTGGCAGATTTCAAGAATTGGACAACCATCACGGAGCCCGGTGAGGGCGATGACTTCTACCGCGTGAACGGGGCCGGAGAAATGCTCGCATTCTCTGCCGCGGATTTTGAAGATTTCCTTGAACCTCGTCCTGATATGGCGCCGGTGATGGAAAGCGAACTCAAGGTCGTGATCCGTCACCTGGTCGAGCACCGCTGGCCATTTCGGCTGCACACCACATACAACGAAACCATCTCCCGTGCCTTGAACGTTTATGAGGAAGTCAATCGGGAAATTCCCTTCGAGGGGCTGCATTGGTTCTTCGACCACTGCGAGACCATCTCCGATCGCAACATCGAGCGAGTGAAGGCATTGGGTGGCGGCATTGCGGTGCAAAATCGCATGGCTTTCCAGGGCGAGTACTTCGTGGAACGATATGGCGCCCGGCAGGCAACGCGCACACCGCCGATACGACGGATGCTGGAAATGGGAGTACCGGTAGGGGCGGGAACCGATGCTACGCGAGTCTCCAGCTACAACCCCTTCCTCTCCCTTTACTGGCTCATTACCGGCAAGACAATCGGCGGATTGAGCCTGTACGGCCAGGAAAATCGCTTCGACCGCTCTGAGGCGCTGAAGCTTTACACCCTTGGAAGCAGTTGGTTCTCCACCGAAGATGGGAAAAAGGGAGCTCTCGCTCCCGGGCAGCTTGCAGACCTGGCCGTTCTTTCCGGCGACTATTTCTCCATCCCGGAGGAAGAAATCAAGGGCCTCGAATCGGTGTTGACGATGGTGGGTGGCAGGGTTGTGTACGCCACCGAAGAGCACGCAAGCCTCGCGCCTCCCCAGCTTCCCGTCAGCCCTGATTGGTCGCCGGTCGCGCATTACGGCGGCTACGCACAAGCTTCACAATCGGCCGCCGAAGCGTCTCATTCCGCGCGCTGTCAGCACTCGCCGCTGGGTCCAGAAGGGCACGTTCGCGTTGCCGGCAAATCCGGGCTTTGGAGCTTGAGTTGTGACTGTTTCGCGTTTTGAAGTACAACCGCTCTTAGCGAATTTGCAAAAAACTCCAAAGGAGCGCGACTAATGAAGGTACTGCTCATCTCATTTGCGGTTGGTTTGTTTGTCGGCGTCTTGTATGGCGTGATCCGGGTAAAGAGCCCGGCTCCGCCGATTGTCGCTCTACTCGGCCTGCTGGGAATGGTGCTGGGAGAACAACTCGGCGGCTGGATCCTTACCAAAAAGGTCAACGTCGCGCATGCGGCGTCAGTCTGTCTCGTCGCTAAGCGCTGGGATCAGCAGTCGCGCGTGCCAACCGTTGTGCCGGCCCCGCCTCATGCGGACTAAGAAAAGCAGCTACCGCTATGCATCCGGGGAGGCCAATCCGTCCTCACGAAAGGAGATCTTAATGCGTATCCGTCCGTCACTTGGCGTAATCGCCATTGCCGTTCTTCTGGGCGCCGAAGGTGCGGGTCCATTCCCGTTGCCAAGTTCCGCTCAGGTGGCCGCCCACACCGCGACGGCCACGTCCGGCGTAGCGGTGGCGCCGCAATACGATACCACCCACGTCTACGTTGCACCGGAGGACTTCGACCGCTTCGTCGCCAGCCTTGTAGCAACCTTTGGCGGCAGCACTTCCAAACAAGGCGTCTTCACGGTAACCCCAACCCCAAGCAGCACCATGTCGCAGCTGGTGTTGACTCCTGTAGGGACTGTGTCGGTTTTCGGTTTCAAAACGCCCGTCCCCTATCCCTTTGGCACTGAGCGAACGGGATACCTGGTGACCAATCTGGATACGGCTATCAAGGCCGCACGCGCGACAGGCGCGGACGTCATGGTTACTCCATTTAACGATCCAATCGGGCGAGATGCCATTATCCAATGGCCGGGCGGGGTGAAAACGCAGCTCTACTGGCACACTGTGACACCGTCTTACAAAGCACTTCAGACCATTCCGGAGAACCGCGTATATGTGTCTACCGACCGAGTGTCTGCGTTCGTACGGAGCTTCCTCGCCTTTAGTCATGGCAAAGTCCTCTCCGACAACCCGCACGCTCCGGGGGTAGAGATCGGCCGGCCAAGCGAAAGCTATCGCCGCATCCGTATCCAATCCATGTTCGGTAAGGTAACTGTATTGGTGACCGATGGCCACCTTCCCTATCCCTACGGGCACGAAACCACCGGCTACGAGGTGCCGAATCTCGCGGCTACGCTCGACAAGGCTAGGGCTGCGGGAGCCGAGATCCTTGTCCCTCCCTACACGGCGGACGATCGCCAGGCAGCCTTGGTGCAATTTCCCGGCGGGTATATCGCTGACATCCATTCACTCACCGGCAGAGACAGTACACCTCGATGAGAAAGTTCGGATGAAAATCTTTGCCATACTGGTGGCCGCACTTCTCTTGCGAGTGCCGGACGCCAACGCGCAGTCAGTTGTAACCGCCGCCTCGGTGAATCAAGACCGCACTTACCAGTTGCTCCGCGAGGATGAAGACTGGAGTTTTCTACGCGACCCCAGCCTGCGGACGGACTTTTGGGATCCGATCAAATACATTCCGCTGCGCAAGAAAATCCCCGATTGGTACATGACACTAGGAGGGGAAGCGCGCGAAGTATGGGAGCAGATCGGCAACGACAATTGGGGCCAATCGCCCTTCTGGAACGGGTATTTGAACGAGCGATACATGCCCTATGTGGACCTGCACTATGGTCCCCACGTTCGTACCTTCGTCGAACTGAAGAGTGGATTGAATTCATTCCGCGCCGGGGGGCCGCGCCCCATCGATGAAAAGAAGCTTGATTTTCAGGCGGCATTCCTTCAACTGGGCGGGTCCGCAGGCCGGAGCCACATCGACTTCAGAGTGGGCAGGCAGGAGTTGGAATACGGGTCTGGACGGCTGGTTGATGTGCGCGAAGGCCCGAATGTGCGGCTGAGCTTTGACGGGTTTTTGTTGAGAGAAAAGATTAACTCCTGGCTGGTGGACGGATTCGCCATGCGGCCGGATGAGGACAATCCAGGGTTCTTCGACAATGCGCCGGAGCACAGCGTGGGCTTTTGGGGGGTGTATGCCACGCGTCCGGTTCCCCACAAAACTTATTTGGATTTGTACTATCTGGGCCTGGATCGGAAAGACGCGACTTTCCAGCGGGGCACGGCGCACGAACTGCGGCACTCGCTGGGGGCGAGGTTTTCGCGCCCCATTGCCACCCAACATTCGGGATGGGACTTCGACGATGAGGCTCTGTGGCAGTTCGGCTCATTCGGATCGGCGAATATCCGGGCATGGACCGTTGCCACGGAAACCGGATATCGATTACCGAATGCAGCCCTCAAGCCGCGTTTCAGCGTGAAGGCCGACATTTCCAGCGGCGATCACCCGGCTTCGAATACTCTGGGGACATTTAATCCATTATTTCCAAAGGGCAACTACTTTGGCGTTCTGGCCACAACAGGACCCGGCCCCATCAACTTTATCGATCTTCATCCACATGTTGAAACGGCGTTTCCGCATGGCGTGACCGTATCCGTCGATTGGATCTTTCAGTGGCGGCAGAGTCTTGAAGATGGTGTGTACGCAGTGCCGGGGTTCCTGATCAGGGCTGCGGATGATAGCCGGGCACGGTTCGTGGGAAACAGGCCAGGCACCGAGATCCGCTGGCAAGCGAACCACCACCTCTGGTTTCAGGGCGATTACGGGATTTTTTATGCAGGACGCTTTCTTAAGCAGACACAACCCGGACGCAACCTGAATTACTGGGCGCTGTGGGCGGGTTATAGGTTCTAACTCCTATCATGGATGTCCCACTCCGCCGAGTCAAATACAACCGGCCCAATCACGGCGACCAACCCAGCCGCGCTCAGTAGCAGCTTCCCGCTTAAGTGAAGGCTCCGTACCACATAGTCGGCCATAATTCGCGCAATCCGCGTTCATCGGATACTTTTCGTCCCCCACGCGCCGTCCCCCACGCGTCGGAATCGCCTGTCCGAAACGAGGTGACCGTCATCGGGTTACCCAAGGTATTGCTAGCCCACGCGGAGGCAGCGCTCGGCTAGCGTATCGAGTTACGCGGCCCGTGGGTAAGAATCCACCCTATTGACAAGCTCCTCTTCTTCAGGATACTTTGCACTGTAAAGTGAAGACCGATGAATGACCTGAACAGAGCGCTGGGCGACATCAGCAGCATCCGCAGGCAGATGGCGCGCAGCACGGAGTTTCATGGTTACGGCCCGGCAACCCTCGCCGCAACGGGTCTTATCGCGGTTTTAGCTGCTGCGGTCCAGACCCTGCTCCTGCCAGATCCAGTGAGTCATATCTCGACTTATTTGAGCATCTGGATCTGCACCGCCGCCCTTTCGGCTGCCTTAACGGGGGTGCAGATGTACACCCGCACTCGCCGCATGCATTCGGGTATGTCACAGGAGATGATGCACATGGCCGTGGAGCAATTCCTCCCTTCAGTTGGAGCGGGACTGCTGATCACCATCGTGCTGGTGCGCTATGTTCCGGCAGCCCTCTGGATGATTCCAGGAATCTGGCAGGTCATTTTCAGCCTGGGCGTATTTTCGTCGTGCCGTTTTCTGCCCCGGCCGATGCTCGCAGCGGGCGCGTGGTACCTGCTGACGGGCCTGGTGTGTATCGCGCTCGGCGGCAGCCGGGCCCTATCCCCATGGGCAATGGGCATTCCCTTTGGAGCCGGACAGTTGCTGGTAGCAGGGATCCTGCTCTTCAGCGCGCACGAGGGCACAGATGAAAGCTAAGGTGGTGTCCAGCGAAGGGCGATTCGCTTATGAGGGGCTGGATCGCGTCATCCACGAACGCGCCCGCCTCAGCGTGCTTACCTCTCTGATCACCAATCCCAAAGGCCTTACGTTCAGCGACCTTAAACAACTGTGCGGACTTACGGATGGCAACTTGAGCCGGCATTTGCAGGTGCTGGAGAAAGAAAACATGGTTGACATCGTGAAGGGGCATGATCGCAATCGGCCACAGACTATGTGTCGAATTACAGCATCTGGCCGTAAACGCTATCTCGAATACCTGTCTACGCTCGAGCAGGTGGTGCGAGATGCTGCAAAGGTAACCAAAGACGAACCCGCATCCAGCTTGATACGCGGTCTCGCGCCAACCCGGGCCTGAACTTTTTTTTGCGAGGTAACTTTACAGTGCAAAGTGACCTATCCACATTCGCCGACTTTACGGTGCAAAGTGATCGGCCGGAGGGACTGCATGTAGCCATCATTATGGACGGCAACGGCCGGTGGGCGGCGCGGCGCAATCTGCCCCGTGTGGCAGGCCACCGTGCCGGAGTCGCGGCCGTACGGCGCATTGTGGAGCACGCCCCGGATGTGGGCATTGGACGCCTGACCCTCTACGCGTTTTCGTCCGACAACTGGCGCCGCCCCGCAGCCGAAGTGAAGAGTATTTTCTGGCTGCTGCGAGCCTTCCTGCGGCTGGAGCGGACCAGACTAAGGCAGGCAGGTGCTCGGCTGGAAGTGATCGGCCGGCGCGATCGCATACCGAAACTGCTGCTGCGCGAGATTGACCAGGCAGAATCCGCGACCGCCAAAGGCAGGCGGCTTCTGCTGCGGGTGGCCATTGATTACTCTTCGCGCGATGCCATCATGCGTGCTGCTCTTGGCGTACCCCGGTGCCTTCCCCATGAGCGGACACCTACAGCTTCAATGCTGCGAGACATGCTTGCTCAGGAGCTGGCCGCAGAGAGCGGCGAGGTGGACTTGCTGATTCGCACCGGAGGAGAGAAGCGTCTTTCCGACTTTTTGCTGTGGGAGTGTGCCTACGCCGAACTGTGGTTTACCGATCGCATGTGGCCGGACTTTGAGGCAGCCGATCTGGATGCCGCGCTGGGAGAATTCCGTCAGCGGGAACGCCGCTTTGGCGGTGTTCCCGCCTCTTCGGCGGCCTTACCCGTCGGTGGTGGGCGATGATCGCGCCGGGGTCGCGCCCTCTCAACGTTAAGTTCATCCTGCCCGCTTTGAAGGAGGCGAGCGATCCGTATTGGCGTCCTATCAAGTATTCGTTGTTTCCGCCACTAGGGCTGGCCACACTCGCCGCGTATTTATCTGCCCATGACCACGCCGTGATTGTGGACGAGCACGTGGAGCCGCTCACCGTCGACGACGAGCCTGAGCTGGTGGTGATCCAGGTTTACATCACCAACGCCTACCGCGCGTATCGGATTGCGGACCATTACCGAAGCCGGGGAGCGTTTGTCTGTCTCGGCGGGCTGCATGTCACGTCTCTTCCCGACGAAGCAGCCATTCATGCGGACGCCGTCTTTCTCGGCCCCGGAGAACAGACCTTCCCAAAATTCCTGCAGGATTTTCGTGCCGGTCAGGCGGAGCGGGTTTACGCCTCAGCGGCAGGCCGCACCCTGGAGCGTGTTCCGGCGGTTCGCCGCGATCTGATCCGGCGTGCGCGTTACCTGGTGCCGAACTCCATCGTGGTGTCGCGCGGCTGCCCCCAGCATTGCGACTTCTGCTATAAGGACGCCTTCTTTCAGGGGGGCCGGGGCTTCTACACGCAGAGAGTGGAGGATTCGCTCGCGGAGATAGAGCGGCTGCCCGGTCGTCATCTCTACTTTCTGGACGATCATCTGCTGGGCGACCAGCGTTTTGCCGAAGCTCTCTTTGCCGGCATGAAGGGGATGAGGCGATTATTTCAGGGCGCGGCGACCGTAGATTCTATTTTACGCGGCGACTTGATCGAGCGTGCAGCGGAGGCGGGACTGCGCAGCCTCTTCGTGGGGTTTGAGACGCTCACGCCGGAGAACCTGAAAAGAAGCAACAAACGACAAAACCTAGGCCGTGACTACAAGGCCGTTGGCGACCGCCTGCACTCCCTTGGCATCATGATCAATGGCAGTTTCGTTTTCGGCATGGATGATGATGGGGAAGACGTGTTCCGGCGGACGGTTGACTGGGCCATCGAGCACGGCATCACCACGGCAACGTTTCATATCCAAACCCCCTACCCCGGTACCCAACTGCACGCCCGCATGGTTCGCGAGGGGCGCATGCTGACCCGGGACTGGAACCTCTACGACACCAGACATGTTGTCTATCGCCCGGCACAACTCAGGCCCGAGGCGCTGAAGGCGGGATACGACTGGGCCTATCGTGAGTTCTATCGCTGGGCATCGATCGCGCGCGCCTCGCTGCGTCACGGCACCTTGAAGCATCAGGCGAAGCACTTCTTCTATGCTTCAGGTTGGAAGAAATTCGAGCTGGCCTGGGATTTGCTGATTCGGGCGCGGCAGCTTACCCGGGTAACGCCCCTGCTGGAAGGCGTGCTTTCCCGGGTAACCAGCGCGACGACAAACGACAGAAGGAAGCCAATGCCGGGAGCTTACGGGAGTTTCGTGGACAGACCCTAAAAAGGCCCGACATTGCGTCCGAAACGAGGTGACCGTCCCGGGTTACGCTCCGAGATGACTTCTCCCGAGTATGTAGTTCGCTTCAGGATTTTTGGGCGCAGATTGAAAAACTTTCAGCGGATCGTGCAAAGGAAGGAAAGAAACAGAAGGCGGTTAGCTGAGAAGCGGACAGCGATGGACTCTGAACCTTAGACGACAGAGGGAAACTCGGGTGGGACGTTTCCCTGGAACTATCCAGTCAATAGGAGACATTTTCGCCATGTTGATCAACGATTGCACCGCCCGCAAGAGCTACACGCGTGTGGGGCAGATCATGTGCCTCAGCGTACTATCTCTCCCTTCGTACCTCATGCCTTCACAAGTTTCCCCTGGCCCAACCGGCGAAACAGTCAAGGTCGAGGTGATCTCGAATCTGATTGTGATGCCTGGCTATGTCAATGACTCAGCCAAGCTCAACGTGGTGCTGGATACTGGCGCGTCGGACAACATTCTGATGCCCGATCGCGCGTCCGAACTGAAACTGAATTCCACTGCCACCGGTCAGGTGGCTGGGATCGGGAAGGGAGTAGCCAAACCGTGAGTCCTGCGAGGCCAATCGAGCTACTCATGCCGTAGAGCAATGACGGGGTTAACACGAGAGGCACGAAGCGCTGGACCGAGACAAGCAAGCAACGCGACTGATGTTAAGACCATGGCCACCGAGGCGAGAGTGACGGGGTCACGCGGGCCCACGTCATAGAGGAGACTCTGCATGAATCGAGTCAAAGCTAAAGCGGCGCAAATGCCAGTCAAGACGCCCACGGTGGCGACTCCAAGGATTTGATTGACAATCATGAACAAAACATTGGGTCGTGTGGCTCCCAGGGCCATGCGCACCCCGATTTCTCTGGTCCGCTGCGCCACGGAGTAGGCGACGACGCCGTGGATGCCGACCGAAGCCATAAGCAAGGCAATGCTTGCGATGATCGCCATCAGGAAAAGGTTGAATCTTCGAGGGGCGATTGAGTTTGAGAGTGACTGCTCCAACGTTTCAACATCATAGACTGGTTGCGTTGCGTCTACGCCGGCGACTATTTTCTCAAGCTCATGGGCATCTGGCTTTGCTCCGTCTGCCATGCGAACGAAAAGGTCAATCGTCAGCGGGGTCGTGGCAGGAGCAAGCTCATAGGATGTATACACTTCCGGCAATGGCTCAGCGTCCAGTTGAGAGTATTTGAAATCGGCGACTACGCCCGCGATCGTACCGCTTAAGAAGCTCCCACTGATATGTCTCCCAATGACGTCGCCATTGCGGGATAGGCTCCGAGCGAAGGTTTCATTGACAATTACGTCATCCAGCATCTGGGCGTCGTTCAGCCACCGCCCCTCGAGCAGTGGTGTGCCCATGGCATGAAGATATCCAGCGGACACGCCGCGGATACTGGCGAAGGTTTGATCCGGCGAAGCGCCCGGAAGGCCTTCCACCTTGACGTTTGTGTGCAGAACCGTCGCCGCTGATTCCAGCGGCTTCGGCGCCAGGAACGGATTGCAGGCGCGTCAACAGCGCGAGAATATAAGACTGCTGTGCAGGCCATTGGTTGTATTGTGCGCCAGCGAGGGAGACGCGCATGGTGAGGATACTGGCAGGGTTCAGACCGGCCGGATTCTCATTCATCCTCCAGAAACTTTTAATCATGAGCCCAGCTCCTGTGAGCAGGACAATTGCTGTGGCGACCTCGGTGGCCACAAGAAGGCTACGGATATTGATACGGCGGGCGGTCCCCGACATACGGTAATCACCGTCTTTGAGGGCACTGTTCACGCTGCCTAGCCACAGCATGATTGCAGGAGCGAGGCCAAAGAGTATGCCGGTAAGGCAGGCGGTGACAAGGGTAAACAGCGCAACTGGCAGGTCCATTCGTGCTTCGATCAATCGCGGTATAGCTTGTGGCCAGGAGCGGATCATGAGCCAGATCGCTGCCTTCGCCAGGAGCAATCCAGTTGCACCGCCAAGCGCCGCGAGCAGCAGACTCTCGGTAACAAATTGCCGAGCGATACGCACGCGCCCAGCCCCCATGGCCACGCGCAGAGCTATCTCGCGCTGTCGGACGGCGGAACGGGCAAGCAATAAGTTGGAGATGTTTGCACAGGCGATGAAGAGGACAAATCCGCCTGCGACAAGCAGGACGAGCAAAGCGCGACGTGCGCTGCCCGCAACCTTGTCCTGCAACATCTTCATGCGCCATGCACGGTGCCAGGTGTAAGGCCGCTCAGCGGGCGATTGCTGCTGCAATACGCGGGTGTAAAAGGTGCCCATTTCGGCGCGTGCAGCTTCGAGAGAGACGCCGGCGCGAAGCCGTCCGAGAACCGAAACATAGTAGGGCGTCGGCCCAACCTCCTTGACGACCGATTCCCATGCGCTAGAACCGGCATTGGGCATACGCATGACGGACGGCGGAAACGCAATAAAAGCGTCGATGTCTCGTGATTCATCTCCGTTGGAGTATTGCTTCGGGAAGAGAAATTGAAAGCGGCTCGGTAGAACTCCAACGATCGTATAGGGGAAGCCATTAAGACTGACGGTTTGTCCCAGAACGTTCTGATCGCCATTGAATCGACGTTCGAAGAATGCATGCGAAAGGACTATCGCATGCGGTTCACCTTCCCGAAAGAGTCTTCCGAGCGATGCCTGTGCGCCAGCGAGGCTCCAGAAGTCGCCGGCAATCGAAGCGATACGCTCCTGTGTCGGCCGCCCGCGGTACATCATAGCCAAATCCTGATTGCCATAAGCGGCCGTACTTTCCATCGTGCGCGACTGATCCTTCCAATTGGAATAGTCGACTCTACTGACAAGATTGTCGTGCTCGCTCAGCTCGTCAGTGCTGTAACTCGCGAGCCAGATCAGGCGATTGGCATCGGGATAGGGGAGCGGACGCAGGATCACAGCTTCGATGACGCTGAACACGCCGGTGTTCATGCCAATTGCGAGAGCAAGAGTTAATACGACTGTCCCTGTAAAGCCCGGATTGCGCAGCAGCGTTCGTAGGCCAAAACGAATGTCCTGGACAAGATGTTCCAGCCAGATCCGATGCCAGACTGAGTAGGCTTCTTCACGGATGGACAACATGTTGCCAAGTTTCAGGCGTGCGGCATAACGTGCTTGATCTGGGGACATGCCGCGGGCGAGATTGTCCTGGATTTCTGCTTCGATGTGATCGTGGAGTTCGTGCTCCAAGCCGTCCAGGTGGTCATGCTTCTTCATCGCACAGCCTATTCCGTGGGGCGCAGGACCTTGCTGATGGCCAGCGCAAATGTTTCCCACTGCGATGTCTCGATGGAAAGTTGCTTTCGGCCCTTCGCCGTGAGCCGATAAAATTTGGCGTGTCTATTGTTCTCTGAAATCCCATCGTCGACCGTGATCCAGCCTCGCTTGATGAGTCGGTGAAGCGCAGGATAGAGAGACCCTTGTTCTACAAGAAGTACATCCTCTGAATTGCGTTCGATCGCCTTGGCGATTGCATGCCCGTGTAGCGGGGACAGTACGAGCGAGCGGAGGACCAGCAGATCGAGAGTGCCCTGGAGCAGTTCGACGCGATCAGGCCTGTCTTTAGTAGACATTCTAGGTGACTGTAATCGCAGTTCTAGTAGAATGTCAAGGGGAATGATC
>CAVUQE010000024.1:0-98370 GCA_963743365.1 uncultured Acidobacteriaceae bacterium
CAAGACATATCGCTGCGCGGATCAGCGCAATGTGGGAAAAAGCTTGTGGAAAGTTGCCGGTCAGGCGTTTCGCCTCCGTATCGTACTCCTCGGAGAGAAGCCCGACGTCATTGGCGACTGCGAGAACCCTCTCAAAAAGGACTCGCGCTTCATCAGTCCTCCCGATCAGGGAGAAGCACTCCACCAACCAGAAGCTGCAGGCCAAAAAGGCGCCTTGCTTTGCTTTCGGGGTCGCCGGAATGTTGCGCAAGATGAATCCGTCCTTCACCAGGCCCTGCTCTATGGCTTTGACCGTTGCCAGCATCCGCGGATCAGTCGCCGGCAAAAAGCCGGTGAGTGCAAGGAGAAGTACTGAGGCGTCCAGACTCTTTGAGCCGTAGTACTGGACGAAGCTATCGACGTGCTCGTCGAAGCCGTGCTTGCAGACATCCGCGTGGATCTCGTCGCGTAACGCCTTCCATTGCGAAAGCGGCCCATCCATGCCTTCGCGCTCAATGCTCGTGACCCCCCTTTCCAAGGCAAGCCAAGCCATTGCCGCCGAGTAGGTGTACCGCCGAGGTTCGTCGCGCGACTCCCACATGCCCGATCCAGGCTGCTGCCAAATCTTTGCGAGGTGTTCGGTGAGCCCCTGCTGCAGCTGCAACTCCTCCTGCTCGCAGGGCACGCCTGCCTTCCGGGCATGATGCAAAGCGCCAGCGATCTCGCCATAAATGTCTTGTTGGATCTGCTGTTGGGCAGCGTTCCCAATGCGGACCGGCGCGGAACCCTCATAGCCGGATAGCCACGGCACCTCCCAATCGGGGATGTGGCGGTCGCCCCCTATGCCGTACATGATTTGGACCTGGGACATACTTCGCCCCACTGCGCGCAAGAGCCACTGCTTCCACGCAATCACTTCTTCCGTGAATCCGCACTCTATGAAGGCGGAGACGGTAAACGTGGCATCTCGAATCCAGCAATAACGATAATCCCAGTTCAGCGGGCCACCGATACGTTCCGGAAGTGATGTTGTGGGAGCGGCGACGATACCTCCGGACGGGCGATAGGTCATCGCTTTGAGGGTGATGAGCGAGCGTTCGACAGCCGCTCTGTAGGGTCCCTGATATTTGTTGTGGACTAACCAGTTCGTCCAGAAATGCTCGGTTTGCTGCAAGGCCACATCGACTTCGATGGGATTGGGAATTGCCTCGTATGAGCAGCCGTAGGTCAGGACGAATGTTTGCACCTCCCCGCCATGCATGGTGAATTCCGCCGCAAGGATGCCCGGCTTCGATTCCTCGACCAGCGATGCAGTGCGCAGAACGGTCAGGTTTGGTCCAGCCTTCGAGACCCAGGCGGATTCGCCTCGCGTTGCGGCTTCGAAGTGGATCCAGGGAATGGTGCTGCCGTAATCAAAACGGAGACAAAGCTCAAACCGCATGTTCACTGTGCCCGCCGTGCACTGCACAATGCGAATCAGATCGGAGTGACGGCCGCGAATGGGCATGAAATCTGTGACCAGGACGCTGCCATGAGGCGTCTCCATGGTGGTCTCCAGGATGAGGGTTTGAGGCCGATAGCGACGGGTGAGCATCACCTGGGGATCGCTGGGCGCTATTTGCCAGTAACCATTCTCGCGCGAGCCGAGCAGAGCAGCGAAGCATGCGGGAGAGGAGAAATCAGGCCAGCACAGCCAATCCACGGAACCGTTACGATGGACCAGAGCGGCAGACTCGCAATCGCCGATCAAGGCATAGTCTTCGATCTTGTTGGATTGCAATGAGTCCTCCGCCTGACTAGATGCAGCGTTCTGTAGGCCTGAAGCAGTTCACTTCAAGCGTGGAACTCCCTTGCCCCACGTCTCTGGCGGAGCAAGTTCGCGACGGATTGGCGGCGAGGTCATATCGCGCTGGCCGCTGCTAAAGATGCGATCTCCTTGGGAGATCAAATAATCCGCAGTCCGCGCTGCCAAGGCTTGAATCGTCAGCCCGGGATTGGCCGAGCCCTGCGTGGGAAAAACGCTTCCGTCACAGATGAAGAGGTTGGCAATGTCGTGGGTGCGCCCAAACTTATCTACCACTGAGCTGCGCGGGTCTGCGCCCATGCGGCAAGCTCCTACCAGGTGCGCATAGCGCGCCTCCTGTACGACCTCGGTAGCGCCGGCAGCCTGCATCACCGCCTCGGTCTTTTCCTTAGCCGCTTTGATGAGCTTGTGGTCGTTGCCGTGCAGGTTGAAGCTTACGTGCGCCACCGGCAGACCGAAGCGGTCCTTGTCCTCAGAAAGAGTGACGCGATTGTCTTTCCAGGGCAGAATCTCGCCCAGCAAGCCAAAAGAGGCCCAGTGGTTGTAGTCCATCATCTCCCGCCGCAGACCCCACCCCCAGGCCTTCTTGGCAGCTAAGATCTGCTTTCCGAAGGCTACCGGCAGAGGCCCAACCGTCTGGATGGCAAAGCCGCGGGCGAAATCGTTCTTTGGATTCGTCTCGTAGAACTCTTCGGTGAGCGCGTGTGCCGGGGGCGCCTTATACATGCGAACCGGCTGGTCGAAGCGGCCCAACACGACATTGCCCGCCTGTGCCATCAAATAACGGCCCACCGTGCCGCTCGAGTTTGCCAGGCCGTTCTCGAAGCCTGGGCAGGCGGAGTTAAGCAACAGCCTCGGTGTCTCAATGGCGTAGCCCGAGAGGATGACCGCCTTGGCGCGCTGGAAGTGGCTTTCACCGCTTGCGTCGAAATAGTGGACGCCGGTGACGCGCCCGTTTTTGCCCAGCTCTACACGCGACACCATGCTGCGTTCGCGAATCTCTGCGCCGTTCTTCACCGCGTCGGGAACATGAGTGACCAGCGTGCTCGCCTTGGCCCCGACCTTGCAGCCCTGGATGCAGAAGCCGCGATAGATGCAGTGAGGCCGGTCGCCGTGAGAGCCCGATAGGATCGCGACCGGGCCCCCGATGGAGACAGGAATATTCAGGGCGGTACAGCCTTTGATCAACGCGTTCCCGACCCCGCCCATCGGATGCGGACCGTAAGCATAGCCGTGTGGATGGCCCCACGGGTAATACGCCGGCCCGGCCACGGGCATTTCTAATTCAAGCTGCTCATAGTAGGGCTGGATGTCTGCATAGCTGATGGGCCAGTCAGCGCCCACACCGTCGCGCGTGTAGACCTCGAAGTCGGAAGGGTGCAGCCGAGGGGTAAATGCCGCCCAATGGACCGATCCGCCACCAACGCCTTGGCCACAGTTATTGGCGCCCAGCGCCAGCGGGTCCGTGCCACCGGTAACGCGCGGCTCCCTCCAGTAAAGCTCCTGCGCACCAGCCTCATCGCTGACCCAATCGCGCTCCGTATCCCAGAACGGACCCGCTTCCAGACCCACAACGTTGAACCCTGCCCGCGTCAACCGCTGCAGCAGCACGCCGCCGGCCGAGCCGACGCCTACGATCGCGTAGTCCACCTCCTCATAGTCCCGGAAACGCCGCATCGGCAGGTGAATTGATTGCAGCGGGCCCACCATGTGTTTGGCGGATTTTGAGCCGTTGAAAGCTCCCAGCAGTGGCTTCTTCAATGTGCACCCCCACTGCGAAGATGACTATGCTGTCCCGCTTCTGTGTGGTGGCTTGGGCTGGAGTCAACTTCATGTGAAACCGCCGTGGCAGGAGCGACCCAGTCGTAGCGAGTTTCCTCCACCTCCCAGGGTTCTGGCTCCCCGCGCTCCAGGCGGGTATAGGCCCGCGGATAGGCCGGGCCGCCAAAACCAATTTCGTCCCAGGCCCAGGGATGAGCATAGTATGCGTCGATAGCGTCGCCCATAATCATCTGCCAGAAACGGTGTACCGACATTTTCTTCCAGATATCGGCCGCGGCCTCGGGCTTACCATCATGGATTGCCTTGAGCACAATATCCTGCTGTAAGTGCGGAAGCACAAGAAATTTGCCACTGTAGCGGTGCTCGGCCTCGCGGTCAATGGCCGTAAAGCCGATCTCATAAACCACCCGGTCGTGAGGCATGTTTTCATACCGGTAGCCAACTGTCTCGTTGAGTGACAGACGGTGATCGAGTACGGCCACGATAGGAATCTGGCGCTCCGGCGTGCGATCTGTCTGCGGAATAAGGTGACTGAACACAACCGTCCAGAAATTCCAGGCGTCTTCTGAAAAGAATTTGCGCTGTGGTGGATGGGCGACACGCTTCTCGACCACGGTGCGTGTCGCATCATCCCAGAAGGGGCTTTGCGAGAGCGTGCTGAAGCCCGCGTAGTACCCCGGCTGATCGCTTGGCGCCAGCGCCTCACCTGTTTTTGGATCGCGCGGACACAAGGCTGTATCGACTGCTGGATAACGGTTTCTCATGAGCGCCTCCGCCGCAGCAGGCTGGCGAGCACACCGAGCATCCCGGCTGCCCCGAAGAGCAGCGGAGCAAAAATCGGCGGACCGTACATGATGTTGTAGAGCAGGCGTTTGCTTCCGCCGGGCCGGCGAAGCACCCCGCGCGCGTGATAGTAGAAGCCCACGGCAGCATCCGCGCCCGCGAGAGCGGATATGGCGGGCAAGGCAAGCGTGGCGATCCTACGGCTTTTGATCGAGGTAAATGCCGTACCCGCAAGTACCGGCGCCAAGACCACGGGGGTCCATTGCACCCAATAGCGAAAGTTGTTTTTATAGTGTGAGTAATAAGCTTCAAACCCGCTCAGTAAGGCACTTATTCCGGTCACCATCGCCACCTGGCGCTGGAAGCGGCCTTCGCGCATATCCTGTTCCGCGGACAGTAGTTCCCGGCCCGCGCTGGAAGGCAGAAGCTGGGCAAAGAATGTGTCCTTGCCCGAAGTGGACGCAGCGCCCATCCTCTCCTCACGCTGCAGATAAGAAGCGACAAGCCCCAGGTACGCGCTGGTCCCAAACAGGAGCGGGGCAAAAATCGGAGGCCCCATAATCATGTTGGTCATGGGCACGCGCCAGCCGCCGGGCTTTCGCTTGATGCCGCGTATATGGAAGTAGAAGCCGATCCCTGCGTCGACCAACGTCACCGCCGAAACCAGGCGCAGAATACCGCGTGCCGCCCGCCGACTGAAAAATCCTGCCAACCCTGCCCCCGCGAGTAAAACGCTGAGGATGACCGGCGTGTACATGACCCTGCGGCTATAGCTTCCGCGATAGTGCTCGTAGGCGACCTCCAGACCGCTCACGACGCTAGTTGCGGCCGTTAGCAGGGAGAGACTCCTTTGGAAGCGCCCCTCCCGTATCTGGTTTTCTAAGATCTCCAGATCCTTCACGGGACCAACGATCGATAGTGCTGACTGGCTCGCCATCGGCTATACCACCTCGTGGACCTGGTCTTCGGCGATGGTCTTGATGATCTTCGCAGCGTCCTTTTGTCCACGGGCCAATGCTTTGGAGAAGTGCACCGCCTGCTCGGTTGTGATCTTGCCCGGCATCGGCGGCTCGTTTGGGTCCACCACGGCCTGCACCACGATGGGGCCGTCGTGCGCCAAAGCTTCGCGAAGCACTCGCTCCGCATCCTCCGGCCGTTCGATCGTGAGCCCCTTGGCTCCGCAAGCAGTCGCCACCAGCGCAAAATCAATCGGCTGCAGCTCAACCCCAAATTGCGGGTTGCCTTCCAGGATCATCTGTTCCCATTTGATCTGTCCCAGCACATTGTTCTTGATCACGATCACGCAGACCCGTAGCTTGTACTTGACCAGCGTCGCAATCTCGCCCATCAGCATGGTCAGGCCGCCATCGCCGACCACGCACACCACCTGCCGCCCTGGATAGGCAACCGCCGCTCCAATGCTGTAGGGCAGGCCGTTCGCCATGGTTGCGAGTGAGCCGGAGAGCGAAAACTGCATCGAACCGCGAATATCCACGTACCGTGCAGTCCAGGTAGCGATGGTGCCGCTGTCCGATGAAACAATCGCATTGTCTTCCAACAGGCGGTTTAGCGTATGCGTAACCACCTGCGGCTTCATGGGCATATCTTTGCGCGTGCCGCGTTCTTCCATCAGCTCGAACCATTCCTTCATTCGTTCCTGCGATTTCTTTAGGAACTTATGGTTCTTTGTCTTCAGTAGCGGCAGCAGGGCGGTGAGGGTAGCTTTCGCGTCTCCCACCAGGCCCACATCCACCTGGTGCCGAAGGCCGATGCGCGTGGGGTTGATCTCGATCTGCACACATTTCGCCTGCCCTGGTTTAGGCAGAAATTCCATGTAGGGGTAACTGGTGCCGATCATGATCAGCGTGTCGCACTCTTCCATCGCGTCGACCGAGGGCGCCGTGCCCAGCAACCCGAGCCCGCCCGTGGTGTAAGGGCTCCGATCCGGCAGCACCGCTTTGCCCAGCAGAGCTTTCACTACCGGACCGCCAACCGTCTCGGCGAGATGCGCGAGTTCCTGGGTGCAACCCAGTGCGCCTCGCCCGGCAAAGACCACAACCTTAGACCCTGCGTTAATCACGTCCGCTGCCTGCTGGATGAGCGATTGTGCCGGCTTGGCTGAAGAGGGAACGCTCCAATCTCCGCTATGGTGGGACACGTTTGCGTTGCTCCGGTGCTTCTCAGAGACGGGCCACTCCTGAATGTCTTTAGGAATGCAGATGTGCGACACGCCCTTGCGCCCATACGCAGTCCGCACCGCCATATCCACAACGTTGATCGCGTGCGGCGCACTCATCACACGCTCGTTGAAGACCGAAACATCCATGAACAGCTTGTCCAGGTCCACGTCCTGCTGGTAATCCATACCAATGAGGTCACTGAAGGTGTGTCCTGTAATGGCCAGCACCGGCTGCTGATCGCACTTGGCGTCATAGAGTCCATTCAGCAAGTGCACGCCACCCGGGCCCGACGTGGCGCAGCACACTCCAAGACGCCCGGTGTATTTCGCATAGCCCACTGCCGCGAATGCGGCGGCTTCTTCATGCCGCACCTGGATAAAGTTCAACTGGTGCGCATGCGTTCTCAGCGATTCGAAGAATCCATCCACTCCGTCGCCGGGGAAACCAAAAATGGTATCCACTCCCCATTCGATCAGCCGTTCCACAATTAGATCGGAAATCTGTTTCGCCATAACGTCTCTCCTTCGCTCGGGTTAAGGCGCCAATGGCGCGTGTCATGCAGAGTGCGTACCAATCAAACCAGGTACGGCGCAGCGTCTTGTTCCCGCAACGTCAGGCCCATTCCAGGCCGTGAACGATTCGGAGACATAACGCCGTCGACAGGTTCGCAGAATCCATCAAAGAACATCCGCTCGATGCGGACATGATCGTGAAAAAACTCCATGTGAACCGCCCGCGGAACAGCACAGCAGACATGGAGATGCATACTGGGTCCACAATGCGACGAAAGAGGTATATTGGCAGCCCAACACAAAGAGGCAGCGTTCAGAAAACCGCTAATGCCCCCGCAACGAGTTGCATCCGCCTGCAAAACGGTGACAGCGTTGGCCTGCAGCATGCGTTCGAAGTACCACGCGGTGTAGCCATACTCTCCCGCGGCGATATCCATGCCTATGGGCGCCCGGGCGCGCACCTCGCACAGCCCCGGTATGTTGTCGGAACTGACCGGCTCCTCAAACCAGCGCACACCTTTCTCTGCGAAAGAGCGGCCGAGTTCGAGCGCCTGCGCGACGCTGTAGGCTCCGTTGGCATCGACAAACAGCTCGGTTGCGTCACCGATGGCTTTGCGGGCGACCGCTACACGACGAGGATCGTCCCCTGGGTGCGTACCCACTTTCATCTTCACCATGCTGAAACCTTGCTCTGCCCAGCCGCCCAGTTGACGCTCGAGTTGCCCATCGTCATAGGAGGTAAAGCCTCCGCTGCCGTACACCGGGATACCTTGACGAACCGAACCAAGCAGACTGACTAAGGAGATATTCAGTAATTTGGCCCGCAAATCCCAAAGCGCGTTGTCGATGGCGGAAATCGCCATGGACGTAACTCCCGTCTCGCCGGAGTTGCGGACCTGCTGATACATCGCTTGGAGAATGGCTCCGTGGTCAAACGCATCACGGCCGCGCACTACTTTTTCAAGCAGCGACTGCGCTAGCTTTCCCGTGGCGGCATCTGCGTAGGTGTATCCGATGCCCTGCTCCCCGCCGGCATCCAGACTAACGAGCACCATCGTTGTGCTCGACCAGGAAAAAGTGCCGTCCGCCTCGGGCGCATCGGTAGGAACGGTGTAAGCCGCTACCTTGCCCTTCGTAATTTCGCAGCCTTGCAACATGACCATCTCAAAATTCAGACATGACGTGCGCGCCATCGTTTGCCACTTCGATCACATCGCAATGACGCATGCCGCCGTAATCATCGAAATACGCCGCCGGTTCAAGGTTGAATGTCATTCCCGCTTCTAGCACATCCGGCGAAAGTGGGTGGATACGCGGCCTGCCATTCGGGTTTGCAGCGGCAAATCCAACACCGTGACCGGCGGCATGCTTAAACGCTTTTCCCAAGCCATGAGACTCCATGATTACTCGCGCAGCATGATCCACTTCTTGTGCCACAGCTCCGGGACGGATGGAGCGCAGCCCAGCCGCGCGGGCTTCGCAAATCGCCGTGCGCATGTCGCGCTGCCGCTGTGATGGTTCGCCGGCAACGTAGGTTCGCGTAAGATCGGTCCAGTAACCATCCGCACAGGTATTGGCGTGGATCATCACGAGATCGCCTTCTTCAATGACCCGCTGCCTGGTCCGAGCGAAGGCTGCACTGGCCTTCGCAGAGTTCGGACCCGACATGCAGAAAAAGTAACCGTAACTGCGCTGCAGGGTTTCCGCTTCTCTCGTCGTTTCAAAGGCGCCCTGCGCTGCTGCCGCTACGTCTGTCTCTCGCAAGCCGGGCTGCAGGCACTCCCGGGCTTCGGCGAAGCCCGCGGCCGCAACTCGACTTGCCGTTTGCATAGCTTCGAGCTCTCGTTCGGTCTTGGTGGCCTTCATTACCTCCAGCAACTCATCGCATCCTTCATAAGTAGCGTGCGGCTGAAGCTCCAGTAGCAACTCGAGGACGGACGATCGAAATTGATTGGAAACGGCATAGCTGGAAGGTTGAACACCTTGAGCCAGTTGCAATCCTATCTTGGCCTGGCTGAGAGAAAGATCCTTCATCACGCTGCCGAGTGGTTCCTTGAGCAGCTGCAGCGGGCTTACGAGCGTGTGAAGTCCAGCAGGTTTGTAAGGAACAATCTCGGCCGAAGATGTTTTTTCCGCCAGCTCGACCTCATCTTCCGGAACGATAACCTTAACCGCACCGTTCGCAGTAAAGACTGCAAGACTAGAGGCCATCACCGGCCAATAGCCCGTTAACAAGAGCACTTCGGTGGGTGCCCAGCAGATCACTGCGTCATGACGCGAGGCAGCCAGGGCGACCATCGTCCGCTTCTGTCGCTCCGGATCGATAGCCATGTGCGTCTACTCTCTCCCACCACTAACTGCATGGATGACATAAATCTTCCAGGGGATGTTCAGACGAGTAATCTAGGGCATCTCAATCGAGTAAGTAAGTCAATTGTTTTTGGAAAGTCCAGGCTTCTCCTTCTAAGGTTGTCGTTCGTCACAAGTTTTTCCGCGGGCCTCGGCTAGGCTTTGTCATACCAGCGATTTTTTTTTTGCAGTGTGCGTACTGCGCTTGCAAGCATGCCCTCAACGGATTTGCCGACTCTTCACCACGACTTCGCAACATCAAGGTGACTAGCCGGGCAACTGCCGGCCATGAACACAACTCAATTCGATTGTGGACGACCCACGCATCGTTAATGCCGTAAGAGTGCTCGATACGACGCTGAGGCTCTGGTTGGGTTCGCTCGACTTTTGACGGATATGGTAAGAAGACCGTCGGCAGTCCCTTCAAGAAGACAGGCGTGGGCCGGCCCTTGCTCACAGGCGAACGCGCGCATTACGAAATCGCCCTTGGGAACCGCGGCTATCCGCTAGAACTGCTTCGCAACATGTCGCGGAAGACCAGCGCGGGCGGCGTGATCTAGAGCAAGTCTGGGACGCCGCGCTCTGCTCTGCTTCCCCCTCTCCGCTGTGCGCGCAGACGCGGAGATCGCAGTCAAGATAACTCCGCATGACAGCCAGACATAGAAATGAAGCCGGACTCGTTCGTTGAGTGAACCGGCCATGCGTCATGGCGAGCGATAAGGAAGGGCAATTCGAAAGAATGGTCGGGGAGAGAGGATTCGTACCTGTCGAATAGCGTTTCGAATCCTCTCACCTGTTCGTAACCGATTCATTCTAAACACATCCCGCGGACGAACGTCTCACAGCTTTGCAACGGATTTCTCTGGATTGTGATCCCAATGTGATCCCGAGGCGCGTTTCTGGTGCAATCAGGACAGCTCATCATCCCGGAGCTTGCGACGGTTCCTGGAGCATCCTGGCGTGAAGTCAGACGTCCTTGCAAACGGTTACCTTGTCACGGCATATGGCTACGCAGCTTGTGCAAGTGCTTCCAGGAGATGAAATCCGCCAACCCCGTGAGATGAGGGAAGAGCGTTCGCCGGGAAACGCCGAGCTGCGCGAGGTCTTGCAGGAGGTCGTCAACGTCGGTGATGTTTATCTTGATTTGCTCCAACCGAAGTTCTTCCGTTCCATTCCGGTCGTCTAGCTGCTCCAGGCGAATCTTCTCGTCGAGGAGATCTTGAACCTTTCCGAAGATCACGAAACGCCCTTCCTGAGCCGCGACACGCGGATGCATCGCAGGCGGTTCGATGGGCATCGCATGATCGGGCAACAATGCTTGCGAATCATCCATTTTGTCAGCCAGTGACTTTAAGGGCGGGACATATCGTACCGCGTCCTCGGACCATGGGAGGATAGGACTGGTCCACTCATTACTAAGCCGGTTATCGTCCACATGGGTTCCTTCCGAATAATCCGTGATCCAGGCACGATCAGAAGCCCTTTGAACGCGAGCCGCATCTACTGTTGGTTGAGGTGGGTCAAGATGGCCATTGAAAAATTCACCATCAACATATCGGACTCTTTGCTCGCGGATCTCAGCCGCAGGTTAGACGCCACACGATGGCCAGACGAGATTGAAAGGGTTGGCTGGGAGTTGGGCTCAAGTCTCGGCTATATGAAATTGCTGACCGATTATTGGCGAAACGGCTATGAGTGGCGGCGCCAAGAAGCAAGGCTGAACCAGCTCCCTCAGTATCGAGCCGCAATCGAGGGATTCCACGTCCATTTTGTCCATGTGCGCAGTAAACATCGCAAACCACTGCCGCTCATCATCACGCATGGATGGCCGGGAAGCTTCGTTGAAATGGCGAAGCTCATCCCGCTCTTGACCGATCCCGAGGCGCACGAAGGAAGTGCTGAAGATGCCTTCGATGTGATCGTGCCCTCTTTACCAGGATATGGTTTTTCAGACCGGCCTGCGGAGCGCGGCATGAACCCGTTCAAGGTAGCAGCACTCTGGGCCCGATTAATGACGGAGCTCGGTTATGAGCGCTTCGCTGCCCAGGGAGGCGACTGGGGCTCAACCATCTCCACTGCGATTGGCCTCAATCATGCCGAGCGCATTATAGGCATTCACCTCAATTACATTGCCGGTCGTTTCCTCTTCGGCGGAACATTGAACCAAACCCCGGACGATGAAACGTCCAAATCCTACCTCGCCGAACTCCGGGCGTGGACGGACTTGGAGGGCGGTTACAGCCATCTTCACGGGACGAAGCCACAAACGCTGGCTTATGCGCTGAACGATTCCCCGGTAGGTCTTGCAGCCTGGATCATCGAAAAGTTCCGAACTTGGAGCGACTGCAACGATGACCTGGAAAGTGTCTTTACCAGGGATGAACTTTTGACCGATGTGATGATCTATTGGGTGACCGAGACTCTGAACTCCTCGGTCCGCCTTTATTATGAATCACGAGAGCAGCCTCTTCAGCTTTCGCCCGCAACTCGCGTGGAGGTTCCCGTAGCAGTGGCTGTCTTCCCCAAGGAAATTCCTATGCCGCCGCGCTCGCTGGCGGAGCGCGGCTACAACATCCTACGATGGACTCTCATGCCCAGGGGAGGACACTTCGCGGCTATGGAGCAACCCGGCCTTCTTGCACAAGATATCCGAGAATTCTTCCGCCCACTCCGCTAAGGTTTCGTGGCTCTTAGACTATCGGCAACTCCTGAGTTGCCCTTGGCCGAATAGTCGTTAGCCTTGATCGGAAATGCCTCGGGGCCGGGTGCTGCGGGCGCGACGAATTGCTCCGAGGCATTTTCGATCAAGGCTAACGACTTCGCATGCAGTTCACGCGAAGGCGCTGATGCGCCCTGGCGTCCGTCTATGTCTGAATCAGTGCTTTTGAGCAGCTTCGCTTTCCACGACCACGCGGAAGCCAAGGTAGGCGTAACGACTGTACGATTCGGCGTGCCGCTCTCGAACACCTTCACGGCAAATATTTGGTCCATCGTTGTAAGAACATCCGCATGGCATGGGAGTGGACTCCAGGGAACACCATTCGAACACATTGCCGAGCATGTCGTAGAGTCCCCAGGGATTCGGCTTGAACTTTCCAACCGGAGAAGTAAATGGGTACCCATCGCCGAAGGGAAATCCTCCATCAGCGTAAGTGGAGTCTCCAAGCGTTCGCAGCAAGGATCGGTCCGCAACGTTTGCATAGCCTTCAAGACTCGCTGGCGATTCGCCCGTGAAAAAAACAGTCGTTGTGCCAGCACGAGTCGCACGGGCCCATTCCGGGTATGTGGGCAGTCGCACTCGTCTTCCTGACTCTGCACTGAGCCACCTGCAAAATGCAGAGGCGTCATTCCAGGAGATGTTGGAGACGGGATACTCATCCGTCATCGGCCAGCCCGCGTAGCGCCATGTGTATTGCGGCCACCAACCGGCAAAGCGATTGCGTTGCGCATCCCAGCCGTTCCTCCAACGCGGCCCGGTCCGTTTCCCTCAGGGTTCTCAGCGTCAGTTCGGTAGCCGGTCGCTTCGACGAAGGTCCGGAACTGCCCTACGGTGACCGGCGTACGTCCCATCCAAAGTGTTGGCGACCCCGGAAGCGCAAGGAGATCAAGCGTGACCGACGCGTTAAGCTGGAGCGTAGACGACGATGCAAGCGAGGCTGCAAAGTACGGCGTATCCCATAGACAGGCGAGAAGCACGGAGATAAGTCCTAATCGCAAGGAAGGCATCTTGTCCCTCAGGATATATGGACAGTCGCTCATTCGCTTTGCGGTCATTTGATTCCAGTTTGAACCGGGCAGCTCAAACTGATTTCACCTTATGCTGAATCTTCGAACGCACAGCAGTTTGATTTCCACAGCAGGGACTCCCGTGATAATCAGGCCATCGCGCCAGGATGCTCTCAGGGTGGGTCGCTGGTAGGCACCTGGGTGGACGTCTCCATCTTCGCGACATGGCACGCAGCACCACGCCAATGGGCGCAGTTGAGGAATGGGAGGCGGCCCCGGAGGGGGGGGCAAGACGCCGTTAGAATGATCTCAGGGAGAATCCAGAGGTGAGCAAGGAGCCGGAACCAACCGCAAAGCCTCGCCAGCGCACTATCAGAAAACATCTCGAGGCGAAGGGTGCGAAGGAACCGTTGACGACCGTTGCAAAATTCGTCTCTCAAGCTATTTCCGGTGGCCAGGCTTGTGATGACCTCTCCCTCCACGGGTGTAGTGACTACCCAGTCGTCAGGTGGTCTCGCTGCTTCGGAAGCGTTGGGAGGTTGCGGCTCTGTCGGCGGTGCAGTTGAGGGATTATCGTCACTATTCATTGCTTCTCAGCATAGCTCGCAGAGAGAACTGCCAATAGTCTCTAACTCAACCCAGTTAACCACGCAAAAGAAGACATTGATTGGTACTTCCTGATGCAGCATCACGGCCTGCCGACGCGGTTGCTCGACTGGACCACGAACGCACTCGCTGCTCTCTTCTTTGCGGCGGAGCGGTATCGAGACGAGGTCGAACATCTGAAGGCCGGCCAGGAAGCACCTTCACCCGTGATCAGTGTCTGGATGACGGATGCTTATTGGCTCGCCCTCCGCCTTTAAGACGAAACAAAAAGCACATGCGGGATTCGTTCAGTCCGCGGAGGTGGCGCGCGAATGCAACGCGAACCCGCTCCTCGATGACATACGCCGTACCGGGAGGGTCGCCATCAGTGGGGGCCCTGACGATCCCAAACAACCAACAGCCAAAGCAAAGAATGGGAAAAAATGACAGGCAGGATTACCAAGACCAAACTCAAGAGCGGGACGATTTCGCGGGGCTACGTGTTCGATGGGACTCCCTACGAGGACGGTAGGCGGCACCAGATTCTGCGGAAGGGTTTTAAGACTAAACACGGGGCGGAAGACGCCTTGCACGATGCTGTAGGAGATCGAAAGAACAAGAGCGACGTCCAGGAAGACCCACGCACGTTCGAGGCATTCTTTCGTACTTGGCTCGAACAGCATGGTGCCGCGCACTGGGGCAAGGCGACGCGCGAAGCGATTGAAAAGCGCGCGGCTTATTGCATCCGCATGTTTGGCAATGTCCCTCTCCAGGAGTTGCGCTGCGAGCGTATCGAACGGGATCTGGCCACGCTGCTCTCAAGAGGCGGAATGAAGACGAAGCAGTATCCTAAGGGCGGCCGTCCGCTCTCGCCCAAAACTGTTCGGGCAAGCGCCGCTCTGGTTTCTCAAGCGCTAGACAAAGCGGTGAAGTGGAAGAAGATCGAGCGCAATCCGATGGAAGATGTCGACCGGCCATCAGCGCACAAGAGGGAGATCGACCTTATTAAGCCGGATGGCTACGAGAAATTTCTCAACCGTGTGCAAGGCACGCGCTACTATGCGCTGAGCGTTTTCGCGGCTGACTGCGGATGTCGACGTGGTGAGCAGCTTGCCCTCCAGTGGACCGACATCAACCCGAAGTCTGGCGTGGTGACCATCTCCAAGTCTGTCTCGGAAACCATGGATGGACTCGAGATCAAAGTTCCGAAGTCGCGAAAGTCGCGCTTCGTTCGAATCTCCGAAACGACGATCAACGTTCTGGCGGAGCACAGAGCACAGCTCGCCGAGGAGAAGCGACTCTTTGGTCCCGACTACAAAGACAACGATCTCGTGTTCCCGACTCCTGACGGAAACTACTACAAGCCGAAACAGGTCTCAGGGCGCATCTGCAAGTTCATGCAACAGGCGGGCGTCTCCGGTTCGCTTCACTCACTGCGCCACTTCAGCGCCTCGATGATGCTGAGCCAGCGCGTACCGATCACCGTAGTCAGTAAACGGCTCGGTCACGCGAACAGTCAGATCACCCTCGACGTCTACTCACACGCCATGAAGCACGACGAGGAGACAGCCGCCGTCCTGTGGGAGGAAGCGACTGGAGGCATCATCGCCCGGACACGAAAACAGCCCAAGCAGGAAAGCTCTGCCAAAGCTCCGGTGATCTTTTGTGATCCCAAGCTGGTCAAGTTTGCCGTAAATGAATGAGGCCAAACGGCTTTAGAATGGTCGGGGAGAGAGGATTCGAACCTCCGACCCCCTGGTCCCGAACCAGGTGCTCTACCAGGCTGAGCCACTCCCCGAACTTGCGGTTGGAAAGGATGTTTACGGACTGAAAGGTTCCTGGCTGAGCCCCTCATAAACGCCCGCGAACTACATCAGAGTGTATCAGAAGGACCCCAACCGGATAGACCGGGGGTAAACTGCGGTGAAAGCCATGACGCCCTTGCAGCAACTCGACCTCGCCGGCCTGCATGTGCTCGATGGAGGGATGGCCACCGAGCTTGAGCGCAAAGGCTTTAACCTGGACGGTCCGCTGTGGTCAGCACATGTCCTCGAGAGCTCGCCGGAGGCCATCGCCGCGGTTCATCGCGAGTATCTCGAAGCCGGCGCTGATTGCCTGCTGACCGCCAGCTACCAGGTCTCCACTGAGGGCTTTCAGGTCGATCGGCTTCGATGCTCAAGACGCAGCGGACGCGGCTACGAACGCGCTGCGCGTATCCGTGGCCCTGGCCGAGAAGGTCAGGAGCGAGTACCAGGCCGGTTCGCCGCGCCCGATCTGGATTGCAGCTTCGCTCGGACCCTACGGCGCGATGCTGCACAACGGAGCGGAGTATCACGGCAACTATGACTGCTCCTTCGAGGACTTGGTGGGGTTTCACAGCCGGCGCATCGCAGTGCTCGCTAAGACCAACGCCGATTTCCTGGCTTTTGAGAGTATTCCATCGCTCGAAGAAGCCAGGGCCATCCTCGCCGCACTCCAACCGTATCCAGACCTGGCAGCGTATCTCAGCTTCACCTGCCGGGATGGAATATACGTTTCCCACGGCGAAGCCTTGCGTGAGTGCGCGGAGTTGCTCAACGCGCAGCCACAGGTAATCGGGATCGGCGTCAATTGCACTGCCCCCGAGCTGATTGGCAGCCTCATTGGCGAACTGGCAACGGTCACGAGCAAGCCCATCATCGTCTATCCCAATTCCGGCGAGCAGTGGGATGCGGTGCATCGCTGCTGGCAAGGCGACGGACAGATACAGGCGTTTGGAGAACTGGCAGGACGTTGGCGGGGCGCCGGCGCGCAATGGATTGGGGGCTGTTGCCGCACCGGGCCTGAACACGTGCGTGCCGTGGCCCGGGTTTGGCGAGGCTGATTTAGTTTTGCGGAAGCCCGCTCTTCCTCTAAGCTGTTCGCGTGCGAAAACTCGCTTGCTTGCTGCCGTTATTTGCCGTGGCCTTCTCTGCGGCCATCGCCCAGTCCAACGCCAAAGCGACGGGCACATCCACCGGGGTCGATCAGGACGTTCTCTCAAGAATCCCGCAGCGAATGAAGTCTTTTGTCGATCGGCAGACCGTCGCCGGAGCCGTTACTCTGGTGTCCCACGGCAGTGACATCGTGGAGTTCGACGCCACCGGCATGGCCGACGCGGAAGCCGGGCACGCAATGCAGAAGGACACGATTTTCCAGATCATGTCCATGACCAAGCCGGTCACCGCGATCGGCATCATGATGCTGGCCGAAGAAGGCAAGCTGGCTCTGCGCGACCCGGTCGAAGACTACCTGCCCGAGTTCAAGGGCCTGCGGGTAAGAACCAATGTAGGCCCCGATGCCGCCCGCTTGAGTATCCCCAACCACGCGATCACCATCCGTGACTTGCTTACCCACACTGCGGGGATCCAGGACAATAGCCCACCCGCCATCCCCGACTACGCACAGACGATGAAAGTGCCACTGGATGAAGTGGTAAGGCAACTCGCCAAACAGCCGCTGCTGTTTCAGCCGGGAACGCAGTGGAGCTACTCCAGCCCCGGTATCGAGATTCTCGGCCGCATCATAGAGGTCTGCTCGGGCGAGAAGTATGTGGACTTCATCACGGAGCACATCTTGCAGCCGCTGGGAATGAAGGACAGCTTCTTCTTCCCGCCCCCGGACAAGATCTCGCGCATTGCCATGGTCTACGCGCAGAAAGACGGGAAACTGGTGCCCTCCCCAGCCAGCATTCTGGGTGGCGACCCGGCAAAGCACCGCCAGGGAGCCGTCTTTCCTGCACCCGGTTGGGGGCTCTACTCCACGGCCGAAGACCTGCTTCATCTCTACCGCATGATGCTCAACGACGGCGTTTACGAAGGCCACCGCTATCTTTCACCCTTCTCGGTGCACGTGATGACAGAGCCGCAAACTACCGGGATTCAGCCTGTGGGATGGATGCGCGGCTCCGATTATGGACTCGCCTGGGAGATCGTCACGGATCCGCTGGGTGAGTTGGCAGGACACACGATCGGTACCTACGGGCACGGCGGAGCTTTTGGGACCCAGGGTTGGATCGACCCTAATAATGACTTGATATCCATCCTTCTGATCCAGCGCTCCGACGGAGGAACCGAGAGCATGACCAATGTTTTCCTTAATATGGCTGAGTCCAGCGTGGGCAAGTGATGAGTGCTTCCTGTCCGCAAAAACGCGCCACGCTATTCATCTTCGCACTGGCATCCCTCATCGTTCATTGCAACGCCATGCAAGCTCAAGCGACGCGGTGCTCAGGCGCGCCGCCAGCCCGTCAGAAACAAGTCCGGGAGTTCCAACAGCGGGTTGAGGCTGGGCCATTCTATAAGGAATTGCTACTCCGGCTGGGAGAGCCCAAGCGCTGTGAAGCAAAGTTGAGTGGAACAAACATCACACTATCGTATGCATTTCGAGACGGGGCGCATCTCGACGCCAGCATCAGTCCCGATATTGAATATTCTGCACAACACGCGCAGTTTCGCGGCCTCGATGCAGAAAGGGCGCTCGCGCTTTTGAAGCAAAGCGAACGGGATTCCTTTGGCCAAGACGGTTGCGGAATAGATTGGCACCGGCAAGAAAGCCAATCTAAGGAGGAACATTCGACTTCACGAGCTGTGGTATATCGAGGCTCCTCATGCAATTGCCAAGCGCGCATCCTCTATTCGGGCAACGCTGTGGTTGGCCTAGCCTTGAGCAGCAGTTGCTAGGCCGGACGCGCAGCCGCCGATCTTCTTCTGAGGGCTTCCATGCTTTTTGCTCGGGTTGGTGGACCGGGTGGGACTACGCCGAAATGGCTCCTCGCGTCACATTCCTGCAACATGCGACAATAGACTTAACCGCATGAAACCTGAGTCGCTCTCCGTGGACCTGGAATCACTCTCTTTGACGCCGGAGCTTCTGGCTCAGCACAGCATCACACCCGAAGAGTATCAACGGATCGTGGCCGCCCTGGGGAGGCCTCCAGGGTTGACTGAGCTGGGGATTTACAGCGTCATGTGGAGTGAACACTGCTCCTACAAGTCCTCTCGTGTTCACCTGAAGCGTCTGCCGACCCAAAGCGCCCGCGTGGTGCAAGGGCCAGGCGAAAATGCCGGCATTATCGATGTGGGCGACGGCTGGGCTTGCGCCTTCAAAATCGAATCACATAATCACCCTTCCTTTATCGAGCCTTTCCAAGGTGCCGCGACCGGGGTGGGGGGCATTCTGCGCGACATCTTTACCATGGGCGCCCGTCCGCTGGCGGTCATGGATTCGCTCCGTTTCGGTCCCATCACCGACGATGAGCTGGGTCCTGATCTGTCGCCTCATGCCCCGTCGGCGTCCGCCGTAGTCCACAAGAACCATTCCCTGCTGGAAGGCGTGGTCAGCGGCATCGCGGCCTATGGAAATTGCTTTGGCGTGCCGAACCTGGGTGGCGAGACCCGTTTTGAGCCTTGCTATTCGGGAAATCCCCTGGTTAATGCTTTTGCACTGGGTTTGGTGCGGCGAGACGAGATCTTTTATGCCAAAGCATCCGGCATCGGCAATCCGGTGATTTACGTGGGAGCAAAAACGGGCCGCGACGGCATCCACGGAGCCACCATGGCCAGCGAAGAATTCAAAGAGGGCTCGGAGCAGAAGCGGCCCAACGTGCAAGTAGGCGACCCATTCATGGAGAAGCTGCTGCTCGAGGCCTGTATTGAGGCCATGCGGACCGGCGCGGTGGTTGGCATCCAGGACATGGGCGCTGCCGGCTTAACCTGTTCTACCTGCGAGATGGGCGCCCGCGGCGGCGTGGGCCTCGAAGTAGAGCTGGACCACGTGCCGCAGCGAGAATCGGGCATGACCGCCTACGAGATCATGTTGAGCGAGAGCCAGGAGCGCATGCTGCTGGTGGCAGACAAGAACCGCGAAGCCGAGGTCATCCGCGTCTTCGAAAAATGGGGGCTCGATGCGGTGATCGTGGGCAAGGTGATCGCCGAACCCAGGTTGCGCATCCTGCACCATGGCCAGCTGGTTGCCGACATACCTAACCAATCGCTCACCGACGATGCTCCACTGTATCGCCGGCCGGTTGGACAGTGGAAAGCGCCCGTTCGCCTAAATCCGCCGTCGGAGGTGCTGGAGCAGCTTACCTTCTTTGAGGAGACGCTGACCGGCGTCAACGCGTCCGCCACCAACTACGCTGACGAACTGCGCGCTCTCCTTGCCTCCTCGAATATCTGTTCCAAGCACTGGATACACGAGCAGTACGAGTCGATGGTGCAGACCAACACAGTCCACGGCCCGGGCGGCGAGGCGGGTGTGATGCGCATCAAGGGCACTAACCGTGGCTTGGCCATGGCGCTCGACGGCAATGAGCGATGGTGCTACCTCGACCCTAAGCTGGGAGCCTCCCACGCCGTTGCTGAGGCTGCGCGCAAGGTGGCGTGCTCTGGAGCGACCCCGGTGGCGGCAACCAACTGCCTAAACTTCGGCAACCCGGAGAAGCCGGAGATCATGGCCCAGCTCTCGCTGGCAATCGATGGCATTTCCGAGGCATGCCTGGCCCTTGGAACCCCAATTACGGGAGGCAACGTTTCGCTGTATAACGAGACCCGCGGCCAAGGCATCTATCCCACCCCGGTGATCGGGATTGTGGGCATCCTGGATCAGATAAGCAAAGCGGTGGGGGCGGATTTTCAACGGACCGGCGACGCCGTTCTGCTCATCGCTCCGGCATCGGTTTCTCCACTCGAGGAGCGCATGCAGGAGTTTGGCTCCTCGGAATATGCCAGGAAGGTTCTCTCCGCATTATGGGGCACTCCGCCTTGCCTGGATCTGCTGGTGGAGGCTAATCTGCACCGCTGCCTGGCTGAGCTTTCGCAGCAGAGCTTGATTCATTCAGCACGTGACATCTCGGACGGTGGGATTGCGGTTGCGTTGGCGGAAGCATGCTTTCATCATGAAATCGGCCTGCGCGCGAATCTCTCCAAGGCGCCCGACCTGCCGGCGGAATGGGATCTTTTTGGGGAGACGGCGAGCCAGTGCGTGATCAGCTGCGCTAAGGAATCAGTGGCGCAGGTCGAAAGACTAGTTGGGCGGTACAACGGCCTGATAGTGGTAATGCTGGGAGAAACCATGGCTGATCTTTTTGAGCTGGCGGTCGACAGCCGGGTGCTCATCCGGGAGAGGGTCTCCGGCCTGCGTAATGTCTGGTCAGGAGCGCTGGGTGCGCTGTTGCGCGACGACGTGCCGGTGGGAAATTAGGGGCATGGAGAGCACCAGCATCAACCAGCATTTGTATCCGGACGAAGCCGTGGAATCGAACTCCAATCCTTTTGACAAGCTGCGCGAGGAGTGTGGAGTGGTGGCCGTACACGGCCACCCCGACGCGGCGCGCCAGGCATATCTCGCACTTTATGCGCTGCAGCATCGCGGGCAAGAGTCCGCGGGCATTGCCACCGCCGATTACACCAACCTTTACAACATCAAGGGTATGGGGTTGGTGGCGGACATCTTTACAGACGACGTGCTCGCCAAATTGCCGGGTGAATTGGCCATCGGGCACACCCGCTATTCAACCACCGGCGACTCTGCGCTATTGAATGCGCAACCTATCAGGGTGGACTCGACCCGGGGCCTGATTGCCATTGCGCACAACGGGAACCTGGTGAACCTGGGCACGCTGCGCACCCGCCTGGAGCGGGAGGGCGCTTACTTCCAGACCACCAGCGACTCCGAGATCATCGTGCAGCTGATTGCCCATTCCACCGCCAAGACGCTCATCGAAGCGATAGGAGACTCTCTGCGCCAGGTGTCGGGCGCTTTCTCCATTGTCATGATGACGCGCGACCGCATCTTTGCTGCCCGCGATCCCTATGGCTTCCGGCCTTTATCGATGGGACGCATCAGCAATCCCGATGGTCCAGATACCGTGGTCTTCGCCTCGGAAACCTGCGCTTTCGATCTGCTGCGGGCCAAGTACGAGCGCGACGTGCGCCCGGGCGAAGTGGTGATGGTTACCCGTGATGGCGTCACCTCAGTGGAATATGCCACCGGCGTGCGCCAAGCAAGCTGTATCTTCGAGCATGTGTACTTCGCCCGTCCCGACAGCCGGATCTTTGGGCGCTGGGTGCAGGCCAGCCGGGAGCAGATGGGACGACAACTAGCGCGCGAGGCGCCGGTTGAAGCCGACCTGGTAGTGCCGGTACCTGACTCCGGCGTGACGGCGGCCTTGGGGTACGCGGCGGAAAGCGGGATCCCATTCAATTTCGGGCTCATCCGCAATCACTACGTGGGCCGCACGTTCATTGAGCCGGAGCAGCGGGTGCGCGATTTTGGGGTGAAGCTGAAGTTGAACCCGGTGCGCAATCTGCTCGAGGGTAAGCGCATCATCCTCATCGATGACTCCGTTATCCGAGGCACAACCAGCCGCAAGATCGTGCGCATGGTGCGTTCGGCGGGTGCCCGCGAAGTACATCTTCGCATCAGCTGTCCGCCCACCATCTCGCCTTGCTATTACGGAGTGGACACCCCGAACAAGAGCGAACTGATCGCGGCCAACTCGTCAGTGGAAGAGATTCGCCAGTACATCGAAGCCGATTCCCTCGCCTATCTTTCACTGGAGGGTTTGGAGAAGGCCTGCGACGGGGGAGAAGGCAACCGCTACTGTACGGCTTGCTACACCGGTGACTATCCGACCCAATGGGTGGACGTTGCGGAGATTCTGCCCGCGACCGCTGCAACCACTTAAGGTAAATCCCACCTACGGTAAATCGAGGAGCAGGATTTCGGCCTCTCCGCTCGCCACCACGGTCAGCCGCTTTTCCAGGCTGACGGCGAGCGCATCGCCTGGCTGGAGACTAAGTTCGTTTGCAGTCACACAGCCGCGAGCGACCTGCAGCCAACCGAAACCTTCCTTCGCAAAGACGTATTCAATCGCTGCCTTGGGATTGAGCCGCGCGACGTACAGTTTGGCATTGCTCTTTATGGGAAGCGAGCCCTCACGTCCGTCCGGCGAAGCTGCGAGGTGCAACCGGTCCGGCTCTTCCGCCATGGAATAACGTTTCTGCGCATAGTAGGGTTCAACACCATTCTGGTTGGGGAGGAGCCATATCTGGAGCAGGTGCAGCGATTCGGTTCCGGAATGGTTGAACTCGCTGTGCCGAATCCCGCTGCCGGCCGAGATGTGCTGCACTTCCCCCGGGCCGACGATGCCACCATTGCCCAGGGAATCGCGGTGCTCGAGGGAACCCTCAAGCACGTAGGTGATGATCTCCATATCGCGGTGCGGATGGGACGCAAATCCCTTCGCCGGCGCAATACGATCTTCATTGAGAACTCGCAAGTCACGAAAGCCGTTGAACTTTGGGTCGTAGTAGTCCGCGAAGGAAAAGGAATGGTAGCTGTCCAACCAGGCTTGCTTGGCATGGCCTCGGTCTTGTGCCGATCGAATGCTTAGCATCGTGCTGTCCCCTGTCGCAGGTTCAGTTTTACCTCACCGCTTGGGCTCCGCTGGGGTAACCAAAGACCGGGTGGGATCAGATTTGACAAGTTCTCGTGCCAGGAACGGATCAGGAACCAACGGGTGCCCCAGGTTCGATGCCCGGATTTCCTGTACGCGGCCCAGGAAACGATCGCGTGTGCGGCTTTCTCCTAAGAAAGTCGCATGAGGCTCGTGGAACCCATCTGACCCAACAGGAAATCCCGGGATGTGGGGCACCCGTCATCTGTTGTTGGGAGAGAGCCCTCGGTCGGCTAGTCCGACTTAGTGGAGGAACTGGACGGGGCTGCGGCCGGAGCGCTTTCTGTCTTGGCGGCTGGGGTCTTATCCGCCGTGCCACCCTTATCCGAAGACGCGGAGCTGCCGTCAGAGCTGCTCCCGCCATCCTTCGATTTGCCGGCAGCGGCCGGCTTGGCAGCGTAGTCAGTGGAGTAGAAACCAGAACCCTTGAAATGGGCGCGGGCGGGCGTGGAGATCAACCGTTCCACCTCGCCTTGGCAGACCGGGCACTCCTTTGGATCTTCAGCAGAAAAGGACTGGATCAATTCAAATCGATGTCCGCACTTTTTGCACTCGTATTCGTACAGCGGCATCCGTAGACTCCTTCAACTTTGCAGGTTCATCATTCGTGGGCTGCTGGTGCCGGCTGGCGGTCAGCCAGCTCGATCAGGCGAACCTCGGTAATGGCTTCGGTGGCCTGCAGCGCGGCCAGGACCGACGGCGCGACGCGACCGTCGATCTGGACCACCGCGAGCGCGTTGTGCTGCGCTGTGCGCAAGCTCCGTCCCAAAGCAAAGTTCGCAATATTCATTTTATGCTCGCCCAGGATCGTGCCAATACGACCGATCACGCCCGGCACATCCAGGTTACGGATGAACAGCAGCGTTCCGTGCAGCGGGGCTTCGATATCGATGCCGTCGCAAGCAAGCAGCCGGGGCGAACTCCCGTGCAGCACAGTGGCGCTCGCGCTGCTGTCACCGGTTGCCGTGTGCAAGGTCAGCTTAAGCACTGTGCCCGCGCCGCCCGAACCTTCTTCTTTCTTATCTTCGTGCACCCGGATGCCGCGCTCTGTGGCAACGGATAGGGCATTGATGCGATTGACCACATCAGAATGCGCCAGAACCCCCTGGATGGCAGCATTGCGTACGAGCTCGGTTTTGCCTTGCGCCAATCGCCCACTGTAGGAAAGATGAATGCTTTCCAGATTCCCCGCTGCCAGCGGGGAGAGGAATGCACCCAGACGCTCCGCCATAAGGATGTACGGGGAAAGCTCCTGATACTCCTCATAAGTCATGGAGGGAAGGTTGACCGCGTTCTGAACCACCCCGAATTTAAGATAATCCTTGACCTGCTGGGCAATCTGCACTCCGACGGCCTCCTGCGCCTCGCCCGTAGAACCAGCGATATGCGGAGTCAGAATGACGTTGTCCAGGCCGAAGTAAGGCGAATTTTTTAACGGCTCCTGGCTAAAGACGTCGAGTGCGGCGCCGGCCACCTGGCCGGAGCCGAGGGCCTCCACCAGGGCGGCATCGTCGATCAGCTCGCCGCGGGCGCAGTTGACGATGCGCACGTTCTTCTTCATGGTGGCCAGCGTCCGGGCGTTGATAATCCCCGTCGTTTGGGGGGTAAGCCCCACGTGCAGGGTCAGGTAATCGGCGCCGCGAAATAACTCCTCCACGGTGCAGAGGCGGACTCCATTCTCCCGAACTACGGCGGGGGCGACAAAGGGGTCATGGCCCAGTAGCTCCATGCCGAAGGCCCTAGCCCGTCGCGCCACCTCGAGGCCCACCCGGCCCAAGCCGAGAATGCCCAGTTGCTTGCCCCGCAGCTCAGTTCCCTGCAAGGACTTCTTTTCCCATTTGCCGGCGTGCAGCAGCATGTTGGCGCGAGGCAGTTGGCGGCCCAAAGCAAGCATCAGTCCAATGGTCAGCTCGGCGACCGCAATGGCGTTGGCCCCGGGCGTATTCATGACCACGATGCCCCTGCGAGTCGCGGCATCGGCGTCGATGTTATCGACCCCTACGCCGGCACGGCCAATCACTCGCAGCTTGGGAGCCGCACTCAGCAGTGCCTCATCCACCTGGACTGCGGAACGAACCACGAGCGCGTCGGCATCCGCTAATTCGGCGGCCAGCCCCTTCTTGATCTGATCGTGGGTCACGATCTGCCAGCCACTCTCGCCTTCAAACACAGCCAGGGTGGCGGGCGAGACTTTCTCAGCCAATACGATCTTCATCGTGCTCCTAAGATTGCTTAACCCGCGAAGCGACGGCTGCCGCAGACAGGAGCAGCCGTCGCGTTGGGGTGGAACGTTTGTCTAACGGGCGGAAAGGGAGACACCTGCCGAGGCGCGGTCCCGCCGCGCGGCTTCGTCCGGCGCCCGCGACGCGAAGACGTTCTGGGCAGCCACCAATGCTTTCCCGAAAGCAAAACCCGGCAGCTTGAGGGCATGGGCCACTTGTTCCAGGGCGCCGATGAGGGCAATGGTGTCCATGTAGTCGAAAAATCCCAGATGAGCGATGCGGAAGATTTGCCCCTTCATCTCCCCTTGTCCGTTGGTGATGACGACAGCGAAGCGGCTCTTCAACTCCTTGACGATGACGCCGGAATCGAGGCCTGCCGGGGGCAATACAGCGGTCACTGCGGCAGCCGGAGCTTCCGGGGCGAAGAGCTGCAGTCCCAGGGCCTCCACTGCAGCGCGGGTCATGGCGGCGCAAGTTTCAGCGTTTTCCACCAGCTTGGCACGGCCCGCCGCCAGATCGCCGTCTGCTTGACCAGCAATATAGTCGAGAGCCGCTCCAAGCCCCGCAATCAGGGCGACCGAAGGAGTGTAGGCGGATTCGCCTTTGGCCGCGTTCTTTCTCTCTTTGCGCAGATCGAAGTAGTAGCGGGGGTTGAGCGAGATCTCCATCAAGTCCCAGGCGCGATCGCTGAGCGCCAGGTAGGAAAGGCCGGGAGGAATCATGACTGCCTTCTGCGATCCGCCGATGAGCACATCGACACCCCACCCATCCATATCGATGTGCGTGGTGCCGAGGCCGGTGATGGCGTCCACCACCAGCACCGCGTCCTTGCCGCTTTGCTTCAAGACGTCCGCGACACCCGCAACATCGTGGCGCACGCCGGTTGAGGTCTCGGTAGCCTGCATGAAAATGGCGCGGGTCTCAATCTTGAGCGCCTTGCGCACCTCTTCCAGATCGAAGGTTTGGCCATACGGCGCGCTGACTACATCCACATCGCAGCCAAATGCTTTTGCCAGGCTGACCCAGCGCTCGCCGAACTTGCCTGCCGTTAGCACCAGCACGCGGTCTCCAGGCGAGGTCAGGTTCGAAACCGATGCTTCCATCGCTCCGGTGCCGGAGGAGGCGAGCAGTATCACGTCATTCTTGGTCCCGACAAAGGTTTTCAGGTCGCGGAGTACCTTCAAGTACAGGGCGCGAAATTCGGGGGTCCGGTGGTGTATATCGGCTGCAGCCATAGCGAACTGGGCGGCAGGCAGAAGCGGGGTGGGACCGGGAGTAAAAAGGCGGGTCTTACGGATCATGGTTCCATTGTAATAAACAAAGCTTTCTATAATGGGCGTTTAAATCGGAACGGAGGAGTATGAGCCTGGTTGAAAAGATTCATCAGGATATGGTGGGGGCCATGAAGCAGCGCGCGGTGGAGCGTTTGTCGACTTTGCGAATGGTGGTATCTGCATTGAAAAATAAGGAGATAGAGCAGCGTACGCCGGTCACCGATCCACAGGCTTTACAGGTGCTGACCACTTTGATCAAGCAGCGCAAAGACTCCATCGAGCAGTTCACCAAGGGCAATCGGCCGGAGTTAGCGGAAAAGGAAGCAGCAGAGATCGAGGTTATCGAAGAGTACATGCCCAAGGCGGCGGGAGATGAGGAACTACGGCAGGTGGTCACTTCGACCCTGGAGGAATTGCGAGCTCAGGGTGTCCAACCGGGACCGAAGGACATGGGAACGGTGATGAAGGCGGTTCAGGTGCGGATTCAGGCCAGCGGCTTGAGGGCCGACGGCCGGTTGGTCAGTGAATTGGTGAAGGTGGCGCTCGCCGGGTGAGGTTGCTCTTACCTACTCTGGGATCACCTTCACAAAAGTGCCGTCCGGCAGCTCGCCCCCGAGAACATGGACCACTCCGTTTTTCACTAGCCCGCGGAGCATGACTCCCTTGGGCGCCGGCATCGGGGTTGGCTTGGCTGGAGCGGTGGCCGGACTAGCAGCCGGAGCCCGGCCCATTCCGCGGTCCATGGCCACGTTGGCCAGGCGGTCCGCATGGCGGTTCTTTTCTCGCAAAACATGCTGGATCTGAAAGTGGTCAAGCCGCGTAATACGGCGCTTGGCCTCCTCATACAGAGGACGGAGTTCAGGGCTGTTCACGCGATACTGCCCCTTGATCTGCTTGACCATCAGCTCCGAATCAGAGACAACCCGCAAACTCCTGTGTCCGTTGGTGATAGCAAACTCCAACGATGCCAGCAGCGCAGAGTACTCGGCGAAGTTATTGGTGTGCACACCCAGGAACTGGCTCAATTCACCCAGGACTTTTCCTGCCGAGTCCTGGATATAGACGCCGAAGCCGGCGGGACCTGGGTTGCCGCGAGACCCGCCGTCGCAGTACGCGACAATGCTTTCGCTGGAGTGCTCAAATAGGGAAGACATAGGCTGAGTCTATCGAATCCCGGCTGCTTACCAAACGCTTGCTGCTTCGTCTAGGGGACAGTGGTTAGTGTGTACCTGGAGCGACGAATGACGACGGACGCGCTTCGCTTTACATCGCATAGGCCAATCAAGGCTGGGAGCTCTGCCTGGGCTCCGCAACGAACGTTACAATCCTCGTCAGGCATGGCAAGCGAAGCATGGGGTCGCGCCACCGAAACCGAGCTCATCCGCGAAGCACAAAAGGGTTCGCGGACCGCCTTCGAAGCCTTGGTGCGCCAGTACGACCAGCCGGTCTTACGGCTTGCGCTGCGCTTGACGGGGTCCGAGCAGGATGCGCAGGACATCCACCAGGAAGCCTTCCTCAAGGCCTATCGTTACCTGGCAAATTTCCGCTTTGAATGCTCCTTCTATACCTGGATCTACCGCATCGTGACCAACCTGTGTCTCGATCACCTGCGGCGCCGGAAATCCCGCCGGGAAGAACAATCGATAGTGGTCGATTCCAGCGGCGGAGAGATGGACCTGCTGAGCAATATCTCCGACGAGCGAGCCATGGCTAATCCCGAGCGCGAGCTGGAGCGCAAGCTGCTGGGGGAGCGGATCCAGGAAGCGCTAGGACGGCTGACCCCGCGGGAACGCATGGTTTTTGAGCTAAAGCACTACCAGGGCCTGAGATTACGTACCATCGGTGAAATGTTGAACACCACGGAAGAGACCGCCAAGAACACGCTCTTCCGGGCGACTAGAAAATTAAGAACTAATTTGGCGACACTACGGTGAGGCGAGGTTTGGTATATGGACTGCGAGCTGGCGCAACAGAAGATTGCTCTATTCGCGTACGGAGAACTTCCTGATGATCAGTGCCATTTGCTGGAAGGTCATCTAACCACCTGCAAACGTTGTCAGGAGGAGTTTGCAGCAGTGCAGGCACTACAGCAGGCGATGGCGCTTGCGCCCACCGTGGAGCCCTCAGCCAACCTGCTGGCGCAAGCCCGGCTACGGCTCGAGGAAGCACTGGACACCATGCCGCGAACCGGCTGGCTGGTGCGCATCCAGCAGTCCGTGTTTCGCGGCGTGAGCATGCTGGGCCGGGCTCCGGTCGCGGCCTCCGCGCTCCTGGTTCTGGGCCTCGCCTCAGGCAGCTGGGGCGGTTATCAAGCGGCAATACGCACCCATCACCGGTCCGTCGCGCTACCCGCTGCCATAGCGGGACCGGGAACGATCGCCAACGTCAGCAGCATTGTCCGCGAACCAAATACCGAAAATGTCGAAGTGCGCTTCAATCGCCTGGTGCCGGAAACCACCCAGGGATCGCTTGACGATCCCCAGATACGGGAGTTACTGCTGGTTGGGGCACAAAGCCAGGTGAATCCCGGGGTGGCGCAGAATTCCGTTAGCTTATTGGCCGGCGAGTGCGAGGCGGGGCACCAATGCTCCGATGGCCCGATTCGCAATGCTTTGTTGGTGGCTCTGCGCTACGACAAGAACGCCAGGGTCCGATTGCAAGCATTGGACGGCCTTAAGCCCTATGTGGCAGAAGATATGCGCGTCCGCGACGGGATATTGGAAGCATTGATGAACGACGAGGATGCCACGGTGCGCACGCGCGCCATTGAGCTTCTGCAACCGGTCGAGGCCGACAGCAGCGTGCGCGAGGTATTGCACACGGTTGCGTCGGAGGACGACAATCCGCATATTCGAACCGTCTCTCATGAAATTCTGGATGAATCGCCACAAATCCAGTAGCTTTGAGAGTTGCTTTTAAGGCATGCAGCAAGTCTTAACGGTATGAGTCCCTTGGGAGTCCTCCAATGAAGCACCTTCCGATTTTGGGTTCGTTGGCCGTGGTACTGGGTGGTCTTCTCACCACCTGTTGGGCATTCGGAGACGCGTTGAATCTGCCGGCCAGCTCTGCCGGAGTTTCTGCTTTTTAGCGCGCAAGGCTACCTTGGGGTGGTTTTAGGGGATGTGGATAACGAGCGTGTCAACGCACTCCACCTAAAAGATGCTCATGCGGCCGAGGTGGTCGTGGTGGACCACGACGCTCCTGCCGGCAAGTCTGGCCTCGAGGTTCACGACGTTATTCTTCAGCTGGACGGACAGTCCTTTGACAATGTTGATCAGTTACGGCGCCGGCTGCGGGAAATGCCTTCGGGACGCACCGTTAATTTACTCATCAGCCGCGATGGCGCCCGCTTGAATGTGGTCGTGCAGCTCTGTGACCGGGCACTGCTGCAACAACAGGCCTGGTCGAAGCATTTCACCGTTCCGGAGCCAGCCGCGCCCGCGTCCGGACAGAGCTTCCTGGGAAGTGTTGCCTCAGGTCCAGCCTTTCTGGATAGTATGATTCCCCGCGCGCTCTATGTTGGTGCGGATGTGAACCCGGTACGGACGCAGTTAGCTGACTATTTCGGAGTGAAGAGTGGAACCGGATTGCTGGTGGAAAGCGTGGATGACCAGAGCCCCGCTTGGCGGGCCGGCTTAAAAGCTGGAGATGTCATCGTGAAGGTTGAGTCGCAGCAGATGACCAGCAAGAACGACTGGCTAAAGGCGATTCGCAACCATCGCGGGCACGCGGTGCAGGTCACTGTCATGCGCAATAAGCAGGAACTGATCCTGACCATGAGCGCCGGAAAGCAAAAGAAGAGTTGAGGAAAGACCACCTCGCGCCGATTGCCCCGTAAATGCCAGAAGTGTAGCTGCTTTAACCACCCAGATGGCCTGTGATACCGCTCAGGCTGCGATCATCCCCATTCCTTTCTGGATACTCGCGCCCCTGCTTGCGCTGTGGTTGAATACCAGGAGATGCAAATCCGGCGGAAACAGACCTGGAAAGGGCGGGCCACGGCGGCGACGCGCAAAGTGCGCGAGCTGATGGTGGTCGGGCAGGCTTTAGCTTCCACCCGGCACGTAGTGATGGCACAGATCGTGCCCATGCGGTTCTGCAACCTCTCCTGCGCTTACTGCAACGAGTACGACAAGGTATCGAAGCCTGTACCGCTCCCGGAGATGCTGCGCCGCATCGACCACCTGGCGGCCCTGGGCTCAAGCATCATCACCATCTCTGGCGGCGAGCCACTCACTCATCCGGAGCTGGACGCAATCATCGCCCGTATCCGCCACCACGGGCGGGTAGCCGGCATGATCACCAATGGATATCTGCTGATGCCGGAGCGGATCGAGCGGTTGAATCGTGCCGGTCTCGACCACATGCAGATCTCGATCGACAACATCGAGCCGGATGAGATCTCGAAGAAGAGCCTGAAGGTTCTGGACAAGAAGCTGGAATTCCTTTCCCAGCATGCCGAGTTTCACGTCAACATCAATTCCGTCGTCGGCGGCGGCATCAGGAATCCCCAGGATGCGCTGGTGATCGGCAACCGCGCGCTGGAGCTTGGATTTACTTCAACCATCGGCATCATCCACGATGGGGACGGTCAACTGAAGCCCTTGAAGGATGAGGAACGGCGCGTCTATTACCAGATGGCCGGGATGGCAAAGAAGAATTATTCCCGCTTCAACAAGTTTCAGGAAGCAATCGCCAATGCGGAGCCGAACAACTGGCGCTGCCGCGCCGGTTCACGTTTTTTGTATGTTTGCGAAGACGGACTGGTGCACTACTGTTCACAACAGCGCGGCTATCCAGGAGTTCCGCTGGCGCAATATACCAAAGCCGACCTCAAGCGGGAGTATGTGACGGAAAAGAGCTGCGCTCCGCACTGCACCGTCTCCTGCGTGCACCAGATTTCTTACATCGACCACTGGCGTTCGCCGCAGACGCGGCAAACCACGCCGGGCGAGCTGGTCAATATCCAGACCTAGAACAGACCTTTTTCCGTTTATCCTGCTATCGACCGGTGCCGTGGTGTACAGCCACGGCTTGGCCTTTGGTGTCGGCCAGCGCCTGGTCGATGATCTGGTAGAGCCGCTGGCGATCAACCACCTCTACAAAGGGCACGCCATTCGTCTTGTTGGTGACAACCCAAATGGTCGGCGTGTGCTCGATGCCAATGCGCTTGCCGAGATCGATGTCCGCCTGGACTTGGGCAGCCAGCTTCTTCTGCGGATCGATCACAAAAGGAAGCGCAACGCCATGCTCCTGCGCAAACTTCTCCGCGAAATTGCGAATCGCCGCCGAGGCAGCCGTCGTTGGACCTGCTGGAGTTTCAGGGGAAGTCTCCCCCGCGGCATCAATCAGCTGCTGGTTGGCAAAGACCGCATCGCGAAAATCATCGCCAAGCTTTTTCGACTTGGTGTCAAACCAACGCGCGTACACCGCCGCGTCAAAGCTCCAGGCGTGGAAGGGCAAGGGAAAATCGTGACGCACCCAGGGAATATGGTACTGGTTCGCAGCGTCGTGTAAGAGAGGATTGGCGCGGGCACAATCGGGACATTCCATATCCTCGAACTCAACGATCGCCACGCGGGCGCCGGGCGGGGGTTTGAGAGCCGCCGGATCATGCACAGTGGTGGACTGTGCGGCGGCAAAATGAGCCGCAAACCCGGCGGCGCCGAGCAGGATAACCGCCATCAGGAGCCGGGACCGGTGCGGAGGAGTGTTTGGAGTTATCGCCGGAGGCGTTGATGGAATAGTGCGCATGGTTCCTTTGCCCTTCACTCTTGAGACCTTCAATCCTCTCTATTGTAATGGGTAGGTGGCCGCCCGATGCGATATGATGCAGGCTTCCGGTGGGGGATGGGAAGCGCCACGTTGAAGATCGTACTCAGCCTGGCCGGAGCGGGTGCGGTCAGTTTTTGCGTCTTTGTCTTGTTGGAAGCCTTGCTGTCCCGCACCCAAGCAGCCAACGCCGGCGTCGTGCTTTTTCGTTTTCAGTTGAGCTCGATGGTCGCGATGGGGGTCTTTGCCGGGTTTGCTATCGTGATTTTCGTACGGCTGTCGCGGAACCGGCAGAGGCTAAGGAAGTGATATGAAGAATCGCGCGGAGTGGCTAACGTTCGGCGTATTCGTGATCGCCGTCCTAATAGGCATGGGTATTCTGTTGCGCCACGGAGTGCACGGGCAGTCAGCGGCCCTGGCAATCGCCCTGCTGTTCATCCTGCTGTTGCGGATCGGAATCTTCGCCTGGAATCTGCGCCGCCAACGTGCCGAGCTGGAGCGGAAGTAGATCCATCCTCCTGCCTCTCCGGCAAGGAAAAAACGATGCGGGACCCCGGATTTCCTGTGAAGCTTGTCGGCGTTGATGTGCTTCATGCGGCTTTCATCGGGGAAAGCCGCACACGTGGGCGTTTCCCAGGCCTGCGTACAGGAAATCCGGGACTCTGTGCTACACTCGGTTCCCGCAAACGAAGCAGGCCGCCAGCGTGCATGGTAACGCGCTCCCCAGCGCGCACGGACCGCTCCAAGACTCCGAATCTTGAGAACTGGAGATACCTGGGATGAACCGTTCATTAAAGACTTATCAGGGACAGGACATTCGTAATGTCGCACTCGTGGGTCATGCGCACTGCGGCAAGACCACCCTGATCTCTGCGCTTCTTCAAGCAGCCAAGATGACCGAAAGGCTGGGCCGGGTGGATGACGGCAGCGCGGTAACCGCTTATGACGAAGAGGATGTAGCGCGCCGGACCACCATGCAGAATGCGCTGGCATTCGCCGAGTGGCACAACGTAAAGATCAATTTTGTGGATACTCCTGGCTTTCCCATGTTCGTGCACGAGGCTCGCGCGGCACTGCTGCCGGTAGAGGCGGCGTTGCTTATCGTAAACGCAGCCTGCGGCGTGGAAGCCATGACCCGGCGGGTGTGGAGGTTCGGCGAAGAATTCAACCTGCCGAGGGTGATCGTGGTTAACCAGATGGACCATCCCCGCGCGGACCACCAACGCACCCTCAACGCGTTGCGCGAAGGTTTCGGTCGCCAGGTGGTTCCGGTGCAGCTACCCATTCTTGAGGGCAACGGGCAAAATCCCATCTTTCGCGGCGTCGTGGACCTGGTAACCATGCAGGCCTTCGTTTACGAACCGGACGGCAGCGGTTGCGGCCGACTATCTGAAATTCCGGTACGCCTGCGCGAGGAGGCCACGGAGGCCCACCAAGCCCTGGTAGAGCTGGTAGCCGAGGGCAAGGACGAGTTGATGGAAGAGTACTTCCGCGAAGGAACCATCCCGGAAGAGCACTTGATCGTCGCCCTGCACGAGGCGATCCGCGAAGACCGGATCTTTCCCGTGCTCTTTTCGAGCGGCCTGCGGAACGTGGGCAGCGACCATCTGCTCGATTTTCTCCAGGTGTACGCCCCGTCCCCGGTGGAGCGCGTCCCGGTGGCGGCGCGCGGGGCCGTGGAATCTGTTGGCGTTCGCCCCGATTCCGAAGCCGAGATGGTGTTGCGCAAGGTGGATGATCGTGAGCCGCTGTCGTTATATGTCTTCAAGACCATGTCTGATCCTTTCGCAGGCAGGATCTCCTTCTTCAAGGTCTTTTCCGGTGTCGCGAAAAGTGACGCTACGGTTACCAATTACACCCACCACAGCGCAGAGCGCCTGGCCCACCTGACGGTCATGCAGGGACGCACGGCAAGTCCCATCGGCGAGCTGCACGCAGGCGATGTGGGCGCTGTGGCCAAGCTGCGCGAGACCTTTACCGGCGATACGCTGGGGGACGCGGGTCACGAGATCTACTTCGACCCCGTGACCATGCCGGAGCCCGCCGTTACCTATGCCATCGAGCCTAAAACGCGGGCCGATGAGGATAAACTGGCGCCCGCGGTACACAAGTTGATGGAGGAGGACCTGATGGTCCGCTTTTATCGGGATGCCGCGACCCATGAATTCCTGTTGGCCGGCTCGGGCCAACCCCATATCGAGTCCATCGTGCAACGGCTGCGCCGCCGGTACCACACCGAAGTGACGCTCAAGGCGCCCAAAGTGCCTTACCGGGAGACAATCCGCGCCGGCGCCAGCGCCCAGGGGAGACATAAGAAGCAGAGCGGGGGCCACGGGCAGTTCGGCGACTGCTGGGTGCGCCTGGAGCCTCTCCCCCTGGGCGGAGGTTTTGAGTTCGTCAACGAGATTTTCGGCGGGGCGATTCCGCGTACCTTTATTCCCGCGGTCGAGAAAGGGATCCAGGAAGCGGCGGCGCGCGGCTGGCTGGCCGGCTTTCCCATGGTCGACTTCCGCGCTGTGCTTTTTGACGGGAGCTATCACGATGTGGACTCCAATGAACTCTCCTTCCGGCTGGCCGGGCGGCTGGCCTTCCGCAACTGCATGGAGCAGTCCAGGCCGGTGTTGCTGGAGCCACTTATGCGGGTGGAGATTGAGGCGCCGGAGAGGTTTACGGGCGTTTTGATGGGTGATCTGACCGGACGGCGGGGTCGCGTTCAAGGGATGGGCGCGGGCCGCGGCACCACGATCATCCGAGCTGAAGTCCCGATGGCCGAAATGCTCACTTACGGCGCCACGCTCACCTCCCTCACCCAGGGGATGGGCAGTTTTCACATGGAGATGGCCCGGTACGATGTGGTTCCCCCGGCATCTGCCGAGAAGGTAATCGCCTCCGCCCATAAACACGTTCACGCCGACGAGGAATAATCTGACGGAAGTGGACCCACTACATGCCTAGTACGATGGGAGAGCGGGGAGAACGACGCCCGAAACGGCCGCGATTTTAGGCAACCTGGAGGCCCCGACCCAATCTAAAGGATTGGACGGAAAGGAAGAGACGACCCATAATGACGATCCCAGCCGGCGGCTTGTGGCGGCGTGTACGGCGTTGTTGTTTATCGCCGGAACGCTGTTAGCTCAAACGGCCAATCAGAGTTCCGCGCAGAGCCCCTACTACGGCAGCGTGACCATCGTAAAACCGACCGATGGGGTCAAGCCCCTGACGATCGACCAGGCCATCGGGATGGGCATCGAGCACAACCTGGCGCTGGTCGAGGCACGGCAGCAGGAAGTGAGCGCAAAGGCACAAACCAGCGAAAGCCTGCAGTCGCTTCTCCCTACCGTCACTGCCCAAGCCGATTCGGGCGCACACCAGATAAATCTGGCAGCCCTGGGATTCTCCTCCAGCCTTTTGGCCAAATCCGCTCCCCTTTTTCCTGGCTTGGACTTGACATCGGTTCCCACGGTGGTGAAGGTCAACTCCACCGACGCGATGGTGAATTACTCGCAGACGCTCTTCAGCCTGCCGACCATCGACCTCTACAGGGCGGCAAAGGCGAACGAGCAGGCTGCTTACTTCAGCAAGCAGTCCTCGCGCGGGCTGGTCGTGCTCACCGTGGGCAACGCCTACCTGCAGACGCTGGCTCTTGGCGCCCAGGTGGACAATGCGAAGGCGCTGCTGCAGGCCGATCAGGTGCTGCTCAACCAAGCTGTCGCCGAGCATCAGGCGGGCACGGCAGCGAATCTGGATGAACTGCGGGCCCGGGTGCAATTCCAAACCCAACAGCAAGCCGTGATCTCGGCTGAAGTCAACTTCAAGAAAGCAAAGATCGCTCTCAATCGGGAAATCGGCCTACCGGCAGAACAAGAGATCCAGCTTACCGATACGGCACCCTATGCCGACCTGGCGACCATGAACATCGACGAGGCAAAACGCATCGCCTACCAGAGCCGCCAGGACTACCAGGGTCTGCAGGCCCAGGTACGCGCCGCACAACTGCAGCGAAGAGCGGCCAAGTGGGAGCGGCTGCCGACGCTCGATTTTCAAGGCAATTATGGCGTCACCGGGGTGACCGGCGGTCTTTACCATGGAACGTTCGTGGCCGGCGGGTACGCTGAACCTGCCCCTTTTTGAAGAAGCCAAGTTCCGCGGAGACAGCGGCGTCGCCAACGCCAACCTCACCAACCTGACCGAGCAATTGGCCGCTTTGAAAGAGCAGATCAACCAGCAACTAAGGGATAGCATCCTGGATGTGCAGTCGGCCACTGAACTGGTGCGGGTGGCGCAAAGCAACGTAGAACTGGCGCGCAAAGAATTGGAACAGACCACGGATCGTTTTCAGGCCGGCGTCGACGATAACCTGCCGGTGGTGCAGGCACAGGCTACCTTGGCCGACGCCGAAACCACCCTGGTGAACACGACCAGCCAACACAACCAAGCCAAACTGGGGCTGGCGCGCAACCTGGGTATCGTCGACACCCAATACGCAACCTACGTGCACGGCAATTGAGGCAGAAATAGTCAGGCTTCGTCCAGCAGCGTCACTAATCCACTGCGAATATCGAAATAGCCGGTAGCCACCTTCACGTTGCCGGCTTCGATCATCTCCGCCAGCAGCGGGGACAATTCCCGCAGCCGGGAAGACTGGATCAGTGCGTTGGCTCGAATCGTGGCCTCAACATCGGGGCCAGCTTGCTCCACTGCTGCCTCAATGTGCGGGAAGAGAGCGCTGATCTGTCCGGGGAACGATAGTCCCGCGGTCGCTTGTCTTTGAATGGCAGCCGTGACCGCGCCGCACCTGCTATGCCCCATGACCAGGATGGTGTTGGTGCCCAGCACGGCGGCAGCATACTCGAGACTGGCGATGATCTCCGGCGTGACGATGTTGCCTGCGACGCGTGCGACAAAGAGCTGTCCAATCGTCTGATCGAAGACCACTTCCACGGGCACGCGTGAATCGGAGCAGGAGAGAACCGCGGCAAACGGCTCCTGCTTCTCCAGGGTCTGTTGCAGCATGGCGAGGTCACGGCGATGGGCGGATGTGCGGCCGCTCATGAATCGGCGATTCCCTGCAAGCAACTCTTCCAGCGCGGCGGCGGGGCTCAATTTTTTCTCGGCTTCGTTCTCCGTGACGTCTGCGGCCATGGGCATCCTTCTCACCTTCGGTCGCTCGCAGAATGGCGAGGGCGTGCCTGCATCCTATCGTATTTCTCTGCTTGCGATATCCTTTCCGGGGACGGTCCGGTGCAGTTTTTCTTCGCAGGGAAGCTGCCCATTTGTATTTTCTTCAAATTTTAAAAAGCAGGCATATGGCCCCACCAGGAACAGGGACAGCAGCATTTGCCTTTCGAGATTTTCGCCGCTATCAGCTGGCGCGGGTAATGGTCATCATGGGCGCGGAAGCGCAGGCGGTGGCTGTTGCCTGGCAGGTATATGAGATCACCCACCGGGCGATCGATTTGGGCTACACCGGCTTGGTGTTGTTTTTGCCCGGCCTCTTATTTCTATTGCCAGCCGGGCATGTCGCCGACCGCTACGACCGGCGTCTGGTGATCTTGGTCTGCTATGTCTTACAGATCCTGTGCACCTGTACGCTCCTGGTTTTCGCTCTGCGGGGACTGCATCGCGTGGAGCCGATCTTCGCGGTGCTCTTCCTGATCGGCTCCGGACGCGCCTTCAGCGGCCCCGCCAGTTCGGCCCTGCTGCCCCACCTCGTGCCAACGGAAAATTTCGTAAACGCCATCACCTGGGGAGCGACCGTCTTCCAGATTGCCAACATCGCCGGACCAGCTGTGGGAGGTCTGCTTTACACCTTGCCGCTGAAAGGCAGGCTGTATGGAGCTCCTATCGTGTTTCTATTTACGCTGGCCACCGGAATCAGCTTTGTTCTGTTGATCGGCTCCCTGCATGTACGCCCTGGGCGGATGGAGCATCGCGCAATTTCGACCGACGTCATCCTGGCAGGCTTTCGCTATGTTTGGAAATCCAAGCTATTACTCGGTTCGATTTCACTCGATCTCTTCGTGGTGCTGTTAGGTGGTGCAACCGCGCTGCTGCCGATCTTTGCCCATGATCTGCTGCACACCGGTCCGCAGGGACTAGGCGCGCTTCGCTCAGCTCCCGCGCTGGGTGCCCTGGCAGTCTCCATCTGGTTGACCTTCCGGCCCGTTTTGCGGCGCCCAGGCATTCTTATGTTCGTTGGAGTTGCTGTTTACGGGAGCGCGACAGTCGTCTTCGGCCTTTCCAGGAGCCTGCCGCTTTCGCTGGCCGCCCTCATGGTGGTGGGAGCATCGGATATGGTCAGTGTCGTCATCCGATCCTCGATGCTGCAGTTGGCTACGCCCGCATCTATGCGGGGCAGGGTGAGCGCGGTGAATTCGCTCTTCGTCGGAGCGTCCAATGAGCTGGGTGAGTTTGAAAGTGGAGTGACCGCCCAGTGGTGGGGAGCGGTGCGCGCCGTGGTGGCTGGAGGTCTCGGGGCGCTCGCCGTTACCGGTATTTGGAGCGTGCTCTTCCCCGCCCTACGGGGAATCGAGCAGTTGACCGCAGAGTCGCTCCTACAAGAGGAAGAACAACCCTATGCGGGGTGACCTGAGAAACGCAGACTTCCCTGCCGGTCACATGCTGGAATCGGTCCTCGGCCAGCAGGGGCAAACTTTCAGTTGACAGGACGAATCCCTAATTGCACAATTCGGAAGGCTTTTGTCGTACTTTCTGCCGACTCCACAATTCCCCCCGGCGGTCCAAATCATCGTTCTTCAATCGACCCGTGTCGGCCGGTGGGCCTTTCTGCCGCTGTGCGGACTAATCTAACAGCGGAATTATGGGTAGGAGTTTGCGCAAAATGAGAAGTTCAGTCTTCCTGCAGAGCCTTGCGACGGTGTGCATTGCCGCCGCTGCTTCCACCGTTTCAGGCCAGACCGCGGTCCAGCTTTTCAGCCCGGCGAACGTCCGGGTATCGACCCAAGGAACGGGCTACGGAGCCAACGAGAACGTCTTCAACACGACCATCTTGAACCTGACATGCACATTGCCGATCCAGGCAAAGATTTCATCCACTGCGGACGGCACCGGAAACGTGTTGGTGGACAATTTTATTACCTTCAATGAGGTAGGTGGGACCCCCGCCGACATCTGCCAGAACGGCACGATGGAAAACGGCAACCAGCAGAACTGCTTTACCAGCAATTATGCATCCCAGGCCAGCGCCGGCGAACTGACTAATAAGGATCCGGATAACTACCTGGCCGCTGGAGGAGTGCCGCCCATCGACGTCAGCAGCTATCTCACCGCCGGTGCGGTGCAAGCCCAGATTGGCCTCGTCGATACTGGCAGTTACCTCACCGGTTCTACTCTCTACCTGGTCACCAACTGTGCCTTCAACGGAGTCGCAGGGCCGGGTAAGGTGACGGGTAACCCGATCTCTCAAAGCAACCCAACCGGCCAGCAGCTGACCCAGAATTTTTCGTTTAACTCGACGAATAACCAGCAGGTACAGTTCACCTACGACCTCGCCGAGGCGCAGAACGCTGGAAGTCTTTCCATCACCGACGGGACGTCGCCTACTGGTGTAGACACTCCGCTCAATGCGGCAACTTTCCAGTCCACCTACCTGCACAACACCTCGTTTGCGACCGGGAGTTGCCTGATCCACACCGGCGAGCTGTACAACGGCGCGCCAGCCTGCAAACTCTACACGCTCACCTGCCAGGTCGGAACCAATCCCAGCCAGAGCGGAGCTTTGTGTCCGACGTCGCAGCAGCGCAACGAGATTTTTGAGGATGTTTTCGACGGCCCCAGCTTTAGCCTTCCCGATGTTCTGGGTACAAATCTCTTGATCTACCACCAGGGAGTAGGGTTCATCGAGGCCAAGGACGGCTGGAGCGGAGGACCTTGCACGTTCGACCCGTCGTCCAACATCGCCAATCTGCTTTGCCCGCAGAATCTGTTGACCAGCTTTACCGGTCCCGGCGCCTACACCAGTGGAGGCCGCGGCCAGAGCTCAAACTCGACATTTATTACCGTGGCCCCGGTGCCCGAAGATCTAACCGTCGTCACTGTGACCGGGCAGCGACTCGGCTACTGGATTAACAGCCACAGTGCAAAAGTAAATTTCTTAAGCGTGCCGCCCGCCATCGCTTCGAAAAACAACTTCGTCGCGGCGCCGATCCAGAGCATCACCTACGGTGTTTCCCTGCTTCAAGCGTGCCTCCAACCCGGGGCGCCTGTCCCTGGCGATGTGACCGTACCAAATACCGCCTGCCCTGCACCCGGTGGATCCAATCCACCGAAAGCTACTCCCTTCACAGCGCTGGGGGAGGGTGTCAGCTTCCCCGAGGATGGCCAATATCTGCTGCATTACTTTGCCCAGGACTGCGCGGGCACCGAAGAACTGCAGTTCACCAAGAGCGGGGGAAGCTGGTCCACCTCGTTCTACACTTTCCCCATCAATGTGGACACGGTCGCTCCCGTAGTCACGACCGGACCGACGTTGTCTCCGGCGCCTACGAGCAGCGGCTATAAGGTTGGTCAGAAGGTCACCGCAGCCTATCGCTGCACGGACGACCGGTCCGGAGTTGTTCAGTGCGGCGCCTCACTTTACTTGGTAGGCAGGCTGAACACCGGCACGATCACCAGTGCTGTCAATACGTCCAAGCCAGGCCAGCAAACCTTCACGGTGACCGCCGTGGACGCTGCGGGCAACACCACAACCTCCGCCCCCGTCAGTTACCTGGTACACCAGTAACCTGACTGGCACGATTGTGAACTGAGAATGGATTTACAAAGGCAGGGTTCTCGTCCTTCGCAGAGACCGCGAAGGACGAGAACCCTTAGTTATTTTTTCCAGCGGTTGGATTCTTCAAACATTGTCTTGAAATCGGTGCGGCGCATGATATTCTCCGCGCCCGAATCGGCACGAATTACGTCCAGCAGTTGGGCTGCATCGCGATAGTAGTCAGCTGCAATCCCGGCACTCCCGCTCAGTCGTGCAGACGTTCCCAACAAATAGTAGATTCTGGCCAGACCGAAACGCACTCCTGCGCGTTGCGCGCCCGGTAGCTCCTGCTGCAGACCATGGTTGGCGGCCGTGTAATCTTTCAGGCCAATCTCTGCTTCTGCCATCTCAAGATTGATCTGGAGCGACAGGTGCGCGGCGACAAAGCCTTTGCCATGGAGAATTGTTTGCAAGCTGCGTGCCGCTTGCTGAAAGCGGCCTTCAGAAACTGCGACCCGGGCCACATTTGCTTTTGATTGCAGCAGCACTTCACTGTACTTGGTGCGCTCCGCGAGAGGGAGCGCGGATTCATAGAACGTAGCGGCGCTCTTGAGATCGCCCCGATAAAAGGCGAGGTCTCCCCGGGTATTCAAAATTTCGGCCAGTAAGAGCATCGTTTTTCAAAGCCTGCTGAATCTTTTGCGCTTCCTCAAGCGGCGGGGCAGCCTCATCGCTTTTTCCTGAGCGGGCCAGAGCTCCGGCCAGATCGTTCAGGGATTCCGCCATATTCAGGCCATTTTCCCCTTGCTCTCGAAAACTCTTCACTGCATCCTGCATTGACTTGACTGCCGCGCCAAAGCGGCCCTGGTATTCAAAGACCAGGCCGATTTGACGAGAGACCAGGGCAACGCTGTGCGCATCCCCGGCTTTGCGGCCAAGTTCCAGCGCCCGCATCAATCCTGTCATTGCCTGCTCGTATTGCCCGGTCACCGTGTAGGCTTCGCTCAAGCCCTCAAGCGTCTCTGCGAGATCGCCCGGTACACCCAATTTTTCCCGCAACTGCAAGGCCTGCTGGTAATACGTAAAGGCGTTGTCGTTGTCCCCGGTGGTCAGATACACGCTGGCGATATTGTTGAGGCATTGCGCCTCGTAACCCTGGTCGCCGGTCTCGCGCTGGATCTGTAAGGCTTGCTTGTAGACATCCAGCGCCTGATCGAATTTGCCCAGGTCCTGGTAGATGGTGCCCATATCGTTGAGCGTGTCGGCGACACCACCCTTCATGCCGATTTCGCGCAACAGCACCAGCGACTTGTTATAGCTGTCCAGGGCAGCGTCGAGCTTGCCGCTGGTCGCCTGCACGTCGGCCATCTCATTCAGGGCAGCAGAGATGCCCCACTTTTGACCGATCTTCTGGTTGATCGCAATGGATTCCTCATAGTTGTGCAGCGCCTCGTCGGGCTTGTTGAGCAGGCGGTACGATGTTCCCATGGAGAGCAGGATCAGGGCCCTCTGCTCCTGGTTGTCGAACTGAATCGTAAGCGTGAGGCCCTGGGTGAGCGCATCGAGGGCCGCTTGCGGATTGCCGGTGAGGTTATTCACGACCCCCGTCTGCCACAGCGCCCTAATGTTCTTGGGATCAGACTGCAGGACTTTGGCGAAACGTAGCGCGCGCCTTGTCGTACTCCCCGCTTTGCAGATAGAGGACGCCTAGCTCGTACTGAACATCGACATCGCCGGGTAAGCTTTTGGAGAGATTCTCGTAAGCCTCGACCGCTTTCTTGTTGTCTTTCATGACGCGCGCGTTGCTGGCGCTAATCAGGTATTTCTCGGGTAGCGGCAGGTTTTGATTCTGCGCGAGATTGAGGGCGCGGATGGACGATTGCTCGGCGTCATTTTGAAATCCAAGTGCGGCCTGGGCATCGGCAAGCATGGAGAACGCCAGCGCGAAATTCGGGATCTTCATTGGTCGCCTGCTGCAGTTGCTTGAGAGCATCCAGGTTTTTGCCTGCACGCATCAGCACGGATCCTTCATTGAATTCGCGCAGTGCATCGACAGATTTTGAGTTGGGCTTGAACGACTGGGCCTTCAACTCTTCGACCACGCTGGCGGAGAGGGATAGGTTCTTGCGGACGGAATCGGCCAGGCTATCGATGGCTGCCGGCAGATCTTTTACCAGCGCCTGCGCTTTGACGGGGACGGTCTGGTCATGGGCCAGGTCGCGGATGGTCGCGTCGATCACGATCTGGTCGCCGAAGCGTGCATATTGGCCGGAAACCAGGACGTCGGCATTGCTGAACTGGGCCACGCGGCGCAACATATCCGGATCCACCACGGTTTCCGGCCCGACGTGAAGGTCGGAAAGCACCTGATGGAGCCTATCTGTGGAAACGGGGTGCAGGTGCGCAGACTGACCGATGTCGGTGCTGAGCATGTCGGCTACGCTGGAACCGATCCAGTCGTCCTTGGCATCACCGGAGGAATTGCGGAAGGGTAAAATCGCCAGCGATCTCGGCCGGGCAGCCGGCGCCTCCTGTTTGGCCTCAGGAGCGGCCGCGGTCTTGGGTCGGGTAAGAAAGTATCCGATGATTGCGACGAGAACCACCAGCAGGACAGCTGCGCCAAGCAGCAACCGTTGGTTCTCGGTCGCCCATCTGCCGGGACCGGGCTTAAGGCGAGCTGCGATGATGCCGGATTTCCCCGTGCCCTGCCAGAGCTCAAGGTCTTCCAGCAGCTCCCGCGCAGACTGGTATCTCAGGGTGACATCGCGCTCCAGGCACCGGCTTACGATCTGGCTCAGCTCAGCGGGGACGCTGCTGTCGAATTCCGAGACGGGAACGACGCGCTCCTGCGTACGTTTGATCAGGCTGGCCAGTGCGCTGTCGGCGCGGAAGGGCGTTTGCCCGGTCAGCAACTCGTAAAAAATGAGGCCCAGGGAAAAGATATCGGAGCGTTGGTCCAGGCTTTGCGCCAGCGCCTGCTCGGGCGACATATATTCCATGGTGCCGACCATGGCGCCGGTTTGGGTCATGCGTTCGCCTTCCAGCGTCTTCGCCAGGCCAAAATCCATAACCAGGATGCGGCCGGTCTTTTCCCACATGATGTTCTGCGGCTTCAGGTCACGGTGGATGACGCCGACGTTGTGCGCAGCCGCAAGCGCCCGGCAGACTTGCTCAACGACAACGACTGCTTCATGAGGCGGAAGCTTGGTCCGCTGCTGGAGGATGTGGGCGAGATCCTCGCCTTCGACATACTCCATGGTGATGAACTTTATGCCCTCGGCTTCGCCCAGGTCGTAGATACGCACCACGTTGCGGTCAGTGACCTGGGTGGCGAGGATCAGTTCTTGCTTGAACCGGTCAAGAATGGCGCGGTTGCGAGCCAGGTCCGGGCGTATCACCTTGAGGGCGACCAGGCGGTTCAGCTCAACATCCTTGGCTTTGTAGACGGCGCCCATGCCGCCTTCGCCGAGCAGGCTCAGAATCTCGTAGCGTTGGGCCAGGAGGTGACCGGAAGCCAGGACGTGTCGTCCGGCTTCGCTGAAATCCCCGGCCGTGGTGTGGGGAAAGGATGTGCCCACTACAGTGGGGCTGTCACTGGGAACCACCACCACATTGGGAGGAGCGCCGAAGATGGTATCGGCATCGCTGGGGAGACGAGCGTTGGCGGACGAGCTTTCACCCTTCACGGGTGCACGCACACCCCCATTGCCCGGTTTTGAGGCGTCTTGCCCGGGAGGATTTCCTCCTTGTTCTCGCATGACTCAGCAGCCCCAGCTCCGCAAGGACCCACGCCTGACTGAAGTGACCCGATCGCGGGATTAGTCGCAGTATATAGCGCTGGGGAACTCTTAAACCCGAGGATTCCTTACCACCCATTGCCTATCCGACCCTTAGCAAACAATGCAGTAGGACGGGCTGGCTTAGGCTGCGGAACAAACTCGCTCAACGAAGGGCACGGGTTGTGCCGTACCGGGCCAAGACTGGTGAGGGCTTTAGAGTCCGCGTGAGAACTGGAAAATAAACCGCAGGCCCCCGTTCGACTTCGCTGAGGGCAGGCTCTCCACTACGCAAAGGTTTCCGAAAAAAGAATGCACTTTGTGAGAGATAAGAGAGATAAGCCCCCCGGCTGGCGCTTTCCTGCGGAAAAAGATTGAGCGATAAGCGAGATAAGACCTACTTATCCGCGGTTTGCCCGAGTTGGACGGCCAGCTAGAGAGTTGAGTATTGCTGCCCGTCTAAACAGATCGGCGGAAAAACTAATATTTCTATAGGGCACTACTTTCCCATTTGCAGATAGGCTCTGCCGAATCGGGCGGAGCGGGCTCTTAGCGACGGGCTTGAGTCTGGGGTACGCTTTTCAGTCCTTCTTGGCGGCTGACATTGGTTCGAAAAACCGTACCCCAGCGGCTGAAGCCGATCAGAAAGCATGGCCTCTTCGGCACGGCTGAACCCGTGCCCTTCGTACGGATCCTTTCGGCAGTTTTCATGCAGACCCCTTTAGCCCCTGCGTGAGAACCAGCAGAAACGGCAGATTCCTCCGATCGCCAAGGCCCAGAGGGCCGACCGCCAAACCGTCAGCCCAGCCCGTAAGGGCTGGGTTTCGATCCAGAGGAGATTCCTGAGCGCCATCGGCGCGGCACCATGCGTACTCAGCGATCCTGAATATGATCGGACGAGACGGGTGCCGCACCTACGGTGCTCGTCATCGCATGGATACTATCCCAGCCCTTACGGGCCGGGCTGACGTTTTGGCGGTCGGCCCTCTGGGCCTTGGCGATGGAGGAATCTGCGGGTCTTTTGTTCTCATGCAGACTCTTTAGCCCCTGAGGTGCGGCTTGCCACGAGAGCGCGCCAGCCCTTTGGCGCAGCCAAGCGTGGTCGCCGTGACGACGATAAGAGTCCGTGGGGGGAGGAAGGAGTTAAATGCCGGTGCCGTAGTCCGCTGAGCAGACACTATCCCCGGCGTGCGAGAAAAAATCGTACTGCGTGCGGTGATTGAACTTATAACGCGCACGCAACTCGCGGCCGACGTAGAGACCCACAGCAGCAATACCAACAGCAACCGAAGTCCAGCCAACAATCGCCATAGCAGACCCTTCTTCCTGGGTAGGCGAGATTGCCGGCATTCTTTCGCCGGAACCCTGAGCCCTGAGGTCGTTACCATCCATGTACATCATGCCGAAATAATAGCGCAGCTTGGTGAGAACCACGTAGTTACGGCGGTGGACACCAAAGGGCTATTTCACCTGCTCAATTTGATGCAGCAATGAGACCTTTCGTGGCGCCGGAAGGAAGCTGGCTTCCACAGAATTAGCCGCCAATTCACGAAGGTGCTCGGGGGTAAAGCCAAACGCGTCATGGGCCAGGCGATATTCGTCCTGGAGATCACTTTCGAACATCGCGGGGTCGTCCGAATTGAGGGTAACCATGAGGCCGGCATCGAAATAACGCCGTACCGGGTGCTCCTCCAAGGTAGGACAGCAACCGGTGCGCAAATTCGACGTCACGCAAATTTCGAGCGGGACCTGGCGTTCCGCCAGCACCTCCATGAGATCCGGGTCCAGTTGGGCGGAAAGCGCATGGCCGATGCGCTCCGCGCCGATGTTGAGCGCCGCCCAGATGCTTTCCGGGCCCATGGTTTCGCCGGCATGCGCAGTCAAACGTAGACCGGCATCCTTGGCCTCTTGATAAAGCTCGCGGAAGGGCTCTGCGCCTGTCCGGCGCTCGTCGCCGCCGATCCCAATACCCACGATGCTAGGCCACCCCGGCCGCAGTTCTGCAGCCTTGCGAAAAACCCGCGCCGCCTCCTCCGGGCCAAAGTGACGGACCGCATCGAAGATCCAATAGAGCGTAATCCCGAATTCCTGCTCGGCGCGCACTCGCGCCGCTTCCATCCCAAAAAAGAGAGGTTCGAACTCGATCCGCCTCCAGTAGTACACAACGCCCACGGAGACGTAGGCCTCGGCATGCACCACGCCCTGAGCCGCCAGGCGCTGCAGCATGCGATAGGTGATCAATTCGTAATCTTCCGGGCTGCGGAGCCGTTCGCTGACCGCCTTGAACGCCAATAGGAAGCCGGTGAAGTCGGTGTAATGGTAAAGGGACCGTGCCTCCTCCAGCGTCATGCCCTGATCATCGTGCCGCCGGCTCAGTTCGACCAGGGTTTCCGGGGTAACGGTGCCCTCCAGGTGAACATGGAGTTCCGTTTTGGGGAGCGACCGCAACCAGGTAGCCGCGATCCGGCGTTGGGCACCAGGGCGGGTCATGAAAGAGAGGAAAATTCGCTGTGCTTGCGGCTGTAAAGAAAGTAGATGCCCAGGCCTATGGCCAGCCAGCCGAAAAAGCGCAGCCAGGTAATGACCGGCAGGCCGGACATGAGCAGCACGCAAAAGAAGATGCTCAGGATGGGTACGGAAATTCCGCCCGGGGCGCGGAAACCACGACGCCTCTCGGGTTCGCGATAGCGCAGGATCAGCACCCCGATCGATACCAGCACAAAGGCGAAGAGAGTTCCGATATTCGACAGGTCGGCCAGGGTGCCGATGTCCAGCAGTCCGCTGGGAATGGCCACCAGAAAGCCTGCGACCACCGTGGCGACGGCCGGTGTGCGATACCGTGGGTGTACCTTGCCGAACCAGCGCGGAAAGAGCCGGTCGCGCGACATAGCGAACCAGACTCGCGCCTGGCCGAGCTGGAAGACCAGGATGGAAGAGATCATGCCCATCATTGCGCCGCAGAGCACGACCAGCCGGACCCAGTTGAGTGTGACCGAGCCGGTCACGTGGGTCAGTTTCTTAAGGGTATTAACTACGGGCGCTGCATCATCCACCAGTGTCTGCCAGGGAACCAGACCGGTGAGTACGACGGCGACGGCGATGTAAAGCAAGGTGCAGACGGCCAGGGTAGCCAGAATGCCGATGGGCACGTCACGCTGCGGCCGGTGGCACTCTTCCGCCGCGGTCGACACGGAATCGAAGCCGATGTAGGTGAAGAAAATGATGCTGCCACCGGTGAGGACGCCAGACCAGCCATTAGGGAAAAACGGATGCCAGTGGGCGGGATGGATGAAGTGCGACCCGGCAATGACAAACACCAGGATGGCGGAGATTTTGAGCAGCACCATGACGTTGTTAGTCCCGGCGGATTCGCGGATACCCCGCACCAGCACGATGGTGAGGAGCAGCACGATGAGAAACGCCGGCATGTTAAAGCCCAGATGCCAACCTGGCTGATAGATCGTGTTGCCTTGTAGATCGGTGAGTCCAGAGGGCAGGAAGGCGGGCGAGATCCAGCGCGCGCTGGGGTGCAAGCCGAACCAATCCATGAAATCGACAATATGGGCCGCGAAACCAACGCACACTGCCATGTTGCTGACGGCGTATTCCAGGATGAGATCCCAACCGATGATCCAGGCGACCAGCTCTCCCATGGTTGCGTAGGTGTAGGTGTAGGCGCTGCCGGCGATGGGAATCATCGACGCCAGTTCGGCATAGCAGAGCCCGGTGAACGCACAAACGATGGCCACCAGCACGATGGAAAACGCCAACGCCGGCCCTGCTCCCGGGCGGCCGGACAAGGCATGGTGATTGACCAGATAGTCCAGCAACGGGGTATTCAGAATCGAGGAGGTATCAAACTTCTCGCCCGCGATAGCCGTTCCGACCACGGTGAAGATTCCCGAACCGATCACGGCTCCGATACCCAGCGCGGTTAGCGACCAGGGGCCGAGCGTTTTCTGCAGACAGTGCTCGGGGAGTTCCGAGTCGCTGATCAGCTTGTCGATCGATTTGGTTGCGAACAGTTGCTTTCGCAGCGTCTCGGCTCCTTTTGCTCCACATCTGGCCCGCCCACAACTCTCGCTGCCATCTGCAGAAAAGTCCCGCAGGGACGGCTGAGAGTAGCCCAGGATGTAAGTCCTGGGTTAGGTTCGAAACGCGTGACGAGTCCCGAAAGGACGACTGAAAATTACCCAGGATTTAAATCCCGGGTGAACCTCGCACTCTACTCGAAAATTCCCGGTGGGAATGAGCCCACCCAGCACTGCGTACTGGGCTGTTTTCAGCCGTCCCTGCGGGACTAGTCACGTTTCAAACCAACCCAGGACTTGCATCCTGGGCTACTCTCAGCCGTCCCTGCGGGACTTTTTGTCTACCTGGCAGGGATTTCGTTACATCAGCTACCTAGCGCTTGCTTTGACCTCTAGACAGCTTCTTGGTCTTCTTCTTGTTGGAACCTCTAGGTACGGTACGGGCGCCCTTGGGCGCAGCTTTCTTGCGCGCCGCGCGCTTGATCTTCTTGCGTTCCAACTTATCTTCTACGTTCTTGGTATTCGCCATTATTTTCCTTGTCTACACTTTTTCCAGCTGAGCAAACTTTTCCACTAGCTTCTTCACGCCGAATTCTGCAAATTGTACCGTAATCTTCGCATCGTCACCGTCCCCTTCGCGGCGGAAGACCACGCCTTCACCATATTTTGGGTGACGAACGCGCTGCCCGCTGCGAAATCCAGTCGCTCCAGTAGAGACTGGGATTTCCAGCTTCGGCCGGCTCCCGCTTCCCTTGCGCGACGAGAAGAACTGGGCGATGTTGTCCAACGAACCCGGCCCCGCTTGCGGCCGGCTGGCAGGCGTTGCAGTTCGGGAAACGGTTCGGGGACGCTGGTCCTCGTCTTCGTAACTGTAGTGGCCGCTGGATGATTCCCACTCATCGCCACCACGAGTCGAAGCGTGTCGTGACCCATAGGCGCCGCCAATCGAGGCGCGCTGGCCGCGGGTCAGGTCTTCGAGCAGACGAGGCGGAATCTCTTCGAGAAAGCGGGAGGGAATGCTGGATTCCGGCATATCGTTCCCGTATCTGCGGCGATAGCGAGCACGGGTCATCACCAAAGCATCCATAGCCCGCGTCATGCCCACGTAGCAGAGCCGCCGCTCCTCTTCGAGTTCGTTGGGTTGATTAAGCGTCCGCGAATGGGGAAAGAGGCCTTCTTCCATTCCCGCCAACAACACCAGGGGAAACTCCAGCCCTTTGGCTGAATGCAGGCTCATGAGAGTGACGCGGCTTTCGGGATTGTAACGGTCGGTGTCACTAACCAGGGCGGCATGGTCGAGAAACTCGGACAGCGTCTCCCCGCGCTGCTGCGCATCCTGGGCCGCATTGGCGAGTTCCTTCAAGTTTTCAATGCGGGAGATAGCTTCGGGGGTGCCTTCGTCCTCAAGCGAGCGGATGTAGCCAGAACGGTCGATGAGAAAGCGAATCAATTCAGGAAGCGTCGCCGCGTCGCCGGGCTTGCGGAATCCCTCATAAGTAGGCGAATCCACCGTGGGGACAGGATGCACATCCGTTTGCAATGGCAAGGCCTGCTCTTCAGGGTCCGGGTCGGGATCGAGATCGCCAAAGTCGAAGCGGACGTCTTCCCAATCTCCCGAATCAGACCCCTCGACATCAGGGGCAGTCGGACTCCTGCACCGGCGCAATGTCTTGCGCTAGCTTTTCGGCGAAGCCAGGCTCGAGCAGGGCGCGGGCATCTAGTATCAAACGGCGGAAAGTGTCCAGCGCCATCAATGCGCGTTGCGGCAAGAGGCGCTCCTGCAGTGCACGTCCAATTGCTCCCCAGGTGCTCATGCCGGTCTCGAGGCTTAGCCGCTCCAGCACTTCCAGCGTGGTCTTGCCGATACCGCGAGGCGGAGTGTTAATGATGCGCGCCAGGGCAATCGAATCGTCCGGATTCTGCACCAGCTTGAGATAACTCAGCAGATCTTTGATCTCGGAACGGTCGTAGAAAGAGAAGCCACCTACCATGGTGTAGGCGATTCCATAGCGACGCAGCGCTTCTTCCACCAACCGGGACTGTGAGTTGGTGCGGTAGAGGACCGCGGCCCGCGGCAGCTCGTGCTCTTCGCCCGCAAGACGCATGTACTTCTTGATGTAATCGGCAATAAAGAGCGCCTCATTCTCTCCGTCAGGCGCTTCGTAATAGCCAATCATTGCTCCGCCCTCACGCGAGGTCCAGAGATTCTTGCCTTTCCGCTGCAGGTTGCGAGCCACCACTGCGGAAGCTCCCTCAAGAATCACCTGCGTGGAACGATAATTTTGCTCCAACCGGATGGTCTTGGCTTCCGGGAAGTCTTTCTCGAAATCCAGGATGTTCCGGATATCCGCTCCGCGCCACGAATAAATACTCTGGTCTTCATCACCCACGACGCAGACGTTGTGCTCGGGGCCGGCCAGCAACTTCATCAGCTCGTATTGCGGCCGGTTGGTGTCTTGATACTCATCGATCAGCAGATAACGATAACGGCGGTTGTAGCGTTCCCGCACTTCGGCGGAGGAGCGCAGCAGGCGCACCGCCTCTAGCAAGATGTCGTCGAAGTCGAGCGCATTCGCCTTGCGCAGTTCCTTGCGGTAGATCTCGTAGATGTGCGCGATCCGTTCGCTCAGCGGATCGGTCGACTGCAAATAAATTTCCTGCGGGTCGAGCATATGGTTCTTGGCATAGGAGATGCGGGAGAGAACCGTGCGCGGCGTCAACTGCTTGGTATCCAGCCCCATGCGGCGCATCGCCTGCTTGACAATGGCTTGCTGGTCGGCTTCGTCGTAGATCACGAAGTTGCGAGTAAGCCCCTCATCGCCGATGCGCAGGGCTTCGATGTCCCGGCGTAAGACGCGTACACAAAAGGAGTGGAAGGTAGCCAGCAGCGGTTTGGCCAGAGAGCGATGTTCGAGCAGTTTGTCGACCCGCTCCGCCATCTCCGCCGCGGCTTTGTTGGTAAAGGTGACGGCCAGGATGGCGTCAGGCGCCACGTTCCGTACCTGGATGAGATAAGCGATACGGTGGGTGATCACCCCCGTCTTGCCGGAACCCGCGCCGGCGAGAATAAGCAAGGGGCCATCGACGGCTTCGACAGCGGCACGTTGCTGCGGGTTTAATTTATCGAGCAGATGTTGCAATGGCTGGTCTCTGAGGGGCGCGTTAATACTTTGGTTCGGCGGATGGTCTGGTGACGAGGTGGATTCTCTTCTACCAGTGTATCGCCCGGCGGCCTGTTCATAAATGTGTTGCAATCCTGGTATGCAGAGTAAGGCTAAGGAAACCGGGCGCAGGGTTTGCGTTTTTTGTGGATCGAATCCTGGGGTGCGGCCAGAGTACCGCGCCGAGGCGGTAGCTTTGGGACGCCTGCTGGGCGAGGCTGGGCTGGGCTTGGTGTATGGCGGCGCGCAAGTGGGCCTGATGGGCGCATTGGCAGACGCAGCCCTGGCTCATGGAAGCGAGGTCATCGGCGTCATTCCCCGGGCGCTGGCCGGAGTGGAAGTGGCACATCAGGGGCTGAGCCAGTTGGTCCTGGTGGAAACCATGCACGAACGGAAGGCTTTGATGGCCCAGGAGGCGGACGCATTTGTCGCGCTCCCCGGTGGCTTCGGGACCCTCGATGAATTTTTTGAGATCCTCACCTGGGCCCAGCTTGGAATCCATACAAAACCGTGCCTTTTGGTGAACACAACCGGCTATTACGACCAACTGCTGAGCTTTCTCGGGATCGCGATCAATCAGGGATTCCTCAAGGCAGAAAACCGCGCCTACATTCGCGTCGCTGGCGATGCCGCCGAGGCTTTGCAATGCATGCAGCGCCTATGGAAGACTCTGCCCGTCAGCCACACGCCTCCAGCCACGCCTGCTCCCTAGACCAGCACCGCTTTGGCCGTCTACTCCGCCATTTGCGGAGACAAAATCGGCGCGTGACCGGAAACCGGTTCCTGCTCGGCCGATTGCAGAGGTTTGAATTGCTTGCTGAGCGCGAGACCCTGCTGTTGATACGAGGAGCCGATCGAGCGGCCGTAGACCCTGTCCGGGAGTTGCGCCATCTGGTGATAAATCAGCTTTCCCACCAGCTGACCATGTTCGAGAAGGATGGGGACCTCATGTGCCCTAACTTCCAGAACTGCTTTGGTTCCAGGAATTTCCCCTCGATCGCCGTATCCGAAACCGGGATCGAAGAATCCGGCGTAATGAATGCGGAACTCTCCTATGGAGGGATCGAACGGAACCATCTCTGCAGCATGGGTGGGCGGTACGCGGATCCTTTCATGGGATGCCAGGATATAGAAGTCTCCGGCCTGCAGAGTCAGATCCTTGGACTTGGAGCGCGGGATGACTTCCCAAAATTCTCCGATGTCGTAAGCATTGACCTTGCCTAAATCGATCGCATGCCTGGTCTTCTTGGCCCGGTAAGCGATGATGTTGGATCCGTTGTTCCCCACCAGGTCCACTGAAACACTGAGCCCTCTGTCGATTCTTGGGTCGATGGGGCTGCTATCCGCGTCGAAGGTCAGCTGCTCTCTTTCCGCTAGCCTGACTAACTTGCCATCTGTTGCCTGGGGCTTTCCCCGCATAAGCCGCAGCTGATTCAACTTCATCCCGGTTCGCACGCGGACGGGAAACGTCCGGGAGACGATTTCCAGATAGAGTCGCCCCTCGTAGCCTTTGGGGACGCGTTCGAATTCGATTCCCGGCTCTGTAATCAGCCTGGTGAAAATGTCCAGTCGCCCGGTTGTACTTTTAGGATTTGCAATCCCTGACACATCCGCCGGCAAGCGCAGACTTTCCACCAAGGGCACGAGGAAGACGGAACGCGGCTCCAAGACCGCGGAATCTTCCAGATCGATCTCCCGGATGAGGAGGTCTCTGATCTTGCCTTCGATGGACGAGTGGCCAGGCAAGAAGCTGGCGGCGATCTGGAAGGCCTTCTTCCCCAATCGCAGGTCGATACTCGCCGGCTGAATCTGGTTGACATCAAGGTCGGGGGCGACAATTGCTCCGCTGTCGATTAATCCTTGGATTGCCTGGAAGGGCAAGATCCCTGTGGTCTCGCTCTTAGGCCGGGCGATCGGATCATCGACCAATGGGGAGTCTTTCATGCTCGGAATTTCCAGCTCGCTCGGCAATTTCACTCACTCTCTTGGATCGCTCCAATAACTCTTTTCCACCCTCAGATTACAGTCACCCCTAGACCAGGACGGCTGTGTAATTTGGGGTGACTTGTGTGGGTTTCTCCTTGGAGGATGCCATCAGCGCGGCGCGGCTGCTCGGCACAGGTCGCACTGGCAACTGCGGCGAAGGTAATCCCAGGAGTAGATTCCGCTCTGATGGCCATCATTCCAGCGAAAAGCAATGGCGTACCGGCCAACTGGCGAAACCGACTCCGGCCGCGGGGGTGCTTTGTACATCTGCAGCAGCGTGGCCGGCTGCGGCTTGGGCTCGCCTGGTTTACGGCCAGTCGCGGCGCGCTCTTCGTGGCAGGTGGCGCAAGGACAGGCATCGCGCAGCCAAGTGAAGTTCCAGCTGCTTTGGTGGCCGTCCTTCCAATCGATCTCCATACCCGTACCAGTCGTCTTTTGCACCCGAACCCGGGCGGGCTCGGTCGCCACGCGCGGCAGATCGCGATGAGAGCTCTCCTGCGCCAGTCTCTGCGCCTCTTCCTCGCTGATAAACCGGATGCCTTCGTGGCTCATCGCAATCCCTTCTTCAAGAATACTGCTTCCAGAAGAAGTACGCAGCCATTCCCAGCCCAATCACCACCACCAGCATGCGCATGAACCGGGGATTCATGCGGCGCGCGTAGCGGGCTCCGAGGTAACCGCCGAATGCAGCGGCGATCATCATTAGCAAGCAATACTTCCAGAGAATCTGCTTCCCCACGATGAACGTGACCACGGCGATGCCATTTGCAGTGGTTGTAGCGATTACCTTCAACGCATTGACCTGGTTGATGTTCTGGATGCCAAAGACGGCCAGCACCGACATCAGCAGAAAGCCCGCGCCGGCGCCAAAATAGCCGATGTAAAAGGACACCAGCACGACACCGAACCATAGCGGGACGAGGCTAGGGCTGACGCCGGTCAAGGTCATACGACGCCGCTGCAGCCAGCCGGAGACAGGTCCGCTGGCGGCAAAGAGCCCCGAGGCGAGCAGCAACAGCCAGGGCACCAGCGCCATAAAGGTAGCCTGGCCGGTGCGAAGCAGGACGATGGCACCCGTCACGCCTCCGAGCAGGGCAGCGGAACAGACGGGGAGAACGAGCCGCAGGTTGGCTTTCAGGTCTTGCCAATACGCCGCGATCGAGGTGAACTGGCCCGGCCAGAGAGCAACGGTATTGGTGGCGTTTGCCTGGATAGGCAGAACCCCGACGCCAAGAAGCGCTGGAAATGACAAAAATGAGCCGCCACCCGCCATGGCATTTAGGGCGCCGGCGAGAAACGAAGCAATGACCAGCCAGGCGTGTTGCCAGTGAGGTCCAAATGGCATGTGTTTTTATTCTACGGGGAGTTAAGAGTACGACGCCTTAGTGCGCTTGATTTCAGGCAGCGCTGACCGAAAGCCGCGGGCCGATCCAACTAGTTAGTCGACCTGCAGGATCAAACACTTCAGATACTCGGTCTCAGGGATATTCAAGACCACCGGGTGATCTGGAGCAGCACCGCGGCGTTCCCTAAGGCGCACGCGTCGCTGAGCATCGCCGGCGGCGGCGGCCACCACGCCGTGGAACTCGTCCCAGGATACGTGGTGGGAGCAGGAACAGGTCACCAGTGTCCCCCCCGGGCGCAACATCTTCAGGGCGCGCAGATTGAGTTCTTTATACCCGCGCAGAGCGCCGGCCACGGCACGCTTGGACTTGGCAAAGGCGGGCGGATCAAGCACCACTGTGTCGAAGCTGTTGCCGGCGGTGCTCCAGTCGCGCAGAAGGTCGAAAGCGTTGGCCTCAATCCACTCCACCGGGGCCTGGATACGGTGAAGGTTGACCTCCAAATTCTCTTCCGCCACCTCAAGCGCGGCACGGGAAGCATCAATACCGGTCACCCGGGAGCAGGACCGAGCCAGGTGAAGGGCAAAACCGCCCTGATAAGTGCAGACATCGAGGGCCTCGCCACGGGCGTAGCGCGATGCTGCGGCGTAATTCAGGCGCTGGTCGAGGAAGGCTCCCGTCTTCTGACCGGCGTCGGCGTCGTAATGAAAGGCCAGCCCATTCAGGTGGAAGATGGTGGTTAGTTGGGCGATCGGCTCGGCGCTGTAGAGCGGCGCCTGCGATGGCTCGCTGAGCTGCTCCAGTTCCCGGATGCGGGCATCGGACCGCTCCACGATCGTGAGCGGGTCCAGCTCCGACTTTAGGACATCGACGATGACCCCGCGCACCTCGTCCCGATCGAGTGCCTTGGCGAGAATTTCGAAAAGGATCAGGTCCCCATAACGATCGACAATCAGGCCGGGGATTTGATCGCCTTCACTGAAGACCAGGCGGCAGGCATCAGTGCCCTCCTCCAGCATCCCTTGGCGTTGCTGAATGGCGTAGCGTAGGCGCTGATCAAGGAGCGCCAACCAGCCCTCATAGGTCAGATGAGGGTCGGACGATACCATGCGCAACGCGATCTGCGAGCTGGGACTCCACAGCGCGGTGCCCAGGGGAAAGCCGCGATAGTCCGCGACTGGGATCAGACCCGCTTCTGTCTCCACTAAGTGCTCGATATCCGAACGGTAGACCCAGAGGTGCCCTGCACGCAGGCGGTCCGCAGCCCGGCGGGAGATCGTGGTGACCGCCGCCTTGCTGGCAGGCGCGGAGATTGGCTCACGAGACACAAATCATCTTCGCACGAGATTCATTGCGCCACCCCCACCAGCGGTATCCGGCTCTCAGGGTGTTTTCACCGCTCCGCTCTACAAAAGGGTTAGGCGAAGTGCGTCTTTTCTTAAGGGAGAGGCACATCAGGAGCGGTGACTTATAGACACCAGGAGTGAAAATGCCTGGCTAGCGGCCTATAATCAGGTATGGCGACTGTGCACTCCACGCCACTTGAACCTCCGGCGGACCCGGACATCCTGACGGCGAAGTTTGCCGAGCTGCTCGCGACCATCGGCAAGAATCGGCCGAGCGACGACACCGGCATCATTCGCAGAGCGTGGGAGTTTTGTGTGCAGCACCACAGCGGGCAGCTCCGGGCTTCCGGGGAGCCTTATGTGCTGCATCCCTTGGAAGTAGCTCAGGTTCTGGCCGAGATGAAGTTAGACTCGACTGCGATCGCGGCCGGGTTGCTGCACGATGCCGTCGAAGACACACCCGTCACAACCGAAGACATCACTGAACAATTTGGGGAGCAGGTTGCGCACATCGTTGAGGGCGTGACCAAAATCGACAAGATTCAGTTCGCGAACCGCGAAGACCGCCAAGCCGAGAATGTGCGCAAGATGCTGTTGGCCATGGTCAGCGACGTACGCGTGGTGTTGATCAAGATGGCGGACCGGCTGCATAACATGCGGACGCTGCAGCACCTTCCACCCGAGCGGCAGGAATCAATCGCCCGGGAGACATTGGATATCTATGCCCCCTTGGCCCACCGCCTCGGCATGGGCAAAGTGCGCGGAGAGTTGGAAGATCTGGCTTTCCGTTACGTCGATCCCTTCGGCTATGACCAGGTGAAGAGCGCGGTGGATGCGGCGCGCGACGAAGATGAGCAGTTTCTAAACTCGGTCGAATCCCTGCTCAACGAACGGCTGCGCGAGAACAACATCAAAGCGCGCGTCGAATGGCGGATCAAGCGGCTTTACAGCATCTATCAGAAGCTGCAAAAACAAAAGATAACCGTCGACCAGGTCTACGACCTGCTGGCCGTCCGCGTGATCACCGCCACGGTACAGGATTGCTATGCGGCCTTTGGCCTGATCCACTCCATCTGGCGCCCGGTGCCGGGCCGCATCAAGGACTTCATCGCCATGCCCCGGCCGAATCTGTATCAATCACTGCATACCACGGTAATGGGCGAGGGCGGCCATCAGTTCGAGGTCCAGATCAGGACCGAAGAAATGCACCGCATCGCCGAAGAGGGGATCGCGGCGCACTGGAAATATAAAGCGGCCGGCTCGCCCACCAACGCGCGCGATGAGCAACGCCTGGCCTGGGTACGGCAGCTGGTCGAGTGGCAGCGGGAGATGACCGATCCCAACGAGTTTCTTTCCACCCTGAAGATCGATCTCTACCCGGAAGAGGTTTACACCTTTACACCCAAGGGCAAAGTGGTGGTGCTGCCGAAGGATGCGACGCCGATTGACTTCGCCTATTCCATCCATACCGAGGTGGGCAATACCTGCGTAGGCGCAAAGGTGAACGGCAGGATGGCACAGCTGCGCACCAAGCTGCACAACGGCGACATCGTGGAAGTAGTCACGCAGAATGGCCACACCCCCAGCCGCGATTGGCTCACCTTCGCCAAGAGCTCACGGGCGCGCAACAAGATCAAGCATTGGCTCAATGAGCACCAGCGTGAGCGCGCGGTGGAAATTGGCAAGAAGCTGCTCGACCGGGAGGCGCGCAAGTACAAGGTGTCTCTCAGCAAGCTCACCGACACGGACTACGCCCGGGCGGCCAGCGAATGTGGCTTGGCAACGGCCAGCGATCTGATGGCAGCCATCGGCTTCGGTAAATACTCCTCTCGCCAAGTGCTGAACAAGCTCTCTCCAGGGCTGACCTCGCAGACCGGTCTCGAAGTGGAGCCGGGCAAGGACGCCGTGAGCGGCGCCATGTCGGAGGCGGTGAGACGTGTGCATATGCACGGCTCCGACTCCCTGCAGGTGGAAGGCCAGGACGACCTGCTGGTCTACCGGGCCCGATGTTGCAATCCCATTCGCGGCGAGGAAATTGTAGGCTATGTAACGCGCGGCAAAGGCGTGGCGGTGCATGCGCGAAGCTGCCCTAACGTGCAGAATCTGCTGTACGAAAGCGACCGCCGCATCTCCGTGGAATGGGCGCGGATGGCAGAGGAAAATGCCGGCCGCAGGATGACCTACCCGGTGAAGCTGACCGTATTTTGCGACGATCGCGCCGGCATGCTGAAGGAAATGACCGCCGTCATCAGCGACGACGGCACCAATATTCGCGGGGTCGATACCAAGTCAACCGGCGACTCCGAAGCGGTGGTCGAATTTGTTCTGGAAGCTGAGGATATGCGACACCTGACTCGGATTGTGAGCGGCCTGCGGCGGTTGCCGGGTGTTCGCGACGTGCAACGCGCGCACAAGGTCTAGCGGTCCGGCTCAGAGCCGGAAAACTCGTTTAACAAAGCGCATGGCTTCACAAGCTGCCGAAAAACTCATGCTTTGTATCAGGGCACGACTTTAGTCGGGCCGTAAACGATTGAGAGTATGACGGGCTTTTAGCCCCTGAGGTGTTGCTTTTCTGCTCGGTACAGAGGTTTCCCTAGCCTCTCCAAATTTGGTAGCGAGCTGGAGGAGCTGCGTTGAAAAGCCGTACCTCAGCGGCTAAAGCCCTCAAAAGCGGGAGGTCTGTGTGGCACGGCTGAACCCGTGCCCTTCGTACGGAGAAGGTTTTTTCCTTCAGGGCCTTAGCTGTTGCCCCCGAACCAGCAGTTTGCGCCATAGCAGCGGCTAAAGCCGTCATCAGGCATGAGCTAACGGCCCGACTAAAGTCGTGCCCTGATACAAAGCATCAGTTTTCCGCAAGCTGTAAAGTCGTGCAGCAGGCCGAAAAAGCAAGAACTTATAGGCTAAAGCCCTCATCAGGCAAGAAATTCACAAATGCCGCAAATTTGCGTCTCCATGCCTAGGGCGGCGAGAATCACGGCATGAGCATCCTCGACAAATTATTAGTTTCCTCAGAAGACGCGCCGTCGGCCATCGGTCCCTATTCCCAGGCGGTGATGGTTGGGAATTTGGTTTACACCTCCGGTCAGGTGGCCCTCGATCCGAAAACCGGTCAACTGGTCGAGGGCGGAGTCAAGGAGCAGACGGTTCGCGTGCTTGAGAACTTGCAGGCGGTCCTGACCGAAGCCGGCAGCGACCTGCGCCACGTCGTCAAGACGACCGTGTTCCTCAAGAACATGGGCGATTTTGCCGCGATGAACGAGATTTATGCCCGCTACCTCGCACCCGTAGGTGTCGTGGCGCCGGCACGGTCCACAGTGGAAGTCGCAAGACTGCCCAAAGACGCCCTGGTGGAGATTGAAGTGATTGCGCAACGGTAGACCTTACGCCGCATCGAAGATCAAGGAGCAAAGACATGAAGAAAGAGCAAGCGGAGAAGATTGAGAAGACGGAGGCGGAGTGGCGTGCTGAGCTGACCCCAGAGCAGTACTACGTGATGCGGCAAAAAGGGACGGAACCGGCATTTTCCGGCAAGCTTTACCGCAACCATGCCGCTGGCGCGTATCGTTGCGGAGCCTGCGGGACCGAGCTGTTCAGCTCCGATGCCAAATTTGAATCCGGAACCGGCTGGCCCAGCTTTTCGGTGCCGGCAAACGCCGCAGCGGTCGATTTACATGAAGACAAGAGCTGCGGCATGACGCGAACCGAAGTTACCTGCGCGCGTTGCGGGGGTCACTTGGGACACGTGTTCCCAGATGGCCCAGGGCCTGGCGGCCTGCGCTACTGCATCAATTCCTTGTCGCTTGGTTTCGAACCCAAAGATGCGGGGGAAAAGGAGTAACTAGGCCTTTACGACCTTGCCTGCTTTGATACAACTGGTGCAGACGCGAATGCGCTTGCGTCCGCCAGCGACCTCAGCCTTCACCGGGCGGAGATTGACGTTCCAGCGGCGCTTGGACACATTGTGCGCATGCGAAATCTTGTTACCGAACTGCGGACCCTTACCGCAGATTTTGCAAATCTGAGCCATAACCAACTCCAAATATCTAAACTTTTCGCTTGGACGCGAACCTTCAGTATAGCCGGATCAGCTGGCGGGGACAACCTATCACCGGAAGGCAAACGCTATAGAATGCCAGTCAATGTCCAGCGACCCCGGGAAAGGATTCCGTGCGCCGTGGTTAGTCTTCTGGGTGGCCTTTGCGGTGCGCGTGCTCTATCTTACGCTGGCCCACACCTACCGCATCCGGCCTTACGACGACCACATGCTCTTCGGCGAAGAGATGGGACGGATCGCACGGGCGCTGGCCACCGGCTTCGGCTTCGCTGACCCCTTTCGTGGGCACACTGGCCCGACCGCCTGGGTGGGACCACTCTTCCCCCTGATTTTGGCTGGTGTTTTCAAGGTCTTCGGCGTCTTCACCCCTCAGTCGGCATGGGTGATCCTAACCATCAACAGCCTTTTTTCTGCGCTGACGGCCCGTACCACCTGGGAGATCGCGGCCCGGTGCTTCAACCAGAAGGTGGCCCTGTGGTCGGCCTGGATCTGGGCACTTTATCCGGCGGCCATGCAGTATGCCGTCCGCTGGGTGTGGGACACTTCGCTCACCACCTTCCTGTTCTCCTGGGTGCTGGTGGTGGCGCTGCGCATGCGCACTCCGGATACATCCGGCATGACGACTCGCCGCTGGGCGCTGCTGGGACTGCTTTGGGGTTTGACAGGCCTGAGCAATCCTGCACTCCTGATCTTCCTGCCCATTTGTGGGCTCTGGATAGTGGCTGGAGCACCGGACTGGAAGCGCGAAGCGGGCGGAGTGCTGTTGGCAGCCTTGCTCTTTATCGCCTGCCTTGGGCCCTGGACGTGGAGGAATTGGGAAGCCTTCCATCACTTTGTGCCCGCCCGAGGGAATTTTGGCGCCGAGCTCTACCTGGGCAACGGACCCGGAGCAACCGGCTTACTGATGGAGTATGACCACCCTATCCAGGCACCCGACCAACTGCGCCTGTACACAGCTATGGGTGAAATTGCCTACTCCAGAATACGCGGGGACGAGGCTTGGGCTGCAATTCGCTCAAACCCCAGCCGCTTTGCCGCAAATACTTTAAAGCGAATTTTCTTCTTTTGGGGAGGTGTTCCCCACCCGGCGAGCGCTACGCCATGGGTGGAGTACGCGCGCAGCCTGAATTTTGTTTTTGCCAGCGTCTGCGGGTTGCTCGGACTCGCCTTGGCATTGGGGCGCAAGGCCCCGGCTGCCGGCCTATTGGCGTGGGCCTTCCTGCTGTTGCCTCTGGTCTATTACGGCGTGGCAGCCCACGCCCGTTTCCGTCACCCGCTGGAGCCGTTGATGGTAGTTCTGGGCGTGTACCTCTTCCAATCCGCACAACATTGACCAAAACCAACGGAAAACGTAAGATTAGATGGTTTGGGACGATCTGCTCACCCGCGTTCCCGTAGGGTTTGAGCACATCCAGCTATCCAGTACTCTGCCCAGCAATTTTGAGACGCCGGTGTGGCTCGGCGTTAATCGGTTTCACAATAAATGTGGGCCGAAGCGACAGGTGTTTTGGTGGTTTTCTCCCAAAGAAAACCACACCTCGCGATTTTCGTGAGGCATGGGAATTGTGAAACTGATCTTGGAGGTTTTATGTACGCGGTGATCCGCACAGGCGGTAAACAATATCGCGTCGCTCCCGGCGACGTGGTTCGCATTGAAAAGGTCGCAGCCGAAATCGGCAATGCAGTTGAGTTCAGGAACGTGCTGGCCTTTTCCGACGGGTCGTCGCCTATCGCCAAGCCCCAAGCGGGGAAGGTCCTGGGCACCGTGGTCAGCGAAGGACGCGGGGACAAGATCCTGGTCTTCCATTTCAAGCGCAAGAAGCAATATAAGAAGCTGCAAGGGCATCGCCAGGCCTACACCTCGGTTCGCGTCAACAGCATCGAGGTCGACGGATTCACCTACGACAAGGCCGAAGCAAAGGCCGCACAGTAGCTGCCCGCAGGACAACTTTCTGATTGAGGATTAAGCAATGGCACATAAGAAGGGTTTAGGCAGTTCGAAAAATGGTCGCGACTCAAACGCTCAGCGACTGGGCGTGAAGATCTTTGCCGGCCAGGTGGTCCCCGGTGGTTCCATTATCGTGCGCCAGCGCGGCACCCGGTTAAAGCCCGGACTGAATGTCGGTCGTGGCAAGGATGACACCCTTTACGCGGAGATTTCAGGTAAGGTCAACTTCATCGACCGCGGCAGATTGGGCCGTTTTGTCTCTGTGGAGCCAGTTGAGGCAGCATCCGCCGCCAAGTAACGCGAACCCAGCGCAGATCGCAAATTAAAAAGCCATAACGGAAAGACCGTTATGGCTTTTTGCCTTTTGCCTTAGCGCTGAGGTTAGCTGGCTACATGCAGCGAGTTCTTGATCAGAATGCGATCAACCACTTTCTCAACATCCTGCAGGAAGAAGCTGTTTGCTGGGGCAGCGACGGCGACCGGGACCCGGCCTCCGCTCTGGCCGAGCGTGGTGGCGATTTCGTTCCAACGACCCAGAGGTGAGGAGGGATCGAGGACGGCAGCCTGGCGAGCCGGTTCCCGCTGCAGGAAGTAGGCCGACCAGACCACCAGTGTCAACAGGCTGGTTCCGGTCGTCACTACGCTGAGCGTCGAGCTCATCATGTTGTGTGCGAAGCGGAGAAAGGCTGCAGAGAGAATCAAATCGCTCGCCGCCATGATTCCGAACCCAAAGCTGATGCCAAAAACCCGGCTGCGATAAGAAAGACCAAGCTTTCCCGCGGCGATCAGGAGGAACAGCAGGAGGCTAAGGATGAAGATACTTTCGCACCGCATCGCCTGGGCAACGACAGCCAGGAGAAACCTGTCCCCCTTGCCGCCGGGCACAAGGAGTGCCGCCAGGGCGGCAACAAACGAGATGCAGGCTACCCAGCGGAAAGAGATGGTACCTAGCCACTTCAGGCCGGGAAAGGGATCCACGGCAAACTGAAACATTTCCTGGATGACCAGGAAGACGATCACGGCGCCCGCGACGTAGCTGACCCAGTACGTATAGAAGTACAAGGCGTAAGCGGTTGCGTTATCAATCGTGACGAAACGGTGGATTTGCAGTAACAGATGGAGGATTACAGAGGACCCGAGCCGAAGGGCAACGTAGCCAAAAAGCGCCGGAAAGCGCTTCTGTTCCCGAGACCTGAGGAGAGCTATCAAGGCTACCGCCAAGAGGATAGGCTCTGCCGCGTACAAGATGGTGAGGGCTACGCTCGTCATCACAACACCCCTTCCGAGTCTTGAGAATAGCTCGAAAAGGGATGCTGCTCAACCCAAGAAAACTCAATAACCTAGCACTTTTGTGCTACTTGAGATCGTTTGGGTACTGACGTGGATACGTATTAGTACTGTGAATTTGCTTTAAAGTGCGCAACCTGTACTGGGAGGGCAGCTGGGAACGGGCATTGCGTGGGAAATCACCAAGCTGTGATTCGCAGGAACAGAAACTGTGTGCTTCGTAGTTACCGCACTGGCAACGAAGCCAGCAAATATGACGGAGAAGATGGACGCATGTACGAGGAGTTTCATGGACTGGTTACCTCCGGGGGCTAGTTGTTCCTGTTCAATGTAGAAGAACGAGTGTACTCAGTGTATAGTGCGCCAAATTCTCCCGCTCTGCATTTTCAGCGATATTAGAGGGTATCTACTCTTTGCGTTACCTGAGTACCCATCTAATGCAGCCTTAGAGTAACTCAAAATTAGGTTACTTCAGCATCCGTCTAAAGATGTAAATTGATCACCTAGGTACCGCGATTCAGGGGATAAACCTGCAATCAAGAGCCCTCCGTCGGCTCGCCGCGACCCCTTGTGCACAGTCGGAATGGGGCTCGAAACGTGGTAAACTATACGTAGTCAAAGTGCAGTCAACCCCTGCACTTTCAAGATGTTATTTCCAATCGGGCGCTTCGCGCCGAGAGCCGCTCGCAAGCTTTGCCGTTCGGAGTTGCATGTCCACAAAAGAAGTCGCTCTTCCCGCCGCTATTTCCCCCGCTGCTATGCGTGAGACTTCGCCCTTGGAGGGCACCTACACCGGGGACAACATCAAGATTCTGGAGGGCTTGGAGGCTGTCCGCCTACGCCCCGCGATGTACATCGGGTCGACTGGAGACCAAGGACTCCACCATCTGGTCTACGAAGTAGTCGATAACTCCGTTGACGAGGCGCTGGCCGGACATGCGACGCACGTAGACGTTACCATCCATATCGACAACTCCATTACCGTAACCGACGACGGCCGGGGCATTCCGATTGATGATATGGATGTTCCGGGAGGCGAGCGAATGCCCGCGGTGCAGGTGGTTTTGACCAAGCTGCATGCCGGAGGCAAATTCGATTCGTCCACCTATAAGGTTTCAGGCGGACTTCATGGTGTCGGCGTCTCCTGCGTGAACGCGCTCAGCGAAGAGCTTGACGTCGAGGTCTGGAAAGACCAGCACACCTACGAGCAGTCTTACGCCAAGGGAGCGCCGGTTACCAAGCTCAAGCAGACCGGCACCACCAAGAAGCGGGGCACGAAGATCCACTTCCTCCCCGATCGCTCCATCTTCACTGTAACCGAATACAACTTCGACACCCTGGCCCAGAGGCTGCGCGAGCTTGCCTTCCTGAATAAGGGTTTGGAGATCAAGTTGGTGGACGAGCGGATCACCGACCCGAAGACCGGGGAGGCCAAACGCTCCGAGTTCAAATATGCGGGCGGCATCGCCGAGTTCATCAAGCACCTTAACCGCGGCAAGCAGGTGCTGCACGAAAAACCCATCGTTATGGAAGCTTCCCGCGATGGAATCGAGCTGGACATCGCGCTGCAGTACAACGACAGCTATTCCGAGGCCGTATTCAGTTTTGCCAACAACATCAACACGGTTGACGGCGGCACCCATCTTTCCGGCTTTCGCACCGCGCTGACCCGCACCATCAATACCGCGGGACAACAGATGGGGCTGTTCAAAGACGTCAAGGAGAACCTCTCCGGCGACGACGTGCGCGAGGGGTTGGTCGCCGTGGTCAGCGTGAAGCTGCCCCAGCCGCAATTCGAAGGGCAGACCAAGGGTAAGCTCAACTCCGATATTGCCGGCTCGGTGCAGGCTTTCGTCAATGAGCGGTTGGGGATGTTCTTCGAACAGAATCCTCCCATCGCCAAAAAGATCATCAACAAGGCGATCGAAGCTGCGCGCGCACGCGAAGCAGCCCGAAAAGCACGTGACCTGACTCGGCGCAAAGGCGCGCTGGATGGCGGTGGCTTGCCCGGCAAACTGGCCGACTGCAGCGAACGCAATCCGGACCGCTGCGAACTGTACCTGGTCGAGGGCGAATCGGCCGGTGGAACGGCGAAGCAGGGCCGGGACCGTAAATTCCAGGCGGTGCTCCCACTTAAGGGCAAGATTCTCAACGTAGAGAAGGCCCGCTACGACAAGATGTTAGGCCATGAAGAAATCCGGGCCATGATCACCGCCCTGGGTTGCGGCATCGGCAAAGAAGACTTCGATCCTTCCAAGCTGCGCTACGGCAAGATCATCCTGATGACGGACGCGGATGTAGACGGCTCCCACATCCGCACCTTGCTGCTGACCTTTTTCTTTCGGCACATGGTCGATCTGATCCGCCGGGGGCACGTATACATTGCCCAGCCGCCTCTCTACAGGATTAAAAAGGGCAAATTCGAGCAGTACATCAAGGACGACCGCGAATTCGTCAAGGTGATGATCAAACGGGCCTCAGAGGGTATGGGATTGCGCTACGGTACAGCCGGCAAGAGGCTAGAGGGGAGTGCGTTGACCAAGTTCATGGGTCAACTTAACGACTACCTAGGCGTCTTTGATAAGGCGAACAAGCATCTGCGTAATCAGGAAGTTACGGAATTGCTGCCCAAGTTTGAGCTGATGAAGCGGACGGACTTCGAAGGGGACGGTGCCGTGCCGCCAAAGCTGGCCAAACTGCATGCTGAGCTGGTGAAAATGGCCAAGCGCTGTGAGTTCAAAGCCGTGGCTGCTCCCCGTTATGAGGAAGAGCACCGCACCTGGTCGGTGAGCTTCACCGACAGCCAGGGCGCTGAGCGCCGGGTGGACTGGACCCTCGCCTCTTCGCCTGAGTATCGGCAAATGATGGCCAAATATGGGCTGATTCGTGAAGAGCTGACACCACCCTTCGTGATCGAGTACGCCAAGGCGGCTGAAGCCGAGGAAAGCGATGCCGAAGCGGCGGCCCCGGAGGCAGGCGCCAAGCCGAAGAAGGTGAAGCGGGCGCCTCTGGATCCCGTAACCAAGCAGTCGGCTCGCGAGGTCTTCGAATACGTAATAGAGCAGGGGCGGCGAGACTACGACGTCCAGCGCTACAAAGGTCTGGGCGAAATGACTTCCTCTCAGCTATGGGAAACCACCATGGACCCCGACCGGCGCACGTTGCTCTCCGTCAAACTCGAGGATTTGGCCGAAACCGAATCGATCTTCAGCACACTCATGGGCGAGGACGTTGAATCGCGGCGTAAGTTCATCGAAGACAATGCGTTAGACGTGAAGAACCTGGATATTTGACGCTTTATGAATGGAGAGGAGCTGCGGCGCCCTCTCCATTGATCTACTATCCGGGCATGGCCCTCCTCGAAGTACAACAACTCACAAAAAACTATGCCAGACGCTCAGGATGGCGCGGTACCCGAGAGCAAAAGTGCGTCGTGGACCGAGTCTCCTTCTCCATCGCCCGGGGCGAAACCTTAGGCTTGGTAGGCGAATCGGGTTCCGGCAAAAGCACGGTCGCACGGATGGTTCTGGGGCTGATACCCCCCTCTTCTGGAACGGTTTACTTCGACGGACAACAGGTGATCGGCGATGGGTCGAGCAGCGAACTGCGCACTTTGCGGCGCAGGATGCAGCCGGTTTTTCAGGATCCCTTCGCAGCCCTCAACCCACGCATGACGGTGGCAGAGATTATCGCCGAGCCCTTCCGCATCCACCACAAAGATACGGCGAACCGGCCGGCCGAAGATGCGAAAGCCCTGTTGGCCGAGGTCGGCCTGGATGAGTCCGCCCTGACCCGCTATCCCCATGAGTTCTCTGGCGGCCAGCGGCAAAGGATCAACATCGCCCGGGCTCTCGCGCTCCGCCCTGAACTGCTCCTGCTTGATGAGCCGGTCTCCGCCCTCGACGTGAGCGTTGGGGCCCAGATCATGAACCTTCTGCGGCATCTACAGCAAACATTCCACTTGACTTACCTCTTCATTTCCCACTCCATGCCACTGGTCCGCTATCTCTCGACCAATATTGTCGTGATGCGCGCCGGCAGGGTTGTGGAGACGGGAACGTGTGACCAGATTTGCCATTCCCCCGGGGAGGCTTATACCAAAGCCCTCCTGGAGGCTACACCAGAGCTCCCAATTTGACTCAAATATGATTAAACTACACTCATATCTTATGAGTCATTCGTGCTATGATTAACATCAAAGAATTGTCCGGCTGATGGATTCAGCCGCACTCGGAGGAGACGTATGACAATTACTCGTTGGGAAGCCTATCGCGACGTGGTGGCTTTGCAGAATCGAATGAATAGCCTTTTTCAAGACTTTTCCCGCAGCGGTTCGGGAGAAAACGAGCCGGTAACGGCTGCGAGCTTTGTGCCCCCGGTTGACATCTATGAGGACGAGCACAAGTTGGTGCTCAAACTCGAAATCCCCGGCATACGCCAGGAGGATCTGGATGTCCGGATGGAAAACTCGACACTCTCGGTGAGGGGCGAGCGCAGTTTCGAGACTGAAGGCAAGGAAGAGAACTTCCATCGTGTGGAGCGGCGTTACGGCAGCTTCTATCGCGCCTTCACGGTCCCCAACACCATCGATCCGGAAAGCATCAAGGCCGAATACGACGCTGGGGTTCTGCGTTTGGAACTGCAAAAACGCCCGGAAAGCAAACCCAAGCAGATCAAGGTAAACGTGGGATCAGCCAAGCAGCTGAACCAGAATCAACAGGCGGCACCCGAGACTGCCAAAACAGCGTAACCCGAAAGCAGTTTTCGCAATTACTGGGGCTGATAAGAATCGCGAGGCGTGGTTTTCCTTGGGAGAGAACCACGAAAGGCCTATCGCTTGCCGGATTTCCTGCAGCGCGACACTCGTTGAGGGAAGCGATGTGCGGCTTTCTTCGCGGAAAGCCGCATGCAATTCGGTGGGCCCACAAGGTGCACAGGAAATCCGGGTTCGGTCGACACCAATCGCGAAACTGCTAATCGCTGGGACTGAGTTCGCCCCGGCTGTTGTCCGGGGCGAACTCCCAAATTTTAGGCGCTGAGCTTACGCGCCGGCTCTTCGTTAAGCAATACCAAGATCAAAAGACAAATTGAAGACCAGGGTTATCCACACCAATGCGAGGACCGCCCTTGCATCCGCGTTACAGGCGAGTTCAGGATTATCTGGTCAGTCAGGAAAACACAAATATGGCAATACGTTGGGATAAGTTCACATTGAAATCGCAGGAGGCGATCCAGAAGGCCAGCTCGCTGGCCAACGAGAACGGCCAGCCTGAAGTGGTGCCCATGCATCTGCTGATGGCTTTGCTGGAAGACAAGGAAGGCATCATCATTCCTCTGCTGCAGAAGGTGGGAATTCCTACCGAGCAGATGTTCGCCAGCGCCCGTCATGCCATTGCAGGCATGCCCAAAGTTTCCGGTGCAACCTCAGAACCGGGACTTTCTTCGGCGATGCAGCGGGTACTAAACGACGCCTCGAAAGAGGCGCAGGATTTTAAAGACGAGTACGTTTCGACCGAGCATCTTCTGCTGGCGTTGTCCCAGCTCAAGAAAGATCCGGCGCAAATGTTGCTGGCCTCGATGGGCGCCACGCGGGACGCGATCCTGCAAGGATTGACCTCGGTGCGCGGCAACCAAAGAGTGACCGACCAAAGCCCTGAAGGCAAATACCAGGCGCTGGACCGCTACGCCAAGGACCTGACGGAACTGGCGCGGCGGGGAAAATTGGATCCGGTCATCGGTCGCGATGAAGAGATTCGGCGCGTGATCCAGGTGCTTTCGCGCCGCACCAAGAACAACCCGGTACTGATTGGCGAACCAGGAGTGGGCAAGACCGCCATCGTCGAAGGTTTGGCCCGCCGCATCGTCTCCGGAGATGTGCCGGAACTGCTGCGCGACAAGCGCGTCATCTCGCTCGACCTTGGATCCATGCTGGCGGGAGCGAAGTATCGCGGTGAGTTTGAGGACCGTCTCAAGGCAGTGCTCAAGGATATTGAAGAGTCCAACGGGCAGATCATCCTCTTCATCGATGAACTGCACACCCTGGTTGGAGCGGGCGCAGCAGAAGGCGCCATTGACGCCTCGAATATGCTGAAGCCGCCGCTGGCGCGGGGCGAGTTGCGGGCCATCGGCGCGACCACGCTGAACGAATACCGCAAATACATCGAGAAGGATGCAGCGCTGGAGCGGCGCTTCCAGATCGTCTTCGTGGGCGAGCCCAACGTGGAAGACACGATTGCGATCCTGCGCGGTCTCAAAGAGCGGTATGAGGCTCACCATAACGTCCGCATCAAGGATTCGGCCATCGTGGCTGCAGCCACGCTCTCTCATCGGTACATCTCTGACCGATTCCTGCCTGACAAGGCGATCGACCTGGTGGACGAGGCAGCGGCCTCGCTGGCCATCCAGATCGGCTCGGTGCCGGTGGAGATCGATCAGTTGGAGCGGCAGATGATCTCGCTGGAGATTGAACGCACGGCGCTCAAACGGGAGAATGACAAAAATTCGAAAGAGCGGCTGGAGACCGTGGTGCGGGAACTGGCCGCGCTGAAGGAAAAGGCTACGGGACTGCGCGCACGCTGGCAGACAGAGCGCGAAGCCATTACGCGGCTGACCGAGGTGAAGAAGAAGATCGAAGCGCTGCGCTTTGAGATGGAAGAGCAGACGCGGCGAGGCAATCTGGAGCGCTCGGCGGCGATTCAATACGGCGAGCTTCCTCAACTCGAAGCAGAGTTGAAGCGTTTGAACGCCAAGCAGGACGGCGCCGAGGACGGCCGCCTCTTGAAGGAAGAGGTCGACGAGGAAGACATTGCCAGGATCGTCAGCAAGTGGACCGGCATCCCCGTGGACAAGATGCTGGAAGGAGAGGTGCGCAAACTGGTGGAGATGGAAGGGCGCCTGCGCGAGCGGGTGGTTGGCCAGGATGAGGCGTTGGAAATTGTGGCCAACGCGATCCGGCGCTCACGCGCCGGGCTGAGTGACCCGAAACGGCCTATCGGCTCCTTCCTGTTCCTGGGGCCAACCGGGGTGGGCAAGACCGAGACAGCGCGCGCCTTGGCGGAGTTCCTCTTCGACGACGACCAGTCTATGGTTCGCATCGACATGTCGGAGTACATGGAGAAACATGCGGTCGCGCGGTTGATTGGGGCGCCTCCGGGATATGTGGGCTACGACGAGGGCGGGCAGCTGACCGAGGCCGTACGCAGGCGGCCCTACTCCGTGATCCTTTTCGACGAAATCGAGAAGGCGCACCCGGATGTCTTCAATGTCCTTCTTCAGGTGCTCGACGACGGACGGCTGACGGATTCGAAAGGCCGCACGGTGGACTTCAAGAACACGGTGCTGATCATGACCTCGAACCTGGGGGCCCATCTGTTGCAGTCGGAAAATCTGGAGAGCGAATCCGCATTTGAAGCGGCACGCGAGCAGGTGATGCAACTGTTGCGGCAGAGTTTCCGGCCGGAGTTTCTCAACCGTGTCGACGATATAGTCATCTTCCGCCCGCTGGGTGAGGAGCAGTTGTCACACATTGTCGATCTACGGTTGTCCGATCTGCGCAAGCTGCTGGAACCGCGCAAGATCACGCTTGAGCTGACTGAAGGCGCACGGCATCAGTTGATGCTCACCGGATATGACCGCCAGTATGGGGCTCGTCCGCTGAAGAGAGCGATCCAGCGCCTGATCCAGGATCCGTTAGCGATCAAGATCCTGGATGGCGAGGTGCTGCACGGCGATCACATCCGGGTGGATGCTGATCCGTTGAAGAATCGGTTGCTCTTCGAGGTCGAGGGCAGGACGGTCGGGGCCTGATCGGCAGTAAGTCGTAAAGCCCCGCTCTTCGTTCGCGAAGAGCGGGGCTTTCTTTTCTAGACCCACTCGCCTTTGCGCATCAATGGCTCCGCGGCGCCGGTGGCCGTGATGCCGTCCAGATCGATCTGGCTCGACCCGATCATCCAATCCACGTGGATCAGGCTTTCGTTCGCGCCTCTCGCCGCAAGCTCTTCCGGCTTGAGCTGGTCCCCATTCTTAACGCAGGTGCTGTAGGCCTGTCCCAGGGCAATGTGGCTGGCCGCGTTCTCATCGAAGAGCGTGTTAAGAAATAGCAAGCCGCTGCTGGCAATCGGCGATGAGTGGGGCACCAACGCTACCTCACCCAGGCGCCGCGCTCCGTCATCTGTATCGATCATTCGCTGCAGCACTTCCTGTCCCGCAGACGCTTTGGCCTCGACGACACGGCCGCCTTCAAAGCGCACTGCAATCTTCTCTATCAGAGTGCCCTGGTGGGAGAGCGGTTTAGTGCTGGTCACCGTGCCCTCGACGCGGTCCTTGTGCGGAGTGGTAAAGACTTCTTCCGTCGGCATATTTGGGATGCAATAGGCACCGGTGCCGGCCTGCGTGCCGCCCCCCATCCACAGGTGGTCGTCCGCCAGTCCCACGCGCAGATCGGTTCCCGGGCCGCGGAAATGCAGCGCAGCGTAACGCTTCTCGTTGAGCAGATCCGCGCGCCGATGCAGCCCGGCATCGTGTTGTTTCCATCGTGCGATGGGATCGTCTGCGTCCACGCGTGACGCGGCAAAGATCGCGTCCCATAGCTTGGCCATCGCCTGATCAGGGGAAAGATCGGGAAATACTGCCGCCGCCCACGCCGGCGTGGCGCAGGCGACGATGGTCCAGTTGATGTCATGGCGGGTGATGAGTTCGATGGCCGGACGATAGGCCTTAGACACTGCGCGGTTTGCCCTGCCCACTTTTTCCGGATCTTCCTTCGACAGCAGGGATGGATTTCCACCGGCAATCGCGAGCCGCGCGGCGCCGCTGCGAAATGCCGCCGCCATTCCTTCGTAGAGCCATCCCGCGGCGGCATCGAAGCCCGCATCCTCGGCGTACCGATAACGCAACAGCGTCGACTGCTCGTCGGTGAACAGAGTGGTCACAAGCGAGGCGCCCGCCTTATAGGCCTGCTCGGTGATCAAACGGGCCAGCGGCAAAGCATCGAGTGACGCCGTCATGACCAGTTCCTGGCCCCGCTCGAGTCCCAGGCCTGCGTTGATGGCAACCTGGGCCAGGCGATCCAGTTTCTGCTCGAAGGTCAGAGATGTTTTTGGAAGTTCGGTTATGGTGCCCATGAGTCCCTCGTATCTCCTTATTATCAACCAACAATGGGAATGCGATCGAGGGGGCTTTGCCCCACAAGCAGAAGATCTTGTTCTCGGGCTTCCGTGGTCGAAAAGCTCAGAGCAGCATGGGTAAGATAAGAGCCCTCGAGGTCCTTCGACTCCGCGCCACAAGCGCTGTGTGACGCGATGAATCTGTGAGGCACTGCGCTCAGGATGACGATTTTGTGAGGGAAAGGGGCGTTTCGCTTAGGGAGTTTGTGCTTGCAACACGCGAGGGATCCCTTGTAGATCGTGAACCACACTGACGGACCGCCAGTCGCGGAGCAGCGCCTCGACGGCCGGCTGCTGGCCAAAGCCGATCTCAACCAGCAACCAACCCCCGGGCCTGAGCACCTTGCGAGCCTGCGGGATCAGACGCTCATAGACTTCCAGGCCCGTAGGACCTGAGTAGAGTGCGGAGTGCGGCTCGTAGTCAGTCACTTGGGGCTCCAGCACCTCTCCTTCTGCGATGTACGGGGGATTCGATACCACCACATCAAAGTCGGCACCATTGATGGCCGCCAATAAATTCGATTGCAGGAACGTCACCCGCCCCAGCACCCCGTGTCGCTGAGCATTGCGGCGCGCGACTTCTAGTGCTGCAGGAGAAAGATCGACCGCAGTTACGTGGGATCGCGGCCGGGCATGCGCCAGCGCTATGGCGATCGCGCCCGAGCCTGTGCCCACGTCAACAATGCGCGCATTCGATTCGGGGGCGACGTACTCCAAGGCTGCTTCGACCAGGTGCTCGGTCTCCGGGCGTGGGATCAGGACATCCGGGGTGACCTCGAAGAGCAAGCCAAAGAACTCCTGCGAGCCGGTGATGTACTGCATGGGCTCGCTGGCCAGGCGTCGCCTGAGGAAACTTTCGAACTGATCTGATTCAGCCGGGGAAAGGAGACGTTCGGGATGAGTCAGCAGGGCTGCCTTGTCGCATCCCAGCAGATGCGCCAACAGCACTTCGGCGTCGCGGCGGGGATTGCGTGAAATAGCGGCCAGGCGAGCGCGAGCCGCCTGCAGAGCCTCGCCGGCGCTGGCCGGCATGTTATGCCACAGTGGCTGTTTCAGCCTTGAGACGCTCGGCCTGGTAGTGCGCGATGAGAGCGTCGATGGTCGGCTGGAGTTTGCCTTCCATGACTTCCGCCAGCTGGTGGTTGGTGAGACCGATGCGGTGATCGGTGAGCCGGTTCTGAGGGAAATTGTAGGTGCGGATCTTCTCGCTGCGATCTCCGCTGCCTACCTGCTGCTTGCGCTCTTTGGCCAGCGCCTCCTGCTGCTTTTCCATCTCCACTTCATAGAGCCGCGCCCGCAAAACCCGCATGGCCTTCTCGCGGTTCTTGATCTGCGATTTCTCATCCTGGCAACTAACCACCGTGTTGGTAGGGAGGTGGGTGATGCGCACAGCCGAATAAGTGGTATTCACCGATTGGCCGCCGGGGCCGGAAGAGCAAAAAGTGTCTATGCGAATGTCCTTCGCTTCGATCTTCACGTCGACATCTTCGGCTTCAGGCAAAACCGCGACGGTAATGGCCGAGGTGTGGACGCGGCCCTGGGTCTCGGTGGCGGGTACGCGCTGCACCCTATGCACTCCGCTCTCGTATTTCATCTGCGAGTACACGCGCTTGCCCTCGATGATGGCAATCACTTCTTTGAGGCCGCCAACCCCGGATTCGGACTGGGAAAGAACCTCCACTTTCCAGCGATGCTGCTCAGCAAAACGCGAGTACATGCGGAAAATCTCGGCTACGAATAGAGAAGCCTCGTCCCCTCCGGTGCCGGCCCGAATCTCCAGGATGACGTTCTTTTCGTCATTGGGATCCTTGGGCAGCAGCATGACCTTGATCTCTTCTTCCAGGACGGCAGCTGTGCTCTCCAGGCGAGTGAGCTCCTCCTGCGCCATCGCCGCAAGCTCGGCATCGCTCTCGTTCAGCATGCCCTTGGCATCGACAATTCCCTGCTGCGCCTGCTTGAGCTCACGATACTTTCCCACAACCGCTTCGAGGTCGCGATGGGCCTTGGCGGTCTTGTGATACTTTTGCTGGTCGGTCACCAGCAGGGGATCGGCGAGTTGCCGCCCAAGGTCTTCATAACGGTTTTCGATCTGTTCCAGGCGATCCAACATGATAGGGTTCCTTTCCGGTCAACTTTTGCGTTTCGAGGCGAAACAAAGAGACATACGGCGGCGGAAGCCGCTAGGAAAGAGCGTGCCGGACAGGAACCGCATTGGCGACGCGATGAACCATTTGTCTTATTTTAACAGGTTCGGCCGCCCTCGCATCTCAATGGGAACCTGAGCATGCATGCCCTATTTACCCAATTCGCAGAGTTGTGCCAGTGCTTGGCCGAAACCGGCAGCAAGCTGGAGAAGCGCGCCTTAATGGCCGAGTACCTTCGCTTGCTCCCGGTGTATGAGGCCGGGATGGCGGCGCTGTATCTGGCCGGAGTGCCCTTCCCGGAGACGGATGGGCGCGAACTAAAGGTCGGCGGAGCTGCGCTCAGCCGGGTCCTCGCCGAGCTCTCCGGGGCCAGCCAGGCCGCCATGCATGCCGCTTACCTGCGCCATGGGGACTTGGGTGGCGCTGCACAAGACCTTTTGCAAGGGCGAGGAGCCGGGGCGTCGACCACCCTTTCACTGCCCGAAGTGGCCGAGGCCTTTACTGCGATCGCCGACGCCGCAAAGCCGGGCAGGAAACAACAACTCACCCTGGACCTGCTCAAGAAGGCTACGCCGCTCGAAGCCAAATACCTGATCAAGATCATCTTGGGGGATATGCGCACCGGCATCCAGGTCAGCCTGGTGGAGGAGGCGATCGCCGCCGCTTACAGCGCCTCCATTAGCGACGTACGACGCGCCAGGATGCTGAATGGCAATCTTCCCGAGGTGCTGGAGCTAGCGGCCAACAGCCAGCTTGCCGAGGCGCGTATGAAGCTCTTTCACCCCCTCGGCTTCATGCTTGCCAGCCCGGTGGAGACGGTAGAGGAGGCTTTGCAGCGCTTCACCAATGAGGTGGCCGACGAGGCTAAATCTGACTCGAGCGAGCTACGCCCCGGCGCAGCAGTCATCAAAGAGGCCCAGCTGGAGGATAAGTATGATGGCGTCCGAGCTCAGGTTCACTGCGGCTCGCCTGAGCATCCCGGACGGGTGGTGCTTTACTCGCGTTCGCGGGAAGACATGACTGCCAGTTTCCCAGAAATTGTCGAGGCCTTCGCTGGCTTCGAAGAACCGCTGGTGCTGGATGGCGAGATCCTTGCTTGGAGCCGAGACCGTGCGCTGCCATTCTCTTCTCTGCAGGCACGATTGGGCCGCAAGCGGGTCACAGCCGAGATGCGCGAGGCCACTCCCGTAGTGTTTATGGCTTTTGACCTGCTTTACGCCCACGGCGAGCCATGGTTAGACAAGCCCCTGCACCAACGCCGGCAGGCGCTGGAAGACCTAGTCGGTCAAGAGCAGACCCGAACCCGGGTGAGCAGCCGCCTGGCCGGCCGCGGGCAGCAGACGGAGTTGCTCTTCGAGCCTGCCGCACCGGAGGACAGCTTCGCCCGGTTGGTGCTCGCGCCCGCCGTCCAGCTGGAAAGCGTGGAGCAGCTCGAGCAGGCTTACGTCGATGCGCGGGCCCGGGGCAATGAAGGCGTCATGCTGAAAGCCCGGCATAGCACCTACCAACCCGGAAGGCGTGGCTTGGCGTGGCTCAAGTTGAAACGCGAATTGGCCACGCTTGATGTGGTGGTAACCGCGGCAGAGTATGGCCACGGAAAGCGGGCCGGATGGTTAAGCGATTACACCTTTGCGGTCCGCGATGGCGAGGTGCTCCGCAATGTCGGCAAGGCCTACTCCGGGGTGACCGATGCAGAGATTGCCCGGCTAACCCAGTTCTTCTTGGAGCACACGCTGGAGGATTTCGGAAGCATCCGAGCCGTCGAGCCGCTGGTAGTCCTGGAAGTCGCGTTTAACAACGTAATGCGATCGGATCGCCATGACAGCGGGTTCGCCCTGCGATTTCCACGCATTCTGCGCATTCGCGATGACAAGCCGGTCAGCGAAATCGACACCCTGGAGCGGGTAGCTGAGATCTACCATTCGCAGCCGGACAAACCTGTACAGATGGTGGATTCTGGAGGCTAGAAACCTGCGACCGCTCTGATTTAGCCTCGTGATTCTTTCGGAGGCTCCAGGCGGATGGGAAGAGATTCTTGCCGCTCTAGACAAGGCCGGTTTCCCCGAGGATTTCCTGGCTGATCGCGCCCAGGGCATCCCTCAGAAGCGAGACTAGCTGTGGGACAGCTCTACGTTAGTGGGAGTGAGCGTGGGAGTGGTCGTGACCAGAGTGGTCGTGCACGTCGACCTCAGGCGGCGGAGAACAACCATGCGCGACTTCGCAGTCGACACATTCGAATTGAACCGTGGAATGGTAGATACGGAATTTTTGCCGCAGGACACCCTGCACCTGTTCCAGTATCTGGGCACTCTCGGAAGGCGGGATGTCGGCGATGATGATGTGGGTGGCGCAGGCGTGGGTTTGCGATCCAAGACTCCAAACGTGCAGGTCGTGCACATCTTCAACCCCCTCGATGGCCTGAAGCGAAACCCGGATCTCCGCCAGCGAACAACCGCGCGGTGTTCCTTCTAAAAGGATGTTCAGCGTCTCGCGCACGATGGAAAGCGAACTCCACAGAATCATGGCGGCGATCAGGATAGAGAGAACTGGATCGATCCAGTTGTGGCCAGTGAAGAGGATGGCAGCGCCCCCGACAATGACCGCGGCGGTCGAGAGCGTGTCGCCTAACATGTGAATGAAGGTGCTGCGGATATTGACGTCGCGCGAGGTGGTCCAGAGGAGGGCGGCAATCACGCCGTTCATCAGGACGCCGGCCGCTGCGACGATCATCATCAGCCGGGGTTGCACTTGCACCGGCTCACTCAGCCGATGGATGGCCGCAATGGCGATCCAGACGGCAATCAGCACCAGCGTCAGCGCGTTGAGAAAAGCTGCCAGGACGCCGGCGCGCTGGTAGCCGAAGGTTTTTTGGTCGGTAGGCGGCCGAGTCTGAAAATAGACGGCGACGAAGGAAAGCAACAGGGCGAGAAAGTCGGATACGTTATGGCCGGCCTCGGAAATCAGGGCGAGCGAATGGGCGCGCAATCCTGCTACGAAGGTAAGGGCTACGTAGCCCAGCGTGGCGAGCAGCGAGATGCGCAAAATACGCTGAGTCTTCTCCGACCCCCCGCCATGAACGTGCATAGCTATAGTGTACCGGCAGCGGAGGTAGACGGGAAAGCAAGGGCTATCTTAGCGAGGGGGCCGCGTCTTTGGAGCGTCCGTGAAGAGGGACAGAATTGGCCGTATCGCGCAATCCGCTCCAGCCTTCAGCCACAATCAGCGAGTTGCCGGGGTTGTGCGGATCGTAGCGAACCGATGCCGGAAAGCCCAGCCGGCAGTCATAGATGTTGACAATGTGGCGCAGCATGGTCACGTCCTGGGAGCACTCGTAGACCACCCCAGCCGCTTCATATTTGTAGAGAATCAGCTGCAGGCCGTTGGGCCGTCCGCTCTCTTCGGGAGTGAGGTCGGAGATATCGATGACGGTGGCGTCGATGATGCGCCCCTGCTGCACCAGGAGATCCCTGCGCTTGCGCTCCTCCTCGTCGGGGCTGACACGGCGGCGGAGAAGCGCGTACGCGGCCACGCCCCCTAGGCAGACTCCAACTGCGGCAAAGGTGCCGAAGAGCTGGGAGTCGCGCAACGGGAAGCTATTCATGAAAGCTCCAGCTCAAATACGGGTACACGATGCAGGATATCGCAGGCTAGCGCCTCCTGGGAGATACGGTGAGGGGCTGGACCCCATTCGGCAACATCACCCCCACACATATTGTGCCCGCACGGCTGCGCTATACTGACCGAAGATGTCCATTCGTTCGTCTGCTGTCCAAAGCTCGACGGCGATCGCCGTTCCGCGAGCCGCCTCTTCCGCAAATTCCCGCTCCGATGCCCGGCGCATTCGCTCCACCACTGTTCTGTGCGTTCGCCGAAACTCTAGTGTGGTGATGGCAGCCGATGGCCAGGTCACCCTGGGCGACAGCGTGATCAAACATACCGCGCGCAAGATCCGGAGACTTTATCAGGATAAGATCCTGGCTGGGTTTGCCGGCTCGACGGCGGATGCATTTTCGCTCTTTAGCCGTTTTGAGGCCAAGCTGGAACAGTACGCCGGCAACCTGGGGCGGTCGGCCGTGGAGCTGGCCAAGGACTGGCGCACAGACAAGATGCTGCGCAACCTGGAGGCCCTGTTGGTCGTTGCCGACTTGCAGCAGACCTTTCTGATCAGCGGCTCAGGCGACGTGATCGAGCCCGACGAGGGGATTGCGGCCATCGGTAGCGGCGGCAGTTTCGCCCTGGCGGCGGCCCGCGCCCTGGTCGAGAATTCCGACCTGCCAGCGCGGGCCATTGCCGAGAAGTCTTTGCGTATCGCGGGCCAGATCTGCATCTACACCAACGATCAAATCACGATTGAAGAACTGCACGGCTAGCGATGCTTCGAGAAAAACTCGCTGGCGGAAGGGTATGGGCTTTAGCCGCTGAGGGGCTTTATTCGCTAGACATGCTGAAAAGCATCCCTCAGGGGCTAAAGCCCAGATAACTTTGGTGGGTTTACGTACGGGCTTTAGCCCGTACCCTTCACTAGAAGGAGCAGGCATATGGCTATTTTTTTACCGGGAACCGCGGAAGAGCTGGAACTTTCTCTGGAAGACCTCACCCCACGGGAGATCGTGGCTGAGCTGGACAAGCATGTCGTAGGCCAACGAGCGGCCAAGCGGGCCGTGGCCATCGCGCTGAGAAACCGTATGCGCCGGCAGAAGCTGCCGCCCGATATCGCCGAAGAGATCATGCCCAAGAACATCATCATGATCGGGCCCACCGGCGTGGGTAAGACAGAGATCGCACGCCGCCTGGCCAAGCTCACCAACTCACCCTTCATGAAGGTGGAAGCGTCCAAATTCACCGAGGTCGGTTACGTCGGGCGCGACGTGGAGTCGATGATCCGTGACCTGGTCGAAATCGCCGTGGATATGGTGCGTGAGGAAAAGCTGGAAGAGGTGGAAGACCGGGCCGAACTCAACGCCGAAGAGCGCTTGCTGGACCTTCTACTGCCCCCGTCGCCAGCCACTCCCAGCTCGCCGGGGAGTGGTACCCACTCCGCGCCAGGTCCGGTGGTCATTGACGGCACTAACTTTCCCCCGGCAAGCCAGGAAAGCCACAACCGCACCCGGGAGAAGCTGCGACAACAGTTCCGCGAAAGCAAGCTGGATGACCGCACGGTAGAAATCGATGTACGTGAGCGCAGCACGCCGTCGTTTGAAATCATTTCCAACCAGGGCGTCGAGGAGATGGATATCAACCTCAAGGATGTGCTGCCTAACCTCTTCGGCCAGCGCACCAAGAAGCGCAAGATGAAGGTCGGCGAGGCCTTCGAGTACCTGGTGCAGGAAGAAGAGACGCGGCTGGTCGACATGGACCAGGTAACGCGATTGGCCGTCGAACGGGTAGAGAATTCCGGCATTATCTTCCTCGATGAGATCGACAAGATCGCCGGCCGGGAAGGCGGTCACGGTCCGGATGTATCGAGGGAGGGCGTGCAGAGAGACATTCTCCCCATCGTCGAAGGGACAACCGTTAATACCAGGTACGGCATGGTGCGGACCGATCACATCCTCTTTATCGCGGCGGGCGCATTCCACGTTTCAAAGCCCAGCGACCTGATTCCTGAGCTCCAGGGCCGCTTCCCTATCCGCGTCGAATTGCAGTCGCTGACGGTGGAAGACTTTGTCCGCATTCTCACCGAGCCCAAGTCATCGCTGACCAAGCAGTACACGGCGCTCCTGGAGACCGAAGGCCTGAAGCTGAGGTTTACCAAGGAGTCGCTGGAAGAGATGGCTCGGTTCGCCTTCCGCGTAAACGAGACCACGGAGAACATCGGCGCACGGCGTCTGCACACCATTATGGAGCGAGTGCTGGATGAGATCAGCTTCATGGCGCCCGATATTATGAAGGGGCACTCCGCCGAAGGCCCGCTGATGGAAATTGCAGCTTCGGCTGCGGAAAACGGCGCCACGGTGCCGCTGCCGGTAAGCGATGTGGAGACGACGGACGGCTCGGAGCGGGTGGTTCTGATCGATCCGGAGTACGTGCGAGCCATGGTGGCCTCGATCGTCAAGGATCAGGATTTATCCCGCTACATTCTCTAGGCTTGGCGACGCGTCGAACGAAGGGCACGGGTTTACAGGCTGCGGAAAAGTCGGCATGGCGATCAGAGGAGTCCCCTCAGCGGCTGAAGCCGAACCTACTTAAAAACACTTACGTACGGGCTGAAGCCCGTACCCTTCAAGAACCGGGGTTTTTCCGCACGTTGTTCAGCCCCTGGGTTACGGTTTTGCAATGACTCCCCGCGGATTTGTTTGTGAGCATTGGCACCTCAGCGTTCCTTACATGCCGTGAAGGATGGCCCGCATGTCCCCGAAAGACGTGCCTCAGGGCCTAAGCCGGGCGGTAAACGATTGAGAATGCGACGGGCTTTAGAGTCTGGGGTACGCTTTTCAGTCCTTCTTGGCGGCTGACATTGGTTCGAAAAACCGTACCCCAGCGGCTGAAGCCGATCAGAAAGCATGGCCTCTTCGGCACGGCTGAACCCGTGTCCTTCGTACGGATCCTTTCGCCAGTTTTTCATGCAGACTCTTTAGCCCCTGCGTGAGAACCAGGAGAAACGGCAGATTCCTCCGATCGCCAAGGCCCAGAGGGCCGACCGCCAAACGTCAGCCCAGCCCGTAAGGGCTGGGTTTCGATCCAGAGGAGATTCCTGAGCGCCATCGGCGCGGCACCATGCGTACTCAGCGATCCTGAATATGATCGGACGAGACGGGTGCCGCACCTACGGTGCTCGTCATCGCATGGATACTATCCCAGCCCTTACGGGCTGGGCTGACGTTTGGCGGTCGGCCCTCTGGGCCTTGGCGATGGAGGAATCTGCGGGTCTTTTGTTCTCACGCAGACTCTTTAGCCCTCTTGAGGGCGCGTTTACGGCCCGACTAAAGTCGTGCCCTGATACAAAGCATGAGCTTTTCCGCGACCTGTTGAGCCGTGCCCTTCGTTGAGGGAGCTTCCGCCACGTGTAATACCTAATACCATGGCCGTCGGCGGGGGAGTTTCCGCGGCGGGTTTTATAAAGCCGTGCCCAGTTCAAACCGACGCGCTGGACTTCAGGGCGGCGAAATGAAGCGTGGGTAGCTCCTCGACGGCGCGACGCAACGTCTGCTCCCAGCAGGCATGCATCAGGTCCAGTTCAGGATCATCGGCCTTGAAGCGCCGATAGCGATCGAACTCCAGCTTGTCGTTCTGGTATAGCAGGACTTCCAACGGGGGTCCCACCGTTACATTCGAACGCATAGCGGCATCCAGCGACAACAGAGCGTAGGTTCCCGCGACTTCCAGACTGGTGGAACGAAATTCGATGCCACGGTCCAGGATCGGCCGTCCATATTTCACTTCGCCAATCTGCAAATAGGGCGAATCCTCGGTCGCGCTCAGGGGATTTCCCTGGGGGTATATCAGGAAGAGGTTGGGCTTCTCTCCTTTGACCTGGCCCCCCAAAAGGAGATGAATGTTGAACTTGAAGTCGTCCTTCTCCAGCGCGGCGCGATCCATATCCGAAACCCGGCGAACGCAGTCCCCTACAATGCGGGCTGCCGCATACATGGATTCGGCCTTCGCCAAGCCCTCTCCGGAGTCGAAATCGTTGCGCAAAAGGGTGACTACCGACTGGGTCAGAGACAGGTTTCCACTGGTCAGGATGACAAAAGCGCGCTCTCCCGGCTGGAGAAACGTATGCATCTTTTGGCAGACGTTCACCTGGTCGAAGCCGGCGTTGGCTCGGGAGTCGGACGCCATCACGAGGCCGTCATGGGTCATGATGCCCAAACAATAGGTCATTCTTGCTCTCCAGCCTGAATGCTAGAGCATTTTCCGGGAACGCGGTATAACCATAGAAACAGGTAGGAACCGATCCTGATTGTTTGAGAGTTTTTTAGCATCATAATTTTTGCGACAAGGACCTTGTCGTTCCTGTCGAACTTGCCCGGGGGTGACCCTGGGCGATTCGCTCTTCAGGGCTCGATCGAGGGAGTGCAATGCTTATTCGCTTAGGTTATGACATCGGTTTCAACATTCCGGCTCCCGTTACCATCGTCGCGATGCTCCATGTGCATCCTTCGCGGCAGGCAGACCTGCTCGAGCCCGACGAGTTGAAGCTCGATCCGGCCGTGCCCATCACCAACTATATCGACACCTTCGGCAATCGCTGCTCGAGGTTTGTAGCCCCCGCCGGGCATATCCAACTGACCGGCTCCACCCTGATTGAAGACTCCGGTCTGGAGGACCCTTCTCCGTTGGATGCAACCGAGCATCCGGTGTCGGATCTGCCCAACGAAACCCTGATCTACCTGCTCAACAGCCGCTATTGTGAGGTCGATCGCCTCTCCAACATTGCGGTGGAATTGTTTGGCGATATGGCTCCAGGTTGGGGCCGGGTCCGCGCCATCTGCGATTGGGTCTATTCCAAGGTGGCTTTTGGCTATCAGCACGCCCGTTCTACCAAGACTGCGCTCGACGTGTTTACGGAGCGTGTTGGAGTATGCCGCGACTTTCAGCACCTGGCGGTGACCTTCTGCCGCGCCCTCAACATACCGGCGCGTTATGTGACCGGATACCTGGGGGATATTGGTATACCGCCTACCTTTACGCCCATGGATTTCAGCGCCTGGTTCGAGGTGTATTTGGACCACCGCTGGTGGACGGTGGATGCACGGCATAATCATCCGCGCATTGGGCGGGTGCTGATGGCCGTGGGACGGGATGCTTCCGATGTGGCGATCACTACCTCGTTCGGAATCGCAAACCTCACCCAATTCAATGTGATCAGCGACGAGGTCCCAACCGAAGCCACGTCAGGATTCAAGCAGTGAGCCAGGATGGCCAAATGGAACTAGCCCGCCCCAGCACGTTTGCCAATCCGCTGCTGAAGGACTATGTCCTCGACAACACCTACGACGAGATGTTCTCCGAGGATGGCCTGGTAAGACCGCATTACGCAGCCGCATTGGAGACATTCCTCAACCTTCCGCCGGAGGAGATCGCGCGCCGCAAGCGCTCGGTCGACCTGTCTTTCCTCACCCAGGGCATCACCTTCAACGTATATGGGCACGGAGAAGGAACGGAAAGAATTTTCCCTTATGACTTGCTGCCACGCATCATCACCGGCGCAGAATGGCAACACATCGAAAAAGGCCTCACCCAGCGCATCACCGCGCTAAACCTGTTTCTGCACGATGTTTACAACGAGGGCAAGATTCTCAACGACGGCCATGTGCCGCGCGAGATCGTCTATAGCTGCCGCCAGTTTCGCAGAGAGATGCGCGGCCTGCAGGTTCCGCGGAATGTTTATATCACCGTGACGGGCACAGATCTTCTTCGCCTGAGCAACGGCGAATTTGTAGTGCTGGAAGACAATCTCAGGGTACCCAGCGGCGTCTCCTACATGCTGACCAGCCGCAGGGTGATGAAGCGGACGTTTCCCCAACTGTTTCGCGATTACGGCGTGCAGCCTATCGAACACTACACTCAGCTATTGTTGAGCACGCTGCGCTCGCTGGCTCCGGAGGGGCGCCACGATCCCTCGATTGTGCTGCTAACCCCGGGCGTCTACAACTCGGCATATTTCGAGCACACCTACCTTGCCCGGCAGATGGGCATAGAACTGGTGGAAGGGCGCGACCTGGTCATCCACGACAACGTGGTCTACATGCGCACCACCGCGGGCCTGAAACGCGTGGATGTGATCTACCGCAGGGTGGACGACGACTTTATCGATCCGCTGGCCTTTCGCTCCGACTCCATCCTCGGCGTCGCCGGCCTATTCAATGCCTACCGCGCCGGCAATGTAACTTTGGCCAATGCATTCGGCACCGGTATCGCCGACGACAAGGCGGTCTACGCCTACGTGCCCGCGATTATCCGCTACTACCTGGGCGAAGAGCCGATCCTTAATAACGTTGAAACCTATCTCATGACCGACCCCAAACAGCGCAGGTACTGCTGCGAGAATCTCGACAAGCTGGTCGTCAAGGCGGTCGGGGAGTCGGGCGGCTATGGAATGCTGATCGGGCCCCACAGCACTGCGGAACAGCGGGAAGAGTTCAAGCGCATGATAGAAGCCAACCCACGTAATTACATTGCCCAGCCTACGCTCGACTTCTCCCGTGCCGGCTGTTTGACGGAGAACGGCATTGAACCCCGGCATGTGGACCTGCGGCCTTATATCCTGTACGGCGATAAAGTGCGCATTGTTCCCGGAGGGCTCACACGCGTGGCCTTGCGAAGGGGTTCGCTGGTGGTGAACTCGTCGCAGGGCGGGGGCAGTAAAGATACCTGGGTTTTAACCGACTAACGCAGGGGACATATGCTTTCTCGCGTAGCAGACAGTCTTTATTGGATGAGCCGCTATCTGGAGCGGGCTGAGCATACGGTGCGCATGCTCGACGTGAATATGGGTCTCATGCTGGACAAGTCCAGCACCAGCGCGGAGGGAAGATGGAAGCGGGTCCTGGCCGCCCTGGGAAACCCGCAGGGCGTTAGTTGGAACAATGACTACTACCAACTTGTCCATACGCTGACCTTCGACGCGGAGGTTCCCGCATCGGTGACATCCTGCCTGATCGAAGCACGGGAAAATGCGCGCCAGGTGCGCGACGAGATCAGCTCTGAGCAGTGGCAGCAATTGAACCGCATGTACCACTGGGTGATCCAACCACAATCAGAGTATGGACTAAATACCCGGCTGGCTGATTTTCTTCCCGCGGTGATCGACGGAGTCCACCTTTTCCAGGGAGTCAGCGATACCACCATGAGTCATGGCGAGGAGTGGCAGTTTATTCAATTGGGCCGCTACCTGGAGCGGGCATCGTCGATAGCGAATCTACTCGCACTTTACCAACCGGAAATTCTCAGTACATCGGAAGCGGCGGCAGAAGGAAGCCATTACCAGGAATGGGTAGGGTTGCTACGTTGCTGCACGGCATTCGAAGCCTACTGCAAGGTGTACACGGCGGATCTTTCCGCCGACTGGATTCTGGAATTTCTATTGTTGAACCCGCAATTTCCGCACTCTCTCAGATATTCGGTTGATTGCCTGCGTCAGGCGCTGGTCGCCGTGCGCGCATCCAGCGGAAGGATGCCAGTGGATGACCTGTCCAGGGTTTCCGGTAAACTGCAGGCCTCGCTAAGCTTCGTCGACGTTTCCGACATTCTCGCGCAGGACGCCGGGGCGTACCTGCACAACATCCTGCAACAGTGCCGGAAGACGCACGAGCTGATCTACCGTTTCTATATTCAATATTCAGTGGAAGCCGCTCTCGCGCTGTAGTGGATTTTGGCAAGGAAGGAGTTCGACAGGCGATGGATTTTTATCTAATACGGCATCTGACGAAATTCCTGTACCAAGACCAGGTCAGCGAAAGCCTCATGGAGGCGCGCATGCACCCGCGCAGCGATAACAATCAACGCTGCCTCTCGTTCTCCCTGTCGGTAAGCCCCCGTTGCCGCGTTTTCTCTTATCGTGATCATCTGGGCAACAACGTCCATCACTTCGATATCCCTGGAGAACACTCGCAATTGGTGATGGTCGCCGAAGCCCTGGTGGAGCAGCAGCCGCTTCCCGAGATTCCGCACTTGCTCCGCCCCGGAGCCTGGGACGAACTGGATTCTCTGGTCGCGCTGGGGGACTTTTCGGAGATGTTGCTGCCGAGTGAGTTCGCCAAGCCCTCGCCCGCCCTGCTCGATCTGGCGAAGCTATTGGATGTGCGCCGCCGGGACGACCCCCTGGTGCTGTTGCGGCAGTTAAATGCCTCTTTGTATCACTGGTTTGATTATGACTCCCGCAGCACGCACGTGAACTCCCCCATCGACGAGGCGCTCGCATCGAGAAAGGGGGTATGCCAAGATTTTGCTCACACCATGATTGCGTTGGTACGGCACGTGGGCATTCCTTGCCGGTACGTGAGCGGCTATCTCTATCATGGCGAGGAGAATGCCGATCGCTCCACGAAGGACGCGACCCACGCCTGGGTAGAGGCCTTTTTGCCCCAGGTGGGCTGGGTAGGTTTTGATCCAACGAATAATTTGCTGGCGCAGAACCGGTACATACGCACTGCGCTGGGAAGGGATTACGCGGATGTGCCGCCGACCCGTGGCACTTATCGCGGCAGCAAGGAGAGCGAGCTTTACGTGGCAGTCAAAGTATCGAAATACGTTGATTTGCCACCCTTAGACCGCGATATGCCGGTCCCGGAAGACTGGTCCATCCTGGTGGAACGAGCCCAGGAGCCTCCAGCGCCCGCCGCGCAGTTGCTGCATCTGCAGCAAATGCAACAGCAACAGCAGTAGAAACGCTAGAGCCGCACGAGGGCAATGACCAAACGTAACCTCTGCGTTTCTTTCCTTCTTCTCCTGGAGGACTGGATCGCGTAGCTTATCAGAGGTGATTCAATGGAACCGCACTTCGGCTACTTCTGCCGGGCATATGTCGGGCAAGACGTTCAGGCGAATGTGATCGCCCGGACGCTTCTGGAAGCCGAGCTTGAAATTACGCGCATGATCCGTGGAGGAGCCATGGCGGCACACGCAGTGCAGCACGGAATGCCGGATCACGAACCGGTGCTGGTGGCCAGCGCTTCCGGCGGTAAGGCTGACGGAGAAATGTGGCGCTATCTCCGCCAGAACTCCGGACCGGAATTCGAACGCTGGCGGACTGCCTACGCCTCCAAGACCAAGATCCTGGACGATCGTTGGGTGGTAATCGAGCTCTGTTCGAATGGAATCAAGGAATACAGCGCCTTCGGCAAGGCTGTCCGGGCGATATGGGCAAACGCCACGGTAACCCTTCCCACTTCTTAACCATGTGGTTCTAAGGCTAATTGAAGCTCCTGGGGCTCCAGCCCCGGAGCTAGCGCTTGACTGTGTGTGCCTGATTCTCCTAAGGTCAGAGCGCGAGTAAACGTTTGCATCGTCTGTTATTTTGTTCCCTATGCCGAAAGCTACCGACATAAATACCCTGGACACCTTGAAGGAGCAGGTGCTCGAGGCCAACCTGGAACTGGTTCGCCGAGGACTGGTTCTCTTCACCTTCGGGAATGCCAGCGGCATCGACCGCCAACGGGGGCTGGTGGTCATCAAGCCCAGCGGAGTCGACTACACGGCGCTGGCAGCAACAGACATGGTGGTCACGGACATGGACGGCAAAGTAGTCGACGGGAGACTTCGCCCGTCTTCTGATCTGGCGACGCATCTTCTACTTTACAAAGAGTTTCCTGATATCGGTGGTGTGGTCCATACACACTCGGAGTATGCCACGGCGTGGGCCCAGGCGGGGCTCGAGATTCCAGCCTACGGCACCACCCACGCGGACTACTTTTACGGCCCGGTTCCGGTGACCGAGGAGTTGACGGCAGAGGAGATTGGCGGAGATTACGTGCTCAATACCGGGATCGCGATTAGCCGGCGCTTTCAGGGTCTCGATCCGCATGCCATTCCGGCAGTGCTGGTGGCCGGCCACGCGCCGTTCTGCTGGGGGAAGACGCCGCTCGATGCGGCCCACCACGCGGCTGTTCTGGAAACGGTCGCCCGGATGGCGTACTTTACAGCTACTCTGCGGCAAAGCTGTAAGGGGGTTTCCCAGGCGCTGCTGGATCGGCATTATTTTCGCAAGCACGGCGCCAACGCAACCTATGGACAGGAGAAATGATGCGACGAGCAGGACACGCTGACCTATGGTGACAACTCTGGTAACAACTCTGGGTTTGGCAGCCCCTACCCAGCTTGCGCGCCTGAACTGGATCGACGTCCTGGTGATCGCGATCTACTTCGCGATTGTGGTCTTCATCGGCTTTTATCTCCGGGGATCCTCCAACACCAGCGAAGAGTTCTTTATGGCCGGCCGGGAGATGACGGCCTGGATTGCCGGGCTGAGCTTCGTTTCCGCCAACCTGGGATCGCTGGAGCTGATGGGCTGGGCCGGATCTACCTACCAGTATGGAATCCTGGCCATGCACTGGTACTGGATCGGCGCTATTCCGGCGATGCTCTTTCTGGGCATCGTGATGATGCCGTTCTACTACATCTCGAAGACCCACTCCGTGCCTGGATATCTAAAGCTTCGTTACGGCGACGGGGCACGAGCCCTCTCCGCGGTCAGCTTCGCATTCATGACCATCCTCATGAGCGGCATCAATATGTATTCGATGGCCATTGTGATGAAGGTGGTTCTGGGCTGGGACCTGAACTTCAGCATCTGGGTTTCCTCGGTCACGGTGGCGGTGTATGTTGCGCTGGGCGGGCTGAAGTCGGCGATCTACAACGAGATTCTCCAGTTCCTGCTGATCTGGGCGGGCGCCTTGCTGGTACCGATTCTGGGCCTGATCGAGGTGGGTGGCTGGAGCAATCTGCGGCAGCAGATTGCGACCAACCTGGGCCGTTCCGACTATGTGCACCTGTGGTCAACGCTGGGCCACTTCAACACCAATCCCATGGGGGTGAACTGGTTCGGGATCGTCTTCGGGTTGGGCTTCGTGGTCAGCTTCGGCTACTGGACGACGGATTTTCTGGTCGTACAGCGAGTGCTCTCCGCCGATAGCATACGTTCCGCCAGGATGGCTCCGGTGATCGGCGCGGCGTTTAAGATGGCCGTGCCGTTCATCGTGATCCTGCCTGGCCTGCTGGCCCTTTCCGTGCTTCCCTTTCACCTGGTCGCGCAGGACATCGCGGTCAAGACCGGCCAGCACAGCTTCAACGAGGTTCTTCCCCTGATGCTGGTGCGTTACTGCGGGCCCGGGCTGTTGGGGTTGGGCGTAACGGCTTTGATCGCCGGCTTCATGTCTGGAATGGCGGGCAATGTCAGCGCATTTTCGACCGTATGGACCTATGACATCTATGGAGCCTTTCTGAACAAGAAGGCTACCGATCGGCACTATGTAGCCATGGGCCGCTGGAGCACCCTGATCGGCGTGCTGGTCTCCGTGGGCACGGCGTACCTGGTGCAGCATGCAGCCAGCATCATGGATTACGTGCAACAACTGTTCAGCTTCTTTATCGCGCCGCTCTTCGGAACCGTGATCCTGGGCATGCTGTGGAAACGCGCGACCAAAGAGGCCGGATTCTGGGGATTGCTGGCCGGTACCGTGACGTCCATCAGCCTTTGGCTGTGGGTGCAGCACGATCCGCATGCCTTGCGCTACGTGGCGCTTTCCCCCGACGCGAAAGACATGGCGGAGAATGTTTATCGCGCTCTTTGGGCGTGGCTGGTCTGCGTGCTGGTTACGGTGGTGGTCAGCTACATGACCAAACCCCGACCGGTAGCGGAACTGGAAGGGCTGGTTTACGGCGCTTCCGTACTTCCCAAGGAACACGACGACCATTGGTACCAGCGTCCGATTGTATGGGCGGGGGCAGTGGCTGTGGTCTTCATCTTCCTCAACATCATTTTCTGGTAAGGAGCCGGGCCGATGCGAGAGTCCTTTTCTATCTGGTGGTTTGCAGGCGTACTGCTGCTGGCCTATGGCGTGGTGATCATTGAGCACTGGCATCTGGGAACTCAGTCACCCGCTGCCCAATCCGCCCGGTGCTGAACAACCTTCATGCACCGATCTGGTGGGGCGGGCTGCTCACGGTCGCCGGCCTGGGTTATACCATCGGCTTTCGCCCCAAGCACACGGTTAACAAGCGAAGGAAATAACAATGGCGAAACAGATGACGTTCGGCGTGATTGTAGGCAACCGCGGCTTTTTTCCCGATCAGCTGGCGAAGACGGGCCGCGAAGAGATTCTGAGAGTGCTGGCAGCGGATGGCATCCGCACCATTGCGTCTGACTCCGGAAGAGTCGAAGTTCGGGGCCGTCGAGACCCCGACGGAGGCACGGCTATGCGGCGATCTCTTCCGCAAGCATCGCGATGAGATTGATGGCGTCATTGTTACACTTCCCAACTTTGGCGAAGAGCGCGGGATCGTCGATGCCTTGCGCCTCTCTACGCTGAAGGTTCCGGTGCTGGTGCAGGCGACTCCGGACCGGGCAGCGGACATGAAGATCTCTCACCGCCGGGACAGCTTTTGCGGCAAGATGTCAGCCTGCAACAACATGATGCAGTACGGAATTCCCTACTCGCTCACGGCGCTGCATACGGTACAGCCTGACTCCGATGAGTTTCGCAAGGACCTGGCCTGGTTCTCCTCGGTGTGCCGGGTGGTACGCGGCTTTACCAATTTGCGCGTGGGCGCCATCGGCGCGCGTCCGGCGGCGTTCAACACGGTTCGCTACAGCGAGAAACTGCTGGAGCGGAGCGGGATTTCGGTGGATACGCTCGATCTTTCGGAAGTCCTGGGCCGCATCGAGCGGCTCAAGGATAACGACGACGCGGTGCAGACCAAGCTGGCGGCGATTCAAAAGTATGTGTCGACGAACAATATCCCGATCGCCGCGCTGATCAAGATGAGCAAACTGGGCGTGGTCATCGAGCAGTGGATGCAGCAGACGTATTGCACGGTGAGCGCGATTCAGTGCTGGACATCGCTCGAAGAATACTTCGGCGTGGTGCCCTGCACGGTGATGAGCATGATGAGCGATAACCTCTTCCCTAGCGCCTGCGAAGTGGACATTTGCGGGACCATCAGCATGCACGCCCTGGCCCTGGCTTCGGAGACTCCGAGCGCGCTGCTGGATTGGAATAATAATTACGGTTCCGATCCCGACAAGTGCGTGTGCTTCCACTGCTCCAACCTGCCCAAGCACTTTTTCAAGGACGTCGTCATGGACTTCCAGGCGATCATCGCGGGCACGGTGGGCAAGGAGAATACCTTCGGCACTTGCGTTGGCCGGGTTAAGGCAGGGGCCATGACTTACGTGCGCTTCTCCACCGATGATTTCCACGGCAAGATCCGAGGATACGTGGGCCAGGGGGAGTTTACCAATGATCCGCTGGAGACATTCGGCGGCGCCGGCGTGGCCAAGATTCCACGATTGCAGAAGTTGCTGCGGCTGATCTGTGAGCAGGGCTTCGAGCACCATGTCGCGGCTAATTTCTCACAGGTGGGCAGTGCGGTGCACGAGGCAGCCACACGCTACCTGGGCTGGAGCATGTACAACCACGACGCGGAGCAGGCTTAACGGTGGCGATTGTTGCAGGCGTTGATTTCGGCACACTGAGCGTTCGGGTTACGTTGTTTGACAGCGCCCGAACGGAGAAGGGCGGTTTGGCCACGGCGTCGGCCAACTACCCGCTTAAACGGAAGCGGGAAGACCCGGATTTCGCCACCCAATCTCATGCAGGATCAGATGGAGGGGCTGGTCAGCGCCATGCGCGCCGCGCTGGCCAAAGCCGGCATCCCGGGCGAGCAGGTCGAGGCGGTAGCGCTCGATACCACCGGCTCGAGCGTGGTCCCGGTCGACGCCGGCATGCAGCCGCTGGATGACTATTACCTGTGGTGCGACCATCGCGCCAAGGGCGAGGCGCAACAGATTACCCAACTCGCCCACGCCGAGCATCTGGAAGCGATCGAATGGTGTGGAGGGGTCTACTCGCATGAGTGGGGATTCGCCAAGCTGCTGCATTGGCTGCGCCACAACCCGGAGAAGCGCGGTCAGCTGGCGAGCGCCTTCGAACACTGCGACATGGTGGCGGCGACTCTCTGCGGCATTACCGACCCCAAGCTGGTGAAGCGCAGCATCTGCGCCATGGGCCACAAGTGGATGTGGAACCCCAAGTGGGACGGGCTGCCATCGCAGGAGTTTCTGTCCAAGGTAGATCCGCTGTTGGACGGCATTCGCAACAAGCTTGGTGGCGAATATCACACTTCGAATGCACTTGCTGGTCATCTATCGCCCGCATGGGCGGAGAAGATGGGTTTGCGAGCGGGTATTCCTATTCCAGTGGGCGCCTTCGATGCCCACTGGGATGCCATCGGCGCGGGATGCAGGGAGGGCGATGTAGTCAATGTAGTCGGTACCTCGACTTGCATCATCGCCATGCAGCAGAAGACCACGCTGATTCCGGGTGTCTGCGGGGTGGTTCCCGGTAGCGTGGATCCGGGCTATACCGGCATCGAGGCCGGGCTCTCGGCCACAGGAGACATTTTCGAAGCGATCGCCCGGCGAGCGAATGTAAAGGTCGCGGAGTTGAGCCGCGGATTAGAAAATTATCGGCCCGGACAAACCGGCTTGCTGCGGCTGAGCTGGGACAATGGCGACCGCACGATCCTGGTCAACCCGGAACTGGGCGGCATCACGCTGGGCTGGAACCTGGTCAATACCGCCCAGGATGAATTGTTCGCAGCGATCGAGGGGACTGCTTTTCACACGCGCATTATCCTCGAGAGACTGGCGGAATACGGAGTGCCGGTGGATCGCGTTATCAATGGGGGCGGCGTGCCGCAAAACAATCCTGTGCTCAACCAGGTGTATGCCAATGTGCTGGGTAAACCAGTGTTGGTTCCGGATGGGATTCCTACCAGCCTGGGCTCCGGGATCTTCGCGCTGCTGGCGGCTGGTGCTTTCCAGTCGGTGGAAGAGGCGCAGGAGAAGATGTGCCTGCCTTACCAGACGTATCAGCCGGAGGGTAAGGCTGTGCGCGTGTATGAGGAGCTCTACCAGCTTTATCGCAAGGTTTATTTTGCTTTTGGGTTGTGGGGCGCCCCGGCAGTGGAGTTGGGGGATGTGTTGCCGAAGTTGATTGAGATTCGGTCTGTTGTGCTTGGGAGTTGAATAGGGCGAGAGAGTTGCCGGTTTAGGGCGGTGGCATCCCACATCTCGCGAAAAACGAGCGAGTTTGTACCCGCCCACCCGTCGTTCTCGGTTGGGAAAGTGTTCAGGGGATGAGATCGCGTTTACTTCAGCCTTGGATGCTTAGCTAAGAGAACCGCAGGTCCCTCGGCTGCGCTCCCACGGCGCGCCGGGGCAGGCGGGATGACAAGGGTAGGGCGGCGCTTCCAGCGGGAATTGCCTAGCGGCCGAAAGAATTGCAGGCCTCTCCGAGGCTGAAGGGGATGATTTCCCAAAGCCTACGGACCGTAGTCGGCGGCCACGGTTTCGGGTACACGTAGCCAGCCATAAAGCGGGAAGCTCTCGACCAGCTCCAATACTTGACCTCGTATGAGACGCAGGGCCTGCGGGTCATTGCGCTGATCTAAGGCCTCGGTGATCCACTTGGCGATGGTCCGCATCTCGGGTTCGCGCATGCCACGCGTGGTAAGGGCTGGACTGCCGATGCGGATGCCGCTGGGCTTGAGCGGCGGATTGGCGTCGTAAGGGATGGCGTTCTTGTTCACGGTGATGCCCGCTTCATGCAGCGCGTTTTCGGCTTCGCTACCCAGAATGCCATGGGAGAAAACATCCACCAGCATCAAGTGCGTATCGGTTCCACCGGAAATTACGCGATAGCCTTCGGCCATCAGGGTCTCGGCTAAGGCTTTCGCATTTAGCACCACTTGCTGCGCATATTGCTTGAATCCCGGCTCCAATGCCTCGCGAAAGGCGACGGCTTTGGCGGCGATGACATGGACCAGGGGGCCACCCTGCTGGCCAGGGAAGACACTTCTATCAACTGCGGCGGCGAATTGCTGTTGGCAGAGAATCATGCCGGCACGAGGACCACGCAACGTCTTGTGCGTGGTGGTGGTGACCAGGTGGGCGTGGGGTACCGGAGAAGGATGAACGCCGCCAGCGACCAGGCCGGCGAAATGGGCCATATCGATCAGCAGCAATGCTCCCACCTTATCCGCAATCTGGCGCATGCGGGCAAAGTCGATGATGCGGGGATAAGCACTGCCTCCGCCGATGATGAGCTTTGGCTTTTCACGCTCAGCAGCGGCTTCGAGGAGGTCGTAGTCGATCCGCTCTGTCTCTTTATCTACGCCATAAAACACAACGCGGTAGAGCTTGCCGGAGAAGCTGAGCTTGTGGCCGTGAGTCAGATGGCCGCCATGCGCCAGATCAAGCCCCATGATGGTGTCGCCGGGGTTGATGACCGCCATGTAGGCCGCAGCATTCGCCTGGGAACCGGAATGAGGCTGCACGTTGACGTGCTCGGCGCTGAATAACTGCTTGGCGCGATCGCGCGCCAGGTTTTCGACGACATCGGCGTATTCGCAGCCGCCGTAATAGCGCTTGCCGGGATAGCCTTCGGCGTATTTGTTGGTGAAGACAGACCCAGACGCTTCCAACACAGCTTCGCTTACAAAATTTTCCGAAGCGATCATCTCCAGGCCTTCGTGCTGGCGGCGGATTTCGTGATCGACAGCCGCGGCGATCTCTGGGTCGGCCTCGGCAAGCGTACGACGCATACGGTCAGACATGTTGCGATTCTAGACTATTGCGGGTGGGGTTCTGTGGGTGGAAATCCGGATACGCTTAGTCGCAACAATTGCCCCGGAGGCTGTTATTCCCCCTCGGCGGCGTGTCAAACGAAGAGTTGCACCTCAAGAGGACTTATCCCACTCAAGCCAAAATACGGCTTGAATGGGGCACCCACCATTTGTCAGCGGGAGTCCAAATAATTGAGCGCTAAAAGCGCCATAAGCGCCTTAAGTTACCTTTGATTACTTTGGTAAGCTAGCGGGCAATTAGTTCGGTCTCTGGCGTGGGCAGGGCTGGAATCGTTGCTAAGTGCTTGAAAGCTAAGTAGATAAAGGAGCCGATGTACCAGCCGTCCATAAATTTGTAGGGAGTTTCGCCGGTGGTGTAGTGGCCGCAGGGCAAGACCTTGGAGACGAAATCAATTCCGCGGCGGCGGAAATTGTCGATCACCTGGAGCGAGTATTCGCGGAGAAAGGTTAGATCGTACGTGGCGTGAATGAGCAGAACTTTTTTAGGGTGAGCGGCGAATTGGTCCATGTAATACGACGGGCTGATGGCAGCCCAGACGTCGCGCAGGCGCTGCTGATTCATGGAAATGCCCTCGAAGGCGGCGCGGATGTGACGGGTGCTCTGCCCCGTCCAAACCACATCGCCGAAGGACATGGAGGCGTGGTTGAAGGCGCTTACACGCACACGGCTGTCGAGCGCAGCGGCAAGAAAGGCGTAACAGGAGCCGAGACTGGTGCCCAGGATGCCGAACTGCTCATAGCCCTGTTGCTGAAGCCAGTCGATGCAGCAGCGAATGTCGATGACAGCCTGGCGGCAAGAAGAGATGGTGCGGCCGACATTGGCGCTGACGGCATAGTCGGCTCGCTCCAACTCCGCTGGGCGGCGGATGTCGTGATAAGGCTTGCTAAGGCGCAACGCGGATATGCCAAAACGGTTGAAGAGGGAGCAGAGCGCGTTGTGGCTGAAAGCGTCGGCATTCCACTGCGGCATGACGATGATGGCCTGTTTGGGCTTGCCGGCCTGCTTTTCGAGAGGAGCCGGAAACCAGCGAGCGTTGACACGATCATTTTCCGGATAGGGGGTGCGCACGGGCGAGGTAAAGCGCAGAAATTGCGCCTTGGGCAACTGCCCCGCTGCCGCCCGCCGGCGAAACTTGGCGTCCTGCTGCAGGGTTCGGGGACGGACGTTGGTGGGAAACAACTGCGGATGACGTTCCTCGAGTACGAAATCAGCGGGCGCCTGGTAGGCGAAAAACTCGGTGCGATGACGCAGGATGAAGTCGTTCAACTGCAGCATGGCTCGCTCAGCGGCGGCATCATCCCCCGGAGGATGGGTTGGTACGCCGAATCCGAGGGACTGAGCGAAATCCTGCAGCCACTCAAAACCCCACTCCACCGGCCGGACGATGCGGTTGGTGTCACGGGTAGTGAGGGCGGTTTCCCAGCGGTACATCCATCGCGCGTAGAGTTTGCTGAGTATCCTCTTCACCTGGCTGTCTGTTCCTGCATGCGGAACTGCTCCACTACCGCGGACATATCTTCATCTCCCTGGCCGGCGGTGATTGCGTGCTCGAAGACGCGTAGCGCTGCCCGCCCCATATCAAGATCGAGGGCGTGATTTTCGGCCTCGCTGACCGCATAGCGAAGATCCTTGGTCATGAGGCGTAGGAGGAAATGGGGCTCGTATTGGCGAGCGGTCATGCGCCCGCTGAGCAGCTTGACCAAGGGGCTGCCGGGGGCGCCCTCAGTGAGCACGCCGAGCGCCTTCTCGCGGTCCAGGCCACTGCGTTCGATGAGCGAGAGGGCCTCCGCCAGGGCCGCTACTTGGGAGCCGGAAAGGAAGTTGTTGATCAGCTTGAGGCGAGCACCGCTGCCCACCGGGCCCACGTGGACCACGTCGCGACCCATGGCCTTGAGGATAGGAGTGATCTTGTTCACGGGATCAGCAGAACCTCCGGCCAGGAAGAGCAATTGCCCGGTTTCGGCCTGGACTCTGCTTCCAGTGACGGGGGCATCCACCAGCGCACAGCTGTGCTCCTTGGCCGCCCGGTCAAGTTCCTCAATCCATTCCACCGTCACGGTGCTGGACTCTACCAGGATGGTTCCCGGCGCGGCGCCCAGAATGGCCTCGCCGCGGCCCAACCACACGTCGCGGCAAACGACGACATCGGACAGCATGCTGATGACCACGTCTGCGGCGGCTGCGGCCTCGCGGGGAGATTTGGCCACCTTGGCTCCGCGATCCGCCAGCGCTTTTGCCTTGTCTGGGGTTCGATTCCAGACGCTGAGTGGGTAGCCTGCGTCGAGCAGGCGGGCCGCCATGCCTGAACCCATCAGTCCAAGCCCTAATAAAGCAATCCTTGTGTCTCCCATACCATCTCCTGCCAAAGTTCTAGAATAGAAGGGTTATGGCATTTACGGAACAATACGACATTGTAGTTGTGGGTGCGGGGCATGCGGGGTGTGAAGCGGCGATGGCCGCTGCCCGGATGGGCCTGCGGACGGCGCTGTTCAGTTTCAATTTGGACCTGATTGCGCAAATGTCGTGCAATCCCGCCATTGGGGGCATCGCCAAGGGGCACCTGGTGCGGGAGGTGGATGCGCTGGGCGGCATTATGGGCGAGGTGGCGGATGCGGTGGGGATCCAATTCCGCTTGCTAAATACTTCCCGCGGGCCGGCGG
>CAVUQE010000025.1:0-110748 GCA_963743365.1 uncultured Acidobacteriaceae bacterium
GTATGGTCTCCGCGAGCACAGTGCGACAAGCGGCAGTACCGGGTGAAGATGCGGCAGGTGCTGGAGTCGCAGGCAAATCTGCATATCAAACAGGCGGAGGTGGTGGACCTGGTGCTCGATGAGCCGGAGGGAGGTCCGCGGACGCTTCGCGGGGTGCGGTTGCGCGATGGGCGTACGGTGCTAGCGGGAGCAGTGGTCATCACCACGGGCACCTTCCTCAACGGACTGATTCACTGCGGAGAAGAGCGCTACCCGGCTGGACGCAGCGGCGAACCACCCAGTGTGCTGTTGGGCGAGGCGTTGAAGAGGCTGGGCCTGCGCGGATGCCGGCTCAAGACGGGCACGCCCCCGCGGCTGGATGGCCGCAGCATCGATTGGAGCCGCTTCGCGGAGCAGCCAGGGGATGTAGACCCGACCCCATTCAGCTTTCGCACGGTGGAGTTGCCGCAGAAGCAGATCTCCTGCCACATCGCTTACACGACGCCAGAGACGTTGCGCATTATTCGCGAGAACGTTGGCCGCTCGCCCATGTATTCGGGACAGATCACGGCTGTCGGGCCGCGGTATTGCCCTTCGATTGAAGATAAGGTGGTGCGCTTTCCAGACAAGGAGCAGCATCAGTTCTTCCTCGAGCCGGAAGGGCTGGATACGAACGAGGTTTACGTCAACGGCATGTCGACCTCGCTGCCGATGGAAGTGCAGTATGAGGTGGTGCGGTCGATACCTGGCCTTGAGAATGCGGAGATGCTCCGCCCTGGATATGCCATTGAATATGACGCTATCGATCCTACTGAGCTCGATCGCAGCCTGGCGGTGAAGCAGATTGCGCGGCTTTATCTTGCGGGACAGATCAATGGCACTTCCGGCTATGAGGAGGCGGCGTGCCAGGGCCTGATGGCGGGTATTAATGCGGCGCTGCTGGTGCGCGGAGAGGCGCCTTTCACGCTCGACCGCACCGAGGCTTATACGGGCATTCTGATCGACGACCTGATCAGCAAGGGCACGAACGAGCCGTATCGCATGTTTACTTCGCGGGCTGAGTTCCGTTTGCACTTGCGCATCGATAATGCGGATCGCCGGCTGACTCCGTATGGACATAAGCTGGGACTGATCAGCAGCGACGCATGGCAGGAGTACGAGCAGAAGCAGGCGCGCGCGGTGGCGCTGGAGAAACTGCTGGCCACGCGTAAGGTAAACCTCGAGCGCCTGAGCGCTGTGCTGCCGGAGGTGGCTTCGGCGCTGGGAAATGTCGCGGGTCAAAGCTATGCCCAATTGCTCAAGCGGCCGGAGATCAGCCTGGAGACGCTGTTGCCGGTATTGCGACTGGAATGGGGGCAGGACGATGGCGAGTTGGGGTTCTTTGCGGCTCCCGTGAATGCCAGGGTTCGCAATGAGCTCAAGTCGGTGGAGACGGAGATCAAGTACGCGGGGTATCTGGATCAACAGCGCAAGGCAATTGACAAGCTCAAGAAGGCGGAGCAGCGGGTTATTCCTGCGAATTTTGAGTACGCGGGAATCAGCGGCTTGTCTCGGGAGATGCAGGAGACGCTGGCGCGCGTGCGGCCGCAGACTTTGGGCCAGGCGAGCCGGATTCCTGGGGTAACCCCGGCTGCGCTGTCACTGCTGAATGTTTATCTGGAAGTGGGCGAGAAGCGCAAAGCGGCAACGGCTGGGATTGCGACTGAATGAAGGGCCGGGGTTAGCAGATTCACTGGATTTGCGGGTCGATTCAGCTAACAGCGATCGGGGGCTGCGCCCGTCATTTTCGGCCCAGGTACGCTGATGCGAACCTGGGGCGCCTGTCTTACGCCTCGGGGCTGGTGGTCCATTCAGATCCAGCCGGTCCGTTGCCCTTCCTACAGTGGCTTTTCCTTAGAAGCCTGGCGGAGTGGGCGGTGGGGGGGCGGCTTCCACGGATGGTCCGCCAATGCCGACGCCTACGCCTTGGCCGGTGGGATATTGCTCGGGGGCTGACTCTGGAGCCTGCTGCATGCCGGAGTCAGGGGCAGGGGCTACATAGGGACGGCGCGCCCTCGATGAGGGACCGGGGGGCACAAAGCTGTCGCCGGAAAAGCGCGGGATGCCGAAATGACCGCGAAGATGCAGCAGATCGAGCGTGCTGATGTCTCCGTTGAGCGCGATCAGGTTGAGATCCTTGGGTGAGGAAATCAGCACCATCATTCCAGTCACATCCATGTGAGAGAAGTTGATCCATAGGTCGGTCTGCCCGGCGTCAAAGGGGTCTCCCTTGCCGTGAGCAGCGACCAGATGCCGCCAGCCGGCGGCTTCGTATTGCCTGCGGATGAGATCGAGCGCAGCAGGATCATAGAGGCCGGGCGCGGCAAAGTGATAACTGTGCACCGAGATGCCATTCAGCTTGGCGATGGCATTGCGCGTCTGCTGATCGGCATCACCGATAAAGTAGCCGGCCAGCTGCAGCATGGAACGGTCAAAGGTGAAATCGGTGTGAAAGGCGGCGCGCTGACCCAGCGCCTCGAAACCCTGGGGGATCCAGCTTAACGGTTGCTGGGTTGGCGGAGCCTGCGCACTTTGCCCAAATACGGCAAGCGGCCCCACGAACAGGAGGGCGAGAAGGGCGAGGGTGGCGCGGAGACGAGACATGGCTGACTTACTCCTCCAGGGTAAGACGCCAAAACCCGGGAAAAGTTGTGGCAAGGTACCGCCAGGTGGGTACGGGTGCAGCGGAAAAAAGCACCGTCCGGCCCCTCTAGCCTACTGAAGCATCTGCCGATAACGAGCAAAGCGGAGAAGGATGGAACCCTCTGACAAGAGGACCAGCAAAGACCACATGGGGAACGCGCCCGCATACGTTGGCGATTCTTGCGGTCGCGCTACTACTACGGTTACTGATCGTATGGTTTGTGATGGCGCGGTTTCCGCATCATTGGCTTTACTCGCGCGGGATTGAACTGGGAACACTGGCGCAGTCGCTGGTGGCGGGACAAGGGCTCAGCTCGCCGTTCGGCGGGACGACTGGGCCAACCGCGCTTCTGGCTCCGGGATACCCGGCCGTTATCGCGCTTCTGTTCGTCATCTTTGGCTCATTTACATTTGCCGCGGCAGTGGCCGTGATGGTAATGCAGCTTCTTTTCAGCGTGCTTACCGTGCTGTGCATTATGCAGGTTGCGCGACAGTGCTTTGGCATTCGGACAGCCAACCTGGCTGGGACGTTTTGGGCGGTGTCGTTGCCGCTTATCTGGATGCCGACGATCTTTTGGGAGACTTGCTTGTCTGCTTTGCTGCTGGTGGGCATGGTGGCGTTGGCACTGCACTGCGAGCGAAGAGCGGGTGGATTGCTCTGGGCGCTGATGGGCGCATATTGCGCGCTGGCTGCGCTGGTGAATCCGTCACTGTTGCCGGCGTTCTTGGCGCTGTTGGGATGGACGGCGTGGCAAACGCGCAAGACGCTCTGGCACCTGCCCGTGGCGTTGTTCGTTCTCTTCGTAGTGTTCGCTCCGTGGCCGATCCGCAATGCGCGCGTTCTGCATGCCTTTATCCCTCTGCGCAGTACGGTTGGATTCGAACTGTGGGTGGGCAACCGCGCTGGAGGATCCGGCTTCCTGGACGAATCGCAGTTCCCAATATTCAACCGATGGGAATACGAGCAGTATGTGGCCAAAGGCGAGGTGGCTTATATGCGAGATAAATCGACGCTTGCTACGGCATACATTCGCGTCCATCCCGGTGAGTTCCTGCGCCTTAGCGCGGTGCGATTCGTCCGCTTCTGGAGCGGGACAGGGACCAGGGATGGCTCTGTCTTCTACGCTATTCACGCCCTATTGACTACTTCTCTTGGGTTCATGGGTATGTGGCGTTTGGTGAGAGAACGCCGGTTCCGTGTTGCTGTGCTGTTTCTTTTACCCCTGATGGTTTTTCCTTTGCCCTACTACATCACCCACGCGGAGTTCCGGTATCGGCTGGTGGTGGATCCCTTGCTCACGATCCTGGCCGGGTATGCGGTGTACGGTATTCATGAGCCCGGCTGCTAGAGAAGTGCCGATGATATCAACCCGGCCGGCCGCAGCCGGCGGAGGCGTGTATAGCAAGACGATTCTCGCCGTGGCGCTGGTGTTGCGCCTGGGCGTGGTATCGATGGTGCTTTTCTGTTACCCACGAAACTGGTTGTTCAGCAAAGCTCCGGACCTGGGATTTCTGGCAGATTCCCTGAGTTCCGGCCACGGGCTCTCCTCGCCTTTCGGAGGATCGACCGGTCCCACTGCCTTTCTAGCACCAGGGTACCCCGCCATCCTTGGCCTCGTATTTCGTCTCTTCGGCAGTTACAGTTTTGCCTCCGCCGCGGTGATCATGGGGCTGCAAACGGTGTTCGCGGTGTTGACGGTCGCGATGATCATGCACGTCGCACAGCGAATCTTCGGCGCGGCCACGGCGAATCTCGCCGGTGCATTCTGGGCTGTATCGCCGCCTCTTATTTGGCTCCCAGCCGTCCTATGGGAAACCGGTTTGTCTACGTTGTTGCTGATCGGCATGGTCGCCCTGGCCCTGCGTGCCGTGAACAATGCGGGCAAAGAGTTGGGGGTAATCATGGGAGCCTACTGCGGGTTGGCGATGCTGGCAAACCCATCGCTTCTGCTGGCATTGTTTGCCATCGTAGGGTGGATTATTTATCAAACCCGTTACCCATGGCGCTGGGGACCATGGATCTGTTGGTTGTTGACATTGCTCGCTGTCTTCGCTCCCTGGCCTCTGCGCAACGGACGGGTTCTGCATGCCTTCATCCCTCTGCGCAGCAACTTTGGTTACGAGCTATGGCAGGGGAACCACCCCGGAGCCACGGGCGTCTTCGACGCAAGACTGGAGCCGCTCCAGAACAAGCATGAGTACGCGGAGTACGCGGCCAAGGGTGAGGTTGCGTACATGGACAAGAAAGCAACCTTGGCCAAGGCTTACATTCGCGCACAGCCGGGCGCCTTTATCAGGCTCAGCATCGATCGAGTGGTGCGCTTCTGGACGGGCGCCGGCTCCGAGGCCAACTCCAGCGCGGTCGAGGCGCACACCGTGATGACATCGGTGCTGGGGTTGGTGGGGCTGGCGGCGCTATGCAAACGGCGCGGCACAGATCGCGGGAGGGCCCTGCTTTTTTTGCTGCCGATCCTTGTTTTTCCATTGCCCTACTACATCACGCATCCTGATTTTCGTTTCCGGCTGGTGTTGGATCCGCTGTTGACGATTCTGGGCGCCTATGCGGTTGCTTGGGCGCGCTCTTACTGGAAGATCAAACACCCAGCATGACTACCTACATACGGTTTTTTCACGTCGAAACCCATCGTTTTTCGTTCTGCACGATTGAGATGGCGGTGACGCTGCTGACGCTGTTAGTCTTCGTGCTGCTACCAGCGAAACATCTCGCGTTCTTTCCCCATGCGGGTTTCCGGTGTTTCGCGCAGAGGCGCCGGCGCGCCTGCGTTGTTATCTTTATGCTGTCATTCCTGGGCCGGATAGCTCTCTTGCCGATAGAGCCGTTCCCTGCGCCCAACATTCACGATGAGTTCAGCTATCTATTAGCGAGCGATACCTTTGCGCACGGGCGGCTGACCAATCCGACTCCCCCGCAATGGCGCCACTTTGAAGCGTTCTATGTGCTGATGCAACCGACGTTCGCCTCGAAGTATGGCGCAGCGCAGCCGCTCTTCATGGCGTTTGGGCAGCGTTTCCTGGGAACACCGCGGGCGGGCGTCTTGTTGAGCATGGCGCTTGCTGCGGCCAGCTTGTGCTGGATGCTACAGGCCTACCTGCCGGCGGATTGGGCGTTGCTGGGCGGACTGCTCGCAGTGGTACGCATCAGCTGGTTCAGCTATTTCGGGAATAGCTACTGGGGAGGTTCAGTGGCAATTCTCGGCGGCTGCCTGCTGCTGGGGGCAGCGGCCAGGTTGGCTCGCAGGGCGAGGATGCGGGACGGATTGCTGATGGCGCTCGGCCTAATCCTGCTGGCCAACTCACGGCCGTTTGAAGGCGCCCTGATTTCGCTGCCGGTCTGCCTTTACACGGTCTGGGTTCTTTTTCGCACACAAGCGAAGGCTCGCATCTGGCTTCCGGGGGCGCTGTTCCTATTCGTCGGAACTGCCTGCACCGGCTACTACTTTCACCGCGTCACCGGAGAGTTCACCTTCCCATGGGTGGTGTACTGGCGGCAGTGGAGCATCTGCCCACCCTTTTTATTTGGGAAACCGAACCACTCCGTTCATTACCAGTTCCGCGACCAGCTTCTCTACAATCGCGATTACGAGATGGCCCCTTATGTAAGCTCCAGAACCGTGGGGTAATTTTGCTGCGGAACTGGTGGTCAAGGGTATCTATCAGTGGCTGTTCTTTGTCTTCCCCGCGTTGTCGCTGGCGTTTATCGGTTTGATTCCAACCTTGCGCGCCGGCAAGTACCGAGTGCTTCTATGCACTCTCGCTTTTGCGTGTACCGGCTTTCTTGCCGAGACCTGGCTGCAGGCACACTACGTCGCCGTGGCCGCAGGCATTCTGTATCTCATAATGCTGAATGGACTGCGCTGGATGTGTGTGCGCGCGCGCCATCGCGTCCTATGGATCAAGTTGCTGCGTGGCACATTGGCGGCCGTGATGGTCATGTTCTTCATCCGGCTCATGGTGGTGCCAGGAGATACTTTTCCGCCTAACTGGGCATCGCAGACCGCCGATATACCGGGCTATGAGGACATTCACCGGACGATGGAAGCAAAGCTGGGAAAGCAGTTGGTGATTGTGCGCTATCGACCCGATCACTTTTGGGGATATAGCTGGATCAACAACGGGTACGATATTCCGACGCAGCACGTGATTTGGGCTCGAGATATGGAGCCGGAAGAATCGAATGCACCGTTGCTATGCGCGTTCAAAGATCGCCAGGTGTGGCTGCTGATTCCCCCGGAGAAGGGGTTTATACAACCGCCAGACCGGACGGCTCCCTGGCAAGCCGCGGCGGCCGAGCAGTTTTTAGAGCCGTATCCCGCGGCCTCATCTACTGCGTGTTATTCGGGATCAAGCGAGCCGTGGTGAGATCGTTAGAGATCGCAGTAAAGATATCATTCAGCGATGTGACCGGCTGGCCGGCTACGCAGACGCTGTTAGATCCACTCTGTTTGTAATCGGAATAAAAGTATTGCGGGGCGGAGGCCATATCCGCCATGGTGTTGCAGGGGTTGATATTTGGATAGGAGCCGCTATTCAGATCGCTGGTGCAGCCGGTGGGCTCAGAGCCGTAGGCGACGGAATACACCTGCGTTCCCTGGCTGGTGGCATATTTCGCGGCAACGACTGCCTGCCCACACTCGCCGACCCACGATGGGTATTGCCCGTTGCCGGTGGCCGGAGAGCCCATGACGGTGTTGTTGCCATTATTCTGCGGCGCAGTGGCGTCGCCATCGCTGAGGATGATGATTACATTTTCGGAACCCGGATTCGCTGCCTTTTCAGCCACCAGCGCTGATTGCGCGGCATAGATCGCGCCCGCATAGTATGTCCCGTACACTCCGTCATAGTTCGGCGCCGTCATGCTGCCGCAGCCAATCACGCCTCCGGCTGCCTGCACCAGGGCCGAGTTGGAGTTCAACGATGTCGCCGAGTTGGAAGTGCGATAGTCGCTTAAGAAGTTTGTGATCTGGTAGGTCGCGGTGCCAAGGGTCATGGGGTAGGTGGCATAGTCCGATTGCGTGGGAACGTAGGAGACCGCCCCAGCGGAAGGAAAGGAGTAAGCCATCGCCTGCGGCAATTGAGACCAGGGAGTAACCGGGGTGCTTCCGGTGGGAGACATCGGCATCACGAAATTGATAGTGGCTCCGCTGTTCACCTCGCTCCAATAGCGATTGGACGAAGTCGGTGTGGGAACGGCGGTGGTGCAGGTAACATCCTGTACTGCCGTAGAAGTGGACACGTTGGGAAAAGTGAACAAGGCGACACGATCGACTGAGCTCGCGGCGACGCCATTGGTGATGGTGCAGGTGGCCAAGCTTGCCGCACAAGGACTGAGGTTTTGCAGCAGAACCTGGACCCCGTTCATCGCACATGCGATCTCAGTACTGCCACAGTTGCTATCGGGAAAGAGCATGGACAAGGTGGTATCGATGACCAGCGCAACATTGTATGGGCTAGGGCCGCCGCCTCTTGAGGCCGCGGTCGCGCTGGCGGAGATAGTCATGGTTTTCACCCCAAACAATGGGGCGAAGTACATGGGAACCACGGCTTGCTCCTGCACCTGGAGGGCGTTGTAGGGGACGGCCCCGACGCAGGCGATGCCCAGGTTCTGCAGCGTAGTCAGGCATTTCAATACGGGGTACCCGCTGGCCATGGTCACGTTGGGTAGAAACCCACTTGCATTGACAGAGCCGGAAACGGCGGAGAACGATGTCGAAGCTGTGATCACCGCGGCGGTGCTGGCAGCGGTACGCATACTGCCACCACCCGCCAGTGCAGCTGCGTCCGCATAGGCTTGCAAAGCGCGGCTGCAATAAAAAACGTGCGCCACGTCGATGGCCACCCCGGCCATGCCAAGAAGCGCCACGAAAATGACCGCAGCTATGGGCAGCACCTGTCCGCACTCGTCTTGAAGCAAGTGACGAAGCAAACGACACAGCAAATCAGGGCGCACACTACACAGGCAACTACGAGTCATCGAGGCGGAGCACGTGTTCATTGAACTAATTCCGTCATCTGCGCCTGGAGAGAACAGTTGGGGGCATAATTGGCCCCGTAGACAGCGAGGCTGCAGGGGTAGCTTACTGTCAGCACGGCGTTATTCCCTTGCACCAGGTTTCCAGCTGCGCCTGTGGTGCTGCTTCCGCTGCTGCACGAGGGTCCGGTATAAGTGGCGCCGTTCAAGACGATGGTGAAGGAAAGCTTGGACGAAACCAGGAGTGGTGCGGCCGCGTACACGGCGGAGGAGGCAGTCGCGCATGGATCGGTTGTCTGCCCGCGGCTGATGGCAAGCGCGCGCGCGCCGACGCTGGTAGCCTCGGTCAACATGACATAGTTATTGAATGCCAGGCCGAAGGTGAGGATGCCGGTGACCACCAGCAGCAACACCGGCAACACGAGCGCCATTTCGACCATGGCCTGGCCTTGTTCCTGGTGGCCGCACTGCATTAAGCGATAAGTAGCACCGGGCCGACGCAGGGGGCCGCTGACCGATCGCCAGGCAGCGCATGTATCGATACGCATCCCTCGAGTTTCTCCCGGTTCAATCTTCCGCGCGGCGGTGCTGGCAGCGCGACTTGGACGACACGGTGGTTTATCGGCACAGATTGCACAAACATGACGACTAATAACTACCTCAATTTCGAACTAATAACCCCGCTTCGATTGTGTTTGCCTGTATGGCATATCTATGACGAATGTAATTTACTCTCTTTGCGCGCAGGCCAGGATGCAATTGACATTGCTATCGCTTCGATTGACCATTTCATTAGACAGCAGCAACGATTGCCCGCCAAGCGTACGAAGGAGAACAGCAATGAATAAGTCACAGCCAGCAACTGCCCATAAGTCCGTGTTATCTGCTCTTATCCGTGATGAATCGGGACAGGACCTAATCGAGTACGCCCTAGTCGCAGCGATCATCGCATTAGGAGCCACGGCGGCAATGACTACGCTGGCGGGCAGCATTACCGCCGCCTTCAATAAGATTGGGACCGCCCTAACCACGGCAGTTTGACCTGTTGTGGGGATTCTGAGCTTTCAGGCTAACTCACGGCGCGAGCGCAGTTTCAATGCCATTGTGCTTCGCGTAGACGAAGTCCGGTCATGAATCACTTACAGAAAGGTCTCCTGTCCCTGCTGCATGATGAATGTGGCCAGGATCTTATCGAGTACGCACTCATTGCAGCGCTGGTCGCCCTGGCTGCCATAGCCGGGATATCGAAGGTGGGCAGCGCCGCGAGCTCTGTGTTCAGCAGCGTCGGGAGCAAGATAACGGCCACTGTCTGACTTCCCCACAGAGGTTGAGGGGCACTTAAACCGGCAGCAACGCAGATGAGCAACCTGGAAGTCTTGATGCTGAAACTGACTGCTGAATTCGGATTCTCTGCCGCCGCGCTGCTCTGCGCCTGCATAAGCGCGGTGTACGACGTGCGCAGCCGGAGGATCCCAAATTTCATTACGCTTCCTGCCATCGCTCTTGGATTGCTAATCCATGGTGTCGTGGGTGGGTGGGGACAGTTGGCGACGGCCGCTGCCGGTGGACTGATTTGCGGTCTGATCTTTTTTGTCTTTTATCTGGCCGGAGGGATGGGTGCGGGCGACGTGAAGCTAATCACCGCAGCGGGCTGCCTGGACGGCTTTGCGGGGATTGGAAATCTGCTCTTGTTGACCGCTTTGGCGGGCGGAGTCATGGCGATCGGCGTCGCCCTCTATCGCCGCCAGTTGGTGGAGACGTGCCATAACGTCTGCGCCCTGGCGGTGCATCACAGAAATATGGGTCTAATCCCGCATGGCCAATTCAACGTCGCCAATGAGCGAATGCTGCGCCTGCCCTATGCGCTAGCGATCGCGGCCGGGAGCGCGCTTAATCTTTGCCTGCTGGTCGTGCAGAGGTGAGGCCATGAAGGCAAAGCGCCTGATGATGGCTCTGCTGGTGGCGTTGCTGGTTTCAGGCCTGTTTACTTTCTGGCTGAGCAGGCGGCTGGGCAACGCCTCTCATGTACCAGCTCCGGCAAAGCTATGGGTGGTGGCCGCGCAGCAGACGATCGAAGCCGGCGACCAACTGAAGCCGGGAAGCCTGCGATTGGTGGAATGGCCGGTTGCACTTCCAGGAAGTTTCACAAAAACCGATGATATTGCGGGCCGAGTCGTACTTTTTCCCCTGGCGAAAGACCAACCTATTCTCAATTCGTATCTCGCCCCTGTGGGAGTAGGGGTAGGCCTGACGGCCAAGATTCCATCCGGCATGCGAGCGATATCCGTGCGCTCCGATGAAGTGGTGGGAGTCGCCGGTTTCCTGCTTCCCGGAACCCATGTCGACGTGTTGTTGACCTATCGAACGGACAAGTCTCCGGATCCGCGGACGGTGACGGTACTGCAGGACGTGGTGGTTCTTGCCGCAGGGCAGCAGATTCACCCGGATCCCGAAGGTAAGCCGACCAGCGTTAACAACGTGGTGACGCTCCTGCTAAAGCCCGAGGACTCCGAGAAGCTGGTGTTGGCGACGAGTCTTGGAGCAATTCACTTCGTGTTGAGAAATGGGGCCGACAACGGACAGGAGACCGCTTCGTCGGTGGGTCTGGATGAGCTCACCGGCACTCCTGTGCCACCCGCCACCACCACCGCGGCGATCGTCGCACCACCGCAGCGCAAGCCCTATCAGGTAGAAACCATTTTGGGCAGCAAGCAAGTGGTGAGGAGTTTCTATTGAGGCGGGCATGGCGATAGCGCCGGGCAAACTACGGAAAGGCCGCGCGCTTGCACCGCTAGTGCTGTGTGGCTGGATGCACGCGCAGACGGCAGCTCCCCCGCCGCCGGAGATGGCTACCCCTTCGTTGGGCGATTTGCACATAGCGAAATTGCCTGACCCCACCGCCCCGCTCAGCAGCTCGACAGCATCAGCGAGCCAGCCGCTGCATCTGCGAGTGGGGCAGTCGATTTTTATCAGCACGGTGAGCCGCTTGAAGCGGGTGTATGTCAGCGATCCGCTGGTTCTGGACTGCTTTACTTCGAGCCCCAGACAGATCGTGGTCACGGGGAAGACGCCGGGGGTGAGCAGCCTGGTCTTATGGGACGAGGCGGGCAATTGGGCAACGTACTGGGTTTCGTCCGATCTGAATGTAGCGAGCCTGCAGAACGAGATTCACCAGGCGCTTCCCAATGACAATATCAGGGTGGAATCGCAGCAGGACCGCATTGCTCTATCGGGCACGGTGTGGAGCGATGCTTCCGCGGAAGCGGCGGTTAAACTTGCCGGGCTCTATGGCAAGAATGTGGTCAATTCGGTAACGGTAAGACAGCCGCACACCAGGCAGGTGAAGCTGAAGGTTCAGATCATCGAGATTGACCGATCGAAGCTGGAGCAGTTCGGCATTAACCTGTTCAGCCAGGGGAAAAATCTATCCAACTCCACCACCGGACAGTTTCCGTCGACGCCAACTTATACGCCTCCAAGCGGCACGGCGCCCGCGACTCTGACCACGAGCAATCCGTTGAACCTGCTTTTTTACAATTTCGGCGTCAATGTCGGCTTGACGATACAGGATCTGCAAGACAAGCAAATCGCGCAAATTCTGGCCGAGCCGACGATTACTACGCTCAGCGGACAAAAGGCGTCGTTCCTCGCCGGAGGCGAATTTCCCTTCCCGGTGGTTCAGGGTTCATCGGGTGGACTTACGTCGATCACCATTCAATTCCGGCCGTATGGCGTGAAGTTGGAATTTACGCCGATCGTCAATGACGATGCGACGATTTTGTTGAAGGTGGCGCCCGAGGTGAGCGCATTGGATTACACCAATGCGGTCACCATCTCCGGGTACACGATTCCCGCCATCTCTACCCGCCGGGCAGATACGCAGGTAGAGCTGCGCGATGGACAGAGCTTCGCCATCTCCGGGCTGTTGGATCATCGCACCACCGACATTTTTAACAAGATGCCGGGCATCGGCGACGTGCCCATTCTGGGGCAGCTGTTCAAATCAAAAAACGTCAATCACTCGACGGTGGAGCTGATGGTGGTGGTGACGCCGATATTGGTCGATCCGCTGAGCGACACCACCGTGCCGACTCTCCCGCATCTGCCCGTGCCCAACATCGATCCTAAGCAGTTCGACCAAAAGATCGCCAAGCAGAAGCCAGGGAGCCAACCACAGGCAGGGGGAGGAACGCCGTGATGAAAAGCATGCATAATCCGGAGGCCCTCCAAGTAGCGCTGCTCACCGTGCATGTCGGCCAGGAGACGGTGGACCAGATCCGGCAAACTGCTGCGCGTATGCCCTGGGAGTTGGTTCCGGTGGATTACCAGAATTACTTCTCGGAGACCAAGCTCACACCCCTTACGCAACGGGTCATCAATGCGCAAGCCTGTGTTGCGGTGGTGGACTTTGACGGAGAAGCGGAGCGCGCGCTGGAGACCGCGGAATTCTTACGCCAGAGCTTCCACCTCAACATCGGGATCCTGGCGCTTTCGGTCACCACCGATCCCGACATGCTGCTGCGGGCCATGCGCGCCGGCTACAGTGAATTTCTGGCCAAACCTTTCGGGGTCGAAGAGTTTACGGAAACGCTTAACCGGCTCGACCATCGCTGGGCCACGACCATGGTTCGTCCGCGGCATTCGGGGAAGATTTTATCCTTTTTCGGAGCCAAAGGCGGCGTGGGTACAACCACGCTGGCTGTCCACCTAGCAATGTTTCTGTGCCGCAGCCTGAAGAAGAAAGTGCTGTTGATCGATAATCATCCGCAGCTGGGCCATGTGGCTCTCTACCTGGGCATGGATGGAAGCAATCATCACTTTTATGACCTGGTGCAAAACGTCAGCCGGCTGGACGAGGATCTGCTCCGCGGATTCATCGCCACGCACTCGAGCGGCCTAGATGTTCTATCGTCCCCCGACGTGTACGGCGGTTCGTGGAAGACGGACACCGATTCTGTCGAACGCACGCTGGAATTTCTGAGCACCCAATACGACTACGTCGTGCTGGATTGCGAGGCGTCGTTCGAGGACATCAACCTGGCTGTGGTTTCTTATTCGGATTGGATTTACCTGGTTGGTTCTCCCGAGATCGGTGCGATTCGCGACCTCTCGCGCTACGTGGATGGTTTGGTGCAGAACGAACACGCGACCAAGAAGCTGCAGGTGGTCATCAATCGCTACTCTTCCCACGAGGCAGTCACGATCGAGCAGATCGAAAAGGCGGTTCATCTGCCGATCGCGATCAAGATTTCCAATAGTTACAGCGAACTGGTGCGGTCGATCAATATGGGCGAGCCCGTGGCGCCGGAGAGTAAGTCGGATTTTGCGCAGCAGATGTTGAAGTGGGCCACCGCGCTAGCCGGCGCGGCGGCGGCGACGGGCCAGGAGCCGGCGAAGAAGCGCTTTGCGCTGTGGAAGTGAGTGCGGGCTTGAGGCAGGAAAGACAGCCATCAGCGGCTGACAGGTGGTGAATGCAAATGAGGAGCGGCACATTGAGAGCCCGTTATTCCACTCAAGCCAAAGAACGGCTTGAATGGGGCACCCAGTTGGAGATGCCGAGGACTCACGCCGCTTACGTACGGGCTGAAGCCCGTACCCTTCAAGAACCGAGTCTTTCCGCAAGCTATGAAGCCATGCCGTACGATCAGCGAGCTTTTCCCCGGGGGCTTAAAGCCCGGGAGTATTTCGAGCAGTTTACGTACGGGGCTAACGCTCGAAGCGGCGAGGAAGCTCGTACCATTCGCGGGCCAAGGTGCTCTCGCCGCGGTTAAGGCGGCAAGGGGTGTGCATGTCTGATTCGACCATCAACGGGACCACACGGGTCATTCCTGCTATCGCAAGAACGGCCAGGCCGGTGGCGCTGAAGATACAGCAGGAGATCAAATCGGCGGTACACCAGGGATTGATCAAGCGGTTGGATCTGGAAAAGATCGCGCTGATGCACGAGAACCCCTCTTCCCAGCAGCAACTCCTCACCGTGATTCATCAACTGATCGGGGAACAGAATATTCCTCTCTCCGCAGCGGAACGGGACCGGTTAGCGCAGGAGGTGCTTGATGAAGTGTTCGGCCTGGGCCCGCTGGAGCCACTGCTGCAAGACCCGAGCGTCAACGACATCCTGGTAAACACCTACAACGCAGTTTATGTGGAACGCCACGGTGTGCTGGAGAAGACGGCCATCCTCTTCAAGGATGACCGGCACCTGATGCATGTGATCGACAAGATCGTGTCCGCGGTAGGAAGGCGGGTGGACGAGTCATCGCCCATGGTGGACGCCCGCCTGAAAGACGGTTCGCGCGTGAACGTCATTATTCCGCCGCTGGCCGTCGACGGCCCGATTCTTTCTATCCGCAAGTTTGGGGCGAAGCCTCTGACCATGGAAGATCTGTTGCGTAACAAGGCGCTCACCGAGCCCATGCTGGAAACGCTGAAAGGGGCGGTCCAGGCCCGCCTCAACATCATCGTGTCCGGGGGCACCGGCGCCGGCAAGACTACTTTGCTGAACGTGCTGTCGGGGTTTATCGACGAGCGGGAGCGAATTGTAACCATTGAGGATTCAGCCGAATTACAGGTGAAACATGCGCACGTCGTGCGCCTGGAGTGCCGGCCTCCGAACGTGGAAGGAAAGGGAGCCGTTCGGCAGAGAGAACTGGTCATCAACGCTCTGCGCATGCGCCCCGACCGGATCGTGCTGGGTGAGGTCCGCGGGGAAGAGTGCATGGATATGCTGCAGGCGATGAACACCGGCCACGACGGCTCATTAACCACGATCCACGCCAACACGCCGCGCGATGCCGTGGCTCGGATGGAAACCATGGCGATGATGGGCAGTGTGAGCCTGCAGGAAAAAGCGATTCGCGCGCAGATCGCCTCCGCCGTCCATGTGATCGTGCAGATAGCCCGTATGAGCGATGGGTCACGGCGGGTTACCCATATCGCTGAACTCACCGGAGCGTTCAGCGATGTCATCAGCATGCAGGACATCTATCTTTTCGAGAAGGCGGGCCTGGGACCTACGGGGAAAGTAAAAGGCCGCTTTCGCGGAACCGGCATCGTACCGAAATTCGCGGACAAATTAAAGGCCGCTGGCTTCCCTTTGCCGGCGACCCTGCTCGATTACTCGGTGGAAGTCTAGAAGTTTAAAACAATGACTGTGATCATTATGACGTTCGTCTCGATCCTGGTGGCCACCTTCCTGTTGGTCATGGCGACGACGCGTGAGACGGAGGAAGAGAAGATCGTCGGCCAGCGCATGGCAATGCTGCGACAGTCCTTGAGGACCGCAGAAGGCATCACCCCTGGAGCGGCGCAATTGCTCAAGGCGAAGAAGACGAGCCGATTGGGCTGGCTGGATGAATTTCTGGGTCGTTTTCAATTTGCGAAAGCGCTGCAGGAGCGCATTTTGCAGGCGGATAGCTCAGCCACTGTTGCAGGCCTGATACTTAGCACCCTGGGTTTGCTGATCGCCGGATTCACCATCACGTGGCTCTTTGCATCGATGATTCTGATCGACTCGGCTGCCGGTTTAGCACTCAGCGTGTTGCCCTACGCGATTCTCAGTTTTAAGCGCACGAGAAGGATCAATGCCTTCAACGCAGCGCTGCCGGAGGCCATCGATATACTGGCGCGCGCTTTGCGCGCCGGCCACTCCGTCGTGGGCGCCCTGGAAATGCTGGCTGAGAATGCACAGGAACCGGCAGGCAAGGAATTTGGAGAAGTTTTCAAACAGCTGAACCTCGGCTTACCCATGCGCAACGCGTTGCTGCAACTTCTGGATCGCGTGCCCTCTGCCGACCTGCGCGTTCTGGTGACCGCCATCATGGTGCAGAAGGACACGGGCGGCAACCTGGTCGAAATTCTGGATCGCACGGTGTTCGTCATTCGCGAACGGCTGCGCATTCAGGGAGAGATTCAAGTGCAAACAGCCCAAGGGAGGCTCACCGGATGGATATTGACCGCGCTTCCGGTGGTGATGATGCTCCTCCTTAATGTCGTGAATCCGGGTTATTCAAGCATCCTTTTCCGCGAACCAGTGGGCCGCAAGCTGATCTACGTCAGCCTCGGGATGCTAGCAGTCGGCGGCTGGATCATCCGCCACATCGTGAATGGAATCGAGGTTTAGCAAGATATGGACCTGGTCTTTTATGTTGCTCTCGCGCTGTCTACCTTTCTGGTTGTGGCGCTGCTGGCCGCTCCCATTGTCCTTCGGCCCTCACCCGCCGCCAGACGGATCATGGAGATGGTGCAAAGCAGGCGTCCGGACGAAAGGAGGGTAGGCACAAAAGAGCGCGTGCAAGAGCAGATCCTTACGATGGCAAAGAGTATGCGGGTGCGGCTCGGATTGGCCGAGGACGAAAAAGTTAAACAGCAGCTTTTGAGTGCGGGCATCAGAAGCAGCGGAGGCATGAATGCATACTTCGCCAGCCGAATCCTTGGCCCTGTGTTGGGCCTGGCCTGCGGAAGCCTGATTCACACCAACACCGTTTTCTGGGCTTTGTCCCTAGCCGCCGTCTTCTACCTGGTCCCGGACATGTGGTTGAAGACAATGATCAAGAGACGGAGAGAACGAATCAGGAAAAGCCTTCCGGATGCACTCGATCTCCTGGTGATCTGCGTAGAAGCGGGACTAGGCCTGGACCAGGCGATGCTGCGTGTGGGGCAGGAGTTGATCATCAGCCACCCCGACATTCACCACGAGTTCATGCAGGTCAACCTGGAGCAACTTGCCGGCAAGCCTCGGCTGGAGGCATGGAAGAGCGCGGCAGAGCGTACACAGATCCCCGAGTTCGCGTTGTTTGTCAGCATGTTAACGCAAGCGGACCGGTTTGGAACTCCCATTGTCAGAGCGTTAAGCAGGTTTGGTGACGAGATCCGCCTGAAAAGACGGCAACGGGCGGAGGAGATGGCCGCGAAGTCAAAGATCAAAATACTCTTTCCCCTTGTGCTGTTTATATTCCCATGCATTTTCATTGTGTTACTTGCGCCGGCAATTCTGAACATTGCCAAGAATATGCAGTCGTTGAAGTAGGGACGAGGTTTTTAGTAACAGATTTAGTTACTTATAGAATTTACAGGAGATAGAGAGAAAGGAGGAGGTCCGATGGATACGACAACACTCATCCGGGTCATAGCAGGGGTTTTGGCGGTGATCGTGCTGGCATTTTTGATATATCGCAGAAGGCAGGCAAAGGTTTAAGTTGGCCGTGATCACCTGCGGGGGTAAAGACAGCACGATGACCCTCAGAAATATGACAAGGGCCACCACCGTGGGCACACGGATTACGATAGCGGACACCTCTCTCACCCGCCTGGTTGGGTTGGTGGGCAAGAGACGGCTTGACTCCGGATGCGGGCTGCTTATTCGACCCTCATCCGGAATCCATACCTTTGGCATGTTGTTTTCGATTGATGTGGTCGCGCTCAGCAGGGGTCTAAAGGTTCTGCAACTTTGGCATTGTCTGGCTCCGTTCAGGATGACAAGCCTTGGGTTGAGAACGCACAGCATGTTGGAACTACCGGCGGGTCAGATCCGCAGTTGTCAGATGGAGGTCGGGGACCAACTGGAGTTCTTCTAGAAGGGGGGCAGGGGTGCGCGAGGTTGTGGGTCAGGAGAGAAAACTGCAGGTCCCTCGGCTTCGCTCAGGATGACCAATAGGCGCTCACATCGGCAGTCGTTACCGAGGGATGGATGGGCCAAAGGTTTAGGCCCGCCCTATAGCAGCCAGCAAAGCGAAGGGGCAGCGATCCAAGTCACGGACCGCCGCCCCATAATAATCACCAAAGCTTCGGCGTTAGCTGCAGGGCTTACCGGCATCGGGGTGGGCGCCTTTGGCCTTGGCCGCAGCCTCGGTCATGTATGCGCCTGCCTTGGTTGTACCGTAGTACTTTGTACCCGGGCAGTGATAGACCTTGGTGGACGTGTTCAACCAGACCAAGCCCGGACCGCCACCAGGAGCTGGGGTTGTCGACGTTGGCGTCGCTGTCTTGGTCTTGGGTGCAGGAGCAGCAGGGGCGGCAGGAGCAGCCGCGGCGGGAGCCGCAGGCGCTGCTGCGGCAGGAGCGGCAGGCGCAACGGCGGCGGACCCGTACCAGGTCTTCACGCCTTTGTGGCCGCGGCAGGCGCCGCTCTTGCTCGCGCCGGTCCAGTAGGACCCGTCATTGCACAGCCCGGTAGCACCAGCGGGGGCCCCTGCAGGGGCCTGGGCCACGCCTGCCTGCGAAGCAATCATTGCGGTTACAGCCAGCGCAGTAACCGCCAGCATCGAACGGATCAGTGTCTTCATATTCGCTCCAGTTGAGTAATCGCGGGAATTAATTTGGGGACCGAGGCACCAATAGTACGGTGGGCCATGACAGGAGCACAAGCATAATGTCGATGCAATTGGCCGGATGAAAGCCAGGTAGCGGCCGGCCGGCCGATTCAAGGCCCGATCCCCAGGTGCGATATCTGCTCCAAGAACCTGGGGCGGCTTTCGCCGCGCAAGGAGCAGACATGGCGATCACTCACGGTGTCATATTCGGTGCTGCGCGAGTTCGTTATCGCCGGCCCAGAGTTACTGAGGCGGCTGATCGGCGCCGGGCTGAGGCGGGGGCTGGGTGCTCTGCGGGCCCTTGTAGACCAGTGGGATGTGCATAGGCAGCGCAGCATCGGTGGTCTTCGATTTGGGCTTTACCCGGGAGGCTGCCTGTTTCGTGGTCTCGGCCACCACGGTGCGTTGAGAGTTAAGGCAGAGCCAGTTGGTACGCACATGCTCGAAGACGTGGGAGAAGATGCCTTTCTCGAGCACCGGTCCCTTATCGGTTTTCCAGCTCATTACGTAGGTGCCATTCACGATCGCTACATCGCCCACGAAGCGCACATTCACCACTTTTTGTGACAGCGAGTCGGGCTCTTCCCCTTTAACGAAGAGACGGGAGATCTGCTGGTTGCGGGTGGTCACATCGCCGGTGGCGGATATCCCGATGAACTGCGGTGCGAGCACCAATTCCATTCCATATTGATCGCGCTTGGTTACGGCTTCGTTCCAGCGGTCTTCCACCTGTTGCATTTCTTTAAATTGGGGTGAGGGCGTATTTGTCTTGGCTGCTTGCTGCGCTCCGGCGCCCGCTGCGGGCAAACAGATGCAAAGGGCAATGAGTAGAGATTTGGTTCGATGACCCATCCGTCCTAATCATACCGTTTGTTCAGATTTCTACCTTGATTCCCTCAGGCCGGGGGCTGCCGGTTGTGGCCTAAACTGAGGTTGGAGTTCCCCCTTTGGCCACTTTTTCTGATGTTTCATTGGACCGCGGTTTGCCCGCCAGCGTGGAGGCAGAGCGTTCGATCCTGGGCGCGATCCTGCTCGACAACCACTCCTATAACGAGGCGGCGGAAAAGCTGAGCTCAGAAGACTTCTTTCTGGACTCGCACCGGCGCATCTTCAGCCGGATGGCGGAGCTGATCGACGGCCGCCGGGCAGTGGATATCGTAACCCTGGCCGAAGAGCTGGCGCGGCGCAAGGAGGTGGAGGCGGTGGGCGGTGTGGCCTATCTGGCCTCGCTTACGGAAGGTCTGCCGCGCCGGCCGAGCATCGAAGAGTACGTCCGGATCGTGAAGGACAAGTCCCTGGCGCGGCAGCTGATCATCATCTGCAACACGGCCATCACGCGGGCCGCGGACCAGAGCGATGAGGCGCTGGTGGTGCTCGACTCCGCGGAATCCGGCCTGTTGGAGGTTTCCGAGCGGGGCATTACCCGGGGATTTGCCGGCATCCCGGAAATCATCCGCGACTCCTTCGGCACGATTGACAACCTGTACGCGCAGCAGAAAGAGGTTACCGGGCTGGCCACCCACTACACGCAGTTCGACAAGATGACCAGCGGCCTGCAGGCTTCCGACCTGATCATCATTGCCGCCCGTCCCAGCATGGGCAAGACGGCCTGGGCTATCAACATTGCCGAGAACGCCGCGGTGCGAGACGGGAAGGTGGTGGCGGTGTTCTCGCTGGAAATGTCTAAAGAGTCTCTGCTGCGGCGCATGCTGGCTTCGCAGGCTTTGGTTTCCATGCAGAAGATCCAGACTGGTTTTATTCCCAAGGCGGACCGGAGCAAGTTGATGGAGGCGCTGGAGCGGTTGGCGGAGGCAAAGATATTTATCGATGACACGCCGGCCATTGCGCTCTCCGAGATGCGGGCCAAGGCGCGGCGGCTGCAGCGTCAGCAGGGCGTGCTGGACTTGATCGTGATCGACTATCTGCAGTTGATGACTGCTTCCAGCTTTGGGGCAGGCGCTAAGCGCTACGAAAACCGCACGCAGGAGGTTTCCGCCATATCGCGTGGCCTGAAGGCATTGGCCAAAGAGTTGCGCGTTCCCGTAGTTGCGCTCTCCCAGCTCAGCCGCGCCTCGGAGCAGCGCGGTGGGGACAAGAAGCCGATGCTTTCGGATCTGCGCGAATCAGGCTCGATCGAGCAGGATGCCGATGTAGTGGCCTTTATTCATCGCGATAGTTACTACAACAAGGACGAGAACGGGGAAGAAGACCCCGACTCGAAGAACAAGGCGGAAATCATCATCGCCAAGCAGCGCAATGGACCCACCGGCTCGGTACATCTCGCCTACCGCGCAGACTGCACTCGCTTTGAGAACATGGCCTTTGGTGAAGCACCGGGCGAATACTAGCCCAATGTTCACTCGACCCCTATGGGCGGAAGTCTCGCGCCACCAGCTGCTGGCCAACTATGAAAAGCTACGGCTTGCGGCCGGCTCTCAGGCTGAGGTGATGCCGGTGGTCAAGGCCAACGCCTACGGCCATGATGTGTTGGCCTGTGCTCCATTGCTCGCCGGTGCGGGCGCGCAATGGTTGGGAGTGACTGGAGCCGAGGAGGGCGCGGCAGTGCGCGCCGTCTGCCCGCAACCGCGCATTCTGCTGATGTCTGGGATTTTTCCGGGGGAAGCAGCGACGGTGATTGACCAGGATCTTACTCCGGTCGTTTGGGAGCCTTGGCAGCTTGACTTGCTAGAGACGGCGGCGGCGGCGCGCCGGTTGCCGGCCGGGAGCCTGGCGGTTCACCTGGAGATCGACACCGGCATGTCGCGGCAGGGCGTGCGCGTCGTGGGAACGGAGATCTCGCCGGACGCGGCGGCACTGTTGCGGCGCTTTCATCCCGGCTCCCGTCTCCGGCTGGAAGGAGTGATGACGCACTTTTGCGCTCCGGAGACGATGTCATCGCATCGGCCCAATCCGCAGTTGGCAAGTTTGGCTGCTGCGCTGGAGTTCATCGTTGCTCATGGTCTTTACCCGCAGTGGCTGCATGCGGGCAACTCGTCGAGCATCGTTGCCGGATCCGACCGGCAGGCTCTGATCGAGATGGCATCGGGCACGGGGATGCGGTTGATGTTACGTCCCGGCCTTGCCCTCTACGGCTATCTCGACCGTCTCACGCTGGACGGTCTTTCCTGGGATGGCGAAGATCCCGGATTTGCGCCGGTGCTGGCATGGAAGACCCAGGTGACGTCGTTGCGCACTCTGCGTCGCGGGGAGACGGTTGGTTATGGACACACGTTTACTGCCGACGATGAGACACGGATTGCCCTGCTGCCGGTCGGCTATGCCGACGGGCTGAATCGCTTGCTTTCCAACCGTGGGCATGTTCTGGTCCGAGGTCAGGAGGCGCCCATCGCCGGACGGGTCTCGATGGATCAAACCATGGTGAACGTGACCGGGATTTTTGGGGTGGCCATCGGCGATGAGGTGGTGCTGATGGGGAGCCAGGACGCTGAGTCGATCGACGCTTGGGATTTCGCGGACCTGACGGAGAGCATACCGTGGGAGGTGCTGTGCGCGATCAGCGCTCGGGTTCCACGGGTGATGGTGCCTTAGGCGGATCACTGGTTCGAAACTTTAAAAAGCGATCGTGGGGTTTCGCCTGTCTTTTTCGGCCCACGTACGCTGAGGCGAACGTCCCGTGCTGGTTGGTGGAAGGGAAAGAATTAAAGAAGCTACACTGAGTAAAGAGGCTGTCGAAAGAGGGATAGAAGTTTGTCCTCAGCGGCTAAAGCCGGACTCGTTTTCAAATACTCACGTACGGGCTGAAGCCCGTACCTTCAAAGACCGGACACCATGTTTATCGATGAAGCTCGAATTCGGGTCAAGGCAGGGGACGGCGGCAATGGCTGCGTGGCCTTCCGGCGGGAGAAATTTGTTCCCCGCGGCGGTCCGTCCGGTGGCGATGGCGGACGCGGCGGCGATGTCATCATGGAATCGAGCGAGCGGCACAACACGCTGGTTCACTTCCGCTTCAATCCCGAACATAAGGCGCAGCGCGGGCGTCACGGCGAGGGCTCCAACTGCAGCGGCAAAGAGGGCGAGGATGTGATTTTGAAGGTGCCGGTCGGCACCGTCCTGTACGACGACGAGACCGGCGCGGTGGTGCACGACTTCTCCCGCCCCGATGAGCGCATCATCGCCGCCAAAGGCGGACGAGGAGGACGAGGAAACCAGCATTTCGCGACTGCCGTTCACCAGGCCCCGCGGGAATCAGAAGCTGGCCGCGAAGGGGAAGAACGCGCCTACCGGCTGGAGTTGAAACTGCTGGCCGATGTGGGGCTGGTGGGATATCCCAACGCCGGCAAGTCGACACTGATCTCGCGTATCTCGGCTGCCAAGCCAAAGATTGCCAACTATCCTTTCACCACGCTGGAACCCAACCTGGGGGTGGTTTCGGTGGGAGAGCCGCCGCATGAGAACAGCTTCGTGGTGGCCGATATCCCTGGTCTCATCGAGGGCGCTCACTTGGGAGCGGGTCTGGGAATGCAGTTCCTGCGCCATATCGAGCGCACCCGCTTGTTGGTACACCTGGTGGATGTCTCGGATGCCAGTGGCCGTCCCGACCCGGTGGAAGATTTCCGGGTGATCATGGATGAGTTGAAAAGCTTCGGCCATGGACTGGATGAAAAACCGATGCTGGTGGTGGCCTCCAAGGCCGATGTGGCCAATCCGGAGAAGCTCAAGAAACTACGCGCCATGGCCAAACGGCGCAAGCTTCCCTTCTTTGCGATCTCCGCGGTGAGCGGGGCAGGCATTGCGGAGCTGAAGTATGCGCTGGGTGAGCAGGTGAGCGCGTCCCGCGAGGCGGAAATCGCTCCGGTTGCGGCACCCACTATTCTGGCGGAATACTAAAGGGTGCGGAAAACAGCGTGGCGGGCGGAATAGGGATGCCCCAGGGGCTAAAGAGTCCGCGTGAGAACTGGAAAATAAACCGCAGGCCCCCGTTCGACTTCGCTGAGGGCAGGCTCTCCACTACGCAAAGGTTTCCGAAAAAAGAATGCACTTTGTGAGAGATAAGAGAGATAAGCCCCCCCGGCTGGCGCTTTCCTGCGGAAAAAGATTGAGCGATAAGCGAGATAAGACCTACTTATCCGCGGTTTGCCCGGGTTGGACGGCCGGCCAGAGAATTGAGTATTGCTGCCCGTCTAAACAGATCGGCGGAAAAACTAATACTTCTATAGGGCACTACTTTCCCATTTGCAGATAGACTCATGCTTTGTATCACGGGACGGCTTTTAGCCGGGCTGTAAACGATTGAGAATGCGACGGGCTTTAGAGTCTAGGGTACGCTTTTCAGTCCTTCTTGGCGGCTGACATTGGTTCGAAAAACCGTACCCCAGCGGCTGAAGCCGATCAGAAAGCATGGCCTCTTCGGCACGGCTGAACCCGTGCCCTTCGTACGGATCCTTTCGCCAGTTTTTCATGCAGACCCTTTAAAGCCCTCATCAACCGCATTCTTAACGGCCCGACTAAAGTCGTGCCCTGATACAAAGCACGAGGTTTTGGGCAGGCTGCAAAGTCGTTCCCTGGCACAGGGCATGAGTTTTTTCGCAGGCTGTAGCCGTGCCCCGATATGTGAAACAGAGTTTTACAGCAGCTTGCGAGGAGTTACTTACGCGGTAGCTAAGCGGGCTGCGGCCACTGCGACCATGGTGCGTCGGGGAACAGGAAATTGAACCAGTTCCCAGGCAGATCGATCGCGCAGCAGGCGGGAGACCAGTGCGGTGTGCATGGCGTGACCGGCGCGCTGGGCCACCACACGCCCAAGGATGCGGTGCCCGACCAAAGCCAGATCACCGATCAGGTCGAGCACTTTGTGGCGGACGAACTCGTCGTCAAAGCGAAGGGGTCCATTTTGCACCGCGCCTCCGCAGAGGATAATCGCATTCTCTTCCGAGGCGCCGCGGATCAGGCCCATGTCCCGCAGCATCTTCTCATCTTCGCGAAATCCGAAGGTGCGGGCGGCGGCAATTTCGGCGCCGTACGATCCGGCGGCCAAGTCGACGGTGAACGCCTGATGGCCAATCGGATGAGGGAAAAGGATGTCGTAGGTGATGCTGTAGCCTTCGCCGGGATAGACAGCAATGAATTTGCCGTTCTCGCGGACTTCCACGCTCTTCAATATGCGCAGATAATGCCGTCGGCGGCGTTGGTTCCTGATACCTACCTGGGCAAAAGCTTCCACGTAGGGCAGGGCGCTGCCATCGAGGATGGGCAACTCCAGATTGTCCAATTCGATGATGACGTTGTCGACGCCCACGCCGATGAGAGCGGAAAGAAGATGCTCAGTGGTGGAGATGAGTACACCCTGGCGCATGATGCTGGTAGCGTAGCTGACCTTGGCGACATTTCTGCCGGTGGCCGCAATCTCGTAGTTGTCCAGGTCGGTGCGACGGAAGACCACGCCGGAACCAGCGGGCGCGGGTAATAATCGCATGTTCACCGGCGCCCCGCTGTGGAGACCGATTCCTGAGAATTCGATCACCGATGCGATGGTCTTTTCTAAATGCTCTAATTCGACCAATGAGTCTTCCTGGCTTGCAAGTAGTCGCAAAACCATAGACTACATAGGATGAAAAAAGGTTTACCGTGTCAAAAATGCCACAAACTGATCGGGTCAGGAGGACCTACCACGACCGTGCTAGAGGAAAGAAGAGAGGGCATGCAAACCTACCGTGAGCTAACGCGCGCCGTGGCCAAGCGACGTCCAGAGATGCTGGAAATGATCGGTCGGCTGGTTCAAGTCGAATCCCCTACTGAAGATCGGGCGGCGGTCAACCGCTGCGTGGCCCTGCTGGAGAATTGGATCCTGGAGTCAGGAGGCAAGGGCAGCCGCAATCGACAGAAGACAGCCGGTGATTTGTTGATCGGCCGCTTTGGGCCGGCACGGGGCACTCCCCTGATGCTGCTGGGTCACCTGGACACTGTGTGGCCCCTGGGCACTCTGAATAAGATGCCGTTCCGGGTCCGCGGGGGCCGGGCCTGGGGTCCAGGCGTACTGGACATGAAGGCGGGGGTAGTGATGGCGCTTACCGCGCTGCGGGTGTTGGCGGAAGACGGCTTGGGCAGGCCGGTCATCTTGTTGCTCAATAGCGATGAGGAGACGGGCAGCGAATCTTCTCGAGCGGTGACCGAGCAATTGGCCAGGAAATGCGACGCGGTCTTTGTTCTCGAGCCCGCCCAGGGCTTGGTGGGGGCCTACAAGACGGCGAGAAAGGGGGTCGCCCACTACCGCTTACAGGTGCACGGCGTTGCCGCCCACAGCGGGGTGGATTTCAGTCAGGGACACAGCGCAGTGTTGGAACTGGGGCGCCAGATCGAGCACGCCAGCGCTTTCACCGATCTGGCCCGGGGCATCACGGTCAATGCCGGTGTGATTGGCGGAGGCACGCGGTCGAACGTGGTGGCTGCCGAAGCTTGGGCCGAGTTCGACGTCAGGATTGCCAAGGCTGTGGATGGGCCGCGCATGGATCGCCGCTTTCGCTCGCTGCGCGCGGTGGATCGCCGATGCATGCTGGAGGTGACGGGCGGTTTGAACCGGCCGCCCATGGAACGAACTTCGGGGACGGTCGCTCTTTTTCGCCGCGCAGCAACATTGGCCGCAGGACTGGGTTTTGAGTTACAGGAAGCAGCAACGGGCGGGGGTTCAGACGGGAATTTTACCTCGGCCCTGGGGATACCGACGTTGGATGGAATGGGAGCGGTGGGCGAGGGAGCACATGCCGATCGTGAATCCATTCTGCTCGATGCACTCGTTCCCAGAACGGCTCTGCTTGCAGCGATGATTGGCGGCCTTTCCCTGCAATAGGCCGGAAAAGGGGACACTTATGCTGGCTGCGCTTGATCTCACCCTGCTCGCCATTTTCGTCCTGTGTTCCACCGAGTTGCTGCGCCCCAAAGGGGATAAGAAATCCCTCAGGGGCTAAAAGCCCATCCCGTTCTCAATCGTTTACGGCCCGACTAAAGTCGTGCCCTGATACAAAGCACCAGACCCGTTGGCTCATGGGCGGCCCGAGTCTCCTGGCGGCTAAAGCCGTGCCTGTTAACGAGCACCTGCGTACGGGCTGAAGCCCGTACCCTTCGAGAATCGGGATTTTTCGCAAGCTGTAAAGTCGTGCCCAGGTACAGAGCATCAGGAGCGAAGAGACAGATCTTTTGCTGGGCTGAGGGAGCTCGCGATGCGCTGCTCTGCGCCTTCCAGCAGGCTGGCGACCAGGGCTAGCGGCAGACCGACGACGTTGAAGTAGCAGCCGCTGATTCTTGGAATCCATCGCCCTGCATAGCCCTGAATGGCGTATGCGCCGGCTTTATCCATGGGCTCGCCGCTGGCTACATACGCGGCGACTTCCTCGGGCGAGAGGGTGTGCATGGTGACCTGGGTCAGCTCCGCGGCTACCTCGATTGCCGGAGGAGAGCTAGCACCCCAAACCACGGCAACACCGGTGACGACGTGGTGGGTGCGCCCGGAGAGCAGGAGAAGCATGCGGGCGGCATCCGCAGCGTCAGACGGCTTGCCCATGACCTCCCCGTCGCAGACTACGACCGTATCGGCGCCCAGGACCATCGCCGGCTCTACCATCCCGGCTGCGGCCTGGCGCTGGGCAAAGACCTCCTCGGCCTTCTCTCGCGCCAGCCTGGTGGCGAAGCCAATGGCGTCCTCTTCCGGCCGGCGCGACTCGGGAATGGAGGATGGCTGGACTTCAAAACGGTAGCCGGCCTGGGTCAGCAGCTCCCGCCGGCGCGGCGAGCCGGAAGCGAGGATGAGCTTGGGGGTCATGGAAACATTCTCCAGTCGAGGGTGCTAAAGCTCGCTGAGGCTGGTGCCCGCGCGTACACCCTTGCGGTCGCAAACAGCCCAAGCCATGCGCGGGGTATTGTGGGCAATTCCGAAGCGGCCGTCCGGGCCGAGCAGGATCATGCCGCCATGGCCCTGGAGGCGGGCATAGAGGTAGGTGATGGCGTCCTGGGCGGCCTGTTCCGGGCCCAATTGCGGTACCCGGTCCACGGCCCACTTGCCGAGCACCAGCTTCATGATGGGTTCGCCCCATCCGGTGAGCGAGACCGCCGCGCTGCGATTGTCGGCGTAGCCACCGCAACCGATGACGGACGAGTCCCCCACCCGGCCGGGCGTCTTGTTGAGCGTACCGCCGGTGGAAGTTGCGGCGGCCAGATTACCGGCGGCGTCGATGGCGACTGCACCTACCGTGTCATGCGAATCCGCAGGGGGTTGCGTACCAGCGAAGGTCTGGTCGGGAATGCCTGCGCGCTCCCGCGCTTGGGCCTCGGCCAGACGCTGGCGTTCGCGGTCCAGCACCAATTCCTCGTTTTCGATGAGGGTGATGCCTTGCTCACGAGCGAACTCTTCTGCGCCCTCGCCGACAAGATAGAGATGCGGGCTCCGTTCCAACACCAGGCGCGCGGCCTGGATGGGGTTTCTTAACCTTTCCACGCAAGCCACCGCGCCGACGCGCAGGGTTGCGCCATCCATCAGCAAGGCATCGAGCTGTACCCGGCCATCGCGGTTAAGAAAGCTGCCCCGGCCGGCATCGAAGGTTTCGTCGTCCTCGAGCAGGGTGACGGCGGCCTCGACCGCGTCCAGCGAAGTGCCCCCCTCCTTAAGCAGGGCGTAGCCCGCCTTGACGGCGCGCATGACGCCGCGGCGATGAGCCTCGAGCTGATCATCGGGAATATCCCAGGCGCCACCGTGGACCAGCAGGACGGGACGTCCGGAGTAGGGGGGCACGGTCCTCATTGTCAGGCGCGGGGCGCGGGACGAAGGTCTGGACCGAGGTCGGGAGTGCTGCTGCGGTCGGGACTGGTGCTGCTGCGCGCCGCTGTGGCCGCGTTCTGAGCCTGGCTGCTGACCTTGGCGGGAGAGGTCTTGGTTCGCTGATAGGTATAGCTGATGCGGTGGATGACGGTGACCGTTGACAACACCGCCAGTACCCAGAGGACGGGCGCCATCACTCCCCAGCGATTGAAGAGCGCGCCCAGAATAATCAAGACCACGCGTTCCGGGCGCTCCATGAAGCCCACCTTGCAGGAGCCGATCAGCGCTTCGGCGCGGGCCCGGGTGTAGCTGACCATGAGCGACGTAACCATCACGAAAGCGGCCAGCACGACGTAAAAGAATCGATTGCCGCGGGCATAAAACACCAGCAGGCCGAAGAACAGGACAACGTCGCTGTAACGATCGATGACGGAGTCGAAGAAGGCGCCAAAGACCGTGACCTGGTCAGTCTGGCGGGCCACCCGGCCATCCACCATGTCGAAGATACCGGCGCCGATGATGACCAGCCCAGCGTAGACAAACATGCGGACGTAATTGTGCTCGTTGGCCAAGCCGAAGAGAATCGCCGCGACGGTATTGATCAAGAGGCCGAGGAAGGTAAGGACATTGGGCGAGATGCGGGTGAGCGCCAGCCCATCGACGATGTATTGCAGGATGACGCCGCAGCCTTTGCCGAAGGCGCTGGTCCAAGTCATGTCGAGCTTCCTGTCGAGGTCATGACACCTCGTCGTGAATAGTAGTCAGCTTGAGAATCTCCAGCTCCCGTTTGCCGTTCGGAGTCACAATGGCGGCGACGTCGCCGACCTGTTTGCCCACGAGTCCCCGGCCAATCGGGGAGGTGGTGGAGATAAGACCCTGATTGACGTCGGATTCTTCGCTGGTCACCAGCTTATAGGTGATCTCTTCGTTTTTGGTGGTATCGAAGACCACGACTGTCGAGCCAAACGCAATCCTGTCTTTAGGGATATTGGTGAGGTTGACCAGGGAGAGCTCCGCCATACGCTTCTTGAGCTGACCAAGCCGGGCGTTGACGAAGACCTGGCGCTGCTTCGCCATGTGATATTCGGCGTTCTCGCTCAGATCGCCCAGCGACGCGGCCTTTTTGATCTCGATCGGCAGATCGTGGGTGAGCTCGTGCTCCAGCTCGCGGATTTGTTCTTCCAGTTTTTTCTTAATGTGTTCAGGCATTTGGCTAATGATTCCAGCGTGGCCGATGGACCCAGGAGCGGTTACAAGTAACAGGTACAAAACACGATTATACGACGGACTGTGACCGCCGATCGTTCTCGCGCAGGGCACAGAGAACTCTTTTCCGGGCCTCCGCCAGGCGGGGGAGTCAACGACGCGAATCGAGGAAGCTCTGCAGAATGAGCACCGCCGCGACCTGATCGATCACGGCGCGGCGATTTCCTGGCTGGCGGCCGGCGGCGTCCAGGTGGCGATGCGCCTCGGTGGTCGAGAGCCGTTCGTCCCAGAGCGTGATCGTGGCGCCGGTCTGGAGTTGAAGGTCCTGGGCCACGGCCTGCGCCTTGAGCGCCTGTGGACTGACGTCGCCAGACATGTACAGCGGGTTGCCCACCACCACCTGGGAGCAGCCGTATTTGCGCACCAGCCTGGCCAGAGAACCGAGGTCCTGGCGGCGGTTTTTGCGCACCAGGGTAAGCACTGGTTGCGCGGTAAGCCCCAGTTCATCGGAGACCGCTACCCCAATGCGGCGGTCTCCCACATCCAGACCTAAGACGCGACCCGGCCCACGGTTCTCCGTACGCGTCTCTTCCTGCGTTTGCTCGCTTGGCTGGCTCACCGATTCCCCTCAGCACAGGTTAACGCCAGATGGGGCAAACCGGATTTCCTGTTGGGTCTGGTGGCGATGGCCAGGTTCATGCGGCTTTCCTCAAGGAAAGCCGCACACCCCGGATTTCCTGTGAAGTTTATTGGCGTTGATGCACTCCATGCGGCTTTCCTCAAGGAAAGCCGCACACCCCCGGATTTCCTGTGAAGTTTATTGGCGTTGATGCGCTCCATGCGGCTTTCCTCAATGAAAGCCGCACACGCGGCCGTTTCTTAGGCCCGCGTGCAGGAAATCCGGGTACGCGGCCGTTTCTTAGGCCCGCGTGCGGGAAAATCCGGGCAGCAGGAATCGCATCATAAAATCCTAGAGAAGAATCCAATCCACCAAGGTTCCTTGTGCGACGTCTTCTGATCGTTTTTTTTCTGCTCCTGACCCTGCTTGCGGTCGCGCTCGGCGCCCGCGAACTGATCCTGCCCGCCGGACCGGCGGCGGAGACCTTCGTCGAAGTGGTTCCCGGCATGGGTTCACGGGCCATCGGGGCGTTGCTCGCGGAGCACGGAATTGTCCGCAGCCGCTACGCTTTCGATCTTTGGCATATCTTGCGCGGCGGGACATTGAAGGCCGGAGAATACCGCTTTGCGCAGCCGGCTACGCTGGCGGTGGTGTACAACCGCCTGGTGCGCGGCGATGTGTTCACCCAAACGGTGACCATTCCTGAGGGATTCAACCTTTTCGACATCGCCCAGGCGGTCCAGGACGCGCAACTGGGATCGAAAGAGAGTTTTCTGACCGCCGCCACGCAGGACGTGATGCTGATTGCCGACCTTGACCCGGGGGCCAAGAACCTGGAAGGCTACCTCTTCCCCGATACCTATCGATTTCAGCGCCATCAGCCACCCAGCCAATTGCTGGCCGCGATGGTCAGGCGCTTTCGCCAGAGCAGCGCCTCGATCGGCCTGGAGGGCAATTATCACCAAATCGTGACCATGGCGTCGCTGGTGGAGAAAGAAACCCCGGTAGCGGAGGATCGGCCCCTGGTGGCGAGTGTGCTCACGAATCGCCTGGCCCAAAACATGCCGCTGATGACCGACCCAACGGTGATTTACGCTGCCCTGCTGGAGAAGCAATATCGGGGGACGATTTACCAGTCCGATCTGAAGCGCGACTCGGCCTACAACACCTACCGTCATGCCGGTCTGCCACCAGGGCCGATCTGCAGCCCGGGAATCGCCTCGTTGCAAGCGGCGATGCACCCTGCTGAAAGCAAGTTTCTTTACTTTGTGGCCGACGCGAGCGCCTCCGGCCATTCCCGGTTTGCCACTACGCTGGAAGAGCATGAGCGCAATGTAAACGCGTACCGGCGCGGGCTGAAAGACGCGCAGGGGATCCAGTGAAGGGCTCCTCGCCACTCGCGTGGCCCCACGCCCTGACTTGGCGATTGCTCTATACTCGCATTTCCTGAGTTGAATGAATGCGGAGAGACTGGTTGAAGTTTTTGGCGCTGCTGGTACCGGTCTTGACCGGATGCCTGAGCCACACCCGCAGTCTACAGAAGCCCAAACTGGCCGGCGTGGCACTGAACGCCGACGCCATGCAGTTGGTAGAAGCGGTCAATCTGCGTTACGACCAGGTGACCTCGCTGAGCGCGACCGTGGATTTTGCCGCCTCTGTGGGAGGCGCCCACAAAGGCCAGGAGACCGACTACACCTCGATTCACGGTTACATCCGCATGCGCAAACCGCAGATGCTGCGGGTTCTGGGATACCTGCCGGTGGTGCGGCTGCGCGCGTTTGATTTGGCCAGCGACGGCAAGACGTTCACCATGCTGATTCCTCCCAAGAGTCGCGCCATCCAGGGGAGCAACTCGGTGAACACGCCTGCCGCTAACCCGCTGGAGAATCTGCGCCCGGACATATTCCTGAATTCGATCCTGATCCGGAATGTCTCCGCGGATTCGATCGTTTCCCTCACCAACTCCAGCCAGACCAAGTTAGAGCCGAAGACCAAGCAGCTCATCGAGCAGCCGGAGTACGATCTGACGGTGCTGAAACCAGGGGAGCGAAGCACGTCACCCGGATTACCTCAATTGGGCACGCCGCTGCGCGTCATCCACTTCAACCGGATTAACCTGCTGCCCATCGGGCAGGACATTTACAACGCTGCCGGCGATCTGGAGACCCAGGTGGTTTACGGGCCCTATCAGGACTTCAACGGAACCCAATTCCCGGGCACCATTACGATTAACCGATTGCTGGACGAACTCCGCATCACGCTGACGGTGGAGAAATTGACCTTGAATCAGCCGCTGGCTGACGACCAGTTTGAATTGAAGGTACCTGAGGGCTACAAGGTGCAGAAGCTGCAATAGTCCCCAATGCTAGAGAAGGCCAGCGCGAACGGAGTGGGCATGAATGGCCTGATTGATCTCGAGCGCCAGGGCCAGCGCATCGCGCGCGTGCTTTGGAGTCACCCGCGGAGGCGTGCGGGTGCGAACCGAATCCAAAAAGGACTGGATTTCCAGAAACAGGGGCTCCCCGCCTTGGATCGAGGGCTTGGTAGGAACGAGTGCTGCCGTTGGGCCTTGACTTTGGCTGGCGCCGGGCTTTGCCGGCGAAGCATCGGTCGCCAAGTTGATGATGAGCAGATCCTGGCGGGCGTAGTCGATTGAAAGGTACTGGTGGGGCTGGAAGAAGCGCAGCTTGCGCACTGTTTCCGTGCTCACCCGGCTGGCGGTGAAGTTGGCCACACAGCCGGTAGCGAATTCCAGGCGAACATTGGCGATATCGACCTTGGGCGAGAGAATCCTTAGACCCACGGCATGCAGCTGGCTTACCGGGGCGCGCACGAAGCTGAGCACAATGTCCAGGTCGTGGATCATCAGGTCCAACACTACGTCCACGTCGAGTGCGCGGCGGTGGAAGACGCTGAGCCGGTGGGCTTCGAAAAACATCGGCCCGTTGACCAATGGCTCGGCGGCGGCGACCGCGGGGTTAAAGCGCTCCAGGAGACCCACCTGCAGGATTCGCCCGCTGGCTGCCGCTTGCCCAACCAGAGCGTCGGCATCAGCCAGGGTCGCCGCGATAGGCTTCTCCAGCAGGACATCGAGTCCCTGGGCCAACGCCTGGGCGGCCACGGAATAATGGGCGGACGTGGGCACGCAGATGGAGACGGCGTCCAAGTGGAGTTGGCCCGCGCGGCATGCCTCCAGGCATGCTTCGGGGGAGGGAAAGACGGCAAGGTTCCCCTGCTGGCGCAGCACGTCGGCTGCGACCGGGTCTGTGTCCGCAACCGCGGCCAATCGCACCCCGAAACCGGATTGCTCCAGCTGGCGGTAGACGCGCAGATGATTGCGGCCAAAGGCTCCGGCGCCGAAGACACCTACGCTGAGAGCAGCTTCATTTCTCATCGGCACCTATGCTTGTGGCGACGCGCGGATTTCCTTGAGAAAAGCGGTGGCATTTCCGAACGGGGTTACTGGGATTGGCGGACTTCATGGCGTTTTTGCCAAGATGGGAGCCGCGGTCGCGTGTCCCATCTTGGCCTTATAGGAAATCCGGGTGCCAGGCCACACACCGGTTTGATTTGCACCTTTTAAGAAGAAATGCCATCGGCGCCTTTCTGGTCACTTGCCGCAGTCACTTGCCTTGGACAGCGCCGAGGCACTTCGAGTAAAGGGCAAGTAACTGGTTTACTTGGTCTTCGGTTTTTGCGCCGGTAGAGGCTACGAAGCCTGCGGCCGGTGAGGTGCCCCTTGCCAGCCCCGCCGTCGCGGCGACAAACTTCAACAGATCCAAAGCGATATCTTCATTGCGGCGCGAGCCATTCGGGGTCGTTACTGCCTGTTCCATGTGCTTCCTCCGTGGCGATGCTACCAGAAGCGGGCAGTCGAGTATGCTGCTACTTGCAGCGATTGACGGTAAAGGGGATCTCCGTGGCAGTGATCGCGGTGCAGCAGATTCGACGCATGCGGGGGGGAGCCCAGAGCCACCTGATGCTAGCCTCGGACGACCACCTTTACGTGGTCAAATTCAGCAACAATCCCCAGCATGTCCGGGTGCTGGCCAATGAGCTGCTGGCCACCCGACTGGGGGCTGCGATCGGGCTCTCCGTGCCCCACTCCGAGGTGATCGAGGTGAGCGACTGGCTAATCCGCAACACCGCGGACCTGCATATCGAGTTTCGCGGGGGCGCGCGGCCATGCCTTGCCGGGCTTCACTTCGGCTCGCGCTGGGTGGGGGGGTTGATGCCCGGCCAGGTGGTCGACTATCTGCCTGAGGAACAACTGCTCGAAGTGCGCAACCTGGGTGAGTTCGCGGGCGTTCTGGCGCTGGACAAATGGACCTGCAACATCAACGGCAGGCAAGCGGTCTTTCACAAGCGCCGCCGGGAACGCTACTACCACGCTACCTTTATTGACCAGGGATACTGCTTTCATGCCGGGGACTGGAAGTTTATCGATGCCAGCCTGGGCGGCGTGTTTGCGGAGAACACGGTCTATCGCGGCGTCACCGGCTGGCAGAGCTTCGAACCCTGGCTCAGCCGCATCGAGAACCTGGCCCCGGAGACTGCTTGGGCAATCGGGGAGATCATTCCGCCGGAGTGGTACGGGGGGGATTTGAGCGCTCTGGAAGTCCTGCTGGAACGGTTGCTGGCGCGCCGTGCCCGGGTCCGGGAGTTGATTGGGGCGTTCAGGGAATCGGGGCGACGGCCGTTTCCGAATTGGGGTGGGGAGAGGGAAGAGAGGGCGGAAGGGGGGTTGGGGGCTGGGATGTGGGTCCAAGATAGTGAAGGCTTGAGGTGAAGGATGCGAAGAATCCGGAGTCATTTGGCTGGATGAAAGAGGAGGGGGAGCTGGCGGAGCGAAAACAATGCGAGTTTCAACTCATCCGTTATGTGCCGGATCCGGTAAAGAACGAATTCGTCAATATCGGCGTGCTGCTGCGCGCCTCGGCGGGAGAGCAGAGTGTGCTGCGCTTTACCCGGGACTGGAGCCGGGTCCTCTGCCTTGATCCGGAGGCGGACACGCAGATGTTCGAAGCACTGGAGATCGAAATCGGACAGCGGTTGCGATCCCAACCTGCCGACCAACCCAAACCCATCATGACCCTGCTCGAGGGGTCGCTTTCCAATGGAGTGCAGATCACCGAAACCAAAGCTTACCTGGTAGAGAGCTTTGTCTCCGGGCTGGAGGACCTGATGCGCCGCTATGTCGATAGCCCGCGGCGGGAACGGAAGCAGCGCCGGGGGGGCCGTGCAGCGATCGTCGCGGCCATGCGCACCCACTTCGAGGCGGCCGGGGTGTGGACGCTGATGCGAAAACACATCGCCGCCGCCAGATACACCCGACCGGGCGATCCCTTACGAATCGACTGCGGCTATCGCAACAGCAAGATGAAGATGTTTCAGGCGATCTCGCTGGAGGGCGGAGTGGATGAGGCGAAGCTGCTGGCCTTCGCCGCGCCGGGGCTCATGGCCGGAGTGGAGCGAGTCGATAAAACCCAACTTGAATTGACCGCGATTATTGAGTCAATTGGCTGGCCTGATGGCGACAGCGAACCGGATGATGAGCGGAGCGTGCGCTACAAATACGCGACGGAAACCATGGAGCAATACGAGATCCGTGTGCTGACGACCTCCCGGCTGGCGGATCTGGCCGAGACCGCGCGGGTGGAAATGAAAGTGTAGCGCGGGACAAGATGGGATAATCGAACCAAATGAACGCCTCTCCTACCGTCGGGATGAACGCCTCTCCTACCGTTGGCGTGGTCATGGGAAGCAAGAGCGATTACGAAGTGCTCATGCCCTGCTTTGACCTGTTGCGTGAATTCGCCATCCCACACGAAGCACGGATCGTTTCCGCGCACCGCACCCCCGACTGGCTTTTTCAATATGCGGAGCAGGCCGAGGCGCGGGGATTGAAGATCATCATTGCCGCTGCCGGCGGTGCGGCGCATCTACCGGGAATGATTGCCGCCAAGACGATCGTGCCGGTGCTTGCGGTGCCCGTGCCGTCCACCTGCCTGCAGGGCATCGATTCCCTGCTCTCCATCGTCCAGATGCCGAAGGGGGTCCCAGTCGCCACGCTGGCCATTGGCAAGCCGGGCGCTGCCAATGCGGCGCTGCTGGCGGTGGCGATCCTGGCCAACCATGATCCGGACCTGGGCAATCGGCTGCGCTCCTGGCGCAAGGCGCGGAGCCAAGAGGTGCTGGAAACGGAGTTGCCCTCTTGAGCGCGATCGCTCAGGGTTCGACGATCGGCATTCTGGGGGGTGGTCAACTGGGCCGCATGACCGCCATGGCGGCGCGGTCGATGGGCTACCGGGTACAGGTGATGGATCCCGATCCTTCGTGTCCCGCGCGTTTTGTCGTAGATGCCTGCTTTGTGGGCTCCTGGGACGATGCCCGCGCGGCCGCCGACCTGGCTCGCGGGTGCGACGTCATAACGCTGGAGATCGAGCAGATATCCATCGCTTCGCTGGAGGCTGCGGGACGGCATGCTCCGGTGCGCCCGGGCAAGGAGATCCTGGCCATGGTTCAGGACCGGATCCGGCAAAAAACCTGGTTGCGGGATCACGGCTACCCGGTGGGAGCTTTTCGGGTCATTCATTCGGAAGAGGATCTGCGAAAGGCGGTCGCGGAGTTGGGGCCGCGGCTTTTTCTCAAGCGGGCGCAGGGCGGTTACGACGGCCGCGGCCAGGTCAAGCTGGACGGGGCGCAGGGAGAGCGCGTAGGGGATGCCTGGCGGGCGCTTGGAGAGGAGCCGTGCGTGGCCGAGCAGGGGCTAGATCTCGCATCCGAGATATCGGTGATGGTGGCGCGTAATCCGAGCGGCGAGGTTGTCACGTACCCGGCCGCGACCAACCATCATGAACAGCAGATCCTGGTTTGGAGTGCGCTACCGTCTTCCATACCAGCTGCACTAGAGAAACAGGCCCAGGAGATTGCCACGACCATGGCGTGCCAGCTCAAGCTGGAGGGTTTGCTGGCGGTGGAGATGTTTGTCACGTCCGGGCACGGGCTATTCGTCAATGAACTGGCTCCGCGCCCGCACAACAGCTACCACGCCAGCCAGCGCTGCTGCGTTACCAGCCAGTTCGAGCAGGCGGTGCGGGCGGTGTGCGACCTGCCTCTGGGGGACGTGAGGATTATGCGGCCGGCGGCAATCGCCAACCTGCTGGGTGATCTTTGGCTGAAGAATGGATTGCAGGGTGAACCGCACTTCGCTCAAGCATTAGCTGTTCCTGAAGTCAGTTTGCATTTGTATGAGAAACATACTGCGCGAGCGGGGAGGAAGATGGGGCATTTGTCCGCGACCGCGGATACTGCGGAAGAGGCTGTGGGTCGGGTGATGGAAGCTAAGAGCCGGCTGTAGGACAAACGGATGGTCACTGACAAGGACCGATGCTTTAAGGCTTAGGGAAACTCAAAAGAGGGGTGAAATGTTTCCCTCAGCGGCTAAAGCCGATCAGAAAGCATGGCTTCTTCGGCACGGCTGAACCCGTGCCCTTCGTGCGGCTCCTCTCCGCCAGTTCTCACACAGACTCTTTAGGCCGCGAACTCGGATTTAGCCGCTGAGGGATGATTTCCGCAGAAGTAATGGCTTGTCCAACAACCTGTTTTAACCGATGTCCTCGTTCCAGTTTTCCAGGTATTTCTTTAGCTCGGCCATGAACTTGCCCGCGTCGGCGCCGTCGATGATGCGGTGATCGAAGCCCAGGGTCAGACGGATGATGTTGCGGATCGCGATCGAATCGGAGCCGTTTTCATCGGTAACTACCGTGGGTTCTTTAAAGAGACCGCCTACACCCAGAATTGCTGATTCCGGCTGGTTGATGACAGGCGTTCCGAATTGCTCGCCGAAGATTCCTGGATTCGTAATCGTGAAGGTGCCAGAAGCTACTTCTTCCGGCTTGAGCTTCTTGGCCCGGGCCCTTTCCGCCAGGTCGACGATGGCCCGCGCAATGCCGAGGAAACTCTTGTCCTCCGCCTGGCGGATGACGGGCACAATCAGCCCCCAATCCAGAGCGACGGCAATGCCCAGGTTGATGTTCTTGTGGTAGCGAATGGCGTCTCCCTCCATCGAAGCGTTCACGATGGGCATTTTGCGCAAGGTAGCAATGACGGCGCGGGAGATAAACGGCATGTAGGTTAGCTTGACGCCGTTGCGCTGCTCGTACTTGGATTTCTCTTTCTCGCGAATGCGCACGATGCGGCTCATGTCGATCTTGAAGACCGTGTGCACATGGGCACTGGTGTGCTTGGAGTCGACCATGCGCTGGGCAATGATGGAGCGCATGCGCGTCAAGGGGACCAGCTCATCGCCAGCCGTGACCACCGGAGCAGGCGCGGAAGCCGGGGGCTTGGAGGCTGCGGGTGCGGATGCCGGCACTGGGGCCGGAGCAGCGGCGGGTGCTGCTGGGGCCGGTTTGGCCGGCGGGGCAGCGCCCCCTTTGGCCAGGTAGCCGAGAATGTCTTCCTTGGTAATTCTGCCCGCCGAGCCGGTACCAGGAACTTTGCTCAGGTCCAGATTGTTTTCTTTGGCAATCTTGCGCACCAGGGGCGAGGAGCGGACCCGTTCCCCGGTTTCTGTCTCACCGGTCTCTCCGTCAGCTTCAGTAGTTGCCGGCGCGGCCGCGGGAGGTGCGGGTTGCGTGCTGGGCACGGGAGCAGCGACAGCACCAGCTGCCCCGCCCACACTGATAGCCGCGACAACAGTGTTGATCTGCACCGTGGTGCCGGCCTGCACCTTGATTTCTGCCAGCACGCCGGCTGCCGGCGAAGGAATCTCGGCATCGACCTTGTCGGTCGAGATCTCGAAGAGGGGCTCATCCTGTTGCACGGCGTCGCCAGGCTTTTTCAGCCACTTGGTGATGGTGCCTTCAAAAATCGATTCGCCCATCTGGGGCATGATCACGTCGGTGAGGGCCGGCGCGGCGGTTCCGGCCGGTGCCGCGGGAGTTGGCGGCGCCGCTGGAGCGGGGGCAGCTGCGGGTGCGGGGGCAGCTGCGGGTGCGGGCGAGGACGCAGCCTTGGGCGGTTCTTTGGCAGCCGGGGCTTGACCGTCCGCGTCGGCGATTACGCCCACCACGGTATTGATCTGGACCGTGTTGCCTTCCGCGATTTTGACTTCGCTGAGCACTCCGCTGGCCGGAGAAGGTATCTCGGCATCCACCTTGTCGGTGGAGATCTCAAAGAGAGGCTCGTCCCGCTGCACCGTATCCCCGGGCTTCTTCAACCATTTCGTGATGGTGCCTTCAAAAATCGACTCGCCCATCTGAGGCATGATTACATCGGTCGGCATGGACTCCCTTTCGCAATGAGCCGCAGACCTTCAGGCCTGCCGCGAACTCTTCATTCTAAGGCAATACAACGCTTACTGCGTGGTCAGGAAGCCGCAGGCCGCCGGAGACCAGATCATCGAGGTTTTCGAGCCAGACCACCTGTCGCCCGAAGACCCGGCCAAAGTGGCGGGATACCGAGTGGGCCACCTGCTCGAATGAAGGCGATGGATCCACTTCAGCTTCGATGCTGGTGACGCCGCGGTCGCGGATCCCACAGGGAACAATCAATGCGAAATCGTCAAGATCGGTGGTTACATTCAGGGCAAAGCCATGGGTGGTGACCCCGCGGGCAACGTGGACGCCCAGAGCGGCAATCTTTTTCTCCGCGACCGTACCTCCGGGGATGGTCCAAACGCCGGCGCGCCCGGGCGCACGCTGGGTAAGCACGCCGTAGTCGGCACAGGCGCGAATGAGCACCTCCTCCAGGCGGCGGAGGTACTCGACAATGCCCAGGGGCGGGGTAAAGCCGCGCAGATGGAGAATGGGATAGCCCACCAGCTGGCCCGGGCCATGGTAGGTGACGTCGCCTCCGCGGTTGGTCTCAAACAAGGAGATGCCGCGGCGGGCCAACAACTCATCGCTGGCCACGACGTGCTCACGGTGGGCATTCCTGCCCAAGGTGAGCACCGGGGGATGTTCGACCAGCAGCAGCACATCGCCAATCCGCTCCTGCTGGCGCAAAGCGCACAGTTGCTGCTGCAAAGCCAGCGCCGTCGCGTAATCCAGGCGGCCGAGATGGACCAGGGAGACGACCATGATCAGCGAAGCGCCGGCTCAAACATTGATGGCCATATTTTCCACGCTGCCAAAGCCGTCCAACATGGCTTCCGCCAAGGTAGGGTGAGCGTGAATGGTGAACATCAGCTCTTCTATGGTTGCTTCCAGTTCCAACGCCACCACCGACTCGGCAATCATTTCCGTGGCCTGGGGCCCGATGATGTGCACACCCAGCAATTCGCCGTGCTTGACGTCGGCGACGACCTTTACAAAGCCCTCGTGGGAGCCGACGATGGAGGCCTTGGAGTTGGCGGAAAAGGGGAATTTGCCCACCTTCACCTGGTGGCCCGCAGCCTTGGCTTGTGCCTCGGTCAGGCCCACGCTGCCAATTTGCGGCTCGCAGTAGGTGCAGGCAGGAATCCGGTCGCGGCGCACCGGCCGGGCCGGCTTACCGGCCACCCTGGCCGCCACCACCATGCCCGCCATCGCCGCCACGTGGGCCAACTGCGGCAGTCCGGCCACCACATCGCCGATGGCGAAGATGCCGGGTTCCCCAGTCTGCATCCACTCGTCGACGCGGATGAAGCCTCGCTCCACCTCTACCTTGGTACCCTCGAGGCCGAGATTAGCGGTTCGCGGGGCGCGGCCGACGGCCACTAACACCGTCTCCGCTTCCTTCGTGACCTGCTTGCCATCGGAGCCGGTGAAGGTCACCTTCACCCCATCTTTGGTCTTTTCGACCTTTTCTACTTTGGCCCCGGTGTAGGAGTCGATGCCTCGCTTGCGAAAAACCCGGGAGAGTTCCTTGCTCACGTCCTCGTCTTCATTGGGGACCATGCGCGGCAGGTACTCGACGATCGTGACTTCGCTGCCGAAGCTCTTGAAGATGGAACCGAACTCAACCCCCACGGCGCCGGCGCCAATCACTATCAAGGACTTGGGTATCTGGGGCAAAGCGAGGATCTCTATGTTGGTGAGGATCCGGTTCGCGTCCGATTCCACGCCGGGCAGCATGCGGGCGTCGGAGCCGGTAGCGATGATCACGTTCTTCGCCTGGACAACCTTCTTGTCCCCATTGGCTGCTTCGACGGCAATGGAGTGGATTCCGTCTTTCGCCGGGCCGGTGAGCTTGCCATAGCCTTCAATGACGGTGACCTTGTTCTTACGCATGAGGAAGTCGAGACCCTTCACGTGCTTGGTGATGATCCCGTTCTTGCGATCCAGAATGGTCTTCCAGTTGAGAGTGATCGTACCCACACCCTCGATACCGTGCGCGGTGGCGTTCTTTAGGTGGTCATAGACCTCGGCGTCGAAGAGCAGAGATTTGGTGGGAATGCAGCCGACGTTCAAGCAGGTGCCTCCCAGCTTCTTTTCCCGCTCGATGAGAGCGACCTTCAACCCATACTGCCCGGCGCGGATGGCGGCGGTATATCCGCCGGGTCCCCCACCGATGATGACTATGTCGTACACGGTTTCTGCCACAGCAAAACTCCCCTCAATGACTGCGTTGGCCCGCGGGTTCAGGCCGCAGGCATTGGTTCGAGGCCAAAACTCTCATTTTACGCGACGCTCCCGCTCCCTCTCCGCGTTGAGCGCCTTCTTGTGCCACACTGAACGGGTGCGACCGCACCTGGCTACGCTCGTCGCCGACTTTCGCCGCTATGGAGGGCAGATCGCGGTCGTCACCTACCGCGGGAACCGCCGCTTCTCCTCCACTTACGCCCAACTGGGCGAGTTGAGCGCACGCTGCGCCCGGGCCTACGACCAGGCAGGTCTCAAGCCTGGAGACCGGGTTTTGCTTTGGGGCAACAACTCGGTGGAGTGGGTAGCAGCATTCTTTGGATGCATCTTGCGGGGAATCGTTGCGGTTCCGCTCGATGCCGCCGGCAGCCTGGAGTTTGCCCAGCGGGTGATGGCCGAGGTCGAACCCCGGCTGTTGGTGGGGGACCTGGCACTGTTGCAGCAACTCCATTCGAGCATCCACACGCTCGGATTTGCAGGTTTCTCCTCCTCTCTGCCAGGCCCGGATTATCTTCCCCTGCCGGGGCTTTCGCGGGACACGCCGCTGCAGATCATCTTCACCTCTGGAACTACCGCCGATCCTAAGGGGATCGTCCACACCCAGGGGAATGTGTTGGCCTCGCTCGATCCCCTGGAGCAGGAAATCGGCAAGTATCTGCGTTACGAGCGCTTTTTTCATCCCCTGCGCATTCTGCACACGCTGCCCTTGAGTCACGTCTTTGGCCAGTTCATGGGTCTGTGGGTGCCTCCGTTGCTGGCAGCGGAAGTACATTACGAGGACCGACTGCAGGCACCGCGGCTGGCGACGCTTATGCGCGAAGAACGCATCTCCGTGCTGGCCGCCGTTCCCCGGGTGCTGGATCTGCTGCGGACCTACATGGAGACAGAGTTTGCCGGGCTGGCGCAAAGTATGGCCGCAGCGCGGGGCGAGTCCGTGGGCAAACGGTGGTGGCGCTTTCGCGCCCTGCATCGCCGCCTGGGCTTCAAATTTTGGGCTTTCGTCTCCGGAGGAGCGACCTTGCCGGCTGACCTGGAGAGCTTCTGGACAACGGCTGGCTTTGCCCTGATCCAGGGCTACGGCATGACCGAGACGACGGCGCTGGTGACGTTGAATCATCCCTTTAAGATTGCCCGCGGCAGCATCGGCAAACCACTCCCGGGACGGGAAGTGAAGATCGGAGCCGATGGCGAGATCCTGGTGCGGGGAGGCTCGATCGCCGCCCAGGAATGGCGTAACGGGCGCTTGCAGCCGCGAGGAGACGAATGGCTGGCGACGGGCGATTTGGCAACACGCAATGACACGGGCGAACTGGTCTTCGCCGGACGCAAGAGCGACGTCATTGTCACCTCTGCCGGATTGAACATCCATCCCCAGGATCTGGAGGCAGTGCTGCGCAAGCAGCCCGGGTTGCGGGATGCTTTGATCGTGGCCTACGATTCGTCCGCCGGCCCTACCCCAGCCGCGGTCCTCATTGCCGGCGCAGGTCAGGACGATGAGCCGCTGAAGCGTGCTGTGGATGCCGCCAACGGGGAGCTTGCACCCTTCCAGCAGATCCGCTACTGGCTACGCTGGCCTCAGCCGGAGTTTCCCCGCACCTCGACTGGCAAGGTCCTGCGCCGCGTGGTGCAGAGCTGGGCGCAGCAGTCTTTGGCGGGGGGTGACACCACGGTGCAGGATCCCTTCGACCCGCTGCTCGCGGTGCTGCGCTCAGTCGGAGCGGCCAACCGGGAAATCACATCCAGCGATCGTCTGGTCGAGGATCTGCACCTGGACAGCCTTGCGATGGTGCAACTGCAGTCCACGCTGGAGACTCGCTTTGAGCTGGAACTCGATGACGCTATTTGGGAGCAGATGAGGACGGTTGGGGATCTGCGCAAGCTTCTGCAGCGTTATCAACCGGGCATGTCTCCCGAGGGAATTCCTGGTTCATCGAGTAAAGCGCCAGTAGCGCTTCCCGCCCCGGCCAGCCAGAGACCGGCCGCGGTGTTTCCCCGTTGGCCCTGGTGGCCGGTGGTTCACTTGATGCGAATCGGATTTCTGGAGCTCGTCGCTCGTCCCTTGATTTGGCTGGTGCTCGCGCCCCGCACCGGACCACAAGTTGAGATTGCTGAGCCTTCGCTGCTGATCGCCAACCATCTCACCGCCTTCGATGTTCCGGTCATTCTCTATGCTCTGCGCGCGGCGGATCGTGACCATGTAGCGGTGGCCATGTCGGGCGAGGTGCTGACGGGCTGGCGCCGGGGTAAGGCCCAACGCCAGCGCATGATCGCTGCCCTCACCCCCGTTGCTTATTGGCTGGTCACGGCGCTCTTCAACGTATTTCCCCTCCCTCGAGGCGCCGGCCTACGGCAAAGCTTCGCCCACGCCGGGGAGGCTCTCGATCATGGCTACCACGTACTGGTTTTTCCCGAGGGCCGGCGCTCCGCCGACGGACGATTGCAGCCGTTCGAGCCCGGCATCGGCTTGCTGGCGGAGGAATCGGAAGTGCCGGTACTGCCGATTTTGGTGGAGGGTTTGAAGCGGCTCAAGGGAGAGAGATGGCCGAGACGCGGCACGGTGGCGGTTCGGATGGGGGAGCCTCTAAGGATGGAGCCGGATGAGGATCCGCAAAGCTTCACTCGGCGATTGGAGGCGGCTGTGGTTGCGTTAGGGAAGCTTGGCGGCGGGAGGGTGTCCTGACCTGGGGCGTCCCTTCAAGGCTTTGGGAAGGGTCGACATTGTTGAACCAAGCGGCGGTGGTATCCCACATCTCAAAATCGAGACGCCCCGGATTTCCTGCACGCGGGCCTCAGAGAGGTCCATGTGTGCGGCCTTCTCTGAGGAAGGCCGCATGAAGTTCACCGAACCCATCGGACCCAACAGGAAATCCGGTGATGTGGGGCACCCGTCGATTTGTTGCATCGAAAAAGCCGAAATACGAATGCCTTCACTTCGACCGGCGGCTGGCAGGTTAAGGTCACCCCAGCAGGCGAGCAGCTTCTTTGGCGAAGTAGGTCACGGTGAAATCTGCGCCGGCGCGGCGAATAGAGATGAGCGATTCCATGATGGCGCGCTCCCGGTCCAGCCAGCCTTTGGCGAAGGCAGCCTCTAACATGGCGTATTCGCCGGAGACCTGGTAGGCACCGATGGGCACATCCAACCGCTCGCGCGCGGCCCGGATGACATCCAGATAGGGCATGGCCGGCTTCATCAGGATCATGTCCGCACCTTCCGCAATATCCTGGTCGATTTCGCGCATGGCCTCGCGCAGGTTGGCGCCATCCATCTGGTAGGTGCGCCGGTCGCCGAACTGCGGCGCCGAGTCGGCTGCTTCACGAAAAGGGCCGTAGAAAGCAGAGGCGACCTTGGCGGCGTAAGAGAGAATCGGTATCTGCTCCAGGCCGTCATCGTCCAGATGGTCGCGAATGGCGCCTACCCGGCCGTCCATCATGTCGGAGGGAGCCACGATATCCGCTCCGGCTTTAGCTAAGGAAACCGCGGTGCGGGCAATCAGGCTCAGACTGGAGTCGTTCTCCACCTCGTAGGCATCGCCGTTTTTACGGACGATTCCACAGTGTCCATGGGAGGTGTATTCGCACAGACAAACATCGGCCACCAGGAGCAGCTTCTTCGCCGCTGGCCGGAAGGCACGGAGGGCTTGCTGGACGATTCCATCTTCCGCCCATGCGCCGCTCCCTTCTTCGTCCTTCACCGCGGGAAGCCCGAAGAGCAAAAGCCCGGCAAGGCCAAGTTGCGCCGCCTCTTCCACTTCTTTCATCGCCTCGTCGATGGATAGGTTGTAGACCCCAGGCATGGAGGTGACTTCGCGCCGAATGCCTTCGCCAGGACAGATGAAGAGGGGATAAATCAATGCTCCGGGCTGGAGATGAACTTCGCGGACCAGCGAACGCATCGCTTCGGTGCGCCGTAACCGGCGCAAACGGGTGACAGGGAATTCCATTTCTTGATTCTAAGGGTTGTCGAGAATGCCGCGAGAAACGACCTCCTCAGCCATGCACTAGCATGGTCAAGTGAGCCTATTAGAGCCGGTGCCGGCGATGGTCGAGGAATGCAGCTGTGAGGCGCTCGAATGGAGCCGGCTGCTTGAGCTTTTGACGACCTTCGTCCATTCCAGAGTGGCCCGCGAGTGGCTGCTGGCGATGAAGCCGTCGCGGGATGCTTCCTGGATTGAGCAACAGCACAGCCTGGTAAGCGAGATGCGGCTGCTGCTGGCGCAAGGACTTTCGCCCGCGCTGGGCGGATTATTCGACCCCACCCGGCTGACCGATAAGGCGCGCATCCAGGGAGCTTTGCTGGAGCCGGAGGAGATGCGCGACCTGCTCTTCCTGGTGGATAACATCACCACCTGGCAGGCCCTGATCGAGCGCCCCCCTGAAGCGGTCGCTGCGCAGCTGCCTGGATTGCAGGCGCTGAGCCAACTGCCTCCGGGCGCGCAACTGGCCCAGCTGACGCGTTCTCTTCGTTCGCGGATGAACCCCGATGGCTCGCTCAGCGACGACGCTTCGCCGGAACTAGGCCGCGTGCGACGCGAGATCGAGCGCCAGCAACGAGTGATCGAGGAGAGCCTGCGCAGCACCTTGCGCCGTCTTTCCGAGAGCGGGAGCACGCAGGAAGACCTGATCACCATCCGCGGGGAGCGTTTTGTTATTCCCGTCAAGTCGGAGCACAAGCGGCGAATTCCGGGAGTGGTGCATGGCGCCAGTTCGAGCGGCCAGACCGTATACCTGGAGCCGCTGGAAACAATCGAGCAAAACAACGAGCTGGTGCGATTGATCGAAGACGAACAGGCCGAGACCAGACGTATTTTCCTGGCCATGACGGCGGAGATCGGACTGCAAGGTCACGCCATCGCCCAAGGAGCAGCCATCCTGGCGCAGCTCGATGGACTGCAGGCGCGGGGCCGCTTCGCCGCCGAGTTTGATTGCATCCGGCCGCGCTTCGCCGGCGCCGCCGAGCCGATGCTGGAGTTGAAGCAGGCCCGCCACCCGTTGCTGGAAAAGCGCTTGCGCAACCAGCAGGCAAAGGTGGTGCCCCTGACCCTGGCGCTGAACGACGGGCAGCGCCAGCTCATCATCAGCGGTCCGAATACCGGCGGCAAGTCAGTCGCGCTCAAGACCACCGGGTTGCTAGCCATGATGGCCCAGGCGGGGATCCCGGTGCCCGCCACGGAGGCGGTTTTTCCCCTCTGCAACGCGTTTCTGGCCGACATCGGCGATGCCCAGTCGATTGAGCAGAACCTCTCTACCTTCTCCGCTCACATCACTCACCTGCAGCGCATCTCGCAGCTGGCGGACTCCTCTTCCCTGGTGCTGCTCGATGAGCTGGGCTCGGCGACCGACCCGGAGGAAGGAGCGGCCCTGGCAGTGGCGATTGCAGCTTATTTTCTGGAACGACGCGCCTGGTGCCTGATCTCCACCCACCACACGGCGCTTAAACTCTATGCGGCCAAGAGGCCCGGCGTACTCAATGCTTCCGTGGGTTTTAACGAAGAGACATTAGCGCCGACTTTTGCACTTCGGCTGGGTGTTCCGGGCGCTTCGGCAGGCATCAATATCGCCCAACGGCTGGGTCTCCATCCCAAGATCATCGGGGACGCCCGCACCCAACAGAACACCCAGACGCAGGATATTGCCCACTTCCTAAACCAGCTGCACAGCCAGCTCGACGCCGTGGCACGGGAGCGCGAGGAGTTGCGCCGGCGCGAGCAAGAAGTGGCGCGAGAGAAGAACCGGCTGGAAAGCGAGGGGCTCAAAGAGTGGCGGGCCAAGGTGCGGGACCTGGAATCGCAACTGCAATCGTTACTGAAGGATTTTACCTACCAAATGCGCGAGACGGTGCGCGCCGTTGACGACCGGGCAGCGCAGCAGAAGCTCTCCAAGGAAGCCGAGCGCCGGATGGCGAAGCTGCGGCGGGAGTTCAGCGAGCAATTCAACTCCGCCGTGGTGGCCCAGCACAGCGGGGCCGATCGCGGAGACAGTAACGCGCAGCCCCACCTGGTGCGCCACGTCTCCGTGGGAGACACAGTGAAGCTGAAGTCGCTGGGCAAGACCGGAGTGGTGCAGCGACAGGTGGACGGGAATGCGTTCGAGGTAGCCATCGGGCCGATGAAGATGCGCGTGGCGCGGGAGGATATTGCCGAAGTCATTCCCGCCCGCGAACCGCGGCCGGCGAGCCCTCTCGAAGCAGCGCGCCAGCGCGGGGTCACGGTTTCGATCGCTCATCCGGAGGAGACGGTCCGTTCGGAGCTCAACGTCATCGGGCGCACGGTGGAAGAAGCTACCGGGGAGGTGGAGCAGTACCTGGACCGCGCTTTCCTGGCCGGGCTGCCGCGAGTCCGCATCGTGCACGGTATGGGCATGGGGGTCTTACGCAAGTCCCTGCGGGCGATGTTGGAGCGGCATCCACACGTGGCTCTGGTCGCTGAGGCCAGCCCCAGCGAAGGAGGGGCGGGCGCGACGGTGGTCGATTTGCGACTGTAGCGAAGGGCGAACGGGTGCACCGCCGCCTTGGTTGAGATTTGTGGTTTCACCAGCTGGAAAAACATCTACCTGGACAGCTACGGTTACCCACTCAAGCCGACAGAAGGCTTGACCCCGATTTTCTGCCACGCTGCGCTAGAGAGGTCCGCGTGTGCGCCTTTCATTAAGGAAAGGCGCATGGAGTGTATCAACGCCACAAGCCTCCGCAGGAAATCGGGGAAATGGGGCACCCAAGATTGGTTGCGATTTCAAACTATGACCGTCGGGACTGCCTACTTTTCGTCGTCGAAGTGAAAAAAGAGGTTGTTGAGCGACTCGGCCAATGTGGGGTGGGCAAACACACCGTCGCGGAGCACGCTGTATTTCACGTTGCCCGTCATCGCCATTTGCAGAACGGCCATCACCTCGCCGCCTTCGATGCCCAACACTGTGGCGCCCAGGATTTGCTCTGTTTCGGCGTCGACGATCACCTTCATGAGGCCGCGGGTTTCGTCTACTTCCAGGGCCCGCGCCACTGAGGTCATCGGCATCCTGGCTACGCGGATTTTACGCCCGCTCTTTTTTGCTTCGCTCTCCGTCATCCCGACGCGCCCCAGTTGCGGATCCATAAAGACGGCGTAAGGAACCGCCCGGTCGCGTATCGTGCGGTTGCCGCCGTCGAGCAGGTTAGCTTTCAAAATTCGGTAATCATCGTAGGAGATGTGGGTGAATTGAGGCCCACCCTTCACATCCCCGAGGACATAGACGCCAGGAGCGGAAGTCTCCAGCCGGTCATTCGACCGGATAAAGCCATGCTGGTCGATCTCGATACCGGCCGCCGCGGGCTTGAGCGCCTCGGTGTTGGGCAACCGGCCGGTGGCGACCAGCAGATCGCTTCCTTCGATCGTCTGTGCGTGGCCCTCGATTGTGACCGTCAAACGAATGACTCCATTGGCTCGCGCAACTCTTTCCGTATGGGCATTCAATAGGATTTCAATGCCATCCTGGCGCAGGATCTTGACCACTTCTTCGGCCACCTCCTGGTCCTCTTCGCGCAGAAGTTGTGGCCCCGACTGGATCACCGTTACTTGGCTGCCGAAGCGGCGAAACATCTGGCTGAATTCCACCCCGATATAACCGCCGCCCAGGATCACCAGATGCCCGGGTACATAGTCCAGTTCCATGATGCTTTCATTGTCGAGATAGGGAACAGTCTTGAGACCTTCAATTGCGGGTGCACCGCTGTGCGTGCCGGTATTGATGAAGAATTGCTCCGCGCTCAGCTGCCGCTCCCCGCCGTCGTGAAGCGCGACACGAATTTGCCTGGGGCCGGTGAAGGAAGCTTCACCGCGGATCAGATCGACCTGCGCCTTCTCCAGGCGCTTCTCGCCGCCCTCGCGCCAGCTGCGGACGATGGCCCGCTTTCTCTCCCGCACACGACCCATATCAACGGTAACGGGACCGACATGGACACCGTAATCGGCGCCGCGGCGCGCCAGGTAGGCTGCACGGGCGCTGGCTACCATGGTTTTGGTGGGTGTGCAACCGCGATTGATACAAGTGCCGCCCACATCCTGGCGCTCGATCAGGGCGGTCTTTTTACCCGCAGCAACCAGCGCGCCGGCCAACGGGTTGCCGCCTTGCCCCGAACCGATGACGATGGCATCGAAGGCCTGCGCTACTTGTGTAGTCATGTAATTACCTCAAGTGGGATGCAAAGCAAGGACTTGGATGCCGGCAAACCGGAGTTGGCTGTGACCCCTCAGCGAGAGACCACAAAGAATCCGCCGCCGACAGCAACCAGGTCTTCGAGCAGGGCCAATAGTAGATCGGGGGCCATCGCAGCCAGCCTGCGGCGGTAATTGTAACCAACGAAGGCGCCAGCTACTCCGCCGACTGCTCCCAGCACTGCGCCAAACAGAGGGGATACGGCAGCGGAAATACACAGGGCTGAACCGCACATCGCGCCAAAGATGACCCGGACAGCAAGTGGTCCGGCTTGTGTGCGGGCCGGGATGAAGGGCAGTTTGTCGGCGATCAGTTCGCCGATAGCAAATACGGAGAAAATCACCAGGGAGATCTGGTTGGTGAAGAAGGCGAGCAGTGAAGTCTGGAGATGCAGCCAACCAAGGTGAGCTCCCCAGGCCACTACGGCGGGAGCGGTCATGGAGCGAAGGCCGCAAATGCAGCCAATCAGGAAGGCGCAGAGGAGGGTGACCATAGGTCAAACATGGCTTCCTCGCGAGGCGATGTCAAACCAGTGGGTGGCTACTGTGACGGGCTTACCTGGCTCACCTGGGTCTCGGGCGCCAGAGTGAGTGCATCCTGCAGACGGAAAGTGACCACCGACTCGGCTGGAATCGATAGATCACCGTTCCCGGTAAAAGCTGCGCCCAGGGCTCCGGCGCCGCCTCCAGCCAACCCACCGACGAGCAGGCCTACCCCTCCGGTTGCCAGCCCTCCAATCAGCATACCCATGCCCGCGCCACCGCCGATGAAGGCTGCACTCCGCTTTCCTTTGCCTTTCTTGGTCCGGTCCAGATTGCTGGTATCGATGCGATAGGTCGCGCCGTTGACTTCCAATCGGGTCAGGGTCAACGCCAGCACCGACTTTCCTTTGAACCTTCCACGCTTGTGGGCCAACAGGATTTCCCCCGTGGCTGCGGAACCGGAGGGCACGGCGACGGTGTTGCCTTCCAGCACTGGCTCGGCCAAGGTCCCGGTGAAGCGATCACCCGTCTCCACATGCTTGACGTTAATCGTCTGGTTGAGACGCACCTGCAACCGGGTGCCGCGGGGAAGGACGAGCGCCGGTTGAAGAGCAGGAGCCGGAGCGGCCGGCGCAGAACTGGCTGCGTTGGCGGGGTTTCCAGGAGCAGCATTGGCTGCGTTCGTCTGGTTGGCACCTACGGCACTGGGCGGCGTTTGCGCGACGGGAACGGAGCTTGATTTATTGGTGCATCCTGACAGAGCAGAGGCCAGAATCGTGAACGTGGCAAAGGCTCGCCAGCGGTTGGGGGAAGCATTCATGGGAGCGCCTCAACGGAAAGGTACCTCGAACAGGCCATCTGCGATGCACCACTTTGGTGGAAGGCGACGCAGGCAGCGGAGATTAGAATTGGGGGGTGGATAAGAGCCCCCAGCGCGATAACTTATTGAAATTAAAGCTTTCGTTCGCTATCTGCGCTCTGGCAGTCACCCCTCTGGCGGCACCGCTCCTGGCCCCCAGTTATCCACTTGTAGCCTTGCTTATCCGCAGTTTCTTCTCGCGGCTCTGCCACCAGGACCCGGGACGAAGTTTTATGGTGCTAGGTTCGCCGGTTGCCGTCTGCGTGCGCTGCCTGGGCATCTACTGGGGGGTCGGGCTCGGTAGCCTGTTGGGCATGGGAAGAGGTCCCGCCGGGCGGTTGCTGGCGATGGCGGCGGTGCTCAATCTGCTTGACGTCGCTACAGCAAGCCTCCATTGGCATGGCAATTTACCATTGCCACGGTTTTTGTTGGGGCTGGTGTTGGGAGTGGGGGCCGGCGCTGTACTTTTCTCGCCGCTGATTTCGCGGGTGCGTTTTTCTTCGGGGGGTGCGGGGGAATAAAGACGGTGTTCGGGCAACCGGTCGATTTGTTACGGCGAAAGAAGGGGAGGTACGGATGTCTCCGCTTCGGTCGGGATGCGTCCAGCTAAATAGAGGATTGAGGTGGAGTGCCGCGGTATCCCACATCTCAAAAGCGAGATGTGGGGCACCCGTCGATTTGTTATGCCGAAAGAGGGGAGGTACGGATCCATTGCTTCGGTCGAGATGCGTCCAGCAAAGAGGGTTGGGGTAGCACCCACCTGTCGATTTGTTACGGCATAAACCATCCCTCAGCGCCTAAACCCGAACCTATTTACAAACACTAGGTACGGGCTGAGGCCCGCACCCTTCGAAAGCCAGAGTTTCTCCACAGCGGGTGGGCCGTACCGTTCAGAAACGTGAGTTTTTCGCAGCCCGGTCAGTCGGCGCGATAGACTACCCGGCCTTCGCTGATGGTCATGCGGACGCGGCCAAGCATCGTCCAGCCGTCAAAGGGAGTGTTGCTCGACTTGGAACGGGTCGCAGCCGCCCGGAAAATCCATTCCGCTTTGGGGTCGAAGATGACTACGTCAGCAAAGGCCCCCGCAACCAGGCTCCCGCGGCCACGCAGGTTCAGGAGGTTCGCGGGCTGGGTGCTCAGCAGAGTGATCAGGCGGCTGAGCGATACCTTGTGTTTGCGGTGGAGCAGTTCGAGCGTCAGGCCTAAGGCCGATTCCAGCCCGGTGATGCCATTCGGAGCACGCTCGAACTCCTGCTCCTTTTCATGGGTTGCATGGGGAGCGTGATCGGTAGCGATGCAATCGATGGAACCCTCGAGCAGCCCTTCCAGCATGGCCCGGCGATCGGATTCCGCGCGCAAAGGCGGATTCATCTTGGCGTTGGTGTTGTACTCGCCCACCGCGCTCTCGGTCAGGACAAAGTGATGCGGGGCCACTTCGCAAGTGACGTGGAGACCATTGCGCCGCGCACGGCGCACCGCATCCAGTGCGGCAGCCGTGGATAGGTGGGCGATATGCAAGTGGGCACGACCTCCCTTGAGCTCGGCTAGAAGGCGAAGATCGCGCTCCACCAAACCAGCCTCGGCAGCCACGGGCATGCCTCTTAGGCCGAGCCGGAACGCCAAGACGCCAGCGTTCATAGAGCATCCCCCGGTCATGCGGGTGTCTTCGGCGTGCTGGATTACCGGCAGCCCGGCTCGCGCCGCAGCCGCCAACGCCTGGTGCATGATGGCTTCGCCGAGAATGGGCTTGCCGTCATCGCTGACAGCAACCGCGCCCGCAGCCTTCAGCGAGCCATACTCGGTAAGCGCTTCGCCCATGCTGCCGCGGGTGGCGGCGGCGATGGGAAAAACACGGGCGCTAGGGCTGCGCTCCGCGCTCTGCATCCAGCGCGTGGTCTCCACCGAATCGTTTACGGGAACGGTATTTGGCATGGCGCAGACAGTGGTAAATCCGCCCGCTGCAGCAGCCGCGGTTCCGGTGGCGATGGTCTCTTTATAGCCTTGGCCCGGCTCGCGCAGATGCACGTGGATATCGACCAATCCCGGCGCAACCACCATGCCTTCGGCCTCTACGATTTCGGCATCTGCTTGCTTGGCAGCGGCAGCCAATTTGCCCGGAGGCTCCATGGCTGCCACGCGGCCATCCTTCAGTAACAGGTCGCGGCGCGCATCCACCCCGGCGGAAGGATCGACGACGTGGCCACCGCGAATCAGGATCGCGCTCAAATGCCGCCTCTCTTCCCGGACCGCTTGAGGGTGGGTTTGGCCGCCGGCCGCACGGATTTGGGACGCTGCTCAGGCGCCAAGGCGCGCTGGATGAGTGCCATGCGGATGGCGACGCCATTGCGAACCTGGTTCTCAATCACCGACTGCGGTCCGTCGGCCACGTCGCTGGTGATCTCAAGCCCGCGGATCATGGGTCCCGGATGCATCACAACAGCCCGCGGTCCGCTGGCACGCAGCCGCTCCCGGTGCAACTGATAGCGGGCCGTGTACTCATCGAGGTCAATATGCACGCCGGTCAACCGCTCCTTCTGGATGCGCAGCATCATCACCACCCCGGCTTGCTCCAGGGCGCGATCGAAGTCGCGCTCGATGGCGATGCCCGGGCCCAGTTCCCGGGCTACGTCAGGCAGGAGCGCGGGCGGTCCACAGAAGATGACGCGGGCACCCAAGCGGGGCAGCAGGAGCGCATTAGAGCGCGCCACCCGGGAATGGAGGATGTCGCCAACGATGGTCACGGTGATGCCCTGAAGAAGAGCGTCGGTTGGCGCATCCTGGGACCGCCCTAGCGCGAGGAGCATGGTTCTCAGGTCCAGCAAAGCCTGGGAAGGATGCTCGTGCATGCCATCCCCGGCATTCAGCACCGGCAGCCCTGTGGCCTGTGCCAGAAGGTAGGGCGCCCCGGAGGAAAGATGGCGCAGGATGATGCACTCCGCTCCCAGCGCGCGCAGGGTAATGCCGGTGTCTTTGAGCGATTCCCCCTTTTCGATGGAAGAGGATTGGGAACTGATCAGCGCGGTGTCTGCTCCCAACCCTTTGGCTGCCAGCTCGAACGAGGTGCGGGTGCGGGTGCTGGATTCGTAAAAGAGGAGCGCGACCCTGCGGTGGGCCAGGCGCAGGGCGCGAGCCGCAGGCTTTTCCGCCTCGAGCAGATTGGCCAGACGCAGGATGGCGGAGACATCGTCCAGTTCGAGCGAGGTGACGGAAAGCAAGGACCGCGAACAAGCAGCGGTAGTGGGCGCAGCTACGCTGGGAAGCGCGACCCCGGATTTCCTGTGAATCTGGTTGGCGTTGGCGAGCTTCATACGGCTTTCCCGGATTTCCTGTTGGTATTGTTGGCGTTGGCGGGCTCCATGCGGCTTTCCTTAATGAAAGCCGCACACGCGGCGCCGTCCGGTGCAGCGAGGCAGGAAATCCGGGCCCTTCGTGAAAGCCGCACACACGGTCGTGTCCGGCGCAGAGTACAGAGAATCCGGGTGACGCGAGGTGACGCCGGTCTGGCTTTTTTTGCTGTCATCGTGCTTGGGCCGGGGTTGCGCCGGGTTCCAGCTATCTTGGGTTGCGGCCGTCCTGTCGCAGTAACTGATGGGTTAATCTGTGCGTTCGACGAGGATCACTTGTTCGTCGCCGTCAATCTCCTGTAGCTTGACCTCGACAATCTCACGGTCGGTGGTCTGCACGTGCCGGCCGACGAAACTGGCCTCGATGGGCAGCTCGCGATGGCCGCGGTCGATGAGCACCAGCAGTTGCACCCGCCGCGGCCGGCCATGGTCAAAGAGCGCGTCCAGCGCCGCCCGTATGGTGCGGCCGGTATAGAGAACATCGTCGATGAGAATGATGTCGCGGCCGGCGATATCGAAACCGATGGCCCCGGGGACGACGACGGGGCGAATATCGCGCGTTGAAAGGTCGTCGCGGTAGAAGCTTATATCGAGAACTCCGGTATCGACCGGCTTCTTCTCGATATTGGAAATCAAGTGCCCCAAGCGGATCGCCAGGGGGACTCCACGACGCTTGATGCCGACCAGGCCCAGGTTTTGAGCGCCATTATTTTTCTCAATGATCTGGTGCGCCAGCCGAATCAGCGTGCGCTCGATTTCAGATGCCGACATGAGGCGGGTCTTTTCCCGCAGTCCGGGCATTGCACTGACCTTTGCTTTGCTCATAAATGCTCTGGCCGGATGATACGAGGGTTGGAGCATTTTTGCCATTACGGTGGTGTTATCCGTCGCTGAGAGGTCTCTTGCGGGGAGCGAGCAGGCGGACGCCGAGGGCGCCCCCAATGGCGGAGAAGAGAATAATGCCTGCCGAGGTGGTGGCGGCATTCATTAGCGTGTAAGCCGCTCTGCCATCCGGTGACAGCAGGAATTGGACGTAGGCGTGCCACTGGGCCTGGGCCTCCGGGTTGGTTTGCACCAGGGCCGTTGATTGCTTGATGACCGAATCGTAGAACTGATCGATGGCGTCGCCCTGGTGCAGAACATAGCGGGAAAAGACGCGCCAGATGGCGGTGGCGACGACGGAGCTGTAAGCAGCGATGAGCCCGGCGACAGCGCCAATGCGAACGCCGGAGCGGGTTTCCAGGAGAAATGCGGGAGCCCGGCGGTGGTAGACCACGATAGCCAGCACCGCTCCCCCGACCACCCATAGGCAGCAGCCCCAGGACAGCACGGAAACGGCACTCAGGAGTCCAGCAGGCACGGCGACGATGAGGGCAGCCAGGATAGCGTCCCTCCAGGAGATTCCCTGGGCCCGGCCCACCTTCCCGGCGGCCCGGGCGTTTGGATATCCGCTGTCGCCCTCTTCCTGCTGGGCAAACTTGAGCTGCGGGGAGCCGCAGTTGGGACAAAACAGCTCGGATGCGCTGAGGGTCGCGCCACATCGATGGCAGATCGGGTACATTCCTCTTGAAGCTATCTCAGGGGCGAGCGGAGCGCAATCGGGCGGCTGTTCGGAGGGTTCGTTCCCACTCAGTTGGTACCCTGCTGCTCGTTGTCGAAGCCATGGGGAAGGTCCAACGCAATCAGGCTAAAGTGGGTCGCCGAGTCGCTCTCGCCGTGCAAGACCACGATGTGTTGATGGCGGGGAGAACCGGCTTTCAACTCCAGATCTCCGGACTTGTAGTTGCTGTGGGGAGAGCTGTGATCATCTTTGGACTCGTTGCAGCTGAGCCCCTCCCCGGTGGTAACCGGCATACCGACCGGCTTATCTCCCGCGCACTCGATCACCCCGCCGTATTCGCTCAAGGCCTTGCGGTAAAAGCTGAGCACTTGGTCCCGGTTGTCGGCGGTAGAGTAGTGGGCCGTTTTCACGCGTAGCCTCCAGGAACCAAAGCCCATGTCGACTTTGGCCGAGCGATTTCCGTCCGCGCCGGTATCGAGCACCGACCCAGGGTATGCAGGGAGGCCAAGTTCGGCTGCCGAGGTCTGGTCCTTGTTGACCGAGATGCCCCCAAACGGGGTAGCAATCTTCACGTTGTCACCCTCGCCGTTGCTCGACTTGTCCACCTGGACCTTGCAGCCGGATAAGACAACTGCGAGCAAAGAGAGTCCTAAAGCGGTTTCTCTCATGTTTGTTCTCCCTAAGGTTGTACGCCAGGCGCGCGCTCCATGTTCCCAAAAAAGAATGCCTGGGTCCGGTAAGCTCACAAACTGTGGATGCTGCGTCTTTCTCTTGGCCCAACGCATCTGAAGGGTCTGTGTCCAAGCCACGTCCGGGGGTCTTCCTGGCAGCGCGGGGATGGCGCTTACTATTGGAATGAGGGTTCCTGTGTCCGCACATTCATCGCGCTTGTTCTCCCCCATTCAGTTGGCCGGCGTTACTTTCTCCAACCGCGTTTTCGTCTCGCCCATGTGCCAATACTCCAGCGAGGATGGATTCAGCAATGACTGGCACCTGGTCCACTTAGGCAGCCGGGCGGTTGGCGGAGCGGGGCTGGTGATGACCGAAGCGACCGCAGTGCTGCCGGAGGGCCGCATTACACCGCAAGACTTGGGGCTGTGGAAGGATGACCACATCGAAGGGCTGAAGCGGATTGTTGAATTTCTGCATGGGCAGGGTGCACGCGCTGCGGTGCAACTAGCGCATGCCGGACGCAAAGCCAATATGACTCATCCCTGGGCGCCGGAGCAGCGGTCTTTGACTCCGAGTGAAGGCGGCTGGAAGAACGTGATGGCTCCCAGCGCGGTGCGTTTTGCCGAAAACTACACCCAACCTATCGCTCTGGATCTAGCCGGCATTCAAACGATCATCGAGGCATTCGCGCGGGCTGCAGAGCGCGCACTGGAGACGGGATTTGATCTGGTGGAGGTGCATTCAGCCCACGGTTACTTGCTGCACGAATTCCTCTCCCCCTTAAGTAACCGGCGCACCGACCAGTATGGCGGCTCGTTTGAGAATCGTATCCGCTTGCTGGTGGAAGTAGTGGACGCGGTACGCACCGTGTGGCCGACAGAGCTGCCGTTGCTGGTAAGAATCTCGGCCGCGGATTGGGCAGAGGGCGGTTGGGAGATCGAGCAGTCCGTTGCCTTGGCCAAAGTGCTGAAGGAGCACAAAGTTGATTTGATCGACGTCTCCTCCGGCGGGATGACACCACAGCAGGTAATGCCGCTGGGCCCGGGATACCAGACGCCTTTTGCGGAACGCATCCGCCGAGAGGCGCAAATTGCGACCGGCACCGTGGGCATGATCACCAATGCAGTTCAGGCGGAGCACATTCTTCGTACCGGTCAGGCGGACGTGGTCCTGCTGGCACGAGAGTTGTTGCGCGAACCGTACTGGCCGCTGCATGCAGCCAAAGAGTTGGGAGACACCGCCAGTTGGCCGGCACAGTACCTGCGCGCAGCGCCGCAAGACAGCCGGGAGCGAGAGCCGGTTACTTCTACCACCGTGGCGGAAACGGCCACGCTCTAGAAGATTTCCCGTCAACATTTTTTACCCCAAGCAGCGATGGCGCGCGCACTCTGTTGGGGAGGTATCAGAGTTGGTGTTTAGCGGTGAAAAATCCACGTTAATCCACAAGAAAAACTACGATGCGAAGGCTAGCTGGCCTATACTTCTGCTCAGCAAAGGTGGGTCCGCTTAACGCGATCTGCCTGATAACCAGCATGGCAACTCACCTACCTCAGCAACGCGCACCGCAAAAAACGGAGATCCCCGATAAACTTTACTTCCGCATCGGCGAGGTAGCGCGCCTGTGCTCGGTTGCACCTTACGTTCTGCGCTTTTGGGAAAGTGAATTTACCCAGCTGAAGCCGAACAAGAGCGGCACGGGACAGCGGCTCTATCGGCGGCGCGATGTAGAGATGGCGCTGCGGGTGAAGCGGCTGCTGTATGACGAGGGCTACACCATCGCCGGCGCCCGCCAGGCGATTCAGGCGGAGACGCGCAGCAAGCGAGCCAGTGGTCAGCCGGAACTGCCCTTGCCGCAACAGCAGCAAACGGTGCAGCGGGCAGAAGCGAAGCTGCATAAAGTGCGCAAGGAATTGCGCGAGATTCTGGGATTGCTCGCCGGGCCCGAACCGCAGGCGCAAATTCAGATCAAAGAGCGGACCATCCCCGCCCCGGCGGCTAAACCCGGGCTCTTCGAGATGTAGAGCTACGCTCTCCTTCGGTTTAGACCGAATTACCAGTAGAAATCTCAGCGGCGCCGTGCAGTAAACCATCGGCGACGATGTTACCGCGGTTCATGAAGCGTTCCATTGCCTGCATGGCGCACCCCTGCCCGCAAAGGTGGAAGAACTCCGCATTACCGCTCTCGGCTTTGTTCCATGGCATGAGGGTAAATCGCTGACGCGGCTGCCCTTCCTCAAAGCAGGGGACGTCTCCCAGAGTCAACATCCACCAGTGGTTCGATTCCAGCTTTTTTCTACCGCAAATGTCACATGTGAACGAGACATCCCAAACCATTGTTCACCTCATCTTTAATAGAACGCCGCCGATTTCTCCGATGCGCGAGGTCAGAAGAAGGCATTAGTACGCCTGCAAATCGTGCTAGAGTAGGCTTAAGTACGGACCGGATCGATTATAGTGCGGTTTCGCCTGGCGTTGAAACCGCTTTAGCCTTTGGTAATGGAAGCCGGTGAATTCCAGTGACTTGTCCCGAGTGCTCTTCCTCCAATTTTCGTTTATCTCGCTTTCGCATGAATGACGTGGAGCGGTTGCTACTGTTCCAGTATCCGGTTCGCTGCCGCAATTGCCACCGTCGCGCTTACGCAGGCCTGCCCTTGGCTTTGGTGCTCGCGCAGGCCGGACGGGTCCGCCGCGAGCGGCGAGAGCATGAGGCTCTCCGCTGACGCGTAAGTCACATCCAATTGCAATTTCATAAAGTAACTTAGCGGAGACGAATCCTCCGGCTGGAAGTTTTGCGCCGGGGCGTAACCGTGTCCGGGCCGCTAGCGGCCGGTCGAAGACACTGCGCCCGTCTGCCAGCCCGCAAATAATCGGCAACCTTCTCATACTTCGACCGCGGTGGTCGATAACGCACTGGTAAGCATCCTGCGTCGGGATGGCACAGTGCAATGAAAATAATAGTCAGGCAAGGACCGGCTCTTGCCATCCGGTCGGCAACGGCAACCGGCCACATTCTGCGCGGCCCTGCCGGCATTGTGGCAGTTGCAGTGGTTTTCCAACTGCTTGTGGGATGTGGATTTTCTCTTAACTCAACTTCTGGACTGGCAACCGGCCAAGGCGCAGCGGCGCCGGGAGAAACTGGAGGACAGACAGTCCCTGCTCCAGGCGCGATCCAGGCACTCACCGGATGCACCAATCCAAATACGGGAATCTCAAATGGCGATTGGGGCGTGGGATTGGACCCGGTCTACACGGTAGTCGACAACACCGCGCCCGTGATTGGTTCGCCTGTTTACACCTCTAATGCCGTCTTTTGGACATCTCGAGAAACTGCGCCGGGGCAATCCATTTTGTTAGCGGGCGCTTTCACGGACGCAACGAAAACTGCGCGAATAGCTTTCATCCCCCCTGGGACGTCTGATTGGCAGAGCTTAGTTCTAGGAAGTTCAAGCGTAATTTCCACCACCCAGCAGAGCACCACCGGGCTCTCGTTTATAGTGCCTGTGGGGTTTCCTGCCGGCATCTACGGCTATGAGATCGAAGACCCTTCGGCTCCGGCGGTTTTCGGCCTAGCCAATGTTCCTTCGCTGAACTGGGCGATCGGAGTTCCTGCTGTGACTGATTCCGGCGCCGCGCTGCAGCACCAGGTTTATGATTGCGGCGCCGAGCCAGGCGGGATCCTAAGGCTTTTCGGAAAAAACTTTGTTGGATCTAACCAAGTTGTTCTGCAGTCGTCCAACGGGGTCGCCTACTCCCTCAAGCCGTCGAAACTCGACAGCAATTCTGTCACGGTTACAGTTCCCGGCGGTCTTGCTCCCGGAACGTACAGCGTTTGGATTGGAAGTTCGCCTTGGAGCGTGACCTCAAGTGCGGCGGCTCCGATCACGGTTCATTCGCCGCCATCGCTGATTGTTCAAAAGGTGGCGTGCTCTAACCTGGTCGGCGATGGGGTCACCGACAATACCAAGCGTCTTCAACAATGCCTGGACTGGTATGCCCCGATCAAGGGCTCAACGGATTTCGTAGTATACATCTCTATTCCAGCCGGCAACTTTGTGCTCACGGGGGGAGTTACCGCGCACCCCTTTGAGGTTCTTGTCGGGGCTTCCTCAACTACAACGACCTTCCTTGGGCGGCCCCCGGACGCACCGCCGGCAGCGTGGTTCAACGTACCGGAATACTTCGGAATGGCCAACCTGTCGTTACAGGCGCCGGCCAATCCTAGTCTGCTTCTCAGCTCAGGCACCATAACAGGAAATCCGCTCACATCCGGGCATCTGTTCTTCAACAACGTCAACTTTGCATCCAGCGCTGACGCTTCGGGCGGCAGGGAATCGATGTTTGCTATCGCCGGCCCAGATATTCAGGTCTACAATTCCGTCTTCCTGTCAGGCTCCAATCAGGATCTCGATATCTTTTTCGGAGATGGCGGCATCGTTTCCGGCAACCGCTTTGTTCTCAATAATTGGACTGGCCTCGGCATCCAGGACAGCCAAAACGTGATCTTTGAAGACAACCTCACTGAGTCGCAGAACCCCCTTGGACAGGGAGGGAATGGGACCTCGGGAGGTTCCGGTCTAAGCATAAGCCGGGCCAACAGCCAATACGGGCCGTCCGCGCTTTCGCGGGACATCTATGTCGGCTACAACACCTTTCAGCATATGGGCTCGAATTCCCAGCAGGTGATTACCAACGACGGAGATGGCGGTTCTTATCTGGGCCCCGTTGCTTCGAGCACAGCGAGCACGGTGACGTTGGCTGCTGATCCAGCGTGGAACTGGATGGGGACGACCAACCCTCAAGCGGCCGTGATGGCCATCGTCTTCGGGACTGGCGTGGGGCAATACTCCTTCCTGCAAAGCTATAGTGGCCGCACCATTCAGCTGGCAAGCCCGTGGAAGGTACTCCCCGACACAACGTCCATCGTGGTGATTGCTCAGTACGAGTTGAATATGACGGTCGCGCACAACACCATCACCAACACTCTGGGTGGATCGATTGTCTTAGGGGACGCGTTGGAAGGCGTGATCGAAGACAACGTCTTGACGAATGCAGGCCAGGGAATCCTGATTTCAGCGTTTGGCCCGTATGGCGGCCCGGCTGCCTACGGCCCGGTCATGAACACCGATGTGCTGCGCAATACGCTCGCGTTGGGTGCAGGAAATCTCATTGCTCACGACCAGGGCAATTACATCTGGGGAATCGGCATTCAGGACTTTCCTGGTTGCCTGCTCTCCGGTCTGATGATTCGAGATAACGTGGTGCCGTCTGTGAACGTCATTTACAACACCGATGGCGTGAACGGAATTAGTGCCAATGTGATCGAACAGAATCTGGCCTTCTGGCAGCCAACATTTCCGACTCCCGGGTTTCTGGTGCAGGATAATTCACCGCCGCCGCCGTGAGTTATCGATGCGGACCTTAGCGGTTCGGCGAGAATCCAGAGACGTTTCCTTAATCATCCGTTCAGACTGGCCGGCTAGGGATCGTGGCAAAACGTTCCTTAAGCCTCAAGAAGGGCGACTCGATCCAGCGATATGAGGCCAACGCGAGAAATACCGTTAAGACAAACGCCAGCGCCTTGGCCGCAAGCAGTTCCCACCCGTAAGCCGGGCGAAGCAGGCTCAGTACGATGAGGAGTCCCGTGAAGTGCAGCATATAAAGTCCATAGCTGACCTTACCCAGCCGCACTACCCAGTGCCCTGTCACAAGCTTGTTGCTGCTGGAGAGGCACCCATACACAATCGCACCGGAGGCCAGCGATACAATCAGTTGACCAAGTACTGTAAGCATATTTACTGGGCCCGGCTGATCCGTGAGCCATGCCGAAGAGATAATCCACGCGAGCAGTCCGCAAGCTACCACAAAGAAACGTGCGCCACTCGTAAGTTTAGGCAGACGATCTGCATATAGGGCAAGCAAGATTCCCAGCGCCAACGAGTCACACCTTGATGCGCTCCCAAAATAGAGTAGACCACCGGCGACGCCGCCCAGCACGATTCCGATCTGGCTCGCCGTCGAAAGTAGAAAGGTGACAATTCCCGCTATGATCATGCCTCGACGCTTGAGCATCCTCATAAGGGCGGGCCAAAACAGGTAAAACTGCTCCTCAATTGAGACCGTCCACAATGGGGAGCAGATCGACTCAGGAATTCCGAAGAGTGCTGTTACCCAGTTGCCCACGAAGAACACGTAGCCAGCTACGTAGTACCAAGGAAGACTTTGGTCGTAGTACCAGAGACGGCTCTGATTAAGCCTTGGAAGCGAGACCCCGATGCCCAACGCAACCAGAAGAAAATACAGCGGCCAAATGCGAAGCGCGCGTCGGATATAAAACCGCCGAAGCGAGGTACTACCCGTGTCCTGGCGCTCCCTCAGCAGGAGCGATGTGATCAAAAAAGCGCTCAGCGCAAAGAACAGATCAACGCCCGCCGCGCCCGACTTAACAACCGCGGCCCAAAGCCATGGCACCGGCAGATGCAGCCGAATATAGAATGCCCGCTCGCGCGGAAGCGCGTGACAGGCGAATACACTGAGAAACGCATAAAACCTCAAGCCGTCAAGTTCCGGGCAGTAGAATCGAGGCCGCTTATCAGCTCCCGCCCGCGGAACTTCAGCAAGCACGTTAATCGATTGGCCCATCCCTTAACGCTCCTGCGACGCGCTTAACTCTCAGCATTGCCTTCAATACGACCGGCGGATCTCCCCTAATGCGACGTTTTTGAGGTTTCCTTCAGCAAGACCATGCATCGAGTTCTTATCGGTCTAGTAAGTATGGAACCGCTCTATTGAACGGCAACTCCTGGGAGCCGGAGTTTTTGCCTGCTGTCTACATACTTAGCTCGTTGACGGCGGATCGATACAGCTTCTGCAGCGGAATTTTTCAGTATGCTGTAGCTCAGCAAGATGTAGAAGGCACCCCAAATCCGATTAACACTTCCGAACGGCGAGTAGAGTATATCCCACAGGAAACCCACTAGAAGATAGCAATATAAGGGCGCGAGATTCGGACGCGAAGTGCTGAGTCCAACAATGGCTCTAACGGCTATAACGAATATATAGATCCAGCAAACACCCCCAAGAATACCCGACTCTACCCAGGCCATTGTCAAGTGAGAGTGAGTTGGTATGACCTGGAATTCCACTGCTTCCGGCTCATCTGTGTCGCTGTATCCATGTTCATACCGGATATCCTGTTCCATCTGAAGATATTGTGGCCCGTATGGAAAGGAGCCGTGACCAATGATCGGATTGTCAATGATCGCCCGAATGGCGACGAGCGTTTCCGGGCGCCCACCAACCAGCACTCCATAATCCCCGCTTTCTTGGCTTTCAAACTTTACCTGCGTAGATTCGTCGAAAAGGCCACCTTTTGCCGCGTATTTAATTGCTGTATTGGCTGCGTAGGCTGCTCCGCCCGCGAGGGCGAGCAAAACAAAAACCTTAATTGGGCTCCGGGCGCTACGAGAGCCGCTATGGAATATCCGCGCCTGGTCGAAAAGGGGCAGAATGAGCACCGCTGAGACGAGAACCACCAACAGCTGGGAGCGGAACCCATAGACTAGATTCAGGCCTGCGAGAACAAGCGAGATTAAAAAGCAGATCGAATACCTTCGCCGGGCGTAAAAGCGTGAGGATGCCACTAAAGCAACGATGGCGACAGCCTGGCTGATGCCGAATTTCCACTGCAGCAGGAACTCACTCTTGAATTGCCACGAACCGATGAGTTGCACAACGGCGATGCTCATCGCAAAGATGATCAGCCTCCGTGTCTTGTCATTTATCAGGATGGCTAGAGCCGTGAAGTCGAGGAGAAAAAATACTACCCTCGCGGTTCCCTTCATCCGACTTACAGGCGGGCTTTCGGCGTATACATCCGCTATGAGCGTCCCAAGGAGCCACGCTCCCGTTAATATGTAGTACAGCAAGTATCGACGATTGAAAGCGCGACTTCCCCGGGCCAGGAGCAGCACGGGGAGCAGCGGAAAAAGAAGAATCTCATCGCCTGGTAACGACCCTACGATGCTGGCGCTATATGCACCCGCAACTCCGAGAGTGAAGACACACGCATCGGTAAAGAACTCCACTCGGGAGTTCCAGAACGGCGTTCGTCGAAGCCTGCGTCCAATCGGCTTGACAATGAGACCTGACCCAGGGGGGCTCCGCCGTGGAAGAGATTTAGAGTCGAAAAACGTCGCTCTGTTCATAAAGTAGCTAGGATCAGAATATCAAAGAGGTTCGGTTGTTCGTCTTTGCCGGATGGTCCCTCTACCAGGGCTAGGCCGAAGGGATCCAGCGCTGGCAATTTGTGTCTGCACCCCGCAAGCTCACCAGTAAAAGGGTGCGATTCAACGTTACTCTCCCCTTCCCCCTGAGTCATTTCCTCGTCATACCTAGATATCAGTTGTTCAACTCCGAACCGTACAGTACACCTTCGAGCCGATTCAAGACCGCAACGTGGCGACCACCAACAGCTCTTTGCCACTGGGGCTCCAATCCTTCCCATACGGTCGCGGCGGTTCGCCGTAGCCCACCAAATGGTACCTCTCAGGAACTCGAAACATCTCGACTACTCGCTGACAATGGCACCGTAGGTGCCCGACTATAAACGCCTCCAAAGGCCGTATCCGCGCCAAGAGGCACGCTGGGCGTCTTGCGCTGACGGAAATATGAGCAACACCGTTGTAGAATTACCCGCATATGGCATCCGATTTTGAGATTCACGCCCGACCATGTGCGCTCAACTTAAATGTTCGGCGGCACACTCGACTCCACGTCAGCCGCAACGAGGTTGGTTAAATGAGGGTCGTTTCCCGGCTACTTCCTGAGAAATTGCGTCATCGGCTCAGACGTTCTTTTGATTCCCTCTACTCGAGGCCATTGCCAGACAAAGAAACCATCGGAGTCTTGTCGCAATGGACAATCGTCACCCGGGGCATGCAGCCAGATGCCGTGATCTACAGCGGCGGGGTAGGCGAAGATATTACTTTCGAGCAGCAGCTGATTCGAAGGTTTGGAGTCAAAATACATATATTCGACCCCTCTCCGGTTGCAGCACGTACGATCGCCCTTGCAAATACCGACGGCCTTCTCTTTAAGCCCGTGGGTTTAGCGGCGTCCGCCGCTGCGAAGTTCTCAATTGGCGGTGGAACCGATTCCAGTACCTGGCTAAAGAGGGGAGGGAGCGAAACTCTACCCTGCACTGCGCTTGCGCGCGAGATGGCCAAGAACGGACACGACTCCATCGACCTGCTGAAAATCGACATTGAGGGGTTCGAGTACGAGGTGCTGGAAAGCTGTCTCGCGCAGCGCATTCCCATTAAGCAGATCTGCGTTGAGTTCCACGATTTCTTTCCGGAGATCCCTAAGGCGAGGACGAAGCAAATGATTCGCGCTTTACAGTCTCACGGTTACGATTTGATTCATCGACATAGGCACGACCACACATTCCTGCGGCGGGAAACGGCGTAATGGCTTGATCGGAGCAACTCGTTCAGGCGTGCAATCCCACTTCAACTAGCTATGAAGCGATATCGCAGGTTGACACGCCGGAGATGCCTCCAACTGCGGGGCGCTCGAAGAACGAGTGGAGACAATCGCAAACAAATACAGAAAGAACAGCATCAGCAATTCCAGATTCTGCTGCCGGAGCAGCAGGATGAAGAGGAACTTGTTCTGCAGCACGGTTTGCCACGCTCCGTGTTGCAGGAGGATCACTTGCACCCTGTACTGCACAGAGACGACCGCGAGGAGGGTCAGAACGGCGATAAGAAGTCCCAACAGACGGCGCTTTTGAAAAACAATCAGAACCGCCGGGACCGTGAGGAGGAGGAGCCGCGTGTCGTAAAAACGGTGATAGACAGGGGTCAGGGAGAGCACCGACACGGCTGCGAGCGCAAGAAAAATGGATTCCCGACCTGCATTCACGCGCAGCACAACCGTGATCAACACTGCGAGAAGAACGATAAAGATGGCGTAAGCGGCAGGATTGAACATCCTCGCGCCGGAAAAGAAAATGCTGGTGAGTGTCTGTAGATTTGCATCGCCGACAGCTTCTATGTTCGCGGGCCTCGGGTCAGCACTTCCGCCGGGGCTCAAAGTTGAGGAGAGGTTCGCTTGGAGCGTCGAGGTCCAGTCACTACTGCGAGGATGCAACCTGAGTATTAAGCTGGCGGAGAGAAGAAGCGCCAGAGCGCCGGCCAAAGCCACGGCCGCATAGCGCCAATGGATTTTCCGGGCTAGAAGATACACCACGATCAAGCCACCGATCTGGGGCTTGACAGCCAGGCTAAGCATAAACAGGAAAGCCCCGAGAGGCACGTAGCGGTCACGAACGAAGAGATAACTGCCGATTATCACCAGCGAAATAGAAAATGTCGCCGGCTGACCAAGTACCAGCAGAATTCCGCTGGTAGCCAGGATGAAAGACGCCAGCGTGGTAGCAAGCCACCGGTGAGGCCCCGTACATAGGGACAGAATAAGTCCCGCGGAAGTGACGAATAGGCAACCATTGAGCAGGAACCAAAGCAACCGGGCGATCGGAAAGCGGAGCAAGGCCAGCGGAGAAAGCGTCAGGAAAGTTGACGGCGGGTAGACGGGCATGTCGATCTCCCACGATGGCAGTTCCGTGGGGCGGCCGCCTCCCGCAAAGAACTGCTGCTCCAGCTGCTTCGTGTCGTAGGGATTGCACCCGTAGAGCAGGCATCGCGCCCCGGTATAAACGGGAACGAAATCATAGGAGGCACGGAATGCCCTGCCTGCCCCAATCGCAAAAAACACAATGGCGGCTATCGCGAGAACCAGCAAGTGCAGATCCGATTTTCGGAAGCTCATGGGATTTGCGATCCTGTTGGATCGTGACATGGCAATAGCATAACGGCCCGCCTGGGGCCTGCATAGTGAGCCTGGGTGTTCACGCCGGGAGCCGCCCCCCATATCGTGGCGCTAATTTTTCATCACCACGGAAGGCCGCCTTTCTCCCAGGCGCGCGCGAAGCCGGAGAGATGGGCGCTCGATCACCCAGTAAGAGAACTCCGCGCAAGCGAGCATGGCGGCAAGTGTCAGAAGAAGAAACCGACCGGCTTCTGCGATAACTATGGTATGCCACAAGTAGAGACTGTAAGAGATCACGCCGATGTGGCGCAGGACAGGCGTGTTCAGTATTCTGCCGGGCACCGTCCAGGGTTGCTTGACCACATAGAGCGTGATCGCGCAGATGCTAAAGCCTTCGAGGGTCATTCCAACGAGCAGGGTAAAGCCGCCATAGAAATGGAATTGGAGGAGGGGGTCGATAACGAGAAGAAAGAAGACCGCACCCGTCATCGCCCAGGCCCCCATCCAGGTTTTCTGCAGGCGAGTAAAGCGATCATTGTCCCAAAGCAGGGCGAGCAAGCAGCCAAACATGATGGTGTCGATGCTGGAGTGAAACATGCGTCCCACCATCGCCCGGTGCGGCTGCGCCAGAACAAGGTAGGTGACGGTGCGCGAAAGAGGTGAGACGAGGATGAGAAACCACGCCAGATAGATGGCTCTTCGCTTCCCAAGCAGAAGCAGGGCGGCCGGCCAAAGAAGATAGAACTGCTCCTCCACGCTGAGGGACCAGAGATGCTGTAGCACGCCGGACCCGGAGCCTGGCCCTAAGTAATAGTCCGAGGTATAAGTCGCAGCGAAGAAGAAGGCGCGGAGCGGCGTAGGGAATATGCCCACCAGCGCAAGAACGAAAACGACGGCCAAGTAGAAATAAAATGGAGGAAAAATTCGGAAGGCACGCCGTACATAAAAGCGTTTGATTGCGATCGTACCGGTCGCGTCCAACTCCTTCAGCAGCAGGCTGGTAATGAGGAAGCCGCTAATCACGAAGAACACCGAGACTCCGATGTGTGCGAAGAGCAGATAGGAGCCCACCGGCATTTTGATCCAGTGCGAGAAGGTCTGACTGGTATGGGCAACGATTACCAGGAGGATCGAAATGGCGCGCATGCCATCCAGAGAAGGGATGTTGCGGGTCTTGTCGTTGATCTCCATACTGGCATCCTAATTCGTTAAGTGACGCGGCCGCCTTGCCGTAGCGTTCAGGCGCAGCACGCAAAGAAACGGCGATGGTACCGCCCAGTGGATTCGCTGCGATTCATCGCTTGACAAGCTCCATGGTTCGCCCACCCGGGTCGTAGACCGAAAAGGTCATGTGCTCCCCAGACTTGAGGGTCTTGAAACGCTCGACCTGCGCGCTAAATTGACTCTTGGGCCACGGTGGATAGATCCATTTTCGAACAATGCCGACCATCATGAGGAGCAGAACGGCTAGTCCCGCAAAGCGGACGAGCCTGCTTTTTCCCGCAGATGCGCACCAGACGGCACACCAAAGAAACATTAACGATGGCAAAAACCAATAGCGGATTCCCATGGCATTCGCGAGCATCTCCCAACGAGGTGTGCTGCTCGGCAACAGAAGAGGATCTCTAAGGACAGCCATAAGAACAATGGTTGCGAAGACGATATAGAGGCGTACCGCAAGCGGTGCGCTGCGCCAGGCCCAGACCAGGATTAACAGACCGCCGATGAGGGCGAAGACCAGGAACGGAAGGTGCAGGTTGGGGCCGCCGGTGCCTACCATGCTGTCGATAAAGATGCTGCCGGCGATGATCCGCAGAAGACGAAGGGGAGTCGGCCCGAGAGGCGCTCCAGGACTCCTTACCGTTTGCAGAACATTCATTCCCTGGATGAGAGCGCCGGCAGCCATCAGGGTGATCACAACAAGCGTCCAGCGGTGACGGCGACACCACCAGTAGGCGACGACCGCAGGCAATAGAAGGATAGAGAAGGGGCCCGTGAGGCCTGCGATGCCAAAGAGGAGGATGTCCGATATGCGTCCGCGCCAGCTAAGGGGCGGAACCGAAAAAGCAAGCAGAGCCTGCAAGAGGGCAAGGTGCCACACGGCATTAGTGAGTACTACGTGAATCTCGGGCGCGTCGGGAATAGCGATGTACAACGCAGCCATCCACATGCGGACAGGCAGAGGGCCCCAGGAGGAACAGCGGCACGAAAGGAGTGCCGAAACGGGAAGAGCCTGGATCACGGCTCCGGCGAAGTTCATGATCAGCGGAGCCCACTGCATGGGTAAAAGCAGCGAGATGCCCGCGACCAGCCGGGGAAAGATGTACAGACACCCAGCCTGCGGGATGGCCAGCGAACGCAACCAATGCAGGTTATAGGCTTGCTCGTACCAGACCCAACCGTCCTCGGCAAAGAACTGCGGGTGCAGAAAGACGCCGGGCAGACGCGTGAAGATGGCAAAGAGAGTGGCGACAAAAATCGTCACCTGCCATCCGAAGCCTATACCTTCACGGGCTTCTATGGTTTCAACGACGCGTATGGACCCTGTCGATGAAGCAGTTTCGCAGGTTGATGAGCGGGATAAGATTCGATCGCCTCAGGCATGGAAAGGACATCATAACGGCGTGAGCAGAGGCTGCATAGTGAACGCCGATGTACGGGCTTGGTCCAGGAATTTGGGGTGGCCGCTCCAAGGGATCGCAGAGCCGTCCTGGCCCCGGGCAATTGGACGGTGAATCTTCGGCGCGTAACACGAATGGGGTGTTACCGGAGAGGTTCTTCTTCGCACTTGATAAGCGAGAGTGCCAAGAATTTTCGTAACACCGCATTCATCTATTTGTAATCTGCAACATATCGCTTAGTCTTCGTGTCATACGTAAGCAATAGACGCGGTTGCGGAGCGAGCCGGCGAGCTTGCTCCACAACCTAGCAAGGAACAAACCTCAACCTTCCCTGGAGGTGGACTTTGATCCCGCTAGAGAATTCCTTACGCCAGCTTTTTCACGAAGTAGTCTCCGAGTGCTACGACTCACGCTTGGGTTTGCGGGACGCGGAGATATCCAGCTACGTCGCCGACCTGCTTACAGAATTTTGCCGTGCGGAGAACATCTACCGCATCCGCGATGCCGCGGGTAATCCGCTGCGCGAGGTGGGCGAGATGCTGCTTGCTGCCGATCCGGTTCATGGGACAGCGTCGTCCTTTGGAGAGGAACGGGCGCGCCGGAAACATATCGGCGACTACACGCTGTTCTTTGCCGGCATGTATCCAGAATCGACCCATCGGTGGGGACAACTACAGCGGGATAGCTTTTTCGAATTGGTCCAGGCGGGCAAAGAGAGTTACTACATCGTTTCCCAGTTCGACCTCTTTGAGTACGCACAGGAGGCGCCGTTTTTTAGGCGCCTCTCCGGTTCCTTCGAGGCTTGTATTTACGGGTTGAACATGGTGCGTGGGGAACTTGACCGGCGCAGGGCGATCTCTCCGCCGCGTTCTTTCCCTTCTGGTCCGGCAACGCAAATCATGTAGCGCAACCGGTTCTACAGGAATTCCGGGTCTGGTGTAGCATTGCGCGAACGCGCAGTTTATTCTGCGTGGCGTCGAGATCAGAGATGAAGAGAAGGAGAACGACAATGCTGACAACGAATTTCAGGGGCCTGTCACAAAAGAGTCTGACCATCTTGCTGGCCCTGGGTTTATTGGGCGGCGCTGCCATGGCGCAATTGGGCGCCAAGCCAACCAGCGTCCACGCGATGATGGCACCCACTACAACGCCGGCATCCAACCTGGTCGACATCAATTCGGCGAGTAAAGCAGATCTGAGCGCGCTGCCGGGGATCGGCGATGTCTATTCGCAGAAGATCATCGACGGCAGGCCTTATAAGACCAAAACGGACCTGGTAAACAAAAAGATTATTCCTTCTGCCACCTACGCCAAGATTCGCGACAAAATCATCGCGACTCAGCCCAAGAAGTAGGCGGCTTCGCAAAAAAAGGGGAAGCGCGGTGACCTGCGCTTCCCCTTTTGTGCGTTCAGTTACAGCATTTTCACTTCTGGTGTATACAAGGCAACTGCGCCCGACGCGGCTTTTCCTCAAGAAAAGCCGCACTTCGCTGAACCCAACTGTACAGAGTAGAAGTGAAAATGCTCTAGACGGCTTGCGGCAGAGCTTCCTTTACCCGGAAGCGCTGCATGTTGATGCGCAACACGCGCTCAATCTTGCGCAGATCGCCCCTCTCTTCCGGAGAAGCAAAGGTGGAGGCTACGCCACTGCGAGAAGCGCGGCCGGTGCGGCCGACGCGGTGCACAAAGTCTTCCGCGACCTTGGGCATATCGTAGTTCACGACGTGCGCGACGTGGTCTACGTCGATTCCCCGGGCAGCCACATCGGTAGCGACCAGGACCCGATGACCACCCTGAGCAAAGCTGCGTAAGGCAGCATTGCGCTGGGACTGGCTACGGTCGCCATGGATGCTGGTTGCCTTCCAACCGGCATGAGCGAGCTTCTTGGCCACACGCTCTGCGCCATGCTTGGTACGGACGAAGACCAGGAAGCTTCCATCCTCAGAGCGGAGCAGGTGTTCCAGTAGGTGCAGCTTGCGATCGGCGCTGACTTCAAAGGTTTGTAGCTTGACGTTTTCCGCCGGCTTGAGCACGGAGCCGATTTCAATCCGTACCGGGTTCTTGAGGTAGTCGCCGGCCACTTCGCGTACGGCACCCTCGAGGGTAGCCGAATAGCAAAGCGTCTGATGCACTGGCGGGATGGCGGTCACGATGCGGCGAATGGCTGGCTTGAAGCCCATGTCGAGCATGCGATCGACCTCGTCGAGCACCAGGATCTCCACCTGGTTGAGCTTGACCAGCTTGCGGCCGATGAAATCTTCCAGACGGCCAGGTGTGGCCACGATCAGCCGCGCGCCGCGGCGGATACTGTCCAGTTGCGGGCCCTCGGCCATGCCGCCAACTACCAGGGCGGTGGGAAGAGCGACCAGCTGGGCGCATGCCTGTTGTACCTGCATCGCGAGCTCGCGCGTGGGTAGCAGGATCAGCGCACCGGCAGCCTTCACTTGGGTTTTCTGTAGCTTCTCGATGATCGGGATAAGGAAGCTGAGCGTCTTGCCGGTGCCGGTTTGCGCTGTTGCCAATACATCCCGGCCCTCAAGCGCCGGAGGAATCGCTCCCACCTGTACCGGGGTGAGCGTAACAAAGTTTGCTTTGGCCAAGCGCTGCTTGAGCGCCGCCGAAATAGGTAATGCTGAAAATTCGTTCAAGATAAGTCCCTTACTTCCGGTCTCTTATGAGACCTGGAGTGCTGTTCATCGCCCCACGGCTTCGTCCGCCGGCGATACGATAAATAGCCCAATTGGCTCGCTACGGCCGCTTCACTACTCGACCCGTGCGCCGACACGAAGATCACCGTCGGCTTCGGCCTTCAGGCTGCAGAAACTGAACTGACATTGTTGACTGCACCACGCAGTATGCGGTTCGTCGCGCTGTAGAGGAGGGGGCTCGGGGTTTAGCCAAGCATCGCTCGTACACCGCACCATGCCAGGGAAGCGCGCGCTTCCTATCGTCGCCTCGAATTGCCGAGGCGACTACGCTGAAGGGCTTGGGCGATATCCGACCGGCTTGCTTTCCACCCATAGGCGAAAAAGCTAGAGGTCTATTGAGGGCAGCCTGGCTTGTGACGGCTAAAAGGCTGATGACCAAACAATTAAGCGCAGAGTAAGAATAACATAAGGCATGCGCAAGACCAACCGGGCGCGGGTTAGCTAGGGCCCGCCCGACCTTTGCAGGGGCATGATGGCGTTTTTGTTGTCCGGCGCTTGGGGGTCGATGCTGAAGTCCCAGACGGAGAGGTTCACTTTCCCGGGGCCCAGGACTTCCATCAGGGCGTAGTCGCCAATGGACAAGGGCTGCGCCGGGGTCAGCTTCATCCAGTGGTTGCCGGGCAGCACCTGGGCAGTCGTGGGAAGTACGTCATCCGTTTGCGTAATCTTGCCGGTCATTGCGATCTTGATTCCGCTTACTACGCGGTAGTCCTTCTTGAAATTGCTGCGCACCCGCACGATGACGTACTGGCTACTCGCGGAACTGGTGGCATCCTTCTGCTTCATAGAGCCGGCCCCGTGGGTTTCCACCGTGACCGCGGAGGAAGTAGCTACTGCGTCGTCGGGAAGGGAAAGACTCACGAAGAATGCGGGGTCATTAATATGTAACCTGGCTTTGGATAGAGCGCCGGGGATTTGAATGGTCTGCTGGATGCCGCCGACAGGGTTGAGGGCAGCTCGCAGCACGTTGTGACCGGTCCGGCGATCCACCGAGGCACTGTTTTGCGCCAACGCCACCAACTCGGGCTGGTCATGGAAGGTATCGAGCGCCCAAATTCCCTCCTCGTCGGGGAGCCGCAAATTGGGGGATACATCGGGGGTGCGGGCTCGCTCCTCCTGTTCCTCTTTGTCGATGGCGGCGGCTTCTGGAATGGCCGGCGAGACGGGCGGAGGCGGGGCAGCTTGCGCCCCCGGCGCATGGTCCTTGGCCCATTGCTCGGTAGCCGCCCAATCCACCAGCGCCGCCGGTATCTCTTCCCATTGACCTCGTTCGGCGCTAAAGTAGCGCACCCGGTCGGCTACCTTCTGATACTTCGTCACTATCTGGTAGGAGCCGTCCTTGAGGATCAGGCGCTGGTTGGGCGTCTGCGCCAGGCCGGGAAGGGCGGCGGCAAGACTCGACAGCAGAAGCACGAAAAGAAGGATGATGCGCGCGGGCGACATGGCCGTGTGAATACTTTAGACGAAACTACGGGGATGACGTTGCTTTGATGTGAAGCTCGGGCTCGGCGGGTTGCTGTTGGGTAGGTCCGGGGCTTTACGGGCTGCATGAGGACGCCGGTTACGAGCTCAGTCCCTCACGGGCGCTTGGCTCTCGTTCCCTGGCGACGGACGGGTGCCCCCACATCTCGCTTGTTTTTCGCGAGATGTGGCGCACCCGTCCGTCGTTTCACAGGCCGCGGAAATACTCCGCACCGGGCAGGAAAGCAACACCTCAAGGGCTAAAGCCCTCCTACGCTGCGGCTAGGTATGGCACGGCTAAACCCGCGCCTTCCAGACGAGATCGCCCGTCTTTCGCAGCTTGCAGCGGCTTGCAATGCGGTGAAGTACAGTGATCAGAAGAAATTCCGCCCCGAATCATTGGAAAACCGTACCTCAGGGGCTAAAGCCCTCTCCGGGGACATACTACGTGCGGCACGGCTAAACCCGTGCCCTTCCTTGAGCGTATTTTTCCGCAAGCTGTAAAGTCGTGCCCTAACAAAACATGAGTTTTTTCGCAGCCTGAAGCCGTGCTCTTTGTCTGGTTAGTTTCTCGCAGCTTGCCTAGACGAGCACAGGGTTTGCATTTCTAACTTCCCTTCGATTTCACTTCCTGCGATACTTGAACGTGCCCACCCGGTGCGCCAATTCCAACCACAATAAAAAGGTGAAGAAGCAATGTCAGCAAAGTACATCTTTGTGACGGGCGGAGTCGTGTCCAGCCTGGGCAAGGGCCTGGCCGCAGCCTCCATCGGCTGCCTGCTGGAAAGCCGCGGTCTACGCGTTAACCTGATGAAGTTCGACCCCTATCTCAACGTCGACCCAGGGACGCTCTCACCTTTTCAGCATGGCGAGGTCTTCGTGACCGACGACGGGGCGGAAACCGACCTCGACCTGGGCCACTACGAGCGCTTCACCCATGCCCGGCTGAGCCGGGACAATAATCTGACCACCGGCCGAATCTACGAGCAGATCATCACCAAGGAACGCCGGGGCGACTACCTGGGCAAGACGGTGCAGGTCATTCCCCACGTGACTAATGAAATCAAGAATGCAATGCGCAAGGTGGCCACCGACGCCGATGTGACCATTGTCGAGATCGGGGGAACGGTGGGCGACATCGAATCCCTTCCCTTTCTGGAAGCGATCCGCCAGATGCGCCAGGAGTATGGCCGGGAGAATACGGTCTTCGTGCACGTTACCCTGGTGCCGTGGATCGGCGCCGCGCAGGAGCTGAAGACCAAACCTACGCAACACTCGGTCAAAGAACTGCTCTCCATCGGAATCCAGCCGGATATCCTGCTGTGCCGCACCGATCGCTTCCTCTCCCATGAGATCAAGAGCAAGATTGCGCTCTTCTGCAATCTCGAAGAGCGGGCCGTCATCGCTGCCAAGGACGTCGCTTCGATCTACGAGGTGCCCTTGACCTTCGCCCAGGAGGGCGTCGACAAGCTGGCACTGAAATATCTCCATATCGAGGCCAAAGAACCAGATCTTACGCGCTGGAAGCAGCTGGTGGACCGTTGCTACAATCCGCGCGACGAGGTCTCGATCGGCATCGTGGGCAAGTATGTCGAGTACGAAGACAGTTACAAATCCCTGAAAGAGGCGCTGGTGCATGGCGCCCTGGCCTTCGACCTGAAGCTGCGCGTTACCTGGATCGAGGCCGAGGGCCTGGAGAGCAAGCACCCGGGTGACCGGGGCTACGAGGAGCAGCTGGCAGGTTTCGACGGCATTCTGGTGCCCGGCGGTTTCGGCAAGCGGGGCATTGAGGGAATGCTCAACGCGATCCGCTACGCGCGGGAGAATGGTGTTCCCTACTTCGGCATTTGCCTGGGAATGCAGACGGCGTGTATCGAGTTTGCGCGCAATGTCTGTGGGCTGGCGGGCGCCAGCTCGAGTGAGTTCGACCCAGCCACTCCCCACCGCGTGATCTTCAAGCTCCGTGAACTCACCGGCGTTGAAGAGATGGGCGGTACCATGCGCCTGGGCGCATGGCCGTGCGTGCTGGCAGAGGGTTCGATTGCGGCGGATTCTTATGAGGCCACTCAGGTGAGTGAACGGCACCGTCATCGTTACGAGTTCAACCGGGAATACGAGGCACTGCTAACCGGAGCCGGACTGCGCATCACCGGCACCACGCCGGATGCGACCTATGTGGAGATCGTCGAGATCCCCGGCCACCCGTTCTTCCTGGGATGCCAGTTCCACCCGGAGTTCAAGTCGAAACCGTTGGAGCCGCACCCGCTGTTTCGCTCGTTCATCGCGGCTTCTTACAACAACCGGCTGCAGTCACACGCTCCGTCCGAATCCGTGGCGCATGAGGGTCATCTGACGCAGACGCTGCCATGAACGACTTTGAAATCGGCACGGTGAGGGTCGGGTCTCCCTCGCTATTTCTGATCGCAGGCCCATGCGTTATCGAGAGTGAGGCGCATGCGCGCTTCATGGCGGAGTCTATCCAGCAAATCACCAGCGGTTTGAACGTCCCCTACATCTTCAAGGCTTCGTATGACAAAGCCAATCGGACTTCAGCCTCGGGTTTTCGTGGTCCAGGATTAGAAGAGGGCGTCCGTATCCTGCGTAAGATCGCGGAATCAACCGGCCTCCCCGTGATCACCGACGTGCATCAGGCAGCCGACTGCGAGCTGGTAGCGGAGGCGGTGGACGTGCTCCAGATTCCGGCGTTTCTTTGCCGGCAGACCGATTTGCTGCTCGCGGCCGCGAGAACGGGGCGCGCGGTCAACATCAAGAAAGGCCAGTTTGTTGCCCCATGGGATATGGGCTATGCGGTTGAAAAGGTGACGGGTGCGGGCAATCCGCGCGTTTTCCTCACTGAACGCGGCTTCAGCTTCGGATACAACAACCTGGTGGTCGACATGCGGTCTCTGGCGATCATGCGCAATATCGCCCCCGTGGTCTTCGATGGCACACATTCGGTGCAGACCCCGTCCTCCGCTGGTGGCAAATCGGGGGGGCAGCCGGAATTCATTCCAGTGCTAGCTCGGGCAGCGGTCGCCGCAGGCGTGGACGGCGTCTTCCTCGAAGTGCACGACGACCCTGCCAACGCCAAGTCCGATGGTGCGAATGCGCTGAATCTAAAGGATCTCCGCTCTTTACTGGAGAGCCTGCTGGCTGTGCATGCGGCGGTGCGCAAAGGTTAGACCCAGGCCCCTTTCCCGGGCTGGCTCAAGTTTGAGGGTCGGGGGCAATTTCTGTTGGCAGCAAAAAAAGGGCCCCTCGGGTGAGGGGCCAATCTGCCTTGGTTCTCTCGTTGTGTGAGAGCTTTTATGCGGCTTATTTAGTTTTGGGGCTGCGACGCAGCATTCCGGGGGGAGGGCTGCGGGTTCGACTGCTGCGTCGCGCCTATTGGAGAACCGCCAGCTGGCGAGTTCAAAGCCGCAAGACTGTTGTGCATCAGCGTTACGTGGACGACCGTGCCGCTTTTGCTCGAATCTGAAGTTTCCTCGCGTGGGACATTGCCCATCCCGAGGCGATAAATTCTGTAGACCGGCACATGATGGTCGACTACTAAGTAGCGTACGACCGCATCTGCCATGGTTTGAGATCTTTGTATGCCTGCCTGGCCTCGCGTTTGCGAGTAGCCCTGCACTTCGACAATGTAGCCCTTTTGTCCTTCTAACTGCGTTGCAACTTGGTCCAGAGCTTCCTTAGCTTTCTCATTCAGAGCGGACTGAGTCGAGCGGAAGTGAAGTTCTGTATCTGTAATCTGCTGGTACTGGTCGAGGTTGCTGACCGTCGAGTTCAGTTGATTCGTCTGCGTGTTGGCCTGCTGAGCCAATTGCTGCGCCTGACCAGCTTGGCTCGAAGCCTGCAGAGCCTGTTGATTTGCCTGGTCTGCTGTGCTTTGAGCCTGGTGGATGCCGGCTTGCGCACGGGCATCTACGTCCTTGATATCGTTCGCGTTCTTAGCAGTGAGCTGATCCAGCTCGTTCAGTCTGTCCTTAACAGGTGCGACCTGACGATTGACCCACTTCTTGCGGGCCAACGGATTCATCTTGCCCCAGAAGCCCTCGTTCGACTTCGTGGGCAGAGGCTGACCGGTAGCGTAAGTGCTAGAATCGCTGGCACTACCAGAAGTACTCGCGGAAGCAGGTGCTGCGGCAGGGGCGCTGGTCTGCTGAGCGCCGCTCGCCGCCGCCGGGGTAGCCTGCGCCAAGGCTGGCACACCTAAACTGGCGGCCAACAAGATCGCTGCAATAGAACCCGGGGTTGCCGTACTTTTAGTCACGCTTGTCCCTTTTTCGGCCCAAAACTGTATTCGGAAGACAGCACACACCGCTCGCTTCCTCAGTTGCATAAGCTAATAGCAACTGATTGGCCAAATCCCCTACCGATAAGAAGTTTATCTACATGACGTTGATTATAAACAGGTTATATCGTGAGATCTGCCCAAGTTGTGGATATCTAGTCATTTCGTCGTAGCAGCGTAAAACGTGCACTTTTCTCTAGTTGCTACGAAAAAAATGCTCGGCACCCTTCCCACCCATTACCTGGGTACCCAAAGCACGCGGGGTGTCTACTTGCTGTGGACACTGATAACACGCAGCTCAGGATACTGCTGGTTCCAGTCGGGGGGGACGGTGTCGAAAATGAGACGGAAGTCGCGTTGTTGCCCCGGTTCGATTGGAGCGGCTGCGACCGGTTGGATGTCGACATAGGGTTCGCGCGTACGGATAAGGCTAAGGGGTACGGCCAGTCGTTGAGCATACTGCCCGACATCGCTGTGGAAGCCGACCTGGACCGTAATGGCGGTGATTGTGCGATTGCCTGTATTCGTGATCTGACCGTCGATATAAGTCACTTTAGCCCCGGAAAAGCTGTCCGCTTCGCTCATTTGAAGACCGCTGATGGGCAGGCTGGGAGCGTAGGGGTCCGGGGGCGCCATGCCGGTGCCCCCGGCCGAGGAGTCAGGGTTGGCATGATTGCCCACCACGGCCCAAATCCCAATGCCCAGGATGACCACAGCAGCGGCGATGATCCACGGGAGCCAAGAGGTCGCATCACGGCTTTGCTGCGAGGCAAGAAAGTCCGGTTCCTTATCGGACTGGGGGCTGTAGTCGTCTTTTTGTTCTGGCTCCGGCATCACCGAGATTGTACCTGCCTATGCCCGGTGCTTCCGTGATGGCAGGAAACTCCTTAGCCGAATTGGGCCCTTTTAACCGCCTGGCGAAAGTCTTTGCCGCGCATCTCTAGCTCCACGCACATTTCCGCCAGGCGCGAGCGCATGCGTTCAGTGACCCGGTCGCCGAGCGTCTCTTCCCGAAACGACTTGTCGGCATTTCGCGCCAAGGCCGCCGGCGCATTGGGATAGTTGGTTGTGATGAGGGTGGTCCGCTTGTCGTTGTAGCGGGTGTTCAGGATGAGGGCCACCGTATCCCAAACCCAATCTGTGGGCTTTTGCGCTCCTAATTCATCGAGAATCAGCACTTCCGCCTCGAAAACGGGAGCCAGGATTTGCAGCTCGGTGGTAGCGACCAGGGGGTTGTAGGATTCCTGGATTCGCTTGAGCAGTTCGCGATAATCGCAGAAGAGGCCGCGGACGCCTTTTTCTAGAATCAAGGCCTGGAGAATGCCGACTGCCAGGTGGGTCTTTCCGGTGCCCACGTCTCCTGTGAGCAGGAGCCCCTTCCCTTCGGTCGTAACCGGATAACCGGCAACGAAATTGCGCGCCATAAGATAGGCTGCCGCCAACGACCGGTCGGCCTGACCGTAGTCGGGCTCAAATGTATCGAGCGTGCAGTGCTCGTATCGCTTCGGGATCGCGGCCCGCTTAAGTAGCCGGGCCGCTTGCCGTTGCAAGCGGCATTCACAGGGCTGGGCGTAGCGCTCCCCATCAGATTGGACAATCAAACGCAGGCCGGAGTCTTCACAGATAGGACAAATTTCGGTCATGGGGAATATCTTCAAAATTACTCCAAGCGCGAGCCCCTCGTCAGGACAGCGGAGTGTGGAACGGCAGGCGTTCTGTGGAAAGAAAGCGCGAAATGACTTAAAATGAAGATTCGGGCCTTGGGTTGCGGGCTTGCAGGAAAGGTTTTTCAGATGCCAAAACAGGGAATTCATCCAAATTACAAGCAAATCCGGGTGCAGTGCGCGTGCGGAACAGCCTTTGAAACACGTTCCACCCACAAGGGCGATATCCACGTGGAAATTTGCTCCGCTTGTCACCCCTTCTTCACCGGCAAACAGAAGCTGGTCGATACTGCCGGCCGTGTTGAGCGGTTCCGTCGCAAGTACGCCAAATCCGATGCGGGTAAATCCGACGCGGCCAAGGCTCCCGCGGCCAAGTAAGCGCGGTCAATCTGGGATAGAGGCCTCCGTTAGCGGAGGCCTTTTTCGCGTAATCTTCCGATGAAAAAAGTGTCCATGAAGAAGAACTGGGACAACCCGCGAGAGAACAGCATGCCGGCCACGGCTCGCGTGCCGGCGTCGGTTGTGATCGGAGGAGTGCTGGTTGCTCCGGCGACGGTGTTGGCTCCAATGGCTGGGGTAACGGACACGGTGTTCCGGCGTTTTATCCGCAATGCCAGCATCTTCACCGGGGACGGAAACGAAGCGGCTCCCGAGAGACACCTGGTGGAGACGCCGATCAGCAATCAGCAGTCCGGTTGCGGGTTGATCATGACGGAGTTCACTTCGGCGGACGGCCTGTCGCGCATGCGCGAGTCGAAGCGCAAGCGGTACCTGTCCTACGACGAGGATGAGCACCCGATTTCCGCCCAGCTTTTCGGCTCCGATCCCACCACCTTGGCAGAAGCAGGCAGAATTGTTGAAGATGCCGGATTTGACATGGTGGACCTTAATCTTGGGTGCCCGGCCAAGCGCGTGGTCAGCTGCAATGGAGGCAGCGGCCTGTTGCGCGACCTTCCCCACATTGCAATCATCTTTGAGCGTGTGCGGTCCGCAGTGCGGATTCCGTTCACGGTAAAGTTCCGCATGGGTTGGAGCGACCAGCATATTGTTTGCGTGGAGCTGGCTCGTCTCGCCCAGGAAAGCGGTTTGAACGCGGTGGCACTGCACGCGCGCACACGGGAGCAGGGCTATTCTGGCCAGGCGCGCTGGGAATATATCGCCGCGGTGAAGGACGCTGTTCGTATTCCTGTGATCGGTAACGGAGATATCCGCTCGCCGGAAGATGCATGCACCATGATCGCGGAGACGGGGTGCGATGCAGTCATGATCGGTCGCGCCGCGCCGGCCAATCCGTGGATCTTTCGCCAGATCGCGCAATACACTGCGTTCGGAAGCTACGGCCAGCCGACGCCGATGGACCGCTATCACATGATCCGGGATTACTTTGTGATGCTGATGGAGGAAGATGAGCCCGCCGCGATCAGCGGCAGGATGAAGCAATTTGCTTCCTGGTTCACCCATGGCGTGCCTGGCGGGGCAATTTTGCGCAAGAGCATTTATGAGGCGAAGAGCGGCGAAGCCGTGCTTCGCGCGGTGGATGCGTTCTTTGCTGCTCAGCCCGCTCAGCTGGTGGGCGCTGAGGCTTAGCTATTTTGTCGCCGTCCGAAAGGGAACCGCAGGTACCCACGCTATCTATGATGCAGAGCCGCCGCGCTTGCGGAAGATGACTTTTCGCTCGCTTCGCCAGCTTTCGTTCAGAGCTACCAACGTCCAGGGAATCGTGGGCGAGAAGTGCTGCAGGACAGTGTCCATCGAAGGATGCACACGCAGCGCGGGGACTATGTAAAACAAGAGCGGCGAGTGGGGTAGCAGCGAGATTCCCGGGAAATACCCGTTCTGTTCGAGTTCTCCCCTTCCAGTGGAGCTGCGCTGCTGCTGCAGCCAATGGACGCGAATCCAATAGTCCAATCCCTGGAGCGGAAAATGCAGATCCTCGTCGGCTTTCAATTCCAGAATTGCCAGGCGTCCGTTGCGGGTTACCGTGAGCAGATCGAGCATGGCGCGATCCGCGGCCGCGAACGCGGGCACCTGGTGGTAAATGGTGTGCACTCCCAGACTGTCTTCAATCTGCGTCAGGTCGCCGGCTAGCGTTGATTGGAGCCACGCCTCCGGCTGCAAACGAAAGAGAGGATCGCGCGCTCTGCCCTCCGGATGTCGACTGGCGAAGAGCCGCTGCATTAGATCCGCGAAAAGGGCTTCGGTGTCCTCCTGCAACGGTGTTTCATTGGCGCCGGCACCGAAGGTCAGGTTGCACTGGCGAGCAAAAGAGTCGGAGACAAACCCCTGGCGCACGCGGGCAAATTCCAGACCGTAAAGGGAGAGCGTCACCTCATGGGCGCTACGTGCGGCAACAGTCACGCGACTTTGCACACCCGGGGGTAACAAGCGCAGGATGCGCGCCAACCCATCCTTGGCTCGCTCGACAGCCGCCTCGGGACTAAAGGCATGCACCAGGCGCATTTTCAGGTTGCCTTGATCCGCTGTATCAATCGCCTCCAGGTCTTCACCCGTACCCACCTCGTAGAGCTCCCATTGCGCCAGCTCGCGATTGAGCCAAGCCATGCGCGCCCGTGTGGTGCTGCCGCTTCCGGCAGGCAAAAAAACCTTGAGGCCGTGGCAGACTCTTTTGCCGGCGGCGTGTTCGCGGCAATAAGCAAGCCACAGAATCCCCAAGGTGAGCACGCCATCGATCGTGGCTTGGCTCTCCTCGGCATTGACGCCGATGAGCGCCCAGCATTGCTGCCCACGCACCAGCAAGCCGCGCGCGTATGCGGGGCCAAAGCTATGCTCCAGGTCCATCGCCGAGCGCAGGGCCTCTACCTTGTATTCATTGAAGTGGCGGGTTAGGAGGCGTTCCAGCAGAGTCAGGTATCTGGTCCTGCTGAGAGCTCGAGTCGCGGGCGTCCTCAGGTCGCGATCTCTTAACACTTCCAAAGATTGGGGGCGCCGGGTCCCAAGGCGCCGAACGCGAAGACGCAACGTCTCCTTACGCGCCTCCAGACCCAGTACTGTGCGGACCATATTCCGTTCTTCCGACCATAGATGCAGGACGCAGCGGCCATGCTCGGCAGAGATCGAGTAGTGGGCTGCCGTCATCTCGAAGAGCACACGGCCATCCTCCAGCAACGCGGCACGAGGATGGTCCAGGAAAAATTGCTCGAGCGAACGGGCCAGTTCCGTAGGGGGGAAGTCAGGTTTATCGCGGACTTCCACCTGCGCTGCTACCAGCCCATGCGCGCAGACAACTGCGTGACGTGTGCGGTGTGGTGGCGGCCGTGCCAGTCGTAGAGCATGACCACCTGTTCGAGAGTTTCCCGGCCGTTCTCAGGATGCACGTAGCCACGCTTCCAGGCCTGCTCATCGAGCGAAGCGAAGAGCTGCGCCCAGCGGGCATGGAGCGCCTGCAGCAGATCGAGTGAAGTCGATACAGCCGCAGCACGAGCGTCTTCAAGCTCTGCCCAGCGCGGCTCCTGGTAGGGAACGATGGTTGGCCAGTTTTCTGTCAGGCCAAGGCGCACCCGAACATAGGCGTTCATATGGCTGTCGGCGACATGGTGGACCAGTTGCCGCACCGTCCAGCCGCCCGGCCGGTAAGGAGTCGCAAGCTGTTCCTCGGACAACTCCGCGACTGCGGACCGCAATTTTTGGGGCAACTGCCGTATGCCTTCGATGGCGGCGCTTCGTTCCTGCGCTGTAAACGACGCGGCTCGCTTCGGACCGCCGATGGGGTAACGAAGTAGAACAGATTCAGAGGTCATGGGAGCACGACCATCTTAGAGCATTATTAAAACGGAAGAGCGTCAATCTGCGGGCGCGATGGCATAGTACCCTTTGCGTGCTAGCGCCTTGAGGCCATCTCCCTTAACTTCGATGTCGATCTTGCGGTAACTCCCGTCGAGCTTGGCGTTGGTGGGCGTGTAACTGGCGACATACTGGGTGCGCAGTTCTTCTTCGATTTGGGCAAAAGCGTCTTCCATCTTTTTGCCGTTGTTGCCCACATCGATCACCCGGCCACCGGTCGCTTCCGCCAATTTCCTCATGACCATGTCGCCGCTGTAGCCCATGGTATACATGCCCCGCCCATAGAATCCGCGATCGGCGCACAAGAGAACGTAGACGATGGCATTGGCCTTCTGCGCGGCTTCGATGGCGCCCTCAAGCTTCTGAACGCTGCCCTGGTCTTCGCCATCGGTCAGGAGGATAAGCGCCTTACGGCCGGTCTCCTGTTGCAACTTCTCGTGAGTGGCGCTGTAGACGGCATCGTAGAGCAATGTGCCCTTCGGCGCGCCTGACGGCATACCGCCCATGCCGCCTGTTCCGACATTAATTTGCGCCTGATCCATAGCGCGAGCCAGCGCGTGCGCATTGTTGGTGTAGTCGGAGAGAAGATCGAGATTCACGTCGAAGGAGATGAGAAAAGCTTCATCTTTCGAACGGAGAACGCGGCTTAGAAAAGCCGCGCCTGCCTGCTGCTCCAACGGGAGAACATTTTGCTGGCTTCCGCTGGTATCGAGCAGGATTCCCAAAGTAAGGGGCTGATCGGTTTCGGCGGTGAAGTTTTTGATCTTTTGTGGAGCCTTGTCTTCAAGAATGTTGAAGTCGTCCTTGGTGAGATGGGGGATGAGCGCGCCATGTTTATCGTGCACGGTGAAGTAAAGGCTCACCAGGTTGACGTTGACTTTGAGGGTCTCGAGTGGCTGCTGCTGGTCGTCCTGATTTGGGTCTCCGGCGGGTCCCTGGGGTGGTGCGTCGGGGGACGGCGCGACTTGCGCCACAGCGTTTGCCGCACCAACATACAGCAGGGCGGACAGCAGAACCACCCAGGGCGACCGGGCACGACGGATATTCATGGACGTTAGACGATGAAACATGGCGAACGACACCTCGGAAGTTGGGCCGCCAGACCGAGCCTTACAACGCCAGCGGCGCGTCTGGTAATCTTATGCCTAGTGACTGCCTGGCATCTTTTTTTCTAATACTAAGTCACGACGTGAGTACGACCGAGGATGGCTATGAATCGAGTCGTCCGCCTGGGGGATCTTTTGGTAAGGCAGGGTGTCTTGGGAATCGTGCTGCTGTTGCCGTGCCTGCTCTCCGGCCAGCAGCCAAAGGCGCAAGATCAGAGCGTGCCGGATGCCCCGACACCGCAACAGCCGGACAGCTTGAGCAACCTCACATCGGGCATGACGCCCGGTAAGGGATCGGAAGAAACTCCACCCGACACGGGGACAAATACTACTCAAGTGCCGCCCGCCGCGGGAGGCCAGACCCCGGTCCAGGGGCCACCACCTGAAATTGTCACCGCGGGTCCGGGCCGTAAGGACATCACCACTTTCAGTACACGAGCTGACTTCGTGACCGTGCCGGTAACGGTGATGGACAAGAAGCACCAACAAATCGCCGGGCTGCTGCCGCGGGATTTCCAGATTTACGAGAACAACGTGCGCCAGCGCATCGCCGTCTTCAGCTCCGATGCCGTGGGGCTCTCGGTCGCGCTGGTGATCGACCAGAGCCTGCCGCGGGACACCATGAAAAAGGTGAACGATAGCCTGGCGGCAATCCAGGGCGCCTTCACCCCGTACGATGAGATTGCGGTATTCACTTACGCCGACGGGGTGAACAACCCTACCGACTTCACCGCGGCGCTGAGCGCGCGGGTACCGGCTGTCCTGGAGTCCTCCAAGAAGGCGGGTGACTACATGGGCGTTCCCATCAATGGAGGCCCCCTCTACGGCGGCCCCACCATCAATGGGCGATCGGTGGATCCAAATCTTGACCCGCAGCGGGGAAACTCGGGATTTGGTGTAATTCCCAAGGAGATTCACACCCTAAACGATGCCATCCTGGCTGCGGGCAAAGCTCTCTCTACCCGGCCCAAGGGAAGCCGCCGCATCATTTATGTGATCAGCGACGGCAAGGAGTCGCGCAGCAAAGCCAACTTCCGCGAAGTGGTGCATTACCTGGAGGCCAACCGGATCGCCGTATACGGAACCCTGGTAGGGGACTCCGCCACCTGGGGGCTGGGCTACCTGGACAAGTTCAAAATACCGCTGTTGCCGCTATCCCCGGATAACATCCTGCCACGGTATACGGATGCGACCGGAGGCCACCTCTACGCCGAGTTTTCAGAGAATGGCATCCAGCGCAGCTTTGCCGAACTCGCGGCTTTGGCGCGCACCCAGTACACCTTGGGCTACTACACTCACCTTTCGCCGCTGGACAACAAATACCGCATCCTCGAGGTTCGCGTGCTGCGGCCTGACGTCGAAATCCAGGCTCCGAAAGGTTATTACCCTACGGCCACCAACATGTCGCGATGAGCTCCGCGGCAGCCGTGAACCCGGGGTTGGGTTTTATCGCCCTGGGGCTGGCAGCATCCCTGTTCTGGGGCGCCAGTGATTTTCTTGGCGGCCTGGCTACGCGCAAGGCCCACGTTGTGGGCGTCGTCGCGGTGGCCCACGGCCTTAGCCTGGGGCTGCTTCTGTTGGCCGCCCTGGCTACCCATCCTCCGCTTCCGCCTCAGCGCTTCGTGCTCTTAGGCCTGTGCGCCGGAACCGTCGGCGGTGTGGCTCTGATTCTCTATTACCAGGCCCTGTCGCTGGGCGAGATGGGGATCACCACTGCGCTGACTGGCCTGCTGACGGCCCTTGTCCCGATCGTCCATTCGTTCATCACGCAGGGTTCGCCTAAATCCACCCAAATCGCCGGCTTCGTGTTGGCGGCGGGCTCGATCGCACTCATCGCCTACGTGCCGGCAGGTTTGCCTCGCCCTCTGGCCCTCGGCTTGGCGAGCATCGCCGGCGTTGCCTTTGGCGTGTTTCTGGTGGTTTTGAAAGTGGGTAGCGAGTACGGCCTGTTATGGCAGCTGATTTTTTCTCGCGTGGCCAGCGCGACGCTGGCAGGGGGGCTACTGATCGCAATGCTGCTGCGCGCGGGCGAGAATGCCGCGGCTTGGAGAAAACACGCTAGGGAGAACCGGTTTCTATGGATCGCAGGATCTGCGGGGGTGCTGGAGGCCACGGGGAGCCTGCTGTATATGCAAGCCTCCCGCGAAGGCCGCCTGGATGTGGCGGCGGTGTTGGCCTCACTCTACCCCGTGGTCACGATTGTTTTGGCAGCTTGGCTTTTGAAGGAACGGGCTACATCAAGTCAGACTGTGGGAATGGCGTTGGCGTTAGGGGCCGTCGTGCTCGTGTCTATCTAAGCTTGACTTGGACCTTTACTTGACTTCGGACGTAATCTCCGGCTTGGGAGCAGGAGTATCCTGCTTGACCGGTTCTGGCGTGCCCTTGATCGCGTCCTTGAAGCCACGCAGGCCCTCGCCCAAGCCCTTGCCAAGCTCAGGAAGCTTGCGCGGACCAAAGATCAAAAGTGCAACCACGAGAACAACGATAAGGTGAGTCGGTGTAAGTAGTTCGCCCATGGAATTTCTCCTGGCATTGCCGGCTGAGATTTCACTCGGCAAAGCCCCGGAATCGCCTCCGGTTGCCTTTATTGTCGCACAGCAAGCGCGTGGTCCGCGCTGAGCGTGCGCACTTATAGTACGCCTTGATCACGCTGTTCGGATGGTGCGTCGGAACTGCGCTGACATTCTCAGTGCGGCGAAGACGGCCGGCCCAGGCGGCCCGCAACCATCTTATAGAAAGCGGGGAGATTTTCTCCTGCGCCCAGGGTCAGACGGCGGTAAACCTTCATGAGCGGATACAGCCGGGAGCGGCCGATCAGCAGGGTAGGCACCGCGGCAACTCCGCCGCCGGGATACTGTGAAAACTCCCATTCACCGGCAAAGCGTGTGCGGATTACTTCACCAAAGTAGCTGCCCCACAAACGCGTCTGGAAATCCAGGTCTTGGGCCGATTGGCCATCGAGGATTTGCTCCAGCAGATCGACCGAGGCTTCACTGAGGTCGAGGCGCTGGCGGTGGTCATTCCAAGCCACGCGAACGGCTTCCTCTGCGTACGCCTTCATCATCTCCGCGAGGGAAGCGAAGTTGCTCTCGGCCAGTTTGGTTTTATTCATTTTCTCGTTTCCGCTGCATAGGCAAGTTTAGCGGGTGCTTCGTTTCTGAGCATTGGTTTTGGACCTAGGCACGAGTTTGCCGGCCGCGGAAACTCTCTAAGAAGGGCACGGCCTCGGCCGTTCGACGCAGAGCCGCAGTGCGCGGAGGGGCTTTAAAGTCTGCGCGAGAGAATTTTTAATTTCCCAAGGCGGACGTGGCAAATGAGAAGTGGCAAATCGAGAGAACCGTTATCCCACTCAAGCCAAAGAACAGCTTGCCCCCGATTTCCTGCGACGCTGCGCTAGCGAGGTCCACGTGTGCGCCTTTCATTAAGGAAAGGCGCATGGAGTGTATCAACGCCCACAAGCCTCCGCAGGAATCCGGGGCAAATGGGGCCACCCGGTATTTGTTGCCGGTATGGCAAAGCACTGGTCGAGTTCCGCGGATCGAACAGCCGCGGGCAAAACAGCTAGTTTCACCGGGCTTCACGCTCGTGGCATCCAGTGAAAGGCAGCTTTGGGAATTAGCAGCTCGACGAAGACACAACACGGGTAGCACCAGCGGAGGGCCGGCGCTGCCCGTGCGCGCAAGAGCGATTGCCTACGCCTGAACGGCGACGGCCTTTTGCTCGGCGTTGGAAACGGTCGCAGCCGGCACGCCTTCTTTTCCCTGGCCAGGCTTGCGGATATCGATGCCGCCCTTGAAGAAGGCTCCATCTTCAATGCTGATGCGTTGTGCAATCACATCACCAGTCAAGGAACCTTCGCTGCGGATGTCTACCCGATCGCTGGCATTGATGTTGCCGCGCACCTTGCCCAGGACGACAACTTCGCGGGCAGAGATATTCGCGGACACCTGTCCATTGCGGCCAACCGTGACGCGGTTGCCAGGCAGGTTGATGGCACCCTCAACTTTGCCGTCAATGTACAACGACTCGGAACCGGTCACTTCGCCCTTCACTACCAGGCTCTTGCCAATCGTGGCCTGGTCGGCGGCTGCCGGCGATGCAGGGGAGGTGCTAGAGGTGCGGGTGGAGGTTGATTCGTGGCTTGTGGTCGTGGGTGCGGACGGACGCGTTGGCTCCGTGCTAGGGGACATCGAAGGACTTCCCGGCTGGTTCGGTTTCCACATCTCTCTTGTACTTCCTTTCGTTTACTTCTTGGATACAGGCCCCCGAAACAACCCTGCGGAATTCATTTCCGCACTAAGGGCAAAATCAGGTGGAGCTGTTCGTTTCTTTCTAACTTCGCCTGCTCGGCTAAAATCCGTGCAAGCCGCGAAATCCTTGCGCTTCTCTGCATCTTAACCACGCTTGGCGCAAAATTGAAATCCCCCATTCCGAAACTTTCAGGGTTCCGGGGAGGCTGACCCATTAGTATCAACAAAGACATGGTCCTCAGAGCCCATTTTGCAAACCTGTCCCCCTGAATGACCGACCGCGAACTCCTCCACCGTATCGAACGCTCTGCCGGCCACCGGGCCGGGTACAAGCAATTGGTTCGCGAACTGGGCCTCGGTGGCGGGCGGGAGCGTCGTCTGTTGCTCGAACAGCTGGACCGCCTGACCGCGCGCGGCGAACTGGTTAAATCTGACCGGGATCACTGGGCACTACCCCAGGCCGTCTCCCGTAACAACCTCGTCGCCGGCCGTTTGGATGTGCATCGTGACGGCTTTGGCTTTGTGCGGCCGGAGACTCGCCAGACCGGTGGAGATGACGACATCTTCATTCCTCCGAACGAGATGAACGGGGCCATGCAAGGCGACCAAGTGCTGGTAGAACTGGCCCCACCCCGGGCCGACGGCCGGCACAGCGGGCGCATTGCCAGGATCCTAAGCCGGCGCAACCCCACCGTCGTGGGCGTCTTCCATTATGCGCTTCACGAGCATGCACAGGGCAATATGGTGACGCCGCTCGATGAGCGGATGACCCAGCCCCTCCTCATCCCCTTCGGTCTGGAGCAAGCACCGGCGACGGTTGGGGGGACTCCACATCGCGTGGTCAGCGAGAACAAGGCACGTTCGGAAACGGGAATCGCCGCCCAAATTAGCCCCAGTTTAGAAGGGATGGTGGTGGACGTGGAGATCACCGACTGGCCGACCCCCTCCCGCGCCGCCCGCGGCCGGGTGATTGAGGTTCTGGGCCGGGAAGATGATTTTGGCGTGGACGTTGAAATTGTCATACGCAAGCATCATCTGCCCCATGTTTTCCCGCCCAATGTTCTGGAAGAGGCGCGCGCGGTCGCTCATTTGGACGAGGAGGAAGCCGCCGCGCGCCGCGATTTTCGCGACCTGCCGATCGTTACCATCGACGGGGAGACCGCCAAGGACTTCGATGACGCCGTCTTCGTCCGCCAACACGGCGGCAAAGACGGTACATGGGAGTTGCAGGTCCACATTGCCGATGTGGCCCAGTATGTAACCACTGGTACAGCGCTGGATCTCGAAGCTCGCTTGCGGGGCACATCAGTTTATTTTCCCGATCGTGCCGTCCCAATGCTTCCGCAGGAGCTTTCCAGCGATATTTGCAGTCTGCGTCCGGGGGAAGATCGTCTGGTGCTTTCTTGCATCATGATGATCGATCCGGAGGGTGAAATTCGCAGCTACGAGGTGACCCAGGGGGTCATCCGCTCGGCCTGCAGGATGACTTATACCCAGGTGCACTCCATCATCAGCGGGGATCGGCTAATGCGGGAGCAGTTCGCTCCCCTGGTTCCCGAATTCGAACGCATGTATGAGTTGGCGCGCTTGCTGCACAGGAAGCGCCAGCGGCGCGGGTCGATCGACTTCGATCTGCCGGAGCCGGTCATCGAGTTTGATTCCCAGGGCGTGATGCAGAGCATCGTTCGTTCAGAGCGCAGCTGGGCAAACCGCCTGATCGAAGAGTTCATGCTCTCCGCGAACGAGTGCGTGGCATCCTGGCTGCAGAACCTCGATGTGCCGTCGCTGTATCGCATTCACGAAAAGCCGGAACCCCGGCGGGTGGTGGAATTTGAAAGTGTGGCTGCCGGTTTTGGCTACTCGCTTGGCCTGGGTCCATTGCCGGTGAAGCGAATGACCATGAAGTCGGAACGGCGCGAGCACAAGAGCCGTGCAGGTCGCGGCGCGGGCCAGGGGCGCCAGCCTCGCCAGTATGAGATTCCAGAGGATATCCCTGTGACGCCGCGCATGTATCAGCAGTTGGCGCTCAAGATTGCAGGCAAACCCGAGGAGCGCATCCTCGCCCATCTCATGCTGCGCTCGCTGCGCCAGGCGCGTTATAGCGAAAAGAATGAGGGCCATTTCGCCCTAGCGGCGCCTTGCTACACCCACTTCACCTCGCCCATCCGCCGCTATCCGGACCTCATTGTTCACCGCATCGCCAAGGCGGTTCTTGCCACCGGCGTAAGCGGAATGGGGATATTAGCAAAGCAGACAGCCAAGGCGCGACGGCATGGCGATGAAGAGGGCCACGAGATGGCTCCGATCAGCGAGGCCGAGCTGGCCGGCATTGCCTATGAATCCAGCCAAGCCGAGCGCCGCGCCGAAGATGCGGAGCGCGAACTGATGGAGTGGAAGAAGGTTAAATTCATGCAGGATAAGATTGGCGACGACTTCGACGCCATGATCCTCAGCGTGACCAAGTATGGTTGCTTTGTCGAGCTCGACAACCTGTTCATCGAGGGCCTGGTACCCATCATGAGCCTTCAGGGCGACTACTTCACCTTCCGCGAAAACACACGCCAAATTATTGGGGAGCACTCGGGGCGGCGCTATTCCATGGGCGACCGGGTGCGGGTGATTCTTGACCGCGTAGATTCCGTTCAGCGGCGGTTACAGTTCTCCATTCTGGAAGAGATGGCGCCGGTCCGCTTGAGCCGCCCCGTCAAGGCGAAAGCAAAGGTCAAGGCCGGCGGCAAAGCCCATCCGTACATTCCCCCTAAAAACAAGGTGCTGCGCAAGGGCAAGCAGAAAGCTAAAAACAAGCGTCCGGGCAAGAAGCGCGGCTAGGCCCGACAAAACGGGATACTCCAGAGTGAGTCTCCGCCGCAGCAATTTACAATGAAGTGAAATGAATTTTTGGAGAGATCCCCATGCCACACATGGTCGTTTGTGCGCGATATAAGCAAGAGATGGAGGGCCTCGACGAGCCGCCATTTGACAGTGAGTTTGGCCAGAAGATTTACGACCACGTCTCGAAGAAGGCCTGGTCGGAGTGGATAGAGCGGCAGAAGATGCTGCTGAACGAGTACCGCCTGCAGCCCTGGACGCGGGAAGCACAGGAGTTTCTCGTGGAGCAGATGCAGGAGTACTTTTTCGGTGAAGGATCGGCGCTTCCCAAGGAATACGTTCCACCCGCTCACTGAGGACGCAGAGGCGCCGGCGCAACGCCGGGTCGTGTACACTCAAGAGGTTGTTTTTCCCGTCGGGACGTGGCTCAGCCTGGTAGAGCACTCGCTTGGGGTGCGAGGGGTCGGCAGTTCAAATCTGCCCGTCCCGACCATCAAATCAATCACTTACAGTGAAAACCCCGCTTGCATCGTGTCGCCTTGAAGGGGGCCGATGCAATTTCCGCGTCAAGCCAAGCGTTTCCATCCTTGCTGCGTGAACTAGGCTTCGGGCCTATCCAGCCTGGTGATGTGTTCGAAGAATAAGTATTCGATTCGCCGGAATATTCCTTAATGCCGTTTCCACTTCCCGGGATATCGCACTGCATGAAGGATGGGGAAGAGACTGGGTAGGTTGAGAAGATTGTGCGGCCAGCCTGCAACTGCGTGGGGACTCGCCTTGCCGCAAGGGCTTTGCGCAATGTAACTCCCGCCCAGCCTGAGCCGGCTGACTTCATCAAAGCTGCGGGGTCTGCACTCGCTCATCCGCCAACCCAGCTCTGACCTTGATGCCCATCGCCGCCCTGACTGGGGAACGTTATCAAGCAGTCGCACTTCCCCAAGGATGGGCATGGGCGACGACTCTTCCGTCTTCTTTCCGGGCTCGCCTTCGATAGACTACTTTTTGAGGAGCATTCGATGGGAGTCACTGAACTAACTCTGCAAGAGAGTTCAATTTCGATGAGGGTTGGACCTCGTTGGCTTTGGTCACCAGTAATCTCTCTACTGCTCATCGTCCCTTGCCTGTGGCAACCGATCGTCTCCAGCGGCGACCTGCAAAGCCATATTTATAACGCTTGGCTTGCAGAATTGATACGCAGTGGTAGCATCCACGGTCTCTGGATTGGCCACCAAAGCACGAACCTTCTGCTGGACATCCTGTTCCCCTGGTTGCTAAGGGTTTTCGGCGTTTCAGGAGCGGAGAGAGTTGCGGCCGGTGCCTCTGTCTTAATTTTTTTCTGGGGTGCGTTTTTCTTTATTTCGGTGTTTAGTAAGCGGCATCCCTACTGGCTCATGCCGTGGCTGGCAATCCTGACCTACGGCTATGCCTTCCAACAGGGAATACTGAACTATTATCTGTCGTGCGGCATCATCTTCTGGACGCTAGCCATTGTCTGGAAGCAGCCCCTTGGGGCGCGCACGTTCTTAGGAGTGGTTCTTCTAGCCCTGGCCTATCTAGCCCACCCTCTTCCGGTTTTGTGGGTTTTAGGCATCTCGCTGTATTGGATGCTCGCTCGGCGGTTGCGGCCGGGCTATCAGGTCTTCCTCTTTCTCGCTGGTGCCCTCATTCTGTTTTTGCTTCGGATCTACACGACTTCAAGATACCTGACCCTTTGGCTGCCTCGGCAAACGATGTATTGGACGGGAGCCGATCAAGCTTTACTGTGGGGGTGGCTTTATATTCCCGTTTTCCTCGGATTTCTTTTGTTCAGCGTTGTTCTCTTGAGCGAGCCTGAGAATCGCTGGAAAGCTGTCAGCAGTATTACTGCGCAGGTCTACTTTCTGACCGGGCTCGCCATTGTATTTCTTCCTACCGGGATCCGGCGATCAGTGACCGATACATGGGCTTCTTGTATCGCGGAGCGTTTTTCTCTTCTCCCCGGCGTCCTGTTATTGGCGATTTTGGCCCGGTCTGTTTATCGCCGCTGGTATCTGCCTGCCGGAGTTCTGGCTGCTGGAATCTTCTTCATCGCCCTCTATCGAGATATCGGAAGAGAGGCTCGTGTTGTGGCTAAGCTTCACGAGCTTGTTGCAACCATCCCCGCTGGTGAACGCGTCGTGTCATGGACCGACGGTCCTCCGTCCGGCGGAGAGAGCACGCCTAAGCATTTCGCGCAACGCGTACTGTCGGTCTTCACCGGGCGTATCAACTCTACTCATTTGCTTTCTCGCGCTTGCCTGGGCCATTGCTTCGACTATGTGAACTATGAACCTGCGACCGGACAATTCAGAATTCACGCAGTGCCGGGAAACGCAGTCGTCTTGGCCACATGGCCAGATGTAGACCACATGAACACAGGCGAGTATTCGATTAAATCAGACGAGTTGCCTCTCTACGCAGTGCTGCGTTGCGGACCGGCTCCGCAGGACTTAATTCTGGTCTCAATGAGTCAAGGTCAGACCGGTGCAACGCTCGTGTGTCCCGGAGTCCTTAATACACGCTAGATGGCTCAGCCTTTTCTGGAGTTTGCTATAGAGCTCGCTGCTAAGCGTAGCAACTTCACCCTTCAAGCCCGGAAATGAGGCTGCTGAAGCTGGGTGGGGGCGAGGCTATCACCGAGCGGCTCGGCGAGGATCGGCCGCTTCCAAGGAGCCGCCTGTTCCAATTGATCTCGCAGCCAAAAGGATGGCCTTTCGATCAGCCAGTGCGACAGTTCAGCGCAAACCAAAATTGCGAGCAGGTTCCATGGGACAAACCGCACGGAATTTTGCCGCGTGAACATATGTTGCCACAAGTAAAGGCCATATGAGATCACCCCCAGATGGCGCAGTACCCGTGTGTTCAGCACCCAACCCAGGACGGAGTCCGGAACACGCACGACATAGAGCAGGATTTGCGATATGCAAATGGCGTTGAGGGTAAGGCCTACGACCAGGCTGTAAGAGCCCCGGAAATGGGCCTGCAGAACAGGACTAAGAACGAGAACGAACAGACCGGACAGCGCTGCTACCCGGCCGCGAATCAGGGGCTGGACGAATTCGTTAAATCGCGAGTTATGCCAAAGCAGCGCTAAAAGACAGCCGAACATGATGCTGTCGAGGCCCGAATGCAACATCGCGCCCACGAGTGCGCGGTGATGAGGGGCCAGGTGATACGTGACAATCCGTGACAGCGGAGACAGCAGGATCAACCAAATGGCCAGCTTGATGCCCTTTCTCGTGCCCAGCAACAAGAGCGCCGCAGGCCACAGCAGATAGAACTGCTCCTCCAGGCTCAGAGACCAGGTGTGTTCCAGCAGCGGACTATTTACGCCCAGGTAGTTTGTTGTGTAAGTGGCGGCTACGAGGAAGGCTCTCAGTTCGCCGGCAAAGACCCCCGCGAGCGTGAGCGCGAGGCCGACAGCCAGGTAGGCATAAAACGGGGGGAAGATTCGGAGCGCCCTCCTAAAATAGAAACGCCCCAGGCTGATGGTTCCGGTCGCATTCAGCTCTTTTAACAAGATGAGCGTGATCAGAAATCCGCTGATGACAAAAAAGGTTTGTACCCCCAAAGACCCCCAAGCGATATAAAGCCAAAACGGAAAGAAGGGAATCTTCTGAGCCAGGAACCCGCACATATGCGCCGCGATGACCATGCCAACGGATACGGCTCTAAGGCCGTCGAGCGAGGGGATGTTCCTTGGCTTCATGCTCAAGAATCGTTACATGGGAAACACAGGAGCTCAAGGGCGGTGTACGGGTCGGTTGCGCGCCAGGGTCCAGGGTGCCCAAGTGGTAAACGTAGAAGAGAAGCGGCACAGCAAATCTTCCTGAACTATCCGATCAGCGCCCTATCCTTATAATCAGAGGTGCTCCCAGCGGGGTAACAGCCGATGCTGAATAACAAGAAAATCGTCGTGGTGTTGCCCGCCTACAATGCGGCCCGAACCTTGCGCCGCACCGTGGACGAGATTCCCCGCGAGATTGTCGACGAGGTGATCCTGACGGATGATGCCAGCCGCGACAACACCTCCGACCTGGCCAGAGAGATGGGTCTGATCACGATCCGGCACGACCATAACCGGGGATACGGTGGTAACCAGAAGACCTGCTACCGGGCTGCGCTCGCGCAGGGCGCGGATATTGTAGTGATGCTGCACCCCGACTACCAATACACACCCAAGCTGGTGTCTGCCATGGCATCGATGATCGCCTACGGGGAATACGACGGCGTCTTAGCATCGCGGATTCTGGGCCGAGGCGCGCTCAAGGGCGGTATGCCTCTCTATAAGTACATTGCCAACCGCGGCCTCACGTTTATCGAGAATATTCTGATTTGGGAGAAGATGTCGGAGTATCACACCGGCTATCGCGCATGGAGCCGCGGGCTGCTGGAGCGTCTGCCGTTGCTCAGTTGCTCCGACGATTTCGTCTTCGATAATCAGATGGTCGTACAGGCCGTTTATTTCGGCTTTCGCATCGGCGAGATCTCCTGTCCCACCAAGTACTTCGAAGAAGCCTCCTCCATCAACTTCCAGCGCAGCGTGAAATATGGATTTGGTGTGCTTGGCACGGCAATGAGTCTACGGTTGAAGCGCTGGGGCCTGGCTAAGCCCGCGTTCCTCGCAGATGTACCTCATGAGCGGCTGCGGAGCGAGAACACGGCGGCCCATTCGCAGTCGATTAGCCTCGGCTGACCGGTCCATCTGCTTAGGAGCAATCGATTGCAAGCCTCCAACACTGTTCCAAACGCTCCGATGGATGCGCTCCGACTGCAGTCTCAAAGACTCTGGTCGATTCCCAACCGAATGCAGTACGCCATCTACGCTCTGGCTCTTGCCAGCTCTATTTCTATCTGGTTCATTGCCATCCGCGCCCCGCTTTGGCTGGATGAGACCGTATCCATCTACCTGATCCAGGGTGGTTTCGCAGGCATCATGTCTCGCCAGGTGTGGCCCGATGCCCCGACGTATTCGTGCCTGCTTTGGCTGTGGAGCAAAGTGGTGGGGATGGGCGAGATCGCACTCCGGATCTCTTCCATTCTTCCCATGCTGGGAGCGGTCTACCTCCTCTACCGCGCGGCCCGCGAACTGTTTGACCGGGAAGTTGGCCTGATCGCTGCAATTCTTTTCTGTCTTCACCCCATTATCATTTTCGCGTCAATTGATATTCGGCCCTACGCGTTCGCAGCGCTGGCCATCAACTCGTCCATTCTTGCCCTGGTTCACTTGCGGCACAACGACTCCAACTGGCTGGCCGCCCTCTTCGGCCTCTTGGCAGCATGCATCGTTCAATTCCAACTGCTCTTCGCGGTCATCCTGCCGGCGCTTGCCATCTGCTTTGTTGTGCTCAAGATCGGCGATCGCAAGACCTTTTGGCGACAGCTTGGCGTGGCGTTTGTGGCCTTTGCGTTGGCGTTCCTGCCGGTTATTCCCAGGTTGCAGTACATGGTTCGCACCAGCGGCACGCATGTTTTCTCCCCCGCTCCCACTCTGCTGGAGCTGGGCTCGACGCTTACCCTAAAAGGGCTGGCGGCGATCCTCGTCGTTGCCGTTCTTGTTGCGGCGGCAACTCGGAGACTTGATCTGCGCAGCCATCTTGAGGGCTGGCCGATTCTGCTCTGCACATCCTTGGCGCTGGTCCCGATCTTGCTTCTCTACGTCCTGAGCGTGGGAACCGCGATCCACGTCTTTGTGCCCCGCTACCGGCTGGTCGCGGTTCCAGGGATTGCCCTCTGCTGGGCGTTGGTCGCCAGCTGGATTGATTCCCGTGCGCTGCGATTACTGGCCTGCACAGCCATCATGGCGGCGACCGCGGCCATCCACCTGACTACCCCCTTGTTGAGACAGCACCAGTACTCATGGAAATATGCCCTGGAATTCGTGGAGAAGAACGCTTCCGTGGACGATGCTCCGGTGCTGATCTGCAGCGATATTCCGGAATCGGATCACATGCCGATGCCGGTCGGACCGGCGATCATGGAAAGCGGCATTTTGCCACCACTTAGTTATTACCAACTTAGCGTCCCGGTGACTCCTCTGCCACGTGCACTGAACGATGAGGCGATGCGAGATGGTTCGCGCTTCCTGCAACAGGCAGCCGAGCACCATCAGCGTTTTCTGGCCATGGCCTTTGCGCCGTCTTACGAAACTCTCGATTGGCTGGGAAAGAGCGCCGCACGAACGCATAACGTTCACGAGCTGGGAGTATTCGACGGCGTCAAAGTACTGGAATTCGCACCCCGTACCCAGTGAAGCTTGGCGATGAGTCTCAATCATGAAATTTTCGCTAGCCTGCCAGGATTAATGCCGAAGCAGTCGGCGCCGATCAGCAATCGCGTTGAGCTTAGCCAATCTCACTTTCGTAAGATAGCCGGATCGGTACTCGATGGCATTGTGACCAGGTACAGGACGGTGTCCTTGTAGGGCTTAGCTTCCTTGTAGTCGTCAAGATAAGCGATCGAAGCGCCATCCACGCGAAGCTTGATAAAGACCCACTCTGCGGGCTCGCCGATGAACAGAAACTGTCGATGTTGACTTACGAAGCTGGAATATTGCTCGATCTTCCCCGGGATAGGAAATCCGGCTGCCTTCATATCGTCAGGCGCTTCAAAGGTTTGATTAAGATTGCTGTGGACGTATCGCATGGATGCCTCTGCATCCTTCAAAAAATAGAGCCGCGACGCGACGGCGGGCTCTTCATGATGGTTCATCTCCATGAAGACCACACCGTCGGCAATCACGATCGGCAGCTTCGGCTCAACCGACGCCAGAATCGCAGCATTCGCCGCGACTGGGTTCCGGAGCACATGCCAGACCTGATTCCTGAGAAGGAAGAACAAAAGGATGATTGAGGCTGCCCATGCAACCATCCGACTCAGCCGGAAACGGTAGGCAAGAAAGATCGAGAGGGCGGCAAGAATCGCAACCTGGGATGTTATGGCATAGCGCTCGTAAAAGGCACCTTGACGGTACATCAGTATGAGACTCAGGAGGATAGGACTCAGAAACATGCACGCCAACAACATGAATTCTTCCGGTAAGAATTTCGGGCGTATTTCTCTGTCGTTCCTCGGCTGCGGCACCAGCAAAGCCGCCAACAGTACAAAAAACATAATTGGGCCGTTGAGTGTGTCCTCAAAGAACTTGCCCGTTGTGTTGAAGGTAGCGTGAGTGCCGAAAACAATTCCTTTAGAAGCCCGGATCAGCGGAATATAAATGACCATGATCGACATGGGCAGGAGCAGCGCCGCCCATAGCGCATAGTCCCGCTTACGCCGGCGCCAATAACGCAATGCCTCCGCGGCGACGAAGGCAAAAAGAGTAAACGGTGCGAAGAAATGGGCTGCCGACAACAACAGCGTGGAAATTGCTATGCCGAAGAGCGCAAGACCACGGGGTTGAGCTCTGATCGCCGTGTCCCATGAGAGCAAAAGGCACGCAAAGGAGGCGAAGACGAGTGCGTATGGCCGGGCTTCGACTGCGTAATACAGTGTCGGCGCAGCGACCCAGAGCATCAGCACCGCAACGCCAGCGAAGGCAATGCTAGCCTTACGCTCGACGTACAGCAGGATCGCCATGCTGCCGACGTAGAACTCAATCATCGATGGAAGGCGCAGGCCTAGGGGCGTTGGGCCGAACACGGACATGGAGAGACGGCTCAGCAGATAAACCGTTGGCGTATGGATATCGAACTTAACTCTGCTGAAGAGCTGTTGAAGGGACGTGGAGCGGGCGATATCGAAGGTAAAGAGTTCGTCGTTCCAGACGTAACGACGATTGCCAATCGTAAGGAGGAATATATACAACAACGTAAGGCCAGAAAGAAGGAACCAGAATTCGCGCTTCGTACTGGAGCGCTCGGGCGAATTTGTAGCGCAAGTAGTCCCTGATTGCTCCAGGGCGGGGGCTTTCATCAAGGGCTGCTCCTTATCGCCTTATATCTTTCAGACCTTGCCCGATACACCTACAGCCTAGCACCCGCGAGGCGCTCTCCCTGAGTTGGGAATCGAGGACGACAACGGAACATCTGCTTAGAAGGCAGGCCCCAAGCAGAATTGCTGGTTTCGGAGACCCGGCGAACGATTTTTCATCTCAATGTATGAGGGACTCGCGAAAGGGCGTCACACCGATCTGAAAACAACGACGGTCGCTACACTTCTCGCCACCCCAGTTCTGACACAGAAGGTCTAGCCTCCGTGTGCCGGAAGTTGCTCCTAACCACAGGATGAGCACTGCGGCAGTGGCGTATGAGATCCCAACTCCAGCGAGTACAGCTTATCGAACCACACGAATCGGCGATTTCGATTTTGTGGAAAGCACAACTATCTGCTCTCGGAATTTTCGGAGAATGCTTAGCTCGTGTGCACACTCGGACCATGGATACCCCCTACGCCGTGCAGGTCACGACGAATGAAAGTTGAGCGTGGTCTTTGCGAATTACTGGATTGGGATGCGGATTTTTTGGGTTTCGTATCGCCGGCTTCGACGATCCGACCTGACACCTCTGATCTTCTCTGATGTTTTTGAGCGGTGCGATCAGGAAAAAGTGCGATGCCTCTATTTCCTGGTATCTGCTGGATCTTCAAGGGTAATCGAATTGGCCGAAGCCGCCGGATTTCGGATGGCGGACAAACGGATTACGTTGGCTCGCGCATTGAGGGCTGATGCTGGGTCGACGAAGTCGGTGCGAGCCCTTAGGGAATTAGATCTTCCGTCCTTACGGGCGATCGCTGCGGTTAGTCATCGTGATTCGCAGGCGTTACTCCTCTGAGCACATGCCTTTCCTTGTATCGCAATCGCCCAACTCGTCGTGTAAACTCTGTATCCATGGATGGCAGACCCCCCAGTGTCATCGAGCTGGCCGATGCAACAGGTCTGGTCCAACGAGCCAAACTTCGCCTACTGGAAATGCACTACCAGAGTAAGGTTGGGCACATTGGCGGCAACCTGAGCGCGCTCGATACCCTCATCAGCCTTTACCACTTCTGCCTGGGGCCGAACGACAAATTTGTTTTGTCGAAGGGGCATTCGGCTGGAGCGCTCTACGTAACGCTATGGACGATGGGCCTGTTGAGCGACGAGGATCTTCGCCGCTTCCATGGTGAGGGGACGCGGCTGAGCGGCCATCCGCCTTTGAGCGGGATTGCAGAAGTCGTCTTCGCTACTGGCAGTCTTGGCCACGGTCTGAGCCTGGCCGCTGGGCTGGCTTTGGGCAAGAAGCTGCTTAAAGAGAGCGGCCGCGTTTTTTGCTTACTGTCGGATGGCGAATGGAATGAGGGATCCTGCTGGGAAGCTCTCATATTTTTGGCTCACCAGAAATTAGACAATCTGACTTTCATCGTTGATTTGAATGGAATGCAGGGTTTCGGTTCCACCAAGCAGGTTGCCAACCTCGGTTCGCTGGCGGATAAGTTCCGCGCCTTTGGGGTAACCACACTGGAAGTCGACGGCCACGACGTCAACAGCATTTGTTCTGCGCTGGCATCGAAGCAGGGGCCGTTGGCCATCGTGGCCAACACCAGGAAAGGCTGCGGCGTATCTTTCATGGAAAATCAGATGGCCTGGCACTACCTTCCGATGAGCGACGAACAGTATCAGCAAGCAGTGCGCGAGGTGGTGGAATGCGGCAAGCTTTCTGCAACGGTCTAGTGCAGCAGGCAATTTTGCCGAATTTTGTTTTCCTCACTGGGGATCTTGGCTTCAAAGCCCTGGAACCGCTGCAGGATGCTATGGGCGCGCGCTTCATCAATGCGGGCGTTTCGGAGCAAAATATGGTATCGGTAGCGGCAGGTTTGGCGCGCAGCGGCTTGCGGCCATGGACCTACAGCATTGCTCCCTTCCTCTACGCCCGTCCTTTCGAGCAAATTCGCAATGATGTTTGTTTTCATCATCTGCCTGTGATCCTGGTTGGCAATGGTGGTGGATATGGCTACGGGGTGATGGGGAGTTCCCATCATGCGCTGGAAGACTACGGCTGCCTGCTTACGCTACCCCACATGTGCGCATTTGTCCCCGCGTTCGATTCCGATGTAAGCATAATGATTCCGAGGCTGATGCAGTGTGATGGTCCGGTTTACCTACGGCTCGGACTGTCGGAAGAGCCCAAAGGATGGCCTATTCCCGAGTATGCTCCGTGGCGCAAGCTGCTGAGTGGCAATGGTTCGGTTCTGGCCGGCGTGGGACCGTTGGTGGGTGGAATGCTGACCGCGCTCGAACAATTGAAGGAAGATGTACGCCCAGAGGTGTGGCTGGTGACGGAATTGCCGATCACGGACGTTCCTGCGGCGTTTATGGCGAGTGTGTGCCGCACTCGCCGGCTGTTGGTGGTGGAAGAGCACACGGTGCATGGCGGGTTCGGCCAGATGCTTGCCCACCATTTGACAACTGCCGCCGTGTCTCTCGATTCCTTCACCCACAAACATGCTTTGGGATATGTCTCCGGTTTATATGGATCGCAAAAGTTCCACCGTGCGGAATGCGGTCTTGATGCGGCGTCCATTGTCGCTGCGGTTTCAGTGCAATGACCTCACCCCAAACCAAAATGTTCAACGGGGCCGGTTCCAACAATATTCGCCAGCTCCAGGGTCCTATCCTAGTACTGGGGGCGAGTGGGTTTATTGGCGCCAACCTACTGCGCACGCTCATGGAAGACCGTGAGGATGTTTATGGGACGGCGACCCGGCTTCCCGCCTGGAGACTCGAGGGCCTGCCGCGCGAGCACGTCCTGGTCACCGACCTGCTTATCGATTCCAACCTGGATGCGATGCTCGAAGCGGTGAAGCCGCGAACCATTTTCGACTGCATCGCTTATGGCGCGTACTCGTTCGAAACGGACCGCGAGCTGATTTATCGGACCAACTTCAACCTGATATCCCGATTGCTGTGCCGGCTCGATCCGCGGAATCTTTCCTGTTATGTGCACGCCGGCAGTTCCTCGGAATACGGAGACAACGCCTCCGGACCACCGGAGGACGAGGTGCCTGCTCCGAACAGCCACTACTCGGTCTCAAAAGTGGCTGCTGCCAGCCTGATCAACTACCTGGGGAAGAAGAAAGGTTTGCCCTGCGCGAACCTGCGCCTGTATTCAGCGTATGGACCGCTGGAGGACTCCTCCCGATTGATCCCGAATATCGTCCATTTTGGATCGGCGGGTCGTTACCCGGAACTGGTGGATCCGCGCGTGTCACGGGACTTTATCTATGTCGACGACGTGGTGCACGCGTTCGTGGACGTAGGTCTCAAGTTAAGCGAAGCGGACTACGGCGAATCGTTCAATATAGGTACGGGACGGAAGACCACCATTGGCGACATAGTTTCGGTCTCGCAAAAGCTTTTTGATATTCGACAGGATCCCGTGTTCAAAATGCCCAATCGTGAATGGGACCTGACCGACTGGTTTTCTGATATCAGCAAAGTGCAGCAGCGGATTGGATGGGCGCCCCGCATCCCACTCGAAGAAGGGTTAAAGCGCACCGCGGAGTGGTATCGCTCCCTGCCGGATAAGGCCGCATATTTGCAGTCGTCCAAGCGATTTGGACTGGATACCAAACACAGCGTGTCAGCAATCGTCGCTTGCTACAAGGATGGACAGGCGATACCGATCATGTACGAGCGCTTGAAAAAGACCTTCACCGGTTTGAATGTCGATCACGAGATCATCTTCGTCAACGATTGCAGCCCGGACGATTCAGAAGAAGTGATCCGGTCGATTTCGCGCAATGACCGGCGGGTGCTGGGGATTTCTCACTCTCGGAATTTTGGTTCACAGGCCGCCTTTCGCAGCGGAATGGAAATCGCCACCAAGAACTCATGCGTTCTGCTGGACGGTGATCTTCAGGACCCGCCGGAGCTGATCGAACAATTTGTCCAGAAGTGGCGCGAGGGGTTTGACGTTGTTTATGGGCGGCGGGTAAAAAGGGAAGCTCCCCTGCCGATGCAAATTGGCTACAAGCTATTCTATCGGCTTTTTGACACCTTCTCGTACATCAAGATTCCGCACGATGCCGGCGATTTCTCGCTCATTGATAGGAGGGTCGCGGAGGCGATGCTTCGTTTTCCTGAGCGCGATCTTTTCCTGAGAGGGGTTCGCGCCTACGCCGGCTTTCGACAAATGGGGATCGATTATGTGCGGCCGGAACGTATGTTTGGGCGTACGACGAATAGTCTTTTGAAGAATCTGGGTTGGGCGAAGAAGGGAATCCTTTCGTTCAGCTATGTTCCCCTCGACATCATGAGCAGCTCGGCAATTATCCTTTGTGGCATTTCGTTGCTGATGATCCTGGGACAATTGCTGGCGAAGTTGCTTTTTCCTCAGCTCGCTCCCAGGGGTTTCGCAACCTTAATCATTCTGATCGTGTTTTTTGGATCGCTGAACGTGCTGGCGGTCAGCGTGGCGGGCGAGTACATTGCCAAGATCTTTGAAGAGGTCAAGCAGCGCCCCCACTTCATTCGCCGCAGTATTATTCGCGATGGAGAAGTGCGCTTGGCGGTGAAAGAGAGTTGATGAAACGTAGTCGCGCAGCATTGTACCCAGAGCAAAAACTGGCGCCATTCAAGCACCGTAACAACATGGTGGAAGCCACCTCGGAGACGTGGCGCCCGCAGCTCTTTGTCGCAGCAACTAACCGGCTCTCTCTGCGTCTGGCTGCAGTCCGCAGATTCTTCGACATCCAGGCAGGTTCCGCGTGGCGCGACCTAAGCGCAGTGCTTCCGTCGCTGCAAGGGACCGTACTCGATGTCGGCTGCGGAGCGCAACCGTTCCGTTCGCTCGTCAGCCCGCACGCCGTTTACCTGGGTATCGATACCGACGCGGCGAAGGCCCATTTCGGGTATGAGATGCCTGACACAACCTACTTTTCCGGCGATGTCTGGCCCATTGCCGACTCTTCAGTGAACGTGGTGTTGTGCACTGAAACCCTGGAGCACGTACTTGAGACACGCCGTTTTCTATCCGAAGCTGCACGCTGCCTAACGCCTAGCGGATTGCTCCTGTTAACCATTCCCTTTGCGGCCCGGTGGCATTTCATCCCTTATGACTATTGGCGCTTTACACCCTCCAGCCTCAGTTACTTGCTGACGGCAACGGGCTTTCACAGTGTGCGCGTGTACGCCCGTGGAAATGCTCTTACGGTCGCCTGCTACAAGGCTATGACCCTTACGCTGCTGCTCTTGATGCCTCAAACAGCATCCAGGGCGGCGGGTTTGCTCCTTCGATTGGTGGGCTTGGTTGTTCTCCCTTTGTTTTTATTACTGGGTCTCGTTGCTAATCTCACCCTGCGGGGATCCGGAGGCGATGATTGCCTGGGCTACACCGTGTTTGCCGTTCGCGCGGGTGATTCACTCACACCGGGATAATGGGCTTTCGCCCTACCACGGCTAAGTTACCCGCCGGAAGAGACAGCAAGAGTCTCCCTATCCCTGAGGTCTCAGCCAGGCCCATGATGGCAGATTTGAAGGTCATCGGAAGGGGAAACAGCTTAATCCAGTAACCAACCGGATACTTGTTTCGTATCGAACTCACCTTGATCGAATCGAATCCTGCATTTCGTAGCAGCGCAGCGCTGGTGGGCTTGTCGAAGAGCTGCAGGTGTTCGATGTCGAAGATTGGGGATTTTGTTCCCATGATGCGGGCGGAGAGTGCTGTCCGGTCGTGCGCGACAATGAAGAACAAGCCTCCCGGCCTCAACAAGGCCAGCGCATCGCTGGCTATTTTCACTGGATCCCAGACATGCTCTATCACCTGAAAGCAGGTGATGAGATCAAGGCTGTCCGCGTTGAATTGTTCCGCGGCGAAGATACCGCATTTAAGATAGCCGCGAATCGCGGGCTTAGCGGCCTCAACGGGGGCGCTTGATGGCTCTACTCCGACGACGTTGGTGAACCCCAGCGCCAACAACTCCTCTACAAACGCGCCATCTCCTGCCCCTATATCGAGGGCGCTCGTCCTGCTCGGCAGCGTGCCTAAATGGGGTTCAAGCAGCGCGCGGTAGGTTACGGCGGCTAATCTTGACTCGGCCCCGCTGTCGAAGGATGCATCTTTGTAGGCGTCCGCCAGGGTCTCCTGCCGCAGCACCGGGTTGGCGTAGAGCATCCCGCATAAATTGCATTCGACCATCCTGGAATGCATGTATTCGGGTAGCTTGCGAGAGGCGAACGCCGATGCTGTCAGCTTGTCCTCATCAAGCGTCGATTCCACCAGGACTCGGGCGTCCTCGCCGCCGCAGAGAGGACAAGTACGCGGAATAAAGTCCAGCTCCATCTGCTCCTCTTGGGCCGAAGGTCTCTTGGGAATCGAACTTCTTACTGGCAGTGTACGTGATGCTCGTGACGCGCAAGGACGTGGGGTGATATGAATTCGTTCAGCGAGTTCGGATCCATCCGGCGTGCGATACAATTCTTGCGATGCCGACAAGGTGGACGGCATGGGGCATTCGATTGACGATATTGTTGTAAGCGACTTCGCTCGAGTGGCCTACGCGTTTGGGATTGCAAGCTGTGCTGTGCGGAATGACCCGGAATTAGAGTCAGGATAGCACTGCTTGTGGAGGACCCCGGTGCTCCAGCCCTTATTGAGGCGACGATCGATACTTTCACCGAGGTCTACCGCAAAATTACATTTGGCCGACCACTTTCCGAGATGGAACCCGATGCGCAGCCAACCGCCATGGAGAGTACCTGATATTGAGCTTTCTAAGAACTATGGTAGGCGACGAGCCGGATAAGCGGCAAGGTATTGAAGAATTCAAGACAACTGCTCCCTCGCCCCTATTCAAGCTGACAAGTGATCCGCATTTTCTTCGTCTCCTCTGGTTTGGCCTTCTTACTCTTCTGGGTGGGATTTGGGCCTATTACCGTGTCTTCTCCGGCTTCAGCTTCTGGGACGATGAAGGCACGATGATGGCCTCTGTCAAACAGTATCTTGACGGCTTGAAATTGTATGATCAATTTTGGAGTGGCTACGGGCCTGTCTATTTCTTCTACAACTGGCTGCTCCGATCCAGCACAGGAACGCCGGTAACACACGATGTTGTCCGCATCAGCGCGCTTTTACCCTGGTTAGTCACTGCGTTAGTTTGCGCCTGGATCATTTTGCGGATCACTGATTCGCTGGTCCTGGCGACTCTCGCGCACTTACTCACCTTGTATTCCTTGCAGTTTTTTGCTTTTGAACCAGGGCACCCCCAGGAACTCTGTATTTTGCTGCTGGTGTGTTTTGTCGCGAGCGGTGTATTGATCGGAGAGAAACGCCACTTTCCAGCAACAATTCTGTTAGGGGCTTTACCTGCCGCGCTTCTGTTGATCAAGGTCAATCTAGGTATTTTTGCGATTCTTGCGATCGGCCTGTCGCTGAGCTTCCATGCAAGAGAGAACTGGTTGTCGAAGATCTTCCGCGCTTCCTTTGTAGCCGCGAGCCTATTTCTGCCGTTTGCGCTGATGAGGCATGAGCTGGCCGATCCTCAGGTACTTACCTATTGCGTTCTATCGATCGCGTCTATAGGAGCGTTCAGCCAAATTCTTTTCTGCAGCAATAGAACTATCTCGATTACATCCAGGGACTCTGGGGTTGTTGTTAGTTCTTTCGTACTCACATTCGCTACGATCGTGCTGGTTACGATTGCGAAGGGGAGTTCACTCCAGAGCATGCTCGACCGCCTGGTCCTGCTTCACTTAAAGGTTAGCGTGGGAGGGCTCTTTTACTCTCCAGTGTCTTTGAGCGCGAAATGGCGATACTGGCCTTTCATCGGAATAGCTGCCGCAGGGTGGATTGCGTTCTCGATGAAGAATAAGGGGAATTGGAGCTCAAACTACCTTTTTCCCATCAAGCTCCTGTTCGGCCTTGGTACCATCGCAACACTCTTCTCAACCAATGACTGTCACCTGCTCGCGTTTGCCACCCCCTTCTGCTGGCTCCTGCTGTATCCGCTCCCCGAAAAATGCGATTCGCGGCTGGGTTTTTTGCGAACCTTATTGTGTACAAACGCCGTGATAGAGACTTTGTGCGCCTACCCTGTGGCGGGCAGTCAGGTCCTCTTTATTCGTATACTCCTGATCGTCGTTGGGGTAGTTTGTATCGATGACTTTTGGTTGTGGTTCGCGGCTAAATACGACTTAGGAGGCCGGCAACCCAGTCTTCTTCGCGGAGCCGGCTCGGTTGCCTTATTCTGTTTGGTTTTAGATTATGCGTACATTGCTTACGCTCAGCGCGAATCCTACAATTCGCTGGCAGCCCTGAATCTTGCCGGGGCAAGCAGAATCCATCTTAACGATCGGCAGGCAAGAGAATACCAGTGGCTCACGCGAAGCAGCATTAGTTATTGCGACATCCTGATTGGACTGCCGAACATTCCCAGCTTGAATTTCTGGGCTGGGATGAATCCGCCGGGACGGTTGAACGCCGATGCGTGGATGTTAGTCCTCACGGACCAAGAGCAATTGGAGATTGAACTCGAGCTATCAAAACACCCAAAGGCGTGTGCCATTTACAATCCGGAGATTTTAGCGTTCTGGAATCGTAATGGTCGCGATATGAGCGGATTGCCACTCGTTCGCTACATCCACGATGAGTTCAAGCCGGTAGGCTCGATAGATAACTTTGTTCTTCTGGTCCGGAAGGAACGCGATCTGAGCAAAATTCCTAACGGCTGACATGTGATCCACTTGTTGCTTGAAGAGGAACCGGCCTGGGGTGCGAAGGGCGCTGCGGTTTACAATTCGACCATTAGCATTTTCGCTTCAGCTCGAGACGAAGTAACCAGTCCTGTGGCGGGTTTTCATTGAAAAAAGCCGCCAGCGCTAAAGTAAAAGTGAAAAATCAGGAGTTCATGCCAAAACCGAAAAAGATCGTCATTATCGGCGGCTGTGGCCACGTAGGGCTGCCGCTCGGAATTGTCTTCGCCAACTGCGGCCTGGATGTCGTACTACTCGATCGGGACCAAGCCGAGATAGATACGGTCAATGGGGGGCAAATGCCCTTTATGGAGACCAACGCCCTGGAACAGCTGGAACGGGTTGTGGGCAGGAAATTGATTGCCACCTCAGATCCTTCCTGTCTGCGCGATTCGGATGCCGCCATCGCGGTCCTCGGTACCCCGGTGGATGAGCACCTCAATCCAACGGTCACCGATCTATATCCGCAGCATCGACGAGGTGATTGCCCGCATGCCGGAAAATGCACTTCTGGTCTTGCGCAGCACGTTTATCCCGGGGTCACGAAGCTGGTTTTCGAGCGACTGCAAGCCTCCGGGCGCAAGTTACTCTTATCGTTTTGCCCGGAAAGGATCGCGGAGGGCAAAGCCATGGAAGAGATTCGGACCCTCCCGCAAATCATTTCCGCGTTTGATTCGGTTTCGCTGGCCCGCGCACGCGAATTGTTCTCCATCATCAATGATGATTTAGTCGAACTGTCCCCGCTTGAAGCCGAGTTGGCGAAGCTCTTCTCCAATAGCTGGCGCTATATGAACTCGCTGTCTGCCAACCAGTTTTACATGTTGGCTGAGTCATACGGCCTGGATTACCAGAGGATTTATAGCGCGGTCACCCATCGCTACCCGCGCATGAAGAGCTTTGCCAAAGCCGGTTTTGCGGCCGGACCCTGCCTGTTGAAAGATACCCTGCAGCTTTCGGCGTTTTCGGGAAACAATTTTTTCCTGGGGCATGCGGCCATGCTGGTGAATGAAGGTCTACCCAACTTCATCGTCGGCCAATTGCGTCAGCAGCAAAAGCTTCGCGATAAAGTCGTAGCAGTGCTGGGCATGGCCTTCAAATCGGAGTCCGACGACAAGCGCGAGAGTCTATCCTACAAGCTTCGCAAGTTGCTTATGGTAGAAGCGAAAGAGGTTCTTTGCACAGACCCCTACGTAGTCGACGAGAAGCTGGTACCTCTTGAAGAGGCTGTGGATCGGGCTGACGTCATTATTCTCGGAGCCCCGCACTCCGCCTACCGGGAC
>CAVUQE010000026.1:0-82274 GCA_963743365.1 uncultured Acidobacteriaceae bacterium
AGCCGAATGCTCTGCCATTGAGCTACTGAGGAGTGTCCAGGCGGGAACTTCGCAACTGTCGTTGATTTTACCGCAAACTCCATCGCCTGCGTCAAAGCCAGCTGCTTACGCAGCTTAAATCCGACCCAAATCCTTAATCACGGCCTCCGCGGCACGCCTGCCGGAGGCCAACGCGCCCTGGATGGAAGCAGTCTCCCGGTAGTCCCCACACATGTAGATGCCTCCCGTGCCGCCTACCCGCACCGGAGCTTGCTCCCACTCGGCGTGCCGCTGCTGAGGCAGCGCGCGAGCCAAAGTGTAGGCGCCGAGCATCTTCCATGAATCCACGGACGGACCAAACCACTTTCGCATATGGAGGCGAACGGCCCGGTCCAGCCGCACCAGTGCCGCGTCCTCCGCCGGCGCTTCGCCTACCACATTTGCGACTACCAGATCGGCGCCCGGGTGCGCGTACTGGGGCGAAACAGCGCTCATCACCGCAACATGATTCACTGGCCCCGCTGCGCGTCCTTCCCCATTCAATAAGATGATGGGCTCAGCTGACGGCACCTGCTGCGCAGCATAGTAAAAAGCGGTGGTTTTGTTCCAGGTCCGCACCTCAGGGAGGCTCCAACCACCCACTCCCGCAAGCAGCCGGTTGCCGTCGTTGCCCGGAACGGCAAGCACTACGGCACGCGCCTCCTGCTGGTCTTTGCCCACAATCTCTATTTGAAATGATTGCGTGTTGCGCGTTACCTTGCTCACGCGCGCGCCGGTCAGCAGCGTGCGCGCCCGCAGCTTCGCGGCCAATTGCAATGGTATCTGTTGCATACCAGCCGCGGGCACCGCGGCATCCCCGAGTGAGAAGACGCGAAAGAGAAATTCGAAGAAGCGGCTTGAGGTATCCAGCTCGCGCTCCAGAAAGACGCCGGCAAAAAAGGGCTCAAAAAACTTCTCGATGATGCCGGCGCTGAATGGAACCGCCTGGAGATAGTCGCGCGTGGTTCTCTCCGTGCGGGCGAAGATCTCTTCTAACGTGCCTCCCCGCACACGCGCGCGCAACTTCGCCACGCGGAGCTTGTCGGCCAGGGGCACGATCGGGTCGAACAGGAATCCGGCCGCGCCGATGGGGTTACGAAAGGGATCGGCAAAGCGATGGAACTTGCCCCCGTGCCATACCAATGCACCGGGCGCAAAGGCTTTCAATTGCAAGGCATGGTAATCCAGCAACCGGCTCGCTTCCGGATAGGCCGTCAGCATTACCTGAAATCCGCGATCGAGGCGAAAGCCGTCCACCTGGTCCGTGCGCACCCGCCCACCTGCCGCGTCACTGGCCTCGAGCAGGGATACGGAAAGACCCGCGGCCTCAAGCGACAAGGCACAACTGAGACCCGCCAAGCCTGCTCCGATAATGGCTACCTCGGTCATCGCTCCCATGCTTTCGACGGCACGCTCCCGTAGGGAGTGGGCGCAGCTTTGGCTATACGCTCGAAAGATACACTCATTGGGCGAGGTTAAAACGCTTTCGGGTTGGGCAGCTATGACGGTCCGGAATGGTGTTGACGGAGTGAAAGGAAAGACAAACGTCGAACGCCGCCGGGCCTGTTCCTAGGGTTCACTTCTGGAACGGCAGACCGCTGACGCTTTGCCCCTGGTCACTGGTAGAGCATCACCGCGATCTTGTAAGTTGTGAAGCCCTGTCCTGGGCTGCCGCACGCACCCACAGCGGCTCTGTGGTACTTGCCGGTGGAAATTTTCTGCTCCAGCACGTCCGGTAGGCGGCTTAGATCCGTTCCCTCCCAGCGCATGATGAACCAGGGCTTCGTACCTCCGGCCGAACCACTTTCCATCTCGCAGGTCTGACGAGCTTGCTGCGTCAACCCCGCTGGCTGTAGCCCTCGCTGCTGCAGCAATTGCCCGATCTTCTGCTCAACCTGCTGCGGTCCCAGATTCGCTACCGTGGAGGCAAAGTCCTCCACGGCATAGTAGTTCCCTCCCCGCCTAACGAGCCCGACGCCGATCGTGTCCATGCGCGGATCAAGGATGTTGGCCCGATGAAGAGGCGAGTGCATCCACTCCTGGTCGAGCGCTTGCGGGCTGGGAGCCAAGGCGATGTTCTCAGCGATGGCGCGAAAATGGGCGCCTGCAGCGCCGGCACGCACGTCCAGGTCCGGCTCGCCGGGATATTGGTGGGAAAGCGCCGCGGGCTGCTGCGCCATGAGCTGCGCGTGTTGGGTTGCGGCCTGGGCCAGCGCGGGATCCCACTTCAGGGGAGGCAATCCTTGCTGGGCCCGATCCGCATTGGCCAAGTCCATCACTTGCTGCTCGGGCGATTGCTGCGCCAAAACCGGCAGGGCGGCCATGGTTCCCGCCAATACCATCGTCGAAAGCCAATGTCTTTTGCGCATCGCGTTCTCCCCATCCTATTCAACCCATCAACGGCCGAATAGTATGCGGGCTGATTACACCATGGTCACCGGTCCGATATGCGATCATGACCATCGATGGCCTTCGCTCGCACCCTCCGCCACCAACCGCTGGGAGTTATCGGCATATTGCTCCTGGTCCTCTTCGTTGTTATTGCGGTGCTGGCGCCTGCCATCTCGCCTTACGATCCGGCCGCCATCGACCTCTATCACCGGCTCGCCCCGCCTACGCATGCCCATTGGTTCGGCACCGATGAGCTCGGCCGCGACATTTTCTCCCGCATTCTCTCTGGTGCACGGTTGTCGCTGATGGTTGCCGTCAGCGTCGTCGGCGTCTCCCTTTCCCTTGGGCTGGTTCTCGGCGGCTTGGCCGGCTTTTACGGCGGCCGCGTCGATACGCTGCTCAACGTCTTTGTGATGAATGCCTTTCTATCCTTCCCGGGCATTCTTCTGGCCATCGCCTTCGTGGCTTTTCTAGGCCCCGGGCTGCTTAACCTGGTCCTCGCCCTGGCCATTGGCGGCTGGGTGGGATACGCGCGCCTGGTGCGGGCCCAGGTGCTCGCTGTCAAAGAGCGAGAGTTTGTAGAGGCAGCCCGCGCGCTCGGCGCATCGGATCTGCGCATCTTCACCCGCCACATCCTGCCCAACATCCTGCAACCCATCATCGTGCAGGCCGCGATCGGGATGGCAGGAGCGGTTCTGGCCGAAGCGACGCTCAGCTTTCTTGGTTTGGGGTTGCCGCCACCCGCGGCCAGTTGGGGCGGGATGCTAAACGACGCGCGCTCCCATCTGTTCGATTCGCCGCACATGGTCGTCTTTCCAGCCATCGCGGTCATGCTGTGCGTGTTGTCGTTCAACTTCATCGGCGACGCGCTGCGCGATTATCTTGATCCACGCACCCGGCTGTTGATCGGGCTATAGCATTTTTGCTAATGGTGTAGACGAGGAGACTGGACTTGACGCTGCCGTTCCGCCAAACCGGGGCCCCCGGAGACGCGGTCTTTGCGTGCCTGGGGTGGAAAGAACGGCCGCACATAGCTGGTCCCACCGGACCACAGTGTTAGCAAAAATGAGTATGATCGGGGTTATTTCAGATACGCACGGGCTGCTCCGCCCGGAGGCCATCGCGGCTCTGCGCGGGGTTGAGCATATTCTCCACGCCGGCGACGTGGGCGATCCGCGGATCCTGGAATCGCTGCGCGAACTGGCCCCGGTCACCGCCATCAGCGGCAATATCGATGTGCATGGGCCTTGCTCCTACCTGCCGGCAACCGAAGTGGTCACCTTGCATGGCTACACGTTTTATATGCTTCACGACCGGTACGCGCTCGACCTTGATCCCGTTGCGGCGGGGTTTTCGGCGGTCATCAGCGGGCACTCCCACCGGCCGCTGATCGAGCGGCGCAAGGGTATTCTCTACTTGAACCCCGGAAGCGCCGGACCACGCCGTTTCTCGCTGCCTATTTCGCTGGCGCTGCTGACGATTGCTGCAGATTCGCTGCAGCCGCAATTAGTGAATCTTCTCTAACCGGCACATCGAGGATAGGAAGAACCAGTTGCAGAAGCTCGGGTAGGAATGTGTCGACCGGCGGACGATCAGGCATGGAGAGCCACTGTTTGACTCCGCCGGCGATCGCCCAACTGGCTGCGGCAGCAACCAATTCAGCATCAGGTGCTGACGGTTCCTCCGGCGATAGCCGTTGCTTTCGTTCAAGGCCCTCCAAAAGAAGGCGCCGGATAGCGGCCACGATGGCCGCGTCCATCAGCGGTTCAAAGGCTGTCTGGCGCTCGCAGTCTCCCCCGGAGTGCGCCTGGGTTAGGAAATCGCAAGTGGCCCGAATAATGGCCGCGAGCGCGCCCGGACAACCGGTCTCATAGCGCAGCTGGCGCTCAAAGAGCAATTCATGAAAACCACCCGCAACCATCGCGTCCAGCAGGGCGTATTTGTCGGTGTAGTGGTCATAGAAGGTGGCCCGGTTTACGGTAGCTGCCTCCGTAATGTCTTGCACCGAGATTTCGCCAAAGCTCTTAGAGCGCATAAGAGTGCCTAAGGCTCCCTGCAGGAGCTTCCGGGTGCGGCGGATACGCGGATCGCGAACTTGGCAGTCGGAAATAGGCATGTCCACGCCTATTAGAGCTTATCCCGTATTTAAAAGAATCGGGAAAACGACAATCGTCGTCTTATATTCGACGACAAACGACGTATAGACAACGTATGTCGCCAAGGAGAAGCTAAATGGCTACTTTGTTACATCTGGATACCAGCCCACTCGCAAGCTCTATCAGCCGCGAATTGACGCGGGAATTCGTCAGAAATTGGAAGGCGAGCCATCCCACAAGCAAGGTGATTAATCGTGATCTGGCCGCCAATCCCCCAAAGCCAGTGGATCAAGCCTGGATCTTTGCTGCGTTTACCCCGGAAGCAGCACTGCAGCCTGAGCAAAAAGCCCTACTTGCCTACTCCGAAGAGAGCCTCGCCGAACTGGAGCAGGCGGACGAATACGTGATTGGCGTGGCGATGCATAACTTCAGCATCCCCTCGGTACTCAAACTGTGGATCGACCAGGTCCTTCGCGTCGGACGCACCTTTGCTTATGGTGGACCGGAAGGCCCTAAGGGCCTGCTTTCGGGCAAAAGGGCCACCGTTCTGGTGGCGACGGGTGGAGTGTATGACGCCGGAAGCCCCTACGAGGCATTCAACTTTATCGATCCTTATCTCCGCACCATCCTTGGTTGGATCGGAGTCACCGACGTAAAATTTGTGACCGCGGGGGGCACATCGAAGTTAAGGACTGGAACCGTAGACCGCGGCCAGTTTCTCCAACCCCACCTGGAGCAGGTGAGAAGCATAGCGGTTTAAAGCATTCCTGCACTTGCCCATTTCAAGGAGAAAGTCATGAAAATCGCCGTTCTCGTCGCGCGTATCCTGCTGGGCCTGGTATTTCTGGTCTTCGGACTCAACGGATTTCTCAACTTCCTGCACGCTCCCATGCCCCCCGGCCCTGCAGGCCAATACCTGGCCTTGCTCGGCCCCACCTTTTACATGAAATTCGTCTGCCTGGTGCAGATTGTCGGAGGGGTGCTGCTGCTTTCCGGCCAGTTCATCCCGCTGGCGCTGATCTTGCTCGGGCCCGTCATCGTCAACATCCTTCTCTTCCACATCTCCCTGCAGCCTGCCGGTTTGCCGCCTGGACTGCTCACCGCCGTCTTATGGTTCGTCGTCTTTTTCGGGGTGCGGCGCGCGTTCGCCGGCGTGTTCGCGCAAAAAGTGGGGATCTAGCTGCGAATTCTGGGATTGGCGACGGTATACAGCAGATCGGTCAGCAGGTTGACCAGCACATAGGTTAGCCCGACGGCCAGGATGCAGCCCTGCACCAGGGCGTAATCGCGGTTGGAGATCGCCGAGACGGTGAGCCGGCCAATCCCAGGCCAGGAAAAAATCGTCTCTGTCACGATGGCGCCTGCCAGAAGGGCGCCGAATTGCAAGCCCACCAGCGTCATCACAGGGATGATGGCGTTGCGCAGCGCGTGGCGGTAGACCACCACATGTTCAGGCACGCCTTTGGCGCGCGCAGTGCGAATGTAGTCCTGGTTTAACTCCTCCAGCATGGCGGTGCGCACCATGCGGGTAAGAATGGCGGCCAGGCTGCCACCCATGGTGATGGCAGGCAGCACCAGGTGGGCGAACGAACCTGCACCGGAGACCGGGAGCCACCCCAGCTTGATGGAGAAGAGTAAGATCAGGATCGGGCCCAGCGCGAAGCTGGGAAAGGAAAGCCCCAGCAGGCTCACCACACCAACGGCACTGTCTTGCCAGCGGGCACGGCGCAGCGCGGCCAGCACACCGGCGGGAATGGCCAGCGCCAGGGCCAGCAGTAGCGCGGCCACCGTCAGCTCCAACGTGTAGGGGTAGCGGGTTAATACAAGGTGGGAAACGGAATCGTTGAGCCGCAGGGACCTGCCCAGGTCTCCGTGCATGACGCCACGCCAATAGTGGAGATATTGCATGCCCAAGGGCGCGTCAAGTCCATATTGATGGCGCAGCGCCGAGAGATCGGAAGCGGTCGCGCCCTCGCCCAGCATCTGCTGCACCGGGTCGCCCGGCACCAGATGGATAAGCAAGAAAACCATCGACACTACGAGCCAGATGACCGGCAGGATATAGAGCAATCGCTTGAGCAGCGCTACCAATGCAACCTGCCTAAAAGAGTAGAAGTGAAAATGCTCTATCCTTCTTTCTTGCCGGCATCGCGGTGACTCTGAACTCGCGCCGCCACGCCCGTCTTCACCGCGTCCACTTTTGTTGTGCTGCCCTGTTCTGCATCTTCCGCCTGGTTCTCCAACCGTTCTACACGCACCCGGCTGATGCGATGATCGCTCATTTCCAATACCGTAAACCGTCGTCCTTCAAAATCCACGGTCTCTTCACCGGTTGGGATCTTTCCCAGCCTGGTAAGTAGGAAGCCGGCCAGTGTTTCCACCCCGCCACTGCGGGGCAGATGCCAGTCCATTTGCGTTTCCAGATCGCGCAAGTTCACGCTGCCATCGAGCACCACGGCGCCGGAGGTGGTTTGCAAAGCGGCCCGGGGACCGATGTCAAATTCGTCTTCTACTTCACCGATGATCTGCTCGATGGCGTCTTCTACTGTTACCAGACCCACCGTGGACCCATACTCATCGACCACGATCGCGATGTGCCGTCTGCGCTGCTGAAATTCGCTGAGCAGGTCGAGCACGGGCTTGGTTTCCGGCACCACCAGCACATCATGCATCACCTGCCCCAGGCGCAATTCCGTGAAAGGCGCACGCGCAAAGCGGGTTTGAGCGCTCATGCGGAAATGCATCAAACGCGACAGGTCTTTTGAGTAGACCACCCCGACAATATACTCGGGGCCGTGCGCCGGGTCGTAGACCGGCACGCGGGAGTGCTGCTCTTCCACGACGCGCGCGTTCGCGTCCTCAAGAAGCATATCCATGGGCAAAGAGAAGATACGTTGCCGGGGAGTCATGACCTCCCGGGTAGGCACACTGTTAAGCTCGACGGCGCGATGAATCAGCGACTCCTGAAAAGCGGGAAGCATGCCCATTCGGCGCGCCGCCGTGGCGATCAGCTTCAGCTCTTCCGGCGAATGCACTTCCCCGCCCTGCATCATTTCCATGCCAAAGAGGCGCATGACCACCCGGGCCGAAAACTTCATCAGCCGCACCGCCGGGCGCGTGACGCGGATAAAGACGTCCATGGGCCCCGCCACGGCGACCGCCAGAACCTCTGCCTTGCGCAGGGCCAGGGATTTTGGGACCAGTTCCCCGAGCAGGACGTGGAGGTAGGTAATCAACGCAAAAGCGACCGGCACGGCCATCAGGTGGGCGTAAACCCTGGCGTGCGGCATGCCGTTGAACCAGTGCTCGAAGAGGGTAGCTACCGCAGGCTCGCCGATCCAGCCCAGTGCCAGGCTGCACAGGGTCACGCCTAGCTGGACGGCAGGCAGGAAGTCTTCCATATTTTCCTGCAGGCGGCGCACTGCCCGGGCTCCGGGCCTCCCCAGGGCAATCAATCGCTCGATGCGCGTCTCGCGCACGCTCACCAGGGCAAACTCCGCCGCCACGAAGAAGCCGTTCGCCAGGATCAGCAAGGCGACGGAAACCATCCGAAAGAGCATCAGTTCAACCATTTCGCGCAGGAACCAGGCAGCCGGCCGCTGATGGGAGGGAGGACACGGAGCTCATTACGCCATGATACCGGTGAGGGTGGCGCCCGGGTACATCGCGTGGACGTATGGGTTGCAGTGGTGTGGGATCCTGGATTTGACGCAAAAGGGCACAGTCAGATATGGAACACCCAGCGTTCCAGGGCAGGCCTGAGCTAGCGGAGGGAACCATCTCCGCTCCGCCTGCGTATCAAATAATGCAAACTTTAGAGCGACATCTCTAGAGCCCAAGGAGGGCAACGATGCAAACCCGATGGAATCCATCCCACAAAGCGGCAGCCGGCATTCTGATCGCCATGTCGATGTATCTCCCGGCGGCTGCATTGGCCGCGGAAAGGTCATTCGACCGTACGCTGACCGTAAACGGCCCGGTGACGCTCCACGTCTCTACGGGCTCCGGATACATCCACGTCTCGCCCGGGTCGGACAATCAAGTCCACATCGTTGGCCATGTGAAAAGCGGCAATAGCTGGTGGGGCGGCAGCTCCGATGATGCAGTGTCGCGGGTCGCCAACAATCCGCCTATTAACCAGGCGGGCAATATCATTCGCGTGGGCGAGGGCAGCGATGATTTCATGCGCCATGTATCCGTCGATTACGAGATTACGACCCCGGCCAATACCATGCTTGCGGCCGAGAGCGGCTCCGGCGACCTGCAACTTTCCAATCTGAATGGAACGGTCCAGGCACACACCGGCTCCGGGTCCATCCACGCGGACAAGCTGGGCGCGGGCTCCAAGCTTGAAACCGGGTCGGGAAGCATCGAAGCGACGAACCTTATGGGCTCCACTACGCTACAGACCGGCTCCGGAGATGTGCAGGCACAGCTTGGATCGGCGGGTGACGTGGTAGCGGGCACAGGCTCCGGCTCCATCAAGCTGGCCGATGTACATGGGGCGGTGAAGGCGGAGACTGGGTCCGGCACCCTCGAGATTAGTGGCCAGCCTACCTCGCCGTGGAAGCTGGAGACCGGCTCGGGGGACATCTCACTGCAGGTTGGCAGCGGCGCTCGTTTTACGCTGGATGCGCAGACGGGCTCGGGGTCGGTTAAGACGGACCTCCCACTCACCATGCGGGGCTCCCTGGACAAGCATCACGTATACGGAACCGTCAATGGTGGCGGGCCCACGATCAAGGCGCAAACGGGTTCCGGGGACATTCGGATTCAGTAAGGCATTCGGATCTAGCTGCGTAGGCCGTAATAGGTGCGCATACTGTACTCAAGAATGCTGTAGGGCATTAGGCGCTTGAGCCAAGCTGCGGCGCGCTGCGGGGCGGGACCGATAGTGTAGCGCAGGCGGGGATGGCGCCGGTTGACGATGCGATAGAGCAGGCGTGCAATTTGCTCCGGCCCCGGACCGCTTTGCTCGTCGTGGGCCGTCTTGAGCAGCGCTGCCTCCAGAGATGGACTATAGGCCTCTGCCGCACCCGAAAGTGCGGTAAACTGCCGATTTTCGGTGAGGGCGGTCTTGTGATCGCCGGGCTCGATGATCACCACCCGAATGCCGAATGGCCTTACCTCCATGCGCAGGGCTTCGCTTAGCCCTTCCAGGGCAAACTTGGAAGCGCTATACATCGACTGATATGGAATCGCAATGAGCCCTCCGATGGATCCGATGTTGACGATGTAGCCGCTGCGCTGCCGGCGCATCGCCGGCAAGACCGCGCGGCAGACCCGGAGGGCTCCGAAAAAATTAACTTCGAATTGCCCTTTGGCTTGCTCGGTCGAAGTGTTTTCGACCGGCCCGGCGATGCCCATCCCGGCGTTATTCACCACGATATCCAGCCGCCCCTCGCGATTAAGCAACGTAGCGACTGCCTGCTCCACCGAACCATCGTCGCTAACGTCGGCACGGAGCATGGTAAGGTTGCCCGGCGTTGGCATTTCGACGGCCGCTCGCCGCGAAGTACCGTAGACACGGAAGCCACGTCCTGCCAAGTAGGTAGCGCAAGCCAGTCCGATGCCGGAAGAGGCGCCCGTGACCAGAACCACCCGCGGATTTTCTTTTTCCATATCGCCCTTCACCCTATCATTAAGCATCCAATTGGTTTCGAGTTTCCCCAATCACCGCGAGGGCACCACATGGCAAGACAACGATGGATCTACCGGGCCGGGATCACACTCACTCTGGGGCTTTTCATGGCAGGATGCAACGGGTTCAAGGCGGCCACCCCGAAGAACTTTATCCGCACGCTGAACGCGTACTACAGTAACAACGACGATTGCCTTTTTCCGAGCGCGATTCGTTTTCCTTACGAGGCCAGCACCACGAGTGGTGACAGCGATCCCAGGAAAAAGGGCCTGGACGCACTGGCCGATGCAGGGTTGCTCAGGTCCCTGGAGGACAGAGACATCCACGTCAAGCGCTACGAGCTGACTACCTATGGCAAACGCGTGCCGCCGAGATTCTGCTACGGTCATCGGGTAGTCACCAGCATCGACAGTTTTACGCCGCCGGCAGCAGTCAACGGGCAGCAAACAACGAAGGTGAATTACCACTACAAAATGATGGATGTTCCGGGCTGGACCGACTCCGACAAGATACGAACGGCCTTTCCTGCGTTTGCCAAGGCTACCTCGGGAGACGCCCAGGACCAGGCCACGTTGGTCCTGACCGTGAACGGCTGGCGTGTTCCGGAGTAGGCAGTGTTTCACGGGGTGCATCGACTAGAGTAGAAAGATGTTCAGGACTTTTCGCCCCATTCCCGCCGGATCTCTCCGGCTGCTGGTATTTGACCTTGATGGCACACTGATCGACTCCGGAGCCGACCTTTGTGCCTCGGTCAATGCAATGCTGCAGCACTTCGGCCGCCCGCCGCTACCCGACGCCATGATCGCCACGTATATCGGCGATGGCGCGGCGCGGCTGGTGAGCCGTTCTCTCGGCGAACCAGCGGATCAAACCTTTCTTGATTCTGCTCTCGCCTATTTCCTCGATTACTATCGCGAACACAAGCTGGACAAGACCTACGTTTACCCGGGAGTGTTTGCATCGCTGGACAGCCTGCGCTTGGAACCCGGAGGCGCAGAGAGGTCCATGGCGGTACTGACCAACAAACCGATCGGACCGTCGCAGGCCATTTGTGACGCTCTTGGGCTGAGCCCCTATTTCTATCGCATCTACGGCGGTAACAGCTTCGCCACCAAGAAACCAGATCCGGAAGGGCTGGTTGCCCTGATGAAGGAGGCGGGAGTTCACCCGCGAGAGACGCTGATGATCGGAGATTCCGACGTGGACATCCGAACCGCGCACAACGCCGGAGTGTGGAGTATGGGCTGCGCGTATGGACTGGCACCGCACACCCTGGTCACGGAGCCCCCGGACTGCCTGGTAGAATCGCCCGCCGATTGGCCCCTGGCACTGGCCGGCGAGGGGGAGAAACTGGCCTGCCACGGCTGAGCGATTGCGCACTACTAAAAGATTAGTTGACAAACCCCAGTGCCCGCGTATTAAGCTACTAAGAGTTTAGTAAGAGAGTGAATTCTTAATGCCAGCCAAAATAAATCAGACATTGACGCCGTTGGAGCTGGAAATCATGCAGGTGCTTTGGGAAGTGGGACCCTGCACGGTAGCCGAGGTGCAGCCGAAGCTCAAGGCGGAGCTTGCTTATACGACAGTGCAAACCATGCTTAACGTACTGCTGCGCAAGAATAAGGTGAAGCGGGTGCTGGATGGGCGCGCTCATCGCTACCGGCCGGCGGTAAGCCGTGAGCGCGCAAGTGGAAACGCCTTGAGCGACCTGGTGAAGCGAATGTTTGGCGGTTCCAGCGAGGCATTGCTCATGGCGATGGTAGATACACGGCAGATCACCGCGGAGGAATTGGCGCGCGTGGCGAAGAAGCTGGCCGCGGCCGAAACTCCATCACCCCAGGAGGAGCCATGATGGAGCGAGCGCTCATCGAATACGGGATTAACGCCCTGTGGCAGGTTCCGCTGCTTGCGGGAGGCGCGTGGCTGCTCTTGCGGATGGTCAGGCCGTCGCCACTGATACAGCATCACATATGGCTAGCCGTTCTGGGACTGGCGGTGCTGCTGCCAGTGCATGGCATGAGTTTTCTTGGTGCATCCGCGACCCAGCACACGGGAACGGTTATTGAGGGCAGTCACGAGGAAGACCTCAGCGCGCCGGCGCAGAACGAGTTGCCGCGGGGACGCGGGCAATCGTCCGTATTCGGCACGCTCTTCTCCGCGCGGACGGGTAACCTTCGATTGACCACGAGAACTGCCCATTGGTTGTTGAGGTTGTATGTGGCGACGATCGTCTTTGGCCTGTTCCGCATGACACGGGCATGGCTCGGCGCGCGAACGCTGGTGCAAGGTTCGCGAGAGACCTGCCTGAGTGATCGAGACAGGACTGTCTTAGAGGGCTACAGCCATCGGCTGGGGATCAAGCCGCCACAGCTCCGCGAGTCCAGAGAAGTTTCGAGCCCAATGATCGTGGGCGTGCGTGCGCCGTTTTTGCTGTTGCCTGAGGGATTTGCCCGGCATACAGAGGATGAAATCCGAGCTGCCCTGTGCCACGAACTGGCGCACATCCAACGGCGGGACTACCTGTTGAATGTGGCCTGCCAAGTGGCAGCGTTGCCACTGGCCTGGCATCCAGTTGTGGATTGGGTGCAACAGCGGATACACATGACGCGCGAGATGGTTTGCGATGCGATGGCAGCGCAGGAAATGAAGTCCCATCTGGGATACGCGAAGTGCCTGCTGGGGCTGGCACACAGCATGCTTGGAAAGCGCGGCCTGGCCGCGCAGGCGCAGTTTCTGGGGTTATTCGGCAAACACACACTGGAGGAGCGAGTGATGCGACTGATGGACACAACCACCATGAGTGTGCGGGCGAGGGCCGCCCGTGTTGCAAGCGGCGCGGCGATGATGATTGCCACGAGCATGATCGCGGGAATGTTTCATGTGACGCCTACGATGGCGCAGGCAATCGTTGCGCCGCCAGCGACGCAGAATCCTCCGGCAGACGCCCAGGCTCCTGTACCAGGAGCTAAGACTTCCTCTCCGCCCGCCGCTACACCGCATGACACGTCGCCCGCTACTCCGAAAAAACGCACCTATGTCCATCGCAATGGAGGCGATAGCGGAAGCCGCGAATCTGCCCTGGCGGAGCAACGGCTCATCGATAAGGATGTTCAGCACCTTCGGAGGCAAATGGCGGAGGTTGGGCCAAAGATAAACGGTCCAGAGTTCCAGCAGCAGATGGACGACATGCGGAGACAAATGGCGGAGGTCGGGCCAATGGTAAACAGTCCGGAGTTTAAACAGCAGATGGACGACATGCGGAGGCAAATGGCGGAGGTTGGGCCAAAGGTAAACAGTCCAGAGTTTAAGCAGCAGATGGACGATCTGCGGAGACACCTGGCGGAGGTTGGGCCAAAGATAGACAGTCCGGAGTTTAAGCAGCAGATGGACGACATGCGGAAACAAATGGCGGAGGTTGGGCCAAAGGTAAACAGTCCGGAGTTTAAGCAGCAGATGGACGATCTGCGGAGACACATGGCGGAGGTTGGGCCAAAGATAGACAGTCCAGAGTTCAAGCAGCGGATGGACGATCTGCAAAAGGAAATGCAAAAGCAGATGGAGGAGTTCAGCCGGGAGTTTCCTCACTCGCCCAATCCGTAGGTGAAGCAATCCAGCTAGGAGCGGTCCCTGAGATAATGCCCGAAGTCCTGGCGAAGCTTGCTCTTCAATAGCTTCCCGGTCGAGGTGTGGGCGAGCTCGTTCACGAACACAAAACCGTCAGGTACGTGCCAGCGCGGAAAGCGTCGCTCCAGAAAGGCGCGCAGCTCAGAGTCGTCGACGACGAAACCATCTTTCAGTATGACGAGGGCGAGCGGACGCTCTTGCCATTTGCTGTGGGGCACGGCGATGACCGCAGCTTCCCTCACCGCCGCGTGCGCCACCAGGGCATTTTCCAGGTCTACAGAGCTGATCCACTCGCCGCCGGACTTGATCAGATCCTTCAGGCGATCGGTGATTTTCAAGTAGCCTTCGGAATCAATCGTGCCTACGTCTCCGGTGCGGAACCAGCCGTCGTCTGTCCACTTGTCGGCCTGATCGAGGTTGTAATAGCTACCAGCTATCCATGGCCCACGGACCTGCAATTCACCTGCGGTTACGCCGTCTCTGGCTGCTTCACCCTGATCGCCGACGGTGCGGGTCTCAATGAATGGCAGCGGCAATCCTTGCTTGGCGCGCTGGGCGTACCTTTGATCTTCTGTCCAACTGTGCATGTGCGGCTTGAGTTTGGCGGCCGTGCCAACGGGAGTGGTTTCGGTCATTCCCCATGCTTGCACGAGGTGCACGCCCACCTTGTCGAAGCGGCGGAATAGCGACTCTGGCGCAGCCGAGCCGCCCACGATGAAACGTACTCCATCGGCAAACTTCCAGCGGCCGGGATGGCCTTCGAGTGTATTCAACACGCCCATCCAAATGGTAGGAACTCCACCGGCGAGCGTCACCCCTTCGTTTTCCAACAGATCGAGTAAGGCCTCCGGCTTGAGGTTACATCCAGGCAAGACCAGCTTGCTCCCATTCATGGCCGCGGCGTACGGAAAGCCCCACGAATTTACGTGGAACATGGGCACGATCGGGAGAACTGTATCGCTGTGGCTGAAGTTCAGTTGGTCGGGAAGAGAGATGGCCAGGGAATGCAGGGCGATGGCCCGGTGAGAATAGAGCACTCCTTTGGGGCAGCCGGTAGTTCCCGAGGTATAGCACAGGGCCGCTGCATCCTCTTCCGCGAGTAGGACCTCGTTCGGCTCTGCACTAGCTTCTGCCAGGAAACCCTCATACGATTCGCCTCCGTGGGGGAGCCTGCCGCTGCCGTGATCGACAACCAAAACACGTTCGAGGTCGACTTTATGCCGAATCTGACCGAAGAGGTCGAGCAGCACATCATCCACAATCAGAAAGCGGTCCCGGGCGTGATTGACGATGTAAGCGAGTTCGTCCGGATGCAACCGCAGGTTAAGAGTGTGCAATACGGCTCCAATGATGGGAACTCCGAAATACGCTTCCAGATGAGCGTGCCCGTTCCACATGAGAGTAGCGACGCGATCTCCTTGGGCAACGCCCGCAGCTCCAAGAGCAGCTGCTAATTGCCTGGAACGTCTGCGGAGATCCCGATAGGTGTAGCTGTAGCGAGAAGCGTCAGGCTGCATGGAGACGATCGAGACATCGGGGAAAAGGGTACCCGCACGCTCCAGAATGCTGCTGACCAACAGGGGCGATGACATCATGGTGGACTTCATGAAACCTCCATGCACTGGCAGCCACATTTGTTTCAGGGTCCGCTGAAAGCTGCGGATTATCAAACCACAGTCACGGCGAGAACGCCAGCCCTAGCCAGTGCGATTCGTCGCGCTTTAGAGTTTGCGTGAGGATCCGGAAGAGAAAACCGCAGGTCCGCTCCGGTCGGGATGACAAGAGGAGAAAGCGTAGCTCTCATCAGAATTTACTGCGGGCGGAGTGAAACCGCCATCTTAAGGATGGACTCTGTTATCACTTCGGGCTGGTCGATCAGAACCATGTGAGTGCTGTTCCAAGCAATGATATGTTTGCTGTTTCGCGACAATGCCAACAGCTCTGCTTGTAACTTCGGATAGCCCGGACTTTCGTTTGGCGTGCTAATCACGATGAGCGGCATGTCGCCAAGTGGAAACCGATATTTGCCTGTAATCGTTGCAAGATCCGAAAAGCAGTCCTTGGCCATTGCGTAATCCGGGCGAATTGGATTTTCAGAGAGGGCCCAGGTGTGCAGCTCCTGATCTTCTTTGGGCAACTTTCTGAAATTCACATCGTCCTGGAAGTCAAGAGCGATTGGCGGTTGAGAAAGGAGCTTAGGCGGAGTGTAGCTCTGCGGCAGATTATGCGAGCGTGCATCTTGCCGCGGGAGAACCTGAGCGGGAATAAACGCATGGTCGACAATGACCATCCCAACTATGTTGTTGGGATACCTGGCCGCATAAAGCCGCGCCCACTGCGCGCCCACCGAGTATCCGACGAGAACATAAGGACCATCGACAGGTGCTCTCACCATCACCTGATGGATTTCATTGACTCGTTGGTTGCAAGTAGGTGCTTTCGCCCCCTGGAATGGATCGCTCCACGCGGTTCCAGATGGATCGAAAGTGCAAACGCGGGTGAACTTCGCCACCTCCGGTTGCACCAGCGCCCAGTCGAAAGAAAACTCGCCGACGATCATGACCGTTGGACTTCCCTGGCCAAGACAATAAAGATGCACGCGATAACCGCCCACGTCTACGAGAGTGCCAAGAGGCAGCGGTCTTGATTTGATAGGAGTCTGACTCTTACCCGTCAGGGTCGACGCGAAAATCAACACCAAACATCCGACGGCGCGATAGAGAGTGCCACTACGACGAGCAGGCATGAGATTCATTTGTGATGAGCGGCGCCCTGGTGGGAGAAGGCTCGGTCAGACAGAGCGCTAAGCAGCATGCGCTCTTCCCCCTGGGTCGACAAAACGCCATTCCAGAGTACGGTTCCCTCGCGGATCGCAATGCCGGCAGGAAAGGAATCAACATGGAAGACACTCAGTTCTGCGTTAGGCACAATGACCATATGAACGTTGGCCGGCAAATTCCTCTGCCATCCCTGTAAAGCCGTCGAGATTTCACTGGAAGGAACATCGTCCCGGCCGGTGTTGGCACTCCAGCTGGTAATTGCGTAAATCGTCTGCTGCGGTGCGAGTCTGGCTAAACGGCTGGCCTCGTCTGACGCATTCGGCGACCAGAGAACAAAGGGAAACAGAATGACTGTGCCCCGCTTCAGTGCGATCAGGTGCGGCGCCAACGTGCCATTCGTGAGTCTAAACCCGTGCAACGAACTCAGAGAGACTTGCGTCCCTACCATTTGCTGCCGTTGCAACGACGCCTGCATGGATGAATAATCTGCCGTGGCTTGCCAGCTCTCCATTTGTGCGATGGCTGTCAATTGACGCATCACCTCCAACCCAAAGGCTTCATCTCGCCCTCTTGCCAGGGAAACGCAGCGCACGGCATCGTTGAACAAGATGCCGGCAGATGCGTTTGCTTCTTTCCCCTCAAGCGCCTTTCCACTGGCAAGCAGCGGGAGAGTGACAGCATTCTGCGTCACGCAGAGATTAAGAGCCATTCTATTCAGCCCTTCGCTTAGTCCCTCGGATGCATCGATGACCTGATCGATGGCAAAGTGGATGTCCGCATCGTAGGGAAAATCTTTTAGCAGTGAACGCACGACCAACTCTGCAGCGCCCGGGTCGTTCAGGCCGAGTAAGGCTTGGACCAGCAAGACCATTGCCCGCTTTCTCTCCGCTGGGTGAGGAAGGGCAAGGTACTTGGTGAGTGCGGTGCGGGCAGGCCCAAACTCCTGACCGAATAGGCACAAGTTTCCTAAAGCGAGCAGCTCTTTTTGATCAGCGTCCAGCGACGAAGTATCCGATGAGAGTGCCCGGCAGTCATGGGAGGCACGAGCAATGCCAATTTGCAGAGCAAACCTGTCGGCATCGGTCAGATCGTCGGGCTGCGTCCGCGAAGCCTGGAATGGTGCAAATGCCGCCTTATACGCTTCCGAGGGCGCAAGGGGCTTTCCACTTTCTTGTGCAAGGCTTCGACCGCATATCAGTGCCAGCAGAAGGTGAACGAAAACCAACTTACGATTTCGAATTGCGTCCCCTCGCCACTGGGCAAAGGGTGACCTCCGGCTTCCATGTCCCATCCTGGTTCTCAGCACGCTCACCGGTTCCCGGCCCTGCTTGAAACTACACCCCATGGCATCTGTAAAACCCCAAGAGTCCTATGCTTTTTCTTGACGATAACAAACAGGTGTAGTAAACCATATTACACCTGTAGGAGAAAAAGTGGCTGAACCCAAATTATCCAAGCTCGAGTTTCAGATCATGGAGACGCTCTGGACCCAGGGGGAGGCGTCCATCCGCGAGATTCAAGAGACCTTTCCCGCTAAGCGCAGGCCCGCCTATACGACTATCCAGACGACGGTTTATCGCATGGAAGCGAAGAATGTCGTTCGCCGGGTGAAGAAGGTGGGAAACTTCCACATCTTCGCTGCAGCGGTTTCACGCAATGCCGCACAACGGAGGTTGGTCGATGACCTGCTGGCATTGTTCGGCGGCCGTACCCAGCCGGTGATGGCGCACCTGATTGAATCCGGCAAGCTCACCCTCGAGGACGTAAAGGAGGCAGAGAAGGCGCTACGTCAGCTGGAGAGGAGGGATAAGTCATGATTCCGAAATACCTGTCTGAAGTGCCGGCGGCGATCGCACCTGCGATGGCTAACCACCTCTGGCAGTCGACTCTATTCGCAGCGCTGGCCGCGATCCTGACGTTGGCATTCAAGAACAACCAGGCGCGGGTTCGGCATCATCTGTGGCTGGCCGCTTCGCTGAAGTTTCTCGTCCCGCTCTCACTTTTCATCGGCCTCGGCAGGCGTCTGGCCAGTCCGCGTCTCTCACTGAGCGGGCACAGCGGACTGTTTTCGGTAATGGAAGGCTTTAGCCAGCCCTTCACTTTCGTCGTTGTCACGCCGGCTAACCATGCGACCAATGCTGCTTTCCTGCTTGCCCGGCTGCCGGGATTGATCACAGCGATCTGGCTATGCGGTTTTGCCACGGTGGTTATCCTCTGGTCGGTGCGCTGGCATCGTGTTGCCTCGGCTGTGCACCGCTCGGCGCCTACGCAGCGAGGTCGCGAGGTGCATGCGCTGCGGCAACTGGAAAATGTCGGCGGAGTGCGCAGGCCGATCTCGTTCCTGCTGTCGCAGAACTCTGCTCTGGAGCCCGGGATCTTCGGCATCTTTCGGCCGGTCCTGTTGTGGCCCGCAAGGATCTCCGAACACCTTCAGGACTCGCACCTCAAGGCCATCCTTGCACATGAGTTATCGCATGCGCGACATCGCGACAACCTGGCTGCGGCTTTGCACATGATGGTGGAAGCCTTCTTCTGGTTTCATCCCATGGTTTGGTGGCTGGGAGCGCGTATGGTGGAGGAGCGCGAACTGGCGTGCGACGAGGAGGTATTGCAGTTGGGCAATCCGCCCTCCATCTACGCCGAGAGCATTTTGAAGACGTGCGAATTCTGCGTGGGATCGCCGCTGGCTTGCGTCTCTGGCGTTACGGGCGCCGAGTTGAAAAAACGCATTGTGCGCATCATGACTCCGGGCTTGTCGGAAAGGCTTAGCCCAGGCAAAAGGCTACTCTTGGCTTCAGTGGGAGTTGCGGCCGTTGCTGGACCTGTCCTCTTCGGTCTATGGAACACTCCGTTGGTCCGTGCGCAATCACCCCGGGTGAGTAACCCGCAAGCGCCGGTAGATTTTGCAGCCCTAACCTTGAACGCCCCAATCCCACGCTCCTCTCAGGCCTCAAACACACCGCAAATCTACCACGTGGGACCGGGTGTTTCCGCACCCAGGCTGATCTTCTCACCTGACCCGGAGTTCACTGAGGAGGCCAGGCGGGCGAAGTATCAAGGTGTTTGCGTCGTGTCGTTGATTGTGGACGCGCAAGGTAACCCGAAGCGTGTGCTGGTGGTGCGTCACCTGGGAAAGGGTTTGGACAAGAAAGCGGTCGAGGCAGTCCGGCAGTACAAATTCGAGCCGGCGATGCACAATGGCGAACCTGTCGCGGTGGAAGTGAACATCGAGGTGAACTTCAGGATCTATTAAACGCATTTGCTAGTTACAGAGAAAGGACAAGTCATGGAGTACTTGTCTGGAGTATGGGCAGCAATCGCGCCCGCGGTGGGAAACCACCTTTGGCAGTCGACGCTATTCGCGGTCGTAGCTGCGATGATGACGTTAGCTTTGCGAAGGAACCAGGCACGGTTTCGTTATCGCCTCTGGCTTGCAGCGTCTCTGAAGTTTCTCATCCCCTTTTCGCTGCTAATCAGCCTCGGTGCCCATTTGGCGATACCACGCCATTCGACAGGCGTACAGAGCAATTTCTATACAGTAACGAAAGAGATCGGGCAGCCCTTTACTGGCATCACCGCTCCCGGCGTGGTACAAGTCGCACGGACGGCGCGCGCCGATTTGCGTCCCCTGTTCCAAGAGGCTCTCGCGGTGGTTTGGCTGTGCGGTTTTGTCGCGGTGCTCAGCCTGTGGTGGTGGCGGTGGCGTCGCTTTTCTACGGCGATGCGCGGCGCGGTGACCATAACGCAAGGGCGCGAAGTAGATGTGCTGCGGCATCTGGAGCAGATCGCCGCTGTGCGAAGGCCGATCAGGTTGGTCATTTCACAGGCCTCACTGGAACCAGGCATCCTGGGCATCGTTCGGCCTGCGCTGATATGGCCGGTTGGAATCTCCGCGCGGCTTACAGACGCGCAACTCGAGGCCATCGTCGCTCATGAGGTATGGCATGTACGGCGTCGCGACAATCTCGCTGCGGCGATTCATATGATGGTGGAAGCCATCTTCTGGTTTCACCCCCTGGTTTGGTGGTTGGGAGCAAGGCTGGTAGAGGAACGCGAACGAGCCTGCGATGAAGAAGTATTGCGGCTGGGCAATCCGCCGCAGGTCTACGCTGAAAGCATTCTGAAGACCTGCGAATTCTGCGTGGGATCACTGCCGGTTTCCGTATCCGGAGTTACAGGCGCCGATCTCAAGAGCCGGATCGTTCGTATCATGACCGAACGCGTGGCACGCGAACTGGATTTCGGTAAGAAACTGTTGTTCGTTGCTGCTGCATTGCTGACCGTCGCCGCCCCGATCGTCTTTGGCCTGCAAAACACAATGCCCAGCACGGCCGCTCCGGAGGTCAAGAGCACGGCCGCCGATACGCATGGGTACGATGTTGCTTCGATCAAACCAAACAAATCCGGCAGCAATATCGTCAGGATGATGATCAGACCCGATGGACTATCGGCAATGGGCGGCACACTGCGAATGCTCATTGAAAATGCATACGAGATCCAGTACTTCCAGATCCTAGGAGGGCCAAAATGGATTAACTCTGATAGATACGATATCGAAGCGAAGATGGACAGCGCTCAAATGGAAAGGTTAAAGACGCTTAGCCCAGATGAGAGCCGGCTGGAGTCGAAGCGTATGCTTCAGGCGCTTTTGGCGGACCGTTTCCAACTGGTGGTCCACCGCGAAACAAAAGAACTTCCCGGCTATGCCCTCGTTATTGCGAAGGGTGGTTCCAAGCTGCACGAGGCCAAGCCAGGCGATACTTACCCCAACGGAATTAAAGGCCCCGAAGGCCAGCCTGGAACAGGCCTGATGCTCATGGGAGGCAATGGGGGACCGGTCACAGGTCAAGGGATTAGCATCGAGCACCTGGCACGGTTACTGTCGCAGCAACTGGGCCGCACCGTTGTGGATGATACAGGGCTTATGGGCAACTACGACTTCACCTTGCAATGGACGCCGGATGATCGCGCAGGCCAGATGCCTGACGCGTCTCAAGGCGGTGGCGCAAGATCTGACGATGCACCGCCCCCCGATTCTTCCCGGCCTTCGATCTTCACGGCGGTTCAGGAGCAGCTTGGGCTAAAACTCGAGTCACGGAAAATCCCCGTGGAGATGGTTGTCATCGATCACGTTGAGGCGCCATCGGAGAATTAATGGCCACAGAAAAAACACGCTTGACTAAGAACTTGTCATTCGTCTTGACGGGAACGATGGCCTTGGTTTTGCCGATCCTATCTGCTCAGCTCAACGCCGCACAAACCAACGTTGAGGCGCAAAGCGCAGGTCCCGCTGTCGATCTGCCGGGGTTCGAGGTGGTTTCGGTCAAACCCGATAAAGCCGGCGAGGGATCGACGATATTGCTCACGGCCGATGGATTGACTGCGAAGAGGGTCAGCGTGAAGTTCCTGATGAAAGAGGCCTATGGTGTCGAAGATGATGAGATCTCAGGAGCACCTGGCTGGCTCGACTCAGAAACTTACGATGTCGACGCAAAGGTGAGCAGCTCTGATTTGGCTGCGCTGAACAAGCTTGATGAAAAGCAGCGCATGCGTATGCTTCAGCCGGTCCTGGAGCAACGCTTCCAGCTAAAAGTGCACCGGGCGCCTAAAGAAATTCCGGTGTATGCCCTCGTCATCGCCAAGAATGGTCCTAAACTCCACCAGGCAAAGCCGGGTGATACTTATCCTGACGGAATCAAGGGTCCTGACGGTAAACCCGGCGGACGTCCGGGCATGATGATGTGGGGTCGAGGCCGTCTTGTGGCACAAGGGATTCCAATTGCCTCCCTGCTGCCGCCGCTAACCCAACAACTGGAACGCACCGTCCTGGACAAGACCGGGCTCAAGGGAACGTACGACATCACGCTGTTGTGGACGCCCGAGGACGACCGGGCACCGATGCCTAACGGGGCAGAAGGCAGCCGGCAAGGGAGTGGACCTCCTGCTGACTCTTCAGGAGCTTCTATCTTCACGGCAATCCAAGAACAACTCGGGCTGAAACTCGAATCACAAAAGGGTCAGATCGAAGGCCTGGTCATCGATCATGTGGAAAGGCCGTCGGAGAATTAATGACGATTGAAGGGACGACGGACCAACATAGCGATACTTATAATTGCCGGCATCATGACTGACAGCTTCGCTCGTCAATTGGATTTCTGTAGAAAGCTAGCGCTCAGTATGAGTGGCTCGTTGAGCATGGTCGCATTGGTCCTCAACCTGTCGCAGATACCCCCGGTCCTCGCACAAGCAACGGCTGGAAATGCGAAGCAGGACATTGCTGACACCTGGCAGGGCACACTCCACACCGGCAGAGACCTGCGCACGGTGGTCAAGATCGCAAAGACAGATGGCGGGGGGTACAAAGCGGTCTTCTATAGCATCGATCGAAGTGGCGACGGCCTGCCCGTGCACGACGTCACGCTGGAAGGCGCCTTGGTGAAGATGTCGTTCACAACTCTTGCCGCCACTTACGACGGTAAGCTGAGCTCGGATGGCAACTCGATCACAGGCACCTGGACCCAGGGGTCCACTGTAGTCCCTCTTACCCTTACGCGGGCGACGCCCGAAACAGCGTGGACAATTCCTCCGCCGACCAGGCTGGCACCGATGGACGCGAACGCTCATCCCACCTTCGAGGTTGCGACCATCAAGCCGAGCAAGGCGGACCAGCCGGGCAGATTTTTTCGCTTCAGGGGTCGCCATTTCACAACGACCAACACTAGCCTCAATGACCTTATCTCCTACTCCTACAAGATTCATGACAACCAGATCATCGGCGCCCCAGGTTGGGCGGGGACGGAGAAATACGATATAGACGCGGAGCCGGACGGCGAAGGCATGCCCAGCGACCAGCAATGGAAAGACATGATGCAGAAGCTGCTGGCCGAGCGCTTCGCGCTCACCTCTCATCACGACAAGAAGGAGCTTCCGGTTTATGTGCTCTCGGTCGCCAGGAGCGGCCCAAAACTTAATAAGAGCGACGCCGATCCGAACGGGCGTTTTGGGTGGAGCTTCCAAGGGAGGATCGGCGGCGATATGACTTTCTCCGACGCAAGTATGAGCGACTTCGCCAGCCTGATGCAGAGGTACGTGCTCGACCGCCCGGTCGTCGATCAAACCGGGCTCGCGGGACGGTACGACTTCAACCTCAACTGGACGCCCGATGACTCGCAGTTCGTGGGCATGGGAGCCAAGGCTTCTCCGCCAGCAGATGGCGCTAACGCGCCACCCAATTTGTATACCGCGATCACGGAGCAGATCGGGCTTAAGCTGGAGGCTACCAAGGCGCTCGCCGCGGTTCTGGTTATCGATCATGTCGAGAAACCCTCGGAGAACTAATCGGTGATTGAAGTGGGAGAACGGTGTCAGAAAATCCACGAAAATGCAGCTAATTTCCCACAACTGCTTGAGCACCTTCATTAAATAAAGGACTTAGCCGCAATGCTTGCGCCCAAGTTCGAAGACTTATGGCGCATGGGGCGCTTAAGGCGCAACATTCCACCGCATCGCTGCGGGGACTAGGATTCGGAAAACCCGCGTCGCCTTCCCATACTCGGGCTGACGAATGGTAGGCTAAGTAGGGCGCTACAGAGGGTAGGCAAGCGGGCGGCGACAAATAAAATTTGCGCCGTCGAACAAATTTGTCGCTTCGGAACGTCTTATATAAGGCTTTCCTCTCCATTGTTGCTGGCTTGTGTCCGAAGTACCGGGTCCGATCTCTAGAAAGGGTTCCCGAACCATGAGCGACCGTGCTGCCCGCAAACTGGATTTCGTTCTAAGGCTCCTGCTGTGCATGGCCATCATGGCTGCGGTGCACATTGTCCGCGTCCGAGCCCAAGCCAAGGCGGAAAATCCGACGCGAGACATCGCAGACACGTGGCAAGGTAGTCTCCATGCCGGCCGTGATTTGCGCACCGTCGTGAGAATCTCGAAGGCGGATGACGGCGGGTACAAGGCGGTGCTCTACAGCATCGACCAAGGTGGCGACGTTCCAGTGACCAAGATCACGCTGGAGGGTAGTACGGTAAAGATGTCGCTCACGACGCTTCCCGCGACCTATGAGGGCAAGCTGAGTTCAGACGGCGAGACGATTACGGGCACCTGGAGCCAAGGACCCAATACCCTCCCCCTAAATCTGACGCGCGCCACACCCGCGACGGAGTGGACCGTTCCCAAAGCTGAACCTAAGGTACAGCCGATGGACGCGAACGCTCATCCCAGCTTCGCAGTCGCGACGATCAAGCCGAGCGCCCCCAATAAGCCGGACAAGGGATTTGGTTTCAGAGACGGCCATTTTACAACCAAGAATACTAATCTGAATGATCTCATCGCGTTTGCGTACGGGCTTCAGGCAACGCAGATCATCGATGCCCCACCCTGGCTCGGTACCGATTTTTACGACATCGAGGCCAAGCCTGATACGGAAGGGGACCCTAGCTTTAAGCAGGTGCAAATGATGGTGCAGAAGCTGATGGCGGATCGCTTCAAGCTGACCTTTCATCACGACAAGAGGGAGCTTTCCGCTTATGTGATCAGTGTTGCCGGCGGCGGACCGAAGATGACCAAAAGCACAGCCGGGCCGAATGGTCCACCAGGCTTCCGTTTCGGAGGACTTGGGGATCTGACGGTGAGCAACCTAAGAATGGCGGATTTTGCCAACTGGATGCAGTCCGTCGTCATGGACAAGCCGGTGGTGGATCAAACCGGGCTCACAGACAGATACGATTTTCAGTTGAAATGGACCCCGGACGACTCACAATTCCCGGAATTCAGAGGGAACGGCCCGAAAGCGCCACCGCCGACCGATGACCCCAATGCGCCGCCGGTCCTTTACACCGCAATGCAACAACAGCTCGGGCTGAAGATGGGACCGCAGAAGGTTCCTGATGATGTGATCGTTATCGATCATGTCGAGAAGCCTTCGGAAAATTAATGTAGTGAACGGGAACCGGAAGGCCTGAGCAGCGTAGTAACAGATATAGTTCGTGCAGCCGAGCAAGTTTGTGGGGTCTGCGCGTCTTATATCCGGCTATCTACTTCTTCGTTGCTGGCTGGTGTAGGAAAGACCGGTGAGGTCTCAAGAAAGGATTCCTCTGACCATGAGTGACCGTGTTGCTCGCGAAGCAGATTTCACCAGAAGGCTTCTGCTGATCATCGCAGTGTTGTTGACCGTAGCCGCCACAGCCTTCTTCGGCCCGGTACCCATGATCAAGGTTTGCGCTCAAGCCGCGGCTCAGAACATCGCCGGCACGTGGCAGGGTACGCTGAACGCCGGTAGAGACCTGCGCATAGTCTTCAAGATCTCAAAGGCCGATGATGGCGGCTACAAGGCGGTCACCTACAGCATCGATCAAGGTGGCGACGGCATTCCGGTGAACAAGATCACGCTGGACGGCACGACGATAAAAATGACGCTCACCATGATTGGTGGAAGCTATGAGGGCAAGCTTAGCTCGGATGGCAAGACCATTACCGGCAACTGGACCCAAGGGCCCAGTCCTCTTCCCTTGAATCTGACCCGTGCTACACCGGAGACGGAATGGACCATTCCCCCACCCACCCCCAAGCTGCCGCCAATGGACGCCAATGCATCGCCCGGCATTGAAGTTGCGACCATCAAGCCCACCAAACCCGACGAGCAGCGCTTCATGCTGGTGTTCAATGGAACCCGCTTCAAAACCACGAATATCTCGTTGAGCAAGCTGCTCGCCTTCTCGTACGGAGTGCAGCAAAAACAGCTGATCGGCCTGCCTCCCTGGGCGGACACAGACAAATACGACATCGACGCAAAGCCCGACACAGCCGGTACTCCCAACAAGAAACAATTGCAGGGAATGGTGCAGAAGCTCATAGCCGATCGCTTCAAACTTACCTTTCATCACGACACGAAGGAGTTATCGGTTTATGCGCTCTCTGTCGCCAAAACCGGAGCAAAGCTCACCAAGAGCGAAAATCAAGATAGCCTTCCGGGTTTTGGTTTGGGCGGCCTGGGGGCGTTGACGGTGCATAGCGCCACTATGAGCGATTTTGCTGCCATGATGCAGGAAACCGTTCTCGACCGCCCGGTCATCAATCAGACGGAACTCGCAGGAAGATACGACTTCACCCTGCACTGGACACCAGACGACTCCCAGTTCGGGGGCATGGCGGCCAAGATGCCTCCCCCTACTGACAACGCGAACCCACCACCAGCGCTCTACACTGCTATCCAGGAGCAGATCGGGCTCAAGCTCGACGCCACCAAGGCACCTACAGACGTCATGGTCATCGATCATGTCGAGAAGCCTTCTGAGAACTGACGCCGGACGAACCTCGGGGAACCCAAATGATCTGGTGGCGAGCGCAAAAAGTCTTGTACCTGGTTTGCCTGCTGACGGCGATTGCCTTTCCCCACATCGCCTTGGCTTCGGAGTATCACGGCCAAGTCACGTTTGGCGGCTTGCCCCTACCCGGCGCTACCGTGACAGTTACACAAGGAACAACCAAGGTCAGCGCCGTCACTGACCAGGGAGGCCTTTACACCGTTCCTAACCTGGCGGATGGCCCGGCAAAGATCGAAATCGAAATGCAGTGCTTCTCGACCGTTCATGCCGATGTAACTATTTCGCTGGCGACGGCCCCGGGTAAATGGGAGTTGAATCTACTGCCACTCGACCAGATCACAAAGCTAACCAAGCTTCCGCCTGCGCCAGTCCCTTCCATCAGTCTCAAGCCCAAAACCCCCGCCGCGCCGGGCGCCCCGAATGAGAACGCTGCGGAATTACCAAAGCCGGCGGAGGAAGCAAACCAGCAGTCAAATGACGGCTTCCTGGTGAACGGCAGCGTCAACAACGCGGCGACGTCGCGCTTCTCGCTCGACCAGGCCTTTGGTAACCGAAGGTACAACAGCAGGAGTCTTTACACGGGCGGTCTCGCCGCCATCTACGATAACTCCGCCCTGGATGCCCGCCCCTACTCGCTCACCGGACTCAACACGCCCAAACCCCAATACGGTACCATCACCGGCATCTTCAACCTCGGCGGACCATTGAAGATTCCGCATCTGTTGCCGCGCGGGCCTATCTTCTTCGTGGCCTACGAATGGACCCGCAACCATATTGCCGAGACCTATCCCGGCCTTGTCCCAACCGAGGCAGAGCGGACGGGGGATCTTGCCAATCTGGTCAACCCGCTCGGTCAACCGGTCATCGTCTACAACCCCGCCACCGGTCTGCCGTTCCCCGGCAATGTTGTCCCGGTCAGTACTCAGGCCCAGTCACTGTTGCAGCTCTACCCATTGCCGAACATTACCGGCAACTCGCTCTATAACTACCAGGTGCCCGTTCTGAACAGCACCCATCAGGACTTGTTCCTGTCGCGCCTGTCCAAGACGCTTGGCCGCAGAGACGAGCTGTATGGCACCTTCAACCTGCAAAGCAACAGGGGCAGCACCGGAAGCCTCTTCGGCTTTGTCGATGACACTGACACTCTGGGCATTAACGCCAATATCAATTGGTCGCACCGCTTCAACCAGCGTCTCTTTCTTTTTGCGGGCTATCACTTCAGCCGGCTCAGAACAACCATCGTTCCTTATTTTGAAAACCGGCAGAACATCTCCGGCGATGCCGGCATTTCCGGAAATAACCAGGATCCATCCAACTGGGGTCCGCCCACACTCACTTTTTCCAGCGGCATTGCGGGTCTCACAGACCAAAACAGCGTGTTCAATCGTAACCGTACCGATAGCGTTTCCGGGTCGGTAGGCATCTATCGCGGCCGCCACAACTTTACCCTCGGGGGGGATCTCCGCAAACAGCAATACAACGATGACTACCAGCAGAACCCGCGAGGCATTTTCACTTTTACCAGCGCCGCCACCCAAGGCATATCCAACGGCGTCGCGACTGGCGGCTCTGACCTGGCAGACTTCCTCATAGGGGTGCCGGATACCAGTTCTGTCGCCTTCGGGAACGCGGACAAGTATTTCCGCCAGCCCGTCTACGATCTATACGGCACAGACGATTGGCGCATTCTGCCCAATCTCACCATTAATGCCGGTATGCGCTGGGATTATGGCTCGCCGATCACAGAGCTTTACGGACGGCTGGTGAATCTTGATGTGCTTCCCGGCTATACCGCCGTTAAGCCCGTGCTGGGCAGCGATCCCGTCGGGCCGCTGACCGGAATTCACTATCCCAGTTCGCTCATCCGCCCGGACAAGCTCGGTTTCGAACCGCGGGTCGGAATCTCCTGGCGGCCCATCCCTGCTTCGACCATCGTGGTGCGCGCCGGCTATGGCATCTATGACGACACATCGGTGTACCTGACCTCAGTACTCCAGCTCGCACAGCAGTCCCCGCTCTCGACCAGCCTGAGTGTGCAGAACAGCCCCGACTGCCGGCTCACGCTGGCAAATGGCTTCGTCCCCTGCTCATCGATTACTGCCAACACCTTCGCGGTTGATCCTAACTTCCGCGTCGGCTATGCCCAGACCTGGCAGGCGTCGATCCAACGCGACCTACCAGGGGCGTTGCAGATGACGGCGAGTTACCTCGGCGTCAAGGGCACGCGAGGGGTACAGCAGTTTCTGCCCAATACTTACCCCATCGGAGCAAGCAATCCTTGTGCCGGTTGCCTATCGGGCTTTGTGTATCAAACTTCGGGCGGCGATTCTACGCGGCAGGCGGGGCAGGTGCAGCTGCGCCGCAGACTGCGCAGCGGCTTTACCGCGTCGCTGCTCTATACATTTTCAAAGTCGATTGACGATGACGCGTACCTCGGCGGCCAGGGTCATGTCCTCGCCGGCAACCAGACTGCTGCGCCCCCGGGAGGGCAAGGTTCGGGAGGATCGGGTGGGGGCTCGACGGGGACGACTTCTACCACTACGACTACGCAAAGCTCATCGACCACGCAGTCCATCGCACAAGACTGGCTCAACCTGCATGCCGAGCGCTCCCTCTCCAGTTTCGATCAACGTCACCTGCTCAACCTGCAGGCCCAATACACCAGTGGTGAAGGTCTAGGTGGGGGAACGCTCATGGGTGGCTGGCCTGGCAGGCTGCTCAAGGAGTGGACTGTCGTTGGCACGGCGGTGGTGGGCAGCGGCCTGCCCGAGACGCCAATTTACTTAGCAGCCGTCCCGGGAACAGGTTACACCGGCACCATTCGACCCAACCTTACCGGCGTACACATCTACGCCGCCCCTGCCGGCTTGCATCTCAACCCTGCCGCTTACAGCGCGCCGCTGCCGGGCCAATGGGGAACGGCGGCTAGGAACTCAATTACGGGTCCTGACCAGTTCAGCCTGGACAGCTCGGTCGGTCGAACGTTCCGTCCCAGCGGACGTTTTTACTTAGATCTGAAGATATCGGCAACCAACATGTTGAATCACCCGGTGTTTGGCAGCTGGATCACGACCGTGAACAGCACGCAGTTCGGTCTTCCGCTTAGCACCAACGCGATGCGCAGCCTGGAAACTCAGCTGCGCCTGAGATTCTGAGATGAGACAAAATTCGGTGTTGATCGCTCTCCTTCTCCTTTTCGCCGTGGCGCCGGCAACTGCGCAACAGATCGGCCAGAACACGTCCGCCACTCCCTCGGGAACCTATACCCTCACTGCCAAGTCGCAACTCGTCGTCGAGACCGTTGTGGTCAAAGACAAGCAGGGAAAATTCATTTCAGGACTCAGCGCCAAAGACTTTACCGTCACTGAGGACGGCGCTCCCCAGACGATCCGCTTCTGCGAGCACCAGGATCTCGCCGCCGAGCAGGCGCCGGTAGCGCCCGCAGCGCCCGGCACAGAACAGATCAAGCTGTACAAGCAACTCACGCGAACGCAGATCGCTCCTGAAGCGCCAGAAAAGAGCCGTTATAAGGATCGTCGCTTGCTCGCGCTCTACTTTGATATGACTGCCATGAGCCCGGCGGATCAGCTCCGCGCCCTTTCGGCTGCGGAGAAATTCCTGCGCACGCAAATGACGACCGTCGACCTGGTCGCCATTCTCCGCTACCAGGGCGGTTCGGTCGACATTCTCCAGGACTTCACCGCCGATCGCAATAAGTTGCTCAGCATTCTCGAGACCATGATTGTCGGGGAAGGGCAGGGTTCCGCCGAGACCATCGACGATGCAAGCAGCGCCGACACCGGCGCCGCATTTGGCCAGGACGACACCGAGTTCAACGTCTTCAACACCGATCGCCAGCTCTCCGCGCTGCAGACCGCGGCTAAGATGCTTAGCCAGTTGGATGAGAAGAAATCACTGATCTACTTCGCCAGCGGTCTCCGGCTCAACGGAATCGATAACCAGGCTCAGCTTCATGCCACTGTCGACGCCGCGATCCGCGCCGGTGTCTCCTTCTGGCCGGTGGACGCGCGCGGCCTGGTCGCCCAGGCTCCGCTCGGAGATGCTACCCAAGGGTCGCCGGGCAATTCCGGAATGTACTCCGGCACCGCGGCCATTGCCAACACCACCAACTTCCAACAGTCGCAGGACACCCTCTACGCCCTCGCCGGCGACACCGGAGGCAAAGCCCTTTTCGATAACAATGACTTGACACGTGGCATCGTGCAGGCTCAGGAATCCATCTCCGACTACTATGTGATTGGCTACTACACCAGCAACACGGCCAGGAACGGCCACTTCCGGCGGGTAAAAATCACCCTCAACCAGAACGAGACCGCCAAGCTCGATTACCGCCAGGGATACTACGCTGACAAGGAGTTTAGCCGCTTTACCACGGTCGACAAAGAGCGTCAGTTGGAAGACGCGTTGATGCTCGAGGACCCGATCACCGACCTTTCGATCGCCATGGAGATCGATCACTTCCAACTCAACCGGGCTGAATATTTCGTTCCCATCATTGTCAAGATCCCGGGACGCGAGCTCGCCCTGGCCAAGCGCGGAGGCGCGGAGCACACACTGATTGACTTCGTCGGCGAAATCAAAGACCTGGTCGGCGGCACCACGGTCACGAACGTCCGCGACAACGTCAATATCAAGCTAACCGATGCAACCGCTGCCGAGCTGGCCCGGCGGCCCATCGAGTACGACACCGGGTTCACGCTCCTGCCCGGCAAGTACATGATCAAGTTCCTGGCGCGCGACGATGAGACGGGCAGAATCGGCACCTATCAGACAAACTTTGTCATTCCGAATTTGAACAAGGAGGCGGCGCATATCCCGATCAGCTCCGTCGTGCTTAGCAGCCAGCGCGTTGATCTCAAAGATGCCCTGTTCAACGCGCAGAAGGAAAAGGACAGGGCAAAAGAGGAGAATGTAAACCCACTGGTTCAGAATGGACAGAAACTGATTCCCAGCGTAACGCGGGTCTTTCGCCAGAACCAGAATATGTATGTCTATTTGCAGGCGTATGAGCAGGGAGTGCCAGCCGTTCAACCGTTGGTGGCGTTTGTGAGTTTTTATCATGAGCAAACAAAAGCCTTCGAGACCCAACCGATGGAAATAACGAGCGGGTTGAATAATCGGCTCGAAACGATGCCTTTCAGCTTCAGCATTCCTCTTAGTCAGCTCCCGCCAGGCGAGTATGACTGCCAGATATCCGTGCTGAATCCAACCGGGCAAAAGGCTGCGTTCTGGCAGACACAGGTCAAGGTGGTTCCGTGAAAGAGTGAGCCAGCTATCCCGGAAAGAAAAGAGAGGACTGCAATAATGCGCTTCGCGGCAAGCGGTTTTGAGTTTGAAATTAATTGCCGTCGAGAAGGTGGTGCATCCGTGCTTCGCATCGACGCCGATTCACCGGCGCAAAAATGAGGTGGCGCAATCGCTATGGGCCACTCCATCAGCTCCAGGTAGCCGCTTTTCCCTGGCTCAGGCCAGGGCCTCAAAGGCCGCAACAAAAACATCTTCGGTGATCAGTTCCGGCGTTTGGAAAAACGTGAAGAGCAGGCCGGTAGTGATCGCATCGAGGACACAGACAAATTTCTCCGCCGGCATTGGTAGCTGGTCCGGTGGCACTACCTTGACCAGCTCCTTCGCCATCCTCTTGTAGATAGCGGCATTCTGCCGGGTCATCCGCAACCTCATGCCTGCGTGTGTCAACGTATAAAGTTGAAATGCGCTCGCGGCGGCAGCCTGGCTTCTCCGTGCATGCGCTTCCTTGGCGACGGTCTTACCAAGAATGCGCATTTGCTCCCGGAAGCTCGCGCCTGGCTTCAACGGCGGAACGATCGGCTTCCATCGAGTCTCGACAACAGCCAGAAAAAGCTCTTCTTTGTCTTTGAAATTGCCATAGACCGCGCCTCGCGTCATTCCAGCGCGGGCGGCAATTTCCTCCAACGAGGCCCGATCGAATCCCTTTTCACCAATCACCGCCGCCGCGGCCTCAATCAGTGTCGCCCTGGTTCGGGCGCGCTTGCCTCCCGCGCCATCCTGAACCGCACCCAGGTTTGCCTTCTTCGACATCTATGTACCCATAAAATACATTGTTGTATTTTATTCACCACTGTATTATTTTAACCCTACTATGCCGAGTTGGCAGTGGAATGTTGGCTTCGCATTCGTCGTTGTCCTTTTGGTGCTGCTCGCCGGGTTCTTCTATGAACTGATTGGCGAACGAAGGGATGCAAACCGTCACCCACCCCCTGGGCGCCTCGTCTCCGTTGGCGATCACAAACTCCATCTGCTTTGTAAGGGAAGTGCGGCCCCCACCTTGGTGATTGAGCTGGGCGCGGGCGAAGCTTCGCATCTCTGGTGGCCGGTTCAAGACCAGATAGCAGAATTCGCCACCGTCTGCACCTATGATCGTGCCGGTTATGGATGGAGTGAAGCAACCCGTGCAGGACGGACCATCGACGATCGGGGGGAAGAATTACACACGCTGCTGGCCAACGCCGGCATTCCGGGACCATATATCTTTGTGGCTCACTCCTATGGAGGCCTGGTCGTCCGCAGCTTGGCTAAAAATCATCCCGCCGAGGTGGCAGGCCTGGTGCTTGTCGACACCCCGGAAGAAGCCACAATCTTCCAACCAGACGTTCTGGGTCTCTACGCCAAGGTCAGGCGGATGAACCGCGTAGTGGCAATTGGATCTCGATTCGGCGTACTGCGCCTGTTGCGGCATCGGATCCCTCTCGACCAATTTGGATTTTGGCTCGCGCGCCCGGCGGAGTACGCGGCTCTGTGTGACGACCTCGCCTCGCTGGAGCTCGTACCCATGTCCATGAGAAGCTCGGAAAAACCCGGGAACCTTGGTCCGCTTCCAGTCGGAGTCATCACCCATGGCCAGCCGTTTCCTGGGCCCTTTGCAATTCTCGAGAAAAATTGGAGCCAGGGACAAATGCGTCTGGCTGCGCTGTCGAACAACAGCCAGCTGATCGTAGCCAGGAATAGCAATCATATGATCGAGATAGACGAGCCCCACGTGGTTGTCGACATGGTTCAGCGGGTTCATGCCGCGGCGCGCAACCATACGGCACTTGGCCAAATTGGAGCAGCAACGGCACAGTAGATCTATCATCCTGAAAATGAGCAGCTGGTGGCGGCCAGGATCGTGGTTGTTTCTGCTGGTGGTTGCAGCGGCTCTCGTGTGGGTGTGGATCGCTTCCCTGCGGAACGCAAAGACGCCGGTCAGCACCCCGATAACTGATCTGGGATCCACGATGCCGTTGAACCAACCGGGCGGCGGCGTTGCTCCGATGGAGGCGTACGAGGTCTACTCCGCGCTCTACCAGGCTCCGATGCAGGAGCTGCTGGTCTTCTCTGAGGATTCGGTGACGGATATTCCGCAGGTGAACGGCAGCTGCTTGAAGCCTATAACGGGTCAGGAGCACGAGATGACTGACGCCTTCGTCGCTGCCAACCAGCAGAGTCATCGCTGGGAACAGAAATTTTCCATCCCGCAGGGCTATCGGCTGCTGTCGCACAACGACCTTGCCCAAGCAGAAACATGCGCGGCGACACACGGGCGGGAGGCCGCATCCTGCGAGAGCTACAAGCAACTTAGATATGTGCGGCTGTTGGGCGTGCCGGGATTTGATCACGCACACACTCGCGCATTAGTGTCCGTGATCAAGAGCTGCGGTCACCTTTGTGGGAGCGGCGGGATTTTCGCGGTGGAGAAGGCAGCCGGGAGGTGGCAGCGATCCGCCACGACTGATTTCACCCGCGACTGTAGTTGGATGTATTAGGCAACGCAGTCTGGTTCCTAATGAAGGACGGGTGCCCCACATCTCGCTCCTTCGCCGACCGGCAGATTTACTCGGAAAGAATTGGTTCGCGAACATCCTCGGTTTTTGGCCCCAACTTTTTATGGCGCTCCAGAAAACGGACGCAGGCGTTCCAGCGCAGAATGGCGTCATCGTTGCCGGCGGGGCGCACGCGCTCGGCTTCCTCGAACAGCTGCAGGGCCTTGACGAGCCAATCGTATACGTAGCCGCTGGAGCCCGGCTTGCCGGCGTCGTGATATGCCTTCGCACGCCGCTCCCAAGCGATCCCCGAATAGTAAGCGCGATCGTACGCCGATTCGAGACCGGTAATCCCCTCCATCGCGCTCGAAAATGCCCCTTGATCATGAGCCAGTTCATCCGTCAAGGCCAGGATCATGCTTACGCGCGCCTCCCGGTTCCCGGGGTCAACTTCCAGAATGTCGCGGCAAATGCTTACAGCTTCGTTGGGCTCGTTCAGCAAGCGGTACCGTTCCGCCTTGGCTAGTGCGCCGCTAACGCTGTCACGAGAAATAGGTTTGAGTGTGAACATGTTACCCCCTTCGCTTAGAGGATGTTGAACAACTGCTTTAATGGATCGAAAAAACGATCCACCACGCGCTCCTTGAGCGGAATGATTGCGTTTTCTGTAATCGTGATCGATTCCGGGCACACCTTCCGGCAGCAGGTGGTGATGTTACAGTAACCGATACTGTGTTTTCTTCTTAGGTCGCTGATGCGATCTTCGCTATCGAGAGGATGCATTTCAAGCGCCGCAGCGTAGACGAACAAGCGGGGACCGATGAATTCGTCCTCTTTATGATGTTCGCGGAGGACGTGACATACATCCTGGCAAAGAAAACACTCGATGCACTTGCGAAACTCTTGCACCCGTTCGACATCCGCCTGCTGCATGCGCCATGTTCCATCCGGCAAGTCCGGGGTACGGGGGCGGAATGGCTTCACCGTCATCTTGGCGCGGAAGTTCCAGGAGACGTCGGTGACCAGGTCGCGAATCACCGGGAAGGTATGCATGGGCTCGAGGATGACGGGCATTTCCAAGTTGAGATTGCTGAGCCGGGTCATGCACATGAGCTTGGGCATCCCGTTAATTTCAGCGGAGCAGGAGCCGCACTTGCCGGCCTTGCAGTTCCATCGCAGGGCCAGATCGGGCGCCTGCTGAGCCTGGATGCGGTGCACGGCGTCCAATACCACCATGCCCTCCTCCACCGGCGTGAGGTAATCCTGGAACTGGCCGCCTGCCGGGTCCCCGCGCCAGATGCGAAACATCGCCTGCTTGGCCATTGATCTCGTCTCCCTATTTCATTTCCTCAATCACGGCTTTCAACTCATCCGGCATGGGCGGGAGAGCGCGCTTCTCCACCAGCATTTCGCCATCCGCTCCACGCTTGACGATGATGTTGTGCTTACCCCAATCAGCGTCTTTGTTGGGAAAGTCTTCGCGAAACTGCGCGCCGCGGCTCTCTTTTCGGAGCAGCGCAGCACGGGTGATGGCTTCCGATACAACCAGCATGCTGGAAAGGTCGAGTGCAGTGTGCCATCCGTTGTTGTACTGGCGATGGCCCGCGATACCCACACCGCCTGCCCGCACTTGAAGTTGCGCGATTTTCTCCAGTGCCTGTTGCATTTCACTTTCTGTGCGCACAATGCCGACCAGGTCCTGCATCGATTCCTGCAGGTCGTACTGAATCTGATAAGGATTCTCACCGGAGGCACCGCGTTCGAAGGGCTTGAGGGCTTGTGTTGCCGTTGCCTGAAGGTGCTCGTCATGAATCGTGGCAACTCCGTTGCCTTTGGCAAATTCCGCCGCATAATGGCCGGCACGGCGTCCGAATACCACCAGATCCGAAAGCGAATTGCCGCCCAACCGGTTGGCGCCGTGCAGTCCGGCCGCGGCTTCTCCCGCGGCAAATAACCCCGGCACACTGGACATCTGGGAATCGCCATCGACCCGGATGCCGCCCATCATGTAGTGGGTCGTAGGTCCGACTTCCATCGGCTCTTTGGTGATGTCCAAATCTGCGAGTTGCTTGAACTGGTGATACATGCTGGGCAGCTTGCGCTTGATGTGCTCCTCCGCTTTGGGAAGATGCTGCTTGATCCAGGCAATATCAAGAAAGACGCCCCCGTGCGGTGTTCCTCGCCCGGCTTTGACTTCGCGATTGATGCAGCGGGCAACGTGGTCGCGGGTGAGCAGCTCGGGCGGCCGGCGGGCATTTCTGTCGCCCTGGGTGTAGCGCCATCCTTCTTCCTCTGTATCGGCGGTCTGATTCTTGTAGAGATCGGGGATTTCGTCGAACATGAACCGGCGGCCTTCGCTGTTGCGCAGGACGCCCCCTTCCCCGCGCACACCTTCGGTCACCAGGATGCCGCGCACACTGATGGGCCAGACCATGCCCGTGGGATGGAACTGAACGAACTCCATTTCCTGCAGTTCGGCGCCGACGTTATACGCCAGGGCAAGGCCGTCGCCGGTGTATTCCCAACTGTTGCTGGTGACCTTGAAGGCGCGCCCGATTCCGCCCGTGGCCAGCACCACGGCCTTCGCCTGCCATAGTTGGAAGAGGCCCTTCTCGCGGTCGTATCCGCAGGCGCCGGCGATGCGGCCCGAGTCCATCAGGAGGCTCAGCACGGTGCACTCCATGTGGACCTGCATGCCGCAATGAATGCCGTGATCCTGGAGGGTGCGGATCATCTCCAGGCCGGTGCGATCACCTACGTGGGCCAAGCGGGGATACTGATGACCGCCGAAGTTCCGCTGCAGAATCCTCCCGTCCTTGGTGCGGTCGAAGAGCGCACCCCAGGCTTCCAACTCGCGCACGCACTCCGGCGCTTCCTTAGCGTGCAGCTCGGCCATGCGCCAGTTGTTGAGGTACTGGCCGCCCCGCATGGTGTCGGCGAAATGAACGCGCCAGCTGTCGCGATCATCGACGTTGGCTAGGGCAGCGGCAATACCACCCTCGGCCATGACGGTGTGGGCTTTGCCGAGCAGCGATTTGCAAACTACGCCCACTTTGGCGCCGCTGGCCGCGGCTTCGATGGCTGCGCGCAATCCTGCCCCACCCGCACCGATGACTAGAACGTCGTAGGAGAACCGCTGGAACTCCGGCATCTACAGGATTCTCCAGTCGTGCCAGATGCCCATGGAGCAGAGGCGGACGTAGATATCGGAGAATCCCACCCAGAAGAGACTGACCCATGCCCATTTCTGGTGTCCGCGATTTAGACAGCTCACGCAATCATAGAGCTTGTGCCGTACCGGATATTCCGAGATGCGGTCGAAGGTCCCTCCGATCAGATGCCGGAAGGCATGGCAGCCGAATATATACCCGCCGAGAAGGACAACATTCATCACCAGGACGAGGCTGCCGACGCCGATCCCGAAGCCGTTAGAGAAATGAAAGGCGACGATGGCGTCATAGACGAGAAATGCCCACACCAGGTAAGAGAGGCGCAGAAAGTAGCGATGGAAGTTCTGCATGATCAGGGGAAAGCTTCGTTCGCCGAGATAAGTCTTGCGCGGCTCGCTCACAGCGCATGCCGGCGGGTCGGCCCAGAACGACTTGTAATAGGCGCCGCGGTAGTAATAACAGGTGAGGCGAAAAAGGCCCGGTATCCACAAGATAAGAAGCGCTGGAGAGAAGTGCACGAAATTTGGATACCACGACGGCTTGGGGCCGAAGAGGGCGTGGGGTGAAGACCCGAACAGCTCGGGAGAAAAGAAAGGTGAAATGTAAGGGCCGAAGGTGTAGTGGCTATTCTGCCAAGCGGCCCAGGTGGAGTAAACCAGGAACGTGCTCAATCCCAGAAAAACGGCTGAGGGCGAAAGCCACCAGGGATCCCGCCGAGACGTCTGGCCGAACCTGCCGTCTTTCCAGACGACATCGGGAGCTGCCATCTTCTCCTCCACGGCAGAGGATCCGTTGGAGCCCCTTCCCGCCGATGGCAGGGGATTATATACAGCAAAGAACTGAGTCGCCAAGTGCGGCCGACCGGATTGGGTAGAATCATTGCTACATCGCTCCTTTTTGCGCCATCCCCTTACATGGAGACTTGAGTGAGTTTTCTACCTTCCTCGAACGATCTACTTCTTTTCGTCTCAGCGGCAGTGATCTTGCTGCTCATTCCGGGGCCGGCGGTGCTTTACGTCTTGACGCGCAGCGTTGATCAAGGGCGTAAAGCAGGACTGGCCTCGTGTTCCGGGATCGCTACCGGCTCGCTCGTGCACGTCCTGGCCGCAACACTCGGGCTCTCGGCCTTGCTGCTGTCTTCGGCAGTGGCCTACTCTGTGGTGAAGTATGCGGGCGCAGCTTACCTGATTTACTTAGGAGTCAAAAAACTGCGTGAACGCCAGGCCATGGATATCGAAGCCAGGCACGTGCCGCCGCTACCGTTGCGCAGGGTCTATGCGCAAGGTGTTTTGGTCGAGGCTCTCAATCCAAAGGTGGCAATTTTCTTTTTTGCCTTCCTGCCGCAATTCGTGAACCCGGCGCGCGGACACGTGAGCTTGCAGTTCTTTACCCTGGGGATGCTATTTACGCTTATGGGATTCACGACCGACAGCGCGTGGGCGCTCACTGCGGGATCGGCCGCGGGATGGCTGCGACGCAACCGGACCTTTATGCGCAACGAGCGCTACGTCTCCGGAACGGTCTATCTAGGGCTGGGTATGGCGACCGCAGTGACTGGATCCAGACACAAGTGAGCAAGCCTGCTAATCGGTCCCCTCGCGGGCATCTTTCCAGATGTCAATCTCCCCTTCTTGCGCGTAGCCATCAATTTCCTTCAATTCAGCAGCCGCGAAGTGAAGCTTCTTGACAGCGTCGAGAGAGTCGTCGAGCTGCTCGACATTACGCGCTCCGATCAGTGCCGAGGTAACTCGCGGGTCACGAAGCACCCACGCGATGGCCATCTGCGCCAGCGTCTGCCCGCGCCCATGAGCAATTTCGTTTAATGCACGTACGCGGTTGAGGTTTTCTTCACTCAGGTGTTCCTTTTGCAGTGAACCGTCAGAGTTGGCGCGCGAGTTCTCCGGCATCCCCTTTAGATATTTGCTGGTCAGCAGTCCCTGGGCCAGCGGAGAGAAGCCAATGCAACCTACGCCCAGCTCCTCCAACGTGCCGAGCAATTCCTTCTCCACCCAGCGGTTGAGCATCGAGTACGAGGGCTGATGAATCAGCAGCGGCACTCCTTCGCTCTGCAGGATTTTTGCCGCCTGGCGAGTGCGCTCCGGACTGTAGGACGAGATGCCTACATACAACGCCTTGCCCTGGCGGACCGCCTGCACCAGCGCTCCCATGGTTTCTTCCAGCGGCACGTCCATGTTCGGACGGTGAGAGTAGAAAATATCGACGTATTCGAGGCCCATGCGCTGCAGGCTTTCGTCGAGAGAAGCCAGCATATACTTGCGCGAACCGCCAAGGCCGTAGGGACCCGGCCACATATCCCACCCGGCCTTAGAGGAGATCAGCAACTCGTTGCGAAGGTTGCGGAAGTCCTTGCGCAGAATTTCGCCGAAATTTTCCTCGGCGGAGCCGTAGGGTGGTCCATAGTTGTTGGCCAAGTCAAAGTGAGTCACTCCTCGATCGAAGGCTCGGCGAACGACTGCACGGCCGGTTTCGAAAACATCGGCGCCGCCGAAATTCTGCCATAGACCAAGTGAGACGGGCGGCAGAACGATCCCTGATCGACCACACCGGCGAAATTGCGCTCCGTCGTATCTCTTCTCGTTGGGCACGTAACTCATCCGTACAAATCTCCTTTTCCTGGCTCAGATGCTCACGAGGCTGCATGGACATCGCAAAGCCCTCGCAAAGTATTTCACGGTTGAGAGCTGTCTCACAGCGCAGCGCTAGTTCATGCGATTCGGCTTGGTTACGGCGTGGGAGACCACTTTGATTTCGAAGACCTTGGGCCACTGCTTGCCGGTGACGAAGAGACGGTCGCGCTTGGCATCGTACGCGATGCCGTTCAGTACCGATTCCTCGTTGATCTTCTGATCGTCCGGCAGCAAACCGGTGAGGTCGATCCAGGCAATCACGTGTCCGTCGTGTGGGTTGATGCGGGCGATCCGGTTCGAGTGCCAGACATTCGCGTAAATCTCACCCTTAATAAATTCCAGCTCGTTCAACTCGTCAATGACCGTGTTGCCATCCTTCACCAGAATATGGTGGGTCTCTTTGAAGCTATTCGGGTCGCGGAAGCGAAGCGTCGCCGTGCCGTCACTGGTGATGATCTCTTTGGCAGTGCGCGTCATGCCCCAGCCCTCACCACTGTAATTAAGCTGCTTGACGGTCCGCAGGCTGAAGCGGTCATAGACAAAGCAGATTTGCGACTTCCACGTCCATTGGTAGACGTTCGGCCCCCAATCGACGATTCCCTCTCCAAAATACTCCGGCGCCAGCGCGAGTTTTTGCAGCGGCTTTCCGGTTTCGGGCTGGATGGCGAGGAGAGCTGAGTGCCCCGCAATCCCTGTTCCCTCGTAAAACAGGCCGTCGAGATAGAAGAACCCTTCGGTGTAGCTGTCGGTGGAGTGGGGGTACTCCGTCACTACCTTATAGCTCAGGATCGGGGCAGCGGCGCCCGCGCGGTCGACAGAAACGAGACACGCGGCCAGCGCAAGGGTTGCAGCGAAATGCCTTGCGAAGAGGGTGACAGAGGGCATCGTATTTCACATTACCGCATCCGCTCGGCTGAGCGGCCGGGCTAGACTGGAGTACATCGTGATTTCTGGAGCGCACGTCATCGTCTACAGCAAGGATGCACAGGCGGACCGCGCCTTCTTTCGTGATGCGCTCGGGTTTGCGTCCGTCGATGCCGGTCACGGATGGTTGATCTTTGCTTTGCCTCCGGCAGAAGCGGCATTCCATCCGGTCGAAGACAACGAACGCAGTGAACTGTATTTCATGTGTGAAGATCTCGAAGCGGAGATGACGGCCCTGGCGAAAAAGAACGTGAGGTGTTCGGCGGTTCAGGAAGCTAGGTGGGGATCGATCACCAGGATCGGGCTGCCCGGAGGTGGCGAAGTAGGCCTGTACCAGCCGAAGCATCCCACCGCCCTTAACCTTCGCTAGAGTTGTCACATTTGGCGACGGAAACTGCCTTGTCACTTCTCATACACGAACCTTTAATGATCGAATAGCAACAGCTCCCCCGAGGAAACCGCACGCATGCTTCCACGGTGCTTTGTCGTTTGCGCTCTGCTCCTGGCGCCGTCGTTGGCGGGTTTTGCGCAGTCTTTACCGAATCTGCTCCACGTCGGCCGGAACATTCTGCTCGCGCCTGACCAGGGGTTTCGTAATGCGACTTGCATTCTCTGTTCCGCAGATGTGGAGGGTCACGCCAGTGGCAGCGTTCGCGTTTTCGCCGGGAATGTGTTTCTCAATGGTTCGGTGGCCGGCAACGTTATGGTTTTCGGCGGCAATCTCACGCTCACCAGCAACGCCAAGGTCGACGGCCGCGTAGTTGTGTTTGGCGGACACCTGCATCAGGATCCCGCTGCGGTCAGCCACACCCGCACTTTACTTCCTCCAATCATTTTTCTACCCATTATTCTTGGCATTTGCGTCATCATCGGCAGCCTGATCGTGCTCGCGCGGCGTATGGTGCGCGGCCCGGTGGCCTTCCCTCCCCTGCCACGCCTTTAGAACCGAAGCTGCCGCCGTTTATAATCAGGGGATATCCTGCGCTTCCTGGGACCCTGTGGTGCTCACGGCTGGTCCCCGCGCCGCACCCGCAGAGCAGTATCAGAAAAGCTGAACCCAGCGGCCACAGCGCCAGGCTGGATTTTTTATCAATAAAAATCCACCCTCGCCGGAAGCCCACCGGGTGCACCTATTCTGATACTGCTCTCAATACAGGTACTCATGGATTTCCAGCTGGTTAGCGATTACCGTCCCCGTGGCGACCAAGGCCGCGCCATCCAGGAGCTTGTCTCCGGATTAGCCGCCGGCGAGCAACATCAGACCCTGCTCGGCGTTACCGGCTCGGGCAAGACCTTCACCATGGCCAAGATCATCGAGCAATCCAACCGCCCGGCTCTGATCCTGGCCCACAACAAGACTTTGGCGGCCCAGCTCTTTCACGAGTTCAAGCAGTTTTTCCCGGGCAATGCGGTCGAGTACTTCGTCTCCTACTACGACTACTACCAGCCCGAGGCCTACATCCCTTCCGGCGACCTTTATATCGAGAAGGAAGCGACCATCAACGAGGAGCTGGACAAGCTCCGCCTCTCGGCCACCCGTTCCCTGTTCGAGCGGCGCGACGCCATTATTGTCTCCTCGGTCAGCTGCATCTATGGCCTGGGTTCACCGGAAGCGTACTACGGCATGCTGCTGCTGCTGGAAAAGGGGCAGAAAATCCGGCGCGAAGACATTACCCGGCGCCTGGTGGAGATTCTCTACGAGCGCAATGATGGCGATTTCCGGCGCGGAACCTTCCGCGTGCGGGGCGACGTGATCGAGGTCTATCCCACCTACGATGAAATGGCCTATCGCATCGAGCTCTTCGGCAACGAGATCGAAGAACTCTCGCAGATCGACCCGCTTTTCGGCACTGTGCGCCAGAAATACGCCCGCCTGCCGATCTATCCCAAATCGCATTACGTCGTTCAGCCGGAGCGCAAGAAGACGGCCGTCGCCTCCATCCTGGAAGAACTTGCCATATGGGAGAAGCAGCTGGAGTCAGAGGGGCGGCTGGTCGAGTCGCAGCGTATCCACCAGCGCACTCGCTTCGATCTGGAGATGATCAAGTCCATGGGCTACTGCCATGGCATTGAGAACTACTCGCGTCACTTCTCCGGCCGGCTACCGGGCGAACCACCGCCTACGCTGCTGGACTATTTCCCGCGTGATTACCTGGTTTTTATCGACGAGTCGCACGTGACCGTTCCCCAGCTCCATGGCATGTGGCACGGGGATCGCTCGCGCAAGCAGAATCTGGTCGATTATGGCTTCCGCCTGCCCTCTGCCATGGACAATCGACCGCTCAGGTTCGAGGAGTTCGAGACCCGGGCCCACCAGACGATTTATGTTTCCGCGACGCCCGGTCCCTATGAGTTGACCAAGTCGGCAGGGGTGGTGGTGGAGCAGATCATCCGGCCGACCGGGCTGGTAGATCCGGAGGTGGAGATTCGGCCCATCCGGGGACAGATCGACGATTTGCTGGCGGAGATCCGCGCTCGTGTAGAGAAAAACGAGCGGGTTCTGGTGACCGTATTGACCAAGCGAATGGCGGAAGACCTGTCTGGATACTACTCAGAGGTTGGAGTGAAATGCCGCTACATGCACTCCGAGATCGAAACCCTGGAGCGGGTGCGCCTGCTGCGCGATCTGCGCCGGGGAGAATATGACGTGCTGATCGGCATCAACCTGTTGCGCGAAGGGCTTGATTTGCCGGAGGTTTCCCTGGTGGCGATCCTGGATGCCGACAAGGAGGGATTCCTGCGCTCGGCAGGCTCGCTCATCCAGACCATTGGACGCGCCGCCCGCCACCTGAGCGGACGCGCCATTCTCTACGCCGACGTCATGACGGATTCCATCCGCCGTGCCCTGGATGAAACCGAGCGCCGGCGCACGGTGCAGCGGGCTCACAACGAGGAACACGGCATTACGCCTACTTCCATCAGCCGCTCGCTGGATATGTCGCTGGTTCACATTCTCAAGGCGGAGTACGCAGACCTCACCAGCCAGGATGATTCGTTGCCGGAGTTCGAAACCCAGCAGGAGCTGGATACCTACATCGGCAAGCTGGAGTCGGACATGCGCGAAGCGGCCAAGAAGTTCGAGTTTGAAAAGGCGGCCAAGCTGCGCGACACCATCAAGGACTTGCGGACCAAGGAATTCCTCTTTTCCTGAGAGGCCGTATGCCGTCCTTGAAGCGTCGGTCCGAAACTTAGATTCGAAGTGGTTCCGGCTTAACCCGACAATCGATCTATCCGGTGCGGTTTATGCTGTAATACGCCATGCACTTGTCGGGCGAGTGGATACTGCTGATCTTCATTGTTCTGGTAACAGCGACCATGCTGTTGCTGCTCCATCTCACGCAGTTGGGCTTTGTCCTCCACGACAACATCCCGGACCGGCCACACCGGCGGATGTTCCTGGCATCGGTCAGCTTCTTTATCACTTTTCTGGCGGTCCGCCTGCTGGTTGCTTCCATCCAGCATCACATCGGGCCGTTCCAGTACGTCACCATGGGCGGCCGCCATATCCATCACCTGGTGTGGGGCATTCTAATCCTGCTCGCCGTCGGGTTTGGCTACATGAATGAGCTCGGCTCACTTGCCACACCCGCCTCCATCTTTGCCAGCCGGCTCATGGCCATCCTGTATGGCGTCGGCGCCGCACTAACGCTCGATGAGTTCGCGCTGTGGCTGAACCTTGCCAATGTCTATTGGTCGCCCGAGGGACGGGAGAGCATCGACGCGGTGATACTTTTCGGCAGCCTATTGGCCATCGGAACGTGGGGCGCCCCGCTATTCTCCGCCATTATGCGCAGGAAATAAGCCGCACCCCATGTAGCGGTATCGACCGCTTGGGGTGCGATCGGTAGCCGAACTCAGTTACCTCTGCGGTTCCGTGTGCGCAATACGCTTGCATCCTTAGTCGTGCTTCTAGTATGCAAAATGTAGTGTATTGTCTGGCCTTTCAATGAGACCGTCCTGCACTTGAATCAAAAAGAATCAACCCAAAGGAAGTGCTAATGGCATCCCACAACCCAGTTCCCGCGCCCGAAAAATATTTTGTGGCCTTCGTTATCCAGGGCGAAGATGTTTTCAAAATAACCTGCGATAGCATCCTGCACACCTGCGGAAATTCCGGCGAGGCTGCTTTCCAGGGAGTGGCCAAGCTGCGCGCCGCTGCCGCCCTCGAGCAGCTCACCGCGATCCATAACGAACGTCCTGAAGAATTGCGCAAAATGGCTCGGGAAATGGCCCGCGAAGGCATGGCCATGCTGGCTCGCACCAGCAACACCACCCCCAAGAGCAACGTCGAAAGAATCGCCTAAGCTGGTTAGATAATGTCCCGGTTGCCTTTCTCTGGCAGTGGGTTTGGCCATCGGCGGTAGCGCACGAAACAAGCAGCCCGGGTTGGTCCTGGATTCCTGCCTTGCCGGAATCCAGGACCCTCGGGCTGCAATTATTGATGCGCGGTAGGAAAATATATCCACAATTCGAGGGCTACAGCATTATTCACTTCTGATGTATACAGGGGAACGGCTCCCGATGCGGTTTTCCTCAACAAAAGCCGCACCTCGCCTGGCCCGGCTGGATAAGGTAGAAGTGGAAATGATCGAGAGCCGCTTTGACCTGCAGACCTCACATCACCCCTTGCATTAAGGTGGGTGAGTAGCAGAATGGTGAGTTGCAGCCGGTCCGGACGCGTTTGGTGGTCTACGATCCTCCGGGCGAACCCGTGGGCTTTGCTCCATTACCCTCACTTTTTCGGGGAAACAAGGACACTATGCAGTTCTGGAATGAATTGGAAGGACAAACAATCGATCGGCTTTATCCCCTGCGCCGCCTGGTGCGATCCGAAGGGCGAAGCGCCTGGTTCGAGACCGCCACCGGCGAGGAGCTAAATGTCCCTGCCACGATCAGCCTGACCGAGGCGCTGACGGATGCGGACGAGGTGACCGCGCGCCTCAAAGCGGCACAAAACCTGAAGCATCCGAACCTGGTGAGCATCACCAAAGTCGGCCAGGTCAAAGTCGACAACACCTTGATTGTCTATGCGGTCATGGAGCACATCGAGCAGAGTCTATCCGACGTGCTGCAGACCCAGACCCTCACGGCGGACGAAGGCCGCGAAGTGGCCGAAGCCCTGGTGGGAGCGCTCACGGTGATTCACCAGAAGGGCATGTCCCATGGTCACGTGGAAGCTGCCAGCGTGCTGGCGACCGAGGAGACGGTCAAGCTGCGCAGCGATTGCCTGCAAACCAGCGCAGCTGGGCAGGCGGAGGACGTGGCGGGCATCGGCACGACCCTCTTCCACGCCTTCACGCAACGAAAAGCGCTGACCGCCACCGATGCGCAAATCAATCGCATTCCGGCGCCATTTGCGGAGATTATCCGCAACTCCTTTGCCCGGCGCTGGACGTTACCGCAAATCGCCAACGCCCTGAAGCCAGGCCAGCCTGTCGCCCAAGCGGTTGCGCCGGCTCCGGTTCGCCCTCCGGCACCGGCACCGGCTTCGGTTCGGCCGTCGGCTCAGCCTCCCGTTCGCTCCCCGGCTCCGCCGCCCTCACATCTGGCCACGCCTGAGCATGAGCCCATCGTGGTGAAAGTGGTGGATCCGGCGGCGCCGTCATACCGGCCTGCTACTCCACCTCCTGGAGTGGAGAGGCCGCGCCCGTTAGCCACGGAAGATGACGAGCCGGTGGCTGCCCGGCGAAAGCCTCTTGCTCTCTATGGAGCAGCGGCTGTGGTGGTGCTGGCGATCATCGCCTGGCTATTCTGGCCAAAGCCCGCACAGGCTCCTACGAACGTTCCCAATCCCCAAACCGCTGCCCAGCCGGCCACGCCACCACCAGCAGCTGCCCCGACGCCCGCGCCTCCCCCGGCGAAACCGGCTCCGGCGAAGAAGGCCGCCGCGGCAAAGCCTACTCCTGCAGACCGGCAGACGGCCTCCGCCGCTGGACCAAAGGAACGCACCATCTGGCGTGTCGTCGTCTACACCTACAGGAGTCAGAAACTGGCTGAGGAGAAGGCGAGCCAGATCAGTGGGAAATATCCCGACCTGAGCGCCTCAGTTTTCAACCCTCCCGGCCATAGTGACACTTACCTGGTCATCGTCGGGGGCACCATGGACCGTCAGCACTCGTTTGACATGCGCGCCAAAGCGCTCCGTGACGGTATGCCCGAGGATACTTATGCCCGGAATTTCTCGCAGTAGAGGATTTTCCTTTACCCGGCGGAGGCTCGCAACAGATATTTGAGACTGGCCGCGACGCTCTCCACCGGAGGCACGACGGTGGCGCCAAACGTGACGTCCTGCTCTACAACCATCCATCCCGAATAGCCGTTCTTCTTGAGCACGCGAAAGAACGCGGGGAAATCGACCGACCCCTGGCCAATGATGGTGAAGGCATTGGCGGCGATGGCCTGCTCAAAGTTCATGTCACTGCTGCGAACCTTCGCCATCACCTGGTCGTCGACGTCCTTGATGTGAATGAACCTGAGAATCTCGCGAAATTTCTCTGCCTCAGCCACGGGATCTCCGCCCGCATAGGCACAGTGCCCGGTGTCCAGGCAGAGCCCAATCTTCGAAGCCGAGGTCGCGTCGAAGAACCGCTCGGTCTCCTGGGGCGTCTCCACGTAGGTTGAGGTGTGGGGATGGAAGACCAGGTCCAGGCCAAACTCGTCGGTCACTTGGGCAGCCTCGGCGACTACCTTCGCGACTTGCTGCCATTGCTGAGCATTCAGGCCCTTGCTGCCATCGGCAGGGACGCGGCCCGCAATTCGGTCCCGTTCCGGCGACTGCTCGTCGGCAAGAACCAGGAAGGGTGCTCCTAGGGCTGCCAGCAGATCGCCTACTTTGCGGATCTGTTCGACGACGATCTTGGCGGAAGCCGGATCGGTCAGATCCACCGGGACAAAAGAACCCAACATCTTCAAGTTTCGGGTGGAAAGTTCCGGTTCGAGCACCTTGGCGTCGGTAGGGAAGAAGCCGTAGGGCCCCAGTTCGGTGCCGGTGTAGCCCGCGAAGACCATCTCATCCAGCATTGTCTGGTAGCTCTGTTCCCAGGACGGACTTGGATAGTCCAGAACTCCCCAGCTATTAGGCGCCGAGGCAAACTTGAAGTGCGATGGCGATGCAGTCATGCGTAAACCCCTTGCAAGCACTTGAATGCCTTTGGCTAAGCGCTTATATTGCCTATGATGCAGGGGGCGATTCTTGTCGTCAAGCCCGAGGACCGTACAAATTTTCGCCATGGGGGCACAAGGGAATGCGCAAGTTGGGTATGGGGGTGCTGGGCGTTGGGGACATGGGCAAACGGCACGCGGAGAATTTGCGTCGCCTGGTTCCCCAGGCGCAACTGGTCGCCGTGGCCGATGTGGACGGCGCGCGCGCCAGCAGAGTGGCCGCCGAGCTTGAGATTGAGCACTCCTATACCAGTCTGGAGGCGATGCTCGAACGCAAAGATATTCAAGCGGTTGTGATCGCGGCGCCGGACAAGTTCCATGCCGATGCGGTGCAAGCCGCGGCGCGTGCAGGCAAAGACATTCTTTGCGAGAAGCCGCTTGGCCTTAGCCGCGAGAGCGCCGAGGAGGCGTTGCGGGCGGTCGAAGCTGCGGGCGTCCGCCTGCAAGTGGGCTTCATGCGCCGCTATGACCCAGCTTACGTTGCCGCCAGCAAGCGGATTGAAGCGGGAGAGATTGGCGAGACCGTGGTCTTCAAATCCATTGGACGGGACAAAGACATGCCTCCGCTGCGGGCTTACCAGTCGAGGATCAATGGGATGCTCTTTTACAACAGCACCATTCACGACTTCGATCTGGCGCGCTGGCTCTCCCATGACGAGGTTGCCGAAGTTCACTCCTTTTCCACAGTCGCGATCCGCCCCGAGATTGCGGAATTCGGAGATGTGGTGGCCGGCTCGGTGAACCTTCGCTTTGCCCGTGGGGCTATCGGAAACATCGAGTCGTATGTGCAGTGCTTGTACGGTTACGATATTCGCACCGAGGTCGTCGGTTCCAAGGGGTCCATCCTGATCGGGAACATACGGCAAAACTCGGCGACCTTCTTCAAACCGAACGATGGCAGCTACGAGTTAGAAGATCATTTCCTGTCGCGTTTTCGCGAGGCCTACGTGGCTGAAGTGATCGACTTCGTCGACACCATCCTGAGCGATCGCGCCCCTCGCGTGACCGGAGAAGATGGCTTGCGCGCGGTGGAGATCGCAGTTGCCGCCGAGAAATCGGTTCGCACCGCAGCCCCTTGCGTGGTGGGCAAAGGCAACTAGGAGAAGACAAGAGGGCCATAGCCGGCAGCGGTCGCGGCTCTGCCCTATCCACGAACTCCGGTCGCTGTTGTTACACCACCGGAGCTCTTCATGGGCCTTCGGTCCATCCAAGCGGATGAAATCTCGAATGACTGCGGTTCTGTCCATCCTTCGGTAACGGCTGCTAAGGAAAGCGCTGCCTGCCCGTAGCACAGCGCAGGGGAGAAATCTGCGGTTTAGCCTCAAAAGAGCGCCATTTAAGTTCTTCCTAAAAACCAGTACCCTTCACTGATACAGTTTTCCGCAGCCTTCAACCGCTTAGGTACATTAGTCACGAAGTATTTTAGGAGAAGACATACTTCGAGGGCATCGCGTGGACAACGCGGAGCAACTGGTGCGTTATTTCGCTCGACGACGCAATCTTGCCAAGAGAGGACCGGCCGTGAAAACCCAAGAGGGAGCGTCGTAGCTGAGGTGAAACGATGACCTGGAAAGCAGTACACGCCTGCGTACGGGGCAGCTCCCATCAGCGCTCGGGACTTCCGAACCAGGATGCAGCGCAATGCACGGTCGCACCAGGCGCACAAGGAACCGTGGCGGTGGCAGTCGTCTCCGACGGGCATGGCAGCCCTCGCCACTTCCGCAGCCAGATAGGTTCTTCGCTGGCCGTGAGCACGGTAGCCTCCACGCTGCAAGGTTTTCTGCGCGAGTCCGTGGCCAGTAACGGTCGGGTGCCCTTCGTTCCCGAGCAGGTACATGAGTTGGAGCGCAAAATTGTGAGCGGATGGCTGGCCGCTGTCCACTCCGACCTGCAACGCAACCCGTTTACCGAAACGGAGCTGGCAACCCTGGAAAGACAAGATGGAAAGGAAGGCCGAGCTGCTGTGAGAAGTTGTCCGGAGCTTGCCTACGGCGCCACGCTCCTGGCAGCCGGGGCCACGGACAAAGTAATGCTCTACCTTCAACTAGGCGATGGTGAGATCCTGAGCGTCAGCCCGAATGGGACAACTACCCGGCCGCTACCACCGGATGACCGGTTGATTGCCAATCAGACGACCTCCCTGTGCCAGCCGGAAGCCTGGAAGGACTTTCGCTCCGCGTGGGTGACGGGTCCTGCGCTGCCGTCGCTGGTTTTGCTCTCGACGGATGGGTACGCCAACTCGTTCCGCTCTGACGACGACTTTCTCAAGGTCGGGGAGGACTACCTGGAGATAGTCCGCCAACAGGGTATCGCCTCGCTGGCAGAGGAGCTGCCGGCCATTCTGACGGAGGCTACTCAACAAGGCAGCGGTGATGACGTCACCCTGGCCATACTGCAGGACGATCCAGGATCCAAAGTTTTGCAGCCCTTGACGGACGCTGCCTCCAAATCCGCATTGATTGAGCAACTCAAGGCGCGGCACAGCAACCAGCGGCAAAATCTCCAGGAACTTGCCGTGCGGGTAGAGCACACGCGCAAGGACAACCGGCGATTCCGCAATATTGTTCTGTTGCTCGTCGCCGGTGTTCTTGCCGTTCTGGTGGCGGTTTTTCACGGCCGAATTCACAGTCGAATCATTCCCCACACGCCGGCACCTGCTCCTGCCGCTCCGACTACGGGCAATCCAGGTCGGTGATGGAAGATACTCTGTGTCGGGGGCCGGTGTGTATCGATTAGGGAATGCATACGCCATATTGCGCCATATTTCACACACAAGACCTCCAATTAGGAATAGTCTTAGCACGTTGCCAAACGTGATCTCTTCTGCTCCTTTCTAGAAGCTCTAGCGACCCTTGTCATCGTAACTTTCGCGTTTTGTGTGAGATGTACTTGATCCGCAGGGACACGCGAGGTTAGTTGCAGAGTACTTCCGTCTTAGAAAGGACGTATCGGCATGGCTGTTTTTCTGATTAACCCCAGCGACCACTCGTTTGGCACAGCGGTGATTACTCCCCGCTGGTTGTATGTCTTGGCGGCCGCGACCCCTGGTTCGTTTGGCGATCCGGTCATTGTGGACGAAACGCTCGAAGCGCTGGTTCCCTCAGGCATTCGGGCCGGAGATTTTGTCGGCATCGGGATTCATACTGGAAACGCCCTGCGTGGATATGAAGTCGGCCGTTTGGCGCGAGAGCGCGGCGCCTGGGTGATCTATGGCGGCATTCACGCCACGCTTTACCCCGAAGAAGCGCTGGAGCGCGGCCATGCGCACTGCGTGGTCAAGGGCGATGGCGACGTCATCTGGTCAAAGGTGTTGGACGCTTGCGTCCAGGGCGAGCCAAAACAGATCTACGAGGGGGGCAGGATCGATGCGGACCAGTTTGTCGCCGCGCGCTGGGACTTGCTGCCGCCGGATAAATATATGTGGGCCTCAGTGCAGACGGTTCGCGGCTGCCCGAAACACTGCTCTTTTTGCTCTGTCTGGCGCACCGACGGGCAAAAGCCAAGGCAGCGGAGTTTTGAAACCGTCATCGAGGAGATTGTCCAGTTGCGGCGCAGGGGTTTCCGCTATATTGCCCTGGCCGACGACAACTTCTATCCCGTCACTTTGACCGATCTGCGCCTGGCCAAAGAACAGAAAAACTACGCAAAGCTAGCCGAGTTGGAGCAGATCCGCAGTGACAAATTCGCGCTCATGGCCGAGATGGCGAAGCTGCCGAAAAACATGGTCTTTTTCACCCAGATCACGATGGAATCGGCTGAGGATCCGGAATATCTCGATGCCATGCGCAACGCGAATATCAAGGGAGCATTGGTTGGCGTCGAGGCCGTGACCCCCGAAGGTTTGAAGTCGGTCTTCAAGGAGTTCAATTTCTCGGGGGAGGGCCTAGTGAAGCAACTGCAGACTTTTCGCCAGCATGGTTTGCACATGCTGGGCTCGTTCATCTTCGGACTCCCTTCGGATAAGCCGGACACCTTCAAAGCCACCGCCGACCTTGCCGCCAGAGCGGGACTTGCCTTTGCCCAGTTCGTCATGCTGACCCCCTTCCCGGGCACGGTCGACTTTCTGCGTTGGGAGAAAGAGCAGGAAAAGGCGCCGGTGTATGTCGAGGGTATTCCGGTCACCCGGTTTTGGCTGATTCCGGCCGCAATCCGGCCCAAGATGTTCATGCCCCACGCGCTCATGAGCTCGCAGGAGATCAGCAACCGGACCCAGGGAGTATGGGATCGTTTCTACAGCTTTTCCAATATCTGGAAACGCTCTGACTGCACGCCGACGCTGCGCTCCCGGGTGGCGTTTGTGTTCCTCTCCAAGCTTTACCGGAAGATGTATGCCGGCACCGGCATCAGCACCGATAGCGCGCGGCGCAAGAAAGCCAACTCCGGAGCACGCTGGCTTTCGCACCATACGCGCAAGTTCTTCATCTCGAAACCGATGCCGGAGCTTGCCATGCCGGTATGGGCAGCTGCGGCTCCAGCGCGGGGAGCTGAACTAAGTCCGTTCCCGGTGTTGGATTAAAACGGCCAGGACGACAGTCCTGCGCAGGTCTAGAATTAGAGCATGCGGCGTCGGGCTTCCTGTTTTGTTCAAGTCGCGATCGGTCTTCTGACAACGAGTCTTGTCTCAGCGGGCTTGCTCGCACAACATGTTGGTTTAGGCGCCCCGATGTCTTCAGCCCATGTGGGGAGTGCGGTCCACCCCTCCCCGTCCTTCGCAGGAGCTACCCGCAGCTTTACTCCACCTGCGGGGCCGCTATTTCAGGGGGCACGTCACCCATCCTCTGCGGTCGGGCGATCGGGACACTGGCCGTCCTGGGATCAGGGCCGGCGCCCAGACAACAGCCGGCGTGGCGTGGGATATCGAGGACCCTATCTTTATGTGGGCTACCCGTGGTTGTCTCCCTTCGGCTACGGTCTTCCGTTGGGCCTCCCCTACGGGGATGATCAGGATGAGGGTGGCGGCGCCCAAGTAGAGCCCCAGCAAGCTGACTATAGTAACCAGCCGCCGGGCGATTATGGCCCAGAACCGCCGGAAGTAGCCGCGAATACTCCATCGCCCTTCCGGCCCACCTACCAGGGGGAAATCGAGGCTGCTCCCGTACATCTTCAGCCCACTACCACCCTGATCTTCAAGGATGGCCGGACGCCGGTGCAGGTGCATAACTACGCGCTGACTGCCAGCACCCTATACGCTCTCGACGGCGATTCACGCCAGGAAATACCACTCTCCCTGCTCGACGTTCCAGCCACGGTGGAAGTGAACCGAAAAGCCGGAGTAGACTTTGCCCTTCCCGTTAGCCGCTGATTCCATTCCGTATACGTATCTGTAGCTGTATTTGCGGCGGCCCGCTTGTGCAACTGATCCTGTGTCTTTCTACAACTTTTGTAAGCCGCCACACAGCCAGTAAGATGCTCAATCTGCAACCTTTGTGCGATCAAAAGCGGCCGTATGCCATGCTAGCCTTGCTCTGCCATGAAGTACCAAAATCGCATTCTCGCATGCTCGTTGCTCCTCCTCAGCCCGGCCATCGGCCTAGCTGGCAAGAAGCCTGCCCCCCGCCCGCAGAACAGCCCCACTGCGATTACGCCGGACGCGGCGGCCTTCCTGGACAACGCCATCGATGTCATGCGGCAACACGCCTTGCATGGCCAGGGCGTTGACTGGGATTCGCTGCGCACGGAAGCCTTCAAACGCGCGGGCGGCGCTTTCAATCCCATCGATACCTATCCGGCGATTTACTGGTCCCTGGTACAGCTGGGTGACCCCGGAAGCCATCTTCGCCTGCCTCCCGGGTTGTACCCGGATCAAATCGCCCTGCTGCAACAGGCGGAGAAAGAGGCTGCGAACAGCGCTCCGGCAAGCGCCCGCACCGAAACGACTGTACCGACCGCATTCACCAGCCGCCGTCTGCCTGAAGGTCACATCGTGACTTCGCAGGGCAAAAATTTTGGCTACGTCGTGCTGCCGCGTTGCTCGGCCAAGGATAATGATGGACTGCTTCTTTACGCCGCCGACGTGCGCCGCATTCTGACTGATCTTTCGTCGCAAAGCCCCAAGGGCTGGATCGTTGACTTGCGGGGTAACACCGGCGGCAACATGTGGCCGATGTTGACGGGTATCGGGCCGATTCTGGGCGACGGCGTCGTAGGCTCATTCGTAGCCGCCGACGGGAGCATTCCCTGGTTCTACCAGGATGGTAAGACAGGAACTCGCAATACGGCGGGCCTGGAGACAGTCTCACTGACCCTGGATGACGCGCCGGTCCTCATGACGCCTTCCGCGCCCGTCGCCGTTCTGGTCGACAGCAGCACGGCTAGCTCGGCGGAAGCGATTACCATCGCCTTCCACGGGCGGCCGGACACCCGCTTCTTCGGCAGCCGCACGGCAGGAAAATCCACCGCCGTCCAACCCTTCAAGCTGGATGACGGCGCCGAACTCTACCTCACTACCGCCATCGACGCCGACCGCACCGGCAAGCAGTATCCGGATGGCTTCACACCTGACCAGCTCTTTCCTTCCACCACGGTTATGCCGGCGGAGGGCAGCGACCCCGTCGTACAGGCTGCGCAAACGTGGCTCGTGGCAAGCACTACACCTGCTGTTGCCGCCATTGCGCCACCCCCGCCCCCCAAACCCAAAGCCAAGCGCAAGAAGGTTGTGGTGGTACACCAGGGCAGCTAGCCAAGACAGCCAATCGAAATCGACGTTCTCCCCATAGGGGAAAGGTGCTGGAAAGTGCACCTAAAACGGAAGGCGCATCCGTCTGGGATGCGCCTTCTTATTTTCGGCATAAAATGCCAGCATCGCCGTGAAGGACACTTTCCTCTGGCTGTTCAGCTCCCGGCAGGGCGCAGCGGACCGGTTGATCCCGCGATGGATTGTGCTGCGTGCGCTGGGATTGATCTACTGTTCTGCGTTTGTTTCTCTCCTCTTTCAAATCCGCGGCCTGATGGGGCCGGAGGGCATTCTTCCCGCAGGGAGATACCTGGCAGCCGTTGCGCAGTCGTTTGGGCCCTGGACACGCTTGTGGTTCGCACCCACACTCCTGTGGGCCGGCAGCGGCTCGCATGCCCTCATGGCGATGTGTTGGGTGGGCCTGGCTGCGTCGCTGTTGGTGACCGCCAACGTTTGGCCTCGAGCCATGCTGCTGATCTGCTTTGCCTGTTTTCTTTCCTTCGTAGCGGCGGCGCAGGATTTCTCCGGCTACCAGTCCGACGGCATGCTTCTGGAAGCAGGGTTCCTGGCGCTCTTCTTTGCCCCGTCCGGCTGGCGGCCGGGATTGGGTTATAACCATCCGCCTTCACGGGCCAGCCTGTTTCTGCTGCAGTGGGAGTGGTTCCGCATTTACTTCGAATCGGGCCTGGTAAAGCTACTTAGCGGTGACCAGGAATGGCGCCATCTGACGGCAATGGACGAGTACTACCAAAACGGTCCCCTGCCGACCTGGATCGGCTGGTACATCCAGCACCTGCCGCACTGGTTCCATGTGGCGACCGCCTTTTCCACGTTGGCGATGGAACTGGCTATTGTCTGGATGCTCTTTCTTCCCCGCCGCTGGCGCATTGTCTGCTTTCTGATCGTCACCCCGTGGGAAATCGGTGTGATTTTCACTGCTAATTACACCTTCCTTAACTACCTTGTTCTGACCCTTGGTTTCCTGTTATTGGATGACCGCTTCTTTCAGCGGTGGGTAAAGGCGAAAGTTGAACCACAGGGCGATTTGGAAGCGGGCACGGAGAGAAAGCACGCGGCTCGCCGCGTGCTGAATGATCTCGGACTTGCGACCAGCACGGTGTTGCTCTCGCTGGTTGGCTATGTAACAACGGTGGAACTCATTTCGATGGTCTTCGGGCGATTGCCCCTGCCGATGCAGCCGGTAACAATGCTGGAGCCCTTTCGCATCGCCAATCAATACGGTCTGTTCGCCGTGATGACACGAGGCCGCTATGAGATCGAGTTTCAGGGCTCTAACGACGGGCAGGACTGGGTTGCCTATCCCTTCCGCTTCAAGCCCCAGGCGCTGAATCGGGCACCCGGCATCTATGCACCGTATCAGCCGCGCTTTGAGTGGAATCTATGGTTTGCCTCGCTGGGTTCGTGGCAGCAAAACCCCCTGGTTCCGCGAACCGAAGAGCGCCTGCTGGCCAATGACCCGGACGTACTGGCGCTGTTTGCGAGTAATCCCTTCGCCAATGGGCCTCCCCGCTTCGTTCGTGCTGTTCTATGGCAATACTGGTTTACTTCGATAGCGCAAAAACGCGCGACCGGCGACTGGTGGACCCGGCGTTTGCTGGGCGTATACGCGCCGGTCCTGGATCGCGACGATCAAGGCAAGGTCGGCATTGTGAGCATGCCGGATCCGCTACCTCCCCACGACTGATGAGGCAAGGCCATCGCGGCCACGGATTTGCGTGAGAGCGCACGATCGCTGATGCCGCCCAGGACTAACCGTCCTGGGATATTTTAGCCGTCCCTACGGAGAGTGTGTCATTGCAGGAGGAACCTATCCGCGCGTGCCAGAACGCGGTTCCGAGGGGTTGTACTGATGTAGGAGTGCCGCGCCTACGGCGCTCGCCATCGTCATCATGGGTACCCAGCCCTCACGAGTCTGTGTGAGAACTGGCGGAAAGGAGCCGTACGAAGGGCAGACTTTTCCTAATTGGCTTTTAGCTGGCAGCCATTTTTAAAATTTGATATTTTTAGGTCCTTTTTGACGATTTTGACTTAGCGGCGGCGGGGGGCAAAGGGGTTCTTTTTGATAGAGAAAGGCACTCGCAGGTCAGGAACGAAAACAAACTCGGGGACATTAGGGGCTACTGGCGGTGCTTCCGGAGGATTAGAGGGAGTGACGACGGGGGACCGGCTTGGGCTGGGTTCCGGGACCTCCTCTCCCGCCGACTCTTTCTGGGCAGGGGCTGGGTTTGGCTGGTGGTCATTGGTTTCGGCCTTCTGCTGGCGAAGCCAGGCGGATTGATAGATTTCCGGGGCGGGTGCGGGGGCCGAGGTCTTCTCCACGGCGGCGGAGTGACGGTTGGGAATGAAGTTTTCCATGGCCACGATGATGGAGAGGGCTTTGACCTGGCCGGTAACGCTGCCTCGGGTTGTTTCGGGGCTGAGGTGGGAGATTTCCCAGAGGCGGTCCAGGACGTGTTCGCGATCCAGTTTCGGGCGGTGCTGTCCCTTGGCTTCTTGCTGGAGGAGTTGGTGCTGCAGGGCGGCGCGGTGCCCGAGCATGTAGGCATGGACAGAGGGCTTGGCTTTGGTGGAGGCGGCGGAGTCGGGGTCGAGGCCGACGGCTTCGGCGGCTTGACGGTCGGTCATGGCGCCAGAGAGGACCAGGTGGGCGAAGGCTATTTGCTGGCCGGTGATGGGATCGCTGACTTTATCTTCGGGCATAAGTGTCTCCTTGCATGTGAGAGAGGTTAGGGACAGGGGTTTCCGCTGCGCCCAGGGGCGCAGTGGGTGGAATAAAAAATCCCGCCGCGGCGGGATGCTGGAACTTCCTTATTTTGGGACAGGGATCGGGTGTGACACCGGACAGCGGTAAAACTGTCCTTCGCTCGCGCTTAGGCCCCAACTCCAGGCAACTGCCGGCTAGCAAGCTGGCGTCGAGAACCTGCCTGCTGCCGATATCAACTGCTAACAGGGTAGGGCGCGTTGCAGAATCCGTTCCAGCCACAAAAACTGTTTTCTCCAGTCGTCGGTTATCGTTTCGCGGTTACTTTTGGTGCGCAACCTATAAACGCCCTCACGGAAAAAGTCTGGTGAAGCCGAACGACGGACTTTAGCCTGTGGACAGCGTGGGGGGAGCCACGGTGGTTAGTTATTCAGATTCATGGCCTCCCCATGGTTGGCTGTCACAATTAAAATGGTGGGCATTCGTGCATGTTTTCTCCGCTTCCAATCCGGCGCAGTCCCCTTAGATCTACCTGGGTGTCGGTGGCTGCGCATGCTGTGGTGATCGGCCTGTTTGTCTTCTCCATGCGGCTGCATCCGGTGCACGTTTTCACACTGCCCGGGACCGCGCTCGGGACCCATGTTGAGATCGCGTACTTGCCCGGCCGGGCCCCCGCGCCAGCGGTTCATCCCAAGCCCCGGATCAAACCGCGTCCACAAGCGGCTCCGGAACTCACACCCGCTCCGGCACTTGCGGACTCTATGCCGCAAGCTGCCACGATCCATCCGCCACCACTCCCGCACCTTACCGTCACCGAGGCGGCACCCTCCCCAACTACGCCGGCACCGGCGTCCGCTACGCCGGATTCGACAGCCGGCTCCGATTCCTGGGGTGATGGCTCGATCCAAATAGCTCTCACCACCTACTCTCCCAGCCCGGCGCCCGATCTCTCCGTACTTCCCCATGGGGTGCAGGGCGACGTGGTAGTCGATGTAACCATCGACCCCAGCGGCAAAGTTGCCAATCTTGCGGTTTTGCGTACTCTTGGTTACGGCATTGAGTCCAGTGTGATTGGCACTCTCAAGACCTGGACCTTTCGTCCGGCCACCAAGGACGGTACCCCGATCGCCAGCGTACAGGAGCTTCACTTTCACTTTGGTCCGGTTTAAAAGACTTCTGTTCAAAAAAAGTGCAATCCAGGCAACCGTTTTCATCAAGCTTTCATCCATGCTCGGGAGGCGAATTGGGCTCCTTGGGAATGACTTCGCGCATACTGCTGGTGGATGACAATCACATACAATCGGCCACCCGCAGGGCTATCCTGGAGGTGTCTGGCCGCGAGGTCTGCATCGCTCTTGAAGGGGAGCGGGCGCTGGAACTGCTTAACGATCCGGAAAACTCCATCGGTTTAATCGTTACCGACCATCTGATGCCGGTCATGAGTGGACCGGCGTTCGTGGCTGAGGTTCGACGGCGCGGCTTCACGCTGCCCGTCATCGTGCTCAGCGGGCTACCCGATGCCGAATCGGCATACGAGGGGCTGAACGTGGTCTTTCGGCTCAAGCCGTTCGATCCCGATAGCCTGATTCGGTTGGTTCAGGAGCTGCTCGGCAACTGCATGCGGCGTTCCGCCTAACCCCTTCGTCTTGGTGAACGTCTTTCCCCCGACCATTGTGGGGAATAAAAATCGGTGGGATTGAGGGATTCAATTCAGCCGATCGCTTTACCGGCATTGCCGTTCCCTATCTGCCTCTGCGACAATCTGGAAGGGCTTGTGACCTTCTCATGCCGGAATTTGGAAGTTTTTCTCTCCTGCTTGCTCTTGTTCTGAGCGGCTACACACTATTAGCCGGCGGAATTGCGCTGCGGCAACTGGCAACTGGATACCGCGGCCGGATGGCTCCTGACAGGCTGGCGGAAACGGCCCGGCGGGCGGGCATCGGCAGCTTCTTTGCCGTCACCTGCGCAGCCTTCGCCCTGGTCTACACCGCCTTTGCCAACGACTTCTCTGTCTCGTACATCCTTCATCATTCGAACCGAGCCCTGCCCGGTCCCTACAAGTTTGCCGCGCTATGGTCTGGCCAGGAGGGGTCGCTGCTACTCTGGGCCTGGTTGCTGACCGCCTACGGCTTCGTGCTCCGGCTTCGCCATAAGGTCGACGTAACCCTTACCGCTTACGCTTCCACCATCCTGGCCGGCATTCAGATCTTTTTCCTGCTGTTGCTGAATTTTGCCGCGCCTCCGTTTGCCCTGGTACAGGGCCAGGCGCCAGCCGACGGGTTTGGACTGAATCCCCTGCTGCAGTATCCGGAGATGGTGATTCATCCGCCGATGCTTTACCTGGGATACGTGGGCTTCAGCGTGCCGTTCGCATTTGCTCTCGGCGCACTCATGATGCGCTACCCGGGAGAGAAGTGGATTCACATCACACGCCGCTGGACCATGGTGACCTGGCTTTTTCTCACCTGCGGCATCTTTCTGGGCGCGCACTGGGCATACTCCGTACTGGGGTGGGGGGGCTACTGGGGCTGGGACCCGGTGGAGAACGCCTCGCTGATGCCTTGGCTCACTGGGACCGCTTTCCTGCACTCCGTCATGATGCAGGAAAAGCGCGGCATGATGAAGAGCTGGAATGTCTGGCTGATCTTCAGCACTTTCATGCTGTGCATCCTGGGAACCGATCTGACGCGTTCCGGGCTGGTCAGCTCTGTGCACGCTTTTGCCCAGTCATCTATCGGGAGCTGGTTCACCGCGTTTCTCGTCATTGTGCTCTCCATCTGCCTGTTCACTTACTTGCGGCAGCGAGATCACCTGAAGTCGGAGCACAAGCTGGAATCGCTGGTTTCGCGGGAGTCGAGCTTCCTCTTCAATAACCTGGTTCTCCTCGCAGCCTGCTTCACGATCCTATGGGGCACGCTATTCCCCATCATTTCGGAATACGTGCAGGGCAACAAGGTCACGGTCGGCGCGCCGTTCTTTAACCGCGTGGCCCTCCCCATCGGGCTCTTTCTCCTCTTCCTGACCGGTATCGGCCCACTGCTGGCCTGGCGCAGCGCATCCTTCAAGAGCATCCGGCGCAACTTTATTCTGCCGGGTGTGGCCATTGCGGTTACTGCGATTGTCTTAATGGCTGTTGGACTGCGTCCCTGGAATGATCAGGCGACTTTCTATTCCCTGGTTGCCTTTTCCCTGGGGGCGGGCGTTGTCACCGCTATTTCTTCGGAGTTTCTGCGCGGCGCCAATGTCATCCGCAAGCACACCGGGCAAAACATTTTCGCTTCCATGGTGCAGCTGACGCGCCGCAATACGCGCCGCTACGGCGGATACCTGGTGCACTTTGGCGTGGTCGTCATCTTTATTGGCATTGCCGGAGGCGCCTTCAAACAAAGCCACGAGCAGGAGATGAACGATGGTCAAAGCATGACCATTGGGCCCTACCGGATCGTATGCGAGAGCTTTACCGATGATTCGAACCTGAATTACGACACCGAGTTCGCCTTGCTGGACGTCTATCGCGGCAACAAGAAGATCACCCAGCTGGCGCCAGAGAAGCGCTTCTACGCCGCGTCGCAGCAACCTGAAACCAGGGTTGCCAACCACTCGACGTTGGCCTGGGATCTATATGTCATCTATGCCGGGAAGAACCCCGACAACGGCTTGCCGATTATCAAGGCTTTTCTTAACCCGCTCATGGCCTGGATCTGGATTGGGGTTGTGGTGGTAGCGCTTGGCACTCTGGTGGCGCTTGCGCCCAACCTTAGCGCGGCGTTAGCTGCCAACCGCACCCGTGGACTGAGCGAGGGCGTCAAGCCGCCCACCCCGCGACTGGCGGATGAGCCGGAAGTTGCGATCGCCGGCAGAGGTCACGATTGAAGTCCCGTAGTGTTCTCACCCGAGCCTCGCAGCTCGCCTTGCTGTGCATCCTGATTGTGGTCACGGCGGGCGCGACTGATTCCTCTGCCCGGTACTACAAAGATAGCCATGAATTGATGTGTGGCTGCGGCTGCAATCAGCTGCTGGGCGAATGCAACCATGTGGGCTGTCCGTCTTCGCCGGGCATGCTCGCAGAACTTTCGGCGGCAATTGCCAAGGGCGATAGCGATGACGCCATCTTGCATCAGTTCCAGGCTGAATATGGACCGGTGATCATCGCCGCGCCCAGGTTCACGCGGTTTAATCATCTCGCGTGGATCATGCCGCCGCTGGTGCTCTTTCTTGGCATCGCCGCCGTTTTGCTCCTCGTGCGCAACTGGAAGCTGCATACTGTGCCCACTCCTCCAGAACCGGCTACGCCCGGCTTTGCCGCTACCCGTGACCGCATACGCAGGGAGACGCAGATATGAGCACCATTGCTTGCGGCGTGCTCCTACTGGCGATCTTTGCCTTTGTCTTCTATCCCCAACGGCATACGGCGAAGCAGATTCCAAAAACGCGTCTCGACTTTCTGCGCGAGCAGAAGGACGTTCTTTACGAGAATCTTCGCGACCTCAACTTCGAATACAGCGCGGGAAAATATACCGCTGAAGATTACGCGGCGCAGCGCGCTGCTTTGGAGAACGAAACCGCCGCGGTGCTTGCGGAAATCGACCAGTTGGAACTGAAGGTCGCGCTACATTCCTAAAGTGATTCTCTGCGCTGCTACAGAAAGATGAATATGAGACCGAACCCTATGCCGCGCAGAACGTTTGCGTTCTGCGCAATGCTTGTATTCGCCGCCGGAATTTCCGCCTCCGCGGCCACCATTACGGGTACCGTAACGAACGGTACGACGCACACGCCGGCGGCCGGAGATGCGGTGGTGCTGATCGCACTCGATCAGCGCATGCAGGAGATTGCGCATACCAAGACCGATGCCCAAGGCCATTATTCGATCGATGCGCCGGACCCGGGAATGCATCTCATCCGCGTCGATCATCAAGGCGCCGCATATTTCCAGCCCGCGCCACCCAATACGCCTAATGTGAATGTGCAGGTGTACGATGTCGCGGCCGTGGTCGCGGGCGTGAGCACGGTCGCCAACGTAATGCGCGTTGAGACCGACGCGCAGGGGCTGCGCGTGACCCAGAGCTTTTTTATCAAGAACGACTCCAATCCCCCGCGCACGCAGTTCAGCAATCACTCCTATGATTTCTATCTGCCGCCGGATGCGCAAATCGAGGGCTCGGCCGCGATGGCCCCGGGCGGAATGCCGGTGCAGTCCTCGCCTGTTCCTTTGGGCGACAAGGGCCACTATGCGTTTCTCTTCCCCCTGCGCCCGGGCGTCACCCAGTTTCAATTGAGCTATCACCTGCCCTACTCAGGCAGCCTCGCCTTCGACCAGCGTTTCGCCACACCTACAGATAGCTTCGTGGTGATGATGCCTAAGAGCATGAGCTTTAAACCAGGGACGGGCGTATCCTTCGAGTCGCTGAACGAGACTCCTGGCGCACTCACCATGCTGGCCCGCGGGGGCTCCCCCTCACGACCATTCGCCTTCACGGTGTCCGGCTCCGGCGCCATGCCACGTGATACGCAGGCGGAGAACCAGGGCAATGACGGCGGAGGGGCCGCTGATGCCGGAGGCAGTGCGGCGGCAAATGACACCCGGCCCGGCGGTGGCCTTGGCGTGCCTATCGATACTCCTGATCCCCTCAACAAGTACAAGTGGTGGATTCTGGGGGCGATCACCCTGGTATTTGCAGTGGGTGCGGGGGTTCTGCTGCGCCGTCCCGGAGATGCCGCTACGATAGAGGTCGCTGCTGCCGGTGGCGCTCCGGTCCCGGTGGTTCAGACGCCGGGCGGACTTTTGGGTGCGCTCAAGGAAGAGCTCTTTACTCTGGAGACGGACCATCTCCAGGGCAAACTAACGGACTCAGAATATGAACAGCAGAAGCAAGCGCTCGAACTTGTTTTGCGACGCGCGTTGAGCCGCAAGCCTGCGTAGAAATCCGGGGTAGCGTACTGAAGGAATCTGCGATTTTTCTGCCCGCATCGCAAATATTCCTACCATCACATTCGCTGTTCCCGTCGCCCTATCTTGGAGGGAGGCCGGCGCTGAAGCCACCATCTACGATCAGGGCTGAGCCAGTCATAAATGAGGCGTCATCGCTGGCCAGGAAAACAGCCGCTCGTGCTACTTCGTCCGGTTGTCCAATTCTTCCTAACGCATGCAGAGCGCCCGCTTCTTCCCGAGCTTTACGCGGATCGGGCTGCGACTCGAAGTATCCTTCGGCTAGTCCTGCGTTGATATAGCCGGGACAAATGGCGTGAACCCGTATCCCTTCTTTCCCGTGATCAATGGCGACGGCTTTGGTGAACGCCAGAATTGCTCCCTTGGTGGCACAGTATCCGGCACACGAGGGTTCGACGAAGAAGCCGTTGACCGATGACATGTTCAGGATCACGCCGCGTGTCTGGCGCAAGTCGGGCATGAATGCGCGCGAGCACAAGAAGACGCCGCCCACGTTGATGGCCATCTGCCGGTTCCATTCTTCCGGTGTTGTGTCCTCGATTTTCTTGTTGACCTGGATTGCGGCGTTATTCACTAGGATATTCAAAGATCCAAGCTCACTGCGTACGAAGGCCTTAAGATTGTCGACTGATGTGGGATCGGCTACGTCTGCCTTGAAGGCGCGCGCGTCGCCGCCCTGCGAAGAGATGGCCGCGGCTGCGACCTCTGCTTTAGCGCCATCGATATCCACAAGTACAACACGCGCCCCTTCCGCGCTAAAAGCGTTCACCACAGCGCGCCCAATTCCTGAACCGGCTCCCGTGACCACTGCTATTCGTCGCTCCAGCTTCGGGGTCAAAGAAAGCTCTCCTTGTCGATTTGCGCGTCAGGCAGACTCGATGATGAGGTTTGCGTAGCTTACGGTGTCGCTTGTGCGGATGAGGCCGATGGCATGCGGCACGCGCTTCTTGAAGACCACATGCGGCTCATAAAGAATGGGCACGCCTTTCAGCGCTGCCGCAAATGCATCCCGCGTTTCAGGCTGGTTTACGCTGAGAAACTCCTCGGCCATGAAGGCTTGCCCTACGACAAAATTCTTTCTGATAGCGTTGAGTACGTCGAGGACTCGCGGGATATTGTCGGTTAAGGAAATGTCGACGGTTTCGATTTCTGGCCAGAATGGAAATCCCCGGTCGGCGATGACCAGCGTATTGGTATGCCGAATGCGGCTGAGGAGGGAGTTTATCGCTGGATTGAGAATGCCTGTCTTAAGCACGCAAGACCTCCTCTCGGTAGGCTAAGATTTCCTAACTCTGGTTTCGTTCTAGAGAGACACGCCGCGCTTCCAGGGAATGAAATCGTTCTGATCGAGTTGCTCGGCCTTGGTTCGTGTTTTTCCGCTGGAAACGTCAATGATCAGATCCAGAATGGATTCGCCAACTCGCTCGATCGTAGCCTCGCCGCGAATCACGGCTCCCGTGTCGATATCGATGATGTCTGCCATGCGTTCGGCAAGACTCGAGTTGGTGGAGATCTTAATCACCGGCGCGATGGGATTGCCGGTGGGCGTGCCCAAGCCGGTGGTGAAGAGAACGATATTAGCGCCCGCGCCAACTTGCGCGGTTACGCATTCGACGTCATTGCCTGGAGTGCACAGCAGCGCCAGGCCCGGCGTGTTGTCATATTCGGGATAGTCCAAGACTTCGCAGACGGGAGAAGTGCCGCCCTTCCTGGCTGCGCCGGCGGATTTCATCGCATCGGTAATCAACCCGTCCTTGATATTTCCAGGAGAAGGGTTCATTTCGAAGCCCGAGTGGACAGCCTTTGCCCGCGCTGCATAGTCGCGCATCAGTTGAATGAAACGGTCGGCGCGGTTCGCATCCACACAGCGGTTGATGAGACTCTGCTCCACCCCACAGAGTTCGGGAAACTCCGACAAGATGGATTTTCCGCCCAACGCGGCCAACAGGTCGGAGACATACCCGATGGCAGGATTAGCCGAGATGCCGGAAAATCCATCGGACCCCCCGCACTTCAAACCTACGGTGAGCTTGCTGAGAGGAGCGGGTTTTCGGGTAAGACGATTGGCTTCAATGAGACCTTCGAAGGTGGCGCGAATGGCATCAGAGAGCATGGCCGATTCAAGACCGGACTTCTGCTGTTCAAACATCAGGACCGGCTTATGCAAAGCCGGGTCGCGCTCACGAAGCGCGTCCATGAGGATGGACGGCTGGGCGTTCTGGCAGCCAAGACTCAGCACCGTCGCGCCAGCAACATTGGGATGATGAATGTAGCCGGCGAGCAGGCCACAGAGCGCTTTGGAATCCTGGCGGGTTCCGCCACAGCCGCCCTCATGCACCAGGAACCTTACTCCGTCGACATTGGGAAAGACCTGCTCTTGTCGCCCCAGCGTAAGATCGTCGCGCTTTGTCGCTTGCAACGCCTGGTTGTGTTGCTCGATCAATTGCCGTACTTGCTGGCGGTAAAGTTTGGGGCGCCCGTAACCAAGCTCTTCCTCAAAGGCATCGCGGAGGGCTTCTACATTGCGGTTTTCGCAAAAGACCAGGGGAATGACCAGCCAGTAATTGCGCGTCCCGACCTGGCCATCCGCACGATGGTAACCGGCGAATGTGCGCTCGGAATAATGCGAGACGCGAGGCGCAGACCAGGCATAATCACCGACCTTGGGTCCAAAGCCGGAGGCGTCATGCTGCACGTTACGCGTGCTAAGCAGCCCTCCACGGGGGATTGCCTGGCGCACGATGCCGACGATTCCGCCATACATGATGACTTCGTCGCCTTGGGCAAGATCACGCATGGCGAATTTTTGCTTGGCTGGTATCTCAGATAGTGGGACATACTGCTCCCCTGCGAAGGTGATCGCTTCCGCGGCGGGGAGTTGCGTTAGGGCGACGAGGACGTTGTCTTTGGGGTCGATCCGGAGTATTTTTTCGGCAGCCATTTCATCTCGCGGGCACTCTGGCGTGGATGTCGCTTACTCCGCGGTCTCCAGGTTAAGGCGCTCTGATATAGACTCAATGTAGCGCTTACTGTATCGACGGTCAAACCAGCAAGAACCTATCTCGTCGGAGAGAAACAGTCCCTTCATGAGTTCTTCCCTTTTCGATTTGCAGGGCAAAACCGCCGTCGTTGTCGGCGGTACTACCGGCATCGGGCATGCTCTTTCCCTGGGGCTGGCGGATGCCGGCGCGCATGTGGTCGCCTCGTCAAGGCGAGCGGAACAAGTAGATCAAGTGGCGGCAGAGATCGAGGCCAAGGGGCAAAAGACATTGCGCCGAATCTCAGACGTGCACGATCGAGCTACGCTCGAAGTGTTGCGCGACGACGTCCTGAATAAGTTTGGCCAAGTGGACATTCTGATCAATTGTGCCGGCATCACCAAGCGGGCGCCCACGCTCGACTTTCCGGAAGAGGATTGGGACCGCATCATTGACACCAATCTGACGGGCACGCTGCGTGGTTGCCAGGTCTTTGGGAAATCGATGCTCGCCCGCGGCTCCGGACGCATTATCAATATTGCATCGCTCTCCACTTACGTGGGGCTTTTCGAAGTGGCCGCATACTGCGCCAGTAAGGCCGCGGTTGGGGCGCTGACCAAAGCGCTCGCCGTGGAGTGGTCCCGGCATGGAGTGCTGGTGAACGCCATTGCACCCGGCGTGTTCCGCACCGATCTAAACGCAAATCTTTTGGACAGTACGGAGCGTGGACGGGAATTCAAGTTGCGTACCCCGATTGGCCGCTTCGGCAAGACGGAAGAGTTGGTGGGCGCGGCCGTGTACCTGGCTTCGGATGCCGCATCCTTTGTATCCGGCGAGATCCTGGTGGTCGACGGCGGTTTTCTGGCGAGTGGAGTCAACCAGTAGCGCGGAATCGCAATCAACTTGCATACCAGGGCCGATACGATGGACTACAGAAAACTCGGAAAGACAGACCTCAACCTATCGTTGATTGGCTTTGGCGGCGCCGCGCTGGGGGGCGTGTTCGGCAACTTCGACCCCGGCGAAGGAATGAGGGCTGTACACCTGGCGGTGGACAGCGGCATCAACTTTTTTGATACTTCACCCTACTACGGGATTACGCTGGCGGAAACGAGACTCGGCGCAGCACTGGTGGGCAGGCGCGAACGCGTGATTCTGGCCACCAAGTGCGGACGCTACGGAATGGACGAGTTCGATTTTTCCGCGAAGCGTGTGACCGCAAGCATCGATGAGTCACTGCGACGGTTGCATACCGACTATGTCGACTTGCTTCAGGTGCATGATCTCGAATTTGGCGACGCGCGACAAGTTATTGACGAGACCCTTCCCGCCTTGCGGCGACTGCAGCAACAAGGCAAAGCGCGCTACATCGGCATCACGGGATACCCTCCAAAGCTCCTGAGGCGCATTGCCGAGGGGGCGCCAGTCGACAGCATCCTTACCTATTGCCACTACAACCTCATGAACACGGATATGGATGAGGTGTTGACCGCCTTCGCCCGGGAGCGTGGTATCGGGCTCATCAATGCGGCTGCTCTGCACATGGGCATACTGACCGAAAATGGGCCCGCGGAGTGGCATCCGGCGCCCCAGGCAGTGCGGGACGCAGGAAAAAAGGCGGCCGAATTTTGCCGCAATCATGGAGCGGATATAGCTGGCTTGGCCATGCGCTTCAGCCTGGCCCACCCCTATGTCTCGAGCACGCTCGTAGGTATGGCAAACACCCGCCAGGTGGAAGCTAGCCTGGAACTGCTGCGCAGCTCCAGCGACCCAGAGCTTTTACGTCAGGTCGAGGCTATTCTGGCGCCGGTGTTTAACTATGTATGGCCTTCGGGGCGCGCTGAAAATCAAGATTGAGGGCCATGGAGACCGGAAAGAAACCGCAGGTCCCTCCACTACGCTTCGCTCCGGTCGGGATGACAGATTCTGCTGTATCCGCAAGAGCTTCAGTGATAAACACTCGACCCTGCTATAGAATTTGTCATCCCGGCCGGGGCGCCCCTCGCGTCGTTGGTCGCGAGTACAGAAGGTAGAGAGCTGCTACTCCAGGCTGGATGACGGCTTGGTTGTATTTGGCAAACAGGTCTACACAGGTAGGTTAAGACATATGAAAGCATTCGTGATGAAGGAACCCGGCGAGGTTGCAATCGAAACAGTTGCGGATGCGGTCGCGACCAATGACGATGTGCTGCTCAAGGTGCGCATGATTGGCCTTTGCGGGACCGACCTGAATTCTTACCGGGGCAGGAATCCGATGGTGAGTTTTCCTCGTATCCCGGGCCACGAAGTTGCGGCTACGATTGCCGAACCGAGCAAGGCGCATCCGGAACTTGCCGCGGGAATGGACGTCACCCTTTCACCCTATTTTGGTTGCGGCCGGTGTCCCTCTTGCCTCAGAAATCGTCCTAACGCCTGCCAGTTCAACGAAACGCTGGGCGTGCAACGCAATGGAGCTATGACGGAATATATCGCCGTGCCGGCGGAGAAGCTGTACCCCGCCCACCTCACCATCAAGGAACTTTGCCTGGTCGAGCCTTTGACCGTTGGCCTGCACGCAGTGGGCCGGGGACGCGTCACAGCACAGGACACGGTCGCGATCTTCGGTTGTGGCGGAGTAGGGCTCGGAGCTGTGGCCGCCTCTGGTTTTCGTGGAGCCAAGACGATTGCCGTCGATCTCGAGGATGCAAAACTTGCCCTGGCTCTGCGCGCCGGCGCTACCCACGCCATCAACACATCGAAGGAGCCTTTGCACGAACGTCTGCTCGAACTCACCGGCGGCCGGGGGCCGGACGTGATTATTGAAGCGATCGGGCTGCCGCAAACCTTTCGCAGTGCCGTCGATGAAGTGGCATTTACCGGCCGCGTGGTTTACATCGGCTACGCCAAGGAACCGGTGGCTTACGAAACCAAGTGGTTCGTCCAGAAGGAGATCGACATTCTGGGCTCACGCAATGCCCTGCCTGAGGATTTTCGCGAAGTGATACGCATGCTTGAAGAGCATCGCTTCCCAGTAGACGAGGCGGTGAGCGCCATTGTCCCGCTGGAGGAGGCGCCGGCGATGATTAAGCGCTGGAGCGATCATCCGAGCGGGTTTTCCAAGATCATGGTTCGTCTGGGGTGAGCGGCCTCAGAGCTAGTTTCGCAATTGCTTCAGTCTGCACCAATTGCGAAACTGCTCTAGCCGAAACGCCTGAGGTAGGCGGAGCAAAGACCTACTGTCTGATCCGTGTAGGGCACACCCAGGGAACGGGCAAGATCGGTTTCCGCATGGGAGCCGACCCACGCCACGAGCAGCAGCCGGCGCAACATGACAAAGGTTGGAATCTCTTCTTCTTCAGCCTTGGCTAGCGTTCTCACCGTTCGGTAGCCTTCCAGCCAGAACTCGACCAGGCCGGCCGCGCCAGGCAAGTGCTCGTAAAACGATAAGAGCGTAGCAGCGTCGTACATGTACCAGCTGAAGCCGCAGTCATCGAAGTCGATCACTTTCACCTCGTCTTCGTGCACCAGCAGATTGGCCAGCCGCAGATCACAATGGGCTAGACCGAAGCGATCCGGACCTCTGCCGTAACGGGCAAGGCGATCCCGGATGAGGTTTGCAGTGCGGCCAAAGAGATCGAGCTTATTGGCGTCCATGCCCAGACCGTCGCGCCAGCGGCCCCAGCGCGGAGACTCACCCAAGGCAGCTTCAAAGTCCCATGTGAATCGTTCAAAACCTTCGGGCCGCTGCCATGCGCTGCTGTGCGCGTGCATCTTCGCGGTGATGGCTCCCAGGCTCTTAAAGCATCGGCGCAAGTCCATTTCGATTGCGGGTTGGCGGCCTTCTTCCCAGGCAAAGAGGACCATGTTGCGGGCGTCGGGGGGGCCCTGCGCTCCTGCGTCGCGTACCTGTGCGACCTGGATCCATTCCCCGTTGAGCCCGGCAATGGGAACCGGCGTCGCGACCACCCCGTCCTGGCGCAGGGCGACCAGCCAGGCAATCTCCGATGCAAGCGTATTTTTCGACTGATATCCCGGGCGTTGGACGCGCAAGGCCCACTGCTGGCCGGAGCGAGCTTCGACCTTGTAAGTCTCATTTTCGGAACGGCTGATCAACTGGACGGTCGCGTTCCGGGGGAGATCATAGAGGCTAAGCGCCTGCTCGAACCCGGATTTCCTGTGAACCTTGTTGGGTTCAGCGAGCCTCATGCGGCTTTCCGTGAAGAAAGCCGCATACACGGATCTTTCTAGAGCAACGTACAGGAAATCTGGGGCCGAGATGCGTTGCCATATGCTCACTCTACACCGTCAATAAAATCCTTTGACTTCCCCTTCGCCTTCGCAGCACACTTATGGCAGGCCTTCCCTTCTTCCGTCGCTCGCAAACTCAGACTTTTGAACCAGTTTTCTGGAGACGCACCACTGCCGCCCGAGACCACAGCTGTCCTTGCATCCGGCTCCAAGATTGAATATGGCCTGCGCCATAACATTCTTACGCCCTGGGAGACTTTGGCCCAATCGGTCGCCGCTATCGCGCCGGTCACCTCGCCGGTCCTGACCATTCCCCTGGTTTTTGCCTTGGCCGGCAATGGGACCTGGGCCGCGTACGCGCTCGGGACAGTGCAAATCACGCTGATAGCTCTGCTCATCGGCGCGCTCGGACGACGATCAGCGTCACCCGGCTCTCTTTACAGCTATGCCACCGATTCACTTCCACCCATGGTTGCCGCGGTCGCAGCATGGGCCCTCGTCCTCGGATATATAGCTACAGGTTCGTCGATCGTCGGGGGCTTCGTTCAGTACTCCAATATCCTGCTGAAGTCCTTTACCAACCATACGATCGCGCCCGATCTGCTGGTGCTGATATCTGTCCTCGGGGCGGCGACCATGGCATATCGCGATGTGAAGCTTTCCGCGCGCGCCATGCTGTGGCTACAAGGCATATCCACCGCTTGTATCGTGGCGGTGTTGGTTTTGGTCTTGTGGAAGAACGGGCTGCACGTGGACTGGCCACAACTGCGTCTGCAGGGCAGCTCGATTGCTGGTGTCCGGCTGGGGCTCGTCCTGGCAATCTTCAGTTTTGTTGGCTTTGAGAGCGCGACTGCGCTTGGTCACGAGGCCAAGGAACCGCTGCGCACGATACCACGCGCAGTCTTGCAGTGCGCGCTGGGCGCCGGGGTTTTTCTTCGTCCTGGCTGCGTATGCTGAAGTGCTTGGTTTTCGCAATGCGGGCCTCGCGCTCGACAAAACCGATGCGCCAATGCACGTCCTGGCAAACCAAGCAGCGTTGCCGGTACTCGGCTTGATCATTGACGCCGGCGCGATGATCAGCATGTTTGCCTGCTTGCTGGCTTGCATCACAGCCGCGGCCCGGATCTTCCTGCTCATGGCCCATAACGGACTGGTTCCTATGCGGATGTGCAGGACCCATCATCGCAACGAGACTCCCCATGTGGCCGTTCTGATAACCGCCTTAGTGGTGGGCATTCCAGTGCTGATGCTTATTTCGCTTGGATACTCAGGCACGGATATCTACGGCTGGCTTGGGTCTTTCGCGGTTTACGGCTTCATCACGATCTACGGGCTTACCTGCATTGCGCTGCCACTCAAGCTAAAGAGGCAGGGCGCACTTTCGATGAGTCTTCTGATCGTCGCTATCCTGGGGGGAGCTTCGATGATCATGGCCCTGGCGGGTACCCTTTATCCAGTCCCTGCTCCGCCTTATTCCTGGCTACCTTATCTCTATTTTGTCTACTTGCTCGTTGCCCTGGTCTTCTTCTTTCGCACCAAGCACAAGCGCAGCCCCGTGGTGACCGGATTGGAAGATTTCTCCTGACCCTGACCTAACATCATTGGGGTAGGTGAGTAACCCAAAAGTTACGCGAGCCGGCATGCGCGCCGTTACTTTGTTGTTATGATGTTGGACATGAAGAAGGCTTTGTTTTTTGCCATGGTCCTGATGGTTTCGGGTTCTGCATTCGCACAAACGCACCACCATCATCGTCATCACCACCATCATCACTCCGTCCGCCGGTAGGTGGGGATTAGTAGGCTGCTGCTGGCGGCGCCACCGTCGCAAGCCACCTGAGAACCGCGGCTGAAAGAGCACCGCGCTGATCGGAGTAGACGTGATCGGTGGGCAGGTGCAGTGTGGCCACGCGGCTGTTTCCCGCACGGCGCAAGGCAGCCGCGAAGGCTTCTTCTTCTCTCGCATACGCATCGTCCGAGGTAACGATCAAGGCCGGCCGGCTCTTGAGTGCGCCGACTTTAGCCATAAAGCTCCACTGGGCCGCATTGGCGAGCGTGTCATGGGCAAGCTCTTCAGGAGTGCAGCCATTGATGGGGTCCATCCCTTCACGATCGTATGCGGCGCTCAGGGCCTTTATCGTTGCGTGCTCGTGCTCCTTTAGCAGGGGCTGCGGAATGCGGCCTCCAAGATCGGCAGCAGAAATAAGACCTATCCCCAGGATGCTGCGGTCAGCAGCCGCGTCTTGCACGGCCATGAATCCGCCCATGCTGTGACCTATGAGAACAATGCGCTTGGGATCAAGCCGCATTATCTTCGCTATGGCGGGTGAGCGTAGATAGCTGACTGCGGCAGCCGTATCTTCAATGCCATGAGAGTAGGAGAAGTCTCCAGTGGAACCCCAGGAGCCGCGGTAGTCGAAGTAGAGTACATCCCACCCCGCGCGGCGAATATCCTGTGCCAGATCGAGATTGCGCTCGTTACCGGGAAAGCCGTGAAGGAGCACCACCACTGGGTGCGGACCGGCGCCCGCAGCGACATAGACGAACGCGTTGAGTAGCGCTCCGTGACTGGGGATTTGAAAACTCTGCATGGAAGCAGGATTGGATCGCCTGGCCCGCTGCTGTGCATTGAGAGGCGACAATGTACACAGAACACCCAGTGTGGCGACAAGCAGACGGTTGCGCAGGGCTCCCTCCACCCATTCCGGCTATTTTGTAACTATAGTGTTCCTATCCTACCCGAAGGATGGTGAAGAATTCCCCAGTAAAGAGGGCAAAGTCGGTTACGTATGAGATACGAATCCGGCAGAAGGTACCCTCGGGCGCGGCTTATCGTTCTGTGCCGGCGAGGACGAAGCGCTGGCAGTTTAACCGGCCCGTTATTCCCAGGGAGCTTGAAGAAAGTTTCGCCCCCATCCAGGCCATATCCTCTACCTTTGGCTGTGCCTACGAAACTTTAGTGTAATTGAAGAATCAGCATGTCCCGCTTACCTTGGGAACAGTCCAGGGTGATCTTGGTAACGGGAGTGTCGCTATCGCCAAACTCCAAGCGAAGCTCAGCAGGGATCGATCTTTCGACGCCTAGCTTATCCTGCGTCATTATTCGCGCATTACTGCAACTCGTTGTACGTGGACGATAATGCCCAGACTCCGCAATTCGCCTGCACTGTTAGCAGCCCTCGATAGCTTAATCGCGCTCGGGCTCGCAGTGGGTGCAGTCGTCTGGGTGAATTTGCGCTACATACCGCATGCCGGCGTTGCACAGTTCCTGATGATTCGCATCACGCTGCTGAATGCATCTTTCTCCATCGTGTTCGTCATCCTCTGGAAGCAATGTTTGACGGTTCTGGGCCTTTACCGCCGCGACCTGGATGGACTGCGCAGCCTGGTACTGCGAGCGGTGACCGCCTGCGCGATCATGACCGCGCTTCTGGACTTGTACCTGCAAGGCCGCCACGCGCGTGGGCCGATCCCGGACATCCTGGTAAGCTTTCTGCTGGTTACCTTCCTCTATGAGACCTGCCGGGTGCTGGTGTTCAGCCAACATCGGAGTTGGCATATCGTCGAGCCCGAGCGGGTAATTATCCTGGGGAGCGGACGGCGCGCCAGTAAGGCGTGGCGTGAGTTGCGCATTCAGAATCACCGCACGAAGCGCCTCTTGGGATTTATCGACGATCGCCATCCTGATTCGATGTCACCGGATATTGCCAGCCGCCTGATTGGCGATGTCGACGATCTCTCCGGCTATCTTCTGCAAAATATCGTCGACGAACTCATCGTGGCTGTCCCCATGCGTTCCTGCTACGACCTAGCTCAACGCGCTGTATCAATTGCCGAGGCTGCGGGCGTGCGTGTCGTTTGCTTGAACGATGTATTTGCCTTAGCTCAGGAAAAAGATCTGCGGCGGCGCGCAGCGCTCTTCGTAGAACTCGTGCCCAAAGACCATCGGCGCGAAACGGCCGAGACTGCGAAGCGCATTCTTGATGTGCTGGGCGCGGCTGCCGGAATCATATTGCTGGCGCCGGTCTTCCTGGCAATCGGGCTGGCTATCAAGTTCACCAGCCCGGGATCGATCTTCTTTGTACAAGAGCGGCACGGTTATGGGCGCCGCCGGTTCCGCATGTTCAAGTTCCGCAGCATGGTGCGGAATGCCTCTGACCAAAGGGTGGATCCTGGACCGCAGGATGAGGCGCACATAACGCCGGTAGGCCGATTTCTACGCCGCACGTTGCTCGACGAGTTACCCGTGCTCTGGAACGTCCTGTTAGGTGACATGTCGCTGGTGGGCCCGCGCCCTATGAGTGCGCTCGACGTTTCGCGGTTCGGAGAGGCACAGCTCATGCGACGCTTCAGCGTTCGCCCGGGAATGACTGGGAACTGGCAGGTGGCCGCCGAAGATCCTTCGCTCAGCTTCGAACAGCGCGTGGCACTCGACTTCTCTTACATAGACGAATGGTCGCTGGCGATGGATTTGAAGATTCTTGCCCGAACCGTTCCCGCGATGCTCAAGCGGTCCGGCGCAGTTTCGTAGCATTTTCGAGGTATCAATGCAGATTGCGGTAGTTCATGATTACTTTACGCAGATGGGCGGCGCGGAAAGGGTCGCCGAGGAACTCGCGCGCATGCTTCCCAGCGCATCCCTGCACACCACAGTAGCGATCCCGGATCTTTTGCCTCCCGGACTCGCCAGCAGACAGATTGAGACCTCATGGATGCAGCATCTGCCAAGTATGAAGCGGTACTATCGCCTCTACTTTCTGCCTTTACCCATTCGCCGTGCGCTCTCTCGACTTGTCGCGCTACGACCTGGTTGTTTCAAGTTCCTCCGGCTATGCCAAGGGAGTGCGCACGAGCCGAGACGCCATTCACGTTTGCTACTGCCACACGCCCATGCGCTGGGCCTGGAGCTTCGCCAGTTACTCCGCACAAGAGCCCGCCGGTCTTGTGCGGCGTCTTCTTCTGCCGCCTATGATGCGCGCGCTGCGCAGGTGGGACGAGCGCGCCTCGCACTACCCTGATCACTTTGTTGCCAATTCGAAAGACGGTAGCGGCGCGTATTTTGCGCGCCTATGGCCGGACGGCCGAGGTGATCCACCCGCCTATCGATGTCAACCGGTTTCAACCCTCGCGGGAGCAAGAGGACTACTACCTGGTGCTCGCACGGTTGATCTCGTACAAGCGCATTGACCTTGCCATCGAAGCCTGTTCGAGACTCGGGCGACGCCTGCTTATCATTGGGGATGGGCCGGACCGTGACCGCTTGATGGCCAAGGCCGGACCAACGGTCCAGTTCTTGAGCCGCCTTTCCGACGCTGAGGTGGAACATTACGCGGCCCGGTGCCGCGCCCTCCTCTTTCCTGGAGAGGAGGACTTTGGGATGGCGCCACTCGAACTTGCTGCGGCTGGCCGGCCCACCATCGCCTACCGGGCCGGAGGAGCAGCGGAGACGATACTTGACGGCGTCACCGGCATCTTCTTTGACCGCCAGGGGGTAAACGATCTTTGCGAAGCGATCGTTCGCTTTGAGGGCCAGGAGTGGTCAGCGAAGGTGCTGCGCCGCCACGCCGAGGGCTTCAGTGCCGAGGTCTTCCAGGCGCGCTTCCGGCAGTTCCTGGCGCGCGTCGGCGCGGCTGTTGAGCAAGACGTTTCGCAGCTCTTCGCCACGCCTGCGGCCGCGCAGACCTTCGAAGGAAAGCTCGCGGGCATGCCGAATCGAGTACCTGCTTAGGACTCACGGGAAGGCAACGGGTTTGCATTCAGGATGGAGCTGGGTGGCGGGTTCATCGCGTTTTTGTGCTATGGGCTTGCGGCTAGGCCCTGTTTACTGGATACGCGTACGGGCTTATGAATCAGTGTAGGCCACAATGCATTCAGGCAGTAGCAGCGGCCACCGCTGTGGCTATCCTCCGCTTCGTCAGATACGACAGCGCAGAGCAAACGCATAGGGGTAGGCAGCAGTGATAGAGACCCGGTCGGTCGCGTTCGCAGAGGTCTTCGACATAATGCTCCGGAAATGGCACCAAAATCGGCCCCAAAGAGAGACAAAGTGAACCGCGAATATAGAGCATTAGGATCTACCGACCGTTAGGTCTAACCTGGCTTTCTTCCGCGAGGCGGCGCTCACGACCTCGGCGCAGAATCCTGCTCATGTATAGCGCCGTACACTCAACGTGAATGCGCATCCCCGACCGCCTGCTTGCATCGAGGACAGCATCACGCAGGATATCTCAGCGATCTAAACTGCGCGACTCGTCCGTAGCGCCCCATCCGGTGTGTTCCACTAAGTGGATTATTCACAAAGGGGTACTCCACGTAGCATGTTAGGATACGCTCGGCCAACTCGGGTGTCAGGTTTTCGATGACTTGCCTTTCTAAGGTTTCGATATCGATCTTTAAAATATCAATGTGGCTATGCCTGGCTATGATCGCTTCGAGAACATCGTTAGCAGCAACTGCCTGGACCTGAATAGTATCATCGGTCTGTTTGCCTATGCCTCCGTATCGACCGGTTTTCTCGCATCCGAAAGCAACGACTCCGGCTTCTAGAGCTATAGCGACTGATGACAATTCATAGCGATCTTCAAAGCCCTTCAGGTTAGCCGTGAGTCTTTGAACATTACGCGAGACTGGCTCGAACAAATAGGCGAAATTCCTCGAATTGCGGGAAAGGAAGTAGGCTGCCGAGATGCCTATGTTAGAACCGAAATCTACGATAACCCGGTCGCGTTCATCCACCTTGTAGTCTTCCCTGCAGAAAATCTCATTCACGGTGAGAAGATCATGGGTAGAATAAATCGTAAGCGCGATCGATCCAGACGGTGTCTTTACCGTTATCTCTGTAGGGTAGTCTCCCGTGCCGCAAAGATATCGCATGTATGCATCGAACGGACGAGCATACAAGGTGAACATGTTCTTCGCGGCAATGTAATGACGCTTTTGAAGAGGGGCTGAGTAGATTGTATTTAGATTTCGAGTCGCTATTTTCATATTTAGACAGTGGAAGCACGCAAGAGCGGCGATTACTAAAGTGCTTAGGCTATTCAGTATCACTTACGTTCCAGCTTCCTAGAATACAACTTAGGTACTAAGGACAGTATTGGAACTATTCGTGTCGCCTTCTGTGCGGCGGTGGTTGGTTCGATCGTCGACGGCATTACGGTATCTCTTTAAACTGCCAGGAGCCAACCGACCTGGCCCGGGCGATCCAGCTTTCAAGCATCTGGGGTCGGGAGGAAGGCCTAATTCACGCCTTTTACGGCAAGGTTCGCTCCGGTGACCAGCACGGGAGTATTGGATATCTCTATTGTCCGATCCTTTGCAGCAGGCGCGGTTGCATCTGCATCATTGTTGCCTCGCTGGGTGCTGCGGACCTGGATGTGCGTGCTTCCCATTACGTGCACTCTTATCGATCCGGCTTGACTCCACAGGGCAAGCACCTGATTATTTCCTGCGAAGCGGAACTTGAGCGCGCGTAATGTGGGACTGCCAGCAGACAGATCTTCAACGGTCAATGCATCCCTTACTACGGGCGCAATGGTCTGGAGGGCGTAATACGCACTTTTCGGCGTTAGATCCGGACGAACAAGGCCAAAGTCGTTCTCTTTGTTGGTTTCATCCCAGCCGTCATCGCGAAAGTCGTACCACCAGATACCACGGAGGAATTTCATGGTGCGAGCGAGCAAGAACATCTGGGCCAGGTATGCGGCTGACTCTTGCTGGGAGATACCGCCGGTCCCGCTATAGGTGGGCCATCCCATCTCGGTGATGTACAACGGGATGTCGCGTCCGCTGTTGAAACGATGAATCACATCCTCGGTTGCCAACATGTCTTGCGCCCATGCGTCACCCGTGCGCATCGGGCGGCTGAAATTGTATGGGTGAATCGAAAGGGCATCGAAGGATCCCATGGCCCCGGCGGATAACATCGCGGCGAGCCAATTGAGATCTCTGCCGCCGATGGCCCCGGCGATGAGAACAGCCGAAGGGTCGATCGCTTTCACCGCCGGATACACAACTCTGAGCAAGCGAACGTAATCCTGCGGCGTGCCGGCGGGGGTGTTGCCGGTGGTCGTATTCCATTCGTTCCACATCTCGTACATATGTACTTTGCCCTTGAAGTGCAGGACGACGAAAGCTGCGTAGTGGGCAAAGGCACTCAGGGCCTGGGGTGAAGCCGGCTTATCCCCCGAGTCGTAAAGGCGATTGCCGTAATCCAGGATCAGCAGGGGCTGCAGGTGCGCTTGTAGAGCTTGATCGACCAGATTGTCGAACTCAGATGGCATGACCAGATGGCCTTTTTCCATCTCAATATGTTCCCAACTGACATCATCCCTGATGGAGGTAGCTCCTGATTGACCGATCAGGCTCAACTGACCCGGCTGCATGGCTGGATGGGCAGCAAGGTGCACGGAGACGCCTATGTTGAAGCCGCTCTGAGCTCGGGCGATGGTAGCGAGGAAAAGACAGAGCACAAGCGTGTATCTCATTGTCGAAGACCAAACTTTAGTGTTATTGGAGGGTGAGCCGAGGCCCCGTTGCCTTTGGAATCAGAGTACAGAAGTCTGCATCGGCCTTACCGCCTTTTTCGCCGACACGGACGTGGGGTAGCCGGGACTTGTTGTTCTTTCAGGCACAAGCGCTACCCCGTGATTACCGGTCCCATTTGACCTTGGCAAAGGCTTGTTGGAGCCTAGTATCTTCCTTCATCCGGAGAGGATCGCAGTTCTCTATCGACCTACGGTTATTTTTCCAGTTTGTGGTGATCCGGCTGAAATGGCGGTAAGAAACATCGTCAAACTTCATTTTGCGAGTACGCATTCCGACAATTTCATGGATGCTCCAGTGTGCGTCCGCTGGACAGCGGCCCGGAGCCACCACCCACTTTGCCGGACACAACTTGATATCCCTTGGACGAAAGCCCTGCCAGCGCCACTGCGGCAGCTGCTGATGAGTGCTCTGCTGGTGACGCGGGATCATTTCTGATTCATTGCCATTTCTTGCCGTGACCCATCTACCGGAGAACTTCACGTAACCATCGGTGGATGCGGTGGCCTTATCAAATACGCTGCCCTCGACAGAAAGAGCTAATTCGTCTATATCGCAGTTAAGCACGGCATAGGCATCTGCAAGGTACCGCCAGCGAGCATCTTCGAGTGCGCCATACTGGCTGAACGAGGAGTCCCATGTGCCGCGGCCTACTCCCTGGGGTCCATACTTGAAGGGCCAGCTGACAACGTATACGGGAGAGAAGCCGGAGACTTTGTTCATCGTCTCAAGGAGCATCTCGGCGGTGTAAGCGGTGGAATCGTTGTCATAGAGAAGAACTGCGTCCGCTCCGTGAAGGTCGCGATGAAATCGCATCCAGTCGCAAACCCAAGTGGGGTGGTTATTCTTACTTAGAGTGAATAGCACGCGGCGGCCGCGGAAGGCTTCACGTGCGTTTGGCCTGACATCGAGGATCTTGGCACCAGCGACGGTTTGCAGATGTAAGCTAGTAGCCACCTTCGGCACTTCGACCAGTATCCGGCAAAGATTGTCTGTACGTCGATTGGCAAAGGCAGTCGTGAACTTGTGATGCACCTGGTAGGGACATTCGTTTCCGGTGGGCAGAGCGTGAATCTGGAGTGAATCAAGAATGCCGTCGAACCTGTCGAGTGGGGGCGCGACCAGCATCACCCGGGTTTCTGCCACGCGAAAGCAGTCATAAATGACCGTGTGCCATTCAAATTGAGCATCGAAGTTTTCCTGACGAAGCTCGACGGACCGCGCAGGCTCGCGGTGATATCCCGAAGTCTCGGGAAGTATCCATGAGCTCACGGTCTCGACCATATCCACACTTTTTACCATGAAGCGTCGCCTTGAGCTATTCCATTTGGCGGTTTTGTAGCGCGTAGAGTAAACATTTTCATCGCTGATTATCCGGCCTTATTACTTTCGTGTGATTGCCCTAAATGGGGCGTGCTCGTAGCGTGAGATAAGCGCGTCTTAGAGGCACCCAAGCTCCATCCTGAATGAAACAAGAACGGATTCTATTCATCGATCTCGGTTCCGACTATGGTGGTGTCGAGACCTACTTAAAGGGTCTTGGAGCCATGCTGAGTCCCTATGCCCAGGGATACGCTGTAATTTCATTGCCTGAACTTGCGATGCAATTACGCGCCCAGGGAATGAAAGTGATTTGCTTGCCGATCCTGGGCTCGAAATGGTTGAAGGGGCTGCGGCTCTTGCTTGCCTGCTTCGTCGTCCCCTACATGCTCGTGCGTTTCAGGATCCGCACGGTGCAGGTGAACGGATTTTTTGAATCGCTGCTCCTGGGACCGCTTCGCCTATTCGGCTATAAGACGATCTTCACGATGCATATCCCGTTTGAAACGGAACTATATTCCTGGTTTCGGAATCCTGAGCGCTTCTTTCCCAGACTCCTCTCGAAGCACTCGCTTCGGTTCGCCTCGCGAGTCGTCTGCGTGTCGGAAACGATCGGCGAGATCGCGCGTAGTGTACTGCCACAGGAAAAGGTGAAAGTCATCGCGAATTGGGTCGAAGCTCCCTCAGTTTTGAGCTGCTCATTGTCTACTCCCGAGCGTCCGCAACTTCTTTTCGTTGGCCGGCTGGAGGAATACAAGGGAGTGCAGTTTATTCTGCAGGCCATGCGGGAAATCCCGGATGTGTCTTTGCTGGTGGTTGGCGAGGGCTCGTATCGGCGCGAGTTAGAGGGTTTGGCGGATCGACTGGATGTTCACTTCGCAGGCTTTCAGCCAGACCCATCCCGCTTCTACAAAGATTCAACGATATTTATCAACCCATCGCTGGGCCCCGAAGGTTTGCCCCTGGTTTCGCTCGAGGCGATGGCCCATGGCCTCCCTTGCATCTTTAGTGATCTGCCGGTTCATCGCGAAATCACCGCCGGGGGCAAAGCGGCAGCACTCTTCGACTTGGGCGATAGCCAAAGTCTTGGCCAGCAGCTCAACTGGCTACTCCAAAGTGAACAACGGCGCCAGAGTTACGCTCTCGCAGCCCGGCAATTAGTTGAGCAGCGCTACAGTCGGGGTATCGCAGCACAGCAATATGTGGAGGCATTTGGGCTTTGAATGCTCCACGCCAGGACACGGCGATGTGGGCACCCAGCAACGGCTGAGTTTGATGTTCACCCCACC
>CAVUQE010000027.1:0-236683 GCA_963743365.1 uncultured Acidobacteriaceae bacterium
GCGGCGTGCCATCAAACGACCCGGTTTGTTTCCATTCGTTCAGTACTAAGCCCCCTACGAGGAACCCGCTGAGGATGAAAAACAGGTCGACGCCGGCCCATCCAAAGTGTGGGAACCCTAACCGAGCTAGCGGCCAAAAAAAGATGCTGGTTGACGGAAGTGAAAGTCGAGGACCATCAAGATTGCGATGCCCCGAATGAAATCCAGTTCTATTTGCCGCTTCGGCACAGGGTATCCTCCGCAGTTTTTATCTTTGAGGCAGCGGTACAAGCGCAGCCGAGAGGCCGACGGGTGCGACGTCCAGTTCTGTCGGCTGAGGAGCTCTGCGCCGTAAAATGACGTCGAAACATTACCGCGCTCGAGTAACTGCCAAGGCAGATCCACAACACGGTACCCGCGATGCCAACTAGCGCGTTCCCGCTTAGTAGCTGAGCCACGACGGCGATTGATAGCGCGTAGCTGTCTAGAGCATCCGGGTCTTCGCCTAAGAATCGCTTGTCCGGTGTTCCAATCATCATCGTCAGGCCCGCGATATATGCAAGGGACCCAAGCCATCCGCATGATGTGACTAACATGATGATGCCACTGTCGAAGGGCGAGTCGTTTACCAGACCGGTACCAAATGGAGACTCAAACGCGGGCGCGAGTTGTGTGTTGTAAAGGTAGGATCTGTCCTGGAAACTGCCATCCTGACCGATGTTGGTGAAGGTGCTGAGCCGTTCAGTCACCGTGTTTGAAGTTGAGGGTAGCAATGCGAGAAGTCCCAGACAGCAAAGGCATGTGATTAGTACGAGCAGAACGCGCCGAGCTTGGCGCGAGCCACCGAGCGCGATGATGATGGCGTGTGCGATCAGCCAGCTTAGCCAGGCAGTCCTTATGAGACACAAAAGAAAGCTTGCATACCCTGCGAGAAGAGAAGGCAATTTAATGGTTGATTTGACCCTGGACACAAAGACCGTGCCGATGAGCAACACCCCCGCGAAGGGCCCGGGCGCGTTGAGTGTGCTCCATACCCGAATGGACAGCGGCTCAGGCCGTCCAAAGCTTGTGTTATTCGTATCCATCACGTTCAAAAGCCAATAGCAATCCCAGGCTGGCGCCATAAAGAATTGATACACACCGTAGGTCCCCAGTATGAGGAGGGCCCAGAGAAAACTCTTCTGGATGGCGCGTTTGTGCTCCTCGTACATGGGCCAGCGAAGATAAAGATGAAGGCCGAAGAGGAGAGGGGCAAGCCAGTCGAAGAGTCCGTAGACGATTTCGCCTGGAGTCGCGGCGTCGGAAGCGTGGAGGCGCCAGCGGAGGAGACCGACGGCGAATCCGTAGAAGATAGCCAGCGATGCAGAGGAAGAAGGGGGCGAGGCGGACGGGGCCAGCAAGGCGGCGTTCGCGCAGAAGGGTGAGTCCGGCGATGGCGGAAACGAGAAGGGCGCAAGCAGGACGATGTTGTGGTCCTCGAAGCCGAACCGCCAATCCACCAGGCGTCGTAGAGCGGTGTTAAGAACCATGTCCACAGTGTGAAGTGAATGAAGCCGATAGGCCTGCGAAGGTAGAGCGCTAGAGCAGTTATCGTTGCCCCGGCGGGGATGGCGATGCGCAGTAGTGCGCCCTGCCCAGCAGCGAAGAGCGCAATCGCGAGAAGAAGGCTGGCGATTGCAGCGAGCCATATGAGCACGGTCGAATCCGCGCGCAGGAGTCGGGCTCGAACTGAGCTCGCTGGCACGGTCGCATCGAAGGTGTTTGCTGCGACGGTCATGCGGGAATACCTTCTTGCCTGGGGCCGATTGCCAGATTGGCGGCCGCCCACGAGGCGGCATTGAACGGGAGAAGCGCACCCTCGGGGATCGGCGCTCCGACCTTGGCGAGGAAGATGCGAAAGCGGGCCTGAAAGACGTCGGTGCCGAAGCTTTCGGCGTGACGGCGAAGTACGGCTGGGTTCCATTCAATGCGCTCGAAGCGCGCAATGGCTTCGGCCAGGTCTTCAGGCTCCTGGCGATCGAAGAAGATACCGGTAACGCCATCGATGATGGTCTCGACAGCGCCCCCTGCGCGGTAGGCGATGGTCGGGCGGCCGGCCGCCGCAACCTCAAGCGGCGCCATGCCAAAGTCCTCTTCACCGGGAAAGATGAGCGCACGGCAGCGGGCGGCGTGGTGCTCCACCGCCGCATTGGAGAGAAGCCCCAGAAAGGAGATGGTGGGACCGGCATTGGTCATGAGGCGTGCGCGGTCGGGCCCGTCGCCTATGACCAGCAGCCGGCGTCCCAGCAAGTTGCATGCCTGAACGGCGAGATCGATACGTTTGTAGGAGACCAGCCGCGCTAACACGATGTAGTAATCGTCCTGTTCCTGCGTGGGACGGAAACGCTCGACGTCGATTGGAGGGTGAATGACCTCCGCGATACGTCCGTAGGCACGCAGGATGCGCGCAGCCACAGTTTCAGAATTGGCGATGAAGTGGTCTGGTTGGCGGGAGGCACCCACGTCCCATTGGCGGAGCCCGCGGACAAGGTGCGGAAGTAGAAGGCGTTTTGCTGCGCCCATCCCTTCGCGAGCGGAGTAGTTTTCAAAGCTCCAGGCCCAGCGCATGGGCGTATGGCAATAGCAAACGTGGATAGCGTCGCGATTGGTCCGTACTCCTTTGGCATATCCAGAGGAACTGGAGAGAACCAGGTCGTAGCCGGAAAGATCGAGCGACGGGAGAGCCAGGGGATAGAGCAGAAAATAGAGACGGTAGTAACGCCGCATCCCGGGAAGATTCTGCATCCATGACGTCTTGACAGGCACACCCATGAGGTCCGGAGGCATGCACTCCGGCAGAGCGACCGTGGCATGAAGGTCGGCGCCGGGAAGCATACGCATCAACTCTTCGGCGACCTTCTCGGCCCCCCCAAGTTGGGTGAAGTAATCGTGAACCACAGCAATCTTCATGCAATCCTCCTCACTAAGCAGCGCCGGATCGCCTGAGCACAGCCGGTAGCGTTTGGGCGAGAATTTTCAGGTCAAGACCCAGCGACCAATCGTCGATGTAAGCAAAATCAAGCGCGATCCACTGGTCGAAGTTCAAGGAGCCGCGCGCGGCCACCTGCCAGCTTCCAGTCATCCCCGGGCGCACGCTGAAACGGCGCATCAACTGCGCTTCGCTGAACAGCGAGACGTCGCGCACGCTCATGGGGCGGGGGCCGACGAGCGACATGGTGCCTTGCAGCACATTTAAAAGTTGCGGCAGCTCGTCGAGCGAGGTGCGGCGAAGAAAGCGGCCGAGCGGGGTAATGCGCGGGTCATTCCTGATTTTGAAGATTGGCCCGCTGGCCTCGTTTTGCTTCTCCAGACCAGTCATCAGGTCTGCGGCATTGTGCACCATGCTGCGAAACTTCCACATAAGGAATCGCCGGCGACGCCAGCCATACCGCTCCTGCAGGAAGAAAACGGGTCCGGGGCTGGTGAGCTTGACGGCTACTGCAATTGCGAGGAACATCGGCGCCAAAAGCACGAGACAGAGCGGCGGCAACAACAATATCGAGGGTGCGCTTGACGGCTTCGGAAAACTGGTGCGCCTCATTCCTGGGCACGAGCTCGAGGAAAACCGCGGCGCGCTGACGGAGTTTTCTATCGTGTATGAGGCTGTAGAGATCGTTGAGGCAGACCACACGAACGCCCGCGGCCTCTGCCATGGCGACGGCGCGCTGTGTCATGTCATAGCAGGAGCGGGCTGGTGCGGCCACGATGAGCTCGTCCACGGCATTGCGAAGCAGATAACCGGGAAGGTCATCAATACGGCCGAGCAGGCGGCCGGCAATATCCGGCGGCATGAGGGAGGGGTGGCGATCATCTACGAAGCCGAGGAGGGTCTTGGCGCCGTGATCCTGGGTGCGCAATTCCCGCCAGGCCTTGGCCGCCCGGCGCCCGCTACCCACGATAACGACTTGCTCGGGATCAGCGATCCTTCCCCCTAACAACGGGTTGGAAAGGAAGATGCGAACCATTCGATAGCAAAATGCGGCGATGAAGAAGGCAACGAGAACCTGCCGTACTGGCCCGTCGGCGCGACGCGCCTCAAGATAAAGCCCAAGCAATACGGTCATCAAGCCAACGCCCGCGGCTGAGCTAAGCATAGGACGCAGCAACTCGGATGACCGCCGATAGAGACCGAGTGCCTGCATGCATTGTTGCCAAAGTACAGCGAAAACGATGGAAAAGGAGGCGTTCAACGAAGTAACCCGAATCTTCAGGAATTCGCCAAGGCCACCCATAGACATGCGCTGCTGATGGGCCCAGACAACTGCGGCCACTGCAATCATCAGCGCGATCAGGCTGTCGGTTGCCCCAACCAGTGGACGGGGATTAGTCTGCTGAGACATCGTTTCTCCTTGCGCCTAGGCGCAGTCCTTTTCCGGCGGACTGCGCGCGTTGCGGCAAGCGCTTCGCGTCCGTCTCGTTTGCGGCGCTTACGATCGATGGTGGCGATATAGATCTCTTCGAGCCGGTCGACCACGCGATCCCATGTCATGGTTTCGAGCACGCGGCGCCGGTTGTGCTCGCCCATGGCTCTGGCGTCGAGCGGGGTCGGCAATGAGAGTGCAGAGGGCGTCCGCCAAGCGCTCAGGGTCGGCGACCGGCACCCGCAGCCCGCCTTGGTCGTCTACCAGGCCGCCAAGCCCACCAGCATCGGTTACTACTAACGGTTTGCCGCAGCTCATGGCTTCCATTGCAGTCATTCCGTAGGGCTCGCCATGAGAGGGCAGGCAATAGATATCTGCGCTTTGATACAGTGCGATCGTACCAGCGCGACTTTGATGGCCCACGAAGCGAACTTGGTCGCGCCCGCGCATGGTGGAGGCAATGCTTTGCGCCTCGGCAAGTTGTGAGCCAGTGCCAGATACCGTAAGCTGCGACTCGGGGGCAGCGCTGTACGACGCGGTCAAAGGCTTGCAGCAGATCGAAAATCCCCTTCCGGCGTACGACATTGGCAAGGAAAAGAATTGTGACAGGCCCGGAAACGCCGTCGTTGGCTAGGTTCGCTTTACCGGGAGGGCCCGGGCAAAAGATCGTGCTGTCGACGCCAGGCGGAAATATTTCTACGCTCGACGGGCATCGAGGTCCGCGCACGATCTGCTGAAGCGCACCGGTCGTGGCGGGAAGCAGACAGTCAGCCAGATTCTGCTGTAGGAATGCTGTCAGTGTCCTGCCTTTCTCCAGTAGCGAAGACTGCCATCCGTGGCGGGATGAGGAGAGGGCTGTCGGATCATCCGGCCACCTCGAATAAAGAGGACCCAGGAGGACGGGCAATCCACATCCAGCTAAGAGCAATGCTCACTCCGGTGAAAACCGGATTCAGTTGATGAACGAGATCGAATTCTGTTCTTACCTGCAAGGACTGAAACAGCTTGCGAACCCGCCACATGTAATGCAACCGGGACGCAACACCATCGCCTGGTCGAGCCTTCAGATCGTACAGATGAGCGCCAGGCGGCAATTCTTTCTGCAAGTCGGTCCGCGAGGCTGCTATGTAGAGCTGATGACCACGCTCCGCTAGCCGGCTGATCAGTGCATGACAGACAAGTCCGTCGCCGTGCGGACGATGATCGGTGAGAAGATCGGAGCAGTGCGGGATAAAGATGGTGAGGGGACGATGGAGGCTCATGCCTCACCTCCGGCCACACTTGGCTGCAAGGCTCGCAGCCGACGAAAAACTTCGTTCGATAAGAACAAGAGGTCGGCGCGGCGGGGCAGAAGCCCAGGGCGCGGCAGACTCAGGAAGCGCGAAAAACTGGCAAGCACGAAGGCGAACCGGGCACAGGTGGAGAGCAGCAGTGAGAGGGCAGCACCTTCAATGCCGAATCGTGGGAACCAGGACCAGCATCAGCGGGACGGTGAGCAGTAGCCCAATCGCCTGAAGGGCGGTAATGACACCCGGTCGGGACAGCGCCATAAACGCCTGCGACATTACCTGGGTCGCGCCGGCAAGGATGACTTCCACTACCAGGATGCGGAGAATGGCAGCTGCTCCGCGATACTCCGGTCCGTAAAGGAAAACTAACAGACGTGGTCCGGCGAGCATGATGCCTGCCCCGCAAAGCGTGGTCAGCAAAGGTGGTCATCCGCACAGCTTGACCAGTCATTTCAAGAACCTCGCGGGGGGGCCGAGACACAGCCCTAGGGAAAAGCACCATGACGACCGCGGTGTGAAACGCATTCAGCATGCGGGATAAACTTAGGGCCACAACATAGGTTCCCATCAAGCTCGGGCGCAGGATACGTACGACGAGCGCCTGGTCCACATAGAGTGACAAAGTGCCACATAAGTCAATTCCGTAGGAGCGTATGCCATAGGAGAGGAGCAGCCGTGCTGATTGAGATAGATGGTGGAAGCGTGGCCGCACCGCGTGGTGGAAGGAGCGACCCATCCAGATGCAGCGGATGGCAACCCCGGAGAGCACGTAGCAGCATGCCGGCGTTTACCGGGGTGAACGTGTGAGTTACCAACAGCAGCAGAAGCCCTGCCAACGTCAGTAATGGCGGCCCGATGAGCGACAGGTTAGAGGCCGTGAAGTGGCCTTGACTCTCCAGGGCGGCGCGCCCGATTACCATGAACACGGCTACGGGAGTGTTCAGCAGGAAGATGCGCGCAAAGAAGAGAACCTGCGGAGAGTACTGGGGAATCCAGTGCGGCAGGCCGAAGAACCCGACCGCACAAGCAACCGCACTGATTGCCAGCGAGAGCGTCAAGGCCGCGCCGCTCAGTTCGGAAATTTGCTCCGGATGGCGCCGAAGCCGATACGTGAGAGCGCTGGGGATGCCAAGGCTGAAGACGCTTCCGAGGAAGCATATACCACAAGATCATGGCGCTCAGCTCGCCTCGCCCCGCCGGGGCAAGCGCGCGCGCGGCCAGAATTCCGGTCGCAGCGTTTAACCCGATGATTAGCAGCTTCGCCCCGGCCGATTGCACAAATGCGCTGGTGGCCGAAAGCTGCTTTGGGCCTGGATAAGCCATGCTTTCGTGTTCCCTCTATAGAAATGGCGCGTTACGAAAAAGCGTAAGGGCGCGGGTTGCTAAGGTATGTACTGCAAGGGATTTACGAATACCCCGAGGTTCGCGGCCTGCATGTAGTGCTGCAGCCGGGAGATTTTGTCGTGCGGCACCAGAACCAGGTCTCCTGGCTGCAGCGCCATGTCCTTCTCGAGCTGCACTGTTTTGTTCACGCGGGTAAGATTGAGCTGCTTGACTTCATCGATGGTGTCATTGAATTTGCGAAAGACAATGACCTGGCCGGATTTTGCCGATTGCGTGAAGCCGCCAGACAGCAGAATGGCCGAGAGCGCCGTCATGTTATCCCGTATCTCGATCTGCCCCGGTTTGGCGACTTCGCCTGCCACCACTACATAGGGCCGGGTGAATTCTTCCAGGATGAGGTTCAACTCGGGATTGTTCAGGTGCTCGGATTCTTTCTGGACGATCAGATCATGCGCCTGAGTTACGGTGAGGCCCGCGACCTGGACTTCTCCGGCGACATTCAGGTCGACGTATCCATCCGGCTGCACCGAGACGGTCTGATTGAGGTCGGGCGTGAGCCTGTATTGGAGCTGCAATGTGTCGCCCGGCCGCAGGAGATAGCGTGGCCTCTGGCGGAGCTGAGACTGGCCAGAACTTGCCATGAGCGTGGCGATTGTGATGGCAACAAAGCTGGCAACACATTTACGCGATTGCACGTTAGAACCCCCAACCCATCATTTTGCGGTGTACCCGATCGGGTATTGGGTATGTTCGCTTGTTCAGAACATGACCCAGAATTTTTCCGTTCGCGCCTTCGATCGTCTTTTCGAGAAGGGCTATCTGGCTTTTCGTCGTCCTGTTCGCCTCGATCACCAGCAGGACGCCATCGGCTATCGTGGTCAGGCCGAGAACGTCTGTGCTCTCCTTGAGAGAAGGGCAATCGATGAGCACATAGCTATATCGCGTTCGAAGGTGAGCGAGATAGCTGGCGCGATATTCGAGGCTTCTGCGCCAAACTTCGCGGGGCACCGATAAACCCGCACCCGCTTCAGCACCCTGGTAAGGATAGGAAACTCCCTTTCTATCATCAGCAGATGCGCGGGTTGAGTTTGCCGCCTCACGACAATCGAGCAGCACCGCGGAGATAAATTGGTCGGTATTCAGGGACCGGGTCAAATGAGCCGCCACATAAGTGGTGCCCGCCTGCGGATGTGCGGCTACCAGCGCGATGACCAGCCCACCGGTGTGAGCCGAGCGTTGCGGACGCTGAAATACGCTATACATCAACCCCTGGCAGAAGGACGCTGGTTGCTCGATCGTGGCTCGTCTCTTGCGTCTTAGTCATAGGTTTCTGCGCTGCTCCAACATATGGGTTCCGGGCATATCTGTTCCCTGTCTTCGCTAGGACTCATGGATACCGCGAAGCTTCTGCATGGCCGGGACCATGGTTCTTGGCCGGCCCGTATTGCGTTCGGGTTTCGAGACCGCCCACTTCTTGAAGCCTGACGGTGGCTCATTGGTTGGCGGAGCGTCATACGGCGCGGTTGCAAGTACGGGATAGCGGGACAAGGATTCGAGTTCACGGGCAGTGGCGACCGTGGTTCGCGAGGATTCAACGAAATATACGGTGCCGGCGGCGAGAAAGAGCGCCGTGAGCAGGCCCAGCGCGGCATTCAATAGAGGCTTGGGCGACGCGGGCTTAAAGGCAGAGGTAGGGCTTTCCGCTACGGCGATGTTGATCAGCTTCCGTTCGTCCATGGCGTCTTCAATTTGTGCCTGGTCTCGTTTTTGGGCGAAGAGCTCGTAATTGCTGCGCGCCTGGTCAGCCTTCTCCTCGAGAGCATTAAAAGGAACGTCCAGCGACTGGAGCCGCGATAGTTGCTTGCGGAGAGCTGAGATATTGTGCTTGAGAGAGGACGACTTCGCTTTCAGCGCATGCCGCTCGATCCGTCCTTCGACCAAGGAACTCTGCACTTCCTGCCACGCCGGGTTGATATCGGTCGTGTCCTCAGAGCCTTTCGCCGCTAAAGCCGCGTTTAAGGATGCCGTGGTGGTGGCGATCTGGCGGTCTACTTCCTGCACCAGCCGATCTTTGGGCGTATAGCGTGTTAACAGCTCTGTCCGCCGGTTCTGCAGCTGCAGCAGCAGGGTTCGCATCTGGTCGACGGAAGTCTGGCTGGAAATAATGCGCTGCTGGGTTTTCTGGCGCTGGGGAACCGCGCCGGCTGCATGCCTGCTTTCGCTCAGCCGCCCTTCTAACTCCGACAGGCTGGCGCCGTTTTCTCGCTGATCATCTTCATAACTGGCGATGGCTTTGTTGAGCGTCTCTTCCGTCTGGGGGACAGAGACGAGGTGGTTCTTTTGCTGGAATTCGACCAGTTGATGGTTGGCCTGCTGCCACGCGTCCTGATAGCGACGGGCCTCATCGGCGAAGAAGTTCGAGGTCCCACTGGGCCGGGAAATAAGCTTGCGATGGGCCATGTAGGCGCTGGAGAAGCGCTCCAGGGCCGCGGTTGCCTCGGCAGAGGAGGGCGCGGTAAGGCTGACCGTGATGACATTCGACTTTCGCGAGGGATCGATTTTTAAGCGCTTGCGAAAATCAGACAGCTTTTGTTCGTGAGACTTTAACGCTTCGGGCGATTTCTTCTTGTAGGCCGGCAGTGTGGCCCAATCAGGATCAGCCACTGCGCCGATTACATCCTCGCTGCCGAGAATGTCTAACTCTGAATTGATCTGCTGCTCGGTGATCTCTGTTACCGCCGGCGAGGCACTTGCGATCGGCGGTGATGACCGCGTTGCTGCGATTGTTTTCGAGCAGGAACTTCATCTCGGACCGGTACTGCTTCTTTGGCAGTCAATGTCGAAACCACGACGGGGAGCAGCACAATTACGAACACGGCCGCGAATAATCGCCGTTGCCGGAAGAATCCGTCGGCCAGGGCGCGTACCGGCGATCCTTTCATGAGTTCGCTGGGCACGGTCTGCATGTGGAACTACCCCCTGAGGTTTGGTGTACCTCGTTAGAAACAGATGAATTTCTTTTTGAGAGACTCAACAGCGATATGAGCAGGCGACGGCAGCCAAAAGGATCTGCGCCCGAACACGGCTAATCCATCGCGAGCATCTACAGCTATGTTTGCCAAGCCGGCCGGCGCAACAGAGATCGCACCAAACAGGAGCCGGTTGGGCTACACGCTTGCACTGCTAAGTGCACGCTTGGGATTGCGCTTGCTGGGGCCCGAATAACCTTTAAGTTCAACCCTAGTTGAAGATCTCCAGAGCAGGAGAGCTTACATAGCACAAGAGCGCTCATCGCGTTCGTTCGCTAATTACCAGGAGATCGCACCACATTAGTCAAGACAGTAACAAATGTTTTGCTACCACTTTGGTAACAAGGTGATGATAATCAATTAAGCAACAAGCGCAGCAATTTATCGAGAAACGCAATTTACTCTTTCGATACCGCCGCTACCTTACCAACAGCACAACAGGACTGATCTCTTATGCCGCTTCGCGTGCTCTATCTGGATCACACCGCAAAGATCGGTGGCGGAGAAATCGCCCTGGTCAACTTACTTCGTCACCTGGATAGAAGCGTTGTTTTTCCCATCGCGCTCTTGTTTATGGAGGGGCCGCTGCGGGAGAGGCTGCTGGGATGCTGTGACACGCATGTGATTCCGCTGGCGGATTCAGCGCTCACGGCAAAGAAGGACGGACTGGGGTGGAGGTCGCTGTTGCAGCTGCGGGCAAGCTTTGTCAGTGCTCTTGCAGATCTGGAGAGGTGGCTCAGTTCGCGCGGAAGATGGAGATCGACCTGATCCATACCAATTCGTTGAAAGCGGACATTATTGGCGGGATCGCGGCGCGGATCGCGGGCATTCCGGTGGTGTGGCATGTGAGAGACCGGATCGAGGCCGATTACCTGCCGAAGATGGTGGTGCGCGTCTTCCGCTTTCTGAGCCAGAACCTGCCGGATTTTGTGATTGCTAATTCCTCGGCGACCCTGGCTTCGCTTCATCTCAGCGGGAAGCGCAGATCCGCGACCGTCGATACGAATGGCCGGGTGGTTCACGATGGTTGCAATGTTGTGTCTATCAAGGATGGGTCAGAGGGTGTTAGGACCACCGTGCGCATCGGCTTGGTGGGTCGGATTGCTCCGTGGAAAGGCCAGGATATTTTTATTCGAGCGGCGGCGCTGCTCAAGGAGAAGCACCCGGAGGCGAGGTTCGAAATGATCGGTGCCGCGATATTTGCCGAGCGAGGCTATGAAGCAGAGCTGCTCAGGCTGCGCAACGAGCTGAATGTGAACGATACGGTGGCGCTGTGTCGGGTTTGTTGAGAATGTGCCGGCGCGCATCGCCGAACTGGATATTGTGGTGCACGCGTCCGTTACCGGGGAGCCCTTTGGACAGGTGATTATCGAAGGGATGGCGGAACAAAAGCCGGTGGTGGCAACCAATGGGGGCGGCGTGCCGGAGATTGTGGAAGACGGCATCACCGGTCTGCTGGTGCCGATGGGGGATGCGTTGCGCATGGCGGAGGCCATCGATTACCTGCTGACGCATCCGGAGAAGGCGATGGAAATGGGCGTTCGCGGAAGAGAACGGGTGCAAACACACTTCACCATCCAAAAGACCGCGCGGATGGTGGAAGCGGTTTATGGTGAGGTTTTTGGCCGTCCGCTGGCTGGATGATATGGGAGGTGGAGTATGGGGAAGTCTTTCGGGTTGGTGGTTCTTTGCGCAGGAGCGTTGGTGTTGGCGTGCGGGGTTCGGGGACAGTCGGTGGCTAATGTGGGAACGTACGTGCCGCTGCCGCAGCCGGGATATGGCCTCTATTACCAGGATTCCGCCGGCGCGCCGAACGTGGCCTCACGCTGGGGATATAACGATGGCTGGGAGGACGGCCGCCGCGACCGTAACCACGGAGAGACGGCCAAGGTGGAGGAGAAAGAAAAATACACCATGCCGCCCGATCACGGGGTGCACGCGGGCATGACGCGCGACCAATATATAAAGGTGTACCGGCAGGCCTATATGCACGGCTATGAGCATGGGTCTCGTTTGTAAGATGCGTACTCGGGTAGGTTTGGCGTGGGAGCCTTTAGCGCTCGTGAGCTCGTACTCTGATCCGCGTTTAGCGCTGGTGAGTGAGCAACTCCCTGCGGCTCTGCATGCTCCCTAGGCCGGAGGGCCGACCGCCAAACGTGAGCCAGCCGGAAGGGCTGGGGCTCAATCGCGAAGAGGATCCGAGCACCGTAGGTGCGGCACTAAACCTGGGCTCGCCGCATCTTGTCATCGGCGCTAGGCGAATGCCGATGCGCCCTTCCGCAACTCCCTGCGGCTCTGTCCATCCGCTCCCTAGGCCCGGAGGGCCGACCGCTAAACGTCAGCCCAGCCCGGTAGGGCTGGGATATTATTCATAAGTCCTGAGCGCCGTAGGCGCGGCACTCACTCTGCTACCCCAACCTGATTTCGGCATTCTCACGCAGACTCTAAACCCCGGACCTACCCGATCAACCAGCCGGCGCCCGCCCCGTGAGAAATTTTCCTAACCGAATCTCCGCCGCCCTGAATCTATATTGCAGACGGAGTCGTAACAGAGTGCTTCCACCTATGCCGGCGCCGAGTCGCGTCCTTGAGAAAACAGCAACCGGCCAATGCCCCTCTCCTAAGCAGCTTATGGGGGCGGGAAAAAATAAAATTTGAGCATCTTCGTAAAACAAAGGACTTAGCTGCCACCTCGACGGAAACCAGGACCTTAGGAGGTAGGCTTATCTCTCTTATCTCTCTTATTTCGCTAATTGCGCCTGGCCGGCGAGCGAACCTTTGGTTGCCTGGATCACAGCCGGCAGCCTGCCCACTTCTTCTTCCCAGGTCGCCTTGCAGCCTCGCTGGGGGCTTGGCGGAAGTGCGTGTGAGTCGAACACACCGTCGCCCGTTAGGAGCGACCACCGGTTTTGAAGACCGGGAGGATCACCGGAGCCCAGGCACTTCCTTGATCGAAGAACGCATCCCGTTGCCGGTTAGTTATGATCCTATCTGATGGGGCGAGGAATACGGGATGCAGGAATCGGCCACGGTACGATTGACGCAGCAGGTGAAAGCCGGCGGATGCGCGAGCAAGCTGGCGCCCGGCTCGCTGGCCGCGGTGCTGTCAAGGCTTCCTAAGCAAACGGATCCCAATTTGCTGGTTGGTTTCGAAACGTCGGATGACGCGGGCATCTACCGGATCGCGCCCGACGCTGCGCTGGTCCAGACGATCGATTTTTTTACCCCGCTGGTGGACGACCCTTTCGTCTTCGGCCAGATCGCGGCCACCAATGCGCTGAGCGATGTCTACGCCATGGGCGGGCGGCCGGTGACTGCTCTGTCGGTGGTCTGCTTTCCCCAGGACGGAGATCTGGACGTGCTGGAAGCGATCATGCGCGGCGGGTTAGCCAAAATGCGCGAAGCGGGCTGCGTCGTAGTTGGCGGACACAGCGTTCGCGATGCCGAGATCAAATTCGGATACGCGGTTACAGGGCTGATTGATCCGGAGCGCGTGTTTACCAATACCGGCGCGGTCGCGGGCGATGTCCTGATCCTGACCAAGCCGATTGGCACCGGGGTGATTACCACCGCCTTGAAGCGCGGCGTGGCCAAACCGGAGTGGGTGGAGAATGCGGTGCAGTCCATGACTACGCTGAACCGTGCGGCGTCTGCGATTGTCGCCGCGGCGGCCGGTGTACATGCCATGACCGACGTGACTGGTTTCGGCTTGATGGGGCACGGCCGCGAGATGGCGCTGGGCAGTGGGATGACGATCGAGATTGTGGTGGAGGAAGTGCCGCGTATCGAAGGCGCCCTCGATGCTGTCCGTTTGGGCGCTATTCCGGCGGGATTGCTGGCCAATCGCGAGTTTGCGGAATGCGTGAGCGCGGACGCGCCGGGCTCTCACATTGCCGGCGATCTGCGCACCCTGCTCTACGATCCGCAGACGGCCGGCGGTCTATTGATTGCGGTTGCGCCGGATGATGCGGAGGGTCTGCTGGGGTCGCTACGCGGGGCAGGGCTGAAGGCAGCCAGGATCGGCTGTGTTCGCGGGCCCTACCGGGCCGGACAGGGTGTGCCGGCTATTCTGTTGCGGTAGCAACGCAATTACACTTTCACGAGCGGTCGCCGGTCCATGAAGAGCAGAGAGAACAGCACCAACGACGAGGAATTGCGCAGTCTTTATAGCCTGCTGCCCTCGCTCAATGATCTCTTGCTCGATGCGCGCTTCTCCGCAATCGTTCAGGCCGAATCACACGCCACTGTCGTTCGTTCCGCGCGCGCCGTGCTCAGCCAAATCAAACGGGAGATAGCCGAGGGACAACACACGCATGCCAGCCTGAACCAGCGGCTTGCTGGACTCCCTCTCGCGGTTGCCGGAGAGATCGAGCAGGGGAAGCGCTATTCGCTGCGGCGCGTGATCAATGCCACCGGCGTCATTCTTCATACCAATTTAGGACGAGCACCGCTGAGCGTCTCCGCGCTCGAGCACATGGCCGAGATTGCCGCGGGCTACTCGAACCTCGAACTCGATCTGGAAACGGGCGAGCGGAGCCGGCGCGACGTTCACGCGGAGGAGCTGCTTTTGCGGCTGCTCAGCGCCAAGAGCCGCGGCGTCGATGAGGACTCAGCGGATTCGACGCGAGCTGCGGTGGTGGTCAACAACTGCGCGGCGGCCACCTTTCTCGCGTTGAATTCTCTGGCGGAGGGCGCGGAAGTCATCGTCTCTCGCGGGGAGCTGGTGGAGATTGGCGGAGGCTTCCGCATTCCCGAAATTCTTGCCAAGTCTGGCGCACGCATGCGCGAGGTGGGCACGACCAACCGGACCCGCCTGGCCGATTATGAAAACGCGATCTCCGCTGAGACCAGCTTGATCCTCCGCGTTCACCAGTCCAACTTCAGCATCGACGGCTTTACAGAAAGGCCCACGTTGCAGGAGCTGGTCGCCTTGGGCAAGCGCAAGCATGTCGCGGTATTCAACGACCAGGGGACGGGCCTCGTATCCTCATTAGAGGACCTGGGAGTGCGGGCGGAGCCAACGTTGCTGGATAGCTTCCGCGCCGGCGTTGACCTGATCGCTGCCAGCGGAGATAAGTTGCTGGGCGGCCCGCAGTGCGGCCTGCTTGTGGGCCGGGTGGAGTTGATCGGGCGCATTCGCAAAAACCCGCTGCTGCGAGCCTTTCGTGTAGACAAACTCACGTATGCGGCGCTTGAGGCGACGCTCATGGATCACCTGTTGGAGAAGCCGATCCCCATGGTGAGCATGCTGCATGCGCCTGCGCTGGAGATCCAACGGCGATGCGAATGGGTTGCCGGCCAGGTACGATCGAGCGAGCTTTTTGCGGAAGCGGTCCCGGTCCTCAGCCTCATCGGTGGGGGAACGGCGCCGGCGGCTCGCCTGCAGAGCTCGGCCGTATCTCTGCGCCACGCAACCCTCCAGCCCCAAGCTTTGCTGCGGGCGCTGCGTGGGTTGAGTCCGCCGGTGATTGGCCGCGTGTGCGAGGACGCTGTCTTGCTGGATCTGCGGACGGTTGAGCCCGCGTTCGATGTCAAACTTGTTTCGCTGCTGCGTGAGACTGCGCCGGTATCCGTCGCCACGCATGAGTGACGGGCCTGCATGACCAAGGCGGTCAAATCTCTCGTGGTGGGAACAGCGGGTCACATCGACCACGGCAAAACCACGCTTGTCCGCGCGCTGACTGGCGTTGATACCGATCGCCTGCCGGAGGAGAAGCGCCGTGGCATCACCATCGATCTGGGATTCGCTTCTTTGGACGCAGCGGCGGCGGATGATAGCCCGCTGCGCATCAGCTTCGTCGATGTTCCAGGGCACAAGGCGTTTATCCGCAATATGCTTGCCGGCGCAGGATGCGTCGATGCGGTGATGCTTGTCGTTTCCGCCGAAGAAGGCGTCAAGCCGCAGACCGAAGAGCATCTCGCCATCTGCAGCCTGCTCGGAGTTTGCCGCGGTCTCACCGTGGTGACCAAGGTGGATGCGGTGAGCCCAGGCCGTCTGGAAGAGGTCTGCGCGGAAATAGGAAGCTTCCTGAGAGGCACGTTTCTGGACCCGAGCCATGCTGTCATTCTTCCGGTAAGCGCGCAAACAGGCCAGGGGCTGGAGCAGGTTCGCCGCGAGCTGCTGTCTCTGGCGCTGAAGGCTGTGGCGCCCAATCCTCACCATCTTCCTCGGCTCCCGCTGGATCGCGCATTCGTGATGAAGGGATTCGGTACGGTGGTCACGGGCACGTTGCTTTCCGGAGAGTTTCGTGTAGGAGAATCGCTTGCGCTCGAGCCCGGAGGCCGTAGCGTGCGGGTTCGGGGAATGCAGACCCATGGCCGCTCTGAGGAATATGCCCGCGCTGGTTCGCGCGTGGCCCTGAACCTGGCTGGTATTGAAGTCTCCGAGGTGAGTCGTGGCCAAACCGTCGTCGCTCAGGAAACGCTAGCCGCCGCAACTACCATTGATGTCGAAGCCTCTCTGCTCTCCGGTTCCAGCAGCCTGAAGCATCGCTCGCGGGTTCACTTTCACGCCTTTACCTCCGAGACTCTGGCCACGGTTTCGTTGTATGGCTACGACTCGGCGGAACCTGGATCGCATCGGTTCATGCGCATCCGGCTGCACAAGCCCGTAGTGCTTGTGCCGGGTGACCGCTTCGTACTGCGGCAATGTTCGCCGGCGGCCACCATCGGCGGGGGCCGCGTGCTCGATGCGCATCCGCTCCCGAACCTGCGAAAAGGAAAGTGCCTGACGTGGTTAGAAGCTCTCAAGGAGGCCTCCCTCGAAGAGCAGCTTCGCTCGCGCGTCGCGCGGCGCGGGACCGCGGGCATCCCTGTGGGCAAGCTGATGGCGGAAACCGGTCTGACCCAGGAGGCCCTTCACCGGCTCACCGAACCGCTCGTACGCAGTGGTCGTCTGCTGCGCATTGCCGAGGATGTGCTGCTCAGCGGGGAGGCGCTGGCAACGGCCGCAGAAAGTTTGATCAGCCTTCTGAAGGCGGAAACCCGATCCGCCGGCCTCAGTCGATCCGAGCTGAAGGGGCGAAGCGGGTTGTCGTGGAAGATATTCGATTTCCTGCTCGAGACACTGGTGCGCGAGCAGCGGCTGCGGCTTAAGGACGCGCTCGTTTATGCTTCTGGATCGGAGCCGCAACTCCCCGGAGCAGACCTCAAGTCACTTTCCGCGATCGCGACTGCGTATGAGTCGGCCGGGCTCACGGCTCCCTCGGTCTCTGAAGTTGCGAACATGCTTCATCTCAAGGACGGCGAGATGCGCAGGCTTATGACCCTGCTGTTGCGCGACAAGATTCTAGTCAAGATGGGAACGGAGGGCCCGTTTATCCACGAAAGGGCTCTCGAAACATTGCGCGGACAGATGCGCGAACTGCGTGGCCAGAGACTCGATGTCGCACGCTTCAAGCAGATGACCGGGCTGTCGAGGAAGTACGCTATCCCGCTGCTCGAATACCTCGATCGCCAGAGAGTGACCCGCAAAGATGGAGATCTGCGCCTGGTGCTTTAAAGGCGCAGGTGACCAGGGTACCGCTCATGTTGCACCGGAATCGGTCGATGACGCATTTGGGGACAAGCAATGTCCATTATCAGGATTCTTCTTGTGGATGATGACGAACTGGTGCGGGAGGCGTTGATTGAGGTTCTGGAGCACTCCGGCTTCTCGGTTACCTCTGCCTGCGACGTGGTGGAAGCATTAAAGCGGATCAGCGCAGAAACCTACGACGTGCTGGTGACCGATCTGCATATGCCGGGAGCAGGGGACGGGCTCACCGTCATCAGTGCGATGCGCCATGCGAATCCGCTCGCTGTGACGTTGCTGTTGACCGCATTTCCACGGATGGAGGCCGCCGCCCAAGCCATCCTGTTGCAGGCCGATGAGATCCTGATGAAGCCGATGGATGCAGCAATGCTGATCGATGTCATTAAACAGCGGGTAGCCATTGGCCCCGTTCGTAATCGCGAGATCGAGAGTGTTGCTTCCGTTCTGGAACGGACAACACCGGCCGCCATTCAAGAGTGGTATACGCGTATCCAGAATGACGAGATGATGATGTCGGTTCCCATGAGCTACGAACTGCGTTGCAGCCATCTGTATCAGGTTTTTCGTGACCTGGTCTCTCGTCTCCTCTCTTCTGAACCAATTGGCAGCAACGATCTAGCATCGTCCGCGGCCGCCAAGCACGGTCTGGAGCGGCGTAGATCCGGCTACAGCGCCGCGATGCTGGTAGAGGAATCACGGATGTTGCAGGTGAGTATATTTCAGACCCTGCAGAACAATCTGGCTAACATCGATTTCAGTCTCTTGTTGATTGGAATGATGACCATCGCTGACGAGATCGATTCCCAACTAGGTCAAGCGATGGCAAGCTTCACCTCAGATTCACTCTCCGCGGCTTAAAGACCTGGACATGATCATCTTTTCTCTATCCAGGAAAATGAGCATTGCCGAGGCTATGTACTGAACGATTGCCGGTACATCGGGCACGCACTGGAGCAAGCGTAGATGGGCTCTTATGGCCCTCAATTCGTCGCCGTCTAACTTATCAGGGCACTCGGCCACGTCGATGCGGTGCATCTTCTTCCCAACGGGGTCCCAAACATCAAAGACGGTAGCTGATGTATCTCTCTGTTGTTCTGCGCGCGCCGCTTCGGCTGCCTCTGTCGGGCTGTGGGCGTCGATATGAATTTCCCAGATGACCCGAAACTCCAATGTCAATCCTTTCACTTCTCTAGAGAGAGGAATACTTGAACCGTGCGTCCGCCGCCATAGGCCGTGCCGCGAGCCTTGCACCCAAGTAACAGAGCTGACGGATATCCTGCGAAATAGGTCGCTATACGGTACTTGGGGCAACGAATCCTCTACCCGGTTGGCTTCAGGTCTGCCCAGGGAAACCCCGTGGGCTAGAGCACGCTCAGCGCCCTGGGCGTGATATTTTCGGAGAGTGCATTTTTGCTAATGGTGTAAACCAGGATTTCCGCGGACGCCGCGAGAACCGAAACCGATGGAACCTGATCCTATGAGCGCGCCCCAGCCCGTAGCAAGTTTGCCAGCCTTGGCGCAGCCAGTAGCCGCGTCGCTCACCCGCGCCGCGATCTTTCTTGTCGTGGGACTCAATCCGGGGGCTGAGAATCGCGCCACCCTGCGATCGTTTTGCGCAGATCTCTCAGGCCTGCTGCGCGCGGTGGAATTTCGTGATTTGGAAGGCCAGCTTTCCTGCGTGATGGGCTTTGGGTCCGATGCGTGGGACCGGCTCTTCGGGCCGCCCCGGCCGGCAGAACTGCATCCCTTCCGGGAGTTTCGTGCAGGGGGGCGCCATGCCGTCGCGACGCCGGGCGACTTGTTGTTCCACATCCGTGCCAAGCGTATGGATCTATGCTTCGAGCTGGCTACGCAGTTGATGGCGCGCATTGGAAAGGCTGTTTCGCCGGTGGACGAAGTGCACGGCTTCCGTTTCTTTGACGACCGCGATCTCATCGGTTTTGTCGACGGAACGGAGAATCCGAGGGGCGCGGCCGCGATCGACGCTGTGCTGATTGGCGATGAGGATGCCGCCTTTGCCGGCGGCAGCTACGTCATCGTGCAGAAATACCTGCACAATCTGGACGCATGGAACGCGCTCCCCATCGAGGCGCAGGAGCGCATCATCGGCCGCACTAAGCTTTCCGACATCGAATTGGACGATTCGGTCAAGCCAACCTCAGCGCACAATGCGCTCACCACCATTGTCGAGAACGGGAAAGAAGTCAAGATCCTGCGCGACAACATGCCCTTCGGGCGGCCCACGCAGGGTGAATTTGGCACCTACTTTATTGGATACAGCCGTTCGCCCCGCACCATCGAGCAGATGCTGGAGAATATGTTCGTGGGCCAGCCCCCGGGTAACTACGACCGGCTGCTCGACTTCAGCCGCGCGGTCACCGGGAACCTGTTCTTCGTGCCCTCGGCAACGTTTCTGGACGACGTGACAGAGGACCAGCCTGCGGTTACGGAGGCCCCGCCGCCGGCAGCGACGGCCGCCTCTCCATCCACCCCATCGGTGCGCGACGGTTCTCTCGGCATCGGTTCCCTTAAAGGAGACATCCGACATGAATAATCTCCATCGCGAGCTCGCCCCCATTTCCGATTCGGCATGGGCAGAGATCGAAGAGGAAACATCGCGTACGCTCAAGCGCTACCTCGCGGGACGGCGTGTCGTCGACGTACAGGGGCCGGGCGGGACTTTCCTCTCCGCCGTCGGTACCGGCCACCTGGTTTCGATCAATCCCCCAGCTGACGGCATCGTCGCCAGGCAGCGGGAGGTGAAGCCGCTGGTCGAGTTGCGCGTTCCCTTCGAGCTCGAGCGACAGCAGATCGACGACGTCGACCGCGGCGCCAACGACTCGAACTGGCAGCCGGCAAAGGACGCGGCGAAACAGATCGCCTTTGCCGAGGATGGAGCCATATTCGACGGCTATGCCGCCGCAGGCATTCAAGGCATCCGCCAGGGGACCAGCAACCCCATCATGACCCTCCCCACCGACGTGCGGGATTACCCGGAAGCCATTGCCCAGGCGTTGAGCCAGTTGCGGCTGGTGGGTGTTAACGGCCCTTATTCGGTATTGCTCGGCGCCGACGCGTACACCGCACTCGCGGAGACCAGCGACCACGGCTACCCCGTGCTGGAGCACGTCAAGCGGCTGGTCAACGATGAGATCATCTGGGCGCCCGCGATTGCCGGGGCGTTCGTATTGACCACCCGTGGGGGCGATTTTGCCCTTCATCTCGGCCAGGACGTCTCCATCGGCTACCTCAGCCACACCGATACCGCTGTCCGGCTTTATCTGCAGGAGACGTTCACCTTTCTCCCGCTCACCAGCGAAGCCGCCGTCGCCTTCGCTTCTCCAGCAAAGGCAACAACTTAGGCGTTACCAGGGAGAGATCTATGAGCAAACACATCGCGGGCATTAACCCTTCGGTTCCTCCAAGTGGCACCGGATGCGTGGAGTGTTTGGCCACCGGCGCCTGGTGGCTTCATCTTCGCCGCTGTACGGAATGCGGGCACATCGGCTGCTGTGATAGCTCGCCTTCGCAGCACGCACGCAAGCATTTCGAGAGCTCCGGGCATCCCATCATGCAGAGTTTCGAGCCTGGCGAAGGATGGTTTTGGAACTTTCAAACCGAGAGCGAGGTGGAAGGTCAGAGGCTGGCGCCACCGCACGCCCACCCTTTGAACCAACCCACTCCAGGACCGCGGGGCCGAGTCCCGGTGGATTGGGAACAGAAGCTTCACGGTTGACCGGCTTGCCTAATCCGGATTCGAGGCTGAGAATGAACCCGTAAATCTTCTTAAGCGGTGCTGCGCTTTGCAGAGAAGGGAAGCCATTCTCGCCATGGAACCTGCTCTTCGCAAATCGTCACCCATTCCGGAAATAGATGTTTTATGGATAACCGCAGGCTTGGGCTGCGACGGGGATACGATCGCGATGACCGCGGCCACCCAGCCCAGTATCGAGGATATTATCCTGGGAGCTCTTCCCTGGATTCCCAAGGTTCATTTTTATAATCCCTTTCTCGCCGCCGAGGTGGGAGAGGATTTCATGGCGCATTTCCATCGCGCGGCGCAAGGGAAATCGAACCCTTTCATTCTCGTGATGGAGGGCTCCATTCCGGATGAAACCAATAAGGAAGAGGGCTATTGGGCATCGTTTGGCACCGACCAGGCAACGGGGCAGCCCATTACGACCTGTGAATGGATCGACTGGCTGGCGCCGAAGGCATGGGCGGTGATTGCCGCGGGGACGTGCGCGACTTACGGCGGAATTCATGCCATGGAAGGCAATCCCACGGGCTGCATGGGGCTGCCGGATTATCTTGGTTGGCAGTGGCGCTCGCAAGGTGATATCCCCATTGTTTGCGTTCCCGGATGCCCGGTTCAGCCGGACAATTTCATGGAGACGCTCCTTTATCTGCTCCACATGGCTGCCGGACGCGCGCCCATGATCCCGCTCGATAACGCCCTGCGTCCCACCTGGCTCTTCGGCAGTACTGTCCATGAAGGCTGTGATCGTGGAGGCTACTATGAACAGGCGCAGTTTGCAGAAGAGTATGGATCGCCATTGTGCATCGTGAAGCTGGGATGCTGGGGGCCGGTGGTGCAATGCAATGTGGGCAAGCGTGGTTGGATGGCGGGCCTTGGCGGTTGCCCGAACGTCGGAGGTATCTGCATCGGATGCACCATGCCGGGATTTCCCGACAAGTTTATGCCGTTCATGAATCAGCCCCCGGGCTCCCTGTTGTCGTCTGCCGCCGTCCAAACCTATGGGCGGGCCATTCACGCCTTGCGCCGCTTTACCCAGGCATCGCTGAATAAAGAGCCGGTCTGGCGGCAAAGGCGGCAGCTTCCGGGCAATCGGAATGGCGCCAATTAGGATGGATCCGGGGCGAGTTGTTGATGTGGCGTCTGAGGTGAACATGTCTTCTTCTGCGCGAACGGCCGGAAAACCAAAGAGCTACTTCGCTGACGCCGATGCGGACCTGCCGGATATTGCCGAAGCCGAGGCTGTGCTCCTCGATCTGGCGAGAGTGTTTGCCGATTCGCCCTTAAATCATGTTTTGGATGAATTCAGTGAAAATGGCCATGAACCGCCCGCGGATGCGCAAGCTCCAAACCTTGAGGCCAAATACCGCGCCCTGCTGGAGCAGATACCGGCGGTTGTTTTCATGGCCCATCTCGACCGGGGCATCAGTGAAGCGTATGTGAGCCCGCAGATTGAAGCGGTGCTGGGATATTCGCGAGAAGAATGGCTGGAAGATCCGGTCCGCTGGTACCAGCACATTCATCCCCACGACAAGCAGCGCTGGAGCCTGGAAGCGGCCGAGATGTTCCTCTCCGGCAAGCCGCTCCGATCCGCCTATCGAGTGATTGCGCGGGATGGCCGCGTTATCTGGTTTCATTGCGATGCCCGCATGATGCGGCGGGAAGACGGCCGGCCCTGGTGTATTCATGGGGTTGCGTTTGACATCTCGGATATCAAACGCATCGAAGAAGAACTCCAGGAGGAACGAAATTTCGTCTCCGCAATCCTGGACACTGTCGGAGCGCTGGTCGTTGTGCTCGACAACGAAGGACGCATCCTGCGATTCAACCCGGCTTGCGAGCTGACGACGGGATATTCCAAGGAGGAGGTTGAGGGCAAATGCGTCTGGGATCTCTTTCTTCTTCCCGAGGAGGTCGATCGCTTCCGGGTCAATTTTGAGATGCTGCGCTCGGATCTTCTTCCTCAGGACTATCAGACTTATTGGGTTACGCGCCATGGAGACCAGCGGCTGATTGCATGGTCGAGTACGTTGCTCCCCGGGAGTGGAGAGAACGCCCGTTACATCATCGCCACTGGTATCGACATCACGGAACGAAAGCATTTGGAAAAGGCGATCCTGGATATAAGTGCGAGAGAGCAGCGGCGCATTGGGCAGGACCTGCACGATGGTCTCGGCCAGCATCTGACCGGGATCGCGTTCATGGCCAAGGTGCATGAAGCGAAGTTGGCCGAGCTAAACAGGCCGGAAACGGAGGATGCAGCCAAGATTGTCAGGCTGGTAAACGAAGCGATTCATAAAACTCGCGAGTTAGCCAGGGGACTTCTTCCGGTCGTCTCTGATTCACACGGTCTGATGTCCGCGTTGCAGCTGTGGGCGGCTGAAGTCGAAGACCTTTTTGGAGTATCATGCCGCTTTCAGTGTGAAACACCTGTCCTGATTCACGATGATACGGTGGCCACGCATCTTTATCACATCGCTCAGGAGGCAGTGAACAATGCGATCAAGCATGGGGAGCCACGCAAAGTCATGATTCAGTTGACGGCCGAAGAGGGCCGGGGAAGATTGCTGATCAAGGATGACGGTAAGGGCATTACGGAAAACTCTGCGCATACCCAGGGCATGGGCTTGCACATCATGAATTACCGGGCTGGAGTGATCGGGGGGGTTCTTGAAGCACGGCGCGACACTCATCGAGGTACGGTCGTTACTTGTACTTTTCCCGTGAGAGACAGTGGATAGCATTCGCATGGCTGAGACCGCCAAATCGCAAAGTGTCCCCCGCGTTAAGAAGAAGACGGTCTTCATCGTGGATGACCATCCCTTACTGCGTCAGGGGTTGGCATTGTTGGTGAACCGGGAACGAGATCTTGCCGTTTGTGGTGAGGCGGAAGAGGCGCAGTCTGCCATGAGGGAGATCGTGGCGAAAAAGCCGGATATCCTGATTGCGGATATCTCGCTCAATGGCCCGGATGGGCTGGACCTCTTGAAGAACCTGCGGACGCTGTACCCCAACCTTCCGGTGTTGATTCTCTCCATGCATGACGAGTCGATTTATGCGGAGCGTGCTCTGCGAGCGCGTGCCAACGGCTACATCATGAAGCAGGAGGCGACGGAGAAAGTCCTGATCGCTGTGCGGCGTATTCTCGGTGGGGATATCTACCTGAGTGACCGGATGGCAAACAAGCTGCTTCATCAATACATCAGCGGCACTCCGGTAGACATGAATTCCCGTCTTTCCGCTCTTTCGGATCGGGAGCTTGAGGTATTTCGCCTGATTGGCGAAGGGCGGAGCACCCGCCAGATTGCAGAGAAACTCCACCTCAGCATAAAAACAGTCGAAACTTACCAGGCGCACATTAAAGACAAGCTGTCTCTACAGAGCGGGCGCGAGCTGGTGCAACACGCGATTCAATCCAATATCAGCGATAAATCTTCCTGAGACTGCGCGCAGAACCAACCTTATTGTAACAACAACGCTTATAGTTAAGCGGGCTCTTCATCCACTAGCAGAAACGTTTGCGGGGCTGCGCCCCATCTTTTTCAACCCATGTGCGCTGTGCGAACATGGGGCACCCGTCCAGAACAATAAACTTCGCGACGCCTATTAAGTACTCCTTCTCCTCCATCGGGGAAGCCCCGATGCGATTCGGAGTATTTGGTATGAGAAGAAAATAGGGCTGGTCCTGCTTGTTAGCTTGAGCTGGGTTCTGTTTTTATGGTTCGTCTCGGTAAAGGTATTCGAGAGGAGTGTCCAGCATATGGCAAAGGAAGCAGCGCCTTACGGTCGAGTCACGCAGAAGAAACCCGCCGTGGCAGAAGTACACATCGTCTGGATTACCGCGGGTTTGGGTTGCGATGGAGATTCGGTGTCGATTACGGCGGCGACGCAGCCCAGCGTCGAAGATGTTCTGCTAGGCGCAATTCCTGGCTTACCGGCAGTGCACCTGCACAATCCTGTTCTCGCTTACGAGAATGGCGACGATTTTCTCAAGTACTGGTACCTGGCCGAACAAGGAAAGCTCGATCCCTTCGTTCTCGTCGTCGAGGGGTCCATTCCCAACGAGAAGATTAAAAAAGAGGGCTACTGGGCAGGGCTGGGAACCAATCCAAATACCGGCCAACCGATTACTACCAACGAATGGATTGATCGCCTGACTCCGAAGGCCCTCGCCGTTGTGGCCTGCGGTACCTGCGCCACCTATGGCGGCATTCATGCCATGGAAGGCAACCCCACAGGGTGCATGGGCCTGGCCGATTACCTGGGCTGGGATTGGAAGTCCAAGGCGGGACTTCCCATCGTGAATGTGCCTGGGTGCCCGGTGCAGCCGGACAATTTCATGGAAACCGTTCTATACCTGCTGTATCAAGTAGCGGGCCTCGCTCCGATGATTCCGTTGGATGAGCAACTGCGACCCAAGTGGCTGTTCGAGAGGACCGTGCACGACGGTTGCGACCGCGCCGGGTACTACGAGTCAGGCGATTTTGCCACCTCCTACGGTTCTCCCAAGTGCATCGTAAAGCTTGGTTGCTGGGGACCGGTGGTGAACTGCAACGTGCCCAAGCGGGGTTGGATGGCCGGCATCGGCGGCTGCCCTAACGTGGGAGGCATTTGCATCGGCTGTACCATGCCCGGCTTCCCGGATAAATTTATGCCTTTTATGGATGAGCCCCCGGGCGCGAAGGTTTCGACCGCGGCTATTGGCATCTATGGCCAGGCGATCCGCGCTCTCCGTTCCATGACCAATGAGACAGTGAATCAAGAGCCTAAGTGGCGGCACCCGCGTGCTGAACTGACAACTGGCTATCACCCAAGTTCCTACTAACCCAAGACTGATAAAGGAGCCAATAAGATGGGCACCATCACTGCTGAGCACCAGCAAGAAGCCGCGCAAAAAGGCCAGTTAGTAGAGATGAATTGGGACCCGATCACACGGATCGTCGGCAGCCTCGGCATCTTTACCAAAATCGATTTTGGCAAACGGAAGGTTGCGGAATGTCACAGCACCTCCTCGATCTTTCGTGGTTACAGCATTTTCATGAAGGGAAAAGATCCCCGCGATGCCCACTTCATCACCAGCCGCATATGCGGGATCTGCGGTGACAATCACGCCACCTGCGCCACCTATGCACAGAACATGGCGTTTGGCGTGAAGCCACCCGCGATGGCGGAATGGATTGTCAACCTGGGTGAAGCGGCAGAGTACATGTTCGACCACAACATTTTTCAGGACAACCTGGTGGGCGTGGACTTTTGTGAACAGATGGTGAAGGAGACCAACCCCGGTGTCTGGGAAAAAGCGACAAAGACAGCTGCGCCACATGCCGAACTACATGGCTACCGCACCATCGGCGAAATCATGACGGCGCTCAACCCATTCAAGGGAGCGTTCTATCTGGAAGCGTTGCAGATGAGCCGCATGACCCGCGAGATGTTCTGCCTGATGGAAGGACGCCACGTGCATCCTTCCACTTTGTATCCCGGCGGTGTGGGCACCGTGCCCACAGTTCAGCTCTTCACCGATTACATCGTACGGCTGATGAAATACGTGGAATTCATGAAGAAGGTTGTGCCGCTGCACGATGACCTTTTCGATTTCTTCTACGAGGCCCTCCCCGGTTACGAAGAGGTTGGGCGGCGGCGCATCCTTCTTGGTTGTTGGGGTTCGTTCAACAATCCGGATGTCTGCGATTACACGTACGCGAAGATGACCGATTGGGGCCGCGGCATGTACGTGACTCCAGGTGTGGTGGTCGACGGCCAGTTGGTTACGACGGACCTGGTTGACATCAACTTGAATATCCGCATTCTGCTGGGCAGCTCGTACTACGACGATTGGCAGAACTCAGAAGCTTTTGTGAAGAAAGACCCGTTGGGAAATCCTGTCGATCAGCGGCACCCCTGGAACCAGAGCACCTTCCCGCGGCCGCAGAAACGCGACTTCGGAGGCAAGTACACCTGGGTCATGTCTCCCCGTTGGTACGACAAGCGGACCGGAGATTATCTGGCGCTCGACACGGGCGGCGGCCCAATCGCGCGTTTCTGGGCGACCGCGCTCGCCGGCATCGTGGACATTGGCTACCTTAAAGCCACTGGCCATAGTGTAAAGATTTATCTTCCCAAGACGATGTCGAAGCCTGAGGTTGAGTTTGAATGGAAGATTCCCAAGTGGAGCAATGCCATTGAACGGGACCGTGCTCGCACGTACTTCCAGGCCTATGCTGCCGCGGCGGCTCTTTACTTCGCTGAGCAGGCGCTAGCCGAGTTGCACGCCGGCAGAACCAAGACGTGGAATGATTTCAAGGTTCCGGAAGAAGCGATCGGTTGCGGTTTCCACGAGGCGGTTCGCGGTGTGTTGTCGCATCACGTGGTGATTAAGAATCACAAGATCGCCAACTATCATCCGTATCCGCCTACACCCTGGAACGCAAATCCGCGCGACAGCTTTGGCACGCCTGGACCGTACGAAGACGCAGTGCAGAACACACCAATCTTTGAGGAAAACGGTCCGGAAAATTTTAAGGGCATCGACATTATGCGGGCGGTTAGAAGCTTCGATCCATGCTTGCCTTGCGGAGTTCATATGTATTTGGGGAATGGGAAGGTGCTTGAGACGCATCATTCTCCCATGTTTGGTCAGCAGCTCACTTGAGCAGGTGGGGAGGGGTTTGCAGAGTACGTGTAGAAAAACATTTCCAGGAGAGGTCCGCTGAACTGCGTCTACCCTCGGGATGACAAGGGGGAGAGTAGCGCTCATCTCGGCAGCTGTTATACGGGATGGACAGAGCCGCTAGTGAAGGAGTGTTGTGGATAGCGAGAAAGAATTTCAGGAAAAGATGCGGCAGCTTGGCGCCTTGGTCGGCGAACTCGGTCAGGTGCCGGGCGGCGGTTCGAAAGTTGCGACGCGGGAGCTCGTCCAGCTTCTTATGGAAGTGCATCGCACGGGGCTGGAACGAATGATGGAGCTGGTCTTTCAAGCAGGTAGCGAATCCGGAGCTTCCGGTGGTGCGATTATTGACCGACTGGGCCAGGATCCGATTGTCCGCAACCTGCTTCTTCTTTATTCTCTCCATCCTGATGAGCTGGAAACGCGCGTTGTGCGGGCGCTCGACGTCGCCAGAGCGCGTCTGCGCAAATTGGATGGCCGAGTTGACCTGGTCAGCTTTCATGAGGGAGCTGTACAAGTCCGGATTCATGCTTCGGGTCATTCACGCGGTTCGGCGATTAAGGATCTACGGGCCATTGTGGAAGGCGCCATCTATGATCTGGCGCCAGATGTGGCGTCGCTGACGATCCTGGCTCCTGAGGAGGAGTCTTCTTCCGGATTTGTTCCGTTGCAGACCTTGCTTAAGCACTCCATGGCGGTTCACGGCGCGGGAGTGGATGGTGCCGATTGAGACCGCATTGTGGTGTAGCTGAAAGAAGCTGAGCATGACCGGAAGCCCGCCTACCTTCGACCAGGCCTTCGCTGTGCTTCGCCAGTTTGCCCGCGCGCGGCCGCCTGCCGAGCGTTGCGAATTGTGCAGCACTGGGCTGACCCGTGAACATCCGCACCTGGTGGAAGTACGCTTGCGGCAGATTGTCTGTGCCTGTGAAGCTTGCGCCACCCTATTTGACGGAATGGCGAATGGCAAATACCGGCGCGTCTCCAGGCGTGCTCAATTTCTGGCGAATTTCCAGATGACCGACGGCCAATGGGAAAGCCTGTTGATTCCCATCAATATGGCGTTCTTCTTCCGTTCAAGCGTCGAAGGAAAGGTGGTCGCACTCTACCCCAGCCCTGCCGGAGCGGTGGAGTCTCAGCTTGCCCTCGACGCGTGGAACGAGATTGTGCAGGAGAATCCAGTTCTTACCCAGCTGCAACCCGATATCGAGGCTCTGCTGGTTAACCGGGTGGGTCACGCGCACGAGCTATCGAAAGCCGAGTACTATATTGCCCCGATCGATGAGTGTTATCGCCTCGTTGGCTTGATACGAGGCAACTGGAAGGGGCTCTCCGGAGGCTCCGAGGTTTGGGCTGAGATTGGGCGCTTCTTCTCCGAACTGCGTTCGCACGCAGACGTAGTCAAGGGGAAAGTAGAGGCCAGCACAACCAACTGAAGTTCGCAAGCGAGAGGAGAGATGCTATGGCTATGGAGCTTGTAGGAACGACCGCGAATGGAAATGACAAGGACACCCTTTACATGCTTGGGGGCATTTCCATGATCGTCTTTGGGGCGGGATTGATACTGTCCCATCCGTTTGTCCGCCGTTACATGTCGCAAATCGGAGTTGGCAGTCTAGCCAGCGCAGCTATGCCTGATATCCAGAGATATTTCAAACTGCGCGCGATGTCTGACCCGAAGCGGAGCTAGCTGCATGGCCGAGATTTCGTCTGCCGCTGAGGGAATTGAATCGCATCAGTACGTCATTGATAGCCGCGCAAGCCGGTTCACAGTACAGGCGTTTGCTACCGGACTTTTGGCTAAGATGGGGCACAATCCAACCATTGGCATTCGTGACTTCAGCGGTAGCATGAAATTCAATCCTGACACGCTGGAGGCCAATTCGTTCCGTCTCCTCATCAAGACTGCTTCCATGAGCGTGCTGGACGACATAAGCGACAAAGACCGGCGGGAAATAGAGCGCCTCATGAGTGAGGAGGTGTTGGAGACGTCGAAATTTCCCGAGGTGGTCTACGACGCTTCCAACATTTCTATTACGACGATGGCAGATGCGCTTTATTCGGCGACGGTTAGCGGCAACCTCACCATGCATGGCGTCACTAACAGTCAGACCATCCCGGTGAGGGTTGCGTTATTCGGAAGCATGATGCGGGCGTCCGGTGATTTTTCGTTGGACCAGACCGACTACAACATCAAACTGGTTTCTATCGCCGGGGGAGCGCTCAAGCTGAAGGACGAGCTCAAGTTTTCCTTTGAGATCGTCGCCCGGAAACGAGAGTGACACCCGCTCGCCGAAGATTAGGGGTGAAATGTTTCAGAGGGATAGAGCGGTGGTATCCCACATCTCGCGAAAAACGAGCGAGATGTGGGGCGCCCGTCCTTTGTCAGGGAGGGAGAGGGCACTCGTGAAGTTGATTCGCCACGATACAGTCGTAGCGCCCGAAGGTGAAACCGCAGGTCCCTCCGCTCCGCTTCCACGGCACGCCGGGACAGGTCGCTTCCTTTGACGGGATGACAAAGCGGAGGATTGCCTTCGGACAAGGCGAAAAATGAACGTCGCCACATTTCCTCATCGGTGCTTGATGAAAGTGCCTTCCTGTAACTCGCCAACCGCCTGGCGGAGCTGTTCCTGGGTATTCATTACGATTGGTCCATACCAGGCGACCGGTTCCTCGATGGGCTTGCCCGACACCAACAGGAATCGTATGCCCTCGTCGCCGGCTTGCACTGCGATCTCGTCTCCGCGATCAAAGAGCACCAGCGAATGATTTCCAGCATCGTAGACGGGCGCCGCTTCTGGGTTCGCAGCTTGTTCGGTCAGCACCGCCCGCGGATGTGAGGCATCCCGGAAGGTGCCTGAGCCCGCAAATACATAGGCAAAGGCATTGCGCGTCGTATCGACCTTGAGCCGCTTCCGCTGGCCCGGGGCAACCGAAATATCGAGGTAGTTCGGATCGGCCGCTACACCTTCTACCGGTCCTCGCCTGCCCCAGAACTCGCCGCAGATGACGCGCACGTGGGTGCCGTCATCGTCGGTGATTTCAGGAATCGCGCTGGCAGGGATGTCCTGGTAACGCGGGTCGGTCATCTTCAATGACGAAGGCAGGTTGGCCCACAGCTGGAAGCCGTGCATCCGCCCCTGCTGATCGCCCTTGGGCATCTCCTGATGAAGGATGCCGCTGCCGGCGGTCATCCATTGGACGTCGCCGGCGGTCATCTTTCCCCGGTTGCCCAAGCTGTCGCCGTGCTCCACCGAACCGGCAAGGACGTAGGTGATGGTCTCGATCCCGCGGTGCGGATGCCACGGAAATCCTGCAATGTAATCTGCTGGATTTTCATTGCGGAAGTCGTCCAAAAGCAAAAACGGGTCGAAGTCTTTGGTTTTGCCAAAACCGAAGGCGCGTTGCAGCTTAACGCCCGCGCCCTCGATGGTGGGCTTGGTTTCAATCATCTGTCTCACTGCGCGGAGTGACATAGTTATCCCTTCAAGCTTTTACGAACTGCACGTCGAGTGTGATGGTAACTTCATCGCCAACCAGAAAGCCGCCGCTCTCGAGCGCTGCATTCCAGGTCAGGCCGAATTCTTTGCGGCTGATCTTTGTAGTGGCTGATACGCCAACGCGGGTGTTGCCCCAGGGATCCTTCGCCGGCGGAGTTGGCCCTTCCACGGAGAAAACTACCTTGCCCGTGGTGCCGCGCACGGTGAGATCTCCTTCGACCGAAAGTTCTCCATCCCGGACCAGGCTGATGCGCGTGGACTTGAAGGATAGAGTAGGGAACTTCTCCACGTCGAAGAAGTCAGCGCCCTTGAGGTGTTCATCGCGCTGGGCATCGCGTGTTTCCAGGGAGGCAGCATCGATGAGGGCCTCGACGCGGGAATTGGCCAGGTTCGATTCATCCAGGGTCAATGTCCCTGTGACTTTGGCGAAATGTCCCTTCACGTGAGAGATCATCATGTGCTTGACTTTGAACTCGGCGGAGGAATGGGTCGCGTCGATGTTCCATGTGGTGGTTGCGGTGGTGGTGGGCGAGGTAGCGGTAGTGTTCATGGGTGGTTTTCCTTTCGCTGTTATAGATGCGTTCGAACGATAATCGTTTCAACAAATATATTGGCCAAAAATCAACTTACTTCCAGTTGGGCGGCGAGTAGCAGTTCGGTCAGTCTCTGCAGACGTTCCCGGCCCAGGTGGCCGAGTTGCTTGCGATGGGTTTCCTGGACGGGTTCGTCCAGGCGGGCCAAGAGTTTGAGCCCTTGGGGTGTGATTCGGGCCATCACCATACGCCGGTCCCTGGTTTCGCGGGTGCGTGAGATGAGGCCCCGCTTTTCCAGGCGATCGAGCAGGCGGGTGATGTCCGGATCCCGCGTGATCATGCGGTTGGCCACTTCGCCGCAGGGCAACCCTTGGGGCGCCCCGCGCAAGATGCGGAGCACGTTGTACTGGGTCGCGGAGAGCTCCTCTCGCTTGAGAACCGCGATCAGGCCGCGGGACAGCATATCTGTCGTTCGCATCAGGTCCAGGAAGGCGGTCTCCTCGGGATGGGCTGGGCGCCGCCGCTGTTCCGGGTGGGTGGCTTCTTGCATAGTTTCAACAATAATCGTTGTAACGACTATTGTCAAGACATGGTTGTTCGCCTATCAGCGCCTTGCGCGCCATTTTGCTTGCTGCAAAAACAGCCGGGTTCCCTGCAAACCGCTGGCACACCCCGCCGCGAAGCTGTCAATGTGGCAGGGAAGAGGTCTGGGTGATTGGCGGTGTGCAGCTAACCAGAGCACGCAGGTCGACGTCCTACCACAGTGGGCTGCGGCGCAGTTAGCTCCTGGACTTTCCAAAAGTGGAGGACGACCGGATGTGGATACCTCACACCAGCCTCTCAAGCTTGGCCAGTGTTGATAGCGTGCTCGGTGCGATGCAATCGTTGCTGGCAGCGCTTGGCTTGGGCCAATACAGCCATGCTGCTTCCCTATGGGTGTTTTTCGCCGCATGCGGAGTCACCGAACTGGCCATCAGTTTTCTCATCTGTACGCCTCTGGAGCGATTTTGGCCGCTGACCAGTTGGCCGAAAAGAAACTCCATTGCGGCCGACGTAGCCTACGCGTTTTTTGTGCGCATCGTCCTCTTTCCGCTCATCGCCTACTTTGAATTCAATTGGCTGCGCCTGAGCTTGGACGGATTCTTGCGTGGCCATGGCATTACGCCTCCGTCGCTTCCCGGGCTGGTCCCTGTGCTTGCTTCATTACCGGCAATTGTCTTCATTGCCAACTTTGCTATTCTCGATCTCGCCGACTATTGGCGTCATCGCGTCTCTCACCGGGTTGGCTGGTGGTATGGGATCCACTCTCTGCACCATGCCGAGGAGCAGTTGACCTTCTGGTCGGATGACCGGTCGCATGTTCTTGAAGACGCCATCACCTATGTGTGGCTCATTCTTGTGGGCCTGGTTATCGGGGTGCCCTCGATGCAGTTTCCCTTTCTCATCCTTTGCTTCCGATTGCTCGGCAGCATTTCCCACGCCAACACGAGGGTTGGCTATGGGTGGCTCGGGGAGCACATGTTGATCTCTCCGCAATTTCACCGCACACATCACGCCTTGAAGGCCGCGGGAAGACGCAGCTGCAACTTCGGAACGACTCTGTCCCTTTGGGACATTGCTTTTGGGACCGCCAGGTTCCGCGATAACACGGTGGAGACTGGCGATGCAGGAGCCGAAGCGGCTCTAGTCAACGGCTCCTGGGGGGAACAGCAGGTCGCAGGCTTTCGCCGCATGGTCCGCTTAGCCCGGCGAGGAAAGAAGGTGCCGGCCATGAGGTCGGTATGATCGCTTCTATCACCCAACACTGGACGGACCGTGTTCTTGATCAAGGCAGGCTGGGAATCCCGGTGAACGATCACTGGAAGCTGGAGGCCTACGAGCAATACCAAACCAGGCTTCGCGCCCCAGAGTATCCGTGTTTCTTTGGGCAGAGCGGCGAGGCGCGCGGGGAAATGCTTTACACGTTTGTTGCTCACGGTAGACTCAATGAGTTCGTGGCCAACATGCGGGAGTTTGTTTCGCTCATGGGCGCTCCTCCGCATGAACGCTCGAGCCTGGTCGCATTTCTCGAGCCCGATCCGTCAATGACAGATCACGTGTCGTTTGTCGCGCGCTTTTGGGAAGTGCTGCAGTTCCTTCATGAGCACGATCGCAATCCGGCCACGGAGAGAACTCCCGATCACCCGCTTTGGGAGTTCGCGTTTGAGGGCTGCGAGATGTTTGTAGTTGGAGCGTCTCCCACCTACCAACGCCGCCGCAGCAGAAATCTCGGTCCTGGCGTCGTGCTCGTCTTCCAGCCCAGGTCTCTTTTCATTGATCCCGCCACGTTGCAGCCGATTGCAGCATCGGTCCGGCATCGCATCCACAAGCGCACCCTGGCCTATGACGGAATGTCGATCCATCCCGACATAGGGTTCTACGGAAACCTAGGTAACCGCGAGTGGAAGCAGTACGCGATACCTGACGACAACCAACCGGAGACCGGTGTCTGCCCGTTCCATACGCGCACACACTAATCGACGCGCATCCTCGTCCAGCAGTCGTTGCCGGGATGAAACCGGTTGCGCGGGCTCCTTTCAGTATCAGGAGGGCCTGGCGCTACCCGGAAGTGTGGCCGTCAAGAACGTCTGGCTCGGCCCCGCTGCGTCGAGTGTAGGCAAGGGACACACCGGGGGGGCGAAGGGCTACAACTACAAATATTGACCTTGCTACCCAAGGCGCATGGTGGTTTTCGACAGAAACGATATGCTCTTTTCAAGCAGCGGTTCTCTAAAAACTTCAGCGATCCTTTCGGGGGATGGGCGCGGTGAGGGAACAGGAAGAGCCGCTCAAATAGAAGTGGTGGCGTTACCTGTAGTTCGCAGCAAATGCATCAATTGGATCTGCCTGGTTTCTCTCGTTTAGGTTTTTGCCGGTCTTACTAAGCACACTGAATCACTCGAACGATGCATTACCTTCGCCCTGCCGGGTCATACTGGTAGGGCTTTTATTTTTTCATTTCCCAAAAGTGACAAGGGGAAAGGTGTTCTTCCATGGGCGGTGGTTAGATGAAGAGGCGCACCGCAGGTCCCCTTCGACTTCGCTCAGGGCAGGCTCTCGGATGACAAGGGGAGATGAGGACGTGGCTGTGCAAACTTTGCTTCCACGTGACGGCGGGGCAGGTAGGACCAGCCGAGTGGTATGAATGATAGGGAGTTTGGACGTGCGATCGAGTTCGGAGGAGTACGCATGAAGCTGTTTTCTATGGTGCTGTTGGCGGCGACGTGTGCGGCGACGGCTGCCGGGCAGGTGGCTACAGGCATCGATGTCCTGGAGCAACAGAACTTCGCTCAGTTGAAAGCAATTGCAGCACGCCACGGCGGTCACCTTCGTCTAGGCGTGCTCACCAACCCGGTTGGTATCGACGCGCATGAACGGCGCACGATTGATGTGCTGCGCCAGGATGCTGCGGCCGCCGTGCCGGGCCTCACGGTTGTCACCCTGTTCAGCGCAGAGCACGGCATCAACGCTGCCACCGACCAGCCCAACGTCGACAATGGTACGGATCCCAGCAGCGGGTTACCCATCATCAGCCTCTACGGGGCGACCGATGCCAAGCGCCATCCATCGGCCCAGCAACTGGCCGGTCTTGACGCCGTGGTTATCGATCTTCAGGATGTCGGTGTGCGTTACTGGACTTTCCAGGCGCTCATGCAGTATTTCCTCGAGGCCTCGGCACCTAATCACATCGATATCGTGATCCTCGATCGGCCCAACCCCGTGAATGGTGTGGCCGTGCAGGGGCCGCTCAGCACGCCGGGGCGCGAAAATTATGTCAACCCGTACTCTGAACCGATGCGGCCCGGCATGACGATGGGAGAGCTGGCCGAGTTCTTCAATGGCGAGCGCCATCTGGGCGCGCAATTGACGGTCATCAAGATGACCGGATGGCATCGTTCGGATTGGTATGACGAGACTGACCTGTTATGGGTCAATCCGTCGCCGAACATCCGCAGCCTCACCCAAGCCACCGTCTATCTCGGTACCGGCCTGGTCGAAGGCACCAACGTGAATGTGAAAGGTCCGATTGAGCCGCCATTTGTGCGCTTTTGCGCTCCCTGGATTACGGCTACCCAACTCTCCGCCTATCTCAACGAGCGCAAAATACCGGGCGTTCGCTTCATGCCCGTGTTTTACACGCCGAGCGGTGAAGAGCACTATCCCTATCGTGGAGAACATTGCGAAGGCGTCGAGGTCATGCTTAGCGACCGCAATGCGCTGGATGCGCCCGAGCTCGGGGTCGAGGTGGTCTCGGCGCTCTGGAAACTTTATCCGGACAAATTCCAGATCGACCGCGTCGATCGCCTCCTGCTAAACAAAGGCGTGCTGGACCAGATCAAGAGCGGCACGGATCCTCGTGTCATCGCCTCTGCGTGGCAAAAGGACTTGAACGCATACAAGGAGCGCCGGCAATTTTATCTCCTGTACAAGTGAAAGGAAAAGCGGGGCCGCGCCGTTTGCCTGTGTCTCGCTTTTAGGGCGGACTAGACTACACTACAACCGGCCCCATTACCTCATCCGCTTAGCGCTCTTTCAGAAAGGGAACTGGTTCATTGAAGCAACTGCGCCTGACGTTCAATCTGACTCTGTTTATCCTGGTCATTCTGGCAAACGCCTCCGCGCAGACTGCTGCGCGGCGCGTGATTATCGATACGGATCCGGGCGTTGACGATGCCATGGCAATCCTGTTGGCCCTCAACTCGCCGGAGCTCAAGGTGGAAGCGGTGACCGTGGTGCCGGGAAACGTTGAAGCGGCGCAAGGTTTGGAAAATTCCTTGAAGCTGGTGTCGCTCGCGGGGAGATGCGATTTGCTTGTAGCGGGGGGAGCACAGCACCCGTTGGATCAAAAGCTAATCACGGCTCAGTACTGGCACGGTAAGAATGGGCTTGGGGGAGTCGAATTACCTGTCTCCAAATGCAAACCCGATGCGCGCTTTGCACCCGACTTGATAATCGAGCTGGTCCATAAGTATCCGCATGAAATCACGCTTATCCCGATTGGACCGCTAACCAACATAGCGCTGGCGGTTTCCAAAGATCCTGGGATCGTACCCCTGGTCAAAGACATTGTCATTATGGGAGGCTCCATCACCGGCGGGAATGTGGATGGAGCGGCGGAAGCGAACATCTATAACGACCCGGAGGCGGCGCAGATCGTTTTCAATGCCGGCTGGACGGTCACTATGATCGGCTCGGACGTTGGGGAGCGCACGTTGATGACGCGCAAGGACCTAGCTCGATTGCAGGCGAGCCAAAGGCCGGAAAGTGCTTTCCTCGGTAAGCTGGTTGATTTCTACCTGACCCGTTCGGAGAAAAGCGGGTACCAGGGAGCCGCGATGTACGATCCACTTGCGGTGGCCACGGTGATTGACCCGACGCTGGTCACGCTGAAGAACATGCACGTGGACGTGGAAACAAAAGGTGAGTTCACGCGGGGGGAAACAGTCGCCAATCGTATGGGCTCCGATGAGAACAACGTTTTGCACGGGGATCACTATGAGATCGAAGGCGTGATTAAATTAAAGCCCAATGCCCGGATTTGCGTAGCCTCAGACGCGGACCGGTTTGTGCGGCTGTTCGTCGATCGCATCACAGGGGATAAACCATAGTCCGGGGCCGCCTCGGAGGTAGCAAAGCTTTCCTGGGCGGTCATCGCACGCTTGATCCGGGATCATTTCCTCCACAATCTGCGTACTCTCTGTTAACCATCTGGCTCCAAGAGCGTTTTAGAGAGTGAAGTATGCAGACGGAGGATACACATGAGCCCGGACACGATACCGATACTCGCGGTCTTTTCAACCATCAGTTGGGTTGCGTGGCTGCTCTTTTCTTCTATTCGCCGCTATAAAACAGCTCAGCTGCAGGCAGACATCCAAGGCAGGCTTCTGCAACGATTCGACTCTCCCGACGCCCTGTTGGGATACACCCAGAGCGAAGCCGGCAGGCAGTTCATCAAGAGCATGGACATCGAGCGGAGCACACCCTACAGCCAGATTCTCAAGGGGGTCCAGGCAGGAATCGTGTTCATCTTTTTTGGAGCGGGGTTGTTGCGGCTCCACGCTTGGAACATCGGCGATGAAGGGCCGCTCGTCTTCGGTACGCTTGCCCTCGCCCTGGGGCTCGGATTTGGTGTTGCAGCGGCCGTCTCATACTTCCTCTCGCGCTCGTTTGGTCTTTTGGGCAATAGGGCCAGCAGCTAAGCCTGGCAGGGCAATTGGCCTTGGGTGGATGAGGAGTCGTAAGGGATGGACGAGGAAACATTCCACGCGATCTACGATGGAACGGCGAGGCCCCTGTGGGCATACATCGCGCGTCTGTCCGGACGCCCGGATGTGGCGAATGATCTCGTCCAGGAGACCTATTGCCGCTTCCTGAGCGCGCAACTCCGCAACATGGAGCCTGCCCAGGCTAAGCCCTACCTCTTCCGCATCGCGACTAACCTGCTTAACGACCGATGGCGCAAAGGCGAGGACGCGAAATGGTCTGAACCGGAGGAACTCGGCTTCGAAGGAGATCTCGACACGCAGATCGACGTTCGCGATCTGATGCAGCAGCTCAAGCCTAGAGAGCGCCAGCTGCTGTGGTTAGCGTATGTCGAGGGAATGACACATAGCGAAATCGCCAAATCGACTGGGCTGCACTCGATGAGTATTCGCATTTTATTGTTTCGGGCGCGGCAGAAGGCGGCGGAATTGCTGAGACAAAAGGAGAGAGCCCTTCATGAAGTGTGAGAGGGAGCAGCAAGTTATTGCAGCGACGCGCAATGGATTGTGGGCCTCTTCATTGCGCGCTCACGTAAGGCATTGTGCGTTGTGTACTCAAACCGAGCTGATTGTGACATCACTGCGCGAGGATGCTGCAAGGGCGGAACGGCTGGTCGATCTTCCGCCAGCGGGAATGGTCTGGCGCCGCGCCCAGGCAAGGCGGCGTGAGCGCGCGGTGCAGCGAGCCGCTCGGCGGCCGTTCCTCATTGTTGGCGCGCTTGGCGCCATATACTCGTTCGTTTTGCTGCTGTGGGGGATATCCCAGATTCCGCAGTCCATCTACCGGCTGTTTATCGCGGCTCCTGGATTAAACGAGCATGTGGCACTCACCGGTGCAGTCCTGTCAGGAATACTAGCAATTGCGGGATCGTGTGTATTGGTGCTTGAGACGAAACGTTGATCGCCTCCCACGCATGAGGCCTTCAGGCGAGCTGGCGTGAACCCGGTCCAGCATGGCGGCTTTCGCCCAGGTATATGCTGGAGATTCGCCGAGAGACGTAAAACACCGGCGACTATTTCGTGCAGAGGTGGGGAGAATGAGTCGGATCAGTCGCCGGAGCTTGTTGGCCACGACCGGAATGGGCATCTTGTCTGGCGGCCTTCGCCGGGTTTTGGGTGCCGAATCGAACAGCGATTCTCTGGCAAGCACGACAGCGGCAAAGAGCCAGAAGGAACCACTTGCCCTGGCGGACTATCAGCCGGTGAGCATGCTCCACTTAAAAGAAACGCAGGTGCCGCGAGCGAAGTATCCGGTCATCGATTTCCATACTCACCTGACTTTTTCGGCACGCTCAGTCAATGGTGTTTCCCTGGGAGCGGAACGCAGGGTTGTCGGTCCGCCGGAGGAGTTGCTGCCCATCATGGAGCGCAGGAATATCCTCGCCTTGACCAACCTGACAGGCGGTTTTGCAACCGGCCTGCAAAGTACCGTCGCTCAATACGACAAGAGCTTTCCAAACCGCTTTTATACTTTCACTGAACCCTCCTACAACCTGTTTCAGCAGCCGAAGTACCCTCAGTTGCAGGCGGACGCTATCCTCGCTGCCCATCAGTCAGGCGCTAGAGGCCTTAAGATTTTGAAGACGCTCGGTCTCTATTTGCGCGAGCAAACGACCACGGGGAACCTGGTCAAAGTGGATGATCCGCGATTCGATCCGATGTGGGAGGCATGTGGTAGCTTGGGAATACCCGTCGCCATTCACGTGTCCGATCCGCTCGCATTTTTCACGGCAACGACTCGATTCAACGAGCGCTACGAGGAACTGAACAATCACCCTGAGTGGTCCTACTACGGATCCGGGTTTCCCTCCAACGCGGAAATTCTGGAGGCACGCAATCGAGTCTTTGCGCGCCATCCCAAGACGAACTTTGTCGCCTTACATGTCGGGAACTTCGCCGAAAACCTCGACAACGTGTCCCAAAACCTCGATCGCTTCCCCAACATGTATGTGGACATCGCCGCTCGCCTGAATGAGCTGGGGCGGCAGCCGAGGGCCGCGCGCAAGTTTTTTGACAAGTACCAGGACCGGATTGTGTTCGGAACAGATGCCACGCCCCATGGGGACAAATTCCCGCAGCAGGTATTCAACGATCGCCTGTACGAAATCTACTTCCGGTTTCTAGAGACGGATGATGAATACTTCGATTACGCGCCCGCGCCGGTACCTCCTCAAGGACGCTGGAAAATATCGGGCATCGATCTGCCCGATGGAATCTTGCATAAGGTTTACAACCAGAACGCAGCTCGGTTGTTGCACGTCACAGCCGGCTAATCAGCGCAAGTGAAGAAGCACTCATCCGGCCAACCTTGGCATGAGTGGAGATGGATGGACAAATCCGCTCTAGCAACCAACCCGATCACGCTTGCCCGCGTTCTGTTCAACGCATTCATCAAGTTGCGCCCTCTAGAGGGTCGTTTCTCGGCTAATTTGGAGGGCAACCAAAGGGTCCCCTCAGCTTCTAAAGCCGAATCTATTGACAACCACCTCACGCACGGGCTGAAGCCCGTGCCCTTCAAGAACAAGGGCTTTTCTGTAAGCTGTGAAGCCCTGCTGTTCGTCGAGGTGACTCGCTCGGGATGAAAAAGGGGAATGCGGCAGGTAGGGTAACTTAAGCGGGGTCCGTTTGCGGGGTACCTTCGTAGGGCAGAAGAACAGTGAATATGGCACCCTTTGAGCCGTTTCCATTATTGGAATGTACTCGCACACTTCCGCCGTGCCGTTCTGCGATCTCTTTGCAGACCCATAGGCCGAGTCCCGTTCCCACGTCCTTCTTGGTGGTAAAGAAGGGTTCAAAGATTCGGTCCATGTTCTCCGGAGCAATCCCTGGACCGTCGTCTTCTATCTTGAGTTGGATTGACTTACCATCGGCCAGCTTCATGGGCGAAGCGTCTATTTTCAACGTTCCGCTGACCGGTGCGGCGTCGATGGCATTGGAGATGATGTTGGATACGAGTTGTTGTATCTCGCCCGCTAAACCGGTGATAGCGGGGCAATCTTCAAGCGCAAGCTGAACCTTGATTTGCTTCATCTGCAATTTGTTGGAATACAGCGTGAGCACGGATTCGATGAGGGTCGGCAAGTGGACGGATGTGGGCGATGCGGACTCGCGGTAAAAGCCTAGCGTTTGCCGTGTGATGTGTGATACGCGGGCCAGTTCCTGTTCCGCAAGCCGCAGTTGTTCAGTAACCTTCTCAGGAGCGTCTGGATGGTTTCTCGCCAGGAATATCAGGTTACCGACTGCCTCCAGTGGGTTGTTAATTTCGTGGGAGACGGTTGCTGCCAGGCGAGACGCAGCAGCAAGTTTTTCGGTGCGACGCAGCACTTCCTGGAGATTTCTTTCACGAGAGGCATCATGAAAAACCAGGACGACCCCGATCAGCTTGCCGGAATCATCCCTGATGGGCGCAGCGGTATCTTCGATGGGCAACAGATGACCGGCGCGATGCTGTAAGACGGTGTGGTTGGCGAGAGCGACGACGCAACCCAACGCCAAGACCTTATCGACAGGATTTTCCGCCGGCTTATTGGTCACTTCACTGAAGATAGGAAATACTTCACTAATCTTCGATCCCCTGGCTTGCGCCAGGCTTGTTCCGGTAAGCCGTTCGGCTACCGGGTTCAGGAATGAGACACGACCCTGGTCATCGGTTGCGATGACGCCGTCTCCAATTGATGAGAGCGTTACTCTGAACCATTCTTCGCTTTGGCGGAGCGCGGCGGCGTCTTTCTCTCGCCTCTCGATCTCTTGGAGGATAGAGAGCGCCAGCACAATTATCCCCAGGGCCGCAATTGCACTTGCCGCGTAGATACAAGCGACTGTGATCCGAATGCTCTTTTGGTAGGTAGCTCTCCGTTGCTCGCCTACGGATAGTTCTTCCTGTTCCATGTGGTTTGCCAGGGCACGAACGCTTTCCATGGTTAGGAGGCCTTGGTCAGACATTACCAGCGCTTTTGCGCCAGCCGGGTTTCCTGATTGAAAGATAGAGAGCGTCTCTGCCAACTCGGCGAGTTTCTGATGGATCAGAACGCGAAGATTTGCAACCTGTTTTTGCTGGCTGGGGTTGTCGCCGACCTGAGCGGAAAGATTCTGAAGGTGCGAATCGATCTGCGAGGTGGCCAGGGTGTAAGGGGCGAGGTAATCAATTTTGCCGGTGTACAGGTAGCCGCGCTGGCCGGTCTCAGCATCTTTAAGCAGCGAAACGGTATTTTTCAGTTCCTGCAAGACCCGGCGGCTGCGACTGAACCATTCCTGATTGTCGACCTGGACTGCGAGTTGACGCCTCAGAATGACCGTGTTTATTGCCAGCAGGCATAGAACAACTAAGAAGCCGGCAATGACACCGAGACGTTTTTGCATTGAGCGCATGGACTTCCGCAATATCCCCTAGTGCAGCCATTCGCATCCCGTGGCTTATAAAGAGTAGACGATTCTCATTCCGGTGTCCAAGGCACTCATCGAGCGGGGTGCCAGGGAGATCACCCGGTAATCATCCGGGCGGAGAGCTAACCGGATACGCCCGGCGGCTTCATCCCCCGCCTTCATATTCTGGTAGTTTTGCATCTAATCAAAATGCTGTTTTGCGACACCGCGGTCCGTCCTGGTGGAAGGTCTCTGGGATGCAAGACGGAAGAAGGGATCGAGGAGTATGACGAGCAAGCGCGAGCGCGAAATGTTGCCGTCCGGCAATTCTTTAGACGGTGAGCCCGTGGAGCGAGCAACGGCGAGCTACGAGGAATGGATGAGGGAGTGTTCAACCGTTGTCTCCTCCGATCTGGCGCTCAAGCACGTGCAAATGAGGGAGAGTGCCTTCCTCTTTTTGCGCGGTACCTTCTACCGGTGGGCGCAGATGTGGCCGAGAATCTGCGGCGACTTATGCCGAGCTCCCAAGGTGCTCGCCGTCGGTGACTTGCATGTTAATAGTTTCGGTACCTGGCGCGATGCGGAAGGGCGGCTCTGCTGGGGAGTGGATGACTTCGATGAATCGTACCCGCTGGCGTACACCAACGACCTGGTGCGTTTGGCGGCCAGCCTCAAGATCGTGATTGATGGCGGAAGTCTATCTATCCAGTTCAAAGACGGATGTGACGCGATCCTCGAGGGTTACCGGCAATGTCTCAGGGCGGGTGGCAATCCCATCGTGCTCGCCGAACGGGAACAGAAGCTAGGCAAGCTCGGCGTCGACAGCTTCAAACCGGAGACCGACTTTTGGGAGAAGCTAAACCGGTTGCCAGCGATTCGCCGTCCGCTGGATAGGAGCGCCAGGCGTGCGCTGGAAAAAACATTGCCGGATGCGCGAATGGATTACAAGGTTGTACGCCGCCAGGCAGGTTTAGGGAGCCTGGGTCAGCAGCGATTTGTAGCGATCGGCATGTGGGAGGGCGGGTTCGTGGCCCGTGAAGCGAAAGCCACTGTGCCCTCGGCATGCTCGTGGCTTCAGGATGAAGCTGGAAGCCGGCAATCGTACTACGAACATACAATCCGGTCGGCGGTCCGGTCTCGCGATCCGTTCCAGCTCATGGATGGTTCCTGGTTGATTCGCCGGCTCTCGCCGGACTCGAACCCGATTGATATTCAAACGTTGCCGAAGCACGGGGATGAGCAACTACTGCTGTATTCCATGGGAGCCGAAGCAGCGAACGTGCATCTGGGGTCGAGACGGCAGGTGGCGCGTATTCAGGAGGACCTGCGAACCAGAAAATCCAATTGGTTACGGACGGCGGGAAAGGAGATGGCGCGCACGGTGGAGAAGGATTGGAAGGATTACCGGAAGTTGTCGAGGTGAGTGGTTGAAGTCGCCCCCCAGGCGGCTGACGACGGCTCGAGCGCATCTATTTAAAAACTGCCCCTATTTGATGGTGGGCTGAATATGACTGGATGCGCTTTTTGGGACCAATGGCCGAGTATCGGACAATCGACGAGATTTTCAAGCATGCCGCCACTGGATTAGCCATCACCGATGTCACTGGTAATGTTGTCGGTGTAAACAAAGCGTTCGCCAGGATCGTAGATCGCAGCCCGGCAGAAATTCACAATGCCAACCTGTTTGGATGGACCCATCCGGAGGATCAATTGCGACACGGGGAGCTGCTGCAGGACCTACTGGAAGCGAAGATTCCCGGCTTTGTCATTGAGAAGCGATACCTGCGCGGCGATGGCAGCGTGGTCTGGGTTCGCAACTCTGTTTCGTTGATGAGCGGTGAGCCATCGTCCCCAGGGCATCTGATCTCGATTTGTGAAGATATCAGCGACCGCAAGCAGGCGGAGGGAGTTCTCAAGCGGCAAGAGCAGATGGCGGCGATCGGCAGGCTGACATCTTCGATCCTGCACGAAATCAACAATCCGCTTGAGGCGGTGGGCAATTTGATTTTCCTGGCTCGTCAATCGAATCCTGCTGAGGCGGCTGGATACCTCAAACAGGCCGAAGAAGAGCTCGCTCACGCCTCCGAGATCACTTCACAGGGGCTCCAGTTTCATCGTCAGTCTTCCGCGGCAACGTCTACGAACGTGGTTGAGCTATTGCATTCCGTGCTGGCGTTGTTTGCGGGCAGACTTAAGGAAGCCCGAGTACATGTCGATTTAGCGGTGGACGACGCCCCGGAACTTATGTGCTTCCCAGGCGAGATTCGCCAGGTGTTGGTCAATTTGATTGGCAATGCTATCGACTCGATGGCCAATGGAGGCCAGGTCAGGATTCGCGTGAGGCCGGGTACCAACTGGCGAACGGGTGAGTGGGGCGTTCGGGTAACCATAGCGGACACAGGCGAAGGCATGAGCCTCGAAACCCGCAAGCATATCTACCAGCCGTTCTTTACTACGAAAGGTTCGCAGGGGTCTGGGCTCGGTTTGTGGGTCACGTCCAATATCGTAAAGAAGCACCAGGGCAGCATTCGGGTTCGCAGCAAACGGGTTTCCGCGAACGGCGGGACTGTGTTCAACCTGGTTTTTCCCTATCGCGGCGCTCAAGGTAAAGCTGCCGGTTACCACGTGCCGGCCGCGTAGCTTACGCTTCCCTACCTGGTTGAGAAGAGGGCATCGAGTCATAGCGGCATTGGTGAGCGTTACAGATTTTGCCCACAATACAGAACGACCCGATGCCCGTATCCGAATGTATTGTTCGATGTTTAGTGAACCGTCGAGGCAACGACGGCAGAGGCGATGACGCCGGTGGCGACGGCAGCAAGAACATAGTTACCGTCGACGGACCGCCACTCATAGCCGTGTGGTGGAGCGCTTAGATGGTAATGCCGATAATCAATCGGTTGTGCCCTCTTCCAGTCCTCCGGTTTCATGTGGTAGCCCTTCTTCCATTCATCATGGCGAACGTAGGTGTCATGATGATCGTCGGGACGGTCCTGGGAAAATGACGACATGGGTCCTATGAGGCTTGCGCTTAGAGTGGTTGCAGCTAAAAACTTGTAGATCCTTCTCATGCGTTTTCCCTCGCTAATCCAGTACAGATGGATGCTGGGCAAGCTAGTGAGGTTTGCTGACAAACTGTCTATGTCGAGATCTTCATCAGCGCAACTGCTTGTCGAAACTTCGAAGTTTGGCGGTCTTGGGCAACCTCGTTCAGCAAGGCGCAAGCAAGAAGGATCTTGATTTCCACTGTGGAAACCTGGCCCAGTTCGCCGCGCACCTCGCTGAACTTAGCTTCCTTGATGTGGCTCGCAGTCAATTTCGCCTCAGGCCGGGCAGCGGCCACGAAGTTCAGTATCACCATGGCGTAAAAGATGCGATTGACCTGTTGCATCAAGAAGAGACGAGCTCGATGACTGTCGCTCGGGTCGGCGCCAAAATAGCTCTGCAGTATGATTTCCTTGTCGCTTTCACTTTCCGCGAAAAAGTTAGTGAGCGCGGCCAGATCTACGTACTGATCTGCAGCGAATGCGGCCTCCCAATCCACGATCCAGGCTTGGCCGTTTCCGAACAACACATTGCCGGGATTGAGATCATTGTGACTGGATACCAGGTGCACATCGCGCCTGGGGTAGACCGCAGTCAGTTCCTGGTAGATTTTCAGATACTTTGCAAAGATCTCCTTTGGAAGAATGCCCGTTGCCTGGCATCGACGCATCAGGATGCCCACGCCTTCCATGTAGTCCACAAGAGGGGGGAACAACGGCGCAGCGTGCAGCCTCTTCACTGCCGCGACCACAGCTCGCAATGACTCCTCTCTTGCCCGCTTGGGCTGTGCGGGTTTTGATCGGATATAGTCAGTGATGGCTACACAGTGGACGGCATTGGCATAGATAACGCGTGGCGCCACACCCGCTTCGGCGGCGATGCGCATGCAGGTATATTGCCTTGCAGGATCGCGGAAACCATCCGGTGGCCCCTCGATTCGCAACAGAAATTCGGCTCCATCCACCGTGATCTTGAAGATTCCGGCGCCCGACGCCCCTTTCGTAATCCGCTCGGCCGACTCGATTTCTGCTGTGCCAAAGGAGGCGCTGGTGGCCTGAAGAACAGCCTCGCGTTTCGTGAAGGGAATGACACCGTCGAGCGGGGAGGAAGCGAAACCGAATGCCGCTGGTGCAAGCCTCCAGACATGTTCCCGTACATCCGCGGCCCACTCGGAAGTAAAACTCGAGAATCGATCCGCATCACCGGCAAAGAGTGCCCGCAAGGCTTCTTCGTATCCCGGCGCGTCGCCGGCCATCGCAGTCATAAAGCGATAAACGGCTTCGCGCGCAGCGCTCATTGCCTCTTCGCCAACGCTCTGCGGTCGAGCCTGGTCAATTAGCTTCCGCAACGCAGCGGAGCCTCCGCCCTTTTGACGGTCTAACCAATCCCAATGCCGGGGCAGCAGAGTCACTTCCCGCGCTACAACGCCAAGTTTCGGGCGCCCCGCAGTTCGTGGCTTCATCGTCTCCTGCGCCGTTGCGGGAGGTCGGTCCGGGATTTGGCGGAGATCCAGATCGATTTGCCTTCCCGTCCAATCGTCAAAGACCAGGATTGGAGCGGCTTCGTCTCTACGGAGGATTTCTCGCATCCTTGCGGCGACGAGGGTGGGGCTACCCGAGGCAATACGACGAGTTCCTGCAAAGGCAGTCACCTGAGAGGGTGGATTGTCTGTCGTCATGAAAATCTCCTGCGCCAATTTTACCCGGATAAAATTATTGCAGTCAATATTAGCCGGGTAAAATACCGTGTCAGCAGGACAAGGACTCGTGAGCGTGGGTCACTCTTATCCCTGGAAGTCAGCGGCGGAAGGGGATGCTAGGATTGCCCAGTGTTTAACTTTGGAAAGCCAAAAACCGCCGGCCAGTGGATGGCACACGTTGTTCTCGGCATCGTTGCGCTTTTTCTGGTGTGGTGGATGCTGCGGCTGTACGTTTTGTGACGGGCGGGCCTCATGCCTCAAATCAGCTACGCGCCGGCATGTCACGTGGAAGCCTGATGCAATGCTTAGCGCTCGCAGCTACCGTGTCTTTATGCCACGACCAGCTGCTCGTATTCCTGACCGGAAGCAGAAGGCAGCAGAACCCACAGCGTATAGATGCCTAATGCAGTTCCGGCAAAGGGGTGAATCAGCGCGAGAAACGCAGTTACGATGGCGAGCGTTCGCGCCCACGCAGCGCAACGCAGAAGGCTGATCCCGGTTACAAGACACAGGATAGCTCGGCCGGCCAGAACGGCGGTGATCAGCGGCACAAGCCAGCTCGCCTGGAAGAACGGAAATGCGTAGGGTCCGTCGAAATGGCTCATGTGGGACCAATGAGTGAAGGCCCCGGTGAGAAATCCGACCGCAATCGCCCAGTGGAGCAGGATCCAGAGGCTGTATGCGATCCAGAGAATTGCGACGGTGTGCATATGCCGCTGGACGCGATTACGCTGATAGGGCAAAGCGGCATGGGCGGCGATTGGAGCACTCTGCCGCGCACACTTCGGGCAGATCACTTGAGAAGCACTCATAGGTTGACCACATGCGCTGCAATACATGGTTCTACCTCCCTGCAAGGGTAATACGAAAGATTCCACTTGCGGGTTCCAGATTTTACAGAGTTTTCCGGTAATGGACGCAGCGGTCAACGACCTCAAAACCAAGCGCCTCGTGAACGCGCTGCGACTTGTCGTTGTCAAGCCACGTATCCGACGCCATCTCGATGCATCCCTGACTACGGGCCCAGTCTTCGGCCGCAGCCAGAAGCTTTGCGCCAACACCCTTCTTTCGCTGGCTCTCCGAGACGAACCAGCCTTCTACGAATCCGACGGGAAGTCTCGCATCGCAGCCGTCGGCATGCGAACGCAAGCCTACTTCCAGAAAGCCAATTAAGACCCCAGCATCCGTTTCCGCTACGAGAATCGCAAGGGGCATGGTGGAGTGCGGATTCCCCGAGAGAGCAGCATCCAGTTCCTGCCTGTCTTCCTCGACAGACAGTTCCGGCCACAGCGCTAGCCGCATATGCGAGAGCTGCTCGCGGTCCGCTGGCCGGCCGGGCCTTACACGAATTTCCATTTCCGCTCCTTGGCTCTGCTAGGACGTTGGATGTTAGTGTGAGCCGAACCTGTTTACAACCACTTACGTACGGGCTAAAAGCCAGTACCCTTCAAAAACTGGAGGTTTCCGCAAGCCGTGAAGCCGTGCCCTTCGTCTCAGGCTGGCTTTGATGACTACCTGGCTTTGCCGAGATCCAGGGATGTTTTTTTTCTCATCTTGCGCGCGAGATCGAGAAAAGAACGAAGCGCCGGACCCTCGTGTTGTGGAGACCAGGCGATGACCATGTCGACGAATGCGGCGCGGTCAGCGAGGGGAACGAAGATAACTTCCTCGGTGCTCAGCCTCTGAGAGCCTCCAGGCAGAATGGCGAGCCCCTCTCCGGCTTCAACCAGTGCCAGCACGCCGGAGGAGACCGTTCCCGTGGCGCCGATGCGCGGAGAGAATCCAGCTTCGGTGCAAAGGGTAATTACCTTGTCGAAGACAGGGGGCGAATAGTTGCGATCGTTGAGGACAAAGCGTTCACCGGCCAGTTCACGCATTGAGATACTCCGCCTCTTAGCCAGCGGATGATTTCTGGGCAGCACTACATAGAGGCGGTCGGTAAGAAAATGCTCCGAGCGGAGTGCTGCTGCTTGTGCCGGTTGCAGTCCGCGGGTAAAGCCAATGTCGATGGAGCCGGCTTGCAATGCCTGGTGTTGCATGGCGGGGGCCATCTCTACCACGGCAACCTGAACCTGGGGAAAGCGAAGCCTGAATTCCTTGATGATCGCGGGGAAGAACTTTCCCGTGCCCCCGACAAAAAAGCCTATGGTCAGTTTTCCAATCTCTCCGTGCAGAGATTTCTGTACGTTCGCCGCAGCCTTGTCGGCTAAGGCAAGAACCGCCCTCGCGTCTACCAGAAACAGTTCGCCTTCGCGGGTGAGCCGGATGGTTCGGTTATTTCGATCAAAGAGTGGAGCACCCAACTCCGATTCAAGATCGCGTATCTGCTCGCTGATCGCCGACTGGGCCACGTGGAGCAGCTGCGCGGCCCGACCAAATCCCCCGTTTTCCGCGACTGCGGTGAAGTAGCGCAGGTGTCTTAGTTCCACGTATTGCATTTTACCGTGGTCCATCGTTTTTTCCGATGGGTCCCTTCGGAACAAAGTGCGAATCCGGAAAACGCGGTGTTGAGTCCTATAGATCAAGCGTTTACAGCGATGGTGGTAGCAGGACGCCGCTGAAGGGACGGGCCGGATAAGACGTCGGCCCAGTTGGGCAGCGAGAGGAGCTCTCTTTTTCCCATGTGGATTGTTAAATTAGCCCTGGATCGCCCCTACACCTTCATTATCCTGGCGTTGTTGATCCTGATCATGAGTCCGGTGATCATCCTGCGCACGCCAACGGACATCTTCCCGAATATCAACATTCCGGTCATTGCGGTTGCCTGGCAGTACACCGGTCTGGACCCGGAAGAGATGGAAGGGCGGCTCACGACTCCGTTTGAGAAGGCCGCCACCACGTTGGTCGACAACATCGAGCACATCGAGTCGACAACGTATAACGGCGTCTCGGTGATCAAGCTTTTCCTGCAGCCGGGTGCGAGCCTCGATACCGCCAATGCCCAGGTGACCGCGGTCTCGCAGTATGAACTGCGCCAACTACCCCCGGGCACGCTGCCGCCGGAGATCATTAACTTCAGTGCGTCCAGCGTGCCCATTCTCCAATTAGGTGTTTCCGGTAAGGGCCTGGACGAGCAGCAATTGGCTGACCTTGCGCAAAACGCGGTTCGTCCTCAGTTGATCACAGTGCCCGGCGCCGTGTTGCCGTTTCCTTACGGGGGCAAGAGCCCGCAGATCAGCGTCAACATGGACCAGAACCTTATGCAGTCCAAGGGCGTTTCGCCCGGTGACCTGTTGGCTGCCCTGAACGCACAGAACGTGGTCCTTCCTTCCGGGACCGCCAAGGTCGGCCCGGTGGAATATGACGTTCGCACCAACTCCGCCCCGCACACCATCGACGAGCTGGGCATGCTGCCGATCAAGAAGGTCAACGGCGCGATTGTCTATGTCCGCGATGTGGCCACGGTCAGCAGCGGCTACGCATTCCAGACCAACGTGGTGCGCCAGGACGGCCACCGCGGCGTGCTCATCAGCGTGCTCAAGGCCGGGAATGCATCCACCTTGAGCGTAGTGAAAGGCATACGCGCGTTGCTTCCCCGCGTGCTGCAGATCGTCCCGCCCAATCTCAGGATCACGCCCTTAAGCGATCAGAGTGTCTTTGTGCGCGCGGCGGTTTCCGGGGTCATTCGCGAAGCGGTGATCGCTGCCGCGCTGACTGCCCTCATGATTTTGTTGTTTTTGGGCAGCTGGCGATCCACGGTCATTATCGCCATTTCTATTCCCCTCTCCATTCTCACCTCGGTCATCGTGCTGAGCCTGATGGGAGAAACGATCAACACGATGACCCTGGGCGGACTCGCCCTGGCTGTCGGCATCCTGGTGGATGACGCGACCGTGACCATCGAGAATATCGAGCGCTTTCTCGAAAACGGTTACGAGCTGCGCGAAGCGATCCTCGATGGCGCCGCGCAGATTGCTGTGCCGGCACTCGTCTCTACGCTTTGCATCTGCATCGTCTTCCTGCCCATGTTCTTTTTGAATGGGGTTGCGCGATATCTCTTCGCACCCCTGGCCGAGGCGGTCATGTTCGCGATGATTGCTTCGTATATTCTTTCGCGCACGCTGGTACCCACGATCGCCATGTACCTGCTTCGACCGAAGGAACACGGCGCAACCCGCAATCCGTTGGTCATTTTCCAACGTGGCTTCGAAGTCCGCTTTGAGCGGGTGCGCGGTGCGTATCAGATCCTGCTCACTCGGCTGGTTTTCGCGCGCAAGCTTTTCGTGCCCGTTTTCCTCGGGGTTTGCCTCTGCGGGTTTCTCTTGTTGCCGTTTCTCGGGCAAGACTTCTTTCCCAGCACAGACTCCGGCGAATTCATCCTTCACATGCGCGCGAAAACCGGCACACGTATCGAAGAGACGGCGCGTTTGGCCGACCAGGTCGAAGCATCCATCCGGAGCAAGATTCCGGGAAGGGAAGTCAACAATATCCTCGACAATCTGGGCCTGCCCTACAGCCCCTACAACACCATGCACCTCACATCCGGGATCGTCGGGGCGGAGGATGGCGACATTTTGGTCAGCTTGAATGAGGACCATCACCCCACGGCGAATTATGTGCGCCAGTTGCGCAAAGAGCTTCCACGCGAGTTCCCCGGTACGGAGTTCTACTTTCTACCCGCCGATATCACCACCCAGATTCTTAACTTCGGCCTGCCGGCGCCCATCGACATTCAGTTTCAAAGCGATGATGTGGCGGCCGGTACCCAGCAAGCGACGGCCATGCTCGATGAGCTGCGGCAGGTTCCGGGTCTGACCGATCTCCGCATTCAGCAGCCGATGGATTATCCGACGCTCAACGTGAATCTCGATCGAACCAAGGCGGAACAGGGGGGATATACCGCCCGCGATGTGGCGGAGAGCATGCTGAACAGCCTAAGCGGCAGCTTTCAAATCACTCCGATGTTTTTTCTCAACTACAAAAATGGAGTGGCCTACAATCTCGCCGCACAGACCCCGCAATACCACATGGACACCCTGCAGGATATCCAGAACATCCCGATCAACTCATCGCTGTCAGCGCCGCGTGCCACGCCCGAAGTGCTGGGCGATTTGACTTCGATCCAGCGTGGCCACGAGATGGCGGTCGTCTCTCACTACAACATCCGCCGCGTCATCGACATTTATGGCGCCGTGCAGGACCGTGATCTGGGCGCGGTGGCGAAGGATGTAGAAGCTATTCTGCATCGCCATGAGAAGGGGCTGCCACGCGGCATGTTCGTTAGCCTGCGCGGCCAGGTGCAGACGATGCGCAGCTCTTACCTCTCCCTGCTCGGCGGTCTGGCCTTCGCTATCGTGTTGGTTTACATGTTGATCGTGGTGAACTTTCAGTCGTGGCTGGATCCGTTCATCATCATCACCGGACTGCCGGCGGCGCTGGCCGGCATCGTCCTCTTTCTATTTCTCACCCACACCACACTCAGTGTGCCTGCGCTGATGGGCGCGATCATGTGCATGGGGGTGGCCACCGCAAACAGTATTCTCGTGGTGTCCTTCGCCAAGTCGCGGCTGGCGGACCACGGGGACGCCATCCTGGCCGCCATTGAAGCGGGGGCGACGCGTTTTCGTCCTGTATGCATGACGGCGCTGGCGATGATCATCGGCATGGTGCCGATGGCGCTCGGATTAGGCGACGGTGGCGAACAAAATGCTCCGCTTGGGCGAGCCGTAATTGGCGGACTGCTTTGCGCTACAGTGGCCACCCTGGTGTTTGTTCCCGCGGTCTTCTCCATGCTGCATGGCGGCAAAGGAGAGGATACGGCTGCGCAGCGGGAGCATGAACACCAGCCGCAGCACGCATAGGACGCAGAAAGAGACACAGCGATGCGAAGCAAAGACGAAATGCACAACGGAGCCATAGCGACCATGGAAAGCGAAACGACGGTAGCGGACGGTCAGGCGATCGTTCTCGATTCTCAACTGGGGCGCGGCCCAGTTGTCGCCGGGGTTCTGGCTTTTCTCCTACTTGGGATACTGATTGCTTTCGGGATTCGCACGCGTGTTCGTGCCGAGCAGGCGCTGGCCGCCACCACCCGCCAGGACGCTGTGATTTCAGTTGCGGTCACCACCCCAGCCCAGGGAGCGGCTGCCCAGGAGATCACGTTGCCGGCGAACACGCAGGCTTTCATTGATACTCCCATCTATGCCCGCACCAGCGGGTACCTACGCAAGTGGTACGCCGACATCGGCACGCGTGTGCATACAGGAGAATTGCTGGCCGAGATCGAAACGCCGGAACTCGACCAGCAAGTTAAGCAGGCACAGTCGGAGCTGGCAACGGCGCAGGCAAACCAGCAGATTGCCCAGATCACCTCCGAGCGCTGGACGAAACTGCTGGCCAAGAACGCGGTGTCAAAGCAGGAAACCGATCAGGCGATGAGTGATTTCAGGGCTCGCCAGTCTGCTCTCTCAGCCGCCGAGGCAAACGTGATGCGGTTGCAGCAACTGCAGGCATTCGAAAAGATATATGCCCCCTTCGACGGTGTGATCACCGCCCGCAACGTGGATATAGGAGCACTGATCCAGGCAGGGGACAGTAACTCACCAAGGGCTGAACTGTTCCATATGGCATCGACTGATAAGCTGCGCCTATTTGTGCCTGTTCCTGAGGTGTATGCCAACCAGGTGCGTACCGGCAGCCACATAATCGTCACCTCGGATGCCATTCCTGATGCCAAGTTCACCGGAACCATCGTTCGCAATTCTGATGCGATCGACATCTCGAGCCGCACGTTGAACGTCGAAGTGGATGTTGTAAACACAGAGCACAAGCTGCTACCCGGGCAGTACGCGTTCATTCATCTGCCGATCCCGCCTTCGGCTTCATCGATGACCTTGCCTTCAGGCGCTCTCCTGTTTCGTGGGGAAGGGCTGCGGGTTGGCGTGGTGCGCGACGGCCGAGTGCGGCTGGTTCCGGTTGAGATCGGCCACGATTACGGGGCCAAGGTGGAAATTACATCGGGACTTGCGCCTCATGATCAGGTGATCCTCAACCCGCCGGACTCCCTTGCGGAAGGTGAGCGCGTGAACGTCGAGAAGGGCGATGCGGAATGAGACGGGAACTAAGCATCACGATGGCGGCGGGGCTTCTGCTCGTCTCTGGCTGCATGGTCGGGCCCAATTACAAGACGCCATCCGCCATCATGGCGCCGTCGTTCAAGGAGGCGACGCCTACATCCTTTGCCCCAAACGACGGATGGAAGCCAGGCGAGCCCAGCGACACGAGGCTCAAGGGGGATTGGTGGACGCTGTTTCACGATGCTCGATTGAACGAGCTCGAGGCGCAGGTCGACACGGCCAACCAGACGCTGAAATCAGCGGAGGCCAACTTCCGCGCAGCGCGTGCGCAGATTGGTTACGCACGCTCCAGCGAAGCGCCTACCATCGGCGTTGGGCCGTCCATTTCCACGGAGCGGGATTCTGCAAATCAGCCTTACTTCCCCAGCACGCTGGCGAACAATGGCGAGGGCAACTTCTCTTTGCCGGTCGATTTGAATTACGAGATCGACCTTTGGGGCCGGGTGCGGCGCGGTGTCACATCGGCCCGGGAGCAGGCTCAGGCCAGCGATGCCGACCTGGAAAATGTCCGGCTCAGCCTGCACGCTGAGCTTGCATTGGACTATTTTGGATTGCGCGCGGCCGACGCGCAGGAGAAGTTGCTCGACGACACGGTAAAGGCCTACGAAAGTGCTGTGCAACTTACGCGGGACCGCTACGAGGGCGGCGCAGCTCCTCAATCGGACCTGGCCCAGGCCAGGACGCAGCTCGACCAGGCCCGCGTTCAGCGCACCGACATCGAAGTGCAGCGTACGCAATACGAGCACGCGATTGCTGTCCTGATTGGTAAACCACCCGCGGAGCTTACCCTGCCGGCCATCCCTCTCGACCAGGCGTCCCAGGTTATGCCTGATATTCCCGGAGCGATGCCGGCCACTTTGCTGGAACGCCGCCCCGACATTGCTGCGGACGAACGCAGAATGGCTTCCGCAAACGAACAGATCGGCATCGCCCAGGCAGCCTTTTATCCCACGCTGTCACTGAGCGCTATCGCGGGCTTTCAAGGGACGTCAGCACTCAACTGGTTTAACTGGCCCAGCCGCTTTTGGGCAGTTGGACCAGGGTTATCACAGACCCTTTTCGATGCCGGCCGCCGCCGCGCGACCAAAAACATCACTGTGGCTAATTATGACGCTACGGTAGCGGACTATCGTCAGACAGTGCTCACAGCATTTCAACAAGTCGAAGACAATCTCGCCGCATTGCGCGTCCTGGAGAATGAAGCGCGTCAGCAGCGGGAAGCCACCGCATCGGCAGAACAGTCCCTCGACCTGTTTCAGACGCGATATGAAGGTGGCGTGGACACCTATCTGCAGGTTGTCACCTGGCAAACAGCGGCACTTAGCAATCAGCGTAACGACCTGGATATCCTGCAACGGCGCCTGGATGCAAGCGTGTTGTTGGTGAAGGCCCTGGGCGGCGGGTGGGACACAACCCAGATGCCAAGGATGTAAGTGACTCTTTATCCACGCTCAGCGTAAGAGAGTCTGCTCACGCTCTTCGATACTAAAAATCAAAAGTCCGCGCTATACCCTGGCTCATCCTATATTCGACGGGATAATTTCTCGTGCTCGCAAGGAAAGAGGCATGAAGAACAGATGGATGGCATTGATCTGTGTGCTACTGCTGGCAGGCACGGTAGGGCGGGGGCAAACGCAGCAGGCGGCGCCAACGGCCCAGTCTCCGGCTGATACAAGCGCAGTAGACGGCGAGGAGCCCGATGCTCCCGTAACGCAGGCGGTGAAGGCTGATAAAGGCGACGTCGAATCAGAGACGAATGCTGCTTGGGAGATGCTGAAGGAGGCCCTCGCTGATACGAAGACACAAGCGCGGCCGGCGAGGCTCGATGCGGTTGGCGCTCTGGGTACATTGAGTGACTTCGCGGCTGGGCAAGAGATGCTGCGCGGTGCGGCTAAAGATCCGGATCGCTACGTGCGTTTTGCGGCCGTGGCGGCGATGGGCGCCAGCAAGGCGGAGCTATTTATTCCCGACCTGAGAACCGCCCTCGAGGACAGCGCGCCAGAGGTGAGCTTCGCGGCGGCGGTAGGTTTGTGGAAGATGCACGACCACACGGGTGAAAACGTTTTGTACGGCGTGCTTGCAGGAGACAGAAAGGCCAAGCAGGGAGCGGTTGGTTCTGGACTACATGAGGCCGATCAGGACCTGCATACGCCTTCGAAGCTGGCAGAGATCGGCGCAGAGCAGGGTGCCTACGCTTTGTTGGGGCCGGTCGGTTTTGGCGTGGACGCATTCCGGATGACCAGGAAAGGAAACAACGGCCAGTCTGCCCGGGTGCTGACCGCAACGTTGCTGACTGACGACAACTCGAACATGACCATGCAGCAGTTTGTGGATGCCCTTGCGGATCGTGACTATCGGGTACGTACCGCTGCGGCGCGGGCGTTGGGCGACTACAAAGGTAAGCAGGTGACGGATGCGCTTCAAGACGCCTTTGCGGATCCAAAGCCTTCAGTTCGTTTGATGGCTGCAGCCTCTTACATTCGTGCAAGCCGCCCGGCGCCACCCAGGCAGAAGGCGCGCAGCCGGCGCGGAAGTTCATCCGCTAGCTCGGCCCGGCAACACTAGATTGATGATGTGGGATTAGAGAGTTAGGTGTCGCCATGACACGGGCTTGGTCCTAATGGTACAGGTGCGAGCGGACCCAGGTTTAGAGCCGCTCATGAATTCCATGCTGCTTGTGGTTGCTTCTCCTTGCGAGTCACGGAAATAGGGGCAGTTTCCAGCTTGGTGAACTTCTGAACGCTGAAGGCTATTGGAAGACCGACCACGACCATGTGGACGAGTAGCCCTTCAACCAAGTCACGATACTCGTAAGGTCCCCTTGCGTGAAGAGCAGAGAGCGGCAGAACAATCAGGCGCATAAAAAGGTCTACCGCTGCGCCAAAGAACAAGCCGCAGATCAGAGCGTATTCGGTTAAGAATCGCAGAGTGCGGCTTGCTGCAAAATAAATGGCAGCGGCAGAGAGAGCAATGAAGAAGTGCAGGAACACACCCAGTATGTAAGTGGCCGTTCCTCCCTGGAAGGCCTGCGGCCCCAGCAGACCCCCAGCAATCGCCAGCGGAATTTTCGTGGAGAACAAGATGAGCGCTTGCCCGAGGTCCAGCGTACCAGCGATTAGGCCTCCCACTGCAATTGCCAGAACAGCCTTACGTATATCCGTGGTTTTGCCTACAGAATCATCGATCATTCCAGAACTCCTTCTGCGTCTCATGGGACCATCACGGCTTCGTGTAGGAAGAGACGTTTCAGCAAGCAGGCTAGCGTCGATTCGACGCGGACGGAAAGACGAAGGGACGAACCTACGCAATTCTGCGGTGAGCCGTGCATCTCGTGCGTTCAGCCGGTGTCGGCGGAAGAATCCCCGCCGTTAGAATGAATGCGTGCCCTAGAGGGCTTCGAGGATGAACATTCGGGTTCTGGTGGTAGATGATGAGCCGTTAGCCCGAGTTGGCATCACTACGCGTTTGGGGACCTATTCCGACATGGTGGTTGTCGGGGAGTGCGCCACCGGCGAGGAGGCGCTTACAGCGATTCCCCAGGTCTCGCCCGACCTAATTTTTGTCGATGTGGAGATGCCTGGCATCTCCGGCTTGGAACTGCTGCGAGTGTTGCCCAGGGAGCAAGCCCGATGCATCGTGTTTCTTACGGCGCATGAGGAGTACGCCCTGGATGCGTTTAACGTGGAAGCTCTCGACTATCTCCTCAAGCCAATTGACGACGCACGATTTGCTGCGTGTATCGAACGTGCACGGCGCATGTTGTCTCTTCATTGGCAGGAAGCCAACTTTGAGAGGCTTTATGGACTTCTAGCGAAGACGGACAAACTGGATAGTGAAGGTGTAATCAAGCGTTTTCCGGTGCGCCGCGGTAATGAGTTTACCTTTGTCCAGGCCGGGGATGTGGATTGGATCGAGGGTTTGGGAGATTATGCCGGATTGCACGTTGGCGGTAGAACCCATTTGATTCGTGAGCCTCTTACCGCATTGGAAGCTCGCCTCGACCAGACGCAGTTTGTGCGGGTTCACCGCTCGACCATCGTGCAAGTGGAGCGCATTGTCCGCGTGGAGCCCTGGGCAAATCGAGATGCAGTACTAACGCTGCGTGACGGCAAGACGTTGCGCGTGAGCCGAACCTACCGCTCACGCCTGGACGAGCTTCTGCATTTGGGCTAGTTCCCCCAACCACTCCGCCCAGGCCGACGCCCTGCAGGTTTCCCGCAAGACCCCAGCCGGAAATGATTAACTTTATCTTGACAACGCATAACCACGTGGCTATGGTTTTTCTGGTGCTGTCGCGGCTCTTTTATAGTCAGGCATCTATGGCTGGAGGTTGAAATGACCAAGAAAACAAGGACGATTACGTATTGGACAACGACCGTGCTCGTAGCATTTTTTATCGGAAGCGGCGGGGCTTCGCAGGTGGTCCAATATCTGGGCAACACCCATGGTGTCGTGCCCGCTCTTGGCTACCCGATGTACTTCTTTGGCATCCTGGGCCTTTGGAAAGTACTTGGAGCCATTGCCATACTCGTGCCGCGTTACCCGCGACTTAAGGAATGGGCCTATGCCGGCATTTTCTTTGATCTGACAGGCGCCGCCGCGTCCTGCGCGGCGGTGGGAGGTTACGGCGTTTATTACTTTCATGTGATCGCCCCTCTCATCCTTGCGGTGCTTACTATGGCATCATGGGCCCTTCGGCCGCAGAGCCGAATTATCGGCATCCTCATTCCAGCGACAAATGACAGGCCTGATATAAACGCCAGAGCAGCGTAGATTGCCTGGACAGAGCTCGGCCATCTAAGGTTCAGCAGAAGCGGAGGTTGATGTGGGCAAGTCGGGGAGGCTTTCGCTCGAGAGTTCAAATAGGTTGAAAGAGGACCCACCTCCGGCATATCGCGACTACGGTTCGATCATCATTCGCGGTGCGCGCGAGAACAATCTCAAGGCCGTCTCGCTCGATATTCCCAAGCGCCGGATCACGGTGTTTACGGGAGTGTCGGGCTCGGGCAAGTCCTCGCTGGTGTTCAACACCATCGCCGCGGAAAGCCAAAGGCTGATCAATGAAACCTATCCAGCCTTTGTGCAACAATTCATGCCGCACTATGGCCAGCCGGACGCCGATCAGCTGGAAAACATTTCCGCAGCGATCATTGTCGACCAGCAAAGGCTTGGCGGGAATCTGCGCTCCACAGTTGCGACGGTGACCGACACGGCGCAGATGCTGCGTGTACTGTTTTCCAGGCTTGCCGAGCCGCGTCTGCCCGCACCAGGCTATTACTCCTACAGCGATCCGCGCGGCATGTGCCCGGAGTGCGAAGGCGTCGGCCAGGTAGCGGCCATTGATATGACCGCGGTGGTGGACGAAACGAAATCGCTCAACCAGGGGGCGCTGCTCAACAAGGTCTTCGATGTGAATGGCTGGTGGTGGACCATCTATGCCCGCTCCGGCATGTTCGATCTCAACAAGCCAATCCGCAAATACTCCGCTGAGGAACGCGCCAACCTATTCGATCTCGATGACGGGCGCAAAGTAAAGGTCGACAAGATCAACCTCACGTATCTGGGGGTTGTGCCCAAGCTAAGGCAGATGATGGGGAGCAAGGATCCCGAGACCCTGCAACCCCATGTACGGGCGGAATATGATCGCATATTCACGCGCAAGACCTGCCCGGCCTGCAAGGGTGCGCGGCTCAAAGCGGAGGCGCTGGCGAGCAGGATTTCCGGCAGAAATATCGGCGAAATGTCGTCTATGCAGGTGAGTCACCTGTCCGCGCTGGTGCGCGCCATCAAGGCGCCTCAGGTAGGCCCGATGCTGGCCGCCCTTACGGGCCGCCTGGAAAACCTGATCACCATAGGGCTAGGGTATCTCAGCCTTGACCGGGAGAGCTCGAGCCTGTCGGGCGGGGAGAGCCAGCGAGTCAAGATGGTGCGCCATCTCGGGTCATCGCTAACCGACATTACCTATATTTTCGATGAGCCCTCGGTGGGGCTGCATCCCCACGACGTGGGGCGGATGGCAGGGTTGATGCAGCAGCTGCGCGACAAGGGCAACACGGTGCTGATTGTCGAGCATAAGCCGGACATGATCGCCATCGCCGACCATGTGGTGGATATGGGTCCGCTTGCCGGCAGCAAGGGCGGCGAAGTGGTCTACGAGGGCGATTTCGCCGGGCTTTTAACATCGGGTACGCTTACCGGCAATCATATGAAAAAACACCAGCCGATCAAGGAGAAGGTGCGCAAGCGCAGCGGCGAACTCAAGATCCGGAACGCGCGGCTCAATAATCTCAAGGGGGTGTCGGTCGCCATCCCCACGGGTGTGCTGACGGTCGTTTCGGGTGTCGCCGGTTCGGGCAAGTCGTCGCTCATCGTGGGATGCCTGCCCGAAGCCTATCCGGAGATCATCATTATCGACCAGAACCTGGCGCGCGGGTCGCGGCGGTCCAACACGGCGACCTATACGGGCATTCTGGACAATGTACGCAAAGCCTTTGCCAAGGCCAACGCGGTCGATGCGGCGCTGTTCTCGGCCAATTCCAAGGGGGCCTGCCCCGACTGCAGCGGACTGGGTGTCATCTATACCGACCTTGGCCATCTAGATCCCATGGCCACTACGTGCGAGGTCTGCGAAGGAAAGCGCTTTCTGCCCGAGGTGCTGCAGTACCGGCTGCGCGGCAAATCCATCAGCGACGTCTATGAGATGAGCATTGCGGAGGCAGTTGAGTTTTTCACCGAGCCGGCCGTTGCCAAAATCCTCAAGCCTCTCGACGATGTAGGACTCAGCTATCTGACCCTGGGCCAGCCGCTCTCCACCTTATCGGGCGGCGAACGCCAGCGGCTCAAGCTCGCTGCCGAGCTGGGCAAGGAAGGCAATATCTATGTGCTTGATGAGCCCACGACGAGCCTGCACATGAACGATGTGGACACCCTGATCGGGCTGTTCGACCGGCTGGTCGACGCCGGCTCCTCGGTCATCGTCATCGAGCACAACCTGGATGTGATCGCCCGGTCGGACTGGGTCATCGATCTGGGGCCGGGCGCCGGGCAGGAGGGCGGCACGGTGCAGTTCGAGGGCGTGCCAGCCGATCTTGCGAAGAAGGGGAATACTCTGACCGGAAAATACTTGTCCAGCCGCCGGGACACTCGCTCCAAGTGAACCAGGCCAGGTAGGGTTCGGTTAGCCATTTAGGCTGAGGCTGTGTTGAGGGCCACGGCGGCGCGAATAAGATTTTTCAGAGCCTTCTCGTTTATCTTGTCGCCTTCGCGGAAGTCGATGGCACGTCTCACTCTACCGTCAAGACTGGAGTTGAAGAGACCTGAGGGGTCATCCAACGAGGCGCCCTTGGCGAATGTCATCTTCACGACACTCTTATAGGTTTCGCCGGTGCAGATCAATCCGTCGTGGGACCACACGGGTGTTCCCATCCATTTCCACTCTTCGACGACTTTGGGGTCTGCTTGCTTGATCAAAGCGCGGAGACGGGAAAGCATCTCTCCCCGCCAGTCGCCTAGCTCCTGGATTCTCGCGTCGATCAGGCGAGATGCAGATTCAACATTCTGAGTGCCGTTCTTTTTCATGATGAGTGTTTGCCTTCTCGGCTGAGATCTCGTCTCGGCCTCGTTGGCGGCATTTTATAGGTAAAGAACAAATCGAAAAAAGGCTTGCGTTCCTTGCGGCTGCCGTCGCTTTCGATTGCATTGTCGCCTGATCCGGCATGTTTTAAGGTTCCGCGATCCTGAGTGGCGCGCCGTTGACCTCGATTCGGGCTCACCCAGGACTGACCCCGGGTTTCCTGCACGCTGCACTGGACAGGTCTGCGTATGCGGCTTTCTCCACGGAAAGCCGCATGAGGCTCCTTGGTTCCACCGACCTGAACAGGAAATCCGGTGCCGTCCTGGGGCATTCTCAGCCGTCCCCTTCGACAAGCTCAGGCAGGCTCTGCGGGACTGATTGCGATACACCCGAGAGCTGATTTGTTTCCACCGGTTGCGTTCCAGACGCCGCTCGAAAAAGCTAATTTGAACAAGATTGACTTCGATTTCCTTGAGCGCTCTGTATGCGACTTTCCACGTCACAGCGGGCGGGGAGCATGTACACTCCGGACTTGCGGTAAATTGCTCTTCCGGGGCTTGGCTTTGCTGAAACTCTTTCAAGGTATACGGCCATTCAAGCGTGCAGCCGCATTGCACGATGCCTTTGCCGGATTCACGCTCGCAGCCATGAATATCCCGCAAGCCTTGGGATACACCAAGATTGCCGGCATGCCCGTGGTTACTGGTCTCTACTCGTTGCTGCTGCCCCTGTTGGGCTTCGCGGCCTTTGGCTCCTCGCGCTACCTGGTGGTTTCCGCCGACTCCGCCACCGCGGCCATCTTTGCCAGCGGAGTTTCCGGCATGGCGCCCGCAGCCAGTGCGCGCTACGTAGCCCTGGCGGGTGGAGTTGCGTTGCTAACCGCCGGGTTCCTGCTGCTGGCGCGATTGCTGAAACTCGGCTTCATCGCGGACTTTCTCTCTCAGACTGTGCTCGATGGCTTTCTCACCGGCGTCGGCTTCCAGGTCGGCATCGCTGTACTAGGAGAGATGTTGGGGCTGGAGATCCCCGCCAATCGAACGCTCCTGCAATTGGCTCAGGTCTTCAGAAGGTTGCCCCAGGTCCATCCGCCGACGTTAGCCGTTTCCGGGGTTGTGGTCGGGGTTCTACTACTGTTTCACCGCTTCGCGCCCAGGCTGCCAGGTCCATTCCTCGCCGTTGCTGGAGCCATCGCGGCGAGCGCAATTTGGAATTTCGGCGGGCGTGGCATTACCATCATCGGCCCGGTGGCAGGCGGCCTTCCTCATCTAGCTTTACCGGCCGTAAGTTGGAGAGATCTTTCGCCGCTGATTCGCATCTCCGCATCGTGCTGCATCATGATCATCACCCAGAGTGCCGCAACCGCACGGGTCTATGCGGCGCGGCACCGGCAGCAGTTGGACGAGAATGCGGACCTGGCCGGCCTTTCTGCAGCCAACGCCATGGCCGGCTTGAGCGGGACCTTTGTCGTCAACGGAAGTCCCACCCAGACCGCGATGGTCGAAGGCGCGGGTGCTCAGGGCCAGGTGGCGCAGCTTGCCACCGGAGTCATCGTGGCGCTGGTCCTGCTCTTTCTCACCCGGCCGCTTGAATATCTGCCGCGTTGCGTGCTCGGCGCCCTGGTCTTCATGATCGCCATCCGCCTGATCAAATTGCGGACCCTCCTGGCGATTCGCCGCGAGAGTCCGGGCGAATTTGCCTTGGCTCTCACCACCGCGGGGGTCGTCGTGGCCGTGGGTGTCGAGCAGGGGATCTTGCTGGCGATGATCCTGTCGCTATTCCGCATCGTCCACCACAGCTATCACCCTCACACCGGCGTCATGGTTCTGAATCAGCTCGGAACCTGGGATCTGAAGCCGGTGGAGCCAGGCATGATGACCGAACGCGGGCTTGTGCTGTATCACTTTGGAGCGGCCCTTTTCTACGCCAATGCCAACCGATTTGCCGAAGAGGTGACCTGCCTTGTAGGGCAGCCGCCTTCGCAAGTCCGGTGGCTGATTGTCGACGCGGAGGCCACCACGAATTTGGATTACTCCGCAGCGCGCGTTGTGCTGGAATTGCAGGAGAGCCTGACGACCGGCGGGACTCAACTTGGCTTTGCCCGGGTACCCTGGGGCTTAAAAGCGGACTTTGCTCGTCATCACCTCACCGAATCGATCGATCCTTCGCTGATCTTCAACCGGCTTCATGAGGCGGTGGCGGCCTTCGAGAAACGCGAGCACCCTTGAAGTTTCTTATGCGGGGCAGCCCGCGTCCATCCACTGCTTGAAAAGTGAAACATGATCGGATGACCAAGGCGCATCTGGAGGCATAGCCCCAGTGGACACCTGGTCGTAAACACTTTGCGCGTTGGCGGGAGCGCTCATCCAGGCGGGATCATCCAGATGAACCCCTGAACCATCCATACACGTAATATCTTCATCGCGGAAAAGAGGGCGGATGTCGGTCGCAAAACTGAGAGCCATGTAGCCTCCTCAAAAAATTCGACTGCGGGAGTCTACACCCAGGCGACAAACAATTCTACTGTTTGCCAGGGAGAACGAAACGGCTACTTCGCGGCCGACGAGTAGATTGCGAAAGGTCGCGGTGCGCAAGGGTCGCCAGAGGCTCGGTGTTTGCCTCGGGTTTGGGCCGGCCATGCTCAAGAGTTTTCTCTTGCAACAGAATAAGGCAGGGTGACAGCATACCGATTGCTGCCACCTGGGCGCTCGAAGCAAGTTTTTATGTTTGTTCTGCAGCGGGGAGAGTAATATCCCGGCAAACTGCAAATGTAGTTCCCGTTGCTTGACGGAGGTTTTCATGTCTGATCCAGCGGCCAACGCCGAAGCATCCACCCCACTAAGCCAGGTGGAGCGAGTCATCGATACTTTTGTTGCCCCCTCCAAGACCTTCCACGACATCCTGCGCGACTCCAGCTGGTGGCTACCCTGGCTGTTAGGCGTGCTGGTGACGCTGGGCTATAGCGCGGCCATACAGCAGAAGATTGGATGGGACAAGACCTACTCCAATATCCTGCAATATAGCTCGGAGACGCAGCAAGAGCGGTTTGCGCAACTTTCGCCGGATCAGCAGGCGCGACAGAAAGCGGTCGCGGCGGCGTTTACCAAATACATTGTTTGGGCTTCGCCGCTTCTGGGACTGCTCTTTTCGGCCATCGCGGCGGGGGTGCTGCTGATGACGCTGAATTTCGGGCTGGGCGGCCACGCCAAATTCGGCCAGCTATTCGCGGTGTGGATGTATGCGACTTTGCCCTGGCTGATTCAAGGAATTCTCGCCACCATTGTGCTCTTTGTTGGGTTGGATGCCGATGCGTTCAATCTCAAAAACCCGGTAGGCACAAACCTGGGATATTATCTGCCCTCAGATTGGTCCCAGTGGCTCATCGCCTTCGGCACCTCGATTGACGTTTTGAGCGTCTGGGTCGTCATCCTGTTGATCATCGGTTGCGCTATTGTGGCCAAAACCAAGCTGGCCGCAACCGCGACGGCGATTGTGGTCTGGTGGGTTCTTATCACGCTGGTGAAGGTGGGGATGGCGGCGATTTCGTAGAGGTTATCCACGGTTAGCGGGTAGGCGACGGATCAGAGCTGTCCAAATTAGCGGGCAAACCGGTCTTGGTGTGCACGTAATCCATTGACTGTATGGAGCAGCATGGGTCTCAAAAAGAATTGAGTTTGAATGATTGCCAGTCAGCATTGGCATGCGGTCCAGGTTCACCCAGGACTGACGTCCTGGGGCATTCTCGGTCGTCCCTGCGGGACTGGTCTCGGTGGGGATGACACCCAGGACTACGTCCTGGGCTACTCTCAGCCGTCCCTTCGGGACTGGTTCCGATCCAGCCTGATAGTTGCATTGTTTTCGGCGACTGCAGTCCAAATCAGCCGGTCGAAATAGCAAGTTTGGACCGGATTGCCGCTGCCGGTGAATTGTACGATTCGCGGGCTACTTGTCACGAAGGGTCATCAGCGCCACGACTAGAAGTTGCCTGGCGATCGAGTTGCGGATCGAGTCTTTCTGGCTGTCGAGCAAACGGCTTAAATGCGTACGGCAGATTACGGGGGTGACTTCGCCGCTGCCATGTACCAGGAACTTGGTTCGGCACTTTTCGCCTGGCGTGGCAAAACAGGTAGGGCAAAAGACATCTATATCGTCACCCATAAGGCGTCTCTCTATACCGAGGGGTCCGCATATGAGGACTAAAGAGTCCGGGCATTCTTGGCATTCCGCAAAGTAATCTGGACCGCCAACAGGACAGCCCGGTCGGCTTCCGTCAGCGGCTTCTTTGCCTGCCGCTCGTACGAATCACGCAACCGCTCCAAGGCAGTCATCAGATCGTAGTTGCTCTGGATAATACCGCGAAACCACTTCTCGAGCTTGCCTTCGAGGGCAGCTTCTGGGACGACGAACGGAAGAACCTTGCAGGGTGGATTGTTTGCCTTGATCATTTTTTCACTCTGATAACTGATGTTGGCCGTGGACGGCAGCATACATAAGAACGGCGACTCTCCTTGTTCCACTATCGAGTCCCTCCCCCGAAAGAATCGATCACAGAGCCCTGGAGAATCGCCGCTTGTTGAAGAGCATAGCGCTTCCACCGGAATTTGCTACGGTTCTTGCGTAACGCAGGGGGAGATTGTAGTAATCGCTGATGGTAATGGCGGCTCAGGGGGATTCGTTCAAGCACACAGATCTTACCGAAAACGGAGAAATTAAGCATCGCCGGCCTTTTCGTGGATGCTGAAAGCCTCTAAAACGCGCGTAAAGGCTCGCCCCCGGGTTGGTTATTGGGGTTTGGATGAGGGTTCGAACCCCATGGCTGGAGCTTTCACCGGCCCGGGACACCGGCCCTATCGATCAGTGGCTGGGGGGTGTAATTTAGATAGGTAGCGACCGGGAGCGCCTGCTCCCCTTAATTCCCGAACGATCGGCAACGGCCATGAACGCTAGTAGCGTCCTTACCCATGAAATGACCCTTGACTACAGCCTTACCGGGGTCAATTCGACCATGGCGGTGGAAAAGGGACTCGCTGAGGCGGAGTGGTACCAGTCTCCAGTCCCGCGCGAGACCATGCGGGGGCTGCTTCAGCGTCGTGATGGCCCCGCCATTCGCGATACGATCCTGTGGTTTACTCTCATCCTGGCCGCCGGCCTGATGACCTATGCCCTCTGGGGCTCCTGGTGGGCCATCCTCCCCTACATGATCTACAGCGTTCTATACGCCTCGACCTCCGACTCTCGTTGGCACGAGGCCGGCCACGGTACCGCGTTCAAGACCGACTGGATGAATAACGTCCTCTACGAGATCTCGTCATTCATGGTCATGCGCGAGTCGATAGTCTGGCGTTGGAGTCATACCCGCCACCACAGCGACACCATTATCGTCGGCCGCGACCCGGAGATCGCTGTCCCTCGCCCTCCTGACTTGAAGGGTATGGTCATGTCATTCTTCAATCTCCGGGTCTATAAGAAGTACTTCTCACAGATTGTGCTGCATTCCATGGGGCGCATGTTTGCCGAGGAGAAAACCTACATTCCCGAGAGCGAGTTTCCCAAGGTCTACCGCAGGGCACGCGTGTACGTCGCGATCTACCTCATCGTGATCGGGCTTTCTATTTGGAGCCGCAGCATTCTCCCACTGTTTCTCGTGGGGTTCACCAACCTCTTCGGCACCTGGCTGCTGGTCACCTACGGGTACACACAGCATGCGGGTCTGGCTGAGAACGTGCTGGATCACCGGCTCAACTGCCGCACGGTCTATATGTGCTGGATTCACCGCTACCTGTACTGGAACATGAACTACCACGTCGAGCATCACATGTTCCCGCTGGTGCCTTATCACGCGTTGCCCAAGCTGCATGCCGCGGTGAAGGATGACTGTCCCACGCCTTATCCAAGCCTTTTCTCCGCATGGCGTGAAATTGTCCCCACGGTTCTAAAGCAGGTTAAGGATCCCGGCTTATCACGTCAAGCGCCGGCTGCCCGCACCACGAATCCGTGTGCACGAAGGCGCTTACTCCTCCCCAGGCAAGCCAGATGCGGAAGGCTGGATTGAAGCTTGCGCGGCTTCGGACCTTGGCCTCGCGGACGTGGTTCGCTTCGACCACGGTAAGAAAACCTACGCGCTCTACCGCACCCAGGATGGCGAGCTCTACGCAAGCGACGGATTATGCACCCACGGCAATGTTCATCTTTCCCTCGGGCTGGTAAAGGGAAAGCTCATTGAGTGCTCCAAACATAATGGGCGCTTCCATCTTGCGGACGGGTCGCCGGCGCGGGTCCCGATCTGCCGCGGCCTGGTTACTTATCCCATTACGGAGCGCAACGGCCGCATCTTCGTTAATGTGAGCCGGGCGGGCGGTGTCGGCGCTCGTCCTCAGAAAACGTATCAGTTACGTGTCGTCAGTAACCGGAGCGTCGCCACTTTTATCAAAGAGCTGGTTCTGGAACCATTGGACGCTACGCAAAAGATTTCCTTCACACCAGGCGACTACCTGCAAATCGACATCCCCGCCTACGATACGATCCGCTTCCGCGAATTTGACATTCCGCAGCCTTTCGCTGCCGTTTGGGAGCACCAGCATGTCTTCGATCTTGTGGCGCGCAATCCAGAGGCCGGCCGCCGCAATAACTATTCTCTTGCCAGCAACCAGGAGCGGGATCGCACGCTGCGTTTCAACGTGCGCATTGCAACGCCGCCTCCGGGCCAGGATTGTGCCCCGGGAGCCGGTTCCAGTTACGTATTCAGCCTCAAGCCGGGAGACATTGTTTCTGCCATCGGCCCGTTCGGAGATTTTCATATCAGACCAACGCAGCGCGAGATGGTTTACATTGGCGGGGGCGCCGGCATGGCTCCCCTCCGCGCCCATCTCTCCCACCTGCTCGAAACCGAGCGCAGTGCCCGCAAAGTCAGCTTTTGGTACGGAGCGCGATCCAAGCAGGAGATCTTCTACGAGGACTACTTCCAGAATCTAACGAACGTGCACCGCAACTTTGCCTTCCACCTCGCGCTCTCCGCGCCCCTGCCGGAGGACGAATGGAACGGTCATGTGGGCTTCATCCACCAGGTCGTGCTGGAGAAATATCTCAGTCAGCACGACAACCCCCAAGCCGTCGAGTACTATCTCTGCGGTCCCCCTATGATGATCAAGGCCTGCACTAAAATGCTTGCCGATCTGGGGGTTTCGTCCAGCCACATCTCCTACGACGAATTCTGAGGAACCGCAGGGCCGCCGTATCGGCTGGCTCAGCGCCCGGCGGACAGTTCGCATCTCCGCACGCGGGACTCATCGCGGCTGACGTTGCCGCTAGGCCTATTGAGAAGGTTGGCTGTCACGCTGGAGCAGCTGGAGACACTCAACGAGCATGGCGGCCGCACAGGATTCACCCATCTGGGTATTGAACATGGCATGGTATAGGTCGGGTTCCGGCCATTTCAGCCCGAGATATTGTTTGACGAATGCAGCTCGAGCTTTGTCTGTCGTGTCAATCAGTTCGATTGCCTTGCCTTGAGTTTCGCCCCTGGAGATCAGTCTGCTGATCTTATGATCGCGAGATGCATAGAGAAATACATGGAAGACATCCTTGCGATTGCGGAGAAAAAACTGCGAACCTCGACCGACAATCACTGACGGTCCACTGGCAAGTGCCGTCTTGACGGCTGTTTCTGAAGCAGCAGCGATCCGGCGCGCATCGAGCAAATGCAGACGGCTGGTGGGCGGCAAGCCTCCTTCAAACGCACCCCGAAGGAAGTCCTGGACGAGCCTGATCACGAGAGGATCGCTTCGCCATTCTCTCTGCTCGACCACCTCTGGCGTACTCTCGGTCAGTCGCGCGATTTCCTGTGTCAAGCGTTCGTCCCACAGATTCCATCCAAGACGGCCTGCGACCAAACTGGCAATTTCGGAAGCTCCGCACCCGAACTCGCGCTCAATTGTTATGACGTTAACCATTGCGTTTATCCTCAGCCAACCGCGACATCGCCGCCCGCTCCGGGATCATTTTTCTTCAAGAAAAACGCAAGAACAAACATGATGGAGCAAAGCACCCCCAACACCCAAAAGATGTCCATATAGGAAAGTGCACCGCCTTGTTGATGCACCAATTCATAGAACCTCGCAATCGCCTGGTCGTGAGCGTCCGCGGCCCGAAGCCCAGAGTGCGCGATTTTTGAGCTCAGTGCATGGAGTGCGGAACGATAGGCAGGGGAATCGGGAGTGATGTGGCCGATGAGGATCTGCTGGTGATACTGAGCCCGCCGGGCAATCATGGTAGTCACGACGGAGGTGCCGATGCTGCCGCCGATATTGCGCATGAAGTTAATCATGCCGGAGACGCTATTGCCCTTCTCCGGAGCAACTCCAATGTAACCCGCTGCCGTGATGGGGACAAATAGAAATCCAATCCCTATGACTTGGGCGACGCGCAGCCACATGGCAAAGCGGAAGCTGACGAACAGATCGATCTGGTGCGCGCAATAGAACAGTCCAATGGCGAGGCACAGCCATCCTGTCGCGATCAGCCATCTGGCTTGAATTTTTGATGTAAGCCGGCCGACAATGGGCATCATCACCAGCAAGACAACTCCGCCGCCGGACAAGACGAGACCTGCGAGCTCTGCTGTGTAACCCATCAGCGTCTGCAAAAATTCCGGAATCAGGACCAGGGTGCTGAAGAGCATGAAGCCCATCATGAACATCATCAAGTTTGCTGCTGCGAAGTTGAAGCTCTTGAACATTTGGACGTCGATGATCGGCTCTTTGCGAAACCATTCCCAGATGACCAGCGAGATAAGGCAAACCGTTGCGGTGATCGCCAGGGTGGTGATGAAATGCGAGCCGAACCAATCGTCTTCTTGTCCCTTGTCCAGAACGACCTGCAGCGAACCCACTCCCAGCATCAACATCGATATTCCTATGTAGTCCACCCGGATCCCCCCCTGCTTTATGCGACGGAGGAACGGTGGATCTTCGACCAGGGTGTAAGTCAAATAAAGAGCGAGGAGGACCACGGGCAGGGTGATGAAAAATATCCAGCGCCAGGAGTAGTTGTCGGTAATCCAGCCTCCCAGCATCGGACCGACTGTAGGGGCGAGAACTGCGGTAATGCCATAGACGGCAAACGCGGAGCCGCGTTGCTCCGGAGGAAACGTATCGTTAAGGATGGCTTGTGCCATCGGTTGCAGCCCACCGCCACCTACACCTTGCACCGCTCGAAAGAGCAGCAATAGCGGTAGGCTCGGCGCTAATCCGCATAGCAGTGAACTCACCGTGAAAATGGCGAGCGAGAACATGAAGTACCGTTTGCGGCCGATCAACTCCGCGAGCCATCCGCTGATCGGTAAGACGATAGCGTTCGCAGCAAGGTACGAGGTGAGTACCCAGGTGCTGTCGTCGTAGCTGGCTCCCAGGCCTCCGGCGATGTAAGGCAAGGCAACGTTGGCAACGCTCGTATCCAGGACTTCGATAAACGCGGCCATCGACACCGTGGCAGCAATCGCCCAAGGATTTACCTTGGGGCGCCAGGCTGCCTGCGGAAGAGCCAGCGCGGCGGCGCTCATCGCAAATACACTTTCGCTTCGACATTCATACCCGGGCGTAGCTGGTGGTCCTGATTTTCGTCCGGCTCTACAACAATCTTCACCGGTACCCGCTGAACGATCTTCACGTAGTTACCGGTTGCGTTTTCGGGCGGCAGCAAGCTGAAGATGGGTCCCGTTGCTCCCGCGATGCTATCGACATGACCGTGGTACGTGCGGCCGTTCGAGTCGAGCACGATCTTTGCTTTCTGGCCCACGCGCATGTGTTTGAGCTGGGTCTCTTTGAAATTGGCGGTGATCCACACCTGATCCAGGGGAACCACCGTGAGCATCTGTTCCCCAGGCTCGACGTTCAATCCGACGACGACCTTTTTTGTGACCTCGCCGGTTACTGGCGCAAATATTTTGGTGTATCCCAGATTCAATTGCGCTTGTTCGACGGCCGCACTTTTCTGGTGTACGTCCGCCATCGCCGAAAGGGCTTTGGCACGCGTCGAAGCAACGCGTTGCGGTCCAGCCTGGGCGTCTTCGTAGTGTGCCTGAGCCTCAGTGAGACGGCTGTGCGCTTCGACAACGGCCTGTTGAGCTGCAGCCTCGTCTGCTTCCGCCGCGGCTACGGCGGCGAAATCGGTTGCTGCGGCGGCATAAGCATGGTCATAGACTTGCTTCGGTACCTCTTCCTTGGCCAGCAGCAAGCGATAGCGTGTTACGTCATCTTGCGTTTTCACATTTTGCGCTTGCGCTTCCAAAACGCGCGCGTGGGCGGCCGCGGCTTGTTTTTCCGCCGCCTGGATGGCTGCTTCCGCATTGTTAATATCCGAGGACGTGAATTTCAATTGGCTTGAGGTATCGACGGAAGATACGGGCACGTCGATATTCGAGCCTTTCGCGGTAGCCTCTGCAGTAGCGAGCGTTGCCTGGGCTTTTGCTAACGCGACTTCATAGTCTTTGGGATCGATTTCTACAAGCGTGGCACCCGCTTCGACCCACTGGTTGTCCTCTACGTTAACCTTCTGGATATATCCGGAAATGCGAGCGCTGACCGGGTAAAGATGGACGTCGACCTGCGCATCGTCGGTAGACTCGAAGCCAGAAAGATAGTGCCAAAGGAAAACACCGGCAACGGCCAAAACAACGAGCGCGGCAAGAACGATCCAACGTTTGTAGGAGCGCCTTCTCGGATACGATGAAACCGACGGGTCAGCTGCGCCGGCGTTGTTCGTCCCTTGCGGTGGATTCGTTGCTTGATTTTGGTCAGCCATACTCATTTTCCCTCCACGTATTCAGCAAAGCCCGATTCCGCAACGCCGATAGCTCTTGCCAGAGATATTTTTGCCAGGTTGTGGCTGTAAAGGCTGGCGATGTAGCTGTCAGTGGCGGTTGCCAGCGCATCTTGTGCTTGAACGACTTCAACGTTGTCTGTAACTCCCGAATTGAAGCGATCGCGAGATTGTTCCAAGGTCTGGGTGGCGAGTGCCACCGCGCTTTTCTCGACCGCAACTTCTTGCGCGGCCGTCTCTAGATCCAGATAAGCGTCGCGAACCTCCTGGTCGATCTTGGCCCGCAGATCTTCCAGCCGCTGTCTTTCCCTGGTTAGCGAAGCGTCAGCCCGGAGGACATCGCCGTGTACTCTTCCACCTTGAAAAACAGGAATGCGGAGCGTGGCAGCCGCATCAACGGTGCCGTGCGACGAGCCCGGGTTCACCCCCGAGAGACCATAGTCGGTTTCCACGCCTAACGACGGATACCGCTCGGCAGAAGCGGCTCTTTTCACAAGTTCAGCGGACCGGACCTGATTTATCTCGCTTTGAAAATCAGGGCGAGCCTTGTAGGCGCTTTGGATCGCTTCATCGAGACTCGACGGCGTGAGCTCCCGGTAAGGGATGCTGGTCGTAGTTTCGAATTTTTGGCCTGGACGGAGACCGATCGCTCGCGCCAAAGCCAATTTCTGCTTGGCTAAATTATTTTGCGCGACAAGCAGTTTCTGTTCGCGTGATTGCAGTTGCACCTGTGATCGTAGAACATCCACGGCCGAGGCGAGACCCGCGGTCTTCTGGTCGGAGGCCTGCTGGAAAAGGGCCTTGGCGGTGTCCCGTTGCGACGTGGCTGACTCAACTTCCGATTGGTCGGCGATCACCAGCAGATAGTTGGCGACAATCACAAGCACGACAATCTCGCGAGCATCTTTAGAGCTGAACTCGGCCGATCTCACCTGCGCATTGGAAGATCGCGCCCGCTCGATGGAGGCCCAATCAAAAGCCGACTGCGTGAGATAGGCCCGTGAGTCGAAATAGCCGAATGGGCCAATGATCGGAGGCTCTCCACGAATGGTCAGACCGAAGGCGGCCTTTACATTGACTTGATGGACTCCGAAACCTGTGTCAGTGATTACGTTGGGAAGCAGCTCGCTCAGCGCTTGCCAACGCTGTCCACGCGCGTCGGTAATGACGTCTGTGGCCAGGACTCCGCCGAGATTTTGCTTGAGTCCAAGGGCGACGGCGTCGTCGAGGGAAAGCGGCACAGGCGTTGGGCTGAGCTTTCCCGCAGGAACTCCGCCGAGGTATGGATTCTGCGACAGGGTTTGGTAGTTATTCTGCCCGGCTTGGACCGCTGCCCTTGGCGCTCCTGTTACTTCGGCCAGAGCAATCGGGTTGTACGGCGCAGGCGTGGCTGGTGCGTTGTACTGTGCGAAGGCCCCTGCTCCGCCGAGAACGGCAAGGCCAAGCAGGAGCAGCTTACTCCAGAATTTGCACCGCATGTTCGTGTCCTTAGCCAAAGAAGTGAGACTTCGTCTCTTTTGCCTGCCCTGCCGTTCCACATCAGTTCCCAGGATCAACCGAGCCTCATGTAACCGCTCGGTAGACACGCCAATTAAGCCACGCGGGGCTTGATCGTTTCCATTAGACAAAAGTATCGACCAATACTTTGGTATTACCGGGTGGGCAATATTCGCCGTTGGGCGGGGCCAAAGAGGCATGTGGGCGAAGCGCCGGCTTTGCCAACAAAGGCGTAACCCCGAAAAGCTAAAAATATTGCGACCTGTTTGTCCAGCAGGTCATCTCAGCAGTGCGGTTGTGCATCGGCCATAAGTGTGCGAAAGACTTTTGGTATGGCAGCCGGGTGGGAAGGCGGTTGTCATCGCTACGATCTTGCGTGAAGGAGTGTAGATATGCGTTCTGACATCGTTCCGGGGAAGACTTTCCCCGACTATGAGCTGCCCGATCACACGAGCACTCTTCGGAAGCTCAGCGAAATACAGGGAGACGACCCGCTGATCCTCACGCTTTGCCGGGGTCATTACTGTCCGAAGGAACACCAGCAACACCTGGAACTGGCCTCGTTCTATCCAAAAGTCGCCGTCGCCTATACTCAGATCGCTACGATCTCCACCGACGACCATCACACGCTCCAGGAGTTCCGCGCGTCTGTCGGCGCCCAGTGGGCGTTTCTGTCCGATCCTGAACGAATGGTGCAGAAGGACCTCGACATCCAGGAATACACCGATCCCGAAAACAATCCGATGATTCCGCACACGCTGGTCCTCAAGCCGGGCCTTGTCATCCACAGCATCTACAACGGCTACTGGTTCTGGGGCCGCCCCTCCATCAGCGATCTATGGCGCGACCTGCGCAGTGTTACAAGCGAGATTCGGCTGGACTGGGATCTGAGCGCCCCGGGACTCCGCGATGCGTGGAACGCGGGCGACCGATCGCTATTTCACGGATGGAACAAGAGACCGAAGACGCCCCCGGTTGGAGCGAAGGAGCGGAGCTGAGCGGTAAGGGTTCCATCCAGTATCTGGGGGCGACGACTGCCGAGTCATTTAGTTTGGAGTAGAACGCGCTCCCAGTTGTTATAACCCGCATGAAGGCGGCGACAACGTCTTAACAAGCTACTGATTGCTGCTTTGGTATAATCCCCGAATTATTGAACAACGCAGGTCTGTGCAGGTCTGCTGTACGGACTTCAGACAGCATCGGTAGTTTCCTCGCTCTCAAATTACCTAGTTGAATTTACTGTACGGTGATCTCGATCGGAAAACAGGAGAGCTGGCGACACAACCGGGAATGTCAAATAGTTGAGGTGAGGGGTGCCCTTCAGCGAGCCGAAGCAACTATCCTATTTTATCGTAGGATGTGGTCTGCCAACTCGGTTTCTTAGCCATGTTTCAATTGCTATTCTCCTTTGTATTTTTGCGATGCCGGCGAGAGGCAACTCACAATCGTCACAAGCCGCTAGCCACAGCACTATCCTTGATTCCCTCCCGGAGAAGATCGATCTAGCGGATGGAAATGACATTCGTTTTAAGCGGCTTTCAGCCAGCACGAGCTTGTCGCAAACGCGGGTCGCCTGGGTGGTACAAGACAAGGTTGGGTTCCTGTGGTTTGGTACGCAATACGGACTGAACCGGTTTGACGGATATAAGTCGAAGGTCTTCAAGCATGAGCCTGGCCGAACTGACAGCCTGAGCTGCGTATATGTACGCAGTCTGTTTGTCGATCGCGCCGGCACCCTGTGGGTCGGCTGTGACCGGTTCCTTGACCGGTTTGACCCAGCGACAGAGACCTTTAAGCATTACCGCATCTACGCAGAGACTTCTAGTGGGCTCCCCACTCCCATTGAACGCATCCAGGAGGATCACCAGGGAGTCTTGTGGCTGGCGACAGCCAAGGGGCTATACCGGTTTGATCCCTCCAGCGGCCGAAGCACACGATATTCTCATGATCCTGATGATCCCAGCAGCATTGCAGCAACGCGCATCAATGTTGCGGCGGAGGATCGAGAAGGGCGGCTGTGGGTGGCAAGCGCTAACGGGCTGGACCAGCTGGACCCCGGGACCGGAAAGGTGGTGCGCCGTTCCCCGTATCATCACGAGGTCAGCCAATTTCACGAAGATGAATCCGGTATCTTGTGGATGGCGGGAAGGGATTCACCGTGCGCGCTTGCGAGTTGGAACCTGCAAACCGATCGGGTTAAGTGTCATTCCCTCGATTACTCCCAGAGGGGAATCCCACTCCAAGCCGTCATTTCCGAAATAGTTGAAACCCGCAGTGGCGCCATGTGGTTGAGTTCGACGGCCGGCCTGCTGAAGATCGATCGAAGTCACAATAGAGTCATTCGCTACCACAATAACCCTCTAGATAGAGAAAGCCTGGAATCAGACAGCCTGATTTTTCTGTATCAGGATCATGAGGGCAATATTTGGACCTGCTTCCAGGCTGCAGAGCCGAACTTTTTCTCAGAAGCGCCGCCGCCCTTTCAGAACTTCACCTACCAGCGTGGGAGTTTGGTCAACCCACTCGTCACTTCGATCTATGAGGATAAAAACGGTATCTTGTGGATCGGCTCCATGGGTGGACTCAACCGTATCGATCGGCGGAGAGGAACGGACACGGTGCCGGCCGGATCGGGGGTCGGTAATGAGATCCTCTCCATACTCGAGGACGCGAAAGGGGTTCTCTTTTGTGGAACATTTCACAAAGGTCTGCAGGAAATTAACCGTAACACGGGCGAGTTAACTCCGTACCCCCGCGGATTGCCGCCAGTGTTCACAAGCCCGATCATGCAATTGATTTACGATCGCGGGGGGAATTTATGGGCCGCCATGTACGGCGGTGTAGGACGTCTTGATCCGGCCACGGGACGTTTTGTTATGTTCTCGCCTGAGAATCAGAACACGATCCAGTACCAAAAAATCGCGGAGGATAGGGATGGGTTTTTGTGGCTCGGCGCGCAATCGGGGCTGCATCGCTTCGACCCACGGACGGGAAAGTTCACCATATACGAACACAAACCAGACGATCTGGAGTCGCTGAGCGACAATCGCGTGAATGCGGTGCATTTTGACCAGCAGGGCACTTTATGGGTGGGTACGCAAGACGGTCTTTCGAAGTTCGACCGTCAAACAGGCACCTTCAAAAATTATTATGAAAAGGACGGTTTGGCTGGAGATGTGGTGAGCTGCATTCAGGAGGATCGAAGCGGCGTGCTTTGGATGGGCACGAATAAGGGTCTCTCAGGCTTCGATTTGCATTCGCAGCAGTTTCGTAATTTTTCTGCAGCCGACGGACTTCCGGGACAGGATTTGACGGGTTGGGGCACGTGCAATCAGAGTCCCTCCGGAGAGATGTTTTTCGGCGGCTTTAGTGGAGCCACGGCTTTCTATCCCAATAAGCTCGTGAACGGTTCATTTGTGCCCAGAACCGTTCTCACCGATTTCAGGCTGTCAGGCAGCCCCGTCGCCATCGGGGCCGGGTCGGTGCTCAAGCAATCGATTACGCTGACTAACTCAATAATCCTCTCGCACCAGCAAAATATCTTCGCCATTGAATTTTCAGCGCTAAGCTTTTTTAACGCGGAGACAAATCGTTATCGTTACAAGCTGGATGGGCTCGATAACGACTGGCATGAAGTGGGCAGCGACGAACGGATCGCTAATTACACCACGCTTCCGGCAGCGACCTATACTTTTGAGGTTCAGGGAGCAACCAGCCGCGGCTCCTGGAGCCAGCCCGGCGCAATGCTGCGCATTGAGATTCTGCCGGCCTGGTATCAGACTGTCTGGTTTCGCTGTATTTGCCTGGCCGCATTCTTACTACTGCTGTGGGCGGTTTACCTTTTGCGCCTCGGCGAACTCAGGAGGGAGTTCAGTGCTGCGCTTGAGGCCCGCGTGGATGAACGGACGCGCATCGCACGAGAACTGCACGACACCCTCCTGCAGAGTTTCCAGGGTCTGCTGCTGGTCTTTCAGTCAATATCGAATTTGCTGCCGTCGCGGCCGGATGAAGCCAAACAACGAATGGAAGACGCGCTTGACCAGGCGTCCGATGCTATTACCGAGGGCAGAGATGCAGTGCATAAACTTCGCACCGGCGGACTGAACACGGTTGATTTAGGGGAGGCGCTAAGCAAATTCGGCAAGGACCTTCTGGGTGGTGCTGAAGCGGGTCCCGAGTTTAGTGTTCAGGTTGAGGGAACGCCGCGGCCCCTCAATCCCATGATTCGTGACGAGGCATATCGGATTGGAGCGGAGTCCTTGCGCAATGCGGTCCGTCATGCAAATGCTCGTCGAATCGAGGTAGACCTCCGATACGGTGAAGATGGCTTGGGTCTGCGAATTCGCGATAACGGAAAAGGCATCGACCCCGTGGTTCTCGGCCAGGAGCACATCGCTGGACATTGGGGCATGCGTGGTATGCGGGAACGGGCTGAACTCATGGGGGGTACCTTCGAGGTCTGGAGCCAACTCGGTGCCGGCACTGAGGCCGAATTGACAATTCCGGCCGCGAGCGCTTACGCAAAACCGCGCGTATCGCGCGGTTTTGCCTTGTCCTGGCTTTGGCGGAGATAAAGTGATGAATCCTATTTCCAACCCGATCGGAATTCTGGCGGTTGACGATCATGCCATTTTTCTCCAGGGGGTCATAAGCCTTTTGACCGACCAGCCGGATATGAAATTGGTGGCACAAGCATCGAGTGGGCTCGAAGCAATCCAGCAATTCCGGTTGCATCGCCCTGAGATAACTCTTATGGATTTACAAATGCCGGAAATGAATGGACTGGATGCAATCATCGCTATTCGTGGTGAATTCCCCGATGCAAAGATCATTGTGCTCACGACCTATGGCGGTGATGTGCAGGTGTTGCGTGCATTGAAGGCTGGAGCACGAGGCTATCTTCTAAAGAATACGTTGCACAAGAATCTGCTGGAAACGATTCGCGCGGTTCATTCCGGCAAGAAGAGCCTGTCGCCTGAGGCCTCCTTCGAACTCGCCGAACACGCGACAGACGATGCGTTGACCCCTGGTGAAGTGGCAGTTCTTCGGCTGATTGCAGCGGGAAATGCGAACAAGCGGATCGCCGATCTGCTGTCAATCACGGAAGAAACGGTGAAGGGCCGGGTAAAAAACATCCTCTCCAAACTGAATGCCAACGATCGGACCCATGCGGCCACGATAGGCCTCAAGCGGGGAATTATAGAGCTCTAGCATTTTTGCTAATGATGTAGATCAGGAAACGGAATCCGACGCGGCCATTCCGCTAAAGAATGGCCGCACATAACTGATCCCGCCGGATTACCGTATTAGCAAAAATGCGTGAAAGACTCGAAATAGTCCGGCAGTCGCTCCTTTGGGGGGTTCGCCGGGCACTGGCGATTGGGTAGCCTTCGAGAGAGGATGCCGATGCGTCGCCTTTTTTCAAGTTTTGCCAGGGGCTGGCCCGGGGTTGGGCTGTTGTTGCTGCGAGTTGCCTCCGGTGGCTTTCTCATCCTCGATGGAGTGGAGAGGTGCCGGGCCGGCCAGTTGATGGCCGGCCTGTTGGCGATTGTAGACGGTGCGCTCCTGGTCACCGGCCTTTGGACTCCGATTGCAGGACCTCTCGTTATCGTGCTCTCCACGTGGGGGATCGTCAATCAACATCAAGATCCTCATCCCGGCATTTTATTGGCTGCAATCGGCGCAGCGCTGGGACTTGTGGGGCCTGGAGCGCTGTCTCTGGATGCCAGGCTCTTTGGCTGGAAGAGAATCAACCTCGAAAATTAACGAACATCGGTGGCCCCTCGGCACACCTGGGGTTGATTTTGTTCACCCCGATGAGGAGGGTTTATATCACCCCTAAAGTGGAGTACCCGACACACACGATGCAGTTTAGATATTCCTCGATCTGGGGTTCGTTCAAAACGGGCAGCTGAGCCACAATCTCATCGTCGCTGAAAGAGACCTCGGTGACGATTCGAACTAAAGCCCGAGCCCGCTCGGCCAACGGAGGTTGTAGCTCATGTCAGACGCTTTTACGCCAATCGTTTTTGTGGTCGATTCCGACGCTTCAGTCCGCGAATCGCTTGAACTGCTGGTCCGCGCCGCCGGTTGGCGGGCGGAGACATTTGCATCTGCGCAAGATTTCCTCGCCCATCCGCGATCTTTTGTTCCTTCCTGTCTCATCCTGGACGTGACTCTCCCGGACATCGATGGTCTCGAACTCCAGGAGCGCATCGCTTCTGAACGCACCGATATGCCGATCATTTTTCTCACTGGCAATGCCGACATAGCGATGACCGTGAGAGCTATGAAGCGCGGAGCCCTGGAATTCCTGACCAAGCCGTTCGACGCCGAAGCTCTGTTGATCGGGATACAGCATGCACTCAAACGCAGCCAGGCCGCGCTAGGCCGCGAGAACCAATTGCACGCGTTGCGAACCGGTTACGGATCGCTTACTCAACGCGAACGCGAAGTGATGACGTTGGTGGTATCCGGCCTGCCGAACAAGAGGGTGGGTGGAGAGCTAGGCATCAGTGAAATCACAGTGAAAGCGCATCGCGGCAATGTTATGCGGAAGATGAAGGCGAACTCGTTGGCAAATCTGGTGAATATGGCGGTACGCCTTCGCGTCGCGCGCTCAACAGCGACGAGCCCGGCTTGGGGTTGATGTAAGGCAATTTCCAAAAGGAGAAATACCACTCGCCGAGTAGAATTGACCCGATCTCAGGCTGCGTTGCTATTTAGCTGCCTGGATGAATCACATGTGGATCGTGGACATCTACTGGTATAACCTCGGTTCCAGTCAAGGCGTTCAGGATGATCGAATCTTCCGATTTTCGGTTTTCGAAAATGCCGCTCAACCACGGAGGCGGGCGTATGCCCGCGCTCGGATTTGGCACCCTGATTTCCGATGCGGCCGTGACAATAAGTGCTACCAGAGGCGCGCTGGAAGCCGGATTTCGCCACATCGATTGTGCGGAGCGATACCGCAACGAGCGTGAGGTGGGTGAGGCCTTGCAGGCAGGACTTGCCGCTGGAGGGATTGCGCGCGAGGACCTCTTCGTCACAACAAAATTATGGAATACCAATCATCGGCCCGAGCGCGTCGGACCGGCTTTCGAGGCGAGTCTGGACAGGCTCCGCCTCAACTATTTGGATCTCTATCTCATTCACACTCCATTTGCGTTTCAACCGGGAGACGACCACGATCCGCGGGATCAAAACGGCAATGTCCTTTACGACCAAGACGTGACTTTGCTCGACACCTGGAGGGCAATGGAGAGTCTTGTAGACGGCGGCAGATGCCGGGCCATTGGATTGTCTAACATCTCGTTGCACCGGCTGTTGCCCGTCTACGAATCGGCGAAGATCAAACCGGCGGTCATCCATGTAGAAGCACATCCGTATCATCCGCAAACCGAGCTTCTGGAATTCTGCAAGGAGCGGGGCATTGTGCTTTTGGTGTTCGCGCCGTTGGGCCACGGAATCAGGCCTGGGGTGCTCGAAGATCCTGTGATTTCAGCCATCGCGGCGAAGGTTGGAAAGACGCCGGCTCAGGTGCTGCTGGCTTGGGCGGTGCAACGCGGCACGGCTTTGCTGACCACGCCTAAAACTGCGGAGCGGGCGAGAGAGAATTTCAACATCTCAGCCCTCCCGGAAGACGCGATGGACCAGATCAATCGCATCCAGATCAGACAGAGGCTCAATGACGTGGCGAATACCGGGACCCCGGGTTTCATTCCACGGGTTCAACCAGCATGACAGCAAACCAACACTTGGAGAGCTCTATGCAAGAAGAACAAATACGCGACGCCCTGAATGCGCATTGGCACGCGTCCGCAGCGGGCGATGTAAACGCGGAACACGATATTTACGATGACGATGCTATCTGCGATTATCCGCAATCGGGCGAACGAATTTTCGGGCGAAACAATTTGCAAGCCTTGCGGAGTCATCATCCCGGCAAGCCCTCGGGGTTCAACGTCAAGCGCATTCTCGGGAAAGGTGATCTCTGGATCACGGAGTACACAATCACCTACCAGGGGCGGCCGGCATACACGGTGAGCATTATGGAGTTCCGCAACGGCAAGGTCGTGCACGAGACGCAGTATTTCGCGGACCCCTTCGAGGCGCCGTCCTGGCGAAGCCAATGGGTGCAGCGGATCGCCTGAGCCAGCGTTGAAAGTCAGTTGGTAACGAGCGGCCGGCTTGCCCAAAGTGGCCCTCTGGCTGATAGCATGGCAGCTGTGAACAAAGTTGCGCCATTCCTCTGGTTCAATGACAACGCGGAAGAAGCCGCCGAGTTTTACCTGAGCGTCTTCCCGCACGCGCGCAAGCTGGATGAGTTGCGCTCCAAAGGCGTCGGTCCCTGGCCCGTGGGCAAGATTGCTACGATCACGATCGAGCTTGAAGGTCAGGAGATGGTCTTTCTCAACGGCGGTCCTGGGCATCAGCTCAATCCCGCCTTCTCCTTCTTCATCCGCTGCGACTCCCAGGAAGAGATCGACAGCTACTGGGACAAATTGATCGAAGGTGGCAAAGCCATGGCCTGTGGCTGGCTCACGGACCGCTTCGGTCTATGCTGGCAGATTGTGCCTCGCAATATCGGCGAGTTGGTCAGTCACCCCAAAGCCATGCAAGCCATGATGGGGATGATCAAGATGGACCTGCCCACGTTGGAAGCCGCCGCGCGCGAGAGCTGAGAGCTTTCCTTAGGCTTGGCGTATAGCGATCGCCGCACGCATCGGGCTCATGCAGGAGCGAACTGGAGCGTGAGCACCGTAATGTCGTCTTCCTGCCCAAAGGCTTGCGCGGCATCGGCGATCTCCTGCGCCGATTGCCGGCTGATCGACGCGGTGCGCTCAAATCCGAAAAGCTCGCCGGTCGGCGATTGGGCTTCTACCACTCCGTCGGAGAAGAGGGTCAACGTATCTCCAGGGGCAAGCCGAAGGCTGATTTCGGTGTATTCGGCGTCGGTGGTGATGCCCAAAGGCAGGCTGGGGGGCGTCGGCAATTCCTCGCCGTTGAGATAGGGAGCCAGGTGGCCACCGTTCGCCAGGGTGACGGCGCCATCCGCGCGAATGCGTATCGCCAGGCAAGTGACGAAAGCCCCCGTGCAGATTGCCGGCCAGGGAGCGGTTGAGTTCGCGAAGAATCTCCGCCGGGGTGCGGGTGGGAAGCATGCGAAGTGAGCCCACAATCGCGGAGACGGTCATGGCCGCGCGAAGTCCCTTGCCGCTGACGTCGCCCAGCACAACCAGAACCTCGCCGCTCTCGCCCGGCAGGACACGATAAAAATCTCCGCCCACCTGCGTAGCTGGTCTGTAGGCGGCTTCGATCCGAAAGCCGGGTGTGGCAGGGGGAGTTGTGACCAGTTGCTGCTGGACTTCACGGGCGGCTTCGAATTCCACGCGCAGGGAGCTGCTCTCGTTCCATGCCTTCCATGCCCGCCGGAAGAGCATTGCGGCGATTGCCATACCCAACAGCGTGAGGGTCAACTGGAAGAGATCCAGCGGGAAGGGCCCCAGCGCAAGGTGAACGGAGTAGCCCAGTACACCCAGCAAGATGATCACTTCCATGAGACTCTGCGCGGCGGCGATGGCGCGATTGCCGCCGGGGCGAATCATTTCGTGAATGCAGACAGGGAAGAGGATGCAGTCAAAGGCCGCAATGCCGGCGACGATGACGATTTGGCAGAGATGCTGGATCGCAGGGGACTGCAAAAAGTATGCCTCGGCGATGTCGGCCAGGATGAAGGCAATCCATATGGCGTGCCAGAGAATGTGGATCCAGTGAGACCGTAGTTGAAAGAGCGTCCACATGAACTCGATCTCAGCTAGCAGCCCCGCGCTGTAGACCGCGGCTATCGCCAGAGTCTGTGCATGGAACGAGAGACGCGTGGTGACCGGAGCCGAAGACAGAATGGCAGTGGCCAAAGGCGAAAGAAGCATGATCGCGGCCCACAGATACTCGCGGCCACGCGAAGAGCGCCAGAACACAAGCAACGCAAAACCGGCGAGGGCCAGCAGGGCACTCAGGGCATACTCAGGTCCGTTGGCAACCAGAGCTTCCGCGGCTCTGACACGGACCGTCAGGCTCAGCACAAGAGCTTGATTGATGTTGGCGGTTGGGTAGCTCGGAACGCGGGATTCAAAGAAGGCGGAGGCGTGCCACTCACGAAGAGCAACCAGAACCGCGGATCCTGGCGGAGCTAGTCCTAAAGGTAGACTCATCACCGGAGAAACGGGAGGATCGGCGGGATCGGCGTGGGGTGGAAAAGCCCCTTGGCCTCCGATCGGTTGTCCGTTGACGAAGACCTGCCACGTCATTGGCTGCACGCCAAGATCGGCGAGATGAAGGGCTAGTGGGGAGCTTAGGTTGTTGGGCACAGGGACGCGCATGCGCACCCAGAGGAATCGGTTCGTATTGTGGGAGCGGGAGGGGACAAGGCCATTCTGCGCGACGGGCCATGAGCTGTCATCGAAGGCTGGATCGGCCCACCGCAAATTGTCACCGAATTGGTATCGAACCGTAGGCTGCGGTGACGCGAGCCTCTGACCATATGCGCCAAAGGTCAAGCAACAAAGGGCCAGCAACGCGAGCTTACGCATGGACACTTCCGACTCCGGATAGCATGAGTCCTGCAAATGAAGATTGGCATCGTAAAGTATAGTCCCTGGTCCGTGATGGCATCAGCATCCGTGGGGCTGTGAGTTTCTGGCCGCTGGCAGCGCTGGTTTGGCTGGGCCGCGGCGATCGATTTTGCGCATTACTGATCCCACTCCCGAAAGATCATAAGCGGAATACGAGCCCCAAACTCCGCTCTCTTCGTAAAATACGAATCAGTCTTTGGTTCTTGCCAAAACGCACTGAGGAAGCTTGCATGCAAATTGTTCCGCACCGCGAAAACCTTGCGCTGCTTGTCTGTAATGTTTCTTGGCAGACTAGCTCTGTTTGTCGTGGCTCTCCAACTTCCCGACGCGGTACTCGCGCAGACACCAGGTCCTGTCGATTTTGCACACTTCGCTTACGACAGGGAAGTCGCCCTGAATGTGAAGCAGATCTCGGTCAAGGTTCGGGGAGGAGTGAGGATCCTGGACATCACGTATACGGGCTTCAATGGAGACACCGTTCCTGCGTACCTCGTCATTCCAAAAGGCACCGGAAAGTTCGCGGGAGTCATTTGGGGCCACTGGCTGATGCCGGGGGTTGCAAACTCGAATCGCGAAGAGTTTCTCGATGAAGCGGTTGCGCTCGCACCCGCTGGCGTCGTCTCCCTCCTGATTGACGCCCCGAAAAGTCGCCCGAATTTCAAACCGTCGCCCAATCCGGTGCTTGTTGCACAGCAGGTCGTCGATCTTCGTCGAGGCTTGGATTTCATTCTCTCGCGCTCTGACATCGATGCTAGCCGGATTGCTTATGTCGGTCATAGCTGGGATGCCGGTACGGGAGCTATTCTCGACGCCACGGACAAGAGGTTTGCTGCCTTCGTCTTTATGAGCGGTCCACTGTCCACGACGAAACGTATTTTGTCCTCACCGGAGATGGCTGCCCTACGGAAAACCAACGATACGGCGGAGGTGGAGAAGGTGGAAGAGAGCCTGAAAGCAAACGCCTGGGCTGATCCCGGCACATATGCGAGCAGGCTCGGTCCTGCCCCGGCGCTCTTCCAGTACGCTCTGCATGATGACAAGTGGGTGCCTTTAGCGAATGCCAAGGATTACGCTGCTGAAGCTTCGGGACCGAAAACCGTTGAGTTCTACGATGCCGATCACGCATTGAATGCCAAGGCCCGAATGGACCGTGACAGCTTCCTAAGAAAGACGCTAAAACTGATCCACTGAGTTGAAGTGGCCCTCCATAGTTCCCGTGAGTTGTACCCCGGGCCGTTCAAGTTACCGAGAACCCCGTTCTTCCTGCACCGAGGAAGGGATATTCTCACTGAGCGGCTTTGAGTGGGGTGAAATATCAAGAGGGTAGTACAGCGCGACCGGGAGGAGCTTGAGATTCTTCTTCGCAGTGGCGACGAGCAGAATCTCCAGAACGCATTACTTAGCGCTGCATTTTACGATCCAGAGTGGAAATGGGTTCAAGGTCAGTGTCTAGCGTTCACCCGTCACAGCGACCACAGCGTGCGTCGTGTCGCTGCAACCTGTTTGGGACACATAGCCAGAATTCACCGCCAACTCGATCTTGACCTGGTGCTTCAAAGACTGGCTGAAATGAAAGTCGATCCTCTAGTCAGTGCGGGAGCCGATGACGCTCTCGATGACATCCGGTTTTAACTGAAGTTCCAATAGTGCCGGCGAAGTCTGATTATCGGTAACTTCCCCTGTCGGTGGGTCCGACACCGGCAAGTTACCGAAACCCCCGCCCCGTTTTCCGGCACTTCGATATACGAGCGTAGATCGTCAATCGGGAGCGTGAGGTCCGAGTTGTTGACCATGAGAATGGCCGCGCTGCGTCAGCGCACATGTCTCACGATACGAGCGAAGGGTTCAGGCGCCGTACCCTGGGGGCGCTGTGAAACCACCGATCTCATCGCTCAGAAGAGCCGCAAACTCAATCGACGTCGCATCTTCCCAGAATGGCCCCATGATTTGGATTCCAACCGGCAGGCCGGATGAACTTTGGCCGATCGGGCGCAGCCGTCGCCGGGCAGCCGGTCAATGTCGCGGTCACTACCCACGGCAGGAGTTGCATATAGGGGCGATTTCCATCAGGAGTGTGGATAGTCCGCGTCAAGAGATCTCCCTTGTGGTCATGTTGGAAGGCAACGGTAAAGCAGGTCGGCATCAAGAAAACGATGGAACAGAGATTTATTACAAGGATTGGGGTAAAGGCCAGCCCATCGTTTTTAGCCACGGTTGGCCGCTTTCACCCGATGATTGGGACACTCAGATGCTGTTCTTCCTTAATCACGGCTATCGAGTCATAGCCCACGACCGGCGTGGACATGGCCGTTCCTCCCAAACCGGCGATGGCCACGATATGGACCATTACGCCGACGACCTGGCCGCTCTTACGGCTCACCTCGACCTGAAAAACGTCATCCATGTCGGCCATTCGACCGGGGGCGGTGAGGTGACGCACTATCTAGCGCGGCACGGCGAAAGCGGAATGGCTAAGGCTGCGCTGATCAGCGCGGTGCCGCCGCTGATGGCGAAGACGTCGGCCAATCCGCTTGGCCTGCCCAAGGCAGTGTTTGATGATCTGCAGGCGTAGCTCGCAGCTAATCGTTCACAGTTCTATCGCGACGTGCCAGCCGGGCCTTTCTACGGCTACAACCGGCCAGGCGCGAAGGCCTCGGAGGCCGTCATCCAGAATTGGTGGCGCCAGGGCATGATGGGAGGCGCCAAGGCACACTATGAGGGCATCGTGGCCTTCTCCCAGACCGATTTCACGGAAGATTTGAAGAAGATCACCGTTCCGGTGCTGGTGATGCATAGCGAAGACGACCAGATCGTTCCCTATGTTGCCGCCGGGCCGTTGTCCGCGAAGCTGTTGAAGAACGGAACCCTGATAACGTACAAGGACTTCCTGCATGGCATGCCCACGACGCACGCGGAAAAGATCAACGCCGACCTACTGGCATTCATTAAGAAAAGTAAGCAACTGGCCGCATAGCACCATTCCGGCCTTCACTCTGGCGTGAAGGCCGGAAGTTCTGACGTGACCCATGCTAGCGGCCTGTCTCGAGCTTACTTGGCCTGCAGCGCTTCTGGATTGCGGAGCACCATCTCCGGCTTGCCCCGGTACTCTGTAATAACTCCGTGACCGCAGATTTAGCGACCGGTGTACCTTTCAAGACTCCCGAAGGCTGCTCGTTCATCGTCCCAGAGCAGATCGGCGATTTCCACCGTATCGTTGCCCCCGGCCTCAATGGCGTGCAGGGTTTCCAGGCGGATATTCTTCCGTTCGTGCCTCTCCGGATCCGGCGCCTCATACCACTGCGAAACCTGCGCATAAAGGTCCCAGCAGTAGTCGTCAATGCGTTGCCCCTTCGCATTGAGGTCGGCCCAGCAACTTCACCAGATGCAAACGGCTATTCAAACGATTGTAGCCAGCTTAGCCAACACTGGATTCGACCCGCTCGTTGGGCGTAAGCTCTTCAATTTCACCTTTTGCGCGGGACTGGGAGACATTTTCTGTTCGGGTCGAGCCGTATCACCTCGTGGCCGGGAGCGTTGACGCCGACAACGACCGGCTTTGGCAGACGAAGCTTTCGATAGCCGAGCCCGCCATTGCGCACGTCTTGGGAAGTAAGTCGCTCTGGCACGCACAAACTTCTCAGCAGTTCTTGGATCACCTACGCCGTCCTGACACACTGACCTACTCGGTTGTATTCACAGTCATAGGTAGAAAAATGGCGTGATTGCCGCAACATGTGAGAATTCCAGGGCCTTCAAGACCGATGAGTGCCTTTTACATGCAAAGAATAAACGAATGAAACTTCTGACGGAAATCGGTCTGTTCGCCGGGCTTTCCCATGCCGCCAAGGCGGAGCTCGAGTGCACGAGTGAGCTTCGCACGTACAGCAAGGGCGAAATTGTTCTCCGGCGCGGAGAGCTGGGCCGGTATTTCTACGCAATCACAAAGGGCACGGTGTCCATACATCCTGCTTCCGACCAGCACGACGTTGCGATTATTCTTGGACCTGGCGAGGTTTTCGGCGAGATGGCGCTTCTCAGTAACTCGCCCGTATCGGCGACGGTCACAGCCGGGCGCGATTCGGAGATATATGCGATCGCCAACCGGACGTTCGATAAGCTGTTTGCCAATGAACCCTCCTTTCGAGAGGGAATCACAAACCTTCTCGCAGAGCGGCTGCGCCGCAGGACTTCGACGAAAAACCGTGCTCCTACATGCGCGCTCATTGGATTGCCTACCTATTCAAGCTCTCTGGCTGGCCTACTGGTGCGAGGAGTAGATTACTACGCCCGAGTGATCGAGTTTCACAGTAGCCTCGCAACAGCGGAGAGGGACCTCGAAGCCCTCGGCGGGGATATTGAGTCGTGGCGTTCATCGGCGCGTGAAGGAGAGGTCTGCATGGCGGCGGTTCCCACCGCCAGGATCGGAGCCCTTCGGGCACACATGCGTCCTGGTGATGCGCTCCTCTTGGTTGAAGACGGGACTTCGCCGTCCGAGTTGCCGGGCGTCAACGATTGGGATCTTATGGATATTGCGACGGCTAGGATCGGGGCCGATGTGCATCGCTCGACACGCTCTGACGAGATGTGGCCTTTCCGTTTAGATGATGCTGAGATTGCAGCGGCGGAATTGGCACCCGAGTGGAATCGAACCGCGACGCCGGTGCTCGACTCAATAGTGCGGTGGATCACGCGACGTACGGTTGGCATTGCGCTCGGAGCCGGAGCGGCACGAGGCTTTGCCCACATCGGGGTCCTAGCAGTGCTCGAATCAGCTGGGGTACCGATCGATTGTTTGAGTGGGTCGAGCATTGGTGGCATTATCGCGCTGCTGTATTCCAAGACCGGGTCAGCGGATGGTGCGTTCGAGCTTGCCCGCACTTATCTTGGTTCAAACCAGCTGATTCGCGATCCTACTATATTCCCTCGTTCTAGTCTGTTCCGTGGGCTCAAGGTGCGCCGCAGCTCTGAGCGCATGGGTGCTGGCCTCCACCTTGCTGCCCTCACCCGGCCGGTATTTGTCGTCGCAGCGGATCTCATAAGCGGTGATCGAGTGGTGATCGACCGCGGACCACTCGCCACCGCGGCCCTCGCCACCGCCGCGATTCCCGGCGTGTTCCCCCCGATTGACACGGGCTCGGCCTGGGTAGTGGATGGCGGGGTCGTAAGCCGCGTTCCAGTAGACTTGCTGAACGGAGACGCTGCGGGCTGAAGATCGCTGTTAATGTTCGTTTTGACCCAAAGGCTGAAAATGCAGGTTTAAGTCGTGACGTGAAGCGCGCGATGAGTAGGCCGTTCGGTTTGGTGCGTGTCATCGCGCGCTCTTTGGATATGGCAGGCTCCCGGCACGTCGCGACGGACATACTGGGTGCGGATATAATCATCGCGCCGCTCACCCATCCGCTCCCTGGAGCGGATTTTGGCGCAATTAGCTCAATGGTCGCAGCGGGTAAAGCTGAGGCCGAGCGGGTGCTTCCCGGGGTTCTCACTGCCGTGAGCGAAATCCTACGGCCGCGGAAGCGCTGACTGGAGAGGATAATGATGCATGAAGCTCTGAGCATACCGGGGGAACTTGGTTCGGAGACGGCGGAGTGGATCCGTTCCGTTGGTACCGCGCGCCGTGGCGGCGCCGGACAGGTTTGAGGCAGCGAGCCTCAATCGTTGCTGCGGAATGCACAGCCCTTCTCGATGAGCGGACAAATCATCTAAGGCGTGCCGTATCGACAGCAAGTTGCTGCATTTGTTGTAGAAAATAAGCCTATGACCAATAGGATCGGTCCGAGGAGGACATGCACCGGCTCTTCGAAGCTTCGAAATTCGCCCGATCCTGCACCGAGATCCGCTACGAACAAGAGAGAATTAACCTGTTCGCGTGCTGTAGAAAGAAATGGATATGCCGCCGCGGTTTGAGGGGAATATGGGACACCTGAGACGGCCGGCATCTTCAGCCCATGGTAGCGTGCGAATAGGTTAATTCCCTTCTGTGGTAGCGATGCATTCGGGAATGAGATGGAAGCCCCTCATTATTGAAATTGGGCGAGAAAATTGCCATTCTTCCCGCTCCAATCAGCGGACGTTCGCATTGTAGCGGACCAAGCAAGCGTTGGATTCCCAGGCTCCACTATAGGCGCCTCGCGCCAAGGCCGCAACGACTCAGGTCTCTTCCTCTTCCCACTGTCTCGGTGCAACAATTGACTTATCGGCGGGTAATTTGTCTTGCAGGAACGCAATGACCTGGGAGGTGCGTTGGCGAAGCCGCTGAGATAATGCGAAAGCCAGCGATTGGTAGAATCTGGTCGCAAGCCCGGGGAACGAGCTGAAAAGCGAATATAGATGGACTCCTGAAAACGAGTCCACTTCGACTCGGTCCTCTGCCGTCACGCTAGCACTGGCGCCAGTTTCTTCGAGAAAAGCAATTTCTCCGAAGATCTCGCCCGGACCGAGGCGCGCCACCTCAAAACGACTTCCACTGCTTAAGACTTCGACCCTGACAGTTCCTTTGCTGAGCACGTAGATGATCTGATCACGGGAGCCTTCGCGGACTATCTCGTCACCTGGGCCAAAGGAGAGGTGCGTTAAATTGGCGCGGATGAGTTGCCAATCTTCCGGATTTAGAAATTTCAGCGGATTATCCGACATGATGACCTCTCTTGTGCTCCAAAAGGCTTATCCCCGTACGATCGTAGCGAGTAAGGTTAACTGTGTTTCATCCCTTTCGATCGATACGTGACCCAAGGGAATGCCCGCCTGCTCACAAAGGGAGAGTACACGCGCTTCATCGCGTTCAATCAAATTCCAATCAACCGCGTACTCCATCCAAGTGCGGTACGGATTGCCGGAAGCCATATTTGTAAAGATGAATTCTCCACGTGGTTTTAGCAGTGTCTTAAAAATGCTACATAGTACGCTTGCGATTGCTCGATCGGAAAGGTAATCAAAAAGACCGCCTGCCAGGACCAGGTCGAAGACTCTTCTGCCTTCCAAACGTTTAACTGCCTTCAACACATTCCCATGCAATAACACGTACTTATCAGTTACGAGTGCCAAACGCTTCTCGGCCAGCAAGAGTGCATCGCGATCTACATCGTTCAGAACAACCATTCCAGCGAAACCTGAGAATACGGGCAAGGCCTCTTTGAAATCTCTCGCCCCTCCGCAGCCTACAGCGAGCAAATGGCAGGCGGGCCCCACACGAGCGAACGTCCGCCTGATCGCGTCACATTGGTACCGGAGCTTGTTTTGGTGCTGGCGTACTGCGCCGGAGTGTAACACCGATTGTTCGAGGAAATAGGCCCACGTTCCGGCCTCACTACTATTAAGGCCACTCGCGATCAGCTCAATAGTTTCGAAGTCACCGGGGTAACCCCGTGGCCAAGATTGTAACCTCCGCACCAGCGTCGATATCCCCAGTACGTCCCTCGCGGCTTGAAGTTGCGTACGAATGAGGTCCGCCGGAATGCCGGACAGTTCCATTTTTCGCGCCACCGCAGCGAACTCGTACATAAACTCAACCGCTTCGTGAAACGCAATGATACTGTCGAGAGGAGGAGAAGCAACCATTGCCTTAGCTCGCGCGCAGAGATCGTATGCAGCTTGCGATGCAACCTGATCTGTCGGCTCTCTGCGCGGATCGAGTATCTGCTCGCTCATTTCAAAAGCCAATCCCAAGCGGAACCGTATACGGACATCGATCTAGGTCTCTGACCGCGTGAGTGTTTTTTTGTAGCCAAACGGTTTCCTGCCGATAGGCCAGTCGTAGCATATTCGTTTGGAATAACGCCACCCTTGTTGACGCGCTTCCAGCACCGGCCTAGAATCAATTGATTCACATACAGGTGTGTCGATGTCCTCGGACGAAACTCCCCTGGAACAAAGTCAAGCCCCGTCGCTGGAAATCGCTCACGTCCTGTTTATGGATATCGTGGCGTATACCAGGTTTCCGATAGACCATCAGCGTCGTTTAATCAAGCGCCTTCAAAGCGTCGTATCTGGCTCTCCTGCCTTTATCCGAGCAAAAACTCAAAACCAACTTATTTCGTTGCACGCCGGTGATGGTATGGCTCTTGTTTTCTTCAATGACGCCGAAGCCGCACCACACTGTGCAGTTGAAGTCAGCCGCGTACTACGAGCTAATCCGGATGAAATACCTTTGCGCATGGGTTTGCACACGGGCCCAGTGTACCGCATGGCTGACATCAACGCGAATAACGCGGTGGCCGGAGGGGGCATAAATATCGCGCAGCGGGTGATGGACTGTGGCGATGCGGGTCATATTCTGGTGTCAAAGGCGCTGGCTGAAGTATTGGGCCAGCTAAGCAAATGGCAAGGCTCGTTGACGGACCTAGGCGAAGCCGAGGTGAAGCATGGCGTCCAAGTGCACCTTTTCAATCTTCGTGTGGCAGATGTGGGTAATCCCGACTTGCCTCAAAAGCTGCGTACTCCTGCGGCAGCACAAAAGACTCAAAATGGGAAACGGGCGGAGCCTGATTCTTCTCTGCTTTCCGGGCGGTTCCGCATCGTCAATTTCATCGCAGCTGGAGGCATGGGCGAGGTATATAAGGCAGAAGACACGCATCTCGATCGAATTGTCGCTCTCAAATTCCTACCCAAAGAACTAGCTGAGGACCGCCAGTCTCTGCATCGATTTCGCCGTGAAGCGAAAGCCGCATCCGCTTTAAATCATCCGAATATCTGCACGATTCATGACTTTGGGGAAGATGCTGGCAGAGCCTTCATCGCTATGGAGTACCTGGAGGGCGAGACTCTATCGGCCCGTATCAAGAGAGGGCCGCTGCCACTCCACGAGACGCTCGGGATCGCCATCGCTACCGCCGGCGCGCTCGGCGCCGCGCACCGCAAGGGAATTGTCCATCGCGACCTCAAACCGGGCAATATCATGCTTACCAACACTGGTGCGAAGCTGCTCGATTTTGGCCTCGCTAAGTATCAGCAATCCCCGACGGCCGGTGAAAACACAATGACCACGCCCATCACCGGCGACGCCCAGGTGGTGGGCACGCTGCTCTACATGTCACCTGAGCAGTTGCAGGGCAAAGAGGCGGACGCCGCAGCGACATTTTCTCCTTCGGCGCCATTCTGTACGAAATGCTCACCGGCAAGCGAGCGTTCGACCGCCAATCCAGCTCCGACATCATCGTCGCAGTGGCCCGCGAGGAACCCAGGCCGTTGCGCGAATTGGTTAAGAACGTGCCTGAGGATCTGAAACGAATTGTCAAACGCTGTCTGCGCAAGCAGCCCTGAGGACCGCTATGCGTCGATCGCGGAGGTCGAGGGGAGCTGGAAGAAATGACGCGCTCTCACGTAGCGGGCCCATCAGCGGCGTCAATCTCGAATCCTGCTTCGCCAGAGCGCAGCGGCCGCAGGTAGCCATTTCCATTCTGCTCATGCTGGCTGATCGTGGGGGGCCTCTGCGGCATGGTGGCTGCGGCATCATCACCGCAAGGGCGCGTGGGCAATAGACCAGGCGTTCCGCAAATCGCGCAGCTGGAATCGATCAGGACAACAATTCGGCGAAGCGTACGCTCTCGCCGTTCAGGCGGAACGCTATATCCCAAACGATCCTGACGCTGACCAGAAGTTGCTGGCCGCAAGATCTCCTGTGACGACCTCTGATCACCAGCGACCCCGCCAGGAGCCTCCGTGTATCGCAGGGGCTATGCCGATCCGGCCGCCGCAGTGGGAGCTGGTCGGAACGACGCCCATCGCGAACCGCAGCCCGTTGGTTGCTCTGGTAAACACGTCTGGAGGTTCGAGCGAAAAGGCTTTGTTCACCGTGAAACCGCAGACTTTTCCGAGGGAGCAACACGCAGATGCGACTTAACCCGGAGGTATGTCTCGAGCAAAGAGCAAGGCCCCGACGGGGATGATCTACGTCGATCTTCGGCGACAGCCCCGGGACCGAATCCAGTACGCCCTTTTAAGCTTTACGGAATCACCGCTGGACTCGAGCTTCTGCCGGCGATTCCGTTGCAAGACTTACTGGATCGACAAATACGAGGTCACGAACAGGCAGTTCAAGCAGTTTCTCGACCAGGGTGGATATCGCAAGCAGCAGTACTGGAAGCAGCCATTCCTCAAGGATGGGCATCCACTTGCCTGGGCAGAGGCGTATGGCCCAATTCCGCGATGCAACGGATCGGTCTGGCCCCGCCACCTGGGTAGCGGGCCGACTATCCCTCGCGGGCAGGATGACTATCCCGTGACCGGCGTGAGCTGGTTCGAGGCAGCGGCCTACGCAGAGTTCGCCGGCAAGTCGCTGCCCACGATCTACCATTGGACGTTCGCCGCCTCGCCTTGGCACGGACCAGATATGATCCCTCTCAGCAACTTTTCCGGACAGGGGCCCGCCCGCGTGGGAGCAACCCGCGGGATAAGCAGGACTGGCACATACGACATGGCCGGCAATGTCAAGGAATGGTGCCTGAACGAGGCAGGGCCGGGCAAACGCTACATCATGGGCGGCGCCTGGGACGATCCAACCTACATGTTTAACGATCCGGATGCCCGATCGCCGTTCGAGCGGTCTGCCAACTTCGGATTCCGTTGCGCCAGGTATGCTCCTCAGGCAGCGGCCAAGGCAAGCGAACCGGTGATCGCGCACGCGCGGAATTTCAGCCAGGAGAAGCCGGTTTCCGATGAAGTGTTCAATGCCTTCAAGAGGCTCTATTCGTACGACAAGACACCGCTGCATGCTGTCATTGAATCCACCGAACAGACCGAGGACTGGACACAGCAGAAGATCACCTTCGATGCGGCCTATGGAAACGAGCGCATGATTGCGTATCTCTTTCTACCCAAGACGGGAAAGCCGCCGTACCAAACCGTCTTGTATTTTCCTGGCGCCGACGCCATCGATACTCGATCCAGCTCCAGCGCGGACGCACTGCAATCGGGAGAATACGATTTCATCGTTAAAGGCGGACGAGCCGTAATGGTTCCCCTGTACAAAGGAACCTACGAGCGCGGTGACGGTTACCAAATGGCGCAGCCTCACGCAACCAACTTGTACCGCGATCACGTGGTTGACTGGTCCAAGGACCTGGGCCGATCCATCGACTACCTCGAAACCCGCCCTGACATCGATCGCAGCAAGCTGGCCTTTGAGGGCGCAAGTTGGGGAGCAGCCATGGGAGCCCTACTTCCAGCGGTCGAAGATCGCATCAAAGTCTGCGTGCTGCACAACCCGGGTTTCTATCCTGACAAGACTTCGCCGGAGGTGGACCAGCTGAATTTTGCGCCGCGGGTGAAGGTTCCGGTCCTAATGTTGGATGGGCGTTTTGATTATTACTTCCCCTCGACATCCTCGCAGGAACCGATGTTCCGCCTTCTTGGGACGCCCAATAAGCAAAAACTCCGGGTGCTCTTTGACTCGGGCCACGACCTTCCGCGCACGGGGATAATCAAGGAAACGCTCAACTGGTTGGACCGCTATCTGGGGCCGGTGAACTAGGAGGTTCTGCTCCGTACGTCAGGTAACGACCGCATTTAAATTACATCGCAATTCTACTCGAGCCCTCGTTCGACCATAAGCACCAGGCGCTCGCCCAGCGCAAGCACCATCGCTTGCGGCATCTGGTGCAGCGGTCCTTCAAGTACCAGAAGTGCCAGCCCGTGGACTGTCGACCATGCAAGATACTCTGCGTCTTTGCGATTCTTTTTGCCGAGCAAGCCCGATTCCTGCATGCGGTCCAACGCTAGCGAAAGCAGTTGAAATGGATTCAGTCCCATGGAGGCCGTGTTCGCTGGGTTTTGCTCATGTATAGCCGGTGGAACCGAGAAAGCTGTGCGAAACATCCCCGGCTCTCTCATTGCGAATCCCAGATAGCCCATCCCCACCGCACGTAAACTCTTTCGCGCAAACGCTTGCGGATCGCGCCCTGGACGGCACTTTTTCATTTCCTCTTCAATGGCCGCGGCGAGCTGGGAAAAACATGCCGATCGCACCGCGTCCAGCAGTTCAGCCTGGTTGGCAAAGTGCCTGTATGCTGCATTGGGAGAGACGCCCGCCTGCCGGGTGGCCTTTCGCAAAATGACTGTATTGGGCCCTCCGATCCGCGCCATCTCAATACCGGCAGCCAGGAGCGCGTTGCGCAGATCGCCATGACGAAAAGTCTTGCGTTTCTCAAGGATGACGGTCTTTTTCATCGTCTGTTCAAAGAAGAGTGTACCGCGGAAATGGCCGCTTGTGGACAGCATCCACTTTCTGATAGTTTATGTGGACAGTGTTTACTTGATAGCGATGCCTCGCTAAAGGGACGGTACAAAATGGCAGACGGATTCATCTGGTACGAACTCGTAACCAATGACATGGACAAGGCAGTCAGCTTCTACAACAAGGTAGTCGGGTGGGACGTCAAGGACGCCGGTATGCCCGGCTTCACCTACATGCTCTTTGGTAAAGACGGCAAGGATGTCGGTGGCATGATGACCTGGGCCGGCGCAGGCGCGCCTGAGCTGCCTACTCAGTGGATGGGCCACATCCACACCGCAAATCTAGACGAAGAGCTGAAGGCTGTGACAGCCGACGGCGGGACGATTGTGAAGCCTGCTCAGGTCATCCCTGGCGTCGGTCGTTTCGCTGTTGTCCTGGACCCGCAAAAGGTAAAATACCTGCTCTTCGAACCCGGCAAGCAAGGTGCTCAGCCACGTTTGGATCAAATGGCGGTGGGTAATGTGGGGTGGCACGAACTACTTACCGATGATCCGGCAAAGGCCTTCGATTATTACTCCAATCACTACGGCTGGCAGAAAGATCATGCGCATGACATGGGACCCATGGGCATCTACCAAACTTTCCGGACCGACAAGCCCCTTTATACCGGCGGAATGATGGCTCGTAAAGGCCCCGGCATGCCCGAAGGTATTCCGCCGCACTGGCAGTTCTACTTCACCGTCGACGACATCGAAGCTGCGCAGAAGCGTGTGATTGATGCGGGCGGCGAAATAGTGCTGCCGCCCATGGACGTCCCTGGAGGGTCGCGCATCCTGCAGGCCACAGACGATCAGGGCGGCCACTTTGCTCTGATGCAGGGACCAAAATCGTAACCGCGATGTACCCATGTTCGGCGCAGCCGTTCTTCGTTCACAGGAGAACGGCTGCCGAACTTAGGTTGGAGTTTGATGTGCGGTTGGTGCAAGGATCGCTGAGGTTTTTCGTGGCAGATCACCCCGCGCGCGCTGCTGGCGGCGACGCAGGACCCGGATCGCGCCGCAGCCAAGCGCGCGATGAACGCGATGATGACGATGCGGAAGATTGACATTGCCGCGATCGAGGCAGCGCGCGCGAGACGGTAGAGCAGATCATCCACCACAACGTCCGAAGGCCGCCATCTGAGCCGGACCGAATCAGTGTGTGGGCAACGGTTCCCCGTGGTCAGGGGAGCGGAAGTTTCGGGGACGAAGTCGTAAGGTTCGCGTGGGATTATGAGCCATGTACCACCCTAGCCTTGCGATAACAGCGGCAAAGACGAGCATCAAAAATGTGCGAAAGCGCCTGCATGCTCGCATTTTCGGTAACTACCCCGGTCGGAGGGGGCACGCAAGGGCAAATTAACGAAAAATCCCGTTTTTCAAGGAACTTGGCCCGCCGGTTCCTCAATTTTGCGAACGAAAAAGGAGACGAGTTAAGCAAGTTCCCTTGGCACGAGGCACCAAGGCAGTGCTACGATCCAAGCCGGAGGAAACGACCTATGGCGAAGATTATGAAATGCAGCTCCACCGGGCTGGCTTGTGACTTTGTTGCGCGGGGTGACAGCGAAGAGCAGGTGATGGCTCAGGTCGCGGAGCATGCTCGAAAAGACCACGGAATGCAGACGATTCCGCCGGAAGTCGCAGCAAAGGTCAAGGCATCAATTCACGAAGAATAATGTGGCCGAAGTCATCCGAGTCAATGGAGACCCAAATCATGGAGAAACCTTCATCCTTGATAAGGCAGGTGTCGGAGGAACGAGCCCGACTGGTCGAGTTGGTTGAAAGCCTTTCCGCCGAACAGGCGAGCCATAAGCCAACACCGCAAACCTGGTCGGCAAACGAAAACCTGGAGCACTTGGTGCTCGCTGAAATGTCTGGTGTTAGCAAGATCTGGTCTGCGGCAGAAGGCGTTCGTAGGGGTAAGCCGGTCTGGAGAGGGGAACATACGAATCGTGGCTTGTCGATCGAGGAAGTGGTTGCGTGCACCTGGAAGTCCAAGGAAATTGCACCTCCGTTAGTGGCACCGCGATTCGGCGGACCGCCTTCGTATTGGCTTGAATCCCTTCGCCAGTCCCAGCAACTTCTGGATAGGCTTGAACCAGTTTTGGATGGTTTAGATATTGAGGCAGTAATTTTCCCGCATTTTCTTAGTGGCCCCCTCGACGCGGGACAGCGCATTGATTTCTTAAGGTTTCACATGCTGCGACATCGAGGTCAAATCGAAGAAATGCTCGCTCATAGCGACTTTTCTGCAAATTAGTTTGCAGCTTTTTTCTTGGCGGTTTCCAAAAATAGCTTTGGCTTGAACGCGGTGATCAACAACAGCCTGCGCAGGCTTGTTTTCGGGGTAATTTGCCCGAGGGATCACATTTGAAGGGTGTGCTGTTTTCCCCCAGGGGGTGAATTTTCCATTCCCTATCCCCATCCCCGCTATTCATTTGATTTCTCCATGTTGCGGACATACACTGGTTCAACTTAAGGGCAAAAAACAGCTGTAATTCATGTGGAGCACTGACGGTCCAGGGGGACCAGGTACGTGTCAGGTGCTACAACACATGGGGATGAATCTGGAGAAGGTGGAGACAAAAGTCCGTCATGACTAGAAAACCACACGTTGCCATAGCGATTCACTTGACCACGATTGTTCTGCTGGCTCACCTGGCTGGTGCTCGCGCAAGCGCGCAAACGCAAACCTGGTACCTCGACCCGAACCATTCGGCGGCGCAGTTTGCCGTGCGCCACATGGGCATCTCCACTGTTAGAGGAGCCTTTACCAAAATTAGCGGCGTGGTGGTTGATTCGCCAGACCTGGGCAAAGCTTCTGTGAATGTGACCATCGACGCGGGTTCGGTGGATACTCGAGTGGAAATGCGGGACAAGGACCTGCGCAGCGACCACTTCTTCGATGTCGCCAAGTATCCGACGATCACCTTTCAATCGAAAAAGGTGGAGTCGGCCGGTGCAGGGAAGTTGAAGGTCACCGGCGATCTGACCATACATGGCGTCACCAAGGAGGCCGTTCTGGATGTCGATGGCCCCACGCCTCCCATCAAAGATCCAAGAGGGGGCGCGCGTCGTGGTGTTTCTGCGACGACCACGATTAGCCGGGCGGACTATGGAATGACTTACGATGCGCCCATGGTCGGGGATCAGATTGCGATCCAACTGGATGTGGAACTGGTAGACAAAGCGCCGGGTCCGCCGCGACCGGGTCCGGGCGCCCCGCCGCCACCACCGCCGCCCGCAAACTAGCTAGTCCGCCTCGAGTTGTTCGGGCTTCAGATATTTGATCAGCACAACTTCGTTGCCCGTTTCGCTGTAAATCAACTCGTCGATAATGTTCTGGGTGATCAGAATTCCAAAGCCGCCTGGTCTAAGCCCCTGCTGCTCGCGGACCGCTGTGTGACGAATCGGATCGGACGGCGGGTTGGTGATGGCGGCATGACGCATCTCCTGCAAGGAAAAGCCCTCCCCAGGGTCTTTCACCCGGCATAAGACCATGTGCTTGGCTCGTATATAAGAAATCGATACATGCTGAGTGGCATCGAATTGAGCTCCGTGCTCGATGGCGTTCATGAGCATCTCGCGGAAGGCCAAGCCTACGGCGTCTCTTTCCTTCAGAGGGAGATCCGCCACCTCGTGAATGAACTGAACCAGCCGGTCGGCCGTCTTACGATCACAGCGCGCAATCAACTCCATAAGTTCCGGAGTGGCGGAAAGGATCTCGATGCCTTCATCCCAAACGGGACCGGTCGTTGCCAGATGGAGCATCTGTTCGAAGGTAGCCATCGAATACGGCTCGGAGAAATAGCTGAACGCGCGCTCGCGCATAGCGGCAATTACATCGGCGGGTGCGCTTTTTTTGGTGATGATGATGAGCCGCACGTGCGGCCGGACAATGCGGATCTTTCGCAGTAGCTCCACATCTTGCCTGCCCGAACTTTCCTCGCCGGTCAGAACGAGGTCGTAAGCCCGAAGCTTGAGCATCTCCAGCGCAGCGTTATTATTGACCGCGCGCTCGATCTTCCAACCAGGCAGCACCTTGCGCACCGCGGGGGCGACTTTGGAGTCGGAACCGACCACCAACGCTGTTTTTTGCGGCTTGGCCGGCTGCTTTGAAGTGCTCACTCTGTCGATGGATCACCGCCTGCGCTCCATGATAAAGCCAACTCTTCCAGCGGGTTGGCAATTCCACCCGGGCGCGGGTATTTTCCCCTGGAAGGGCAGTCATCCTGTGCCCCCGCTCTCCTCGAGCCGAGATTTAATTCGCGGGCATTTCGATTCCTGAAAAACGTCTGCAAGCGTCGAGCAGCGCGTCCTGTCGCCCTGCATTGTGGGCGGCGGGGTTCGGTGTGCGCTGTCGCATATGAAAGAAGTACTTGCCTGTGACCGTCGCGGCTGGATCCTCGCTAACCGCAAGCCACACCTGGGTTCGATGTGCAGCGTCCATGTCGTCGGGCGCCCCGGGCCCTCCCATCTTGGTCGGTACCCAGCCGGGTTCCAGTGCGTTGGAGAGAACACCTGGCCAGTGGCACGCGATGGCGAAGGCCAGCAGTACATCGTGTAGTTTGGTGTCGGAGTAAGCCTGCTGTCCTCGCCAGGGACGGTCTTCCCAGGCCAAATCTTTCAGGCTTATATCCCCGCTCTGGTGCAGTCCTGAGCTCAGATAAACGAGACGCTTTGGTTTCTCAATCAGAGCCGTGAGGATGTAAGGCGCAAGCGTGTTGACGGCGAACACGTGAGGGAGGCCATCTTCGGTGGCAATCCGCCGTGGTTCCCGATAGCCGACGCCGGCGTTGTGAATGACCGCGTCAAACGAACCCAGGCGGTTGACCTGCTCCGCCACACGGCGGGTTTGTGCAATGCTGGTCAGGTCGCCGATGACGACGCTATTCGCTTCAGGCACGGCGGCCAGGGCCTCGTTACCCCGCTGCTCGCTGCGCGCGTGCAAGACCACGCGGTGCCCTTGTTCGATAAGCAGTTGGGCCGCCATTTGGCCGAGGCCATCGGAAGAACCTGTAATGAACACGCGTGCCATAATCGATTACCCTCCGTATTGCTACAGATGCAAGCCAGACCGGTCAAGCCACGAATCTTGGATGTGAACCACCCATGAAGGAGAGCTGAAGCAGTCCATGAAAAAGACGACTCTGTTTAAGCAGTACTTGCTGGCCAAGGAAATCCTGATGATCCCTGTTGCCCATGATCCGCTTTGTGCAACTATCATCGAGCGAGCAGGATTTAAGGTTTTGGGTTGCGGCGGCTACGCCAACTCCGCAGCCTTGCTCGGTGCGCCAGATATTGAGTTGCTGACGCTCACGGAGATGACAGACGCCGTGTGGCGGTTTGCCGATGCGGTGGATCTGCCCTTGTTTGCCGACGGCGATAATGGTCATGGAAATACTACCAACGTCCAGCGGACCATCAAGCAATTTGAAAAGGCCGGCGCAGCGTCCGTGATGATTGAGGACCAGGTCTCGCCCAAACGCTGCGGTCATATGTCGAGCAAGCATGTGGTGCCGTTGGATGAATTCGTGGCCAAGATCAGGGCCGCAGTCGACGCGCGCACAGATCAGGACCTCACCATCCTGGCGCGCACCGATGCCATTGCGGTCAAGGGCCTGCCGGAAGCGGTCGATCGCGCACACCGCTGCCTGGATGCCGGAGCCGATTGGGTGTTTTTTGAAGCGCCCGAAACCATCGAGCAGATGAGGCAGATCCCTCACCTGGTATCCGCGCCCACGCTGGCTAACATGATTCCTGGTGGTAAGACGCCCGTCCTGCCCGCCTCGGAACTGGAGTCGATGGGTTTCGCCGCGGTGATTTTTCCTAACGTGTTCACCTATGCCTACGCAAGGTTGGCCACGGACATTGCCGGGGAACTGCTTCGCAGTGGCAATCCGGCGCTCTTCCACGATCAGATGATTGAATTCGAAGAATTTAACAACCTGGTTGGCTTACCCAAGATCAGGGAAGCGGAAAAGCGCTACTATTCCCACCTGGAAGACGCACACTTACGGGGTTCGTAGCCGTGCTCACCAAGATCGAACGTCCGCAACTCGGAATTGCGTCCTGGACTCTACCGTGGGCGATCGGTGTCCAGGGCTATCCATCGCCCCAGCGGCCTCTCGGCTGGAAGGGGTTGCTGGAGAAGGCAGTCGAAGCCAAAGTTTCCGTGGTGCAGATTGCCGACAATCTCCCCCTTCATGAGTTGCGGGATCAGGAATTGGATCAATTGCGCGAGGCAGCCGCAGCCCGTGGTTTAGTGCTCGAAGCGGGCACGCGCAGCCTCGATCCAGAGCACCTCGCGCGATACATCGCGATCACCCACAGGATTGGAGCGCGGATCCTGCGCACGGTCTTGTCCGGGAGTTTGCTCGGGCCGAAACAATTAGCCGCGGCCGAAGCCGCCATCCTGAAGGTTCTGCCGGAACTCGAGCGCCAGGGAGTGACGCTTGCCCTCGAGAACAACGAAGCATTCAGTGCGGCGGAGTTTGCCGGGATCATCACAAGAATTGCGAGTCCTCATGTAGGGATCTGCCTGGACACCGCGAACTCGCTTGGCCGGCCCGAAACATTGCAGACCGTGGTTGAGAATCTGGCCGAGCACGCGGTCGTGCTTCATGCCAAGGATTACGATATCCGGCGCATCGATACGCGCATGGGTTTCTCCGTTGTGGGAAAGCCGGTGGGGGATGGCCGGGTCGATTTCCTTTGGGTGCTCGCCGAATTACGCAGGCGGGGCCGCAGCGGTATCAGCGTCATCGTGGAGCACTGGCCGCCGTTTGCCGGCACCATCGACGAAACGGTTCGCCTGGAGGAAGAGTGGCTCTCGAGAAGTCTGCGCTTCCTACGGTCGACGAGTCAAAACGCCAAAGATGGCGTCCAAAGGGTAGACTGAGGTCGATCATGTCCAGCGCGGGAGCATTTAAGACGGCGCAACTGGGGGAGAATCAGGCTCGATTTCCGGCGCGCGATCTGATCGAGTTTGGGGTCGCTTATGGCCTGATCCTGGCGGCCATTTGGACCTTGAATCCCTGGCAGAGGTTTTTCTATTGGGCCGCCATCGCTTGGGTTGTTATCACTACGTGGCAGCGGCGTACCACATGGAAAGCACTGGGGCTCGGTCTCTCCGGCCTGGTGCGGTCGCTCTGGATCGTAGGGGCTGCAGCGATCCTCGGGGGTCTGGCCGTCTATCTGGCTGACCGGGAACATACGCTGCACCGGCTCCACGGTCCCACTCCGTTGTTGTCGCATGTTTGGGGATACCTGATCTGGGCGGTGATGCAACAGTTCCTGCTGCAGATCTATTTCCTGCTCCGGTTGCAGCGCATGTTGCCCGGTAAGGTGGTTCCGATAGCAGCTGCGGCCGGCCTATTCGCATTAGCCCATCTACCCAATCCGGTGCTGACGCCGATCACCCTGGTGTGGGGCATTGCCGCGTGTATTTTGTTTTTGCGCTACCGGAATATCTATGCCTTAGGAATCGCCCACGGAATTCTGGGGCTTTGTGTCGCAGTCATTGTGCCAGAGCCGCTGCAACACCATATGCGGGTGGGGATTGGCTACTACCGATACCATGTGCGTGAACACCGTCAGCCTGCGGTCGATCATCGCAGCCAGACGGACCAGATCGTATCCACCGACGCGTGGGTAATGGCCGAAGCCCCTACCCGGCGATCCTGAAGCCACGCGCGGCCATAGAAAATTCCCGCGATCAGCGCCAGCAGCACGTAACGCCAATTGAAGTGGACGGCGCGCTTGTTGAAGTGCGAAAGCCCAAACAAGGTTGCGGTGATGAGTAGTGCTCGCAACGATCCGACGCGGCGCTCGAGGAGATTTTGCATCCAGCCGCGGAAGAATAGCTCTTCCGGGACGGCGACAAAGAGGAAGGTGAATACCCAACCCAGAAGAACGTGCCAGGCTGACGGCAGGTAGGGGTGGAAATGCAGGAAGCCTAGTAACAGTCCGAGGGCGGCGGCAATGGGAGCGTACACGGCCAGCCAGAGCAGGCCGACGCGGAAGTCACGCAGGCGAAGGCGGAGATCGAAACCAACCTGGCGCAGCTGCCGGATTCCTAGAAATCCATAGATGCCCGCATCGAGCAGCAGAACTTTATTGAAGATGGCGAGACCGGGTCCCCAAGCAGGCTCAAACCAGCGCAAGTCCACGGCCAGGCCAAGGACGCCCAGGATGATGAAGTCGCGCCACTCTCCTCGCTGTTCCGGGTCCGCCAGGCTTGCACCGTAGAGCAGCAGGCTGATGAGCACGGGCAGCAGCGTATAGAGGGCAAGCCATGTCCAGCGGAAGAGGCCGTTCGAAGCGGAGACGAGGGCGTAGGGGAGAGCGAGTAAGGCGGGCGCCAGGATGCGCAGGCTTAAGGGCAGTCGTTGTGGCAGTTGGAGAGTCCGTGGGCAGAATGCTGCTGCAAAGAAAGGAACAAGCGTGAGCAGGGCGGCGAAGCCAATCAATGGATGAAACAGCAGTCTCGGCATCAGCTTCGAGCTTAACGCCTGCGATGGCTGCGATGCTTCCGGGCTATGGATTTCCGAGGTTATACACGACAGGTTCCTCCGGTTTGGTCTGTTCCCCGAGGGCTCTCCGGATGACCGCCAGGAGCATGGTGTTATCGACTGGCTTTTGCAGAAAGGCCTTGGCGCCCGACTGAACGATCTTTTTTTGGTTTTCCCGAATGTCGCGGCCGGAGACAACAATGACTGGTACCGAGGCGAGCGAAGGGACTTTCTTGAACCTGTCCATCAGGACGAATCCGTCTCCCGCAGGAAGACCCAGATCGAGAATGATCAAATCAGGCTCGCTCTTACGCGCCTCGGCCATACAAGAGATGGCATCCTCCGCGGAGGACGTGTCGTAGTGGTGGGCGCGGAGACGTATGTGCATGCTCTTGAGTACGTCCGGATCATCCTCAACGATGAGAATCTTCTTCTTGCCCATTGCTCACAATCCTCTCTAGCTGTATCGGCTTCGAAGAGGGGTAACGTGAGTGCAGCTGGAGGCCGTGGCGGCTCTTCTCCAGAAAAAGCCGTAAATCGCTACATTTCCCTGGGCAGAGTGGAACGGAAAATGCCCTAAGAGTCGACTTCCGCAAAGAAGTGCCGATAATGAGCCAAAGCAGCCGCCGTGAGCCGTAACGCATAGCGCCATCGTTCACGCAAGAAGCGCCACTCGAAGCTGGGTGGCGCTTTTCTTTGCGGCGGTTATCGACCAAACTGCCGCAGGTGGTGGTCCGCGTGCAAGTAGCCCCAGCGCATCCAGTCGTCCATGGTCATTTTCCCGAACACTGGATGGCGCAAGCACGGGTTTGGCAAGCGATCGCAGAACCGGCTCAGGGTCGAGAGCAACGAGGCGAGATCCTGACGGAAATCAGCCGGAGCCGTACCGCCTTTCCCTTGTTCGATTTCCGGGCGTGTGGGATATCCACGGCGCCACTTTATCGGCACCTTCAGTGCGCCCCACTTCAATACTGTTCGTTGGATGAAACCTGTTGCCGGGCTTGCCGTCTTCTCTCCCAAGGGAACCTTGTAGGAGTCATCGAGATGGCACACCATCTGCTGGACAGACATGGAGCCCCAACGCGCTTTATCCTCTGGCGATAGCTCCGCCAGGCGAAGCGCGATGGTCTGCCGGTTGGTGAGGTTCTTCAACGTCTTCATAGGCGGGGTTACCTAGCGTTCATCTACGAAGGGCACGGCTTTAGCCGTGCCACATTGGTGAAGACCGGTGAGGGCTTTAGCCCCTGAGGTACGGCTTTCCAGCGGTTCCGTGTTGAATGTGACCATCGCAGTTAAGCTGTTCGGCCGCCAAAGCGGGTGTTCTCGGCCGAGGCGTCGTAGAAAGCGTACCTCAGCGGCTAAAAGCCGTGTCTCGCGTATGGCTTTTATGGCACGCCTGAAGCCGTGCCCTTCGTTCACAATTTTTCCGCAGCCTGTGAAGCCGCGCTTCATTCAACAAGTTTTCAGGCAGACTCTTCAGCCCCGTTGCCCTTGGCCCGGGAGTGTCTCCGTGGCTTGTTAAACGCCGGTGGCCACCACAAAGTATTGGGCATTTTCTGTTCCCGGGTTGTGCACGCCGTGCAGTTCGTTGGAATGAACGAATGCCGCACCTCCGGGTCCGATCACCGCGGTCTTGCCGGCAATGGTTACTGCCAGCGTGCCTTTTATCATCAGGAATAGTTCTTCGTGCTCATGCCTGTGTGGGGGATGCGGCTCACCTCCCGGGCCCAGTGTTGTCTCGTGCACTTCCAGGTGATAACCGGAATGGGTCAGGCCGTCCAGGATTGGACGGGATTGGTTTTGGCCATTTTGCTTAACGGGTAACGCATCAAAAGGCTTGATGAAAGAGCTGAGCGCCGGGCTATCTGATGCAGCAAATGCAGAGGAGGCGGCCAACATGGGAATAGCCTGCAGAATGGAGCGCCGGGTGGCATTCATGGAAATCTCCCGTTATCACAGCGTTGTTATTGAATTCCTGTAGCGACCACAAAGTACTGTGCTTTTTCTGTACCCGGATTGCGCGCGCCGTGCAACTCGTTGGAATGGAAAAACGCCGCGCCTCCCGGTCCAATCACCGCCGTCTTTCCTTCGATGGTGACGGCGAGCGTGCCGCTCATCATTAGTAGAAGCTCTTCATGCTCATGCCGATGAGGCGGATGCGGCGAGCCGCCTGGAGCAAGGGTCGTCTCGTGAACCTCAAGGTGCTCGCCGGAATGAGTCACACCGTTCAAGATCGACCTGGATTCGTTCTGCCCATTCTGCTTTACCGGCAACTCGCTATAGGGCTTGATGAAGGAAGTGAGTGTCGGGCTGTCCGCCGCCAACGCCGATGAGGCCGCCAGCATGGAGATCGCCTGCAGAAGAGAACGGCGAGTTGCGTCCATAGAGTCTCCCTACAGCATTTTGACTTCTGGTCTCGACCCGCAGGAGCAAGCCTGCCAGCGTTGTTATAGGCCTTCCGGAGACATCAAATCAAGAACCCGAACGGTATCCCGGCCGGCCGCCCCGTGCCGCACGGTGCATTTCGCTGATAAGATCATCGGGAACAATTTGACGGGGAGCACCATGTCCTTTAAGCCGAATCGCCGCAGCTTCCTTATCGCAAGCGGGCTTACTGCCCTTGCCTCAACCAAAGTCTGGGGTGCCAACGACACCCTTCGCGTCGGAGTCATCGGAGCCGGCGGCCGCATGAGAACCATCCTCGATTGCGCCGACAAAAGCGGCGTTCCCTACGAGATCGTCGCTGTGAGCGATGTGTATGGGCCGCGCCGCGATGAGGTGAAGGCACGCACGGCATCCACTGCTGCCACTACGACCCATGTCGATTATCACGAATTGCTGGCCAACAAGGATATCGATGCGGTGCTCATCGCCTCTCCCAACCACTGGCACGTGCGCATGGCATGCGACGCCTTGGCGGCGGGCAAAGATGTTTACCTGGAAAAGCCCGTCACCCACACTATTGAAGAAGGCGCCACTCTCTCCCATGCGGTTCACAACAGCAAGCAGGTGCTGCAGTGTGGCATGCAGCAGCGTAGCTGGACCCACTTTCGTAATGCCGTCGATCTGATTCAAGGAGGCAGCCTGGGCCGAGTCACCCAGGTGAGAACCTACTGGTGGCAGAACTACAACCAGGCGGGTTGGAAGCCTAAGCCGGTCGATACCCAGGCCCTTGATTGGAAGCTTTGGCTAGGTGGCGCTCCCGAGCAGCCATTCAGCGAAGAAAAGTTTTACCGCTGGCGTTGGTATTGGAACTTTGGTGGCGGCGCCATGACCGATCTGTTCGCCCACTGGATCGATGTGGCGCACTGGGCGATGAAGTCAGACACGCCCCGCGAGGCGCAGATGCTCGCAGACAAATATATTTTTGAGGAATGGGACTGCCCCGACACCGTTCAGGCAGCGCTGCGTTACCCCGGGTGGGATGTGGTGTACGAGGGCATGATGAGCTCCTCCATTGACGACGGCGGCCTCGAGTTTCGCGGCACCGAAGCCACGTTGAAAATCGATCGCAACAGCTTCGGTATTTACCGCGAGGGCCTGCACGTAGGGCAAAATCCGATTCTTAGTGAAGAGAGCTTCCGCGACGGAACCATCGACCACGTGGCGAATTTCTTTGCCTGCGTCAAGTCGCGCAAGGAACCAAACGCGCCGGTCGAAACCGGAATCTCCTGCGCACGCGCCGGTCATATCGCCAATCTGGCCTACAAGCGCACCGGGCAGATTTCATGGCCGCCCAAGAACTCGGGATAACAAAGGTGTCTAACTCTCATCGCGCATCAGGCAGCAGGCCCTTCTCCACCAGCACGGGAGGCCTGCGGTGCCTGGTGGCCTGCTCGTAGGCGTACGCCCAACCAAGTAAGTCGCCGTCCTTCCACGGTCTGGCTGAAATTTCCAGGCCGAAGGGCAGGCCATCCGGATAAAAGCCGCCTGGAACCACCACCGCAGGAACCCCAATCATGTTTACCCAACTGGTATCGCTGTGCGGGCCGGTACTGATCTGCCCGTCCTGCGGCATGGTCTCATCGGGCGGCGGCATTTGCGTTGCGGGATAGACGAAGCCGTCGAGATGCAAGCGATCGAGGGCTTCGTTGTACGCCGCGAGCGCCTTACGCCGGGGAGCCAGGTAGTTGGCCTCGGCTTGCGGATCGCTCTCAATCCTTGCTTGCGTCACCGGAGGCCGGTCTTTGGGTGCGTCGGCGTCGGTGCCGCCGATGATGGTAGCCGGCAACGGCGATCCCGTGGCTTTTTGGTACTCCTCGGGCGAGTGGTACTGTGCCGGGCCAAACTCGGCCAGAAACTTTTCCGTTCCTTCCCGGATGTAGGGCACGTGTGCACACCCAGGACACCGTCTCGGCAAAGCTATCGGGAAGAATGGAATCGTCGAAGACGACCGTCGCTCCCGCCGCCCGTAGCCCTTCCAGGGCTTTCATGAAGGCCTCGCGCGTCGCGGGTCGCAGCGGGAGGCGAGAGGACGTCCGATAGGCTGCCGCAGCAGCTCGCAGACTCCGCCGCTGGTATTCCCCCGAAGGGAACGCCTGCTCCCTCAAGAATGAAAGCCGGCACGCCGAAGCGTTTTCCTTTGAGTGCGTCTTTTTTCAGGTAGGTAGTGTAGGGGCCATGCTCAGCCAGGGCAACGGAGTCGGCGGTGCGGGGATCCATGGGATCTGCACCCGCCATCACGTCCAGCGCGATGGCCGCATCGGTCACGTTGCGGGCGATAGGCCCGGTGTCATCGAGCAGCCAGTCCAGCGGGGCGATGCCGGCAATACTCACCAGGCCTCGCGTTGGAAAGACGCCAACCACAGAGCTGGTGGCCGCCGGCATCCGGATTGAATTGCCGGTGTCGGTTCCATTGCCCAGGACCGCCATGTTTGCCGTGACGGCAGTTACCGTGCCTCCGGAAGAGCCTCCAGGACTGAAGCGCACATCGTAGGCATTCCCCGTGCGGCCGTAGGCCGTACTGCGATTGGTATCGCTGGCGGCAAAGTCGGGCATGTTCGTTTGCCCGATGATGATCGCACCAGCGGCCTGCAGTTTAGCCACGATGGTTGCATCCTTGGGTGCGATTAGCTCATGGCCGGGGATCATGTATCCTTTCCATCCATCGGTGGTGACCCGGTCTTTGATCGATGTGTTCGCTTTGGTGACGATGGGAACGCCCCACATCGGGCCGCGCTGATATTGGCTGCCACCGGCTGCAGCTTCCGCATCCTCCCTGGCAGCCGCGGCCAAGGCTCCTTCTCTATCCACCGTCTGTACGGCACGATAGATCCCGTTGTATTTCGCGATGCGTGCTAAGTACCACCGCACGACCTCGGTGACGGTGTACTTATGGCTGAGATACATCTGCTCCAGCTCGGGGATGGTTACTTCGAGCAGGTCGCGACTCATCGCGTCCTGAGCAGAGTCATTACTGGCGGATGGAGGTGTGGCTTGCGCACCCATCCAACCTCTTCCCAAAAGCGAGAGCAAAAGCAGCAGATAGCACGACCGGGATCGCATCTTCCTAACATACCCTGACTGAAACCTCGACCCACCCACATGCGTCCAAGAAACAAACCCCTGCGCCGAGCACGGAGAAACGGTCCCAGGGGTCTGGCTCACACGGGTGCTGATCTCTTGCCGTCATTTATGAAGCTGTGCTCTCTATTGTTTTCTGCGATCTCATTTGTTGCTGGATTTAACCGTCAGACTTCGACCAGCCGCCAACAGCGCATTCCCCTGGCATTTGCTTTGGTTCTCGCCCTGGGAACCTCTCCGCTGGCCGCGACCGCTCAGAACGCTGTCTTCAAAATACCCCCGGTAAAGATACCGCTTGAGGTCAAAGACCAGCGCATCACTATTACTGCCTCGGCAATTCTGACCCTTTCATCGAAGGACCGCAATTTGCGGATACTGAATCTGCAACTCACCGGCGACCTATCTGACCTGCAGCAGAACCTGACCAGCCTCTTAAGCTCACAGCTGGACAAGGATGATCGCTGCGGAGAGCGGGTGACGATCCAGAACGCCTCCCTGAAGCCCGCCGAACCCGCCAGTGTGGCCGTGGTTCAGCTCCACGTCGAACGTTGGGCATGTGTCAAATTGCTGGGAAGACAGGCAGCTAAGAAAATATTGGGAGGCGATGCCCAGGTCCCGATCAAGCTCACTCCGGAAATCGAGAAAGACAGCACCGAACTGCAACTGGTGCCGGAGGTGGGTGACATTCAAGCAGACGGTTCTCTCGGTGAAGTGCTGCGCTCCGGCGCTCTCGGTGAAACGATCAAGGAAAAGGTGCGAAGTTCGATCGTCTCCGCACTGAACAAGGGCACGAATCTGAGTGCGACGCTTCCTCCCGCGGTACAGGGCTACGTCACGATTCAGAGTGCCGAATTCAAAGACGGCGGGGACGGAAGACTGTTGGTCGTTCTCGACGGCGTGGCTCGCATCACCCAGGAGCAGGTGAAGCTTCTCTCTGACCAGGTGAAAGAACGACTGGCCTCCCGCTAGCCTCTTAAGAAGCCATAACGGTTACGATTTCTTCCCGCTGACTGCGAGCTACACGGTAGCGATCTGCGCGGTAAGACTTACGCGGGCCAGGTCACGCTCGTCAGCCGCCGCCAGTCGCCGGATCGACAACACGGTGATGTCGTCCTCCTGCCCGAAGGCGCAGGCCGCAGCGACGATCTGCTCTGCAGACTGTTTTTCCTGAGCTAATGCCTTTACCCGTTCAAAGCCGTACAACTCGCCGTCCGCACTTCGTGCCTCCACGATTCCATCGGTATAGAGGGTCAGAGTTTCGCCTTCTTGCAGCCGGAATACAAGCTCCTCAAAGACCGCATCGGCAGAGATTCCCAGCGGTAGCGATCCGCGCAGCGGCAGTTCCTCGCCGTCGCGGAACGGCGCCAGGTGGCCAGCGTTGGCAATGGTTGCGTCGCCATTCGGTTTCAATCGCAACACGACACACGTGGCGAAGCCATCTTGCACCCGTCCAAATAATCTACGGTTCATTCCAAGCAATATCTCGGATGGCTCTTGTGTGTAATCGATCAGCGTCCGCAGAGTACCCACGATCAAAGAAACGGTCATGGCCGCTTTGAGCCCTTTGCCGCTCACATCGCCGATCACGATCAGGGTGCTCGCATCGGGAAGCGATATGACCTGGAAGAAATCGCCACCTAGTTCCGCGGCTGGCTTATACACGCTGTCAATGGCGAATCCGGGAACCGTAGGGACAGTCTCGGGTACCAGCACTTGCTGCACCTCGCGTGCCGACCGGACCTCCATCTCCATGCGTGCTTGCCGCTTCCGTTCGAGATACTGCTCGCGTGCCACCGTGAACACCATGGCCACAAATACTAGTGTTTGCAGGATCGCACGCATGTCGAATCGGTAGTCTCCCAGCGAGAACCCGACACCCTCCATCCACTCTTGCACAACTTTCCACTGGATAATCTGGGGTCCCTGTCCGGTCATGTTGTGCGCGAAAACCCACATGCCGGTGATAAAGACGATGAAGGCGAGGGGCCACAGGTCGAGCTGTCTGCGTCGCCGCAATCCGGCGATCAGGATGGCGAGAATATACAGCGGGAGGATGGTATAGACGGCGGTGCTGATGGCATCGACCCACACCAGCCCCTTGCCCGCGTGTTCCCAAAAGAAGAGCGCGGTCATGTCCACGACCTGCGAGGCAACATATAGGCCGGCGAGGATGAAGGTTACCCGTCTCCACCGTTTTTCCTGGTCCAGGCCAAAGAGCGATAACAGTACAGCCCAGAGCGAGAGGTCAGCCGCGCAATCAAACGTCTGGAGTAGCAGCTGGTATTGGAGAAAATCGCTGGCCGTGCGCAGAATGCTGTCTACTCCCCGCACGCCGATCGCCACCAGGTATACGGCGAGCCACAGATACAGCCATTTCTTCCGTTCCCGCAAAAAGACCAGCAACGACAGCAACCCCGTCACCGCCATGAGCGAGGAGGTAATGAGCGCCGGAAGCGCCCGGCGTTGTGCCGCCATGTGGATGGCCTTCGTCTGCAGTGACAGGTAATCCGCATCGCCGACACGAGGGGCATATTCGAAACCTCCCAGGGTGGCGGGATCGACCGATGCCAAGGTCGACTTCCAGACGCGCACCGCCAGCACCCCAGAGCTGCTCGGCAAGGAGAAGGTTACGCCGTGGGGAACGGCGTCCCAGTGGGCATGCGGCGGCATCTGGCCGTCGCTGCCGATCTTCTCTCCATTCCAATAAAGCTCGTATATATCGTCCACCGGCCGCACCAGGAGCGCTATCATCCCGCCGGCGGGGGTTATTTCAATGCGCTTGCGATACCAGGCGAAGCCCACATAAGACGGATGGGTCTGTGCGCCCCAGGTCTTGTCTCCGCGTAACAGCTCCCATCCCGAATCGTCATACCCCGGTTGGGCCCACTGTAGGTCGTCGCCGGTGTGGAAGCGCCAGTCCCCGCCGATTTCGACGAAGCCTTTCCCTGGGTCCTGTGCCTTGAACAGGCTCGCATCTTGTCCCCAGGCTCCTGCGAAGGCAAGGCAGAGCAAGGTGAACAGCAGCGCCATTTCGACCAAGGACCGAACCTGGCGGATCGTGCGCACCATCAGAAGACCTCGTTCCATGAAGCTGGTTGTGGTGCCTCTGAGAATACGGTGTCTTTCCGCCGGCTGGCTAAACAAAACTGCCAAGACGGTTAGGCGACGGCGCTGTTAGACTGCTCGCACTAGGTTGAGCCTTCAAATTTTGTTCTGCCGCCAGGAACGATGACCATCGCCGAGGGAACACAGTTTGGTCCCTACCGCCTTCTCGAGAGAATCGGGGCAGGCGGCATGGGAGAGGTGTATCGCGCGCTGGATACGCGGCTAGAGCGCGAGGTCGCCCTCAAGCTGGTCTCGGAAAGCTACCTGGTTACGGACCTGGGCAGTGGATCCCCCTCGCCTGCAGGCACGCCGCGCCCGCACGATACGCCCGGGCATGCTACGCCCCATTCGGGCGCGCACCTCACCCATGATCGCTTTCTGCGCGAGGCGCGTTCCTCTGCCACGCTGAACCATCCCAATGTTTGTGCGATCCATGACACCGGGGAGCAGGATGGACGGCCCTACCTGGTGATGGAACTGCTGCGCGGCGTGACGTTGAAGAAGTATCTGGCCGAAGCTGGCGGCAAAGGATTGGCTCCCGCCGAGGTGATTTCGTTCTCCCAGCAGGCAGCCGCAGCACTGGCGGCGGCGCATGCCAAGGGCATTATCCATCGCGACATCAAGCCGGCAAATATCTTCGTGTTAGAGGCTGATCGGGGCAAGCGTCAAATCAAGATCCTTGACTTCGGCCTGGCCAAGAAACAGGCTGGCCTGGCCGCGGAATCGCGCGCGTATGGCGCAGCGGCAAGCGACGGCAACGCCGACCTGACCGCGGCCGGCCCAGGAACAGCGACCATGGAGCTGACCAGCCCGGGTTCTGCGGTGGGCACCGTAGCCTACATGTCTCCGGAGCAGGCGAAAGGCATCCCCCTGGATGGACGTACGGATCTCTTCAGCCTAGGAACAGTGATTTACGAGATGGCGACGGGCAAGACGCCGTTCGCCGGCGAATCGACGGCGGAAGTCTTTGCCTCCTTGCTGAAAGAAAATCCGCCGCCGGTGACTACCGTCAATCCAGCTATGCCGAAGAAGCTGGACGCCGTGGTGGAGAAGCTGCTGCGCAAGGACCCGGCCCAGCGTTACGCGACGGCGGAACAGCTGCGGGAAGATTTGGAGAGCCTCGACGCTCCCGCCACCCGTCCGGCGGAGAAGGCAGGGGTACCGAAGTGGTCGTGGGTTGCGGCTGCCGTCGCACTGCTGCTGATCGTTGCTGGCCTGGCGTGGTGGAAGTTAAAGCCGGCCGGTACGACCGCGAACGGCGGTGCAGCCACGGCGACGGGTGCAGGCGGGGCCGCCGCAAGCGCGCCGAAGGAGCTGAAGGATTCGATTATCCTGGCGAATTTTGTGAACCAGACGGGCGACCCGGTGTTTGACACAACGCTAAACCAGGCGCTGCGGATCGATTTAGAGCAGTCGCCCGTGATCAACATCGTGAGCCAGGAGCATCTGCGGCAGAGCGTGAAATATCTGGGCAAGCCGGAGGACACGCTGGTGACTCCAGCGATTGCGCGCGAGATCGGCGAGCGCGAGGGGATGAAAGCGATCCTGACGGGAACCATTGGCAGCCTGGGCAAACAGTATGTCATTACTCTCTCGGCGCAGAACACGGCGACGGGCGACGAGATTGCGAGTGAGCAGGCGACAGCTTCCGACAAGGAGAATGTGCTGGGCGCCTTGGGGACGGCAGCCGCGGCGATGCGGGCGAAGCTGGGCGAGGACCTGGCCAGCATCAAGAAGCTGAACACGCCCTTTGGACAAGCTACGACACCATCGCTGGAGGCGTTCCGCGCCTTTGCGCTGGGCGATGAGGCGCATGAGAAGGCGTTGGACATTCCCGAGGCCGAGGGGCACTACAAACGGGCTATCGAGCTCGACCCGAATTTTGCCATGGCGTATGCGCGGATGGGAGTGGTGTATGACAACTCGGGCCAGGTGGCAAAGGCGAGGGGATATTACTTGAAGGCCTACGAGCTCTCCGCCCACGTCAGCGAGAGCGAGCGGCTCTACATCTCATCCCACTACGACCTGACCGTGACCGGCAATCTGCCAAGGATGATTGAAACGCTGCAGGAGGCCGTCCAGACCTATCCGGCGCAGTTGTCTGGTTATATCAATATCAACGTGGCCTACCAGACGCTCGGTCAATATGCGAAGGCTCTACCGTATGCGCAAAAAGCGGTGGAGCTGCAGCCCGAGGATGCGATAGCGGCAGAGAATCTGCTCGTCGCGCTGCTTGCCCTGGGACGGATGGACGACGTGGAGCGCGAACTGGCGCGACAGCACAAGCTGGGGATGGACAGCAGCACGGATGTCGCGTCGCAGCACCTGATTGCCTATTTCTTACTGGGAGACCAGCAGCAGGTCCAGCAGGTCGTGGCAGAGATGGCCGGGCATCCGGATGAATTTGTGACCACCCAAAATCTGGCCGTCACCCAGCAGTATGCAGGGCAGTACAAGAAAGCGTCGGTGACTTTCCAGCGTGCAATAGAGCAGGCGGGACATGCCAAGGCTCCAGACGCACAGGCAGCAAACTTGCTGACCGAGGCTCTTGGCCGTGGCATGGTCGGGTTGTGCGATGACAATGAGGCTGCGGTCGAACAGGCGCTCAGATTGGATAAGAGCAAGCAAACCCAGGAGGCGGCGGGGCTGGCGGCGACAGTATGCGGTAACGGCACGCTGGTACTGCCGATGTTGGAGGAGTTGAGCAGGAAATATCCCGAAGATACGCTGATCCAGGATGTGTACCTTCCGCTGTCAAAAGCTTATGTGGCGCTCGCGGCTGGCCAGCCGCAACAGGCAGTGGCGGAAGCCGAGCCGGCGAAGCCGTATTCCGCGATCTACCCGGCCTCCTGTTTGCAAGGACTCGCTTATCTCCAGACGCACGACCCCGGCAACGCGATCAACGCCTTCAAGACGGTGATGCAGTACCGGGCCGCCATGTTGGTGGCGGGGATGGGGGCCTGCTATCCCGTGTCGCAATTGGGGTTGGCACGAGCGTATGTGATGGCGGGGAACAAGGCGGACGCGAAGAAGGCTTATGAAGCCCTGTTTAACACCTGGAAAGATGCGGATGCCGACCTGCCCATGCTATTGGCGGCGAAGAAGGAATACGCTGCGCTCTAACACCCTGCGGTGTCCTTAGAGGTACAACTTTCCGAACTCTACCGCGGCACTCCGCCACTGATAGACTGCTGGCACGCTCAGGCATCCATGATCGCAGAGGGAACACAGTTCGGTCCGTACCGCCTGATCGAGAAGATAGGTGCCGGCGGGATGGGCGAAGTCTATCGCGCGCTCGATACACGGCTCGAGCGCGAGGTGGCGCTGAAGCTGGTTTCTGCCAGCTACCTGTCGTCGGATGCAGGCAGCGGATCACCCTCGCCGCTGGCAACGCCGCATTCCAGCCACTCATCCCACGAACGCTTCCTGCGCGAGGCGCGTTCGGCGGCTACGCTAAATCATCCCAACGTCTGCTCCATTCACGACACCGGTGAGCAGGACGGTCGTCCCTACCTGGTGATGGAACTGCTACGCGGCGTCACGCTGAAGAAGTATCTCGCCGACGCCGGGGGACATGGACTGCCCGCGGACGAGGTGATTTCCTTTAGCCAGCAGGCAGCAGCGGCGCTGGCTGCGGCGCACGCCAAAGGCATCATCCACCGCGATATCAAGCCGGCAAACCTGTTTGTGATCGATGCATTGCGCGGCAAGCGGCAGATCAAGATTCTCGACTTCGGCCTGGCCAAAAAGCAGGAAGGGCTGTCGGTTGCTGACTCTCGCACCTACGGGGTACCGCCGAATGGCGCCGGCGATGAGACTGCCATAGGATCGGGTACGGCGACCATGGGGTTGACCAGTCCCGGTTCCGCCGTGGGCACGGTGGCGTATATGTCTCCGGAACAGGCGCGGGGCACACCGCTCGATGCGCGTACTGACCTGTTCAGCCTGGGCTCGGTAATCTACGAAATGGCCACCGGGAAGCCGCCTTTCGGTGGTGGTTCGACGGCGGACGTCTTCGCGGCCCTGCTGCGCGAAGATCCGCCACCAGTCAGCAAAGTGAATCCTGCCATGCCCAAGCGGCTGGATCCGATCGTGGCCAAGCTCCTGGCAAAGGACCCCGCGCAGCGCTATGCCAGCGCGGAGCAACTGCAGGAAGATTTGGATGCGCTGGCGGTTCACATCGGACAGGCAGTGGGGCCCGCGCGGAGCAAAGGAAAGTACTGGCTTTGGCCGTCGCTTGCTGCGCTCCTGCTGCTGATTGCCGGCGGCCTGGCGTGGTGGAAGTTGAAGCCTGGCCCGCCACCGCCCACCCCAACCAGCACCGAACCGAACGCAGCAGCGGTCGCGCCCAAGGGCACGAAAGACTCTCTTATCCTGGCGGATTTTGTTAACCGTACCGGCGATCCGGTCTTTGACACCACGCTGAACCAGGCTCTGCAGATCGATCTGGAGCAGTCGCCGGTGATCAACATCGTGAGCCAGCAGCACCTGATGCAAAGCGTGAAGTACCTGGGCAAGCCTGCGGACACGCCCTTGACCCCGGCAATTGCCCGCGAGATTGGTGAGCGCGAGGGGATGAAGGCGATTCTTACCGGAACCATCGCCAACCTGGGCAAGGAATATGTGATCACGCTGACCGCGCAGAACACAGCTACCGGCGACGAGATTGTCAGCGAGCAAGCCCAGGCTCCCGACAAGGAACATGTGCTCGATGCGCTGGGCAAAGCGGCTGCCGCCATGAGAGCAAGGCTGGGCGAGGACCTGGCCAGCATCAAGAAACTGGATACCCCTTTCGGGCAGGCGACGACAGGTTCGTTGGAGGCTTTTCGCGCCTATGCTCTGGGCGACAAAGCGCACGAGAAGGCGCTGAACATACCAGAGGCAGAGGGTCACTACCTTCGTGCAGTGGAGCTGGATCCCAACTTTGCCATGGCCTACGCGCGCTTAGGCGTGGTGTATGTCAACTCCGGCCAGTGGTCCAAGGCCAACAAGTATTTCGCCAAGGCCTACTCACTTTCGAAGAATGTCAGTGAGCGCGAACGGCTCTATATTGCGGGCCACTACTATCAAAACGTGACCGGCGACATACCCAAAGTGATTGAAACGCTTCAGGAGTCGATCCAGACCTACCCGGGACAACTGGACAGCTATATCAACATCAACGTGGCTTATCAGACCCTCGGCCAACTCGAGAAGGCGCTTCCCTACGCGCTCAAGGCTGTGGAGATATCGCCGGAGGATGCAATCGCTTCAGAAAACCTTTTGGCAGATTACACCGGCCTGATGAGGCTGAGCGATGCAAAGGCGGAGATGCTACGGGGACGCAAACTAGGTCTGGATGGCAGCACGGACTATGCGGGGATCAGTTTTATTGCATATTTTTTCCTGCGAGAGCCGAGCGAGTTACAAAGACTGCTGGCCCAGGTGGCGGGGCGGCCGGACGAGTTTCTCGTTACCCAGGACCTGATTGGCACGCAGCAGTTTTCCGGCCGCTACAAGCTATCGGCGACAACGGTGCAGCAGGCTTTAGAGCAGGCTGGGCATGCCAAAGCGGCAGATGTACAGGCGGCAATCCTTTTGACGGATGCCGAGGCCCGAGGCCTGACGAATTCGTGTTCGGGCAGCGAAAACGTGGTGCAGCGGGCGCTGGCGCTGGACAGGAGCAAGCAGACGCAGGAGCTAGCCGTATTGGCGGGTGCGGTCTGCGGAGGCGGCAAGCAAGGTTTGCCGCTGGCCCAGGAGTTGAGCACAAAATATCCGGAAGACACACTTGTTCAGGATGTCTTTCTGCCTTTGGCCAAGGCCTATGTCGCCCTGTCTGAGGGCCGGCCAGGCGAAGCAGTCGATGATGCCCGCCCCGCAAAGCCATATGACCTGCTCTACCCCGGATCTTATGTGCAAGGACTTGCATATCTCGAACTGCATGACGCAATGCACGCAAAGAGCGCCTTCTCCTCCGCGATGCAATCGCAGGGAAATTTGGGCGCCGGATCCCCACCTTTCTATGCGCCGGCGCAGCTCGGGCTGGCACGCGCCTATGCGATGGGCGGCGATAAGGCAAATGCGAAAAAGGCGTACGAAGCGTTTTTTGACACCTGGAAGGATGCAGACCCAAACCTGAGCATGCTCGTGGCGGCTAAGAAGGAATACGCCGCGCTTTAACCCGCGGGGTACGGCTTTCCGCTGACCCTGCTTACTTTCAGAGGTGTGACCTTCTCAGGTACGACCGCGATATACTCCGCCACTGTTAGACTGCTCCCACCTAGGCTTACAATTTTCCAGCGCGGCCAGATACGATGACGATCGCAGAGGGAACACAGTTTGGTCCGTACCGCCTGATCGAGAGAATCGGCTCGGGCGGAATGGGCGAAGTGTATCGTGCCCTGGATACGCGGCTGGAACGCGAGGTTGCGCTCAAGTTGGTTTCCGATACCTATCTGGGCACGGCGGCTGGCAGCGGCTCGCCCTCTCCGGTTACGCCCCACGCGACACCCGGTTCCAGCCATGTCTCGCATGAGCGCTTCCTGCGCGAGGCGCGTTCGTCCGCCACCCTGAACCATCCCAATGTCTGCTCCATCCATGACACCGGCGAACACGACGGCCGGCCCTACCTGGTGATGGAGTTGCTGCGTGGGGAGACCTTGAAGCATTACCTGGCGAAGGCCGGCGGCAAGGGATTGGCCCCAGACGAGGTGATCTCATTCAGCCAGCAGGCGGCGTCCGCCCTGGCTGCCGCGCATGCCAAGGGGATCATCCACCGCGACATTAAACCGGCCAACCTGTTTGTCGTTGATGCCGGCCGGGGCAAGCGCCTGATCAAAATTCTTGACTTCGGGCTGGCCAAGAAGCAGCCCGGCGTTGCTGTGGCGGAGTCGCGCACCTACGGCCTTCCCGGCAGCGGCGCGGACGAGACGGTCGGCGGTGGTACCGCGACCATGGAGCTGACCAGTCCTGGTTCGGCGGTGGGGACGGTGGCGTACATGTCTCCGGAACAGGCCAAGGGTGAGCCGCTGGATGCGCGCACCGACTTGTTCAGCCTGGGAACCGTTATCTTTGAAATGGCGACGGGGAAGACGCCCTTTGCCGGTGGTTCCACCGCGGAGGTCTTTGCCGCGCTGCTGCGCGAAAATCCGCCCCCGGTCAGCACAGTGAATCCGGCGATGCCGAAGAAGCTGGATCCCATCGTCGCCAAACTGCTGGCCAAGGATCGCACGGAGCGCTATGCCACCGCCGAGCAGCTGCAGGAAGCGCTGGATGGACTGGATCCACAATCTGGCCAGGCGACAGCGGCGGCCGGCGCTACTGCCCGAAAGAAGCCCTGGGCGATTGCTGTCATCGTGCTGCTGGCCCTAATCGCAGGCGGCCTGGCGTGGTGGAAATTCCGGCCCGCGGGGGCACCGCAAGCGGGCGGAAGCACTGCTGCGACGACGGCCGGTGCAACCAAGAATTCGATCATCCTGGCCGACTTCATCAACCATACCGGCGATCCCGTCTTTGACACCACGCTTAACCAGGCTTTGCAGATCGATTTGGAGCAATCGCCGGTAATCAATATCGTGAGCCCCCAACACCTGGCGCAAAGCGTGAAGTATCTGGGCAAGCCCGATGGCACCGCAGTGACCCCGGAGATAGCGCGGGAGATCGGCGTGCGCGAGGGCATCAAAGCCATCCTCACTGGCACCATCGCCAACCTGGGCAAGGAGTATGTGATTACGCTGACCGCCCAGAACACCGCCACTGGGGACGAAATCGTTAGCGAGCAGGCACAAGCGCCCGACAAGGAGCATGTGCTGGACGCGCTGGGCAAAGCGGCCGCGGCCATCCGCGGCAAGCTGGGCGAGGATCTGGAGAGCATCAAAAAACTGGACACTCCCTTCGGCCAGGCGACGACGTCGTCGCTGGAGGCATTTCGCGCCTACGCGCTGGGAGATAAGGCGCATGTGAATGCGCACGATATACCCGAGGCCGAGGGTCATTACCTGCGCGCGGTGGAGCTGGATCCCAATTTTGCCATGGCCTATGCCCGGCTTGGCGTGGTGTACATCAACACCAGCCAGGTGGCAAAGGCCGACAAGTACTTTGCCAAGGCCTACGCGCTTTCGAAAAATGTAAGCGAGCGGGAGCGGCTCTACATCACCGGCCACTACTACCAGAACGTGACCGGCGACATGCCCAAGGTTGTGGAAGCGCTGCAGGAGTCCATCCAGACCTACCCCAGCCAAATCGATAACTACATCAATATCACCGCGGCGTATACCGCTTTAGGCGACTATGCGAAGGCTCTTCCCTTTGCAGAGAAATCGGTACAGATGCAGCCGGAAGATTCCATCGCGGCTGAAAACCTGTTGAGCGCCTACGTTGGCTTGAACCGGATGAGTGACGCCCGCACAGAAATGGATCGGGCTGACAAACTGGGCCTGGACACGAGCACGCTCGATCGTACGATTCGGTTGCAGACGTATTTTCTGTTGGGCGAGCCAAATGAAGTGCAGAGGATGATGACGCTCTCAGCGGGTCAGCCGGATGAATTTCTGGCCACCGAGGCCTTGGCGGCCACGCAGCTTTTCTCCGGCGAGTACCGCAAGGCGGCGACGACCACCGAGCATGCCTTCGAGCAAGCAGGGCTGGCCAAAGCTCCGGACGTACAGGCCAACGCCCTTTTAATCAATGCGGGCAGCCGGGGTTTCGCGGGCTTATGCGAGGGCAATGAACAATCAGTGCAAAGGGCTTTGGCTCTGGATAGGAGCAGGCAGACACAATCGCTTGCTGTGTTCACGGCGGGGATTTGCGGCGACAGCAAACTGGTTGGATCCATGGCTCAGGATTTGAGCAAGAAGTTTCCCGACGACACGCTGATCCAGCGAGTATTTATCCCTCTGGCAAAGGGCTTTGTGGCTCTTGCAGCAGGAGAGCCGCGAGAAGCGATCGATGATGCGGAGCCGGCCAGGTCGTTCAATCTGATTTATCCCGTAGCCTATCTGCAGGGTTTGGCATATCTGCAGCTGAAGGATGCAAGCCAGGCAGCGAATGCCTTTCGGGCTGCGATCCAATCTCCGGGTGGCAACCTGCAAACGAGTGCTCCCTTTTATGCCCAGGGGCAACTGGGTTTAGCCCGGGCTTACGCCATGGGTGGCGATAAGGCCAACGCCAAAAAGGCATACGAGGCTTTCTTCGCCACCTGGAAAGACGCGGATGCTGACCTGCCCATGCTGGTGGCGGCAAAGAGGGAATACGACGCGCTTTAGCGGATTTAACAGGCTGCGGAAAAAATCTGCGCCGGGTTCCGCCAGAGCATGAGTAAAGTTCCTGGCCCGTCCCCAAGTGAGCCCAGAAAATAATCACCTAACCTCTAACCGAAACTACCCTAACTCGCATCTATATCAGTAGCAAATCAGATACTGACAAGCATAGAGCCTAACGGACACGGTTCGTGGCTAAGGATGGCGCGCCTCGGCAGACCGTGCCGTGGGTGGCATCCTCTGAATCATGGGGATCGCTATGCAAGGAAGATGCTGGGCCTCTTAATAAGAGTGAGCGTGATGGAAACATGCCGCAAGATCGCCCTACCCCGTCCGGCCCTGGACGGACCGTCAGTTCCCTCGGCTCGCAATCGGAGCCAATAAGCTTCCAATCTAGGGGGGCTTATCTCTCTTTTCTCTCTTTTTTCTCATTAAAAATTCGCGCTGCTCCGGCTGTTTACCGTCCCGTCGGTCATGCACCGGGACTTAGTTCGCTTATTTCGCACATTTTCTACAGGCGCCGCGCGAAGCGAATGTGTCTCGGGATAATTGTTTGATGATTGCTTTACTCGCCCGCACCCCGCGGGGATGTCAAGGGAAGACATCCCCCGACTCTGCGGCGGGCAGAAAGCAGAACCTCAGCGGCTTAAAGAGTCTGCGTGAGAAGCTATCGGCCCCAGAACTCAGTCCCGCAGAGACGGCTAAACAGCTTGCGGGAAAACCCGGTTCTTGAAGGGTACGGGCTTCAGCCCGTACGTAAGCGGTTGTACATAGGTTCGGCTTTAGCCGCTGAGGGGACTTCTTTCATCACCCTGCCGACTTTTTCCGCAATCCCCCGCGAGGCTCGTACCCTTCCAGGAACAGGTTTCTCTGCAGCCTGCTCCTCTCAGAGATGAATGACGCTACCGGAATGTCCTGCCGCTGATAGACTAGCGCCGTATCCAAGCTTCTAAATCCGCCGCAGCCGGTCCCGATGATCGCAGAGGGAACACAGTTCGGACCATACCGCCTGATCGAGAAGATCGGTGCGGGCGGCATGGGCGAAGTCTATCGCGTGCTGGATACGCGACTGGAGCGCGAGGTTGCGCTCAAGCTGGTCTCTGTGGGTTATCTGTCATCGGATGTGGGCAGCGGCTCGCCCCTGACGCCGCAGTCGCACGACACGCCAGGCCAGGCGACACCCCACTCCGGCAGCCGCTTGTCGCACGAACGCTTCCTGCGCGAAGCACGCTCCGCGGCCACGCTGAATCATCCCAATGTGTGCGCAATCTACGACACCGGGGAGCAGGATGGGCGCCCCTACCTGGTGATGGAACTGCTGCGCGGCGTGACGTTGAAGAAGTATCTGGCCGAAGCCGGGGGACACGGTCTAATCGCGAACGAAGTGATTTCGTTTAGCCAGCAGGCTGCCGCTGCTCTGGCAGCTGCCCATGCCAAGGGCATTATCCACCGCGACATCAAGCCGGCGAATCTGTTTGTCTTGGAGCCGGATCGCGGGAAGCGTCAAATCAAGATTCTCGACTTTGGGCTAGCCAAGAAACAGGAAGGCGTGGCGGTTGCTGACTCACGGGTATATGACGGCGCGGCCGATCTGACCGCGGCGGGTCCGGGTACGGAGACCATGGAGCTCACCAGCCCGGGCTCGGCGGTGGGCACCGTGGCCTACATGTCTCCGGAGCAGGCCAAGGGCGTGCCGCTGGATGCACGCACCGATCTCTTCAGCTTGGGAACGGTCATCTACGAGATGGCGACGGGCAAGACGCCTTTCGGCGGCGAATCAACGGCGGAAGTCTTTGCCGCCCTGCTTACGAAGAATCCGCCGCCGGTGAGTACGGTTAATCCAGCTATGCCCAAGAAGCTGGATGCCATCGTAGAGAAGCTGCTGCGCAAAGATCCCACGCAACGCTACGCGAGTGCCACGCAGCTGCGCGAAGATCTGGAGAGTCTGGACGCTTCCACAACTCGCCCGGCAGCCAAAGCCGCCGGAGGGAAGTGGCCGTGGGTGGTCGGCGCTGTGGCATTGCTGCTGCTGATTGCTGGCGGCTTGGCATGGTGGAAATACCGGCCGGCTCCTACCCCAGCCGCAGGCACCCCGGCGGAGAGCGCCAGTGGGCAAGGCGCTGCTGGAACTACGCCCCAGGCAGCCAAGGACTCGATCATCCTGGCTGATTTCGTCAACCGCACCGGCGATCCGGTTTTTGACACTACGCTGAACCAGGCGCTGAAGATCGAGCTGGAACAGTCGCCAGTAATCAAAATTGTGAGCGAGCAACATCTGGAGCAGAGCGTCAAGTTTTTGGGCAAGCCGGAGGGAACGCCGGTGACGCCGGAGATTGCACGCGAGATTGGCGAGCGCGAAGGGATGAAAGCGATCCTCACCGGCACCATTGCCAACCTGGGCAACGAGTATGTAATTTCGTTGACTGCTCAGAACACCGCCACCGGGGACGAAATCGTTAGCGAACAGGCCAGGGCCGCGGACAAGGATCATGTGCTGGATGCGCTGAGCAACGCAGCCAAAGCAATGAGGAGCAAACTGGGCGAGGACCTGGAAAGCATCAAGAAACTGGACACGCCCTTTGGCCAGGCGACGACGCCCTCCCTGGAGGCGTTTCGCGCCTATGCCTTGGGTGACAAGGCGCACGATAAGGGGCTCGACATCCCTGATGCGGAGGGCCACTACCTGCGCGCATTGGAACTGGATCCCAACTTTGCCATGGCAAACGCACGCCTGGGGGTGGTGTATATCAATTCAGGCCAGGTGGCGAAGGCCCACACGTACTTTGCCCGCGCCTTTGAACTCTCCAAACATGTGAGCGAACGCGAGCGGCTCTACATCAGCGGCCACTACTATCAGAACGTCACGGGCGACGTACCCAAGGTGATTGAAACGCTGCAGGAGGCTATCCAGACCTACCCGGGGCTGGTGGATAACTACGTCAACATCAACGTGGCCTATCTCTTCCTCGGTCAGTTTGAGAAAGGTCTTCCTTATGCGAAGAAGGGTGTGGACGTACAGCCTGATGACGCCATCGCATCAGAAAATCTGGTAACCGACTACACGGCCTTAAACCGGCTGGCCGATGCCCGGGCGGAGGTGGAGCGGGCACGCAAGTTGGGGCTGGAAGATAGCACCGGTACCTTGATACCCCAAATCTCGTTGTATTTCCTGTTGGGTGAGCCGAAGCAAGTGCGGCAGGTTATGGCCGAGGCTTCCGGTCGCCCAGATGGGTTTCAGCTGGAGGGCAGCCTGGCGACTACGCAACAATACGCCGGGGAGTACCGTGCTGCGGAAGAGACGACCCGGCGGGCGTTCGAGCAAGCTGGGCGCGCCAAAGCGCCGGATGCGCAGGCAGGTTTCCTTCTTTACAGCGCGGCAGCCCGGGGTTTGGCAGGTTTGTGTGAGGGAAATGAGGCCACGGTAAAGCAGGCGTTGGTCCTGGACAAGAGCAAGCAGACCCAGGCATATGCAGTGCTGGCGGCGGCGTTCTGTGGCAACGATAAACTTGCGTTGCCTATGGCGAAGGAGTTGAGCAAAAAGTATCCCGAAGACACGCTCATCCAGGGTTTATGCCAACCGCTGGCCAAGGCGTTTGCAGCGCTGGCCGCCGGGCGTGCGCAAGAAGCGGCGGATGCCGCTGAGCCAGCCAAGGCCTGGGACACGATCTATCCAGGGTCGTATGTGCAGGGTCTGGCCTACCTCCAGATGCATGATGCCGGTCGGGCACTGAGCGCCTTTCAGGACGCAACGAAGGCCCCAACTGGCAGTCTTTTCGGGCAACTTCCGTTCTACGCTCAAGCGCAATTAGGCTTAGCGCGGGCGTATGCCATGGGCGGCGACAAGGCCGAACGCCAAGAAGGCATACGAGGCGTTTTTCGTTACCTGGAAAAACGCGGATGCCGACCTGCCCATGCTGGTCGCGGCCAAAAAGGAATACGCTGCGCTTTAGATCCCAAGCCGCAGTTGCCGCTGGTAGACTTCTCCCATCCAGGCTTACAATTTTCCCGCGCGGCTAGGCTCTGATGACGATTGCAGAGGGAACACAGTTCGGTCCATACCGCCTGCTCGAGAAAATCGGCGCCGGCGGCATGGGCGAAGTTTATCGCGTGCTAGACACGCGGCTGGAGCGCGAGGTCGCGCTGAAGCTGGTTTCCGATAGCTATCTGGTCGCGGAAGCGGGGAGTGGATCGCCATCGCCGCTGCACCCCCACGACACACCCGCGCACGCTACGCCCCAGTCCGGCAGCCACGTGTCGCATGAGCGCTTTCTGCGCGAGGCACGTTCGGCAGCTACGCTGAACCACCCCAATGTGTGCGCGATCTATGACACCGGTGAGCAGGATGGCCGTCCCTACCTGGTGATGGAGTTGCTGCGCGGGGAAACGCTGAAGCGCTATCTCGTCGAAAGCTGGGGGAAAGGGTTTATCACCCGAAGAGGTAGTGGCTTTCGCCCAACAGGCAGCGGCGGCTTTGGCGGCGGCGCACGCCAAGGGCATCATCCACCGGGATATCAAGCCGGCCAATCTGTTTGTCGTCGATGCCCTGCGGGGCAAGCACCAAATCAAGATCCTCGACTTCGGGCTGGCGAAGAAGCAGGCCGGTATCGCGGTCGCAGACTCGCGCACCTACGGTCTCCCGGGAAGTGCCAGCTCGGACGAGACCGCAGTCGGTCTGGGAGAAGGGACGCTGGAGCTCACCAGTCCTGGCTCGGCGGTGGGAACGGTTTCGTATATGTCTCCGGAACAGGCGCGTGGTGCGCCATTGGACGCGCGCACCGATCTGTTCAGTCTCGGAACAGTGATCTACGAGATGGCAACGGGAAAGACGCCCTTCGGCGGCGGGTCGACGGCGGACGTCTTCGTGGCTCTGCTACGCGAAGATCCACCGCCGGTGAGCACGGTGAATCCCGCCATGCCGAAGCAACTGGATGCCATCGTTGCCAAGCTGTTGGCTAAGGATGTAGCTCAGCGGTATGCCAGCGCCGAAGAACTGCAGGAAGATCTCGAAGGCCTAAATGTTTCAGCCACGCCTGCGGCGAAGCCAATAGCTGCCAAGAAGCCAAAATGGCCGTGGATGGCTGCCGCAGCTTTGCTGCTGCTGATAGCGGGTGGACTGGCATGGTGGAAGTACCGTTCTGAAGTCGCGCCCGGCCCGGGTGCGGCGGAAACCGGGAATGGATCGCAGGCCAAGAAGGACTCGCTCATCCTGGCGGATTTCGTCAACCACACCGGCGATCCGGTCTTTGATACCACGCTCAACCAGGCGCTACAGATTGATCTGGAGCAGTCGCCGGTGATCAATATTGTGAGCCCGCAGCATCTGTTGCAGAGCGTGAAGTATTTGGGCAAACCCGAGGGTACGCCGGTTACCCCCGCGATTGCGCGTGAGATCGGTGAGCGAGAAGGGATCAAGGCCATCATCACAGGCACAATCGCAAACCTTGGCAAGGAATACGTGATTACGCTAACCGCCCAGAACACGGCAACCGGAGACGAGATCGTCAGCGAGCAGGCCCAAGCCCCGGATAAAGAACATGTTCTGGATGCGCTGGGCAAGGCAGCGGCGGCCATGCGAGGCAAGCTGGGCGAGGACCTGGAAAGCATCAAGAAGCTGGACACGCCGTTTGGGCAGGCGACGACGTCGTCACTCGAGGCCTTCCGCGCCTATGCGCTGGGTGACAAGGCCCACGCCAAGGCGCACGACATTCCTGAGGCGGAAGGACATTACCTTCGCGCAATCGAGCTCGATCCCAACTTTGCCATGGCGTATGCGCGGCTGGGAGTGGTGTACATCAATTCGGGCCAGGTGACCAAGGCCAACCAGTATTTTTCCAAGGCCTATGAGTTGTCGAAAAATGTGAGTGAGCGGGAGCGGCTCTACATTGCCGGCCACTATTATGAGGTCGTCGCCGGCGATATCCCGAAGGTCATTGAGACCCTGCAGGAGGCCATCCAGGCCTACCCGGGGCAGATCGATAACTACATCAACATCAACGTCGCGTATCAGTATCTGGGGCAATATGAGCAGGGTCTCGCCTACGCGCAGAAGGCGGTCGAGCTGGATCCGCAGGATTCGATTGCGGCCGAGAATCTACTATCGGATTATGTAGCGCTGGGCAGGATGGATGAAGCGAAGAAGGAGTTGGAGCGGACGCAAGCGCTGGGTCTGAACAGCAGCACCGATGATCTTGTGAGTTACATGGTGACCTATTTCCTGCTGGGAGAGCCGCAGCAAGTGCAAAGGATTATGTCACAGGTCGCCGGACGGCAGGATGAGTTTGTCGCCACCCAGGCGCTCGCCGCCACCCAGCAATATACCGGCCAATACCGCATGGCGGAGGCGACCATTCGGCGGGCGGTGGAGCAGGCGGGACGCGCCAAGGCTTCCGATGCGCAGGCGGGTTTTCTTTTGGAAAGCGCCACCGCACGAGGGTTGGCCGGGTTGTGCGACTCGAACGAGGCTGTGGTACAACAAGCGCTCTCGTTGGACAAAAGCAGGCAGACCCAGGCAGCCGCCACCCTCGCGGCAGCGGTGTGCGGCAATAGCAAACTAGCCTTGCCGTTAGCGCTTGAGTTGAGCAAGAAGTTTCCTCAGGATACGCTCATCCAGAATGCGTACGCGCCGCTGTCGAAAGCATTCGTGGCTCTTGCGGCAGGCCGCGCGCAGGAAGCAGTGGATGCCGCCGAGCCAGCCAAGCCCTATGATTCGAATCTACCAGCTTCGTACGTGCAGGGTTTGGCATACCTTCAACTCCACGATGCCGGCCACGCGCTTACCGCGTTTCAGTCTGCAGTCCGGGCCAACTCCGGGACGGTGCAGATAGCCTATCCGCCTTTTCGCGCGCAGGTGCAGTTGGGGTTGGCGCGCGCCTATGCCATGGGCGGGGACAAGCCGAACGCGAAGAAGGCATACGAAGCATTTTTGCAGACCTGGAAAGACGCGGACACAGACCTGCCGATGCTGGTAGCGGCGAAGAAGGAATACGCTGCGCTCTAAAAGTGAAAAAGGGAGAACTTTTGCGTCGAGCTATCTTCATTCCTCTCATCGTTCTTACTCTGCTCTTGGCTGGCTGCAAATCGACCTACTACAAGACGATGCGCACTCTGGGCAAAGAGAAGCGCGACATCCTGGTACAGCGCATTAAGGATGCCAAGAAGGATCAGGATCAAACCAAGCAGCAACTGCAAACAACGATGGAGTCTTTCCAGGCCCTGACCGGATTTAAAGGCGGTTCGCTGGAAAAGTCTTATAAACGCCTTAACTCCGATTACGAAAGCGCCGCATCGCAGGCGGGTAAGCTCCACGACAAAATTCAGTCCATCGATCAGGTGAGCAACGACCTGTTCAAGGAGTGGCAGGGCGAGATCAATGCCATGGATAATGGCAAACTGAAGTCGCAGGACACAGTCATGCTGCGCAATGCAAAGACTCGCCAGGCTACTTATATGCGCGCCATGCGCCGAACAGAAGACCAGATCGCTCCGGTATTGAAAGCCTTCCACGACCAGGTCCTGTTTTTGAAACACAACCTCAATTCCCGTGCGATCGGCTCACTTAAGGGCACTTCTGCCGGCTTACAGAGCGATGTCGCGGATCTCGTCCAAAGCATCGACGCTTCCAGCCAGGAGGCGGACAAGCTCATCTCGTCTCTCGCCGCCTCAGATAACAAAAACTGATCTTGTTACAAAATTCAATTCGCGATTCCAGATTGTGAGGAAAGTATGAGTACGTCTGCGACCACTCCGGTAACTCCTGAACGCATCATGCAATTCGCCTGGGGATATGTTCCGCCGCTTGTTTTGGAAGCAGCGATCCGCCACCGCATCTTTGACCTGCTGGATGGCGGTCCGAAAACTCTCTCCGAGATCCAAAAAGAGACAGGCGCCTCGGAGCGCGGGCTGAGCGCGATCATGCATGCACTGGTGGGTCTTGAGTTCCTGGCAAAAGATAAACAAGGCTACTTTTCACTTACGCCCGAAAGCTCCACCTTCCTGGTTAGCACCAAGCCGAGCTTCCACGGTGGAATGCTGCGTCACGGCAGCAAGCAACTGATTCCCAAATGGCTTCACTTGAATGAGATTGTCATGACCGGTGAACCCGCTGCAGCGGTGAACAAGGAGCAGTCGGGCGGCGACTTCTTCCAGCAGTTCGTCAACGATATCCTCCCCTTGAGCTATCCCGCGGCACAGACGCTTAGCCGTCATTACAACGCCAACGTGGCAGTGCCGCAGGTTCGTGTGCTTGACCTTGCCGCGGGCTCAGGCGTTTGGGGCATCGCGATGGCCCAGGGATCTGAAAAGGTCAGAGTGACCGCCGTGGACTGGCCGGAGGTGATCCCTGTCACTCGTAAGACGGTAACTCGTTTCGGCCTCGCCGATCGCTTTTCCTTCGTTGAAGGCGATTTGCTTAAAGCTGACTTCGGCAGCGGTCACAACCTGGCAACCCTTGGACATATTCTCCACAGTGAGGGCAGCGAACGCAGCCAGGCGCTGCTCAAAAAAACATTCCACGCACTTGCACCGGGTGGCACCATCTCGATTGCTGAATTCCTGGTGAACGCGGATCGAACCGGCCCATTGAATGCGCTCTTCTTCGCCGTCAACATGCTGGTGAACACCGATAGGGGAGACACCTATTCCTTTGAAGAAATCAGCAGCTGGCTAAAAGCGGCTGGGTTCACCGACGCGCGCAAGCTCGACGCGCCCGGTCCATCCCCACTGATCCTCGCAACCAAGCCATGAGTGGTGACTCGCTAGGATTTGGCAAGAACAGAGATGCAAATGGCCGCTCCCGGATTGCGAGAGCGGCCATTTGCTATTGCAGTCGCGTGTTGAAACTTACTGCAGTTCTTCCACGCTGCGGGCAACGAACACCGGGTTTCCGGTATTCGGGTTCTTCAGCACGAGACCAACCACTCGGATCGACATGGCGGAGTTGCCGCTGAGGTCGCTCAAACCAGTCAGGCCACCTAGCCAGTTGGTGACTGGCGTGGTGTAGACGGTGATAGGACCGTTGAAGAGAACCCCAGCCAATCCATTGGAATTGAACTGGAAGGTGCCATTGCCGGTATTTGTGCTCCCTACCACCCACTCACCCGTATGACCCTCGTGACGAAGGACGACGCGATGAAGGGTGACGGCTTGCGGATTGCTGGCATCGCTCAACGGACCACCAATACTGATGTGCTGTCCAGGAACCAACAAGCTGGAGTTAAAGAAGAAGTTGGTAAGAGGCGTGTGCATCTTGTAGATGAAATACATCTCGCTACCGTTCAGGTTGATGTTGGCGATCTGGCCCAGTGTCAGACCCGTATCCGCCGGCAGCTCGGCCCGCACATACATGTTGAACCCGTTCGCTACACCTTGCGCCGGGGCCACATTGGTAATGAGCCCCGCCGCCCAATACCCGTCCTGCGACAGAATCCCTACACAATCTGCGCTGATCGTTTGGCTGTTGGGCGCAAAGGACCCAGAGACCTCAATGATCGAGCTGGTGGTCAGGTTGGTGATGGATTCGCCGTTCTCGAACTCTGTACTTGATGTGAGTTGCACTGTGTATTGGCGGCCGTGGGGGCCTTGGATGACAAACGAATTAGCGGACGCGTCAATGCTGACAACACCTGCGTCGAACTCGTCAATATAGTTTTCAGGATCGCTCGCGCTGAGCGCCTTCAGATCAACTGTCGGCGTTACCTGCCCGGTGATCTGTCCATTAGCATCTACCTGGATCGACTGCTGCAAATCGAAATCAAACCGGAGTGCATCCATATCCCCGGAATTCACGACAAAGGGGCTGGCCAGATTGATAGTTACGACAGACTGCGTAAGCGTAGCCGGCATGGAGGCAACGGTTGGCGCTGCTCCAGATTGTGTATTGAGATATCCGAGTGTCGCGGAGCCGAGGGTAATAGTCGCGGTGGTGTAGGTTCCCGCGGGGATGGAATTGAAATCAAGCAGGGTCGAGAGACCATTGAACCGCGCAAAATCAACTGTCTGCGCGCCGTTCAGTATAGAGACCGGGGTTGCGGAGCCGTTGGAAAGAGTAATGCTTTGCAGGTTGACGGCGAAGGACACCACGCTGGGGAGTGGCGCATCTGTTCCGAGCACATATACGGAGCCAGTCTGTGCCTGGGTTGAGCCAGAACTGCTTGGTGCGCTACCGCTTCCTGAACTGCAACCAGCAAGACAGGCGGTCACTCCAATCATCAAGAACATACGAAGCCCGGGGATACACTTCATAAGGCCCTTCTTTCTCCATTGTCTGGGTTTGTTGCTACGCAACACCTGAAGCAATGGCACGATGGCTTAAGCCGGGGCTATTGCGAGCTGGGCTGGCCACGAAATGACTGTGCGATTGCTGTCACTGTGATAGGGAAACACTCTTGCCTAACACAAGTTTCGGAAATATGTGCAACTTTGGAGGTAGTGAAGTGTCTTTGGATTAGGCGATGACGCCATGAGTGCATGCGGCAAGCGTGTGCCGTTAACTAACACTGAACTTAGTTACTGGATCTGGAGATCCACTTATCGTCCAGCTTTTCCTGTGGATTCTCCAACGATCAGGGTTGGGGTGATCGGATACTCCAGTCCCTCGTGTGCAGGAGAGTTGAAGAGGGCCTGAAGTGCATCCGCTGCTGTTCGCCCTATCAGATCACGCTTTAGGTCCACTGTAGTTAACGATGGGGTGGTGTACGCGGCTAGTTGCGTGCAGTCAAAGCCGGTAACTGAGATATCTCCGGGAACGTGCAGCCCGCTTGATTGCAGCGCCTTGATGATGCCGATAGCCGTCAAATCATTGTTGGCGACGATCGCCGTGGGCCTGGGAACGAGTTGACAGATCGCGGCCCCAACAGCCAATCCTCCATCGAAATGACTGTTCCCTTCCAACACGGTTCCCACTTTCAAACCTAGCTCGCGCATGTAACGTATATATTCAGCGCGGCGGCTCGCATTCGACTGCAAATCATTGCGTGCGCCGACAAATGAGATTCGGCGGTGACCTAACGAGACCAGATGGTCGATAACCGCTCTCATGCCCTGGGCATAATCGATCTTCACGTTGCTTATGTATTGCTGAACAGGTCCTACATCCAGAAACACCGCGGGAGTTTGTCTCGCTTTGATCTGGCGGATCGTCGCCAGGGCCACTTCTGAAGTAATAAAAGAAATTCCGCGCACTCGCTGCCGCAACATTCTGGTTGCAGCTTCAGTCAGAACGGCAGAGTCGTAGTTGGTGTCGCTCAGGATGACGTCAAAGGTCTGGTCGCGTGCCCTTAGCTCGAAACTCTTGATCACTTCAGGAAAGAACGGATTCTCGATGTCAGAGACGATCATACCCAGCGTTTGGCTTGCATCCTTGGCCAGATTGCGAGCGTTTAAATTGGCGACGTAATCGAGGTTCCGAACTGCTGAGAGGACGGCTCTGCGGGTTGGGCGGCCAACCCGGCCACTGTTATTCAGGACGTACGAAACGGTTGCAACCGAGACGCCTGCGGCTTTAGCAACATCACGGATGGTGACGGACTTCATCTGGGATGATTATAGATTGCTGCTTGACAATCAAAAATTATGGCGTATAAAAGCGCTTATATCCCGTAGCTTATCCGTTTCAGCAGGCCATCCCCGGGGAAAGTCATTCTTTCAAATCACGCCGCAAGGCGGAGGTGCGAACGTGTCCAACCAGCGAGGATCTGTTCCCCAGCAGGAAACGACTGGAAAATTGGCGCAATTCTGGGCTGCGCGCAACCGCATCCTGATGTGCATCCTGATGTGTCTGCTCGCGCACCCTCTATGGGCTCAGGACGGGCAGTTCTACGGAGTGGTTACAGACCAGGGTGGCTCCGCCGTTCCCCACGCCAAAGTGGTGCTCCAAAACACCGGCACTGGACTTGACCGGGAGTCCTCCGCCGATGAAAACGGAAACTATGAATTCCTCGCCGTGCCCGCGGCGAACAACTACAACCTCACCGTCACCGCAACCGGTTTCCAGACCTCTCTGCAATCCGGTTTCAGGCTGGAGGTGAACCAGCGTTATCGTGTTGATTTTAAGTTGCAGGTCGGGGCAGTCGTGCAGACAGTAGCCGTAACGGGTTCAGCGGTGGAAGTGGAATCCAGCAGCACTACAGTCGGCGATGTGATCGAGGACCGTAAGATCATTTCTCTCCCTTTGAACGGACGCAGTTATCTCGACCTTCTCGGATTGCAACCCGGCGTTGCCCCCGTGAGCAATCCCAGTCCATTCCAGCCCACCATCGTCGCTTCTGGAGATCTCACTACGGGCTTGCTGTCGGTGAATGGTCAACGTGAAAACGCTAACGCTTTCATGGTGAATGGATCGATTGTGGAAGACAACGGATCCAATGGCGCGGGCGCCATACCCGTGCTCGATTCCATCCAGGAATTCCGGCTGCAAACCAGCACCTTTGACCCTGAATATGGCAACTTCTCCGGCGCCGTCATCAATGTGATCACCAAGTCCGGCACCAACCAGTTCCATGGTTCTATTTTCGAATTCCTGCGCAATACTGATTTAGACGCCAAAACTTACTTCAACGCGACCCGCGGAACCCTGATCCGTAACCAATTCGGAGGATCTGCCGGCGGCCCCGTGATCAAGAACCGCGTGTTCTTCTTTGGCGACTACCAGGGAACGCGACAAATCGCTGGGCTTTCCACCGGGGTTCTGAACGTGCCCTCGGCAGCACAGGCCAGCGGTGATGTCTCAGCGCCGGTCGCAGCCCTCCTCGCCAGCCTGCAACAGAGTGGCAATCCGCTTCCCTCTGTGCGTGGTGATGATCTCCCCGGACACTTTGCCTCCACCCTGAGCTCGCGCCTGGGCTACGCCGTGACTCCAGGAGAGCCCTATTTCGCTCCCGGTTGTACCACACCAACGGCGTGCGTTTTTCCCAACGGGATCATTCCCCAGGCTGCGTTTTCTCCGGCTGCCGCAGGACTGCTTAAGTTCTTTCCCGCCCCCAACGGCGCCGGCAGCGGAGTGTACCCCACGTACTCGAGCGCAGCGGCTAATGAGACGGTTACCGACGATAAGTTTGGCGCACGCGGCGACTTTCCTACTCACAACGGCAACGATACCTGGTCGGTTTACTACCACTTTGACCGTGCAGTTGTGAACACGCCCTTGAATGCACCCAACACCTACGGCACGTTTACCAATGTCCCGGGCTTCGGCTACATCCTGCCTTCGCGCGTCCAGGTAGCGACCATTAGCAACACCAAGGTCTTCAGCTCCAGCAAGGTAAACGAGGGCCATTTCACTTACTACAGGATCGTGTATCCAGGTCCCACTCCGGTACAGGGACTGGGTAAGGTTAGTTCTTTCGGTTTCACCGAGGGCGGCCTCGGCCTGATTCCGGCCAACCCAGCCGCTGAGGGCGTGCCCGATGTGATCCTCAACGGTCTCGGCGTGACCATGGGAGCCGCCATCACCGATGGCAATTTCCAGAACGTCTTTCAAGTGCAGGACGGTTTCTCCTGGATCCTCGGCAAGCACACCGTTAAGTTCGGTGGGGAATGGTCGCACAAGCAGTGGTATCGCCGCGGTGGCCCCGTGCCCAATGGCCAGTTCGTCTACAGCGGAGGCGAAAGCGGAATCGACTTCGCCGACTTTCTGATTGGTGCGCCCGATCAGTTCATTCAAAGCAGCAGGCAATACCTCGACGGACGCTCCAAGTCCGGCGCTCTCTACATCCAGGATAACTTCCGCGCTCGATCTGACCTCACCATCAACTACGGCCTGCGCTGGGAGGTCGCCCAACCTTGGTCTGACGCTCGCAACAGAATTCAGACCTTCATTCCTGGTCAGCAATCGACCGTCTTCACGGACTCCCCGACAGGCTGGCTCTTCCCCGGCGATAAGGGAATTCCTTCGACTCTTGGGCCCACGCGCTGGAATAACTTCGCGCCCCGGTTAGGCCTGGCGTATTCTCCGTCGTTCGACAATGGAATGTTGCAAAAACTGCTGCCTGCCGGTAAGAGCACCATCCACGCCGCGGTCGGTGAATTCTTTACCACGCTCGACACCACCTCGGGCGATTTCGAGACCGGTGACGCTCCTTTCGGGCTTTATTATGCGAGCCCGTCGCTCATCTACATGGAAACACCGTTTAAGGGCCGTTCCAGTGGGCTCGATCCAGGGCAGCGGTTCCCGTTTGCGCTTCCAGCGCAGAACGGCAGCTTCGCCGCCTTTCTTCCCATCGGCCTTTCCCCCGGCTATTACGTTGGGAATAAAACTCCGTACGCGATCGAATATAACCTCACGATCCAGCGCCAGATGGGCCCTTCAACGTTGCTGACCCTGGGCTACGTCGGCGCCGTCAATCACCACTTGTTTCAAATTCAGGAGTTCAACTCGGGCAACGCGCAGAAGTGCCTGGCGATCGCGCAGGCATTCGCTGACGCCGGTCAGGCCAGCGGCGGATGCGGGCCCTACGGAGCGGACACCATCTATTCCCTCAATGGGCAAACCTGGAATGGGACCCGTCCCTACTCGGTCACGTCAGGGCGTCATCTCGATATCGGCGAGCTTGATTTTGCAGATAACCCGTATAGCATAGCGAACGGCGATTCTTCTTATAACAGCGTGCAGATAACGCTCGATAAGAGGGTTGGATTTGCGCGCTTCCTGGGCGCCTACACATTCGGCAAATCGCTGGATGACGCATCGTCATACACCATGTCGGTGAATCCGTTCAACGCTGGTCTAAGCCGCGGGCTCTCTACCTTCGATATCAAAAATAACTTTGTCGTAAGTTACAACCTCGACTTGCCCTTCGGTCACTGGCTTTCCAGCCCCGGCGGCCTTTCCGGTAAGTTGCTTAACGGTTGGCAGCTGGTTGGTATTACACGGTTCACCACTGGTTTCCCCGTGCTGATGCAGGAAATCGACGACCGCTCTCTCTGTGATTGCGATGGCCAGGGCATTCATTCCATCGACCTGCCGAATTACAACGGCCAGAAAGTCGCCAAATACAATCCCCGCAATTCTGCCGGACATCAGTACTTTGATGCCTCGGTCTTCTCTCAGGAAACGCTGGGGGTTCCAGGTAATTCCAGGCGCTTGTTCTTTACCGGCCCCGGCATCAATAACTTTGATACGGCGTTGCACAAGGCCACTCCCATTACCGAAAAAGTTTCCCTGGAATTTCGTGCCGAGTTCTTCAACACGTTCAACCACGCCCAATTCCTGCCTCCCGTGGGCAACTTCGCCGCCAGCAACTTCGGACAGGTGACGGGAGCCAATGCTGGACGCATTGGCCAGGGCGCTCTGCGGATCGTGTTCTAGTGGCCCGGAGGCACCGCATCATTCAAATCGGATGGCCTGAATTCGGCCACGCCGCTTACCCTCCCCGGACGTCGAGTGCGGAGCTGGAGCAAAGAGTCAATCAGCTCCGCACCAGGATGGAAGAACGTAAGCTTACCCACCTGGTCGTCTACGGCGACCGCGAGCATTTCGCCAACCTGGCTTATCTCACTGGCTTCGATCCTCGATTCGAGGAAGCCGTGCTCATCTTTGGCGCTAATAGCAAGCCGTTGCTGGTAGTAGGCAACGAATGTGAAGCGTATGTCGGTGTGAGTCCCTTATTTCACGACGGCGAGTTGAGGAGGGAACGCTTCCAGTCCTTCTCCTTGCTGGGGCAGCCGCGAGACCAGAGCCGGAAAATAAAAGAGATATTTGCCGGAGAGGGAATCGACGCTGCTTCGATGGTCGGGTGCGCTGGATGGAAATATTTTTCCGACGATGAACTCCCGGATGCCAAGCATGCCATCGACCTCCCTTCCTATCTGGTAGATACTCTGCGAGAGCTTGCGGGAAGGAACAACGTGGTGAACTCCACGGATTTGCTGATGCATCCGGGATACGGCCTGCGCAGCGTTTGCTCGCCCTCAGACATCGCCTATTTTGAATACACCAGCATCGAGGCTTCTGAGAGTATCAAGCGGATGATCTTTGGTATGCGTGAAGGCATGACCGATCATGCAGTCGTGGCGCTGGGCGGCACCTGCGGGGAGCCGCTTGCGTGTCACACCACATTTGGAACTGGACGTACTGCCGCATTTGGTCTTTCCGGCCCTCGGGGAGAAAAGATTAAGCGGGGAAATTCTCTCTCCATGAACCTCTCTTATTGGGGCAGTAACAGTTGCCGATCAGGATGGATTGCCTCTTCGTCTCATGACTCTGCCGGGATGCGGCTGCTGATTACGTGCAAAACTTTGCCGGTCTCTATTTCGAGGCAATGAACGAGTGGTTCGGGTTGCTCAAGCCCGGCACTCCCGGGGGGCAAATCTGGCGGCTTATTCAGGATCGGTTGCCCTTTGAGCGTTTTGGAATTTTTCTGAATCCGGGCCATTTGATCCACCTTGACGAATGGGTCAGCTCGCCTATGTATCCGAACTCGGATGTGCCGCTCCATTCCGGTATGGCTATCCAGGTAGATGTCATTCCCAGCTCGCCCGTATATGCATCGACGCGCATGGAGGATGGGGTGGTTGTGGCGGATGCAGACCTACGGAAGCAGCTGAAGGATGCTTTCCCTGATTGCTATGCTCGTTGCCAGAAGAGGCGTAAATTTATGATCGATGTGCTGGGCATCGAGCTGCCTGAAGAGGTCTTGCCGCTGTCTAACATTCCGGCCATCGTACCGCCCTTTTTTCTGGCGCCAAACGAGATCTTTGCCCTCGAGTCATGAGGTGTTTGCGGCCTGTCCCGACACAACGAAGGGCGCGGATTCAGCCGTGCCCTTCGTGCTACCGATATTCCCGTTCGGATGTGCGGGGAAAGGAATTTTGGATCGGGCCCGGTCAAAAGCAACGCCGCATAAACTGGGCTGAAGCTGCAAGCAGCCCGTAAAATCGGCGATGCCCACCCTCTCTATTCCGCCGATGTCATCGTAAGCACAAACGTCTGGGTATGCGTGGGCGCCGAGGTACCAGATGCAGTCACGGTCACGTTATACGTGCTCGACTGCCCCTGCGGCGAGCTCTTAAACGAAGTCCCGCAGCCCGCCAGGGTAATTACGCAAACGAAAAGTAATATCCATCGCGCCGCGCGTGATCTGTTCCCAGGAAACCCAAAGAAGAACAACGGAATCGGCGAGACCAGCGCCAGCATGAGTCCTGATGGAGAGGCTGTCAACTGGCCGCTGTTGGTAGCGCTGATGGTCAGCTTTGTGCTCTCAGGAGCGCTGCCGGAGAGCGTGGAGGGGGCAAACGTGCAGCCCCATCCGCTTGGTAGGCCGGAGCAGGCGAAAGATAACGAGGCACTGAATCCATTTTCCGGGGCCACCGAGACAGTCAGAGATCCTGACGTGCCTTGCGTCATGTTCAGCGCGCTGCTCGAAAGCGTAAGTCCGTAGTCGGCGGCAGGTGTCGGGGGAGGCGTGGAAGCTGCGGTAATGGTTACTGAAACCGTCTTGGAGGTAGACGGCGAATCGGCTGTGTCTCCGCTGTAAACCGCGCTCAGAGCATGGGTTCCAACAGTCAACGTGCTAACGGCGAGCGTTCCCGTGCCCCCAGCTAGGGTTGAAGAACCAATCGCGGTGCTGCCGTCCTGAAACGTAACCGTCCCGGTGGATACAGACGTTCCAGAAGTTGGTGCGACCTTTGCGGTGAGAGTAATTGTCTGCCCTGAGACGGCTGTCGTCGGGTTCGCGGTAAGCGTAACTGCTGTTGCCTGCAAAGGGGCTGCATTGACCTGCACAGAAACGGCACTTGAAGTGGAAGCACCATCCGCAGTATCCCCGGCATAGGAGGCGGTGATGTTGTGGGTCCCGGCCGCGAGCGATGCAATCGTGAACGTCGCCGCTCCGTTTGCCAGAGCAGAAGTCCCGAGCGAAGTTGAGCCATCCAGCAGAGTTACATTTCCCGCGGGTGGAGAGCCTGCTGCGGCGGTAACCGTGACACTGAAGGTGACGCTTTGGCCGGCGGTGATTTGTGTGGCCGACGCCGAGAGTGTGGTAGTGGTGGCAGCCGCCGTGGCGGCGCTGGGTTGAACCACAAACAAGACCGCCGAGTAGCTGGGGAAAGTGTAGCTGATGGCCCCGTTGGTGATTGCCGCATCCGAAGCATGGACGATCGAAGTAAGATTCGCTTGCGAGTAGGTGTAGACCTGGGCGGTTGCCGGAAGGTTCAGGTTGGCAATCGTGATCCCGCTACTGAGTGCGCCCGTCGTCTTGTTAATGACCAGTATGGTCACTGCGTTGTCGCTTGACCTCTGGGCGGCGTAGATGGCGAGATCCCCTTGATTGGTGCTGGTGGCGCCGATAGAGGTGTCGCCGAACTGGCTCCCATTGCCGTCGTAGTTTCTGAACATGCGAAAGGAATAGGCGATAGGATCCGTAGGCGCCGGTGCGCTCCACATATTTGCGAAGTCGATCGGCTGCTGGCCAAAAATCCCCAGCACATCCATTTCCGCAATCGCATCCACGATGGACTTCTGTCCGCTGTCGATGCTGTATTCAGAGAGCGACAACAAAGTTCCGGGATAGTACGTGCTGATCCAGCTACGGAAGCGTGGAATCAACTGCATGGGCCCTTTGAAATCATATTGCTCTACCCAGGTGCCTCCGTTATACGTGGGATCCCAAAGCGTGCGTGTGGAGGCAAGCTGCGCGGCCGGAGTAGAGGTGTCGAAGTAATAGTGTTCGTCGAAGTAGTCCAGGATGCGTTGCCCATGGGCCTTGTCGTACGCGGCCATCTGTTGCAGGTAGTATTGGCCGGCATAGAGGCCGCCTTGCTGGCTGGTATCGCCGACCCAGCCGCCCAGCGTGAAATCGGAGGGGCCCAGGACCAAGGCCGTACTATCTGCCTGCTTGACTGTGGCCGCATACTGCTCGCCCAACTGGGTGATGGTGGGGTAAGTGGCGCCGTTGGGCATTACATCGCGATGTGTGTTCGACCATCCATAAGGCTCATTGTCCAGTTGGTAGAACTTCACTCCTCCATTGGCAGCGGTGCCAAAGGTGCTGACCAGGTGTTGTACCCACTGCTCCTGTAGCCCGGTGGTGTTGTCAATGTGGTTGGCATAAATATTGTTGTCGATCAACTGTGTTCCGTTGGTAGCGATACTGTTGCCGCAGGTGTCTCCGTTGGGGTGCACGTAGGGATTGGTGGACTGTTGGGCTCCATAGACGGAGACAGGAAAGCTGCAGTTCCATGCCGACATTTTGTTGACGTACGGGATGATTGGGATGGTGATGAGGGCATTTGCCGGTTTGTATGTGTTGATCATGAGGTCGGGGCCGGCGCCTGGTACCGGGGTGGTCTCCCCGTTACCGCCCATGAAGTACCAATCAAAACCTGAGTTGCTCGAATCGACGAGCCAGTTATAGCGAGTGGTGCCGTCGCCGCCCCAGCGAATATTGGGTACCTGGATTTCTTTCGCGAAGGTAGCATCGAGGCTGTAGTTGGCAATCCCATAGATGTTCGGACTGATGGGATGGTGGGATGCGGCCGCATCCACGGTGAGTGTGGGTGCTCCTCCGGATTGGGCCAGTGCCGCGGGACCAGCGCAAGCGGCCGCCGACAACACCAGGAGCAAAGCCTTTGCGTGTCCGCGATCAAGTCGCATTGCCGGCCTCGCAGTCTAAGTCTGACTGGGGCAGGGTACCGTTAATGTAGTTGTGTGATCCAGTTACTGATGGGGTATGCGGGCGCTGGCCCCTAGAAGAGGTTCACTTCATTCTTTGCACGTGAGAGAGTCGCGCTGCCAGCGATGGCAGTGAGTTGTGGCCCAAGCCTCGAACGCCTTGCTTTGGGTTCAATGCTTGGGCCACAGGTTGCCACGCGGCGATTCCCGACGCTGTTTACTTGCCCGCAGCACCGTAAGCAGGTGACTCAACTTTCTTAAATCCCGCGGGCACCAGGAAAGCAGTGGATGGAACCGGTTCCTGCGAGAAGTTTGATTTCTGCGTTGTCGTCTCCATCAGGATGGCGCTGGTTGTGGTTTGCGATCCATCTGCCGTCGTGGTGGTGGTCGTAGCTGCCGGAGCTGCAGCCGGTGGCGGCGTGGCCGCCTTCTTCCTGTGGAAGGCCCCCAATGCGGAACTGCCCAGCGCACTCCCCAAGACTCCCATCCGGCTTGCTTCTCCCGCGGCGGTCTGGGCTGCCGTGTCGGTTGCTACCTGGCCGGCAACGGAACCCGAATCATTCGCAGGTGCTGCCGCCGGAGCCGCCTGCGCTGTATTCTGCGCTGCTGCTGGTCCAGTTCCACTTCCGCCCATGCGCGTCACCTCCATGACGCGGGTGCCTTTCAACTTCGCGATCTCCTTCCCCATTTGCGCCATGGCTTCCGCAGAGCCGGGCTTGCCACCGAAGAGTTGCGCCATGCCCGCATTATTCTGGCTCATCTGGCCCATCTGCGCTTTGAACGCTGACAGATCCATTCCCGCCATCAGTTTTTGACCCATCCGCATATCGAAGTCCTGGATCTCCTTCACCTCCGGCGGGTCAGGCGCGATCCATGCGTCCGTCGTGACCACATAAGTCATGCTGTTTACAGCTTCGGTGGGCGGCGCATTGGGGTCGGTAATATGCATCTGCATCGTGACCACCTGCTCCTGTGCAGTGAGCCCGTTGACTTCTTTAGTCACGCCGGTATTCTTTGCCGAGACGTCAAAGCTGGTTTTCAAGTCGGTCTTCGGCTGCTGCGGCTGCTCCGCCTGCGCCTCCTTCATCTGCGCCTGGGCTTGCTCCATTTGTTTCGGCATATTCGCGATCGCCTGCCGCATTTGCGCGAAGGTCACTACGGTATAGGTCTTATGAAGGTTGTCGATGTGGGTGATGGTCTCGCGGTCAAGATCGGTAATCTCCGTATAGTCTTTGCTCACCACCGCCTTCTGGTTACCGTGCACCATGGTCGTCGTAGTCATGGGCGCAAACATGTTGCTCATTGACTTGCTGAGAAAGCTAACCGATTTGAGAGAGTCCACCATGGAGCCGCCGGTGACCTGGGTCGTTTCCTGATAGCTTGCATCGGCATACATAAGCCGGTTCCCCAGGAGGATGACTCCGAGGGCTGCTAGCTTACGAATATTCATTTTCTGCCTCCCTAATTCGTTCATTTTCCAGAGAAAAGTATGTTGTTAGTGTGTTGCAGGGCGGTCCACCGTTACAGCCGCCGCCAACAACCGATTGCTGTCGCAACTCCACGCGGCGATTGCGGGCCCGCCCTTCTATCGTTTTGCGGGTCTCACTCGCCTGCGACGCCCCATATCCGCTGGCCGCCAGCCGATCCAGCCTGAGTGCCGGAACGCACGAAGGCATGCTTCTCGGGGGGATTTTCTGTGATTCGGCGGGTCGGCGAGGCAGCCAGAAACGGGTCATGGTCGGGAATCTTGCTGGCCCGGGGGCTGCCCAAAAAGAAGTGGTTCCGTGCGCAAACAGCTTAGCAGGAAAAAAGCGCTTTGCGGGCCCTCGAATCTAGCATTTTCACCATCCGCTGCACTCGCGAGTGGGCACTTCTAGTCACCTGGCAGGCAAACTGAAGTAACCTGCGACGCAGCTAGGGAACTCGGACGGTGAAAGGAAACTCCGTCGAGCCGATTCGGTTAGACAGCAGATCGTGGACCGCGACCCGCAGATAAAGATGACCGGGCGGAAGGTCAAACTCAATCTGTCTTGGGATACCGCTATGAATAGCGGCTTCATACTGTTCTGGCCACAGATGGAATGCGAAACCAGTGTCACTCGAATTGAGCCGCCTGCCGTCTTGGTCATAGGCAATGATGATGAATTCCACCTGTGCACGGGTGGAATGGTCGGCAAGAGTGTTCAGGGCGAGACTATGCGTGTCTACAGTGAAATCGAACGTATAGTGCTTTAGGGGAGTTTTTGCGGGCATAGCGGGTGCGTTTTTCGACGGGACAACGTGCACGCTGAACAAGAGCTCCGACGCAGTCGGTGCATCGTGTGCAGCGGTGGCCGACAAACTCGTTTCGCTCGTTCGAAAGGGCATGCGTTTGAGTGAGTCGTCGGCGTAATAGCCGCGTCGATACGCTAACTGATACTTTCCTCCGGCGACGCGGATCTGAATTTCGCGAAACTTCCCATCCATTTGCTTGTTGCTGGTTGCGTAACCGATCGTGTAATAGCTCGACCCGTGTTCCGTGATGCGCTCGATTGCCTGCTGCAGGCCATTGGTGTCGACGAAAGCCCATCCACCGGTGTCCATGGCAACCTGCAGCATCGAAGCATGTTCGGCTGCCGTCTGTTTCATGAACTGCAGATTCCCTTTGGCGTAAGCCGGCATGCCGCTTGAGAACGTTCCATGGCGTACACCGTTGCTTGCACCAGCGGCCGGAGCCGTTGTAGTTGCGGACGGCGAATAGGAGGCGTCGCTCATGGGCAAGGTGAGCAAGCCACGTGCATCCACGGGGTAGACTGCGACCCGCGCTGCCGATAACAGGTGGCTCGTCTCCCGCAGCTCTTCGGCATAATTACGCGCGGCTTCAAAAGGACTATCGAGTGACGCGTCCGCGTCGAGCTTCAGAGGAAAGGATCCGGAAAACCAGATCAGATTCTTGCGCGATGGAATTCCACTGCAATAGCGAGCCAGCTGCTGCATGGCCTCGAGGGTTAAGCGAACGCGTGCATCGGTCTGCATCGCGGTCATATCGGCTTGAAATTGCTGCATGGTGCTGATGGCCTGTTGGGAGAAGCCGAGATTAGGAGCATCTGCAACGGTCGAATCGATCGCCTGATCCGTCGCTGGGTCGAGAACGACAGACGGACGTGGACCCCCTGCCGCGCTCTGGATCGCCGCTGACAAAAGGGTTCGATCGGCGGAAATGCCCTGCACCATCCTGAGACGAGAAGCCAGGGTGAAGATCGCGATCGGCGTGCCCGGCGGAAGGGTCTTCAGATAGTCGAGCATCTGCCGTCGTGCTTGCAGTTGGTCCGCCATCGGTGTATTGAGTGCATCCAGCAGCAGCACATTGACTGGGCTTGAGGCTGGGTAATCCAGACGATCGCTGTAAGTGCTGGGAGGTAGTGGAGCAAGCTTAGCTAAGTTCTCGGTGGCGGGCGGCTGATATTCTTCAAAGGAAGTGATGGGTTGGGCTTTCCCATTTTCCCGTACTTCAAATTGAGATTCTTTCAGATCCTTTACGGGCTTATCTTTGCTGGTCACCACCACGTCGACGAGCACCAGGCTGGTGTTCGACTGCAGGGTCGTGGGTGGCCCTGGCGCAGTGGCAGGCACAGACTGGGATGCGGCAGAAGAGGGGCGCAGGGTACTCGCCGCAAGCAGCAGTCCGCCAACGACGAGAAAGAACACCGGACCGGTGTTGCTCATCCCAAAGCGCCTCTTGTTGAAGAGTGCCGGGTCGACGTCAGTGGATTCGGTATACACGTATAGGAAATCCGCTAGCCTATCTTGCCACGCCTGGACAACATATCTGAACTGAAAGAATGAAGCGTCGGAGCATACGGCCGCCCTTGCCGTGACGGTCCTAGTCTTTCCGCCGCGGCCTACATCAAAGATAGTTGCTGATCTCGATGAGGTTGAAGTCAGGGTCGCGCAGGTAGATGGAACGAAGTGTCCCGACGGCGCCGGTGCGTTCCACCGGACCCAATTCGACAGCATGGTGCAGCGCCTTCAGGTGAGAGATTACCTCCTCGATCGGGGTTTTGGTGATAAAGCACAGATCCCCTGAGCCGGGGGTAGGATGGGCCGCCTTAGGCTCAAACTCCTTCCCCGCCTGGTGGAGGTTGATCTTCTGTTCCCCAAATCGCAGCGCCTTTCGATTCCCGAACGTGACCACCTCCATGCCCAGTGCGGAGCGATAGAAGGCAACCGTTGCGTCGATGTCGGCTACGGTGAGAACGAGGTGGTCGAGATGATCGATAACGAATCCCATCTTCGTAGGATGCGCTCAGTACCCAGGGGGAGGCGGTGTCGGGCCGTGACGATAGACCTGGTCATAACCGTTGCGAAACGCATGCCTGTAGTCCGCAATCAGGGGAGGCGGTACAGGCGGATTGCGGAAGTGAGGGTGGCGGTTCGGATCTGGCGGCGCTCCCTTTGCAATGTCACGCCCTGCTGCTTCGAAGCCATCATGGTAACCCTGCTGGGCGGCCTGAGAAGCTGACGGAGGTGGCGGCGGCGGGTAGTAAGGCGCTGGCTGTGGGTGAGAGCATCCAACAAGTGCAAAGGGAAGCAGCAATGTTGCCACCGCGAGCAGTTTCTTCATGACGGGTCCTCGTATCAGCCTGGGCCGCGAAACGGCCTAGCTTTCTTTACAAGGAAACCCGTGCCTGAGAACTGGTGTTGCGCTCGACCGGCCAAAAAGAGGGTTGGATTGGTTACTACGCGAGTTGAAACTATCATTCGTATCTAGGATTCGAGCTCGAGCCAGTGACCCAGCCCCGGGGGAACTCGATGGACCGCTTTCGATTAGATGAAATTCAAGGCCGGCGGCCGAGGATTGTAACGTCAGCTTCATCTCCTGTTCAACGTGCAGCAATGATTCTCACGTTACCTTCGGGCATGATGGACATCAAATTTTCTTCTGTACCTCGACTTCTGGCGGCCATTCTATTTTTTCTCTCTGTAACCACTTGCCTTCAGGCCCAATACGAAAATGGAAGTGTGGTGGGAACCATTCGCGACGCGAGCGGCGCGGCCATTCCTAGCGCAGCCGTCACCATCACCAACAGCGCCACAGGAGTCACCGCGAAGACCACAACGAACGGTGAAGGGGATTATGAATTCCCATCCCTGCACGTGGGCGCCTACACCATCTCAGCGTCTGCACCTGGCTTTACCGATGCAGTTGCCAACAACATCACCGTCTCGGTCGGGGGCCGGCCGCGCATCGACCTCTCTCTGAAGACGGGCGCAACCCAGACCACCGTCGAGGTCTCCGACGTTGCCCTGCAACTTGAAACCGAGACGAGTGAACGCGGCCAGGTCATCACCAACTACCAGAGCGAGGCGCTCCCGCTGGTCTCGCGCAACTACTCCGACCTGCTGGCCCTGGTTCCCGGTTCACGCCAGGCCCCTACTGCCGCCACCACCAGCTCCATCGGCTCGCTGGTCCGCGCCGGCGCCTATAACGTTAACGGCCAGCGCAGCATGTTCAACAACTTCCTGCTCGACGGTCTCGATAACAACGCATACGGCGAGAGCAACCAGGGCTTCGACAATCAGATAATCGCCGTCCCGCCTGATTCGGTCGCCCAGTTCCAGGTGGTCACCGATAACGAGAGCGCGGAGTATGGCCGCTCCTCCGGCGCCACCGTCAACGTGGCCTCGCAGAGTGGAACCAACCGTCTACACGCAACACTGTACGAGTTCATTCGCAACACCGATCTAAATGCAGCGGGTTTCTTCAAGCCCCTCATCGTCAGCAATACCGGCGCCACCGTGCCCTTTCGGAAGCCTGTTTTCAACCGCAATCAATTCGGCGTAAATTTCGGCGGCCCCATCATCAAGGACAAGCTCTTCTTCTTTCTCGACTACGAGGGCTTCCGCCAGGTTCTCAAGCCTCTCACAGTACTCACCCTGCCAACCCAGGACGAACTGACCGGAAACCTGGTTACAGCCGTGAAGAACCCCACCACCGGGACCGCTTACCCACTCAACCCCGAGACGCACCTCACTTCTATTCCGTTCTCCGAATTCAATCCACTTTCGCAGCAGATCGTGGCGCAATTTGAGACTTTGCTGTGCCCGAAGCTTCTGCCGGGTAGCACAAGCAGCAGCTGTTCGCTCCCGCTCGCCGGCGTGTCGAGCACTGGTCTGGCATCTAACGACTACGCCGTTCAGGCGCCATTTACGGATGACTCCGACAAGGGAGATCTCCGGTTCGATTGGCAGATCAATCCTGCCAACTCCGCTTTCCTGCGGATCAGCGACCGCAAAGAAACCGGTGTAAATCACCCGACCATTCCCATCCCGCTCGACGGCCAGACCAACGGCAACATCCGCATTCTCGACCAGCAGATCGCCGTTGGCTACACCCGGCTCTTCGGCGGCAGCAAGGTGCTCGATGCCCGCCTCGGCCTCGATCGCACCAAGGCCGGCAAATATAACCTCTCCATCGGAAACACTGACTTCAACAACATCCCCGGCCTGCCGACCACGAACACTGTAGTCGCCGGGGGGCTGCCCTCCATCGGGATCACTGGATTCAGTGGCTTCGGCCGCCAGAGCACCAATCCCCAGTGGCAGGACCCAGCCCTGATCGACCCCAAGGTCAATTTCACCTGGGTCAAGGGCAAGCACTCGATGAAGTTTGGCTATGAGTATGAGCACATCTGGATGGCCGTGAACGACAACAATCCGCTCTACGGCTCGTTCACCTTTGGCGGCGGCTATGCAAACGCCGGCGGATCGACGGTCACCGACACCTACTGGGCAGACTTCCTTTTCGGCGCCACGAATGCCTACTCGCTGGCGAACTTCTACGAGGCCCACCTCACGCAGAACATTCACAATCTCTATGCGCAGGACGATTGGCAGGTTCTGCCAACCCTTACCCTCAACGTCGGGCTGCGTTGGGAGTACGGTTCTCCTTACGCCGAGCTCTATAACCGCATCTCGAATTTCGATCCTGTATCACAGACCGTGCTTACCACCACTCCGGGAGCCGTCGCCGGCAACGGCATCACACCGGTCTCCTACGGTGGAACCTACGGTAAGACGCTGGTCAATCCGGATTATGACGACTTCGGACCGCGCGTCGGCTTCGCATACTCGGTCGATCCCAAGACCGTGTTTCGTGGCGGATTCGGGATAAGCTACGCGCACTACACACGCGCCGGCTCAGGCGATATTCTTGGCATCAATGCGCCGCAGGCGCAGTTCGCCACCGTTACCCAAATCACCCCGAAAGTCGCCAACCACTGCGCCACACCGCTCCCTGCCCAGATCATCGCGTTCGGCACGACCACGCCCTCATGCTTCGCCACTGCCGACCAGGGCTTCCCGAGCGGCCTGGTCACCAGCTTCAACAAGGCGACCGACAACATTACCTACATCCCCAAAAACACCAGAGATAGCTACGTCGAGAGCTACTTCCTCAGCATCCAGCGCACTTTACACAAGAACGCCTTGATCGACATTGCCTACGTCGGCAACCATGGGGTCAAGCTGCAGGGCTTCCTCAACGCCAACCAGAAGAATCCCTCGCTTGGCTTTGCTCGTCCATACGGCAACTGGCCGTCCGACATCACAACGGCCCTGAATCAGTTCTGGTCGAACTTCAACTCGCTTCAGGTCAAGTACGAGCAGCAGTTTGTCGGCGGCCTTACCCTGCTCAACAGCTTTGCCTGGGAGCGCGCGCTGGACAACGCCAGCGCCTCGCTCGAAGGCAACACCCCCTCCCCGCAGGACGCCAACAACATCAGGGCCGATTACGGACAGTCGGACTACAACCTGCCCATTGCCAACATCACCAGCCTCGTCTACGAGCTGCCATTTGGGCGCGGTCGCAGCTTCCTCTCCAGCAGCAACTCCATCATGAATAGCATCGTCGGAGGTTGGCAGGTGAGTGCAATCAACACCATGCAATCCGGCACGCCCTTCAATCTCACCTACAATCCAAACTCCAGTCAGGCGCTCTCGCCGCAGATACCGGTAGGCTCAACTTACCGCGGCGCCAACGAGTATCGACCCAACAAGGTCCCTGGACAGGCCGTAACACAGGGGCGTTCACACCGCGCAGCCAACACCGGTTACGTCAACTACGTGAACCTTGGCGCCTTCGTTCTGCCTCCCATCAAGGATGCTGCCGGCAATCTGCTTAGCCCTTTCGGCAACGCCAGCCGCAATCCGGGGCGCACTCCAGCCTTGTACCAAACTGACATTGCGCTCAACAAGAACTTCAATACTCCGATCGAGAGCTTGAAGATTCAGTTCCGCACCGAGTTTTACAACGCCTTCAACCACACCAACCTGTACCTTCCCGGGAACGGCACGGGAAACGTCGGCGGAGTTATCAGTGGAACCCAGGGCACGACAAGCGGTGTATACGGCGTTGGCGGCAGCGTGCCACTGGACAACATCACTGGTGGAGCTCTGAACGCAAACACCGGTCAGATCACGAGTACCTTCACGCCGCGCGTCATCCAGTTTGGCCTGAAGATAATCTACTAGCGCAGCAAAGATTTCGATTCCTACTTGAAGGCGCCTGTACGTGCTCTCCACAGCGCGCCTTCGATGGGATCGACCACCTTGTCAGGAGCTTGAGCGTGGGGAAATTCGCGCTGCACCGCAGCGATCAGAGCATCACGAACCTGGGCGACATTTTCCAGGATGCTGCCGGTGTAGGCGATGGGCGGCGTCCATTCGTGCTCGTTCGCGGCCGCGCGCAGCCGGCGAATCACCAGGCGTACCAGGTGAGCAAGCTCTTCCCCTTGCTGCCGCAGAACCGCAGACGCTGTTTCGTCCCCCAGTTCCGCGCAACGCACGACAACTTCGGTCAGCTTGGAATAGTCGGGGGCCGGGCGGCTATTCGCGTATTCCACCAGGTCATCCAGAGAGGATAATCCCCAGAAGTCCATCACCGCGGATAAGAGTAGTGTCTGTCGTTCCTCGTCGATTGTCAGGAAGGTAGCGCGCAGGCTCTCCAGACCAATCCGGTGCCCGGAACCCTGATCCGCCAGCGCCGGGCCCCATCCTCCTGCGGTGAGCAGCAGCCCACCATTGGTCCGGCCGACAACATTCGACCCCGTGCCTGCAAGAGCGAGTACACCGGCACGGCCGGGAAAGGCTGCTTCGAGAGCGATCTCGACGTCACCCAGGATGAGGAGTCCGCCGCCGACTCTTGTGCTAAACGACGATTCCAACCAATCTCTCACCAGCGGCACGCTCACCCCCGCGGTCCCGATGCAGGTGCGGGTGATCGACGCCATAGAAACGCCCGTCTGCGCGGAGAGTTGAGCCAGAGCGGACTCGAGATTCTGGCTGGCGGTCGTCGCATCTACCCGCATGCGCTTGATTGTCCCCGTGCGCACTCTGGCCAGTTCGCGCGTCTCGTCCGCAAGCAGGTAGTCGGTCTTTGTCCCTCCGGCATCCACGGCGAGAAAGAAACTCATTGGGTGGCGCGCTCCGGATCAGAAAACCTACGCCGCTTCAAAGTAGGCCTCAATCTCCTCCAGAGTCTTCCCCTTGGTCTCCGGCAGGAAGAACGTCACAGTCAGGAGGTAGATCACGGTGAAACCGCAAAACAAGAAGAACATCATGGAATATCCATACTTGCCGACCACCGGCAGGAAGATTGCGGCCAAGGTGGTCGAGACCATCTGGTTGATGACCAAGGCAATACTCATGCCATTCGAACGGATGCGCGTCGGCATCAGTTCCGACAGGGCTAGCCATACGCAGACGCCCGGACCCAGGGCATAGAATGCGACGAAACCGTACAAGCCAAGCGCCACCAGCCATCCATGCACCGCGTCGGGCACGGGACCTATATAGGCGTGCTCGATGGTAAGCGGAGCCCTGCGTGCCGCATTGAGATCAACAAACGGGTTACGGAAAAATGCTTCTACCGTGCTCGACGGAAGACTGCTCTGCCGATCGATGGCAACAGGCGCTTCACCAACATCGCTGGAACGCATGGCCCTGGTGGCCGAGGTGAATCCACCGTAGGAGTAGATCACCGTCATGTTGAGCCGGTCCAGTTGGAATCCGCTGCCAGCAAGAGCACTTGGAGGCAAAAGACGCTGCGCGTCCGCTTGATCAAAATGGAGTGAGAGATTCTGATCCGGCCCGACCATGGATTGGATAGCGCTGCCGACGTCGACCCTGTTCTTCTCCGTACGCAGAAACAGCATGCCTACAAAGATCAGGCACACGATGATGCCTGAAGTTCCAAGAATAAACAGAAACTTGCGCCCCTTCCGGTCCACCAGCGTCATGCCCACGATGGTCATCAGGAAGTTCATGAAGGTGAACAGGACATATCCCCAGTGGGCGTACAGGTCCGACAAGCCGCTCTGCAACAAAATGTCTGTGTTGTATCCGATGATGGAATTGATTCCCGTCGCCGTGTTGCAGAAAAGAATGACGCAGGCCAGCAGGAACGGGAGAACATATTTCCGCCGCAGCAGCGAATCCTTGATCCCGCTCTTAGCGAAGGATTTGTTTTCCGCGGAGAGAGACGTCTGCTCCATCTCCTCGAGTTCGAGATCGGCCTGCTCTGGACTCCGTGATCGAAGCAACGCGCTCAGGGCGAGTTCCTTGCGGCCACGCCTGAAGAGCCAGCGGGGCGACTCCGCGACGAAAAAACCACCCGCCACGAACAGAATGCCCGGCGGCATCGACATCCAGAAGATGCGCCGCCATGCCTGGTCTTTGACGCCAAGCAGGGCCGCCGGCGATATAGAGCCGGTAATCCCAGCTACACGGTAGCTGTAATAGATGCCAATGAGTGCAGCGGAGAAAACGCCCAGGGTTAACAGCCATTGGAAGGCTCCAGTGCCTTTTCCTCGATCTTGCGCAGACAGGCACTCCGCCAGGTAAAGCGGAACGACAATGCCCACCAGTCCTCCGCTGACTCCTTGCAGAAGGCGGCCAAAGAAAAGCGGGCCGAACCCGTGAGAGAGGGCGATGACAGGAATGCTAAGAACAAAGATCGCGCCGCTGATCAACATCAGCGGCTTGCGCCCCAGCCAGTCGGCAAGCAGTCCGGCGAAGAGGGTAGAGAAGACGCTGCCCAGCAACACCGCCGCGACAATGATCGAGAGTTGGCCGGCGCTCAGTCCCGAGGTCGCCTCAAGGTAAGGCAATGCGCCGCCGATGATGCCGACATCCACTCCGTATAGCAAGCCGCCCAGCCCGGCAACCAAAAGAAGCAGGCGATTATAAGTGTTTGTGCGACTCAGATCGGCAGGGCTTGGCATCGGGACGACCGCGTGGGATGGATTGAACTCCGAACATGTAGAGTAACCCGTGAGGCCGTTCGCGATCGCTAGAAAAGAAAGCCTATGGCAGCCTTCGCTTGCTTTCCATGAGGGCTTGTTTTGCGGCCATGTCGCTGGCGATGCCGAAGATCATCAATTCGAGCGGTCCGCTGCCGGTGCTGGCAAAGGATTGCTTCTCGTTCAGGCGCACCGGGACGGCATCTCCGGCGTGGATCTTGGCTGTCTCAGAGCCGATGGTCACGCTGCCATCCCCCGCCATTACGTAGTAGATCTCTGTCATGTTCGGCTTGGACACCGGACCAATCGTAGTTCCCGCGGGCATAAGCAGATGATCGACATACGACCAGGTGGTGTAAAAGACAGTCGGATCGAGCGCCCGGCGGTATTGCACCGTACCGGTACCGCCATCCAAGTGCTCGACCGGTTTCAGCAGCGATCGATCCAGATGCATGGTGATGAAGGTGGGTATCGGGTCAAGCGGGGCGCCTACGCGCCCATCGCCGAGATTGAAGGCATCGTAGACGCCCTTCATCGTGCCCACGTTGAAATTGATCCACTCTAGCGGCTTATCCGTGGCGTTGTAGATGGCGTGTGAGTGGCCCAGGCGTGCCGGAGCGCCTGCTGGCCCTTTCAGCAGAGAAGTGCGCCCATCGATCGTAAATTGGGCTTCGCCGTCGAGGATGATGAACATCTCTTCACACTGGTTGTGGAAGTGGGCGCCGATGCCGCTCTTGGGTTCAATCACCCCGCGGTGCATGAAAAACAGGTTGGTCTCCAACGTCTCCGCATCGAAGAGCGGAAAAAAGTCCATCGCCCCTGGGCCATCATGCACCGCTTTTATGTGGTGATACTTTGCGGGGTCGGAGTGAGCGATTCGTTGTTCGAGCGGAAGCGATGGTGTGGTCTGCGTAAGGGATAAACGAGGCGCGATCGACGCCAGCAGAGAGACAAGCGCGAGAGCTTTGGTCGTTTTTGTCATGGACGTTTTCCGGGTTCCAACTCCACCACCGGGGGCCGCAATCCGAGGCGTGCGAGCAGGAGGTAGATCAGAAAGCCACTTGCAAATGCAAAAAGCCACGCTGGATTGTCCGCTTTCACCAACGATGGCGGGATCCCGGGGATGCGGTCCGGAATGCCAATCAGAAAACCGACTATCCATGCGATACAGCCGGCCCAGTTAATGCCCAGCCTCGGTCCCGACCACCGCCTGCCGGCCAGTAAGTAATCCGCCATCATGGCGCCGCAGATAGGGCCGAACGATGCGGCAATAATGCTGAAGAATCCCACCAGGTTGTCGGCCACACCGGTAAGCGCCAGGATGGCGCTGAGCGTGACCCCGGCCATGGTGGAAACGGGGCGGGGGATCTTGGGCAGCATGGTGCTGAAGCTGTTGGCCGCAATGAAGGAGGAAAAGCAAGTGGGCACCAGGCAGGCAGCAGCGAAGAGGAAGAACATGACCGGCGCCAACGCGCCTACGCTGCCGATGGCCGCCGTGTAATCGTAGTTGCGCGGTCCGCTGCTGCGTCCCAGGTAGCCTGCGACGGAAAGAACCGAGATGCCGCCGGCAATGAAAGCGCCGGCAGCAACACCAGTCAGCCCTCCCAGAATAACGTCCTTCCTGCTCCCGTTGTTCATTCCGAAATCTGTACCGGCAGCGCCGGCGGTAGCGAAGAAGCCGATGGTGATCAGGAGTGCATTCAGAAATCCCGTCAGCGAATCAGGCTGCGGAGGCTGGTAATGGGGGATGCCGCCGCGGTTGGTCCACAGTACGATCAGCATCATGACAAACGGAACCCAGTTCATGAACTTGGCGAATTCGCTGACGTAGCTGAGGCCTTTGATAGCCACCCATCCCAGGCTATAAAGCCAGACGATCACGATGATGCTGTAGAGGGTTCTCGATGTCTGGTTGAGCCCTTGCATGATGAAGTGGGACGCCAGGGTTGCGTCCACGGCCACCCAACCTACCTGCAACAGTCCCATCAGGATTCCCGGGATTAGGAAACCACCCGTGGTGCCAAAGGTCGAAGAGCCCACCACGTAGAGGTTGCGGCCGGTCTGCATGCCCAGCATGGCGGGCACGTAGTAGTAGAGCCCGAAGCAAAGCAACCCCGCCACCAGCAGCCCCAACAAGGAGACGCTGACACTCGCGTAGCCGATCGTCGGTCCGGAGAGCTTGAGGTAGTAGCCAACAAAAAGGAAAATGCCGAAGTAGCTAGGGAAGGTGCTTTTATACCAGGGCACCCTGGCGGTAAGCGGTATGGGAACTGACGCGCTTACATATTCAGGAACATTGCGTTCCATATGGCTCCTTAAACCGCCGTGTAGTCGTTAACGGAATAATCCGCAAAATGACTTTCCATTTGCGGCCACACTTCCTGATGAAGATCAAGAGCCACCCACTTCTTCTGTAAAGCATGCGATTCGAACGCGATGCGTAGCCGCCATTCGCCGCCTTCCTGGTTTGGCCGCAGCAGCTCCACTCCGCGAAATCCTTCCTGGCGGGAAATCGCAGGACGAAAGACCTCGGTGTAGGTCTTCTCCAGAGCTTGCTGCGAACCTGGTTTGACGCGCATGTCGACAAATAGGACGAACATCGTTACCTCACCATTTCAGCTTGAATACATCGATGGCCGTGCCACCCAGAACCTTGTCGTAGACGTCGGGTGAGAGCTCGAGCGCCTTGTACTTTGCGAACTCCACCGGAACGTTGCTGGGCAAATCTGCTCCCAACATCACGCGGTCCGGTCCAATTGTATCGATCATCCAGCGGATGTCCTCGCCGATACACCAGGAGGTTTCCAGATAAAGATTGTCGCAGACCGTAGCGGCGACTTGTGCCTCGGCGGTGAAGACAGCGAAGCCGGCATGCGCCAGAATGATCTTCAAACTGGGATATTTCCGTGCGGCGGGGATACAGAGAGCGGGTAGTGCGAAGGGAACTCCAGGGCCGGTGTGGACCATTGCCGGAACGCCAAGCCTGTGGGCGGTGGCGAACACAAAGTCCCCGTCTTCCGACAAAGGATTGACCCCATGGCCGATGGTATGCAGCTTGATCCCGACAAACTTCAGATCCTTGATGCAGCGTTCCATTTCGCGTTCATACGCATCATGCTCCCGGTGCGGAGTTACGCTGGCGATACCAAAAAAACGGCCCGGATGCCTCGCGCACAAATCGGCAATGCGGTCATGCGTCTTGGAAGCGATCGTCGCGCCTGGATACGGCTGTACGATGGTGGCGTCCACTCCACATTCATCCATGCGCCGGAGGATATCTTCCTCCGTAGCCAGCAGGCCGAAGACGCAACATTCGCCCAGGTGGGCATGGGTATCAATCCTTTTGGTCATGAATCCTCTCGTGGAACCGGATGTTTGCCGGCAAAGCGGCCATTATAGACGTTCCAATGTTCTCTTGCCGGGTGTCCATCAATGGGCTCGGGGCACCGCGCCCAGCTCAGTATCGAGGTTGTTCTTTTGCGCGGAGATCCCGACGATCATCAGCTCCAGGTCGGCTGAGCCGTTGTTTACGAAGGAGTGCGCTTCGTTGAAGCGAATGGGCACGCCATCTCCCTTATGGATGTCTGCGGTCTCGCCATTCACCTGCACCTGCCCATCGCCGTTGAGCACGTAATAAATCTCTTCCACGCCCTTGTGGTAATGCAGCCCTTCGGATGCTCCCGGAGGAATGAGCAGATGGTCTACGTACGCCCAGTTGGTCAGAAACACATCCGCGTCCAGCGCGCGCCGGTATTGCACCGTGCCCTGGCCGCCGCGATAGTTCGCGATGGGCTTCAGCAATTTCTTGTCCAGATGCATGGTCATAAAGGTGGGGATGGGATCCTTGGGGACGCCGACGCGGGCGTCGTCAAGATTGAAGGCGTCGTAATGGCCTTTGATCTGCGCCACGTTGATGTTCATAAATTCCACCGGCTTATCCGAGGGGTTGTAGATGGCGTGTGAGTGGCCCATCCGGCAGGGCGCTCCCACGGTTCCCTGCAGCACTGAGGTTCGACCGTCGATGGTGAACTCCGCCTGGCCATCGAAAACAATGAACATCTCTTCGTTGGTGTTGTGGAAGTGAGCCCCGACTCCACCACCGGGCATAATTTCGCAGCGGTGCATGAAGTTGAGGTTCACATCCATCGCGGAAGGCGGCACCAGGAGTTCACAGGCCATATCGCCTGCGCTATTGTGGGAGCGGCTGCGAGTGTACTTGCTGGGGTCGGTGTGGCCGATTCTAGCCGCCAACGGAGTTTGCGCCCACGATCCGGACAAGCTAAGGAAGGCGAAGGCACAAAGTATCGGGAGCGGGTACATGGGTTGCGTCATAGTCGTTTCCTCGCAGGGATGCCAGAGGGCACATCCTAAGCCGCCCAAGAATATATTCGGAGGAAAAGAGCGTCAAGCTGAAATTCGGAATAGGAATCCGTTTTTCGAACTATCGGTTTCACAAAGTGGCTGTTCGGGGACTGGGGGGAAATTGCCGTTTGCCGCTGCGCCTCAGGCTTTTCGTAAATCCAGCGCAAGCTGTTCCGCAGTCGCGCGGACCGCGGCAATAATTGACTCCTCGTGCGCTGTGTCACGGAGCCTGGTCTTGGGCATCGAGGAGCTGATCGCCGCGGAGACCTGTCCATTCGGCCCAAAAACAGGTACGGAGAAGCAGATGCCGTCATAAGCGCACTCCTCGCGGTCAATGGCATATTTCTGCTGCCGTATTCCCTCGTACTCCTGGCTTAATTCTCTGCGATCGGTGATGGTGTGCGTGGTGAAGCGATAGGTCCCAAAGCTGCGTAACAGCTTCTCCCGCTGCTCCTGCGGTTGAAACGCCGTGATGGCCTTACCCAAAGAGCTGGCATTGGGAGGCAGGATGTGCCCGACTACATTGCTCATCCGGATCACGTGGGGGCTTTCGACCACGGCGATCGCCTCAACGCGATTTTCGAATAACGCGGCCAGGGTAGAGGTTTCGGCGAGTTCGCGGCTGAGCGATTCAAGGTAAGGTAAGCCGACACGATGCAGTTTGCCCAACCATTGCGTAGGGGTAACCGCGTGGATTCCAGGGGCCAGCGCGTATTGGCCGCGCCCGTCGACGGTTACGCAGCCCAGCGTTTCAAGCGTGCGCAGAATCCGAAACGCGGACGTTTTTGAGAGTTGGATCCGCTGGGCAATCTCGTTCATCGACAGAGGCTTCAGCTCTGCCTGAAGGAATTCCAGAACCTCCAGCGCCTTGCCCACAGCACGCGAGAAGTACTGATCTCCGCCGCGCACCTCTTTTGCCGTTTCGGCCTTTATCAGGTTGGAAGTCCCAGCCTTTGCCGGGCGAGCGGTCTTGGTTTTCAACATAAAGGCTCTAATGACTTCATGATAGCGGAACCGGTGGGCGGCAGCGCAAGCCTGGGGTGCCGCGCAACCACGCAATGCGCAGATAATAGCGGAATTAGGACCAACTTGTCAGCTTTTCCTCAGTATTTCGAAACTGTATTTCAAAAAATGTTGCGCTTCGTTCATTCACGGTGATATAGGTTTCAGCGCAAGAATTCAGGAGGCTGGAGCCGTGCTTAAAAAACAGAGAACGCAAAGTTTGGTTTGGTGGGCGAAAATGCTTTGTTTTATGGCGGCAATCTCGGTGGCGTGCTTGCGGTGCCCGGCGCAGATCGCTTCCGCGGAACTGAGCGGAAACGTCCTCGATGCTTCCGGCGCGGCGGTCCCCAATGCGACCGTAACAGCCACCAACATCGAGACCTCCATCGCTCACACCGTACCCAGCGGCAAGGGCGGGGACTATGTGATTTCCTCGCTTCCCCCAGGTAACTACACCCTGACCGCGGAAGCGCCGGGTTTCAGTAAGCTGGAGCAGACCGGCATAATTCTCCAGATCAACCAGCAGGCTCGTGTCGACCTCACACTGAAGGTAGGCCAGACGGCCGAAACGGTGAACGTCACGGGCCATCCACCCCTTCTCGAAGCCGAGTCTTCATCGGTGGGAACCGTGATTAACCGCCAGTTGGTGAATGAGCTGCCGCTGAATGGTCGCAACTTTGTTCAGCTGGCGACGTTGAGTCCCGGAGTGAACGGCGTAGGGGAATCTGCTTCTGGAACCATCATGGGCGGCACACGGCCTGACGACCGCCGCGCCGGCAACGAGATCTTTTCCAACGGTAACCGCGAAGGCGACAACAACTTTCTTTATGACGGCATCGATAACAATGAGCGCCTCACGCTTTCCATCACCCTTCGACCCGCCATCGATGCGGTGCGCGAGTTCAAGATCCAGACCAACCTCTACAGCGCCGACGTTGGCCGAAACTCGGGCGCGGTGATTGATGTCGTGTCCAAATCCGGGACGAATCAGTTGCATGGCAGCCTCTTCGAGTTCCTGCGCAACTCGGATGTAGATGCGCGTACCTACTTCAATACTGCGGGTACCGCTTTCCCCACTTTCCGATTGAATCAATTCGGCGGCTCTTTCGGCGGCCCCGTGGTTATCCCAAAGCTCTACAACGGCAAAGATAAGACGTTCTTTTTTATCGACTACGAGGGTTTTCGCAGCAGCACGCAGATATTCGAGCGGGGCAATATTCCTACCATGCGCATGCGGCAGGGAGACTTTGGCGAGCTTCTGCCGAACACCCTCATTTACGATCCGCTGACGACCGTAGCGAATCCCGCTTCACCGAGCGGGTTCTCGCGTACGCCATTCCCAAATAACATCATTCCCCCCGATCGCTTTGATCCCATTGCTTACAAGATGATCAATGCTTACCCGATTCCGACCAGCACTGCGCGGCTTAATAACTACGCGATGCCTCGGATCCAGCCGCAGAATTATGATCAGGGTGATGTTCGGATCGACGAACAGATTACGGCCAAAGATTCTGTGTTCGCGCGCTGGTCGATTCAGGACACGACTACCATTTCACCCAGCACCTATGTGCAATCCACGATCCCCGGGATCTCCACGCCGGTGAGTCTCAGTGATGAGGCCTCCTTTGCCGGTACCTCATTCCAGCCTACCCAGCATGTGGCTACAAGTTATGTACACCTCTTTACTCCAACGCTCCTGAACGACTTTCGGGTTGGTTTCAACCGCTACGTCCTGGACTACGTGCCCATCAATTTCGCCGCCGGCGCCGGACTCGGCAACGAGTTGGGAGTACCAAATTCGAATGTCACCCCGCGCGAGCAAAACCTGCCCATCTTTTCACCATCCAACTATCTCGGTGTCGGCCAGACCCGCTCTCTGCCGTTGTATCGCCGGGAGAATACGTTTCAGGAGCTTGACAATCTGACCTGGACCAAGGGCACACACACGTTCAAGATTGGCGCTGACTTCAGGCGGCGGCAGCTTACGATTTACCAGACCAACGAAGGCAATGGCCGCTTCAATTTTTCACCGGCGTTTACGGATTCGCGCGAGCCGGCCGGTAAGGGTGGCGATGCCGCGGCGAGCTTCATTCTTGGCTTTCCCACCCTTGACGCACACGACTACAACTATCAATTCCCCGGGATCCGGTTGAATGAGTTCGGCATGTACTTTGCCGATGACTGGCGAGCCACAAAAAACCTGACCCTGAACTATGGCTTGCGCTGGGATTATTTCAGCCCGCCCGATGAAGTGTTTAACCGTTGGTCAAATTTTGACGTTGCGACGGGAGCGTATCTTGTCGCTGGCATAGACGGGGTTGGTGTGAATGCTGGAGTGCTGAAGTACTGGCCGAACTTTGGCCCGCGCCTGGGATTTGCCTACCAGATGCTGCCGCACACAGTGTTTCGCGGAGGCGTCGGCCTGTTCTACAACGCCTCCGGCAGTGAGGCGGGCAATATGCGCCTGGCGCGTAATCTTCCTTTTGGCCTGACGTTGCAGATCACGCCCGGAGACGTCAATGTGGGCCCGACAGTAAGCGAAGGCTTTCCACCTTTGCAGCCAATCATCATCCCGCCTACTCCAAATGGAGTAGGGTACGGAGTAGCCCCGAACTTCCGTCCTTCCTACGCGGAGCAGTTCAATGCAGGTGTGGAACAAGAGATTGTTCCCTGGGACATGGTGTTGAAGTTCGTCGGGGTGGGCAACCTGGGACGTCACTTGCAAGATACCTGGAACGCCAACCAGCCGATTCCAGGGTCTACTTCAACCGTGTCACGGCGCCCGCTGTACGCCATAGACCCAGCGCAGAGCGACGTCGATTACTACATATCGGATGGCTTTGCGGAATATTTTGCCTTTCAGTTTACCGCCGACAAACGCTTGAGCCACGGAGTGACTGCGTTGCTCGGCTACGCCTACTCTCATGCCATCGACGATGTGCCGTTGGAATTCGGTGGCGGCGATGCCGGGCCAAATCCCCAGGATCCCCGTTTTCCGCATGAGGTCAGCAACTCAATCATCGACCAGCGCCAGCGTTTGACGCTCAGCTATCTATGGGCTTTTCCCTTCGGCAAGGGCCAAAAGTGGATGAACAATGGCCGTGTGTCCGATTTAATTTTCGGCGGCTGGCAGAACAATGGGATTTTGTTCACGCAGAGCGGTCTTTGGTTCTCACCGGTCTTGCAGACATCTACGACCAACACCGGTACATCGAGCCGTCCTAACGTCAACGGTCCTGTCACCTATCCAAAAACTCTTTTGCACTGGTTCAGCCCATCGGCGTATAGCACTCCGGCGCCTTACACGTACGGCGATGCCAGTCGTAACTCATTGGTCGGCCCGGGCCGCACAAATCTTGACGAGTCGCTCTTCAAGAACTTCTCCATTCATGAACAGATGACGCTCCAGTTCCGTTTCGAAGCGTTTAACGTCTTCAACCATCCGCAGTTTAGCTATCCGAATGCCACCATCGGAAATGCGCAGGTGGGTCAGATCACGTCGATTGTCGGCAACGCTCGCAACTTGCAGGCCTCTCTCCGGTTCCAGTTCTAGCCTGAGAAGGCTGCGAAAAAGGTGTCCCATCCTCTGCCAGGAATCGTGGTGAGGATGGGATATGGGCTTCCCTGCTGCAGAACCAGGTAAGCAAAGAATGCAATCTTGAGGAAGCAAGGAAGCAGAAATGACTCATCTCCTACGAAGGAAAAAATTAGCCGCTGTCCTGCTCGCTCTTTCAATCGGACTCCTGGCAGGCCTGCCGGCACGAGCGGCCAAGCGAGATCTTCGGGTCTACTTCATCGATGTTGAAGGGGGCCAATCCACACTTTTCGTAACCCCGACCGGTCAGTCTCTGCTCATCGACACAGGCTGGCCCGACAACGATGGCCGCGATGCTGACCGGATTCTTGCTGCAACCAAGAGCGCCGGTATCAGCAAGATCGACTACGTATTGTTGACGCACTATCACGATGACCACAGCGGTGGCATCCCCCAGTTGGTCGACAGGATCCCTGTAGGAACCTTCATCGATCACGGAGCCAACATCGATACCAAGCCCGGGAACAAAACGCTGGCAATCTACGCTGCTTACCAGCAGGTGCTGGCCACGGGAAAGTACAAGCACATGGTCGCGCATCCTGGTGAGGTGTTGCCCATCACCGGTATGAAGGTCACGGTGATTAGCAGTGACGGCAATGTGATCGATCATTCGTTGCCCGGAGGCGGGGAGACGAATCAATACTGCAGCGTGCCCGAAACCAAGCCGACGGATCGCAGCGAGAATTCCCACTCCTTGGGCGTGCTCATCAATTTCGGAAAACTCAAAATCCTTGATCTCGGCGACCTCACCTGGGACAAGGAGATGTTGTTCATGTGCCCGGTGAATCGGCTGGGAAGCGTCGACATCCTGGTCGTTTCGCACCATGGCCTGAATGCGAGCTCGAGCCATGCGCTGATCTACGGCATCCACCCCAGGGTAGCTATCATGAACAACGCAGCAACCAAGGGAGGCGCACCGGAGGTGATCGCTGAGATCCTGAAGTCTCCGGGCCTGGAAACTCTATGGCAGCTTCATTACTCAGAGAAAGGAGCAGCGGAGCATAACACGGCTGCCGAATATATCGCCAATCCTCAGGGGTCCGAGCAGGGGAACTATTTTGTCCTGACCGCGAGTCCCAAGGGCAGCTTCACCGTCTACAACTCAGGCACCAAACAGACCAAGGATTATGCGGCCAAGTAGGCTTCTTCCGGGATCAGTTCCATGCGGCGAAGCAGGGAAAGACGCCGGGGGTGAGATGGGTGTCTGACGTACTCATTGCGGTACGTAGCACCACATCTGACAAAATGGTTCCATCCGGTCAGGAAAGAAATGCCGCCAGGAGCATAGGCCTTGATTGCAGTGGATTGGGGTACCAGCAATTTCCGTGCGTTTCGGCTCAATGCAGAGGGAGCAGTTTTGGCAAGGCGCTCCTCCCCGCAAGGGATTCTGCGTGTCGGCAATGGAAATTTTGAAGAATTCTTACGGACCGAGATTGGCCCCTGGCTGGCAGAAGGTGAGAAGAAGGTCCTGCTATGCGGAATGATCGGCAGTCGACAGGGCTGGGTCGAAGCGGAATACCTTCCTTGCCCGGTCGGCATATCGGATCTTGCCAGCGCCGTGGTGCGAATACCGTTCTCCGGAGCTGAAGTGTGGTTGGTTCCGGGGGTCATAGGACCAGACGCGGCGGGCGTGCCCGAGCTGATGCGTGGTGAAGAGACTGCGGCTATGGGCATGCTCGACGCTTATGGAGGGGCCGGCTTGGTTTGCTTTCCTGGAACCCACTCCAAGTGGATTCAACTGAGCGAACGCAAGATCAAAAGTTTCACCACCTGCATGACCGGCGAAATCTATAGTGCCGTGCGTAAATGCACCATCTTGGGACGCATGATGACCAGCAACGCCGCCGTCGACAAGACTGCATTTCATGATGGTGTGACTCGTTCCGCGGATCCGGGTGGTTTGCTTCACCATCTTTTTGGCGTGCGCACACTCGCCTTGATGGGCCAGCTCAAGGAAGAAGCTTCGGCTTCTTATCTCTCGGGTTTGTTGATCGGGCACGAGGTGCGCGCGGCGCTGGTTGGTCGAGACATCGTTCACTTGGTCGGCACGGCGATGCTCTGTGAACTCTATGCACAGGCCATCGAGGCCTGTGGAGGTGCTGCGAAGGTGGAGGACGAGGATGCGGCGGCACTCGGGCTGGCGGCCATTGGCAGGAGGCTCAATTGGACGTAAGGGCATGGCTCGAACGCTGCCCCCTGGTGGCCATCTTGCGGGGCGTTCAGCCGGCTGAAGCAGAATCGATCTGCTCGGCATTGGAAAACGCGGGTGTCTGCGTTGTTGAGGTTCCTCTCAATTCGCCCAGCCCGTTGGAGAGCATCTCCATCTTGTCGCGAAGTTTCGGCAACCGGATGCTGATCGGGGCGGGTACCTTGACCGAGCCATCGCAGGTTGGGGAAGTGGCGGCGGCCGGTGGCCGGCTGATTGTCACTCCGCACGCGGACACCGCGATTGTGCGTATCGCCAAGCAGGCTGGTCTCTTTGCCATACCTGGCTTTTTCAACCCGACCGAGGCCTTCGCATTGTTGCAAGCCGGCGCCGATGCGCTCAAGCTCTTCCCCGCCGAGGTTTTGGGTCCCCCTATGCTCAAGGCCATGCGTGCGGTGCTTCCGAAATCGGCCATCGTCATACCTGTGGGCGGAGTGGATGAGCATCAGGTCGCACCATGGATGGCTGCAGGGGCCCTTGGTCTGGGCGTCGGCTCGTCCATTTACAAACCCGGAGATGATGCTCGGACTGTTGAAGGCAAGGCGCAAGCACTGGTGGCTGCGGTGCGTGCGTATCGGAACGGCTAAGTAAGTTGCGGACAGTCGTTGTTCGGCAGTTTTCTCCAGCTTGCAAAACGTTTATCGAAGGTTGAAGGAGATGTCACGTCATGCAAAGAAGAGATTTCCTCCGTTCCCTGGCCGCCACAGCAATTGCCGGCGGAGTACGCGCACTGCCCGCCTATGCCGTTCCTCTCCCCAAGATGAAGATCACACGGGTGCGAGCCTATCTACCCCCGCATCCCAACCCGCTATTCAACCAGAGCGATGTGGTGGTGACCATCGAGACCGACGCGGGCATCACCGGCATCGGCGAGGGTGGCATGAAAGATACGTTGTCGCAGTCTGCCGGGAGGCTGATTGGGCGGGACCCGCAATATATCGAGCGTCTGTGGCAGGACATGAATCGCGCCTTCTTCTATCCCGCCGGGCGGGAGAGAACTGACGCCATCGGCGCTCTCGACCTGGCTTTATGGGACATCAAGGGCAAGGTGCAGGGTCAGCCTGTCCATCAACTACTAGAGGGCATGGTTCGTAACTATGTCGAGTGCTATAACACGGCCGGGATCATTCCGGGTGTTACGCATGAAACCAGCCTCAAGGATCGCGCCCGGCTGACCATAGAAGCCGGCTATCGCGCCTTTCGATTTGGCGCGTCGGAGGCGCCGGCAAACGGCACCTATAACACCCGGGAGCGCATTACCCACATGCGCGAGGAATGCATGCAGGTGCGAGAAGGCGTGGGCAAAGACGGCGACTGGTGCATCGATTTCCACCAGCGCTTCGATCTGCCCGACGCCATTCGCGGCTGCAACTCGATCGAAGACCTGGCTCCGTTCTTTGTGGAAGATCCAGTGCGGACTGAGGCGTTTCAGCAAGACCTTCCCATTTTGCGTAGCAAAGTGAATGTTCCCCTGGCCGCCGGCGAAGAATGGGGAAACCGCTGGGACTTCAATCGCCTGGTCGAAGAACACTCCATCGATTTTGTGCGGGCCACTCTGCCCAACGTGGGTGGCATTACAGAAATGATGAAGATTGCCGCGATCTGCGAAACCCACTTCGTCGGCATCGTGCCTCATTTCACCGGCCCCATCGCCACGGCTGCCCTGGTCAACTGCCTGGGTACATTCTCCGGGCCGCTTCTCATGGAATACAACTTCCAGGGCCGCACTCTGCCCCATCTCCCCGTCTGCCTGGATTTCAAAGACGGCAAACTGTATCCCAATGATCGGCCGGGCCTGGGCGTGGAGTTGGACTACAAGCAGCTTACCCAGATCGCCGAAATTACCGAACCAGTCACTGCTCGGGCCCAAACCTACTTCCGTCCGGATGGTTCCATCACCAACTGGTAGCGAGGAGCCATGAAAATAAGAAAAGCGGTGAGCCTGTGTTTGCTGCTTCTACCCGTAGCCGGTTATGCGCAAATGACTGCTCCGCGTAGGCCGCTTGCGCAAAGGATCGGGCACACCGATCTGAGCAAAGTCGAGCCTGCTCATTCCCACGGCAGCGTCGGCTTGCGCAAATGCCAGACGCTGGTGGCCGGTGGCGTGATGGACGTGAACCTGAACTTTCTCTTTCGTTGCCAGATGCAGCCCGGCGGCGGCGTGGCCGAACACTTTCACAACACGGTCGAAGAGATGTTTACCATCCTCGATGGGGAGGCGGAGTTCACGGTTGATAGCCACACCTCGCTGGTGAAAGGCCCGGCGGGAGCGCCCCAGCGCAAGGGTCATTCGCACGCAATTTACAACCCCACGAACGAGCTGGTCGATTACCTGAATATCAACGTATCCATGGTCAAGGGTCATTATGATGCGTTCAACCTGGGCGACTCACGCGACAAGGTGGCGACGAAAGACGCAATCCCGCAGTTCATGCTGATGAGGCTGGACAAGACGTTGCTGCAGCCGATGGCGAATTATCGCGGTGGACAGGGTACTGTGAAATATCGCCGCGCGCTCGATTCGGATACATTCGAGACCAACTGGGCCTACGTGGACCATCTCCTGATTCCGCCCGGAGCATCCGAGGGGCTGCATTACCACACCGGCGTCGAAGAGATCTATTACGTGATGGATGGTGGGGGCCAGGTTCGAGTGAATGACGAGACCGAGCCAATCAAAAAAGGCGATGCCGTGCCGATCTTCTTCCGCGAGCCGCACTCCTTCACCAACAACGGCTCCTCCGATCTCGAGCTTATGATTATCGGTATTTCCGCTGTGAAGGACGCACTCGACACGGAGCTGGGTGCACCGCATCAACCGGGAAGATGACGAAGTTTGAGAAGGTGTTGTCCCAATGAAGCGCAGAAGCTGTTTGAAAGCAATGCTAGCAGCGGCCGGCGGTGCTATCCTTCCTGCGGTTGCGCTGGCGGATCCTCGGGCGACTGATGGCCGGCCCATCCAGTTGCATGCCGATCTGGCCGTGGATCCGGCTAAGGAGCAGGAGATGCTGGAATTCTTTGAGCAAAAATTCCGTCCTGCAGCTGCCCAACAGCCTGGATATATCGATCTCAAAATGCTGAAACTGAAGTCGACGTTGCGCGGCGCAGCCCCGCCCGGCGCCAATTACCAGTTGGTGCTGACCTTTTCAAGCGAGGCGTTGCGGCAGAAATGGGTCGCGACGGAGCTTCACAAGCAGCTTTGGCCGATCATCGAAGGCAGTTTAACCGACAAAAACTATAGCCGCCTGCTCTACGAGGTTTACTAAGGTTTATGACAACAGCGAGCGTCGTCGTGCCCGCGCGACGTAGCGCCCGCTGGTTGGTGGTGGTGCTCCTGACCCTGGGCGTCATCATCGCTTATACAGACCGCATCAATCTCTCTGCCGCACTCCCTGCCATTCGCATGAACTTCCCGCTCTCGGCTGAGGCCTCGGGAATTCTGCTCTCGGCCTTTTTCTGGGCCTACACTGTGCTGCAAACGCCGGCCGGGTGGGTGGTTGACCGCTTCGGCCTGAAGTGGCCTTATGCCGTTGCGCTTTTCGTGTGGAGCGCAGTTTCGGCAGCAACAGCACTGGTTAGCTCTTTACACGGATTGATTGCCATCCGGATCGTATTGGGCGCGGGCGAGGCCATTGTCGCCCCGGCCAGCATTCGTTATATCCGCGAGAACTTTGCCGAGCACGAGCGCGGCCTGCCCATCGGTGTTTATTTTTCCGGAACCAAGTATGGTCCGGCGATTGGAGCGCCCATCGCTACCTATCTCGTCCTGGGGTACGGATGGAGATGGATGTTCGTTCTGAATGGAGCACTCGGCTTTGCCTGGCTGGTTCCGTGGCTTTTGCTTGCCAGGGATGACCGGAGCAGCTCCCCGGTGCAGGGAAAGGGCGCCTCAGTTTCTTGGAGCGCTCTTCTCAGCGCCCCGTTTATGTGGGGAACCTGCATTGCCACTTTCTGCTACATGTACTTTGTCTATTTCTGCATGACGTGGATGCCCACCTATTTCAAAGAGCGTTACGGGTTTTCGTTGGCGGCCTCGGGGTGGTTCACCTTCATGTCCTTTGCGGGAATGGGTACGATCGCGATCCTGGCGGGCTGGGCTGCCGATCGCCTCATTGCTCGCGGGCGTAACGCAGTGAACGTTAGAAAAGCCTTCATCATCGTCGGCTTCGTGCTGGCCTTCAGCGAGGTTTTCGGAGCGTTCTCACATTCCACTGCAACCACTCTTTTCCTGGCCGTGTTTTCGCTCAGCGGGCTCGGCCTGGCCACGGCCAACTATTGGGCGCTCACCCAGACGTTGACCCCAGCCTCCGCCTCCGCTCGCGTTGCGGGCATACAGAACACCGCAGCCAACGTCGCCGGCATCGCTGCCCCCTGGATCACCGGGATCCTGATACAAAGGACAGGAAGTTTCAACGCACCGCTGATCGCGGTTGGTTTTTGGCTCCTGGTAGGCATCGGCTGTTATCTATTTCTAGTCATGGAGAAACATGCATTGCGATAGAGCGATTCTCAGCATGTGTCTCCTGGCAGCGCTTCCTTTATCCGCGCAGACTGGAGCACCGGGTGGGGAGTGGCGGACGTACGGCGGAGATCTCGGCAACACGCGCTATTCGGCGCTCGATCAGATCAACGCTTCTAACTTCAATAAACTGCAAATTGTCTGGACCCTCAAAACGGACAACTTCGGACCCGAGCCGGAATATCGATTCGAGTCGACCCCGCTGATGGCCAACGGCGTCCTGTACACCACCGCAGGATCGCGGCGTGCCGTGGTGGCGCTGGATGCCGCGACCGGTGAGCTGCTGTGGATGCATTCCGAGCACGAAGGTGCGCGCGGCGCATCGGCTCCGCGACGGCTTTCTGGCCACGGTGTCGCCTACTGGACTGACGGCAAGGATGAGCGAATTCTCTACGTCACACCCGGCTATCGCCTGATTGCGCTGGATGCGAAAACGGGTATTCCGATACCCACCTTCGGTAAGGATGGTGTGGTCGACCTTCGCCTGGACGACGATCAGGAGATGGACCTGGTCACTGCGGACATCGGGCTGCATTCCACGCCGATCGTAGCTGGCGACACGATCATCGTCGGCGCCGCTCATCGCTCCGGCGAACAGCCGAGGAGCAAGACCAACGTAAAAGGTTATGTGCGCGGCTTTGATGTGAAGACCGGCAAACGCCTCTGGATATTCCACACCGTGCCGCGGCGGGGGGAATTCGGTTACGACACTTGGGAGAAAGGCTCCGCCGAGTACACCGGAAACACCGGCGTCTGGGCACAAATCAGCGTAGATGAAGAGCTGGGCATGGCGTATCTTCCGGTGGAGTCGCCGACCCAGGATTCGTATGGCGGTGATCGCCCGGGAAGTGCGTTGTTTGCAGAGAGCCTGGTCGCCGTCGACCTCAAGACGGGGCAACGCAAGTGGCACTACCAGCTCGTTCATCATGGCATATGGGACTTTGATATCCCATGCGCTCCGGTTCTGGTGAACATCACGGTCAATGGCAAGCCGGTCAAAGCGCTGGCGCAAGCAACAAAACAATCCATTCTCTACGTGCTCAATCGTGTGACCGGCGAACCGGTCTGGCCCTTCGTGGAGCGGCCAGCACCGCAGGGTGACGTGCCCGGCGAATGGTATTCGCCCACGCAACCGATTCCCACCAAGCCGCCGTTTTATGACTGGAACGGCTCCACCATAGACGATCTGATTGACTTCACGCCCGAGCTAAGAGCACAGGCGATCAAATTAGTCTCGCGATATAAGCTGGGGCCTGTCTTCACGCCCCCCGTTGTAAGCAACGTCAATGGGCCGCTGGGTACTCTGATCGTCGGTTACCCCAATGGCGGAACGAACTGGGCAGGCGGTTCGTTCGATCCGCAAACGCACATCTATTACGTTTTTTCTCAGCGGGTCGCGGGCAGCCTGGGTCTGGTTCCAGCCGAATCCAGTAATTCAGACGTGAAGTACTTCGTGGGTACGATTCATGAAAGCGGGCGCGCTTTCCATCGTCTTACGGTACAAGGGCTGCCCCTTGTGAGGCCGCCCTATGGGAGGATTAGCGCGATCAATCTCGACACGGGGGAGATCGTCTGGCAAGTGGCCCACGGAGAAACGCCGGACGAGATTCGCAACAGTCCTGTGCTGAAGGGGCTGAATATCCCGCGTACAGGGCGTCCGGGAATCATTGGTGTATTGACGACCAAGACGCTGGTGATCGCGGGAGAAGGCGGGATCTTTACCAATGCAGCAGGCCGGCAGGGCGCACTGTTGCGTGCTTACGACAAGGCGACCGGCAAGGACGCGGGCGCCGTGTACATGCCATCCGGACAAACCGGTTCGCCCATGACCTACATGCTCAATGGCAAGCAGTACATCGTTGTCGCCATCGGAGGCCAAGGCTATTCCGGCGAGTTGTTAGCCTTCAGTCTGGGTGACTAGGGCTTAACCACAAGCAACTCTGCCATTGCGACCGAAACAGTCATGGGCGGTGCGGTCCACCCGAACGTACGGGAGAAGATGAGGCGAATGTTTTCAAAAGTCCGGATCTCCGTTGACGCGGGCGGGTCAGGGACAGTCAAAAAGACATGCAACGCGGGTTATGGATGTTGAAAGAGCGGCGTAAACTCTTGGTTGAGTGCAAAATAGGATGCTTTCACGCGAGGAGCTATTTTAAGAAACTCCTGATACTGAGCGTTGCGGTCGCATGCCAGCTTTCGCCGTTAGCTTCTAGAGCAGTATGCCAAGAGAGCAGATCACAGCCAGAGAGACTTCACTTCGCGTTCTCTTTTCCCCAAGGCCACAGAGTTGAGTTCGAGTTGACCGCAACCAGTGCGCAGCGCGTTCTATCGAGCTCTGTCCTTCAACTAACAGGAAATGTTGAAGTAAGGATGACCACTTGCCCGCCTCAAGGTAACGAGTGTGTTACAAGTCCGATGGTTCTACACGCTGACGCGGTTGACTATAACGAGGCTACTGGGCAGATTGATGCACATGGCGACGTGCATACCGCCTTTATCGAGCTTTCTCCAAGAGGGCGTCGTCCGCAGGGCTATGAACCTGAGCCACTGCAGCGCCCTGTAATTGCGAGGGCGGGTTCTGTAGCTATACAGTAGCCGCTACTGCTGTACGCCAAAATCTAGATTCTCAAAGACGCTTTGTTTATGCGGATCACAAAGCAAATTCAGAAAAACTGCGGTTTCTTTCTAGGGTTCTCGCAAAGGTTCTGACTCCAGAGCCCCTCAGATGAGGCGAAGACTCTGCTCAATTAAATGCCTGGTGTCGACAAATGGGTCGACATCCGAGTCCGACTCCATCGAATAATAACCTCGGTAGCCCGAAGCTTTGGCAATGCCAAACAGCTCCGCCAGCGACGCTGTTTTCCGCTGACCGTGATCGGAGATAGCGTCTTTGACATGGGCGATATTCCAGGCGTACGCAAACATATCTTTCACGTTCTGCGCATTGAAGCGTTCGTCGCCCCCACTGAGCCCATTGCCAAAATCGGGAAGCGCCCTCAAATAAGGACTATTCGCCAGCTTGATAGCCGCGACGCTACGCGCCGCAGAAGCGAAAACGGGATTGTCATTTTCAAGATTGACAACGATATTGCGTGTGGCTGCGTAGTCAACCGTCGGCTTGAGCGCCCGGACAGCGCGGGGAAGATCAGAAAAATTGGAGCACTTCGGTATCCAGACGCGAATGCTGGGTGAGCCAAGCAGCACCGCGACATCGACCCAATGCCGGTAGCGCGCGTTGCCGGCATTGCGCTTGGCCTCATCGTCGCTACACAGTTCAACTTTTTCATCGACCGGGATGTTCACCGTGTGCACGCCCGCAGCGTCGAAGGCCGCGCGCAGCTGGCGTACCTCGTTTTCTTCCGTCGAAGGAAAGTGAGAGTCCAGCGGTTCTATCCCGCGCACCCCAAAGTCCGTCCGCACAAAACGTGCGAATTTGGCCAGGTCCATACCGGGCTTTTTGGGGTTCCGGTCTTGATTTCCAGGCGCGATGATCGTTTCCCGGAAAGGATAAGTCGCCACCGCAATACGTGCGCGTGGGTCAACCGGAAAGGTAGCCCGCGGAGGCTCTATCGCGAAGGCAGCGCTTGCCGACCAGACGAGCGCTCCCTTGATCACACTACGGCGTGTAAATGATCTCATCTCTTCCCTGCGAGTTTGATCGCGTTATTTGGATGTGAGAAAGCCCGACTCTGAGGCAGTGACCTCAGTGACGAAACGAAAGTCGCCGGGAGTGATACCCCGCCACAAGGCGAGCCGGTACGCCGCCGCTTGCAGCGGAACGATTTCGAAGAGCGGCGCCAGCACGTCCGCGATCTCTGGCCACGGAACCAGCGACGGCGCGTGTTTGCGGCCATCATCCACCAACGCCGCAGGTCCGATCCAGCGGGCCTGCGCGCCGGCTGAGAAGAGATCGTCCGCCAGCGATCGGTCGAGCGACCGCGTGATCGGCGGCGAACCGAAGACCACGGCGCGGAAATCAGCTGAAAGAATTTCAGCCGGCCCGTGCCGAAACTGCCCTGAGGACATACCCACAGCGGCCGTCTTAGCCGTTTCGTGCAGGAGCAGGGCACCTTCGTTGACTGATGCGAGAGCGGGTCCCCGGCCCAGCAGATAGAGCGGGCCGCCCATGAGCCAGTCCTGCCAACCTTCGCTTGCCCGCAGGCATTCGTCGATATACGCCGAGAGCAATGGCAGCGCAGCGACGCACTGCTCGGAGAGCTTTGTGCTTTCCCCGGACAGCACCTCCTCTGCCAGCAGCAGCAGCGCGAGCACGGTCCCGGTGTACGTCTGCACCGCAATAAGCTTGTCCGCCTGGCAGCCGATCGGCAGAGTGATATCCGCGATCTTTTCGAGCTCGGAGCCTGGTACATTTGTGATTCCCACGACGGTCATGCCGGCCTGGCGCATTTTCTCCGCCAGAAGTACCGGCTCGATCGATCCGCCGGAGCGCGAAACCACTACGCCAACGTCGCCCGCGCGCAGAGTAGCGCTGCCGTAGTGCAGCAGCTCGGCGCTCTCCGTCACCTGCACCGGATAACCCTGCTGCGTTAGCCGGCTTACCGCGGGCAATGCGGCAAATAACGAGCCGCCCATGGCGCTGAAGATAATCCGCCCCTGGGCTTTTCGAATTTTCTCCGCGCACGCGCGCAGCGTTGCATTGCCTTGGTGAAGCGTCAGCAGGCCGCGATGAGAAGCGGGCTGTCCAAGAATATTCTCCAGCATGGGAATCCGGCTCAAGCGTGCCTCCTGTTGAGCCACTCATCGACCGGACGTTGTGCCGTTGTCTGGTAAGGCAAGCTCACCTTTCGCCCCAAGCCAGCGGAAGCGTAGGCGGCGAAGATCGCCTCCAGCACAACCTTGCCGTCTTCCCCGGTCGCCTGCGGGGCCTCCAATCCGCGGATGGCGCGGGCAAAGTGGCGCATCTCCTGCGGGAAGCCATAATTCCACAGCTCCTCGAAGACGGGATAGGTCCAGCCAGTGGTCGTGGGCGCCTTTTCAACGGCGTAGGCGAAACCGTGTTCACTGTACGTCTGGAGCGCATTACCCATATGCAGGTTGGCAATGGTCAGGCCGCCCTCACCGTAGATCTCGATGCGATCATCCATGCCGCCCCGGCGAGCCCAGCTGTTCTCGATGATGCTGAAGGCGTTGCCTTCAAACTCGATGACGGTCACGGCTTCGTCATCCAGCTGTGTCTTGTCACCATGGACGTACGTGCCCACGTGCGCAAAGGCGCTCAGCATTTTGGGGCGCCCCAGGAACCACCACGCGAACCCGATTCCGTGGGATCCGAGGTCGAGCAGCGCACCGCCCCCGGCTTTTTTCACATCCCAGAACCACTCGGCGTGCGGACCGAAGTGCTTTTCGCTTTGTTTAACCAGGTGCACTTTGCCAAAGGCGCCAGAGTCTGCCATTTCTTTCGCCTTGCGGTACTTGGGGGTAAAGAAAAGCTCTTCGGCATAGAGCAGCAGCACACCGTTGGCGCGGCAGGCCTCGATCATCGTGTCAGCCTCGGCCGGTGTGACACAGAGCGGCTTCTCGCAGATAACATGCTTACCTGCTCGCGCCATGGCGACGGTCATTTCGCAATGCAATGCGTTGGGAGCGGTAATGGTGACCGCCTCAACATCAGGGTCTTTCGCCAGCTCTTTGTAATCGGTATAAACCCGCGGAATCTGGTAGCGATCGGCGAGACCTTGTGCGTGTGCAGCCGTGGGAGAAGCCACCGCCGCAACCGTCATGTCGTCCTCGATCATGCTGATCGCGGCTGCGTGGCAATCCGCCTGGAATTGCGAACCAATGATGCCTACGCGGACCGGGCCATCTTTCATGTTGACCTCTTTTGCCCTCTGCATATTTTTAGAGGCTTACAGTGCAATAGCATACAAGGCAATGTCTGCGAGTGCATGGCACTTCCTCGACACCTCTGTGGCAAGGTGCGTATTTGCTCAGCGTCGATCAGGCAGAATTGCGAGCTTTCACCCGCCTCTAAGGCTTGAGGCCAAGAGGCAACGAGACGCGAAAAGTAGTTCCACTTTTTCCCGGCTTATGAGAACTGCGGAAGCGAATGGTGCCCTGATGCTTGTCAAGGATTCGTTTGGAAAGCCACAGGCCGACCCCGGTGCCCGAACTCTTGTTGGTGACGTACGGCTCGAACAGGCCTTTCCGGATGGAGGGATGGATTCCATGTCCGTTGTCAGAGAAGGTGATATAGGCTCGTTCCTTATCAGCGCGCATGCGCAGGCAAAGCACCGCATCCTTGGCCGGCAGCGCATCCAAAGCATTCAAAATAAAATTTGAAAAGACCTGCAACAACTCGCCGCCCAGCGCTTTCACCATCAGCTGGTCTGGCAACTCTTTGCGCAGATTGATCGATCCCGCAGAGAGCCGGTGGGCGTGAATACGCAAGGCGGATTCGGCGATCTCTACCAGGTCGAACTGCTTCGGTTCGCTCTGTTCGCGATAAAACGAGAGAGTCTTTCGGGTGATCTCTGCCAGGCGATTCAGCTGCGTCTCCGCTACCAGCATATTTTTCCGTACGATGTCTGGGCGGTGCGCCTCCCGCTTGGTGAGATAGATCAGGTTGGCAAGAGCTTCCAGCGGGTTGTTCACCTCATGGACAATGGCGCCTGCAAATCGACCGGCAATTGCAAGCCGTTCACTCCTGCGCAAGGACTCCTCGACCATCCGAAGACGCTCGCGCAACTGCTCGGGGGTGGTGTCGTCTTCTGGCAAGAGAAACCCACAGCAAGGAAAGATCAAGAGCAGACAACGACGACAAGTCTGCCTATCGACAACTCGTTGCCTGTTTTACTCAGAAGGGAAGAGTGGCTTTACGGTTGGCTGGATTCGGGAAGATGTGCTTTACAACGATTTGATGAGGCGAGCTTTGCCCACCCACCTCGGATCATTCTGGCGGGTAACCAGATTTTAATGAAGGAGATCAGCCTTGGAGAATAGTATGGCGCAAGGTTTGGTCCAAAAAGGAGAGCAAATGCCCACGACACCGGCTGTCTTCCATTACGAAATCCAGAAATCAGGGGATGAGACCACCGGTCCAATCACTACGATCTTGTGCCATGGCAAGGTGGTGAGCGAAACCTCGGCTCAGGTCAAGGAAGTGGTGAAGCCGCTCATACCCCTGGGTGGTCACATCGTGCTCGACCTCACCGATGTCAGCTACGTGGATAGCTCTGGCCTGGGAACGCTGGTAGGGCTCAAGGTCTCAGCTCTCAAAGAGGGCTACTGCAAGTTGGAACTGGTGAATTTGTCCTCTCGGGTAAAAGAACTGCTCAGCCTCAGCAACCTGACCCAATTGTTTTCTTCCTAGGCCTGGGTCATCGCCTTGCCTGGTCCGCGCCCGCATATTTCCTTCCGGGCCTAGAGAAATAATAGTTATCTTTAGATATTCTTTCTTGTCCGCCTACTCCTGGGCGCTTTCGTCAGAATATGCGTATCCGTCGCCATTCTCTGCAAATGCCGCAGTACGCCGGACGCGAAAATCGCTGACACCGTAGTCCCTCCGTTCGCCAAGGCCCAGTAGGGCCGACCGCTAAACCTCAGGCCAACTCGGCAGGGCTGGGATATCGATGGTTGATCCCCGAGCACCATAGACGTGGCACCCATCCCTCCGCGAAAATTAAGAAAATCACACCCCAGCGAAAGCGCCTCGTGGTAACTCGCGACGATAACTCGTAAGCCAATGATGCATCCGCTTATTAGCTGACACATAGTGAGTTACCAAACTTCGCATAGCCATTGACAGCAGTGAAGATACCTCATTTCTCCACCAAAACAGCGGCTAGCATCACTTTGAGCCCGTAAGCGAGCGTGCTGAACTACCAGCACCGCGCCAGATGAGAAGCCCACAAAGTACCTCGAAAGTACCGTTCCCCTGAGGGCCGGGCTTGGGTACTTTCAAGGCTGTCACTACGGCAAGCATCGCGCTTCCCGGCGGTCAATCTTCCCAGCTTAGTTCGGTCAAGGTGCGGAGCTCGTATGTGGACAGCCAACTTATCAACCAAATGGCAGAGCTCTACAGCTGTGCTGTGCCTGGCGGCCGTCAGCGCAGTCTCTGCTGGTTGCGGTTTCAGTCTCAACGAAGCTCAGATAGAAAAGCTATCCGCCATCTCCGCGGGCGGCAATAATCTTCGCGTCACCCAAACCATGCAGTTAAAAACAGAAGCGCCGGTTACGTGGTCGGTGAACGGCGTTCCCGGCGGCAACAGCGATATCGGAACCGTCTCCAGCACTGGCCTCTACACCGCGCCTGCCGTCGTTCCGTTGCCCAATAACCAGGTGACGGTTGAAAGCTCCTCCGAAATATACCCTTCCAAGGGCAGTTATAACGTTGCCGTTCTCAATCCAATCCCGATCGTCACTACGATTACGCCTGGTTCCTTTTCTGAGGGCGTAGCCCAAATTGTGGTGAATGGATCAGCTTTTGTTTATGGCGCGCAAATTCTATGGAACGGTGTCCCGGTTCCGACCAGTTATTTATCCGGCACACAACTTGTGGCCAAGGTCACGGAATACACGCCGGGCACTTACCCGGTGACGGTGGTCAATCCTGATCCCGGTTCGGCGTCATCGCAGAAGGTGAACGCCCTGGTTCAGCCAGGCCAGGTAGTTATCCAATTGCAGCCGTCGGAGACCAGCGTCCGGGTCAATAACTCGATTACCATTGTGCCGACAGTGACCGGCTCGCAAGACACAGCGCTCACCTGGACCGTGAACGGAGTGCCTGGCGGCAATCCGCAGATCGGCACCATTAGCGCCCAGGGCGTTTACACTGCGCCCGCAGTTGTGCCTGCCCCGAACAACCTGGTCGTGGTGCAAGCGACCAGCGTCGACAATCCCAACTCCACCATGATCGTGAACGTGCAGGTGCTGAACCCGGTACCGATACTTCTCAGCGCCTCACCCACCTCCCTGAATATCGGCTCCAGCACCGTAGTCCTGAGCGGCGCAAGCTTCATCAACGGCGCCACAGTCCTGGCCAACGGCGTACCGATACCGACGCAATTCAATTCCTCCGGCCAGCTCACAGCAACGGTCGATCCCACCGTTGCGGGGCCTTTTGATCTGCAGGTTCTCAACCCTAATCCTGGAGGCGCTGTTTCTACCGACGTGATTGAGCAGGTGGCGGGTACACCACCCACTCCGCTGGTCGATCCAGCGGATGCATCGCGCTTCCTGATGCAGGCGACATTTGGCGGCTCGGAGGCGGACATCAACCACCTCTCGATCATCGGTTATAACGCCTGGTTTGCCGAGCAATTCGCCATACCCAATACCCTGCACGAGCCCTACGCTGAACGCGAAATCATCCTCAACAACAACCCACCTTGCGCCGCCACCGACAGCATCTGCAACCAGACGCTGTTCTTGGGGACGGGGGGAGATCAATATTTTGAGCAGCCTTTCTGGGCCACCGCGCTCACCGGCAAAGACGAGCTTCGGAAGCGTGTTCAGTTCGCACTGAGTGAATTGTTCGTGATCTCGAGCCAGGACGCCGTCGTTGGACAGATGCCCCGCGGCGTCGCCAATTACTACGACATGCTGGGCAACGATGCTTTCGGCAACTTCCGCCAGCTGCTGAACGACGTCACGCTGAGTCCCATGATGGGCATTTACCTGTCCACTCTGGCCAATGACAAGGGCACCGCCACGGTAGATCCGGATGAGAACTACGCTCGCGAGGTGATGCAGCTATTTACTATCGGCCTCTGGCAGCTCAATCCGGATGGCACGCAAAAACTCGATGGCAGCGGCAATCCGATTCCCACCTACTCCAACAACGATGTCATGGGCATCGCCAAGGTCTTCACCGGCTTCAGCTGGAACATGAACGGCAACACCAGCGACCAGGCATGGTCCGGCTACGGGGCAGTTTATGTGGGTCCCGGCTTTGGGCAGGATCTTCTGCCCATGGCCGCCTATCCCACTCACCACTCCACCGACGAAAAGGACTTTATCGGGACGACGATAGCCGCCGGTTCGTCCGACCCCAACGCCGATCTGAAGGTTGCGCTTGATGCACTGTTCAATCATCCCAACCTGCCCCCGTTCGTCTGCAAGCAGCTGATCCAACGCCTGGTCACCAGCAATCCGAGTCCAGCCTATGTACAGCGTGTAGCGGCTGTGTTCCAGGATGACGGCCAGGGAGTGCGTGGGGATATGCAGGCGGTGATCACCGCGATCCTGATGGACGAAGAGGCCCGTAATCTCACTACGAACAACGGCCCCAACTACGGCAGGGTACAGGAGCCGATGCTTCGCTTCACGCATATGGCGCGCGCTTTTACCGCAGAGTCGCTCAGCGGCGCCTTCGACATCGGCAGCACCGAAGATCCGGCTTACGGCTTAGGAGAGATGGCTTCACGCTCGCCCACCGTTTTCAACTGGTTCGCGCCCGGCTTTGTGCCCGCCGGCACCACCATCGCGACGGCAGGGCTGACCGCGCCGGAGATGGAAATTACAGACGTGACCACAGTGATCGGCTACCTGAACACCATGCAGGCAGCCATCTCTTCGGGCTACGGCAACAACAACGACCTCTACATGACGCTCAATACGGAGGCGGCTCTGGCCTACAACCCGGATGCACTGCTTGATCGCGTGAACCTGCTGTTGCTTGGCGGACAAATGTCATCCACATTGCGCAGCCAGATTGAAGGCGCCGTGAACGCCATCGCTGTCCCCACCGGCGGCGATCAAACGGCGATCAATAGCGCGCTCCAGGCGCGTGCTCAAACTGCTATTTTTCTGACCGTCGCTTCGCCGGAATACACAGCCCAGCATTGAAGACGTAGCACCAGGAGTCTATCGACCATGTGCAAGACCGACCATTCACGGCGCCAGTTCCTGAAGACGGCTTCCTATGCGGCGATGACCGGCGTCACGGCAAGCCCGACGCTGCACAGCATGCGAGCCTTGGCGGCGATGACCTCACATACAGCCTCCGCGCCCACCGACTACCGGGCCCTGGTCTGCGTTTACTTGCAAGGTGGCAACGATGGCCACGGCACCTTAATCGCCACTGACCCTGATTCCTTCACCGCCTTTACTCAAGCTCGCAGTGGGGCGCAGGGCCTTGCCTACCCCATGAATTCGCTGCTGCCCATCACGCCCATCACGCCCCAGTCTGGACGCACTTTTGCCTTGAATCCTTATCTGACCGGGGTGCAGAATCTCTTCAATGCCGGTCGCTGCGCGCTGGTTGCGAACACCGGGACCTTGATTGAGCCCATCACCAAGGACCAGTGGAATCAGGGCACCGCCCCTCTGCCCCGGCAGCTGTTCTCGCATTTCGATCAAACCAACGCCTGGGAAGCGATTGCCGCCGATGGCGCCAACGTGGGGTGGGGCGGCCGCATGGCCGACTTGTTCGAGAGCATGAACAGCAACGCATCGTTTACTTGCATCAGCACCAGCGGCACCACCCTCTTTCTTTCCGGGGAGACGGCCTTTCAGCTCCGCGTCACCAATGCTGGAGCAATGGCGGCATACGGGCTCACCAGCCCACTCTTCGGCTCCGCGGCGGGCACTGCCGCGTTGCAGGCCATCATCGGCGCCGACAATACCAACCTCTTTGAAAAGGAGTACGCCGTCGTCGTTCGCCGCTCGTTGGCGGCGCAGGCAGCGTTGGCCACCGCCATGGCGCCCGCGGGGCCAACCGGTGTGCCCAACCCTACACAATTTCTCGACCCGGCCACCGGAAAACTCGCCGACAACCAACTTGCCCTCTCGTTGCAGACGGTTGCCCGCGTGATGGCCGGGCGCACAGCTCTGGGAGTAAGCCGCCAGGTCTTCTTTGTGGAGTTGGGCGGCTTCGATACCCACGACACCCAGGCTAAGCGCCTTTCCACGCTGTTAAGCCAGCTGAGCGCTGCCTTTGAGTACTTCGATCAGCTGATGGTCACGGCTGGACTCAGCAGCCAGGTGACGCTCTTCACCGTCTCTGACTTTGGTCGAACGCTCACCGCCAACAGCGATGGCACGGACCACGGGTGGGGTAGCCACCACATCGTCGCTGGGGGAGCGGTAGCGGGCCAGAACATTTACGGTGAATATCCGGTGATTGGCGTCAATCAAGCCAACGATGTGGGCGCAGGCCGACTGATTCCCACCACCGCGGTCGAGCAGTATGGCGGAACGCTGGGCCGCTGGATGGGGCTTTCTGACAGCCAGGTACGCGAGGTCTTTCCCAACTTCGCCAACTTCGGCAGCAATCCCTACTTAGGACTGATGGGCTAAATCCGGTTTAGAATTTCTACCCTCACAGAAGACCGATGGGCGGACGGCATCTCGCTCGTTTTTCGCGAGATGTGGGATACCACCAAGTCACAAGCTGCCAACTCGCGCCACTAATAAATTTCAAGGTTTGAACGAAGCTTGGATTTGTCGTACTCCGCTAAATATTAAGGTTGGTTCAAACCTCGAAATTTGTTAGTGGAGTGAAGAGCGAAAGCCCTAACTCCCCTTACTCTGGGGCATCACATTTCGGGTAATTCTGCGATCGGCTTCCTTCCGTATCTCCGCTGCACTGGCTGCGTCAGCCGGTGGCGCGACGATTTCGAAATTGCCGTACTCGTCGCGGCCGCGCACCAGTTGAACAATCTGGCGCTCAGCGCCCTTCTGGACCACCTCGGGAGCAATGTAGCGGACGGCAATGCCGATCCGCGGCTGATCGGACGTGTTCGCTTTGGATCCATGCGCGATGCCGATGTGATGCAAGGACATCTCCCCAGCGTCCAGCGCCATGGCGACGGCCTTCGATTCATCTACCTCGAGCGCAATCTCCTGCCCCCTGGACAAGGCGTTATCCAACGCATAGGTCTCGCGTTGGGGAAGCTCCATATTCTGCGTCCCCGGCATTACCTGCATGCACCCGTTCTCTAGCGTGCTGGGTGAAAGTGCAATCCAGGCGGTCGTCACTTTGGGTGGATTCAACCCCCAATAGGCTCCGTCCTGGTGCCACGAGATAAACGCGGGGTCGTGGGCAAACTTCACGAACCAGTCCGACCCCCAAACCAGGATGTTGGGGCCAATCGCCCCTTCCACCGCATCCAGAACCTGGGGATGGGAGGCTATCTGGTAGACCCAGGGCAGCATAAGATGCGTAAGCCCGTAAACCGCCCGCCGCTCACGGGGAATCATCTTGCCCAGCAGTTCTTTACTCTGATCGGTGTAGTCGTCAAACTGACGCCGGAATTCCGCGGTTTCACGCCCGCTGAAAACCCGGATGGGATACAGATAACCATTCTCGGCATAAAACTTCTGTTTTTCCGCGCTCAGCTTGCCTGTCATCTCACTCATGGCCGTACATCCTAACAGCTACTATAGGAAAGGGTGGAGCAACCGCGCCAGCTCATCCGGTTCTGCCAAAAAAGCGTCGTGACCGTGGGAGGAGATAAGTTCCCGACGTTCGCAGCGGACACCGGCCTCCTGCATGCGTAGGCCGAGGGCGGCTATTTCATCCGGTGGAAAAAGCCAGTCAGAAGAAATCCCCACCAGCATCACCTCCGCCTGGATGCGTTCAAACGCGGCTTCGGCCGATGTATATCCACGAGTCGGATCCCACGTATCCATCGTCCGCGTGATCGCCAGGTAGGAGTTAGCTTCGAAGCGGTCAACGAACCGCTCTCCCTGGTAATCGAGGTATCCGGCTACGTCGAACCGTTGGCCGCTCAGACCCTGACCCCTCTCATGCGCAGAGGCCCACGGATCCTCACCGCCGCGATCCGGCTTGCGCGCAAAGCGATGATCAAATAGCTCCGCCGACTTGTAGGTGGAGACCGCCAGCGCGCGGGCCAGTGCCAGTCCCTGTCGCGGGGGTTCATCCGGCGCGTAGTGCCCGCCCTTCCACGCCGGATCAAGCTGGATCATGCGCCGCTGCAGGTGGTTCAACCCCAAGCCCATCGCCCGCAGGGGAGCGGCCCCAATCGAAATCACGCGCGCCACCCGTTCCGGAAATGCGATCGCGAACTCCAGCGCCTGCATGCCGCCGATCGAAGCGCCCATCACCAGTTTGAGCCGCCGGATTTTGAGGCTTTCCAGCAGGCGTGCTTGCAGCGTGACCACGTCGCGGATGCTTACCAGTGGAAAGTTCGGCCCGTAGGGACGGCCGGTCAACGGATCAATCGAAGCCGGCCCGGTCGACCCGTAGCAGGATCCCAGCATATTGATGCCGATCACGCAGTGGTTGCCGGTCTGTAGCGGGCCGGCATCAGAGAACAGCCACGGCCACCAATCCGCTACCCGCGCCGAGCCGGAGAGCGCGTGCGCAACAAAAATGACGTTGTCGGCCGCCGCATTAGGCTCGCCATAGATCGCATAGCGAAGCGTCGGCGATTGCAGCACCCCGCCGGCTTCGAGGGAGAAGGCCTCCCCTGGAGAGAAGTCTCCCTCGAAACTGGGTGCGACGAGCGCCGCGCTGGGGCTGGAGCTCATCGTGTGCTGAGCGCTTCCACCGGCTTGGCCGAATGCCCGTTGGCCACCTCGATCGCATCGTTGAGATCGGCGAGTATGTCGCGGATGTCTTCAATACCGACCGACAGCCGCACCAGCTCGGGGGTGACCCCGGTGTCCTTCTGTTCTTCGACAGTAAGCTGCGAATGGGTGGTGGAAGCTGGGTGGATGACCAGCGATTTTGCGTCGCCGATGTTAGCCAGCAAAGAAAACAGCTTGAGGGAATTGATCAGCTTCTTACCCGCCTCGTAGCCGCCCTTGATGCCGAAAGTGACCAGGGAGCTTTGTCCCTCCGGCATGTACTTCTTCGCCCGCGCAGCGTACTTGCTGGAGGACAGTCCGGGATAATTGGCCCACTCGACTCCCGGGTGATTGGCCAAATGCGTAGCCACGGCAAGCGCGTTTTGCGAGTGCCTTTCCATGCGCAGGTGCAGCGTCTCCAGCCCCTGCAAGAACAGAAAAGCGTTGAAGGGCGACAATGCGCCACCCGTATCGCGCAAACCCTGCACCCGGGCTTTGAGAATAAAAGCCAGGGGGCCGAACGCCTCCACGTACGACAGGCCGTGATACGAAGGGTCGGGCTCGACAAAGTCGCGAAAGCGTCCTGATGCCTTCCAGTCGAATTTGCCGCCGTCGACGATGACGCCCCCGATCGACGTTCCATGGCCACCGATAAATTTCGTTGCCGATTCAACCACGATGTCGGCCCCCCACTCGATGGGCCGGCAAAGAATCGGCGTTGCGGCAGTGTTGTCGATCATCAGCGGCACACCGTGCTCGTGGGCGATGCCGGCCAATCTCTCAATGTCGGCGATGTCAAGTTTGGGATTGCCCAAGGTTTCGGTATAAACAGCCCTCGTTTTCCCGTTAATGGCCGCTCGCAGGCCGTCAAAGTCGTCGGCATCAACAAAGCGGACGTTGATGCCCAGGCGCGGCAGGGTGTAGTGGAAGAGGTTGTAGGTGCCGCCATAGAGGGAGGTGGTGGAGACGATCTCGTCTCCGGCGCCGGCCAACGTGGTAATGGCCAGCGTTTCAGCGGCTTGGCCGGATGCGGTGGCGAGCGCGGCCGCTCCTCCTTCGAGCGCCGCCACGCGCTTCTCGAAGACGTCGGTTGTCGGGTTCATGATGCGCGTATAGATGTTGCCGAATTCCTGCAGACCAAAGAGCCGGCCGGCGTGATCGGCGTCTTTAAAAACGTAAGAGGTGGTCTGGTAGATGGGGACGGCGCGGGAGCCGGTCGTGGGGTCGGGTTCTTGCCCCCCATGCACGGAAAGTGTTCCGAGATGTTGCTTCTTGCTTTCTGACATCTTCTACTCCTGTGAACCTCGAGATGAGAGCGGTCTTTCCTGACTACGCCCGTGGCAAAGCGAAAGGCCTGCAGTCTGGGTTGACCGCAGGCCTTTGGAAACATGGTCTTGTAAGCTTTCAGCCCTTTGGCCAGTCTCCCAAAACGCCCGCACCGGTGCGCATACACCAACAGCGTGCTTGGCCGGGCAGTCTGACCTGGCGGAAACGCATAGCCCCCAGTATTAGGCCAACCCTCATCCGCTGGCAAGGGCAGCACCCTATAAAGGCCGCTGTAGCCCCGAAATAACGCTCCGGGGAGTGCTGATGACTCCTGTTGGGCGGGTGAGCAAGCCGTTCTGACGCCCCGGCTATTTTGAGCCGATCAACAGAGAGGATAGCTTGACGGGTTCTCACGCGAAAGTGTCATCTGTCGTCGGAAATTTGGGGGAGTAGTATGGGTTCCGCGTCCATCTGACCCTGTCGTCAGGAAAGGAGGCAATATGAGTGACCTTCATCGTCGCAGGTCCTCCGGCCTCGCTCTGTTGTTCGTACTTCCCATGGTGCTGTGTGTTCCCACCAGCTTTGCCGCAACTCCCAACTCATCTTCTACCTCAGAAGTGACCACCCCAAATACAACTACACCCCTCCCTCCACAGATTGAAGGCGATCTGCTCATGGTTCATCGACAATATGCAGAAGCGCTGGAAGCCTATCAGCGTGATCCCGAGAAATCCGCTGTGTTGTGGAACAAGATTGGTGTCGCCTACCACCACATGTTCGCGCTGGGTCAGGCCCGCAAGTATTATCAGATGGCGCTGGCCATGAATCCGAAGTATCCCGACGCGCTCAACAACCTGGCCGCCGTCTACCACGGTCAACACGAATACAAGCAGGCGGAACGCACCTACAAGCAGGCTCTCAAGTACGCACCTTCGTCAGCCATCACGTACTGCAACCTGGGGACCGCCTACTTTGCGCAGGAGAAGTACAAGCCGGGGATGCAGGCGTATCACAAAGCCCTGGAGTTGAACCCGCGCATCTTCGACTCCAGCCAGACCCAGATCGTTGAAGAGACCAGCACTCGCCGCCAGCTCGTCGCCGTCAACTACTACCTGGCCAAGACCTACGCCACGGAAGGAAAGATGGACGAAGCGCTCAGTTACCTGCGCAAGGCGCTCGAAGCCGGCTTCCGTGACCGTAAGCAGTTGATGAAGGACAAGGAGTTCGCCTCGCTGCGCGCCACTCCGGAGTTCCACCAGCTGATGGCCGAACAGAGCGGGGGCGAGTAACCCGCCCCTGCTTCAGGCAACAAGAACGACGCGGTGATTTTCTTGCGTCCCGGCTTCATCGAATCCCTCCCCCGAAGAAATCGATGAAATCGCTGGCAGAAAATCACCGCGTCGCTATGTAGCATATTGTTTAAGGATGGCTGTCTGGGTGCTTTAGGGGTGGTAACCCCGAAGCGGTATCTAAATAGTTACCTCGGCCCCAGCGCCTTGAGGTGTGCATGCCGCTGCCGGTGATCGATCCACACACGCGAGAGTCGGAAATGGCCGATGTGCTGCGGGAGTACCGCACGGAGACTGGCCGAACCCTGCTGGAGCTAGTGGACGAGTCGCCGTTGCTGTTGATTTTCCTTCGTCATTTTGGATGTTCCTTTTGCCGTCAGACTTTGGACGACGTCTCCAGGATTCGTGGGCAGATCGAGGGGCGCGGGGTTCGGCCGGTTTTTGTGCATCTCGGAACGCCCGAGCGGGCGAAGCCCTACTTCGATTACTACCATCTTTCCGATGTGGAGCGGGTCAGCGACCCCGATGCCACGCTCTATGCGCGGCCGGTCTTTGCTTTGCCGCGAAAAAACGTCTTCACCCAGTTCTTCGTCCCCGCGGTTTGGAAGGCCTGGCTGCTGGGCGCAGTGCAAAAGCACGGCATTGGCATGATTAAGGAAGATGCGAACCAGATGCCCGGCATTTTCTATCTGCAAAATCGCGCCATCGTGCGTGCCTACCGCTATCGGACCATCGCTGACCAACCGGACTACCTGAAGCTGATCGCCTGAAGATTCGCCACCCAGGATTCTGCATTACGAAAGAATTGCCGAAGCGGGATAAGTGTTTTTGGCCGCTGGCGCATGCTGAGATAATAGTGCATCTGTGAAAAATATTAGACTGGAGCCACCTGCCGCATTGAAGATCGTTCTCAGAGAGTTCGGGGGCCTGGGGAACCAGTTTTTTCGGTACGCTGCTCTTCGGTACTACGCTAAGCGCTATGGCGCGGAGATGAAGATATCCGTCGACCCGGAGTGGAACGCTCAGTCTTTCGGGTATCCTCGGCCTTGCTTGTTGCAACACTATTCGGTCCAAGCGCCGATGGAGGAACGTTCTCTTTCCGAGCGTATTTTCTTTACAGAGAAACCCTGGCTACAGGCCACTTGTGCTCCGTTTACCAGAGCAATATGGCGTCAGGTCTTCGTGCAGCGCCCTTCCGATCGTTACTTCTTCTTACCGGACGTGCCACTCAGGCGGAATATCAAGACGTTATATATTCTAGGATATTGGCACACTCACATCATCGTCGACAAAGTGGCCGATGAGTTGCGTTCCGAATTGACTCTGAAAGAGCCCGCACAAGGAAGAAATCTTGAGCTACTGGAAACAATTCGCCGCAGTACAAATTCGGTTTCGCTCCACGTACGAAGGGGAGATTGCAAAAATCCGGAGACTCTCAGGGCAGAGTTACCGTTCCAGTACTATGCAAATGCCATCTCCACGTTAAAAGAACGGCTGGGAAATCCGACCTTTTTTGTATTCTCTGACGACATTCCGTTTGTAAAAGAATATCTACCGCAAAATATCAGGGCCGTGTTCGTTGACCACAACAACGACTTCAGTGCCCATGAGGACATGCGGCTCATGTCGTCTTGCCACCATCACATCCTTGCGAACAGCACATTTTCGTGGTGGGGGGCATGGCTGAACCCGCGATCGGACAAGATGGTTATTGCACCAAGGCAATGGAATCTCACGGAGGATAGTTACTTTCCTGAGCTGTTTCCGCCAGGCTGGACCCTTTTGGATATAGCCTCTCCCCCTCTCTCAGCTCGTTACTCGTATTCTCATTCGAAACACGAGGTGCTTGCGTAAAATTTTCATCAAGTCCGTGGGGACTAATGGAGAGTCAGCGGAATCCAGGTCTCACGCTTATCTTTCGGCTACCTAAACGTAGAAGCCAACTTGATTTTCAACCCTTCCTGGCTGATCGAAATATGTCCTCAAGTTGACTATGGAAACTGTCCTCATTTTTAGAAAAGAGCTTTTACCAATTTCCGAAACTTTCATTGAGGCGCAGGCAGGTGCGCTTCGAGAGTTTCACCCTCAATACGTAGGCCTTATTCCGGCAGCCAAAAGTTTACCCCTGGTTCACAATGCTATCTTGCTGGCAAAGACTCGTTCCCTTCGCTCTTTGGCTGAAGCGAATCTGTACGGTTGGACTGGCATTGCCCCACAGTTTCACCGTAGGGTACGACTAACGCGGCCGGCTCTGATCCACGCGCACTTCGCGCTCGACGGCTCGACTGCGTTGCCACTGGCCGATGCTCTGCAAATTCCGCTACTGGTGACTCTTCATGGCTATGATGTGACCATGGGAGACAAATATTTCAGTAAGACGCCGGCTGGTAAGTTGTATCTGCGACGGCGCAAAGAGCTTTGGGAGCGTGCTTCTCTCTTCATATGTGTCTCAGAGTTCATCCGCAACAAGGCGCTGGAGGCCGGATTTCCGAAGGACAAGCTGCGCGTGCATTTTATCGGCGTCGACCGTCAGAGCTTTCGCCCCGCCCAAGGACGCACCGGCAAACTGGTGCTCTTTGTAGGCCGGTTAGTTCCGAAGAAAGGCTGCATTCACTTGCTCCACGCCATGCGCCGCGTTCAGGATTTGGAACCGTCCGCTCGTCTTGTGATCGTGGGTGATGGGCCTTTGCGTAGGTCGTTGGAAAAGACCGCACAAGAGCTAGGACTGCAAACTGATTTTCTAGGCAGCCAGCCAGGCTCCGTTGTGCGGGAGTCGATCAGTCGCGCCAGCCTGCTGTGTATACCCAGCATCACTGCGCCCGACGGAGGCGGCGAAGGTTTAGGCATGGTTATCCTGGAAGCGCAGGCGATGGGGAGGCCCGTTGTCGGCTTCCGCTCTGGCGGCATCCCTGAGGCAATCAGAGAAGGAGTAACAGGATTGTTGGCTCCGGCCGGCGATGAGGCGAGCCTGGCCCAACAAATCTTGCGTTACCTGCAAGACGAGGTTTTCTGGCAAAGCTCCAGCACTCAGGGAATCAGTTGGATTGCCGAGCGCTTCGACCTCGATCATCAAACCAGAGAATTGGAAGCCATTTATAGAGAATGCCAGTCATGAAGCTCCAGACATACCTGCCCTTTCACTCCCCACGGCTTGAACCTTTCCGCATCCTGTTCAGCGTGTAGATTCCGCTCCCGTAGAGGCCTCGTCGTAGGGAAGGATGAAAGACGTTGTCTACAAGAACGCCTTGGCTGAAGTGCAGGCCGCTCTAAGTCGCATGGTTGACCTTGTGACTATCGCGAAGGACCCCAGGAAGGATTCCACAATTTGCTTGCAGTCGGGATCGAGTCCACCGGTGGCCCAAAGCGTTCCGAGACCGTTACAGAAAATTGACCTACCCAGTGGCTGCAGAAGCGGAAAACGCTCGTGCAGGCAAATCCCAGTCAACAATCCTGTCCGGCCGAAGACTCGACTCTTGCCCGTCTGCCGATTCGTATAAGCGTTGTTACCGTGGATGCGTTGCAGCGACAGCTCCTGGGAATCCATCCAGCCCTTGGCTAAGGAGAGAGCAACGAATTTAATGTAATTGTCGCTGGTGATGCGGATCAATTCCGACATCGGGAGTATCCGCGCCAAAGTATCACGTCGGAACGACAGACCGGAAGTGGCTGTGGGAAGAAAAGGTGGTTTGCCGGCGGCGGTGGCCTTTCGGCCGTCCAATTCTCCGAATCTGGCGCGTACAGCTATAGAAGCACGGCTTCCAGTGTCTTCGCCGAACATGCGCAATCGGTTAAAACACCAACCAGCCTGAGGGTAGCGACCAAATATCTCAACAACTCGTCCTACTTTCGTAGGGATGAAGAGATCATCGGAATCCAGGAAGCAGATGATCTCTCCCCTGCTAGCCGCAAATCCAGCATTGAAAGCAGATGCCTGGCCGCCGTTCTCTTTCGTTACTAGCCGAACGCGGTCGCCGAAGCTAGCGGCCACTTCGAGAGAATTGTCAGTCGATCCGTCGTCGACCACGATAATCTCGGTATGCGCGTAAGTCTGCGCCAGAGCGCTCTCGATGGCCTCGCGGATATACCGCCCATAGTTGTAATTGTTGATTAGGATACTTACCAACGGCTTAGAGTTCATTCCCGCAGCTCCAACGTGTTAACTCGCGCTGAAAACAGATCGGACAAGGCATCGCACTCTGCCATGCGCCGAGAATATCCTTTGGCTCCCTATTCGGCGAAACGCCGGAATAAGCCAGTTAACCCCATGCTCTGCCGGGAGCTGCAGGGGTGGCAGTTCTGGGAGTGACGAGGAGCCATTTGTCACGTAGGGTCCGCCGGGTACGGGGAGTTACTAAAAACGTGCCAAACAAAAGTGCAATAGTAAGAGGATTTGGAGATCCTCGGAAGATACATTCCCATAAGAGCCGGAAAAGGCCGCGTATACCTGCCTGATCACGCACTGCTGGTCCTGCACATGACCCAACGATAAAGCGCGAGTAGGCACGCCGGGTCATGAGCTTACGGTTTTGCTGTCCCCAGGCAAGGCGCTTCTCCCAATGCAACCCCGCGGTGATCGTGGAGCGCTGCTCCGGAGCGTGATACACCGAAAGTAACTCTTCGACAACTTCCAGCTTTACCTCGGGATTCAAGTTGGCCCGAAGAAACCAATCGATATCATGGAAGCTTTTCAGTTCCTTGCCAAATGGCACTTCTAGAAGAAGTTCGCGGGAACAGAAGAAGGTGGAGGTTTGAAAATAGCATAGAAAGTCGAACATGTATTCGCAGATCGACTCTCCTGGGCGGGGAAGTCTACGCGGCCGCGCGACATCGTCCCGGGCTGCGGCGCGTTCTATGAACGCACACACCACAAGCACCCTCTTGGCGTTGCTGGACTCGGCGATCGCCAGTTGCTTTTCAATTTTGCCTGGGAGCCATTCATCATCGTCGTCCAATAAGGCGATCCACTGACCCGTAGCCGCTTGGACGCCGATGTTGCGCGCCTCGGCCCCGCCGACAGGATCTTTAAGAGTAATCACTCGCAATCTAGGGTCCTGTATCGTCCCCAGCGCAGGAAGCGTAGCTCCGTCTGGTCCATCGACCACGACAATCACTTCGAGCCCGCGAAAACTCTGTTTCAGCGCACTCGTCGCGGCCCGCACCACCAAATCCGGCCGATTTCGCGTAGGGATCACCGCGCTCACTATCGGAGGTTCAAGATTCATTTGCCCTCTTATGAAGAAGATGTTTACGCTACGGTATCGTGTAGATACTTGCACCTGTTGCAGCCGCAACCACACCGCTTGACTCTACTGCCAGGTTTCTCAAATAACTAAAAGGTACATAGACGATATCGCCCGCTTGCAAAAGAATGTCGGACTGTTTCCCTTTTTGCATAGCGCTCAGTTGCAGTGGCGTGTCTGAGTAACTCGTGGACCCATCTCTGCGAATCAAACGCGCGTGTGATGGAACTGCCGAGTGGTTCGTTCCCCCAGCTATGGCAATCACTTGCAGGACGGTCAGTTGGGAGCTGTTGTTGCCCATGACATAGCCACCGGGAGTTTTCACGTCCCCGAGGACGTAGACGAGTCCGGCTTTGGAGACAATTACCTTGTCTCCGGGATAAACCATGACTGCATCATCGATTGCATCCTTGGCATTGTTGGAGAAAAAGAAGCTTACTTTCTTAGTGGGGTCACTCTGCCGTTCAATGAGAATGGAGCGATCGGCGACGTCGGAAAGTCCTCCCGCGAGCGCAATCATGTCAAATATGCTGCGGGGAGCAGTAATGGGAAAGGTACCCGGGGCCTTTACCTGGCCGACCACGGCGACGCTCTGAGTGGCATATTGGTCGACTGTTACCGTTACCTGCGGATGTTTCATGATATTGCCGGCTATCAGATCGTGCTCGATCTTCGTGGCGGCCTGAGCGGGTGTAAGTCCGCTCACGCGTACATTTCCTAGCAACATGAGCGGAATGTCGCCGGCATCGGTGACGCGAGGATGCTGCTCCAGGTCGGGGGTCTCGAACACCAGGATATGCAGTTGGTCGCCGGGCCCAATGAGCAGGCTTTCTGTTTGCGCAGGCATTTGCCGGCCGCCGAGCATGACCATGCAGAGCAAGAGAAGTGAGGTTTTAAGCGCTCGCATGTGTGTTCCCCCCGTACGATTTGGTGGAAGCAAACCCGTAATAGTTGTGGTAGGCGTACGATCCGGGTCTTACGCCGTTCAGCACCACCCGCACACGCGCCTGATCAACATGTTCTTCGATTAACTGATAGGCTCGCCTGAGCGAGGAAAGTGGAGTTAACCCGCAACGTGCCACCATGATTGTGACGTCTGCCATCCCGGCCAACGGTATAGCGTCTGTTACCGCCAGAAGCGGTGGTCCGTCCAGCACCACCAGATCAAATTTGGTACGCCAGGTATTCACCAGCATGCGCATTCGTGCCGAGTCGATGAGCTCTGCAGGATCGGGCGGCACAGGTCCAGCCGGCAAAATCGTTAAGCAAGGAAGGTCTTCTAGCGACAGCGCGGCCCCCAATCCAGCCTCACCGGTATCTCTCGAGGCCAGAACCTCGCTCAATCCGCCCTGGCCCACAGAGGCCAAATGTTGACGCAGCTTAGGCCGACGCAGATCTGCTTCCACCAGCAAAACTCTTCTTCCTTGCTTCGCAAGTAATACCGCGAGGCTCTTGGCAAGCGTGCTCTTGCCTTCCTCCGCCAGAGCACTGGTTATCAGTACGACCTGCGGCGGCGCCCCGCTCTTGCTCAACATCAGCGAGCTTCGCAACCCGCGCACGGCTTCAGTAAAAGGGGAGGCGGATGATGACACGGCCTCCACTGCCTTACGCCCCTTGCGCGGTTTGGCGAGTGGCATGATGCCGAGCAGTTTCAGTCCGTGCAGTTGCTCCAATTGCTCAAAGCCTTGGATCTTGTCATCTACGGCATCGATAAACAGCGAGGCGCCCGCTCCGCTGAAGAGGCCTAAGGCTAGGGCGACGGCGAGATAGAGGGGTACGTTCGGCTTCTTTGGCTTAGCCGGAACTCTGCCGGGATCAACCACGGTTATGTTGGAAGAGCGAAAGCCTTCCAGCATGCCGCCTTCTTTCAGTCGCTTCAATAGATCCTGATAGAGGCTGCGGCTGTCTTCGGCTTCCTGCCGCGCGATCGTGAACTCAACTGATTTGTCGTTTAGCCGATCGGCCGCGCGGTGCGCAGTCTCGTAATCGGAGCGGGTGTGTTGCTCGGCTTGCTGCGCGATCTCGTAGTCGTTCTTCGCCCTGGCAGCGAGCCGGCCGAGCTCTGCGTCAATAGATTGGTTGATACCCTGGAGTGCAGCGTTTTCCTCCGCCAGCCCGGGATACTGGGATCCGAACTTTTCTTGATCATGAGCTAACTGTTGTGCCTGGAGCGCCTGCTGGGCCCGCAACGTCTGGATCAAGGTGAAGGAATTATTGGCGCTACTGGACGAGCCCCCGATGGCGCTGCCCCCGAGGCCCGAAATCAGGTCCGCGTTACCGCTTTTCACCACCTGGTAGAGCGCGCCCTTCATGATGCGGTTTGCTTCGGCGCTCGCCACGGCCGCCGTTTGCTGTTGCAGCTGATCCAGGACGGTACTGTAAATCTGCGGTTTGCCCTGGCTATCGCTTTCACCCAGGCTGAACACTCCCATATCCTTCTGCAGGTCGGCGACCTTGGTTTCAAGGTCCTCGCTCTGCTTTCGTAAGGCTCCCAATTGGCCGGAGAGCCAGGTTGAGGCCTGTGATGTTGCCGCGAGCCTGGTTTGAAACGTGTATTCAGTAAGGCCTTGAATGAGTTCGTTGACTACCGCCGCAGCGGTTTTTGGATCGGAGCTGAGATAGTCGATGTCGATCAGGCGACTGCCGCTGTCGACTTTCACTTTGAGATTGCTTGCGAACACCTTAAGCAGATGGGTGCGCCGCGCAGGGGAATCTTCCAAGCTTGCGTGGGCCGGATCTGCCCCGCCCCGAGGCGAGATCAATCCCAGCACGAAACCTACAGGACTGAAACGCGGCTTGAAGTCTTTCGTGTTCTCGAGATTTAAATTCTGTATGACCTTCAGGGCCAAGGTATCGGACTGAAGAATCTCTGACTCAGTCTGCAAATCCAACGCAGTATTCAGGGCATCAGCGCCACTTTCCGGGCCGCTGATAATGTTGTCGAGGGCGAGGCCGTCGGGACTCTCCTTTTGCACCTGGATGACGCCGCTGCCATCGTAGCGCCGGCTGCAAAAAATGCAATAGACGCCTGCCAGGATCAGCATGCCGAGTGTAAAGCCGTAAAACACACGTCTGCGCCGCTGATAGACCTGCATCAGATCGCCCAACGTAATATCGGTACCTGCGTGAGAAACTTTCGCTATGGACTGATTCACGTTTGGTTTTCTGTCTCCTTGAGCGTGAGAAATGCCACTGCAGAACAAACCTCAGTGGCTGTGTTTGATAGACGGCCTTGAGAAGGCTGCCTGGTTACGAACCATTGGTCATTCGGTTCGGCCAAATACGCGCATCCCGCCTCCACGAGGGCCGTTGCAGCCCGAAACGTCGGCGTAGGTCCAGTGTCGCTCAAATCTATTACGGTCGTCATCGATCTTAATGCGTCTAAGAGGTACGAAGGTAATGGTTGGAGACTTAGTTACTAGCGTACTGGCCCGCGCTCTGATCGCACCGGGAAGCGACACAATGCCTGTTATGATTCGCTCGAATGGGCGTTGATGAACCGCTTTTTACCTCCCCCGCGCGCTCCAGCAAAATTCCGTCCCTGGACGGAGTACGCGCCATATCGTTTCTGATCGTCTTTGTGGCCCACTCCGGCCTGGATTGGATTGTGCCCGGACGTCTCGGAGTAAATGTCTTTTTTCTCTTGAGCGGATACCTGATTACAACGCTCATGATTCGCGAGCGGGCGAAGACCGGATGGATATCGCTAAAACTCTTCTACGCCAGGCGGATGCTTCGTATCTTTCCCCCCATGTATGCAATTGCCGGCGCAACCTTACTCTATCTCTGGCTAACGCGTCAGATGGCAGGCATTAGCCTTGGGGGGCTCTGTTCACAGCTTTTCTATTATCAGAACTATTGGTACCATGGCGGGCTGATTCCAGGCCTGGGACCACTGTGGTCGCTTGCGGTTGAGGAGCATTTTTATCTGCTCTTTCCGCCTCTGATGCTTTTATTCCTTGATCGCTGGCGTATGAACTATTCTCAGATTGCTAAGACGCTCTTTTGGATTTGTGCAGTCATCCTCGTCTGGCGCTGCTTTGTAGTCGCCTACATGCCGGATGGCCTAAGGTGGGCCAGAGACCAAAGCGATACGCGGGCAGATTCGATTCTGTTTGGGTGTGTACTGGCCTGTCTGGAGCAAACCGGAGTATGCGAGCGCCTCTTCTCGCGACGGAGGTTTGAACGCTACGTGCTGCCCGCTTGCTTGTTGCTATTACTGGTGACCTTGGCCGTTCGTAATGGTGTGTTTCGGGAAACACTACGTTACACACTCCAAGCTCTGGCCATCGCGCCCATGCTCTACTATGTTGTGCACGTGCCCGAGAGTGTCATCGGAAGGATTCTGAACACCCGCATACTGAGTCGACTGGGCCTGCTGTCGTACTCGTTATATCTGCTGCATGCAACGGTGTTGTTGGAGGCGAATCGCCTCCTCCATTCCAGGCTCCCCGCAGCGATAGTAGCCTTCGTGGTTGCTGTTATGCTGGCTGAAGCGACCCATATTCTGGTCGAAAGGCCGAGCGACCGGTTGCGTAAGCGATTTGCGCATACTGAGGCGCTTAGTCTGCAACCCTCCGTTGAGCCGCGTGCGATACTGACTGCCCAGCTCGAAGGCAATTGAAGCTGCGGCGCGGAGCCAGTGCTGGGAAACGTCTTCTTAACTGTAGTAAATAGCGCCCAGGAAATAAAATGAAGCGAAGAGAGTTCATCCGCCGTGGTCTGCAATGGGGTTCCCTGGCAGCAATGCCAGCGGTATTTGCGGATTCGGCTGTCGCCGCAAAAACGAACTCGCTGAAGGCGGCGGCCTCGTGTGGCCTCAAGGTTGGCGTTCAGTCGATAAAAGCGCAATTGCAGGACCCGGCTTTTGCTCAACTGGCGATCGCGAACTTTCAAATGCTGACTCCCGGCAACGAGCTAAAGTGGGCGCGGCTGCGGACAGGCCCGGATTCCTATAATTTCAGCGACGCTGACTGGATGGTATCTTTCGCGCAGCAGAACGGAATGCTCGTTCACGGCCATAACCTGTGTTGGAATGCCGAAGGAACCAACCCATCCTGGTTCCCCTCGGTCCTCACGAGGGAAAATGCCCGGCAATATCTGACACAGCACATCACGACTGTTATGGGGCGATACCGGGGACGGATCGATTCCTGGGACATCGTAAATGAACCTGTTGTTCCCTGGAGCAAACGAAGCGACGGCCTTTATCCAGGTATATGGCTTAACATGCTGGGTCCGGCGTATATCGACATTGCCTTTCATGCTGCGGCCGCTGCGGATCCCAAGGCACTCCGGGTATTGAATATCTACTATGTTGAGCACGGAATTCCTGAGCAAGAAAAGGCAAGGCGGGATACACTGCTGCTTTTGCAACAGTGCATCCGCCGCGGAGTGCCCATTCAAGCGGTCGGCATCGAATCGCACTTGGATGCTTCGCAGCCGCCGGGTGGCGCCGATTTGGCTCGATTTCTCCATGACGTGAGGGCACTGGGCCTGGAGGTGCTGATCACTGAGTTGGACGTGAATGACACCCAAGTCCCAGGTAATTTTCAAGCGCGCGACGCAGTCGTCGCCAAATGCTACTCCGACTATTTGCTCGATGTGGTGCCGGCGGGCCATGTGAACCGGCTGGTTTTCTGGACCGTCAGTGACAAAGGAAACTGGCTGAACTCAGTGCACTCGCCAAAGTTCCAGCGGGCTGACGGGGCTCCGCATCGTCCAGGGTTATTCGACGAGAACCTGGTCCAAAAGCCGGCGTACACCGCGGTCTCCGAGGCGATAGAGAGAATTTGCGTTAATCGGTCAGGAAAGATCCAGTAAGGCACATCGAGAACATCACGTTTGCGAGGTAATTTGTCATGGGTCATTCAATCGATGCTTCATCCCGTCGTTCGCCTGTACCGATGTGGCATCTCTTGCTCGGTTGGGTGATCTTACTCCCATTATTGTTTTTTGCGACGAACGGCAAAATCATACCTGATAACGGTGATGTATCGATGAGTATGGCGGAAGCCGGAGGCAGCTCTATGTCTCACCGGGTGGGTCTGGCCTTTATCTGTCTTCTGTGCAGCGTACTGATCTTTACTCGGCTGCCGGCGATCTTTGCCATTAGCCAGCGGATGAAAACAATCCTCGCGCTTCCCATCCTTGCGCTGATTTCAAGTGAGTGGTCAGAAAGCGCGCGCCAAAGTATGGTGAGCGGAGCAATATTGCTCGTCTTTACCCTATTCGCACTTTACGTGGCAAGTAGTTTCGATTCCAAGGGCCAGTTTGAGCTGTTGATGTTAGCCGGCGGCGTAGCTCTAGTCATCAGCATAGGTTTATCGATCTTTCTGCCTGCGCTTGGCGCTCCGGGGCACAATTGGCGAGGCATCTTCGCTCACAAACAAAATTGTGCCGCTGTGTGCACCCTTCTCCTGGTGACGGCAATCCACTGGCGAGCATCGGGATCCAATCAGAAACTGTTTAGAGCAATGTATGCAGCGATGTGCTGCGCGATGATAGTAATGTCACAATCCCGCACCGGCTGGGCGTTGGCCGTCTTGGCATTGGGCTTGTCAGGCAGCCTTTGGTTGCTTCAGAAGATGCCGGGTAGGGATGCGCTGTTTACTTCCCTTTGCGTTATTGGAATATTCGGAGGGTTCGCTTATGTTGTCTATTCTCAGGCTGCTGTTTTGCTGCCCGCCGTGGGCAAAGATCCTACGCTGAGCCAGCGAACCGTGATCTGGGCAGCCGTTTGGACGACGATCGCCAAGCAGCCGGTTCTGGGCTATGGATATGGAGCTTTTTGGACGGGACTACAAGGCCCATCCTTGAACATCGTCCTGATCTCAGGCTGGGCACTCATGCAAGCTCAAAACGGCTTTCTCGATCTGTGGCTGCAGGTGGGCATCGCCGGCGTAATCCTGATCCTGCTCACGACAGCCCAGGCGGCCAGGGATGCCATACGCTGCTTCCGTGGTAGCGGTGAGGATCATTACGTGCGTTGGTGCATTGTGGTGATTATCACCACTTTGGTCTACAACGTCGGAGAAAGTTCGCTGGGAATGGTCCAACTAGTGTGGTTTTTATTCTTACTCGCCTGCATCGGACTGAAACAGGCGGCCTCGGCCAAGCACCAAGATTCCAGATTGAACCAGCATGAACGCGGCTTGTCCCTACCTCATCCAGTCTCCGTTGCATAGAAATCCGAGACCCACGATGCTTTCTAGAATTGACCAAGAGAGCGGAACAAGTAGCACACGTCCCGAGATAAGTCCCGGCTGCTGAGCGCCATAGTGACGACAGCAGCCGCCTAATCTTACTCAAGTAGGGACATTAGCGAAAAGAGAGAGGTCCTTTGAATTTACTCGGGCGCATGAAAGCTAGCGGGCTCGTACGGGACACCACCCACCTATCCCTGAGTATGGGCCTGAGGTTGATCATCCAGGCGGGATACTTCGTTCTCCTTGCCCGGTCCTTAGGACCTGATGCTTATGGCGCCTTCGCAGCCGTGGTTGCTATGGCGGCGGTTCTGGGGCCCTTTTCAGGCATGGGCACGACGAATCTATTCATTAAGAATGTGCGGTCTGGGAAGCGAGGAGCCGCAATCTGCTGGGGCAACGGCTTGTTGCTCACTGTTATCTCTGGATCATTATTTTCTGTGGTTTTGGCTAGTCTGAACTATCTCTTTCATTTTAAGAGTGGCTCTTTTATTGTCATCGTCGTTTGCATTTCAGACCTGGTCTTGATGAAGGTTACGGAACTCGCCTCTTTCGGTTTCGCCGCCTCCGATCGAATGAAGCAGGGGTCTATTCAAGGTGTGGTGGTTAGCCTGTTGCGTCTTGCCGGTATAGTGGCACTCATTGCAGTGGCACATCGGGTGACCCTTAATCGATGGGTGGTGATCTATCTGTTTAGTAGCTTCCTTGGCACCATCTACGCGATCTTTAAAGGCTCTCAACTTTGGGGAATCCCTACTGTCGATTTGAAGGCGCTACGCGAAGATGTTGCCGAGGGTGTGTTTTTTAGCATAGGGAGCTCGGCGACAACCGTGTACAACGACATTGACAAAATCATGTTGAGCAAGTTGTCGGATCTCGCATCGACTGGCGTTTACGCCGCCGCTTATCGTGTGATTGACGTCAGCATGACCCCAGTTCGCTCTCTAGTGGCGGCCGCCTATCCGCGTTTTTTTACAAAAGGTGTACACGGCGTGCGAGCAACCTACCATTACGCGCTGGCACTCATTGCGAAAGCTGCCCTTTACGGCGCCGTGTTGTTTGTCGCGATCTGGCTGTTCGCGCCACTTTTGCCGTACATTCTGGGAACAAAGTATGATTCCGCCGTTCCAGCTCTCCGATGGCTGGCGCTCATTCCCTTCTTACGCTGCTTTCATGTCTTCCTGGCGGATGCACTTTCCGGCGCTGGACTACAGCGTTTCCGCACCGGCGTACAAGTCACCGTGGCCGTGATAAACATCGGGCTCAACATCGTGATTCTGCCCCGCTATTCGTGGCGCGGTGCTGCGTGGACGAGCCTAGGCTGTGATGGTTTGCTGGTCGTGGTTTTTTGGCTTAGCGTGCTGTACTTCAGCCGCCAGGAAGCGTTCCGGCCTTCGTATGTTTCGTAACCAGGCAAAGCTCGTCTTGCAGGAAAGCTTCACGCCGGCTCCAATTCATTCGCATGATAATTCGCTAGGCCAGGTGTGATCCTGCTTGCGCCAGAGCCCGTACCTCGGATGGGCAGTCGCCGAAGCGCCGAAGAATGTAGTCGCGGATGGCCAAGGTAAGAGCGCGAGTGCGCGGGTCCTTAAAGATGCTTAGGTTTCGTGAGCTGATCACATTGTGCCGAAGGCTGGATCCGAGCTCTCGCGCGACCTCCAGGTAACCGCGAATTCTATGATTCAGCGAACCGTGCTTGTCGTACAAAAGGAGTCGATTGCGAGACAGGAAATAGGTCTGAAGGGGAGCGCGTATGTGGCCCAATGACGCACTCCCTTGGTGCTGGACGATGGAGTTGGCAACCACATAGCGAGGAATGCCTGCGGCTGCGGCCCGATAACACCAGTCTGTCTCCTCAAAATTGAGAAAGAACCGCTCATCAAAGAGACCGATCCTCTTGAACAGGTTTGTGGGGGCGAAGAAGGCCGCGCCGAACACGAAATCAGTAGTGATCAATTCTGAATTCAGCAGCTCCGCATCTTTGGCTTCGGTATACCATTCAGGCCGCCCGCTCCGCTCAGACCTTCGGCTTCCGAAGTATTGCAGACGGCCTGATGGCCAATATTGAACCACGCTACCGAGTATGGCGCGATCCTCAAGATTGGCACTGACGGAGGCGAGCCGGCTTAGGGTACCAGGAGTTACGGTGGCGTCGCTATTGAGCAGGAATGTATACTCCAGGTCTAATTCGATTGTCTTGGCTATTCCAAGATTGCAACCGCCCGCAAAACCCAGGTTCGTAGGACTTTTGATGAGGATGGCCTCAGGAATGTTTTCTTGGATCATCTGAGCCGAACCATCGCTGGATGCATTATCTACGATGATGAGAGTCCAATTCTTGTGATCGCAGGATGCTAGCGACTGGTAACTCTTAAGCGTGTTGCGCCATCCATTCCAATTGACTACAATCACGCCAATGGAAGCCTGAACGTTAACGGGATCGGTGTCCAAGAGGGCCTCCCTTATGGTGTTGGAACTCGGGTTACTTAAGCGGCTCGCCACCTGCTAGCTTTACGCAGTTTCGTTTTGCAGATGTATGTTGGCACGTGCACGAATTCTCTCCGCAGGGTGCGCCACCAGTTTGAAGTGCCCCTCATCTCTCCCAAAAAAACTCAGTGCCTGACCTGCCCTGCATTCCGGTTACAGCCCGACCTGTGCCCGTGATACCTGGCCCTGACATTGTGCCGATCGACTGGGAAATATCTTGTGTTCGACCGAAACTTATCTGGTGCCAAGCGAGTTCTGCGCTTTCAGTCTCTCTGCGACCAGCACTGACCCCGCCTGGGTAAGATGGCCGTAGTCAAACTGCAGGGGAACATCTTTCTGCGCGTACTCGGTGCAGGCATTTTGTGGGCACAGCAATTGGAAGAGACTGACGTAGGGCACGTGCCATGTGTTCTCAGCAAGATAAGCCATCTCGTCATCCAGCTTGCGATACTTGCTCAGCCGATGCTTGAACGGCAGCGTCGGGTCGTTTTCCTGCAAAGACACCGTCAAAAGCCGCGGCAAGGGGGAATCGTACTGCACGATCGGGCCGAAAAGAACAACATTGAGCCCTTGCTGCTTCAACCTCCTCATCGTGTCGTCCAAGCGTGGAAGATCCCCTTGTTCCCATCGTGCCGCAATCAAAATTCGATCGACAGGATGCTTTGGCAGATAGTCCCTGTAAACGTACTCCATGATGGGCGTGCATTGATCTCCGTACATGTAGACGTGCTGCAGGGTGGGCTCACACCCGGATGCTGTCGCCTGAAGGATGTTGATCTCGGGAAACACGGTATCCAATCCATACCACAGTTGGGCCGCATGGCTGTCGCCAATTAGGAGGTAATTTCTCTTATGAGGATCCTGGCGCAGGCAGGTGGATACGTCAAAATCGGTTGACGGCTTTCCTGAAGAAATGAAGCATGTTCCTATCCGATAAGGGGCCTCCCGTTGCATGTAAGAGGAGATCTCCACTTCTTCGGGAGTGTACCTGGAAGGCAACCCGTGCAGCGAAATGATTGCGACCGCGACACTGGTCAATGCAACTGCGCTGGCACTCGCGAACTTGAAGGCGCCGCCACCTTTGAGCATTAAGCGCCCCTTACGAAATGGAGTTTCTATATATCTCCAGGATAGGGTCGCCACGATGATCATGAAGACCAGTAAACCGCCTTTTACGCTTCGACTGGATGCATCGCGAACCTGGACCATGCTCATTCGCTGAAAAACGATGATTGGCCAATGCCATATGTATAACGAGTACGAGATCAAGCCAACGAAAACGACTGGCTTCATTGACAAGAGTCGTCCCGCGACTGACTTGCCCTCCTGGCCCGCTGCGATGATCAACGCGGCGCCCAGGCAAGGAGGCACTGCGGCAAGCCCGGGAAAATGGGTGCGGGGACCATAGATAAACCCACACGCGACAATCGACACCAAGCCAACCGCGGAGGCCACGTTTCGCCAGATCGCCAACCGAAGGTTGGGAAAGATTTTCAAAGAAAGCATGGTCCCCAGAAGCAGCTCCCACGCCCTCGTGATGGGCAGATAGAATGTGGCCGTTGGAAAGGCGTATGCGCCGATCACACTTACCGCAAACGATGCGGATGCCACGAGGATGACTACCTTCCTGAAATTACCCGGGACGAACCGGCGGATCAGAAGCAGAAACAGCGGAAATAAAATATAGAATTGCTCTTCAACTGCCAATGACCAAGTGTGTAATAGGGGAGTACTGGCATTCGGCGACGCAAAATAGTCGGATTTCTCTAAAAAATAGACATTGGACGCAGAGAATACGGCCGCGACAAGCGATTTGGCAAAATCTATTAGCTCAGAAGGAAGTAGATATACGGAAGAAAAAATCGCGGTGACAAACAGCATCGCCATCAGGGCAGGAAATATACGCCGGATCCGTCGTTCATAAAAAACCAGCAATGAAAACTGCCCCTCTTCAATCTCCCTCAGGATCACAGAGCTAATGAGAAAACCCGAGATAACAAAGAAAACATCAACACCTATAAACCCGCCCCAAATCTTCAAGGCCACGACGTGATAGGCGATCACCAGCAAAACGGCCACGGCGCGCAGGCCATCGATGTCTGGGCGATAGTTTAGGCTGGACGCAGGATTTGACAGGAGGAGCTCTCCGTGAACTAGGGTAGTTACAGGCTGTGGGCGCCCGGCGTTGCTAACGATTGAAGTCTGCGTGGGCGAACCGTTATCCCAAAGGAAGCTGGGGCGTCGCTGACATCTATTGTCACCGAGAAGCATGGTTGTATCAACGGAATTTTCTCGGGTGCGCACATCGATCTGATTACTAAAGTAGCAGGATCAATCGTGTAATCCTTGCGCTTAGTAACCCGTTGTGCTGTCGCGCAAACCTGACCGCGTTTTTATGAAGACCTATAGTTCATTTGGTCCTGGGATTTGTACATTCGAACAAAACGGGTTGTGCACTTCTCTATCTGGCCAACCGCGCGGTCAGTGATCCGGATAGCTTGCTCGCCCTCGTGCCGCAGCCTGCGGCGGAAAAGCGGATGCGGTTTGCTATCGAGTCCCCGCTTGCCACTTCTGACCCTTGAAAAGGGAAACCGGGGTGAGACCGGCTCCTGAGGCGCGGCCAACCGCGCAGAGCATTCGCCAGGTTTGAGCCGTGCAAAACCTGCAGCCACTGTGCCGAACACCAAATACTTTTAACCGGCCCCGCCGTCCGGACTCGATTGTGTGGCACGCAAAGAACCGTGGTGAACCGGTTTCCGCTTTGCACTTTTTCTATCAACGAGAGGAACGGATTGGAAGGCCAGTAGACCTGGTAAAGATGACCGCGATAGCTCTGCAGTCCGAAAGGGAATTCTATGAATTCTTTCTCCTGGTAGGAGAAGGCGTCCTTGACTCGCGCCAGATGGTTTTTTGCCAGCGCATCATCGTTGTCAAGTCGCGTGGTCACCAGGTAGGGGGATCTCACCAAGCCGGTAGCAGCAACGCTATCAACAATTACCTGGTCTGTCGCCTCACCATCGATATAGATGGGCTTCAGCAGCGACCCGTAACTAGCAATTTTCGCACGCAGCCATGCCGGGCTGGCCGCGTCTAAGAAAACCAGCCAATGAAAATCGGCTCCTTGCTGCCCGGCTACGGAGGGCATGCAGTATTGCTCGAAGAGCGCAATGCGCGAGGTCAGCCACTCCGTCTGCAAGCCGGCGCGCGCCGGTGCAAAGTCGCTGGCCGTATTGAATCTGGTCAGAAGTAAGTGGGTTGTCTGTTTCTCCATTTGCCTATAGTGAAACGAGAAAGGAGCAAATGCAAGCTTTTCCTATGTTACGGCGGCCTAACGCACGAGCTACTCTGCCAATTGGACGCCGAACTATCTCGACGATGGAGACAGTCGTTCCGGGCGCATTTTCGCCGCGATTGAAACTTATACCATGGCGTCTGTCTAGTTGCAACAACTGCGACCCATTACTAAAGGGTCCTCCGCCATCGGGAATTGTGTGATCGCTAGCCTGCTCTGGGCTAATCTGAATTTTAAGTAGGCAGCGCCATTTGAAGTCTGTGGCAAGCTGCGGCGTTCGAATTTAGGACGACACGCCACGTCGCGTGCAAATGCCGCCTGTGCGGTTCGTATCGCGGCAACACATCACTAACTGTCGCTATCGCAGTTGACACTGTTGAAACATCAACTGGTGAAAACGAAGGTAACGGTAAACCCGATAATGGCAAAGCTCGTGTGTGTTGTGCTAAGTGAGTGTGGAAGCTTGCTTAAGTGCACGATTCGGACGGCTCTACATTATTCCCCATTGACTTCAGCTCGATGAATGTCAGCAAGGAGCCGTTAACGTCTTTAGTCGGGATCCATCCCATACTCGAGAGCATCCGTGAGAGTGGGTGCCAAATGTTCTTGACCTGGAGGTGAACGGTGCTGGTTATTTTCCCTGTTTCGCAACGAGGTGTCACCTTTCCTCGCGTCGAAGCGCGCACCCTCGATACTTACGTTGGTAAAAAGGAACGGGTTCAGGTCTATCCGACGTCTCGGCCAAAGACCCTTGTTCAGAGGCTGTACCTAAAGCTGGAATGACGATCGCGTTGGAGGAGCCAAGGCGCCCTGTTGGTGATCCTGGAACCGGCGACGACGGAAAGCGGGCCGTTCTCCAGCTCCCGCTGCTACTAGAGCGGCCCTAGGTTGCTATGTCACATACCGTCGTAATATTTCGGCACCTCGTGGCCACCGTCAGGCGTTCCAACACGGCGCGACGCAAGAAGTCGGGAAGCCCAATATCGGCTTTCAGGGAGACCGGAATACTGTGCGTTATCCAGTTACCTGAGTGATGGAAGACCCGATGCTACGAATGGTATGCCGTAGACAGCTGGAGCCGCCATCAGCGAGCTAAGTGGCTCGTGGTCTCCAATCTCAACCTTCTGTATTCGCCAAGAACGCAAACAAAGAACCTTAGAGTGGCTGCTTGCACTGCTGTCGTCGCAACACTTGAGCCCTTCAGTGCAAACCTTTTGAGGAGATACGAAATGGAACGCGTATGTATAGACAAGGTCCTTCTCGATCCAGTAACGATGAGCGAAGCCGTTGATCGCGTCTCTTCTATGATTGATGAGGTCAGAGAACGCGCAGCGCATGTAGTAACCATGAACGCGCAGTTCATCGAAATCGCCCACCAGGAGACTCGTTTCGCCGAGGTTCTCCGGCGGGCTGAGTTAAGCGTTGCCGACGGATTATCTTTGGTATGGGCAGCGCGCTGGCTAGGCCAATTCATTCCGGAACGCGTAGCCGGGGCGGATTTGATGGTGCGTTTGTGCGAGACAGCGGCTGGCAGCGGTAAAACGGTTTATTTTCTTGGTGGTAGTCCCGGCGCCGCATCACGTGCGGCACAACGCCTGGGCAAAGAACTTCCGCAGCTTATATTCGCTGGCGTCGACTGCCCTCCGAATGGATTTCTAGACGATCCGGAAGAGCGTGCTCGAGTTGCCGAGCGCATCCAGGCTGCCAAACCCGATCTGCTCTTTGTGGGCCTTGGTGCCCCAAAGCAGGAATATTGGATTGAGCATTATGCCTATTTGCCGGCGAAGGTAATGATGGGCATTGGTGGTAGTTTCGAGTTTGTTGCCGGTTATCGTAAGCGCGCGCCGGTGATGCTCCAGAAGATCGGCTTCGAATGGCTGTGGCGTCTGTGTATGGAGCCGCGGCGCCTCTGGAGGCGGTACCTGGTCGGAAACACTATCTTCCTATTTCTCGTGTTTAAGCAATGGTGGAGTTATTCCACCGGCAGCAACTTTTACGATCCTGACGGTCCCGCAATGAGCCAGCAGAAGGAGTAGCTAATGTTGTCACGACGAAGTGTTGTGGCATTTTAAAGTGCTGAAATGACTAAGCCGATTCACCGTTGCCCGCGCAAACCATGGACCTTCATTAATACCAGTAGCTAACGCTCTTGTGGCTGTCGTCATCGATCCGGCGCGTTACATCAGTGTTGCTCTCATATCGTCCAGCTGAATTGCCGCGATGCTAATCTCAACCTTTTAAAAACGGTGGGTGCCTCTCATCGGCGGCGCCGAGCTCGTGTCGGGAGCAACAATGCATCATAACGGTTCCGTGGAAGCTGTCGTTTTGTCTCGTTTGCGCACCGCGGCCTTCCTTGCCGTGGCCGTTCTTGTTGGACACGGGCCAGGTCGTGCCAATGCACAGAGCGTCGGTACTCGGATTCCTGCAACTCCCTTTATCTCGCCTGCTGCCGGAACCTATACCAAGGGAGTCACTGTAAAGATCACCGATGCAACTCCTAACACCATCATTTACTACACCACAGACGGCTCAGCACCAACAGTCGCCTCAAAGCAGTACGTCGGACCCATTTCGATTCCCACCGCTCGAGCAACGGAAACCGTTCGCGCATTTGGAGTCCTCGCGGGCGTCTACGGCTCGGCCACGAGCGCGACCTTCATCATCGTTCCCCAACTCCCGCAGCTGCCGGCGCCCTCCTTCTCGCCTGCGCAGGGTTACTATATGCGTGCTCAGAACGTTTCCCTGGCCGGATCCAAACTTGGGGGAGTGATCCACTACACCACCGACGGAACGACTCCGACTGCAACCTCGCCGATCTACAATGGGACTCCGATCCATGTCGCTGAGCGGACGACAATCAAAGCTTTCCTAACAGCAATCAGCGGCTACTCTCCGAGCCCGATTGTGGAACAGACGTATAGCATCATTCCTGCAACTCCCTTTATCTCGCCGGCTTCTGGAACCTACACCAAGGGAGTCAATGTAAAGATCACCGATGCAACTCCTAACACCATCATTTACTACACCACAGACGGCTCGACACCAACAGTCGCTTCATCCCGCTACACGGGACCCATCTCCATACCGACCAAATCAATTCAACAGGAGATCCGTGCCTTTGCCACTTTGAACGGCGTTTCCGGCTCGGCAACGAATTCCGAGTTTACGATCAGTCCACAGGTTCCAGCTCCTACGCCCGTGATCTCACCTGCGACCGGGAGCTATTCAACCAACAGGATCATCACCATCTCAGATTCATTGAGTGGAGCCAAGACCTACTACACCCTCGACGGAAGCCCCCCGACGTCGAAGGCAACCCCGTACGCTGGACCATTCTCCTTTCCACCGGCGCAAACCGGGGCGAGGGTAGTTAAGGCCATTGCGCTCATGCCTGGCTATTTAGCTAGCGCCATCGCTCAATCAACCATGACCCTCACTCTGCCCCCCGGAGTGATCGCGACGGCAGTTGTCGACAGCGGAACCGCGGTCACAACAATCCCAACAGACTTTCTGGGCTTTTCTCATGAATGGGGTGCAGCTCAAGCCTTTATGGGACAGAATTCGAGCGCCGTCAACAATATCTACCGGCGACTCGTGAGCACGCTTTCCACAAGTATGGGAGGGACCTTGATCGTGCGCATCGGCGGCGGGAGCACGGATCACTCGGGGCCTGCAACAGCTGAGACCGTTATCCCTTTCGCAGAGCTGGCCCAAGCAACGCACGTGAAGTTCATTCTGGGAGTCAACCTGGGCAGCAATAATATTGCTCTAGCAGAACAACAGGCCAAAACCTTTGTGTCCGCTGTCCCCACCAGCGCTTTGTCTGCAATCGAAATCGGGAACGAACCGGACGGTTATTCTACGAACGGATTGCGCCCTTCGACTTATTCCTTTAGTGAATTCTTGGTTCAATACAAGCAGTGGGCTCAGGGCGTTTCAAGCCTTTCGAAACAGGCCATTCCGATTGCAGGCCCGGTACTGGGCGGCGGCGGGTGGATGGCGGACGCACAAGCCAGCGTGGAGGACGGATCGCTTCAGGCAGCCATCATCACACAGCATAAGTACGTTGCATGCTACAACGCAAACAGTCCTCTGCTCACAGATATTCTTCTTCAGCCTGCCTCCTCAACGACGAGCATGTTATATGGTGTTAATACATACGTGGCCGCAACCCATCAAGTACATAGGCAGTTCCGCGTCGACGAAATGAACTCCATCTGCAATGGCGGGCAGCCCGGTGTTAGCAACACTTTTTCCTCCAGCCTCTGGGCTATCGATACAATGTTCGAATTCGCCAACGTTGGAGTTGATGGCGTCAATTGGAACACAAATGCTGACGGCGGACCCTATGACCTCTTCGAGTTCAGTTCTCCATCGAACGGGAAATACTTTCTACTGGGTGTTCGGCCGCTCTACTATGGGCTGTTGTTCTTTGCCAGGTCAGCTGGCAACAGCGCCCTAATCCTGCCCGTCACCACTTTGACGAATGCCAATATTAAAGTGTGGGCAACGAAGGACAGTTTAGGGCACGGTCACCTTGTTATCCTCAACAAAGAGTTGAGCATCGCCGGAAATGTTCAGGTCACTCTGCCCGGATACAGCAAGGGTACGACCAGCAGTCTGATAGCGAATGGTTACTCAGCCACCAATGGGATCACCATCGCAGGACAAACTTATGACGGTAGCACAGATGGCACACTCCAGGGTTCCGCGCAAACGCAAACGATATATCCGGTAGAGGGGGTCTGGACGATTCCGGTGGAGGCGATGAGTGCAGTCTCGGTCGATCTGCAGCCCAACTGACGGGCTTTCAACCGACCGGATCCCGTGGACTAAATCTGATATTGCTGGAAATTGGCCCGGGAGCCGTCGATTGACGTACCGTAATCGACCGTGTCAGCCGTGAGACAGGAGATGGGCAACGGTGATTGTGCGCTAGCCGGCTGAAACCCGCTCAGACTGCAGTTCTAAGCAAATCAATTCACTTCGTCAAAACCGAATCGTTCGCAAATCCTATCTAATGTAGTATGCGTAGGCACCACACCGCGCGCCCGCTTAGCGTATCGAGCCATGCCAGAAGGCTTTTAGCGTTTATCGCGCTTTGCGCGCGCTTAAATTTGGAAAAGGGGCCGCTGTCCGCGAGGACCACTGGGTAAGAAATCAACGGCGATTCTCTCTGTTCCCCTTCATCGAGTCCCTCCCCCGAAAGAATCGATGAAAGCGTTCTGAGAGAATCGCCGCTTGAAATGAGCATACTTCTTCTATCGGAAATCACCATGGTTCTTGAGTAATAGAAGGCCGAATTGTAGTAACTGCATACAGTAATGACACCTGCTGCCGCCCGCATCTCCTTTCAAATGAAAGCGCCATGGTTTCATATTCTATGACTCCTGCGACCATCCGGCTATTACCACCGGCGCTTGATGGGCCGGCCAGCACCACGCTTCGCACAGCCGCTAAAGTCATATCGGAATAGGTGCAAAGTGGAACCACAGCGCCCGACGGGCTTTCCTGAAGAAAAAGCCTGTATAACGAATGCCGGATGCCTCACAGCAAGTTTTGCTCTAATGGCAACAGGAGAGGGTGCCGCATGCACGTAGTCGATCTGATTCGCAAGAAACGCGATGGCGGAGTGTTGACCGATGCGGAGATAGCAGCGCTGGTCGCCGGCGCAGCGACAAATTCCATTCCGGAGTATCAGCTTGCGGCGTGGCTTATGGCCGTCTGTTGGCGGGGGCTCAACGCCCAGGAACTGCATAGCCTCACCACCCACATGCGTGATTCAGGCAAGGTGATGAACTTTCGCAGCCTGCCTGGGAACAAGGTGGACAAGCACTCGACCGGGGGTGTGGGCGACAAAACCTCGTTCCTGGTGGCCCCCATTGCCGCCGCAGCTGGGCTCTGCGTGCCCATGATCTCCGGCCGGGCATTGGGCCACACCGGCGGTACCCTCGATAAGCTGGAGAGCATCCCCGGCTACCGGACTCACCTGCAAGAGGATGAGATCGCTTCCGTGCTGGGCGCTTGCGGTCTCTCGATCGTTGGCCAGACCGAGTGGCTGGTACCGGCAGATCGCACCCTCTACTCGCTACGCGACCGCACGGCAACCGTCGAGAGCCCCTTTCTGATCTGCGCCTCCATCATGAGCAAAAAGCTCGCCGCCGGCCTCGATGCGTTGGTGCTCGATGTAAAAACCGGCTCGGGAGCTTTCTTGAAACAGGAGGCCGAGGCAATCCACCTGGCCGAGCTGATGGTGGCCACGGGAAACCGCGCCGGAACACGCACGGCCGCCCTCATCACCAACATGAGCCAACCGCTCGGACGTATGGCAGGCAATGCAGTCGAGGTTATCGAAGCGGTAGAGCTGTTGCGCAACCACCGCCACCCGCTTACTGAGGATCTGAGGCGGCTCTCCCTGCAACTCGCGGGATGGATGCTCTACCTGGGGGGGAAAGTGCTGGCTCCGGACGACGGCGTGCAGCTGGCAGAGGAGCTGTTGCAAAGTGGATTACCGCTTACCAAGTTCGGCTGCATGATCGCTGCCCAGGGTGGCGACTTGGCATGGTTTGAGAGCCCTCAATGGCTGCATCAGCCGGCCTGCGAGTACCAGGTAAAGTCCCCATCGGCAGGCTTTCTCGCGGCTGTCGATTGCGACCAGGTCGGCTGGGCTGTACAACGCGCTGGAGCAGGCAGGACTCTGCCAGGGGAAGCCGTCTCTGCACACGCTGGCGTAGAGACGCACAAGAAGGTCGGCGACCCGGTGGCAGTCGGCGAAACCATATTCACTGTTTATGTCGAACAGGAAGCGCGCTTGGAGTCCGTCGTGGCAACCCTGAATCGATGCTTTAGGCTGAGCGCCGACCCGCCCGCTCCCCAGCCTCTCATATATAAAGTGATCGCCTGAAGGAACAGGCTGTCCGGCGTTATCGCCCGTCTTCCAACCCGTTGTCCTGCCTTGGCCTCTGTATCGCCTCGTAGGGCTCGACGGCAAGAATATTGCCAAGAATGCTGCGTTCCTGGGGTGAGAACTGAGCCTGGAATCTGGGCGAGTTCATCATGGCCGATCGCTGCTCAGGCGGATATACCCGCAAATCACGAAAAGCCTTCCTCACCATCCGCTGCCGATCCTGCGGGAGGCTATGAAAATCCTGGATGGAGGCACGCACCTGTTGCCGCATTTGCGGCGTAAGGTGCTCCAGGGCCTCGATATGGTCCAACGTACGCTGACGCTGTTCCGGAGGCATTTTGTCGATCTGCCGCAGGCGGTTGAGCAGCCTTTGCTGCGTTTCCGGGGGCAACCGGTTAAACCCTGGTTCGCGCTGCAGGGCCTGTTCCTGCTGCTCAGCAGACAGGTTCTGATGCCGTTGCAACCACGTGCCCAGGTGCGGCTGGTTATTTTCAAAATGGGGATGCGCCCCCGGCTGCTGTCCAGGGCGAGCGAAGCAGGGAACAGCGGCTAGCGGCAGTATGAGCAACAGCACGGTGAGGACACGACGAGTGAGCTTCCCTCGAAGGGACGTCGTCTCGATCTCGCTTTGCCTGGCCATGATCTTGCCCTCTGAAGCCGCTAAGGTAGTTCTGGGCGCCTCGCTTTCCGGTTTTTGCCGAACCTGATTATCCCAACTAAAGCAGTTTCGCTAGTTGGACGCGCCGGGACCGCTGTCCTCATCTCCATCCAGAGCGTTCAACTGCTGGAACATCTGAGCGTTTCCGTCAAACGACTGCAAATCACGCACCGTGGCCGAGGTCTGGGCCACAGGCGCTGCCGGCTGGTAATCGAGAAGGGCAAAGGTTCCACCGCCAACTACCAGTACCGTGGCCAGAGCGCCGGCTGCCAACGGGCGCAAATGCAGATTGCTACTGTAAAGTAGCCACGCCTTGGCGCGCTCAAAAAAACTGGCAGGGGCAGTTGTTTGTTCCACCCGCAACCGGGCATACAGCTTGGCGTCAAAGAAGGCACTGGGCTCCGGAGCCTGCCATTCGTCAAGCAGCTTCCAGGTAGATTCCAGACTCGCCAGTTCGGCTGCGCACCCGGCGCACTCAGCTATATGCTTGCGGGCCTCGTCCGCAAGCGGCCGGGACTCGAAGACTGATTCCGCCAAATGTTTATTCATCTCAGGGCAAGTCATAATCTTCCTCAATTCCTGCTAAGCAAAATCCTTCAGGTTTTCACGTAATGTCTGGTAAGCCCGAAACAGGAGAGATTTGGTGGCCGATTCGCTCAGCTTGAGAACGTCGCCAATCTCCTTGTAGTCCATCTCCTGGTATTTATGCATTAACACCGCACTGCGCTGCCGCTCTGGCAGCGCCATCACGTGCTTGCGAATCGCGTTCATGCGCTCTTCGCGAACCAATTGCTGTTCCACGCTGAGGGTACTATCAGCGACATCGGGCGTGGTGCCCGTCTCCGCGTCCGGCTGGTCAAGATAAACGTTCTGGGCCGTGCGCTCATGTTTGGTATCGCGCGCGTGGTTCACTCCCAGGTTGGTCGCGATCCGATAGAGCCAGGTGCTGAATTTCGCTTCCGCCCGATACGTCTGCCGCGATCGATACACGCGGAGAAAAACCTCCTGGGCCAACTCTTCGGCGACCGCCTGGTTGCGAGACATCCGAAACATAAAGTGGACCATCTGCTTTCGGTATTTCTCGATCAGGATGCTAAAGCCCGAGTCGTCGCCTTCACGAACGCGCAACATGATCTCGGCGTCCGACAGCTGGGCCCAATCGACCCCAGTTGCATGCAGCGGCACACCCTGCTGCGTGCCCTGGAACCCGTTCTGCGCAATGGCTACGGTACCCATACCCTTTGTAACCCCACCGTCCTGACTAGGTTGCGCGGGACCGGGAGAGTTTTGTTGCGCTTCTTGTTCGCCGGTCGAACCTGGCGAAGGGGGTCCCTCGGGGGTGGGAGATCCGTGCTGCTCTGGGGGGGTAACAGCCATGGGTGAATGGATTGTAACCAATGCTGCGAGCCACGGTCTTCTCCAGTTTTGGGGGATATTCGGGCCTTTGGGCACTCCCACGCGGCCTTGGGCCTGCCCGGAAGGTCGTGTAAACTACGCTATGCCCCGAAGGGCGCTTAACTCAGCGGTAGAGTGCCACCTTCACACGGTGGAAGTCGCAGGTTCGAATCCTGCAGCGCCCACCATAAAGCATTGAAAATGAAATATTTGTAGTCCTTCCGTTTAAACTGCTAAGCACTTTCCGTCGATTCCCCGTGCTACCCCTCTAAAATCCCTCAAGTTTCACCCCATGTAGGCCGAAGAGGTGCTTGTAGGTGCTCTCCAGGATGCTCCTGGTAGTGCAAAGTGCCAGAAAGTAGGCGCCGGCGCCACTGCTCGTGTCTCCACACCGACTGTTGTTTGGCCTTTTGAGGGCAAATGCCTAACCGTGCGTTAGAACCCAGAGTACCGAACGCTATTGAGACAGCAACCTTGCAGGGGGGCGATGAGGCCGGCCACCAACAACCACCGAATCACGAGCGGGAAGTCCCTTCAGCCGCCGTGCCGCCTTGGAACCCTGTCCAGACGCTCGAGAGACTTGGAGGAGACGAGAAGCTTCTCCACGAGGTGATGGAGATTTTTCGCGAAGAAGTCCCCAAGCATCTGGCGGGACTACGGAGGGCGATCACCCAGCAGGATGCGGGAACCGCTGAGCGGCTCGCCCATAGTCTCCAGGGAGAGTTAGGCTACCTGGGCATTGCTGAGCTTTCCCATCGAGCGCGTGAGCTTGAAGAGAAAGGGCGGACCTCCGATTTTCAGGGCGCCTTAACTCTGCTCCCGCCCTTTGAAGCGGCTATGGCTCGATTGCTCGCTTCGATCGGCGTCATACAAAAACGCGGCTCGGAAGACCCACTCGCTCCTGGACCTCCCGGCGTGAGCCCATGATCAACGGCACCGAACCCCAATCCCTCGGCATGGAGCAGCCGGGGCCTGCATGCAATCGGGTTCTTATCGCCGAAGACGATGCAATGTTCCGCAAGATACTGCGGAGTTGGCTGGAAAGCTGGGGCTATGAGGTTACCGTAGCGGAGGAGGGCGCAAAAGCATGGCAAATCCTGCAGGAGATCCGTGCGCCGCATCTCCTGATCCTGGACTGGGTCATGCCGAATTTAAATGGCATTGACCTGTGTCGCCTGGTTCGGGAAAGGGCAAGCTCTCCCTACCAATACATCCTGCTGGTCACTGCCAAGGATGACAAACAGGATTTGGTCCGGGGATTAGAGGCCGGCGCCGACGACTACCTCTCCAAGCCCTTCAATCGGGACGAATTGCGCGCCCGGCTGCGGACGGGAAGGCGAATCCTGACGCTCCAGGACGAACAATTGAAAATCAGGGAAGAGCTCCGCCTGCAGGCTACCCATGACGGCCTCACTGGGGCCTGGAATAGAAGTGCGATTCTCGATCTGTTACATCGCGAATACGAGCTCGCAGCGCGCTCTGGAAGCACGATCGGCGTCATCATGCTCGACTTGGACCACTTCAAACGGGTAAACGATACCTACGGGCATCTGGCCGGAGACCAGGTCCTGATCGAGGCTGCCCGGCGCATGCAACAGGCTGTCCGATCCTATGATCTGGTTGGACGTTACGGTGGAGAAGAATTCCTGGTTGTGTCGCCTGACTGCGATCGCGAACAGATTCAAGTATGCGCGGAGAGAATTCGATCTGCGATGGAAGAGCAGCCGGTTCTTACCCATGGTTCAACCATTGCTATCACCGTAAGCGCGGGTACGGCCATCCTGGCCCCCCGGTTGAATTCAGAGAAAGATGCACTTGCGGCCGCAGACACCGCGTTATATCGCGCAAAAAGCGCGGGGCGCAATCAAGTCGTCTGTTTTGACCCTGAAATTCAGTTCCAGGTCACACATCAATCCAATCCACCATAAGCGCGTGACGCCGCGCGCGATCTCGCGGCCAGGTGCAACAATTTCCACAGCAGACAAATAGGATGAATGATATGTCTGCTCTGAAAAACTGCGCCTTGCGCGCACTCCTGCATCTTCCTGTTCTCTTGGCATGTTCCGGGCTGCACGCCCAGACGCCCGCTCTCACCACTGAATGGGTAGTCGGTCCAGGAAGCGAAGTGGATCAGGTGCCCTCGTTTGTCTGGCTGGAAAACGGTACGGCCATCCTGGATGACCTGCGGCTCCCGCCTTCCCAACAGACTTTCGAGAGTCTCGATCCAGTCACAGGAAAGCGGCGTCCGTTGCTGAACATGAGACGCGCGGTCGATTTGCTCAAAGCAATCGAGCCTGGCGCTGTTATGCACGGCACGCTTCCCTGGCCAATCACCTTCGATACCGCGGGCAAGCAGGCACTTTACATCTTCGACGGAGACATCTTCCTGTTGGACCTGAATTCTTCCGCCTTTTCCCGGCTGACCCAAACGGCAGCCGCTGAAAAGAATCCCCAGTTCTCGCCCGATGGGCGATTCGTCTCCTTTGTGCGCGACAACAATATCTACGTCTGGGATATCGCGGCTAGGAAGGAGAGACAGCTCACGCACGATGGTTCCCAGACAACGTTGAATGGCACCCTCTCCTGGGTCTATTGGGAAGAGGTCTTTGGACGCCATGATACCGCCTATTGGTGGTCACCCGATTCGCAGTCGATCGCCTTTCTTCAAACCGACGAGGCCGGCGTGCCCGTGAGCACGTTCGTGGATTTTTCTCCGGTAGAGCCAGCGCTTGATCCATCAGGTTTATCCCAAGCCGGGGGAGCACAACCCGGTCGTGCGCGCGGGCGTGATCGCCGTGGATAGTGGCTTCGACCCATTGGATTCCGATTACCGACAAGCCCTATGAGTGGCTGCTGCGGGTGAACTGGCTGCCCGACGGAAAGCACCTTAGTCTTAAGACTCTGGACCATAGCCAAAGAGAACTGCGACTGTATCTTTCCGATCGCGAAGGAGCGGACGTGAAGCGCTTGCTCACGGAGACCGACCCCGCATGGGTCAATGTGAACGACGACCTGTACTTCCTGCGTGATGGTCGCTTCCTCTGGGCTTCGGAGCGCGATGGCTTTATGCATCTCTATCGCTATGCCGCGGACGGCACGCTGGTTAACCAGGTGACCAAGGGCGATTGGGCGATTGTCTCCTCGCACGGCGGAGCGTTCTGGGTACACCAGGGAGTCGTCGGTATCGACGAAGAGAAGGACTGGATCTACTTTACCGCCCTCAAGGACGGATCCGTTGAGCGTCAGCTATACCGCATCCACAGCGATGGCAGCGGTCTGGCCAGAATATCCGCGGAGCCGGGCACACACGCCATTGGCATGTCGATCGATGCCAAATACTACTTCGACGAGTACTCGAATATTCGTACCCTCCCGGCATTGCGGCTCCATGCAGCGGACGGAGAGCTGAAGGCAACCATCGCAGCTCCCCGGCCAGAGCTCCTGCCCCCCGGCATGCAGTATCCGCAGCTTATGACTATCCCGGCTGCGGACGGCTTTCCCATGCCCGCGCAGATCCTTAAGCCTAAGGACTTCGATCCAGCCCGCCGCTATCCAATGATCCTGCACGTTTACGGTGGCCCCTCTGCACCGACGGTCACCGACTCATGGCAAAAAGAAACTCTCTTTGATAACGTCCTGGCCAGCAAGGGTTACATCGCAGTGGCGATCGATAACCGCGCCGCCACCGCAATCAGCAAAACACTCGAGAATACGCTGGCGGCCTCCCCGGGCGCCGGAGAAACCGCAGACCTGGTGGCTGGTATCCGCTGGCTGAAATCGCAGCCATGGATTGACGGCGGCAGGATCGGAGTCTGGGGTTGGAGCGGAGGCGGTACCGTTACCCTCAATCTAATGACGAGGTCGCAGGAGTTCAAAGCCGGCATCGCCGGAGCACCCGTGACCGACTGGCGCTTCTACGATTCGAAGTGGGGCGAATCCTTCCTGAAGTTGCCGCAGGACAACCCGGCGGCCTATGACGGTGCCTCTCTCATCCCGCGGGCTCGCGACCTGCATGGCTATCTCATGCTGATGTACGGTACCTATGACGATAACGTTCATCCGCAGAACGAGGAGGCCTTTATGAACGCCTTGATCGCTGCCGGCAAACCCTACCAGGTTGAGCTCTTCCCCATGCGCAAGCATGGGTTTGTGGATATACCCGCGCTGCTTCAGCGCTACAACGCCATGCTCGCATTTTGGGAAAAGAACCTTTAAAGAGAATAACTTATGTGCTTAGTAACTTTTAGGAGTTACCGCGACTACCCTCGCCTGTACCGTTTCGTTCGCGGAGCATGACCAGAAAGTTGTACCGGTTTCGCTGACGATTGCTATTCTGCACTCGCACCGGGTCAACAAGTGCGAGGAGATTGCAGTGAAAACAGCAACAAAGACGGTCATTCTTGTATTGCTTTCTACTGCCGTGGCGTTTGCAGAGAGCCCGAGACAGCTCGGCGCGTGGTCCATCTACACTGCAAAGGATAACCATGTTGTGATGTTGCAATCCATGTCGACCGCGCAGGACCACCCTGCGAAGCTGGATGTAGTTTGCAGGAACGGTAAGATTTCCGCGATCGCCTTAGAGCCTGGCATGGCGATTGATAAGAGTGCACTCTCGTTTACTTCCGTGGTTCCGACAACCCGGATTGCCTACAGCCTTGAGGGCCACGCTAATCCATCCGAACAATGGGCCGTCCTGGACAACGGGCGCACGCTTTCGCCCTATTCCGAAGCCTTTGAAGGCAAGGTCACACGGCGTTGGGCCGAGCGCATCGTTGGCGCGAGGACGATGGGCTTTCAATTGGACGGCAAAGCAGGTGAATCCATGGGGCAGCCAACCTTCGAAACCGGAGAGCTGACCGAGGCTTTGTCCTCAGTGGGATGCAGTTACTGATACCTATCCGGACTGAAACGTCTATTAAAGTGGCCGGCCGGATATCTGCAAATCCACCGGCTTTTTGATTACTCCAGACCGTCCTGTCATTCCAGAAGGATGTGCGCTTTTTCCCGCCACAATCGCCTTCGAAGCGCATCGCGCTAATTTTGAACCCCTGGGTCGCTCACCACAATTTAAGCGTTGATCCAGCAGGGCTATATACAGCTTGTCGCCGCCATTTCGAACATACAACTGAAGTGGACTATCACATGACAAAGGTAATCCACTAAAAGCAATAGAAGACGTGTCATCCCCCATGCAACCAGGAACGATCTCGTATCGCATAAGACGTCGGTTGACCGGATCCTCACGCTGGCCCGGCCATGGTGAGTTGCAGGCTGTAGCTTTTCCTAGACACCATCCGCTTGCGGGCGATTTGGAGCGGATCTGAGGATTATGACCGCCCGCTCCTCTTGCCGGCTATCTCTCCTGTGGGCCGCTGTGGCCCTCCTGTTTTCGGTCGCGCCATGCAGCGCCTCTGCGCAGGTGGTTCCCGCGTTCGGTGGAAAACCAGATCTCTCGATGTATGGAACCCTTCCTGTCAATGTCACGCCAGATTTCGGTTACTTTGCCCCCGTAGTCTTCGGATACCAATTGGGAGGCTTCCTGCAAACGCGGCACCTGTTTGGCGTTGAGATCCGGGGCACGATCCAGAGGCGGGCTAATACCCAGCATCAGGAGTCTGCCCTAGGTGGCCCTCGCTTCGCGCTGCATTACGGCCCCTTTGCTCCCTACGTATCCGTTCTTGGAGGCGGAGGGAATGGGTGGCGGTACTTAAATCCGCCAATTGTGGGGAAAAAAAATCCTCAACCAATCGAAGGTCTTGGTGGTCAATGGACGGTCGCGGGTGGGGTCGACTTTCACATGAGTCGCCATTGGCGTGTCCGCCTCGGAGACCTCTCCTACTCGAAGAATTACCTCAAGAATTGGAATCTCACGTCGCTCAACTTCACTGCTGGCTTGGTCTATCGGATCAACTAGGCAGCCCATCGACGATGGGGTGCGGCAATGAGGGCTCCCCGGCTCCGAACCCATTGCATCCTCTGACAGATACGACAACACCGAAGTTGTATCTCCATAATGAAACGGTACTGTTACTTTGGGTCTTGCCGGAGAGGTGGCCGGGTTGCTCCCACTGCTCATGGAAGTACACTGCTGCTCTTCCACGGAAGCCGACGGAGGCGGCTGTGTAGGAGGCATTTCATAGTGGCGAAAGGGCCCCGTAATGGTTTCTGAAGATGGAAAAGCGTTATCCGGGCCACGTAACACGCACTTCACCGTTGGGAGTGGGGACCAATTGAGTACATTAGCCGAAAAAGATCCGACGCTGCGCGATCTCCTAAGGATCTTCCACCGTAGAAAGCGCGCGATATATGTAACCGCGTCGGTGGTCTTCCTGCTGGCTGTCTGCGCCTGTGTCTTCATGACTCGCAGATATACGGCGAGCAGCGTGATTCAGTTGGAAAAGTCTTCCTCCGACAGCCTCGGGCTGGATAGCCTGATGGGGGCGGCATCGGGCGGGGCATCCGATGCGCTTTCCGTGAACATCGATTTGCAGACGCAAGCGAGCATCCTGGAGTCGGAAGCCCTTGCGCTCAAGGTGGTGAAAGATCTCAACCTGGAACAGAACGAAGACTTTAAGCCGCACTTCAGCCCGATTGGTTGGGCGATGGGGCTGGTGAGTCCGAAGGGTCCAGCCGATCCGGTCCACGCAAGCCTGGAGGATTCGCCCGCCCGGCGGGCCAGGGTTGCCAAAGCCTTCGCTAAAAACCTGAAGGTAAAGGTTACGGCCGGCACGCGTTTGCTGGAAGTGGATTTCACCAACCGCGATCCGAAAGTCGCGGCTGCCGTGGTCAATCATCTGGTGCAGGCGCTTATCGACTACACTTTCCAGACCAAGTTCACAGCAACCAACCAGGTGTCTCAATGGCTGGAAGGTCAACTGGGTGATCTGCGCAAACAGAGCGAAGAGCTTCAGTCCAGAGTGGTCGCTTTGCAGCAGGGCAGCGGGATCTTTGGCGTCGGAGGAACCGACCCGCAGGGCAAGCCAGTCATCTACAGTCCAATTCTCGATCGCTTGCAGCAGTCCACGGCCCAGCTCTCTCAGGCGCAGATGAACCGGGTGCTTAAAGCATCGGTGGCCGAGGTCGTAAAGACCGGGAATGCGGAGTTGATCTCGCAGCTAAGCGGTACTTCGATCGCGAGCGGTAGCGGCCAGGGGGTCATGAACTCTCTGGCTTTAATCCAGAACTTGCGGCTCCAGGAAGCAACTCTCCAGGCCCAGATCGGCCAGGATGCGTCTCAGTTCGGAGCTTCGTACCCGAAGCTGATCCAGGAGCGGGCATCCCTGAAGGGAGTGCAGCAATCCTTGCAGGACGAGATTAAACGCACTGCGGATCGCTCCGAGAACGACTATAAAATCTCGTTAAAAACAGAGGAAGGCGCCCGGGCGGCCTACGAGAACGACCGCGTTGCCGCGGAGAAGCTGAACGATAAGAGCATCGAGTATGCCATCCTCTCCAAGGAAGCCGACCAAAGCCAGGAGTTATATCAGGACCTGCTCAAGCGCTTAAAGGAAGCTGGCATCCTCGAAGGCCTCCATTCCTCAAATGTAACCGTGGTGGACCAAGCGAGTGCGCCTGCCAGGCCAAGCAAGCCCCAGGTCCCTCTATACCTGGCCTTGGGAGTAGGACTTGGAATATTCCTCGGATGTTGCGTGGCTCTGCTTGTCGAAGCGGTCGACAACAAGATACAGGGTACTGAGGACGTCGAGGCGCTGCAGATTCCGCTACTGGGCATCTCGCCACAGATCGAAGCCAGCCAAACCGGCCCTCGTGCGATCATGCTGGACTCGCGACATACTGACATGGCATTTGGAGAATCCGTGCGTCGTCTGCGCTCGGGGCTCCTGATCGCGCGCAGTGGCACACCTCCGCAGGTTCTCCTGATGTCGAGCCCCAGCCCGGGAGAAGGGAAATCGACGCTTTCGCTGAATCTGGCGATCTCTCTCTCCCAGTACGAAAGAAAAGGTACTACTGGTGGAAGCGGATATGCGCCGTCCCGTGCTGCGCCGTCGCCTGGGCTTGGAGGGAACGGATGGTTTGAGTGTATTGTTGTCGGACCGGGAAGCAGCGGCTGGCATCGTTCCCGCGCCCAACAATCCCAATCTCTACTTTTTGCCTGCGGGACCAGCACCCCCGTACCCGGCCGACCTGCTCGGCTCGCCCCGGATGCATTCCCTCATGGAGGAATGGCGATCGGAATTTGATTTCATCGTGGTCGACTCTCCGCCGGTCCTGCCTGTGACAGATGCGCAGTTACTGGAGGAGATGGCAGACGCTACTGTTTTGCTGGCTCGCGTCGGGGTCACGACCAGGGCCGCCCTGGGGCGCGCCTATAACCTCTTGCTTACGCATCGCAAGGACTGCGGCAAGACCGGCGATTGGAGTTCTGCTCAATTTCGTGACCCGCCGCTCCTCCGCTTACTACGGTTACTACGGCTACTACGGCGGCAAGAAGTACGAGTACCAGCAGGGGTGAAGGCATGATAAAAGGGGTCAAGTCGTTGTTGTTCTTATTCTGTTGCGCGGCCTGCTGCGGGGCACAAACCGAAAGCCTGACCATCGGACCCGGCGACCTGCTGCACGTAAAGGTTCTGGAAGCATCGGAGTTAGAGCAAAGCGCCCGAGTGACCGACGCAGGTACCTTCACTCTGATTCTTGGCGGAACTGTGCACGTTGCTGGGCTCACTCCTCCCGAGGCAGCGCTCGCCATCGAGCGGGCTCTGGTAGAGGGCCATTACTTGCTGACACCCCATGTCAGCGTGATGACGGAGCAGACCGCTACGCAGAACGTAACCATCATGGGTCAAGTGCATTCGCCGGGAAGTTACCCGATTGGCACCCCTCGACCGATTCTCGATGTGCTCGCCTTAGCCGGCGGGTTAACCGATCTCGCCGATCGAAAAGTGACCATCCAACGGCACGCCAGCAAGGACCGGATCACATTCGTTGTCTCAAACTCTGCCAACGCCGCGCTGGATGGAAGCGTCTCCGTCTTTCCTGGGGACACGGTGCTTGTTTCCAAGGCGGATGTCGTGTACATCCTGGGCGATGTGAACCGGCCCGGTGGCTTCGCGATGGTTACCAACGACCAAAAGCTATCTGCGGTTCAGGCGATTTCTCTTGCCGGAGGAACACCGCCCAATGCCGTTCCCTCCCACGCCCGGCTGATTCGCAAGCAAGCTGACGGAAGCCACGTCGAGATGCCACTGCAGCTGAGTGCTATGGAGAAAGGAAAGCAGCCGGATATCCAGCTGCAGGCGGACGACATCGTCTACGTTCCCTTCAGCTACGCGCGGAACGTGGCAGTGGGCGCCGGTAGCTTAGTGGGCGCGACATCCTCCGCCGCCATCTATCACTTTTAGTCAGTCCTGGTCACTCAAGTCATTGATCGGATTAGAACTCATCGAACAACAGGGGAGCCGGGATGACTGGCGAGTTAGTAAATCCATCAAGACGTCCGGACGCTGGTTACAGCGCCGCAGCGACTTCGTTCATCGTATTCGTACCCAAGTTCCTGGTGATTTTTGCGGCCCTCACCCTGGTAGTCAATGGGGCCCTGCCCCAGTTAGAGATGGTGGCTTCCGGTGGTGACATATTATTCAAACCGCGGCAGCTTACTATCTTCGCTCTTAGCTTTGTAACCATCCTGCTGCTTAAAGGGAGATTGCGGTCCAGCCCCTTGCTCCCGATCACCATGTTCCTCGCCGGCTATTTTGCTCTTGAAGCACTCTTTTTGCACTTTTATCAAGGCCTCAGCTTCGCGGCTGTACGAAGTTCGTTGGAATGCTTTGCTTTTCTGATCGTGGCGGGGACAGCTTCTCTTGTGCCCATCGAGCTAAAGTCGCGGCAAATCCTAGGATTCCTTTCCGTGCTTACGATTGCATGCCTGGTCATCTCGGCCGCGCAATTCCTCACCAATTCACCGGTGGTTCGCACAGACAGCAGTGATCTTACCTTTCATGTTCAGTCGTACCAATTTATCGATGAGACCCGTGCCTTCAGCCTGTTTGCGAACGGGCTTGATGCAGGTGTCTTCTATTCCTTCATGGGCGGAATCGCCACCAGCTTTTGTTTGCGGCGAAAGACAAGGAAGTTCGGTCTTGTTCTTTTTCCCCTGTGCGCGTTTGGCTGCTACGCAACCTACACCCGCCTGGCTATGGTCGGCTTCGTCGTGAGCTCTTTTGCTGTAGTTGTCATATCCAAAAAGGGGCTCATGAGGTTCAGTTTGCTTCTCCCCATATTCTCACTGTGCTGCGCCGTCTTGATCGTCGTGCAAGGCCTGCGAACGGTGGGTGGCGCCGGCCGAAAAGACCTGGCCAACATCTCGTCACTGAATCAACGAGTCGTTGCCTGGGAGATGTACGGAGGGAAGTTTCTAGCCGGCAGCCCAACCGATATCCTATTCGGTATAGGACAGGGACCCTATGTTCCGTATAGTGCGCCTGATCGTCTGGAAAATGCGGCTCCTATCCCTGTGGATAACGCATATCTGCTTGTTTTACTGGGCAGCGGCCTTCTTGGATTAGGCAGTCTCTGGCGTTTCGTACTGGTGCTTCTGGACGTTCCTTCGAAAACGCGCACTTTCGAGCGAAGACCACTTGCTCCAAGGTATAGCCGGTATCTTCGCGACCATCCCTTTCTTCAGTCTGGTCAACGATCTGCCAATCCAGACTATATTGCTTCTGCTGCTTGCCCTTTCATTGCGTCACGGAGATGACCCGGAATTCGCGTCCCCTCGCGCAGCTTTAGCAGGAACGGCACCTGGAGCTTGCGTGAATCGATGGCCACCTTATCGACCAATGCGCGCCCACCCGAGCCTCGTACCTTCGCCCGTACGGTGGCAAATAATTCGGCAGCAAACCTTACACGTCTCGCAGTGACGTCACTGGTATCTATCTTCTTACCCGCTTACCTGACCCATCATCTCCCCGTAAAAACCTACGGCGCATGGGTGCTTATCCTGCAGTTGAGCGCCTACGTGGGATACCTTGACTTCGGGGTTCAGACCGCGGTTTCCAAGTACATAGCGGAACACGAAGCCAAACAGGATTTTGCCGAATGCGGACGGTATGCCAGCGTCGGCCTGGCGATCATGCTTGCTGCGAGCATCCTTGGGGTGTTGTTGACCCTCATCCTCGTATGGCGCGTACCGTTTATTTTTCACACGATGCCGCAATCCCTCTATCACGATGTTCGTCTGAGTGTGTTGTTTGTCGGTATCTCCCTTTCAGCTAGCTTGGCTACCTCTGTCTTTGTGGCAATATTCCTGGGCCTGCAACGCTACCAGGTTCCAATGGTACTTACCATCGTGAGCCGTCTTCTCTTTGGGATCGCCATCTGTATTGCCGTAGCTTCCCATAGCAGCCTTGCCCGGATGGGAGCAACCGTAGCATGCGTGAACGTCTTCTCGGCGCTGCTGCAGTTTGCTGCCTGGCGACGGCTGGGCGCGCACATTCGTGTCTCACTGCGCTTTGTCGATGTGATCGTCCTGAAAAAGATGCTGAGCTATTGCGCCGTTCTCACGATTTGGTCTGTGTGCATGCTCTTTGTAAACGGCCTTGACCTTACGATCGTCGGCCATTACTCGTTCGGCGAAACCGCCTACTATGCCATCGCTGCATCGCCTACCAGCTTTATTTTGATGATTATCGGGGCACTGATGGGCCCGTTATTGCCCGCGACCTCCGCCCTTAGCGCGCACCGCAGTGGGATGCAGATGGGGAGTATTTTGCTCCGCTCCACGCGATACGGCACCATCCTTCTCCTGCTGACAGGGCTGCCCCTCGTGGTTGCCGGCCATCCAATTTTATCTGTTTGGGTCGGACCAGCATACGCTGCACATAGTGTCGTCTTTCTGCGCATTCTCGTCATCGCTAACATTCTGCGGAACGTCTGCGCGCCGTACGCCACGATGGTTGTTGCAACTTGCAAGCAGGGAGTTGCGACGGCCGCTGCGGTGACTGAAGGGGTCGTGAACCTTGTCGCTAGTATCGTGCTTGCGCGGCACATGGGTGCATTAGGCGTAGCTCTGGGTACTTTGCTCGGCGCTGTCGCAGGTGTGGCGATGCATTTTGGGGTAAGCATGCGCTATACCCAATCCAATCTGGCCGTCGCACGGCTGGATTTATTTGCTAATGGAATGCTCCGATCGGCGGCGATAGCGGTCCCCTCAGTGTTGCTGCTTTGGCGTTGGTGGCCTGTCGAGGGATCCTCCATGACCGCGTATTTATATTGCGGGTGGCTTATGTCGACGCTCCTTCTTGCGTGGTTCGTGAGTATGGGCCGCGCGGATCGGGTTTTCATTGCGGGGATGATCAGCCAGAAAATGAGCGCATTGTAGAAAGTCAAATGACGAACAACTGCGGTGGCACAATGAACGACTCTCAAGCGCGCGTGGCGACACAGAGGGCGCCAACAGAGGCAATCGGTCGCCAGCATGGGTCAGCTGGCGATTCCAAGGCCGCGAGCTTTGTGGACCATCTGTGTCGGTATTTTCACCGCAAATGGTTGCCTCGCTACGAGAGATATCGCGCGCTCCCGAGGAACTTCCTTTATTCGCGTTTGCTTCAGGTGGAAAGCATAAGTCTCGGCGCAGGGTGCAGGATCAGAGGACTTAGCCGTCTCCACATAGGCCGTGCTTTTAAGGCGTTGGACAATCTATGGCTCGAAGCGGTTGAGCGCGACCGGGCCGGGAACCTTTATAACCCTTCGCTGACAATCGGCAACGACGTAGTCTTTGGTTACGGCGTACATGTAGCTGCAACCAACCGAGTTCACATTGGGAATGACGTGCTTGTGGGCAGCCACGTGATCATTACCGACCACAACCATGGGATCTATAAGGGGGCTGGGCAAAGTAGCCCTTTTGAACGACCGGCCAACCGGCTGCTTACCTCTGACGCAGAAACCGTTGTTGAAGATAACGTGTGGATTGGCGATGGCGTCGTGATCTTACCTGGCGCACATATCGGCATGGGCAGCATCATCGGCGCCAATTCCATCGTCAATGGCACAATTCCCCGGCACTGCATGGCTGCTGGGACTCCTGCGCGACCTATTAAGGTCTACGACTGGGAGTCCAAAACCTGGGTACCCGTCGATAATGCGTCCTCTAGCAGCAGCGAACAACCGTCAGGGCATCTGCCATGAATATTTCAGTCGCAATGTGTACCTACAACGGAAGCAGATTTCTGGCTGCGCAGCTGGAAAGTATTGGGCGGCAGACAACGCGTCCGTCCGAGTTGATCATCTGCGACGATGGGTCGACCGATTCCACTCCGGAAATCGTGAGAAGTTTCGGTGATAGAGCGCCTTTCCCGGTGCGGTTCATCCGCAATGAGGCCAAGCTTGGCTCCACAAAAAACTTTGAGAAGGCAATACTTCGTTGCAGCGGTGACGCAATAGCTCTCTGCGATCAGGATGACGTGTGGCAAAAGGACAAGCTGGAGGCGGTGGCACGGGTATTGGAGTCTGAGCCGGATGTGGGTGGAGTCTTTTCTGATGCCCTGTTGATCGACGAGAATTCGCGGCCGATGCCGGGGACGCTGTGGGAACGTCTTCAATTCACACCGCGCATGCGCGCAGACCTGAACAGTAGGAGTGGGGCGCTCCTGTTACTGGAGCGGAGTGCCGTCACCGGGGCGACTTTCGTTTTCCGTTCACACTTCGTTCAGCTGGTGACTCCGATTCCTTCCGAATGGGTGCATGACGCCTGGATGGCGTTGCTGATCGCCACCCAGGCGCGATTGTGCCCGCTGCCTGAGCCATTGATGAGCTATCGCCTGCATCCGGCCCAACAGGTTGGTCTCAAGCCCAGGCGCTGGCATTCCGGACTACATGTTCAGCGCGAGAAATCCATGGAGGCTCATAAGCTGCTGGTGAAGCGTTGGTCTTCGATGACTGCGAAACTCAGTACCTTGCCGCAGGATCCCGTGGTTACACGGACTCGCCCAGGAGAGACTGACGTTTCTGCAAACCCGGTCGGCGTTGAGGGAGCGGGGCGTAGTCGACCGTGTTATCGGTGCGACCCTCGCGTTGCCAGAATATTTCAGATTTTCGAATGGGTTGCTGAGTTATGGCCGGGATGTAACCGGCTCTTGATCTCGAATGAGGTTGATTGTGGGTAACGCGCCAAAAAACAGTGTTTGCGCGGTGATCGTAAGCTTTCGTCCGCGGCTTGAGGACCTTGGCAACTTGGTCAGAGTGCGCCCGCAGGTGGAGCATCTTGTTGTTGTGGACAATGGTTCTTCGGAAGAGCAACTTCACTTACTGCGTGCCGCGAGTCATGAGTTGGACTTTGCGTTGATCGAGAACGGGCAAAATCTTGGTATCGCCGCGGCGTTGAATATTGGTGTGAAGTGGGCACAGACGAATGGCTCCGGCTGGGTGGCTCTCTTCGATCAGGACAGTGCTGTGACCGATGGCTTCATCGCGCAGATGCTGGCGGATTTTGAGCACTTCGCCCGGCAGCGCAATATCTTGCTGCTCATTCCCAGATATAGGGATCCAGGGTCCGGCGTAGAGCGCGTCTGTCCTCTGGATGAGGATGGAGGGCCCTTCGTAACCATCACATCCGGGAGCCTGCTCCCCATCAGCGCCTTCGAGAAATGCGGATATTTCAAGGAAGAGCTCTTCATCTATACGGTCGATGACGAATACAGCCTGCGTCTTCGTTCGCGTGGTTACTCCATTGCGCTAAGTTCTCATGCTGTTTTGCTGCACACCTCGGGCGTTCCCTCTTATTACCGTATTTTTGGCAAGCAACTATTCCAGACCACTAACTATCGGCCGGGCGTGCGCTATTACATCAGCCGAAACCGGGTTTGGATGGCAATGATGTATGGGGCCCGGTACCCACGATGGGTTCGCGGCGCGTTTCGATCCTCTCTTATTGATCTATGCAAGCTCGCAATTGCCGAAGACTTTCGATGGGCCAAAGTCAAGATGGTCTTCCTCGGATTTCGCGACGGCATGCTCGGACGGATGGGAAGGACAGTGACTTTCTAGGTGAACTTATGAACGAACGAACTCCATTAGTGAGCGCGGTGATACCAACGCGCAATCGACCCGATCTGGTGTGCCGGGCCGTGCAGAGCGTTTTGACGCAAACCGTCCGAGAGATCGAATGCATCGTCGTTATCGATGGACCCGATGCCGCAACCCGTCACTCATTAGAGGAAATCGATGACCCACGGCTCAGAGTGATAGCGCTGGCGGACAGCGTAGGAGGCTGTGAGGCGCGCAACCTCGGCGCTCGGGCAGCGCGTGGAGAATGGGTGGGCCTGCTGGACGATGATGACGAGTGGCTGCCTTTCAGGCTCGAAAGGCAACTCGCGGCGGCGGCCAACTCGCCGGAGCCGGTCACCATGGTTGTGAGCCGGTTCCTGGACCGCGGGGAAGGCGACGCAGATTTGTTACGTCCCCATATCTTTCCCCGCGAGGGTCAACCCATCAGCGACTTCTTGTGGTGTGAAGTTTCTTGCCTGGGAGGAATTGCCGGCTTTCCACAGACGTCTACATGGCTGCTCCGGCGCGATTTCCTGCTAGAGGTGCCGTTCACCAAGGGGTTGAAGGTCTTACAGGATCTGGACTGGTTGTTGCGTGGATACGGCCATCAGCGGATGCGGGTGGTGTTCATCGCCGAGCCCCTGACGATCTTCCATAATGACCAGGCCCGGCATCGGGTGAGCAAGCGCATTGACTGGCAGTACTGTCGCCAGTGGGCGATGGCCAATCGCCATCTCTTTACGACAAAGGCGTTCGGCTTCTTCCTCGTTATTTACTGCCTCAATCCAGCCGCACAACAACGGGCCGCCTGGCCGGAGTTGAGGCGTTTGCTTCAGGAGACCTGGTCTTTCGGAAAGATTACTCCGAAGCTCATGACGCTCTGCCTTCTATACGTTTGTGTCTACCCGTGGGTTAGCAGGGTGCTCTTCCCGCGCAAGCGGGCGAGCGTGCTTTATCAGGTAAGAAGCCTTGTGAGGCGCACCGGTTAGGCGGCCCCCGTAGGCCGGTGTTTGGAGAGATGCTTTGACACACGATGACACAAGCTCGATTCAAAACGGGGATTCCCAGTCTCAAAGGAATTTCTGGCAGGCTCCTTACTTTCCCGCATTGGATGGCCTGAGAGCGCTCTCCCTGTTGCTCGTGATTGCGGGACATGCGCGAACTACGTCGCCTATCTTCCACTACTGCAATGCTGGCCTCGGTGTGGGCATCTTCTTTGTTCTGAGTGGATTCTTAATCACCATTCTTTTACTTCGCGAAGAACTGGCTTTTGGCAGCATCTCCCTTGGCGCCTTTTACATCCGGCGTGCATTCCGGATTTTGCCTCCATATTTCCTGACGATTGGCGTTTATCTACTCGTGGCGCTAATACCATCCCAGCGTGAATTGCGAGTAAGGTTTCTCAACACCCTCCCCTACTTCCTGACCTGGAGTAACGAATATGTTCCTAAGGGTGTAGCGGCAACCTTTACTCACTCCTGGTCGCTCTCGGTGGAAGAGAAGTTCTATGTTGTCTGGCCCGTACTGTTCTTCATTGTGCTTCGCAAGCTTAAGGGGCGCTGGGCAATCGTACCCATCACGATCATTCCGCTCCTCATTTCTCCCACCAGCTCGCTTCCAGTGGCCTATTTTTCTCTTCTATCGGGCTGCTGTGTAGCCATTGCATTGCATGCTCTGAGGGGGAAGCAAGGCGAAGTGCTTGCTTTTATCAAGCGGATCCCAACGATCGTAGCCGTCATTGTTTGGATTCTGTCATACTTGGCATCTTTGGGAGGAACATTTCGTGTAAGCTTCATTCTCAGCACGGCGGCTCTTCTTCCAGTCTTTCTACTGAGGGAATCCCTGTTTTCTCGACTCCTTGGATCGAGGATTTGCCGCTATGTGGGGAAACGTACTTACTCTATGTACCTCTTCCATGCATTGTTGCCTGACGCTTTTCGAAGACAAAGTGATTCGTCCCACTACTGACGCGAGTTACCTCGGGGTAGTGGCCCTCACCTACTTGGTAAGCCTTGGTGTGGCGTCTGTCGTTTATGTCGTTCTAGAAAGGCCCGCTGTGTCACTGGGAAGGAGCCTTGCCACAGCGTATACAAGAGGCCTGCGGCGCGGGGCGCAAAGAAAAAACCAGGAGACGGCACCCACAGCCCAGACCTCGCCAATACCACTATAAGTTTTGCCGGGCTAGATCGCGCTAGGACAAAGGCTTTCGTTACTTCCGCTGCTGACAGTTGCTAACGGCGGATGAAATCAGGATCTATTTGGGCTAGCCGGGCCCTAATTTCCTTGCCAGCGGCGTCCAGAGCGCGAGGTGTGTCTCCGTCGACGATATAGAATGCCCCAAGCACGTGACGTCTCGGACGGTAGCCGTTTCGGAAGGCCCTTGCGAGGTACTTGGTATGGAAGGGAACGCCAAATGGCAATAGCTATGCGACTGGTGGCTGCGGCGGGCTTTCGTAGCCGAAAACAGGAGCCGATGTTCCCCGACCTCTCCGTCGCGAATTTCGCACGTGCAAAGCTGACAAGTTCATCACCCGCCAAAAGAACGTCAGGATCGAGCTGAGCGTTTTCACTCCGTGGTAGCGCTGACTTATCTTCCACTCTATTTTCCAGGTACGGCAAACACTAAAACTCAACCTTTGCTGGGTGCCCACACCGCCGTTTCCTGCCGTGGAGCATTCGAAGCCCAAAACGCCTCCACGTATTGCTGCGCCGCAATACTACGACTGTAGCGCTGCTCAACTAATTGCCGGGCTGCGAGGCTGTAACTCTGGCGCCGGTGTTCGCTATCGAGTAGCCGCCTGAGCTGCCGGGCAAGACTTTCGCCATCTCCCGGCTCGAAGAGTGCGGCCCCTTTGCCGCCGGCAGTGATTTCGCGATGAACTGCGAGATTACTGAAGATGCAAGGGAGGCCATGGGCCATCGCCTCGAGCGAAACCAGTGGCAGACCCTCGGGGCCCAGCGACGGGTTGATAAATATGGTCGACTCCTTATAGAAGCGCGATGGGTCCGGCTGGAAGCCGGCGAAGCGAACATCCAGTCGATCTGCCAAAGCTTCCAACTGGCGCCGATATGAGCCTTCGCCAACCACCAGCAGAGACACGTCCGGGATTTCCCGCATGGCTTGCAGAATAAACTGCACTCCCTTGTATTCCTCCAGGCGGCCAACGAAGAGAAGCTGCGGACGCTTGGGGGTAGACAAGGTACGGCTCAAAGCTAAAGGAGCCTCGACCCAATTCGCGATAACCTTCACTTTTTCCTGCGGCAGAACACTACGAGCGATCTCGCCGATCGTTTCCGATACGCAGACCACCTGTGAGGCGAAACGCAGCGAGTGCTTGGAGAAGAACCTGGGAAAGAAGCGCGCGGGATTCCGAAACCACGAATAGAGTTCCGTTTCAAAGGGGATATGCATGGTGTAAATCGTCTTGTAGCCGAACAGCCGAAGTGGTCCCAGGAGCAGGGATTCGAAAAATCCGTTGAGTTGCACCGTGCGGATCCTGAACCGGAGGAGCATGCAAGGGACAACGAAGCAGGCAAGCAAGAGCCGCAGCCCCTTGAACCATTTTGAGCCCAGTATTGGCAAGCAAACTACCGTCATTTCCTGGGCGCGCAGCTGGACCGCAAGTTTAGGCAGTGAAACAACAGCGTAGCCCCGGGCATAGGGGCTCAGCATGGCTCCAAGACCTTTTAAATAGGTCTCGACGCCACCATAATGAGAACCGAGATCGATGAATAGAATCCGTTCTTGTTTCATCCAGGATGGAGTGTGGTGCTATTGCGAGCCACTTATCTCACGCTAAGAGCACACGCCGCATGCAGCAATCACACGAAAGTAATAGGGTGGAGTAATCAGCAATGAAAGTGTTTACTCTAGGCGTTACAAGACCGTCAAATCGAATAGATCGAGGCTGTGCTTCATGGTAAAAGTGTGAATATGGTCGAGACCGTAAGCTCATGGATACTTCCCGAGACTTCGGGATATCACCGCGAGCCCGCCCGTCCTGTCGATCTTCGCCAGGCCAACTTCGATGCCCAGTTTGAATGGCACACCGTCATTTATGACTGCTTTCGCGTGGAAACAAACCGGGTGATGCTGGTCGCGCCACCGCTGAATAGGTTTAACGGCATTCTTGGTTCACTCAAGATCCACGCTCTGCCCACGGGAAACGAATGTCGTTACGAGGTGCATCACAAGTTCACGACTGCCTTCGCCAATCGACGCACGGACAACCTTTGCCGGATACTGGTCGAAGTGCCAGAGGGGGATACAAGCTTACAGCTACAAACCGTCGCCGGCGCCAAGATCCTCGAGGTCAGGCCAAGCGCCCATGAGGTCTTCCGGGGCCGACGCGTGCTTTTCACTCTAAGTAAGAATAATCATCCCATGTGGGTCTGCGACTGGATGCGTTTTCATCGCGACCTCCATGGGGCGGACGCGGTTCTTCTCTACGACAACGATTCCACAGCCTATACCGCTGAAATGCTTCTCGAGAAGATGAACCATGTCTCGGGCTTCTCTGCCATATACGTTGTCAGCTGGCCCTATAAGTACGGACCCCAGGGAGTAGGCCGCGGCACGTGGGACTCCTCGTTCAGCCAATATGGCGCACTGGAAGACGCTCGCTGGCGGTACCTTACCGATGCCTATGCCGCGCTTAATTGTGATATAGACGAGTTAGCTCTCTCTGCCGAAGGCAGCTTATTTGATAAGGCCACCGCATCCACCGATGGTTACGTGAAGTTCTCAGGCAGATGGGTTACGGCACGTAATTGCGATGAAGCAGAAATGATCCCGCGTCACCAGGAGAGTACTCAGCAGCAGTTGCCGCAGTGGCGCTGGCAGGGCTTTCGTCCAAGGGATATCAAGTTATGTCCGGCAAAGTGGGTAGTGGCTCCCGGACCGCTGTCCGGCGAACGCACACTGGAGCATCCATGAGATCGTCGGTATGCCTACTCGCAAGATGAAGTTTGACGAAACCTCTTACCGTCACTTCAGCCGAATCAGCACAAACTGGAAAAATAACCGTAAATCGAGAGAGCACTGCGATCCACGCCGGCAGAAGGAAGATATAAGGCTCCAACAAGCCTTTGCCAGGGTCAAATGGGACCAGTAATCACGCGGGAGCACTTGTCCCTGAAAGAACAACAAGTCCCGGCTACCCCACGTCCCTGTCGGCGAAAAAAGGCGCGGCGAAGCTCAACAGAGCGTCTTGCCGGGTAAGGTCTGGGCAGACCGCGGAGATGGCGCGCTGCAGCAGCCCGAATCGATTCCTGGTAGCAATGACCACCGACCATGTGATTTCGCTCATACTCGCCTCTATTGCAGCGGCGAGAGCCCGAAGGTTGTTAGGTACTCTTGTGCTGCAACCCGGAGGCTATATTTCTGCTCAATCAACTGCCGCCCCGCGACACCGTAACTCTGACGGCGGTCCTCGTCATGCAACAGCAGGCGAAGTTTCTGCGCCAGGCTTTGGCTGTCACCCCGCGTGAATAGCGCAGCCCCTCTACCGTCGGCCGTGATTTCGCGATTGACTGGAAGATCACTGAGGATGCAAGGGAGACCATAGGCCATGGCCTCAAGCGAAACCAGCGATGAGCCTTCGGGGCCTAACGAGGGATGGATGAAGACGTTGGAGTCCTTGTAAAAATGAGAAGGGTCGGAGTCGAAGCCGGCGAAATGAACATCCAGACTACGGGCCGCCTCCTCGAGTTGACTCCGATAGGTTCCGTCCCCGACCACCACCAGAGAAAGACCGGGGATCTGCCGCATCGCATCCAGGATGAATTGGACTCCTTTGTATTCCTCCAGCCGGCCCACGAAAAGAAGTTTAGGCTTTTGGTCTATAGAAAAAGTGTGGTTGAAGCAGGACGGAACCTGAACCCAATTGGCGATTACTGTTACTTTTTCGTCGGGGATAACGCTTCGAGCTATGCTACCCACTGTTTCAGAAACGCAGACCACGCGTGAGGCGAAGCGCAGTGAATATCTGGAGAGGGCCCGAGGAAAGAAGCGCTCCGGATTCCGGTACCAGCAGTAGAGTTCCGTTTCCAGGGGCCCGTGCATCGTGTAAATGGTCTTGCAGCCGAACAAGCGCAGGGGTCCAAGCAGCAGCGATTCGAAATAGCCGTTCAGCTGCACTGTGCGTATCCCGAAGCGCAGCAGCATATAGGGAACCACCAGCAACGCCAGCAGGAACCGCAGCGCTTTGAACCACTTTGAGCCCAGGATAGGCAGACAAACGACGGTCATTGACTGCGCGCGCAGTTTCTCGGCAAGCTTAGGCAGGGAACAAACCGCATATCCCCGGATATGTGGGCCAAGGATGCCGGCCAAGCCTTCTACATACGTCTCGACGCCGCCATAGTGGGATCCAAGATCGATGAATAAGACGCCCTCTTTATCCATGACAAATCAACGGGAGAAGTACGCCCCAAAAATCCCCAGGCCGTGTGCCCACAACAGCGAAGCCCGGTCACGATCGCCGCGCAGCATACGCAGGCCAGCTCTCACAAAATCGAAAACGATGAACCCAACACCGAGATGAGGAAGGGAGTGTTTGGCGACCACGCGGCCCCAGCCTCCGCCGTATCTTTTTGCGCGTTGCGGATCGATGTACCCCTTGAGCGGGTGGCCTACGTGCAGCACTGAGTAAAATCTGCCCCGGATTCCATAACGCAGCAGACCAAGTAGCAAATCCGTATCATCACCCGCGCCAAATTTCGTGCCCGCTCCAGGGCCTAGCGACTCATCAAAGCTGAAGGGTATTGCCCCCTGCGGCCGGCGCACAAAATACGCATAGGTTACCGATGCACGAAAAATATTGACCCTGGTGAGGTTACACTCGGTCGCTCCCCAACGGTTTCCGCTGATGCGCCCTTGTTCATCTCTGGAGCCGATACATAAAATGCCGTAGTCTTCGTTTTGCTGAAACCACTGGTCAACGTTTTTCAGTGTATCCGGCAGGTACCAGCAATCATCGTCTGGGAACGCCAAGATATCTCCGCTGCTGTGCAGGATTCCCAGGTTTCTTGCTCGTGAGACCCCGACCTTGCGGCAGCGAAGGTATTTCACTGTGACGGAGCCGCCAGTCCTGATATTGTGATCCGTGGCTTGCGCAGCCCAGGCCGTTACCAGTGGGGTCAGCCGGTCATCGGTATTTTGGTCGACGACGACTAGTTCAAAGTCGCGCATTTGCTGCTCTGCCAGGCTATTCAGCAGAACAGCGAATTCCTTAGTGCGATCTTTGGTCCCGACAATAAGGC
>CAVUQE010000028.1:0-814159 GCA_963743365.1 uncultured Acidobacteriaceae bacterium
TTTCTCTTCCCCTCAATCATATGAGGGCTTTCGCTCAATCAAGCCGATGCTCTGAAGATTGAGACTAGGGCCAGCAATCGACCGAAGAGGGCCAGAGAAAGTATCTCTGGTCCACACCACATGCACCAATAAATTGGGAGAAGACATGGACCTTTTTGCAATATCAGCCACACTGGAAGCACGACCGGGTAAAGAAGGTGAAGTCGAAGAGTTCCTGAAATCCGCGCAACCATTGGTTATGGAAGAAGCAGGAACGACGACATGGTTTGCCTTTCGCATCGGACAGGCCACGTTCGGTATCTTCGATACATTCGCGAATGAGGCAGGACTGCAAGCTCATCTGAACGGCGCGATTGCCAAGTCACTCTTCGCCAAAGCTGAAGAATTATTTGCTAGAGCACCGCAGATTCAGCAGGTAGAGATCTTTGCGGCCAAGCCGCTTTAGGTCGTTTGGACGATCACCACAGCGCATCAGATCGCGCCCCGCCTTCAAGATCATCGGAGTGATGAAACAGAATTCATGCACCAGCCTGTAACCTTTCCTCCCGTGGCCTCTCGAATGGCTGCGCACAAAGCGGATTGTGCTCCAGCGCTGCCTTCGCAGACAGCGTCGGGATCTTTTTTGAGCGCAAATCCTCGCCCTTCCAAGGAGTAGAGAATGTTGAAAGCAATTCGTGGCCTGTTGACCATCGCGCTCAGCGTTGGAGCAATTACCTCAACCATGTACGCCGCTGAGAACGTCGCCGGTTCCTCTTCAACCGTCTTCGTCATGACGAATGACACTGTCAAAAACGAGGTGCTCGCCTATCAGCGTCAACGGGATGGTACTTTCGCTTTGAGGGGGAGCTTTGCCACTGGGGGCCGCGGAAGCGGAGGTACCACTGATCCATTGCAGTCGCAAGGTTCGCTCACTCTCAGCGGTAATCACAACCTGCTGTTCGCTATCAACGCAGGCAGCGGCACCATCTCCAGCTTCCATCTCCTCGGCGGTCTGCCCATCCTCGTCGATCAGGAGACCACTGGCGGCGCCTTCCCCGTCGCGGTCGCAGAACACAACGGCACAGTCTACGTCCTCAACGCGGGCGGAAATGGAGCCATCGTAGCCTTCCGCGCCGATGGGCTCGGTCACCTCTCCCAGATTTCCAACTCCACCGCGCATCTCACTGCCACGAACTCTGGCGGCTCTTCCATCTCCGTTAGCCCGAACGGCCGGACACTCGTCGTCATCGAAAAGGCTCCCGAAAACATCGACACATTTCCCATCAACCCAGACGGAACCCTTGGGACAGTGGTCACCAATCACAGCGTAACCGCCGGTATCTTTGCGACCGTCTTCACACCGGGTGGCCAGCTGATCGTCTCTGAAGACCAGCCTGACGGAACGGACGTCTCCAGCATCTCCTCCTACACCATCAACGCCAACGGCACCATTACCGCGATCAGCCAGAGCATTCCTTCTTTTGGTGACGGTAACTGCTGGAACGCCATCACTCCGAATGGCAAGTTCGTCTACGCTGACAACTCCGCCACTTCCACGATCGCTGGCTTTTCTGTCGGCTCCAACGGTGCCCTCACTCCGATCGGCGGAACGATTGTCGCTTCCTACCCCGCAGCCACTACTAATCTCGATATGGTCGTCAGCGGCGACGGCAACTACCTCTACACACTCAACTCCGGCACAGGTTCTGTCGGCATCTACAGCATCAATTCCGATGGCACCCTCGGCAACCCAGGTGACATCGAAGGCTTACCAAAGACCGTAGGCTTCAACGGTATCGCTGCACTGTGATTGCAATGGGCTTAGGCCCGTTGGCGGCCCACGCAGGTAAGTTCCCCTTGCCTGCGTGGGCTGCGTCTCCTCGACGAGCGTCTCCCTCGATATTTCTATAGCGCTCAGGAAGAATCATGTATCCGGACTGACACAATCGAGTCCCGGACTACAGGCGTTTTCGTTTACCTTCGGATGACTGCCCGAGCGTGCAACATCTGGCTAGGACCGGGTTCCCGGATTACTTGATAGCACGTCAAGCGGCGCTTCAACAGCCGTACTCAGCTCACCCCCATAGGGTAGTCCAGAGTTTTTATCACTATCGCGTCACTGGAGGAAATGATGGTTGCGATTGAGGTGGAATATCAAGGAGAGCTGCATTGCCATGCTGTGCATGGTCCGTCTGAGAGCACGCTCAATACGGATGCTCCGAAGGACAACCAGGGCCGTGGTGAGAGCTTTGCACCAACCGATCTGGTGGCGACGGCGCTCGGTAGCTGTATTCTCACGACGATGGGCATCCTGGCACGCACCCTCGACGTCGACATGTCTGGAGCGAAAGCTTCCGTCGAGAAAGAGATGACGAGTGCTCCGCCTAGGAGGATTCGTCGTCTTACGGTGGTCCTGTCTATGCCGCATGGGATCTCTTTAGAAAATCAGCGGAAATTAGAGCGAGCGGCACATACATGCGCAGTGCATAAGAGTTTGCATCCTGACATTGAAATACCGATCGAGTTCATCTGGGAATAATGATTGACCGATAAAGCCTCGGTCCTTTGGGCGCTCCACGGGAGAAGTTTCGCAAGGCAGGGATGATCTGCGGATTCATCAAAGCGTATCCAGCAAATCACTTCCTGCTCCGTTTCCACCTGAAAGAGCCGTCAGCAGTGGCCAAGCCTGGAGGCCGCCCCATTCAAGCCCGGTTTTGGCTTGAGTGGGGTAGTTTCTGTACTTCTCACACACGCTCTCCAGTTGTCGAACTGTACTTAACCTGTAGACTGCCGTGATTTGCTGTGCTTAACCTGTAGGGGACTGTATCAAGGCTGGGGGCGGCACACTATGGGTAGAACTCTCTGAGAGTCGCCATGCCCGCGCTGCAATCGTCATGCTGCGACGGCTCTGTGACAGCTCACTTAAAAAGTATCTTCGCCATCATGCCCTTGTCCTCGTGGCTCAGCAGATGACAATGGAAAACCGATACTCCGCGGATGATGGGATCGGTAAAGTCCATCATCAGATCTGCGCTTCCTTCGACGGGTACCTCCACCGTATCCAACCACTCCGGACGTGACAGGCGCGTCCCGTTCTCGGCGTAGTCGAGAAAGTGAACCTGATGAATGTGGAAGGGGTGGACCTCGTGCGTCTTATTCACCACTAGCCAGTGATGAAATCCTCCGATGGAGACGCTCGTCATGGGGGGATCCGAAGGACCGTATTTCTTACCGTTGATATAAAAGCCCATCTTGCCTTCAGTGAACGTAACCACAAAATCGGAGGGGCTATTCTCCGTCCTCGCAATCAGCTTGGGCGACACCAGCTTGTAAACCGTGGCTGGCAGGCGAGTCGAAGCGGCTTGGTTTCCATGACTCGGTTGTGGGGTGGCAACGATGTCCGCCAGCACCATCGCCGGGTTTGGGTCTCCATCAGGGCCCGTGTCATAGCAAGTTGTCCTTAGCGCTGCGTGGGCGCCGGATTTTGGTCCGGTGACGATGGCTTCGACTCGACCCGCCGGAGGAACGAGAAGGTGGTCTCTTAGCTCGACCCGGCGCTTCGGGTCGTGGAAGGAAAGTGGCATTCCATCCAGCGCGACGATCTCGAGCTGCGCTGTATCCACTTGTAAATCCGCGTAAAGATCTGGTGAAGCATTCACAATCCTCCAGAATTGACGTTCTCCCGGAGCAATGCCGATCTGCGGCCGCAGAACACCATTTACGGTAAAAATCCGCTTCGGCAAGTCGGTAGACGCCCAGCAGCCCTTCGCAGGGATTTCAACCCTGCGCCTTAGTTCCGGGCTGGCAGGATCATTATCTTCAAGTACTCGGTCGCGCAGCACCAGGATCCGTTCCCGTAAATGCTGGACCTCCGGAACATAGCGTTCCATGCCGTCGATCACAATCGCTCCCGACATGCCATCGAGGTCCTGTTGATAGCTCTCTCCATGAGGGTGGGTATGGTACCAATACAGTCCTGGCGGCTGGTCTAGCGGAATATTCACGGTGTAGTGAAGCACTTGTCCCGGCATTGCCATCATCGTGATCACATCATCTTGAGGAGCGTCCGGTGAAACATGCAAGCCGTGGAAGTGCAGGTTCGTCATGTTCCTGCACGGTCCGTCAATGCATTGCTCCTGGGAGTGCGTTGACATCGAGTTTGTGTAGGTCAGATGTAGATCTTCCCCCGGATTGGCTCGAATCACCGGTGGATCTTCCCGCCCATTGAACGAGAACGCGGCCTTGCCGGTGTGTGGATCGTTGATTGCCGTTAAGGAAACTGGAGAGCGGGCTTCTGGCGGATCGGACAACACGTCTGGCTTAGAGACAGTAATTGTGCTCGATGCGCCCCGTAACTCCAGTTGCACACTGCAGTACAACACCAAACACGTTACGCACGCGAGAACCCTGCGAACCGCTGTCACCCAAGGATGTGTAATCATGCTGTGTTTTCCTCCCTTCCCAGGATCGCTTTTCAAGGGTTTAAGTGATGCCAGTTGCTATATCCTACGAAACAAACAAACCACAATGTGAGGCCGATCGAGCCGGTCCTCGCGTAGGATGTCCCGACTCCTTCTATGTTCGGGACGAGTGCACTGCGTCCGTCTGTACCCCGTGAATATCGGCGACTATGCGCAGTCGCCCTTCGTAAAGCACGTAGAACCAGGGAGTCTCACCGCTTCGTAGGAGCCATTCTCCCGCCTTGAGCCGCACATCTGCTACGGTTTGCGCCAATCGAGCGCATTCGGCTTCGTCAAGACAGGCAAAGATTTTGGCTTGCCGCAACTCTTCCGGAGTAAACATGAAACCGCCTAAAGACCGGCATAGATAATCGTGAAGCTTTTGTACCACACGACGCTATCAATGACACCCATGCTGCCCGGCAACGCAGACCTCTCCCTGCCACGAAGGTGGTCGATATGTCGCGCGGTATACAGCCTGGGTGAAGTGACAGGTCGAGCGACATGGCTCGATATTGAGCAGGATTGACCCAATACCGTTGACTCTTGGGATTACTATCCACGAACACGCTAGTGTTCACGGTTTCCGCGGAGGTACTCCGCTATGGAGTTATACTGGCGCAGCTCAAAACCTGACTTCACCGGATGTTCTGAAATTAGGTTCCGCCCTTTGAAAGGGGGAAACACGCGTATGTTCGGACGGCTTGGTACATTCTGCCTGCTCGTAGGATCTTTTTCGTTATGCACCCTGGCGGCGACCGCGCAAGAGGTGGTTCATGCCTTGACCGGTACCGTCACGTCGATGAATCCGGGAAAAACCATTCAAGTTGACACCGACGATGGCGCCGAGGTGGATTTTAAAGATTTGACGAAGGCGAACATTCCCCTGGAATTTGACAAGGATCTTCGTGCTCAGGCAACCTCAGCCGATAGCTTCAACACCAAGGGAACTCACGTGATTGTGTACTATTTCGGCGAGGGTATTCAGAGAACTGCGGTCGCATTGCAGGGTCTCGCATCGGGCCCACTCAAAAGGACCATCGGAGCAGTGGTCAAGTTTGACAAGCATCAGCGTCTCTTGACAGTGGAAAGCGCTCCGGGAGGCGTTCAGTCGTTTCGTATCGACTCTAAAACGGTGGTTGAAACTTCCGTGGGAGCGGTTGAAGGCCGTAGATTCGATCCCCAAAAAGGCGATCAAGTACGAGTGACCGCCGCTCCGGCCCAAGGAACTGGGACCGCTCTTTTCATCTATGCCAAGTGAGTTTTTCCACCCCTACGGGTGCCGTCACGGGACTCAGAGGCAGGACGTCCGAGGTTGACAGGAGCTTTCGTGACGGACCAAGGAAGGTTGTTTCGGCGGGTCGAGCTGCGCGCCTCTCCGGACCAGAGAGACGCCATCTATCGCTCCATCCTTGACTCCAGTCAGATCGACATCGAATACGCGGCTCTACTCATCGTTGCCGGACTGATCGCACTCTTTGGCCTCTTGGAGAACAGCGCGGCCGTCATCATCGGTGCTATGTTGATTTCCCCGCTGATGAACCCGATTCTCGCCGCTGCATTGGCATTGTTACTGGGCGACGGAAAGCTGGGAAGACGGTCTGCAATCGTCCTGGTCGTTAGTGTAGCTGCCGTTATTGCCGTTACATGCCTGGTCGCCTTTGTCATCCCGCTGAAACAGGCCACACCCCAAATACTGGCACGAACTACTCCGAACCTCCTGGATCTGTTCATCGCCGTCCTCTCCGGACTCGCCGGTACCTTGGCTCTCCGTGGAGGTTCCGTGGCCATGACCATTCTTCCGGGTGTCGCCATTGCCGTTGCCGTTGTCCCTCCTCTCTCCGTGGTCGGTTATGGTTTGAGCACCCACCAGGGCTCGATTGCAGGCGGAGCCTTTCTGCTTTTTGTAACCAACCTGGTCGCCATCGTCATAAGCGCCGTGGCGGTCTTCCGTGTCATTGGCTTTCAGCCCCGCAGAGAAGCAGAGCAAGGCCGGTGGAAGCTGAGATACCGTCTTGGAATCAGCACCTTGGTATTGATTCTTCTTTCCATCCCGCTCTTTCTAACTCTGCGTCAAGCCGCCATCGAGATAGCCGTACGGTCCCGTTTGCAGCGGGAGCTGGAGGCCTCCTTTAAGGCAGATGAGGCTTCGGTCTCTGATCTGAGTTTCTCCCGGGAGCCTGGTGGCCTGCTAATACAAGCTACTCTTCGAACAGGTCACTACATCGAGACCAAGACGATTCACTCAGTTGAGGAAATTCTTCGCCGGCAGTATGGTCCTGATACAAAACTTTCGATCGACCAAATTCTGGTTACCCATGGAGGCGTAGCCGCAGTGAAAACGGCTCGGGCTCGGAACCCAATTCTGGGCGGCGTCGTCTCCCAGGTCGCTGAGAAGGAGCCGTTCGACTTCAAAGCGTCGGGTCTGCAGAGTCTTCAGTTCGTTCAGGCCCAGGTGGATGCGGTCTTGGCCGGCACCGGCATCGGGCGCGAAGCCGTCCCCGAAATTGATCTGGGCCCCATTAGCCCGCTCGTTCTGAGGTTACGGTTGTCGTCCGCCAAGCCTCTACCGCTGGAGACAATCTCGCTGTTGGCATCCCAGTTGGGCTCAAAGCTCGGCCTGCCCGTTCAATTACGTGGTCAGGTGGAGCTGCAAGCACCGCCTTTCCAACTCGCTCTGACAGCTACAAGACCAGATCAGGGAATTAAGGCAGATGACCGTGCGGCGCTAGCCAAAATGATCCGGGCGGTTCAGCAAGAGAACCTTCGCCTGCAGGTCACCTGTGCACCTGACCGGAGAGCTGCGGATGATAAAGCAATCCCCGCGCTCGCTTCCGACATTCGCCGCATTCTCTCAGAGAGCGAATGGAAGAATACCCAATGGGGGCTCGACATCGAGCCGAATGAGTTCGGTTCACAGGCTGCTGCAGAAAATGCGAACTCCGTACACTCTGTCACTAAAGGTCCTTCGTCCACCGCCGCCGACCAATTCCACTGTGACGTAAGCGCCTTCCAGGATCTTTGAGGAGAAGGTTCTTCCGGCGCGGTCCGGAGCCCACTCCGTCCTCCATTTCTGCACCCCGGCTACGTATTGCGTGTGAATCATCGAGTGAGGCTAGCGATGCAAACCAAGATTGGCAAAACCTTGAAGATTTTAGCGCCGGGCAGTTCGCTCAAACGCCGTGTAGCCTACAGCCTGGCCATCGTGCGTCTCATTCTCGCGCCCGTGATTTTCTTGACGATCTACTATCTCTTCGAGATGGGTGCAATCGTCAACCGCATCGTTAACAAAGATGCGCCCGCAACGACACTCGCACAGCAGATCTCGGTGGAAATGCTGCAAGCGCGGCGCAGCGAGCGCAATTATTTTCTGCTGAACGATCCGGCGTATCTTAAAGACAATCATCAAGCCGCAGATCGAATCAAAGGCCCGGTTGCGCAAATCGAGAGCCTCCAGCCCGCCGAACAAGGTGCCACTAACGATGTTTTGCAAAGCCTGCGGCTGTACGAGCAACAGTTTGCCGACGCGGTAGCGCTCCTGCAAAAACCCGGCGGTACAACAACGGAACGGGTTCAACAAGCTGTAAATGCCTACGAAACCGACCTGAACGAGCTGCTCCGGCGCTCCCGGGGCGAATAGGAAATGCCCAACTGGTTCAAGAACTCCAAAGCCAGGTTCAATCTTTTGACGCCGACCTCGCCAAGACGCTAGGCCAGGAGAATCCGGCGCTGCGCCTGCTAACGGGCGAGCTGCAAGCAACGAGTCAGCACTTGCTGGGATTCGCTTCGCACTTGGAGGCAGAAAACTGGAAGCGCGTTGAACAAGACCATCAGGAGGTTCGTGGCCTTCTTCACAACGCGGAATGGGTGCTGAGCATCGTTTCTGCGATCACCTTCCTGTTGAGCATCTGGATCAGCTTTGTGCTTCCGCGAGCGGTCGTCAAACCTCTGGTAAACCTAAAGAACGCGGTGGACCACGCGGCAGCAGGGAACGATCTGATCGAGTTTGAGCTGAAGGGAGAGGGCGAAATCATCGATCTTGCCCGCAGTATAGACAAGCTGATCCATCGCGTTCGGTGAGCTGTCTGGTTAGTGCTGATCTCTCATCGTCTTCCGTCCATCTCGTGCTGACGAGACGCAAGTTTATGGGGATCGATGCTCGGACTGTTAGGGACTTGTTCTGGCCAAGTTTACGTAAATCTGAAGCGGGCTCCGGGCCCGGATGCCGCAAAGCCAGGGGAGCGATACCTTGCGTCCGGGGAAAATGATTCCGCTTGCAATGACGATGTAGCGGAGTCCACTGCTGGTCATCGAAATAGAAATTGCAGACGGATGCCATATCTGTGTCGATTGCTCCGATCGGGTAGAGGCCGGGCACGCGAATGCCGCATTTTGGGCAGACGGTAACGCGGACGCTCGCCAGGGCAAGTTACCGAGACCGCCCCGTTTTCAAGGAACTTGGCCCGCCGGTTCCTCAATTTTGCGACGAAGAAGGATACGAGTTAAGCAAGTTCCTTTGGCACGAGGCACCAAGGCAGTGCTACGATCCAAGCCGGAGGAAACGACCTATGGCGAAGATTGTGAAATGCAGCTCCACCGGGCTGGCTTGTGACTTTGTTGCGCGGGGTGACAGCGAACAGCAGGTCATGGCCCAGGTCGCGGAGCATGCTCGAAAAGACCACGGAATGCGGACGATTCCGCCGGAAGTCGCGGCAATGGTCAAGGCATCAATTCACGAAGAATAATGTGGCCGAAGTCATCCTGGTTAATGGAAGAGCCAAATCATGGAGAAACCTTCATCCTCGATAAGACAGGTGTCGGAGGAGCGAGCCCGACTAGTCGAGTTGGTTCCAAGCCTTTCCGCCGATCAGGCGAGCCATAAGCCAACACCACAAATCCAATAGTGTTTCAATTCCAAGTTCCGTAGCTGCAGGTCGGACTGATGCTCGATGGCTGAACGAGCCGGGCAATCGACAGTCCGGGTTGGTTACTTATTAGGTTAGAGGAGGTATAGTGTTGCCTTCAGAGATTGCATCCATTGCCAGTACTGTGAGCGGGTTGGCCGCGACAGTATCGCTGATCTATGTAGGAATTCAGATTCGGCTGAGTGTGCGCCACACAAGGGCTTCGATCCAGCAAGGAACCGCTGCTCGAACCACAAACATCCTGTTCGGGTTTATGAACGCCGAAAATGTTGCGATATGGATCGAGGGCAATGGTGGCACACCCACGCCCGAGTTAGTACGGGAGCGTCAGTTCCACTACCAGTGCGGCATCGCGATGATTGCGATGGAGGATTACTTCAGCCAACACGAACTGGGGCTTCTAAGCGCCGAACACTTCTCCAGAGGCAGCGAGACTTTCCGCCATAGGCTTAAAGAGCCAGGACTGCGGGCCTACTGGATGAAACAGAGAGAAATATTGGCTGTCGCGGCTCCTGGTTACTGCGCATACATAGACAGCCTTTGCACTGAGGAGACGACGCCGTTTCGAAACTGAATTGAGACTAAAGCGTCGTTAGGTATCAACGACGAGGGGTGAGTTGACTGGAGATTATGTCCTCGAAGCCCTTTGCAGCCGTTTCAGGATCGATTCCGCCGATCATTGCTGATTGAACGATGAAACCCAGGAAAAACGAGAGCATCACCTTGGCGACGTTTGCCGGTTTAGCTTCTGGACGAATGTCGCCGCGTTTCTGCCATTTGCGCACGATTGCGGTCAGCGCTTCGCGATACATCATCTGGCCTCCGGCGACCAGCTCCTTCACCTTCGGGTTGAACGGAGCTTCTCCCCACCCCATAAGGAAAGCCACACCAAAATTAAGCTTGTCTCGCTGGGCGTGGAAGGTGATGACCTTAGCGACCTCACGGACCAAAACAGAGGGCGGATACGGATCTTCTCTTGTCAGTATGGGAACGAGAAGCAGCCGCATCTCCTGAAATGCAGAGGAAAAAGCGGCAAGACAGAGTTCATCTTTGCTTTTGTAGTAGAGGTAAACCGCTCCGGATGATAGGTTTGCCTCGTGAATGATGTCTTCCATCGACGTGGAATGAAGTCCTCGCCGGGAGAAGCATCTCCAAGCAGCGGCTAGAATCTGGTCGCGACGGGCCTGTCGTTTTTCCTCAGAAATTTTTGGCATCCAATCCCACTCTTCATAATCTATCAAAAAGAACGAGTATTCGTTTTATTTATAGCTCCACAAACGAATGAGTGGTACTTTTGTAGCCCAATCGGAAAAGGCCAGTATCCCCAAACCGAAAAGGAGTGAATCCCATGTCAAACGAATATCCACCGGCTGTCGGCGCCAAGCTGGCAACTCCGCTGCCGGCCGCTTCACCGTCCTCTGTCGGTTTCTCCGCCGAGCGCCTCAACCGCATTGATCCCGCCATGCAGGCCGAGATCGATGCCGGCCATTATGCCGGATTAAGCGTGATGGTCGCCCGCCACGGCAAGCTCGTAAAGTCTGGCTTTTATGGCTACCAAACCCTTGAACGTCGTGAGCCGTTGCGCGAAGACGCCATCTACCGCATCGCCTCGATGACCAAACCGATCATCGCCGTCGCCATGCTTCTTCTTTATGAAGAAGGCAAGTGGGAGCTTGACGATCCGGTTACGAAGTTCATCCCCGAATTCGCAGATTTGCAGGTCTTGCAGGATGGCAAGCTCGTACCGCTCGATCGCCCCATGACCATGCGCCATCTCATGGCGTCTTCGGCAGGCTTCGCCTTCGGTCCCGCGTTCGGCAGCACCAATCTGAAGGTGGACGAGATGTACGCCAAGGCTGATCTTTGGAGCGGCACAAACGACGACATCATTCCCAAACTGGCCAAACTGCCTCTCGAATCGCAGCCCGGTACCGAGTTCCGTTACGGTCTTCAGCAGGAGGTGCAGGGCGCAATTCTTCGGCGCATCTCCGGCGAACAACTCGATACCTTCCTCGAACGGCGCATCTTCGCACCGCTCGGCATGAAAGATACCGGCTTTGACGTAGCGCCTGACCAACGCGACCGCATCGCACCACGCTATGCCCTGGACCAGAACCTCAAGCTCATCCTCTCGCCAGACCAGTCGCCATTTCCAGCAGTGGCTGGAACTCCGCCAGGGGTAAAGCCGAAATACCTGCTGTCGATCGCCGGGCTTTACTCCACAACGCAGGACTACATGCGTTTCGCGCAGATGCTCGCCAATCGCGGTACGCTCGACGGTGTCCGGATACTGTCGCCAAACTCGGTCAAGCTGATGACGAGCAACCTGCTCCCCGCAGGCGTGCCGATGCACTTTCTTCAGCCGTTTGTGGGTATCGGCTATGGCATGAACGTCGGCATCGTGCTCGATCCGTCGCACGCAAATTTCAACGGCGGCGCGAACGGCGCGGGCACTTTCTACTGGGGCGGCGTGCACGGAACCTGGTTCTGGGTCGATCCGACCTATGACATCGTCGTCGTCGGAATGCTCCAGCAGCAAGACGGGGGGAATCCGATGACTGGGCGTCCTTACCCGGTGCCCAATGTGTGCGGAATATCGCGCGCCATCACTTACGGTGCGCTTGTCGATCCTGCGCTTTAGTAAAAGGCCCATTCTGCGTTTCAAGAATGCTCATTCACTTCTAAAAAATTCAGCGAGAGGAAACGGTCCAATGTCACAAACCTTAACCGCATCGTCAGCAGGGAGCACTGCCACGGCAACTGCATCCACGCCAGAGAAATATCCTTTCTTCCCCGACAACATAGAGTACTGGTTCGAGGCCAAACGCGCCTTCGGCGCCGCCAGCTACGGCTCCAGCGAGTTCGGCGAAGTCATGGCCAGTCTCAATCGCATAACATCCGGCGACGACGAAGGCTGGTATAACGAGTGGAATGCCACAGCCGAACGGATTTCCGCTGAGGCTGATGCGCAACTGGCTGCCGGTCATCGCGTAAGCGCCCGCGACGGCTACCTGCGCGCAGCAAATTACTTCCGCACCTCCGAATTCTTCCTGCACGGCAACCACGAAGACCCGCGAATTTATAGCGCCTACAAGAAGTCGATCCGCGCATATAAACTTAGCGCCAGCCTCTTTGACCCGCCTATTCTTCCGGAAGAGATTCCTTATGAGAACACGACTCTACCCGGCTACTTCCATCGTGTCGACGAATCGGACACCAAGCGCCCGCTGCTTATTCTCCACACCGGCTTCGATGGGTCAGCAGAAGAGATGCACGGTGAAGGCGCTCGGGCCGGTGTCGAGCGTGGCTGGAATGTCCTGGCCTTCGACGGCCCAGGGCAGTACGGGCCGATTCATCGCGAGCGCCTGCCTTTTCGTCCGGATTGGGAGAAGGTCGTCACCCCGGTAGTTGACTTCGCGCTCACTCTGCCTGGAGTTGATCCGGAAAAGATTGCCCTTATGGGCGTCAGCTTTGGGGGCTACCTTGCACCGCGTGCCGCAGCGTTTGAGAAACGAATCTCAGCCCTTGTTGCCAACGATGGAATCTACGATTTCGGCGTCACTCAGCTAGCGGCCATTCCCCCTGATCAACGGGAAAGCTACATCGCTGCCGTCCAACAAAAAGACGCTCCCGAACTCGACCGCAAGATTTTGGAGGCTAGCAGTAAATCTCCCGCCGCAAAATGGGCTGTAGACCAGGCAGGGTTCGTGATGGGTGAGCCCACGCCTCACGCTACCGTTGCGAAAATTCTTCAGTTCACCCTTGCCGGCGGCATCGCGGAACAGATCTCTTGTCCTACGCTGGTCCTCGATGCCGAAGAAGATATGTACCTAAAGGGCCAGCCAGACGTGCTTTTTGAACACCTCACCTGTCCGAAGACCATGATACGTTTCACCACGGCTGAGGGTGCCGGTGCGCACTGCCAGTGCGGCGCCGATCGTCTTGCGAACGCCCGCATTTTTGACTGGCTCGATGACACGTTTGGTCTCGCGGTCAAACCGTAGAGCCGGAAGGAAGAGACGGTCTCACTTAGTCAGGGCTATACGCGGGATAGGTCTGCCGCGAAGGCAGACCTATCCACCACGAAGCAGGCCGGCCACCACACCGCAAGCACTTGCCTTCACGCTTAACTTCACTCTCAACCAGAAGGGAACCGACATGCCGACCCAATCACCGCTAAATGCGCAGCAGCTTTCGGGAGAGAGCGCCGCAAAGACAATCGCACCGGCGAAAGCCAGTACGCCTTCGAAGACCCAAACCGATCCTCGCCTTGATCCCCGCATCAAGAAATTCTTCGCCGCCATGCCGGCGCCAGTAGAAAAGCCGAACGTTTCGAGCCGCGAAGAATTGCTCGTACAGGAAAACTCTCCAGCGGTGCTGGCCGCACTGGCGCGCCAGACGGCCCTGTTCGACTCGATGGACAGCGAGGAGGTCGCTCCGTCCGCCGGCTTGAGCGTGCGCGTCGAGACCCTCACCTCCTCGCCCGACGGAAACACCATCAAGATCCGGTACGTCCGGCCGGATAACAGTGAGATTTTGTCATGTGTGTACTACATTCACGGCGGCCGCATGGAGATGAGTTCCTGCTTCGAGGGCAACTACAAGACCTGGGCCCGCATGATCGCCTCCAGGGGCGTTGCGGTGGCCATGGTTGAATTCCGCAACTCCGTGCACCCTTCCGAAGTACCGGAAATCGCTCCATTTCCTGCGGGACTGAACGATTGCATCTCGGGCCTCAAGTGGGTACACGCCAACGCAGCCGCCCTCAGCATTGATCCCAGGCGCATCATCGTAGCCGGAGAAAGCGGCGGTGGCAACCTGACCTTGGCCGTAGGCATGAAGCTGAAGCAGGATGGGGAAGTCGGCCTGATTCAGGGCCTCTACTCCTTGGTCCCTTACATTGCTGGTGAGTGGCCTCTGCCGGAGTACCCGTCTTCCATCGAGAACGAGGGCATCGTGCTCAACTTCGGGGACAACCGCGCCACCATGGCCTACGGCATTGAGGCCTTCAACGCCCGAAATCCGCTTGCATGGCCCCGCTTCGCCACACGCCAGGATGTCGAGGGCCTGCCGCCGACGGTCATCAGCGTAAACGAGTGCGACCCGTTGCGTGATGAAGGCATTGCCTTCTATCGGCTTCTGATGGATAGCGGCGTCTCGGTGCGTTGCCGTCAAATGATGGGCGCCTGTCACGGCGTCGAGCTTTTGCCGGCTATCTGTCCCGATATCGCTCACTCCACCGCCAGCGACATCGCAGACTTCGCGATCGGACAGCCGGCAGGGCCAAGGAAGTAGCTCTTGAAGATACCAACTGCTCGGTGGAATCCGTATTCGCGCTCTGGTAGGATCTTCTACGACTTTTCCTGTAAAGCAAGGTATTGATGGATGAAGGCGATGGCCATGCTGCCTTCGCCCACTCCACTCGATACTCGTTTGATGGAGTTATGGCGCACGTCACCAGCCGCGAACACGCCCGGCAGGCTGGTCTCCAACGGGAATGGATGGCGAGCAAGTTTCCAGGAGGTCAGCTCGCGCCCGGTGCAGATATAGCCGCGTGGATCCCGCTCCAAATCGTCTGGTAACCATGATGTGTTGGCATCGGCGCCGATCATCACGTACAAGGCATCGGCTTCATACCACTGAAGATTCTTTGTCTCAATCGGTGCGCTTACACTTACTTCAATTCGTTGCAAATGATTTTCACCCTCAGCAGAAATAACCTGGGTATGCGGAAGCACCTTGATGTTGGCCTTCGATGCAATCTGCTCGATCAGGTACTGCGACATGGAAAGCTTCAGCCCTTCACCCCGGACCAACATCTTCACTTCCGCCGCATAGTTAGACAAGAATATTGCAGCTTGCCCGGCTGAGTTGCCGCCTCCGACGATGTACACCTTCTTGCCGACCACATTGCTCGCTTCCTGGCGAGCCGCTCCATAACACACGCCCCGCCCCAGCAAGCTGTCTTCACCCTTTGCTTGCAACCGGCGCCAGTCCACGCCTGTGGCCAGCACCACCGCGCGTGCCGACACAGTTTGGCCTCCGTCGAGCTGGCACAGATAGCCTCCATTGCTCGGGGTAAGCTTTTCAACCGAGCGCGTGATCGCAACTTCTGCACCAAAACGCGTTGCCTGCTTGAATCCGCGGCCGGTAAGATCTTCCCCTGAAATGCCCTCCGGAAACCCTAGATAATTTTCGATCCGGGATGAAGTACCTGCCTGCCCGCCTGCCGCCGAGCGTTCGACGATCAGCACGGTAAGTCCCTCCGAAGTTCCGTAAACGCCCGCAGCCATACCGGCGGGTCCGGCGCCCACGATCACCACGTCGTAGCTGTCGCTGTTTGGCTTGGTTTGCAATTGCAGGGCTTCCGCTACTTCTCTCGTCGTAGGCGCCTCAGCGAAAACTTGTCCGTCAACAACGACGATTGGGCAATCAGGATCTTCGGACACGCCGGGAGGCACTCGTTCCGGATGGCGAATGCGGTCGACCCACTCGTAAGGAATACGGTTTGCTGAAAGAAAGGCGCGGACTTCACGGCAGTCCGCGTCCTTATTGCGACCGAAGATGAGCACACGCGATGTCATTAACGAAAGGGAACGTTCCTGGATCCGCAAAAGGCGTTCACCCAGCACTTCCAGAATCATGGTACGGGCCACTTTTGAATCACGAATCAACTGAAAAAACTGCTGCTTATCGAGGCGTGCGAGGCGGCACGGTGTTTGCGCTCGTGCTGAGTTAAAGACGGGAGTGCGTAGCAGAAGGGGAACTTCCCCCAGGAAATCGCCTTCTGTGAAATCGTACTCGGGAAACTCCGTCTGTACCCCGTGAATATCGGCGACTATGCGCAGTCGCCCTTCGTAAAGCACGTAGAACCAGGGAGTCTCACCGCTTCGTAGGAGCCATTCTCCCGCCTTGAGCCGCACATCTGCTACGGTTTGCGCCAATCGAGCGCATTCGGCTTCGTCAAGACAGGCAAAGATTTTGGCTTGCCGCAACTCTTCCGGAGTAAACATGAAACCGCCTTAAGACCGGCATAGATAATCGTGAAGCTTTTGTACCACACGACGCTATCAATGACACCCATGCTGCCGGGCAACGCAGACGTCTCCCTGCCACGAAGGTAGTCGATATGTGGCCCGGTATACAGCCCGGGTGAAGTGACAGGTCGCATCGCGCCCACGTCGCGATGACGGCTATTCAGGGACCCTTCTCGTCCCCGAAACCGGCACTTTGGAAAACTGCTACGCTGTTGTTTTCGATCACCAGGCCAGCAAGAACACGTCCAACCACTTGACTGGTCCCCATGCGTGCCCTTGCATAAGTGGGGATTCTGCAATTGTGATTTTTCAAAGCCGAATGCTGCGAAGGAGCCTCAATATGCATCGCCGGACGGATAAGATTTCTCGTCGTTGGTTTTCTCTAGGAGTCCTTGCTGCACCGCTCACCGCGCTCCTGGGCGTTGATGCCCTGGCCCCGAAGGCGAAGGCGGATGAACCGGCCCGATCCTCAAACCAGGCCGCCGGTGCCCCATTCGGCTTGACGGAGACGTTTCATCGCAACCTGCTTGCCATGCCGATCGCTCCGTTTGCCATGCGAGAAGTCGAACTCCACGACGGCCCGTTGAAACAGTCTCTGCAGTGGAATCGCAACTACATGATGCGTCTTTCCGTGGATCGGCTCCTTTACAATTTCCGCGTGACTGCTGGGCTGCCGTCATCTGCACAACCGCTCGGCGGATGGGAATCGCCCAAACGCGAACTCCGCGGGCATTTCGTAGGACACTACCTGTCGGCTTGCGCTTTGATGTATGCCTCGACCGGCGATCAAGTGATTAAGGCAAAGGGCGATCAGATCGTCAGTGGACTGGCTGTTTGCCAAAAGAGCCTTGGATCATCCGGTTATGTCAGCGCATTTCCGGTGGAGTTGTTCGATCGCCTCGACGCTCAGGAAAAAGTGTGGGCGCCTTTCTACACCCTCCACAAAATCATGGCTGGGTTGCTCGATATGCATACGCTTGCCAACAACCCCGAATCCCTGAAAGTCCTGATGGGAATGGCGAGATGGGTCGATGCTTGGACCGCATCGAAAACGCCGGAACACATGCAGGAAATTCTCGATAACGAATTCGGCGCTATGAATGAAGTCCTCTATAACCTCGCCGTGGTCACCCGCGATGACCGGTGGGCAGTGGTAGGGGACCGCTTCACAAAAATAAAGTTCTTCAATCCACTTGCCCTCAGAAAAGATGAGCTGTGCGGGCTCCACGCTAATACGCACATGCCGGAGGTCATCGGGGCGGCCAGGCGATATGAGATATCCCAGGACCCCCGCTATCGCTATGTAGCGGAGTTTTTCTGGGAAACTGTGGTTGAATCGCGCACCTATGTAACCGGGGGCTCCGGCAACAAAGAACACTGGGAAACGCAACCCAACCGCCTCGGCGTCGAACTGCAGGAGGCGAGCCATCATCAGGAATGCTGCTGTGCCTACAACATGATGAAGCTAAGCCGCCGGCTCTACATGTGGACGGCCCAGCCTAAATATATCGACTATTACGAGCGGAATCTGTTCAACCATCGCCTGGGAACGATCCAACCCGAAACTGGATTAACCTCATACTTCCTTTCCATGACACCAGGTGCTTGGAAGACAATCGCCACCGAAGACGACACCTTCTGGTGCTGCAATGGAACCGCTCTCGAAGAGTTTTCCAAACTGAACGACTCGATCTACTTCCACGATGACCACGGCGTCTATGTAAATCTCTATGCAGCGTCCGGCCTTCACTGGGAGAGTAGAGGCATCCGCCTGACACAGGTCACGAAATTTCCTCTCGATCCGCGAACCACGATCGTTGTGGACCAGTCAATTTCACAACCGTGGTTTCTGAATGTGAGGATTCCTTCCTGGACCACCCGCGATGCCGCAATCTCCATCAATGGCAAGCCTGTTGAGGGAATCGCCGCCCCAGGCAGCTACTTTAGCGTGAGACGTGTCTGGAAACAAGGCGATCGCGTGGAGGTGCACCTGCCGATGCAATTGAGGCTTGAGGTGATATCGGATGATCCCACCTGGAAAGCCTTTACCTATGGGCCCCTCGTTCTCGCCGGACAGTTTCCGGCGACCGGACTCAATGCCGAACTTCTTCACGGGAACCAGGGGCCAGAGGTTGATCAGAGCCCGGTGACGGTTCCGGTCATCGAGGGTGACAATGCAGTTTTGCTGGCGAAGATCAAGCCCGTCGCGCCGCTTACCTTCTCGCTCGATACAGCCGCACAGAAGATAACCCTGAAACCGCTGTATCAAAGCTGGGAGCGGTTTGCGGTTTACTGGAAGACCACGTGAATCGTCTTCTCCATCCTCACGCCTTTCAAGTAAGCGTTTACTATGTTGTAGTGTGAGGTGCTGCGTCAAGCAAAAGGCGGTCAATATCTTCAATCGGGTACGGTTCGGAACCAGCGCTGGGTGGGCCGGAAGCGATTGAGATCACCGAAAGCTTAGAATACTCGGCGATCGTGAGTTCTATTACCCGCTCCCGCCCAAAGCTCGATACGCGGTTCGCTCCAGTTTGTGAGACCTTCGCCGCGCCGCCTTAGACGTTAAACGATGCTCCAGGAGGAATAGAGTGCTGCGAGAGCAAATGCGTTTCGCAATCAGGATGGGCTTGGTTCTAATGGTTGCTGCCGCAGCACAGATGAGATCTGGCATGGCCCAAACCGGCTTGGACCTTGTGTACGATAGGCCCGCGGAGAAATGGACCGAGGCCCTCCCTATCGGCAACGGGCGGATCGGCGCCATGGTATTTGGGGGAACGGAAGATGATCGTTTGCAGATCAATGAGGGCACTCTCTGGGGCGGAGGTCCCCATGATTACACGAATCCTGAAGCCTATACGCATCTTGACGAGATTCGTCGTCTGATCTTCACCGGCAAGGTGGACGAGGCGGAAAAGCTCTCGGCAACAATGATGGGACAGCCAAAGCTGCTGATGCCGTACCAGCCATTTTGCGATCTACGGTTGCACTTCCCAGGTCATGGTCAAATGACCGATTATCGCCGTGAGCTCCTTCTGAGAGATGCGACCGCCGAGACAACGTATAAAGTAGGCTCCGTCATCTTCCGGCGTCAGGCTTTCATCTCCTACCCTGATCAGGTTCTTGTCGTACGCATCACAGCCAGCCAACCAGGCAAGCTCACCTTCACCGCCTCGCTTGACTCTCCGCAGCCTGAAACCAGCACCGTGGCCACCGCTGAAGATACGCTGCAACTGAGCGGTCAGATCCAACCGCGGCAGAATCCGGCTCGGGCCTGGACAGGTTCCTGGACCGAGCCTGGCATACGTTTTGCAGCGGTCTTGAGAGTACTCAATAAGGGAGGCTCGGTCCGCAGCGAAGGCGGACACCTGGAAGTTTCCGCTGCGGACTCGGTTACGATCCTATTCAGCAACGCGACAAGCTTTAAGAACTACCGGGACATTGGTGGAGATCCCTTGCGGGCAGCGCGGGACGATATAGATCGCGCTGAGGAACGGTCATATGACCAGCTGCGGCAAAGACATTTGGACGATTTCAGCCGTTTGTTTTCACCCGTTGAATTGCGTCTTGGTGAGGACCACGCAACCGAAACTACAGACCGGCGCATACAGAACTTCGCCAAAAACGAAGACCCAAGTCTGTTCGCACTCTATTTTGAATTCGGCCGCTACCTGCTGATCGCGTCCTCCCGGCCAGGAGGTCAACCTGCAAACCTGCAAGGAATCTGGAACCAGAATTTGGTTCCCGCCTGGGGCAGCAAATGGACGACAAATATCAATCTCGAAATGAACTATTGGCAAGCCGATGCGGGTGATCTTTGGCAGACGGAGGAGCCCCTGTGGGGTTTAATCCGCGATCTGCGAGTAGCTGGTGCTGAAACGGCTCGCGTGCACTACCACAGTCAAGGCTGGGTTCTACACCATAACACCGATCTTTGGCGCGCAACCACACCAGTGGACGGCCCCTGGGGGATCTGGCCAATGGGAGAGGCGTGGTTTGCCAACCAGATGTGGGACCACTATGAATTCAGTGGAGATCGGGAATTTTTGCGGCGAGACGCTTATCCCGCGATGAAGGAGGCCTCAGAATTTATCCTCGGCGTTCTCGTGGAAGCCCCGCCGGGAACACCCTTCGCAGGAAAGCTGGTCACGAATCCATCCACCTCGCCGGAAAACGAATATCTTCTCAATGGCAAGCCGGAACATCTCACCTACGCGCCGACCATGGATATTGAACTTATCCGGGAGCTGTTTGACAACTGCCGGCGTGCTGCTGGAATCCTCGGAACTGATCCTGATTTCCGCTCCCAACTGGACCGGACAGAAAAGCGCTTACCACCGCTACAAATCGGCAGCCGTGGGCAGTTGCAGGAATGGATTGAAGATTATGCCGAAGTGGAACCAGCACATCGGCATGTGTCTCACCTCTACTCCCTGTATCCAGGACACAACATTAGCCTCGAGTCGACTCCGGAATTTGCCGCCGCCGCCAAGAAGACCCTCGAACTGCGAGGTGACGGCGGAACCGGATGGTCCGAAGTCTGGAGAGCAGCCCTGTGGGCACGGCTAAGAAACCCCGAGCACGCCTATGCCAATTTAAAGCTCTTGATCACAAACAACACCCTGCCTGACATGTTCGATCTTTGCCCTCCTTTTCAAATCGATGGCAACCTGGGCGGTCCGGCAGCGATCACCGAAATGCTCGTTCAAAGCACGGATTCCGAAATCACCGTGCTGCCCGCTCTTCCGCGTCAGTGGCCCAGCGGGAGCCTGAAGGGAGTGCGCGCTCGGGGCGGGGCCAAATTAGATCTTGAGTGGAAGGACGGCAATCTTGCCGGGCTCACGTTAAATTGCGATCACCCGATGAAATATCGCGTGCTCTATCGCGATCGGTCTACCGAGGTCAATTTGAAGCCGGGCAGGCCAGCAATAATGGATGGGTCGCTTAAGCTCTCCAGCCACTTGGTTGGGAATGGAAGTCGTGTGCAGTAGGGTGCGCACCACCTGCTGGAATATCGACGATTTCAAGTCCACGTTGTTCATGGGAAAAAGCCGGCGGGGCTCAACGGGACCACCAGTCGCCATTTCCGCCGCAGGTCGAGATGAAGGAGATCCCGATAAGCAGTGCGCCACCATCCATTGCGGTGTCGCCACCAGCGTAAACAGTTATCAGTTCAAAGTCGCAGGAGCGGACGGTAAAAGGAAGGAACTCGACAAATGAGACCAGTTTTGCTTGCCATTGCGATCGTCGCAATTCCATGGATGACCGCGATCGCGAATACCACAGCGAAGGTAGAGCAGGGCCTTTTGCAAGGCACGGTGGAAGACGGTCTCACCGTCTACCGGGGCATTCCATTTGCGGCCCCGCCAACCGGTGAGTTGCGTTGGCGACCACCGCAGCCCGCCGCTGCTTGGGAAGGTGTGCGCCGCGCGGACAAGTTCGCGCCGGAATGCGTGCAGCGTTCGGCGGCAGGCGAGTCGCCAGCGATGAGCGAGGACTGTCTATATCTGAATATTTGGACGCCGGCACAGTCGCCTTCTGACCGTGTCCCTGTTCTTGTTTGGATCTACGGAGGCGGCTTCAACGCCGGCGCCACTTCAGTTCCCACTTACAGTGGTGAAGTTCTGGCCCACAAGGGTGTGGTGCTGGTCAGCATCGCGTATCGCGTGGGCGCGCTCGGCTTTCTGGCTCATCCAGAGCTGAGCGCAGAGTCACCGGAGCATGTCTCCGGCAATTACGGACTGCTCGATATGATCGCCGGCTTGCAGTGGATCAAGAAGAACATCGCGGCGTTCGGTGGCGATCCCGATAAGGTCACCATCTTTGGTGAGTCCGCCGGAGGTATCGCTGTGAGCATGCTGTGCGCGTCACCGCTGGCCAAAGGCCTTTTCGAAGGTGCGATCTCTGAGAGCGGAGGCTCCTTCGGGCCACCGCGCCCTGCTGGCCTGCCGGGCGAGAATATGAGGCTCCTTGCATCTGCCGAGCGAAACGGCACGCAATTTGCCGCCACTGCGGGAGCCACGTCGATCGACGAGCTCCGCAAGATGCCGGCGGAAAAATTGCTCGCCGCTACACGCGGGTTGGCATGGCCGATCATCGACGGCTGGGTCATTCCTTCCGACCAGTACACCCTTTACCAGAAGAAGCAGTTCAACGACACTCCCATCCTCATCGGGTATAACTCGGATGAGGGCGCAAGCTTCTCTCATGATCGCACATCGCGTGAGTACATTGATGGTGTGCGCAAGCGCTACGGCTCCTTTGCCGACCAACTTCTGAAAGCCTATCCAGCCGGTGACACCACCGTGCCCAAGAGTGCCCGCGACCTGGCCCGGGATTCGGCTTTCGGATGGCACACCTGGATCTGGGCGCAAATGCAGTCGAAACTGGGCCAGTCCAAGGTCTTCTACTATTATTTCGATCAGCATCCGGACTATCCGGCCGATTCTCCCCATGCCGGCTACGGTGCGCCCCACGGTCGCGAGGTTCCGTACGTCTTCGGCCACCTGTCCGATCTCAAGAATGAACAACCCACGGCCGCAGACCACGTCATCTCCGACGCCATGGTCACCTATTGGACCAACTTCGCCAGGTACGGCGATCCCAACGGCAAGGGCTTGCCGGTCTGGCCCGCATTTAGCAATCGGCATCCCCAGTTGATGTACTTCGCTGGAACACCACACACCGGACCCGTTCCCAATGAGGACGGACTCAAGATACTCGACGGTTACTTCGCATGGCGCCGTTCTGCAGCGGGCGCGCGCGCCTCGGTGATCGAAGATGCTGGCCGGCCATGACAAATGTGACAGCTGCTTTATCCTTGGCACTGTCTGATTTGCCGTGACGTAAACCGCTTATAGAGAGGAAGAGTGGAATGTCTAGTTCGATTTCCAATGATGGAGTCAAACTCAATCGACGCCAGGCGCTACTGCTCACTGCCACTGCCACTGCGGGAGCGGCGCTCGCCAAGCCGGCCCGCGCGCTCGACAGCACCAAGACCGCGGTGCACCAGGAGCCGGGAAATTGCACCACGCCACCCTCGGCCGTAGCAAGCACCCAATGCGGTAAGGTGCGTGGCTTTCTCGATGGCGGCGTCTTCACGTTTAAAGGCGTGCCCTATGGCGCGGATACCAGCGGCGCCCAACGCTGGCTGCCTGCTCAGCCACCTAAGCCTTGGGACGGCGAATACCCGGCTTTGATCTATGGCGCCAACTGTCCCCAGAATTTGCATAACTACTCGAACATCGAAACCTCCTTCCTGTTCGACTGGGACGACGGTTATATGAGCGAGGACATGCTGAAGCTCAACATCTGGACCCCTAGCCTTACCGGGAAACGGCCAGTGATGGTTTATTTCCATGGCGGTGGCTTCAGCTTCGGTTCGGCCTATGAGTTGCCTTCGCATGAAGGCGCGCAGTTGGCGCGTCACCATAATGTCGTGCAGGTTTCCGTCAATCACCGCCTCAACGCGCTCGGGTTTCTCGATGTTTCAGAAATAGGCGGCCCTGCCTATGCGGACTCCGCGAATGTAGGCATGACCGACCTGGTCGCTTCGCTCCGCTGGATTCGCGACAACATCGCCAACTTCGGTGGAGATCCCGGCACCGTGATGATCTACGGTCAGTCCGGCGGCGGATCCAAAGTCACTTGCCTGATGGGCATGCCCTCGGCGGCGGGTCTGTTCCATCGCGCCGTGGTGCAGTCGGGTGGTGGCGGCAATTTCCCCACCAGCGAGCAGTCCAAAACGTTAGCTAAGCAGGTGATGGTGGAGCTTGGTCTTCAACCGGACGACATCGCCGGACTACAGAAAACCGAATGGTCCAAACTCTTTGCCGCCGGCAATGCCGCCATTGCTAAGATCAACCCGCCCAGGCGTGGACTAACTGGCCCGGGCTCGGCAACCAGCGGTCCTCCGCGTGTGGGCTGGAGCCCAACTATGGATGGCCGTATCGTGCCCGTGCGCTCCTTCTACGACGTTGCTCCGGATGTTTCGAAGAACGTGCCCATGATGATTGGCTCGGTGAGCGAAGAAGGCATGAATTTCCATTCCCGCCCCACCGAGGCGCAGTGGCATGCCACGTTGACTGAAGCCTATGGCGGTGAAAAGGCGAGCGCCCTGATCGCCGCGATGAAAAAAGCGCATCCCGAAAAAAGCATACGGCTTCTTTCCTACGGCGTGCAGGGCCTCAACCAGCGCAACAATGTGCAGCGCATGGTCAAGCTGAAGTATGAACAAGGGGGAGCCCCGGTCTATCAGTACTGGTTTACCTGGCAGTCCCCCATGTTGGATGGCGTTGCCGGTGCGTGGCATACTTCCGAGCTCGCCTTCTGCTTCGACAACACCAAGCGCTGCGAGCAGGGAACTGGTAACACTCCCGAGGCGCAAGCGCTGGCCAGGACAATGAGCACCGCTTGGGTCAATTTCGCCCGCACCGGCAATCCCAGTCAGCCGGGTTTGACTTGGACGGCGAGCGATCCTACTCATTGCCCGACCATGGTATTCGACAACCACAGTCGCATGGTCAACGATCCGGATGGCGAAGTGCGCAGGATCCTGCTGAGTACATAACTGGAAAGAGCAGCCCAAAACGCTCAACCACGTTGTTCAGGGGGCAGCCGCCCCGACCGGCACATTACGCTGTGGCAGATTGAAGCCGCGCAGCGTAAGCTCCGGCGTGGCGTCGTCTGCGGCACTCGCGGGATATTCGAGATCGATCTCCCGTGATTCGCCCGGTAGCAGTGAAACATAGTTGTCGCTGAAGTACGCCGGCAGAATGCGTGACCCATCCGAGCTCTTCACCAGCGTTAGCTTGTTCTGCAGCGCGATCGCGGCGCTTGTGTTTCTCAGTTCTACACGGACGCGCACCGAATCCCCGCTGCGCCTCGCCGTTGCCGTTGCGTCCACGGTTGCAGCAGCCAGCCGCGTCAACGCACGATAATTCTGGCTCTCTGTCGTCAACCAATATAGATTCGACGAAACCACCTTACCACCCGCATCCTTGAGCTCCAGTTTCAGCAGCACTACCGCATCCTTTTCGAGTGGCGCCAGTTCCAGATGCAGAGCGGACACTACCTCATCTGCAGCAACACCAGTCAGTGCGTCCTTGTGGAGGAGCGATTTGTTGTCGAGCGACAACACATCCGCTGTCACCTGCATCGTTCCAGCTGCTTCCGGCGTCGTGTTCACCACTTCCACCGCATCCGTCGCCAGGTCCAGCTGCACATGGAGCGGCTCACATGCTTTCTTCTCGCCGTAGTACGACGACTGCGTGTCATAGTCCGAGCTGAGCACCTCCCACATATTGCTCGGCCATGCTGGCTGCGTCATCCACAGCAGACGCCCGCTGTTCGGGGACCACAAATGCGCATTCATGCCCTCGAATATCGCGCGATGATCGACGTAGTCCATCATCTGCGCCTTGCGTTCGAAATCCTCCAGGCTGGTGGGTGCCCCAAATTCAGTTTGCATCTCCGCTAGAAACGGATGCATGTCGCCGTTCCCCATGAAGTGCCAGTCGTGGTAGGCCCATACGTCATCCATCGGCCACTGGTCGGGCTGCGGTACCGACGCCTCAAACGATTCCAGTGTCGACATCGAGGGCGTACCTGTCTCGACCGAGAAACCGCGATTGAGTGCCGTATAGTACAGTTTCGGTTCTTGATACCGATATGGGCCGCTGTTCTGCAGATTCACCTGGTTCGAGCTGGGCGAATAGTACCGCGTGCCATCCAAGGTATAGATCAGCCGCGCAAGACCTTGATTGATGATCGGCTGCGGGACACCTTCATTGCGTCCGCACCAGACTGCGATCGACGGATGATTCCGGAAGCGCCGGATCACATCCTCCGCATTCTTCAGGAAGAGTTCCGGGTTTTCCGCTTCGATGTTGTAGTTCTGTGTCGTCTCCCAAAAGTCATTCCAGATCAGGAAGCCGTATTCGTCGGCGAGATCGTAGAACGATTGCTCCGTACTTTGCCCAACCCAATTGCGGATGATGTTCTCGTGCGCGTCGTGATGCAGCCGGAAATAGGGCTCCAGCCGTTCGCGCGAAACCCGTTTCATCGCATCGTCCATACCCCAGTTACCGCCGCGGCAGGCGATGCGCACTCCGTTTACCTTGATGACCAGATACGGGGCCGTCCCCAGGTCGTCGCTCGGTTGGACGGCACGCGAGCGCTCACCGGCTGCGCTGAGCGAGGCGACCCAGGAATGCCAGTTTTCCCGAAACGCTTCGGGCAGATTCGGGGGTGGTGGTTCCGCGGCCGGAATATTACGCATCCCGTCGTGCGTAACATTCACATCCGGCGTGGTCTCGCCCAACTCGTAGCCTTCCGTCGGCGAATACTCGACGCGCCGCAAATGCCCGGCCGTATCCAGCAGACTCAGCTCGTAGGTAATTTCGCGGATTCCGAACCGTACTTCCTTCGTGTCCGAAATTGATCCGCCCGTGGCGAAAGACAGCTTCAGATGGTACAACTCCTGCTTTCCATACCCATTCGGCCACCACAGCCGCGGATGGGCAATCGTCAATTGTGGAAAGTCAGCCGGAGTCAACCTCACTTGGCTCTCTCCCGCTTTCAGATCTACGTCCTTTGTAGCGGTAACTCCTTCAAATTCCGCCTTGAGCGTACCGTGTACCGGCGTGTCACCGGCATTCGTCAGGGGAACCACTATCTCCACCTTGGCGCTCGACGTGTCTGGCAAGGGAAGACTGGTCACCACTTGCGGGTCGCCAATCTTTACCGCTTCGGTCGCTCGCAGTGTCACCGTTTGCCAGATGCCCGTGTCGCGATCGCGTATGGCGGGAATCCAATCCCATCCTTCGGTGGCCACGAAAGTAGGTCCGTCCAGGCACATCAGGCCGCCATTCTCGCCCGGACCTCCCTTGATCGACTGCTCCTGCGGAATCCCCGGATGCGGCGGCGGCGAAACACGCACAGCCAGCACATTGGGTTCACCGGGTTTTAGAACGCCGGTCACATCGAAGATTCCGCGAATGAACGCGCCCGTAATCGTGCCCAGGAAATGCCCGTTCAGCCACACCGCCGCCTGGTAGTTGATGCCCTCGAATGTCAGCGAGAGCCGCTTTCGCTTTGTGGATTCAGGCCCGCGAAACTCGGTCCGATACCAGTAGTCCTGCTTGTTCAACGTCTCTGGAATCGCCAGATTGTTGAGGCCGTAATAGGGGTCGGGATAGACTCCGCGATCCACTAAGGTAGTCAGCACCGTTCCCGGCACGGTCGCCACATACCAGTCCTTGGTGTTGAATGCCCCTTCGGAGACCACCGCACCGTCCGCATTCGTCATCGCCGCTGTGCTCAATCGCCAACCATGAATGGTCCAGAGATTCTCCCCGCTGCTCTCAATAGCCGGACCGCTGGGTAGCGGTTTGGCTTCGGCAGCAGAAAACGGCGCTTTGCTGTGCGGCATCGTGGCGGGGTCTTGCGGCGCGCGATATCCAGCCTGTCCGCGGGTCTGCACCGGCCATGGCTTTGAACCTTCTTCATAAACAGGCAAGTTAAAATTCGGAGGATGGCCGGCCATTTGTCCGACCGCGTCCCGCGAAAGCGCCTCACGCCGCAGTTCGAGCCCGGCGATCTTTCCCCCAAAATGTTCCCAACCGTTTACCTGCGCCGGCGCGATTTCCAGGGTTGGCTCTGCGGTGCCCACCAGCACTCCTGTCGTATCGGTCGCTGGTTTGTCCAGTTGGCGCAGTATTCCTTCGGCCACCAGTTCTTCATCCACGTAAAGCCGGAAGTGTGCTCCGTCGAAGGTCGCCGTCAGCATATGCCACTTCCCGGGGGTGATCCGGGCAGGTCCCTCGATGCTGTTGTTCTTGCCCAGATACAGTTCCACTTTTCCGGGCTCGATCGCCAGGTACCGCGGATACTCACCGTCGGGTGCGCCGACGCCGGCAATCAGCTCCCGCCCCGCTGCAGCCTCTTGCGCGTTCACCCAGGCCAGCAACGTCCAGGGCGATTCTGCTTGCAGGATGGTATCGTTCCCATTCAATTTTGCCTGTACGCCGTCCCCGCCCGGAAGGATGACAGCGTTCCACGGTCCGTAAAATGGGGGCGGTTGCGGTTCGAGTGCGGCCGGCGTCCCCTGGGCAAAGCAGAACGACTGACACAGGATGGTCAGGAACGCGACCAAGACGTATGGAGCACTTTCCGGCTTTTTCATTGCACGATCATTCCTTCTTTCCTCCGCGAAAGTTGGCGCTTATGGCCTCACGTTCGCGCTTTGGGCCCGAACGCTGAGTGTTGCCGATCTGTTGGATTCCATCTGCTTCCATAGCGAGCCTTATTGCTTGTCGTGCGTACCGGCTTGTTCTGAACAATCGCGGCGGCTCAGCAACCCGCTGAGGAATCGGGGATAACTGCTTCATTACCTCCTACAGAGTAGGGGTAACTGCGAGTTTACTACCCGCTCTTCCACATGATTATTTCTCAGCATCATGGACGGCTGCTCCTGTCCGTATTATTGTCGGCAGTAAGGCAAGACTTTATGCCCAACCCGGCCGCACGGATGCAACCTGGTTTATATCCGCCCGTGCGTGTTCGACGAAAGCGGAGCTGCCCAACAGAGGGATGACAGCATGACCATCAACCGGCCGAGTGACCATTTCTCTAATCGAGCCCACGGCTCCTATCCTCAACTCCATCGTGATCGAGCATCTCTCCTCTTCCCCGGCCGATCCCGCCACAGCAGGCACCGCGGAAATTTCCAGCCGGAGCATCGAAGGAGCAAGCCATGATCGAAGATCCCCTTTCCACGCACACCCCGCCACCCTTGTTTGCCGAAGCAAACGAAACCGTAACCAACACGGATACCGTTTACCTCGCCGACCTCCAGCCACAACCCGTGGAATGGCTCTGGCAACACCGCCTCGCCGCCGGTACCTTAGCGATGCTCTCCGGCGAGCCCGGCTCGGGAAAGACCTGGGTCGCCCTTGCCATCGCGGCGGCGATGACCACCGGCCGCGCGCCATACACCGGCGATAAGCTCAAACCATGCACCGTCCTTTACGCCTCTGCGGAACACTCCGCCTCGCAAATTATTCAACCTCGCTTCGCCGCCCTCCAAGGCGATCCCGCGCGACTGGTTGTCCTGCGTAGAGCCGCCTCCGCTTGCTCCATGTCTTCGGCCGCCTACACTCTCCGTGATCTCGAAGATGCGCTCCAGAAAACCCAGGCCCGTCTTGTAATCCTCGACCCCTGGGATGGCCTCTTCAGTCCCAAGGTCGATCCCGATCATGCTTCGGAAACGCGGCCCCTTCTCGATCGCCTCGCCCGCCTGGCCGAGATGCAAGGCTGCTGCGTTCTCCTCATCCGCCACCTCGGCAAACGTAACTACGGCAGGCCCGTCGGTCGAGGCCGGGCATCCGTCGAGCTCTCCGCTGCCTTCCGCACCGAGTTTCTCGCTGGCAGCTCGCCCGACGCACCCGCGCAGACCGCTCTACTGCACATCAAATCGAACCTCGGGCCGCTGGCTTACTCGCTCGCTTACAGCATCGGCAAAGCCGGAAACTTCCATTGGACGGGTCTCAGCAAGCTCACCCCGGAGGAACTCCTGGCCAGCCGTCCCACCGGCGCCGGTCTGCCCCCGCGCAAGTTTGCCGCCCAATGGCTGCGTGACTATCTGCGCGATGGTAGCCAGACCCAGGGCGCCGTCGAGATAGCCGCCCACCGCGATGGTGTCTGCATAGCCACTCTCCGCCGCGCCAAATTCGATGTCGGCGTTCGTAGCTCCAAAGACGGAAAATCGGGTGCCTGGTGGTGGGCTTTGCCTTCCCCCTTGGAACGGCACCCTGCCGACGCCTAGGCAAGATGATCAATTAATTGTTGAGCATCTTGAGCATCTTCATAAAACAAAGGACTTATTTGATCACCTTGCCAAATCTTTTCGCCCCCCATGTCGGCCGGCCTGGTAGATGGCTTCGCGAGCAGGGGACTGAGGTGCTCGGCCATGGACCACACCGGCCCGGTCAGACGCGTCATGTCCCTACTGTTCCTGTACGGCCCATCATTGGAACAGCCTGGGCGCAAAATCTTTCAGGTCGCGGCGCCACGTCTGCCATTCGTGAGACGTGCCCGGCGATTCGTAAAACACATGCTTTACCTTGGCCTCATCCAGCGAAGCATTCAGACGCTCCAGACCCGTCTTCATCATTGCCGGCTCGTCCGTCCCTACCCCCAGCCACAGCAGGTGCACACGCCTGCCAAAGGCCGCCGGATCGGCCAACTGCCCGTTAAGATCTGTCTTGACGTCCAGCGAACGGTTGCCCAGCACCATCGGCCCTGCAGCCCCGCTGAATCCCCCGATATACGAGAACAACTCCAGATGATCGAAGGTCACCTGGAACGTCTGCATGCCGCCCATCGATAGGCCCGCCATAGCGCGATGATCGCGATCCGCTACGGTTCTAAAATGTGAATCAACGAACGGGATAAGCGCCTGCGTCATATCATCTTCAAAGGCCGAAGCCATTTCCTGCATGGCCTTCATCATCTCCGATGAACCGAAGGGTTTCCCCGTCAGGTCCGGGTCGGGATGGCCGGCGCGCTTCGCATAGCCGTAAGCCATCACGATGATCATCGGCTTCGTGCTTCCGTTCGCAATCAGGTTGTCGAGAATGAAGTTGGCACGGCCCTGCCGGATCCAGCCTGTCTCATCTTCGCCCCCGCCGTGCTGCAAATACAGCACTGGATACCGCATCTTCGGTTGCCCGTCGTAGCCCGGCGGTAGATAGAGGAGGGCGTGCCTCCAGCTACCGGTAACTTTTGACCAGTACCAGATCTCACGCACTGCGCCATGGGGAACAGCCTGCGGCAGATAGTACGTTGACCCGGGTTCCGGGATCTCGATGCCGCTCGCGTCTTTGCCACCCCCGAAGAACGTATGGCTTGCTGGGTCACTGAATTCCGCCCCGTCCACCAACACCGTGTAGTAATGGAAGCCGGGTACGAGTGGTCCGGATGTCAACGTCCAGAATCCATCGGACTGTTTCGCCATGTCCAATTTCGCCGCTCCCCAGAAATTAATCTGGACCTTGCTTGCATTCGGAGCCTTGATTCGGAATTCAGCTCGGCCCTTGGCGTCAACCCGGGGATACGCTGCACCCCACACATTGGTGGACGCGGGCTCAAACCCGTCCGGGCTCTGGGCCCAGCAGTAGCTCAAAAGCAGCAGCAATGCGATTCCGATTCTTTTCATCAAATCCTCTCTACCCCTGGAGTTCCGTCCCCGCATAGTCCGCTTGGACCCGGTAATCGTTTTCCCCTTCGCGCGGCTGATCCGGAGCCAAGGATTGGGAACAGCCGCAATCGTACTCGAATGAGATTCTCGAAGAATAGTCGGAAGTTTTCCAGATGTACATCCATTTGCTCCGATGTATTCTTGGGGCCATGGACACTACCCTAGACGCCTGGGAGATCCTTCAAAGCGTGCGAGTCCTAGAGAACGTTTTCTGCATGAATGACCGTTGTCCCCAAAGCCTACCTCCGTAAAAATAGAAGGCGGCAAGTTGGTGTTAACGGTCGAGCCAAAATCGGTGACGGTCATTTCACCGGAGCCATGAAAGGGGAGTGCCGGAGCAGATGCCGGGACCATTACTCGAGACCATGGTCGCGTCCCTATTCCGGATCAAAGTCGAATTCGTATCCGCGACAGTATCTTGCCTTGTCGTGGCTAGGCATGGATGCATACCTGCACTGGATTTGAATGGTCGATCGGGAAAAAGCAAGCGGCAAGAGGCAGATTGCCGGCAATCACGTGATAGCAACCAATTTCCGGATGAGGAGCGATGAAATCTACGAATTTGTTTTTCCTGGTCGTGTTGATGGTGGCCATGACTCCCGGGTCCAGGATAGCCGCGCAAGTGCAGACTGTGGTACCTCCGATTGTCGCCGGCGCAAAGCCCGCTATCGTGGAGCACATCAAGATCCACGGCGAGGCTCTGGAGGGCAACCTGGAGGGAGACGCGGTTGACCGCGACGTCATCGTCTTCCTGCCCCCGGGCTACAAGAAGGACAAGCATCGCCGCTATCCGGTGGTGTATGCCTTGCATGGCTACTCAATTGGCGCCGAGCAATGGACCCACGAGATCCACGTGCCCCAGACGATTGAGGGAGCTTTTGCCCTGGGTGCGAAAGATATGATTGTCGTGCTGCCCGATTCAAAGACAGTGCACAACGGGTCGATGTATTCGAGTTCGGTGACCACCGGAGACTTCGAGAAGTTCATTTCTCACGATGTGGTCACATATATCGATGCGCATTACCGCACCATTCCAAAACGCGGAAGTCGTGGATTGGTAGGCCATTCGATGGGCGGTTACGGCGCCTCCCGCATCGGCATGAAACATCCGGATGTCTTTGGCAGCCTGTACATCATGAGCCCTTGCTGCATGTCCGCTCGACCCGCCGGACCCGTCAATCCTGAGCTCGAAAAGACTCTGGAAGCGGTGAAGACACCCGAGGACTCTGCAAAGCTCCCATTCTTTGCCAGGGCACAACTTGCTTCTGCGGCGGCATGGTCCCCCGATCCAAAGAATCCGCCGCTCTACCTCGACCTGCCGATGAAGGACGGCGTTCCCCAACCGGATATCCTGGCGAAATGGGCGGCCAACGCCCCACTCGCCTTTGTGGATCAGTACATCGGAAATCTCAAGCAGTATCGTGCCATTGCCATGGACGTCGGCGACCAGGACGGCTTGCGCATCGATGCCGGCAAACTGCACGATGTCTTCGATGAGTACGGAATTGCAAACAGTTTTGAAATCTATCCGGGCACCCACGTCAGCGCGGTGGCTGACCGATTTCAAAATCATGTCCTGCCTTTTTTCAGCAAAAATCTATGTTTTCAGGCCAACTGTTCCGACTAAGCGGGGGCAGCGACCGTCCCCTGCAGGCCGCCCACGCCGTGGCAGGTTTCGCAGCGGTTGTGTTGGAAAAATCTCCTTACCGCGCAAAGCCTCCGAACTTGTAATACCCGGTATATTCGACGGAAAGGTCGATGTTCTGCACCGGCCAGTAACTCCCCTCGCTTACTTTGCGGGCCGAAATTCCTCGCTCAAGTGAAGCACGGCATTGTGCTGCCGCAAGTTCTGCTGAAGCGTGGGGATGGAGATATCCTGAACCGGCCTGCCGCTTTGGATGGCAAGGCTCGCGGCCACTCCGGCGGCCTGCCCGATGATCATGTACTGCGGTTCCATGCGCACTGAAGAGTATGCTGCATGGGTCGCCGAGAGGCAGACGGGCACCAAAAGGTTATCCGATTCGCTACGCTTTGGGGTGATGCTGCGATAGGCGATCTCATATGGTTGCACCGGCACCTGCACGTCTCCCTCATTCTTCACGTTTCCATCGGGCATGGCGACCCGCTGAATGTTATGGGAGTCGCTGTTGTACGATCCCATCCCGATGGAGTCCTCCTTGGTGCGTTCCGTTTGCAGGTCCGCCTGGCGCATCACGTATTCGCCCACCATGCGGCGCGCTTCGCGAATGTAGAGTTGGTTCGGCCAGTGATCGGTGTCGGCAAACTCATCCTTGGGCAGGCCCCACTGATTCACCTCATTCCGCAGGAAGGCGGGCGCCTTTGCATCCTGAGAGATGAAATAGAAGAAAGACTTCGTGTAGAGCAGATGATCCTGCCAGATCGCGTCCTTCTCCTTGTAGCTCGCTTCGGGATACTTCCAGCTATGGCCAATGTAGTCCGTCGAGAACGGGCCATTGTTGTTGAAGTCGGCTTTGTGATTCGGAATCGGCACCGGATTCGTGACGTCCTTGAATCCAGGCGGCCGTCCCGTATGCTCTTCGAACGAACCCAGATACCGCTCCAGCAGCGCGAAGCGCGAACGGTCGTATCCATCGGGACGTGGAAAGGGAAGCCGGTTTGCCGGATCGTTGGTTAAAATGAGTCGAAAGTTATAGGCCTGCACCTTCTTGTCCCCCGAGCCCGGAGAAGCCAGCGGTCCAGGGTCAATCTCGGGAAGAAGATGATGCGCATCATCGTAGGCCGATACCGGCCAGAGGAACTGGTGCTTGGGTGTGTCTCCGCGCACCCCCGCCAGGCTTTCGCCGAACTCTGACGCAGCTTCGCGTCCCCAGGTATAGCTGATCTTCGCCTGGGCCATCAGATCCCCTTCGTAGGAGCAATCGGCAAACATCTTTGCTCGCCAACGCTTGCCGCCTGCGGTCGTTATCGATACCACCCTCTTACCCTGCAGTTCTACTCCACCCTGCTCAGCCAATTTTTCGTGGAAGGAAACCGTCACGCCGGCGTCCCGCAGCATGCTGCGAAAGATCTCTTCATCGATATGTGGTTCCGAGAGCCAATTTGCCGGCCGGTCTAAATCGTGAACTCCGTAGTGAGCCGCCGCCTTCATATAAAAATCGCGGGCATATCCGCCGATGATGGGGTAGTGGCCGAGGTCGGTAGCCGAGAGCCCGCCAGTGACCATTCCACCCAGATGCGCTTTTGGCTCCAACAGCACAACGCGCAAGCCCTCGCGCGCAGCCGAGTATGCGGTCATAGCCCCCGAAGCAGTAGCCCCGTACACCACCAAATCGGTAGGTGTTTCGGCGAATGCATTGGGTCTAAGAATTGCGGGCCCGGCATAAGTGAGCAACTTCAGTGTCTGTCGCCGCGTAATCTTCATGGTCTCTGTATCTGTCCGCATACACCATGGATTAGAGCATTTTTTGCTAATGGTGTAGACCAGAAAACCGAACCCAACGCGGCCATTCCGCCGAAGAATGGCCGCACATAACTGATCCCACCGGACCACAGTATTAGCAAAATTGCGTTAGAAGCCGAAGCAAAGAATATTCGGACCCGCCGCCACGACAACATACTGCTTGCCGCCCAGCATGAACGTCATGGGAGAGGCTTTCATGAAGATGTTGGTGGGGAATTCCCAAAGTGATTTGCCGTTTCGTTGATCCACCGCGGCGAAGCCGCCATTTGGGTGACCGTAGAAAAGCAGCCCTCCCGCAGTAGCCAAAACCCCCGACCACGTCTTGGCGCGTGCTGCCCCAGGCTGGGGAACCTCCCAGGCAATTTCTCCCGTATCGATATTGAGGGCGCGCAGAAAGCGCTGGCCCTGCTCATCGGGGTAACCGTTATTTCGGTCGGTAACGCATTGTTCCAACGCCAGGAAATAGTACAGATGCGTCTCAGGAGAGAAAGCCGTGGAGTCCCAATTGGCCGCGTCGTTGGGGCAGCCACGCGGATCTTTCACCACCGGCCTGCCATCGGGTCCTATGCTGGAAGCCCAATCAATGCGGTGCAGGAAGGGCTTGGCTAGCAGCACCTTGCCATCGGTGCGATCAAGCACATAGAAAAAGCCGTTGCGATCTGCATGAAGTAATAGCTTGGATGGCTTGCCACGGTAGACAGTATCCACCAGCACATTAGGCTCAGCGGCGTCTCGATCCTCCACGTCGTGGGGCGTGAACTGGTAATACCATTTCAACGCACCGGTCTGTGGGTTAAGAGCGAGAACGCTGTCGGTATATAAATTGTCGCCCGGCCGGTCGCGATCCTCCCCGTCGGGAAACGGATTTCCCACGGACCAGTAAAGCGTGTCAGAGGACGGATCATACGAGCCAGTGGCCCAGGTAGAACCGCCGCCCGCGACCGGTTCTTTGCCGCCCCAACTCGCTAAGGCGGGGTCTCCTTTGCCAGGCACCGTCCAGTGCCGCCAAATCACAGAGCCGTCATCCGGCTTAAAGGCCGCGACAAAACCGCGAATGCCTTCATCCGCGCCGGAGACACCGGTGATGACCATACCGTCGACGATCAATGGTGCGATCGTACCGCCATAGTGATAACCTTCGCTCTCGGCCGCGATCGGCTGATCCCAGAGCAATTTGCCTGTGGCTCGATCCAGCGCCAACAAGTGACCATTGTCGGTAACGAAGAAGACCTTGTCGCGAAAAATGGCGACGCCGCGGTTGGTGCCAAGTTTTGCATCACCAACCATCCCTGGGCTGCCAGGCCGAGAATATTGCCAAATCGTATTGCCGGTGAGCGCGTCGAGGGCGAATACCTGGTTCGGTCCCGTTACGTATAGAACTCCGTCGGATTCGAGCGGCGTGGTTTCGAGGCCGAAGTATTGGATGGGAAAAATCCACTTCAACTTCAAAGAGGAGACGTTGGAAGTGTTGATCTCTTTGAGCGGGCTGTAGCGATTGGCCGAGTCATTTCCGTTGTAAGTCAACCAGTCGCCGGGCTTCGGTGGTCCCCAGGTGATCTTTCGCGTAGGTTGGGTGGGGACGGGCGGCCGAACAATGATCCCCAGGTTCAAGCGGCGCAGGTACTTGGCGAGAGAGGCTCGATCGGCGGCAGAAAGATCGGCGAAGGAAGGCATGCCGCCGGCAATATTGCCCTGTGCCAGGAATGCGCTCAACTGTTCGGGTGTTTGGCCCGCCACCCGCTGGTTCATGGCGAGGCCCGGCGCTTTCGCCGTACCGCGAGCATCCTCCCCGTGGCAGCCTGCGCAGTTAGTTTGAAACAATGCCTGTGACGCTGATTGCTGAGAGAGCAATTGTTGAGGCAAAAGCAAGAGAGCCCCAAGACACCAGACCAGATTCCAGCGGGGAATTGGATGACAGCTCAGTGCGAGCGGAGCCATGTTCGCACCCTCGGGTTGAAGTCTTCTATGCACTCCCAGTGAAATGCATGCCCAGCTCCTTCGTACAAATGCAAATCGCTATTCGGAATTGCCGCAGCGACCTCTTCTGCCATCCAGACTGGGGTGAAGATGTCGCTGCGTCCACCGATTACCAGGCTGGGACAGGTGATGCTGTGCAATTGGTTCAGCGTATCGTGGGTGACGCACGCCGACGCTTGTCCCTCGAAGCCATGGACCGGTTGCGGCATGGAATTCCCAGCCGCATCCTTTCGTCCCTGCAATAACTCAGCAAAGCTCGCGTCCCGGTCCCAGTAAGGTTTGGCAAAGATTAGCAGCTGAATATAAGTCGCGAACTCTTCTGGCCGGAGCCGGCTTTTGATGTCGCTCATGTGTCGGAACACATCGCGCGCGTACCGGTCACACCGAGCCCAGGTGCACATCAGAACCATGCTGCGCACCAGTTGTGGATGCCGTAACGCGAGTTGTTGGGCGATCGTGCTGCCCATCGAGCAGCCCACCACGCGCGCGCTTTCGATTCCCAGCGCGCCAAGTAGACCGGCATGATCGTCGGCCATCTGTTCCGTGGAGTACGCTCCCGCCGGCTTATCGCTCAGCCCCACTCCGCGATTGTCAGGGATGATGCAGCGAAAGTCTTTGCTCCACTCGTCGGCATGCTTCTGCCACACACTGCCCGGCGCGGTGATCCCCATCAGCAGCAGAAGCGGATCACCCGTACCGCGCTCCTCGTAATAAAGCCTGATTCCGTTGCTGTCTGCGAACGGCATATGTTCTATCCTTTTACCAACGGCTCAAGATGCGACTTTACCCAGGCTCCGTCCTGCAGTGTTACGCCATCGGGATCATCCACGGCGCGATGTCCCTCGTCTTCGCAGACAATCCATCCCTTGAAGCCTTTGTCACGTAACCAGGTCGTGATGCCGGCGAAATCCACCTTACCCTCACCCATCACGGCAAACTCCGGATTGCCATCCCAGTCTTTGTAGTGCACATGGTTGATGAGGCTGCGGTATTGCTTCATCGTTTCCAGGGGATCCATATCCCCGTTGATGATGTGCCCAACGTCGGGCGTCCAGCCGATCACCTTTGCATCCAACCCATTCAGCAGGATTTCGTAGTCCTCGCGTGTGCGCGCGATCGAAGCTTCCGGGGAGTTGGGATGGAAGCTGGTGACGATGCCCCGATCGGCCGCGCGGCGTGCCAGCGCATTGAGGTTGGCCACAAGCCGTTTCCGCCTGACCTCCAGATCAAAACGCCCCCTCGGCATTTGCACTACACAGAGCAGTGCGCCAGGGAAGTGACCGAGGAAATTCATGACCCGGTCGGCTTCGCGTAACTCATCATCCGTTTCGCCTTCGTGATTCCAATCCAGCACGAAAGACATGGCAGACAGACTCAGATTGCCGTGCGAAGCCAGGCTGTCCGCAAGTCGCCCGGGCTCGCTCAGATCGCCCATCCAGGAAAAGATCGGCTGCACTCCGGCGAAACCGGCCTTTGCGATCACGTCGATCATGTGATCAAGCCGGTTTGCATGCGCGCGGCCATTTTCCTTCATGAACCACGTGTACACTTCACTGCCGAACTGAATACCCGATGAAGGACTTTGCGCCATGAATCCTGAACCTCGTTTCGACTGGCTGCCTGCGCTCAACGCATATCCGCCGGGGTACGACCTTTGACATAGCCATCAAAATCGAAGGGATGCGGATGATACTCACCCACCAGCCCCACATTTGCATTTGGCTTGATTTGCCGCTCGAGCCCGAGTGCCCAATAGCAAGCATTCACCAACAGCCGGCGGTTCGCTTCGGTGAGCAAATCCTCTGAAGTCCCAAGCGTCGTGGCGAAGACGCGGGCCGTCTTGCCGGCGCTTCCCGTGTACGTTTTTGTCCATGCGATCGGCATCATGGGATTGTTTACCGCACCCGGCACCGGTGGATCCTTCGGGCTCATGCCCGAGAGTACCTCGCCAAACACCAGCGTCTTGCTATCTCCGGGAAGCGGCAGGTGGACCTCATAAACGTCCGTCTTGCTCCACAATTCGCCGTCTTTAATTCCCCTCAGAATAGGGTTCTTGAGCTCTTGCGGATTGAGCACACCCATGGTGCTTTGTTTCCCGTGGTGTCCGTGATGCTTGACCCAGGTTTCGCCCAGCACCATCCGGCCGAAGCCGCCACTGGGGCTATTCCAGCTGTACTTGGCATAGGTGTTACTGGATTTGAATTGAAACGCATGCGTCGCTGTCCGGATGCCAACAATCGGTTTGCCCGATTCCACATAATCCACGATGTGCTTCATCTGATCGTCCGGCAAGTCGCGGAAGCGAGTCAGGATGACCATCAGATCGGCGGAGTCGAGCGCCTCCAATCCGGGGATATTGCTTAGATAATTGGGGTCGATGGTGCCATCCTTGGGATTGATGGCGAACAACACGGTGCAGTGGAATCCATGATATGTCGATAGGATCTTTGCCAGTTCAGGCATCGACTCCTCGGAGCGATACTCTTCATCGCCGCTGATTAAAACGATGTTCTTTCCCTTGGCGTGCCCGTGAGGCTGGAAAACCAGAAACGGCTCAGCCGCATGCAGAAGCAGAGTCGACCCATTCAGAAATGCAAACAGCGTAAACCACCAGAAGATACGACGCATAAGAGAATTGCCCCTCGATTCCTTCAGCCCGCAACGCGTAAAGTCCGAACGCCGCCGGGCTAGAGCATTTTTGCTAATGGTGTAGACCAGGAAACCGAACCCAACGCGGCTATTCCGCCGAAGAATGGCCGCACATAACTGATCCTTCCGGACCACAGTATTAGCAAAAATGCGTTAAGCGACATCGCACAGCGAGACTGCTTGCGTAAGCCCCACAATGGGATCGCGCGTGGGAATAAATTCCTGTCCGACATACCCCTTATAGCCAACTTCCAACAGCGCCCTCATTACCGCCGGATAGTTGATCTCCTGACGGTCGTCCAGCTCATTACGTCCCGGGTTACCCGCCGTATGTACATGCCCGATGATGTCCTGATACTGGCGAATGCGCCGGATCACGTCGCCGTTCATCATGTCCACGTGATAAATGTCAAACAGAAGCCTCACATGAGGGGAATCGACCCGCCTCACTATGTCCGCAACGTAGTCGATATCATCGCCCTGATAGCCCGGATGGCTTTTCATCGGGTGGGAATGGTCGCGCGTGCTCAACTGCTCAAGGCAGAGAGTGACGTTTTTCCCGGCGGCATATTTCCCTAGTTCCGAGAGAGCTTTCACCGAGTTGGCCGCGCCTTCGGCCAAGGGAATTTCTCCACTGTTCGGATCCTCGGAATCACGCCACTTATAGCCGGTAAAGGCAATTACGTTGGGGGCCCCAAAGTCGGACGCTTGGTCGATAGCGTGTTTCGTGGTGGTGATTACCTCGTCGTGATACTTCGGGTTGTTGACGCCTTTGTGAAACGGTGGATCAGGCATGCCATTCGGCGCCAGGACACTCTGCAAACCATGCTTGCGTAGAGTCGGCCACATCTCCGGCGAAACGAGCTCCACGCCCTCGCAACCAAGAGCTTTGGCCGTTGCACAAATCCGATCGATATCCCAGTTCCAGTCCGTATTCAGGCACCAGTAGGTAAGTGATTGCCGGATGCGCCCGTACTTGACCGCGCGTTGCACGCTATCCATGGCATGCCCCGCCGCCGGAGCCACTCTTCTGCGCAAGGGATTCTCCCCGCTTAGAATCACTCAGCTTTTCGCGATGTATTCCTCTGTTATTCAAGACTCCACCTGGTTTCACGTTAATGAGATTTTCAGTGCCGCTGCGTAGTCATTCGTGGGGCGATAGCGCTTCGGCAACTCCACGCGCAAGCCGTCGGCGCTTTGGTTCCACTTGAGCTTCTCATCGGTCCCCAGTAGCTGCACGTTTCCAACTCGTCCGGGTTGCGTAGCATTGGCGGTGCCGAGCGCGTTGACCACGAATGTATCCGCCGGCCATCCCAGGACAATCGCGTACACCACAGTGTTGGCCTTGTTGCGCGTAAACCGGATATCCTTTACGCCAAGCTTGTTTACGCTGGTGCCTTCCATCTCGCCGCTCTTCACCATGTTGGGGCCTTCGCCGTAGATCTTCCATGGCCGCGTCTCGTAGATGGCCTCGCCGTTGACCTTCATCCAGGCCGTGATCTGATCGAGGACAGCAATTTCCTTGCTGTCGATGGTGCCGTCCGGCTTGCCGGGAAGGTTGAGGATGAAGGTGCCGTTTTTGCTTACCGTGTCGATGAGCCAATGGATCACATCGCGCGGTGGCAGATAGCCGCCATACTCTCCCGGTTGATCGAACAGGCTGCGCTTGTAATGCCAATCTCCGATACAGGTCTCAGACTGCCACGTGTAGGGCATGATCTGGCTGGTCAGGCCACGCTCATAATCGGCAATCACAGCCTTCGCCAACCGGTCGGGTACCTGCTTGACGTTGAGGATGGCTTCCATCTTCCCGCCATGCGTCTTCAGGTTGTGGTTATAGAAATACGCACCGATGTTCATTCCGCCCCAGCCCAGCGGCAGCAGGGAATTGTCGAAATAGAGCAGGTCTGGATCGTGTTGATCGATCAGATCGCGCGTTCGATCGTAGAAGTTCTTCACATAGGAGACGTCAGGCAAAGCGTCGAAGGGGTGCTTCGGTCCATACAACCGTTGCGGATCGAATCCCTCCCACCACTGGTTTTTGCCTTGGTCCGCCGTAAGGTCGCCGTCGTACGGTATGCCTGCGGCTGGGCCAGCTTTGCTCGCATTGTGCGAGGTTTGAAACCACCACCAGTTGCGCGCCTGGTGCACGGTCACGCCAAATCGCATATCTTGCTTTCTGGCGGCCGCGGCCCAGGTGCCGATCACGTCGCGGTGGGGACCGATACTGATTGAGTTCCACGGTTGGTGTTTCGAGTTCCAGGTATCCAAACCATCGTGATGGTTGGCGAGTGCAATGAAAAGCTTCGCCCCCGCGTTCTTATAGCGTTGAATCAATTCTTCCGGTTCCCAGTTGAGCAGCGTCCACTGCGGGCAAAGATCCTTATATCCAAATGTGGAGGGAGGGCCGTAATGCTCCAGCTGAAACTTATATTGGTCGGAACCCTCCATGTACATGTTGCGCGCATACCAGTCGCCCGCCTCCGGAACGCACTGCGGACTCCAATGCGCCCAGACGCCGAACTTCGCATCGCGGTACCATTCCGGCGCCTCATATTGCAGGAGGGAATCCCATGTCGGCTGGTAGGGACCCTCTCCGCTCAACCCGGAGATCGGCGAGTTCATCGGCACGCCATCCCACGAACCACCAGGGACGGGCAACTCAGGTGCCTTGCCCCAGGCAGTCGGCTTCCAGTTTTTGTCGTCGAGCTTTACCTTTACAAACTTGCCGTCTTCAAGCGCATAAAAAACTCTTTGCTCTGCCGGCGTGGCGCAAAACTGAGCGTAGTCTCCGGTGATCGTGTCAAAGCCGTTCAGCGGCTGCGCTGCGTCACTGGTTTGCCCGATGGCCGGCACAGCCGCCGACGCTGCTGCGGACGCGATCAGTTTGCAAAAGTCTCTTCGTCGCATGGTTATCATCCTGAACGTTGGAAAGGTTCGTCCACTTCAGCGTTCTATCCTAGCATTCGCATTGGGCTCCTGGTTGCTGGGATCACATGCCCCCAACGGAGGCCACCCGCTCCCCGCCGAATATATAGATCCAGCAATCATAGTGTCAACGGCTCTCCGTTTTCATGTTTTTCGGGGGTTCACGATCCTTTGGATCATCCATTACCCCCCCGTACCGGCAGGAGCCCCGGGGGAGTCGATTGCTCCGGCAGCTAGCGAGGATCGAGCGACGATTTGTCGACAGGCAGGGAATAGACGGCGGAGGCGATAGCTCCCAACGCCTCACCGGCGACGGTCTGCAACGTGTCTGGATCGTCCGGCAGGGCCACATGGTTCACGTAGATGGCAAACGCCAGATGCTGGCCGCCCGGCGTAGTCGTATAACCGGCGAGCCCCTTGCCCACAAGCATGATCTGCATGTTCAGCAAATCGAAGGAGTCAAACGTGCCAGTCTTCGCGAACACATGGCCGGCGCCTGGTGAATCCCGCTGGATGCTTGCCAGGGTTCCGTCGCGGCCCAGGATGGGAAGCGCTTTCAGGAAAATCGGGTAAATGGGCTGACTTGCCATGTAAGCCAGGTAATGCACCATGAAGTCCGGCGTGTAGTAGGCCGAGGCCGCCCCGCCCGCCCCGTCTGCCTGCGATGCGCCCGACAGATCAAGACCGGCCGTCGTCAAAAAATCGTGCTCCAGCGCGAACCCCTTCTGATCGATCTTGGTCGTAGCCTTGCCCACAACTGCCCCCAGGATGAATGGCATCATGCTGGCGTGCAGGTTTTGACTTACCTTCAGCGTAACTTTTGCCTCTTCCGCCAGCGGGGCCGACACATGTTCCGCGACTTGGTGCTGACTGTTGTAGACGCTCTTGTACCGGTTGGGGTCGGCCGTACTAGCCGGCTTGCCCTCGACCTTCACCCCGCGAGCGGTCAGAGCCGCCGTCAACGCCTCGCCGGCAAACCGCGAGGGACTAGTCACTGGGTAACCATAGATACGAGGTTTACTTGTCTGTGCGATGGATCCACTCAGCACCACGGTCTCCGTACCATCCGCATTCTCGATCGTCTGCGGGTCCTCGAGTGAGGTCTTGCTGCCGGCCGCGGTCACAATCTTGTTTTCGAAATGGATGTACGGTACCTGCAGCGAATAGGTCAGCTTGGCCGGTCCGCCGGCGGTGGGGCCGGGCTCGATGGTCACATCGATCACATTGTCGTTCACGACGATCGGCGAAATGACGACGCCGGTGCCCAACTCGCGGTCGCCCTCGGGGAAGAGGCTGACATCGACAATCACTCTGCCCTCAACGCGTTTTATCCCTGAAGCCACAATCTGCTGCGCAAAGTCCTGCATGGCAATCAAAGGATCGCCTGGGATCAGCCGGGAATCGGGACCGCCGTAAGAATGGTCCTCGTCCGCAAACGCCAGTGTGCCGTCTGGCTGCATGCGGTTCGACAGGTTGGGATCGCCGCTCGCAACCAGAACCAGGTCGCCCTTCAATTTCCCTTTTCCATCGATCTCGCCGGTGCGGTAGATGAAAGTGTGGAAGCGGTAATCCGGCCCCAGCAAGTGCAGCGCGGTTCCTTCGGTGAGCAGCTTGGTTGTCGATCCCGGAGTGAACAACTTGTCGCCATTCAGCGCGAACACCGGCTTTTGCGTATCAAGAGAGTAGACTTCGATGCCGAAAATAGCATGCCGATATACCGGCCGGTTCATTACCTCTTGCACGGCAGCACTGAAGGTTTGTGGAGCGGATGTTTGAGCGGGAGCAACGCGCGAGCAGAGTGCCGCAACGGCCAGCAAGCAGATCCATGCAAGTTTGTTCATTTGGCCTTCATGATAGAGCAATATCCACCTGAAGCCGCACGCCAGTTGCAGATGGCTCTAAAATTCTACTTCTGAGTCTGCACACGACGGGGATAACAATGGGTGAACGGGTGGGAGTGCGGAGTTGCACAATAGGTAGCTGGTCTTTCGTCGCGGCATTTTTCATCGCATGTATCCCTGCTGGAGCGCAGACGACTGCAGGTCTGGCGGCGCAATGGGCTTTCGATGATCAGCGGGGAAACATCGTTCACGACAGCGTGAGCGGCCACGACACTCCCATACTGAATAACTATCAGTGGGTGAAAGGGGTTTCCGGGGATGGTTTGAAGTTCGACGGCTTTACCACCGTGATCGAACTGACTCCCAGGGACGCTCCGAAGATTGGGCCTGGCTTCACGGTGGAATCCTGGATCGCCATGCAGTCCTATCCCTGGAACTGGGTGCCGATTGTTGACCAGCACCAGGACGAAGCATCTGGCTACTTCTTCGGAGTCGACGCCGAAGGAAGGCTGGGGCTGCAGCTTTCCGTGTGGGGCATCTGGCATATCTGCCGGTCAGACGTGCGCATACCGTTGAAGCGCTGGACCCATGTGGCCGCGGTCTACAATCCGGCGACGGGGGTCAGTCTCTATATCGATGGCAAGCCGGCAGGGAAGCTGTCCGTTACTGGCGACTTCGTTCTGCCGCGCAATACCCCTTTCCGAATTGGCAGAAATCTCGTTGATCTGCCACCGGTAGCTCTCGTCCGTCCCAAAGCGTCCTTTCCTGCGCTCTACTCCTTCGACGGTATCCTCGACGATCTGCGCATCTACGATCGTCCGCTTTCCTCCGCGGAAATCACCTCTGCCTACGCCCCAACGATCGTGCAGCCTGAGCTCACCGATCGACACTGGCCGGTGCTCCCCGGCGAAGCGTCTCACCTCAAAGCCGTGTACACCAATCTGCATCTTTATCCCGAATGGGACGCGCTGTGGCGGACCGGACCTGCCAGCGATGTCGTCGTCAGCTTTAAAAATCTTCCTTTCCATTACGTGTTTTGGCGCGGCGCGAATTATGGGCCAAACATGGTTACCGAAAATGGCATTTGGATGAGCGATCAAAGTTTCGAGGCCAGCACAAGTATCGGCACCGCGGAGCATATGAACGACAAGCACAATAGGCACGCGAGCATAAGCATTCTCGAGACGACGAATGCCAGGGTGGTGCTCCACTGGCGCTATGCGCTGGTCGACGTCACCGGTGGATTTGCCGGCATCGATCCTGAGACCGGTTGGGGAGACTGGGTCGACGAATTTTTCTATATCTATCCCGACGGTGTCGCGGTCAGGCGCGGCACCATTCACGGCAAGCGCAAGAAATATAGCTTCACGGAACCCACTCTGCTCCTGGAGCCGGGCAAAAAGCCCGAAGACTACGTCTCCCTGCAGGCGGCCACTGTGGTGAACAGTAAAGGCGAGAACCGCACTTACTCCTGGGCTCCCGTTTCTCCTCCATTCCCCTTTCCTGACCAGCCACCGGACGCCAACATAGCGGTCGTCAATCTCCATGCGAAATACAAGCCGTTCTACATCTACAAAGAGGGAACAGCCCTCGGTCCTTATGGTTGGCCACCCGAGCTGCGGCCCCAGTATTCGCATTTCCCGGTATGGGATCATTGGCCGGTCAACCAGATCCCCTCTGATGGAAGATTTGAGCTCTTTCCCGACCATTACGCCAGCGCGGCAATCATGTCGCCGAATCCCAATGCCGTCTGGATCGAGGGCCCGGGTCCAACCAAGACCACTTACTTTCTCTTCGGCCTGGGCGATGGTTCAGTCGAGCACTTGGCCCAGCTGGATCGATCATGGTTGCATCCGCCAAATCTCAAAATCGACGACGACAACATCACGGCAACCTATGATCCAGGGCAACGTGCCTATCTGTTGACAGGCGCTCCAGTAGCGGCCAAAGGCACGCAGCTCAACTTCACCATCGATGCTAATGAATCCTCTCCCGTCGTCAATCCTGCCTTTGTCATCAAAGGTTGGGGTCAACTCCCGCCGGAGGTTCTTGTCGATGGAACCCCGCTGGGGGAAGGGGACATCGAGACAGGTTTCATCGACACCTTGAGCGGAACCGATCTAGTGCTGTGGCTTCGCAAAACTGCGATAACTCCCGTCCACGTTTCCCTCACCACAAAGAAGTAAAAAATGAAAGCATGCCCTTTTCACCCCGCGAAAATCTCGGCTTTTCCAACAGGCACGCCTTTGCATCCGCGGAAAGCAGCTGAACGAAGGCCCACTTCGTAGCTGCAGAAAGCTTGTTGAACGAAGGCCGGCCTCATAGCTGCAGAAAGCTTGCTGAACGAAGGCACAGCTTTACAGGCCGCAGAAAAACTCATGCTTTGTATCAGGGCACGGACTTTAGTCGGGCCGTAAAGGAGGGGCTGATGAGGGCTTTAGCCCCTGAGGTCTTGCTCTTCTTTCCTCACGAAGGACGAGGTGTGGGGTTCCCCGGCTCTCTCCCTCTGACTCTCGATTCATACGACCACTCTTGAGGCCGCACTACCTTTTCTCGTAGTAGAAGAAGCGTCTGTGCGCATAGGAATCTGGTTAAATATATTGGCCGGACCAATCAACGGCGCCGAGTTTGCGCGGTCAGCCGTTCGTCGCTCCTAGCCTCTCAGAGCAGGTCAACCCGTCCTGAACTCAGAGCTTTACCTTGACAACGACCCGTCAATCATCATAGTCTACGTCGGTAAATTTGGCTCGTCCAATGCTCCGTCCAATCCTTTCCAGCACGCTGCCGTGCAGCAAGCCCGGCTTCATCCCAGCATGCTCGCTCTTCATTTTCCTTTTCGCATGCACGGTTTCAGCGCAGACCACAAAGCCCGTAGCCCATTGGAGCTTCGACGAAGCCGACGGCGATACAGTCCACGACTCAGTGGGGAAAGCAAATGGCAAGCTCACCGGCGTTTACAAACACGTCAGCGGCGTCTTGAGCAATGGGCTGCGACTGGATGGAGAAACCTCAGGGGTAACAATTGCAGCTGCGGACGCGCCTCGCCTGAAGGATTCGTTCACCATCGACGGCTGGATCGCAATCAATGCCTATCCCTGGAACTGGGTTCCGATCGTCGACGATCGCCGGGAGGAGCAGGCCGGCTACTTGTTTGGCATCGATTCCTTCGGGCATCTCGGGCTTCAGGTGTCCGCCAACGGTGTATGGCAATCTCTCGTTTCAGAGCAACGCCTGCCCCTCAAGCGATGGTCGCATGTTGCTGCCACCTTGGATGAGTCGAAGGGCATGACACTTTATATCGATGGCAAACCAGCCGGCGAACTCAAAGTACAGCCTCCCTTCGCCTTCGCAGACGACGCGGATCTCCTCATAGGCCGTGTGAGGCAGCCGCTTCTGCCCGCGCAATGGATCCATCCCGAGTACGCGGTGTGGTACTCCTTCGATGGCATCCTCGACGAAATAAAAATCACTGAGGGTGCCCTTTCCCCCGACGAAATCGCCGCCGACTTCGCGCAGATACACCCCCCGGCGGGCGACGCCCTGCCGTACCCCGCGTTGCCTTCCGGGCCGCCGGGCGCCGGACCCTTTGGAGCGTTTTACGCCACCTTGAAATATGACGAACTGTGGGATGCGCCGCGCCGCGTGGGGCCGGATTCGGACGTAGTGGTCCGCTTCGACCAGTCGCCCATACGCCTGGTTGCCTGGCAGGGGACGAACTATATACCGGCGTGGGTAACAGATAACGGCAAGTGGTATACCGACGAATTCGTTGAGACGGGAGGTTTGCCCGGCTGCCCGGATGGTAAAGACTGTGAGCCGATGTCGGACAAGCAGAACATCTACGCTCACGTGCGCGTACTGGAAAGCACGCCGGCACGTGCGGTGATCCACGTTCGCTATGGACAATGTGAGGTGGAGCACAACATCTGCGCCAACCCCGACCCCTATACCGGTTGGACAGACTGGGCAGATGATTACTACACCGTCTATCCAGATGGTGTGGCGGCCAGGGACACTGTCGCCTGGACTTCTAACTTCAAGACGTGGCACGAATTCCAGGAAACCATCATTATCAATTCCCCGGGTACGCGGCCGGAAGACAACATCCAAACCGATGCCCTGACCTACGTCAACATGAAGGGCGAGACCCACACGTATTCCTGGGAGAATCCGCCAGGCACTGTCTCTCTACCGGCGGGCGCCAATATTCAGGTGGTCAACCTCAAATCAAAATGGAAGCCGTTCCAGATTGTTTCGCCGGTGAATCCGAAGCTCTCAACCTATACCGGCGAAAAATCGTATTCGCTCTTTGAGTGGTGGAATCACTGGCCTGTCGCCCAGGTGAAATCCAGCGGCATTTCCGCAGTCGCTCCTGACCGGCCTTCGCATACGTCGTTGTCGCACATCGAGGGCCAGCCTTACGCACAAAGCTCAGACTCAATTACCAAGATCATGCTCGATGGTTTAACCGATCAGCCGCCGAGCGAATTGACTGTGCTGGCTAAATCCTGGCTCTCGCCCCCGGAACTCGTGGTCACCGGAAGCGAATTCAAAAGTAACGGCTACGATCCCACCCAGCGCGCCTTTGTTCTGGAGCGCAGCGCGGCTCCATCCAGGGCCCCATTGCACATCAGCGTGAGCGCGAAGGACGATGCTCCGCTGTTGAATCCAGCCTTTGTCATCAATGGATGGGGAGATGCGACGCCCAGACTAAAAGTGAATGGGAAACTGGTTCCGTGGGGCGAGGACTTCCGATATGGGCGGGTGAACTCGCTTGAAGCGGATAAACTCGTCGTCTGGCTTCGCATGAAAGCTACTTCAGTCACGACCGTGGAGATTGATCCGCTCTAAATCTCCTCCCCGCTCGACTGAGAGTGCAGGAAAGTAGAGGATAAGCGGAGCTGATGGATCGACGAGAGTTTCTCCAGGCAAGTGCGCTTGCTGTTGCGGATAGGTGGATGCCTGCTTCCCATGTAGACGCAACGGCCCAGAACAGTAGTTCCGGAATGTCGATTTATGTGGCGCCTCACGGAACCGATTCGCATCCAGGCACACAGCAACGGCCCTTTGCCTCTCTTCAGCGTGCCCAGCAAGAAGCTCGCGCTTTGAAACAGCGCACAACCCAACCGATCACTATCTGGGTGCGCGGAGGAACCTACTACCTCGATGCTCCACTGGTATTTACCCCGGAAGATTCCGGCACCGCGGAAGCGCCCATCAGCTACATGGCCTATCCCCAGGAGATTGTCACCATCAGCGGCGGCCGTAAGCTGAATTGCCGCTGGAAACCATTTAAAAACCGAATCATGCAGTCCTCGCTTTCCGATGGGAGCAGAAGCCTCTTAACTTCACGCAGCTTTTCGTCGATGGCAAGCGGCAAATTCGAGCTCGCTACCCAAACTACGATCCTAAAAACCCTCTTGTTTCGGGTGCGGGCTATATTGACGTGCGCCAGGCGAGTGAGCCTTGGCCTGCAACAGAATTTCATTTCGACCCGGCGACATTTAGTAAGACCAGGTGGAGCAAGCCACAGGAAGCGATTGTCCACTTATTTCCCCCGGATTACTGGGGCAACCTGCAATGGGAAGTGCAGGACGTCGACTGGAATGAAGGCATCATCAAGCTAGGCTGGGGTGGTTTTCAACTGAACGAACAGCTATTTGGAAAAGCCTCAACCGGCATTGGGCAAAGCCAACTCTATCATCAGCGCTACCAATCGCGCTTCTTCGTGGAAAACGTTTTTGAGGAATTGGATGCTCCAGGTGAGTGGTACCTGGACCTCCAGCAGGGTGAGCTTTATTTCATGCCCGGCAAAGATGTCGATCTGGGGAAAGCAGCAGTTGAGGTTCCGGTCTTGGAGCAGGTAGTGGAGTTCCGTGGGTCGCAGCGCCGCCCGGTGCGACACATTCGATTCTCCGGTTTTCGCATTGCCCACACCGCCAGCACTTTTCTCAGCACCTATGAAGCTCCTTCCATGGGAGATTGGACCATTCATCGAGGTGGGGCGGTATTTATCGAAGGCGCAGAGCATTGCTCGGTCGATCAGTGCTTCTTCGACGCTGTGGGTGGCAACGCCGTCTTCGTGAATGATTACAACCGGCAGATTCGCGTTTATGGTAACCGGATTACGGAAGCCGGCGATAGCGCCATCTGCCTGGTTGGCTCGGAACGGCGGATCCAAGGTACAAACCGTCCCCTTCCCGTTGAAAACACCATCTCCAACAATCTGATCTATGACTGCGGGATCTTTGGCAAGCAAATCGCAGGCGTTTTCATCTCTATCAGCGAGAAGAACGTAATTAGCCATAACGTGATCTACAACCTGCCGCGCGCCGCCATTTGCGTGAACGACGGCTGGGGAGGCGGCCACGTCATCGAGTTCAATGACATCCACGACACGGTTCGTGAGACCCATGATCACGGGCCATTCAACTCCTGGGGTCGCGGCCGGTTTTGGTGCATGGAGCAATCGCATGGCGACGCATCCCACAAATCCGGCTTCCACGACGGGGACGACGACTATGTATTCTTCTACCCTGAAGCAGACGGCAATGTGAGTGTCATCCGCAACAATCTGTTTCGCGAACCACTCTCCGTTCACCAGCTAGGCATAGACCTGGACGATGGATCATCGCACTACCACATCTACAACAACGTTTGTATCGGCATTAGCGTCAAACTGCGCGAAGGAGACTGGCGGCTGGTCGAGAACAACATCTTTATCCGGCCCGGCAATCCCCCCGCGATTGAACAGGGCTACGAAGGAAATCACGACCGGTTCTTGCGCAACATTATCGTCACCAGTTCCGCCGTAAACGCCGCTTTTGGGAAATCCAGTGTACCGGGCGATTCCTTTAAGATCGTTTTGCCCCCGCTGGTTGGCCCCATTGCCGCAGAGATCGACGACAACCTCTTCTTTAACGATATGGGCAAGTTCTTCGCATCGATGACGCCGCGAAATAAGTCCAGAATCCATTTGACACTCGACCAGTGGCAGGATCTGGGCTTCGACAAGCATTCCATCTTTGCCGATCCTGAGTTTGTCGATATCGAACGCGGCGATTTTCGCCTTAAACCCACATCGCCGGCGCTACAGCTCGGCTTCAAGAACATCGATCTTAGTTCGGTCGGTTTGTTACCCGATTTTCCGAAACACTGGTTGACTTCCGAACCAATTACCAACCGCCCGGATGAACGATATGAAATATAGTGCTTTGGGGAACACGGGTCTCACGGTCTCGCGGCTTAGCTTCGGAGCCTCAGCCCTCGGCGGCGTCTTCCGGTCCGTCGATGAGTCTACTGCAATCAAGGCTGTCCACACCGCGCTCGATTGTGGAATTAACTATTTCGATGTGGCGCCCGCTTATGGGGGCACAGTCTCAGAAAGTGTCCTTGGCAAGGCCCTGCGGGGCATTCCGCGAAGCAGATATTACCTTTCCACTAAGGTGGGCAAGTACACCAAGCCGGGAAGCTACGGCGAAGACACTTTGGACTATTCGCGCTCGCGCATTCGGGCTTCCCTGGACGAGAGTGCTGCGCGCCTGGGCGTCGACTACTTCGATCTTATTCATATCCACGACATCGAATATCAGGATCGGAAACACACCGAGTGGGCGCTTACCGAGGGATACGAGTCAGTACAGGAGTTGAAGAGGGAAGGACGGATCGGGGGCGTGAGCTTTGGCATTTATCCCATGGATCTTTGGCTACGCATTCTCTCTTCTTTGCAGATAGACGCTGCGCTGGTGCACAACCACTATTGCCTGAATGACACGCAGCTTATGCGGATATTGCCGCTCGCAGCGAAGGGAAGTGTGGGTATCATCAACGCCTCGCCTTTCGCGTCTGGACTTCTGACGGATCGCGGCGCCGCTGCGTGGCATCCAGCCTCACACGAGGACCAGGCCCTCTTCCGGGCCGCTGCCGAATTTTGTAGCAGGCGAGGTACACCCATCGCCAAGCTGGCGCTGCAGTTTTCAAGCCAGAACGACGATATCCCGACGACCCTCTTTAGCTCTGCGGATCCGGAATCCGTAAAACGCAACGTTGCCTGGCATGATCAACCGTACGATAGGGAACTGGTTACGGAAGTGCAGAAGATCCTTGCACCCGTGCGAGACAAGGAATGGAAGTACTAACGCATTTTTGCTAATACTGTGGTCCGGTGGGATCAGTTATGTGCGGCCATTCTTCGGCGGAATGGCCGCGTTGGGTTCGGTTTCCTGGTCTACACCATTAGCAAAAATGCTCTAGCATCTAGAGATCGACTGAGTCGATCTCAATCACTGCTTTGATCAGCGACGAATTGCCGATAAGGCCCTTAAACCGCGCCGGGACCTCTGCTAGAGACATGCGCTCGTTTATCCAGCGCGAGATATCGATTTCGCTTTTCTCGATCATCTTAATGATTCGCGGAAACTGGGCCCTGCTATTGCGGCTGGCGAAAACCGTGATCTCTCGTCTGTGCAGAAGGGGGTCATCCAGACAGACTCGTTCTTTGGTGAGGCCGGCAAAAACCAGCCTGCCGGTGGATGAGACGTGCTCCAGGCTCGCACTCATCGCCGCCGCGCTTCCGGTAGCATCGAAGACCACATTTGCCATGCGGTCTTCGGCGCTCGCGATGGCTTCTACCCCGAAGCTTGCCGCAAATTCTCTACGGCGCTTGTTCTTCTCCACCACTACGACCTCTGCTCCCGCCGCCTGGGCAAACTGCATGACCGACAGTCCTATCGGCCCGGCGCCAATCACCAGGGCTGTTTCGCCCTTTTCCAAACCACTCCGTTGTACAGCATGAGCGCCAATGCCCAATGTCTCCACCAGGGCAAGCTGATCAAAGTTGAGTAAAGCCGACTTATGCAGCAGGTGCACGGGAACCGACAAGACTCCCTGCAGTCCGCCGTCGATGTGTATCCCGAAGACGCGGATGTTATCACAGCAGTTGGTTCGTCCTTTAAGGCAGGCTGGACAATGCCCGCACGCCCAATAGGGCTCGATGGCACACCTGTCGCCCTGCTTCACGGAGTTCTGATCCGCCGGTGCCTGCAACACCTCACCGGCAAGTTCATGGCCTAAAATCCGCGGATAGGTGTAAGCGGGGTGGGTACCGCGGTACGCATGAAAATCGCTCCCACAAACACCTACGCTCCTCATTCGGAGTAGCGCGTGGCCTGGTTCTGGGGAGGGCTCAGGAACTTGGCGCTCGATGAATTCACCTGGAGCCTGCAAAACGATCTGTCTCATGCGATCCTTAGCCTAAGGGACGAGCCCTTCAGCCCGATAGTTTACAATGGACGAACCAATAATTAGAGCATCATAGCGGGAATTTTCTCCCTTGGTCAAGCTGACTTTTGGCGCAGCCCGAGGCGTCGTCCCGCCTGCCGGGATAAAGAAAACAGCGAAAAAGAGTGCGGATATCTTAGAATGGTAGCGCTCAATCAATTGGATCACTCATGCCTCGAACGAAAGACGCGTCTCGCGCACCTCAACAGGACAGCAGGGTCACCGCCAGACTCATCACGACAATCAAAGAGCTCATCTCCAGTGGTACCATTCCGCCGGGCGGCAAGTTTCCTCCGGAACGGGAACTGGCTAAAGAGCTAAAGGTCAATCGGGCTTCTCTCCGGCAGGTCATGAAAGTTCTGGAGATTATGGGTGTGCTGACCCAGCGGGTCGGGGACGGTACTTACTTGAGCGCAAGCTCGGAATTGATATTGAAGGAACCATTGGAATTCATGGTTCTCATCGATGATATTTCTCCAAGCGAATTGTTTGAAACCCGCGCCATCGTCGAGCCTGAACTGGCTGCCCGCGCGGCCCTTCGCTCTACCTCCGAGGATCTTGCCAAACTCCGCCAGTCGATCATTGATATGGAGCGGAGCCGTACCATTCAGGAGAGACTCGATGCCGACATGGCTTTCCACGAGTGGATTTTCAGTGCCAGCGGTAACCGGATTTGCCACCTCTTATTCAGGCTGATTCACAAAACAGTCTCAAAGAGCATGGCGCAAGTTGTCGATCGAGTGCAGATCGAAAAGCCGCTCGCCTACCATAGGAAAATATATTCGGCCATTCGCGATCGAAATGCCGATGAAGCGCGTCGCCAGATGCTGCAGCATATTACCGAAGCCGGATCACTCCTTAACCGCTCCAGCAGCCGTTAACCATCCGCTATCCTCGGACGGCCGGCGAATCCTAACGCATTTTTGGTAATACTGTGGTCCGGTGGGATCAGTTATGTGCGGCCATTCTTCGGCGGAATGGCCGCGTTGGGTTCGGTTTCCTGGTCTACACCATTAGCAAAAATGCTCTAAGGGCCGGGAACTTGGACCGCTTGCTCCGCCTTTTGCCGAAGCAGCCTCAGGAACGAATCCTCGGGAAATAACTGGCTGGAATCCCGTAGCATGTTCAACGCCTTCTCGTATTGATTGGTAGAAATATAGAGGCGGCAGAGCTTCTGATAAAAGCGCTCGTCATAAGGGAATAACGATTTCCCTTGCAGGAGTACTTTCTCCGCCTCAGCTTGTTGTCCTTGCTTCACCAGGATTTCAGACACCGCGAGAAAGTCGTCCGACCTTGTGCTTCCCACCTCGATTGCCCTCGTTAGATAGTCCTTGGCTTGATTCTCATCGTAGTTCGGTCCCTTCGCCAGATGGAACCAACCCAAGCCGGAGAGCACTTGGGGGTCGGTGGACTTTTGCTGTTCCAGCGTGTGCAGCTCTTGCAGGTAGGGCGGCGCGTACGACGGGTCGGTCGTTCCTATCTCGCCCAGCGCATGAAGAAGCGTGAGTGGAGGAACCCGATCCGGTTGACCAGGAATCGCATCCAGATGAATCAAGCCACCCAGCTCCGCTTTGTTTGCAATGAAGCTCTCAGTGGGGAACGGTTCGTCCGGGGTTTTGACAATGCGATGACTGGTGAGAATGGAATGTGCGATGCCGTTGAGCGGTTGCTTCGGCATATGGCAGCCCTGGCAGTCGTCGGCGGGAGTCCGCGATTGCCGATCTTGCAACGAAAGCCGGCAACTCTGCTCGTTATGACAAGTTAAGCACTTCTGCCGATAGTAGTCGACCGCATTGCTGGTCGGCTGAAAGTGCGGATCATGGCACGTAAGGCAGCTCAACTGTCCCTTAGTGGCGGTGTAGCACTTGCTTAGGCTCATCAAGCTGAAATGCTCAAGCAGAGGCGATATGGGAGCGGATCCTTTCGGATCCAGAGGCGCCGCAAAGATGGCCATTACTTCATCAAGAGGAGTGCCCGGGTGAAAGTCCGCGTAGGTTTTTCCCGGTTGCAGGACTCTCAAAGCGCGGCCCTGGTGACAGCTCATACAGATGTTATCTGCCAGCCATGGGTCGAGCTTTGCCGGGTTAACGATGGATCGATCCTTGGCGCTCGCTTTCATCTGGCCCGTATGTTCGGCTACATGAAGGCTCCCGGGTCCGTGGCAGTTCTCGCAACCGATAGCCAACTCTTTGAAGGGTGGATCCGCATACGATCCCAGTCCAGGAGGAGTGGGTCGCGAGATCCCGCTGTGACAGGCCACGCATCCTGGAAGGGCGGGCCGATTAAACGCCAGGTCCGCCACCTCAAAACCGGGAGACAACTCCCACGTACTTGATTTTGTATAAAACGACAGCGGCGCCTCGTAGAGATAACCATCGCGTGTCACCAGGTAGGATGTGCCATTCCTTCCGGAACCGATGGCGTATGCCAGCTTTTGCGTGTTGCGGAAGATCTCCGAACCATCCGGCGCCTTTTGATACTCCGACTGATACACACCGGTTGGCGTCGACTGTACTTCGTAGTAGCGCTTCAGCCGTTCGTCCCATACCGTGCTCGTATGTCCGGCTGGAAGTTGCGGCAGTTCGTTCGGGACAATCGACATCGACCGGCCCATGTCGGTCTTCTTGAACGAGTCATAGATAGAGCGATGGCAATTAGCGCACACCTCTGCGCCCACATATTCGGCCTTCGCGGCGGGCGTCGAAGGCACATCACTCCGCGCGTGAACCATGACCTGCGGCCGGTACGCGGAATAGAGTCCCAGAAGGATGATCGTGAAGCACGTAAGGGAGCTCGCCAGAAAGACCGCGCGGTCCTTGAGCGGAGGCACATCCCGGTAGTATTTGCGCTTCTGCATCCACGAAAGCATGGTTACGGGCTCTTCTTCCTGATCGTGCCCATCTGCTCTGATTTGACGATTCCTTGCCCCTCCTTGACAACAGTCAAGTGGCCGCTACTCACCGCCGGGATCTTTTCCTTAAACCCACTCGTCCAATGGATCTCTAACTCCGCGGATGTGCTTTCCCCGATTCCGAAGTGGAGACGCCGATCATTCACGGAGTAAAAGCTTGATTGTGCCATCACCGTTTGGGCTTGCAACTTCCCGCCATAGCGGGCGATTACCCGGGATCCGATTGCGCTCCGGTTCGACTTCGTTCCCACAAGAAATACCTTGATCCAATTGCGTTGGCCCTTGAGGTCATTGCGGAGAAGGGAAGGAGGCTCATTCAAATTGACTACCAGGATGTCCATGTCACCATCATTGTCAAAATCGCCAAATGCAGCTCCCCGGCTGCAATGCGGAGCGGCGATCCCCGGTCCAGCCTCATCGATCAACTCCTCGAACTTTCCATTCCGCAAATTATGGAAGATCAGGCGGGGACACTTCATTGGATACTGCGGAAACCTCTGTTCCACCTCCGGATAGACTGCGCCCGCGGCCACAAACAGGTCAGGCCAACCATCATTGTCAAAATCCGCAAATCCCGTTCCCCAACTTACGTAACGTGTCTCTACTCCAAAGCCCGCCCCGATCGTCGTATCAGTAAAGTTACCGGTGCCGTCATTGGTGTAAAGAGAATCGGTATCGTCAGAAAAATTTGTCCGGAAAATGTCGAGGTTACCCTTGAGGTTGTAATCGCCCACCGCGACGCCCATCCCAGCCTGTTCTACTCCATCGTCGCTCAGGGCAACGCCGCGTTCTATTCCTTGTTCTTTGAAGGTTCCATTGCGTTGGTTCATGAATAGCAAGCTCGGCGTCGAATCCGACGCCACGTAGATATCTTGCCAGCCATCGCCATCGAAGTCAGCGGCAACCGCGGTCATGCCATACGTGGGGGTTGCACTGGAGATTCCAGACTCCTGGCTCACCTCGCGAAAAACGCCATTCCCCTGGTTGCGGAAAAGCGAATTTGTTGTCGGCCTTAATCCTCTGGGTCCACAATGGACGGGCACCCCTTTAAATGTGCAGCTCGGTCGCGAACCGGGCTTGGGAAGATCTTCCTCCGCATCCAGGTCAACATAATGGGTGACAAAGAGGTCGAGATTGCCATCGCGGTCGTAGTCCAAAAAGGTGCATCCCGCGCCCCAGCGGCTTTTTGCCTGGCGCATCAGGCCCGATTCGGCCGTCACATCGGTGAATGTTCCATTGCCGTTATTGCGGTAAAGAACATTCTGCCCATAATATGTCACGAATATATCGTCATAGCCGTCATTGTTGTAGTCTCCCACGGTTACCGAACATGCCCAGCCGGTGCGGAGAAGACCTGCCTCGGCAGTCACATCTTTAAAGGTGCCGTCGCGGTTGTTTTTATAGAGACGGTTCGTCGTTCCCGCCGGCGGTCCGGCAAGGCGGGTTCCGCTTAACAAAAAGATATCCAGCCACCCATCGTTGTCGTAATCAAGGAACGCGGCTCCACAGCCTACGGTCTCAAAGATCACGTTCTTTTTGTCGGTCTCTCCGTATATCACAGGCTGAGTCAGTCCCGCCTGCAGCGCGACATCGGTAAACGTCGCGTCAAAGGGGATCCCAGATGGCTTCCCCCGGGGTTGCGGTTTCAAATTTCGGGAAGAACTCCCCTCCTGGGCGATGCAGGCTATATTACCTGCTGCCAGGCCGGCGAGGGAAAAGCCCAGGGCTTGACGAAAGAAGCCGCGCCGGCTCAATGCGCCATCTCTCTCTGCCAGAGACAGTAGGGCATCGATCATCGGCAGGGCCCCTCTCTTGGATCGTCCACCATCACGAATATTTGGCCGAACCATTCAGGAGCAAAGCACCTCATCGATTGGCACTCCAAATAGGTGCAAGCCAATCTCCGTCTTCCATCGTAGCCTACCCGAGGTCGTCATCGCTATCCAGCCACAATCGACGTTTCCCGTTAACGGTCAGAGACTCTTCGGGATTATCTCAGCGAGGCCCGGGACGCCGGGAGCGCCGCGAGTGGGTTTCACCGACTGCGGAATAACTCTAGCCTTTGAAGGGTACGGGCTTCAGCCCGTACGTCAGTGGCTGTAAACCTGTCTGACTTTAGCCGCTGAGGGGACCATTTCTTCCCCTTTGGCGCACTTTCCGGAAGTTGTTTATGGAGGGAAGAGCGGCTGATGGTCAGCTGGAACTGGAATACAAAAAAAAGAAGAGCGGACGATTGTCTGTCGTCCGCTCTTCCAGTGTTGGCGGCTCTGCTAGAACGTTATCTTGAGCGCGAATTGGATCTCGCGTTCCGTTTGGGCGGTGCCGGTAAACAGGCCGAAGTTGGCATCCGTCACAGTGTTGTCGGGCTGCGTAGAACCTTGGAACGGCCCAAAGGCTGCCTGATTCCAGGCGTTGAAGAAGTCCGTTCTAAAGATGATACTTCGTTGCTCCTTGCCGAGTGGGAACACCTTTTCCAGCGTTAAGTCCGTATTGGTGACGTGGGGCGTTCGAAGGTCGTTCCTGGGCTCATTCCCAAATGTGTAGGCAGCAGGATTTGCGAAGCATGCCTGGTTCAGGTACTGCACACTCCTGCTGCCGTTATAAGGATTCTTACACAAGCGGTCCGCCCTCTCCACGACGTTGCCTGTATTCTCCAAATCATCGTTGCCGGCATTGTTGTTAAACACGATCCCGGAGTGAGCCGTGTAGATGCCCTGAAAACTCCATCCGCCCGCAACTTCGTTGAGCAGCGAATTTTCGATGTCAAAATGCTGACCGCGGCCAAACGGCAATTGATAGACCCAGCTAAAGCTGAAGTTCTGCGGTAGATCGTATCCCGCCACACTCCGGTCGGCCGTCAAATTATAGGGATTCTGCACGCTGCATCCTTCTGAACCGAAGAATCCATCGCATCCCAACGTAATTGTCTTTGACCAGGTGTACGAGCCTAGGAGGGTGAGCTTCCTCCCTACGATCGTTCGAGCCTGGAACTGGAATGCATTGTAGTTAGAGTTAGCTACGCTCTTGTCGTAGTAGGTAGGAGTGATGTAGGAGAAGGGTTGCCGGTCGGCAATCGGCCCAGGAGCCGGATATAACGCAGTGTTCCGATACGAACCGGAGTCAGTGCGCAGGCTATGGGCCCCTACATAGTTTGCCTGCAATACAGTATTGTTCTTCACCTGCTGCTCAATTCCAAAGTTGTACTGTATCGAGTAGGCGTTCTTATAGTACGGGTCGATCATCCAGTTGACCTGGTTGAAGGGAGTCGCAGCAGGAAGAATCTGAGCACCCGCGGTCCCCAATGAGAGGGGATTCTGACCGGTGGTGGGATCGGGAGTGGTCGCGTTGAGATTGTTCGCCAGCAGGAACGTGGTATCAGGCCAGTTTCCCTGGTAGTTTGTCGATAACTGCTGAATAGCAGCCCAGTTATCGAAGAAACGCCCAATGCCGGCTCGAACTACAGTACCGGGTATCGCTTGGTAACTGAAGCCGAATCGTGGCTGCCAATTGTCAAACGAATTATGAATAATCGATTGGTTGCTCTTCGGAGTCACAATGACGTTAGCTGGTAGTGAGCCGTCAGCCGTAGGTATGCATGGGCTAGCACCCGTATAGCATCCCGCAGGGACGGCAGCCAAGATGTATTGACCCGTGTCCAGGTCCGTGTCTCCCACGTAATTGTTGCCGAGAGCGTGGCTGCCATAGATGGGCCAGAGCGTGATGTCATAGCGGAACCCAACGTTGATTTGTAGCTTCGGGCTTGCTTTCCATTGATCCTGGATGTAGAAACCATCCTCCCACCCGCCGTGTGTGGTGATGTTCACGTTACGGCGATTGACGCTCGATGGCAGGCCCAGGACACCCGATGCAAGCGCATCCCCAGTCGGCAATGCGGTTTCCAGATTCGATGTGGGGGTTGCGCTATAGCTATCGTTGATGAATAGGATCGGCTGGCTATTGTCGTTGGTATTGATGTCTATGCCCATTTGCAGCGTGTGTCTTCCCGACACGCGGGTGAAATCCGCCGCTCCTTCATAGATATCAGCGATCTGGTTGCCCTGGTATGACCCTCCCGGAACACCCGTGTAGCCGCTGAATCCCTCGCCCATATTGAAGTTACGGCCGCCGACAAAGCCCGTCACCGTTTGCAGGTTGAATTGTCCGATGGTGTAGGCATTCGCCAGACTGGCCGGGAATTCGGTGTCAGTCACGGAATAGGCGATGGTCTTGCCAAAGCGAGCCGTTAGAATTTTGGTTCCGGACTTCGAAGTCCAGGTGCCCGATCCGCCGTAGTTATAGCCGCTGGTATTGGCGGCACTGAGGATACCCGGAATTCCCGTCGCACTTGTCGAAGGGGAATAGAACTTCGAGAACCGGAAATACGAAGTGATCTGATCGGTGAACTGCTCGTCGACTCTCATGGAGCCCGTATCGCTGTTGAGGATATTTGGCGTCGGGTCTATGAAGTTGTACCCGTTGGCTGGAAGTTGGTTCACCACGGGATAGATAGCCTTGCGATAAGCTTCCAGCGGTTGATTTACCAGCGCCGCTGGGATGATGTTGTTTGGAAATGGGTCCCGGAGCAACTGGCCCGGATTGTTAGGATCCGGCCGGGTCGTATACGGGTTGTAGATCGGATTCAAATTGCCGCCGCTGAAATCGCCCCCTAGTTGCGCTTGCGTGGGGATGATGTCCAGCGTATTCGCGGCTCTTGTGGAGCGGAAGCCTTCATAAGCTGCGAAGAAGTAGAGCTTCTCCAGCATGGGGTTGGCTTTTCTCCAGCGGCCGGGAAGCACGGGTCCGCCCGCGGCGCCGCCAAACTGGTTTTGCTTGTAGGGGGTCACAGCCGTTTGGAAGTAATTCCTGGCGTCCAGGGCGCTGTTGCGAAAGAACTCCCAAACATCCCCGTGGTACTCCTGCGTGCCTCCTTTGGTCACGACATTGATAATGCCGCCCAGTGAGCCACCGAATGCCGAGCTGTCATTGTGCGACTGAACCTTGAATTCCTGGATGTCGTCGATAATCGGCGCAACCGCGTAGTTGCCGATAAACCCGTAATCCGTGAAACCGTCGAGCAGAAACATGTTGCTGCGATTTCCTTGCCCGTTCACCGATGGGAAAGTGAACGAACCGATCGCGCTGCCCGCGAAGCTATTCCCACCGCCGCTATTCTGGCCGGTGCTGATCGGCGAAACCCCCGGCGTCAAAGCTAGCAGCTGAGTGAAATTGCGCCCATTGAGCGGCAGGCTGTTTACCTCGTTCTGCTCAATGGCTGTACCTAGCTCCGTGGTTGTCGTCTCCACGCTGGCCTCGGTCGTTTGCACCGTAACCTGTTGCGTGGCGGCGCCGACGATGAGCTGGACGTCCTGCGTCAGCGTCTGATTCACGGCTAGCGTGAATTCGGAAGTGGTCGATACCTTGAACCCCTCCTTGGTGACTTCTATGGTGTATCGCCCTGGCGGAATGGCAACGAACACGTAGCGTCCGGCACTATTTGTAACAGCTTCTTGCGAAACCTGGGTGTCAAGATTCTTCAGCGTGACTTTTGCGCCGGGAATTACGGCTGAAGTGGGATCCGTGACCGCGCCATTCAGAGCCCCAGTTGCGCCTTGCCCGAAGGCCTTCGTGGAAGACAGTTGCATAGTAAGGGCAATGAGTAGTGCTAGCTGCACTATCCACGACGCTGAAACCAGTGCTGAATGTTTCTTCTCCACTGCTGACTCCTCCAAATAACCTGCAAGTAACACAATTGCCTTGAGTTTCTGAAACATTTACCGGGCCGGACCAACTCTGGTATGGATGCTCTTTACTGCGTGTACAACAGACTGAGCCACTCATTCGCTCATCCAAAAGAATGAAGATTGGCTCATCCAATGGACCCAGCCCTTATAGTGGCGCGAAAACACGTTTGTCAATAAGTTTTTTTGGGCACGATGCCGCTCGACGAGCCTTCAGTGGTATCCGCGCGGGGTATTTGCACTCGTGCGCTCAGCCCTTCGCGTATCGGAACCAGCAATTCCACCCCAGCAACTTGAAGGATTGGGAGTACACTATGGCTCAGTCATTTTCAGGAGGGAACTTCGTTGCCCTTCCGGCAGGGCATGAGGTCGAACGGGGCTAGGAACGGGCCGAAGATTATGCGACGAGCGAGCGAACTCGGATTCGGTTCCGTTCTACTGTTCGCGGTGGCGGTTTTGTGCTGCCACGCTCAGGTGGCGTCCGATTGCGCCCTACCTGAGGGCTTGCAATCTCGGGCAAGCGCCGACCCCTTTACTGCGTGGGACTCAGCAGGCACCTGGTATGCCCAGCGGAAAGATCTGCGCTGCGCATCCACAGCCTATAACAAGGCGTTGCGACTACGCCCCCAATCCTGGAGGACGCTCTACGATCTCGGAGTAGTCGAAGTGGCCCAGAAGAGGCTCACATCCGCGATCCTTCATCTCCGTCGCGCGGTTGACCTGAAACCGGATTCAGTGGATGCGCGCACTGCCCTGGGCACGGCCTTGAGAGACTCCGGGCAGCCGGCCGAGGCGGAAAAGCAATTTCGGGAAATCTTGAAGGCCGACCCGAACTCGGTTGAGGCGTTGAACCATTTGGCAGAGGTGCTTGCCGCGCAAAAACTTTATTCCGCAGCCATCGGCTATTGGGATAAGGCTCTTTCGCTGGAGCCTGGAAATGTGGACGCTGGAATCGCTCGCGCCATCGCCCTCAGCGAGAATGGTGATCAGGACGCCGCCACCTCCTCGTTGCAACAGATTGTAAAGACGCACCCCGATCTGGCCGGTGCCCATTTCAACTTGGGAACGGTCTACGCCAACCAGAAATCGTTTCGCCAGGCCGCAGACGAATACCGTGAGGCATCACGGCTCAGCCCCTCCGATCCGGAGGCGCGCTTCGCGTTAGCCAAGTGCCTGGTCTTTCTGGCCGAGTATTCAGAGGCTATACCAATCCTGAAGGCTTACCTCCCTAACCATCCCAAAGCCTTTGAACCACACTATCTATTGGGCCTCTCCTACCGGGGTCTGGAGCAGTACCCTCAAGCGGAGGAGCAACTGCGCGCTGCTGCAGCCATTGAGCCTGATCACGCCGACTTGCAATACAATTTGGGGCTGGTCATTCTTCGCAGTGGGCGAGCCAAAGAGGCGGTGCCGCATCTACAGAAAGCGATCCAGCTGGATCCAGCCGCGGAAGGCCCGCGCTTACAACTGGCGATTGCCCTCAAAGGTCTCAATCAAACCCAGCAATCGGCCAAGGTCTATCAGGACGTGCGCCAAACAGAACAGGCCAACCTGCTGAAAAACCAATTCACCACCGAAGGCGCTAAGGCGAACCAGCTTTTGGCCTCCGGTCAGGCCGCTGAGGCCGCCGAAGTCTACCGGCAAATGCTCCAGATACAACCGCGTGATGCGCACACCTATTACAACCTTTCCCTGGCCCTCGACATGGACGGCAAATTCCCCGCGGAAAGACAGGCTCTGGAAACCGCGCTCAAGCTCGATCCAACCCTCGCTCAGGCGCGCAGCAAGTTGGGCGTCCTGGATATGTCACAAGGACACCCGGACGATGCAATCCAGAACTTCAAGAAGGCGATCGAACTGGATCCTCAGCTAACCGAAGCCCAGCTGAACCTGGCGACTATCTACGATGGAAGGGGCCAGGTCAAAGAAGCGGAATCCCTCTTAAGGCAGGCGACCGAAGAGGATCCGAAGTACGCGCAGGCAAGGTTCAACCTCGGCATGGTGTTGGCTCAACAACAACGCTTTCCTGAAGCTGAGGCTGAACTCGAGACAGCCGTGTCCCTCGACGGCACCAACCTCAATGCGCAGACCGCCTTGGCCGAGGTTCGAGCCCGCGAAGGCAAAAGCGAAAGCAGTATTGAGATTCTCCGCAAGGTGGTGGCAGCCAGGCCCGATAGTTTTCAGGATCATCTGAACCTGGGGATAGCGCTTGCGGACCACCTGGAAGTAGAGGCGGCCTTGGCTGAATTTACCCAGGCGGCCACGCTCAATCCGGGGTCGGCCGTCGCTCATTACAATCGCGGCCGCCTGCTGCTCGATGAAAGACATTTCGAGGAGGCAAAGCCCGAACTGGAAAAGGCGCTAAGCCTTGATCAGCATTTTGGCGACGCGGTGTACCTGTTGGCGGTGACCGAACGTCAGCTGGGCGAAACGGCGAAGTCCCTGGAGCTTTCTGAGAAAAGCGTTGAGCTCGCTCCCAACAATCCTCGAGCCTACTACCTGCTGGGGCAAAATCTGTCATCGGCAAAACGGGACCAGGAAGCGATTGCCGCCTGGAAGCACGCAGTTCAACTCGACCCCAATAGCACTGAGGTGCTCTACCGGTTATCCCAGGCTCTTCATGGAACCGACCCATCCGAAGCCGCCAAGTACGCTGCGCTCCTGAAGGCCCGGCTAGCGGAACAGCAAGCGACAAGTCAAGCCGACATCACGGGAAATCTCGCGCTCGCCGCCGCAAACAACCACGATTATGCGCAAGCCATCAGCGAGTTGCAAAAGGCGATTGAGATTTGTGGCGATTGCCGCGACCAGGCGACCCTCAAGAAGGACCTGGGCCTGATTGAGGCGCGATCTGGCGACCTGGCCGCTGCGGCTCAGCAGTTAAAAGCAGCTGCCTCCTTGAATCCGGAGGACCCGGAGATAAAGCAGGCACTGGCCGTGGTGCTCCCCCATCAAGGCAAGCTTGACTAACCAGGCTAGTGTTTGGTGGGATTTGCCAGCTGCGCTTCGATCACGCTCATAGCATGAAGAGCAACTGCATCGGTTGCAGAGAGCGCCAAGGCCTTTTGCATCTGCGCATGTGCCTCATCGAAGCGGCCCTCCGCGGCAAGAATCAATCCCAGGTTCATGTAACCCTTTTCATACCCGGGGTCGCTCTCCACTGCCAGGCGCAATAGGTGTTCCGCCGCAGCAAGCTTGCCTTGTTGTCCGTACAACACGCCAAGATTCCCTAGCGCATCCGTCATCCCCGGATCGGCTCGGAGCGCTGCTTGAAATTGCTCCTCGGCCGCCTTCGCATCGCCGGCCGTTAAGTCCAAAAATCCAAGTTGATTGTGCACGTCGGCGATCCCGGGATTCAAGGCCACGGCCTCCAGCAGCAGTGCTCGTTCCGAATGACGATCCTTCAATCGTTCAAATACCAGGGCCAGGTCGTAGCGGACCTTTGCATCCTGGGGAACCAGTGGAAGCGCCTCCCTGTATGCTGACACTGCTTTTTGAAGGTCGCCGTCCTTGACCGCCTGCGCGCCCTCATTCTCGAGCGTGGTCGCCCGCCGCTGGTCCACGACCGTCTTTTGCAGTCTCTGAAACACCAAATTCTCCTGCTCGGCTAATTCCTGCTGATTGGTCTGGTGATACGCCCGGTCCAGTTGGAAGTGCGCCTCCTGCGAATCCGGTTTAAGCGCGAGCGAACGCTTCAGGTGTGATATGGCTTCTTCGTACTTTCCCTCTTCTCGCAGCACGGAACCCAGCCTGTACTGGCTGTCGAAATCGGCTTCATTCAACTGAACGGCTCGTTCCAATTCCGAGGTCGATTGCGCCAGCATCCCCAGGCCCTGGTAGGTAATGCCAAGCAGGTAATGCGCCTCCATGTTTGCTGGATGGTCCCGCACATACGTTTCGAGGAGTGGTTTCGCCTCCTCAAAACGCACCAGAGTAATCAGGACCTTGGCGAGAGAAAGTCTTGCCGCCTCCGCTACCGTATCCACTTGCGAAGCCCGCTGGTAAGCGTCCGCGGCTTCGGCATACTTCTGCTGGCGGTAAAGAACCGCACCCAGATTCAAAAGTGCTAAGCCGGACTTCGGGTTCTGCTGCACCATTTCATGAAGTAGTACGGCAGCGGCATCGTTCTGCCCGTCATCCATCAATGCTGTTGCCAGTGACAAACGGATCTCGGGATCGTAAGGAGCCAGCGCGACCGCCTCCCGCCAATAGGTAATGGCTGCGCCGCTCTGCTTCTCTTTTCCCAGCACAGCGGCCAGGTGCCGAATGATCTCCGGCGATTTAGGATCCAGTGCATATGCAGCCCGGTAGGACATTTCTGCCTTTTCATTCTCTCCCAGTGCTTCCTGGGCAACGCCAAGGGCAAGCCGAATCTCAGCTCGCGCCGGCGCTTTACTGTCGGCTAGCTGCAACTCCGTGACCGCATGTTTGGGATCCGAAAGATCAAGGTAAGCCAAGCCAGCGTGATAATGCCCCTGCCACGCCTCTGGGTTGGTTCGAATCTCCTCCATAAAACTGGTGAGAGCACAGTGAGGATTTTTCTCGCGCAGGAAAAAAACACCTTGCGTGTCGGCCGCCTCCCCCGGCGTCTGGTGCGCGGCAGCATCCGCCCCGTGAGCGAATGTACAGGGCTCCTGCGCCCACGAGACCATGACCCAGCAGCAGACTAACAGCGTCATTCCCCACGTGCGTCGTAGTGCCGGATCCCCGTACAACATAACTACCCCTCTTCAACCGTTTCCAGAATGACCTTGCTTCGAAGAGCCATTTTAATGCCCTGGGTGGGATCCAGAGTCGTTCTTCAGACTCCTGTTCGTCCTCCTCAGGTTAACGAAAAGAAGATTCGTGTAGAACCACACGGTCTTATGTGTAGCACCCTCTATTCCGTTTCCCCGGTAGCAGACTTATTGTCCAACTAGCGATTGCGCCCCTCCGTTTTATCCATAGGGTCAAGGCTTCCAAAGCGGCGCAACGAACGGCGAGATTGGCCCCGGATCATGGCCAATTGGAGGATTTCATGATTTCGAAATGGATGAAACAGACAATGTCGATGGTGGTCTGCTCGACCCTGATCATTGCGGGTGCACCCACCGAGCTTCTTCAGGCACAGGATGCCTCTCAACCGGCCCCGGCGTCCGCACAGCCGGCGGTCGCGCCACTGACGAGCAGCCAGCTCGACGCCTTGGTTGCGCCCATCGCGCTTTATCCGGACGCCCTGGTCGCCCAGGTACTTGCGGCCGCCAGCTATGCGGATGAAGTGGCTTTTGCAGACCTCTGGCTTGCCCAGAATCAGAATCTGCAAGGAGCCGCACTCACCCAGGCAGTGAATCAACAATCCTGGGATCCCAGCGTAAAAGCGCTGACGCAGTTCCCGTCAGTACTCCACAATCTGGCCAAGAACCTGTCCTGGACCTCGAGCCTCGGCCAAGCCTTTGAAAATCAGCAATCCGACGTGATGGCTGCGGTACAGGTGATGCGCGCCAAGGCCGAGGCCGCCGGAACGTTACAGTCTTCGTCGCAGATCAAGGTAGTGCAGCAGAGCCCGCAAACCATCATCATCGAACCCGCCAGCAGCAACGTGGTGTACGTTCCGCAATACAACCCGGCAGTTGTGTATGGCGCTCCTCTGTTTGTTCCGGCATACACACCGCCGGTAGCCGTGGCAGCCGGTGTGTCCTTTGGTGCCGGGGTAGCGATTGGCGCCGCCATTGGCGGGGGCGGCGGCTTCGTTGCCGGCGGCTTTGGCGGAGGATGGGGCTTCGGAGCTTGGGGAATGAACTGGGGTGGCGGCGGTGGAGGAACCATCAACTACAACAACAACACGTACATCACCAGGAACAACATCAATCGGAACAGCAACAACAACAATAACAACGGAAACCGGAATAACAATAACGGGAACCGCTTCAACAACGGCAACCACAACAACTCCGGCAACGAGGCCAATAACCGGAACAATGGCTACCATCCGGATGTCCCCAACGGAGGCCGCAACGGGGATCACGGCCTGATCGGCGGCAACGGCGGGGTTCAGCACCAGGTCGCTGACAATCAACGTGCCGGCAGGTTCGGAAGCGACCAGCCCCGCTCCACCATGAGCGGCAATGGCAACCAGGCCCGCGCCGAGTCGAATCGCGGTCGTACCAGCATGCATCCTGCCGCCTATCAGCGTCAGCGGCCGGCCCAGCAGCGCCAACAGCACTTCCAGCAACCACGCCAGCAGCGCGGCGGTGGCGGTGAGCGCGGTGGGGAGCGGCGTTAAGCCGCGCCCCGAAACCCCTGACCCGCCACAAATCAATTGGATCGTAGAAAGGAAGGTAGAAACGTGAGTTTCCAACAGAAAAGCTCGACCATGCAGCGGATGCTAGGCATCGCTGCTCTGGCAATGATTGCGGTCGTTTTCGTCTTCGGCTGCTCGAACAAACCAGTTAACACCGTGGCGGAAGCACCCCAGAAAACCTTCGCCACACCGGCGGAAGCAACCCAGGCATTGCGTACCGCGATCCAGGCTAAGGACGACGAAGCGCTTACCCAGGTATTGGGCCCGAAGGCACAGAAGTTAGTAAGTTCGGGAGATCCGGCGGAAGATACGTCTGCGGCCGATTCGTTCGCCAAAAAATACGACCAGATGAATCGTTTGGTGGCGATGACCGACGGCAGCCAGGTGCTCTACATCGGAGCCGACAACTATCCCTTCCCAGTCCCCCTGGCAAAAGACAGCTCGTCGAGGTGGTACTTTGACGCCGCAGCCGCTGATGAGGAATTGCGGGCACGGCGAATCGGCGGCAATGAACTTTCCGCCATGGATGCGTGCCGCATGATTGCAAATGCCGAGGAACTCTACCATCAGAGCACCCACCAGTACACCGACACGATCGTGAGCACCCCCGGCGAGCAGGACGGCCTTTACTGGGAAGTCTCGGCGGGCCAGTCGCCCAGCCCGATGGGGAGCCTCAACCAGTTTGCAAAAGCAGTCTTCAACGCTTCCGCACCCAGTAAGGAAGTGGTTTCACACGGATACTCCTTCCGCATCGTGACCACGAAGAGTGGGTTCACGGTCTTTGCCACCCCCGTCAACTACCAACATTCCGGGATCATGAGCTTCAGCCTGGGGCGTGACGGAGTTATCTACCAGCAGGATCTTGGCCCGAAAGCGGACAATACTTTAACAGCCGTCGAACAACACAACCCAACTGGCGGATGGACGCAAGCGGAGTAGCTTGCGTCCAGATTTTCATCAGAAAGCCGAGTCTAATTTATGCTTTTGAGCGTGGAGCGATTATGACAATGAAAAGGATGTTCCTGCCGGCGGTGATCCTCATTCTCTGGGCTTCACCCGTATTTGCACAGAAGACATATTCCGATCCGGTGGCCTATTGCAAGGCTGTCGGAACCATCGACAAGCCGGATGCGCGATACACCGGTCAAAAGCTGCCCGCGTGGATGGCGAAGCAACTGAACATGCAGCCCGACCAGGGCAAGCTCATGGAATGGCGCTGCGCCGGGGGAGCCGTGCTCGCCTGCCAGTACGGCGCAAACATTCCCTGTGACTCAAAGGCATCCACCAGCCAGAAGCCGACTCAGCCGATCCTCGACTATTGCCGGCAGAATCCGGGCTCGGACTTCGTGCCCATGGTAGTCACTGGTCATGACACCTCGGTGTCGTGGGCGTGCCACGGGTCAACACCGGCCGTGATCCATTCCGCGCAAGTCGATGCTCAGGGCTACCAGACAAACTATTGGCACAAGGTATCGCCGTAGACCTTTCTCCGGCCGCCCCGCGAAAAGGGGATTGATGTCTGGCAATCATCTCGATACTCTCGTCCCATGTCTCCCAATCGCATGCGCTTCTCGTGAACCTGGATCTTGCGGGTAGCCTGTTTCATGAACCGCGGCGATTGACATTCCAGGAAGGAGACGAGGAGTTGATATCGGGGTTAGACTGGCGGCACGAACCGAATCTCCTTATGCGGTCTCCATCGGGGTCTAACCATCCGCGCGGCATTGCAAGTGTTCTCGTTTGCCTGACAATTCTCTTCTGCCTGGCCGAGTCGGCGCGTGCTCAATACGGCTTTGAGGTCTGGACCGTAGACAATGGCATGCCCGAGAACGAGATTCGCGGCATTACGCAGACACCTGATGGCTATCTCTGGATTGCTACGTTTAACGGACTAGCGCGCTTCGACGGCGTGCATCTGACTGTCTTCAACAGAGAGACACCCGGCCTTCTTTCCAACCAATTCGGCACGATGTTACAGGGGCGGGACGGAGACCTGTGGCTCGACAGCGTTGATCGGGGAGTGGTGCGTTATCACCATGGCGTGTTCGGCGTCTATGGACGGCAAAACGGAGTGCCCGCCGACATCGTTAATGGACTGACCGGGGACGACCATGGTGACGTATGGGTGCTCAGCGGCGGCCGAATCATCCGATGGGATGAAGCATCGAACCATTTCGTCGACATCGCGCCCCAGAGTCCGGGTCTTCGGTATCGGACTCTGCTATGGGACTCGGCAGGATTCTGGGTCCGCCAGCAGGAGACGATCCACTGCTTTACTCATGGGATCTTCGTCGACTTTACGCTGCCGCCGCAAATCTTAAAAGATGATCTCTGGGGTGTGGCGCTCGACCAGAGGGGAACACTCTGGCTCGAGACCGTGAACGGGAAGCGGGCCCGGATCACCGCAGACAACGTGAGCCAGATGATTCCCGCCGGCTCTACCCGGGGAGTGACGGTCGGCACTACCTACAACAAGTCCCTGGAGATGCACGTTGGTCCGCGCCTTCAGCGAACCTTCGACTTCCTTAGCTCCAACCATCTTGTTTCGCTCACACCTTGGCACTTCTATGAAGATAGACAGGGTAATCTCTGGATCGGCACGCTGGAACAAGGACTCTACCGGCTGCAGAATCAATCGATCCGTAGCTACTCTACAAAGCAGGGCCTGATCGATCGCGACACGTATGCAACCTATCAGGACCGATCGGGTGCTCTCTGGATCGGGGCATGGCATTCGGGGCTCAGCCGTTTCGCAGATGGGAAATTTACCAGCTATACCATGGCTGACGGCCTGCCGAACGAACTGGTGACGGCCATGTTCCAGGACCGTGAGGGCCGTTTCTGGGTCGGCACTCATGGCGGCCTCAGCATCTTCGACCACGGGCGTTTTCACATTCCAGGTGGCCCGGTTCTTCCTGATGAAGCAGTGGTTCAAGCGATTTGCCAGGACCGCCAGGGGACGCTGTGGTTCGGAACCAGGCAGGGTCTGGCTCGCTATGAGAATGGCGTCACCCGGTTTTTCACCCAGAAAGACGGCCTCGCGGCTAATGACACCCATGCGATTCTTGAAACAACCAACGGAGATTTGTGGGTGGGCGGTTATGGTGGTTTGACGCGCATTCGCAACGGACAGTTTACCCGCTGGACGGAAAACGATGGTTTGCCAAGCGACAATATCTGGTCGTTCTACGAAGATAACGACGGCGTTCTATGGATCGGAACCTATGAAGGCGGCCTGGTGCGCTACAAGGACGGCAAGTTCATCAGCTACTCGGTCAAGGACGGCCTCTTTGATAACGGCGTATTTCGGGTTCTTGAAGATGCGCATGGTTACTTCTGGATTAGCTGCAGTCGAGGTGTGTACCGGGTAAGTAAGCGCGATCTAAACGCATTTGCGGCCGGCGATCTGAAGAAGGTGACCTCCACAGCTTACGGCAAGATCGACGGCATGTTGGATATCGAGTGCAATGGAGGAGTGGATCCGGCGGGCATCAAGACAAGCGATGGAAAACTCTGGTTTCCTACTCGCGACGGCGTAGCCGTTATCGATCCGGAATCTGTCGCCCACGATTCTGTTCCGCCATCGGTGATGATTGAGAGCTCTGTGGTCGACAACAAAGCCGAACCGGTGAACGCTCCGCTGCGGATTCCGCCCGGCAGGCCCAACGTGGAGATCAGCTACACGGCTCCAAACTTTATCAATGCTACGCAGACGCACTTCAAATACAAGCTCGAGGGTTTGGACTCAGACTGGGTCGATGCCGGAGGACGGCGCATCGCTTATTACTCGCACCTTTCGCCGGGAGAATATGTGTTTCACGTGATCGCTGGCAACAGTGATGGCGTGTGGAATCAGGAAGGCAAGACCCTCGCCATCACGGTGCTGACCCCGTTTTATGAGACCCAGTGGTTCCGCCTGCTTGGGCTGCTCACCTTGGGCGCCCTGGTAGCGACGGCATGGAAGTATCGTGTGTCGCAGCTGGAGCAAGCACAGGCTGCCCAGCAAGCCTTCTCCCGGCAGTTGATCGCCTCCCAGGAATCCGAACGCAAGCGTATCGCCGCCGAGATGCACGACAGCCTGGGCCAGCGGCTGGTAGTGATTAAAAATCTCGCCTACCTCCTTCTGCTGCGCGCAAAAAAAGGTTCCTCGCCCGATGACTCCGATGTGCAGACGATAACCGAGATCAGCGATGAGGCTTCCTCAGCGATTACGGAAACTCGTGAGATTTCCTACAACCTTCGCCCTTTTCAGCTCGACAGGCTTGGATTGACCAAGGCGATCGAAGCCATGGTTCGCACGACGGGTATGGCATCCGGCATCCGCTTTACTTCGGAGCTGGATAACATCGATGACGTCTTTCCGGAGGAGCTGCGCATCAACTTCTACCGCATTGTTCAGGAAGCGCTGGGCAACATCATGAAGCACGCCCAGGCAACTGAGGTGACCATCCGCGTGAAACGGAGCATCGAGCATGTAATCCTCACTATCGAAGACAACGGCCGTGGATTCACGCCCGCTGAGCGAAGCCCTCTCACCTCGCGCAGCGGTTTCGGGTTGACCGGTATGGGGGAGCGGGCAAGGCTGCTCGGCGGTGAACTCAGGGTGCGGTCGACCCAAGGCAAGGGGACAACAGTCCTGTTCGAAATTCCATTGAGGCAGAAGCACAGTGGATGACGGCGTTTGCCGGTTGTTCCAATGACCGCTTCAGTGAACATCGCCGTTCGTCGCCGCGAGAGAAGAAATGATCTCGGGCAAACCCGAGATCTCGTGCTTAAGCACATACTCGGAAGCTCCAGCCTCTAGAGCGGCTGTTTTCATATCCTCATCCTGATAATCGGTCACCACGATAATGCGCGCTGAAGGATCGTAGCTGCGAATCTGGCGCGTGGCTGTTAAGCCATCGACATTGGTCATCCTCAGGTCCATCAGAACAATGTCGGGCCGGTGTTCTTCGTACGCTGCCAGCGCCTCCGAGCCGTCGGCGCATTCCCAGATCGTGCTGGCCGTGTCGGCTAAAATACGCCGCAGCACCCGCCGGATCCCGGCATTGTCTTCAACAATCAAAAGCTTCATGTATCAACCTGAATTAAGCCTATAGAAGTCCGGGAAAGAGGGACATAGGGGCTACTACATTTGGACCGTGTGGTTCCACATGGGGCAGGAGGTTCTAATCCCCGATAGTTCGTATTGTTCGCCCCCAGGCTTGAATCTGCGTCGACCTGCGGTGGTCATGGTAGGTTGGATGGTAGATTTCTGATTGAGGAATACAGAGCCTTGGATGACGGGATTCGCATTCTGATTGCAGACGACCATCCGCTGATGCGGAAGGGGTTGAGGCTCAGTGTCGAGGAGGATCCCGGCTTAAAGGTAGTGGGCGAAGCTTCGGATGGAGAGACCGCGTTGTCGCTCATTACAAAGCTCCATCCTCACGTTGCGCTGCTCGATATTGAGATGCCGAAGCTGGACGGGCTCGGCGTCGCCCGGGAAGTGTTCAAGCGCGGGCTGAAGACAGAGATCATCTTCCTCACCCTGCATTCGAGCCAGGATCTCTTCCGCAGCGCAATGGACCTGGGATGCAAGGGCTATATCCTCAAGGACAGCGCGGTCCAGGAAGTAGTGGCCGGCATTCATGCCGTGGCGTCGGGACGGCCCTATATCAGCTCCGCGATTACCACCGATCTGCTGCACAGCCGCAATCAGCCCGAGCCTCCAGCAAACCCCTTGACCAGCAATCTCACCCCTACTGAGCTCCGCATCATGCGTCTGATTGCGCAAGGCAAGACCAGCAAAGAAATCGGCTCTGAGCTTTCCATCCACTACAGAACCGTCGAGAACCACCGCACCAGCATGTGCCGCAAGCTGGAACTCGATGGCGAGGGCGCGAATGCGCTGCTGCGGTTTGCGCTGCAAAACAAGGACCTCCTGTAAAACCACCAAATCCCCGCAACTTCCTTCTTGTGGGCACCATCTGGGCTGCCGTGTACGGAGGCCGCGAAACCCTGCTCCAGGCAGAAAAGCAACACTGCGGAGGGTAAAGCCGCATCATTCTGATTTCTTCTCGCGCTCGGCAGCCAAGGCCATCAAGAGACGATCCCGCCACGCGCGGCGGCCGGGCAAAGCATCCTGGCTGAGCAGCTGTCTTCGTTCGGCCTCTACTTTGTGGATCAACTCTTGCGACCAGGGTTCTTCATGACTACGCGATCTCGCAATCTCGTGCATGAGAGGCCCTAAGCGGACAGCGTAATCGGCGATGCCGCCGGCTGCATTGAGGTCAATCGTCTCGAAAGGACCCATGAACGACCAGCGCCAGCCCAGACCATCGCGGACAGTTCGATCGATGTCCTCGCAGCTGGCTACACCGTCCTCCACCAGGGCCCATGCCTCGCGGAGAAGTGCTGCCTGAAGCCGGTTCAGCACAAAACCCTGCACCTCTTTGCGCACGTGAACGACACTGCGTTTGAGTGCGCGCATGAGCGAGTCCGCAAAGTCAACGGTGGCGCTGGAGGTTTCTGGCGATGGAACGAGTTCAACCACAGGCACGAGATAGGGCGGATTTACAGGATGAACAATCAGCACACGCGGCGCAATCTTCAAACCATGTGTGAAGGCTGAGGCTGGAATGCCGGAGCTGGAACTGCCGATCACCAGGTCCGGCGGGGCAGCTTGCTCGAGATCCTGCATGAGGCGACGCTTTACATCCACCAGCTCCAGCACGGACTCCTGTGCATAAGCGGCCCCGTCCACTGCGTCAGCCAAGCGATATGCCGGTGTCACATGGGCCGCCACTTCATCGGGATGGTCGACGAGGCCGAAGGAGCTCAATTCTTTCAACTGATCCACTATCAGTGACAGTGCGCTATCGGTTGCACTGCGATTGGCGTCGTATACCCGAACATCCAGTCCCGCTCGCGCAAAGACGATTGCCCATCCAGCACCCACCAGACCTGCGCCGATCACTGCCACTGGCCGGCCACCAAGCAACTCCTGTGGCGTCATGCGGTCACGAATGGCAATGGATATTTTCCTGCCACAAGGATTGGATTCATTAGGATCATTGGGTCCACCTCACACGAAAATATCAGATCAACCCGCGCAGGGTTCCCCCAATGTCTAGCGCCGCACCGGTAATGAACTTGCTCAACGGTGAAGCTAGAAAAACGATAGCCTGCGCTACATCCTCCGGTTGTCCGATACCGAGAGGCATGTAACGATCCTTCAGGAAGCGCTCCAGCGCGGCCTCTTTGTCGACGCCATAACTCTCGACGAGTTGATCGACGATCCCGCCCGGACGGGTCCACATCTGCGTCCAAATCGGCCCCGGCAATACCGTGTTCACTCGGACATCCGGAGCGTATTGAACTGCCAGAGCTTTGCTGAAGTAAAGTAACCCTGCCTTACATGTGCCATAGTCCATCAGAGTAGGCTCCGGCTGCTTTGCCAGGTCGGAGGCAGTGTTCACCACCGAGGCGCCGCCGAGCTCAGCCATTTTTGGAACCAGTGCGCGGCAAGTGCGAATACACCCCATCAGGTTAATTTCGAAGCTCTTCGCCCAGCGCTCATCAGAGAGTTCTTCGAAGGATCCGGAGTTGCCCAGGCCGAGATTGTTAACCAGGATATCCGGGGCTCTTCCAAAGGTATCGAGCACATAAGAAGTCGCGTGCTCGACGCCTTCAGGCGTGGCAAGATCTGCGGCGACAACGCCGCTCCAACGATGAGCCCTTTCGTGAAGCGCGGCGGCATCCCGGTCGGCCACAATAACGCGAACACCCTCTTGCGTGAGCAGGTCCGCCGTGGCTTCACCGATACCGTGCGCACCGGCAGTAACAAACCCACACTTACCCTTGATGCGATAATCCATGTGCTTTCAGTCTCAAGCGTTACGCGGGCCCTGTTGCGGTGTTGAGAACGAGCACTGTGGCAATAGGGTCCAATGCTTTTGCCGGGAGTTGGACCTCGAGGCTATCGCCCGTCTGTGTCATCTTCAAAGGCGTGTGCGCCGGGTCCGCGAGCAGGTAAGCGCTGGTGACCTTACGCGGCAGCTTATCCAAACGGAAGGAGCCGTCGGGCCAAGTGAAGATCTCAATGTAGATTTTGTCGGGGGTGGTGGTCGATCGCCAATTCCATGTAGGAATAAACAAGGGATCGCCTCTTCTATCCTTCTCCGTGGGGCTGAATGATCCCGCTTCGGCGCCAAAGAGCGTGGGCTTGGTGCCGTAGATGGCCTCGCCGTTCACGGCCAGCCACTGGCCCATCTGGTGCAGACGCTCGACCTCAGGGGCCGGGACGACACCTTTGGAATCAGGCCCGATGTTGAGCAGATAGTTGCCGCCCTTGCTGGCGATATCGATGAGATTGCGAAGCAAAGTTTCGGTCGACTTGAAATTCGTGTCCCACGACTTATAGCCCCAGGTGTCGTTCATGGTCATGCAGGCTTCCCAGTCGCGGCCTGGATAACCCTTGCCAGGGATGTGCTGCTCAGGTGTTTCCGTGTCTCCCTTGTACCCTCCTCCGAGCCGATTGTTCCAGATCAGGTTGGGGTGCTGATTGAGGAGTGTGACGATCTCGGCCGCGCGCTCGGGCGTCATATCAGCGGTAGGCGTATCGAACCACACAACCACTGGAAATTCCGCGTAGTTGGTAAGCAGCTCTTTGATCTGCGGGATCGATTTGGTATGGAGATAGGTGTCGAAGTCACCGTCCTGCGCCTTATCCCAGTGATGCGTGACAGGATCATGATGGTCTTTCATGATCGCGCCCCCTCCTGGTGCGGTCCAATCCTGATCTTGAGAATAATAGAAACCCAGCTTCATCCCCTGCTTCTGGCACTCTTCAGCCAACTCGCGAAGCGGATCGCGCTTGAAGGGCGTGGCCGCTACGATGTTGAACGAGTTGGCTTTGGAGTCGAACATGGCAAAGCCGTCGTGATGCTTGGCCGTGATCACGATGTACTTCATGCCGGCCGATTTTGCCAGGGCCACGATATCGTGCGCGCTGAAGCTGGTGGGGTTGAACTGCGAGGCAAGAGCCTTGTAATCCGCCACCGGAATGGAGGCGGTGTTCATAATCCACTCACCACCGCCGGGAATCTGCTTACCATCCCAGATACCCGCTGGAATGGAGTAGATCCCCCAGTGAATGAACATGCCAAAGCGTGCCTCCCGCCACCATTGCATGCGGGCATCTTTTTGCGCAGGCGTCTCAGTGTCCTGAATGGAAGGGACGGGATGATGAACGGGCTGCGTATCCGGCTTGCTACCCGCTAATTGCGCATAGCTGAGGGAAACGGCCGCAAAGACCAGGACGCTGGACAGGCTACTCTTTATCAGGTTCAAGGTAGTTCTCCTTGTGACGAAGCGACTATTTGTTGGCCAACATCGCGCTGGGGGTGGTGTCCGCGGGCAGGTCTCCCAGAACGAATTGGATTGCACCCAGCATCATTTGCGCTAAAGCGGGCGTTTCGAAGAGCGTCGGCGTATGCCCTAGCGCGCAATTAAAGACGCGGCCCTTGCCATAGCTCTTGATCCATACCATGCCGTAGTCCTTATCCGGACGGACGTGCCATGGCTTCAGGTCAGACTTCTCCGCATCGATGCTGATGAGGACATGTAGCTTATCCCGCGAATAAGGACCATCGGGTAAGAAATGGTAAAACTCGTCCGTATAGACGAAGCCTTTTCCTCCCAGTTGCGCGGTTAGAGGACTGCTGGCAAATTGCCTGGTTAGCGGGCTATTGGGATCGTCGATCTTCAGCGTTGCGGTCTCGGTACGATGAGGACCGCTCTGGGCGCCGATAAGCTCCCCGAACTCCGGCACATCCATCGAGGCATAGCTCGCGCCGTGAAGTCCGGCAAGGCCTCCGCCTTCATGCACAAAGCGGATAAGGCCGCTCAGTACCTGGGGATCGGAGAAAACCTCGCCGTCGCCGCTGTTCATAAATACGGCATCGTAATCCAGAATTTTGGGATACTTCAGATTATTCAAATCGTTGCTGAAGATCGCCTGGTATGCGCCCGTGGTCTCCGCCATCTTCTGGATAGCGAAGTTGGCATGGGCCGCAGTGTCGTGATAATAAGCACCCGCCGGAGCCACATCGATCACAAGAAGCTTCCTGGGCACTTTGGGAGTTACCAGCGCCTGCTTGGGCAGCGCGGCTACGATCTTCTCCTTCACGTCTGCCGGAATGCGGTCGCTACTGGTAGGGGGAATCAATTTCGCATCCTGGTCGACACGATAGCCCATCGCCGGACGCACCACTCTTTCAAATTCGTCGGCCTGCCGCCACAGTTCGGCGAACGCGCCCCGCGAGGTGCCAGGCTGTGGCCCGGTTGCGATGATCACCTGCCACGGATCGACGTCCAGCGCGATAAAGAGGGGCTTGATTCCTCCGTAGGGACGGCCGCAATTGACGCATTTGTTCGGCTCCTCCTGTGGCTGTGGCTCCTGTTTAGCCACCTCCAGCAGGAACTTCTGCGCCTCTGCTACACCGGTTCCGAGCGGAACGTCTCGGCCATTTGCCCCCAGAACGTTGCGATCGCGCAACCGGACCACCATCAAACGGTCCTTGATCATGGCTAATCCATCGACGGGCCTGATTCCTTGTTCGATCCAATTGCCGAAGGAGACGCTGACGCCTACATGCGGGCTAAGACCATCGATCGAGCTCATGACACTTTTCGGATCGCCATCGATGGCAATCGCCACATCTACACCGCTATCACCGGCCAACTTATCGACTGCGGCGAGTGACGTGGGCATGGTCGTAGTCACGATAGTGTGGACCCCCAGATCCTTGGCAAAGGCAAAGAGCTTGCTGGCCGAGTTCCCGTCGGAGGGTATGCTCTCTACGCGATAGGCGACCATCTTCAGCCGCAACTCCTCCAGCCGCGCTTTGACCGCTGCCACCTCCTCGGGCGAGAGTTGGTCATCCAGATTCTTGTCGACCTGCGGGCTCACCTTTTGCCTGCTATCTCCTTCAATGCTTGCCAGTCCTAACGCATCCGCCAGGGCGGCCGCCTCATAGAAGCTGATCTCCCCAAAGACCGAGGAGGAGATACCCACCTGCCATCCAAGCAAAGGACCAACAGAGGTGCGAATCTGGGGAGAATTCGGCCGAACAGACTTGTTCGGCCCAAGATCCGGTGGAGGAGCCGGCGCTGCACTAGCGAGCTGAGCGGACAGCATAGCCACCGCCACGGTTGCAAGAGCTACGATGTGCGTACTTCTAGTCATATCGGTTATCCCCCTTGGTGAGCGCCTCGCGCATGCTATCAAGATCGATTTATTTAAAGATCCACCCGCCGTCCACGTGGATCGACTGGCCGGTAACGTATTCCGATTCCTCTGAGGCAAAGAAAGCCACTACCTTCCCAATGTCCCGCGGTTCTCCTGCTCGCCCGACTGAGATCTGTGCCACTACGTTGGACAAGATCGCCGGATCTTTTTGGATCCACGCCGTCATGTCAGTAGCGATAAAGCCGGGGTGAACGCAGTTGACCCGTATACCCAACGGCGTCATTTCGGCAGATGTATTGCGGGTGAGAGCTTCGATGGCCAGCTTCGCCGGGGCGTAATGCGTCCGCCCGGGAAGAATTTTCGCCGCCTGTATGGAACCGACATTGACGATGTTCGCTTTGCGGCCTTCCGCGACCACGCGGCGGCAGAAAACCTGCGAGCAAAGCCAGGGGCCGCGCAAGTCGACATCAGTCACGCGTGTCCACTGCTCGTCCGTGATCTCGAGAAAAGGAATAATCGTCTCGATGCCGGCGTTGTTCACCAGGATATCGATGTGGCCAAATTCATCCCAAACCTTCTCGAACATCGATTCCACCGAGGTACGGTCCGAGGTGTCTGCCTGCACCGCTATCGACCGCCGGCCTTTTGCGCGGATCGAGCGCACCAGGTCGTCCGCCGCGCATCCTGTGATGTCAATATCGTTGACCGCCACATCGGCGCCCTGCTCCGCGAATACCTCGGCGATCCCCCGGCCTATACCGCGGGCCGCTCCAGTCACCAAAGCTGTCTTGCCTTCGAGTTTCATTTATCTAACTCCGCGAACGATAAAAATGCTCTGCCATTCAATCATCAATGTGTGTTGGAACCCGACTGCGGCAAAGCGAAGACGTAGTAACCCTGGGCTCCCGGTTTGCCGGGTTTGAAGGCAAGTGTTTCCTTTTGGCTATCCACCGCTCCGTAGAACGCGATATATTGGCGGCCGGCTACCTCGTAAACCGCCGGAATTCCGTCAGGGTTCGCATCCATTTCCGTCTCCCACAACGTTCGGCCGCTGTCTTTGTCGAGAGCATGAATCATCCGATCCGGACCTGATGCAATGAACAGCAATCCCCCCGCCGTGACTACGGGACCGTTGCGCATAAACGCAGAGCTGCCGGTGTCTTTGATACCCTGCGCCGCCAGGCCCGGAGTCGTGCCAATCGGCCTGCGCCATTTAATAGTCCCAGTATTCAGATCGTAGGCAACCAGCGACGACCATGGCGGGCTGAAGGCACTCAAGCCATTGTTAGCGCGAAAGGTAAATCCAAATTGCCCATAGAAGCGCGTCTGCCCCGTGGGCGGAGGAGGAGCCGATGGGTTGACGTGCGGGTTCTCGGGGTTTCCTTCACCCGCAACCGGGTCTTTGAGATAAGCCGCCAGTGAGAGGATATCCTCCGGCTTCAGTGTGGATGCGGAGAATGCCGGCATCACCCCGTTGCCAGCCCTGAGAACGGCTGTGAATTTTTCGAAGTCAATCGACTGAGGGTAGGTAATACGCTCACGATTCGCTCCATGGCACGCAATGCAGTTTTTGGAATAGAGGGCGTAGCCCCGCTCTTCAAATGTTCCCGAGGTGGTACTTAAGTGGCGAACCGGAGGAGCTTCGGTCATCATGTGGATCGTTGGCGCATCATATGTTTTGACGTACATCACGCCTGTCGTGGGATCTGCGGCTGTGCTGCCTTGGTTGGCGCCCCCATTTTCGCCCGGCACTTCGATGGTCTGGCGGTTGTAAGCCGGGGGCGTATAGATGCCATCGTTGCTGGCCTTGAGGATGATGTCGCGAATACGTGCTTTCTCGGCCGGGTCGAGGTACGGATTGATGTCGTCGACCGTAAACTTTTGCCGCGCGAAGGGTGGCGGCACTGTCGGGACTGGCTGGGTCGGCCAGGAAACCTCGTTCGGCATGTCGCTCTTTGGAACCGGCCGCTCTTCAATTGGCCACAACGGCTTGCCGGTTTCGCGGTCAAATACATAAAGGAAGCCGAATTTTGTAGCCTGGGCAACGACGTCGACCTTCTTCCCGTCGTGCGTCACCGTCAGAAGCTTCGGGCCTGCGGTCGGGTCGTAATCCCAAAGATCATGGTGCACGAGTTGGAAGTACCACACACGCTTGCCCGTGCGCGCATCGAGCGCAAGGAGTGTATCGCCATACAAGTCCGTTCCTGTTCGGTCCGCGCCGTATAAGTCGTAGGTAGGAGAACCAAGAGGGAAGTAGACAATACCGCGCTTCTCGTCGAGCGCAATTTCCCCCCAGGCGTTATTTCCTCCCACTCGTTTCCATGCGTCCGGAGGAAAGGTATCGTATCCGAACTCACCCGGCCGAGGAACTGTGTGAAAGATCCAGACCATCTTGCCGCTATGTACGTCGTAAGCGCGGATATCTCCTGGAGGAGATCCGTAGGCCTCTCCCGGGGCCGAGCCGAGAATAAGCAGATCTTCGAAGACGCGCCCAGGAGTGCCGCTTTGCACTTCGGTAACAGAAGCCGGATCCCGGTCCAACCCTTCCCTGAGATTGACTTTGCCGTCTTTGCCGAACGACGTGATCAACTCCCCGGTCTTCATATCAAGTTCTTGCAGGTATCCATCCACGGCAAAAATCAGCCTCTGATCTTTGCCATCTTTTGATATCCAATGATTGAAGCCGCGATTTGTGGGCTGCCCTCCTTCCACCGGATGAGCCCAGATCTGCTTTCCGGTTGCGGCATCCAGCGCATAGATCCCGTCGTCTCTCCCGACGACATACATCACGCCGTCAATGACCAGTGGATTGAAGGAGAACCTGCCGGCCGGCCCAGGCGCCGGGACAAACCACGCCAGCTTAAGTTGCGTCACGTTTGTCTTGTTAATCTGCTTGGCTGCCGAATACCCCATGGAGTCAGGAGAGCCGCCGTAGTCGCTCCAGGACGAATACATCTTTTCCCGTGATCCGGCCGAGATCGGATTTGGTAAGTAGCCGGCAGCCAGCGCCGGCAACGCAACCATGGCGCCAATGCGCAGCAGTAAGCCCAGGTGTCGCTTTTCCATAGTAACTCTAATGCCCCTCAACTCGAGTACGTGCTTACTAGCTGCGGAACTTATATCCCAGCTTCTCTAAATAGGCCTTCGTCGTTTGCACAGTCTGGAGAGGTGTCATCGGCCCATCCGGGGAGGGATCCAGCTCCACCATGACGTCGTTAATCAAACCGACCTTGTCCATCATGTCCAGAATTGTTGGGATGTCCACCGTACCCATGCCCAGGGGGCAGTATCCGGAGTACCACTGCCAACCCTTGTAGTCCTTCAAATGCATGTGTTTTACCAGCGGCAGAAAATCCTTTACCACCTTTGCCGCATCGGCTCCGCCCTTCTGAAGCTGGCCAACATCCGGAGCAAACTTCAGGTTCTTGGTGTTGACGGATTCCATGACCGCATAGACTTCATCGCGCGATTCGATGCACGTGCCGGTGTGCTGATGGAGCCCTGTCGCCAGGCCCAGGTCAGTGATTGCCGCGGCATAGTCATTGAGTGCGGAGATGATGTCGGCCCGGTGCTCCTGAAAGTTGTAGGAATCGCGCTTGACGCTATTCGGTGCGAGCACTACAAACGTTCCGTTGAACTTCTGAACAACTTTGGACAATGCTGTAATCCGAGCGATTTCGTCTTTTCTCTTGGACGGATCGATCAGATTGCCGGTGATGTATCCGGACCTCAGCGGCACTCCGTATTTCGCGATCAACGGGGTCAGCAGACCTCGCTTGTCCCAGTTATCCAGGACCTCAGGAAAGGTCTCAAAGGACCAAAAGCCTTCGGCCGAGATATCTTTCAATGCCGGCTCCAGGGTGGCATCATCCCCCGGGCGTGGAAAAGTGCCCCACGTGATACAGGTATGGCCAATCTTCAGCTTTCGAGCAGGCGGTTTTTTAGCGAATGACTGTAACGGGGGGAAGGCCAATGTGCCCAAACCAAGGGCGGCGGTCTTAAGAAGGTTACGGCGCTGTCGCATTCGATTCATGGTTGACCCCCTGAGCGTTCTCGAATCATATCGGTAACGGTTGATCCTTTGTTTCCACGCCGAACGGTACCAGCAGCAGTCCGAAGACAAATGCCAGCGAGCTCAACGCGACTGGTACGCCAATGCTTTTGTAGTGGGCGATCCCGGCGCCGACGATGAGTGTCGCACCGGCTGCTACAAATCGACCCACGCACGTAGCAAAGGCCAGGGCACTCCCCCGGCACTCGCTGCGGTATTGTTCCGGCAACCATAAAAGCTGCACAGAGAAACTGCCTCCGCCCACGCCGACAAAAAACAGGCAAGGAATGAACGCGCTTAATCCACCGTGTCCAGGGTAGAAGGTGTAGCCGAAAGCAAGCGAGATTGAGACGGCCATGATCGCGTAGAAAAACGCCAGCGCGCCTCGGCGTCCCAACCGATTGGCAAGGGGCGCCATGATCAGGCAACCGAGAATCGTGCCGGTGGCTAACAGCATCGTGGCCCACGACGCAATGCGGGCCGCGTCGCCGGCGCTGTACCCCTCGCGAACCGCGACTTGCGTGACCGCGCCAGGAACGTAAACCGATCCCGCCCAGAGGCCGATCATGGAGACCAGCACTAAAAGGCTATTCAGGGTGGTCCGCTTACGATACTCAGGCGAGAAGAGGGCAAAGAGCGAGTCGCGCGCCGTCCATACGCCAATGCTTTCGATTCTCTTCTTCCAGCGCTCCGGCTCCTGGACGCGGTAGCGGATGAAGGCGACGAACAAGGCCGGCGCAACCCCCGCTGCGAACATGGCTCGCCATCCCAGGCGTGCGCCCAAAACATAGTTGAGGCCCGCAGCAAGAAAAATTCCCACGTAGTAACCGGAGTTTAGATAACCGGCTCCTGATACTCGACGTCCGCTGGGCAATTCCTCGGCTACAAATACTGCTGCTCCGACAAACTCTCCCCCGACACCGAAACCGGCGAGAAAACGAAACACGCCGAGCTGCCATACGTTTTGCGCGACACAGCCCAAAAAAGTAAACAGGGAATAGCACAGGATGGCAAAAATGAGCGCGCGGACACGCCCAAAGCGATCGGCGATCGGCCCCCACAAAAAGGCGCAGCCCCATCCAATCAGGAATACGCAGAACAAGATGCTGCCGTAGAATCCCAAATTGCCCACCGTGGCTGGTATCCCCGAAGCAGGCAGCAGCTCGTGCATTGCCGGCACCAGCACAAGTGCGTAGATGAAAGAGTCCATTCCGTCTAGAGCCAAACCGCCCCACGCTGCCCAAAACCCCCGCACTTGATTGGGCGTGAGTGGGGCTACCATCGCGGGTTCGTTAAGCGTCTTCAACATCACGCCTTGATCTTCGGAGGTTTTGTTGGTCTGAAGCCTCCATAAGGTTTTAGTGGAATCAGTGTCACCTCCGTCATGCCGGCTTGGGCAAACGGAAATGTCTTCCATACTTCGCGAACCTGTTCTTCGCCCTCGGCTTCCCATAACAAACACGCGCCGGGGGTGTCTGCACGATGCCAGATCTGGCGAATCAATCCCGCTGTATATAGCTCGCGCGCTCGCTCACTCTCTTGCTCAGCCAAGCCCGCGTACTCTTCTTCCGCGAATCCTTCCCGGCGTTGCGATATGGATAAAAACTGCATCGTGCGTCAGTCCTTGAGAATTGCCACGGCGCGCACCGGTGCGCCGGTCGTGTTGACCCACTTGATAGGGAAGAGACTCAGCTTGAACCCATACCCTGGCAGTTGATCGAGGTTGGTCAGATTTTCCAGGTGGTAATACTCGCGTGTGAGCATCACCCGATGGGCTTCCCAAAACTTCTTGCGCTCAAACATTGCCCAGATAGGCGGATCATAGGTGACCGCGTCGATGCCGGTCATCTTGACCCCTTGGTCCAATAGCCAGTTGGTGGACTCGCCAGTCATGCCGACGCTGTCGGTGAGGTATTTATCGCTATCCTGTAACTTACCCGCCCCGGTGTGGATCAACACGATATCCAGCGGCTTCAGGGTGTATTTGATCTTGCTGAGCGCATCTTTCATATCTTGAACGCTGATACCCGCGCCCTTGGGGAGATGGCGGAAGTCAAGACAGACTCCATCTCCGTAGCAATATTCAAGCGGAATCCCCTCAGGCCCCGGTGCATCCTTGCGCATGTGGCGCAGCGAATCCATGTGAGTTCCAATGTGGTCGCCCAGTACGACGATGTAGGACGCAGTCAACGAATCAACTCCATACTTCGCTGCGCCAATCCGCTCAGCAAATTCCTGCCAGGTCTCGAACATGGCCATGGAGGGACGGACGACCCGCGGAAACGTAACCATTTCATTGTGTACGGGCATGCTTAGATCGACTAATTTCTCGGCCAAGTGCTCATTCCTCCCCAGTCTGCAATACGTGATTACTGCGTAACGGTTATGCCGCCATCCAGATAAATGGTTTGTCCGGTAATAAAGTTGGAAGCCGGCGCAACCAGGAACAGCACGGCGCCCATAACATCCTCCGGCTCGCCGATGCGCCCTAGCGGAATACGAGCCACTAGATTGGCATAAAACGTCGGGTCCGCCAGCATCTTGCTGACCTGCTCTGTTCTGATGAACGTTGGCGCAACTACATTCACATTGATGGCGTGAGGCGCCCACTCGGCAGAGAGCTGTCTGCACAACGTGATCAAGCCGCCCTTCGCGGCGCAATAAGCAGCATAGCCGCGCCCCCGTAGCCCCAGCAGGGAACGCACAGAACCGAGGTGGACCTGTTTCCCACCTTTGCCTTGTTTGATCATGTGGCGAGCAGCTGCCTGCGCCTGGAACATGGCGCTCTTCAGATTTACATCGCAAACATAGTCGAACATCTCCTCAGTCACTTCTTCCGCCTTCTCTTCGCGGTTCAGTCCGACGCAATTCACCAGGATATCCAAACGCCCGAAGTGGGCAACCACCTCATCCACCATCTGTTGCGTACTAGAGACCGACGTGGCTTCGAATGAGCCGGCCCATGCATCGGCGCCGTCGGCCTGCAGGGCCTTCGCGCATTCGCCGGCCCGCACTCCGTTATGTCCGGCAATGGCGACTTTCGCTCCCATCGACGCCAGCCCGCGGCAGACGGCCTCGCCGATGCCACCATAGCCTCCGGTCACGAGGGCGACTTTGCCATCCACTCTGTGTAGCTCTTCGATCGATATCATTCCCGGGTTGGATCCTCACTTTCCTTTCGCTCACAGAGCCATTTGGTGATCGGAACACTAGCCATGCGCTTGTGGATCGTTGGGATGGGATGCCAGGGGATGAACGGTAATGGTCAGATAAGCGAAGAGCGGTAATGAGACGAATGCATTGTGGAGTTGATCACAGTCGTCAGCTCTCCAGATGCCCCAGTTCTCCCGCCTTCCCGGCACTCGCCATATACGCGATAGGATCCCTTGTCTTGCCAATTCCCGGCTCCGCACCGCCTCTTGCTCCCGCAGTTGTTTCTCTCTTTCCTCGCCGCCGTCGATTGGTGCAACTTTCATGTGCACAAGAAATTCCATATTCATCTCTTCCCGGCGACCGGAATTATTCTGTCACTTGCTTGCAAGCAAACGTCGAGTTTCCTCTATCACCTTAGCGGCAGTGGGAAGAAGTGCGCGTTGAAGAATCGGTGCGACAGGAATTCTCATGTCGGGAGTGGCAACCCGTGCGATGTTGAGCTCCAGGTCATGTTTGAAAAATTCGTGGAGCCGTGCGACCACCTCAGCGCCGAACCCACCGGTGCGATTTGCCTCGTGCAGGACGATGACCTTGCCTGATGCGCTCTTGACCGCATCGCGCAAACCCTCATCGTCCAAAGGACAAAGCCATCGGAGATCAAGCACTCCGGCATCCACCCCCTCACCGGCCAGCTGCTTTGCTGCCTCCAGGGCTACCGGTACCATGGTTCCCCAGGTAACAATCACGGCGTCCCGTCCCGGCTTATGCAATCGGGATTTTCCGATCGGCTCAATTACGTCCGTGAACTGAACTTCTCCGGTTGTCTGGTAGAGCCCCCGGGCTTCATAAACAATACATGGATCAGGGCAGGCAATTGCTGAGCGCAAGAGGCTGTAGGCGTCTTGCGGCGTCGCGGGAATCGCGATCCTCAATCCTGGAATATGAGCCAGAAGCGCTTCCAGGCATTGAGAGTGTTGGGCACACGATCCGGGCGTTGCGCCCTGCTGCGTGCGAACAACGATTGGCGCTCCCGACTGGCCGCCGGTGATGTAGCGGACGTTAGCGGCCTGATTGATGATCTGGTCCAGCGCTACCAAAATGAAATCGCCCCACATGATTTCCACGACCGGCTTCATGCCCATCAACGCCGCTCCCACCGCGGAGCCGAGGATCGCGCTCTCGGAGATGGGCGTGTCAAAGACCCGGTCCGCGCCAAAGCTCTTTTGCAGACCACGCGATGCGCCGAAGATGCCTCCGGACTGGCCGACGTCTTCTCCATAAACAAGGACCTCGGGACGCGTCGCCAGTTCGCGTGACAAAGCTTCGTTGACGGCTTGGATGTAGCTTACGGTCTTGGTCTGCACAGTCTCGCCCGAGCGAGCCGAGGCCGCCGGCGCCGAGGTTTCAGCCCAAACATGCCGGGTAGCAGTGTTGGCATGTGGAGCAGGTGAGCTGAGTACGGCCTTTTGCACCTCGTCCATCTCGGACTTGACACTCGCCTCGAGCTCTTGAAAGGCCTCATGAGTGAGCACGCCGGCAGAAATCAGTTTGTTGGTAAAGGTGGTGATAGGATCTCGAGCCCGCGCCTGGTCACGATCCTCTTTGGGACGGTAGTGCTCGATATCGCGATTGTAGTGACCCCACAATCGCGGCACACGGCATTCAATCAATGCTGGTCCGCCGCCTTCTCTCGCCCGCTTGGCTGCCTGCGCGATGGTATCGCGCACGATGATCGGATCGGCTCCGTCAATCGTCACCCCAGGAATTCCATATCCATTCGCTCGTTGGGCGATCCGCTCTATTTTGAACGTGAGTGAGGTCGGCGTCAGCTCTGACCAGCCATTGTTTTCACAGATGATCAGCACCGGTAGGCTACGGGCTGCTGCGAAGGCAAGGCCCTCATGGGTAGAGCCCTGGTTGAATGCACCATCTCCAATGGAGACCGCAACCACTCCGCCGTTGCGCGAAGCTACGTTGTACATCGCAACGCCGCAAGCAATCGGAACACCAGCTCCGACGATTGAATTCTCGCCGATGAAGCGCCGATCGGGCGCCATCATGTAGGCTGAACCACCCCGGCCGCCGTTTACGCCGATACTGCGCTGACAAATCTCTCCGAAGACTTCCGTCAAGGAGAGCCCCGAAGCCAGCGCCCATCCGTGCCCCCGATAGGTTGCGATTACCTGGTCAGCTTCTTTCAAGCCGGCGATCGTTCCTACAGGAACAGCCTCTTGGCCCGCGCAAAGGTGCGCTGAACCGACAACCTGGGGCGGTGTTGCGGTGCTTAAATCGAGAGATCTCTGTTCCAGCTCCCTGATTCGGAGCATCTCCTTGAGAAGAGCGATGGAAGTAGCTTTATCGTGCTTGTCGACCCCACCAACAACACCCGGGACGGAAGTAGTCATTGAAGATCCCCCACACATTCCTCCAATTGCCGCATTCAGCCAAATCAAACCAGATGGAAAGCGGCTGTAGCTTGCGTCGTGTATCCGAAACTCCTCTGCTCTTCGACAGTAAATGCTACCAGGACGAATGTGGCCCTTCACGTCTCTTCTTGCGATACCTGCTCGGTCACGTTTTAGACGATAAGTCGCATCAGGGTCAGACACCCCTGATGCGACTTATCGATCCCAATCACACACTTACTCGATCACTGCTAGAAGCTCAATCTAAGGCTGAACTGAATCTGTCTTGGCGTAGCTCCGGGAGCAAGTGAAGTGATTACGCCAAATCCAGATGATCCAAATGTAGTACCCGGCGTGCCGTAGTTTTGAATGTTGAAGACATTGAAGAACTCCGCTCTGAATTGCACTGCAATGTTTTCCGCGATGTGCTGTTCTTTCATCAGCGAGAAATCAATGTTGTCGAATAGCATGCCGCTGAGGGCGCCTCGCCCCGAGGTGCCGAACTCGTTCACGGGATCTGAAAAGACCGAGGTGTCGAAAGCCGCATTTTTCGTTGGATGCCCGATTTTTGGCGATCTCGACACATTAGCCCTGGCGTAGTTATAGAAGCTGGTATTTCCAATATTAGCCGGGTCCTGCCCCGCGTCAGGGAAGCCCAGCGGAACCCCGGAGTGCGCCGAGATGTTGGTATTAGCCTGCCAACCACCCAATACCTCCGAGGCAATACCATGACTTAGATAGGACTTGCCTTTGCCGAAGGGGAGCTCGTAAAGCCCCCAGCCATAGTAGATAAACTTGAGACTGTTCCCCGAAATTCCGTAATTCGCGCTTATGTCGTAATAGTTCTGAAAAGTCGAATAACTCTGTGGCCCGTTTTCGACTCCGTAAAAGCCGCTTCCACCATTGTCCATCGCCTTCGACCAGGTAAAGCCGGTCCCGAAGGAAAGCCCCGAGTTAAACCTCTGATCTAGCCGCGCCTGGAACGCGTTGTAATTGGAAGCGCCACGAGACGTAGCCATGATGGCAGTTCCCGACCAGGGGAACGGACGATTCAGGCCTGCTCCGCCCGGGTTAGGCGAATCATTATCGATGCCGGTAACGGGCAGGTTCCTGTCAAAGCTTCCGACATATCCAACCGTCGCGACCAGACTTTGATTGATCTGCTTTTGTATCTCCAGGTTGTATTGGGTGGAGTAGTGGTTTTTGAGGTGGGTATCGTAATACCAGCCAAATTGATTGAAGGGTGTCGCGACGGCCGGTAACGCGTTCGTGCTGTCGAGTGTCGGAACAATGTCCGTCATCGTATCCAGCGGCTGACCGAGGATGTTGAAGGTAAGCGGGAGCGATGAGTTCGACGGCCACGCCAGCAGGCGATCGCGCACGGTTTGGATGGAGCCGGTAACGTTGTCGTAGATCAAGCCGACTCCGCCTCTTACTACGGTCGTGTCATCCACCTTGTAGGCAAATCCAAAACGCGGCCCCCAGTCTTTGTAAATCGCATTGGGACCCAGGTTAGGATTAGGCGCCACAGTGACATGAGCCGCAATCACGGCGTTGTTGTCAGGAGTCGTAGAGGGGATGCACGGCGCATAGATCCCCTTGGACACATCACAAGGCGGAGGCAACTTTCCGCCCGAGACAATCCAGTTGCCCGTAGCCGGATCCAGCTCAGCCGCAGTGGTTCCATTCAGCAGGTGGGGCGAGGATTCCCCATCCCAGCGGATGCCGCCATTGAGGGTTAGCCGCGGTGTCACCTTCCAGGAATCCTGGAAGTATGCAGAGGGCGATACCGTTCGGACGGCATTTATTTCGGATTGAAAGCGGCCGTTGTCGGGGATACCCAAGAGAGCCGAAGCCATCGAATTGCCGGTTGCCGAAGCATTCTGTGGATTTGAGGTCTCAGGAGTCGCGAAGGTAAACGATGCTCCGCCGAAGTGTCCACCCGAAAGCCCCTGGGTCATTTCCGGGATTTGCTGTTCATAGCCAAACCGGAATTGATGGTTTCCACGGAGCCAGGTCATATTGACAGCGAAGTTAAATTCGTGACTTTCCGATCCAGCGGGACCACTGCCGCCCATGCCGTTGTAACCTGTGAAGCCGAAGTTAATAAAGCCGTAGACCTGCTGCACGGAGGAGTAAAGTGACAGGTCAGACACGTTGATTGGTTGCGTCGTCGAAACCGTGTTGAAACGACCGGAGTATCCCGCGATAGCATCCAGGATTAACGTCGGAGAAAAGGTGTGGGTGTAGCCGCCGCCCCAGTTTCTCTGGTCCGCGCTGGTAACGCCCGTCGCATGCTCTGAGTTCGGGGATGTGTTTGTTCCGTTGAGAAAGCTATACCGGAACCATAAAGTATTTTTTGATCCGAAGTTCTGGTCGACTCGTCCGCTGAACCCATTGGCATTATTCGTGCCGACTGCATTCAGAATAGTATTCGGTCCGCCAGGCGTGGCGGGAGTGAAGTTGGGCGTATCGGCGTTGGCCTTCAGAAAAGCCTGCGCGGTCTGATCGATCATGGCGGCAGGTACATGCAGGCCGTCGCCCCCGAGGAGTTGGCGCGTGTAATTGCCCGCAGTGCCCGCGGTGGTGTACGGGTTGTAGATAAGCGGTGGTGCGCCCGTGCTGGTCACAATGGATGCGTGGGTGAAGTCGCCATTTAACTCCTCAGCGGTGGGTGAGACGTAGCTCGCTCCCGCAGCCTTCGCGTATCTCCAGCCCTCATAAGCGACAAAGAAAAATGTCTTGTTGCGCCCGTGGTACAGCTTGGGGATGGTGACCGGACCGCCTAAATCTCCGCCAAATTCATTTTGCCGAAACGACGCCGGTGATGAGGGGAGGTTGTTCGTGAAATCGGTAAACGGGTTACGGGAGTCAAAAACATTGTTGCGCAAATACTCCCAGGCGGCTCCATGGAGGTTGTTCGTGCCTGACTTAGTAACAACGTTTACCACGCCGCCTAATACGCCGCCGTATTCGGCCTCGTCGTTATGGGACTGAATCTTGAACTCCTGAATTGTGTCGATAATGGGAGGAAGATCGTAGGAACTGGCGAAGGCGGCGGTGTTAATAATTCCATCGAGATAGTAGAGATTCTCGCGGTTCCATTGACCCTGCGTGGATGGAAAAGTGTATGTCGATCCAGGGATTCCGGCGGACCCAAAACCAGTGCCGTATCCGACGCCGCTGTTTTGCGAGTAATTCACCACGCTGACGCCGGGCGCGAGTGTAAGCAGAGCCGAAAAGCTTCTCCCGTTCAGCGGCAGGTCCGCCACCGGCCGCGTTTCGACCACAGTGCCCAGGTTGGCGGTCGAGGCCTGGAGTAACTCGGCAGCAGACGTAACCGTGACCGTCTGGGAGGTTGCACCGACTTCCAACTTGAAGTCCTGCGTAGAGATCTGGTTGACGTCGAGCTTGAGTTCGGCGCTGGTGGCTGTATCGAAGCCGGTCTGCGTGACCGAAATCTTGTACACACCGGGCTGGACGAGCGGAAATTGGTATAACCCTTCGCCGTTGGTCTGGGTGCTGCGGTTCAGACTCGTTCCCACGTCTTGCAGCGTGACTGTGGCTCCGGGTACGACAGCCCCATTCTGGTCAGTGACGTGGCCGTTGAACTGCCCGGTTGCCGATTGGGCTCGCGCGGCGGTACAGGATGCAAGCAGCATCGCAATGCACAGGAATACCATGGCGAGTCGTGAGCGCATACCAGCCTCCCGCGAGTAGCAACTATCTCCGAATGGAATGGCACCTGGTCGAGAATTGTGCACGTTTGCCTCCCGGGCTCTTTTGCCCAAAACTTTCAAGATTTCCAACTTCTTTGAACTCTTTGCCGGCTGTGATTTGGCATCCGGGTGAGCTTTTAGGGCTCTTCCTACGGCTGTCACCCAGCAGGCCGGCGACGGCAATCTCGTACTGCCACGGGTCCCTTCCTGCCGGTTTGCCAACAGGAAAACATTTCTGAATTAAGACGCCGTCCTGTATAGGTGTCCCGTCATACGGTTGTCAAGAAAAATATCTTATTTTGAGTAGAGGACAACTATATGATGATTTTCGCCTCCACCCTCCGGTTGCCGGACTTGCTGGTTGGGAGGGCAGATAGGGGAACCAGCGAAAAGTGAGATAAAGGTTTCAGGTATCAATATGGCTCGTGCCCGTTTTCGTCTTGTGCTTTCTATGTCCCCTAGTTGTGCCCGGGTTCTGTTGGCGATTTCTTGTGCGGCTAGCCAGCTTCTCTCCCCTCCGGGCTGCCCGGCCCTGCAGCGCTCCCAGGGGGCTCCCGCGAGCCAGGGGTCCTTTAGCACCTCGGCGCTACTGGACCAGGCGAAGAAGCTTGTGCGGGATGGCGATCCACAGGGCGCCCTCGGGGTGCTGCAGCAAGCCGATGTTCACGGGCCCAACGCCAGCGACGTGCACGCCATGAAGGGAATTTGCCTGGCGCTGCTGGCAAAACCAATCGAATCGGCAGCCGAGTTCGACCAGGCAATCGCGTTGCGCCCCAACTACGCCCCCAACTACTTCTCTGCGGGTTTGGCCTTCGCAAGTTTTGACAATTTGGATCGAGCTCTTGACCGGCTTTCCACCGCGCTAAAACTTGATCCGTCCTTGCCTGGACTCCGTTACAACTACGCTCTCGTGCTCGCGCGAGCCGGAAAGTTTGAGGCGTCAGAGAAGGAGGCGGATTTCGAGCTCGAGACCAAAGGGCCCAGGACAGAGTCTCTTCGTGACCTTTGGCACTTGAAAGCCCATGACGCCTACTATCAGAAGAAGTGGCAAGACACCCTCGACTCCTACCAGAAGACGTTGGAATTTGATCCGGATTCGGCCGAGGCATACGAAGCTATTGGCGAGGCGCTCTTCTCGCTGAACCGCTCTGCGGAAAGCATGACCACCCTCGAGAAAGCCGTAGCGTTAAATCCAGAAGATGGAGGCGCACACGCGCTGCTCGGCAAGCTGTATCAAGAAGCCGGAAATCAGGACAAGGCAATTACGGAATTCGAGGCGGCGATTCGCTTAAGACCCAACGACCGGGAAGTCATCTATCGCTTGTACAGGATTTACAGCCTCAAAGGAGACACGGCCAACGCCGCTCGCCTTCAGAAAACCCTTGAAGATGTGCTGGCCAGCAACCGGGCCGAGAATGACAGCGAGGCGCAGGCACTCGTCTTGAACAATGAGGGTATCGTGCTGGAGCAAAAGGGGGATCTTGCTGGAGCTTTGGAGCATTTCGATCAGGCAGCAAAAATAAACGTCACTAACGTCATTTTCCCGCGGAATGCAGCTCTTCTTCTCTGCAAACTGGGTAGAGCAGACGAGGCCATCCCGCGGCTGCGAGACATCCTGTCGATTGATCCGGACGATCCCGAGACACTGCAAATCCTTGCTGTAGCAAAAGAGCTCGCAGCCGGCAATTCAGCCAGGAAGCAGACCCTTCCCGCAGCGCAAATCTCTCACTGAACGATAATGCGTCTTCGCGGAGGCGCTTTTAGTTGTCTGCTGTTAGCACGGCTTGCCGCCGCGAGTGCCGTTCCACTGCTTCCCAGTCCACTGAGATTCCGATGCCTGGTTCCTGGCTCGGCTTCATTTGTCCTTCCTTCACCGCCGGCATATTGCGCAGCATCAGGTTCAGGGGATCCGCACCACATTCCGGCGTGATCCACTCAACTGCTTCTACATTGGGAAAAGCGCAAGCGAGGTGGATATGGAGTGGCGCGAAGACGTGCGGGAACACCGTCTTCCCAGCCCCGGCCGCGAGGTTGATGGCCTCGATCGCGCCCGTGATGCCCCCAACCGTGGTCGCGTCTACGCGCAGGATATCGATTCCGCTCACCAACTCGGAGACAACGCGCGGCCCAAAAGTATCTTCACCGGCGGCGATGGGAGTCACCAGGTCGCGTCGCAGTTCGTGCGTCAACCGCACATCAGAGGCGGCAAAAGGATCTTCCAGAAAACCTAGTCCCAGTCCGTCGAGTTCGCGACAGACCTTCCTTGCTTCCGTCAATGTGTTCCATGTCCAGTGGGCATCTGCCGCAACTTGGCCGGGCATCTTTTCGACGACAGCAGAACAGTATTTGTGATCGAAGACGGCGTCGTCGCCTTTGAGCATGATCTTTACGCGCTTGCAGCCCGCGTCCTTGAGCAGGCTGACCTCGTCAACAACCGCTCCGATCCCGCGTTGATCTACGTAGTAGCCGGCAACTACGGTTACCTCGGCCGCAGCCCTCATGCCTCCGAGAAATTGAAAGAGTGGCTGGGCCGCGCGCTTGCTTGCGATATCCCAAAGAGCGATATCAATCAAGCTGAGTCCCCGCGTCAAGGCAGCCCGGGCGGGGACATTGGATTGCTCGAGATTGAACAGTACCTGCCGCCGCATATTGGAGTCGGCGCCGAGAATTCGCCGTCCCATGCTGCTTAGGGTTTCGAACAAGGGGGTTCCCCGGGGATAGCCGATGGCTTCGCCAAATACTCCGTCTTCGCATACCACACGGAGTAAGACGTAATCCCGGTTGCGGATCTCCACCGGGCCCAATCGGAGAACGTAGGGAAGCGGTATAGAACACTCGGCGATTTGTATCCTTGCAATCTGCACGATAGTTTGCCCTCGATCATCTGGCGTTGGTTGTGGCGGTTCCTCGTGCCGGTTCATTGTTCAACGCAAGACCACTATGATATAACGGCCATTCTGACGGACCACTAAGACGCGAGTCATTTCGTTCGGCTCAGCGATGGCTTTTGAAGTAGGAGGGTCACTTTGTCATCCCAATCCGACGTTCTGCCTTCGAAGGGCATACCTGGTCTGCGAGGAACAGAACACGTAGGCTTCACTGTGCCTGACCTGGAGCAGGCGACATCGTTTTTCGTCGACGTCATCGGCTGTGAATACATGTTTGAGCTCGGCCCCTTTGTGGCGGAAGACGACTGGATGACAAAGCATCTGAATGTGCACCCCAGAACGGTGATGCGCAGGCTGCGCTTCTTTCGCTGTAAATACGGACCAAACTTTGAGATTTTCGAGTACGAGGCGCCTGATCAGAATCCTAGCCAGCCGAAGAACAGCGACGTCGGGGGCCATCATCTCGCCTTCTATGTCGACGACTTCGACGCAGCCGTAACCTACCTGTCAGCGAAAGGGGTGCGACTTCTGGGCGAGCGCACGGTGAGAACTTCCGGACCGAATGCGGGGCAGACGTGGATTTATTTTCTCTCCCCTTGGGGTATGCAGTTTGAGCTGGTGAGCTATCCCAACGGCAAGGGGTATGAAAAAAGTATGACGTCGCGTTTATGGCATCCAGCCAAGCCTGCGGAGTAGGAACCACTCTCTCTTAGAAAAGAGCCCCTGCCACCTGCTCCGATATGTCTCGGGACTTCTCTTTCAGCGCCTCCCGGGGCATGGCTGGATCTTTCCTGGCGCTGGTGCTCAGCGTCACCGTGAAAATCTGGTTTCGAACAACGCCAATCACTTGCTGTCCATAGCTCTTGCCTTTGCTGTCCACAGCACAGGTCACCGCTTCATTCCCGATGGCCCGCAAAGGCGTCACGCCAGCGCCGCATCGAGCCTGGTACGCTGCCATCGCCTGATGCACATCCTTGACCTCTTCGACTGTGATCTTTAGCTCGCGAGAGGCAGTCTTGTCACGGTAGGTAAAGCGGCAGGCCGGCTCGCCACCCTCGGCGAGACTAGCCATCGGCGAATTTCCGGTGCTTCGAAGCACCCCCGTCGCCGTCGCCACGTTGAGCCAGGGACAACCTGTATTCATCTGGCAGATCGCCGGCCATGGAGCCAGCAGCAACAATAGCGCTAGATATCTCATGTGCGTCCTGAGAAGCTATTGTGCTCCTGCAGCGGGTTTTCCCTCGTATGGAAGATCGGTATGCACATGCTGCGGAATGCTCTCGATCGATATCTCCGGATGCTGGCGAAGGAAATCGAAAGAGTAGGTAGGCGCGCCAGGATCGAACTTCTTGTCAATGAACTGCGCTTGTTGCTCTGCAGCCTTTTGATCCATATTCATGCGGCGGTAGATGATCGACAAGTTGTAGTGCGCGGCCAAATCATCCGGGTCGATCTGCTGTAAGGCCTCAAACTGCTCTCTCGCCGCAGGGTAGTCTTGCTGGCGATAAAAGGCGATGCCAAGATCGCGTCGCGCATCGCGCGATCGGGGGAACAGTTCAACCACTTTTTTCAGATCTGCGGTTTCCGCTTCGTAGTTGCTTGCCCTTCTTTCCAGCAATGCAAGATAGTAGAGGGTGCGAGCGCTATTCGGGTTTAGAGACAATGCCTTGAGGATGCTGCCCCGGGCAGACTCATATTTTTCCCATTGAATTTCGGTCAGTCCGATATTGGTATACGCATCGGCATAATCAGGTCTCAGCTTCGTCACTTCAGTAAAGGCACGCACGGCAGCGGAGTATTGCTGCTGGTCGAGATAAGCGATCCCGAGATTATTCCAGCGCATCCAGTCCGGATTATCGCCGGGCTCGGGCTGGGTGACCGCGTTTTCGCCAATGTTTAACGTCCGGCTGCGCGATGCGATCTCTACCACCGGATACGCCGGATGGTCCTTGCCAAACACGTTGTTCAGATAGCTTTCACGAAAGTGACGGTAATTGACCTTCGCTGTAATCGTGATTGGCCCCTTCAATTCTGACGGAATCCGGAACTGATAGCGAACCAATGCCGATCTGCCCGCCTGGATGGAGTTGTCATAGGCGACGGAATGGATGGTCCACACCTTGTGATTGTCGACGAATCCGCCATCGACGTTGACGGGGCGATTGGTGAAACTGTGCGCTCGCTCGTCCAGCATTCCATCCGGTTTAATGAAGCCGCTATGATAGATTTCCTTCCCCGACGCATCCTTGGCCGTGAACTCAACCCATGCCTCGTAAAGATCACGCACCTCGGGGATCAGCGAATGCCCGATGTTCTTATTCTGAATCACCACCAGGGCTTGCACTACATCGCTCGGTTTGAGGCTGAACGGCACCGAACCGAGGGGAGCGATGATCTTGTTATCGGCCGTTTGCAAGGCAAAAATATCTACATTGAGGAAGTTGCCGGTCTTTAGGAAGTCCGTGGTCTTGCGCAATTGTTCATCGAAGCCGTAATAGAACGGAACGGCCGTATTTCCCGCGGGCCAGCTATGGGAAGCGAAGGTGCCTTTTTTCGCCCCGTCCTCTCGAAGAGTGTTGGGCGCGCGCTTCATGTGGCATCCCTGGCAGCTGCTGAAGTCCGCGGTGTAGAAGCTCAGCGGATTTTGCTGCGAGAATTTCGACTGCTGCCATTCGTCGTAGGTGGTAAATGCCCGAATGAATTTGTAGTCGTTCAACGCATCCGGCAGGTTCGCCTTGTGGCAAGCCGCGCAGAACTCCGGCGTCCTATAGAAGCTCTTCATGAGCGCCTGGGAATGGCGCAAAGGATACTTCATAATTTCGGCGTACGGAACCTCACCCGGAATCCGGTTTCCCTTCTCATCCACCATCACTGCCGGGATTCCCATGACAAAACCGCCATTGCCATTGGTCGATTTGAGACTTTGGATCGAGTGGCAGGTAGTGCAAGTAAGACCGTCCTGATCCATGCTCCGATCAACCTGTGAGTTTTGTGTCAAGGCGCCCGTTAATACCGCTACGGGGTTGTGGCAGCTATCGCAGTGACGCGAGAATTCGATGCCTTTCGTCCTGATAAGAATGTTGACGCTGGTTCGATAGAACGGGGTGCGAAAGGAATTGGAATGCAACGACTGCCGCCATTGGTGGTAGGCCTCCTGATGACAATGCGCGCAATATTTTGCGTTGGGAAAGGCTCCGGGCTGAACGAAGTCGTCTCCTACCATAGAGGCATTCCCGGGCGCAGCAAGCTGGTCCTTGCCGAACCGGTAGTTGTAGGTAGCGCGAACGTTGTCGGCGTATTCTTTGCGCGATGTGTCCTGGCTGGAGCCGGCCTCGATCGTGCCTATAAAAAAGCACAAACCTGCGGCAAACACCATTACGGCCAGAAATGCACGCAGGAAAAGAGTCTTCATAAGCGATTCTGCAAAGTCATTTGGCGGCGGCCGGGCTCTTCGCCATGGCATCGTAGACGCTGGGCACCACGCCTTTGCCCTCTTCAATCACAAAAAAACGATCGACGCTGGGCAGCGCGACCTTCTCGACAGAACCGCTCGGCCAATGAACTTCAACCGCATCGATACGTGGCCGCTTGACCCAGGCCGAAATGAAGGCGCTGGTCGTTCGAGGACTCATAGCTGCCGCCGCTCATGACGTCGCCGCGCTGCCGGATGCCTCCGGCAGTTACATAAACAGTGGCCCCTACTGCATCGCGAGGGCTCTTCGGTCCACCGACAAGCGCGATCCCCACCCAATGGTTCTTATCGGGATTCACATTGCGAAGCAGGACCGGGGTATGGTCGATGCAATTAACCACCACGTCGATCTTGCCGTCATTAAACAGGTCGCCAAAAGCGGCGCCTCGGCCCGGAATGACATCAGCCAACCCCGTGCCCTCCACCGCCGGAACAAGTTCGAACCGCTTTCCCTTGTCCATGTTGTGAAACAGCAATGGACGTTCCGCGAAAGTCATACCCCAGTCATACGGATGCTTGTCCACCAGCGGATAAACGTGGCCGCTCACTGACATGATGTCTTTCCAGCCATCATTGTCGTAGTCGATGAACTCAGTACCCCAACTCAGGAATGGATAGGTGATCTGCGCGATTCCCATCTGCTCCGTGATCTCGGAGAAGTTGCCGCCGCCCTCATTGCGAAAAAGAGTCTTGTAGTCATCCGAGAATGTCGTGGTGTACAGGTCAACCAGACCGTTGTTCAGATAGTCACCGACGGCAAGCCCCATGGAAGCTGTTTCACGGGCTTCCTGGTTCAACGCAAAACCAGAGTAGAAGCTCGCATCCTGGAACGTTCCGTCCCCTTTATTGATGTAGAGATAGTTGGGCGTCGAATCATTGGCAACGATGAGATCGACCTTGCCATCGTTGTTCACATCGACGAAGGTTGAGGAAAAACCAAAGTAGCGGCGCTTATCGCTTACGCCAGCCTTCTCGCTCACGTCGGTGAACGTCCCGTCGCCATTGTTATGGAACAAATGATCGGGTTCCCCGGGAAGGCCGCGAGGCCCGCACATCACAGTCGCGCCGCGATACTGGCAGAAGGAATGAGCTGCGTCTCCTCCCCCCGACGGAGGCGGATTCTTAAAGTCGTAATGCACGTAGCCAGGGACAAACAGATCAAGCTTTCCGTCTCCGTCGTAGTCTCCAAAGCTTGCGCCGTTTGACCAGTTGCCCAGGGTCACTCCAGCTTTCTCGGCTACATCGGTAAATGTCCCGTCGTGATTGTTGTGGTAGAGACGGTTCTTGCCAAAGTTGCTGACATAAAGATCGGGCCAGCCATCGTTGTCGTAGTCGCCTACGGCCACACCGTAGCCCCAGCGGCCATTGGTCACGCCGGCTTTGGCGGCAACATCAGTGAATGTTCCATCATGATTATTGTGGAAGAGGGCCGCGTGCGGTGGCTCCGCTTTGCCGTCTTCCGCCTCATACGTTGAGCCATTCACCAGGTAAATGTCGATCCAACCATCGTGATCGTAGTCCAGCAGCGCCACACCCGAGCCGGTTGTCTCGATAATGTAGTTCTTCTGCGGAGTCCCCATCTTGTGGTGCCAGACGGTTAAGCCGGCTTCTTTGGAGACGTCCTGAAATACGATCGGCCCCGTCTTAACAAAGCCGCCTGCGGTGATGGGTCTTTTTTCCGAGTCCAGCACCGGCGCGAACGTGCCACCCGTCGCTGAGCCTGATTGTTGTTGAGACGAGGCACTCCCACCGTAGATGGGAGCCGTCGACTGTTGTGTCTGTTGCGCCTGAGAGTTCGCCCGGGAAACCACAACGAAGGAAAGCGCGGCTAAGAGGGCACACGAGGCCGCTCTCGTTCGCGAGACATCAAGTCGAGATAAAGCCATGAATAGCCGACCGCCAGACAAGCTGAGTTCGAAATAAGTCGATTATCCGGGTTGCAAATTGGCAGTGTCAAGGAAGTAATCAAGAGAAGCGCCCGCAAAGCGCTGTTAACGTTAGTCTTACACCATTTGATGGACCCGGGGGCCGGAGCAAAGTATGAATTTTTTGGGCACTCTAGGAGTAGACCCGGAATGCCTCCAGATTCACCCGCGCATCTCCGGTACTCACCAGCTTGATCGAGTGTTTTCCCGGCCCCAGGTCATGCTGCGAGAACACCACGACCCCGAAAAGAATCGGGAAGTCCTCGAGATCGAGAACAGCACTTTCTTGTCTTACGCCGTCCAGAAAAATATCCATGCTGCCCAGGCCCTTGCTTTTCTGTGCGATGTACTCAATGCCTGTGCCCTCAAAAGACAATTCAGCGCTGCTTCCTGGTGTCTGTGTGGCACGAGGCAGCTCGGCAACATTGGCATTCTCGACTGTCGTCAGAGGAAACCACGTTCCGTGGTAACGGATCTGCGTATCCGAGGCCGCGATGCTCTTCGACGGGGGCAGAGACGTGGTCCGCAAGAGCACTGGTATGCGCCACATCTTGTAAGGTGTGCTGGGGACATCGTCGAAGGGGCATCCAGCGGTGAAGAGAGAAACCTCGACGTCCATTCCTTGTTGTTGCTGGAACCGCGCACAGATGCTGGGGCCATACATGTGGTACTTGGGCCCCATGAAGCGATCGCTAAACGAGTTGATTGGCCTCCACGGTCCCCACGGATGGTTTGCCTGGTAGAAGTCGTACCGAACCTCGTTGGGCTCAAACCACTTCGTCATTTTCGCGGTGTTGTACCAGGAGATCAGCAGGTAAATTCCCAGGGACGGAACGTACGTCACCGGCGTCTGTCCGCATTGAGCGGGACGTTGCAATACGGGGGTAGCGTTCCTGATCTCCGTTGACCAGTTCGATGCAGCGCTCCCATCTCCACCAGAGTAGTACTGCCAGTCTTTGCTGTTCAGACGCGGAAGATTGGATCGCTTCACTCGTCCCAGAATCAGGCTGTCACCATCGTTCCAGAAACCGTTCGTGGAAACAGCGTAAACGTACTCTGTGGCTCCATCGCGTGCAACCTTCCCTCCATTCTGTCCATAGTGAACAAAGAATGGCGCTCCAAAAGGGCTTCCTGGCCACATTGGGTGGTTATAGTTTTCTCCTGCGCTGCGCGTCCAGGTTAGCCCGCGATCTGTAGATTTGATAAGGCTCGAATTGACCGCCAACTGACGCAACAGCGGATCTTTGCTGTCGCTGCCATAGGTGTTCCTGGCAACGAAAGCGTAGAACACGTTGTCGATGCATTCCTGCCCGCACGCCTTCCATGTGGCGTTGTCGGCCTCCTTCTGGCCGCCCTTTCCGTATTCGTCCATCTGGTTGACCTGAGCGCCGATGAGGCTCGACGGATCCTCTCCGGTGAGCCTGTTGAAGGCCAGATTCATACCCTTTTTGCCGAAACCGCGGCCATCGCAATTGAAGGCATAGAGATTGCCATCGTCCGCCCAGAACGGATCCCAGGTATCCCCATTCGATTCATCCCACTTGTGAATCCTGTTCAGATCGAGAAACACCTCCGCGACCGCCTTCGTTTCTAGTGCCTGCGACTGTTGCGAAAGCAGCACTCCGGGAAAGAACTCCGTCATTGCTGCCGCCCCGCAAGCGGCTATTCCCGTCAAAAAATCCCTACGGCCCAACCATTGCTCGTCCCGCTCGTTCATCTGTCTCCTCTAAAGAATCGGTATGGGCCAACTACGGATTGTGTTTCCAGGATTGCAGTTGGGCCTGCAGCCACTGCGGAGTTTTCTCAGTATGACAGAGCAAGCATGCGTTTGGGCTCTCTTCCTGGCCAAAGCGCAGCGTCATTTCCGCGTTAGGAATATCGTCGATCTGGTGCGATCGCACACGCAATAACATGCCATACATGATGCGCGGCATGTGGCACGAGACGCAGCGGCTCGCTTCGCTGTCGAGCGGATGATGCGTGTGCGCCGCGGCCTGCGCTTTGTCTTTAAACTGGCTGTGGCAGCCCGTGCACATGAGATCTGGCTGGTCTCTGAACTTCAGCGAAGTCAGATTGGACGACTCGTCGTGTCCATGCGGATCATGGCAAGTACCGCAGGAGGCCTGGCCCCTGCGAAAGCATTGTGAACGCTCCAGCGCTTCGACCATAAAAGTCGTCTGGCTTAACCTTCCATCTTTAAAGAAGGCAGCGCGGGTAAACTCGCCCAAAGGCACGGAGGCATTCTTCAAAAAGAACGTTCCCGTGCTTGAATAATTCAGTTCTCCGTCGGGGCTGCCTTTGTGCACGTTCGATTGCATGTGGCACTGGGCACAAATGGCAACGAACTCGCGGTTGCTTATCTTGTTGAAGTCCACTGGAGGATCGAGAGGACCCTTGGTGTAAACCTTACCGTTCGTCATCATGTCAACGTGTGCGGCCGAGGGGCCGTGGCACATTTCGCAACCGATGCCCGGCTCGCGAAAAACAACGTTGTCCGGACCAAGGCTCCCACCAAGGGTATTGCGCAGCTGACTGGTATGGCAGACGGCGCAGTTCACCTGGTAATTCGTTGCAGCGTCCAGTCTCTCCCAGCTATATGGATTGGCACGCTCGCTGCCTGCGGCGTCGATTACTTTCCAGTAGTTCAACCATTTTTTTTCAATCGTGCTGTATTGAATGGGGAAGACGTGAATCTGCCCATTGGCCAGTTTAGTCGCGTACGCCTGCTGCCATTTGGAGCCGATGGTGTAGTCCACTGGATAGGAGTGCCACCGGCCGTCAGATTCCATAATGTTGAAGTAGTGACGGCCACCCTGGATGACCATGCGCGCAAAGAGAGCGCGATTCTCATGCGGAGTGATTTGCACTTTCCCGTTGCGATAGGCGATATCGTCGCCGGCATAGAACTCGTTGTTCTTCTCGAAATCTCCGATAACATTCTGCGGTTGATAGGGGCGCAACATCTTCGCCATGCCGCTCTGCGACCACTGACGATAGATGTCGACATGGCAGCGTCCACACGTCTCCGAGCCGGCGTAGCCGGGCAGCTTCGTTGTGGCCGGGCCCGTCTCAGCAACGTTGGGTGGTAACGTGATGTCTGTCCGGCCCTGTAGGCTGGCAACGAAAGCGTCAAAGCTTGTCTGCGAGGCGGGGGCGGTCGCTTGATAGATGGCGGACAATTGTTCCCGCGCACGCGGCGCGAGCTCCGGGCTGTGTTGGTACACGGTAGCGAATTCGATAGCTGCGCGCGAGGCATCGTTTGCATACAAGTAACCAACGCCTAAGAGATACACGGTCTCCATGTCGCCAGGCTTGAGAGCGCGGGCTTGCTTAAGCGCAGACGCTGCTCGCTCCAGGATCGATAGTCGATGAGCGCCCGCAGGTGCTTGCATAGCCTCACTCTCGAGCGCTCGTCCGATGACGAACCAGGCCGTTCCTTCCTGCATCCTCTTGGTATCGGGCCAGTCGCGTTCGGGGATTCTGGCTGGGCGGTCGAATCGATCAAAATAGTCGAGAGCATCCCGAGCACTTGCAATGGCCGCCTCATTCTGCTGCAGAACAGCTTGGACATCGGCGACTGCAACTAACAGCAACGGATTTTCCGGCAACAGCGAGAGAGACAAATGCGCATAGTCCAGCCCGGATTTTAGATTGCCTAGATCAAAGCTTGAACGCGCTGCCGCCTCTGCAGCCACTGCGAGAAACGCGGACCGCGGATACTTCAAGAGAAACGAGCGTGCCATGGCAAGGATCTTCTCGGGATCGGTCGCCTTCAGAAGGTTGACGAAAGCGGACTTCTCCGCTGGATCCTTGATGTCTTGAGAGATGGTTGTAGGTGTGCGAGTTGCCGACCCTACGATGGAATCGATGTCCTGTGCTGCCAGCCGCAGGTTGGGCCAGAGGAGCATCCCGGTCGCAGCATAGATAACCAGCTTGTGGACCACGGATCTCTCCCTGCGCGGCCTCACCATGGTCTAGCTGCGAAAGCTGTACCCCAACTTAACCAGGTACGCTTTACTGAACACCGCGGTTTCCAGTGCACTCATTGGAGTATCTGGAGCACGGTCTAGCTCGACCATCACATCCGGGTTGTGCCCCGTCTCCTCCAGAGTATTCAAGATCGATTCAATATCTACAATTCCCATTCCTAACGGGCAGTAGCCGCCGAAGTATTTCCCGCCGCTGTAATCCTTCAAGTGCATGTGTGCGGTGATCGGAGCAAAATCTTTCACCACTTTCGCGGCGTCCGCGCCGCCTTTCTGCAGTTGTCCCACGTCGGGCGCAAACTTCATTACTTTCGTATTCACCGCATCCATGACCGTATAAACCTCGTCACGCGTCTCGACCACCGTACCCGTATGCTGATGCAGTCCAGCAGGCATTCCAATATCGGCCAACGCCGATCCATACTCGTTCAGGCCGGAGATAATATCCGCACGGTGTTCCTGAAAGTTGAAGCCACCGGGTCCTTGGGCATCTTTTCTGCTGTTGACCTGGATGACCGCAAATGTCCCTCCATACTTCTGGATGATCTTACCCACGCGAACTACCGTTGCAATATTCTCCTTGCGCACCGAAGGATCAGTGACATTGACAGCAATATAACCCGCTTTCAAGGGAAGATGGTAGGTGCTGATCAAGCGGGTCAGGGTTCCGTCTGGATCATAGGTTTCGAGAATCGGGCTCACCGTTTCGAATCCGTAAAATCCCAGGGTAGAGATATCTTTCACTGCCGCCTCAAGATTCGCCGGGTCGTGCGTGCTAACGTTCCAGGCGAGCGTCGAGTATCCAATCTTGAGCGTCCGGGGAGGCGTGGCGCCGGATGCGGAAAGCGCGGCGGCGCCCACGGCAAATCCGACAGACTTGTTGAAGCTGCGGCGGCTGATTGTCCTCTTCATCTTCATCTTCACCTACTTCTTGGCGGCGAGTTGTGCGCTCGGCGTGGTATCGGTTTTCACATCGCCAAGGACGAACTGAGTCGCTGCCAAAAGCAATTGTTCCATCCTGGCATCCTCGTAGAACTCAGGCCTATGCCCAAGAGCGCAATTAAAGACACGCCCTTTGCCATAGCTGCTGACCCAGACCATCCCGTAGTCGTTGTCTGGACGAGTGGTGTAGCGGTTGGCGGAAAGCTCAGTTTTTGCAGGATCGAGGCTTATCAGGATGTGCAGCTTCTCTCTCGAGTAGGGTCCCGTGGGTAGGAAGTGATAGAACTCGTCGAAGAAGTCGAAATCCTTTCCTGCGAATTGTTTCGTCAGGGGACTATCCGGATCTTCAATGCGCAGCGTTCCTGGCTCGCCGTTATATTTATGCGCGCCCGATTGTGCGCCGATCAGGTTGCCGAACTCTGGCACGTCCACGCTGGCAAAGGTGGTCGCATGGAGCCCAGCCACTCCGCCGCCTTCTTGAACAAAGCGCATCAACCCGTGGATCACCTCCGGATCGATAAAAAGTTCTCCTTCCACGCTGTTCAGGAAGACGGCATCGTATTCCTTGATTTTCGGATACTTTAAATTGTCCAGATCGTTGCTGAATGTCGGCACATAGGCGCCGGTGTATTTTCCGATGAGCTCCAGCGCCAGATTTCCATCCGGGATAGAGGCGTGATAGTAGCCGCCATCGACGCAAAGATCCAACACCAGGAGCTTGCGCGGCTGTTTGGGCTTCACCAGGGCTTGGCGCGGAATAGCCGCATCGATCTTCTGCCTCAACTCTGCTGGGAGGTGATCGGGCGAAGAGATTGTCTGCATGCGCGAAAGTGTGTCGATGCGCCACGCGATCGCCGGCAGCACGGCTTTATCGTAAGCATCGGCAGCCTGCGCCAGCTCTCCGCTCGCCGGATCCAGGGTGAAAAAGAGAGGCTTGCCTTCGGATCTCTTAGCGCCGCCATCGCGAGCCGGCGGCCAATCCGGTTGAAGAGCGGGCGGCTGAAGCCGGCTCAGTTGCAGAAGAAATGGGGATGCATCCGCCACGTTGTGCAGGTCCGCGGCGAGCAGCCTGGTCTTTACCAGCGCCAATCCATCAAGCGGTTGAATGCCAGCCTTCTCCCACGCGCCGGGATTCACGCTTAACCCGATATGGTTGCTGAGAGGGTCGAGTGCCGCCATCGCGCTCCGCGTGTTTTCATTCACGACCGCCACGTTCATTCCGGTCTCGTTGGCCAGCTTGTCGAGTGCTGCGAACGACGACGGCTCAGCCGGTACGATGATCATGTCCGCCCCCAGCTCCTTGGCAAACTCGAACGATTTACGTTGAGCGCTTTCGTCGGCGGGCAGAACGTTGATGTAGTAGGCCGGCATCCGGAGACGCAACGCATCGAGCCGATTCTTTACCTTCGTCACCTCATCGGGGGTCAGATGGTAGTCGAGCTTCTTGGGTATCTCTGCACTGACCTGCTGCGTGCTCACACCTTCCACTGCAGACAGGCCGGCGGCATCGGCCTTCTTTGCTGCGTCCGAGAAGGTAATGGTACCGAAGGCGTCAGTCCGCACGCCGAGTCTCCAGCCCAGGATCGCCGTGGCGCTCGTCCGCAGCCTGCCTCGATCCGCGGGTCGAACAGAAGCAGATGGCAGGGTGAAGCTGCCGGGTCCCGGTTTCTCGCCGCCGCCGGGATTTTTGTTTGGATCCGGCGGAGTTTGCGTCTTTCCTAACATCCCAGGGCAGACGATCAAAGCCAGCAGCAAGACGGTGAGACCTTTCACCGTGGTTCGGGCACCCCAGTTACCTGGATTCATCACACTCATCAAAATCCTTTCGCGAACGGGCGGCTTACAGCCGGTATAGAAACTCATTGCTTGGGCAACGCGAATGCGTAATAACCTTGCGCTTCTGCTTTTCCTGCTTTCCATGCGAAGCCCTCTGCGGGTGCGGCCTCTGGTGGATGCCCCGAAGCGCAGAAGACGATGTACTGTCGCCCGTCCACTTCATACACTGACGGGAGGCCTTCGGGATTCGCCTCAATCTCCTGCTCCCAAAGTAGTTTTCCTGTGTCTTTGTCGTAGGCGTGGATAGTGCGGTCCGGCCAGGTCGCTATAAAAACCAATCCGCCCGCCGTCACAATGGGCGCGTTCCGGTTTGCGGCCAAAGCCACCTTCGCGGTCCCTGTGTCCTTAATGCCTTTGGCCGCCAGACCGGGAACAACCCCAATCGGCACCCTCCATTTCAGTTCTCCGTCGTTCAGGTCGATGGCAACCAGCGAAGTCCATGGGGGGCTGATCGCCGGCAGGCCATCACTGGAAAGAATTCGATTTTCGTAAGTGCCAAAATATCGAGTGGTTCCGGGCGGCGGCGGCAGCCGTTCCATTCCGCCGCCTGGGGTCGCAGCCAGCGCTGGACCGCCGGCTGACGGATTTGAAATGTAGGCAGCCAGGGCATCCAGATACTCGGGCTGCAGATCAGAAAATCCCGGCATCTCGCCTTCGCCGCTGCTGACGATCTTCTTGAACTTGTCGATGCCAATATCCTTGGGCGACATAACACCGGTGCGATTCGGGCCATGGCATCCTTGGCAGAGCTGAGAGAAGATCGCGTGACCCTGTATCTCAGTGGTCGCACCATGCGGTACACGCAGCGGGACCCTCTGCGATAACTTAAGCTTCAGCTCTGGCGAATCCGAGGTTCGCAAGTAGACCATGCCCGTCTTCGGATCGGCCGCCCCGTTGCCCCAGTTGGAGCCGCCGTCATCTGCTGGAATCTGGATGGAATTCCGCTTGTCTGTCCCTGGCGTAAAGATGCCCTGGTTATTCGCGGCCCGAAGTATCTCCAGGATGTGCGCTTTATCGGCCTCGCTAAGGTAAGGGTCGATGTCCTTCTCGGTGAAGCTTTGTCGTGCGAAGGGCAGTGGCTTTGTGGGCACCGGTTGCGTTGGCCACGACTCTTCTCCAGGTGCTTCGCTCTTGGGCACGGGACGTTCCTCGATCGGCCAAAGCGGTTTTCCCGAGACGCGATCGAACACAAACAGGAAGCCGGTTTTCGTCGGTTGAGCAACGACGTCGACCGTCTTGCCGTCATGCTGCACGGTCAGCAACTTCGGCGCCGTGGTTGGATCGTAATCCCATAAGTCGTGATGGACGGTCTGGAAATACCAAAGCCGCTTGCCCGTTCGCAGGTCCAACGCCAACAGGCAATCTCCGTACAAGCCGGCGCCGATGCGGTCGCCACCCCAAAAATCGTAGGTGGGCGACCCGAGCGGGAAATACCCGATCGCCCGTTTCTTGTCGATTGCAAACTCGCCCCAGGTATTGACACCGCCCACGTACTTCCACGCGTCCTTTGGCCACGTGTCATACCCAAACTCACCCGGGTGGGGCACAGTATGAAAGCTCCAAACTGTCTTGCCCGTTAGCACGTCATAGGCGCGAATGTCGCCTGGCGGTGAACCGTAGGATTCGCTGGTGGCGGAACCGAGGATGATCATGTTCTCGAAGACGTGGCCGGGCGTGCCGGTTTGAATTTCGGGAATAGTCTTGGGGTCGCGGCCGAGCCCTTCGCGTAGGTTGATCTTTCCATCGATGCCGAAGCTGTGGATGGACGTCCCGGTCTGGGCATCGATCTCCTGAAGATAGCTATCGGCTGCGAAGATCAGCCTGCGATCTTTCCGATCCTTGCTCTCCCAGTAGTTGATGCCGCGGTCGGTGGGAGTTCCTTCCGTCGGATGGGACCAAATCTCCTTGCCCGTTGCCGCATCAAGACAAACAAGCGTTTTGCCGCTCCCGAGAACGTACATCTTGCCGTCCACGATCAATGGGCTGTAACTGAATCTCGCGCTTACGCCGGGCACGGAATAAAACCAGGCCTGGGTGAGCCGGCTCACATTGGTCTTGTTGATCTGCTGCAGTGGAGAATATTGCAGGGCCTCCACTCCGCCCCCGTAATCCGTCCAGTTCGCTTGAGGGGGCGCTTTTTGCGTCTGCCCCGGCCGTCCAACGGTCATGCAAACCAGAGCAAACCAGCAGACATGTCGCTTCTTGAACTTCATACGGGATTGAGCCCCTCAGCCTACCAGGCCGGCGCAAAAATACTCGGATTGCAAACGCATCCTTATATATGTGTGCAATAGAGGCTTGTCAAGGAAAACATCTAAATCTGACAATACGTACAATATATGATGACTTCGCCTTTGCCGATCGTAGTGTCATGGGTCTTGCAGCGCAATATGATGAAGAGATGATCCGAGTGGAAACATCGAACGAGACCGCGCGATTTCGCACCATCCTCGAGACTCTCTACACGCCCGTACTCGGCGATGTGTTGGACGTGCTGGGCTATACACATCAATTCCTGCCCCAGCCCATTCAACCCATGAAAGAGAGCATGCGCTTAGTCGGGCGCGCCATGCCCGTCCAGATTGCCGACGCTTGGGGAAGGCAGGAAGATCCCTTCGGCCTTATGACGGAAGCGCTGGACCAGACACTTCCCGGTGAAATCTACGTCGCTACTGGAGGCTGCCACAACTGTGCCGCATGGGGCGAAATTCTCACCGCGACGGCCCGGACGCGCGGTGGTCTTGGCGCGGTCATCGATGGCTTTCATCGCGACACGCCGCAGATCCTGGCTCAGGAGTGGCCCGTCTTCAGCCGCGGGCGGTATGCGCAAGACGCCGGCATTCGCTCCAAGATTGTGGACTACCGATGCCCTGTCGAAATCGGCGGAGTCCATATCGAGCCCGGTGACCTGATCTTTGGCGACCTGGACGGGGTTCTCGTTGTTCCGCGCGCCATTGAAGAAGAAGCCATTGCTCGCGCACTCGAAAAGGCTCGCGGAGAGAAAGTCGTGCGCAAGGAAATCGAGGCAGGTTTGTCGAGTACCGAGGCGTTTCGCAAATATGGAATTCTCTGAAACGAGCTAACGCTCGATACACGTGGAGGGCAAGCATGACTGACGGCCGCCTTTTGTTTCTCAATCCCAAAGACAATGTCTGTACGGCGATATCTCCCATAGCAAGCGGTATAAGTCTGCAAATAAGTGGGAAGGAAGTAGTTGTAGAAAAGACGATTCCTCTTGGTTTCAAGATAGCTGCCTGCAACATCGCTATCAACGAAACCATTGTCAAATATGGGGTTCCGATTGGTTCAGCAACGCGGGATATCGCACTGGGTGAACTTGTGCATGTCCACAACATGAAGAGCGATTACCTACCGACTTATACTCTCGACAAGGAAGATGGCCATGTCTGGAACCACTGAGTTACAAGGATATTTACGCCAGGACGGTCGCAAAGGCATACGGAATTATGTTGCCGTCTGTTATCTGGTGGAATGCGCCCACCATGTGGCGCGCGCCATTGCCAATCCTTTTCAAGATCGTGGAGTGCACCTGATCGGTTTTGGCGGATGTTACCCCAATGCCTATTCCGCTCGCATGATGAAGAGTCTTTGCACCCATCCCAATGTAGGAGCCGTCCTGCTGGTGTCATTAGGCTGTGAAAGCTTCGATCGCCATAGCCTCGAAGAGGCGGTTCGGCAAAGCGGCCGGCCTGTGGACACCTTGATCATTCAGCAGACCGGCGGCACTCGCAAGACGATAGAAAAAGGCCGCTCCTGGGTCGAATCCACGCTTGCCGCAATGCAGTCGGATGTCATGACTCCAATGAGTGTCAGGGAGCTGGTTGTCGGTACCGTCTGTGGAGGTTCTGACACCACCAGCGGCATCACCGCAAACCCCGCCATTGGCCTGGCCTTTGACCAGCTCACTGCCCAGCATGCCACCGCTATCTTTGAAGAGACGGGGGAGCTGATTGGCTGTGAACACATCATGGCGCGGCGCGCGCTCACGCCCGAGTTGGCCGACGAACTGGTTGCCGTGGTAGGCAAGGCGGCCAAATACTATTCCACGCTCGGCCATGGTAGCTTCGCGCCGGGAAATGCAGACGGCGGCCTCACCACTTTGGAAGAGAAATCCATGGGTGCTTATAGCAAGAGCGGCAGCTCGAAGATTTGCGGCATCATCAAGCCCGGAGACATTCCTCCCAGCGGCGGCCTTTACTTGCTCGACGTAGTTCCGGATGGTCCCGTGCGCTTTGGCTTTCCCAATATCAACGACAACGCGGAAATTGCAGAGCTCATCGCCTGTGGTTCGCACCTGATCTTATTTTCAACCGGGCGTGGCTCTGTTGTCGGTTCGGCCCTCTCGCCGGTAATCAAAGTCTGTGCCAATCCGCAAACCTTCCGCCGCATGAGCGACGATATGGATATCAACGCAGGGCGCATTTTGGAAGGTTCGGCGACCCTTGACCAGCTAGGCGACGAAGTCTATGAGGTAACGATGGCCACAGCGCGAGGCCGGCAAACCGCCTCGGAATCTCTTGGCCATCAGGAGTTCGTCTTAACCTACAAGTACTTTGAGCCGACAGGCCCAAGCTGCCTGCCGCTGGCATAAATCGGAACGAAGGAGAAGGCCAGAAGAGGCGATATTGACCTCTTCGAAAGTTCCGGTAGTCAGGGTTTGAATGCTTTGTATCAGGCACGACTTTACAGGTTGCAGAAGAACTCATGTTTTGTATCAGGGCACGACTTGAGTCGGGCCATAAAATCGCGCCCGATGAGGGCTAAAGAGTCTGCGTGAGAACAAAAGACCCGCAGGTTCCTCCATCGCCAAGGCCCAGAGGGCCGACCGCCAAACGTCAGCCCAGCCCGTAAGGGCTGGGATAGTATCCATGCGATGACGAGCACCGTAGGTGCGGCACCCGTCTTGTCCGATCATATTCAGGATCGCTGAGTACGCATGGTGCCGCGCCGATGGCGCTCAGGAATCTCCTCTGGATCGAAACCCAGCCCTTGCGGGCTGGGCTGACGTTTGGCGGTCGGCCCTATGGGGCTTGGCGATCGGAGGAATCTGCCGTTTCTCCTGGTTCTCACGCAGGGGCTAAAGCCCAGATTTTGCTGGACCTCAACGGCCCGACTAAAGTCGTGCCCTGATACAAAGCGTTCAAACCCTGACTACCGGAAAATTACAGCTCTGATCCACGTGGTCGTTGCCGATTCGCGAGACTTTGCTGTGGGCCGTCGGGATGGTCTTAACCGTTGATCTTGGCTACGTTCTGCAGAGCGGCCAGGTACCGCTTATTGAGAAGAGGATGGCTTAGTCCGCGTGCCGCGGTTTATTAGCCCACTTCGATAGTGATGTTGCCTGAACGAAGATTATCTCCGCGCGCTTCCAGCGTGATGGTGCCTTTCTCGCCGCTAGGCCGCAGGATGGCGAGGCTGCGGCCATGGAATGTCATGCGATGGGGCTGGTGGTAACTGGCCATGTCGTGAGGGTTGGCACTGCCGGCCGCAGCCAGTTCGCCTTGACCCTTCACTAAGAACTGAATCTTTGCCACTCCGTCTTCAATCGGATTGCCGCCATCGTCCTGCAGCTCGGCCATGACGTAAGAGAGGTCGTTGCGGCTTGCCCGGATATGCGCTCGGTCCGCACGCAACGCGATTCTGCTGGGATTTCCGGTGGTGCGAAGGACTTGCTCCACGAGCTTGCCATTCACGATTGCGGAGGCTTTCAGTTCGCCAGGGGCATACGGCAGAGCAAACTCGGTGACCAACGGGGCTGGAAATTCAGCCTTGGCAACTTCAATCGGTTTGCCGTTTAGTGTCAGGTTCACCTTCTCTGCCTTGCTGTAGACCCGCACTGTAACGGTGACGCCTTCGTTGCCCGGCCAGGTCCAACTACGCAACTCGTCGTAGAAGCCCCAGAGCATAATCTGCTCTTTGCGGCCCGGCGGCAACGGCCGCACGACGGCCATCTCGAGCGGGCTGCGGTCCCAAACTACATCACGCAAATAGCTGGGCGCCTTCTTGTTGCCGATCAGATCAATGTCGCCACAATAGCTGATGAACCAGGGAAAACCCGGTCTGGCGAAGGTGCTGTTCTTCGGTAGAGTGATCTGGATTGCCGCCGCCGCATCTGCTCCAGCGGTCGCAGGAGCGGGCGGTCCAAACGGGTTTTTCTCCGGCGCAAGCACTGCGGCCCCAAGTCCCGACTCTCCGATGTAGTCGATGCCGGTCCAAACGAAGTCTCCGATGACATAGCTGTGCTTGTTGACCAGCTCCCAGTTCTCGGCGACCTGAACCGGGAATGATTCCGTTCCCATCATGACCCTTGACGGATGCAGCTGGTGGTCTGATTCGTAGTGATCCTTTGTATAGTTGTAGCCACATACATCGAGGTACTGGTAAGCCGCGTCAGTGTCGCTCCAGGGTCGAGGCTTTGTGGCATCGAAAAAGAACGGGACCGCCATGGTGACCGGACGTGAGGGATCCAGTTCGCGAACCCTGCTAGACAAGTCTTTGGCGATCTGAACTCCCGCTGGATCCGATCGCTCAGGAATCTCGTTCCCAATGCTCCACATGATGACGCTGGGATGGTTGCGGTCACGAAGCACCATCGAATCGATATCGCTCTTCCACCAGTCTTTGAAGTCAAGATGGTAGTCGTCAGGATTCTTTTGCTGCTGCCACATGTCGAACGCTTCGTCGATGACCATCATCCCCAAGCGGTCGCAGGCGTCCAGGAATACCGAAGAGGGTGGGTTGTGGCTGCACCGAATCGCGTTATAACCATTTGTTTTGAGCAACTCGACGCGGCGCTCTTCAGCGCGATCGATTGCCGCCGACCCAAGAGGGCCGTTGTCATGGTGGACGCATGCCCCTTTGAGCTTGTAGGCCTCGCCATTGATGCGCAGTCCATGCTCCGCGTCGACTTTGATTTGACGAACGCCGAACGGTGTGATGCTGCGATCGACAACTGCACCGGAGCAGGAAACTTCGACTTCGGCTTTGTAGAGGCCAGGCGAATTTGGAGACCATAGTTGCGGCTGCGCGACTTTGGTGACCAGGAGAGCTTCGCCGCCTGTTTTGGCGGCCAATTGCTTCTCCGCACGGAGCGTGGCCGCGACATTCCCATGTTCGTCGAGGAGTTTGCAGGTGACCGTTGCCGTTACCGCGCTTGAATCATGGTTGGCCAACTGCACGGCGATGCTGACGGTAGCGCCAGCGGCGGAGATATCGGACGATTGCACATGTACTCCCCATACGGGAATGCTCACACGCCCGGTTGTCATGAGTAGTACATGGCGGTCAATGCCGGAGCCGGTGTACCAGCGACTGTTCCTTCCAGTGTTGCTGACTTTGACCGCCACCACGTTGTCGCCTTTCTCATGGAGCAGATCGGTTATGTCGAAATAGAAGGCGGTATAGCCGTAGGGGTGTTTGCCCGCCTCCGTTCCGTTAACCCAGAGTTCCGAATTGCGATAGACGCCATCGAAAAGCAGGATGGCACGGCCTCCCTGGGGCAGGCGCGGTGTTGGAAAGCTCTTTCGATACCATCCGATACCACCGACTACCCAGCCGGTCGCCCCCTCTCCTTCACTCTTCATTCTGCTGAAGGGCCCGGCTGTCTCGGGGCAATTGCAATCCTGCCAGATGGCCTCAGCTCCGTTGGTTGCGGAGTAAGTGGGAAGATCTTCGATCGACCAATCGTGAGGTAGGTCAACCTTGCGCCAGGCTGAGGCGTCAAACCCCGGCTCGTGGGCACCTGCGGCGTCGCCCCGGAGAAAGAGCCAGCCATCGTCGAAATTGGTAGTCGCGACATCTCCACGGTCTCCGGGGGCGGCAAACGCGTACCCCGGGAAGAGCGGAACGACGGAAACTGCGGCGATCCCTTTGAGGGCGTCCCTGCGAGTGAGATTCATCGACATAACTTCTCTCCTTTATGCATCGTTGATAGCTGTTCTTCTTAGAGGTTTTCGACCTTTCACTCGCTTGGAAGGGTTGTTCTGGGGGGAGCCAGTGGCTCGCAACCCCAGTACGATTACGCGGATTGTTTCGCGAAAGAGTCGATCTATCGGCTGCCCATATTCCAATTCGACTTTGTTCCCGAGCGACGCGAGGCGTCGCTGCGTGCCGATCGCGGCGTTGATGATGGCCTGCATTGTCAAATCGGGATCCAGATCCGGACGAAGCGAACCGTCGTCAATACCTTCCCGGATCAACTCGCGGAAGACTTCGCTCCCCATGTTGCTGCTCCCTGCTTCCAATGTCAGGAGTCGTTCCACGGGCCAGTCACGCGAATACATGGCGTCGAACTGTGCCATGAAGCGGACCTGGGCTCGCTGGTGCGAGAGTTCCTCTGCCATGTATTCGAGAAAGGCAATGATCTTATCCAGCGCAGACTTAGCGCTCGCATTAGCTTCACTGGAGCGAGCACTAACGGTCGCCATGATGTTGCCGACAATGGCCCAGACGATGTCATCTTTCTTCGAGAAATATTGATACATCGTCGAAGGTTGAAGCCCGCTCGCTGCCGTAAGTTCTGCCATGGTTACTCGGTCTATACCGCGCTCTACGAAAAGCTTTTCGGCAGCGTCGAGAATACGTTTTCGTTGCCTCTCGCGATGAGCAGAGTACGTACCTGGAGGGGATTTTCGTTTTTTGCTCGCCATTAGCGCAACATGCCCTAAATAAAAATGATACTTCGATTTCGAAGTACCATTTCGGAATCAGTATAGGGACTGGAAGTCGATCGCGTCCACGCATTTTTCGTAACGATGTCGTCTATGTCGAATGGATGGCCACAGCGCGAGGCCGGCAAACCGCCTCGGAATCCCTTGGCCATCAGGAGTTCGTCTTGACCTACGAGTACTTTGAGCCGGCAGCCCCAAGCTGCCTGCCCCTGGCCTAATCGGAGTGTTAACTATTAATCTTGGCTACGTTCTGCAGAGCAGCTAGATACCGTCCTAAATTTGCGTCGAAGCGTTGCTTGGGTACGGAAATTCCTAGCACGAACCGGCCTCCCAAGCCTTCCACCGGCACTGCGAGACATTGAAGACCCTCATGGAACTCCTCGTTGTCCAAGGCATAACCGTTGGATCGGATACGCTCGAACTCCCTCATCAGGTCGTCGGGGTCGGTGATCGTGTTAGCCGTCCTGGCTTCCAGGGGATGCTTCGCCAAATAAGCTTCGCGAACGGCCGGATCGACCATGGCCAGAAGCAGCTTTCCCGCTGCTCGCGCATGGGCATAACCGCTGTAACCCTGGGGAACCTGGGCAGCACCGACCGGAGATTCTCCGCGCGCGGTCGCGAGGGCAACGATTTCACCATCGACCCATCCACTCGCGTAAGCGGTCTCTCCCGTCGCGGCAACAATCGATCTGACCCGGCGAGCCAGATGCTCAGGGGGCGCCAATTGACGGTGAAAGCCTTCTGCGATGGAAACCGCCGCTAGACCCAGCACGTACTTGTTGCTGTCGTTCTTCCGGATGATCCCGGTCCCGTGCATGGTATGGATGAGGTGATAGGTCACCTGGCGCGAGAGACCTAACTTATCCATGATCTCTTTAGCTTTTAAACCGTTAGGGCTGTCGGCAACGGCGAGCAGAATCGCGACCGTACGGACGGCGGACTGGATCCGTGGCTTTGACTGGCTATCCTCGCCCGTTAGCGGAGACGATTCGATCGAATCGAGCGTATTCGTTGCAGATCCATCCACGGGCTAGTCTCCTTGGAAATTGTTAGCGTCACCCGCCGCCAACGGACTCAGCAGCACCACCCATGGTAAATGAGGGCGCTGCGCTGAAGAAAAAATCACGGGCATGGCAATGCGGACTTCGCATGGTTCGTCCAATGGTTCAACTGCAAAGCCTAAGTCATTCTAATGTAATCGGTTTGAGCGCACGAGAAGTCATTTTGAGGGGTAACCGGATGCAGCCAAAAGTAGTTACCTGCGAGCGATGGAAACGGGTCTATTCGCTTCCTGCGAAACCATATCTGGCCAGCGGGTCGATCGTGCCCCAATGTACTATGAATCGGTCGTCTTCATAGGTTGCAGGGGACTCGGAATGGAACTGGAACTTGCTGGGAGAGTTGCGGTTGTCACGGGTGGGGCGAGCGGCATCGGCTTGGCGTGTGCCCGCGCTTTGTCGCGTGAGGGCTGTCGCGTCGCATTATGGGATTTGTCGGCAGGGGTCAAGGAGGCAGCAGAGGCGCTTGGGCGAGACTTTGGCGGCTCGTCGCTGGGTGTCTCGGTGGACGTTTGCGATTTTGCCGCCGTGCAGGAGGCGGTTCGGCAAACCGAAGCCGGGCTGGGACCGATCTCCCACCTGGTTCACGCTGCAGCGGTGGGCTCGGGAAAATTTGGCTATCCGTTCACCCATCTCGAACCTGCGGACTGGCCGCGGGTATTGGAAGTGAACATACTGGGAATGACACACGTCGCCCATGCCGTTGCCCCGGGTATGATCTCGCGTAAAGATGGAACGTTCGTCTTTCTGGCCTCGGTCGCCGGGCAAATTGGTTCCCAGACCGATCCTCCTTACAGCGCGAGCAAAGCGGCTAACATCAACTTCGCGCAGTGTATGGCAAAGGATCTGGGACCGCATGGGATTCGTGTCAATGTCGTAAGTCCGGGTATGGTACGCACGGCTCTCAACCAGCGCGTCTGGAAGGCGTGGCATGATCAACAACCGGAGGACAAGCGACGTACGTACGAAGAGTGGGCGGGCGACAAAGTGCGGGCCATCACCCCGCTTGGCCGTTGGCAGGAGCCCGAAGACATAGCCGACATGGTGACGTTTCTGTCCTCGGCAAGGGCCGCACAGGTAACCGGCCAGACCGTCAATGTCGATGGCGGCCACGTGATGCACTCCTGATGGGCTCGTTTTACTGGCTGGCAATGAAGCATTCGGCGCCAGCGCCCGAGCCAGTGCAGGAGAACCCAACCACGTTGGATCCTTGGATAGGGTTATACACACCGGCTTCCACTTGCTTAACGTAAACATTGCCCGCGGCTTTGGCTGTTCTTGGGTGAAACAGAGCAGCCCCCAGTAGGAACCCCACCAGAACCGCTAGAAAGGTCTTCAAAAAGTTCATCATGCTACCCTCCACAATTCGTTGAGTTGAGCATATCCGGCACACCCTTCACAAACGCACAAACGAGTGTCCGCATGAACACGGCCCGAGCGCTGCAGGCGCGGCACGCATACCTTTAGTCAGTCCTGAAGTGACGACTGAGAATGCCTCAGGCCGTGAGAGCCTGTATGAGACTGGCGAAGTGAACCGTACGAAGGGCACGGCTTCAGCCGTGCCGTAAAGGCCATACGCGAAAAGACGGCTTTAGCCGCTGAGGTACGGTTTTCTTCGAGACACAGTAAGCCGCCAAGAAGGATGGAAGAGCGGAGGCTGACCCACCGCCACTAGTTCATAGTGACCCGAAACGAATAGGATCCAGCGGGCAATTCGTAGCTGGAGCTGCCATCGGTGTTACTTACCAAACCAACCTTCTTATTTCCGGCTAACCCTTGGCCGTCCAGCGTGAACTTACCTTGTTGGGTCACCGCCAGCGGCAAGCGCCCGGTAGCGTTGGGTGGGATCGTGACCAACCACGTCACCTCCGTCCCCTTCATCGACCACGAAGACCGTATCTCGCCGTAAGAGGATTGGTACCGGAAGTCGAGACTCCCGAGGCGGGCATTGAAGTTAGGGTGAAGGTAAATGGTATGAAAGCCCGCGTCTGAGGGAAGGGCGTCGATGCCGGCTGCGTAGCGGTATATCCAATCAGCCACCGCTCCATAGGCATAATGATTGTAAGAATTCATGCTGGGGTCGCCCCGCATCTGGTCTCCATTCCACCGCTCCCACATGGTGGTGGCGCCATGGTCCACCAGATACCCCCACGAGGGATACTCAGTGTTGAGCAGCAGGTGATAAGCAACATCGCTGTGACCTGTATCAACCAGCACCGCCAACAAATAAGGCGTACCCAGAAAGCCGGTTGCCAGCTTGCCGCCATTGGCCTCTATCTTGGCGACAAGTTTTTTGCTCGCTGCATCACGCAGCCCATCGGGCACCAGATGCATATTCAGCGCCAACACGTAGCCGGTCTGCGTATCGCCCCCATTGGCCTTGGCCTCGGGATTGTTGATTTGCCCAAATGGCGAGGGACCGTTATCTGCCCCGGCGATAAATCCGTCGGCATGAACGAACTCGTTGTTGAAGGCGGTCTTGATTTTGCCGAACAGGGCATCGTACTTTGCCTCATCTTCCGTCTTGCCCAGGGCGTGTGCCATCTGCTTCATCAGCGTGACATCGTAAGCCCAATAGGCGGTGGCCACCAGAGGCTCGCGCGTCGGTCCTTCCGGTGAGAGCCAATCGCCGAAGGGGATTCCGTAGTCCTTCTTCCATAGGTAGTCCGGATTGGCCGCCTGGATTGCCGACAGATACTTCTCCATGGCGTCCCAGTTTTGCTCCAGAACGCGCGTGTCTCCTGATTGCAGCCATGCCGTCCAGGGAATGATGACGCCCGCATCGCTCCAGCCTGCGCCGTAGCCGGGATTCGGTGTGTCCGTGCCCGGAGCGAAGATCCCGTACATCGGCGTGCCCACCTGGGTCCCTCTTATGTCCTGGGCAAATTTCTTGGAAAATTGCGTCAGGTCCATGTTGTACGAGGCCGTCCGCCAGAACACCTGCGCATCCGCGGTCCATCCCAGACGCTCATCGCGCTGCGGGCAGTCCGTGGGTACTCCGACGAAGTTAGAGCGCTGTCCCCAGAGGATGTTGCTCCACAGTTGATTGATCATGGGGCTGCCGGAATGCAGTTGCGCCGTAATCGGCGCATTGGTATAGATGGCCACTGCTTTCACGGCAGTGAGGTCGGGCTTGGCGGGCAGCCCGCTTACTTCCACATAGCGAAAGCCATGAAACGTGAAGTCGGGCTGGAACTCTTCCAGGCCTTTGCCGGAAAGAACATAGTGATCCGTTGCTTTCGCCGTGCGCAGATTCTCGACATAGAGAGTTCCGTCAGGATTGAGCACCTCACCGAAACGCAACTGAACGTCGGTACCCGCTGGGCCACGCACCTGCAGCCGCGGAACTCCAGCCAGATTCTGGTGGAAGTCGTAGATATAGATTCCGGGCTTGGGGCTGGTGATGGCATCCGCGGTGAGAATCTGCTGCGGATGGATAGGCTGGAAGGACTGCGGAACAATCTCCGGCTCTAATGGCTTGACCAGATCGACAGGCTTCCAACCGGCATCGGAAAAAGTGGCCGTATCCCAGCCCGGTTGTTCTTTGGTGGCGTCGTAGTTTTCGCCGTCGTAAATCTCCGCTTGCGAAATCGGAGAGTTATCCGCTCTCCAGGATGCGTCGGTGTTGATCCACTCGATCGAACCGTCTGCATGCTCGATGCGAAGCTGCGCCTTCAGCGCCGGAGGAGTATCTCCATAGTTGTATCCCTGGCGGAACCACATCAGCGGGGTGGTGTACCAGCCCGGAGCAAGCCACGCGCCAATCGCATTTTGCCCGGTCTTCAGTTGTTGGGTGACGTCATACGCCTGGTAGGGAACGTGGGTACGGAAATCATCCCATCCCGGAGACAGAACCTGATCGCCGACCCGCGCTCCGTTGATCTGGAAACGATACGCGCCCAGCGCGGTGACATAAAGCCGCGCAGAGGCCACGGGCTTGCCGATCGCGAAACTGTGGCGTAGCAACTTCACTGGCCCGGTTTGCCAGGGATTTCCCATGGACGCCGTGCTCATGGGCGAAGGTGGAGGCACATAGGGAATCGCGTGCTGCCAGGCTGAGTCGTCGTACTCCGGTGCATACCAACTCTGCTTCGCATCGAGAGCAGCCCTCCACTCCTTGCCGCTCGCCCAAACGTGAGTGGAGCCATCCATCATCTCGACATAGAGGCACGCGCTCATTGGCGTCTGGTCGCTCTGCGATGGCCCCATGCCATTCGCGGAGGGTGTTCCGTAAAGCGTGACTCCTACGGCTAGCAGGTTCTGGCCGGCGCGTAGCTCGGGGGTGACATCCTGGCGCAGGTAGGTCTTCCACGGCGCCTGTTTCCAAGGCGGCAGCGGGACGGTCTTGAGCACCTGCTTGCCGTTAACCCATGCCGCGGCCGAATCCTCTCCGGTCACGAACAGGTCCGCGTGTTTTACCTGTCCCGTGAGCTCAAATCCGAAGCGAAAATCGTGTTGCGTATCGCGGGCCGCCAGCGCGCCCTGCGGGGAGCTGTCAGCGTTGGTGATCCAGGTTGCGCCGGATTTGCGGACCGCGCGATGCTCCGCGTCCTCATATCCGATCCACTGTGCTTTCCATGGTTCCTTCAGCAATCCAGTTTCCCACCAGCTTGCATCGCTCGCCGGGTAGGACTTTCCATCTTTGTTCCAAAGCTCGACGCGCCAGTAGTAGCGCGTCGAGGCGGCCAACTCCGGTCCGCCGTATACCACGGCGAAAGATTTGTCCGAAGCAATGCGGCCGCTGTCCCAGACATCCGGCTTGCCACTCAGCAATGCGGGCTTAGTCGCCACCTTGATTCTGTAGGCCGTCTGCCGTGCACCGAAGCCATCATCCTGAAGCTGCCACGCGAACAGCGGCTGGGCAGAATCGATGCCCAGAGGATGCTCGAGCGAGTCGCAGGTAAGATGTTGCGGCTTACCCGCCGACGCGGACGCAGCGCAAGCTGTTAGGGCAAGCCCGGCGATGACAGCAATGATCCGAAGCCCACGCCAGCTCTTGGTCGCTGCATCGGCGTTGTATGTGAGGGCACTGCCTTCCAGGTTGGCGGAGCGTTGCGGCCTTGTATTCATGCGGCTTAAACTATCCGGTCGTTGAGCAGTCAGTGTCAATAGGAAAGAGCTATCCCTGTCGAACCGGAGATGCCGTTCTTTCAAGCCGAGTCCTGGACCTAGCTCTCGTTCCCTCGCAAATGACGGGTTCCCCCCCAAAGGGATGAAAGTCGCGGATATCCAGCCGCCCTGTCCATCCCTATAACGGCTGCTGAGGCGAGTGCTACCCCTCCCTATGTCATCTCGAGCGAACTCCGGATTTCCTATACGCTGCACCCCTCCACGGCAACGGATGCGGCTTTCTTTAAGGAAAGCCGCACGAGCTTTACCGAAACCACGAAGTCTGACGGGAAATCCGGAGGAAGCCGAGAGCCTGCCCTGAGCGAAGTCGAACGGGGATCTGCAGTTCAGCGGAACCTTTCGTGGAAATGTTTTCGATAGAGCGCAGTGGAGGAACCTGCGGTTTCTTCCCCCTCGTTAACACGCTCTAAAGCACCTAAGGTGTTGCTTCCCGCAGAAGCCAAAATGTCGAATCGTAAACTATTACCCTATTGCGGTATTTCTGTATGATGGGTGCGGCCCGGCAAGCCGAATTAGGGAACCACGGCGATGCAACTCTCGTGAGTCCGATCGGAGAAACACTTTGATCACTCCACACCCTCGCTTCCGTGCGGCATACTTCAACAGCGGCAGAGCTATCTTGCTGGCGGTACTCTGCGCGAGTTCACTGGCCTTGGCGCAATCCAAGAGTCCCCCGAATGCAGTGACGCTCGATTGGAACAAGACCATGCTCGTGTCCAAATCCACGCCGACACTGCAGGTTGTCGTCAACCCCATGCTGCGCTCCGGATCCCCCATGCACGATGGCGCCTTCCAGGCGCTTAAGCAGTTGGGTGCGGACTACGTCCGCTATGTTCCGTGGCTGCCCTACCCCAGGCTCGCTGTCGCTGAACTGGAACCACCGACCAAGGACAAGACCTCCTGGGATTTCTCGCTTATCGATCCCATGACGAAGGACTTTCTCGCCGCGACCGAAGGCCACAGTACGGTGATGAACTTCAGTACCATTCCCACCTGGCTATTCAAGACGGATAAGCCCGTAACCTATCCGGCCGATCCTAACCAGGTGTACTGGGACTACACACAGGGGACAGAACTGAAAGACCCCTCGGGTGGGGAACTGAGCGACTACTACGCGCGGCTCGTGAGCTGGTACACCAGGGGCGGCTTCACCGATGAGAACGGAAAGCAGCACACCTCCGGCTTTCACTACAGCTTTCCCATCTGGGAAGTGCTCAACGAGGTGGACTTTGAGCATAAGATGACCCCGGAACAATACACCGCGCGATACGACGCGATCGTCAGCGCCATCCACAAGGTAAGTCCGGACACAAAGTTCATGGGCCTGGCCCTGGCTGATCCTGGGGCTGATCCTCGCTATTTCGAATACTTCCTCAACCCTGCTAATCACAAACAGGGTATCCCTCTCGACTACATCTCTTATCATTTCTATGCCAGCCCGTCTCCCGACCAGGACATCAATAACTGGCAGTTCACTTTCTTTGACCAGGCCGACCGGTTCCTTACTACGGTCAGGTACATCGATGCCATCCGCCAGCGGCTATCTCCTCAAACCAAAACCGATACAGACGAGCTCGGAGTGATACTTCCTTCCGACGGAGTGGAAATAAGGGACGGCAAAGCGCATCCAGACACAATTCCGAACCTCTATTGGAATGCTGCCGGTGCCCTTTATGCCTACCTCTTCTGCGGGTTGGCCAAGCAGGGAATCGACGTGATTGGAGAGTCGCAGCTGGTAGGCTATCCTTCGCAGTTCCCAAGCGTCTCTATGATCGATTGGAAGACCAGCAAGCCCAACGCCCGCTTCTGGGTACTAAGCCTTCTAAAGGATAATTTTCATGCCGGAGATCAACTGGTCGAGACCAAGCTCTCTTCCAATAGCGACATCGAGGCGCAGGGTTTCATCACCCCGGCAGGCAAAAAGCTGCTGCTGGTCAACAAGAGAAAACGCGTCATCGACGTAACCTTGCCGGATGGTGCGCAGAATGCCAATCTCTCCATCGTCGATGAGGCAAGCGGAGAGGGCGCGGCTCAAGTATCGGCGCAGCAGGGAACTCATCTGAATCTTGCCCCATTTGCAGTGGCTGTCCTCAGCTTTCGATAGAAAATCGTTCCCCGAATACGGAGACTTTATGCAAAGAATCGCTTTCCTTCTGCGGTTGCGCGAGGGAACGGAAGCCGCGTACGACGAGGCGCACGCCAATGTATGGCCGGAGATGCTGGCGCTCCTCAAGCGATCGGGTATCTCGGAGTACTCTATCTTTCGCCGGGATCAACTACTCTTCCTCACCATGCACGTCGAGAACTTTGAGGAGACCTGGGCGCGGATCGAAGCCGATCCGGTCAATACGCGCTGGCAACAGGCCATGGCTCCCTACTTTGCCCCGCTCGATCCACTGCGGCCGGGCGAGCGCTTCCCCATGATGCGGGAAATATTTTTCATGCCCTAGTCCACTTCTGCAACAATGCTATTGGTTACATTTCTATAGAGGATCTTAATTTTGACCAAAGCAAAGATTAGCCGCCTCTATCTGATCCCCATTCTCTCCAAGGCCATGGACATCCTGGAGTTGCTGGAAACGGAGAAGAAGCCCCTTACTCTCGAGGATATTTTCCAAAGGGTTCACATTTCCAAAACCAGCGTTTATCGCATTCTCAAGACTTTTGTCCATCGCGGGTATCTCGCTCAATCGCAGGACGGACGTTATCGCGCCGCCGCACGTCCCAAGAAAGTCCGCTTCGGCTTCGCCAGTCAGAGCGTGACCATGCCTTTCTCCGAGGCCGTCACTGCCAGCCTGCGCGCTGCTGCAACCAATTCCGGCATCGACCTGGTGGTGATCGACAACAAGTACGATCCCGAAGTGGCCTTGCGGAATGCCGAGGAATTTGTCGGCAAAGGCGTCGATCTGGTCATTGAGTTTCAGATCGACGAACATATCGCCCCGTTGATCGGACATACACTCTCGAGCGCAGGAATTCCTGTCATCGCTATCGACATCCCTCACCCGCACGCAACCTATTTCGGAGTGGATAACTTTCAGGTTGGTTTCGAAGCCGGCGAACTTCTGGCGCAACACGCCATCGATCAATGGAAGGGCAAGCCGGACTGGGTGATTGGCCTGGACATCGCCGAGGCCGGATCCTTCGTGCAGAGCAGGATCACGGGAGCGTTCCAAGGCATTCGTTCACGCCTGCCGCAGTTTTCCTCCGATCGCTTCATGAGGCTGGAGGGCGGCGGATTGAGACAGCGCAGTTACCAAGTGACGGCAGCGTTTCTGCGCGATCATAAAAAGCAGCGCATCCTGATTGCCGCTGCCACTGATACCAGCGTGTTAGGAGCCCTCCAGGCAGTACGCGAAGCCGGGGCCGAAAAGAATGTCGCTGCGGTCGGTCAGGACTGCATTCCCGAAGTGCTGGAAGAGATGCGTTCGGGGGCCGACTGTCTCATCGGTTCCGTTTCCCATGAAGCGCACACGTATGGTCCTCGTCTGATCCAGTTGGGGCTGGCAATGCTAAGAGGAAGCGCGGTTCCACCGTACAACTTCGTACACCACAGGCTGGTAACCCCTGCAAGCCTGAAGTAGGGCCGCGTCCCGCGTGGAACGTCGACTTATGCGCTCGTTAGATCAAGTTCAGCCAAGCGATACTGCGAAAAACCTCAAAAAATAACCGAAACTCCACCGAATTGCATCTAATACAGTAGTTACCCATAGTGGAAAGCGAACTCCATTTGTCCAGGAAGATACCAAGATGATCAAATTAATTTGATCATCTTGATCATCTTCGTGAAACAAAGGACTTAGCCGAGATATTTGATCACCTTGGTGCAGTATTTGATCACCTTCGTCGTGCTTTTGTAAGAGCTTCGTTTGCATGGTGCGGAGACAGCTTGCCCCTGTAAAATTGTTGCCATCGAGGGCGGGACGAGAATGCGGATTCTGGGGCTCACGGCTGCTCTTCTGCTTTGTTTGACAACGGCCTACGGGGAGAAACTTTCCAAGCCGGGCGCTGATCCTGTTCAGGCGGAGTTAATGGCGGACCTGCACGCTCGCCTCTTAAAGGTCGGTCAGCCCGTTTACGCGCGGGTCACGGCCGAATGGCGGAGCCCTGGTTGCGTTCTCAAGAACGGAGCTGTCCTGGAGGCGCATGTGGTCTCCGTGGTTCCCAGCATCAAGCCAGTCAAAGCTTCCGAAGTGGGCCTGGCCTTTACTAAGGCGCAGTGCGGAAATATGAAGATGGGCCCCTTCAATCTGGTGCTTTCCGCGGTCGCGGCGCCGCCCGAGGATAGCGATCTGGGCGTATTAAGCTACAGCTTGCCGGTTCAGGCCATGTCGGGGATAAACGGAAGCATCATTCTTAATAGTATGCGTATCAGCAACGACAGTACCTTGAATACGGCGACGCCCGAGATCTTTCTGGAACCGCTGATTCCCCGTATGGAGATGGGGGATGTCTACCACGTCAGGGGCTTGAAGTTGAGCGTGGGCACCGGGCCGGAGAACAGCTCCATCCTGACATCGAAGGGCCACGACGTGTCGCTGGAGAAGCGCTCGCTGCTGCTGCTGCTTCCGGCGCGGTGGACAATTTCCCAGCCATCAGACGAACCAGGCACCGCCCAGCCGGAATCAAGCTTACCTGCCGCTCGTATTCCCGCCGTAGCCAGGGCCGCGGCGCTGCCACCTCCTCCACCCGTCAACGACATCGATCTTTGCGTGCCGCCGCAGTGCAATGTAGCGTTGCCCTCGGGCAATGCAAATGATGCAGGCCACGCAGCAGCCAGCATCTCTATCCGCGAGTTGGGCTATTCTCCGCGCCCGCAAAGAGACGCGTTTGACTTTATCCACGATGAGGTGCTGGCCTATCTCGGCCCGAGGGAACTTTTGGTCGCCTTCAACCCCCACGAGCTCGTGTCAAGGGATGTGCAAAGGCTCGGGTCGACGGTTCGCATCATCAGAGCCGCTCTGGTGGATACGGAGACACACCGGGTCACGCACACCGTTGATTGGGAGATGTTCGACAGGCGGCAATACCTCTGGCCGCTGGCGGGTGACCGCGTGCTGGTACACGTCGGCTCCGAGCTGCGAGTCTATGGCCAGGGTTTGCAGATTCAGAATCGAGTTCCCTTGGATGGCCCGCTGGCCTTCGTGCGCGTGACGCCCGACGGCAGCTTTATGGCTGTAGGCGTACTCCATGAGCGGCATACGCCCGAACTGCATGCCCGGCTTCGCGAGAGCCTCAACGGCGACCCGGAAGAAGATGTCAATATCCTGGTTTTGAATCGCAACTTTGAAACCGTCGCCAAGTCAACTGTACAGTCGAACCTGATGGCGCCCACCCTGCTGAACGAGGGTCAGGTAACGTTATCGGCGCAGTCGAACATGCGTTACCGCATCTCCTTGCTGACCTGGGACGATCATGCTTCGGTCGTGGCCCGGTTCAGCTCCAGCTGCACACCGCAGCTTTCCAGCATCGCACCAGACCTTATCTTCCTGGTGAGCTGCGATAAGCAAAACGGAGGCCGCGAGTACCGGGTGCTGCACGCGAACGGCAAGTTGGTGTTGAAGGGCGACTCGACCCTGAATGACTGTGGACATGCCGCCGAAGGCAGTGCCAATCAGCAGGCCTTCGTAGTGAAGATCGTGCAGTCCACTCTGCCTGTTCCCCCGGGAGCGCCCATGAGCGCATCGCAATTCTCTACTGAGGAGCTGCGGGTTTATCGAGCTTCGGATAGTAAGCGGCTGCTTAGCGTGCGGGCCGGTCCTCCGTCATTGAGTCGCGACGGTTACGCGCTGGCGCCGGATGCTTCCCAACTCGCGGTCCTGACCCGCGACCAGCTCGAAGTCTATTCCGTGCCCGCAAAGTGATCTCTTAGGACACATGGTGTTCGAATTGATTCGGGATCAGTCCCGCAGGGACGGCTGAGAATGCCCCAGGACGTCAGTCCTGGGGAACCTGGAGCGCACGTGAATGCTGGCAGGCGATCACCAAAAAGCCAACCTGAATCTCTTTGAGATTGACCTGGTGCAAAGGATTGCCTCCACATCAAACCCGATTCATTCGCTGTTCCGGGCCTGTTATCGTGCTTTTGGCAGGCTTGGACGGCGCGCTGATGACCAGGGTGAAAACCACCGACGCAGTTTGACCCAACGTGCCGACGGTGATCGTAGGCATGTAGGTGCCAGGCACGGTGGTAGCGTTCGCCACCAGGGTGAGTAATCCGGAAGCGTTGGATTCTGATTCCTTGTAACTCTCCGTAACCCCCGCAGGCAAGCCGCTGATGCTGAATGTTGTGGTTTCGGTGGGAGCGACGATGGTTACCGGGACATTCACAGGCATTCCGTTCGGGGGCACCACGATGGTGGTGTTGTTGACGGAGACGGAAAGGTTGATTGGCGGAGGCGAAAAGGCCGCCCCGCTCCCGCAGCCAATCAAGGCTAAGACAATTCCCGAGCAAGCTACGCTGATCCTTGAGCGATGCGGATGGTGCATCAGGAGCTCCCGCGCCATGCAGCCGAATCTCGTCGACAGCTAACCCAGGTTACTGAACTTCGCCTGGTTGCAATGTCTGCTTGGTTATTTCTTCTGGGGTACTCGTCCCTTGTTGGAGTCCGATCTGGTTGCGCAGGCGCTGGAATTCGGCGAGAGCTTTTTTTTGTTCCTCTGTGTTCCCGACGGCCCGGTCTGCCTGTGCCAGGCGATACCATGCCACCTCGTCATCGGCGTTGAGTGCGACCGCTCGTTGCAAATGAGGCAAGGCAAGACTCGGTTTTTGCTGCGCCATCAGAGTTGCTGCCAGGCCTACCTGTGCTTCCTGAAAGTCAGGGTAGGCCTTGAGCGCGGCTTCGAAGAGCTGTTGTGCCTGGTCGAACTCATTCAGTTGACGGTGGATCTCAGCGAGTTCGTACATGGCGTTCGCATCGGAGGGATCCAACTGCAACTCCTGTTCGAACTCTCGCGCTGCTTCCGTGCGATCTTCAGGTGCGTGGTTAAGCTGCCACCGCGCCAGTAAAGTCCGGCCCATACGGTAATGGATCTTGGGACGATTCGGATCGAGTTTAAGCACCTCACGATATTCGCCGATGGCGGCGTTGGTCGATCCCTGGCTCTCGAAGGCTTCGGCCGCCGCCTCGTGCCGCCATACAGACGTCGGCGCCACCACTTCCAACTTATGCAGCGTAAGGTAAGCAAAGTTTCCGTAGATCCGGCCAGTGTGATAGAGAATCTCCGGATCGTCGGGATACAGCCGGTTCAACTCCAAGGCCACATTCACCGCGTCGCTGTCGCGCTGTAAGCCGGTATAAGCTCGCATCAATTGCAGGCCGCACATCCGTTTCGTATACGGATCGGGCGCCTTCTTGAAGCCTTCCTCAAGGCCGGGGAGTGCTTCCTTGAACTGTCCCAGTTCGGCCAGCGACATGCCCAGCAGGCTGTCCAGTTTGGGCAGGCCAGGCTTCAGCTTTTTTGCTGTTCGAATCTCAGTGACTGCCTGGTCGTAGTCACGAAGCTTGAAGTCGATGACGGCGAGGGTGGCATGCACCTCGGCAATGCTGGGCTGCAGCTTTGCCAGCTTCTCGAAGTTCGTACGCGCGACCGCATATTGACCTGCGGCAAGTGCTTGCTGGCCCGCTTCCGCAAGTTGTTCTTCTGCGTCCTGATTTGTCCCCTGTGCCCAAACCGCCAAGGGAAGAACGCACGAGAAGATCAACACCGAACCCAGTTGTAATCGCCAGCGTTTCAATTGTGAGCCAATCATCGTCGTAGAACCGTTCTCATCTGTCCGAAAATGAGAACAAGGCATGAGAACGGTTCCAGTGTATATCCTGCCCCAGAAAACTCCGCCACGCTGTTGAGGCGTGGCGGAGGTGGTAGCCGTATCTCGCTCTTCGGCTCAGAAAGTAAGCTTCCCGCTGAATTGAATGACGCGGGCCGTCGAGGATTGAGTAATAAGGCCAAACTTCGAATCACCTACGGCATTATCAATGGCAGTGTTGCCTCCCGATCCAGCCACCAACAACCCGCCCACATCGCCGGCGTATTGGTGATGGTTGAAGATGTTGAAGGCATCCACTTTTAGCGCGAATCTCAGGCGCTCCCAAATGTCGAAGGTCTTGCCGAAACCCATATCAAAGTTGTTAATGCCCGGCTGGCGCAGGAAGTTCCGCGTCGTGTTTCCGTAAGTCCCCAGCGCCGGCTGGGTAAAGCAGGCCGTATTAATGCGCTGGAACCTCTGCGTGAGACTGCTATGAATCTGACAGCCCGGCACAATATTCGCATGCTCGAACTGGGTATCGTTCAGGCCTTGAATATCGTTCGCCGTAATGCTGTAGGGGAAGCCGGTCTGGAAGGTGGTGATGCCGGTCACCTGCCAGCCGCCAATCGCCAGATCCTCCGCCCGGTTGACTCCGCCGCCGAAGCGCTTCCCCCGGCCAAACGGTAGTTGATAGATATAGCTGGCCACGAACCTGTGATCTACATCGAAGTCAGAAGGTCCATAGTCCAGGTTCGGGTCATGGTTGTTCTCGAAGCCCTGGTAGCCCGATCCAGTAGAACCCACGCCGGCTGCCGCCGACTTATCGTCCATGCTCTTGGCCCAGGTGTAGATCGCGGTGATGGCCGTATTGCCGGCGCGATGCTCGAACTTGACGTTGCCCGCGTTGTAGTTGGAGTAACCGTGGAAGTCGCTGTCGATGTAAAACCCATTGAAATTCGGATAAGGCAACCGGCTCACCACGGTGCAAGGCGCCTGGGTGATGTTGATATAGCTGCCCGGTGACCGGGTCTTGCGCCTCGCAGAACGCCAGGCTGGAATTAGCAATTGGGTACGGCTGCGCGATATTGTGGCGATCGAGCAGATGAACCGCGTGCGTGCCGATGTAGTTCACTTCGAGCGTCGTGTTTCTTGCCAGCTCACGCTCCACAGAGAGGGTCCAGGACTGAACATAGGGATCGATCGGATTCTCCGACTCGATGACTGCGATGAACGACAGCGTGTCTTCAGGGAAGGGCCCGAGTGTGCTGTGAGCCGGGAACAGTTGATTGCTTAACTTGGGAGTGCCGCCAACAGTCGTGGGGGTGAGATTGTTGCGGATGCTATACGGAAAGATATCCGCCGAGTCATCGATTTCGCGCCCTTCAAAGGAATCGAAGAAGATGCCGTAGCCGCCGCGGACAACGGTCTTGTCATCCACCCGGTAGTTCACGCCGAAGCGAGGGGCAAAGGGCGTCTTCTGTCCGGGATGGGGATCCTTTCCGCAGTAGCGGAGGATTGGGCCGCCATTGATGCCAACTCCAGGCGCAACTCCGTCGGTGGTCAAATTCGGATCCGCGTAGCAAAGGCCGCCTTGCGGGTTGGTCACGTCGAGCCAGAAGAAATGGTTTTGGGCTTCATAGGCCGCGGCACGGAAATCCCAACGCAGGCCGTAGTTGATAGAGAGCTTCTGGGTTATCTTCCAATCGTCTTGTGCATAAGGCCCAAGGTAGCTGAAGACGTGGTCCTGTGGGTTACCGGCCTGGGTTGTCGGACTCAGGGGACCGGGTACAAATCCACCGACTGCGTTGTAAAAACCTGTCAGCATATCGGCGACGGCATTGCCCGTGCCGCACAGGGGTTGCCCACCGTTGATGGGCGACGCGGGGTTGGGGCAAGTGATGGTGTTGATGGGGGCGGATTTGCCGCTGAACGTCCAGTCGCCGTAAAAGTCATCGTCGAGGTTGCGAACCAGGTGCCAGTGACGGTAGTCGATGCCCAAGCCGATGGTGTGCTTTCCATGGACGGTGCTGAAGGAATCGGCGAACTCCCAGTTGGGATTATTCGACCCGCTGTAGGAGTTGACAGGGCCGCCACCGCTCGAGAAACCGCCAGTCCCAAAGCCAACATTGGGCCACGTCTGCTGCAGGGGCCCGAAGGTGGTAAAGACGCCCGTTTCACCCAGCGCGCTGACCACGGAGGCGGGTGGAGCAGCCGAACCCTCCGGTGCGTCGGCGGTCAGCTTGCCGAAACGGAAGTTGTTTACGTTGTTGGAACCGAGACTGATGGTGTGACCTATCTCCCAAGCGTCTTCGGTTTGGAAATACTGCTCGATACCGTAGTCGATCGATCCGGAGTTGTATTGCGTACTGTTGACGTATTTGGCGTGGGTGTATCGCCCGAACACATTTCCCCATTTGCCCAGGAGCTGATCTCCCCGGTAGGTCTGCTGGTTCATGGTGAGTGGCCCGGGAATATTAGTGATGAAGTTGGTTACGCCTTCGGCTTGGTTGCCGGGAACATTCGGTTTTGACCAGAAATTGTTGGCAATTGCCACCAGCCCGATCCGAGCTGTCTGCGCGGCCACCGGAACCTGGGTTCCCCAATCATTCAACCCGGTATTTGGGTCCGCCGGCAAGCAGTCGTAGCCCGCGTTAAGCACCGCGGTGCAGGTGGGGGTTCCATACGCAGGCAGCGGACCTCCAGGCAGGCCATTCACCGCCGGATAGGTCGCTTGCGAAAAGTCGCCTGACAATTCCGCCGGGGTGGGAACGACGTTTTCTACCCGGGCCCCGTTATTCATACGCCAGCCTTCGTAATTGGCCATCCAGAAGGTCCGGTTACGCCCGTTGTAAATCTTCGGAATATATACGGGACCAGAGGCAACAAACCCAAACTGGTTCAAATGCAGAATTGGATTTTCGGTTTTTACCCCGGCGATGACATCGGTCGCGGTGGGGAACGGCGAGGTGTCAAAGGCATTATTGCGGTTTGACTCGTAGATCGACCCGTGGAGCGAATTGGTTCCGCCCTTGCTGACGATGTTGATCTGACTGGCGCCGAACCCGTTCTCGGCGGGGTAGATACCGCTCTGCACCTTGAATTCCCCGATCGCGTCCTGGGAAAGAATCACGGCCGGAGTCATCATGGCCTGGTCCGTATTTACCAGCCCGTCCAGGGTGTAGTTGTTTCCCTCGGGGCGGCCGCCATTGATGCTCACGGCATTGCCTTCACCTTGGCGCATCGTGCCTTGCTCGCCGCCCACGGTAACCGCGCCTGCGCCGACCAACAGCAGTTGCATAAAGTTGCGCCCGTTCAACGGAAGGTCAGCCACCTGCTCCCCGGACATTTCCTGGGATAATGCGGCTGTGTCTGTATCCAGGGTCACTGCCTGCGCTGTTACTTCGAGCGTTTCCGTCACCGCGCCAGGCTTGAGGGACAAATTGATGCGGGCCTTCTGGTCAACCGTCAGTGTGAAGGGGGCGGTCACAGATTTTGCAAAGCCGGCGATCTGCGCTGTAACCGTATAGCTGCCAGGGGGTAGCGCTGGAGCGGTGAAGTCTCCTGCAGTATTGGACTCTGTGTTGAAGGTGGCATTGGTTGCCGTGTTGGTGACAGTAATCTTGACGTTAGGAAGGATGGCGCCGCTGGTGTCGGTGATGGTTCCGAGGACTGTGCCGCTGGCTCCCGTTTGCCCGAAAGCCATATTTACCATTGCAACGGCGAAAACACAGAAGAGACAAACCCTTCTCAATAGCATTTACGTCCTCCTCCCAAAAGTGGCTATCGACCGCCAGAGCGGGCTGCCCTAGAGCCTCCCACTTTCCCCGTTTGTCTTGCGTCGCTTAGGGGCCGGAACGTTGGCGTGGCTCCCGGACACCCTTCCTTAGCAACACCGCAAAGTGTCATGAGTAATTACGGGCCGGAAGATATAGGGCGGAAATCAGCAATGTCAAGAGAAAAGATATTTCTCATTGGAATTTGAAGATTTCCACCTGGACGGCCTGCCGCTGGGAAGGCCAGGAGTGTCCAGGTGACACGGATTCCAGGGCCGGCCATTCGTCCTTGGTGAGAGGCTCCGGAGCGAGGCGCGGTTTCGTGAACTGGGTTGCAGCCGGCAAAACTTTGCGTATCATTGCCAGGGTCCGGCTCCAGGGGCGGTTTCCAGGTCCGCGTGCGTCGTAGGGCAAATCTGTCCACGCTGCCCTATCAATGGGAAAACAGTTTCATCTCGGAGTTGGCATGATCGGTCGAAATCTTTGTTTGAAAGTGTTTCTCTTTGCGGTGGCTGCGATGGCTGTGGCGGGGGCGGCGCACGCTCAGGATGCGGTCAAAATCGCACCCGATAACCCTAAGTACTTATGGTTCCGGGGAAAGCCCCTGGTGTTGATCTCGGCTTCGGAGCACTACGGCTCGGTCATCAATCGACCGTTCGACTACGAGAAATATCTCACCGACGCTGCTGAGCATAAGATGACCATGACCCGGACCTTTCTGCTTTATCGCGAGCTGCAAAGCGCGCGCAATCCCTCCTCTCCTTGCAAGCCGGAATCGCCCGACTACATTTCACCCTTTGTGCGCAGTGGTCCAGCCAAAGCCCTCGATGGCGAGCCTGCCTACGACCTGGACAAGTGGAATCCGGAGTTTTTTGAACGGCTGCATCGCTTTTTAGATCTCGCGTCTCAGAAAGGAATTGTGGTCGAGTTGACGGTCTTCAGTAACACCTATTCCAACGATACCTGGGCCCTCAACCCGTTTCGCGCGGAGAACAACTTACAGCACGTGGGAGCCATTGCCTGGCAGGACTATATCTCGCTCAAGGATCCCGAATTGGTGCGCAGGCAGAGCGAGTATGCGCGCAAGATCATCCAGGAGACCGCCGGTTACGACAATGTGTACTACGAAATCTGCAATGAGCCGGGCGGAGGCTTTGCTGGACATGCATCTCCGGCCGATGTGGACGCGTGGCAAGAGGAGATGGCTCGTGTTTTGCGCGATGAGATGCGACGCCTCAACCGTCCGCATTTGCTTTCCGGGCAGCAAGCCTTCACCTATGGCGCCAAAAATGCTTTTCCGATGGACGCCACCTTTGCCGGCAAAACCTTTGACATCGTCAATGACCATCCGCTGCCCAACACGCTCTTCGATGGAAAGGTTTACGAGATGGGCAACTTCATGTCGAAGGAGTTGATGTTGGACCAAGTGGCGAGTTTTTGCCGGGATGCGGATGCACGTCCGAAGCCTACGGTCCTCGACGAAGACAATACCGCGAGCATGTATCGCGATACGACCGGATGGACCATCCACCGCAAGCGTGCGTGGACGGCACTGCTGAGCCGTTGCCATTATGACTACATCGATTTCTCGATCACCGTAGGCAGCGAGCGCGGGACCGCGGCATCCCAGCGCGGGATCCGTACTTGGATGCAGTACCTGTCAGAATTCATGACGTCGTTTGATTACATCCACGCCAAGCTTGCGCCGGACTGGATCGCGAGCTATCCCCAGCATCTGACCGTTTCGAGCCTGTCAGCCGGCGAGCGCGACTATGTAGCTTATTTGGCTGACTCGCGTGAGGTGGGCGATCCGGCAGCAGGCGAAGCGATTGCCGGAAGTGTCTCACTTTCGTTGCCGCCAGGCAGTTACGACGTTCGGCTCTATTCTCCGAGTGCAGGTCAGTATTCTCCGGCAATCGAAGTTAAGGGCGGCGGTAAGAGCGCGTTGACGTTGCCCGCCTTCAAAGAGGACGTCGTGATACGAGCGACGCGCCGCGATGAGCGATGAAATCGGTTTTCATTTTTTTGCGGTCACATGATCACGAAACCTGCGCATGCCATCGAGGTATACGCCAATGTCACTGCCCAGACTGATGGCACGGAAGCCTTTGCCGATCCAATGCGCGGCCAATTCAGGCGAAGCCGGAAGGAAGCCTGGAGCAACCCCATGCCGGCGACAAGCAGCGACCAACGCATCCATGGCGGCGAGAAACCGCGGATGCTCAAATTGCGCCGGAATCCCCAGCGAGACGGTTAAATCGTAGTGCCCCACCCAGGCGACGTCGATGCCGGGAACGCTTACGATCTCGTCCAGGTTTTGAAAAGCAGTTTCCGTCTCCAACAGCAGGATCACGGCAATCTCTTCATTGGCCTGGGCGAAGAACTCCGCCGTGCCCGCCCGGTAAAGATCGTGCGCGATGCCCAGTGCAACGCCGCGCCTGCCCATCGGCGCATACTTGAGCTGGCTGACGATGTCTTCCGCTTGCTGTTTCGTTTCCACCCGCGGGACCATGGCCCCGCGGGCGCCCACATCCAGAACGCGTGAAAGAGGCGCATACCCAACATCCGGAACACGCGCGATGGGAAAGATCTCGCTGCCCCTGCAGGACGCAACCATCTCCGCGAGCAGGGTGATATCGCAGCGCCCATGTTCCATGTCGAAGATCACGAAGTCCATTCCGCACGCGGCGAGCATAGGACCGATGCCGGGAGTAAATAACTCCAGGACCATTTGGCCCATCACGACGTCTCCTTGCTGCAGCCGCTGGCGAAAGCGGATCATCGATTGCCCTCTCCTGCTGCGAAAGCAGCTTTGTATTTTTCCAGCTTTTGGAGAAACGCTGGGCGCGTCAGCACTTGCGGATTAACCACATGCTGCGGCGCCTTACCACGATACACAGCCAGCGCGCCCTCGCAGTCGATGCGCCCCATATCGCGGAATAGCTCCTCTGTCCAGGCGATGGAGTGCGAAGTCAGGATGACATTGTCCATGCTGATGAGCGGCGAATCGGCGCTGAGCGGTTCTTTTTCGAAGACATCGAGAGCCGCGCCTCGGATCCGACCATTCTGCAGAGCATCGATCAGGGCAGCCTCGTTGATGATCGGCCCGCGCGCCGTATTGATGATTACCGCGTCTGGCTTCATCAAGGCGAATTGTGGATAGCCCAGCAATCCTCGGGTCTCGGGGGTGAGCGGGCAATTGACCAGGACGTAGTCAGAAGCACGCAGAAGCTCCTCGAGCGAAACCAGTTCCAACCCAAGTTGTGAAGCCCGCTCGCCCGATGCGTAAGGATCGAAGGCGAGGAACCTGGCCATATCGAACGCCTTCAGCAATCTGACAGCTTCCGCGGCAATGTTGCCCAGGCCGATGGTGCCGACAACACGCTGACGTGGCTCGCGGCCGAGGCGAACCGTACTTTGCGCCCATTGACCCTGGCGCACCAGCCGATCTTTCGCGACGAGATTGTGGGAGAGCGCCAGCATGAGAAGCACGATGGATTCGCCCACCGGACGGATCACACCGCCGGGCGTGATGTAGACCGCGATTCCGTTTTCTGTGCACGCTTCCAGATCGACGTTGTCGTAGCCAACGCCGCAGCGTCCGATGGCGCATAAGCGCGAGGCTTTCTTGAGCGACTGTGCCGTGAACTTTGGTTTAAGGGAGATCACAACGTCGTAGTTCTCCAGTTGCTCGGGTGCGTATTCGGCGCGATATTCGCGCAGAAACTCATGCGAGATCGCGGGAACGGCGTCCAGCAGCGACAAGCCCAGGTCCGGGAAGATCGGCTTCCCTTGTTGGTCACAAAAGTCGGCGGAGAACCCGACTCGAAAAGAGTGGGCTGAGTTTCCTTCGTTCATGCTTTGCGCTCAACCACGATTACCCAATCCTGAAAGATGGGAATCTCCGGCACTTTCCATGTGCCATCGGCATCCGGCGTAATTTCACCGATTGGCAGCTCGTTCCCGTTAGCCGGATTAAAGAAGAACGCCTTATGGGTGCCGCTTTCGAGTTGATGGAAGACCGCAGGTTTGGTGAATGCAGGACAGAACGCGATGGCGACTTCGCCGGGGATTTTTGCGGCGAAAGGTTGCCAGTAGTCTCCTTTGGTCCAGTGGGGCTCGACAATCTCCGGCTTCGCTTCAAGTTTCCACCAGGAGTAGCGCATGAGCAGCTTCTTTGCCATCCCCAATTGACCCGACCCGGGCAGCTGCGCCGCGACATTCCAAGGAGGGCCGCCCCAGGAGTGGCCGTGCGGAGAGAGCCCGTAGGGTTGCTGCGGAGTATTGACTTGCCAGATCCCGTTGGCCCCGTAGGTGTGTCCACCATTGCCGCTCAGGATAGCCGACCAGAACATGAAGCGCTGAACCTCCTGCCGGCTTGCCTCCTGAATGCCTTCATAACAGACTTCCCCGATCAGCACTGGCATCTGCGGACTCGCCGCGAGCGAGGCCTGGACCCTTTCGATCGTGTTGGGCACGCTCTGCCGATCGTTATGACCGGTCTGCAGCATGTCAAAATCAAGCAGCGAAGGATCCGTCACGCACAGGCGCGCGCTGCTCGAAGGATGGATGGTGATGGGGTGATGATGGGGGTCGATGGTGCGCACATAGCGCGCGAGTTCAGTTAGCCCCTGCTTCTGTGTCTCCGCATCCTGCTCCTTGGTCTTGGAGAGGTAGTAGGGCATGGTGCCTTCACCGGCCAGACACCAGAAGACAGGATAGGCGCCCCAACGAGCCACCAGATAGCGCCAATGTTGCTTGACCTTGCCCATGCCCATGCGGGGGATAAAGTAGCCCCAAAATCCTACGACGCATGCGGCGAGGCCATGATCCGCCAGATATTGAATACGCACGTCAGCCATATCGAAGTAGGCCGGGTTGATGCGCGCGAAATCGGGTTCCCACGGATATCCTGCCTCGTTGGCTCCACGTGGATCGTAGGGCTCCATGTCCGGATAAAGTCCGGCCACGATCTGGACTACGGTAAAGCCCTTCTGCAGGCGGTCGGCGGTTAACGTTTCAAAATCGTCTGGCCAGCGGAGGCGTTTACACAGACCCATCCACCACGTGTCCCCCAGCCAGAAAAAGGGGGTTCCGTTGGCATATTCAAAGTGCCGCCGGTCCTGCGCAACCTTGAGCACGCCATTTTTATAGTGCGGGTTCTCGCCGGTGTACGCTTCGGCCTGCAGTGCTGAAGTGACGTTGTGTAGATCCTTGTTGGCCGTGTCGCTGCACACCGAACGAAGCCGGTATGTTCCAGCCACCGGAGGAGCGTAGCGCACGCGCCAGGTGGATCCACCCGCCCAAAAGGCGGGCACACGTTCTTCATGGCCCTTCGGGAGTGGTTACGATCACATCCACGTCCACTTGATTAAACGGGTCAGAATATTGCTTCCCGCTCGCGTAAGACCACTCCGCGGCAGTGCCGGTAGTGGCCACCTTATCCTGCCCTAGCGCAGAACTGGTTACGGCGCTGATGGCCAGCGCCTTGCAGAAGGATCGTCTTGACATCCCGTTCAGCACGGATCTCTCCCGGTGCTCGTTTTGTTAAGCCATCCGATAATCTGTCAGACGAAAACACCTGTCAAGCATCGGCCGTGACGGGTTGGTGCTGTAAGCTGGTGGCAACAAATGGCAGATCGGATGAACAGTACGGGCAGGCTGCTTCGGGTGGGCGTCGCCGGAATAGGCCTCGATGCCTATTGGCCCCAATTCGCAGGACTCGAAGAGCGGCTCATCGGCTACCTGCGTGCGCTTGAGAATAAGATAGCGGGCGACAAGCGGACGATTATCAATCTCGGCCTGGTGGATACGCCGGAGAAGTCTGTAGAAGCCGGCCATTTATGCCGGACGCAGGATCTCGATCTGCTGCTGGTGTATGTCACTACCTATGCTCTTTCCTCGACCGTCCTTCCCATCATTAAGCGCGCGAAGCTGCCGGTGATTCTGCTGAACCTGCAGCCCGCTGCAGCCATTGATTACGAGCAATTCAACGCCATGAACGACCGCACGGCGATGACCGGTGAATGGCTAGCCTATTGCAGCGCCTGCCCGGTGCCGGAGATTGCCAATGTTTTGCGCCGGCTGGAGATTCCTTTCCACCAGGTGACCGGCATGCTCCATGATGATCCACAATGCTGGGACGAAATAGAGAAGTGGCTGCGTGCGGCCGAGGCGGTAAACACCTTGGCCCACAGCCGGCTTGGGCTGATGGGGCATTACTACGGCGGCATGCTTGATATCGCGACTGATCTCACCCAGGTGAGCGGCCGCTTCGATCTTCACATCGAGATGCTGGAAGTAGACGAGTTGACCGCGCTTCGCCGTGGGCTTTCGGATGAATCAGTGAACGCCAGGATCAAGGTCTTCCGCGAGTTCTTCGAGGTGGGCGAAGACTGCTCTCAAGTGGAGTTAGCGCGCGCAGCACGAACCTCAATCGCACTCGATCAGTTGCTGGAGGAGCGGGACATCAACCTGCTTGCCTACTACCAGAAGGGAACTGGGGTAGCGGAAAACGAAGACACCATGAGCTCCATTATTTTGGGGGCTTCTATGCTCACGGGACACGGCGTGCCGGTCGCGGGCGAGTATGAAGTGAAGAATGTGATCGCGATGAAGATCATGGATCTGCTCGGTTTTGGCGGCTCGTTCACCGAATACTATGCGATGGATTTCGCGGCGGACCTTGTCTTGATGGGTCACGACGGACCGGGCCACATTGGTATTGCCCAGGACAAGATCAAGGTTCGCCCACTGCGCGTTTATCACGGCAAAGTCGGTGCCGGGCTTTCGGTCGAGATGTCTGTGAAACACGGGCCCGTAACGCTGCTCAGCGTGGTTGAGGATAAGAATGCAGGCTTCATGCTCCTCGTGGCCGAAGGCGAAAGCGTGCCTGGCGCCAACCTTGCCATCGGGAACACCAACAGCCGGTATCGCTTCCCCCTGGGCGCGCGCAAATTCGTCGAGAGCTGGAACTCATACGGCCCGGCCCATCATTGTGCCATTGGTATCGGACACGTATCCAACCAACTGGAGAAAGTAGCGCAACTGTTACAGTTTCCTTTTGCGCGCGTCTGTTAGTACCCTCCGACGGACCTTTCTCCTCTGATAAATTCTCCCCCTGGACGGGTGCCCCAGGTTCGCCAAAGCGTACCTGGGCCGAAAATGACGGGCGGAGCCCCGATCAGGGTCTAGGGAAAGCAGTCGAAACATATCTTCGTCGGCCCACGTACGCTCAGGCGAACGTGGGGCACCCGTGCAGGGGAAGACCTTTGTCCAAGGGGAGAGATCCGGTCGCGTAGAGCGAGTGGTGTGGCTCTAGAAGACCGCGGAAGAGAGTTGCTCGGCCCAGTGCGCCACTGCTACAGCATCCACACTCGCGTTTTCCTGGGCGGCCAGCTGAACGGCGAAGTTGCCCAGGGTCGAGCTTTCTACTGCGCCGCAGCGTACTTCGAGGCCGGTCGCGTTTGCCGTTAGCCGGTTGAGAAGGGTGTTACGGCTGCCACCGCCCACGATATAAATCCGCTTGAACTTCTTTCCCGTGATGCGTGCGAGGTTACTCACAACTTCTCCATACTTGGCGGCCAGGCTGTGCAGGATGAGATTCACCATCGCCGGCGCAGCTTCCGCCCCTTCCTCAAACTTCTGCAATCCGCGCTGAGTCAGTTGCCGATTGATACGCGAAGGCATCTCTCCCGGCAACAGCAAATCCGGGTCGTCCACATCCAGCACATACGCAGGCGCGGGGAGATGCGCGGCTGCCTGGATTAGCTCAGCCACCGTCCAATCAATCTCCGGAGCCCATTCGGTCATGCACTGGCGCAAAAGCCACATCGCGTTGACGCCTTTATGAAAACAAATGCGTCCGCCGACAGCGCCCATATTGTTGAAGTCCGATGAGGTCGACTGTTCTCCGATGATCGGCTGCTTAAGCAGTGTGCCGACGAGCGACCAGGTCCCGGAACTGATGTAAACCCAGTCGTCTCCGCTGTCAGGAATACTAGCGATGGCGGAAGCGGTGTCGTGACAGGCGGGCGCGATCAGCTTCACGCCCTCCAGGCCCCGCATGTTGAGATGGTCTCCCCTCAACCTGCCCACGACGGTGCCGGGGGTAACGAGCGGAGGCGCTGCGGCCTGTATCAGGCCCGTCGCTGCAAAAATCTCCGGCGACCAGGCACGCTTCTCCGCATCGACCAGCTGGCTGTGGGTTGCGTTGGTATATTCCGATACCACGCGACCCCCAAGGCGATGCAGGATGTACTCCGGCAGATTCACCCATGGCTTGTCGCGCAACTCCGGCTTTTCCGCGAACAGTTGGTAGAGCGTATTAAGGCGTCCCATCCCAATGCCGGTGATGGACCACAGCCGCTGTTGCGAAATCAGCCTGAAGACCTCTGCCTGCGCCGGAATAGTCCGTTCGTCCCTATAGCAAAAAGGATCGGCGATGGCTTCGCCTCGTTGATTCAAGCGCACATAGTCCACTGCCCAACCATCGACCGCGATCGAGCGCACGCCTTCGCTTGCGATCTCCGCGCTCTTTCGCAGGCCGATATCAAGCTGCTGCGTAATCTGCTTCAGGTCCCAGCGCAGCTCACCATGCAGGCTCACCGGTCCATTGGCATGGCGGTGAACCAGCTCGATCTGCGGTACACCATTGCGCCACCGCAGAAGGGACACACGACAGCTTTCTGCACCAAGATCAATAGCAATCAGCGCCCGCCGGTCTTCTGGGCTCATCTGAGAAAGGCCTCCGTCAGTCCTCCGTCGATGGGGATCAGGTGGCCGGTGGTGCAGCGTGCCTGGGGGCCTCCCAGGAAGAGAATCGCTGCCGCGCAGTCTCTGGGGTCAATGGGCTGATGGGTCAACGTCCTCTTGGCATAAAACTGCGCCAGCAAGGTCCGCAATTCCTCATCGGAAGAAGACTCTGGAAACGGAATGTTGTACTTTGCCAGCGACGCCTTTACACGATCACGCGGGAACATCGTCGAGCCCTTGACGACCGTCGCCGGACTGATGCCGTTGACCCGCACTTTGGGCGAAAGCGTGACAGCCAGCTCGCGAATCAGGTGGCTGACGGCTGCTTTGCTTACGTCGTAGGCCTCGCTGCCGCGCTTGGCCACCACCGCATTTGCCGAGCTGGTGAGCACAATGCTGGTTTCGATTCCCTGGGTGTCGAAGACCTTGGCGGCTTCATCCGCGAGCAAGTAATTGGCGGTGACATTGATCTCCAGCGTCGATGTCCACTGAACGTCGCTGATGGAGCCGTCAGGCGAGGAGGGAAAGAGCGCCGCGGTATTCACCAGGATGTCGATGCCGCCGAAAGCCGCGATGGTCGCATTGAGTGCTGACTGAATTGCCCCGCGATCACGAATATCGATCTTGACCGCGATCGCGTTTTCACGGCCCACGATTGCCTGGGTTTCGCCGGCAACTTTCTCGGCAGCGCCGAGTTCGCGGTCGGCAACGACCACATGCGCCCCGCGTTCCGCAGCCATGAGCGCTACTTCGCGGCCAATCCCGCTGGCTCCGCCGACCACCAGGACTATGCGGCCACTCAATTCCTTCGCTGCCGGCTGCCGGCGTATTTTGGCTTCTTCGAGCGCCCAGTACTCGATACGAAAGGCTTCGGACGGAGGCAATGCCACGTAGTTGTCGTGGACCTGGAAGGCGCTGGTATCGGCCGCAGGGCCGGATTGCGGCAGGATCGGCGGACAATTGCCTTCATCCAGATGCCCGGCGCCCTCCATCACGTGGATGGCGTTGACATAAAACTCGCCCGTGATGCGGGCTTCCGCCTTGTTCTTGCCGAAGCTGAACATGCCGATACCGGGCACCAGCACGACGGTTGGATTCGCATGCCGCATCGCAGGTGAGTCTTTCAAGGCATGCTTCTTGTAGTAGTCGGCATATTCGCTGCGATATTTCTCCATCGCCGTCTTCGCCGCGGACTGAATGTGGGATGGATCCGCAGAATGATCCCACTCCACCAGCAGCGGACGAATCTTGGTGCGGATGAAATGATCCGGGCAACTGGTGCCGAGATAGGCGAGCCTCGCAGCCGAATGCGAGTTAACAAAGTCCAGCACTTCGGGGATATCCGTGAAGTTGCCGATCATGCGCTGCTGGGTCGAGACGCTACCGCGCAGGAAGGGCATCAACTTGTTGGCAATCTTCTGCCGTTCCCGGTGTGGAGCGTACCTCACGCCGCCAAAGGACTGGCTGTTTCTCCGCGCGCGATGGCTCTCGATGAACTGGCCGATCTGGTCGATGATGGTGATGGTGTTGAGGTACGATGCACGCTGGGTGTCTCCCCACGTGAAAAGGCCGTGGCCGCCGAGTACGACTCCATCGCAACCTGGCACTGCCTTCACCGCGCGCTCCAGCATCATGGCGAGTTCGAAGCCCGGACGCTGCCACGGGATCCACACCATCTTGTGGCCGAATTGGTGATTGAACTCATCCATCTTTTCCTTACCGTTTGCCGAGGCAGCCAGCGCGATTCCCCAGTCCGGATGAAGATGGTCGACGTGCGGGAAGGGGAGAAAGGCATGCAGCGCGGTGTCGATGGAAGCCGCGACGGGATTGTTGCCGAAGGTGCAGAGCGGATACATGCCGACCATCTCGTCTTCCAGTTCCACGCCCCGATAAATTCTGGCCAGCGCCAGCACCTTGTCCAGATAGAGGGTGGCAAAGCCTTCGACCTTGATGCTGCCCAGGTCGCCACCGCTGCCCTTAACCCACAACACGGGCTTCTTCTGTCCGTCCAATGGATCGGTTTCATCCAGCTTCGAGCTGGTGTTTCCCCCCCGAAGTTGGTGATGCGCAGGTCCGATCCCAACAGGTTGGAACGGTAGCGCAAGAGGGCTGGCGGATCGAGAGTCCTGGCGTGGCTCTCATCCCAAAGATCGGTGAGATATTGCAAAGACATGCTGCATCTCCTGACGGCCGATGACCATTTGCCCTACGAACCAATAGGGCAAATGTTTTCCAAGGCCACTCATCCTATGCCGATGGAATGCTCTCTGTCGCGAGAAGAATGAGGAGCGATACATGGTCGGCCCGGATTTTGAATTCAATAGACCAAGTATTTCACAGTAGTTCCCCGGTTCGAGTAGGATGGGTGCGTTTGCTCAAGCGGCTCAAATGAGGTGGACGTGGGTCCGAATCCGTTTATAGGGGTGGTGTATCACTGGATCGGCGGCCTCGCCTCGGCCAGCAATTTCATTCCTTTCCGTGGCATCAAGCGCTGGTCATGGGAGATCTACTGGATCATCCAAGGCTTTGCGGCGTGGATCCTCGCGCCGATGGTGCTTGCTCTGCTGCTGGTACCAAATCTCTTCGATGTTCTTCGAGCTGCGCCATCCAGCAGCACTACGTATGCATGTTTCTGGGGCGTGATGTGGGGAGTAGGCGGCCTCACCTTCGGTCTTGCGATTCGCTACCTGGGCATTGCCCTGGGGTATGCCATTGCTCTCGGCTTCTGCACCGCCTTTGGCACCCTGATGCCGCCGATTTTCAGCGGCCAGATGTCATCTATCCTGCACGAGAGTTCCGGGCAGGTGATCTTGGCCGGAGTCGGCGTGTGCATGCTGGCCATCGCGGTCAGCGGCCTGGCGGGCTACTCGAAGGAGCATGAAATCACTACCGAAGACCGGGCAGAAGCGGGAGAGCGCGACTACTCCTTCGCGAAAGGACTGGCTGTGGCCATCTTCGCCGGGGTCATGAGCTCTTGTTTCGCCTATGGATTGGCCGCGGGCAAGCCCATCGCAGAAATCGCACAACGGCAGCTGATGGCTCATCATCGGCTTGATCTCTGGCAGAATCTTCCCGTGTTGGTTGTGGTTCTCTGGGGCGGCTTCGCAACCAACTTTCTCTGGTCGATTTTTCTGATCGTGAAGAATCACTCGTGGGCGCAGTTTGCCGGCGCTCCAGGGGTCAACCCGATGGGCGCGGCGAAGACTGTTGGAGAAACACTGATCGAAGTGGATCCGGCCTCGCCCCTCACCGCTGAGACGCTGGTGAAGAATTACATCCTTGCTGCGCTTGCCGGGGTGATCTGGTATTTCCAATTCTTCTTCTACTCCATGGGGCAGACCAAGATGGGCAAGTACGACTTTTCCAGTTGGACCCTGCACATGGCGAGCATCATCATTTTCGCCACACTATGGGGAGTGGCCCTCCACGAATGGAAGGGGACAAGCAGGCGCACAAAGAGCCTGGTCGCTCTTGGATTGTTTTTACTGGTCGGCTCCACGGTGGTGGTGGGCTACGGAAACTACCTCAAGGTACGTTGAGGCAGTTTCGCAATTGGTGTAGACCGAACCCGGATTTCCTGTGAATCTCTGTGGGGCCACCGAACTGCATGCGGCTTTCCGTGAAGAAAGCCGCACATCGCTTCTCTCAACTACTGCCGCGCTGCAGGAAATCCGGGAAGCGATAGGCCCTTTCGTGGTTTTCTCCCAAGGAAAACCACACCTCGCGATCTTTATCAGTCCACAGTAATTGCGAAACTGCCTTAACCGGCTCAGGCGTAGGTCGCAACCGCGTCCCGGTTGGCGGCCGCGCGTTCTTTGCTGATCTGTTCCACATAACCGCTCTCGCGCAGCGCTTGAAGCGGATCTTCAGGTAGTCCTTTCGATCGCCGCCAGTCCTTAAGAATGGGCCGCACATCCTTCCAGAAGGCTCCGCGGAAGAGCTCCTCTGCCTCTACCAGCTTGCACTCGTTCTGCAGGACCGAGAGCCGCGCATGATCCACCAGCGCCGACTTGGCAAAGATCTCCTGCGCCGTGCACACGGTCTGGACCATGGCTTCCATCTTGCCTTTCAGATTGTGACTCTGGTCGATCATGAAGGCTACGTCCACCTGGGCGCCTGTTTCCCATTCGTAGTTGCGAATCTCGTGGAAGATGCGGAAGACCTGGTAGGGGTCGATTGAGCCCAAGGTCAGATCATCATCCGCGTAGCGCCGGTCATTGAAGTGGAAGCCACCCAGCATCTTTGCCCGCAGCAGCCAAGCGACAATTTGCTCGATGTTTTGCGACTGGTAATGATGCCCGGTATCGACCAGCACGAGCGCTTGCGGCCCGGCTGTCTTGGCTAGCAGCAGCGCCATTCCCCAGTCGGCGATATCGGTGTGGTAGAAGAAGGGCTCGAAGGGCTTGTACTCAACCAGCAATCGTTGCGATGGACTCAGCGCAGCGTGCATCGCTTGCAGGGTTTGCTCGAACCAGTCGATGCGGTGACGCATGTTTTGTGTTCCGGGATAGCTAGATCCATCAGGAAACCACGGAGCCACATCGCGGGAGTGCAGTTTGCCCGCGATCGCCACGCAGTCCAATAGGTGATCGAGCGCCTGTTTGCGTATCGCCGGGTCAGGATTTCCCGCCGCGCCAAACTTGTACTCCTGCCCCTGGAAGACGTTGGGGTTGATCGACCCTGCGACCACTCCACACTTTCTGGCTAGTTCTTCTACGTGGGGTACGTCCTTCAGCCCGTTGGGCAGATCCCAAATGGCGTGCAGGGCGACGGTTGGACATGCTCCGGTCAGCTGGTGGACCATGCCTGCGTCGTTGAATTTTTCGGCGAGGTTGGTTGCTGCCGCAGCCTGCATGAATTTCCCGAACCTGGACCCGGTGTTCGCGAAGCCCCAGGAAGGCAGTTCAATCCTGAATTGATCCAGCGCCTGGGAGACGGCGCCTTCCAAATCCTGTGCCATAAGTCACCCTGTCTGCGAAATCAATTTCGCTCAGCGGACGTCCCACCATGTAACTCTTCAGACGGTCGTGGGCGTCCGAATGTGCCAATTGGCGGGGGCAATTGGTAAGGCATTGCAATAGAGCAAGAGTTTCCATCCTGAAGCCCGTCGATGTCAACTATGATTTTCAATTCCGAGGGTGAAACGATTCCGTAGGCAGCGCCTGAGGCCCTCAGGGTTGCCGCGCTGTTCGGAATAGCTGTACAGCACTCGCGGAAATACTCGCTGCGGTTTCTGTCCCCGGGGCGATTCTCAAAACACAAATTCCTTTCGGGAACTTATTTCTGCATGGTATGCTCCTCGGCGCTGGCAGGTTGATATGCGGCAGGAGATTGCACGATGAGCGAGACCAAGAAAACCAGGCATTTCGGTCCGTGGCAAAAGCTGTCATGGGGTATCGCAACATTGCTACTGTTGGGTTGGGGAGCAGCCATTGCCCAGCACTCCGCTGATCCCCTGCGCAGCGGATTCGAGGATCCTCCAAATGGGGCAAGACCGCGTGTTTGGTGGCATTGGATGAACGGCAACATCACCCAGGAAGGCATCAAGCTGGACCTGGAGTGGATGCACCGTGTGGGGCTTGGCGGTTTTCAAAACTTCGATGCCGCCCTGGGAACGCCGCCTGTGGTGCCAAAACGGCTCGCTTACATGACACCGGATTGGAAAGAAGCATTTCTTTACGCGACAAAACTGGCCGACCAGTTGGGCCTGGAAGAAGCAATTGCCGGTTCTCCCGGCTGGAGCGAGACCGGCGGCCCATGGGTCCCGGCGTCCCAGGGAATGAAAAAGTATGTGTGGAGCGAGACCCGGATCGAGGGCGCAACTCCGTTTACCGGAAAGCTGGCGTCACCCCCAACGAACACCGGCGCGTTTCAGAACCTGGGCATCGAGGACGCAGGGGCAATGATGGGCGGGGGGCCAAAGATCCCTCAGTACTACGCGGATACGGCAGTCATTGCGTACCGTGTGCCTGCCAGCGACGTGCCCTTTTCACAGCTGCACGCCAAGGAAACCGCCAGCAGCGGCAGCCCGGACTTCGCGCTGCTCGATGATGGAGATCTGTCGAAGTTCGCCTTGCTCCCCATCGCTCCGGAGGGAGAGACGTCCTGGATCCAGTGGGAGTTCCCGCAACCGCAAACCATCCGCGCTTTCACCATCGCGTTAGGGGGAAAAAATCCCTTCGACGCCTTTTTGCCTCCGGGTGGAGACAGTGGCAAAGCTTTGGAAGCGAGCGACGACGGAGTGACTTTCCGCATCGTCGCCGACGTTCCCAAGGGAGGAGCGACCGAGCATACAGTTTCCTTCGAGCCGGTCACGGCAAAGTTCTTCCGTCTTACCTTCAAGACCCTTCCCGCCGGCCCAAATCCCTTTGCCAACATGGATACAGGCGAAGGGGGCATTCATTTTCCGCCGCCTCCCAAGGATTATCAAATTGCCGAACTGGTCCTCCATTCCGGAGCGCGGGTGAATCGTTTTGAAGAGAAGGCGGCATTTAACCCTATGCCTGACCTTTACCAGTTCGCGACGGCAAATGTAACCGCTGCGGATGCGATCCGGAAGAAGGACGTGGTGGATCTTACGTCTAAGATGCACCCCGATGGGACTTTGGACTGGACTCCTCCGGCAGGGAACTGGGTGGTGCTTCGCTTTGGCTATTCTTTGCTCGGCATCACGAACCATCCGGCAACCGAAGAGGCCACGGGCCTCGAAGTAGACAAGCTGAACAGCACCTATGTAAGAAATTACATGGACCACTACCTTGATACCTACAAGAACACCGTGAGCGACAGCCTGATGGGTAAGCGCGGCGTAAGGTACGTGATCACGGATAGCTGGGAAGCAGGTGCGCAAAATTGGACTGACGAAATGATCGCGGAGTTCACCAAGCGGCGCGGCTATGATCCCCGGCCGTGGATGCCGGTGCTGACCGGGCACGTAGTGGAAAGTGCCCAGGCCAGCGACGCGTTTCTATGGGACCTGCGGAAGACCATCGCAGACCTGACTGCGGATGAGCACTATGGGCAGGTAGAGGCATCCATTCATGCTCACGGAATGGGCCACTACGGCGAATCTCATGAAGAGGGTCGCGCCTTCATCGCCGATGGCATGGAGGTGAAGAAACTGAACGAAGTCCCGATGAGCGCAATGTGGACGCAAAGTCCCGGGGTGAACAAAGAGCAGTATGGCTACAACGCGGACGACCGCGAATCCGCATCCGTGGCGCATATCTACGGGCAAAACATTGCGGCCGCCGAGTCCATGACAGCGATCAATGCGCCCTGGGCCTGGTCGCCGGAGACGCTGAAGCCAACCGCGGATAAGGAACTAGCCGAGGGCATCAATCGTTTCGTCATCCATACCTCGGTGCACCAGCCGTTAGTTGGCAAAGTCCCAGGCTTAGGCCTCGGACCGTTCGGGCAATGGTTCACGCGCAACGAAACCTGGGCCGAAGAGGCCGCTCCCTGGGTGACCTACCTGGCCCGGAGTTCATATTTGCTGCAGCAGGGCCATTTCGGCGCGGATGTTCTTTACTTTTATGGCGAGGACTCTAATGTTACCGCGATCTTTGCGGACAAGTCTCCCGATGTGCCGGCCGGCTATGGCTTCGATTATGTCAACGCCGATGCTTTGATTCATAAGTTCGCAGTCAAGGACGGCAACATCACGACGGAGAGCGGCATGAGCTATCGCGTGCTTGCGCTTGATCCGTACAGCGTCCACATGTCGTTGCCGGTCTTGCGAAGCATTCGTGCACTGGTAAATCAGGGCGCAGTGGTGGTGGGTCCAAAACCTGTGAATACCCCGAGCCTGGCTGACGATGCGGCAGAGTTCCAGCGCATCGCCGACGAGCTTTGGGGATCTGGCAGCGGCGAGCACAGCGTAGGCAAGGGCAAGGTGTATGCCGGCCAAACACTCGCCGAGGTCTTACCGGCGCTCAAGATTGAGCCGGACTTCAACTACACCAAGCCGGAGAGCGATACCAATATCATTTTCGTACACCGCAGACTATCCGACGGCGATCTCTATTACGTCGACAACCGAACCGATCGCGATGAGCAAGTCGACGCGGATTTTCGAGTTACGGGCAAAGCTCCGGAACTGTGGCATGCCGATACCGGTTTGATTGAAGATGCTGCCTACAGTACCTCTGGAGGGCACACGACTGTGCCGCTTCATCTTGAGCCTTGGGGTACGGTCTTCGTCGTCTTTCGCAAGCCCGCCAAGGCTGACTCGCGAACACTTCCCAAGATGATGGAAACCAAACTGGAAACGATCGAAGGATCCTGGAAGGTGAGCTTCCAACCCGATCGTGGCGCCCCGCCGTCGACAACCTTGGACAGACTAGCGTCGTGGAGCGACAACGCGGACGCCGGCGTGAAGTATTTTTCCGGTGTCGGCACCTATACCAAGACGATCCAGGCGCCCGCCGATTGGTTCAAGCCCGGCGCGCATCTCTGGATCGACTTAGGCGATGTCAGGAATCTGGCCGACGTCACCGTAAATGGTAAGCCGTTGGGAATCGCTTGGCATATTCCGTATCGGGTGGACGCCACGTCGGCGTTGAAGCCGGGAGCGAACGAATTGACCATCAAGGTGACGAATGCCTGGGTAAACCGGCTCATTGGCGATCAGCAGCCGGGTGCAGAAAAATACACGTTCACGGTCATCCACCCTTACAAGGCTAACTCTCCACTGCTGCCGTCGGGACTCATTGGGCCGGTGCAAATTTCGTCCGTCGCTAAAGAATAGGTTTCTAACCCAGGCCTAAAATTTCTGAGGTCATGCAGATGATCGCAATGACCAGGAGCAATATTCGCCAACGATGAAGCTTGTCCCATTTCTTATGGTCTTGCCGCCACGTTGGAGGCAGGGAAGCCGAAGTCAAGGCGGCGATCCGATTGTTGATTGGCACGAGCGTAGTGACCGTGAACAGGATTGTAGCCAGCCAGATCACTACTGCGACAAGGCCGAAGATGTGAGATGGCGAGTGCCGCCGAAGATATGCCTCTACGCAGATGAGAATGAGGCAAAGTATGTACCAGAAAGGCATAATCTTGCCCAGGCTGCGGGCGAGAAGACTCAAAGCTGTCGCCTGCGGTCGATCTTCCAGTTGCCAGATTGCAGGATTGAAGAACCAGGAGACGGCAAGCTCATTGCCGGTCAGCATGCTGCACAAAAGAATCGTGATCAGGTCGAGAACGCCCATCGTGCCTCCTTGGAATGACATTCTCTTCTGACTCGTGTCCCTGTTCACTCGACTCAAACAGATGTGCTGTTTGTCAGCGCGCCATCTTACCCTGCGCGCTGCCGGCAAATTGCCGAAACGCGAGGGACAGCTTATCCTGTCCGTAAGATTCACGGAGGCGCGTGGGAAACCCCATTTTCATCAGTTATCGCCGCGATGACACCGAGGGCGAGGCGGGCAGGCTTTTCGATGATCTAACCCGCGAGTTTGGGGCCAAAAGCGTCTTCATGGACGTGGCCGGCATCCGTCCCGGGGTCGATTTTGTGCAGGCTATCGAGCAAAACGTCGCTGACTGCGGAGTGCTGCTTGCCATCATTGGACCCACGTGGGCGACCATCACCGGCACTTCCGGCCAGCGGCGCCTGGATGACCCTAACGACTTCGTTGTGCTCGAGATAGCGTCCGCGTTAAAGCGCGAGGTGCCGGTGATCCCCGTGCTGGTGCACGGCGCGAGGATGCCCAGTCAGGAACAGCTTCCGGAGAGCCTGAAGAGCTTCTCCCATCGCAACAGCGTCGAGTTGTCGCATGCGCGCTGGCCCTCGGACGTTCAGCTTTTGATCGAGGCTCTGAACAGCTACGTTGCCCCCAGCAAGGCAGTCGTGCAGGAGCCGGTCCACGCCACAGTACCGGTACAACTCCCCCCACCGCATCAGCCTGCGACGACCGCCCAGGGGCCAGTCAAGAAGTCGAATCTTCCATGGATCATTGGAGTGGGGGCTTTGGTGGTGGTTGTTGCAGCGGCAGGCATCGACCTTTCCATGCATCACGCGCCGGCATCCCCCACCATCGTTGGCACATGGAAAAATGCCGCTGGTGGTCGTAACGCGGAAGATACCATTCGCTCTCTGGTGATCTCCGGCTCCGGGAGTAGCCTTTCCATGCACGCCTTTGGGTCCTGTCAGCCGGCTCCGTGCGATTGGGGTACGCAGCCCGCCGCGATGGACGGGCAGGCCGCCACGGCTACCTTCAATCTCACAGATCAAGCAGGTTCACCGGACACGAATCGAGTCGCATCGGTGCGCGTGACCCCGGACGGCAGCAATCTCGATGTGTTGGTCCAGAACACCTTCACCGAACAGGGCAGCTCACGCAGCAATAAAGCTCATCGCACATTTGTGCCTGGTCCCTAGACGGCGATTCATTCGAGCAGTGACTGTATCGTGATCGGCGGAGCCACGCGAATTCCGTAGTTCGGCGCTACGCTGACCAGGTGTTCCGTGCCTCCCGGGCCATCTCCTCCCTTGCCGTCCCACAGCGCAAGCAGGGTTCGCTGCGGAGCAAGCGCAACCGCATCCTCGATCATCCAGAGATTCGCGCGCGACCAAACGTCTTCTGTAGCTTCGTATTTCCGCCCGTCGTTCTCGCCCATCACGCGCACGTTGCTGGGGCCAAGTTGCTTCACCAGTTCGCGAAATCGCGCTACCCAGCCTTCTCCGGCCGGCGCGACCGAGGTAGCAATGAACTCTTCCACGGGCAGTGCGAGCCGCATCCGCGTCGCCACGCCCAACTCCGCGCAGACCTCGTGAAAAAGTAGATCACCCCCACTCGCACCGCCGGCGATGCCCACCATCGGCGTCCCGCCCCCATTGCGGAGTTGTAGCACCGCCTCACGGATCGCCGCGCGTGCCGCGGCCTCAGCCCGGGGAGGGAAGCGGGACACCTTGCGATTTGGGGCATCGATCATGTGCCCGGTAAAGAGGACCGACTGAGCAAACTCCCAACCTGCAGCTCCCGTCCCAATCCGCACTGGTTCGCGCGCCGTCATCCTGCTCGATACTCTACGCCCTATCCACCCGCCGGCCATTCACGCGCCCGCGCCACCATCCTCTCGTGGAGCAGGAGAGAGCCTGAGAAATTCGTACAGGCGCTCTGCGCGCGGGTCGGGCTTTTCCTGTTTTTTCGCTGCCGCCTCGTGTATCGATTCCAACTCCGCGCGCGCTTCCGGCAATTCGCCGGCAATCCAGTGCGCCCTTGCCCGCTGGAATGCCAGGGCCTGGCGTTGCGCTTCGCGCTGGTCCTCGGGCAGGTTCGAGAACTGCAGCTTCTCTTTGGCCAAGTTGGCCAGGCTCAGCATGCGCGCAGTCTCCCGCGTTTCGGCAAGGCTGTCGAAGAGGATATGGAGGGCTCCGTTCCAGCCGCGCCAGTTGTCGCACTGCACAAAGCGATTGGCGGCATCGACTGCGCGGTCGATCGCTACGGTGTAGCGTTCGGCGGCCAGCGCAATGCGGGCAGCGGTTGCAGTGGAGTAGGCCAGTTCGAGCCGCAGGCCATGAAACGCCTGGATGGCGGTCGCGCGACGCAGCAGGCGCGATGCCTCCGGCAAACGATCCGGATCGGCTGACAGCAGATCAGCCCAGTCGCGCAGCACGGATGCGAGCGCGAAATACCAGCGCGAATCCCGGTCCGTACTTGCCTCCAAATCCGCCAACGCCAGGGTGTAGAGCATCTCCGCCGTTTCCTTTTGCCCTCGGTAGTGCATAAGGTAGGCGATCTCATGTTTGGCGCGGCCGGTCTCACGCAGAGACGAACCCTCCGGCGGCTGTGCGTGCCTGGCCAGGCGGTAGAAGTCTTGTGGGCGCCGGGGCACTTCGCCGGGCGCTATCGGGCCAATGGATGCCAGAAGGCTGTCGCCGAGTGGAATCGCCGGATACCGTTCGGCGAAGTTCCCCATCAGCAGCAAGCGTTCCTGCAGACTCTTTACCCGTGAGATGTATTGCTTGGCCAGCTCCGGCTGCTCGCCCCGGACACTCGCGTAATACGCGGCATGGAGGCTCTCGTCACCGCAGTCGTCTGATATGGCGGAGCACGCCGCCAGTGCCCGCTGCAGTTGATTCTCCTCTACCAACTCGATCAGGCTCGGTGGGTCGGACTTCGGGCCATGCAGGAACAGAAAGGTCAGGCTGGCGCTGGGCTGTATGGTCTGCACAAACTCCACATGCCGTGCGGCGGCATTGGACCAGACGATCAGCGGCGCCCCGAAACGCGTGATCTGGGTGAAGAACCACAGCAGCCGGTCGGCTGCATCGGTGGCCGGAGCATTTTCCGTCGACAAACCCAGCTCCCGCAGCGTGGCATCGTCCGCCAGCAGACCGACGCTCTCGTCGATGCGAATTACGTTGCCACGCCACGCCTTGAACGCCGACAGCGGCAGCTTGGTGTAGGCCGCGGCAGAGGCATCGACCTCATCCTGTGCTCCCGATTGCAAGCGGCTCACCTGGGCTGCGACGTTACTCCAAAAAGTGTTCGTGGATTCATCGGCGGGTGGCTCGGCCAGCCACCCTGACGCGGGAACCCTCGGCCCATTCAGCGGCAGCGCTGTCAGATCCAGCGGACTGCGCAGATAGACAGTCATCGAGGCCCAGTTGGCAAACGCGAATTCCGTTGCTACCTTCGCGCAGCGTATCCGCAGCAAGGCCGACTCCGGATCACGGCTCGCCGCTGCGCCGAATACATCCGCATAGAACGCTTCGGCGATCGACCCGGCGTCGTCGTAATGCAACTCGGCCAAAAACGACAGCACCATGCCGACTCCATTTCTGTGCAGGCACAGCGCAGGGGAAACGCCCCATGAGTCGGCCGCTCCCGAGTAGCAGCTCCACAGCAGCGCGATCTTCGCCTGGCGGAAGGTCTCCCCCATGGTCGTCGCCGGCACATCTCCGGTCTCGCTCAGAACGGCGTTTCCGTGTTCTTCGATGTGGAGGATGTCGATTTCGCTCACCTGTCTGCCAGCGGCAAATTCCACCGCCGCATCCCGCTGGACAATCTCCGGTGTCCGCTGAAGAGCCTGTAGTGCGGCAGCTGTTCTCCGGTTGGTGTCACTGCCAAGCACCTTTAACAACTGCAGGCGATTGCCGGTCGAGAGCGGAAGTTGGTTGAAGTCCTTCCAAGCCTGAACGACCGACAGGTCGCCGGCCGCAAGCAGATTTCCGGACTCGTCATAGAGCGCCGCCCAGGGCAGCAGATGCAACTCCGGGCGTGTGGTTTGGATCACCAGGCGCCGCGGCACTCCTGCGCTGTCGAGGAACTCGCGCAGCGCGGGGCTCAACTGCGCGAGAGATTGATACAACGTGCGCGCCAGCGCTCGTATCGCTGTGGCGCCGCGGTATCCGGTCTTCTCGTCGTGGTTTACGTTGCAGGCGCGCAGCTGGCGAATAAATTCCCGCCACTGCTCGTCATTGATGGGCGAGCGGAAACTCTGCGCCGGAAAGGTCTTGCCGGCGATCGACAGAATTACCCCGAACTCCCGCTCGCATGTCAGCGGCAGGCTGCTTTCCATGGCGCCGCTCGGCAACTCGAGCTGCACGATCGCGGTTTTCCGGTAGACCGGCATGGTGACACGCTAACATACGGTTCGTTGCCGTTGCCGGATGGTGTAACCTTGCCGTGCTCCTACCCAGCAGCCCGCAAAGGATGGATATCGCGAATGAATCCTGTCAAAAAGAAAGACCCCAGCGTCACCTATCTGAACAAACTGGGCTACAACGTGGTTAAGCTGCCTCGCACCGGCATCGAGCCCATGGACGTGATCGGCCGCGACCAGACCGTGCAGTGGCTGGGGGCGATCGATGCTATTTGGAACAGTGCTGTGCCTAAGCCGCAGCCCGGTCCGCCCAAACCCGCCTCCGCCGTAAATGGCCAGAGAAGCGACGCGCTTGATCTCTCCCTCGGGCTCAGCATTCTGGGCAATACTCTGGCTGCCTTTGGTGTTACCGTGCCCTCGCTTGACGTGGCGTACAAGAGCGCCCATGCGGTGCAATTCAGCTACAGCAACGTCACCGTCACCGAGGTAGCGCCCTTTGCTGCCGGTAGCTATCTCGCGAAAGGCCAGCTGCAGAGCGACAACCCCGCGGTGAAGAATTATTTCCTCAGCGGTAAGGCGACGGCTTACCTGATCATCCAGGTACTCAAGTCAAATTCGCTTACGGTCACCGCCACTGACTCGCATGGCACAGCGGTTGGCGTGGACCTTACCGCCTTCCAGGGTGTCGATGCCAAAATCGGGATCAAGCCATCGAATGCCAGCAACTCCACCATCAGCTTTACCGGCCCGGATGCCATTACCTTCGGATTCGCCGTGCAACAGATTGCTCGTGAAGGAGATGAGTGGACGCTGCGCGGCGTCGCCCCGTCCGGTGACATCGCCTTTGCCGTTCCGGGCGCCGGTGGAGATCAGGGAAGCGACTCACCGACCCCCACAGTCTTCGACACTGGCGCCCTGGACTGCCGTCTCGACATCTGAGGCCGATGAGCACCTCCGCACTTCCCGTTCCGCTGCTGGTCCACGCCCCGACGGGCCAGCCGTCCCCCGCGCTTCCGCCGGAAAGCCTGCCCCATCTCAGCGGCGATTTGCCTGGCGCCGAGCAGCGCAGCATCGACTCAACTCACCTGGGTACGGACTCGAGCGTCGGTGATCCGGATGATCTTACCCAGACGGGCTGGTGCATCCTCTTCGCGTCTGATGCGGATCCTGCGATCAAGGCTCAATTGCAGCCACTGATCGATCTGCGCCGCAAGCAGGTGAACGACGACCATCTCTTTCAAATTTTCGAGGGCGATGACAGCGGAGTGCGCCCGAATCAGACGGCAGACGACTGGGCCGAGTATCGCGGTGTCTCACTCACCGCTAAAGTCGATCCCACGGCAGGTGTCCCTTACTATGTGCTCATCGTCGGGCACCCTGACCGCATTCCCTTCGCGTTCCAGAACATGCTCAAGATGCAGTGGGCCGTGGGCAGGCTCGCCTTCGATGACATTGAGGATTACGGACGGTACGCCCACGCCGTGGTTCAGTACGAAGATCCTGCCCGGATTCCCGTTCAGCGAAAGAACGCCGCGGTCTGGGTTACGCGCAACGATAACGACGTGGCTACCGCCATGCTCTCCAACGCGATCTGTCCCAACTTCCTCGACGATAAAAGGCCCCTCGGCTCCGGTCCGGCAAAGTTCACGTTGGATGCGTTCACTTACTCCACCGCCAAACAGGCCACCAAGCAACAGCTGATCGATATCCTTCGCGGCGACCTGCCCGGCGGGCCGCCGGCCGTACTCTTCACTGGTTCCCACGGAGTTGAGTACCCGATAGGTGACCCTGCTCAGCGCCGCATGCAGGGCTCGCTGCTCACCCAGGAGTGGGTTCGGGATACGGCGGCTGGTCCTAACAATCTCTTTTCCGCCGAAGACATTCCCGCCGATGCCAAACTGCAGGGGACCATGGCTTTCCTCTTCGCCTGCTACAGTGGCGGCTGTCCTGCGGACAATAACTACTATTTCAATCCTGACGGCTCAAAGATCCCGGTCGCCCCGGCTCCGCTCATCGCCGCGCTGCCCCAGGCCCTGTTGAGTCGCGGCGCATTGGCGGTCATTGCTCATGTCGACATGGCCTTTCCCTATGCTTTTCAGGACGTCACCGGCACGCCCCAACTCCAGGCCCTGCGTGATCCGCTCACCTATCTCATGTTCGGACGCCGCGCCGGTTACGCCGCAGACTCGCTCAGCGACCGATGGAGCCGCCTCTGCTCCCAGCTCATCGAGTCGGAGGCGCGCACCGCATCTGCCGATCCGAATGCGAGTTCGCCGCTGAGTCCGGCCGCCCGCACTGCCCTTACCATCGCTCGTGATGATGCGCGCAACTACATCGTCCTCGGCGACCCAGCCGCGCGGCTGCGCGTCAAAGACATGAAGTAATACTTGAAGGTTTCCTTCTGGTTAGGGAACGAGGGGGATTCATCTGTAACCCAATTATGAGCGCGTGGGATTATCTGGTCCGCCGAAGCCCGAATGGCTGGTATCGATCTCTAGCAGCAATGCATTCGACGGCCTCACCGGGAAGTGCGCCGGGGGTGTCGAGGCGTCCTTTTCAAAGAAAACGCTATAGGCGCCCGAAGCCGAGGAAGTGAAGGTAAACTCCGCCTTCTTCCCCGGGGCGAGGACCGTGGGTACAGACGGAGTTGGCGAAAGCACCGGGACGGCTCCCGGCGAGAAAAAGAGTGCTACCTGGCGGCCGTCGCCGGTGGAGATGGCAATCGTATTGCCCTTGACAACGGGAACCTGGGGCTGGCTCGGCACAAATACGCCGTCCACTTCTTTGAGAATGATGTCGGTATGCGCCATGCGCCCGACGCTAATTTAATTTTCTGGCGGTGTCTAGAGCATTTTCGCTTTTCGCTTTGGACACTGCTGCCTGAAACGCCGGGTCACTGCGCAGTCCAGCTAGCTCCGGGCTACGCTCGACGTCCGTGGCGTGGTAGCCCTGCGCCAGCGATCGGGCTATGAGCGGAATCGCTTTCGCGCGCTGGCCCAGAATCTCGTAGGTCTCACCCGCACTGTAGTTGATGTTCGGGTCGTCAGGAGAAAGCGCAAGCGCTTTACGAAGGTAGACCAGGCTTTTTTCGCCCTGACCACTGGATGCATAATAGTCGGCAAGCTGACTGAGTAGGTCAGGATCGTTCGGGCTCTTCTTCAGTCCTTCCTGCGCCAGTTCGATTGCCTTATGGTACGTCTGCATCGCCTGTTCGCGCCGGCCGCCCCAGAGGTAGGCGCTGCCCAAGTTGCCCCACGCCCGAAAGTTACGGGGGTCGAGTTCGATCGCCTTCTGAGATAGGGTGGCTGCATCGTCGAACTTACCCTCGAGCTCCAAAACATTCGCCAGCGCACTGTATGTATCGACGTATGCTTCGAGCTTCGCTGACTCACGGAAATTGGCGTCAGCCTCGCCCAGGTTGCCCAATTGCATGTTGACCACGCCAAGATCGTAGAACGCCATGGGATTGTCCTTGGACAACTCCACTCCTCGCTGAAACTGAGACGCCGCTTCTTTCAGATCGCCTGCCCTGAACAGATAATCTCCCAACCGCACTGGCCATCGTGAGTCGTCAGGAGCAAGATCGATTGCCCGCTGTGCCGCCGCCAAGGCATCTTTTGTCCGACCGTCCGTCTGATAGACTTCGGCCAGCGCGCCGTAGGCTTCTGCGCTGTGGGGATCGAGGGTGATCGCCTTCTGCACCTGCTGCATTGCCAACTGAGTTTGTCCCTCCATCGCCGCCATGCGGGCCATCGTAATGTAAGGCGAAGCGAGATTCGCATCGAGCTGCAGGGCCTTCGCCGTTGCTTGCTTCGCCATATCGAGCAGCTTGGCATCGCCGTTGTTGCGGTACTGCAGGAAATAGGCCTGACCCACCCCGGCCTGTGCCAATGCAAAATTCGGATCTGCCTTAAGCACCTCTTGGAAGGCGCTGACCGCTGCGGCAATGTTGGCTTCCTTGTACGAGTGCTGCAGCAGATCCTGCGCCCTCACAAACTGATCGTATTGGGTGGCCGGCAATCCCGCAGTGGCTGTGCCATTTGTGCTGTGCAGCCAATGAGGTACTCCCGCGAACCACATGGCAGTGCCCAGCGCAGCCAACACCACGAGCACCGCCAATCCCACCCACAGCTTGGTCTTACTCGTGGTCTTCGATGGAGCGGAGGCCGCACCTGCCGGCAGGGGCGCGCCCAGAGATTCGGCCAGTGCCTCCGCTAGTTGTCCCGCGCTGCCGTATCGCTTTGCGGGATCCATCTCCATGGCCACGCTGACCGAGCGCATGAAAGATTCCGAAAGGTCGGGCCGCAAATCGATCAGCGCTTTTCTCTTGGAAATTGCTGCCGCGGCCTCTTTCGCCGTCAAGCCGCCTAGCCTGACCGGATGCTGGCCTGTAACCAGGTAGAAGAGCAGCACGCCCATGGCGTAGATATCGGTGGCCACCGTCGCCTGGCTGCCGCTGAACAACTCTGGCGCCATGTAGGTTGGTGTTCCGGCGATTCCGGTCTGGCTTTGCGGCAGCGTGGTCAGCCCAAAATCCATCAGCAGAATGCGGCCACCCTCCTCGCGCATCACGTTCTCGGCCTTGATATCGCGGTGCAGAAGCCCTGCGCGGTGCACCGCGCTCAGGGCCTTGGATACGTCGAGCCCGATCAGCGCAGCTTCGCGATAGCCAAACGGGCCCTGGGCCGCAATCAGAAATGACAGGGTCTTACCGCGCACGAAGTCGGTCCAGTAGCCCACTCGTCCATCGTGACGGTCGATGCCGTACACGTGCACGATGTTGGGGTGCTGTACCGCGGCTAATGCCCGTGCCTCGCGCAGCATTGCCCGATACTCTTCCTCGCCGCTCACTGAGCCAGGCAGTAGCAGCTTCAGAGCCACTTCACGTTCCAGATGCGGATCCCAGGCCCGATAGACCTCACCGAAGGAGCCATGCCCCACGCGCGCCTGCAGACGAAAATCGCCCCACGCCTCTGATACCGGCGGCATTTCAGCCGAACCCGGGTCCTCGTGATTGAGCGGAGTCGTCGGATCGTCTTGCATAAGAGGCAGCCGGGAACGAAGAGAGCGAAGAGGTCTCCTGGAGGGATCCTCTCGAAGATTGGATTATATGACTGCACTACGCTCTAGCTCCTGGGCGTTGCACCCGCACCCGATGGGAGCCGTTCGCGGAGCAGGTCATCGAGGTCGCCCAGTTTGTCGGTGACCAGGTTCAGCTTACGTGAGAGGTTTTGGATCTCCGCCTCGGCGCGGCGGTTCACGTCGAAGTCCAGCTCGCTGCGCAGGCGGTCTTTTTTGTCCTGGCGGTTCTGGCTCATCATGATGACCGGCGCCTGGATGGCGGCCAGCATGGAAAGGAAGAGATTGAGCAGGATGAAAGGATATGGATCCCACGCCCGGCCTCGTAGCGCAACGTTGATGCAGGTGTAGACGGTCAGCACAATTGCGAAGAGGATGATGAAGCTCCAAGAGCCTCCGAAACTGGCGACCTTGTCGGCAATGTGTTCGCCGAAGGTATATTCCTCCTCGATCACATCATTGGCGTTCCGGTTGGCGCGAATCCGTACCAGTTGTTGCGACGCGTGGAACTGGTGGCCAAGCACGGTGAGCATATCCATTCCGGCCATGGGCTTGCGTTGCAGCAGGGTCGCAATGTCGTCGCGGCTAATCTCAACGCACGTGGTTTCTTCCATGGCCAGAGCGCTCGTCTGGTGGGCTGTTTGGTCCAGCATGGAAGCGAAGCCGAAAAACTGCCCGTGGCCGGGTTGGTCGACCACAACCTCCTGTTGATCATCGTCGACCGTCGTGACCTGCACGTTGCCGGATATCAGGATGTAAGCGTGTTTGCCGGGATCGCCCATCTTGTAAATTCGCTGCCGAGGAACAAATGTTCTAAGGTCGACCTGGGCGGCCAGGACGGCAATCTCATCATCGTCGAGCAAGGCAAACAGCGGGACGTGTTTTAACTCCACCGGGTCACATGGCATAGATCACCTCGTTGGCGCTTTCATGTTTTTTGAATGGACTGCGGGGAACGATAACAGACGATGGCTACAAGAGGATGGTAATTTCGCGTTTGCAAACTTGTTCGCGCGTTGCCGATGTTTGACCTAATCTGGCTGTCAAGGGAGCGCCATGCGCTGCCCTGATTGGCGGCCTTTACAGCAGCGATCTGCTATCCAGGTAAGTTTCTTAAATACAATTACTTGTGGCTGATGCTTCATGTGTGACGCGAATAAATCAAAGGCTCCATCGCGGTATGATGATGGACAACCCTGGCGTTACCAGAGGGCGCCTCGATGACGATGCTCTTCCGTGTTTCGCTGCTAGCGCTGGCGATCAGCACCGGTCTCACTACACCATTCGCTATCGATGTCGACGGGCATCCCGTCACGGAGCTTGCCCCGCCGGGAGCGCGGGCCGTGGTCCTCTTCTTTGCCGCATCGGATTGCCCTATTTCCAATCGATACGTTCCCGAGATTCAGCGAATGGCAACGCAGTTTGAACCGCTCGGCGTACGCGTATGGTTCGTGTACCCCAACCCGGGAGACGATGTTAAAGCTGTCCGTGCCCACAACGTTGAGTTTGCAATTACTGCGAATACGGCCTTAGACACGAGGCAGACTCTCACCCGGATGGCGCAGGTAACCATCACCCCGGAAGCTGCCGTTTTTGTTCCCCAGGGAACAAGGCTGCGCGAGGTATACCGCGGGCGGATTGATGACCGGTACATGTCTCTAGGCACGGAGCGGCCGCAAGCGACGCATCATGACCTGGAAGAAGCCATCCGCGCCGTGCTTGCTGACAAGCCAGTTCCTCCGCCGGCGGGTCCCCCGATTGGCTGCTCGATTGTGACCCGGCAACCATGAAGAGCGTGGCTGCGTGGCCTTGCAGCGTCGCTTCAACTCAATCAAGCATCGGCGTGTCATCATTATCGGCATGAGCCTTGCTCGCAGCCTGTACTTGGTGGTGTTGGCGGCTATTGCCGTAACCACATCCGCACAGACGATCCAATCCGCATCCCCTCCGCCGATGCCGTCCGAAAGTACAGCCGAACTAATCAGGGTCTCCTCAGAACTCAATCAGTTGCGAAAGCTATCGGCCAATCCTGATATGGCGGACCGGTGGCAAATACTTTGGCTGCATCAGCGCATCTCCGAACAAGTAATGGCGGCGTCGCTCCAGGTTGACGCGACGATAGCCCAGATCGACAACGAGATTGCGCGCTCCAACGAGGTGCGCGGATTTCTCGCTGATCGCCGCGACCGCACGGTGAGCCGGGCAAACCTTCTCAGCGTGCTCGTGGGTGGAGCTGTCGGCGCGACCGCTTCCGGACTTCAACTTTCATCGAACCTCACTAAGCCGGCGGCCGGTGTGGGCATCGGCGCCGGCACCCTCTCTGCCGGACTCGCCCTGGTTGGAATTCGCGAGGAGAGAGGCCAGAGCAGTCGCTTCGATTTCGAATCCAATATGCTGGCCGAATTTTTCGACCGGCCTATTCTGCCTAACAGTCACTATCCAGAAACTATATGGATTTTCTTGAATGAACCCAGTCCAACCGGGCGGGACGGGGTCACTCGCAAACAGGAATTGCTGCAGACCTGGGTTCAGGTCAGGCGAATTGACTCACTGTCGAGTACGGAGAAAATCGATCATCTCACCAGCCAGCCGTCCGAAAGCTTGAAGCTTAGCATCGACGACTTCGAAGACCGCGGCGCCATGCTGCAGGACGTTCGCGCCAGGATCTCCTATCTCAAGCGGGACCTGGGTGCGCTGCTCGCCTCGTTGCCGACGGTGAGTGAGAAGCCCTGACCGTAGGAGTGCGGTCCAATGGGAGGCAAAAGCACTGTGGACGCAAGAAAGAGCTTCATGCACCGGCATTCAGCAGCTAAGATAAGGGAAACCCGATGAGCCACTCTGTAACCATTACCACTCCGTTCCTTTCGCCCGAAGAGGTGGCGTCCCGTTTGGGCGTCTCCCGGCAGCGGCAACGGGAGATCGCGGAGATCGTTGGCTCGGAGACGACGAGCACAAAGCGCAAGCATGCTCTCGACACAACCAAGAAAGCGGGCGCACGGGCAGCGAAAAGGAAGTCGGCGACATCCCCTCGTAGCCGAGCGGTGGACCGTGTCAGGGCCAAGGGTTGATCGCAACTCTGTTTTCCTGAACATTCCTTACGATAGGGCCTTCGAAAAGCTCTACCTGGCATACATCGCTGGGCTCAGCGTGTTGGGTCTGTCTCCTCGCGCCACGTTGGAGATTCCCGGTGGAGAGCGCCGGTTGGATCGGATCTTCAAGCTGATTCAAAGTTGTCAATATTCCATCCATGACCTCTCGCGTGTGCAGCTGGACAGGTCTCCTCCGGTAACTCCAAGGTTCAATATGCCCCTAGAACTAGGGCTTGCAATTGCATGGGCTAAGCTTGGCGGTGCGCATAAGTGGTTCGTAAGTGAGACGCAGCCCCGCAGGCCGTTGAAGTCGATCAGCGACCTCAACGGCACTGACTTCAATATCCACAACGGGACTGTCGAAGGGGTGATGCGTGAGCTGGGCAATGCATTTGTGCGACGCCGAGGCAGTCAGCCGACCGTACCACAGATGATGTGGACCTATCGCAGACTGCGGAGGCATGTTCCCGAACTCCAGCGAAGCGCTGGAACGCAAACGCTGTTTGAGGCAAGAATCTTTGGTGACATCTGCGTAGCGGCTACAAAGCTAGCCGGCGAGATCCGTCCGCAGTAGATCGACGGCTACGCGGAGAAGACTCTCACCACCACGATGGTCATATCGTCATGCTGTGGGGCGGTTCCGGCAAACTTGGTGGCCGCGTCGAAGATGCACTCCAGGATTTGCTGCGCGGATGAGCGCCGGCACCCGCCAACGGCGTCGATCAGACGGTCCTCGCCCCACTCTTCGTCATCCAGATTCATGGCTTCGCTAATGCCGTCGGTGAAAGCAATGAGGACATCGCCGGGCGACCAGCTGCACCGAACCTTGCTGGTAGTGGACGCTCTCCAGAAGGCCAATTACCGTTCCGCCGGGTTCCAGGCGGGTAAGCGTGCCGTTCTCCCCGCCGTCATGAAAAAGCATGGGAGGATTGTGGCCCGCGTTCACGTAGTCGAATACGCCCCGGGCCGGATCATACTGGCCGTAGAAAAAAGTCGCGTACCGATTCGACGCGGAGGCCTCGTATACCAGGTGATTAACATTGCTCACAGCGGCCGCCAGGTTCTCAGGCGCGCGCGTGGCTTCGCTGCGCAGCGAAGCCTGCAGGCTGGCCATCATCAAGGCTGCGGCAATTCCTTTGCCGGAGACATCGCCGATTGCTATGCCAAGGTTCCCTTTGGGCAAAGCCAGAAAGTCATAGTAGTCTCCACCGACGCCCAACGCGGGACGGCAGTGACCGGCATAGTCGAGACCGGCGATGATGGGCAGTTTCTGGGGAAAGAGCCGCTCCTGTACTTCGCGCGCGATCTCCACTTCGCGGTTCAGGCGTTCGCGCTGTGCAACCTCATCGGCGACGGTTCGCAGCAGGTTCGCGTTTTCCAGCGCCAATCCAGTCTGCGCGGCGACAGATTTAAGCAGGCGTACGTCGGAACCGGTGTACGGTTCTTCGGACCGCTTGGGGCCAAGCGAGATAAATCCGAGAAGCTTATCCCGCACCGCCAGCGGGAGCAGCAATTCCGATTGAAGCGTGGCCAGCTTACTTCGCTCCTCGTCGCTGATCCCTTGCTCGCGGTAAAGCCAGGAGTCGCGATCGTTCAGATACACCCGGGCCGGTTCCTTCTGGCTCTTCAAGATCATGGCGGTCCCCGTCTTGCTGGGGAAAGCAACTGCGGGAAGGCTGGCATAACCCATGGCAAATGCCGGCCTGTAGAAGCCTGCCCCTCCTAGCAGTACGGCCACTTGGGGCACGTGGAGGGTCTCGGAGATGCGCGCCGCTACGGTCTCCAGAAGCGACCCCGGCTCGATCATGGAACGCACCTGCTCGCTCAACTCGGTCAAGACGTGCTCGGCGTCATAGCTTTCGCGGAAGAAGCGGCGATCGACCCAGGTGCGCAAGCTGTCCCCGAGCCTGCGGATGGTGAAGTAGGCCGTGATGCCAGCCAGGATGACGATGATTTTTTGTGGACGGTCGTGGCCCGCATTTCCTGCCATGGTTGTCCCGGCGACGATGACCACGCCCATGGCAATAAACTGCAGCAGCTCGAATGGTGCCCCTGGCGAGTGTGTACTGCAGCCCCTGGCGCAGGGCAACCCCCACGCCCATCGCCTTTTGCACCACGATGACATAAGTCAACGTGAGAGGAAAAAGGATGAGCGGAAGCACGATGAGTGCATTAAACCATGCGGGGAAAATTTCGCTGGCGAACTTGCCTTGTAAGCGCGCGTATAGCGTGGTCAAAAGAGCCGGGGTGAAGGCCAGGATCGCGCCCCAGTAGAGGAAGCGCAATCTTCGCGTGGCGTCGGGCGTTTTGCACAGGCCGAGCTTGATGCCCATGGCGGAGAAGAAGCTTCCGACCAGGACGAGGGTGAAGATCTGTGACGCGAGTCTTAGAGGTTTGTATACGGAGTAGAGACCGGCAACGGATTGGTAGTTGCTCAGAGCTCCAATGGAAACCACCACTCCACATAGAGCGATGATGGCGAAGGGAAGCGCGCAGAGCCACTGTAGGGCTCTCCAACCGTAGTCGTATCGGCTGCCCGGTGGAAAAGGTTCAGGAAAGAAGCGGCCGAAGAGATAAATGGCAATCGGGAATATGGCCTCCAGGGTCGATTGATAGAGGACGCCTGCTTCGCGCCATCCAGGCGGCCAGCCCTCGGCAAAAAAGGTTGTTAAGATATTGGGAAAGCTCATCATCAGTGCCAGCAACAGCCATGCCATGGGATCGCGAGGACGGCGAAAGGCAACCCAGAAGCCCAGCAACAGAGACAAGCCCGGGAGCAGAAACTCCACCACCAGGTCACTGAAATTACCCCAGGAATTGAGCGGAGTCGAGGTCACGGGCAAATCGATGGTTCGCTTCTCGCCGGCGTCTTTGCTAACAATCGTCAATACCAGAGGAACATCCGCCTTCGCCGTGGTGAAAGCCTGACCCAGGACACCGGTTCCGGTAAAAGGAGTTCCGTTAACCGTCACCAAGTGGTCGCCGTTGCGGATTCCAAGGCTTGCCGCCTCGGGTGTCGTGAAGTTGATCGTGTCACTTCCTGGGTCAACAAAAAAGAAAGGAAAGCGCACTGTTTCACGATGGAAGAGGTCGGGCAGATAGCGCACTTGGTAGAGCAGACTGATGGCAAAAAGACTGGCTAGCAGGCTATAGAGAAGGATGGGGCGCTTGGTGGGCACGGGCTAAGTGCTTCTCCTGAACGGCCGCTCCGAGCCGGAGCCATGATTCTATAGGTTTCGACCAGCATGCATGATGCTGAAGGCATTTGCAATCGGTCACGCGTGCCAAGGGTTAATGATACCTACGCCAGTAGGTTCGAAGTCGGATACATTTCTGGTAACAACCGTCATTCCGTGAATAATGGCCGTGGCCGCGATCAACGTGTCTCGATCGGGACAAGGGGTTGGGACATGAAACACGGCGCATCTCTGCGCGATGGCCGTATCGACAGGAAGGATGCGTCCATCAAATGTGGGCAATACATAATCTTGCATCCAGGTTCGAAGAACTGCGCCTTGCGAGCGTCGCGCCTTTCGATCAGTAGGATTCCGATCTCCAATTTCAGAATAGAGATCGCAGACAGAAACAAGGTGGACACGGAAACACTCTTTGCCCAGGCGCTGACATTCCGATGCCCCTTACCGGTCCTTCCTTTGCGCAGTTCCGACACCCCATCGGTATCAAGGAGGTACATCAGGACAGATCTGCAGGCCGATGAAAATTGCTACTCAAGCGCGGAGGTTCAAATTCGATTTCTGCAGCTTCCGGCATCCCCAGCAGATCCAGAATGTTTTCCTCCTTGTTGGTAATCTTTCGGTATTCCTCGATCGTCAGCAGCACATGGGCTGGCAGGCCGCGATCCGTGATAAAAACAGGGCCCCGTTTCGCGGCCTTCTTGGCTCTGCTGGCATCCTGATTGAACTCGCGGCTGGAAAGCGTCGTGATGGCCATATCCCACCCTCTAGCACAATATAGAAACGTTTCTACATTATTACGCATCCCCCCGGCCGGGAGTTGTGAGAGGCCTGAAGGAGCTTCAAGTCACTTTTTATTGAGCGTCTGATCCGGCTGAAGCATAAATGCGTGAATGGTGCGGTGAAAGTATCCTCGACCAATGATTTCGCCGTTGTCGTTGATGCGGGAGGCCACCAGCAGCGTCCAGCCGGAATTGGGCGGGATGAGCTTGTTCAGATTGATGATCTTGCCATTCTCCCAGAGGAACGCCCTCAGCTTGTCATCATCCGATGAATTGCCGACCACCTGCCCCAGGTTATTGATGTCCAGGGCTGTGGTCGGCGCATACTCATCACCCAACGTGCCCAGGTCCTCGATAGAACCATTTCTCCAGATCACTCCGTGCTGCGTGCTGCTGTTGTGCAGGTCGCAGGATCCAATGATCGCACCTTTATTGTTGATGGCCTGAGCGCTGCAGAGCGTGCCGCCGGGCAGGTCTGGCAACTGCTGCATCTTGCCCGCATGCCACAAAAAAGCCTGGGGCTTACCATTGCGAATAAGATTCGCCTCCCCGACGATGTCGTTCTTATCGTTTATGTCACGGGCGCTACTGTAGTCTCCGTGGGCAAGGAGTCCGAGGTCGCGTGGCTGTTTTGTCCGCCACAAGACTGCATGTTTCTGGCCGCTTTTGGTCTCCGCGCTCCCCACCACATCTCCCGCCGCATTGATAGCGAAAGCGGAGGAATAGGGACCTCCGAGTGAATCCAGGATTTCCAGCTTATTGTCAGACCACTTGAAAGCGTGCGTGAAGCGCAGATCTTGTGCCGCCTGAAGAGTTCCTACAACCGTCAACCGGTCATTGACGTCGGCGGGGTAAACGAGGGGGAAGTCCTTTTCTCCCTCGATAGAGATCGTGTCTTTGCCGTGAAAGATTACGCCCGGCATCAGGCTCGCGGTTTCTGCATGCCAGATAGTCATGTCTCCACGGTTGTTCAGGCCCGGAGTGTCGGTAAGCGTGCGCACCAGGGATGGGCCACGATCTACAACCGTGTAGCGCGGTTGGACCTCCTGGGCAAGCGTCAACGGAGCTAAGAAGGATGTTATCCCTGCGAGAAGGGTCAAACCCAACCCTTGTTGCACTTTCCGACGAGGAACCGGGAACACCCTAGGGAAGACCGTGGCCGCTTTCACAAAAACACTCCGCTCTTGACGCTAAGGGTGATGCAGGCCGGCCGCTGGTTCACGGCCGGCCTGTCGTCCTACTGCGTCACAGTCGTCATATTGATGGTAAGCGTTACGGTCTGGGTTGTGACAACAGATCCAGAGGTTCCATTTGCTACGACAGTTACTTGCGAGGTGCCGGGTGTCACGTTTGCGACAAAACCGTGCATGCCACAACCGGACAGGCCGACGGCAAAGACCCATGCGCCTGCGAGCAACAGGCAAAGATGCCAAAGGCGCTTGGTCTTGACCAACTTCCGTCTGCGAGCCAGGACCGCCAATCCGGTCAGGCCTCCGGGGCACCAGAATACCAATGCGAACACGGCCGGGCTGAAGGGGCTTTGCGGTACCTGAGACGGCACATACTTGCCGGTTTGCATCGTAGTGTTGATCGTAAGTCCGGTACTTACACTTTGGTTTTTACCGCTCAGCGTGAGCTGATTGTTGGCAAACGCACAAGTCGCGTTGGCCGGCAGATTCAGACAACTCAATGAGACCGTCCCGCTATAGCCGTTCGTCGGAGCAACGGTGAGAGTCGTGTTTCCTTTCCCCCCTGCCGCAATCGTCAGCGTCGTGGGGTTCGCGGACACCGTGTAGCCACCTACCGGTTCTATGGGTGCGGCACCGACCGTGAGCGTCACTGCTGTTGAACTGCTGCCGGCAAAGTTTCCTGCGGCTGCGTAAGTAGCGGTGGCGGTATCCGTTCCGGCGGGGAGCGCGGTGGTGGTCAGCGTGGCCACTCCACCTCCGTTCAGCGTACCCACACCTAAGGAAGCGGAGCCGTTGTAGAAGGTTACGCTTCCCGCAGGCATGCCCGCGGTGGATGTCACCGTGGCGGTCAACGTCACGCTAGCGCCGTAGGACGCACTGGCCGGCGCGTTCAGGCTGGTCGTGGTCGCTGCGGGCGTCACCTGGAAGCTCTGCGTTGCGGTGGCCGGATCGTAGTTGCCGCCACCGGCTTGTGTGGCTTGCAAAACTACCGTGCCCACACCAGTGACGGTCACCATGCCGGCGCTGATCGTGGCTGGGCCAGACGCCACGCTAATCGTCACCGGATAACTGCTGCCCAGGCTCGATGTCGCCGTCACAGCAAAGGGTGCGCTGCCGTACGGCCGTGACGCGATGGCCGGGAACGTGATGGTCTGCGATGCGCCTTTGACCGTGACGATGGTTGCCGGTGACGCACTGGCGGAGAAGTTCCCCGAGGCTGCATAGCTAGCCATCACGGCATCGGAGCCGGCGGGTAAGGACGCTGTGCTCAAGCTAGCCACGCCGCTGCCGTTCAGCGTGCCCATGCCAATCGGCGTGGAACCACTCAAGAACGTTACCGTTCCGCCTGGCATACCGGCAGTTGAAGCCACGGTCGCGGTCAGCGTTATGCTAGCGCCGTAGTTTGTGCTGCCCGGCGCAGTCAAAGCGGTCGTGGTGGGAACCCCGGTCACCGTAAGCGCGCCGTTCACGATGGTGACGGTGTAGTTGGCAAGCTGGGCGCCAGTAACAGAGGGCACGATTGGATAGCTGCCAACGTTACTGGTGGCCGTCGCTGTCGTGGTAAAGCTTTCGCTGAAGCTGTCGCTGCCCGCCGCGCCGGTAATTGTTCCACTAAAGGCGGGGTTGGCTGTACCAAAGATGCGCGTTGCGTTAGCGGCCGTAACGGTCAGCGGCGCAGGCGTTACCTGGAAGCTCTGTGTTGCCGTGGCTGCGCCGTAATCTGTGTTGCCGGCTTGTGAGGCTTGCAGCACGACGGTGCCCGCGCCCGTGATGGTGAGCACTCCTCCATTCATCACAGCGGGACCGGACTGTACCGTAATGGTGACCGGATAACTGCTGCCCAAGCTGGAAGTCGCCGTTACCGCAAAGGGCGCACTACCGTAGGCATGTGCTGCTATGGGCGCGAAGGTGATGGTCTGCGTTGCCGCGGTGACCGTGATGCTGCTTGCCGCCGACGTGCTGGCGCCGAAATTGCCGGTTGCCGCATAGCTGGCGGTAAGCGAATCTGTTCCCACCGCGAGCGTAGTGGTAGTCAGAGTAGCCACACCGCTGCCGTTCAGTGTGCCCGGACCGAGTGCCGTGGATCCACTATAGAAGGTGACGATCCCACCAGGCGTACCCGCCGTAGAGGCTACCGTCGCCGTCAGTGTCACACTGGCCCCATAGGCAGCACTGCCCGGCGCACTCAGAGTGGTGGTTGTCGAGGCTCCACTCACGGTGAGCGCCCCATTGACGAGGGTGACGGTATAGCTGGCCAGATTTGACCCAGTTACCGCGGGCACGATTGGATAGCTGCCTACAGCGCTGGTGGTGGTCGCGGTGGTGGTAAAGGTCTCTGTAAAGTTGTCGCCGTTTACCGCGCCCGTCACGGTTCCGCTAAAGGTCGGGTTGGCTGCACCAAAGGCACGGGTCGCGTTGTTGGCGGCTACTGTGAGCGGCGCAGGTGTCACCTGGAAGCTCTGCGTTGCCGTGGCCGCGGAATAGTTGTTATCCCCGGCTTGCGACGCCAGGAGCACGACCGTTCCTGCGCCCGTAAGGGTTACAGTACCCCCGCCGATCATTGCGGGGCCAGATTGCACCGTGATGGTCACTGGATAGCTGCTGCCGGCGCTGGAACTCGCCGTCACGGCGAAGGGTGCGCTGCCATAGGGGCGCGATGCGATAGGGGCAAAGGTGATGGTCTGCGTCGCTTGGCTGACGGTGATGCTGCTTGCCGCTGAGGTGCTGGTGGCAAAGTTGCCCGACGCCCCATAAGTTGCCGTCAAGCTATCGGTGCCGCCGGGGATCGTGGTGGTGCTCAGTGTGGCCACGCCGCTGGGGTTCAAGGTGCCCGTGCCCAGTTCAGTCGTACCGCTGTAGAAGTTCACGCTTCCGGAAGGCGTGCCGTCGGCGGAGGTCACTGTTGCCGTCAGGGTTACGCTCGTCCCATAAGTGGTGGTCGCGGGCGCAGTCAACGTGGTCGTGGTCGGCGCGCCGGTCACCGTCAAGGTGCCGTTAACGATGTCAACGGTGTAATTGCCAAGGTTGTTACCGCTCACGGAAGGCACGATCGGATAGGTGCCCACACCGCTGGTAGTGGTCGCCGTCGTGCTAAAGCTTTCCGTGAAAGTATCGCCGTTCTGTTGGCCAGTCACTGTTCCGCTAAACGTTGGGTTGGCCGTTCCATAGACACGGGTCGCGTTGTTGGCCGTGACCGTTAGCGTCGGTTTTGTTGTCGGCGGATTAAACAAGCCGTAGACAACCAGATTTCCCGAACCATCCGTCGTGCCCACGGGTCCAAAGTTGGGCACGTACATTTTTCCGTTGGCCACCATCGGCGGGACATACTTCCCAAAGATGCCGATGTCGTCCCGCGAATCGTTGTCCTTGTCCGACCACAACAGCTGCAGTGTATCGGCGTTGAAAGCGTACAGAACCCCCTCAACCATCCCATCGCCTGCGTAGGATGGGTTGGAGTTGCCCGCAGCGTTGCCGTTATACGGGGTGGATGCCCAAAGGATGCCGTTGCTGTTACCGTTTGCCGAGATCGAGGTAAAGCCGCCGGGCATGGCGCCATCGTTGTTGGTCACCGGCGCCGTCATCGAACTGGTGGCCCAGGGCGTCGTATTGATGTTTCCCGTGGTGGAGTTATATAGGAATGAGCGTAGTACGTCGTTTTCCCCCCATATGTAGAGGGTCGGGCCATTCTTATCGCTATCGAAGTACGATGCTGTGCCGTGGATATGGCTGGTTCCTTGGCCGTAGATAGCCTGAAACTCCTGTTGCACATTGTCGTGGGAGGCGTTGAAGTGGCCCATGTTACTCGTGTTCAACAGGTAGAGCACACCCTGTTTGCCCCCGCCCAGCACGTAGTTGGTATTCGGAACCATGATGACACCGGCCGAAGCCAGGTCCATGTCGCCGGCACTCAACGAAGCGGCGTTGTAGGGCGTGAAGTAATCAAGAAGCTCCAGACTGGGCGATAACTTGATAATGCTTTCTCCGGTTTGGTACAGACCGTTGGGGGTCGTGCCGGAGCTTCCATTGCCTGTCGAAACGTAGAGATTGCCCGAGCTATCGACGACAGGAGCCTGTCCGGCCATCCAGATTCCACCCTCCGAGCCGATCGTCGTGGTTGCGTAAACTGCGACCTGGTTCAGCGTCGACTTGTTGTAGGCCATCACCCACCCTGTATAGGGCATGATGTCCTGGTGCGAGCCGAAGCACATGTAGATGTTCCCGTTGGCGAGAGTCAAGCCGCAGCGTTGATTCTGCGTCTTGGCCTGGAAGACTTCCGGACTGGTGAGATCGGGAGTCGAGTAGCTCGCGCTAATTTGCTTGGGGCTTCCGTTTACGGGATTTCCGGTTGTAATGTCGAGTGCGTTCAGATAGTAGGTGTAGGACTGTTGGCCGCTTTGCGGCTGGTGGCCGTTGACAACGTACAGGATATTGGTGTCCGGATCGATCACCGGTGTACCGATAATGCCGATCCCGGTATACCAGGAAATATTCCAATCGTTTTGGACATCTTGGGCAATGATGGGGTAGCCAAAGTTCTGCTGCCAGTAAATCGTGCCGTTGTCGGCATCAATAGCGTAGATACTGTTAAACGTGGTCCCTACAAAGACAACGTTGTGGGTCCCACCGGCGATCCCCAGGTTCGAGACATAGAGCGGCTGTGTATAGATTTCCCCATCCGTGTGTACGGTGAAGAGCTTGCCGAAGTTGTTCGGGCTTACGTTTTGTGGAGTGAGAATCGTCTCCTGAAGGTTCGCCTGGGTTCGTGAAGTGTTGTAGCCCCTCATATACACGTTCACTTGAGCGAATGCCGCGACGCTGCAGCACACCAGCAACAAGAGAACCAGGCAAATTACACGTCCGGCATGAAGGAAACGATTAACCAATGCAGAAGCCCCCACATTGACCCGGGCAGAAAGTGAATCATCTAAATGTTTAGACACTGGGCCCACCCTCAATAAAACAAATCATGGCTAAACAGCTCGCCTACGAATGTCTTTGGGGGGAGAAAATCGAAAACCTATTTGGGCAGATCAGAACGCGCTCTTGGGGGGAAGAGCCGAATGTTCTGAGGTAACCCGTTGAGGGAAATTGTAGCACCCAGCTAGTCCAAAAGTGGCAGTCTATTTTCATTACGAATGTGACCTTATTTTGGATTCCATGGTTACTGGGCTGTGAACAGATTGGAGGAGATTCCGCTGTTGTTCTGCTACTGGGTCATGGTTAATGTAAGGCTCACGGTCTGAGTCGAAACCGCCGTCCCGGACGTTCCAGTTGCCGTAACAGTCACCTGGGCAGTCGTGGGCGGCGTGGGGGTCGACGGAGGCGTGGTCGTCCCGCTGCCGCTACCCATGCTTGTGCTCGAACCGCAGCCCGATAGACCCACGGCAAAGGCGCACACGCAAACCAGCAACAGGCAAAGCTGCCAAGAGCCCTGTCTCTTGTGCAAAATCCGGTTGCGTGTGAAGATCGCCAAGCCGGTCAGGCCGCCGGGCCACCAGAAAGCCAACGCAAACAATGTCGGATTGAGCGCGCTTTGCGGCTCCCGCTTCTCTGCTTGTTGCGTAGTCGCGATGTTGAGCGCCACGCTCACAACCTGGTCATTGCCGCTCAGAGTCACCTGATTTTGTGCAAATGCGCAACTGGCATTGGCCGGCAAATTCGAACAACTCCATGCGATCGTCCCGCTGTAACCACCGGCGGGGGTGATGGTCAAAGTGGTGGTTGCTGTCTGTCCCTCCTGGACAGTAAGGGAGGTCGGGTTCGCGGCTAGCGCATAAGTAGCCGGCGGTTTTACTGGCGCAGCAGTGACGGTGAGTGACACCGGAGGCGAAGTGCTGGCGGCAAAGTTGCCGGCTGCCGCATATGTAGCGGTGACGGTATCGGTGCCTACCGGGAGCGCGGTGGTGCTCAGAGTGCCCACGCCGCCGGCGTTCAACGTGCCCGATCCAAGCGAGGTTGCACCGTTGTAGAAGGTCACGCTTCCGCCAGGCGCGCCCGCGGAGGAGGTAACCGTCGCCGTCAGGGCCACGCTGGACCCGGAGGTAGCGCTGGCCGGCGCAGTCAATGCGGTGGTGGTCGAAGCGCTACTCACCGTGAGCGTCCCATTGACAGCAGTGACGGTGTAGCTGGCTAGATTCGCCCCAGTCACCGCGGGCACGATGGGATAGCTGCCCACATTGCTGGTGGCCGTAGCGGTGGTAGTGAAGCTTTCGCTAAAGCTGTCGTTGCCCACAGCGCCGGTCACTGTTCCGCTAAAGGCCGGATTCGCCGCTCCATAGATACGACTCGCATTGCTGGCGGAAGCCGTAAGCGGCGCAGGGGTTACCTGGAACGTCGCCGTCGCCGTGATCGCGGAACAATTTCCGGCCCCTTCGCCCGAGGCTTGGAGGACGACAGTTCCAGCTCCTGTGAGGGTCACGGTATTGCCCGCTATCGCGGCGGGGCCGGATTGCACGGCGATCGTAACCGGAGAACTGCTGCCGGCGCTGGAAGTCGCCGTCACCGCGAAGGGTGCGCTGCCGTAAGCGTGCGGCGCGATCGGGGCGAAAGTAATTGTGACCGGCGTGGTTGGCGGCGAGATGGTGAGCGTACCCGCGTTCACCACCACCTGGTAGTTGCCGGCTGATGGACCGGTCACGGTAGCGGTGATGGGGTAGGTGCCGGCTGGAGAGCAGCTGGTAGCCGTGGTGCTGTACGTGACTACGATGGTCGTCCCCAGCGTGTCACCGCTCGCCAGCCCGGTGACCGTTCCGGTCAAAGTGGGCAGCGCACTGCCGCCCGTCATGGTCTCGTTCGCCACGGCAACCGTCAGCGTAGGGAGCAAACCGTAGACCACCAGGGAGCCGGAACCATTGGTCGTGCCCAGCGGACCAAAGTTAGGCACATAAACCTTGCCATTAGCCACCGTGGGTGGGACATCCTTGGCGAACAGGCCGATTTCATCCCGCGCGTCACTGGTCTTATCGCTCCACAGAGGAGCCAGTGTATCCGCGTTGAACGCGTACAGAACCCCCTGAACCAGCCCATCGCCTGGGAATGTTGGGTTGGAGTTGCCCGCAGCATTGCCGTTAAACGGGGTGGATGCCCATAGAATACCGTTACTGTTGCTATTGGCCGAGATGGAAAGAAATCCGCCCGGCATGGCCCCGTCGTTATTGGTCACCGGGGCGGTCATCGTACTAGTGGCAAAGGGAGTGGGATTGAGAAGGCCGGTGGTGGCATTGAACAGGAAGCCGCGCAGTACATCGTTCTCGCCCCAGACATATGTGGTGGGGCCATTCGCGTCGCTGTTGAAATACACCGGGGCGCCGTGGATGTGACTGGTGCCCTGGCCATAGATGGCTTGAAACTCCTGGATCACATTGTCGGTGGAAGCGTTGAAGTGACCCATGTTACTCGTATTCACAAGGTAGAGCACGCCTTGCTTGCCCCCGCCCAGCACGTCGCTGGTGTTGGGAACCATGAGTAGACCAGCCGAGCCCAGATCCATATCGCCTGCGCTCATCGTCGCGGCGTTGCTGGGCGTGAAGTAGTCAAGCAACTGCAGAGTGGGCGATAACTTGATAAAGCTTTGCCCGGTCTGTACCAGGTTGTTCGGCGTCACCCCGATGCTTCCATTGCCCGTTGAAATGTAAAGGTTGCCCGCGCTATCGATCGGAGGAGCCTGTCCTGACATCCAGATCCCACCCTCCGAGCCGATCGTCGTGGTTGCGTAGACTGCGACCTGGGCCAGCGTCGACTCGCTGTAGGCCATCACCCACCCTGTGTAGGGCATGATGTCGTTGTGCGAGCCGAAGCAAATGTAGACGTTCCCATTGGCAATAGCTAAGCCGGCGCGTTGATTCTGCGTCTTAGCGTTAAATACAAGAGGACTGGTCAGATCGGCAGTCGAGTAGGTCGCGGTAATATTCACCGGGCTTCCGCTGACGGGAAGTCCGGTCGCGATCTCCACAGCGTTGAGATAGTACGCGTAAACCTGGGCGCCGTCGGAAGGCTGGGAGCCGGAGACGAAATACATAATATTGCTGTTCGGATCGATCACCGGCGTACCTAAAATGCCGACCCCGGTATACTGGGAAATATTGTTATCGTTCTCTACATCCTCTGCGATAATCTCCGAGCCAAAGTTCTGTTTCCAATACACCGTGCCATTGTCGGCATCGATCGCGTAGAGAGTGTTGAACATGCTCCCGACAAAGACGACATTGTGTGTGCCCCCGGCAATCGCCAGGTTCGACACGTAAAGGGGCTGGGTGTAGATTTGCCCGTCTGTAGGTACGGTGAAGAGTTTTCCAAAGCTGTTCGGATTTACGTTGGCCGGCGTGAGGATCGTCTCCTGAAGATTCGCACCGGTCCGCGAAGTGTCATAGCTCCTGGTGTAGAAATTCACCTGGGCCATCGCGGCCACGGAGTAGAGGAGCAGACCGAGGGAAAGACAGGCGTGAGGGGAAAACCAGGTCGCGCGCCCACGGCTCCGCAAACCGCGGCCCGGTTGTGGCGCAGCGAAATTGTCCATAACTGACTGACGAATCTTTAAACGCTTTGGCAAAAGCACCCCGCAGAATAAATCCTCTGCCAAGACAAGTAGGCAAGCACACGCATGAAGCCGAATCACGCCGGCTGGAATACCCGTTCGCCATCTTTCCAAGCTGGCGAACGGTCGAAAACCCGGGTGGGGGAAGGGCCCAAAAGCAAACTTAACGAGGCGTCCGAAAGGTGCAACGTCCTCGCGGGTATCGATCCAAACGCATACTGACTAAAGGCCTAGTGGGGGGCACATCAAGTGACTGTAGTAAATCTCGACAAATGTCAATGAATAAATGTCGATTGATGGTTACGAATGCACTCAAAGTGTAACAACAATTAGAGAAGAATTCACCACTCAAATTAACCCGGGCGGATGCCTTATTCTGATAAGGCTTTAAGAATCAATAGGTAATCGTATAAGCCCCTTCCACCCGGGGTCACTTTTCACCATATTTTGACTTAGGGAGCCACCAGATCCGGCTGCACCTTCTAGAGTGCGAAATGCCGCGTCGCGGCTTTCCGAAGTTTGTTGCTTATCGGAAAGCCCGCCCGCATAACGAAACTCTTGTGGAAGACGCAGATCGGTTTCTACTGCGCCATATTGAGGGTGATGGACAGGCTCTGGGTGGAAATCGCAGTCCCGGAAGTTCCAGTGGCGACCACCACCACCTGGGAGGCGTTGGCGCCGCCCCCGCTCACATTGCCGCTCATCCCGCAGCTTGATAGACCAGCAGCCAAGGCGCATGTGGAGATGAGCAATAAGCAAAGCTGCAAGGGGTGGTGCGTTTTCAACAGATTCCGCCTGCGTAGCAAGACCGCCAACCCTGTCAGCCCTCCCGGCCACCAGAAGACCAGTGCGAATAAAGCCGGATTGAGCCGGTTTTGCGGGGTATGCTTGGCTGCCTGTTGCGCCGTTGTGCTGATCGTGAGCCCCACATTCACGCTCTGATTATTGCCGCTCAGCGTGACCTGCTTCGGGGCAAATACGCAACTCGCATATGTGGGCAAATTCGAACAACTCAACGCGATCGTCCCGCTATAACCACCAGTGGGGGTGAAGGTGAGAGTGGTGGTTGCTGTTTGTCCCGCTGAGATGGTGAGCGAGGTTGGGTTGGCGGACACCGTATAGCTACCTACCGGTGTTCCTGGCGCGACGGTGATCGTCAAGGGAGCCGAGGTGCTGGCGGCAAAGTTGCCCGCCGCCGCATAGGTAGCAGTGACGGTATCGGTGCCGACCGGGAGTGCTGTGGTGGTCAGTGTGGCCACGCCGCTGCTGTTTAGAGTGCCCGTTCCCAAAGCCGTGGAACCGCTAGAGAAGGTGACGGATCCGCCGGGTGTGCCCGCAGTGGAGGCCACCGTCGCTGTCAGGGTTTCGCTGGCGCCAGAAGCAGCACTGGCTGGCGCAGTCAATGTAGTTGTGGTCGTCGCCCCAGTCACCGCTAAGCTGCCATTCACGACGTTGACGGTGTAGTCAGCCAGGTCCGGACCCGTAACTGAAGGCACAATTGGGTAGCTACCGACAGCGCTGGCGGTGGTCGCCGTGGTGGCAAAGCTTTCCGTGAATGTGTCGCCGTTTTGCGCGCCGGTCACCGTTCCGCTAAAGGTTGGGTTGGCCGCGCCATAGACCCGGGTCGCGTTATTAGCCGTCACGGTCAACGTGGCTGCCGGCGTGATGGTCAGTGTGCCTGCGTTCACCACTACTCCATAGCTGGCGGCGGATGAACCGGTTACTGTCGCGGTGATGGGATAGGTCCCGGGCGGGGAACTGCTGGTAGCCGTGGTGCTGTAAGAGACCACAATCGTGGTCCCCAGCGCGTCGCCATTTACCAGCCCCGTGACCGTCCCGGTCAAAGTTGGTAGCGCGCTACCGGCCTTCATGGTGGCGTTCGCCACGGTGACCGTGAGCTGTTGCAGCAAGCCGTACGCGACCAGGTTGCCGGAACCATCGGTATTGCCCACCGGCCCGAAGTTGGGCACGTAGACTTTGCCGTTAGCCACCACGGGAGGCACATACTTAGCGAACATGCCGATCTCATCCCGCGCATCATTCGTCTTGTCGCTCCACAGGGGACTCAGCGTATCTGCATTGAACGCGTACAGAACGCCCTGAACATTCTGATTTGCGGCGTCGCCGTTGTAGGGTGTCGAGGCCCACAGGATACCGTTGCTGTTGCCGTTGGCCGAAATGGAAAGAAACCCGCCCGGCATGGCTCCGTCGTTGTTGGTCGCCGGTGCGGTCATCGTGCTGGTGGCAAAGGGAGTGGGATTGAGAAGGCCGGTGGTGGTATTGAACAGGAAGGCGCGCAGCACGTCGTTCTCGCCCCAGACATACGTGGTGGGGCCATTTGCGTCGCTGTTCAAATACACCGAGCCACCATGGATGTGACTGGTACCGACGCCATAGACAGCCTGGAATTCCTGGCGCACATTATCGCTGGAGGCGTTGAATTCTCCCATCGCCGTCGTGTCCACCAGGTAGAGCACGCCCTGCTTTCCGCCGCCTAGCAAATAATTGGTATTCGGTATCAGCAGCAGGCCGGACGAACCCAGGTCCATGTCTCCTGAATTCATGGTGGCGCTGTTGTAGGGGGTGAAGTAGTCGAGCAGCTGCAGAGTAGGCGAGAGCTTGATAAAGCTGTTGCCGGTCTGCTGCAGCTGATTGGGAGTCGTACCAAAACTTCCATTGCCGGTCGAAATGTAGAGATTGCCGGCGGCATCGATTGTCGGCGCCTGCCCGGAATTCCAAATCCCGCCCAATGTTCCCGTCGTTGTGTCTGAGTAAACAGCTGTCTGTGCCAGTGTCGATGCGTTGTAAGCCAGCACCCAGCCGTTGTAGGGCGCTATGTCGTTGTGGGAAGCGAATGCAAGGTAGACGTTCCCGTTGGCCAGCGCCAGCCCGGGACGGGGATTCTGCGTCTGCGCGCTAAACACTAACGGAGTGGTGAGATCGGGAGTGGAATAGGTGGCTGCTATCGTCACCGGGCTGCCGCTTACGGGAAGTCCGGTTGCAATCTCAATTGCGTTGAGATTGAAGGAGTATTGCGCCGCGCCGCTGGCTGGTTGGGAGCCGGAGACAAAATACATGATGTTTGTGGTTGGATCAATCACCGGCGTACCCAAAATGCCGAGACCGGTCGCGTAGGAAATATTCTGCTGGTTCTGGACACTTTGGGGATTAATCGGCGAGCCAAAGTTCTGCGACCATAGCTGGGCGCCGGTATCGGCATCGAGCGCGTAGACGGTGTTTAACATGCTCGCTACGAAGACAACATTGTGGGTGCCCCCGGCAATCGCCAGATTCGATACATAGAGGGGCTGGGCATAGATTTCCCCATCTGTGTGGAAGGTCCAGAGCTTTCCGAAGTTAGTCGGGTTCACGTTAGCCGGAGTGAGAACCGTCTCTTGAAGATTCGCACCGGTCCGTGAAGTGTCGTAACTCCTGGTATAGACATTCACCTGGGCCGTTGCGGCCACGCTGACGCCAACCAGCATCCAGAGACAGAGACACGCCTGAAGGAAAACCTGAATCTCCCGGCCACGGCCGGGGAAGCAACCGGCGCCGTCAGCGGGATGAGACCTGTCCTCAGCGGATTGAAAAGTATCTACATGCTTTGCCAACTGGGCCCCATAAATACACCCGACCTGCCAAGACACCCAAGCGACCTTACAGAGGCGTGCAAAAGATCCTTCCGGGAAGGAGCTAGGTTTGCACCCCGGTTGGGTCAAACGCCTGTTAACAAACGCTTTATGGGGCAAGTCAAACTGGTGTGGTTAATTTCCGGTAAAACGTCAACGTATTGTTATAGATGTCACTAGATTGTCACAAGTGTAATTAAATTGTAGCAACGAAAATCCATTAAATTCGCCTTAACTACGATGAACATTTCATCTGTTTGATCAGCCTTGAACCACCGCGGTTACGGCAACTACCGTATCCAACCTGGTCCAGCGGATCAGCTCCTTCACAGGCCAAGTTTTTATGCCAAGGTAGCTCGCGACAGGCGGTTGCACCGGGGCCCAAAACCGCTCTTGCGGAGAAACCCATCCTCAAACCTAATTAGCGTTCAGCCCTGAAGTACGCCTTTGTCAGTATCTGATGCAGAATATGCAAAAATATTTGTCTGAAGAGCTTAAAGGGTAACGCCCCACGGCTTGCTTGAGGCCGGAGATGGTCCCTCCCCCGCGTACCTGATACAAAGAAGCCTTGAGTCCAATCCACGCAAAGTAGGTAACCAAGTGGGAGTAACGCGGCGGGATCTGTTGATTGGTGCCGGGGGTCTGGTTTCCACGTTGGCACTTGGAGCACCTGGAGCGGATGCCCTTGGCGAGCTGCGCACGGCTGCGGAAGATCCGCCGGGCCAAAAGCTGAAAATCATTGTCGCTGGTGGGCATCCCGGCGATCCGGAATACGGATGTGGCGGTGCCATCGCCCGGTTAACCAACCTAGGCCACGAGGTAGTTCTGCTTTATCTGAACGATGGGGCGTGGCCTCCAACGGGGGCATCCGTACGGATTGCAGAAGCGAAAAAGGCTTGCGAACTACTCAAAGCCCGGCCGGCCTACGCCGGACAATTCAACGGCCACGCCGTGGTGGACAATGAGCACTATGAAGCGTACGCGAAGCTGATCGAGGGCGAGAAACCCGACGCCATCATCACCCAGTGGCCGATTGACAACCACCGCGACCATCGCGCGATTACCATGCTCAGCTACGATGCCTGGCGGCAATCGAAAAAGAGCTTCTCCCTGTACTACTACGAGGTCTCCGATGGGGAGGATACCTTGCAATTCTCCCCCACGCACTATGTCGATATTACGGAAACGGAAGCGGTCAAGCGTGCCGCCTGCTATGCTCACGCGAGCCAGACGCCGGACCGATATTACGCCCTGCAGGATCAGGTTGCCGCTTTTCGGGGAATAGAAGGCGGCTACAAGAGGGCTGAGGCCTTTGTGCTGCAGCTGCAGAGCCCGGGCGATCCGCTTCAGGTCTTGGGGCGGCCCTGATGAAAAAGCGGTAATGCGATACCCTGAAGGGCCGAGGGGAAACATGATGTCCATGGACCTGTCTACCGCGCACGCACCCATCAGCGGATTTCTCGAGCAGCCTAAAGACCGGGAGGAGTGGCAGAAGTTCCGGCTTTCGGATGAGCAGATCGCCTCGTTCAACGAGTTGGGATATCTGGCCGGGGTTCAGGTGCTCAACACTCGGCAAATCGATTCGCTTTGCTCTGAACTGGCCGGCTTGATGAAGAAGTCGCATCCCGCCAACCCCCTCTTCCATGAATATCACTCCAACGAATCGAAGGATCCGAATGCGGTTCTTTTCCATGCCCTGGGAGCGTGGCGAACCGGACCTGCCTTCCATGATGTGCTGTGGAGTCCGGCGTTCCTGGTGCCGGCATCGCAGCTGTTAGGTGGTCCTGTGCGTTTCTGGCATGACCAGCTTTTTTGTAAGCCGGCACATCATGGGGGCGTCGTGGCCTGGCATCAGGACTACTCCTACTGGACGCGCACCGAGCCGATGTCCCATCTCACCTGCTGGATCGCGCTGGACGACAGCGACCGCGACAATGGGTGCCTCTACTATGTCCCGGGAAGCCATCGCTGGAAGCTGCTGCCGGTCACCGGCCTAACGGGCAACATGGACGAGATCATGACCGTTCTCACGCCTGAGCAAAAGCAGGCCTTCCAGCCCGTTCCTATTGAGTTGAAGCGCGGCCAATGTACCTTCCACCACCCTTTGATGGTGCATGGTTCTTATGAGAATCGATCGGCCCGGCCGCGCCGCGCCACGCTCATCAATGCCTTCAGAGATGGGGTTCGATCCGCTTCCGACGATCCGCTCCTGGAGGGTGTTCCGTCTATTCCTCACGGAGCCAAAATGGAGGGTCAGTTTTTTCCGCTGCTCTTCGATCCTCAGCTAACCCGGAACTGAGCTCATAAAGTTGCGGCTGACATCATGGGCGCGGAGAGAACATCTACCTCGCGCAGATATTGCTGCACGCGCTCGCGCTCATTGCTCGAATAGGGTCGCAACGGCAAGGTAAGGTCAGTGCTGCATAGGCCCAACAGCGATAGGGCACACTTTAGTCCGCGCAGCGGGTTCGCCGTGTGGTCCGCGGAGAGGTAGACGGCGTTATCGAATTGCACCGCCACTTGCTGCAGCGCGGACACGCGGTTCAAATCGCGAGCCGCCGCGGCTTCATACAGGGCTACGAAAAGGTGCGGCCAAACATTGGATCCACCGGCCATGCCTCCGTGGGCTCCCATCAGCACGGCTTCCGCCAGAAGATCGTCCGGTCCCACCAACAGGCTGAAATCAGCCAACTCCCGGACCCCCTCTCGCGCCGCATGGAAATAACCCATGTTCAGGCCGCTATCTTTCAGCCCTACGATATTCGGCTCGGCGGCGGCTTGAATCACGGTCGCAATTTCAATCCAAAGGCGGGTATTGAGGGGAGCGTTGTAAAGAAACAAGGGTAAAGGTGAGTCCGATGCCAGTTTCTTGAAGTACTGCAACAGCTCCGCCTGGGAAACCTGGTAGTAGTAAGGCGGAGCAGCAACCACGGCCAGCGCGCCGCACTCGTAAGACTTCGCCGCCATGCGGAGCGCGTCCTGGTAAGACGTGTCTGTGATTCCGACGATCACCGGCACGCGCGAGGCGACTCGTTTGCAGGTTTGTTCAATCAGCGTTGAGCGCACGCTGTAGGGTAGGTTCGGAGCCTCTCCCGTGGTGCCCAAAATGAAGATGCCATGAACTCCGCCGCCGATCAGGTGTTCGATGAGCCGCTCGAGCCCTTTCTCATCCAGGGTAAGGTCCTCGCGCAGTGGGGTAACCATGGCCGTAATGACGCCGCGCAGTGGGCGAGGCAATTTCGGGTTCAAGACAGTCTCCTAGGTATCAACAAGGCCATCGAAAATGATAGCATCCGCCCTCGTCGGAACCGGCCGGGAAGGGTACCGACTTCACAGACTTTTCGACCGAGAGAATATAGTTCTAGTTGGCCGTAACCATTCGAAGTAGACAGGAGCGCGAAGCGAGCGCATGAGTATCGAGCATACGGTGTTGGCATTGGCGCAGGATGACGATCCGCCCTTAAACATGTTGAAAGGCCTGCGGCATATTGTAGGCCGCGAACCCGCGGCTTTTGCGAGCGCGGTGGAGGATCCCGTGGTGATCCTCGCCTGGTCGATACCCAAGAAAGTGCTGCGCGAGGTATTCCTCATGTGCAAGGACGTGCGTTGGGTTCATTCCCGGTCGGCGGGATTGGACAGCGTGCTCTTCCCGGAATTAATCGCGAGCGACGTCCCCCTTACCAACGGGCGAGGTGTTTTCAGCCAGTCGTTGGGGGAGTTTGCCCTGGCGGCGATTCTCTATTTCGCCAAGGATTTTCGCCGCATGGTCCGCAACCAGATAGCGGGGAAGTGGGAGCAATTTGATGTGGAGGAGATTGACACCCAGACCGTGGGCATTGTGGGCTATGGAGACATTGGCCGCGCCGTCGCGAAGCGAGCCCATCCCATGGGCATGCAGGTTCTGGCGACCAAGAGACACGCTCCACCAGGGTCCGATCCCAATGTCGACCAGTTCTATAAGCCGGAAGATCTGATGGTGATGCTCGGCCGCTGCGACTATGTTGTTGTCTCGCTCCCGCTTACGCCGGAAACCCACCACATGATCAGCGATGCACAGTTCGCGGCTATGAAACCAACCGCAGTGATCATCAACGTAGGGCGGGGGCCGGTGATTGACCAGGCAGCTATGGTGCGCGCCCTCACCGCGAAGCGGATCAAAGGTGCAGGGCTCGATGTCTTCGAGAAGGAGCCGCTACCGCCGGGCGATCCTATGTATCAGCTGGAAAATGTACTGTTGTCGCCTCACTGCGCAGACCATACCAAGGAATGGTTGAACCAGGCGATGCGTTTTTTCCTGGAGCAGGATCGCCGCTTTACTAACGGAGAGCCGCTAGAAAATGTGGTCACCAAGACACTGGGCTACTAAGAATGGACGAGAAAGACAAGGTAAGACGCGGGCTGCGCAGCGATCTATGGTTTGGCGAGCAGGTAGAACCAGGCGAAGCCGCTGTCTACCTGGAGCGTTATGGCAACTACGGCGTCACCCGTGAAGAGCTGCAATCGGGCCGGCCCATCATTGGCCTGGCGCAAAGCGGCAGCGATCTGGTCCCTTGCAATCGGATCCACGTAACCCTCGCCGATCGGGTGAAGGCGGGCATCCGCGATGCTGGGGGACTGCCCTTCGAATTTCCCACTCATCCCCTCCAGGAGACGGGCCGCCGCCCGACCGCCGCTCTCGATCGTAACCTCGCCTACCTCGGCCTGGTTGAGATCCTGGCCGGCTATCCCTTCGATGGCGTCGTGCTCACGACGGGATGCGACAAGACCACCCCCTCAGCCCTGATGGCGGCGGCTACGGTGAACCTGCCGGCCATTGTCCTGTCGAGCGGACCGATGCTCGACGCCTATGTAAACGGCAAGCTGAGCGGCACAGGCATGGTGCTTTGGGAAGCGCGCCGTCAACTGGCGGAGGGCCTGATCACCGGCAAGCAACTGGTGGAAATGGTGATGGCCGGTATCCCCAGCGCCGGCCACTGCAACTCCATGGGGACTGCGCTCTCGATGAATTCGCTGGCGGAAGCCTTGGGGATGAGCTTGCCCGGGTGTGGCACCATCCCAGCTCCTTATGCAGAGCGTGCCAAGATGGCCTACCAGACCGGACGCAGAATCGTGGAGATGGTGAGGGAAGATCTCACCCCCAGCAAGGTTCTCACCCGGGAAGCCTTTGAGAATGCGATCGTGGTCAATTCGGCAATTGGTGGCTCGACGAATTGTCCACCGCACATCATCGCGATCGCGCGCCACGTGGGCGTCGAGCTGAACATTCGCGACTGGGAAACAGTTGGCCACCAGATTCATTTGCTGGCCAACGTGCAGCCTGCGGGAGAATTTCTTGGAGAGGCCTATCATCGTGCCGGTGGGGTCGGTGCAATCTTCGGCGAGCTGATGCAGGCCGGCAAGGTTCGCACAGGCGCTTTGACCGTGAGCGGGGCAACGGTCGGCGAGAGCTACAAAAGGGCGCGCAGCCTCGACACCAATGTCATCCGGACCTATGACAATCCGTTAAAGCAGAATGCCGGGCTGCTGGTGGTCTCGGGCAACCTCTTCACGTCCGCACTGGTCAAGACCTCGGTCATCAGCGACGAGTTCAGGCGGCATTATCTTTCGGATCCCGGCAACGAAGACTGTTTTGTCTCGCGGGCCATTGTCTTCGATGGGCCGGAAGACTATCGCAAGCGCATCGAAGATCCCTCGCTTAACATCGACGAGCATTCCATCCTGGTGGTCCGCGGATCGGGGCCGGTGGGCTATCCGGGCTCGGCAGAGGTAGTAAACATGACTCCGCCGGGGAGACTCATCCGAGAGGGAATTCGCATGCTGCCCTGCATGGGCGATGGCCGGCAAAGCGGCACATCAGACAGTCCGTCAATTTTGAACATCTCTCCGGAATCGGCGATTGGGGGCAATCTCGCGATCCTGAGAACCGGCGATCAGATCAAAGTCGACCTGGCGCATCGACGCGTGGACGTGCTGCTCTCAGAGGAGGAAATCGCGACACGGCACAAAGAGCTCAAGCCTGCCGAATTAACCAATCATTCGCCCTGGGAGGAATTTTACCGCTCTAATGTTGGCCAGCTGGAGACCGGCGCCTGCCTGGAATTTGCGGTGAAGTATCACGACGTGCGCAAGGTGATTCCACGGCACTCGCACTGAAACCAGGATCCTAGCCGCTTGCGCCCAGTGGCCGTTCGGGATGAACGAAGTACCAACATGCCGCTCCGGCGAGGTACAGGACGGCTGTAAGGTAGAGCGGTCCCGCCCAGGAAGCGCTGGTTCGGGTCAGCATTGCGAACGCAATCGGGCTCAAGACTCCGCCGATCTGTCCCGAAGTGTTCATCGCTGCGCTAATGGTGGCCGCGTGATTACCTGCCATATCCGCGCAAGTGCCCCAACTTGCTCCGAGCAGAAAGTTCGACGAGGCAGCGGCCAGTGCAATCAATACAGCAGAGATCTTTCCTCCTGCTAACGCGCCGCAAAAGAGAAATCCTCCGGCCGCTGCCAGCGAGCCAAATCCAACCAGGCAACGGCCCCGCCGCAACCCGAGCTTCACGCTGAGCCGATCGGTAAGGATGCCGCCGAGCAAGTCAGCCGGCACACTCAGGAGCAGAGGCAAGCCGGCAAGAATGCCCAGCGCCGTCCCGTGCAATTGCTTTTCGTGCTGCAGGTAGGTTGGCATCCAGGTCACATACAGATTGAATCCATAGGTCTGGGTGAAATACATCGCGCACAGGAACCAGACTCCCGGCGTCTTCAAAGCTGCTTGGACGACGCTTTTATTGCTGACCTCCTCCGGCACAGCAAGTCTTCCGCCTTCGATCCAGCTAAGTTCTTCCGCCGAGATGGAGGCGTGGTCGCGCGGTTCATCCCGGTACCACCGGAACCAGGATGCCGCCCAAATAAACCCAAAGAGAGAGAGCACAGGGAAGGTAGCGCGCCATCCGATCCAGCCGGCGATGGCAGCCACCAGGAGTGGCGTAAGTCCGCCGCCCAGGTGCGCGCCCATAAAGAAGATGCCTTGCGCGGTGCCGCGCTCCTGTTCAGGAAACCAGCGCGACAGCGCGCGCGCGACCGTTGGCCACGCGCCGGCTTCGCCCGCACCAAACAAGGCTCGCAGCCCAAGCAACGACCGAAAATTCCATGCCGCCCCGGTCAGCCCGGTGAAGACAGACCACCAGATAACAATTCTTGTCAGGACGCGACGGCTGCCGATGCGGTCAGCCCACCAGCCGGTGGGTATTTCGAACAACGCGTAGGCAGCGGTAAAGGCGCTGAAGACGAATCCCATCTGGATGGTCGTGAGGCGCAGGTCGCGAAGAATGGCCGGCGCGGTAACCGAGATACAGACCCGGTCCATGTAGGTGAGAAAGGCCAGGGCAACAGTCATGGCCAACACCCGGCTTCGAAGGCCGGTAACGAAGCTCGCCTTTTTCATTATGGTCAAGCATAAGCTTCGATCAACAAGCGATGTGTTACAAGGAATGTCTATGAAAAATCCAGTTCGTGTGGGGTTCGTTGGTGCGCGGTTTGCGGCCAAGTTTCATTGGGAGGCCATCCGTCGCGTCTACGGCGTGCCGGTCGAGATCGTAGGCGTGACCTCAAAAACACCGGAGGCGCGAGACGCGTTCGCAAAAGAGGCTGGGATCCGCGCATTCGAAAACTTTGCCGAGCTTTGTGCGGCAGTGGACGTGGTCGATCTCTGCACTCCTCCCTCCTCACATGAGGAACTCGCGGTGCAGGCGCTCGGTTTGGGCAAACACGTCATCATCGAAAAGCCGCTCACCGGATACTACGGCGCGGCCACCTTTCCCAAGGAGGAGATGCTTGCTGAAGCCACGGCAAGTTGTGACCGGATTCTTGCTGCAGCGAAGGCCAGTGGCAAGCGAGTCTGCTATGCCGAAAACTGGGTGTATGCGCCGGCCATTCAGAAGGAACGCGAGATCATCGAGAAGAGTGGCGGCCAGATACTGCGCATCATGGGAGAGGAGTCGCATAGCGGGTCACATTCGCCTTATTACGGCCGCTGGAAATTCTCCGGTGGTGGATCGCTGGTAGGGAAGGGATGCCATCCGGTGAGCGCAGCGCTTTATTTGAAGAGGGTTGAGGGCGATTCGCGAGATGGCAAACCCATCCGGCCGGCCACGGTAAGCTGCCGCACGCATGAGATTACGCGGCTTCCCAACTTTCGTGATGAAGGCTTTTTGCGTACCGGCTACGACGACATTGAGGACTACGCCCAGATTCACATCACCTTCACCGACGGAATGGTCGCGGATATTTTCTCATCGGAACTAGTCATGGGCGGCGTTGCCAACTGGCTTGAGGTCTTTTGCAACAATCACCGTACCCGATGCAATCTCAACCCAGTCGATGCGCTGGAAACCTTTAACCCCAGGGAAGACATATTGAAAGATGTGTATGTCGTAGAGAAAACCAGCACCAAACAGGGTTGGAGCAAGCCGGCTCCGGATGAGGGTTGGCAGCATGGGTATCCACAAGAGTTCCAGGACTTCATGGAGAGCATCTACCACGATCGCGAACCTCTCTCAGGAATAGAGCTGGCGCGAGATACCATCGCGACGCTTTACTCGGGCTATCTGTCAGTGGAGCGCCGCGGGGCCGAGGTTGCAGTGCCCTCGTAAGTTCTCTTTACCAGCAGATCGTCGATCTGCTGTTGGGAAAGGTTTTTAGCGCCACACAGCGATCTGCGCCGAGACACGCGCAACGGCAAAGCTCACGCCCTTAAGGTTGCGCTCCCGGGGCACTCCGGGAATGTCGCGGGGGAAGGGAGGAGCGGTGTAAACGAGCTTTCCATAGCGATGATTGACCTGGTACTCGTCCGCCTCCATCACGCCGATCACTCCTGCCAGCGACCCTGGCAGCGCCGCTGCGCCACTCATCTCTAGCGCGGAAACGATCACCGCCCCGGCTTGCCGGGTTCTGGCGACTACATCTTCAAAGGCTCGCCGATGCTCGGGGTTGAGGGTTCCCAGGCTTAGATTAATGACCTGGATGTCATGCTCCAGGCACCAGTCGATGGCGTGGATGACAACGGGCAGGCTGGTAGCCAGCTTGCGGTCGAAGATCTTGACCGCGACCAGATCCGCTTCCGGATTCAGATGATGGATGACCGCCGCGACGGCGGTACCGTGCCCCAGCGTGTCTTCATAGCCCGAGATCGCTCCGTTCGGAGTGATCGTGATGCCGTCGACGATCTTGCCCACATGCGGATGTGTCCGGCACACTCCACTGTCCAAAACGCCAATGCGTACTGGTGGGCTCACGCGGTTGCCGGCGCAGATTCGAGCGCGCACCCGTTTTCGAGGACGACGACCATATCAGCCAATTCGGCGAGCGACATGCGATGGGTGATCAGGATCGAAGTGCGCCCGCGCAAGACGTTCATCAGCTCACTGGTCACTGCGGCCTCCGAAGCGGAGTCGAGTGCGGAGGTGGGTTCGTCCAGGATCAGTATTCTGGGATCGCGCAGCAACGCGCGCGCTAAAGCGATTCTTTGCCGTTCGCCGACTGAAAGCGTGAGGCCGCGCTCGCCGAGGATGGTCTCGTAGCCATTGGGCAAAGACTGAATGAAGTTATCAATCGCTGCAGCCGCGGCACAGTTGCGAATCTCCTCCAAGGTCGCCTCTGGCCGCCCATAAGCGATGTTCTCGCGAATGCTGGCGCGGAAGAAATAGGGTGTTTGCTCGACCATGGCAATCTGCCGTCTCAGATCTTCCAGCCGCAGTTCACGGATATCCTGGCCGTCGATAGCGATCATCCCGGAGTCCACGTCGTGGAAACGCAGGAGCAAATCTGCCAGGGTCGACTTTCCCACTCCGCTGGCGCCGACAAGGGCGCACATCTGGCCAGCGGGAATGGAGAAGGAGACCTCGCGCAGTACCGGGACATCGTGACCATATTGAAAACGGACCTTGTCGAACGTGATCGCATGTCTCACGCGAGGCAACGGAAGCGGATTCGCAACCTCCGTCACCTCCACCGGCACATCCATCACTTCGAAGACGCGCCCCAGGGAGACCCCGCCGGTGAGCAGGTTGGTGTAGATGCCCAACAGGTTCTGCACCGGAGAGAGCAGCTTGAGATGGTAGGCCATGAAGGCGACCAGGCCGCCGACGGTCAGTTGCTGGGCGATGACCAGCTTACCTCCGTAGAGAAATACGATGGCCGTCGAAAGCGTGAGCACTGTGCTCGGCATAGCGCTGGCCAGGAAGGACAGCACCTGCATGGAAAGCAGCGAGCGGATAAAGCTGGAGTTGTATTCGCGAAAACGCTCCGCCTCGAACTTCTCCGTTGCCGAGGCGACGATCAGGCGCATGCCCAGCAAGCTCTCAATGAGAAAGCTGCCTAGATCGGAACTTCGCTGGCGCAGGTCCGCGGTCTGTACCGTCAATCGCCCCTGGTAGTGCCGCAAAGCAAAAATGCCTACCGGCAGCAAGGCCACGCTGGCGAGCATCAAGCGCCAGTTGAGCCAGGACATGATCGCAATACTGCCCACCAGAAATAGCAGGTTGGAGAGGACGGAGAGCAGAGTATCCGAGCACACCCGCTGCACTTCGCCGATATCGTTGTTAATCCTGGAAACGATATCGCCCAGCTTCTTCTGGGTGAAATAGCGCGGTGAGAGCTGCTGCAGATGGCGATACACCGCCAGCCGCATATCGAAGAGGCTTTCAGCGGAAAGCCGCACGTAGTAATAACTGGAAGCGATGTTGAGAACAAAACCGACGATGGTCACGACGACCATCGCGATGGCAATCATGGTGAGCGCGTGCAGATTGCGCCGTAGCAGCGCGTCATCGATCAACAGGCGCGAGATATAAGGCTGAACCAGGCCGACCGCTGTTGAAAACAGCCCCAGCAGCATAACCGCAAGCAGCCCGCGCCAGTAAGGGACGACATAGGCGAGAGCCCGCTTATATTGCGCAAAAGGGATCTTCATCCACTCCCTCTAGGCGGCGCCCTTAAGAGGCATCACGATCAGGTTCGACGTGGTGTCTCCTTCGAGGTTGATGGTGTGCAGCAGCTCCAATGTTTTGGCGTCGTACAGCTCGATTTCGAAGCCGGCGTTGTAAATCATCAGCTTGGAGCCATCGGCGGTCATGCCAAAGGCCAGGCGGGTCCGGCCGAGGAACTGCCGCCGGTTGATGATCTTCTTGGTCTTCATATCGAAGACCCAAAATTCCGTAACCCGGTCGCCGTGGGTTCCATAGACAGACACCGTGTAGCCCAGCTTTCTGTCGGGCGTCAGCATCAGCGGTTCCATCTCTTCAGCTGCGGGGCCCACAGGAGTCAGATCGTAGGTCATGTTAGCCAGATCGAGCTCGGCGATGCCGAAGATCCGCCGGTGCACGTAAGGATCAGAGGAATCGAAGATGCCGATCACCTTGCCCGCCGGTTCGTTGGGATCGTTGACCAGGCCGGCAAAGGAACCGTCAGTGGAAGGGTCAGTTGGCTTCGAGAGCTCAATCTTCTTGACGAACTTGAAATCGCTGGTATTGAAAACCAGGACGCTGTCGCGGAAGAGGTAGAGCAGTTTTCCATCCGGAGAAACCCGGATGGTATTGCGATAGCCGGCAGGTGGCGGCTCATCTTTCGGATAAGGCACGATGCGCGTGATCTTGCGCGCCGCGAGACTGATCTCGATGATCTGCGGTGGATCGATCTCGTAGTGATCGATTTTCTTGATCACCGGTGTAGCAAATGAGTAAAGGAATTTCCCCGTCGGATCGATCGCAAAACCGGCCACGCGATAGTTGGTGTTGGAGGTGTTCAGGGGGAAGGTGTCGAGAATCTTGTGGGTCGCAAGGTCAATCGAAACGATGGAGTTGTCCTTCAGCGTCGAGGCATACAGGATCTTGTTGTCCGGCGAGAGAACCAAGGTTCTTACGATGTCGGTCGGCAGGTCGATTTTATCCAGGATCTTTCCCTGTACCGAGTCCATGACCAGCACGGTGTGTGGCCAGACTCCGAGGTACATGAGCTGAGTGCCCGCACTCGCAGGTGGGGCGGATGCAGCAAGGCTCGCAGCGGCCCAAAGCGAGAGACCCAGGAAGGCGAAAACAGCGCGCATGAAGTTCCTCCAGGTGAAGGTGCTAGGGAAATACGATGTCCACGTTGCGCCAATCTTTGGTGGCGGAGGCGCACTTGCTCGTCCAGTCCGGGGAGTTATTGAGATGGTCGGGAACCTGGGCCGGCCAGAAGCAGGTGGCGTAGCAATCGTAAATGTCGCGCTCCACGGGCTGGCACAGTCCGGCCGTACCACCGGCGGAGTCGGTTTCCCATCCAGGCGAAAAGATGATGGTGCATCCCATGGGGACGTGGACCTTGGGCGTGGACGAGCCCGGAGCCTGCAAGGCCACGATGTCTTCCTTCAACGCCTCCGCATTGCTCTCGATACGCTGCGCCTTTTGATTAACGGCTCGGAGATGCTTCATGAAGCCTTCCTTTCAGAGAAATGATCGAGGAACGAGGGATTCTGCGCAGCGATGGTTCCATATACTTCCAGGCACTTATTGGTCCAGGTGCGGATCCAATCGCAATAGTGGAGGTTGGCATGACCGGTGTCCCCATAACGAACGAATGCCTCATGATGGCAGCCGCCGGCACAGAGCGGCCGCGCCCAGCATTCATGGCAGTCGTACTTGGTGTCAATATTTCCTCGGGTAAGAAAAGCATTCTGCTTTTCTTTATCCATCCCGGTGGTCACATTCCCCAGAACATGTTCGTCGGAGTCAACAAAACGATGGCAGGGGGCGATATCGCCGGATGGACCGACACCGACCATGCCCAGTCCTGCGCCGCAGGGGAGGGATTTATTGACTCCCTGGTGCAGCTCGGAAAGGGTATCGCTTACGTTGGAAAAGCCGTGATGCTCCCCGCGTAGAGCGTACTCGAGATACTCATCCGCAAGCTCGCTGAACTGCTCCAGAACGCTATCCATTCCCGGCTCATTGATGGAGTAAAGACGGTTTGGGGAGGTGGTCACCGGGGCAAAGCCGACTTCATAGAAGCCGAGTTCATGCTTCAGATGTTGATAGATTTTTCTTACGTCCATTGCACCCGAGGTCATGGTGACTCGGGCGGCAATCGGGCGTGTCTTGTGCTTCGCCAGAAGGTTCTGCACCTTGGGCTTGATAATGTCGTAACTGCCGCGGCCGTTGGCGAAGACGCGAAACTTGTCCTGCATCTCTTTCGGCCCATCCATGCTAACCGTTACGCCGATGGCATTCTCGGCCAGGTACTCGATGATGGCGGGGGTTAGCAGCGTCGCGTTGGTGGTCAGGCTGAAATCGAGCTTAACCTGCAATTCCTCGGCCCTGGCGCGCGAGTATTCAACCACCCGCTTCAGCAAGGGAAAATTCATCAGGGTTTCCCCGCCAAAGAAAGTAATGTGGACGCTCTTTCTTCCCTGCGACTCGGCAAAGAGATACTCGACAGAACTCTTCGCCGTCTCCCATTCCATGAATTTCGGTTTGCCCTCGGGGGTCGCGACCTTGTCCTCACCAAACTCGTAGCAATATTGACACGAGAGATTGCACTGGTTGGTCACGTTCAGGACGATTGTCTGCAGAGGAAATGTTTCGGGTAGCGGCTCGGATTTGGTGTACTCCTTCTCCCCGTTGCGGATCGCCTTCACTTCCCGCAGCTCGTCAATGCACTCCTCCACTTCATTCGAAGCGTAACCATCGCCGCACAGCCTTGACACCAGGTCTTCACGGGTCAGCGGGGTCTGATCCAGCCTCTGCAGAATCTCGGTGGTCATTCCGTCCAGCGCAACAATTCCCCCGCTGGGGACGAGATAGAGAAACTCCTGACCTGCACCCTGAAACCTGTGGAACTCACCTAACGAATATGTGGTCACTGCGCTACCTCCGGCTGATCCCAGGAGATGTATTGCGGCACGGCCACCACCAGGTAACTTCTCGCCTTTAATGGAGCAGCGCCGTCGGCCTTGTAGGTAGCAGTGATCCAAACATCTCCGTAGTTGTTGCGCATCGACTTGCGTTTTGGATCGGGACCATCGGAGGCCGGTGTAAAGAGCCCACTCTGGGCATCCACCGAGCCGACAAAATCCGTGTCATCATCCCCGTAAGAGGCGACAAACTCCTCCATCTTGTAGGTAGCCGGTACCGGGCCCAAATCGATATCGTCGTCGGTGTTGGGCTTGCCGTCAGGACCGTTGCTGAAAGCCACGGTTTCGAACTGAACATATCCCTTGGGATGTGGAGAGCCTCCCAGGTGGGCTATCGATGTGGTTGGCGTTACCTTCAGGAAGTCGATGTGGTCATAGACGGCATAGGCGGCGGGAAGAGAGGCACTCTTCACGGCTACCATGCGCATGCCGGGGGCCGCATCCGGAGCTACGCTGGCGCTTACGGTCACGACGCCAGGCTGCTGATCAATGATCTTGGTGACCTTGACTCCAGGTCCAAGGTCCACATCGCTCAGGGCTCAGGTTGGCCGGTAAGGCATCGCCATAGATACGCATGGTCGCATCCGTGGCTCCTGCCTTGAGTGAAGGCTTATCGACGCCGATAACCATGGGAGCTGAAGTCGCGCGGCGCATCGTCACATTCATGCCGAATTCCGAATACTCACCCCAGAACCAGCGCCCGGTGAATTCGTTCTGATCCTTGGAGAGGGCCATTACTTCGCGCACTGTCTGCGGAGCTTCCGGCCCGGTCCCAGCCTTCTCGACGGTCGATCGCCCGCGCCAGTTGTATCCCGTATAAACGAGGGCTTTACCTGAGGAAGCCATCACCGAATCCCCGTCGCCGCAAGTCACCTTTGTCTTGGTGATAAAGGAATCTCCAGTGGCGCTGGGTTCAATGGTCATCTCGCCGAAGAAGGGGCCCTTGCCCGGCTCATTCCCTGAGATAAGCCAACGTCCCGCCAGCTTGGGGGCCTGCATAGACGCCTGCCATTCGGCCCACTCCGTGGTATGGAACGGCGAGCTCTTCACGATGTAGTCGAGCGCCTGCTCCGCGGGGGTGGGGCCCTTGGGAGGATCGCCTCCAGCCCCTCGATCGTGAGGATGGTCGAAAGCGGTGAAGCGCACCGAAGGGAAGAAGGCGACGTGCATATTCTCGAGATACTGCCAGTCGGACGCGGTTCTATGCCACGAAAGTGGCTTGGCGAGCGCGTGGCAGGCGGCGCAGGCATGCGCCACCTCGGGACTAGGTATTTTTTCGTCGATGATGCGATGCTCGGTGAAGTAAGCGATCTTGGCGTTTTCCTCGGGAGCAAGGCCGTGTTGATCGCTCAGATAGCGAAGAATGCTGCGGGCTTCGTCCGGTGATAGTTGCAGTCCGTTCAGCCGCACCATACGCTTGATCGCTTCTTCCCAGCCCTCCGGCGTAGTTCGGATGTAGGAGATGCGGGTCATGTTTCCCTTGGCGTCGGGAGCATGGCAGGCGCCGCACTTGCTCAAGGTGAGCTGGTCCTTCACCGGGAAGCCCGCCGTATCCGGGCTGTCCGCCGGTGTGGTGACCTTTACGTCGGGACTTGAAGCCGTCTGTTGGGAAAGTGCTGGAATGGAGAGAGAACCAAGGAGGAGTGGTAGCGCCGGCATCCAACAGACGCACCTAAAGCAAACGCGAAGATCCATCGATTCAATTCCTCGTCAAGCCCTGTTTGAAAAGGGTAGGAAAGGGCCTTCTAAGCTTTGGGGCCCATGAATCAATCGTTGAAATGTTCTTCGACGTGGAAGAGGAGATTGGTTGCGGTATGTGTTGATGGTGTGACGGTTTTCTTCCAGTGTCAAGTCTTTTTGATGTTCATGGAAGAATGGAAACGATGGAGATCGAGGTCCAAATCGAGGGGGACGGTGTTGCTGCGGCTTGCTGCGCGCAGTTGTTCTCTGAAAATGGACAATCCTTCACGTCCACAAAGGTTGTTCGGCCGAAGTTGGGGGCTGTGTTGCTCAGCAGGCAGACGGTGGCCCTGCTGGCTGAAATCTTTCCCTCGGTGGATTTGCTCTCGGTTAGTCATCCGATTCAGAAGCGGGTGGTGGCTTGGGGGTCGTCTGCGGAACCGATCACCCTTCCTCACTCCGCAATTGTGATTTCGGAAACTGAGTTGCTCACTCGTCTTTGGGCGCAGGTGCCTGTGCAGGAGCAGTCTTCTACCGGCGAATGGAAGGTTCTATCGAGCGGTGGAAGCGGCCTCGAGCGACGCGCTTTCGGAACTCGCGTAGCCTCGGTGGCACGGGCAGTACTGAATCGTAACGTGGATCAAAGTGCGTGTTGGATTGAGTCCGTCGACTCCGGCTGGCTCTTCGTGCTTCCCCGCGGAGAGAACGAAGCGGCGACATTGATCGCCGTCGGTGAGATGTCCGGCGCGCTTCTCGGTCAGAGCCGCGTCATTGCTGAGCTAGTTAGGTCCCTGGAAGGTCCGGCGGTGGAGTTCCCCGCGTACCCGCGTATCGCTGACCCGCTTTGCGGCCATGGATGGCTTGCTTGCGGCGCTGCGGCGATCGGCTTCGACCCACTCTGCGGCGAAGGCACTGGCAACGCCGTGCGCCAGGCCTATCTGGCTACGGCGATCATTGCGGCGGTGCGCAAGGGAGAATCTGCGGAGGATCTGCTGGCACACTATACGTCGCGGCAACTCCATGGATTTCTTCGCCATCTGCGGATATGCCTCGACTTTTATCAAAGCGGCGGTTCGGGCGCATTTTGGCAGTCAGAAGCAGCATTGCTTCAGCAGGGAATCGAATGGGCTGGGCAAGTCTTGCGGGAACACGCAAGGCCGGCAACTCATCGTTTGGTAGGGAGACAGCTGGAACCGATCAGCCCAGGGTAGAAGCAAACCTAGCTTCGACCCCTGGTGCCCCACGTTCGCCTGAGCGTACGTGGGCCGAAATGCCGGGCGCAGCCCAACACTGCGTCTCTGCTCTGCCGAGACGACGAATTTGTTCCCGCTGTTTTACCTTGACGGCGCAGCCCGTCCTTGCTTTGAAAAGACAACGGTTGGGCTGCGCCCATCTTTTTCATCCCATGTACGCTTTGGCGAACATGGGGCACCCGTCCAGGGGTGAGGTTCAGTGGAGGAGTTTAGACCCGTTCGATGACGACGGTCTCGATCGTGACCGGCTTGTTTGGCTTGTCTTGTGAGTTGCGCGGCACCTTGGAGATCTTCTCCACTACGTCGTAGCCTTCCACAACCTCACCGAAGACGGTGTGCTTGCCGGTGAGCCATTGGGTGGGCGCGACGGTGATAAAGAACTGCGATCCGTTGGTGTTGGGGCCGGCGTTGGCCATGGCCAGCTTGCCCTTCGCATTGAGGCTGTGGGGCGAGCCCTTGGTCTCGTCTGCAAATTTATAGCCCGGACCGCCCATGCCGTTGCCTGCTGGATCGCCGCCCTGAATCATGAAGTCGGGAATTACGCGGTGAAAAATTGTTCCGTCGTACAGTTTGTTGTTGCTCTTCTTGCCGCCGATGGGATGGGTCCACTCCCGTTTGCCCTCGGCGAGCTCGACAAAGTTTTCTACCGTCTTGGGCGCGTCCTTTTCGAAGAGGCGGCAGACGATCTTACCTTCACTGGTGTTGAAAACGGCATAGGTTCCTGGATCACGGGACATGAAGAACTCCTGGTGTTGGTTTTGTTTTATTGGGGAATGGGAGGCGCCGCAGGAGCGCTCGCTGGCGCTACAGGAGCAGGCACCGCAGGAGCAGGCGGCAAAGGTTGGCCCTCCTGCACGATGGTGACCTTGATGAGCGTGACCGGCTGCAGCGGCTTGTCGTCCGGGTCGCGCTGCACCCGCGCGATCGCTTTCACTACCGAGAGGCTGGCCTCGTCGCACTGACCAAAGATGGTGTGCTTCTGGTTGAGATGCGTCGTGGGCACCTCAGTGATAAAAAATTGAGATCCATTTGTATGTGGGCCGGAATTGGCCATCGCCAGGCGGCCGGGCACATCGAAATTCAGGTTGGGGTCGAATTCATCTTCGAACATATACCCCGGGTCGCCGGTTCCGGTGGCAGTAGGATCGCCGCCCTGAATCATGAATTCGGGAATTACGCGATGAAAAGTCGTCCCGTTGTAAAACGGCTTGCCGGTCATCTTCTGCTTGGTTACGGGATCCGTCCAGGGCTTGGTTCCTTCGGCCAGTCCGATAAAGTTGGCAACAGTAATAGGCGCCTGCTTGTCAAAGAGCCTGCAGGTAATGCGACCCATGCTGGTATCGAGCACCGCCGTGGGACCCGTCGGTTCCACCGTGGGTGGGATCTGGCTGGTCGGCATATCTGGCAACTCATTGGAAGGAGTCTGCGGGGGAGGGGTCTGAGCCGGGGGCGTCTGCGTCGGAGTGGACTGCTGAGCGATTGCAAAGACGGCCGAAAAGAGCAGCAAAACTACGTAGCGGTGTAGGAATTTCATTGATCGTTCCATTCCCAGACTACAGGCGGCAGCTACTTCTTGTCGAAGGGCTGCTTCTCCGTAATGCGTGGGCGGCTCTCGGACTGGAGCTGCTTTGAAACCTCCTGAACCTTGGCAAAAACCCGCAGGAAGTTCCCGCCTAGGATCTTGTGCATATCCTCTGCGCTGTAGCCGCGCGCCATCAAAGCCTCGGTGATCTTGGGCAGGTCGGCGGCGGAATCCATCCCCTCCGGGCTGGACGGAATGCCATCAAAGTCTGACCCCAGGCCCACGTGGTCGATACCGGCAATTTTGGCGATGTGGTCAATGTGATCGATCAACACGCTGAGCGGTGGCCGCGGAATCTTTGCCGTGTAACTCTTTTCAATATTCTCAGCAAGCTCGTTGGGGACGGGCTTGCCTTCTGCCTGCAGCTTTGCTTTCGCCTCAGCGATGGCCTGCTTGATAGCGGGCTCCTGCGCCTTGACCGCCAGGCGGTATTCGTTGCTGAGGAAGCTGGAGTAGAAGTTCACCATCACCACCCCACCGTACTGGCCGACGGCACGCAGCATATCGTCCGTCATATTGCGCGGCGAGTCGCATAAAGCACGCGCCGAGGAGTGGGAGGCAATTACTGGAGCGCGGCTGATGATGAGCGTGCGGTAAAAGGTCTTGTCGGAGACGTGCGAGACATCCACCATCATGCCCAGGCGATTCATCTCGTAGACCACGTCCTTGCCAAAGTCGCTGAGGCCGTCCTTGGTGTGGGGAACTTTGGGGTCGTCGATATCTCCCGACGAATCGGCCCAACCGTTGGAGTTGCTCCAGGTCAGCGTCATGTAACGCACGCCGAGGCGGTAATAATCGCGCAGCAGACCAAGGCTGTTCTCGATGGAGTGGCCACCCTCAATCCCCATGAGCGCCGCCAGCTTGTGCTCGCGATGGGCGGCGATAATATCTTCGGGCGAAAAGGCCATGCGCATCTGCTGCGGATGTTTCGCTGCCTGCTGGTAGACGGCGTCGATCAACTCCAGCGTGCGCCGGGCGTCGTGGCCCGTGTATGCCGTCGGGTCTACCCAGATGGAGAAGAACTCAGCTCCCAGATTGCCTTTGCGCGCCGACTCAAAGTTGACGTAGCCGCCCTTGAGCGGTTCGCTTAGGTCGTAACCTTCGTCGAGCATGCGCTGGGTGGTGTCGGCGTGGGTGTCAATCACGATGGCGGATTGTGTACGGCAAGCGGGTCTGTCTTTTTGGTCACGGCAGGAGTCTTCGAGGTGGTTTGCGCTACGAGCGGGAGAGCGGCGGCGAACAGAATAAAAGCGCGCGAAATCTTCATGAGTAGTCGCGCTTAGTGTAAGCCATTTCCGCTGGGGAACTACTCTTCCGCATTGGTCGAGCTGAACTTCGCTCCCGTGCTCCACTCGGTGAAGGGGTGGATGGTGGTCCCAAGTTCGTCGCGGCGATTGATGCTGGCACGCAGATAATCGCGGTTCATCACGGCGATTACTTCCAATTGAATCTCTTTGGGACACACGCCGGTGCACTCGCCGATGTTCGTGCAGCTGCCGAAGGCCTCGGCGTTCATCTGCGCAACCATGCCCAGGGCGCGGCGATCGCGTTCGGGCTTGCCCTGGGGCAGGATGCTGAGATGGGCAATCTTGGCTCCGGTGAAGAGCGCGGAGGAGGCATTGGGGCAGGCGGCGACGCAGGCTCCGCAGCCAATGCAGGCGGCGGCATCCATCGCGCGGTCAGCGAGGTCTTTGCCGATGAGATGGGTGTTGCCGTCGGTCGCGTTCCCAGTGGAGACGGAGATGTAGCCACCGGAGGCAATGATGCGGTCGAAAGAGCGGCGATCGACAACCAGATCCTTGATCAGAGGGAAGGCAGCCGCCCGCCAGGGCTCGATGACCAGTTCTTGTCCATCTTTGAAGTGACGCATGGTCAACTGGCAGACGGTGGTAGCGGGCATGGGACCATGCGCGACGCCATTGATCATGAAGCCGCAAGAGCCACAGATGCCTTCGCGGCAATCGTGCTCGAAGGCCACTGGCTCTTCGCCCTTTTCGATCAGATTCTCGTTGAGCACGTCGATGACTTCGAGCATCGACATCTCCGCATTTTCAATGTCGACCGGGTAGCTGACGAACTTGCCCGCTTCTTTACGATTCTTCTGGCGCCAGATTTTTAACGTTAGCTTCATTTTACTTGTAGCTCCTCTGGCTGGGGTGAACGTAGTGGAATTCCAAGGGCTCCTTGGTCAGCGTGGGCAGGTTGCCGGGGCCCCGATAATCCCAGGCCGCGACGTAGGAGTAATGCTCGTCGTCACGCTGGGCCTCGCCTTCGGGTGTCTGGTACTCCTCCCGGAAGTGACCGCCACAGGATTCATTGCGGTCGAGGGCGTCGATGCACATGAGCTCGGCGAGCTCGAAGAAGTCAGCCACGCGTCCGGCCTTCTCCAGGCTCTGATTCAGGTCTTCGCCGCTGCCGGGGACGTTGACATTCTTCCAGTACTCCTCCTGCAGGGCGCGGATCTGGCCGATGGCGAATTGCAGGCCCTCGGCGGTGCGCGACATGCCGCAGAAGTCCCACACGATCTTGCCCAGCTCGCGGTGGAAGGAGTCGACCGTGCGCTTGCCTTTGATGGAAAGCAGCAGCTCAATGGTCTGCTTGACGCAGGCGACGGCTTGTTTCACTTCAGGCGCGGTATCGAGCACCGCGGGAAATTTATTAGTCGCGAGGTAGTTGCCCACGGTGTAGGGAACGATGAAGTAGCCGTCGGAGAGCCCTTGCATCAGCGCGCTCGCTCCCAGGCGGTTGGCGCCGTGATCGGAGAAGTTGGCTTCGCCAATGACAAACAGGCCGGGGATCGTGCTTTGCAGGTTGTAGTCCACCCACAATCCGCCCATGGTGTAGTGGATGGCGGGATAAATCCGCATGGGGACCTTGTAGGGGTCCTCGTCGGTGATGCGCTGGTACATCTCGAAGAGGTTGTCGTAGCGGTCGCGGATGGTGGCCTCACCCAATCGCCTGATCGCGTCCGTAAAGTCGAGATAAACACCGAGTCCGGTCTCGCCAACCCCGCGCCCTTCATCGCAGACAGCCTTGGCATTGCGGGAAGCCACGTCGCGCGGGACCAGGTTGCCGAAGCTGGGATAACGGCGTTCCAGGTAATAGTCGCGCTCGGTTTCGGGAATCTGGTCGGGCGACCGCTTGTCGCCCTTCTTGAGCGGCACCCAGATGCGGCCGTCGTTGCGCAGCGATTCGCTCATGAGCGTGAGCTTGGATTGATAGTCGCCGGAGACCGGGATGCAGGTGGGGTGGATCTGCGTGTAGCAAGGGTTGGCAAAGAGCGCTCCCCGCTTGTGTGCGCGCCAGATGGCGGTCACGTTCGAACCCTTGGCGTTGGTGGAGAGATAGTAGACGTTGCCGTATCCGCCTGTGCCCAGAATGACAGCATCGGCAAAGTGGGTGGTGATGGCGCCGGTCACCAGGTGACGGGCAACGATGCCGCGAGCCTTGCCGTCGACGACGATGAGGTCGAGCATCTCGGTGCGCTCATGCATTCTCACGGTGCCGGCGTGGATCTGGCGTTCGAGCGCCTGGTAGGCGCCCAGCAGCAATTGTTGACCTGTCTGGCCGCGGGCGTAGAACGTGCGCGAGACCTGGGCGCCACCAAAGGAGCGGTTGGTGAGCGCGCCGCCATATTCGCGGGCGAAGGGAACTCCCTGGGCTACGCACTGATCGATGATGTTGACGCTGTTTTGCGCCAGGCGATAGACGTTGGCTTCGCGCGCGCGGAAGTCTCCACCTTTGATGGTGTCGTAGAAGAGGCGGTAGATGCTGTCGCCGTCGTTCTGATAGTTCTTGGCCGCATTGATGCCGCCCTGGGCAGCGATGGAGTGCGCCCGGCGAGGCGAATCCTGAAAGCAAAAGCACTGAACCTTGTAGCCAAGCTCGCCCAGCGTAGCGGCAGCGGAGGCTCCCGCAAGCCCGGATCCGACGACGATGATGGAGTGTTTCCGCTTATTGGCGGGATTGACCAGCTTGACGTCGAAACGAGCCTGTTCCCACGCGTGCTCGATCGGACCCGTGGGTGACTTGGAATCAAGAATCATCTATTTCACCAGCCCCAGTAGAACGCTTATCGGAATGGAGATGTAGCCGAGGACGATCAGCAGCGCGATAACCAACGCCAACTTCTTGTAGGCCGCAGTGTATTTCGGCTGGTGGATGCCGAGGGATTGGAACATGCTCCACAGGCCGTGACGCAGGTGCAGCCCTAAAAGGCTGATGGCGACAATGTAGGAGAGAGAGACCCACCAGACCTGAAAGCCGGAGACCACGTTGTGGTAGACGTCGCCCTCAATGTACGCGGCGCCGGGATGGATATAGCCGGCGGTCAGGTGCAGGAGGTGAAAGATGATGAAGGCCAGGACGATAGGGCCCGACCAGTACATGGTCCTCGAGGCGTAGGAGGAGGCGATGGCTTGTTTGCGCGAATATCCGATAGGGCGGGCGCGCTTCTTGCGCAGGGCCAGTTGCACCGTGGCGATGATGTGCAGCGCGATGCAAATCAGCAGGATGATGCGTACCGGCCAGAGAAGTTCACCAATGCTGTGCAGAAAGGCGCCATAAGCATTCAGCTTTGCCGGGCCTTCAAAGACCTGCAGGTTGCCCGCCAGGTGTCCGATCACGAACCCGAAGAGGATGATGCCCGTGACCGCCATTACGATCTTCTTGCCGACGGTCGAGGCCCAGAAGCCGGGCGCCCGATTGTCCCGCGGAACGGCTGCAATTGTGCTCATTTGATTTCTTTCCGATGGCTCAGGAGGTGCCGCAACTGAATCCGACCCAACTCTCTATTATTGGTGCGCGATCGAAGCAGCGTCAAGGTTTGGGCATGCGTGCAGGGCTAGTCCGATTCGTCCCAGGTGAAGAATTGGCCCAGGAGTTCCAATAAGGCGCGAAAAGCGTGCCCGCGGTGGCTAAGCGTCCACTTGGTCTGGTCGTCCATTTCGGCCATGGTGCATGCGCGGGCGGGCAAATAAAAGAGCGGATCGTATCCGAAACCGTTACTTCCTCGCGGAGCGGAGAGGATGCGGCCTTCGACAGTGCCCTGCGCGGTCAGCAAAACGGCGCCATCGCGGGCGGCAGCCAGCACGCATTGATAGCGAGCGCCACGTTCGCTATCAGGGACGCGGGCGAGTTCTTGCAACAAGAAAAGATTGTTGTTGCCATCGGTGGTGGCGTCGGCGTGGAAGCCGGCGTCGGCAGCGTAGCGGGCGGAGCGGACGCCCGGGGCACCGTCGAGCGCGTCGACCTCCAGTCCGGAATCGTCCGCTAATACAATCTCACCGGGCAAAAATCGGCTGTAATAGATGGCCTTGTCACGAGCAATGTCTTCGAAGGTCGGACCGTCTTCCGCTGGTGGCTCAATCGCGGCCAGGCCGGGCAGGGGAAGAATGCGGATGTCATGGGCAGCGGCCGCGACGGCAAAGTCTCGCAGCTTGCCCGGGTTGGTGCTGGCAACGTAGAGTGTGCGGGTCATCCGTGTGCAGGGGCTAGCATTTTCACTTCTGGTGTATACCAGGCAACCGTTCCCGACGCGGCTTTTCCTCAAGAAAAGCCGCACCTCGCTGAACTTGACTGCGCAGAGTCGAAGTGAAAATGCCTAACGGACAGCCTTCACAGCGGGGCTGCGGGCCGCAGTGATGCTTGCCCACGGCAACCACCAATGCGTGAAACTCGTTCAAGAGAGGCAAGCGAAATTCCATCGGGTCGTGGGCGAAGGCAGCATCCACTAGTTGTCGCACTTCGGCATATTTCTGTTTTCGGGGAGCGAGCCCGTGACGGTCGGTGATGCGGCGCAGATACTCATCCACCACGGGAACGGGGTGGAGCAGCGCGTAGAGCAGAATGGCATCGGCGGTCTCTTCTCCCACACCCGGGAGCGCCAGCAGTTGGCCGCGCACGACGCTGGTTGGTAGCCCGGCGAGACGGGCTAAAGAGGAGCCGTGCTCCTGATCGAGGAAAGCGATAAAAGCCTTGATGGCCGCGGCCTTCCGCACCATGTAACCCGAAGGTTGAATAAGCGTACGCAGATCGTCTTGTGAGATTGCGCGGAGACCCTCGAGATTCATCACCCCAGCCGCGACCAGGTTGGCAATAGAGCGTTCCACTCCCTTCCAGGAAGTGCTTTGGGTGAGGTAAGCCCCGACGATCACTTCCAGTGGAGTCTGCGCCGGCCACCACTGTTGGGGACCGTAGGTGGTCATGAGTTGGTCGTGGAAAACGCGGAGCTTGCGGGCCGCAGTGGGTTTGGTCATGGCTTCGGCTTCTGTTGCTGCAAGTGTTTTTTCCAGCCCAGCAGCTTGGCTTGCAAGGCCTCGGCTTCCGCCTCGGGGATCATCCCCTTGTGCTGATACAGGATGGAGAGGCTGGTGTGGGCGAGGACTTCATCCGGGTCCAGTTCGAGCAGCCGCTTGGCTACCGCGATGGCGTCGTCGAACTGGGCTTGCTCCTGCAGCGCGCGGATAAGCCCGTGCATGGCGTCGAGCATCCCAGGGTCCACTTCGAGGCAATCACGCAGCTTTTGTGCGGCTCCAGCAGGATCACCCTCTGCGAGCCGGTCGAGGCCCTCGTGGTAGAGGTCTTCTGCGCTGGATGACTGGGAGGGTTGCGGCATGGGTCCATAACAATGATACCCGGATGCCTCCCATCGCATCGATTTCAATAAGGTTCACAGGAAATCCGGGGTAGCGGTTAGGATGAACCAAACAAAGCATCTTCCGGAGGTTTTGCCCGAATGAGTTTCATCCTCGCCGATGGCTGGTTGATCACCATGAACGATCGCCGGGAAATCCTGGAGCGCGCTAGCGTCTGCGTCGAAAATGATCGCATTGCAGCGGTGGGCACCCGCCAGCAATTGCAGCAGCAGTATCCCGGGGCGGAGATCGTGGATTGCAGCGAGCGCATCGTGATGCCGGGGATGGTCAATACCCACACCCATCTGTTCCAGACCTTGCTCAAGGGACTGGGCGACGACATGGTGTTGAAGAAGTGGTTTACCTGCATGACCGGCCCGAGCGCGGTCCACCTTACCGCCGCGGATGCTCATGCGGCCGCAATGCATGGCTGCGTTGAGTCCATCCGCTCTGGGGTGACTACAGTGGTGGACTTCATGTACGTCCATCCGCAGCCGGGCATGATTACGTCTGTCGTCAACGCGTTTGACGCCACGGGGATGCGCGGCTTTGTGTGCCGGGGTTTTATCTCCGACGGTGTGCAGTACGGCGTGCCGGCAGCTCTGCTGGAGCGGCCGCCGGTTGCCCTGGCCGACGCGAAAGAGCAGATACGGCGCTACAACAAGCCGGGAGGACGGGTGCAGGTGGGGCTTGCGCCCAACATGATCTGGGCGGTCGATGAGGAGGGCTACCGGCTGACGCGAAAGCTGGCCGACGAGGAGCATGTGCTCATCACCACCCATGTGGCGGAAACCAATTTCGAGCTGGAGACGGCCGCGGCCACCTATGGCATGGACGACACGCAGTTCCTCAGCGACATTGGTTTTCTGGGGCCAGATGTGATCGCTGTACATTGCGTGCATTGCACAACGGAGGACATCCAGATTCTCCGCAAGCACGGTACCAAGGTTTCGCATAATCCGTGCAGCAATATGTACCTGGCGTCCGGCTGCGCGCCCATTCCGGAGATGCTGGCAGCGGGTGTGACGGTGGGCCTGGCTTCCGATGGCCCGGCCAGCAGCAACAATCACAGTCTCTTTCAAGCGATGAAGTTCGCCGCTTTGCAGCAGAAGGGCGTACATCAGGATGCAACCATCATGACGGCAGAAAAGGTGCTGGAGATGGCTACCATCGGTGGCGCTCGCGCGGTGGGTCTGGAAGGCGAGATTGGATCGATCGAAGTGGGCAAGAAGGCGGATATTGTCGTGCTGGACTACAACAATGCGTTTATGACGCCGATTCATCATCCGGTCTCAGCGATGGTGTATTCGGCGTTGGGTCACGAGGTGACGACGGTGGTGATTGACGGACGCTTCGTGATGCGTGATGGGATCGTCGGTACTGTGGATGAGAATGCCGTCAGGAGGCAGGCGCAGGTCAGTGCCGATGCCCTGACAAAGCGCGCGGGGACGGATGAGTTCAAGCGGCGGCCGTGGCCGAAATAGGTGCAGTAACCGCAGGTCCTTCCGCTTGGCTCGTAATGACACAGGTGCTGGTGCCGCACCTACGGCGCTCAGATCATCTTCGGAATTGAGTCCCAGCCCTTACGGACTGGGCTCACGTTTGGCGGTCGGCCCTCCGGGCCTCGCATCGATGGCGATTCTGCAGTGTCATCCCTCCAAACTCGCCAAAGCAAGTCTGCGGCTCGGTATGAAAGAGTGAAGTTGACCGCAAAAAAAGGCCACTCGTTACCGGGAGCGCGAAGTTGGCTCCGCAAAAAATTGCAACGCCCAACAGCCCATTCTCAACTCTAAAGTAAGAGAACAGCACTCAACTTTGTTACCCGAGCAACTGACGTGCTCGTAGCAAGCCGAGCAAGAAATGACACTGCAGAATTGCCATCGATGCAAGGCCCGGAGGGCCGACCGCCAAACGTGAGCCCAGCCCGTAAGGGCTGGGACTCAATTCCGAAGATGATTCGAGCGCCGTAGGTGCGGCACCAGCACCTGTGTCATCCGAGCGTAGCCGAGGGACCCTTCGACAAGCTCAGGGCAGGCTCTGCAGTGCGCCCTGGCCCTCTCCTCAATCTTTGGAGTAAGGAACCATCAGCGCGGCTGGCTGGATGGCCTTGCCGCCGAACAAGCCGGAAATTGCCAGTATGGTCACGATGTAGGGCAGCGACGCCAACAATTGCGGCGGAACACTCCCTCCTCCCAATTGCAGCGACAGCTGCAATGCATCGCACGCGCCAAACACCAGCGCCGCCAGTGCCGCCTTTCCGGGGTTCCATCGTCCAAAGATGACGATTCCCAAAGCAATGAATCCCTGACCGGAAACAATCGATTCGCGAAAGAGTCCGATCTGCGCCAGCACCAGATAGGCGCCGGCCATGCCCGCCGTAGCGCCTCCGATCAACACTCCGATGTAGCGCATACGAGCAACGGAAATGCCGGCAGCATCTGCAGCGCTGGGATTTTCTCCCGCCGCACGCAGCGCCAGGCCGAAGCGTGTACGAAACAAAACCACGTGCGCCAGCAGAACCAGCCCCAACGTCAGATAAAGCAGGATCGCCTGGCCAAACAAAACCGGGCCGAGCAAGGGAAGGTTGCTCAACCACGGAAGATGAAGAGGGGGAAACATGGCTACGCTGGTCGGGCCGGCGGATTCGCCCAGCGCCCGGCGGTAAACGGTAGCGGCAATGCCGAGCGCCAGCACGTTGAACACCAGGCCGACAACTACCTGGCTGGCGCGCACGGTGACATACATCCAGGCCAGCAAGAGATTGAAGACGATGCCGGTCAGCATTGCCGCCAATAGACTGATCCAAACCATGCCGGTTACATAATCGGTAAGAAAGCTGGCCAACGCACCCAGCAGAATCGTCCCTTCGATACCCACGTTCAGCACGCCGGAGCACTCGGCAAATGTCTCTCCCAACGCCGCCAGCAGGACCGGCCCGGAGAGCCGGAGGCTGGCGGCGAGCCAGGTGACCAAGAACGCTGAAGTCATCAACCGATGAAAGTTCACGTGAGCTTCACCCGGTAGCGGCGGAAGATATCGCTGGCCAGCACCATCAATACAATCAGGCTTTGCAAAATGAAAGTGATGGAGGAAGGGATGCCGGCCCGGCGCTGCATCGCATTCGCCCCCACCGTCATGCCGCCATACAGCACAGCTGCGGGGATCACGGCCAGCGGGTTGAGCTTGGCCAGCAACGCGACGATGATGCCGGTGAAGCCGACTCCACCGCTGATTCCGTCCATCAGGCGATGCTGCTCGCCCAGCACCTCGACTGTTCCGGCCAGCGCACCCAGCCCACCGGCAAAAAAAGCCGCGAGCACCAGGCGGAGACCCACGTTGATGCCGCCGTAGCGAGCGGCGAATGGATTGAGGCCGCTAACGATCAGCTCATAGCCTAGAGGAGTCTTACGCAGCAGCATCCACACCAGCAGGGTCGCCAACAAGGCGACCAGGATGCCGGCATGCGCTCGCGTTCCAGGCAGGATAAACGGAAGCCAGGTAGCGCGCGGCAGCAGCGCGGTCTCAGGAACTCCGCCGGGCGCGCGCATGGGGCCCGAGACCAGGTACTGCACAATCAGGATGGCCACGTAGTTGGTCATCAGCGAGATGAGCACTTCGTTGCCTCCAAACCTCGCTCGTATCAGGGCAACCAGGCCCGCCCATACGGCTCCGGCAGCGAAACTCAGCACGAGCAGTAACGGCAAGAATGCGATCCACGGGAGCGGGCCCAAGGCTCCGCCCGGTGCGGTGAGCAGTGCCAACCATGTGGTAGCTGCAGCGCCAATCACGAAGCATCCTTCGAAGCCCAGGTAGCCAAAACCGGATCGCCAGCTGACGATGGTGCCCAGGGCAATCAAGGTTAACGGCGCGGTACGGACCAAGGTATAGCCAAAGCCGCGCATGGTTGCGAACGGTTCGTGGAAGAGGGCGAAGTAAGCCCGCAACGGGTTCGCTCCATAGAGCACAAACAGCAGAGAGGTGACGAGCATCGCTGCCAGCACGGCGAGGACCATGGCAGTGGTGATGGCGAGCGGTGAGTCAGCCGGAGTGAGACGTCGTTCGATCTTCATGCAACTCCGGAGATCATAAGGCCCAGCTTTTCCTGGGTGACGCTGGCCGCATCGAGAATGCCGACGATCCGCCCTTCGAACATCACGGCGATTCTGTCGGCCAGATTCATCAGCTCTTCCAGCTCCGCGGAGATCAAGAGGATGGCCTTGCCTCGTTCACGTTCGCGCAGCAGCTCGAGCCAAACCGACTCGACCGCGCCCACATCCAGTCCTCGCGTCGGTTGCTCGACCACGATGGCGGCTGCATCCTGCAGAATCTCTCTCCCGAGAATCAGTTTCTGCAAATTGCCGCCGGAAAGCTTGCCCGCCATGGCGCCGATACCGGAGGCACGCACTCCGAAGCGCGCGACCAGTCTCTCTGCATACTCGCGGATTTTGCGCCTGTCGAGAAACAGTCCTCGGGTTCGCTGCCGTTGCGACCCGAGGATTGAGTTGTCGGCAAGCGACATCGCCGTGACTGCGCCTACATGCCGGCGATCCGCGGGAATATAAGACAGGCCGAGAGCGCGATGCTGCGCGACCGTCAGCCGGGTGACCTCGCGTTCCTCGAGGAAGATTTGTCCTTGAAGTGGCGGCCGCAAATGCATGATTGCTTCAGCCAATTGCGACTGCCCGTTGCCGTCGACACCGGCGATGCCCACGATTTCTCCCGCATGGACATCGAGGCTTACGCCGCGGACCTTCTCCTGGCCCACGTCGTCGCAGACGTGAAGCCCGTTGACGCGTAAGACGGCTCGCCCTCGCTCGATGGGAACACGATTCGCGCGGAGGTTAACGTCGCGGCCCACCATGAGGCGGGCCAGCTCCTGGTCGGTGGTTTGCTGCGTGGTAACGGAGCCCACGACTCGGCCATCGCGCATCACGGTGACGCGGTCGGCAAGCTCCAGGATCTCCTGAAGTTTGTGGGTCACAATAACGATCGCGCGACCCTGGTCACGCAATCCACGCAGCACAGCGAAGAGCTGGTCTTTCTCGTGCGTGGTAAGGACGGCGGTGGGTTCGTCGAGGATCAGCAGTTTAGCGTCGCGATAGAGCAACTTGAGAATCTCGACCCGCTGTTGCACTCCGATAGGCAGGTGCTGTACTTGCGCATCCGGATTCACCGCCAGATGATGCTGATCGCTGAGCCTGCGCAACCGCCGCGCAGCCTTACGCAGGTCGAGCACCGGACCGGCATCTTCCTTCAGGCCGAGCACGATGTTCTCGACCACGGAAAAACGCCGCACCAACATGAATTCCTGGTGCACCATGCCGATCCCGAGTGCGATGGCATCTTTGGGACTGGTGATTTCGACTGGCTCGCCGTCGATCAGGATCGATCCGGAATCCATGGAATGGAATCCGTAGAGAATCTGCATGAGGGTGCTCTTGCCGGCGCCGTTCTCTCCCAGGAGAGCGTGAATCTCGCCTGCTTCCATGGTGAGGTCGACGTCGTTGTTGGCCACGACTCCGGGGAATCGCTTAACGATCTTCCTCATCGCGAAAGTGGGCAAATGTTTCTCCTCAAGGAGCGGCAGAGACTTCAGCGAAGCGGTTTCTCTCCTCGGTTAACCAAAACTTTCTTTGACTTCAAACCCAGGGGGATAGGTCGATCTTACCTGCAGACAGATCGCTCCATACTTTTTGAAATGCGGCCCATTGCGATGGAGAAACCAGCTGCGGATTGTGGTCTCCATGGCCACCTGCCTTCAGCAGCCACATCCAGTCCACGGTCGGCTTCCACTCTTTGCCGCCTGCGAAGGAGTGGTTGGCGGTTGCATGAGCGACCGTCTGCACCATGCCTCCAAGATTCATTTCGAAGCTGGTCGCCATATTGTTGGGCGCCAAATTTGTCTGGTCGGAGTAGCATCCCATCACCTTTGCCTTGCCGGCGACCGCACCCTGGATCGCACCGAGGCCGGTCACGTCCGCCGCATGCCAGATCACATCGGCCCCATTGCCGATCAGAGTCGATGCGGCTTCACGGCCTTTGGCGGCGTTGTCGTAATCGCCGGTGATGATGCCCAGTCCCTGGATCCCGGGCACAGTGTTGCGGGCGCCGGCGATGAAACACTTTTGGATGCGCTGCTGCGTAGGATCGTCCTCGCCTCCGACAAAACCAACGGCCTGCTTGCGCTCTGAGATCAAAGCCGCCAGGGCGCCCGCTCCGTAGGCGGCGCCGAAATAACCCAAATTGATAAAGAGGAGATTCGCGGGGACCGTGGGTTGTGGCAGAAAGCTGGTCACGAAGAATTTCTGATGTGGGTAATCCGGCGCAATGTCGAGCAGCGCGCTACTGAACTCGAAACCATGACCCAGGATCAGATCGAAGCCATCGTCGCAGTAGCCTCGCGCCACTTCCTGCATTTGTGCCAGGCCGATGTTCTCCGCGTAGGCTGTCTTAAATCCCGGGTCCCAGCGCCTTCAGGCCGTTGAAGGCAAGCTGGCTCCAGCCCCCATCGGTGATCACGCCGGTAAGCAGCAGTACGACGCTCGTCTGCTTGGGTTGAGCAAGGCTTTTTGATGCCAGCGCGGCCAACGCGAGGGCTGAGAACGCCCTGCGCGAAATCCTGCTCATTTCGATTCCCCAGCGAGGGCCTTCAGGTGTGCGGGCAGGAAGGGGCGAACCAGGTACTGGTAGGCGGCCCCGCCCACGCAGCCGCCGAGCAGGGGACCAGCGATGGGGACCCACCAGAAATTTCCCGGCGAAGGGAATGCCGCTGCTCCCCAGCCGGTCAGAAAGCAGAAGATGCGCGGCCCGAGGTCACGCGCCGGGTTGAGCGCCCAGGCCTCCAGATAGCCCATGGAGGCTCCGATCAACGCAACCAGCAGACCGATCATGAGGGCGCTCGAATTCGCTTGCGGCGCCATCTCGTTGTATTGCTCGGTGATGGCGAAGATGCCGAAGATGAGAAAGGCGGTCAGTATGATTTCGTCGCTGAAGGCGTGCATGGGCGTGATGGCCAAGCCGGGATGAGTAAAGAACACCCCAGCTGCGCCGCCGGCCGCACGCGTGAGTTGCGCGGCCTGGTTGAAGTGGTCGATCACCGGCACGTACAACACGTAAACCAGAGCCGCCCCGAGCACGCCGCCTATCACCTGGGCCACGCAATAGGGAATGACTTTGCGCCAGGCGAACTTCCGATAGAGCGCCAGCGCCAGAGTTACTGCTGGATTGGCATGTGTGCCGGAGATGGATCCGGTGGTGTAGATGGCCAAGGTTACGGCCAGACCCCACGCGATGCACAGTCCCCAATACGCGTTCTGGTACGGGCTGGGATTGTAGAGGCTGTACATGGCGGCAACGGAGTCGCCGAAGGAAATGATGATGAAGACCGCCAGGGCCTCCGCCAGGTATTCGCCAAAATCTTGTCTTTTCATCGAACGAACAGTTCCTGTCTTTTGTGTGCCCTTCACGGTAGCAGGTATTTTCGCGCCAGGTCATCGAATTGCTGCAACTGCTGGTCGATCCAATCCTGACCAACGCCCAGCTCCTCTGCCATCAGCTTGGCCACGGCCGGCGCCATGTCGATGGCCGCCCTGGCATTCAGGAACAAGGCCCGCGTGCGCCGGGAGAGCACATCGTCCACGGTGCGCGCCATCTCCTCCCGAACGCCCCAGATCACTTCGGCGGCGATATAGGGCAGCTCAGGATGGAGCCGCTGAGCGAGACGCGGATCGGCCGCAGCCAGGGCCAGGATCTTCTCCGCATCCGAGCCGTAGACCCCCAGGCTGTTGAGCGATTCGACGTCTTGCTTATAGCCATGGATCTTCAAGCCGTGCGTTGCGCTTGGCACGTCGGGAAGCTCACCGAGCGTGATCGCGTGATCCACGCAGTCCTCAGCCATATGGCGATAGGTGGTCCATTTGCCCCCAACGATGGTCAGCAGCCCGGAGTTGTCGACATGGATGGTGTGGTCGCGGGAGAGCGATGAGGTTTTCATCGAGGCCCCATTTGCCTTGACCAAGGGACGGATGCCGACATAGACGCTGAGCACATCACTGCGCTGCGGAGGACGGCTGAGGTACTGGGCCGCGGTGTCGAGGATAAACTGAATCTCCTCCTCAAAGGGCAGCGGGTTGTACGACGGCTCTTCAATCGGAGTGTCGGTGGTGCCGACCACCGTGTGCTCATGCCAGGGAATGGCAAAGAGGACGCGGCCATCACTGGTGTGGGGCACCATGATCGCAGTGTTGCCGCGCAGAAACTGCACGCTCGAAGACCAGGTGGATGCCCTGGCTGGGCGCGATCATGCCCGCCAATTCCGGCTCAGCCAACCGGCGCACATCGTCGGCAAAGATTCCTGCCGCATTCACCACTACATGGGCCGGGATCTTCATGCGCTGGCCGGATTCGCTGTCGACCGCGACCACGCCGTCGGCAAAGCCGTCCGGGCCCCTGGTGATCTCGACTACCGGCGTGTAGTTGAGCAGGACAGCGCCTTGATCGGCAGCCGTGGCGGCCAGGTGGATCAGCAGACGAGTGTCATCAAATTGGCCATCGTAGTAGATGACCCCGCCGCGGAGACCTTCGGTCTGGATGGTAGGCAGCCGTTCCAAAGTCTCTTCGCGCGAAAGCAGGCGAGACTTGCCAAAACCATATTTGCCCGCGAGCAGGTCATAGACCTTCATGCCGATGCCGTAGAAAGGTGCTTCCCACCAGGAATAGTTGGGCACGACGAAGCCCAGGTCGTGTACCAGGTGAGGAGCGTTCTGACGCAGCAGGCCGCGCTCCTTCAGGGCTTCCATCACCAGCGACACATTTCCCTGCTCCAGGTAGCGAACGCCGCCGTGGACCAGCTTAGTGCTTCGGCTGGAAGTAGCTGAGCCAAAATCCATCCGCTCCAGCAGCAGCACGTCGAAGCCGCGGTTGGCGGCATCGACCGCGACACCTACGCCAGTGGCTCCGCCTCCGATGACGACGATGTCCCATGGAGTGGAACGAGCGTGTACGCGGGCCAGCATTGCTGGGCGATTCATCTATTCGTCTCCTTCATGCCAGTTCCTTGACCGCTCGACGGCTCTCTTCCAACGTGCTCGCCCCTCGATTATTTTCTTCTGGCCGGCATGGGGCTCGAAGCGCGTGTCTGGTGCGCGCAGTTTGCGAATCTCTTCCGGACTATTCCAGAAGCCAACAGCGAGCCCGGCGAGATATGCCGCGCCGAGCGCGGTGGTCTCGTTGACCGCGGGACGGATGACGGGCACACCGAGCAAGTCAGCCTGGAATTGCATCAGCAGATCGTCCACGGCTGCGCCTCCATCGACGCGCAATTCTTTGAAAGGGCATTTGGTATCCGCATCCATAGCCTCGATTACGTCCGCCACCTGAAAGGCGATGCTTTCCTCGGCGGCGCGGGCGATGTGGCCGGGCTTGGTGCCGCGGCGTAGCCCAATCAGGAGGCCGGTGGCATATGGATCCCAGTAGGGAGCGCCCAGGCCGACGAATGCGGGCACCAGCACGACTCCATCGGAGTCTTCCACTGTAGCGGCTAATGCATTCACCTCGGAGGAATGGCGAATCAGCTGCAGACTGTCGCGCAGCCACTGGACGACGGCTCCGCCAATGAAGATGCTGCCTTCCAGCGCGTATTCCAGTTTTTTATCCAGGCTGCAGATGAGGGTGGTGATTAGCCGCTTCTCGGACAGCACGAACTGGGTGCCGATGTTTTGCAGCAGGAAGCAGCCGGTGCCGTAGGTGTTCTTTGCGTCGCCTGGCCAGATGCACAGTTGCCCGAAAAGAGCCGCTTGCTGGTCGCCCGCGATGCCTGCGATCTCGCCGGTTTCGAGTCCCAGGGAAGTGGTTACGGGGCCGATCTTCTCACTCGACCAGACCACCTCAGGCATCATGCTTTCGGGAATGCGGAATAGCTTCAGTAGATCCGCATCCCATTTGCCTTCGACAATGTTGTAAAGCATGGTGCGCGAGGCATTGGTGCGATCGGTGATGTGCCGCTTGCCGCTGGTCAGGTTCCAGATCAGCCAGCTATCGACGGTGCCGAAGGCAAGTTTGCCGGCCTCCGCTTTTTGTCTTGCTCCATCGACATTGTCCAGGATCCACGCAATCTTGGTGCTGGAGAAGTAGGGATCGATCAGCAGTCCGGTTTTTTGCCGGACGGTTTCTTCCGTGCCGTCGCTCTTCATCTGATGGCATTGTTCGGCGGTTCGACGATCCTGCCAGACAATCGCGTTGTAGACCGGCTTGCCCGTCTCCCGATCCCATACGATCGTGGTTTCCCGCTGGTTGGTGATGCCGATTGCCGCCAGGTCGCGCGCGCGTACGCCAGCCTTGCCGAGCACTTCGACCACCGAGCTCATTTGCGAGGTCAGAATGTCATAAGGATCATGCTCGACCCAGCCGCCTTGGGGATAGATCTGCTTGAACTCGCGTTGGCCTTGGGCGAGGATGTTGCCGTCTTTGCCAAAGAGAATAGAACGAGAGCTGGTGGTTCCCTGGTCGAGCGAAAGAATGTACGCCATAGCAGCGATGCCTCTTCACGGCGCCGGCCCGCAGGGCGATGCCTGGAGATTTATAGAGTACCCTGCACTGCCTCGTCAAAGTGAAGACCGGGAACGTGCTAGACTGGCGCGAATTCAAGTGATCAATCGACGCTCCTTTCTCGGCCTCGCTGCAAGCACCGCCTTCTCCGCTGCTTCCCCAAGACTTTGGGGACTTGGGCCCATGCCCATGCCACCCGCGAAGGGTGAGCTCGAGAAAAAGCTGGACACGTTCACCGCGGACTACATGCGGGTCATGAATGCTCCAGGGATGACCCAGGCGCTCACCGATACCAAGACCACCATCCGCACCGCGGGTTACGGCTTCGCCAACGTCGATTTGAAAATGCCGGTGACCACGGATCATCTTTTCCAGATCGGTTCGATCACCAAATCGTTTGCGGCGCTGATCCTGCTCCAGTTGCGGGATGAGGGCAAAGTGGATCTGCACCGGCCAGTGCTCGAGTACTTGCCCTGGCTCCCTATCACCATGCCGTACGGGCCGATTACCGCTCATCATCTGCTGACGCATACTTCCGGGCTTCCCGATGCCGGCGCTATTTTTCAGAGCGATCCCGGTGCCCGGCATGCGCAAGGGTTTGAACCCGGCGCTCATTTTCACTATTGCAATCTAGGCTTCGCCATCCTTGGCCAGCTCATCGAGCGGCTCGACGGCAGGCTCTGGTATCAATGCCTGCAGGCGCGCATCCTTACGCCGCTAGGGATGACGGCGACCGCTGCGGTGATCACGATTGAATCGAGCGCGCGCAGCGCCACTGGCTATCAACCCTTCTTTGATGACCAGGTTTACCCCCGCCAAGGCAGGTTGGTCTCGAGGCCTCCCGAGGTCTTTGCTAACCCGGCAGGCAGCATCGCCTCGCAGCCCGGCGATATGGCGCGCTATCTGCGTACCCTGCTCAACAGTGGACAGGGAGCGAACGGGCGCATTGTTTCCGCGGAGGGCTTTGCATTGATGTCGACGCCCTATATCAAGGCTCCCGAATTCAGCCCCAGCGCCTCTTACGGTTACGGCATTGCCGTCGATGTTCTGGACGGGCATAAGATTCTGCGCCACACGGGCGGAATGAACTGCTTTGCCTCCTCCATCCATGTCGATCTGGATGGAGGGGTGGCCGCCTTCGCTTCGATCAATGCCATGCAGGGTTACCGCCCGACGGCGGTCACGCAGTACGCGGTGCAGTTGCTGCGCGCCGAGAAGGAAACTAAATCCCTGCCTGCGCCGGTGGCCGTCACCGAGGCGACGGATGTGAACAACGCCAGCGAATACGCGGGAGTCTTTCGCAGCATGGGCGGCAGGGAGCTGGTTTTCAAGGCCGAGGGTACGAGGCTCCTGCTGGTGCACGGAGGCGAGCAGATTCCTTTGCAACGGGGACAGGGAGATTTGTTTGTCTCCACGATGCAGGGTTCGTTTTCCGACTACAGCCTGGCCTTCGGGAGAGATCAAAGCAAGACGGAAAAGCCTGCAGCTAAGGACGGTGCGGCCCCGCAGCCTCCCGCGCTTGTGGTTGAGGTGGGTTATGGCCCGGATTGGTATACCAACGCTGCCTACCGGGGGGATCGGGAGTTTCCAGCGCCGCCCCAATACAGTGCTTTTGTGGGTCACTATCGAAGCGATGGCGGCGACGACGTGCGCGTCTTTGTGCGCAAGGGACGGCTCTGGCTGGCAGACTCTCCTTTGAACGAGATCGGCGGGTCGCTCTTTCGCGTAGGAGAGGATGCATGGTCTCCCGACACCGCGGAGTTCCTGACAGTCGTGGACGGCAGGGCGAGACTGCTGAGAGCCATCGGGGAGGATTGCTGGAGAATCGAGATCGGGTCTTAGTGTGTAATCTGGGGTTAAAAGGCGGTTTCTTTCCGGAGTGTTCCTGCCTAGTGGCCTAAAGCCGCCACCCCTAGCGACCTTTCCGCAGCTACCGAAGCCCCATCTTGGGCCGAGGCGAGCTTTTTGGGGAAATATCGTTTAGACTAAAAGACTGCAACACTTTGTCGACTCTGCCTCGGTTCAAAATGCACGCAAGCCCCTCGCGATCATGGTTTTTGCTCTTGTTTTGCCTTGTTCTAAGTGTTTGTTGCGCATCTGCGGGTAACATCCCTGCGATTTCAAGGGTAAGCCCTCTGCCGTCGGCGCCCACACCCTCCACCACACCCACCGCTGCGCATGCGTCGATCACGCAGCAGGCGCACGTTGCTATTCCCCGGCTGGACAGTGAGCCCACGCTGAGCGATTTTCTTGCCAGCCCGGTGCGCTCGCCGGCAGCCCGGGCCATGCTGCGTATCAACAACTTCACTGAGCGTTATCCCAAGGATGGCGCTCCTGTCACCGAGCCTACCGTCGCTTACCTCGGTTACACGCGCGAATATCTCTTTGTGGCTTTTGTTTGTAAGGATAAAAGGCCGGATCTCATCCGGGGACACATGCTGGCGCGCGATTCGCTGGGAGACGACGATTCGGTGCAGGTAATGCTCGACACCTTCAACGACCAGCGGCGGGCGTTCCTGTTTCGCACCAATGCGCTCGGCATCCAGGCGGACGGTCTTTACAGCGAGCAAAACGGTACCGACTACTCCTTCGACACCGTGTGGGACACCTGGGGCAAACGCACGCCGTCCGGATATGTTGTGCTCCTACGCATTCCTTTCTCCAGCTTGTATTTCGCCAAGGCCGGTCCGGGCGAGAGTCGGACCTGGGGAATCATTCTGCAGCGCAACATCTCTCATGCCAACGAGTCGGCTTACTGGCCGCGGAGCAGGCATAGCATCGCCGGTCTACTGACTCAAGACATCGCCGCAGACGGTTTCAGCGATGTCGAGCACGGCCAGAACCTTCAATTCGAACCCTACGCGCTTGGCCGCAATCTGCGGCAATTGAACACCGTCAATCCTGTCGACCCGTACTTTCAGGACAAAGCTCTCCAGGGCTACACCGGGCTGGACGCGAAGTTCATCCTGCACAACAGCCTGGTGCTCGATACCACCGTCAATCCCGATTTCAGCCAGGTGGGCGTGGATAATCCGGCTACGCCGAACCAGCGCTTTCCTCCCTACTTCGCTGAAGTGCGGCCGTTTTTCATCGAAAACAGCAGCTATTTCATGACGCCGGTGAGCCTGTATTACACCAACAACATTGTTAAGCCGCAGTTTGGCGCGCGTCTTACGGGCAAACTCGGGCCCTGGGCGCTGGGCCTGCTCGGCGTGGATGACAGAAGCCCCGGAGAGGCCGTGCCGCCTGACGATCCCGAGTACGACACGCGTGCCCATTACTACCTTGGCCGGGTGAACCGCGACGTGGGTCCCCTAGCGAATGTCGGCATCATTTATGCCGACCGCGAGTATCTCGATTCCTTCAACCGTGTCGGCGGATTCGATTATCGAGCGCCGCTCAAAAACCGCTGGACGCTCACCGGCCAAGCCGTTACCTCGGCAACGCAAAACGTCAGCAACTCCACGCAGGGTGAGCAGGAATGCGAGGCGCTTACGTTGACCTGCAGCGGTCAGACCTACTCGCAGCAATTGAATTATTCGGACCTGCATCGCAACGGGTGGGTGTCCTACAACGATACCTCTGCCGGTTATGTAACTGACACTGGATTCTTTCGCCGTCCTGATGTGCGCGAACCGAATGGCTATTACAGCTATACTTTTCGTCCGCGGCAGGGGCCGGTTTTATCCCACGGGCCAAGCATCTACAGCGAACGCATCTGGGACCATAACGGCGTTCCACTGGACTTTTACATCAACCCGGCTTACAGCGTTACGTTCAAGTACCGAACCTCCATCTCCGCCAATATCGATCTGGGTCAAGATCGATTGCGGCCGATCGATTACTCCGAGCTTCCGCAGGATGTCGAATATCACAGCCACACCAGTGGAGTTAATTTCTACACTTCTCCCGTCCCCTATGTAGCGGTCGGCGGCGGCATTTATACCGGTACAGTAATCAATTACTCGCCGCCGGCCAACGCAGGTCCCGGACCGGTCAACGTGACTTCACCCAACCTCAACGTGGAGGTGAAGCCCGCCAGCTCGGTCGATCTGCAAAACAGCTATGTGTATACGCACTTCACTAACCAGGCCAACGGGAATGTGGTCTACGACAACCACGAGCTGATCTCGCGCTGGAATTACCAGATGACCAAGGCCCTTTCCTTCAACCTTATCGGCCAGTACGTGTCCACGCTGCCGAATCCGCAGTACACCAGCCTGACCAACTCCAAGTCACTTTTTGCGGATGCGCTGCTCACCTACCAGCCGCATCCGGGTACAGCGGTTTACTTCGGCTACATAGGGAATTTCGAAAACTTGGACCGCACCCTGTGTACCCGGGAAGCCGATGGGCTCTGCAATACCGATGATCCGATTCTGCCGCCTACCTACTCCTCGCTGCTGAACACCAGCAAGACGGTCTACGTGAAGGTCAGCTACCTGTTGCATTTTTAAGCGCGACTAGACGGTGAGCAGTTCCTCGTAGAAGCCGCCGATTTCACGCTCCCTATCGACAAAGTGAATCTCCAGGATCCAATGCCGCTTCTCGCCATGCTCATCGCTGGATTGCATGGGCAGATGGCTGTCAGGATGAACGTAGAGCGTCACCTTATCGTCGGCAATTTTTTCGTGCGGGAAATGTCCTATTAAATGGCCGGCGATGCGTCCGCCAAATTCCCATCCGAACTTCTTGGCTAGAGATTTGGCGTAGTGGAAGAGCTCACTGCTGGTGATCGCGGGAGTTTCGTTGAAATACTGCTTGCCCTGGGCAAATGCCTGGCCTACGTCGTGCTTCATTTTGTGCTTCAGCGGGTCGGAGCCGAGGACAAACGTGCGCCCAAAATCAGCTTCCCAATGCTCGAATACCGGCCCCAGATCGAAGAAGAGGATGTCGTCGGTTTCAATCATCAGGTCCGGCGGATTCTCCGCATAGGGGAGCAAGGTATTCTTGCCGGCGCGGACGATTCGCTTGTGCCAGTAGGTGGTGATTCCATACATCTCCTTAGCCAGCGCATAAATATCCGCGTTGAGAGTTTTTTCGGTGATGCCGGGGCGGATTAAGCCGCGCGCGTCAATTTCTTCAAATAGCCGCACGGCTTTGGCTTGAGCTTGGAGGAGTTCCGTGGCGCGCGTCTCTTCCGGCAACTGCTGCGCAGGGTTCGTCATGCGTCATTATGAACGCAGGCGAAGCCTTGAATCAATTTGGGGACCGGCTTAAGCGAGCTTCACGAAATGCATGGCCGCTGAGTTCATACAGTAGCGCAGTCCGGTAGGACGAGGGCCATCATCGAAGACGTGTCCCAGATGCGCGTCGCACAGCCGGCAGGAAACTGCCGTGCGCTCCATGTCTAAGCTTCGATCGGTTATCTCCACCACATTCTCCCGGGCAATCGGCTCCCAGAAGCTGGGCCATCCGGTACCCGATTCGAACTTGGTTTCGGAACTGAAGAGAGCCGTGTCGCAGCAAATACAGCGGTAGAGACCGTGGTCATGCAGATTCCACGTATCCCCCGTATAGGGACGCTCAGTTGCGGCCTGGCGAGCCACCTGGTAGGAAATCGGCGATAGCAGTTTCTGCCATTCGGCGTCTGTCTTGACGACACGTGCGAGTTCTTCTTTTCCGGTCTTCTTGCCGTTCGCGCCGAACTCGACAATGGTCACCATGCCCGGCGTCTTGGAACCGCCGCCTGCGGCCGATGCTGTCCTCGGGCCTTGCAGAGACCACAGCGCGAGTGCCCCGCATGCGCTTGCCGAGCTGATCAGGAAGGCGCGGCGGCTAGGGCGCTGATGATCTGTATCTTCTTGATGCTCTTTCATAAAGCTATGCCTCTCTTTCCTTGGACGATTTCCGTTCGCGAAGGTCCTTTTAACCGAAGGTGAACGAATAGGCCCGTACTCCCGGCGTAAGGAATTCTATGCGCAAGGTACGGTCGTGAATACTGCCATGCTGGCGAACCAGTTGATACAGCCGATTTTCCGTTACTACGCCATACCCGTCCGCGTTGGTGTCCACCCCATGGTCGACGCCCGGGGCCTGGCCGTCGAGGGTAACGCGGAAGCGTACGGGCTTTCCGTCCACGCCCGGTCCTAAAACCAGGTGAAGGTCGCGGGCATGAAAGCGAAACGAGATACTGGACCCCGCGTCCAGCGAGGTTGCGACCTGGTCCTCGTCCTTCCATTTGCCGGCCAGGGCCCACTGGTTGAGGTCCAGTTCAGCCGGGGTTCGATAGAGCTGCGGATCATCCTGATTGAATCCCCCAGGGGAGGCGAAGTTTTGCGCTCTTGCGTAACCGATATAAGTTTCCGGAGATTGCACATCATCCGAGTCGGGCGGAGCCTCGACGCCGCTGGCTGCCATTGGGGTCGCGGTTCCGGGCGGAGGGGCATGGTTGGCTTCCGCCAGGAGTGTGCGAATCCATTGCTCCGACTCGTCGTAAGCGCCCTCGCCAAAGTGGTGGAAGCGGATGCGCCCGGTGGCATCGATAAAGTAATCGGCTGGCCAGTATTCATTGTTAAAACTACGCCAGATGCGGTAGTCGTTATCCATCGCGACCGGGTAGGTAATGCCAAGATCCTTCACCGCTTTGCGGACGTTTGCCTCATCCTTTTCGAAGGCAAACTCCGGGGTGTGGACGCCGATGATTACCAGGCCGCTGTCTTTGTATTTCTCATTCCAGGCCTTGATATAGGGCAGCGTGCGCAGGCAGTTGATGCAGGAATAGGTCCAGAAGTCGACCAGGACGACCTTTCCGCGAAGCGACGCTGGGGTGAGTGGTGGTGAGTTAATCCAGAGCGTCGCTCCGGAGAGATCCGGCAGGACGGCCACCCCCGTACCCGAACCGTTGCTGGAGACTTCAATCGTCTGGTTGATGACGATTCGCTTTGTCGAGGGATGGAAGCGGTCGACCAGGCGCTGCTCGAGACCAGAGGTACTAGCCAGGGAAAGACGGGTGAGCACGCCGCGATCCAACCCCAGGGCAGCCGCGGCCACAGCAGCCAGAACGGCAATCCCGAGAACGCGGCGAATCCACTCCTCCGCACCCAGGGAACGCTTCATGGCGGCGAAGACGCGGCCGCCGGCGAGCAGGGCAACGGCCAAGGAGGTCGCTGCTCCAGCAGCGTAGCTGAGGAGGAGTATGGCCGTATGGGCGCTGGCGCCTTCCAGGGCTGCCCCGGTAAGAATGAGGCCCAAAATGGGTCCGGCACAGGGTGCCCAGAGTAATCCAGTGCCCACGCCTAGAAGGAAGGAGTTCAGGACACTCGCATTTGCATCCGATTTGCTGGAAAGGCGGTTGCCCAACTGGACGATGGGGCGCGAGATACGGTCCGCAAGGGAAGAGAAGAGCAGGGTAAGGCCAAAGATGGCAAAGAGCACCAGCGCGGCGATACGGCCGAACTGATTGGCGCGTACCGCCCATCCTCCGCCCACCGTGGCGAGGCTGGCGACGAGCGCGAATGTGACCGACATGCCGGCGAGCAGCGGCAAGCCGCTCTTGCGGAAGGGCTGGTCGGAACGCGCAAAAACAAATGGCAGCACGGGCAGGATGCAGGGGCTCAAAATCGTGAGAACGCCACCAAGATAGGCTAAGAACAACAGGAACATTTGCTCACCAACGTACTTTGTTCGGGCCAGAACGATGGATCCTGTACTGAGATCGCTCCATACCCAAAGAAGTTACGAGAATCGGCGTTTTTTGGTTTTCGGCTGGAAAAGCCGTAGATCCCGGCGTGGCAAGGGAAGCGGCGTAGATTAGGCTAGTCTAATCGTTAGGTATTTGCGCGGCCCGGGTAAACCATGACCTTTCGCTCGAAGTTGCTTGCGACTCTTTTTTCCGTGGTTCTTTGGTCGACGCCAGCGCTTTCTGCGCAGACTCCGGCTCCGCCATCGCACCCCACCAGCACTCCCTATGCCGGCGACCTCAGCATCTTTGAGGAGCCCGGCCGCGACCAGCGTCTGCAGATCGACCGCGTCATGGATCTATTGCATTTAAAGCCTGGGAGCACCATCGCCGACATTGGCGCCGGGGGCGGCTGGTTCAGCGTCCGCGCCGCCCGCCGGGTCGGGCCCAAAGGCAGAGTGATTGCCGAAGACATCAACCCCAAGGCCATCACCTATATCCAGCAGCGCGCGCAACGCGAGCACCTGGCGAATATCGTTCCTCTGCTTGGGACACCCGATGATCCGAAGCTTGCCCCCGATTCCCTCGACGCCGCGCTCATGCTGAAGGTCTACCACGAGATTGCCCACCCCCCGCTCGTCCTGGCCAAACTGCGCGCGGCGCTCAAGCCCGGCGCCCGCTTCGGCATCATTGATCGCAACGGCAACGGCTCCGACCATGGCCTCAAAGAGTCCATCGTGCGCCAGGAAGTTGAGCACGCCGGCTTCCGCCAGGTCGCGCGCTACGATTTCACCAAGGCCGACGGCCAGGATTACTTCCTCATCTTCGAAAAGATATAGAGGCTGAAATCAGTCAAATCGCTTCGATGCAAATGACTGGAATGCCCCGACTACGGTCTTTGGCAACTGATCGCGATTTTGCTTGGTGAGGAGTTCGTGTCCAGCGCCCGTGACGGTAAGCAACTCGGTGGGCGCCGGAATGAGCGTCAAGGCTGCGGTCATTTCATCGATGGAGCCGAAGCCGTCCCGAGCGCCGTGAACGAAGAGCGCCGGGATCTTCAGGCGAGGGAAGTGCGCTGTACGCAACTCAGAGGGGCGCTGTGGCGGGTGGAGCGGGTAGGAGAGCAGGAGCAGCCGATCCACCAGAGCCGGTTCCCCGGCAGCCAGCATCGAGGCTTGCCGTCCTCCGTAGGAATGGCCGCCGAGGAAGATACGTCCCGAAGTCTGCCGCCGCATGGCCGCGACTGCCGATCGAAGGCCTTGTTGGTCGCGTTCTGCACTGCCGCGTGGCGGCCCGGAGGGTCGCAACTGGCGAAAGGCGAGATCACAGCGGAGGACCGTCCAACCTGAGGCACTGAAAGCATCCGACAGCGCCACGAGAAGGGGAGCGCTGCAGTTCGACCCGGCGCCGTGGGTCAAGACGAGGCAATCCGTGCCTGATTCCAGTGGTCCATGAACGAAGCCCCGAACCGGAACTTCATCTGGCGAATCGTCGCGAAACTCCTGGTAGTTGCTCATTTAAAGCCACACATCGTTAAGGGCCGTTCGTTCTCCTCCGTAGCTGCCGGTATTCGGGGTTCCACGTGGTTCGACCAGGAGCAGCTTAGTCTCTACCAGGGCAAACGGCTTGTGCTCTACTCCTTTAGGAACGACGAACATCTCTCCCGGCATCAAGTCAACCTCGCCATCTCTGAAGTCGATCCTTAGATGTCCGTCGAGGACGATGAAGGCCTCATCGGTATCCGGGTGATGGTGCCAAACGAAGTCTCCCTCCAGCCGGGCAACCTTGAATTGATAGTCGTTCATCTCCGCAATCACTCGCGGAGACCATTGCTCGGAGAGGCGTGCAAACTTGTCCGCAAAATTAATTGGATTGTAAAGGGGCATATCGGCCTCCATCGTCGGACGCATCATTCAGGACTATCTTATGCGGACGGGGAACCAACACCCAACCCAGCCAAGGGCACTACAATAGGAGTCACCTATGAGCACACCCATTCATCAAATTCCCGTGCGCCGCATCACCGGCGAAGACGCTAACCTCGGTGAGTACAGCGGAAAGGTCCTTCTCATCGTCAACGTCGCTTCCAAGTGCGGACTTACTAAACAATACGAATCCCTGGAAAAGCTTTATCGGGACTACCGCGATCGCGGCCTGGTCGTTGCCGGTTTTCCAGCCAATGATTTCAAGGGTCAGGAACCCGGCAGTAACGAGGAGATTCAAACCTTTTGCACCAGCAACTTTGGGGTCGACTTTCCTTTGTTTGAAAAGATCACCGTGGTTGGGGAAGCCAAACACCCGCTCTACAAGGAATTGATCGCGGCCCAGCCGAAGGCTACCAGCACGTCGGAGATTCCGTTCAGCGAGAACTTGAAGAAATACGGGATCGAGCCAAACACCGAGCCGGAACTTCTGTGGAATTTCGAGAAATTCATCGTAGACCGTAAAGGGAAGGTCACCGCCCGATTCGCACCAAACACCACGCCCGATGATCCGGCGTTGGTGAAGGCGCTCGAAACGGAACTTGCCAAGGCGTAGTCACGAGTAACAAAGGTACAAGGAACAGGATGGATCCACCCGTCCTGTTTCCAATAACTTTCCTGGGGAGACAGTAACGGCCGTCCCGTCAAGGCTGCACGGCCCGAGCCGCTCGCTTGTGGGCGGCGGGAAAGGTATCTACAATCTTCGCGTGTCAACCTTCCGTTCCTGAAAGGACGCCTATGCGCTTCATTCGCGGATTCATCGTGGCCACCGCCTTCGTCTTCCTCATCCCTGAAGTGGTCCCTGCCCAGGATGCTTCTCGCCCTGTTGCTGGTGGGGGCATCTCGGTGCCCGGTTGGGTTGGAGAGATTGACGCCGGAGCGCAGAAGGCGGGGCAAACGATCAATGACACCAAGCTGACCGAGGAAGGCAAGGTACTGCACGTCACCACCGGCCCTGCGGCGGCTTATTGGAATCCCGCCAACAAGGCGACCGGTAACTACACTGTATCTGCCACATTCACTGAGGCAAAATACATGAATCTGAACAGCCATCCACATCCATACGGCATTTTCATCGCCGGCCATGACCTGGGGACTGATCAGCAAAGCCAGCTATATTGTGCCGCCTACGGCGATGGAAGGTTTATCGTGCGCGGATTTGGGCCGGAGCCGTTTCAGATGAACGGCCGCGGAGAAGCGAATCCCGCCGTGCATAAGGCGGCCGGGCCCGGAGAACCGGTGGAGCAGAAAATCGCACTTTCCGTTAAAGACGGAAAGGTGGAGTGTGCGATCAATGGCACGGTCGTCGCCAGCTATGACAAGGCCTCAGTGGTGACCGACGGAAAACTGAAATCCACCGACGGCATCTATGGGATCCGCTTTGCCCACAACACCGAAGGGACCGTCGCAGATTTGAAGATGACCAAGCCCTAGCATTTCTCAGCGCAATCGCGAGCCCCGAGAGCGAGGGCGGGATGTTTTTGCGGTTTCCCGCCAGAGCGCCGTCAAAAGTTTTCCAGCAGCCAGGCGTTGCTTTCCATGGTCCACTGGCCAAATGCAAGGTAACGACCGTCTGGCGACGAGCGAAGAGTAAGCATTGAATTATGTCTACCCCGATCGAGAAGGATGCGGGTTTGTCCATCCATTGCGATGCGGGCAATCACATATGAGCCAAGCGGAGATTGTCCAACCGCAAACAAAGCAAGGCCGTCTGCTGCCCAACTCAGGTCAAAAATTGACCATCCCTGAGGAGGCTGGATGTTGTTCTCGGTGCCGTTTCGTGCATCAAGAATGCGGACCTGCGCGCGAAACCGATCACTACTTGCAAGCGCGATGCGGCCTCCATCGGGCGAAACGCTCCAGCATAAGTACGCAGGCATTTCCAACTTTGTACTGGCGAGCTCTTTGCCCCGGCCCTGGACCGGGTCGAATGCGTAGAAGATTAGCCGGCCCTGCTCCCAGCGGCTCAATACACAGGAACTGCCAGCGCTGGATGGACAATGAATCCAGGTGGTCGAGTCTGGGGGAAGTTGTAAAATCTGTTGCGGCGATCCGCCCGAAACAGGGAAGCGCATCACCCGTTCGGTCGCGAAGTTTCCACTCCCATGTATGAATTGCCAATATAGAATCCAGGCGCTATCTGGAGTCACCTCGGCCTCATCCTCATCGTCTGGGCCCTGAATGAGTGGGTCGGCCACATCCTCTCCCACATTTTGCTTGAATAATTGCAGCCTTCCCGTCCGATCCGATGAAAACAGAACGGTCTTGCTATCCGGCATCCAGCCGGTGGGTGTATCGACGCTCTCGCTCACGGTCAGACGCGTTGGAGAGTTTAGGTCCCTCCCTTCTCCTTGAAGTTCGGCAAGGTATACATCGCTCCTGTACTCAGCCTTCTGTACGGCCAAACGATTGCCATCCCGAGAGATACTTGGACCAAGCGGGGTTGGTCCATGCCAATTCGTTACTCTCGCTGGCGTCCCGGACGGCTTCGCGCTCTGCGGGTCTGCCGTTATCCCCCAGAGATCGTTGCTGCTACCGCTCCCTGAAGCTTCATCCTCGTGCAAGCAAAAGAACAAACGCCCATCGGGCGCCCAGAGCAACGACGGGATGTTTTCGACCTTAAGCCGGGGATCCGAAAATACCAGGCTCGCCGGTCCGCCCGTGCTTGAAACCGATTCTATGCGGTGCTCATTACCGTCTGCCGCTGTTCTTATGTAAGCCAAACGCTTACCCGCGGGAGACCACACGGGGGAGGAGTAGTGTTCATTTCCGTTTGCCAGGATTTTTGTCGGATTCTCTCCATTAGGTCCCATCACCCATAATTCGTGCTTGTCTTCGCTGACGAAAACTATCGATGAACCGTCGGGCGAAGCCGAGGGTTCCCTGCTATGGGTTCGCAAGATACGCGGAGCGCCACCAAAGGCAGAGGTCACCCAGATCGTGCGTGCCCCTGCTTCCGTTCCAGCCGTGAACAACAGGTTCTCACCTTCTGGAAACCAGCTAAGTGTCCACAGACGAGCACGCAACTCCTCGGGCAATGGGAGATTGTGAACTTCTCCAGTCGCGATGATGCTTAAATGGAGGCCCTTCGTGTCCGCATAGGCGTAGTGTTTACCATCAGGCGAGATTGCGCCGGCCCAGATCCGGTTCTCCGAGGGGTTATGGGTCAATTGGTGCTCGCTTAGGGGATTCATAGGAGAGACTTGCCGTCCTTTGAACCATCGGAATCCGAGACCAATCGCAAGGAGAACAATCGCCAGTAATGAACCGTAGAGCAATTTGCTTCGGTAGGACCGCGACTCCTCCTGGACGCTCTCTCTGACGGCAGATCTGGCGGATTCTGTAGCTCGTTTCAGCCTTTGCAGGTCGGCTCGCATGTCCGAAGCAGTCTGATAGCGCAATGCGCAATCCTTCTCTAGAGCTTTATCCAGAAGGTCTTCGAACTTGCGCGGCAGATCAGGGTTCAAGCGCACCGCTGGAACCGGGGTACTTTCCAGAATGGAATGGAAGATGACACCGGAGCTTTCTCCGCGAAATGGCAGTGCTTCGGTTGCCATCTCATACAGCACCGCGCCAAAGGAAAAGAGATCGGTTCGAGCATCGAGCTCTTTGCCCCGGACCTGCTCCGGCGACATGTAAGCGACCGTGCCGAGGGCCGCTCCGGGGCTGGTGAGATGTTCTGTCGCGTCCATGGTCATTTCTGGCCCTGTTTCTGGCTTTCCGGAGATTTTGGCGAGTCCGAAGTCCAGAACCTTGGCTATTCCTCGGCTGGTGACGAAAATGTTCGCGGGCTTGATGTCGCGATGGATGATGCCTTTGGCGTGCGCGGCGTCGAGTGCTTCGGCAATCTCGATGCCAAGTGAGAGCAGGGTTTCTACTGGCAGGGGTCGGCCCGCGATACGGTGCTTTAACGTTGCCCCATCTAGGAACTCCATGGCGATGAACGCCTGTCCATCTTGCTCGCCAATGTCATAGATAGTGCAGATATTTGGATGATTGAGCGCGGAGGCGGCCTGGGCTTCGCGTTGAAAGCGCGCCAACGCGTGCGGGTTGCGCGCGACCTCCGGGGGCAGAAACTTGAGGGCAACAAAGCGGTGCAGGCGGATGTCCTCCGCCTTGTAAACTACCCCCATGCCACCGCCTCCCACCTTCTCCAGGAGGGTGTAGTGCGAGATGGTCTGGCCGAGCATGGGTATCGCGGCGACTCCGAGTTGCCGTATGTTAGGGCTCTCAAGAGTTGGAAGTCAAAACAATACGCGCTAGCGCGCGACGGCCAGTTCTTCTTCCAGCAGCTGCTTCTGGAAGAGGTCGGCGTAGTAGCCGTTGCGCGCGATCAATTCGTCATGCGTGCCTAATTCCACAATGCGGCCAGCGACCAGCACGGCAATCTGATCGGCGTGGCGCACAGTCGAAATGCGGTGAGAGATGAAGAGCGTCGTGCGGCCCTTCATCACGCGTTGCAGTTCGCCCAGGATCTGCTCTTCGGTGTAGGTGTCGACGCTGGAGAGGGCGTCATCGAGGATCAGAATGCGGGGGTTGCGGATGACGGCGCGGGCGATCGCCGTGCGCTGCTTTTGGCCTCCCGAGAGGGTGACCCCGCGCTCCCCCACCGTGGTCGCCAGGCCGGCGGGGAATTCCTCAAATTCGCGCCGGATGTGGGCCGCCTCGGCGGCTTGCAGCACCTCTTCGTCGCTGGCCAGGGGAGCGCCAAAAGCGATGTTTCCGCGAATGGTCTGGCTGAATAGAAACGTCTCCTGAGGAACGAAGCCGATGTTGGCGCGCAGCACTTCCAATGGGTAATCACGGATGGGACGATCGTCGATCAGAACGCTTCCCGGCGCGGCTTCATAAAGCCGCGGGATCAGATTCACCAGGGTTGATTTGCCTGAGCCTGTTGGCCCTACGATGGCGAGACTGCTACCCGCCGGAATCTTGAGCGAGAGTGAGTGGAGCACCTCCGACCTGCCCGAGTCGGAGCCGGAGTAAGAAAAGCTCAGGTCGCGAAACTCGATATCGCCGCGCAGCTTCAGGTCGGCTGGGAGGGAAGAGTCCGCTGCAGCATTGTCGATGGCGGGCTTGTCCGACAACAACTCATCGATGCGGATGACCGAAGCCGTGCCCCGCTGCCAAAGGTTGACCACCCAGCCGAGAGCGATGACGGGCCAGGTAAGCATGACCATATAGGTGTTGAAGGCGACGAAATCGCCGATGCTGATGCGATGCGAAATGACTTCGTGGCCGCCCACGAGCAGGGTGATGGCCATGGCGAGTCCGAGCACGAACTCTAGCGTGGGCCAGAGCATACCCATGAGCTGCACCAGGCGGAGGCCGCGGCGGATGTTCTCCTTATTGGACTTTTCAAAGGCGGCGATCTGGGCCTCTTCCTGGGCAAAGGCGCGGACCAGCCGGGCGCCGGAAAAATTCTCCTGGGCTTGCGCGGAAATCTCCGAGTACATGGCCTGAATGCGCTCGAAGCGTTCATGAATCTTTCGTCCTAGCGACTGCACCAGAATGCTGGCCAGGGGCAGCGGGACCAACGCCACCAGGGTCAGCCAGGGGCTGATGCGAAGCAGAAAATACAAGGCACCGATGGAGAACAGGACGGTGTTGGCGCTGTACATGATGGCCGGGCCCAGCAGCATGCGCACCGCATTCAGGTCGTTGGTCATGCGGGCCATGATGTCGCCGGTACGATGCTGCTGAAAGTAAGCTGCTGGTTGCCGCTCCAGATGGCGGAAGAGATCGTTGCGCAGATCGAATTCGATCTCCCGGGAAATGCCGATGATGATCCAGCGGGTAAGGAAGAGGAAGACGCCCTTGGAGGCAGAGATCAGGACCAGCAGCCCGGCATAGAAGAAAATCTTCTGCCGGGTGACGCCCTGGTTCAGATCGTCGATGGCGATGCGGATGACCTGAGGGAAAAGGATCCAGATGGCATTCGAGATCACCACGGATAATCCGCCCCAGGCGAAGTCGCGGGAATAGCGGCGCAGGTATGGAAAAAGAGGCCGGAGCGGAGCAAGCATGCTGGCTTCTATTCTAAGCGTTAGGTTGGTGTGCGCAGCAGCAGGTAAGCCCCGGCGAGGGCGAAGAGCAGATCGGGTGACCATGCCGCGAGCAGCGTAGGCAAGAAGTTCACGTTGCCCAGGGCTTCAAAGGTCTGCGTGACCAACAAGTACGCGATGGCCAGCCCAATGGCGGCAGCTATGCCGGTCAGCGACCCGCGTTTGCCCATCGATAGAGCAAAGGGAATGGCCAGCACCGCCATCACCAGGGTGACCAGCGGATTCGCCAGCTTGAGATTGAGCTGGACGCTGAGTTGCTTGGTGTCGAAGCCACTCTGCCCAAGGTCGCGGATGTAGCGCTCCAGTTCACCGAAGGTCATTTCCTGCGACTGCAGGGCTTGTTTGGTGAAGTATTGCGGCTGCTCGGTGATCTCAGGAAAGCTTTCGACGTTGAACTGGCTATAACTGCTGACTGCTTCGCCATCGAACCGCCGCTCCCATCCATGCTCAAAGACCCATTGCTGGATGAGTGGCTCCCAGTGGGCGTTGGAGGCGAAGATGCGGCGGGAAAGAGAAAAGTTCTCGGGGTTGAATTCGAAGACGGTGAGATTGGCGAAGCGATCCTGTCCCGGATCGAAAAACTGGTAATAGAAAATGCGCCCGGGCTTGCCTGGATCCTGGCGGCCGAAGATCCATTTACGGTCGGGCCGCAGGAAGGTCTGCGCCGGTCTGCCTTTGATCACGCTGCGCAGCGCCTCCTGGTGCCGGTTGGCGGTGGGAAGGTACGACTCATCAAAAAGGAAAAGGGCAACAGCGAGCATCGCTGATACCACCACGACAGGCACCATCACCCGGTACAGGCTGATGCCGGTCGCCTTCATGGCGGTCAACTCGCTGGTTCGGGTGAGGACGCCGAAGGTGACCAGCACCGCAACCAGAACACCCAGGGGTGTGATGTTGTAGATCATGCTGGGGGTCAGGTAGGCCAGATATTCGCCCGACCGTGACCAGCGGAGTGCGATTGCGGATGATGTCGCTGAGCAGCTCGAAGAAGGTGAAGACCAGCATCAACAGAACGAAACTGACCAGCACCATGGCGAAGGTAGTCAGGAACTCGCGCAGTACGTACTCGTCGAGAATGAGGGGAAAGCGGCCCCGGTCGTGCGCGTCGCGCTCTCGCTTGCTGCGTTCGCTTCTGGCCGGCAACAGCCGCGCGCTCTTGAATCTGTTGACGATGGAGGCGAATTGAATGCCTGGTCCTCCGCCCACCCCCATCTGGCGCAGCAGCAGCAGGCCGGAAACGGCGAAGAGGATGTTCGCCGCCCACACGCCGGCGAAGACTGGAACCTTACCCTCGCGCGCGAGCGAGACGCCGATCAAAGAGAGAAAGTAGTAGATGAAGACCAACGCGATGGTCACCACAAAGCCGGCGCTCTTGCCGCCGCGCCGCGACGCAACGCCGAGGGGAATACCGATCAGCATCAGAACCAGGCAGGCCGCGGGGTAGGCGAATCGCTTGTGCAGTTCGATCAGGTAGGTTCGGCCTCCGGGACCCTTGGTGTGCTCGTAGAGCACATGGTTGCTCATGGCAAGGATAGGGGTGTCATTTTTGCCGATGTGGGTGTCTTCCTGGGTGCCGATGGCCAGTGGTAGTTCCGATTCCGTAAAGGTAGAGACCTGGTATTGGGTGGTGCCGTCGGCGTTTTTTACCTCTTCGTGCTCGGTGCCATTGCGTAAGCGCATCAGCAGAGTATTGTCGGGGCCATTGGCCACTACGGCATCCTCGGCAGTGGTGACCTTGGGTGAGACGGGATCGCTCAGGTCGGCGAGGAAGATGCGTTGCCAGCGTGAGGCGCCCGCGCCGGCGCGGATATCCTGCACGTAGAGCACATAGTTCTTGAAGTCTTCGTAAAAGACACGTGGCTCAACCTCAAACGAGGCCTGCTGATTCTTGAGCGAGTCTTCCATGCGCAAGAGGGCCGCGGTCGCTTTGGGAGCGATATAGAGCGAAACTGCGAGCGAGATTCCCCAGGCGAGAATGGCGATGACCGAGACCACGCGGACAAAGAACCAGACGCCGATGCCCACCGCGCGCATGGCGGTGATCTCGCTGTCGGCGGCCAGGCGGCTGAGGCCGAGCAGCACCCCGACCAGCACCGCCATGGGAATGGTCAGAATCAGTACGTTGGGGAGCATGAACAGGAAAACTTTGGCCACGGCGCCCAAAGAGGCGCTGTTACGCGCTGCCATCTCCAGGAATTGGCCAATGTACTTCATGAACAGAATGAAGGTGAAGAGAGCACCCCCGAGGAAGGCATGGGAGAGCACTTCATTCCAGACATAGCGGGTAAAAATACGCACAGGCGAGATCCCGATCGACTTCTCCAGTCTAGAGCATTCTGCTCGGAGGAGGGCCCGCGAGAGGACCGCCGACGCTAACTCAGCACCCTATGACAGGAAAAATCGGGGGATAGAAGGGGTGCGCTTGGTAAAGCCGCCGCGCGTAACGTCCGGGCGATATCTTTCGACGTGGAAAGATGTATCGACTGTGCCGGCGCACCCAAAGGAGGGAGAGCATGCTGCTGATTGGGAGTCTGCCTTTCGCATGCAAGGGTGGCAATGGCGAAAAGGTGTTACTTCGGTGTTACTTCCCGCTCGCCGGCGGCTCCGGCCGGGACCCCGGGAAGGAAGCGATAGCCGATCCCACGCACCGTCTCCAGGAAGACTGGCTCGGCCGGATTGTCCTCAATATAACGGCGCAGGCGGACCATGAAGTTGTCGATGGCGCGCGTATCGGTGTCCTCGTGGACCCGCCAGACCTGCTCCAGCAACTCCTTGCGGGAGATGATGCGGCCCTGGTTGAGGACAAGGTAGCGCAACAGGTCCGACTCCATCAGGGTAAGGCGGATGGTCTTATCGGGGGTGGTGAGCTGTAGCGAATCAAAGTGGATGGTGCGCCCGGCGAAGGTGAAGGAGGAGGGCGCTCCAGCACCGCGCGCCGGCGGGGCCGGTTCGGTGGGGAGCGGCGGCCGAAGCCATGCCATGCGGCGGAGAAGCCCGTTGAGACGCGCCAGCAGGATGGAAAGATCGAAGGGTTTAGGCAGGTAATCGTCGGCCCCGGCGCTGAATCCGTTCAATACGTCTTCGGGACGGCTGCGCGCCGTGAGCATAAGGATGGGCACGAAGTTCTGTTGTGCCCGCAGCTCCGCGGCGACTGAGAAACCATCCCTTCCGGGAAGCATGACGTCCAGGATGACGGCATCGATGGAGTCGGCGGCGAGTATTTCGAGTGCGGTCTCGCCATCGACTGCCAGCTGCACGGTGTAGCCTTCGGCGCGCAGATTGAACAGCAGCCCCTGCGCCAGGTGAGTTTCATCTTCGACCACCAGGATATTAGCCAGATGACTCACTGGAGAACCTCGGTGGGGGTGCTGGAGAGTGCGCGCGGTAATTGTAGCCGGATCGTGGCGCCGCGCCCTTCGCCTTCCGATTCGGCGACCACGTCCCCTCCATGCTGGCGAGCGATGGAGCGGACCAGGAAGAGGCCTAGCCCGGTGCCCTTGATGCGGAAGACGTTCCGCGCCGGGACGCGGTAGAAGCGCTTGAAGATTCGCTTCAAGTGCGGAGCGGCGATGCCCAGGCCATGATCCTTCACTGTGAGCATCATCCATGCGTCGCCCTCGAGGGCAAGATGCACATCGAGTTGGGGCCCTTCCGGGGAATACTTGACGGCGTTATCGAGGATGTTGAGGACAGCAGTATGCAGGTCTTCCGGGTTGCCCATGACGGCAAGTTGCTGGGCATCAGGGTCTACGTTGAGGCGAATAGTTGACTCCTGCAGGTGGTAACGCTGGAGCGTAGTCCGGATGCAGTCGCGGACCAGGTCATCAAAGAGCAGCCGGAGCCGGACCTGGTTGCGCCCGCGCTGGCCCACTTCTCCCGCCTTGAGCACCTGCTCCACGGTAGCCAGGAGGCGCTCGGTATCGGAGAGCATGATTTCGTAGAACTCCTGTCGTTTGGACTCAGCCAGCTCGTGGCGCTGCAGGGTTTCCAGATAGAGGCGGATGGAGGTAATGGGCGTCTTGAGTTCGTGGGTGACGGCATTGAGAAAGCTGTCGTGACGCTCGTTCCGCTTTACCTCCCTCACCAGGAAGATGGTGTTCAGAACCAGGCCGGCGATGAGCAGCAGGAAGAAGAGGATGCCGATCACCAGCAGGATGACGCTGCGCGGGCTAATGATGATCCAGCCGACGTTCAGGGCGATGGCCAGGGCGACGAGGCAAGCGCCGAGAGTGATGGAAAGAACGATCGCATTTCTGCGTCTGGTGATGCGCATACCCGCAAGCCCTTGGAAAAGTATAGCGGCGTCTTACTGCCGCAAAGAGAAGGGCGCGACCGAAGTCGCGCCCAGGTTGGCTACCAGCTTGTCGCCGGCGTTAGGATACGCCCGCGGGACGTGGGTCATGGGGGTCGAACTGCGCCACTTTGATGTTATTGGCTAGTCCGAGCTTCTGCAGGATCCAAATACCGTAGAAGTTGGGATCAAACTCCCACCAGGTGAGGCCGTGCCTGGCGGAGACGGGATGGGCATGGTGATTGTTGTGCCAGCCTTCGCCGCCGGTGAGCAGAGCCACCCACCAGTTGTTGCGCGATTCGTCGCGTGTGGAAAAGCGCCGGGAGCCCCACATGTGGGTGGCGGAGTTGACCAGCCAGGTGGCATGCAGGCCAAGCGTCACGCGCAGGAAGATACCCCACATCACGCAAGACCATCCACCGAAGGCGAGCAAGAGCAGTCCCACCGTGACCAGGGGAACGTAGTGGTATTTGCTCAGCCAGACCATGAAGCGATCCTTGGCCAGATCGGGTGCGTAGCGAGCCATCAGCGCAGTCTCGTGGTGCAGGGCATCGCCGGAGAGAATCCACCCCGCATGGGCCCACCATCCGCCATCATGGGGGGTATGCGGATCGCCTTGGTGGTCGCTAAGCTGGTGATGAACACGATGGGTGGCAACCCAGAAGATCGGTCCGCCTTCCAGGGCGAGAGTGCCGCAGACGGCCAGGAAATACTCCAGCCACTTGGGCGTACGGTAGCCGCGATGGGTGAGCAGGCGATGGTAGCCCATGCCGATGCCCATGTTGATGCCGAGTATCCAGAGTGCGATGAAGCAGAAGAGGCCCTTCCAGGTAAACATGAAGAGTGCGGCCACAGCGAGCACATGAAAGGCCACCATGAAGCCGGTGGTCACCCAGTTGGTCTGATGGGCTTGGCTGTCGCGGCCCAAAACCGGCACGTCACTGTGCTTTTTTGCGGGGCGCGCTACAGCCGGCTTTTCCGCGATGGTCTCGACGACGGGGACAAACGATATGGTGGTGGAGGGTTCTATGAGTTCGGTCGACATGATCTGAAAGAGGGCCCTTTCGATGTGCCCCGTAACTTGAACCTAACAGGGTGCCGATTGTCCGTTCGTAAGAGTTTTGTAATGAGAATTGGTCATAGTTATGACTCAGATGTTTGCATGGCAATCTGTGACTTTAGGGGTTGATGGTGGCAAATTTCCTACGACTTTCGTCTGCTGCGCCTCGGCTGGCCATGTTGGGGCTGATGGCTGGGTTGCCGGCCGTTCAGGCACAGCTCCCTAGCCGGACCATCAACCTGCCCACCAGCAAGCAATTGATGGAGCCGGCGCCGGGGTCACCGCAGATGCTGAACAGCCTGCCCATGACCGCGGCTGTCTCCCCTGATGGACGATACCTGGCGGTAGTGAACGCCGGTTACGGCACCTTCGCGTCGCGTTATCAGCAGTCGATTGCGGTGTTGGACATCAAGACCGGCGCCGTGACCGATTTCCCTGACCCGCGAACCGCGAGCACCCTTCCGCAGACGATGTACTCAGGGCTGGCCTTTGGTAAGGATGGAACACATCTGTATGCGGTCTTTGACTCCCTCACCGCTCCCGAGGGGAAAGGTAAGGACGAAACCGGCAATGCCATTGCCGTTTACAACTTCAGCGACGGCAAGGTGACGCCGGAGAGACTGCTTCCTGTTCCCCTACAGCAATTGGCGCCGGGCAAGCTGCAGAATCGGATCGGGGTCGCGCTGCCTGCAGGCTTTGCGATTCCCTCGCCAGCCGGAATTGCGGTGCGCAAGGGAACGGCCGGGACCGATCAATTGCTGGTGGCGGATAACCTCTCCGACGATGTTCTGCTGATGGATGGAGGCAAGGGCAAGGTGCTCCGGCGCTTTGACCTTTCCGAAGGCAAGGTCGTGCCCTCCACGTACCCCATCTCCATTGCGGTCAACCGGTCGGGAAGCCGGGCGTACGTTGCACTATGGAACGGCTCCGCGGTTGCGGAGCTGGACTTGAACAACGGGAAGGTGGTTAAGAAGCTGGTGCTGCTTGCTCCGCAGCAAGCCACTTCGCCCAGTTCCCATCCAGCCGCGTTTGCCTGGAGCCGGGATGAGAGGATTCTTTACGTGGCGCTGGCTAACCGGGATGCGGTGGCCGCGATGCGGGTGGGGGGCGACGAACTGAAGCTCCAGAGCCTCTATGACACGCGGTTGCCGGGGCAAAGCTATTTCGGCGCCATGCCGGATGCGGTTGCGGTTTCAAGGGACGGCAAGCGGCTGTTTGCTGCCAACACGGGCTCCGATGCAGTTGCAGTCTTTGATCTCAGCGCACGGCAGGCGGCGGGGCAGGATATACGCGCCGTGGGTTGGGTTGCGACGGAGTGGTATCCAACGGCGATGGCGGTAGAGGGCAATACGCTCTATGTGGCGACCGCCAAGGGCCAGGGTACGGGGCCAAATAATATGCCCCAGCCGCCGGTTCCCGGGTATGCGGGCAGCGGCAGCTCCACGTACATCGCCACCCTGCTGCATGGGTCGATTGCCGCCATCGACCTGGCTGAGATTGAAGCCAAGCGGGAGCAGATGACGCGCACCGTAATAGAGACGAATATGATGAAGGCCGCGCAAGCGAAGATCGCCTTTCGCAGCGGTACCAACCCCATTCGTCATGTGATCTACATCATCAAGGAAAACCGGACCTACGATCAGATCCTCGGGGATCTGGGAGTGGGCAACGGAATGCCCGGGCTCACCATGTATGGCGAGGAGATCACGCCTAATGAACACAAGCTGGCGCGGCAGTTTGGGGTGCTGGACAATTTCTATGATTCAGGTGAGGTTTCGGGCGACGGGCACGTCTGGTCCAATGCCGCGATCTCCAGCGACTACACGGAGAAGACGTGGCAACAGAGCTATCGCGGGGAGCAGAGAGTCTACGATTACGAGGGCGTGGTAGAGAACGGCTATCCGCTGCGCGAAGGCATTTCCGACGTCAACGAGCCCAACAGCGGATATATCTGGAGCGACCTGGCGCGCAACGGAAAGAGCCTGTATCACTTTGGGGAGTTCATATCGACCACGTTCTGTGCCAGTCCAGATAGCACGCCCAATGGGTCTTCCCCTAAGCAGGGGACGCCCGAGCCGCAGCCAGCACAGTGTGGGGTGCGCGGCGATATACGCCACGGAGAGGCGCTGCCGCAGAACTACGGTGGTGGCACCAGTCGTTACCCATGGCCGATTCCGCTGATTAAAGACAACGTGCCCACCAAGCCGGAGTTGGTGGGTCACTTCGACCCGAAATATCCTGACTTTGAGCTGAGCTTTCCCGATCAGTTGCGGTTGGAGGAGTTTCTCACTCACTTTCGCCAGTGGGTGCAGGATCGCGGGCAAGGGCACGACACAATGCCGCAGTTCATACAGTTGCGGCTACCCAATGATCACACCGCGGGAACAACTCCTGGGATGCCAACGCCCAAGGCTTCGGTCGCGGATAACGACCTGGCGGTGGGACGAGCGGTGGAGGCGATTGCCCACAGCCCTTATTGGGACGACACGGCATTTTTCATTCTCGAAGATGATGCCCAGAACGGGGCGGACCACGTGGAGGCCCATCGCAGCGTCGCCCTGGTGGTGAGCAAGTACTCTCCGCGCCTCGCGCAGGCCCTGGTGGACAGCACCTTCTACACCACGGTGAGCGTGCTGCGGACCATGGAAGAGCTGTTAGGCTTGCCGCCGATGAATAACAACGACGCCTTCGCTCCTCCGATGGCGCCGTTGTTTACAGGCGCCGGCGATCAACCACCCTTTGAAGCGGACTATCGCAATCGGGACAACGGATTGTTGTACCAGGCGAACAAGCCTACGGCTCCGGGCGCGCAGGCTTCGAGCCGCATGGATTTCACCCACGAAGACCGGGCGGATCCGCGGGTGTTGAATGTCATCTTGTGGCGGGACGCGATGGGAAATAAGCCGTTGCCGGCCATGCTGGCGCATCCGCAGAAGGCGCGGGAGCCGGACGATGACGATGATCACTAGAACCTACTGGTAGGGCCACTAGCCGACGAAGTCCACGCGGACAGGATTTGGAATGATGCCGCGCTCGTGGCCCAAGGTGAGGAGCTTGCGAATGGCTTCTTTCCCGTCTTCGCCGTAATTGAGCGTGCGCTCGTTTACGTACATGCTGACGAAGCGGTTGGCCATTTGCGGGTCGAGGTCGCGGGCAAACTGCATGGAATACTCGAGGGCGGCTTCGCGGTGGTCGAGTGCGTGCTGGATGCTCTCGCGCAGGGCCTGGGTCACTGTGAGCATGACGTCCTCGCCCAGGCTGCGGCGAATGGCGTTGCCGCCTAGCGGCAAGGGAAGGCCGGTTTGTTCCCGCCACCACTGGCCGAGATCGATGACCTTATGCAAGCCGCTGGCGGCGTAGGTGAGCTGGCCTTCGTGGATGATGAGCCCGGCGTCAAAGTTACCCGCGACCACTTCAGGAATGATTTTGTCAAAAGGAACGGTGGCGGTTTCAATCTCCGGTGCGAACAATTTCAGTGCCAGGTAGGCGGTGGTCAGGGTTCCCGGAACGGCCACGCGCACGCGACCAATCTGGTCGGCCGGAATCCGATGGCTGGCGACGATCATGGGGCCGTAGTTTTCGCCCACGCTGCCGCCACAGGCCATGAGCGCGTAGTCCTTCTGCACGTAGGGATAGGCGTGAAAGGAGATTGCGGTTACGTCGTAAAAAGCCTCGTCCATCGCCTTGTGATTCAGGGTCTCGATATCGCAAAGAGTGTGGGTGAACTTGTAGCCGGGCACGCGAATTTTGCCCGTAGCAAGGCCATAGAACATGAAGGCGTCATCGGAGTCCGGACTGTGAGCGATCGAGATCTCCCTGACCGCGCCCGGCGCCGTGGTAAGGCCTTTGGCGGGGGCATCGGGAGGAAGCGAAATCGGCGTAGTGGTCACAAAATCCTTTCTGAGAACATCGGCAGTTACTTGGACGTAAGGGCTCGCTTGGGTGAAACATCGCCAAAGGATCCCAAGAGACTAACGCAGGCGGTCGCGGCCACCACTTTCACGGCATCGCCGAAAAGGAACGGGGCGATGGATTGGTCGAAAACAACCGAAAATCGCAGGTGGCCGAGCAGGCCAAGCCAGGATGCGCCGGCAGCAAGGATCAGGATGCTGGCAAGCCCTGCTGCCACGACCGCGTCCACGAAGCGGCGCCGGCCACGGTGATAGAGCAGGCTGGCCAGTGCTGCGGCAAAGGGATAGGAAAGCAGGTATCCGCCACTTGGGCCGAGCAGTTGGGCTAGGCCGCCGGGACCGTGGGGGCTGAAGACGGGCAGGCCAAGGGCGCCTTCCACCAGGTAAAGCGCGAGGCAGGCAAACGCGGCTCTCGGACTGAAGAGCATCCCTAGCAACAGCACGGCAAAGGTCTGCATGGTGATCGGAATCGGTGTGAAGCCGAGGGGCATGGCGATGTGGGCGCAGATGGCCACCAGGGCGGTGGCCAGAACTACGGCGACGATTGTCTTCCAGGCCATGCGGGGCGCGGAAAACGCGCGAAAGCTGTCCTGTTTAAAACCGATCTCTTGCATCATTCACTCTCCCTTTCGAATCAGGCCGGGGGATACTAGATCCTGGCGGAAGGCCGCCGGGAGTTATTCATATGTGCGCCGGGCGTCAAGGCCGGCGTGATTCCGAAGGAGCGGTAACGCCCTCCGGCTCAAGCGAAGCATCGGCGGGGCTGGGCTGTCCATGCCGCCGAATATGGCGGGCAACCGAGAAAGCCACCCATAGTAATGCGCAAAAACTGATTGCAAAAGCCAGGAACAGAAGCCGCATAGGGGACGACCGGGCTCAGGAACATCTTGAAGCATAACAAAAAACCGGCGGAACTACCGCAGACTCGTCTCCAGCCAGGCAAGATAAGATTCGGACCCCCCGGACACGGGCAGTACCAGGAATTCAGGAACCTCGTAGGAGTGAAGGCCGGCGATGGCCGATTGGACCTCCCCGGTGAGGATAGAGCGGGTCTTGATCAGCATGAGCACTTCGGCCGCGGATTCGATGGCGCCCTGCCAGCGGTAAATCGACTGCACGCCGGGCAGGATGTTGATGCAGGCGGCCAGATGCAGCTCAAGCAGGCGATGCGCTATGCGTTCGGCCTGGTCGCGATCGGCGCAGGTGGAGAGAATGATTTGAAAATCGGTCATGAGAGATCTCCAGTTGGGTTTATCAAGTATGGTTCCTTCTCTCCGAAGCGGGAAAACTTCCACTTGAGCGATGAGGTGAAAGAGACGTTCACTGAGAAGATAGAGCAGGCGAACCCGAATTTTCTGTACTCTGCACTGGACACGACCGCGTGTGCGGCTTTCATTGAGGAAAGCCGCATGAAGTGTGCCGAAGGCCAACAAGCTGCACAGGAAGTTCGGGGATTGCGAGGTGACCGTGAAAATAGAAAACGAAAGCCAGCAGCAGAGTTTGCGGGACAGAGCCTCATCGTTGTTCTCACGCTCAGGTCGCCGGGTGGCGACCGCGGTTGCCATTGTCATTGCCGTCGCGCTCGGCTATCACGTGATTTTCGGGGCTAACGGATTATCAGCCTATCAACAGAAGCTCAATCAGGACCAGACGCTGAAGAAGGAGATCCTGCAACTGCAGCAGGAGAACAGCCGCCTGCAGGACCACGTGCAGCATCTGCAATCCGACCCGAACGCTATCGAACACGAGGCGCGGGTGATTCTCCGCTACGCCAAGCCAGGCGAGGTCATTTACGCGTTGAACGACAAGCCCGACGCCAAGCAGGCCGCGAAGTAAAGCTGGGTCAAAACCCCAGGTTGGGACTGCGAACAGTCCCGTAGGGACGGCTGAGAGTAGCCCAGGACGTCAGTCCTGGGTAATCATAGGAGCCAGGAAAAGTCCCGCCAGGGACGGCTGAGAATGCCCCAGGACACCCGTCCTGGGTACACTCGAATGGGAACACGAATTCACGGCTGTAGCCATGTCCCACAGTCACACATGTTGCTTGGTTCACGTGGTGTTCGCGACCGCAGAACGCCGGCCGATGATTCGCGAAGACGTCCGAGAACTGCTTTACCGCTATATCGGCGGCATCGCCCGGGAGAATGGAATTCCGGCATTGGCCGTTGGCGGCGCCGCTGACCACATCCACTTGTTGCTCTCCTTGCCGCGGACTGTGTCTGTTGCCAAGGCCGTCCAACTAGTCAAATCGGGATCTTCTAAATGGCTTCACGAGAGTTTTCCAAAGCTGAAGAACTTCGCCTGGCAAGAGGGATACGGAGCCTTCTCGATCGGAATCTCGCAACGAGAGGCGACGGTGAAATACATAGAAGGTCAGGCTGAACATCACAAGCGGATTAGCTTCGAAGAGGAGTTCAAGAAATTTCTTGCCGCGCACGGGATCGAAGAGCAATGAGAATTTCCGTTTTGGATCATATGGACTCGTTGGCCCCCAGATAAGAAGCCCAGGACTTTCGTCCTGGGATATTCTCAGCCGTCCCTAACGGGACTGGTCACGGGCTCTCAAGTCTACCCAGGACTGCGTCCTGGGCTACTCTCAGCCGTCCCTTCGGGACTGAAGTTAGTTTCCAGAGCCGACCCGGTACTGCGTTCTGTGGTACCGGTCTTGCTGCACACCGTAGAATACGACGGCCTATTTTTCTTCGGGGACGGCAGCGAGGATGGAGACTGGGGGCGGGTTGCGGTCTACGGGAAAGAGGAATTTTAGCGGAGAACGAACGATCTGACGGAGCAGATAACGGAGCAGCAATAACTGCTCGCGGCGGCTCACATCGTAGGCGCGCAGGGCCACAAAGGATGCGATGGAAAAGCTGACACCCAGGTTCAGTACGAAGGTCACACCGATGCCGGCGATGGCGTAGTAGAACCAGTCCTTGCCAAAGGAACTGGTGCCGAAACGGGCGGCGGCCAGCGCCAGGGTGCCGGTCGACAAAGTCACGTGGCGAACATCGAACGGTATGCCGAAAAAGCGCGCAATCACAGGCACAAACCCCAGCAGATAGCCCAACGCAATGCTGGTGCTCCAGCCGGCAAGATTGTACTCAATCCAGGCGGCCAGCCGTGCCATGCTGCGCTGGCCAATGCGATGGCCAAAGGGATGTTGGGAGACGGCTTCCGTCAGGCGGTGAAAGACGGCGAAATTTTCGCACCAGCCGCCTATCAGCGCCGCAGCCCACAAGATCACACCCGTACCCGCCGCATAAATGATGGTCCCGGAGGCAAAAGGATGAAGCGCCTCGTAGACGTGCCGCGCACTCTGCGCCGGTAGGTAGTGCTCTGCAAACATCACCCGCCACAGGCGTTCCAGCGCAACCGCGCCGATGCAAACCGCGATCACGTTACCAATGGCTGCGGCCAGCTGGGTGCGGCTGATGCGTGCGGTAAAGTCCGCGATCTTGCTCCAGCTGGCGTTGCCCGGATTGTTGCGGACAATGCCGGCAAAGGTAGCAGCCGTGGCCGAAGGCTGTTTGGTGGCCAGCACCAGGCCGAAAACCTGCAGCAAGATGAAGCTGATCGCATAATTGGTGCCGGTTAGAAAGCCCTCGACAAAAAGCGGGAAATGCTGCTCGACGATGCGCATCTTGAAAGCCGCGGTCAGAACCGTCAGCAGCCCGCCACCCACGGCGGCCAGCCACATTTGCCAGTACTCCTTGCGGGTGTGGGCGATGTAGTGCTCGCCACTCCGGCCGGTGCGTTCCACGGTTTTGCGCGCCAGGAGATTCAGGTTCTGCTTGAGCAGGGCGGAGACGCGCTTATCTTCGAGACGGCCCTCGATGAGCTGGTTCAGCAGGTTGCGGGCGGCCGCGGAACTATCCGCAACCGTGGGGAGGGGCGCACCGCTGAAGGTAAGAATCCTGGCCAGGCCGTGCATGCGCATCAGCGCCAGTTCAATACTGCGCAGGTCGAGCACCAGGTCGGCGCTCACCCCGGTCGTCTCCATGCCCAATCGCACCTGGCCAAGTTCTTTACGGCACGCGGTGACGGCAGCTTTCCAAGCATCAAAGAGAGGGGCGGCGGAAGCGGCGTCCGGGGCGTGCACCAGCTCCTGGGTAGCAAAAATCAGGTGGTAGAAGGGCGAGTTCTGCACTTCCCAGTGGCCCCCCCGCTCGCGCATGGCAGCGGTCACGCCACGTCCCGCGGTGCGGGTGGCGATCAGACACAGCGCCTGGCGCAAATCGCTTTGCAGGCGGGGTGAGGAGCGGGGCCCACCACCCGTGGGCGGTGGTGCGAGCAGGATCAGCAGGCGTTCGAAGAGCGGGTGAGGCAGCTCGAGGAAGCGTTCGACATGCCGGGAATGGGCGAAGAGCGAGATCACCAGGCGCGAACTATCCGATACGTCCATCGCCGAAGGCAGGAGGCGATTGAAGACCCGGCGGAGTCCTTCAGAAAATATCTGGTGGTGCTTAGGCAAGCCCGCTTCGGCGAGCAGGCCCACGGAGTCGAGCCCGGTGAGCATGGCTTGAAAGGTTTCCTGAAAATCCAGGCGCAGCAGATCGTCGTGTTCCAGCATCCGGACCCAGCACAGCAGGCGCACGTTGAAAGCCCGTTCGCTGGAACCGGTCCAAATGGTATGGAAGAGGCGGATAAAGCTGGTGGTCTGCGAGTCAAGGGTAGTGGAGGCGGAAAACGCCTTGGTTCGGGCGCGAAGCTCGTCTTTGACGCGAGCAAAGGCGGGCCGGTGCCGGGAATGGCGGCGCAGGCGAAAGTATTTCTTGATGGATCGGCCTAGTTTCACTTTGCGCTTACCCGATGGTAGAGCATTTTCACCCCGGCCTGCCCGGGGGAGAAACGCGGCAGGACGGGCCGCCTGGTCTACGTGCGAAAGTGTTTCAAGTGGCGTGCGCGGGGCGGAGTTCCTCGACGGCATGAAACAGCGCTGCCTGAAGCTGCTCCTGAGTCGCCTGGTCGAGTTTGGCGCCCCCGATGGTGAGATAGAAGACGTCAATGGCAATCTCCCCCTCGGTATCGATCAGGGCCACCTCGATATTGCAATTGTGCGCGGCCAGGGTGGTGGCGATCTTTCGCAGAAGACCGGGGCCATCCTGGGCAACTACCTGCAACAAGGTGCTGTGGGTGGAAGCGGTGTTATCGAATTCCAGCCGCGTCTCAACCTTCACCATGATGGGGGCGCGGACGGCCTGGCGCCGGCGCAGCAGGACCTCGATGGGAGTTTTCAGGGAGATTACGTCACGCAGGCTGTCGCGGAAGCGATCCACCTCAGAAGGATTGAGCTCCAGCGTTCGGAAGGGGTCGGAGAATTGAAAGGTGTCGACGATAATGCCGGCGTCGTTGGAGAACGCCTCGGCCTTGACAATGTTCATGCCCCAGGAGGAGAGCGCACCCGCCATGTCAGCAAAGAGCAGGGGCCGATCCCTGGTAATGACGGTAAGTTCGTAGGACTGGCGCAAGCTACGCAGGTGGATCTGAGCGGGCGACTGCGATAGCTCTAAAGCCATCTGGAAGTGATCGCGAATCTGTTCCGGCAGGTGCGTGTGCAGGTAGCGTTGGGGAAAGCCTTCGAGAAAGCTGCGCAGTTCGGGAGCGCTCTCCGGAGCCAGGGTGAGAATTCGCTTGAGCAGAGAGGGATCGACATCGGCGCGATAGCGCTCCTGGTCGACACTGCGGTCCATAAAGTTGGAGGTGGCGATATAGAGTTGCCACAGGCTATCCGCCTTCCACGGGGTTAGCGCATCGGGGTTGACCGCCTTAATGTCGGCGTAGGTCATCAGGCAGAGCATTTTGAGGTGGGTCTGCGAAGCCGCCTTTTCAGCGAAGGCATGAATGGTTTCGGCGTCGAAGATGTCGCGGCGCAGGGCCATCGACATTTCCAGGTGGTTGCGGATCAGCCGTCTCACAAGATCGCGTTCTTCGGCATCCAGCTCCAACCGGGCGAGCAGGCTATCGGCTAGTTCCACGCTTTGCACGGTGTGTTCGCCGGTGCGGCGAGCCTTGCCGGTGTCATGCATGAGCAGCGCCAGGAAGAAGAGATCGAGGCGGTCGATCTCGGCCAGCAGAGTGGAAAAGCGCCGCTCCCAGGCGACGTGCGGCTGGCGCAGGGCATGCACGTTATCGATGACCAGGAAGGTGTGCTCGTCGACGGTGTAGCGATGATATGAGTCGCGGATGACCAGGGCGTCGATGCCGTGGAACTCGGGGATGAGCAATTCCAGGATGCCCAGCGCATGCATGGTGCGCAGCGCATGCGCGGCGTGGGGCCCGAGCAGGATTTCGCGCAGGCTGTTCCACAGGAAGGGTCCTTCGGGGATGTGCACATCGAGCACCGGGAGCGCGTCGGCAAGGCGGTCTTCGGCGTTTTGCGTCAACCGGTAGCCATGCGCCGCAACCATGGCGAAGACGCGGAGAATTCCCTCGGGGCCAGTGAGCAGCGATGATTCGGAGACATCGATGCGGCCGTCCTGAACCATGAAATCGGTGCCTGGAATCGGGGTGCGCTTGCGTCTCTGCGGGCGATAGAAAGACTGTCGCGCCGGGGGCAAAGCCTCCATGAGCAAGATTGCGCGGCGATAGACCGTACGCGCATGACGGTAATACGTGCGCATCCAGTAGGCGGGATCGGAGGTGCCTTTGGTTTCGAGTCCGATGCTCTGGGCGGCGGCTTCGTCCTGTGCATGCCAATCCAAGCTGTTGTCGTCGCGGCCGCTGCGGAAGTGGAGAAAGCAGCGCGTGGAGCTAAGAAATTCAAACGCCGCCCCCGCGTCGTTGTGCACCGCATAGAGCGAGTTTCCGAAGCTGGTTGGCCAGGCCTTATGTTCGCGAACATGGTGCATGAGGTTGAGCCAATGGGCCAGTTGGTGATCGCGCAGACCGCCAGGACACTCTTTGATATTGGGTTCGAGATGGAAGATGGTGTTGCCGTATTTTTGATGACGAACCCGGGCTAGTTCGGCGAGCCGGTGGACGATGCCGCTCCACTCGCGTAAAGCGACTTCGGGAAGGATTTGCGTGGCTAAAGACTGGTAGAGGCTGTGGTCGCCGGCAATGAAGCGGCGGTCGAGAAGGGAAAGGGTGAACTCAATGTTGTCAGGGTCCCAGCGGTCGCATTCTTTGAGGGTGCGGATCATGGGGCTGGCGCGAAGGCCGAGATCCCACATTCCCTGGTTACAACCGCGGACGGTCTCGCGCAGCACGTCTTCCACTTTTTCGTCTGCGCACAGGTAGAGAAGGTCGACGTCGGAGGAAGGGAAGAGTTCTTTGCGGCCAAAGCCGCCGATGGCCACCAGCGCGATCCCGGCAGGCAAGATCGAGCCGCTCTCGAACTGCCACAGGGGCTCCAACAGGCAGTCGACAACCAAAGCGCGTCGGCGGATGCAGAGCACACCATTGCCTGTGCGCTCGAAGGACTGCCGCATGGCGGCCATCTCCGCCTGATAGTGCTCTCGCAGCTGCTGGTGAGACGTGAATGCAGGTTTCATGTCGACCGAAAGCGCAATGCCCCTAGAGCATTTTTACTAATACCGTGGTCCGGTGAGATCAGTGCGGCCCTTCTTTAGCGGAGCGGCCGCGTCAAGTTCAGTTTCCTGGTCTACACCGTTAGCAAAAATGCGGTTACCGTACCCAAATCAATCTTGTAGTACTTCCCCTCAACCCGGCTAGTAGCCTGTAGTAACGAAATCGTTGGTAGCACGATGGAGAGAGGCAGCTCACGTCTCGGTTTTGAGGCGTGGGTTCCTCTACGAGTGCCAGTAACGTTTCCGCCGCGACAGGCCCTTGAACTGCGGGCTAAAGGGCCGAGGTATTGGTAACGAAAGAGATCTTTTAAAGTGCAGCCACGCCGCGGTCGCCATTGCGGATGCGGATGGCTTCATCGATCCCGGAAACGAAGATTTTTCCGTCCCCGATCTTTCCTGTTCTGGTCGCTGTGATGATGGCCTGAACAGCCTTTTCCAGCAATTCGTCCGCGACCACGGTTTCGATCTTGATCTTGGGCAAAAGATCGACCGTGTATTCGCGTCCGCGATAAAACTCGGTATGACCTTTTTGGCGCCCGTGGCCGCGTGCTTCGAGGATGGTCATGCCCTCGACGCCGATTGCGAGCAGAGCATCTTTAACTGCGTCAAGCTTCGACGGCTGAATGACAGCTTCTATTTTTTGCATATCGCATTCCAGAGTAGCAAGAGTATAGCCGCAGGCGCACGGCAGCGCGCTCATAATTGCCTGATTCCTTAACCTGCATCCCAGGACAAATGGCTTATAGTGTTACTTATGAGCGCAACAGGGAGTGACCGTTACCTCTTCGGAAGCTTACAGTCGACGGGCAAGAACCAGGAAAAAGTGCGCGAAGTGAATTTCGGCCACGAGCAACCCGAAGGGGTGGTCATGACAACCCTGGATTTTGCCGTGAACTGGGTGCGCAAGAGCTCCGTATGGCCGATGACGTTTGGCTTGGCCTGCTGCGCGATCGAGATGATGTCGATGGGCGGGGCGCGTTTTGATATAGCGCGCTTTGGCGCGGAAGTATTTCGCCCCTCACCGCGGCAATCCGACCTGATGGTGATCGCGGGAAGGGTATCGCAGAAGATGGCCCCGGTCATTCGCCGGCTTTATGAGCAGATGCCGGAACCAAAGTGGGTAATCTCGATGGGCGCCTGCGCCACGTCCGGCGGAGTCTTCAATAACTACGCATTGGTGCAAGGGGTGAATCAGATTATCCCCGTGGATGTGTATGTTCCGGGCTGTCCACCGCGTCCGGAACAGTTGATGTACGCAATCACACTTCTTCAAGAAAAGATTCAAAGCGAACGGGGAAGCGCAAAACGCGCATTAAACTTCCAATAATTGTGCAATTGTAATAAGTTTGTTGGGCGGTTCTTTTTTCTGATTTGGTGACGAGGCTGGCTGGCGGTAGAGGTAACTAGACGCTAACTCCCCTCCCGTTGCCGCCGTTAAGATGTTGAAAATTAAGGTAGTCGAGATAGGAAATATGCTGTAGATTACCGGATGTGGATGTTTTGCATCTCACGTCCAGGTTTGTTGTGGCGTGAAATCGAGTTTGACCCGAGCCACGTTCTTCGGGCTCGACCGTTTTGTTGAATGACTTCCCAGTTTTGTTTGACTTTCCAGTGGTTGCGGAGGATAGACGCATGCACTCTCGCCCGTTGACTTCACTGGGCCGAATTCTGCTTGTAGCAAGTGCCGTGGGACTCGGTTCTGTGAGTCTCTTAGCCCAGGATTCGTCCAGTACAGCCTCAAAGCCAGTAGCCCCTGCGGAGTCTCCAGCTTCGCGAATCGACATTTTTCTTGGTTACTCGTACCTGGCCCCACACGGCTCGGTTACGATTCCCTCGGGCGACCTAATCGGTGTGAATGGCCCCGTTAGCTACTCGTCTATCAATTACGGCGCGATCGGGAGTGTTAGCTACTTCTTCAACCGCTACGTGGGTGGACAGCTCGAATATGCCAACCATCCCTCGGGGAACAATGACGGAGCATCTACCGGACAGCTCGGTATGATCTTCCGCTACCCGACGGCTGAGATCACGCCGTTCGTGCACGCGGACGCTGGTTTCGTAAGGCTGGGCGGCCCGTACCATCAGCCCTACACCTACGGTCCGGCATTGACCGTTGGCGGCGGCATGGATTACTCGCTGCCGTTCCTGGGTGGTCACCTGGGACTGCGCCTGTTCCAGGCCGACTACGAGTACTTTCACGCCAACTTCGGGCCTCAGCCTCCGTATCCTACGGGCGGCCGGGCAAACCTGAAGGTGGCGCGCCTGAGCACCGGTCTCATCTACCACATGGGCAGCATCCTACCGCCGCCTCCTGTGACCTATAGCTGCACCGCGGCTCCTTCGCCTGCGTTTCCTGGCGACCCAGTCACGGTCACCGGCACGGCGACGAATCTGAACCCGAAGAAAACAGCAACCTATAGCTGGACGGGTGCGGAAGGCGTGAAAGTCACCGGCGACAGCACCACGGGCAACGTCGACACCACTGGCTTGAACCCCGGCAACTACACCGTGACCGGTCACGTTTCCGAAGGGCAGAAGGTCGGCCAGTTCGCGGATTGCACAGCGAACTTCACCATCAAGCAGTACGATCCTCCGACGCTCAGCTGCTCGGCCAATCCGACGACTGTTCAGCCTGGCGGTACAGCAACCATTACGGCTCAGGGCGTAAGCCCGCAGAACCGGCCACTTACTTACACGTTCAGTGCGTCCTCCGGCCAGATCAGCGGAAGCGGCAACACCGCGACGTTGAGCACGACCGGTGCGCCAGCGGGTACGATCACCGTCACTGGCACGGTGCAGGACGACAAGGGTCAGACGGCTACTTGCACGGCGTCGGTCAATGTCGAAGCTCCTCCGCCACCGCCGGCTCCGAAGACCAAGACGCTTTGCTCGATCAGCTTTGATCGTGACAAGCGCCGCCCGGCTCGCGTCGACAACGAGGCTAAGGCTTGCCTTGATGACGTCGCTCTGAACCTGCAACAACAAACTGATGCCACCGCTGTTCTGGTTGGCGAGGCGGCTTCCGATGAGAAGAAGGCCGACACGCTGGCTGCACAACGGGCTGTCAATACGAAGGACTACCTGGTGAAGGAGAAGGGCATTGACGCTTCCCGGATCTCGGTACGCACCGGAACACAGGGCAACAAGGAAGTGGAGAACTACCTTGTACCTGCCGGCGCAACCTTCGATAACGACGTGCAAGGCACCACAGCCGTGGACGAAAGCACGGTGAAGGTTCAATCCAGAACCGCACCACCTGCGCACCATAGGCGGAAAGCAGCAGCTCCCCCAGCGCAGTAAGCACTGAGGCAGCCAAAACTGAAAAGGGTGACCAGTTAGTAATGGTCACCCTTTTCATTGTGCTTGACCATGCCGGTCTTACGGGCGCACGGTTGAATCCGGATAAACTGAACAAGGTTTGTCCGAATCTCGGGCACTTCCAAATAGAAAACCAATGACTTCATGCATCGGGCGTATTCTCTCCTCCTCTTTGTTTCTGCTCGCTCTCGCTCCTAACCAACTAGCTCTGGCGCAAACGGCTTCCTGGGTTCCAGTCGGACCTGACGGCGGGGATGCGCGCAGTTTTGCTACGGATCCTGCCGATTCCAGGCATATCTATCTGGGCACCACCAACAGCTGGATTTACCAGACAGAAGATGGCGGCGCGAGCTGGCACCGGCTGGCCAAGCTGGCCAAAAGCGACGACCTGATTCTGGATAACGTGGTGGTGGATCAAGCCGACCCCAAGACGCTGCTGGTCGGGGCCTGGATCGTCGATCATCCCGGCGGCGGCCTCTTTATCAGCCACGACGCGGGCAAGACCTGGACCACAGTCGAAGCGATGAAGGACCAGTCCATCCGCGCTCTCACCCAGGCGCCTTCCGATGCGAAGATATTGATTGCGGGCACTCTCAAGGGTGTCTACCGCAGTGAAGACGGCGGCGTGCAGTGGAACCAGATTTCGCCTCCAGGCAGCATGGATATTCATGAAGTGGAGTCGATTGCCATCGATCCCAAGGATCCGCGCACGGTCTATGCCGGCACCTGGCACCTGCCATGGAAGACCACGGATGGCGGCGCGAATTGGCACAACATCAAGCAGGGCCTGATCGAGGACTCGGATGTGTTTTCGATCATCATCGATCCCACTGAGCCGAACGTCGTTTACACCAGCGCTTGTTCGGGGATTTACCGCAGCAATACCGGCGGTGAACTCTACAAAAAGATCCAAGGCATTCCGATGACTGCGCGCCGGACGCGGGTTTTGATGTTGGACCCGACCAACCACAACACGGTTTACGCGGGGACTACTGAAGGCCTGTACAAGACCACCGACGGCGGGGCCACATTTCGCCGCATGACCGAGCCGGAGGTGATCGTCAACGACGTCTACGTGGATCCGAAAAACCCGCAACACGTGATGTTGGCGACGGACCGCAGTGGAGTGCTGGAGAGCCAAGACGCGGGGATGAGTTTCAAGGCATCCAACGCAGGCTTCTCGCAGCGCCAGGTATCCAGTCTGCTGGTGGATGCGAAGTCACCGCAAACCATATACGCCGGGGTGGTGAACGACAAAACCTTTGGCGGAGTTTTCGTTTCCCATGACGACGGCGCCACCTGGAGCCAGCAGAGCAATGGCCTCGAGGGGCGCGATGTGTTCAGCCTGTCGCAGGCTACCGACGGCTCGATTGTGGCCGGGACCAATGCCGGCATTTTCCGTTGGGAGGGCACGATCTGGAAGTCAGACGGCAAGATCGTCAAGAGTGAGCAGAAGACGTCCTACGTGGTTCACAAAGGCAAGCGCACCAAGGTGGAAACAACCGTGATGGTGCCCGGCGGCCAGATGGACGGGAAGGTGAGCCAGGTCGTCGCTTCCGGCAACACCTGGTATGCGGCAACGGTGAACGGGGTCTTTGTCAGCAAGGATCAGGGCGCCACCTGGGAAGGCGGCCCGGTATTGGGCAAGACGGAGTATCGTGCCGTGGCGTCCGATGGATTGATGGTCGTGGCAGCGAAGCGTACGGCCCTGGCGTGGTCGCAGGACGAGGGAAAGACCTGGCAGCCGCTGGCCATGCCGCAGAAGCTGACGTGGGCGCAGTCGATAGCGATTGCCGGCAACGGCAGCCTGTGGGTGGGCGGGCGTGAAGGCGTTTTCTACAGCGAGGACCATGGTCAGAACTGGACCGACATCACGACACTCCCCATCTCTGATATCAGCGGACTGGCGTACGACCCAGGGCTGAAACGCGTGGTCATCACCTCCTGGTCCTCCAGTTGGGTGCTGGCCGTTAACCCGGCGGATCGTACCTTCAAGTTCTATGATCCTGGTTGGAAGGTAAGGCATGTGCAATCCGCGGGCGGACGCCTGTTGGCGGCAACACCTTACAACGGAGTCGTGATGGAGCCAACCACACCGGCGAAGACGGCCGTTGCCCAGAACCCGTAGAGGATTTTCAGTGTTGGTCTAGCCTGCTTGCACAAGCCATCGTGACCGCGTCACGGTAACGCTGATCGTTGCTATTCGTATGCTGGGCATGATTCACCTACGCAGTTTCCAAATGCGGGACCTGGCCGGGCTGCATCGGCTCGACCAGGTCTGTTTTCCGCAGGGTATTGCGTACTCCCGGACCGAATTGCAGTATTTCCTGACCCACCCCAACTGTTCCTGCTGGATCGCCGAGGAGGCCGAAGACAAGCTGGCCGGCTTCGTTATTTTCGAGCGCTCCCACCGCCAGGGACGCGCAACTGGCCACATCGTCACCCTTGACATCGATCCGGTCGAGCGGCGCCGCGGGTTGGGCACACTGCTCATGCGAACCGCGGAAGAGCAGCTAAAGCACGAAGGCGCCGGCGTATTGCGCCTGGAAGTGGCGGAGAACAATCCTGCCGCGCGGCAGTTTTATCGCAGCCTGGGTTTTGTGGTTCGGGGGCGAATCGCAAAATACTATGGGGGGAAGGTTGATGCCGAGGTTATGGAGAAGGTGATTGGCGCTGCCTAGAGCAGTTTCGAAACTGCTCTAGCTCGGGAAGGAACTTTGTGGCTCTTGTCCTGCGCCGAGCCGTCGCCGCATTTATTGCCGGTGCCCGGATTTGTGAATGACGCAAGGGGAAGAGGCGTATTCACGCCGAATCCGGCGCACCTGCAGAAGAACTCTTCTAACGGATGAAAAGCTTCCAGCAAACAGCGGCGGCCACGACCAGCGCTGCCTGGAACGCGAAGGCAAAAAGCACGCCGCGCGCGCAACCCAGTTTGTCTTCGATATAAAGTTTCTCCGGCTCATCGGGACAAACGTCCGCGACATTGATGGAAACGATGGAAGCTTCTTTGCGCACGATGCGCAACTCCGGCCTCATCGATCGCTCCGTAAAATTTGGAAATGCTTGGATGCCCATGGTGGTGTTCCCCTTTCAGCTACTGAATATAGTCGGAAGAGGGCGACGTGTCTCAGCTGTTACGTACAACTTTGGTAGCGTAATGAGCATGTTGCGTCCCAAACGGTACCAAGGTTGTTCCGAATTGGGGATGCTTTCGGGCAGCAGGGGCGCCTTTTGGGCCGCAATCATTACCCAGGTAAGCCCGAGAGATGTGCAAAGGGGTAGACGAAAGATTGCGGCTGTGATGAATGGAGTGGTGTGACGAGTTCGCGTTAAGTGAGTGTGGACGCAGAGCAGGTAGTGGAGAGGAAAGCCGAGAGTGAAGTGGCAGATTGAGAGCGGTTATCCCACTCAAGCCAACGGAAGGCTTGAATGGGGCACCTAGCATCTGTTGCCGGTCTGGCAAAACTGGGCTGCGCCCCAACAGAACCACAGAAATCCTACGTGGCGGGTTGCAGGGTGATGACTGAAATTTCGGGAGGGCAGCGGAAGCGGAAAGGCAGGTTGACCGCGCCGATGCCCCGGTTAACGTAGAGTTGGGTTCCGTCCCGCAACCGGAAAAGCCCCTCCACGTATTTGTGTCCCAGGGAAGGGAGAAGGAGCGGAGGCAGGAAGGGGATGCGAATCTGACCTCCGTGAGTGTGTCCGGAGAGAACCAGGTCGACTTGGCGCCCGGCCACGTGATCGGCGAAATCGGGCTCGTGCGCCAGCAGGATAAGGGGTTCCTTATCCGGGTTCCTACCCGCGGGGAGCGCGGTGAGGAGATCAGGCCGCTGCTGCAGAGCGTCCTCCAAACCAGCAAGCCACAGGCGCCGGCCGTCGCGCTCGATGGGCACAGAACTGTTTGCCAGCACGGGGATGCTGTGGGTCACAAGAGAGTCGGTGACCGCGTGAGCGCTGACCAGCACGTCGTGGTTGCCCAGGATCGCGTAGCGCAGCGGGCATTCGATCCGGCTAAGGATTTCGGCGCAGTGTTGGCTCATCCGGATGCCAAAATGCCGCGGCAACGGCTTAGAGCTAACGAAGTCCCCGGTCATCACGACGAGATCCGGGCTGGCCTCGTTCACCCTGCGGACGACTGCCTCAACAAACGCTGCTTCGGTGTATTCGTGGAAATGAAAATCGCTGATCTGGACGATTTTCAAACCGGCGAACGGGTCAGGCAGGCGGGGAACGTTGATGGTGCGGTAGACGATCTCGAGTTCGTGGCGAGAGATTTCGCCGGCGTAGAAAGCCATGCCGGCGGCCGAGCCGGCTGCCAGCCAGAGAAAATTTCTGCGCGTGAAAGCCGCCGTCCCGAAGGACGCCGGTTGGGCAGATTGGGCATCCAGAGTGGTTTCCGTCAGGGTCACCTTTCAAGTCTACGGTGTGGTTGCCCCTTTGCACCGGGGAGGAATCGCTGGTACCTCAAAAGAGAACAGGAGGCTGGTTGATACGACGGGTCCTTTCCCGGCGTGTCTTTTTCCTCAGCCAAAGATGCTTCGCAAGGCCGGGTAGAGCCGGAGGTACTTGGTGTACGTCTCCTGCATCACGCGTGAGGCATCCCGGTCGGGCGAGGTGCGCTTGGCCGTATGCACGACTTTGTCGCAGGCCGTATCTACGGACGTCCAGACCCCGGCTCCCACCCCCGCCAGCAGGGCGGCGCCATAAGCGGCGCCTTCTTCGGCCTGCACGGTTTCCACCGACTGGCCGTAGACATCCGCCTGGATCTGCCGCCACAGGGGTGAGCGGGCACCGCCGCCGCCCACGCGAATAGCCCGCACAGGAATGCGCAGTTCCTTAAAAATGGTCAGCGTGTCTTTGAGGCTGAAGGCAACCCCCTCCATGATGGCCCGAACGACGTTGGCGCGGGTGTGGTCGGCAGCTAATCCGACTAGGGCAGCACGGGCGTCGGGGTCCAAATGCGGGGTGCGCTCGCCCATCAGATAGGGCGCCCAGAGAACTCCCCCGGAACCCGGGGGAACCTGCGCGGCTTCGGCGCTCAGCTGATCATAGGGATCAGCCTGGTGGGCACCCCCGCGGCTTTCGGCCACGCCGAAGTTGTCACGGAACCAACGCAGGGAAAGGCCGGCCGCCTGGGTGACTCCCATGACATGCCAGCGGCCCGGGATGGCGTGGCAGAAGGTGTGCAGCCGCCCCAGCGGGTCGGTGACCGGGGCATCGGAGGCGGCGAAGACCACTCCTGATGTTCCGATGGTCGCGCTCACGTCGCCAGGACGAACGATGCCCATGCCGGTTGCGCCGGCCGCCTGATCGCCTGCTCCGGCAACTACGGGCGTGCCCGCTTTCAGGCCGGTGCTGGCGGCTGCGGCCCCCGTCACCTGGCCTACGACATCTTGTGATTCGTAAAGAGCAGGGAGGCAGTCCGGGTTGAGACCGACGGCGTCGAGCATGGCGTCGGACCAGCGGCGGTGGGCGACGTCGAGCAGCAGCGTTCCTGAAGCGTCAGCCACGTCGATGGCCCGTACCCCGGTGAGACAAAGGCGAATGTAATCCTTGGGCAACAGGAAGCTTTGAAACCGGCGCCAGATGCTGGGTTCGTTGGTGCGCACCCACAGCAGCTTGGTGAGGGTGAAGTTGGTAAGCGCGGGATTGGAAGTGAGCTCAACAATACGGCGCGGGCCGATGGTCTCGTTGAGATAGCGGCACTCCGCCGCGGTGCGCTGATCGCACCAGATAAGCGCCGGGCGCAGGACCTCATCGTTCCGATCCAGGAGCACAGCACCGTGCATCTGCCCGCTGAGGCCGATGCACGCAATCTCTGACGCCGGAACCTCACTCTCGCGCAACACTTTGCGAACGGCGCCCTGGCAGGCCTTCCACCAGTCCTGCGGATCCTGCTCTGCCCAGCCGCTTTTGGGTGAAGCAAAGGGTTGATGTTCGTGGATGGCGGAAGCGACAACCGCCCCTGTTTCGTCGATGAGGAGGGCGCGCGTCCCTCCCGTGCCCACATCGATGCCTAGCAGCTTAATGGCTCTATCCCCCGGTCAGCCTAAGTGTAGCTCAGGGCCTGTCGCACAGGCCCTGAGATGAGAGAGCCGCGGCTCAGAACTGGTTCCACAGGAACTGGTTGTAGACATCGTGATGGAACTGGATTTCGGGAACCTTGATCAGGCTCCCGAGCAGACGCGGACAGCGGTCAGCGGAGGCTTGCTTAAGATCGGCGTAACGCGCTTTCACGTCCTCACCGAGCAGAGTCGTGGTCCACTTGGATCTGCGAAAATCGTCGATCGCTGTGTAGACGTTGTCGGGCAGATAACGCTTGGCCTGACGCAGGTCCTTGATCTTGGAGATCTCGCCTTCGATGCCGGTGCGGAAGATGGAGTAGAGAGCCATGTAGGGATTGGCATCAGGACCGACCGAGCGCACTTCCACGCGCGAGCTTTTTTCGTTGCCCAGAGGGACACGCACCATGGATCCGCGATCGATCGGCGAGGCCTTGATCTGGTTGGGCGCTTCAAAGTGCGGATCGAGACGGCGATAGGCGTTCACGCTGGCGTTCAGCAGCAGGCAAATATCGTTTGCGCTGGAAAGAATGCGGTCGATGAAGGACCATGCCAGCGGGCTGATCTTCTCTTCTCCCTTGGGATCCCAGAAGAGGTTCTTGCCGTCTTTGCTGATGGAGACATTGGTGTGCATGCCGTTGCCGTTGACTCCGATCACCGGCTTGGGGAGAAAGGAGGCGGAGAAACCCATGCGGGTGGCAACCTGGCGGCAGATGAGTTTGTAGAGCTGGATCTGATCGGCGGCGGCGACGACTTCGCCGTAGCCGTAGTTGATTTCAAACTGTGAGGGCGCGACCTCGGGATGGTCCTTCTCATTCTCGAAGCCCATCGAACGCTGGACTTCGGCTGTGGTGTCGATAAAGGTGCGCAGCGGATCGCCGGGAAGCGAGTGGTAGTAGCCCCCGGTATTGACGTACTCGAACTTGCCTGTCTCCGCGTAGCGCCGCTCGGCGTCGACGCCGGCAAAGAGAAAGCCTTCGATTTCGTTGGCGGCATTGAGGGTGTAGCCGCTCTTCTCGTGCTGTTTCTGGGCGTAGGTTTTCAGCACGCTGCGGATATCGGCGGGATAGACCGCTCCGGTTTTGTCGATGACTTCGCCGAAGACCAAGACCTTTCCGGCTCCGAAGAAATCGGCAGGGGCCCAGTAGAAGGCGCTCCAGTCAATGCCCAGGCGCAGGTCGCTCTCCCGCTGGGCGGAAAATCCGCGGATCGAGGAGCCGTCGAAAGTGAGGTTATCCCAGCTCTTGACCAGGAATTTCTTATCGTAGTCAAGCATGTGCAGGCGGCCTTCCAGGTCGCTGAAGAGAACGGTGACGGCCTTGATGCCCTTTTCATCGGTGAGGTATTTCAGCCGTTCTTCCTGAATCTGGTGCTGAGGCACCCGATTCTTCCGCTGCTCTTTCGCTTTCACATTCAACGCTTCGAGTTCGTCATAAGGGAGCGTGAGAAAACTGCGCAATTCGTTCGACATGGATCTCCTTCAGAGTAGGGATAGCCGCCCAAGAGGCGTAATTCTGATCAAATCCAGAATATCGCGTGGGCCGCTGGCCTCCAAGCGGAGGCCCGGATGGCGCCTGCCTCTATGGTAGGATTTGCCCATGCCGGCCGTGGAGAAGATCAGCATCGCGTTGCCTCCGGAGATGGTCGCTAGCATCCGCAAAGCCGTCGAGACGGGTGAGTATGCCTCCAGCAGTGAGGTGGTGCGCGATGCGTTGCAGGCGTGGACGCTGATGCGTGACTTGAGGCAGCAAAGCCTGGGCCAACTGCGCACCTTGTGGCGGCAAGCGCTCGAGGACAAGACTCCCGGAGATCCGGTGGATGAAATGCTGGAACGCCTGGAGCATAAGTACCATGCACCGGCGGATGCTGCCAGATAGTGCGCATCGAAGTTTCCAGCTTTGTTGAAAGCGATCTCGATGCAATCGCCGGCTCCATCGCGCAAGACAATCCCAAGCGAGCCCTGAGCGTCATTCAGGAAATACGCGCGCAAATCCTGGAACTCGGGCTCCGCCCTCTACGCTTCCGGTTATGCGCCGAGTTGGACGAAGAGGCGCGCATTGCATGGGTAGGGCGCTATGGGATTCTATTCCGCATCCGCGATGATGCCGTAAGGGTAGAGCGAGTGATTTATGGCACCCACGATCTTCTGGCTCTGCTCCCGCAGGACGAGTGAGCGAGTGCGCGCCGATTGCGGAGTCATCGGCGACAAAAGAGGACGAGACCGATGTACCATTGCTAGCGTTACCATCCTCGCATCGCAGCTGCAATTAAAAAGGAGCCGGAACCATGGTCGCATCGTCGCCAGGCAGCGTCTTGACAACAGGCGCTTCGTTTCCCATGTGGTGGGCCATTCTGCTGATTATTGTTGGGTTCTTTGCCTTGGCTTTGCCCTTCGAGGCGGGTGTCGCGATAGCCGTTGCCGTCGCCCTGCTGGTGATTGCGGCCGGGGTGATTCACCTCATCGGTACCTTTGCGGCGCGCACCACGGGGGGCTTCTTCTGGCGGCTGTTGGTCGGCTGCGCCTACCTGATCGCGGGAGTCTACCTGTTGCTTCATCCCAAGTTGAGCCTGATTTCGCTCACACTGGCTTTAGCGATTCTTTTCTTCGTGGAAGGCATCTTTCACCTGGTGACGTATTTTCAAGTCCGGAGCGCTCCTGGTTCGGGATGGCTTCTGTTTGACGGGATCGTGACGCTGATACTGGCGCTCATGATCTGGCGAAGCTGGCCGGCCAGCGCGGTGTGGGCGCTGGGCACGATCGTCGGTATTAATTTTCTGATGAGCGGCTTTACCCGGCTGATGTACTCGCGGGCAGTACGCGCGAATCCCTAACAGCTTTCACTTACGGGACCAATCATGACGCTGACAGATACTGAGAAGGCCGCTGCTGCGCGCAAGAGCCTGGAATACGTCAAGGATGGGATGGTGGTCGGGCTCGGCACGGGCTCGACCGCAACCTTTGCCATCCAGTTTCTTGGTGAAATGGTTCGCGACGGGTTGAAGATTCGCGGGATCCCCACCTCGCGAGCCAGCGGCGAGCTGGCGCGCTCGCTGAAGATTCCTCTGACCAGTTTCGATGAAGTGGAATACACGGACGTGACCATTGACGGCGCCGACGAAGTGGCTCCCGGCCTGGCGTTGATCAAAGGGGGCGGGGGCGCCTTGCTGCATGAGAAGATTGTTGCCGCTTCTTCGCGGCGGCTGGTGATCGTCGCCGATGAACACAAGATCGTCGAACGGCTTGGCCGCTTTCCGCTTCCGGTGGAGGTGATCCCGTTTGCGGCGTCCCCGGTGAAGAAGAAGCTGGAGGCGATAGCGGCGCACCCGGTGCTGCGGTCGGGTCACGACGGCTCACCGTACATTACCGACGAAGGCAATTACATCTTCGACTGCCACTACGGAGAGATCGCGGATCCACCAGCGGTGGCGCACTCCATCAAGAGCATGGTGGGCGTGGTCGAGCATGGGCTGTTTCTTGGCTTAGCCTCGTTAGCGGTGATCGCGGGTCCAACCGGATCGCGGATCATCTCGCGGTAGGCGGCCCAAGGAGAACTGAATGAAACAGGACGGGTGCCCCGGGTTCGCTTCGGCGAACCTGGGGCACCCGTCCTGTTCTCATGGGGTTCTCTTGGGACACAAACTTCTTCCGGACTGGATTCTAGGGCGGGGTGGAGAAAGGTGCGGTGTCGTGGAAGCGCTTCATGTCGATGCCGGCCATTCGGCCTTCCGGGTCGTAGATGAAGATGTCGGTGAACTTGGCGTCCCAGATGATTTCGGAGGCGCGGTACGAGGAGCGGGCGTTGACGACCTGGGAAAAAGTCTCGTCCATCCCCGTGAGCAGAATGAGAAACTCCGCGCCACTGGCGCATAGCTCATCGTGCGTCACTCCGTAGAGCGGGCTGTCTTTGTCGATGGTGTGAACGATGGTCCAGGAAAGAGGAAAGAAGACCACGCTCTCCCTCTCCAGCTTAAGTGGGTAGTAACGGCGCACGGCGGCTCCGCTCGCGCTGGTCTCAAAGCGCGATACCAGGACGCGGACATGCAGATCGATGATTTGGTTGTTGCGCGTGTTGATGATGCGGAACTCAAAGGCGCGCTGGTTGCCGATCCAGGAAATCACCGCCTTCTGACTGAAGAGTATGTCGGCGACCGGCCGGGAGAAACGCGCAAATACCAATCCTGTAACGACCGCCAGGCCCAACAGACTGACGACGGACTCGAGTGCGACCAGGATATTGGTTTTCAGGCCCACAGGCACGGTACTTCCGTAGCCTATGGTCGCCGAGGTGTGAATGCTGAAGAAGAAGGCCTTCAGAAAAGGAGTGTTAATCCGGGTGTTGAGGGTGTTGACCAGGCCGTCCGGTCCACACGCTTCGTAGAACAAAGCGAAACAGCCATTGAGCGTAAGGTAGACCGCGGCAACAAAGACGAAGAAGCGGCTCCAGGTGGTGCTGACCAGGTTGGAGTAGGCAAGAAACGAACGCAGTCCCCGGCCTCGTCTCTGCACATTGAAGCTGCCGTCGCGATTGAGGAGACGAAGCTCACGCTGTGAGGAGACGACTCTGCCGAATCCCAGATCGCTGTTGGGGTCGTCGGGCACTTTCGGGGTTACTCGCTTTAGCTCTTGCTCGGCCACAAGAGTATCTTCTCAGAGAGCTAATTTCCGGTGGAGCAGCGCCAACGCCATATTCAAACAAATCGCCGCCAGCTCGGGATCGTAGCGGTAGCCCTCGTCGCGCATGAACGCGTGCGCGCCATTGACTTCGAGCCATTGAAAATTGGCGCCCACTTCCTCCAGCCGGGCCTTGATCAGGTTGCGTCCGGCGAGTGGAACGTGCGGATCCTGCCGCCCCCAGATGTGCAGCAGCTCGCCCTTGATTTCACCCGCACGCGCAAGCGAATCATCCTGTTTGCCCAAGCCCAGGCTGTGGCTGTGAATATCGGTGGCGTAGAAGCAGACCGTCGCCAGGACATCAGGATTCATGGCTGCGCGAAAGGCCAGATGGCCTCCCATGCAGATACCGATGGTGCCCAGGCGGCCGGTGCAATCGCTCAAGCCCTTCAGATAGTCGAGCAGCGCGCGCGCATCGCTGTCATAAGCCGAAACCAACTTGGCGTACTTGTCGGCATTGCCTTTGTCGGAACCGGCCTGATCGTAGGCCAGCACCGTGCCTGCCGGCTCCAACTCGTGATACACCTCAGGAACAGCGACGATGTAGCCGTGGCCGGCGATAAAGGCGGCAAAGCGGCGGATCGGGCCGGTGGCCTGAAAGATCTCGGAAAAGAGCACGACGGCGGGATACTTGCCTTCAGCCGCGGGCCGAAACAGATAGGTCCGCATGGGTCCGGTTGGTGTGGCGAGATCGACGAATATTTCTTCTTTAAGGATCATGGGGTTCCCCGCCGGATTTCCTGTACGCTGCGCTGGATAGGACCGTGTGTGCGGCTTTCCTTAAGGAAAGCCGCATGAAGTTCGTCAACGCCAACCAGCTCCACAGGAAATCCGGGTCCAGGCCAGATTACCTGATAATGGCACTGCCTTAGGAGGAGAGAGTCGATGGTGATCGGCTGGTTAACCGGAGAAGTGCAGAGTGGAGAGCCATCGTCGGCCTGGGCGCGGGTAGACGCGGCGCAACGTGCAGTGCGCCTGCCTTGCCTGCTGGTGCCGCAGCCGGCGCATGCTGTGCTGGCAGGAGAACTGGCCGCTGGGCTGGTGGCCGCGAGCTTCGGTGAATTGCCACCCGAGATTATTCGCGCCATTCAGATGCACGATACGGGTTGGGCCTCGAGCGATGCACAGCAGATTCAGCGCCTGCGCTCGGGCGGCGCGCAGGCCAGCCATGCAGCTCCGGTATCTTTTGTGGCCATTCCCCCCGAGGAAGTTGTCGAGGCGTGGACGGGTTCAATCGATAGCATCGAAGCCTTTTCGAAGATAGGAGCCATCATCGTCAGCCGTCACTTCAGCCTGCTGGCCCAGCATGACCAGGCGCACCACCAACGCTTTCTTCGAACGGAGAAGTTGCGTCAACAAAAGCTCGAAACCAGTTCGATGGCAAGAGGAGAAGATTTAGAGCGATGGACGGCAGCGCTGGGCTTTTGCGACCTGGTGTCACTCTACCTGGTGAGCGGGCTCCGCAGGGAAGTGGAGTTCCCGCTCGCCCATCCAACTTCATCCCAGGCACAAACGGCGCCCCGGGTCAGGATGCAGATCGATGGAAGAAAGCTACGATTCACACCCGAAACGGTTCGCGCCGGCTATGCGTTGTCGATTCAGGCGCTCAAGCATCCTGTGCCGGCGCAGGGCGCGCGCGCCGAGACACTCTCGTGGGAGGTGCAGTGAATGAGCATGGCAGGCAATCGAGCCGATACCTTCGAAGCGGTGGTGATTGGTGCTGGGGTCGCCGGCCTGGCAGCCGCCCGGATATTGGCGGAGGCGGGGCGGCGAGTGGCTCTGCTCGAGGCCCGGGACCGCATTGGGGGACGGATTCACACCGTTCAGGCCGTTCAGGGAGACCTGCCGGTGGAGCTCGGGGCAGAGTTTGTTCATGGCCTGCCCGCGGAGCTGGTTGATTTGGTGGACGAGGCGGGTCTCACCCGCTTCGAGCTGGATGGCGATAGCCGCTGTGCCGGTCCGGGCCGGGGTGCAGCCCGGCTGGGCCCCTGCGGCGACCAATACGAGGTGCACCAGCTCTTCGAAGAACTGAGCCATGTGCAGCTTTCTCCGACTTCACGCGACCTTAGCTTCAGCGAATTCGTGGGCCAACACAAAGTCGGAGCAGAGGCCGCCGCACGGGCGACTAACTATGTTGAAGGCTTCAACGCGGCCGATGCGGACCGCATCAGCGTCCGCGCGCTGGCGAAACAGCAGGCAGCGGAAGATGCCATTTCGGCGGAGCGCATCTTCCGCGTGATCGAGGGCTATGCGCGGGTTCCCGAGTTTCTCTTGGGCCGGTTCCGCGAAGCCGGGGGTGAGTTTTTCCGGTCGATGGCAGTGCGATCCATTTCCTGGGAGCCGGGACAAGTCGAGGTCGCGACAGAGACGGGCCGGGTCCTGGCGGCGAAATCGGCGGTGGTGACTTTACCTTTGGGGGTCCTGCAGGCGAGGAGGGTCGCGTTCTCGCCCCAGCCGATGGAGATTTTCAAAGCTGCCGACAGCCTGGTGATGGGACCGGCTGCCCGGGTGGTCTACGAGTTCGACAGTGCTTTCTGGAAGGAGTTCACCTTGTTGAAGGGCGTAAGCTTTGTCTTTGCGCCCGACGCCGTCCCCCCAACCTGGTGGACGACCAGCCCCAAGCCCGGCTCAACGCTGACCGGGTGGATAGCCGGCCGCAGAGCGAGGAGATTGGAGATGGACTTGCTGCCGGAGACGGGCCTGGAAACGCTCTCAGTCCTGCTTGGGAGCTCGCTGCATGACGTGAAAAAACACTTGCTGCGCTGGCATATGCACGATTGGCAAATCGATCCCCACAGCTTGGGTGCTTATTCCTACGTCCCGCGCGGGGCAATTGACGCTTCTGACCGGATGTCTCTTCCGATGGAGGAGACGCTCTACTTCGCCGGCGAGCATACAGACACCAGCGGCCACTGGGGTACTGTGCATGGAGCTTTACGCTCCGGGCTTCGCGCGGCACGCCAACTTCTTACCGGCTCCTAAGTCTCCCCGGATAGGAAAGTGGATAGGAAACAGGCCATGGGAGCTTTTTCCGTAAGAAACACTCCCATGGCCTGTTGCGGAAGACGACGCTTAGACCAGATCCCCGACCTTATCGGCAATGTTACTGGCCGCGGAGCTGACGTTGCTGGCGACCGAACCCACGCGGGAGGCCACATCCCCGGCTACGTCCTTTGTTTTCTTGTAGACACGGGTGGCGTGCTTACCAAGGTCGCCGGTGGTGTCCTGGATGTAATCGCTGGCATCCTGCAGGTTACGCTTGAGTTGCTTACGGGTTTTCTCCCCGGTCTGCGGAGCATAAATGAGAGCCGCAGCTGCGCCGGCAGCCACCCCCAGAGAGAACACCGCCCAGTAACGTACTACGCTCATGACCATCCACCTTTCACGAATAGCAAGTAAGTCATCCACTTGGAGTGCATAAAGAGCGGATAGGTTGCAGATGACAGTTGGTGAGGCTGCGCGGGTTTTGCCTTGCAGCGACGAGAAGACTTACCGGTCTAGCGCTAAATTGCTATTGATTTTTGGAGAAAAAATCCTTAAAATGAGAGCTTTGGCATGTTCGGCGGGGCTGAGTTGGTGAAATTGCGAAGCCGCCGGGTCATGCTTGTTGCGCATCTCCCTAGAGGATAACGGATCAAATGGCAAAACGACGTGGTAATCCAAACTGGGGCAAGCCGGAGCCGATTGGCCCGGTAGTCCCGACTGTCACTTCTTTCGAGCAGGTGGTGAAAGAGTTCAAGCTGACTCCCGATCAGTATGTGCGTTCTACAAGGTTGCGCGAATGGGCCCGGCGCAACAAGAATTCGAAGTATATCCCGGAAGCGCTGCTCGAGGCTTGGGGTTTTGAGATCGAATCCACGTTGTAAACGAGCAGCAAGACCGAAGCGAAAAACGCCGCCCAGAGCGGCGTTTTTTGCGTCTCGGGGAAGCGATGTGACATCAGGAAGGTGTTAGGCGGACAATAAAGCTATGCAGACAAAGCTGCCGTTTACCGATGTACCCGGAGCCCTGGAGGAGTTCAAGGCGGGACGCATGATCGTCGTGGTGGACGACGAGGACCGTGAGAACGAGGGAGACCTGACACTGGCGGCGGAGTTTGTCACTCCTGAAGCCATCAACTTTATGGCCAGGTACGGACGCGGCCTCATTTGCCTCAGCTTGACCGAAGAGCGGGCGGACTACCTGCGCCTGGGCCCGATGACGCAACAGAATTCGTCGCGCTTCGGCACCGCGTTTACGGAGACGATCGAGGCCCGGGAGGGCGTGACCACCGGCATATCCGCCTATGATCGAGCGCACACCATCCAGGTGGCGATCGATCCGCGGATGACGGCGGCCGATCTGGCCCGGCCAGGGCATGTGTTTCCGCTGCGCGCCCGGCGGGGCGGGGTGCTGGTACGCGCCGGACAGACGGAAGCTGCCGTGGACCTGGCCCGTATGGCGGGACTGATTCCGGCGGGTGTGATCTGCGAGATCATGAACGACGACGGCACCATGGCGCGGGTGCCGGACCTGGTGGAGTTTTGCAATCAGCACGGATTGAAGATGCTGACGGTGGCGGAGCTAATCCGCTTCCGGCTGCAGAACGAGCGCTATATCTTCCGCGTGGCGGAATCGATATTGCCGACCCGCTATGGCGACTTCCGCATGATTGCTTATGAGAGCGAGGTCAACGGCGGAGAGAGCCATCTGGCCCTGGTTCGCGGCGATGTGAGCTCGGAGCACAACCAGGAACCGGTTATGGTGCGGGTGCACTCCCATTGCCTGGCAGGCGATGTCTTCGGCACAACGCTGTGTGATTGCCACCAGGTGGTGCAGCGATCGCTGGAGATGATCGCGGAGGCCGGACGGGGCGCCCTGGTTTATCTGCACAATTCGAGTAAGGGTTTCGATATTGACCGCAGCGTGCTGCCGCATCGGTTGTTTTTGCACCGGGGCGGCGAACACGGGGATGACCGGCACCAACGGATCCTGCGCCAGGTCGGTTTGGGCGGGCAGATCCTTTCCGATTTGAATATCCGCAAGATTCGGCTGCTATCGAATACGCCCACGCACGTCCCTGCGCTGCAGGGGTTTGACCTGGAGATTGTGGACCAGGTCGGGTTGTCGCTTAAGGCTCCGCGCTAGGGGAAAGTGGAGGGACCTGCGGTTCCTTTCCTTACGCCACCGGTTCCAGGACGGGCAGTGGAAATCCGCGGCGGGCCAGTTCGGTCTGGAGCTGTTCTACGTTCTGGAAAAGAGCGGCGTGGAGGCCTACTGATTCGGCGCCGACTATGTTCTTTTCCAGGTTGTCGATGAACAGGGCTTGGTCAGGTGCGACACCCAACTTCTTGACGGTATGCAGATAAATGGCGGGATCGGGCTTTACGATTCCCAGCTCACAGGACCAGGTGAGGTGGTCGAACTGGGATAGCCAGGGGAAGCGCGGGAGCATATAGCCAAGCACCCCGTATCCCATGTTTGACAGGATGCCCAGGCGAAGGCCGGCCTGCTTGATCCTGGGGATCCAGGCGAGCATCGCTGGGTTCAGGTCCATCCACATGCGGGCGTCCTGCTCCTGGAGTTGCTCGATCTGCGTTGCCGTAAATTTCACGCCGGTGTCGCGGGCGACGGTTTGCCAATAAGTCTGGCCGTTCAGGATGTCGGCGTCGTAATCGAGACGGTGGGCCCAATAGGACTTCTCGAAAGCCTCTTCTTCAACTCCGGCAATGGCCAGCAGATTGCGATGCGCCTGAGGGTCCGGGGGGCCGCTGAGGACTTCACCATAGTCGAAGATCACGGCTTTCAGATCCATGCGCACAAACTCCCTGAAATGAGATGCTACGGTCTAGCAGAAACGGAATGCAGTACCCGGCGTAGCTACCGCGCTGGGCCTTTTTCATCAAGAAAAAGGCCACCTCTCGGAATCGATCGAAGCCACGTATTTCCTGTTTCTGCTCTATTACACCATGCTTGATGGCGCAAAGAGATCCCCCTGGTCCGCGCGAACACAGTGGGATATGGGAGAAACGCCGTGGGCGCGCGAGCTGGCGCGATTGCGCGCAACCGGCACGCAGCTTTGGGACCTGACCGCCTCCAACCCCACGGCATGCGGCTTTGCCTACGATGTCGCTTCGATCCTGGAGCCGCTCGACAATGCGGAAGCCCTGCGTTATGAGCCGGATCCGATGGGTCTTCGCGCGGCGCGGGAGGCCGTCAGCCGCTATTACCGCGACCATGGCGCCGGCGTAGATGCGGAGCAAATCCTTCTCACCACCAGCACCAGCGAGGCCTACAGTTTCCTTTTCCGGCTGCTCTGCGACCCGGGGGACGAGGTGCTGATCGGGCAGCCGGGCTATCCGCTCTTCGATTTCCTGGCCCAATTGGACGATGTGCGGCTCGTACCCTATGAGCTTTTCTACGATCATGGCTGGCATCTTGACCTCGAGGCGCTGCGCCGCCGCGTCACCCCGCGCACCCGGGCGATCGCGGTTGTCCACCCCAACAATCCGACCGGGCACTTTACCCGGGACACAGAGCGGGCTGCGATCGAGGCGCTGTGCCTTGAGCATGGGCTGGCACTGATCGTAGATGAGGTCTTTCTCGACTATCGGCATGCAGGGTGCGAGGCAGGGGAGAGCTTTGCTACTGGCAGCCACCCCGTGCCTACCTTCGTGCTGAGCGGGCTAAGCAAAGTGGCCGCGTTGCCGCAGATGAAGTGCGCCTGGATGGCGTGCTTTGCCGAGCCGCAGGCCCTGCAGCGCCTGGAGGTGATCTCGGACACCTTTCTCTCCATGAGCGCTCCCATCCAGCACGCCTTTCCCGCCTGGCTAGGCCAGAGGCAGGCATTGCAAGGGCAGATCAGGGGGCGCGTGGAGCATAACCTGGCCAATCTGGACGCCATCCTGCTTCAGCAGAGCCTGGTAACCCGGCTGCAAGTCGACGCGGGTTGGTATGCGGTGCTGCGGATTCCCGGGGTGCAGACGGAAGAGGAAACCGCGCTCGAACTCCTGCTGCAGCGAGGGGTAGTGGTGCATTCTGGCGGTTTCTTTGGTTTTGCCGGGCCGGGGTGGCTGGTGGTAAGCCTGCTGGCGCCCGAATGGGAGTTCACGGCGGGAGTTGAACAAATGGTTATCTATTTCACCAAACAGAACCTTTAGCAATATACAACGACTTTAGAAACCTTAAGAAAGCAAATGTGCAAAAGGGAGGACTCAAGCTTGTTACTAATACTTTCGTGTCATTCACTTAATGCTTTATAAAAGCAGCGCAGCATACACATTTAAATGGCTTTACATCTAAATCATCTTTCTTGTTTTCACTCTCTTTGCACTGCCTTAGTACACATGGATGCACACTTTGGGGGAGAGTTAATGTGTCACATTCGGAATTTTGGCTGAAGGAACGGATTTGACTGTCTTTCTTCGCCAATTGTGGTTTCCGGTCCGTGCCCAGGAATCACGCGCGTGCCATCGGGCAGCACCAGCAGGCGATTACGCAGGGAGCGCAGAATCTGATGACCGTCGCCCCCCGGAAGATCGGTCCTGCCGATTGAACCGGCAAAGAGAGTATCGCCGGCGAGCAATAAGTGCTGAGCGGGAAAGAGGAGACAGATGCTGCCTGGAGTGTGCCCGGGAGTATGCAACACCTCGGCGGGCAGCGAGGCGAGGCCGACGGTTAAGCCATCCTCGGCGCTGGCGTCAGGAGGCGCCACTTCGGGCGTGGGAACACCAATCCAGTTGGCCTGCATCTCCATCATGCCCAGGAGGGCGAGATCCTTCTGGTTCATCAGCACCGGAGCCCCGGTAAGTTTGCGCAGCTGAGCCGCTCCGCCGACGTGGTCGATATGGGCATGAGTGACAACGATCTGGCGCAGGGTCAAGCCGTGCTTCTGCAGCCGGGAGAGGACTTCCGGGATGTTATCTCCGGGATCAACGACCACGGCTTCGTGGGTAGCCTCGTCGCCCAGGATGGTGCAATTGCAGTGCAGCGGACCGACGGGAAAGGTCTCAAGGATCATGCGCTCATTCTAGGAGATTCACTTTAGGAACAGAAAACGCTGGTTACAATGCAGCCATGATGCGTATCTGCGCGGTGGTAGGGGCGTTGCTGGGCTGGTTTGCGCTGTTGCTGCAGCTCTACCTGATGCTGGTGCAATCGCCTGGCGGGGCAAGGGCGATGGTGGGGACGATCATCACCTTTTTCAGCTTCTTCACCATTCTGACCAATCTGCTGGTCGCTCTGGTTTTCACCGCAAGGGCTCTTTCCCCGGGGCGCCCCGCAGCTGGATGGCGGGAGTTCTTCTGCCGTCCGTCGGTACAGGCTGGTGCCGCGGCTTACATCGCGATCGTGGGAATCATCTACCGCCTTTTGCTGCGGCAATTATGGAATCCGCAGGGCATGCAGTGGGTCGCCGACGTCATTCTGCATGACGTCATTCCAGTGGGCTACGTCCTCTACTGGGTGTTCTTTGCCCCGCGGACGGAATTGCGCTGGAAGGATGCTCTAGGCTGGCTGGTTTACCCCGGCGTTTACGCGGTGTATGTGCTGGCGCGGGGCGCGGTGAGCGGGCTGTATCCGTACCCCTTTATGGACGTGAATGTCCTGGGATACGGCGGCGTTCTAGTCCACGCCGCGGTCTTTTTGCTGGTCTTCCTGGCCATGGGCCTGCTGGTAGTGGCGGTGGGCCGCTGGACGCGTGGGCGCTTGCCTGTGTAAGGGCAGAAGCTTTGTCCCGTAAGTTCCAACGGTCGGCCCTGCCGAGTCTGTGTGAGAACAGGAAGAGAAACCGCAGGTCCCTCCACTCTTGAAGGGTACGGGCTTTAGCCCGTACGTAAATGTTTTTAAGCGTAACCGGCTTTAACCGCTGAGGGACCGAGCTCTACTTGGCGGGCGGTGCAGTCCTTGCCGGGGTGGTTTGCGTGGACTTGATGCCGGAAAGCACGGAGCGCGCGCCGCTGCCCCGTTGGATCAACACTGTGAGCCCGATGGAGGTAAACATGAAGACAATGGCGGCCCACGTCGTAACCTTGGTGAGAAGGTTGGCTGCTCCGCGGGGTCCGAAGGCCGTTTGCGACCCCTGGCCGCCAAAGGCGCCGGCGAGGTCGGCACTCTTACCCTGCTGGAGAAGAACCACCCCGATCAGGACGATGCAAACGATAACGTGGATGGTACCGACAAACCAGATCATCTGAAACTGAACCTCATTCTTATTGGTGCGGAAGGGGGGACTTGAACCCCCATGCCTCTCGGCGCCACCCCCTCAAGATGGTGTGTCTGCCAATTTCACCACTTCCGCGCTGAAAACTAACTTATTCTAAACAGCTTGCGGGAAACACCGTTTCAACCGCCTTGGACCTGTGGACGGCGCTAGCCCGAGGGAAGACGTAACGCGTCGTCTTGATGTTATCGTGCCCCGCCGAGTACTGCAATGTGAACGGGCTACCCCGTGCCTACTGCGAAACCGCAGGCAAGGCAAAGGCAACGTAGGCTCCGGGGATGGGGGCGTGAGACGCCGGATGACCCGGCACGTCATGGGTATGAGTCGTAGCTTGCGCCGCCGCACAGAAAACCACGTATTCGCGCCCATTCACTTCGTAAACAGAAGGCATCCCCTCCAGAGCCGCATCCAGTGTGAACTCCCAAAGCAGCTTTCCCGAGCGCGAGTCGAATGCGCGCACCTTGCGGTCGCGCGTACCGGTGAAGATCAAACCACCGGCGGTGACAACCGGAGCTGATTTAGAAAAATGAGAACCGGTATCCTTGAAGCCCTGTGCAACCAACTCGGGCACTTCGCCCAAAGGAATCTGCCACTGGATGGTTCCCGAGTTGAGATCGTAAGCCGTTAGCGTGGTCCACGGTGGCTTGATCGCGGGCAGTCCGTCCTCGGTAAACATAAAGCCAAAGCCGCTTCTGTACCTGGCACCCGCCGGGGAAGTCATGGCGGTGTGGTTCTCAGTCTCAGTGGACGCCGGCGCGCCCGCTGGATGGAAGAGATAGGCCAACAGGGAATCCAGAGTCGCATCCGGGAGCCTTGCGAACGCCGGCATAGGGCCTTTTCCCTGCTTCACAATCGCACGCACCTCCTCCTGCTTGTGCTGCGCTCCGATATCGACCAACGATGGAATGGCCGGCGGTTGTCCCTTCAAGTCTGCGCCGTGACAAAGACTGCAATTTGCGATGTACGCTGCTCGCCCACGCTCCTCGGGAGAACCGGTTGTCGATGTCTGTAGCGGTTCGTCCAAAACCAGTTTGAGCATGGCGGGGAGATCCTTGGACACAACGTAGAGAAGCCCCTGGGAGGGAATGGACGCCGCACCGCCGAAATTGGCTCCGCCATTGTTCCCCGGCATTTCCACGGTGTTTTGCAATGCGGGCGGAGTGAATATTCCCTGGTTACGAGCTCGTTGCATCTCTTCGAGCAGGTGGGCCCTTTCCGGGGCCGGCATAAATGGACTGATATCGTTTGCGGTGAAGGATTGACGCGCGAACGGAGGCGGCTTCAGAGGAAAGGGCTGTGTGGGCCAGGTCTCCTCTCCGGGCATGTCGGAATGGGGAACGGGGCGTTCTTCAATCGGCCAGAGAGGCTTTCCCGTTTCGCGATCGAAGACCCACACAAAGCCCTCTTTGCCCACTTGCGCGACCACGTCGACCATCTTGCCGTCGTGGCGCACGGTTAAGAGCTGGGGTGGGGTGGCGTTGTCGTAATCCCAGATATCGTGGTGCACCATCTGGAAGTACCAGATCAGTTTTCCTGTTTGCGCGTTGATGGCGAGCAGGCAATCGCCATACAGGTTTGCTCCGGTGCGATTCGCGCCATAGAAGTTATATTTCGGGCTGGCCGTGGGAACAAAGACAATGCCGCGGCTCTCGTCGAGGGACATGCCGCTCCAGTCGTTTGCGCCGCCTACCGTCTTCCATGCATCTTTGGGCCATGTTTCGTATCCAGGCTCGCCAGGATGGGGAACGGTGTGAAAGCTCCACACCAATTGTCCGCTGAGAACATCGTAGGCGCGAATGTCACCGGGGCCGGAATCATATTCTTCATTCGTGGCCGAACCGAGGATGATCAGGTTTCTGAAGACACGCCCGGGTGTGGTGGATTGAACCAGCGTGAGACTTTGCGGATCGCGCCCGAGCCCATCGCGGAGATCGACCACTCCATCTTTGCCAAACTGCGAAATCGACTTACCGGTACGAGCATCAATTTCCTGCAAGAGATTGTTGATGGCGAACAACAACCGGCGATCGGATCGGTCCGCATTCTCCCAGTAGTTGATTCCACGCAGGGGGAAGAGTGTACCTTGCACGTTGGTCGGGTGCACCCACAACTCTTTACCGGTGGCGGCGTCCAGCGCGACGATGGAGTGATCTTTGGCCAGAACATACATCACGTTGTCGACGACAATGGGGTTGAACAAATATTCTTTCCCGTCGGCGGTGGGATATTTCCACGCGATTTTTAACCGGCTCACATTGGAGCGGTTGATCTGCTTGAGCGAGGAATATTGCGAAGCGTCAGGAGACCCTCCGTAGTTGGTCCAGTCGACGTGAGCTTGCTTCGCGGTACTCTGCGCGGATGCGCGCTGCTGGACGCAGGCTGTCACGCAAAGCAAACATGCCAGCGCAAGGCTGGTCAGGCGCATGGATCGGGGCCATGTCGAGTTCGATTGAGTTTTCATCTATGGGCTGCGAAAGATTATAGACGGTGGCGGAAAAAACTCAGGAGCGGACGAAACCTCCCTCAGCGGCTAAAGCCGGATCTATTTATAACCATGCACGTACGGGCTGAAGCCCGTACCCTTCAAGGCCGGTGTCTAAGAGAACCAGTAGGAGCTGGACGGGTGCCCCCAGGTTCGCCAAAGCGTACCTGGGCCGAAAATGATATGTTTCGATTGCTTTTTCCAGCTGATCGGTTTCGCGAAAGCTATGGTGGGCTTCGCCCATCCTATTCGGCCCACGTACGCTGAGGCGAACGTGGGGCACCCGTCCAGCTCCTATCGGGTTCTCTTATACACAGACTCCGCCGAGAATCCGCCAGCTGTATAGACTCGCTTCGTAAAGCGTACGCAAGCCTCTGCAGTTGAGCTTGCCCCACGGTAAGGCGTGTTAGTGTCTTTGTCATGCGGAGTGTCAGGCCCAGCAGCAAAAAAATCGAAGGCAATGGGCATCGACCGGTTGCGGCCGGCATCTCTTCCTCGCGAACCGCAATCATTGAAGCGCTGCTGGAGAACGGGTTGATGTCTCGTTCCGATCTGGCAGACTCCATTGGCCTGAGCCGCTCGGCGCTTACCGAGTTGAGCAGGGGCCTGATCGAAATGGGGCTGGTTGAAGAAACTGCCAGTTCGTATGACAAGCAACAGAAGGGGCGACCTTCCATCCTGCTCTCGTTGAACGCCGCGCATGGATATTTTGTTGGCGTGGGACTTACCGAGGATCCATCGCTGATGGTCCTGACAGACTGTCATGGAAACTCTCTAGCAAAACATCGTTTGCGTCCGGCGAAGAACCCTCAAACGGTGGCGGCAGCAATTGAAAAGGGTCTTCCCGAGCTGCTTCGGTCGGGAAGCATCTCGCGCAAGAAAGTGCTCGGCATTGGGATCGCGCTCTCGGGCTACGTCGATCACCGCCAGGGTGTATGCCTGCAATCAAATATGTTGGAGTGGCACGACGTGCCTTTTGCCGCCATCGTGGAGCGAGTGACGGGAATTCCGACCTACCTGGACAATGATGCGAAGGCGGTTGCTACCGGGCAGAAGCTATTCGGGCACGCGAGGGAATTCAAGAACTTCAGCATCGTCATGCTGGGCAAGAAGATTGGCAGCGGCAACTATATCAATGGGCGGCTTTATCGCGGGCATAGTGAGGCGGGAGGTGAGATCGGCCACTGTACCGTTGTCCCGGGAGGACCACGCTGCGACTGCGGCAAGCAGGGCTGCCTGGACCTTTTCGCTACCAGTTCGGCTCTCTTGCAGCGAGCAGGCGAGCTTGGCCTCGAGGTTGAGAATGTCGCGCAACTCGAGGCCCTCGCGGCAAAGGGAGTGAAGCCGGCAATGGAATTACTCCGCCAGGCAGGAACCCTGCTCGGCATTGTCGTTGCCAACGCCATCCAGATCAACAATCCGGAGCTGGTTCTCTTTGCCGACGTGGTGGGCTTTGGCAATGGCCTCTTCACCACCAGTACTCGACAGGCAATCGTGGAGAATATCCTGCCTCACCTGATCTCCACCACGTCCATCGAGTTTCGTTTCGTGGAGGAAGACTTTCTGGCGCGCAGCGCGGCCAGCATCGCTGCCCACGAGTTCCTAATCGAGCGCGCACGCGACTAAGGCAATCTCGCAACTACGGTGGCCTGATAAAGATCGCGAGGAGTGGTTTTCCTTGAGAGAAAACCACGACAAGGTCAATTGCTTCGGTCTATACCAATTGCGAAACTGCCGTAGGCAGTTTCCGGGTCTTTTCTTGACACGCTGGCGGTTCGACGTTTAAAGATGGGTCACCATGACAGAATTAGATCGCCGTAGCTTTCTCCAGCTTGCGAGCGCTGCCAGTGTTGCTTCGGTTTTTCCTCGCGCAACTCAGGCCATGCCGCCAAGCAGTTCGCCCATTCAACTCGGTGTTGTCGTAGGGGTTCCGAAAGGACAAACGCCGGATGCCACGATCGCCCGGGTTCATCAGCTGGGCTTCTCCGGTTGCCAGATTAGTTTTGGCAATCTCACCGCCGGGGATGCGGGTCCGTTGAAAGCCGCTCTAGAGAAATATAACGTTCAGGCGACTGCCGTAATGGAGCTTGGGCCGGGCCCGAAGGTTTGGAATTTCTACCAGGGGCCGCTCACCATCGGTCTTATTCCGCCGGCCACGCGCGAGGCTCGCATTGCCGCGCTCAAGCGAGCGGTGGATGTCGCCCAGGCATGTGGAATACCTGCGGTTCATACCCACTGCGGCTTTATCCCGGAGAATCCCAACGATCCGATGTACCCGCAGGCAGTGGCGGCTGTGCGCGAGATTGCCGTATACGCGAAACAGAGAGGCAGAATCTTCCTCTGTGAAACCGGTCAGGAGACTCCCATCACGCTGCTGCGCATGATTCGGGATACCGGCCAGGACAACGTCTTTGTCAATCTCGATCTGGCCAACCTGATCCTGTATGACAAGGGGAATCCTGTCGATGCCCTGGATGTCATCGGCCCGCTGGTCCGCGGAATGCATGCCAAGGATGGAAAGTTCCCAACCAACCCCAAGAACCTTGGGGAGGAAGTGCCTATCGGCCAAGGGAAAGTGGACTTTCGCGAGGTTCTGAAAAAGCTGAAGGCCTTGAATTATCACGGTCCGATGACCATCGAACGAGAGATCGAGGGAGCGCAGCAAGGCGCCGACATTCTCGCCTCGAAAGCCTACCTTACCAAGTTGATTGCCGAGACTTACGCCTGAGACTTACTCCTTCCGGCGCCGCAACCCTTTCACGTGGTGCTCGATGCGGTTAGTGATGCTGCGGGATTCTTTATCAGTTATGGCCGACTGAACTTGCGTGAGAACGCGCTCTACGAAGTGCACGGCTTCAGCCGTGCCGTAAAGCCATACGCGAGACGGCTTTAGCCACTGGGGTACGGGCTTTTCTTGATCTAGACGACCGTGACCAGCGTGTCTATTGTTTCGGCTGCCAATGCAGGGAGATTTCCGCCGAGGGATCTTGAAAAGCGTACCTCAGCGGCTAAAGCCGTCCTTCGGGTATGACTCATTGGCACGGCTGAACCCGTGCCCTTCGTACAAATCCACGACACCGAAGCGGTCAAGTCGCGTTACACGACCGTTACGTCTTCGCGCTGGAGCAACGATTGTCTTGCGGCAACGGCCGCGCCGATCACGCCGGCGTCGACTCCGAACTGAGGGGGCAGAATCGTGACCTCGGAAAAACCTTTGGCAAACTCGTTGGCGTACTGCTGCACGTGGGTGAAGAAGTAGGGGCCCACGGCGGTGACGCCGCCGCCAATGACAAAGACTTCCGGATCCAGCAACTTCTGCACGTCCGCGATGGCCATTCCGAGATAGCGCATCGCGGTGTGCACCACCTGCTCCGCGGTTTTGTCGTTGGCCTGCGCCAGGCGGAAGACTTCCGCTACGGTGGTCGGCCTGCGGAAAGCGAAAGTGGCGTCGCGCTCAATGGCTGTACCGCTGGCGACTGCTTCCAGCGCTCCGGCGATGCCGCTGGGCGGGAGGGGGCCTCCGGGAACGGTTGTGGTGTGACCAATCTCTCCCGCAAAGCCATGGAAGCCTCGCCAGAGGCGCCCATCCACGATGATGCTGCCGCCAATTCCGGTGGAGATGGTGATGAACATGCTGGAGGAGGCATGTTTGGCCGCTCCCAGAATGGCTTCCGCCAGCGCCGCCGCGTTGGCATCATTTTCCAGCTCAACCGGCCGGCCAAGATGCTCCGTCAGGTAGGAGACGATAGGTACATTCTCAAAGCCGTGAATATTGGGGGCAAACAGGACCTCGGTGCGCGCCCGGTCGAGGGTTCCCGGGACCCCTATTCCTATGGCCACCTCGCATGTTTCCGGGTTGGATTTTTCAAGCAGCCGGATCTTGCTTACGATGGAATCGAGTACACTGCGCCAGCCTTCTATCGGAGTAGGGATTGTGGTTTTTCCCAGGAGTTGTTCACCCTTCAGTACCCCGAATGCGATCTTTGTTGCGCCAATATCCACCCCGATCGTGGCTCTCATACATCTCCTTCAAACCCATTCTGATGCACGGAATTCAGCCTTGGCACTTAACCATTGACAGAAAGTCCCGAATGCCGCCCTGTTGCTCGGCCGGTTCAAGAATACAGCGCGGAGAAGACTCCGCGTGGCTCGCCGCTAAATAATTCAGTAGGTAAATTATATTCAGCCTTTGCAGTGGAGTCATGTAAAGATTGGATGTTAACCCCACCCGGTACCTATGGAGCGTTCATGCGCTTTGCCTTTGGCGGCATTCATATTGAATGCAGCACCTATAGCCGGATCCGGACCCGTATCGATGAATTCAGGGTTTTTAGTGGAGAGAGACTAGCGGCCGCGCCGGAGTTCGGCTTTCTGCGCTCCTATCCTCATCCGTTTTCGCCCACGCTTTATGCCCGTGCTGTTCCCGGCGGCGCGGTGGAACGGTCCGCCTACGACACGTTCAAGAGCCAGTTCATTCAATCCTTGAAGCAACTCTTGCCGCTGGATGGCCTGTACTTGCCCATGCATGGAGCCCTCTACGTGGACGGTATGCAGGACGCCGAAGGAGATTGGATCTCGAGCGCACGCGAGGTGGTGGGCGAGCAGTGCCTGATCAGCGCAAGCTATGACCTGCACGGCAATCTGAGCCGCCGCGTCGTCGACAACCTGGATATGCTGAGCGCCTATCGCACGGCGCCGCATATCGATGTGGAGGAGACCATGCGGCGGGCCTGCGATCTGCTGGTGAGCTGTGCCTCGAAGCAGATTCGCCCCACGATGGTCTGGGTCCCGATTCCCGTGCTGCTGCCCGGAGAGAGAACCAGCACCGAAGATGAACCCGCGAAAGGCCTCTACGCGCAACTGCAGGGCATTAACAGTCGAGCGGGTGTTCTGGATGCTTCTCTGCTGGTTGGCTATGTATGGGCTGACGAGCCTCGCGCCACGGCCAGCGCTGTGCTCACTGGAACCGACCCAAAGGTGCTGGAAGAAGAAGCCGCGCGGCTGGGCTGGGAATATTGGAATGCCCGCGAAGATTTCAAGTTCGGGGTACCGGTGGGATCCATTGCCGAGCTCATCGACCAGGCGCAGCGGCGTACCACACAGCCGGTCATCCTGGCGGATTCGGGTGATAACCCAACCGGCGGAGGCGTGGGAGACCGGGCAGAGGTTCTTGAAGAGCTGTTGAGCCGCGGCTTCAAGAATGCTTTAGTCGCCGGCATTGCCGACCTGCCGGCAACGGAACTCTGCTACCAGCATGCGCCGGGAACCAGGCTCCCGCTGCGCATAGGCGCTACGCTTGATCCCCAGGGCAGCCGACCGATCGAGGTAGAGGCGGAGATTCTGTTCCTGCTTGCCGCCGAAAGTCCTCGCGATCGGCGAGCCGTTGTCAGGATCGACGGAGTGACCGTTGTACTCACCGCCGCCCGCTGCCCCTTCCACGACATCAAGGACTTCACCGCCTTGGGGCTGCATCCGGAACACTTCAAATTGCTGGTGGTCAAGTCCGGTTATCTCTCGCCGGAGCTTGCGCCGATTGCCCGTCCGGCTCTGATGGCGCTGTCGGACGGCGCCATTCCACAGGATCTTGAAAGTCTGCCTCCGAACAAGCTGCGGCCGCCGACCTTTCCGTTCGATCGCACGTTTGCATGGCAGCCTTCGGCCATCGTTTCCGCCAGATCGCCGCGGGTAACGCAGTGAAACGTCCCTTGTTGGAGGTATCGGTCGAAGGAGTCGATGGGCTGATCGTTTCCCAGGAGAATGGGGCCGATCGCGTCGAGCTGTGCGCCAGCGTGCTCGAAGGCGGTATCACGCCCAGCATCGGGATGGTGCGCCAGGCGCTGCGACGGGCGCGCGTTCCTGTCTTCGTCATTGTTCGGCCGCGCGGAGGAGATTTTCTCTACTCCGAAGACGAGTATGAGAGCATGCGCCAGGACATCATCACGTGCCAGCAGCTGGGAGTGCCTGGGGTGGTCACTGGTTGCCTCACATCGGACGCCCAGGTGGATGAGGCGCGAACCGCTGAGTTGCTGCAACTGGCTCGGCCTATGGGGTTCACGTTTCATCGGGCCTTCGACATGGTGCGCGATCAGGATGAAGCGCTCGAGGTTCTGATAGGCCTGGGAGTCGACCGGGTGCTGACCAGCGGACAGCGCGCAACCGCACTCGAGGGGGCAGAGAATCTCAAGCGTCTTGGGGAAAAGGCGGGGGAACGGATTGTCGTGATGCCTTGCGGCTCCATTCGCGCCAGCAACATTGCGCAGGTGATTCGGGAAACAGGTCTATGGGAGTTGCATTTTGCCGGACACGCGCAGCAAGCCAGCGGGATGACTTACCGTAACTCGCATGTAGCGATGGGAGGCACGGCACAGGACCGCGAGTATCTCAAGACTGTGACGGATGGGGGGATTGTTCGAACGACAGTTGCGGCAGCGCGGAGTTCTGTTGAGAGGTAGGCGAGAGTGCGCAGTTGCGTTCGGGAAAGGCGCACAGCAGATCCCTCGGCTTCCCCGTATTTCCTGTTGAGGTTGGTGGCGTTGGCGAGGTTCATGCGGTTTTCTCTAACGGAAAACCGCGCACGCGGCTGTGTCCAGTGCAGCGTGGCAGGAAATCCGGGTTCGCTCGGGAGGACAAAGGGTGGGGTTGCGTTTCCAGGAGGAATTGGCTAGTGGCGGAAAGGATCGCTGGTCAAGCGCGGGTGGGCAAAGCTTTGTGTCTTGCGATCTTGGTCACCGCGATCTTGTCAGGCAGTTTGCTGGGTTGCCGTAGTTCATCGCCACCTGAGAGCCACATTACGATCATGCAGATGGAAGCACCGCTCACCATGGATCCCGGTGACCACAATGCGAGTCTGACCCAGGATGTTCTGGATCCGATGTATGAAAGTCTCACCAAGTTTGATCAGAGTCTGCAGATCGTGCCCAGCCTGGCGACGAAGTGGAGTGTCGATGCAAGCGGGACGCGATGGACAATGCAGTTGCGCACGGGGGTTTATTTCCACGACGGTACTCCATTTGACGCGGCGGCGGTGGTCAACTCCTTCGAGCGGCTCATCGATCCTCATCGTGGTCTCGCTGGAGGCAGTCGACTGCGCCCGATCATTGACCGCGTAGAAGCGATCGACACACACACTGTGTTGTTTCATCTCAAGACTTCGTACGCATCGTTTCTGAGTATGCTGGCAATTACCCCGATTGTCAGCCCGGCGGCGGATAAGGAGGGAATACTCTCCCGCCATGCTGTGGGCACTGGTCCTTATCGATTCGTTGAGTGGAAGACGGGCGAATACGTTCTCGAGGAGCGCAACGACCAGTACTGGGGCCGCGGGCCCGCGACCAGGCAGCTGAAATGGACCTGGACCACCGAGCCGATGCTTATGAATATGTCGGTGCTTGCGGGAGCGGCGGATGTTGTCAATCCTCTGCCCCCGATTTTTGCCGAGGCCTTGTCGCGCAATCGCAAGGCGATCGTGATTCAGGGAAGAGAAGCCCGGGTTTACTGGATCGCTCTCAACACGAAACTAAAGCCGCTGGACGATTTGCGGGTGCGCCAAGCGCTGAACTATGCGACGGACCGCGAAGCCCTGGTAAGAACCCAGCTTCGAGGTTTCGGAACGCCGGCAAATTCTCCACTGGCTCCCGCGGATTTCGCTTACGATCCGCAAGCCAAGGGCTATGCTTATGATCCCGAGCAGGCAAAGCGGCTACTGGCGCAGGCGGGCTACGGCAATGGCTTGACCCTGAAGATCGCGGTGCAGGAAATCGATGCGGACCTGGTGGAAGCGCTGCAGGGGATGTGGGCCAAGGTCAATCTGAATTTAGAGATCGACCAGATGGAAAGCGGGGTCTTTTCCCAGGCTATCTTTGGCTCTCCGCAACAAAAGGCCGAGCAGGGAATCCAATGTGTCTTCGCTTCCTGGTCCTCGGAGGATCTGGACCCCGATTATCAATTGGGCCCGCTTTACCAAACCAAGGCCTGGTCTCCAGCCGGGGCCAATCTTGGCTTCTACAGCAATCCCCACCTCGATGGGTTGCTGGAAAAGGCGGCCGGGGAACTCAATAGCGAAAGGCGCACAGCGCTCTACCACCAGGCGCAACAGATCATCTCGGACGATGCTCCCCAGGTCTTGCTTTTCTATTCCCGTGATCTCGCTGCCCGCCACCGCGCAACGAGCGCCGCGCCTATGTATCTTCTTCCCGGCGGAAGAGTGGAGTTTGATAGCCCGTAATATACGTTCTGAGATCGTTGAGGATTCGGTTGCATGGCCTCCTATTTGACACGAAAGCTTCTCGCGCTGCCGCTGATCCTGCTCATCGTGTCGTTCCTCATCTTCTGGGCTGTCCATCTTTTGCCCGGAGACCCGGCAAGGATCATGGCGGGGATGCAGGCGGACGAGCAGGTGGTCAACAATGTGCGCATCCGTCTTGGTCTCGATAAGCCGTTCGCCACGCAATACAAGATTTTTCTCCTGCATGCGCTGCACGGCGACCTGGGAGTCTCCATCCGTTCGCACAAGCCCGTCACCCAGGAAATTGCCGAACGCTTTCCTTACACCCTGGCCCTAACTACGGTGAGCTATGCGTTTGCCGTGCTGGTGGGGCTTACGGCAGGCGTTCTGGCTGCTATCTATCGCGGCGGAAGGCTCGATCACCTGGTGATGATAGGCGCGATTACTGGAGGCTCCATTGCCAACTACTGGCTGGCTCTCATGGCGATGAACTTATTTGCCGTACAGCTTGGTTGGCTGCCCCTGATGGGCGCGGAGAGCTGGAAGAGCTACATTCTTCCCGCCATTACCCTGGGCCTGCTGCCCGCGGCGGTGATCGCCCGAATGAGCCGGGCGAGCATGTTGGACGTGATCAACCAGGACTACATCCGAACGGCGCGCGCCAAGGGGCTGAGTACAGCCAGCGTCTATCTGAAACATGCCCTTAGAAACGCCCTGATCCCAATTGTAACCATCGTGGGTATGAATTTCGGCGCGCTCCTGGGAGGCGCGGTGATCACCGAAGCCGTCTTTAACTGGCCGGGAATCGGCCGGCTCATGGTGGATGCCGTGCGCTATCGCGACTACGCCACCATCCAGGGCATCACTCTGCTCACCGTCGCCATCGTCGTCACCACCAACCTTGCCGTGGATCTCTTCATCATGGTGATCGACCCCAGGATCCGCTTTGAATGAGGACTTGCTTTGACTGAATACGCGCTGGATTCCGCCATCTCGCAATTTTCCATCTGGCAGAGGCGCGTCTCGTCCTGGCTGCGTTACCGGAACCTCGCGATCGGCGGATGCATCGTGCTGGTTCTGCTGCTCACCGGATTGCTGGCTCCGTTGCTTGCGCCCCATAACCCTTACCAGCAGAACCTTTCCATTACCTTCCAATCTCCTGGGGCGGCGCATCTCTTTGGTACGGACGAATATGGGCGTGACATGCTTTCCCGTGTTATCTACGGGGCGCGCCTTTCTTTACTCGAAATCACAGCCAGCGTTGGTATGTCGCTGGTGATTGGGGTGCCTCTCGGCCTGCTCTCCGGGTACGTCGGCGGCTTCACCGATCAAGCGGTTCTGTGGGTGATCGACATTCTCTATGCCTTCCCCGGGATTGTGCTGGCCATTCTGATTGTGGCGATTCTGGGGCCGGGCCTTTTTGACACCCTGGTGGCTATTTCCGTCTTTAACATTCCTGTCTATACCAGGCTGGCGCGGAACTTAACGCTTTCTCTCAAGCAGATGGAATACGTTGAGGCGGCGCGCGCACTGGGCGCTGGTCCCTGGCGCATCATGTTCAGCCACATCCTCAGGAATGCGGCGGTGCCCCTATTGGTGCAGGCCACGCTCACGGCAGGCGACGTCGTCCTTACCGCGTCCGGGCTCAGCTTCCTGGGCCTGGGCGCCCAGCCGCCCCTGGCGGAGTGGGGAGCCATGATGGCCGAGGGACGCAACTTTCTCGGAGTGGCCACATATCTCACGCTCTTTCCCGGCGCAGCGATCACCGTGACCGCCCTGGGGCTGAATCTATTGGGCGATGGCTTGCGCGATCGATTTGATCCTCGATTTGAGCCAAGGGGCTGAAGTAGATGGGTAGCTCATTTCAAGGGTTGGCGATTGCAAATGATTGAACTAAAGGGAGAACGATCGGCAAGGCCAATATGAAAAAACGACTTTCAGCCCTCCCTCATAACAAATCCAATAGGAACTGGAAGGGTGCCCCAGGTACGCTTTGGCGAACCTGGGGCACCCTTCCTGTTCCTACGAGGCCAGCTATTGCAACGACTCCGTCGGGAGGCGGCGATACTTTGACTTTCGCGAACCGCGATGTAATCTTCCGGCGCATTTCCCTAGTCCATACTGCCAAAGGTGTGCCGGGATATAATCAGGCTCTCGTCCTGACGGCGCGTCTACCTTTTTAGGAGTGACAGCAAAGTCGGCGCCCCGCACGTGACGAGACGGGCGCCTGCCCCGTCTAACGTTCGCATGGATCTGCCTCGAATTCTTCCGCTGCTCAGCTTACTCCTCCTGGCCCCGGCGCTTGAGTCCCAGAACTCGAGTGCCACGCCCGCCACCACGCCTCCTGCGACACAGAGCCAGGCGGCGCCCACCACTACCTTGTCGGTCAACGTGAAGGTGGTCACTCTGCCGGTGACCGTCCGCGACAAGCACGGCAAAATCGTGACCAACCTCACCAAAGACGATTTTTCCCTGGAAGAGGACGGCAAGCCGCAGAGCATCCGCTATTTCAACCAGGAAACCAACCTTCCTCTGACCGTGGGCCTGTTGGTCGATACCAGCATGAGCGAACGCGACAACCTGGATAAGGAACGTGCGGCCAGCCGGACGTTCCTTGACCAGATGATCACCCGGCCTACAGACCGGGCGTTCGTGATTCACTTCGATCGCCAGGTGGAGCTGCTGCAGGACCTGACATCGGATCACGGCAAGCTGGAAAGGGCAGTGGGAGAGATCGATTCCACCTCAGCCGTTCAGAGCACGCCCACCAGCGATCAGGACTCCGGAGGGACCCATACGAGGCGAGGGGCGGGCACGCTGCTCTACGACGCAATCTTCCTGGCCTGCGATGAATTGATGAAGAAGCAGACCGGCCGTAAGGCCATCGTGGTCCTGACCGACGGAGAGGATCGGGGCAGCCAGGAGACGCTCAACAGTGCGATCGAATCGGCGCAACGGTCGGAGACCGTCGTCTACACCATCTACTACGGCGGGCATGAGGACCACGATCGCGGATTTCAAGGTGCAGGCCCGGATGACAACGGCTATCCCGGGGGCGGCTATCCCGGGCGCCGCTACCCGGGCGGCTATCCCGGCGGAGGGTATCCGGGTGGTGGGCGCTACCCGAGAGGCTCACAGCAGACCCGTCCTGACGGCAAGAAGATCCTGCAGCGGATTGCGCAGGAGACCGGCGGCCGCTACTTCGAGGTGAAAAAGAAAGACAGCGTGGACGATGTTTACGCCGCCATCGCGGAGGAATTGCGCACGCAATACATGCTGGGTTACACGCCGCCCAAGGACCAGACCAGTGGATACCATTCCATCCATCTGACGACCAAGGATAAGGACCAGACAGTGCAGACGCGCGCCGGATACTACTCCGGGCAGTGATGCTGCCTGCGGGCAGTGATGCTGCCTGCGGGCAGGGGGACCGGCGGATGCGCGAAACGCTCTTGCTACTATCGTTGCATGACGGAGATCGGCATCGCGGTCGACCCATCGCCTGCGCAACGGCCTCAACGCATCGTGCTTCCGGGGCGCGTGGTGACGCTGCGCCCGTTCGATGGTCCCTCGCAGGCAGAGGCGCTCTATGTGGCTACTCACGGGCCGGCGCGAGAAGACCTCTGGCGCTACATGGGCGATGGCCCGTTCTCCAGCTATGCCGATTACCAGGCAGCGTTCGAGAAAAAGCAGAAGTCGGATGATCCGCTTTTTTGGGCGATCGTGGAGAACGCCACGAGCCTCCCGGTTGGCCAGGCCTCTTACCTGCGCATAGACCCGGCAAACCGCGCCATCGAGGTGGGCAATATTATTTTTGCGCCGGCGTTGCAGCGGAGTCCCGGCGCAACCGAAGCGATGTATCTCATGGCGAGGCATGCTTTCGAGGACTTGGGCTATCGCCGCTACGAGTGGAAATGCAATGCCTTGAACCAGCCCTCCCGGCGTGCCGCGTTGCGCCTCGGCTTTACGTTCGAGGGAGTCTTTCGTCAACACATGATCGTCAAGGGCCGCAATCGCGATACGGCGTGGTTCTCCATGCTCGATTCGGAGTGGCCCGTGCGCCAGGCGAATTTCCTGCGCTGGCTTGCGCCGTCGAATTTCGACGAGGCGGGCCGGCAACGGCTTTCGCTCTCCCACCTGAGTGGGCAGTGACTTTTCATTTGCAGAGGTACTAGCTTTGTTTCGATCGCATTGGTTCCGCGTCTTTGCCTGCTGTTGCCTGGCTCCTTCACTTGCTGCACAAACCGCTCCGTCCGTAACCGTACTTGACGGCTACACGCCGCAAAGCTCGTCGACCGAGATAGCTCTGGAAGCGAAGTTCCGCGAGCTGCCTTCGACAGACAATCTGCGCAGCGATATGGAGCACCTCACGGCCCGTCCCCATAACGTGGGGTCGCCCTATGACAAGGAGAACGCAGACTGGCTATTGAGCAAGTTTCAGGAGTGGGGTTTTGATGCCCACATCGAGACGTTCTACGTGCTGTTTCCAACGCCAAAGGATCGGAAGCTGGAGTTGATTGCCCCGCAGAAGTTCACCGCGACGCTGGCGGAGCCGCCCATTGCGGTCGACCCCACTTCGAATCAGCAGGCGGAGCAGCTACCGACCTATAACGCCTACTCCATTGATGGCGATGTGACCGGTCCGCTGGTCTACGTGAACTATGGCAGGCGCGAAGACTACGACGTTCTGCAACGCATGGGCGTTTCAGTGAAGGGGGCCATCGTCATCGCACGCTACGGCGAGACCTGGCGCGGCATCAAGCCCAAAGTCGCTGCCGAACATGGAGCCATTGGCTGCATCATCTACTCTGACCCGCAGCAGGACGGGTACGGCGATACAGACACCTACCCTGGCGGGGCGGGGCGGCCGAAGGAAGGAGTACAGCGGGGAGGGGTGAACGATACCAACTTTCCCGGAGACCCGCTGACTCCGGGCATTCCCGCGACCAAGGATGCCAAGCGTCTGGCGTTGAAGGACTCTCCCATCATTACCAAAATACCGGTGCTACCCATTTCCTATGGCGATGCGCAACCGTTCCTGTATGCTTTGGGCGGACAGGTGGTTCCTCCGGCGTGGCGGGGTGGTTTGCCGATTACGTACCACGTGGGTCCCGGAGCTTCCAAGGCCCATCTGCGGATGTTTTCCAATTGGGATATCAAACCGATCTATGACGTAATTGCCAAGATCCCCGGAAACGAAGCCGCGGACGAGTGGGTGATCCGCGGCAACCACCACGACGCGTGGGTGAATGGCGCCGAAGATCCAATCTCCGGGATGGTGGCCGAGCTCGAAGAAGCGCGATCGCTGGGCGAATTGCGCAAGCAGGGTTGGAAACCGCGGCGGACCATTATCTATTGCGCCTGGGATGGCGAGGAGCCGGGGCTGCTGGGGTCCACCGAATGGGTGGAACAGCATGCCGCCGAGTTGCGCGACCATGCCGTGCTGTATGTCAACTCCGATAACACCGATCGCGGATTTCTTGAGGTGGACGGGGCCCATTCGGTCGAGCACTTCATCAACGACATAACGCGGCAGATTCCCGACCCTGAGACCAAGCTGTCGGTATGGAAGCGGGCCCAGCTGCAGGCGTTATCGACGGCGGATAGCGCCGACCGCAGGCAGGTGCTGCGCAATCGTCCTGACACCAAGATCGAGGCGCTGGGCGATGGCTCGGACTTTGCCCCGTTCATCGACTACCTGGCCATCCCCTCGCTCGATCTCAGTTTTGGCGGAGAGGGCGCGGGCAGCGCGTACCATTCGATCTACGACGATTTCTATTACTACACCCATTTCTCCGACACCAATTTCGTTTATGGACGGGCGCTGGCGCAGATCGGCGGAACCGCAGTCCTACGCATGGCTGACGCGGAACTGCTGCCCTACCAGTACACAGCCGTGGCGGAAACGATTGGAGACTATGTAAAGGAGCTGAAAACACAGCTCAGCAAGACGCAGGAGACGATCAAGGAACGCAATCTGGAGCTGGATGAGGGGGTTTTCCAGGCCATTTCCGATCCCAAGCAGCCTGGGTATCCTCCTAAGCGGGAGCCCGATCCGCCGTACCTCAATTTCGCCCCTCTGGAGAACGGAGTCGCCTCCCTCACCCTCGCCGCCAAGCACTACCAGGCGGCTCTGACTGCTGCCCAGGCTCATGGCTTGGCTATGGATGACGCCTCGCTGAACGCAGTCAATCACCTGCTGCTGCTGGTCGAACGGACCAATCTGCGGGAGGAGGGCTTGCCCGGCAGACCCTGGTACAAGAACCAGATTTATGCGCCTGGTGCTTATACCGGCTATGGGGTGAAGACCCTGGCGGGGGTACGGGAGGCCATGGATCAGCATCAATGGGGAGTTGCCGAACAGGAGTCCCCCGTTGTCGGTAGCGTGCTGGAAGCAGAAAGCCGGGCCATCGATGCCGCGGCCGACCGGCTGGAGGCGGCGTTTTCCTCAGCACGGTAACACAAACGGAACCATCTGCTACGTTTCGGTGATTGCGACCCCCTCCAGTGGGACATAGAGTTGCCTAATCGGAGGGCACTACAGATGAACAGTTCCGGGACGGTGATCGGTAAAGGCATTTGCATTCGCGGGGAAGTGTCGGGTGAGGAAGACTTTTTCCTCGATGGAGTATTGGAAGGCAACATCACCCTGACGGGCAAGCGCCTGACGGTGGGAGCCAACGGCGTGATCCACGCGGACATCGTCGCAGGAGATCTGGTGGTTTTCGGCCGGGTCGAGGGAAGTGTCAAGGCGGCAGGCCGGGCGGAATTGAAGCACTCGGCGGTTTTCATTGGAGACATCTCGGCAACGCGGTTGTCGATTGAAGACAACGCCACTCTGCAAGGTTATGTGGATCTGACGGAAGCGGCCGCGCCGGCGAAGAAGGAAGCCGCGCCGAAAAAGCAAGTTGTAGCCGCGCAAACAGAAGAAGAAGCACCTCAGGAGTACGCGGAGCAGTACAGCGAAGCAGTTTAAGCGACCAGCGAAGCAGTTTACGCGAGCGGCGTTTCGTCTGTAGCCGTCCCTGTTTTGACCGCCCCATCTTTGCTCAGCAAGGATGGGGCGCTCGTGTTTGTGAGTACCGATGACGGGTACGGACCGACTTACCTTCAACCTTCCCGGTCACCTAGCCATCCGTCGAAACTACACCCATCCAAGTGATAGGGTTGTGACGAAAATAAACTGGCTTGCGATAGCTGGAGGCATCTTCAGGTTGTTATGTTCGTGATGTGTGGCCGCATCGTATGGGGCGCACTTGAACGAGGGGAGCAGATAGGTGCGCCTGAAGAATAAAGTGGCTATTGTCACCGGAGGAGGGGCAGGCATTGGTGAAGCCATTGCCATGCGCTTCGCCCAGGAAGGCGCCCGGGTGGTGGTAGCAGAAATTGCCGCCGGCCGCGGCCAATCAACTGTTGAGGCAATTCAAAAATTTGGCGGAGAAGCGGTATTTGTCCAGACGGATGTTTCGTCGGAACTCCAGGTGAAAGCGTTGGTGGATACCACGCTGAATCACTTTGGCCGCATCGACATACTTGTCAACAATGCAGCTGTACTTATGTCTCACGGAGAAATCAGAGCCCACGAACTTACCAACGAAGAATGGGATAAGACTCTTAGCGTCAATTTGCGGGGCTACTGGTTGTGTTCCAAGTATGTGATCCCGTCCATGATGGCGCAGGGCGCGGGCAACATTCTATTTATCGGCTCGCGGACAGGAATACGGGGATTTGCAGGCCTGGCGGCTTACAGCGCGAGCAAAGGCGGTGTCCTCGCCCTGATGCGGTCCATGGCCGCAGACTACGCTCGCGACGGGATCCGCATTAATGCGATCATCCCTGGCACCATGGACACGCCGATGAACGAGCATGAATTTTCCAAGCCCGGAGTGCGCGACAAATATATACCTAAGATTCCAGCCCACCGCCTTGGGGTGGCCACTGACATTGCGGGGATGGCCACCTTCCTGGCGACGGAAGAGGCGAGCTTCTGCATCGGCGGTATGTACTTTGTCGATGGCGGTGCGGATCTTGGGTAGATGAGGCCTAACCATGCGCCGATCGTTCTGTTACATGAAAATGTCGTGAAGTTATATCCGGCTTAGTGGGCCAGGCGGTCCAGATCCATGTTGAGCAGAAGTACGTTTACGCGCTCTTCGCCAAGAAGGCCGAATTGGCGTCCTTGTATGTGGCGTTGCACCAGGGCGCGCACTGTCTCCGGCGAGAGGTGCCGGGCGTTGGCCACAGTGACCACCTGAAACATGGCGGCTGCAGGTGAGATGTCCGGGTCGAGACCCGATCCGGAGGCGGTCACCAGGTCGATGGGCACCAGCTGGTTCTTGTTCTCAGCGGCGTAGTGCGTTATGTCACCGTCAATGCGCGTGATCAGCTTCTGGCTTGAAGCAGCAAGGTTGGAAGCTCCGGAAGAGGTGGCGTCATAGCCGTTGCCCGCTGCCGAAGGGCGCCCGTGGAAATACTGGTCACCGGTGAAGTTCTGGCCGATGAGCGGCGAGCCGGTTACCTGGCCGTTAGTCACGATTAGCGCTCCATCGGCTTGCGAGCGGAGAAAGAAATGCCCGAAGGCGGTGACCGCCAGCGGGTAGAGGATGCCGAGGAGCACCGTGGTCAGGATGGTAAAGCGGATGGCGACCTTTAATTCATTGCGCAGCATAAGAACTCCGATCAGGACAGGCCCAATCCGGTTAAACAAATGTCGATGAGCTTGATGCCGATGAAGGGGACGATCACTCCGCCTACTCCGTAGATCAAGAGATTGCGCCGTAAGAGCGCCTGGGCCGACTTAGGTTGATACCCAACCCCACGCAGGGCCAAGGGAATCAGGGCGACAATGATCAATGCATTGAAGATCACCGCGGAGAGAATGGCCGAGTGTGGAGTGCTCAGGTGCATGATGTTCAGTTGACCGAGAACGGGAAAGGCGCCGGCGAACATGGCCGGGATGATGGCAAAATACTTGGCCACATCGTTGGCGATGGAGAAGGTGGTGAGCGCGCCCCGGGTCATCAGCAACTGTTTGCCGATTTGCACGATTTCGATCAGCTTGGTTGGGTTCGAGTCCAGATCCACCATGTTGCCGGCTTCCTTGGCGGCCTGCGTGCCTGAGTTCATGGCCACGCCTACGTCGGCCTGGGCCAGCGCGGGTGCATCGTTGGTGCCGTCGCCGGTCATGGCGACCAGTTTTCCCTTGGCCTGCTCGCGGCGGATCAGGTCCATCTTGTCTTTGGGCTTGGCTTCGGCGAGAAAGTCGTCAACACCGGCTTCGCGGGCGATCACGGCCGCGGTCAGCGGATTGTCTCCGGTGATCATGATGCTGCGAATGCCCATGGCGCGCAGCCTGGCCAGCCTTTCCTTCAAGCCGCCTTTAACAATGTCCTTGAGGTAGATCACGCCCAAGGCAGTGGAGTTTTCGGCAACCACCAGCGGGGTTCCACCCATGCCCGCAATCTCTTCCACGCTCTCGCGGACTTTCTGCGGCAGGTTCGATCCTTGCTCCACGAGAAAGCGTGTGATGGCGTCGACCGAGCCTTTGCGGATGACGTGGCCGGCGAAGTTGACTCCGGACATGCGGGTCTGCGCGCTGAAGGGGACGAACTCCGCGTGCAGGGTGGTGAGGTCGCGGCCGCGCAAGCCGAAGTTTTCCTTGGCCAGCACCACGATGGAGCGGCCTTCCGGAGTCTCGTCGGAAAAAGAAGAGAGCTGGGCCGCGTCGGCAAGGCGCTCCGGGCTGATATTGGGCGCGGGAATGAACTCAGTTGCCTGCCGATTGCCCAGGGTGATGGTGCCTGTCTTATCGAGCAAGAGGGTGTCGACGTCGCCCGCCGCTTCGACCGCGCGGCCAGACATCGCCAGCACGTTGTATTGCACCAGGCGATCCATACCCGCGATGCCGATGGCGGAGAGCAAGCCTCCGATGGTGGTGGGGATGAGGCAGACCAGCAGCGATACCAGCACAAAGATGGTTTGGGGGGCTTGGGAATAGACGGCGATGGGCTGCAGCGTGGCCACGGCCAGCACGAAGATAATGGTGAGCCCGGAGAGCAGGATGCTGAGGGCGATTTCATTGGGCGTCTTCTGCCGCTGCGCACCTTCGACCAGGGCGATCATGCGGTCGAGAAAGGTCTCGCCTGGATTGGAGGTAATCTTCACCATAATCCAGTCGGAGAGCACCTTGGTTCCCCCGGTCACCGCGGAGCGGTCGCCGCCGGCTTCGCGGATCACCGGCGCGGATTCTCCGGTGATCGCCGATTCGTCCACCGAAGCCACGCCTTCGATGACTTCTCCGTCTCCGGGGATATAAAGGCCGGCCTCGACGAGGATGATGTCTCCCGCGCGCAGGGCCGCGCTCGAAACCTCTTCCCGAGGCGCGTCCTTTGAGGCGCTCTTGAGGCGAATGGCCATGGTCTCACCCTTGGCCTTGCGCAGAGTGTCGGCCTGCGCTTTGCCGCGGCCCTCCGCCATAGCTTCAGCGAAGTTGGCGAAGAGAACAGTGAACCACAGCCACAAGGTGATCTGCAGGTTGAAGGCAAAGCTGCCCTGATGACTGAGGACTCCCTGGATGAGCAGCACAGAGGTGAGCACGCTGCCGATTTCCACCACCAGCATGACGGGGTTTTTCACCATCAGGCGCGGGTCAAGCTTTCTGAATGAGTCCAGCGCCGCCTGGCGCATGATCGAGGGATCCCAAAGACTTAGTTTTTCTGCCATATCGTTCTCACGCTTAACTTAAAAGGTCTTTCCTGCCTGAAGCTGCAGGTGTTCGAGGATGGGCCCCAGGCTGAGCGCGGGGAAAAACGTGAGCGCGCCGACGATTACGATCACGCTTACCAGCAGCACAGTGAACAAGCTGGTGTTGACAGGAAAAGTGCCGGACGAAGGCGGCACGCTTTTCTTTTGCGCCAGGTTGCCGGCCAGGGCCAGCATGGGAACCATCATGAGAAAGCGGCCTGCCAGCATGTTGAACGCGAGGGTCAGGTTGTACCAGTTGGTGTTGGTAGTCAGGCCGCCAAAGGCGGATCCGTTGTTCCCGGCAGTGGATACGTAGGCGTAAAGGATCTCGGAAAAGCCATGGGGTCCACTGTTGTTCAAGCCGGCGAGGGCGGTCGGATTGAGCACCGACACCGCGGCCAGCACCAGGATCAGCAAGGGAAAGATGAGCACATAGAGCATCGCCAGCTTGACGTCGTAGCTTTCGATTTTCTTGCCTAAATACTCCGGCGTTCGTCCCACCATCAACCCGGCGATGAAGACCGAGAGCACGACAAAGACGAGCATTCCGTAGAGCCCCGAGCCAACGCCGCCAAAGACTACTTCGCCGAGCATGATGTTGACCAAGGGCACCATGCCGCCCAGCGGGCTAAAGGAGTCATGCGAGGAATTGACCGCGCCGCAGCTGGTGTCGGTGGTGACGGTGGCGAAGAGCGCCGACTGAGAGATACCGTTGCGGACTTCCTTGCCTTCCATGTTGCCGCCGGTGTTTACCAGTGTGGTCTTCTGGTCAACGCCATGCAGTAACGGGTGCGGCTGGGCTTCTGCCCAGTAGCAGACGGTGAAGCCTGCGACAAAGAGCATGGCCATGGCCGCAAAGACGGCCCAGCCGTGCCCCGGAGAGCCAGTCATCTTGCCCAGGGTGATGGTCAGCGCTGCGGGAATGAGAAAGATCAATTCGATTTCAATGAAGTTGCTGAACGGTGTGGGATTTTCAAAGGGGTGCCCGCTGTTAGCGTTAAAGAAGCCGCCGCCGTTGGTGCCCAACTCCTTAATCACCTCTTGGGAGGCAACCGGCCCCTGGGCGATGACCTGGGGCGTTTGCCCATGCTGCCATGTGGTCACCGTGGTATAGGGCTTGAGGTTCTGAATCACGCCCTGGCCGATGAGCACCGGCGCAACCACCAGGCAGATGGGTAGCAGGATCCACAGGACAGTGCGCGTGGTGTCCACCCAGAAGTTGCCAATGGTGGCCGATTGCTTACGCGCGATGCCGCGGACAAGGGCAACAGCCACGGCAATGCCAATCGCCGCGCTAAGAAAGTTGTGATACGCCAATCCGGCCATTTGCGTGAAATAGCTCATGGTCGTCTCCGGCGTGTAGACCTGCCAGTTCGTGTTGGTAGTAAACGAAGCCGCGGTGTTGAAGGCGGTCGCCGGGGCTACCCCGGCCAGATGCTGCGGGTTCCACGGGAACAGAGCTTGGGCCCGTTCGATGATGTAGGTCAGCAGTAGGGAGACGAAGCTGAAGACCAACATGGCGATGGAGTATTGTTGCCACGTCATTTCCTGATCGGCGCGGATGCCGCAGGCGCGGTAGAGTAGCCGCTCGACCGGTCGAAGGACGGGATCGAGGAAGGTCTTTCCCCCTTCGAGTACGCGGGCGATGTAAAGGCCCAGGGGGCGCATGAGGAGCAGCAGCACGGCAAAGAAGGCAGCGAACTGCAGCCAGCCATTGGCGGTCATAACTAGAATTTCTCCGGGTACAGCAGCGTGATCACCAGGTAGACCAGGGTCGCGACGGTAAGGATCAACACGATCAAGGTGGTATGCGACATGGCTACCTCAACTTCTCGCAGCCGCGAACATAGAGCAGCGCGACGGCGAAGAAAACAATGGTGAACACAATCATCAGTAGATCCTGCATGGGGATGCTCCATCCCCTAGTTGATCTTCAGCGCACTAAGGGGGGCGTAAGCGAGAGATAAGGAATTTATAAAGATGGGCATCCCCAGGACTGGCGCCCTGGGGATAGAGTCAAGATATTCGGCAGAAAAAGGTCGGTTGGATGCAGTGTTTTGGCTTTGTATCAGGGCACGACTTTAGTCGGGCCGTGTACCAAACAAAGCATGAGTTTTTCCGCAGCCTAAAAAGCTGGAACCTGATACAAAGCGTGAGAGCGGCGACTAGAAAAACTCGCGCGTTTCGCAGGTCTGGTCTAGCCACCTTCACCCCTACTCTGGTACGCCTTCGGGGAGGAAGCGGTAGCCGACCCAGGGCTCGGTCTGAATGTACTGCCGGGGACCTTCGGCTTCGAGTTTGCGGCGGAGCTGGCCGATAAAGACGCGCAAATACTCGGGCTGGTGGGCTGACTGGCCTCCCCAAACGGCCGTCAGCAGGGCGCGATGCGTGAGAGCCTTGCCGGCATTGCGGGCCATGTAGAGCAGCAGGTCGAACTCGGTCGGAGTGAGGTGCAGGCTCTTGCCGCATACAGTCGCGGTGTGCGCGGAGGCGTCCACGGTAAAGTCGCCAATCTCGATGGGCGCATCCACGGTCCGCTCCGGCGCGCGGCGCAAATGCGCCCGCACCCGGGCCAGCAACTCCTGAATACTGAAAGGCTTGGTCACGTAGTCGTCGGCGCCGGCATCGAGCGCCTCCACCTTGGATCGTTCCTGATCGCGCACCGAGAGCACGATGATGGGGGTCGCTGTCTTGCTGCGTATCCGGCGGCACAGCTCGACTCCACTCATGCCCGGCATCATCAGGTCGGTGACCACCAGGTCGGGACTCCATTCCTCGAAGAGCCGAAGGGCTTCTTCGGGGTCGTTGGCCGCGCGTACGTCGTATCCCTGGGCGGAAAGAGCGGTGCGCAGAACGCGCGTGATCTGGGCCTCGTCATCTACCACCAGGACTCGTTCTGCCATTTCTATCCTTTGCCACTACGATATGATCGCCACTGATGCTTGGCTCGCGAGCCCCGCTCCGGCAGCTCGTCCTTCGTTACGTGGCGATGACCGCAGCCGCCCTGCTGGTGGTGCTGATCTATCGAAGGATACTCCACGTAAACCAAACTACCGTGGCGCTCACCTTTCTGGTGATGGTGCAGTTTGCGGCGTTCCGCTGGGGATTGGTCTACTCCGTCTGCCTCTCGATCGGCTGCACTCTGCTGTATAACTTTTTTTTCCTTCCTCCCATCGACAGCTTCACCATCTCCGACCCGCAGAATTTGATCGCGCTGCTGGCGTTTCTTGCCTCCGCGATTGTGATCAGCAGGATATCGGAAAGCGAACGGCGGCAGGCCGGGGTGAGCGAAGCCCGGCGCGGCGAAATGGAGCGCCTGTATGAGTTCAGCAACCAGTTGTTGATGGAAGAGAACCTGCACGACGTGGCCAGTCACGCGCCGCGCGTCGTAGCCTCGATCTTCGGCTTTGCCGCCGTCATTCTGTATCTGACGGAGAACGACTCAGCTTACAGCTCCGATCCGCGTCAGAACTTTGTCTCGCTGGAGGAGTTGCGTGGCGCAGCGCGCCTGGCCGACGGACCGCCCCCGCGAAGAGACGGTGTGCGCATCGTTCCCCTGGTGCTGGGTATGCGCGCGAGTGGATCGATTGCCATGAAGAGAGAGAGCAACGGATCCAGCTACTCAGATGGATTGTATGATGCGATCGGCGGCCTGCTGGCGATCGCGCTGGAGCGGTCTACAGCTCTTGATCGTTACAGCCGGGTGGAAGCAGCGCGCGAGGGAGAACGCCTGCGCAGCGCATTGCTCGATTCGGTAACCCACGAGCTGCGCACGCCGCTCACCGCCATCCGGGCGGCGGCGACCAGCCTGTTGTCACAGCCCTCGCTCGAGGAGAGTCAGCGGCACGAGATGTTCACCATTCTCGATGAGGAGAGCGCGCGCCTTGACCGCCTCATCGGCCAGGCGGTGGAAATGGCGCAACTGGACACCGATGGCATCGAGGTGCGGCAGAAACCGCAGCGGCTGCAGGAGGTGATCGACCTGGCACTGGAGGATTGCCACGCGCTGCTGCGCGGTCGGCCGTTGACGGTGGAACTACCAACGGATATGCCCTCCATATCTTTGGATAGGGAATTGATTCGCCGTGTGCTGCGTCACCTGCTGGAGAATGCGGCGCGGTATTCTCCGGCGGGCTCGCCGGTGCGTATCGGCGCGACGCTCGAAGCAGATCGACTGCTGGTGAGCATTACGGACCAAGGGCAGGGAATCGATGACGCGGAGCAGGCGTATATCTTCGACAAGTTCTACCGCGGCAGCCGGCAGCGCCTGTTGCACGGCACAGGCATGGGGCTGGCCATCGCCAAGGCGATACTGCGCGCGCACGGCGGTGGAATTAGCGTCGTCAGTCACCGCGACGAAGGCGCCACCTTTACCTTCTGGGTGCCGCTCGACCTGGTAGCACGGGCCCCATCTTAACAGCAATAGCTACTTATCGACCTGGCGGTATTTATCGCATGAAAGCCGACGTAATGGGTCCCCAGTAATGCGTGTATGTATTCGTCGCGCAACCCATCCAAGACATCAACAACAAAGTAGCTGGAAAGTTGCGCAGCGATTGCATTTTCCTGTCCCGGCAGTAATCTCCCGATTCTGAATTTACGTCTGTGTGTCCGGGTAAATTGTAGGGAATTGTCGAGGTGGTCGAGATGTTACCGTGCTTAGCTGATAACTTGTACAGCGACACGTCCATGAGAGACACTGTCACTGCATGAATATCTCAGTTTCCGCATGACGTTTTTAGCGTGATGCGTCTAACGGTTAACGGCGGCTCCCGCAGCGCCCCGACGATTCGATTGTCGATTTGAACCTGGGAGCTCAGATGCTTTGAGCTTCGACCCCGAGGAGAAGGCCCTTGCGTAAACTCTGTACGTTTCTCTCTGCCTCCCTTTTTGCCATGCTCGCGTTCAGTGCCCTCCCCCAAGGTGCTCAGGCCCAGGCGTTGCTGCAAGACAGGATCGCGCAGCCCATTGAGACTGCGAATGCTGTGCCGTTGACCGGAACATTGCATCCGATGGCGAGATCCGAATTCGACACGGGCCTGGTGGACAATGCGAAAGTCCTGCAGGGCATGATCATCAACTTCAAGCGCTCTGCAGCGCAGGAAGCGAACCTCAAGGCGTTGCTGGCCGCGCAGCAGGATCCCTCTTCTCCGAGCTATCACCAATGGCTCACGCCGGCGCAGTTTGGGCAACAATTTGGCATGAGCGCGGACGACCTTGCCCAGGTCTCGGCCTGGTTGCAGCAAGAAGGATTCACCATCACGTCGGTCTCCCAGAGCAACAATTCCATCAGCTTTAACGGAAGCGTCGCATCGGTGGAGAGAGCCTTCCAGACGCAGATTCACAACTACCGGGTGAATGGTGAGACCCACTTTGCCAACTCCACCGAGATCTCGATTCCCATTGCCCTGGGCGGCCTGGTGAACAACGTACACGGGCTAAACAACTTCCTCTTGAAGCCGAGACTGGTGAAGAGAAGGTTTACCTCGGGGCTCACGGGCAGCCACTATCTCGCCCCCGGAGACCTTGCGGTTATTTATGACATAAATCCCCTCTATACCGCCGGAGACACCGGGAAAGGCGTGACCTTGGTGGTTGTGGGTCAAACGGATATTGTTCCGTCCGACATTACTGATTTCCGCGCCGCGGCGGCCTTATCCGTGAATAACCCGACGGTGGTTACGGTACCGGGCACAACGCCCTTGTCCGTCGCTGCCGGAGCGGCTTCCAACGACCTGTCTGAAACCGATCTGGATCTTGAGTATTCGGGTGGTGTAGCAACCGGGGCGACGGTCATCCTGGTGAATTCGGGGGATGTTGGGACTTCGCTCCAGTATGCAATCCAGAACACGATCAACGGCATCACCGTTCCCATCATCAGCCAAAGCTATGGTGCTTGCGAGGCGAGCTATGAGACGGCAGCGATCACCGCGACCGAGAGCCTCCTGGAGCAGGCAAACAGCCAGGGGCAGACCGTTGTACTGGCCGCCGGCGATACCGGCGCGGCAGACTGCGATGACAGTTCCACGCAGACCATTACGTCGGCGACGCAGGGGTTGGCTGTCGATTATCCGGGAAGCAGTGCCTACGTTACCGACGCGGGTGGCACCGAATTCATGGGTGATGGCACAGCCGCCGCCCCGCAGACCGGCGCCGGTACGTATTGGAGTGCAAACGGCAGCGGCAGCGTTTCCAACGACGTGCTTACCTCCGCCAAGTCGTATATTCCGGAGATGGCGTGGAACGATACCACGTTCGCCATCTCTCAGGGAGGGGGCCTTTCCGCGGGCGGCGGCGGCGCGAGCGCGCTATTTGCCAAGCCCAGCTGGCAGACCGGCGTGCCCAACATTCCAGCCGATAGCCATCGCGATGTGCCGGATATTTCGCTCGATGCTTCTCCGGACCACGACAGCTACATCTATTGCACGCAGGTGACTACGGCTGGAAGCCCGAATGCCTACGTTTCCAGCTGCCAGGCGACTAGTTTTCGTGTATCCGATCCAGGCCAGTCGGACAATGACGACTTCCTCGCTCTAGCGGGCGGGACTTCCTTTGCGGCCCCGGAGTTTGCCGGTCTTCTGGCGGTTATTGAACAGAAGCTGGCTACTGGCGGTGGGCTAGGAAACATCAACCCAACCCTCTACAAGTTGGCGTCGAATGCGACTACCTATGCGTCGGCTTTTCACGACATCACAACCGGCAACAACCAGGTGCCCTGCACGGCCGGTTCGCCCAATTGCCCGACGGGTTCCAACCCGGTTATTGGTTACGCAGCCGGGACTGGGTACGATCAAGCGACCGGCATCGGATCGGTTGACGCTAACAACCTGGCGACTGCGTTTGCCGCCCAGGTAGCCGCCACCGGCACCAAGACGGCCCTCACCGTATCCCCAGGAACCTCTGTGGCGATTGCGGAGGCCGTCACTTTCACCGCGACGGTCACACCGAACACAGCCGGCGCGACAGGACCAACCGGGACGGTGACGTTTACCGTGGATAATGTCGCGCAGACGCCGGTCTCCACCCTTTCCACCGCGTCGCCTTACACCGCGACATTCAAGACCGACTTTCCCAGTGCAGGTACCCACGTCGTTTCGGCTACCTACTCGGGAGATTCCAACTACACCATGTCCTCCAGCTCCAGCGTTTCGGTGACGGTGGTGTCCTCAGGAACACAGACCACCACCACCGCGGTGGTGGCCAGTCCTACATCGTTTGCCATTGGAGCCAGCCTGACTCTGACGGCTACGGTGTCGGGTCAGACTGCGGGGACGCTCACCGGACCGGTTACGTTCACGACCGCCGGGACGACCATCGGCACCGTCAAGCAAGTGACCCTGGCGTCAGGGAACACGGCGACCGCAACCCTGACGGTTACGACCGCGGCATCGCTCGGCTTCGTAGCCGGCACGGATACGATTACGGCTACCTATGGTGGAGATAGCTACAACGCTACCTCCTCAGGAACGACAACCGTAGCGGTCACGAACCCGGGCATCACGGTTGCGGCCACCAACATGACGATCTCGTCGCCGTCGCCGGGCAACACCGGCACCTCGACGATCACGCTCACTTCGACCGGCGGGTATTCGGGAACAGTTAACCTGGTCGCCTCAGGGCCCAGCACGCTGAACGTGGACGGTGCGTTCGGCAGCTCGAGTGTGCCATTGGCGGTGAATGGAACCGCGACCACGACGTTGACGATCACCACGGTCGCTGCCAGCGGAAACCTCCGCAAAGGCCCGGCGGGTAACGTGCGCAAGACGCCAGCCGGCCAGATAGCGATCGCAGGCGGCACCGTCGCCGGCTGCTTGCTCCTGCTTCTCATACCGGGTATCCGAAGAAAGAGGTGGCCGGTAGCGCTAATGATGCTGGTGTTCCTGAGCGTCGGCGCAGGACTCGGTTGCGGTGGAGGAACGGGTGGAGGTGCTCCGTCCGGGACCTATACTGTTACCGTCACTGCGACGGATAGCAGCAATGCGAACATCACCGGCTCGACCACCTTTACCCTAACCATTAACTAAGGTCGTAAGTGTCAAGGGCTGCCTCTCCTCGAGGCAGCCCTTTTTCTTTTGATCCTCACGCCAGGTGATTGAACCAGCGACCCTCTACCGCACAATGATCACAGCATGGCGATGGTGGTAGTAGTGGTGGTGGTGATGGTGATAACGGCGATGGTGGTAGTACGGCTGTGCATATGCAGAGGCCGTAAAGAGGGCGATGAAAGTGCATAGCAGTAGCTTCTTCATGTCTCCGTTAGATGCCAACGAAGGTTGCCCGCGGGATGGTTTCTGCGCTTCCTGCGCTTTTAATCGCTTGTTACTGTTGTTACTTAGGTATCATTTGGTACCCATAGCTCGCTAAAAAGAGATTTATTCCGGGCAACCCTAGATCAGGTGCTATGGGCGGACGATGGTTCCATCGAGCATGCGGTCGTTTCCGCGATCTTCGAAGTCTTTGGTGTAGGGATAACGCGCGGCTGCCTTCTCGTCGATGTCGATACCAAAGCCGGGCTTGTCGTTGGAGTACATGTAGCCCTTGCGAATCTCCGGAGTTCCGGGGAACACCTCGCGCGTCTTCTCGTCGAATAATGTTTCCTCCTGAATGCCGAAGTTGGGGGTAACGAGGTTCAGGTGTAAATTGTAACAGTGACCGATCGGATCTACATTGTTCGGTCCGTGCCAGGCTGTGCGCACGTCGAAGAACTCGCAGCAATGCGCGATCTTGCGGCACATGTTCAGTCCGCCCACCGAGGATTGGTGGATGCGGATGAAGTCAATCCACCGGTTCGCAACCAGACTTAGCCACTCATTGCGGTTGACGAATAGTTCTCCCATGGCCAGCGGCGCCGAAGTTTCCTGGCGGAAGATCTGGAACCAACCTACATCTTCAGGCGAGAGCGGATCTTCCATGTAGAAGGGCCGGTACTGCTCGACGGCCCGGCATAACTCGATGGATTGGTTAGGCGCCGGCCGCTCGTGAATGTCGTGTACCAGGCCGACATCGAAGCCGAACTTGGCGCGTATGGCCTCGAACATGCCAATGGTGGTGGTAAGGTAGCGTCCGGCATCGAAGACCGGAGAAGGAGTTACGCCGTCCGGGCGCAGAGCCTGCACGGCGGCGGAGGTCTTGGCGCCGCCCACGCCATAACCGGACCATCCGGGAACTGCCAATTGCACCCGCACCACCTGGTAGCCTTTCTCGATGTAGGCTTGCACCTGGTCGTTCAGCTCACTCTGGGTCAACGCCGCGGCGTGGCCATAGAGCGGCACAGCGGCGCGCACCTTGCCTCCCAGCAGTTGATAGACGGGAACGCCGAGCCGCTTGCCCAGGATGTCCCACAGCGCGCCATCGATGCCGCTCAACGCGTCGTTGCCTTCCGGGCCCGAGCGGAAATATTCCTGCAGGTACGCGGACTGCCAGATGTCTTCGATTTCGTCGCAGTTCTTGCCGATCACGAAGGGCTTCAGGCGCTTTTCAATGTAGGCCTGTGCGGCCTGCGGAATTTCCTGGTGGGTAGCTGCGCCCAGGCCGTAGAGTCCGGGCTCGCTGGTTTCCACCTTGACGATGGTCCAGTTGGAGCCGGAGGGCGCGGTGGCGATGATTTTGACGTCGGTGATTTTTAGCGGCGGCATTCCCCGGCGAGCCGCGTCTTTGGCCTGCGCCAGCGGACCTCCGCTTCCCATCGTCTGGACGATGCCGGAAGCGGCTTCGGCGGAGAGGGAGGGTCCGCGGCCAAGGCTGGTGACGGCGCCCACAGCAGCGGCGGTAGAAAGAGTCTTCAGCAGAGTGCGACGTTCCATGAATTCCTTCCTTTCTTATTCAGTGACCGCGAATGTTTCCGGGTCGAGATATTCCGTTCGCCCGGTATGCGCATACCAGGCGCACGCGAGCGAGAAGGCTGCGCCGGCCGCGTAGGCGAGGGTGAAGTCTGGCGCGACCCACCAGCCGATGCGGCTTTCCACGCCGTTGGAGGAGAGCGAATAGGCGTGGATGACGCCGATTGCGGAAAGGCCGGCGGCCGCTGCCAACCAGCCGGCTGCAGGCACAAAGCGGCGCTGGATGATGAAGGCCAGCGCCGCGGACCAAACCATCGAGGTCAGGAGCGATCCCTGCCCTAGCGCGATCAATCCTCCCATGGCTAAATCGCCGCCCATGCGGGGTGCGATTTCCATCAGGCTGCTGCCGGCTTTGCGCGCGACCGTGTCCGCGATGCTTGTGGCCCACTGTGCGAGCGCGGGAATCAGCCCGAGGATGACGGCGATGGCCTGGTGGGCTGGTACTTCGACGACGGCTTGCGCGACGGTGATCAGGCCGAACCAGAGGATGACCGGCGCGGCCACCTCCAAAGGCACAAAGCGGAGCACCATGGGCAGGATTCCCGTGGTGCAAAGCAACAGCGTGACCAGGCCGTTCAGCACCGAATAACCGGAGCGGGCGCCGTTGGCTTTGTGCGCGGCGTGGCCGAGGTAGAGTGTTGTGGGAAAGGGACTACCCAGGCAAGCAGCCGTCAGCGTGCCCAGGCCATTCATCAGGAGAGAGGGCCTGGTTGCGTAATCGTCGCCGGCAACTTTGACGCTTTCCAGAATCATCAGCGAGCCCAGAGTATCCAGCGCGGCCAGCGGGATGATGATGGAGAGATAAGGCCAGTAGGCATGCTGGGTGAAGAGCACGAATACATTCACCGCGTGCGGCAGATAGAGTTTCACTGCCGGCACCGTGGGCATAGGCACGGTGTAGATGTGCATCCAGCGCAGCACCGCCACCAGGGCCGCGCCGAGGGCGATGGCGAAGAGAGCCGGCGGCACACGATAGGGAAGCCGGAGTCGCGAGCCATAGAGGGTGAACAGGACGAGCATGGGCAGCAGAGCAATGGCTGCCTGCTGAAAGACTCCGAAGATGAAGCCCAGGCAGAGATAGGCAAGCGCCAGGCCGGCTAGCGGGGAGAGTAAGGCGGCGCGTGGTGTGCTGCGGCGCAGCCAATCGGTGCACGAGGCTCCCACGGTTTGCACGATGCCGCTCATCAGGCTGGCAAAGATGCCGGCGTGCCAGGCCAGGTTTGCATCGTGGGTCCGGGTATAGATGGGCCCCATGATGAGGAAGACGTAGGCGAAGATGGTGGGCGTATTGATGCCGAAGGGGACGGCGGTGACGTTGCTGCGGTTTTCCCTGCGCGCGAGGCGGCGCGCCTGCCATGCGTAGAAGAGGTTTCCCGCCAGAACGGAGATCGCCGCGCCGGGCAGGATGCGGCTGGCAACAAAGCTGAGGGGAAAGCCGCAGATGGGGGCGAGGCCTACGATCAGGAGCAGGTCAGGAAAGCCGCTGAAGAAGAGTCCGAAGAAGCCGTCCACGTCTCCGGCTGTGAACCAGGCAGGCTCCGTGGCACTTGCCATCAAGCGGGTTCCTCCGGGGTTCATTCTACGATGCAGGGTGCTTGGTTGATGGGGAAGGGGGAGAAGTCTGTGGGCGAGGACGGACACGTGGCCGGGGCTAAAGCCCAATGGATGGAGTGGAACTTTTTCCGCGAATGCTGAAGCACTCGCTCCCCCTGCTGAAGCAGGGGGCTCCCACCGAGCTTACAAGAATGGTGGGAGCCCCCGCATTCATGCGGGGGAGCTCGGCTTTCAAGCCGAGCGGCTCCGCGTAGCACTAACTGTTTCGGGTTTAGCCGCGGGCACGGCACGCTGGCTCTCCGGCCTTTTGGGCGGATGGTATTCTCTCCTCACTCGTCTCATAGGTGCTCTATGTCTGCCACCGAGCCGCTGATGCCCGCCCGCGTGTCCCTGCCAATGGATGATGCGGTTGGGCGCGCGGCGCTGCGCAAGGCCGGGTGGCGGCTGATTCCGCTGCTCGCCCTGGGCTACGGGACCGCGTACATGGACCGCGTGAACATCAGCTTCGCGGCGCTGCAGATGAATCGCGATCTGCATTTCAGCGCGTCGATCTACGGATTCGGCGCCGGCTTGTTTTTCGTGAGCTATGCCGCGTGCGAGGTTCCATCCAACCTGCTGCTCTATCGCGTGGGCGCGCGACGCTGGTTCGCCCGCATCATGCTCACCTGGGGACTGCTGGCGATGGGCATGATGTTCGTCAAGACGCCTCTCGAGTTCTATGTCATGCGCTTCCTGCTGGGCATGGCGGAGGCGGGGTTTTTCCCGGGCGTGATCTTCTATCTTGCGCAATGGTTTCCCGTGCACATGCGGGCCCGTGCGATCAGCCGCTTTTACGTGTCGCTACCGCTCGGCTCAGTGCTCTCGGGCGCGATCGCCGGAGCCCTTCTTGATCTTCAAGGCAAGGCTGGACTGGCCGGATGGCAGTGGCTGTTCCTGGTCGAAGGCCTGCCCGCTGTGCTGCTGAGCCTTGTCTTTCTGTTCTACCTGCCGGCCGGTCCCGCCCACGCCAAGTGGCTCACGGAGGCTGAGCGGGAGTGGATTATCCATGATTTAAGCAAGAGCGCAACCGGCGATGGCCACGGAGTCCATTTCGGGCGCGCGCTGCTTGATCACCGTGTGTGGCAGGTAAGCCTGGTCTTTCTGTGCATGCTTACCTGCAGCTACGCATACACGTTTTCCGCTCCGTTGATCCTCAAGACACTCACAGCTTTCAACAATCGCGATGTGGGTTTCCTGGTGGCTGGCATGAGTTTGTTGGGAGCTCCCAGCATGATTCTCAATGCCATGCATTCTGACCGCACCAAGGAACGCTACTTCCATGTCTTTGTTCCTCTTCTGATTATGTGCGTGTGCTACCTGATCGGTGGACTGTCGATAGCGCCATTTCTTGCTGTCCCGGCGCTGGCTCTTGCATCGGTCAGTTACTACGCGCTGCAAGGACCGCTCCTGGCGCTGGCTACCAGCTTTCTCCATGGCCGATCCGCCGCCGCTGGCATTGCGGCCATGAATACCATCGGAATTCTCGGTGGCTTCGTTGGCCCCTTCGCGATGGGTCTGGCCAAAGACTACACCGGAGCCTACCAGCCCGGACTGCTGATGCTGGTCATCCCCAGCCTGGTGGCAGCGGCTACCATTTACATGATGCGATTTCAAGCACGAGCAGTGAGCCAATGAAAAAGAGCGTTTTGCTGATCGCGATTGCGATGTGGAGCATGCTTTGCCGCGCGGAGACTGCCGCGCATCGGTGGGCGACGGAGGCGAAGAACGTCACCATTGTCCGGGACGATTGGGGAGTCGCGCATGTGTACGGCAAGAGCGATGCGGATGCCGTCTTTGGCATGATCTACGCGCAGTGCGAAGACGACTTCAACCGGGTCGAGACCAACTACCTGAATGCCATGGGACGGTTGGCCGAGACAGAGGGCGAGGCCAAGGTTTATCAGGACCTGCGCATGAAGATGTTCATCGATCCCGAGGTCTTGAAGAAGGATTACGCGGATAGCCCGGAGTGGCTGCGGAAGCTGATGGATGCGTTTGCCGATGGGGCTAATTTCTATCTCGCAAAACATCCGCAGGTGAAGCCGCGGGTAATACAACACTTCGAACCCTGGATGGCGCTTTCGTTTTCCGAGGGCAGCATTGGGGGCGACTTCGAGCGAGTGGACCTAAAGAAACTGGAAGCATTTTATGGCGGCCGAAAGAACGTCGCCTCCTTAATGGACGAGCCCGACCCGGAGCCAGGTGGATCGAATGGCATTGCCATTGCTCCCTCCAACACGGTGCAGCATCATTCGCTGCTGCTGATCAATCCGCATACTTCGTTTTTCTTTCGGTCAGAGTTACAGATGGTCAGCGGAGAAGGGCTCGATGCTTACGGAGCCGTGACCTGGGGCCAGTTCTTTATCTACCAGGGTTTCAACGACCGGGTGGGCTGGATGCACACTTCGAGCGGAGTGGACGCAGTCGATGAGTACCTGGAAACGGTGAGCAGCAAAGACGGACATTACTACTACAAATACGGGGACGAGGAGCGGCCGGTCATCGAGAAACAAATCACCGTGCCCTATCGCACCGAACACGGCATGGCGGAGAAGAAGTTCACCGCGTACTTCACCCATCACGGTCCGGTGATTCGCGAACAGGACGGCAAGTGGGTCACGATCCGGTTGATGCAGAAGCCGGTGGAAGCGCTGACGCAGTCCTACCTGAGGACCAAAGCCAAGAACTACAAGGATTACCTGCAGACGATGGCGCTGGAGGCGAACTCGTCCAACAACACCGTCTATGCTGACGCGGATGGGAACATCGCCTACTTCCACGGCAACTTCATTCCCCGCCGAGACACCAGGTTCGATTTCACCAAGCCGGTGGACGGAAGTAACCCGGCAACGGAGTGGCAAGGGCTGCTGACTGTCGAGGAGTCGCCGCACCTGCTGGATCCGGAGAGTGGATACCTCTTCAACGTGAACGATTCTCCGTGGAACGGTGCGGGGGAGAGCAGCCTGCGCAAGCGGGACTACCCGGCTTATGTGGAAACGGGCACGGAATCGGCGCGGGGTCTGCACGCGATGCGTCTGCTGCAGGGCAAGAAGGACTTCACCCTGGATTCGTTGATGGCCGCGGCTTATGACAGCTATCTGCCCTGGTTTATCAAACCTCTGTCAGGGCTGAAGCGGGCTTGGGCGAATCTGCCGGCGAATTCGGAAACCAGGACTGCATTGGCCGATCAGATGGGGGTGCTGCAGCGATGGGATCTGCGCTGGGGCGTGGATTCGGTGGCGACTTCGCTGGCTATTTTCTGGGGGCAGGAAATCGCCAAGGCGGCTGGAGCCAGTGGGGGCCATCCCACGTCTAATGAAGACGAGTTTGCTGCGCCCTCGGTGCCGGACGATGTGGCTCTGAAGGCGCTGGCCACGGCCTCCGACAAGTTGACAGCGGATTTTGGCAAGTGGCAGACGCCGTGGGGTGAGATCAATCGCTATCAGCGCCTGAACGGGGATATCGTGCAGCGCTTCGACGATGCCAAGCCGAGCAGTCCGGTGGGCTTCACGTATTCCAAGTGGGGCTCGCTGGCTTCGTTCTCGGCAAGGCCGTATACCGCGGAGGAAACGGGCAGGGCCACGGGAACAAAGAAGTGGTACGGGACCGGCGGCAATAGTTTTGTCGCCGTGGTGGAGTTTGGGGATAAAGTGCACGCGCGAGCCGTCACGGCGGGCGGGGAAAGCGGGCATCCGCAGTCGCCCCACTTCAACGATCAGGTGGAGCGGTACAGCACGGGGAATCTGCGCGAGGTTTACTTCTATCGGGATCAATTGAAGGGCCACACGGAGCGGGAGTACCATCCGGGAGGCTCGTGAGGACGCATGCCAGTTTGGGTTACGCGATTATTGTTGATGGGAGCTCTGCTGCCGGCGATATCTGCTTCGGCGCAGCAGCAGGCAACGCAGGCGAAACCGATGCGTGCGCTCGACCCCAAGCTGATGGATACCAGTGTCGACCCCTGCGTGAACTTCTATCAGTATTCGTGCGGCAGTTGGCTAAAGCAGAACCCGATTCCCCAGGACGAATCTGCTTATGGCCGGTTCAGCCAGCTTATGGATGAAAACCAACTGGTGCTGAAGACGATCCTGGAAAAGGCCGCTGCGGGCGGCGCGGAACGCTCGCCGAATGAACAGAAGATCGGCGACTACTATGCCAGCTGCATGAATGTGGATGCCATAAACGAGGCGGGACTCAAGCCACTGCAACCACTACTGGATCGTATCGCAGCGCTTACGTCGAAAGATGAGCTGCCGGAGTTGACGGCGTACCTGGATGGGATCGGAGTCACTTCACTTTTCTCCTTCGGTTCCCAACAGGATTACAAAGACGCCACGCAACAGATTGCGTCGGTGGACCAGACAGATTTAGGTCTGCCGGAAAAGGGGTACTACGAGCGCAAGGATGACAAGTCCGTCGAGCTGCGCAAGCAATATGTGGCGCACGTGGCGCGGATGTTTGCACTGCTGGGGGAAACGAAGGAGCAGGCAGCGAAGGATGCGGATACCGTGTTGAAGTTGGAGACAGCGCTTGCCGGCTATTCGCTCAGCAATGTCGAGCGCCGCGATCCCGCGAGCCTGTACCACATGATGAAGCTGGCGAAATTCGACAGCAGTTTCAACTTCACTCGATTTCTGCGCGATGTGCATGCGCCCCCGGTGGAATCGTTGAACGTGACGGTGCCCGCTTACTTTACCGGGTTGAACGAACTGCTGGAAAACACCAGCCTGGACGAATGGAAGACATACCTGCGGTGGGCCCTGATCCATCATCTGCCGAGCACGGCTTTGCCGCAGGCCCTGGATAAGGAGTCGTTCGACTTCTATGGCAAGGTGCTGGATGGGCAACCGGAGCAAAAGCCCAGGTGGAAGCGCTGTGTCTCCGACACGGACGACGCGTTAGGAGAGGCATTAGGGCAGGTGTACGTGGCGCAGCGGTTTAGTCCGGAAGACAAGGAGCGCACGCTGAAATTGACGCAAGATGTAGAAGCGGCCATGGGACGGGATATCGAGCAGCTGAACTGGATGAGCGCGGCCACCAAGGCGCGGGCGGAAGAGAAGCTGCATGCGGTGGCCAACAAGATCGGTTATCCCGATAAGTGGCGGGACTACTCCACCCTGAGCGTTACTCGCGGCGATGCATTGGGCAACGCGCTGCGTGCGGCTGCCTTTGAAGAAAAGCGCGACATTGCCAAGATCGGCAAGCCGGTGGACCGCGGCGAATGGGATATGAGCCCGCCCACGGTCAATGCGTATTACAGTCCACAGATGAACAACATCAACTTTCCTGCCGGGATCCTGCAGCCTCCATTTTTTGATCGCAGCCAGAACGATGCGGTGAACTACGGCAGCGTAGGCAGTGTCATCGGTCACGAATTGACGCACGGATTTGACGATGAGGGGCGGCAGTTTGATGGCAAGGGGAATTTTGAAGATTGGTGGTCGGCGGCGGACAGCAAGCAATTTACCCAGCGCGCCGATTGCGTGGTGAATGAGTTCAACGGCTTTGTGGCTGTGGACGATCTGCACGTCAACGGAAAACTTACCCTGGGCGAGAACATTGCCGATCTTGGCGGGCTGAAGCTGGCGTTTCTCGCCTATCTCGACCGTGCGCAGAAGGCGGGCGTGGACCTCAACCAGAAGGGGAGCGCGGAGTATGGAGGGTTGACTCCCGATCAGCAGTTCTTTGTCGCCTTTGGACAGCACTGGTGCGAAAACATTCGCCCCGAGGATATGCGATTGGATGTAGAGACAGATCCGCATTCGCCGGCGAAGTTTCGGGTCAACGGAGTGGTGTTGAATCTTCCCGAGTTCCAGAAGGCCTTTGCCTGTAAGACTGGCCAGCCGATGGCTCCCGTCAACCGGTGCACTATCTGGTGAGCATAGGGAGCTTCTAACGCTTTGTATCAGGGCCCGACTAAAAGTCGTGCCCTGATACAAAACCAAAACTCTGCGGATCGATCTGGTGGGCGAACGTGGGGCACCCGTCCTATTCTTCAACCGTAATTAGGGCCGTGGTTAAGGGTTTGAAGCGCAGCATCAGGAAATAGTAGAGGGCTGCTGCGAGGAAGAAGCCGACGAACCAGGCGTAGTCATACAGAAAGCGCAGAGGCGGCACCGCTAAGCCGATGAGCGCTACAAAGACGCCGGCCACCAGCGCCACGACGGCGCGGGGATTGAAGCCGCGGGTGTATTCGTACGGGCCTCCGCGATGATAGAGGGAGGCGACGTCCAGACGCGTGTGCCGGATGAGGAAGTAGTCCGCTACCATGATGCCGGCTACCGGGCCTAACAGACCAGAGTAGCCCACCAGCCAGCCGAAGATGTAAGTGCCGAAGGTGCTCATCAGCTTCCAGGGCATCATGGCCAGGCCGAGAAAGCCGGTGATGAGGCCGCCGGTACGAAAGCTGATCAAGCGCGGCGCGAGATTAGAAAAATCATTGGAAGGCGAGACCACGTTGGCGCCGATGTTTACATTCAGCGTCGCCACCAACACGGCAACCAACGCCAGCAACGCCGCGACCGGCTGATGAAAGCGTCCCAACAGGGTGATGGGCGACCATATCGGCTCACCAAAGATGATTTCCGAGGCCGAGGTGCAAGCGATGCCGATAAACGAATACAGAGTCATCGCCACCGGCAAGCCAAAGGCCTGGCCGACAATCTGCGAGTCCTGCGACTTGGCATAGCGGGTGAAGTCGGGAATGTTGAGCGAGAGCGTTGCCCAATAACCAACCATCGCTGTCAGCGAGGGAAAGAAGAAATGCAGAAAGCTGCCGGTCGAGTGGAAGCGGCTGGGTGCCGAAAGCATGGGGCCAAAGCCGCCGGCCTTGTGCAGCATCCAGAAAAGCAGGGTGAGCGACATCACCAGCATGAAGGGCGCGGAGAAGCTCTGCAGGAAGCGAATCGACTCCACCCCACACCACACGACGAACATGTTGAGCAGCCAGAAGCCGAGAAAGCTCGACCACAAGACGACGGGCATGTTGGCTGTCGCCGGCCACACGACGTGGATCATGGCCGCGATCGCCTGGCCGCCTAACCAGGACTGGATGCCAAACCATCCACACGCCACCAGGGCGCGCAGCATCGCAGGAATATTCGCTCCCAAAGCGCCGAAGCTGGCACGCACAAAAACGGGGTAGGGAATGCCGTACTTGGCGCCGGCATGCGCGTTCAGCAGCATGGGCAGGAGCACGATCAGGTTGCCCATAAGGATGGTGAAGAGCGCCTGCTTCCAATCCATGCCGCCGGCAATCAGCGAGGAGGCCAGCATGTAGGTGGTGACCTCCATGGACATGGAGAACCACAGAGCGATGTAGTTGTAAGTGGTCCAGGTGCGCTGGGCAGGGGTGGTGGGCGCCAGGTCGGCGTTGTACAGGTGCGAGTCCGCACCGGCCATAGTTGCAGTTGTGCCGGTGCTCGGGGTGAGCATCAGGCGAAGCCTCCGGCATTGGCTTCACGCTGGAGGAACCGGCCGCGGCCTGTCGTGCCAATCCACTTGCCGTCTTTTACCACCAGCTCGCCGCGAGAGAAGACGTGCCGGGCGTTGCCTGAAACTTTCCAGCCTTCGAACATGGAGTAGTCCGTGGCCATGCATTGGGTCGCGGCGGTGATGGTGTAGGAGGCCTTGGGATCCCAAAGCAGGATGTCGGCGTCTTTGCCCGGTGCGATCACGCCCTTCGTCGGCATGCCGAAGATGCGGGCGGGCGCGGTGCAACAGAGCTCGACAAACCTCTGCGGGGTGAGCTGGCCTTGGACCACGCCGAAGTGCCAGAGGATCTGCAGCCGGTTCTCGATGCCCGGGCCGCCGTTGGGAATTTTGCTGAAGTCGTTTTTGCCCAGCGACTTCTGGTCGGCAAAGCGGAAGGGGCAGTGGTCGGTGGAGACGACAGACAAGGAGCCGTCCTCGAGCGCCTTCCACAGCGCAGGCTGGTTGTGCTTTTTGCGCAGAGGCGGGGTGAAGACGTACTTGGCCTCTTCCCAGCTCTTGCCGGGCATTTGCTCTTCGAGCGAGAGCACCAGGTACTGCGGGCAGGTCTCCGCCAAGGCATGCAGGCCGCGCTGCTGCGCATGCTTGAGCTCACGCAGAGCATCTTCGTTGGAGAGATGCACGATGTACACCGCAGCGCCGGCGATGTGCGCGATGGCGATGGCGCGGTGTGTGGCTTCAGCCTCTGCATGGGCCGACCGGCTGTGCGCGTGGTGGTGGGGCTCGGTTTTGCCCTCGGCCAGCATGCGCGCCACGACGACGTCGATTACAGCGCCGTTCTCGGCATGCACGCAGCAGAGCGCGTTCAGCAGTCCGGCCTTGTGCATGACCTTGTACATCAGCCCGTCGTCGATCATGAGCACGTTGGGATAAGCCATGAAGAGCTTGAAGGACGAGATGCCTTTTTGCACCATGGTTTCCATCTCGGCCAGGCCCTGCGCACCGTCGCCCGGTCCAAGGTCGGTTACGGCCATGTGCAGTCCGAAGTCGATGCACGCTTTGCCGTCGCTTTTGGCCAGCCACGTTTCGAGGGCCTCGGCCATGGTGTGGCCGCGAGACTGCAGGACGAAGTCGATGACGGTGGTCGTTCCGCCCACGGCTGCGGCGATGGTGCCGGTGCGGTAATCGTCAGCGGATACGGTGCCGCCGAAGGGCATATCGAGATGGGTGTGCACGTCGACGCCGCCGGGCATCACGAGCAGACCGGTCGCATCGACTACAGTGTGCCCGTCGGCGGGAATATTGGGGGCGACTTGCTGGATGGTCTCGCCGTCAAAGAGGACGTCGGATTTGTGTTGCCCGTCGGCGTTGACGACGGTGCCATTTTGGATGAGGGTGGCCATAAAGCGTTTGTATTTCTCCGGCGTCGCTATGCTTTGGCTTGCGCAACTTCCGCGGTGCGCTCGGCCCAGGTCTGCGGGGGGAGCCCGTTGTCGACGCGCTCCATGGTGATGCAGCCATCCACCGGGCAGACCAGCGAGCAGAGATTGCAACCGACACAGTGATGTTCATCCACCCGCGGAATCCGCTCCAGCGGGGTGATGGCATTCGTATGGCCCGGGCCGCCTGCATCCAGCTTGGGAATGGGCGTGGTGGTGATGCGGCGCGCCGCTTCCGCGGTGACCATGGCGGGTGTGCGCGTGGTATCGGGTGCGGGCGCAGTGCGATCGAGGTGGATGCATTGATGCGCGCCGTCCCAGCAGGCGGTGTAGCAAAGCTGGCAGCCGATGCACAGGTCCTCGTGAATGCGGGCCACGATCTGGTAATTCAGGTTGAGCTGGTTCCAGGTGGTTACGGTGTTGAGCGAGCGGCCGCGGAAGTCGTCGATGGTGGCGAAGCCTTTCTCCGCCATCCAGGCTAGCAGGCCATCCTGCATGTCTTCGACGATGCGGTAGCCGTAGTGCATAGCCGCGGTGCACACCTGCACCGTGCCGCAACCCAGCAGAATGAATTCCGCTGCGTCTTGCCAGTTGCCGACACCACCGATGCCGGAGAGAGGCAGCGCGCCTGCAGGGTCAGACAACACCTGCTGCACCATGTTGAGCGCGATAGGCTTGACCGCCGGGCCGCAGTAGCCGCCGTGGGAGCTTTTGCCGTCGACGTTGGGGTTGGGCTGGAAGGTGTTGAGGTCGATCCCGGTAATGGAATTGATGGTGTTGATAGCGGAGAGCGCATCGGCGCCCCCGCGCTTGGCTGCGCGCGCGGGCATGCGGATGTCGGAGATGTTAGGCGTGAGCTTCACGATCACCGGCGTACGCGCCTTCTCCTTTACCCAGCCCGTGATCTGCTGGCAGTATTCGGGCACTTGTCCCACTGCCGAGCCCATTCCGCGCTCGCTCATGCCGTGGGGGCAGCCGAAGTTTAGCTCCAGGCCGTCGGCGCCGGCGTCTTCCGCGCGCTGCACAATGTCGTGCCAGACTTCGCGCTTGCTCTCGACCATCAACGAAGCGATGACTACGTGCTTTGGGTAGCGGCGCTTGACTTCGGCCATCTCCTGCAGGTTGACCTCGATGGGGCGGTCGGAGATGAGCTCGATGTTGTTGAAGCCCATCATGCGCCGGCCCTCCCAATCGATAGAGGAGTAGCGGGAGCTGACATTGGTGATGGGCTCGCCGATGGTCTTCCACACGGCGCCGCCCCAGCCTGCGTCGAAGGCGCGCATGATCTGCTCGCCGCAGTTGGTTGGCGGAGCGGAGGCGAGCCAGAAGGGATTGAGGCATGGGATGCCGCAGAAGGTGGTGGCCAGGGTTGGATTACGCTCGGGCAAGTTTGGCCTCCAGCCACGCGTCGATGCCGATGCCCGCGCGTTTTCCGTCTGCTACTGCATCCACCACTTCGCGGCCGCCATTGGTGCAGTCGCCGCCGGAGAAAAATTTAGGGTGCGAGGTCTGGCCGGTGGCGCGGTCAATCACGATGCGTCCACGCTGCAGTTGCAGCTTCGCGGCTCCGTTGGCCAGTGCTTCGAGCAGGCTGTTTTGCGTCCCTTGCCCAATGGCCAGGACGACCAGGTCCACCGGCAGGCGAAATTCCGTGCCGGGTTGCTGGATGATCGAGCCATCGGCGGTGGGCGCCAATTGGATCAGCTCCATGCCTTCCACGGCTTCGCGGCCGAATATGCGCGCGGGCTGCACATGCCACAGGAACTTCACTCCCTCGAGCCGGGCGTGCTCGTACTCAAAGGTAAAGGCCGACATCTGCTCTTCACCGCGGCGATAGACGATGTGCACATCGCTGGCGCCCAGCCGGACAGAAGCAATGGCGGCGTCGATGGCGGTGTTTCCGGCTCCGACGACGACTACGCGCTGCGGCACGCGCGTGAGCTTTCCGGACTTGTAGCCGGCGATCAGATCAAGGGCGTTGGTCACGCCGGGCAGTTGTTCGCCGGGCACGCCTAGCTGGTGGATTGCACCCAGGCCGATGCCCAGGAAGATGGCATCGTGGGTGCGCTCGAGGTCCGCCAGCACTTGGGCATCGATCATGGTCTCGAAGTGGAATTCCACGCCAAGCTGGGAGAGCATTTCGATTTCGCGCAGGCTTTCTATCAGCGGCAGTTTGTATTCGGCGACGCCGTAGGTGTTGAGACCTCCGGGCAGGGGACGCGCGTCGTAGAGGTTGGCACGGATGCCGCGGCGGCGCAACTCGGCGGCACAGGCGAGCGAGGCTGGTCCGGCGCCGATGAGGGCTACGGCGAGGCCGGTGTCGGGTGCGGGGGTGAAGGGCAGCGGAGCACCGCTTGCGTGGAGCGAGTCCATGGCGAAGCGCTGGAGGCGCGCAATCTGGATCGGCTGCTTGTTGAAGCGGTGCATGACGCAGGCGCCCTCGCACAGGACATCCACCGGGCAGGCTCGAGCGCAGCTGGCGCCGAGGATGTTGGCGTCGAGAATGGTGCGCGCGGAGCCGGAAAGATTACCGCTGGCGATTTTCTTGATGAAGCGGGGAACGTCGATGTGGGTCGGGCAGGCGGTGGTGCAGGGGGCGTCGAAGCAGTAGAGACAACGATTGGCCTCGGGTATCGCTGCTTGCCGGTCGAAGGGCGGATGCAGATCGCCGAAACGCGCCGAGGTCTCGGGATGATCCGGGGCCTGCTGCAAAAAGGATGATTGGCCACTCATTCGGGCGGTTCCCTTTCTCTGCGTCGCTGGTCGTTCGGGCGTGGAAACCATCATTATGCACTATCCGAGGGCAAGATACGGATTTCTCCCTACCACGCACTGACGGGTGCCCCACATCTCGCTGGTAAACCAGCGAGATGTCCCGGATTTCCTGTACGCAGCCTCGATCCAACATCGCGTGTGCGGCTTTCATTAGGGAAAGCCGCATGAAGCTTCATCAACACCAACAAGCTTCGCGAGGAAATCCGCGAGGTGTGGGGCACCCGTCAGTGGCTGCCAGGAATGGACTGATGAAGCTCGGGTGGCGGGGGAGAGAGCTGGAGCGCGTGCTATGCTTGCGCGCATGCGCCTTTGGCTGTCTGCAGGTTTGCTTCAACTTGCTCTGCTGCTTAGTGTTCCCCCTCTCCAGGCGCGGGTGCTTCGGGTCGATGTGGCTGCGCGGACCAGCGTGCTTGACGGCAAGGTGTTTGGCGATGCCGGAGCTTATGAGCGCATCAGCGGACGGGTCTACTTCTCGCTGCCGGTGGCCAATCGGCACAACCAGCGCATCGTTGACTTGGCCAACGCGGTGAACCTAAAGAATGGCGAGGTGGAGTTTTCCGCGGACTTCGTTGCTGTCCGTCCGAAAGATGCGCATAAGGGCAACGGTTCCTTGCTCCTGGAGGTGCCCAACCGGGGAAATGCGCGCATCCTTGCCTTGGTGGACGGCGGCGATGAGGACCTGGCCCACGATGCGGGAGACGGGTGGTTGCTGCGCAACGGTTTCACGGTCGTGGCCTTGGGATGGCAGTGGGATGCTGCGGGGCCCAACGCGCTGCGATTCTTTGCCCCGGTCGCGAAGGAAAACGGCAAGACCATCACCGGGCTGCTGCGTGGCGATGTGATGCTCGCGGAGCCGCTGGCGGAGATTCCCCTGGGACACTTCACCGACCCGGGTATCGGCGGGAACGAATACCCGGTGGCTGTGCCGGATGATCCGCGCAATGTGCTCAGCGTGCGCAGCTCGCGCGAGGCGCAGCGCTCCATCATTCCGCGCGCGGACTGGCAGTTCGCACATACCGTGCAGGGCAAGCTTGTTCCCTCCGACCGGTATATCCACCTGCAGGGCGGCTTCCAGCCAGGGAAGATCTACGAGTACGTCTACGTAGCCGCCGACCCGGTTGTGGCCGGTGGCGGATTCGCGGCCATTCGCGACTTTGCTTCCTACGCCAAGCACGATCCAGAGGCCATCACTCCGGCCGAGCGGGTTTACGGGGAAGGCATCTCGCAGAATGGGCGCTTCCTGCGCGACTTTCTCTATCAAGGCTTCAATGCCGATGAAGAGGGAAGGATGGCGCTCGATGGAGTGCTGGCCCACGTTGCGGGAGCGGGCCGGGGCAGCTTCAACTATCGCTTCGCCCAGCCTTCGCGCGACGCGCGCCCCACCTCGTCGGTCTTCTTTCCCACCGACATCTTTCCTTTTACCGATGAACCGGAGACAGATCCTATCACTGGAGTGACTGCTGGTTTACTCGACCAGGCGGTCGCTGACAAAGTGGTGCCAAAGATCTTTTTCTCCAACACATCCTATGAATACTGGGGACGGGTGGCGGCCCTGATTCACATCAGCGCGGATGGAAAGCGTGACGCTTCGATTTCCGGCAACGTCCGCATCTATCACTTCACCGGACTGCAGCATTTTTCCGTCCCTTTCCCGCCGCGGAAGGGAACGGGGAATGGGCTGGGGCAGGAACCGCAATCCCCGCTGCCGGTCCGTTACTTCTGGCGCTCCATGATCGCCAATATGGACGCGTGGGTGCGTAGCGACACACTTCCGCCGCCCAACAACTACCCCAAAATTGCAGACGGAAACCTGGTGCCGCTGCAGAAGTACGCTCTGCCCGCAATTCCCGGGGTGAACCGGCCGCACGAGGCGAGCCAGGCGTATCGTCTCGACTTCGGGCCCAACTGGCAGCAGGGCATTCTGAGCATCCAGCCGCCCAAGGTCGGTCCCGCATTTCCGGTGCTCGTGCCGCAGGTCGATGCCGACGGGAACGAACGCGATGGCGTACGCCTGCCGGAGATTACCGTGCCGCTCGCCACCTACACGGCTTGGAATCTTCGCGATCCTTCGATTGGCGCGCCCGATCAACGGGTGTCCTTCGAGGCGTCGTATCTCCCGTTCCCGAAAACGGCTGCTGACCGCCAGAAGACCGGCGACCCGCGCAAGTCAATTGCGGAACGCTATGCCGATCGCGAGGACTATCTCACGCAGTACACCAAGGCAGTGGACGCTCTGGTGGAGCAACGCTGGATTCTGCCCGAAGATCGCGCAGCGTTGCTCCATCGCGGGGAGCAGGAATGGATCGCAAGCACGAAGTGAAAGACTGGAGAGTAAAGATGCGCAGCAAGGCAGCCCTGATCGTGCTCCTGATGGGAGTACAGGCGGCATACGCGTTTGATTCTGTCCCCATGGGCGAGTATCACCAGCGCCGGGTGAAACTTGCAGCAGAGCTGCACGGCGGTTCGGCGGTGATCTTCGCCGCGCACGAACCGCTGGCGGAGTACCAGGAGTTTCGCCAGGACGAAGACTTCTATTACCTGACGGGCTCGAACGAGCCGGGCGGAGCGCTGCTGGTGATCGCAGACGGCCCAGCGACGACGACGCGCCTGGGAACGGTTGTCCCGGCGCACAAGTATCGCGAGATTCTCTTCCTGCCCATGCGCAATCCGGTGCGCGAAAAGTACACCGGGGCGAAGACCGATGCTGCGACTCCGGGGGCTCGGGAATTGCTGGGCGTGGATGAGGTGATGCCGCTGGCGGCGATGCCGGGATTTTTTGCGGAGTACCTGGGCGCGGATAGCCGGCGCGCCAAAGAAGTCTGGACCCAGCAGGATATGGGCGTTGCCACTGCAGCCCTGGGCTTTACCGCAACCGTTCTGGGCACCGACGATCCGCCGCCAACGCACGACGTCCGCGCGCTGACGGAGCAGTTGCGCATGGTCAAGAGCCCGGCGGAGATCGCCCTGATCCAGAAGGCAACAGACGCCTCCATCGCGGGCCAACTCGCCGGCATGCGCGCGATCAAGCCAGGGGTGCGGGAAAGAGCTGTCGCCGCTACGGAAGTGGCGACCATGCTGACCGAAGGATGCGAACGCGCCAGCTATCCGCCCATTGTTGGCTCCGGTATCAATTCGACTACGCTTCACTACTCCACCAACAGCAAGACGATGGAGGCAGGGGACGTGGTGGTGATCGACGCTGCCGGTGAGTACTCCATGTACGCCAGCGACCTGACGCGCACCATGCCGGTCGATGGCCACTTCACCGCCCGTCAGAAAGAGATCTATAACATCGTGCTCGGCGCGCAACAGGCAGCGCGCGATGCTTTTGTCGCCGGCAAATCAACCATGGGTTCCATCGACCATCGCGCAGACCCTGCGGTCACCCTCGACAAGGTTGCCTACGATTACATCAACAGCCATGGCAAAGACCTTCACGGGCAGCCCCTGGGAAAGTATTTTCTGCACACGCTCGGGCACTCAGTCGGCATCGACGTACACGACCCTTATGACTACGACAAACCGTTCGTGATCGGCTCTGTATTCACCATTGAGCCCGGCCTCTATATTCCTGAAGAGAAGATAGGGGTTCGCATCGAAGATACTTTCTACGTCGACGCTTCAGGAAAGCTGATCGACTTTGCCGAAAAGCTGCCCCACACGGCGGAAGAGGTCGAAGCGGCCATGGCTGCCAGGTAGTCTCCGGTATCCATTACTCAAGTTTCTCTGCTTCTCATGAATCCAATGTCGAACGCTCCCGCGTACGTGTAATGGGGGATCCAGGCCCTGGTAAGACCCGCCCGGGCTCCACCTAATTCGCTAAGGTAGGACATTCTAAAAAGCTCGAACGGCTCGTGTCCGCTGTCTGCTTCGCCGGCCGTGTGGCCGTGCTTCGTCTCCATGCTTCGTCTTGATTGACGATTCCTGACGTCGAACCGATCGAAGGCCACACCAATCGATCGTTGGTGTTGCTTTGATCGTCGATGCCTGTAACTTTCGGACACTTGTCAAATCGCTTGATCGTAAGGCAGTTCATCAACAACGAGAGATCAACGCACTCTGAGGGGAATCATGGCAAAAAATCTGATCGACGAAGTTGTCTCCGCATCTCCCAATCGACGCAGCTTCCTGAAGACGATCGGCGCTGCAACCGCGGGCGTGACAGCACTTTCCATGGCTGGACTCACCCCGGCGCAAGGCCAAACAACGACAGAAGTCGAAGTTCTGAAATTCGCACTCAACCTGGAATATCTGGAGTCGGAGTTCTACACCTACGCGCTGTATGGGGAAGGTATCGAACTCTTTGATATCGGTGTTGACGGCGAGGCCAACGGTTCCAACCCGACAGGCGGTATGGTCTACCTCGGGCGGGAAGAAGGTCGACTTCACCAATAATCAGGTGCTGACTTATCAGATTGTGGAGCAGATAGGCAGCGACGAGCGGGCTCATGTGACGCTGCTGCGTTCTGCGCTGGGCTCGCAGGTGATCGCCAAGCCGAATATGAACCTCAACGCGTTAGGTTTTGGTTTCGACTCCCAGGCGGACTTCCTGAAGCTTTCTCGCATCTTTGAGGACATCGGTGTGTCGGCGTACGGCGGCGCCGCCGGTTTGCTCACCACACCGGCTATCATCACCACGGCAGCACGCATTCTCGCTGCCGAGGCAGAGCACGTCTCCTCCATTCGCACGCAGCTTTCTATCCTTAACATCCCTACCACTGCGTTGGATGGAGCCGATCTCGTCGGGCCTCCAGCGGGTAAAAAAACGCAGGTGCTCTCGATCAATCCCAGTAATGGGTTGCCTGCGACCAGGACACCGGGCGAGGTTCTCTACCTTGCTTTCGGTGGCAAAGCGAACGCCACGTCCGGCGGGTTCTTCCCCTCCGGCGTGAACGGCTCCATCACCATGAGCAGCGGACCTGCGACTGCAGCCAACCTCACTTAGTGGTAGAGAAACGGAAAAAAGGCGTGCCCTTCGAAAGAAGGGCACGCCTTTACAGGTTGCGGAAAACTCTCTACGAAGGGCACGGGTTCAGCCGTGCCAAGCTGGACAGCGGCCGACGACCGCTTTAGCCCCGCGTGCGAAGAAACTCTCAACGAAGGGCACGGGTTCAGCCGTGCCGTAAAGGCGATGCGCGGCAGACGGCTTTAGCCGCTGGGGTACGCTTTTCAGGGCACCTAGTCAGAATTATCCGCATGGCAGCCGAAACAGCGTAGATGCTGTGGTCAAATTCGTTCTGAATCAAGGAAAGCCGTACCTCAGCGGCTAAAGCCGTCATCGGACGCTGTCTGATTGGCACGGCTGAACCCGTGCCCTTCGTTCGATGAGTTTCTCCGCACGCGGCTCAGCCGTGCCCTTTGTCCTGAGAAGGCACTACCATCTTGGAGGGGCTTGACTCGACCTATACACTTGTTTAGTCTATGCCTGTAGCGAACAGGCCTATGACCAATTCCACGCCCCGCGATTTGTTTCCTGGAGCACTCGAAATGATGATCCTCGAGTCGCTGCGCCGCCAGCCTGCCCACGGCTATGCGCTGGTGCAACATATCCAGCAGCGATCGAACAATCTGCTCCAGGTAGAAGAAGGCTCGCTCTATCCGGCGCTGCAGCGGCTGCTCAAGGCCAACCTGGTCAAGGCGAAGTGGGGCGTCTCCTCCACTAACCGCCGGGTGAGAACCTACCAGATCACTCCCGCCGGCCTGCGCCATTTGGAGCAGGAGATTTCCAGCTTTGAGCAGATGTTTGAAGGCGTGACCTTGGTTCTGAATCTTGGAAAGTCGACGGCTTCCTAGGAGGGTTTCCCATGAACTGGCTACCTGGTATCTTCCGCCGCAAGACACTCTATGACGACCTCGCTGAGGAGATGCGCCTTCACCTGGAGGAAAAGACAGAGCAGTTTATGCGCGAAGGCATGAGCCGGAGAGAGGCGGAGCAGGCCGCGCGCCGCGCTTTCGGAAATGCCACTGTGCTCGAAGAGCGCAGCCGCCAGGTGTGGCAGTTGCCCTGGCTGGAATCGCTGGGGACGGATTTGAAACTGGTATTGCGGCGTCTGGGGAAATCGCCCGGCTTCGCCGCCACGGTCATCCTGACCCTGGCCATCGGAATCGGCGCCAACACCGCGGTCTTTAGCGTAGTCAACAGCATTCTGTTCAGGCCTCTGCCTTATCCCAATGCAGAGCAGTTGGTAGCCCTCCGGCTGGTCGCTCCCGGGGCCGCGGGGTTGGCGGACTTCTCCAGTGGCCTGCGCCTCTCCTCCTCCATGTATTTCACCTTCGCTGAGCAGAATCGGACGTTTCAATCGCTGGGTGTGTGGAACACGGGCACCGCCAATGTCACCGGCGTCGACCAGCCGCATGAAGTGCACACAGCCTCGGTCAGTGACGGCGTGTTGCAAGCGCTCAGTGTGCCGCCTGTCCTCGGCCGCTGGCTGCTGCCGGCTGATCAAGATCCGCATGGTGCGAAACCTATCATGCTCAGTTACGGTTACTGGCAGCGCCGTTTCGGCGGAGACCGATCCGTGATCGGGCGCAGCATTGCGATCGATGCGCAGCCGCGGGAAATCGTCGGCGTCATGCCGAAGGGATTCGAGTTGGTGAATGCCGATTTCGATGTGATTACGCCGTTCGCCTTTGACCGCAACAAGCAACACCTGGCTGGTTTCGGTCTGCAGGGAATCGCCCGGCTCAAGCCGGGGATTCCCATCGCGCAAGCGAATGCGGACGTGAGGCGGATGCTGCCTATGTGGGAGGAGTCCTGGCCGTCGGAGGGTGTACCTTCTCACTTTTATGAGCAGACGTGGAAAATCGCGCCCGCGATTCTTCCTCTCAAAGAGGAAGTCATTGGCAGCGTTGGCAATGTGCTGTGGGTGGTGATGGCCACCATTGGCGTGGTGATGCTGATTGCCTGCACCAATGTGGCGAATTTGTTGCTGGTGAGAGCGGATGGCCGGCAGCAGGAGCTTGCGGTGCGGGCTGCGCTGGGAGCCTCGCGAGGACGAATCGCGTGGGAGCTGCTGCTGGAAAGCGTGGCCCTCGGACTCATCGGCGGTGTGCTCGGAATCGCCATCGCCTACGAAGGTCTGCGGCTCCTGGTGGCCATCGGTCCGGCGAATCTTCCACGCCTGGGCGAAATTTCCCTGGACGGCCGATCGCTGGGATTCACTCTAGCGCTCTCACTCTTTTCTGGCTTGTTCTTCGGATCGATTCCGGTTCTGAGATATGTGGGGCGGCGCATTCCCACCGCTTTGCGCGGCACGGGAAGAACCGCGAGCGTAAGCCGGGAACGGCAACGCTCCCGCGATCTGCTGGTGGTGGCCCAGGTGGCTATGGCTATGGTGTTGCTGGTAAGTGCCATGCTGATGATTCGTACCTTCCAGGCTCTGCGTCATGTCGAACCCGGATTCGCGCACGCGGAACATCTGCAGACCATGCGCATCTCTATCCCCCCTTCCCTGATCGCGGACCCGCAACTGGTTACCCGCACGCAAAACAACATCGTCGACAAGTTGGCCGCCATTCCGGGCGTCATCTCGGTGGGGTTCGCGGACGCGGTGCCGATGGATGGAATCCAATCCAACTGGAACGGGGTGGAAATTGAGGGGAAAAAATTAGGTGAGGACACGCCCATGCGGCTGTACCGATATGTCGCCCCCGGTTATTTTCATACTTTGATGACCCGGGTTGTTGCCGGGCGCGAGCTTACCTGGACAGACATTTACGGGCGAAGGCCAGTGGTGATTATTTCCGAAAATCTTGCTCGCGAATATTGGGGCTCACCCGCGGCTGCGCTGGGCAAGCGATTGCGCGACTACACTCCGCCGTGGTTCGAGGTGGTTGGAGTAGTCGAGGACGTCCGCGTGAACGGCGTGCAGGAGAAGGCGCCCCCGATCGTGTATTGGCCTTCGATGGCGCCTGGTATCTACGGGCCCAACACCTTCGATGCCATACGCGGGGCGACCTTCGCGGTGCGGAGTGATCGCGCCGGGACTGAGGCTTTCCTCAGCGAGATCCAGCAAGCTGTTTGGTCGGTGAATCCAAGCCTGCCGCTGGCATCGGTGCGGACCATGCAGGAGATATACAGCCAGTCGCTGGCTCGCACCTCGTTCACGCTGGTCATGCTGGCCATTGCCGGATCGATGGCGCTGGTGCTCGGGATCATCGGCATCTATGGCGTGATCTCCTACGCGGTGTCCCAACGCACGCGCGAAATCGGAATCCGGCTGGCGCTGGGAGAGCAAAGAGGCCGGTTGCGGTGGATGTTCGTGCGCTCCGCATTGGCGCTGACGGGATGCGGCCTGGCCATCGGACTGGTTGCGGCAGCCGGATTGGCGGGCCTCATGAAATCGCTGTTATATGGGATCAGCCCGATCGACCCTGTTACTTACGTCACGGTACTGATGATCCTGGCGGCATCCGCGGTGCTGGCCAGTTATCTGCCGGCCAGGCGCGCGGCGGCGGTGAATCCTGTGGAGGCTCTGCGAGCCGAGTGATCGATAGAAACTTCTTCTATCGATCATATATCTAAATATAATGATTGATAAAAGGCTTGGCTATCGATCATGGCATGGAACTGGCAAACCGCGGAGTGGCCGCATTTTGAGTGGAATAGCTCGCGGCTAGCCGGGCTCGAAGAACAGTTCCGCCTGAGTGCGGGAGTGGCCATTGGAGCCGCCAAGCACCTGGGACAAGAAGATTACCAGCGCCTCCAGGTCGAAGTCATGAGCGCAGAGGCTGTTACCACATCAGCCATTGAGGGCGAAATCCTCAATCGGGACAGTGTGCAGTCTTCCATCCTGCGCCAGCTTGGCATGGTGTCTTCCGATCAGCGGCGCGTACCGCCCCGTGAGCAGGGGATCTCTGAAATGATGGTCCATCTCTACCGGTCATTTCCCGAGCCCCTGACCCAGGAAATGTTGTTTAGCTGGCACCGCATGGTGACCTTGGGCAGAAGCGACATGGTGGACTTCGGGCGATACCGCACCAGCAAGGAACCGATGCAGATTAGTTCCGGCCCCATCGGCAACCCCACAGTCCATTTCGAGGCCCCGCCCGCGAAACGTGTTCCCGCCGAGATGAAGCGGTTCCTTTCCTGGTTTGAGCGCACGCAGCCTGCTCACAAGCAGTCCCCCCCAGCGATGACCCGTGCTGGGATAGCTCACCTGTATTTTGAATCGATCCATCCCTTTGAGGATGGCAACGGGCGCATCGGGCGCGCCATTGCAGAAAAAGCGATTGCCCAGAGTTTTGGTCAGCCGGCGTTCCTCTCTTTGGCAACCACGATCCTGGCCCACCAGAAGGAGTATTATCTAGCACTGGAACGAGCGAGCCAAACCATGAATGTTACAGAATGGCTGGTGTGGTTTGGTCAAATCCTGTTGGAAGCGCAAGGGCGGTCGCTCACCCAGGTGGAATTTATCATTGCCCAGACCAAGCTGCTCGACCGGCTGCGGGGCCAAATCAATCAGCGGCAGCAGAAGGCGCTTCTGCGCATGTTCCGCGAAGGCCCGCAAGGATTCAAGGGTGGCCTGAGTGCGAGCAACTACTCGACCATCACCGGTGCGCCTTCCGCTACCACCACCCGCGATCTGCAAGACCTTACGCAGAAGGGTGCTCTGATCCGCACCGGCGAGCGCAGGCATGCCCGCTATGCATTGAACCTGACATAAGACGTGGGCCAGCGGAGCGGCCGCGGTGGAATCCTGTGGGGGCTCTGTTCAATGGGATTGCAGAAGCTTTTGAATGTCGCTCTTGATCCGTGTTAGGGACGCGCCCTCATAGCGGGCTTGGATCTTTCCGTCGCGGTTGATGAGGAAAGTAACGGGCAACCCCAGGACGCCGCCGTAGGCTTCCCCGAGGTACTCGTCCCCCATCAGCACTGGATAGTTAAGCTTTAGTTTGGATACGGTTGCGATCACCTCCGGGGCCGCGTCATCCATCGATATGCCGATCACCTGAAAATTTCCGGAGCCATACTGCTTTTGCCATTCCACGAACGTGGGCATCTCCGTTAGGCATGGTGCACACCAGGTCGCCCAGAAGTTAAGCAGGACCACCTTGCCACGGTAGGAGCTGAGGACAATTTTGCGGTGGTCCAGGCCGGGCCGCGAAAAATCAGGAGCTGCGTGACCGACACTCGCAGCCTCGGTTGCTGTTTGCGCCTCAAGAGGGAGGCGCCCGATCGGCGCGCTAAAAAGCAACAGCAAAAGTGACAGAGTGAGGAGCGCCCTCTCCATCGCTTCTCTATCGGCCTTTGGCAACCGGGTAACCCTTGTCGACCCAGTCCGCCCCGAAATTCTGAGCGATGTAAAGAGCCTTTACATTGGTGAACCCGAGCGCCTGCAATTCTTTGTAGGCTGGCCGGATATTGGGGCACCGGACCCAGGGGCAGCACCCGCAATAAATGACGATCAGGGTGTCCTTGCTGAGGCCGCTGACACGCGCGCGCAGTGCGTCGATGCCCTCGCTCTTGCCTGCGGGCCCGGCGTACTCTGCTCCGGGTATATGCGCTTCCGCGTAGAGAACATGCGAGCCGGTCTGCAGCACCAGGGGCTTTGCCGAACTCTTCAGCATCTGCACCAGTTCTGCCGGCTGCAGGATGGCCTGTGGCGGGATGGTGGTGTCCGTTGGGTTTGGGGCCTGCTGCGCATGGACACTCACGCCGTACGTGGCGCAGATCGCGATCAGGCTCGCGGCGAAGCAAATTCGGAGATTACGGAAGTTCACGGGCATGGTCTCTTCCTGTATAGGTTTTTAGTTAGCTGTCAGCCAGTGCATCGTCTTGCGCGCCAGGCGGTCGAAGGCTTGGACGGCCAACTCCAGATGCTCGATGCGGGTGTTCTCCGCCGGGTTGTGGCTGAGACCGGCCAGCGATTGGGTGAACATCATCACCACCGGGATGCCCGCCCGCGCCACCTCGGCGGCATCGTGCAGCGGGCCTGACGGTAGCCTGTGAGAGCTGCCTGCGATCTCCCGCACCGCCTGGTCGCAGAATTCGATCAGCTTCGGATTAAAGGGTATGGGCTCGATGCTCCAGATGCGGGACCATTCCACCGTGCAACCCTCTTCCGCGGCGAAGCGCTCACTGGCTGCACGGGCCTCGGCCAGCATCGACGCCAGCACGCCTGCGTCAAGGTCACGCATATCCAATGTGGTTTCGCAGCGCCCAACCACGGCGGTTACGATTCCGGGGAAAGTCTTCACGCTGCCCATGGTCGCTACCGCGTCCGGATGCTTGCGCGCGATTGGGCGGATCTCCAGCGCCAGCTTGGCCGCGGCGGCGAGCGCATCCCGGCGCACCGCCATCGGGGTCGATCCGGAGTGCGCTTCCTGTCCATGAAAGGTGATCGCGTGGCGTTCGACGCCCTTGGTTCCCAGGACCACGCCCAGCGGCAGCTTCATCCCTTCGAGCACCGGGCCCTGCTCGATATGGAGTTCCAGGTAAGCGCCGGCCTTCCCGCGTTCCGCGCCCGCATCCCCGATGCGTTCGACATCGATCTGGCATTGCCGCAGGGCATCCTCGAGACGGATTCCGTCGCGATCGGTACGGCCGCGGTCGGCCTGAATGCTGTGCGTGCCGGCAAATGCGGATGACCCGAAGAGGCTGCGGCCGAAGCGCGCGCCCTCCTCGTCGGCCCAGTCCACCAGGCGAATGGTGATGGGCGGCTTGCCGTGAAAATCCTCAGCCAGAGCGCGCAGTACTTCGAATGCGGTGAGCACACCAAGCGCGCCATCGAGCCAACCTCCGTTGGGCACGGAGTCAAGGTGGCTGCCAAGGATGAGCGTCTTGTCTGACTCGCCGGGCAGCGTCGTCCAGGAATTGCCGGCTGCGTCGAGGTGATGCTCCACGGGCAGCTCCGCCAGCTTTTTCTGAAACCAGGCGCGCGCTTTGAGCCAGGTGGGGGTCCAGGCAATGCGCTGCGCCCCGTGATCATCCGCGGTGAGCGCGCGCAGCTCTTGCAGGTCGGCAATGGTTTTGCTGGCGTCTACTGGCATGCGGCCCCCTCTTTGCCCTCGCACTTGTAGACAACGCCGCTTTTCATCACGAAGTCCACGTGCTGCAGCACACGGACATCCTGGAGCGGGTTCTCTTTCACGGCGATGATGTCGGCCCAATGGCCGGGCTCGATGCTGCCTGTCTTGACGCTCCAGCCCATCAGGTCGGCGGCGTTCACGGTCGCGGTCTGCAGGGCTGCGAGCGGACTCATGCCCATCTGGTTGACATAGACATCGAGCTCATGGGCGTTCAACCCGTGAGGATACACCGCGGCATCGGTGCCCAATGCTATTTTCACCCCGGAATCGATCGCGTGCTTGATGTTCTTCTTGGCCACCACGATCGTATCCAACATTTTTTGATGGTAAATGGGCGGCAGATTGCCTTTTTCGACGATCCAGTCTTCGAGGTAGAGGGTAGGCACCAGGTAGGTTCCGTTCTTCTTCATGGCGGCGATGGCTTCATCGTTGATGTAGCTGCCATGTTCGATCGAGTCGACGCCGGCCTGGGTGGCCCACAGAATGCCCTGGGCGCCATGGGCGTGTGCGGCTACCTTGCGGCCCAGGCGGTGGGCATCGGCGACGATGGCGCGCATCTCCTCGAGGGTGTACTGCGAGGCCTGGGTATCGTCGCCTTTCGACAAGACGCCGCCGGTGGCGCAGATCTTAATCACGTCGACGCCGTATTTGATATTCTGCCGTACCTTCTGCTGCACTGCGGCAATGCCGTCGGCCACACCTTCACCGGTTACGTGATATTTGATGGGCAGCAGATTCTCATCGCAGTGGCCGCCGGTGATGCCGAGCGGCGGCCCGCTCACTTGCATGTGAGGTCCGGGAACCAGGCCCTCATTAATCGCGTCGCGCAGGTCGACATCGGTGTAGCCGCCGGCGCCGACATTGCGAATGGTGGTGAAGCCGGCAAGCAAAGTCGTGCGGGCATTGGCCACGCCCTGGATGGCCTCTTTCGCGTCCGTCTGGGTCAGCTCGAAGTAGGGATCGAAGTTGGGTTCGCCGGTGATGTGCGTATGCACATCGATCAAGCCGGGCATCACGGTCATGCTGCCGAGGTCAATTACCTTGTCTCCCGGTTGGGCCGCAATCGAGGAGCTGGGCGCCACCGACGAGATGGTGTCGCCGGTGACCACGATGGTCTGCGCATCGAGCAGCTTGCCCGTTTTTACGTCGAGCAGATGACCGGCACGGACCAGTGTGCGCGCGGTGTTAGCCCCTTGCGCAAATGCAATCGAAGAGCCGAGCGTAAGGCAGAGCGCTGCTGCCAGTTGTTGTCGCGAGAACATGGGTTTCTCCTGCCGGTGAGTGACAGAAGTCTAGCAGACGGATTCTGTAGCGTTGGGTTGGCCTTGAATGGTCGTCGCAAACGAGAAGTGGCACATGGAGAGTCATGATCCCACTCAAGCCAAAGGACGGCTTGAACCCCGATTTCCTGCCACGCTGCGCTAGAGAGGTCCGCGTGTGCGCCTTTCATTAAGGAAAGGCGCATGCGGTGTATGAACGCCACAAGCCTCCGCAGGAAATCGGGGCAAATGGGGCACCCAGCGTTTGTTGCCGATATAAAGCACCAGCTTTTGAGGAAGACGCAGCAGATCCTACCAACCCCTAAGGCCCGCAGGGCGGACGGCCCCTTCGACAGGCTCAGGGCAGGCTCTCCGGGCCTTGCATCTATGGCGATTTTGCAGAGTCATTTCTTTCTCAACTGCCACAGGCAGGTCGGTTGCTCCCCCGGTTTCTTTCCCGGTGCTAAAGCATCCTGCGTACGATGCGGCGCACGAACTCGGTCGTGGCCCCGTAGATAATGTGGGCGGCGAAGGGTGTGGCCAGTGCCGACGCTGGCTGATCGCTGGGCGAAGGCGCCAGGTTCAGCGCCGGTACCGCGAGCAGGTCGGCAGAGCTGAAGAGGACGCCGCCAAAGCTGGTGCCAAAACCAGAGGTGACCTTGCTGGAGTACTCGGCCAGACCACCGTAGAGCCCGCCCGTGAGCGCGCCGAAGGCGTAGTGCACGATGGGGCCGCGTTCTTCCTTCTCAGCGCGCGATAAATGGTCGCCGGTGGCGGCATGCACGATGGCGTCGGCCGCTTTCATGGTTGCGTCTTCCTTGGGCTCGGAGCTGGGCTCCCGGTTTTCCTGGTCACTTTGCACCGCCTGCTGCAGCGTTTGCCCTGGACCAGCCATAAACACGTTCATCACCCAGGCCGCGGCCAGCCCCCCGGCCATGCCCGCCAATATTCCACGCACCACACTCTTCTGTTTTGCCATCTCTCCATGCCCCTCGTTTGTGGATAGATGCACTCAAGAGGAAAGGTGTGAATCTTCGGCGAATGTCGAATCCAGCTGGCTGTTTATGTCACCATAATCCGGAGGCATTTATGCAAACATCGCCGAGCATCGAGGAACTGAACCAGCGCTTTGCCATTGCCGGGGCGGCGCAGATCACCGCCGGCAACGGCGGCTTGCCGCGGGTAAGCGTGAGCACTCCGGCGGCCACAGCGGAGATCTACCTGCACGGTGCGCAGCTCACCTCCTGGCATCCGTCGGGCTCAGAAGAGGTGATCTTCTTAAGCAAGCAATCCCAGTTTGAGCCGGGACGCGCGATTCGCGGCGGCATCCCCGTCTGCTTTCCCTGGTTCCGCAATAAGGTGGACAACCCCAAAGCGCCCTCGCACGGATTCGTGCGCACCAAGGCCTGGCAGCTGGACTCCATAGCACTGAACGGCGACGCGGTAACGATCAGCCTATCGACCGCGAGCGATGAGGGGACACGGGCCTGGTGGCCGCACGATTTCCGCCTGGTGCACCGGGTGAGCGTTGGCGCAGTGCTGGTCCAGGAGCTGGTCGTGAGCAACACCGGCTCCGCGCCCCTAAGCTTCGAAGAAGCCCTGCACACCTACTACCGTGTGGGTGGAGCGGAGGCTGTTCGTGTGAGTGGGCTCGATGGAGTGACCTATCTGGACAACACCGATGGCAATCGCGAGAAGCGGCAGGAGGGCGACGTTGTCTTTACTGGGCCCACCGATCGCGCCTACGTAAACACCACGCATCCAGTTGGGATTTTGGACCCTGTTTTGCGCCGGCGCATCCGGCTGGACAAGGAGAACTCCCGTACGACCGTGGTTTGGAATCCGTGGATCGAGGGAGCGCAGGCGTTGCCGGACCTGGGAGACGACGAGTGGCGAGCGATGGCGTGTGTTGAGGCCAGCAATATCCGCGCCTTTGCTGTGGAGCTTGCGCCGGGGGAGCAGCACACCATGAGGACCACAATCCGCGTCGCTGCCGCGGCGGGTGATCGCTTTTAAGGGGCTCCGTAAGCTGTCATCTGCCTTGTTCGATGAGCGCGATGCGATATCACCCTCTCCCGGTACTTCGACTCCAACGCCTTGAGCCTGACGGTCTCATTAAGTATCAGCGCGCGCAGGAGAAGCGATATTATTTCGCACATGTCACGCCGCTCCATCATTCACCATATCGAGCAGATGCTCGGTATCGAGTCCGCGATGCCGGACGTCAAGCTTTGGGTCACTGGATTCATGCTCTCGTTCATTCTTTTTGGTGTGCTAATCCCAATAGAGATAGCGAAGGGCCCTGTAAGCGGAGGATTAGCAACCATTGGTTTTGGCATCTTGGCATCGCTTTGTTGTGGAGGAATCTTCTTTGTAGTGCAAGGGATATATTGGCGAGCAGCGCGGCCTCGTAAGGAGCTGCTGCTGGCGGTTGCTGTCCTTAGCTACTCTTTGCTTATCTGGCTTTTCGCGGGGCTGTACATTCTGATCTCGCGAGCCAATGAGAAGGCATTTTATTATTCGGCTGGAGAGGTGCACCGCGGACCCTTTGATGTCACCACGAGTGTGTACTTCAGCGTGGCCACCATCGCAACGGTTGGCTATGGAGACATAGTTCCCGTCAGCTCGCTGGCCAGGTGGGTGGTGATTGGAGAGATCACGGTCGGCGCTGCTTACACTATCTATATTTTCGGCGCGCTGGTCAGTCTCCTTTTCTCAGAAGAGCGGGGGCGCAATGCTCCGCCGGCCCCGCCCTCGGAGGGATAGGCGAATTGTTTTCATTGCGCTTGATTCCTGACAGGCGAGGTTCCGGTGTCCATACGCTCTTCTCGTTTTAAATTTGCTGCTGCTCCGGATAGCTGGGGCGTTTTGGATTATCCCGGTCCGTCGTGGGAGCAGAGCTTCCAGAAGATGCTGGATGAGATGGTGGCGGCCGGCTACACCGGCACCGAGTTGGGACCTTACGGGTTCCTGCCAACCGACCCGGAGATTCTCAAAAGAGAGCTGTCCCAGCGCAAATTGACGTTGCTGGGATCGTTTGTCCCAGTCGCCTTGAGCGATCCAGCGTCGACAGAGGTGGTGGTCGATCAGATTCGCAAGGTAGGCGGGCTGCTCGCAGCGTTGGGTGCGCCCTTCCTGGTCCTGGCCGACGCGCAGTCTGAGGAACGGGACCGAATCGCGGGCCGGGTTCCCAGAGACAATAGCCAGGGCTGGAGCGCACAGAAGTGGAAACAGGTGGCTAAGGTGGTCGAGCAGGCAGCACAGGTAACGGACGAATTTGGCCTGGACCTGGCCTTTCATCCACACATCTCGACCTACGTGGAGACGCCGGAAGAGACGGAGCGATTCTTTGAGGTCACCTCCGCTTCGAAGATTGGACTTTGCCTGGATACTGGACATTGCGCCTATGCGGGCGGGGATCCCGTTGCGGAAGCAGAGAAGTATCGGGAGATCCTGAGGTTTGTTCACATCAAGGATGTGGACCAAAGTGTGCTGGCGGAGGTTCGCCGCCAGGAGATGAATTTCGAGCAGGCCATCGAGGCTCATGCGTTCACCATCATTGGCCAGGGATCGATTGATTTCCCGGAATTCTTTCGCGTTCTGGCCAACAACGAGTATTCAGGATGGATGGTCGTAGAACAGGATGTTAAGTTTGGCGCAACGGTCATACCGCCGGTGGAGAGTGTCGCGGCGAGCCTTCGATACCTGCAGAAGGTCGCGGCTCCATACAACGAACGTGAATTGTTATGATCCTCGATCCATCCGATGCGCAGAGGGAGAGGGAAGCGCGATGAGAAATACTGCGATGTTTGTACTGCTTATCTCCTCTTGCCTGCTGCATGCCGCGGCCCAGGCGACGCGAAGCGCGATCGAACCGCTGCTCAAGCAGCCACTGCAGAGCCAGGTACTGGTGTCGGAAGAGTTGCGGCATTTTATGCTCAAGCGCGTCCCCGAGCTGCCGGCGCCAACCAGCCCGGCGGAGTGGCAGAAGGAAGCTGAGCGGCTGCGGGAGCACGAGTTATCGGTGATCTACCATGGCTGGCCGCGGGAGTGGGTGGAAGCGAAGCCAAACTTTGAAAAGGTGGCGGAGATCACGCGGCCGGGCTACCGCATCGTGAAGCTTCGCTATGAAATTGTCCCCGGGTTTAGCTCCACTGCGCTGCTGTATGAACCCGAGCATACGACGGGAAAGATGCCCGCGATTCTGGATGTCAACGGTCATGGCGCCGGCGGTAAGGCGGTGGAACACAAGCAGAAGCGATGTATCAACCAGGCGCGCCGCGGCATTCTTGCCCTCAGCCTGGAGTGGATCGGCATGGGCGAATTAAGCAATCCAGACAATGAGCACAACCAGATCGGGCTGCTGGATCTAGCGGGGGTGAATGGAGTCGGCTTGTTTTACCTGGCCATGCGCCGCGGCCTCGACTATCTGTATGACGACCCGCGGGTGGACAGAACGCGCATCGGGATGACTGGCCTGTCCGGCGGCGGGTGGCAGACGATGTTGCTGAGCACTCTGGATACCCGGGTTGGTCCTGCGGTGCCGGTGGCGGGCTTTAGTTCGCTGACCACGGCCATCGAACACCCGGATTATGCGGGCGATGCAGAGCAGAATGCCCCTGACATGCGCTCGGTTGCCGACTACGCGCAGTTGATGGCGTTGCGGGCCGCGCGGCCGACTCTGCTGATCTACAACGCGATGGACGACTGCTGCTTTCGGGCAGATGTGGTCAAACAGGGCGTCTACACCGATATACAACCCTTCTTCGCTTTGATGGGCAGCCCGGGAAATCTCGAGTGGTACGAGAACGAGAATCCAGGGACACACAACTACCAGATTGACAGCCGTGAGCAGTCCTACCGCTTTTTCGATCGCGCCTTTCATCTCCAGGCCAGCGACAAGGAGGACGCGGATACGGATAGCGAGGTGCAGACGGCCGCGGATCTTGCGGTTGGCCTACCGGCAGGTAATCTCACCATCGTCGGCCTGGCGCGTCAGCTAGCCCAGGCGATCCATCACGATCCTCCGGCGCAGGCGGATGCTCCATGGGTGGAGAAGCAGCGGCAGCAATTGCGCGAGGTGGTGCGATTTGCTCCCGTCACGGTGACCCATGCGTGGCCGGTGAGCGAGACGCACGAAAGAGGTCTGCAGAGCCGCGGGTACCGGTTTGAATTCAGCGACGGGCTATCCGCGCCGGGGGTGCTTCTTGAGTCCGCGGTGAGGCCGCAGAACGGAGGCACGACGCTCTTGATCTCCGACTCCGGGCGGGCGTCCATGTTGGTCGAGGCAGCCAACGATGTAGGCCGTGGCCAGCGCGTCCTGGTGTTGGACCCGTTATTCTTCGGCGAGAACATTCCGGGCACAGGCGATGACCTTGTCGGTTTGGCGCAGATGGTGAACACCGTTGGAGCGCGGCCGTTGGGGCTGGCCGCGGCGCAGGTAGCCGCGGTTGCCCAGTGGCTGCAGACGGCCTCGATCGATGGCAGTGGAACGCCGAGCGCGCGCAACCTGATCTCGATCCACCCTGTGCCGCCGGTGCGGGTGGTTACGAACGGGCCCCACGGGGAGACGGTTGCTATCGTCTCAGCAGCGATCATGCCCCAGCTGTACTCCTCCATCGAGGCGCGCCACGCGATTGCCAGCTTGGGTGATTTGTTCGCGCATCCCCTTGACCCTCAGGAAGCGCAAGTGATGATGTGTCTCGATCTCTATCGCTACTTCGACTTCAACACCTTGCGTCTGATCGCCGCGCCAGTCAACGTCGACCTGGCCGGCAAGGATGCGGAGCCGATCTTCTGGTAAGGGAGAAGATCAGGGTTCAGCGCAATTCAGGTCGAGGGCCTCAATCAGGGGGGCTTCCCAGCGGCGGCTGGAAAACATGTACGGCTGGCGGCCGGTGGTGAGCCGCACGTCCGCGTTATCCAGCTCTTCGGCGGTGGCAAATCCAAAGAGCAGCAAATGCTCGCGAAGAAATTTCCAGGAGGAAAAGGAATAGACCTGGTCTGCGCCTTCAACCGACGGTGGCTTCAGCACCAGGACGACGCCGGGTTGCGATCGTGAAGTGTTGCGCGTCACTCTGGGTTTAATGATCGCGGTGTATTTTCCGGCGGGGATCTTGATGGCTGCGTGAGTCGCTGGGCGAGTCATGGGACGGGTCTCTTCACAGCTATCGGCGGCGCGGCGATGGAAATGAATACCAGCCGCAGCTGTCCTGGCTTGAGACAGTCCGTTACTTACTGACGCGCCTGCAGCCGGGAGACGATGGCGTCGACGTCGTAGACGCATCCGCCCCAGACACCTCCACTGGCCTGCACCAGGGCGGCCCACAGACGGGTGTCGTCGGGAAGCGCGGGATGCGGCCTGAGATCGGCACGGGAAGCCCGCGCGGCCAGGCGGCGTGCGCCTTCTTCCGGACCAAAATTTCCCTGTGCATCGCCCACCAGGTTGACGGAGCCGGTCAGCTTCTGCCGGTCGATGATGATTTCGATCTGGTCGCCGTCCAGGACCTTGCCGATGGCTCCGCCGGCTAGCGCTTCGGGTGAGATGTGGCCGATGCAGGCGCCGGTGGAAACGCCGCTGAAGCGGGCGTCGGTGAGCAGCGCCACGTGCTTGCCCGCGGGCAGCCACTTGAGCGCGGAGGTGATCTGATAGATCTCCTCCATACCTGCGCCCGCAGGGCCTCCGCACACCAGCACCATGACGTCGTGCTCGCGGATTTCGCCGTTCTTGATGGCGTGGATGGCTGCTTCTTCGGAGACAAAGACGCGCGCCGGTCCGAGGTGACGAAAAACTCCATCGGCATCGATGAGCGAGGGATCGATGGCTGTGCTCTTGACCACGGAGCCTTCGGGGGTGAGGTTGCCCACGGGAAAACAGACGGTGGGGGTGAGACCGTTGGCGCGGGCGCGATCCGGAGCCATGATGACGTCATCGGGATCGATGCCGTCGCGGGCACGCAAGTTCTTGCGCAGCTCGTGGCGGCGCGGGGAGTTCTCCCACCAATCGAGGCAGCTATCGAGCGTCTCTCCGGAGACGGTCTTCACTTGCGTGTTGAGCAGGCCTGCGCGGCGCAGGTGGAGCATGACTTCGGGCAATCCGCCGGCAAGAAAAACCTGGACGGTGGCGAAGTTGCGCGGGCCGTTGGGCAGGGCGTCCACCAGGCGCGGGATTTCTCTGTTGATGTGGGCCCAGTCGGCGGCTACCGGGCGCTTGAGGCCAGCGGAGTAGGCAATTGCGGGCAGGTGCAGCAGCAGGTTGGTGGATCCGCCGAAGGCCGCGTGGGCCACCATGGCATTTTCGATCGATGCCTGGGTGAGGATGTCGCGGGTTCCCAGGCTCAGTTGATGCAGGCGCAGGATGGCGCTGGCGGAACGGCGGGCGGCATCGAGCCAGATGGGTGCTCCGGAGGGGGCGAGCGCGGTGTGGGGCAGGGATAGACCCAGGGCTTCTCCGATCACCTGCGCGGTGGCAGCCGTTCCCAGAAACTGGCAGCCGCCGCCGGGAGTGGCGCAGGCGCGGCAGCCCATCTCGGCTGCGGTTTCGAGGGTGATCTGGTTTTGGGCGTAGCGTGCGCCGATGGTCTGTACCTTGCCTGCATCTTCGCCCGACTCGGGCAGGAGCGTGACTCCGCCGGGGATGAGGATGGTGGGCAGAGGGCCGGCGGCAGCCAGCGCCATCATCATGGCGGGCAGTCCTTTGTCGCAGGTAGCGATGCCGATCACGCCCATCCTGGTGGGCAGGGAGCGCATCAGGCGGCGGAGCACGATGGCCGCGTCGTTGCGATAGGGCAGCGAGTCGAGCATGCCGGTGGTGCCCTGGGTGCGTCCGTCGCAGGGATCGGTGCAGGCTCCGGCGAAGGGAATGGCATTGAGCGATTTCAGGGTGATGGCTGCTTCGGCCACCAGCGCGCCTAGTTCCCAGTGGCCGGTATGAAAGCCGAGAGCGATGGGGGTTCCGTCGGGGGCGCGCAGGCCTCCATGGGTGCTGAGGATGAGGACTTCCGAGCCCAGCAGCTTTTGCGGTTCCCAACCCATGCCGGCGTTCTGGCTTAAGCCGAAGAGATTGCCTGAGGGCGCGTTGAGCAGCATTTCCGGCGTGATGGGCAGCAGGCCGCGCGGCCCGGGCGCATGGGTGGCTACGTCATCCAGCTTGAGGGTGCTGGTTTCAAGGACCGAGGTTAGGGAAATAGTGGGAATGGCGGTCTCCTGTCACGGTCAATTGTAAGATGCCGGCATGGTTGAGGGGCTAGAGCGGCGTCAGCAGGAGGGAGACCTGCATTTTGTGACGTTCAGTTGCTTTCACCGGGTCGGGTACCTGGAGGCGGCTGGGGCTCGGGATTTGTTTGAGGACGCGCTGGAAAAGACGCATCTTCGCTATCAATTCGACGTGATTGGGTACGTGGTGATGCCGGAGCATGTTCATCTGCTGGTAAGCGAACCTCGCGGAGAGTTGTTGAGCGTAGCGTTGCAGGGTTTGAAGCTTTCCGTGGTGAGGCGATCCCGGCAGCGACCATTCTGGCAGGCACGCTACTATGACTTCAACGTTTTCTCGGAGGAGAAACGGGTAGAGAAGCTCAACTACATGCACTGGAACCCGATGAAACGTGGATTGGTTGACCGGCCGCAAGATTGGCTGTGGTCTAGCTGTCGCTTCTACCAGACCGGTGAGCGGGGACGGGTGACAATTGATTCGTCCTGGAGAGTTTAAGTATCCACAAACCTAGGTCTCTATACCTCAAACAGAAGTTAGTGACCTGGACGGGTGCCCCACGTTCGCACCAGCGTACGTGGGTTGATGATGTTTTTTTCGAATGCTTTCACCAGAGGGGTAACCGAATCTTGACCGACTCTTGATTCGTCCTGGAGAGGGTAAAAGCTTTGGAAGGGGCTTCGCCCCATCGTTCTCAACCCAGGTACGCTGAGGCGAACCTGGGGCACCCGTCCGATTACGTCGAACGTGGTGGGAGTATACAAACAAACCTGGGGCTCCATACCCTCACGTAGAAGTTCGTCACCTGGACGGGTGCCGCTCGCCTCAGCGTACATGGGCCGAAAAAGATGGGGCAACCCGGATTTCCTGTACGCTGTGCTAAACAACGACCGCGTATGCGGCTTTCTTTAAGGAAAGCCGCACGAATTGTACCGGAGCCACCAAACTGCGCAGGAAATCCGGGGGAAGCCCCTTCCAGAGCTTTTACCCTCTCCGGAGGAAAAGTTTTTATGGAAAAAGCAGATCCAATGGGTTTAGTTTGTGCGCTTCCGGTGGGGGAGCGGGCGCAACGGCGGGTTGAGATACAGGCGCTGTTACAGAAGCGGACAGCGCTTACCCTCCACGCCGATGGGGTGGAGTTGGTTTGGGAGTTCTCTGAGGAAATCGCCCGCAGCTTGCTCGAGTTCGTGCTCTTCGAGCGCAGTTGCTGCAAGAGTTTCAGTTACGAACTCGGGTTTGCTCCACCGCAAACCCAAGTCACGCTGCGGATGCGGGCATCCGCAGAGCAGGTGGAGGTACTGCAGGCGCTCTACTGCTGAATCTTGGTGTCGGCCTTGCTGGGCGCCGCGGTCACTTGCGCCGGCGTGGGTAGTTGCGTTGCATCCCAGCCGCCGCCTAAGGCCTCGACCAGTTCTACCGCGCCGGTCATCTGCTCGATCTGCAGACTGGCTAACTGCTGCTGGTTGCTCAACACCGTGTTTTGCAACGTGACCACATCCAGATACGGATCAATCCCGGTCTGATACCTGCCCATCTCCAGGTCCAGAGCGGATTGCGACGAGGCGACCGCCCCGCGCTGCTGCTGGATCTGCTGCGAAAGAATGCGCGTCTGCGCCAGGTAGTCCTCTACCTGCTGGAAGGCGGTCAGGACCGTCTGCCGATAAGTGGCGACGTCCGCGTTGTAAATCGCGACGTATTGATGCAGCTCCGCACTCAGCGCTGCGTTGTAAATGGGTTGGGAGAAAGTTGGGCCGACCGACCAGAAGCGGCTGGGCCAGTCAAGAAGGTGTTTGAACAAATAGCTATCAAAACCTCCACTCGCGGAAAGCGTCAGGGTGGGGAAGAACGCCGTATAGGCAACGCCCAGTTCCGCGTTGGCGGCAGCCATGGTTCGCTCGGCCGCGGCCACATCGGGCCGGCGCTGCACCAACAGAGACGGCACGCCGATGGGAACCGGAGGAGGCGCGGTCAAAATCGGACGTGGGGGCAAAGAGAACCCGGAAGCCGCTTTGCCAATCAGGACTGCGATCGCGTGCTCATACTGCGCCCGTAAAATGCCCAGGTTGGTCAATGAGGACTGGGCCGATTGCAGCGTGGCGCGCGCTTCTACCACCGAGATCTGGTCGCCCACGCCGGTGTCGTATTGGGCCTGGTTGAAATCCAAGGCCTTCTGGTCGGCAGCCACGGTTTGCGTGTAGATCTGGATCAGGGCGTCCTGACCGCGGATTTCAAAGAAGTAATTGGCCAGATCGGCCTGCTCGATGAGCCGCTCGTTCTCCAGATCCGCGGCGCTGGCCTGCGCGTTGTATTGCGCGTTGCGCACTTCGTTGCGAATTCTGCCAAAAAGGTCCGGGGTCCAGGAAACATCCAAAGGCAGCGAATAGATCTGCGACGTCTTGCCAGGATTGGCCGTGGTGCTGGTCGGGCCCAGGTTGCTGGAGGAACGCTGCCGGTTGTAAGACGGGCCAAACGAGACCGTGGGAAAGTACTGGGCGCGCGCCTCGCGCACCAGCGCACGGGCTTCCATGTAGTTCTCGAAATATAGCTTGAGGTTCTGGTTATCGATGTTGAGCTGGCTCTCCAGGTCGTTCAGCTCGGTATCGTTGAAGACAGCCCACCAGTCGCCGCGAATCTTGGCGTCGGCGGGTTGGGCCGGGGTCCAATTGCCAGTGTCCGGATTGTTCTGCGACTGGTTCGTGCCCGCTGGAGGCGTGGCCGGGGGTGCTTCTTTAAAGGCCGGGGGCGGCTGAATTGCCGGCGGGTGATAGGCCGGACCGATGTGACAGCCGGTCACGCCCGCGCAAAGGAGCACGCCAGCGACCCAACCCATTTTCGTTCGTCTTGTGTTCTTCATAAGAAGCTTTCCACCACACTTACAGTCGAAACTTGCTAAACGGCTCCTTCCGGGCTGGCCGAGAAGGTGTCGTGATGTTTCCCCATGGCCCGCAACCGGAAGCGGTCCATATACAGATAGATAACCGGCGTGGTGTAGAGCGTCAACATCTGGCTCACGATCAACCCACCCACAATGGTAATACCCAGGGGCCGCCGCAGCTCCGAACCGGTGCCGGTGCCGAAAGCCAGCGGGACAGCGCCGAAGAGCGCGGCCATGGTGGTCATCATGATAGGCCGGAAGCGCAGCATGCAGGCCTCAAAGATCGCGTCCGTGGTGCTCTTGCCGTGCTCCCGCTCGGCCACCAGGGCAAAGTCGATCATCATGATGGCGTTTTTCTTCACCAACCCGATCAGCAGCACGATGCCGATGATGGAGATGACGTTGAGGTCATTCTTGAAGACCAGCAGCGCCAGCATGGCCCCGACGCTGGCCGGGGGCAGGGTGGAGATGATGGTCAGCGGGTGCACCAGGCTCTCGTAGAGGATGCCAAGAACAATGTACACAGCCAGCAGCGCCGTGGTCACCAGGATGGGCTCGGTGGCCAGCGACTGCTGGTAGGCCTCCAGCGTCCCGGCGAAAAATCCTTGGATGGTGGATGGCATGCCGAGCTTACTCTGCAGCTGGCTTATGGCCAGCGTTGCGTCGCTGAGAGAAAGGCCAGGCGCCAGGTTGAACGACACCGTTACTGAGGGGAACACGCCGGTATGGTTGACCTGCAAGGGCGTTGTCCCTGCCCGTGCGGTGCTGACCACGCTGATCGGGCTCCAGCCGGTCGAGGTAGCTCGCGGATAAGTAAATTTGAGTCCCTCGGGAGACTGCCAGTATTGAGGGGCTGCCTCGAGCACCACGTAATACTGGTTTAACTGGGTATAGATCACCGATGCTTCCGTCTGGCCGAAGGAGGTGTAGAGAGATGTGTCCAGGGAGGCGGAGGTCAGGCCCAGGCGAGCGGCCGCGGTGCGGTTGTAGGTCAGTTCCTCATCCAGCCCGCCGTCCTGCTGATCGCTGTTCACGTCCTGGAAGCCGGGGAGCGTTTTCATCTTGCCTAAAAGAATGGGCCCCCACTTGACCAGGTCCTGCACATTATCCGCCTGCAAGGTGTACTGGTAGAGAGCATTGCTGGATCGACCGCCGATACGCAGATCCTGCGCCGCCTGGAGAAATGCGGAGGCGACCGGCAGGCGGTTTAACTTTGGTCTTAACCGGTTGATCACTTGCTCGGCGGACACCTTGCGCACATCGAGAGGCTTGAGCGCCATGTAGACAAATCCATGGTTGCTGGCGCCGTTGCCGCCGATATAGGCATTTACGTTGGCCACGGCAGGGTCAGCCTTAATCACGTTGACTAATGCTTTGACTGAATTGTCCATGACCGGGAACGATGCGTCCTGCGGTCCCTGTACCGCACCCACCAGGGCTCCCGTGTCCTGCTGCGGGAAGAAGCCCTTCGGTATCTTGATAATCAGCACCACGTTGAGAGCGATGGTGAGCAGCAACACCACCAGCATCAGACCCGAATTGTCCAGCACCCACAGCAGGGAATGCCGGTAGACGTTCAGCATCCCGTCGAAAAACCTCTCGCTGGCGCGATAGATGGGTCCATGGGTCTCGCCCGCGTGCGGCTTAAGCAAATGGGCGCACATCATCGGCGTGGTGGTCAGCGAAATCATCATGGAAACGAGGATGGCCGTGGACAGGGTCACGGCGAACTCGCGGAAGAGCCGGCCGACAATGCCGCCCATCATCAGCAGCGGGATGAATACGGCAATCAGGGATGTGCTCATGGTGAGCACGGTGAAGCCGATCTCCTTGGCGCCCTTGAGCGCGGCTTCCATCGGAGGCATCCCCATTTCCAAATAGCGGGAGATGTTTTCCATCACCACAATGGCGTCATCCACCACGAAGCCGGTGGAGATGGTCAACGCCATCAGGGAGAGATTGTCCAGGCTGTAGCCCAACAGATACATCACGGCAAAGGTGCCGATCAAAGATACAGGGACGGCGACACTGGGAATGAGGGTGGCGCGGGCGTTGCGTAAGAACAGGAAGACCACCAGGATGACCAGAATCACCGAGATGATCAGCGAGGACTCTACGTCATGCAACGAGGCCTTGATGGTCGTCGTACGGTCCAGCACAATCGTGGTCTTGATTCCCTGCGGCATCACCGCCTGGAGGAAGGGAAGCTGGGCCCTGACGCGATTGTTGGTCTGGATGATATTGGCGCCGGGCTGGCGGAAGATAATGACCGTCACCGATGGAATGCCGTTCAGGTAGCCGCCGGTGCGAATGTTCTGCGCTGAGTCGGTAACGTTCGCCACGTCGGCGAGCTTAACGGCGAGTCCATTGTGATAGCCGACGATCAGGGGCTTATATTCATCGGCCTTGTCGATCTGGTCGTTGGTGATGATATCCGCGGTCACCGCGCCGTTGGTGATCTGCCCGCGAGCGATATGGGAATTTTGCAGGCTGAGCAGGGACTGTATCCCCGCCATGGTGATTCCGTAGCGGTGCAATTGCGGTGGATTGACATCCACGCGGACCGACGGATACGACGCACCGCCAACGAACACCTGTCCCACGCCCTGAATCTGGGAAAGCTTTTGCTCCATGATGGTCGAGGCGGAGTCATACATCGCCTGCCGGTCGTACTTGTCGGAGGTGAGGCCCAGAATCATGATCGGCGCGTCGGCCGGGTTGACTTTGCGATAACTCGGATTGGACGGCAGGTTGGCCGGCAGATAGGTACGAGCCGCATTGATACCTGCTTCCACATCGCGCGCGGCGGCGTCGATATTGCGGCTCAAGTCGAACTGCAGGGTGACGTTGGTGCTACCCAGCGAGCTCGACGAGGTCATCTCGGTGACGCCGGCAATGTGACCGAACTGCCGCTCCAGCGGAGTGGCCACCGATGAGGCCATAATCTGCGCGCTGGCTCCCGGCAGGCTGGCAGAAATGGAAACCGTGGGAAAGTCCACCTGGGGCAGCGGGGAAACCGGCAGCATGTTGAAAGCGATTCCCCCGGCAATGGCAATGGCCGCTGTCAGCAGGGTTGTGGCCACAGGGCGGCGAATGAACGGAGCGGACAGGTTCATGCGTGGCCTGCCGGCTCCGGCTCGGGGCCTCCAGCAGGGCGCCGGGAGCGGGAGAATCTTTGCGCCAGGTTGTCAAAGAAGATGTAGATCACCGGCGTGGTGTAGAGGGTAAGCACCTGGCTCAATAACAAACCGCCCACCATGGCGATACCCAGAGGGCGGCGGAGCTCGGAGCCGATGCCGGTGCCCGCGGCCAGCGGAATTCCACCCAGCAGCGCGGCCATGGTGGTCATCATGATGGGGCGAAAACGCAGCAGGCTAGCCTCGTAAATCGCGTCCGTCGAGCTCAGACCCCGCTGCCGTTCGCCTTCCAGGGCAAAGTCCACCATCATGATGCCGTTCTTTTTCACGATGCCGATCAGCAGGATGATGCCGATGATGGCCACCACACTCAAATTCTGATGAAACAAAATAAGCGACAGCAGAGCGCCCACGCCCGCGGAAGGCAAGGTAGAAAGAATCGTGATGGGGTGAATGAAGCTTTCGTACAGCACGCCGAGCACGATGTACACCGTGACCAGGGCGGCGAGGATCAGCAGCGCTTCGTTATCCTGGGAATTCTCAAAAGCGGCGGCGGTGCCCTGAAAGCCGATCTGCACACTGGCCGGGAAATTCATCCCTTTGGCCGTTTTATTGATGGCGTCGATGGCCTCGCCGAGCGAAGCATTGCCCGCCAGGTTGAAGGAGACGGTCACCGAAGGGAACTGGCCCTGGTGGTTGATCGACAGCGATTCGGTGCCTGGCTCCATGTGGGTAAAAGCGCTCAGAGGAACCGCGTTGCTGGGGGTGGAACTGGTATTGGTGTTGGCGGAACTCGACCCGGTGCTGCTGGTGGCCAAGATACTGGTCGGCGGTGTCAGGATCCCCGAGGAGGGAGTGTAGAGGGCGGATTCGGTGGTGGCATTAGAGCCTGCTGTGGCCGAGGCCGAGGCCGAGTAGGAGGTGCTGGCCGCCGCTCCGGAGGTGCCCGACGAAGCGTTGCCCTGGATGTACATCTTGTTCAACCGCTGCGGATCGTTGGCGAAGTTCGGCTGCGCCTCCAGGATCACGTGGTACTGGTTGAGCTGGGTGTACATGGTATTGATCTGGCGCTGGCCAAAAGCGTCGTAGAGGGTGTTGTCAATGGTGGAGGGGGCGATGCCCAGCCGCGACGCCGAGACCCGGTCGATGGCCAGAGATACCGTCAACCCTCCGGTCTGCTGATCGGTGGCCACGTCTTCCAGTTGGGGCAGCTTTTGCAGCTTGGCCACGAAGCGGTTGGACCAGCTATCCAGCTCATTTACGTCCGGATCTTCCAAGGTGTACTGATATTGCGTCCGGCTCACCCGGTCATCGACGGTGATGTTCTGCACTGGCTGCATGAACAGCTTGATGCCGTTGACCTGGGTCAGGCTGTTGGTCAGGCGGCGAATCACGTCGGAGGCGCTGAGGTCGCGCTGGTCGAGCGGCTTCAGGTTGATCGACATGCGTCCGCTGTTCAGCGTGGTGTTGGTGCCGTCCGCCCCGATAAAGGAGGAGAGACTTTCCACCGCCGGGTCTTTAAGAATGATGTTGGCAAGGTCCTGCTGCGCCTTGGCCATGGCGGTAAAGGAAATGGAAGCGGGCGCCTGCGAGATGCCCTGGATTACGCCGGTGTCCTGAACAGGAAAGAAGCCTTTGGGAATGTAGATGTATAGGAAAATCGTAAGCACCAGGGTGCCCAGAGCCACCAGCAGGGTGAGCCCCTGGAAGCGCAGGACCACCTTGAGCGTGCGGCCATAAAAGCCGATCATGCTTTCGAAGACACGTTCCGACGCCTTATAGAAGCGCCCCTGGGTGGCGGCCGGATTATGCCGCAGAATGCGCGAGCACATCATCGGCGTCAGGGTCAGCGAAACCACGGCGGAGATGATGATGGTGACGGCCAGGGTCACGGCGAACTCGCGGAAGAGGCGGCCCACTACATCGCCCATGAAGAGCAAGGGAATGAGCACGGCGATCAGCGAAACCGTCAGCGAAACGATGGTGAAGCCGATCTGCTCCGCGCCCACCAACGCCGCCTGCATGGGCGTATAGCCCTCTTCCAAATAACGAGAAATGTTCTCGATCATGACGATGGCGTCGTCCACCACGAAGCCGGTGGAGATGGTGAGCGCCATCAGGGAGAGGTTGTCGAGGCTATAGCCGAGGCCATACATGGCCGCGAAGGTGCCGACGATCGACAGCGGCACGGCGACGCTGGGAATGATGGTGGCGTAGAGGTTGCGCAGGAAGAGAAAGATCACCATCACCACCAGGGCGATGGTTAACATCAACTCGAATTCGACGTCCGCGACCGAAGCCTTGATGTCGGTGGTCAAGTCGGTCAGGGTGGTGACGTCGATCCCCGACGGCAAATTGGCCTGCAGTTGTGGCAGCAATAACTGGATACTCTTAACCACGCTGATGGTGTTGGCGCCGGGCTGGCGCTGCACATTGAGAATCACCGCCGGCGTCTGGTTCATCCAGGCCGCCTGCTTGGTGTTCTCCACCCCATCCACGATCTTGGCCACGTCGTGCAGAAAGACGGGAGCATTGTTGCGGTAGGCGACGACTACATCCTTGTAGTCGGCGCTGGTGACCAGCTGATCGTTGGCGTCGATCTGGTAATCCTGGCGGGGACCATCAAAGTTGCCTTTGGCCTGGTTGACGCTGGCGGAGACCAGGGCGGTTCGCACCGCTTCCAGGTCGATGCCATAGGACTGCAGCTGGGCCGGATTCACCTGGATACGCACGGCCGGCTTTTGGCCGCCGCTGATGCTGACCAGGCCGACCCCGTTGAGCTGGGAGATCTTGGGCGCCAGGCGGGTGTCGACGTAGTCTTCCACCTGCGCCAGGGGCATGGTCTTGGAGGTGATCCCCAGGGTCAGCACGGGCGCGTCGGCCGGGTTGGTCTTGCTATAGATCGGGGGCGCGGGCAGGTCCGCGGGCAGGAAGCTTTGCGCGGCGTTAATCGCCGATTGGACCTCTTCCTCGGCGATGTCAATGTTGAGCGAGAGGTTGAATTGCAGCACCACCACCGAGGTGGCCCCGGAGCTGGTGGAGGTCATCTGGCTGAGGCCCTGCATTTCGCCAAATTGCCGTTCCAGCGGGGCGGTCACGGTGGTGGCTACGACGTCGGGACTGGCTCCAGGATAAAAGGTGAGGACCTGAATGGTCGGGTAGTCGACCTCAGGCAGGGCAGAGACCGGCAGCTGCGTGTAGGCGACGATCCCTACAAGCATGATGGCGGCCATCAGCAACGAGGTTGCGACCGGCCGCAGAATAAATGGGCGAGACGGGCTCACGGGGCATCGCTCTCATTATTTGAAGGCAGGAGCACCTGCTTGGTGATGGTGACCTTGGAGCCGTCCTGCAGCTTATCAAAGCTGCTGTCGGCGACCACATCTCCCTCGTTCAGCCCCTGAACCTCAGAGACGTTGGCTTCGCTCACCCCGGGCTTGATGTTATGAATGTGCGCGACGTTGTTTTGAATCAGGAACACAAAAGACTGGTCGCCGTTGTGCTGGATGGCCGAGGAGGGGATCAGGATTACATTTTCCAGCGTTTGCAGCAACAGGCGCGCATTGACGAACTGGTTGGGAAAGAGTGCGTTGTCTTTGTTGTCGAAGGTGGCGCGCAGCTTCAAGGTACCGGTCGTGGTGTCGATCTGGTTATCGGTTGCTTCCAGCTTTCCGGTGGCTATGTTGGATTGGTTGGAGCGGTCCAGGGCGTCGACCGTGAGCGGCTTGCCCTTGCGCATCTGCTGTTGCAGTTGGGTCACATTGTCTTCCGGAATGGTGAAGACCACGGTGATGGGCTGCAATTGGGTGACCACGGCCAGGGGCGTGGAGCTGGAGGCCACGGCGAGGTTTCCCGGGTCGACCAGGCGGAGTCCCACGCGGCCGTTAATGGGCGAGGTGATGTTGGTGTAAGCCAGTTGTACCTGGTCGTACTGCAGGGTCCCCTGGTCCGCTTTGACGACGCCCTGGTCTTGCAGGACCAGCTTCTCCTGGTCTTCCAGGGTTTGTTTCGGGATGGCATTGCGCGCCCAGGCGTCCTGGTAGCGTTTAAGGTCCATTTCGGCTTGGGCGAGCAGGTTGGTGTCCCGCTCCAGGTTTCCCTGAGCGGTGAGCACGTTGGCCTGGTACTGCCGCGGATCGATCTGGATCAGGGTCTGGCCGCGGCGCACCAGTTGCCCTTCACGGTAGTTCACCTGGGTAATGACACCGGTTACCTGGCTGATAAGGGTCGTGGTGTAGACCGGGGTGACGGTGCCGATGGCGTCCAGGTAGACGCCGATGCTGCCTTTTTTCGCGGTTCTGGCGTTCAGGGTGACGGTGCCGCCCATGCCGCCCCGTCTGCCACCCCCACCGGCAGCGGCCGGGGCCTGCCGATGGTGCATGACCCACCAGAAGAGCAGGGCAAAGAGGGCCAGGATAACCACCCAGACCAGGATGCGAATCCCCCCCGAGCGGCGTGGCGGAGAGAGTTGGTGATCGGGCCCTATGTGTGGTTCGGTAGCGAGCGGCTCCGGTTTCTCTTGCCTGTCTCGGGTGTCGCGAATGTCGTCTTGCATCAGTTGACCTGGTGTCCTCTTTCCTGGTGTTTCTGCCTCCCGTTTGCGTTATCGACGGTGGGAGGAGCGGCCTCTACTCGCGTCGGTTTGCCGGCGAGCATGGCCGGGCAAGAGCAATTCATTGGGCGGGCAACGGCACACCCCACGGTGAGCCGGGGCGGGCGGGGCAGATGTAGTCAAAATCATTCATGGCATAACCAAGGAAGCTGATCCGTACTCGACCGTGCTGACCAACCCCTGAAGAGCCTCCTGAATGGAGGCGGAACACTGCAAGATTCTCTGGCACGATCAACAGATTAGACGGTCCATCCGCGTCATGAGACGCAACACGACCTCATTGTGCTCTGTGATGAGGATAACGCAGGCCGCGTCTCCCGGGAAAATTCAAAGATGATAGATATTGCTACGTTGCGGTGGGTTCTTTCGTGTCCGCGGTCGCCGCCAGGGCAGCCTGTTACTGGCTCTTCACCTTGGCCCAACGCCTGCGCTGCGCGTCGGCAATCGCCTTGCGCGCCTTGGCGCTCAGCTTTCTGCGCGGCTTCTTATGGGTAACAGCGGCGGTGGGGGATTTGCGGAGAGGGGCGCTCTCCGCCAGGATGGCGCGCGCCTGGCGCAGCCTCGCAATCTCTTCATCGATGGCGTTCAGGATTTGGTCGTTCACGATCGGTCCTTTCGCTCCATGGCAAGGATAACAGGAACCGATGACGACTGACGGGTAGACTCGGTTCGCTTTCGGGTGCGTTCCTTTTTTCGAACTTGACCGAAACGGATCAAACGTAGCGGCTGCGTAAAACGGCGGAAGATTCATGCGCCGCCGCACGCTTGCCATGCGTATTTGCCACCATAATTGTTTCATTAGAGGTGTTACCCGAACGTCACCAGTTGGGGTGATTACCCTTGTGCGGCGCAGTAATGGCGCTTAAGTGACACCACTCGTTCGCTGCGCTACATGTTTCGTAAGCTGGCGGATTTTCCAATCTCGATTAATCTCACTCATGTAGTCAGTTGCTGTGACGCGAGGGAGAACATGAAGGGCTATACCAAGGTAGTGAAGATGGCAATGCTGGCGGCGGCGAGTGCGGTGTTAGCGGCCGGTTGTGCTGATTCCAGGGTGGCGAGCAAAGCGAATCTTGCCGACGCACTCAACCACGATTATTCGGCGAGTCAAGATTGTCTGTTCACCAAGCCGATGCCTTTTCCTTATCAAGTGTCGGTGAATGACAAGCTGCTGTCGGAGACGCGGCACCGCCTGGATGCGCTGGCCGAGGCCGGCCTGCTGGAGCGGGAACAGACCACTGAGGGCGCGGATACCATCAACCGCTATGTATTGACCGCCGCGGGCAGCCGGACCGAAGGCGCGGGCCGCTTCTGCTACGGGCGCCGCCAGGTCACCAGCGTGGAGAACTTCACTGCGCCGGTCGATTACGACGGCAAGCCGCTGACCAAAGTGGAATACCACTTTGTGCTCAAGAACCCGCCCAGCTGGGCCAAGAAGGATGAAGTGCGTAACGCCTTTCCGATGGTAGCGAAGTCCATGTCGGACGAGCCGGTCGATCAGGCCACGCTGATGCTGACGCACGATGGCTGGGTTTTGACGTACTAACCACCTCCCTAGGCGTTTTCACTTCCCGGCTGCATGGGGGAAGGGCAACGAAGCCGGCTTTTCAAGGGGGAAAGCCGGCCCTGGAGCGGTTGCTCTGCAAGCACCAGGAGTGAAAATGCTGTAACGCCCATATCTGGCACGCTTTTTGTGGCAGATATGGGCGTCCTTTTTTGGGGTGGGAGCAAATGCATTGGTGGGAGCCCCCGCATTCATGCGGGGGAGCTCGGCTTTCAAGCCGAGCGGCTCTTGTAGGGCTATTCTCCTCCGGCTTCAGCCGCGGGGGGTCGGAAGCCGGGGCTAAAGCCCGATGGATGGAGTTGCGATTCTTCCGCGACGCTCAAGCGTCGCTCCCCCTGCTGAAGCAGGGGGCTCCCACCTCCGGTTTCTTCTAATGGCTTAGCAGAATACGCAGGTCGCGCAAGTTGTTGTGTGTGGGGCCGGTGACCAGCGTGTCGCCTAGCGCGGTGAAGAGCGGGTAGGCATCGAAGCGGGCAAGGGCGGAGGCCGCATCCATCCCCAAAGCCTTGGCCCGCTCCACGGTCGTGTGTGTCGGCGATGGCGCCGGCCGCGTCGCTGAGGCCATCAATGCCATCGCTGCCCGCGCTCAGCACGACCACGGGCGAATCTGCTCCCGCCAGTGCAAGGGCACAGGCCAATGCGAATTGCTGGTTGCGGCCTCCGGCGCCGTGCTCGCGGCCCAGGCGCACCGTCACTTCACCGCCCGATAAAAGACATAGCTTGCCATGCTCGCGCCGCAGTTGATTGAAGCGCTCGAGCAGGTAGCGGGCAGCGTCTGCGTAATCCCAATCGTCACAGCGGTTGTCGACCACTACTGCATAACCCAAGCTCCGCGCCTTCCTCTGAGCCGCGTCGATCAGGTCGTCGCTGGAGAGCAGCGTCTCGATGGGCGCCTCGGGCAATTCCGGCGTCTCAGGAAGATTGGGATCATCAAAGAAAGCCCGCACCGCCGGAGTGAAACGCTCGCGCAGATGATAGCGTTCGATGATCTCGCGGCACTCCGCTACGGTCGACGAGTCGGGAAGCGTAGGCCCGGAGGCCAACGCATCCAGGTAGCGGGGCGCTACGTCCGAAAGCAACAGGGAGAATCTTCCGGCGCGGCCCGCGGCGGCTGCCAGGCGTCCACCCTTGACCGCGGAGAAGTGCTTGCGCACGGTGTTGATCTCAGCGATGGTCGCGCCTGAACCGACCAGCGCTTGGTAGAGGGCGCGCGTCTCTTCGAGCGAGATGCGCTCGTCCAACGGCAGCTCGACCATGGCGGAACCGCCGCCGCTGATCAGGAAGAAGACGAAGTCCCGCTCGCCCATCTGCCGCAGCAGCCGCAGCGCGGCGCGGGCGGAGGCGAAGGAATCCTCATTGGGCAAGGGATGGCCGCCGGTGTAGTACTCCACTCCAAGGTCGCGGTGGGAGGGCAGCACCGGCCCGCAGCATACGCCGCCGTCCAGCACTCGCGGCAGACGGGCGCGCAGCGCTTCCAGCATGGGCAGAGCCGCCTTACCCAGAGCCACGGCGTAGATCCGCTGATAGTTGGCGAAGGGAAATGCGGCGGGAAAACGGCGCTCGAAGGCGGCGGCAATACTTGAGGATTGGAGCGCCTGGTGAAAAATACTGCGCGCCTGGTCATGCATGGTGCGCAGCAGGGCTTCCGTCATTGCGCCCTCTGCGGAGGCAAAAAGTTGGCTTCGAGCCAGGCGGTCAGCGCCTGCTGCATCTGCTCCAATTTGCCGGCGAAGAAATGATCGGCGCCTGGGATCATCACCAAAGTGGCCGGTGGCGCCGCGCTCGCTACTACAGCTTCTACTGCGGCCTGCGGCCCAAATTCATCGGCGTCTCCGCTGATAAAGAGCTTGGGCCCGGCGCAGGAGGAGAGAAAGCTGTAGTGATAGTCGCGTCCCCCGGCTTGCACGGGAAGCCCCAGCGCTACCATGCCCTTGACCCGCTCATCGCCGCAGCAGGCGCGCATACCCACGTTGGACCCGAAGGAGAAGCCGGCGAAGAGCAGGGGCAGGTGATACTCGTGTTCCAGCCAGTCGAGCGCGGCATGCACATCGCCTACCTCGCCGCGGCCGTTGTCGTGCGTGCCCTCGCTCAAGCCCGCTCCGCGAAAGTTGAAGCGCAGTACCGGCAGACCATACGCCTGGAAGGCCTTCATGGCGTGATAGACAACCTTGTTGTGCATGGTTCCGCCGAAGAGCGGGTGTGGATGGCAGACCATGGCCGCGTAGGGGGCATCGGGCCGCCCCATATTCAGCAGAGCTTCGAGCCGGCCGTCGGGGCCGCGCAGATCGTCCACACTGCGCAGCAATCCAGAGGTGGGGTTCGGATGCATCGTTTGTATCCTAAAGGATCGCCAGGGTTACCGCGGTGCGGCTCAGGTATGCTGAAAAACGATGACTCCCCTCGATCCGATTGCCCTGACCCGCCGCCTGGTCGATATCGAATCTGTTACCTACAACGAGGCGGCGGTGGGCGCGTATCTCGACACCTTCCTGCGCGAACGGGGATTTGCCGTGGAGCGGACGGCAGTGGCTCAGCCGGCCAACAGCCGCTACACCGGCGAGCGCTTCAATGTGTATGCCGGCAACGGAAAGCGGCCGGATGTGGTGCTCTCCACGCACATGGATACGGTGCCTCCCTTTGTCCCCAGCAGCGAGGATGACCTTTATCTGTACGGCCGGGGCTCCTGCGATGCCAAGGGCATCATTGCCGCGCAAGTGGCGGCGGCGGAGCGGCTGCGCGAGGCCGGGGTGGCGGTGGGGCTGCTGTTCGTGGTGGGCGAGGAGCGCGATTCGGCGGGAGCGCGGGAGGCCAATCTGCATCCCAAGGGGAGCCGCTTCCTGATCAATGGAGAGCCTACCGACAACCGGCTGGCCTTAGCCTCCAAGGGGGTCCTGCGGGTGGAGGTCAGGGCCCATGGCACCATGGCCCATTCCGCCTATCCGGAGTTGGGCGACAGCGCCGTTCACAAGCTGGTGCAGGTCCTGGAGCGGCTGCGGACCCTGCCGTTACCCAGCGTCGATGGAATAGGCCCCAGCACCTTGAACATTGGCGTCATCGAGGGTGGCCATGCGCCCAACGTGATCGCCGATGCCGCCACTGCGCAAGTGCTGATCCGGCTGGTGGGGCCTTCGGAGGAAACCCGCAAGGCGGTGGAGCAGGCGGCTGACGGCTTGGCCGAGGTGAAGTTTACCCTGGAAATCCCTTTCATCCGCATGCGCAAGGTAGATGGACTGGAGACCATGGTGGCGGCCTTCACCACCGATATCCCCGCGCTCAACCGCTGGGGGGAGCCGTTGTTGTTGGGGCCGGGCTCCATCCATGTGGCGCACACGCCGTTTGAGAAGATTGCCAAGCGCGAGCTCCTGGAGGCGGTGGACCTGTACTTCGAAGTGGCGCAGCGGCTGGCGCGTTCCCTGTAGACCATGTGACGATGGCATTCACCTGGCGGACACGGCTGAAGTTCGCATTGCTGGCTGGTCTGGCAGGTTGGTTGGCAGGCTGGCTGGCGACGATCCCCTTCGTGGTGGGCATGGCTTGGCGCTATGTGGACGCCCACGCCAGCCAGATGCCCGACTCCCTGGCCAAAGGATCAGTGGTTTGGGGGGCCTTCAGCCTGTTCATGGGGATCGCGGGTTTCGTCCCCCTGGCGCTGCCGCTGTTCCTTTGCGTCTCTCCACGCTGGATCGTGCGCTGGCGCGGCTTTCTGATCCCTGGAGTGACGTTGGCCTTGATCCTGGCTCTCTACTACCGTATGGGCTTCTGGAACGGCTATTACTTCCGCCACCCGCATATCCTTTACACCTTCTTCTTCAGCGCACCCAATGTGTACCTCATTGTCTTCGCCCTGGTGATGATGTGGGTGTATACCGTGCTGGCCAAACGACGGCTCTCCGCGTCTGCTGCGGTTGTTGATGGAAGATGAGCATTTTCAAAGGCCCGGAGGGCCGGCCATTGAACGTCGGCTCAGTATTTGGTTCGCAGCGTCGGGACCAAAACCAGGAAATCCGGGGGAGCGTAGCGCGCCCCTAGGTAGACTTGAAAGAGATGACAGAGCCTACCAACTCCCTCGCCGACGCTTCCTCTGCGTATCTTCGATCCGCCATGCACCAGCCGGTCCAGTGGCATGAATGGGGCGCTGAAGCCTTTGCCCGCGCAGCCGGGGAAGACAAGCCCATCCTGCTGGATATCGGGGCCGTGTGGTGCCACTGGTGTCACGTGATGGACCGCGAGAGCTATGAAGATCCCGGGCTGGCCGCGGTCATCAACGAAAACTTTGTCGCGATCAAGGTCGACCGCGACGAGCGGCCGGATGTAGATACGCGCTACCAGGCCGCCGTCGCCGCTATTAGTAGCCAGAATGGATGGCCCCTGACCGCGGTGCTGACTCCTCAGGGTCAGCCGTTTTTCGGGGGAACGTATTTTCCTCGCGACGACCGCTATGGGCGGCCGGGCTTCGAGCGCGTGCTGCGCAGCATGGTGGACGCCTGGAAGACGCGCCGCGACGAGGTGCTGGAGTCGGCCGGCAGCGTGGTCGCGGCCATCGAATACAACGAGAACTTTGCCGGCCGCGCAGACAGCCTGAACATGAGCATCGTGGACAAGATGGTGGAGTCGGCGGTGGAGAAGTTCGATCGCCACCACGGCGGCTTCGGGTCTCAACCCAAGTTTGCCCATCCCTCGGCCATCGATCTGCTGCTCGATGTCTCGGGACGCACGGGCAACGAGGCAGCCAGGGAGGCGGCCGTAGTGACGCTGGAAAAGATGGCGCTGGGCGGCGTCTACGATCACCTGGGTGGAGGGTTCCATCGCTACTCCGTCGATGAGGCGTGGGTGGTGCCGCACTTTGAAAAGATGCTCTACGACAACGCCGAGCTGCTGAAGAACTACGTGCATGCCTTTCAAAGCTACGTGGGGGTGGAGTCGGCGCGGGTGGCTAAAGACATCATCCGCTGGATGGACAGGTGGCTGACGGACCGCGAGCGGGGCGGCTTCTACGCTTCTCAAGACGCGGATATCAACCTGGACGACGATGGAGACTACTTCACCTGGACCAAGGCTGAAGCTGCCGCTGTGCTGACGCCGGAGGAGATGGAGATTGCCGCCGCGTACTACGACATCGGCGACCTGGGGGACATGCACCACAATCCCGCCAAGAACGTCTTGCATGTGAAACACACGTTGGATGCTGTAGCGGCCCGCACGGGCAAGTCCCGCGAGGAGGCGCAGGCGCTGCTGGCGAGCGCACACGCGCGGCTGTATGCAGCGCGAGGAGAGCGGCCCACGCCCTTCATCGATACCACGGTTTACACCAACTGGAATGCCTTGGCGGTCTCCGCCTACTTAGAGGCGGCGCAGGTGCTGCGGCTTCCCGACGTGAAGGCCTTTGCGCTGTTGTCCCTGGACCGGCTGCTAAGTGAGGGGCTCCATCCCGAGCGCGGGCTGGCCCACGTGATTTCCTACACGATCTCCGATACTGGGGACTCGTCGGCGGGGACGAAATGGGTGGCGGGCATGCTGGACGATTACGCCTTTCTCACCCACGCCTGCCTGGATGGCTGGATCGCGACCGGCGCCGTGAAGTATTACCGCGCGGCCCTGGACCTGGCGGAGCGCATGATTGCCGAGTTCTACGACCCCGTCGGCGGGGGCTTTTTCGACGCCAAGGCCAAGGGTCCGGAGCTGCTGGGCGCATTGACGGCACGGCGCAAGCCGCTGCAGGACTCGCCCGTGCCGGCAGGAAACCCGGCCGCGGCAGGTGCGCTCCTCCGCCTGGAGGCGCTGAACGACCGGGCCGATCTACGGGAAAAAGCGGAGGATACGCTGGAGGCTTTTGCCGGCGTAGTGACCCACTTCGGGCTCTACGTGGGAACCTATGGCCTGGCCCTGGAGCGGTTCCTGCTGCCGCCGGTGCAGGTGGTGGTGATTGGAGAGGACGCCGCCGCCGATGAGCTGGAGGCGGCCGCCATCATGGGCTACGCGGTGAACAAGAGCGTGATCCGTTTGACCCGGGCGCAGGTAGGGCAAGAACTGCCGCCCCTGCTGGCCGAAACACTGCCCCTGCTTCCCAGCCTCAATCAGGCGCACAGCTTCGCCGTAGTGTGCCGGGGAACCTCCTGCCTTCCGCCGACGGCCAGCCCGGAACAGCTGCTGGGTTTGCTGCAGGGTTAGTGGGGGCTGGTGTTCATCCAGCGGTTGGATCAGGGAACCTCGATAACGAACGAACCCTGCTTTTGACAAAATGCCACATCGTAAACCGAAAAGAAGTCAGCTTGCCCCAAAAGCCCAATGCCGTGAGCGTTCATTGCCTCAGTAAATCCAGCATAGGCGGCGAATGAAATTCCGTTGCCTATATCGATGGTTACGTTCGCGTAGTAGGTGACGTTTGTAGTTGACCCAACGCCGCCAGTCATCGTTTTAGGGAGAGACAAAACGTCTAACTCGAGAGCGATTGCCAGTGCCAACGGGAGCAGGCATCGGCACCCGTATCCAAGCAAACATAGCAACGCAGACTCTCACCGTTTTGCGCGGTGAGCGTTGCGGCTGCCCACGGCCGACACACAACTTGGCCCTGCGGATAAGGATCGGAAGCTGGAATGGAAAACTTAACGAATGGATATGCGACTTTCGGCATTTCCTACTACTAGAAGAACATTGCGGTGGTTTGCTCAGGCACTCGGAGAATGAGAGGGCGCTCTTCTCCGTGCTGTTTGGCTCTTCTCAGAACTGCCTGTGCGTCAGGTCCATAAGCAAGAACTACTTGCTTGCTTTCTGAAATCGCCACCCATGCGCCGGAGGGAATTCCTTTGAGCAGACCTGATAGATCAGATGCGGAGGTGGTCATACTCTTTCCCTATCGGCTTCTGTTCTCATATTGAGAACAATTGTACTCGTTTTGAGAACAGCCAGCAGATGCTTATAGGTCCTCCATTGTGCGGCAGGTTACACCAAGAGTTAGTTTTCTTTGTTATGCTGGCCCGTCTCTGGTCACGATCTGTTTAAAGCCAGGAGCCGCCGATGCCGCACGAGAACGACGACTACATCGCGCTCTTGCGAAAGCGCGTTGCTGCGCAAGACACCAGTCAGCTGCCCAAACAGGTACTGTGGCGCCGCTCTCTTCGCGGCCCGGAGCAAGAGCCGCCTGCGGAAGAGAGCCCGGGAATCGACTTCAGCAAGCTGGCCGAAGATCCGGAAATGCAGCAGACCCTGGCCTACCATGTGCAGTACACGCCCAGCAAATGGTTGCTGGAGCAAGAGGCGGGGCTGATCGCGGATCGACGCGATCTTCACCATCCGGATCACCCTATGCCTCGCTTCCGGCATAGGGACGCCAACGAGGATATCTACGAGTGGGCGCGAAAAAGCCGCCTGACCGGTTTGTGCTTCTCCGGCGGCGGTATTCGCAGCGCCACGTTCAACCTGGGCATCCTGCAAGGGCTGGCGGTCAAAGGCTGGCTGGACCAGGTCGACTATCTCTCCAGCGTCTCCGGCGGCGGCTACATCCATTCCTGGCTGTTGGCATGGCTCAAGCGCGAAACCGCGGAGCCGGAGAACCACGACGCCGCAGAACCTGAGCTTGCGGGGTGGCGGCACGTGATGAGCCGCCTGGTGCCTCTGCCCCATCACCAGCCAGGCCAGCCGTTCCAGGCGGTCTGGCCGCGCCAGATCCAATGGCTGCGCAGGTATAGCAACTACCTCACGCCGCATAAGGGAGCACTTACCGGCGATACGTGGTCGGCTGTTGCTTCCTGGATACGCAATGTGTCGGTGAACCAGGGACTGCTGATCGCGATCTTTCTGGCCGTACTTTGCGTGCCCCATCTCTTTGCGCCCCACGTTCACCTCCAGCCCTACCGCGCGAACGGCGCGACCAGCAGCTCAGTTGTTTCCTCGGTCACGGCCGGGGGAGCCAGGACGACGCTCACCCTGGATCTGGGCCCAGCCCGGCCGCCGCAAGTTGTCGATGACCTGGCGGCGACTCCCGGGGAGTCTTTCGCGGAGGTCTTCCGGCGGTATGCGCGCTGGGACGCCATCGACTACGGCATCAACATGGCTCCCTGGGGCATGGCGGCTTTGGTTTTCTTTGTGCTGGCCAGCGGGAGCGTCGGCCGGCTTCTGCGTCTGGAGTACTCCGGGGCTTTGTCCGGGAAAGACGACGAGCTGCCCGAGCGGCGCGGAGACAGCTTGCGAGCCAGGTTCCGCCGCCAGCAGATCTTTTGGGCCAATGCCCTGATTGTGGCGCCCATGCTGTGCTTCGGGCTCTGCATCACGCACGCGTGCCTGAGTCATCCGGCCACTCCCGCCTTTACCTTCAAGTTGTTTTGCCTGCTGGTGGGACTGGTGTGGATGGAAACCTTTAGCGGAGGGGCAATCTCCGAGACGGTCCGCCAGGAACAGGAGCGCCGGCACGTTTGCTCGCCACAAACCGCCTGGCAGCCCAGCTTGTGGTGGAAGGCAAAGTGGATAGCGTGGCTGGCTTTGCTGGGGGTGCCCGCGGCCGTGGCCGGCGCGCTGGTGGGGATGGCCATCGCGGCCGGGGTGGAGTCCGTGTGGATGCGGGAGATTGCCCGCTGGCTCCTGCTCGACTGCTCAACCTCGGTGCAAGTGGTGTTGGGAACGTTGCTCTTTTTCTGGCTGCCGCCGCTGACCATGGTGCTGGCTTCGGGCATGATCGGCAAAAACTTTCCCGGCTGGTTGGGCGAGTGGCTGGCCAGAATACGGGGCTACACCCTGCTCGCCGGTATCGGTTGGTTCTTTCTCTTCGGGTGCGCGCTGCTGGCGCCTGGCGCAACCAGCCACGTGTGGCAGTCGGCCTGGATCAAGTGGCCGGCGATTCTTACCTGGGCAGGGACCACCCTGGGCGGCGTCCTGGCCGGCAAGAGCGGCAAAACCAGCGGCGACCAGGACGGCGGAAGCGGTCCCTTGGAATGGATTGTCGTGGTCGCGCCCTACGTGTTTATCGCCGGGCTTGCCATCCTGTTGGCGTGGGTACTGGAGTGGGGAAGGCCGCTGATCCCATCCGGGCTCTTCCCCCTGGGAGAGTTCGGCGTTTGGGTCGCGCTCATCCTGTTCTTCGTTCTCTTCGCGGTGTTGCTGGGCTTCCGGCTCGATATCAACGAGTTCTCCATGCACAGCTTCTACCGCAACCGTTTAACCCGGTGTTACCTGGGCGCTTCCAACAAGAACAGAAATCCCAGCCCGATCACCGGCTTTGATGAGCGCGACAGCCTCGACCTTGCCATTTGCAAATTAACCCCGGCCGATGGATATCCCGGTCCCATTCCTATCTTTTGCTGCACCATGAACATCACCACCGGCGAAGAGCTGGCATGGCAGGAGCGGAAGGCGGCCTCGTTCGCCTTTACGCCGCTCTATAGCGGTTACACCGTGGGCTGGACGGAATGGCGGAAGAACCTGAGCTTCAACGGCTTTGTACCCACCTCTGCGCTCTACCCAGGCGGCCCCAACGTGGCTACCGCGGTGGCGGCTTCCGGGGCGGCGCTCAGTCCTAACTGGGGTTACCACACCAAGCCGGCGACCGCTTTCCTGATGACCATGTTCGATGTGCGCCTCGGCCTCTGGGTTCCCAATCCGCGGCGTTCCCCGGCCGCCGGAAAACGAGTCAATGTACCCGCTGGGGATGTACCCCCTGCCTCTCCTGGCTTTGCCCCATTCAGGTTGCTGAGCGAACTGATGGGCGCCGTCGACGATACCTCGAGGTATGTGTACCTGACGGATGGCGGACACTTCGACAACATGGGTCTGTATGAATTGGTTAGGCGGCGCTGCTACCGGATCGTCATCTGCGATGCGGAAGAGGATGGCACCTACAGCTACGAGGGGATCGGCTCGGCCATCCGCAAGTGCCGCATCGACTTTGGTGCAGCCATCGATCTCGATCTATCGGGAATATCGCCCAACACGGAAAGCAAGCTGAGCCCGGCACACATTGTGCGCGGAACCATCACCTATCCGGAAACTTTGCCGGGAAAGGAAGGGGAAGTGATCTACATCAAAGCCTCGCTCACGCGCCGGGCGCAAGGCTGGGGTCCGCTTCCCGCGAAAGGTAGCGTGGAGCTGCCGGATGCTCCTGGCGATGTGCAGAACTACAAGCTTCAGCACCAGGACTTCCCCCACGACTCGACGGCCGAGCAGTGGTTCACGGAATCGCAGTTTGAAAGCTACCGCCGCCTGGGGCAACGCGTGGTGGCGCGAATCGACCAGTTGTTCACTCTCCCGTAAAGGGATTGGTCTCGTTGGGCTTAGCCATAGTGGGATCGGCAGCTGCCGCCGCCTCGGGCTCGGCCTTCGCGGGCGCGCCGCTGAGCACGCGATAGGGGCTTCCGGGCAGCATCTGGTGCTCTTCCAGCGCCAGGCGGATACGGCGCTGCATCTCGCGCATAGCCTCGAATTGCTTGCGCGGAAGGGTCCTGATCTGGATGGGATAGATGACCTCGGTTCCTTTGATCGAATCCACCCCGAAGACCTGCGGGTCGGCGACAAACACGTCCTTGAAGGCCGGTTCGTTGCGCACTTCCAAGGCGATCTTTTTCAGTAGAGGAATCACCTGGTCGGGATTGGCGGAGAAGTCGACCGAGACGTTCAGCGTGGCGACGGAGTAGTCGCGGCTTTGGTTGGCCACATTGGTGATCTGGCTGTTGGGAATGATGTAGAGCGTGCCGTCAAAGCCGCGGAGCGTGGTATGGCGCAGGGTCATGGTATCCACCGTGCCGGTCATGCCCGCCAGGGTGACGACGTCGCCGACGTTGTACTGATCCTCGATCAGGATCAGGATGCCGTTCAGCACATCTTTTACAATGGTCTGTGCCGCCAGGCCGATAGCCACGCCCGCGACCCCCGCGCTGGCCAAGAGCGGTCCCAGGTTGAAATGCAGAACATTCTCCATGATCTGCAAAAAGGCCAGCAGCGCTACGATGACGATGCCGGTAGCGCGGATGACCGAAGCCAGCGTGCGCAACTGCGCGCCGCGCACGACGCCCAGCGCGTCCCGGCGCTCGGCAACTTTCATCACCCGGCCGGTGATGAAGTTGACCAGCAGGATGAGCGCCCAGGCGTAGAGGGCGATAAAGATCAGTTTGGGCAGGCCGGTGTGAAGGAATTCCTGCACATCGGAAAGCCATTCCTGGTTCAGCCCGCGCAGAAACGAAGGTGCTGTCTCGCGTGGGTCGAAGAGGGAGACGAGGGAGAAAAGGGAGGCGTACACTGGCACCCTATGATGGTACTTGAGCGGTGGATGATTGCGGTCATCCTGGGTGTAGGACTGGTTTCGACGGCAGGCGCTGCCGCCGGCCAGTCGTCCTCCGCCAAGAGCCAGACAGCGCCACCGAAGTCGACGGCTACTACGCCGGATCAGGCAACAACGCCCGACAAGCCTGCGGCGGATCAGACTACACCGGATGACGCGGTATCAGCATTTTCAGACCAGATTCCTGGAGAATCAGAAACGTTAGACCAGCCTGCGGCAGACCAGGCTCCTGCGGACCAGGCAACGTCAGATAAACCTGCGGCAGACCAGGCTCCTGCGGACCAGGCAACGTCAGATAAACCCGCGGCGGATCAGACTCCTGCGGATACGGCAACGTCAGATAAGCCTGCGGCGGATCAGACCCCCGCAACTAAGCCTCCGGCAACTCAGGCTCCCGCGATTCAAGCAACCTCAGACAAGACTCCTGCGGATCAGCCAGTGCCGGCCAAGCCTGCACCAGACAAGCCTGCGGTGGAGGTAGCTAAGGCAAGCCCTGCGCCTCCGCCTCCGCCCGGTACCCCTGAGGAGCAAGAACTGCGGAAAGACTCAGCCCACCTGCTGCAGTTGGTCCAGGAGCTGAAAGCTGAGGTAGAAAAAGCCGGAAACAACACGTTGTCGTTGGCCGCCGTGCGCAAGGCCGACGAGATTCAGAAATTGAGCAAGAGCCTCAAGGAAAGAATGAAAGAATGGGGGCTAGTCTCTCAAGGCAAAGGACAGTGAGGGCCTGAGTGAGCGGTTTATCGCGAATCCGGTTAGGGGCGGTGATCGTGGTCCTGGTGGGAGCTTTCGCTGGGGCTGCTCACCTGCGCATGGCGCACGCGCAGTATGCGCCGATCACCACGCAGCTGCCGCAAGTGGGTGGTGGAGCGATTGGCAATTCCAGCCGCGACCTACCGGAGAACGAGCCTTACGCGAACCGGGAGATCGAAGAGCGGCAGCTGAAGCGGCTGCGGCTAGAGCATCAGCAAGAGTTAATAGCCGATACCGCCCGCCTGGTGAACCTGGCGGCCGCCTTGAAGGCAGAAGTGGACAAGGGAACGCAGCCCACCACTTTGCCGATGGACGCACTGAAGCAGGCGGACGAGATCAACAAACTGGCCAAGAGAGTCAGCGAACGCATCAAGACCCAGTAAGGTGGACTGAACGGTTATGAAGCTTACCGGTTGGACACCTAAGTCCCTGGTTGCCTTACGCGATTACAGCGGCAAGAAATTTGGGGCCGACCTGGCCGCCGGCATTACCGTGGGGCTGGTCGCCTTGCCCCTCTCCATGGCGTTTGCCATCGCTTCCGGGGCGCCTCCGGAGTCTGGTCTGTACACGGCGGTGGTGGCAGGGTTCGCCATCTCTGCCCTGGGCGGCTCGCGTAACCAGATCGGCGGCCCCACCGGCGCGTTTGTCGTCATCATCTCCGGCATTCTGGCGCGCTACGGCTTCAACGGCCTGCTGATCTGCACCATCATGGCCGGTGTTCTGCTGATCCTGCTGGGTGTCACCGGCTTGGGCGCCGCGGTCAAGTTCATTCCTCGCCCGGTGATTGTGGGCTTTACCAACGGCATCGCCATCCTCATCGCCAGCACCCAGATCAAGGACTTTTTCGGATTGCACACCGGGCCGGTGCCAGGGGATTTTGTGGGGCGCATGCGGGTGGTGTTGGGGAATTTCCATACCATCTCGCTGACCACCACGCTGCTGGCCGGCGTCTCGCTGCTGCTGATCGTGTTGATCCGCTGGCTGCAGCCGCGGATACCCGGCTACATCGTGGCCTTAGTCGCGGCTACGGTGGCCGTCTACTTCCTGCACCTGCCGGCGGAGACAGTAGGCACGCGCTTCGGGGGAATCCCTTCCGGCTTTCCCCATTTCCATGTTCCGGTCTTCGAGTACAGCACGATCAGGATGCTGATTTCTCCCGCCATTACGGTGGCGCTGCTGGGCGCGATCGAGTCATTGATGTCCGCGGTGGTTGCAGATCGCATGACCGGCGATCAGCACAATCCTAATGTCGAACTCACGGGCCAGGGCATCGCCAATATCCTGTCTCCGCTCTTCGGAGGCCTGCCCGCTACCGGCGCCATTGCCCGCACCGCGACCAGCATACGCTGCGGGGCGGTGAGCCCGGTGGCCGGGATCGTCCACTCCCTTACGGTGCTCGCGGTGCTGCTCTTCGCCGCTGGATTGGCCAAGTTCATTCCCCTGGCAGCACTCTCCGCCATCCTCATGGTGGTCTGCTACAACATGGGTGAGTGGCATGAGATACCGCAGATCCTGAAGCTTTCGAAACTGGAGATTGGGGTATGGTTGACGACCCTGCTGCTGACCATCTTTGCCGATCTGACGGTTGCCGTAGAGGGTGGCATGATTCTGGCGGCGCTGGTCTTCATCCGCAAGGTCACGCTGACCACCACGGTGACGCGAGTGACCGAAGACGATGTGGAAGATGGGCGGCTGCACGTGCTGCAAGGCAAGGATATTCCGCCGTTCGTGGCGATTTTTCGTATCCACGGGCCGTTTCTTTTCGGGGCCACGGAGAAGATCGACGATATCCGCCGCGAGTTGCCCACGCTGCCGCCGATCGTGGTGCTGCGCTTGCGCAATATGACAGCCATTGACTCGACCGGGCTGCAGGCGCTGGAACGGCTGGCTATGGAGGTGCGCGGTACGGGGCGAACCTTGCTGTTATGCGGCGCCCGCGCGCAGCCCGCGCGACTGATGGCGCAGACTGTATTTGAGCAGCATGTCGGCAAGGAGAATATCTGTGCTCACGTCACCGATGCCCTGGCGCGCGCCAACGCTATTCACGACCAGGCGGCCAACGGAGTGCTTGCTACCTAAACATGCAGAAAATTCTTCTCGGCGTAGACGTGGGTGGAACCAAGACCGCGGTCGTGCTCTCTGCGCGTCCCCCGGAAACTTTGGGACGGGTGGAGTTTGCCACCATGCCGGAGCGGGGGCCGCAGTATGCTCTCGATCGCATTGTGGAAGCCGCGCGCAGCTTGCTGGCGCAGCAGGGCCTGGATCGAGGAATCGATCGCGGCCATCGGCGTTAGCTGCGGCAGCCCGCTCGATCGGGTGAAAGGAATTGTTCAGGCGCCGCCGAATCTCCCTACCTGGGTGGATGTGCCGATTTGCCGCTTGCTGAGCGAGGCCTTCCACACCACTTGCCGGCTGGAGAACGATGCCAACGCGGGCGCGGTGGCGGAGCATCGATTCGGCGCCGGCGTGGGCAGCGAGCACATGGTTTTTCTTACCTTGGGTACGGGCCTGGGCGCGGGCATTATCGCTGCCGGCAGCTTGTACCTGGGAGCCAATGGGGACGCGGGCGAGATAGGCCACGTGCGGCTTAGCCCGACGGGACCGGTGGGCTACCACAAGGCGGGGTCCATTGAAGGCTGGTCCAGCGGAGGCGGCATTGCGCAACTCGCCGTGCGCATGTTGGCGCAGGCGGAAAAGCGCGGCCGCTCGAGTGTGTTGCACGTGCAGATGGCTAAGGGTGGCTTGACGGCGCGCGATGTGGGCCGGGCGGCGCAAGCGGGGGATGCGGTGGCGCTTAGCATTCTGCGCAGTTCGGGAACGCGCCTGGGCCAGGCGCTTGCCATGCTGATCGATGTGCTGAACCCGCAACGCATCGTGCTCGGAGGATTGGCTTGGCGCATGGGCGAGCACTTGCTCGCACCCATGCGCAGATCGATGGAACGGGAGGCCTTGCCGCAAACGCTGCGCGCCTGTGAGATTGTTCCCGCGGCATTAGGAGAGAAGATCGGCGATGTGGCTGCACTGTGTGTAGCGATGGGACTGGAAGGGAAAGGGGAATTCTCTATACCGTGAGCCCCGCAGCGGATGCTGGGTGCCCCATTCAAGCCGCCCTTTGGCTTGAGTGGGATAATGGCTCTCGACGTGCAACTTCCTGTTCGCCACGCCCATTCCTGTCAGTACTTCTTATCCACGAGGCCTCGGGTTGGCAATTGAATAAGAGCAATCGAAAAATTTCATTTTCAACCCATGTACGCTGAGGCGAACATGGGGCACCCGTCCCATTCATCCGCCGTTCGCTGATAGTTAAGAGTTCGGGGATTTGGTTCTTTTCCTTGCCATGAGCGCGGTGGCCGGATAGGCAGTTTAGCTCACAGGTTAGAATCGAAAATTGCTGTTGATGGGGGAACCGGATGAGTGGACGACTGGCTGGAAAGACCGCGGTGGTCACGGCCGCTGGACAGGGAATTGGACGGGCAACGGCGATTGCCTTTGCCCGCGAAGGCGCCACCGTTTGGGCGACAGACATTAACCGCGCGGCACTCGATACTCTCTCCGCGGAACAGCCGCAGATGGTTTGCCGCGAACTCAATGTACGCAACCCAACGGAGATTGAACAACTCGCGGCCCAGCTGCCGGAACCTCACATTTTGTTTAACTGCGCCGGCTACGTGCATAACGGCACCATCCTCGATTGCAAGGAAGAGGATTGGGAGTTCTCCTTCGACCTGAACGTCCGCTCGATGTATCGCACCTGTCGCGCGTTTCTACCCGGCATGCTGCGCGCGGGGCGGGGAAGCATTGTCAATATGGCTTCGATCGCGTCCAGTGTCCGAGGGGTGCCGAATCGGTTTGTCTATACCAGTTCCAAGGCCGCGGTGGTTGGCTTGACCAAGGCAATTGCCATCGACTTTGTACGCCAGGGTATCCGCTGCAATGCCATTTGTCCGGGCACGGTGCAGTCGCCTTCGCTCGATGGACGCATTGCCGCGCAAGGCGACGTGGAGCAGGTGCGCCGTGAATTTATCGCGCGCCAGCCCATGGGCCGCTTAGGCCGCCCGGAAGAGATCGCCGAGTTGGCGGTGTATCTTGCATCCGATGAGTCCAGCTTCACTACCGGGCAGACACACGTGATCGACGGCGGCTGGAACATCTGATTTGTGTGGGTAGCGGGTAATGTTACTGCCAGAAGCTAATGCGGTTTCACAGGGGTCGCGATCAAGTGTTCGGGCATAGCCGCTGTGAAACCGCATTCATGGCTCAGTAACATCTTTTTGGGGGGTTAGACCTGAGCTTTTCTTGCCTTCGCCCAGCGCTTCCGTTGCGCGGCGGCAATCTTCTTACGAGCTTCCACGCTCAGCACGCGCTTGCCTTTGACCTTAGGCGCTGCCGAACCGTTGATGGAGCCTGCGCTCCGGCTGTGACCATTGGTCGTACCTTGCAACAAAGCCTTCACTTGCTGCAGTCGTGTGATTTCACCATTGATGTGTTCTAAGATCTCTTTTGTATTCAAAGGGGATTCTCCGGACGCACAAAGTCGTCCCAGCTAGCATAGCAAATCCGACTCGCCGGAGATACCTTGAGCCTAACGTTGCCTGTGAAAGCTACACTTGCCCATGCAAAGTAGAAGTAAAGATGTTTTGAAGAAGGTGCCTGCTTGTTCTTGAAAGCCTCGCTCAACCGGCTTCGCGGCAGGTCTATTCTCGATGCCAAGGCTAGCTCCGCGGAGCAGCTATTTCTCGCGCCGCCCTTTACCGAAGAAGTGGTGGCTGCGATTCGTCTTATTTCCACCCGCCTGCCGCTCAAGGCCGATGAAGCTTCGCGGCTGCTCTGGCAAAGGGAAAGCAACGCCGCTTCTGAAGCGGAGTACGAGGCGCTGGCGCCGCTGTTTGCAGAAGTGGATACACCCAAACGCGTTCTGGAGATCGGTCCAGGCTTTGGCCGATCGGTTGTCTTCTTCAACAAGAAGGGCCTTTTGCCGGGCAGCGAGATAAGTCTCTACGACGCCAACGGCACCAGTACCAAATACAAACAAAAGTATTACGAACATCCGCCGCAGTGGCCGGATACCTCGTCTTTTTGCGGCAACCTTTCGCTATTGCAGCGCATGCTGGACTACAACGGAATCACTGCCTATAAGGTCTTCGATGCGGAGCAACTGCCGCTGGCCGCATTGCCCGGACCCTATGACTTGATCTACGGGTTTTACAGCATCGGCTTCCACTGGTCGCTGGAGTATTACCTGGACGACCTTGCACCCTTGTTGCATGACCGCACCCTGCTGGTTTGTACGCTGAACAAGAACTTCCGTCCCTTTCCCTTTTTGGAACAATTTTCCACACGCGTTCTCGAGTGTCGGGAAGTGAAGAAGAACGCATCGCCCCTTCGCCTGCTGGTCTTGAGTAAAGGAACATTGCCAAGTGTGGGCCAATCGTTGGGCGAAGCTTTTCCGCAATAGGACCCACTTACTCCATCATCCCCGCAGAGAACGTAATGGAACCTGGGGCACCCGTCCTATCCCTATTGGGTTCTCTCTGGAATATCATCAAGCTATGTGTGGCCGTTATGTGCGTAAGTCAACGCGACGAGAGATTGCTGCCTGGTTTGGCGCCGAAGATGACGAGGCTGTGGAATGGGGCGCGAGCTACAATGTCGCCCCGCAGACCTTCCAGCCCGTGGTGCGCCTGAACCGCGATACGGGTATGCGGGAGATCGTCCTCATGCGCTGGGGCTTGATTCCCTATTGGTCGAAGGACGCGCAGATCGGCTACTCCACCATCAATGCCAAAGCAGAGACAGTGGCTACCGCTCCAGCCTTTCGCGAGGCCTTTAAGCGTCGCCGCTGCCTGGTGCCGGCCGACGCATTCTACGAGTGGCAGAAGCTGGACCCGAAACACAAGCAACCTTTCGCCATCGCGCTGGCCAGCCGCGAGCCCTATGGCTTCGCCGGTTTGTGGGAGCGATGGAAAAATCCTGCCAGCGCGGAGTGGGTGGAGACCTTTTCTGTCATCACGACCGATCCCAACCAGGTGGTCGCTCCACTGCACAATCGCATGCCGGTCATTATCGAGCGCAAGGATTATGCCCGCTGGTTGGGTGGCGGCAATCCGGCGCAGCCTCCGTTGGACCTGCTGCGGCCTTTTCCGGCGGAGAAGATGATCGCCTGGAAGGTGGATAAGGCGGTAGGGAACGTCCGCAATGACACCGAGCAGTTGCTTGACCCAGGGCACGATACAGAGGAGTTTCGCTTGACGTAAAATAGCTGCTGCACGGAGAGAGGAACCTGATTCCGCTGCTGTCTCCGATCCGCAACGGCGTGAATTTCGCTCCGGCCTGCTCCTTCCCCGTCGAGTGAAATGCGCAAACACCTCACTAAACAGCCTCTTGGTCTGCCCGCCGTGGAGTCGTGTTTCCGATAAGCAACAAAACTAAATAGTCCAGGCGATGAAATATATACATGGCGGGATCGATAACACTTAAGGTTACGTAAGCAAAAAGATAGTTCCCGGGACTTACCCGCGTGTTACTTATGACTCAAGATAATTTGTAATTATGATTCTTGCGCGCTGCCCAATCTTGGTGCATACTTGGGCTTAGTTAAGTCGTAACTATGACAGACGTAGTTATGTGTTTGGAGGGTTCCCTTCTCCCCGGCTGACCCTTCATTTAGCCCTGGTTCCTCCCCCAAGAGTATTGGAGATAGCTATGAGTCCTCTTCGGAGACATGGCGGCGGACGTCCTCGCTCCGCCCATTCCATCCTGGATGTAGCCGAGCGTTGGGGTATATCGGAGAAAGCTGCACGCCGTTTGGCCGCACTCAGGCTGGCGGACAACGAAATGGCCATACTGGTGCGCGCGAGCAAGCGTTATGCGGCGGTGCAACGCCATGAAGTGCCAGTACAGGGAAGATACACCGGTGGTATGCGGGCTCTGGGCATGCGCAGCCGCACCCCCGCGGGCCTTGCATGAGCCGGTGCAAGGCCCCTCACGGTAGGAAGCCGGATAGGAAAGCCGCGCGCCAGCAGGTGAAAGATTGCGCCCGGTCGCGGCTCGGTTTGGAGGTGGGGAAGTTAGCGCGGCAAACCCTGATCCGGCGGGTGCAGAAGGGGGATGTTAAGTACGCGCGCAGACTTACTAACTCACGGACTGTCATTGTGGTCGATTACGCCGAGCGTGAATTGGCATTTCTCTATAGCAGCGCAACCAAGGAAATTGTCTGCTTTCTGCGGCCAGATGCGCCGGAGATATCAGCCTGGCGCCGCGCGCAAGCGGAACTGGCCATATCTCGCCGCGGAGCGGACAGGGCACACCCGTGAGCGCGCACAGCAACGGACGAGGCGGGAAAAGCAGCGCCAGCCTGCCCGCCAGCATGGCTGCGGAAACGGCCATCCTGGGAGCCATTCTGCTCAACAACGGTCATTACCAGGAGGCCGCGGGCCGTATCGCGGCTGCCGACTTCTCCCTCGATTCGCATCGCCGTGTGTTCCTGCGCATGAGCGAGTTGATGACCGAAGGCAAGAGCATCGATATTGTAACTTTGGCCGAGCAGTTACAGCGCAACAAGGAGCTATCGGTGATCGGCGGAGTGGCCTATCTGGCCAGCCTGACCGAGGGGCTGCCGCGACGGCTATCAATCGAAGAATATGTGCGCATCGTCAAAGACAAGTCGCTTCTGCGGCAAACCATTGCAGAGAGCGACCGCGTTGGAGCGCTGGCCGGCGACCAGTCCGGCTCTGCCGAGGAGGTTCTGGCCGAGGCGGAGTCGGCCTTCCGCAGGATCGCCGGCCAGGCAATCACCTCCGGCCTGACTTCAGTGGGCGAGTATGTCAAAAGCCACTATCCCCGCATTGACGAAATCTTTGAGCATAGCGCGCGGCTCACCGGAATCCCTTCCGGCTTCTGGTGCCTGGATCATCTGACTGCCGGATTTCAACCGAAGGAACTGACCATTCTGGGTGCCCGGCCGTCGATCGGCAAGACCGCGGTGGCGGGCAACATTGCCGTACATGCGGCCATGTCGGGCAAGACGGTGGCCTTCTTCAGTTTGGAGATGCCCAGCAAGGCGCTCATTGACCGCATGTGTTGTGCGCGCGGCCAGGTGGACTTGCAAGCGCATCGCCATGGCAGGCTAAGTGCGGTGCAGAAACAATACTATCTGCGCGCGCTGGCCGAGATCATCGAAGCGCCGCTCTACATCGATGACCAGCCGGCGCAGACCGCGGCGTCGATTGAGGCCAAGGCGGCGCGGCTGCAGGCGAGCGCCGGCCTCGACCTGGTGGTTGTCGACTACCTGGGCTTGATGGCGGCTGAGCGCAAGGGCACGGAAAACCGCGAGCAGGTGGTTGCCTCCATCAGCCGCGCGATGAAGGGATTGGCCAAGCGGCTCAACGTGCCGGTGCTTCTGCTATCGCAATTGAACCGGGAACTCTATAAGCGCGTAGACAAGCGGCCAGTGCTCGCCGACCTGCGCGAGTCCGGAGCCATTGAGCAAGATGCGGACATGGTCCTCTTTTTGCATCGCGAGGAATACTACAACCGCGAAGACGCGTCGCTGGTGGGCAAAGGTGAATTGATTATCGCCAAGGCGCGCAATGGTCCGCTGGGGACCGTGTACTTGCACTACGATGCACGCACTTGCAGATTTTCCAGTGAGCGGGAGTGAGGAAACAGTGCATTCTTCTTAGTGAAACGGTTCACCCGTCCATGAGCAACCATTCCCGGCGGTAGGCAATCGTAACAACAGTAAGGTAAAAATTACAAAGAAGTAGCGCCGTCGTGCTGTAATTCTTTCAATGTGCGGCATCCTTGCTGCAGTTAGCGCGTCAAATTGTTATGGAGGACCTTTCCCGCTATTAGGAGCGAATCGTATGAAGGGCCATCGTCAATTGCTGGCAGTTGCCAGCGCATTTCTAGCATTACCACTCCTCGCCTACTCTCAGAGTGCAAGCAGCCAAAACCAAAACCAGCAAGGTGCGCAGGCGCCGATTCGGGGGCATCACGAAGCTACGCTGATGAAACCCGTGAGTGCGGTCTTAACCCATAGCCTGGACGCTGACAAGGATCACCAGGGGGAGGCGGTGGAAGCTAAACTTTCACAAAAAGTAACTTTAACCAACGGGACGGAATTACCTAAAAACACCATGCTGCTGGGCACGGTCGCCGCGGATGATATGCAGCAGCAGGGCACCTCAAAACTGGCGCTGCGCTTTGACCAGGCGCGGCTGAAGGATGGGACCACCGTTCCCGTGAGGGCCACGATTGTGGGCTACTATGCGCCGGGCACTCTGGAAACGGAACTTGGATCCGATAGCGGTATGGACCAGGTGCCTAACGATTGGAATGCGAAGACCTTGCAAATGGATCAGATGAACGTCGCCCGTGGCGTAGACCTGCACAGCAAGATCTCGAGCAAAAACTCGGGCGTCTTCGTGGCCACCAAGAGAGATGATGTCAAGCTGAAAGCGGGTAGTGAGCTTCAGTTTGCCATTGCGCCGGCAAATCCTGCCACGCCCAATGGATAGGGCGGCAACCGGCAGCGGACAATCAGAAGTGATCGCCACAAAACGCTGAAGAGCCGGATGCCAACCAGCATCCGGCGTTTCTGCTTGGTACTAAGGCCGCCGCGTGCGCCCGAATCCAGGCCGGCCTGTGGTCCTGATTGGCGCATCCTCGCGATCCAGCTCTTCTTCTTTTTGCTGCCAGCGGATGGCCGCAGAGCCGAAATCGAGTCCTCGTACGGCGTACTGCAGTGTCAGCTGCCGTGGCTGCGTTGCCTGCTGGATAAACGTGTACAAGGCGTAGCGCGTTTCATCGGCCACGTCATCCAGCGGATCGCCAGTTATCTTGCGAATGTCTCCCGGCCTGGCATCGTCGTGCATTCGTGTGCGCAGAGCCTCAAAGCTGCGCGGGCACACGTCGGTGATCTCGAACTCGCCTGTGCGCAGCATGCGGTAGAGTAACTGCCAGCCGCCCAGCCGGTCGTTCGATGCGCGCTCGCAGGCGATGTCCCACGGCTCAAAGACTTCGCTGATCTGGTCGGCAATGGTGTGGCCGTCGCCTATCTCTTTGAAGTTGGCGGGGTCAAGATAGGCAGCCACGATACGGCGCCGCTGCCCGTTCTCTTCGGCGGGTTGAATAAAGGTCTCCACCACCATCTGCGCCAGCTCATACGCGGGCACGTGGGGCACCAGCAGCTCGCCGATCTTGCGGATGCGCCCCTCGGGAAACCGGGGGCCATCCTCTTGTAGCAGTCGCTGTGACTCAATGCCGGCGATGGTTATGCTTTGCCGCACTTCCGCCGGCCCGCGAACGTAGAGTCCAACGGAAGAAGACGATTTGCCGTAGCCGTAATCGATGGAGAGGAAGTGGTTGTGCCACCACTCCACGCCCACGTCGGCCAGCGGGCGTACCATGCCGGCATGCATGAAAGGGAAGTAGGCGCCCTCAAGCGTACACCAGCAGCCCTGCTCCATGGCGGCGGCGGCGCCGCCAGACATCATGTGCAGGCGCTTGGAGTAATCCGCGTCCAATAGATGGTGATCGGAGAGTTTGCCGGGAATAAAGGCAACAGAGAAGGGAATGGCCTCGCCATCCGAGGGCCAGCAGCGATCGCGGTAGAGTTGGCTGGATTGGGCCGCGTCTCGCGCGTTGTGTACCGGACAGTGGCCACGCAAAAAGAGCGTCTGGTGCCAGGCGGCGCCCACGTTGCCGGGGTTGGAGGTGAGCCGCATGCGCAGCCGCAGGCTGGCATCGGTCGAGCTCAAGCGGCCCAGAATATTGCGCACCTGCCTTTCGGTGTGCAGCGTCGACTCATCAAAACCAATGAAGGAATAGCGCGGCCCCAGGTACTTCCACACGTCGTCGTCCGTCTTCATGTAAGCAAAACGGATGGTGGCTCCGGAAGGAAAACTCCAGGTCCATTTAGGGGAGCCCACAAAGACGCCGCCCAGAGGCGCATAGAGCCGCCGGGTCTTATCGAGAAGGTCGGTCATCTCGACGAAGGAGGAGCGGAAGATAATGGCCCTCAGGTGAGGGTTCTCATACTCCTGCACCGCGTCCATCAACATGGTTTCTGTTTTGAGCGACCCGGCCGATCCACCGAAGAGCAGGATGTCTGCTTCTGAATCGAGCGCAGCCTTTTGCGCTTCGGTGGCCGGCATCCAGCGATAATGAGCCTCCGGATCGCTCTCGGTCATGAGGCAATGGGTCAATTGGCTCGTGTAGTTCCTGGCGAAGCCGCCATCCACGCTGACCGATAGATCTCCGGTGCGGCTGGACGATGGTTATCGATTGGCTTCAGGCGCAACTCGTTGCATAGCGCATCGAGCGCCTTCAGTTGCCCGGTGACATTTCCTCTGGTTTGCTCCGGGGTTAGGTTGGCCAGCTCCCAATATCGGGCCAGGATCTGCTCGTATTCGATCTTGAGGCCGGGAGCCGTGGACTCGCGCCTCAGGGTGAAGGCGCCTACAGGATGTTTGTGGTTCATGGTTTTCTCCTTTAGCGGCCCGGCATCTCGCAATGCCGGGCCATTCGTGTAATATTTGGTTCCATGGGAAGCAAAGACAAAGGCAAACGCGAAACCAAGAAGGCACCTAAGCCCAAGCCCAAAGTAGAACCCGGACGCAAGCGCGGGGAAGATACCCGCCTCGGTGGCCCGCCGAAGAGCTGATCGTTGGCTCACGGGCATACGGCCGGCGTTGGTCGCTAGCTTCTAGCAAAGCTCAAATAGGGCGAGGACGGGTGCCCCAGGTTCGCCTCAGCGTACCTGGGGCACCCGTCCAGTTCCAGGGCTTTGTGGGCATTAAAGACCGGACCCGCGTAGATCTTTGTGGCGCACGGTGATATTCCTTCCGTCTTCGGTGCGCACACGCACGATGCGCATATTTGGATCCACATAGAGAACCCTGGCCAGCGCGCCGCCGGCTAACCTTACCCTGGCCCCTTTAACGATTGGACCCTTCGCTACTCGTTCCGCGCCATTTCTGGAGTTGAATCGCTCCATGGCGGAATCGTTGATGGCCCTCGCGGCGGCACGCGCCTGCTCGGCATCCCTGCCTGCTAGCTCAGCGTTACGCACTTTCTTGTAGTCGTGGTGCTCCTGCCGGTTGGACTGCAGCACTTCTTCGGGGACGATCTGCAGTTCCTCAGACGACCCATTCGGCATCTGTAACTGTAGCGAATAGCTGCGGTAGTGATACTCCGGATCGCCAAAGGCGAAGTTGTCCTGCTGCCGCAAGACCGGGAAGTGCCGGTTCACTGCGGCCACCACCGCATCTTTTGCCTCCAGCGATGCGACCGCGATCTGCGCCGCGCCGTAATCGCTCACCGTCTCCGCGGGCTGGCCTTGGCCGGCAATCTTTTCCGCCAGGCGCGCCGGATTTTTAGCATCGCGCCTGGCCGCCAGCCTGGCGCCAGGGATGTGCCTGATCGCTTGCAGCAGCCGGGCCGTGTAGGCCGGCATCGCTTGGGTGGCCAAAGCCTGGTTGATGGCGGGGTTGTCTGTTGGCTGCACGATCGTGCGGCCGGAAGCGGATTCCCTGGAGCCCACCGCCTGCGGATGCGCAACGGTACCCGAAACTGTTTCAAATCCCAGCTCGGCCAGCGAGCGAGGATGTTTTTGCGCCAGCGACGCAACGGGTTCAAAGCCCAGCAGAGAGAGGGGATGCGCATCCATAGGTAACATGCACCAAAGGGTTGCCTGAAAGAGAATTAGGGAACAACAAAGAGTCCGAAACCTATCGCGTCGAGTCGGGTTACATCCTAGTGAGCGGTTGATGTAAGGGAGAAAGACATGAAAACGAAATGGATTGCTAGCTTAATCCTGGCTTCAGCACTTGCTGCTCCAGCCTTCGCCCAAGTCGGCATATACATCCGCACTGCTCCGCCGCCGCTGCGCTATGAAGTTCGGCCCGCGATGCCTGGTCCAGGCTATGCCTGGGTCGACGGGTATTGGAACTGGGTAGGGGCACGGTATGTGTGGGTCCCCGGAGTGTGGCGCCGGCCGCCCTATGCGGGTGCCTACTGGAGCCACCCTCACTATGACCACTACCCCAACGGCTGGGCATACCACGAAGGTCACTGGGATCATGACGACCACGGCGACCACCATGACTGGGGTCATCACTAAAACGAATGTTTGCTTCGCTCGGGCCCGGCTAAAAAGCTGGGCCTGGGGTGCATGAACAGGTACATTTTCCGCTACGCCTCATCCAACACTTTAAGATTTTCGTCGATCTGCCTTGCGGCCTGAAGGTTCGCCTTGGGCAGATAACCCACCTGACCCTTCGAGGAAACCTTGATGTACCCCGGGTCTACGCTTCGGTCGGCGGCTCCCTCTTTGGGAGAGGTTGCGGCGGCGAAGTATCCTGCCAGCCCGCGGCGGACCGGCGTGCTGTCATCGAGCGCCGGGGCGCGCGACGGGGTTGCCTGCGAGGGTGGGTTTGCCAGGTTGCCGGTTAACGGAGTCGATTCTCCCGGCCCGCTCTGTGGAGCATGATCGGGTGGTGGCAAGACCAGGCTCTGCGCCTCGGCCGGCGACAGAATTTTCCGCAGCAGCCGGCTGGCCTCATCATCATCCAAAGTATCGGTACCGTAAGCGCGATCTTCTGCCATGGTTAGAGCTTTCCTACCTTGCCCAGATTGCCGGCGACACTGTTACCAACCTCATCCCAGAAGCTGGGCGTTTTGGCGGCTTGCGTCTCATTTCCCAGCGTGCTATCGGCCGCATTCGAAGACCCACCGTAGAGCGCCTCATTAGCGCTGATTGGCTCGGCCGACGCGCCCAGAGCAGCCTGGTTGTAAGCAGCCTCGCTCGAAATGCGCTGCTGCTGTGCTTTGGCCAGGTCGCTCGATAAGTCGCGGGTGTTTTGCTGCGCCGCGGCCGCTGCGGTGGCGGCATCGGCGGCGCTGTTTTGGCCCGTCCGCAGGGCCTGGGATTGCAGGGCGCCCTGCAGCGAATTCGAGCCTGCATCGGATACGTTTGCCAGGCCGGTGTTGATGGTTTGATCGTATTCGCCGCCCTGGGTATAAGGGTTGCCCGAAACAAACTTCGCCAGCTGATTGTTGTAATTCCCGATAGCGTTTTCCGTCGAGCCGAAGGCCGACTGCGCGTTGCCAAAGTCGGTAGCGTTCTCGTTCGACGCGGTGTTGAATGCTTGCGTGGATTGGCCTCTACTCATTTATTTCCTCTCAGGTCTTTGGCAAAGTGGGCCAGCTCGCGATCGACACAAGCGAAGCCCGCTCGCCGCAATGGTTTCTGGATCATCTTCTTGAGCGGACGGGGGACGAAACACTCCAGCCAGCGAAAGCCCTGCAGCTTGAGTACGTAGCTAAGCCCTTCGATCTCCCGGCGTCCGAATGCCGTGGCCTTGGGGTCGCAACCCACAAAGCGCAGCTCCGCGATCGTTTCCACGTAGATGCAGTTCCGGATGGCCCCACCACCTGTCCCGCCCGCCCCGTGCTGGCCGGGGTGCGCGCCGGGATCTTCCACGCCGACCAGGGCGATGGCAATTGCCGGACCGAACAGGTTGGGCAGCTCATAATTGGTACCCTGCGCGGCCTGGTGCTCATGGTGCAGCCGCTGAATCGCCGGCCAGTCTTGCGCGGTTGCCTGGCGGAGCGTGATGCGCCTCATCGCACCGTCAGCCCGTGCTTGCCGGCGTAGTCAAGCATCTGACGCTGTGACGTATTCAACGCCTCTGTTATTCGATCGGCGGCCGCGGCAGGATCCAGGCTGCCCAGGTTGTCCTTGGGGTGGACCGCTCCGCACGCGGGGCAGGAGTCATGGCCGATGGCTAGTTGTACCAGGTGACGATGGCCGCGTTCGTCGCGCAGCTCGATCACGTGAAAGCCGCTGGCTATATCCAGATACTGCTGGTGCAGGCTAAACATCGGCGTAGAGCCTCCCCCCGTTGCTGCCGGTGGCTCCGCCGCCGCCGGCGACTCCACCGCTCACGCCACCCGAGGCGGTGACCGTGGGCGTGCTGGAGTAGCCGCTGCCCGCGCTCCCCGGCGTAACCTGCGTCACGGCGCCGGCTGCCACCACGGCGGTTGCCGTAGCGCCGCTGCCGGTGCTATCCGTGATGGTCAGCGTAGGTGCCGCGGTGAGGCCGTTGCCAGGGCTGATGATCTGGTAGGCTACGATCGCTCCCCCAGTCACCACGGCATGAATCACCGGCAGCGCCAGGCCGCTTGCGTTGGCGATGACCGATACTTTACCCACCGGCACCCAGGTGTCAGGAAACGTCTGGGACAGTTGCGGCTTGAGCTCATATTTTTGGCCGTCCCAGACCACGAAGCCATTGGTCGCGTAAGCGACATTCAGGATGGTCCCAGCCGCGTATTACTTTAGAACCGTTACCAAGGATTGAGGTCCACGAAGTACCGACCCCGCCCGAACCATAGATCCTTACCGTGGCGGTGCTGCCATTGGCGACGGAGTCTACCGTCGCATAGTTTGACTGGTTGAGGGAAAGGTTGCTGCCGCTCGCAGCCGAGCTCATCAAGCCGGAGCTGACCGCGCCCGGCTGAGCAATATAACTGCTCCAGTTTTGTTGGTTATAACTCGATCGCAGCCGCCAGTACAGAGTCACACCCGGATTGGGCAAGACATAACTGGTGTTGGTGCTGACGGGGTAAGTTGTTACTCCGGAGACAAAGTTGGCCACCGGCGAGCTCGATAGCTCCTGATAAATGGGTACGTTGGTTGCATTCCGCGGCGCCGTGGCTCCGGAAGCGTTCTGCGGTGTGGTGATGGAAACGGTGAAGCTGCCATTTGCTCCCGTCACCGCAAGCTGCGAAGGCGCCGGCGGCGAGGTGAAGGGCGCGGCAACAGCGTCTACCTTGGTCAGCGGTGTCGTGCCCGTCTGCGCGTAAAGAGACTGCAGCGCCAGATGCATGCCGGTCAGCGTTTCCCGCAGATCGCTGTTGCCCTTGGCGGCGGAGTTGATCTGCGCCAGGTTGACACTAAGCGCCATCGCCGCTCCTGCCGCTAAAGAGCGGGCGGGTGAACAGGCTGCAATACTTGAGCGCAAACCACGCGTTCGCGATTGCCCCGTTGGTAAAGCGCATGCGGAAGCGCTCATTCTGCCCCCTGGCGCCGCCGTCGTAGCCTCTCCAGTTTTCCGGGGTAAGCGGAAAGGGCGCGAGCTTGATCTCGTTGGCGCCGTTACCAGGCCCCGGGGTGCTTTCTTGGCCCTGCTGCGAGTCGGCATAGGTTCTTGCCACCATCACCGATACAGTCATCGAACCCTCTCCCAGGGCATTGATGCTGACGCCGCCCAGCATGGAAACATCCATCAGGTCCTGGGTGCTGGTGGTTTCGTACTGGCAGGCAATCCCGGCTCCGTTGTCGTTGTAAATACCGGTGGCGACCATCTGCACCGTGCCGTCGGGCGAAGAGGATCCGATCAGCACCTGCGACTGCCGCAGCGCGCCGAAGGGCGAAGCATTCTCCGGCAGCTGGCGTTCACAGCGTACCGCCACCAATCCGGCGATATCGTCCAGGCTCCACTTGCGCGCCGCGCCCATGGCCACTTCCCGGCCCGCGTACTGGCTGAAGTGGATGGGGCCCGACAGGCCCTCCATGTAATTCATGGTCAGCGTCTTGTTGGGCGTGGTCGCGGTGCCGACGGGGATGCCGATCCGAATCTCCTTGTTCTCTTCATCGACACAACACCAGATCAGATGCTGGCAGTCCCAGTTGATGGTCTGCCAAAGGGTGGGGATCTCCTTGGTCATGAGCTTGGGCTGTGGTTCGCTGGGCGCATACGCGTAGGCTCCGCTGCGATGCACGAAGAAGAGAAACTCGTTGGTGACGCACACAGCGCGCGGCCCGCATGGTCCTACGCCCTCCCACCTCTGCTGTACCGACCAGGTGGATGGATCCGTTGCCGTGGGTGAAATGGTAAAGCCGGAGCGCTCCTTGAGCGAGAAGAGCGTCCCCTGAAATTCACGGGCGCAGATGCAGCGTTGCCCGTTGCCGTTTGCTACCTGGATCGGGCTGGTGTCGCCGTAATAAGACTCCGAGTCCGCGGCCAGCGAGATGTAGTGTCCCGATCCGTATCCGTCCACCCCGCTCAGCACTACGCGATCGTTCGATGGCGAGTAATACACATCGACGGCCGCGGGCGGGAGTATGCAGCGCAGCCGGTCCGTCATGTCGGTGGAGGTCTCTGCTTCAAGAAACTCGTCGGTGAAGTTGAAGAATGCGGTGGTGGTGGTGTTGTCGCCGATGACCGTCGCCGTCATGGGGATGGAGGCGCTTACGGTGGCCGAAGGAATGTAAAAGAACGGGCCGGCATTGGTTCCATCCGCCACAGTGAAGCCAATCGTCCGGTTGAGGGTGTTGCTCGGTCCAATGGGAATATTGGCCATGTACAGTTCATAGCCGGGCACATCCACGCTGACCGAGGTAAAGGCTGTAACTGTGCCGCTCAAATTTCCGTTGCGGTTGGTGAAAGCGATGCTGGCATAGCGAAGGCCGGGGCTGGCGTCGGGAGCAATATTGCCGGCTGCGCCGGAGCTGTTAGCCACCGGAGCAGGCGGCCCGCTGGCGGTCGCGGTAATCGTCGCGGTGGTGAGCGGCTGGAATGATCCCACCAGCGCGTAGCTGCTGCTGGCCGGCGCGGCCGTTCCTGTGGCCACGTCGGCTTCATAGAGATTCACTCCTGTGATTTGATACAGCGTCGAGGGAATGGGGACCTGCACCGCATCATTGAGGACAGTGTCGATCAGCACCCCGGCTACGGAAGGCAGCGTCTCTCCGGCTGCGTTGGTGAAGGTCGCAATCACGTAGACATCCCGCCCGGCAGGAAAGCTGCCCGAGCCTGATGCGCGTTCGACGGTGGGTGTTGGTGGGGGCGGCAAGCCGCCGGGAGTGACCCGAGCCGTGTTGGACGAGGGAGGCGCAACCCCGGCCGCCGTGTTCGTCACCGTCACCGTTGCTGCCAGCGCGAAAGTTTCCCACCTTGGCAAAGCTTGCCGCGGAGGGCGCCGCCGTTCCGGTGGCTACATCGGCCTCATACACGTTGACGGAGACCGGCTGGTACGCAGTGGCCAAGCCACGCATCCAACCCGGCAGGCTGGATAGGGCAGGCACTGTGAACTGGGCTGCATCGTTTAAATTGGTGTTGACCAGGATGCCGGAAGCTGAGGCAATCGATTCTCCCTGCGCGTTGACATAGGTCATCTCCAGGTAGACATCGCGGCCGGCAGCGAAAGCTCCGCCGCCGGCGACCCGGATAGGTTGCGGTGAGTTAGGCGCCGGTAGCCGGTTCACCAGCACCGGGGTTAGTTCTTCCCAGGTAACGCCGCCATCTGTAACCGTGGCGTTTTCGGTGAGCGGCCACGCCGGCTCGGTGGCGCTGGTGGCGCCGGCGACGGTGCAGCGGTAGAGGTGTCCGTTGCCGCCGGCCGCGGTTGGTTGCACGTACTCGCCCACCAGGTATGCCGTGGAGGGGAGCCACGCCGCGCCCAGCGGTTTCTGCCCGTACGGGTCCAACTGCTGCGTGCTCAACCCGTAAACGTTGATCGGCGCGGACGGCGTCTGCAGGTCAGAGTAGGCGATCAGGGCGCGGTTATAAGCCTCGGTCACGATGGCATGTGCATTAGCAGGCTGGCTTACCAGCGGCCCCTGCACGCGCACCAGGATGCCGCTCCCCGCCGGGCGCTCGACCAGCAGATATCCGTCCGTATCGAAAATCAGCGGGACCTGGAAGAGAGTCTCGCCTGGATTCTCCGGGGTATAAATCAAAGAAGCCAGGCCGGAGATAGCCGCCTGGTTTGGTCCTTGCATGACCGTCTGCAGGCCATAACGGGTGGCCACGGTGGTGAGCTGAAACCTGCAGTTCTTGCAGACAGCCGCAACTCCCATAGGCAGCACGGTCGGATCGTCATTGTCGACGAGTCCACCAAAGCGCGTGAACTCGTGCGGGATGAAGCCGTCAAAATTCATTCGAGGGTTTAGACGCGGCGCTTCTGCATGGTGAGGATCACGTTTCCGCCAGTCACCGCCGTGGCGTAAGCGCCGGAAACAATCGTGCCGCCGGGCTGGTAGACGTTGATGAGAAACGCGGTCAAGGTCGAGCCGCTGATTTTCGGCTGCACGTAATAACCGCCGATATCTTCCAGGTAAACCGCCGGGCCCAACGACAGCGGTAGCTCGAAGACGCCTTCTACATCGAGACCGTTGGGGTTAGTCAGCGTTGTGAGGTTGAGGGGATCTCCACCGGAGGTGAAGCTGCCGCTAAAGGTAAGCTGGATGAAGACGGTAAAGTTGCGGTCACCGGCACCAGCTGTGTAATCGATGATTGCTCCTGAAACTGCCATGGTTTCTCCTTAGTGAAAATGAAATAGCTAGGATCGCCGCCGGGTTTGTCTCGCCGTCCGGCGCACCTGGCCTTGTTCAGCGCGGACGAGCTGTTCCATGATTTCGTCCATGCCCTCCAGGGCCTTTTGTTCGTACTGCTGGGTCCACGCAGCATTGCCGCGGACGGTGGCAATCAGCGCCGCCGTGCCATAGGCGACGACATAGCCAATCCGCGGATGCGAGAGCAGCACGCTATCATCGCTGGTCAGCGGCGGCGGTCCAAACTCCCCGCGGACACGCAGGTCAACCGCGATGGAGCAGTTGGTAAGCCAGATCACCTCGCTGCGAAACTCCCATCCTGCTACGCCCTCGCGCGGCAGCAGGTCAGGAAGCACTTCGTAGTTAGGCACCAGCCGGTAATAAGAAGGGTCGTCTCCTGCAGGCTTCCAGTCGATGCGCAGCGGCTGGTCGGTCAGGGCCGCGAGCGGCCCGCTTCCGGTTTGATAAGTGGCCAGGTTCGGAGTGCCCGGCGGAACACCCGGCACTTCCACCACCGCGATATCCCACGAGGACTGGGTGGATGCCAGTTGCGAGTTGGCATCGTCGTACACCTCGCAAATCAGGGGCACGACAAAGCTATCCGTCAGATACGATCCCTGCGGATCATCCAGCAGATTGCGTACCCGCGCCTTTACCTGGCCTAGCGTCCAGCTCACGCGAACTTGCCCTTCGCCAGATCGCGCTCGGCCTTGATCTGGTTTGCGATCTTCCACTCATGCGCCGTCAGACGGTCCATCTCCACGGCGTGGTAGGCGATGCGCGTCTGCTTGTATGCGTCGAGGACACGGAAGATGTGGTTACAGTTGACGCATAGGATTGCTCCCGCCTTGGGAACAGCCATGCACGAGGGGCAGGGGTCCGGCTGCTTTTCGGTAAGCGTGTTGGCCTGCATCACCCAACGGGGCAATTCGGGAATCAGTCCTTCTTCCACTGCCAGTCGCGCCAGGTCGCGATGCATATCATTGATGTTCATGCGCTGCGAGTCGTTCTCATACCACGCGTTGGCTGATTGCAGCCGCTGCAGGATGGAGCTGTTGCGCTTTTTACGGATGGCCGTCAGCGTCTCGTGGAAGTCGCGTTCGCGAACCTCCACGTAAAACTCGCCCGTGTCGCTGTAAGCCACTTCGGGAACGCGGATCACTCCGCCTTTCCTGATGGAGGCGGGGTCATGATCGCCGACATAGCAGAGTACTCCGCCGAAGCCGCCATCCTGCTGCACATACTCGCGGATGTATTCGGCGGCCAGCACCAACGGAATCGCCGGCACCGGTTCCATCTGCATCATGTTCTGCGCGTCGCAGCCCAGGTCCTTGTGGCCCCAGCGGGTGTCGCGGATGACATGCACGGTGTAGGGTTTGCCCGGCGGGCAGGGAGCAATCTCCTCCGGAAAGAAGACACCGCCATTGATCTTTAAAGGAAATGGGTTCAGGTTGAGGATAGTGACCGGCTTGTCGGCCTCCGCCTGTTTGAGTAGCCGCTGAATCTCGGCATACCGCTTGGCGGTCCAGCGCTGGCCCGGGTCACGGAACTTGCCGGGATCCTTGCCCAGCAACGCCTCCGCGTTGGCCCGCTGCATCTCAGGTGTAATAACGACTGTTGCCATGGAATGATGCTCCTTATGAATGTGAAGGTAAGGGGGAAGCGACGGGTGGCACCGTCAATACTTGAAACGACTTAAAGGTAAGGGACGGGTGCCCCATGTTCGCCCCGGCGTACATGGGTTGAACACGATTGGGCGAAGCCCCTACAAAGGCTTTGAAAAATAAGTTCAACTAACAAGATCGAGTGAAAGCATTCGAAACATTTCATTTTCGGCCCAGGTACGCTGGTGCGAACCTGGGGCACCCGTCCTTACCCTAGAGAATCCCAATATGCTCATTAGCATTCCCAGTGCGACGGGCCAGGTCCTGCCTCCAGCGGCTGGCGGCAAGGCTACTGCTGTGCAGGGGCGAGATGTGATCGCGCATCATCGCGTCATACTCGATCTTGCGCTTTGCCTCCGCTTGTTCCTCTTCGTACTGAAACCGCAATAAGTACTCCCGTGCGCGAGATTCAGCACTGCCGCGCCGGCTTTGGATGCCGAAGCTATACTGCGCGATCAAACCCTGCAGCGTATCGGTCGTAGGCATCTTGGGCCACGGACCGAAGACCATCTCGTAATCACCACATTCGGGATAAGGACCCAACATGGGGGTGAACCCATCGACAGCCTTGTACGAATACCACTCCGCCTGCGTACCATAACTCGAAGCAGGGAACCACTTCTCCAGGATCCAGCCCTCCGCATGGGGATACTTTCTTACCTCGCGCATCTCCGTGACCACGCGGATAGGCCGGTTGTCGTGGCGAGAGAAGTTACACCCCGGGGCATCTGGATTGGGCTGAAAATTCAACCCACCCTTCTCCGCCGTCGACAGCCCTGGAGCCCAATCCCGATAAACCCCCGATTCCTTGACCAGACGATCGCTGCCCACCAGCAATCTCCACTGCGGCTTGCCAAAAGGATTCTTCCCGCCATAGCTGGTAAGAAAGCGCTGCGTGGCGCCGGGCACGATATGACTCATGGCTGATCGCCCTTGTGGGTGAACGGCGCTGTCTTTCGGCCGTACCAGTTGGCAGACATGGAGGCATCGGTGCTCTCCAGGTGATAACCCACAACCTCGGGGATAAGAGCACGTCGCGCCCGTGGCCACTTCTTGGCAAACGCCATGTCGCCACGTCCCGCATCGGTATGCGCAACGGGATACTCGCAAACACCAGAGACACTGGGACACCACATCTGAAAGAACCCGATGGGAATATAGCCTCCGCCATCTTTGCTGATGACGCGTGTGCCCAGGGGAAAGGCATTCAAGTGGACGTAAGCATCGCATTCATGCTGCAACACCGGCATCTCGAGAAAACGGTCCCATTGCTCATAACCCTTAACGCAAAACCTGTCGATGCCATAGATCATGCACCGGTCGAGGCGTGCATTCTCGAGCAGCAGCCGTGTCTGCGGCGGCAGGGCGATGTCCGCGTCCAGATGCACCACCCATCCTTTCCGGTCGAGCCGGCTCAAGCCCTCATTAATCCCCGCCCCCTTGCAGAACTTATTCCAGCGGGAATTCAGCGCGTCAGTCTGCACGCATTCGACGTGATGGAACTCGCAAATGCGCTGTGTATCGCGATCTTCCGCCGAGGTGACCACCACAATGCGGTCGAACAAATGTTTGTTGGCCGGGAGCGTACAGCGCAGAAAATCGGAGTAGCGGTCACATACCACCACTGCTTCGACCTTGAAGTCAGGGTCCGGCACGTTCCCAGAGCCTCCGGGGCAAGGGCATTCATAAGACATCGCTGAGCTCTCCATCACTTAACGGAAACTGGCCTTATAGGCTGCGGAAACGCCCGAGTGTTCGGTAGGCCCGGACAGAAAGGATTCTCATCGTATCACCGTGATCCCATCTGATCGGAGGGTAGTCCTTGAAGAAAAAGGTCACTGTGAACAAGTTTCCACTTCGGATCATGCCATCGATGCGCAGAGTAGCGGAAGACTTCTCCCAAAAGGAAGGCGTCTCGCTCAACCAGTTCATCAATGTAGCCTTAGCCGAGAAACTCGCCCACCTTCAGCACGAAGAGTGGCTGGCACGGCGCCCCAAAGCGTCGAGCGATTCTATTGCAAAGGCCCTCGAAATTCTGGACCGTCCAACAAGCCACGCTCCCGAGGATGTAGACAAACTCCCGAAGGGCTATGTGTCCGCCCGCCGGAAGTACTCGGGCAAGAAAGCACCCGGAAAGAGATCAGTCAATCCATACCCCAAAAAACAGAGGGCCAAGACGGTTATCTCAGCCCTCTGACCTACTGGTTAGTTATAGACAGGCACCTTCAGGCCGGTAACCGACGAGATAGCCTGAGGATTGTCGACCGCATACTGCCGCGCGTCGACGTAATAGCAGCCCTCATTCGCCGTCGGGTTACCCGAAGCCGGATCGTAGATTTGAAACACCCACTGTCCGCTGCGGTTCTTGAACCAGAACGGCGCCTTGCCCCACACCACCTTGAGCCAGGAACCGAACTCCATGAAGTCGATGCGCGAATTATCCGCGTGGATATTGCGCACCACCTCGCGTCCGGCAATGGTGAACTGGCCGACGTTCGCAGTGAGCCCGTCAAACCCCGGCATCTTGCCGTTGGTCATCAGGATTTCCTGCTTGGCAAAGCCCATCTCCTCATACGCCTGGATCTGCGAGGGATGCGCATGCCATACCTGCGACTTCAGCGCATCCGTGCCCAGGCTCTGTTCCACGCGGCTGAGCGCCGCGCGCAACATGGGCAGAGACAACGGAGCACCACCCGCGGCCACGCCGTTCGCCACTACATAATTCTGCGTCCGGTTGATGCCGAGATACGTGCCCGTGGTTGCGGTGTTATGGAAATACGGTATGCCGTACAGGAACACCGGTGTGGTCGCTGCAACGCCCGCGACCATGATAAAGTCGCCGGCGGTTGTGCCCGCGGGCACTGCGTCCACGGTTATGGACTGCACCGACCCGAGCTTGTTGTTGACGTTGTTGACGTAGCAGGTGCCGCGCAGAGTGTAGGTGTTGCTCATCACCTGCAACTGCTGCCCCTGTGACACGAGCCTGGCGCCCCAAGGAGAAGAGGCCAGCACAATCGGATTCGCCCCGCCACCGGCGTAGCTGGTATCCACCTGGGCGATCTTGCCGTCGCCCGCCTGCTGCAGGAACTGGTCCCGGTTCTTCGCCATCTGAACCGCAACATCGGCTAGAGTCTTGGTGACCGGGTTTTCGGAAACCACCTTGGGCCCGCCCTCGCCGATGATGTCAACCAATCGCGAATATTCCACCGGGATGACAGTGGCCAGTGGGGTCAAGGTACCTTGATCCCAGGCGCTAAAATTTCCGGCCGGCAGAATACCGCCGTCCAGGTTGAACAGGGCGACGTTGCCGGGAAATGCGGTCTGGAAGCGCAGACGAAAACTGCGCAGGGAAACTGGAGTAATGGACCCGCGCTCAGAGATGCGGGCATCCAGTTTCGCCTCCTTTTCGATGAGCAGCTTGATCACCTCGTTCAAGGCCTCAAGCTGCAGCTGCTGTGTCGTTGATGCGGTGCCGATTACGTTCGACATGAGATTCCTTCTCTGCGGCGGAAGCGCCGCGTTGCGCTACGAATTCTTCACCGCGAGGTCATCAGCTGCAGAACGCGAGGAAGAATCAACTCCCTCGCCACCTTGTCGAAGGGCTTGCCCGGATTGGCTCGTTGCCACTCTGCCTGTGCGTGGTCGAAGGCTGCGCTTGAGGTCATCGTTGCGCTGCCCGCGCCGGCTGGTCCGGTCGATCCCTTAGGCTCGGTCTTTCTGGTGCTGTCGATCTGGGCGTCTACCTTGGCGCGTTTCGCTGCGGAGGCATTGGCAATTTGCACCCCTGCCTCGCGAAGTTCTTCGCGCGCCACGTCGGGAAGATACTGCTGCACGGCCCGGTCAATGGCCGCGAGTCTGCGTTGGCGTGATGCATCGCCAATGGGCAGGCGCTGGAGAGAATGCATTTGATCCTGCAGCGCGGGGTTCGCCTGTATCTTGCGGATCAACTTGGCGCCGATGGCTTTGGGGAGAATGTTCTTCAAGTAAGGACTGACAACGCCGCCCTGCTTTTCCACGTTGGCAATGATCCTGCTGATGCCATCGTGGATGCGCGTCTGGGCCTCGGCCTGCAATCCGCTTTCGAACGACCGTCTCTCCTCCACCTTCTCACCGTGCTGGCGCAAATTGAGCGCCCGCTCTCGCCGGTCCAGCTCATCGGCCTTGCGCCGCAGCGCATCTGGCTGTGCCTCTATCGCGGGGGAAGTGGCCGCGGATTCTTCCCTGAGGGTGTCCAGAGCATCTTTCAAGCGTTGGTCGCGAGTGCGTTCCTCCTCAGAGCGATAGCTATTCGCCTTGAGGCGTGCGGTTACATCCTGTGCGCGGTGTTCGAGATCCAGTCCCACCACGTTGTCGACAAATCCAAAAAAATCTTCGCCGATGACCGGCTTGCCATTCTGCATCACCACATTGCCGTCGGCATCGCGTTCGTAAGAGAGCTCGGCAATCTTGCTCAGCGAAGCCATGGTGCCTTCACGCGTAGTTGAGCCGAGAAACGTTTCGCGCACGTCGATCCATGTGGACGAATGGTCATGCGCCGCCTTTGCCGAATCCAGGTCGGGAAAGATCTCACGGTAAGGCTTCAGCTCCGCCGCCTCGCGCGCCGTCTTATACAGCTGTCCTTTCAACCTGGAGTCGGCCTCGAGTAACTTACCGAACTCAGGATTGTCCGTGACCATCTGGCTAAGCACTTCGGGCGTAACTACCGCCTCCAGCTCAAGCTGAAAATCCTCTTCGGCCGGCGCGTCTTTAGCCGACGCAACAGCTTCGTCCACCGGAACTTCAAGCGCCGTCGAAGGAGGCTCAACCACGGCAACAGGCTCATCAGCCGGAACAGCTTGCTCCTCAGAAGCAGGAACTGCTGCGAGCTTCTCTTTGAGCAGAGCCGCGGCATAATCCTCGCGAATAGGGAACTTGCCTGGGTCAACCGTAGAAGAGGGAACCGAACCGCTGCCGCCGAACGAAGGAGCAGGAGCGGCAGGAGCCGGAGCCGGGGAAGGTGTAGGCGCAGAAACAGGAGCGGGCGCCACGATAGTAGCTTCAGTCATAAGTCTTCTTTCTAAGCATTGATCTGAAACAAAACCTGGGTGCCCCATTCAAGCCCTGTTTTGGGCTTGAGTGGGATAACGAATCTTGATATTAAGGGTTAGATGGGTAGCCCAGTGGCATCCCACTCAAGCCAAACGAGGTCTTGATCTGCCCACCCGCCATTCGCTCGCGCGACAGATCTTAGCTTTGTAACTTATCTGCCAGCTTAATCAGCGTATTAGCCGCCTGCACCTGGCCCTGAATACTCCCACCCGTCGCCGATGGAGGAGTATGCATAAGCCCACCCACGGTGTGAACCACATCATCTATCTCATGCGCAGGAATCTGTGGCGCCGCCGGCGAACCCGCCTGCGCCACGGCAGCCTTCTGCTGCGCCAGCAACGCCATCTGCCGGGTCTCCATAGCAACCGCCGCCGTAAAGTACGCCAGCAAATTCTGCCAGCCCGCCGGATTCTCATCCGGAAGATCCGAGTTCTCCTGGCAATACTGCCGCACCACCTGCTTCAGCACCGTGAAGTCGTCGATCGCCTCATCGGGCATGATCGTCGGCCTCACTTGTCCCGTGGGCCTTCCCGTGCGCGTGTCAATCACCGGCACGGCCTCAGCCTGCAGCAGCCGCTCAATTATCTGCAACACCTTCGACCGCATCGCCGCACCGGGAACCACCATATTCGGCACACCAAGAGCCGTCGCCGCCTGCTCCTGGTTCGTAGGATCATCGAAGATCGCCTGGGCCAGAGGATTGCTCGCCGCTGCCTGCATCAAATCCATCCAACGCTGCCGCAGCTCGGCGGCGGTAACCGGCAGACCCTGGTCGGTATCCGCGTATGCATGCACGCTCCCCTGCAGATCATCCAGCCGGATGTAATCATTGCGAAACTCAGAACCCCGCTCCAGAATCACCTGCCGCATATCGCCCGTCAGATTATCCTTGGCGCAATTCACCGCCAGCTCATCGGCCTTCGCGTGCTCTTCCTTCAAGTTCTCCCAATAGATATTCAGCTTGCCCAGCGCGGAGTTCAGCTGCTGTTGCTGCCCGCCAAACGTCTCCACCGACGGGTCGCCGGCCCCTCCATACACCTGCGGAGGAATGCCCGCGAACATCTGCGCGTTGTACGCCAACTTATCCAGGTAGCTGAAGGCCTCTTCATGCATCTGGAACTGGAACTGGTACAGAGCATCGGCCATGCGGATCGCGCCCGGAGCTCCCGTGCGTTTCAACTTCACCAGGTTCAGAACCCCGGGCAGCATCGGCTTGCCTTGCATCGACTTGGTATCGATCAGGTCTGCATTGGCCAGCGTCACTCCCGAGGAGCAGCGGTCCATGAACTCATGCAGGATGTTGGCCATGTCGTTGTAGCGTTTTTGAAAGGGAACAACAATATCGCCAATCGACGGCGGATACAACCCGAAGCCCTCGTGCGTACCCGCCCACGTCCACTCCTTGGTCAGCGAGGCGTCGCGCGCCGAAAGGAAAGTAGCGCCGGTGCTCACCAGCAATAACCCATTCGGATACGTCGCCCGCATCCGCTCGCCGAATTCCTGGTCATCCTCCAGATCGAAGGCCCAGGGCTGAATCCACGTCCGCGACAGCGTTGGCCGCTGATCTTGCAGGATGCTCGAATACGCGCCCGTCTGCGAATACACCTGCTGCCGAGCGATGCGGTCGATGCTTCCGTTGGCGGAAAGCTCACTGGTCGCGCTGGCCGCGATCTGGTCATACATATCCGGGTACGCTGCCCGCAAAGCGCCCACGTGTACCTCGACCTCCAGGTTGAGAATCGGAGTCTGCCGCAGGTTGTTGGCCGCCGGATCGCAATCCACCTCCAGCGGAGAATAGAGGTTCTGCGCCACCATCCCATTGGGCACTTCCTCTTCGCCAACCTGCCTGACTACCGGCCCATACTCAGCAGGGAAGAACGAATCCTCCGCCAGCGGCCGGTGGCAATGCCGGCAATGCCGCGCCAGCATACCCATGGTGTCCGCCGGTGATGTCGCTCCGCAATGGAAGCAATGGTAACGATCCGGCGCCAGCTGCGTCTCCGTCTCGTTGAAGACCGGCTCCCGCGAAGTGCCGGCGCGTTCCGCATCCACCACATAGCGGGTGTGGCGGAAGACCGCTCCCGTGGTGTAGAGATACAGTAGCTGTTGCTTGAGCAGCGACTGCTCCCGGTTCTGCCGCTCGATGATGTCGATCAGCGTCTGCGCTGCCTTCGCCGTCGTTACATCGGAGAGCTGTTCCGCATCCTCCGGCATCCACTTGGATTTCGGCACCTGCGGAGCCAGCGCCGCCACAAACCCCGTCGCCAGCATCTGGTAAAAATTATTGCAATACTGGTACAGGTCCTTATCGTCCGCGTCCTGTGCATGCTCCCCCTGGTGCATCCAGTCGACGGCATTGAAAAAATCCGACTCGCCCGGACCGAAGGAAATAAATTGGTTGCCTTTAAAAAACTCCAGGTTCTCCAGGCACCGTTGCATCAGCACCATGCGGTCCTGCGACCACTGGTCTTTATAACTCCGCACCAGCGCAATCAACCGCTGCTGGTCTTCTTCGCTAAGTTGGGCGCTATTTTGCGGCTCATCGGCCGTGCCCTGCATCGGGTCCGACGGCGTATGCTCCATCCCTCGCTGAGGGTAGGGAACTTGCGTCTGCGAAGTCTGGGTGATGGCAATGCCGGGGTATGTGGCCATTTACGCCTGTTTCTTTCCTGATGCTTCGGCTTCGTCGAGCGCACTCATGGGGTCGGCCTTCGCTATCCACTTGACGCTGGGGCCCGCCTGCACCTTGTTGTAATCCCGATAAGCCTTGCGGCTGAGCGCATCGGCCAGCTTGGACGGTCTGCGGCGAAGGCTCATCAACTTCTCTATCTCTTCCGCTTCGGGGTCAATGGGCTCTGCCTCGTTGGCGGATGCATCCGGCCAGGAAGGAGAGCTGAAGAGAGGTCCACCCAGCCCAAGCGTCGCCAGCCGGTCGAGCAACACCTTCCGCTCGTGGATAAGTGCGTCCACTTGGGTGGTCACCAGGGCCATCATCTCCGCGTGCGAAGAGCGGGATATCCATGGCAGCCTCATGGTTCTACTGGGTGCATGTGTAGCCCCAGGTATAAAGCGTGCTCGCCGCCAGTGCAGTGGCCCCTGACGCGATCGTGAATGCAGTATTGGAACCTACCGGAATATAGGCCGCGGCCGTGCCGCTCAAAGCCGAAGCGGCAGCGTTGGCCGGCCACAGCACGCACTTGGCCAACGTCGCATACGCGGTACCGAACGTTCCCGTGGCGATGGTTGCCGAAGCTGCCGGCGACGTGCCCGTGGTCACGGTCAGGTAGCCGGAGAGATCGTTGGAGTTAGCGTTCGCCGCCAGCGTCGGGCTGGTGCCTGCACCGCTTCCTGCAACAAAGGTGGGCACAGATGCATAGGTACCCGACGCATAACCGCTGAAGTGCTGCGCGCTCGAAGTGCCCGTGCTCGAGGTTTGCGGTTCGAGCACAGATGCCGCGGCCGTCATATCCATCACGATCGGAAAGCCGCAGCCGCCGTAATGGTTAAAGGAGAAGCTCTCCGTGGTGAGCGTGGGATATTGGTCCAGCCAGCCGACCGATTCCGTCTGCTGCGCTCCGCTGGCCCAACATTTCGATTGGTAATAGAGCACCGCACCGTTGACGTACTGGGTCGGAGTCGCGCCGGCGGTGGGCAGAAAGTAGTAATTCGGGGGCACAAAACTCTGGATCATGCCGCCGTTGCGGAAGACCATCGAGTGGCCCGTGTCCGAATAGGTGAAGGTAGTCTGGCCATTGGCGGCGGTGGGCCCGGTGACGGTCACTAAGCCGGTCGACCATATATTCCAGATGGCGTGACTGCCCGTCGTGCTGGCGTCGTAGATCGAACTCGAGTAAACCGTGGGATTGGTGTCATTCACAGATACATTGGTGAGATTCACCAGCCCGGTCGCTGTCGTGGACAGGTAGATCGAGTCCGTTCCCGAGACCTGGGAGACGGCCGAAAAGTTAAGCCCCGTGCCCGTCAGGCGCAGGGTGTTGGTATCGTAGAGGCCATACGTACCCACATCCGTGCAGTACACCGCGTCCAGGTTTACCTGGTTGCCCTCGGTTTGCAGGCATCCCGTCGTGTTGCCATTGCCGACATCGTAAAACTGCAGGTTGCTCGCCTGCACATCATCATTCTGAAACTCCGCCATCTGCAGGCCCCAACTCGACACGTGCGACGCGGTGATATTGGCGAAAGTTATATGTGAGATCGGCCCCGACGGATTCGTCCCCACATTCACATAGAGGGCTTGCGCCGTGGCCACGTTGAGTGGGTTCGTGCCGTACCCGGTGCCGTAGATGGTCCCGTTCGAAATGGCTACGCGATCTGGCCAGTGGGCCGTGGTGGTGGCCGGGTCCTGGCCCACGAAAACGCTCTCCTTGGCCGAGCCGATCACGGCAAAGCCATTCACCGTGACGTTATCGCATGCATTGACCAGCACCCCTTCGAGATCGTTCGAGCTCGTAATATTCGTCGCCGTGATGTTTTGGCAGGGCACCGCGTGCGCCGAATACTCGGAATCAAACCACGAGGTCTCGAAGCAGGCGTCCTGGTTGTTCTGGCAGGCCAGGCCATCCAGCCGCAAGTCCTGGTTGTTAATCATGAACGTGCCATTGGCGTAGAAGTTCGAAATTCTAAGGTTGTGAATCGACGTGTGCGTCGAACTCGCCAAACGCAGCCCGGATAGATCTCCATTATTAAGCGACACGTTTTCCAGTAAGCAGCCGGTACAGGTCTCGATGTCGACCGCGTAGCCGCTGGAGCGGGTCGTCGCCGCCGGCCCAAAGGAGATAGCCAGGTTCGATAGCCCGAAACCCGTTGCCCCCGTGGAGGCGATGCAGTCCGGGCCGCCAATTGTTTCGCAAGTAAGGCTGGAACCCGCTCCATCGCCCCAGATAAGCACCCCGCTGCTTCCAGCCAGGGCAGGCGCTGAAGAATTGTTCAGCAGATAATTTCCCGCTGGAACATAGACCGATTTTCCCTGTGCCGCCGCGGCAGCCACTGCATTCTGCAATCCAGCCGTGTCCGCGGCCATGTGTGCTCCATCGCCTACGGCGCCAAAATCTTTGACGCTGATACTTTGCTGCAATTTAGCCGTGACGGTCTGCGTCACCGCGCCTGCGGATCCCTGGTTATAGTTGCCGGAAGCAGCCGCGACCACCGTATACTGCGATCCATTCCACTGGTAAGACGTGTAAGGACTGGTCGTCACGTCTTGCAACCCCAGGTCAGGAATGCCCTGGACGGATGCGATGATGCTGGCCGCATTCCCCGGGGCAATCAGCTTGTACCACTCCGCATTCAGCAGGATGGTGTTCGGCCCGTTCGTGGTTTGGTTGGCATTGATCGCCTCTTGCAGGCCGCCCGTTCCTGAAGTCAGGTAGAAGGGTGGCACATGGCTATAAGCCGTGGTCATATTGATGCTGCAGGCGCCGATGTAAACCGAGCTCGGCGTGGCCACCTCGGTCAGGTTTGGGTTGCTATCGACAATCTTGATCGGGGTGCCCACCGAAAATGCGGGAAAGTTTTGCCCGCCGCCGCTCACCTGGCAAGTTGCAGGCGGAAAAGAAAACCCGCCCATGGTCGAACCGGCCACTCTAAATTCCCCATACTGTGCCGCGATGATCTGGCCGGCGCTCTGCGCCTGGGCGCGGGGAAAGCAGGAAGCGAGGGCTAGAGAGGCGATCAGTATTTTCTTCATAAGCGACCTGCCAACAGAAAGTAGTCCCGGCCTAGTCGAATTCCGTCACCCGCACAATGGTCGTGTTCGTGCTCGCCGACCTTAGGTTGAGCAGAAGCGTCGCCGCCAGAGCGTACCCTCCCGAGTTATCCGGGGGCGTACCAATAGTAAGCGCATATCCTTCCCCTTGCGGGATAGGCGAGCCCAGCACAATGGGCTCCGACTGCGGCTCAATCGTATAGGTAGTCGTGAACGGCGTGGCGGAGCCATCGTTGAACTGGTACGCGATCCCTTGTCCGGTCCCGCCATTCGCGCTGCCATCTTCGATGACCTCGACCCGCCGTGTCACCTGGGTTGCGGAAACCGCGACAAATGCGCCGGCACTGCCGTTGAGCGTGATGAGTCGTGTGTGAGCCATAAGTTAGCCTTTCTCTTTCCGCATCTTCATGAGCAACTCGGCCAGCCTGGCGCGCCTGCCTGTCTTACCTGAAGCATCTTCGTGTTCGCTGGCGAATTCCGCCGTGCTTTCGCCGGCGCGTTGGGCCTGGGCCTTGAAGCTTCCAGGCTTTTTGATTGCCTTTTCGATCCATTGTTTGCTGCTCATATGAGCGACTCCTTCTTCAGCATCTCGTCCAGCGCAACCAGCGCATCCCAGTCATCGTGCAGCTTGGTCACGTCGTCCAGGAGCGCGCCTCTCTCATCTTCCTGTTGGGCCATGGCGATATCGGCCTTGACCGTGGCGATCTCCACCCGCTCATACCTGGAGATCGCATCCGCATCCCAAAGGGGCATCTTATCCGCCACTGCGCCCACAAACTCTTTAGCGTCTGAAATCTCGAGATCGGCAACAGCGACTGCGGCGACGGGCCGATGCGCGCTACATCCCAAGGCAAGCAGCAGCAAGCCATGGATCCCGCACGAGACGCGGATGGCCACGCAGTTAGGAGCTCTTGGCAAACGCGGCCTCGACCTGGGCGACGATCTCGGGAAAATCGACGATCAGCTTCCTCACCTCCGTCACGACGGAAGCGTCAAAGGCAACATTGACGCCGTTCGCACCCGCTGCCGTTTCGGTTGCCTGCACTGCCGCGACCAGCTCGCCCAGCGCGCCAAAGGCGATCTGCTCCACGGCCGCCGCCTGCGGACTTACCAGGGACGTAAGCGACTCGATCAGCGTCTCCTCATTCTGCAGGCCGCCGAGGGCAACGATCACCTTCTTCGAAACCGTAACAACATCCTTAAATAGGGACGCAAAAGCGTGCCCAGCCGACTGCCAGGTGAATGCCATAACAAATCTCCTTAGTTGTGCCGTTTTATCAGAGAAAAACGCGTTAATTAAAAGTAGGACGGGTGCCCAGGTTCGCCAAAGCGTACCTGGACCGAAAAAGAGGGCGAAGCCCACCAACGCTTTTACTCCTGTTTTCCCACACCACTCGAAGCAAGAGCCGGAACCGGACTACTCTTCAAATAAGCAAACACCGCCAGCAAGGCCGGCACCGTGGCCAGCTTGACCATATTCAAAAGCCCCACCCGATCAAACGTGAACACACTAGGCAAAGCAATCGCACCGCTAGCCGCCGAGGCAAACGCGGAGACAGCCGCCGCCGCCAACCCATGAATCCATACCTTGAGACTATTCATGACTCCATCCTTATGACCCTCAACGCGCCGTGGCCCGCTGAAAGTCGACATAATCGACAGCCATAGTCACCGACGTTGCGCTCAGAGCAGTAGCTGACCAGGATGCCGGATACTGTGCGCTCGAGGGCATACTCGCCACAGCGGTCTTACAAGCCGTGGCCTCCGTCCCGTTGATGTACCAATGCACGTAAGTGCCGTCGTTCACCATTGTCAGGCGCGTCCAGGTAGCCGCCACCGCGGCAATGGTGGAATCAGTACTGGTCGAGCTATACCGGCAGTACCAATCGTTAGCGGCCGAGTTAGCCGAGCTAAGATAAAACTGGATCCCCGAAGTCCAGGGGTTCACGTTGGGACCGTTGGTCAATCCACCCTGAAAGCTGCCGGCCGTGGTGCCGGGCAGCACGGGCACATACACCGCTGTCTCCCATGTCCAACCAAGCGAAGAGCTGTTGGCTGACAGGACGGATGGATTTTCCGACTGGTACCCGCAGGTGATTCCTGTGCCGGTGCCCCCTGTCCCGGCGGTCAGCAACAGGTTACCGGGGTGGTTGATATCGGTGTAAGTGGTATTCACCGAACAACTGGCCCCGGTGGGAGAGCCAATGCTGTTCGACGCGTTATTTGCTCCCGAATAATAATCGTCAAACAAGACAGAGTACGGCCCAGCCGCCTTCGCTTGGGGAAAGAACGCAGGAGCCGTCTGCGCCGCCGTGAACGTGTTGGCTGCATTCGTAGCCGCCTGGTTGGCCGTAGCAGCCGCTACAAACGCGGTCGACGCCGCCTGCGTGGTGTTTGTTCCCGCCGTTGCCGTGGGCACCGTGGGCGTCCCGGTAAACGCAGGCGAAGCAAGGGGCGCATAACTGCTGCTGGTAAAACTCTCCGCATTCGACTGCGCCGTGGACGCAGCGCCCGCAGCGTCATAAACGCCCGATCCAATAGCACTCTGCACCTGCGACGAAGTGCAGCCTCCAGAGGCCGTGGTCGAAGTATTGCAAACCACTCCGTTGCTGGAGGAGAAGGACGCGCCTTGTAAATAACCTCCAAGACCATTCAAGAAAATATTCGGGCTGGTTCCGCCATTCTGTGCTGTCCCAATCACATATCCGCCGCTTGCTCCCGCAGCCGCACCGTGTCCCGAAGTGGTGGACACGATGACATTGCCGGCCGTGGAGGATCCAGGCACAGAGAGAGCGAAAGGAGATGCCAGTTCTCCCTTGTTCATGTAGGCCACGCACTGGCCGCTGCCAGGATTGGTGAACGACTGGGCCGCGATACCAATCACCGGGCCGGTTCCATTGGCGATCCCGGCGTTGCCGTTCGATAGCATCATCAGTGCCTGGCCGGAAGCGATTGCGCTGACCGTGGGGTCTAAAAAGGCTTCCCCGCCATCCCATTCTCCGGGAGTATGTAGGTTAACTGGGCTGCAATAACCACCATAACGAGTGTTGCCGACCAGCGGCATCGAGTTATAGGCGGAGTACAGCGCGTCCGTCAAGTCGCCATCGATTTCAATGCCGCCGCCCGCGCCGGTATACTGCGCCAGGATTCCGGCGATCTGCCCTGAGCCCCCTTGCTCGAAGCTCCCGCAACAGGAGAAAGGGTTCTTCAGTGTGAGACCACTCATGTCCCCAGTGCCTATCCATGCGTACTGATTGCGACCGCCGCTAGTGATGGGCGTGCCCCAGATGGCAAATAAGGAGTTGATTTGGACGTCTTGGATGGACGACTCTCCCAGCCCAACGCCGCCACTGCTCTGGGTCATATTGTCGTCCCACATCACAGCATTGCCGGTGCTTTCGGCCTGAATTTGGTCGAAGTTGCCGCCTGCGATAAAGGGAAAGTACCCACCGCCTAGATAGCTATCGGTTGCGCCGGCGAACTTGATCCATCCATAAGGCTGGTATCCGGTGTAAAGTTCTCCGGATTGGTACAGATTGAACTGGGCATCCTTGTCAACGCAGAATCCCCCCAGCGTGTTCCCGTTGATAAAGTTGTGGCCCTGCATAACGATATCGCCCTGCAGGTAGATGCTTTCGGGAGCCCAGTACATACCGCAAAAATTTTGCGACCCATATAACTGGTCCCAAGTCATGTGATCGCCGACAAGATTGAACCCCATTCGGAAGTTCCACGCGCCCACCCGATGCATATACATCCGCCCGCCCAGGACAACACCGTCCATTTGGATGGGATTGCCGGTGGTCCCGGCCTGGGGAGCGGGAACGTTGACCACTCCTCGAGCGTAGGAGGTGGATGTAACATTCACGGTGCCCGAAGTGTAGGGATTATAAAAAGTAAGATCGACCAGCCCACCGTAGCATGCCCCAATGTTGCCATATCGTCCGCTGCCTGCACCTGCGTTATCGGAGTAGGAGGCCGTGGGCAGTCCGCAGGAGATCATGGCGCTATTCACGCCAAAGTCCGGCACCGATGGAACGATGAAGGTTCCGCCTTCGCCGTCTCCAACCACGTAAACGCCGGTTGCATTGCCGCAGCACGCATCCTGCATGAGCGGCAAAATGACCGGCTGATCCCACACATAGGTGCCTCCAGCCAGCTTGACTGTTCCGCCTATCCCAGTAAGTTTGTTGACTCCGTACTGCGTCGCCAGCCAGTCCATCTGGTTAGTGCAGGACGTGGCAAAGGAATAGATACCGCCGTTGTAGGCCTGAAGCGCAGCGAGGTTCGCCAGTCCCAGGTAGGTGCAGGCCGGATGCGAGCTTCCATTGCCCACAGCGCCATATTGCTTAACGTTGACGACGATCAGGTTTGAAGGAAGGTAAGCAGGCGCCAAGCCAGGATCAGCATAGGTTCCGCTCAGCGCACCGGTGGCCGGCGTGCTGGGAGCAACATAATCCGTGCCCGGCGTGCAGGCCCGCGCCGAACCGGCTACATTGGTCCCGCACAGCGCATTCTCAGTTGCTGGAATCGCCGCCCCGGTGCCGCCGGACACATACTGGGAGCCGCTCCAGTTATAAGCCGTGTAAGGGCTTGTGGTCACATCGATCAAGCTCAGAGTGCTATTGCCGTGAACCGACGCGATCACTGTGGCTGGATTCGACGGAGCCACGAGTGCATACCAATCGGCATTCAAGATAACCGTATTCGGCGTGCCCGCGCGTTGGTTGCCATTATTAAGGGCTTCCTGTAATCCGCCAGTACCGGACGTCAGATAAAAGGACGTGTGCGGGTAACTGGTCGTCATGCTGACGGCGCAGATGCCGCTATTTACGATGACTGCGACCGGCGTGACGACTTCGGTGTACGCAGGATTCGTATCCACGATCTTGATCGGGACACCCGTCGTGAAGGCGGGAAAGTTTCTATTGCCGCCATTCACCTGGCACGTATCCGGGGGAAACGCGAAGCCGTTGCCTACCGTGGGTACCTGATACTCACCGAACTGGCTGGCAACAATCTGGCCCTCGATGTTCTGCGCCTCGGTAGTTACGGGCCTTAGCCCGCACATCAAGACCAGCAACGCTATGAGGGCAGCGCCGAGTCGGGTCATGCCGCCGCCCTCCGCAGCCATCCTGCACGATACACCGCCAGCTTCGGATTCTTAGCGATCAAGGCATCGTAGAAGCTCTCCGCTTCTGCGCGCAGATCTTCTAACACCTTGTCAGGTTCGGCCAAATCAAGTGCATGCAAAGTTAGTGGACCAATACGGCCATCGCCCACCACCCGCACAGCATCCTGCAACATCGCTGCCGCGTTCACCACTCCCACATTCACCCCCAGCGACAGCAGCTTGTTAGCGACTTCCTGGTTTGCGATCTCAGCAATGCACAGCGGTTGGCAATAATTAGTCTCGTAAATCCCGCGAGCAATCTGCAGTGCGGCCACCTGGCCCATGGAGCCGAAGTACAAGCAATTGGTCAGCTCCGGATGCCAATGCTCATCGATCCCGAACCGGGTCCGCTTTCCATCCGGTGCGGTCGTAATCACACCCGAGAGCGTCGCGTCTTCCCATCCCAGCACGTAGTCGATCGCTACTTCCACGTTAGCCATTTACCGATCTCCTGCTATCTCAAAGCAACCCGTGTATCGCGATCAGTCCCGAAGAGCCTGCCCTGAGCCTGTCGAAGGGGACGGCTGAGAATGCCCCACGACGTGAGTCCTGGGTACATCTTGACCGCAAGCAATTGCCGGCACGCTAGGCAGGAGCACAAGGTCAGCGCACTCCAAGCAAATGCGCCAGCAACGCAATCAGCGCACCGCCGGCGCCTCCGCTTAGCAGCGCGAGTGAGGTGGCGACCAGCTTCGCTTTGCCATTCGCCTCGCTATAACTTGTTTCCAGTCTGTCTATCCGGGCGTCACACTTTTCCATGCGCGCCTCGTGGCGCATCAGCGTTGTTTCCATGATGGGCAATCTCCCATGCTGGCCGTCCAGTCCCAGCTCCCGGCGGAGCATCTTCAATTCGTTTCCGTTTTCACGCCCTTGCTCCAGGCTCTCCTCCACCTTGCCCTTAACCTCCGTGAGTTGTTCCAGGATCTGGGCTTGGATAGTGGCGAAGCCACTGGGCTTTCCCCGCGTCGTCATCAGAAATGCACCGTTCCGGAAAATGTCACTGGCCCGGTGATGGTGATGGTATAAGTACCGCTGGGTAGGATAAGCACGCTCAGCGGAAGTGGGGAACTGGTGAAGCCGCCGGCCTGGGCCGTAAAATTAGTCGTGCCCGCCGCCACTGCGGTTACTAATCCCGTGCTTGCCCCCACCGTGGCATGCGCACTAACAGAGCTCGCATAGTTGCCGGCGACATTACCGTGGCTATCCGTAGTCGTGCAATTGGTCGTCGATCCATCTGAATAAGTGCACGTGGCCACCAGCTGGTTGGTATAACCCACAAACAGCCCGGTCACTCCTCCCGTGGTGGCTAGGGACACTCCAGTGAGTGATACCGGAGGGCTGCTGATGTACAGCACCCACTCGTTCAAGTGGACCGTGCCCACATACGCCTGGATATTCGGTGAACCGGTCGCGACTGCCGTGGCCAGCCCTGGGCTGGCCGAACCCACGGCGCCGACTGTCACCTCAGCAGGATTCGACGACAACCATTGCGTCACCCCATTGCCGTAGATATCGGGCACGCTGCAGTTGGTCGTGGTGCTGTTCGAGTACTGGCAATAGGCCGAGAACTGCAGCGTCCCGCCCACATACATGGTGTTGGCGCCGCCCGGGGTGCCCAGGTAGCCGCCCTGCAGCGTAGGGGGTGCAGCCGTGACCGTGAGCGTCACCAGCGGACTGGACGTAATCCCGGCTGCCACAGCACTCAGGTTGGTTGACCCCGCGGCGACCCCAGTGACCAGGCCGCCCGAGCTAACTGTAGCGATGGTGGTTGCCGAGCTCGCCCACGTGGAAACTGCGTTGCCATGCGAATCGGTGGTGGTGCACGTGGTAGTCGACCCATCCGAGTAGTGGCAGGTCGCGATCAGCTGATTAGTGCTCCCCGCAACGATGCTGCTGACCCCACCCGTGGTGGCCAGCGTTACCGAGCTCAAAGTCACACTGGGCGCCGTAACCGCGAGCGGGAAGGCTGGACTGGTGACACCAGCCACCACCGCCGTCAGGTTCGCTGTGCCGATCGCCACGCCCCCCGCCAAGCCCGAGGAACTAAGACTGACAATCCCGGCATTGCTGGTGTTCCATGTGGAAACAGAATTGCCGTAAGCATCGGTCGTATTGCAGCCCGTCGTAGTGCCGTTGTTGTAGTGGCAGGCAGCGTTTATCTGCACGCTCGCGCCCACTGCAATCGAAGTCACTGAGCCCGCCGCCGTCAGGCTCACACTGTTCAGCGTTGGCGGCGCGCCCGAAGTGTAGGTCGCCGAAACCACTGCGCTTGGGGTGAATCCCATCCCACTTGCATAGCTTCCAGGTTGGTTTTGCGCGCCCCACATGCCGATCGCCTTCACCGTGGTGGTGGTCGACACCGCAATCGTCCCCCCGCTCGCAATATACGTCCCATGCGAGCCTGCCACCGGCGTGCTGCCGTCTGTGGTGTACCAAATGCCGGTATTCCCCAACGGTTGCGGGCCAGAGGTGTACCCTGGATCAGTAAATGTTACTGTTTGCGAAGTAGTGAACGTTCCGCTTGCGGGCGAGATGGTCGGCGCAACACTGGTGACAGCCGAGCAGGACGGTCCCGTAACATTGCCTACGACCGATGTGGGCGTTAGGGATTGCGAGACTTCCGGACCGTAATAGCCGGCCGACTGAAACCCTTGTCCGCATATCGTGTTGTAGTTCATAGCGGCGAGGCCCAAACTCGGTGCCGCACCGTCCCAGCCCCAGGTGATGCCTTCCGCCGTTGCGTAATTGCTGGCCGCGCCTAACCAGTTGTTGTTATAAGTTCCCTGGTTGCCCCACGCTTCAATTCCGTAACCATAACGGTTGCCAGACGCGGGCGCCTGGTTAAAAGTGATCACGTTGCTGGAGACATTCAGGTAAGGGGACGTAGTACCCACGATGCAGCACGCCATCGATAGGCCAAAGCTGAAGCCCGGCGTGTTCAGCTTGTCGTGAAGCGAGTTGTACATCAGGACGACCCCGGAAGTCGTTTGCGGCTGCTCCTCCCAATCCATGCGGTGAGTTTGACTAAAGTCGTTGTACTCAACGGTAAGGTTCCTGGTGGTGGCGCCATTCGCTGAAGGTTCGCAAGGCGATGCCCCCTGCCCCGGATTGCCGCCGCCAGGGCAGTTGACGTGAGCGCCCTCTGAGACGTGAAGGAAGTTATTATGGACCACGGTGACACCGTTCACCGTGCTGTTGATGATGAGCCCGTTGCAGCCGCCTGCATTTCCATCGCCATCGGGGGAAGACACGTCGGCATAGGCACTCGCGGGCTGAAGACACGAGGCGGTGTCGCCGATCGTGTTCCACTGGATCGTAGTATTGGTGAAGGACTGGGCAGTGTTGCTGCTCTGATTGCCGCCGTCCATATATATGCCCGTCGATCCTGGATAGGGGCCGTTGCAGCAGGGGATGTTGCCGAAGTTGTTGTATTGCATCACCAGGTTCGTATAAGAAGCCTGGACATAGATGCCGCCGCTGTTCATGAAGCTGAGATATTCGATCGTGGTTTGCTGAGTGCACGGGTTGGCATATCCGCTTCCCGTAGCCAGGTTAAAGATCGATATCCCCTGTCCCTGGTTTGACGAGAGGATGGCAGTCGGCACAACCATCCCATTGATGCCCGGGCGTGATCACCGGTCCCGTATAAGTAATGCCGCACTTTAAATTCAACCCTGCGGTGATCGAGTAAGTGCCGGCAGCAAACTGAACTGTATCTCCAGCAGACGCACCACTGATGACCCCCTGGATAGTCGACGTACTTTGGCTCGAATTAACATTCCAGGTAGCACCATGGGCAAGCGAGCAGCACGCGAGAATAAAAATCAACAACTGTCCCCGTCGCAGTCGCCCACAAGCAGCACTCAATAAAGAAGCACCACTCCCAAACTTGTCATCCCGAGCGGAGCGTAAGCGCAGGCGAGGGACCTGCAGTGCGCCTCGGCCCCCTAGAAAATCCTTCAAGGCGTAAGTAGCAACTAGCTTTCTCATGGGATCGTCACCGCCGTCCAAGTACTCCCCGCGCACGAGTACAAAGAAGTGCTCACCCCGCCATCCGTCCGCAACCAAAGCGAACCACTGCCAATCGGAGCCGTCCCACACGTCGACGTCGGCGCCCCCGCGCCGGTCGAAATATTCGTCGGCCCCAACTGCATCGAAGGCGTCCCTGTCCCCGCCACCGAGATATGCGGGTTCGAGCCATTCGACGCCGGCGGGCTGCCTCCCGAGGACGATCCCCCGAAATCGCTGAAAGTGAAACCGGGCCCGGTACCACTGCCCATCAAGCCCTGGTTCGGTCCGCCCGCGGTGCGATAGATCTGGTACGTGTTTACCCCCGCCGTCCACGGGCACACCACTTCATATCCCACAGGAAATGCCCAAGAAGCCGCGCCATTTGTAATCGTGGCCGTCGTTCCATTAATCAAGTTGCCGTCAAAGTCCGTGCCCGCGCACACGTAGCTGATGGTGCTCGACCCAGGCGTGGCTGACGCCGTTATGGAGGGCGCGGCAATCGTCGGGGTGGTAATCACATTCAGCGACCCCGCATGCCCTCCACCCAGCGTCAACGGCTGGTAAGCCGTGTTGGGGCCGTTCACCTGCAGCAAGTAGCCGGTATAGGAAAGGTCCGGCTGGTAAACATTGGGCCCCACCGTGATCGAGCCGCCAAAGTTGCTCTGCACCCCGGTATTGGTCTGGTGGATCGCGCCCCCCGTATCCACCCAGGTCTCATTACCCCCGTTGTTGATCGAGAGCACGCTCGAACCGCCATGGTTAAACGGAGTCGGGTTGTTCACCGAGAGGACCACAGGCGAAGCCCCGCCATAGGCAAGGATGTCGGAGGGCGCCTGTTGCACCGATCCCAGCACCAGGTCCACCGATACCGCCAAAGCCCCGCTGTTGTGCGTGGCCGGCGTCGTGAGGTAGGCTCCGCGCGCCAGCCCGGTGAGCGTGTTCCCGGTAATGCCGGTATAACACTGGTACTCTCCGTCCACAAAGAAGCAGCCCGCCGGCGAAAGCCCCGCCGCCGAAGCAATCGCAATACTCGTCTGCGATGTGCTCTCGTTGGCCGTGAGCGTGCTCGACCAGCCCTTAGCCGGACAAGTGTACCCGTCATTGATACCGACCACCGGCGACTGCGCGCAACCGCTCGGCCCGCCCCCAGTTGCTCCGCCAGGCAAGTTGATGTTGGTCGCATTGATGGTCTGCGCATTCAACTGCTCCGCCACCGGCGCAAAGGCAAAATACCCAATCTGAATCTGGTCGGCGGTCGTCGCCCCAAAGAAAGCAACCCCCAGATTGCAGGTGGATCCCTCCGGTCACCGTGGTGAAGTCGACAGGAAGCGTAAACACCCCGGCCGCGGTGGTCGGCCAAGCATTGGTCAGCGGGATCGGAAATTCATTACTGTAGCCGCCGCAGTTCGAATAGAGCTTGATGTACGCCGTGTTTGAAGCGGTCAGCGCATCCTTGGCCGAGATGTAAAGCGTGTACTTACCCGGAACCAGCCGCTGCCCGGCCCCGATCGGGAGCGTCTGCTGGTTGAACGCATAGGTGTTGCAGTAAGTCGACGAGGGTTGTTTCCCAGGTTGCAGCCCACGTAAGCGTTGGTGATCGGCGACGTCGCATCGTAGGTCCAGCCCTGCGACATGGCCGTCGACTCAATCTGGAAGTTGGCGTTAAACTCCTCCGGCGAAATAAACCCGCTCTCCATGCTGGTGTAGGGCTGGGTCAAGTTCCCGGTAAAGAAAGTCTCCGCTGTCTGCCCGCGGATCGGCGCCCGGCTGTTGCCGCTCTGCAGGTATCCATAAGGGCCCGTGGGCGTCGAGAACGACTGCGACGTCGTCCCGTTGAAGTCGCTGCCCCACCCGTAATTGATGAGCGCGTTCACGCTATAGACGTTGCCCTTCGGCTCCTGCCCCAGCGTGGTCACATGCTCCGCCGTGTTCTGGCTGCCGAAGTTGATCGCCGGCGCCTGCGGCCCGTTGTTGAAGTTCCCGCCGATCCAGTGCTGCTGCGCCCCTCCGATGTAAACCTCTCCACCGCCACCCATGTGCATGTCTTCGATCTCGGAGTTGAGCGTGTCCCACTCCCAGATCGGCATCTGTACATCGTGCGCGCCGCCTTCGTTCTCGCAGTACAGGTTCTTGAAGTGGTCCAGCGCCATCACGTCGCCATAGCCACCTGTCTGGTCGTTGTAAAGTGCCGTGAAGTAGTAACACGTGTCCGCGCCCAACGAACCGCCCGCGGTCGTCCCTTCCGAGGAATACACATTGAAATTTGAGAACGTATTCTGGTTGCCCAACGGGACGTTGACTGGGTTCGCGGCGTAGATGGTGATGCCATCCCAGTGACTCCCATCAGCGGTGGGCTGTCCGGCGAAATAGTTGCCGTTCTCGATCCCAGGCGCCCCGATCGCTACGCCGTAAAACAGGTACAGCGTGTACAGGTTCGCAAAGGTGGTGGCATACGACGGCTGCGCCATGTAGATCGCAGCGTTGTGGTTCACCGCATCCCATGCCTCGCCGTTGATCTCATTCGGCCACGCCCAGAACGAAAGGTTCTCGATCTTCGAGTTAGGACCCCACGATCCAGTCCCATGTCCGCCCGCGCCGCTGGCCAGCGGAAAAGCAAAGGCCGCGTTGCCCACATTCCAGCCTGGAAAATATCCAGCATTGCCGCCGGGCGTGGTATCGCCCGTGTTGAGCGTCGGCGTCACCGGCCACGGATAGCTCGGTTGAAAGTTGTTGAGCGGAACCACGGTTGCGCCCACCGAATGCGCTGCCCGCGTGGTCCCATTCTGCGCGCACTGGATGTTGTAAAACGTATTGGCCGGCGTCGTGTTGCCCGCATTCGATCGTGCGAAGTAGCTGAACTGTTCGCCGTCAATCTGGATCAGCCCAAACGGCGCCACATTCGCTTCAAAGCCCGGCACCGGGTTGATGCTGTTCGTAAGCGTGATCGAACTGGGGCACGTCCCCGAGGTGATCGCCGTCGCCAGGTTCTGTGGAGAACTGCCGGCAAACCACTCCGCCTGAGTATTCGTGCTCCCCGCCGGAAGCGCCGCCGATAAAGTACGGGGAGTCGCTCCGCCTGAGCAACTCCCCGCGGTGGAGCTCACCGTTGCCGTGAACACCGCGGCCAGGTAGGGAAACACCATCGTCTCCCCCACCGTCGGGGCTATTTCTGTTGAAGGGATACAGATCGCTGCGCTCGAGGCCGTGATGCTCGCCACTCCGTTGTAGGCTCCGCTTTGATTCGGGCCCGGCCCCTGGAACCATCCCGGCGCCAACGGGTTGTTGGTGATTCCGGTCCGCATCGCAATCGGCCGGTACATCGCCGCGTGCGCCGTGGTGCCCGCATCGTTAATGGTCTGCCACGGCTGCGTGGCGTCGATGCGGCCGTCCACAAAGAACGTCAGATCGTGAATGTGCGCCAGGCCCTGCGATCCGCCGGAACCCTGGCTCGCATCCACGGCAGCGAAGATGTCCTCGCCCGGGAAACCCATGATCCCCGACAGAAAGCCCAGCCCGATCGGACTCTGCCCCGCTAGCGTCTGCGTATGCGTCAAGCATCCGCCCTCAGGAAAAACCAACGTCCCCCCAGCGCCCACCACGCTCATGGTGTGCGCGATCGCCGCCGTGTCGTCATGCGCCAGGTCCATCTCGTGCGCGGTTGCCTGGGTGAACGGCGACGGCGTCGTCAGCACCCCATGCGCTGAGTCGGTAATGGAAACAATCGCGGATTCAAACTGCGTCGGCACACCGCTCACAGCGCCCACGGCCACGATCACCCGGCCCACATCCGCCGCGGTCAAGGTGCCGATGGTGAGCACGAAGGTGGTGGAACCCGAGGTAAGCGTCCCGTAGACCTCGCGCACATCGCAAACCGCCCCATCTTCGGTAACACTGCGCGCGGTTGCCGGCACATCCGCCCGATTATCCTGCACCCGGTAATTGCCCGGGTTGGTGAAAGGTGTTCGTCCTGCGCCAGGCTGGATAATGACCGATCCATTGTTGGCCGCGGCGGCGTTGATGGCTGCCTGCGGACTGTAAGTTGACGCTCCGGAAGTGGGCGCTGTGGCTACAAAGTCATATAGGTCGACCGTGGCCGTGTTGCTTTGGTTATTCGCCACCAGGTCGCTTTGCAGCGTGCCCAGATCGCCCGCGGTGCCGGTAAGCGACACCTTGACATACTGCGAGCCGTTCCACTGGTACCAGGCCGTTGGCACCTGGGTCACATCCACCAGCCCAAGATTGGCGCCCCCCTGAACCGTAGCAATGACGGTTGCCGGGTTGGCGCCCACCGCAGCCACCTGTTGATACCAGGCGTTGTCCAGGATGATGGTGTTGGTTGCTGGCGTCGTCAGGTTTTGGCTGAGTGCCTCCTGCAATCCACCCGTGGCTGAGGTGAGGTGAAACGGAAGCTGGTGGGAATTGACCGGCGCGATCGAGATAGCGCAGGTTACATTGGTATCGACATACGAGCTAGGCGTCACCGTCTCCGAAAGGGACGGAGTGCTGTCGACAATGCGAATCGGCGTGCCGGTATTGAAGGCGAAGAAGAAGCTGGCCCCGCCCTGCACCCGGCAGGACCCCGGAGCGAACGAATACGTGTTTGACGTGTACCCGGGTACCGTCCACGTTCCGTACTGAGAAGCGATGATCTGCCCCTCGATATTCTGCGCAGACCCTGAGCTAAAGCTCAGGGCTACACCAAGGGCGCACAACACGCCCGTGGAAGCCCCCGACTTGAGTCGGGAGATAGCGGGCTTCAGCCCGCGGAAACACGCCATCAAAGCTGAGAGGGCTTTAGCCCCGGTGGTCCACTTCTTCAAGGATGCATTCCGATGCAGTCGATCTCGTTCGAGGTAACCGCGCCCGCGCCGCCCGAATCCCCGTTCTGCAGCGTGATTTCGAACCCCGTGGTGGACTTGTTGTTCACAAATACGCCCGTAAGCGTCGCCGAGGAGCCCATGCCCGGTTGCGAGGTGCAGGTCACCGCGTAATTCGTATCCGCGAAGGCGCTCGGCCACGTCACGGTGAAATTGCATGTGGCCCAGGCCGTGTTGGGCGTAGTGCAGATTCCCGAGTTGATCACCAGCGGCTTGATCACCGGGATCGCCGTCCCATTGGTCGCCGCGGTCACCCGCCCATAGGCGTCCACCGTGATATTCGAGCTGGTGTATGACCCAGCCGTGACCCCGGAATTCTGCAGGTAGACATCGGTGCGCGACGAGCTGGGATTGTCCGCCGCAGCCAGCGGCGCGGCAAAGTTTATGTAAGGCTCCTGCGGCTGGAACGCGGCACTCGATTGCACGTGCTGGTAGTACAACGTGGGCGCGCTCCCGCACGATCCAGGTCCAAAGTAGGTCCCGTTCGAAACCAGGCACTGCCCATTGGTGCCCGCGCCCCCGGCCACCAGGTAGCCCAAATTGGTGTTGATGAATCCATTCTCCACATCCAGGGGAAAGGCCGGCGTTGACGTGCCTACCCCCAGCGCGCCCAAATGAATCAGGTTGTATCCGGTCATGTTCACCAGGCCTGATATGCTTTGCGGCCCATGATTCAGTGGCTGTGCCAAAATCGGCTGCGGATAAATGATGGTCCCATTCCACAGCGGCGCGCCGTTCGAGATATTGACCGTGCCATTCAGGCCGCCATTGAGCTGCCACGACTGTGGCCAGCCGGGGTAAGCATTACCGCTCGACGAAACCAGCGAGACGTTGTACCCCGAGTAGGGAATGATCGTGTCATTGAACGCGATCGTGCAGGGAACATCGTTGACCGTAGGAATGCTCTCTCCCGAAGTCACCGGCGTCTCATTCTGTACGAACGTCCCCGTGCCGACCGAATTGCCCTGGGCCGTCTCCGCCCCGCTGATCGTGCCCACGTAGACCCGCATGCCGGCGGCGCCCGCGGGAAAGCTAATCGGAGCCGAGATAGTCAGCGAGCCAGTGCCCGTCAACTGTACCTTGAGCTCCGGTGAGGCCAGCGTCTCCAGGTTGCTGTTGGTATAGAACGTAAACACCACGTAGTAGATCCCCGCCGCCATGGTGCCTGAGCCGTAGGTGATGGACGTGTTGGGCAAAGTCAACGGGTTAGGAATGCCGTCCACAGAGCCATCGTTTGAGGTGAAGCACTGGGCCGTTGTCGGCACCACGCTGCCCGTACCCACGATCAGGCCTGCCTGCTGCAGCACAAAGTTCAGCGTCCCGTTCTTTACCGGAAGGCCCGAAGGGCCTTGCAGGGTACCGGTGATAGTCCCACCGTACGCCGTGGCCGTGCCCAACATCAGGATCAGCAAAGCTCTTACTGTTGGCATGTAAGGTCTATTTTGAAAAACAGCGTCAAAACCCGCCGCCGCTCACCAGCTGCATCCCGCACGTGATCACTTCGCCGAACTCGTTACGGCAATAGATCTTGATCCACGAGCGTGCATTCTTGAAAGTGGCGATCTTCTTATGTTTGCCCACCCACACCAGTTCGCCGGCCATCACCAACGCATCCGCTATGCTTTTCGAGCAATGGTGATGCCGCTTGCTCGAGCACTTATGTGCCATCCCCGAACAGGTGAGAGATTTGGCATCATGCTCGCTGAGGATGCAAACCTTTGGGCCCTTGGGTTCTATCACCGCGGCTTCAACAAAAGTCATAGTGTTAAGGGCATAGCGAGGCCGTGCCGTCTCGTCGCTTAGTCCCAAGGTCGCACGCGCTGGGAGCGCAATTAGAAGTAAGCGTACGAGAGCTTGGCTTCTATTCGGGTAATCGTTATGAGGTGTTCACCAATATAGATTCGCAATGGCCCCAAAACGGTTATTTTTTCTGATAAATTTCACGCACCTGTCGCTTGGCCTCATGTATGGAGTTCTTTACGCAAGCCAATGTCGTGCCCAATATCTCCGCTATCTCCTGGGCCGGCATATCCTCGACATAAGCCATCTTGAGAGCGCGCCGCTGCAGGGGCGTGAGCCCACGCATCAGCTTTTGCAGATCTAACCGGGCCGTCACGCCCTCCAGGTCCTTGTCAAGTCTTGCCAAGCGTGAATCCATCTCCACCAGGTTCGACTCGTTACTTGCCTGGCGCCCCTTGCGCAGAATCACTAAGCACTGGTTTGCCGCGATGCGGGCAATCCAGGTACGAAACTGCGAGTTACCTTCAAAGCTACGCAGCCGCGTGAAGGCCAACATAAACGTATCCTGGCACATATCGTCCAGGTCGTTCTTGCGAAGAATAGAGCGGCCCACAGCCTTCACATAGTCAACATGCTGTTGATAGAGCTCCCTAAACGCCTCTTCGTCCCCACAACGCGCCGCAGCGATCAATTCGGTCTCATCCATCCTTGCGCCCCGTTGAAACCGTAATGACCGCAACGTACGCTAAACTCCACTAGCAACTGCCCATTGACATTTCACCTGCAACCAACGCCGGCGGAAGTAACCTCTAACCCCCAACTTGCCGTTGAGAACCCGATCAATCCACATCCTCGTCATACAACTCCCGGCGCAGGTGTTCCGCCGCGGCCACCCGGACAAACTCAATCATGCCCAGCGTATCCGCGGCGATCTGTCCGCAGCTGTCATAACTAATCTCCCCCTCGTCAGTGCGGGTCACGATCAAAACCTGGGTCACCGCATCCATGCCTTCCATCTTGGAAATAAGAAACTCACTAGGGCTCGGTTCATCGCTCATCTACGCTCTCCTTCAAAGGCTCCTGGCTATCAACGCCGCCCGTGCGCCCAGAATATTCAGCGCATCCACGTAGTCCTCGTAGTACGGTCTTCGCACCGGCCGCACTCCCTCCAGCGTTGCCATCACCAGCACATGTTCATAAGCCCGCCGCAACATGACCATCCCGTGCACTGCACGCCGCGCCCGCCGGCTGAAAACCAGCGTGACCATGTTTTGTGGACACAACTGCCCCGTCCGACTGAATCCGTTCATCGCGTTGCTTCTCATCGAGTCCATTCCTCCTGTCTGCTTTCAGCGCTCTCCGTCTCTCCCGTGCTATGGCTTGAGCGCGTTGCCCATCCCACTTACTCCTGAACCTATCCAGAGCCTCCCGCAGCCAGGCCGGGTTCATACCTTCGGCTAACTCCAACGCCCAGTCATGGTGCCTGCGCCACTGGCGCGTTTGCGGATAGAGAAATAGCTTTGCGCTCCGATGCTCTTGTGCATCCGTGCCGCGGTAATCTGCGATCGCAGCCAGAAAAATCGCCCCGCCCAAACTCCGCCTCTTCGCCTGTGACGGCTTATAGTGCTTGCCCGCCTTGGAGATCTCCTCCTCCGCAAGCGCCATTTCCATTTCGTTGATCATTGCGTCCTCCGTAGTGGGGGAGGATTGGAAAAAACCTTTGCCCTGATGCCATTCCGCATCGCACGCAGGTAACAACGAATCCATTGCCCCTCGATGCGCTCTGCGCTGCGTGAGGCCGTGTCCCCGGAAAAGTTATCCCACCCTTTCACCGCCGGATGTTGACTCACATAGCGCAAACCCTGCTTGGTCGATCCGCTGCCGATCAGCGCCAGCGCAGCTTCTATCTCCGCCGGCAGCGCCGGAGCTGGGACGATGGCCTCGCGTTCCAGCAGAACTCTCCGTCCGCTCTCGTCTTCGCCAAACCGCACGCCGCCGCCCTGGGCGCGCCCCTCGCAGCCGTGTTTTTCCAGGTAACGAAACACCCACTCCAGCGCCACCCCGCCCCGGCTTTCTTCCGACCATCCGGCCAGCTCCCGCATCTGTCCCGGGCTCGGCCAGTAGGTACAGCTCTTCTCCGCCATCGCGTAGGCCACCGCCAGCGCAGCAGGATCGATATCCGCCAGGTTGCGCACGTGCGCCGCGGTCACTGCGCAGTTGTCCTCTTTCTCCATCGCCGCGCGCAGTTGTCGTACCGCTCGTGCAATCGCGCCCTGCACATCCGATGGATTCCTGACCTCGGCAAAAATCCGCTCGTAGACGTCCCGCTCTTCCGCGTTGTCCATGTCTAACTCGCTCATGACGCACTTACCTCCCATGCAAGTTGCAAGCTGTCCTCTCCGTCGCTGATCCTTCCAGCTGCAGAAGATTGGCCTGCAGCCGCAGTTGACGGACGGTAGGGAAGCGGTCCATCTGCTCCGGTTTGCCCATCCGCAGCGTGCCCCGTCTCCATCCCGTGATCGCCATCTCCAGGTATGGCCAGGGCACATCGCGCAGGTCCTCGGCCATCAGCAAAAGGCATTCCGGGGTCAGTGAAAGCTGCCTGCTCAGCGCCAGCTTGCCCAGCGCGATCAATGTGTTCTCGAGCCAGGGCCATGGCCCGGTCAACGGCGCTGACGACGCTATTGCGATTGATTTCCGCTCTGCTTGCATTGCCGCCCCCCGCCGATGCCGGCTTGTTGTAGACAGTGATTTCCTCCTGGAAGCGGGTGAGGTTCGCAATCCACAGGAAAATGCGGTCACCGTGAGCAACCGCCGACTTAGCCCGGTTCTCCAGCATGGTGCGGAACTGTATTTCGCTTAAGTTGGGGCTGGCTGCAAGAAAGTCACTCAGCGCCTTGGCATCACGTCCCTGCCAAGGCATCTCAGGAGACGCATGATTCTTCGCCCTCCAGTACTCTCCCAAAATCAGGCGAAAGGGGACATGACGCTCATCGACAGCACGTTTCTCGCTAAACCTGTTCGAAGAAGGAAATGTTCTTAATAACTGTGGTTGTGACTGTGACTGTGATTGTGATTTGGCATCGTCAAGCATGCCATGGAGAATGCTTGAAGCATTGCTTGCGCAGGGGCTTTCCGCATCCTCCTGCTGAGGCCGCGCTTTGCCCCACCGGGTGTCGGCGCCTAATTTAGCTCTGCTGGCATTGAATTTCTGCTTGGCCGCGGTCCGGCTTCTTTCCCGTTCTACGCGTCCGTGGTGCCACTGCCCATCGTGGACCTCGAAGAACTCCGCCAGCACCCCTCGGGAGACGGTCCACGCCCGGATCGGAAGGCCCGTAATCTGTGCCAGCACCGCATCGTCGTCTTGCAGGACCCCGCGGCGCCACAGGTGGAAGAGGAGTAGGAGATAAGCGCCATGCTGTTCCGTACTTAGGTGCATGGTATCGGCAAGGTAGTCACCGATGTACACCGGCATCCAAATATCGGTCTTACCTGCGCTCAAAGTCTCGGAAATGTCGTGCTATGCCCGCAAAGCCTCATAGATTCCTCTCCCTTGGTCTCATTTCTTGCGGCAGCCATCCTTTGCCGGAAAGTCGTTTCGGATCAACAGGAGCAACACGAAACTGCTATAAGATGCCATGGGTTGCTCGACCCCGCAAGGCTCGCTAAAAAAAAACTAGAGGGAAAAGGGGTAGTTAACTCAAAGTTACTGCCAGGTTACGGGCGTCCACTGTAAATGCAACACAAGAAATACTGCGATAGTTACTATTAGTTTACCCTCCCAGGATCCTCATCTTTATTTCCGTCATCTCTTGACGGCCCACTCCGCAGGCAGCAAGCTCTTGGCATCCGCTCATGGAGAAAGAACCTGCATCTCCGAATCAGAAGACCCCAGGGGAGGGTCTTCTCACTGTCGACGAGATCATAGCCTCGCTCGCCATCTTTACCGATGAGCAGCGCTCCCTTGCCTGGTCTCCCCAGCCACCCTTCGAAAGTGCCGGCGCGAGTGACTGCCGCGTGGGTGGGAGCTGCGGTCTCGAGTTCAACTGGGAAACCGCCCGGGCCCGATGGATTCAGGCCCGTCATCGTTGGAACAGGGAACAGAAGAAACTGCATGATCAACAACTCTTACCATGACCGTAACGTTACCCGGCTAAGCTCAACAGGAAATACGGGGTAGCGGAAGGGGGGGACCTGCATTTCCACTTCCCCAGAACCAACGCCGGCGGTATCACGCCTCTAAACTCCGTTAGCAAATATCCCCTGACACGTCACCCTAAACTTGTCATCCCGAGGAGCCGACTTGCCTTCGGCAGTTGAGAAAGAAATGACAACGCAAAATCGCCATGGATGCGAGGCCCGGAGGGCCGACCGCCAAACGTGAGCCCAGCCCGTAAGGGCTGGGAATATATTCCGAAAATGACGTGAGCGCCGTAGGCGCGGCACTAAACCTAGGCTGCTCCCACCTGTGTCATTAGGAGGGACCTGCATTTCCACTCCCCCTGCAACTAACGCCCCCCACGGTCTAATCGATGTCCATTTCTGAACGTCTTATCCCAACTATCCTCATCTTTCCCCCCGACACCCAATTTCGCCCCCCGAAAATTCTTCATCCCTTCCTTTAGCCCCTGTTGCGCTAGGTGGCATATGTTGAGTTACACTTAAGGGCGATGACGATCGAAGAGATACTCCTCCACATAGACGCCGAGATTAGCCGTTTAACAGAAGCACGCGACCTTGTTGCCGGAACCGCCGTACCCAAGGTCTCTCGCAGTCCGCGTAAGAGCGGATTGGCGGCTCCTAAGCCCAGGGCCCAGCGCTCCAAGCGGGTTATCTCGCCCGAAGGCCGAGCCAGAATCGCCGCCGCACAGAAGCTTCGTTGGGCTAAGCAGAAGCGTGCCAAAGAAAAGAAGTAAGCTTCATTCGCGCATAGCTGGCTGGGCGAATGGCCACTCCCCCCTCCGCTGTGCGCGGATCAGGTAAGTAGCCGTTCCGGTCAGCACCACTGCCAAGGCGAAAAAGATCTCGCGCGCAAAGTTCGGCCGCGAGAACAGGATGTAAAGAAATCCCGCAATCGCCACCAGCGGCGGCAGAGGATACAGCCAAATCCGGAATGGCCGCTCCAGGTCCGGCTGCGTGCGGCGCAATACCATTACGCCCACCTGCTGCAAAAGAAACTGCAACAGGATCCGGATCACCACCAGCGCTGCCACCAGGTCCACCAGTTGCAGCATGCAGAACACCATCGAAACCCCTGCCAACATCAGCAATGAGACGTTGGGGATGCGGTGCCGTGGGTGCACGCGCGCGAACATGCGGAAGTAATTATCATCCAGCGCTGCCGCATACGGTACGCGCGAATAGCCCAGCAGCAGGGCATACACCGACGAAAACGCCGTCCACACCACCAGCAGCGCAACCACCTGTCCCGCGAACACTCCATACACCCGCTGCACCACCACCGCCGCCACTGAGAGCCGCGCATTCGCGCCCCCCTGGCTGGTAAGTTCCTGCCACGGTATCGTTCCCAGCACACTCGTATTCAGCAGTAGATACAGGACCGCCACCAGCCCCACCGACCACACAATCGCGCGTGGAATGGTCCGTCCCGGGTCGCGTACCTCCGCCCCTAGAAAGCATATGTTGTACGCGCCCCAGTAGTCGTAAGTCGCAATCAGCAGCGCCGCTCCCAGGCCGGTAAAGAATCCGCCCGAGAGCTGGAACGCGCCGGGAGGGAAGCCGAATGCCAGATTAGCGTGAAAGTGCAGCAGCCCGGTGAGGATCACCGCCAGCATTGTGCCCATCACCCCAATCCACAGCAAGCCGGAAAACCGGGTCACGCTCTGTATATTGCGATACAGCAACGTTGCGGCGATGGCGCAGCAGAGCATCGCTGCCAGCGTCCCCGGTCCAAGCCGGATCGCCAGCGGCAGCGTGTGTACAAACGGAACCGGGATCGGCAACTGATAGGAAAAATAAACCTTACGCAAGGCAGGCCAAAGGTAGCCTGCATATTGCGCCAGGCCCACGCATCCCGAGGCGATCGAAAGCGGAGCGCTAAAACTCAGTTGCCAGATATAGAGGAAGGAGAGATATCGCCCCGTAGTCCGCGGCCCATAGATGGTGCGTAGATACTCATACGATCCGCCGGCCTTCGGCATAGCCGCGCCCAGCTCGGCCCACACCAGCCCGTCGCACGCCGCCAGCACCGCCCCCAGCACCCATCCCAGAATCGCCTGCGGTCCGTGCATCGCCAGCACAATCAGCGGCAGGGTCACGAACGGTCCCACCCCGATCATATTGATCATGTTGAGCGAAATCGCGCCCGGCAGGGTGATCCCGCGTACCAGCCCCTCGTCCTTCTTCATCCTCTGGCTCTCCGCCAATCAACCAAACAAGACCTCAACCCCTGGACGGGTGCCCCATGTTTGCACCGGCGAGGCCGGGGCACTACATGGGTTGAAAAAGATGGGCGGCCCCGATTTCCTGTATGCCGCACTGGACACGACCGCGTGTGCGGCTTTCATTAAGGAAAGCCGCCTGAAGTTCGCCGAAACCGACGCGCTGCACAGGAAATCGGGGGCAGCCCTTCCGAATTTTTTCCCCGAACAATTAGTGATTCTTCGAATGCCTTCCCTCCAATCCGCAACCGATCCCATTCCTGAGTCCTAACCGCCGTTGATCCTGTCATATGCTATAGCTAGCAAACTGCCTATGACATTCTGCCGGACTCCGTCCCAAGCCCTGGCCCTCATCGCCGCCCTCTTCGTCGCCGCCGCCCCTCTTTCGGCCCAGACCCCAATCGACTCCTCCATTGCCGCTACGCCCAACTACCAGCCTCTCCGCGTGGACCGCGGCGCCGCTGCGCTCCAGCAGTCCCTGCGCAAGCTGAGCACCCGCGCCAGCCTCATGATGATCGTCGCCCACCCCGACGACGAGGACGGAGGCATGCTCACCTACGAGTCCCGCGGCCAGGGTGCGCGCGTGGCTCTGCTCACCCTGAACCGTGGCGAGGGTGGTCAGAACATCATGTCCAACGACCTGTGGGATCAGCTCGCCCTGGTGCGCACACAGGAGCTCCTGGCTGCCGGCCGCCGCTACGGTGTCGATCAATACTTCACCCGCGTCGCCGATTTCGGCTTCTCCAAGACCCTTGAAGAAGCCCTCGCCGTCTGGGGACACGAGCGCGTCCTTTATGACTGCGTCCGCGCCGTCCGCCTCAATCGTCCCCTGGTCGTCACCGCCGTCTTCGTCGGCGGCATCACCGACGGCCACGGCCAGCACCAGGTCTCCGGCGAAATGGCGCAGGAGGTCTTCAAGGCCGCAGGAGACCCCAAGGTCTTTCCCGATCAGATCAAGGCCGGCCTCCTCCCCTGGACGCCGCTCAAGGTCTATGCCCGTGTGCCTTCCTTCTCCATCTCCCCCAAGGGGATGTACGACTACGCCACCGGCAAGTGGGCGCCGGTGCGCTTCTATGACTATGTCGCCGACAAATGGACCGGCGCCGTCCCCACCACCAACGTCACCATCCATGAAGGCGCCTATGACCCAGCGCTCGGGGAGTCCTATATCCAGCTCGGCCGCGAGGGTCTGGGCCAGCAAAAATCTCAGAACGGCGGCATGGGCGTCCCCCTTCCGGGAGCCTTTGACGTTCCCTACCATCGCTACGGTTCGCGGGTCCCTACCTCAGATGCGGAGCACTCCTATTTCGATGGCATTGACACTTCGATTGCCGGCATTGCCACGCTCGCCCCGGGTCAACACCCATTCCTAACCGCCGGCCTGCAACAAATTGCCGCCACCGTCAGCCAAGCCACCCGCTCCTTCACCCCGTCGCAGCCGGCAAAGCTGGTCCCGCTGCTGGCCGCAGGTTTGAAACAAACACAGTTACTTATGCAAAAAGTAACCGCCTCCGATCTCTCCGCTGAAGCAAAATACAATGTCCTGCATGAGCTCTCCGTAAAAGAAGCGCAATTCAACAGCGCCATCGTGGAGGCGCTCGGCGTCACCCTCACCACTGTAGTGTCGCCGGCCCACCCCGATCATGGCCGCTCCCCCTTCGCCATCGACGCGCAGGATACCTTCACCACCGCCGTCCCCGGCCAGTCCTTCGGCGTCACGGCCTTCCTCACCAACGCCAGTGACGTTCCCGTGCAGATAAAGAGCATCTCCGTGCGCTCCACCGGTACCGGCGACTGGCACATCACCGCCGCCACTCCTCCCCCAGCCAGCTTGGAAGCCAACCAGCGCCTCAGCGCGGATTTCAAGGTCACCGCGCCCCTTGACGCCGAGTTAACCAAGGCCTGCTTCCATCGAAAGACTGTGGCCCAGTCCTACTACGATCTTGACAGTGTCGACTGCCTCAACCATCCGCTCCCCCCGTATCCGTTGCAGGCCTGGCTCGAGTTCACTGTGGATGGTGTTTCTGTCCGTTCCGCCCAGGCGGTGCAAACCGTTCAGCATGTGGTCGGTCGCGGTGGCGTATATCAGCCGCTGGTAATCGTGCCGGCTGTCTCCGTGGCGGCCACCGCCACCGCGGGCATCATTCCTCTGGATGGGGATAAGGAGAAGACCGCGACTGTCAACGTTCGGGTCCGCAGCAACGTCAAGGCATCCACCCCCGGCGACGTCCGCCTCGATCTGCCCGCGGGCTGGCAGTCCTCGCCCCAATCGGCGCCCTTCACGGCCGATCAGACCCTCGCCTTCACCGTCACGCCGCAGCACCTCTCTGCCACCAGCTATTCGGTTACTCCGATTGCTGAGTACCAGGGCCATCAGTACACCCAGGGCTATGAGACCGTCGGCTACCCCGGCCTGCGTCCTTACAACTACTACCAGCCCGGCCCCTACAAACTGGTCGGGGTGGACGTCAAGCTGGCTCCTGATCTCAAGGTGGGCTACGTCATGGGCACCGGCGATGAAGTTCCCCAGGCCCTGGAAAGCATGGGTGTGCCCGTTCACTTGTTGCAGGCTGCGGACATCAACGGCGGCAATCTATCCGCCTATGACGTGATTGTGCTCGGCATCCGAGCCTACGCCGCCCGTCCCGAGCTAGCCGCCTCCAACGGTCGCCTGCTCGATTACGTAAAGCAGGGCGGAGTCCTCATCGTCCAATACAACACCCGCGAGTACGACCACAACTACGGCCCCTACCCAATCACGCTCACCGGCGATCCCGAGAAGGTGGTGGATGAGCACGACCCAGTCCAGTTACTGGAGCCCAGGAATCCTCTCCTCTCCTGGCCCAACAAAATCACCAGTGCCGACTTCCAGGGCTGGGTAGAGGAGCGCGGTCACTCCTTCATGCACTCCTGGGACTCGCATTATCAGGCCTTGACCGAGACCAAAGACCCCGGTCAGGATGAGCAGAAGGGTGGCTTGTTATACGCCCGTTACGGCAAGGGCGCCTACGTTTACATCGCCTATGCTCTCTACCGTCAATTGCCCGAAGGCGTCCCCGGAGCCTATCGCCTCTTCGCCAACCTGCTAAGTCTCCCCAAAGCTCCCGCATCCGCCCCATAGGTCGGTCGCTCTTAATTTGTGTGATGGGAGTTTGGAGTCTCCAGGTAAATGGTGCAGATAGGTCGTCCTTTGTGCCGCGCAGCCCGTTCAGGAACTACTTACGGATCACCCTAAGGGTCGAATCCATCGTGGTCGCAGCGCCTCAACGCCTCCAGGGTCAGTTCCAGCTTTCCCACCAAATCCGGCGCCAACACGCGCAACTCCTCCAGCAGCTGGTCTCGCCGCTGTGTGAGCAGGTGAGAAGGAACCCTAGTCATTCTGTAGTCCATAGTCTTCTCCGGAGACGCGAGATAACGATTAGGAGTCTTATCCGCCAGCGCGGCCCCAGTATGGCGCAAAGAACCGTATTCGTCTGTTCGTTTCTTCGTCATGTCGCTATGAACGGCGCGAGGAGGGAGCACCGCGTAGGCCGGAAAAAGACTCGACGTCCGCACACCTTGGACCCCATCAGACGCTTCCAATGCAGCTGTGTGTTAGCGCCATATGACGCCAGTCTGATTTCCGATATCCCATGCGTCAACCATGCCCTTGTTGTGCGTGAGGCTAGCGATACTCAGCGCAGAAACCTGGAGCGCCCTGGCCAATCAGCGCGCAACCTCTCTTGATCTCGTTCACGATCAGCGAGCACGCATTCTGCGCATTACATGGCGGGTGAGTCGCGGGTGAAACCTGTATGCATTCGTTCACCAGTTGCCGTGATCTCTCGATACCCACTGCATTGAGACACGTTCCAGTCGTGCTGAGGGCCGCAGAATCGCTCCCCGGCGGGGGTGCCAGGTAAGGTTCGGGTATGCCATACGCCTGCGCGATCTGGTGCAGCTCGGTGCGCAGTCTCTCCCACCGGGATGTGGTTTGCGGGTTCAGTTGCAGGCTGTAGACCAGGGGATCGATCTGCGCCGCGGTATGCACCAGGTCGACCACCTCCTGGTCCGCCTTCTGCTGGTGCTTGAACGTCTCAAGTGCCGTGTTTGCCTGTTTGGCGAAGGTCTCGGCCAGCGCCTTGGCATCCTTCTCCTGGGTGGTCCCCCGGCTCGTGCTTTTCTTCAGTGCATTGCCAAAGTTCTGCCGGAAAGGCCCTGCGTCGTCCTTCAAATTTTGCATCAGTCGCTGCAGATCTTTGTCACTCAGGCGGCCCTGGGCCAACGTCCATCTATCCGCACCCAGCAGACCCAACAAGACAATAAGAGCAACAAAACGTACCCACCTCTGCACGCTTTCCCTCCGCCATCCCTTGCTCAAGCAAGGAAGAAAGTCAAAATGCTCTTGTATCCTATCGGCGTTCCTGCTGAGGCGGCAAACGCTATGCCGTCCGGCCCAGCCATGCGAGGGGCCTCCGCAACCAGGCAAATGCTCTAATATCGTTAAGCCGTCGCGGTCGAGAGAGGACCGCCTCCGAGATGTCAGCAGACTCGACTGTCTCCGCATCCCCTTTCCTCACCGATAGCATCGTCTTCGATTGGAAGGCCCAGTCCTTCCGTGCCGACCTCATCTTTATTCTTCCCCTATCCCTCTGTCTGATCGCCGGCATCTTGCTGGGCCACCCCGGTGCGGGATTGATCCTTGCCGGCGGAGCCTTCACCGTCGGCTTTGGCGCCAAGCAGCATATCGACGACTCCCGCCTTCTTCCCATGATCCTGGTCTCCCTGGGAATCAGCGCTGCCACCTTCGTGGGCATGGTGGCCGGCCACACCAACTTCACCCTGGTGCTCATCGCCGGAGCGGCCGGTTTCACCTATGGCATGCTTTCCTTGCGTCAGGCGGGGGTCAGTTGGGTAGGCCAGCAGTGCATCGTCTTTCTTCTCGTCGCGTCCGCTTTCCCCTTTTCCCCGCGCGCTGCCGCCGTCCGTTCGGGGCTCGTGATGGCCGGAGGCGCCTTACAGATCCTCACGTCCAGCATCCTGCTGCGCCTCTTGCACGAGCTGCGCACAGACCTGCTTTCCGTCGCCCGCTATCTCAAGGCCGAGCACCAGGCCCTCCGTTCCTCCGTGGAACAGGCCGCCCGTTCGCTCATGAAGCGCAATCCCGCTCCCAGCGCGGTGCCTTACGCCATTCGCCTCGCTGTCACCCTCATGGTCAGTACAGAAATCTACCGTCACTTCGGCTTTGCCAACGGGTACTGGATACCCATGACTGCCCTGCTCGTCCTCAGGCCCGCCCTGAGCGACACCGCCAGCCGGGCCATTGCCCGCACCGTCGGGACCCTTGCCGGAGCGGTCTTTGCCAGCTTCTTTCTCGCCCATCTCACCCCAGCGCCGCCGATGCTGGCACTCCTGGCTCTATGCTTCGCCTGGTTCTCGTACTCCCTCAACAACGTGAACTACGCCCTCTTTACCCTCTGTCTCACCGCATACATTGTCTGTTTGCTGGCTCTTAACAGTCTGCCGGGCAAGGATGTCGCCTACCACCGCGCCGTCAGCACCGTCATTGGAGGAGGACTTGCTTTGACGGTGAGGTTATTGGTCATTCGTTATCGACAGAAACACTCGACGCCGGCCACCCCGTTGGGGTGATGAGGGTCCGGCCACATTCGGCGGGTTACGATTCTGCTCCCACTCAGGCAGGGAAAGCACCCAATCCTCGCCCTTCTCCTGATTGGCGATATTCAACAGCCGGCCCTGCTCTACTTCTCGCTTCCCGCCGTCCCAGATCGATCTTGCATCGAAGCGGCTTACCGGCGCCGCAACTGCGTCGCGAATCTCTCGTAGTTTTGAGGGTCGCCCCACGTTGAGAAGGTACTTCCGTATCACTGCCGGACGGTCGAGTCCTTCGTACTCGCCCCGCTCTGGCTTCTGTTCCTGCAGCGCCGCCAGCGTTTCTTCCAGCTTCTCGAGCAGTTCTGGGGCGATCGCTCGCAACTCCTCCAGGAGCTCGTCCCGTCGCTGCTTCAGCAGGCGGACCGTTAATGTCGACTTGGATTTGGACACCATCGGTCGCTCCAAGTACGCCGTATTTTGGGGCGGTCGCTGCCGCTATCCCGTGCGTCAACCCTTATAGTTCACCCATTGTAATTAAACGCCGAAGTGCGGTGCAGACATAGCGCCAAATTATGTCGGGCTGCCCCTTAGTTCTATATCAGGGAAACCCCGATCATTTTTTCGCGGAAAAGGGTACCTCAAGCGCCTGCCCAACCGCAAAGAAAACCTGAAACATCTCCAACCACCCGCAAATTCCAGGTTTACTCCGCAGTGCAAAACTCCACTCCTGAAGCCCATTCTTGCATATCATAGGAACTATGAAACCACGCTGAGAGCTTCTCGCTCGAGTTCCAACCTCTTGTTATCTGCTACTTTTTCATCCCGCCTGCCCCGGCGTGCCGTGGGGCCGTAGCGGAGGGACTTCGCAAACCACCCCCGGAAACCTTCGTCAACGAGTGTTTTTTGGAACTTGAGGGTCCTTCATGAAGAAATCAGAAGTGCTGAACGCCTGGGCCAGCATCCTCGCCGGCCAGAAGCCGAGCCTTTCCATCGAGATCACCCGCGAGTGCCCCCTGCGGTGCCCCGGCTGTTACGCCTACGAGCCCGAGCATCTCGGAACCAGCGGCGTTTCCCTCCGTCAATTGTCTGATTACAAAGGAGACGACCTGGTCCGGAGGCTGCTGGAGATCGTCGATCGCGAGCGGCCCATCCATCTTTCCCTGGTCGGTGGAGATCCCTTGGTTCGCTACCGCGAACTGGAAGTGCTTTTGCCCCAGCTGGAGAGCCGCGGCGTCCACGTGCAATTGGTCACCAGCGCTTTTCGCCCGTTGCCCAAAGCCTGGAGCGCCCTCTCCAAGCTGAGCCTGGTAGTTTCAATCGACGGCCTGCAACCGGAGCACGATGAGCGTCGCAAACCCGCCACCTACGAGCGCATTCTCACTTCCATTCGCGACAGCTTTGTGACTATTCACTGCACCGTCACCGGCCAGATTGCCGACCGGCCCGGTTACATGGAAGAGTTTCTACGCTTCTGGAGCGCCCGTCCCGAAGTAAAGCGCATCTGGGTCAGTCTTTTCACGCCCCAGCAAGGTGCGGAGGGTCCGGAGCTTATCTCTCCCTCCGTGCGCCATCGGCTCCTGGACGAGCTGGAGCGTCTCTTTCCTCTTTATCCCAAGTTCCAGATGAACCGGAAGATGATTGAGGAGCTCCGTCATCCGCCTCAATCGCCGGACGAGTGCATCTTCGCCCGCACCACGAAGTCTCTCTCCGCGGATCTCGAAACCCGCATAGGCCCCTGCCAATTCGGAGGCAAGCCGGACTGCACGCAATGTGGCTGTGTCGCCTCGATGGCGCTCGCCGCGGTAGGTCATCACCGCGTCCTGCCCGGCCTCACCGCCGGCCATCTTATGGTGGCCTCCGAACGAATCGGCGTAGGTGTCGGCCGTGTCCGTTCTCTAGGCAAGCGCCTCCGCGGCAAACCCGAAGTCCTGCCGCCCCCTCCGCCCCAGCCGCCCCTAACCGTAATCTCCAACGCCAAATAAAAAAAAGGAGAGGCCAAACCAGCCTCTCCCCCTCTAACTTCCCACCTAACCGATCTTCACGACCGGCCATCCTCTAAGCCACAAGCCGCTACCAACTGGAAACGCAACCCTTAGATTTGTCATCAACTGGAGCGTAGCGGAAGGGAGGGACTGCAGTGTCCGCGATCTAAACTACGCAGACACCCTCAACTCCAGCGCCCTCAACCCTAACCACCCCCCTAAAAACTAATCCGCCCCGTAATCTCCACATTCCGGGGACCCGCCCCTTCCGCGCTCTGCAACCCCGAAATCGTCCCAAACGCCTGGTCATCCAGAACCGTATCCGGCACATCGAAATTGCGATGGTTCAGCGCATTCGCCGCCTGCGCCCCAAATTGGAACTGCAACTGTTCCGTAATCTTGATCGACTTGATCAGCGAAAGCGAAACCGCATCCGTCCCCGGGCCCACCACATTGCCCACCGAGCTATCCCCGAACCGCCCCGCATTCACTGGTGGAAACGTGAACGCTGCCGGATTCACGAACACCGGCCCATACGTGCTCGTCAATCCCTTCGTCGCTTTCGGACTAACCCCGGGAACCACATCCGCCCGCGCCTCGCCCAGCGTATTCAGGATCCCGGTATTCGCCGAATCCACCGACTCCTGCGCCATGGTAAGGAACGCCCCACTCTGGAACACCAACACCCCGCCCAACTGCCATCCACCGACCATCGTATCCACCAGGCGATTGCTGTTCCCCAGGAAAGTCGCACCCTTGCCAAACGGCAGCTGGTACAGGAACGTGCTCAGCACGCGATGCCGCCGGTCGAACATCACATTCCCATAATCCAGCCGCGGATTGTTCTTATCCGAAACCCAGTTGCCGCCCGCGCCCGCAAACTCGGTCGGCACCGCGCCGCCGGAATCCGACAGATCCCGGGTAAGCACATAGCTGGTCTGGAACTGCAGCCCGTGCGACATCCGCTTCTGCAGCACCGCTGTGTAGCTGTTGTAGTTGCTGATCGCCTGGTTGACCACGCTCTGGATAATCCCCCAGATGGGATAAACCAGCGGAGCCGCCACGCCGGTATTGGCCGGCACCTGGTTCAGGTCGTTGAAGTTTTCCAGGTTCGTACCGTGGCTGCCTGTATAAGACAACCGCATCCCGATGTCATGACCCCAGTCATGCTCAAAGGTCATGTTCCACTGCTGCACCGAAGGATCCTTGTAGTGGATCGGGAAGGCATACTCGAAGCTGGCTGTCCCCGGTTGGTCCAGGTTGGCGGGAAAGGGCGAAGGAAAGCTAAGCAGCGGTTGTCCATTGGCCCCGTAGTCCTGGGTATACAACGGAACAAAGCTGGCGCTGACCGCCCAACCGGAAACCAGCGAAAAGCCCAGCGGCGACTCGATAAATCGTCCCCACCCGCCACGAATCACCGTGCTGTCGTTGTGATTCGGCCGCCACGCAAAGCCAATGCGCGGACCGTAATCGCTCTTGTAGGTGTAGCGTAGTTTGATCGGCAAGCCCGCCTGCGCCGCGGTGAGAATCGGCGTGGGCGCAATCGACGCAGCAAACCCCGGGTTGGTGTAAGAAAGCCCCTGGGCATTCGGCACCGCCACTCCCCCGTGAATGCCGTTCTCGTCATAGTCCGGCAAGAAAGCCGCCGTGTTGTAGTGCGTGTCCTTCAACGGAGGGTGCAGCTCATAGCGGAAACCCGCATTGATCGTCAGGTACGGCGTCGCCTTCCAGTCATCCTGCCCAAAGAACGCATAGGAATACCCCAACCCATTCATAGCCGGGTTCGTTACCTGCGCCAGCGTGACGTTGTCCGGGTATCCCAGCAGAAACTCGGTGTAAGGATCGCCAATCGTCGTGCCCACCGTGCTCGTTGTGTTGAACAGGTATTGTCCCGATCGATAGTTGCCGAAAACATTCTCGTCATGGTCGGTTAGCCGGCGAACATCGCCGCCGAACTTGAATGTGCTCTTACCTTTGATCCAGGTCAGATCGTCCAGCAACTGGATGATCTTGCTCTGCTGCTTGGTAGTGTTCAACCCGCCCGTGCGTTGCAATCCCGTGATCTCGAAATCGGGTACGGAGGCCACGCTAGGAATATCGGGAATCCCCGTGATCCCGACCTGGTTGATCAAGTCCGCCGAGTTCACATTCGCGTCCAGCTGCGTCCGCGTGGCGTTGAAGCCGCCGCGAAACTCGTTGATGATTTGCGGCGTGATGGTGTAGTTGTAAGCCACCGTCAAGCCGCGATCCTGCTCCGGCTGCGAGATGCCACCCAGCAAGGGCGACAAGCTGGTATCGCAGAAACCAGCGCAGTTGACCGTGGGCGCGGTCGTCACCGAGCGGTTCTTGAACGTGTACCTCCCGTAAATGGACTGCTTTTGAGTAATCGTCTGATCGATGCGCACATCGAACTGGTTGCTCGAAATAGGCGCGGGGAAATTGGTGACGTAGTTGTTCTGGAACGAATTCGAGGGACCGCTGTTGGGCAGCGGCATCAGGGTCTTGATAACATTCGCAGCCACCGGCGACACAGGAACCGAGCAATTCGACGGGCCGGTGCAGGGAATCTGCGTGCCATCGTAGTTGTAGATCGGCAGCGGTGTCGTCCCGCCGCCCTGCGCCACCAGGTAATCCCACAGGTTCCCATTGCGCATATCCAGGCTGGGAAAGCTTTCTACCAGCGGAAATTCGCGCGGCAACCGGAGACCCTCGTAGCTGCCGAAGAAAAACGTCTTGTCACGCCCGTTGTAAAGGTGGGGAATTCTCACCGGGCCGCCGGCGAACCCGCCAAAGTCGTTCATGTGCAGTGCCGGCTTGCCGGTGAACGGATTGCCCGCGGTCAAAGCCGTATTCTCCAGGTTCTCGAACACTCCGCCATGGTAGTCATTGGTGCCCGCGCGCGACGTGGTCGTCACGTCCGCCACCCCGCTATACTCCGCGTTGTTGTTGGTCTCGCTGACTCGAATCTCGGAGATGGAGTTGAACGACGGAAACAGTTCGGCGATGGGTCCACTGTTTTCCACGTCCACGCTGCTGATGCCATCGATGGTGAACGACATCAGGGCCGGCGTGGTGCCGGCAATCACCAGGTTCGAGTTATCGTCCACCTGCACGCCCGGCTCGGTGGTCAACGTCAGCAGGGGACTGGTCGATCCATTCGATCGCGAATAAACCGCCACCGGCAGATCCACCAGTTCGTGGGTCGTCTTGGTCGTAGCCAGCCCCGACGTATCGGTGGTGATCACGTCGCCCGCTGCTTGCACCTCAATTGTTTGTGAAGCCGCACCCACCGCCAGGCTGGCATCGATACGCTGGGTATCGCGGGCCTGCAACACCAGGTGGTCGAAGATCTGGTCCTTGAAGCCGTTCGCCTGGATGGTCACCTGGTAGATTCCGGCATCGAGGTTAGGGAACTCGTAATTCCCAGAAGCGCTGCTCGTCGCCGTATGCTTGGCCGAGCTGCCCACGTTGACCAGCGTGACAGTAGCTCCCGGAACCACCGATCCCGATTGATCCTTCACCGTGCCCACGATCGATCCGAAGGTGGACTGGGCCATCGCTTGTACGCCAAACGAAACGACGCAGGCTGTCAGGACCAGCACCAGCCACTTGCCAACATGGGAACGAGTCATAGCTCACCTCCAGAATTTAGTAACCGTAGCTGTTCTATACCCACACACCGGCAGAACCAGGGAAGCGCAATTCGTCCAGGCCAACAAAGCTACGGTGATCCACATCTGGCCGCATACGTTGCGACGCTTTCCTTCAAACGAACCACGGGTGCCCCACACCCCGGATTTCCTGCGAAGCCTGTTGGCGTTGATGAACTGCATGCGGCTTTCCTCAATGAAAGCCGCACACGTGACCGTTGCTTGGTGCCGCGTACAGGAAATCCGGGCATCTCGCTCGTTTTTCGCGAGATGTGGGATACCACTGCGCTTTCCCTCTGACTCCCGGTTCAACTCTGTCGTTCCAGATCCGGCTACTAAGGCTGCATCGGTAAATCCATCAACGGGCTCTTCGAATAAAAATCAAAAGGACGAATCGTGAAGTCATGCCACATCGTAGGCATCTGCGGCCAATCCTCTGGCCGCGGCACGTGGTGAAACGCCATCGTGTACCACGCCACGATATCCGTGTTCTCAATACTCCGCTTCTGCTTCACCCAAACCGGCAGCCCATCCGTGCCCTTGCTCCCCGAAACATAAACCCCGGCCGCATACCGCTCCTTGGCGTCATAGGGAGTAACCCAAAGCTGGTGATCCGAGAATCCCGCGCGCTTCTGCGGCCAATCGTCCAGCGACAGAAGTGAAGCCCCAGTCAACCCGGGCATGATCTCGAAACTCGTCGGGTAACCCTGCTCGTTATGCTCCGCCGGGTTGACGAATCGCCACATCGCCGGGTGTTCGATGCTGATGTTCTGCATAGCCGTGCTTTCGTTGTCCATCGTCTTCGGCGCCATCGCCCAGATGGTTTTCCGCGCGCTCGACGCAGGCAGCTTGTACTGCACCAGCTTGTCCACTTCGAAGTTGTTCTTCGTTCCATCCACATCGATATCCATCCGGAAAGAGAAGAAGTGGTCGTGATCCACTCCATCGGTGTTCGGCGCTACCAGGTGGCCGAACTCCACCGGATTGCCTTCCGGATCCTTCCCCATCATCTCCATCTTGTCTTTCACCGGCTTCACTTCCAGCTCGCCGGTCGCGCCCACCGCCACCGTGATCGCCCCCTCCTGCTCAAAACGCCAGTCGAGGATGTAGTCGTAATTGCCCACCACCGCAACGGTGCGGAAGACCAACTCCCGTCCCGGTCTGCCGGCAACCCCTTCCTGCTCCCAATGCCTCCACGACGGATCGCCCAGCGTGCGTTCGAACAGGCACGCCACTTCGGGCCGAACGAAGGGTGTCCCGTTCTCATGGAAGTAGGTCGCGCTGAAGTAGGTGGCATAGTCCGGGCAATCCGTCCCTTTCTGCAGCGGCTTCAGCATGCCCAGTCCGGTGTTCATGAAGTATTCGCCGGCGTCGAGAAACACGTGCGAGTTCCACGTCTCCTCCGGATCCATGTAGGGCACATACATCTCCGAGAGTGACCCCTCATACAGCACCGACCGCCGCTTGCCCTGGTAATCGAGCGAGGCCGTGTTGATCACCGGACCGCTACGCGGGTCAAGGCGGAAACGAAAGTGCCAGTTCTGCCAGCTCACCTCTCCGTCCTTAATCGTGAAGCTGGGACCCTCAGGCTGCGACACCACGATGGGCTTGGTCCCAGCAACGGCCGGTCCGCCATCCGAGTCGTAGAGCTCGCTCACCGGCGGCATCGGCGTAACCCCGTAATCGGTAAAGCGCGTCACCTTCTTGGTCGCCATGTCGACGGTAAAGAAAATCCCCCCCACCTCGCGGTCTTCCATTCCATTCTCGGAATCGATGTTGTACTCACACCCGCCCCATCCGATGCGCCGCCCATCCTGCTCCGGCAACGCGATGTATCCTCCAGGCGTTGCATAGCAGGTCACCAGGTTCAGGTCGGTGATGCCGCGCTTCTTCAGCGCATCCACGATCCGCGGATCGTGCTTGATGGCATCGTTCACCTCCTGCTCTTCGGTGGTCGTGAACGGCGCTTGCATCCCCTTCAGCTCTTCGTACGATTCCACCTTGGCGGTCGAGATATTCACCAACGCCGCGTAGGAGTGGCCCTGGTAATACAGCACCACATCCGCCTTGCGCTCGATCGGCGACCCCGGCGTCCAGGCCAGAACGTAAGACTTATCCGGCTCGTGCAGCAGCACGCTGGTGAACAAAAGCTTTTCCTCGTTGTGGCCGGCGGCTCGAATCGCCTTATAAACCACCCAATACTCCGCCGGAGTCAGTGCATCCAGGGGATGGTGAACGGCGGGGGCGAGCGCTGAAGAGGGAAGGGAAAAAAGAAGAGCGCTCAGGCAGGCGAATGCTGAGAAACGAAGAAGCGATCGACAAAAAGACACTTCGGAAAATCCTCCGGAAAAAGGGGGCGAACACTCCGCCAGATACACAACGTCCTTCTCGTTGGAAGGAACGATGAACAGATGGGACCTAAGCTGAAACAATTGCCGACAGCGGGCCGATTCTAAGACTGGGGAAACCTGACTGCTTTGGGTTAGCCAGGCCCACGCGGTTACGTTGCGCGCGGGTAAGTCCGGGCTCGTTCCTCTACTGGGGTTTCAGTATTGGAACAGCGAGTTAGCGACAGGGCTATCGCGAGGTTGAACTCACGATAGCGAAGCAGGCAAGCAAAGTCAACGTCTATTCAAGCCCAAGCTAACTACCGCAACAGGAAGCCGCTGCTTCTCCATGCTGGACGCTATGTTCATTGGCTGCACCGGGCAAATCCATCGCCGGATTCGCCACAAAAAAGTTGTTCGGCTTGAGCATAAAGCCCGCGTATTCCACAGGCATGATGGGAAAGTCCTCGGGTTTGCAAACGTGGCTGTGGCCAAAGCTGTGCCACACCACGATGTCCTCGTTCTCGATCGGCCGGTTCTGCTGTACCCACGCGGGCAGGCCATCGCCCCCTGCGTGCTGGTTGGGATAATTCCCGGTAGCGTAGCGCTCCTCTTCCGCATAGGGCGTCACCCACAGGTGCTTGCTGGCGAAGCCTCCGCGGCGATCGATGCTGCTGCCCGCTTGTGCCAGCAGCACCGGGCTTGCTTGCGCCACCAGCTTGTAGCCCGGATGTTTGCCCACTGCATTGCGCCGGTTGGGATTGATGACCTTCCAGAATCGCCCCGTCCGCCCATCCGCTTCGCGGCAGGCGTCCAACTCGCGGCTCAGCGTCCTCCCCGTCACGTCGAACACATTGCCGTAAGGATTGTCCTTGCCCCACGGCCGCGGCTGATACTCGTGTTCAGTCACACTGTTGTGTTCGCCGTCGACCATCATGTGCAGCCGCGCGCAGAAAAAATGCTGATGATTCGGGCCGCCCAATCCCTCGGCCACCATCCCGCCGTAGGGATACTCCGCGCCTGGCGCGACCGCCGCCGTCTGGATGATCCCCGTCAGCTTCACCTCCAGCTGAATCGTTCCGTCCTGGTACAGGTACCAGTAGAAGCCGTAGTCGTAGTTGCCCACGGTCGCGAAAAAGCTGATCACCAGCCGTCGTGAACGGCGCACCTGGTGTAACCCGGTACGAAAGTCGAAGTGCTTCCAAAGAATGCCGTAGTCTTCCTCGTGCATGCAGACCGCATTCTTCATCAGTGTGGCTGCGCCAAAGTCGTCTACCATCGGCATATCGAAGTAGTGGATCAGGCCCAGGCAATCGCAGCCCAGTTCCAGCGAGTTGGCCAGCTTCCCCAGTCCATACTCGCCGCAATCGAACGCATTCTTCCAGAAGTGGCTGGTGTTGGGATCGCCATACGGAACCACCATCTCCGTAACGCTGGCCCGATACACCACCGGCCGCACGCCAGTCCCATCGTCGAAACCAAGCTGGTGCAGCACCAGCCCCTCGCGCGAGGTAAACCCCACCCGAAAGCTCCACTTCTGCCACTTCACCTGCCAACCGTCGACGGAGAAACTAGGTCCCTCCGGCTGCGAGATATGCAGCGGCTTAAGATCTGCGCGCGGTGTGCCCAGCGACTCCGGATCGTAGTTATGTTTCTGCTTGGGAACCGGCACCACCACCGCATCATCCACCAGTTGCAGCACTCGCTTGGCGATCAGGTCGACCACAGCAACCACGCCCTCGATCGGATGGGAGTACGCATTGTCCTTGAGGCTTTCGCGGTAATAACTCACCGCCCTGACCACCCGCTTGCCTGCTTCGAGGGGAAAGCCAAAGTTGCCGGCGGAAAAAGGATCCACCTGCACCAGCTTGATGTCTTCATCGGTGAGGCCGCGCCGCTTGACCGCATGGCGCCATCCCTCATCCGCCTTGACGATCTGGTCGCAGTTCATAAAGTCCTCGACCAGCACCGGAGGCTGTCCATAAGGAGCAGCGTCGGTAACATGTTGCACCCACGAAACCAGCGTCCCGCGCGTCAGGTTGACCACTGCCTCGTGCGTCGCTCCCGTCGTAGCATCGAACACCATAAGAAACGCCGACCGCTCGATAGGCTCTCCAGGCTGAAAGGCCAGCACCTCCGCCTTAGGAGGCTCGTGCAGATGGACCATCGCAAAGCGCAGCTCCGCCCCCAGCTTCTTAGCAGCCTTCAGCACCTCGCAAGCGCGAAGGATCTCCGCCGCGCTCAAAGGATCCAAAGGGTGCGCACTGATTTCCCAATGGCATCAGCGAACCATTCACCACCGGTGTAGCCAAAGCAACGCTCATAACCCTCCTCCGTCTTACAAACCATCTCAACCACAAACCGAGAGGGATAAAAAAATCCCATCCTCGAACTCCGCCAGGTACAAACCGAGAGGGATAAAGGAATCCCATCCTCGAACTCTTTCCAGGTAATAACTGATGGGTGCCCCATGCCCCTGGATTTCCTGTTAAGTTTGTCGACGTTGATGAACTTCATGCGGCTTTCTTCAATGAAAGCCGCACACGCCGCCGTTGCTTGGTGTCGCGTGCAGGAAATCCGGGTCAAGCCGTACTTTGGCTTGAGTGGGATACCACAAACCTCAACCTCTAAGCCTCATCCCCAACCGGAGCCAAATGTACTCCTACACGTCGAGAGACCCCCAACGAAACCCCCATCCCCAACAACATCACCGCCAACATAATCCACGGAAAACTGCGCACGAACCCATCCTCACTCCCACTCAGCGCCGGCAAATTCGTAATCAGTAGAAACAGCGCATACCCCAGCCCCACCATACCCAACACCGGAGCCACCATGGTGTTCCAAACCCGCTTATCCAACCCATTCCGCCAAAAGAAAACAATCACCGCCGCGCTCACTAGGAACTGCAGCCCCACGATCCCAATGGTGGCAAACGCTGAAGTCCAACTGAACACCACCGTCAGCGGATCCGCCCCGCTCATCACCGAGGCTGCCACCCCAACCACCGCGCACCCGGTCTGCGCATAACTAGCCTTATAAGGAGACTGAAACCGGGGATGCACGTGGGCCAGAAATCCCCACAGCAAACGTTCCCGTCCCAGCGCATACAAGTACCGCGTAATGGTGTTATGAAAAGCCAGCAGGCAGGCAAAGATGCTGCTCAGCAGCAGCGCCCGCATAATCCCAGTACCGACCCGGCCAAGATACACATCGCTCTTGGCAAACCAGAAATTCCCCGGATCCGCGATGGCCGCCGCGACCACGTGATCCACACCATAGGAGCTGATAATCGCCCACGTAACAAACGCGAAGAAAACCATGATGATGGAAACCGCGGCATAGGTCGCCAGCGGAACCGTCCGCGTCGGGTTTCTGCTTTCTTCCCCGTAGATCGCCGTAGCCTCAAAGCCCACAAACGACGCCAGCGCAAACATGATGGCGATACCCGGATGTCCGCTCGCCACCTCGCGCCACGCAAACGGACGCAAGTTAAATCCCTGGGGTCCGCCACCGTGCAAAACAATAGACAGGCTAAGCGCCAGCAGGATCCCCATCTCCAGCGTGATGAATAAGCCCAACAGGAAGCCGCTCAGGTCCAGCTTGCGCATGCCCAGAAACTGCACCAGCGCGATCGCCACTGCGCTGTACGCGTACCACGGCACCGCCAGCGAAAGCAGTCGGGTTGAGAATCACCGTAGCGAAGAATCCAAACAGCGCATACACACCCACCTGCATGGTGGTGTAGGAAACGACAGCGACGAACGCGCCGCCCACGCCAAAGCTGCGTCCCAATCCCTGCGCCAGGTAGGCATAGAAAGCGCCTGCATTCACCACGTGCCGGCTCATCGCCGCATAACCCACGCTGAAGATCAGCAGAATCAAACCCGCCGCGACGAAAGCGCCCGGCACGCCCGCGCCATTGCCCAACCGGATCGCCACCGGAATAATCCCCAGCATGCCGGTCAGCGGCGCGGCGGCAGCGATCACGAAAAACACAATCTGCCACATCCCGATAGCGTTCTTCTTCAGTGCGGGCGCGGAAGCTGCCACTCATCCCCTCAAATGCTGGACTGTTTCCTCATCCTCGCCCCATCCGGCAATTTTTGTCATTGCTATCGATGCCAGTTTCTTGATAACTTACGCCAACGGCCAAGTCGCCCGACTAAGCTTTTTTTAGCCGTTCCTCGTTCGCAACACAACCTTGAGGTATTCGATCATGCAGCCGTCCCCAATGATCCGGGCGAATCTATTGGCGCCCATCCTCGACGCCTTAAGCGCGCAAGGCCACGACACCGCCCTTTGCTACGCCGCCACGCTCTCCCCTTCGCGCATCCCATCGATCCCTATCAGCTCATCCCGCTCGCCGGCTATGTCGCGCTCTTCGAGCAAGCCGCCATCGTATTAGGCGACCCGTTCTTAGGTCTCCGCTTAGGCCAGGGTTTTAAGCCGGAGTTACTGGGTCCCCTGGGCTTCATGTTTCAAGCCTCTGCCGATCTACGCGCTGCCCTGCAGCAGTTATCCTCTTACGTCAGCGTCTGGCAAAGCGGAACCCACATGGAGTTGGTCACCGGCGACAACACCGCCGACTACATCTACCAGATAGACGACCCCACGCTGCGCCCTCGTCGTCAGGATGCCGAATATTCCATCTCTTCCATCTGCAGCTTGATACGCAACCTTCTGGGCGACAAATGGGCCCCCTCGAAATCCACTTCGAGCACGCCCATCCGGGTGCGGACCACCGCGCCGCGCGGGCCTACGCGCAAGCCTTCCACGCGCCTGTCTATTTCGGCCAGAATCTCAACCGCCTGGTGATCGGAAATCCGATCTATGCCGGGCAGCCCTCACCTCGGATCGTTCCATGTTGCCCTTCATGGAGCGTCATCTCCACGACCTGGCCCGCGAGAGCAGGGAACCGGAAAGCTTTTCCCGCCAGGTGACCCATCTCATCGCCCGCCGCATCGGCCACGGTCCCATCAGCCTTCCGACCATTGCCGCGGAACTTGGCTTACCGCCCCGTTCCTTTCAGCGCCGTCTCTCCGAGGAGCGAACCAGCTTTCGCCGCCTGGTCCGCGACCAGCGCCGCTCCATCGCCGAATCGCTAATAAAGAACCACACCACCACCGTCACCTCAGTAGCCCACACCTTAGGCTACGCAGAAACCGCAGTGCTCTCGCGAGCCTTCAAGAGCTGGACCGGCAAGTCCCCAAGAACCTTCGCCAGAGCAACCAGAACCGCAGGAGATCTAACCAAACCTCAACCCCTGGACGGGTGCCCCTCGATTCGAAAAAGATGGGCGTCAGAATTGCGATGAGACCTGAGCTGGCCGAACGGGGACGGCTGCGACTATCCCAGGACGTACCTGGACCGCAAAGAAGGGCGAGCGTGAGGACAGGAAGACGCACCAACTGGCTGCCATGGTCCGGCCCTCAGGGCCTGAACCAGTGGACGGAATTCTGTATCTTGCTTCCGATGCGGCCCCTGTAAGCTAAAGCACTCCGCAAGCGAAGTAACACAATCAACGGAAGGACCACAGTGGCGAGACCCATCCCAACCGGCAAGAAAAAACCCGGCCTCGATCGCGTACTCGGTCGCCGCGATCTGGTCTTGCTCTTCGTGGTCGCCGTAGCCAATCTCAACCTGATCCCAGCGGTCTCCGCCTCCGGACCAGTGACCCTCTGGCTCTGGCTAATCGCCCTCTCCTGTTTCTTCTGGCCCCAAGGAGCAGCCGTTACCGAACTCGCCCAGAAATGGCCCGGCGAAGGAGGCATCTACCTCTGGGCCAAGCGCAGCTTCGGCGAAGAGCACGGCTTCCTCGCCGGCTGGTGCTACTGGCTTTCGAACGTAGTCTACTTACCCACCGTCGTCCTCTCCTGCGTCGGAGTCGGTGTCTACGTCGCCGGCCCCAGAATCCAGAAGCTCGCCGACAGCCAGGCCTTCACCGGCATCGCCTCCTTGCTCATCATTCTTTTTCTCCTGGCCTCAACATCCGCGGCCTCTCGCTGGGCAAATGGATCAGCAATCTCGGCGCCCTGGGCACCATCGGCGGAGCCGCCATGATCTGTCTCCTCGCCATCCTGACCCTCCACCATCACGGCAGCGCGCTCCACGTCACCGATCTCCATCCTGACTTCCACGACTGGCGTCTCTTCGCCGCCTTCGGCACCATCTGCTACAGCCTGATCGGCCTCGACCTCGCCTCCATCATGGGCGATGAAATCCGCGACCCCAAACGCAATCTCCCCATCTCCATCCTGATCGGCGGCGTCATCGCCGGCCTGATCTACTTCGGCACCACCCTCTCCATGCTCATCGCCATGCCCCAGAAGGAAATCGGCGTTCTCTCCGGAATCCTCCAGGCCATCAACGTCATGAGCACGCGCACCGGCCTGATCGGTGTCGTCGCCCCGCTCGCGCTTGTTGGAATGCATCGCCATCCTGGGCACCGCCTCCGCCTGGTTCAGCGGAGCCGCCCGCCTCCCCTTCGTCGCCGGAGTGGACCGCTATCTGCCTCCCATCATCGGCCGCGTCCATCCCCGCTACCACACCCCCTACATCAGCCTCATCCTCTTTGCCATACTGTCATCGTTACTAATTGCCACCAGCTTCCTCGGCGTCTCCGTGGGCGAAGCCTACCTCACCATGCTGGACTTGGCCGTCATCCTCCAGCTCGTGCCCTCCACCTATATGTTCCTGGCTCTGCTCAAGCACACCTGGAGCCAAGAACAGCCAGCTCAACGCCAACAAGTACTACCTCACCGCCAACGCCGTCGCTGGCCTGGTGGTGACCGGCATAGGCATCGTCGTGGCCTTTATCCCCTCGCGCCAGGTCAGCTCCGTTTGGATCTTCGAAGCCAAGCTGATCGCCGCCTGCCTCATCGTCTTTGGAGCCGCCCTATTCTTCTATCAACGAGCGCTGCGCAAGGCACGCACCAGCCCTGCCGAGGAGCTGGTTCCAGGCGTAGAATACGGTTCCTAACCCATGCCCCGTCGCCCGCGTCTGCTCGCCATCCTCTTCGTCCTTTGCCTCACCTCAGCCGTCGCCCAAACCAAAAGCAATTACCGCGTGCAGGAATTCATGGTGCCCATGCGCGACGGTGTGCACCTGCAGACCGTCGTCATCAGCAAACCCAATCAGTCCGAGCCGCTGCCCATCCTCATGACCCGCACGCCCTACGGTGTTCCCACCCAGGAGACCTTCGACAAGAACGCAGCCAAGGAAGGCGCGGACTGGGTACCCGACAGTTGGAAGGAGTTGGCCGCCGACGGCTACATCTTCGTCATCCAGAATCTCCGCGGCCGTTTCAAATCCGAGGGCGTCTTCCTCCTCACCTCGCAGTACGACCCCAAGGATCCCAAGCAAGCCAACGAAACCAACGACGCCTACGACACCGTGGACTGGCTCGTCAAAAACGTGCCCAACAACAACGGCAAGGTGGGCATCTACGGAATCTCCTACGACGGCCTCACCGCGGGTCTAACCCTTCTTCATCCTCATCCCGCGCTCAAGGCCATCAGCGAGCAGGCCTCGCCCGTAGATCAATGGATGAACGACGACGATCACCGCTACGGCGCACTGCGTGAGAGTTACACCTTCGAATACGCAGTGATGGAGCAGGCGGATAAAAACCAGAACACCCACTTCGACTTCGATAAGTACGACACCTACGACTGGTATCTGAACGCAGGTCCACTCACCAACCTGAACGACCACTACCTGCACGGATCTATTCCTTACTGGAACGACGTCATGAAGCATCCTGACTACGACGCGTTCTGGAAAAAGGAAGCCTGGGTCAACCAGCTGCACAGCTCCACCGTGCCCAACTTGAACGTCTCCGGATTCTGGGATCAGGAAGATCCCTGGGGACCGTGGCAGATCTTCCGCCACGCCCAGCAGCACGACCCGGACAACACCAACTTCATGGTCGCCGGACCCTGGTATCACGGAGGATGGTCGAGCCAAAGTCGGCGACAGCATCGGCCCCGTTTCCTTCGGCGGACACCAGACCGCACTCGAGTTCCGGCAAAACATCGAAGCCCCGTTCTTTCGTTATTACCTTCACGGACAAGGCAACAAGCCGGCGTGGAAGGTCAGCACCTTCCAGTCCGGGTCAAACACCTGGCACACCTACGACGACTGGCCGCCCAAGCAGTCGAAGCCGACCAACCTCTATCTGCACGCCGACGGAACCCTGTCCTTCTCGCCTCCGGTAGCGGGAACGCCGGAGTATCGCCAATACATCTCTGATCCCGCCAACCCCGTGCCCTATCGTGCGCGGCCCATCTCGCCCACCTACCCGTTTACGGAGTGGAGATTCTGGGAAGTGGCCGATCAGCGCTTTGTCGACCAACGGCCGGATGTGCTCACCTTTATCAGCGAACCGCTCGATCACGACGTCGTAATCACCGGAGAAATCGCAGCCACTCTCTTCGCGTCCACTTCCGGCACCGACTCCGACTTCATCGTCAAGTTGATCGATGTCTACCCGGAGACCGGACAACAGAGCGCCATCGACGCCAAATCTCTATGCCAACTCCATGAACGGCTATGAACTACCCATCGCCATGGAAGTGCGCCGCGGCCGCTATCTCCGCAGCTACGAACATCCCAAGCCGCTCACCGCGAATCAGCCGGAGCCGTGGCAGATTCCCTTGCGCGATCACGACCACGCCTTTCTCAAGGGCCACCGGCTGATGGTGCAGGTGCAATCCACCTGGTTCCCGGTCATCGATCGCAACCCCCAGAAATTCGTGCCCAGCATCTACCAGGCGGGAGCGGCAGATTATATTCCCGCAACCCAGCGCATCTTCTGTACGCCCGCCATGCCTTCCCATCTGGTCCTGCCCGTAATGCCGTAGGAAGTTCGGGGTGACCAATCAAGTACCGCCGGACTCCTAAGCATCCTTCTCACCGCCGCTTTCGGATTATCCTTGCAACGTTGTCGAGGTACTCCTTCCCGGCGTTCGGAGTGCTGGCCACTACGTGCCCTCTCAACCTCGGCTGCAACCGACGCCATGCTCCCACGGCTGTGCGGCGTCGCTCGTGCGTATGAACTGCAAACAAGGGAGATCCATCGTGAAATCGAAAAAGTTTTTGCTTTGCGCCCTGGCCGCACTGGCCACCGCGCCGTATTCGACCGTTATGGCACTCGGCCAGCAGCCTGCATACGACGTAATCAACCTCGGTACGCCCCTCGGTGGCAGCTTCGCCATCGCCGCAGGCATAAGCGCGGACGGACTATCTCGGCGGCTACGCCAACTTGACCGGCGACGCCAGTCAGCATGCGGTTCTTTGGTACGTCAATAAAACGAAGGACCTGGGCACGCTCGGCGGACCCAACAGCGACCTGCTCAATCAATTCGCCGGTTTCTCTGAGACCGCCACCAAAGATCCTCTGGGGCAGGACTGGTGTGAAACCGGCACCGGCCTTACCTGCCTGCCGATTACCGTGAAAAACGGCAAGGCCGTTGCCTTGCCGCTGCTCGGGGGCAACAACGGCGCTGGTTTCGGCAACAACAATCTCGGCCAGGTGGCGGGATCTTCGCAGACCAAGACGCTCGATCCCAGTTGTCTCGTCGGTGGCGAGCCGGTTTCGCCGGCCTTCCAAACTCAGCAGGCCGTGCCCGTCGTCTGGACCAACGGACGCGCCCGCCAGCTTCCGCTGCCCGCCGGCGACAGTCAAGGCAGCGCCAACGCCATCAACAACCTTGGCCAAGTCACGGGTTCTACTGGCGATTGCCTCACCACTCCCGCGGCGCATGCCGTGCTCTGGAAAGTCGGAAAGATGATTGATCTTGGCAATCTCGGCGGCGTCTACAACAATCCCTTCGCCATCAACGATCTCACCCAGGTGACCGGCACTTCCGATATCCCCGGCGACCTGACCAGTCACGCATTCTTGTGGCAGAACGGGGTCATGAAAGATCTGGGCACGCTTCCCGGGGATTACTACAGCGTCGGCTACTCGATCAATAACCGCGGCCAGATAGTCGGTCAATCCTGCGATGCAAACTTCAACTGCCGCGGCTTCCTGTGGCAAAACGGAAAAATGGTCGACCTCAACACCCTCATCCCCTCCACCTCGCCGTTGTACCTCTATCTTGCAGCGACCATCGACGATGTCGGCGTAATCGTAGGCTATGCATCCGACCAAACCGCCAACAACTCACCTGCCTTCGTAGCCCTTCCCAAACTGACCTGGAGCGGTATGGAAGCAGCCACATCCGCAGCGCATAGCAACGTCGCGCCCAAAGTCGCGCTGCCCGAAGCACTGCGCGCGCAGATCCAGCAAAACATGAAAAAGCGAGCCGTACACCGCATCGGCCAGCAACAGTAGAAACACTACTGTTCACCAGGGCCTTGATCTCAGGAACAAGGCCCTTCTCTTTAGGAGAAGGTTACGGCTTAGGACGAAGGGCACGGGTTCAGCCGTGCCGTGAATGTGCTATGCGCTTGACGGCTTCAGCCGCTGGGGTACGATTTTCAAGACACACAACCGAAATCAACCCGCTCGGGTAGTTGGAACGTCGGGGGCTAAAGCATTTTTGCTAATGGTGTAGACCGGGAACCCGAACCCAACGCGGCCATTCCGCCGAAGAATGGCCGCACATAACTGATCCCACCGGACCACAGTATTAGCAAAAATGCGTTAAAAAGCCGCGCCCTTCGTATACGCAGTTGTTCCCCCTCTTCTTCCCCACGCCCAAGCCCATTCCCCCACCGCGCACCTTTTCCGTCAATGGCAATCCCCATTACTTCAGTCGAGCACCCATCGCTTTATCTAAGGGGTTGACGCCATCGCCGGACTATTCTTCAATAAGCAAATCACGGATGGGCGCCAGCCATCCCTGGTCGCAGGTCATCTTCACCGGGCCGGCACGATTACATTCTGAGCTAAATCGAGACACGAAGGTATCCCGGTGACCCAATCCTACGAAGAGACTGATGCCAGTCACGTCCTGACCATGGAAGAGATTACGAACCTCACTGAGGAGGGCGGCAAGCCTGCCGATACCCTCATGAACGTGGTTGCGCTAATAGCCACGCGTTTTCGAACCGACGTATGCTCCGCCTATCTGCTGGAACCGGATCGATCCAACCTGGTCCTGGCTGCCACGCTTGGCCTTCACCCGCGCTGCATCGGAACCCTCCGCATGCCCATCAACGAAGGCCTTTCCGGCCTGGTCGCGGAGCAGGTATTGCCGGTTGCCGTGGAGGATGTCAGTAAACATCCACGTTTTAAGTATTTCAAGGAGTCTGGAGAAGAGGTATACCACTCTTTTCTGGGCGTGCCGCTGATCGACCGCGGCATTTTGCAAGGGGTCCTCGTGGTGCAGACAAAAGAACCAAGAAAATTCCGGGAAAACGAAATTCGCATGCTGTCCGAAGCAGGGAACCAGGTCGCGCCCGTAGTCAGCGAGGCGCGCACCATGGACCGTTTCATTGCCCCTGCCCAGGAGCGTCTCTGGTCCGTCGCCCACAACCTCTCCTGGTGTTGGGACTACGACTGCATCAGCCTCTTTCGCGATCTCAATCCCACCCGCTGGTGGCAGCTGAATCAAAATCCCATCGCCCTGCTCAACGAGATTCCGTTGGGGGAACTGGAACGCCGCGCCACTGAACTCGGCCTGCACAGCCGCATCAACTATGTCTACCGCCGCCAGCAGGAGTATCTAAAGGCAGACCGCACCTGGGGCTCCATGAACGCAGGCGTGCTCCGCCCCCGCCCCGTGGCCTACTTTTCCGCCGAGTTCGGCCTGCATGAGTCCCTGCCCATTTACTCCGGCGGCCTGGGCGTGCTCGCCGGGGACCACATCAAGAGTGCCTCCGACCTCGGCATTCCCCTCATCGGCATCGGCCTCTTCTATGGCCAAGGCTACTTCCGCCAATACCTGGATGAGAAGGGCTGGCAGCAAGAGGAATACCTCCGCACCGACGTCGATCAACTCCCCATGGAACTCGCCATCGGCACCAAAGGCGAACCGGTCGTAGTGCAGATCCAAACCCGCGGCGGCTCCATTCGCGCCAAGGTCTGGAGAGTCCAGGTGGGCCGCTGCACCCTTCTGCTGCTCGACTCCAATGTGGCCGGCAATGCGCCCGAGGATGTCGACCTAACCTCGCGCCTCTACGGCGGCGACGGACGCACCCGCATTCGCCAGGAGCTGCTCCTCGGCGTCGGCGGCTTCCGCGCCCTGAAGGCCATGGGCATTTCCCCGGGAGTGCTCCATCTCAACGAAGGGCACAGTGGTTTCGCCGTGCTCGAGGCCATTCGCGACCGCATGCAGGAAGAAGGCATGGCCTTCGACACCGCTGCCCAGGAGATTCCGCGGGAAGTGATCTTCACCACCCACACCCCGGTTCCCGCGGGTCACGACCGCTTCCACGGCGATCTCATCGAAGAGCACCTCGGCCCTCTGCGCGAGCAACTGGGCATCTCCCACGAGAGGCTCATGGGCTTTGGCCGCGAGCGTCCCGGCGATCCGAACGAGCCCTTCTGTATGACCGTGCTCGGGCTCTTGCTCTCGCGCCGCGCCAACGCGGTTTCTTCTCTGCACGGCGAGGTTTCCCGAGCCATGTGGAAGGGCCTGTATCCCGGCAAGCCGGAAGACGCGGTCCCCATCGGGCATATCACCAATGGCGTCCATGTCCCTTCCTGGCTGGCTCCGCAGATGTCTCGTCTCTATGATCGCCATCTCGGGGTCGGATGGCAGGGCAAGAGCTCCTGGCTGCGCACCTGGGAGCCCATCGAAAACGTCGACGATGGCGAACTTTGGGAGACCCATCTCAGCCTCAAAGCGCAGCTCATCGACTTTGTGCGCCGTCGCGCCCGCGAGCAGGCCGAACGCCGCGATGAGCCCGAGGAAACCCTGCACCGGCTGAGCAAAGTGCTCTCTCCCGATGCCTTGACCATCGGCTTCGCGCGCCGCTTTGCCACCTACAAACGAGCCAACCTGATCCTGGCCGATCTGCAGAGACTGGCCTCCATGATCAACGATCCCAAGCGTCCCGTGCAGTTCCTCTTTGCCGGCAAAGCTCATCCTCACGACGAGCCGGGAAAGCTGGTGCTGCAGCAGATCGCCGAGATGATGCGCGACTCCAATTTTGGAGACAAGTTTGTCTTCATCGAAAACTACGACATCAACGTCGGCCGCTATCTGGTGCAGGGTGTCGATGTCTGGCTGAACAATCCGCGCCGTCCTCTCGAGGCCTCCGGCACCAGCGGTCAAAAAGTCGTGTTAAACGGAGGCTTGAACCTATCGGTGTTGGATGGCTGGTGGGCTGAAGCCTACGACGGCCTCAACGGCTTCGCCGTCGGCAACGGCCGAACTCACTCCAATATGGATGTGCATGACACCCGCGACGGGGAAGACCTCTATCGCGTTCTGCAGGAGGAGTTGATTCCTCTCTTCTATCAGCGCGACAAGGACGGCCTGCCCCGGGGCTGGATCACCCGCATGAAGCGCACCATCCGCACCCTGGGCTGGCGCTTCAGCGCCGACCGCATGGTGATGGATTACACCAGGAACTGCTACGTGCCTGCCGCCGGGGGCACCTCGAGCGAAATGAAGCCGCATTCCTAGCTTTTTCGATGATTACAGGCTTCGGCGGAAGCCTCTAATCATTTTTCACAAAAACTATCAAAAATAATCGTTTTTCACGTCCTCTAATTATTTTTCACATATAATCTCGCCATAAACCAAAATTCACGCCCCCAAACAGGTTTTCAGCGAGAATGCCTCCTTCTAATCATTTTTCAGGCCCCATAACCAATTTTCACGGCCTTGTCCTCCCCGAAAAGGCGACCCCCGCCGGCTATGCCGCCCTCATCGACGCCTATCGTCTCCAGGTCCCTCTGCCCCGGACCCTCTTCGCGACCAGTGAACGGCACCGCACGCGGGACGAGGAGGGATGGCGAATCCTCACCCCTCGCCATACCCCGGCGCCGGATCTGGAAGCGCACCTTACCTTTGCCCTGAAAAACGAGGGCCTGGACCTTGCCATTCTCAAGCGGTTATTCGCCGCCGTCCCCCCGGCGGAGATCGAGGCCATTGTTCGCGCCAAGCCAACCGGGGGCTATGCCCGGCGTCTCTGGTTCCTCTACGAATGGCTCCTCGATCGCAGGCTCGATGTACCCGACGCACGCATAGGCAACTATGAGCCGGTCGTGGACCCGCAACAGCAATGGGCCATACCGGGTGAAAACTCGCCTCGCCATCGCGTCCGCAACAATCTGCCCGGCACCCCGGCCTTCTGCCCCCTGGTCTTTCGTACCAGCGCCACGGAGGCATTCGCCGCCATGGATCTGGCCCAGCGCGCGCAAAACGCAGTTGCAGCGGTGCCCAGGGATTTACTCGTCCGCACCGCGGCCTTCCTGCTGCTGAAGGACTCGCGCTCCAGTTTCGCCATTGAAGGAGAGCGCCCTTCGCAGGATCGGATCCGGCGCTGGGGGCAAGCCATCGCCGAAGCTGGACGGCGGCCCGTCGATCTGGAAGAACTCCTGCGGCTGCAGGCCATCGTGATTGGCGACACCCGCTTCGTCAAGCTTGGACTCAGAGAAGAAGGAGGTTTCGTCGGCGAGCATGATCGCGACACGCGCATGCCGATCCCTGACCATATCAGCGCCAAGCCCGACGATCTGCGGTCGCTGATCGACGGCATGGTTGCTTTCGACCAGGGGCCGGCGCAAGCTCTGGATCCCGTGATCGCCGCCACCGCGTTGGCCTTCGGCTTTGTCTACGTCCATCCCTTTGTCGATGGCAACGGCCGCATCCACCGTTACCTCATCCACCACGTTCTGGCGCAACGAGGCTTCAATCCGTCGGGCATTGTCTTCCCCATCTCCGCAGCGATTCTGGAGCGGCTCGACGAATATCGCGCCGTGCTCGAGGATTACTCCAGGCGCCTGCTGCCGGTGATCGACTGGCGCCCAACCGCGGACGGCAACGTCGAGGTCCTCAACGAAACGGCAGACTTCTATCGTTTCTTCGACGCCACTCCACACGCCGAATTTCTCTACGCCTGTGTCCGCAAGACCATCGCAGAGGACTTGCCGCGGGAGACCCAGTTCCTCCTGCATTACGATCAATTTCGAGGCCGTGTAGAAGCCATCGTGGACATGCCCGATCGAACCATCGACCTGCTCTTCCGCTTTCTCCATCAGAACGGCGGACAGCTCTCGAAGCGCGCCCGCGAACAGGAATTCGCCCAGCTGACCGAGGCGGAAGCAGCAGCCGCCGAGGACGCTTACAAACTGGCATTTGCAACGTGAGACACGGAGAAACCCCATGAAGAAGCTTCTGTTGTTCGTCCTCTTGAGCACAGCTACGATCCACGCCCAGAACGAGGGCCTGTGGGAAGGCTATGACGGCGAGTGGAGCCACGTCTCCCGCCAACTGCTGGCGCTAGCCGAGGCGACTCCGGCGGAAAAATTCGCCTGGCGACCCGCACCGGGAGTGCGCTCGATCGGCGAAGTCTACATGCACATCGCCATCGCCAATTTCTATCTATTGAGCGTGACCGGAGCCAAGGAACCGGAAGTGAAGGTGAGCATGGAAAAGACCGTCACCACCAAGGCCGACGTCATCGACTGGTTGAAGCGCTCTCTCGATGCGGTATCCGCGGCTCGCGCCCAACTGAAGCCGGCCGACTATCAGCGCAAGGTCTCGATTGACAACAAAACCGTGACCGTCGACGGCATGTACCTGCGCATCATCGTCCACGCCAACGAGCACATGGGCCAATCGGTAGCCTACGCCCGCATGAACGGCATCGTCCCCCCATGGTCCAAGCCCTGACACGCAGCCAAGCCCTGTGCTTAAAAACTCCACTCCCAAACACAGTCGCGAAGGGACGGCTGAAAGTCAGAGTTGTCAACATTGGCTTCTTTGAATCTGTCCAATCAACAGAGCGTACCCGGATTTCCTACTGCGCGGCACCCAGCGACGCCCGCGTGTGCGGCTTTCCGTAAAGAAAGCCGCATGCAGTTCGCCAACGCCACTAAGCTCAACAGGAAATTCGGGGTAGCGGAAGGGAGGGACCTGCAGTTTCACTTTCGGAACAAGCGAATGTGCAGGGTGAATCACCACCGGTTCCGTTATTCCATCGACGCCGCTCAAGCCACCCAAGGCCCTAACCCCTGGACGGGTGCCCCAGGTTCGCCCCAGCGTACCTGGGCCGAATACGATTTTTTTTCGAATGCTCTTACTCCATTTGTGGCGTAATCGGTGGGATGAAAGCCCATCTTGTTAAACCCATGTACGCTGAGGCGAACAGGCACCCGTCCAGGGGTTAGGGCCTTGGGTGGGCTCTGACACAGACTCGCCAGTTCTGGGTGCAGCGAAGGGGCCGGCTGAGAAAATCCCAGGACGCAGTCCTGGGCATCCTCAACCAGCGAACTACCGCGGACCCCGTTGATTATTCCCGCCCTGCGGCGGTCTCTGCTGCTGCGGCCGATTCTGATTCGACGGCGGCCTGTTCTGCGGCGCCGGTCGCGCCGCTGCCGGCCTGTTCTGCGGAGCCGGCCTGGTCTGCGGCGGCTTCTGCACCGGAGGTCTCTGCTGTGGCGGCCTCTGCGGAGCCGGCTTGGTCGTCGGCAGCCGATTAGGCGGCCGCCCGGGCTGCGTAGTGGGCGGCCTGTTCTGTGGCGGACGGTACCCCGGCGTCCCCGGCTTCACCGGTTGGATCGTCGGCCGGCCTCCGTTCGGAGGACGGTTCCCCGGCGAAGTGATCGGCCGGTTATACCCGGGCCTGGTTCCTGGACGCGTATAAACCGGGTTGCGAACGGGTGCGGGCGGCCGATAGTTCGGCGGCCGATAGCCCCAGTTGCCGCCATATCCCGGTCGGTGGTTATACGGCACCGGCCGCGGCCGATACCACGGCTGTGGAGGACGATAGCCGGCTCCCCAACCGCCCCAAGGGCCACGGTTGTAGTAAATCCGGCGCGCTCCCCAATTCCAACCCCAACCACCCCATCCCCAGGGCTGGCTCACCAACAGCGCTGTGATGCCAATGCCGATGCCGAAGGTGATCAACCCCGCGCTTAGGCCGCTCCCCGCATAAACCACCGTTGGGTTATATTGCGGTACGTACACTACCTGCGGATTCACCGGTTGAATCACGTAGATAGGCTGGCCCGCGTTCTGCTCCACTTGGACTTGTTGCTGCGGAGTGCTGCGCAACGAACCCGCTGCGTAGGCTTGCGCCCGCAACCGTTGAATCGACGCCGACACCTCATCCTGATTCGCCGACACCGCCGCCCCGATGGCGGCATAGTCGTCAATGTTGTCGGCCATCATCTGCACCACGTCGGGAAACCCGGCCAAAGCGATGAATGCCGGGTCAAAGCCCTGTTGCTGCGCGGCAGCAGTCAACTGCGTCAGCGTTTGGTTACGGTTCTGCGCCAGCCAGTTATCGAAATCCAGAATCTCCTGCGGATTGGTCGAGGCGGTGGTGATCTGCGCCAGAAGGGAATCGGGGTAAAGAGCGATGGGAGCCAGCAGCTGGTCCAACTGTTGCGGCGTGGGCACCGGCGGAGCCTGCGCTTGAAGATCCGGAGCAAGACCCTGAAAAACGAGAAGGACGACGAGCAGAAGAACTGCGGACAGGCTCGGTTGGCGCTGCATCTGGTTACTCCCGGCAATAGATCGAGATCACTTACCGCTCGAAAGGCACTTGGAAAGGGTACCCCAACCGCAGTAATCCTCCTAGGCCTTCCCCGGCAGCGGGCCCACAGCTGACGACTGAATATGGGTATACCGGAATGATCCGGGAAACTTCAGTCCCGCCCCCAGGCACCGGTCGAAGCCGATGTGCGACACCCATATGAGCTCGAGTGGAACGCCCACCCTCCACCCCGCTCCCAAGCCACCAAGCCCAACCCGAGCGGGAGCACATAGCTATGGACCAGGTTGTAAAAGGCCGCCGATGCTTGGCTGGCCGCTCGTAGATAGCCAAGAAGAGAGATATCGGGCACGAAAAACAACAGGGCAAACATGCCCCAGTGGTGTGGATAGAGACGTTGATAGGCAATGCATCCAGCAATCAGCGCCACCAGCCCCTCCACTCTCTGCACGACATCGGGACGAGTAATGTAGATAGAGCCAGAGGAAGCATTCATTACCAACAGCCTACATTTCAGCTCGCAGGTAGCGGCCATCATTTTGGCCGCAGGCAAATCCACCCGCATGGGGCAAGCAAAACAGCTACTCCGCCTGGGTGGGAGCACCGTGCTGGGCCAGACCATCGAAAACGTGCGCCGAGCTTCCCTGAATGAGATCGTCCTGGTCCTCGGTGCTTCCGCGGAAGCCATCCGGAGTCAGCTCCCGGCTGCTTTGCTCGAAGGTCTCAAGGTTGTGGTCAATCCCGCATACGAGCAGGGAATGGCGAGTTCCTTGCGTGCCGGGCTCTCCGCGCTGGATCCGCACGTGGGCGCCGCCTTCATTGTCCTGGCCGACCAGCCATTCGTTCGTCCCGAAACCCTCGCTCTGCTCGCCGATCACTATCGCCGCTCGAAGGCGCAGATTGTCATCCCGTCGTACCACGGTGTCCGCGGCAACCCCGTCCTGCTCGACCGCTCTGTTTTTGCCGCGGTCATGGCGCTCGAAGGAGACATAGGCTGCCGCGCCATCTTCGGCAGCCACACCGAGGGCACGGCAAAGGTTGAAGTGGAGGATGAAGGAATTTTGCTGGATATCGACAGCCAGGAGGATTACCGGCGGCTTAACGAATCTCCGCCTCGCACCGGCGAATGACCGCATCCACGTCCAGCTCGCGCCCGGAGAGCCTGGTTTCTTCGAGATGCTGGACCAGCCCGCCCCGGCGCAGCGCCACCATCTGGCTCATCACGCTCAGGGCAATCTCCTCCGGTGTGGACGCGCCCAGATGGAGGCCGGCGGGCGCATACACGGTAGCGATCTTCTCTTCGGAAATGCCCCCGGCGCGAAGGTAATCGAGCACCAGCTTGGCCCGGTGATGGCTGGCAATCAGGGCCACGTAGGCGGCGTTGCCTTGCAACGACTTTTCCAGCCACAGATGATCCCGCTTATGCTGCGTGGCAATGACCACGAAGGACTTTGGCCCAATGGGGGTCTCGGTGAGATCGAAATCTTCGGTGACCAGTCTCTCTGCCTGCGGGAAGGCGCTTCGGTCGGCCGCTGGATCGTTGACCGTGATGGTAAACCCCATCAGGTCGCCCAGCACGGCCAGCGTTTCCGCGATGCGTCCGTGACCTACGATCAGCAGTTCCGGCTTGGGCAGAACGGGCTCGATAAAGATATCCATGGTCCCTCCGCACGGCATGCCCACGCCCAGTTGCTCATCGCTCATATCCACGGTGAGCATCCGCGGTCTCTCGGTTTCGATGCAGCTGATGGCTTCGCTGCGCACGGCGCTCTCCGCGCACCCGCCGCCCACCCATCCCAGCAGCAGTTTCCCCAGCGAATCGATAATGGCCTTGGAGCCGCGCCGGGCCGAAGAAGAGCCTTCCACCCGAACCACCGTAGCGATGGCGAAAGGTTGACCCTGGGAGGCGAGTTCGGCCGCTTTGGTATAGAGGTCTGAGAACATCTATAAGGGGTTATCATAAGCTTTGCTGCTGCACGCTTCAACCACGGGGATAGGCCTTGTATAGCGAGCAGGTACTCACCCATTACGCCAATCCGCGCAATGTCGGCAGCGTAACTGACCCCTCCGGCAAGGCCCTGGTCAAGAGCACGCTGGACAGCGACACCGTGCTGATCTCGTTGCGCATCGGCCACAACATCATTGAAGAAGTGAAGTTCAAGTGCATGGGCTGCGCCGTCGCCATCGCCTGTTCCTCCATGGCCACAGAAATGGTATTAGGCAAAACGGTGGACGAGGCCTACTCCATCACCGAGCAGGCAGTAGCCGAGGCCCTGGGCGGCATACCCGCATACAAGATGCGCTGCAGCAACCTGGCCCCCGCCGCCATCCGCAACGCCATCGACGACTGGAGAAACCGCGCCAGGCAAGAAACAGTGACACGCTAAGCCTAGCCTTGTCCTCATTTCCCGCTTGTCCATTACTAATGGACACCCCCATAATAAGGACATGCCCGGCTCCTTCCCATCAGAAACCCTGCGCCAACTACGCTCCCTGGATTTCATCAACAAGGCCAACTTCCGTCCTGCTCACGGTCAAGAGTGGGACGGCGTGCTGCAACTGCGCGCAGCCGGCAAACCATATGATTTCCTGGTTGAAGTCAAACGCTCCTACCTTGACCGTTCCACCTTGAACGCCGTGATCGCGCACTTAAACCGATCGGCAAAAGTTGAAAAGAAACTGCCTCTTCTGGTCGCGCGATACATTCCGAGACCTTCTGCAGAGCGCCTTCTTGAAGCAGGAATCAACTTCGTCGATGGCGCTGGAAACATCCATCTAAAGCTCGGAAAGAACTTCGAACGGACCATCGTCGGCCAGCCGGAAACTGCGAAGGTCGATAAGGCTTCCTCGTTATCTGCGCCAAACGTGAAGGCGCTCTTCGCCTTCGCCGCCAATCCCATCAACACCAAATGGACTGTGCGCCGCCTCGCCGAAGTCGCAGGAATCAGCAAGAGCAAGGCCGCGCAGGTCCGGCAACAGCTAGTGAATGAGGGGCTTCTTCGCATGCACGACGGTCGAATCACCTTCGTCGAGGACAAGGCAAAAGATGTCCTGCTGCAAGGATATAGCCGGGTGATGCGGCCCAGCCTCCTGGTGAATCGGTTTCGCTCTCAGGAGCAAAACGCGGACAAATTTATACGCCAGCTTGGCGACGTCTTAAAACAGACGAACACACCATGGTCATTGACCGGTGGTCCTGCTGCGGATATCTTGACCCACTTTTATCGCGGCGAAGAAACGCCAATTTTCATCGCCGATGCAACGCCCGCTGTCCTCAAGAAGCTTCGGCTGATGCCGGACCGGGATGGGGCAGTCATCCTGCTGAAAGGCTTCGGCCAGGTCCCCTATTGGAAAGCGGTAGATGGAAAGATGCTCGCTCATCCCTGGCTCATTTACTGCGAGCTCATGTACTCCTCCGACCCGCGGGCACACGAAGCCGCTGCCGAATTGGAAAAAGTGATCCTTCGGAGCTCTCATGAGACTCTCTGAGGCTCAACTTGCAGCGTTAAGTGAATTGAACGACATCTGCCGCGACAGACATACAGAAGCAGTGATCATTGGAGCTGTGGCTTTCCAGGCTTTCTATCCCAATCGGGACCGCTATACCCGGGATATCGATTTAGCCGTAGCCCTTGACTTTGAAGATTTCAACTTGATGCAAGCTGAGCTGTCTAAGAAGGGGTGGAAGCAGGAGAAGCGCAGGGAGCACCGATGGCTTAGCCCAGCTGGTGCAGTTCTCGACATCATTCCCGCTGGGGTGCAATTGCGTCGGGCCGGGCAAATCACTTGGCCGGCCAGCGATATGGTCATGAGTCTTGTTGGCTTCGAGCATGTTTTCAAAAGCGCTATCGACATGCCGGCACTTGGGACGGACTCCAGGGTTATCCCCCCGGTGGTCCTTGCCTTGCTCAAGATCGTCGCATTTATGGATGATCCGCAAGGTCGCGTAAAAGACCTGACAGACTTGCGCGAGCTTCTGACGCTATATGAGGCAGATACGGACCGCATTTTCTCCGATGAAGTCTTCTTTGCCGAGCTGGCAGATGTAAATCTTGCTTCCGCATTCTTGTTGGGGTTAGATCTCAAACTGCTCGTCTCAGAACGCGAGCGGCTCGTGGTCGAGCAGTTTCTGAGGCTCATTTCCGACGAGGCTAAGCGCGAGTTTTCTGAGTTTGTGCGCGCAGCGTCACTATTCTCCGCTCGAGATGAGGATACAGCTCGAAAGCAACTGGCCGCGTTCTCCGTTGGATTCAGGTGGCCCTAGAGATGAATAAGTGCTGCAGCAAACCTGGCTCTGCCGCTCTCCGCAACGAAATCGACGACAGCGGGTAATTTCACTTGCTCTCCATGCGCCCAAATGAAAAGATGGCCAGCAATCAACGCGCGCCAACCAGGGCCAAGATGACGGCGCGAATGCTCCGGAGGCCTGGCCGTCCTCCTCTTTCTCTTTCCCTTTCGCAACGTGCGTGTGTGCAGGCTGATGTGGGTGGCCGGGATCCTGCTGGCTATCAACAGCGCCCTGGGGGTCAATGCTCGGTACCAGATTTGGGCCGGGGCAAGAGACGGTGCGGCCCAGGCCAACGCCAAGCTCGCGCAACACCAGCCGCTCAGCGAAGATGACCAGGACGCCCTGAAGCAGTGGAGAGATGCGCAGGACCGTTGGCGGATGAGTCCGGCGAAGAGGGCCAAGGACATTGCCGCCATGCAACAGGGCTACTGGAAGGCCCAGGGGCACGAAGCGCACAACGTCTTGATGGGCGAGCTCAAAGGCTCCTACTTTGGCTTCGGCGACTGGGTGGGCATGATGCTTCTCGGCATGGCGTTGCTTAAGAATGGATTTCTACCCGGCCGCTTGCGTACGAAGACCTACGCCTGGATCGCCCTGATCGGGCTATCGCTATCGTGGGGCATCAGCGGTTTCACCGCATGGAAGGCCTGGGCCCTCCACTTCGACATCTTCAAAACCTTGCTCTGGGTCTACATCCCCTATGACTTGGCGCGCGTTGCCGGCGCGTTGGGAAATGCGGCGTTGCTCTTGCTCCTGCTGAAGGCGGGAGCCTTCAAGTGGCTACTGCCACGGGTCGCGGCGGTGGGACAGATGGCGCTGTCGAATTATCTGCTCACCAGCATCACCATGAAGGTGATTTACGTCTGGGGACCCTGGCACTGGTACGGCTACGTGGAGTACCACAAGATCTACTATGCCGTGGCTGCGATGTGGATCTTCAATATGGCCTTCAGCTCGATCTGGTTGCGCTACTTCGAGTTTGGGCCGGTCGAGTGGTTGTGGCGTTCCTTGACCTATTGGAAGCGGCAGCCCATGCGGATTCACGCGGCGGTTCCGGTCGCCGCGTAACAAAATCAGCCAACGAACTTCATCCGCACCGCTTCCGGCGGAAGAGGGCAAACTTCGTACTGGCGCGTCAGCCGATAGCGATTCCGCGCGAACAGGCGATACGCGAAATTGCGCACAGACACCGGCACCGCGCGCAGCATCTTTCCCAATATCCGCCAGCGGCCGCCCAGCAGCATCAGCATGCTCACTGTCACGTCCGACTGCGTCAACAACCTCTCATTTTTCGAACCAACATCGAGCACCATGTAAACGCTATTGCTCTGGAGCATCGCTTCGCGGTCGATCCCGTTCCGGGAAAGTATGGCCACGGCTAAAGCAGACTGCTGTGGGGCGAAGCGAAATCGATCGCCATGGTCGCGCTTGATCACCCATTGCACGGCACGATTGCACACGCCGCACAGACCGTCATAGAGCATCAAGGCCCGCCCTTCCATCTCATCGCCCGTCATGTCCCTGCTCATCGATGGCCCCGCCGGTCATTATCAAGCCTCCGGTCAGATTAAACCAAAGGGAAAACCCCTGCGCTCATTACCCGGGGTTAGCGCCCATGATTACCTGATCTCTTCCATCCCGTACTCTTGTAACTTGGAAAACGGAGTCTTCTCACCCATGAAACTAGCCATCATCACCGGAGCGGCCCAGGGTATCGGCCGCCGCACCGCCGAGATCTTCGCCGTCGCGGGCTATTCACTTGCCCTGCTCGATCTGCAACCCTGCACCGCAACGCTGGCCAGCATCCGCGCCATCGGCTGCGATGCCGCGGACTTTACCGGCGACATCTCCGATGAATCGCTGGTCGAAGCGGCTGCCGAAGCGATACGCCTGCGCTGGAACCGGGCCGACGTTTTGGTCAACAACGCCGGCATCAGTTCCATTGCCGCGGCGGAGACGGTAGACGTAAAGACCTTTCGCCGCGTTCTGGAAGTAAACCTGGTCGCGCCCTTTCTTCTTGCGCGTACTTTCGGGAAAGTGATGTTGCAGCAGCGCTCCGGCTGCATCGTGAATGTGGCCTCGATCGCCGGACTCGCAGGCATTGCCGACCGCGCCGCTTACAACGCTTCCAAGCACGGCCTGATCGGGCTCACCCGCACGTTAGCCTCAGAGTGGGGAGGGCGCAATGTGCGCTGCAATGCCGTCTGTCCTGGCTGGGTCAAAACAGAGATGGATCAAGCCGATCAGGCAACGGGAAGCTACACCGATGAAGACATCATCGGAGTCAATCCCATGGGCCGCTTTGCCACCCCGGACGACATCGCCCGCGCCATCCTCTTCCTCGCCGACCCGGAACAAAGCGGATTCATCAACGGCCAGGCTCTTCCCATCGACGGAGGCTGGACCACCGACGCCAGCTGGCAAAGCCTGCGCCTAAGCCACCGCTAAAGCAGGGACGGATATCCGCGGATCCGTTGCTCCTCCGAGAAAACCCAGGTGGGCCCTGTCCGGACCAAGAACGCTGAGTGCCCCATGCCCGGATTTCCTGCAGAGGTTTGTGGCGTTGATTCACTCCATGCGCCTTTCCTTAATGAAAGGCGCACACGCGGACCTCTCCAGCACGGCGTGGCAGGAAATCGGGGTCAAGCCGTCCTTTGGCTTGAGTGGGATAACGGATCCTGCTCGTCTGCCCTCATTGGGAACAGAAATCTTCGGGAAGAGAACTAGAGCAGAAGCAGTTACAAATCCTCACTCTACCAGCCGCAGCACCTTCTCTACCTGTGCCCGCAGCTCCGCCACTTCTTCCCGCAGCGCCGCAATCTCTGCTTCCATCTGAGCCAAACCAGGCCCCGTCCCCGCAGGCTCAGCAACCTCGCTGTTCCCAAACCCTTCAGCCGGTTCGCCCGAGAACAAATGCGCGTAGCGAGCTTCCTTGGTGCCCGGTTGGCGGGGAAGCACCTTAACCAGCGGAGGCTCCCTCTGCATCAACCTCTGCAGCGTCGACTGCACATCGCTCAACTCCTCAAAGCGGTGCATGCGTTCCCCCCGCCCGCGCAACTCGCCCGGGGTCTGCGGCCCGCGCAGCAGCAGCACGCACACCACGGCGATCTCTCCACGGGTAAAGTTGAACACCTCCTGCAACCGGTGCTCGTACTTGGCAACCCGGCTGTCGAGGCCCCGCGCCGCGCCGGCCAGCCCGTCGTCTTCCAGTTGATGCAGCGCCTGCCGGATCTGGTCCTCATCCAGGTTCATCACCGGCTCGCGGTTGTTCTTCTGGTTGCAGGCGTTGGCCAGCGCATTCAAAGAGAGCGGATAGTACTCAGGGGTAGTAATTTCCTTTTCCACCAGCGATCCCAGCACGCGAGCGGCAACAGTCGAGATGACATGAGTCACAGCAAAAACCTCTCAGCAGACTCAATAGTAAATTGAACTCCCAGTCACGATTTCGGAATCCCCGGTAGGGGCTCGCCCGCCAGCCGTTGCCGCACGAGCCCGGCAAGGAAGGTCGCGAAGGGAACAATGTCTTCGTCCACGCTGGCCTTTTCCAGGGCGTTCCGGTGTCCGTACCGGCCGAAGGCCCGTCTTGTGCTTGCCGTTCGCTGAGATACATTGAATAAAGAATCATGACCACAAGAAGAAAATTTTTAGCCGTCAGCGCCGCCTCGCTCGCTTTGCAGGCAAAATGGTTCGCCGTAAATGCACAGGCCGCGCCGCAAAGCGGCCTATCGCGCACTGCAGGGCGGGTCGTGACCGAGGAGAATTCGGCCGAGGCCAAGCAGGTTTCTCTCACCGTGCATCAGTCCGGCGATCTATATCGTGCCCAGCTGATGAATCATGGAACGTTGCCGGTGAGGATCAAAGAGGTCGTGCTCTTCTCTTTGCGGTACACCTTCCCGCCGGAGACGCAGCTCTACGGGGAAGGCTTCACCATGTTGAGCCAGACAACTGGCACTTTGGCGAAGCCGCAGCCCTCCAGCATTTACCTGGACGCGGTTCACTATAAACTTCCCCAGCCGCCGGGAGCGAAGACCTACTATGGGCTGGTCATGCTGTCCCCTCCGCAACAGCGCCGAATGCTGGTTGCGTTTACTTCCTGCCACCGCTTTTCCGGCAAGTTCGACGTGCGAGAGGGGCAGCTGGATGTTGTTGTCGATGCCGACGGCGTTGCTATCAACCCGGGAGAAGTGTGGAAGCTGGAAGAGGTATTGCTGGCAAGAGGCGACAGCCGGGAAGAGCTGTTGAGCCGACTGACTCATCGCATGATCGAAAATCATCCTTCCAGGCATCCCGCCCAGCCCCCTACAGGATGGTGCTCCTGGTATATGCAAGCAGGCGCGACCGGTATTGTCGGCACCAGTGTCACTGCAGATGAGGTGAAGACCAATCTGAACTTTATCCAGAAAAACTTGCCCGCGCTGAAGTATCTCCAGATAGACGAGGGTTACGAGCCATACGATGGCGATTGGCTGGAGACGGGGCCGGCCTTCGGCGGCCGCATTCAGGATGTTCTACAAACCATACGTGAACAGGGATCTCAGCCTGCAATTTGGGTTGCTCCATTTATTGCCGAAGAAAAATCCAGGCTCTTTCGCGACCATCCGGGATGGTTTATTCAGGATGACTCCGGCCAACCGCTTCGCTCCGACAGGGTAACGTTTGGCGGTTGGCACGGCCCATGGTACGCGTTGGATGGAACACATCCCGAGGCGCAAAAATATCTGGAAATGGTCTTCCGTACGATGAAAGAAAAATGGGGCTGCCAGTACTTCAAACTGGATGCGAATTTTTGGGGAGCGATGCAGGGCGGCCACCATTACGATCCCACCAAGACGCGCGTCGAAGCCTATCGGCTGGGCATGGAAGCGGTCTGGAGAGGCGCGGGTGAAAATGCCTATCTGCTCGGTTGCAACCATCCACTGTGGCCATCTCTGGGCTTGATTTCAGGTTCGCGGAGTTCCAACGACATCGGTCGTGCATGGAAAAGTTTTGCCGAAGACGCCTTCGAAACACTCACCCGCAACTGGCAGAATGGCGTTTTGTGGTGGAATGATCCGGATTGCGTCCTGCTTACCGGAAATCTCCCGGAAAATGAATACCTCTTCCACGCGTCGGCGGCTTTGGCCTCTGGTGGCGCGATACTCTCCGGGGATAACCTACCGGATATACCGGAAGCGCGACTGCAGATTTTGCGTAAGCTCCTCCCGCCCTCCGGATTGGCTGCCAGGTTTGAGGATCAGGACCTGAGTGTCGGCAGGCTCACCCGGGAAAAGGAAACCATGATCTTCCTCTTCAATCGTGAAGATCATCCCCGGTCCATCTCGTTTTTGCAGCAGACGCGAGCATCCACCTCAGACTTCTGGAGCGGCGCCAGCCTGGGCGTCAGGGAACCGGGAACAATAACGATGGAGTTGCCGGCGCGTTCTGCTAAAGTGCTGGTCCTTAACCACAGTTAGCCGGCGTTGCGCAGTCTTTTCTCGGGGATCTTATTTAGTTCCGGTTTCTGGTCGCCGCGGGACCGCGCCCTTCGCATCTGTAACACTTAAGATTCCCGTTCCTTCCTGAATGGTATAAATTGCGTTGAGCCGGGCAATCTTGATCTGCTCAACCGCCCCACTGGGCCATCGAATCTCGAGCCCATCAATGGTCCGCAGATCGCCAAGACCGAAGTGAACGCGCTGGTCGTTAGACGACATGAAACTGCCTCCGCTCAGAACATCCTGGCGCCGTGTCATTCCCCCGGCTGTCAATAGCACCGTAGCCCCTACGGCATCTCGTGGGCTCTTCGGTCCCCCGATCAGTTTCAAGTCCAGCCAGGCATGGTGATCACCATGCACGTTGCGTAACAAACTCGGTATGCCGTCAAGGTTGTTGATCACCGCATCGATCTTGCCGTCGTTGAATAGATCTCCAAAAGCTGCTCCTCTGCCGGATGTCACAATGGCCAGCCCAGAACCCTCTACTGCAGGAACGAGCGAAAAGGTATGGCCGCGAACGTTATGGAAAAGGAGCGGCCGCTGCCGGTAACTTGTTCCCCATTTCTGCGCATCGACGGCCGGATAGATGTGGCCGTTTACCATGAATAGGTCCATCCACCCATCGTTGTCGTAATCCATGAATCCGATCCCCCATCCGAGGAAAGGCATAGACACGTCCGCAATACCCGCTGGCGAGCTTACATCTGTAAATTGCCCTTTACCATCGTTGCGGTAGAGCACCTTGTAATCATCGGAAAAATTTGTCACCGCCAAATCCAGGCGGCCGTTATTCAGGTAGTCGCCGGCGGCTAATCCCATGCCGGCGATTTCGCGTCCTTCTCCGTTGTAAGCAAAGCCCGAGGCATCGCTGGTATCGACGAATTTCCCATGCCCGTCATTGAGATAAAGATAGCTCGGAGTCGAATCGTTGGTCACCAGCAGGTCCGGCTTGCCATCGTTATTCACATCCGCGAATAAGCTGGTAAACCCATAGTAGCGATGAGGGTCGCCCACACCCGCCTCGTTGCTAACATCGGTAAAAGTACCGTCTCCATTGTTATGGAATAAGTGATCCCTCTCCCCCTCCAGGCCGCGAGGCCCGCATGACACAACGATTCCGCGGAATTGGCAGGTGTAAAACGAAGTCGACGGCGTGCCTGGTTCGGGAGGGTGGCTGAAATCGAACTTTACGTAGCCAGGAACAAAGAGATCGAGTTTTCCGTCACCATCATAGTCGCCAAAGGTGGCGCCGGTTGACCATGTCCCCACCTGGACGTGAGCTTTGGCCGCAACATCGGTGAACGTGCCATCGTGATTATTGTGGTAAAGCCTGTTTTCTCCGAAGTTCGTCACATACAGGTCAGGCCAGCCGTCGTTATCGTAATCCCCGACCGCCACTCCAAAACCCCATCGATCATTGGTGACTCCGGCCTTGGAGGCCACATTGCTGAAGGTTCCATCGTGATTGTTGTGGAACAGCGCAGCTTGAGGAGCCGCTTTCCTACCCGCCTGCGCATCATAGGTGCCGCCGTTCACCAGGTAAATGTCGAGCCAGCCATCGTTGTCGTAGTCGAGTAACGCAACGCCTGATCCGACAGTGTCGATGATGTAGCGCTTGGTGGGTGACCCTGATTCGTGCTGCCAGCTAGTAAGACCAGCAGCTTTTGTCGTATCAGCAAAGATTCTCGGACCTGAAGCTACGAATCCTCCGGCAGTGATGGGGCGGTGGTGCGCATCATAGACAGCTGCGCTGGCAGGACCCGTGCTCGCGCCGGATTGAGGTGGCGCGGCAACGCCCGAGCCAACTGGTGGCGTCGACTGTGCAATCCCTGAGAGCGCCAAAAACGCTGCTACGGTTAGGATGGATTGCACGATCGAACGGGAGGTTCTCATGGATGCCTTTGGTAGTATAGGGCTGCGTCGGGTCTCGCAGGCCGACGGGACCGGCCGGCATACTGTCGGGCAGGTTGCATCCAATGAGACGCTCTCGGCTGAGAACAATTTGTCTATCGTGCTTTTCATGCTGCTGTTTATTGTTGACACTCGCAGGCTCTCTCGCCTGTTCCGGTGAAGCTGTTGCCGCTCTGATGTCCGTTCCCAACACAGATAATGCAAGCACGGCAGATGCACTTTACAGCCAAGGCAAGCAATTGGCTGCCCAGGGCAGATTGGCCGAAGCCGAGGTTCCGTTGCAGAAGGCAGTCTTGCTCTCGCCTAAAAATGTCCCTCTGTTGACGCTACTGGGAAAAGTAAAGGCGCGTCTCGGAGAAGACGGCGATGCGGCCCTCTTATTCAGGCGTGTAGTCGAAGCGGAGCCCGGTTCGGCAGAGGCCCATCTCGATCTCGCGATTGCCCTGGCGGACGCAAAAGACCTTTCCGGCGCGCTCAAAGAAGCGACTAAGGCGGAGCGCCTGGCCCCCGGGGCCGCCGCCGCGCACCTCAATCGCGCCCGTCTCTTGTCGGATATGGGCCGCATCCCCGAAGCCCGGGAAGAATTTGCAGCCGCAAGCCGTCTTGATCCGCAAAATGCAGAAACCTCATTTCTGTGGGGTTCCTTCGAACTGGATAACCACCACCCGGCCGCGGCAACACCATTGTTGCGGAAAGTAGTTTCCAGCCAACCAAACAATTTCGAAGCATGCTTCCTCCTGGGTAAAAGTCTGGATCTGCAAGCACGGCCACAGGAAGCGATCGAAATGTGGCGCCGTGCGGTTGCCATCAATCCGGACGATCAGCAGGCGGTCTACGCGCTCTCCCAAGCCTTGCGAGACACTGATCCGGCGGCGTCCGCAGAATTTCTTGCCAGGTTCAAAAATCTACAGGCACAGAGAGACCGGCTCGACCAGGCAAAGAACCTTGGCAACCAGGCCTACGCTGCCATGCAGGCCAGCGATTGGAACACCGCAATCACAGCGCTGGGAAAGGCCCTGGAGATATGCCAATCGTGTGCCTTGCAGGCAGACCTCTATCAGCACCTTGGCCTGGCTGAGTGTCATTCGGGAAACCTGGATGGTGGGGAACAGGATCTTCGGCGTGCGCTCGCGCTGAAACCCGACGATACAACGACAGTGCAGGCATTGACTTGGGTTGCCGATCAGCGAAGGAACAACAGAACCGCTCAACCCTGAAAACTGAACCATTCTCAATCGTAGAAGCAAGCCGAGGGGAAACCCAAGAGCCATGTCCGCTACGGCCCGGTCCATCACCCCGACGCATGGATAGGCAAAAAAGTTTCCTCAAGCCGTTTCTAAATAAAGCCAGTCACTGAAACATTTATTGGCCGTACCAAATCCGTCCGAGGAGCTTCTGTTGATTCCCGAGTGTTTCACCCGCTTATTCCTGAGATAGAGTGGTGTATACATTTAACCAGTGCTTGACCCGCGAGGTCGTATCGCGCTAGATTACGGCATAGGATGATCCATTGCGACGCTTGTACGAATCTGCTTTCCGGTAAGATTTGGCTCGGCCACGATTGCTGCTGAAGCAGCACGGTACCCGGAATCATAGCGAGACAGAGAAGTTGCTCCTGAGCAACGGACGCGGCGTTTTCCGACCCTGCTCGGATCGATTGGTGAATACTCTCTCCCTACCGTACCGCCAGAAAAGTTTCTCGATTACCAATACGCGCTCTAGACGCAATCAGATCAAACGGCTCATGCGAGCTGCTGAAGTAAGAAGTCAATTTGTGAAAAACCTTTTCGGCCGGAGACCATGTTATGCGTTTAATGAGAGCTTCTGTAGCGGTCGCCCTGGTGTTTTTGGTGCAAGGAGGACTGTTCCTTGCGGTCGCGCAAAATTCGACAAGCCAGATATCCGGGACCATCACCGATCCCAGTGGGGGTGTTGAGCCTGGAGCGGCCATTGAGGTAGTCAATACCGATACACAAGCCCAAAGAACCGTTACCTCGGGAGCCTCCGGGGCTTACATCTTGTCTTTGCTGCCGCCTGGCAACTATCAGCTCGTCATCTCCAAGCAAGGATTCGAGACCAAAACAATCAGCGGGATCAAGCTCTTAGTCAATCAGGGCCTTACCCTCAACGAGCAGCTACAGGTAGGCGGTACCAGCCAAACAGTAACCGTCAGCGCCCAATCCGAGCTGCTGCAGGCATCCGACGCAGTCTTAGGTACAGTCATTGCCGGAGAGACGGTAAACGCTCTTCCCCTGAATGGAAGAAACTTCACCCAGCTGCTGACGCTCACCCCGGGAGCAACGCCCATCAGCACCAGCCAGGGCGCGAATCTCGGGACAGATGACGGCTCCACGGTCGCTATTCCTGGAAGCTCCGCGCAAAACCCTTCGATCAATGGTCAACAAAACCGGGAAACCCTCTATTTGCTGGATGGCGTAGTCAACACCGACTTTAGGACAACGACCTATACCATCTTGCCGATCATCGATGGAATCAGCCAGTTCAAGGTTCAGTCCCACGACGACGACCCCGCGTTCGGGTCTGTGCTAGGTGGTGTGGTGAACCTGGTTACCAAGTCCGGCACCAACCAGTTCCACGGTTCAGGCTGGGAGTTCGCCCGCAACGCTGTCTTTGACGCCCGCAATTCGTTCACCGACTTCAATGGATCGGGTGCTCCCGCCTCGCCCGCTCCTTTTAGCCAAAACGAATTTGGCGGCGCCATCGGCGGCCCTGTCTGGATCCCCAAGCTCTACAACGGCAGAAACAAGACCTTCTTCTTCTTTGCCTACGAGGGTTGGAGATATAGCCAATCGTCGAATCGATTGTATGACGTCCCCACCCCTGCAGAAGTGAACGGAGATTTCTCACAGTCCATCGGCTTTACCCAGATCTACGATCCCGCGACCACCACTGTCAACGCGGGCGGTACGGGGTATACCCGAACGGCCTTCCCCGGTAGCGTGATCCCCGCGGCTCGCATCAATCCAGCAATGCAGGCTTATATTAAGGCCTACTTCGATCAGCCTAACTTGAGTGGTTCTACCTACAACGAGCAACTCACGGCCTCGGAAACGAACAACAATAATAACTACCAGGGTCGCATCGACCAGGTGGTGACGAGCAAAGACACCATCTTCTTCCGCTGGAATAACATGTTCGTTAACCAGAGTCTGCCGTCGACCAACAGCGTGCAATCGGTAACGTCGTTCGATGGTTTGAATCTTGGCGGCGGAATCACCCATGTCTTCAGGCCAAATCTACTCTTGAATGTGGCCGGGGGCCGTGCCAGCAGGGCCTTTGTCTTCAACAGCACTCCTAAGGCAGGCTTCGGCCCGCTGACCAACGCGGGCTTTCCTGGCCTGAGTACCTATGGCCCGTTGGATGTCTCGCTGAGTTCGCCCTACGGCGACGCAGGCCTATCCAGCACCCAGCTGCGGAGAAATTCATCCTGGTCGGTGAGCAGCACCCTGAACTGGCAACTCGGCCGCCATACTTTGACCTTCGGCGAGTTCTACCTGACTCAGTACCGCTCCTCCCATGGCTCCGGCCAGACGCTGAGCTTCGCCAATGACCAGACAGCCGATCCTGACAACGAGGGAACAACGGGCAATTCGCTGGCCTCTGCGCTCTTGGGCTACCCGGCATCCGGTTCTTTCGACTTGAACAATACGATCAAGTACAACATTCCCACCTGGGCCGTCTATGCCGGCGATTCCTGGAAAATGACGCCGCGGTTGACCATCAATCTTGGCCTGCGTTACGACCATCTCAACCAGCCCAATCTAACTGCCGGCTTGAACAGTGGCTTTAATTTCGATACCGGAAATTATGAGATAGGCGGCGGAAAGCTGCCGCCGGCATGTATTGTCAGCGGCAGTGCTCCATGTATCCCCGGCCCTTCGACGGATGCCCAAACCAACCTTGATCAAACTCTGGGCAATGATGGTTCTGTCGCCGGCAGTCATATCATCCTCGCCCCCAATCCCACCTATGCGCCTCACCCAGTCTGGACACTATGGGGGCCCCGCTTTGGGTTCGCCTATCAGGCTGCACCCACGACTGTTGTGCGCGGCGGTTTTGGCATCGTCTACGATACCCTCAACGGATGGAACCAGACTTTCCAGAACGGCATTGGTTCCTGGCCCAGCTCGGCGTCGGTGTACAACAACTACAACCAGACCGGTGCGCCGCTGGTAGATACGGCCAACGCACTGACCACCGTGGGCACGCCGCTTACGACGGGTTCGCCATTTACTCAATACAATTACTACTCCAGCCAAAACAACAAGCCCACCTACTCGGAGCAGTTTAATCTGCAGGTTGAACAGACATTCAATCAGCAAACAGTGCTGAAGCTCGGTTATGTCGGAAGCACGACCCACCGTACCGATTACTCTGGCGTCGCCAACGGCGCGGTGACACCCGGGCCGGGAACTGTGGATCAGGTGAATGCCCGCAGGCCATACCCCTATGAGAGTACGTTTGAGTGGGACCAATTTACCGGGAATGCTAGCTACAATGCTCTGCAGGCAGAGTTGGAACATCGCTACACGAACGGTCTGCAGTTCCTGGTCTCATACACCTGGTCTAAGTCGATCGACCTTGGCGGCAGCGGTCTCTACGGAGCAGAAAATGGTCCGGGTGGTGGATCTGCAGTCCAGAATTTCTATGATCCCGCATCGAATCGAAGCGTATCAGCGTACGACCAACCGCAATTTGTCTCGGTCTCCGCACTGTATGCATTGCCCTTCGGCAAAGGAAAGCAGTATTTAACCTCTGGGATTGCGTCCCAGATCCTCGGCAACTGGCAGGTCAACACCGTAGCCCAACTTGCGAGCGGGCAGGTCTATACCATGCAGGTTCCTGGCGATATCGCCAATATTGGAATAAGCGGTGGTGGCTACGGTCGACCCAACCTGGTTGGCAATCCTACGCCTGCGAAACCCACAAAGAATGAATGGTACAACCCCGCTGCGTTCAGCACTCCCCAGTTTTCTTATGGGGATGTAGGACGGGATTCGATGCGCTCCTCCGCAACCTACGATGATGATCTTTCCGTCTTTCGGACGTTTCCTTTCACGGAGTCGGTTTCCTTGCAGTTCCGGGCAGAAGCGTTCAACGTGTTTAACATCATCAACTATGGAGTACCCGACTCGAATCTCGGAGACACCACCGCGGGTGTTGTAAGTAGTCTGGTGGGAACGCCAAGGCAGCTTCAGTTCGCTGTCAAGCTTACTTTCTGATCCTGGCGTACGACACGGCACGCAAAGCATATCTCCGGTATTGGCCGGATATATCTGATAGGGAGATTCATGCAATGGAACTACTAGACCGTTGGTCCCGGCGGTCGTTCTTGCGCTCTGTCTTTCCCGCGGCAGCGGCTTTGCAATTGGGCTCCTCGGCAGCTGCCCAAAAGCCTGATTCCGGAATGGACGACAGCCGGACAGCCGCCCGGGAACGCGCAGCCAGCAGAGCGGTCTGGATGAAGCAAGCCAGGTGGGGAATCATGACTCACTATCTTGCAGATTGGATCCAGGGCCAGAACGAAAAAGAAATGACGCTGGCCAAGTGGAACGACCTCATCGATCATTTTGATGTCGAGGGGCTGGCCGATCAGGTCAAGGGCGCGGGAGCGGGATATCACCTCATCAGTATCGGCCAAAACTCCGGATACTACCTTTCCCCTAATGCGACCTATGACCGCATCGTCGGCATTCGGCCAAGCAAATGCTCCAAAAGAGATCTAATTGCAGATCTGTATGAAGCGCATCACCGTCGCGGCGTGAAGTTGATGGTCTACCTTCCATCCGGAGCTCCGGATAAAGATCCAGTTGCAATCAAAGCGCTCGAATGGCAACGAGGCCCGTACCGCAACAGCGAATTTCAGATCAAGTGGCAGGAGATTATTCGCGAATGGTCTGAGCGCTGGGGTAAAAAGGTCTCAGGCTGGTGGTTTGACGGCGCCTACTGGCCAAATACCATGTACCGCACACCAGCTCCGAACTTCATCACCTTCGCAGCCGCGGCTCGGGCAGGGAACCCGGACAGCGCGCTGGCTTTCAATCCCGGCGTCTTCCACCACGTTCACTCCATCTCCGCGTTTGAAGATTACACCGCCGGCGAAATCGACTTACCCGATCAAATCTCCTTCAACAAGCCTAAAGACGGCATTTACGACGGAACCCAGCTGCATGTTCTCAGTCATCTTGGTGAGGAATGGGGTTTAGGCAAGCCAAGGTTCCCGGTCGATCAGGTGCTGAAATTTACCCGCAAGCTTACGGATCAGGGCGGCGTATTTACCTGGGATACTCCCGTCCAGCAAAATGGACATATTGCGCAGCCATTCATCGAGCAATGGTCCACCATTGGTCGTGACCTGGGAACTACATAGCAGGGACCTAAAAGGAGCAGAATCCCTGGTGATCTCGCAAAGGGAACGAGAGGTAGACACGGGCGGGACGGAGTTCGTAAGTGATCAATCGTAGGAAGTTCCTATCCGGAACGGCCGGCTTGGCGGGCTGGAACGCACTCTCCGCAATCGCCGGAACCCAAGGCCTCGCGGATCCAATCGGTAAGGACGGGAAGATTCGAAGTGCTCCCGGTTCGCCTCTGGTGCTTCGGTCGGCTGAACTGTCAGTCACTTTTGATCAAAAAGATGGGCTGCCGTACCGATACCAAATTGGCGATGAATACATCTGGGGAGAAGACGAGGCTCAACCTATCTCCGCCATCCTATGCCGCCTGCAGCCGCGATCTTACCTCACCTTACCAGTTAGCCCGTCTTCCATCAGCAAAACCGAGCGCGTCGCCGATTTTGGCTTCGATGTTGCACACGATGGCCGGCCCGCAGCAAGCTTTCACATAAAGTATGTGATCGACGGCCTCTCCATGGTAGTAACCCTGGAAAATGTCGTTGAACATCCTGAGTTCCAGCTGATCGAAGTAGGCTTGTCCAACCTTGCCACCGTTCGCGAAGAAGATGGTGCTGCGTGGATGGCACACGGCCGCGACGGTGGGGAACTGGTCGAGCTGCGAAATGCAAAAGCGACCCATCTGCCCGATGATCCGTATTTTGGACGCCTCTGGAAATTCCTGCCCGTGGCCATGGTTGGCGGGCCCAGCGTTGGAGCGGTCATGGAAGTGACCGCGTTCATGGATGCCACCGAGGCTGAGATCAGCGGCCCCAACGGCAACCGCCACGCACGGATCGGCACCGTGCAAACCTTCAGAGTAGACGGTGGCCGCTGCTACAACATGAACGATGGCGCTGCGCCCAATTGCGGCAACGAACGCACCCCGAATTTGCTGGTAGGTCAAACTCCGCGATGCCGGTTCGATTTTTTCCGCGGTCACGGCTCCGCGCCGGTCGATTGGCTGGTTGGGGCCAAAATTGTGCGCCAGCGGATGCCCGCCATTCCCACCAATTACTACGACGACAAATTACTTTTCATGATCGCAGGAAAGTACAAGACAGAAGCGAAACCACGCACCACGTTTGCCCAAAGCGAAATGCTCATCCGCGACATCGCCATGCTGACGGATCGTGCGCCCCAGGTCCCCCTGGTGAGTGGTTGGGTGTATGACGGTCAGGATACGGGATATCCGTCTGAGGACAAGGTAAACGCAAGCCTGGGTGGATATGACGGCTTTATGCACCTCAAGCATGAAGGGGCGAAATACAACGCCAACGTAAGTGTCAATGTCAATTACGACGACGCCTACAAGAGCAGCCCGCAGTTCGATCCGGCTTTTATTGCGCGCCGTCCTGACGGAGAATTGTGGCAAAGCCGCGCATGGTTTGGAGAAACCTCCTACATTGTCGGCTTGGCAAAATATATGCAGGGGGGATGGGGAGAGAAACGAATCGACTTCCTGCTGAACCGCTACGATATCAAGGATGCGATTCTGATCGACGCCTTGTCCTGGTACGCCATCCGCAATGATTGGGATCCAAACCACCCTGCCAGTGGGTACAAGAACCTGGTCGATGGCCGATACAAAATCATTGAAGACTTTCGTCAGCGCGGCGTTTATGTGGCCTCGGAACAACTACGGTATCCATATATTGGAAAGCTCTCTCTCTCCGTCGATGGGGTGCAAGGCGGCCATACCAGTTTCGGAGGCGTACCGATCCCGCTGGTAGCGACGATCTATCGTAAGTCCGCCATCTGGGGTGGCGATCATGACTCCAGTGTTCAGCAAAATCTCTTTTGGAATTGCCGCCCCGGCCCGTGGTACAACAACAACACCGATCGCGCAGACATCGCCGATTTCTACTTCCTCACCGTAGTTCCCCTCACCAGGTTGCGCCGGCTGAACGTGGAAACCTACCAAAGCCATGGCACCCAGCGTCGCCTGGGGCTTGAAAATAATTCCTGGATCGAGATCGATACCGCGACCGATGCTTACACCGCCGCAGTGAATGGCGTTGCCATCGCCTCCAATAACGCCACCTTCTGTTCCATCGACGACGACCGCATCGCCTTCTACACGCGGGAGGCGCGTCGGCTGACTGCTCCGCTTCCTGCGGGCTGGGACGCTCATGGGGTCAAGGCAAGGGCATTATCCCTGGACCGGCAAGAAGACTATCCTCTCGCCATCTCGTCGGGGAACATTGTGGTGGACGTTCCGGCCCGGCGGCCGGTCATCGCCTATCGGCAAGGTGCCCGGGCTTAGGCTTAAGGATGCCGTCGAACGTTTCACCAAGGGGGATTCCGCGTGCGCCGATCCAAAGATAAGGCAAATCAATCGCGCCGTGATGTTCTTGCCTTCCTCGGGTCGGCCGGCGCTCTCAGCATGCTGCCGGCCACGCTCCAGGCTGAGAAGACACCGGCAGAAAGTTCTGAGGTTGACTTCCCCTATACGGTCGCCGACACACCCTGGTTAAGATCTCTTGGGAACCACCGCGTTCGCATTCGTGTCGACCTGCCTGAGGAGGCGGTCTGGGCACACATTCCCTGGCGAAGAGTCGACCACCAACCCGCAGATAAGGCGGTGCTGGTATTTTCCGGCTCGGGCTCGCAGGTTTTGAATGCCATCACACTAGGAATCAATGAGGAATACGGCGACATCCTCTTCGAGGCCAAGCAGGCGGGAGATTATTTCGTCTACTATCTTCCCCAAAAAGAGGTGCCCCCGCACGCCTCGGCATTAGGGCCGAAAGGAAGCTACCGCGCGCCGCAAGCTCATCCGCGATCTTCCTGGACAGACCGCTTTGCCACCCAGGCCTTCAAGGCATCGACGGCTGCATGGCAGCGACGGCCGCAGGCCAGAGTAGTGGAGTTTCAAGCGAGAACAGAACTTGATTCGTTTCAACCCATGGAGGTTGCGGCTACGGACCGGGAAGTGCGAGCCATGTGCGCCGGCCATGCACAGCCTCTGCTCCTCTTTCCAGAAGACAGGCTGCACCCCATTCAGATGTACGACAAGCTCCCGCTTCGCTGGGTGGAGAAAGGCCCAACCAATTCATTTTCCGGGAAAGCCCTGCGCGGAGAATTTTATGTCTTTCAAATTGGACTTTATGACAATCGAACTACGACCGCCGCCGGGACCAGCATTTCCGTCCAGTTCCATGATCTAGCCGGCCCCGCGGGCGAAGCCATTCCCGCGGCCGCCTGGATGTGCCTGAATACCGGCGGCATCAATCCACTGGGGCAATCTTTCTCAAAGGACGTAAAGCTATCTCCCGGAGCAGTGGCCGTTCTCTGGTGCGGTGTGCAGATTCCGGTCGACGCTAAGCCCGGTAAGTACAGCGGCGATGTCGGCCTGTCGTTCACCGCTGAGCCCGGCCTGGTTCTGCATTGCGAATTCGATGTCATGCCCGATTTCATTCGCGACGGGGGCGTCGACCAGCCCTGGCGGCTGGCTCGCCTCAAGTGGGTGAACTCGACTGTGGGTTCGTCCGGGAGCATCACCTCTCCCTACACTCCGCTGAGGATCAGTGATCGAACCGTAGCCTGTCTTGGGCGAGAGGTTCAATTTGGAGAGGATGGTTTTCCCACCAGCATCAAGGCGAACGCCGAGGAACTTCTGGCAGCTCCTATCGCGCTTAAGGTGTACTCGGGATCGGCTCCGGTGCAGTGGACGAGCAAAAGCACGATCCACCCGGTCGACGCCGGCAAGGTCATCGTCGATTCCCGCAGCGAACACGATGGCTATGTTTTGCAAGTAAAAACCACCATGGAGTTCGATGGCGGAATCGGTTGTGAAGTCACGTTGGTCAGCGACCGTACACGTTCGGTCGCTGATATCGTGTTGGAGATTGAATATCCCGCGGATGCCGTCCCGTATGCGGTGGGTATGGGACTGGCTGGTGGAATAAGACCGCAAGCGTGGCACTGGAAATGGTCGGACCAGCCCCCACGGTGGAAAGATCAGGGCAGCAACCTGGAGTATTTTCTTTGGCTTGGCGGCGTTCATTCCGGACTCTACTGTCGTTTGAAGTCACCGCTGCAAGACTGGCAAAATGGTACGAATGGCGGCATCGATCTGACCGAGACCGGAGGCCGGGTCCTATTCCGCGCCACAAGCGGTCCCAGGACGGTTCGCGCCGGCGAGACGATGAACTTTTCCTTTCGCCTGCTGCCAACTCCGGTCAAGCCGATAGATCCTGACCATTGGAAGTATCGTTACGTTCAGGCTTATGAGCCACCGTCTGAGTTACAGAAGCTAGGCGCCACCGTCATCAATCTCCACCAGGGAACCCTGCCAAACCTTTTCATCAACTATCCATTCCTCAATATGGACCTCCTGGTCCCGTACATTAGCACGGCGCACGCGCTCGGCATGAAGGTCAAGCTTTACTACACCATGCGCGAGCTTTCCACCCGGCTGCCGGAGTTGTGGGCATTTCGCAGCCTGGGCAACGAAATATACCGCTCCGGAGGAACGCAGGGGCAAGGCGATCCGCAGCTGGACTTCTGGCTGCAGGAACACCTCCGGAACAATTACTCCGCCGGGTGGATCACCCTCACCCATGAGGGCGTGATAGACACTTCGCTCCGCATTTACTCCGATTCGCGGCTGGTAAATTTCTACCTCGAAGGCTTGCAATGGTTGTTGCAGAATGGGCCGATCGATGGCCTATATCTGGATGAAATTGGCTACTCCCGCGACACCATGCAGCGAGTGCGGCGCGTCCTGGAAGAGCGCCCGGGAGCCATGATCGATATGCATGGAAATCGCGACTGGTGGTCCTGTAACTGTCCCATCGGCTATTACATGGAGCACCTGCCCTATATCGATCGTCTGTGGCTGGGGGAAGCATTTGATCCCGGCTCGCCTCCCGAATTCTGGCTAATCGAAATGTCCGGGATTCCCTTCGGTGTCAGCTCCGATATGTTAGAACGGCCCAATCCCTGGCGAGGAATGCTCTTTGGCATGACGGCCCGGGCCCGGTGGAGTGGAGTGAACCCCGGTCCATTGTGGGAGCTGTGGGATTCCTTCGGCATTCAGGACTCGACCATGATTGGTTGGTGGGAAAAAAATTGTCCCGTCAATACAGGGAACAACGATGTGCGAGTCACCGTCTATCAGAAGAACGGGAAAGCCCTGGTCGCCCTGGCAAGCTGGGCTAAGGCCGCAACCACCGTTCAGCTAGCCATTGACTGGGAGAAACTCGGTTTGGATAAACGCAAGGTCAGCCTTTCGATCCCGTCCGTTGCGGGCATGCAGGATGCCCGTAGCTTCGCTGCCGATCAGCCCATTTCCATTCAACCAGGCAAAGGCTGCCTGATTCTGATCGCGCAGGCATAACGTGCCTTCGCGTCCGTTCAGACCGGATCGCGGTCCGCGTCTCATGCAGTTGGCCTTGCGCATTAACTCTAGGGAATTGCCAGAACTGTTCGCTCGTTGAAATAAGGGGGGATGTGAGAATCCGGCGGAGAAGCTTTATCAAGGTTCTGGGAGGCTGGCTGTCGTCGCTTTCACTTGTGGGCATCGGAAAATCGGTTGCTGTAGCAATCCAAACGGTAACGGCAGGCGCCGGCTCGCCCGCACAAGGTGCGCGGGAGAGTGAACTCCTGACCATGAACACTCGTTCCGCCGCGTTCCGCATCAATGCGGCAGGCGCGCTGAACGCAATCCATGGAAGCGATGGGCGAGACTATCTCGCGCTGGGGGAGCCGGCTCCGCTCTTGAGCCTGCGCATAGCCGGTAAGTTGCATCCGCCGAATCGCGCGGCGTGGAATGCGGCGCAGAACACCCTGACACTCCGTTACGACGATATTGGGGCAACGGCGTTGTTGGCCGTGCGCAAGAAACCAACCCACGTGACGTTCGAGTTGACAGGGCTGCGCGCTCCCCAGCCGGTGGAATTGGTGGTATGGGGCCCCTATCCCACCACCGTGAACGATCTGGTAGGAGAGGTTGTTGGGGTAGTGCGAAATTCGGATTTCGCCCTCGGCATTCAAGCCCTGAACGTCAAAACGCTTGGGGGATATCCATCGCAGGAGAACGACATCGAACCCGATGGTGTGGTGGGCGATGACCGCGGCATCTATCCTGGCTTGCCGAGTGAGTTGAAGAAACAGCAGCGCTGGCTGGGCGACACGGCCATGCCCACCGCGTTCGGCAGCAACTTACAGGCCTATTGCCGTAATCGCCGGCAGGAACGTTTTATCACAAACTGGGGCAATGAAAAGTTTCCCGCCTTGCCGTTTGACGATGGCGGCGTGGTCGGCAGCAAGATCGCTCTCTTTGCTGTCCCCGCGAATGCGGCCTTGACAACGCTCGGCGAAATAGAAGTAGCTGAGGGTCTGCCTCATCCCATGTTGGAAGGCGGCTGGGCAAAGTTGGAGCCGGGTGCGACCGCATCCTATCTAATCGTGGATTTTGGAGAGAGCACGATCGACCAGGGAATCGAAATGACGCAGCGAGCCGGTCTGAAGTATCTCTATCACAGCTCGCCCTTCGAGACCTGGGGACATTTCAAACTCAAGTCCGGCCTGTTTCCGAATGGATGGGATGGCTTTAAAGAATGTGTAACCAAGGCCCGCAAAGCCGGCATCGCCGTCGGATTTCACACACTATCGAATTTCATTACTCCAAACGATCCCTATGTAACCCCCAAACCAGATCGGCGATTGGCCCGCACGGGCTCCAGTGAACTCACCAGCGACGTGGATGCGGTGCAGACGGAAATCCCGGTCGCCGACCCGGCATACTTCCGGCAGAAAACTGCGATGAGTACGGTCGTAATCGGCGAAGAGCTTATTCGCTATGGGAGCGTTTCTTTAGAAGCCCCGTGGAAGTTGCTGCAATGCCAACGGGGAGCGTGGGGGACGGTGGCGAGCTCGCACCGCCCCAGAGAAAACGTCGCCAAGTTGATGGACCACGATTACAAGGTGTTTTTGACCGACGCCTCACTGGGCCAGGAGGTGGCTCGAACGATTGCGGCTTTCTGCAATCACACCGACGCCAAACAGCTTTCCTTCGATGGACTGGAGGGCAACTGGTCTACCGGCATGGGGCAATATGGATGCGTGCTGTTCACCAAGGCATGGTATGACGCGCTCAAGCCGGCATTGCGCGGGCGCATTATCAACGACGCCAGCAATGCTCACCATTTCACCTGGCACATTGCTACTCGTTACAACTGGGGCGAACCCTGGTATGCCGGTTTCCGCCAGAGCCAGACGCTCTACCGGCTCAAGAATCAGCTTTACTTCACGCGCAACCTGATGCCGCGGATGCTGGGCTGGTTCTCGGTGCGCGAGGAAACAACGGTGGAAGATGCCGAGTGGCTCTGCGCCCGGGCTGCCGGCTACGATGCGGGGTTTGCATTGGCTACCAGCTTCAAGAGCCAGGCAAGACAGGTTTCCGGCAATGTAGTTACCGCACAGGGCGAGAAGCGAGCGATTCTGGATGTGGTTCATCAATGGGAAACTGCACGGCAGACCGGCGCATTCCCGGAGAGCGTCAAATCGGAGCTGCGTGATGTTGACAAGGAATTTCGTTTGATCGCGATCGGGCCGGGTGAGTGGGAGCTGCGGGGTATGAAACCAACGGGGTCTTCGGTGCGCATCCAGGCTCAGCCCGGTCGCATGAAGTCATGGGCAGAGTTCAATGCGGGTTCAATCGAAGGGAACTCCGGCTAAGCCATGAATTTCGGTAGAGTGGCAAACGGGTTTTACCATTCCCCTGGCGCCAGCTTGATCACGGAACCTGGCCTTGGAGCGAGGGCCGCAGCTTTCTGCGCGGCGTCGCCTTCCGCACAGTGCGCAACGATGAAATTGACCACTGGCGTGGGGTCGGCGAGACCATGCGGATGGTGATCGCAGCCCTGCTTGACGATCAGCACGAAATCGCCGCCCAAAGCCATGTAGCGTTGGCGAACAACATCGGTATTCTCCTCTTCGGGAACGGTTCGATCCGCATCTCCGCACACGTGGATAATCGGGATGTGCGCGGCGGCAATCGGCTGCAGGATGTCGATGGGATTGCCTTTGAAATTCATCATCTCTTGCTCATCGGAGAAGTGGTAAGCCTGTATGGCCGCTTGCCAGTCTTTTGGGCTGCCTACACCTTTGCCTTTGCCGCCCGGCCAACTCTTCATGTCGCACACCGGCGCATCGCCATAGATACAACCGACCTTACCGGTGTTGACGTAGGCCCAGCGATAGGCATAGAGACCGCCCCGGCTCAAGCCCTCGAGTGCAGGCCTGGCGGCAGAGTTGATATTGCTTCGTCATCGTGTCGTAAAAGCGATCGAAGTGCTTCATCGCGTCAGGACAGCCAAAGGTGTTTCCCACATCGAGGTAAGCGAGATGAAAGCCAGTCTTCAACAGCGCGATATCCGCGGCGGGAAAGGCATCCCAGAACATCGTTCGCCAAACCCATGGGCGTCCCGGCAGTGCCTCCATCGGTCGCACCAGGTGGCCGGCACAACCGTCGACGGTCAGGTCCTGCAGAATGTACCCGTGATAGTCCGCACTGCTACCTGCGGCGGCAGGAGAGGAGGATTCGGGATGTGCCTGCGAGGCGCCCACGCCAAACAATAACCGCGCCGTGGCCCCTCGCCCTCTGCCGCATAGCGATGCTTGCGCACCTCGAGCCGCGGCGGTCGCGGCGAGAAAATAAATCAGATCCCGGCGTTTCACTGGCATGCTTCCGATCAACCACAATAAATTCGTTTATCTTGGCTTGTGAGCCGTGAGCCCCGCAGCCATTTCCCGCGGAGTGACTTGTAATGAACGATGGTGAAATATATGCTCTGACGATATTGTATTAGCCTCTTAAAAGGGACGGAACCCGTAAATCGTCTCTCTGGTTTGAGGCCCAGTCCCCAACAGCAGGCTGCATAAGAGGCCCGCGCAGTTTGCGGTTCAGTTTTGGACAACAAAAAAATGTTCCCGGAGATCATGAGTCCGTGACTTCCCGCGACGCCCTTCTTCTATTCGGCTCTCCATCTGCGCTCCGTGATGCGTAGCTGCAGAGGACCCTGTAACCAGTGTTTGTTCGTCAAAAGACCTACCCATAAGCCACCAATGAGAGAGAGTTTCCTTGACCGATGAGAAGCGCACCATAGAACGAAGAGAATTCATAAAACTGGGCAGTATGGGTCTACTAAGTTTCACAACCATCGCACGCGAGCGTGCGTCCTTCGCCGATACTCTCCCGCCAGCGCACGCGACCCCCGTCAACCCTGTTGTTCTTAAATCTCCGCAGTTTGAGGTTGTTCTGGATCGCGAGCAGGGGCTGCCCTACTTGTATAAATTCTCCAAATCGCAGGCGGTGATACAAGGCAGCGTCTCGGCGGAGAAGATCCTGGCCACCATCTGCTCCGTCTCCGCATGGGAATTTCGCCCGGTATCCGTTGTTCCCGTCGCCGTCCGCGCGACCGGCACCCAGGCGGACTTTCAGTTTCACGCATCGTGGTCCGGTCAGGCAGCGGCAAGCTTTGTGGTTCGCTATGTTCTCTCCGCAGCAACCGTCCTCGTCACCTTGGAGGATGTGCAAGAGATGAACGGCTTTGAGCTGATTCAGGTAGAGCTACCGCAACTGGCGACGGTTCTCGAAGAGCAGAAGGGAGCTTGGCTCGCCCATGGCGATATGGGTGGGAGCGTCGCCACCCTGGATCAGGCCAGGCCCGGTCATCTTCCTGCGAGCCGCTTTTGGGGAGATATCCTGGCCACGCTACCGGTCGTGATGATTGGAACGGAGGATGTCCTCTGCATTCAGGAGACCACAGCCTACATGGACGGCACGGCGCTCGCCGTTCTCACTCAAGAAGCCGGAAAGCGAGCAAGCCTCGGTACCACGCAGCGATATCGGGTCAATGGAAGTCTTACCTACGATATGAACGCGGACGGAGTAAATGGCCATATCGCGGGCAAACCGGGCACTCCGAATCTGCTGGTAGGGCAGAAGTCGTCCTGCCGCTTGGACTTCCTCTGTGATGAAGAAGGCAACGGCAAAATGGACTGGCTGGCGGGTGCGAAATATGTGCGCCAGCGCATGCCTTCTATCCCCAATCCTTACTATCACGACAAATTTCAGCACGACGTCCTTTGTGATCTGCCGCGCCCGCAAGCTGCAGTGTGCACCTTCGCTCAGGCCCAGGATAGAATCGCTGAACTTGCTGCGCTGATTGACGGCGCCCCGCAAATTGCCCGCATCTGGGGTTGGCAATTTCGAGGCAAAGACACTGGGTACCCTGCCGTCGACAAGGTCAACCCCCGCCTGGGCACATACCAGGATCTAATGGATTTCAAGCAATCTGCCCACGGCTGCAACACCCTCGTCACCCTCTCGGATAACTATGACGACGCGTATAAAAGCAGCCCGGCCTGGGATCCCGCATTAGTCGCGAGGCGTCCGGACGAGGAACTCTGGATCAGCCAAAATTGGACCGGCGAAATCTCTTACGTGCTTGGACCCGCAAAATACATGGAGAGCGCCGGCGTGAAGCGCGCCCGCTTCACCTGCGAGCACTATAAGGTGGAGAAAGTGGCCCACATCGATGTGGTGACCTACTACTCCATACGAAACGATTGGGACACGGAGAAACCAGCGAGCGGCTTCAAGAACCTCACCGAAGGAAGATACAAGCTTCTCGATATCTATAAAGAGTATGGTGTCGATGTTTCTTCGGAGTTAATCCGCTATCCATTTATAGGAAGAGTTAGCTCCTATCACTATGGCGTTTCCGGAGGCGTGTGCCCTTTTGGGGGCGATCCCATCCCTCTGCAAGCGGCTCTCTATCGCAAGAGCGCTATCTGGGGCCAGGAGTCGGATCCCTTGGCGATTGCCCAGGGCATAGCAAACGAGATTTTCTATAACGGGCATGGATATCTTTGGTTTTCTGAGGATCCGGCCTTTAACGTGCCCGTTGATCGATTGGCTGAGCTCTACTATCTGTCCCATCTACCCTGGCGCGCACTTCACCATCTGGCCTTGGAAAGCTTCGATCGAAAGGGTGACCTGCTTGTACTGGGCTTCGAAAATAAAGCTACTGCGAAATTAAACTTGAAAACAAAGGAGTACTCGATCGAGTTCGACGGGCTTGAAATCGCCAGGACAGGCGCCACCTTCTGCCCTATCGATGATGAGCGCATCGCCTTCTACTCAACTGCGGGCGGTGAGTTGTCCGTGGAGCTGCCGAAAAACTGGGACAAAGGAAAGGCCCTAGCGATAGCACTCGCGGTTTATCCGGCGGACAGAACAGTACTGCCAATCAAGGGCGACAAGAATGTGGCGACCCTCGATGTACCGGCGCGCAGACCCGTGATGCTTTATCGTCACGGCGCGGAGGCCACAGCGAGATTGTTGGCCCCGTCCGCAGTCAGCTGATCAGAAAACCACGGCGGTTATTACTGCTTGTTCACCGCGATGTAGAACAGATCGGTCGCAACCGCAAACTCATCTTTCGTCAGGGTAGTCGGCATCGTCTGCCAGGCAGTCGTAGGATGAATCATCTGCCACTGATCTTTGCTGCCCACCTTCACAGGCATGGCAAACGCCGGCTCATCCGCCTCCCACCGGTAGCGGACGCTTCCTGGGCTCCACTGCAAATCCAGAACCGGCAGCTTCGCGTGCCGCAGATATTGATCGAAGACCGGCGTCAGATTCATCCCGGTCTGCTGGTTGAAGTACGCGACCACATCCTCCGTCATGATGGTCTGATACTTGAAGTGCTGATAGAAATCATGCAGCAGCGCCCACCAGCGCGCATCGTCGTTCACCACGCTGCGCAGGGTATTGATAAACAGCGCGCCCTTGAAGTACTGGTCCTCCGGCGGCGTGCTGTTCACACCCCGCGCGGGGATAATCGGTTGCTGGTTCTTGACCTTGGCCTTTAATAAATTCAAGTACGTCAGCGCATCGGCTCGCCCCCACCGCGATTCCACGTACAGACTCTCCAGGTAAGTGGCCCAGCCTTCATGAATCCACATGTCCGATCGGTCAGCTGCGGTAATGCTGTTGCCGAACCACTCATGCGCGCTCTCGTGGATGATGATGAAATCGAATCGCAGGCTGAGGCCGCCGCCCACCCAATCGCGCCCCAGGTAGCCATTGGTGAAGTGGTTGCCATAGGTCACAGCGCTCTGGTGCTCCATCCCGGAGTACGGCACTTCGATCAGCTTGTAGCCGTCCAGAGGAAAGGGATAGTCACCGAAATAGTGTCCAAATATCTCCAGCATCCCTTTGGCTTGGGTAAATTGCTTCTCCGCCTTGGGCTTGTCCTCTGGCAGAACGTAGAAATCGAGCGGCAGATCGCCCAGCCGGTCGGCGAAGTGCACATAATTGCCAATATTCAGCGAGACGTCGTAGTTGTTGATGGGGTAGTGCACCAGCCAATCCCAGCGCGTGTACCCATCGCCCAGGTCAGTCTTGCCCATGAACTTTCCATTCGAGACGTCGACCAGGCCGTTGGGTACAGAGACGCTGATCTCCATGCTCTCCACCTCGTCGCGCCACTGGTCCTTGTTCGGCCACCACACGCTGGCGCCCGTCTCTTCGCAGGCAGTGTTGATCCAGGGATGCCCGGCCGGGTCCTTGCGGAAGGTGATGGCGCCGAATCTTCCTGTCTCCACCGGATGGCCCGAGTAGTAGAAGTCGATGGTGTACACCTGGCCGGCCCGCAGCGTTTGCGGAAAGTCGACGAAGACCGCTCCCTCCTCGCGCTGGTACTTTAGCCGCTTCTTCCCCAAAAGTATCTTGTCCACATGCAGCGCGCGGTGCAGATCGAGCTGGATCCGCCGGCCGTCCTTGAGCATCCTGAAGCGAATCGTGTTCTTGCCCTCAAGGAACTTCGTCTCTGGATCGACCCGAACATCGAGGTGGTAGAAAAGCAGGTCGTTATTGGCGCGATAAGGTCCATACGCGCCGCGCAGAATATCCGCGCGTGTTTGCGCCCGCGCGCCAGCCAGAATCGCCGCAAATGCCAACAGCACCAGCGCCGTTCTCGCCCTTTGTCGCAGGCCCCTCAACCGCGGACTCGCAGCCCGACCACCGTCATGTCGTCATATTGTTCCGCGCCGGCGGTCCACGCGTCCGCGTGGGTGCAGAGCGCAGCGGGCAAGCTCTTCATCGGCGAATTCCGGTGCTGGCGGACGATGAACGGCACCTCCGTATCATCCCAGAAAACGCCGCCTGGATTGCGTGCCTCCATGAGGCCGTCGGAAACCACCACCAGCAGATCCCCCGGCTGCAACTCCACCGTGAACTGTTGGTATTCCCAGTCGGGAATCATGGCCACCGGCATGCCTCCGCCTTCCAGTGTGGTTAGTCTACCGTCCGCGTGCAGCAACAGGGGTGGCACGTGCCCCGCATTCACGTAGGTGAGCGATCTGCGGTCGGGCGCGATCAAACCACAGAACAACGTAGAGTAGCGATCAGGCACCGCAAAACAAAGCCGGAACCAACCAAATGTAATCTAACGTTCATGTTCCCCCAGGGCAAGGCCACGAGGCGCAACTTCGACACGGGAATTAGTCCATGACCGTCTACCCGATCAGAAATGGATTGCGGATAGTGATCTCTCCGATCCTTTGACCGTCCTGCATATCTTCTGTGTACAGAGTGTCGCAATCCGCTCCCAGAGCCGCGGCGAGAATCAATGCATCATGGATGTGATAGCCATACTGTTCGGCGATCTCTAGTGCAGCCTCATGCGTTTCGACGGAGAGAGGCACGGGAGGCTCGCACAGAGTCCGGACGGCAGACAACGCATCACGAACCTCGTGCCATGGCATCTTCAGCTTGCGGTAAGCGACAGCTGCGAACTCATTCAAGACTTGCACGCTGATGTACCCGCCGTCCGCCAGAAGCTTTTCTGCCTTAGCCGCGCGAGCATCCCCCAGCGAAATCACGTAGATCAAGATGCTGGTGTCGAGAAAGAATTTACCGCTCATTTGCGTCTAGCCGGTCGAAGGTGAAACCGGATGGTAGACGACGCCGAAGTTTTCGCAATCGCTCGAGCGCCGCGTCCCGGCTGCGGTCACGGCTGATCTCGAACTCGCGAGGACCGGCGATCCTCACTTCGATCTGGTCGCCTTCCTTCAGCTCCAGAATCTCGACCACTGCAGCGGGCAAGCGAACGGCTAGACTGTTTCCCCACTTAGATACCTGCACGGCACCGCCTTTGATTGAGGATATACATTAAATAAAGTATATCCAAGCACGGCCTTCAGCCCCCAACGAAATCCATGGGGTTATTAAACCGCTTGCGGCGTTTGAGTGATCCACCCGGGAGCCGGCCCGGCATAGCCAGACCAGCTCCGTCAGGGAAACGCTACAGCCGCTGTCCGGTACCCGCCGTCGCGATGCCGGCCTGGCTGGCCGCCAGTGCGCCGATCACCGGCAGTTGGAAGGTCTTGCCCTGGTAGGCCGTATACATCAGGTAAGCCCACAGGCAAAAGCCACCGACCGTGATCAGCAGGTTGATGGGCAACTGGATAATGAAGAACAACCCATGCGAGATGGCGCCCAGCATCACCCCGACGATCATCCAGATGATCCAGAAAGCAATCCACGCCAGGTTGAAGAAAATCGACTGAAACGCATGAAAGCGCACAAAGCGGTCGTTCTTGAATGGGTCGATCACCAGGAACAGAATTCCCGTGATCGCCCCGACCAGGTAGGCCAGTGCACCAGCGACGTTCGGGGTAAGGCCAGCTCCTGCAGCGGGCAGGGGGGCGGCCGCGGGTATCGTTCCAGGAATGGGACCGGGGATTGAGCCCGGCACCGCGCCCGGCGTAGCGCCGGCAGCGGCTGCACCCTGGGTAGCTCCGCACGCAGTGCAGGTCGGACTCCCGTCGGGCAAGCTGGTTCCACAGGTTTGGCAAAAGCTCATAGTCTTCTCTCCTTGACAGTTCTATTAGCAGGCCGATGGGTCGCGCAGCTCGCCGGCAACGTTCGCCGCCACCGCCTGCGGCAGGGGGTTGCCGGCACGTCCTTGTTGCCTGGGCATGCAGTGTACACGATGCCAGAGACACTGTCTCTCTTTCTGTGCAATGGCCTCGTGCCGAGGGAGTTAACCTCCGCCCGGCTGAACTTCTAACCGCTCTGAACCCGGAATGACAAGACACCGAAAGATTGCTTTCGGGCCAAAGCGCGATAGCATGCCTCTTGGCTTGTACTTTTTGACCGGTCGATTGTCTCGCAACCCGTCCAGTCTTCCAAGCACTTTCTAAAAAGTGATCTAACCCGTTTTCGCTGTCGATCTCAGAGGAGAACGAGTCCCAACGCAGCCGGCTATCGAGCCGGCTGTACATAACCAACTCCGTGCGCACCGGCGTATGAGCGAAAAGGGAGTAACCGCTTTTGATCTTAGGCAACAAGTTATTGCTCGCAGTCATGGTCTCCATAACTCTTTGCCTCCCGCTGTACCCCCAGCAGCCGGACACCGGTGCCGCAGATTGGCGAGGGATCCTGCGCAACGCCACAGGGAACCCGCTCAGCGGGGCAACCATAGAACTCGACGCAACCTCCGGCGAGAAAGCTGTATCAGTTACGCATGCAGATGGCGCCTTTCTCCTAAGCCACTTACCGCCCGGTAGCCTTACCCTTTACGTCACGGTTGAGGGCCATCGCATCGCCTACCCGCAGCCCATCGATCCCGCCACGCGCGACGTCGTCCTCACCCTCACCAACGAGGGAGCACTATCGCTGCAAGCCGTTGAGACGGATTCGGAAACCACCGGAGGCGTTGCGCTCTCCAGCCACGCCGTGAGCGGCCTTCCCCTGAACAAGCGCGACTTCAGCCAACTGTTACTTTTGGCAGCCGGCACCATGACCGATGCCAATGGAGCCACCAACTTCACCCAGCAGTTCGCCATCAACGGCCAACGTGGCGTCGAGGCCACCTTCGCCATGGACGGAGCCGATATCAGCGACCCCGAAATGGGCGGTTCTACCTTCAGCAACTTCAACGTCGACGCGGTCGAGGAAATTCAATCCCAATCCGGCTGGATGCCGGCCGAGATTGGCCGCGGAGCCTCCGGTCTCACCAACATCGTTACCCGCTCCGGCCGCAGCGGCTTCCACGGCTCCTTCTTTGAGTTCCTGCGCAATTCGGCCCTGGACGCCCGCAACTACTTTGACTACTCCTCCATCGCCAATCCCGGCCGTCTCCCGCCCTTCCGCCGCAACGAGTTTGGCTTTACCAACGGCGGTCCGGTCATCCTTCCGCATCTCTACAACGGCTCCGGCAAAACCTTCTACTTTGGCCAATACCAGGGCTTTCGCCAGGACCTGGGAACGACCCAGGTCTTTCCCGTCCCCACCGCCCAGGAGCGCGCCGGCCAGGACACCACGGCCTTCCCCGGCGACACGCTGCTGGTCCCGGTAGACCCAGGCATCGCCCGGGTCCTGGCCCGCTATCCACTCCCTAACGATCCGTTGGGTCCCTACGGAGTGCACAGCTTCGCATCTTCCTCCCCCGTGGTCACCAACGCCAACCAATTCTCCGTGCGCCTCGATCACCAGATCTCCGACCGGTCCCAGTTCTTCGCCCGCTTCAACTTCAACAACCTCTACGGCCCAACCACCAATCCCGATCAGACCACCATCGATCCCGCCTTCGGCATTCGCTACATCGATCACCAGCGCAACCTGGTCTTTACCTTCACCCACACTGTCTCCCCACGCCTCGTTTCGGAATCCTCGGCCAGCGTCACCCGGTCCACACCCTCTTTCCCCACCACCGACCTCACCGACCCCGCCGTCAAGTTCGGCGACGCCTCCTACGAGCCTTTCAACCAGCCCGCGGGAACCGTCATCAGCGTCTACGGCAACCTCTTCCAGTTGCGCCAGAATCTTTCCTTCACCACCGCCACTCACTCCTTCAAGGCCGGCGCCGAGATGCGCCTCAACCGCGACACTTCCTACTTCGGTATCAGTCCTGATGGCGAATATGATTTTGGCGGAGGCACCGCCTATTCCCCCATCAACATTCCCTCGCAAAGCGGCCAGCACAACATCCACGTCGGCGATCCGCTGCCTGACACGCTTTCCGGCCTGCTCAGTGGAAGCCCCTTCTTCTACACCGTCGCCGTCGCGCCCCCTTATTTCTCCGGCGGCCAGCACATCGGACCGGCAGCCATCAACCGCAATGCCTTCGCCTTCTATGCTCAGGACACGTGGAAGATCTCGCCCCGCCTGTTGCTCGACTACGGCCTGCGCTACGAGCTCTACACGCCGGTCACCGAGCGCGCCAAGAGAACCTCCGGCCTCGCTTTTACCAACACCCCCTCGGGCGTTGAGCAGCAGTTCGTCGTCAATCCCCAGCCTGGGTATCGCTTCAATCTCGACGGCCTGGGACCGCGCGTCCAGCTCGATTGGCTGGCCGTCGCGCAGATCCACCTCCGCGCCGGCGGAGCAATCACCACGATCCCGCCCAATCTTTTCCAGGACAACTCGCTCACCGGCTCGATTCCATTTGCCGTTGATCCGCGCCTCACCTCCGCGGCTGCAGCGCCTATCCCGTATGGCTTCCAGATCACCTCGAACGAGTTGCCGCTCGCCTACACGCTCCAGGGCCAGAACATTTTTGCCAACGGCACCAAGGCTGTCCCTGCCAACACCGTCATGGATTTAGCCCGCTATCAGCGAGATCTTGCCGCGCTCTCGCCCGCCCACCTGATCACTCCGCTGACCATCAATTGCGTCGATCCCAATTTCGGCAACGCCTACCTGCAAACCTGGACTCTCGGCTTGGAACGCCATTTCGGAAACCTGGTAGGCGACGCGACCTACATAGGAACGGCCGCCGCCAAGCTGCCGCGGATGAGCTTCTTCAACGGCTACGCAGGCGCGGGCCCGAGCTTCGCTCCCTATACCCAGTTCGACCCGGCGGGAAATATCATCGGCGGCTTCGGCACCGAGAACGTCATCACCAACACTTCCCATTCTTCTTACAACGCCTTACAGACCTCGCTGCAGGGAGTTGTCCCCCGTGGCGGCCCCGGCATCCAGGCCAGCTACACCTGGTCAAAATCGCTCGACGATACCAGTTCCGTCATCGGCGGGTTCATCACTGGAGGTTCAGGCGCGATCTCCCAGACCGCTCCTCAGGATCCCTTCAACACCCATCCGGAAAAAGGGCCGTCCACCTTCGACGTGGCTCACGTCTTTACCCTGAGCTTGGCGCAGGACCTGCACGGGGAAAGCATCGGCTTCCTGCAACCGCTGGGCAGTACCATCACGGGGGGTTGGGAGCTGCTCAGCATCTCCAGCATCAACAGCGGATCGCCCTTCACCATCTATTCCGGCGTGCAGCAGACGGCTGCCGGAACCAACGGCGTAGATCGCCCTGACCAGATCGGCATTCCGCACCTTTCCACTGCCCGCAAGGTTCGCCAGGACTACTTTGGGTTGGGTGCGAACAACGCCTCCTATTTCTCCATCCCCATCAATGTGCCTGGGGGCACGGGCCCCAACCACGGCCGCTTCGGCACGTTAGGACGCAACACCTTCCGCGGTCCGGCCTATTACGACTACGACTTTGCCTTAATCAAGAGCACGCCCATCGGTCACCGCGCGAGCGGCATCGAACGAATGGATCTGCAATTTCGTGCCGAATTCTTCAACCTCTTCAACATCGTCAACATGGGCCTGCCGGCCAACACCCTGCTTGGCTCCGGCTTCGGCGAAATCAGCCACACCGCCGGCACCTCCCGCCAAATCCAATTCTCCCTGAAACTCATCTACTGATCTGGAAACCAGCACACGTCATCTTTTCCGTAACCAATTCTCGCAAGTGAGATCCTCAATGCGGACGAACTCTTTTTGATTGTCGGTGACGAGGATGTAGCCCAGTGCGATGGCCTGAGCCGCGATGAGAAGGTCGTTGCCGCCAATGGCCCTGCCTGCTTTTTCAAGCCGAGCGCGGATCAATCCGTAGGCTGCGTCGGCGGGCGCCTCGAATGGCAGAACCTCTATTGCGCCAAGCACTGCTTCGACTTGGGCCGTGAGACGCGATGAAGCTCTTCGGGTGGCGCCATAGCGCAATGCCGCAGCCACGATAATGCTGGTGCAGACCTTCTGTTCGCCAATTCTTCTTGTATGTTCCGCTACTCGACCCTGGGGATTGCGGATGAGATCGGAAACAATGTTGGTGTCGAGCAAGTAGCGCATCACAAATCGACAGGATCAGGAACGTGATCAGGGATGGGTGGAAAATCTTCTTTGAGCGGCTTGAGGGTTGCCAACACAGCGAGCAGAGACCTGGGCGGGGCAGGTTCGATGATCAGTTTCTCCCCCTCCTTGCGCATGACCGCATCTTCACCAGGAAACTCGAACTCGCGAGGAATTCGAACCGCCTGGTTGCGTCCGTTCCGGAAGAGTCTAACGTGCCGCTCCTGGGTCATCGTTTGGCCTATGCCTAAGCATATGCCGGTCGTTACCTTTCCGTCCAGTCAAACATTATTCAACCATGGTCCTTGCAATGTACTAGTTAACTAGTACATTATGATATCCGCAAGCCTGGCTTCGAAAGCAACCATCCCCGACGCACCGGGAGGAGGTTCCATCCGCATGAACACACGCCTCGTGCAAACAATCTGTCTCTTGCTCTTTCTGTCCCTGTGCTGCGATGCCCAGGGACCGGCCACGGAAACTCCAGCTGGCCGGCAACTCACCGCCTGGTTAGCGGCATATGACAACACCAATTGGGACGCCTACCTCAAATTTCTCCAAACCAACTTTGCCACGCCGCCTGGTCGTGGGTTCCAGGACCCAGCCCTGCGCGATCTTACCGGCGGTTACGACCTCAAAAAAATAGAACTGGAGAACCAGACCAAAGTGACAGCGCTCGCACAGGAGCGCGCCGGCGACGGCTTCGCCAGACTTACCCTTGAGGTCGAATCGCCGGAACCACATCGCATCCTGAAGTTGGACATCCATCTGGTCGAGCGGCCGGCGGAATTTGCCCTGCCGCATCTAAGCAATCCCCAATTGGTCGCCGCGTTGCGCAAGCGCCTCGATAACGAAGCATCGGCCGACAGGTTTGCCGGCGCTGTGCTGGTGGCGAACCAAGGCAAGACACTCTTTGCCCAGGCCTACGGGCTGGCCGACCGGGAGCACAAAATCCCCAATACACTACAGACGCGTTTCACCATCGCATCGATGAACAAGATGTTCACCGCTGTCGCGACGATGCAGTTGGTGCAGGCAGGAAAGCTGGCGCTTGATGATCGACTGGAAAAATATTTGACCGACTATCCAAACAAGGAGCTCGCGGCCAAGGTGACGATTGGCGAGTTGCTGACCAACACCGGCGGCACCGGCGATATCTGGGGACCGGAGTACGATCAGCACCAATCGCAGTTGCGTACCCCGCAGGACTACATCAATCTCTATGGCAACCGCGCGCTAAGGTTCGAGCCAGGCAGCCGTTGGGAGTACAGCAACTACGGCTTCATTTTGCTGGGCGCGGTGATCGAAAAAGTGAGCGGCGAGAGTTACGACAATTACGTGCGCGAACACGTTTACCTTCCAGCTGGCATGGCTTCCACCAGCTCTGGCATGGAAGATAAAGCGATCGACAGCATCAACTACACCAAGATGGGAGCAACCCACTGGACGCCGATCTCCGACACGCCGACCAACTCTGGAACGCCGGCGGGCGGTGGCTACTCGACGGTGGGCGATCTTCTAAGATTTGCCGACGCCCTGCGCCAGAACAAACTCCTCGATGCGCATGACACGAAGCTCATGACGACCGGCAGGGTCGTCACGCCTTTTGGTTTTGAGGCGTATGGTTTCGGAGTGCAAACCATCAATGGAAATCAGTGTTTCGGCCATAACGGCAGCTCGCGCGGAGTCAATGGCGATCTCGAAATGTGCCTGGGCTCCAGCTATACGGTGGTCGCGCTGGCGAATGTAGACCCTCCGGCTGCTGAACAAGTCTCCCGCTTCATCATTGGCCGGCTGCCGGCCAACCACCCGAAGTAGTCATTGCTGCCTTAGCGGCCAATCAGGGCCATGCAACGCGGCGCTCTTTGCTGCAATTGCTGGCTCAGCTTGGTCAGCGTAGGATGGCTCAAACCGTCCCGCTTCATCTGCGCCAGCACCGCCGCCGCGTAATCAGGCAGCGCCGAAGCCATGGCCCGGATGTCTTCGATGAGCGACTCCGCCCGCAAATGCAGTTGCGTTGCCACTCGCTGCCAATGCCTGAGCCCGATGTTGCGCACCAGGTATTCGCCGCCCATCTTCATGGCCAGGTTCACGCGCCGCAGCTCCAACGTGCTGTAGGGCAGCATACTGGCCAGGTCATAGAGCGGCGCCAGGCGGACGGCGCCGCCCGCTCCAAGCAAGAGCGAGTAGTTCTTGGCATGGGCATCGGTTCCGGCGATGAGCCAGTTGAACATCAGGGCCTGGGCAAAAGAGGCAACATCTTCCCCGGGGTTGCTCGATTGGTTGCTCAACACGTCCCCGATCGCGCCCACGCCCGGACCACCATCGGCTTCATACTTGCGGTCGGGATGGAGGCCAAGCGCCTGGCACAAATCTTCCTGGTGAATGCGCGCCCATGTTTGGCCGTGGCGGCGTCGATCGTAGCGTTCCACCACAATGGCAATCTCTTCGCCAAAATGCTCAATGTGCGAGTTGGGCACAATCATTCCCAGGGCGCGGGCCAGCTGAAGGCAGTAGTGCTCATTCTCCGCGTGGCCGGCGAACGCTCCCGTCGGCGGCTTCAGAATGTGGGTGGTCGGTGTACGGCCCGAAGGAACACCCCAGCGCTTCCGCTCGTAGAGAAAAGCCGTCTTGGGCTGCGCCCCGGCCAGCGAGAACTGCCCGGTGTCCCGTGCCGTCCTCCCTGCCGACGGATCGCTGCGCAGCGCTCTCAGGCGCTGGGCGATATCTTCCTCGCTCAGCCATTCGACCTCCTTCGGAGTCTCCGGATCGCTCAGCTCTTCCAGCCGTTCCGGTCGAACCAGCTGAATGGCCCCGGCGCAATCTTCCCCCACATGGCTGAGCAGCCGAAAGACATTCTTGGCCGATACCTGGTAGCGCTGGGCCAGTCTTTCCAGTACCCGGTCGTTGTCGGCTAGCAGTCCCCACAGGAAGGGCTCGATGCTGGATTGACCATGACGGATGGCGGTCAGCGGCATGGAAAGCGAGAGCGGGTAAGCGTCCGGATCCTCAACCCACGATTCCGTGTAGGCGAAGGAGAGGCGGCCGCTTTGGTAAGCGACCGTTCCCACCACGCTGCCATTGAGCAACACCACCAGTTGATTGTTGGGCGGGTTCTTCATCGCGGCGATTTCACCGTCGGGTGACGGATTTCTTCAACCCGCGAAGAACCTCATCGATATCTTCAGCCGGATGGTTCCGCCCAGGTTTCAGAATCGCAACCCGGCGAGGCCGCTTTGCCGCATTGATCCTCGCTGCTTTGCCGGCCTTAGGCTGCAGGCCCTTCGCCGGCCGGCTGGCCGCGACGTCGGCCGATAGATCTACCGCTACGTCAAGAGCGCGAAGGGCGCGCAGTACCAGTCCCAGTTCAGCGCCCGGCTTGCCATTCTCTACCTCGATCAGCCATTTCCTGCTGGTCCTGGCTTTCCCGGCCAGCGTGGCCTGATCCATCCCCAACTCGATGCGGCGCGCCCGCATATACGCGCCCAACTCTCTGATATTCCTTATCCTCATCCCCACATAGTAACCGAACGGTGACATTTATAAAAGTAACCGCTCGGTTACATTCCACAAAGTAACCGTTCGGTGACATTTTCATTTGTAACCGTTCGGTTACATTCCACCCGGCCCATTCCTCCTTCACGGAACAATGACCGCCGACCCATCTTCGGTCTCGTTCTTGACTGCCAGCAGCGCCCCATTCGCATCCCCTAAAGGAAACACCACGGCCCGGGGACGAATATTCAAATCTCTGGCCAGCGCCAGAAAATCCCGCGCATCCTGGCGCGTCATATTGGCCACGCTGCGGATCTGCCGCTCGCCCCAAAGCAGCTTGTCATAATCAAACGCCGGCATCTGGTCGAGGTGGATGGCATTGATCGCCACCACTCCACCTTTGCGCAGAGACGCGAGCGCGCTGACCACCACCTTTCCACTGGGAGCAAACGTGATGGCGCGATCCAACTCCACGGGCGGCTTTTCGTCCTCCTTGCCCACCCAGGTCGCGCCCAGCGCGGCCGCCCGCTGACGATGGTTTTCTCCCCTCGTCACCACATACACCTGGCACTTCCAGGACTGCAGAATGGTGATCGCCAAACTAGCCGAGCTGCCAAAGCCAAAAAGTCCCACCCGCTCGCCCTCGGCAACGCCGGCGACCCGCAGGCTGCGAAAGCCGATAATCCCGGCGCACAGCAACGGAGCCACATGCACGTCATCCAACCCCGCCGGCAGCGGAAAGCAGAAATCTGCGCGCACCAGGGCGTACTCGGCATATCCGCCATTCACCGTGTATCCGGTAAACGTAGGCTGATCGCAGAGGTTCTCCATCCCATGACGGCAGTACCAGCACTCGCCGTCGACGCCCCCAATCCAGGAGACACCGGCCCGGCTGCCCAACGGCAGTTCGGCGGTCGCGCCTCCCGCCACCTCTCCCACAATCTGATGGCCGGGAATCAACTTCGCCAGAAGCGGTGGCAGGTCCCCTTCCGCGATGTGCAGGTCGGTACGGCAGACTCCGCATGCCAGCACCCGCAGCAATACATAGCCCGCCCGCGCTTCCGGACGGGGCATCTCCTCGATCTGCAGAAACGACCCTGGCGCCGTATGGCCGGCCACAAGAACAGCGGCTCTCATGCTGCTCCTATGCCTTGCCCGCCTTCAGGGCGAGTTCTTCGCTAAGCTTGTGGGCGTTAAAGGAATGCTCGTGCGCCTGCTTGGACAACTCATGAGCAGTAAGGTGGTCTCCTTTGCCGTGGGCGGTTGCCGCGGCAAAATGGGCATGGGCAGCAAGGTTATGCAGTTCGGCGACTCGATCGTGCGTGCTTTGTGGCATGGTCAGACTCTCCTCTCAATAGGTTAGTCCTCCACCCTGGTTCGAGCGATGTGCTAGTCGTCACATGCCGTCCGGGCTCATTCCGATTCAGGCATCTTGCACCTTTCCCGGCGCATCCGATTTTGAATATTTTCGAGAACATACTGACCGGCCAACCTCTCATGGGAGACAATGGCCTGTCCAGGTATTGGACCATCGTGAACGCTGAGGTGCTTCCACCTTGAATACCGTCAATCCCAGAGCTGGACAACTGGCCAAGCCGAGTGACTTGGTCGACGTACCGAAGCTGATCACCGCCTATTATGAAGAGCGCCCCGATCCCCAGGTCCCCGAGCAGCGGGTTGCCTTTGGCACCTCCGGTCACCGGGGTTCTTCCTTCGATCGCTCTTTCAATGAGTGGCACATCCTGGCCATCACCCAGTCCATCTGCCTCTACCGTGCTCAGCAAAAGACTGACGGTCCGCTCTTCCTGGGTATCGACACCCATCCACTCTCCCAGCCGGCGCTGGCCAGTGCGCTCGAGGTGCTTGCCGCCAACGGAGTCGATGTCATGCTGGCCAAAGACGATGACTACACCCCGACCCCGGCGATCTCGCACGCCATCCTCACCTACAATCACGGCCGCAAGACCGGCCTGGCCGACGGCATCGTGGTCACGCCGTCGCACAATCCCCCTGAATCCGGCGGATTCAAGTACAACCCCACGCATGGCGGCCCGGCCTCATCGGAAGCCACTTCCTGGATTCAATCCAAAGCCAATGAGTTTCTTGCCGCCAAACTCGAGGGCGTCAAGCGCGTATCACTCGACAAAGCGCTGAAGTCCTCTACCACGCACCGCCACGACTATATCTCCGCTTACGTCGAGGATCTCGGCAACATCATCGATATGGAGGCCATCCGCGCCTCGGGCATCAACTTTGGCGTGCAGCCCCTGGGCGGGGCAGGCGTGCATTACTGGGCGCCCATCGCCGAACGCTACAAGCTGAATATGACCCTGGTCAGTGATGAGGTCGATTACACCTTCCGTTTCATGACCCTGGACTGGGACGGCAAGATCCGCATGGATCCCTCCTCGAAGTACGCGATGCACTCATTGATCGAGCTGAAAGACAAGTTCGATGTGGCCGTTGCCTGCGACACCGACCATGACCGCCACGGCATCGTGACCAAAAGCAAGGGACTGCTGCCTCCCAACCACTATCTCTCGGTGTGTATCCAGTATCTCTTCGAACATCGCCCCTGGGGCAAGCACGTCGCCGTTGGCAAGACGGCGGTCAGCAGCAGCATGATCGACCGCGTCACTGCCGGGTTGGGCCGGCAGCTCTACGAAGTCCCCGTAGGCTTCAAGTATTTCGTTGACGGACTGCTCGAAGGCAAGCTTGGCTTCGGCGGCGAAGAGAGTGCCGGAGCCTCCTTCCTGCGCCGTGACGGCACCGTGTGGACCACTGACAAGGACGGCATCATCGCCGCCCTGCTGGCCGTCGAGATCACCGCCACCATGAAAAAGGATCCAGGCGAAATCTACCAGGATTTGACCAAAAAATATGGCGACCCACAGTACGACCGGACCGACGCTCCGGCAACCACCCAGCAGAAGGCCATGCTGGCCAAGATGAGCAAAGAGAGCATCCAGAGTGGAACCTTGGCCGGGGAGAAGATCCAATCTATCCTCACCCACGCGCCCGGGGATGGCCAGGCAATCGGCGGAGTCAAAGTAATTGCGGAGAGTGGTTGGTTCGCGGCCCGCCCCTCTGGCACCGAAGAAATCTACAAAATCTACGCCGAAAGCTTTCGCGACCAAAAGCACCTGGAGCAGATCGAGTCCGAAGCCCAATCCATCGTAAGCGAAGCCTTCAGCGCATCGATGGCCCGCTAACCAGCCACTCCAGCTCACCCATCCCGGCAACAAACCTTGGGTGCCCCACTTGCCCCGATTTCCTGCGGAGGCTTGTGGCGTTGATACACTCCATGCGCCTTTCCTTAATGAAAGGCGCACACGCGGATCTCTCTAGCGCAGCGCGCCAGGAAATCGGGGTCAAGCCCTGTTCTGGGCTTGAGTGGGATACGCAGCACTCAATGCCAAGCTCTTCTCTTTTCATCCCGCCTGCCCTGGCAGAGCAAAGCTGATGGACCTGCAATTCTGCTGGTGGTGAAGCAGACCTGCACGTATTTCGCCAGCGTCGCGCCGCGAAAACGCCTCACGAAAACCTGAACAGCTTCTGCGCGGTAAGCCCGCGTATCTTTGCTCGCTCGGCTTCCGGCGCAAACGCAAACATCAAATCAAACAACTTCACCTCCCGCGCAAACTCCTTCATGTTCGCGCCCAATCCTCCCCATACCATCCTGTCCGCGCCAAACGCTGCATAGATGCGCTTGACCACCGGCTTCGCATCCGCGTGGGGATACGGCTCCTTCGACACCGTCTCCACTCCCGTTGACGAGTACTTCATATACACCTGCGGCAATTGTGCCAGCTTAAGCACCTGATCGAACTCCGCGGGAGTGCCCTGTCCCGCGCGAGCCAGGTGATCCAAAATAACCGGCGTCTTGGGAAACCTCGCCGCCAGCTCGCCGATCTCGACCGCATAGTGCGGAATGCAATGGAACTGAATCGCCAATCCTAGGTCCTGCGCTGCACGCCAGGTAACAGCCACCTGCGGATTTCGCAAATCCCGGTCGCGGATCAATCCGCTGGTCGTCGAAGGCGTTCCCGCCGGATGAATCTCATGGATTCTCAGCGCCACAATCCGTCCCGGATTTCTTTTAACCAGCGCTTGCATCCGCTTCGGCGTCGCCGGGTCGATGGGATCGAACAGGCAGGTAGCCTTAAAAAAACCTGGCGAAGGCTCGTGCGCCAGGCAATATTCCAGGTAGCGGTGGTCGTCCTGGTAGGGCTCCGGATGAACGATGACCGCATGATTGATACCGGCCTCGCGGACAAACCGGACATACTCTTCCACCGGCTCCCGCGGTGGCTTATAAGATGCGCTGTTGTACGGAAACCTCGGGTCATCGGCAAACAAGTGAATATGCGATTCGATCAATACGCCCGCGGGTCGCGCAACCCCGGACTCCGCCCCTAGCGTCATCATGCTCAACCCCTGTGCCCGAGCGGCCCATGTCACCGCCCCCACCAGCCAATCTCGCCGCGAAATCATCGTCAACCTCGTAGAATTACGTCCTGACCAGGAGTAGCGGTAAACTGCTGCAGGCAGTCGGGGGAACTCTCATGAATCGAAGAAAGTTTATTACGTCTACGGGTGCAGCGGGGCTCATCGCCGCCAGCGGCCTCAAACCACCTCCTGCGTTAGCGAAAACCCCCGTCAAGTCTGCGCTCATGAAAGTAGGAGATCAAACCGCTCCCACCAACGAAACCCACCTCAAATACCTGGCCCGCTACAGCGTACGCAATATCTGCGGCTATCCGGAGATCGATGGGGACCGCCTCTATCCCACGGTCGACGAACTCAAGCGCATGGTCGATCTCGCCGCCGGCTGCGGCATCAGCATCGACTGCACCGCTCCCCCATTTCTGGCCTCCAGTTACATCGATAAAGAAAAGCACCCCGCCATCATGTTGGCGCAAAGTCCGGAGCGTGACCGCGACATCGAATCCCTCCAGACCATGATTAAAAACTGCGCCCAGGCAGGCATCCCCTCCATTAAATACAACATGAGTATCCTGGGGGTTGTCCGCTCCGGACGCACACCGGGCCGCGGCGATGCCATGTACAGCACCTGGAAGCGCTCCGAAGCACAACCCCCAACGCCGCTCACCAGGGCCGGCGTCGTGAACGCCGATCAGTTCTGGGAGCGCATCACCTACTTTCTCGACCACGTCATTCCCGTGGCCAATGAGTACAAGATCCGCATGGCCTGCCATCCTCATGACCCCGGCATGCCGCCCGAAGGCTATCAGGGAGTCAACCGCGTGCTGGGCACCGTCGATGGCCTGAAGAAATTCATCACCATCCAGGAGAGCCCTTACCACGGTCTGAACTTCTGCCAGGGAACCGTCTCTGAAATGCTCGCGGATCCAGGTAAGGAAATCTACGACGTCATCCGCTACTTCGGAACCCGCAACAAGATCTTCAACGTGCACTTCCGCAACATTCGCGGCCATCGCAACGATTTTCTGGAGGTCTATCCCGATGAGGGCGACGTCAACTTCGTAAAAGCGATTCAGGTATACAAAGAAGTCGGCTATCCCTATATGCTGATGCCGGACCATGTTCCACAGGCGCCCAACGATCCCAACGGACTGCAGTCCTTTGCTTTCTGCTACGGCTACATTCGCGCTCTCATTCAATCCGTGGATTCCATGTGCTCGACCACCGCGTAACCCCAGGTATGGGAGACAAACTGTGCGCCAGATTCGTTATGCATTGCTGCCTCTGCTTATCCTGCTGCTCCAACCCGTGCTTCACGCGGCCGCTACGGTGAAGAGCGAATTCTTCACCACCAGCGACGGCGTCAAGCTGCACTACCTGGAAAGCGGCGCCGGCCCCACCATCCTCTTCGTTCCCGGATGGACGATGCCGGCGGAAATCTGGCAGCCGCAGATCGATTACTTCAGCCGCAACTACCACGTGGTGGCCATCGATCCGCGCTCCCAGGGCGACTCCGAAAAGACTCCCGACGGAAACTATCCCGGCAGGCGCGCGCAGGACTACAAAGAGCTGATCGATCACCTCGGCGGTTCCCCCGTGGTGATGGTGGGCTGGTCGCTCGGCGTCCAGGAGTCGCTGACCTATGTCCAGATGTTCGGCACCTACAAGTTGAACGGCCTGGTCTTAGTGGATTTGAGCCTCTACACCATACCGACCCCGGAAGAAAACAACCGCCGTTACGAACAGTCTCACACCTTTCAGTCCGAGCGGCGGAAATACACCGAGACGTTTGTCCGCGGCATGTACCACAAGCCACATTCGGAGGAGTACCTCGCGAGCGTCATCGAAGCATCGCTCAAAACTCCCACCAGCGCGGGAATCGCCCTGATCAGCGAGCTCGCTCTCAAGTATGACGAACGTCCCGTGCTGCCCAAGCTCAACATTCCGGTGCTTGCCGTCATGACCACAAATAATCGTGAGGCAGCGCAGCTGATTGCCTCTACCGTGCCCGGCGGGCAGGGAGAAGTCTTTGAAGATGCCGGCCATTGCCTCTTTGTCGATGACGCCGATCGCTTCAACACCCTGCTCGAAGCATTCATGAAGAAGGCCTCTCCCCGATGATGACACCCCAGGAAATGGCAAAAAAAGTGGGAGCAGGCCTGCTCTCTTTTCCCGTCACGCATTTCAACCATCAACTCGATTTCCAGCCCAAGCCGTACCAGGAGCACATCGCCTGGCTGTTATCGCATAAGCCCGCAGGCCTCTTCGTGGCCGGTGGCACAGGCGAATTCTTTTCCCTCACGCCCACCGAGTTTTCCGCGGTCGTGCGCGCCGGTGTAGCGCAGACTGCGCAGGAGGTGCCGGTCATTGCCGGCTGCGGTTACGGCACCGCCATGGCCAAGGAACTCGCCCAGGCCGCCGAGCAGGCAGGCGCGGACGGAATCCTCCTCTTACCGCCCTACCTGGTGGGTAGCGAGCAGTCTGGTCTGGCAGCGCACGTCGAAGCAGTCTGCGCTTCGACCAAACTCGGCGTGATCATGTACAACCGCGACAACGCCGTCCTCGATGACACAACGCTGGAGCAGCTATGTCAGCGCTGTCCCAATCTCGTGGGCTTCAAAGATGGCGTCGGCGACATCGAGCGCATGACCAGGATCTACGCCAGGATGGGCGACCGCCTCACCTACATCGGTGGCCTGCCCACCGCGGAGACCTTCGCCCTTCCGTACCTGGAGATGGGCGTCACCACTTACTCTTCCGCCATCTTTAACTTCCTGCCCAACTTCGCGCTCGACTTTTATTCCGCCGTTCGCAAACGCGACCACGCAACGGTATTCGCCAGCTTGCGCGAGTTTGTTCTGCCCTATATCCAGATACGCAATCGTCGCAAAGGCTATGCCGTCTCCATTGTGAAAGCAGGCTTGAAGGCGGTAGGCCGTCCCGCCGGACCGGTGCGCCCGCCGCTCACCGACCTGACGGAATCCGAGCTCGACGACTTGGCCAGGCTCATCGCGGGGCGCTCTTGACCCTGGCCGAAGCCAAACAGACCCACGTTCGCTACCTGATCATCTCCATTCTCTTCGCCGTTAGCTGCTTCAGCTACGGAGACCGGGTGGCCCTCTCCATCGCCGGAACCGCGATGGCCAAAGACATCTCTTTAGACCCTCTGAAGATGGGCTATCTCTTCTCCGGCTTCAGTTGGGCCTATGTGATCGGCCAGCTGCCCGCAGGAGTGTTACTCGACCGTTTCGGCTCCAAGCTGGCCTACGGTCTCGGCATCGTGGTGTGGTCCGTCTGCGCCCTGCTCACGGGCTTTGCCGGATACCTTGCCGCGGGCGCCGCCTTCACCGTGATCTTTCTTTTGCGGCTGGTAGATGGATTTGCCCAGGCCCCGGTCTTTCCCGGAAATGGCCGCATCGTCGCCTCCTGGTTTCCCGCCAACGAGCGCGGCCGCGCTTCTGCGATCTTCAACGCTTCGCAGTATTTCGCGTTGATGATCTTCGCCCCCATCCTGGGCTGGATCATCCACTCTACGGGCTGGAAGAGCGCCTTTTGGTTCATGGGATTGCTCGGCTTCGTCTTTGCTCTGATCTGGGTCAAGAATATCTACGATGTCCGAGACCATCCCCGTATCTCAGCCGGCGAGATTGAGACCATCGAGCGGGGCGGCGGTTTAGTCAGCGCCGGGACGAGCAGGGGAAGTCTGCTTACCTGGGCTGCGATCAAGCAGTTGCTGAGCCATCGCATGTTGGTCGGTATCTACCTCGGCCAATACTGCATCACCACGTTGACCTGGTTTTTCCTCACCTGGTTTCCCGTCTACTTATCTCAGGCGCGGCACCTGTCGATCATGAAAGTGGGTTTTGCTGCAGCCTTGCCGGCGTTGTGCGGAGGCACCGGCGGAATTCTCGGCGGGGTCGTATCTGACCGGCTCCTGCACGCTGGTTATTCGCTCAGTGTTGCCCGCAAGACGCCGATTATCGCCGGCATGTTGCTATCGGTAACCATGATTGGCTGCAATTACGCCCCGGCCCAGGCGGTGATGTTGCTCTTGATGTCCTTATCTTTTTTCGGCAAGGGCTTCGGCTCCTTAGGTTGGACGGTCATCTCCGACACTTCGCCCAAGGGCATGGTCGGCCTGAACGGAGCCCTCTTCAACCTCATCGGAAACCTGGCCGGCATCACCACGCCGATCATCATCGGCTACCTGGTCAAGAAAACCGGCTCCTTCGACGACGTCCTCATCTTCGTGGGCATGACCGCCCTATGCGCAGTAGTGAGCTACGGCCCAATCGTAGGCGAAATCAAGCGCCTTGATCTGAAGCCCTCTTGAATAAGAAAGAAACCGCAGGTCCCTCCACTACGCTACCCCGAATTTCCTGTGGAACTTTGTGGCGTTGGCGGCCTTCATGCGCCTTTCTATACGGAAAGGCGCACACGCGGGCGCGTTCAGTGCTGCGTGGCAGGAAATTCGGGTGCGCTCCGGTCGGGATGACAAAGTGATTTGAGTGCCAGGATGCTCGTACCCAAACAGAATTGTCATCCCGACCGCAGCGAAGCGTAGTGGAGGGACCTGCGGTTTCTCAACCAGCACCAATCTGAACGGAAGACGAGCGGCGAACCGACTTACACTTTGTCATCCCGGGCAGCCCATTTGCTCGGCAGGCTGAGAAAGAAAAGACACTGCAAAATCGCCGTGGATGCGAGGCCTGGAGGGCCGACCGCTAAACGTCAGCCCAGCCCGTAAGGGCTGGGGCTCTTCGTACGGAGCATACCGGTCAAGGCCCAGAGGGCCGGCACCAAACGTCAGCCCAGTCCGTAAGGGCTGGGTGCATTAGACCCGATGATCCCGAGCGCTGTAGGCGCGTCACCATGCTGTCGGACGTCAAGAACGGAACGATTGTTGTGCCTTGGTCAAGGCCCAGAGGGCCGGCACCAAACGTTAGCCCAGTCCGTAAGGGCTGGGTGCATTAGACCCGATGATCCCGAGCGCTGTAGGCGCGGTACCATGCTATCGGACGTCAAGAACGGAACGATTGTTGTGCCTTGGTCAAGGCCGAGAGGGCCGGCACCAAACGTCAGCCCAGTCCGTAAGGGCTGGGTCCATTTTGTTGTGCCTTCGCGCTAAAACTTATTCCAAAGGTACTGGTTATAAACATCGTGGTGATACTGCACTTCCGGCGGTTTCACAAACGTGCCCAGCAGCCGCGGGCAGCGGTCCGCCGACGCCCTCTTGAGCTCAGCATACCTCTCCTTGACATCGGCCCCAAGCAGCGTATCGTTCCACTCTGCCGCATGGAAATTCTCCAGTGCCGTATAAATATTGTCCGGCAGAAACCGCTTGGCCTTGCGCAGGTTTTCGATATTCGCAGTCTGCCCCTCAATACCCGTTCTAAACACCGAATACAGCACCAGGTAAGGATTAGCATCCGGGCTCACCGAACGCACTTCCACCCGCATGCTCTTTTCATTCCCGATCGGTATGCGCACCATCGACCCGCGATCCGTAGCCGACGCCATCAACTGATTAGGTGCTTCAAAGTGCGGATCAAGACGGCGATACGCATTCACACTCGCATTCAGCAGCACGCAGATGTCGTTGCCGTGGGTAAGAATGCGGTCGATAAACTCCCACCCCATCTTGCTTAGCATCTCTTCACCCTTCTCATCCCAAAAAAGGTTTTTGCCCTTCTCGCTGATGGAAACGTTGGTATGCATGCCGCTGCCGTTTACGCCCACCACCGGCTTGGGCAGAAACGACGCCGTGAAACCCATCTTGGTGGCCACCTGCCGGCAAATGAGCTTGTACAACTGAATCTGGTCGGCGGCTGTCACCACATCGCTGTAGCTGTAATTGATCTCGAACTGAGAGGGCGCAACCTCAGGATGGTCCTTCTCGTTCTCGAACCCCATCGCTCGCTGAACTTCTGCGCTGGTGTCGATAAACGTACGCAGCGGATCGCCGGGCAGCGAATGATAGTAGCCGCCGGTGTTCACGTACTCGAAGCTTAGCGTATCGGGATAATGGCGCTCGGCATCGGTGCCCTTGAAGAGAAACCCTTCAATTTCGTTGGCCGCGTTCAGCGTATAGCCCTTCTGCTCAAAAAGCCCGTTGGCGTAGTTCTTCAGCACTCCGCGAATGTCGGCCGAATATGCCTTGCCGTCCTTGGCAATGACCTCGCCGAAGACCAGCACCTTGCCGGCGCCAAAAAAGTCAGAAGGCACCCAGTAGAAAGATCCCCAATCGATGCCCAGTCGAAGGTCGCTCTCTCTTTGTGCCGTGAACCCGCGGATCGAGCTTCCATCGAACGTCAGGTTATCGTCGCTTTTGACGATGAACTTCTTATCGTAGTCCAGCATGTGCAGCCGGCCTTCGAGGTCGCTAAAGACCACCGTGACCGCCTTGATATGTTTTTCGTCGGTCAAATACTTCAGCCGCTCTTCGCGGATTTGATCCGCCGGCACGCGGCGCTTGCGTTGATCCTTCGCCGCCAGGTTGCGCTCTTCCAGCTCGGCGTAAGGCATTTCAATGAAATTGCGAAGTGCGTCTGACATGCGTCTCCTCGGGGAATGGTCTTCCCGGCAAATCGTTTGTACCGCAAAGGACGTAAAGAAACCATCAAGATGCGGGCCCGAGAGCAACCACCGTATTTCTAGGTCGCGAAGTCGTACCCTTCCTCGTCGTGTTGTGACAAGTCGAGGCCGGTGCGCTCATCCTCTTCGCTCACCCGCAGCCCGATCAGCTTATCCACCACAAAAAGAATAACCAGCGTCCCCACAATCGAAAGGCACCAGGCAATCACTACCCCCATCGCCTGGTTCAGTATCTGCCCCGTGTTGCCTTCCAGCATGCCAGTAGCCTTACCGGCCCCGAAGATCGGATTGATCGCGCTGTTGGCAAAAACCCCGGTCAGCAAAGCCCCCAGCGTCCCTCCGGCTCCGTGGACGCCGAATGCGTCCAGAGAATCGTCGTACCCGAACACCGACTTCACCTTTACCACCATCAGGAAGCAGAAAATCCCGGCCAGCAGGCCAATCCACAGCGCAGAGATCGGCGTAACAAAGCCGGATGCGGGCGTAATCGCCACCAATCCCGCCACCGCGCCCGAGATCGCGCCCAGCGCCGTGCATCGTCCATTCCGTATCCACTCCGCCGCGCTCCAGCCCACCGCCGCCGCCGCCGCTCCAAAATGGGTGGCAACAAATGCCGAGGTCGCCAGTGTGCCCGCGCTTAAAGCAGAGCCGGCATTGAATCCAAACCATCCCACCCACAACAGGCAGGCCCCAACAAAGCTCAGCACCACGGAATGCGGCGCCATGGCCTCCTGCGGGTATCCCAGCCGCTTGCCCAGGTAGAGCGCCGTCACCAGAGCGGACACGCCCGACGTCACGTGCACCACCGTGCCTCCGGCAAAATCCAGGCAGGGAAACCGGCCTCCCAGCGAAGCGTTCAGCAATCCCCCTTTGCCCCACACCATATGCGCCATCGGACTGTAGACAAATATCGCCCACAGCACCATAAATGCCAGCATCGCCGAGAACTTCATCCGCTCCGCAAACGCTCCCGTGATCAGCGCCGGCGTAATGATGGCAAACATCAGCTGGAAGACCATGAATGTCTGCAGGGGAATCGTCGCCGCATATTTCGGATCGGGCGCCAGCCCCACCCCGCGCAAGAAGACGTTGTGCAGGCCGCCAATGAACGCATTGCCCTCGCCGAAGGCCAGCGAGTAGGTCACCAGCGCCCACAGCATGGTGATTACGGCCATCATGCCAAAGGTCTGCATCATGGTGCCCAACACGTTCTTTCGGCGCACCAGGCCGCCATAAAACAACGCCAGCCCGGGTCCGCTCATCAACAGCACCAGCGCCGCGCTGGTCAGCATCCAGGCGTTATCGCCAGACGTTTGCGCTGCGGCAATCGCCGCCGCCTGGGCCGCGGAGCTCTTCTCCAGCGCCGCCACACGGTCCGCCGTTGCCGAATCCGCTTGGCTCAAAGGTTGCGCCGTAGCCAATCCCCCCGCGAACCACGCCGCCGCGAGCAGCACCACGACACGAATCAGCACACTCATCCGACCAAAACCTCTCATCAGTCCCTCACCCTCCGTCATATCCAGCAATTCATCCCGGAAACCGTCTGGTTTTTCTGTCTGTTCGCTTACTTTACACAAGAGTCGAAACCGAATCCCGCCCTAGCAGGCGAGAAGCGCAAAATCGTGGCGCAAAAGATCAACTTCGTCCGCTACGCTCCGTTTTTTCTTCATACCATCCGGACGCGCGTTGGGCCCGAATAAGTCGCCGCAAACCCGGATTTCCTGTGAAGCTTGTCTGCCTTGACGAATTTCATGCGGCTTTCCTTAACGAAAGCCGCACACGCGGTCGTGTCCAGCGTAGCGTACAGGAAATCCGGGAAACGGCTCTAGCTTCGCCAGAATGCAATGATGATACCGCCCATGGTAATCAGCGAGCCGCCTACGTAGATAGGCACGGTCGGCGGCTGGTTGAATCGGACCTTGGCCAGGATCTGGGCAACCAGGAAAAACAACACCACATACACTCCCAGCAGCTTGCCGAAATCCCAATGCGGAATGTTGACCGTGAATCCATAAAGCGCCAGGACAACTGCGCCGGAGACGAAAAAAACTGCGCGCGCAACGCCGGCGGAGCGGTAGATGCCGCTCTGAAAGAGCGAATCTCCGAAAGCCTCAAGAAAAGCGGCCACCGTGAGCAGGGCAAACGCGCCCGCGGGGTGCGCGACTACGCTGTCCAGAAAGTTCTTCACCGCCAACTGCTCCTTTGCGCCAGGGCTGAAAATTTCGTCGGAACTTTGATGGTAACAGCACGCGGTTCTCGACCTCCGCCCGGCGACAAAACAGACAAGGCGCCGGCTTCCGATTATCCTTGCATTCACTTATGGGTTCGCAAATGAAGCTTGCGGGCACGTTATTGCTGCTGGCGGGGTGGGGAATCGTCGTCACCGCCGTTGCCCTCTTTCCCCGGCCGGTGTCACGGGCTCTCTTCGTCCTCGCCGGCTTGTGTGTGCAGGCCCTGGGGCTCACCCTGGCCTTTCGCGGCGGCACTCAGTTGCCGGCGGAGGAAAAGTGACGCCCTCCCACCAAGCCTACGACCTGTCGTTGTTGGCCTGCATGGTCCTCGTCGCCGTGGTCCCGCTTGCCTTGGCCGGGCTGGTGCTCATCAATACCGGGCTCGGGCGAAGCCGGAGCGCCGCCCACTCCATGCTTGCATCACTGGCAGCCATCGCGGTCGCTGCGCTGGTCTACTGCATGGTGGGATTTTCCTGGGAGGGAATCGCCGGCGGCCCTGCCCACAGCGTTAGCGTCCTGGGCAAGCAGTGGGACTGGATCGCCACCGCGCCCTTTTGCCTGCGCGGACTTGCTCCTGGCGCCACGCGGGCAAACCTGCAAGTGCTGCTGCAAGTCTTCGCTGTTGGGCTAGCCGCGTTGATCCCCTTGAGTGCCGGCGCCGATCGTTGGCGGTTAAGCGCCAGCTGCTTCTCCACCGCTCTCTTGGCCGGTTGCACCTATCCTCTCTTTGCCCACTGGGTCTGGGCCGGGGGATGGCTGGCGCAGTTGGGAAGCAACTACGGTTTGGGTCGCGGCTTTCTCGATAGCGGCGGCGCGAGCACCATCCAGGTGGTAGGCGGCCTCACCGCTCTGAGCGTCGTTTGGATCATCGGGCCGCGCCGCGGGAAGTACGCAGCCGACGGCATCGCACCCGCGATTCCCGGGCACAACATCGTCTACGTTCTGTTCGGCGCCTTGCTCGTTGTGCCGGGGTGGATCGCCCTAAACGCCGCCGGCGCTCTTCTCTTTGCCGGCGCAGCGCCTGCACAAACCCCGCTGATTGCGCTCAACACCATGCTCTCCGCGGCCGCAGCCTGTCTGGCTGCATTGATCATCACCCGCATCCGCTTCGGGAAACCAGATGCCTCCCTCTGCGCCAACGGCTGGGTGGGCGGCCTGGTAGCCAGCAGTGCGGTCTGCGCTCTGGTAAGCCCGCTACTCGCGATCGGGGTTGGTCTCATCGCCGGCGGCTTAGTCACCGCCGCTGTCGAACTGCTGGAACTGCGTTTGTCCGTGGACGATCCTGGTGGAGCGATCTCCGTCCACGCCGTCGCCGGCATTTGGGGGCTGCTCGCCGTGGGGATCCTTGTTCGCGGCCAGATGTTAGCCCAGGTGCTTGGTGTAGCCACCTTGCTGGGTGTTGTGCTGCCTTTGAGCTACGGTCTGAACCGGCTCCTCGACCGTTTCCATGCGCAGCGCACCAGCAGCGAAGGCGACCGCCTCGGCATGGATCTGCACGAGCTGGGAGCAGGCGCCTATCCAGAATTTGTGATCCACAACGAAGAGTTCGTTGACCGCTAGTTCCATCTACCGCCGCAAAAAATGCTGGGTGCCCCATTCAAGCCGTCCTTTGGCTTGAGTGGGATAATGGCTCTCGATGTGCCACTCTACCGCCGCGACAGCAGCAACATAAGCACAAAAATCGTCACCGGAAGCAGCGCCAGCGCCACATACAACCACACCTTCCGCGACGTTGCATTGCGCTGTTTTCTCCAATCATGCAACTCACGCCGGTCGGCCACGCCCACTGTCTCCGGATGTTGCAAGTCCCAAGCCATCTCGCGAACGCTCGCGTACCGATTCTTCGGCTCTCTTTCCAGAGCGCGATAGATAATCTCCTGCAGCTCCGGGCTAATCTCCGGATTCAGTTCCCGCGGAGGAACCGGGTAATTGAGCAGCCGGCTGTTCATCACGGCAAGAGGATTCGGCCCTAAAAACGGCAACGCCCCCGTGGCCATTTCATACAGCATCACCCCCAGGGCGAAGATATCGCTGCGAACGTCCCCCCGCTTGCCCTTCACCTGTTCAGGAGAAATATAGTCAGGCGTTCCCATGGTCTTGGAGAAATTAGCGAAGGTCAGCCTGCGCGCGCCGGCGCTGGCGGCAATGCCAAAGTCGATCAGCTTGATCCGGCCCTGGTCATCGACCATGATGTTTTCCGGCTTGAGATCCCGGTGCACCACGTCATGCTTGTGCACATACTCGAGCACATCGCAGACCTGCAGGATGATGCTGACCACCTGGTCCAACGGGAGCCTTTTCTCCTGCTGCAACAGTTGTCGCAACAATTTCCCGTCGACCCACTCCATCACCATGTAGACCTGGTTGCGATCCTCCGCGGGAAGCACTTTCATCACCCCGGGGTGATCCAGCCGCCTGCCGATCTCTTCTTCCCGGCGAAAACGGTCAAACAGCGCGGGGTCGCTCTCCACTTCGGGATGGGGTACTTTGATGGCGACTTGTCGTCCCGTGCGCTGGTCGGTGGCGCGAAAAATAGTGGCCATGCCACTGCGCGCAACCACGTCGTCGAGGTGGTAGTGGTCGAGTAACTCGCCGGCTACAGGTGGTGTCATTGGATCAGCGGAGTTTGTACGGTCTGCCCCGATACATGCCCATGCGTTCGACACTATGGATGCGGATCAGTTGAACGCTGACATTATCACTGCCGTCGCGCTCATTCGCAATGGCCACCAGCCTTTGGGCGGCGGCCTGCAGATCCTCGCGTCGCCTGATGACGTGGGCGATCTCCGCGGCCGGCAGAGGACCATGGAGACCATCCGAGCAAAGCAACAGCACATCTTCTGGATCCAGTTGGATCTGCGTTGTATCCGGCGTGATCACCAGGTCGCCTCCCACCGCGCGGCTGAGCACGTGGCGCATCGGCGCATCTTTCGCTTCTTGCGCCGAAAGCAGTCCCAGGTTGACCTGCTCCGCAACCAGTGTATGGTCGCGGGTGAGGGGAGTGGCGCGTCCGGCCCGGATCAGGTAGCAGCGTGAATCCCCCACATGCGTGATGACCGCCTGGTCAAAGCGTAGCCCGCACAGAACCAGCGTCGTCGCCATGCCGCCTGCCTTTCCCGAAGCGGCCGCGTAGACCTCTCCATTGGCGTTCTGGACCAGCTTAGGGAGCAGAGAAGCCAGTTGCGCACCGGGGGCTGCGTTGCGAAAACCTTCCAGGACGCTATCCACGGCGAGCCGCGACGCAACTTCTCCCTGCTCGTGTCCCCCGACTCCATCCGCCAGCGCAAAAAGCCAGCCTCGTGACCGAACCTCCGCTGGGGTTGCAGGCGAAAAGTAGCCCAGGCAATCCTCATTCCCTTCGCGCACCAGCCCCCGATCGGAGAGTTGGGTAAATTCAAGGTCCAGCATAAGCTACAGGCATTGTTATACCCGAGACCAGGATCTGCGGTGCGCCCCGGCTCCAGCACGAAGGTCTGCATTTCGTTAGTAGTCACACAGCCGATGATGATACGAGCGAGGTAAGCGCGGCACCCTCCTAAATCGGTTCGCAGGACCCGGATCTTTCTCTTTTATCAAGGCCCGGAGGGCCGACCGCTAAATGTGAGCCCAGTCCGTAAGGGCTGGGTTATAGATCCCGATGATGATACGAGCGCCGTAGGCGCGGCACTCGTCATCGCGCTCCCTCAGGCCGCACGCGTATCAATCAAAATCTTCCGCCCCGTCTTCTTGCTGCCGCGGAAGAAAAACACTCCTCCATACAAACCCCATACCACGGCAATCGCCAACGCGAGCAACGGCTCTCGTGTAGTGCCGTACCCCATAACCGGGCCAACCAGATAGAAGAGCATGCAAGCCAAATTAGCCAGCAGTCCAAACAACGGAATCGCCAAATGCCGGACGAAGTTGAAGTTGGGATGTTTGTGATACGCCACCATGCACAACGCGCAGCTCAGCGCATAGAGCACGAAGGTGCCGAAGTTCGATGCCAGCGTGATGGTCAGCAGGGAATTCGGCAGCGCCGCCATCTTGTCATGCGTGGTGTATCCAAAGCTGGACCAGAAGCCATGCGGCAGCGCCTGAATCGTCGCATCGGGAACCGCTCCAGCATCGCCGAAAACCATGCACACCGCCAGGCAGCCGAAGATCGCGGAGATCACCGCCAGCGTCCAGATGGCGCGATGCGGAGTAAGGTTTTTAGGATGCAGCAGGCCCAGCTGGCTCGGAGCTTCCTGGTCCTTGCCCATGGCATAGGTAATGCGCGCGCCGGTATTCATGCAGGAAAGCGTAGTGCCGATGAGCGCCAGCAACACCGTGGCCGCCTCGCATAGCATGAAGGTGCGGCCATGGCCTGCGCCGAACACCGCATCGCCCACCATCACCATCATGTCGCCCAGAGGAGCCGCGGAGGAACCGGCGTTCTGCATCGTGTAGCCGCTATTGAGAAAATAATTAGCCGCGAAGTACTCCAGAAAATAGCAGATCACCCCCTGCACCAGCAGCGAAACAATCACCGCAATGGGCACGTCGCGTTTCGCGTTCTTCGCCTCGCCACTCATCGCCGTCACCGACTCAAAGCCCACCAGGATAAGAATCGCCACCGTGGCCTGGATGAATACCCAGTTCATGTTGTGCGGCTTCACTACCGACCAGCCGTCAGGGTGGGTCAGAAATACACCGCTGGCGTCGCGCGTCGGATAGCTCACGTGATAGGGAACGGGTTTCCCCGAAGCATCCAGCTTGGGCTGAGGCACTCCGGCCGCGTCGCGCACGATGTTATCGGTCGCCACGCCATTCACTACCGTAGACGTCGTCTTGTACTCGTAGGTGTAGGCTTCGCCGGAAGTGGAATCGAATTGGTAGGCCACGCTACCGGGCGGATGGTGCGCGCGATAGTTAAGCGCGAATACCGAAAAAATCACCAGGGCCGTGATCTGGATGACATTGATGGTGAGGTTGACGGCAGTCGATCCAGCCACGCCGCGATGGGCAATATAAGCCACCGCAAAGGAAAACAAGATCGCCACCGCCATCATGAATGCCGGACCGGGGTTGGAGGCGCTCATAAAGTTTGGCCATATCGTGCCCGCCAGGTATCCGCACACGATCCCGGTGGTGCCCACCATCACCCCGGGGTAGATCCAGTAATAAAGATGAGAAGCCCAGCCAACGATGAATTTTGAAACCCTGGCGTACCGCCATGCCTTTTCCCGATTCAGAAAAGCCTGCTCCGCGAAGTAATAAGAACTACCGGTCCCGGGAAACAGCTTAGCCATCTCCGCATAACAAACGGCCGTGGCCAAACACAGCAGCAGCGCGGTCAAGACCCCCATCCACATCGCCGGCGAGGTGATGCCCGTATTTGCCTGGATAGCAAAGGTGAGCCACAGAAAAGCACCCGGCGCGATCAGCGCCATCGCATTGCTGGTTAGGCTCGTCAGCCCCAGGGTAGACTTCATCTGACCGGTAGGGTTCTCCGCCATCCTCTTCCTCCTGGTTTTTCGGGTGATTGACGTCTAGTGAAACATGGACCCTCCGAAAGCAAAAGAAAAATATGATCATCCGTGTAGGTGTAGCAAATCTAGACGACGCCTCACAAAGAACGCCAAAGATGAAAACGCGCGGCTTCCCTCAAGAAAAGCCGCGCTTCGCTGAACATCTGTAGAGTAGAAGTGAAACTCCCTTAGAAATGGTAGATGACGTCTCCGGCCAGCGTGAGCTGGCTCTTCTTCGTCGGAGCGCCGCTCACGCCATTAACGGAGGGCGAATCGTAGGCCGGCACATCATACGAATGCTCAAAGCGCAGCTCTGGCCGAAACGTGACCGAACTGCCCAGCCAGAAATCGAATCCCACCATGTGCTCGCTGTATCTCGTCTTGTTTCCCGTACGCTGCCCCCGCAGGTCATCGACGAACTCATTGCGGATATTGAGCGAAGCGTGGTGGTGGTCAAACTCGTGTTCCAGGTAGTTAAGAATGGCATAATCCGGTGCATAGCAGTGGGTGGCCAGGGGATTGCACTGCGCCCCGTTGGCCCCGGTAATTAAGGACGGTCCCGTAATCTCACCGGCGTTGGCGCCAATGTTTGCATTAGACCCATAGCTGATGCACGGACTTAACCCATAACATAAGTTGGGCACATCTTTCTCGTACTGGTACCATGCCTCAGTGTCGGTATGCCAGGTGGAATTGATCTTGTGGTAGTAGGTCAGGTAGTAAGCAGACAAGTTGTTGTACGCGTACTTGCTCGAGTTAATGGAGTTAGCGCAGGCATACAGATTGTCGCCGCCATCCTTCCAGGTGTAGGCCACGCACGCGTTCCCGGTGAGCTTCGCGTTCGAGATCCACGGTGCTGATTCACATCCCCCCGACACCCCGGCCTGCACTGTCCAATGATCGCTCATCTTGGTCGTCGTGTTGATCCCCTGCTGCGTATAGCAATCGTAGGTATAGAGGATCGAGTGGCTGTAAGTGTAGTTATTGGGGGCTAACTGCGCCTCAATGTCGGGCAGCGAGATATACCGTCCTATGCGCAAGTCCATCCCTCTTGCGATATGCGGGAAATAGACATCCACGTAATACATCACCGGGTCATAACCGTAAGTATTGTTGTTGGTGAGCAGTTGCTGGCTCAGGATGCCCTTGGCCGTGGTATAGCGATAATCGAGGCCGTAAAGATTCGTGAACCGGAAACCCCAGTCGATGTGGTCGGTCTGCACCGTATCCGGAAGACGCTCGAAATAGAGCGCCATCTGGTTCAACTGGAAGGAGTTCGGGATGACGTCGTAGGCCGTCTCGTTATTCGCATACTTGCCTTTGTTGGATGTGCTGGCGTTCCCGCCGATGTCGAACCACCCGTACATTTTGAACCGGCTCTTGTTCTCGTTGATCGCTTGCATCAGGATGTAGGTGTTGTAATCCGGTGCGCCGATCACCACTGTCCCCCCAATTGGCCAATCCGCCGCAGGGAAAGGCGGCGAGTTCAGCGGCGGCGGCGTGCCGCGCCGCTCCGGCGCAGGAGGGGTTGGAGCGCCGTTGGAGTCCACCGTCCAATCATCCAGGTAAGCATGTCCTAAGCGGGTAAAGAAGCCCCGCTTGGCAGTAGAAGCACCAGTGCTGGTGCTTGCCGTTGCCGGGACTGTCTGTGAATCCTGGCCACTGCCGCCTTGTAATTCCAGATCCTCGCGGACGCTCGAACCGGGCGTGACGGCGAAGAATGCGGTGTGTGAATCGCCGTATCCGTATGCCGCCGCCTTCGCTTCATAGACACCAGGAGCTAGATGGCCAATGGCAAAGCTGCCGTCTCTGCTGCTGATGGCGTTCTCCTCTACCTTTCCATCGACCCTGCGAAGCTTGATGGCTGCCCCCAACATCGGTGATCCATCAGGTCCCAGAGCCACTCCCTGCACTTTGCCGAATGCCCAGCTTCGGCTCGTAATATCGACGCTACCTGCGTCTGCCGCAAAACCCTGCGAGCTAGCCAAGCCGGCCACAAATAGTAAGAAAGCGGATATGCCCAGACAACGTTGTCCAATCACGTGCATTCTCTAGCCTCATTCGTATCTATCGCAGTGTTAATAAATCGTTCCTCCGCGATTCGCCACCCACAGTCAGCGTTTGGGAAACGCGTGAAACTTGTGCGATGCCAAGACCAGTAGAGTCCAGCGCGCGTAAAGAGGGCATAAAGATTGCTTACCTGTGCAATCTCAGCGCCGTTCATGGAGTTTGACCAACGATTCGCGCGCGTCTTTACGGTTTCTTTATCAATCGTGCGCTATCCTTGAAGCACTCCGCGATGCAGGGAAGAGGTCGCAAGGGAGAGGAACGGCGAACTCCATTTCACCGTCTGGTTTACCATGGCCTTCCGCAGGAGACTGAACCGAAAAGAGACGGCGCACCTCTTTGCCCTGCTTGGCTTCCTGAGGAAATCCGTAGTTGGCATGTTCGGTCTCGGCCTGCTGACCGCCGCTGCGCTTCTGCTGCACGCGAACCTTTCCACCGTCGGGCTCCTCTATTTCCTCTCCGTCGTTCTCGTTGCTCTTCACTGGGGATTCTGGCTGGCGACGGTGCTCTCGGTCGTTGCCATTCTGCTTCAGTGCTACTTCTTCATCCCCCCGATCGACAGCTTTTACATCGCGGATGCGCAAAACTACGTAGCCCTCGCTGTCTTTGAGTTCAGCGCGCTGCTGGTCAGCCGCCTCTCCGCGCGCGAGCAGCGGAACGCCCGTGATGCGGATGCACAGCGCCGGAGCTTGGCGATGCTCTATGAGTTGAGCCGGCGAACCATGCAGCTCGACTTGCACCAGCCGCCCGGATCGCAGCTGTTGCACCTGGTGAAGGAAATCTTTCCCATAGATTCCATCGCCATCTGGGATTCGGAACTCGACCTCATCGATGTGTCCGGACCTTTTCCTCTGGACGCCAGGGAAATGGCGAGAAATACCTGTTATTTCTGCATGAACCAGGATTACGACGATCTCGATCTGTCACGGCGTGTCTTGCGTCGCGGCGCCAATCCCATAGGCGCCCTACTGATTGCAGGAAATATAAATCCTCTGTCGGTCGACGCCATCGCTTCTTGGATCTCCATGACTTTCGATCGCTATCATTCGTTCGCCAGTGAGGCCAATGGGGAGCCGGCACACCAGGGCGAGGGGCAGCGCTTCTGCGAAGCCGGCTGATCGAGTCTTACCACGCAGGTAGCATCCCATCCTTGTTTCGCTATGGCGGCGGAATCGCGGCCCTCAACCGGATGGCCCAGCCAACGAAGGCTCTATACTAAACAATCGCAAGGAGCGCCCGATGCCTGTGGTTGTTACTGGAGCTGGATGGCTCCGCCTTCTCACCTGTTGCTTTCTTCTATCCACCGCAACCCTACCCGCCTCGGCGCAGCTCGACCCACAAGCCAGAAAGCTCTCGCGCGATATCTTCCAACAGCTGGTTGAGATCAACACCACCGATTCCGTGGGCAGTACAACCGTTGCGGCAAATGCCATGGCGCAGCGTTTGCTCGACGCCGGGTTCGCGAAGGAAGATGTGCTCGTCCTCGGACCCAACGATCGCAAGGGCAACCTGGTAGCCCGTTTTCACGGTACCGGCCGGGCCAAGCCGATTCTCTTTATCGGTCACCTCGACGTGGTCGAAGCTCTGCGTTCCGATTGGACCACCGACCCCTTTCAATTTGTCGAAAAGGATGGATACTTCTACGGGCGTGGCACACAGGATATGAAGGAAAGCGACGCAGTTCTGGTCACCACCTTCATTCGCCTGAAGAAGGAGGGCTACCGGCCCGATCGCGATCTCATTCTGGCCCTAACCGCCGATGAGGAAGGCGGCAAGTCAAACGGAGTCGACTGGTTGTTGAAGAACCATCGCGATCTGATCGACGCAGCCTTCGTTCTCAACTCCGACAGCGGAGGAGTCGACCTGGAGCACGGCAAACCCGTCACCTTTAACGTGGAGGCGAGCGAGAAGCTCTATGGCGATTATCAGCTCAGCGCCGTCAATCCAGGTGGACACAGCTCTCTTCCCGTGCCCGACAACGCCATCTATCACATCGCGGACTCTCTCACGCGCCTGCAGGCCTACACCTTCCCCTTTGAGCTGAACCCCGTCACCCGCGCCTACTTCGCCAGCGTGAGCAAGCTGGAGTCCGGCCAGACCGCAACCGATATGGCGGCCATCCTCAAAGAGCCGCCTTCCACTCAGGCCATCGCGCGCCTGTCCCTGGTCCCCAAGTACAACGCCACCATGCGCACCACCTGCGTCGCCACTCGCCTGTCGGGAGGCGATGCCAACAACGCGTTGCCGCAAACTGCGGGAGCCATCGTCAATTGCCGCATCCTCCCCGGGCATTCGCAGGAGGAGATTCGCCAGCAGCTGGTCAAGATCTTCGACGACCCTAAGGTCACTGTCCGCTTCGTCAGCGACAGCGGTGGTGTGACGGACACTGCCCCGGATTCCAAAGCAATCCCACCCACCACCCTGCAGCCCGAAGTGATGCAGCCCTTGGAGAAGGTAGTCGCCCAGATGTGGCCGGGCGTCCCGGTCATTCCCGTGATGGAAACGGGCGCATCGGACGGCAAAATCACCACTCAGGCCGGCCTGCCCACCTATGGCATCAACGGCATCGCGATTGATATCAATGATGTGCGCGCGCACGGCAAAGATGAGCGCGTGCCCGTCGATTCCTATTACCGCGGAGTAGAGTTCTACTATCGCTACGTGACCCTGCTCAGCGGCGGCAAGTAAGATCGGTAACGGATGGTGGCAAGTTGACATTAACCTCGGTAAGAATCGGTCCTTTGCGCCCCCTGCGCTGGTTTTCGACGGCAACACTAGGCATCATCTCCATCCTCGCCATGGCCGCGCCCGTCCCGGCACAAAAGACCCCCCAACACTCATGGATGAACACCAGCCTCTCTCCCGATGAGCGCGCCAGCTTGGTGCTCAAAGAGATGACCCTGGATGAAAAGATCCAGCTCATGCACGGCCAAGGCATGCCGGGATGGAGCCGCCCCATGCCCCTCACCTATCTCGGCAACCAGGGCGCAGGTTTTGTTCTCGGCATCCCGCGCCTGGGCATTCCTCAGATTGAGATGAGCGATGCCGCCTACGGAGTTCGCATGAGCGCTCAGAACGGCCGCTACTCCACCGCGCTCCCCTCCAACATAGCCGCAGCGGCCAGTTGGGACCCTGAAGCAGCCTGTGACTATGGCGCCCTGATTGGCCGCGAGCTGCGCGCCCAGGGCTATAACATGACGCTCGGCGGCGGCGTGAACCTGACCCGCGAACCGCGCAACGGAAGAACCTTTGAGTATCAGGGCGAAGACCCGCTCTTAGCCGGAACGATGGTCGGCAACCGGATCAAATGTGAGCAAGCCCAGCATGTCATCGGCGATATCAAGCACTACGTCATGAACGATCAGGAGAACGGCCGAGACGAAGTCGATGTAATTATCAGCAAGCGAGCCATGCAGGAGACCGATTTGCTGGCCTTCCATATTGGCATCGATATCGGAGATCCAGGCGCGGTGATGTGCTCCTACAACGCCATCAACGGCGACTACGCCTGCCAGAACAAATACACGCTTACCGATGTGCTCAAGAAAGACTGGGCCTTCAAGGGCTTTGTGCTCTCTGACTGGGGTGGAACGCACAGCACCATCAAAGCCTCGGCGGCCGGTCTTGATAACGAGCAGCCCATGGACGACTTCTACGGTGAAAAGCTGAAGCAAGCGGTGGAAGAGGGTAAAGTCCCCATGCCGCAACTGGATGACCACGTACACCGCATCCTGCGTTCCATGTTTCTCGCCGGGCTCTTCGACTTCCCGACCCAGAAGAGCGTGGTCGATGTGGAGGGCGGTTTTGCCACCGCGCGCCGCATCGCCGAGCAGAGCATCGTTCTACTTAAGAACAAAGACAACGTGCTGCCGATCGATCGCACGACCGTGCACTCCATTGCCATCATCGGTCCGCACGCCGACACCGGCATGATCTCCGGAGGTGGATCGGCGCAGGTTGACCCGCCCGGCGAGCCGCCTCATCCGTGGCAGTCGCAGGTATGGTTTCCCACCTCGCCGTTGAAGGCGGTGAGCGCCGCGGATTCAAGCGCGCAGGTAACCTTTGCTTCCGGCGCCGATCCGGCCGCAGCCGCGGCCCTGGCCGGCAAAGCGGATGTGGCCATCGTCTTCGTCTATCGCTGGATGAGCGAAGGAACCGACCTCCCCAACCTCTCGTTGCCCGGTAACCAGGATGCGCTCATCGAGCAAGTCGCGGATGCCAATCCCCGAACCATCGTTGTGCTCGAGACCGGTACGGCCCTGGTGATGCCGTGGATCGACAAAGTAGCCGGAGTGATGGAGGTCTGGTACGCCGGCAGCAAGGGAGCGGACGCGGTAGCCAACGTTCTTTTTGGCAACGTGAACCCGAGCGCCAAGTTGCCTATCACCTTTCCTCTTAGTGTGGCCGATCTGCCCCATCCCGATCTGATGAAGCCGCCTCCGGGACATAACGCGGGCGCAGGCGCCGTCTTGAAATCAGAAGAGGCCAAGCCGACCTTCAGCGTGCATTACAGCGAAGGATTGAAGGTGGGCTACAAGTGGTACGACGCCGAAAACAAGCCCGTCCTTTTCCCCTTTGGATACGGCCTTTCCTACACCACCTATCAATACTCTGAACTCAAAGTCACCGAGGGCAAGGAGCCCACGGTTCGCTTCACGGTAAAGAACACCGGGGTGCGCGCCGGAGCCGAAGTGGCCGAAGTCTATGTAGCCTTGCCGGCCAATGCAGACGAACCGCCCAAGCGCCTGGCAGGCTGGAGCAAGGTGCAACTGAATCCGGGTGAGAGCAGGGAAGTCACGCTGTCCATCAATCCCCGCGAGTTGTCAATCTACGACGAAAGCACCGCCGCCTGGAAGCAGCTGCCCGGTCGCTACACCTTCATGGTAGGCGGCTCCTCCAAAAACCTACCCCTCCATCAGGAGATCAATCTTCCTTAGGGGAACGAGAGGTGCTCGTCCGATTCCTCCTTTTTCGGCCCGATGACCCGAGCACTTTCGGTACCCAAGGATGAAACAGTTTTGTCTTTAGATGTTGCCCGACGGTTCCGCCCAAGGCGGAGGGCCGACCGCTAAACGTCAGCCCAGCCCCTGAGGGCTGGGATATCAAATCCCAATGACCCGAGCGCCGGAGGCGCGGCACTTTCCGCCCCTCTCCGGCCATCGGCTTGCAACCAGAAGCCGCTTCTCGTTATCGTGGTCAAGTCCGGCGAAAGGTTCAACCACATGTCTCCATCACGCCGTCAATTCCTGGGATCACTCACCGCGCTTGGCGCAATGGCTCCATTTACCCGAGCTGCGCACGCCTTTTCTGCAGACTGCCCCTTTCATCTCTCCGTAATCAACGACGAGATAACGCCGGACTTTGGCCGCGCCTGTGAAATTGCCACCAAGGACTTCGGCCTCCACTGGATCGAACTCCGCTCCATGTGGAACAAAAACGTCACCGACCTCGACGCCAAGGAGATCGCCGAATCCAAACGAATTTTGGAAAAATATCAGCTTCGGGTGACCGATATCGCCAGCCCGCTCTTCAAGGTGGACTGGCCCGGAGCGCCGCTCTCCAAGAGCAGCCCGCAGCATGACCAGTTCCACGCCGGCTTCGATTTCAAGCAGCAGGATCCATTGCTGGAACACTGCATCGAGCTGGCCAAGCAATTTCAAACTGACCGCATCCGCTGTTTCGATTTCTGGCGCCTGGATGACCAGGCACCCTACCGCGCGGCCATCAACGAAAAGCTGCGCAAGGCCGCGGAAACCTGCGCGAAAAGCAACCTCATCCTGCTGCTCGAGAACGAGATGGCATGCAACACCGCCACGGGAGAAGAAGCCGCCGCTGTCCTCAATGCAATCCCCAATAAGAACTTCATGCTCAACTGGGATCCGGGCAATGCAGCCGCCCTGGGAAGCACACCCTACCCCGACGGATATCGCCTCCTGCCTCACGAACGCATCGGTCATTGCCACGCGAAAGACGTAGTGCGTCCCCCGGGCAAAAAATACGAGTGGGCGCCAGTGGGTGCGGGAGTAGTGGATTGGGTCGGTCAGTTTCGCGCCTTCGCCAAGGATGGCTATCATCACGCCGTCAGCCTGGAAACCCATTGGCGCGGCGCCGGTACTCCGGAGGCCTCCACCCGCATCAGCATGAAAGGGTTAAAGGAAACACTCAGCAAAGCCGGCCTAAATTGCTGAAATGATTCCTACTCCTGAGGGCTCCCGCGAAAACTCACTTCCCACCGCACGGGCTGCTGCTGCCCTTGAAAGCTGACCATCAGCGCGTTACCTGTCAGCGAATGTTTCTCCGCAATCTCCGCGCCTCCCTCGCCAACCACGCGGAGCTGATCGACGGAAAAGCCTTTGGGGACGTAGAACCAGAGAGAATACGGCTCACCTGGCACCGTCTCGGAGCTTCCGGATAGCTCCTTCTTGGAAGCATCCCAGCCCTGATCAACGATGGAATAAGCGCCTGTGATGTGGCGAGAATTCCCCACCAACTGCGGGCGGCCCAGCAGCGGATGGATGGCCAACACCCGCGTGTCGTGCGGTTCGATGTCGATTGCGATCTCATCGGAGAACACACCGAGTACCTTCTGATTCCAGAAATCAAAGGCGACATAGCTGGCGGTTGGGTCGAGCCCCAGCTTATCCCGCAGCGAGATCTTCCGGTTTGCCGCTTCAGAACGCCAATTGGTGAAGCCAACAACATCGTACTTTCCCGACTTCTCATTCACTTTCAAATCGAGGATCTCGGGATAATTGTGAATGTAGGAATCAGCCCGCACCTTACGAAAGGTCGTGTTCCGCGAGTCCGTCCCGCGGCTGAAAAGATCCATGGGAATGATGGGCATGGTAGGCATCGTCTGCTGTAGCAGCTTGAGCCGTTCCTGCGGCAGATCCTCCATCACATTTCCCACTGGGTAGGCCACGCCTGTTAGCGAGACGAAGCTGACGATGGTGCGCGCCTCCTGCTCCGTCACCCCCACTCCGGTAGCGGGATCTTCTCGGGCGGTAATCTCGTGCAGTACATCCGGCAACCGCTTGGTCTTGGCTTCCTCCATGGTCATCGGCTTGCCAAGTTCAACCCCTTCGCCCGGCATCACGTAAGCGAAGATGTGATTCGAGAAGGCGTTCCCGTTGATGGAGCTGAAGAGGGCATACATCCCCTGCCAGTTGTTGTACACGTCGTTGCCATTGAAGAAGGAATTGAAGTAGCCGACCCCGTTGAGCGGCATGCCCGCCGGACATCCTTCGAGAAACACTTTTGGTCCAATGGTGTCGCGGATGACCTTCAACCGGTTGCGATAGACAGCGACAGGATCCGACGACTTGTCGTAAAGCTTGTCCTTATCCAGCTCCGGGAAAGCCTGGGGAATCGAACCCTCCCCATCAAACTTGTAATACTCAAAACCCCACTTACTCAATGTGCTGAACATTTCCCGGAGAAAACTCACCACCTCTGGATTGCTGGAGTCCAGCACAGGCGTGTGGTAGTCGAGAATATGGTTGCCTTCCACGCTTTGCAGGTACCACTCCGGATGCTTGGTAAGCGCGCCCGCGTAAACATTGGGCACAATCCAAAGCCCCGCGCGGAACCCCTTGGACTTGATGTAGTTTGTGAGCCATTCCGGGCCATGCGGGAACTTCGTTTTATCCCAGTTCTCAATCCAGTAGTGTTGTTTATCTTTATCGCGGTCAAACCCATCATCCAACTGCACAAACTGAAATCCATAGGGTTTGAGGTTTTTTGCCAGCCAGTCCGTACTCTGGACAATGTCCTTCTCGGTCACGTCTTTGTAGTAGCCCGTCCAACTCGACCACACCATGGGAGCCGTGCTGAAGTAGCTGTCATCCATCGGCACGTAGAAGGGCACACCAAGAGTCTTGGTGTAATAGTCGGGAATAAGGCGGATATAGGTGTTCCCGGGAACGGGCACACGAACATCCATCAGGCTTGGGTCCTGATCTGCGCGGCGTAAAGTGGTCTGCTCTGAGAATTGAATCACCGCATCCTGCTTGCGGTCGAACAGACTGTGGAACGCCGGTCCCGAGACCGCCCCCAGCGAGAAATACATCACCTCCGGATTCTTCACAGGAAGAAACGACTGGTTGCGTGTTTCCGTCCCGCCATACTCAAGCGGCGCTTCATCGGTCCCGATCCAATCCACGGGAAATCCCTGCGGATCGAGCACGCGCGCGGGAATCCGGCTGGAAGGCGCCGGCGCCTTTGCCGTGAGCACGGCGTTTGTCGCGGTACTCGAGATCTTGAGCATGTTGCGGCTGATGTCAAAGTTCCACGCAGTGATGGGGTGAACCGTATGGATGGTCAGTTCGGTTTGGCCGGTTTGCTCGGCTGACCAGCCGCTCAAGGGTTGCATCGTGCCCTGGTCTGCAAGGTTAATCCGGACATCCTGGAGGACAATGCCCAGGTCCTTCTGCGAAATGCTCAGTACTCCACGTTCCCCGTCGGCGCTAATGGTCCAATCCTGGCTGCTGATGGCGAGCGGCGCCGCCGCATAGGCATGGCTGACTGCAACCATCAAGAGAGCCGACACACCCATCGGTAACAGTCTCTGCATTCTTCCTCCACCCGGTCTACACGATTAGTCTCCCAAGCTGGGCTTCGCTTGCGGATCAGTGACTTCTTTGGCATAGAACATATGCGAAATCCGGGGCGGTTCACTCGCGCGGTGGAAGCTGAAGACACGCTCCCGGGTCGCCAGATCCGAGGCCGTAAAGCGCTCCCGCTGCCGCAGATACTCGAGCCATGATTCGGTGACAAACGTCTCGTTCAGATGTCCTGGGTCCGCCGCGTCCTGGTACACGCCCCAGCGAATGGCCCCGTCGCGCAGCCGCACATCCCGCAGTTGATGGATGGCTTTGGTAAACGCGGCATAGTCCTTGGGGTCAATGTGGTAGTCGATGGACACCCGAACCGGCCCATCGCTGTCTTCCCGTTCCGATGCCAGCGGAGGCGCCGGCAGCGCGTAGCGATGCGGACTGAAATCGGGCTGCACTCCGCGCAGCACATGGAAGCGCCGCGAAAAGGGCAGAGTGATCGCCAGGCCAACGGATGCGCACATCAGCGACTTTGAAGTGGAAACGTGCTCCGCGATGTAGCCCCAGATCACTCCGCCCAGGGCCATTCCACCGGCAAAGATCATCTGGTAGGCGCCCAGCGCCCGCGCCTGCACCCACGCCGGAACCGACACCTGGACCGCCAGGTTCAGGGTAGACATGGCGCTGGTCCAGGCAAACCCGCCCGCGATCAGCATGAGGATAATGATCAGCGGTATCTTGACCAGTGCCAGCACCGCCAGCGTGGCCACAAAGACGCCGGTCGACCAGGCGATAATGGCGTCCGCCGATAGCACCCTGCGAACCCGCGGCAGATTCGTGGCCCCAATGACCGCGCCGAAGCCCATGCTGCCATTCAGGATGCCGTATCCCATCGCACCCTGGTGCAGATCGTTGCGGGCCACCACGGCAAGCAAGGCCCAGACCGCGCTCACAAAGAGAGTGAAGATGAGCGTCCGCATAAAGGCCGCCTGCAGCATCGGAGCGTAGCGAAGATAGCGGATACCCGCACGGACAGAACCGCGGATACGTTCTGCCGGCAGCGCGCTCTTGAAGGGCGGGTGGCGATGCCAGCGATACAAAACCACGATCACGCCCACAAACGAAAGGGAATTGAGGAAGAATACCGACGCCGCGCCGGTGGTGGCATGCGCGTACAGCGCGATCGCCAGCCCGCCCAGGGCGGGTCCCAGGGCTCGCGCGAGATTAAACCCGGCGCTGTTCAGGGAGATGGCGTCGGGCAGCTGCGCCCGCGGCACCACCTCCGGCACAATCGCCTGCCACGCCGGACTGTTCATGGCCGCCCCGATGTTTAGCAGAAAGGTCAGAGTCAGCAGGATCCAGGGCGAAATAATGTCGAAGAACGTGAGCACGCTCAGGAAGGCGACCGCCACCAGCATCCAGGCCTGCCAGAAGATGAGCAACCGCCGGCGATCGAAAATATCGGCCGTCGCTCCCGCCAACAGGCCCAGGATCACCACCGGCAGGCTGGCCGCGGTCTGCATCAGCGCGATGAGCAAGGGAGACGGGGTGAGCACCGTCATCAGCCAGGTGCCGGCCGTGTCCTGCATCCATCCGCCCAGGTTGGACACAATCGAGGCCAGCCACAGATCGCGAAAAAGCCTGATCGAAAGCGGTTCAAAGCCGCTGAGCTTTTTTTCCGTCTCCAATTGATCTGTTTTGAGAGTCGTCATGGGGGATAGATAGGGGCCGGTGGCTTCATTATCCCAGAGTGCCGGGGCTTACTTGCCCGGATGTGCCGCATGTGCAACACCAATCCCCCGAAAAAGACGCGGAAGACTTTCTTTGTATCGCCCCGTCTTTATGTGCAGGCGGGAGGGACACAAAATGAGTACAGATCTAGTAGTCGCCCGCGGGCAACAAATCGTAGGCCTCTTGCTGTCGACCGTGCCCCTAGCCGAGCGAATGCTGCTCTACAACGTGCTCCTGGCAGCTTGGCTCATGCTCCCCGAGCGCACCCTCGAAGCCTGCCGCATCCGTCTGCGCCTCCGGGCCCAAAGTTAAGCTCTTCAACCTGCCACCACTGCTGTCTACCCTAACTTTCAGCGTTAATCACAATGCCCGATCAGCGGGGACGGGTGCCCCAGGTTCGCCCAAGCGTACCTGGGCCAAAAAAGACGGGCGAAGCCCATCGGCCGTTCTTAGCCAGAAGCCAAGTTCAACGGGTTACCAGTTAACCAACCGATAAACGGGCGTATCCTAAAACCTGTCGTGAACCTCTCTTCACCAAAGCACGCACGAAGCAAGATCTTTCTTCCATTGCTGTTGCTCGTGCTGCTTCTGACTCAGGCCGCATCCACGGTATGCGGGGCGCAGTGTGTGCAACGTCAGCTTCCCAACTCCTCCACTCAGCCGATGGCCCACTGCCCATTCATGCAGCAGCCTGAATCCAACCGACCCGCACTAGACACTTGCCAAACCGGAACACATACCATCTGCGTGGTCGATCTGCAGGCCAATACCCAGGGCAAAGCCGCGCCCCGGCTCGTACTCCACGCAGACCTCCGCGCAGACGCCGTTCTCCCGCACCAAACTTCCCCTCACTACGAAGCAACCACCCGCCTCCGTCGAAGTAGCAAGAACCCCACGCCCCTGATTACCGCACTGCGCGTATAGACGCCACCCCCAGCCTTTCCATCTAGAGGGAGAGTCGCGTTCGCACGCATCCCTTCGTCCTCCCGCACTCGATCCATCCGGAGTCAACATGAGCAACCGACGCACATTTCTCCATCGCGCCTTCGCATCCGGCGCGGCCCTCTTCGCTGCCCGCGGCCTATCCGCGGAGACCATGCAAATGAACATGCCGATGCCCAAGCCGGAGCCCCCCACGGCGGCCCACACAGCCCGGCCACCCAAGCCCTCTCCCAACTCCCCTATGCCGGTAATCACCACGGACGTAGGCGATCTGGCTTACACCATGGACGGCAACGCCAAGGTCTTTCACCTTGTAGCCGAAGTCCTCAAGCAAAAAATTCACCCCGATAAAACCATCGATGCCTGGGGATTCAACGGCAGCGCGCCCGGCCCGACCATCCAGGTCAACCAGGGCGATCACGTCCGCGTTATCTTCGACAACCACTTGCCCGAGCCAAGCTCCATCCACTGGCACGGATTCGAAGACACAGTGGGCGACGATGGCATGCCGGGCATCAGCCAGGAGCCGGTGAAACCGGGCGCCCGCTTCGTCTACGAATTCGACATCCACCAGGCAGGCACTTACTTCTACCACTCCCACATGGCGATGCAGGAAATGATGGGCATGCTGGGCGGCTTCATCATGCATCCCCGCACCCCCTATCAACCCCACTGCGATAAGGATTTTCTCCTGCACCTGCAGGAATACCAGGTGCTGCCCAACAACACCGTCCCCAACACCATGAACATGGAATACAACTGGCTCCTGCTCAACGGCAAAGCAGGCCCGGCAGCCACGCCGCTGATTATTCGCCAGGGTGATCGCGTGCGCATTCGCTTTGTCAACCTGGGCATGGATCACCACCCCATGCATCTTCACGGATATACCTTCCAGGTAACCGGCACCGAAGGCGGTCGCATTCCCGAGACCGCATGGTGGCCGGGAAACACAGTCCTGGTAGGCGTAGCCCAGGCGCGCGACGTGGAGTTTGTCGCCGAGCGCCCCGGCGACTGGATGCTGCACTGCCACTTGCCGCACCACATGATGAATCAGATGTCCTCAAACACGGGCAGCATGAACCGCATGGGAAACGCGTCCGACACTGAGACCATCAACGGACCGCTCTCCCAAAAGGCGATGCCTGGCATGGCCGCGCCCGGCGATATTGCCGGCAACGCAGACTCAGTCCCCGGCTTTCCTCAGGATGCCTATATGGAAGGACCGGCCATGGCCATGGACTCCATGGTGGAGAAGCCGGAGAACTACTTACTACGCCCCGGTTGGAGCGGCTTCATGATGGGCATGATGAACTTCGTCCGGGTGCTGCCTCCTGCGAAATACGACCAGGTAATCTCCCGCATGAAGCAAGCACAACGGCCGAACGATCCCTACGGATCGCTACTTGAGCGCGTTTCCTAACCCTTCCCGGAGAACACCATGAAGAAACTTGCGCTCCTGTTGTGCTTGGTAATCCCGCCGGTTTTCGCGCAGAGTAGTCAGCAGCCCCCGATGGCCGGCATGAACATGGACAAGATGGGCAAGATGGATCATTCGTCGCCGCCACAGTTGTCGGTCCCCCCGCCGGAGCTGTTGCAGGGCGTCGCCGGCCGTCCTCCGCTCAAGTTGGAAACCTTTCTCGTCATGGCCGACCACAACAATCCCACCCTGCAACAGGCCGCAGCCATGATCCGCCGCTCGGAAGCGGAAGCCAAACAGGCCGCGCTCTACCCCAACCCCACCGTCGGCTACGAGGGCGACCAGATTCGCGGCGGCTCCTACGGTGGCGGAGAACAGGGTGGCTTTGTCGCCCAAAACATCGTGCTGGGAGGCAAGCTGGGCCTTCGCCGTAATATCTACCAGCAGCAAAAGCAGTCCGATACCATCGCCGCTGAAACCCAGCTCGTGCGCGTGCACAACGATGTCACCCAGATGTTTTATAGCGCGCTGAGTGCTCAGCGCACGGTGGAGGTGCGCGGCCGTCTCACCGCTCTCGCCCGCGATGCCGCTCAAACCGCCCACCGCTTGGCCAACGTGGGACAGGCGGATGCACCCGATGTCCTGCAGGCCGAAGTCGAGGCGGAACAGGCCGAGATCGACTACACCGTCGCTCAGCGAATATTTATTCAAAGATTCAAGAGTCTCGCCGCCTTGGCCGGCAATCCAACCGCAGAGGTCGCTTCTCTCGACGCGGCGTTCGACGCCCCGCCGGAGATCGATCCATCCCACATCGTGGACACCATCGTGCAGCAAAGCCCGTCGGTCAAGCAGGCGCAACAGCAGGTGGTGATCGCCGAGGCGCGGCTGAAGGATGCCAAGCGCGAAGTGGTGCCCGACCTCCAGTTGAGAGCAGGGGAACAAGCCAATCTGGAGCAGCTGCCGGAAGCTCCAGGAAAAAGGACAGGAGCGCAAAGTTTTGCCAGCGCGGGCATCGAGCTGCCGCTCTGGAACCGCAACCAGGGCAACACGCGCGCGGCGGAAGCAGAGCTCGAGCAGGCCCGGCAGGAGGTTACGCGCACCCAACTATCCCTGCGGCAACAAGCCGAGATGCTGGCGCAGAACTATCTATCCGCCAAAGGGGAAGCGGAGCAATATCGGACAGCTCTCCTCCCCCGCGCCCGTCGCGCCTACCAGCTTTATCTGGATAAGTATCAAAGCATGGCGCAGGCGTATCCTCAGGTCATCGTTTCGCAGCGCACTCTCTTTGAGCTTGAGGTACATTACATCGACTCCCTCGATCGCATCTGGCAGAACGCCATTGCGCTCCAAAACTTCACTCTGCAAGGCGGCCTCGAACAGCCTGCCGATGCGCGATGAAAGGAAAACAGCATTGAATTTGCAACTGTGGTTGATCCGTCACGGAGAAACGGAGTGGAGTCTCTCCGGCGCCCATACCAGCAGAACCGACATCCCGCTCACCGCGCGCGGGAAGCAACGCGCCGAAAAAATCAGGGACTATCTCAACCATCGCAAGTTCAGCCTGGTATTGACCAGCCCGCTGCAGCGCGCCCGGGAAACCTGCCGTGTCGCCGGCTATGCCGATGTCGCGCAGATCGACGAGAACCTGCGCGAATGGGATTACGGCATCTTCGAAGGGCGCACCACGGCAGAGATCCGCAAGGAGCGTCCTGACTGGTCCATCTGGGACTCTCCTATCCCTGAAGGGGAGCCAGTGGAGCACGTCGCTGCCCGGACCCAGCAGGTCATCGATCGCGCCGTTAAAGCTGGAGGGCAAGTCGCCTTGTTCGCCCATGCCCACGTCCTCAGGATTCTGGCCGCCACCTGGCTAAGCCTGCCACCGCGCGCGGGCAGTCTGCTGGCGCTGGGCACAGGCTCGGTGAGCACATTGGGCTTCGAGCGCGAGACCCGGGTGATCGAAACTTGGAATCGCTCCTTCGAAATGGAAGACTAGGTTAAAACGCGATCCGCGCCAGCAAAACCCCCAGCCAGACCGCGACGAGTCCGAGCAGAACGCTGAGCGTTACATAGAGGGCAGCCATTAGGAACGAGCTTGTTTGCATGGCGGTGAACGTCTCCCACTCGAAGGTGGAGAAGGTACTGTAAGCCCCGATAAAGCCCACCGGGACCAGGAACCTCCACGCAGGATTAATCTCTGTGTGTCGCCCGAGCAACGTCAGCGAGAAACCAATGATCAGGCAAGCCGTCATGTTGACCAGGAACGTGCCATAAAAAAATCGCGTGCCCATGCGGCTGGCAATGGCCGAACCCACCGCGTAGCGCGCCAGGGATCCCAAAGCGCCCCCGACTGCGATAAGAAGGTATTTTTGCAAATGCAACCTCCACAAAAATGCAGGCGACTCCCCGCGTGGGTGAAACTCAGTTTGGACAGGGAGATCGTCGAGGGCATGACTCCGCGACGGGACGTCCCGTCAGGAGTCATCATCTGTCGAGCGGAACAGGCAGTGGTTGAAGGTGAACTCCTTCACCTCAGCGTACTTATCCTACTTAAGCTGCCCACGCGCCGCTTGTCAATCCCTGGGTCCTTCGGGCCGCCTCAAATCGAAACACGAATGCTGGACCAATGGACTATCTGCTTTTAACAAACTCCTATACACTTGTCGGGCATCAGGACGTCTATGACCAGCACAGCCACCGTAAGCAAGCCTCAGCAGGATCCCCGCGTAACTGCCAGATTGATCGCGCGCATCAAGCGGCTTATCGCGGATGGCTCCGTCTCTCCCGGCTCCAAATTCCCCCCTGAGCGAGAGATGGCTAAGGAATTCGGAGCCAATCGCGCATCGGTGCGCCAGGCGCTCAAAGTGCTGGAGATGATGGGCGTTCTTTCGCAGCGGGTTGGCGACGGCACGTATCTCTCCGAGAGCGCGGAGACCATCCTCAACGAACCCATCGATTTCCTCGTGCTGCTGGACGACCTCTCCCACCACGAGCTCTTTGAAACCCGGCTCATCGTGGAGCCGGAACTTGCCGCCCGGGCCGCGGAGCGCGCCACCGCCGAAGACATCTCCACCCTGCGCAACGCCGTGCTAGCTCTGGAGCGCAGCAAAGTCACGCGCGATCGTCTTGAAGCGGACATGGCTTTCCACAACGCCATTTTCCGCGCCAGCGGAAACCGCATCTGCCAGCTCCTCTTCAAGGGAATTCACCGCACCGTGCTCACCAGCATGAACCAGCTCTCCGAACGAGTTCCGGTGGAGCAGCCGCTCAAGTTCCACCGCAAAATCTACGCCGCCATCCGCGCCCGCGACCCGGAAGCTGCCCGCTCCGCGATGCGCGATCATATTCTCGACGCGCGCTCCCTGCTCACCAAAAAATCCTGAGCGGCCCAGCCTTTTACGGGTTGTAAAAAATCTCTTGCATCTTGGTCCAGCCGGTCGCGCCAGGCAGTGGAATCTGCATGGCATCCGTCTGGCTGAGCCACTTGACATTGCGAGGCTCCTTAGCCAGTGCCTCCGCGTCGGCCTTGGCGTCGCTTCCCGTGTACTCGTAGTAGGCGAACTCTAAATAGTGATTCCCATCCATTTTCTGGATATAAATCGAAAAGTTGTGCATGTGATATTTGTCCAGCAAATCACGAACGCCCGGGTTGGACGCCGCGTGCAGTGCTTCGTAAGCGGAAAGCCGATCCGGCTTAACGCCGATCACCATGCCAATTCGTTGCGGCCGGCTCTGTTGACCATGGCCATAGAATCCAACTCCCAGAAAGCGCAGCCCGGCCAGAACCGCGATCAAACCAATATCTCTTCATCCGTACCTCCCAATCAAGTAGCGCACCCATGATTGCATTTCAACGGAGAGAAGGGAAGAATGGCTCAACCAAATCGAGGCCCAAAGGCGGCGCATCGTTGGTGCGGCCCTCGGAGCAAACAATCAAGCCCACACCCCTGGACAGGTGCCCCATGTTCGCCCCAGCGTACATGGGTTGAAAAAGACGGGGCGCAGCCCCATCCAACGCCACTTCTATGTGGGCAAAATGGTTGCCGTCGTGAGCAAGATCCCCTGGCGTATTGAGTCAAAGCATTTGAAAAAAACCATTTTCGGCCCAGGTACGCTTTGGCGAACCTGGGGCACCCATCCAGAACCCAGGGGCACCATGTTAGCCTCGGTCTAGACCTTGCCAACTACCAACGCAATGGTTCATCATTTCAGAACTCATGCGCCTGGATTCCCACCAGCACTTCTGGCATTACAGCCCCACGGAGCACACCTGGATGACCGACCAGATGGCCATCCTGAAGCGCTCCTATCTCCCCCAGGATCTGCAGCCGTTACTGGCCAGCATTGACTTCGACGGTTGTGTCTCCGTGCAAGCAAGGCAAAATCTGGAAGAAACCCGCTGGTTGTTGGAACTCGCCGACCAGTACGACTTCATCAAGGGTGTGGTCGGTTGGGTGGACCTCTGTTCAGACGACCTCCGCAACCAACTGGAAAGGTTCGCCCCCCATCCCAAGCTCGTAGGCGTGCGCCATATCGTGCACGACGAACCCGACGACAACTTCATGCTGCGGCCGGACTTCCGTCGAGGCATTTCGCAGCTGCGCGACTTCGACCTGACCTATGATCTGCTGCTCTTCCCCCAGCACCTCAAGGTCGCCGTGAAGCTGGTGGAAGAATTCCCCGAGCAACCATTTGTTCTCGATCACCTCGCCAAGCCCAAAATCGCCGAGCAGCTCTACTCCCCCTGGCAAGAAGATCTGCACCAGCTGGCCAAGCACCCCAACGTTACCTGCAAGCTCTCCGCCATGGTAACGGAGGCTAAATGGAATCGGTGGGTCCCCGAAGACTTCCGCCGCTACCTGGATATCACCTACGCGGCCTTCGGCTGGAGCCGTCTCATGATCGGTTCCGATTGGCCGGTGTGCACGCTCGCGGGCCAGTACCAGCCGGTGATGAACATCGTGATCGACTACGTCCGGCAATTCCCGCCGGAAACCCAAGCCGCGATCCTGGGCGAAAATTGCGCCCGCTTCTACCGCATCGATGCTTTTAAACGAGGACTTCGGCCGTAGCCGCCCAATCCATGGCCATCTCTCCAATCGATGTCATCGTAATCGCCGTCTATCTAATCGGGATCACCGCCTTCGGCATCAAGATGGGCTACCGGCGGAACGCCTCTTCCCAGCAATATTTCCTGGCCAACAAATCGCTCGGCTGGTTCACCGTCGGCGCCGCCGTCTTCACTTCCAATATCTCCACCATCCATCTCGTGGGATACGCGGCGGGCGGGGCGAGAGACGGCCTGGTCATCGGCAATTTCGAGTGGATGGCGTGTTTCATCCTCATCCTGCTTGCGCTGATGTTCGCCCCCTTCTACATCAATTCCGGAGTGGCCACCCTGCCGGAGTTCATGGAGCGCCGCTATTGCCCGGAGGCGCGCACCTTCCTCGCCGTGATCGGAATCCTCGGCGCTTTGCTGATACACATCGGCATCAGCCTCTTTGCCGCTGCGAAAGTCTTCGAGAGTCTGCTCGGCGTCCCCATGTTTGCCACCATCGTTGTACTCTCGCTGTTCACCGTCACCTACGCGGCCCTGGGCGGACTCAAGGCGGTGGTGATGACGGAAAATATCCAGGTCGTGCTGCTGCTAGGCGGCGCAATCCTGATGACCGTCCTCGGCATACGCGCCCTGCCGGGCGTGGGCGTGCACAACCTGGCGAGCTTTCAGCACGCCGTAGCCCCCGGACAACTGCACATGCTGCAGCCGGTCATCAATGCCCAGGGACACCTCAACGAGTTCTCCTGGCTGGCCGTTGTGCTCGGCTATCCCATCCTCGGCATCTGGTATTGGTGTGCGGATCAAACCCACGTGCAGCGCGTGCTGGGCGCGCACACTTTGAAAGACGGACAGAACGGCGCCCTCTTTGCCGGCTTCCTGAAAATCACCCCCGTCTTTCTCATGGTGTTTCCCGGCGTGATCGGTTACGTGCTCTGGCAGAGAGGCGCGATCCATCTCCTGAATGTGCCGGGAACCAACCATCCCGACTACAACACCATGCTGCCGTCGTTGATCACTTATCTCATCCCCGTCGGCGTGCGCGGCTTGATCGCCGCCAGTCTGGCCGCCGCGCTCATGAGCTGCATGGCGGCAGCGCTGAATAGCTGCGCAACCCTCATCTCCATCGACGTCGTCAAACGCCTCCACCCGGATGCCACCGATGCTCGCGTGGTGCGCGTAGGGCGCATCACCACCGGCGTGATCATGGTGCTGGCCATGTTGTGGTCCACGCAGGGCGACCAGTTCGGCACCATCTTCGAAGCGGTCAACAAGATTCCCATGACCTTCGCGCCGGCGGTGACCACGGTCTTTGTGCTGGGTGTCCTATGGAAGCGCGGAACCAGGCAAGCCGCCATGGCAACCCTTTATTTCGGCACACTCATCGGCGTCATTTATTTCCTGGTCGATCTGCCCAGCACCGGCCGATGGTTCCTGCCCCCCAGCCGCCTTACCGACTTCGGCGGCTTCGTCACCGATCCCGTGCAGGGTTTAGGCATTCCGTTCATGCTCGCCGGGCCGATCATTAGCGTGGCCTGCGTGGCCATCTACGTAATCACCAGCCTGCTCACCCCGGCCATGGATCAGGCTCAGGTCGCAAAAGTCTGTTGGGATCATCCGCTGGCATTTCTCAAAGGGCCGATCACGGCGGTCAGCGATCCGCGCATCATCTCGCTCTTGTTATTGGCAACCGTCGGTGTGTTTTATTATCTGCTCAGGTGAGGGCAGCGAGATACGCGTTTTCTCATGCTGCAGCGTCATACGGCAGAAAGACCGTGAAAATAGTACCGTGACGATTCGGTCGCTGACTCGACCTCATCCCTATGTGTCCTTTGTGCCGTTCCACAATGTCACGGCTGATCCAAAGGCCCAGGCCTGTTCCGCTGACGCCTTTCGTAGTAAAAAACGCTTCAAAGATCCGCAGTGAGGTTTCGCGTATCATGCCCGGCCCGGTATCGGCTATGGTAAAGACAAGACCATTTCTGCCCGTCGTCTTGTCGCTCCCTTCCCGAGTACGCAGGAACAGTTGTCCGCCTTCCACGCTCATTGCATCCATGGCGTTTCCGATAAGATTGCTCAGCACTTGCCGAATCTCCCCATCAAAGCACAGCAGGGGAGAGACGGCTCGATCGCGCCTGGAAAGCCGGATGTCGGAATGGAAGAGGCGGCCCTGAAAGATAGCCAGCGTATCGTCGATCAGCTCTTTGGCTGAAGTGAGTTTCGGCTTGGTCGATTGCCTGTGAAAGCGAAGTGTCTGGTTGGTGATTGCCGAGACGCGGCGTAACTCGTCTTCGGCTTGCTTCAAATACTGTATCGCCATCGGATCAACGGCAGCTGCCTTCGCCAGATATACGAGGTTGGTCACCGATTCCAGAGGGTTATTTATCTCGTGCGCAATCGAACTTGCCAGGCGTCCCACGGCGGCCAGCTTCTCTGTCTGCAAAAGCACCTTTTCGGCGCGCTTGGCATCGGTAACGTCCGCTCCCAGAACAATAATGCCAGAGACCGTTCCGTCCCCATCACGCATGGGTTGATAAACAAAATCCAGGAAGCGCTGATCTAACACTTCTGAGCCTAGCCGAGCCAACTGGATTGGTGTATTCCGTCCGATGAACGGCTCGCCTGTTTGATACACCTTATCCAGAATTTCGACGAAGCCCTGGCCCGCTGCTTCCGGTACAGCGTCGCGCACTGTTTTGCCAATGAGGCTGCGGGGTCCCAGCAGTTGCTGATAGAGAGGATTGATCCGCTCGAAGACATGCTCTGGCCCGCGTAACACCGTAAAGAAAGCAGGAGCTTGCTGAAAGAGGTCGCCGAGCCTATTCAGCTCTTGCCGTAGCGTTTGCTCCGCCATCTGTCTTTTTGTGGTCTCGGTGCAGATGACAAGCGTACCGCGGATCTGGCCCTCGAGATCGCGAACCGGGCTGTACGCGTAGGTCCAATAGACATCGTCCAGGCGTCCGTTACGAAAAATCGGGATGAGCTGGTTTTCCTGCCAGACGGGTTTCCCGCTCGTCATGACCTGCTCGATTTGTGGCCCGATGGTGGCCCAAATCTCCGGCCAGCACTCCTTTCCCCTTTGACCCAGCGCCCGTGGATGCTTATCGTCACCTAGGCTCTGGCGATAGGCGTCGTTGTAAAACTGCACCAGGTCAGGGCCCCACCACAGGAACATGGGGTACGGAGAACCCAGCATGATATTGACTGTGATCAGCAATACCTCCGGCCATTGCGCGGTGGGCCCGATGGGCGTCTGATCCCAGTCAAACGCACGCGTCAGGTCGGCCATCTCGCCGGTCCCGAATATCCTCTCTGCTTTCGAATTTGATGGCGCGATAGCGAGCGTTGCATCCTTTGGAACTTGAAGCACGTTACGCGCCTTCCAGCGGAGTGGAATTCGTCGGCTGCTCCCTCGTTCTACGCACCCGATCGCGGCGCCGTCTCCGGTTTGATAGATAACTCTCGCCATTTCAGGTAGATGGGGTATATACCACCGGGGTTGTCCGGCTGCTATCTTGTTCAGTATGGTCAGACCTTGTTTTCTCGTCATTGATCGGGAATTCCCCGGAAGCATCTCGACCCGAAAGTTAGTGATTGAGACCGCCAAGTTCAACGTATTAACCGCCTACTCAGCGCAAGAGGCCATTGACACGCTCAGAATGTTTCCCGCGATTCACGGAGTCGTGCTCGATTCGGAGATTCGTGGCATGTCCTGCGGGGAGCTTGTACAAGCGCTCAAGAAAATCAAAGCAGAGATCCCCGTCATCACCATATGCGGGCCGGGGAGCCATCCCTGCCCCACCGCGGACCACGAGCTGGAGAGCTTTGACCCCCGGCGGCTGCTTGATCTGTTGCAGTCATTGTTGCCGAAGGAGGCCGACGCAATCGAAAAGAGAGAAGAACAGCTAAATCGAGACGTGTAGCCCGCAAGCCTCCGTCCGAAACGCTTTATTTCCGGGTCCCGCATTACACCAGGTCCTTGGCTCACAAAGGCTGCGAAAAGACCATCTATCGGAAGGGTGGGCTTCAGTGGTCTGCGTAAGAACTTTGCCGACAAACTCAGTCCCGCAGAGCCTGCCCTGAGCTTGTCGAAGGGGACGGCTGAGAATACCCCAGGATGTAATCCTGAGCGTCTCCTCAATTTCTGCGAGATCCAGCAACCCCAGGACTGGCTGTCTTAGAACTCACTGGACGAAGGGCACGGCTTCAGTCGTGCCGCAAAACCATACGCCAGAGACGGCTTTAGCCGCTGAGGGGACGATCGCCCTCACGACTTTCTCTGCCGCCTCTTCAGGCCGCAATAACCCGGTGCCCGCAAGTCGATGGCTCTCGAGCACCGGCCAAGCGCCCAACCTACTTCTTCGCGGGCATCCAGAAGTCAGGATCCGCTTTCACCCAGGTTTCCGGCGGGTAGCTCATCTTGGGGTCGATGACGAATAGATTCGTTTGTCTCGACTCCACGCAGGCGGCCTCGAGCTCATCCAACTTCTTCACGCCTTCCGCTCCCAGCGCCTCCTCGAACTGCTTTCCCTGGCCCTCCTCGGCGTCAAGGTCGGCGGCGGACTTGACCGTGATCAGAACCAGAAAACCGCTGCCGGGCGAACCGTAAGCCTCTTGATAGGTTCCAAAGTGGGCGCCGGGAACCTTCTTGTACCCGTCGATCACCAGCTTGACCAGATCTTCCCATTCGCGGTAATGTCCGGGACGGATCCTGAACTGCATGACCTCTTCGTAGCGAGCTCCGACGCGAAAACCGGGGTCGAGACTTAAATCGTCCCGCTTGGTCCATACACTGTAATCCTTGGACGCGAGCAGATCGCTATCGGCGGCATTGGTGCGCTCGAGGGTAGCGGAAAGGGTTGAGTCACTGGTGGCGTTCTTCTGCGCCGACGCCATGTCGGCAAAGGAAGAGTAGCCATGAAAGAACAGGGCTCGCGGCGGTCCTGATAGCGATACCAAGGCATAGTAGTGGTTTGGAATCTTGTTTGCAGCGAGGGCGCGGGGATAAGCGCCTTCGACCATCTGATGAGGAGGACCGTCCTTGCCTGGTTTGGTGTACTCCCGGGAGATGACAAGTATCTTCGAGGTGGGCAGAATATCCTGCGCAATAAGTGCGCAAGGTACGCTACACGATAGCGACATAAGCAGTGGAAGTGCGGCGCTGCTGTGGAATCGAAACTTCATAGGTCTTTCTCCTGAAGCTTGAATCGTGAATAGAGCGGGAATGGTTAAACAAACGGCGAAGCTCCGCAGGTCCCATTGGCGAAAGAGGAGTGCCGGGTGCAGGCACAGACGGCGGCCCGAAAGATCCAAGCGTGGCCCACAGACACTGAGGGAGATCCAGCGAAAAAGGAGGTTGCGCGGAGTATAAGTGTCCGGACTTGGTGAGGCAACACAATTCGCCGTGTTGGCTCAAAAGCTGCCAGACGGCTCAGTGACTCTCGCCGCGAGGTTGCCCAATCGTTCTCTCGTGCCAGGCCGATGGGAGCCCCCTGTTCCAGCAGGGGGAGCGACGCTTCAGCGTCGCGGAAAGAGTGGCAGTCCCATGACTCGGGCTTGAAGCCCCGGCCCCCTCCTTACTAACGTGCTTTGGCTTCCTGCGTATCGGCCCGAAACCCGATGTTCTCGAGCGCCGACTTGACTTCTGCGTTCGCCATGAAATTCTTCCACACCAGCCCACTGCGATAATTTTCGATCATCACCACCATCGGCGCCTGGTTAAGGCCCATGGTTATGCCGGAATACCAGTTCTGCTGAAGATTGAACGCATCGCGGAAGCCATAGATCGACCAGACCTGGGCGCCCAAATCGCGGTAGAAGTGCTTCAGCGCCGCCATGGATGGCTGCGGCGTGTAGGCGAAGGCGCTGATAGCACCGGTGGGGGCGATGGTGCCGTCATCCAGATCGAAGGTGGGCTCATAAGGCACGTAGCCCGCCGGACCATCCACCGCGGTAAGACCCCAGGTGTCCTCTCCGTAGCCCTTCCAATGGTGTGGATTGTGGATGCAGTACTGCTGGTTAATGAGCGCCTGGGCACGGTTGTTATCGAAGTAGTCCGTGAAGCGGTCATGAATGCCGCGTGGATCAAAGCCCATGAACGAGTAGTCGGTGAAGAAAAGCGGGCCCCCGGTATTTTCTCCTACGTCCAGTTTGATGCCAAAGTATGATTTGCCATTCGCATAGTGATTGCCAATGCCTTCGCCCACCCATCCGCTGTAGTAGTCGCTGGCGGGGATGCTGTGCGTGGGAGACGCGATGGCATCAAGATAAGTGATCATGACCTCGTTCCATCCCGTGAGGCGATTAGCGATATGGAAGGAGTACTCCGGCGACCAATGCCAATAAAGCGCGTCTTTTTGGGGCGTCGCTCGAAACCAATTCCAGTCCACCCCGCGCCAAAGCCTCGTGATGCGCTGGTACAACGCCTGGCCCAAGGGGCCGTCCTGCTTGAAATATTGCCGCGCCGCCAGCAGGCCTTCCATCATGAAGGATGTTTCGACCAGGTCGGCGCCATTGTCGTACATGTCGAAGACCGGCAATCTGTGTCCAGTGCTGCCGCTGAGGAAGTGCGGCCACACACCGTGATAATGATCCGCTGTGGAGAGAAATTGTGTGAGCCGCAATAGCCGGTCGATCGCTTGCTGGTGAGTGATGAAGCCGCGATCGGCCGCCACCATGATGGCCATAACGCCAAAACCACTCGCGCCCACGGCAACAATGTCATCATTGCCAGGTGTGTTTTCGCGCGTCATGCCCGAGTGCGGCTCGGCTGCTTCCCAGTAATAGCGAAACCCGGCCTCCTGCACCATGGTGAGCAGTTCATCGTCCGTCATCGCATGCGTGGTTGCGCTTACCGTCGCCGATGGGGCCGATTCGCGCAGCGAAGAGGTCCGCGCGGTCACCCGATACGAAGCCGTCAGCGGAGGATTACCGGTGTAATCGCAGAATCGGTCTACCCCCGGCCGCTGCACGCCGATGGGCCGAAACGACTCTCCGCCCACCGAACGATAGATCACATACTGTGCCAGTGACGAATCCTCCACCGGGCTCCAGGTAATATCCACATGCCGTTCGTATCCCTTCGCCTGCACATGCGATGGAGTGGGCGGTGCAGGCTGTCCTGCAGGCGAATCGTTTTCGATCCGGATGTCATCCAGTAACAGGGTGTGCTGCGCCGCATCGGCTTTGCCCTGAACAAAAATCAAAGTGTTCACCTGGTGCGGTTGAAAGGGATTCACTGAGGCGGTCCGGAAGGACGCCAGCGGAATTCCCACGCGCATCCAACTGCGTGGCTTTATATCTCGTGTGTAAGAGCTCAGATCGAGTGGCTGGGTAAAGTTACCACTAGCGTCCCGCAACACCAGACGGGGAAGGTCCACCGTTCGGACGCCCTCCGCGGCATAAACCCAAAGGAAGAGCTTAGTTCCAGGAAAAACGTGCGCCCGGTTACGCCATTCGTATAGCCTTACCTCGGCCGACCAGCCTCCATTGGCCGAAGACTCCCACTGCAGTTTGAGAGCATTTGGACCGCTGATGAAATTCTCTCTCTCCACCGGAAGCTTTCCGTCGACCAGCGCAAGGGTGCTGGGAGCACTCACTTTGCCACTGCTGTAAAAGTAATTCTCCGGCGAAAGGCTATTCTCGAAGAAAACCTGATCGGAATAATTCTGGTCTCCGCGGGCGTGCCCCACGGCGATGAGCAAGGTCAGCATGACCAACCCTGCGATTGCAACCTTTCCTCTGAACTGGATCATCTAATTATTTTCGCTTCCATGCCATCGTGTATGGAGTGAGGAGGAGATGAGATCCGCGGCGCGCGAGTGAGCATGACAAGTCTTGTGTTCCTAGGCGCGCTTGATTGACAGCGCCCAAACCGATGGTATCAATCTTAGCCGAGCGCAACCGATTGCGCACAGTGAATAGAACCGCCGGATGAGAGAGCGGACCATTCACCGCCGAAGAGTCATCAAGACCACGATCGGTTGACCAACCACATCGGATGAAGGCGCCCCCTGGCGCCGGCGGTCGCCGGAACAAAGACAATTTGTCACCTTAGGAGAGCCAATATGCGCACTATTGATTGTTATCAGGAGAAGCTGCGTTTGCCGTTCAAGAGGCTATCGGCCGCATTTCTCTTTGGCATCGCTGCACTGTCGTTGCTGACTCCCGCGCTGCATGCCCAGTACCGCACCTCTATCCAGGGCGTGGTAACCGATCCTTCGGGTGCTGTGATTCCCGGCGCCACGCTGACCCTCACCAACATCGGAACCGGTGAAAAACAAGTCCGCACCAGCGATGCCAGCGGTGTTTACAACTTCAATGCGTTGCCGGCCGATAAGTTTAACCTGGTCGTTACCAAGGACGGATTCCAGGAAAAGGATCTCCAGCAGCTGCAATTGATTCCAGAGCAGCCCAACGCAGTCAACGTGCAGCTCGCAGTTGGGCCGCAGACACAGACCGTAACGGTCGATGCTTCCACCGTGCCTGCTATTGACACAGAGACGGCTAACACTCAGCGAACCATCTCGGATAATGAAGTCCAACACATGCCCGTCTACGAACGCGACGTGACCAGCCTTATTCAGCTGGCGCCTGGTGTTCTGGCCGATGGAGCACAGCAAGGCGGGGGCGGCGGCTTCCAGGCCCCAGGCACGCAAACCGGCGCATCATCCAACGGCGGCGGCAACTTAGGACATTCGAGCAGTATCTTTGCCACGGAAAATGGCGCTTCAGCAAATGCCAACGGCGGCCAGTTTGATACCAACGGATACACCATCGACGGCATCAGCACGGCGAGCGCCGTGTGGGGTGGCGCAACCATCATTACTCCCAGTGAAGATTCAGTCGGCAACCTGAAAATCGTGACCAATGCTTACGACGCTGAGAACGGCCGCTTCTCAGGAGCGCTCACCGAAATCACATCGAAGAGCGGCACGAACGATCTCCACGGAAGCTTCTTCATCCAGATCACGCGCCCGGGATTGAATGCGTATCAGCGTTGGAACGGCCCTTCTTCGGTGCAGGCATTTGATCCGACCACTGGGGCCAGGCTCACCGCCGACGAGCGCGGCCTGCTGCGTGATGAAGATCGTTACAACCAACTGGGCGGCAGCATCGGTGGACCCCTCTGGAAGAACCGGGTCTTTGCCTTCTTTGCCTACGAGGGACAAAGCCAAAATGTGGCGACAACCAGCACGCAATGGTTTCCCACCACCGCGTTTGCGGCCCTGGCGCCGGCCAACAGCATCTCCGCTACCTACCTCAACTTCAAGGGAGCAGCAGTGGCCGGCACAGTCATTGCCTCCGCAAGCTGTGCCGATGCGGGACTCACCGAAGGCGTAAACTGCAGAACCATTCCGGGTCAGGGCTTGAACATTGGTTCGCCACTGGCTACCGGTCTGGGCACGCAGGATCTGACCTACGTGAGCAATAGCTCACCCGGAGTCGGCGGTGGGCTCTCCGATGTCGCGGACATCGCCCAGTACAGCATTAAAAATCCGACCAGCAGCGATTTCAAACAGTACAGCGGGCGTCTCGACGCCGACGTGACCAGCAAAGACCATGCCAGCTTCGCAATTTACTGGGTACCTGCGAGCACGACCACGCTCAACGGCGGCCTGGGTTATCAGCTCTTCCATCACTCGCAGACCAACAATGCGTTTTCGGTCATCTGGAACCACACCTTCTCGCCCACTTTCCTGAATGAAGCGCGCGCCAACGCCGCGGGGTGGCGCTACGACGAGCTTGATAGCAACCCTCAGGCGCCGTTCGGTCTGCCCCAGGCCGAGCTATATGCCCCCAACGGCACGGATCAAATTGGCAGTATCTCCCTCGGTTCCCTTGGCGTGCCGGCGCCTAGCCATCTCGATCAGTGGACCTACGGCTACAAAGACGTTGCCACCAAGGTCCTCCGCAATCAAACCATGAAATTCGGTTTCGACTTCACCCGGCTTTACTACTTGAATGATCCGATCGGAGCGCCGCTTTACACCTTCTACAACCTGTGGGACTTCCTGAATGATGCCCCAGAGGGAGAATCCGGTCCGTTCCAGGCAAAGACCGGTCTTCCCGGTGGCTACCGCAACGACAACCGCGAAAATATGTACGGCATCTTCTTTCAAGACGATTGGAAGGCTCGGCCCAACCTTACTCTAAGCGCCGGTCTCCGCTATTCCTACTTCGGGCCGCTCACCGATAAAGACAACAACATGGGGGTACTCAGCTTCGGTGGTGGGTCCGACCTTTTGACCGGCATCACCATACGCTCGGGAATAGACGCCTGGACAGCGCAAAAGCTCAATTTCGGCCCTCAGATCGGCTTTAACTGGAGTCCGATTCATTCCAACGGTAAGGTGGTCTTCCGCGGCGGTTATGGCCTGAACTACAACCAGCAGCAAATTGCAACGGCCAACGCTTACGACGGCAATCCGCCGGGAACCAGTTCTGTTCCCGGCAGCAGCAAGAGTCCGACGCAGATCAATCCCAATATCCTCTACGCCGTTTCGAGCAGCCCAACTAATATTTACGGTTTTCCCGCGAACCCGAACGCCATTTCGACGTTTAACTCTGCCGGTCTACCGGCTGCAGGCGGCGCAAACCTTGGCGCCCTGCCCGGTCACTTACCGACTGAGTACACGCACCATTACTCGCTCGACATGGAGCTGGACCTGGGACACGCGTGGGTCGCGAATCTTGGCTATGTGGGCAGTTCCAGTCATCACACTTTGTACAACTATGACGCCAACGCCTTTGGAGAAATTGTGGGTGCGCCGCTAAACCCCCTGATAAGTAGCATCAACACCTTCGGCAGCCAGGGCAAGTCGAACAATAACATGATGCTCGCCGGAATCAAGCATCAGTTCTCGCATACCTTCTCTGCGGAAGCGCAGTATACGTGGGCCCACAGCATGGATACCAATTCGGGCCCATACTATCGCGATCCCTATCTTTACGATACGAAGTACTCCTACGGAAGATCGAATTTCGACGTCAACCAATCTTTCAAGGTCTTTGGCATCTGGCAGCCGGTTATTTTTCACGGCAGCCATAGCTGGGCAGAGAAGATTGCCGGTGGATGGTCACTCGGCGGCATTGCAACCTTCCACTCAGGCTATGGGTGGACTCCGGTCTATACTGCGCCACACCAGATCTATTGCAACAGTTGCAACTACGGATACCAGAGCTTGCGCCCGGCATATCTGGGCGGAGGCGGAAATAGCACCAGCAACAACGCCTTCAAAACAGGAAGCAATTTTCCCACCCCAGGCACCGCAAACACAGGCACGAATCAAAATGAGTTCCTGAATAACTACTTCGAGGTTCCGGACTACACCAATGCCATCGCAGATAATCCCGGACAGTCGGCTGCGGGTTTCATCCCTCCGCCCGGGATCGACCGCAACTCCTTTCCCGGCCCGGACTATCGTGATGTGGATCTCAACATCGCCAAATCCTTCGCATTCCCCAACATGCGGCTGATTGGTGAGAACGCCAGGTTCGAAATCAAAGCCAACCTGATCAACGCCTTCAATCTATTGAATATCAACCCCAACGAGCTTTCGACCAATGTCGCAAACTCCAACCTCGGTCAAGCATCAGCCGCACTGGGATCCAGAATCATCGACTTCCAGGCACGGTTCAGTTTCTAAGCAGTGTCGTGCGGTGTAGTGAAAGCGCGGCTTCTCCAGAGGAAAAGCCGCGCCCGCTTTAAAGATTCTACTGCTCCAAACTACCCAGGTAACCGCTGTCTTCGCCCGAGAGCAAGACGGCCTTCGTAGGCGAAACGACATAGAAGATTCTCGTTACCCCGTCAGCCGCCGTGACGACCACCCTTCCGTTCGAACCCACGGTGTAGGTGCCGATTGTACCTCCGTTCGACACCAGTCCCTTCGGTCCACTATTCTCGTAGGCCATCTCTACGTTGCCGCCTCCGTCAGCTGCAACTAAAGCCACTTCATTGATCACAGACGGGCTGCTGAGCGGGAGGCTGCCGCCAAGGTAATCCCCCTTGAAAGAGGCAGCGCTAAAGCCTGTGCCCGTTTGCGGCTCCAGGATTCCGGAGCTCGCTGACGCATCCCCGCCGAGAACGAACGCCTGGTTGTTATCCAACAGATAAAGGAAGGCTGGAGTTCCGGCAGAGGTGAGCGTGACCCGCCCGCTCGTCGCATTGACCGAGTACGTGCCGCTGAAAGTCTGCGGTGTCAGCAGCTGGCCCTTGTATTCATCGTAAGCGATGCCCAGGTTGCCATTTCCATCCCCCGTTGCGAGGCCCATGGTAACGTCGGGAAGAAGTGCCCCACTCAGTGCGGCCAGCCCATTCAGCTCCACTACGCCAACGCCTTTCAACGATGCCGAGCTGAACGTTCCCGTCTGTTGATCAATCAGTCCGCTGACCAGCGGGACAGTTGTCGACAACGGATCAAGCGAGACGGCCAACAATTCGTGCGGGGATACCTGGTAAAAACTGTAATTGTAACTATTCCCGCTGAACTTGAATTGCAGGGTTCCGCGCAGATCGTCGACCGTGTAAGTTCCTGTGAATGCACCTTCGCTTGTAATTACGCCATTGTCGTTCACGTCGCGGGCGAAACCGGTGACATTGCCCGCTCCATCCGCCGTGAACGAGCCGGCCATCGCGACCGGATTCTTGGACGAATCAACGCCCGAGAAGGAGAAGGCGTAGTTATTAATGATCGCTGACTCTTCCCCTACGTTCGCGCTCTTAAGCACGCCCGAACCACGCGTGCCCGATCCAGTCTTGTCGTCAAACTCGATAATCCTGACGTCTGTGTCATTGCCCATCGTCGAGATGGACGGGGGGGCGGCAAGTGCAAACGTCACCGTCTCTCCGCTAGCGAGAGCCAGCGTGAGCTGCCCCAAGCCGTTGGAGCCGAGCGTTACCGCTCCTCCGCTCATCAACTGCTGATTCGTTTTCGACCCTGCTGTAGCCGTGTTTTCGTCATAGACTCCAGGCCCGATCTTCTGGCTTTCCACCAGGAAGCTGCCATTGATAGCCACCGCACCATTGGGCCCTGTGCCGCTGAACGAGAACGAATAGCCGCCGTCCGGCAGCGACGATCCCGCCGCGTTGATGGCTACAGAAACATTCTGAGAGACCGAGGTATTGTTAGCATCTGTGACCTGGAGTTGAAAAGTGTAGTTCCCCACCGTAGTTGGAGTTCCAGAAAGAGATCCGCTTGAGCTGAGAGTCAGTCCCGGAGGTGGGGAATTGTTATCGATAATCGACCAGCTGTATGAGGGAACCCCTCCCGTAGCGGCAAACGGAAAGTTGTAGCTCACACCGACTTGACCGGCCGTAGGCGGCCCCGAAGAAATCTTCAGAGCTCCACCGCTAATTGCCAGTTTGAGGGGAGCGCTGCTCGTCTGTGGGACGGTCTCCGAGTCCGCCACATTCACCGTGAAGTTGCTCAGACCAGCCGCTGTGGGCGTTCCGGAGATGACGCCGGCGGCGCTTAACGATAATCCCGCCGGGAGACTGCTACCACTGGCCACCGTCCAGGTATACGTTCCCGAGCCGCCGGTCGCGGCGAGCGTCGCATTATAGCCACTATTGACGGTGCCCTCGGTGAGTGTCGAGGTGGTGATGGTGATGGGCGTGGCGGGAGGCGTACTTCCGCCTCCGCCACAGCCCATCATCCATTGAGAGAGTACCAATCCGCAGACAAGGCCCAGTGAGCGTAATCTCATCTCTACTCCTATTCCTCTGGTCGTTTTTAAGGATCGTTCTGCCAGGTAAAGCGCAGATGTATGAGGATTGGGATCATTACAAAAGAAAAAAAGTTTTTTCGGATTCCAGAAGGGCTATTCGAGGAGTAGCCGATGCTCAATGCGGGAGGGCGGCGATTTTCAGTGTCTTTCGATCAGCCACGCATTAGCAGCAACAATGGAGTTTACAAAAGCAACGCGGTGTCCATCGCGGGACGGGACTGCAAACCCGGCGATGTCACCCAGGGAGCGGAAGCCGCCATGGAGATCCACGTAGAACAGCCGCTTTCCCACTGGCATATCCAGCACCACAAACCAGCCGCGCCCGCTCGCGGACCACGTCACATCGTTGATGTCGCTGAGTCCCGGGAGTACTACATCGCGGTCTTTGGAGGGACTGTCTGGCTGCAATTCGACCACCCGGACACGCGCCTCGCGATAGTCCTGGATGGGGATTGCTACTTCTTTGCCATCGGGTGATATGTCCCAGACCCCTGTTACCGTGGGAAACCACTTCGTGCGCGCGAGTTCGCGGCCCTTACCTCGGAACGGATCGAGCTCATAGAACACGTAAAACTCATGGCCCACCGGAACTCTCAAGACGCACCGGCCAGTCGTGTGCAACGAACAGCGAAATTCGTCCACGGGAAATCCATTGGGAACCTTCACCGGGGTTCCGCCTTCGGCCGGGATACGCATCAGGGTGTAGGGTTCCGAGGCGCTCATCGGGCGTGCGGCGTATAAAATCCAGCGGCCGTCTGGAGTCAGTTGCGGCAATACCTCCATCAGAGGCGTGGCCACCAGCGTCTTCGGGTTATGGCGGTCGAAATCCTGCATGAAAAGATCCCAGGTGCCGTTGCGGATCGATTCGAAAATAACTCTGCGGCTGTCCGCCGTCCAGGCGTGCGGATAGCTCGTCCGCTCATCCAGCGTCAGGCGGCGAATATTGGAAATCCGCGGCGATGCCTCATCAAAATCACCAACGAATACGGCATTCTGATCAGATCGTTTCAGCACCAACGCCAGCTTTCCGTCGGCGGAGGCGCTTATCTCTGAGATGTGCGTTTCAAACTGATCGACCAGGTCCATGACCTTGTGTGGGTCGCCGGTGATCGCTCCCGTTGCAGGATCCGTTCGCATCTCCCATAGCTGGTCGAACTGTTCGGCAGGCGCCGTCGATGAGGATAGATAACGCAAGAAGAGGATGCGGCCGTCCGGCAAAGCGGCAGCCGAACTCATCTCCACGTCTGATACTTTGATCGTTATTCTTCCCGTATCGACCTCGAGCGACTCGTAACTTCGGCTGTAGAGCTGCTCCAATTCCTGGGTCTGGATTTGCGGCTTTTGTACGAAATGCAATCGTTGGAATCCCAACCGCCTGCCATCCGGTGACCAGAACACCATCGGAAACATATCCTCGTTCGGCCCACGGATGATCTGCCTGGCATCTTTGCCTTGGATTGCGGTGGTCCAAATCGCTGACCGGTCCTGGCTGACCATCGCAATGTGAGTTCCGTCGGGTGAAGGTGTGGCAGAGCGAAAATGTTCGCTCACTAGCCGCGGAGGCTGCCCGGCAATGGAGATGATCCAAATGCTCGGGACGTTTGTTGTCGTGGAGAACCCGCTCGCCACCAACTGGCTTCCGTCAGCGAACCAGGCTAGATGGTCCACAAGATAATCAGGCGGTGCGGAGAGTGGTCTCGTATCGCCGTTCTGAATGCTGCGCAGAAAGATCCCATCGACGTTGGCGTATGCTGCCAGCTTGCCATTCGGAGAGATTGCCGCGGCGGTCGCCCGATTTTCGGGAATCAGCGTCGTGAACTGGCGAAAGGTAGGAGCGTCGCGTGCAATGCGAGCTTGTTTCCAGCGCCACCCTGCCAGGCAGGCGACGGCCAACAGTATGGCTGCTGCCGTCCACTTCCACGCGGTGGGCACTGAATCCAGCACCGACTTGCGCGGCTCGCTTAATTCGCTCAGTTTCCGCACAACTTCCGCCGCCGTGGGGCGAGCCGAAGGCTCCTTGGCCAGCATCGCTCGAACCAGTGAATCCAGGCGTGCCGGTACACGAGAGTTAAAGGAAGAAGGAGAAGGCGCGTCCTTCGTGAGTATGCCTTGCGCTGTATCGAGGGGAGAGCTTGCTGGAAAGGCATGCCGTCCCGCCAGCAATTCGTAGAGAACCAAACCAAGGGAGAACACATCGCTCGCCGGGCTCAAAGGCTCCGCGCGAGCCTGCTCCGGAGACATATAGCGCAGCGTGCCCAGCGGCGGGCTGCTGCCCAGCGCAATTGTTTCCGTGCTCACTTTGCGGGCCAAACCAAAGTCCAGTAATTTCACGTAATTGTCGGGCCGCAGGAATATATTCTCAGGCTTGATGTCACCGTGAATCACGCCGCCGGCATGGGCGGCGGCCAGGGCTTCGGCAATTTGCAGCCCGATGGCCAACACTTCAGCGATGGGTATTGGCTGGCCGCACACCTCACGCAGCGGTTTGCCCTCCACCAATTCCATCACCAATGCAGTGGTCGATCCGGACTGCAACAGCTCGTGAATGGTCACGATGCCGTGGTGGTTCAAGGCAGATGCGGCCTTGGCCTCACGTGTGATCTGCTGCGGATCCAGGCCCGCCAGCGTTTCAGAAGTCAGGAATTTAAGCGCAACCCATCGATCCAAATCCGTGTCCTGTGCGGACCAGACTTCCCCCATACCCCCGCGCCCGATCAGGGCAACGGTTACATAACGCCCCAGCCGCTGGCCGGGAACCATTCGGCTTGTCGAGGGTTCTCCACGCAGCGAGCCGAATAAGGGCTCGCTTAAAAAGCCCTCGGCGGCCTCATCCTCTCGCAGCAGCTCTTCGACGGCTCTGCGGAGCATCGTATTCTCTCCGCAAGCGGCATCCAGCACCATCACCCGTTCGCCCCCGGACTTTTCCCGGGCGGCATGAAACAGGTCGAAGAGCCGATTCCATTCTTCCGATGTCATGCAAAGTTGCTAGCCGAACCCTCAGGACGCAGTTGCCCCTTCAGCCACGCCCTGGCGGCAACCCAATCCCGCTTTATGGTGATGGGAGAGACTTTCAGGACCTCTGCGGTTTCTTCCGTGGACAGGCCCCCGAAGTAACGCAACTCGACCACTTGCCTCTGGCGCGAGCTCATCTTCTCCAGCCGGTCGAGAGCAACGTTGAGCGCCAGGAGTTCTTCGGCCTGCTCCAGGGAGAAGCCGACATAATCTTCCGCTCCAGACAGAGACTGGACTTCCGAACCCCGCTTGAGCGCCTGCTTACGGCGCGCGTGATCGATGAGGATTCGCTTCATCACAGAGACACTTACGCCTATGAAATGAGCGCGATTTTGCCAGTCCCTGGCCTGGTCGCCCACCAGGCGCATATATGCTTCGTTTACCAGGGCTGTGGGTTGGAGGGTGTGACCGGGCCGCTCATCTCGCAACTGCAGCCGGGCGAGACGGCGTAGTTCGTCGACGACCAGAGGGATGAGCTTATCGGCAGCCTGTGAATCGCCCGCCCTGATTTGTTGCAAGAGTGTTGTAACGTCCCCAATTGGTGGCTCTTGCACGGCCTGCCCTCATCCTAGGCCCCGCAGTATACCAAAAAAAGATCGCGGATTCATGATCCTTTTTGCGTTCCGTTTGCGCTTTAGCTTTAGAGCAGTTGTAGCCGCTGCTGCCTTCGCGCGGTCCGCCATGATGACAGCACGAGAGATGTCGAAACGAGCGCGACAACAACGCCTTCAAAACAGGCAGCAATTTTCCCACCCCAGGCACCGCAAACACAGGCACGAATCAAAATGAGTTCCTGAATAACTATTTCGAGGTTCCGGATTGCACCAATGCGATCGCAGATAATCCCGGACAGTCGGCTGCGGGTACCTCGGTCAGGCGTCAGCCGCACTGGGATCGAGAATCATCGACTTCCAGGACCTAGGAAAAAACTCGGAGACGTTGAAGGGTTTTCACATCATCCTGTCCCTGCTTTTCCCTTTCAGCCATGACGCAAGCTCTGAGTTCTCAAGCTTGGAAGTCATCTCGTGAAGGCCAATTACATAGACAGAAGGAACAGGAGGCAGCCTGCGCCGTTCCCTCTCAAGATTGGCCGAGTTGACCACAATCAATCCGCATCCCAAGCCAGAACTGCGGACGAACTCCGCAAGTTTTCGTTGCAGAGCGGGCAATTCGTCAGAGTACACACGGTCCCTCACTTCAACGGCCGCTGGGTTGAAGAGATTCCTATCCTGGTGGGGCAGCCAAATCAAAAGATCCACGATGTTGCTTTGTCCGCTGCACGACGGAACACTTACGCGACCGCCCGCTCGGAGAATTGCGGTTGCGACAGATTGCTCCAGAGCGGTCTCAAAAGATTCGTCTCTGATCACGCGCTGGGCTCTGAGGGCCTTGCCGCAATGGGGCCTTCTGAGGCTGCGAAGGAAGCCTTCCAGCTGAAAATGCAGAACGTCTTCATCCTGAAGATCCGTCGTGAAGTATGGGTAGCAGGATAGGTCGAAAGGGATCGCATTTGCGCCGGAATCCAGCAGCAGCATTGGCTTATTTAAGCCAACAGCGATACCGAGCTCCAAAACTACATTGGAACTCGGGCCGAGGTCATGAAAAACGCCGATGACAAACTCAGCCCTTTTAATTGCGGCGGCAACGGTGAATGGAACGGGCCGGCGTGGTGTCCCTGTCGTCGCCGACTCCCCAGTGATTCCGAGCCGATTGAGGACCCGCTGGAGAGCGTCGAGCCGATCGCCACACGCTGCGCTTATGAAGCATCTACCCTTTGGCATATTTTCACCGCGGTACACAGCCGTCAGGTTTGCTGGGGCGCTCCGCGCTCACTGCGCGTGGCAGACCTCGCCGCGATAGCGCAGCACCAGCGTATTCTGGTCGAAATCCGCCATTCCGAAGTAGTCCAGATAGCCCGTGGTGCCGTTGAACTTGCCGGTCCCACCGGTGATGTCGGATCTGTAGTTTCCCCAGGGCACGGCCACGATTGCCTTGTTGCTGGTTGGATAGGTGGGGGTCAGCACCGCCTGCTTCAGTGTGATCGTGTCGCCCGCGGAGGTGACCCAATAGTGCTGAACGTTATAGCTGCCGTTGCTGTTCTGTCCCAGGATGGTGGCTGCCACTGAGCCCGCCAAATCACCAGATACCGGGCCCAGGTTGGTTACTCCCGCGATTGCCCCAATATTTGTCATGAGCGCACCCCCGACCGGAACGCAGATGGGGTCATTCCCACCCTGAGCGGAGGCAATTGCGGTTACACGAACCAGGTGGTTGGGCACCAACGCCAGCAGTGAGAAGACCACTCCAGCCAAAGCGCGTACAGTGAGCCTTTCGAGTTTCATAATTGTCTCCTTGAATCATGGGTTTAGTGTGGCCGCTAGATCGGCGCGCTACATCTATGCCGGTCCGCCATTTTTGCCGGCACGGCGCGCGATTACACATGACCTGCGCGATCGATCCCACCTTCGCGCATTCGGACTTTCGCAAACCGGGCTGCGCGCATCAATGCACGGCAGGTGAATTGGGGTGAACTGTGGGTGAACTGGTGGAACTCCTCGTAGAGCGCGCTTAAATCCTTCGCTTGACCACCGTTTTGGAAGGGGGTAAGGTCAGAGTCGAAATGCTGGTCGAGCCCCGCCATGCAGGTACCAGCTGCTACATCCGTGCGCGTCCGGGTCGGAGAATTCGAAGTTAATCTCCGATGCGGTGAGGTGCGGCACAGAGGCGAGAAGATAAAGCTTCAGGAACGACCTTTCCAGATTCTTACTGCGCTCATCGAGCGGCCCGGCGAAGTGGTGACGCGGCAGCAGATTCAACAGAAGCTTTGGCCCACCGACACCTTCGTAGATTTTGAACACAGCATTAATACGGCTGTGAAAAAACTGCGCGAGGCACTCGGGGATGACGCCGAGAATCCACGGTTCATCGAGACCTTGCCACGGCGCGGCTATCGTCTGATCGCCCCGGTTGAGATCGTGGAGGTAACGGGCCCAGAAATGGGGATACCCCCAGTACCCACCCACGAAGGGAACCGCGAAAGGACCAACCCACAAAAACGCTGGCCTGCGGCCGCGATAGCCGGCGCACTCGTCACGCTGGTCGCAGTTGCCGCTCTCGCGCTTTTTTTCCTAATCCCCTGGCATCACACCAGCACCCAGTCCCGCAACGCCTGGGTGCAGATTACCCATTTCCCTGACTCCGCAACTTCGCCGGCGTTGTCTCACGATGGGCACATGATCGCTTTCATTCGCGGACCGGAGACCTTCGTCACCGCCGGCCAGATTTACGTAAAAATGTTGCCGGATGGGGAGCCTGTTCAACTGACTCATGACGATTCACTAAAGATGGCTCCGGTTTTTTCGCCGGATGCATCGCGCATCGCTTATACGATCACGCACATAGCCTACGGTTGGGACACCTGGGTAGTGCCGGTCCTGGGCGGTCAACCTCAACAACTCCTGCCCAACGCCAGCGCTCTCACCTGGGTTGACAGGCAACATGTTGTGTTTTCGGAAATCGGGACCGGCGTGCACATGGGCATCGCGACCGCGACAGAGAGCCGAGCGGGAGAGCGCTCTGTCTATCTGCCAGGCGGCATGGCCGGCATGGCACACCGCTCCTGGGTATCTCCAGATGGCAAGTGGATTCTGGTTTCGGAGATGGACGATGTTGGGTGGCAGCCGTGCCGTGTCCTTCCTTTCGATGGGAGCACCAGCGGCGAGACAGCCGGTCCGAGGCCGGCGCGTTGCACCTATGCGGGTTGGAGCCCAGATGGCAGGATGATGTACTTTAGCGCCGACGCTGGAGACGGCTACCATATCTGGCGCCAGCGCTTTCCGGGAGGAATACCCGAACAAATGACCTTCGGCGCAACCGAGGAAGAGGGCGTTGCCGTTTCTCCCGATGGCCGCACATTGATTACCTCCGCGGGCATCCGGGAAAGTACCGTTTGGTTACACGACTCCCAGGGTGACCGCCAGATCTCCGGAGAAGGTTTTGCCAGCGTGCCCGGTCTGGGGTTTACGGATGGAGGTGTCCGTTCCGTTTTTTCGCCCGACGGAAAAAGGCTGTTTTATCTGGTGCGCAACCAAGCTTCCCGTGCCTTCAAGTCGGGAGAACTCTGGATGACGGATCTGGCTACCGGCCGCACCGAGGCAGTTCTGCCCGGGGTTTCGATGACCGACTTTGACATCGCGCCGGATGGAGCGCGCGTCGCCTTCGCGGCTCTGGATGCGGCAGGAGATTCCCATGCATGGGTAGCGTCGCTCGACCGCCGTATCCCTCCGAAGAAGCTGACGTTAGCCGTTGCTCACCAGCCAAGCTTTGGGCCCGGAGGAGAAGTCTACTTTCTCTTATCGGAAGGCCGCCAGGAATTTTTGTACAGTGTCGCGCCGAATCAAATCGCTCCACGAAAGGCAAGTGAGGAGCCCAGCGATGGGTTCATTAGTATTTCGCCCCATGGCGATTGGTGGCTCTCGGGTTACGAAGCTAAGGCGTATATAGCCCGTCCAACAACGGGAGGTCCTCCCATTCGCATCTGCAGTTCTTGTGGGGTCGGCTGGGGGCCACGCGGTAAGTTCTTCTATATAAGATTCCGCAAGCCGGGTGAAATCGCGGGCGGCAAAACGATCGTAATTGCCTTATCCGCCGGCAAGGAACTGCCCATACTCCCACCGGACGGCCTGCAATCCGCAGAAGATGTCAAGGGCGTGAATGTGGTCGCGGAAATTGACATGACGAGCAAATCGGATTTCGCTCCCGGCCCTGATCCTTCTGTCTATGCCTATAGCCGGATGACGGTGCAAAGAAACCTTTTCAGGATTCCCCTGAAGTAACACAAGATGCGGCGACTGGATACGGGGAGAGCCGCCTTCTCGCTAACTCAGAGCAATCGTCACCGTCTGCGGAGTGTTTGGCACCCCGTGATGTGCCACATCGTGGAAGCCGGCACGAGTGCACATGGACTCGATCTCGCGTTGCGAATAGGCGTCGCCGGTTGGCGTGGTGGTGAGCATGGTCATGGCGAACATGCCCGCCCCCGCGGGCGTAATTCGATCATCGTTGACCGCCATCTCCACAATCGCCATCTTGCCCCCTGGTGTCATGGCAGCGCGAATCTTCTCGAACAAGCCAATATTAGTTGGGACATCGAAGTGGTGGATGAAGTTGGTGACCAGCACCGCATCATAGCCGGAGCCAAAATCAGTAGCGAAGGCGCTGCCTTCGATCGCATGCCACCGCTCCGCCACCCCGAGCTTGACGGCGTTCTCATGGGCGACCGCGAGCACATTCTTCCAGTCCAACGCGTGTATTTCTGCAGCCGGATTGTGCCCAGCAATGGTAAGGCCGTACATTCCATGTCCCGCGGCAATATCGAGCACCTTTACCGCGCCCGAGCCGGCAGCGTGTTGCGCCACCACCTGGGCAGAAGGCGCCGTAAAGGTCGCCATCCCACGCGCAAACTCCACCCAGACCGGGTTGTCGTCACTTACCGATCCTTCGGCGGGCAGGAGCGTTCCACCCTTGCGCACCGCCCCGGTCATGCTTCCCAGGCCCTTCTCCATGAATGGATGGAAGAGGAATGCCGCCATGCCGCCCATGTAAGCGGGTGACCCTTCGACCAGGAACAGCTCCGAATCCGGAGACAATCCGTAGCCGGACTCATCCTTGGTGAGGAACCCAAGAATGGTGAGAACGTCGCAAAGAACGCGCGTGCCTTTCACCGAGGTTTCGCATGCGGACGCAAGCGCCTCCGGCGTGCGCGCGCCTTTGGCAATAGCGGTGAAGAGCTTCAGCTCAATGCCGGCTCGCAGCGCGCTGGTTCGCTGATGGGCCTGCAGCGTCTCGAAGACAAGCATCGGAGAAGGGGCTTGAGAAGTCATCGGCGAATTGTACACGTTCAGCGCCGGCTCAGTTAGGAGCAATGAGGGGCAGCTTAGGGAAATATGTACGATAGCGCGTCGCGTCGCGCGTTAACAAGCTGTATCCGGCAACGGACGCGTGAGCACCGATGAAGAAGTCTGGAAGCGTAGATCGCTTCGTCCCCCCACGCCGCCGGTAAACACGGAACGCCTTCCCCGCGAGGAAGGCGGCCTCATAAGGAATTGGTTCCCGGTCGATCATGGCCTTGGGAAGAGCCGCGTTCAGATCCTCGATTTGTGAATAGCGGATCGAGACCTCGGCATAGATGATGGGGTTGATTACGAGCCGCAAGGTTTCTGCTGCGCTCGCCAGGGCCTTCGCGGACCACGAGACCCACCGCGGATCCTCGGTCATGAGATCGAGCAGGACATTGCTGTCGATCAATACGGCCGTCATCTACTTGTCACGGGTCAGCGACATGATCTCATCGGTGCTCAGCGCAACGTCTCCACGTCCTCGCAAGTGCGCGATAAGCCGCGTACCTCTACTACCGTTGGCGCGGTTGGGGGCGCGGACGATCCGCACAGCCTTGCCGTCGAATTCGAAATTGACCTCGGTGTGGGGAAGGAGACCCGCCTGCTCGCGAATTTCGGCGGGAATGGTCACTTGGCCTTTGGACGTGATGCGCATCAATTGGCTCCTTACTCTTACATGTAAGAGTAATACCCTTATTCAAGTCAGACAAGCGAGTGCTCCCATGATCTTGTTACGCCTCCGCTGCCTTGGACGGCAACGGACCCCACCGGCAAACCACGATCGGACGGCTGTGGCCGCTATTGATTCCCATTCGCAGGCTGCAGCGATCGGCCGGGATGCGACCCTTCCTCGTGTCGTCCTGGTATGGCCTGAACATGCTGCAGAAATACCCTGGTTTTTGAAGGGTACCGGCTTCACAGGCTGCGGAAAACCCCGGTTTTTGAAGGGTACGAGCTTCAGCCTGAAGGGTACGGGCTTCAGAGTCTGCGTGAGAACAAAAGACCCGCAGATTCCTCCATCGCCAAGGCCCAGAGGGCCGACCGCCAAACGTCAGCCCAGCCCGTAAGGGCTGGGATAGTATCCATGCGATGACGAGCACCGTAGGTGCGGCACCCGTCTCGTCCGATCATATTCAGGATCGCTGAGTACGCATGGTGCCGCGCCGATGGCGCTCAGGAATCTCCTCTGGATCGAAACCCAGCCCTTACGGGCTGGGCTGACGTTTGGCGGTCTGCCCTCTGGGGCTTGGCGATCGGAGGAATCTGCCGTTTCTCCTGGTTCTCACGCAGGGGCTAAAGAGTCTGCATGAAAAACTGGCGAAAGGATCCGTACGAAGGGCACGGGTTCAGCCGTGCCGAAGAGGCCATGCTTTCTGATCGGCTTCAGCCGCTGGGGTACGGTTTTTCGAACCAATGTCAGCCGCCAAGAAGGACTGAAAAGCGTACCCCCGTCGCATTCTCAATCGTTTACCGCCCGGCTTAAAGCCCGTACATAAGTGTTTGCAAACAGGTCCGGCTTTAGATGCTGAGGGATGATTTCTTCTAGGTTCAGCGACTTTTTCCGCGGCCTATTCAGCCCGTGCGTAGGTGGTTGAGCAGGTCAGGCTTTAGAAGCCGCTGAGGTGCTCATTTCCCCCAACTTTTCCTTATGTGAGCCGCTAGAAGCTGATCCGGGCCGTGATCTCGATGTTCCGCGGGCCGGCCCCTTCCGCAGTCTGCAGCGCGGTAATTATTCCGAAGCCGGTGGGACCATCATCGACATTCATATCCGGCGTTTCATAGTTGCGATGGTTGAAGACGTTCGACGCCTCAGCGCCGAAGTGAAACGTTCCACCCTCCCAAATGGGAGTGGATTTGATCAGCGACATGGACCAGCTTTCTGTTCCTGGCCCTACCACATTGCCGACTCCGGCATTGCCGAAGCTGGCGCTGTTGTTTGGCGGATCGGTGAAGGCGTTCACATTGAGGAAGGTCGGATCTCCCGCGGCTGAGGGCACGCCGTGCAGATAAATTGGGACACCGGCCACCCTGTCGGCGCGGGTGGATCCAGCGTTGGAAAGTAGGTTGGTCCCTCCAGGATCGGTGGTGACCTGGTAGGGCGTGAGAAATGCCCCGCTCTGCAGAACAACCACGCCGCCCAACTGCCATCCGCCAACGAGTGTGTTGACCGCACCCCCGGTGTTCAAGAACCGCTTGGTCTTTCCAAAGGGCAATTCATAAAGGTACGTGGCCAGGAATCGGTTGCGGCGGTCAAAGGACGTGTTGCCATAATCGAGACCCAGGTTGAAGCGGTCCGACGAGATGCTGTTGCCTTCGGTCGTGATGCTCGTTGGTGCGTATCCCTGAGCATCGGAAAGATCGCGTGTCCACATGTAACTGGCCTGAAATTGCAATCCATTGACGAAACGCTTGGTCAAGGCCGCACTCATGCTGTTGTAATTGCTCTGCGCCCCGTTGACGATACTTTGGATATATCCCCAGGTTTGGAAAGGCGCATCGAGCGGAAAAGCATTCGCCCACCCGATCGTATTGGGCGGCACCTGGTTAAGGTCAACGAAGGTCTCCAGATTTGAGCCGTGGCTGCCAATGTAGGAAAGCCGCATCCCGATGTCATGACCGAGATCCTGTTCCAGGGTAAGGTTCCACTGCTGCACCGAGGGATCGACGTAGTGGATGGGGAAGGCGTACTCAAAAGCTGCGCCCCCTGGAACCACCGTTGTCGAAAAGGGGCTGGGGAACGAGATGGTGGGAACGCCTCCAGGAGCCGTTTGCGATTGCCCGGTGTAGTTGACGAAGCTCGAGCTGACAGCCCAGCCAGAGACCAGTGAGAAGCCGAGAGGCTGCTCGATAAAGCGTCCCCATCCCCCGCGAAGCACCGTCTTATCGGTGCCGGACAACCGCCACGCGAAGCCTAGACGAGGGCCGAAATCCTTCTTGTAGGTATAGCGTAAAGCAGCCGGTATGCCGGCCTGGGCCGCGGTGAGGATCGGCGACGGAGCAATCGATGTGGCAAAGTCCGACGAGGTGTAGCTCAGCGCCGTCGCGTTGGGAACCACGACCGCGCCGGTCACTCCACCCACGTTGTAGGTGGGTAAGAAAGCCGCGGTGTTGTAATCAGCGTCTTTCAAGGGCGGATGCAATTCGTAACGCAGGCCCAGGTTTAGTGTGAGCCGCGGAGTAATTTTCCAGTCGTCCTGGCCAAAGAAGCCATAACCATAACCCCGCCCATTCATCGCCGGGTGCGTGATCTGTTCGGCGTTGTACGTGTAATCGGGATAGCCGAGCAGGAATGCAGTGTATGGGTCTCCGATGTAAACGGGATTTCCGTTGATGTCGGAATACTGGGTCGAGTTGTTGAAGTAATACTGGCCGGAACTGTAATTCCCGAAGACGTTATCGTCATGATCGCTCATGTGACGAATGTCTGCGCCAAACTTGAAGGTATGTTTGCCCTTGCTCCAAGTGAGGTTGTCGAGCGCCTGGACAATATTGCTGTGCTGCACAGATGGGTTGCCACCCCCGGTAATCATAAAGCCGGTGACGTTCATATCCGGTGCTGTAGGCACAGGATTGGGCGTGATGCCCTGAATACCAGACTGGGCGAGATAGCCGGCGCTCGTCCCCTCCAGCATCGCGTAGGTTTGGTGGATGCCATTAAAACCGGCTCGAAACTCATTCACCAGTGAATTCGAAATGGCGTAGTTGTGAGAGAAGGTGACACCCTGATCGTCCTCCGGATATCCAAAGGCGCCGGTGATGGGGGATCCAGCGTTAATGCAATAACCGGGGCAGTTGGGGTTAGGCGGTGTGATCACGGACCTGGTCTTGTAAGTACCTCGCACGAACATCGACTGCTTGGAGGTAATTACATAATCCAATCGCAGATCAGCCTGGTCGCTGGAGATGGGCGCGGGATAATTCACCCGATAGTTGTCCTGGTAAGCCGTCGATGAACCGGAATTCGGCAGCGGATAGAAATACTTCAGCATATTTGCGGACACTTGCGATATCGGCACATTGGCCGGGTCAATCGACGTGCCGTCCGGGTTGAAAATGGGCGTGCCGTTCAAGTAGTCGACCAGGTTTCCGTTGCGCATATCGTTGGACGGTACGTTGGTGATCAAAGGCACCTGGCGAGGCAGGCGCAGACCTTCGTAGCTCATAAAGAAGAAGGCCTTGTCTTTGCCGCTGTAGAGGTGCGGAATGTTGATCGGGCCGCCCAGAAATCCGCCAAAGTCATTCATGATGATGGTTGGCGTGGAATGCGTAAACGGATTGCCCGCGGTGAGCACCGTGTTCTGGAGATTTTCGAAGACCCCGCCATGGAATGTATTGGTCCCGCTTTTCGACGTGGTCGTGACGTCAGAGACGCCGCTGAATTCGGCGTTGTTATTGCTTCCGCTGATGCGTATTTCAGAGATGGAGTTGAAAGAAGGGAAGAGTTCATTGATTGGGCCGCTGTTCTCGACGTCTACGCTGCTAATACCGTCGATGGTGTAAGACATCAGCGCAGGCGTGGTGCCATCGATGACCAGGTCGTTGCTGTCATCTACCTGTACACCGGGCTCGGTGCTGAGTGTATCGATAGGGCTGGTCGAACCCGTGGAGCGCGAGTAGACCGCGACTGGAAGCTCAGTAAGCTCTCGTCCGGTCTTGGTTTCAGAAAGGTTGGAGACCTCGGTAGTAATAACCCCGGCGGATGAGCCCTGTACCATGACAGTTTCATTCGCTGCGCCAAGTTTGAGGCTTGCATCGACGCGCTTGGTTTCGCGCGACTGCAGGTCCAGATCGGAAAAGTCCGTGCTCTCGAAGCCGCTCGCCGTGACCGTGACCTGGTATCTTCCCGGATTCAAGTTGAGGAAGCTATAGTCTCCATGTTGGTCCGTAATCATCGTCCGTTCGGCCCCGGTACCGCTATTGGTTAACCTGACCGAAGCTCCCGGCACCAGTGCGCCAGAGCTATCCTTGACCGTGCCCACTATCGATCCGAAGGTGGATTGCCCCAGCGTGCATGTCGGCGACAGGAAGAAAATAAGCAGTACGCAAGGGAGGGCAAGCGCAGCTCTCCTGCAGCCTTTTCCTTTACAGGATTTTTCAGGTGGGTGTTGCTTGTGCCTGCCGGTGGAGGAAAACTGCTCTAACAGCGTTAGGAGTTCCGCAAATCGACCGTCCTGCAACATGGCATGTCCCCCTGAAATGTGTTTCTCGCACCTGTTTCCACTGAATGCTTGCTTGGTGTAAGCGCTCTGCCACCTAAAGAAACAACTTGCCCTCGCATGGCCAGGTCGTCCTCTGCGAAAGGACTTCCCGCGACGGTGTATAGGGCGCCGTCTGGGTACTCTACTGCGGGGTCTCCTATGCCAGATGCTGCATCGTGGGAGATCCATGCCAGCCTCTTACTGCTGGCGACCAGAGAATGAGAGAGAAAACGTTCGGTACAGAGGGACTACGGGGTCCCGAACCAGGCTTGGACGATACTGTAACAAGGCTTTGTAGCAAGAGCAAGATCGAGCGCGGGCAACGCGTGATGCCGTTCAGCTGAGGTAATTGTTCTAAACCACTGCTGGACGACGCTGCCCGATATGAGTGGCCTGTTCGAATGCGTAACCGAGTTGCAGTACGCCCCAGTCGTCATGATGGCGGCCAACGATCTGCATACCGATCGGCAGCCCACTCGAAGAGAATGCGCAGGGAACTGACATGGCCGGGTTTCCCGCCGCCGAGATGTAATAGGCGGACTTCATCCACGCCAGGTAGTTCTCCATCTTCACACCGGCGATTTCCGTCGGATAGTGTGTGTTCACATCAAAGGGAAGCACCTGGTTTACAGGCAAAATAAAAAACTCATACTCCCCTTTGAATGCGCACAACCGCTGGTAGAGCGCAGTGCGTTTCGCTTCAATACGAGATAGGTAGGGTCCCGTGAGCTTGCGTCCTTCTTCCACGTGCCAGTGGATGTATTCGTTGAGCTGGTCGCCGTGTGCAGCCAGCAAATCGCCAAAGCTCAATTCGATCGACCAGTGCCGCCATGCCAGAAAGGCCTCGTTGGCATCGGAAAAGTCGGGCTCGGCCTCTTCGACAACGCATCCCAGAGATTCGAAGACTTTGCGCTGTGCCTGTACCGCGCTTTTCACTTCCGGATCCCAGGGCAGTCCCATGTCCTTGAACATGGCCACGCGCACGCCTTTAAAGCTTCGCCCTCGCAGCGGCTGCGCAAACTGCGCTCCGGTTTGCTCAATCGAGATCGGCGAGTGCTGATCGTACCCGGCAAGAACGCTTAGGAAATACGCGCAGTCGCTCACATTGCGAGCAACCGGTCCGGGAACCGAGAGTGTGGCCCAACCTAAGCTGGTAGGCACATTCGACACACGTCCGGGCGAGGTGCGGATACCCACCACGTTGCAGAAGTTAGGCGGATTGCGCAGTGAGCCGCCCATATCGCTGCCGTCGGCCAGCGGAGCCAATCCACAAGCGACCGCAACCGCGCCCCCTCCTGTGCTTCCGCCGCATGTCTTGGTAACATCGTAGGGATTATGGGTCGCTCCGAAGACTGGATTGAAAGTCTGCGAACCGAGACCGAACTCCGGCACATTCGTCTTGCCCAGCACGATCGCTCCCGCTTCTTTCTCCCGCTGCACCACCCGGCAATCGAAATCCGGCACATAGTTTTTGTGCAAGGGGGAACCAAAGGTAGTGCGGATGCCGCTGGTTTCGTGCAGATCTTTGACGGCCACGGGTAAACCGTGCAGCGGACCGAGCCATTTGCCGTGGGCCAGCGCTTCATCGGCGGCGGCAGCCTGCGCCATCAGCTGCTCTTCCGCAACCATGGTGACCATCGCATTTACCCTCGTATTCACTTGCTGGATCTGTTGCAGGTGCGCCTGCATCACTTCCCGCGACGAGAGCTTCTTACTGCGGATCGCCTCCACCATATCGACCGCGCGCATGTAACAGATCTCGTTCCCGGAATTGGGAGCCGCGGTATTCGTCTCTGCGGCAGTGGCGGATGGTCCGAAAGCCGCCGAAAGCGCGGTCCCGGTTCCCAGTTTAAGAGCGTCGCGACGTGTCATCGTGCTCCTCATGATTCCTCTCTGGTCCAGAAGGGCCCGTCACCGCCGGTGGACATCCGTTCCTGAGACAACCAGGGTCAGTGTTTCACGGAGCGGTCTGCCAGACAATCTTCTGTCGTTCCGGCAGCCGGCCCGGAAGCAGCCTGTAAATGGTATCCTCACCAGCGAAGGTGAGCGCGGGAAATCATGTCGCGAAGCAACGTGCATATCGGCGCGGAGAAGGGAATGACGATCAGCGATGCGACCCTCACCGCGCATGACTTGGCCTCCCTGCTCGAACGCGCGAGCGTGCGCCAGCAATGAGAAACGGAGATAGCATGCCGGGCAACGGTCATCCCCTCTGCATCCAGGTGCATGCGCAAGACAACGTGGCGATTGTCGCCAATGAAGGCGGTCTGCCTTCCGGCGCGCGATTTGCTTCCGGCCTGACGCTCGTGGAGGCGATTCCGGAGGCGCACAAGGTTGCCTTGACTGACATTCCACAAGGTGCTCCCATCCTGCGCTATGGCGTAGTCATCGGATATGCGGAACGGCCCATCAAAACGGGCAGCTGGGTGCACGAAGGGCTTATGAGCCTCCCTGCGGCGCCTCCGCTGGACCAATTGCCGCTCTCCACTGCCGTACCCGAAGCGCAACCGCCACTCGAGGGCTATACCTTCGCAGGCTTCCTCAACGATGATGGCTCCGTCGGAACCAAAAACATCCTCGGCATTGCCACTACGGTGCAGTGTGTCTCGGCCACGGTGGAATTCGCGGTCCGGCGTATCCGGTCGGAGATTCTGCCCCGCTATCCCAACGTCGATGACGTGACTGCCATCACCCATCCCTACGGATGCGGCATCGCGATCAATGCTCCCGGCTCCGAAATCCCCATTCGCACGCTGCGCAATCTGAGCCTCAATCCCAATCTTGGCGGGGCCCCCATGGTGGTCAGCCTGGGCTGCGAAAAGCTCCAGCCCGCGCAAATGTTGCCCGCAAGCACGCTCCCGGTCCTATCCAGCGGACCCTACATCATTCGCCTGCAGGACGAGCAGCACCACAGCTTTGGCGACATGGTCACGGCCATCATGGAGATGGCGGAAAAACGCCTGGCCCGTCTCAATGCGCGCACGCGCATTCCACGGCCGGCGGCCGACCTGGTGGTTGGGTTGCAATGTGGAGGCAGCGACGCCTTCTCCGGCGTCACCGCCAATCCTGCTGTGGGCTATGCCACCGACCTGCTCGTACGCGCCGGCGCAACCGTGATGTTTTCCGAAGTGACCGAGGTCCGCGACGTCATCCATCTGCTCACTGCGCGCGCAGCCAATAGGGAAGTGGCGCAGGGGCTGATTCGTGAAATGGCCTGGTACGATGCCTATCTCGAACGCGGAGGGGCTGATCGCAGTGCTAATCCGACGCCTGGAAACAAGACCGGCGGGCTGACCAATATCGTGGAGAAGGCGCTGGGCTCGGCCGCAAAGGCAGGGAGCAGCGCGTTGGCCGGCGTTTTCGGTCCTGGCGAACGCGTTACTACCAAGGGACTCATTTTCGCCGCCACACCAGCCAGCGATTTCGTCTGCGGAACCCTCCAGCTAGCCGCGGGGATGAACATGCACGTCTTCACCACCGGCCGTGGTACTCCCTACGGGCTAGCCATGGCTCCGGTAATCAAGGTTGCCTCGCGCAGCGCGCTGGCAGACAGATGGTCCGACCTGATCGACATCAACGCCGGCCGCATTGCCACCGGTGAGGCAACCATCCAGCAAGTGGGTGAACAGATCTTCCACCTGATTCTCGAAGTGGCCAGCGGCCGCAAACAAACCTGGGCCGACCACTGGGCTCTGCACAACGAGTTTGCTTTGTTCAACCCCGCACCAATTACATAAGCAAGCTATACCTGCGCGAAGCCGCCGTCGACAAATAACTCAATGCCGGTTACAAGTTGCTGTCAGCCTGGATGCCGTGGGGTTCGCTAGCGACTCTCTTCCCAATAGAGCAATCGAGGCTCACCCATCCAGAACCGACTGCTTCTCCGCGTGAGCACGCTGGGAGAACGGCCCAGCAGCCGGGCCTCTGCTTCATGAAAAGGCCCGACAAAACGCAGCATTTCAGGGATCCTCGAATAGAGTCGTGGCAACCAGCGGGCAGCCCGATCCACGGCTTGTTGCTCCCGTGTGCTGAACGGCAAGGCAAACCCGCTGCGAAGCCGCGCTGGCATCCAGAGTGCCGTGATCGACAGATACCAGTGTGGAGGGTGAAGCCACGTACCCGCTCCGGACAATACGCTGCGGCCGAGCGCCAACGCGTTGTCATCCACCCCGAGCTGCGGCGAATCGAACATCTCCGCCGTGTAGCGCGAGAAGGCTGCCCAATCCTGGGGCAGGTCTTCTCCGCGGATGCCGAAGAGGGCGGCCATGCGCTTGCTCTCCAGGTAGTACTGCTCCCGTTCCGCGGGAGAAAGTGGCGGCAAGACAAATTCGTAGGCCAGGACTGCGCTTTCCACCAACGTGGCGTACACCCAGCGCAGGGCAGCGATCTCGTTGGCCTCATAGTGCTCGCCTCGCACATGGCTTCCAATCGCTTGCGGCAGTTCGCCGCGGATACCGGTATGGCGCTGGTACAGCCGCTTCGATGCCTCGATCGCCTGAGCGCGGGTGCCGAAGAGCATGGTGTAGATAACGCGAAATGTGGAATGAAAGCGGCCGATGGCGTCGTTTAGCAGGTTGGAATGATGGGCCAGCGCGACCGCTACCCAAGGGTGAGCCAGTTGCAGCAACGCCGCGCGCCCCGCACCGAGAAAGACGGCGGACTCCCGATTTACCCGCCAGGTTACCGTCCCGGGTCCAAAGAAGCCAATGCGCGCCTCGCCGGGCAGGCTTTCCAGGGAAGAAAGCAGTCCTTGGCTCTCTTCGCTGGAGACATACCGCAGGGATGTTGGTTCAGCCATCATGTTTTGGGCCCATAAAACGGCTTAATCCTACTCTTTCACTTTAGATGTACAGTCATGGATGGCGTTGAACAACAAGGAGGAATGAACAATGAAATATTTCCTGGTATTGGCAGGCTTGCTGGTGGCCCTGGGTTCTGCTTCGGCGCAAACAAGCCCTCCGGAAACGGCGAGCGGCAAGATTGGCCCCGCGATGCTAACGATCAAATATTGCGCTCCGTCGGTTCGAGGGCGCCAGATCTTTGGCCCCGGTGGACGGGTGATGCAGGATCCAACCGCTCCGATCTGGCGTGCCGGCGCCAACGACGCCACAGCCTTCCACACCAGTGCGGATTTAATGATCGGTGACCTGGCAGTGCCTAAGGGCGACTACACGCTGTATGTCAACGTGAAAGATCCGGACGCGTGGGAACTTGTCATCAACAAGCAGACCGGGCAATGGGGCACGTCCTACGATGCCTCTCAGGACCTGGGCCGGGTGAAGATGCAGATGACCAAGCCTGCGGCCCCGATTGAAGTGCTGAAGTACACAATCAGCAGCACGGGCGGCAACAAGGGCACGATCCAACTGGCGTGGGAGAAACACATCGCCTCGGTGCCCGTCACCGCAAAGTAGCGTGTTCCCGTGCGCAGCTCACCTTTTGTCGTGAGGGTGAGCTGCCATCAACGCAGGCAGAATGATCTTCGCCATGATGGTGTTGGGAGGAGTGGACTCCGCGTTGTAGCCGCCGGCGGTAAAGACCGCGACCAGATCGTATTGCGGCACGAGATAGATTTTCTGCCCGCCATTCCCTTGTGCCGCGACTACATCCACGTGTTGCCCGCCGGCTGTTGTTTCCACATTCAGCCAGGGACGCCACCAGAAATAACCGTAGCTGACATTGTCCACGTGACTTTGTTCCGCCAGCGATGCACGCACCCAGGAGGCGGACACCACCTGACGGCCATGCCAGCGGCCGTCGTCGGCAAACAGAATTCCCAGCTTGAGCATATCGCGGGGGCGAAGGTGGATCTGCGAGTATTCCTTGTCGGCATTGGTCAGGTCGTAATTCCACTTCCACTGTGCGCGGGAAATCCCTAACGGAGCAAACAGGTTCGCCTGGGCGAATTCCGGAACGGGCTTGTGGACTACGTTCTCGATCAGCCGGCCCACCACGGCCACGCCGCCGGAGCAGTAGTAACCTTTGCTTCCGGGGTCGTTGATCATGGGCAAATCAAGTGTCGCCTTCACCCAGTCCGGCGTGCCATCAATCACCGTCTCACGCCCCGGGGACGTTCCGCTATGGTCATTGCAGTCCAGTCCCGAACTCATGGAGAGGAAGTTGCCCAGCGTGATGGTTGCCTTGCGTGGGTCGGGATGGGCATAGCCGCTATAGCTCATATGCGGCAGCACCACCTCGCCCGGTCCGGTGAGCGCGCCTCGGTCGACAGCTATCCCCGCGAGTGTGGACACGACCGACTTGGTTGCCGAGCGGAGTTGGTGTGGGCGCTGCACATTGTAGCCGTAGAAGTACTCCTCCATCACCAGCCTTCCATGCTGGTAGAGCAGAACGCTGTGTACATCTTTGTAGGTGCCGTCGAGAATGCCGCGCACGATCGCATCTGCCGTGGCTGTTCCCAGGCTGGCGCGCGCAATGTCTCCCACGGCAATGCCGTCGTGCAGATCAGCCGGCGGATGATAGCGATAATCCTTATCCTGCCCCTTGGGGCGCGGGTAAGCCAGCGCAGCGGCCTCGGGCGTTACAGTGGCGGAGACGCGGGGGTGGAACTTTCCAGCCTCCTGGTATCCGGTCACGTTGCCATGTGCGTCGCGGAGGAAGGGAACTGTTTGTCCGGTGATGGTGGTGAACTGGTCCACACCCGAGGCGCGAAGCGGGTACTTGGCTTCATCCAGCACGGCAAAAAGCCCGTCGCCGGCTACGATTTCGAGCGTATGGCCAGGGGCGTCGCTGTAGGTGCCCACGTAGTCTGACAGGTGGAGAGCGGACGAGGCTTGCGCGCTTGCGCTACCCGCCACCACAAAAACCATGAGCACAAGACACAAGAAACGCATGAGCTGTCAGTGTAGAGCATACTGGTCCTACACACTCAACTATCGCCCGAAGGATCACCAGTCGGCAGAATGCCTTTGTTCTCAACCATGAGAATCACGGTGCGATGCGGCGCGCGGGTGCGATGGACCACCCGCCGGGGAACGACGATGCCTTGTCCACGATGGAGCTCGACGCTACGATCTTCGAGATCGATAAGCAGTTGGCCCTCCACAACGTAGAAGAACTCATCGTCCGCCTCGTGCTGATGCCAGTGGTACTCACCCTCGACCACGCCCAGGCGCACCACGGACTCGTTCACCTGGCACAGCGTCTGGTTATACCACTTGAAGTCGCAGGCGTCCGCGAGAAGCTTGGCGTCGACGATTTCCAGCGGCTTGTACAAAACATTCAGGCGGGTCTCGTAGGAATACTTCGTCGCATCGCTCATGAGAAAGCACCTCAGGGCTATGCTAACCGCTATCATTATCGCCGGCACAGTCTCCTGCGGGACTCGGGCGTCACCACGGGTCGGCGCCGTTCCGGTTAAAGACGCTGCCCGTGGGGCCGTTCTCATCGAGCAGCGCGAGTCGTAGAGCCTCCATGGCTCCCTGTGCGCTCTAAGGGGCAAGCATTCAGGTTTACGGCGACTCTGCTCTCATTTGCCTGCGCCAGGCAGGAGGCCGTAGACGTCTATCTCCTGCCTCGCGCCTACGTATACATGCCCATTCACCACCGTCGGGATGTTGAATCGGAGGGCCGCGCCGGCGTGGTCACGAGCGACATTCTGATTGCTATCGTAGAGCTCGTGAGAAACATCGTTCGCGTCGTAGGCATACAGAACCGCCGATCTGTCCGGCGTGTTCCAACCCTTGGAGCGGAGTATCCACACAACACCATCCTTGCCTCCATTGGCAGAGACGATGGGCGTCGCTGAAACGCCAGGGAAGGTATTGGCGCTTTTTGCTTTGAGCGAGAGCTTTCCGTCCTTCACTTCGAATTCCCGAAGCGCATCACTGTCGCTCAGCACGTACAGATAGTGGTTCCAATAAGTCATGGCGCCGAAGACGCCACCGGGAAGAGGCATCGTCTGCACCGCATGGCTGTCGTTCGCGGGTTGCCAATGGCCCATGTGGTCGCGGTCCACCAGATAGAGCACGCCCCCTTTGCCTTCCACCACCGCCAGGTGCGGATGTGCTCCCGGCTGGTCCGGCAGCAGCGTGGGGCCACCGGAGCCTAGATCGCTGTCGCTCGCGTCCAGTTCATCGACATTGAAGGGCGCGAAATAATCGCTTACCTTCAGGCTCTGCCCATCCAGCTTGAGCAGACTATCGCCATAGTCGCGCCCGCCTTTGGCCGCATCGAAACGGCCATTGCCAATGGAGACAAATACGCTGCCACTGTTATCTGCCGCCGGCCCGGTGTCACCTCCCCAGATACCGCTGTCATCCCCATCAGGGGAGGCATTGAAGACCGCCTTTTGCTTAAGACTGCGCGCGTCATAAGCCATCACCCAGCCATGGTAGGCGCCCACATCGCAGGACGAGGCCCAGGTGAGATAAACCACTCCATTGTTCAACAGCATCGCTGCCCGGGGATTATCGCGTAGTGGGTTGAAGACCAGCTTGCCGTTGCTGCTGCCTCGGCCAGTGCCGCTCATGCTGGCTTGAATCTCCACGGGGCCACCAAATTTCTCCGCGCCCGTGGCGATGGCGAGCGCATGCAGGCGCTGGTAATAAGTATTCGCCAGCAGGACGCGCGGGCCTCTGGTGCGGGCCAGCACATAGAGGGTCCCGGTGGTTGGGTCGATGACCGGGGTCGAGGTGATGCCAACGTCGGGCGCGATGAAGGGGCATTGCACATCATCCGCCGGAACCGCGGTTTCACTGTCTTTGAGGAAGCTCACCTGCCACAGCGGAGGACCGTCCGTGTTGGCATCGAAGGCATATACGCTGTCGTGCTCGGTGGCCACGAAGAGCACATCGTGCCGCCCCTTACCTGGAATCTCCACCCCGCTGACGAAGAGCGGTTGTGCATAGACTTCTCCATCTACGTGCAAGGTGAAGATCTTGCCCAGGTGCTGAACATTCACATTCTCCGGGGTCAAGCGAGTCTCATGGAGATTCGTGCCGGTGCGTGCGTTGTCGTATTGCGATGTGATGACCTTCTGCGCGTCCATCCGGAGGCCCAGGGTAAGGGCAAAGATCACGATCGCGCACAGGGGACTCGGCAGCTTTCTCTCATGATTCAGCATGGACTGTTACTCCGTCGACGAAATCATACTATTCAAAAGCACCCGTCGACATTGAGAACAGGCCGATCACGGTCGATTTTCGGCGGCCTCCTTAAGATGGTTAAGCCCGTTTTCGAAGTGCTTCCCCATGACACTTCACAAAAATGCTCATCACCTTCATGACGTAGAGATTGGAACCCTGCATGGCCCAGGTGACTCTAAGAATCACAGAAACCTCCGTGGGCTTGAGAAATCGTTGTACACTGCTGTTCTCGAAACACAGGAGCTGCCTATGATAACGACTCAGGCACTAAACCCCAAAGTGAACGCCTACGTGGTTAAGGTGCAGCCGTTTGCTCGGCCCATCATGGAGCACTTGCGCGAGCTTGTGCACCAAGCCTGCCCCGAAATCGAGGAAACAATCAAGTGGAGCCGGCCGTTTTTTGAGTATCGCGGCGTGATCCTCTGCAACATGTCGGCCTTCAAAGAGCACTGCAGTTTCGGCTTCTGGGGCGAGGAGATCGCGGCCGTGCTGCGCGAGGCCAAGGTGCTGGGTGGGGACGGGATGGGTTCGTTCGGCCGGATTACCAGTTTAGAAGATCTGCCTTCCGACAAGCGCATGCTGGGTTGGATCCGTCAGGCCGCAGCCTTCGTGGACAATGGCCAATATACGAGCCCCATCGCCGCCAGAAGCAGAGTGGTGAAGCCGCAAAAGCCCTCTTTGGACCCCCCGGCGGAGTTCACGACGGCCTTGCGCAAAAATAAACGCGCCGCCTCTGTCTTTGCCGCCTTCAGCCCAAGCTGCAAACGCGAGTATGTGGAGTGGATCGCCGATGCAAAACGCCCGGAGACGCGGGACAAGCGGATCGCGACCGCGATCGAGTGGATCGCCGAGGGCAAGCAGCGCAACTGGAAATATCAGAACTGCTGAGGCAGTTTCGCAATGACTGTGGCCTGATAGAGATCGCGAGGTGTGGTTTTCCTTGGAAGAAAACCACGAAAGGCCGATCGCTTCCCGGATTTACTGCAACGGGCACTGGCCGAGAACACTAATGTGCGACTTTCTTCGCGGAAAGTCGCATGCAGCTCGGTGGTTCCAACAAGATGTACAGGAAATCCGGGTTCGGTCTACACTAATTGCGAAACTGCTCATCGCGTTCAGAACGTGATTACGGCCAAAACCGCCAATAAGGCCACCGTTGCCGTATGCAGGATTACGTGCAACGTGTTGGGCAGTATGCCGTGGCGCGCAGGCAGAAAACTATGCGTGCCCCCAAACATGGCTTGGTAGCGCGATGCGCGCTCGGGTTTCGCGCCAAAGAAGTACGGAATCCACCAGGCGTTCAATTCACCCACAAAAAGCAAGGTGTAGCTGACCCACAGATAAATATGTAGCCAGTCCGGAAATCCTTTTTCTGCATAAAAGAAGCTTGCAGCCAGTCCAAAAGCATAGGGAGTGGTGCTGATCAGTGTGGCCACAAGCAGTTTTTCGCCGGGATTGGCTGCCCGGACTGCTTTCACATCGTTCAGTTTGCCCAGCGGAACCCAGTCGTGCAAAGCCAGGAAGAGAACGTGGAAGGTCTGCAGGAGCAGCAACGCGTTGAGCATAACGGCAGATTACCGGTACTCGAGTTCTTCTGTGAAGTGGCCCCCGGTTTTCATCGCTGGAGAACCTGACCGGTGGACTGATCCAGGATGTACGGCCGCGCGTCCGGATCGGCAAAGTCGAACATCGCGTTGATGGTGCCCGCGATGGCGTCAAACGATCCGCCGCCCACGCGCTCTCCGTCGAGCCAGTTGTCTTCGATGAAGCGCAAGACAGAAGTCTGGTCCGTCAGGCTGTGATCCACGTAGTTGCGCCGGGCATAGGGAGAGATCACCAGCAGCGGCAGGCGCGGACCATATCCGCACCGGCCTTGCGCATGATCGACAGCGGGGCCGGGAAGGGAAGTCCCCCCATCGCCACATTGCCCCGGTCCGGTGAGCCCATCCGCTTTGCTGGTCGACTGGTTCACGATCGGCCCCATCTGGTGGTCGTACCAACCATCCGAGTCGTCGTAGGCCACAATCACCGCGGTGTTCTTCCACTCCGATAGCCGCTCCAGGAAGTTGATCACCGTAACCACCCATGTCTGCTCATCCAGCGGATCAGAATAACCCGCATGCCCATCCTGATAGGCCGGAGCCTTGAGGAAAGTAACTGCGGGGAAATTGCCTGCGCGGACCGCGGCGAAGAAATCGTCTGTATCGTACTGGTGATTTGCGCCGTCGCCTTCTTTGCCGATCCTCTGCACCGAGGAGGGTCGGGTGTGGTTCAGATTTCCCGTGGGCGTGTAGTACTGAAAGGGCTCGTGATGCGGAATGTAATCCGCGGTCAATACCTGGGTGACTTTTGACAGCGTGCTGCGCTGGCAGCTGGTGCTTCCGTTGGGATTTGTTTTGGTTAAATCGAAGCCGGCTTCGAACCAGCCCCAGCTTACGTGCCGCTTGCTCAGCATCTGGCCAATGTTATTTCCCGTGTAGTGCAATTGACCCCATGTCGTGCTGGAGCACTTGTCCCCGATAGGATCCCCATCATCGACCTCGGTAAAGGTGCCGTTACCACCATCGACCAAAAAACTCGCCGCGTTGATCTGGTCGGTCACGCCGTTCGTCTGACCCGAAATCAGCTCGATAGCCCCCTGGGTCGATTGTCCAAAGGTCGATGCGTACGAGTTATCGTTCAAGGCATACCGTTGCGCGTAGTTCCACATCGCCGTCACTGTATTCCCGTCGAAGTAGGCCATCACCAATCCCTTGGTCTGGTGCACATACTCCGGCGGCGCGCCCACCAGACTTTCCCGATGAAGTTTTTGGGTCGCAAGCGCGGGCAGCCCCGTAAACTGCGGGAACGAATCCATCAAGCCGCTGTGGAAGGCAAGCTGTTCTTCGGTGTATCCGTGATTCTGGTCGGCGGTCGCGGCCTGCGCAGGGCCTAGGCGAAAGGGATTCACAGCATAACTCTTATTTACTTTTACGTTCAGAAAATTCGGGTTGCGTTCCAGCAGCAGTGGGGTCAATCCATTCACCCGCGGCGTCCCCGCGAGCGCCTTGAAGGGCGTCTCGTGCGGCGGGTTGAGTGCATTAGGATAAGTCGCGAAGTAGTGATCGAAGGAAACATTCTCGTCAAAGATCACCACCACATGCTTGATCGGAGTCGCCGTCGGACTGTTCACGTTGCCCGCACTCTTCGGTTGCGCAATGCCCGGCATCAAACCAGCGGCTGCCAAGCAAGCTATCGCAGCAATCCTCATGTACTTCCCCTCACCCCTTTTCCGCAACCCCCACCTTAGCACGAGGTTTGCCGGGCTTTTGCCCACCAAGGAAGATGAAAATCGCGGATGACCTGCCGCGCTGTCCATCCTCCATAACGTCTGCCGCGGTGAGCGCTACCCTCCCTTTTGTCATCCCGACCGGAGCGCAGGGACCTGCGGTTCGTGTTGGTGAAGAAAGGGACTTGGCGGTGACGCGCAGATGCATATTTTTTCTGCCCGAAGGTGAAACCGCAGGTCCTTCGGCTTCGCCCAGGATGACAAAGGGTAGCGCCGCAACGTGGCAATAGAGGTGGGGAGGGCAGAGCCAACGAATAAGTACCCACAGAGGCGCAGCTGCCCATTGTTTTTGCCACACCGGCAACAAATGCTGGGTGCCCCATTCAAGCCGTACTTAGGCTTGAGTGGGATAACGACTCTTGATGTGCCGCTCTCTTGCCTGCCGAGCCTCCCAGAACGGCGTTAGAGGCAGAACAAGGCGAGAGCTACCCATCCTAGCAACGCCATTCCGCCATCACTCCATCCCAGACTCAGAGAGACTGCCGTGCTTCTCCGATTGCTTCCCGGCCCGCAGTTCACGCCCGTAATGCTGCTTTACATTGCTCGGCGTCAGCAACTGATGCTTGATAAAAACCGCGCGAGGAACAGAAATCCTCTGCGTCAGTATGTCGAGCGCCAGCGCAATGAGCTGTTCACCATATCGCTCTGGAAAATAGGCTACCGAGCCTAGCAGTCGCGAGTGCGGGCGCTGCATCTCGAGACGAGCCTCGATCGAACAGTTCTGGCCGACAATCGCGCAATGTGGAAGGCGTCCCGCGTCCTCAAACGCCTCCAGAGCCCCGATCGCGCTCGGGTCGTTGATGGTGCTTACCAGGATCTTCCTCGCGGCCGACGTCTTGAGGTGGCTTCGAACCGCTTCACGGCTTACCTGCCGCCGCCAGTTTCCATCCAGCACCGACACCTTCGCATTGGTTGCATTGGGCAAGACCTCGTGGATCCCCAGAAGACTGCCTGTCAGTCTTGCTTCGGGCAACGATCCTGCCAGAGAGGAACCGATCAGCAGAATTTCCTCGACCTGTCCCTTCCAATTCTGTTCCGCCCACCGCGCCAGATACCGGCCGGCCGTGAGCCCCGCCTGACAATTGTCAACGCCAAAATAGATTGCATTGGGATGTGGGATCTCGATCGCAATGAGTGGCACCTTGCGGCCGCTACCCCGTGCGGATATCACCGACGCAACCTGGCCGTATATTTGAAACTCAATGGCCAGATCAATGTCCTCGGCCAGCAGTTTTTTAGCGTTCGCCAACGCAACCTCCGGACTGTAATGGCTGTCTAGGGCCACAAGGTCGACACCCGCTCGTGCCGCACTCTCCACCAATCCTCGCGTGACCGCGCGGTAAAACGAACTTTCGCCAGTTTCTGCGATATAGCCGATCTTGTACTTGTGACCAGGCAAAATGCTACCCGCGAGTCGATATCTGCGGTCTTCCCCCTTCATCACAAAGCCGTTTGCCTGCAGCGTGGCCACCAGGCGGAATACCGTTGGTCTGCTCAAGCCGGCCATCTCCGCAAGCTCGAACAAGGGCATGCTTCCCTGGCTCTGAAGAATCCCGATCACCCGGCAAGCGCGGGCCACGGATTCAATCTGGTAGGGCACTGTTCCTTCCGCTTTGCTTTGTCCAGTCCGGATCCGAGTCATCGGCTGACGATTTCATAGAGCAAAATGCATTGTCAACCGCTGCCCATCGGTAATTTGGAGTTTTTTCACGGTTTTTGCCAACTGATCCAGAGAAATTAGATAGATACGATTCCCGCCGCGCTGGCCGCAATTTCATCCCAGGAAATCGTATCGCGAGCGGCAGATGCGCCTTGACCATCGTTCTCCTGCGCCTCTAGGGTTCCAACCGAGATTAAGTTCGCCCATTGAAACAACGCTGTGGTTCATCTTTAGGAGGCTTTCGCCATGCTGTTTGCAACAGTGAAATTTCGGTCCGGTCCACGCCCATTGCAACAACGCCGGTCGCAACTACGGCCTTCCTCGCTCTTTCTGGCGATCCTGCTGGTCTTTGCCCCGGTCTCCTGGCTGCATGCGCAAACCAATCTGGCCAGCATCACCGGAACCATAACCGACGCCACCGGGGCCGCGATCGCCAACAGCAGCGTGACGGCGCAAAACACTGCAACCAGCGCCAGCCGCTCCATAACCTCGTCCGCGACCGGATCTTATTCCTTTCCCGCTCTGCCTTTGGGCAATTACACCATTACCGCTTCTGCCTCCGGCTTTGAGGCTTCCGCCACGACGGTGGAACTTACGCTCAGCGGAGTGACCGCCAATTTGACCCTCACCGTTGGAAAAGCCTCCGCAACGGTTACCATCTCCGGCGCTTCGGGAACCGTAGCATTGCAAACCGAAAGCGCCGATGTTTCCCAATCTTTCTCCTCCGCGCAACTACAGCAGCTTCCCAACACTTCGGGGTTAAGCGTGCTCAGCATCGCTGTCCTGGGACCCGCCTCCCAACCGGGCACCGATGAACCGGAAGTCGGCGATGAAGGCTTCTACAATCAGCAATCGAATGCCGTGAATATCTCCGGCCTGGGCATTGCGCACACCCAGTTCCTGCAGGATGGAGTGGAGAACGTGAACCTGCTTACGGCCACCGCCAATATCGTCTCCAACACAGAGGCTGCGCAGGGCATCACCACCACCCTCAACGGCTCGCCGGCGCGCTTTGGCCAGCCCGCTGTCGTCAATGTCATCACCCGGGGTGGCACCAACTCCTTCCACGGCTCCGCCTATGACTACCTGCAGAACGACGCTTTCAACGCCACCAACTGGTATGCCACCACCAAACCGCCGCTTCGCTACAACAACTTTGGCGCCAGCCTGGGCGGCCCCATCCTAAGAAACAAGCTCTTTGGCTATTTCAACTACACCGGTTTACGGAGCCACTCGGAATCGGTAAGTCAGAGCCGGGTGCCGACCGCTGACGAGCTGGCGGGCAACTTTGCCAACAACAATGTGTCCACCATCATCTACGATCCGTTGACTTACAATCCCGCCACGGGAACAACCAGTCCATTCCCCAACAACCAGATTCCCGCCGACCGGGTGGATAATTTCGCCAAGCTGTGGCTCAAAAATTATCCCGCCGCCAATCACCCGCTGGGCGCCAACAACGTCAACTACATCGCCAATCTCCCCAACATAAACAACGGAGACCAATACATCGCCCGTGGAGACTGGAACGTCACCAGCAACAATCAATTGGTTGCCACATTCCTCCACGCCTCCGTCAGCAACGGCAGCGACACCATCACTCCCGGGCTTTTCGGAATCTTCTACAACACGACCGGCACCAACGCAGCGCTACAGGATAGTTGGGAGCTCAACCAGCACCTCGTCAACATTGTGAAGATAGGCTTTAACCGTGGAGACGTCGCTAGAACCCAGCAGGGAACCGGCGCCAAAGACTACGCAACCTTTTATGGCCTGAACAACGTGAACCCTCTGCCTGCGCAGTGGACGCCGCCACAAGTCTCGGTTAACGCATATACCGGGCTTGGCGATCCCTACTCTCCCCAGGGAGGTCTGCAAAACCGCTACCAATATGCCGACGAGTTGGATTGGCAGCTGGGCAAGCATAGCGTCGCCTTCGGCGGACAATTCGTGCGGACGCAGTTCGACGGCAACTGGGTCGTCCTCAACAACGGCGGTTATACCTTCGATGGCAGCGCAACCTCGCAGTACGTCGCAGGTCAACGCAGTTCCACGTCGATTGGCAACGCATTCGCGGACTTGCTGCTGGGCTATCCGCAGAGCGGAACTGCAGCCGTTGGCACTTCGCTTGGTTCTTTCCGCGAGTCCCAGGTCGCTGCCTATGTACAGGACGATTGGAAAATCATGCCCCGCCTGACATTGAACCTCGGCATTCGTTACGACTTCGACAATCCTCCCTACGACAAGAATGGCAAGTCCGCCCTCTACAATCTCGCGCTGAACGAGCCCATACCCAACACCTGGAACACCAACTACAACGACTGGGGCCCACGCCTTGGCTTCTCCTGGAGCCCGCTAAAAGACACCGTCGTCCGCGGAGGATACGGAATCTACTACGCTCCGATTCTCTACAACAACCTGCAATTCTCTCTGCTCTACGCACCCAACTTCGTGCTCCAGTCGCATACCATCTCGATTACTGACCCGGTCCTCATCGAGAACCTGATGGGCCCGACGGCATCGGGAAATTCCGGTTACACGATTACCAAAGAACTCAAAGATCAGTCTGCTCAGGAGTGGAATTTCAACATCGAGCGCTCCCTCGACCAGAACACACTGTTCACCATCGCCTACATCGGCAATGTACTGCGGCACATGTCGGCGCGCGCAGACAGCAATCAGCCGTATGGCTTGACTCCCGGCAATACCTCCGGAATTCTCGACCTGAAACCGCAACCACTTGCCGGACCGGTCACCACCCAGCTCAACGTCCTCACCGGAAACTACAATGCTCTTGCTGTTTCGGTACAGCGGCGCTATGCAAGCGGCCTTCAGTTTCTAGCCAGCTATACCTGGTCCAAGGCCATGGATATCGTCGATGGGGATAACAGCGACGTACAGGATTACTACAATCCCAGGCTGCAGTACTCACCCGCTTCCTTCGACCGTACCAATAACTTCATTGTCAGCGGTATATATGACTTACCAGTGGGGCAGGGGAAACGCTTCGCCAACAGCGCCAATTGGTTGGCCAATGAGGTCATCGGCGGCTGGCGGCTCTCCTTCTTACAACAACTGGCCAGCGGACAACCCGTGGCCATCAACGCGAACAATACCGCGGACACCAGCTACGCACACCCTGTTTACGCGGTCGAGACCTGCAATCCTCTGGGGGGATTCACCCGGACCAGGTTCCAACTCTTCAACCCCGCATGCTTCGCCCAGCCCGCGCCCGGCCACTATGGCACCACGCGCAATGTCGGCGCGCTTCGCGATCCCGGTCTCTACCCCACTAACCTTTCCTTGTTCAAGGCGTTTCCTGTGTATCACGAACAGCTGCTCCAGTTCAGGGTGGACGCGTTCAGTGTGTTCAACCACCCCGAGTTCGGCGGAGGGGCCGGCACGGTCGGGTCGCCATCCTTGGGAGTGCTTAACTACGAGGCCTCCGGGCTTAGGTCGCTGCAACTCTCGCTCAAATATCAATTCTAGCTTCGAGACCCAGGAACACCCGGGAGCCCGCGCCGGCGCAAGACAGTTACCCCGGATATTGGTGACGACAGACAAATTGAAGGGGTAACAGTGAACAGAAGAGACTTTCTAGCCGGTGCCGGGGCTCTCGCAGTCAGCACTCAACTAACCAGGCGACTGGAAGGACAGCCGCCAAGCGAACGGGATGGCCGTTGCCGTGTCGCCGCCTATTATTTTGGCAACTACCACGTGGACAAACGCAACGAAGCAGCTCACGGCCCGGGATGGACCGAGTGGAACCTGGTCAAAGCAGCAACTCCCCGGTTCCCAGGACACAAGCAGCCGCGAAAACCACTTTGGGGATATGAAGATGAATCAGATCCCAAAGTCTTTGAAAAAAAGATTGCTGCCGCTTCACGCAGTTCCATCGACGCTTTCATCTTTGACTGGTATTGGTACAAAGACGGGCCGTTCCTCGAAGCCGCTTTGACCAACGGCTATCTGCGCGCGGCAAACAACCGGGACCTTAAATTTGCTGTGATGTGGGCCAATCATGATTGGTTCGACATCCACCCCGCCAAGATGGTGGGGAAGCCCACTTTGTTATACGCGGGAGCGATCGGGGCTGAGCCGTTTGACGCGATGGTCGAGCGCCTGCTGAAGCTTTTTCAACATCCCTCCTACCTGTTGGTCAATGGCTGCCCCTATTTTTCTATCTACGAACTGTACCGCTTCATAAAGGGCTTTGGAGGTGTCACAGATGCGGCGGAGGCCCTCAATAAGATGAGGAGCAAGGTACGCGCGCTGGGATTTCCTGACCTGCATGTCAACGCGATTACCTGGGGGGTAAAGATCCTTCCCGGTCAGAGTGAGATAGCCAACCTGCCGGAGATGCTCGATGCTCTGCACATCGACAGTTCGACTTCCTACGTCTGGATTCATCACACCCAATTTGCAAAAGCGTTCACCACTGAATATCTTGACATCCGGAACCAGTACGAGACCTATCGAGCAAACGCCGCGAAGACGTTGGGAAGGCCTTACTTTCCCAATGTCACCGTCGGATGGGACTCGACACCACGCACCTGCCAGACAGATAACTACAGATTAGGCGAATATCCTTACACTTCGGTCATCGTAAACAACACGCCTGAGGCATTCAAGGCCGCACTGCAGTCAGCCAGGAGCTTTGCCCTGACAAACCTTGCCCCCAACGATCGAATCATCACCTTGAACTCATGGAATGAATGGACGGAAGGTAGTCACCTGGAGCCGGACACGGAGACGGGTATGGCGTATCTTGATGCTGTGCGCGAGGTATTCAGATCTTCATGAAATGGGTATCCACTGGTACGCGGCAAAAGTTTATGTTAGTAGCGGCGTGCCTTGTTCTGTTCTTCCCAGCAACGGCATTTGCGGCAAAGTATAAAACGCAGCAGTGGCTGCCTGTCGAAATCATCCTGACGAGTTCTGTAGCGTACGACGATCCGTTCCAGGATGTCGACGTGACCGCAACCTTCACCGGACCCGATCATAGAGTCATACGCCGTCCTGCCTTCTGGGATGGCGGCCGTACCTGGAAAGTGCGCTTTGCGCCGCCCCACACCGGAGCATGGAGAATGACTACCAGCGCTACCGATGCCAGGAACAAAGGGCTTGATAGCATAACGGCCACGGTACAATGCGACCCATACTCCGGCAATCTTGAAATATACAAACATGGATTCCTGAAGGTAAGCCCCAACTCGCGTTATTTCATCTATGCCGACGGTACGCCTTTCTTCTATTTGGGAGATACGCATTGGATACTCTCTCATGAGCGATTTAGTACATCGAATTCTCCTGGTGTTGCCTCGCAATTCAAATACACCGTAGACAAGCGCGTATCCCAGGGATTCACAGTGTTCCAATCGGAGGCGGGCTGGCAGGCCCGCAGCGCGCAAATCCGGGTGACGGACGAGAACCGGTCCGATGAAGAGGCTGATGCGAACTTTGAACACGGCTTTACCAGTGCCGATCTCGCAGGCTTCGCAAATCTCGACCGCAAGTTCAAGTACATCGCGGATCGCGGCTTAGTCCACGCGAACGCCGAGATTACCTGGGTCGGAGATCCGGCCAGATTTCCAATTTTTACTGAAGCGTTTATGGCCCGGCTTGGCCGGTACTGGGCAGCCCGTTATGGCGCTTATCCGGTGATCTGGACGGTCGCTCAGGAGATTGACAAGAATTACTATGGGGCCTACGACACCACAACCATCAAAAGGTGGTTTGCTGCCGCGCAGAGTATCGCGGACAATGATGGTTACCATCATCCCTTCATGCCTCACATGGAGAATACGGATCACACAACGGCGGCGAATTCCTGGTGGTCTGTCAAGCCGTTTCATAGCGGCTGGGCCGTGCAGTGGCAGGGCGAGTTGACCGATACGGACACGGCCAGAGGTTTCTGGAACGCTTCTCCGACCGAACCCTCGGTGCTCTACGAAAGCGCGTATGACCACTTCTGGACCGATTCGCGGTCAGCACTGGGGGCGGCTTACAAGGCATTTCAATACGGCATGTACGGTTACGGTTACGGAGCGAATGGCATCTGGAACGATATCTACTCCAAGCCAAACGAGCGTGGCGACTACGGGACTGCCTACGAAATGCCCCGCCATTACTTCTGGTGGCGCGACGGGGCTGACTTACAGACGGGTGATCAACTCACCTACTTTAAGCATTTCTACACCGGTCTCGAGTGGTGGAAGTTGGTTCCGCGGTTCAATGACCAGGCATGGGGCTCCTTCGCCGATATATCCCGATCGCTCCTTTCGTCTGACGGGCAAAATGTATTCGTTGTTTTCTTCTTCGGCAGCGGCCAATCGACGGGGACCTTGAATCAGATGGCAAACGGCTCCACGTACGTGGCCCAATGGTTCAATCCGCGAGAGGGAACGTATCGAGACATTGGTACGTTTCGGCAGCAGGGCAGGGGATGGATCATTCCAGAGAGGCCAACCGCCGAGGACTGGGTTCTGCTGGTAAAACGTCAGGCACAAGCCACCCGCTAATCGACTTCGATGTCTTGAGTGGGATCTGCCCCTCTGGCGGCCTTCCCCGCACAAGTCTTCCAGAATGACATGAGAGGACTTATCCGGCAAGTGCGAGCAGAAGCCGATGCCCACGTAAAAGAGCCCGTCGATGCCTAAGTGCGAAGCTCGCTGGCATTAGGAGAATGCAGCTTAACCGTTATAATCGTAGGACGGCTCGCAGTGTTCGATCGCATAGGTAAAGTTTTCTCACCGTTGATGCCAGCCCAGACTTTGAGATTGTGTATCTTTTACATTCCTCACATGCGCGGCCCTCAAGCTGCGCACGTCTTAGCTTCAGCGTCGGCTCAGTCCGCCGCTGCTTAGGGCAGCAAGCATTACCCAATCATCGGCAAAGCAAGGAGTAGTAGGCAGTGAAGGGAAGTAGTCATGATCAGAAGCACAGCTTATCCCCGGGGCACTTGAGCACAAACAGGCACGAGAAGCCACGACTCACGCATCATTTACGAAAGCCGATGTTGAATCGCCCGCTTTCTCCACGGGAAAGACAAGTTGCAAAACTTGTCGCTCATGGAATGACTAACAAGGAAATAGCGGCGATGATGGGCGGAATTACCGAGCAAAGCGTCAAGAACTCCGTGGCTCACATCATGATGAAAACGGGAGCACCCAATAGGGTGCGCATCGTTATTTGGGCGATCAAGAATGATTTGATTAACGTAGAAAATCTGTAAGCGATCGAGAAAAAATTACCGCATTCGCGTGTTCGTGGCGAACCGGGTTCGATGGTTTTCGAACCCGCAATGGTTTCCTCTTTGACCCGCCCGCGGATGATACGCGGCAACTTCGGGAATTCGTGACCAGAATTTGACCTGGGTTTTTCCCTTGACACAGGCCACCTACCCGGGGCTGATCCCGACTAGTCCAAACTAGCTTTTTCGATCGTCCGATTAGGAAACCGCGCGAATTAGCTATCGGGGTAGTCCTGGGTTTAGATGTCAGTACGGACCAGTCCCGGAGGGACGACTGAAAATGTCCCAGGACGGTTCAGTCCTGGGGAGCCTGGACCGCACGCAAGTGCCCAAGGGTGATCAAACAACCGAACCCGATTCTCTTTGAGGCTCACGCGCTTCCGGACAATCCAGCGATTACCTGCACACCAATCCCGATTCGCTACCAATTCGGACAGCGCTGGATCCCGGCTGCCTCCGCAGCTTCCTGGCCGGTGATCGCGTCTCGACTGATCCCATTGGCATGGCCTGTTATTGAATTCCCTGGTTCTTATTCAGTTTTATCGAAGACACGAACTGTTTGAGCAACTTTTCCGCTGCTTCCTGGCCACGTCGGTTCCCTTTGGTTCTGGCAGCGTCGATGTTTGCCAGTTCTCTAAGTCTCTTCAAGGCGGGTTCGTGTCCCAGGTTCCGATACATGTCTCGACAAGCATGGATTTGGCCTCGAATGCTCCCGCGCGTCTCCTCAGGTGTCAGCGCAGCGAGTTTCCAGTACATGGCGATAACATCTTCTTTCGTTAAGTTGATCGGTTCCATTTACACCGCGCTCCTGTTCATCCAGCATATCCGTTGGTCGAAAAGCGTTCCGAACTGGACGGGACGAGCTCCTCTCCTCTGAGGGAAAATCAAACTGCTGATTTCTCCGGGCACGGATTCCTTTAGCGGATCTTGCCTGCCGAGTTTTCCAGAACGACATTAGACAGCACTGCCGTATCGGACTTATCCGGCAAGTGCGAGCAAAAGCCGATGCCCACGTAGAAAGGCCCGTCGATGTGCAAGTGGATAGGTGGGCCGAACTGGTGCATCGGCTCGCCTTCGAGGCTTACGAATAGAGCGAAGGAGTCGCCTTGCTTTTCAATGCCGATGCGCCTGGCAAAGACAGGGACGAGGCTGTCAGGGCTGGCGCCGCCAGGACGGCCCCGGCCCCCGACGCGAAACTCCATGTCTTTGACGCGGACGTCCTTCTCTGCCCGTTGCGCCAACTGGATCATGCCCGCACCGTGCAACGCCGCGATGGCCTCTTTCGAATCATCCTCCAGATCCTGACGAATGATGAGCACAGCCTTGCGGTCGCCGAATCCTTTGGCATCCGGGAATGTAATGTCGGCGGCCAGCGAAATGTCTCCAGACATCTTCTTCCACAGATAGCGAAACTCATCCCGCGTATACCACACGTTGTAACCGGCCGAGTTGATAGTGTACTGGCCTGTGGCGGCGTCGTAACTTGCGCTGCCTGGCACTAACGCGCTGCCCACGTCAGACTGGCCCTCGAAGATACCGATCGGGGTGGCGAAGGTTTTGCTGGGCCGGTGGAAGTCCGCGGGTGGCGCCACCTGCACATGATTGGCCGAACCCGGCTGTGACCACGGTGGTGGGACGGGCGCCTGCGCGTGCAGCAGAGACGGGGAAACCGTGACCAGCAGCAGCGGTACCAACCGCCTCATTCGCCATCCTTGCTGCAGGCAAAGTTACCCGCATCGTTGGTATCGCCGGTGCCTTTATACTTAGCGATCGCCGGATAAGGGCACAAGGGCCGCGTCATCAGCACCTTGTTATCTGGGGTGAATTTGGTGGCGATCACGCTCCCCGCCGGCGCATCCTTTTCTACCCAATCGACCAGGGCATCAAACACTCCATACTTCGGACCGTTGCTGGTGGCAATTCCCAGCTGGCCAAAAGCGGCTGGGCCCGGGCCGCCGGTGCAATGCTCCATGCCCGGCGCCATGTAGAGCCGCATGAACGACTCTGTCTTCTCCGCGCCTAGCGTCTTCTGAACGCTCTGGTAGTAGGCGATGCTGCCCCACGGCGAGATGGCAGGGTCATCCCAACCGTGATACATGATCAATTTGCCGCCGCGCTTCGAAAACGGGCGTAGATCCGGATTGGTCGAGTCCAGGGCGGTCGCAGTTTCTCTGCCTGCTTCCTCGAGCGAGGCATCGACATCCGCGGTCAATATGTTCCATTTTGTGTTGCCGGTCACCATGTAGCGGAAGTAGTTCTGTACATACTGCACTCCATAGCCCGCTCCTGGGCCCGCCCCAAGGACCCATTCGGACCAGGCGCCTGCCTCGTCCCCCATCGAATATCCCGGGAAAATGGATTTTCCACGTCCATCCACACCGCCCGCATAGAACTTCTTCAGCGACTCCAGTTGCGGCTGCGTGAGGCAGTCCAGAGAATCTGCTCCTTTGCATAACAGCACCGCCGGATCGAAATGGCATTTCGGCGGATCATTGATGAATGCCGTCTTTCACCCCGTCCGACGCATCGCACGCGGCCAGGGCAGCGCGCGAGATGGCAGGCAGCTTCAGGCTTGAGATGTAAGCCCGCGGGTTACCCATCGTTGTTTGGGTGACATCTACACCTGAAGTCAAGAGGCGCGTCCAGTTATTGGCCGGCGCCCCGGCCAGGATTCCGTCGTAGTCTTCCGGGAAACGCTGCGCTTCCATCAGCGCCTCGCGGCCCCCATCAGAACAAGAGTCGAAGTAGGCCTTGTTGGCGCTCTTGCCGTAGTACGCCTTGACCACATCCTTGGCTCGCTCGGCAGTCAAGTGGACGGCGCGCCATCCAAAGTCCTTGATCTTCTCCGGGTGGCCAAAGGCCCAGCTCGCATCCTCACTTTGCGCTTGATGGCCGGCATCAGAGCCCGCCGTGGCGAACCCGCGCTTTAAATTGCCGGCCAGCTCCCGATATCCAATCGAGCCGGCAAACCCGCCATTCCCCACTCCGAGAAAGCGGCTGTTCCAGTCCTTCTCCGGCAGCCAGACTTCGAAGCGGATTTCCGAATCCGCCGAAGGACGAAGCACTCCCGCGACGCGGCAGAAGGGCGGCAGCTCATGGAGCGGCTTGTCGATACCAGGCACCTCCAAATCGCCCGAAGGGACGTGTTCTGCCATGGTGATGGCGGTATCCGGAAGTTTCAGGTCCATGATTGCCGTGCAGCTGTCGGCATGCAGCACCGGGGCCGAAGAAGCAAACGCAAGAAGAGAGGCGAGAACGATTCCAGGTTGTGTCATGCGCGTGAATCCGCTCCAGATCAATACTGACAAAGAATACTAGAGCATTTCTGCTTGTCTCTAGAGCCCAGGGCCAACGGGGAATATATTGGTCATGTCCGAGGACACCATGAAAACATTCCCGGCACTATTGACCCTGGCGGCACTCCTCACCTCCCACGGATTCGCCCAGATGAACCACACGATGGTGGGTGACGAAACGGTCAAGATTTCCGACCACGTCTGGGCGATCATGGGTTTCCCCAACATCGCCATCGTCGTCGGCAGCCGGGCTACCCTGGTGGTGGATACCGGTCTGGGCCCGAAGAATGGAGCCACCGTCGCTCGCTTGGCGGCGAAACTCGCGCCCAACAACACCAAGCTATTTCTAACTACCACTCACTTCCATCCCGAGCACGCGGGCGGCGAACCCGGCTTTCCTCCCGCCACCATCCTGATCCGCAATGCGGTGCAGCAGCAGGAAATGGAGAAGCATGGGCAGGAGATGATCGACATGTTCAGCAGCCGGTCGGCGGAGAATAAGGAGCTGCTTGCGGGCGTGGTGTTGCGTCCGCCGGATGTGACCTTCGAACAGGAAGCAACCGTCGACCTGGGCGGTGTCACCGCGCGGTTGCTCTGGTTCGGCGGAGCCCACACCAAAGGCGACGAGCTCACCTTTGTCGAGCCCGACCGCACGCTCGTCTCCGGCGACGTGGTGCAGAACAAGACCATGCCGAACATCTTTGGCGATGGCGGTACACCTGCGACCTGGCTCGCTGTGCTCGACAAGGTGGAGGCCTTAAATGCCGCCCATGTGCTGCCCGACCACAGTGCTCCCGGCGACGGCTCGCTGGTGGCGGACGAAAAAAGCCTGATCTCGGAAATCCGCACCCGGGCGCTGGCTCTCAAGAGTCAGGGCGTCTCCGCCGAGGATGCCGGGAAGCAGATTACCGCCGAACTCAAGACCCAGCATCCCGACTGGCCCAACACCAACGCTACCGGCTTCGTCAAAAGCGTTTACGCCGAGCCTCAATAAGGGTTGGTTACTCCGCTCGTAGCGCGGTCAGAGGGTCGACATTGGCCGCACGGGACGCGGGCACCGCGCTCGCTGCCAGTGCCACCAGGGCTACGCCGGTTACTGCCAGCAGATAGCTCACCGCATCCAGTGGCTTCACGCCGTACAAGGATGATGTCAACGCGCGCCCCACCAGCATCGCTAGCGGAACACCAATCACCACTCCGATAGCTGTCAGCAGGAGGCTGTCTTTGAGGATCATCCAAACTACCTGCTCCCGCCGCGCGCCGACAGCCATGCGCACACCAATCTCCGCTGTGCGCATGTTTACCCGATAGGCCAGCGTTCCGTACAATCCGGTGGCCACCAGCACAATCGCCAGCAGCCCGAAAAACTCCCCCAGCCGGGCAAACATTAGCTGCTGCGAGATGGTCCGCTCAAACTGCTTGCGCTGCAACGTGGGCTGAATCAGCGGCACATCGGGGTCCATCTGCGCGACCACCTTGCGTACCTCCGGCAGAATCGCCAGCGCGTCCCCGCGCACTCGCATCTCCACGTTCATCTCGCCCTCTGCCGGCGCCTGCGCGTAGTTCCACCACGCCATCGGGATTGGTTCTTCGTCCATGCTGCGGTACTTATGGTTCTTCACCACACCCACAATGACCTTGTCGTTGATTCGATGTCCCAAGGGGTTCTGGTTGGGTAGAAACCGTTGTGCGAGCAGTTCATTCACCACCGCGACCTCGGGCGAGGTCGCGTTATCTGCATCGCTGAACTCACGCCCCAGCACGACCGGCACACCCAGGGTGTGAAAGAACTCCGGGCCGACGTCGTTGTTCCGCACTAGGGTCGAGCTTCCGTTAGCGACGTTTGGAACCTTGCCGTCAATCTTCACATTACTATTTTGCGACCACCACGACCCAAGCCTGTTCTGCATCACCGCCACTGACTCCACACCCGGCAAGACACGCAGTCGGCGCTGCAAGTCTTGGTAAAAAGACACCACCTCGGTTTCGGAACGGAGGTTCTGGGGATTCAAACCGAAGACTACCAGCCCGTCCGTCTGCATGCCGAGAGGGATATTCTCCAGGTTACGCAGCGTGCGAATCAGTAACCCGCCGCCTACCAGCAGCACCAGGCACAGCGCCATCTGCAGCGCCACGATGAGTCTCCCGGTTTGCGTCTTGCCCGCGTCCGCGCTTGATGTGGCCGCAGAGGTCTTCAGCGCCAGCTCCGCACCACCGGCAATTGCCGCTCGAAAGGGCGCCATCCCAAACAACACCGCCGCGAACGTCAGCACGCCCAGCGTGAACAACAGCACCATCTTATCCGGAGTAAGGCTCGACTCAATCAGCGCCCACCGCCCCAGCGTCCGCGTTGCTACCTGCGCAAATCCCCAAGCTAACGCGCCGGCCACGATTACCAGCAGCAGGCTTTCTGTGATGAGCTGACGCAGCAGTTCACCGCGCCGCGCTCCCAGGGCCATCCGCAATGAGAACTCTCTCTGCCGGGCGGCATTGCGGGCCATCAGTAGCATCACCACATTGGTCAGCGCAATCATCAGCACCAACCCGACCATGGCCATCAACATGCGCAGCGGTCTGCCGTACATCCCTTCGTACCCGGGAAAGTTCTTGGCATCTGAAAAGCTCAGCACGGGCGGCTTTTCACCCGCCATCGGCGAGCCCAGCCCAATGTACGCCGCCGTCTGAAATGCCTTCTGCAAGCGCAACACAGCCTGCTCGCGGCTTACTCCTGGAGCCAATCGCCCCATCAGCCGCAGGCACCACCATGTCTGGTCGTGCTGATAGAGCTTGCCATCCTCTGGCGGATTGCCCAGCACGTTAAACTCAAGCCGATTTTGCAGCGGAATCCAAAAATCCATGGACTGGGCCGCTTCAGTCCCTTCAAAACCCTCTGCCGCCACGCCCACGACAGCGAAGGGAACGCCCTTTACATACAAGGTCTTCCCCAGCACTTCGGGATCGCGAGAGAACCGGCGCGTCCAGTAGCTGTAACTGATCACCATCACCTGCGCGGGATCCGTCTCTTCCTGGGGGGTGAATCCGCGTCCGCGAGCCAGCTTTACCCCCAGCGCGCTGAAAAAATTCCCACTCACCATGTCGGCTTCCGCCGTCTCTGGCTGCGCGCCGATGCGGACATTCACCTTGTCCGCCGATAGTGGCCCGATCGCTATCACATCGCTCAGCACGCCGCTCTCGCGCCGCAAGGCGTCATACACCGGATAGGAGAATGTATCCTGGCTGTCGATCGTGCCTGTTCCGCGCGGCGGGTTGGAGGTGTGCAGATACACCACCTGCTGAGGATCCACGATGGGCAGCGACCGCAACAGCACCGCGTTCATCACGCTGAATACCGCCGTGTTTGCGCCGATCCCCAGCGCCAGCGTTAGAATCGCCGTCACCGCGAACCCAGGGCTTTGGAGCAGGGAGCGGAAGCCAAAACGAAGATCGCGCAGCAGCTTATCCCACCACTCCCATCGGTCTTTGAGGTAAAAGCGTTCCTGCGCAGCACAGACGTTGCCGAATGCACGCTGTGCCTTCCATCGCGCCTCGTCCTCGCCCAGACCCTCCTGCTTCAGTTCATCGGCTTCGAGATCAAGATGCGCCTTGATCTCTTCAGCGAAATCCTTTGCACTGCGCTTGCGCCGGAACATGGTTATACCTCCTCTCGCCGAGGCCCTTTGCTCGACTCCAGAATCAGATCCATGGCTCGCGTCAGCCTTCGCCACTCGCTGGTCTTCTCCACCAGTTGCTCGCGGCCTTTGGGTGTCAACGAATAAAACCGTGCCTTGCGGTTGTTCTCGCTTACACCCCATTTCGCGCGAATCCACTTTTTGTCTTCCAGCCGCTGCAGCGCCAGGTAGAGCGATCCATGGTCGACAAAAAACACCTCTTCCGACTGGCGCTGAATCAATCGCGCCACGCCTTGCCCATGGCATTCGCCCATCAGCAGCGTTTTCAGAATCAGCAGGTCCAGCGTCCCCTGTAACAGGGCGATACGGTCGTCGTTGTTCTCTTGGGTAGCCATTCGACCCAAGTATTCTCCGATTCGGGTCGGATGTCAACCCAAACAGCTAAGAAGTCCGGAAAACACTTCGTGAAGATCGCCAGTGGTATTCGATTAAAAGAATTTTATTTGTAGTCTCGAAATGGGAATCGATGCACAGATACTTGCGAAGCTGTGCATTTTTCGCGAAGAATACCGGATTACACTGCAGAAACTATGAGAGCTTCCAGTGTATTGCTCCTGCACCTTCCCTTGGCCTGCGCAATCGTTTGGCCGTCCACGCAAGCCGCACTCGCTGACAATACCACCGCGCATTCAAGGTTTGCCGGTGTGTATCTATCGCACTTCGCCCTGCCGTCGATGAACCTGAGCCTGGGGAAGGATGGTACCGCGACGGTTACAGAAGATCCCGGCAATGGCGCCACGACCTTGTTTGGCCATTGGGTCGATTCCGGCAGCCAGGTCACGGTCACGTTCGATGCCGTAGAGGGTAAGCCCGTCGAGCCGCCCATGGTCTTCCAACCTGCCCACGACGGACTGCGGGCGGTAACCTGGAACCACGCCTCATGGGGCAAGGTCGATCCGCCACCAATGAAAAAGGGATTCAAGGTGAAACAACTCTACTGGCTGACCACCGGGCCATAGCTTCCCCGAGGCTGGGGGAGACTCGAGTGGAGCGCCGTTCATCGACCTACGTGAATTCTCGCGAGGGGAGCGAATAGGCCGAACAGGTTGGCGAGCCAGACGACCACAATGATGACAACCACCCCGTTCAGGATGGATTTGATGCTCGATTGCATCGGTATGAAGCGATTCACGAGCCACAATAGAATTCCTACGGCGATGAGCGTAATGACGAGCTGCATGAGCGGCATCTGATCTTCCTCTTTCGGCTTCGGAAGCGGATCTGGAAGCCTAGCGAGTAGTGTTTCAGGACAGAGAGGGAATATCTGAGCTAAATAGCTCAGTGTTGCCAAAGGATCTGCCCCGCCTCCAGGGGCACAGAAACGCCGTCATGGTAAGGAACGATACGTGGTGTAAAGTCGCTGGCCGCGCGGCTTGCCGCCACTTGCGCCGAGTAGGTGACCACTCCCTTTTGACCGCCGCCCGTTTCGGTCGCCGTCATGGCCTGGACGGTCGATTCGCCTTCGCCAAGGGGATTGGCGTAAAGCTCAACCCTGAAGTCATCCGCAGAAAGATCCCCCGGTAAAACCTGTACCCGGAAGACATGGAACTTATCGTGAGTCTCGACACTCACCGAGCCGAAGCGCACGGTATTCCATCGTTGAGCGATGCTTTGCTGCCACGCAAGCAACTCCGCACCGAAAGCACTTTCCTTGGCGGCGCGTTGGACATAACCAGAGGCCGCGGGCAGGTAGTGATGTTTGGTGTACTCGCGCAGCGTCCGGCCGACGGAGAATTCCGGCGTGAGCTGGCACATACTCTCACGAATACGCCCCAGCCACTTCAACGGCAAGCCGCGTTTATCCCTGTCATAGAACTCAGGCACGACCTCCTGCTCCAGCAACGTGTACATGGCTTCGGCCTCCAGGGAATCCCATGCCGGATCCTCCCCATGTTCCTGGCCGTCGCCGATGGCCCATCCCACCTGGGGAGAGTACGCCTCCGCCCACCACCCGTCCAATTCAGAGAGATTCAAGCCTCCGTTGACCAGCACTTTCATCCCGCTCGTCCCGCATGCTTCCCAGGGACGACGCGGCGTGTTGACCCAAAGATCCATGCCTTGCACTAACTCTTGCGCCATCTGCATGTCATAGTCGCTCAGAAAAACGATATGGCCTTTGACTTCAGGACGCTTGATGAAGTCGTTCCATTGCTTGATCAGCGCCTGTCCCGGGACGTCCTGAGGATGCGCCTTTCCGGCCAGAATCAACTGCACTGGGCGCTCGGGATTGCAGAGCAATCGAATCAGCCGCTCGGGATCACGCAATAAAAAATTTGGCCGCTTATAAGTAGCAAACCGGCGCGCGAATCCTACCGTGAGCACATGCTCGTCGAGAACGTTGCCGGAGTCTTCTGAGACTGCGTACTCTAATGCCAGTTGATGTGCGTAGCGTCTCCGCACGCGCTCGATCAAACGCTTCCGTTGCGAACTCCGCATCTCCCAAAACTGCTCGTCCGGTACGCGACGGATGTCCTCTGCTTGGGGACCATCCCCGCGCCAACGCTTCTTGCCGCAAGCGTGGGTCCAGAGCGCATCCGCTTCGGATGAATCCCAGGTAGGGACATGAATGCCATTGGTCACCGAGCCGATGGGAACCTCCTGCTCCGGCCTTCTGGGGAAGAGCGGTTGGAAGATGTGGCGGCTCACCTGCCCGTGCAGTTTGCTCACGCCGTTGATCTGGCCGCTCCCACGCACAGCAAGATAGGCCATGTTGAAGGGTTCGAAAGGATCGTCGGCATTCTGCCTTCCCAGGGCGAGCAAATCATCCATGGGAATGCCGAGTTGATCGGCCGCGTAGTGGCCCAGATATTTCCGTATGAGCTCTGGATCGAAACGGTCAAAGCCTGCGGCCACCGCGGTATGGGTGGTAAACAAATTGCCCGCGCGGGTGACGGTCAGGGCAAGATCGAAGGAAGTTTTGTGATCCTCCATGTAGCTGCGTGCCCGCTCCAGGATGGCAAACCCCGCATGGCCCTCGTTCAAGTGGCACACCTCGGGGTGTAGACCCACGGCGCGCAGTAAACGCCAGCCGCCGATGCCCAGCACGATCTCCTGCTTCAATCGCATCTCGGCATCGCCGCCATAGAGTTCGCTGCTGATGCCGCGATGCGCGGCCGAGTTGGCGAAGTCATTGGTGTCCAAAAGGTAGAGCTTGTTGGCTCCAATAGAGACCATCCAGCAGCGCAGCCAGATCTTCGTATCCGGCAGCTGAACCTGTAACCTCAGCCATTCTCCATTGCCCTGACGCAGCGGGCGGATGGGCAGTTGGCCGGGATCGTTGACCGGGTAAAGCGCCTGCTGGTTGCCATTCAAATCAAATGCCTGGCGAAAATACCCCTGGCCGTAGAGCAATCCGATGCCAACCACGGGCACCCCTAAATCGCTCGCCGCTTTCATCTGGTCCCCTGCTACATTGCCCAGGCCGCCCGAATAAATGGGGAGTGCCTCGCTCAACATGAATTCCATGCTGAAGTAAGCGACGCAGGAGAGGGCGGTGCCCGAGTGTTTCCGCTGGAACCAGGTGTCCGCGGATTCGTGGTTAATGCGCAGTAAATCCTGGACGCGCTGGCGAAACTCCGGTGCTGCTAGCAGAGAGCGGATCTTCTCTTTAGAGACGGTCCGCAGAATGAGCCAGGGATTTTGCGTAGTCTCCCACAGATCAGAGTCGAGACTCTGCCATATGTCGTCCGATGCATGGTTCCATGACCAGCGAAGGTTGAGCGCAAGCTCAGCCAATGCGTCCATTCCTTCTACGTTGGGCCAGGTAATGACGGGATTTGCGTCGCTCAATTCATCTCCCCAAAACAGGTGTTGGAGGCGCCGCCAAAAACGCGGCATCCGCCAATTTGTGGCGCCTCCGGGTAGGATGCTCCGCGAAGACTTCTGGACTTGCTAGTTCTTCTTTAGCTGCTTGCGGATCGACTGCAATTCCCGTCGCCGCTTCGCGGTGGTTTTGGGATATTCCATCTTGAGACTATCCAGCGTGTCCAGGACGATGCGGGCAATAATCAGGCGGGCATTCTCCTTGTCGTCAGCCGGAACAACATACCAGGGTGCCTGGTGCGTGCTGGTCGCGCTCAGGCACTCGTCATACGCCTCCGCATACTGCTTCCAGTATTTCCGCTCGTGAATGTCCGCCAGCGAGAATTTCCAGTTCTTGTCCGGCTCGTCGATGCGAGCGAGGAATCGCTTTTTCTGTTCTGCCCGCGAGAGGTGGAGATAAAACTTGATCGTCCGGGTCGCATTTCGATAGAGATGACTCTCCATTTCGACAATCGAGCGGTAGCGCTCCTCCCAGATATTCTTCTGGTCGATCAGTTCTTCCGGAAGACCCTGGCTGCGAAGAATCTCGGGGTGCACCCGCACCACCAGCACTTCCTCATAGTAGGAACGATTGAAGATGCCGATCCGCCCCCGTTCGGGAAGGCGGCAGGTCGTGCGCCAGAGAAAGTCATGCTGCAGTTCTTGCGCGCTTGGCTGCTTAAAGCTGGAAACCTCGCATCCTGCCGGGTCGACCCCGGACATCACGTGCCGGATCGCGCCGTCCTTACCCGCCGAGTCCATGCCTTGAAAAATCAGCAGCAACGCGTAACGATTGCTGGCGTAATGGAGCTGTTGCAGTTCGCTCAACTCCGCCACATGCTCTTTCAGGATCGCCTGATAGTCCTTCTTCGATTGATAGAACGGCCTAACGATCGTCGGCCGTTCACTGAGTTTGAATTCTCCGGGAGGCACACGGAATTGTGCAGCGTCAATCTTCATTTCGCTCCATTTCGCATGACGAATAGTGCTTCACGAGAATACTAGAGCAATTTATCTTCTTCTCGGCCGACGGGAATATGTGCGTTTTGCCCAACTTTGCGGGTGCGCGGGAACGCTACCAAAGGGGGCGTGCCGCACAGCACCATTTGGGCTTTTTTATTTTTTTGGGGCGATCTAGTGTGTTGGTAGACGTAAGGGAGACCCCCATGATAGCGAACGCACAGATCCAGCAGACCACCTACGAACCCCTCGTCGAGGCCAACGACCCGCGCTCGGATGGACGACAGCTCGCGCAGGAAATTTGTTGTTTGCGCGCGATTATTGCTGAGTTGCTGATGAAGAACCAGCACCTTCGTTGGGAGCTGCAGAAATACCCCCAAAAGGTGGCAGTCTGAGCACGCTTACGGGCACACCGTTCCGTAAGAACTCTCGCACCGCCGTCATACCGTAGCGCGTGCAGAGCAGGGCGGCCATCCTGGCTGCTACCTGGTGTGCGTGCCGCGAGGCGGCAGCATCCGCCGGATGGGCCAACGCAGCATCCAATTCCTTCATCGGTAAAGCCACCGCAACATCATTCCTATCCGAGTCAGCCAAAGTTTCAACCAAACCTTCCCGAAGCCAGAGTGGAGCTTGTTCTCCCGCCTGCTGCTCAACCAGCACATGCAGAAACTCGTGTAACAGCAGCGTTTCCGTCCCTCCGTTGTCTCGCCGCACCACGGCCGGCTGCAAGAAGACGTTGCTGCCCCGGGTCGAGCCCAGCGTCCAGCCCGGCTCTCCTGTCGTTTGGCGGAAAAGCTCCGTGCTCGGCAGCTCCTCCACTGTGGGGGAGATGTTAGTCGTAGGGCCGAAAAGCGAGCGCGCCTTGGCCCAGGCTGCATTCCCTTCGCCTACCAGCCCGCTCCCGGGGTCAGTGGTCAACAGCGTCCATCCCGCACCTGCGACGCTTTGCCATCGATCGCCGGCCGGCGTGATGCCAGCGACGGTGCCAGGGAAGTAGAAACCGAGAATCTCCGTATCGCTGCGGCCTTCCTTCGCCATCTCAAAGGCGCCGGCCTGGCACAGACCTACGCCGTGCCCATAGCCGCGGCCCTTTATCTCCAGGGCAGAGCCGGAAACGCCGAGGCTATACCAATCGCTGCGCATCTGGTTCCAACCTAGCGCCCGATCCACAGCAAAACGAAAGCTGCTGGCCGAGAGCTCAGCCGGAGCACCCCGGCCAGTCACCTCAAGCAGCTCGGCGCGGCCGCTCGCGCTCCGCCTGTTCACACGGATATCGCTGATCGGAGAGGGAGTCCGCCAACCCTGGGCGCGAAAAATCCCGCTGAGCTGGGCCAGATCCATTCGCGCCTTCCATTCCGCCGGAGACCGGCGCAGGCAGTAAGGATCGGCATGATTCCCCGCCAGGTAGCCGGCGTGCTCTGCAGGCCAAACGTCCCCCGCTGCTTCACTCATGCCGCCGCAGTGCTGGGTGTAATAGACGTGCGCCCGCTGGCCCCCGAACCACAGCGTCTCGCCCGCGGTCTCGTGCACCGCGCGCACCACCTCCGTCCGTGCATTGCCCAGGCGCAGCGCCTGGCAGTGCGTGCTGTCGCAGAGTCCAAAGCCCTCCGCGCTGTGACGGTTCGCGTTCTCCAGGGCGAAGGTGCGTATGCTGATCGCCATCGCCTTGAGCGAGGCCATCGGCTCATCCGGCGCGGCTTCTCCGTTCAGCGCCGCGACGACGTAGTTTTCGCTGGGCATGGTCAGCAGCACACGCAGGCCATCGCGCTGCCAGCCGACGGTCCACCGTCCCGCGGCTGAAACCTCCTCCGCATCCTTCCGCATGCGGTAGCTTCCGCTTAACGCAACTTCTTTTACTGTCGCTCCTGAAGAGAGCCGGAGGCCGTCCGGCGCCCAATCTATTTGAAGTGGTTTCGGTTGCCCCAATCGCGTTGCAGTGAGGGTCTTCACAACTCGGGCGGAGAACAGCTCGACGGTAAGCGAGCGAGCACTCTCCGGCGCCGGCGCTCGCGCTGCGAGAAAGAAGTCATGCGCCAGCCGGGCGGCATCCGCTCCATTGCCGCCCGGCAGGTAGACCACCGTCACCACTTCCTCGTTGCCCAGGTAGCCGAAGCCGGCGAACCATCCGTGGCTCCGGCCTTGCGGCCCCTCGCCTGCGGTCCCGGTCTTGCCGGCGATCTCCATCCCCGCGACGGCTGCGTTGTGCGCCATGCCGTAGCTCACGGAATCCCTCAGGCCGTCTCGCACTGCCGGGGCTTTGGCCTGGTCGAGTTCCAGCGCCAACTTCCGATAGGCAACCGCCATCTGGACCGGGGAAACGGAGATTCCCGCCACGCCCAACACCAGCAGTTCTTTCTGCTCCTGGCTCTGCGGAGTATGCGTCTGCCCCAGACCGTAGTGCTCGAGGATGGCCGATGTCTGAGCAGGTGGAATTCGATCAGCAAGCTCTGCGAAGTAACGGTTGCAGGAGTAGGCGAGCGCCTCCTTGGCGGCGAAGGCAACGTCACTTTGAGGATGGGTGCAAGCCAGGTTCCATTCCTGGCCCTCGTAGCTGATGTGCAGGTTGCGCCGGCAAAAAACGGTGGTCTCCGGCAGCACCTCGTGCTGCTCGAGAGCAGCAGCCAGAAAAAGCGGCTTAAGGATGGACCCCGGCGCACGGCGTTCCTCGGTCGCCCTCACCGCAGCTAACTGGCGCCCGCTCTTAACATCCACCACCACCCCAACCGCCGGAGTGCCCCGCAACGCAGAGCTGAGAGCCGCTTGCGCCGTTGTTTGTGCCGTCAAAGGTAAGGGAGACAAAAAAAGCAGGAATGAAAGAAGCCAATTCCAGTGGTAGATCCTGATTAAAACTGGACGGGTGCCCCAGGTTCGCCAAAGCGTACCTGGGCCGAAAAAGTAGGGCGCAGCCCTACGATCGCTTTTGTGATGGTTGTGGAGCACACATGTAACGGAGCAAACCATCCTCACCCGACGAACGGCCTTCGGCTTAGGGCGGTGAAAAAGCTATCGTGGGGGCTTCGCCCCGTCTTTTTCGTCCCAGGTACGGCTTGGCGAACCTGGGGCACCCGTCCCATCATCACCGGTTTGACTCTTGGGTTGACGACAGCTGTTCTACACGCAGTCGCCTTTCGATCCATCTAGAACTTCAGCTCCCGCCGGCCCTCCATGGCGCGGGTCATGGTGACCTCGTCGGCATACTCGATATCGCTCCCGGCCGGCACCCCGGTGGCGATCCTGGTCACGCGCACCGCCGTCGAGCGCAGCAGATCCGCCAGATACACGGCGGTCGCCTCGCCTTCCACCGTTGGATTGGTCGCTAGGATCACCTCTTCCACTTCCCCCTGGGCCACCCGGGCCAACAAACTGTCCGTTCTCAGGTGCTCCGGGCCGACCCCGTGCAGCGGTGATAACGTACCGTGCAAAACGTGATAGACGCCGTTATAACTACGCGTCTTTTCAATCACTGCGATGTTCCCCGGCTCCTCCACCACGCACACCACCCGCTGGCTGCGGGTCGCGCTGGCGCAGTAGATGCACGGGTCCACATCGGTGATGTTGTTACAGGTGGAGCACAGCAGCAACCGGGCCTTCAACTCACGCACCGCGTCCGCCAGCGCCCCCGCGTCTTCGCTGCTTGCGCGCAAGATGTGGAAGGCAAGCCGTTGCGCGCTCTTGGCCCCGATGCCAGGCAACTTGCGCAGCTCTTCAATCAGCCGCGCCATCGGTTCTGCAAATTGAGACAAGGCTAGAGAAGCCCCGGAGGCAGGTTCAAGCCGCCCAGCATCCCGGTCAGGCTGGACTTCATCGCCTCATCGGCGCGGCGCCCCGCCTCATTGAACGCTGCCGTCACCAGGTCTTCCAGCATCTCGACGTCCGCCGGGCTGGAGCTCAGGCTCGTCACTGCGGCCGCATCGATCTTCAGTTGCAAGACCTGCTTCTGCCCATTCATCTTCACCGTGACGGCGCCTCCACCCGAGGACGCTTCCACCACCGTCTGGCTCAGCTTTTCCTGCATCTGGTCCTGCATGTGGCGCGCCTGTTCCAACATTTCCTGCATTTTGAAAGGATTCACAGCCTATTCCGCCTTCCCATATTCAACCTTTGCTCCGGGAATCATTGCCCCGGTCCCTTAGATCGAGCACGCTGCGCACTTCGGCATGAAAAAGCTCCTGCGCCTGCCGCACCAGCGGATTGCCTAAGGCTACTGCTTCAATGCTATCCCGCGACCACACGCGCGCGCTCGCGCTCTCCGGGTCGGCCGCTTCGCCGGGCACCACGGTCATCTTTTGCGTGGACCCAGCCAGGCGCAGCGCCTCGCGCACAATCTTCCATGCCTCGCCGTTCATGGTCAGGCCCAGCATGGTTTTCTTAACCCCTACCTCCACCTGGATTGCGCCATCCTCGTCCAGTCTCCAGCGCCCCGCTCCCAGCAAGGCAGCCGCGGTGTTGTGGCCCTGATCATTGAGTGCAGCGGTGACCGCATCGCGCAGGCCATCCAGGTTGGTTTCGCCAGTGCTGGCTGGCGCCGGTTCCGCCTCGACCTTCACCTCGGGAACTGTCTTGACTTCGGGAACAACCTCCGCCTCGGGAACAGCCTTCACCTCCGGAACCACTGCCGGTGGAGCAACCGGCGTCCGCACCATCTCCTCGGCATCGCTGCTACCCGCCTTGCGCAGGCGGTCAAGCTCGAAGGGAGAAGGCGCCGGTGGTTTTGCCGGCTCGACGGGAAGCGGTCTCGGCGCCACTTGCACCGGCGCCGGGGGCGCAGTGATTGCAGGCCTCTGACTTCCCGCGTCCTTTCCCGAGCCAAGAGCGGTTGCAGGACGCGCCGCACCCGGCAATCCGCTCAGGATCTGCTCCAGCGGGATCAGGCGCTGCAAGTGAACCAGCTTCATCAGCCCCAGCTCCAGGTGCAAACGCGGCTCCTGGCGGTAGTTCAGCTCATCGAAGGTTCGCAGCATTACCTGCAGGAAACGGGTCAGGTCCTCTTCGCTGAAGAGGGTGGCGGTACGTACCGCGCGCGCGCGTTCATCGCCCGAGATCTGCAGCAGCTCCGTCTTCTCCCCGCCCAACTTGGCCATCAGGCAGTTGCGCAGGTAGCGCACCAGCTGCCGCGCCATCTGTGACGGGCTATTGCCCGCATTGAGCAGCCGGTTCAGCTCTTCCATCACCGCCGCGCTCTGACCTTCGCCGATGGCCTCCAGGATGCGTTCGAAGACGGCATCCGGGACCGTCCCCATCAACTCCCGGATTTCATTGCCGTCCAGCTTGGCCTTCCCGTCCACCATGGGTGCACTGGCGATGGCTTGATCCATGATGGAAAGAGCATCGCGCATCGAGCCATCGCCCGCCTCGGCCAACAGAGCGATCGCCTGCGGATCGGCCAGGATCCCTTCCTGAGTCGCGACCTGGGTCAGTTGGGCGACGATGTCGTCGAACGTAACCGCGTGGAAGCTGAAATGTTGACAGCGCGACCGAATGGTCTGCGGAATATCCTCTGGTTGCGTGGTCGCCATCATGAAGACGACGTGCTCCGGCGGTTCCTCCAGGATCTTCAGCAGCGCGTTGAAGGCTGCATCGGTGATCTGATGGGCCTCATCGAGCAGGTATATTTTGTAGCGATCGCGTGCCGGGGCGTAGCGCGCCGCCTCGCGCAATTCGCGAATCTCGTCGATCCCGCGGTTGGTGGCTGCGTCGATCTCGATCACGTCCAGGGAATTGCCGGCGCGAATCTCAGTGCAGGAGTCGCAAACCCCGCACGGCTCAGGGGTAGGCCGCTGCGCGCTGCCAATCTTGTTGCGGCAATTGAGCGCCATGGCCAGGATCCTGGCAATGGTGGTTTTACCTATGCCGCGATGCCCACTGAAGATGTACCCGTGCGCCACCCGCTCCTGCTCCAGAGCGTGGCGCAAGGTACGGGTCACATGATCTTGTCCGGCGACATCCGAGAAGCGTTGGGGACGGTATTTGCGGGCTAGTACTTGGTAAGCCATAGGGAGGAATTCAGACTGCGAACGGCTTACGCCGGGAGTCCGGCCAGCCGCCTGCAACCTTGATTGTAGCCCGAGTGCCGATCACAGCAGGAATCGCAAACTCGTATCAAGGGGAGCCAATCGGGGTGGGGAAGTGTTTGCTACCGTTCAGCTATCCTATCGGGTTTATAGAGAAGGACTGGAGGCGGTCGATGTCCACCACCGAGGTTGTGTGCGCGATCTTTGCCATAGGTGTGCTCTCGGGCCTTCGGGCGCTTTCGCCGATCGCGGCGTTTTGTTGGTTGGCGTTGCTGCACCGTCTGCCCCTTACCGGCTGGGCCTCTTTCGTCGGGAGTAAGGTTGCGGTCGGCCTGTTTTCGCTCGGCGCCGTGGGCGAATTGATCTCCGACAAACTACCCAAGACGCCCAGCCGTTTGAAGCAACCGGGCTTCAGCATCCGCATTGTGATGGGCGCGCTATGCGGGGTGGTCTTGGCCAATGCAGCCTCATTCTCTCTGATTGGAGCGGCGCTGCTGGGCGCCATCGGTGCGGTAGCGGGATCCTACCTGGGCTATTTCGCGCGCAGCCGGATCACGGGAAACTTCGGCCTGCCCGATCTGCCCGTGGCACTGGTAGAAGACATCATCTGCATCGCCGGCTCCATCTACGTGGTGTCGCTCTTTTCGCCTCGCTAGCAGCGAGGTTTTTTCATTCTCGCCTGACCGCTAAGGTTTGGTGCCTCATTCAAGCCGTACTTTGGCTTGAGTGGGATTCCGTGGCTCTTTCCCTCTGACTTTCGATTCAACCCGAAACACTCAGCGGTCAAGCTCGGTGGAATCCCACATCTCGCGAAAAACGAGCGAGATGCCCGGATTTCCTGTACGCTGCCCCAGTCATGATCGCTTGTGCGGCTTTCTTCAAGGAAAGCCGCATGAAGTTCGGTGCCACCAGTAAGTCTCCCAGGAAATCCGGGGGGGTGGGGCACCCGTCATTAGTCACGGGGACGGGAGCCTACTTACGCCTCACCGTCCCGCTCTTCTTGGCCGCCTTCTTTTCCAGCTTCCGCGCTGCTGCTTTCCGCTTCCTGGCTTCGGCTGCCCTGAGGGCTTTCCGTCTGGCCACTTTCTTACGCCGCGCGATCTCTTCCGGCGAATACATCGTCTTGCGGCAGTTGCGGGCCCCGCAGTGGCAGCGCGCATCATCCTCGTCGCCGTCGTAGAGGTTGTAGTCGTAGGTGAGCTCCTCGCCCGGCGCGATGCTGCGTATGGACATGATCCACACCCGCCCATCCACCTCTTCCGTCTCACAATTGGGGGCGCAGGAGTGGTTGATGTACATGGCCACGCCCATGCCGTCGATCACAGTCGAGCCGTCACCGATGCCGAACAAATAGGTAATCTTCGAGTTCTCAAAGCGCTTGTCAGCCTCTTTTTTGCTGATCCGCGGGCCTGTGTATTCCACCACCTGGACCCCCTTAGCGATGGGCGAAGTTGTGTAGCAGCCGGCAGCGTGTATGGAGGAGGAACGAATCATCAAGCCCATAACTAGTTATTTTTTAACACGGCGCACAACCAAAGCCCCGGATCATGCGGTTGGCCCGCTGGAAACCTCGAAGCCGAAGGTCTAGACTTGAATCAGCAACGATGCGCAACTCGTCCCTAGTCGTCGCCACCATCGCCGCTTTGCTGACATGTGCGGCCGGTACCTCAGCGCAAAGCCAGGCGCCCGCCCAGAGCGACAACGGGCAATCCGTTCCTGACGCGCCCGCGCCCCAGCAACAAAAAAAGCCGGCTGCAAAATCACAACCACCCGCCGATTCCACCGACTCATCGTCTCAGTCCAAGCAGCCGGCCGCGAAAGACGACAATCCCTTTCCTGAAGCCGTTTCCCGCGACGCTGCCAAGGCTTCTTCCGATGCAGCCGGGAGCACCAAGCCCTCCGCGGCAAAAGACAATCCTTTCCCGGAAGCAGTCTCTCGGGACGCAGCCAAGTCGGCCTCCCCGGCCGCGGACAGTCCCAAGAAATCCGGCGCGGACGACAATCCTTTCCCGGAGGCCGTCTCTCGCGACGCCGCCAAGGCGGCTGGGAATGACCAGAATCCCGCTCCCAAGAGCGATCTGCCTCCCGGCGTCAGCTCCAGCCGGTCGAGCAGCTCTTTGGGCGACGCGGACAATCCAACGGTGAACGATCCCGTTCGCGCCAAGAAAGATGATGACGTGGGCTCGTTCTACCTGAAGAATGGCGATTTTCAGGGGGCTTTACTGCGGTACCAGGACGCAATGGCTGTAGACCCTACCAATGTCGATGCCATTTTCGGTTTGGCCGAAACCCAGCAAATGCTCAAGAAAAATGCGGACGCAGCGCGCAATTACCAGCTCTATCTCGACATTGTCCCCAACGGACCCAAGGCCAAACAGGCGATGAAGGCGCTCAAAACCCTTCAGGCCGCGAAATAAACCCCTTGCTCTTTCAGACCAAGGTTGTAGTTCCTTCGAAGATTCTTCCCCAATTTTAGGTTCTCTCTCCTAATCCCAGTGTTCTACACTTCCGCAAACTGCCGAGGTTGGTCAGGGATCTCCCCCAATGCACGCTGTGTTGGAACGGGTTGTCAGCCAAATCAGTAGCGAAATGCGCGGCTTGGACGCGGAGACGACACAGCTACACCCCTACGGCTTCACCTACAAATGGAGCGCGCAACAGGTGTTGGAGCACCTGGTCCTTGGCTATCGCCTCACCTCCAGCGCTCTGGAGCAACGCCTGAGCAAAGGCCGCCTGTCCCGCAACCATAAACGCACCTATCTGCAGTGGTCGCTGCAATTGATGATCCTCTCCTTTGGAAGACTTCCCAGGGGAGTGCCGGCGTTGGATGAGACGATGCCCGTTGCCGGCAGTTTTGCTGCGATGGACGGGCAGCAGCTGGGCGACCTCCTGCGCCAGGAAATCGAAGCCATGGACACCATGTTTGATCGCTGCCGGCGCAAGTTCGGAATGGAGCGGGTAGCGGTTCATCCCTTTCTCGGACCCCTGCGCGTGGACCAGTGGCGCCGCTTCCACGTGGTACACGGATTGCATCACCTGGAACAACTGCGAGAGGTGATCGCGCAGGTCGCTCCGCATCGAGTCCCCGTTGCCAGAGGCGGTCCTATCCTAGTGGAAAAACTTCAGGTACCAGCCCAGGGTCCTCTCGCCTAGAAAAATGCTGTACAGCCCGGCCACGCTGAGCATGGTTCCGAAGGGAACCGGCAACTGCCCTGGAGAGGTGCCCGGATTTCCTGTACGCGGGCCTACCTTACGGCCGCGTGTTCGGCTTTCACGGGGGAACGCCGCAGGATGTGTATCATCGCCACCAAACTTCTCAGGAAATCCGGGGGTGTCATTCCTGCGATGCAACAAGATCGTTCCCAACCCATACAACGCTCCTCCGACCACCGCAAGAAACAGCACCACGCCGGTTTGCCGCAGACCGAGCCACGCGGCCAGCATCGCCAGCAGTTTCACGTCGCCTAGCCCCATTCCCCTCCGCCGTCGCGCCAGCCAATAAGCTCCGGCGATCAACAGCAATACCGACGCCCCGACAGCCGCCGCCAGCAGCGACCACCCGGCTGCCCGCAAAGCTGTCCCCCACGCCCAGCCGCCGCTCTCCAAGCCGGGACGCAGAGCGGCAAACACCACCCCTGCCGCCAGCCCGGGCAGCGTGAACAGGTCAGGTAGCAGCAGGGTCTCCGCGTCCATTACCGCCAAGCCAAGTAACAAGAAGCAGAGCAGCGCCCAGGAACCCGCCAGCCAGTTGAAAGAAAAGCGCAGGCAGCACATGACAAAAAGCGTGCAAGTGGATAGTTCAATGACTGGATAGCGCCAGGCGATGCGGCTTCCGCAGGCTCGGCAAGCAGCCCCCAGCAGCAGGTAGCTCAGCACCGGAATATTGTCCCGGGGGGCGATTGGTTGGTCGCACTGGCGGCAGTGTGATCCGGGCCACACCACCGATTCGCCGACGGGCAATCGGAGGATGCAGACGTTCAGGAAACTGCCCAGCAGCAAACCGAACAAGACCGAAAAAGATACAGGGAATCATGGTCAGCTTCCGGGAGAATGTGCCCAGCCAATCCACAGTAACAGGGGAAGGCAATCCTCAAGCGCATCGTTTACATTGTTGGAATGAGCCCTGAGAGCGACCCGGCCGCCGATTCGGCTGCAATTTTCGCCGAAGCCGTGAGCATCATGGCCCGGCTGCGCGGCCCCGATGGCTGTCCCTGGGATCGCGAGCAGAGCTTCGATACCATCCGGAAATATACCCTTGAGGAAGCCTACGAAGTCTTCGACGCCATCGAGCGCCGGCATTGGAAGGATCTGTCCGAAGAACTGGGGGACCTCCTGCTGCAGGTCCTCTTTTATGCCCAGATGGCGAGCGAATCCGGCTACTTTACCATCTCGGATGTGATCGCAGGGCTCAACCGCAAGCTGATCCGCCGTCACCCTCATGTTTTCGGGGATGAGGCTTCCGTGGCCGCCGGCAACGCGGTCAAATCCGCGCTTGAGACGTCGGGAATCGACGCCTCCCAGGTGCTTCGCAACTGGGACGCCATCAAGCAGGCCGAAAAGGCGGACCCGCAGCCGCACTCCTCCGCGCTCGATAACATTCCGCGCTCCCTGCCCGCGCTGCTGGAAGCCGCCAAGCTGGGCAGCCGCGCGCGCAAGAGCGGCTTCGACTGGCCGGATGTCGAAGGCATCTTTGCCAAGCTGGAGGAAGAAACCAAAGAGCTGCGTGAGGCTATCGGCGACCATGCAGCCACCACCCCGCCTCCCGGCGCCCACGAGGCCATTGTCTCCGAAGTAGGCGACATGCTCTTTACCATGGTCAACCTGGCCCGGCGGTTGAACGTGGAACCGGAGTTTGCCCTGCGCCATACCAACACCAAGTTCCGCCGCCGCTTTGCAGCCATGGAAGCCGCCTCTCCACATCCCCTGGAAGGATTGTCAGCCGGCCAGTTGGAGTCGCTTTGGAACCAGGCCAAACTTGAAGAAACACCGGCCGCCTCTCCTTCCCGATGAACCTGCCCTCCAAAACCATCTTGATCCGCCCGTGCAGTGGATTTGAAGAGCTCGGCGCCTGTGTCCAGTTACAGATCGACGTCTGGGGATATGGAGACCGGGATGTAGTTCCGCGCCGGGTCTTCACCGTCGCGCAAAAGATCGGCGGGCAGGTGATGGGCGCCTTCGATACCTCGCTGCAAGGCACGGACCCACAGGGCGAGCCCGATAGCCTGGTCGGTTTTGCCATGGCTTTGCCCGGCATCTCTGGAGGGCGGTCTTACCTGCATTCCCACATGCTGGCCGTCAACCCCGACTACCGCAACCAGGGCATCGGGCGGCGGCTGAAACTTTTTCAGCGTGATGAGGCCTTGGCGCGCGGGATAGCCCGCATGGAGTGGACCTTCGATCCACTGGAAATCAAGAACGCTTTCCTCAACATTGCCAGGCTAGGGGCGGTCGTTCGGCGCTACGCACCCAATTTTTATGGTGTAACATCGTCTCGACTGCACGGCCAGGTTCCTACCGATCGACTCTACGCGGAATGGTGGTTGGAAAGTGATTGGGTTTCTTCCGCCCTGGGCGGTAAACCATCCGCTTTACCCGAGGTAGAACAGGAAATCTTAGTACCGCACCAGATTGCTCATTGGAGGCACTCACTGTTGGATCAGGAACGTGTCCTTGACATCCAGAGCAGGAATCGCGAGCATTTTGAGCAGGCATTCACGCGCCAACTGACGGTGGTTGGTTTCAGAATCGATAAAGAAGGCAACGGCATCTTTCAGTTGGGACGCTGGCAGGAACCGTAAGTGGGCCGCATTGACTTCGACAACGCAACCGGGCCTCGATAGGAAATACGGGAGCCCTCGAGCTCCTTATATTCACTCCAACCGGTATCGGACAGGTTTGCATGAAGATTGAATCAATTGTCTTGCGTGAACTCAGTATGGCCCTAGTCCACCCCTTCGAAACCAGCTTTGGCGAAACCAGAGAGCGTCGCGTGCTGCTGGCGGAAGTTCGCGCCGATGGACTCTCCGGCTGGGGCGAATGTACTACCGGGGAGCATCCCTACTTCAGCGAAGAGTCTACGGATACAGCCTGGGTTACGATTCTGCAGGAACTTGGTCCTCTGCTCGCGGCCGCCGAAGACCAGAGCGGGGGCAAATGTCCTGAGATCTTTCGCCGCGTTCGCGGCCACCGCATGGCCAAAGCGGCGCTCGAAAATGCGCTATGGGATCTCGAAGCCCAGATGCGTGGCGTACCCTTGTACGAACTCTTAGGCGGCATCCGGGAGACAATTATCTCTGGCGTCTCCATCGGCATTCAGCCTTCGCTCGAAAAGCTGATGGAAAAGGTGAGTACCGCTCTCTCCCAGGGTTATCAACGAATCAAGCTGAAGTGCAAGCCGGGCTGGGATGTGCAAATGTTCGAAGCGGTGCGCAATCGCTGGCCGGAGATTCTTCTCAGCTGCGATGCCAACTCCGCCTACCGGCTACGGGATGCCGATCACCTCGTCACCTTCGATCAATTCAATCTCCTTATGATCGAGCAGCCGTTGTGGGCCGACGACTTCTACTTCCACGCCATGCTGCAGCAGCGCCTGGACACCGCCATCTGTCTCGATGAATCCATCCGCAACCGCCGCGACGCCCTGGCCGCGATCGAGATGGAATCCTGCCGCATCATCAATATAAAGCTGGGACGGGTGGGCGGCTTCAGTGAAGCAATAGCCATCCATAATGCGACCCTGGAACGCGGGATCCCTGTCTGGTGTGGCGGCATGCTGGAAAGTGGAATAGGCCGCTCCCACAACATTGCCGTATCCACGCTCGAGAACTATTCCTTGCCCGGCGATGTCTCCGCCTCCAGCCGCTACTGGAAGGAGGACATCATCGAGCCCGAGGTCACAGTTTCTGCCGCCGGCGAGATTCGCGTGCCTAAAACCCCGGGTCGCGGCTTTGAGGTGCGCACCGACCTGGTCGAACGGCTGACCGTGCGCAAAGAAGAGATCAAAGCTTTGGCGCTGGTTTCCTGACCGGCATCCAACGGCATAAGCATTGGAGATGTTATGACTCCCCAGGAAGAATCGATGTTGAACGACCTTATCGGTCGTGTCCAGCAAACCCAATTGACAGAAAAAGATCCCGAAGCTGAACAGTTGCTGCTTCAGGGGCTTGGCCGCAATCCCAACGCCCTCTATATCCTGGCGCAAACTGTGTTGGTGCAGAAGTATGCCCTGGAGCAGGCCACAGCGCAGATCAACCAGCTGCGCCAGCAGGCGCAGGCGCTTCCCCAGCCCGCCCACGCCACCAGTTTCCTGGGCAGCCTGCTAGGGCATCGCGATCCTGCTCCGCCACCGCCCCCGCCCCAGGCCGCACCACCCCCGCCGGGTTACGGTGCGCCTCCGGCCCAGCCTTACGCTCAGTCCTGGTCGCCGGTGCCCTCTTATGGAGCGCCTCCGCCGCCTCCCCCGGGAGGAGGCTCAAGCTTCCTGCGCACCGCCGCCACGACCGCTGCCGGCGTTGCTGCGGGAGCCCTTGCGTTTCAGGGAGTGGAGTCGCTTTTGCACGGTTTTGGTCATCCCGCCGGCTTTGGTGGCGGCGAATACCTTGCCGGCGGTGGTGCTCCGCCCGAAGAAGTCATCAACAACTACTACGGTGATTCTGGGGGCGGGCTGGGCGAAGCATCCCATGAGCACGTCGACAACAGCAGCTATGGGGACAGCAGCAACGATGCCGCCGACCTGCAGCAGGCAAGTGACGACCTGAAGGACGACGGAGACGATCAGGATGATCTGAGTCTTGATGACACGTCGTATGACGACTCGTCCTACGACGACGATTCATCCAGCGGCGACGACCTGGCTTAGGGGTAAGTAGGGGAAAGAAAACCGCAGAGCTGCGGTTTCTTTCCCCTACTTAGCCGCCACCTGGGCCGAGCCGGGTTCTTTCTGAAGAAGGCGGATCGCCTCCTGGTAGCCTAGCTCCTGCGGCTGCACCTTGAAATCGCTGTAATCTTCCGTGGTCGAGTAGTCCACGCTCTTCATCATCAGCAATTTCCCCTGCAGCTGCAGCTTCATGTGGATGGTTTCCCAGTGGTGCAGTCCGACATCGGAATTCTCCACCAGGATGCTGCCCCCCTTGTACAGTCTGCCCAGCACCCCCCATCCGAAGTTCACATCGGAGATAAGGTGAGCATCGATCTTGGCCAGCCGCAGTTGCGCCTGGTCCACCCATAGCTCGCCCACCATGCCGTGGTAAACCTCACCCTCCCGGTCTGGCGGCGTAAACGCAGGATTCGGCCGGAATTCCAGCCGGTAGCAGGGGCCATTCGGGCCTTCCACCATCCCCTTATAGGTAAAGAGAAAAGCGTCCGGAAGCATACGCACCATTTCATCGCCCCGGGCGCTGTCTTCCTGTTCCTTCTTATGGCGGTGCTCCTGCACCTCGGGGTGCTCCAGCAGGTGGTTCAAGCGGTCGATCTCGGCCTGTTCGTCCTCGGGGGGGAGGGGCTTGCCGTCCTTTTCGATCAGCCGGGCAACGTCCCCGTCCTTGGTCTCGAAGATTTCCTTGACTGTGCTCCCCTTGGGGTCAACCTTGTACTGGCGGTAGCTGAAGGACCGGCCCGGGCTCTTGGCATGAAGCTCATTCCAGCTGGCGTCACGCACAATCTTTTGCGGGTCCAGCGCCGGCTTGTCATCTTGGGACAAAGCCTGGCCGCTCGCTGCCACCACTCCCAAAAGCAGGGCAGCGGCGAGTGTATACATCCGTCGGGGGCACGGAAATGACCAGCATTGGAGCACAAATCGCACAGCCTTCATAACCGACTCCCCATTTGCGGCCGATGTTACCTTAGTGAGATGCAAGGCAATACCTTCCAGTTTACATCTGGGGGCCTCGCCGGCCCTCTAACCTGTTTTGCGGGTTGCGGTTGGCTTCGCACCTTGCGTATAGTTCGGGCAGAGAAGCTTCTGCGACCGCAGGGAGGCACCAGATGAACACAGGGGATAGTGCCGTCGCCATTATAGGTAAGTCGGTCCAGATCCGCGGCGAGGTGAATGGTAGCGAAGACCTGGTGGTCGATGGTCATGTGGAAGGCACCATCACCTTGGTCGAAAGTCGCCTCACGATCGGTCCCAACGCGCATGTGGCGGCGAACGTATCGGCGAAGGATGTGATCCTGCTCGGTCAGCTCAGCGGCAACGTGACGGCGACCGGCAAGGTGGAATTGCGCGATGGCTGCGATTTAGTCGGGGATATCTCCGCCGCACGCCTATCGATTGAGGAGAGCGCTGTTTTTCGCGGCAAGGTGGAACCGACACAGGGCGAAAAAACAGCGGGCGTTGCCCCGGCGAAGGGCGCCGAAGTTCCGGTGGCAACCTCTCCAGCCAAACATTAAGGAACGCTGGAGGGCTCCGCTATGATGAATATATTCCCCGCAGGCAACACGGGCCTGCGCTCCAAGACTGACGATGTAATGCGCAACATATTTGGTAAGACACAACACGACTCCCAGGCGTCCGCCAGCCCGACCGTTCTCACCGGTCCACGGATACCGAGACACTCCAGTGCCTGGAAGGATCTGCTCAAGTTTCTCAAGGCTGAGCAGGGATTGCGCATTTTGGATATCGGGCCCACCTCTCCGACCAATATCAACTTCCTCACCACCCTGGGCCACGGGGTCTATATGTCCGATGTGGTGAACGAGGCCTTGCGCGGCAACTGGACCGGCGCCCCGGACGAGAATGGTGTTACGCATTTCGACGTCGAAGGCTTTCTCGACAACAACCTCGATTTTGCCGGCAGGGAATTCGATGTTGTCCTGCTGTGGACCACACTCGACTACGTGCCCCAGGATCTGGTCAGCCCCATGATCAAACGCCTTCGTTCCTGCTTGCGTCCCGGTGGCCGTGTGCTCACGTTTTTCCATACCAAGAACACCGGCCCTGATACCAGCTTCTGCCGCTATCACGTGACCGATACGGACAGCATCGAAGCCCAGGAAACCACCGGCTACGCAGTGCAACGCGTCTATACCAATCGGACCATCGAAAAACTCTTCGAGAACTACGCCAACACCAAATTCTTCCTGGCGAAAGACAATCTCTACGAAGTAATCATCACGCGCTAGGACCCATCTTCCAAAGTAGCTGGCGCAAGACGCCGATCCATCTCCGCGCATCGGACTGATTCAGGTTCAACCTTCGCACCATGCGCCGCACTTCCGTGCGTTCCGCGCTCGCCGGCCGGCGCTTGGCGTATCCGATAGACGCCAGCACCTCCGACAGCAGCTCAGTGATGCGCTCCAGGTCCTCCGCGCTCGCCATCGGTTGCGGCTCGTTCAGCGCTCGGGAGTCCGTCTGTCGAATCAGCTCGTAGAGACACACGGCTGCTGCCTGCCCCAGGTTCATCGACGCATGCCGTATCCCCGGGCTCTGATGCATGGGAATGGTCATGAGCCAATGGCAGTGGCTTAGGGCGTCGTTGCTCAGGCCGGTCTTTTCCGATCCGAAGAGTAAGGCCACCCGCCCGGATGCCAATGCGGAATGCACCCGCCCTCCGCCCTCCGCCAGAGCGAACAGCGGATGCTCACGTTTCCGCTCCCCAACAGCCGTCGTGCCCACCACCAGGTTGCAGTCCGCTACTGCCTCTGGAACGCTGGCGAACTGCTTGGCTTCGGCAAGAATCTCTGACGCATCAACGGCCGACCGAGCTGTTTCGAGCCCCACGGAGTAGTCATTCACCAGCCGCAAATCGGAGAACCCAAACCCATGCATAGCGCGTGCGACGGCGCCAATATTGTTAGGGTTGCGCGCCCGCACCAGCACCACACAAACCCGCGCACGCTCCTCGTCGCTCAGCATCTACCTATCTTAGGTGGGTCTGTGTCATAACCGAGCTCAATAGGAACAGGACGTCCGGTCCTTTCGATCCAACTAACGAATCTTCAGGTGAGCCGCCAACCTTAACTTTGTCATCCCGGGCGCCGCCGAATTTCCTGCCGGGCAGTTCCGAGAGACAGTCACGGGTGCGGTTTTCCGTAAGAGAAAACCGCATGTACTCGATCAACGCCACCGAGATCAATAGGAAATTCGGCAAGGCGAGGGACCTGCAGTTTCCCTCGGTCCTGCAACAACGGTGAAGGGCCACGCGGCCGAATCGTCGCCCTCAGAGCTTGAACCTCATAGAGGCAGCCCCTTATCCTGCACGGAAAAATCATGCCCGCTGCGCTCAGGACCAAATCCGAAGATCACCAACAAGGCAAAAATCACACACAGCTCAAAGGTAGTGAGAGCCCACTGGTATCCCAGGTGTCTGCGCAGGGCAAACTCGATCACCACTGCCGGCGCACCACACAGAACGCCCAACTGGTAGACCACTCCCGGAAACAAGCTGCGCACGCTGCTGGGAGAAAGCTCGTTCAAGTGCGCCGGAATCACACCAAACGCTCCCTGCACGCCGAATTGCATCACGAACGATCCAATCGCAAGCATGACAATCGTCGAGCCGAAGGCCCACAGCGGAATCGAGAGCGCAGAGATAGCTAAGGCCAGAATGACCGAGTACCGCCTGCCCAGCACGTCGGAATAGTGCCCGATCACCAGCGCTCCGGCGATAGCCCCGACGTTGTAAAGGATCGCAAGGTTGGAGATGACGGTATTGGAAAATCCATGCACCGTCTTCAGGAAATCCGGATAAAGATCCTGTGTGCCATGCGACAGGCAAGTGATCGCCGTCATCATCAGCACCAGGTAGACGAAGTCTTTCTTGTGATGCCACAGAATCCGAGTTACCTCAGCAAAGCCGGCCAGCCGATTCTTCTGCCAGGACGAGGATTCGGGAGACAGCAACGTAAGCACCGCGATCAGCGCCGCGAGAATCAGGCCGCAAAGAAACATCCACCTCCACCCGAAGCGGGGCTCGATGGTCCGCAGAGCTACGGCAGCTAGCAAGTATCCACCGGAATAGCCTGCCTGCATGATTCCGGAGAAGAGCCCCCGCCAACGCGTGGGAGAACTCTCCATGACCAAAGAAGCGCCGATGCCCCAGTAGCCGCCCATGCCGATTCCGTACAGAGCGCGCAGCAAAACAAACACCGCGTAGCTGGGCGCGAAGGGAGTGAGCGCCGTGATGATGGAGAAGTACAGAACGCACGCAATCAGCGGACGGCGGCGGCCATAGCGGTCAGCCAACGAGCCCAACACCACCGCGCCCACCGGCCGCATGGCCAGCGTGATGGTGATGGTCCAGACGATGTCGCCCTTGCGTACGTGGAAGTTATTAGCAAGAACATCCACCAGGAACACGAGGACGAAAAAGTCGAAGGCGTCGAGAATCCAACCGAGTATTCCGGAAGAGACAGCGAAACCCCATCGTGGCGAAACGGCTTCTGCGGTGCTGGTGCTGCTGGCTTCCACCGAAGAAGACCGGGACTGCTTCATCCATTGCATCAATAGTGTTTGCTCCTCAGAGTCTCGCCATCGTAAGACCGCCATCCAGGACCAGAACCGCGCCCGTCGCATAGGGAAGTTCTCCCCGCGCCAGCATGCTGACGGCCGTCCCGATGTCCTTCGGGGTTCCCCATCGCTTCTCGAGCAGGATACCGCCTTCGATCAGGGCGTCATATTTGCCCTTGACCCCCTCCGTCATGTCGGTCTCGATAATGCCCGGCCGCACCTCGTATACCCCGATCCCGTACTCTGCCAGGCGCACCGCCCACAGCTTGGTCGCCATGGCAATGCCCGCCTTGGAGATGCAATAGTCGCCCCGGTTAACGCTCGCAACCGTGGCGGAGACAGAACTGATATTGATGATCGAACGCTGCGCCGAGGGATCCTTCGCGCGTTGCCGGATCATCCAGGCGGCCACGCTCTGGGTGAGAAAGTAAGGCCCCCGCAGATTGGTCGAGATGATCTCGTCGAAACTCTCCTCTGATGCATCGAGCAGATCGGCGCGGACGCGCGGCGCAATGCCCGCGTTGTTGACCAGAACATCCAGCCTGCCCAGTTGATCGCCGACATCACCAAGCAGCCACAACCGGTCGGCCGCGGACGAAACATCCGCCTGCACATAGATGGAGCGCTCGCTGTGCTGCCGGATCTGGTCCAGCACTGGCTGAACCTCCTGGGGTTTGCGTCTGCCGGAGATGGCCAAGGTGAAGCCGGCTTCCGCCAGTTGGAGCGCGATGCCCAGGCCAATGCCGCGCGTCCCGCCCGTCACCAGCGCTACTTTTTCTTGCTGCTGCATCCATCCGCTCCGAAAAAGGTGTAATAACGGTCGTTCGCCATTCTGGTGATCAGCAGGCAAAGCTCCAGCAGATGGTAGTCGCCCCACATGCTCGATTCGCCACAGGGGACCTTCGCTCCGGGTGGGATATAGTCCCATCCGTTGGGGTGGTGGTAGATGCTGTGCAATAGCAAGCCTTCGTGATCAGCCTGCGTCGAGAGATAGGGCTCCTGCAGTAAGCGCGCCGCGACAGTCAGGCCGGCTTGCGTATAAGCCTTGCCCGCTCCGCCCAGCAAGTGCCCCAGGCGAAGCAGGCCCTGCGCGGCGATAGCGCTGGCCGAGGCATCGACGGGTTCGTAATCGTTGTAAGGATCGGCTGCTTTGGCCTGCCAATCGCCCAGCCGGTGCAACTGCGGAGCTCCCGTATCCCAGTAGCAGATACCATCGAAAGCCGCCGCCTGCTGCATATAGAAGTCGCAGCCGGCGCGCGCTGCGACTTCCATCCAGGCCAAGGTCTCCTGTTTGGAGGGGAGCTCGGCATCCGGCACGAACTGAACAAACTCCATCAGCTCAGAAAAGCCGAGCATGCCCCATGCGAGCCCGCGCGTCCAGGTAGTGAACGCAGAATAGCCCTGCTGCGTCGAAGGGCAGCGGAAGACGCCGCTCGCCGGATTGAAGACCGCTTCGTGCACGGTGCGGCCGCGCAGCTCCGGCCGATCGTACTGATCGCGTCCTTCGCCGTAGTAGAGGTTGAACTGGGCCGAAGTCTTGGCGTGGGTTAAGGCGCGCTCTAGCAGGTTGATACGCTGGTCCTGCTCGCCCTGCAGGGTGTGGCCCAGCATATGCGCCATGCAGCAGATGCGCAGCGTGCGAATCGTGTCGATGAAAAGCGAATGGCTGCCATTAAAAGAGTAGATGTAGCCCAACCCCTCTTTGAGGCTGGTCCAGCGCGCTGCCTGCACCGCTCCACTCACCTTCAACGCCAGCTCATAAAAGTTGAGTTCCCATTCGTCGGTGGGAATACTTCCCTCCAGCATCAGTCGGCGCAGGTTGCCGTAAGTGGAGATGTTGTTGAAGCCGTGATCGTGCACCCCGACGTGGCTCAGGTGCTCTGCCATATCCGAGACCACGTGCCGCCGGGCCGCGGTGAGCTGATCCTCATCGCCAGTCATGTCGAAGCAGAGCAGGGCATTGCCGTATTGAAATCCCTGCGTCCACTGGGTCCAGCTGCGGCCTATATAGCGGCCGGCGAAGGTGATCACGGGAGCGCCGTCACTCGCATTCCAGCGACGGTCAAGGCGCAGTGTCTTCTCTGTAGCAAGTCCCAGTGCTCGTTCGACAGCCGGCACCAGATCCCTAGCGCTCAAGGTTTGATTGGATTCCACTCGATGTCCTTTAGTTTGGTGGATCGTGCAGATGTTGGGATGGTTCAACGCCGAGGCGGCGCGGGCTTCGCGGCGAAAGCGATCCAGGACAGGAAGCCGTCGGCCGGCCTCGTCGGGCAGAAATTTGAGCGCAACCAAGCTCGGCTTTGTAGACCACGTCCATTCCCCCGCCGCCAAGCTTCTCGATCACTCGATAATGGGATATGGTTTTGCCGGTCATGGTCCAGCGTTAGCCTAGGGTAGGCCGCAATGCAAGTCAACGATTGCTTTGCAATTGTTCCCTGGGTAGGGAAGGGAATCGCGGGTGCCGTCTAGGATGGTTGGCTCGTCGTGCCAGCCCCGGACTTCAGTCCGGGGAAGCGGGTTTTCAAACCCGCGAGAACGCTCCGGAATGTAATTCAGGGCTTTAGCCCTGGTGGCGGGGCGTCCAATTCTATCGCCAGGGACGCCGATGACCAAGCAAACAGCTCCGGTCTCTCACTCAAGCCCGCCCTGACGGGATTCTCCCAAATGTAAGTGCGGTGGTGTTTGTAATCCTCTGCGTCGCGAATGCGGTGATTTACAAAACTTGCTTGCCATATCTCAGGAGCAAAATGGATTTCCTGTTTCGCCCGATAGGAGAAACCGCCCTTGATGAATTGGAGTGCCTTTTCTAGCCGGATTTCCGGCGCAGGTATCAGCAGCAGATGGAAGTGATTCGGCATAATCACAAACTCATGCAGCAGAAAGCGTTTCTTGCGACGATTCTCCACAAGAACATCCAGCAGAAGCTGAGCCATGCGATTGGATTGGAGTAGCGCGCAGCGTCCGGCCGTCGCCGAGCTCACGAAAAACGTGCGGGTCGATTGGGGAGCCACGGCCATTCTCACCAGGGCTAAAGAGTCTGCGTGAGAACAAAAGACCCGCAGATTCCTCCATCGCCAAGGCCCAGAGGGCCGACCGCCAAACGTCAGCCCAGCCCGTAAGGGCTGGGATAGTATCCATGCGATGACGAGCACCGTAGGTGCGGCACCCGTCTCGTCCGATCATATTCAGGATCGCTGAGTACGCTGGTGCCGCGCCGATGGCGCTCAGGAATCTCCTCTGGATCGAAACCCAGCCCTTACGGGCTGGGCTGACGTTTGGCGGTCGGGCCCTCTGGGGCTTGGCGATCGGAGGAATCTGCCGTTTCTCCTGGTTCTCACGCAGGGGCTAAAGAGTCTGCATGAAAAACTGGCGAAAGGATCCGTACGAAGGGCACGGGTTCAGCCGTGCCGAAGAGGCCATGCTTTCTGATCGGCTTCAGCCGCTGGGGTACGGTTTTTCGAACCAATGTCAGCCGCCAAGAAGGACTGAAAAGCGTACCCCAGACTCTAAAGCCCGTCGCATTCTCAATCGTTTACCGCCCGGCTAAAGCCCGGTCAGGGCAAGATAACGTGTTCACGCGGGTTTGAAAACCCGTTCCCCCGGACTGAAGTCCGGGGCTGGCACGATCACTCCATAGCCCGCTAAAAATTGTGCCGCCCCGGCTTTGAAAACGTGGAAACCCAGTCTCCAATTCGCTTCTGACGTGAGGGCACGACCGATTCATAGCCCGCTAAAAATTACGGCGCCTTGGCTCTGAAGGGCCTGGGCTAATGCACCTTGTGGCGAGGCAGCCCGGACCTCCCCCGTCACCCGGCCACCATTACACTGGCCACTTCCAATCGCGGATCTCTTTCTGGTCGATCCCGTTCTCATGCGCGTAGTTAACCGCCTGTATAATCTGCCCTCGCAGCCAATCCACGGTATGTGCCCCCTTTTCCGCCAGTTCGGGCACCCGCTCAATCACGTCGATCGCCAAATTGAAGCGATCCACCTGGTTCAAAATCGCCAGCTCCAGCGGAGTATTGATGTTGCCCTTCTCCTTATACCCACGCACATGAAAGTTAGCGTGGTTGGTCCGCCGGTAGGTCAGCTTGTGGATCAACGCGGGATAGGCATGAAAATTGAAGATCACCGGCTTGCTCTTGGTAAACAGCCCGTCGAACTCGCGGTCTGACATGCCGTGCGGGTGCTCCCGCTCCGGCATCAGGCGGAACAGATCGACCACGTTGACGAACCGTATCTTCAATCCGACGCACCGCTCGCGCAGAATGGCTACCGCCGCCAGCGCTTCGGACGTGGGTATATCTCCAGCGCAGGCAATCACCGCATCCGGCTCCTCGCCGGCGTCGGTGCTTGCCCAATCCCAAATGCCGATCCCCTTGGTGCAATGTTCCACCGCTGCTTCCATGGTCAGGTACTGCAGATGCAGCGCCTTGTCGGCGACAATCACGTTCACATAGTTAACGCTGCGCAGGCAATGGTCAGCCACGCTCAGCAGGCAGTTGGCGTCCGGCGGAAGATAAATCCGCGTCACCGCCGGGCTCTTGTTGGTCACCACATCCAGAAAGCCAGGATCCTGATGGGTGAAGCCGTTGTGATCCTGCCGCCACACCAGCGACGTGATCAGCAAATTGATCGAAGAGATGGGCGCCCGCCACCGCGTCTCCAGCTTGGTCTTCTCCAGCCACTTGGAGTGCTGGTTGAACATGGAGTCGATGATGTGGACAAAGGCCTCATAGGAAGAAAAGAAGCCGTGCCGCCCGGTCAGCACATAGCCCTCGAACCAGCCTTCGAGGGTGTGCTCGCTCAGCATCTCCATTACCCGTCCATCATTGGCCAGGAAGCCCCCGTCCTTGTCTTCGGGCAGCATCTCTTCCATCCACGTCTTGCTGGTGGCTTCGTAGATGGCCTGCAACTTGTTGGAGGCGGTTTCGTCAGGCCCAAAGACGCGGAAGCTGGTCATGTTTCGCCGCATCACATCGCGCAAAAAGTGAGCCATGACATCGGTCGATGAGACTTCGATCTGTCCCGGTTTGTCCACCTTGACCGCATAGTCGCGAAAATCAGGCATTTCCAGAGGGCGGCGCAATAATCCGCCGTTGGCATGGGGGTTGGCGGTGATGCGCCGTGTCCCCACAGGCGCCATCTCTCGTAGCTCCGCGATCAGTCGTCCAGACTCATCAAAGAGCTCCTCCGGCCGATAGCTGCGTAACCACGCTTCCAGTTGCGCCAGGCTCTTGGGGTTGGTTTGCGGATCGAGGATAGGAATCTGGTGCGCCCGCCAGAAGCCTTCGACTTTGTGCCCATCCACTTCTTTGGGCCCCGTCCAGCCTTTGGGCGTCCGCAGAATGATCATCGGCCACTTTGGCCGCTCGACCGTTTGCCCCTTCGGCGCCGAGCGTGCCTTCTCCTGGATCGCGCGGATGTCGAGCACGCAATTCTCCAGCACTTCGGCCATCTTGGGGTGCATCTTTTCCGGGTCATCGCCTTCCACTACATGCGGCGTCCATCCCAAACCCTTGAAGAGCATATCCAGCTCATCGGGCGGGATCCGAGCCAGGATGGTGGGGTTCGCAATCTTATATCCGTTCAAATGCAGGATCGGGAGCACCGCTCCATCGCGCACCGGGTCGAGAAATTTGTTGGAGTGCCAACTGGTGGCCAGCGGCCCCGTCTCCGATTCTCCATCGCCCACTACCACGGTCACGATCAGGTCAGGATTATCGAATGCCGCACCAAATCCGTGGGAGAGGCTGTATCCCAACTCGCCGCCCTCGTGGATCGATCCTGGGGTTTCAGGAGTGCAATGGCTGCCGATCCCCCCAGGAAAAGAGAATTGCTTGAGAAACTTCTGCAAGCCAACGATGTCCTGGCTCTTCTCCGGATAAATCTCGGAATATACCCCTTCCAGATAACAGTTGGAGAGGGTGGCCGGCGCTCCATGCCCGGGACCAGAGACGTAGATCATGTCCAGGTCATACTTTTTGATCAGCCGGTTCAGGTGCACCCAGGTAAAGCTTTGTCCCGGGTCCGATCCCCAATGGCCAAGCAGCCGGTTTTTGATGTGTTCGGGCTTGAGCGGCTCCCGCAAGAGCGGGTTGTGGCAGAGATACAGCATGCCTGCGGAAAGGTAATTGCAGGCGCGCCAGTAGGCATTCATTTTCCTGATCTCATCGGCGGTCAGCGGCTCGAAATGAGCCGCCACAGGAAGGGTCTCAACGTTGCTCATCATTCCTCCTTCGAATTCAGTTGCCTCACGTGCACTGCAATGGTGCGATCTTCCTGGGCGGTAACCACCCAAACGTCGACTTGAGAAGCCTCGCTGCTCACCCGCCGCAGCGCATCGCCGCCGGCCTCATTGGCTGCCGCATTGAGCACCACCCCAGAGCTTTCCAATCCGCGCAAAATCTCCGCCCGGGACTTTCCATCGTGCTCGCCAATGCCCCCAGTGAACACCACCGCATCCAAACCGCCCATGAGCCAGGCAAAGGCGCCGATGGATTTGCGTACGCTGCGGGTAAACACCTGCAGTGCCAGGACGGCATCGCCATTTCCTTCGGCTGCCGCCTTGCGTGTCGCGCGCATATCGTTGGGCTGGCCGGAGAGCGCCACCATCCCTGCCTGGTGATTCAGCATCGTTTCCACCGCGCTCACAGCAGCCTTGCCGTCCCCGTCTGCCTGGCGCAACAGATACAGCACCAGTCCAGGGTCAAGATCTCCCGGCCGGGTGCCCATCACTACCCCGCCGGTCGGCGTCAGCCCCATCGTGTTATCGACCGACCGCCCATCGACCACGGCGGTTACACTGCACCCGCTGCCAAGATGCGCAATCACCATCCGGCGCGGAAAACTCGCCTGTCCTCTCTCTGATGCAGACCGCAGGTCATCCACAACCCCCTCACAGGAGAGCCCATGGAACCCATAGCGGTGCACTCCCTGCTCGCGATACTTGACCGGGATCGCGTAGGTGGAAGCCTCAGCCGGCATAGTCTCGTGAAAGACCGTGTCAAAGCATGCGTAGTGACGGGCCCCAGGAAATCTTTCCATCATTTCGCGGATAAGGGCGATCGCCGCCGGATCGTGCAGCGGGGCAAAGGCTACCGCCTGCTCCAGATCCTTGAGCACCTCATCGGTGATCCTCTGGTGTCCCTTCAGGTGTGGTCCGGGATGCACCACGCGATAGCCCACCGCGTCGATCGGCGGCATTCCCGCACCGCAGACTGCATCTCCTAATAGGTCCATTGGGTCAGCCGCTGTTGTTTTTCCCGGGCTACCCAACTCCCGCCCGTCGGCATCGCTAAACGTAAATCCCAGCTTGGCGGTGCCGATCCCGCTCACCTCGCCGCTGAACAAGGCGCGTGGCCACGACAACCAGGGCGCGGAAACAACCTCTTGCCCCGCTGCGGCGCCCGCTTCAAAGATGGAAAACTTGATCGACGATGATCCGCTATTGATTACGAGGATGTGCAATCCACCACCCAGCCAATTTGTCCGTTATATCCACGCTACACCCGTCGTGTCTCCGGCAGATAAATTCCAACGCCATCTCTGCACATCTATTGTGCGCATCTATTGGATAGAGTCGCGAAGTTGGAGAAAGGTGTCGTCCGCTTGGGTGAGACGGATGAGGCCCTGGCGTGGGTATTCGATCTCCAGCGTGGCATAGATAGTAAGCGTGACCGTGACCGCAAGCGCGATGCTATAGAACCAGCTGCGCGCGGCTGCAGTCATCCCGTACCCGGCCACGAACGCGCAGCACCCGCTAAGGACAAAGAGAAGCAGGAAGATAACAGCCGGCGGATGCATATGAAAAGCGTTCTGCCGCGTGGACGTGATGTCGATCATCTCGTTCAACGCGGGGAGGAGCAGCTTGGTGGCGTCGGGATTGGCTCCAGGCGCGGCGGCGGCCGCGACAGATTTCTTCCAGATTTCTTGCTGCAGCTGCTTGGTGGTCTCCGAGATCTCGCTCGAAACACGATCGTAAAGATGTAACCGCGAGTTGACGTAGTCGCGGAAAAGCTGGCGCAGCGCAGGCTGATCCTGCGGCGCCAGCAGGTCGAGACGAAGATATGCGGTTCCAATATCGTTGCTCTCCTGCAGCACCAAGTCGCGGTGTGCGTCGTAGCGGGTCACGGCGCCGGCGAAGGTGAAAGCCAGTAGCAATCCGAAAAGCGCAAAGACCGCGCCCTCAATCGCACTGCTTTGTGGGGCCGATTCCCGCCGCCGCCGAAGCGCGTGCCCCAGCTGCAAAAGCACGATCATCGCCGGTAATAACAAGAGTGCGCTGAACGGAGTGAAGTTCATATCAGTGCAAAAGATAGCAGAACAACCATCGCCTGGACCGGGCTGAGCGTACCACGCGCAATGCGGCCAAAGGCTGATCCAATCGTGAGGAGCCGAGGGCGATTTGGATCTCCTCATGATTGTTTCCATCGCCGGATCATTGACTGTCCGCATTTCAAGACAAGCGTGTGGCTCCTGAAAAATGAAACCATCGCTGCGCGCCATGAGCGCCGAGAGTAAGGATCAGCCAATACCCACAACGCCACCCTGGACTAGCAAGTCGGATGCCTGGCGCCCGTGGCAACACAACATTCGCTTGACTATGTTTTTTTCAGCGTGATAGCTTGTCCGCCGTATTTGAAATGGCCATTGCGCGATGCGCGAAGAAAAAGAAAATGTCAAGCCCTGCTTAACTGCTTCGACAGCGCGTAACCGGCACGAAGTTAAAAGAATTGAGCATTCGCAAGAGAAACCACTTTGGGAGGCGTTTCCGATGCTAAAGCGAATTTGGCTGTTTCTATCTCTCTCGTTGTTGTCGGCTTCCGCCGTCTTGGCGCAGACCTCGGGTTCAATCTCCGGGCACGTCACCGACTCAACCGGCGCCGTGATTGCGAAGGTGGCCATCACCCTTACCAATACAGCTACCGGTACGGCACGCTCCACATTCACCACCAGTTCGGGTGACTACACGTTTCCCGACGTTCAGCCGGGAAACTATAGCCTTCAGGCTACCCACCCGGACTTCAAGACCGACACAGCTCAGTTGGAACTGCAAGTGCAACAAGCATTGCGTCAGGATTTCGCGCTGCAGGTCGGTCAGGTGACACAATCTGTGACCGTTGAGGCGAGCGCCGCTCTGCTGCAGGCGGACAACCCCACCCTCGGCACCGTGGTTCCTACGCAGACCGTCAGCCAGATGCCGCTGAACAGCAGAAACTACCTGAGCCTGGTCGCGGTCTCGGCCAACACCAACACACTCTCACCGCAGCAAGGCCAAGCCGTATCGCGCGAGGGCGGCCAGCGCTCGGAGGAGACGATCTCTGTCGGCGGACAGCGCATCATGTACGACCACTATACGATCGATGGCATCAACAATACCGACGTGGACTTCAACAGCTTTGTGGTACAGCCCACCGTCGACGCCATTCAGGAAATGAAGGTGCAAACCGGCGTCTATCCCGCCGAATACGGTTACAACGCGACCCAGGTCAACGTGGTCACCAAGAGCGGCGGCAACGCGTATCACGGAACTGCGTTCTATTTCCTCCGTAACAACTACGCGGACGCAAGAGGGTACAACTACACCACAACCCCATTCCCTGCTAAGCTCCCCTTCAAATACAACGACTACGGATTCGTGCTGAGCGGCCCGCTCTCCATTCCCCACTTCTTCGACGCCAAAAACAAGCTTTTCTTCATGGTTAATAAGGAATGGTTTTCCCAAATTCAGGACCAGGTGGGCTACGCGACCTTGCCCACCGCGGCCGTCCTGGGCGGTGATTTCAGTGGTTTCACACTGAAAAACGGCGGTCCCGTCATCCCTATCTACAATCCCAACACCGGCGCAGCCAATGGCGTCGGCAGGACGCAGTTCCCGGGCAATGTGATTCCCGCGAGCATGATTAATCCGGAATCGGCCTTAATCCTCACGCAGTTCTACCACCCGGCTGCGAGTTCGGCGTTCACCAACAACTACACATACCCCGAAGACAATACGGACGACCACGATCAGTTCACCGTGCGCGCCGATTACAACCAGTCGCAGAAGTTGCAGTGGGCCTTCCGCTTCAGCGATGGCCTTGAAACGGTCTCGCAACCGGGCTTCCCGGCGCTGGGCGCGAATGTCGGTGCCCAAATCCGCACCAACTTCTACCAGTACATGGGCTCCAACACCTGGACCCTCTCGCCCAACCTCGTGAACGTGTTCACGCTTGGCTACACCAACTTCTACAACGCCCTCGGTACCATCTCGCAAAACAAGGTAAACGCGGTGGGTCTGATCAATGCCGGCATCCCCAACCTCCAAGGCGGAGCTGGTGCAACCTGGGGCGTCCCCAATTTTTCCTGGACTCCGGACCAATATTCAGGAATTGGCGACAACAGCGATGGTCCGTTTGATACCAGCGATTTCGATAAGTCGCTTAACGATAATTTCAGCTGGGTGAAGGGCAAGCATTCGCTTGATTTCGGTTTTCAGTGGGACCGGATTGTTTACAACGAATACGGCAACCAGGAAGAGCGCGGCAACTTCGTCTTCCAGAACAACGCCACTGCGGGGGTAAGTGCACCGGGCACCCTCATTCCCCAAACCGGCTCCGGCTTCGCCGATTTTCTGCTCGGCGAGGTTTACGCCTCCACCTATGCGGTGTCGGTCGCGCAGGCCAACTACGTGACCAACGCACTGGGCTTCTACGTCGACGACAACTACAAGATGCTGCCCAACCTCACGGTTTCCGCCGGCCTGCGCTATGAGCGGACCCCGCCGTATTACAACACCCTGGGCCAGGAGTTCATCGTCGATCTGCAAACCAACAACTCACCCATAACCCCCTTCACCGCTACGCACGAGCCTGAGAACCTATGGCCTTTCTATAGGCGCGAGGGCACCTGCAGTGATGCGTATTCCGGGGTTAACGTCCGATGGGTAGAGGGCGGCACAAATAGCCCTACCAATCCCGATGCCCTTGTCACTCCCGGGCCGCAGTGCGCCAACGGCCAATTCCCCAATTCGCTCATGCAGACCGACAACGCCGACTGGGCGCCTCGCTTAGGCATTTCCTACTTGCCGCTCCCGGGCGTGGTTGTCCGCGCGGGCTACGGTATCTACTACAACCATGACATCGCCAACGCCCGCTTCGACGTGGCGCGCAACTTGGCCGGGCGCATCACCAATACGTCAGGCAATGGGACTCCAGGGGTGGCCACCATCAACTGGACCAACGCGGTGGGCCCCACCAGTGGCCCGGGCGTCATCGCCCCCATTACGCCGCCCTATGCCTATTCCAACCAGTACGCCCATAAGACTTCATACAGCCAGGTCTTTCTGCTTGACGTTCAGAAGCAGGTAGGCAAGGACTGGGTGTTCGAGGCCGGATATATGGGCAACGTCAGCAAGCACCTCTACGGGTTCCGCAATGCCAACTATTCAGTTCCCGATGGTTTACTTGGCAACACGACGCCGACTTCCATCTACACTCGTACGCCCTATCCGAACTACGGCGTGATTCAGTTGGTGCATGACATAGGCATCGGCAATTACAACTCCTTCGCCTTCCAGGTGAACAAGCGCTTCAGCAACGGCTTCAACCTCATCAGCTCCTACACCTACTCGAAATCGATGGACGACACCAGCGGGATCCGCAGCCAGTCATCGGAGCTCTTCGCGCAGAACGACCTCTGCATCCAGTGCGACTACGGCCCTTCGGACTTCGATGTGAAACATCGCGTGGTGGCCTCGCTCATTTACTACCTGCCAGTAGGGCAGGGCAGGATGTGGGCGCCTTCGTCGAAGATCGTGGATGCGGTGGTCGGCGGCTGGGAATTTGCCACCCTCATACAACTCCAGAGCGGCACACCCTGGAACCCCGGAGTCGACGCGAACACCGCCAACACCAATACCATTTCCGGTGGCACACCGGCGACCCGGCCGAATCTCGTCTCCAAACAGTTTTACATGTCCCATCGGACAGTCGGAACAACCGGCCAATACGCGAATCCCGCGGCCTTCGCCAAACCAGCCCCAGGTTTCCTGGGAGACGTGAGCCGCAATATGCTATACGGCCCGGGCGTTCAAAACTACGATATGTCACTGGACAAGAATTTCGCCATGCCCTTTAACGAACACCACCATTTACAAATCCGTTTTGACGCGTTTAACACCTTCAACCACACGGATTTCGCCAATCCGAGCAAATATATAGATCAGGGGGGATTCGGCCAAATCACCGGTACGAACTCGGCGACCAACCCGCGGCAACTGCAGCTGGCCGCCAGGTACACGTTCTAACGTCAGCCCCGGGAACTCGTTCAACAATGGCGCTGTGTCATCCTTGGCCCCGTTTGGCCGGTCTTTGGTCAAACGGAGCCAAGTCAATTTTTGTCGAAAAACGAATAGCCGGAAATTCGGCTCCTGCGCTCCAAGAAGGACCAGCCAATGTCTGGTCATCCGCGATCTCCCTCGGCGATTGGCGAGACAAAATCGTGAACGTTAGCACAATCGATGCCGTGCTCGTCGCCCCTGCAACATTTTCTTGACTAAGGTTTTTTCAGCGTGATAGTTTGGCCGCCGTATGTGAAATGACCATTGCATGATGTGAAGTGGCCGGAGGCGAAATAAACGGCACCCGCGTAACCGTTTTAGACCTCGCAATGGGGCAGAAATAAAAAGATTAGGCCATTGGTAGCGGTCATTTGCAGCAAGCGTAGATACAGAAGACACGGGCGAGAGCGGAAAGCCCCCGTAGCGGACCATAAGAAAACTGACCACGAGAGGAACTCAGTAATGAATCGATATACACGAAGGTCCATGCTCAAGGGTGCGGCTGCGGCCCTTCCCACAGCCGGCGTCTTTGCGCTGCCATCTTTAGCGCGGGCGATTCAGGACAACAGTACGGTGTGGCAGAGGCCCAAGGTCAAAATCACGGATATCCGCACCGCCCAGGTCCTGGTTCATGGGCCGCAAACCCACGTGCGCGTTTATACCGATTCCGGTCTCTATGGTCAGGGCGAATCGACCGATGCAGCCGTGGGCACTGCGTCCCTGGTGCATGGCTTCCGACGCATGCTGATTGGTCAGGATCCTCTCAATGTAGACGCTCTGTGGGAGAGGATGCGCGTCTCGGGAATCTTCGCCGGTGCTCAGGGTGGTCAATACGTGACCGCGATGACCGGAGTCGAGATCGCGTTGTGGGACCTCACGGGAAAGATTTTAGGACTACCGGTCTATCAATTGTTAGGAGGAAAATTTCGCGACAAAGTTCGCATGTACTGTGATTCCGACATGGAGAATCCCATAGGTGAGGAATCGGACCGCAAGCTTCCCTGGATCAAGGACCAGGGATTCACCGCGATGAAGATTGACCTCGACGATTATGCTGATCCGGCCCGCTTCGACAAGGTGAACTGGACGGCAAGCAATGGCGAAATCGACCGCATGGTCAGCTGGGTAAAGCACGTGCGCGAATCGATACCCAAGGAAATGGACCTGGCCTGCGACATGCACGGCCGCTATGACGCGACCACCGGCAAACGGGTAGCGGTGGCGCTGGAACCTTATCGGCTGCTGTGGCTGGAAGAACCCGTACCGCCGGAGGACATCGACGCGATGGCCGATATCCGGCACTCCACCACCACGCCGATATGCTGCGGTGAGAATCTGTACCTGCGCTGGGGCTACACCGAATTGTTGCAGAAGCGCGCGGCCGACATCATCATGCCGGATATTCAAAAGGTAGGCGGACTCTCGGAGGCACGCAAGATCGCCAACATGGCCCAGGCTTACTATGTTCCGTTTGCTCCCCACTGTGTCGTCTCTCCCATCGGCACCATGGCCTCGGCCCATGTGTGCGCGACCATTCCCAATTACCTGGTTTGCGAGTGGCACTGGATCAATCATCTGAAGGTCTGGCAGACATTTGTGAAGGAGGGCGAGATCATTCAAAAAGGCTATGTCACCCCTCTGGATAAGCCTGGCTTGGGCGTGGAGATGAACGAAGAGGTGGCCAAGACAGTGCAGATTCCAGGAACAACGTGGTTCGAGCCGAATAAATAGATAAAGGATAGGGGCAAATGGAAGCATTCGTTCGGCAACTCAGGCGTGCGGCGGTGGGGGTCGTTTGTTCCTCGATGATGTTGGGTGCGGGTCTCAGCGGCCACGCGCAGCAGGGATTTTTCACCCGCGAAGATGTGATTAAGTACACCCCTGACTGGACGGGGGAGAGATTCCCTGACGGAAGGCCTAAGGTCCCCGATTCCATCCTCGACCGGATGAAGAACGTCACCCTCGAGGAAGCCTGGGCGACGCTGCGTTCTCACAATTTCAATCACGAGTACGAGGATGGATGGCTGTCGATCCATCCGGACAAGGTACTCGTGGGAAGGGCATTGACGGCGACCTGGGTGCCGGGGCGGCCGGATATCCAGAAAGTGATCGAGGCCCAGGGCGTGCAGGATAAACGCCAGGGTGCGATGAACGCCTGGCCGGTGGATATGCTGCAGCCGCGCGACGTCTATGTGGCCGACCACTTTGGGCTCAAAACGGATGGCCCCTCAATCGGCGACAACGTAGGCAACGCGATCTATGCTCGCTCAGGCAACGGGATCGTTTATGACGGCGCGGTCCGCGACATCAACGGCCTCGAAGAACTGCCGAACTTCGTCTCCTTTGTTCGCTACTACGATCCGTCGCATCACTTCGGGTCGCTGGCCTCCGGACCTCGTCTCAACTCGACCATGGTCAGCATCAATGGTCCCACGCGGATCGGGCATGCGACCGTGATGCCGGGCGACGTGGTACTGGGCCGGAATGGTGGAGTCCTCTTCATTCCGCCGCAACTCGCCGAACAAGTGGTGAAGAACTCCGAATCCACCCACTTGCGGGACACCTTTGGGCACCAGCGGCTGGAAGAGAAGAAGTACACTGCTGGTCAAATCGACGCTCGTTGGACGCCCGCCATCGAAGACGACTACCGTGCATGGCTGAAGCAGAACGAAGATCACCTTTCCGTTCCCAAGGAGCGGGTGGAGGAGATACTGAAAGACCACGAATAGGCTGCGGTTCACTTTCGGACGTAGCAAATACCAAAACCTTCCATCCGAATAACCAATGTTAAGGTTCACCAACCCATTAAACTTTGTCATCCCGCCTGCCCCGGCGTGCCGTGGGAGCGAAGCCGAGGGACCTGCAGTTGACTTTCGGACGTAGCAAATGCTAAAACCTTCCGGCTGTCCGCTAACTACACTCGGGCAAGATCAATAAACGCTCGAGCCGGGTCTGTGTGGATAAGCTTCACTCGCACCACGTCGCCTACATCGAGCCCATACTCTCCCTCGACCACGCGCCCTTCAAACGGAGGCTCGATCACTCGCGCATAAACGCCCTTATCGCTCGACCCCGTAACCACGGCCTTGAACTCTTCGCCCACGTGGCCGCTCATCGCCACCGCAGCTATGCGCTTCTGCATTCTGCGCTCAATCTTCCGCAATGCTTCATCTGCCTCGTTACAGTGCTGCGCGATCGCCGCTAACTCCCCATCCGTATAAGGCGGGGGCGCATCGTCCATCATCGCATGCAAGACACGCTGAGTTACCAGGTCCGGGAACCTGCGGTTCGGCGCTGTCGAGTGAGTGTAGTCGCGCGCTGCCAAACCAAAGTGTCCCGTCGGATCATCATCGGCCCGCATCAGCATGTACTCCCCCGGACCCATCAGCTTGATCACCGCCACGGCCACGTCCGGATAATGATCCGGATCACTCTCCCGCTGTGCTTGCAGGAACTTATTTAACTCCACTGAATCCGGCTGCTCGGGCAGAGTCCTCCCCGTGCGCTGCGCCAGCGCGACGATGCGATTCCAACGCTCCGGCGTCTTCACCACACGCTGCAACCCACTGCGTCCGCCCTTGCGCAGAGCACGGGCGATCACGCCATTCGCCGCTACCATCAGATCTTCGATCAGGTGCATCGCGCGATTCTGTGTCACCTCGTGCACGCTCGCAATACGGCCATCCATCATCACCGGCTCAGCTTCCGCCTTGTGGAAGTCCAACGCTCCTGCAGCGATCCTCGTGCGATGCAGTGCCTCGGTGGCTTCATCCTGCAACTTAAGCTGCTCCGCAAGCCAATCTGCAGGCAGGCCATTATTGCCATCCATCTTGGTCAACGCAGCTTCATCACTGTGATGCTCGCGCGCGCTGTCAGAGCGTAGATTTACGACGTTCTTCGTGTCGTTGCCGCCCGCGTCAAGCCATGGTCCCACGCGTGAGTACGCCAATTGTGCGCGATTCCTCACCCACGACCGCGAAACCCTTTCGTCCAGCAGTTCGCCATTCGAAGCCACAGTAAAGCTCATCATGATCGCCAGGCGATCCTCGTTTTCATTCAAAGATGTCAACCCCGCCGAAAGTTCTAATGGCAGCATCGGAAAGTTCTTCACCGCCATATAGATCGTCTGCGTCTGATTCTGCGCATGCTCGTCGATCGGCGACCCCTTCTCGACCGCCGCGGCGACGTCACCAATCGCTACCTGCACGCGAATCCCCGTCGGCACACGCTCCGCCACTTCAATCTGATCGAGATCCTTCGACGTGTCGTTGTCAATCGACGACCAACCCAGCCCACGCAGATCGGCCGCGCTCTTGGCATCACGCCAATGCGCGATGCCTTGCTCGATCTCTGACACCTGCTCCTGCACGTCCCGGCCAAATCCCGGATTGAACCCGGCCTCGTGCAGCTCCACTACCGCCGCTTGTGCCAGATCGAACCCACGCGAGCCAGGCTCGGCATGATGCAACTCCCCGTAAGGGTGCCAATGGTGGTTTTCGGACCGATGGTCGGCGTGCTCGTTGGGATGCGCATGACCACTATCATCAGGTTGGTCATTTCTCTCCTTAGCAAGCATGATGGCCTGCTTTGCCGTGCCCATCCTGCCTACAATCGAGCGCCTCACCGTGCCCCTGCGGTTGGTGCTCCCCATGCTCCGTGCGGTGACGATCCCAACGTTTCTCTGACATACCCGGCAGACTACCACGCGTCTTCATTTCGTGCATTTCGTGGGCATGCATTTTCGTGGACGGAGCTTTCACTTTGGAAACACGGTAGATTGCTGAGGTTCGAACGTGAGCTCTCTTTGGCTCGATTGTGTCCGCTCTGGACGGTTCCCCACCTGTAGGAACGGGGGGTTACCTTTAGTTAACTACCCCGCCATCCACATCTATTTCGTCAGCGGCTCTTGCACAGCCTAACTACCCGTGGGATCGTTGGCTAGCGGTTAACTCTTTGGGGAAGATCATGCGGCTGCATCTCACCAGAACCACGCGTCGGCGTAATCCACGGCGACGCTCAAATCCTCGACCGGCAGTGCGCAACCAACATAGCAGGACCAGGAAACAACGATGACAATCCCTGTGATGCTTCAAGCATCGCTCAAGCAATGCTTAAACGATGCTTACACGATGCTTAAGCCTGACTCCTATGCTAAACGTCCGTATTTAGTAACAGTAGCGGCATCACGATAAAAGTGACTTAGTCACCTTTAGTCACTTATCGCGCAGTAACTATTTAGTTGGGAAAAAGTGCATAACTGCTCTTGAAGGAAATTAAGAAACCGTATTAGTGTCGGATCATGCTAAGAAAAACAGTGAACACCCTGGCGCCCTCCGCCCCTCCCACGCTCGCTAACGTGCGGCAACGCGCCCTCGAACTGCTCGCTCTGCAAAGCCAACTGCAAGCCCAGCCGCCTGAACCCAATTTAAATTCGCCATCCAGGTCAGATCAGGCGCCGCAATCATCGCTCGCATCGCCCCAACGAACCACAAATCCTGCCTGCCCCGCCTGTCCGGCCGCCGTGGAGCGAGCCGTGGGTGCTAGGCGAAGCCGCCCTCTATGGACTGGCAGGGCGAGCCGTACGTACCATTGCTCCTCACACCGAAGCCCATCCGGCCGCTATTCTTCTTCAGTTGCTGGCCGTCTTTGGCAACCTCGTCGGCCCCGGACCCCACTGCATGGTCGACGCCACCCGCCACGGTCTCAATCTCTTCGTGGTGTTGGTGGGTGATTCCAGCAAGGCCCGCAAGGGCACGAGTTGGGGCCAGGTCGCCCGCCTCTTCGCGCAAGTGGATCGCGATTGGCTCTCCACCCGCATTACCAGCGGATGCCTCACAGCCGGCGGCCTGGTCTACGCTCTGCGTGATCAGCAGCCGCCCACTGACCGTCGTCTCCTCGCACTCTCCGAGGAGTTCGCTTCCATCCTCTATGCCCTGAAACGTGGCAAGGCGCAACTCTCGCCCCTGCTCCGCAGCGCCTGGGATAGCGGCAATCTCCCCACCCTCAATATGCACCAGGATCTCCAAGCCACCGGAACGCATATCAGCCTCATCGCCCACATCACCCAGCGTGAACTGGCCCAGAGCCTCCATCACACCGAAGCCCACAACGGCTTTGCCAACCGCTGCCTCTGGACCTGGGTGCAGCGCAACAACTGCCTTCCCGAGGGAGGAGACCTCAGCGACAGCGCCTTATCCGCCGTCGCCCGCGAACTGCGCGGCGCTCTCGACTGGGCAGCCGCCACACCCGAAATCCTCTTCCGTCGCGATGATGCGGCCCGCAAGCTTTGGCAGGATTGCTATCCCGTCTTAAGCCAGCTCCGGCCCGGCCTGCGCGGTGCCGCCACCAGCCGCGCCGAAGCCCAGGTCCTGCGCCTCAGTGCCATTTATGCCGCCCTGGACCGAAGTTCCGTCATCGGCCTGGCCCACCTCCAGGCTGCCCTTGCTGTGTGGGACTACTGTTCCAACAGCGCCTCCGAGCTCTTCGGAGACTCCACTGGGGACGCCATCGCCGATCGTATCCTCGAGGCTCTCGTCGAATCCCCCCAGGGATTATCAAAGCATCAAATCCGTCGCCTCTTCCACGGTCACGTCAGCTGCGACCGCATCGACGCTGCCCTCGATCAACTAATGGCGCTCGACGCAGCCAATTACAAGAGCGAGCCAACCCGAGGCCGCTCCTCCACCCTCTGGTCGGCCAACGCTGGGCAAGAGCCCGATGAACACGAGGCCTGCTTGGCCGTTTTAGAAGAGTTCGTGGCAAAAGAGGGGGGCTTATAGCGCTTATGGCGCTTTTAGCGCTCATTTTTTAGAAAAGTGCCTGGGGCTTTAGAGTCTGCGATGAGAACCCCCGGTTCGGAATTGGCCAGTCCCGCAGGGACGGCTGAGAATGTCCCAGGACGTAAGTCCTGGGCTTCAGCACTCACCACGGTAACAGGATTGTCTGTTCTCACGCAGACTCTGAAGGCGACCTGTCCCGGCGCGCCGTGGAGGGACCTTCGATCCCCCGGCCCTCACAACGCGATACCGCTATTCCGGACTTAGCCCCCGCTCCTTTAGCATCGGCTTAACACTGGGGTCGCTCCCCAGCCAGGCCTTGTACATGGCCGCCAGGTCTTCCGTGTTGCCGCGCGAAAGCACCATGTGGCGAAAACGATCTCCGTTCGCCCGCGTCAAGCCGCCGTGATCCAGAAACCATTGGTACGCATCGTCATCGAGCATCTCGCTCCATAGATATGCGTAGTAGCTTGCCGCATAACCGGTAGACCAGATATGTGAGAAATAACTGGACCGATACCGTGGGGGCACATAACTAATCGCGAGATGCGTCTTCTCCAACGCTTCCTTCTCGAAGACGTCGCTGTTCTCAACCTTCGTGCCCGGGCTCAACGTGTGCCATTGCATATCGAGCTCCGCTGCCGCGAGGATCTCAGTGAGCGCATAGCCCTGGTTAAAAGTCTTAGCCTTTTTGAGCTTGGCCGCCAACTCGGCCGGCATTCGCGCACCCGTCTCATAATGCCTGGCGTAGTGATCGAAGACAGCAGGATAAGTCGCCCAGTGTTCGTTGAACTGGGAAGGGAACTCGACGAAGTCCCGTGCCACCGAGGTGCCGGAGAGGCTCTCATACTCAGAGTTCGCAAACATGCCGTGCAGCGCGTGCCCGAACTCATGAAACATGGTCGTCACATCCGTAAAACTAATCAGCGCCGGCTGTCCCGCAGCCGGCTTGCTGAAATTCGCCACGTTGTAAACCACAGGCAGCGTGCCGAGCAGCTTGGACTGACTAACCAGGTTGCTCATCCAGGCCCCGCCGTTCTTGTTGTCCCGCTTGAAGTAATCGCAGTAAAACAACGCCAGCGGTTTACCGTCCGCATCCTTCACTTCGAAGACGCGCACGTCGGGCTGATAGACGGGTATGTCCTTACGTTCGCTGAAGGTGATCCCATAGAGCTGGTTCGCGGCATAGAACACGCCATTTTCCAGAACGTGGTTGAGCTCGAAATACGGTCTCACCTGGGCATCGTCTATGTCGTACTTCGCCTTGCGCACCTGCCCGGAGTAATAGTTCCAATCCCACGGCTGTAACTCGGCGCCGACCTTTTCCGCATCCATAAGGTGCTGGATGTCACCTGCCTCGGCCGCCGCGTTGGCCGTGGCCGGTGCTACCAGCGCATCCATGAAGCGCTTCGCCGCCTCGGGTGTCTTAGCCATCTGGTCATCCAGCTGCCAGGAGGCAAAATTGGGAAAGCCGAGCAACTTCGCCTTATCCGACCGTAGCTCGGCCAAACGGATAATGGTTGCCCGCGTATCATTCGGCCCTCCGCGTTCGGCGCGGTTCCAGGAGTCCTCAAACAGCTCCTGACGCGTCGCTCGGTCGCTCAGGTTCGCCAGGTAGGGTTGCTGGGTTGTGTTCTGTAGCGTGAGCACCCAGCCTTCCTGCTTTCTCTCTTTGGCAGCTTGCGCGGTTGCCGCCATCTGCGCATCATTCAATCCGGCGAGCTTGCTCTTATCGGTGGTCGCGTACGCGGCGTCCTGAGTCGCGGCCAGAAGCTTGCTCCGGAATGTATTCTCCAGGGTCGATATCTCTTCGTTCATCTTCTTCAATTCGGTCTTGTCAGCGTCGGAGAGGTTCGCCCCTGCGTGCACAAACTCGCGGTGATAGTACTCCACCAGCCGTAGCGACTCCGGATCCAGCTTGAGCGCTTCGCGCTGCCGATAGATCGCCTCCACGCGACTGTAGAGATGGCTATTCAGGTAAATTGCGTCCTCGTGCGCGGCCAGCTTGGGAGCCTCCGCCGCCTGCACTTGTTGCAGAGCAGGGTCGGTGTTGGCGCTTGTAACCGCGTCAAAGACGGACATCACGCGATCCAGCAGGCGTCCACTTTTCTCCATCGCGACGATGGTGTTCTCGAAAGTGGGAGTGTCCGGGCTATCGGCAATCGCCTTGATCTCCTCCAACTGTTGCGCCATGCCGGCTTCAATCGCCGGTTGGTAATCGCTATCGTGAATTTTGTCGAATGGAGGCGCTTGAAATGGCAAAGTGCTGGGAGCATAAAACGGATTGCTGGCATCGAACGGGGCTGCAGTAGCGGGTGGTGCGGTTGCGCTGAGTGCGATGGCTCCTGCGGCGGCAGTGATGGCGTAATGAATGCGTGGCCTCATGTTCTCCTTATTCGTGGGGGTCACCTCTCCTTCCCTGCAACGCGCCCTGATCTTCTATTGTAGAGGACGGATGCGGGGGCTATGGATGCGCCTGGTAAAGCAAATATCTTGACCGGCGCACCGCAAACGACGCCGTGGCGATCTTCCAGCCCGCGGCGATACGCCGGGGATCCGTACCTGCTTCGATTGCGCTCAGCGTTGACCGGTCGAGTTTCAATGGATCGATAGCCTGCAGACGAAATGCCCGCGGATAGAGCTTCCAAAGCGCGGACGCAATCTCCACGCCAAGCTCGGGAGAGTCAAGGGCCATGCGATCGCTGACCAGCATATGGATACCCGCGCAGAGCTCCCCGTCATATTGATTTCCTCCGGAAGGGGTAAAGCTCTCCGGCAGGAAGCGAACGCCGGGGATGCGGCGGCCATTCAGAAAAGCAGCAAGTTTGCTACCGCTGATCCAGGGAGCCCCGAGCCGTTCAAACGGCGCATCCGTGCCGCGGCCGACGCTGATGTTTGTTCCCTCCAGCAAGCCCACGCCCGGGTAGAGTGTGGCGGCCGTCAGGTTCCGCAGATTGGGTGAGGGGTTGATCCACTTCAATCCCGTTTGATCAAACCACTCCTGACGATGCCAATTGTCCATCCGCACCACCGTGAGCCGTGCCTGCAAATGGTTTTCTGCGTTGAAGTAGGCGGCCAGTTCGCCCATCGTCATGCCGTGTCGCACCGGCATCGCCATGTAGTTGATATAGCTCTGGCGGTTCGGCGACATCGGGCCTTGCACCATGATGCCGTTGATGGGGTTCGGCCGATCCAGAACGACGATTTCCCTTCCCGTCTTAGCGCCTGCTTCGAGAAAATATCCAACCACGGTCTCGTAGGTGTAGAAACGAACGCCGGCATCTTGCAGATCGATGAATAGCGCATCCAGGCTGCGCATTTGTTCCAGTTGTGGATGGCGTTGCGCATCGCTATCGCCGAAGAGGCTGATAATAGGCAGGCCGGTCTTCGAATCGCGGCCGTCAGCGATCGCCAAATGCTGTCCGCTATTGATGTGCGCCGTATCCTGAACCCCGCCGAATCCATGCTCCGGACTGAACAGCGTGGCCACCGTTAGACCGGGCACTTGTCTTGCAGCATCCTGAAAGAGCACGTCCACAGTGCGCCGGCCGGCTGCGTCCACGCCGGTCTGGTTGGTCACCAGTCCGATGCGCAATCTCCCGCCATGGCTGGCGGCGAGCTGTTCTAAAAGCCTGAAATGTTGCCGCTCCAGCACGTCAATGCCAGCCAACACACACTGAGTGCACGATGCCGGTTGCTGGCCATCCAGCCGAGCCGCTGGGCCGCAAAAAAGACACAGAATAATGATGAAGGCAGCGAGTTTAGTCATCTCTCCGCCGTTTGGGTAACCTCGCAAGCCCAATGTGATTCTTGGTGTTATAACTGCTTGCTCGTCTGGTCTAAAAATGTTGCATTCGCAACAGTGATGTCTCGTCCTTCGCTATTCAGCACGACGTGAGTAGCCGTGACTGCGCCTAAAATACCGCTCTGGCCGGCGATTTCCAGAGGCTCGCCGATCGCCAGCAGCTTGCGGATATAAAAACCGGTAACAATGTTGCGCACAATCTCTCGCGTGCCCAATCCAAATGCCAGACCGAAGGCCAGTGCTGCTGCGCCAAGAACAAAGCTGGTTACGATCCGGATCATCTCCGTGTCAATCTTCAACTGGCCGATCGCCATCATGGCCACAACGAAGATAATCAAGGCAGAGATCAGCTTTCCTAACGCGGGAGCAGAATCGATGCCCGCACTTTGCGCTGCCTGGGTTACCATCTGGCCCGCAAACTGCCCCACCGTAGTTCCCAGGATCAACAGCAAAAGTGCCGCGACAATGTTGGGCAAATAGGAGAAGAACGCTCCGATCGCGTTTGAGATCGCGACCAGGCCAAGAGCATCGCTGGCCGTTTTGGCCAACAGGAAGATCACCAGAAAATAGGCCAACTTGGGGATAAACAGGTTCAGCTGCTGACGCAGGCCGATCCTTTGCAGAGCCTTATCGACGCCGGCCCTTTCCACCAGGCTGTCAAAACGAATCCGCACCAGCATGGTACGTAACACGACTTCCACCAGCTTGGCGATCAACAGGCCGAGAACGATCAGCAGGATGCCAAACGCTACTTTTGGTACTGCAGCGGCCACAGAGCTGCCGAGAGTGGCGAAGGCCCTAAACAGTTTTTCTTCCATCTCTGCCATCCTTTCCCGTGCCCTTTGGATTGAGTTGCTCGATCAATATAAGCCAGAATTCCCTTAGAACCACCAGGGGCGCATTCCAGGTGAAAGACGTCAACTGGCCGGCCGCGGTGCGGCGTTGAATCGTCCGCCGAATGCGCGTCAGCAGATCGGTTGAGGCGTCGTGGTCAAACTCGGCTAAAAGTGCGATGGGTTCTCCTGGGTCGACGTCCGGATCGACTTCCTCCCCATCCCGCATCTCATGGTCTGCCGGTTCATCACTCATCTTGTCCCCGCCTGCACGCCTGCCGTTTGCATCTTCTCGTATCGCTCTCTGAACTCCTCGCGGGCACGCTTGATGCGCATCTTTGCCGCTGAAAGGCTGATGTGTAACGAGTGGGCCACCTCTTCGTAGGAGAACTCGTCCATATCGCAGAGAAGGAGCGGGATCCTCAAGGTGCTCGACATCGAATCCAGAACCTGGCTGATCAGTTGCCGGTCGCTGATCGCACCGGCTTGCTGCTCCGCGGTGGCGTGCACCTTAAGTTGATCGAACGCTTCCACGTCTCGCTCCTCCACGCCAACATAAGAACGGCCAGCTTGTTTCTTTAGATAGTTGAGGCAGTGGTTGACCTTTATGCGCTGTAGCCAGGAGCCAAAACTAGACCGCCCCTCGAAGCCGCGAAGTCCGAAAAAGGCTTTTACCAGTACCTCCTGGGCAAGATCTTCAGCGTTGTTCGGATCGCGTGTGATGTATCGGCAATTGGCAACCACCCGTCTCTGATGGCGCAGAACCAGCTTCTCGAAGGCGCGCAGATCGCCGTCCGGAGCTTCCCGCGCCTGTTGTAAAAGCTCTTCGTCCGGATCAGCCAATGAAGAGCCGGACCATTCCTGAGAGGACATACGGCATACAGCATCTCACACCCGAGCGTTATCCGACTCACGAATTGCGAAAGTTTTCCTTAACCGATCGCCGGTACGTTCAGTCAAGACCGCCCTGGTGCAAAAGAAAAAGAAGCGCGTCGTAATCCGATGTGACTTTTGCCCGTGATTGCTTGTCTTCACGGTTGAAGGCAAGAATTCGAAAGGAAACTATGCTTAAAGGATTTCGCGACTTTGTGCTGCGTGGGAATGTAGTTGATCTCGCCGTGGGTGTGGTCATCGGCGCCGCATTCGGCACCGTGGTCACCGCGCTCGTCAAGGATTTGCTCACCCCGATCATTGCCGCAATCGTAAGAAAGCCAGACTTTTCCGGCTTCTTTTTCGAACTAAACGGGGCGAAGTTCCTGTACGGAGATTTTCTCAATGCCGCAATCTCTTTCCTGTTGATCGCAGCGGCGGTTTACTTCTTTGTCGTACTGCCGGTCAACAAGCTCATGAGTAAATTTCAAAAACCGGCCGTCGTGGATAAGAAGAAATGTCCGGAGTGCAGAAGCGAGATCGCACTGGATGCCCGCCGCTGCGCCTTTTGTACGTCGCCGGTTGCCTGACATGACGACTAAAAGCAGGAACGTGGAGAAACCCTCGATGAAGTCTATTTACTCGCATTCTGCAGCTGGCACTTGGTTGAAATCGGTACCGTTTACGATTACACTCGCGGCTCTTTGCCTGGCAGCAGGACTTTCACCACAAGCGCTGAGCCAGGCTGCAAGCGCGGATCAAAAGCCGGCCCCTGACGTCCTGATTCTCGCCAATGGCGATCAGCTCACGGGAAAATTGCTCAGCGAAGCCAATGGAACCGTAACCTTCCACAGCGATATGGCAGGCGACCTGACCTTTACCTGGGACAAGATCAAATCCATTCATACTTCACAAAAGTTCGCTGTGATTCAGCAAGGGCAACACATCTCACGCAAGACTCCTGATTCTGAAGTACCCCAGGGAACGGTGGCTATCCAGAACTCGGAGGTGCAAGTAGACACGGCCGCCGGAGCGAAGAATATCCCGCAAAAAGACGCCCAATACATGGTCGATGAAGCCAGCTATACCAGCGAAGTGCATCGCAAGCCGAACTGGGGCTATGGCTGGAGCGGATCGTTGAGTGCCGGCGCAGCCGACGTAGAGGCCACCACAACCAGCCGTTCCTTTACCGGCGGTGCAGCCTTTGTCAGGACGGTTCCGAATGTGAGCTGGCTGGATCCGCGCACTCGCACCACCGCGGACTTTACCGCGGCGTACGGCTCGCTCTCGCAGGCGGGCGGCGCGACGACCAAGACGAATATCCTGCACGCCGACGCTGAGCATGATTGGTTCTTATCACCGCGGCTCTATGCACTGGTCGACACCTCGTTCGATCACAACTACTCCCAGGGGTTGAACCTGCAGCAGATCTACGGCGGAGGACTGGGATTTGTCCTTATCAAGACTCCCAAGCAGGAGCTTGATCTCAAAGGCGACATTCACTACGAGCGGCAGAACTACGGGTTCACGCCCGGAATCGTCCCTCCCACGGTCACGCCCAGCAAAAGCCTCATTGGCGCCGATATCGGCGACACGTACAAGGCAAAGTTGGCGCATGGCATCCTTTTCAATCAAGCTCTCGTGGTGACTCCGGCCTTCAATACACCCAGCGCCTATTCGGCTTTGGCTACCGCTGGATTGACCTTCCCGGTTTACAAACGGCTAGGTTTTAACGTTTCCGCCTTGGATGATTTCTTGAACGATCCTGCGTTTGGCAGTAAGAAGAACTCCTTCCAGTTCAGCGCTGGGCTGACGTACACGCTGAAGTAGTCCGTTAGAGAGTCGTCCCGCGGGCGCGGCCGATGCCGCGTCTACCACTGGTAAACGCAAACAACCTGCGGTTTCATGAATTGTTCGTTCAAAAAGAAGGAGTCTTTATGAGTGAAGCCCCCAAAAATCCTGGACTCGACGGCCGTGCTCGTGAGAAAAGCGGGCAGATCGAGCACAAGCATCCCACGACAAAGATCAAGCACCTGCGCGAGCACTACGGTGCGCACTTCGCCCCCGGCTGGGACGGCGATCGCACGCTTGGCGAGCTGCTTAAGGAGGCCAAGTTCGAGTCCCTCACTCAATACGTGAAGCATCACGGTCATCATCCCCAAGAGCAAGCCTGAGTGTGATCCGGGGCTGACCAAGCCACCATGGGCTGGGGCGGCGGCCCTAAGTAGCCGCCGCCCCGCACCATCTTCCGCGTTCTTCCCATGCCATCCTGAATTGGTGCTTGGTGGAACTTCCCCGGCCACCCACGTCCGCGGATGCCAAATATTCTTCCAGCGCTGCCATCCAGTTACATCCGCCGTGCGTTACCTCAATACCGATGGTGCAGCTCTTCTACGCTTTCCCCGATTGCTAGACCGGGCCTTGCGCCACTGGGAAAGAAAGCAAGAGGGAGACACGCATGCCAAGACGCCAGTCCTTCGTCGGACTTGCGATGTGCCTGCTGCTGATTACCCCACCCGGAGTATTCGCATCAAGTCATCGCGAAGCACCCATCACAGCTCTAGACCACGCAGCAGACATCACAGACTTCTATGCGTTTGTGAGTTATGACCATCCCGACCGGGTCACATTCATCATGAATGTGGATCCCTTCCTCGAACCCAGCAACGGCCCCAACTACTTTCCCTTCGATCCCAACGTTCTCTACCAAATCAAGGTAGATAACAACCACGACGCTCTCGCCGATGTGACCTTCAACATTCAGTTCCAAACACAAATTCGGGCCCCGCAGCTCTTTACCGGCTTTGCCGGCGCTGGTGCTGGAATCAACGCTCCCAAGAACTCACCTGCGCCCGTGGCTCCGGGCACGCCCATTGTTCCCCCGGCGATTACCTCGCTCGATGGAGCAGGGGCAGCCGGGTTGAGCCTGCGCCAAACCTACACCGTGACCATGTATCGCGGTTCACAGAGAATTCCTCTCACCCCGGTGGGCGCTTCCACTCTGTATGCCGTTCCCACCAATGTTGGCCCCCGCACCATGCCCAACTATGATGCATTGGCCAAGCAGGGCATCTACACCATCTCGGGAGACGGCGGAGACGCGCGTGTCTTTGCCGGCACGGTTGCCGATCCGTTCTTTATTGATTTGGGTGCCGCCTTTGACACCTTCAATTTCCGCACCGGTGCGGGCGGTGGAGTCTTGACTGCAGCGCAGGACAAGGACAACTATCTGAACCTTGCGCCTAATGCCGTCTCCGGCTTTAACGTAAACACCATTGCCATCGAGGTGCCCATCTGCTTTTTAACCAGCGATGGAAACGAGCATCCGGCGACTGATCCGAAGGCCACGATTGGCGCCTGGGCCACAACCTCGCGCGCGCAATTTACCATCCGCCGTGCCCCCTCTTCACCGGAGAACTACGGCAACTACTCTCAGGTCCAGCGTCTCGGCAACCCGCTGATCAACGAACTGATCATCGGCACCGGCTACAAAGACACTTGGAGTATGTCGCAGCCGGCAAACGACTCGCAATTTGCCAGCTTCGATCTGGATCCGACGCTTGCACGCGTGTTGAATGCTGCCTACGGGATCAACATTCCCACTCCGCCGCGGACTGATCTGCTTCCGCTGGTGACCTACGCCCCGCCGATTGCCGCTGCCGGCACACCGGCAGGCCCGGTTGCCGACTTGTTGCGGCTCAACACCGGGGTAAAGCCTACTCCGGAAGCTAACCGCAGCCGGTTGGGTCTGCTGGCCGGCGACGGTGCAGGCTTTCCCAATGGGCGGAGGTTAACCGACGACGTGGTGGACATTGCAGCGCGCGTGGTCGCCGGCGTGCTCAACCCCAAGTTCAACGTCGCTCCCAATAACCTGATCGGCGATGGCGTCGCTGCTCCCGATGTGCCCACACAGGAAACCTTCCCGTATGTGCACTTCGCTTACAGCGGTCGCGATAGCCGTCACATCGACCCCAGTGAAACAGGTTGCGGTGATCAGCCAAACCTTGGCAGCAGTAATCAAGCGGACGCTCCACCGGCAGACCAGGGCGGCAGCACCACCTGCCCTGTCATGTAACGCTGCAAAACCTGTCGAAGGTTCCCGGGCACACTACTCTCAAGTGTGCCCGGTGACCTTCGCCATTTAGTAAAGGCAAGTGATGAAGCTCTCATCTGCAATCATTCTCATCGCCGCTTCCGTCCTGTTTGCCAAGGCAGAAACTCAGCAAGCGACTCCCGCGGAGCAACGCATCGCAGCTGCCAGGCAGCAGATCGCATCCGACCCCAAGAAGCCTGAGGCCTACAACAATCTTGCCCTGGCCTACATCAGCCGCGCACAGGAGACAGAGTCCTCGGAGTACGATCGCCAGGCAGCGGAGGCCATCGCCACTGGCCTCAGCCTCGCTCCGCAGGATTTTCAGCTGCGCAAAGCACACGTAGCTCTTCTACTCGATCAACATGAGTTTGCCCGCGCCAGGGACGAGGCTAAAGACCTGAACCTCCACAACCCCGACGATGCAACGGTCCATGGATATCTGGCTCGAGCCTATATAGGTCTCGGCAACTATCAGGATGCCGAAGCCTCGGCGCAATGGATGTTGAACCTGCAGCCCTTCAACGTTCCCGGATTGCTGATTGCTGCCGACATTCGCGAGCACTATGGCGATCCTGAAGGTGCGTTGGAGGTACTCGATCGTGCTTACGCCGAAACCTCGCCCGGCGAGACCGGCGAGTTAGCCGCGATCGCGAACCACATCGCAGCCATCGAGATCGACATGGGTAAGCTGGATTCCGCCAGCCAGATGCTGCAGCGTGCCGACGAACTTTTTCCTGGCTATCCGCAGACGCTGAAGAACCGGGCACGCATCGGTTTCGTTCACCCTGCGGTGGAAGCCGGCGCCCTGTCCTCTTCCACAACGCTGGAGCATCACGAACGTGTCGAGCCCGCGATACAATCTTCCGCCATCACGCCGGTGGTCTTCTCTCCGGTGCCCACCGCTCTCCTGATCCCTCACGCCACCGGCACTGAGCGCACCATCAAGACCATGCAGAGCCGAGTCCAGAGCAACCCCAAAGATCCGGCTGCTTATTCCGCTCTGGGCGCAGCGTTTTTCCAGCGCGCCCGGGAAACCGGCGACGTGGAAGACTTTCAGCTGGCAGAGCAGGCACTGAACAAGTCTCTCGACCTGAACAGCACGGATTTCTCCGCCGATGCCGCCTACTCCACCATGGCGGAAGTGTGCATGGGCGAGCATCGCTTCAGCGATGCCATCACCTATGCCCAGAAAGCACTGGCCCTGGGATCCGGCGATCTCTCCTCATTTGCCATTGTGGGCGATGCCAACGCGGATATGGGCGAATACGAGCGAGCCGCGGTTGCTTATTCGCGCCTTGACATATCCGGCGACACCGCTTCGCAGCCGCGCAATGTTTATGTGCGCGACAGTCGCACCTCGTATCTCAGATTCGTCTCCGGCGACACGGTGGGGGCAATCCGCCTCATGAAAAGCGCGGTAGCGGCTGGAACCGAAGCTCGATTGCCTGCGGAGAACCTCGCCTGGCTCTACTACGAACTAGGCGAATACGGGTTTCAAGCAGGCGATATTGCTGCCGCCAACAATGCATACCTGGCCGCGCTTAACATCCATCCCGGCGACTATCGTGCTTTGGCCGGGCTGGGAAAGCTTAGCGGCAATCAAGGCCGCTACGCGGAAGCCATCAAGCTCTACCAGGCCGCAATCGCTGTTGTGCCCATGCCCCTGTATGTGGCTGAGCTGGGAGACCTGTACACCAAGGCCGGCAACCCGGCCGAAGCCGCCAAGCAATTTCAGTTGGTGCAATACATCGGCTTGCTCGGCCACATCAACCAGGTGCTGCACAATCGCGATCTCGCCCTCTTTTACGCGGACCACGATATCAAGCTCGACGAGTCACTCGCCTTAGCCCATAAGGAGTTTGAAGTTCGCCACGACATTTACACCTGGGATGCGCTCGCCTGGGCCTTATACAAAAATGGCAAGTACCAGGAGGCGAGCGATGCCATAGAAAATGCGCTACGCCCCGGTACGCGCGACGCTCTCTTGTTCTTTCATGCGGGCATGATTGCCACCCGGTTGGGGCAAAGCGCGCTTGCCAAAGACAGGCTGCAGCAGGCGCTCAGCATCAATCCCCGTTTTCATGTGATCTACGCCGGCGTTGCCGTTCAACAACTGAAGCAGTTGCAAGACCAACCTGGATTGACCGCCAGCCAAGGACAAAATCATGTTCCGTAAGCGACTCCACTCTTTCTTACTGCTCTCCCTTTGTTTGTCGCTAGCGCCCCGAGTCTTTGCCCATCCCATGGGCAACTTCAGCGTCAATCACTACTCCAAGATTTCTCTAGAGCGCGATGGCATCAGGGTTTCTTATATCATCGATCTGGCCGAGATCCCCACCTACCAGGAGCTGCAACAGGGGAACGTCACCGCGAATGTATCAGATCCCGCCGTCACCCGCTTTGTCGCCTTGCGCGGAGCCGAATTTGCGAGTGGTCTAAACCTGCTGGTCGACGGCCAACGCCTGCCCCTGCGTTTGCTCTCCAGCCAGGTGATCTTTCCTCCCGGCGCGGGTGGCCTTCCCACCATGAAGATGGGTTTTGTCTATCAAGCTGCCTATCCACCGGCTGCAAACCGCTCTTCCGCCGCCCTCGAGTACTCCGACAATAACTACCCCGGTCATGCCGGATGGAAAGAGATTGTCGCTGTTGGGCCCGCCGCAAATCTGATCAGCAGCTCAGTGCCCCTGACGGACCGCAGCGCCGAGCTAAGCAACTACCCCACCGACCTGCTCAACAGCCCGCCGCAGGATCTATCCGCAGCGATTCACTTCCGATATCCACTTGCGCTGTCGAGTAAAGAAACCGCAGGTCGGGATGACAATCCTGTTGTACGAACCACCCCTCGCAAACCCAATGAATTGTCATCCCGCCTGTCCCGGCTTGCCGTGGAACCGGAGCGAAGCGGAGTGGAGGGACCTGCGGTTCGAAAGCAGGTTCCCAAATCGGCTCCCACGGAAGCCATGCGCGTCGTCACCCCCACTGCGCCCCTGCATCTCCAGGCCAATCAGCAATCAACCCCGCGCAATGCCTTCACCGAATTGATCACCACCCGCACCATGAGCCTCTGGTTCCTCATCACGGCAGCCTTTATTGCCTTAGGACTGGGAGCTCTCCACGCGCTCGAGCCCGGTCACGGCAAGACGATCGTAGCCGCCTATCTGGTCGGCTCGCGAGGCACCGCGCGCCATGCCTTTTTGCTGGGGCTCATCGTCACCGCCTCGCACACTGCTGGAGTTTTCGCACTAGGCGCCATCACCCTCTATGCCTCGCGATATATCGTGCCCGAGCAGTTATACCCCTGGCTGGGAGTATTCTCCGGCTTGACCATTGCCGGTCTTGGAGGATACATGTTCCTCCGCCGCTGGAGCGGTCTCGACCTCGACCACTCCCACTCCTCAGGTCAGCTTCACAGCCACTGGTTTTCATCCAGCAGCAAGAGCAACGACGTCACGCCCGCGCCTGCTGAGAACAGCAAGTCCGTATCGCTCTACCAGCTCTTCACCCTGGGCATTACCGGAGGTATCATCCCGTGCCCCGCCGCGCTGGTGGTCTTGCTCAGCGCCTTTGCTCTGCACCGCGTCGGCCTGGGCTTCTTTCTGATTACTGCGTTCAGTCTCGGCCTGGCAAGTGTGCTGATCGGTTTCGGCATGGTCATGGTTTACGGACGCCGCTTCATGGCCCGTTTGCAAGTGAATGGTCCGCTCACCACCCGCTGGCTGCCGGTAGCGTCCGCCGCCTTCATGACTGTTCTTGGCGCCGCCATCGCGCTGCGCGCCTTCGCAACCACTGGCATTGACCTGCACAATCTGAGCAAAGAAAGGCTCGGTCCGTTCCTCTTTATCGGGGGCCTGGGCCTGTTGCTGGGTATGCGTCATTCCACCGATCCCGACCATGTCGTCGCGGTTTCGACCATCGTCAGCAAACAACGGAGTATCCGCCAGGCAGGCTTGATCGGCAGCATTTGGGGACTCGGCCACACCCTCACCATCTTCGCCGTGGGCAGCATGATCATTCTCTTCGGCGTGGTCATCCCACCCCGCCTTGGCCTCTCCATGGAGTTCAGCGTCGCCCTCATGCTGATACTGCTGGGCGTGCTGAACCTCACTGGCGTCATGCAGCGCATGACCGCGTATCTCACGCGCAAGCCGCTGGCAATCCCAACCATCAACAAAGCAGAGACGCTGCTCGACCGCTCCATTGGCCGCTTCGGCGTTTATCAATGCGTGCGTCCCCTGGTCATTGGGATCGTTCACGGCCTGGCAGGATCGGCGGCGGTCGCGCTGCTGGTTCTCTCAACCATTCATAGTCCAGTGTGGGCGACGGTGTACCTATTGATCTTCGGCGCCGGCACCATGGTGGGCATGATGTGCATGACTGCGGCGATGGCGGTGCCCCTGGCCTTTGCGGGCAGCCGCTTCACCAGCCTCAGCCGCGGCTTCAGCGTCGCCTCAGGAGTGGTGAGTGTTTGCTTTGGATTCTTTCTCGTCTACCAGCTAGGCTTCCTGGGAGGGCTCTTCACCAGCCATCCACAATGGACCCCGCGATAATGCCATATTTCCCGGCCAGGAATCTTTGCACTTTTTGCGGCAGCGCCGAAGCCAGTTCCTGCCACGTGACCACACTCATCCGGCAGCGGAGTTCGGCGCTCTCAACCGCCGACATAATCTCGAAACAATCCTCGATCAGATCCTGACGGCGCTGGTCGCAGAAGACAGCGAAGGATGCGGCGTGGGCATGGGCCGCCAGGGCGCCGCGAATCAACTGGCAGGAGCGAAACCCTTGCTTGTTCCTGGGCAATCGATCCACATCGAAGACCGGCTCAAGATCGCGATAGCGATGTACCAGGTCGTTTCTTGCGCTTTGAAAATCTCCTTCGGTCAACTTTGCTTCGACCAGCAGCCCTCCCAGCTTGAGATCCATCTCGCTTCGATCTTCTGCGCCATTCTTCAGCGGGATTCCCGGCCTGAAACCAAACTCAGGATGAAGCCCCGGCTCGATCCCCAGAAGCGAACAGACAGCCGCGCGACACAGGATGCGCGGGTAACAAAAAATATTCATCAGTAGCGCGTCTGAGCTGTTCGCGCACTCCAACTCGCGCCGCGTGCGATCGGCCTTCCTGGGAATAAATCGCGACCCGGTATAGACCTTAGCCAGCCGTGACTTCCATCGCGCGTTGTGCAGAATTCGCTGGTAGGAGGCAGCCAGAAAATTGCCGTGTTCTCCAGCATCGTTCTCGCCGTAGACGATATTCGGCACCGCGCCGTAGCTCATCTCCGCGTCCCACTCGGCAGCTCTCGCCGTGTTGCGCTGGCTAAGCTCCCAGCGCAGACCGGTTGAGCTGACAGTCTTGAGAGGGCGTGTCACCACCTTCAGCATAGGCGAAACATAAGCGAAAGTCATCCGTGCCTATTCCGCGACTACCGGCGTCTCTGTCCATCCCCGGTAACGGCTGCTAAGGTGAGCGCTGCCCTCCGATTTTTCATCCCGACTGGAGCGTACCCGGATTTCCTACTGCGCGGCACTCAGAGACGCCGGCGTGTGCGGCTTTCCGCAAAGAAAGCCGCATGAAGTTCGCCAACGCCACCAACCTCAACAGGAAATCCGGGGTAGCGGAAGGGAGGGACCTGCAGTGCGCCCTCCCAACCACAACCCGCCCGGAAATGGCTTCCGCAGAGCATCTAGGGCTTACTTAAGCGTAGACTGAAGCGCTTAAGGAAGATATATTCACCCTTCTGAGGGGCATTCCACGCAAAGAAAGGTTGTGAATGAAATACCTTCTCATCTTCGCCTTGCTGCTGGGTCGCTTGAACGCTCAAACTTACGAACCGAACTGGGATTCCATAGACAAGCGCCCCACGCCGCAGTGGTTTACGGAGGCGAAATTCGGCATCTTCATTCATTGGGGCGTTTACTCTGTCCCCGCCTACGCCCCCGTCCTTCCCGGCAAGCTGGCCTACTCCGAGTGGTACTGGCACCAGATGACTGAGGGCCGCGACAACCCCAAGGCCGATGCCGTGGAGACCGGCACCTGGGCTTACCAAAAGCGGACTTACGGCGCGGATTTTCCCTACCAACGCTTCGCCCCGCAATTCCGTGCCGAACTCTTCGACCCGGACCATTGGGCGGACGTCTTCGTGAACTCGGGAGCTAAATACGTCGTGCTCACTTCCAAGCACCACGATGGCTTCGCCCTCTGGCCCAGCAAGGAAGCCTCCACCGACTGGGGTCAGCCGTGGAACGCCGTCGAGATCGGTCCCAAGCGGGACCTGATGGCCGCCCTCGGCGAAGCGGTGCGCAGCAAAGGTCTCCATATGGGCTACTACTACTCGCTTTACGAGTGGTACAACCCGCTATGGGTCAAGGACAGGCAGCTCTACGTCCGAGACCACATGTTTCCCCAGTTCAAGGACATGGTCACCCATTACAAGCCCGACATCATATTCAGCGACGGTGAGTGGGAGCAGACCTCGGCCGAATGGCACAGTCCCGAATTGCTCGCCTGGCTCTTCAACGACTCCCCGGTTAAAGATGTCGTCGCTATCGACGACCGCTGGGGTTCCGACACCCGTCACAAGCACGGCGGCTACTGGACGACCGAATACACTTCGGGCATGAGCGACATGTCCCATCCATGGGAAGAAAGCCGCGGCATCGGTTTCAGCTATGGTTACAATCGCGCCGAGCAACTGAAGGACTACCACACCGGCCGCGAGCTGGTCATCATGCTGGTCGATACCGTGAGCCGCGGGGGCAATCTGCTGCTCGATATCGGGCCCGACTCCCACGGAACCATCCCCGTCATCATGGAGGAGCGTCTTCGCGAAATCGGCAGCTGGCTCAAAATCAACGGCGACGCCATCTACGGAACCAAGCCCTGGACTTCCACGCGCCAGTGGAGCGCGGGAGAAGTCCCCAAACCGAACTATAACGGCGAATTCAACAGCGATTACGACATCACCAAGCTGGTCTCCAAACCCGAATCGGGCAAAGCTGCCATTGAAGCTTTCTATACCACCAAGGGCAACGATCTCTTCGCCATCCTGCCCAGGTGGTCGAGTGGTTCCTTCACGCTCAAGGATGTGGAAGGCGCCAAGTCAGTGACCCTTCTCGGTGATTCCACAGCTTTAAAGTTCAAGAACAGCGCCAAGGCTCTCTCTATCCAGCTTCCTGACCTTCCCGAAGATCTGCGTCAACAGCCTGCCTGGGTCCTCAGTAGAAGATAAGCAGATAACGCCGTCCAGGGCTCCGAACCCTTTTCGGGGCCCGCAGCACCAACACATCCAAACTCCGCTAGTCGTAGGAAAGGTGTACCCGCGCCCGAGTGACCATCCGCCGCTACTATCGCCCTGAACTCGATGTCCTCCGATTCATTGCCTTCATGATTGTCTTCATCGTCCATCGCATGGACTTCATTCCCATCGACCCGGCGCAGCACTATTGGCTCTACAACATCTGCCTGCTCGGGGACCTGGGAGTTCCTGTTTTCTTCCTGCTCAGCGCATTCCTCATCACCGAACTTCTCTTTCGAGAGAGCGACGAAACGGGCACCATCCAACTCAAGGCCTTCTATATACGGCGCATCCTGCGCATCTGGCCCTTGTACTTCCTGGTCTTCTACGGCCTGGTCATCCTCACCCAGTTTGTTCCCTGGGCCGGCGCCAAAGATCCTTCCGCGTGGCTCGCTTTCACCTTTTTTGCCGGCAACTGGTGGATCTGCCTGCATGGCTGGGTTCCTGCTTACCCAGTCAATCCTCTATGGAGCATTTCCGTCGAAGAGCAGTTCTACATCGCCGTCCCGATCATCGCTCTCTTTGGTCGCCGGCTGGGCGTGAAGGCTGTCTCGCTGTTCCTCATCGCCGTTTCGTACGTAGCTGTCGTCCTCTACGCGATGCATCCCACGAATGGCTTCAGCAGTCAATGGACCAACAGCTTCGTCCAGTTCCAGTTCTTTGCCGCGGGAACACTGCTTTCCATTTACCTCAAAGGCCGGGTTCCGCAGTGGCATCCAGCACTGCGTCTGATCGCCGCCTTATCCGCTATCGGTTGTTGGCTCGTCGCTTCGATCGTTTTTGGCGTCCAGGCCGATACCCCGCACTCAACTGTCCTCGGAGCCCCCATCGGCTGGGCGCTCGTCCTGGCAGGAACCCTGCTGCTCTTTCTCAGCCTGCTAGGCTTCCCCACCAAATACCTGCCCGCGCCCATCGTCTACCTGGGGCGCATCTCATACGGCCTCTATCTCTTCCACGAGCTGATCTATTTCCTCATCTTTCAACCTGGCAAAGCGTGGCTCGCTCGTCTCAGTCACGCACTGCATCTCGCCAGCTGGCGCAATAGCATCGGAACAACCCTCGCCTTCTGCTTAACAGTCCTTGTAGCGCACACGTCATATCAGCTATACGAGAAGCCGTTCCTGCGCCTCAAAAGACGCTTCACGATCGTCCCCTCGCGAGACGAAGAATTCGCAACACCGCTCGGCACCGGCGAGCAATAACGAGTGTGGCTACTGCTCACGAAGCAGGAGCGCCGGGTCGACATTCAGCGCACGGCGGACCGGGCCGGCCACCGAGAGTGCGCCGGTCAGCAGGATGGTTAAAGCAACTGCCGCGAGTACGAATGGATCCTGTGCCGTGGCTTGGAAGACAATGGCGGAAAGTACTCGGCTTGCTGCGACGCCGAGCAATATCCCGGAGACGGATCCGGTTGCCAGCAGGATCAGCATACGGCCGAGTGCGGCCCAGAAAATCTGCTTCGCCTGCGCGCCCAGTGCAACCCGAATGCTCAGTTCGCGCAGCCGTTTGCTCACCGTATAGGAAGCCAGACCGAAGGTCCCGGTGATGGAGAGCAGAAGTCCGAAGGCGCCAAAAAGCCCCAGGGCGACCGTGGCCACCTGGGAAGGGAAGAGACTCAGTGCCAGCGAGCTTGTCCAATCGGTCGACTGCCGGATGGGAATGCCGGGATCCAAATCGTGAATCACCTTGCGAACCCTGGCGGCCATATCGGCCGTTGCCACCCCTGTGGGGTCCGGCCGGTTGCGTACGATGAACGACGTCGTAGGAGTGGGCCTCTGCAGGATGGGGAAGAACGCTGCCTCCTGCGGATCTTCGCTCAGCAGAAAATACTTTCCCGTGGGCACCATGCCAACGATCAGGATGGACTTGCCGGAGCTGTCCTTGAAGTAACGCCCGACCGCCTGGTCGCTGTGGAAAAGACTGCGGGCGAACTGCCGATTCACGATCGCCACCGGCGGCGTGTTGGCTTTGTCGCTAAAAGTGAAGTCGCGTCCCGCGAGCAGTGGCGTTTGCGCGGCACCGAAATACCCCGGGGACACGTCGAAAAAGAAAGTATCAAACGCTTTGTGCGAGTCTCTGAAGTCGGTAGTTTCTTGGGCGAAGACGGGGATGTCCGTGGTGTCGGCGAGGGGCGTGGTACTTGCATAGGCGGCTGATTCCACTCCCGGTAGCTGGGACACCTTTTCCAGCAGTTGGCGCTGCACTTGTTCCGCGGCCGCTCCGGTATAGCCGGCCTCGCTTAGATCAAACTTCGTCAGTACCGCGTTGCTTGGGTTTAAACCCTTGTCCATGGTGAGCGACTTGATCATCCCCCGCATAGAGACAAAAGCAGCCGTGACGGTGACGCAACAGAGCGCGATCTGTGCCGCCAGTAGAACATCGCGTAACGCCCAGCGCCGGCCGGCAGCGGCCTGGCTGCCTCCACCTTTGATGGCATCGTTGGGATCAGCTTTAAAAATCTGCCGCAATGGCATCAGGCCAAACAGTACGCAGGCCAGCACTGAGAATAGAAATGCCATCGCGATCAACGAGGGCTGTGGGGCCACCAGGAACTTCATCGGGTAATCCGTGGGTGGATGCCATTGTGCCAGCCCAGTCAGCGTCGTCCACGCTAAACCGCAGGCGCACGCCCCACCCAAAATCGAAATCACGAACGCCTCGATCAGCACCTGGCGAAGGATGCGCCAGCGGCTCGATCCGATAGCCATGCGAATGGCTATCTCACGCGCGCGGTCTGCCGTTCGTGCTGCGAACAGGCCGCCCAGGTTGGCGCAGGCTGCAAGCAGCACAATACCAGCCAGTAGCATCAAGCCACCCAGGAAACGCCGCACTGCTCCGCCGACAAAGTCTCCAATCAGACCCGGGCGAGCCAACTTGAACGCCAGCCCGTCTTCGTCTTTCGGATTCATGCTGGTGATGCGGGCGGCAATCGTGTTCAACTCCGCCTGAACCTGTGCCTTGGTGATCCCATCCTTGATGCGTGCAATGGGGAAGACCCTTTCTTTTTCGCTCCGCGATTCCAGCCAGTTGACTCCGTCCAGCGAAGCTTCATTTGCCATGGGCACGAAGACTTCCAGCTGCATGAATTTTTCCGGCCCATAGAAATCTTCGGGCGTGACCCCGACGATGGTGTACGGATGCTTGTTGATGCGGATAATCTTGCCCACGATGTTGGGATCGGCATCGAACCTGTTCTTCCAAGCCGGCCAGGTGATCACGGCCACTTCTGCGGCGCCGGGATGGTCGTCGTCGGAGCGCTGCAGCAGTCGCCCGAGAAATGGCTTGACGTCCATCACCTCGAAGAATTGCCCACTCACCTCGTCTCCCCATGCAGGCCGGGTGACGCCGTTGATCTCCATGCCAAACAGGTCAAACATGTATGACCCAACCGCAGAGAACACCGTGTTCCCCTTGCCCACGTCGCGCACTTCCGGATAGGAGTAGATCGGATATCCTTGCTCGCGGTTTGCGAACGTCACTACGCGGTCCGGATGAGGTACATCCAGGGGCTGCAGGATCAGCGCCTGCAGCACTCCGAAGACGATGACATTGGCCGCGATACCCAGCGCCAGGATGAACACAGCAGTGATGGCGAAGCCAGGTGAGCGGCGTATCTGGCGGAGGGCAAGTCGAAAGTCCTGCAGCAGAGTGTTCATGGGTGTTCACCTTGGGACAGTACGTGAGCAATCCATAAGCCAGCCTTGTTTTGCTTGCAACTGCATGAAAAGAAGTAAATTCCCGCCTGTCTTGGGAGAGCGGTGCTGTCCGCTTTCACCCCTGGGTGTCCATTGTCGAACAGCGCCTTATTGCTCATCAGTATTTCCGTTTGGACGCCCGCGTCAAGAGCGCCGAGAGTGGTTTCAGGGGGGTAACCAGGCGATGCGAGACAGCAGGACAATCTTTTTCATCGGCCTACTTCTTGCAGCGAGTGGCGTTTTTTCGCCGGCCATTGCGCTGGCGGGGGGAATTGCTTTCGGCTTCAGCGTCGAGCATCCCTTCCGCACCGAGAGCAGTTCGCTAGCCAAGCATTTGCTGCAGGCCTCCGTCGTGGCCCTGGGATTTGGCATGAATTTGAAGCAGGTGGTGCACGCCGGCCGCTCCGGTTTTGTTTACACCGCGCTTAGCATCGGCACTGCCATGCTGCTTGGCCTGGTCTTTGGCAGCCTGCTCAAGGTCGCAGGAAAGGCGTCGTTCCTGATTACCGCCGGCACCGCCATTTGCGGAGGAAGTGCGATCGCCGCCATCGCCCCCATCACCGGTGCGGATGAGGAAGAGATCAGTGTTTCCATGGGAACAGTCTTCCTGCTCAACTCGGTGGCACTGCTTATCTTCCCCGCGATCGGCCATGCTTTGCACTTAAGCCAGAACCAATTCGGCCTTTGGTCCGCGCTCGCTATCCACGACACCAGCTCAGTGGTTGGCGCTTCCGCGAAATATGGCGCGCAAGCCCTCGCTGTTGGGACGACGGTGAAACTGGCACGCGCGCTTTGGATCGTTCCCGTCTCTCTGATAACGGCTGCATATATGGCGAGGATGGCGACAGCGAGCCGCGGCAACTCTTACCGTCAGGCGAAGATCAAGGTCCCCTGGTTTATCTTTCTCTTTTGCCTTGCCGCAGCCGCCGGTACCTATCTCCCGCGCTTTGGCGCTCAATACGGCACGCTGAGCCATCTCGGCAAGGCAGGCCTCACCGCCACCCTCTTTCTCATCGGGACCAGTCTTTCCCGAAGCACCCTGAAGCAGGTCGGCCTCAGGCCCTTCCTCCAGGGAGTCACCCTCTGGATCATCGTAGCCGGCGCCTCTCTAGCCGCAATCTATTGCCACTGCATATCCATCTAGGAGTCTGTCATAGCAGAACCTTTCGCCTCAGCGTACGCGGTCCGAAAGCTTTCGCCACCCTGGCAAGAAATGCCGGGTGCCCCATTTAAGCTGTGCTTCGGCTTGAGTGGGATAATCGCTCTCGATTGACCAAATTCAGTTTGCCACGCACTTCCGGGACTGGGTTCGTAACCGGAGTTCCCGCGCAGACCGTAAAGCCCTAACCAACTATCTTGCGGCCAGTAGCACGCGGAGCCAGCTCCTCCGCCCGCTCCAATACAAAACGCTGGAACATGCGCGCAACCCCCGCAACCTCAGGACCAGCAACCGTGGCCAACGAGAACATCCGTTTCAGGTTCAATCCTCGGACCCTTGCCAGCTTCAGGGTTCCCAATGCGAGCTGGTTGCGCACTGCCCACCGCGAGATAAACGCAATGCCCAACCCAGCTTCCACAGCGCTAAGAACGCCCTCAGTGGAATCAAACGTCATTGCCACCCGCAGTTTCTTCACATCCAGCCCGGCTTCTTCCAATGCCTGTTCGACAATCCTGCGCGAGCCCGAACCCAACTCCCGGGTCACCAGGATCGCCTGCTGCAACTCCTTCACGTCTACTTCTTCATCTGCCCATTCGTGCCCCGTGGGCACCACGCACACCATGTGGTCTTCCATGAACGGTTCTACCCGGACATCCCTGCGCATCGCCGGCCCCTCAATCAGGCATAGCTGCACGCGATGATCCACCAGCGCCTCGAGGATGGTCTGCGTGTTGCCGCCCATAACGCTGATCTGCACCCTGGGGTGCTCCCGCAGAAAGCCGGCGACCAGCTTGGGCAGCAGGTACTGGCCAATCGTCTGCGAGGCGCCCAAGGCCAGCCTTCCAACCTGGTCGCCGGTGGTCGCTGCCACCGCTTCACGCGCTTCTTCAGCCAGCTCCGCAAGCTGGGTCGCAAACGGCAGCAAGGCAGCACCGGCCCGGGTGAGCGCAACCCGTCCACCGGCGCGGTCGAATAACGGGACATCCAACTCCGACTCCAACGTCTTGATCTGCTGCGTCACCGCGGACTGCGTCAACAACAACTCTTCCGCCGCCATGCGGAAGTTGAGATGACGAGCTACGGCACGAAAGACCCGCAGGCGAAAGTTCTCCATGGCGTAAGAGTATCCCTTGGGCTTTTGGCCGTACACTGGCCAGAGCAGAATCAAAGGAGCAAGAGATGGCGGTTCTTCTACTCGTTGGCGCAACCGGGCTGGTGGGCCAGTCGGTCCTGCAGCAGGCGCTTGCCGACAGCAGGGTCAGCAAAGTAGTCGCCATTACCCGCAAGCCGTTGCCGCCGCAAGATCGTCTCGAAAATCCGCTGGTCGACTTCGATGCGTTGCCCGACGATGCCCCCTGGTGGAATGTTGATGCCGGCATCTGCACCCTGGGCACAACCATGCGCCAGGCAGGTTCGCACCAGGCCTTCCGCAAAGTCGATGTGGACTACCCGCTCGCCGTGGCCCGATTGCTGTACCAGCATGGCGTCAAGAGCTTTGCTTTTAACTCATCGATCGGAGCCAATCCCAAAGCCAGGGCCTTCTATATGCGGGTCAAAGGTGAGGTAGAGCAAAGGCTCATCGCCGGAGGCTTCCCATCGCTCACCCTGGTGCGTCCCTCGGGCATCCTCGGCCCGCGCAAGCCTCATCGTGCGTGGGAGGCGCGCACCATCCGCGTCTTTCATTCGCTGCGGCCCATCCTGCCTCGCCATTACCGGGTAGTCCCTGCCGACAAGATCGCCAAAGCTTTGCTCGAGGCGGCCATTACCGCTCCGCCCGGGGTTCACATCATAGAATCCGAGCGGCTCTGATCTAGACTTCCGAGAGAAAAGGTAAGCGCGGCGCCAGCGCAAAGTTGAGCTGGACCAGCACAATGAAAACAATGCTGACGTAGGTGTTGATCAGGCAGAGACACGCTCCGAAGGCATAGAGCCCCTGGGCCACCACGATTCTCCGCTCCACTGCGCATTGTTGCTCGTGGCTAATACTCTCCCGTAGCAGACCCGCGTGCTCTGCATATCGCCAGCTGACAAACAGCACCACACCAAGCAGCAGAATATTGGCCCAGTATGCAACCAGGACGCTGCGATAGGCGATGAATCCCGCCAGCAGCCGCGTTGAGAAGGGCATGATCGACACCGCGAAAAGAAACGCAATATGTATCCACGACAGATGGCGGTCGCTGCGCTTGAATGCGTTGAGTTGTGCCTGCTGCCCATTCCAGAAGATACCCAGGGTCATGAAGCTCAACAGGTAGCTGATCAACTGGGGCGTCGCCTCGGAGAGCGTGTGCCACAGTTCTCCCTGGCTGTGGATGACCTCGCTTGCCGGCACGTGAAGATCCAGAACCAACAACGTCATGGCGACTGCAAAAATGCCGTCGCTCAATGCGGCGAGGCGCTCCAGACTTTGACCGGTGATTTCGTTGTAGGACGTAGGCATCGTTGCGGACGTTCGTTCCTGAAATAGTGTACCCGTACAATAATTGAGGGCACGGCCCACAAGAGATCTGAGGAGGACCCGGCATTCGGATGAGCAAAAAACTTTGGACAGCGGTCGACCAGTACACCACGGATCTGCTTCTGCCCGCGGACCCCGCCCTCGATGCGGCGCTGGCATCGAGTGAGGCGGCCGGACTGCCCTCGATCAGCGTCAGTCCGAGCCAGGGTAAGCTCCTCATGCTTCTGGCTCAATTGGCTGGCGCCAAGCAGATTTTGGAGATAGGCACGCTCGGCGGCTACAGCAGCATTTGGCTGGGACGGGCGCTAACCCCCGGCGGCCGTTTGATCACCCTCGAAGCCAACCCCAAGCACGCCGAAGTAGCCCGCAGCAATATCGCTCGCGCCGGCCTAGCCGAGGCCGTCGAAGTGCGTTTGGGCGATGCGCGCAACGGCATACAGCAACTCGTGGCAGAAGGTCGCGGTCCCTTCGACCTGATTTTTATCGATGCCGACAAGCAGAGCATTCCCCACTATCTCGAGTGGTCGCTCAAGCTTTCACATCCTGGCGCACTGATTATCGTGGACAACGTCATCCGCGACGGAGCTTTGATTGATGCCAAGAGCGAAGATCCCAACGTAATTGGAGCGAGGCGCCTGCATGCAATGCTGGCCGCCAACCCGCGCCTGAGCGCCACCACGATCCAGACCGTGGGCAGCAAGGGTTACGATGGCTTCACCCTGGCACTGGTCATCGCCGGCTAAAGCAGAAATCGGAGGAAGCAATGGAGAGAAGAGACTTTGTTACATCGGCGATTGCCATGGCAGGCGCCGCGTTGAGCGGTGGGGAGGGATGGGCGATGGAGCACTCTGCGCGCGAGTTCTACCAGTTGCGGAAGTACACGCTGCGAACAGGACCACAACTGACCCTGACGCAAAGCTATTTTGAGTTTGCCCTGATTCCCGCGCTCAATCGGATGGGAATCAGGCCGGTCGGCGCCTTCAAACTGGATGTCGGTCCGGAGACCCCGACCTTTTACCTGCTCATTCCTTCACCCTCGGCGGATACTCTGGTGACGTTGGACCTGCGCCTGGCAGAGGATACGCAGTTCCTCAGTGCATCCACGGCATTTTGGACAGCGCCGGCCTCGGCGCCCGCCTTCGCGCGCGTAGAAAGCTCGCTCATGTCAGCATTTGCGGGCTGGCCAAAACTGGCGGCGCCGAAAAACGGCAAAAGAGTCTTTCAGCTGCGCACCTACGAAAGCGCAGGCTATGCGGTACACGTGCGAAAAGTACAGATGTTCAACGAGGCGGAAATTAAGATCTTCACCCGGACGGGACTGACTCCCGTCTTCTTCGGAGATACTTTGATTGGGCCCCGGATGCCGAGTCTGACCTACATGCTGACATTTGAGGACGTAGCGGATCTGAATGCCAAGTGGGCGGTTTTCGGCTCCGATCCAGCCTGGAAGGAACTCTCGCACCGGCCGCAGAATGCAGACTCGGAGATCGTAAGCAACATCTCAAACCTGTATTTGAGCCCGTTGAGCTGCTCGCAAATTTAAGCGAACCGCAGGTCTCCCCACTACGCCCCCAGGATTTTCTGTCGAAGTTCAAGAGGCGTCGTTGAACTTCATGGCTGGTTCTCAAGCGGCCAAGTAACAGGAAATCCCGGGAGGCAACGTAGTGGAGAGATCTGCGGTTCGCTCCATTAACCACAAATGCAACCCCCGAAGGAGCGGTGACGTGCTCCCACGGGGGCTTCCATAACCCTACTTACTCGCCATTGGAGCCAGACGCTACTTCTGGGTGAACGACGCGGAAGCTGCTGCCACCGTTCGACCACACCAGGAGCAACATGTCCTTATTGGCAGGCGCCTGCTTGACGTCACTGCGGAATTGATCTGCCGATGTGACTGGCTTGCGATCAATCTGTTGGATGACGTCTCCACTTGACAACCCCGCATCTTCCGCAGGGCTTCCAGGCTGCACCTGTGCAACCGCAACCCCCTGTACGCTGGAGGGTAGGTTCAACTGCTGACGCACATCCGGAGTGAGATCGGAGATCGCAATGCCCAGCCTGGGGTGACCAGACTCGCCCGTGGCTGCTGCTGCGACTTCCTGGTTCTTGTGATATTCGCCAACCGTCAGGTCGACCGTCTCCGGGTGACCGTTCCGCGTCACGTCCAGCTGGATCTTCGAGCCGGGCGCATCTTCGCTGACAATCACTTGCAGATCACTTCCTGTTTCCACCGGCTGGCCGTTCACACCGGTAACCACATCACCTTGCTTTAAGCCGGCGCGGCTCGCGGGAGAGTCGGGAGTTACAGAAGCAATCAGCGCTCCGGTGTTGCCCGTGAGGTTGAAGAACTTCGCGTTGTCAGGAGTGACATCGTTCAGTCCCACTCCCAGGTATCCATGATGGACCACGCCATTCTTGATGAGGGCGTCGACCACCGGGTGCACCGTCTGGGTGGGGATAGCAAAGCCCGCGCCAGAGAAGTTTCCCGTATCCGAGATAAGAAAGGTGTTGATACCGATCAGTTGACCATGGGCATTCACCAGCGGGCCACCGGAGTTGCCGGGGTTGATGGCGGCGTCGGTCTGGATGAAGTCTCCAGGCTTGCGAGGATCGTCCGTATACGGGTTCGGCCGGTCAATCGCGCTCACAATGCCGCGGGTGACGGAGAAGCGGAAATAGCCGAAGGGGTTGCCGATGGCCAACACCGATTGTCCAGGCACCAGTTTGGTTGAGTCGCCCCAGGCGATCGTGGGCAGATCTTTGGCGTCGATCTTAACCACGGCAAGATCTGTAAGTTTGTCGGTTCCAATTACCTTGGCTGGGAAGGTGCGGCGATCATGCAGCGTTACCCGCACTTCCATCGCGCCATCGACCACGTGATTGTTGGTCACGATGTATCCATCAGGCGAGATGATTACACCGCTGCCAATCCCGTGCTCAATCTGGCGTTGCCCCTGCCCCTGGCCCGGCATCCCGTGTCCGAACTGCTGGCCGAATCCAGGGCCGAAGAACTGGGCGAAAGGATTGTCGCTCTGCCCCTGATTGTCACCTTGTGCTTCAGCCGGTTGCTCCGTTCTGTGGGAGGTGACAGCAATGTTGACCACCGCCGGGGTAACCCGGGAAGCCACAGCTTCGGTCGCCTGATCGAGCGCCAGCAGGGGATCAATACTCGCGTTGTTGATGGGCGTGATGGCGTTTTCAGGAGCGGTCGCAGCATCGACGTGCCGGTGGCCGACGATGAGGGCTCCCGTGGAGAGAACAAGGGCAAAAGCCAACAGTGGTGCAGCGTAGGCCTTGGCTCTTGCTCTTAATAAATTAGTTTCTTCGGTCATAGGTTTTCCTCTTTCAGGGTGAAGTTTTTTAAATCTGGAAAGCTATCCAGCGATCAGTTGAGGGAAGGGTAGTACGGGGCTCGCCGTGAGAGGCCCTCGAACTTTGTGGGACTTCCACGGTAAAGAGAACCAAGGTGATGCCTCCGCCGTCCTGGTCCTCGGTTACTTGGACGAACTGGAGACGGCGCGAGGTCTTAACCGGCCGTGTGGAATGCGGCTTGGGCACAACGCTGGCGCGCTCCGCCGGCCGGCTCATGTCGGGATGAAAAACAGCTTCCTGATACCGGGCCTGGTGTTGCTGCACCCTGCCATGTTCTGGATAAGCCGCTTCCATCGCGGTTGCCGCAGCCGCGACCGTATCATTGCCGGCAAAGGTAATGACGCCCGGGAAGCGTTGCAGCAGTAGTACACCGGAGAGCGAAACCGCCAGCCCGGCCGCTACCAGGCCACGAGAAAGCATAGGACCAAGGTTGCGCCGGCGATGGAGAATGTTCTCTACCCTGCCTGCCAATTCTGAATGCCGTTTCCAAAATCCAGGAGCCAGCAAAGCAGCGCGCTTGACCAGCCGGTTCTCGGCCAGTTTCGTCAGGCAGGTAGCGTAGGCACGGGCATTGCCGGCAGCATCCAACACGGCATCGTCACAAGCCCGCTCACGCTCCAGGCAAAGGTGACGCTCCGCCCAAAAGAGCGCCGGATTCAACGGGCAAAGGGCTCGTAACAGTTTCTGCAGCAGATTGGTCCAGTCGTCTCCACGATCCAGATGGGCCATCTCATGCAGGATGACCTGTTTCAATTCGCTGGGTGCCAGTTCGCTCCACAACCAGCGCGGCACAATCACCGCCGGACGGAAGAAGCCCAGAACACTTGGCGCGTCGATAGCATCGGAAAGCCGCACCTCCACCGGACGTGAGCCCGCCCGAACCACAATCGATTGCAGCTCCGCATCCAGTTCGTAGAAGGGAACTGGCGTGGAACTCCGCCAGAGCGTTCTCATCTGCCTCGCACTGCCCATCAGCCGGGCCAGGCAGAGCAGGGAAGCGAGCGCCCAAATCCCTTCAATCACAAAAGCCCACGCGCTATTCAACCGCAGAGAGAAAGCTGCCTGCGGCGCAGCGGAGGCGAAGAAAGCGTGATCGCCGAACACCGCGCGGCCAAGCGCGAAGCAAGGCAGCAAAGCCACCAGGGTGAAGACAATCATCCACAAGGTAAAGCGAGTAGAAGCACGCAACCCGGGCGCGAGCTTGAGTACTGCCCAAGCCAAAGCAGTCAACAGCAAGCCCTGCCAGATGCTGGCAATCAGCAACTCCGCCGGGCCGGTCGAAATGAACTGCTGCAATAGATTCGCTTCCATCGGGTTATTCCGTTACTCGCTTTTCAGCGTCCAGGCTCATCTGCTTGCTGGATCGCATCCCTTAGACGTTGCAACTCTTCTGCTGTTATCTCGCTGTCGCCCAGCAGAGATAGCATCAATTTCTCCCGGGAATCACCAAAGAAACGGCGTAGTACCAGCCGGACCTCGGAGAAGCCGGCTTCCTCCTCCGCCACCAACGGTGTATAGAAGAAGGCCCGACCTTCTTTACGATGCTGTACGTAGCCCTTTTGTTCCAGAATCCGTATGGTCGTGAGCACGGAGTTGTAAGCCAGCGCATCCTTCTTAGGGAGCGCGGCCGCGAGCTCATTGACCGTGGATTCCCCGCGGGCCCAGAGAATCTTCATCAGCCGTAATTCCGCTTCGGTCAGCGTAGGCGATTTTTTTGGTGGCATACAGTAGGTCCCGTGTGGCCGCGTTTGGCCTTAACATCCTGTAAAAAAGCATAGCCTTGGCCATCCCAATTGTCAACTAATTTATTAATACTTGGTCGCGGCGCGTATCCTGCTGAAGGGAAACAACCGCCAGCGGAGGCCACGTTGTCATTGCCCACCGATCTGCAATCGAATCCACGGCCCCCGATCGATATCATCACCAGCCCTTTCACCCGCTTCGCCAAGACCGCAGCGGCGGGTGGCATTGTGCTTTTGGTGGCCACCGCCGCTGCGTTGATCTGGGCTAATTCTCCCTGGGAACATCGCTATCACCAGATCTGGTACACACAGGCCACCATCACGCTGGGCCACGTCTCGCATTCTGAGAGCCGGCATGAGTGGGTAAACGACGGTCTCATGTCCATCTTCTTCTTCCTGGTTGGCCTCGAAATCAAACGCGAGGTGCTCATCGGTGAACTCTCCAGCTTCAAACAGGCTGCCTTTCCTTTCATGGCTGCGATCGGTGGGTCAGTGGTGCCGGCGCTGATTTATATCGCCATCAATAAAGGAGGCGCAGGCGCCAATGGTTGGGGCATCCCGATGGCGACCGACATAGCCTTCGCTCTCGGCGTCCTGGCATTGCTGGGGAGCCGGGTGCCGACCGGGTTGAAAGTCTTTGTTGCCGCGCTGGCGATTGTGGACGACATCTTCGGCGTGCTGGTCATCGCCCTCTTCTACACGCAGCATATTTCGTTGATCGCGCTGTGTCTGGCTTTTGTAGGCGTGGCTGTTTCTTTTGGCGCCAATTGGCTGGGCATTCGCAATCCCGCCGTGTATGCGGTGATTGGAGTCGCTGTGTGGGCTGCGGTCCTCAATTCGGGGGTACACGCCACCATTGCCGGCATCCTGTTGGCCTTTACCATCCCTGCGCGCAGCTCCATCGACAAGGCGGAATTCCTTCGTCAGAGCCGCTGGCTGCTCGATCAATTCGAGCAGCACGATCCCAACTCCTCGCAGGCCCACCATGCCATCCATGCGCTGGAGCAAAAATGCGAAATGATCGAGTCTCCGCTGCATCGCATTGAGCATGCCCTCCAGCCATGGGTCGCATTTATCATCATGCCCATCTTTGCCTTCGCTAATGCTGGAGTTCATATTCTGGGCAAGACCAGCGCCGCCTTGGGCCATCCCATCACCTTGGGCGTGCTGTTAGGCCTGCTGCTGGGCAAGCCTATCGGAATCACCTTGTTTGCCCGGCTCGCGTCTCTGGTCGGTCTAGGGTCGCGCCCGGCAGCGGTGACCTGGAGCCAGATTTTTGGCGCCAGCTGGCTCTGCGGCATTGGCTTTACCATGTCGCTATTTATCGCCTCGCTCGCCCTGGGCGATGGCGGCCTAGTCGATTTGGCGAAGATTGGAACGCTAGGCGCGTCCATCGCTGCCGGCTGTGTAGGGAGCATCTTGCTGCTGAAGACCAGCAAGGTGCAACAGGCCTGACATTCAGCAAGACCTAACCTCCTTATTCTTAACAGTGGTCCCCCTGCGGTAACACAATCACGACACTGCGGTAACATGCCGCCGCAGGTACTACACGTCGATTTCGGCGTTCCCTCGAGTAACCTAAGTTTCGGGAGGGTGAGTTACTGCTCCACTGTCCTCCAGCACGCGTCAGGGATTGGGCATCGGGCAGACATTGCATGGGCACAGACAATCGGGTTCCGCTGTTCATCAATCGATATTCGCTTTCGCCTCGTACGGCAATCGGTGTCCAAACGCTTCGCTTGCTCAGTCCGCATCAGGACTGGCTTCATTTCCACTGGTGGACCAACAGTTTTCAGCGGCCGGATCCTCGCTCCGTTCTTTTTGAAAATACCGTTCTCAGCCGGTACTCATTCCTCCATAAACCCAAACCTTGGAAACTCATTGAAAAGCTCGGACTCAGTTCCTGGAGCGGCAACGATCTGCGTCCCTCGCCTGCCAAGCGTCTTGCTGACCACTATCGCGGCCGGGTCTCCAGCGCTTACGTAGCTCCGTTAGGTGAGGACGATGCAGCCCGCTGCCTCGAGCTGACCAACCTGGTCGGGGTTCCCTTCGTGCTTCATCTTTGGGACGTGTTGGACGGCGACGTCTCCAGCGGAGCGTTGAGGGAATTGGTGAATCGGGCTGAGCGGATCTTCTGTGTGAGTCAGCCGCTGCTGGACGATGTCCTGCGCATCCGTGGCGATGCCGAGTTGCTCTCCTTCTCGAGAGATATCGCGCAGGCGACCGCCAAGCCCTGGGAGCGAGGCCCCATCAAAGTGGTGATGCACGGCAATGTTTGTTCCTACGCGGAGGGCCTCGATGACCTGGATCAGGCGATCGATCTTCTAGAGGGCACAGGGCTGGAGGTCGAAGTCTCGTTTCTGGGCTCTCCCAGAATCCTGCGTCTTGCCAGGACGACGCTTAAGAAGCGAGTGAAGGTCCACGGATTCCTGCCTACGCAGCAAGATCTTGACAGGGAACTCAGCCAGGCTCATGTCGGTTTCCTGCCCGGCCCTAAGCTGGATCCCGGGTGTGATCTAAGGAGCCGCTACTCCATCCCTTCGCGCATCCTCGACTACATGGCCGTCGATCTCCCCATTGTTGGCGTTGTTCATGACGCCTCCGCGACCGGCGGCTTTGTGCGTAAGTTGGGCCTCCATCCTGCGGCTACCTGCCCCGGACCGGAACAAGTGGCCGAGTGGCTCCTGCGCCTCTCGAACCCCGACCACTGGGCGGAACAAAGCGCCAAGTCACGCTGTGCCTTCGACCTCCTGCAGCGTCAAGAGTCGCCGGCGCAAAAACTGAAACGAACCATGGACAAGATCGCCTAACCGTCAGATCACCTGCGGCTCCTTCCATCCCGCCTGGAGGAACGGGCCGGCCGCTTTTCTTTCCACCCCTGTGCAGAAGACTGGCCCACGGGCGAAAATGAATGCTGTGACTATTCTTCACGACGACCGTCTTTTCCCTTCCGAACCCACAGTTCGGGCAATCGCTCGCAGACTCTATGGAACCGTTCGCAAATTACCAATCGTCAGTCCGCACGGGCACACTGACGCGCGATGGTTCGCGGAGAACGAGGCATTTCCCAATCCCACCAGCCTCTTCATCGTTCCCGACCACTACGTCTTCCGCATGCTCTACAGCCAAGGCATCCCCATGGAAAACCTTGGCATTGGCCAAAAGGAATTAGATGACGCCGAGGCCCGCCGGATATGGATTCGCTTCGCAGAGTCCTATTACCTTTTCCGCGGCACGCCCACGCGGATGTGGCTCGACTATGCATTCCAGGAGCTCTTCGGGCTTGAAGAGCGGCTATGCGCTGCCAATGCTGGCGCTTACTACGACACCATCAACGCCAAGCTGGCCTCCCCAGCCTTCCGTCCACGAGCGCTTTACGACCAGTTCAACATGGAAGTGCTGGCTACCACCAACCCTCCGCTCGACCCGCTGACCTACCACCAGGCGATCCGCGATTCGGGATGGAAGGCGCGCATCCTGCCCACCTTTCGTCCCGACTCCGTTGTCGATCCCGAATTCGATGGTTTCCGCGAGAACGTTCAACGGCTGGGCGAGATGCACAGCGAGGATAGCTCCCGCTGGACAGGCTATCTGCTCGCTCTCCGCCATGCCCGGGAGCGCTTTCAGAAGCTGGGTTGCACCGCAACCGATCACGGGCATCCTACCGCCCGCACGGCTGACCTCGACGGCGTTGCCGCTTCTGCGCTCTTCGATCGCGTCATCGCAGGCAAAGCCGATGCGCAGGAGCAGGAACTCTTCCGCGCTCAGATGCTCACGGAAATGGCGCGCATGAGCCTGGAAGACGGCCTGGTGATGCAGATTCATCCTGGCAGCCGCCGCAATCACAACCGCCAGGTCTTCAACCGCTTCGGACGCGACGTCGGGGCCGATATTCCCATGCCCACTGACTACGTCCATGCGTTGCAGCCGCTCTTGAATCGCTTTGGCAACGATGCGTCGCTCACCATCATTCTTTTCACCCTGGACGAATCCACGTACAGCCGCGAGCTGGCGCCTTTGGCAGGCCATTACCCATGTCTTCGTCTGGGCCCTCCGTGGTGGTTTTACGACAGCCCCGAAGGCATGATGCGTTTCCGCGAGCTAACCACCGAGACCGCCGGCTTTTACAACACCGTAGGCTTCAACGACGATACCCGGGCCTTCCTCTCCATTCCGGCGCGGCACGACGTAGCACGCCGGGTGGACTGCGCCTACCTGGCGAGATTGGTAGCGGAGCATCAGCTCGACGAAGACGAAGCAGTCGAAGTGGCTCACGCACTCGCCTACGAGCTGGCCCGCAAGGCCTATCGTTTGTAACAAGGGGCAGATATGGTCGGTTTCAGCGGAGGTCCCTCAGCAGCTCCTTGAACACAGGAAGGAAACAAGAATGAGTCTCTATTGCCGGCAGGGTGGTCCGAAGGCCGAGCTCTCCCAGGAATTTTTGCGCCAATCCCTTTACCAGGCGCTGGATCAGCTGGGAGACCGGCGCCGGGTTCTCGCTGTACCTCCTGACTTCACCCGCCACCCCTCCCAGGCTGGCCCGCTTACCCAATACGCCTACACCTACTACGGCGACCGGCTGGGTTGCGTGCTGCCTGCTCTGGGGACCCATACCCCGATGCCGCCCGCCACGCTCACCCGCATGTTCGGCGACATCCCGCACTCCCTCTTTGCCGTGCACAACTGGCGCACCGACGTGGTCACCCTGGGCGAGCTGCCGGCAAGCTTCATCCAGGAGCAGTCAGACGGCCTGCTCGACTACACTTGGCCGGCCCAGGTGAACCGCATGATCCCGGAAGGCAATTTCGACCTGATCCTTTCTATCGGGCAGGTCGTGCCTCACGAGGTCATCGGCCTGGCCAATTACAACAAGAACATCCTGGTCGGGACCGCCGGTCCGCTCAGCATTCATCGCAGCCACTACCTGGGAGCCGTGGTGGGCATGGAGCGCATCATGGGACGCATGGATAATCCCGTGCGCCGCGTCCTGAATCGCGCCGCCGATGAATTTCTTCGCAATATCCCCATCGTTTATGTGCTGACGGTGGTCGGCACCAACCCAGCCGGCGAACTGGTCGTGCGCGGCCTCTTTGTGGGCGATGACCTCGAATGCTTCCGCCTGGCCTCGGAGCTTAGCGTCCAGGTCAATATTCAATTACTCGATCGGCCCATACACAAGGCCGTGGTCTACCTCGATCCGGAGGAGTTCCACAGCACCTGGTTGGGAAATAAGGCGATCTACCGCACCCGTATGGCGCTGGCCGACAACGCGGAACTGATCGTGCTTGCTCCGGGAGTGAAGCAATTCGGAGAGGATCCCACCATCGACCGCATGATTCGCAGATTCGGCTACCACGGGACACCGGCTACGCTCGAGGCGGTTAAGAAAAATCCCGATCTGGCGGCGGAGCTCAGCACCGCCGCTCATCTCATCCACAGCTCCTCGGAAGGGCGCTTCCACATCACTTATTGCCCCGGTGGCCTCACCCGCGAGGAGACAGAAGGCGTAGGATTCGGCTATGCCGATCTGGCCAGCACGATCGCCCGGTACAACCCGGCAAGAATGCACGATGGCTACAACACCGTCGATGGGGAAGAAGTGTTCTTCATCTCCCATCCCGCTCTGGGCTTGTGGGCGTCTTCCGCATTTTCCCCGGAATTCAGCGCGGCCAATGGCGGCCAGTGCACCGCGCATAACTCCCTTCGCTGGCCCCACATGGCGCCAAATCCGGGTCAACGGGCCGATTTGCGCCTGTTTAGGTACATTGCCTCGCTTTATGCGGTTGCCGGGGCGAAATTTCGCATCGAACAGAGTGTCTGGCTACAGCATTTTCACTTCTGGTGTTTACCGAGCAACGGCCTCCGGCGTGGCTTCTCAACAGGAAAAGCCGCATTTCGCCGAGCTTGACCGTGCGAAGTGGAAACGCTCAAAACTGCAGTTTTGGGAAGGGTAAGAAATGGAATTTCATGTCTCACGTGAAGCACGCGATCGTTATGAGTTCAGCCAGAAACTGTTTTCTTTCAGTGGCAATGTAGTCTTTGCCAATCTCAGCGCCAGCCGGGAGTTCGCCTTCCGCATGAACGAGCGCCGTGGAGCCGAAAAAGACCCCACCCAGACCATCCAGCCGGGCGCACTCTACGCCATGGGTCTTATCGACGAGATGAGCCACGCCCTGGTCGAGTATTACCGCAAGCGCCTGGATCCTAAGGTCATGGCCGGTGCGCTGGAGTGGTTTGATGGCCGTCTCGGCAAAGAGGAACTGGACAAGACCATCCTGGCTTTTGTGGAGCAATTTCCCACCGTTGACGTCTATCGCCAGGAAAAGGCCCCCGCGGAATGGCTGGCAGGTTCAACGGATGGCATCCCGCATCGCGCAGTGGCCTTTGAAGAGATGACGTTGTTGTGGCTGGCCAACGCAAATCCCGCCTTCAAACCGTTCTCCGAGCTCTTCACTGATCAATCTCTGGCCGCGGTCACGCGTTACCAGCAGATCACCACCGGGCTGCGCGAATTCTTCAGCACCCGGCCTCCGCTGAAGCAGCAAAACCTGATTGACGTGCTGCGTGCTCCGGCTTTGGCATCGCCGGACTCACTTAGCGGCCAGCTCGCCTACATCATCGAACACTGGGCTGATCTGATCGGCGACGCACTTGCCAAACTTCTGCAGGCCATCGATGTGCTCAAGGAAGAGGACATCGCCATCTGGATGCGCTTCAATCCTCCCGGCGCCAATGCCGGCCGCAGGGGCAATTTTCCCTGGAATATTGACAAGAAGGGGGAAGTGCCGTCGTACGTGGAATCGGCCCAGGAAACTGAACGATTCAGCCCCGATCAGGAATGGATGCCGACCACCGTGCTCATCGCCAAGAGCACCTACGTATGGCTGGAGCAGCTCTCGCGCCACTACGGCCGCCACATCCATCGCCTGGACCAGATTCCCGACGAAGAGCTGCGCCGCCTCGCGGGACACGGCATCAACTCACTCTGGCTTATTGGCGTGTGGGAGAGAAGCTCGGCCTCGCAGACCATCAAGCAGTTGTGCGGCAACCATGATGCGGTCGCCTCGGCCTACTCCCTGTACGGCTACGACATAGCCCACGATCTGGGCGGGGAACCGGCCTACCGCCATCTGCGAGACCGCGCCTTTGCCCACGGCGTCCGGCTGGCCAGCGATATGGTGCCCAACCACATGGGCATCGACTCAAGCTGGGTGATCGAGCACCCGGAATGGTTCATGTCTCGCCCCGACAGCCCTTATCCCGCCTACCGCTTCGAAGGACCCGATCTCTCCCGCGATGGCCGGGTGGAGATCAAGATTGAGGATCATTACTATGAGCAATCCGATGCAGCGGTGGTCTTTCGCCGCCGCGACAAGTGGACCGGCGATACCCGCTACGTCTATCACGGCAACGACGGCACCAGTTTCCCCTGGAACGATACCGCCCAACTCGACTATCTAAACCCGGCCACGCGCGAGCAGGTGATACAGACCATCCTGCACGTCGCCCGTCTTTTTCCCATCATCCGGTTCGACGCCGCAATGACCCTGGCCAAGCGCCATTTTCAGCGCTTGTGGTTTCCCATCCCCGGCACTGGCGGAGCCATTCCTTCCCGTGCCGAATACAGCATGAGCAAGGCCGACTTCGACCGGGCCATGCCGGAAGAGTTCTGGCGTGAAGTAGTGGATCGTGTGGCCCGCGAGGTTCCTGGTACGCTGCTGCTGGCCGAAGCGTTCTGGCTCATGGAAGGGTACTTCGTCCGCACCCTGGGCATGCATCGGGTCTACAACAGCGCCTTCATGAACATGATGCGCGACGAGGACAATGCCAAGTATCGCTCGGTGATCAAAAACACCATCGAGTTCGATCCCGATATCCTCAAGCGCTACGTTAACTTCATGAGCAATCCCGATGAACGAACGGCCATTGACCAATTCGGGAATGGTGACAAGTGCTTTGGGGTGGCGACCATGATGTCTACGCTTCCTGGTCTGCCTATGTTCGGCCACGGGCAGATCGAAGGCTTCACTGAGAAGTACGGCATGGAATTCCGCCGTGCCCGCTACCAGGAAGATCCCGACCGCGGGCTGGTGGATCGCCACGACCGTGAGATCGCTCCTTTACTGCACCGGCGCTGGTTGTTCGCGGAGAGCGAGAATTTTCTCTTGTACGATTTCTACCGGCCCGACGGCTCCGTGGATGAGAATGTCTTCGCCTACTCCAACCGGCGCGGCGAGCACCGGGCTTTGATCATTTATCACAATCGCTTCGCCACCACGTACGGCACGGTCAACCACTCCGCCGCCTATGCTGACAAGGGAGCAGGCCACCTGCGCCAGCAGTCGCTAGGCGGAGCGTTTGGCCTGCCCAATGACGGCAACCTCTTCCTTGCTTTTCGCGATAATTCCACCGGGCTGGAACACCTGGAGCGGGCCTCGAAGATCGTCTCCCAGGGTTACTCCCTCGAATTGCAGGCCTATAACTGCCACGTCTTCCTCGATTGGCGGGAGTTGAGGCCGAACGAGAACTACCGCTGGGATTTGCTCTGCGACTCATTGAACGGCCGCGGTGTACCGAATCTGGACGAGGCACTGCTTGCGCTTGAGCTGGCTCCTCTGCACCAGTCGCTGGTTTCGCTGCTGGAGAGCGATGTAGTGGAAAGTTTTGCCTTGGTCGCTACCAGCGCCGAGCCGCTGCCCGCTTGTGGGCAGGAGGCCGAGACGTCCACACCGGCTGCCCAGCTCTTCGAACGGCTGCAGGGGTTGACCCTGCGCTTTGCCGGCGAAGGTTTGGCCATCTATGCGCGAAAAGCCGGCCAACCATACGTCGACGCCAACCATGCCTGGCTGGCGATTTGCCCCCAGCTGCACGCCGCGGCTGGACTGCCCAAGATCGAGGCTGAACTCTCAGAGCCCTGGTCAACAGAAGCCAAGGCTGTATTGCCCAGCGCCGCTCCGGAGTTGCACGCCAAGGCGATCTGGGGTCCGGTGCTTGCGTTCAGTGTTCTCGAAGGTATGGCGCGAAGCATCGGAGGTAAGGACACCGCCGGCACTGCGTTGGCGCTCTTCGATAAGCTACGCTTGCGCGAGCCCCTTGCCCGAGCCTTCTCGCTGGCTGCGGAAATCACTGAGGATGGCTGGCGCGCGGCGGCCCGCGTCCGCTTGGCTCTACTGGATCTCACCCTGACGCCTGCCAAACCGGTGAAGACGGCTGCTGCCGACGATGATTTCGCGGGCCTTCCACGTGCTATCTGGGATGACACCGACGCCCGTTGGCTGCTCAGCGTGAACGAGTCAGCCGGGGAGTGGTATTTCAACAAGGAGCTGCACGAGCAGATGCTGTGGTGGTTGCACTTGCCCGATCTTCTCCAGTTGGGCGGACCAAACAAGCCGCCGGCCCCACGGCAGGCCGGTGCAGGCAAGACTGCAAAATCAGTCGCAAAATCCAGCCTGAAATCGATAGGGGAGATCGAACAAGCGGTTCAGGAAGCCGGCGAGCAGGCTGAAGAATCGGGCTATCGCATCGGAAAGATGAAAGAGCCCGCGGCCAAGCCCGCAAAACGTGAAAAGCGAGCGCTAGCCAAATAAGCCAGCCGCGTAACAGGGCGCGCAAAAGCATTGCCGGTGTGCCAGCCCCGGACTTTAGTCCGGGGGAGCGGGTTTTCAAACCCGCGGGAACGCTCCGGCTTATCAACTGAGGGCTTTAGCCCTGGTGGCTTCGTGTCCACGGCAACGCTGGAGCCTGCCACTGCCAGGGGACAGTGCCGCCCGGGAACCGGCTGTTAAGCAGCGCGGTACCTTGATACCTCCTCGCTATTCGGCAAACGGCGTCCGGCGTCTAGAATGGCAACTGGTTTAGGCTCCGGGGGACTATGGCTAAAGCGGCTTCCAAGGTAGTTCGGCGACGTACAGGTGATGAGGCACGTCCGATCACTCTGGCAATCGATATTGGTGGCAGCGGCTTAAAGATCCAGGCGCTGAGCCCCGAGGGCAAGCCGATCAGCGAACGGCTGCGCGTGCCCACTCCAAGTCCAGCAACCACCACTGCCATTCTGATCGCGCTCGACGAACTGAAGGTGAGTGTTCCGCTCTTTGACCGGGTTTCCGTCGGGTTTCCTGGAGTGATCAAGCAGGGCAAGACGCTCACTGCCGCAAACCTTGACCCAGGATGGATTGGTTTTCCCCTGGCCAAAACCCTGGAAAAGCGATGGGGCAAACCAGTGCGGATGGCCAACGATTGTGCTGTGGGCGGGTACGCTGTAATCCAGGGCCACGGGGTCGAGCTGGTCATTACCCTCGGCACTGGCATGGGCTCAGCCTTATTCACCGAGGGCGCCCTCTGCCCCGGCCTCGAACTGGGGCATCACCCGTGGCGCAAAAAGACCTATGAGCGATATCTGGGCAAGCGCGGGCTAGGGAAGTACGGTGTGAAGCGCTGGAATAAGCTCCTCAAACGGGCGATCGAGCAGACAGCCGCGACCTTCAACTGGGACACGCTGTACATCGGGGGCGGCAACGCCAAGAAAGTAACGCTCAAGCACGGTGACGATATCAAGATCATCTCCAACGAAGAGGGTTTGCTCGGCGCCATGGCCCTGTGGAGAGATCGGCAATAATCAGCTTGCGCCGTCTTCACCTTTTTGAATTCCTCGATCTGCCCTGGTGTCCGCAGGTCGTCCGTCACGGAGCCACTGATTTTCTGGAAGCGATCACCAGCCGGGGAGACATCTATCGTCCCATTCAGGCGGAGATCTTTCGCGCCATCGAAGCTTGCGGCGCCGAGCGCGTGATCGATCTCTGTTCCGGCGGCGGAGGCCCGTGGTTAAGCCCTGCCTGGCGTACAGCCTTGGCCGGCCACGCGCCGCTCAGTGTCGTTTTAACGGACAAGTTTCCCAGCGGCGTTCTCCAGGCTCGCATGGGTGGCGCTGTGAGTTGCGTCAGCTTTTCTGTCGATGCTGCTTCTGTTCCTGATTCGTTGCCGGGTTTTCGCACAATTTTTTCTTCCTTCCATCATTTTCCCGACACACTTGCGCGCGCTGTTTTGGCCGACGCCGTGCGCTGTAGGGAAGGTTTCGCGACCGCCGAAGTAACTACGCCCACTCTGCGATCCTTTGCGACCATGTTGCTGATGCCGCTCTTCACCTGGCTCCTCACTCCAAAGATGCGGCCGTTCCGCTGGTCGAGACTCTTGTTGACCTACCTGATCCCGATGATCCCGCTGGTCGTTTTGTGGGACGGTCTCGTCTCCTGCCTTCGCACCCGAACCCCAGAAGAGCTCTTAGCCCTAACCAGCAGCTTCCCTCAATATGATTGGCAAGCCGGCTACGCCCGCGGCGAGGGAACCTGGCTAACGTGTGTCTATCTGATCGGCCAACCTAAGACGTAAACCCGAGGCAGCGCGAACAAGAAGGAAAGATCTTTACTGGTTGCGCAAAAGCAATTTGGCGCAATCTTCACACCCCATTAACCGAGGTTGGAATAAGTAGCAACCCTAAACCTGTGTCATCCCGCCTGCCCCGGCGTGCCGTGGGAGCGCAGCCGAGGGACCTGCGGTATCCCTTTCCCCTTAACAACGAAAAGGGAGGGACGGGATCTATTCCGTCCGTCAAACCTCCTTCGCAATCTCTCTGCTCGCACCATGCCATTGGGCAAGGTGCTCCCGGTGTGTCCGCAAGTAAGCACCCGGAGCAAACTTAGCATCATAAAACTCAAGATCCAAATGATGCGCCTGCAGATACATCAGTATGTAAACCGACGGAATGGTCGCGGGAAATTTCCCAAACGTCTCATACATATACTGCGCCTGTAGCGCAACGCACTCACGAAACTGCGCATCATGAACCTGGGCACTCCTTCGCACTCGCGGGCTGTCATTCCAAGGCCCCGGAGTATCCGGATGAAACGGCCCTCCAATCCCAAACTTCCGCTCGATGAGCGCGTCCGTCGCGGCATACATATCCGAGTAATGTGGTGGCGTATAAGCCGTGAACACGCCCTCTAGGCCTGTCGGATTGGGCAGAGCCCAGCGAGAGTCGGTAGCAACGTGGAACCCTAACCCAGGAACGGCGGGATCGCCGCTGGCGCCGAGAATCGACAGCCGGTCAATTCCATCGAAGCTCCAACCTCCAAGACCGAGCGCCTGCAGCATGAGCTGTCCATTAAACGAAGAAATAGCAAGCTCTGCGGAGAGCTCCGCCAGCGAATACTGGTCCAGGAATGAAAGCGGATAAGGGTTCTTCAAATCGACCAGATCGCCGAACTTCTCCATGCCTGGAATCTGCCGATGATTGATGTCGTCATAGATGCAAAAGCCATTCTGCACATAGAACGCCAGGTTAAATAGTGTATGTTGCGCAAGGTCGCCGACAGGGAAGGCTAGCAGCGAACCTGGAGCATTCGCTACCCACGTGTTGTGGCCCTCCATGTAAGGCTCGCGGCGCGGAAGATAGATGCGGTCATTCTGAGATCTTGCGGATTCTACTTTCATGCGCCTCCAGCAAATCTCTCAGACCGGTTCGTCCTTCGGCGTCGCGCGGCACCGGCGGTGGAAAATCCCTGGTCGCGAAGATGTAGGTACCGGAGTCATCGGTGAAAAATATCTCACTCGTTTGGAATCCGGCTGCCGATGCGAGGGTGCGCCCACTGGCAGAACCAGAGTAGTTGGATAGATGCGGTGCGTAGCGGTCGTGGCGCGTGACCAGGTTCGACCAGCCGGTAACTCCGCCCATCGCCACCAGCACCAGCAAACGCTCCAGTCGCGAAAGCGGCAACGGCTCATACCTGGACTCATACTGCAATGCACCATCTGGAATGGATGCGCCGCGAAAAAATCGACGCGATCGCCGCCCGAAGAGAGCGTCTGCCAAAGGAAACTGCAGTACGTCTTCGAGCGCGGACACCTCGTTCTCCGTGATTGAGAGTGGTTCGTTGCCTGACATAATTTTTGACCTCGATAGCAAATCCGGAAAGGGACGCTACGCCGGCGTGGACGCGATGAATTGCAGCAAGTCCTCGGTAAACTTCTCCGGCCGCTCCCAATGCAGCGCGTGGCCGGTGTCGGGAAACACCTTGAGCGTAGCGTGAGGAATGGTCCTCAGCAATATATCCTCGTCCTCGCGATGGAAGATCGAGTCTTTATCGCCCCAAAAAATCAACGTGGGCACGCGAATCTTTCGTAGTTCATCCACCTGCTCCGGAGCGGTAATTCCTTGCCCCAGACCATGCCAGGTGCTTGCCGGAACAAGCTCTGCCTCGGCAACCATCCTTTCGAAGAACCATGCCGGGACAGGACTGTAGATGGTGCTCGCCTGAAAATCCCGCGCAAATGTGTACGGAATGGGATCCTGGATCTGGGCAAAGCTCTTACGAATCTCCTCCTCTGCTTGGGGATTCTTTGCAATCCCCGGACCCGAACCGATGAGCACAAGCCGGCTCAGGTGGTCAGTATCCAGCTCGGCAACTTTCTGCGCTACAAAGCTGCCCAGCGAATGTCCCACCAGCGTGGCGTGATGAATGTTGAGCTGGTTCATGAAGTCGAGAATGTCGCCGGCAAAATCTGCTCGTGAATACCCTGTCGCCGGATGGTCCGATAGGCCGTGACCGCGCAGCGTGATGGCATAAACCCGATAATTCTCCGGCAGAAGAGGAAGCACGCGCTCAAAGGAGTGCCACGAATCGCCCGCGCCATGCAGCAGGACAATGACCGGGCCATCCGGATTGCCCTGAACCACGTAGTTCAGCGTCACACCGGTCTTGAGGTGAATCAACAATCCCGCGGGTTCGTTCGTACCGTGCTGGGCCGCCGCAGGGATACTGAAGGTTAGCGCAAGGAGTGAAAGCAGGAACGCAAGAAGGCCGGACATCCTTCGCATAGAAACCCTCGTTTTCTAAAGTGAGCTGTGAGGTTCCGTCCGTAACCCAGGAGAGGGAGCTACGGCATGATTCGAGGAAGCGTGGAAAGCCTAGCTATGCAACATCGCCTGCGCGCTATTACAAACATTGTGTCCGTAATCATGACGCTTTCACATAGTCGCGCCACGCCGGCAAACCCAAAGCCGGCAGACTGGTAGCCTGCATCGCCGCCCGCGCAATGGCGCGAGCCATTACCACCGCGGCGATGGCTCCAATCGCGCTCTCATCGGCTTCGACTTCCGCGGTTCCGGTGGACAAGGCAAACACCGTATCGCCGTCGAACAACGTGTGCACTGGATTGATCGCCCGCGCGTATCCATCGTGCGTCATCTGTGCGATCTTGGTCATCTTGGTCTTGCTGAACCGCACGTTGGTCGCGACCACACCGATGGTCGTGTTCTGTCCAGGAGAATGCACCACGGCATAGCCGCCAAGAATTTGCGCCATCGCATCGCGGAATCCCTTGCCATCCTCGCTGCGCGCCCCAGCGATGATCTTTTGTGTCAACGGATTCCGCACATCGCCCACGGCGTTCACCGCGACCACGGCGCCTACGACGACCCCCGTATCGCCGATCTTTACGCTCGCTGTGCCCAATCCGGACTTCATGCTGAACTTGGGACCGAACATCTTGCCCACCGTCGCTCCGGCCCCGGCCCCCACACAACCCTCTTCCACCGGTCCCGAACTTGCCGCCAGGCACGCCTTATAGCCTGAATCGGCATTGGGGCGAATACTAAAGCCTCCAACCCCCAGGTCCATCAGGATCGCGGCGGGCACAATTGGCACTACGCCTAGCGAACCAATCGGGTAGCCCATCTTGTGCTCTTCGAGGTAGCGCATGACTCCCGTCGCGGTATCCAGCCCATACGCGCTCCCGCCCGACAGAACGATGGCATTCACTTTCTCGACCACGTTGACAGGATTCAGCAGGTCGGTCTCCCGGCTCCCCGGAGCCGCTCCACGCACGTCCACGCCGGCCACCGCACCGTTATCGCACAGAATTACGGTGCAGCCTGTAGGACGTTCCGTCAGCGTGCAATGCCCGACCTTCAGCCCGGAAACATCGGTAATTGAACCGCCGGGAACTTCACTCTCCGCGGCGCCTTCCGCCAATGCAGTGGCCAAGCCAAACCCTGGGATAGTCGCAGCCAGCGGAAGACCCATAAGGGCGCGATGGAAATCACGACGCTTCATTCCTCACCTCGTGCTTAGAACAGATTTCTCAACCACAGCAGGAGCCAGAAAACGAAAGGCCAGCATCACCACCGCCGCCGCAAGGATCCCGATTGCCTGAGGAGATAATAACCACCAACCATGGTTCTGGGTCAGGCGCATCGCGGCCAGCATGGAAGCGATGGCTGCAAAAATGCTGGCCAGCGCGGCTTTCGACACTACGCGCCGCGAGTACAGACCGGCGATGACCGGAACAAAGAGAGAGACAGAGAGAAGTCCATAAAAAATCTGCACCGCCGCGAGAATCGTAGGCAGCCGAATGGCGAGAAAAATTCCCGCCACTCCGGCGGTCACCGATGAGATCCGGTTAGCGGCCAATAAACGGCGCTCGGAGATGCCGGGGTTCACAAATGTCTTGTGCAGATCGATGGCCAGCGATGTAGAGAGCATGAAGAGAATGGCTCCCGTCGCGCTGAGCTCAGCGGAGAAGATAGAAGCCATGGCCCACATGCCGAGCCAGGTAGGAAGCAGCAACTTCATCGCAGCAGGGAGAGCCAGGTCAGATGAGGCCAGATGCGGAACAGCCACCAAGGCGCAGAGTCCGAGGATGGCAGGGACGAAGGCGAACAAAAGTTGCGCTACTGAATTGAGGGTGATACCGATGCGCACGGTTTTTACATCACGCGCGCCGTAGAGCTTTTGCACCAGGCCCGGCGAAACGATGAAAGACGGCGCGAGGATGGCGAGGTAGCCGAGGATCTGTTTTAGCCCCACTCCAGTGAAGCTGAGCATGAAGCCCTTGCCGGGCTGCGCCGCGACGACGGAAAAAATGTGGCTCCAGCCGCCAACCGTGTGCAGCGCAAACGGCACGGCCAGCAGAAGGCCCGACATAGTGACGGTGAGTTCAAAGATGTTGACAAACGTTGACGAGACCAGGCCGCCTGCAGTGCAGTAAACGATGGCTATCACTCCGCCGACTAGGCATCCAATCCACTTCGACGTACCGATGGAGACGTTAAGGATGGTCGAGATGGCGATGAGCTGCGCGGCTAACAACGCCAGCGTTCCGATCCAGAGCAGCACCGCGATCACCGCTTTGACGCCCTTGTTGTAGCGGAATTCCAGGTAATCGCCCAGGGTGCTGAGATTGTGCTCCTTGGCGATCGTCCAGATGCGCGGGCCGACGAACTGTGCCAGGAAGAAACCGCCGATGCCGGCGGAACCAACCCACCACCAGGCAGAGAGGCCGTAGCGGTAGCCCAGCCCGGTAGCATTCACGGTAGACCCGGCGCCGATATTGGCTGCAAAAAAGGTGGTGAAAAGCATCCCCACACCGAAGCTGCGCCCAGCCACCAGAAAGTCAGATGAGGTCTTTACCCGCCGGCTAATAACCAGGCCCAGACCCATCAGCAGGATGGAGTAGGCAATCAGCGCGGTGAGGTAGAGATTCATGCGGTGCGGCTATTCCGTTCCCAAAAGCCGCAGCGCGGTCAGCGCCATGACTTTGGCCGACGTGATGACGTCTTCGACCAGGACATACTCGTCAGGCAAGTGTGCCTGATCCAAGATTCCCGGCCCGTAGGCAATGCATTGCTGCACGTTTCCCACCCTCACCACGTGTTTTTGATCATACGTGCCCGGGCTGGCGGCGAGCTCCGGCGGCCTGCCGAAAATCTGCTCCGCACTCTCGGAAACCGCGGTCACCAACTCGCACTTGGGGTCAGTCTGCACCGGCTGCACGATCATCAAGTCTTCCATGTTGTACTTGAAATCGGGATTCTTCCCCCGGAGCTGTTCGAGAAGCGCCTTCACCTCCGCTCGCACTTCGTCGAAATTCTCCTCTGCCAGAAATCGGCGATCGAAAATCGCTCCAGATCGATCGATGACGCAAGGCGTCTGCATGCCATTTTCCGGCTGCCCGCCAAACACCGCGTTTACATTGATGCTGGCGTATCGCGACCCCGGCGGTTCTACCGGAACCGCGGTCTTGCGCAGGGCCAGCGAAGGCTTCAGCTGATGATTGACGTCATACAGGAAATCGGCCAGATGATCGACCGCGCTGATGCCGAGATGCGGCATGCTCCCGTGAGCGATCCGTCCATGAGTAGTCACTTTGAACCAATAGACTCCGCGGTGTCCGAGGAAGAGACGATCCACGTTCGTGGGCTCGGTGATGATGACGAAATCCGTCTTGTCCTGACTGATCCATCCTAGCTTCGCCATATGGGCGACGCCGGCAAATCCTCCGCTCTCCTCATCCACGCTGCCGCTCTGCTCTACGGTCCCTTGCAAGCGCAGCCCGCAGCGGCGAATGGCTTCGATGGCAAAGATTGATGCGGCGATACCAGCCTTCTGGTCAGACGCCCCGCGTCCATACAGCCTTCCGTCTTTTATCTCCGCTCCAAACGGATCGACCGTCCAGCCTTCACCCACGGGGACCACATCGAAATGCCCATTGAAGTGCAAACAAGGACGCGCCCGTGAACCCTCTATTCTTCCCAGCACATTTAAACGCGGATATTCTTCCGTGTGCTCACGACAACCTTCTGCCGCAATGTAGTGTGTCTCGTAGCCCAGTTCCTTGAGCTTGCCCCCGATGAGTTCCGCGTTTGCTACGTAGTGCTCGCCCGGCGGATTCACCGTAGGAATACGCACGAGCTCTTGCAAAAAGCCGATCATCTCCGAGCCCGTCTCTTCGACTCGCTTGAGAACAGCCTCCTGGACGCTAGGAGAAAGGCTTTGCTTCGTCATCGAATCTCCGTAAGAGGCCCTCTGGTTGTTGCAGGGTACGGCCTTCAGGCCGTACGCATTTAATTAAAAAACAGGTCGCGCTTACAGGTTGCAGAAGAACTTATGTTTTGTACCAGGGCACGACTTTAGTCGGGCCGTAGACGATTGAGAATACGACGGGCTTTAGCCCCTGAGGAATTGCTTTTCTGCTCGGAGCAGACTCTTTCTGCAGCAGAAATAAAACAGACCTGGACATAAAATTTCCGCAATCTAAAAGTTGATCTTGCCGGCAATCTGCAGGTATCGCGGGCTGCCCGCCGTGTTATAGAGGCCAAAAGAGGAGTTGGCAAGGTTGTTCCATGTCTGGTATCCCGTGGCCGTGAGGAACGGAGTATTGAAGACGTTGAAAGCATCCAGGCGCAACTCGAAGTTCAACGGGCCGGAGCCGAGAAAACCACCTTCGACGATGCGCGTGCTCTTGGAAAGCGACCAGTCGTATTGGGGAAGGGGATTCATGCGGAAGGTATTGCGGCCCAGCGTTCCGTTATTGCCAACCAGCGTCTGAACGTACTTGAAGTTGCTTGCGTTGGTGTCCCCGGCAAGTCCGCCCACACCGCGGTCTTGCGGCGCCGGAATGGTGGAGGGATTGCCGAATTTAAAGTTCTTGCCCCCCGGATTGAGTGAGGCGCGCGTGTTGTCGCTGCCTGTCGTCTGCACCAGGTTGCCGTCCAGGTTTACGTCAGAGATGGAAATCTGTGCGCCCGTCGTGGGATCAGGCAGGCCAGACCGTGACCCGGAATAGAGAGTTGCCGGAACACCTGTCTGGTAACCAGTAACAGTGGAGAAGACCCAGCCGCCTAGCACATGTCCCACCAAGCCACTCTGCGTTTTGTACCACGGTAAAGACCAGACCGTGGTGAGGAGAAAGCGGTGCGTGACGTCAAAGTCAGAGGGACCGTACTCGAACCTGTGCAGCGCGGCGCTCTGTCCCTGGGGGAAGCTCTCTTCATTGCTGATTTGTGCCAGGTTGTAATCGGAATCGTCGTCCAGCGATTTGGAGTACGTATAAGAAGCCTGCACCTCCCATCCGTAGAAGGCATGCTGCTTCAACTGCAAAGCCAGGGCGTTGTAATTGGAGCCGCCGGTGGCAGCCAGCATATCTACCTGGTCGAACCGGGGATCGATGCGATTGTTGCCGGGACCGTATTCAGCATTCGACGTGAGCGTGCAGGGGCCGGGAGCAGAAGGAACTCCGATGCAGGCCTGCTCCTGCGCCAGCGTTTGAGGAGCAGCAGGAGGGGAAGCCACCGAGTTGATCGGCCCAAGGTCAGTGAGCTTTCTGCTGACACTGCCGAAGTAATCGGCGCTTAGCGCAGTCTTTGTCCCCAACTGATATTGCAGTCCAAGGGTATAGTTCTGCGTGTACGGATTGGATAGATGCTTAGTCACGGAAGTGATGCTGCCGAAGTTGGTCAGCGATCCGAAGGATCCGAGCTGTGCGGTCGTGTCCGTCTCGATCGGCGCGACGCCATTCACAATATTGTCAAAGGAGTTGCCCCCTGCGAACTGCGTCGCACCGAGGGAAACGGTGTAGTTGAGCGGCGGTCCGAAGCGCGTATTTGCCAGGAGGGCGAAGTTCTGGGTGTCGAAATAAACCCCGTAGCCGCCGCGCACCAGCAACTTGCTGTTTTCCGGATTCCATACGAAGCCAAGCCGGGGAGAGAAGTTGCCATAGTTCGCCGCGATGCCGGGATTGCCAGTCCGGAATGCACCCAGGGCGCCGGTGCCGGCTTCTCCCACGGCGACTCCCTGCAGGTTAGGATCCAATTCGGAGATAAGGCCGTGGACCTCGTTCATACCGCCTTGAATCTCGTAGCGCGCTCCGTAGTTGATGGTCAGGTTGGGCAGAGCCTTCCACTCGTCCTGGGCAAAGAAGCCGGGCAGCCACATGCGATAGCCCTCGTACGTCGAGCCAAAGACACGGGACCACGCCACCGGCTGTCCGGCGAGGTAGCTGTCTAACGAGGTAAAAGCAAAAGTGCCCCGCACACCGCCGCTGGTGGTGCTGCTGGAGTTGTCCTGGATGTAGCGCACGTCGGCCCCGAACTTGAGCGAGTGCCGGCCATGTATCCAGCTGAAGGTGTCATTGACCTGATAGGTGTTGAAGAGACGTCCCTGAGGAAAGAATTGCGCCTCGCCGAAGCTGTAGTAAGCATTTAAAAAATCGATGCGGGGGATGTCGGCAGAAGCCTGCGAGTTGAACTCCGCTTGCGACCGGCCATAGGCGACACGGAGCTCATTCACTTTGTTGCTGCCGAAGAGATATGTGTCCGTGAGATTGACGCTGTGTGCGCCGGTGTCGAAGTCGGCTCCAAAGCCGGGCAGAAAATTGATGGTTCCGGCGTAAGGCAGAACAGCAGTCCCCTTGCTGTAGAGATAGCGTACGGCCAGCGAATGATTGGCCGTGAAATGATGGTCGCCGCGAATCAGATAGAGATAGCTGTCGTTCGGAGAGGTCATCGTCTCCGTGATGTTGGCGCTGGAAGCGCCCGCGGGCGCGTTGGCCGGCAGCGGCACATTGGCCTGAAAGAGTTTGAGCGCAAGCGGATCGGTCGCACTGGCCAGCGCGCTTGCCGTCGGAACAGGAAAGGTGAACGTAGAGCCGGCGCCGCGCGTGCTTATCTTCTGAAATCCTGCAAAGAGGAATGTGCGGTTGCGCCACAGCGGCGCGCCGGCGGAAGCGCCATAGTTGTTTTGTTTGATCGGCGTGGGCTTGCCGGTGGTATCGAAGTAATCGCGAGCGTTGAAGTAGTCGTTCTGGATGTAGTCGTAGGCGGTGCCGTGCAGGTTATTGGTGCCGCTTTTCGTTACTTCGACGATGTTTGCCGCCTCGACGCCATATTCGGCGGGGAAAGGTCCGGCGATCACTTTGAATTCGGAAACCATATCGACGGTGGGCTGCGTGCCCAGAGCAATGCCCCCGAATTCCCAGTCTGTGATGTCCGTGTAGTCAAGCGAAGCCGCAGAGGCTCGTGCGCGGCTGCCATACGGGGAGATAAAACCCGTCTGCGCTCCGCTGACGGCAACCAGGGCGCCGAAGCCAGGACTGTAAACGGGCGTCACCCCCGGAACAAACGTTACCAGGTCGGATGGACTGCGGTTCGGTGTTGGCAGCTGCTCCAACTCCTCTGTAGACCGCGTGGTCTGCAGTTCGGCCCCAGTGGTGTTCAAGGCCGCCGCCGAAGAGTCCACCACAACGGTTGTGCTCTCCGCACCCGCTTTCAACGAGAAGTCTTGCGGAACCGTTTGGCTGCTGGAGGCAGTAACCGTCGTGGTCGCCTGCTCAAAGCCGGGAGCAGTGACGGTCACGTCGTATTTTCCCGGGGCCAAAGCCGGAAAGACGTAGTCGCCCGCCGCGCCGGTCTTGTAGGTGCGAGTTTCACTCGTGTCCTGATTCTTCAGTTGGACAGTGGCGCCGGGCAGGGCTGCTCCGGTTGAGTCCGTGACCGTCCCGGTAATGGTTCCTGTAGTGTACTGACCCCAGACGCTAGTCCCAGGACCAGACGCCAGAATAGAGAAGAGAAACGCCGCAAGTAGATACCTGGAACGCATGATCACTCTCCGGATTGTCGTGTGTTCACTGCTTCGTGGTCAAAAAAAGCGCTGCCGGGGCCGGGAACCGGGAATTTACTCCCAAGCCAACAGGGATACCTGTGGCGCGCAGCTATAACAAGGCGAGTGGGCTGCGAAGTGGCGACAACAAGGGAATAAGTGGCTGTCGATCATGAAAATGCGTTTCGGTCTTTCCAACGTATGCTGACTGTACACCGGACTCAATAATCCGTCAACACTCGGTATACCGATCGCTACAATCCTTGACACGCACCGTATGCACTTGCTAAACCAGTAGCCGGATGCAAACTCTCGTTGACCGGCTCTATCACAAAGTTCGCCAGGATATTGTCGAATGTGAGCTGTCCCCGGGAGCTTCCTTTTCTGAAGCAGAGCTTGGCCGCCACTACAACGCCAGCCGCACACCCGTCCGGGAAGCCTGTCGACGCCTGGAAAATGATGGCTTAATCCGAATCATTCCTTTCCGCGGCTACACCATCGCCCCTCTCTCTGTGGCCGAGTTTCATAACCTGGAAGAACTGCAGATGATCTTCGAACCCGCTGCGGCCGCGTTTGCCGCCGAGCGCGCCCGCGAAGAAGATCTCGTCGAGATGGCCGCCCTGGCGGCCTACGAATACCAGGTCGGCGATCGCAAAAGCTACCGTCAGTTCATTAAGCGGAATTATCAGCTGCACTGCCTCATCGCTCATTCCACGAGAAACAAGCAGTTCTCCGACGTCGTCAGCAATGTGCACGTGCGCCTCATGCGCTTCTTCTATCTGGGGCTGCCCTTCGATTCCTATGGCCCGGCGCTGGTGAAGGAACATCTGAGCCTGGTCGAAGCCATTCGCATGCGTGATCCGGAACAGGCCCGTCAAATGGCTGCCATGCATATTCGCAACGCGATGGAGCGCAGTGCCAGCCTGCTCATGAGCGCTCTACGCTTCGGCGAAGCCGTCTTTGAGCAGGGTCCGGAAAGTCAGCGTCCCTCCGTCTCCGCGCGGCTCGAAGTCCTTCCTCCGTAGGACACCTCGGCGAATTCACTAGCAACGCGGACCGCCCTCCCCCTCGTTCTCCCGGCTATGCCGGATATGGAGTAAGCCATTGTTCGACTACAAGAAGCTTTTTGACCTGTCCGGCCGCAAGGCAATGGTGGTCGGTGCCGGCAGTGGCATCGGTGAAGCAGCCGCATTGGGGCTGGGTGCGCATGGTGCCGAAGTCATCTGTGCTGATCTGAATGCCGAAGCGGCATCCCGGGTTGCAGAATCCATTCGTTCCAGCGGCGGCTTGGCCACTTCGCAAATACTCGACATCCGCGATGCCGAAGTGGTCAAGCATGCCATCAACGCCGTGCCGGACCTCGATGTGCTGGTCAGCACGCCGGCGATCAATGTGCGCAAGCCACTGTTACAAATGACCGAAGAAGAGTTCGATCGGGTAGTTTCGCTCAATCTTAAGGGAACATTTCGTCTCATCACCTCTGCCGGCCGGAATATGGCCAAGCGCGGCCGTGGCAGCATCATCGCCATGGCCAGCATCCGCGCATTAACCGTCGAACCCGGTCAGGGTGTCTACTCTGCTACCAAGGCCGGAGTCGTACAGCTATGCCGAACCTTAGCGGCCGAACTGGGGCCCAGCGGAGTCCGTGTCAACGCCATCGGCCCGGGCGTCGTCGACACGCCCCTGACGGCCCCGATTGTCGCGAATCGTGATTGGTACGACGCTTACGCCAAGAAGAGCGCCCTCGGTCGCTGGGCAAAACCGCATGAGATGGCCGGACCCATCGTCTATCTAGCCTCCGACGCCGCCTCTTTCGTCACCGGGACCCTAACCTTGGTCGACGCTGGCTGGACCGCAGTAGACGGCCGCTTCACACCACCCCTTTGAAAGCCCCGTGTCCTAACAGCACCCAAATGAGATAGGGCGGGTGCCCCTTGTCGAGGCGTACCTAAGCCGAAAACAATGGGCCGTTAGCTCCAACGTAGCCGCTTTAGCGAATCTTCCCATCCGACTAACCGAGGTTAGAGTTGAATAACAGCTCTAAACCTTGTCATCCCATCAAGCGAACTCCGAATTTCCCTTGTAGGGGGTGGCGTCAACAACACCCCCTGGATCAAACTGAACACCGCGGAAGTCGCCCCGATCAGCGCCAGGGTGAGAACTGCGATCAGGCTAAAGCCGGGCTGCTTCAAAAGCATCCGAATCGCAAACCGCAGATCTCGCTTCATCTCTCCTCACCTGCCTTCGCCCGACCGCAATTTTAGGCCGTTCTATACCGGTACGTTCCTGCCGCTCCGCTTGTTCCCGCAATCCCTGCTGGCCCGAAAAACCTTCTTTTTAGTCAGACAACTCGGACCAGTCATCAACTATCTCCAGCAGGAACAGGCCAGCCAACTTGCCTTTCGAGTTCACGAGGACGAGATGCTCACCGTAGATTTGCGCACTCTCTGCAACCACGACCTGAGTGCTGATCTCGGGCGGTTTAAACCGTATTAAGTATGTCTTGTCGGCCATGCCAGGTGTGCCCGTGCTTGGCAGAGTCAAACGGGGCGTCCTCCAAAACGAAGACTCATCTATACAAATTCCGCAGAAGAGCGGTTTGTTCAGGCTTTTTTAGCTTCAAAAGGCCCAATGCCGTTCGAATCGGGTTTCGGGAAAGGGCGACGGACCCGTCGGCACCTAAAAACCTATTCTGCCCGAGAAGCCGGTTTTGCCATGCGACACTTGACATCCCTATTTAGACAGCTATATATAGATATCTAAATATGGCAAAGCTGGACTCCCTGCAAGGCTCTCTTGATCTTTTAGTGCTGAAAATCCTCTCGCGCAGGCCCTGGTTGCACGGATATGCCATCATGTCGGCCGTCAGTCAATTGTCGGGAGACGTATTGCGTGCCGAGGAAGGCTCGCTCTATCCGGCGCTGCACAGGATGGAAGAGGCGGGGTGGATTCGCGCCAAGTGGATCACAAAGGAAACCGGACGGCGCGCGCGTATCTACGAACTCACAGCGGCGGGTCATAAGCAACTGGCGGCCGAGGAGTCTCGCTGGCAGGCAGTTACTTCGGCAGTGAATCGCGTTTTGAGGACGGTGTGATATGTCTCTGTGGTCGCGCATCTCCAATGTGTTTCGAGCCGATCGCTTGAACCGTGAGATCGAGGAGGAGTTCGAATCTCACATTGCCGAGGCGATTGAGCAGGGCCGCGATCCGGAAGCAGCGCGGCGCGCGTTTGGGGCAGCGGTGCGCCAGCAGCAGCAGAGTCACGACGTCCGGGTAGTCGGATGGCTCGATTCGCTGCGCGCCGACGTTGTCTTTGGATGGCGGCAGCTCAACCGCAACAAGGTGACTTCCGCTGCGGCCATCCTCTCCCTGGCTCTGGCCATCGGAGCCTGCACCGCGGCATTCCGGCTGATTGATGCATTGCTGCTCCGCCCCTTACCGGTGGCCCATCCAGAGAGGCTTTATGTTTTGTCGCGCCAGGGTATGGGTTTTGACAATAAGCCCGGAGAGTGGGATTCCTGGGCCTATCCTTGCTTTCAACTGATGCGGGCTGCCGCTAAGGGGCAAGCGGAACTGATTGCGCTTTCCTACGCGGACCGCTCCGACGTGACCTACAAGACAGATGAGGAGATGGAAAAGGCCAATCTGCAATACGTTTCCGGAGCAATGTTCTCTACCTTTGGAATTCAACCGGTGCTGGGCCGATTGCTGAGCGTGAATGACGATCGCAAGGCGGGAGCGGCTCCTTTCGCCGTGCTCTCCTACGACTATTGGTGCCGGCGCTTTGGGCGCGATCCTCACGTTCTCGGGCGAACTGTACATATAGGCGACGGTGTTTACGAGATCGTAGGCGTCAGTGAGAAGAAGTTTACAGGGACGGAGCGAGGCACGATCGTCGACATCTTCCTCCCTGTGATGATGCATCGCAGCGTCACCCGACCCGACTCAACGCCGTTCCGAACAATGGTTGTGCTAAACCCCGAAGTTCCGGTTGAGCCGTTCAGGGAAAAGCTGGCGGCGGTGAGCCATGCCTTCGAAGTCAATCGACTGAGCGGCGAGACTGGCTTGTCCCAGGAGACATTGAGAAATGTACTGAACAATCGGATGTTGATGGAACCCGCCCCTACCGGTGCATCCGCGATGCAGAGGGACTATCGCGATGCCCTTGCCATTCTCGGTGGGTTGGTGCTCATGGTGCTGGTAATCGCCTGCGCGAACGTAGCGAACCTGATGACGGCTCAGGCTACTGCGCGGGCCCGTGAGATGGCGTTGCGTGTTTCGATTGGCGCAGGGCGGGGGCGGCTGCTGCAGATGGTGCTGGTGCAGAGTGCGCTGCTTGCTTTTTTGGCCGCCGCGAGCGGAGCCTTATTTGCCTGGTGGTCCGCTCCGTTCGTGGTGAGCATGATCAATCCGCCGGATAATCCTGCGCGGCTGGTTTTGCCCGCCGACTGGCGCGTGCTCGGGTTTGCTGCGGGTCTCACTTTGGTGGTCGTCCTGCTATTCGGGCTTCTGCCTGCCCTGCGGGCTTCCTCCGTGAAGCCGGTGAGCGTGCTGAAGGGTGGCGACGATCCGCATTCGCGGCAGCGCCTGATGCACGGGATGATTGCCCTCCAGGTTGCTTTCTGTTTTTTGGTGCTCTTTGTCGCCGGTCTATTTGTCGCTACGTTTCAGCGGCTTTCCAACAAGCCTACAGGGTTCTCAACCGACCGAATTCTCCTGCTGGAGACCACGAGCCGGGCCGCCCAGTCATCGCTCTACTGGGACCAGGTGGCGGAGTCTCTACGGCAAACGCCAGGCGTCGAGCGCGTGTCACTTGCCGCATTTCCTTTGCTGAAGGGTTCGAACTGGAACGACTCAATCTCCATCAATGGAGGGCCGCCCAGCGTCAATCTTGCTTACTTTCTCAATGTCTCGCCCGGGTGGCTAGAGACGATGAAGATTCCACTCATCGACGGAAGGGATTTTCGCGCGAGCGATACCTATCCTGACGGCGCCATTATCAATGAGACCTTCGCCCGCATGTTTCTGAAAGACGGCCATCCCGTGGGCAGAATCTTCGAGAAGGCCTCCGACGATGGAAAGCGTCAACATATGCAGGTGATTGGAGTGGTGCGGGATGCTTATTACAGCAGCTTGCGCGGCCCGATATTGCCGGTTGCCTATGTTCCATTTCACGAGGTGGGCGCTAAGGGAGAAATGCTTCCAGAGCCCTACGGGACCTTTATTGTGCGTACAGCGTCGTCAAACCCTTTAGCTCTGGCTGCGACCCTGCGGCAGCGGGTCTCGCGGGCGCGTCCTGGGTTTCACGTCTCGAATGTCGAGACACAGCTGGATGTAAATCAGGCACAGACCATACGCGAGCGTCTGTTGGCTGCGTTGGCTTTCTTCTTCGCAGCCGTCGCACTGCTGCTTGCCGGGGTTGGGCTATATGGAGTGCTTAATTATTCGGTACAGCAGCGGGAGCATGAAATCGGCATTCGCATGGCACTAGGAGCACAGGTCGTACATGTTGTACGACAAGTCACCGCGGGACTTTCTTTGGCAGTCGTGGGGGGTATGTTTGCGGGGTTGCTGTTTGGGCTGGGGCTGACTCGTTACATCCAGTCGCTCCTTTACGACGTAAAAGCTACGGATGTCGATATGATCGCGCTTCCGTGCTCGATAATTCTAGCCATAGCATGCATCGCTGCGGTGCCAGCGCTTCTTCGAGCAATACACGTCGATCCAAGCACGATGTTGCGTTCCGATTAGATTGGGGTTCTCTTGTTGAACGAGACCAGTCGCTCCTTTAGCTATTCTGAGTGACTTACGGGCTTGCTCTTCTATACGAATAGCCAAGAGGAGGAATCAACATGCGCGTACGATTTAGACGTTTCGCCGCTGTGACCCTGTCACTCATTCTCGCCTTGGGTTGGTTCCTAGTGCCTCGGCCTGCCAAAACCGTAAATGCAGGTACTGCAGGCCGGATCGTGTCCACGGGCAACACCGTGGAACCGCGCTTTGATCACACGGCAACCCTGTTGCTGAATGGCGAGGTGCTGATCGCAGCCGGTATGGCGCGCAACGGGCTAATCGAGCCCACTGCAGAGCTTTACGACCCGCATTCCGGGAAGTTCACAAACGCGGGAAGGATGCAGGCGCCGCGCGGTTGGGGAGTCACTGCAACATTGCTGCGGACCGGCAAAGTTCTGCTGGCGGGCGGTGCCAGCGCCTCCTGGTGCGACGCTTCGTGCTATCTGGCGTCCGCTGAGCTTTACGACCCGTCATCCAACACTTTCACTTTGGCCGGCAGCATGGCAACGCCGCGGGCCGGAGGGAACGCCGTCTTGCTACAAGACGGGAATGTGCTGATCGTAGGAGGAGATGAACCTTCAGGCGACCGACACGTCGCAACCGCAGAACTGTATCATCCATCAACCCGGACTTTCTCCGTTACCGGAAGCATGCATGGGGACGGGCCGTCGGTGCTCGTTGTATTGAAGAACGGCAAGGTGCTAGCTCTGAAGGATTCGGGCGCAGAACTCTACGATCCGGCAACAGGCCAATTTACCGTCGTGAGCGGTGGAGCGGTTGCACGAACAAAATTTGGCGCTGCTCTCTTGCCCGATGGAAAGTTGTTGCTTGCCGGCGGCCAGATCGCCGGCGCATGGGGCCCGAAGAGCACTGCCACAAACATTTACGATCCGGTCTCCGGAGCCCTCACGTCAGGGCCGGATATGAGTCTCGCACGTTTCAAACTCAAGAAGGCGGTCGTGTCACTTAACGATGGACGAATTCTTATTGCGGGCGGCGCTGAGCGGCCCGAAATCTACGATGCGAGCAGCAAAGCTCTTGACTCCGCGACGGGTAGCCGGCTCGATTGCTATTACTTCTCCACTGCGACCCGGCTCTCGAATGGCGAGGTGTTGATTGTAGGGGGATATGCCCGGCCTGGTGGTCCGGCGGTAAACCATGCGTGGCTTTATCAGCAGTAGCGCCGCGTAGGGAAATTCCGCTAAGCAGTTTAGCGAATAAGACGCGCCTGACGGACTAATGACCGCTGCGGCGAGGCGGCCCGGATGCATCCGGCGTAATCTCCGCATACTCAGCCCGGGCCTGCTGTAGTGCAGGCACCTCTGCATCGCCGTTCTTCCACAGCGCGAAAAGCTTCTCGTATTCGCCTCGACTGGCGACCGTATCTCCGGTCATGGCATATGCCCGCGCCAGGCCCAAGTGCGCGAGGGGGATGAATGGCGAGATGGTGTCGATGCCATAGTGGTCCACAATCGCCTGGAACGCTGCTGCTGCGGCCTTCGGTTGCTTCGCCAGCAAATTAGCCTCCCCGCGCGCCCTGAGCACGGCGAAGCCCGAGAGCTCGTAAGGCCGGGCAGCTTCAAGCGCGGCGACGGCTTCGAACGGCTTTCCCTCATACATGGCAAGAGAGGCGCGCATCAGCGGAAGCTGCACCGACTTTACCAGCGTCGGCTGGTTGGCCATTCTTTCTTGCCGATCGAGAAAGCGATGACCGTAAGGCAGATCGCCCAGCCGTGTTCGCAGCATGGCTACGTCGGGCGATCCCGGGTCAGGTTTGAGGACGCGTGCCAACGTCGCGCGTGCCTCGCCCGTCATACCAAAATCCAACTGGAATTGGGCCAAGTCAACCAACACCGAGTCTGCCGCTTCGGCAAGACCCTCGCGTACAGCCGCTTCGTGTGAAGCTTCGAAGAGCCTCGTTGCCTCCGCATATCTTCCTGAGAAGAGTGCCGCCTCTCCTCGGTCATAAAGAAAATAGTAGTCGCCCGGGTTTTGATCTCCCCAGGCGATCTCGCGCGCCTGGGCTCCGGGGTCCTGCTCCCAATGCGCAATCTCATAAAGGATGGAATGGACGGTCGGAGACGCCTTGCCTCGATGCAGCGCCAGCATCCCCGTCGACTTTGCCTCGGCCAGGCGGTTTTGCCGCCGATAGGCGCGCATCAGGACGGCGTACGTCACCGCCTGATCCGGACTAAGTTGTAGAGCTCGCTCCCCAGCCTCGATAGCGGCTGGGTACTGGCCAATCTGGGTGTAATCGTTGGCCAGATCGATCCAGGGCACGGGATCAAACGGATAAGCGGCCGCCCACACTTTATAGGTGCCGATCCCTCGTTCGACGTCGCCGAGGCCCTCAGAGTAATAGTGCGCCTCGATAATCAGGGACTCCTTTGCGCTCGTGCGAGCACGCAGGTCGAAGGCCCTTTGGAGATATTGTGCGGCAAGCTTTTGCTCACTGGCGTTGTAATACATGGAAGCCATGGCGCCGTAGGCCATGGCGAACTGCGGATCCAGTTGCAGCGCCCGTTGATAGTAGGGCAGGATCTCGGTCTCACCCTTGCCCTCCGAGAATAGGGAGAGGCCCGTGGAAAAGTCCTTGAGAGCCTCCAGCGATGCGGTGGTCGCCTCAGCGATAGGCTTGTCGTAGTGTGCGACCGACCCCGCGGTTTCGCCCAGTTGCGTGCGTGTTCGGGTAGCAACGGTATCGATCGCGTCCAGAATCTCTTCCCGGTTTCGCGCCTTTGCCTCGGTGCTCGCCAGTCGTTTGCCAGTATGGCAATCGGCGGCCTGTAGCGTGAGCAGGTAAACACTGCCTACCGGTTCGATGCTTGCGGTAAGCAGTACATCGCGGTTACCGCGTTGGCAGACCTCGGCCGCAACTGCCGGCGTGAGCGCGTCGTCGCTCTTCCGCCCCATCATCTTTAACACGCGGCCCGCGTCGCCGTCCGTCATTATGCCGAGGTAGGGCGATTGCTCGAGGTCGATGGCCAGTGCCCGCCTGAGCGAGTGGTCCAAGGTCGCATCTCCGGTTCCACTCGCAAAATCGGCCAGCGTCACCCGCAAGTAGGGGCGCGCTGTCTGTCTTCGCCAGGATTTCCAACCCGCCAGAATGGCGCCGCCGGCCACAACTGCGGCGAGTAATGCATAGAGGCAGATGCGGCGAAGCGACCGTTGCCTTCCAAGGGCGAACGGCGGCGAAGCAGGCATCCCCCTGGCCTTGCGAGGCGGCGCAGATTCTTCGATCACAAGTTGGGCGCGCTCCACGGTATGCTGCACCGTGACCCCTTCGCCCAGGCGGCCACGGCCATGTGCAGTCTCTTCCAAGAGAGGGTCTTTTAGCGCGAGTTCCCTCACCTCAGCGGTGAACTGGTAGCCTCTCCCGGGCACGGTCTTGATCCAACCGGCTTGATCGCCCAGTGCCCGGCGCAAGGCCACAACATGCTGCGCCAGGTTGCCCTCCTCGACAAAGGAGTCCGGCCAAACGGTGCGCAGCATTTCTTCCTTGGTGACTACGCGGCCTGCGTGCACAACCAGGCAAGTCAGCACGTCGAAGGCCTTGGACCCAAGCGCCACCGGCTCCCGGTCGCGGTACAAACAGCGGCCGCTCACACTCAGTTCGAATTCCCCAAAGCGGTAAGAGTGTTGTTGAGTCAATGACATACGCGCCTTCATAACTTTTTATAAAGATTCATGCGGGGCACAAGACTTCGTTGAGTGCCTTCATGTGAAGTGGCGTTGAACGGAGGAGCCATGGCGCCAGACAACAAACCTTTGTCAGCACACATGCTAGCGGGGGAACCGGCTGCAGAGGAGTGCGGACCCTATCGTCGCACCGAACTCCGCATCGAGCGCGAACAGTTTACCGTCCACTACCAGCCGGGCGCCAGTTACTCAGGTAGATGCTCCCGGTGCGGGCGCGAGGTCGTGATGTTGACTGCCGAAGCGGCCGCCGTGACCGTGGGCGCAACCCGGCGCGAAGTCTACCGCTGGGTGGAACAGGACGCGCTTCACTTTCAGGAAGCAATCACCGGCGAAGTCTTTCTCTGCTCGGTTTCCCTTGAGCGGCTCCGGTGCCGCGGTCCGGCCGCATGCGAGAAGTCGCTTGAGTAAGCCTGGCCTCTAGGCCCTGAGAGGTTTATTTCACTCGATGTTTCGGGGGGAACATCGGGTGACGTTGAGTAAAGGGAGCTCTCCATTGGCGAACTTCTGCATAGGAATTGTAACGAGCGGTCCGTCGAGAAACGCGTGGGCTGGATTTGGTCTGGCGATCGCATTGTTGATGGTGGGGGGGTGCAAGAAGTCCCCCTCCCCATCGCAGCCTGAACCGCAGGGTTCTGCTGTTGCCCCGCCGGCAACCAGCACACCCGCCCCCTCCGGTAGTCTGGCGGATCGGCTGAACGCGGTGCAAAGCGGATCGGCAGACAAACCTACCAGGGTGCCATTGCCGAGTTGGAAGCCGTTTCCCTCGGGCGCGAGCGTGATCCAGGTGCCGTTACGGCCGGGCCTTGGGCTTACCGCGGTCAACCCCTCAAGGATAAAGAGCAATCCGGGAGACGTACCCATTGCCGCGTACGTCGAGGACGTTTCGCCGACGGTGGTGCATTTGCATCATTACAACGACCCCGCCGCAGACAAGGCGAGAAGCATGGGCCAGTTCCAATCGGATGACCCCCAAACCAAGCAGCCGCAGGCGGAGGTGGACCATCGCGAGATCGACTGCGATATCACGGTCGACCGGAGCGATCTGGCTACCTCGCACAACATGAGGGACTACGTCTGCCAGACCAAGATGGAGCATTTTCCCGGCACTGAGCCGTTGGGGCTGTCTACCGAGGTCTTGACGCAACTGCGGTCTGGGCAAGCGGTGGACTTCCACTTCGTTCCCGACAGCGAAGCAACAGGCTCAATCGCCGCGATCTCGGCCATGATGGGAGGCGAGCAGCAGCTGCCTCCGCTGACGATGAATGCCAACGTGCCCATGTTCTCCTGCACGCTCCACCGGGTCGAGTCCTTTGACCTGGCGTTTCCCGTAATGCTGAACGATGAGCCGGTAGAGCTGCCGGCCCTGCATGCGATGTGTCCTTTTCCCGATGGCCGGGAGGCCCACATGTATGTGCTGGATCAGCTCGATAACCCGGTGAAGCTGTGGAGCAACATGGGTATTCTGCCGGAGACATTACAAATGGTACGAATTGAACTTCCGCCACCGCCGGCTGCGCCAACGACTACGCCTGCCGTCTCGTCGATGGAGTCTGCGCTGGCGGCGAAAAGGCCGGTGGAGATTTACGGCATCTACTTCGACTTCAACAGTGCCGTGATCAAGCCGCAGTCGGCCGTGGTTTTGAACCAGATCGCCGCCATTCTTCATAAAAATCCCGACTGGAAGTTGAGCGTCGCCGGCTACACGGACAACATCGGCGACGATGCTTTCAATTTGGATCTATCGAAGCGGCGTGCCGCCGCGGTCAAGGACGCCCTGGTAGCGAAATACAAAGCGACCCCGGAGAGCCTTAGCACGGGTGGGTATGGCTCGTCGAATCCGGTCGCCTCCAATGACACGATCGAGGGACGGGCAAGGAATCGCAGGGTCGAATTACAACGGCAGTAAAGTCTGGGCAAGCGAACAGGAACTGTGAGTCAAGTGAAGACCATTGCTTCACGAAGGGATGGATTCGATGGGAAGAACTTCCTCTAATATGTGGCGCGGCAGATGTCTCGTATTAGCCACCGTCGCAGTGCTCGGCTCCGCGACAAGCTGCAAGCAGAAGCCACCTGCGGTAGCCAGTCGACCGGCCGCAAACGGCCAGGTGCCTCTTCCAGCGATTCAGACCTCGGGTGCGTCGACGTTCGGCGGCGATTCGTGGCTCAAACAGAAGCAAGCCAGCGAGAGGAACATCACCGCAGGGGCAGGCAAAAGTTTTGCCCACATTACCTATAAGCCAGAAGTGAAAATCATTGACAAGGCTGCGATCGATGCTTCGATCCAAGGTATCAGCAGTAACGGGCGCGGCGTGATCTTCAAGGATGCCTCCCCCGAAATTCGCGCTTTGAAGGCAGGCGACATTCTGCTGGTGAAGAATGCATTCGCGGCAAAGATCCTGCTGGCGGTAAACGACGGCGACCAGACGGCGCTGATTACCGATCAGGCGAACCTGTCGGACGTGGTGCAGTCGGGAGAGATTAATATCGACACCCCCATCGGCTTTCACGGGCCTTCGGTTGCGTCAGCTCCACCTCCGCGTCCGTTCCACCTGATGGATTTGGTCGAGACTCCCGTGTATGCGCAGAACGGCACTGGCGAAGGGCCCGCGCCGGGCTCTTTGATCCCAGGAACCTCGCCGAAACCGGGCAGGGAAGTGGACAGCCCCGGCAAAACGGTGCGCGACGCAGCGGTCGATGCATTGACTTCGGGATGGAAGATCGAGAGCTACTCCGTGGTGCCGAGCAACAACTCCGCGATCATCTCCGCCCGCTTGTCGAAGTTCACCAGCGGCTTCAAGGCGGTGGTAGAGACGGATGGCTCGATCACCAACTTCCAATTCGTTTCCAACCTTAATTTTTCCCAGAATACCGGCCAGCAAGCGATTCGCGGGGTGCAGGGTATGAGCGGAAAGATGCACTTTGTGTGGGAGATTGGCAAGGACACGCCCGGCGTCTGGGCGGCTGAGGACAAGGTCAAGCTGCCCGCGGGTGTGAGCATTCCGCTGGGGCAGGACCTGGGCGGCTTGCCGTTGAGTATCGACATTTACGCTGCGTTTTTGATCCACCCGGCGCTGACCGGAGGCGGTGAGTACTCGAAGGGAGGCTTCACCATCGGCTGGGTCGGGAGCAACAGCGATGTGGCCGATAGCGGCTCCGACGAGGGATTGACGTTTGAAGTAACGGACGATCAAAGCATCTCGCCCATAGCGCCCAATGGGATGGTGATCTCGGTGTGCGCGCCCCGCATTGAGTTGAAGCTCGCGCTGCTGGGCTCTTATGGGTCGGACAACTTCTTCAAGACCGCTGCTGCGGCTGTCGATACAGCCATCGATGCAATCGCCCGCCACTTCCTTTCTCCCTCTGCCTTCGCCGCCTACACGGCGTCGCCTCAGGGAAATATAACGGCAACCAACATTCTCGGCTCACAGGCGGATATCTACGTGCAGGTGATTCACACCGAAGGGGTGACGCACGCGCCCAACATCGGGCTGGCGCCTTGTTCCAAGCAGGAACTGAAGATCACCGGCCAGATAGGCGGTGAAGCGAAACTTCTGGGCCTTACAAAGGGCACGCCGGCGACCAAAGACGTATTCACCAAAACGTTCACACGCTGGAATCCAGCCAGCAACTTTTGTAAGGGTATTTGAAATAACGGTAGGTCAGATCGATTCACGGGGGACGAAAACATGGGGATGTGCAAGGTAGCGGCGATCGGAGTGATGCTGTTGGTGAACCAGTGTTTGTTGGCAGACGCGAGCTTTCAGTCCACGTACCAGATTACGGGTGGAACAATGGTCGACGCGCTCAAAGGCCAGGCATTCATAGGCAAAGCTGTGGGCAAGATGTTCGCGCCGACAAATACACTGACCATGGTGCATGGCAATCAGAAGGCGGTGGTGACCAAGGAGTCGATGGAGATCACCGATCTGGACCAGGAGACGATTACGCATGTCGACATGACGAAGAAAACCTATTCTGTGATCACTTTCGCGCAGATGCGGCAAGCGTTCGCGAATATGCCGAAGCAAATGGAGCAGGCCCAGACCCAGATGAAGCAGGCCCAGGCGCAAATGAAGCAGCAACAGGGGCAGATGCCGGCGAACAATTTGCAGACCAGCTTCTCGGTAACCGCGAAGAATACGGGAGTGAGCAAGGTGGTCAACGGAGTCACAGCCCAGGAGCAGCTCATCACCATGTCGATGAAGGTTACTGATCCCAATGCTCCGGAGACGAACAGCACCAGTTCTATGACCTATGTCGTGACGACAGATGTTTGGATCGCACCCGATCCACCAGCAGTCAAGGAGATCAAGGATTTCGATTTGCGTGCGGCAAAGAAGATGATGGAAGGCGTGGATATGTCAGCCTTCCTCACGTCGATGAAAGCTAATTCGAACGCCGGCATGGCGGGCATGTTTCCCAGTCAGCCTGGTGCGGCAGACGCGATGGCACAGATGGGCAAAGAGATGGCCAAGTTGAAAGGGACGCACGTGATGGAAGTGACAAGCATGGGTGGAAGCGGAGTCGGGCCAAATGCAAGCAACACGCCGGCTGCTTCTGCTGCACCTCCATCTACGGCCGCGAATTCGACCGGATCGGTCGCGGGACAAGTGGCGACGGACACCGCTGCGCAAACAGCGTCCGCGGAAGCGGGCAAGCTGGGTGTCTTTGGATCTGCACTGGGTAATTCCGCGATTGGCGCGTTTCGCAAGAAGAAGGCTGCACCAGCACCCACACCGGCCCCGGCGGCGACTCCCGAGGCTGCACCAGGAGCAGCCCAGGCGACGCAGAGCGCGGTTCTGATGGAGACGACGAATCAGGAGACGGACTTTTCCATGGAAGCGGTTCCCCCTTCGGCGTTCCAGGTACCCAAGGGTTTCAAGAAGGTTGCTTCCCCGTACGACCAGATGGGGAAATAGCGGCCTCCGCCAGGCCTGTGGTTTCGGGGAGCATGCTGACGCTGGTCAGTTCGGTCGGCAGTACCTCGGTCGTCCCGCCTGCCCCAGGCTGCCCTGGGGCGAGCCGCGGGATCGTTCGGCAGGGATCTACATGCTCCAATTTTTCCTTCCGCTCTTTTCGGTATGCTTACGCTTACCATGACAGATCTAACCATCCCCCGCACCTGGCTTAATCCGCCTACAAATTGGAGTGAGACCGGGGATACGCTGACCGAAACGGCGCCCCCCGGCACAGACTATTGGCGGGTAACTCATTACGGGTTTATGCGCGACAACGGTCCATTTCGCTATCAGGAACAAGGTGGAAACTTTGAAGCCAAGGTCCGAATCACGGGCAAATACCATGAGCTCTATCATCAGGCTGGGTTGATGATACGCATCGACGACCGGAACTGGATCAAAGCAGGGATCGAGTTCCTGAACGGCAAGCAAAGCGTGAGTGCCGTGGTCACGCGAGAGTTTTCTGATTGGTCTGTACTTACCTGTTCCGACAATCCCGCGTTTCTCTGGTTGCGCATGCAACGGTATAACGACACGGTTCAGATTTCGTATTCCCGCGACAACCAGAAATGGTCGATGATTCGGCTTGCCTACTTTCCGCCGCAGGTGACAGTCAAAATTGGCATGATGGCTGCCGCACCTGGCAAGGAGGCCCTGGAAGTCGTCTTCGAACACTTTGCCATCTCTCCCCTCGATTCGCCCCCTCAAGAGGATTGAACGCTGACTCTAACTGCTCTCAGGTGAACTTGGTAACATGTGACAGTATTCCCGCGGTGCTCGAGAGCCTCACGCACCCGAGTGCGAAGGAGAATTATGGAAATGAATACCCGACGCGGATTCTTTGGCAAGATCGCCGCCATGGCGGCGGTGATCGCCGGGACCCCGAAACTCTTCGCTCTCCAGGTTCCGGCGGCCGCTCCTCCTGACGCTTCGCCGGGAACTCTGCCGCCTCGGCGTGCCGGCAATCACACGCATAATGGCATTTACTACTTCTCCGGCACCGGCTCCAATGACGGTTATCCCAAGGATGATCACGTGCTCGTGACTGACCCCTTTGAGAAGCATGTTACCCGCACCATGGACGCGCTCAAGAAGTCGGTAGAGCGTGCGGGCTGCACGATGGATAGCATCATTCACCTCGAAGTGTTTCTCTGTCTGCCGCTCGCTGACGGCATTCCCATGCCCACGGGCAAGGCGAGGTTCGATGCCCACAAAGCGCAATACGACGCGTTGAACAAGATCTACGGGACCTACTTCTCACCCGGCAAGGCTCCTTCCCGCGCCTGCATGGCTCTGGAATGGATCCCCGGTGATTCGCTGATTGAGATCGTAGGCAGCGCAGCCGTCCTCACCCCTCCCACCGCTGGCTGAAAGGAAACCATCATGAATTTCAAATTTGACTGGAGCCGCCGTTCCTTTGTAGCCGCACTGGGCGCCACGCTCGGTGGCCTGTTAGCTCCGGCTGAGTCGAGCGCGGCCGGTATGTTTGGCAAGAAGCCCAAACTGCCTATGCCCTCTGTCGACGGCAACCCCATCGTCCCCATTACCAGAGGGCTTGGCTGTACCGGCGACATCTACGCCGAACTCGGAGTCACCCCGCTTGTCAACATCAACGGCACGGTTACCGTCATCGGCGGATCGTTGATGAAGCCGGAGGTCATGGAGTTGATGCGGCGAGGCAACGAGCACTTTGTCCTGATCGACGAGCTCGAAATCGCGGCCGGTAAGTTCATAGCGAAACTGTGTAAGTCCCCCGCGGGCTACACCGGCCTGGTGACGGGGGGCGCGGCCGCGGCCATGGTTGTCGGCTACGCCGGTATGATGACCGAGGATCTTGAGCCCCGCATGCACACCATTCCCGACGTGGCTGATTTCCCCCGGAACGAGGTAATCATCCAGAAGAGCCATCGCTATCCCTTCGACCACCAAATTCGCCAGACAGGCGCGAAGCTGGTTGAAGTGGAAACGCGCGAACAGATGATAGCCGCCATCAATCCCAAGACCGTGGCCATCCACTTCACCAACATCCTCTCCGACAAAGGCCAGGTCAGCGGCCCTGAAACCGTGGCCATCGCCCGCGCGCACAACATATACACCTTCAACGATGCATCCGCCGACGTGCCGCCGAAAGAGCGCTTGTGGGAGTATCCGGCGGTCGGCTTCGACATGGTCACCTTCAGCGGAGGTAAGGATATTTGCGGGCCGCAGGCTTCCGGTATCCTGATCGGCAAAGAGGAACTGATTCGTTACGCGCTGCTGAACATGAGCCCGCAGGAAGATCGCATTGGCCGTTGCTGCAAGGTCGGCAAGGAGACCATCTTCGGTCTGCTCAAGGCGCTCGAGCTCTTCGTCAATCAAGACTATGACGCTACCTTGAGGATGTACGACGAACGCGCGCAGGTGATCACCGAGAAGGTGAAGAAGTTCGGCGTCACCGCGCTACCGCGCGAGTTCAATCCGCAGGCTCTGGGCAATGTGACGCCGCGCTACAGCTGGCAGATCGATCGCACGAAACTCAACATCACTGGGCCGGAGGTGATGCAGAAGCTGGCCGACACGCGCCCCATCGGCATTGGCAGCATGGGCGCCGGCGCGAGCGGCATGCGCGGACGCAATCCCGACGCCCCGCCGGAAGAGAACCACCCTGTCCACCATGGCCACGCCAGTGACCCGAACAGCTTCGGCTTCGCTGTTTGGCAGCTCAAGGACGGCGAGGACAAGCTGATCGCTGACCGCCTGGCCGAAATCTTCAGCGCAGCCCCGAAGGCCTAGCAGGCTGCAGAGAAACTCTGCTTTTGTGAAACGTAGGGCGGTAGAAGACTTTTCGTTGAGGTCAGGCTACATTGCGCCGCTTTGCTCGATTCCCAGAACATAAGCGTATTTGCCTGGCAGCGAAGGCGGCACGCTAACCTTGATGTCTTCACCCACCTGCGTCCATTGCAACGGTTTCTTGTAGCCAAGCAATTCTATCTTCGCCCCGTTCTTCGGCTTCAGGTCGGTCAAAGTCACCACTGGTCCTTTCACCTCGCCCATCAAGGTCGCGTACAGAGTTGACTTCTTCTGCGTATAACGAACGTCGATACCCTCGGCAGTTTTCCCCTCGGCACGCTTCCAGGGATGCGTGCCGTAAATGGCTTCACCGTTCTGTGACAGCCATGCCCCCAGGGCCTTCAGTCGTTCCATCTGCACAGCGGGGATCGTTCCGTCGGCCTCTGGACCCACATCGAGCAGAAGGTTGCCGTTCTTGCTCACGATATCCACCAACAGGTAAATGAGCTTGTCGGGCGCAATCGTTTGCGCCTCGCCCTCCGCGCGGTTATAGCCAAAAGATTGTCCAAGTCCGCGGCACTCCTCCCATTTCTTTGGGTTGATTTCCTTCAGGGTCGCATATTCAGGAGTGGTGTAGTCGGTGTGCTTGATACCGAAGCGATCATCGACGACACCGTCCGGCACTGTGTTATAAAACTCGGCCTCAATCGCCATCGCGTTGCCAGATTTCGGATAGTCGATATCGTTCCAGAGAATTGACGGGTGATACTTTTGAATTAATTCTCGATATTGCCCGTCCGCATATTTACCGTAGGCTTCGCTCTGCGGCTTCGTGCTCTCGAAGGTTGCCATGGATGTGATTGGACCAGGAACAAACGTCCAGTCAAAGCCCCCCGAATAGTAAAGCCCCATCTTCAGCCCCTCTTTGCGAACCGACTCCGTCAGTGCTCCAACCAGGTCGCGGGTAGCGTGCTGTCGCTGCGGCGGCAGCGTCGGATTGGCCATCGTGCTCGGCCATAGCGTGAACCCTTCATGGTGTTTCGTCGTCAGCACAACATATTTGGCGCCGGCGTCTTTGAATGTCTTTGCCCAGGTATCCGGGTTCCACTTCATGCTTTCACTATCGAAGGTCTGGGAGAAGCTGTAGTAGTCGTGGTCAGCTCCGTAGTGTTCCTTGTCGTAAGCTTGCGTTGGAGAACCATCAATGCGGACCGTGTTGTAATACCACTCCGCATACGGATTTTTCTTCAAAAAGTCCGGCTTGGTAAAGTCCACCATCTCGAGGGGCGCCCAGCCCGGCACCGAATAGAGCCCCCAGTGAATGAATATCCCCAGCTTCGCATCGTCAAACCACTGCGGCAGCGGATGCTGATTGAGAGATTCGATCGTCGCCTCATAATGAGAGGGCGTTTGGGCTCGAGAATGGGCGATGAGCAATAACCCCAGTGTGACGCAGGTGGAATAGTAGATCCTTCTTCGGCACTTAGACGATCCCATAAATATCTCCCGTATGCAGCGAGCTGCTGTTTGAAAGATCTTATCCCACAAAAGCCGGGCACACGTTCATGTCCGCTTCTGCGTAATCTGGCGGAAGACCCGCAGCAAGTTGCCGCCCCAGAACTTGTCAATGCGCTCCTCCGAATATCCGCGGCGCAACATAGCTTCGGTGATCATCGGCAGATCGCGGACGTCACGCATGCCACGCGCCAGCGTCGGTCCGCCGTCGAAGTCGGTGCCGATCGCCACGTGATCCTCACCCACCATTTGGATGGCTCGATCCACCACCCCCACCCAATCGTCAACCGTCATCATGACCGAGTCAGGTACCTGGGCGCCCGGCATCGGGAACTGCGGCGCCACCAGCTGGTCCACCTCGTAGATCGTCTTGCCCTTCACTCGATCCGGGATACTGGTGGTGTCCCAAAATGTTTTCTTCTGGTGCGCGGTGAGGTAAGCGTACTCCTTGGGGTAGTTGAACTCGCTGCCAATCTGGAAGCCGATAACGCCCCCTTTGGCAGCCAGTTTCTTCAGCAGCCAGTCCGGCATATTCCTCGGGATATTGTTGACGCTGCGCAGGCCGTGGTGGGTGGCGACCACCGGCCCGTCGCTTACATCGATTGCCTGGGAAATCGTCTCGTCTGACGAGTGCGATACGTTGATCACCATGCCCAGCCGGTTCATCTCGCGGATCACGTCGCGGCCATGCGGGGTGAGGCCGTTCCATTGCGCCGGCGAGCAGCAGGAGTCGGCGTAGTGCTGGTTCCAATTGTGCGCCGATAGCTGTGCCGAACGCAGGCCCAGCCGATACAGGTCGCGCAAAACTCCCAGATCACCATCCAGATCGTAGCTGCCTTCAATATCCAGCACCGCGGCCATCTTCCCTTGGGCATGGATGCGCTCCACATCGTCCGCGTTCAACGCCAGCGCGACCTGGTCGCTGTTCATCTGCACCTGGCGCAGCGCGTCATCGATCCGGCGGAACGCCTGCTTGGTTTCAAATCGGCCGGGGTAGTACTCTTCAGGAATGAACACTGAGAGGAAGAACGCGCTTACTCCCCCTTCCCGTGCACGCGGCAGATCCCACTGTCCATCTGGCTTGCGCGTGCCCATACTGCCACCGTGATAGAACTCGCGATCTAATGCGTGGACGTGTCCGTCGAAGATCAGCGCCCGCTTATGCACGGCCCAGGCGCGGGCCGAGATCTGATCGACGGCGGACCGAGGAGGGCCGGCCCAGAGCGCGGAGCGCAACGCAACAGGCGCCAGTGCCGCGTAGCCGAGAAATCGGCGGCGGGTCAGCATTCGCTCCTCTCGCTCGCAACCAATCGTTTCCACAGGATCTGCCATGCCTCAGAATACGACGTCTGCCCATCATCCCCGGCTCGCTGCCGTGATCACCGCCTATAAGAGATTACTGCACGGTCAACACGTGGTGGACCGCTTCCTCGATGGCTATGGATGGGCCGGCACTTTCCACCATCCGGCGATGGACGTGGTATCGCTCTATGTCGATCAACGCGGCGAAGGCGATTTGACCCAGGAGAGATTGGATCGACATCCGACCATGAAGCTTTACCCCACCATCGCGGAAACCTTAACCCTCGGCACCAGCAAGCTTGCGGTCGATGGAGTAGTCGTGGTCGGCGAGCATGGTACCTACCCCCTCACCGAGACAGGGATCATGAAGCATCCCCACTTCGAATTCTTCGAGCAGGTCACGAAGGTCTTCCACGACAGCGGCCGGTCGGTTCCATACTTCAACGACAAAGAGCTTTCCTACAGATGGGATTGGTCGAAGCAGATGGTCGACACCTCCCATCAGATGGGCTTTCCTCTCCAGGGAGGGTCAAGCCTGGCGGTGACCTGGAGAGTTCCGTCGGTGGAGTTCCCGTTGGGAGCCACCGTGCACGAAGCTGTCTCCGTCGGCTACGGCGGCATGGGCAGCTACGATTTTCACGGCCTTGAAACCATCCACTGCATGGTGGAGCGCCGCAAGGGCGGCGAAACCGGTGTCGAGTGGCTGCAGACCTATCGCGGCGAAGGCTTCTGGACCGCCTGGCAACAGGGTGTGTGGTCGCAGGCATTGGTCAAAGCGGCCTTGTGCCGCAGTTCCACCTTGGCGCCTGCGAGTGCCACTTTCACAGATATGTTTCCCACCATCGAGCAGATGCGGGCCCTGGTGCCCGATCCCGTTGCCTACCACTATCAACATCGCGACGGCCTGCGCTGCACCATGCTGCTGATGAACGGGCTGGTGCGCGACTTCACCTTCGCGGCCGCGATCGAGGGGCAGTCGAAACCCTTCTCCACACAGATGTATTTGCCTATGCCGGACGGCCGCACCACGCTGGCAAGTTTTTTCAGCCCGCTGGTAAACAACGCCGAGCAGATGTTCCTGACCGGCAAAGCGCAGTATCCGATCGAGCGAACGCTACTGACCAGCGGCCTGTTGATCGCCGGCGTCGATAGCGCCCACCAGGGGATGCAGCGCTTGCAGACGCCGAACCTGGCGGCGGTAAATTACCAGCCCAACCCTGAATCCACCTTCTGGAGGAGCTAATGCTGACCCGCCGCCGTTTTGTAGAGTATTCCGCATTGTCCTCGGCTATGTTGGCGTATCGCCCCCGGCTGTGGGGCCAGGCGCCCGCTCAGCGCCCGCTGCGCCTGGCGATCCTGGGCAGCGTTTATCGCCACTGGTCGAATATGCAAACCCTCGCTGACCGCTTTCTGGTTGGTTATCCCTATGACGGCGAATGGCACATGCCAAACGTACAGGTGGTCTCCGTCTATGTCGATCAGTTGGAGCGCCAGGCCGATGCTGCGCCCTCGCCCTACCAGCTTGCGATGACGGGGGCCAAGGTTGCGCCGTCAAGTTCAGCCAAAGGAATAGCAGGCGGCCTGGGACGGGACCGCACCGTGAAGACGCAGCCTGCGCCGGAGAAACCGCAGCCCTCCGAGAAACCGGATCCAACGGCCGATCTGAGCCGAGCCCGCGCGCAGCAGTTCGGCTTCCGTCTGTGCAGTAATATTCCCGAAGCCTTGCGCTGTGGCGGAGACCGGATCGCCGTCGACGCCGTGCTGACGATCGTGGAGCAGGATGCCTACCCAAGCAACGATAGGGGGCAGATTCTGCTGCCCAACTACGATTTCTTTCAGCAGTGTGTCCAGGTTTTTGAGGACGAGGGGCGCGGGGTTCCTTACTTCAACCACAAGCAGCTCTCCTTCAGCTTCGAGGAGGCGCAAAGCATGGTGAAGACGGCCAACCGCCTGCGCTTCCCGCTGCTGGCCGGTTCCTCGCTCCCGGTGACGTGGCGCTTGCCCGACGTAGACATCCCGCTGGGTGCTGAGGTCGAAGAGGCGGTGATGGTCGGCGATGGCATGGAGTTCGATGCGCTCGAAGCACTGCAGTGCATGCTGGAGCGCCGCAAAGGTGGCGAGACGGGAGTCAAGGCGGTGCAGTTGCTTGAGGGCGACGATGTCTGGGCAGCAGGGAACTCGGGTCGCTGGTCAACGAATCTGCTGAGCTCCGCCCTATCGCGAAGCGACACGCCGTTAGGCCTGACCGTGTTGGATGGCCGAACGCAGGACCTGGTCGCCTCCGGCGTTTTGCCGCAATTGGTTAAGAATCCGTCCGCCTTTTGCATCGAGTACACCGATGGCACGCGCGCTGCGCTGCTCGTGCTCAACGGCGCCATCATGGATTTCAACATCTCGGCGAGGGTGAAGGGCCACGGCATGGTCTCGACCCAGTTCTTTCTGCCGCCGGCTCCTAACGTCACTGACTCCGCCTGCCTGGCAGCAAAAATCGAACAGCTGTTTGACACCCGGAACGCGGCCTATCCGGTGGAGCGCACCTTATTGACGACTGGCGTGCTGGAGGCGTGCCTGCATTCGCGCCACAATCTGAACCAGCGGTTGGAGACACCGCACTTGGCAATTAGCTACCAGCCTCCGGCCGAATCGCAATATGCTCGCGGCTGAAGACGCCGGACTCGCTGGGCAACCTGACGGGTTCGATCGCATTTGCTCATCTCCTCTCCCGCATTGTGTCCGGGTGAGCTACGATGCGGTGCAGGCGAAAACATAAGCCCGGACACACTTAAGGAGATGTGCAGCATGGTGCGAACAACTCGTAGGGATTTTGTCAAAGCTGCCGCAGCCTCCTGCATCGCGCTTGCCGCGATGGACGCGAGAGGCTTCGACACTGGAGCCGCCGCTCTGCCAAACCCAATCTTTGCCTACGAGTTTGGTGATATCACTCCTGCGCAGCAAGCCGGATTTGCACGCGACTACGGATTTGAGGGAACCGTCTTTGATCATGCCAAGCAGATCCCCGAGCGCTTGCGAGCCCTGGATGATGCGCATCTCCAATTGTTCTTTCTGTGGTTGACCGTAGACATCAGCAACGGCCAAATCAAATACGAGCCAGGGATGGAGGATGCGATCGAGGCGTTGAAAGGGCGGGGAACTGTCGTCTGGGTCGCCATTCCCGGGAATGACGCCGGCGCCGGAGCAGAAGAGAGGACCATCCAGGCGGTCGATCGAATCTCCGATCTCGCCTCTCGATCCAACCTTCGCGTAGCGCTGTATCCACACTACGGCTTTTACCTCGCCCGATTCAAAGACGTCGTGCGGATGGCAGAGCGTGTCGGGCGAAGCAACGTCGGCGTCACCTTCAATCTCTGTCATGAATTGCGCTCCGGGTTCGATCCGGAGTTCCATCAGCTATTGGATAGCGCCATTCCGCGCCTGTACGGGGTCACGATCAACGGAGCGGACCGGCAGGGCCGGGATTGGAGCACGCTGATTCAGCCTCTAGGCCGCGGCGACTACGATGTCACCGATTTAGTCCGCACCATCACCAAAGCCGGCTATCGAGGCCCCTTCGGCATCCAGTGTTATGGCCTAAAAGGTGACCCGGGAGTCTATCTGAAACAATCCATGGCGGCATGGCGTGTCATTTCCGCGCGTGCCGCCCAGGTCAATTCGTGAACACACGAGCGCTCACCAGATAGGGCCACCGCTGTTGGACGGCGGCGGGTCGGACGTACAATGCATTCCAGATGCGCCTTCGTCCGCCATTCGCAATATTCCTACTCGTACTCCTGCTCTTCGGATTCCATCTTCCCTTTGCGCACGCGCAAGCCTCATCCGCACCCTCCGTCGTCACCATCGACGGCCTCGGCAAAGGTACGGTCGATCTTTCCGGACCATGGCGTTTCCATATCGGCGACGACCTGCGATGGGCCGATCCCAACATCAACGACACTCCGGGTCAAAACGGTTGGGAAACCATCCTTGTCGATCGTCCGTGGGGCGCGCAAACACACTACGCCTATGCCGGCTTTGGCTGGTACCGGCTGAACCTTCGCATCACCCCCGCACCCGATGTCAAAACCGACTTTCAATTGCTCCTGCCCAGCGTGGAAGACGCCTGCGAGATTTACTGGAACGGCAAATTGGTCGGCCGTTATGGAAAGCTGCCTCCGCATCCCTCCTCGCCTGTCTTGAATGCGCCCGCAGCCTTCACCTTGCCTGATTCTCGATCCGGTACGCTTGCCATCCGTGTTTGGGATCGGCCGCTCGGCTCCAGCTCGTCCGGGAATGGCGGCGGCATTGCACAGACGCCCATGGTGGGAGATTCCGCATCGATTGCCGCATGCATCGGTACCTGGAACTACCATTTCCTGCGCGGCACTCTGTACATCAACGCGCGCAACGTTCTCTACTTTCTCGTAGCCCTGGCAGCCTTCGTCCTCTGGCTCCGGCGCAGGCAGGAAACCCTGCTCCTTTGGTTTTCCATCTTCGCTATCTGCCCGGTTATCTGGACGTCGGTCTATACCATGCGCCTTCCCGTCTCCAGCCAGTTCAGCCAGTTCATGCTGCAGCCGCTGTGGGCCCTGCGCAATGTCGCGCTTTGGTTCCTTCTTATCGAGATGCTTCACCTCCGCAACCATCCCGCGCTGGTCCGCTGGGCAAAGATTCTCGCCGCTGTCAGCCTGGTTGGTTCATTCCTCGACGGTTGTCTCACCTATACCCCCACCAGCTGGATCTCGCCACACACCAGCGCCTGGATCGATGGAATCCTCACCGTGATCATTGAACCGTGCCAACTTTATCTGCTGGTGTTGGTCGCGAACGGTTTCCGGCAGAAACTTGACTCCGCGCGCTGGGTGTTGGCTTTGAGTGCGTCTCTTTCCCAACTCCTGGCCGTGGTTGTTGCCACCGCCCGGCAGGGCCAGCGATTTACCCACTGGACTCTTGCCGAGCATCTGTCTTCGCCGCTGTTCCATTTGGGTCCCGTCGCCTTCAACGCGGACATTCTTCTCGATCTGCTGGTGTTCTTCTCGATCATCTACACGGTCTATCGCTACATTCGTGACCAGCAGAAGCGCAAGGCCATCCTGGAGCAGGAACTGCACAGTGCTCGCGAGCTCCAGCAGGTCCTCATCCCGGAAAAGCTACCCATCCTGCCGGGCTTCAGCATCTCCAGCGCTTATCTGCCCGCGCTCGAAGTAGGCGGCGACTTCTTCCAGATCATTCCCCTGGATGGCCCGGCCCCCGGATCCACGCTTATCGTCCTCGGCGACGTGAGCGGGAAGGGACTCCGCGCAGCGATGGCCGTTTCGCTCATCGTGGGTGCTGTGCGTACACTCGCTGAAACTACCAGCCGTCCGGCGGAAATTCTCGCCGGCCTTAGCCGCCGCCTCCACGGACGTCTGGAAGGCGGCTTCTCCACCTGCGTTGCCCTGCGCCTCGACGCCCACGGCGCCTGTATCTTGGCCAGCGCAGGCCACCCCGCGCCGTATTTCAACGACAAAGAAATTGATTTGCCCGGCGCATTGCCCCTTGGCATCGATCCCGCGATCGCGTATGAGGAGGCAGTAGTGTACTTCAATCCTGGCGACCGCTGCTCTCTTTACACCGACGGCCTGCTCGAAGCACGTACGCCCTCCGGCGAGATCTTCAGCTTCGAACGGCTGCAAACGCTGTTCGCTTCGGGCGCCGACGCTGCGCAGGCCTCCGAGGCCGCCGTCGCATTTGGCCAGGATGACGACATCACGGTTGTCACTCTGACGCGGCTACATACCGGATTCTGAAGGGTACGGCCTTCAGACCTGCGTGAATGCTTGAAAGGAATGCGGCTTTAGCCGCTGAGGGATGATTTTTCTCCAGGCAGGCGCGCTTTCTCCCTAGCCTGTCCGAAACAGGGCATTCATCCCTGCGCTACAGTCGTTTCGGCGCGCCCTCGCAGCCAATCTTTCTGTGACCGCCCTCTATTTCACCGAGGGGCTGTCATCCGCCTTCAAATCGCCTAGCGCGTACTGAATTCCCGCACGAAGGTGTTCCAGCATCGGCGTCATGGCATATACGCGGTCACTGTGGCCGTGCCCTTCATAGAACACGCGCCCCTTGCCCTCGCGGCGAATATAGCTCAGGGCATAATCGGCATCGCTTCGAGGATTCACTTCCTTCGCCTTATCCGCAGCGCTCATCTTGTCGTAGTCGATGCTCGTCAGCACATGCACATTCTTCCGCGAAAACGATTCCTCCTGAAAGGTATAGGTCTCGTCGTGGATCTCAAACTCCTTGCCATGGAACATAGCCGTCAAAGGACTATTCGGATCGTCGATCTTGACATAAATCAGTTGCGGATCGGGCCAGTGGAATTTGAAGTAACCACCGATCAGCTTGTTGAACTCGGGCCATTGCTGCACAGGCTTCGACTCCATGCCTAAACGATGCGGGTTCGGCGGGGGCAGCAACGAATTGAAGTGCGCCACAAAATCGGCGCGCGTGACCTTCCCCGTGCCGCCTGTATCCAACTTCTGAAACCAATTGTCGGCCAGGGCGGTCCACTCCTGCCGGCTGACGGTATCGTCGCTATCCTTGTTCGCTCCTGTGAACAGCCGGTCGGATAGAACCGTTGCTCCCATATTCCGCCCTGGGCTTCCGCTCTTCACGGCCTCCTCGCTTGCCAGGCAATCGGTGTGATAGGAGTCTGTCGCCGCGTGAATGCCTGCGATACCCTTTCCACCTCTCACGAAAGCGAGGAATGCCGCTCGTCGCGCGGCCGTCACTGAGGGATCCGGATCGTCCAGGAAGCACGCAGTTGTACTGTCGAGGAAAATAGCGTCGTATTTCTTCAGGTTCTCGGTGTTAATATCCGCCGCGTCGTAACTGACAGTCGTGGTCCATAAACCGCCCTGATTTCCCAGTGCTTCCACTGCCTTCGCGGCCAGCGGGATGGAAGCATGCACAAACCCTCCCGCTCCCGTATGCGCCAAGACCAGCACCCTGCGCGGATGCAATGGTTTCACGCCTGGGGTCTTGGGCAATGCCGCCATCATGGCGTCCACAGACGCCTGCGGTGCGGTGAATGGCGTCGAATTACCCACAGGGTTGAACGTCCCCGATTGCCCCTGCTTGACCGCCGGCGGCGCAGGCAATACTTTGCTGATTCCGGCCAGGATCTGAGCCTCGGTCAGCACCCCGCTATGAGTGGTGTCCCAGGCCGTAAACCAGGAGTTAAAACCTGCCTCCAGCTCCGGGCGTGTCAGCGTTCCATCGTTGTCGGTATCGAGCGCTGAAAAGAGCGCCTCAGCATTCCGCCCGCCCCCCGGTCCCTGCGCCCGTATGATCGCGATGCCGGTCGCGAGCAGCACAGCAGCGCCGGCACATATGCATGTCGTCCCAATAATTCCGATTTGTCTCATAAAATCCGCCGGAATGAGTCTATCGCGGATGCGATCTTCCCATCGTGAGAAAAATAGCAAAGGGCTTGCGAGAGTGGGAAGCTTGATCGCGCGGTCACCGCCGCAACAGCCTGCCATGTGTCCATTTCTCTGTAATATCTGATATGGGAGAAAGCCCGCTGCACGATGACTGAAGAGCCTAAAAAGCAAGCTCACGATTCTGCTCTTGGCATGAATCGCGAGATCTCTCGCCGGGATTTCATAAATTCCACCCTGCTTGCCTCGGGCGACGCCCTCTTGGCTGGGCTCACACCGCACCAGCTGCTGGCCCAACTGGGCAAAGAGGGCTTCACCGGTTACGCCGGCACGGGCGATTACGCCCAATCGAATGGAAACACTTTTGAAGTGATGGGGGCCGGTCACCAGATTCGTGACCACCTCTTCGCCAATCCTCCGAAGGATGCTGAGGATACGGGCGAGATTTTCGACGTTGCCATTGTCGGAGGCGGCCTGAGCGGCTTGGCCACCGCCTTGTACTTTCAGCAGAAAGCACCGCAAGCAAAATCCCTGGTGCTCGAGAACCACCCTATCTTTGGCGGCGAAGCCAAGCGAAACGAGTTCCTCGTCGACGGTCATCGACTGATCGCTCCGCAGGGTTCTGACCATTTTGATACTCCGCTGCCAGGGAGCAGGATGGCGGACTTCTATGAGTCTGTCGGCGTAGACGCCACCAAGTTCGAATATCAGAAATGGCAAGGCTCATCGCCCGAGATCCCCTTGGGCAGAAGCTTCGAACACATTCAGTCGCCATATGGGCTCTATTTCGGTGGTAATTTGGGCCACCAGCCCGGTACGTGGGTCACCGATCCGTGGGGCAAGAAGCTCGAAGGGGCTCCGCTATCGGCAAAGGCGCGGAGCGAGATCCTCAAGTACCGGGAATTAGGCCGCCTCGCCGGCCAGAACCCACGCTCGCTCGATGCCATGACCATGGAAGAGTACATGATGCAGAAGTTCGGGCTGAGCCAGGAGACGATTCGGAAATTTCTTCTCCCCGGCCCTGGGGACGGCTTCGGCATAGGCCCCGACGTGCTCTCCGCCTATGCCTTCGGCTTCGGTGGCGACCCGATGAATTACGGCGAAGAGGCCGCTTTGCAGTCCTTTCCCGGAGGCAATGGCGGTTTTGCGCGCCACATGGTGAAGACCCTGCTTCCAGCCGCGATACCCGGCCCCCGCACGCTGGAGGCGGTCTGTCGCGGCCGCGTGAATTTCGCCGCCCTCGACCAACCGGGCAACGGTGTTCGCATCCGTCTCGGCTCGACCGTAGTGCGCGTCGAACATCAAGGTCCTGCCGGGCAAAGCCAATTGGTTCAAATTACCTATACCCAGAACGGGAAAGTCTACCGGCTGAGGGCCCGTGCGGTAGTCATGGCCGGCGGCAGTTGGACCACCAAACACGTTGTTACTGACTTACCCGAAGAGCAACGTGCCGCCTACGCTCACTTCTTCCGTTCGCCGTGCATGATCGTCAATGTCGCCTTGCGGAATTGGCGCTTTCTCTACAAACGCGGCATCTCGGGAGCGTTCTGGTACGGCGGATTGGGCATTTACGGGTCGGTCCGCAAGTCTCCCACCTTCTCCACGGGCGACAAGACCATCAGTCCGGATTCGCCCGTAGTGATGACCATCAAGCTCCTATTCTGCCGTCCAGGTCTGCCGTTGGTGGAGCAGCAGACTGCCGGGCGTGCCGAACTCCTCTCCACGTCTTACCGGGATTACGAGCGAAGGGTGCGCGAGCAACTCACCGAGATGTTCGCCGCAACCGGCTTCGACGCCAGGCGGGACATCGCCGGCATCGTGCTGAATCGGTGGGGCCATGCCTATTGCAGCCCGCAGCCCGGCTTCTTCTTTGGCCGGGATGGACAACCAGCACCGCGTGAAATCCTGCGCCGCGCACCCTTCGGCCGGATTGCCTTCGCCAATACCGATCTATCCGGAGACCCCGGGCATGTGACTGCTATCGAAGAAGGACAGCGCGCAGCTGCTCAGTTGGTAGACCGCATCCATTAAAGTGCTAACCCCTGCGCGTAAGGCATTTATTCCCATGCAGCCTTTTACACCCAACCAAGCCGATCCTAGCTCGCAGCGAACTGCCCAGGAGGCAGCGCGCAATGACCAAGCATTACAAAGTAGCACTAGCCGCCCTTCTTCTTTCTGCCTTTGTTTCAGCGATCGCTGCTACCACTCCGCCTAAAGTCGTCTTCATAGGGGACTGGATCACGTACGGTTGGGCCAGCGCGTTTGCCGCTAATCCGAACTGGATCAATCAGGGCGCTCCAGGTGAAGGCCTGCTTGGCAAGGGAGATTCTAGTGGGACGCTCGCTCGATTCCAGTCGGATGTGGTGAACCGTCATCCTGAAATTGTTCACATCATGATTGGCTCTAGCGATGCGGATGAGGACCACGATGCAAACTTCCAACTAACCCTCCCATCCTTTCTGAGCAATCTCGACGCCATGGTGAAGGAGGCAAAAGCCGCCAACATCAAGGTGATCCTGGGAGTCGAGCCTTCCACCTTGAGCTTTGAGAGCTCCGTCCTCGAACAGCTGAACTCCGTCATCGCGAGTTACGGGACCGCGAATAACATCCCGGTCATCAACTATGAGGGCGCCTTGTGCGGGTACGTGTGCTCCGGCTCTGGCACCGCTGTCGGGTACAGCTGGACGAGCAAGAATTCGTTGCTGGTGACCAGTGCGGAAAACGGCGGCCTAATTCCTAGCGCCACCGGGTATTCCGTGATGACCCAGATGGCGGAAGCGACCATAAAAACCATGAACCTGACGTTGAAGGAAGGCTGGTTGCAGAATGTACAGCAATTCAACGGCAACGAGGATTCTGGCGCGACGCCCGATGTGAATACGGTACAACCCGGTGCTGTCCTGCAGTTCGCGCCGACGGGACTTTATAGCGACGGCAGCCGGCAAGTTTTGCTCAATACCAATTTGCAAGGTTCCAATGGCGCCTGGACATCGAGCGATCCTCTGGTGATGTACGTCAACCAATCGGGAATGACCTGGGCCATTTCGCAGGGAACGGCAATTATTCGCTATCGATCCCCGAATGGGATCAAGTTCTCGGAATGGATCATGTACGTAAAACCGCCAGCTCCATAGGAACAATTTTGGCCACACCCTCAACAAATGCCGGGTGCGGGTGCCCCATGCAAGCCGTCCATTGGCTTGAGTGGGATACCACTGCTCTCTCAATTTCTCCGATGCGCTTTGCCGCCCGCGGCTGACTAAGCGTAGCTTTCCCAAATAGCGGAACATGAATAGAACAGGACGCGTGCCGCCGCCGCAGACGTGTCCCGGCTTGTGCTCTAGCGCTAGGTGAAACAAACCAGCTACAAGGGCAGATCGCGATCAGTCCCGAAGAGACGACTGAGAATGCCCCAGGACGTCAGAGTCTGTGTGAGAACTGGCGGATAGGAGCCGCACGAAGGGCACGGGTTCAGCCGTGCCGAAGAAGCCCCTGCTTTCTGATCGGCTTCAGCCGCTGAGGTACGTTTTTTCGAGACAATGTGAGCCGCCAGGAAGGACAGAAAGGCATACCCAGTGGCTAAACCTCAATTTCCTGTACGGGGATGCTGGATAGGTCCGCGTGTGCGGTTTTCTCTCAAGGAAAACCGCATGAAAATGCCATGGCCCATTAGGCCTCTTCAGGAAATCGAGGGCAGCCCTCATCGGCTACAACTCTTCATGGCACGGCTGAAGCCATGCCCTTCGTACGGATCCTATCCGTCAGTTCTCACACAGACTCGCAAGTCCTGGGTAAATCTGAATCGCATGTGAACCACCAGCCCTCCTCAAACTTTTTCCGGAACCACGAAGGGCGCCCGATAGCCTCGATCGCCATCGCGCAGCAACTTCTGCGCCTCTTCATCGCCGATAACCTCTTGCGTCTCAGGATTAAAGTTGATCGTCCGTCCTAGCCGATACGACGCATTCGCCAGGTGTACAAGCGCGCAAGAGATATGTCCTTCCTCAATGGGGGCATTTAGATCCGCCTTGTTCCGGCTGGTCACGCAATCGATGAAATTCTTGAAGTGAGCCAGCTCCGTGCCGCCATGCGAGACCGTCTGTTCTTCCTGATCGCGGCCCATCCAGACGGCATAGGTATCCGCGTCTTCATCGCCCGCCGCAAGATATCCCTTAGGACCGTAAAAGATGTTTCCGACCGTATTGTGGCTACCTGCCATGGGACCCAGCTTCTCGGTCACGGTCGACTTCTTTGGTTCCGGCGTGCCAAGGCTTGGAGTTCCGATCTGGGCCTCGTGATTCGTCATCCAATGTCTGACTTCGAAAGTGATCATGCGGCGCTGCCCGTTGGGCAGATCGTATTGGAACGCGCAGCTTACATCGTTTGGAGTCTGCTGATCGTCATCGAACATAAAATGGCCGCCGATCGCGCTCACTTTGTTGGGAAAGCCCAGCCCCATCCCCCATCGAGCCAGGTCCACCTGGTGAATACCCTGGTTTCCCAGATCACCGTTGCCGTAATACCAGAACCAATGCCAGTTATAGTGGAAGCGATTTTTCGTAAATGCGTGCTCCGGAGCCGGTCCAGTCCACAAATTGTAGTCAACGCCTTGGGGAACCGGCCCCACGGGCGCCTTTCCGATCGTGTCGCGCCACTTATAGCAGAGCCCTCGAGCCATATATGCATCCCCAATAACGCCCTCCCGCAACTTCTGCACCGCCTCGCAGATGGTCGTTGCCGACCGGCTCTGCGTTCCGTGTTGGACGATGCGGTTGTACCGTTGGGACGCGCTTACCAATTGCTTGCCCTCCCATAGGTTGTGAGAGCAAGGCTTTTCCACGTAGACATCTTTGCCGGCTTGACACGCCCAGATGCCAATTAATGTGTGCCAGTGGTTTGGCGTCGCGATCGATATAGCATCGATCGATTTGTCTTCCAGAAGTTTTCTAACATCGGTATAAGTGGCTGGTTTGGGCAGTCCCATCTTCTCCATCTGCGCCAGCCGTTGTTGTAAGACGTTCTGATCAATGTCGCACAGGGCGGCAATCTGCACGTTGGGCAATTGCGAGTAGTTGTGCAAATGATCCCCGCCCCGCCCCCGTACACCACAGATGGCCACGCGCACGCGCTCGTTTGCCCCCATCACGATCCCCGGGCGGCCAAGAAAAGCCGCGCTTCCTAGTGCCGTGAGCCCGGCCGCGCCGGTGATCAAAAAATCCCGGCGATTGAGATCTTTTTCGTTTGCCATAAATCTCCCTACCCAAGGTATTGCAGTGTCTCGTCAATGAGCTTCGTCGTCCCGGCGAAAGGGTCCCCGCCGTTGGTGTCGAACTCCATCGAGAAATATCCACGATACGAGCTCTGCCGGGCTATTGCGAACATCCTCTTCAGGTCCACCTGATAGGTCGTGCCCCCGTCAGGCTGCACCATGCCTTTTACGTGGCACATATTGAAGGCGTGTTTCAGCATCGCGGCCACCGCCTTCTCGTTTCCTTCCTCCCCGTATTTGACGATCGAATTGCCAAAGTCGGGGAGTGCCCGCAGATAGCCATGGTTTACCTTCTCAACCACGTTCACGATGAAGTACGGATCCTCCGCAACCGCGTTATCGTTCTCCAAAAGGACCACGATATTCCGTTTGCCGCCATAGTCGGCCAACTGTGCCAGATGGGTTGCGGCCGCGTCCACGTCCGGCTTCTCCCCCTTTTGGGCCGACAGGTGTTGCCGCACGCTGGGGGAGCCGATGGCCACTGCGATATCGATCCATTTGCAGCTATTCTGGACGGCTGCTCCAGCGACCGCGGAGTCGGTGGTCGCAAAACGTCCTCCGGATAGCCCGAGATCGACAATATGCGAGCGTGCCTTGGCCACAGCCTCACGAAAACTCTCCAGGTAAGCCGGATCGGTCGAAGAGAAATGGCTCAGCAACGGATTAACGTTGTAAACGCCGAATTTCTCCACCACCATCGCCGGGAACTCTTTGATATCCATGCTCGGAACACCGGGCTTACGGCCTTGATTGCCGGGAGCCGCTATGTAGGCACGGAAAGGCCACGACGTGACAGCCAGCCGGTCACGCGGACGGGTGGGAAACTCAAGATGCGGATGAGGGCTCTGGTCCTTTGATTGAGCCGATCCCTCCACGGAGAGGCAACATGCGCAGGCGACACCCGCCGCCTGCCTCAGGAAATCACGACGTGATGAACGCAAAGCAGCCTCGATTGAGCGAGAGAGGTGGAGTGCCAAACAAGTTTATCTCAATCCCTCTTCGATGACAGCGACTCCCCATGCGGGCAAAGCCACTGAGCTATTCTGTGGCACGGCTTCTCCGGAAAGCAGTTCCTTTCCCTGGGCAAAAGCATACGTCACCTGGGCCGGGGTAGCCGAATAGTTGAGCACGTAGTGAACCACGTGCCCATCGCTCAGCGTACCGCTGCGCATGATCGTCGGAAACTGGAGTGCCTGTTGCGGTCCCCAGAGACCAGCGCGTTTCACGCATTCCTCCACGATCTTCTCTGTGAGTGCATCGCTCGGCATGAAGCCGAGGTAGGTGACCTCGCCTTTGCCATAATGGTTGCGGACAATAGCCGCATACTTGCCCCAGACTGGATGGTGGTAGCGCGCAACCGTGGCGGCTGTCGTCGGTGTCAGTAGCTCCATCCACCACCGCGCAGTGTTGTCCGCAGCGCCAACGTGGTATGGATCATCTTCGAGCGAGACGCCGTCGGGAATCGTGAACTGGTTGTACTGGACGCCGGCGGCCTCCGCGATGAGCCCGGGCTGTGTACTCGAGCGCACCTTCACATGCTCGTCGGAGAAGCCGCTCTTGAAGGTATAGAGCAAATGACCTCCCGTTTTGGCGAAGGCGTTCAAACGTTCGATCTCCGCATCGGAAGCGGAGTACAGCGCCGGCACCAGGATGAGCTTGTAGGCGGAGAGATCGGTGGTCGAGGGATCAATGAAATCCACCTCGGCGTTCATTCGGTAGAGAGCGTCGTAGAAGGGCCGAAGTACGTCGTTATAGCCAATGGTTGACGTCCACCCAAACCGGAAGGAATTGAACCCGGTCAGTGCCTGGTTGCTGAAGTAGATGGCGATGCGATTGTGCTTGCGCATGTTCACCAGCTGAGGACCCAGCCGGGCAAAGTCTCTTCCGATGGAACCCGCCTCTTCGTAGGTGGGGTTAGGTTTAAAGTCCTGGCTAAGCAGACCGCGCCAATACGTCTCCACGGCATTTGCAGTGGTTCCCCAGTGCCAGTACTCAACCATATTGGCACCGGATGCAAGATGGCTGAACGCCTGAAGCCGAAGCTGGCCCGGGTAAGGCGTCCACTCGGGAAAGCCCTGCGCCTGCGTTTCCATAACCAGGTAGTTCTGGCCTCCGCGCATCGATCGCGCCAGGTCTCCGCCGAAGGCGATCTCCGCGCCCGTGAGGTGATCTTGCGTGGGATGGTAGATGTCGATCCCTGCTACATCCAGCGCACGTGCGGCTGCAAACTGATCCACCGCAGGCTGGATGCCATAGGAATAGCCACGCCATTCGAGATCGAAGTTTTGCGTGATGAACTGATCCTTCCGCGCATGCTCGCGAACCAGAGCTGCTTGCCAAGCGAGATACTCGGTAACCAGCCCTCGTTGAAACTCCGCGAAGGCCGAAGAGAGGCTGGCATTGATAGAGCCATTCACGGAAGGGAAGTCCGCCCAGTCATTCACCCGGTTGCTCCAGTAATCGAGGCCGAACTCCTTGTTCATCGCGGCGAGATCGGGGTAGCGTTGTCGCATCCACTTTACAAACGCGGCCTGGACGTTAGGGCCGCTCGTCTCGTACGCCTTGGTCTCATTGTCTACCTGGTAACCGATGACCGAGGGATGATCCTTGACGTGATCGACCAGGGCGACGATCACCTGCTGCGCAGCCTCCCGAAACGCTGGATTCGTAATGTCCATGTTCTGGCGGCGACCGTATTCCGCGGGGCCCTTGGGAGTAATCACCAGGACCTCAGGATGCTCCCGCGCGAGCCAGGTGGGGATCGCATACGTCGGAGTGCCCACGATGACCTTGATCCCGGCCTTGTCCATGGCGGCGAGCACTCGATCCACATGACTGAAGTCGAAGACACCTGGCTTTGGTTCCAACGTGCCCCAGGTGGATTCGGCAATCCGCACCACCGTGATCCCGGTTTTCTTCATCATGCGCACGTCTTCATCCAGACGGTCTGTCGGGGCGTACTCCTCGTAGTACGCGGCGCCAAATAGTATCGTCTGCGGGCCTGTCGCAGACTGCCCGGCCGCTTGCACCTCGATCGTAGTTAGGAAAGCGCAGAAAACAACGATTACCGTGAAGCATAGCCACCGTTGGGCGGCCCTGGGATTCATCTGCACCGAACCACCTCGACATATGGCATCCCGCAATTATGCACGCAATCTGTCGTTTGCCGGCTTTTCCCGGAAGTCTCAAGCGAAAAATTGTGTCATGACGATAAGTTTGCCAAAAAACCCTTCCGGCTAATCGCGAATCAAAGGTTTTGGAGGACCAGTATGAAAGTGCTAGAGCTGGTAGGAACTCGCGTGTGGATAAGGTGCGACCGGTTTCGCAGGATTTCCGGCGTCGTCTCCAGTGTGCTGAACCCGGTAAGCCGCGATGATCTTCAATCTTCCATTGCCGAGAGTCTTTTCGACGTCGTCTTATCTTCGGGGAAGGCTGTTCAGCTGCTTGGAGCAGAAATTTGCAAGGTCGATCACCTGTCAGGACGCGGCATTTTCCGTTAACACTAAGGGACAGTTATGCCTTTTCCGCGGAATCCCTGTCGAGGATCATTCCGGCAGCGGTCCGAGAATCTCAATCTTGTTCTTCTCGCACAGCGCTGCAAGCCTTTGCAGATCGGGTGGGGTCGGGTGTAGTAAGACGCGTTCCGTGGCTGGGATAGCCATCTCGAGCATCATTCCCACAAACCCAATCTCCCCGCCTGGTATTACGTGTATAAGAACGCGAGAGGTTTCTTTGCTGCTGCATCGCATACCGTGGGGTACTCCGCGAGGAAGAAAGATGTATCCGCCCGCTCCCAGCACTGTCTTCTCTCCGTTGAAGATAAAAGTGAATTCTCCCTCCAGCACATAGAACGCTTCGTCTTCCGCATGGTGAAGGTGGTAAGGAGTCTCAAAGCCCTGAGACGCGGTGAGATGAACCAGGGAATACGCCCCTCCTGTAGATTCGCTCTTGGCCAAAAGGATATGGAGGTTGTTGAGGAACCAATAGGCCGGCGCGTCATCGAGGGTTGCAGTGTGCAGAAGCTTTGCAGGCATTCGTGGAATCTCCGTTATCGAGAGTCGGTTATTGCGGCGCCGCGGTTTCGTGATCCGAGGCCCGGTCTCCCAGTCAGTACGAACCTTTTCATTCTTTCTCCGCCGCCCCGTATCTCCCGCCGCATGCTGTCTACTTTATCGCGACCACGCCGGGCAGGCATGCCTGCGCAATCAACACTCGCTCGTCCTCCGCGGTTTCGTGCATCTCTTTCAGAAGTCCTTTGAGGTCATCTTCCGTAGCCACTCCCGTGCGCACCAGCACAGGTACCGTTTCGGCGAACGTGTGCTCCCACAGTCGCTTTTCAGGGCCGCGCAAATAAGCTGGCTGCTCAAGGTGTATCTGGATCGATCGAAAGCCGGCTTCGGCTGCCGCCGCCGGCAATCGCACACCGAAATCGTAGTCCACTCCGAGCCTTGCTCCCGTAGCCAGGCAGAGTTGAACCCAGCGTGTATAGGCTGAGGACTCCGGAGAGCAAAAGATACTTGAGACTTTTAGGTCCTGGCATACTAAGGCTCCGCCTGGTTTCAGCAACCGGTAAGCCTCCGCGAGCACTCTCGATGGTTCGGTCAGGTGGCATAGCAGTAGCCGCATGTGGACAATGTCGAAGCTCCCGGACGCGAGCCCGGTTTCGTACGCATTAGCCTCGACGTATTCAATAGGAGCGGGATGTTCACATTTTGCGCAATGCCATTTCGCCACCACTAGCTGATCCGGATTCACATCCCCGGCGATGACGTTCCCCGTCTTCCCCACCTGGCTTGCCAGCCAACACGAAACGGCCCCATGCCGCAGGCCAGATCCAGCACCCGGCTACCTTCGCGAAGACCCGCCTCCAGTAGCATTCTGCGTGTTGAGGCGCCATAGACCTGGTCGAGTAGTCGCAGGCGTGCCGCTCCAGATTCTCCAACGTCGAGCACGTAAACGTCGCTGGCAGTTCCCTTGGCGCCGTCAGGCATGTGACCACTCCTTCTCTTTGCGCAGAAATAAACCCGCGAGCCAATTCCGTCAAAAGCGACAGCTGTCCCGTGGGTCGGAGAGGATCATACCAATTGAGCGTCGGTCTCGCCACTGCCGGCCATGGCGTTTAAAAAAATCGCTGAAGGCTACCGGATTGCTCCGACCCTGCTCTCAGGAAAGCAAAGCAACCTGATTTTTGCATCGGACCTTACTACGGTAACCGGCAACGGCAGGCCCAAACGCACCCTGGCCCTTCTAACTCATAGCAAGATAGAGGAGATCATCTAAGTTCGCTCCGCTCCACTGCATTTTCCCTTCCAAGATAGTTAGACCATCGTAACTATGCGATCGGAAGTAACCGACAAATTCACCCGGCGCCACCCCGAAATACTCGCCTGCGCGGCAAAAACTTCCCGCTTAAGTCCTTTGAAATAAGCTCCTTACAAACTTATGTAATGCCTCTTGGGTGTGATTGCAGTATTCCCCGCGTGTGCGCGAAGGTAGCACCAAAGTAGAAACAACTATTTCCGCTGGCGGTGCAACGTGTCTCAACGACGCGAACGGCCGCTTGCGCCCTGTGGCCTTTATCCCCGGGCCGCGATGCTTCGAAATTCCGGACGTTGACGAGGCAGTATATGCGCTTCCCCCATATTCCACGCGCGCGTTTTGAGTTAGTAAGTGCTTTGTTTATTCTTTTGGTAGGGTGCGCAACTCCTCCCTCATCGACCAATCTCAACTTCCTAGCGATCAAAGCCACACCCGCAACAGTAAGTGTTGGGGGCGCAGTAACCCTGCAGGCCATCGCACATCTGAGTAATGGTTCGACACAGGATGTAACCTCAGGAACGCAATGGACGTTGTCCAATCCCTCGTTGGCAACGTTGGGCAGCGGTGTACTTACCAGCAAGGCGGCCGGCACTCTGACTGTGCAGGCAGCGTATGTCATGGTCGTGGCATCTGGCCAATCGTCATCGACTACAGACCCGGCGCCCCAGACTTTGAGCTCCTCGGCACAAGTCACCATCACGCCGGCCGGAACCACTACGGCCTCTCCTTCCATCACCTGGAGTACGCCGGCGCCCATCCAATACGGCACAGCACTGAGCACTGCTGTACTGGACGCTAAGGCCAACGTACCGGGCAGCTTTACTTACACACCAGCCGCCGGGACGGTGCTCAAAGCCGGAACCCAAACGCTCACCGCGGTCTTCACACCTAACGACACCAAAGACTATTCTGCAGCGACAGCCACCGTGCAGCTTACCGTCGATCCGGCCAGTCCCGTGATCACCTGGGAGCCGCCGTCTCCTATTCAGCAGGGCACTCCCATCAGCGCAGCGCAGCTCGATGCCACGGCGAATGTGCCCGGCATCTTCACCTACAGTCCGTCCGTGGGTACCGTTCCCCCGGTGGGCACACAATCGCTGACGGCCACGTTTACCCCCTCCGACAAGACCGACTATGTGCCTGCCTCGGCGCACAACTCCCTCACTGTGGATGCGGCTGACACCAGCAATAGCTCTCCGCTCATCAGCTGGAGCACGCCCGCGCCCATCTCCTATGGCACAGCATTGAGCAGCACACAACTGAACGCGAAGGCCAGCGTGGCCGGAGCCTTCACTTACACGCCCGCCGCCGGCGCCGTACTCAAGGCCGGGACGCAGACTCTCACTGCAGTCTTCACGCCAACCGACACAAAAACCTATTCTGCCGCGAAAGCCAGCGTGCAGCTCACCGTGACCAGGGCCAATCCGGTGATTACCTGGTCTCCGCTCGCGGCCATAACGCAAGGAATAGCCCTCGGCTCAGCCCAGCTGAATGCAACGGCGAATGTGCCCGGCGCTTTCTCCTACAGCCCAGCCGCGGGCACCGTTCCTCTGGCCGGCACACTATCGCTGACAGCCACGTTTACTCCAGCCGACGCGACCGACTATGCGCCTGTGACGGCCCACAACACGCTCATCGTGAATGCGTCGAACACAGGCAAGAGCGCTCCACTCATCACCTGGAACTCGCCTGCGGCCATTTCCTATGGCACAGCTCTGAGCGCCACGCAGCTGAACGCAACTGCCAATGTCGCCGGAACCTTCACTTACACGCCGGCGGCCGGGACGGTGCTGAAAGCAGGCTCGCAGACGCTTACCGCAGCCTTCACGCCGACCGACACAACAGCCTATTCCGCGGCAACAGCTACCGTGAAGCTCACTGTGAATCAGGCCGCTCCGGTGCTCACCTGGGCTTCGCTGGCCGCCATCACGCAAGGGACGGCCCTAAGCTCAGCTCAGCTGGATGCAACCGCGAACGTGCCCGGCACGTTTTCCTACAGCCCGGCTGCGGGTACCGTTCCTGCAGCAGGCACCTTGCAGCTGACAGCAGCCTTTACTCCAACCGACACCACCGACTATTCCTCTGCGACTGCGCACAATACTCTCGTCGTTAATTCATCAACACAAACCCCAGCTCCCCCGACCAATCCAGTGCCGACCGGGTGCGGAGGTCCGACCATCAACCTGAACAGCGGCATGAGCCAGAGCACGCTGCAAAGCACAATCTCGAGCGCCCCCAGCTGCGCACTCATTGTCTTTGCGGCAGGCACTTACAACGTCACTGGCACCCTCAATATTCCTTGCACATCCCAACTCACGCTGACCGGACCGGCCACGACTCCTGCGACGGCAATCCTGAACCCGTCGTTTACCAACCAAGCTATCTTCAACCTTAGCGACTGCACTGGGGTCAGCATTGAATATCTAAATTTCACTAAGACGCAGAGCATCAAGTTCAATTTTGACCCAGGCAGTTGGTGTGCGAGCGGATGCCTTATCTCCCACAATCAGTTCACGGGCTTGACTGCGCAGCTGTCTACTGGCAACGGCGGCAACTCCGGGCCGGCCTGCGATTCCGGTAGTGGTACCCAGGGAAATTGCGATTCGCCCGGCGATACTGCATTAACTTTTTCGTCTTATAGCGGCGCTGCCTGTCCTGCTTGTTCCTATCTCACGAACACGACCATTTCCTACAACCAATTCGGCGACGCCAGTTCATGCCTGACGCCGGCGGATGTGATGGACGGTACAACCTACGACTACGGAGGGAACTGCTCAGGCATACAGTTCTACGTCGCAATCAATGGGGTAACGGTCGAGTACAACAACTTTGTTCACCTTGAGGAGGGATTCCATGTGCTGTGCGGTCCCGTTGGTGGGGACGATTGCAGCGGTTCCACCGCCTGGACGTTCGACAACTTCACGGCAGACTACAACGATTTCAGCGGGATTCATCGATTCGGCGCGGAGATGCAGTTGCAAGGGTCATCCAATGTTCATTTTGACCACAACTCCTTCCACAGCCCAACGGCACCGTGGGCCTGGACATTCGGTGTCTCGAATGCCTGCTGCGCGGGGTTGGAGGGATCGGCGATAACATCTCCTGGAACCACCAACATCGACGATGTGCTCATCGCCGAGGCGCCGTCAACCGGCGTAGCCTCTGGCAGCAACTACATCGGCATGGCCGATGAGGCTTGGGGCGAGGGCGCGCAATATACCAACAGCGTGGTCCAGGGCTACTGGGCAAATGGATTTGAGTGGGCCTACATTACCGATGGGTCAATTTCAAATAACATCATTTGCGGCTCTCAGATGGCAGCCGCGAACACGCTAATCAACCAGGAGACGAACCCTGCCACGAGTGCTCCGCCCACCATTAGCGGGAACACCACCGGGTCCACCTGCAGCACTGTACCCAGCACCGCTCCCACCATCTCACCCGCAGCGGGCGCGATCTCCAGCGCAACTACGGTAACCCTGGCCGACAGCGGCATGAACGAATCCATCTACTACACTACGGACGGGAGCACGCCTACGACCGCTTCGACCCAGTACGCCGGTCCATTTCAGGTGAGTCCGGGATCGAGAGTACAGGCCATAGCTATGTGGGGCGCCCCCAACCAACCGAAGAGCTATCCGTCAGGCTATGGATATGTGCCGAGTGCGGTTGTCAGCGCAAGCTATACCTCCTCGGTGGTCAAGCAGCCTGGCGCGAAGGTCAGCTCTGCGGTAACCGGAACCAACACCATCGCAGCAGCAGAGCCCACGGCCGCCAACGGAGCCGCGGCGGCAGCGGAGCTGACTTCCGTAGCCGTGGTTCCTGCGCAAGCAACGGTCGCCATCGGCAGCACCACGCAATTGAAGGCCATCGCGACCTTCAGCGACGGTTCCACCAGAGACGTCACGACGGACTTCGCCTGGGCGTCGTCCGATACACGCACCATCACTGCAACCTCTTCCGGCTTGCTTGCAGGATTGGCTACCGGAAAAGCAACCATCACTGGTAGCTACCAGGGACACCAGGCCTCCGTGCTCGCGGTCAGCTCCATCGGCCAAGTGGGGTGGAGTGCTCCCATCGTCATCACCCAAGCCGGCACCTACTCCGGAAATTGGCGCAGCACAGACAGCAAGACCCCGGCAGTCACGGTAGCCACCACAGCTCCCGTGGTCATCGAGAGCTCGCACATCAGTAGTGTTGCGGGCTTGATCAAGACCAGCGTAGCAGGCGCCGATGTCACCGTCCGCAACAGTGTCGCTCTGGCGCTGAACCCAGCGGTCAAGGGCCAATCGAATGGCGTCTTCCTCGACGCTTCCTCTCCGGCACGGCTCGATGTAGAGAACAACTACGTTGAGAACGCCGGCGGGGGCGTACTGGTGCACGGTTATTCCGGCAATCGCGATGGACAACAGACCATCGTGATCCGCGCCAACCGGGCACGCAACCTCAATGGCCTGTTCAGCGATGGCAACAGCGGTTATCTACCGGGAGTCGGCTCGAACCGCAGCGTGTCAGACTTTATCCAACTGGATAAGGTGCAATCTGTGCCCGGCATCGACTTGGGCTGGAATGAAGTCATCAACTATCCCGGCCGCAGCCTGGTGGCCGATAACATCGACGTCAAGCGCTCCAGTGGAACGCCCAACCAACCACTGGAAATCCACGACACCTACATTCAGGGTGCCTATCCTTATACCGCCGCACAAACGGACTATCAGGGCGGCGGCATCAAGACCGAGGGCAGCCCCGACGACAGCGCACAGGAGGCCACGGCCTTCAGTAGCATCCACGACAACCAGGTGGTCGGCACGGTGAACTATGGCATCGCGTTCACCGCCGGGCACGACAACATCGCCGCGAACAATCGTGTCATCTCCAGCGGACGGCTGGCCGATGGCACCAGGATCGCTGCCCAATATGTGGGCATGGCTAACGGCGATGTCAACGGCGCCAGCGTCGCCAACCCAAGCATGTACAACAACACCATGCACGACAACCTCATCGGTTGGACGTGCTGGAACTCCTCTTGTGCCCAGTCGGGCTATCGCAAGGACCAGTCCTTCCCTGCGTCGCCGGCTGATTATTCCACCAACTCCGTCCTCGCAGCTCAACCCATCACGCCGGAAATGGAGAACAACGAATACCAAATCTGGATGAACAAAACGGCCTCCGCCGGTATCGTGGTGGGTCCGGCCTTCTAGCAGGCGTCTGAAACAGACACGGTCACGTATCAGGGCCCGGCTTTAGCCGGGCCTTGATTACGACGACCGGCCTTTAACCAGCTCTCACTACGTATCGAGGCTTATCCACGTGGGTGCATGGTCGCTGGCGTTTGCCTGTCCACGCGCCCATCGGTCTACGCCACCGTCCACCAGCCGCTCCGCCACGTTCGGCGAGAGCAGGAAATGATCGAGACGCATGCCTTTGTCCTTCGGCCACCGTTCAAACTTGTAATCCCAGAAAGTCCACAGCGGCCCTTCCGGGTGCAGGCTCCGCAATGCGTCCGTCCAGCCTTGAGCCAGCAAACGCGCATAGGCTTGCCTGCTGGCGGGTTGAATCAATGCGTTGTTATCCAACGATCGAGTCGGATAGATATCCTGCGGTGTCGGCACGACGTTGTAGTCACCGGCTAGCACCACGGGAGCGCCACTCGCCAGGAGTTCGGCGGCATGGGCAATCAGGCGCTCAAACCAGGCCAATTTGTAATCGAATTTCGGTCCAGGTTGCGGATTCCCATTGGGGAGGTATATGGAAGTGATCAGAACTCCCTGAACAGCGGCTTCGATGTAGCGGGCTTGGTGGTCTGCGGGATTTCCCGGCAAGCTTACGCGGGTCAGCACGGGCGCGTGTTTTCGAGCGAGGATGGCCACACCGTTCCAGGACCGCTCCCCTTGCCAGACTGCTTCGTAGCCGGCACTTCGAAGGGCATCCGCGGGAAACTGTCCTTGCTCGGCCTTGAGCTCCTGCAGACTCACCACGTCCGGCTCAGCTCTGGCTAACCAGACTAGTAGGTTATCAAGCCGCTTATTGATGTTGTTGATGTTGAACGTCGCGATCCTCACCCGAGTCCCTCTCTGTCTCTGTACTTCTGGGGCACGAATGATACTAATCAAAGGATGATGCGCAGGTCTGTGATATTCGATCTCGACGGCACACTTACGGACTCGAAACCCGGCATACTCGGATGCCTGACCAAGGCCCTCGAAGCCCATGGCATCGCCTGGACGGGACCTCTTGACTGGTTCATCGGCCCTCCCGCCGACCAGTCCTTACGCCGCCTCATGCCGGATGCCGACGAGCCTCGCCGTACCGCTCTCCTCCACGACTACCGCTTGTGCTACGCCGCCACCGGCTGGGCGGAGAACTCCGTTTATCCCGGCGTCCATGCGCTGTTGCAGAGCCTCCAGGCCGCGGGCTGGCAACTCTTCGTCTGCACCTCCAAGCGCGACGATTTCACTGCGTGGGTCCTGGAAAAATTCGCCCTCGACCGCTACTTTGTTGCCGTGTACGCGGACACCGCCGGGTCGCTCCATCATTCCAAAACGGCTCTGCTCCGCCGTCTGCTCCAGGAGCAGTCCCTCGATCCCGCTACCACGTACATGGTCGGCGACCGCAACTTCGATATCGAAGCCGCCCGTGCGAATGGAGTAACTTCGATCGCTGTCACCTACGGCTACGCGACGTCCGAAGAACTCGAATCGGCTCGCCCCGACTACACCTGCAATGCAGTCGAGGATCTCCTCCCGATCTTCTCTGCCCTCACCCTAGCCCGATAGTTCCCACAGTGAAATGCGCGTAGCATTCGCCGTAGACCGGCGTTCGGTTGATCGAGTATCTAAATGGGATAGAGGGGTTGCACCTGGCGCACCCGGTCCGGGGAGCCCGGGGCACCCAGGTCATCGAAACCTGGGCGCCCGGGTTTGTAACTACATCAGCGACTGACTAATCCCCGGCGTGAGCGGGCTTTCCTCCGCGCGAGGCGGTTGCAGGTGCCGATTTTGCAGCGCCGGCTGTGGCTGCCGCGAAGATCTGCGACAACTGGTTTCCGTTAGGCGAGCCGAGGCCGGTGCAGGGGTCCCAGCCTGGTCCTGCCGAATAGCTGCCGTTGTTGCCCTGGGTAATATCGTTGAAACCGTTCTCGGCGTTCTGGTAGAGCGCGAGATTGGCGAAGCCGATATTGCTGCCGGACTGCTGGTTTAGCAGGGCTATGAGCGCGGCCCAGAGCGGGGCGACTGCGCTGGTCCCACCAACAACCGCAGACTGCCCATCATAGAAGACGTTATAACCGGTCTCGGGTGAGGCATCGCCGGCCACGTCGGGTACTCCACGTCCGCCGCTGCTGGTTGGGGGCTTGGGGACGTTGGCCTTCATCTGCCAGGGTGGAATGGGGAAGACGCTGCTGACTCCGCCGCCGCTCGCTCCGCCCTGCGGCTGATCGTTCCACACAACTTCCTGCTGGATAGCGCCATTTGCTGCGATCAGCTCCGTACCACCGCAGCCGAGCACGTGCGGGCTGGAGGCAGGGAAGTCGACATTGTTGCCGCTGGCGCCGTCACTTGAGCCGTTGTCGCCAGAGGCGACGGTAATGGTGATGCCCAGCGCCACCGCGGACTGGCAGGCTTCATCAAAGGCCGTCATGGATTGCGCCGTCCAGTTCGATTCCGCGCTGCCCCAGCTGATGGAGATGACCGACGGTGGTCCATTTGCGGTGTCGTGAGTGGCTGTGGTCAGCGCATCGAGGAAACCTTGCGAGGTATTGGGCGTGAAGTAGACGGCTAGATTCGCTCCTGGAGCAATGGAGCCGGCGACTTCGATATCGAGTGCGACCTCACCATCTGCGTTAGGGTCATTGGGCAAATTGGTCGCGCCATCGACTGAGACCGCAGTGACCCGCGGCTCGGCGATGCCGAGGCCAGCAAAGTAGGTAGACAAATCGCTGGCGTTATAGCCGCCGCCAAGCTCGAGAATGCCGATCGTCTGGCCCGCGCCATTGGGCCCCATCGGGAAGTTATAGAGTTGAGCCACCTGGGGTGGGTTGAACGACGCCATCTGGGAAGGATGCCGTTTTGCCTTACTTTTTCTTTGCTTGTCTAGCAGCCGAAAGTGCGGCGTGGCAATGGGATGGTTATCCAGGCCAAGTACCGCCTCCACGGGTTCGGCATATTCCTGGAGCATGGAGATGGTCCCTGTATAGCTATGAAATTTCTTGCCTTCTTTTTCGTAGTCGTTGAGGGTGACGCCAAAGGCGGCCTCCATCTTACTCGCTGGGCCGCGCATGACCATCGTACGTCGCGCCAGACTGGATGCGCCTTCGTCTACGGTAAGGCCATGTTTGTGGGCGAAGTCGCGAAGGTGATCGAAACTAGCCGGATCGGCGCCATACTTCTCCGAAAATTCCTGCTGGCTGATGTGCCGCCCAATCATGGAATCGAGATCCAAACGATTCTTGCGTTTCACAATCACTGAAACACTGATGTTGCGTTGAGCGTCGGTCTTGCCCCCGACCGTTGCGCCTGGGTGTGTCTTGCGTTCACTCTTGGGAAAGGAGACCCGGGATAGACTGTGCTGTGGATTCTGCGTTGACATAGACACCTCGACTGCTTTGGGGGTTGGTGGTTTCTGAGGTCATCGACCGGATAGGGAGTCAGGCGGTCCTAGCGTTACATGAGGTAAGAACTGCATATCCAATTCCGGCCGCCGCAAAGTACCGGTGAAATTTGCCAGAAGTATAGGGTATTTCCAGGTCGTTTTGGGGTGTGAACTCTTGTCCGGTTGCCATCAAGCACCTCGAGCGTTGCAATTGTCCGCCCGAGGGTGTCACTAGATTCAATCACTACATCGACATAACGCGAAGATGAAAAAGTATCAATGGTCGACACGAAGTACCTCTAATCCTAAAATTTATTTGAGAATGAATCGTGAGCGTCCCCCAGAAAGAAGAAACCGGCCGCCAGATTCGGCGTGCCATCCTCGTTGACCGAGCTGATCAATGCAACCGGATTACCAAAGCAAAGGATCTTGGGCGAAATCGTGTCAAATTGTGGTTCGTTTTGTGTCGGTTGCATTTACGTGAGATGAGTACCAAACGCCGGTGGATGTTTCAGTTCTGCCGGAAACATCAAGGTGATTCCGCAAGGGAAACCGGTTTGGTTACATTAGTACTGGGCGCGCCCGTCCATTTCCACCCATGCTGAGGTGAGCCGCCGCCCTCTACCTCGACTTCGCTTTGGATGACAAGGGGGAGGGCGGCGCGTCCGTGGAGAGCAGTTGCTGAATGAAGCCGGTTTTCATCTCCTTGGTGGGCCGAGAGAACGATCGCTTTTCTATAGTCTGCAGATGAGTAACTCGCGTTCGTAAATCATCTCTGGCGGCAAATGATCATGGAGCGCGATGAAGAGCCCTTCGTGTTCCATGACCTCGGATTTCCAATTCTGCCGGTCCACAGCCTGGAGCTCATCGAACTTTTCAGGGGAAAACTGAAGACCACTCCACGAAATGCTTTCGTAGTCGGGGATCCAGCCGATCGGCGTTTCCTTGCCTTGCGCCCTTCCTCGTACGCGATCTACGATCCATTTCAAAATACGAATATTCTCGCTGAAGCCCGGCCATAGAAACTTGCCCTCAGCATCTTTCCTGAACCAGTTGACGTGGAAGATCCGTGGAGTAACGCTCAATGTGCGTTGCATTTTAATCCAGTGCCGAAAATAGTCGCCCATGTGATAGCCGCAGAAGGGAAGCATCGCCATTGGATCACGGCGTATCTTTCCGATAGCGCCCGCTGCCGCCGCTGTAGTTTCCGAACCCATCGTGGCGCCCGCATAGACCCCCGCGCTCCAGTTAAATGCCTGATAGACCAGAGGCATGATGGTTGAGCGTCTACCTCCAAATACGATGGCGCTGATGGGAACACCGTCCGGTGACTCCCATGCTTCGTCGATCGATGGGCATTGGCTCGCAGGAGCGGTGAATCTTCCGTTAGGGTGGGATGCAGGTCTTCCTGTTTGCTTGGCAATCTCGGGAGTCCACCGTTGGCCGCGCCAGTCCAGGCATTCTTTGGGCGGAGCGTCGGTCATGCCCTCCCACCAGACTCCTCCGTCGGGAGTGAACGCGACATTGGTGAAGATCGTATTCTTGCGCAGCGTGGCCATCGCATTCGGGTTAGTCTTTGCGGATGTTCCAGGGGCCACTCCGAAAAAGCCTGATTCGGGATTGATCGCCCGCAGTTGTCCAGTGGCGTCGGGCTTGATCCACGCGATATCATCCCCGACCGTCGATACCTTCCAATCCTCCAGCCCTTTGGGAGGAACCATCATGGCCAGATTCGTCTTGCCGCAGGCCGAGGGAAAGGCTGCAGCGACGTACGTCTTTTCGCCTTCCGGGCTTTCCAGCCCCACAATAAGCATGTGCTCGGCCATCCAACCTTCGTCGCGCGCAATGTTGGATGCGATACGCAGAGCGAAGCACTTTTTCCCGAGAAGCGCATTCCCTCCGTATCCAGATCCGTAACTCCAGATTTCCCGGCTCTCTGGGAAATGCACGATGTACTTCTCATTGTTGCAAGGCCAAGGCACATCAGCCTCGCCATCGGCCAACGGGGCACCAACACTGTGCATGCAAGGCACTACTCGCTGCAAACCCTTATCGATCTCGTCAAAAACGGCCTGCCCAATACGAGTCATGATGCGCATGCTGACCACGACGTAGGGAGAGTCAGTGAGCTGAATGCCGAGCTGCGCCATGGGAGATCCAATTGGCCCCATGCTGAATGGCAGGACATACATCGTACGCCCGTGCATGCAGCCGCGGAAGATTTGCTTCAGCTTGCGCCGCATGACGAAAGGATCCTGCCAATTGTTGGTTGGGCCGGCGTTGTCTTTGGAAAGGGAGCAAATGAAGGTTCGTTCTTCGACCCGGGCGACATCGCCCGGATCGGTGCGTGCATAGAAACATCCCGGCCACAGCTCGGGATTTAGTTTCACAAAAGTACCAGTGCGCTCAAGCTGCTGGCAGAGTGCGTCATATTCGCTCTGCGATCCATCCACCCAGTGAATCTTCTCCGGTTGAGCCAACTCCGCCATCTTCTCCACCCAGCGAATCAAGTGCTTGTTGGTTGTCAGTGGCGAGTGGATTGCGGTTGCCATGGGTATTTCCTCCGGGATGAATCACTGGTTAGAATTTTATCCTGAGCGGAACTTGCGGAATTCGCGGAGTGGTGGTTTCGAGATGTGGGGCACCCGTTTTCAGGGGGACCTGTGCATCCACCTCCGCCCCTACCAAGGTGTGCCGCCGCCCACAAAGGGAGAGCGGCGCTCACCTCGGCAGCCGTTATAGGGGATGGGCAGAGCCGCAGGTTATCGGCGATTTTCATCGCCTTGGGTGTGCCCCACGGTCCATACCTCCTACGCGCCCCTGCGAAGATGGGTCGAAATCAGCTGCGCACGTACTTGTTGAACCAGTCGATCGTCCGCTGCCAGGCGAGATCGGCAGCGGCTTTGTTGTAGCGTTCCGGTGTCGCATCGCAATTGAAGCCATGAACGGCGCCCGCATAGATGTAGCCTTCGTGTGGAACATTTGCCGCCGTCAGGGCCTGGTCGTACGCCGGCCACGTCGATGCCAGCCGTGTGTCCAGTCCTCCGTGGTGGACCAGAATGGCAGCCTTGATTTTCGGGACGTCCTCTGTTGCTGGAGGACCACCATAGAATGGCACTGCCGCCCCCAGATCAACACCCAGACGGACCGCCAGCATATTGGCGACGCCGCCTCCGTAACAGAAACCTGTCGCGCCGATCTTTCCCGTGCAGTCGGAGCGTGCTTTTAGCCATAGCGCCGCCGCCACCATGTCCTCGGCCATTTTGTTATGGTCGATCTTGGTGAACATCTGGCCGCCCTTGTAGTCGTCGCCAGGGTATCCGCCCAGAGAAGTGAGTCCGTCCGGCGCAAACGCCATGAAATTGGCGAGCGCCATCCGGCGCGCGATGTCTTCAATATGAGGATTAAGTCCGCGATTCTCGTGGACAACGAGAATGCCGGGCAGTTTTGTAACGGTCTCAGACCGTGTGTCGGCGCTGATAGGCCGCACAAGATATCCTTTGATGCTTCCGTTGCCTTGTGGCGACGGAACAGTTTCGTACGTGGCCTTGATCCGGTCATCGGTCCGGGACACCTGCTGGCCCCGGGCGTAATCCGGCATTAACGCCTCGACGATAGTCGCCGCCGCTAGACCCCCTATTGCAAATCGCTGGACACCTTCCATAAAGGCGCGGCGACTGATCTCACCGTGAATAAACAGGTTGTAAAGTTCTACAGCCTCGCTGGGCAGTTTGGGTCTTGTTGGTTCCATGAGCGACTCCTTGCGGGAGAATTTCACCTGGCCCCAGGACAGTCCTGGCGGAGAGTCCAGGGCTGTCCATAGCTCGACGCCTTCACTGTTTCGTGTCTAGCGGCTTATCCGATTTCTCAAAGAACTCCTGTTGCAGCCGAGGCGCCACGGTGTCTGCTTTCACAAAGGCGATTGCCTTCGCAATCCCATCCGCTCTAACGTCTCGCAGGGTGGCGCCCCGTGCTGCAGTTGCTGCCGTCAATTCCTCCCACTTAGGGGATAGCTGTTGCGCCCACCCTAAGCTCGTGGGCAGCAGGCAAAACAGCAACGCCGTCTGCGCAAATTTCGAAAACATAGGTCCTCCTATAGTTCGCGACCACCAGCACGAGTTTTTGAGTTCACCCGGATCTCTGTGGAAGATGCTCAATCAAGACCCGTCTGCTTGAAGAGACTAAGAGGGATCAGCAGAGGACGTTCCGTCAAAATGAAAAATCTCAGGAATGTCTGTCCAGCGTTGCCCCTGTATTTCAGGTGGCAACTTCTCCAGCATAGTAAACATAATGGCCCACCAACGCTGCGTCTCCGGGCATGCCGCCATCTTGGCCATATCCGCCGCAAAGTCCGTTCCGTGGTACTCGAAATAAGCGAAGAGCAGCTCCCCGTGTTCAAAGATCGAGTAGTTGCGGATGTTGCATTCGGCAATCGTCCTTAAGACGCCGGGCCAAACGGCTCTATGGTGCTTAAGATATTCGTCTCTGCTCTCTGGCTTCAGCCGGACGACTTGACCATAGCGCTTCATATAGGCAAAAACTCTCGTCTCAGGATGCGATCGGATCAGCTATGGACAGCGTCAACCGCTACTTCTCGTCGATTCGTGGGGCAGCCTCAATCGGCAGCATCTGCAGATGGGGAAACTCATTTTGCGCTAGTGGAATGCCTGGCGGAGTAACGCCAATGCTCGAATGCGGAGGATGAACGATTATCTTGGGATCGAGCTCTGCATTGCCCAAACGCCTTTCTGTCTCTGCTTTGGGCTTCGGCTGGAAGAGGAATCGCGGCGGTACAACAGGCGAAGAGTGCCACCCCGGTGGAAGCTTGCTGAAATCCCTGGCAGGTCGCGGGACCACGAGTGGAGTTTGCCACAGACTGCCAGGGTTTGCGGGAGACGGTGCAGCCGTTTGACAGAATGCCGTTGTTCCAGCCCAGAACAGGAGACCGAGGATAGCAAGTCGCATCGCACCCTCCACCACAGGAAAGCCCGGTGGGTAGCATAGTAACAAACTCCGGAGGGTCCTGCTTCAAAGGGACCGGAGATGAGCAAAATAGAGCGCCATTGGTCTACTTAGCCGATGATCGGGGGAGCGCTTTATCAGCAGAGGTCCCTACGTCACGCGTCGATTGCCATGCGATCTGCTGCCATTGGCCATTCTGCCGCTCATAGACGGTCAGGATAAAAATATTGATATCGAACGGTGTGGGCTGAACTCGAGAATCCGTTACCTTCACGGCGTACTCGCCGTCGATGACCGCACCACCACTTCCCAGCATGCGCACATGCAAAGCCATGGGGCGCCAGGAGATGTAACGCAGCTGTCCGCTGCGAATTGCCTCCAGATAACTCCTCTTTGTATCTACTTTGCCGCTGGCGTGAATATATGTGACATCATCCGCCATAATTCCCTCGAGCGCCGTCACATCGGAATGCTCCAGCGCCGCGGTGCGAGCCTGCTCGCGAGCCAAGACCTGCTTGGCGTCATCGCCGGTGAGTGGTACGGGAGCAGCCTGTGCCATGGCTGCTCCCAACGCAAAAGTCAACAAGAGCTGAATCCTCTTCACCAGTCCCCCCCAGATGCCGTCAATTAGTAATTGTCTTCTGATCAGCCTTTTCTAAATGGATGTCCTTGATGTTTCGCGATAGGGAGACGCTAAAGTCCTGAACGTCTTTGAGCTCGAATATGGTGGAGTTGACCCCTTTCAGCGTTTTAATACGGAAGAAGTCCGCGCCCTTTACGTTGTCCAGGTAAAAGACCGGCCGGGCATCCGGCTGGCTCCAGGAAATTTCAACGTTCGTCAACTCGATGTTGTTTACATTGCGGATAAAGAATCCGCTCGCAGGAATGTCACCGAACCTATAGGGTTCGGGATACCCCTGCTCCATTTGTGGTACCACCCGTGCCGCCATTTCGCGTGTTCCACCTCCGCGATGCTCCATGTACAGATCGTTGATCTTGATGTCTTCGATCGGATTCGATGGAATGCCCATGATGAGTCCCGCACCGCTGAACTGCGATGCAGAGTTGTAGCTGACCACATTGCTGATAATGACTCGTTTCAGCGTGCCTACGGGAACCCCCGCTGGACCTCGCATGCGGCTCCCCAGGCGGAGGAACAAGGGGGTGTTGGTGCAGTCACGCATCGTGACACCGGTAAAAGTAATATCCTCCAACAATGCACCGTCCACGCTTTCGAGCGCAAAACCGCGGCAACCATCGAAAACACAATTCGAGATAGTGATGTTCTTAAAGCCTCCGTTCGACTCCGTACCGCACTTAATGCGGCCAGTCGGCGCCACTTTGAAATCGGCAGGCCAGCGTTTATACGTGCCGTCCAACATGGTTCCCAGCACATAGGCGCCGGTAACATAGCAGTTCGTAATCGTCACATTCTCGGTGGCGCGCGCATAACCCAGCGCGAATGAGCTTTTCGGGCAAATACCGTCGTCCCAGGGAGAGTTAACACTGCAATTCGAGACGCGAACGTTGTGGCAGCAGTCGATATCCATTCCATCCCGGTCGGTATCGATCTTCAGATTGTCGATCGTCAGGTTGTCGACCCCAGTCGCCAGGATGCCGAAATGGCCGCCCTTCAAGATAGAGAAATCGCGCAGTAGGACATTGTGGCAATTCTTCAGGGCGATCGCCTTGTTCCCCATGCCTGGTTCTTCGGCTCGCGGCTCCTCCGAGCCGCCCCGGCTTAGCCCTTTGCCCCAGATCAATCCCGGTCCAAGGATGGCAACATCGTGGATGCTTTCACCCCAGATGAGGCTATTGTGCCAATGATTGTGTCCATAATCCTGATAATCTTCCCAGGGTTTATTAGGTTCGGCGGGATCGTAGGATGCCCCGCTGGTGCTGCCGCCGGGCGCAACGCTCGCCGCCAGAATCGTCGCTCCCATCTCGAGGTAGAGCACGACATTGCTCTTGAGGTGAATGGAGTACGATGCATAGGTCCCCGAGGGAAATCGAACCGTTCCCCCTCCCAGGGCGCTCGCCGCGTCTATGGCCTTGTTGATCGCTGGAGTATCGATCGAGGCGCCGTCGCCCCGCGCACCATAGGCTCTCACATCGAATACTGTATTGGAAACCCCACCCGGCATGGTTGCAGTTTGCGCTTGAGCGCCAAGTGATGCACCCGCCAGCCCCGTAGCCCCAGCCAGGCCGGTACTTGCCAGCTTTAGAAAATCCCTGCGAAAAACAGTCATCTATTTTCCTCCCTGGAGATATCTTCCTTCCTGGTCCGATCCGGAAACGACTTGGCCAGGTAGGCAGTGATCTGGTCGAATTCGTCATTGGTGGCGACAGCGCCCTGGGCGGCCATTAGCCGCACCAAGTCGTGCCATTTTTGCGGACTCAGTTGTTCCTTGGCCGCTAACCCAGGCGAGTGGCAGCCAGAGCAGACCCGTTCCGTCAGCTCACGTCCCAGTCCTGGCGGCAAAAGGCCTATTTGCGCCCGGGATTTCGGCAGGAAGATGGTAGCGACACTGGAAGCACCGCTCTCCCCGTTGGAGTTAACGGAGTCCACCGTGTATTGGTAGGTCATTCCATTACCTGCCGTTACGTCAGTAAAGGTGGTAGATGTCAGGCCACTGGCGATAGTTTCAAACAGCCCAGCATTCTTGAGTGATCTCTTCACGGCATAGGTGGTGGCGTCTTTGGATGCTGCCCAGGACAACGAGACTTGCCCGTCTCCATCGGAGACATGCAGGCTTGACGGCGGCGATGGAGCAGGACCATCCGGCAGCAATCCATAGACGCAAAGTTGCCCGCTTCCAGTATTGCGCGTTCCGAAGCTGGCGAGATAGACCTTGCCGTTTGCGATCGTGGGGGGAGCGGTCTTGGAATAGTTGTTGCAATCGTCGCGGGCTGGATTTTCCAGGGAATTCCAGAGTTCATGCGTGATGTCGTCCGCATCATAGGCATGCAGAATGCCGGGTCTCGACTCATGCCATGAGCTTCCGCTCGCGTGAATGGCTGCCCAAAGAATTCCGTCTTTATTCCCGTTCGCCGAAAGCGAAATCATCGCACCTGGATGACCCTGAGTCACCTCCGGCCGCATGGCGAAAGGCGTTTCCTCGAGCGTGTCACCCTTGAACCGATAGGCTCTGAGTCGATCCGCCTGACCCCACATATACACCAGCGCACCGTGCTTCGCGCTCTTCCAATAGACCAGGCTGGGCAGTTGCGAACTGGTTGCTTGAAAATGCTGGACTGCGTGGCCATCGCCCAGGTGCCCCATGTGGTGGGCATCGACAAGGTAAAGGACTCCTTGTTTTCCCGCATCCATGACCAGATCGGTCCCCGGAACCAGAACAGCACCGGAACAGTTAAGGTCCCCATCGATGGCGTCGAGATGTGCGTGATCTGTCGGCGTGAACCAATCCAGTATTTTGAGGTTGGGGTCGAGTTTGAGAAAGCTTTCGCTGAAGTCCGAGCTGCCATTCCAACTTCCGTTGCCGGTTACAAAGTAGATGTCTCCTTCCGCATCCACGGCGGGAGCCTGCCCAAACTGCCAAATACTCGCCGCCTCTCCTGCCGGCGAAGTATTGAACACTCCGGTCTGCTGGAGTGACTTCGCGTCATAGCTGAACAGGAAGCCATGATAGGGCTCCTTGTCGCAATGAGACGCATAGCCGATGTATAGCTTTCCCCGCGAGAGAAGCAGGCCGGGCCTTTGGCTCTGCATGAGCGGAGCAAAGCCGGGTGCGGTGATCGTCACCGGGCTCAGCGCTCGATCCCCGCCCGTTGCCAGGTCCAATGCGTGGAGGCGCTGCAGAAAGGCGTCGCCCACTCGCGTTGCAGCCACTACATAGAGGGTCCCTTCCTGGGCATCGATGACCGGTGTTCCGATAATGCCCATGTTCCCATTCATGTCTGTGCAGCCGTATTTGCCATCGTAGACATTGGGGGGTGTACCAAAGTTGACGTGCCAGAACGGTTCAGAGGCGGAAGGATCATTGGCATCAAAGGCATATACGCTATTGTTCACCGTGGCCACGTACACCAAATCGTGGGTTCCACCGCGCAATTTGACATTGGTTACAACCAGCGGCTGGCCGTAAATCTGATCGTCAACTACTCTCCGAGTCAGCATGCCAAACTGCCTCGTGATTACATTGGATGGAGTGAGGATGACCTCATTCAGGTTGGCCCCGGTGCGCTCGCCATTGTTATGTTGCGTCAGCACGCTTACCGGAATGCGAACAGTTGACTTGGAACCGCCCAACAGAAGCGTGCCGCCCAATAGAAACCAAGCCGTCGTGCGCATCCATCGGACTACGCGGCACATTACCCCTCCCAAGATCATGTTCGCGAAATCCGCCAATCTATCCCACCGCCACTACGCGAGTTTCACCGGACCTGACATGAAGAGCATGAAAGCTTTCAACGATTCCTCCAGCACGTCTTCCACTCTCGGCAGAAACCCTAATGCCGTCGACAAGGAGCGTCTTCGACTTCCCGGGCAGGCTTGCTCGCCAAACGATCTCTGGTCCCGATTCGTTGGAGAAAATGGTTGTCCCCGCGTGCGTGTGTTTCACAGAAAAAACATTCTGCCCAACGGGCACGTGGTGAAGAGCAGCCCATTCGGTTTCGGCCGTCAGTTGAGGATAGGTCTCAATCTCCCCGGGTCGGAAAGACGGATGAATACCCATTAACCCGGAGCCCAGGTTTCCTATGACCGAGTAGGATACTTCCGGATACTCGCGGCGTTTCAGGGCGGGGTTCATGAGGGCTACCAACACCGCGTACCCAGACGCGGAGCGGCCATACTTGTAGAAGATGTCGGGGAGGTAAGTTCTGCCTTCGACTCCGCCGACAATTCCGCCCAGCGTAGCGCTGTCGAGTCGTAGGCGTTTCTCCAGTTGGTCGAGCGAGGCTTCAGTTTTCGCTCCGCTATCGGTCAGTCCAAAATAGAGCGGAAACTGTCTATCCGTTCCGCCGGTGCTTGCTTTCAGATCAGTGTGAAAGCGCCCGTCTTCTAAAAGTGCAGCGAAATAGCGATTCCGCGATGCATCCCACCATTTGCTGTTGTAGAGCGTTTTCAGGCCTTGAGCTTTGGCCGCGAACTCATTAGCCACGGCTTGCTGATTCCTGGCACGTTGGAAGGCGGCGTAGCTGCCGTAGGCCGCATACTGAGCTGCGATCAGGTCTGCGCCCACAAGCACATCGTCGGTCAGATCCTCGTCGTAGGTGCCAATTCCCATGTGGCCATCGCCAGGCAGATGCTCCAGCAGGCCATCGTTATTGTGATCCCATTGCTTTACATAATCTGTGACCGTGCGCCGGTAATAATTAAGAAAAATGTCGTCGAGATAAGCATTGTCTCGCGACCACAACCATTGCCGGTAACAGGCATCGAGAACGTCGAAGTTGGCCGGCAAGTCATACCAAAAGCTCTCATCGTTCTTGTAGTCCACCGGCGCAGGCTTGCCTTCTCCCGTAATCTCCCACCAGGTGCACCATTTCTTCGATGCCGAGATGTGTTGGGCAAACTGATGCAGCATATTCCGGGTGTTCGGCCCCAACCCCAAAAACTGCGCACCCGTGCTCATGTGAGAGACGTCTCGCATGCAGAAGGCGTTCCTGCCGGGCAGGGCCGCTTCGTACCAGGGGCCGATCACCGGGCTATCGCGAACGTAGGCCAGCGCCTGGGCTTTGGCCCAGCGAAAGCCCTCCGCCAGCTTAATATCCGAGGACTCAAACTCTACCGTTCCCTGCGATACCCGCGGGCGACCGAGCTGTCCCAGCAAATCGCGAGAGAAAAGAGCCGCGGTCATTAGCGAACCAAGAAAACTCCGCCTGCTGGGCAACGATGTGGTTCCAATCATGAATCAAGGGTCTCATGGTGCTCAATGTTACGGACACCCGCACAAACCATGCGTCCCCGTCCAGCTAGTTCAGTCATCGGCAAATAGACCCTCAGAACGAATAGGTTAGACCGAGTTGGCCTTGCCGCGGGAGGAAATCGCTGCTGATGACTCCGAAGTTCGAGTCGGTTACGCCTGTATCCGGACTCTGCCGGTTGACGTGGTTGAAAGCATTGAAGAAGTTGGCGACAAATTTGATCTGTTGGCGCTCATTCGCGCCGAAGCCGAAGACCTTGTACATCCCCAGATCCCAGTCCTGGTACCTGGGACCGTAAACCTCTCCTACACCTCCGTTGCCGAAGCGGAATCCCTGGGGTTGCGCAAAACAGCTGGTGTCAAACCATTCCGCATTGGTGTGAGGGTTGTTTTGGCCATTACACACGTAATCCGCACGTTGTCCGCCGTTCTGGGGCAGCAGGTCGCTCGCACTGGCGGTAACCAGGAGAGGCGCACCGGAGCGGAAAGACGTGATGCCGGTAAAGGCCCAACCCCCTACCAAAGCGTTTGTCCAACCATTCGCTGAAGCGAGCCACTCCTTATTGCGGCCGAAAGGCAGTTCGTAGACGTAGCTCAGCACCAGGCTTTGCGGATAATTGTTGCGCTGCCAGTTCGCAGTGTCCAGCTCTTCTCTATAGGCGTAGGAGTCGATCGGGTTGTTGATGTTATCCATCATCTTTGACCAGGTGTATGCGGCGGTGAACGTCAGCCCACGACCGGCTCGCTTCTGCAGTTCCAGTTGCATCGCGTTGTAATGAGACTTGCCGGTACTGTTGCGCGAATCAACCGTCGTGATGTTGGGGTTGATAGCGTAAAACGGCAGACACGCCGGATAAGCCGGCGCCACCGTGGCCGTGGTAAACGACGTTGGATTGCATTGGTTGAGCTGGTAATCGTGATAGAGATTCCTCCCCGCAGTGCCCACGTAGGCAATGCGGAAAGACATATCGGAGGTCAGTTGATGCTCGATGCTGACGTTCCACGCCAGCGCAACATCCTGCCTGAAGTTATTCACCACCGAGAACACACCGAAGCCTGCCGGCGGGCTTATGAACCCTCCCGGGGTTGTGGCCGGCTCGACAAGTGGCGTGTAAACCCCGGGCGTAATACCCGGGAGACCGTTGCTCATGATCAGCGAACCGCAACCCGAGTACAAAGCTGTTGAGGTGATCGGAGTATTGCAGTTTGAGTTGATCGCGAAGTTGTTTTCGATTAACGTCTCCGGATAGTTCCGCTCCAGGGTTCCTCCATTGGCGCCGAAGTTGTCAGGGAAATAGCTCATTCCGAAGGCCCCCCGAAATGCGGTCTTGCCGTTGTCAGGTGTGAACGCGGCACCTACCCGTGGTGCGACATTCCCGTAATACGTGTTCACATTGGGACCCCGGTTGCTGGAGGAAGCAATCTGAATCATTCCCGCGTTCGATCCGGAGGTCACGAAGTTGCTTTGATGGTTGTGTGCATCCACCGGCGCGGTGTAAAGATCCCAGCGAATCCCAAGATTTAGTGTCAGCTTCTGATTCACCCGCAGATCGTCTTGTCCGAAGATGCCCAGGTAAGTAACGCGGGTTGCGGGAGTGGATGGAAAAAGATCACGCTGCACCTCGCTGGGGCCACCAACCAACAAGTCCGCGAGCGATGAGCCTTGGTTGCCCCCTCCCGTGTAGCCGCCGCCGAAGCTCACAATCCCCCGGGGATCGTTCTGGGCGTTTCTTACGCTGGTCTGCACTCTCTCCGCGTTAATCCCGAATTTCAGACTATGGTGGCCACGGATCATTGATACCGTGTCCACGTACTCAAAAATATTAGCGAGTCTTCCCAGTCCATTTGGCACCCAGCCGGGATCGCCCGTGCTGCTCCAACCGTTTTCGTTGCCGGGAAAGAATTGCGCAATGCCGCTGGTGATCGGCAAACTGGAGATGTTGCCGTTGGGGATGCCGAGGTTGTTGTTTTCCGCTATCCCGTAGGCGTTGTTGAAGTCAACCGTGTAATAACGGCTAAACCCGACGCGAGCCTCGTTGATCATATTGCTGCTGAAGAAGTGATTCCAACCAACCACATCATTGAAGCTGGAGTTATTTCCGTAGGCGTTGCCGCCATCCATGAACACCGTGCCTGGCGAGGGCGCGGTGTATTTTCTGTGGGCATACGAGTTGCGTAGAAAGAAGCGGTCCTTGTCGGAAAAGGCGTAGTCCCCGCGCACGTCAAATTGCGGCATAGTCTCCGTCCCCACCACGGCGTAAGCAAAGTTATTGGCAGTTCCCGGAAGATTCGGCAGTGGGATCACCGAAGGGCTGAGGAGCGCCGCCGCGATGGGCGAGATGTCAGCTGCCGGCACCGAATTGGCGGTGCAGGGAACTGCGCCTGCCAGTCCGTTGGCGGTGGCAATCATCTGGCAGGCAGCGGTGTTGGTAATGGGAGAGCCGAATGCCGAGAGCTCCCCGGTCCGCATTGCCGCCGTGGGAACGGTGAGTAAGCCGGAGGCCCCTGCATGCTGCAGCAACTCCTGAAAGTCTCCCGAGAAGAACAGCTTGTCTCGCAGGATTGGGCCGCCTATTTCTCCCCCGAATTGGTTGGCATGGTAGGGCGGGTTCAATTTGGAGAAGGCGTCTGGCGCATTGAAGTCGGTGTTCCGGACATACTCGAAGAGCTGGCCATGCAACTGGTTGGTGCCTGTTTTGGTGGTCAGGTTGACCACCGCCCCGCCGAAAGTGCCATATTCGGCGGTCGGGTTATTGGTCTCCATCTTCATCTCCGCAATGTCGGCAAACGGAATCGCGATGGTGATATAGGCATTTTGCGGCTCGACGTTGATCACACCATCCACCAGGTAAAGATTTCCCTGGAATGGGAATCCATTCACCGAAGAATAGGTTCCGCCGCCGCCTCCGCCGGGCGCCGTCGAACCGGCGGCAGCTGGGTTTTCGATTTGGTCGCCCCATGCTGCTGGCGTGGTCCCAGGCGCGAGAAACATCAACGTCTGGAATAGGCGTCCATTTACGGGCAGATTGTTGATCTGCTGGGTGTCGATGACTGTACCCAAATCAGAGGTCGTGGTCTCGACCAACGGGTTCTGACCGCTTACCGTAACCTGCTGGTCAACAGTCCCTGGGGCCAGCGTCACATCGACGCGAGTCGATTGTTCCACCTGGACGAGATTGGCTTTGGCAACCGTTGTCTTAAATCCAGTGGCCGACACCGTGACGCTGTATCGACCCGGGTCCAGGGTTGGAAAAGTATAGAAGCCCTGAGCGCTGGTGACCATGTGGTTGCTGACACCGGTTCCTTCATTCGTGAGGGTTACATTTGCATTTGGTACCACAGCTCCTGTGGGGTCCAAAACAGTTCCCAGCAAAGTGCCCGTAACTGCTTGTCCTAGGAGATTGACTTGCACAACCAGTGCCACGACCAGAAATCCTGCGCATCCTATGAATCTCTTTCGCATAACGGCCTCCATTCCATGCCAGTACCGGTGACGGATCCGTAGGTCCATCCTTATCGTCTAACCGCGCGACAACGGTAGGCGTGGCATGCAAGCACCGTCCAGTTAAACGAGGCTACGCAGAGGCTACGTATTGCAGAAACAATCACGTTACAGGCTAGAGATGGGGTTGTTACGTTGACTGTTACATCGCGCTGTAACCAGGTCTTCGGGGTTGCTTTTCCGTGTGAGAACTGCCGGTTCAGAATCAGATCTCAGCCGGACTGTTGGAACCTTCACAGGCGCGTCAAAGAAGCACCAAGGGCATGGCTGCGCAAAACTCGTGTTTTGTCTTAGCCACGACCTTAGTCGGGCGAGACGTGATCGAAAATACTCCGGACTCTGGAGTCTGCGTCGAGAACTCCACTGACAGAACTCAGTCCCGAGGGACGGATGAGAGTCAGACTTGTCCAGATTCGAGGTGGGAGCCCCCGCATTTATGCGGGGGACGAGCGCTTTAGCGCTCGGTGAAAGCGTCTCGACTCTGATCGAGCGCTTGAGCGCTGGCCATGCCAAAGCCCTCATAGCCCCTGCGTAAGAGAGCCGCAAAAGAGAGTCCATCCGCTCCCTAGGCCCGTTCTCACGGAGACGCTTTAGCCGCCCTGAACTAGGCTTTTCATTAGTCATTTCCCAGGCGGGAACCTAGGACACGAGAAGGGGACCAGAGCGCAAATATCCCAATACCGGCTGTTATCTAAGGAGATGGCGAGGGTTCCATCACCGCAGTATTCGTGGCTTTAAGAGCATGAACCGTCAAAAGCTGAGAATCTAACACCTGGTAGCCCTTTTCCAGGTCGACTCGCAACAGGGCCTGGAACGAAGGTATCTTATCTTTCGACTGTCCTATCGCCGGAAGGGCTCTCGACAACTCCTCCACACCCGATCTCGAAGTCGCAAACAGGACCGAACCCTCCATGCCCTTTGTATCGAGGGCTCCAAGGTTTACGATGTGGCGTCCAGGAACCACGCCCGGCTGAAACGAGATCAGGGCATAGTCGGCTTTCAGCGTTCCGGTCGCGGGATCGCGCTCAGTCCGGTAGTCCGTTCTTTCATTCGCCTGGGGGTGGGTGTTCACAATCCGGCCTCCCCACAGATCGTGCAGTGAATCCGAAGCCACGTAAAGAAAATCGCCCCTGGTAGGGAGTTGGGCCACGGCAACATTTTGAAACGAAGACCCCAGCAGAATTACGTTATGTTGCTTTAGATCGTTTGTAGTGATGTCATAGCTGGACTCGACCGTCGGCCTGGCGCCCATTTGTGTGAACAAACTGGTGAGCATCGCCACAGCCACAACGTCGCCGGTTCCGGTATATCCATTGTCGAAATAAAGCGGACCTGCCTTTGCCACGAGTGCCGGGTTAGAGGCGAATTGACGTGCCAGATGCGGATCGACCCGCGCCCCACGGTCGTCACTGGCTCCATGCCGGTACCGGAAAAGGTCGGTCGACCCGTCGAGAAGGAAGACTGGATCCGCATAAGCGATGATCGGAGCTGAATCCTCCTTGATGAATTTGGCCCAAAAAGCCTTGACCGGATCTGCCGATTGTTCGACGCCCAGGCCTGAGCGACTTGTAAGCCCTTCCTGCTGGCGATGTTCGTAGCGATCGGTCCAGAAACCAGCCGCAAACGCAGCCAATGCAAACAGAATCACCATGATGGTGCCACGGCGAGAAAAACCTGTAGAAGGTTCTTTGGTGCTGATTGCTCCGGCGGTTCCAGGGCCCACCTCCGGTTCTGGCACTGGCACCGGGCGCAGGTTCGCCGACAGAGGCTTTAGGAACTCGAACTTGGGAAGGTAGTGCCCTTTAGGAATCTCCACAAGTATGGAATCCTGAGAACCTTCCACCTCGTAGTATTCCTTCAGTTTCTGCCTCAGCCTGTAGACCTGAACCCTTACGATGGGATCCGTTTTGGGGTCGAAGTCCTGCTTCCGGCCGAGAGCCTCGACGCCGATCGTGTACTCCTTGATTTCATCGGTGTGCGCTTGCAGTGCCCGGGTGGCCAGAAAACGAAACAGTTGCTGCAGGGTCGGCGCGCTTTGAAAGGTTTTGGAATTTACGATCCGTTGCACCTGATCGTGACAGAGCGGCAGGGAAATGAAACCCGGGTCTGACAGCGTTGAATCGCCTGCTAAGCTGTTCATCTTCAATGCACCCGAACGCGCCAACGATTCTAGCAGCGGGCTCGCTAGAATCGCCAGTTTCCCGTAGAGCGGAACAGCATGGCGCGATCTCGCACGGAATCACCATGCAGGATTGGGTGTCTCTGCCCCCAACGATGGCTTCCCGGTCACCCGCGTTCCTTCAGGTAGCGCCGAGCCCCCATTGCTCTTTGTATTGCGAGGGCGGCCGCTAGTATGGCTCAAAGGTGCTACATCGCGCGATTGGAAAACGGTCGATGTAGTCGATGTAGATGACGGCAACCCCAGGCCGCGAAGCCTGGCAGGCAGGAATTTAACTGACAGCGCGGAGCGAGGGAACAGATGCTTCAGTATGAAACAGATTTGTTACAGGAACTGCAACAACACCTTGGCCTGACAGATGATCTCAGCTATCAGAAGACCGCGCACGATGCGCTACACAATGGCATCCGATCTCTTCCGGTGTTTGTAGAGCAATACCAGAGCTTTTCTCCGGTCAGCGAGGTTCGTTCTCTTGATGCCGATGTGCTTTGCAACGAAAACAAGTTGGGGTGCGCGCGCGGTGTGATCTGGGCATTCGTTTTTGAGGTGGCCCTGATCATCGCTGTTGCAATTGTGTGGATGCTCCGCTTCTCTCTGCGTTAGTGTCTGGAACGTTGGCACGTGGTTTGCAAGCTCGTGTCGGAATCCTGGAAGGGTTACAAAGGATGACAAATCTCGCGATGGTTCCTGTTGAGGAGAAGGCGAAGCTTGCCAACCCCGTAATCGAGCGCCCGGTGGATACCTCCGCAACTTCAATTGAACGCAGATCGCCTGCTCGACAAGCATCCCGCGGCGACAAACGCAGGGTCCGGCCGGCAATCATCATGCACATTGTGCAAGTGTCCGACTTGATGTTGCTGCTGCTGAGCGGCTTGCTGACCAAAGTCATGCTGACGTCGCCTCATTGGCTACGCTCCGATGGCTCACAGGTTCTCGCGACGTTCGTAGGCAGTGTCGTGACTAGTATCTTTCTGTCTCGGGCCAATGCGTACCAGTTGCGCTCATTTTGTCCGCCTGCCAAACCACTCCAGATTCTTCCTTTGCCGCTGCTTTTCGGTGGGGGCAGCATCATCGTCTGCCTATTCCTGATGCGTGATGACAGCCTGGTGTTTCGGAAATGGCCTTTCCTCTGGTTACTCGTCAGCGCTGTTCTGCTCGTTGCATCACGATATTATCTGTCCCGGCTGCTGCACGGGTGGACAGAGTCGGGCAGGCTGGCACGCAGAGTCGCAGTAATCGGCGCAGGTGATTTTAGCCGGGAGTTTATTGAGCGCCTGCGCTCCGAGCCGCACGCCTACACCGTTGTGGGACTTTATGACGACCGTCGTTCACGAATTCCTGGCGCACAGGAGGGAGTGAGAGTACGCGGCACCGTGCGCGACCTCCTCGAACGCAGCCGCGAGGAGCAAATTGACTTGATTGTCGTGGCGCTCCCTTTGCGAGCGGCGGCTCGCATTTCGAGGATTCTCGAAGAAATCGGCAGCGCGGTCGCCGACATCTGCCTGACCACCGATTTCGCGGGCTTCCGCTATAGAAGCAGTCAGATTTCCTCCATCGGCTCCAATCCCGTGGTGTTGATTGGCGAGCGGCCGCTCAAAGATTGGCGGGCGGGGAAGAAGTTGGCCTTCGATATCCTCTTTGGCTCCCTGCTGCTCGCCGTTCTTTCACCGCTTCTCGCGCTCATTGCTTTGGCGATCCATTTCGATAGCCCGGGGCCGGTCCTGTTCCGGCAGCCGCGCCTCGGGTTTAACAATCGGCTTTTTACTTGCTACAAATTCCGCACCATGCACCATGGAATGACCGATCTCTTGGGCGATCGACAGGCAACGCGGGACGACCCACGGGTCACCAGGGTCGGCAAATGGTTGCGGGCCCTAAGCCTTGATGAGTTGCCCCAATTACTCAATGTAATGAAGGGCAACATGTCTCTCGTCGGCCCTCGGCCGCATCCGCCCAACACCAAGGCAGCGGACAAGCTGTTCACCGACGTGGTCGCAAACTATGCCTTCCGTCACCGGGTCAAGCCTGGTATCACAGGTTGGGCTCAGGTAAACGGCTGGCGTGGTGAAACCAAGACCGTCGAGCAAATCGAAAATCGCGTCGCTTGCGACCTGGTTTACATTGAAAACTGGTCGCTCTGGTTTGATCTGCGAATCATGATGCTGACCGTTACCCGGGAAATCCTGAGCCGCCACGCGTTCTAGAGCCATTCGAAGTGAGGGCTTCATCGCTGTGTTGGCTGGCCGTCAGGCAGGGAATTCAAGGCTTATCATGAGGCATGGTTCGAAAGATCCTCCATGTAGACATGGATGCGTTCTACGCCTCGGTCGAGCAGCGCGATGATCAGCAATTGCGTGGTAAACCTGTCGTGGTGGCTTGGCGCGGTAATCGTTCCGTCGTTTGTGCGGCCTCTTACGAGGCCAGGCGCTTCGGAGTCCGTTCCGCTATGCCCGCGGCTCGCGCGGAACGTTTGTGTCCCGAAGCGGTCTTTGTTCCTCCAGATTTCGTGCGCTACCGGGCCGTATCCCGTAGCGTCCGGGAGATCTTTCAACGCTACACGGATCTCATCGAACCGCTCTCTTTAGACGAAGCCTACCTGGATGTAACCGAAAACAAGATTGGATTGCCCACCGCAACTCGAGTCGCAAAAGCAATTCGCCAACAGATCCGAGACGAACTGCACCTGACTGCCTCCGCAGGCGTGGCGCCGAATAAGTTTCTAGCCAAGATCGCATCAGACTGGCGGAAACCCGACGGTCTATTCGTGATTCAGCCCGATGACGTATCCACATTCCTTCCGCCCCTCCCGGTAGGACGCATCCCCGGTGTGGGTAAGGTAACTGAAGATAGGCTCAAGCAGATCGGTGTTCAGACCGTGGGCAACTTACAAGCCTTAGACGTCGCAGTGCTTGAGGAAAGATTCGGTAAGTACGGGCATCGCCTGTACGAGCTTGCCCGGGGCATCGATCATAACCCGGTGATTCCGGACAGACCAACTAAGTCTATCTCGGCCGAAGATACCTTCGAGCGGGATATTCCTCTGTCAGAGACTGCGGAGTTGATTCAAACACTGGCACAAAAGGTGTGGTCAGCTTCGCGTAAGGAATCGCGGATAGCTCGGACCGTAGTCTTAAAGCTCAAGACCAGCGAATTCAGCATACTCACGCGCAGCCACACGCCTGCTACTCCGCCGGCGTCGTGCGAGGAGTTGACCGCCATCGCTTTGTCATTGCGGGAACGTATTTCTCTGGCGGCGGAGCAACGCTTTCGTTTGGTTGGCGTAGGGCTAAGCAATTTTCGCGATCCGCTAAACCTGCAATCCACCCTCTTTAGGGACGAATAGATAAACGGAACAAGTACCCCTTGTTTCCTCGCGGAGGACGGGTATCCCATATCTCGCGAAAAACAAGCGAGAGATATGGCCCCACCCGTCATTTGTTGTCGGTGTAGCAAAAAGCTAGATTGGGCTGCGCCCGTCTCTCTCGGCCCACGTACGCTGAGGCGAAGTGGTACCGTCCACCTCTTATTCCCGGGGCGACGAGTTCTCAAAGAAGGCTGCGTTGCATGAAGACGGTATCCAGCCATCGCCCGAACTTGAAACCTACGTCTTTCAGCAGCCCCGCATCCTGAAACCCGAAGCGGCGGTGCAAGTGGATCGAGGCCTGGTTGCCGCTGTCGCCGATGACTGCGATCATCTGATGCATGCCGCACGCTTTGGTCGCGTTTATGAGAGCGGGCAGCAGCAGTTTGCCGACGCCGGTGCCCAGCCGGTCAGCCCGGACATAGATGGAATTTTCCACCGTGTGTCTGTACGCCAAGCGCGGACGATAGGGTCCGGCATAGGCGTACCCAACCACGTCCCCATCATCGTCAGCGATCAGCCATGGGAGCCCTCTTGCGACTAACTCGGTCCAGCGCCGCCCGATTTCGCCGCTGTCCGGGGGGTCGGTTTCAAACGTCCCGGTTCCATGGTTCACATGATGCGCATAAATGTGCGCGACTGCATCCATGTCGGATGAAGCAGCGGCTCGAATGATGACAGACATGAACGTGCCTGGTCCCCTCGGCTTAGGCTACATCAGTGGACGTGAGGATAATCTCCAGGAATCTTCAGAGTGATGCGATAAATGCTCGAGCTTGCGGCAACATAAAGCGTCTTGTGATCGCCCCCGCCCCACGCAACATTGCCTACCCGCTCCGGAATGTCGAGCGTCCCGAGATGCTTGCCTTCGGGAGAGAAAATCCAAACCCCGCCCGGACCCGCGCTATACAGGTTTCCTTGTTTGTCCACCTTCTGGCCGTCGGGCGCCCCTGGCCGGGTATCGGATGTCGCGTCAAAGAAAACCGTTCCGTCCGCGAGCGTGCCATCAGCCTGCACCGTGTAGCGCATCCACAGCTTCTTCGGCTCCGAGTTGTTTACGTAGAGATACTTTTCATCCGGAGAAAAGCAAATTCCGTTGGGGCGAGACAGGTCTTTTACCACCAGCTGTAACTGCGCCCGGTTGGGAGGGGCGCCCGGTTTCTGGGAAACCGCTCCGGGAATCCGGTAGACGCCGTTGATCTGCAGTTGCTTGGTCGGGTCCTTATCCAGTGTGGGAAGTCCGTACGGCGGATCGGTGAAGTAGAGGTCCCCGTTGGATTTGTAGGCGAGGTCATTTGGACTGTTCAACCGCTTGCCCTGGTAGCTATCGGCAAGAACCGTCACCTGCGCCTTGGGATCCATCTGCTCCAATCTCCACACGTCTCGTTGCGCGTGACCCGCAACTGTCAGGCGTCCGTGGCTATCGAGCGTCATTCCATTCGAGCCCGGCTCGGGGCCGGTAAAAGGAGCGGAACCTTTGTAGCCGCTGGGCTGCATAAAGATGCTCACCCCAACGCCCGGGGTCCATTTACGAATGCTGTTGCTGGGAATTTCGGCAAATAGCAGGTAGCCAGCCGGAATCCAGACTGGCCCTTCGGTCCATTTGAAGCCTGGCCCGGTGGCGACCTTCTCCAAAACCGGCTTGGCGGGCACGATCGAGTCCAGCCCCGGATCCAGGCGCTCTACCTTCATCTCGACTGGGGTGGGATTCATAGCCGCTCCGAGAAACCGATGGTGGATTGGTGACGACGCTAACATCATGGAGCCGCTCGTGATCGTGATTGCGCTCAGAACCAATAGCCGTGGAAGATTTCCTTGTGTCACTCGTTCTTCTCCATTTTCCCGGGACATCCTCAAGCCACACCCGGAAACAGACGGGATCATAACACTCACTCGACCGAACTGACCTCAAGAATTTCGACGGATTGAGATCCGGAAAAACCAACCGGAACGCCATGCGCCCAATCCTCCTTCGTGAATGTACCCAGGTCCTTGTTGGTGACCACGGAGTGGATCTTGAATCTCCCCGCCGGCATGAGAGGCAATTGAACGTTGGCCGTCGAGGTATTCGACTGGTTACGAAAGACAGCGATCACGCCGTTGCCGCTGTGCGACAGGCGGGCGAATCCATCCCACTCCACCGCGGAAGGCTGGCGCCAATTGCCCAGAGGAAAGAAGCTTTCGTTGATATTGGTGCTACGCCGCAGTTGCTTGAACCATCGAATGTGGTCCTGATACCACTGCCGATCCGAGGGACTCAACTTGCGCAAGTCGCCCAGCAGGAGAGGGGCGGAACCGATGGCGGTGGCAAATACTTCCTGGGCGTTTGGTATCTCCGCGTGCAGATTTCCGATAAGCATGGCATCGACAGGCATCGAAGCCGCCCGATGATACAGCAGCGTCCGCGCTTGCACGGTGCCTGCGGCATCGGGCTGAGCATCTTTGACATTGCTCATCCAATCCAGATCGCCGGCTGCCAGCAGCCCGGCGTCGATCACGTGCTTTTGCCCCCAAAGCTCGAAGGTCAAGTCGAGAAGAACGTCCGGGTGCTTTTCGTAAATCTTGCTGGTGACGTGGCTGATGCCTTCGTAGATCATGTTCAATGACTCGGCCCAATCGCCATGATAGTGGCCCTTGGCCCAACAGCCTGGGGCTTCTCCGTACGCGTTAAAAATTGTCGTCAGGTCGAGCTTCACATAGGCGAGATGGAAGCGTTCAATCGCGTCGTTCACCCGTTCTGCCGCTGCGTCCTGGAAAGGACTCGCCAAACACATCACCACCTTGGACCCACCCATCGTGGAAGTTAGCTTCGGCTTTCCAGCTTGATCAAGCGCCGCCCAGTCCGGATGGTTGACGTAATCTGCTGTCTTCTGCCCAATCGCGGCCAGAGGAATCCATAAACCCAGCCGCATGCCTTTCGCTTCCACCGCTTTTTGTATATCGCCCAGGCCTCCGGGAAAGGCAGTTGGGTCTACCGTGTTCTCGCCGTATTCCTGTTGCCAACCGTCGTCGATGGTAAAGATGTCCATCCCCATGAATCCGGCGACGTCGATTAACTGGAGCGTGGTCGCCCTGTTGATGCTCCGTTCGAATGGCTCCCAGGTGTTGTAAATCCAGGGCGCGCCGCGGGCATCGAGCTTTCGCTCGAGAACTCCGCCGGTATAGGACGGCAGTATCCAATGCGGATCGCTAAAACCATCGTTGTTGCGAAAGGTGAGTAGCGAGACGGCAGCGGTTTTGAATTCGGTTCCAGGCGCTAACGAACGCTCAAAGGGCATCAGATCGGTATCGTACATAACCCCAACCCGGCCCGGGTTGGACCATGCGTTGATCTCTGTCCGCTTCATATAGCCGGGAACCTCGCTGAGAATCGCAAAGCCATCCCCGGTGCGCGCATTGGCCACAAGCAGGCCCGCATCTTCTGACCGGCCGGTATAGAAAGTTTCTCTTGGCACGGTGCCGTACTGTGCGTTCAAGACTGTTTCATCGGAAGCGCCGACCGACGGTGCGATGGCCTCAATGTTCATATGAGTGAGATCTAAGGTGGTGGACCCGGTGTTTCTCAGCACCAGCCATTTACGTATGGCGGGATGCCCTTTATAAACCCGGTATACGACGGAGACTTCAAGGGGAAATGCCTTGCTGCGCAGATGGACGGTCAGTAACTTGCCGTCTGCCGCCGTGCTCTCGTCCGCTCGCAACAGCTGAAAATCCGAGCTGGACCCGGTCAAAGTCTCTCCGTTGCAGACAAACGAAAATTCTGCGGCCGTCCGCTTTTGGGCGGCGATGTAATCGTAGTGCGTTGCCAGATCGCTAAGCCGTGACGTAAACAGCCCGGATGCTGGATCGAAGGTAATCGCTCTCTCGATCTGAGCATTGCCGATGGTCCAACTTTGACAGATGGCGCTCGAGGTAGAAAGCAATAACGCAACGGTTGCTACCAAGGTGGTCCTCACTGCGGCATCCTCCTATGGGAAGAGATCTAGCTGGTTAGCGGCGAGTGTCTGGGCACATAGGGACGAGGCCTACAAGCAGACTGACACCAACGGTCATCAGAACATGCCAGCGATTGTTGCAAAGGCTCCCAACACAGTAGCGAGCGCGTCGGCGTTTGTAAAAGAAGATTTCGGGAATTGCCTCGAGTCCAGGGGAGGGAACCACCGCTGCTGGTATTCCGTGCACATTGTTTGCCCTCGACCGCATCCATGAAAGGTGACCAGGCAAACCGTAACCGGCTCCGTGGCAGCTGTCGCTAAGTCTTATATCGTCCCGCCATGTGTCGCGATTGGCGCCGCTCCAGCCACCTCGCCCTGCGGCCCGCGGGACCGCAAGTGGATTCTCATTGCGGTCATCCTCGGCTCGTCCCTGGCGTTTATGGACGGCTCGGTGGTTAACGTCGCCCTGCCCACCCTGCAAGCAACCTTCCACGCCACCTCCGCGGCCATTCAGTGGGTCGTGCAAGGCTATGCGCTGTTTGGAGCTGCGTTGCTAATGCTCGGCGGCGCGATTGGAGATCGCTACGGACGGCGGCGGACATTTCTGTGGGGAGTGGCGCTTTTTGCCTTGGCATCGGCGGGTTGCGCCGTCTCTCGTTCCCTGGGCCAGCTAATTGCCGCCCGCGCCATCCAGGGTGTCGGAGCCGCTCTGCTGATTCCTCAGGGCCTCTCCATTCTGTCGGCATCATTCCCGGAAGGGGAAAGGGCTCGCGCCATCGGCACCTGGTCCGCATGGATCACTGTCTTTGCCGCGGTTGGACCGGTGACCGGCGGCTGGCTGATCCAGGCTTACTCCTGGCGATTGATTTTCCTGCTCAATCTTCCCGTCGTCCTGGTAATTATGCTTCTCGCGCCGCGCATACCGGAGAGCCGCGCTGCCGGTGGAGGTGCCCCGGCCCAACCGTTGGATCGGCTGGGCGCCGGGCTAGCTACCCTCAGCTTCGCGGCCATCGTATACGCGCTGTCATTCGCCTCTCAGCTCGGCTGGAGGAATCGCTGGGTCGGCTGGCCCTTGTTCAGCGGGGTCATCCTGTTCGCGTTATTCCTGCGCTCGCAGTCAAGCCGGCCTAACGCCATGATGCCCCTTTCGCTCTTCCGCATACCCCGCTTTCTGGCGGCTAACCTGCTTACTTTTCTGTTATATGGGGCACTTGGCGGCGCTCTGTATGTGATTCCGTTTTATTTGATCCAGGTGCGCCATTACCCCCCAGCGGGGGCGGGCGCCGTCTTTTTGCCCCTGATTCTCCTAATGTTCCTGTTCTCGGCACGCGTAGGCGCGCTGGTGCCCAAGTTCGGCGAACGTTTCCTGCTTAGCCTTGGAGCAGCCCTGGCGGGCGCCGGATTTGCCGCCTTTGCCTGGCTCGACAACCTGAATGGTTACTCCCGGTCCGTCTTCCCGGCGGTCCTCGTCGTGGGCTGCGGAATGACGCTTTGCGTGGCGCCCCTCACCAATGCTGTCATGTCTTCGGTCGCGGAGAATCAGACCGGCATTGCATCCGCGGTGAACAACGCCATTTCCCGCTTGGCCGCGCTGGTAGCTGTGTCTTTGCTCGCTTTGCTTCTTGCAAACGGATTTGAAGCCAATCTGACCGCCCGGCTCGCCCATTCCGGCTTGCCGGTCGAGGTACGGGCTCAGTTCCAGAATGACCGGGCGCGGCTGCACGATATTCCCGTCCCGGCGAGCCTCCCTCCCGGGCAGCGTGCCCAGGCTGCTGCGCTGCTCGACGGCGCCTTTCTCGCCGGTTTTCGCCTGGTCATGCTGGCTTGTGCCATCAGTTCGTGGAGCGGAGGCCTGGCGGTCTTCCTGCTGTTACCTGGTTCCAGCACTGTCGCAAGACCGCGGTAAACCGACCTGCCAGGGCCTCCGTCTATTGGGGCGAGAAGGTATGGAACCAGGAACCGGGTAGCGATTGCCCGTCCCCAACCAGCTCACCGTCGAGGAGGAAGTATGAAGTCATCGCTTGCACTTCTTGCAGTCCTTGGGCTTTTGCCGATGGCCCAGGCGCAAACCACCCCCCATACCCCGCCGACCCCTGCCACGATCGCCCAGCACCAGGTGCAACGGTTTACCACGCTGCTCTCCTTAAATGCGAATCAAGTCGAGCAAGCTACCACCATCTTCACCACTGAAGCTACCGCGGAGCAGAATGTACGAACCACTGAGCGCGCTGCCCACCAGACCATGGAGACAGCCGTCAAGGGGAATGATACTGCTACTATTCAATCAACTTCGTCCACCTTGGGTCAGATTGCTGCCGAAAGGGAGAATGCCCACGCCCTTGCCCGAGCCCAGTTCTATGCAATTCTCACCCCTGACCAGAAGACCAAGTATGCTCAGCTGGAAGAAGAGCACATGATGGGCGGATTCGGGCACGGACCGATGCGATGAACGCCTTTTGTTGGCAAAGTCGGCTGGGCCTTGACGGTGCCCAAACAGGCCTGTTGGCGTAAACTGCTGCCCGGAGAGGCGCGTCTAATGGAAGCAGTGGAGCAGCTTATCTACGCTGGAGAGCTTTCACCCCTGCGAGACCGGATGATTGCAGAGCTTGCCGATGTAAACACGCTCTGCGCCACTTACCGGTCTCGCATATATCGGTACGCCTTGCTGTCGCTCAGGGATCCCGACCTGGCGGAAACCGTGACCCAGGATTGCTTCCTGAGGGCCTACAAGGCACGCGAGGATTTTCGCGGGGACTGCAGCGTCGCTACCTGGCTTACGCGGATCGCCACCAACCTCATTCGCGATTCCACGCGCTCCCGGAAGTTTCAATTTTGGAAAGCGGCGAGTTCCACTGCAGCAGAGGTAGGCGCGGTGGCCGATCGTCTGCGCTCGCCCGGGCTCTCCCCCGAGACATCCTTAATGGTCAGAGAAGAGTTGCGCGGAGTGTGGGATGCCGTGGAGAACCTTCCCGGCAAACAGCGTAGCGTCTTCCTTCTGCGGTTTGTGGAAGAGATGGAACTGCCCGAGATCGCAACCGCGATGGGGCTGCATGTGGGGACCGTGAAGAGCCACTTGCACCGCGCGCTTGCTGCGGTGCGTAAGGCGATGGAGAGAACAAGATGAAAACCAACCATCTGTCACCCTGGGAGCAGGAGGAGTACGTCTTAAATCAGCGAACTCCGGAAATGCTTCGCCACCTAACGGAATGTGCGGGATGCCGGGCTGCTGTGGCTCGCTTGGAGCATGGTGTGGCTATTTTCCGCAGCGCCGCCGTGGAGTGGAGCTCAGAGTGCCTGGCCACACGCCCCCAGCGCTTCAATCCTTCTGCCGAAAGACGGCTTCCCGTGTTCGCCCTGCGCTGGGCTGTTGCCGCCGTGCTCCCCCTTTTGCTGCTGGTTTTCGCGCTGCTTTCTTTCCACCCCTCGAGCACGCGGCCGACCCACACCGCTTCGGAGATCAGTGACGATGCGCTGTTGGAACAGGTGGACCAGCAGATCTCCGCTGATGTTCCCTCGTCCCTGGAGTCGCTAGACCAATTAACTACAACTGAGGACCGAAACGGGCAGGGCGTCGCTACCTCTGCGCGAGGAAGCAAACACATTGTCCAGACCAACTAGTTCGCGGTGCGGTAGGGCGGCACGGTGGCTGCCCCTGGCTGGCCTGCTGTGGATCGTCTGTGCATCGGCTGCCGCAATCGGGCAATCGGCCAGCCCCCCACCGCAAAACGGGTCGCCAGATAATGGGGGACCGCCCCCCATGGACGGCCGCCGCCCTCCGATGGAACGCGCGTTCCATATGGGACCTCACGGCCGCTGGTGGGACAACCCAGACTGGATTCAAAAGCTCAGCCTCACTTCGGACCAGCAAAAGAAAATGGAATCAGTATTTGAGCAAGCCCGCCCCAGCTTGATGGACCTCAGCTCCGCCCTGCGCAAAGAGGAGACGGCGATGGAACCCCTGCTTGCCGCGGATCAGCCGGACGAGGGAAAGATTCTCGCCCAGATCGACCGCGTCGCCCAGGCTCGAGCGGAGCTGGAGAAGGCCAACGCCCGCATGTTGCTAGGCCTGCGCAGGGTGCTTACCCCGGATCAATGGAAGACGCTACAGGCAGATGCACCGAAAGGTGACCTTCGCGGCCGCTATCCCCGCTTCGGTCCGATGCAGGGGCCTGGAGGTGGGCCCGGCCCCGACTCGGGACAGAATCACTAGAGCAAGTCTTGTTTAGGAGCTCAATACGCCAGAGTCCTATTGGATAGCGCGCCCCTCTTGTTCCGCGGCCCCGGTCACATAGCGTGCCAATTCCACGCGGTTTGATATTCCCAGCTTCTCGAAAACGTGGAACAAAGAATTTTTTACTGTGCTTTCGCTGATCTTGAGGGCCCGCGCAACCTCTCGGTTGCTCATCCCTTCTGCCACTAAGCGCGATATCTCTTCTTCGCGAGGGCTGAGCAGGGTTCTTCCCGTAACGTCAGTCATTCGCAAGCCGGGCTTAACTAAGCCGTCGAGAATGATGCCGAGGTCGACACCTCGCAGCCACACTTCGCCTTGACAAACCCGTCTGATACAGTTTGCCAGTTCAGACAGTGTCTCATTGCTATACACAATGCCTCGAGCGCCTGCTCTGAACGCCTCGATCACGCGATCGCTGCGCCCTTCCTTTAAGAGGAACACAAACGGCAGGTCAGGAAATCGAGCGCGTAAGTGCTTAGCCAGGGAGATGGGAGCCCCGGTTATGCTGGTATCGGAGATGATCACGACCCAGTCAGGATCGGGCGTGAGCAGCTCGATCAACGACTCCAGGTCGCTTGCGGACCTTATCTCAAATCCCAGTCGAAGGCTCTCTAACCCCGCCGTCAGCAGCTGGCACTGGAGAATGCTACTGTCATAAACGACAACTCTGGCAGGAACGGACAGCATACGCAGTCTCCCCGGTAGATTTAAAGTAAAAAGACGACTGCTACAGAGGGAGGGTTGTGCTCAAGTTTTCAGCGAGACTTTGAAAATTCAAATGGAGGATTTTTATTCGTCTTCGCTCACCGCAAAGTTAAACGGGTATTTGCCGTCCACCCAAGTTCTCGCTTGCAGTTATGACTCTACAACAGCGTCCCTCAATTAGAGTACGTTTTCTGGTCTATTTGGATGTATAACCTTAGTACCCACCCGGTCATTACTCATATCTGTCTAACTCTTCAGTTTGAGCCCAGCTGTCCCCCTCTCAAGGTGTGTTACGGCGACCTAAAAAAGCGCCAACAAAGCATACTGTGGCGAAGATACAGACCTCACATGCGCTAGGTTACTTCTATTGTTACTTGAGAGCGATTCGCAAAAAAAACTGCTCCGGGCCCATTCTCTTGGAACAAAAGTTCAGCCTGGGCCGGGAGATTAGTTCTATTGCCGGAGACACCGACTCCCGCTAACTTTGCTGCAGTATTGCCGGTTCTCCCTGCAAAGGATGCCTGAAATCCTTTGCCCCCCTTTACCTGTTCGCCGTTTCACCAAGGGCCATCAACTCCTCCAATTCCGAAAGCCACCATGTGGCTCACAGGGCGAAGCTATGCCAAAACAACAAACCAGCAACCGATCATTCCCAGAGTCACCAAGGCCCTCGCGTCTCGCATGGTATCCACTGCAGACGCGTTATCAGTGCGAGAAGAAAGTGGACGCGGCGTTGCGCGATGAAGGCTTCGAGTCTTTCGCGCCCATGCAGCTGGAGACTCGGCGATGGAGCGACCGTACCAAGTTGGTTCAATCACCACTCTTTCCCGGGTACACGTTTGTACGCATGGAAGCGCAGCCGGAGTTGCTCGTCAAAGTATTGCGTCTGCCCGGCCTGGTGCGATTCGTGACTTGCGGACGCGAACTTGTTGCCGTGCCGAATTCAGAAATTGAAGCAGTACGGGCCTTAGCCGCGAGTAACGCCGGTTATGAGCAAGGACCGTTTCCCGCAATAGGAGAGAGAGTAAGAATCCGCGGCGGTTGCCTGGAAGGAGTTGAGGGGGTCCTCACTGTTCACTCCGATAACCGGGAAATCATAATATCCGTCGGGGCTATACAGAGGTCGCTGAAGGTTCAGCTCGGCAGCTATCGCATTGAGCGACTGGACCGCGCAAACGACCAGAACTTACAACTATAAATAAGACTAATTGAAGCTTACGCCAGGAGTGAGAAGGCGGAGCCTTGTTCTTTTAGAACTAACCATAAGACCATTGGTTAGGGTTTCCCTGCAGGATGAATAAAAAACTCATTGGACGGGATTCTGCCATGACAAACTTCCGCCGAAAGACCCTGGTCAACGTGTTGATGCTCTTTGATCTGGGTATCCTTGGACTTTCTTATCTGGTTGCAGCAGTACGCGTGTGGCATCTCACCGCCCTTGGCTCCTTTACGTCGTTCATCTCTCTAAGAGTCAAGGTGTTGAATATTCTATTGTTTCTCGCCTTGGTTTACTTCTGGCACTTAATCCTCGCGACATTCGGCCTTTACAGCTCCAGAAGGCTTGAGGACCGAAACCGGGAGCTCGTGGATCTCCTCAAAGCCACTTTCCTGGTCGCGATTGTGCTCGCAGTAGTCGCATATATCTTCGATTTGCGGATGATCACCTTTCCCTTCATCCTGTGGTTTTGGGCTCTGTCAAGTTCACTGTTAATTCTCTGCCGCGTACTGATGCGCGAGTTTCTCGCCGTCGTTCGTATCCATGGTCGTAACCTCCGCCAAGTGTTGATCGTGGGGACAAACGCGCGCGCTGAAGAATTTGCCCGTACCATCGCCGACAGGGCGGATTTGGGGTACAACCTCATCGGCTTTGCTGACGACGAGTGGATGGGTAGCCAGGAGTTTGCTAAGAATGGCCATGCGATCGTAACCGGCCTGAATAACTTCTCCGAGTTTTTGCGGGAGCGTATTGTCGATGAAGTGGTGATCGCGCTTCCCATGAAGTCATTTTATTCCCAGGCAGCCCGTATCGTGGGCGAGTGCCAGGAGCAGGGTGTTGTAGTACATACCCTCAACAGTCTATTCAATTGCCAGCAGGGCCGTCTGGACGCCAAACAACTCGATGCCTTGCACCTTTCGACACACAGTACGACGGTTTGCGATGGCTGGCCGTCAGTGTTCAAACGGTTGTTGGACATCGTTGCGTCCTCGGCACTCCTCCTCCTTCTTGCCCCCCTGCTTCTCATCGTTGCGGTGCTGCAAAAATTGGACTCTCCTGGGCCAGTCTTCTTTGCTCAGGAGCGCGTGGGCATGAACAAGAGAAGATTCCGCATGTACAAATTCCGTACCATGGTCGTCAATGCTGAAAAGCAACAGTCCGCTCTTGAAAAACTCAATGAAGCGGATGGTCCCGTATTCAAAATCAAAGCAGACCCCCGCATTACTCGCCTGGGCAAGTACCTTCGGAAAGCCAGCATCGACGAGCTTCCCCAGCTGTTGAATGTTCTCAAGGGGGATATGAGTCTGGTTGGACCCCGGCCTCTTCCACTCCGTGATTACCAGGGTTTTGAAGAAGATCGGTTACGCCGCCGGTTCAGTGTTCGACCCGGAATTACATGTCTCTGGCAGGTCAACGGCAGAAGTTCAACCACGTTTAGCAAATGGATGGAATTGGACATGCAATACATCGATAACTGGTCTTTCTGGCTGGATCTCAAGATCCTGGTGAAGACGGTTCCCGCTGTTCTTTTGGGGTCCGGTGCGGCCTGAACGGAAGGCATTGTCCAGGACGGCGTCCCAATTAGCGCCAGCTTGACCGTTATCGGTTTGAGTTGAGAGTGATGACGCAACTAACCACGGCATTGTGCAGCGCCATCAGATCCTTCCTGCGGGTGTAATCAACTTTATTCTGCACTTGTTACCAGTGATGGCTGGTATTTGCGGGTCTGATCAGGATAAAGTATCGCTAAGGGTTCTTGCATGCCGGGTCCCCGGGCTACTGCCCATTTGTTCCACGGACCACCAGCGGCCACCGTGGCGGTCCTGCAAGTGAAGTTCCCCCATGTGACCGACACGTGGCTATGTCGCTAAAAGCGAGCAATGGCCCTAATCAGCGCCCCCGCGCCAGACTTTCTGAAAACGCTCTCATAACGCCAAAGTAGATGAGACCCTGGGTCGACTCGGTATCACTACAAATGGTTATGAGCATAAGCAGGGAATAACTCGATGCGATATATCAAAATGGACGCGTGCCTGGCGTGTTTGGTTGCTTTTGTGTGCACTATGGTCCCGCTTTCGGCGCAGCAAGTAGCAGCCACCAGCGCCGTTAACACGTTTACCAACCCAACCAAGAGTCAGGTTCCAGGGTCCCAGCCGCAACTGGTGCAACGCAATCCCAGGTATGTTATTCAACGGCAGGACGTCCTCGTGCTGACTTTTCCGCTCACCCCGGAGCTGAATCAGACGGTCACGGTGCAGCCCGATGGCTACATCAACCTCCAGAATGGGGGCAGTATCTATGTGCAGGGAACAACGGTTCCGGATGTGACCGAGGCCCTCAAAAAGGCCTATGCGAGCACCCTTCACAATCCCATCATTAATGTCGACCTTAAGGACTTTCAAAAGCCGTTCTTTACTGTTTCCGGACAGGTAGGTAAGCCAGGTCAGTACGACCTGCGGACCGAGATCACGGTGGCTGAAGCAATCGCCATTGCCGGGGGGTTGGCGCCGACTGCCAAGACTCAGGTATTTCTCTTTCACAAGACCCCCGACGGCTTCTTTCGTGTCGAAAGGTTCAATCTCAAGCAAATCCTTGAGGGCAAAAAGCTCGACGAGGACGTCAGTCTCAAGCCGGGCGACATGGTCTACGTGCCCGAGAAGTTCATAGACAATTTCCGTAAGTATGTTCCGTACTCCATCAATGGCGGGGCATATCTGCAACAAAATCCGTTCTGAGCGAAGATCTCCCTCCGCGCAAACGCAAGCGCACATATTCGGAAGAAAGGCTGGCAGGCATGCAAGGCATGAAGGAACTAAATCTCGTTTATGCGGGCAGACGCGTCTCGACGGGTATCTCTCTACGGGATCTCGTTGCGCCGTTATTTCGCAGACGGCAGGTCTTGATCACGACCTTTCTGATCGCGCTCGTCGCCGGGGTGCTCGCCGCTTTTATGATGCCGGCTGAATTTACCTCGCGCATGGCGATCCTGGTCAATCACGAGCGCCTCGACCCGATCGTGAGCTCGCAGCCTACCACGCAGGTAGTGAATGACAACACTCTCGTCTCCGAGGAAGAGATCAATTCTGAGGCCGAGCTTCTGAAAGGCAGCGACGTGTTGAAGAAGGTCGTCGTGGTCAACGGGCTTGATGGCAAGCCTCGGCATTCTTTTTTGGATATGTTTCATCGCAAGCTCAGTGATTCAGACCGGACCGAAATTGCGGTCCGGGCACTGGCGAAGGATCTGAAGGTTGAAGCCCTCCCCAAAACCAATATGATCGAGGTCACATACAGCTCCGCCGATGCTCAACGTTCCTATGGGGTCCTTAAAGCGCTCGGTGAAATTTACCTTGAGAAGCAGGTGGCAGTCCACCGGCCTCCGGGTTCTTATGAGTTCTTTGAGAAGGAGACGCAGAAGTACCGTCAAGCTTTGGACACCGCTGAAGACCACCTCAAGACTTTCCAAAAGACAGGTGCGGCGGCTCCTGATCTGGAACGTACGGACCTGGCTCAACAACTTACCAATGCAGTCGGCCAAGCCCATTTGGCCGAAGAAGCCATTGCCGCCGATCAACGAAGGATTGAGAGCGATCAGAGCCAAATGAAGGCCACGCCAGAAAGATCGGCGACCAAGCAGGAGGTGAACGCTCCCAATCTTCTTCTTGAGCAGCTGGGCGCCGCGCTTTTAACTGCTCAAACAAAACGGTCACAGCTAGCTGTGAAGTATGCCCCCGATTATCCTCTGGTGCAGGAGGCGGACCGGGAAGTTGCTGACGCTAAGGCGGCAATTGCCCAGGCCCAGAGCAATCCTTACATCAATGAACAAACAGATCGCGATCCCACATTCGAGCTGCTCCGCGAGGACCTTGCAAAAACGGAAACCGATCTTGCCGCTCAAGGCGCGTCCTTGAACGCGGTAAGAAAGACGGTCAAGAGCCTGCAGGCGCAGATAATTGATCTGGACCAGCAAGCCATGGCGCAGCAGGACCTGGAGCGCGAAGTGAAGGTCAGCTCAGATAACTATCTGCTTTATCGTTCCAAGAGCGACCAGCAGCGGACATCGGATGCACTAGACAAGACAAGCATTGCAAATGTCGCGCTCGCTGTGCCTCCGGTTGTCCCCGCATTGCCGGACCGCGCCCTTACGTCTACTATCATGATTGCGTTCGGCTTTGCCACACTCCTCAGTTTGGCTATGGTGTACTTGTTCGAGCATTTTGACTCCTCTTTCCATACACCGGCGCAGGTGAGCAACGTTCTTGGCATTTCTTTCGTGGTAACTATACCCAAGAGAATCGCATAGGCGGAAAGTATGGTCTATGAGTATTACCAACTCGCAGAACCACCCTTCAGCAATGCGCCTGACACGCGCTATCTCTATTCCAGTCCCAGCCACCGCGAAGCGCTTGCCTCCCTTCTTTATGGTGTAAAGTCTGGGTGTGGTTTCACGGCCTTGGTTGCAAAGCCTGGGATGGGGAAGACTACCTTACTCCTTCAGGCTTTGGAACAGCTCCGAGATAAAGCTACAACCGTTTTCATATTCCAGACAATGTGTACGCCAGTAGAGTTTCTACGGGCTCTTCTAGCCGACCTTGGCGTTCAGGAGAATCAGGGAACTCTCTTCGAACTGCAGTCAAAGTTGAACGAGTTCCTGGTGGAGCAAGCTCGCTCCGGAAAGCCGCTCATTTTAGTTATCGATGAGGCGCAGAATCTCGACGACTCCGTGCTCGAGGTAGTGCGCATGCTCTCCAACTTTCAGATCTCAACGGGAAAATTCCTGCAGATCATCCTCTCAGGGCAGCCCCAGCTCGCCGACAAGCTTGCCACTCCAAAGCTTGTCCAGTTGCGCCAGAGAATCTCGATTCTTGCCCGGTTGAAGCCCTTTTCCCAGGATGAGACGGCACTCTACATAGAGCATAGGCTGTGGAGGGCGGGCTATAAGCGGGGTTTGTCGCTGTTTACCTGCCCTGCATTGGAGCTGATCGCCAAATACAGTGGTGGAATTCCCCGCAATATCAATAACATCTGCTTCAACGCCTTATCGGTCGGTTGTGCGTTGAAGCATAAGGTGATCGACTGCGACATCATCCGCGAAGTAATCGCCGACCTCGATTTGGAGCCCTTGCAGGAATCCGCCTCCCTCCCTCCGCCAACGGAACCGTCGCGGCCCACTGATGCCCCGGCTGTCACTGTGGACACTCACGCACCGCCCAGGCCGTCGAACTGGTTATCCAAAATTGCCATGGTTTGTGCGACTCTATCATTGCTACTCGGGGTTCTCTGGCAAGCTCATCGACAGACGCTGGCCGTGAGCGCTGCTCGGGCGGACAGTGTGGTGCAGCCAGTTATTCCTGCGGCCCCTCCGGCAATTGGGCAGATATCACAGCCAGTAAATCTCACAGTCTTGGTCCACCCTGGACAAACACTATCTTCGATATGCGTTCAACACTTTGGCAGTTGCAATCCAGAACTCATGCACCAGATTCTCCGCCTTAATCCGTCCCTGGTTGATCCCAATTTCATCAAGGATAGCCAAGACCTTCGCATCCCCCTTGTTCAGGAAAGATCGAAAGCTACGGAAAGCACCAGAGACCAGGCTGATAAGTCTTCACTCGCAAAGAGAGGCACGCAATGAGCAGAAATTTCGATCTGATGCATGAGATGGAGCGCTACCACGAAGTTCTACCGATCCAAACCGTCGAGGAGCCTCTTCGCATTCCGGCAGAGGAGGAAGGCGAATATCGAGAACCAGTGCCCGTCGACGATGCAGCTCTGAGGCTCGTGCAACAGCTCCTCCTACCCCAGTCCCAGGACTCTCCACAGATGGTTGTCTTCGCCGGCATCGAGCATGGCAACGGATGCAGCTACGTCGCATCCTCTGTGGCCGAGACATTAGCGAGCAACGGACGACGGTCAGTTTGCTTGGTAGAGGGAAACTTCCGATCCCCGGCATTGTCTGGGATGTTCGGCACTAAAAATGACCACGGCCTCTCAGATGCCCTATCGCGGGATGGGCAGATCCGTTCTTTTGTGAGACCTGTCCGCAACGACAGGCTCTGGCTCCTGCCCGCTGGACCGCTTGAAACGGACTCCCCAAACCTCCTGAGTTCGGAGCGCCTATCAACACGATGTGGGGAACTGCGCAAAGAATTTGACCTGGTCGTTGTTGATGCTCCACCCCTCGCGCGCTATGCAGATGCCGTTGCTCTGGGACGTCTAGCGGACGGCATTGTCGTGGTCATTGAGGCTGAGGCGACTCGCAAGGAGTCGGCACTCGCTGCGGTGGAGAACCTTCGCTCTTCAGAAATTAGAATACTGGGCGCCGTGCTTAACAAGCGCGTGTTCCCCATTCCGGAGAAAATCTATTCCAAACTGTGAAGGTTGACGTAGCTCTAGAGATCGTAGACCAAGGTGCCCTATGTCCTCGATTTGAGACAGGACCATCGTCCGCGGGGACCATCCCAGCCGTACTGAAGGGTGAAGGCACAGAATGCAGGGACGAACGAGCGCAATGACTGGATCGCTGTGCAGATTCCGGCAAGACGTTCTATCGCCGCTTGATACGGGTTTGCCCCCGATGCCACGCGGACGACAGAAGGCCAATAGAAGTGACCCCAAAGCGAGTCCAGAGGACCAACGAATCGCATGACCCGACTTAGCGCAGTTCTGAGGAACACAGGGTATCTGGCGTTTGCGGAAACCGCAAAACCAGCCCTGTCTTTCGTTCTCATCCTGGTTATCGCCAGAACGTTAGGTCGTGATGGTATGGGTTCTTACACCATCATCCTGACGTTCACCAGCCTCTTCGAGTTGATCGCCACGTTCGGTGTTGGCACGCTAGTCGTACGCGGAATCGCATCCCATCCTGATCAGTTCTCGTTCTATGCAAACGGTGCTATCGGAGTTGCGATTGTTGCAACTGCGATCGTGACGCCCGTGATGCTGATTGCTCTCCACGCTTTCAACTATCCTCCGGACATCTCGCTTGGCATTCGCCTTTTGGCATGGACCTTGCTCGTCTCGATTCTCCAGCAGTACGCGCTCTCACTATGCGAAGGTTTGCAAAATATGCGCCTTCGCGCCGTAATCTCCGTTGCCGATACAGCCGGCCGGTTGATAACCGGTGTTTTCATGGTGCTTCAAGGGCATGGCGTGCTTGGAGTCGTCGAAGGCATCGTCGTTGTTCGCGCAATTACTACGCTGCTGGCCTTTATAGCAATTGCGCATCATACCGGGCTTTCTGTCGACTATCGGGGAATGTTCCGCTCCTCTGGCAAGTTCGCGGTCGCCGGCCTGCCTTTTCTGTTTACGGCCATCGCTAGCGCAGCCGCTTGGTCGGTCAATACGCTCATGCTGTCCAAGCTATCCAGCGTCTCCGAGGTAGGAACATACAATGCAGCCAGCCGCATTACGGACATTATTAAAACCTTTCTCTTTAGTTATCAGATAGCGTTGTTGCCGATGATGTCCGCATCTTTTATCAATTCCAGAGAACAGTTTCGGCGGGACTGCAATACATCCATTAAGTACCTCGCCCTGCTCACCGTGCCGATGGCAACTGGAATATCAGTCCTTGCCTCGCGGATTATTGGGTTGGTCTTCGGCATCAAATTCGCCCCGGCGGTGCCGGTATTGCAGGTCCTCGCCTGGACAGTCTGTGTCTTCTCCGTCGCCATGGTGTTTGCACGGGTTCTTATCGCAAGTCACCACCAGATGTTGGACCTCTATTGCAACCTCGCCGCCTTAGTGGTGAATGTCAGTCTCGGCTGGGTACTCATAAGGTCGTATGGTCCGGTCGGCGCTGGAATTTCAACGCTGATCTCCCTCTCCACCTTCGGCCTCCTCGAATATTTATTCGTCGCCAAAAAGCTGTTCACAGCCGAAGTACTTGTTCCCATCGCTCGCGCCGCCGGCGCTTCAGCGATCATGGGATTTTGTCTCTTTCATCTCAAGGCAGTGCCTCTTTTTCTGGTAATTCCGCTGGGGGCGCTTCTCTACTTAGCCATATTGATTTGTACGGGCACATTCTCACCGGCGGAACTCCGGACTGCGAGAGTATTTGTCGCTGGACGAATTGCCGGCATGTTGGCTCGGCGTGAGAAGAGTGCGGTTGTCGCCGGATAAGTGACTGGCGGTTAAGATATCGGGCTCAGGCAACGGTGACCTGGGCAAAGTCACAAGATCATGATCCGTGGAGATTGGATGGCAAGTCACGTGCAGACATTGGCTCTAAACAAGGCTCCAGCGCAGAGATTTGTGGCCGGCCCGTCGCCTCTGGGAAAGAGGGGGACCATGGCGCTCGTGCTGCTGTGCCCCGTGCTGGCGGTGGCTGCAGTCCATTACTATCTCCCCGTATTTGCGGCCATTGCCGTCTTAATGGTAGTGGTCGCCGGATGCTCCACCCTTGGCGCTCGCCCTTTCGCCGTGTTTGGGCTTGTTTATAGCATTCAATTTAATTTGACTCATCATTTCGTATATAGACCCAATGTAGGAGCAGGAGATGGACTAGCAGTTTACCCAGCCGATGTATGGGTTATCTGGCTTCTGGTCTATCACATCGCTGAACGTCAGAATGGGAGTGCCAAGCCTCTGACCGGCTTTGGAGTGTTCCTTGTCCCCTTAGTGTTGCTCATTACCGCCGATCTAGTCTCTCTCACCAGGTCCGGCGACATGGAACTCAGCGTTTACGGAGTAATCGAGCACTTCAGAGCCGCTCTCCTTTTTATTGTGGTGGCTTTGTCATTAAGACAAGGCAAGAGCGAGCGCCGCGCCGCCTCACTGGCTATTGTTTGTGCCGTGATAACCATGGGCGCAATCTGTGTGGGCGAAATGGTTTTTCAGGCAAACCTCACGACTAATGTGTTGATCGATCGATTTGTGCATCCAGTGTTTCGTTCTGCTGGTTTTACCACTCCTACATTAGCCGCGGGCTACATGGCAGCCTTGTTGCCTTTGGTCGCCGTAGAATACTTTTTCCCCATTAGCAGAGCTCGTAGGTTGCTCGCTGGCCTGAGTGTTATCCTCGGGATCGCGGGACTCGGGTGTACGCTCACCCGCGCAGCGTTGGGCATCCTCGCGGTTGCTCTGATACCGTTATTTATTGTCCTCCGGCGGCAACGCCTTATTCGCAGAGGGCATATCCTTCTCGTTCTCCTCTGTATCGCCGTGTTGGCAGTCGGCTTGGCTGACAAAATTACTGCCCGGGCAGATGAGGGCCGTACCGCAACTCTCGATGGAAGGACGGCGCTGATGGGAACGGCCATGAATATGGCGTCTGACTCCCCTTTGATCGGCCAGGGTGTGAACAATTATGAATTCAAGATGTATGGGTTCATTCGCAGCGATCAGCGGCAGAGCTTTGAATATATAGTTCATAGCAAGTTCCTCCTGACACTGGCAGAGACTGGGCTCTTCGGACTAACGGCTCTTGTGTGGCTGCTTGTGGTTACTTTTCGTCGTGCTCTCATTCTGGCGAGACGCGGGTTACCAATGGGCATCGGCTTAGTGTGTTCCATGATCGTTGTCGTCTTGGATATGAACGTGGAGAGCTATGAAACAGGGGTAATTCTTGTCAATGCGTGGATTTTGATCGCTATGGTTGCCGCCTTTTGGAGCAGTGAGGAAGCGGAAGCGCTATGAGCTGCTCGGCGAATCCTATTCAGCTTATTTACCTGCTCCGCAAGACCTAGGACGGGAGCTTTGCAGCTCAGATGAGCGTCGGCTTCTCGGTCGGTCATGTGCTGGCATACGAACGTGTAGAGACAATGCACGTTAGCTCGGTACGACAGAGTTTTAATAGTCCAACAGGAACATGGGAGAACTGCCAATGAAAATTCTTACCATTTCTAATTATTTTCCTTACCCTCCCCAGGACGGCACGAAGATCCAGATCTTTCAACGCATTAAGTATCTCAGTGAGAGTCATCGGGTCACCCTGCTTTGTGTGGTAGACCAGGAGCCCGACCCCGGCCTCGTAGCGGCGATGACACGTTATTGCGAAGTCCACGTCATTCTCAGGCCGAAGGTCCGGCTCTCCGAAGGTGCATGGGAGCGTGCCGTCAATTTCCTTCGCAGCTATATCTCGGGTATCCCGTATTACTTTATAGACGGTGTTCGCACGGAGGCACTGCAATGGATCCGCAGGGAGCTGGGTTCGCAAAAATTTGATGTAGTTGAGGCAGACAACGGCGCTGGTCTATACCTGCGTGAGCCTATGGATGCGTTGAAAGTATGGATTCTGCATAGCGTCGCCGACGCCAGTGAGGAGCGAAGACTGCGCGTTGTTCGAGGCTGGGTTCATCGATTTCTGATCCGGAGTTATCGCGGGATTATCAGGCGGTACGAAGGCAGCGTGGCGAGGCAGGTAGATGTGGTTGCTGTGCTCACGCCAGAAAACGTAATAGAGATGAAACGCATAGATAAGAGGATCGCGGTCAGCAACTGTCTTACAAACGGCGTCGACCTGGAGTACTTCAAATATGAACCTCCTTCAGCGGTTCCGGAAGGAGTGTGTTTTGTCGGTTCGATGGATTATTATCCCAACCCCGACGCGGTCATGCATTTCTACCATGATGTGTGGCCGACGGTTCGACGGGAAGTGCCTTCGGCTAGGCTTGTCGTCATCGGGTCGAACCCCGAAAACGACATTGTTGAGCTGGGCCAGGACCCATCGGTCACAGTCACAGGCTTCGTAGAAGATGTTCGTCCGTCGATTCGGAAAGCGGGCGTCGCTATTGCACCCCTCCGGATGGGCGGCGGAATCCTGAACAAGGTGTTAGAGGCGATGGCGATGGGAGTGCCGGTTGTAGCCAGCAGCATCGCTGTTCAAGGTTTGGTAGTTGAGTCTGGTGTTCACCTGTTTGTAGCCGATGACGACGAAGAATTCGCCGCTTCGGTGAAACGGCTGCTTCTGGAGCCGGCTCTGCGAGCGCGCATCGCTTCGGCCGCTCGTCGATATGTAGAGTCGTCCCACCAATGGCGGGTAATTGTGCAGCGGTACGAAGCCGAGTTGGGTCGTAGTGTAGCGAAGTGGCGGCAACTGGACGCGGTTACAGACCAGAAGCACGATCTTGTAGCTATGTAAGCAAGCCTAAGGGGGATAAGTTGTGGAGACTGTTAAGTCCGGTCCGGAAATGAGAAGCGCGGCAGCGGGAATGAAGACACCGGTCCGCGTGCTGCAACTTACCAGCAGCCTGGGATTCTACGGGGCGGAACAGATGATCATGACATTGATCACCGCTCTTGATAGTGAGTCGTTCGATGTTAGGCTCGCCGCCTTGGAGAAGAAGAGGGTTTCAAGCAATGCGATTGTTTCTACCGCTAGAGCGGCCGGCTTCGACGCTGTCACATTGCCATGCCGGGGCTGGCTTGACTGGGGCGCGATACAAGAGTTGAAGTCCCTGGTGGAAGAGCAAAGGATTGAAATCTTACATTGCCATGAACCCAAGAGTCGCCTCTACGGTGCTGTCGTTTCGAGAATGACGGGTGTTCCCATGGTGGCTACCCATCACAATTGGACAGGACAAAACCTGAGGACTAGACTCGTTGAACTGATCGACGCCGCTGTCCTTCATAGTTGCCAGAGGGTGGTAGCTGTTTCCGGTTCAGTTGCTGAGTCGATGCGTCGAGTGCTCATCTCCTCGAGTCGAATCGAGGTAATACCAAACGGTATAGATCTCAGTGTCTTCAAGGATAGCCAGCAAAACAGTGAGTTGCGGGCTTCACTGGGGATCCCGCCGGGGGTGCCGGTCATAGGTGCTGTGGGTCGCCTTGACATTCAGAAGGCGCACGAACGTTTGATCGAGGCCGCGCGCAAGCTCACCGACGCCGGACAGGATGCGATCTACCTCATCGTCGGCGAAGGTGTTGAAAGGCCTCGCCTTGAATCCCTGGTGAGGAATCTCGGGTTATCCGACAGGGTTCTCCTCCCTGGCTATCGGAGCGATATCAAGCCTTTTCTGGCGATTATGGACCTGTTCGTCCTGCCGTCGCGTCGCGAAGGCACACCCATGGCGCTTCTGGAAGCCATGGCCATGAGGAAGCCGGTCGTTGCCACCGCTGTTGGAGGTGTGCCCGATGTGCTCACAGATGGTATCGATGGGATCATGCTGCCGGAGAGTGGCGTCGGCGGTTTAAGCGATGCGCTGTTGAGGCTTTTGAGGGATCCGGCGCTTGCACGTCAGATGGCTCGCAGTGGCCGCAGGCGGGTTGAAAACGAGTTCTCTTCTCGTCGCATGGCCAGTCGCTACGAGGATATTTACCGCCGCTGTCTCATCGCCCGCGGCCACGCTGCGCAGTATGCCGCGGTTTGATCTGTAGTTTGGACGATCATTTGTAACGAAACGGCCCTTCCGCTCAAGCTTCCCGATCCGCTCAAGCTTCCCGATCCGCTCAAGCTTCCTGAGCCATGCAGTATCTTCGCGCCTTGTTACAAAATCCATTTTGAGAATGAGCTTCGAAATGCACCTACGAGTAGCCCTCATCGTCGGCGATAACCATACGCCCTATTGCGGCGTTAAGAACTACGCCCACTCTCTCGCCCAAGCTCTTGCACAAAGAGATATAGAAGCACATGTTCTGGCTCCAGAAGATTGGGGTTCCAAGTCGGTGATGCGGTTTACCAGGGAACTCCGGAAAGACGACTATGACATTGTTCACTTGCAATATCCGTCAATCGGCTACCGTGGCTCGCTATTTCCACATCTTCTCGGGTTCATGAGGGTAGCAAATACGTCAGTGGTCACAATACATGAGTATTCGGCCCTCCCTCGCGTGCAGCAAATCTCTATGCAGCTATTCCGCGGAACCGCGAGAACTCTGATATTTTGCAGCCACTACGAGCAGTCGCTCTATAATCGGCATCTTCAAACCGTCGGAGCGCGTCAGATTATTATTCCCATCGGAAGTAATATACCGGCGGCCTCCACCAGTGGCAGTCGTGATGCCACAGTCGTCTACTTCGGCCAAATTCGCCCCAACAAAGGCATTGAACAATTCCTCGAGCTTGCTAAACGGAGTATCGAGCCAAAGCGTCCGTTCGAATTTCATATCATAGGCAGCGCACCACGGGCCCATCACAGTTACATGAGCGACTTGCGGCGAAATGCCCCTCAAGCTGTCAAATGGTCGATCGATCTGGACTTTAGCAAGGTATCTGAAGTTCTAGCTGCTTCCTTTGCTGCATATCTTCCATTCCCTGATGGAGTCAGTGAACGACGAGGCAGCATGCTGGCGGCTCTGACCAATGGGCTTCCTGTATTGTCCACCATTGGCGCGGCAACACCCCCCGAGATGCTGCCGCTCTTTCTACCGGCCAGGAGTAGCGGCGAGGCCCTGTCCCTCCTGGACCAGCTTTCGAAGGATCCGGACCGCTGTTCGGAAATGTGTGTGGCATCCAAAACCCACGCCGCAAGATACGCGTGGAACTCGATTGCCGCTCAACATGTGCTCGCATACCAGGATGCGCTTAGGAGTTCCGATAGAAAAAGCCTGTTTATGCAACCGCAACAACATGAGGCTGATACGGCGAAAATTCTTGCATTTTGGCGGAAACCGTTGTGAGACTTCCCGGAAAACGCGAGTTGCTGGCACGCGGATTGTTCTGGAGCGGCATTTCATTCACGCTTTCGCAGCTTCCGGCGAAAGATTCGCTCTTGATCTTGAACTATCATCGCATCGGCAATCCTGACGACGATCTCTTTGATCCAGGCGTTTTCTCGACGACCGCCGATCAGTTCAACGATCAGATGTCCTACCTGAAACGATACGTTTCGCTGGTAACTCTTGAAGAGGCTCTGTCCTTTATTGACGGCACGACTAATGCGAACAGTCGCCGATGCCGCGTGTTGATCACGTTTGACGATGGCTATCTGGACAACTACGAGGTTGCTTATCCTATTCTGCGCTCGCACAGCATTCAAGGAGTGTTCTTTCTTACCACGAGCATGGTCGGGACCTGCCACGTTCCATGGTGGGACCATATCGCCTATCTGGTGAAGACAGCGCGAAGTCGGCGGTTTTCTCTCCGCTACCCAGCTGGCCTGGATGTAGATATTGACAAGAATGGCTTGACGGCGAGCTTACGAGCTATCCTGAATCTCTATAAGAGGCCCGACAATGCCGACCCTGCACGCTTCATTGGTGAGCTGACGGAAGAGGCAAAAGGGGAAGACCCGCCAGGAACGCTACGGCGCTTTTTGAATTGGGACGAGGCCCGTGAGATGACCAGAAACGGCATGGCAGTCGGGTCCCACACGCATTCGCACAATTTGCTCAGCCAATTGGAGCCGGATCAGCAGTACGAAGAGTTATCTAAGTCCCGAGCTATATTGAAAGAACAAATAGGCATCGAAGCCAATGTGCTGGCCTACCCGGTCGGCGCCAAGACCAGCTTCACTAATCAGACAAAGCAAGCAGCGCGAGGCGCGGGTTACCGGGCAGCCTTCTCATTTTATGGCGGCACAAATATGAAGGGAAAGACGTCCCCTTACGATGTGGCCAGAATGGGCATATTCGATCAAAGCTGGAGCCGCTTCCGTGTCCAATCAGCCGTCTGTCGGTCCACAGGAAGCTTTTGGCCTTGATCGGGATAAAGGCTAGCGTAGTGCGTCACTAATATAGTCACGTACGTTTTACCAAACGCAAACCCCACCCCCTGGCCGGGGCCAAGCCCTTCCAATGCTCGCACTCCATCAACCAACCAGCTCAACCCGGGGTAGGGCGGAGATAGGAAACACGCCTTCTATCGCTGTTGGATAAACACCTATCTGTGTGACGCACTACACATAGATAATGTTCCCCAGATAACTGTAAGTGCAAAAAAGGGAGCAAAGAGCTAGCCCAAAAATCAAACTCGACGATAAAGTTATCTTGTTATGAAATACTTAAGGAAAAAATAAAAACAGATACTTATGTAACGAAACATGTTAGTAGCAGCTTCAAGCTGGTGGCCATTGTCAGCTAAGATCACAATATCGTTGTTGGACCATGGGTGCAGAGTGGAAGCTCTCTGTCCCCCAGGGCATCCTCTGCAATATGTGAAAGGAGTCAGTAGTTACCATATCTATAGCAGACTCGGGTAAGTTTAGGGGGATGACTGGTGGAGACCGTTAATCTCGTTGCGGAAGCGGGAAGCACGGCGTCGAGGACGAAAAAACCGATCCGAGTGCTGCAACTTACCAGCAGCCTGGGATTCTATGGGGCGGAACAGATGATCATGACATTGATCACCGCTCTCGACCGGGAGTTATTCGATGTTAGACTCGCCACCCTCGAGAAGAAGAGGGTTTCAAGCAACGCGATTGTTTCTACCGCTAGAGCGGCCGGCGTCGACGCCGTGACATTTCCATGCCGGGGCCGGTTGGACTGGAGAGCGATACGAGCGTTGAAGTCCCTGGTGGAAGAGCAAAGGATTGAAATCTTACATTGCCATGAACCCAAGAGTCGCCTCTACGGTGCCGTTGTTTCGAGAATGACGGGTGTTCCCGTGGTGGCTACCCATCACCTTTGGACAGGACAAAACCTGAGGACCAGACTGGTTGAATTGATCGATGCCGCTGTCCTTCATAGTTGCCACAGAGTGGTAGCTGTTTCCAGTTCAGTTGCTGAGTCGATGCGTCGAGTGCTCATCTCCTCGAGTCGAATCGAGGTAATACCAAACGGTATAGATCTCAGTGTCTTCAAGGATAGCCAGCAAAACAGTGAGTTGCGGGCTTCACTGGGGATCCCGCCGGGGGTGCCGGTCATAGGTGCTGTGGGTCGCCTTGACATTCAGAAGGCGCACGAACGTTTGATCGAGGCCGCGCGCAAGCTCACCGACGCCGGACAGGATGCGATCTACCTCATCGTCGGCGAAGGTGTTGAAAGGCCTCGCCTTGAATCCCTGGTGAGGAATCTCGGGTTATCCGACAGGGTTCTCCTCCCTGGCTATCGGAGCGATATCAAGCCTTTTCTGGCGATCATGGACCTGTTCGTCCTGCCGTCGCGTCGCGAAGGCACACCCATGGCGCTTCTGGAAGCCATGGCTATGAGGAAGCCGGTCGTTGCCACCGCTGTTGGAGGTGTGCCCGATGTGCTCACAGATGGTATCGATGGGATCATGCTGCCGGAGAGTGGCGTCGGCGGTTTAAGCGATGCGCTGTTGAGGCTTTTGAGGGATCCGGCGCTGGCACATCAGATGGCTCGCAGTGGCCGCAGGCGGGTTGAAACCGAGTTCTCTTCTCGTCGCATGGCCAGTCGTTATGAGGATATTTACCGCCGCTGTCTCATCTCACGCCGCCACGCCGCACAATATGCCACGGTTTGATCTGTAGTTTGGACGATCATTTGTAACGAAACGGCCCTTCCGCTCAAGCTTCCTGAGCCATGCAGTATCTTCGCGCCTTGTTACAAAATCCATTTTGAGAATGAGCTTCGAAATGCACCTACGAGTAGCCCTCATCGTCGGCGATAACCATACGCCCTATTGCGGCGTTAAGAACTACGCCCACTCTCTCGCCCAAGCTCTTGCACAAAGAGATATAGAAGCACATGTTCTGGCTCCAGAAGATTGGGGTTCCAAGTCGGTGATGCGGTTTACCAGGGAACTCCGGAAAGACGACTATGACATTGTTCACTTGCAATATCCGTCAATCGGCTACCGTGGCTCGCTATTTCCACATCTTCTCGGGTTCATGAGGGTAGCAAATACGTCAGTGGTCACAATACATGAGTATTCGGCCCTCCCTCGCGTGCAGCAAATCTCTATGCAGCTATTCCGCGGAACCGCGAGAACTCTGATATTTTGCAGCCACTACGAGCAGTCGCTCTATAATCGGCATCTTCAAACCGTCGGAGCGCGTCAGATTATTATTCCCATCGGAAGTAATATACCGGCGGCCTCCACCAGTGGCAGTCGTGATGCCACAGTCGTCTACTTCGGCCAAATTCGCCCCAACAAAGGCATTGAACAATTCCTCGAGCTTGCTAAACGGAGTATCGAGCCAAAGCGTCCGTTCGAATTTCATATCATAGGCAGCGCACCACGGGCCCATCACAGTTACATGAGCGACTTGCGGCGAAATGCCCCTCAAGCTGTCAAATGGTCGATCGATCTGGACTTTAGCAAGGTATCTGAAGTTCTAGCTGCTTCCTTTGCGGCATATCTTCCATTCCCTGATGGAGTCAGTGAACGACGAGGCAGCATGCTGGCGGCTCTGACCAATGGGCTTCCTGTATTGTCCACCATTGGCGCGGCAACACCCCCCGAGATGCTGCCGCTCTTTCTACCGGCCAGGAGTAGCGGCGAGGCCCTGTCCCTCCTGGACCAGCTTTCGAAGGATCCGGACCGCTGTTCGGAAATGTGTGTGGCATCCAAAACCCACGCCGCAAGGTATGCGTGGAGTTCGATTGCCGCTCAACACGTTCTTGCATACCAGCAAGCGCTTCGGAGTTCAGATAGAGAAAGCCTGTTTATGCAACCGCAACAACATGAGGCTGATACGGCGAGAACCCTTGCATTTCGCAGGAAACCGTTGTAACTATGGTCGCCAGCAAAGGGTCGGCAGACCTGGCTGGCGTGCACCGTTCTTTGCCGGAGACTAGGGGTCAATTTCGCATCTTCTCGCACGTGGCTCCGCGCGTTTTACGACAACACTGAAGTTCCATTGGCTGGCACCAGCTTCGGCCCAGTGGGGGCCTCTCCCCGAGCAATTGATAGCTTGCAGGGAAAGTGCTCCTCATGATTGTTACTGCCTAACACTTCGGATCACCGCGAACGTTTGATGCGAGAGCGTGACGAATGGAGACGGTCGCCCGGGACGCCTACCTCCGTTGAGGTGAGCTTAACGCTTTCCAAAGCTGATGTTTGCGGGAGTCGGTAGAATCGCGACGACAGTTGATGGTGAGCCGCGTGAGGGAGGTGGCGATGCCTCAGTCGCCTCCGAAGTCCTCCGTGCTTTGCAGGTCCTGAGGAAGCAATTCCGTTCACAATTTTCGCCCGGTCGCGATTCCTTAGCGATAGCAAGGCGTACCGATGCAGGCGAAACCAATGGGCATCGAAGAGCGTATTTACATCGGTAGCTTTGGAATCTTCCCGTCTCACAATGTATAAGCTCTCCAGCGCGGACGTACTTCTTGACTGTCTACAAAGACGCGGCTTTTCGAGCGGCAGTTTACACCTGAAGCATTTTTTTGCGTGATGCTTCGATGCTTCGATGCCGTTGATCCCGTTCCGTCGTAATTCTCCTGGGGTTGATTGTTTTTCACTCTTAAAGTGGAGCCGAGGTCGGGTTCATGTATAGATCAAATGAATCAACGTTAGAATGTCCGGCGACGTACCCCAGCCCAGAGCGCCCTCGCGCTTCGAGGGGTTCCGTCGCACTCGATCAATGGCGGGGATTGGCACTCATCCTCGTCTTGCTTTCGCATGGCTTTTTCTTCACTGGGCACGTCGCCGGGATCGGCCGTATCGGCGTAAATCTGTTTTTCTTTATCTCGGGTCTCTTGACCTTCCGCTCCCTTAATGGCGGGTCGGGAACCTTAAGCCAACGCGCAGTTCACTTTATAAAGCGACGGCTGTGGCGATTGTATCCAGCCCTTATTGCCTACCTTGGTGTGATGTTGTTCGCTACACTTCTGCTTCAGCACCTCCCAAACCTCCCCTCGCAATCTGACTTCAAAAGCTATGTGGCGGAACTGCCGTTCGCGCTTACTTATACGGCCAACTACGCCTATGCCCATCATTGGGTTCCGTCGTTGGAACAGTTGTGGAGTGTATCGTGCGAAATGCAGTTCTACGTTCTGGCTCCAATTATTTTTGCGTTGGGCATAGGTAGCCGGCGGCGCGGTTTCCTGGTGTTTGGCTCCGTTTGTTTGTTGCTCGTCTTGTGCGGCGTGATTTATCCGATGCGAGCCGCTAGCTACGAGCCGGTTAAGTATCATTTCCAAGTTGCTGCGTGGCCCATGATGTTCGGTTTCTTCTGCGAATCCCGGAAGGACTGGTTCCTGAGAATTCCACGTCGAGCGATCAAGTACGCTTTCGCCTTCGGCGTTGTGGCTATCCTTGCTTCGTTAGTCATCATGCCGTTTAGTATGCACGTCAAAAAAGTTGTGATAGCTGTGGGCGCATTGGGTCTCTTTCCTTGCCTTTTTGGCTATCTGTTTGATCTACCGTTCCCGGGCAGGACTGGTAGGTTTCTGGCTTGGCTTGGCGAGCGAACCTACTCCATTTATCTGTGGCAGCAATCTCTAACCATTTGTGACTATCTTCCGGCGGTCCTTCATCCCGTCGGGGCTGCGGCTTCCGTTCTATTGGGAGCTTTTTGGTTTGACCTATGCGAGAAGCCCTTCTTGAGCAGGAAGCGGGTGCGCCAGTTGGTAGTGCTCGAATCATCGCCAGCATCTGCTGAGCGTCAAGCTCAGCCAACGATGACCCTGACAGTAAAGTAGATGCGTGTCCTGAGGGCATTCATGAATATTCACCCAAACGCATCCAGTCATCCATGACCATATCTCGCCGTTAATACAAGGAAATTACGCGGGACAATGTTGCCCAGAGGCTTTTACGGCCTTGATTTTATATTGGAGGAGGGGACGAGAGCAGCGTATCTGCTCGAGTTAAACCCACGTTGCACGCAGCTTTGACACTTGCCGATCGGCGGTCAGGGGGATCTGGTCGGCCAGTTGTGCCGGCGACTAGGGGTAAGCTCTTCCCTCGCGAACGAGCAGCGAGTTGGCTTGTGCGCAGGCGACGCGGTAGACTTTTTTCCCAAGGCGATCTCATTGAACCCCGACAGCAGCTACGTAGACCAGGTATATCAGGACACACCATGGAGGCGGCCCGAACTAGTGAAGGAACTGCTCAAGCCGAGTTGGCCGGAATCGTCAATGGCAGGCCCGGCTCTATCATTGGGTGCGCCCACCCGTTCGGAGAAACCAGGTGGAGTTTGCCCCCATGGCAACCCGCAAGGTAGACGCCATGTCCGTCCATTGAGCTGAAATGTGTGCTTGGAACAACCAGCGAAATAGCAATTCTTCCCGATACTCACGCGGTTGCTTCGGATGATGCGGGGCGCACTTGTTTGAACGGACAAATGAGGTTTCGGCATGCGACTCGTTGAAACGACTCACCATAACGATCGTTCAAAATTGACGAATAGAGTTCGAGATCTACCGTGGGCTCGAAGCGGTCTACGGTTCGGTCTGACACCCCATGGTTACCAGGCCCGCTGGAAGATTTGTGTTGCACAACCATTGCGGGAATAGGGGATCGTAGATGGGTGTGCTGCTTGGTGCCTGATAGCCAAAGCCGGCCGCTGCTGAGTTCGTTGGCTTGAAGTTCGCTATCGTCGTCGCCATGCATGCTGGGACACTGCTGGAAGCACTGCAATTGGGCGCCCCGGGCGTAATCGGATTTGCGAGGCCTGGATTCTCGCCAAAAGTATTGTCTGAGTCGAACGTGAAGCCCGTGCTGTTGGATAATCCACTGCTAGTTGTCCCACTGACGGCATATCCCCAATTTTGATAGACATCGTCCGTTGCGTTTCCGCCCCAGACATATAAGGCATAGATCGGATTATTGCCGCATCCCGTCGATTGGTTTGTTACTGCTAGATTGGAGAATGCGCTGGTGTTCACCGTCCGGAATAGCGATAACTCCCCGCAAATGGCATTAGTGTTCTGATTGAGATCGCTGTTGTTCCCCCACGTGGTGTTGTGGCGGACGTAAATGGTCGCAAACGGGCCAGTTCCGATGCTGTTGTTGCCCACTTGCAGTCCCCTCCCGCCATTACCCACAAGAATATTATTGTCTGCCACCGCCTGCGCCGCATAAGCTGACGGCAAACCTCCCTGGTCTCCATCGAAGGTGTCAAAAATTAGACCTTCACCATCGGTAGGGATCCCGCCGGCGCACGGATTCGCATCGAAGTTTCCATAGGAGAAGTTGCCCGCCACGTAGATGTGGGTTCCGGGGAGAGAATCCGATTGGATAGGTTGATATATGCTTATGCCGCTAAAACAGTTAGCGCCGTTTTGGGCCGCATTGTAAGCAATATTCCCGACGATTGAGACATAGTCTACACTTGCCGTCGTTCCGCTGTTGAAGGTGGTAAAGCCGCCCTGCTGGCATCCGTTCGCTATATTGTTGGCGAAAATTATGTGATGAATATTAACAGGAGTCAGGTAATTCGGGGCAGCACCAAAGCAAAACGACGCGGTGCTGTTAGTCGCCGAGACCTCCCAACCTTCCACTCCCCAATAGCTCATGTCCACATAAATCCCCGGCTGCCCGCCGGCGGCGGTAATCTTGCAGGCGTCAAACTGCGCGCACTTGAGCCACGCGACATTATTCCCAGCGGGGCATGAAACTGTACCCCAATTTCCACTTCTAAAGTTGCTGGACGAGTACGACGTACTCGCCGCCGCGATAATAACGTCTCCACAATTGAGCGGGTGATTTGGCGTCAGCCATGGCAGACTGCTGGTCAGTCCGCTATTCGAGTCATTGCCCGTTGGGGATAGATAATACGTCGCCTGGGAGGAGGAAGAAGCGGCGATGGTAAAGCTTGTGCTCGTCGCCGAGGTCAGGGTCGGGCTGGTGGCCGAGAGCGTGTAGGTACCGGCGTTACTTACGGTGAGGTTGCTGAAGGTAGCGACGCCACTCTGAGCGGTAACGGTCAGCGTTCCTCCGAGCCCGGTGCCGCTTGTAAGTGCGAGGGTGACCGGATTGGTGGCAGTGGTCACGGTATTTCCGGTGCTGTCTTCTACAGCTACTTGGACGGCGGGCGAGATGGTGGCCTGAGGCGACGCATTCGAGGGCTGCTGTACAAATGCCAGCTTCGCCGGGGTCAGAGTAGTACCGCCGGACGCGGTGATGGTAAAGCTTGTGCTGGTCGCGGAGGTGAGGCTCGGGCTGGTCGCCGACACCGTGTACGGTGCCGGCATTACTTACCGTCAGGTTACTGAAGGTCGCAATGCCATTCAGAGGGGTAACAGTCAGCGTTCCTCCGAGTCCCGTGGCGCCTGTAAGCGCGAGTGTGACCGGATTGGTAGCGGTGGTCACGGTATTTCCGTTGCTATCCTCTACGGCCACTTGGACTGCGGGCGAGATGGTGGCTTGAGTCAATGCATTCGAGGGCTGCTTTAGAAAGGCCAGTTTCGCCGGGGTGGCCGTAGTACCACCCGATGTGCTGATGGTAAAGCTTGTGCTGGTCGCGGAGCTCAGGCTGGGGCTGGTCGCCGACAGTGTGTACGCTCCGGCATTGCTTACCGTCAGATTGCTGAAGGTCGCAATGCCATTCAGAGGGGTAACAGTCAGCGTTCCTCCGAGGCCCGTGGCGCCTGTAAGTGCGAGTGTGACCGGATTGGTAGCGGTGGTCACGGTGTTTCCGTTAGCGTCCTCTACGGCCACCTGGACAGCAGGCGAGATGGTGGCTTGAGTCAAAGCATTCGAGGGCTGCTTTAAAAATGCCAGCTTCGCCGGAGTCGCCGTAGTGCCGCCCGCCGTACTGATGGTAAAGCCCGTGCTGGTCGCGACGCTGAGGCTGGGGCTGCTTGCTGACAGTGTGTACGTTCCGGGATTGCTTACCGTCAAGTTGCTAAACGTGGCCACGCCATTCTGAGGGGTAGCGGTTAGCGTGCCACCGAGGCCCGTGGCACCCGTAAGTGCGAGTGTGACCGGATTAGTGGCAGTGGTGACAGTATTCCCGTTGTTATCCTCTACGGCCACCCGGACAGCGGGCGTGATGGTGGCCTGTGTCAACGCATTCGATGGTTGCTGCAAAAATGCCAGCTTCACTGGGGTCAGAGTAGGAGTGCTGCCCGCCGTGCTGATGGTAAAACTTTTGCTAGTCGCGGAGTTGAGGCTGGGGCTGCTCGCTGACAGTGTGTATGCCCCGGCGTTGCTTACTGTCAGGTTACTAAACGTGGCGACGCCATTCTGCGGAATTACGGTTAGTGTTCCTCCGAGGCCCGTGCCGCTAGTAAGGGCGAGTGTGACCGGATTGCTGGCCGTGGTGACAGTGTTTCCGTTGCTATCCTCTACGGCCACCTGAACGGCAGGCGAGATGGTGGCCTGAGTCAATGCATTCGATGGCTGCTGTAAAAATGCCAGCTTCGCCGGCGGAGCAGCCGCAGTAATGGTTATCTTTGAAGAAGCAACTCCACTCTCAGATCCCTCCAAGACCGCAATTGCCTGAAGAGTGGATGTCGCGGCAATCGAGATTGCTCCCACATAGGATGGTGAAGAGCTCGTTGGCATCGTTCCATCTGTCGTGTAATAAATAGTGCTTCCCGCGGTCGAGTCAGTGATGGTCACTTCCTGCGTACCTGTATAAGTTCCTGTACCTAAAGAGATAGCGGGAGTAGCGACGGCATAAGTCAGGTTCAGGCTCCAATCCGGGGGCGCGGACGTTAGCGTGGGTCGGAATGGGGTGTTGGGTCTGACCAAACTGAAAATGCCTGTCACATTGTTGTCTGGGTTCTGAGCGATTTCCATCGCGGCAGTTATCGTATCAGTGGGAGGAGTACCCCCCGTAGGCGTAGCCATCGAAAACAGAAGACCGCACGGGCTTCCGTCGCCGGCCGACCCACCTGAGGAGTTGACACAGTTAGAGAGAGCGTCGGCAAGACTGTAAAGCTTGGAGTTTTGAGCGAAGTAACTTGTAGGGGTAGGTGTGCCGGGCGAGCTACCTTCAACAAGATTGATAAATTCAGGCACAGTGGAGACCGCGCTCAGAAAGGCCGTGTCGCCAGGTGCAGAGCCGAGATTCGTGGGAGACTTCATGTAGTGAGCAAGGGGCCAGACGGAGCCGACCGTTGTAACTTCATCGACAGTGATGATGTTGGCGGCCGAGAGGCTGCTACAAGAACCAAGCATCGCGGTGAGCGCGAGCGCCTGATTGTCGGTTCCCGAAGAAAGCCCCGGGTTCCCTCCGTCGGCGACCAGAAATATCTGTGAGCTTTGGGAAGGACAGCGAAAGTCGGTGGGGATAAGGAAGTTTCCGTTGCTGTCGGACTCGACGGAATTGCTGAGCAACGGTTGAGCAGCTGAGCCAGTGCCGCTGGTCCCCGTTGCATAAAGCTGGATATGCGATCCGCTAACCGGTTGATTGCCGCCTCGTACGTTGCCGATAAGCGCGTCACCACCCGGAAGGGCGACGGCCGATCCAGAGAGCCCACAACCTGTCAGTGTTAGGAGGGCGGCCGCCGCGAGGAACACACCCAAGAGTAAACCCAATCCAGCCTTGCCCGGAAGCTCATGTGTTTGCGAACTGTTCTGAAGGAACTGCATATCTGGCCGACCATCCGATATTGGGACTGAATGGTGACCGGAGAACAGTGAAAAGTAATCGGTCCGAGTGACCGAAGTTACTGATAAAAATGGGATTAAGTAAATTTTAGATAGGACCCAGATCATCCTTACCTGGAACTCTTTGCCTATACAAACGTTAGTACTGTCCCGGCTCAGTGAAAGGGCCCGGCCTGGCGCAGCCGGGCTACCGTCCGCAGTCGCAGGTAAGGCCGGGGCGCCCGCGGTTCCAGCAGCTGGGCTAACGCGGCGTTCGGGGTAGTAATCGTCAAATGCAGGACCAGCGTATTTCTCTCCGCGTTCTTTGCAGCAAAGGTATGTCGCGTTCGATCAGCGTCGATTTCGTGACCACCCCTATGCGCAAGCCCCGCCTGGCCGAACCATGGTTCGTTCTCGGCCAACTAGGCAGGGCATATTTAAAGCTTGGCCGAAGCTTCGAGAGTTCCAATCCCATCCTCGAGGATGGTCATGAATAAACTTGAGAGGTCGTAACGCTATGTCTATCTATCTCATCACCGGGGCTGCTGGCTTTATAGGCTCCGCGCTCGCTCACGCCCTGGTGGCACAAGGCCAGACCGTACGTGCTATTGATAACTTTTCAACGGGGAAACTCTCTAACATCGAACCGCTATTGAGCCGCATCGACTTTCGCGAGGTGGATCTAGGGGATGCTGCTCGAGTCCAGAAGGCCTGCGAAGGTGTGGATTACGTGCTCCATGAGGCGGCGATCGCCTCCGTACCGCAATCAATTGAACGACCGGAGTACTGCCATGCGACGAACGTCAACGGCACGCTGAACGTCTTACAGGCTGCTCGGAAGGCAGGAGTGAAGCGGCTGGTCTACGCCGCATCCTCCGCTGCCTATGGCAACCAGCCGGGACAGCCACGCGTCGAGACGATGAGGCCTATGCCGGTCTCCCCCTACGCCGTTCAGAAACTGACAGGCGAATACTATCTGAGCAGCTACTATGAGATTTATGGCCTTGAGACGGTTTCTTTGCGCTACTTCAACATCTTTGGTCCCCGGCAGGATCCGAGTTCACCATACAGTGGTGTGCTGGCGCGCTTTATTCTGAAGATGCTAAGAGGCGAGCGCCCCACCATCTTTGGAGATGGCGAGCAAGCGAGGGATTTTACCTATATCGACAACGTCGTCTCGGCGAACCTGCTGGCCTGCCATGCTTCCACCGAGAGGGTTGCGGGTAAAGTGTTTAATGTCGGTTGCGGCGAACAGTTCACACTCAACAGAACTTATCAGCTCCTGGCAGACCTCACGGGGTTCCGAGAACCAGCTAACTACGAACCGCCTCGCGCAGGCGATGTGCTCGCTTCATTGGCCGATATCACCGCGGCGCATGAAGCTTTTGGATACGCGCCCGAGGTGCGCTATGAGCAGGGCTTGGCGGAGACCATTGACTGGTATCGCGACGAATTCACAGAGAGCGTGCGCGAAAGCGCAGAAAGGCTGGCATTGTCTAAATGAGTAGCTTACATACATCTCCACCATTAGTGGAAGCGAGCAATCCGCTCAAAAGGAAGCCGGTCTCCACAGGAGCGCGATTTAACATTGGAGAGATCGGTTTTGGACTAGATCATGGCTTGCGCCACCGTATTTGAGGGCTGTTGCACAAAGGCCAGCCCTACTGGTGTCGGATTCTCCGTAGTGATGGTCAGAGTCGAAGAGGCAACTGCACTCTGGGATCCCTCCAAAATCGCAATTGCCTGGACAGTCGATCTGGCGGCAATCGAGATTGCTCCCACATAGGATAGTGAAGAGCTCGTTGGCGTCGTTCTGTCTGTTGTGTAATGGATGGTGCTTCCGCGGTCGAGTCACTGATGGTCACTTCCTGGTTCGGTTTGGCACCCTATGGTTACAAGGCCCGCTGGAAGATTTGTGTTACACAACCATTGCGGGAACAGGGGATCGTAGATGGGTGTGCTGCTTGGTGCCTGATAGCCAAAGCCGGCGGCTGCTGAGTTCGTTGGCATGAAGTTCGCTATCGTTGTCGCCATGCATGCTGGGACACTGCTGGAGGCACTGCAATTGGGCGCCCCTGGCGTAACCGGATTTGCGAGGCCTGGATTAACGCCAAGAGTATTGTCTGCTTCGAACGAGAAACCCGTGCTGTTGGATGATCCGCTGCTGGTCGTCCCACTGACGGCATATCCCCAATTCTGATAGACATCGTCCGTTGCGTTTCCGCCCCAGACATATAAGGCATAGATCGGATTATTGCCGCATCCGATCGATTGGTTTGTTTCTGCCAGGTTGGAGAATGCGCTGGTGTTCACCGTCTCGAATAGCGATAGCTCCCCGCAGGCAGCATCAGTGTTCTGATTGAGATCGCTGTTGTTCCCCCACGTAGTGTTGTGCCGCAGGTAAATGGTTGCAAATGGTCCGGTCCCGATGCTGTTGTTGCCCACCTGCAGTCCCCTCCCGCCATTACCTACAAGAATATTATTGTCTGCCACCGCCTGCGCCGCATAAGCTGACGGCAAGCCTCCCTTGTCTCCATCGAAGGTGTCAAAAATTAGACCTTCACCATCGGTGGGGATCCCGCCGGCGCACGGATTCGCATCGAAGTTTCCATAGGAGAAGTTGCCCGCCACATAGATGTGCGTTCCCGGGAGAGAATCCGATTGGATAGGTTGATATATGCTTATGCCGCTAAAACAGCTAGTGCCATTTTGGGCTGCGTTGTAAGCAATGTTCCCGATGATTGAGACATAATCTACACTTGCGGTTGTTCCGCTGTTGAAGGTGGTAAAGCCGCCCTGCTGGCATCCGTTCGCTATATTGTTGGCGAAAATTATGTGATGGATGTTAACAGGAACCAGGTAATTCGGGGCAGCACCAAAGCAAAACGACGCGGTGCTGTTAGTCGCCGAGACCTCCCAACCTTCCACTCCCCAATAGCTCATGTCCACGTAAATCCCCGGCTGGCCGCCGGCTGCGGTAATCTTGCAGGCGTCAAACTGGGCGCACTTGAGCCAGGCGACATTGTTCCCACCGGGGCATGAAACTGTACCCCAATTTCCACTTCTGAAGTTGCTGGACGAGTACGACGTGCTCGCAGCCGCGATAATAACGTCACCACAGTTGAGCGGGTGATTTGGCGTCAGCCATGGCAGGCTGCTGGTCAGTCCGCTATTCGAGTCATTGCCCGTTGGGGATAGATAATACGTCGCCTGGGAGGAGGAAGAAGCGGCGATGGTAAAGCTTGTGCTCGTCGCCGAGGTCAGGGCCGGGCTGGTGGCCGAGACCGTGTACGTCCCGGCGGTACTTACGGTGAGGTTGCTGAACGTAGCGACCCCACTCTGAGGAGTAACGGTTAACGTTCCTCCGAGCCCGGTGCCGCCAGTAAGCGCGAGTGTGACCGGATTGATGGCAGTGGTCACGGTATTTCCGTTGCTATCCTCTACGGCCACTTGGACTGCGGGCGAGATGGTGGCTTGAGTCAACGCATTCGAGGGCTGCTGCAAAAATGCTAGCTTCGTGCCTCCCGGCGTACTGATGGTAAAGCTTGTGCTGGTTGCGGAGCTGAGGCTGGGGCTGGTCGCCGACAGTGTGTACGCCCCGGCATTGCTTACCGTCAGATTGCTAAAGGTGGCGACGCCACTCTGAGGAGTAACGGTCAGCGTTCCTCCGAGCCCAGTGCCGCTTGTAAGCGCGAGTGTGACCGGATTGGTCGCGGTGGTCACGGTATTTCCGTTGCTGTCCTCTACAGCTACTTGGACAGCGGGAGAGATGGTGCCCTGAGCTGATGCATTCGAGGGCTGCTGCAAAAATGCCAGCTTTGCCGGCGTGCCGGCCGAAGTGATGGTCAGCGTCGACGAGGCAACCGCACTTAGAGATCCGTCCAGAACGGCAATCGCTTGAACGGTCGATGAATTCGCAATCGATATTGGTCCCATATAGGGTGGTGAAGAGCTCGTCGGAACTGTCCCATCGGTCGTGTAGTGAATGGTGCTTCCCGGCGTCGAGTCGGTGATGGTTACCTCTTGTGTCCCGACGTAGCTTCCTGTGCCTAACGAAATGGAGGGAGCAGCCACCACATAAGTCAGGGTTAGCGTCCAATTCGAGGGCGCGGCAGCCAGCGTGGGTGTGAACGGGGTGTCGGGTTTGACCAAACTGAAGATGCCTGTCACGTTGTTGGCCGGATTCTGAGCAATTTGCATGGCGGCACTTATTGTGTCGGTTGGAGCACTCCCCCCCGGAGGGGTGGCCATCGAAAACAGGAGACCGCACGGGCTGCCGTCGCCAGCCGAGCCTCCCGAGGAACTGGTGCAGTTAGCAAGAGCATCGGCAAGACTGTAAAGCTTGGAATTTTCAGCGAAGTAGCTAGTCGCTGTGGGAGTGCCTGGGGACGTACCCTCAGTAAGATTGATGAATTCCGGCACGCTCGAAGCTGCGCTCAAGAAGCCACTGTCACCCGCAGCCGAACCGACATCTGTGGGAGACTTCATGTAGCTGGCAAGAGGCCACACCGTGCCAACCGTAGTAACTTCATCGATAGAGATTGGAGTAGCGGCGGACAGGCTGCTGCAAGAGCCAAGCATTGCCATGAGGGCGAGGGCGGCATTGTTGGTCCCGGAAGAGAGCCCGGGATTCCCGCCGGTGGCGACTGCGAAGACCTGCGAGGATTGGGAAGGACAGCTAACGTTGGTGGGTACGAGGAACTCACCATTACTATCAGACTGCACGGGGTTGCTAAGCAGAGGCTGCGCTGTAGAGCCAGTGCCGCTGATGCCTGCAGCGTAGAGTTGGAGATGTGATCCGCTCACGGGCTGGTGGCCGCTTTTCACGCTGCCTGAAAATCCGTCAGCCTCCTGGGGGGCGATAGCGGATGATCCTGAGCTCCCACAGCCTGTCAGCGTCGCGATACCCACCGCTACGAACAGCGCACCCCACGCTAACCCCTTACCAGAGGCATGCGAGAGCCTTCTTGGCCGCGGAGTCTTCTGCGTTTGCATATTTGCCGGCTGATTCGATTTCTTTAACTGAATGGCCCAACCATACGAATAACTAAAAGTTACCGAAAACGGTGACTGAAGTTACTCAAAGCGATAAGAGTGCGCTCTGGGGGAGAAACCAAATCAATGACACATCCGAAGCAGAATTTCAATTAATTGCAGCTGTGAACAGATTAATAATCTATGGTAGACAATCAGTCCAGATAAGCAACTGGTAAATGATTTGTTAATTGTAAATAATCGTAAAGCAGGTAGTTCAGTCCGCGTTCTTTGAACTTTCAATGCCATCCTTGAGTTACTCGACTGCAACTTATGAGTTACCCACGCACTCCAGATGGCCTGGCGTAACGCATCCGATCGGCCCCGCAATCTTTCTGGCCTGAGGGCAGCGGACCTATACGCTCAGGTTGCTCCTCACCTGAAGCCCCGGCGTATCGCTCTCGGCCGCTCGTGGCGGCCGACGAATCTGCCGCTCGATCAAAATCGATAAACCCGCTCGCACCCGGCCAACCCGACCGCTGATCACCCCCCGCCCCCCGCGTCAACAAGGCATCCATGCGCCGTCCCAGCGAGTATTTGGCGCATACTGCCTTAACCATCGCCTCAATTCGCTTCCGATACGCACTGGAGACGAACGCCTCGCTATCAAACCGCTGCCTATACATCGGCTCGAGCGCAGGAAAATGCTCCCGGATAAACCCCAGGTAAATCTCCTTAGAGCACGGCTTAAGAAAGAGCGGCTGCGCGCAGAAAAAGTTGGCCCCGGCCTCCCTTGCTCTCTTCGCCATTCCATCCAGCGCTTTTCCTGTGTCGGTGATGCCCGGCAACAGCGGGGAACACAATATGCCTGTGCTCAGGCCCGCTTGCCGTAGCCGGCCTACTGTCCGCAGCCGCAAGTCAGGCCGGGGTGCCCGCGGTTCCAGCAGCCGGGCCAACGCGGCGTTAGGGGTAGTAATCGTCAGATGCAGCACCAGCGTATTTCTCTCCGCGATTCTCTGCAGCAAAGGAATGTCGCGTTCGATCAGCGTTGATTTCGTGACCACCCCAATGCGCAGGCCCTGCTGCCGGGCCAGCACTTCCAGCAGCGACTGGGTGATCTTTGCCCGTCGTTCGACAGGCTGATAGGGGTCGGTGGCCGTGCCCAGCGCTATCTCCTCGTGCGCACGAACCTGCCTCAGTTCCTGCTCCAGCAGCCAGGCCGCATTCTCCTTAAGAAAGATCCGTCGCTCGAACTCTTCCGGCGGCAGCTCCATAAATTCGTGGGTATAGCGGGCATAGCAGTAACGGCAGGCAAACTCGCACCCCCGATAGGGATTGATACTCCAGGCAAAGCTCAGCCCTCGCCGCGAAACACTTCGGTTGAGGATCGACCGCACCTTGAGCGAGCGCACCTCCAGCTCATGTCCTTCGCCGGCCAGGGAGGAAGCGGCTGCCAGCCGGGCAATGCCGGTCAAAGAAGTGCCGTTCAAGGCAGGGCCAATCGAACCGGATTCGCCGTCCACAACAGGGAAGCTGGACAGGATGGGAAAAAGTTCCAGATTTGCATTGGCAGTGCGCGCGATATTCGCCATTTGTTCGCCTCACGAAGCCAGCGTACTCCCCTCGCCTCGCAGGGTCAAATGGCTACGCTGGACGGCGCTCCACGAGCAATCGCACGCCACCCTCGGGGCGTAGCGAAATCGCCGGCCGCATGGGCAGCTCCTGAGGTGCGCCGTGCGGAAGCGAGAGCCGCCAGTGGCGTGCCACGTAAGCCAGAATCAGAACCCCCTCCATCCACGCCAGGCCTTCGCCAATGCACTGCCGCGCGCCGGCCCCAAAAGGGAAGTAGCAGAAGCGCGGCCGGCCGGCCTTTTTCTCTTCAGTGAACCGCTCCGGGTCGAAGCGCAGCGGATCCTCCCAAAAGCGTGGGTCACGGTGAGCCACAATCTGTGGCGCCAACAGAATCGCTCCCTTAGGTATCGTTATGCCGCGACAATCGTATGCTTCGACCGCCGTGCGTGCCGTCACCCACACCGGAGGGTAGATCCGAATCGTCTCCGCAAATACCTGCGCGGCGTAACCCAGCTGGCCGTAATCCTCAGCCGTCGGCAAACGCTCCCCCAGCACCGTGCGGCATTCCTGGTAGAGCCGCTCCTGCACCTCGGGATTTCTGGCTAGCTCCCACAGGGCGAAGCTCAGCGCATTTGCGCTGGTCTCGTGCCCAGCCAGCATCACGGTCAGGCATTCGTCGCGCACTTGCTTGTCGGTCATGCCCCCGGTGCCCTCCTCGGTATCGACTGCAGCCAGTAGCATCGACAGCAGATCGCCACGGTCGTGCGGATCTTTGCGCCGTTCGGCGATCATGCGATAGATCAGGCCATCCAGGTAAGCCTGTCCCCGCCGAATGCGGGTCATGAGAGGGAAGGGAAGTTTAAGTATCACTTCAGGAAAAGGCAGAAACGCCAACGGCAGAAAGCCCATAAACGAATCCACTGCCTGCGCGATCTGCTCCACTTCGCCCGTAACGTTGGTATCGAAGAGAGTCTTGCCGACAATGCGCAAAGCCAGCAGCAGCATCTCCGGATGCAGGTCCATGACCTTCCCGCTCCCCCAGCGGGAGGTCATCTCTGCCGTATAGCCGGCGATGATCTGCCCATAGGAGGCGATCCGTTGCCGGTGGAAGGCCGGCTGCGCCAACCTCCGCTGGCGCAGGTGCAGAGGGGCCTCGCTGGTCAGCAGTCCTTCGCCTAAAACCAACTTTGCCCGCTGCATCACCAGGCCGCGGTGGTGACGGGCCGCATCGCGCAGCAGCAGCTCCTGGATCAGTTGCGGATGGTTGAACTGGAAGATCTGGCGGCCCAGACCGGTGTAATGATTCAGGTCGCCAAACCTGCTGGCGTTGCGCAGCATGAAGTCGGCCGCATTCTGGCGGAAGAACTCCCCCGAGAGTAGACGCTGCCCGAACCGCGGGCCCTCCGGGTAACGGGCGCCAGGGCTGCGTACGATGCGCGGTGCCACCATCTCGGCTGCGAGGGGAAGGCTCACAGTTAAAGCTTAGCCCACCTCGCTCCGCCAGGCTTTCAGCGTATGAACAGTCTCCGGCAAGTTGCTTATCCGAAGCGACAGTCTCTCACCATCTGATACAGACAAGGTGCCAGATTAAGTTTCTTTGTAGTCCTGCCTCGCCGCACGCAGAGCGGCCATCGATATCGCCGCCCGCGCTCATCCCGTGACTGTCAATCCCGTTGCGCTCGATGGTCCCGCTATCGGTACACGCCAGTGCAACCGACCGTAACCGCCACCCTCACCATCGTTGTTACCAATTACCGGCTGATCGTTCCGGTCAATGAGTTTGCCGGCGCAGCATTTCCATCGGTTTGAACCGGTGTAATCCCCCATAAGTGGGATTCGATTGACCTACTAGTGGTATCCCATCCACCATCAATTGTGTAGACGGTCGCAAGTTCTTAAGCAGACGATCTTGCGGCCTGAATACGGTCTTGTTCCCCCTGGGTGCTGTTTCGCAATAGCGGCTTTCACGGGGGATGTATGAAGAAACCTTGTACGACTTGGATCATTTTCTGCCTTCTGGGTGTGCTCTCGATTCCGATTATGGGCTGCGCTGGTGGGTCAATGGCGGCGAGCACAGCTCCGGTGACGGGCTCTCCTTCTATCACCTGGAATCCTCCCGCGACGATCCAGTATGGCGCCCCACTGAGCGATGTTGAATTAAACGCGACCGCGAGCGCCCCGGGTAACTTTGTCTACTCACCTACCGCCGGAACCGTGCTCCAGGCGGGATCCCAGAAGCTCACCGTGACTTTCACGCCCTCCGGCACAGTAACGAACAGCCCAGTTACTTCCAATGTGATGATTACGGTTACCCCCGCCACACCGGTAATTACCTGGGCTCCTTTGTCCCCGGTTCAGGAAGGCACCGCCCTCGGCGCGGCGCAGTTGAATGCAACGGCCAATGTAGCAGGTACGCTCTCGTACAGTCCCGCGCTGGGCACCGTTCTGCCGGCGGGCACACAGCAGCTGACAGCCACGTTTACACCGTCCGACACCATCGACTACAAGCCGATAACCGCACACAACGCGCTCACCATTACAGCAGCGGCGGCGATCCCCAGCACTCCTACCATCAGCTGGAGTACGCCGGCGCCCATCCAATACGGCACCGCCTTGAGCTACGCTCAACTGGATGCAACCGCCAGCGTCCCGGGTAACTTCATCTACTCACCTGCTGCCGGGGCGGTGCTCCAGGCAGGATCCCAGAAGCTGACAGTTATCTTTACGCCCGTGGACACAACCAACTATTCCCCAGTTACTTCGACCGTGCTACTTACCGTTACTCAGGCCGCGCCTGTAGTCACTTGGGCCCCCTTGTCCCCCATTAAGCAAGGCACCGCCCTCGGCGCAGCACAGTTGAATGCAACGTCGAATATCCCAGGCAGCTTCTCGTACAGTCCGGCGGCGGGCACCGTTCTACCAGCGGGCTCGCAATCACTGACAGTTACGTTCACACCGTCTAACACGACCGACTATACGTCAGCAACGGCGCTCAATGCGCTCGCCGTCAATACCGGGAGCACCGCCGAGCCGACAACCGTGAATGGTGTATGCGGGCCGGCGAATGGCGCCAATTCGAGCGTCGCGCCCAGCGCGGGTCTTTGCAGCGCAGGCACAGCCTCGGCGGTCACGGGCACCGGCCCGTGGACCTGGCAATGCACAGGCAGCAACAGCGGAACCACTTCAAGCTGTACGGTTTCTCCGGCCCCGGAGGCAGCTTCCACCTTTGTGCAAAGTCTCGGGATCAATACTCACCTCGGTTTTCCCAGTACGGTCTATTACGGCCACTCGCAGAACGTAATCTCAGCTCTCCAATATCTAGGCATCAACACCATCCGCGATGAGCCGCCTGGTTACAACCACGATCCGACAACGACAGCTGCGAACGACGCAGTAGCTGCTGCCGGCGTTCAGCTCGACGCTCTCCTGGTTGGAAACGGTCCTGTCGATATCACGGACACCATTGCGGAAACGGCTGCCTTCGAGCAGGCTTACCCCGGTTCGATTGCAGCGATCGAGGGGCCAAACGAAATCAATGCCTGGCCCATTACTTATGAGGGCATCACCGATAATTATGCTGCAGGAGTACAAGTCACCCAGGATTTATGGACGGCGGTCCACAGTAACCCGTCGCTCGAAGCGGTTCCTGTCTATGCGCTGACGCTATCTTACGGAATCACCGGTGTTGCCGCCGGCGAGGAGCAACTCGGCGACCTCGCTCCCTACGTTACCTATGGCAATGCTCATATCTATGACTGTTGCAACGTGTGGCAGGGGAACATGCTTCAGTGGCTCCCGATACTCAAGCAAGATACACCGGGCATGCCGATGGTTATTACCGAAACCGGATATACGACCACTCCCAGCCATGTCGATGAGCTCTCCGCGGCGAAATACAACCTGAATACGTTACTTGAAAATGCACTGAACGGGATCGTGAGAACCTATCTTTATGAGTTGGTTGACGAGAACTCATCCGTGACGGATACGAATGTCCAAGATCACTTTGGAGAGTTCCATAATGACTGGACACCAAAAACCGGCGCCACGGCGATCCACAATCTAACCACCATCCTGAAAAGCGCTGGAAGTGGAACTGCCTCTACCGCCTTGAACTACAGCGTCAGCGGGTTGCCCACGACGGGGCACAGCTTCCTGCTCGGCAGCAGTACAGCATTCGATCTCGCAGTTTGGATTGATGCCACCGTTTACGATCCGACGAATGCTGTCGATATCGCCGCCCCCGCTTATCCCGTGACGATTAATCTCGGTGCCACTTTTGCCAACGTTGCGGTCTACGATCCGATGATCGGTACCACGCCGATTGCGACCTATAACAATGTAAGCACGCTGAGCATCAGCGTTATCGATCATCCGCTGATCGTGCAGGTCAATTAGTTTTGGGAGACGCCAGGCGCGATCACTTTTCTTCGTCTTCCTGCCCCGGCGCCCGCACCGCGTAGTCCACTCCAGCCTGGGGTCCTTGGGCGCGTCCTTGCCCCAGGCGCGCGGCCTGGGCGCCGTCCTGCACGCGCCGGCGGAGCCCGATCAGAGTCTCTTGCTTATCGCGCGCATACTCGGCTGCCAGCCGCGTCAGCGCATGGGTCACAATATCGCTGTGGTGCAGGTTCTGCATCTCCGGATCGCGACGGAAGTTCAGCCACAAGCGGTGTACCAGCTCCACGTCATCTGCTTGCAGTGATGGCGCATGCGGACCAATGTGGAACGACTCCGCCTCGCCGTTGGGAGACACCACGTAAAAGGTAATTTGCTTCTTCGGCTCGGGCAGTGCTTCCCAAGCCTGGCCCACACGATAGGCCTGTTCGTGGGCGCTCATCTTGCTCGAAAGTCCTGAGACCACCGCCGCCGCTTCGAGCGAGTTGGCGGTCTGCACCAGCGCCGCGAAGATATCTCCAGCCGGCACTACCAGGAGCGAGATGTGCTTGCCAAAGCTCTCCGCGACAGACACCGCCTTGGTGAAGAGCATCTGCTCGTATTCGCTGAACAGTTGGTCCGACGTGGAGAGCAACGCCGGTCCGCCCGCGCCCACCATGCGCGCCGTCAGCACCACCACATCCTGATCGCCGGTGTTGGTGCGGGCCAGTGTCCACTTCAGCGCAAAGGGGTTATTCGCATCGCGCATAGTCACCACCACGCAGCCCGGATCGATCTGCAGCACCTCGCGCCCCACCGTGTCTTCGTGCTCCAACTGGAAGTGCTCTTTCATCTGGATCTCGGTGGTCGTTCTCCGCCGCCGGTTATCCCGCTCCGAGATGGTGAAGATGATAAAGAAGGTGGTGGCGAAGAGGATGCCGCTTACCGTGGCTACAGACTTGGTGAACAGGTTCACAATCGCCGTCGTCAGCAGCACCATAAACACCGAGATCAGCCCGATCGGGATTTCCCGCTTGCCGATGCGCAGATTCGGCGGAACCTTCCAGCCTCGCTCCCCCTTGTACTTCCAGCGCAGTACCAGCATGGCCAGGCTGTTGAAGGTAAAGCTCCAGATCACGCCAAACGCGTAAGCTTCACCCAGGGCGATAACGTTTCCCCGGCTGGCCACAATCGTGAACAGCTGCATCGCTGCCACCAGGTTCACGATGCGGTAGCTGGTGCCGAATTTGCGATGCGGTTTGCGGAACCAGTCCGTCAGCACTCCATCTTCAGCAATGCGCATCAGTACACCGGTCGAACCGATGATCGAGGTATTGATAGCGCCGGAAAGAATAAGAAAGCCGACCAGAACCACAAACACGCGGAAGACAATCCGCAACACCTGCGGTCCAACCATGTACATCGCCAGGCCGGCGATGAGATTGTCACGGTAGATCGGCACCCGCACCGAATCGGGAATCAACATCACCGCCAGCAGCGAACCCAGCCCGGTAAACAGAAAGCTGTAAATCGCAATCACGATTGCGGCGCGTTTCAGGTTCTTGAGTTTCGGGTGCTCGATCTCGCGATTGACCTGCGCCAGCGTCTCTTCGCCGCTCATCGCTAGAACGGAATGGCCGAAGGCCATGATGATCCCGAATAGGCCCAGCATCGCCGGCAGCTTGGTGTAGGCCAGAAAACCCAGGGCATCCTTGCTGAAGTGCAGGGTGGAAGGTGTGGGCCACGGCGGCAATTTGGCCCCGACGTGCACGGCCGAAAAGATTCCCCAAGCCAGTAGAATCACCACCATGACAGTGGTAACCTTCATCACTTCCAGGGCTTTATCGCTGGACTCTTCAATGCCTTTCAGATTTTGCCACCAGTAGTACCCGGTGACGATTGCGGCAAAGGCGGCCGAGGTAAGGTCCACTGGGAGCTGCGGCGCCACATGATGCCCGCTCAGCATCGCTCCCGGCAGCCAGCTATGGGCGGCGGCCACCGTCATCAATTCGTTCAGCAGGCCGGTAATGTATTGCCCGGCGGAAACGCCCGAAATGGGTCCCGTCAGGATGTAGTCGAACATCAGCGCGGAAACGCTGAGTTTGGCGAAGGTTCCGCCCAAAGCCTCTTTCACCACGCGATAAACGCCGCCGCGGGTGAACATCGAGCAGCTCTCCACATACACGGCGCGCACCGCGAAGGAGAAGAGCATCACGCCCAGAATGAACCACGGAGCAGACTTGCCCACCGCTTCTTCCGCGATGCCACCGGCATAAAAGGCGGAAGATCCAAGATCGTTCAGCACCACCGCTGCGGCGCGCCAGAACGAGATGAAGGTGAGCATCACCGAAGAGGCGACGACCAGTTTTACCCGGTTGGAGGCTATGAATGGTGCACTGGTTGTTCGCTCGGAAGCCATTCGATATAGGCTAGGGTGTCAATCCCGCGACCGGGGACAGTCGCGGTTTGGATCGAAGCTCAGACCTGAGTCTATGTTGGTTGCCGCTCAAGGTCAACGAAGATAACGCGGTTCAATCCTCCACCAGCAACTGTAAATCTTCGATAAAACTAATCACCACCACCACCGCAGACCCGGCGATCCCGGCGAAGAACATTACCTCAAAGAGCCGCATGAAAAATATCGCAACCAGCATAGGCAACGATTGTATCTCTTTCTGCGTCACGCAGGATGCAAGAAGTTCATCCCACACGAGATGGTAGACTCTCCGCCATGGCAAAGCTGGCACGGCAACCCTGGCTGCTCGGCATCGTTTCCGCTGCGCTGCTTTTGCTGCCTTTTTCGATTGTCGGCCCGGTGCCATACCGGCGCACCTTCTTTGCCTGGATAGCCTTTGTGCCGCTCTTCTATGGGCTGCTCTCAGAGCAAAATCTGCGCCATCCCAAGGCCTTGTTGCGCGGCACCTTCGCCGCCTATCTCATGGGCGTCCTTTGGTTTGCCGGCAATTGCTATTGGATCTACCAGACCATGCTGTACTACGGGGGCCTGCCTCCCTACATCTCGGCCGGCATCCTGGTTGCCTACAGTCTGATTTTGGGGCTTTACTTCGCCGCCTTTGGCTTGGTGATCACGGTTACCGCAAGGGCATTCCAGGGCTCCCACTATGCGCTGCTGGCTGCGCCTTTTTTCTGGGCTGCCATCGAGGTGTTGTCCGCCCGGCTAACTAAAGTTCCATGGGATTCGCTGGGTTACTCGCAAATTGGCAATTTCGTGCTCACCAGGCTGGCTCCGTTCACCGGTGTCTACGGTCTCAGCTTCGTGCTGGTCGCGGGCAACGCGCTCATTGCCTGGGGCCTGCTTGCCCGCAAACACCGTTTACTCATCTTCATCGGTGGCCTGTTGGTGGCGCTGGTTTTGCAGAACGGCGATCACTTTGCGCCTTCCGCAGCGCCGGTGCAGGCGACCGCTGTGCTGCTGCAGCAGAATCTGAACGTCAATCAAGACAACAGCTGGCCCGGCTCCGAATATGACGAGCACATGAGCCAATTCATTAAGCTCAGCACTCGGACCTGCGGCCCCTACCTTGCCGGCATGCCCGAACTCGATGCCTATCCCGTGACCCCCGATTGTCCGGCGGTGCCGGTCGCTCCCGGCATCATCCTGTGGCCGGAATCACCGGCGCCTTTTGTCGACAAAGACCCACGCCTGCTTGCCGCTCTGCGCACGCTTGCGCTCTCCATGAACTCACCGGTGATCGCCGGCGCCACTTCCATTGACGCTCATGGCGCCGGGTTCGATAGGTATAACTCTGCGCTCTTTGTCGGCCAGGACGGCTCGCCAGTGGGCCGCTACGACAAGATCCATCTGGTCCCTTGGGGTGAGTACATACCGTATAAGGACTTTTTCTCCTTCGCCAAAAACCTGACTCAGCAGGCCGGCGACATGACCCATGGATGGCGCCGCATCGTCTTCAAAACCGACGATCACACCTTCGGCGTCTTCATCTGCTACGAAGAAATATTCGGCGACGAGATACGGCTATTTGTGAAGGGCGGCGCCCAGGTGCTGGTGAATATCTCCGATGACGGTTGGTACGGCGATACCTGCGCACCCTGGCAAACACTCGACATGTCACGCATGCGCGCAGTGGAAAATCGCCGCTGGCTACTGCGCGACACCAATACCGGCATCACTACGATCATCGATCCCTACGGGAGGCTTACTGCCAGCGTGCCCCGCCACGCACTCACCTCGCTGGCCGCCAAATACGGCTATCGCACTGACTTGACCTTCTACACCCGGCACGGCGACGTCTTCGCCTATCTGTGTGGGATAATCAGCCTTGGTGTTCTTGCCGCCGCCGGGCGTATTTGGATCCGGAAGCCGCACACGCAGTAGTATCCAGCGCAGCCCGCAACGGTTTCATCTTAAGAAAACGGTTAAGCCTTATGTCGAATGAACTCGAATTTGCCTACGCTCCGGTCCGCGAAAAGGTTCGCGACCTTCGGGAGTATCTTTGACCACGCACGCATCGACAGGGAACTGGCTGTCCTAGAGTCCAAACTCTCCGATCCCGCCATCTGGTCCAACCCATCCGAGTCCCAAGTGCTCATGCGCGAGCGGAAACGCCTCGAGGGCCAACTCGCCATGGAAAACGAGCTGGTGCGCCGCACCGGGGATATCGATGCCTACTTCGAACTTGCCAACGAGGGCGAGGCAGTCCAGCCTGAGCTGGAGCGCGAGATCAAATCCCTTAGCGAATTCGTGGAGCAACTCGAAAGCCGCACCATGCTCTCCGAGGAAACCGATCCGCTAAATGCCATTGTGACTGTTCACCCTGGCGCCGGCGGAACCGAATCTCAGGACTGGGCAGAAATGCTGATGCGCATGTATCTCCGCTGGGCCGAGCGCAACGGCTTCAAGACGGAGATGAATGACTATCAGGACGGCGAAGAAGCGGGCATCAAGTCCGCTACCTTTACTGTGATCGGCGAGTACGCCTATGGGCAGCTTTCCGGGGAAACCGGGGTCCATCGCCTGGTGCGCATTTCGCCTTTTGACCAGGCCAAACGCCGTCATACTTCCTTCGCCAGCGTGTTTGTCTCGCCCGAGATCGATGATTCCATTGTCATCGATATCAGGCCCGAGGAACTGCGCATCGACACGTATCGTTCCGGCGGCAAGGGCGGCCAGCATGTGAACACCACTGACTCCGCTGTGCGCATTACCCATCTGCCCACCAACATCGTGGTGCAATGCCAGAATGAGCGGTCGCAGCACAAGAACAAGGAAAAGGCGATGAAGATGCTGCGCTCCAGGCTTTACGAGTACGAGCTGGAGAAGAAGAAGCAGGTTTCCAAAAAGTTGGAAGACTCCAAACTCGACATCAACTTCGGTTCGCAGATTCGTTCGTATGTGCTGCAGCCGTATCGCATTGCCAAGGACCTGCGTACACGGGTAGAAGTGGGCGATGTCGATCGCGTGCTCGATGGCGATCTGGACCCGTTCATCCGCGGCTACCTGATCATGCGCCGCCAGGGTGGTGTGCCGGCTGCAATAGAAGAACCCGCCGACGTCGACTGAAGCATCCAATCTGTACAGAGGAAATGCATTGAACGAGCCTGAAACCATTCGCACCATCCTGGAAAAATCAAAAACCATCGCTGTTGTCGGGCTCACCGATAAGCCCGACCGCCCCAGCTTTTACGTCTCCAAATACATGCAGCAGGAAGGCTATCGCATCATCCCCATTCACCCCACGGTGACCAAGGTACTGGGTGAAAAGGCCTACCCAACGCTCGATGAAGCTTATGCCGTAGAGGGCAAAATCGATCTCGTGGATGTCTTCCGTGCTTCCGAGTATGTCCCTGAAGTCGTCAAAGACGTGATGCGGCTCAAGATCCCCTATCTGTGGTTGCAGGAAGGCGTTTGCCACGAAGAGGCAGTCAAGTGGGCCGAGGCTGACGGCATCCTGGTCGTAATGGACCGCTGTATTTATAAGGAGCATGCCCGTTTTGCTCGGGCATAGCGGGCGAAGAGCTTGCCGTTCTCTCCACCCTGCCTGGCGGCTACAATATAAAGAAGTACGGACCGCTGTGCTTTCCTATGCCCAGGTTTCGCCAACGCGCTTTGTTCCGGAGTTCCCTGCGGCTGATTCTCACCGCCGGTTTGGCTATTGTCTCGGCTGCGTATGCAGCCGATTTGCCGCCTAAAGCCGCCCCGATAGCGGGCCCCGTGCGGGCGCAGCACCTCACCGTCGAGTTGCTTCCCCTCCACGATTCGATCCAGCCCGGAGGCAGCGACCTCATCGGACTGCATTTCACCCTGGATAGGGGCTGGCACGTCTATTGGATCAACGCCGGCGACTCAGGGGAGCCGCCAACCATCAAGTGGACGCTACCAGCCGGCATCACCGCCGGAGCCATGCAGTTTCCCGCGCCTCGCCGCCTGCCGCTTGGTCCGCTGATGGATTTTGGCTACGAAGACGAGGTGCTCTTCCCCATCACTTTGAGCGCGGACTCTACACTCAAGGTCCCCTCCACCGCCTCGCTTTCGGCTCATGTCAATTGGCTGGTCTGCCGCGAAGTCTGCATTCCGGGTAAGGCCGACCTGGCCCTTCCGCTGCAGGTTGCGGCTCAACAAGGCCCAACCGACTCTACCCGGGCGGCGCTCTTTGATCGCTTCCACAGCCTTTTGCCCCAGGCGCTCCCGTCCTCTGCCAAGGCTGTATTCGCGACGACGCCCACCGGTTTTGCCCTCGCCCTTACCGGTCATCCCGCCACGACCGCGCAATTCTTTCCTCTGGATGAAAGCCAGATCGCGAATGCTGCCCCCCAGCCTGTGGAAAAAGTGGACGGCGGGGTACAGATCTCTCTCAAGAGAGACGTGAACTTCAAGACCCAACTGGCCCAATTAAATGGGGTTCTCCTGCTAGGAGATGGAACCGCCTATGAGGTTCACGCGGTTCCAGGCCCGTTGCCGGCCGCCGCCGCCGGAGCCTCCTCCGCCGGCTTCCTCAAGCTTCTACGCTTTCTCTCCCTGGCTTTCCTGGGCGGGGTGATTTTGAACCTCATGCCCTGCGTCTTCCCTGTCCTCTTCATCAAGGGTCTTTCCCTGGTGGAGGCTTCGCGTCATCACCACAGCCACGTCCGCGCTCACGGCCTGGTTTATGCCTTGGGGATTCTGGTTTCTTTCTGGGCTGTGGTGGCTCTTCTGTTGGGCCTCCGGGCCGGCGGCCGTCAGCTGGGCTGGGGTTTCCAGTTTCAATCGCCCGGTTTTGTCGCGGTTATGGCGCTGCTGCTCTTTTTCCTGGGGCTGTCGCTGGCCGGCATGTTTGAGATCGGTCTCACCGTAACCAATGCTGGTTCCAGCCTGGCGTCGCGCCACGGCTATGCGGGCAGCTTTTTTACCGGCGTGCTGGCCATGGTCGTGGCTACTCCTTGTACCGCTCCATTTATGGGCGCGGCCGTTGGTTTCGCGCTGGCGCAGAACGCGGCTGTGGCCTTCGCCGTTTTCACCGCGCTGGCGCTGGGGCTAGCCGCACCCTATGTGCTGCTGACCTTCCATCCCTTGTGGATGCGCCATTTGCCTAAGCCCGGTGCCTGGATGGAAGTGTTGAAACAGGGCACGTCGGTGTTTATCTTCGGCACCGTGATCTGGCTGGTGTGGCTCTTTGCCTCCTCGGCCGGAGTGGACGCTCTCACCGCGTTGCTGGCGGCATTCCTCCTGTTGGGCATCGCGGGATGGATACTTGGCCGCTGGCCGGCTCGAAGAGTTCCTTCCGTGTTTGCCGCTGTAGTCATCGCGCTCGCGGTGGCGACACCTCTTTACGTCCTGTGGCAGTTTCCCCCAACGGACGCAGGTACCGCCAGCGCGGGCGCCGCGGCAAGCCAGAATGGGTGGGAGCCTTACAGCCGGGCGGCGATCGAGCAATATCGCTCCCAGGGTCGTCCGGTGTTTGTGGACTTCACCGCCCGCTGGTGCCTGAGCTGTCAAGTCAATGAACGTGTGGTGCTCAATCGATCCGATGTGCGGCGGCGCCTGCATGACTCCGGAATCGTGCTCGTCCGGGCCGACTGGACTAAACACGATGAAGCCATTGCTTCGGCGCTGACGGAACTTGGACGTAGTGGCGTGCCTACCTACGTTTTCTACCTCCCAGGGCAGCCAGCCATCACGCTGCCCGAGGTGCTCACACCAGGCATCGTCCTTGGTGCGCTTGACCAGCTCCAGACCCGCCCCAAGGAGAAACAGCAAGCCGGGCTTAAGCCAGACAACCAGGCCTTGATAGACTCCGGATTTCCTGCCGGAACCCATCAAAGCCATTAACCTTCATGCGGTGTTCGTCAAAGAAGGCCGCACCCGCTGCCCTCGTTGGTAGTCCGTGGCAGGAAATTCGGGCAGCGCAAACCCAAAGAGGATCAGCCGATGACCCGGAAAAATACCGTCCATGTCCGCATGGCCGCAATTTTGGCCGCAGCCCTGTCCATCGCCCTCGCCTTCTCCGCCCGTGCCGCCCAGGTCGGCAGCCAGGCGCCTGACTTCCATGGAACCGACTCCAGCGGAAAGACCCAAAGTCTGGATCAATACCGGGGCAAGTATGTCGTCCTGGAATGGCATAACCACGACTGCCCTTACACGATGAAGCATTATCAGAGCGGGAATATGCAGTCCCTGCAGAAAGAGTGGACCGCAAAAGGCGTGGTGTGGTTCACCATCATCTCTTCCGCTCCTGGCACGCAAGGCTATGTCGATGCCGCCGCGGAAAATGCCTACATGAAGAAGATGGGTGCTAAGCCCACCGCAGCTATCCTTGACCCCAGCGGCGCCATCGGGCATCTTTACGATGCCAAGACCACGCCCAACATGTTCATCATTGACCCCAGTGGCAAACTGATCTATGCCGGCGCCATCGACGATCACCCCACTACTGAGGTCTCAGACATTCAGTCATCAAAGAACTATGTGTCTGCCGCGCTGACCGAGGCCATGGCCGGTCAACCGGTGCAGACCGCTTATACCCGCCCTTATGGATGCTCAGTTAAGTACGCTCAATAGACGATCGATTCTCCTTGGTTTGCGCGGCGTAGTGCTCGTCGCGGTGGCAGCCGGCTTGATACAGGGGCGCCTCTACGCCGCGCAGGCGCCCCCACCAGCGCAAATGCAGCAAGCAGAACCCGCTGCCGACCCCCATACCGCCGAGGAGCAGGCGGCGGAGCGCCAGGCCCTGGGCTTTCTCGGATACCTTGACCACGGGCGCTTCGCAGATAGCTATGCCTACACCGGCATGCTGATCCGCACTCAGCTCGACCGCAATGCCTATGCCAAGCAACTGGAGAAGGCGCGCGCCGGGGTCGGTGCGCTGCTCTCGCGCGAACTCATCAACGCCACCTACACCACCACCGTCCCTGGAGCTCCAGAAGGCCAATACGTGGTGCTGAATTATGGCGCCAGCTTCGCCAATCGGCAACAGGCGGAGGAGACGGTCACACTGGCTTTCGCCAAGGGCTACTGGCGCGTGAGCGGCTACTACATCAAGTAGTAACGGATCATTCCACTTCAGCGCGTAGGATGACAGGGAACGGAGTGCCATGTTCACCCCGCAAACCTACTCTACTGCTCTCTTACTGATGACGCTCAGCATGCTCTGCTGGGGAACTTGGGCGAACACGCAAAAGATCACCCGCCAATGGCCCTTCGAGCTCTACTACTTCGACTACACCCTCGGCTTGCTTGTATGCTCGCTGATCTTCGGCCTCACCCTGGGGCAAACGGATCCGGCATCGCCGCAAAGCTTCTTCCTTAATCTGCGAGCCGCGAGCGAGCGAAGCCTGTGGCTGGCCTTTGCCGGAGGCGCCGTCTTTAGCGTGGGCAACATTCTGATTGTGGCCGCTATCTCTGTGGCCGGGATGGCGGTCGCCTTTCCCATTGGCGCCGGCCTGGCGCTGGTGCTCGGCGCAGTGCTCAACTATGTTGTTTCTCCGGCAGGCAATCCGGTGCTTATTTTCTCCGGAATTGCTCTCGTCTGCATCGCGATTGTGCTCGACGCCCTTGCCTACAAGGGGATATCGCATGGCGGCGGCAAAACTGGAAAAGGCATTCTACTCAGCGTCATCGGAGGCATTGGAGCCGGGCTCTTCTATCCGCTGGTAGCCAAATCGTTGGCCGGCCCGGGGCATCTCGAGCCTTACACCGTCAACTTTATTTTCTCTTTGGGAGCAGCGGCTTCGGCATTGCCTATGATTTATCTGCTGATGCGCAAGCCAATCAGCGGTCCTCCACTCCATTGGAGAGATTATGTGAGCGGCCGCTGGAACGCACATGCCTGGGGCATGGCCGGGGGACTTATCTGGGGTGTGGGAACCATCGCTAATTTCGTCGCTTCTTACGTGCCCATGATTGGTCCCGCAACTTCCTTCTCCATGGGTGAAGGCAACACCATGATCTCCGCCTTGTGGGGAGTCTTCGTGTGGAAGGAGTTCCGCGGCGCCGGCACCCGTGTCCGGCTCTATCTAGTGTTGATGTTTCTCTTCTTCTTCCTGGGCCTGACCTCGATCGCCTTGTCTCCCGTCATCAAATGAATCCAGCGATGGCCTCTGCGCCATGCTCTGGTTCGGCAGAGCATTCGGGGATATCCTAGCCGCACTGCTGCGAAAATATTTTGACTGGTTAGGACGGAGCCGATGAGCTTAGGTGATGGCGTGCATAGCAACATAGATAGGCGGAAGTTTCTTCACGGAGCGGGCGCTGGTTTGGCGGCCGGTTTACTTGCAACCTCGTCTCCTGGAGCCGCCCAGGCGCCAGTCGCCCCGGAGTCCATCACCCACTCGAGCGTAATGGGTCCTTTGTCGGAAAAGGAAAAGCTCGACCGCATCGCATCGAACTGCTGGCCCTTCCGCTATCTCTTCAAGCTGAATAGCGACATTGCCACGGAACCGGCGGAAGTTGCCAGGATGAAGAAGAAGTACGGCGAGATCACCATGCTGGACGTTCCCAGCTTCACCAAGGAGACCTTCCCTGGCGTCTACCAGATGGACCTGATTTCCAGCTTTTTTGGCGATGGCGATGACCCCAGCATGTTCGTGAGCGAGACCGTAGTCGGGAAATCAGGATCCCATACCGTTACAGAATTCGATCCCTCCAGTAAATCCGGGCGGAAGTGGCTGGAGAAGATGGCGAACAAGCAGGTAGCCACAGGAACGCGTTGCCATCACATATCGAACGATGCCCCACGTGACATCTGCGAACCCGATGCGGAGCGGCGTAAAGCAGGCGTGGAGGTGGCGAAGAAGTGGCTCGATGGAGCTGCGATCCTTGGCGCCAAGTCGATGCGCGTAAACACCGGTGGCCCTACGATAGCCCCGCCGCCCGCGGCTGAGGCGGGCACGTTCAAAAGCCCTCCGGGAGCCAAACCAGGGCTCTTTAGCGATGTCGCCGGCTATCCCAGGAACGATGCTTTGGCGCAGTACCTCCGCAACGCGATCGAATCGTATAAAGAGATGGCTGACTACGGGGGCCGGCTCGGCATCAGGGTAACGATCGAAAACCATTGGGGAGTGGCAGCGAACCCGATCAACATTCGAACCATCGTGGAGGAGGTCAATAGCCCTTTCTGCGAAGCTTCTCCCGACTTCTGCAACTGGGAGCACGAATACCTTCTCTTCCATGGCTTGCAAGCCTTGGCTCCTTACGCTCATACCCATGCGCACGCCAAATACTGGGATCGCTGGCCCAATCCGGATGTGCAACGAAACGTCAGAATCATGCTCAATGCGAATTACCTGGGCGTCTTTGGACTCGAATACGAAGGAGGTCCATGGGATGGTGTGGAAGGGGCGCAATATCTCTATAGGGAAGTCCTCGCGGCTCTATAGCACCTGATTTCCGGAGAGGGGCAAGAATGACTTACCGTCCCTGGGCTCTCGTCTTTGCCTGTGCTCTGACTTTGACTACGTGTACCGCGCACGCAGCCGAAAAGACTTTCCTGGCCAATGACTACGGGGCTAAGGGCGATGGTTCGACACTGAACACGGTCTCTATCCAGGAGACGATCGATGCCGCCGCGAATTCGGGTGGTACGGTGACCTTCAAACCGGGTAAGTATCTGACTGGCTCTCTCTTCCTGAAATCCGGGACCAGGTTGGATGTCGGGGAAGGGGTGATCCTGATCGGTTCGCAGAAGCTGGACGATTACCCTATGCTGCCTACGCGCATCGCCGGGATCGAGATGACGTGGCCGTCGGCCCTCATGAACGTCCGCGACCAACATGATGTGACCATCGGCGGAAAAGGAACCATTGACGGGGACGGGCCTATCTGGTGGAAGTCCTATTGGGATCTGCGCGCCATTTACGAACCAAAGGGATTGCGCTGGGCTTCCGACTACGATGCGCGGCGCCCGCGTCTGATTCTGTTGCAGAATTCCTCAGGTATTCACCTGGGCGGCGGCATCCTGCTGAAACGCTCCGGCTTCTGGACGGTTCAGGTGCTCTACTCCGACCATGTGACCATCGACGGGATCGTTATTCGTAACAACGAAGGAGGCAGAGGCCCATCCACCGATGGCATTGACATAGATTCTTCGCGCAATGTGCTGGTGGAACACGCCGACATTGATGTGAACGACGACGCGCTTTGCCTTAAGGCAGGGCGCGACTCGGACGGGCTGCGGGTCAACCGCCCTACCGAAAATATTGTAATTCGCGACTCCATCATTCGCCGCGGGGCGGCGGCCGTAACCATCGGCAGCGAGACCTCGGGCGGGTTCCACAACATCGAAGCTTACAACCTTACTGCCCTGTCAGGGGTACCCTCGGGCGTGCTCTTCAAGTCTGCTCACACGCGTGGGGGAAGGGCCAGCGATATCTGTATCCATGACCTGACGCTGGAGGGAGTCGCCATTCCTATCCACATCACCATGGATTGGAACCCTGCTTTCAGCTACGCTACGCTGCCGCCTGGGTCGAAAAATGTTCCTTCTTACTGGATTACGCTTACGACCAAAGTTCCCGAACAGCAGGGGCTGCCGCACTTCAGCGATGTCCACATCTGGAACATCAAGGCAACGGGCGCGACCCAGGCGTTTGCAGTCAGTGCTTATCCGAATGCCACCCTGGATAACTTCAGACTGGATCACCTGGACATGGAAGCGAAGACGGCCGGCTTTATCGCCAACGCGAAGAACTGGACGTTTTCCGACAACGAGATCAAGACCGCCGACGGGAGCAAAGTGACCGTGACCGATTTGCCGGAACCTCATGGCAAAGATGTCCCCTACGGCGAACCTCAGTAGACTCCCAGGTCCCCGCGTTCCCCTTCTTAAGGTGCATGGTGTTTTCTACTTAGAGTGGAGTGAGCGCCTTAGAACGGCCGTCAAAACGGTACGTGTCCTCTGTGTGCCGAACCGAGACCAGGAGAGGAAATGGAAAGCCCGCGCAGAAATGTGCGAATTAAGCGAACTATGCGAACTAAGTCTTGGGGTGACATGAATCTCAGCTCTCACCCGCGTCCCCACGGAGTGTTTATCGGAGGGAACGACATGGGTACTCCTAGCCAGACCGAGCTCTACTGCGCTGCATCTGGAAACGGAAAGTTTATCGTGCGCGGATTTGGGCCAGAGCCGTTCAGAATGAACGGACTGCTGGGTGAGAGCAACGCCGCGACTCATAAAGCAGCCGGGCGTGGCCAACCGGTGACTCAGGACATCTCGCTCTCGGTAGGAGGGGATACGGTGGTGTGCTCCATCAACGGCTCGAGTGTTGTAAGCTACGACAAAACTAGCCTCGTAGGCTCCGGTAAGCTGACATCGACAAATGGCTATTATGGCCTCCGCTTCGCGCATAACACGGACGTGTTCGTCAGTCTTTTAGCCACGTCAACGAAGTGAACGCCGCAGGGAAGTAAGGGAAGGTGCGGTGCGACCGCTAAGCCCACAAAATACGGAGAGCATCTTGACCGCAAGAATTCTCATGGTTTTTAGTGCGAGCATTGTCCTTACGCTTGGAGTCCTCCACCTTGTTTATACGTTCTGGGGCCCAAACCTCACGCCCCGTGACCCTGCACTGCAAGTCAGCATGAGCCAGAGTTCACCTATGATTACGAACGAAACAACCATGTGGCGGTGTTGGGTTGGCTTCAATGCCAGCCACAGCCTGGGACTCATTTTGTTCGGCTTGGTTTTCGGTTATCTCGCGTTAGCTCACGGCCAACTCCTGTTTCGGTCACCGTTCCTGCTCGTTGTCGGGCTGGCAATGCTTGGTGGTCTTGTTGTGCTCTGCAAGGTTTATTTTTTCAGTGCGCCTCTCACAGGCGTCAGCATTTCTTTGGCCTGCTATGTGGCCAGCATTGCGCTATCGCGGACCTAACCATGCGCTCTTGATGCAAACAGCAATATGGAGATGCGGGACAAGGTGAGATGCGGGCCAATCACCGCTCCAGTTTTGATCTCCCGACGCGCCCTGACACAATGGTGGTTGTTCCGTCCCGGTTTCGTCCCCAATTGATGAATCTCCTGCTCAGGGAATTGTTAAATGGCTTTAAGCTGAATCCAGCTAGGCCGTCACGTATATTGGGCGTTATGTTATTTCGTCCTGAAAACTCCTCAGCGTTTTGCGTGGCCTCCTACTTTGAACGCGAAGCATCTTCTTCGAGAAGCGACCGAATCAATTCCGAAGCAACGTAGAAATTTGTCTGCTGCAGCTTGAACAGCGCATCCGGCAGTGCCAACAGACCTGCGCGGGCTGCGTTCCTCAATACGCCCAGCGTGCCGATCACGGAGACATTTCTGCGTTTCGCTTCATCCCGAGCAAGAGTTTCGTCCGCGATCAGGCGGTCCGCTCTAACTTCCAGTGCGAGCGTAATCGCCTCCCGCTCTCCACGATCCAGCAAATTCAGCGACGAATCGGGAGGGTTCCGCAGTGCGCGCCGCTCAAACCATGCCGGGGGCCGGGCCGCCCACGCCCGGACCATATCCGGCGTGTTGACGTCCTGTAGCTCTTCCCAGATAAAGGGCGGAATCATGACTCGCTGGTAGAAGTAGGGAAGAATCTCGATATGGCCGATCAGCACCAAGTAGTTGAGCGGCGAGGTGTCCGCAACAACGATCATGCCAAGCGAGGACTCCCGGAGACCTTGTCTTCCAACTCCCGCGAGGTCTCACGGTCCTGTTCCAGATCTTCCAGGGAGTAGTGCAGGTGGACGCCATGTTCTTTCAGGAACGCATGTACCTGCATCCGCGACGAGAACGCAAGCATCTGCCGCAACTGTCCCTCGGAGAATCGCTTCGAGCGGTATCCCTCCAAAGCCAGCGCCTCGACCGCCGCGCGCGGCAGGTCCGCATACTTACTCGTGAGCAGGTGCGCGGCCTCTTCCGTGATTTGCAGCTCAAGGTTCATAGCAGCCTCCCTCCATCTTAGAGCGATATTGGATTGGGGAGAAGAAAATCCAATTCTAGAATCCGTCCACGACCAAGCGGTTCAACCCCACGACGTCCAACGACCTTTGGGTTCTTCAACCCCTGTCCAACCCCAAATACCATTACCCTCAACCTATTTTCAACAACTTAGTCCTCTTTTTAAACTGCCAGCCATACTGCGTAACTCGTTGATAATAAGATTGTTACTTCACTCATAACCCAAAGGTCGCTGGTTCAAATCCAGCCCCACAACCAAAACAATCTGAACAGGATTACGATTGCTTTTTGGGCCACACTGATTCTGCATCAACGTCCCAGCTGATCCCACACTAAAACAAGCAGTCCGGGCCTTCCGCACGAAGATCGAGCGCGCGTGAACATTCGCGTGCCTTCCGTTTTTGCGCAAGGTTCTGGCGAGCGAGCACAGGAGCCTCTGCATCCGTTTGCAAAAAAGGCGGAAACTCTCTTTATGAAGCAGATCACTCTCAACACCACAAGAGGCATTCCTGGTACAAGAGAACCAGATCCAGCTGCGAAGAAACAGTTCGTTTCGTGCGGAAAGTCTCCAACTCAATACTGGAAGCCGCAAATACCGATGGAGTCTGATGGAGGCTATTGAAGGCCAGCTCGGACGTCGACGCTTGTTAAAGGGCTCGCTCGCCGCCACCGCCTCACTGTTGCTCGGAGGTGGCTATCTGGCCCTACACAAGATAGGCAACGACGCGTCCACCATGGTGATGCAACTGGGCTGGCTTCCGGGCAGCCTGCAGGTAGGCGAGATTGTCGCCAAGCGTCTGGGTTACTACCGCGAAGAAGGGATCGAGCTGCGCATAGCGGGCGGCGGCCCCAGCATCGATGGCGTCTCTGTGGTCGCATCGGGTAGCGCCACCATAGGCCAGATCTCATCAAGCCCCTCGATCATGCTCGCCGTCTCACAACGGATTCCCATCCAGTGCTTTGCCACCGCCTTGCAGAAACATCCATATTGCTATTTCTCTTTGCCTGGCAAGCCAGCTCGCTCCATTGCGGACTTGGTAAATAAGCGAGTCGGGATTCCGTCCACCGCCGGTGTGCTGCTCAAGGCAGTGCTGGCCAAAGCCAACCTCAGCGAGGACAACGTAGAGGTGGTTCCTGTAGGAGCAGATATGACTCCACTGCTCACCGGGCAGGTGGACGTCATCTCCGGCTGGTCAACCAGCACCACCGCCCTTCGTGTTCTTGGCCCAGATAGGGTTGATCTGCCGCTTTGGGATATGGGCGTACATCTGTATGCTCTGCCTTACTACACGACAGTACGAAATCTGCAGACGGAGTTCGACTCGATCGCCCGCTTCCTGCGGGCTACGGCGCGAGGCTGGATCCACGCGAAAGACCACATGGATGAGGCCGCCGATCTACTGGTGCAGGAATACCCAAATCTCAATCGAGACGATGAACGCGTTTCCATCGAGGCCGTACTCGGCTTCGCCTTCACCGAGAGGAGCATGGCAAAAGGATGGGGAACGATGGACGCCGAGGTGTGGCAAGATCAAATCTCCACCTACGCCAGATTGGGACAGTTCACCAATCACGTGCCCTCGGTGGATGAGGTGATGACGATGAGGGTGCTGAACGCGACGCGAGCCTACCGGATGAGGGTGTGATTGGAGTGGGAGATACCCTACAACAAGCAATCGCACCGCCGCCACGGGCCGAACGCGAAGTTTGCCTGCGTTGTAAGGATGTGACCGTCAGCTTCTTTTCCGGCAGGCAGAGCGTGACCGCGATTCAGGATGTATCGCTGGACGTTGCCCGAGGCGAATTTCTCGCCTTGCTGGGACCGTCGGGCTGCGGAAAGTCGACCCTCCTGCGACTGGTCGCCGGCCTCATCCAGCCCACGGCAGGCGTCATGGAAGTACTGGGCACATCGCCCGTCATTGCACAAAAGCGCAGGGATATCGGCTTCGTCTTTCAGGATGCGGCGTTGCTGCCATGGCGTACGGCGCTGGAAAACGTCGCTCTTCCCCTCGAGGTCTCCCAGGAAGACACCGGTAAAGCGAGAGCCAAATGCGAGGAGATGCTGGAGTTTATGGGTCTCGGCGCGAGGAAGCACGCCTACCCCCATGAACTCTCCGGAGGCATGAAACAACGTGTCTCGATTGCCCGGGCCCTGGTAAGCAACCCAAAGATCCTGCTGATGGACGAGCCTTTTGCCGCGCTCGATGAGATCACGCGCGACCGCCTGAACGAGGAACTACGGCGCATATGGAAGCAGACTGGCGTCACCATCCTCTTCGTCACCCATGGTATCTACGAGGCTGCCTATCTTGGACAACGGGTGCTGATGCTGGCGGCGAATCCGGGCCGGATAAGAGAAATCATTCCCGTGAACCTGGCGGAAGATCGAACCCTGAGCATTCGCGAGAGCGGCGAGTTCATCGCACTCGCGACCCGTCTCAGGCAATTGATGGAGGTGGGTCCATGAACGCGTCCCAATCCAGAGAAGACCTTATTCCCGCCGCCCAGACCGCGGCGCTGCAACGGCATCTGGCCAGGCGGCGCAGGGAAAGTATGTGGAGTTGGGGACTACCCTTCATCGGCTTCGCAGGTTTGTTGTTTTTCTGGTGGGCTGTCGTGGCCGGCTTCCATGTGCGGCCCTTCATCGCTCCTTCCCCTCTGCTGGTCGTCATCGCCCTGGTCCACAACCGCGTCCTCCTGTTCAACAACCTTGTACCGACCGCGGTGGAGGCCATCGGTGGATTCCTCATCGGGGTCTTCGCCGGAATCCTGGTGGCGGCGCTCTTTGTCCACTGCAAACCCCTGCAGAAGATCTTCTTTCCCGTGGCTGTGGTGTTGAACTCCATCCCGGTGGTGGCCAAAGCCCCAATCCTGGTTCTGATGTTGGGAAGCGGTCTCGCGCCTAAGGTCACGATCGCGGCCTTCGTCTGCTTCTTTCCCACACTGGTAAATATGATGGAGGGGCTCAGCTCGGTCGACCCGCAGGTGATGGAGTTGATGCGCATCATCTCCGCCAGCAGGATGCAGATCTTCTTCAAGGTCCGCCTCTATAACGCGCTTCCTCACCTGTTCTCCTCCATGCGCATCGCGGCATCCATGTCGGTGATTGGCGCGGTTGTGGGTGAGTGGATTGGGGCGACCAGGGGCATTGGAGCGCTGATCCTGCAGGCGACGTATGCCTACGACACCGGACTGCTTTATGCAGCGATCATCATGAGTACGCTTCTCGCCGGCGGTCTTTTTCTCGCCATTGCGTACTATGAAAAGATAACCATCGTTTGGCCTTCAGAAAGATCGCACTAGCAGGTGACCGCAATGATCGAAGATGAAGAGTGGATCGACCAGCCGGGGCGCAAGATCAGAGTCGCCGCCAGAGCCGACGTCGTCGTGGTGGGTGGCGGGCCGGCGGGCTTTTCCGCGGCCATCGCTGCCGCCCGTAATGGGGTGAAGGTGATTCTGATCGAACGTTATAACCATCTTGGCGGTCTGGCCTCCGGCGGAATGGTGCTGGTGCTGGACGATATGTGGGACGGCCACCTGCGAGAGATTTCCGTGCGCGGCATCTCTCTCGAGGTCATCGAGCGCATGGCCGCGTTGGGGCTGGCAAAGTATCCGCGAGCCGATGAATGGGGAGCCGATCCAGTCTCCATCCAGCGTTGGACGCGCTGGGGAACGTTCGATTTTCACATCCACGAGAAACCCCATCCTATCTGCTTTGCGGTTGCATTCGATCCCGATGGCTGGAAGCGTGTAGCTCTGGAGATGGTTCAGGAGCAGGGAATTCAACTGCGTCTGCACTCCTGGTTCTCGCAGACCATCGTCGAGGATGGCAAGGTGAAGGGTGTTATCTGCAATACCAAGGAGGGAGCGCAGGCGATTTTGGGAGATGTGATCATCGACGCGACGGGGGACCTCGATGTGGCTGCCTCAGCCCAGGCCCCGCACATCGGCGGCCGCTATATGCTCACGACTGTCTTCCGTCTGGGTGGTGTAGATACTGAGGCGGCGGAGCGCTTCGAGCGCGAAGAGCCGGTACAGTTTGCTCTGCTGGACAAAGAGATCAAACAGATTCTGGGCGGATCGTGGGGTCTGTGGTGGCTTAAGACTCCGCTGCCCGGCGTGGTTTGGTGTAACTGCCCTCATATGCTGGGCCTCGACGGCTTACTTGTCGAAGATTTAACCAAGGCGGAGCTGACAGGAAGAAAACATATCGATGCCACGGTTGCGTATGCGCGCAGGAAGCTGCCCGGCTTCGAGCGATGCTATGTAATCGATGTGGCTCCGCAAACAGGAGTGCGCCAGTCTCGCTTGTTAGATGGCGAATATGTGATGACCAAGCAGGATCTGGCAGAGCGTACCCGCTTCCCGGATAGTATTGCCCGCGGCCGGGACTATTACATGCCCTACCGCGTACTGGTACCGAAGCAGATCGAGAATTTGCTGGTAGCGGGAAGGCACTACTCCGCCACCGTGCAGGCGCAGAAGACATCCCGCGAGATTCCGCCCTGCATGGCGATGGGAGAAGCGGCGGGCACTGCGGCGGCGCTGTCGCTCCATGCGGGAGTCGCGGTTCGCAAGGTTGATATCGCCGCCCTGCAACGCACCTTACGCAAGCAGGGCGCCGACCCGGGAGATCAATCCGGCCGAAATCCAGACATTCCCGCACTGGCAGTGGAACAGCAAACGGTGGAGACCGCATGAGCAATCAGAATCACGACGCTGCATCGCTGCCCCTGACAGGAATCCGCGTGGTCGACTTTTCCCAGGTGATGATGGGACCGGTATGCACCCAGACGCTGGCTGACTTTGGCGCGGACGTCATCAAGATTGAACGCATGGGCGCCGGCGATCTGAGCCGCTCCAGCTTCAAGCAGGTGGCGGGAAGCGACAACCCCATATTTTGCAGCCTCAATCGCAATAAACGCAGCGTCGCGCTGGATCTGCGCAATGCGGAGCACATAGCGCAGGTCAAGCAGATGATTGCAGAGGCAGATGTGGTGGTAAATAACTTTCGCTCCGGAGTGATGGAGCGCCTTGGCCTTGGCTATGACGATTGCGTCCAATTGAACCCAACCATCATCTACGCAGTCGGAACGGGTTACGGGGAAACCGGGCCCCATGCGCACAAGGGTGGCCAGGACTTCCTCGCCCAGGCGCTGAGCGGTACCATGATGCGCAAAGCGGACCCCTCCTTTCCCACCGCGCTTTACCCCACATCCCCTGCCGATTACGCCGCCGGAATGCATATGGTGCAGGGAATTCTGCTGGCCTTGATCCACCGCACCAAGACCGGGCAAGGGCAAAAAGTGAATGTCTCTCTGTATGACTCGATGCTCGCCATGCAGATGCAGGAAGCAGCCATGGTCATGATGGCTGACTCCGAGGTTAACTGGGCTGCAATGCCCCTGTGCGGCGTCTTCGAAACCCAGGATGGTCCGCTGGTGATGGTGGGCGCCTTCAAAGAAAACCCTCTGCGCAATATCTGCGTTGCGCTTGGTATTCCGGATTTGTCAGCTGACCCCAAATTCTCCGATATGACCGCACAGTTCAAAAACAAGGCGGAGTTGCAATCGATGTTGCGTAAAGCATTCCTCACTGGAAGCAGGTCGCATTGGCTGGATAGGCTGGACGAGCAGGACATCTTGTGCGCCCCTGTGCGCGACATGAGAGAAGCTCTCTCTGATCCCCAAACCATGGAAAACCAGATGATCCTGGAGGGCCCGGGAGAAGGCCAGCAGCTCAAGCTGATCAGTAACCCCGTTCACCTTTCCCGCTCGCCGGTCAGCCTGCGCATCCCACCGCCGCGCCTGGGGCAGCACACGGAGGAAGTGATGGCTGAGTTTCGCGTAAAGGCTAGATGAGCAATAGAAAGCAAATAGCAGAAGAAAGAAACCACCAGAGTGACTAATGTCCGTCTCACCATCGAAGATCATGTCGCTGCGGTGACGATTGCGCGGCCAGGCGCACTGAACGCGATCGACTCGGTCACCGCAAACGAACTGCAGGGCATATGGGCGCAGCTGGAAGCCAATGCCGATGTTCGGGTCATCGTCTTGACCGGGGAGGGCGAGCGAGCCTTCTGTGTCGGGGCCGATTTAAAGGAAGAGAGCGGATCCGGGCTGGACTATTGGGCCAACTCCACCCTGGGAGGATTTGGCGGACTCGCTCTCCGTGAGACCCTCGATATTCCGGTCATCGCCCGGGTGAACGGATATGCGCTCGGCGGCGGGTTCGAGATGATGCTCGGGACCGATATCGTGGTTGCCGTGGAAGACGCCAAATTCGGCCTGCCGGAGCCGCTTGTCGGACACATTCCCCTGGATGGCGGAGCCGTGCTCTTGCAACGGCAGATCCCCTACCGCCAGGCCATGGGCATTCTCATGACCGGACGTCGCGTCTCGGCCCAGGAAGCTCTTGCCATGGGATTGATCAATGAAGTGGCCACGAGAGCAGAACTCGACGCAGCAGTCGCTCGTTGGGTCAAGGCTATCCTTGCCTGTTCGCCCACTTCGTTGCGCGCCATCAAGCAATGCGTACGGCGCACAGCGGCTCTCTCCCCGGCGGAAGCACAACGTGCGCGGCTTCCAGCATTGATGGCAGCCCTAACCTCCGACGATGCCCAGGAGGGAGTCCGGGCCTTCCGGGAGAAGCGGCCTCCGGTGTGGACGGGGAAATGAACGAACGGAAGTTGTTCGCTTCCGGACAATGACTCTCAAATCCGGACAAGATGTTCCGCTATGGCATGCGTTCCTGCCCACATTTGCCTGCAAATAAGGTGCTTTAAGCCCAGGCCTCTTCGGAAGAGAACGTGCAACCCTGATAGCGGATAATCATGCGCACGGAGGCTTTTCATGGGCACCCTGTTTCAGGATCTTCGCTTTGCCGTTCGTCAGCTGCGGAAAGCTCCGAGTTTTGCAGCCACTGCGGTGCTCACGCTGGCCCTCGGCATTGGCGCAAACACGGCCATCTTCAGCCTGGTGAATTCACTGCTGGTGAAGCCGCTCCCAGTGCCAAATGCCGAACAGATCACGACCTTGGCTCCCCGCGAAAACAACGGTCCGTTGCAACAGACTCTCTCCTGGAACGAATACAAGTACGTCCGCGCCCAGAGCGGACATTCCTTCAGCGACCTCTTCGCCTACACCCTGAACCTGGACGGCCTGGCGATAAAGGGGCAGCAGCCGGATCGGATCCTGGCTACGTACGTCAGCGGTAACTACTTCGCGGGGCTCGGACTGAAGCCTGCTGTGGGGCGGCTGTTCCTGCGCAGTGAAGGAGAGGTTCTGGGTCACGACCCGGTGATTGTTCTTGGCTATAACTACTGGCAGCAAAAGTTCAACGGCGATCCGAATGTGGTGGGGCAGCCGGTCACGCTCGATGGACAGCCCGTGACCATCGTCGGCGTGGCGCCGCAAGGCTTTGGCGGCATGCAAAGTTTCCTAAACCCGTCCGCGTATGTGCCCCTGTCGGAGCTGCCCATCGCCGGCACCCCGGTCGACGCCATCAATAACTGGGTGGTCCGCATGTTCGTCATCAATGGGCGTCTCCGCCCCGGGGTCAGCGTGAAGCAGGCAAGCGCCGCGCTCAACGTGGTTGCCCAGGAGATCACTCGCCTGCACCCGGACGTCGAAAAGAAGCTCAGCATCCAGGTCTATCCCGAGCCGCAGCTGCGCATCAATCCTGGCGATCCCAACGCCATGTTCGTCGTCGCTGGGCTTTTTCTTTCTCTTGCCCTCATGGTGCTGCTGCTGGCCTGCGTCAATGTCGCTAACCTGGTCATGGTCCGCGCTACGGCCCGTGAGCGCGAGATGGCCATCCGCACCGCGCTGGGAGCCCAGCGCTCCCGGCTTATCGGTCAGATGATCACCGAGAGCGTGATGCTGGCGCTGATCGGCGGTGGCATGGGTGTCGTGCTCGGCATGTGGGCCAGCAGCGCGCTCAGTCATCTCGACCTGCACGCTGATCTTCCGGTCAAGTTTGTGTTCGACTTCGATTGGCGCATCTTCTCCTATTCCTTCGCCATCGCATTGCTGGCCGGGGTGGTGGTGGGCATCGTGCCCGCGCTGCGCATTGCCAAGGCTAACGTGAACAACGTCTTGCATGAGGGCAGCCGCGGCGTGACCAGCGGGCGGCATTGGCTGCGCGATGGTCTGGTTGTTTTGCAGATTGCCGGTTCGCTTGTATTGCTGGTGGTCGCTGCCCTGTTCGTGCGCAGTCTTGTCGCCATGCAGACCATGGATCTTGGATTCAAACCAGATCACGTGATGAATTTCGCCATCGATTCCCATCAGATCGGGATGACCGACACCGAGGCCCGCGACCTGGCGGCCAACCTTACCGCCCGTCTGCATCGGCTCGCCGGGGTGGACTCTGTGAGCCACGCAAGCGCTGTCTCCCTTGGGCTACTTCACCAATGGCGGCGACCGGATGGTGATTGATGGCGCCCCGGTTCCCGTCGATCCTAACGTTTCGAACGCCGGCTACAACGTGGTTTCGCCTGAATATTTCAGCGTGATGGGCATTGATCTTCTCCGTGGCCGCGCCTTTACAGAAGCCGATAAAGAGCACGGCACAGACGTGGCCGTGATCAGCGAGACCACGGCCAGGAAGTTCTGGCCCCATCAAGACCCCATCGGCCGCACGCTTCCGCATGGCAAGTGAGAAAGACCGTAAGCTGCAGATCGTCGGCATCGCGCGTGATGCCGAATTTCAGATCTTCGGCGGAGCCAAGTCGCTGCCCTACTTTTACCTTCCGTATGCTCAGCACTTCAAAGGCAACACGCTGATGACCTTCCAGCTGAGGTCGAATAGGGATTTGCTTTCTCTTACTCCCATGGCGATGAAGACGATCCACGCGCTGGCCCCGCAGCTTCCCATCTTTCAAGTGCAGACGATGCGCCAGGCGCTCCACACCATGAATGGCATCTTGCTCTTTCAGGTTGGCGCCTCGCTGGCCGCAATCATGGGTGGTCTGGGATTGACGCTGGCTGTCATTGGCCTTTACGGCGTGGTCTCGTACGCGGTGGGCCGCCGCATCCACGAGATCGGCTTGCGCATGGCACTTGGCGCCAGCCGCGGCTCTGTCTTCCGCATGATCTACCGGCAATCGGTCAGTTATTATCGCTATTGGCCTTGGGTTTGGCTTGACCCTCGCCTTGTTGGTTGTGCGCGCTGTGCGCGGTTTCGTCACCGTCAGTGTGTGGGACCCCGCGACCTACATAGTCGTGGCGACTGTG
>CAVUQE010000029.1:0-630471 GCA_963743365.1 uncultured Acidobacteriaceae bacterium
TCGGCGGCCAACCCCGCCCCTTCCGACGCGGCATATTCAATGAACTGCGGCCTGCCCTTTGATCGCATCGTCGTAATGCAACATGACGATGGAGCGCGGATTGACGAGGTAGCTGGCACCCACCACAACTGAGCCTTCACCCGCTTCAGAGATGTCGTCCGGAGACGGTAGTGAAGTGTCTATCAGGCGCAGCCATGCGACATCGGCTCCCCCCTTAACGGCAGGAAGCTCAAACGCGAGCGGCTGCCAATAGGCGTTGATCGCAATGTAGCGTACCTGGCTCACGGCGATGTTATGCAGAGTGAGCGCGACGCTGTGAGAGTTTCTTCCCCAGTCGGGCTCACCGAGATGGACTCCGTGCCATTCAATTCGGGCCTTGCCGAGATAGTCTTCCAGGGTGATCTGGCCAGCTTTGGTTCCTTGATTGAAGTTGAGGCGAAGCCGGATCATATTGCGCACGAATCGCAGCAGGTCCGCATTGCGGTGGCAGAGATTCCAATCAAACCAGCTGATTTCGTTGTCCTGGCAGTAGGCGTTGTTATTTCCGTGCTGTGTTCTCCGGACTTCATCTCCCATCAGCAGCATCGGCGTTCCCACGGAGAGTAGGGTAAGTGCAAAGAAATTCCTGATCTGCCGGGCTCGTAGAAGCTCGACGCCGGAATCGGCTTCCGCGCCCTCTGCGCCACAGTTCCAACTCAGATTGGAATTCGACCCGTCTGTGTTCAGCTCGTGGTTCGCCTCGTTGTGCTTGTGATCGAACGAGACAAGATCGTTGAGGGTGAAGCCGTCATGGCAGGTGACAAAGTTAATGCTCTGCCCTGCTGGGCGGCCGCCCTCTTTATATAGATCGAAACTGCCCGTCACTCGCTCTCGAAGTCTCCAAACAGTATTTGGATCCCCTTTGAGAAAGCCACGGATTTCATCACGGAATTTACCGTTCCATTCCTTCCACTTATCCTGGCCAAAGCTGCCGACCTGGTATAAGCCGCCCGCGTCCCAGGGTTCGGCTATTAGTTTGGTGCCTGCCAGCATCGGATCGGAATCGATTTCCCAAAGGATAGGCGGGTCCATCATCGGCTCGCCAGTCTGGCTGCGCGAAAAGATGGACGCGAGGTCGAAACGGAAGCCGTCGACGTGCATCTCGGAGGTCCAATAACGCAAGCTGTCGACGATAAGTCTCTTCACCACGGAGTGGTTTGCCTTGAGAGTGTTGCCGGCCCCGCTGTAGTTCGCGTAGGTAGCATGGTCCTCGTTCAGAATGTAGTAGAAACTGTTTTCGAGCCCCCGGAAGCAGAGAGTCGGACCGTTTTCGTCTCCTTCAGCGGTGTGGTTGTAGACTACGTCGAGAATCACTTCGATGCCTGCACGATGCAGCTCTTTCACCATGGTTCGAAACTCATCCAGGCAGCCAAGCGGGTCTCTGCAGGCGCTGTAGGCCAAATGAGGAGCAAAAAAGGATATCGGATCGTATCCCCAGTAGTTGGTGACCCCCGGAGGAGCATCTCCGGCATCGAATTGATAGACGGGTAGAAGTTCGACCGCTGTGATGCCCAATTCTTGAAGATATGGAATCTTCTCGATCACTCCGAGATAGGTTCCTCGATTTGCAGGAGCCACGCCGGAGTTGGGGTGGCGCGTGAATCCCGCTACGTGCATTTCATAGATGACGCTTCTACGAAACGGTCGATAGAGTGGCTGATCTCCCTCCCAATCAAAGGTGTTTAGATCAGCCAATACACTTTTCATGCATGTCGCGGCGTTGTCTCCCGGCTTACATGCGGCAACTCGATCATACTTCCGGCCAACGGATACACTTTTTCCATAAGGGTCGAGTAAGACTTTCTGGCTGTCAAAGCGCTGCCCATTCGCCGGATCGTTGGGACCATGGGCGCGATACCCGTAAAGTTGCCCCGGCTTCATCCCAGGTAAGAAGATGTGCCAGTAATGAGACGTACGATGGCGGACCGGATCGAGAACGATAACATGGGCTGGCTTGGGGTCGTCGGCGTGGTCGAAGAGAACAAGCTCCATTCGAGTGGCACTTGCGGAAAACACACTAAAGTTTGTTCCCTCGGAGCTGGTTGTCGGACCGAGAGGATACGGAAGGGTGGCATGTGTCTGCGCAGCGGCAGGTTCCTCTAACTCGACGGACTTCGGATGTGACTGCATGGTCTACTCCGGCAGAAGCGGTACTTATTGCTGCAATTACTTGTTCCGGTTACTGGAAATGCGCCTCATCGAGTCGAGGGGGACGAGGCGTCTCACAACTGCCGCCTATTGGCAGCCGCCCATCATGGCGAGATACAAGAGCGAGATAACGATGGACCCGGCAACGCCATAGGCAAAGACGGGCACCCTGCTCGTGGGAGCCGATTCGGACCGGCTATTCTGTTGGGGATTCAACGGGTTGTAAAAGACGGGAAACGTTTCACCTTTGCCCATGGCTACGGGCGAGGTGAATTCATCGCAGAACGTTTTGGCGTGGGCGTAATAGCTAAAGGAGATTATGAATTGGTTGCGGCTGGTGGCAATTCCGAGGGAGAGGGTATTCATCCTGGCGAACTCGTAGCGGCATGCGGTGACTTCTGCTTGCGTTTCCAGCCAGGGCACTGAGGGCTCGAGCGGTTGGGTGGGTGGCGAGGCAATAGAGTTTGTCGTTTTCATCACGCCGCCCTTTCTTTATTTCGCCAGCTGTTTGCGGATCGACTGCAATTCCGCCCGGCGCTTCGCGGTGGTTCTAGGATAAGCCATCTTGAGCCCCTCAAGCGCATCGAGAACGATGCGCGAAACAATCAGGCGAGCGTTCTCTTTATCGTCGGCGGGAACAATGTACCAGGGTGTGTGATGGGTGCTCGTCGCCTGCAGACAAGCTTCATACGCATTGACGTAATCCTTCCAGTAATTCCTCTCGTGAATGTCTGAGAGGCTGAATTTCCAGTTCTTGTCAGGCTCATCGATGCGCGCCAGGAATCGCTTTCGCTGCTCCTCTTTGGAAAGGTGGAGAAACATTTTGACGATCTTCGTGCCATTGCGATGAAGGTGGCCTTCCATATCCACGATGGAGCGATACCGGCCCTCCCAGATGGCTTTGTCGTCGCGCAATTCCTCTGAAAGCCCTTGACTGCGGAGAATTTCCGGATGCACGCGGACGACTAACACTTCCTCGTAATAGGAACGATTGAACATACCGATCCTGCCGCGCTCGGGAAGGCGGCGGGTCGTTCGCCAAAGGAAATCATGTTCCAGTTCTTCGGCGCTCGGCTGTTTGAAACTGAATACCTCGCAACCTTGCGGGTTTACTCCTGACATTACGTGCCGAATCGCTCCGTCCTTCCCCGCAGCATCCAGGCCCTGAAAGATTAGTAGCAGCGCATAGCGATTGGATGCGTAGTGCAGGTGCTGAAGCGAACTCAACTTCTCTACATGTTCTTGCAAGACGCCTTTGTAGTCCTCTTTTGTCTCGCAAAAAGGCTTCACACTGGTCGCCCACTCTTTGAGTTTGACTTTTTTGCCGGAGGGCACGCGGAAATCCTCTGAGTTGATTTTTATCTTCGCTTTTACCGCCATAAAACCCTCGTCGTTGGTGTCTGTTTCTTTGCTTCCTGGCCGCCTCCAAGATTCCGAGCCGTCCGCAGCGGAGATAAATCCTAAATCGTCAGCGCAGTGGCTTCAGTCCAGGCTCAGCTTTAGCTTGAGCTTTGAGATCAGAATCGGCTTCATCTTTTCTGATTTCGCGCTCCGCCTGTTTCCAGTCTTGAACTGCCGGGCTTTCCCCCCGGCCTCTCTCTTCATAGAGTTCGTAGGCCAACTTGGCAATCTGCGGCTCCAACTCGGCCGGTGTTTTGGCCGTGGCTTCGGTTTTAGCCTCAGCCGTTGCTGCAGGTTTAGTCTCTCCTTTGGCTGCAGGCTTGGTCTCCTGGACTTTAGCCTCTGGTTTCGGCTGGCCAGCCTTGTCGTCAGGCTTCGGTTCAGTGGCCTTGCTTACTTGCGTGGGTGCATCGGCCTTCAGCTCAGGCTTTGTGGCTCCGACCTTGGCATGATCGAGAAACCGATAGCCAAGCAGTTTCACGCGATCAGTCAGGAGCGCCCAAACGATAGCGTATCCCCATACAAGGCCGGCCAACTTCCAGCCGAGAGGCGTCATAAACAACCCATACACCGCTATCAGAGTCGCTATCGCCTGGGTTCCGAGCACCGCTATCCACAGAATTCGTGCCGGGCGTATGGACCACAGCGGGCCACGGGTGCGAGTGAGAAAAATGGTCAGATGTCCGGCCACAGAAAGCATCAGGTACATCAGGGTTTGTAGTTGGGGATGGCCGAGGTGAAAGACACGATCACCCAGGTAAAACAGGCCGAACGCGGCCACGGGGCCGACCAGACCCAGCACGGTCGCGATCCCAAGCACCAGGCGCATGTTCCAGGCCTCGGGCTGTTGCTTGTAATGAACGTTGTCATAGGCAATCGACAGGATGGCGCCGTCGTTGAGCACCGCTATCATCACAATCATTACCGCGGTCACTGGATAGAAGTTGAACACCAGGATCGCCAGCACCATGAACAACAGAACGCGCAGCGTTTCGGCGATGCGGTAAATCGCATAGCTGTTCATCCTCTGGACGATCCTGCGCGCCTCCTTGATAGCGTCGATGATTACTGACAGGCCGGGCGCCAACAGAACGATGGATGCGGCCGCGCGGGCCGCGTCTGTGGCGCCGGAAACTGCGATGCCGCAGTTCGCTTGCTTCAACGCGGGAGCATCGTTTACACCGTCGCCGGTCATACCGACGAAGTGGCCGCGCTTCTGCAGAACCTGGATAATGTGGAACTTGTCTTCCGGAAATACCTGGGCGTAGCCGTCCGCTTTTTCGATGGCCTCGGAGGCTTGCGAACTATCCTGTTGTTTCTTGTCCTGCAAGGTAGTGGCATCGAGGATGTTGGTGCCCATCCCGAGCTCTTTCGCCATTTCCCGGGCGATGGCCAGTGCGTCGCCGGTGACCATCTTGACCTTCACGCCCATTTGCTCTGCGCTGGCTATGGTTGCCTTGGCTTGTTCGCGCGGCGGGTCGGACATCGGCAACACACCGGCAAACTGCCATTTTCCTTCCTCATCCGCCCGGGCTACCCCTAGCGACCGGAAACCGCGTCCAGCAAAGTCATTCACTGCCTTGTCAACGGCTGGCTTTACGTCACCTGCATTGGTTGACATCTGCAAGATGACCTGCGGCGCTCCCTTGGCCACAAAGAACTGCTTCCCGTCCCCGCCCTTGACGGTGGCTTCGGTGCGCTTGTGCACCGGGTCGAACGGTTGGAAATGGAGCACCTGATAACTCTTGAGCGTCTTTTCGTCCTTCACTCCGCCGATCACGGCGAGGTCGATGGTGTCCTTGTCTTCCGCGCGTGACGCGAGCGCTGCCCAGAGAACCACCTGATCTCCGGCAATATTGTTCACCGTGAACGGGTCGCCCAACGTCAGCTTGTTCTGGGTCAGGGTACCGGTCTTGTCCGAGCACAGGATGTCTACGCCAGCTAATTCCTCGATCGCCGACAACCGTGTGACAACCACTTGTTTTTTTGCCAGCAGACGGGCGCCGACGGCCATGGTCACCGACAGCACGGTAGGCATTGCCACAGGGATCGCGGCTACGAGAAGCACCAGGGCGAATTGCAGGGTGTCAAGGATCGGATCGTGGCGGAGAAGCGCCACCGTGACAATCACCGCGACCAGCGCGACCGCGAGGACGATCAGGTAATTGCCGATCTTCAGCACCGACTTCTGAAAGTGGCTGACGGTATGGGCCTCTTCCACCAGTTGCACGGTCTTACCAAAATAGGTGTTCGTCCCGGTGGCGTAGACCATAGCGTCGATTTCGCCTTTTCGAACAATCGAACCGGAAAACACTGCCTCGCCGGACTTGCGCGTCGCGGGCAAGGATTCACCCGTCAACGCAGACTGATCCACTTGCACCGGATCGCCTTTCAACAAGCGCGCATCCGCCGGCACGATATCGCCCAGCAGCAGACGAATCACATCGCCGGGCACCAGTTCACTGGCCTTAGGATCGGCCCACTTCCCATCACGCTTTACCTTGGCCTTCGTTGCCAGCGTCGCCTTAAGTGCGGCGATGGCGTTTCCTGCCTGGCGTTCCTCCCAGAATGCCACCACGGCGTTGGAAAAAAGCAAAAAGAGAATGATGAAGAAATCCAGCCAGTGCCTGACCACTCCCGACAGAATGACTGCCCCTTCAATCATCCACGGGATGGGGCCCCAGAAGTAGCTCAGGAACTTCAGGAATGCGTTGGTCTTCTTCTCCGGGATCTCGTTCGGGCCGTATTGCGTTAGCCTCTTCTGGGCTTCGTCCTGGCTGAGACCGGCTGGAGTCGATCCCAGCTTAGTCTGCAACTCCGGCATGGGAAGGGACTTCAGATCGTCTTTCGACTCAGACTTTGCTCCAGGCTTCAAATCGACTTTGGCCTGAGCTTTCGCTTCGGACTTGGACTTGTCGTCGGGGACAGGCTTAGGCTGGACGGTCTCTGCATCTGGACTCATGAGGATCCTTCTCTTCTTCTTAACTCGACTGGCGCTCAGTCCAGAGGAGGCTTAAACAATCGACCGAAAGGCCCGCTCGAAGACCGGGTCAATCGTAGGGACTCGAATTCCACGGAATGAGCGGTTGCTAGAACAGCGCTTGCTTGGACACGAAACATCTTGAGTGAAATCGTCAGCGCGCAAGCAACGACAATAGACTCATGTTCACAGTATGTTCGGGCCAAGCGAGAGAGGTCTGTTCAGTTCTGCTCACTTTCGGCTGAGCCAGAATGGCTGCGCAACCAGCTCGGCATGGCGTAGCCTGACGGAACCCCTGAGAGAACCGGCATCTGTTCGATTTCACCCCGCTCCGACGCATCTTCAATGCAGACGGCCGAGCCCAACGCGACGCCGGGCTTGCGGGTACTCGCTGCTGTGATCAAAAGAGTACAGACGACATTCCGGGGCGATGTGAAACTAGTTGCTCTAGGCTGTTTCAATGACTCGGCGGTCGCCCCTCGAAATGATCTCACTTGAAGCGTCGGATAACGAAGAGACCATCCAGATGATTGAATTAGAAAACATGACCTTTGACGCCGCTGCCTTCCTCGGGAAGGCAGGTCTCGGACGACGACTTGTGAAATTGAAGCCAAAGGAGGCTTTTTTTTCGCAAGGTAATCCTGCTGACTCGGTTTTCTATTTGCAAAAAGGACGGGCAAGAATCACCGTGATTTCTGACAAAGGTAAAGAGGCTACGATTACGCTTCTGTCGGCGGGTGAATTCATCGGCGAGGAGTCGATTGCCGGGTCGGCCGGGCTTCGCCTGGTGACGGCCACCGCGATTACAGCCTGTACAGCACTCCAGATCGAGAGGGCAGAGATGATCCGCGTAATGCATGAGGAACATGCGTTCTCCGACGTGTTCGTGAAGTTCTTGCTGGCCCGCAGTATGCGGACCCAGGCTGATCTGGTTGATCAGCTTTTTAACTCCAGCGAAAAGCGTTTAGCGCGTATTCTCCTGTTGATGGCGGAGTACGGGAAGCCCGGTGAACCAGAAACGGTGATCCCGCCGATCACACAAGAGACTCTGGCGGAGATGATAGGGACCACGCGCTCCCGAGTCAGCTTCTTCATGAATCGGTTCCGCAAACTTGGCTATATTGCGTACAACGGCCGGATCCGGGTACACAAATCGCTGCTCGATGTGATTCTGCATGATAAATTGCCCGAGCAGAACGCCGAAAAGCCACCGATTACGGAAGCACCACAAGGGCGATCACGGACCGCGTAACGCGCCTCACGGCCGGTTTGAATGCTCGAGGACGTTTCCCGCAAGTTCTTGATCATAACGAAACGAACTGCATCCAGTGCCACAAATTCATTCACTATGCAATCGTCCTCCTGCCTAAGAACATTCGAACGGTAAAGGTCAGAAGCACCCCACCGAGAATGGCGACGAGGACTGTGTACTATGATCCCGCCTCAGCAGAAAACCCCAGCCGCGCATAATGAAGCCACCAATCATCGCTCCTGCGATGCCGGTCAGCGTATCCCTTACTGAGCCAAAGGTGTTCCCTTTCATCAGCTTTCCAGTAAGCAAACCTGCGAGGAAGCCAACTATGATCCACAACACGATGAACATTTAATCTCCTCGATTTGAAGTGTTTTGCAACAGCTAATGCGTGGAGCGGCTGGAAAGATGAAGTTGTCCTCCGCACCCTTCCAAGGTTGAGCCCTGTTTATAGTGGTCGCAGCAATTCGAGTGGTTCCTACCGAACTACTGTACTGACGGCGCGGGAAAGGTCTGGACTCGTTGGTCTCGCCCGGCATCCGCTGTAGAACTGAGTGGCCACACCTTGATGTCCCATGCAAGACCTAACATCCGTAGGGCAGAAATTCCGTACCAGTTAGGATCGAACTCAAACCACGCTAAACCATGACGAGACGATTGGGGATGGGCGTGATGGTTGTTGTGCCAGCCCTCACCAAAAGTTAACAAGGCCACCCAGAAGCTATTTTTAGAGCTATCAGTGGTGGCAAAACGTCGCGATCCCCACATATGGGTGGCAGAATTCACCAGCCAGGTGGACTGGAGGCCAATAGCGGTACGAAAACAAAAACCCCACAATAGGTATGGCCATCCTCCGGCAACAAAAAGAAGCGCGCCGAGTGCGGCGCTTGGCACCCAATGCCAGCGGCTAATCCAAACGTGGAACTTGTCCTTGCGAAGGTCCGGAACGTAGGGCAGAAGAGCCGCTGAATAGTCGTTCATGGTACGCCCTGTGAGGATCCATCCGATGTGGGACCACAAACCGCCATCCCGCGGAGAATGCGGGTCACCATCTTTGTCTGTGTTCTGGTGATGCAGGCGATGTGTCGCGACCCAGAAGATTGGCCCACCTTGCAAAGCCAGCGTTCCGCATACGGTTAAAAAATATTCTGTCCACTTGGGGGTCTTGTAACCTCGATGCGTAAGAAGACGATGGTATCCCATGCCTGTGCCAAGGCTGCCAGCCGCCCAGCACAAGACCATAGCAAGGCTGAATGCTCTCCAGCTGAACATGAACAGCGCGGCGACAGCGCCAATATGTATCGCGACCATGACGGATGTAGTAATCCAAATAATGGGCTCCGTAAAGGTTCGGTCTCGTTCCAAAAACGCCGGCATGCGCATATCTTTCCTCCCGTGCCGTGGGTGGAGGGGGCATCCCTTTAACCCCAGCGCAAGCTAACAGTCCTGGAAATGATCTCCTCCTGCGAAGAGGTGTCCACTGAAGGGTGGTGACCGTTGGGGACCCACCCGTCAGCCGACGAACTAGTCAGGATTTTTCGATTCGGATCCTTTGATCGGTCGCATCTTAGTCGCAACCAGCACCTCCAGCAAAGCCGCGGTCTGGCGGATGTTTCCCGAGATCACGAGAAGTGCCTCCGAGACGACAGGATGCAACTCCGCCAGCAAGTCCAGACGGTCGCCGACATTATGAAGTTGCTTAGCTTCGAACAGAATCGCGGTCGAGGACATTACGCTACGCGGCCTTCCTTGAGATCTAGGTAGGTGATTCTGCCGGTTCCAGATGGATGATGCTGCGTTTCGAGCTAAGCGGAGAGGCCCGGCGGAAGCGTCAAACCAGCATAGTGAGCTACCCTTCAGTGCTGGCCCATCGTACCCGACCAGTCTCTCCGCGCCCACATGACCGATCACAAACAGCACTACTACACAATCACAACATGGTTTCCACCTGCGTCCCCGTCGTAAGGGGAAGCCACACTTGGCGATGAAAGAATACCGTCACGGTTCTTCGTTACCACAACATAATGAGACTGGCGAAGCCGGATGTCTGATCAAAATAGAACACCTGGCTCTTGGTTTTTGCGCAGGGAATCGTTTGCGTCTCAGGCTTGCTCTGCGGCCCCTTCGGAAAGCACGGAGACCGAGACGGCCAAGCTGTATTGCGCGCCCGAGGAAACCGGAGATATGGCAAGATCAGGAGCTCCTTCTCGCTGCTTTAAGAAGATGTAGGGGCAGGGAACCATACGGCAATTTACATGCGCTCCAGGAGCGCTGCATAATGAGCAAAATAGCTCAGTTTTTCTCATCCCGATGGACGGATACTGCTAGGGAATCGTAAGCAACTCTTCCTATGTCACCGCGTGGGACACTCATGCTTCGCTTGTATGCTGTGGAACCCCTCCTCCAAACCAGCGAACATTGGAGTGCCTGAGGGTGAAGCCGGCCAACATGACAGACGCAGCGTTGGCAGTGGCCAAAGACGGTAACCCTCAGGCCGCTGGCGCTCCGGCTGCTCTTCCGCCCCCGGATAAGTCTCCGCCGGCACCGAAAGCGAAAGACCATAACATCCGTGTGTCCCCGGCTGTCCTCGATGCAGCAGGAAAGGACGGCGATGAACTGCTTCGTTCGCTGCGCACCACCGGCGAAGGTCTGACGCAGGTGGAGGCCGAAGACCGGGCGCGAAAGACGGGAGCCGAATGTAGTCGCGCAGGAACGACGGCGCGGCTGGTTCCTCCGCCTCCTGATCATCCTCCGCAATCCTCTGGTGATCCTGCTCGCGGCACTTTCCTCGATTTCCTTTGCCACCGGCGACCCCCGCGCCGGGAGCGTCATGGCTGGAATGGTTGTGCTCAGCGCGGCGTTGCGCTTCTTCCAGGAGGCGCGCGCCGACGCAGCCGCTGCGAAGCTGAAGGCCATGATCCACGTGACGGCTACCGTGGTTCGCGATGGCAATGCCCGCGAGCTTCCCCTGCGCGACCTGGTTCCTGGAGACATCATTCATCTCTCCGCCGGGGACATGATTCCGGGCGATGTGCGGGTGCTCTCCGCAAAGGACCTATTCGTCAGCCAGGGAACGCTGACGGGCGAGTCGTTTCCCGTGGAGAAATTTCACGATGCCGACCCAAAGCCGGCGAACTCGCCGACGGAACTAAAGAACACCTGCTTCATGGGCACGAGCGTTGAGAGCGGAACGGCGACAGCAGTCGTAGTCACCACGGGGGTCAACACCTACCTCGGGAGCATGGCCGACTCGATCACCGGAGACGCGCCGGCGACCAGTTTCGACAAGGGCATCAACGGCTTCACGCGGCTGATGATGCAGATCATGGCCGTCATGGTGCCGCTTGTCTTCCTTATCAACGGATTCACCAAACATGATTGGAAGAGCGCATTTTTCTTCGCGCTGGCCGTGGCGGTAGGGCTTACTCCGGAGATGCTGCCCATGATCGTCTCGGTCTGCCTCGCCAAGGGCGCGCTTGCCATGTGCCGCAAGAAGGTGATTGTCAAGCGGCTCAATTCCATCCAGAACTTCGGCGCAATGGACCTGCTCTGCACCGATAAGACCGGCACGCTCACCGAGGACCGGGTCGTGCTGCAGCGCCACTGCAATGTCGCCGGACGTGAGACGGATGAAGTGCTGCTCGACGGATACCTTATCAGCCATTTTCAAACCGGGCTCAAGAACCTGCTCGACACGGCCATCTTGCACAGTTCGGATTTTCACCAGCAAGCCCTGGTCGAGAAATACAAGAAGCTGGATGAAATTCCTTTCGACTTCACCCGTCGCATGATGTCCGTGCTGGTCGAGAGTCCAGAAGGCAAGGCGGTCCTGCTAACCAAGGGCGCGCCGGAGGAGATTTTCCGTCAGTGCTCCCAGTTCGAGCTGGACGGAAAGCTGTCGCCGATGGACGCCGCCCTGATGAAAGGGCTAAGCGGCGAATATGCGCGTCTGAGCAACGACGGGTTCCGGGTCCTGGCAGTAGCGGTGAAAGAGCTGCCGGGAAAGCAGGCTTGCTCCAGGGATGACGAACGCGATCTCGTGCTGAAGGGGTACGTTGCGTTTCTCGACCCGCCGAAACCTACCGCGGCAAGTGCCATCCTGGCGCTGCACAAGCACGGCGTCGGTGTGAAGATTCTCACCGGCGACAACGACTTGATCAGCCGTAAGGTGTGCAAAGACGTGGGACTGCCCGCCGACCCGATGCTGCTGGGTGACGCGTTAGAGAAAATGTCTGACACCGAACTCGCTGACGCCGCGGAAAAGGCAACCCTCTTCGCACGCCTGTCTCCCGCGCATAAGCAGCGAATCATTCGTTGCCTGCGCGCCAAGGGGCATGTGGTCGGATACATGGGAGACGGCATCAACGATGCCCCCGCATTGCACGCGGCGGACATCGGCATTTCGGTCGACACCGCGACCGACATCGCCAAGGAATCGGCGGATCTGATCCTGCTGGAAAAAGACCTGATGGTGCTGGAGGGTGGGGTCATCGAAGGTCGGAAGGTCTTCGCCAACATCCTCAAGTACATCCGGATGGGCGCCAGTTCCAACTTCGGAAATATGTTCAGCGTCCTGGGAGCCAGCGCCTTACTCCCGTTTTTGCCCATGACTCCGATTCAAATTCTGAGCAACAACATGCTCTATGATTTCTCGCAAGTGCCAATTCCCACTGACTTAGTCGACGAGGAGCTCGTGGCGCTGCCGAGACCCTGGAACATCAAAGAAATTAAGCGGTTCATTCTCTGCATAGGACCCATCAGCTCGATCTTCGACTACACCACCTTCTTCGTCATGCTCGATCTCTTCAAATGCTGGGCTCCGTCCCGCGCTCCGCTATTTCAGACGGGTTGGTTTGTCGAGTCGATTATGACCCAGACGCTGATCATCCACATTATCCGCACCAACAAGATCCCTTTCCTGCAGAGCCGTGCGAGCCGGCCGTTGTTGATCACAACCCTATGCATCATGGCCTTCGGAGCATGGCTTCCTTATTCTCCCATGGCGGCGTCGCTCGGTTTGGTCCATTTGCCGAGGTTATACTGGCCCATCCTGCTGGCCACGCTTTTTGCCTACTCTTGCCTGACGCAAGGAGTGAAAGTCTGGCTGCTGCGAATGAAATGGATTTGAACCAGCGTGCTCAAAGAGTACTTTTCGGTCGCCCGGAGAGCCAGGAACTCCAGGTAGACGAGGTCTCACGGTGCGTAGGCTTCTTAAAGAGGCAAGGACTATCGGCGAAACAAGCAATCGCAGACCATCTCCTGACCGGACCCGCAGTTGCTTGTGTTCATTTTCCCTTAAGCTGCTCGGATCGCGGAACATTACCCAATTTCAGTACAGCTTCGGGACATCCTGTCTTGCCGGAAGCTATGGTGATGATGAGTGTTGCACAACATTCTCGGCCGAGAGTCGAGCAAGGCACAATGGCCTGGGGAGCTCGTTTTGACTGGTGACCGCACAGCGCAGCCGCGAACGGCCGGGCAGGCTAAATTATGGGCGCTATCGCTGCTGGTAGGGATCGTGGCGGGCCTGGGCGCGGTGGCGTTTCGCGCCCTCATTGGTCACAATCTCTTCTTCCTTGGCAAACTCTCCATGGCGTACGACGCCAACGGCGAGGAACAACCCGGCCAGAGCTCGAATCGAAACGTGGTGTGAGCTATTGAGAACAGACTCTGCGAACGATTCCTGTCAACATTTACTTTGACGGGGGTTAGCTATGATTATTTTGCTTGTCATACTGTTGTTGGTGTTCGGTTTTGGCGGCTATCGCATGGGTCCCGGAATCGGCTACTACGGTGGCGGTGGTCTCAGCCTGATAGTGTTGATCGTGCTGATCCTGTTGTTGGCGCGTGTGATTTAGGCTCTATCGTTCGCGTCGAGACGTTTGGGCTCGTCGACGCCGCAAGAGAAAATATGCGCTTCGCCGCGAGGGAGAAATGTCACTGTTAATCATCGTGGGATTGTTCAGAGATTCGGGGCACCCACCAGAATCAGGCGGCTACTGACCATAAGAGCTTCGGCAGAACATCACTTGCGTCAGATCAATCGGCAGTCGTGACGACATATGTTGGAATTTGACACGTGGTTTCAGGCTAGCCCCTTGGTTGCCGACAAGCATCTCAGCACTGTAGAGGTGGCACATGGACAATGAACACGTTAAGGGTGCAGTAGATATCGTTGTCGGCAAGACTAAGGAAGTTGTTGGACATGTCGCTGGCAGCAAGAAACTTGAAATCGAAGGCAAAATTGATCAGGCAAAAGGTGCAATTCATAATGCGATCGGTGACGCGAAGGATGCTGGCAAGAAAGCCATCGACAGCATAACGAGCGCCCCTGACAAACGTTGAGGTCGGCGGCAGATTTCATTCCAGCCCGAACCTGAACTAAGACTTGCCTGTCAATGAACGATTGCGGCTGCGCTTGGTTCGACCCCAGGGCGTGTCCGGACGGTTGGGTTACTTCCGCTGACGGCATGGACGGCTACGCGGTGTTCGATCCAATCAATGTCTCGGCGCCAAATCGCAATTTGCTGGAACTCGAATGCCCGCGCTCAGTCGTGCAGAACTATATTGAGCAACGATTTGCGAACCCGGATACCGCCGTTGTACTCAATAAAGCCGAGCTGGCGGAAGCGGTTCATGAAGAAGCTGACGCGGGATCGGGTGGTGCCGATCATCCCCGCCAGAGTTTCCTGCGTGATCTTTGGAATTATCGGTTCACGTTCTCCTGGCTTACCGAGTTCCGCCATCAACAAGAGAATTCTAGCCAAACGCTTTTCGCTGGAGTTGAAAAGCTGATCAACAAGGTCTGCCTGGGTTCGCATCGTGCGGACAAGCAAAAAGCCTAAGAAAAGATCGGAGAACGCATGTTCCTCGTGCAGTACGCGGATCATCTCCGCCCTTTCTATTTTGAGCGCCGAACAGGCGGTAATCGCCGTAGCAGTCGCTAGTCGAAGCCCGACCGCTCCGGCAATCGACTCCTCTCCAACGAAGTCTCCGGTGGAGAGCAGTCCGATTGCGGCTTCTTTACCGCTTGTTGAAACGACTGTAAGTTTTGTGCGGCCCTTCTGCAGATAGAAAACGGCATCCGCGGGATCTCCCTGCGAAAAGAAAGCCTGTCCTGGCTTGAATTGCAAAACTCTTCGTCCTAATCCGGCGCTTGCCAGAAAGCTAGCGACGTCGAATGTGGGTTTTGTGAGTTCAGCCATCCGAACGGTCCCCTCCTCATCGTTCATGACGAGCATCGGTTTTGGGGCTCAGCGCCTAATCCGGGCCACAGGCCGCCGACCCTTTATTTTGCCAACGAAATGGTGGTTGGTCTGTTGGCTTGGCAACAAAAGTCAGAAAACTCTTGTATCTCTCAAAATTTAGCGGGCCGCTACCTGGCGTTAAGTTGGTTTGTCCGAGAAATGTTTTGCGTGGCACACGTCGTGGTTCACACCAAGAGCCTTCAGTCAACTGCGTGTGGCCCGGGCGGGGCGGGAAGGAGTAGTTTCCGCTTGCGCAACAACTTGAGCGCGGCTTAAGCTTGAGGTCGCGCCGCACGAGGAGTCCCCTGAAGACCTCGTTTTACTTACCCTTTATTGCGTTTCTGACCAGGCTCCCCCTGTCCGCTTGGACACGTGACCTCCGCGGGGAGGCGCGACGAGTTGGCCGGCCACATGACCTGCAACAACCAGAACACATGCTGTATGACGGCACAAACTCAGGGCAATGGTGTCATACCTTCGAAGGTCGCAAAACCACAGGCAACCAAGGCTGCAACATCGCTACCTTCGCACTTTCCACTCAATGAGGAGAGAAGAACGCACTGTGGTCCCGAAGCCGCTAAACATGATACTGGGCGCGCTGCCGGATGAGGAGCGGCAACGAATCCTGGCGGGCGCAAAGCTGATCGATATGCCTCAACGCCACATCTTCAGCATGCCATCGCATCCCTTCAAATATGGCTACTTCCCCGAATCTGGGATGATCTCGGAGCTGATCCGGCTCGCTAATGGCCGGGCGGTTGACGTCTCGCCGCTGGGCATCGAAGGCTTCCTTGGCCTTCCACTCCTACTGAGTGACAGTACGAGTACACACGAGTGCGTCATGCAGATCACCGGCAGCGTATGGCGTGTCCGAGCCGTTGAACTGCGCCGCTTACTTGAAGAGTGCGACGTATTCCACAAGTTGATCCACCGATACGTGCACGCGAGATACGTTCAGGCCAGCCAGTGTTGCGCATGTAACCTGATGCATTCGATTAACCAGCGACTGGCACGGTGGTTGCTCATTGCCCTTCACCATGCCCGGGCAGACACATTCCAGATCACTCAGGAGTATCTTTCTGAGATGATAGGCGCAAACCGTTCCACAATTACGTTACTTATGGGCGAGTTCCAGCGGAGTGGACTGCTTGATTACCAGCGCGGAGTCGTGCGGATCAAGAATCGTGAGAAGCTGGCGGCAGCTGCATGCGAATGTAACGCTGTCATAACTTGGTCATTCAACCAAGTCTTCATCAAGCCTGTTATTCACGTACAGGGGGGCAGCGAAGGGAACAAATCTCGTTGAGCATGCGAAGCCGCGCACGGCGCCTATTCGCACGTTTCCATGGTGCGCCGAGAGATTGCACCCGTCCCGGGGTATCTGCCTAATCGGATCGAGGAACTCATTTAGCATAGATGAACAGAGCGGTCCCAGTTCCCTGAGCCGGAGCGGCGGTCACTCGTACTTGATCACCTTTTTCGGGATCGAACCTACGGCCTCCAACCGCTCCCACGGAAGTCTCAACGCCCGTTTTAGAGTCGATATGAAATGACTGAACGCCCCGGTCGCTCTCGTGCTGGGTTTGCTGAGCGGATTGATATTCGCTGGTTTCGTAGGATCGTCACTAATCGAAGGTAAAGAACCTTTCGTGATGGAGAGAGGCCAGGCGAGGCACATGCTTGTAAAGCAGAATACTGCGCGAGCAACTCCAGAACACAGGCATCCTCACAAAACTGCTTCAATGCGAGCCCAGTAGAGCTTTCTCTGACCCAAGAGAGGAAGACTCGTAATCGGGCAATCCAAAAGCTATTGACACGGACAAGTTGCAAGTAGCTTCTGGCTTGGGGAGCGATGCTGCATATTGCGAGCCCCACTCGGTCAAAGTGCTGATGAGCTTGCAATACGGCAAAACCGCCCGAATCCGAAAGAGAATACTCTACGTGCCTGAGCCGGCCACTCAAGTCGGTGCGGATGATGAGCCCGTCTCTCTCCATTTCACGCAACTGCTGAGCGAGCACTTGCCACTCCCGGGCATGCCTAGAATCAATGTGTGCGGCACCTCCCCATTGTGCAGGTTGAGGAAGTACGGTGTCGCATTATCGGTTTCGAGCACCGCGAGATATTCGGTATCCAGATGCGCATTGTGTTTCTCGCCGGCGAGTATCGTAAAGAAAAAAGACAGGTCGGCGTAATTGGCGCTTAACAAGAAGAGCCTGCGTAAGTTCTGTGAGTAATTCCCCCGCACAACGGCAAAGTATGCATTGAGCTGGTTAAACGTCTCAACTGCCATGCCGCCGCGCGAGCTGACACCGGTTCAGGTCTTGGAACAACGCCTGCTAACCCGGCTGGAAGAGCGCATGGAAGCCTTACAGCGCGTCAAGGTGGACGGCTTTCAGATGGTCATCTCAGAAACGGAAGTGGATGGACTACCTACGGCGGGCGAAGCGGTACTTGGAAGAGTGAGCATTCGGGGCCGCATTTAAAGCGCTTTCTAATCGCTCATCTCAAGCGGGGAAAGTTCGCTATTAAAACGTCTATTATCAGCTATTTCCCCGGCTCCAACTATGCGGCCAAGAACGAAAAGCTGTGCAAAAATGGGTAGATTTCCCGACGCCTTTTCCAGATGCAGTTTGAGATTTGTTTGATAAAACCCGGAAGGGTTAGATTGTCACTTTTCCATAAAGCCTTGATTTTAATTGGCTTATATGGCGGGGACGACGGGGCTCGAACCCGCGACCTCTGCCGTGACAGGGCAGCGCTCTAACCAACTGAGCTACGTCCCCAGACGTAAACTAATCTTAACACTATGTCACGTAGAATGAGCAACTTCCCTCGTTGCGAGAGTGGTCACCCCTACCTTTTCGCTGTTTCGGATTTGGTTTTGCGTCAGGGTCGACGTCAAACCACTCCGTTGCAACGACAGACCTGAGTTTACCAGAAGATGAAACAGCTGCTACAGAGCTGCCAGCCAATTACTGGTTTTCGAAACCCGGACGACCGGCTCGGATGAGCGATGAGAAGTCGGGGGAGTCGTCCGCTGCTCTGGCGGCCGCGTTGATGTGGGCGCGGATCTTCAACTCGGGAAAGGGTAGCCCGTCGGTGACCAGGCGGCCACGGTCATAGAGCAGTTTGTCTAAGGTTCCATTCAAGAGAACTTGATAGTTCCAAGGGTGAGGGTCGGCGATGTCGGCGGCGATTTGTTTGTCGATGGCCGTGGTGCAGTTTCTGGTGAGTGCGTTGTACCATTCCGGGCGGTCTTTCAGTTTATTCAGATAGCCAACGTAGGTGAGAAAGATAGCGCGCGCGGTCTCCGGATCCATGCGCGTGCGATAGAGGAAAACCTCTTCGCCCTTTCTGTAGTTTGTGCGGAGACGGATGACGTCGCGCTCATCAGCAGCTACAAAAATGAGCTCGTACTGACGGAAAAATCCCAGGATGGTGGAGTAGTCCTGGCCGCGTTTGTAGCGGGCTTCAATGGAAAACGCGACGTGCTGGCCATCCCCGAACTGGAAGCTCAGAATGGGATGACCGATCCAGGGCACACCCCAGTTGGTGAAGAATAGATCCCCGCCGCGCAGATCCGACAGACTCAGCGTACGGTCGCTCCAACAATTGCTGTACTCGGTCTCGGTGCGGTAGTGGCAATTACGCAGGTTGTGGATGATCAGTTGATCTCCATTCTTTTCTACCCATGCCGGCCGATCCACGTCTGCCTGCCAGTCCGCCGTGTTTGTGGGTTTCAGACTTAACCACCACGGGAGGACAAGGCAGAAACAAGCGAGGCATAATAGGGCGGATCGCGCGCTCAGCCTGTACCTGACAAAAATAGCAACCAAGACGATTACGTAAAGAATCGCCAGCGGGAGTCGCAATACAGGTAGGCGGACGTCGATGTAAAGAGCCGCCAGGGCCCACAAGGACAGCAGCGCCAGAACCAGCCAGAGGAAAGCGAGGCCCAATATGCGCAGCCACCTGACTGCGCGGCTCGGCTCGACATGCATAAGCACCGCGGCATCGCTCATTGATTGTTCCGCGCCAATTCCCTGCCCTCCCGGGCTGAACCGCTATCCCGGGAATGAATGGCCGCCGCTGGAATCAAGCCGGATTTTTGAAGTCTCATCATCCTTCCTTTGGTTCTATGATTCTGCGGCTTGCCTTGTTACCCCTTGTCCGCATCGATTCCTGATGCACGATGGGCATACTTGATGATGTCTACATCGGAGAGGACGACTAATCCTTCAGGAACCATCTGATCCACGAGCGGCAAGAAGGCGCGCAGCTTCTCTTCCGTGTCGACGACGGAAAGCATGATCGATGAGTCGTGGGAGAGATGGAGGGGTTTGTCTTTGTGGACCCTGCGGTGGGCGCCGTAACCGAGTATGCCGCGGTACACAGTCACGCCCGCGAGATCGTTCGCCCGCATGGCGCGCACCAAGGCTTCGTAAAGCGGTTTGCCCTGCCATTGGTCGCTCTCCCCAAGGTAGATGCGCATCAATTTGGCTTTGCCCTCGATCTTCACGTGCCCGGCAACTGGGGCCGCCTTGGGCTTGGAAACTCGCGCAGGTTTGGCAATTGTCGTTTCCTGCACCTCTATCATGCCTGAGCCAGCCATGTCCTCCAGCTTGCCCAACAGTTCTTCCACTTTTTCTCGAGTCTCGATGAACTCTATCTTCAGCGGGAGATGGTCAGAGATCTCGACAATACTCGAAGAGTGCATATGGTGGTCCGCGCCAAAGCCTGCTACCCCCTTCAATACTGTGGCACCGGATACACCGCGGAAAAAGAGGAAGTCGAGAATGGTCGAGCAGGTCGAAGCACCATGGTGTTTCGAGCCCTCGCTCAAGTAGATGATGACTTTCACCGCTTTTCCGGCTGTCAACATATCTTCTCCCTCTCTCCGCACGCAACCGCGTCCAGTTAACTTTCGTTCCTGGCAATGTGCCCAACTACAGTGGGTGTGAACCAATTCCCCACGAGTCTAAGCCATCGCTGGGAGTGGATTGACGTGGGGCACCACGCGTCCTGTTTCCTCCTGACCCCGGCATGACACTGACTCGGCTCGATTGCGACTATCCGTGCAGGAAGGATACTCTGCCCGGAACTTCGGGAACAGCTTGCGGAAAAAGCCGATTCAAGGGGGAAAGCCGTCCCCTCAGCGGCTGAAGCCCGTTACCCTTCAGGAAACAGGGTTTTTCCGCAGCTGGTTAGAAGCTTGTTGTGTGTTTCAAATGATCACTGCACAGGAGCTCTTCCGATGGAGTCAAGAGCGGCGAGTGCATCGGACGGGAGTTCCAGCGTCGCGGCATTGAGGTTCTCGCGAAGATGTGCGGTTGAAGATGTGCCCGGGATCAGCAGGATGTTGGGTGAGCGGTGAAGAAGCCAAGCCAGGGCAACCTGCATCGGCGTGGCCTGCAGGGATGCTGCCACCGCGTCGAGTTCCGAGGACTGCAACGGAGTGAAGCCTCCCAGGGGAAAGAACGGAACATAGGCTATGCCTCGCTTCGCGAGGTCATCAATGAAGCCATCGTCGTGGCGGTGGGCCACGTTGTACAGGTTCTGTATGCCGACTATCTCAGTGATGGTCTGAGCTTCTGCCAACTGTTCGGGGCTTACATTGCTTAGACCCAGATGACGAATCAGGCCCTGACTCTTGAGCTCGGCAAGCACGGTCAGCGGTTCTGCGATCGATCCTTGCGATGGCCCGGTAATTCCTCCCACGCGAAGATTGACGATATCGAGCGTGTCAAGCCCCAGGTTGCGGAGATTGTCATGAACGGCATCGATCAGTTCCTGACGCGAAAGCGCATGTAACCAGGACTTGTCTTGCCCCCGGCGAGCCCCCACCTTGGTGACGATCACCAGGCCATCTGGATAGGGGTGGAGCGCCTGCTTGATGATGTGATTGGTCACGTGCGGACCGTAAAAGTCGCTGGTATCGATGTGGTTGACTCCCGAGGCAACCGCCTCTCGCAGAACAGCAATCGCAACATCCATGTCGCGCGGTGGTCCCCAAACCTGCGGACCGGCGAGCTGCATCGCGCCGTAGCCCATGCGGTTCATGGTCATCGAGGTGCCAGGGAGCGTCATGGTTTTGTTGAATTCCAACCGGGTTGTCATTCTGTTTCTCCTCGTATCGTGGGTACTTGTGATTAGATGAAGGAAGCTTCAGGTTAGGAGTTCGCATTTGCCCCCGCGCTCAGCAGTCGTCTTAGAACCCCGTAAATCGCCAGTGCAGGCCCGCTCGGCCGCGAGCGTAGACGCCATTCTCGAAGCTACCGTTCAGGTTTTGCTCCATGCCGGAAAAGAGCGGTTGACCACGACACGGGTAGCATCGCGAGCCGGTGTCTCGGTCGGGACTTTATATCAATATTTCCCGAACAAAAGCGCACTCTTACAGGCTGCATTGAAACGTCATCTCGCCCAGGTCACCGACGCGGTGGAGCTGGTCTGCAAGCAGCAAAGAGGCAGAGCATTGGAGCAAATGGTCACTGCTCTCGTCACCACATTCCTTGACGCTAAGATGAAGGACGCGAAGACGAGTGTTGCTCTGTACTCGGTAAGCTCCGATGTGGATGGCGCGAAGATCGTGCAGCAGATGGGAGTGCGCACCAATAAGGCGATCGTCCACATGTTGGCGACCGCGCGCGAGCCGCTGACGATCGATCCACAACTGGTGGCTTCCGTGCTGCAAGGGACCATGGCCGGGGTAAGCCGAAGGATCCTGGAATCGGGCGATGCGGAGAAACAATTCGACACGATGCGCCGGGAATTGATCATTCTCGCGTGCTCGTATGTGGAAGCCTGCGCTGCGCGGTCAGCCTAGAACAGCAGAATTTCCCGTTGAAGCGCGACATACAACGATCATCGCCTTCAAGGCGGTGGTTATGAACGGCAAAGCGCGAACGCTTCAGCCGAAATCTACGACGGTCCTTGAGCGGCGGTCGCAGATTGCAGCTTGGAGAAGGAACGGATGTAGTTCACCAAGTTCCAGGTATCGTCGGGCTTGACGCGCGCGCCTTCGCCCTCCATCTCGCCCTTGCCCTTGTTAATGATGTAGTAGAGCGTGCCGTCGGACTGTCCCTTGAGCGCGGTAGGATCCCGGAAATCAGGCATCTTGGCTTTCATGTTCTTGGCCAGGTCGCCAGTGCCACCCCCGTCATCTCCATGGCACAAGGCGCACTCGTAACCGTAGATTTTCTTGGCCCGGGCCAGGGATTCGGCGGTGGGTTTCATAGGGTTAACTTGATTTACGGCTTCCAACGGGACTTGGAACGCGGACGACGAGGGAGGGGAGCAGGAGTGGCAGACGGCGGAGCAGGAGTTGCGGCCTGCTGCCCCTGCAGGGTTGACGCCAAAGCGCCGGTTAGGAGCACGGAGGAAAGGATCAGGAAAGGCTTCAACATGGGAGCCCCCTCGGAATGAAATGGAATTCGCTGAACACTGTACGCCTAAGACATAACGTTGGGACAGGTATTTCCGGGGCGGGGGGCGCCGGGAGTTCCTGATTGGAAGCAAAGGAACCTTTGTAATACCATTCGACGCGGAGAAACTATGACCTTTCTGCGGATTTCCCTGGTGTTTTGCTTTGTTTTGGCAGCCGCCCTGCTTGCTCCAGCTCAGGATGCCGGGCAGAACCGGTGGCAGGTCGCCTCTCCTAATGGACAGATCGTTTTTGCCCTTTCTAATGGAAGTTCAGGGACCGGATGCGGCCGCGCTGCATTACTCGGTCGATTTCCGTGGCAAGCGGCTGCTCGATGAAGGGGAACTCGGTCTGGATCTCGAGGGGCTGCCGGCGCTTGGTACGGGCATGCACTACCTGGGCTCGAAGCCGGGGAGCGCAGATGAGACCTATACCATCCCGGTCGGTAAGACCAAGGAGGTCCGGGACCACTACAACTCCCTGGTGGCGGATTTTGAGGGCGAATCGGGATCCAAGCTATCGGTCGAGGTGCGGGCGTTCGATGACGGCGTGGCCTTTCGGTACATCGTGCCTGAACAGCCGTCCATCAAGAGTGTGCGCATCACCGGCGAACGTACCCAGTTCCGCTACAGCAAGGACGCGACCCTGTACCCGCTGGTCGTGAGCGGCTTTCAATCCTCGTATGAGGATGATTACCAGATGAGGACCGTCGGCAGCCTGCACCGGGACTGGCTGGTTGCACTGCCGCTGCTGGCAGAGGTGCCCGGTACCGGCTGGGTGGCGATTACCGAGGCGGATATCGATAACTATGCGGGCATGTATCTGCGCAGCGATAAGCCGCTCTTCAGCCTGAAGGCCACGCTATCGCCAAAGGTGGATACGCCCGGAGTTGTGGTGGACGCAACGGCGCCCTTTCAGTCGCCGTGGAGAGTGCTGATGATCGGGGACGTGCCCGGGGGGCTGATCGAGTCGAACATCATTCTCAACCTGAATCCCCCTTCGAAGATCGCGGATACCTCCTGGATTAAGGCGGGCAAGTCGGCTTGGGACTGGTGGTCGGGCGACTGGGCGACGGGGGTTGATTTTACCCCGGGAATGAACACTGCAACCTTAAAGCATTACATTGAGTTTGCCTCGGATTCGGGCTTTCCCTACATGCTTATCGATGCCGGCTGGGCTCGCTCGACGCCTGGGGCCAAGTTTGGCGATTATGCCGATCCGGCAGACATTACCCGCTTCAACCCCAACGTCGATATTCCTGAATTGCTGCGCTACGCGAAGGAAAACCATGTGCGCATCTGGCTTTGGGCGCACTGGACGTCGGTGGACAAATACATGGACCAAGCCTTTCCGCTGTTTGAAAAGTGGGGTGTCGCCGGGGTCAAGATCGACTTCATGAACCGCGACGATCAGTGGATGGTGGATTGGTATCGACGGGTGGTGGAGAAGGCCGCCGAGCACCATCTCATGATCGACTACCACGGAGCCTTCAAGCCCGACGGACTGCGGCGCACCTATCCTAATTTAGTCACTCGCGAAGCCGTGATGGGCAAGGAGTACTCCAAGTGGTCAGACCGCGTCACTCCAGTACACAACACCACGCTTCCCTTCACTCGCATGCTTGCTGGTCCTATGGACTACACACCCGGCGCCTTCAACAACACCAACCTGGAAAACTTTATCGGCCGGAACACCATGCCGATGTCGCTGGGAACACGCGCGCAAGAGCTGGCGCTGTATGTGGTCTTCGAGAGTCCCCTGGAGATGGTTTCTGACTATCCGGAGCAGTACAAGGGACAGAAGGCCTTCGATTTCATCAAGCAGGTCCCAACTACGTGGGACGAGGTGCGGGTGATTGACGGGCTTCCCATGCGCTATATCACCCTGGCTCGACGGAGCGGCAAGGATTGGTATGTTGGCTCGCTGACGAATTGGGAAGAGCGAAACAGCAAAGTGCCGCTGGACTTCCTGGGCGACGGCAAGTATGTAGCTGAGATTTATGCCGACGCTCCGGATGCAGGGAGCAACGCGACCCATATCAGCTTCAGTAAACGCCCGGTGGATCGCACGACGGTCCTCGACATCCACATGGTTTCGGGCGGCGGCAATGCGATCTGGATCCACCCGGCCGGGGCCAAACCTTGACGCCTGAGAAGTTATGACCTTGAAGTGACAAGGCGGTGACAATTGCCGATCGCTGGTCCTGCGACGATGGGCTGTGCATGCGCTCCCCAATCATCGTGTCGTCGGCTGGCTGGAACGCGGCGTGCTGTTGCTGGCACTGCTTTATTTGGGCCTACACACCATGCCGCGAGCATGGGGCAAGCTGAATACCGATTTCCCTAACTACTATTTGTCGGCACGCATTGCTCATGAGGGGTCCGACACTGCGCGGCTGTATGAGTGGGTTTGGCTGCAACGCGAGAAGGACCATCGCGCGCTGGATGCCAGGGTGATCGGGCTAGTACCAATTACACCGTTCTCGACGCTAGTCATGTGGCCGCTTACCGGGCTGGCTCCCCTGACCGCCAAGCATGTGTGGTTGGTGGTGAACCTGGCGCTGCTGGTTCCGCTTTGCTGGCTGCTGCGCTCCCTAAGCGGATTACCTTACCGGCGGATTGCGCTGGTCTTCGCGTTGAGTTTTCCGCTTCATCGCAATCTGCTGTATGGCCAGTTCTATTTGCTTCTGCTGCTGTTGATCGTGGGCGGTTGCTGGGCCTATCTGCGTGAGTATTATGTTTTAGCCGGTGCCCTGGTAGCGATCGCCGCGGCAGCAAAGATCTTTCCCGTACTGTTCTTTATCTTTTTTCTGCGTCGGCGGGCGTGGCGTGCTTTGGTATCAGGGGTGGTTACAGTGACAGCCGCACTCGGCGCCTCTGTGGCCGTATTCGGTTGGAACCTGCATCGAACCTACCTGCATGAGATTCTACCCTGGACGTTGCGCGGTGAGGGGCTGCCGCCTTACGCGACAGCGAGTGCCTCGATTTCCAGCGTTCTGCATTATTTATTTTTGGCCGAGCCGCAATGGAATCCGCAGCCGTGGCACAACTCTCCGCTGTGCTACGCGCTGCTGCAACCGACTCTGCAAGTGCTGGCTCTGGGGCCCGCCATCTTGCTGATTCGCAGACAGGATCGCGCTCAGGATCAAATTTTGTTGGAGTGGTCGGCGCTCCTGGTAGCGGCGTTGGCCATCTCCACCATACCGGCGTCGTATAACTTTGTGCTCCTGGCATTGCCGGTGTGCGTGCTGACGGCACTCTTGCTGCAACGCGAGTGCTACGGATGGCTGGCCGTTTTGCTGATTGTTTATCTTGGCATTGGTTTTCCTGTGGGCAGCCCGACTGCAATGGTTGGCCCGATGATCCTGCTGTACGTTCCTCGACTTCCTCTGGTGCTCGCACTTCTTTTGGGAATCTATCTCCTGCTATGGAGCGACCAGCGGGCTGAGGACTCCTCTTGGGGTTGGACTCACTACGCGTGGACGGGCGCCATGGCAGCTGCCCTGATATTCAGCGTGCGCTCGAGTCTTCATATTGAGCAGGCCATGCGGCGGGAGTATGCGTACCGGCTGCCACTGCGGACGCAAGCACTACTGACAGCGAACCCAGGATCGCAGGGGACAGAGGTTCGCTACGTCGCATTTACTCAGAGCGGATACCACCTGGCGTGGCAGGATCAGGATGCGCTCTCGCTTGGTCACTCCGCGGATGATGATCTTTCGTACGCCGGCAACTCCGTTGATATCTGGGTAGAGCGAGGGTTACGTCCGCACTCCGCGATTGTTAACCTGCGTGAGCCGGCACGCACGGTGGTAGACGACGCGCGTGAGCCGATGCTCTCGGCCGATGGGCAGAGCCTCGCTTTCGTGCGCGACCACGCGGGCAGAGGACAGTTGGTGGTGCGCCGAGAATTTCGTTCCGACGCCGCGGTCGAAGTCCCGCTCACGCCGCTCTCGCGCAATGTTTACGAAGCTTCGTTTCTTTCTGAAAAGGAGTACGCATTTTCTGCCGTGGAGAACGGGCGCCCCCCGCAGATTTATTTGACCGACGGAATGCACGCCAACGCGCCGCTCCTGCTGGGGGAGTCTCGTTATCCGGCGCTGTCGCCGGATGGCCATTGGATGGCCTATAGCCATCTGGAGCGTGGGGTATGGAATCTGTGGGTGCGCGATCAGAGGACCGGTTCGACGCGCAGGCTTGCGGACGTGCCGTGCAATCAAATCCAGCCGTCGTGGGAGGAGGGCTCGAAGACATTGCTCTACGGCACCGACTGCGGCCGCAGCCTGTGGTTTACCGCGGTGGCTCGTAGGCCTGCGGTTCCGTGACGAGGGAGGAATTCGTGATGGATCTCGAGACACTTAAGAACAACTGGGAATCGCTCGCCGAGCGCGATGCTCTCTTCGCCATTCTCACCGACCACCGCCGGGCAGCTGGCAAATGGGATGTAGACGAGTTCATGGCCACGGGGGAAGCGGAGATAGAGACCGTTATGCATCACCTTGCATCGATTCGCTGCACTCCTGATTACGCGGGCAAGGCTTTGGATTTCGGGTGTGGTGTTGGCCGGGTAACGCAGGCGCTGGCGCCGCGTTTTGCTTCTTGTGTGGGCGTGGATATTTCCCAGCAGATGATTGACAAGGCGAAATCTCTGAACCGGTATGCACATTGCCGTTACGTGGCTAACCGCGAAGAAGAACTGCCCTTCGCCGACTCGAGCTTCTCGTTCATCTACAGCAATATTGTTCTGCAACATGTGCCGCGGCGGTTTTCGATGGCTTACTTGCGGGAATTTGTACGAGTACTGGCGCCGGGTGGAGTACTCCTCTTTGGAGTACAAGACTCGTTTGCCGCCCCGGATGCCTCTTCCCTGCTGCTTCGCGTCCGCCACGTTCTTCGTCTACGGTCCAGGATCAGAGCCGCGGTGAGCGCTGGTACGGGTGAGATGCAAATGCATTGTTTGCCGGAGCGCGTTGTCCGAAGGGCGCTGGGGTCCGCCAGCATTGTGGATGTTCAATTCACCAACACGGCGGCGAAGGACTTCAACGGAGAGCTGGCCTATTTGCGGAAGGCGCCCACATCAGGTTATGTTGGCAAACAGTACTGCGTGGTGAGTGAGCCGCGGACGTGACTTGCGGGTGAGCTTTGTAATACCATTCGACGCGAAGAGCGGGGACTAAACCTTGATGTCAGAAGCGTCTTCGCGGCGGCGAGCACTGGTCACCGGAGGCACCACGGGAATTGGACTTGGCATCGCGATCGCATTGGCCGGTGCCGGTTACGAGGTAACGGCCACCGGCCTCACCGATGAGCAAGTCGCCGCAATTCCGCGCAGACGGCATCTTTCGGCAGTCAAGCTTGATGTAACTTCTGCTGAGTCGGTCGCGGCGGTGCTGGAGCCGTTTCGTGAGCTAGCTGTTCTCATCAATTGCGCCGGAATTATTTTTCGCGGCGGCGCGGAATACGATATGGCCAACTTTGAAAAGGTCATCGACGTCAACCTGACCGGGACCATGCGTATGTGTGTCGCGGCGCGCCTGAAGCTTGCCGCGGCGCGCGGAACTATCATTAATACCGCTTCGATGCTCTCCTATTTTGGCGGCCCGTTGATTCCCGCCTACACGGCCTCGAAGGGTGGGGTGGCACAATTAACCAAGGCTCTCGCGGTTGCCTGGGCGCCGGAAGGCATTCGGGTGAATGCCATTGCTCCGGGCTGGATTGCCACGGAGCTTACGCGAGGGCTGGTTGAAGATGATGGCCGGTCTGCCGCTATCCTGCAGCGCACCCCCATGCAGCGTTGGGGTGAGCCAGGAGATGTTGCCGGAGCGGCGGTATTTCTTTGTTCCGACGCAGCACGCTTCATCACGGGAGCGATCTTGCCTGTCGATGGAGGCTATGCAGCAGTATGAAAGCGAGGGTCTACTGATGAGCAATCTCACTGTGAATCGTCCGGTTGCGGAGCAAAGCAAGGCGGATGCGCGGATTGCCTACCGGCATCCGCAGCCGAAGGAATGCTTTCCTGAGCTGGTCATCCCCAACGCCATCCCAGAGGATGAGCGTTTGTGGGTGCCGCAGATGGAAAATGTATGGTTTCGTCCGCTGTGCTTATCCGCCAGCCGCGGTTATTGGATGAATCTTTTGCGGGTGCGCAAGTCGGGTGTGCTGTCGCGCCACCGGCATCCGCAGCCTGTCCACGGATTTGTATTGAAAGGCAGCTGGCATTACCTGGAGCATGATTGGACGGCCACGGAGGGCTCTTATGTATACGAGACTCCGGGCGAGACGCATACGCTGGTAGTCGAACCGGACGTTCCGGAGATGATTACGCTCTTTCAGGTGAATGGCGCGATGATCTACGTCGATCCCGACGGCGGAGTTCTGGGATACGAGGACGTATTTACCAAGATTGATCTGTGTCGCCGCCACTACACCTCCGTTGGGCTGGGAGAGGGATTCGTCGATCAGTTTCTCCGCTAGGGAGGACTCGTTGAACGAAGGGCACGAGTTTACAGGCTGCGGAAAAGTCGGGAGGGCGATCAAAGAAGTCCCCTCAGCGGCTAAAGCCGAACCTATTTGAAACCACTTACATACGGGCTGAAGCCCGTACCCTTCAAAAGCCGGAGTTTTTCCGCAAGCTGTTTAGCCGTGCCGTAAGGCCATAGCCGCGCCCTTCTTAGAGAGTTGTTCAGCAGCCGGTCGAGGCCTACTGCACGGGTTGTGGATAGATACGGGCGGCGTTGTCATGCAGGTAGCCGTGAGCAAATTTCAGAGCCTGCTGCTCGGTCACTTCCCCATCGAGGATCATCCCGGAGAGTGCTGCGGCGAGCGCAGTGCGCGCGGATTCTACCGCCAGCCAGTCACTTTCTTCCGCACCGATGGCTTCATTGAATGGGAAAGCATCGGAGCCGAAGACGACTTTGTCGGGATAGAGCAGCAGCCAGTGGCGGAGCACCTCCGCCAGATCCTTGGGGTACAGGTAGATGCCCATCAACGATGAGTCGAGATAGACATTCTCTCGCGCTGTAAGCCAGATGGCCTGGTTCTGGAATGGATAGCCGCCGTGTAGCAGCACGAAGTTCACGTTGCTGTAGCGCGGGTCGCGCAGTACGTTCTCAAGATTGAGAACGTTGCCCCCGGTCACGCTGTAGAAGTCGCCGGTGCCCACCGCGGTGTGAATTTGTACTGCCAGGTGGAGGCGGCCTGCTTCCCGCAGCAGGTAGCGAAACATATAGTCTTCGAAGATTGTGTGTTCTGCCGCCGAGGGCTTCCCGCCGGCATGATAGCGGTCGTAGATTCTTGCCGCTTCGGACTGGGGCGGATCTTCGAAGTGCAGTGTGCGGAAATAGGCGATCTCAAATTTGATCGAGACCCCGCCGTGGCTGCGGTTCTGCTCCAGGATCTTGCTGACGAAGGCCAGGTAGGCGGGAAATGTTCCGGGTAATGCGTTCAGGCCCGCCTGGGAGAGTTCTCGCTTCAGCTTCTTCTCCTGCAAGGGAACATAGACACCTTCGTCGATGTTGCGCGCGGTCAACTCGCTGTTGTCCAGCGGGAATAGAAACGAGTCGACGAAAAAGACCCAGTGGAAACGCCTGGGGTCGAGGTAGTTTCCCATGGCGACCCGGTTGGCCATCATGGTCTCGACGTTGAGCTTGTCCAGAATGCGGTCGAAGTATTGATAACCGGGGTAGGTGCGGCGCAACTCTGCTTTTTTGGCAACCAGCCATTTGATGTGCTCGGGGCTGTTATCGGAGAACGGGTAGTCGAAGAGATCTCTTGAGGCGGCGATCAGCTCGGGATTGTCCAGGCTCAGGCGCAGAGGAGCGTGGCCGGGGGGAGAGGCCATTGCGTCGACGTCAGTATCTTCGGCGAAGCCGGGATGGCCGTGGTCGTCGAAGATGGCGATCTGGCGAATCTGTTGCAGGAGGCGGTCGTAGGTCTGTTGGTAGCCGGGGGCCATGTTGGGGCTGGCTTGGGCCCATAGCAGAGTGGAGAGTGCTAGAAGGAGCGCGATTGTGAGATGGGACGCAAGCATGGCGATGCGGCCTGGCTTCGCTTCAGTGATCAAAGCAATTACCTCAACGGAAACTGCGGACGCCGGGGATGGGGAGCTGCGGTATCCTACTCAAGCCAAGACACGGCTTGAATGGGGCACCCAGCCCTCGTTATCGGTACGGAAAATGGTTCATTGCTCTCCCTAACGTTGCCGTCCCATCATTGACAACTAGAGGCCTTTGAACGCGCCTCCGTCGACCAGTACGGTCTGGCCGGTGATGTAAGATGCACGATCGGAGCAAAGCCAGACGATTGCGTCGGCTAGCTCTTCTGGTTGTCCGACGCGCTTTAGAGGCACGTCTTCCACCAGGCGTGATTCGAACTCTGCAGGGCTCGTGCCCAGGTCCTTTGCGCGCTTTTCGATGAGCTGCTTCAACCGCTCGGTCGCAGTGTAGCCGGGTCCCACGTTATTGACGGTGATGCCGTCTTTGCCAAACTCGTTGGAGAGACTTTTGACCAGGCCAAGGACTCCGGCGCGCACCGCATTCGAGTAGATGAGATCGGGGACCGGCTGGCGCACGGTGATGGAGGTGATGGTCACCAGGCGGCCCCATTTGTTCTTCTGCATCCACGGCAGGACGGCGCGGGCGAAGTGGACGATGCTCATGAAGTTTAGTTCTATCGAGCGATGCCACTCCTCGGTGGTGGTGGAGAAAAACATCTTTGCCGGTGGCCCGCCGGCGTTGGTCACGCAAACATCAACGCCGCCGAACTCCTGCGCGACTCGCTTGACAAAGGCTTCGACCGCGGCAGCATCCGTTACGTCTAATCGTTCAGCCAGTATTGGGACGCCGTAGCGTTCACGAATGTGCGCGGCTGCAGCGTTCAGCTTTGCGGCATCGCGCGAGCACATGGCCACCTTTGCCCCCTCGGCCGCGAATTTTTCCGCCGCCGCCCGCGCGATACCGTCGCTTGACGCAGCGACGATGACATTGCGGTTCTTCAATCCCAAATCCACTTGGTTTTCCCCTGGCTACTTGTTTGTATCCTGGCGCAAATAGGCGTCGTCTTTGTCGATCCAATCCTGCCGTGGGGGATTGAAGATGTCCAGGTCGACCGTGTCCTCGAGCGCGATAGCCTCGTGCGGCATATGGGGCGGGATGCATAGCACTTCACCGGCGGACACAGTGATTTCCCGGCCATCGATGAAGAAATGCAATGCGCCTTCCAGGACGTAGGTGACCTGCTCATTGTGATGACTATGCTGGGGCACTTTCGCGCCCTTCTTGAGCAGGACCCGGGCAACCATCACGTTGGTGCCCACAACCATCTGCCGGCCTATGAGCGGGCTCAAGGGTTCTACTTCGATGTCATTCCACTTGGTGTACTTTGCTTGCGCAACGGTTTCTGCCATGTCGTTTCCCCTGCAAAAGTTAACACAAATCGCGGGGAGTCATTCAAGGGTGAGGCTTTGCCGAGGCGCTCTTTACGTCAGCCGTGCCTAACCATGTGACCGCCCCGTAGGCTCCGAGCCAGGAGCCGATCGCTGCAAAGACCACATAGATGGGGTTGCCGGTGTAGCTGATCACGGCAAAGGCTGAGAGCAGGTACCAGACGCTGCTCCAACTGGCGGCAACGGTTCTGCGGCGCGCGGCCACGGCAGCGGTGAAAAGCACATAGACCGCGTCCGTGGCGCCGGTGGACGCGACCACTCCTAACGCGATGAGCGGGTTCGGCGGGTGAATCATTTGGTCTCAGGGCTGTAGGTTACACCAGGCTTTGCGATGCCGGCGTAGCAGTATGGCGCGGCGAGAGTAACTGGACCGCGATCCACGCCACAGGCACAAGGTAGAAGATTGAGCCGATGACCCACATGAGCGCGCCGGCCGCGGCCTGATCTGCCAGGGGGGAGATGTCAAAGACTCTGGGGGCAGCGGCGTAGCTGGGATAGATCACTTTCCCGGCGAAGGTGAGCGAAGCGGAAAATACCGTATTCACCAGGTCCGCGGCGACCAGGTAGGGCAATAATAACCAGCGGGAGCCGCGGCTGACGCTGGGCCACGGCTGAACCAGGGGAAACCAGAAAAGGAGTCCGGTGACAAAAAAGCAGGCGTGCTCGAGCGTGTGCCAGGAATCCGAGCTTAGCGCCAGTTCGTAGGCCGTAGGAAGGTGCCAGCCGAGGTAGGCGATGTTCATTGCCAGCCATGCGAAGACGGGATGGGTGAGGAAGCGGAATAGCCGGTGCAACCACGGCATGCGAAAGAGCGGGCCAAGAACGCCGCGAAGCAGCCAAGGCGGTAGCGAACGCAAGAATGGAACCGCCGGTGCGCCTAAAAGAAGCAGCGGCGGCGCGACTGACATAAAGATCAGGTGCTGTGTCATATGGGCGAACAACAGCACGTCGTCCAGCGAATCGATGGGCGAACCCACAGCCAGGTAGAGAGAGAAAAGGCCGCCAAGAAAGCACCAGGCGCGCCAGAACGGAAAGAGGTGGGGGCGGGTGCGCCGTATTTTACGAAAGCCACGGAGATAGAGGAGAGCGGAAGCACACAGGCCCGATGTGGCCCAGAAGGGAAAGGACCAGGAGTTCCATGCGGCTTGTGTTACGGGTTCTGCCATTGGATGAGAAAGCGTTTTTGGAGGTGAGTTTGGCGGCGGGTCGAGGGGAACTGCAGGTCCCTCGGCTACGCTCGGGATGACAAAGATGCGAGCGGCGTAGGTTTAGTGCCGCGCCTACTGCGCTCAGGTCATCATCGGACGTGAGCCCCAGCCCTTCCGGGCTGGGCTCACGTTTGGCGGTCGGCCCTCCGGGCCTCGCATCCATGGCGATTTCGCGGTGTCATTTCTTTCTCAACTGCCACAGGCAAGTCGGCTTCTTGATGACAAAGTTTAGATTGGTTGATCACCTCGTCATTGTTATGTGGGAACGAGAGAGAAGCCGCAGGTCCCTCCGCTGCGCTGTGGAGGGGGCCTGCGGCTTCTTTCTAATGTTGTGGCGGAGGATCCAGTTCTCCGGTGCTTATGTATTGCTGCGAGGCGTCACGGGCTGGGCTTTGGCCGTCGGGATGCAGGGTTTCGAGGAAGCTTACCAGCGCCGTTACCTCGGGCGGGGAAAGATTCTTTCCGTAAGCGGGCATGTTTCCTCCTCCCTGCAGCACCTGGCGCACCAGCTGGTCGTAGGTCAGCCGGGTGGCCACTCCGTCTAACGCTGGGCCGCGCTGGCCGCCCACTCCGCCTAACATGTGACAGTTGCGGCATTGCTTTTCTTGAAAGACAATCTGGCCCTGCCTCCCCAGCGGCGTGGCCCCATGCACATATTTCACGGGGACGGTATCTCCACTCCAGGCCTGCATCTCCGGACTCCAGGGAGTGTAGGTGCCCAGGTGTTCGCACACCGCAAAGCCTACGGCTAGCACGGTGATTGACAACACAGCGATGGGCCGCCGGTGCCAGCTCTTCTCCCCTTCCCCAGCAAAGAACGGCAACGCCAGCAGGAACAATATCCCTAAGGCCGGAGCAATCAATATGAACGGCGTCTCCAGGTTCTCAGGGAGGAAGGAGAGAATGGTGTAAAGCCACAGGAAGAAAAAGTCCGGCTTGGGGACGGTCTGGATGATGGTTGGATCGGGAAAGCCGGTCGGTCCAAACGGTCCCAAAAACACTGCGCAGAGCGCCACCGCAGCCAGGATCGCGGCGGAAAATATCATGTCTTTCCACACCGCACCGGGTACGAAAGGAATGCCGTCCTTCTGCGTCAGCTCGTGGTACTCCTGAATATACGTGCTGCGCCGGACGATCCGTCCCGGCATGGGCCAGTCGTTGATACCCAGTCCAACGACCATCCAGATGTGCAGGGCGGCGAAGGCCAGCATCATTCCCGGAATGACAAAGACATGCAGGGCAAAGAAGCGCGTGAGTGTAGGTCCCGCAATGATCGGTCCCCCTAACAGCAGGTCGACGAGCGGGCCACCTATAAGCGGGACGCGGGCCACGATCGAGGCGCCAATCCCCAGCCCCCAATAGGCATCCTGATCGAAACGCATCACTTGCCCGGTAAATGCCATACCCAAGGTCATCAAGAGCAGAAACACTCCCAAGATCCAGGTGAGTTCGCGGGGAAACTTGTAGGCGCCAAAGAGGAAGACCTGGCACATATGGATCAGCACCACGGCGACCATGAAGTTCGATCCCCAGCCGTGCATCGCACGTAAGAACCATCCCAGCGGGAGCTGCTGGTTCAGCACCTGCAGGCTGTTCCAGGCCTCGCCTGCCGAGGGAACATAGACGATGGCGAGCAGGATGCCAGTGACGATTTGTAGCAGTAACAGAACGAAGCTGGCGCTGCCGAAGACATACCACCAGCTGGCGGTGTTCTTCGGCACCGGGTGAAGGACCGTGTCCTTGATCGGTCCTTCCAATTTCAACCGGAACTCTAACCAGTCGTAAGCTTGCTTCAGCCAGTGCATGCGGAGCTCTCTTTCCGTATTGAGGCGCTTGTCGCTAGAGTGGGCATCTGGCCGCCATCGATCAGCAATTTTCCGTTCTGCACCTTATAGGCGTATTCGAAGAGGCCTCGCGGCGGCGGCCCTGCGGCGCGCGAGCCATCGGCGTAGTAGACACCTCCGTGGCATGGGCACATAAACAGCTCGGACTGAGGAAACCAGCGTACCGGGCAGCCCAGGTGAGCGCAGTTGATAGCGAAAATCTGGAACTTCTCTTCCTGGGTCCTTCGTACCCAACAGGCAGCCTTGGCGGTGGCGCCGTCCCACGGCATGCTCTTGGGGTTGACGAAGCTGGCCAGCCGCGTCTGTCCCAATTCAAATTGAGCAATATCACCCAGATCGATCCAGGAATTGTAACCGCCTTTCTTGCGAATCGGTCCGAGCAAGTAGCCCACCACAGGGATGGCGACTAACACAGCAACCGCGCCATTCAGCAGAGCGCCGATCGACACCAATACCCACCGCCTGGTTACCGCTGCCTTCTCGTCGCTCATTGCGAGCCTCCTCCGGCTTTGTTCGGCTGTGCGCCGGGACGCTGGCTGGAGAGCCAGCCCACCACGTCGGTCACTTCCTGATCGCTCATCGGATGTCCAGGCAGATCGCTTCTCCAGTCCGGCTGCCCGATGTCCGGCCGCCCGGCAATCACCACGGTACGCAGGACCTGGTCGCTGACCAGTGACAGGAAGACCGGATCCGTGACCGAGCCTGCTTTGCTTTTAACCGATGCTCCGGCGGCGCCGTGGCACGAGGCGCAGTAGGTCGTGTACACCTGCTGGCCGTGAGCGGTATCAGCCGCCTTGGCAGCCTTGTAGGGCGGTGGGTTGGCGCCTTCGAGAGTTCCCGACTTAAACCAGGCGGCGCGCATGCCGTTCACCAGTGCGTCTACTTGCTGGTCGGTCAAGCTGCCCCCGGCACTAATGGCAAAGGGAGGCATGTGCGTGCCCGGTTCTCCGTTGGCGATTGTCTGACGCAAGATTTGCTCATCGACCAGCGACTCATAAGCGGGATTCGCCAGCGGGTAGGACGGACCGTTCATCCCCTGGGCGCCGTGGCAGCCGGAGCAGTTCTGGACGTAGAGCGTAGCAAAGTCCACCACCGACTCGGGACGCGGCACCTCCGGCCCGGGCTTGGGATGGCCGGGGAGCTGCCCGCAGCCAACGACAGTCATACAGAAGGCGAACATGAGGAGGCGCGGCGTCACTTCGGTCCATCCTCCCGACGGTCTTCTTCCATCATTCCCGGTGTCTCCAATCCGATGCGTGCAGCGAAGGGCAGATATTGCTCGGTGCGAATGTGGACTTGCTTCCCCACAACCCAGCCCGCCACCAAGCCAAACGTCACCTGGGAGGCGACAAACCACCACCAATCGATGCGGTCGGCGAGAAAGGGGTTGATCAGGGGGAGCGCCGAGTGAAGCACGCCGGTCCAAAAAAGCGGGGCGATTATGCCCCCAAGAATGACGGGATGCCGAGGCAGTATAGGCAACATCGCCCCATACAGGAGGCCGATCAGCAGCGACCCCACCACATGGATGACGGTTGCAAAGATGAGTGCACTCAGGCGGAAGTGCGTGATCTCCGCGAGGGTGGGATTGGTCCAGCCGGCGACTCCCGCGCCTCCCAAAAGATTTATCGGATACCAAATGCTGTGGTAAGCGATGAGTCCATAAAGCAGCGCCGGCACGATCATCGCGGCGCCGCCTGCGATGCCTCCCTTGACCCCCGCTATCACTGAAGGGGTGTGGACGGGCAAGCGCGCACGATGGCTTTCGTCCACTTCGATACGGGCAACCTTGGTGCGCACGCTGGTGTAGTGGAATTTCTGGACTTTCACCGGAACCGCAATATGCTGTGCATGTGGCCACACTTGGCCGAACCACCCCACGCAGCCGGCAACGATGAGCACCCCTCCGAGGATGCTTATGCCCGCGTTGGTCACCAGCCCCGCGAAGCCAAAGGTCAGGCCAAGGGCCAATACCAGCGGCCACGCGGTCGGCGTCGGCAGTTGTACTACTTCATCGGATATGCCGTTGTGTGCCTGTGGCTCTTCCATTGCTTCTCTTCTCTTTCTTCTCAGCGGCCAATGATGTAGACGACAGTAAAAACGACCACCCAGACCCCGTCGACAAAGTGCCAATAGAGCGAGAGCACCTCGAGTTGTTTCGAGTGCTCACTCCTGAGCTTCCCGGTGAGGGAAAAGATCAGCACGATCGAAAGCATGGTCAAGCCGACGATGACGTGGCTCGCATGCAGACCGACCAGCGAGTAGTACGTGGTGCCAAAGAGGTTGGTGCTGATGGTCAGCCCATCGTGGTAGATCAACTTCTTCCATTCGAGACCGGTACCGACGAGAAATATCGCGCCCAGAACCACGGTGAGCGCCCACCAGAGGCGGAAGGCCGCCGTCGCGCTCTTCTTCAGGGAATGCTCCGCCAGCCAGATGGTGAAGCTGCTGGAGAGCAGGCATACGGTGTTAAAGATGGGGAGTTCAAGAACCTGGCGCGGCAGCGGCCCGGAGACGCTCTTGCCTATGTAGTAGATGTAGGCAACGACAAAGATAGTGAAGATCGCGCTCTCGGCAACGATGAGCGCCGCCATCGCGACGGTGCCGTGATAGGGCAATACCCAATCTTCGTTGGCTGGCCGGTGAGCCAGGGGAATGGTGGTGGCGCTCATCCTCTATATAACCTCAACGATCGAAATCATTCGTACCGGGAGTCCGGATCTTCCGGGTGCTTCAGGTCCCACAACGGTCTGCGGCTGGCCACCACCGGCGCGCTGGCAAAATTGTACTCGGGCGGCGGCGATGAGGTTGCCCACTCCAGCGTCCAGGCATCCCAGGGGTCGGGGCCCGCGTCCGGGCCTTTGAAGTACGAATACACCATGTTGTAGGCAAAGATCAGCGTGGCCACTCCCTGAATCATGCCTCCGATGGATACGATCATGTTCCAGTTGTCCCAGCCGCGGCCGGGCTCATAGGTGTAGATACTCCTCGGCATGCCCAGCAGCCCGGGGATGTGCATGAGGTCGAAACACACGTGGAAGCCGATCAGAAACAGCCAGAAATGCCACTTGCCCAGCCGCTCGTTGAGCATCTTGCCGGTCATTTTCGGGAACCAGTAGTAGAACCCTCCGAAGAAGCAGAAGACGATGGCTCCGACCAGAACATAGTGGAAATGGGCGATCACGAAATAAGAGTTGTGCAGTTGCCAGTCCCACGGGGCGACGGAAAGCATGATTCCGGTCAACCCCGCGAACAGGAACTGAATGAGGAAGGCGGTGCAGAAAAGCATAGCCGTGGCAAAACGTATCTTGCCTCCCCACATGGTGGCGATCCAGTTAAAAATCTTGATTCCGGTGGGAACACCGACCAGTGAGGTCGAAAGCACGAAGAATGCGTTCTGCGCCGAGGTCATGCCCACGGTGAACATGTGGTGCGCCCACACGCTCAGGCTGATCAAACCAATGCCCGCGGATGCGGCCACCATCGCCGGGTAGCCAAAGATCGCCTTGCGGGAGAAGACAGGAATCACTTCGTTAGCAATGGCGAACGCCGGCAACACCAGCACGTAGACCTCGGGGTGGCCAAAGATCCAGAAAAAGTGCGCCCAGACAACGGGCACGCCCCCAGCCTGAGAGTCGAAGAAGTGCCCGCCGAGATAGCGGTCGATGGTCAGCATGATCTGCGCCGCGGTCAACGGGGTGATGACGATCAGAATCATTCCCGAAACGATCAGGTAGAGCCATACCAGCAACGGCATGCGAAACAAGGTCATGCCTTTGCAGCGCATACAGATGGTGGTGGCAATTATGTTGACCGCGGCGCCGACGGTGCCGAAGCCGGAGACGATCAGCGACAAGGCCCAGTAGTCCGTGCTGTGCCCGCGCGAGAATGCGCGTTCGGTCAGCGGTGCATATGCCCACCAGGTCACATCGGGCGCGCTGCCGGCGCCTTGCAGGCCGACTCCGCCAATGAAGCTGTAGTACAGCATCAAACCGCCCAACGCGGTCATCCAGAAGCTGAAGGCATTCATCCGGGGGAAGGCCATGTCTCTGGCGCCGACCATCAGGGGAACCAGATAATTGGCAAATCCAATGATGAGCGGCATCCCCATGAGAAAGACCATGGTCGTGCCATGCATGGTGAAGATGCGGTTGAAGACCTCAGGGGAGAGGAAATGGTTGTGGGGTACGGCCAGCTGAATGCGCAGTAAGATTGCCTCGAAGCCCCCGACCAGCAAAAAGACCACGGCGTAGGCGATGTACATCAAGCCAATCTTTTTGTGGTCGACGGTGACCACCCAACTGTGCACCTGTTCGAGCCACGTCCCGTACGACTCACTCGGCGGGGTGAGGTCGATGGCGCTCCCAATAGGTAGAGTCGAATCAGCCATAACCGAAAACTCCTGTCTATAGTGGCCCGGGTTCCGTTACTTCAAGGTGTCGAGGTAAGCGACGACCTTATCGATCTGGTCATCGCTTAGTTGCATCGCCGGCATGAGGCTTCCCGGCTTGACATAGTCCGGATCTTTGAGCCAGAGCTTGAGATTCGCCGGGGTATTGTCGGCGGCTCCGGAAGCAAGCGTATCGCGGCTTTTAAAGTGGGTAAGGTCGGGCCCAAATTTACCTTGGGCGGCGGTGCCGCGGACTGCGTGGCAACTGATGCAGGATTGTGACTCAAAGAGCTGCCGCCCTTCGGCAACTGCAGGGTCCTGAACCGCTGGCTGCTGTTGATTTTTCACCCAGGCGTCGAAGTCGTCCGGGGTCTGCACGTAGACACGCAGTAGCATCTTGGCATGTTCCACGCCGCAGAACTGGGCGCACTGGCCCACGTACATACCGGCTCTATCGGGATTGAACCACATGTGGTTCACCTGGTTTGGAAACATGTCGATCTTGCCGAACAACTCGGGGACCCAGAAGCTGTGAACCACATCGGCGGAAAGCAGGCCTAGAGAGGTGATCCTGGGGGACTGCTCGGTACTGAGTGGTACGTGCAGTTCATTGGCAGTGGTGAACCCTGCATTTTTGTAGTGAAACTCCCACCAGAACTGATGGCCTACGGCGTCGACATTGAGGGCAGTCGGCGGCATCTTCTGATCCTGTATGGCAAAGAGAAAGCGTGCTGTGGTGAAAAAGAGGACCACAGTAATCAGGACAGGGATCACGGTCCAGGCCAACTCGATTTGGGTGCTGCCATAGATTTGGGGTGGCTCGCTGTCATCGTTGGGATCACGCTGCCGGAAGCGGACTACGACGTACAACCAAAGAGAGGCGACCACTATAAAAATCGCTCCCGTTATTTGCATCACAAAAAGCGACAAATGGTGGATCAACAGCGCCGGACCGGAGTGAGGATCGAAGGTGTTCGGAGTCTGGTAGACGATGTTGTCAGTGGGTGCCGCCCAAGCTGCATGTGCAGCGCCGCTCAACAGCAGCAGGAACGCATACGCGGCTGAGCCGGGCCCTTTGCGCTGCAGCCATCTTCCGGACATTCTTGCGGACCCTCCCCGCTCAAAGAAAACTTATTGTAGCGCTCTCTATCGGTTGACCGTGTGAATAGTTCGCCGCTGTGTCGCGTTCGTCCGCGAACGGTCCAACGCGATTGACCCTTTGATGCACGAGAAAGCAAATCGGACCTTGGTACACTTGCGGAAATGAAGCGCCTGATTATCAACGCAGACGACTTTGGTCTGGCGCCAGGCGTCAACCGAGCCATCGTTGAGCTTCAGCAAGCCGGCGCCCTTAGCTCCACCACGCTGATGGCCACGGCTCCTTACTTCTCTCCGGCAGTGTATCTCGCTTTTGCGCAACCGGCGCTTTCCGTGGGCTGCCATATCGTGCTGGTGGGCGGGTCACCGCTGCTCCGCCCGGACGAGGTCCCCTCCCTGCTCGATCCCCGGCGTCCGGCGGCGTTCTCGTTTCGGCCGACGGTGGGAAGCTTTCTTCGTGACTTGATGCGCGGCCGCATTCGCGCGCAAGAGATCGAGGCGGAGGCCATCGCCCAGATACGGCGTATTCAGTTGAGCGGGGTTACGGTCAGCCACATCGACTCGCACAAACATATCCATGCGTTTCCGCGTGCGCTGGCTCCGCTGCTGCGTGCGGCCCGGCACTGTGGTGTGGACTGCGTGCGCAATCCCTTTGAGCCGTCATGGAGCCTGCGGGCTACACGGGTCGCCAGCACGTGGCGGCGGGCGCAAGTGCACGCTATGAGAAGTCAACGAAAGGCGTTCCTAAGGCTGACCAAGGAACATGGGATGTTGAGCGCCGATGGGTCGATCGGAGTTTTGGCTACCGGGTGTCTCGATGAGCATGTGCTCCGTTCGATGCTTCACGCTATGCCAGAAGGGATATGGGAGCTGGTTTGCCATCCGGGGTATCGCGACCGCGCGCTGGAGCAGGCGCATACTCGGCTGTTGACCTCGCGTGAGAAGGAACGCAGCGCTTTGCTCGAGGTCATTCCCGAGGCGGTCAGGAGGGATCCGGAGTTGTCGCTTACTGATTTTCATCAGGTGGGGCAGCGGGTTTAAGTTTTGTTGCGGGGTCAAGTGGAACTGCAGGTTCCCTCCCCTAAGCTGCGCTCCGGTCGGGATGACAAATCTGTTTGGGCGTGGGAATGCTTGTGTCCAACTAGGTGGTGAGAATGAAGATTGGGATTACGTGTTATCCGACGTATGGCGGCAGCGGCGTGGTCGCTACGGAACTCGGTATTGAGTTAGCTGCGCGCGGTCACCAGGTGCACTTCATTACGTATTCGCAACCCTTCCGGCTTACCGGGCGCGAAGAAGGCATCTTCTATCACGAGGTACCGGTCTCGAATTACCCGCTCTTCGAGTACCCGCCTTATGATCTGGCGCTGGCCACGCGCATGTCGGAGGTGGCGGAATATTACGAGCTCGACCTGCTTCACGTTCACTACGCCATTCCCCACTCGGTGTGTGCACTGCTGGCGCGGCAGATGCTGGCAAAACGCAGACATTTGCCCTTCGTGACCACGTTGCATGGCACCGATATCACCCTGGTCGGTCTCGACCGGTCGTATCTGCCCATTACGCGTTTCGGTATCGAAGAGAGCGACGGCGTCACTTCGATATCCAATTACCTGCGGGAAAAGACGGTTCACGACTTCGGCATTCTGCGGCCGATCGAAGTCATACCCAACTTCGTCAACTGCGACGAATACAAGCCTCTCGGTGACCAGCGCGCGGACGCCCGCTCGCGTTATGCAGATCCAGAAGAAAAGATCCTGATCCACCTGTCGAACTTCCGCCCGGTCAAGCGCATTCTCGATGTCATTGAGGTCTTTTCCCGGATCGCGCAAGTGGTGCCGGCACGCTTGTTGATGGTCGGCGACGGGCCGGACCGCTCCTCGGCAGAATGGCTGGTCAATAGCAAGGGCATCCAAAACCGGGTCCACTTCCTGGGCAAAAAGGAGAGGGTCCACGAACTACTGCCGGTGGCCGACCTGATGATCATGCCCAGCGAACTGGAATCCTTCGGGCTGGCAGCGCTGGAAGCCATGGCCTGCAAGGTTCCCACCATCGCTACCCGGGTGGGCGGCGTGTCGGAGTTGATCGATGACGGCGTGACCGGCCGGTTATTCGCCGTCGGCGATGTGGATGCGATGGCCGCGGCCGCAATCGAATTGCTGGCCGATGAGACCCGCCTCGCTGCCATGGCCGAGGCCGGCCGGCGAGCGGCGCAGGATCGCTACTGCACCACGCGCATTATCCCCATCTACGAGCAGTATTACGAAAGGGTGCTGGCGCGCGCCGAGGTCTGATCCGCGAGCACCAGTACGTTGGGGGCCATCGGTATTTCCAGGGTTACGCGCGTTCCCCGGCCAGGACGGCTGAAAACTTCGAAGCGGGCGCTGTTGCCGTAGAGCACTTCCAGCCGTTCGCGCACATTGCGCATACCGATACCGGCTCCCCGGCTGGGAAAGCCTACCTCCCGCGCCCGGCCTTCGGCCATACCCACGCCGTCGTCTTCTACCTCGACGATCATCTTGGCGCCCTGGATCCGGCTACGCAGAGTGATGGTTCCTCCTTGCAGGCGGGGCTCCAGGCCATGCTTGATGCTGTTTTCGATCAACGGTTGCAGAAGCATGCAAGGCACCAGCAGCTCCAGGGTGGCAGGATCGATTTCCTTCACCACGCGCAGCTTCTCCGCCCCAAAACGCACCACTTCAATGCCCAGGTAATCGTCGGTAAAGCTCAGCTCTTCGCGGAAGGGCACGTAGGCGTCGTGATCCTTGAGCAGCGCGCGCAGGATGTTGCCTAACTGCACGATCATCTCCCGTGCCATCTCGGGCCGGAAGCGGACCAGCGAAGCGATGGAATTGAGGGTGTTGAAGAGGAAGTGAGGGTTGATTTGCCGCTGCAGGGCGTCAAAGCGCGCCTCCAGAACGAGCCGCTTCTGCTCCTTCAGCTTGATCTCAATGCGGCTCGAGTTCCAGATCTTTATTGGGATGGCCACAACCACCGCGGGGGAGACGCAAATCGCCAGCTTAACCAGCCAGCCGTGGGAATCCAAAGTGAATAGACGCCCCGGATAAAGCGCAGCCAGCCACATGCGGACCATCTGCATCCCGACGATCAGCATAAGCAGCAGGATCTGGCGATCGAAGCGTGGCTCGAGCAGGTTCCGCCGTACCCAACGGTAGATGCTGAGGTCAATGAAGGGGGAAAACGACCATACCTCTTCCGGCTCCACGGCGCGCCCGTACAGGCCGGAAACGATGGCCACCGCGAGGAAAAAGGGCAAGGTCAGGTACTCGTGATGCAGCATGGAGGGGATGGAGAGCACCGCCCCACCGAAAAGAGCGGAGAGCGGACCTAAGAGGATCCCCAGAATAATGACGGTTTCAAAACCGATGTCCGCAGCATAGAAGTTTTGCACCGCGAAGCGAATCCACACACCCAATGTCAGCGGAATACAGAGGAAGGCCAGCAATCCGAGCGTCTGACCAGTGGTGCGCCGCTCGGCAAACAGGAGACGCTGGAAGGTAAGCGCCCTGGCAGTCACCGCGGAGACGGCTGCAGCCACGCCCATCTTGATCAGCAGTGTTATGAGGACGAGCTTAGGCTCATACACGCTCTTACTTTACGCCAGTTTCCCCGGCTGGACATGAGGCCGGGAAAGAGGCTCTAATTAACTATGCCGTTGGAAAGTGTTAAGAAAGTGGCGGATGCGGACTTCCCCACCCGCTGGGGTCATTTCCGCATTCTGGGCTTCGAAGGTACGCGTGTCGATCCGGAACCATGCGGACCGGGGATGACTACGGTCAGCAGGAAGATCGAAGGCGCGATCGCGCTAGTGCTGGGCGATATCCATCGTGAACCGCCGGTGGTGCGCATTCACTCTCAGTGCCTTACCGGCGATGTTTTCGGGTCTCTGCGCTGCGACTGCCGGCCGCAATTGGAACTGGCGCTACGCACCATTGGCGAGGCGGGCGCCGGGATTCTGCTCTACGAACAGCAGGAAGGCCGAGGCATCGGGTTGATGGCCAAATTGCGCGCCTACGAGCTGCAGGACCAGGGATTGGATACGGTCGAAGCCAATGAAAGGCTCGGTTATAAGGCTGATTGCCGCGAGTTCGAACTGCCGGCCGAGGTTCTGAAGCTACTGAATGTGACCTCGGTACGTCTCATCACCAATAATCCGGAGAAGGTCGAGGCTCTGGAATCCGTGGGTATTCGCGTGGTGGAACGCATCTCCGCCGAGGTTGAGCCGCTCGATAGCTTCGAACGTTATGTCCAGGTCAAGCAGGAAAAGATGGGGCACATTGTTGACCGTGTTCCGGAGCTTGGCTAACCTCTCTGGGCCACAATCAGCTTGGCAGTAGTAATCGCCTGCCCCACATGCCGCTGGGTGTGCTCCGCGGCGTGGATGAGTAGTCCTGTCAGGGTTGTGGGTAGGGCTTTGCGCCCGATGCTTACCGGTAGATCCGGTGGTTGGCGGACGATTGCGTCCAGACGCTGACGTGTTCTGTCCAGGCTTTGTTCCAATTCGCTGAAGATGGAGTTCTTGTTTCCGCTAGCGTCCATTTCGGTGGCCAGGGCTTTAAATTGGGCCGTGGTAAGTGGTGTTCCTTCCGCATAGGTGCAAAAGCGATCCAGGCTGCGGGCGATGTGCCGCAGCTGAAATGCTACGGAGGGTAGGTCGAAGGGCCGCGCGTGCAATTCGCGGTCGTCCAGATTACGGCACCACTTGACTGTGTCTTCCTGGGCCATTTCGAGGGAATGGAGGAGTGCCCGCTGCACTACCGGCACCTCCGAGAGCGTGCCTCTCAGCCACGGTTCTGGTAGTGGCTCTGCCATAGAGGTGGATTTTAATCTTCCGCGTTGGTTCCTCAAAAATGGGAGGGCAATGGAAGGGCTTCGCCCATCTTTTCGGCCCAGGTACGCTTTGGCGAACCTGGGCACCCGTCCAGGTCACCAACTTCTGCTTGAGGCTACAGGCCGTGGGATTGGCGGAATTCTCTTACTACTTGGGCTGGGTCGCGATGCTGCCCGTCGACCTCTTCGTTCATGGTCTGCATTTCTTCTGCTGTGATCTTGCCTGCCAGGCTGGCAAAAGCGAGCTTCAACTTCGGCCAGCGATCCAGCGCATCCTGCCTCACCAGCGGAACGGCGTCGTAAGGAGGAAAGAAATGCTTATCGTCCTGAAGGACTGCCAAGTGGAAGGCTTTGATGGGGCCGTCAGTGGAGTTGCCGGCGATGATGTCTACCTGGCGGCCATTCAACGCGCGGTAGAGCAATCCCAAATCCATGAGCCGGGGCGAGCCGTCGAACTTCAATCCGTAGGCTTGCTGCAGGCCTGGTAAACCGTCTGGCCGCTGTTCAAATTCGTAGCCGACCCCGAGCTTCCATTGCGGACTGTAACGCACCGCCTGGCTTAGCGTGGTGAGGTGAAGTTTCTGGGCCTCCTGCCCGCGGATGACCATGGCAAAGGTGTTCTCGAAGCCCAAGGGAGCCGTCACCGCTACCTGGTAGCGCTGCTGGTAGAGACGCCGCACCGTTTCCAGTACGCGCTGCGGATCTTTATCGACGGGCTGCTTGAGAATCGCGGTCAGAGCGGTTCCGGTGTACTCGACATAGGAGTCGATGCGGCCCGCGATCAACGCCTGGTTGCAGATATAGCTGCCGGCGAGATAAAAGCGGCGCTCGACCTTCATGCCGGTGACCGCCTCAATTTGTTGGGCCAGCAACTCGCCCAGCACCACCTGCTCGGTAAAGTTCTTGGCTCCGATCACGGGATAATCGGGACGGGGCGGAGAGCAGGCCGCGATGGCCAAGAGCATGAGCGCGGAACAAACGGCCGCAGCGTATCTCACGAGCGTCCCGGGGCCGGAACCCGCAAACGGCTTTCCACCCATCCCAGCCCGGTGTCGGCGGCAATCGCCAGGAGCGCCGCCGGGATTGCTCCGGCGAGTACCAGCCGGTTGTCGACCGAAGCCACGCCGCGGAAGATGAACTCGCCCAAGCCTCCGGCTCCCACTGCGGCTGCGATGGTGGCAATGCCCACGGCCAGCACCGTCGCGGTGCGCAGCCCGGCAAATATGAAGCTCGCGGCTAGGGGAAGTTCAACCTTGCGCAACCTCTGCGCGCTGGTCATGCCCAGGGCCTTGGCTACCTCAAGTACGGTCGGGTCCACCCCTTCAATGCCGGCGTAGGTATTGCGCACGATGGGCAGCAGCGCATAGGCGGTCAACGCAGCGATGGCGATGCGTGCGGCGCGATCGCCGATCCAGGGCAAGGGCAACAGGAAACCGAAGAGCGCCAGGCTGGGAATGGTCTGGATGATATTCACCACGCCCAATACTGGCTTTGCCCAGCGCGGATGGCGCGTGAGCCAGATGCCCGTGGGCACACCGATCGCCGCGGCCAACAACATCGCCGAGCCGGTCAGCCACAGATGCTCCAGGGTCAGTTCGCCAATCTCCGATGCGTGTTGCGCTAGAAAACCGGACATCAGTTCACCGCTTCCTGGCCGCGATGCACGGCGCGCACGTAGTTCTGCACCGCCGGGATCTGCGAGCTGAGGAATTCTCTCGCGGGTAGATTCGCTACGACCTTACCGCCTTCCAGCAACACGAGGTGCGAGGCCAGGTAGAGCGCCTCGTCCAGATCGTGGGTTACCAGGAGCACCGTCTTATGGAGACGCCGCAGGAGATCGAGCAACATGTCCTGCATCTCCGCACGGGTCAGAGGGTCCAGTGCGCCGAAGGGCTCATCCATTAACAGAAGTTTAGGTTCCGCGGCGAGGGCCCGCGCCAAGCCAACACGCTGGCGTTGGCCGCCGGAAAGCTGGTAAGGGAGACGGCGGGCAAAGGTCGCATGGTCCAAACCAACCTGGGTAAAGAGTTGGCGTGCACGTTCGGCGATCTCTTGTTTGGAGCGGCCTTCGATTTCAAGCACGGTGCCGATGTTGCGCTCGGCGTCGAAGTGGGGAAAGAGGCCCGTCTCCTGGATGACATACCCGATCGAGCGCCTCAAGGCGATGGGGTCCCAATCGGTAGTGGCTTTCGCTTCCACCATCACCCGTCCGGCGGTGGGTTCGATGAGGCGGTTTACCATGCGCAGCAGAGTGGTTTTTCCCGAGCCGCTGCGCCCCAAAAGGGCGGTGGTAGAGGCCTCCGCAATCTGCAAGGTAACGTGGTCGAGGATGACGCGTCCATCGGGCGTGGTGAGACAGACCTGATCGAAAGCAATGGCCGGGGCGATGCCCGGCTCTGGCGCCTGGAGCGTCAAGAGCTGGGCGGCTCCACGTCGACCCCGTCCATTTTGAGCGGTGGGGCGCCTTTGACCCGCACCATAGTGATCTTGGTGAAGCCTTCTTTGAAGCTGGGCGGACGCAAGCGCTCTGCCATCTTGCGCATGATGTCATCGCTCACCGTGCGCTCGCGGCGGCTGTTCCTCTCCATGCAGACTTCCAACGGAACGTCGAAGAAGACGGCCTGCGCCTCGTAGCCAAAGCTCTTGGCCATCTTGATCCATTGCCGCCGCTCGTGGGCCGAGAGGTTGGTCGCGTCCACGTAGTTCCAGGGCATCTTGGCGATGAGGCGCGCCCGCAGCAGCGAGCGCAGGGTAGAGAAAACCAGTCCCTGGTAGCGCTGCTCGGTGATGTCATCGAAGAGAATGCTGCGCAGCATGTCGCTGGAAAGCGGAGTGACGCCGCGGCGCTTGAACCAAGTGGTTTTGCCAGAGCCGGGTAAGCCGATGGCCAGCACGACGTAGCCCTTGAGATCTTTCTGGCTGGCCGACGGCGCCTCGGGAGGAGGTACCGAGGGTGATTCCGGCTGGGTCTCCACCACCAATTTTCCCTGATCCGGCGCTGCCGGCGCTACGGCCGACGAGTGGACCGCCTCCGGTGTGGCCTCAGCTGGCTCGCCGGCGGGCGGGCTGGCCACCACAGAATGGCTCGCGGCAGAGTCACTCACCACGGGGCTAACCTCAGAAGGCCCGGAGGCCCGATTCCGCTTGTCTTCTGGGTACATAGGCTGTAAAGGCGTCGGCTGGTTGGCTGGAATCTCCTGTCCGATTTTTCCCGTCGATTCGGAGTCATTCGCTCCCCGCTTGCCACGTCGTCTCATTAGGGCGCGCATCCATTCGCGCATGATGAGGATGTAACACAAATTCCGCTGCCGCAGCAAATGGCCTGCTCGCATCCGCGCCGTCACTCTTTGGTACACTCAAGTTTCGCGCTCATCACGCGAGGACACTAAGCCTTGCTCCCGCACCCACGACGTAAACACCCCGACCCCCCTTCAAGGAGATCTCAAATTTTATGGCAGTAAAGGTTGGTATCAACGGCTTTGGCCGTATTGGCCGCAACGTTTTTCGCGCGGCGCTGGGAAACCCGGAAATCGAATTTGTAGCGGTAAACGATCTGACCAGCCCGGCAACGCTGGCCCACTTGCTCAAGTACGATTCCATCCTGGGCAACTTGCCTCACACCATCACGGCGGGCGAAGACTTCATCACCGTCGACGGCAAGAAGCTGAAGGTATTCGCAGAGCGTGATCCGGCCAAGCTCGACTGGACGTCGACCGGCGCTCAAGTGGTGATTGAATCCACCGGCCACTTTACCGACGCCACGAAGGCTAAGGCTCACCTGCAAGGAACGGTCAAGAAAGTCATCATCTCCGCGCCGGCTACGAACGAGGACCTGACCATCGTGCTGGGCGTGAACCAGGATAAGTACGACGCGAAGAAACATCACGTCATCTCCAACGCCTCCTGCACGACCAACTGCCTGGCGCCGCTGGCCAAGGTGCTCAACGACACCTTCGGCATCGCCTCCGGCATCATGACCACCATCCACAGTTACACCAACGACCAGGTGATTCTCGACTTCCCGCACAAGGATCTGCGCCGTGGGCGAGCGGCCGCTCTTTCCATGATTCCCACGTCGACCGGTGCTGCCAAGGCGCTGCACCTGGTGGTGCCGGAACTCAAAGGCAAGCTCGACGGCTTCGCCGTTCGGGTTCCCACGCCCAATGTCTCGGTTGTCGACCTGACGTTTACTTCCGACAAGCCGGTGACCAAGGAGTCGATCAACGAGGCACTCAAGGCGGCGGCAGACGGCCCCTTGAAGGGCATTCTGGGCTACGAAACCAATGAGCTGGTCTCCAGTGACTTCAAGGGAAACCCACTTTCCTCGATCGTCGACAGCCCTCTGACGAAAACGGTTGGCAGCAACATGGCCAAGGTAATCAGTTGGTACGACAATGAGTGGGGCTACTCGAACCGGGTGAAGGACCTGGTGCTGTTCCTCGAGAAGGCAGGGCTCTAATACATTTTGCTACGGTACTCCGGTGGGACCAGTTATGTGCGGCCATCCTTTCCACCCCGGGCACGCAAAGACGGCATGGCCGGGGGCCCCGGTTTTGGCTGGATGGCCGCGTTAAGTTCATGCTTCCTGGTCTACACCATTAGCAAAATGGCTCTAAGACAGGTCTCGCGCGGCGATGCGCGAGACTTGTGAACGATCAGAGGCGGCTCTCGTAAGAATTCTTGAGGGGAACTCCCATGGCGAAACTCTCCATCCGCGACCTGGAGCTGAACAACAAATATCTCTTTGTCCGCGTTGATTTCAACGTACCGCTGTCGGACAACGGCCTGCAAATTCTCGACGATACCCGGATCAAAGAGACATTACCCACACTCGAGTACGCGCTGCGGCATCACGCCAAAGTGATCGTGGCCTCGCATTTGGGGCGTCCCAAGGGAAAGCCCAACTCTAAATACAGCCTGCGGCCGGTGGTGGACCGGCTGCGCATGCTGCTCGATCACGCGCTGGGCGAATCAGTCAACGTCGCTTTCTCTCCTGATTGCGTGGGCGACCTTGCCACCGAGCTTGCGCGTCAGCTCGAATCGAGGCAGGTACTGCTGCTGGAGAATTTGCGCTTTCATGCGGGCGAAGAAGCGAATGACCCCGCCTTCGCGCGACAACTCGCCGGTCTTTGCAACGTCTATGTAAATGACGCCTTCGGCAGTGCTCATCGGGCACACGCTTCGACCGAGGGCATCACCCATTTCGTCTCGCAGTCCGCGGCCGGCCTGCTGATGGAAAGGGAGCTGAATTACCTGGGCAAAGCCCTGGAGGCTCCAGAGAAGCCTTTTGTCGCGATCCTGGGCGGGGCCAAGGTCTCGGACAAGATCGAGGTGATCCACAATCTGCTGAGCAAGGTCGACGCGTTGCTCATCGGCGGTGGCATGGCTTACACCTTCCTCAAGGCTAAGGGACAGGACGTGGGCAAGTCGCTGGTGGAGGCCGATAAGCTGGACGTGGCTCGGGAAGCGCTCAAAGAAGCGGAGAGTAAAGGGGTGCGTTTTCTATTGCCTGCCGATCACGTGTTAGCCGATAGATTCGCCGCCGACGCCCGTACTCAAATCTTCGCGGGTGATGGTCCGTTCCCGGCCGGCTGGATGGCGCTCGATATAGGTCCCGCTACGGTGGAGTTGTTTACGACAGAGATCGCCCGGGCGCGCACGATTGTGTGGAATGGGCCCATGGGCGTCTTTGAGATGCCGGCCTTTGCCCACGGCACTACAGCGGTCGCGGAAGCCCTGGCGGAGAATGCGGCGGCGATGACGATTGTCGGCGGCGGCGATTCCGTTTCGGCTGTGAAGCAGGCGGGCGTGGCAGACAAGATCAAGCACATCTCTACTGGCGGGGGCGCGTCGCTCGAGTTTCTGGAGGGCAAGCGGCTTCCTGGCGTGGAGGCTCTCTCGGAAGCGCCCGGCTCATAGACCATGGCTGTGGTCAGTCTCGAATTGCCGTTGCTCATCCTCGTCGCCGGCATAGTCTGCGCGCTGATCGCCTGGCTGCTGGCCACATTCACCCATTTTCTTCGCGGCTACCGCTATCGCGTGACCCTGGGACTTATCGCCTTCCCGCTCGGCGGTCTGATGGGCTTCGTCTCAACGCTCAACGCGGTCAGCTTCCTGGGCGATTGGCTGGCGGGCAAGCCGATGTCATTCCTGCTGGCTATCGGCTGTTGCGGATATTTCATTTTTGGCTTTCTCGGCTGCTGGACCGTGGTGCGGGTGGCCGGGCGGGCCGATCGGAAACATACCCTTTCCTTGCTCTACAATTTGGTTAAAGAACACAAGAAGCGCGATGCTCTTTGACGCGTATTCCCCGTACTCCCTTTAAATCGCCGCGTAAATCCCTAGCCTGAAGATCGAGACTCCTACATGCGTAAGTTGCTGATTGCCGCCAACTGGAAGATGTATAAAACAGCCCCGGAGGCACAGAGCTTCCTAAAGGCCTTCCTGCCCCAGGTCAAAGACGTGACGCAGGAAGAAATCGTGATCTGCCCCCCTGATGTCGATTTGCCAACCGTGCTCGAGGGGGTGAAAGGTTCGCAGGTTTTGGTGGGTGCGCAGAACATGCACTATGAGGATTCTGGCGCGTTTACGGGAGAGACCTCGCCCCCCATGCTTGTCGCCCTGGGGATCACGCATGTAATTATTGGGCACTCCGAGAGGCGCCAATACTTTGGCGAAACGGACGATACCGTCAACCGCAAGCTGGTGGCCGCTCTCCGGCACAACCTGGTTCCAATTGTTTGCATTGGGGAGCACGAGGCAGAAAGAGAAGATGGCAAGACACGAGAGGTCCTCTGCCGTCAGATCGGTCGTGCCATCCGGCAAATCGATCCGGTAAAGCTATCTCCGATCGTCGTGGCTTATGAGCCGATCTGGGCCATTGGTACAGGAAAAACGGCTTCGCCCTCAATGGCCGCCGAAGCTCATTTCATCATCCGCAGCGAAGTCGCGCGACTGGTGGGCAGGCAGATCGCCGAGGCTCTACGGATCCTTTACGGCGGAAGTGTAAAGCCGGACAATGCCACCGCGCTGCTCAGCCAGCCGGAGATCGACGGCGCATTGGTTGGGGGCGCCAGTCTCGATCCCCACTCTTTCGCCACGATTGTGAAGGCCGGAGCGGCCGACTAGGCTGGCGTCTTCAGGCGCGGACGGGAAGCGCAGCTCCTCTCAAACTTTTACAAAAACCTCTTCCCCTTCGATAGTTACCGGGTAAACTGCAACTCTTTCCTGAGAGTTCGGCGTGGCCCCTGTGGCGGGATCGAAGGACCAGGCGTGCCAGGGACAAATCAGTTTGCCGTCTTCGATCATCCCTTCGGCCAGCGGACCACCCCTGTGGGGACACTCGTTGTCCAGAGCCCGGATTGCCCCGTTGATATTGGCGACGCAGAGCGTCCTGGCGCCTGCACTGAACTCCTTGGCCTCTCCTGGTCGCGGCAGCTGGCCCCTAACGCATATCTTCACTAGTTCACTCATCGTTCCCTGATCACCTGCTCATGCTGGAGCATTTCACGTCTACGCTTCAGGGGCGTATACACCGGAAGTGAAAATGCTTTAGGCTCGAAATTGATGGCTGGTATTCCACCTCCAACAGTACCTCAATTGCCTCCAGCGGCGGATCTCTGGTGCCCTTCCTGCGCGCGCGTCGTTCGTGATCCCCTCGTGTGTGGTGACTGCTCGGCGGTTTTGTGCCGCGTCTGCGGAACTCCGGTGGAGTCCGCTGACGAGCTTGCTTTCGGCTAGTCTGATGGCCCAGAGCCGCTCCGGCCGCAAACGAATCCTGCCCAAAAAGCACACGCCCCCACCCGGCTGGAAGAGCCCGCTGGCGCCACAACAGCCGCTGGCCAGTGCACGCTGGATCCTCGGTGGCTTGGCAGCGACCCTCTTATTGGCGGCGATTTGCGTATATGCCACCTTCTGCCTGCTTTTCTGGCAGGGCCAATGGCAACTGGTCTTCAAGCCATCACGCACCATCACGGCCACTCCGTCCTCGGTTGGCCTGAAGTATGACGAGATCCGGTTTGACTCGACCGAGACCGGCATTCTCCAACTCAATGGTTGGTGGATTCCGGCCGATCGTCCGGCCTCCGCCAGCACCCTGATCTTTCTGCATGACGGGTCTGGCTCGCTATCGGATACGGTGCCGCAATTGCAGGCCCTGCACAACCTCGGCCTGAATCTTTTTGCCTTCGATTATCGCGGCTTCGGCAAGAGCGTAAATATCCATCCATCGCAGGCAAGCACCTACGAGGATGCTGATGCCGCCTGGCGTTACCTCACCGAGACACGTCATCTGTCCCCGTCCACGATCGTCCTCGACGGTGTGGGGCTGGGCGCGGCGATCGCAGCCGAGACGGCCGGCCGCCATCCCCAGGCGGCGGCGATAATCCTGGAAGATCCAAAGCCGCCGATTCTCGACTCACTGCAATTCGACGCCCGCACGCGACTGATGCCAATCCGCCTGCTCTTCCATGACCGCTTCGACCCCGCCAAGACATTGGCGAGTCTGCATACGCCCAAGTTGATGCTTTACCCGGCGCACGATGCGAGCGGACTCTACTACGAGCAGGCGGCGGAGCCGAAAGAAAGAGCAACCGTCACCGATCGCTTCAGGGATGAAAATTATCTGCCCTATCTGCGAAGTTTTCTGGGCAAATATCTGCCCGGCAGTTAAGCTACTACAGCAACATTGACACGAACAGGAGTTCCCATTGTTTAACTGGCTTAATCGCTTTCAGTCTCTTGGTGCTTTGGTCATGCGGTTGGTTCTCGGCACCATCATGGTGCGCTACGGATATGCAAAGATCATTCCCTCAGGCGCGCTCTACGACTTCAGCCATATGGTCACCCGCCTGCACCTGCCGGTGTGGCTTGGCTACGTTGCCGCCTTTACTGAGTTCTTTGGCGGCATGCTGCTCATCATCGGCTTATTAACCCGATTTGCCGCCTTGATGACTGCCATCGATATGGCGGTGGCAGTCCTCAAAGTCCACCTTCATGGCGGGCTGATGGGGCCAAACTCCTTCGCCCTGCCGCTCGCGCTCTTTTCCATCGCCCTGATGCTGGTCTTCACGGGCTGCGGTTGGTTGGGGTTGGATGATTTCGTGGGGAGAGGCGGCGGATCGCGCGCCAAGTTGGCAGGCCGATAGATTAAATCCTATTCGGCACCTTCGCTGTGTCAGATATGGGACCCCACAACTATCAAACCCTTAAACCCTCAGCCAAAGTCGCAAGCCCCCCGACTTCGATTCGGCTTTCCAGGTCCAGAGCCCGAAATTCGTGGTTTCCCCACCTGACACAGCGAACGTGCCGGATAGGGGAGATCTGCAATGTTGCGGGCCCGGTTAACTCGATACCAAGTTTAGAAACTGTGTGGTCTTCAATGCCGACCCGGGGAAAACCAGCTCAAGGTCGCGGGCTCCCAAGGTCTTGAATGCTGCTTCACCCAACACCTGACGGAAATCCGTGGTGATGGCCAAGTCGCGATTCTGATAAAGCTGCTCGGTCGACATGCCTGGCCACTTGCCATAGACTTTGCCGCCTTTGACGGTGCCACCGAGCACAAACATCACGTTGGCATGCCCATGATCGGTTCCGCCGGTGCCGTTCTGCTGCGCCGTACGCCCGAACTCGGACATGGTCACCAGTACTAAATTTTCTGCGTCGTTTCCCATGTCAGTCCAAAAAGCGGAAATTCCCTGGCTGAAGTCACGTAAGCAGTTGGCCAGCTGTCCATTGACGCTGCCCTGATTCTGATGCGTATCCCAGCCGCCGATGTCAGTGAAGGCTGCTTCCACACCCAGATTTGCCTTGAGCAACTGGGCGATCTGCTTCATATTGTCGCCGAATGCGCCGTTCGGATAGTTCGCGCCTGGCCCCGGCTGGTAGTGCGCCGGATCAGTGGCCCTTAACATCTTGACCGCTTCGAAAGTTTCCTGGCCAGTCCCGTGGAGCACGGAATCGACAGAACTAGCATACATTGCTTCGAAAGCGGAGCTAATCGGTGCAGCGTTCGGGCTCTTTCCGCCCACCCCGAAATCCTGCACCCTGTTTACAGCAACTGCTGGAATTTTACCATCCAGCGTGCGCGGAACCTGGGATCCCAGGGCGACGGCGCGAAAGGCGGTATGGTTTTTTGGGCGGGAGAGATCTTCCGCCTGGAGAGCCCGATTCAACCAGCCATCTGGGGTGGCCTTCAGGCCCGGGGTTCCGCTCTCCATGTAGTCCTGGGCATCAAAGTGGGAGCGGGTGGTATCGGGGGAGCCGGCGGCCTGGACCATGGCCAGGTGGCCCTGATCGAATAGGGGCTTGAACGATTGCATAGCCGGGTGCAGGCCGAAGAATCCATCCAGGTCAATGAGCTGATTTTGCGGGATGGCAATGGTCGGCCGGAGCTGATAGTAGTTCCTTTCGGCATGGGGAACTACGATATTGAGCCCATCGGCCGCGCCCCGCTGGAAGATCACCACCAGCTTCTTGCCACGGACTTGAGCGCTGGTGGTTTGGGCCAGCACCGACCGCTGCAGGAATGACGGCACCACCGAGGTGCCTACAAGGGCCATCGCCCCGCCCTTCATGAATGCGCGCCGTGTTGCCATTTGCCGCTCCAACCCGGCCCGGGATTTCGGGCACATTCGTTCGAACGCGGATGGTGCAACAAAGTTGTGCTTTGGGGGGCAGGCTTTCGAGGTATTTCCCCCCAACAGCCGCCAAGGCACGGCTTCACGGGGTCCCCTCAGCGGCTAAAGCCGAATCTATTTACAACACTTACGTACGGGCTGAAGCCCGTACCCTTCAAGAACCGCGGTTTTTCCGCAAGCTTTTGCCGTAAAAGCCTCAGGGGCTAAAGAGTCCGCGTGAGAACGGGAAAACCGCAGGGGACCTGCGGTTTTATTTTCCCGTTTCCTGAGTCACCTCGTTGCGTTCCCCATTCCGCAAAGCTTTCCGAAAAAAAGAATGCACTTTGTGAGAGAAAAGAGAGATAAGCCCCCGGCCAGCGCTTTCGTGCGGGAAAAAGATTGAGTGAAAAGCGAGATAAGCGAGATAAGACCTACTTATCCGCGGTTTGGCTAGGTCTCCATCCCTCGCTGCTGGGCAGAAATAACTGCGAACCCGGTCGACCACAACTCCAGAAACAACAGAGTGCCGTCTCTGAAGGGTACGGGCTGAAAGCCCATCATATTCTCCATCGTTTACGGCCCGACGAAAGTCGTGCCCTGATACAAAACATGAGTTTTGCGCAACCTGTGAAACCGTTTCCCTTGTTTTCCGCAAGCTGTTTAACGATGGCCTTTTCCACAGCCTCCAGGTGGTCTAGTACTTGCCCAGGTCCGCCATGGCGCGGAACAAGTCTTCCGGCTGGGGCAAAATGGCGTCTTCCAGTACCGGCTGATAGGCCACAAAAGTGTCCATGGCGGCCACCCGTCTGACGGGAGCATCGAGATAGTCGAACAGCTCGTCGGCGATGCGAGCTACGATCTCCGCACCGTATCCCCAGCTCAACATGTCTTCGTGGGCGACGATCACCCGGCCCGTCTTCTGCACCGACGTGGCAATCGCCTCCCAGTCGTAGGGACTGAGGGTACGGAGGTCGAGGAGGTCGACCTCCAGGCCAAGTTCGCTGCTGGCCTGCTGGGCGGCGCGCAGAGCCCGGGGCACGACCGCCCCGTAGGTAATCACGGTCAGGTCCTTGCCTTGGCGCAACAGATTGGCTTTGCCGAAGGGGATGGCATATTCGGGCCCGGGATACGCGGCCCGTCCGAAGGTCTCGCGATAGAGGCGCTTGTGCTCCAAAAAGAGCACCGGATCATCACAGCGGATGGCGGTGCGCAAGAGACCGTTGGCATCCAGCGCATTGGAGGGGAAGACCACGCGGACACCAGGCGTATGGGTAAAGATGCTTTCACTGCACTGGGAGTGGTAGACCGAACCGCCGGTAAGGTAGCCCCCGATGGCTACGCGCACCACGGCCGGCGATGAGAAAGTGCCATTGGATCGCCAGCGCAACAGGCTGAGTTCGTTGCGCAATTGGTGCATGGCAGGCCAGATGTAGTCAAAAAACTGGATTTCGACCACGGGCTTGAGTCCGCGTGTGGCCATGCCGATCGCCCGGCCTACAATATCGGCCTCAGCGAGGCGCGCGTTGTAGACGCGGTCCGGCCCAAACTCCCGCTGCAGCCCGGTCGTGAGCTTGAAGACCCCCCCCTTGCCCTTGACCAAACCCTGGCGTAGTTCCTCGTCATGGCTGGTATCGGCCACGTCCTGGCCAAAGATCACGATGCGCGGGTCACGCTGCATCTCGTCCTTCAGGCAGGAGTTGATCAGGTCGGCCATGGTCCGCTCCTGCACGTCAGAGGTCTGCACCGCCGGCCGGGCCAAGTCCAGACGCGTGGGGTCGAGGTCTTCGGAGTAGATATGGCGCTTGATCGAGGAAACCTCGGGGAGCGGGGAGCGCAGGACCTTCTCGGCCGCGCCGCGCACCTCTTCGTCGACTTCCTGCTCCAATCGGTTGATGGCTGCGGGATCGAGAATGCCGTCGCGCAGCAGACGCATTTGCAACTTGGGCAGGGGGTCCAGAGCGGCGTCCCGCTTGCGCTCCGCTTCTGACCGGTAGAGCGGTTCGTCGTCGGAGAAAGAATGGGCGTACTGCCGGATGACATGCCCGTGCACAAAGGCCGGCCCCTTGCCGGAACGGCAATGCTGCACCGCCTGGGTGAACGCGGCATAGCTCGCGACAGGATCGGTGCCATCGACCTCGGCAAAGAAGAAATTAGGGAAATTGGCGACCAGGCGCGAGATGTTCCCGCCCGGGACGTTCACGTCCGCCGGAACCGAGATGGCGTACCCATTGTCCTCGACCACGAACAACACCGGCAGGCGGAGGGCCGAGGCCGAACTCATCGCCTCCCAAAACTCGCCTTCACTGGTGGCGCCTTCCCCCAGCGAGACGTAGACCACCTCGTCCCCATGAAAGTGGGTGGGCTTGAATGCGCTATAGTCCCCCGGCCGCTGCTGGGCGGCTGCGGGATGGGTGGCGAGGTATCGGCCCGCTTCGGCGCAGCCGACAGCCTGCAGGCACTGGGTGGTGACCGAAGAAGACAGGCTGACGATGTTGAGCCGCGGGTTGCTCCAATGCGAGGGCATTTGGCGTCCGCCACTGGAGGGGTCCGCCGCTGCGCCCACGGACTGCAGCAGCATGTCCTCCACAGTCACACCGAGTGTGAGGCAGAGTGCACGGTCGCGATAATAGGGGTAGAACCAGTCGTAGCCGGGCTTGAGGGCCATCCCGGCAGCCACCAGCATCGCCTCATGGCCGGCGCCGGAGATCTGGAAAAAGATTTTCTGCTGCCGCTTCAGCAGGATCTCGCGATCGTCCGTGCGGCGCGACAAATACATCAACCGGTAGATCCGAATTAACTGCTCCGGTTCCAACCCAGCATAGGACGCACTGCTGGACTGCTCAGTGCTGGCCGTAACTGCCTTCGCCATGCACACCTCATTATGACGATACTGTTAAGGATAAATACCCGACCCGGATTTCCTGTACGCTGCGGAGGAAACTACCGCGTGTGCGGCTTTCATCCAGCCGCGTGAACTTCGCCAACGCCATGAACCTCGACAGGAAATCCGGGGAATGCCAAGGCAGATTGTAATCCAACGTCCCTGCCCCTGGTCAAAGCCGGTTAACGCTTCTGGTGCGGGCTTTTCCTGTTACGTTTAGAGCAGTTTCGCAATCACGGTGGCCCGAAAAGGTTCGCGAGGAGTGGTCCCGGCTGAACGCACTGCGGGCAAGGCTGGCGAAAGTCTATATTTGCTAATTTTTCAGTGCCTTAAGGCATGCGATCGGGGCAGTTACGCATCCAAATTTCGGCGTGTTTACCACCCTGCCGGTATGATGACGGTGCGGCGTTGACCAACTTTTTCTCAACATGCTCTAATCAGCCGGTTTGCAGGTGTTTGCGCCTGCGGCGGCGGAGTAGCCGGTAACCCCAGCAGCAAAGCAATCGGTAACCCCAGTAGCAAGTACCCTCTGGAGGCGTTTGAATGGTTTTCTTCTCTTTATCGGCCACTGTCGTAGGACAGGGCTTGACCGCTTCCCTCGATACGAGTGGCAGCACTTTTCTCTGGATCGCTCTTCTTGCTGGGCTGCTCGGCCTTGTGTTTGCCCTTTTTCTGGCTCGTTCGGTATTAGCGTTTGATACCGGGACGCCGGAAATGCGGCTGATTTCGAACGCCATCCGCGAGGGCGCGGAAGCGTTTATGTCGCGCCAATACACGACCATCGCCGCGCTGGCCGTGGTGCTTGCGATTGCCCTCTTTGTGGGCTACAAGTTTTCCGACTTTACCGCTCCGTTGGCGGGCAAGGTGGTGATCAGCTTCCTGATCGGCGCCATCTGCTCCGGTTTTGCCGGCTACACGGGCATGTTTGTTTCCATTCGCACCAATATTCGCGCCGCGAGCGCTGCCCGTTCCAGCCTCGGCAAGGCCTTGAAGATTGCCTTGCACGGGGGCGCGGTGACCGGCATGGTGGTGATTAGCCTTTCCCTGCTGGGTGTGGGCAGCCTCTTCTTCCTTTTCGGCGGTCTGAAGGACCCGCAGCACGTTCCTTACCAGCTGGTCGGCTTTGGCTTTGGCGCTTCGCTGGTGGCGCTGTTTGCCCAATTGGGCGGCGGCATCTACACCAAGGCCGCGGACGTGGGCGCGGACCTGGTGGGCAAGGTAGAGGCCGGGATCCCGGAAGATGATCCGCGGAACCCGGCGGTGATCGCGGACCTGGTGGGCGACAATGTAGGCGACTGCGCCGGCCGTGGCGCGGACATCTTTGAATCCACGGCGGCGGAAAACGTCGGTGCCATGATCCTGGGTACCGCGCTCTATCCGGTCTTCGGCGTTAAGGGCATACTCTTTCCCCTGATCGTGCATGCCATAAACCTGGTAGCCAGCTTTGTGGGCGTGTTGGTGGTCCATAGCCGCGAAGACCAGGATCCGATGGATGCGCTGAATCGCGGTTATTACGTGACTACGCTGCTGGCGCTGGCGGGCTTTGCCGCAGCGGTGTACTACATGCTGCAGGGCCGCTGGTGGCTGTTGGGCTGCGGAGTTGTCGGCATGGTGACGTCGTTTCTCTTTGTCCGCATCACGGAGTACTACACCGAGACCCGCTACCGGCCGGTGCAATCGATCGCCAACGCGTCGCTGACCGGCCCGGCAACCAATATCATAAGTGGCCTCGCGGTGGGCATGGAGACGCCGGCCATGCCAGTGGTGGTGATCAGCGCCGCCTTGCTGCTTAGTTATTACTTTGGCGTGCGTGGACTTGCCGATGCCAACATCTCCGATTACGCCAAGGGCATATACGGCACCGCCATTGCTACGATGGGCATGCTCTCGTCTGCCGCCTACATCCTGGCCATGGACACCTTTGGCCCGATAACCGACAATGCCGGCGGAATTATTGAGATGTCGGATCAGCCACACTCGGTACGGGAAAAGACCGACAAACTGGACGCGGCCGGCAACACCACCAAGGCGCTGACCAAGGGCTATGCCATCGGCTCTGCCGCATTGGCCGCCTTCCTGCTGTTCTCCGCGTACCTGGAGACGGTGCACGGCATCGTGGCGCAACGCTTCGCGGATGCTCACCAGGTGCTCGACCCAAACTGGAGTTTTACCAACATCAATCTGGCCAGCGTTCCCGTTTTTGTCGGAGCGCTGCTGGGCGCGATGTTGATCTTCCTCTTCTCCTCGTTCGCGATTAAAGCGGTCGGACGCACGGCGCAATACATTATTGAAGACGTACGCGCGCAGTTCCGCGAGAACCCCGGCATCATGGCGGGTACATCGAAACCGGACTATGGACGTTGCGTCCGCATCGTTACCGGCGCGGCGCTCAAACAGATGGTTCTGCCCGGCGCGCTGGCCGTGCTCACGCCATTGGCCGTGGGGCTGGTCTTCAAGAATTTGAGTAGCAGCTTTCACATTCACATTCCGGGAGAGTACTCGCCCATCCTCAACGGCCACCCCATCGACCTTGCAGGCGCGGAAGCGGTCGCAGCGCTGCTGATGGTGGGGACCATCGTCGGCATCCTGATGGCCATGCTGATGAACAACAGCGGCGGCGCATGGGACAACGCCAAGAAATACATTGAGACGGGCGCGCACGGTGGCAAACGTTCGGACGCGCACAAGGCGGCAGTGGTGGGTGATACCGTGGGCGATCCTTTTAAAGACACAGCCGGCCCGTCGCTGCACGTGCTGATCAAGCTGCTAGCCACGGTTACGCTGGTGCTGGCACCGTTGTTCTTGTAGCCGCGGGGCATGCTGCAGAAAACAGATCGTTGGGTGGGCGCGGGCAAAAGAGAAACCGCAGGTCCCCTTCGACTTCGCTCAGGACAAGCTCTCCACTGCGCTACCCTCCGGTCGGGATGACAGATTTGTTTGGGTGTAGGAATGTTGGTTTCCAAACAGATTTGTCAGCCCGACCGGAGCGTACCCGGATTTCCTGACTCAGTGCGTTGCGAAACACGATCTGATTCGATGCGAATACGTGTCCAAGTCGGATTCGGCACGGATGCGTTTCCAGATCTCTTCCGAAATGCCAAGAAATGCCTGTACCACATCGGGATCAAACTGAGATCCGGAGCAACGAATAATTTCTTTGCGAGCGCTTTGGTAAGGTAGGGCGGTTCGGTAAGGCCGGTCGGAGGTCATAGCGTCCATGGTGTCGGCGACGGCAAAGATCCTGGAGCCCAACGGGATTTCTTTTCCAATCAACCCCTGGGGATAACCACTACCATCGTAGGACTCGTGGTGAGTGAGAACAATTTGTGCAGCGTGAGACAGGAACAAATGTTGACTCACCAGGTCATAGCTGATGGTCACGTGCCTGCGCATGATTTCGGTCTCCTCAGCAGTCAGTTTTCCTGGCTTAAGCAGAATCGCATCCGGAATACCTATCTTCCCGATGTCGTGGAGAGAGGCGCCGAGAGCAAGTTCGCCTAATTCGTCCTCGCTGCAACCCATCGCCTGGCCAATCTCCAAGGAGTAACGCGTCACACGCTGGGAATGCCCGGCCGTTTCATTATCGCGAAGATCCAGGGCCCCACCCAAGGTGCGCAACGTTTGATCGTACATCGACCGAATTCTTTTTACGGCCACCTCGAGTTGCCTCGTTCGCTGGCTGACTAGTTCTTCCAATTGATCGTTCTGCTGTCGCAATGCTTGCTGCAGCGCGCCAAGTTGAAGATGAGTCTGGATACGGGCATGTACCTCTTCCAACTGGAAGGGTTTGTTTATGTAATCCGAGCCGCCGGTCTCAAAGGCTTTGACCTTGTCTTCGGTTGCGTTGAGCGCGCTAAGAAAAATCACGGGGGTGGCCGCCAGGTCCGGGTTGGCTTTCAGCCGCTCGCATACCTCGTAACCATTCATTTCCGGCATATTGATATCCAGCAAAAACAAATCCGGAGGGTGCTGGACAGCGGCCGCCAGCGCCAGCCGCCCCCTGGGAAACGAGCGTACCTTATAGCCATGCACTTTCAGCATGTCTTCCAATAGCTTCAGGTTGGTGGGTTGATCGTCCACCACCATGATGTTGGCATTCTCAATTGTTGTCATTGATTTTGCCTGGTTGCTATAGCCTGCGCTTTTGTCTCTGCCAATAAATGAGTCAGGGCATCGTACTCATAATTTTGCGCGAATGCCTTTAACACATCTGCGGCTTGCTGGTCGAACTCTTCGATCCCTTGAATCAGCTGGTCTAAGCGGTCCTTCTCACCTTCCTGAACCGCATCTTGCAGTTGATTGATCAGTTCTAGGGACAATTTCGCAAGTCGTTCCGGGCTCACGGCAAGTGGTGATACATAGCGGCCAAGGCGGCCGGGCTGCTCGTAAACGACTGGAATTGGCTCGGTGCTTAGGCGGATGCACTTGCCGGCGACGATCTGCGTGATAACGCACTCGTCGGATTCGATTGGTATTTCGAAGCAGAAGGTTGAGCCCTCACCGAGCGTGCTGGTAACGGTAATATCTCCTCCCATCAATCGTGCGTAACCGCGGCCAATCGCCAGCCCCAGGCCAGTTCCCTCTTGCGTTTCAAGACCATGCTTGATTTGACTGAACGGTTGGAATAATTTGCCTTGCTGCTCCTCTGTAATGCCCGAACCAGTATCCTGGACCCGGGCCGACAACCAAAGCTGATTGGCATGCCTCCACTGCAGCGTGATGTGCAACCTGATTTGACCCCGCGTGGTGAACTTGATCGCATTGCCCAGAAGGTTAATTAAAACCTGGCGTATCTTCCCTTCGTCGCCGACAAGGTAGACCGCGGAACCCCCATCAACCACCACCTCGAGTTGCAGCCCTTTGGTTTGCGCTGCAAAACGAAACATCGATGCGAGATTCTCCACCAACCGCTGGAAGTTGAATGTGACCGGATTGAGGTCTGTTCGGCCGGCCTCAATCTTGGACATATCCAGGATGTCTGTGATGAGGGAAACCAGGTGCTCGCCGCTGTGGCGGATGATCTTGAGATTGGCTTTCGCTTTGCTTCCCAATTCCGGATCCCGCGACATCAACTGGGCGCAACCAAGAATGGCGTTCATCGGGGTGCGTATTTCGTGCGACACGGTCGAGAGGAACATACTTTTAGCGCGGCTGGCGGCCTCAGCCTCGGCCGCTGCAACCTCAAGTTGCCGGTCCAATCGTTTCCGTTCCGTGACGTCGCGCACGGCGGAAACGACGAGGGTCCCCTCTTCGGTCTCTAATGGGCTCAGACTTATCTCAATGGGAAACTCGGTTGCATCCTTGCGCAGGCCGTAGAGTTCAGCGCCAGCGCCCATGGGGCGCACCCGTGAATTAGCAAAAAAGCCGTTGCGGTGCGCGGGATGCCCATCTCGAAAGCGTTCAGGCATCAACATCTCCAGCCTCTGCCCGAGCAGTTCTTCCCGCGTGTATCCAAACATATTCTTCATCTGGGCATTCACGAGAACGATTTTTCCCTCGCGATTGACTACCAGCATCGCGTCTGGCGCTGCTTCCAACAGTTTCCGGAATTTGCCCTCGGTCGCGAGCCTCTTAATACGATCAACGACCTGTCCGAGTTGATTTCCGACTAGCTCCAGTACTTCTAGCAGCGCATCATCCCGATCGGAGTAGTGGATGGCAAAAAACTCCAGGACCGCGATCACCTCGCTGCCGCTCAAGACAGGGAAAGCGAATGCTGACTTTATGCCGGCTTGCCGGGCCGCTGACTGGCGAGCAAACGTGGGATGGTTGGCCACGTCTCTGACCCAAACCGGCCGAGGATTGGCAAAGACGTTGGTGATGAGGTCCGTAACCATGGAGAACTCTCCCACTTCTGAGACGGCGCGGAAGTCATCGAAACGATGCTCTAGCACCCCACTCCAGATGGGAGGAGACGCCAGGCGCCTCTGGCTAGCGGCGGCGATACAGACGTGCCCCAGGGCAAAACCGGTAAACCTGCAAATCCGTTCCACGGCAAATTGCATTGCCTCTGCAACGGTGGTGGCTTGGTTGGCTGAGGTGGCCACGTCTTTCAGCAACTCCAGTTGCCTATTTTTTTCGTATAAAGTTCGTTCGCTTTCTTTCAGCTTGGTGATATCGAAACCTACACCATGAATAGCGCAGGGGCGGCCATCTTCCCTGCGTAGCATGCTGGCTTCGCATTGAAACCACACCACGCGGCCATTACGCGCGATGACCCGGTAGACGGATTTCAGCGGCGCCCCGGTAATCAACATTTCCGCGGCTTCAGTGCTCCATCGCTCTTTGTCGTCGGGATGGATGTGCTGATACCAGCGTAGGGGGTCTTCCAGCCATTCGCCTTGCGAGAATCCGAGGGCTGCTTCGATTTGAGGACTCACATAGGCATCACCGATGCCGCCCTCCAGAGAAGCCATGAAGACAACCGCAGGCAGCCGGTTCACGAGCAAGCGATACTTGGATTCCTCGGAGGGTGGAGGGGGTGATTCAGATGGAGCCGGGAAGGTCAAAGGGCCCGATGGGTCGTTCTGACCGAAGACATCAGCCAGCTCATGCAGGGTAGCTTGGGCACTCGCCAGATCAACACCTGAATGATCTGCCGGCGAAATCGGGTTAGATTGTCGCTGCAAGCTGAGTCCTTGTGGACTTTCACGCATTGTGGGTTCTCAACTCATCGCCTCGCCGGATACTCGGTTGTGTTCGTCTGACCACGCACCCAATCATCTATATCTCCGGCTTTTGTCTCCAACTCGGTTCTTTATTGAGGGAGGCCTGGGTAAACCTGCGTAGAGCGTGAATTGCTTTTCCGTAAGTAGCTACCGCGCTAGCGGAAAGCAAAGAGCCGGGTGGCTGGTTCATGAAGGGCATGAATTTATCGGGAAAACCAGGCATGGTACATCCGATACAGATTCCACCGATGTTGGGACAGCCGCCTATTCCTGCCATCCAGCCACGTTTGCCCACATTGCATTGGACAACCGGTCCCCAACACCCCAGCTTCACGATGCACTGAATGTCGCCGTACTTTTCGGCGAATTCGGCCTGCTCATAGTAGCCGGCCCGGTCACACCCTTCATGAACCGTTTGTCCAAAGAGCCAGGTAGGACGAAGGCGCTCGTCGAGCGCGATCATGGGCGCTCTGCCCATAGCCATATAGAGCAAATAAAGGAGTGTCTCCATGAAGTTATCCGGTTGAACGGGACATCCAGGAACGCACACGATCGGAACGCCGGCGGTCGACTTCCATGTCCAACCCAGGTAATCGGGCAGCCCCATACATCCCGTCGGATTTCCTTCCATGGCGTGAATCCCACCATAAGTGGCGCAGGTCCCGGCAGCGACGACAGCCCATGCCTTGGGGGCCAGGCGGTCGATCCAATCGCAGGTGAGGATCGGCTGCCCGGTTTGCTGATCCGTCCCAAAGGCCGCCCAGTAGCCCTCGGTTTTATTTTTTTCGTTAGGAATGGATCCTTCGATGACGAGGATGAACGGCGCGAGATCGCCTGCAGCCGCGCGATGAAACGGCTTCAAGAACGCTTCTCCATTGGCATACGCGAGGGGTGGATTGTGAAGATTTACTTTGGGGATCCAGGGTATGCCGCCGAGAAGAATATCCTCGAGACTTGGTTGGGTTGCGGCTGTCACGGAAATGGTATCTCCATCGCAGCCCAGGCCTGCGGTCATCCACAGCACGTCGATTTCGGCAAACGGTGGTGTGTCACGCTGGGGAGGCTTGCTCGTCATTCGGGTGACTCCGGTTGTGAACAGCGCCAGCGGCGATGTGCGGCAGCCGGCAGATTCTTTTTGCCGGCTGCGGGTATTGCGAACTCCAGTGGGCAAAGTTGTATCAAGTGGCAGCATCCACGTAGCTGCTCTGGATGATCGAGGTTTCCCGATCTGCCCAAACCGGGGGAACGCGGTTCGACAGGGATGTTATCGGTCGAAAAGGAACACCCTTTAGGCTGTGTTTGTTTCTTGCAGGGATGGCGCCCCGCACACCAGCCGCTTGGTCGAGCTGGTCTTTGATCCGATCCATCTCGACGGAGATGCTGTGGGCGGCGTGAGAGAAAGAATCATTGCGCAGTAGCTGGCGATCCTGATAACGGTAATAGGCGCCGTCTTGAGGATCGATGACCCAGATTTATGAGAGAACAAACAGCGAAGAAATTCAGACCGGCGAGGTATTATCAAAAACATGCGTTTTCGGTCATGGTTGGCGGCATTTGCCGCGTTTCTGCTGATATTCTCATATCCCCGGGCATGGGCTTGGGGAAGCGAGGGCCACCGGATCATCGCTGACATCGCCTGGGACCACTTGAACGCTGCCACATTGGAAACGCTGCGGCAATTCCTGGGGGACAACGACCTGGCGTCCATCGCCACCTGGGCGGACGACATTCGCAGCGGGCGGCCGGAGACGGGTCCCTGGCACTACGTGGACATTCCTCCGGACTCGGGCGGGTATGAGGCCAAAGATTGCCCGGACGACAATTGCATTGTTGCCCGGATCAACCAGTTCGCCCGCATCCTGGGCGATCCAACGCAGCCCTTTGCGGCGCGGAGCGAGGCGCTCAAGTTTGTGGTGCACTTTGTTGGCGACCTGAGCCAGCCCTTCCACGCAATGGCCGACGCGCGGGGAGGAAACGACGTTCCCGTTTCAGTCTTTGGCGCCACCCAGTGTGGCGAGTATCCCTGCAATTTGCATAGCGTTTGGGATAGCGAGTTGATCCTGCATACCGGATTGCGCGAACACCGCTACGCGCGCGAGCTGGAAGGAATGATTGCCAGAGAGCATCTGAAGGCCGGTTCTGCGGATCCGGTGGTGTGGGCCAACGATTCGCTCGCATTAGCCAAGCAAGCTTGGGTGCAGCCGCAGACAAATATTGACGAGGCCTACTTCCTGCGGGAACGGCCCGTGGTCGACCGTCAGCTTGCCTTGGCGGGGTTGCGCCTGGCGAGGCTGTTGAATGAAGAATTAGGCGGTGCGAAATCGTGAGGCGTAAGTCGTCTTACTTCTTCTCGGCACCGGCGAGTGCAGCGAAGTTCGTCTTTTCTTGAAGAAAAGCCGCGCCGGCACTCGTGCCTCTCGATACAACTGAAGTGAAATGCTAGAGAAAGAAGCCGAACATATCGAGGACTTCGTCGCTGACTTCGACGTCGCTCAGATTGGCTTCTTCAATGAGCCTCAGTTTTTGACGGAACCGGTCCAGAAGGCCGGAGTTGATATCAGTCTTCTGATCCAGGGTCCACATCAGTTCGGCGGCAGTGGTGCGATGTTCACAACGAGCAGCCAGGCCGTGTGCCGTTTCAATCGTGAGCACAAGGGGCAGACTGTGAAACTCCTGGTACAGATGCATGGGGATACGGGCTTTGATGTTGACTCGCATCGTAGGAAGAGAATGCCACGGGCACACGGAGTCGACCATACGACCTTGGTAGGCAGTAATCAGCCGAGGGTTGCAGCGTGGGGTAACGGGCGTGCCGGCTATATTTTGGGCGCTGGCGAATTGGAAGTCTTCAATGGCAAGCCGTTCATTTATGATGGACTTGCTGGCGGTTGCAAGCGACGCGGAGAGATGGCAGAGCGGTTGAATGCACCTGACTCGAAATCAGGCATACCTTCACGGGTATCGGGGGTTCAAATCCCTCTCTCTCCGCCAGACCTCAGGCTAGATTCTCTGCTCCTTGGAGCTTCCATTAAACTCATCCACGCCTTGATCCTATCCAGCCGGGCGGCTACGGGCCGCAAAAGGCGATCCATACGCCCTCGCTGCAAATGGACGGTACTGAAACTCATTGCGCTTATCTTCATGTGCGCATCCTCGTTGGCATATGCGGGGAGAACAATTTCTGCCGGCTCAACGCAGGCAGAAGTGCAAGCCATTTTCAATTCTGCGAGCCCAACAAACAATCTCATTCAGTTCGCTGCGGGCACTTATAACCTTACCGCCCCTCTCAATATTCCCTGCTCTTTTCCGATCACGATTACCGGGCCGACCACTACTCCAGCGACGGCGATCCTGAATCCCACGTTCACCAACAAGCCCATCTTCAACCTCACCGACTGCGTTGGGCTGACGATTCAATACCTGAACTTCACCAAAACCCAAAGCATCAAGCTCAATCTCAACCCTGGCATTTGGTGCACTGCGGGTTGCGTGATCGCGCATAACCAATTCACTGGACTGACTGCACAACTGCCGAGGGGTACAGGCGCGGATGCCGGTCCAGCATGCGACTCAGGCACGGGCCCGCAAGGCAACTGCGATTCGGCCGGCGACACCGCTATAACCTTCGCCTCGAACAGCGGGGCTGCATGTCCAGGCTGCGCGTTCCTTACCAACACGCAGATCATCTACAACCAATTCGGAGACGCCAGTTCTTGCCTGACTCCGGCTGACGTGATGGATGGCACCACGTATGACTACGGTGGGAACTGCGCCGGCATTCAGTTCTATACCTCAATCGACGGGGTAATGGTCAATTACAACAATTTCATCCACCTGGAAGAGGGCTTTCATGTTCTCTGTGGCCCGGTGGGCGGCGACGATTGCAGTGGCCCCACCGCCTGGACCTGGAAGAACTTCACCGCGAACTACAACGATTTCAGTGGAATCCACAGAATCGGCGCTGAGATGCAGCTGCAGGGCTCGGCCAACATCCACGTCGACCACAACTCCTATCACAGTCCAACGGCGCCCTTCTTCTATACTTTCGCGATCTCAAACGCGTGCTGCGCCGGCCTGAAGGGGTCCTCCGTGATCGCACCAGGGGTCACCAATATCGACGATGTGCTCATCGCTGAGCAGCCGGCCAGCACCGCAGCCAATGCCAAAAACTACATCGGCATGGCAGACGAGGCATGGGGGACAGGAGCCCAGTACACGCAGAGCGTCGTCCAGGGCAACTGGCAGAACGGGTATGAGTGGGCCTACATTACCGGCGGTTCGATATCAAACAATATAGTCTGCGGCTCTCAAATGGCCGCGGCGGGCACGCTCATTCACCACGAGACCAACCCGCCTACGAGCGCGCCTCCCAAGCAGATCGGAAACACAACCGGGGCAAGCTGCAGGACAGTGACCAGCATCGCTCCCGGGATTACGACATCGACGACATTCACCAAGTCGCAAACCGTGACGCTCACCGACAGCGGAAACAATACCGGCATTTGGTACACGACGGATGGGAGCATGCCGGTACCTGGACAGGGAACGGCAAAGCTCTATAGAACTCCGCTCGTGGTGTCAGCGACGACGACGGTCAAAGCCGTTGGCATGTGGGGAACAGCAAATCAACCGAAGAGCTATCCAGCAGGGTATGGATACGTGCCGAGTGCTGTGGTTTCGGCAACCTATATGCTTAAGCCTTCCCCAGGCTCTTCAACGCGTGGCAACAGTCACCGCTGAAAATTGATCGCGAAGATCTTTGGATAGCCAGCTCGCTACTGCTTCGCTTAGGTGCCCGGGGTTACGTACATGATCCATTCCGAAAACTTAACTCCGTCCAGCGAAGTGTAGCGAATGGTGGAGGTGCCCGGAGTAAGCGGCCACGCCTGTCCTGTCGGGCTGATATACATCACCAGGGGATTGCTCGATCTCCAGGTGCCATTAGAGCCTTGTAAATTGGAATTGAGCATAGGCTGCACGCTGCCGTCGCTATAGGATCCCATGGGCGTGAACTGAAGAGTGACGCCAGGGACGACCGTATTCACGTTGTTTTCCGCGGGGCCGTTTCCATTTGCCTGTTGCGTGTTCTGCAAATAACCGCCCTTCAACGTCAGGTTCAAGGTGGAGATTCCGACTTCCGCTATCTGGGTCATCAAGGCATACCCGGCACTGGTGGGGACGTACGCATCCCCCAGGTAGATATCGTCTGTTGCCATCTGCGCTGCCCCGTAGTTGATGACGGGGATGTTATTCGCGGCGCCGTAGGCCGCGATGACGGCATTCTCCGGGCTGACGGCGGGCGGCTCCATTCCCAGGACCACCTGGATGTTAGCGGCTTTCGCCTCCTGGACCATGGTGCTGAGATTGCTCATTAAATCTGGGGTGGTGAGCGCCATCAATGCGTCGTCTTCCTGAGCTTCATCAACAACCCCCACCATGATGTGAACGATGTCCGGATGCAGGCTCACCACATCGGCCTGGAATCGAGCAGCCGCGCCACCAGAATTTCCATCGAAAAAGTCCAGAGTTCCCTGGTTGACCCAGTTTGGATTGGCGGCAAAGGCGCTGGTCCAGTTGTACGTGATCCAGTCCCCGATGAAGACGACCTTCGGCGCGGGGGTCTCGTTAGGAGCACGCGGACGGACGAAGTTGGGAGAGGTCTGAGCGCTGGAGACAACAGGTAACAGAGCAGAGAGACACAGAGCAAACGCAACGAGCGTTCGCTGGGAATGCTTGGTCATTTCGCGCTGCCTCCTGGGCAGCTTACGGGGGCCCAGGATCACGCGGTCATATCTACCACCGGACTCTACGACCGGCAACTTAACTGTTATACCGGGGGTTGCGTCCCTCAGTAAACTAAGATCCGTCTCAGTCTTTGATGCAATTCACACTTCGGCCGTAAGTAACAGCCACCGCTGCCGATCTTAATCTCCCGTATTCCCACGTCTGCCTGGCCTCCGAGGAGGCTTCGCCGCGGCCAGCATGCTCTTATGGCATCGGCGTCCCTTGGACCAACCTCCGCGAATTTAATCTATGAAGGAGAATGGCCTGAGATGGGACCGCGCGGCCGGTCGTAGCGGGCATGGGGAGCGTAGGCAAATAGAAAGAGAAACCGTCCCGGGGACTTCAATTTTCTCCGAGCGTAGGCCGGGGCGTTTCCTCAGTCACGTAAGCTATTCATTATGGATTGATTAGTGCTACGGTCACCGGTGCCGGCGAAGGGAATCGGCGTGATAAGACACGCCGAATGCAAGCCGCAAGTCGTTCTGCGTGCCGGCATAGCTATTTGGCAGCTGGGTTCTTACGTAGTCGACTTCCAGCAGGCGCACGCTGATACGTCTCGAGAAAAAGAAATTGAGGCCGCCCCCTGTTTCTAGCGCAAACGAATTGGCCGTTGTGTTGATCCCGGCGGCGGTTGGAAAAGCGCCACTAAAAGCATGAACCGCTCCGAATAGTCCATCGCCAAAGATCTGCAGGCGAGGCCGTTGGAGGGTTGGCTCCCCCTTCCAAAGGGTGTAGGTGTAGCGCGGGCCCCCCATGTAGCTGATCTTGCTGAAATCAACGCCGGGGGCATAGTTGGAGACCGTTTCACCGGTCACCCCTGCAGCGATTCCAAATCCCTTCCACAATGTAACGGCGGCATCGCCTCCTCCCCCCTGCAGCCAGAAGCAGCCGCAGGTTCCAGGCGCAAGTTGCGCGTGCTCCGTGCTGTACGTAATGGCCAAGTCGATCGATGCCGGTGCGCGTCCAGGCTCGTTCTGAGCATGGCCGAAAGAGGCAGTTGCTATGAGGCCCGCAAAGAGCACTTTTCTGCAAATCGAAGTACGCATGCAAGTCTCCTGTTACTTGACGGTGAGGGTAAGAGACGTGGCGTGGGATAGCGTTCCCGAGGTTGCTGTAACCGTCACTGTGTAGGTCTTTGCCCGATCAGCGAACAATCCGCTGGTAGCGCCGCAACCGCCCAGTGCAGCCATAGCTGCCACCCCCGCCATGGCAAATAGCAGCAGGGAGATCGTTGTCCGCAGATGTTTGCGCAGAGCGCGCAGCCGGCCGGCAAAAGGCAGCAACAGGAGGGCGAAAGCCATCGCCGGCAGCTCACGGTCAAACCGGCTCCGCGGGTCAAGACGCGCCACTGCCGAAGGTAGCTGGATGGCCAGTGAGAGAGGACCGAGCGGGGTTTGCGCTGGGAAAGACCATGAGGTGCTGGTGAGCTGTGTCCAGGGAGCCGGAGTGATCACGGCCGTTGCTCCCGAGGGCATTCCCGCGATCGTAAGCAGGATAGGGGCGGGAAAACTGATGCCGGCCGTAGGCACGACGGTCAGAGGGTAGGTTGCCGTGCCGCCGGGATTTGCGGTCTGTGTGGTAACCGGGGTTCCGCTGCCGCCACTGGTTCCAGAAGTGGGCGCCAGGCTGAAGTCAAGTATGGACTGTGTCAGCGGGCTACTGGCCGACCCGGCGAAGTCGGTATTTCCACTGTAATCGGCGGTGATGGTGTGCGATCCAACGGCCAGCGACGATGTGATCAGCGAAGCTGTATGGCCAGTCAACGGTGCCTGGCCAAGCGGAGCCGTACCATCCAGAAAGGTAACTGTTCCGGTCGGCGTACCGAGTCGCGCGGAAATCGTCGCTGTCAATGTGAGAGCCGTCTGAGCCAGAACCGGGTTTGCACTGGAGCTTAGACTGATCGCCGAGGCCAGCTGCCCGATCATCAGGGTTCCACTGGCGGCGCCGCTGTAATTCGCGTTGCTCACCGTGCCCACTACGGTGTAGCTGCCGGCGGAAGTGGGCGGGGTGGAAGACGGACCATAGGTTGTCCCGCTGCGGCCAATGTACCTCAGTCCCACAGTCAGGCCAGTAGGAGTGGTGGCCGAGGTCGCGGCCAAGGGCGATCCGCTATAGGTTTGCGCCAGGTCGCCCAATGTCACCGTGGCCGGAGCCTTTGCGATCACCAGCGTTCCACTGGCTGTCCCGCTGTTATTCCCGCTGCTTACTGTGCCTACGACGGTATAGCTGCCGGCAGAAGTGGGTGGGGTGGAAGACGGACCATAGGTTGTCCCGCTGCTACCGGTGTACGTGAACACCACGGTCAGCCCGGAAGGGGTAGTAGTCGCAGTTGCGGCCAAGGGCGCACCGCTATAAACCTGCGCCAGGTTGCCTAACGTAACCGTAGCGGTTCCACCTGTGATCACCAGCGTTCCCGTTGCGCTGCCGGTGTAGTTCGCATTGCTCACCGTGGCCACAACGGTGTAGCTGCCTCCTAGAGTCGGCGGAGTGGAAGACGGGCCATAGGTAGTGCCATTGGCGCCGGTGTAGGTGAAGCTCACAGCCAATTCAGCGGGATTTGTGGTCGCGGTGGCGGCCAGGGGCGAGCCAGTATAAGTCTGCGCCAGATTGCCCAGGGTAACCGTAGCCGTTCCCATATTGATGGTGACGGAGTATGCGTTGCTGCCGGTGAGTGACTCGCTATCGGTAGCAATGACGGTAAAGGAGTAGGGTCCGCCGGCCGTTGTTGGGGTTCCTGAGAGCACTCCGCCGCTGCTCAATGTCAAGCCCGCGGGCAATGTCCCGGTATGCGTGTAGGTGTAAGGAGCGGTACCACCGGTGGTGGTGAAGGTCACACCCCCATACGCCGCACCGACTGCCCCGGCGGCGAGCGTAGAGCTCGAAGGCGATAGCGTAATCGAGGAAATGCCGGTTCCGATGAGTGCAATGGCTTGCGTCGCGGGCGAGGCATTTAATGAGTTGTCAGACAGGGTGAACGATTCGCTGAGAATACCCACTGTCGTCGGCACAAAGCGAATGCTCAGATTACAGGCGGCGCCTGCCACCACGGATTCGCTGTTCGCGCAGTCCACAGGAGAGCCGCTGCCCGCCACTTGGGAGAAGTCAACAGGCGCCCCCAGCCCTGTAGCAGTAAATACCAGCGCCGAATTGCCTATGTTCTCCACCGTCGCCGATTCCGGGCTGTCGCTGCTGGTCAGGCCCACATGGGTTGACGCAAAACTCAGGTTCGGCGGGTTGGCAACGTTTTCTTCCAGTACCTGATTGTTATTGGAGTCGGTGACGAAGACGTTACCGGTGCCGTCGACCACCATCGTCTGGGGTGACGAGAGGCCGCTGGCTAACGTGGTTTGCGTAAAGCTCCCACCCGACAATGTCTCCATGAGGATCTGACCGGCGGAAGCATTTGCGATGTAGACGTTCCCTACCCCGTCCACGAATACGCCGAGGGGGTTATTCAACCCAGTGAACAATGGTGACTGGGTGTAAGTGCCCTCCGTGAGGGTCTCCTCCAGGATGCGGTTGCTGCCGCTATCAGCGATGTAGACGTTCCCACCTCCGTCTACGGCCACGCTTTGCGGATTACTGAAACCACTACCGATACTTGTCTGGGTGTAAGCCCCACCAGAAAGCGTCTCCAACAGAACCCGATTGTTCCCGCTATCTGCGATGTAGACGTCGCCGCTTCCATCCACCGCTACGCCGTCGTCGCCCGACAGGCCGGTGCCCACGGTCGTTTGGACATAGCTTCCCCCGGATGGCGTCTCCTCCAGTAGCATGCCATCGCCGGAATCGGCGATGTAGACGTTGCCGCTTCCATCGACAGCCACGGCGGCAGGGGTAGACAAGCCACTCACCAAAACGCTCTGGGTGTATGTACCGGCCGCAAACGTCTCCTTGAGGACGCGGCTATTGTTGGCATCTGCGATATACAAATTGCCGCTGCCGTCCACCGCCACGCCATCAGGGTGCAGCAGGCCGCTGACCGCGACGCTCTGGGTTGCCGGCGTGAACGCCACCTGCGGTCCAGTGCCGATGCCATAGATATAGGCGGTTGCCAGCACATTCCCCGATCCATCTTCGAGTAGCACCGCTCCATACCGGGTACCCGGATGACGTGGGGTCAAGATCACATTCACCGTGCAGGTCGCCGCGGCGCTATAAGCGAAGCTGCTTCCATTGGTATTGCAGGTTCCCGTCGTGGCATCGGCAAAGTCCAGGCCGGTTGCGCCTTGAGTAACCACGACCGGGGATCCAATCGCGCCGGCGGTAAGGAAGGTAAACGTGACACTTTGGCTGCTGCTTGCGGTGCCCACAGGGATGGGTCCGAAATTGGTTGCCGCCGGTGCGCTGGCGGTCGCGGCAGCGGGTCCGTTTACCACCAGGGTGACGGTGGCCGTTCCTGTGCCTGGATAGCTATTTTGATCGGTCGGCGTGAAAGTGACCGAAAGCGTATGCGAACCGGGAGAGAGCACGGTTCCGGAAACCGGAGAGTAGACGTAGGTCCCGTCAGTGTTACCCACGGCGTTCAATTGTGTGCTGCTGAGCGGCGTGCCATCGGCTATGGCTGCGGGCGTTGCCCAGGTAACCGCGGCATGCTGCTGCAGTGTGAGGGTCAGGGGCGCGGTTACGCTGCTGGAAAACGTCGGATTAGATACCACCGCGGATACAGATGAAGTGGTGCTCGGATCGCCACCGGTCGCGTTGGCCGCGACCGACAGAGTGATCAGGACGCTGTCGGTCGCGCCCGCGGCAAGTGTGGTTGTCCTGGTGCATATGAGGGTGCCGACGGTGCAGATCCAGCCGCCATCGGTATCGGTCATGGCGGTAGCGGTAAGACCGGCCGGCAGCGTTACGCTCAGCGTGGTGGCGTTGCTGAGCGCGACCGTTTCACTGGTATCGGTCACAGACACGGTGACGGTATCACCGGTGTCGCCTTCCATGAAGACAGAGTCGCTGGGGTCGGTGGTGATGGCAATGGAGACCGTAGGCAGAACGATTGGAACCACGAAATTGGAGAGATCGAAGAGGGCATATTCGAGCATCTTCTCTTGCGCGATCTCGTCCGTGGTCAACGTGGGGCACTCGGCGGGAAATATCGGATTGCCCGACTCAGTGACATTTTCAACGTGATATTCGTTGAACAGTACGCGCCCATATTGCGCAGCAGCGTCCGCGCCGAACGGGGTGTTGAAGGAGAACTGCATCACCGGATTGCTGCTGGTGGTAACGTCAGGATTCAGCGTTAGCCAGGATTGCGTTGGCGTATTGACACCGCTCAAGTCCCAGCGCAGGGTGCTGATTTCGACCCGACCCAGAGTGCCGGTGTCGGCGGCCCCGGCGGCATTTCCATCTGCGTATCCCCCGTTGTACAGCCATTGGGCGAGGGTCGATCCGTCGGTAAAGCTGGCGTTGACGGTAGCCACTCCGGGATCGGGATTGAGTGTAGAGACCGGGCTGGCAAGCCAGTTCGCGACCCCGGAAAACGTCTGGCTTTGATACGTAGTGGAGGTATTGAGCCAGACGCGGCTGTCGTGGGTTACAAAGGCACGGCCTCCGGCGCTGGTGTAGGCAAGGAGATTGTCGATGTAAGCAGCGGATTCAGCGGTGGTGCTGCCCTGGCAGGGAAACATCACCATGTCGTAGCTGCCCAGGGGTGTGGTGCTTGTGCCCCCCATCAGCGCCGTTTCCGACGGTGTGGACGAACTGATCTCCGCTCCAGCGGAGTGATCTCCTTTGTAAAGGTGGATGCGGCCACCCAAGGTTGCGCCGCTGGCTACGGTGTCGTCGGTGACTTCATTATTGTTCACGCCCAAATCGTGAAAGACGCACTCCACTGCATCTTTGGAACCGGTGGCGATAGCAATCAGAGGGATGTCGCCCTGTGCGTGAGTGGAAGGCATATTGAGAGAAAGGCCGGTGATCGCGCTGGTACCGACCGCCTGGCTAAATTGCCGCCGCCAATGACCTGCCTGGATGACCAACGTGTATGCGGTGTTTTGCGACACGTTGCTGAGCGTAAAGGTGCCGTCCACAGCACTGTAGGTGTAGATCGTAACCCCGGAAGGCACAGCGGTGGATGCAGTAAGGCAATTGACTCCCGGACAATTTGCACCGGACACCAACGCAGCCGGTGTGCTGGTGGTGACGTAGACCAGGGCGTTGGGCAGCACATTGGTGCCGTTTGGCATATAGACCGTACCGCTGATGGTGGTGGTCTGCGCACTAACAGGTAGGCTGAGGAGCGCGAAGAGAAGAAGCAGGCTCGCGATCCACGTTTTCGTCGACACTTTTGAACGAGGGGAGTGGTTGCGCGGGCAAACCAACGGGTGCACAGAACAAATCGATCCAATCATGACCAACCATCCGTTTCGCGCAAGGGTTCATCTCCAAACGGCTGGACCTGATGGCGCCTGACGCAGCCGCTCATTACTGGACACAGTGACAGTTGCTACATGATCCACCTTGACGAATCGAGCGGGATCATCGATGCCAAAGAGAGATCAGCGGCCAATATTCGCTGGCGTGGAGTGGATTAAGAGCACATCACTGGAAGCTGATTCTTGCATGCATCCTGGTGCTCAAGAACGAGAAGACGGATATCGGATTGGGTACATAACCCATATTGGGAAACGCAGCGCGACCCCACCGCCTCAAAATGTAACAATGATAGTTCTTTTGTGTGGATTCTGCTCAGAGCGAGGCCAGAGACACGGAGAAGGAAAAGCGAAGCTATCCAGGGGAGCGGAGCCCCACTCTCAGGGTGTACTTCCCTGGCAAGGATTTCCGGCTACGGCGTCGAAGCGGATTCGTTGATGGTGATGATCTTCCATTGACCCGGGGCCTGCTCGCGGAACCACACCTCACCGTTACCGGCCATTGCCCCCGTGGAGTTGCCAAAAAGACATTCGGCCGTCTGGTGCAGAATGGCATTGCGCACCGGATCCGTTACGATCAGGCCATAGTTTGCTAGAAATGCCTGCTTCTTCTGAATGTGGGTCCGCTTTCCCGAACGCAGAACCAACAACGGGTAGCTGATCATGTCCGCAATCTGTTCTTTGTTGTTCGACTGCGCGGCAGCCTGTAGCTGGGCAAGAAAAGCTCGCGCGCTGGTCGCTGTTTTTGCACCCAGGGCATCGACCGTTGAGTTGCCGCCACAGGCCTGCGCTGCGCTGACAGCCTGCCCTTGGAGGTGAGGCGGAGCCGCGCAGACCATCACCGTTAACAAGGCCCAAACCAGGCGGAATGGAAATCGAGCGTTAAACCTCTGGCGGCCGAGGGTTGAGCATTCCATCACCCGAGCATAGGGATTTGCAGGACCGATATCCAGATGGTTTTTAATTCGATACAATCTGCCTTTTGACCAAGACCTGGTTCCCATAAAGAGAGACCCTCCTCATGGCTATGACGAAATATCTCCTGGAAAGTACGATCGTCGGGGCCCTGGGCGGCCTACTTTTCGGTTTTGACACGGCTGTCATTGCTGGCACAACCCAGCAATTGACGGTGGTTTATCACCTGACGCCGTTTACGCTAGGTCTGACCGTCTTTATCGGGCTGGTCGGCACCGTGATCGGGGCCATGAGCGCCGGGATCCTGGGCCAGCGGATTGGCGGCCGCGAGGCGTTGCGCATTATGGCTGTGCTGTACACCATCTCAGCCCTGGGCTGCGCCTTCGCCTGGGACTGGCCGTCGTTGATGGTCTTTCGCTTGATTGGCGGACTGGGCATTGGCGGCTCGTCGGTGCTTGGGCCGGTCTACATTGCGGAACTGGCACCGGCCAAGTGGCGGGGCAGAATGGTGGGCCTTTTTCAAATCAATGTGGTGGTCGGTATCCTGCTGGCCTACCTCTCTAACTACCTGATCTCGCTGCTCAATCTTGGGCTGCTGCAATGGCGGTGGCAGCTGGGCGTCGCGGCGATTCCCTCGCTCATTTTTCTCATCATGCTGTTCCGGATCCCCCGCAGTTCGCGCTGGCTGGTAACCAGGAACAGGACCGACGAGGCACTTGCCATCCTCAAGATGATGGGCTCTCCGGATTCTGAGGCAGAGCTGCGGGACATCATGGATTCCATCCACATGGAGCGCGGGATGGCGGCCGAGCCCCTGTTCAAGCGCGAGTACCGGCTGCCCATCTTTCTCGCCATAACCATTGGCCTGTTTAATCAACTCGCGGGGATCAATGCGATCCTCTACTACTCCAACTACATCTTTGCCTCGGCGGGTTTTAGCCAACTCTCGAGTTCCCTGCAGACCGTGTTAATAGGGCTGATGAATCTGGTCGCTACCTTTTTGGGTATGTCGCTGATCGATAAGCTGGGGCGGAAGACGCTGCTGCTTATCGGTAGCGTAGGCATGACCTTTTGCCTGGCCGGCGTTGCGGCCGTCTTCTTTACCCATACCCACGCCGAAACTCTGGTTTGGCTGCTGGTGGCTTACATCGGGTTCTTCTCTGTCTCCCAGGGCGCAGTGATCTGGGTGTATATCGCGGAGGTGTTTCCCAACCGCGTCCGCTCCAAAGGCCAGAGCTTGGGCTCATCCGCGCACTGGATTATGAACGCTATCATCTCGCTGCTGTTTCCAGTGCTCGCGAAATACTCGGGCGGGCTGCCGTTCGCGTTTTTTGCTGCGATGACTACACTGCAGTTTTTTGTCGTGTTATTCGTCTACCCGGAAACAAAGGGGATCTCACTCGAGCAACTGCAGCGCAAGCTTGGGATTGCTTAGGTTTTGCGCACTGAGTTTATTAGAGTTTTTTCTATCGGCTGATTTAGACAGCACTCTCCGAAAACTTGGGTGGCCTTCGGATAGTTGTTCTCAGCATTCACGTGCGGAGCAGGTGCACCCAGGACTGATGTCCTGGGGCATTCTCAGTCGTCCCCTTCGGGACTGGTCCCGAAGGCGTTTGTACACCCAGGACTAACGTCCTGGGCTACTCTCAGCCGTCCCTTCGGGACTGTGCCCGATACGCTCCGACAGGTGATTTTCTTCCAGCGAGTGCCGTCCAAATCGCCTAATCAAAAAGAACTAATTTAGACAGGACGGACGGTATGCGGCTAAGACTTGCATCCTGGGCTAGTTCTGGGGCGGTGGCGCAGCCGCCGGCGGAGTCGGCGCTGGCGCAGCTTGTTGGATAGGCTTCTGTTCAGCCTGATGCGCTGGTGCGGGCGCCGGTGAAACTGTTAAGGGCGTGACCGCAGCAGATTGCGAGGGCTCAGCGGTCACCGGCAAGACCGCGGTGTTCACTACAGCAGGATCATCGCGGAGCTTGAGATAGAGAGTTCCATTGGGGCGCGGCACGCTCAGCGTCGCCTCTCCAAAGCCTTCCGGAACGGTGACTGCATTAGCCAACTGGGCGTCGATACCAACCTGGTCCAGCAGGAATAAATTCGTTCCTACCAGCGTGCACAAGGGTGCTCCCTCGGCACACTTTAGCTCCTGCAATTGCGGTACGCGGACCAAGGTAGCCAGCGGCTGCCAGTCGCCTTGTACGCCATCGCTGCTAATGGGGCGGAAACGCAGTGGGCCAAAGGCCGACCCTCCGAAGGCCTTGGTGGGATCAAGCGTCACCAGTGCCGTCTTGCTATCCTGCAGCACGATGCCGCCTTCTCCCACACGCAGCGTGGTGGAGAAGGAGCTGTCATTACTGGCCACCTCGATTTTTTGGTCCCGAGGAAAGGACGCCGGGGTAACCGCCTGCACAAAGAAAGTAAGCTTCGCGTGCTCAGGAAGTTCATCCTGACTGCTCAACTGCACCACCGAAGCGGGCCCATCGGAATGGACACTCTTGTTCATCAGTTTCACGCTGGGCCGCGGAGTTTGGACTGTCGATTCCAAATCCAGCGACCGTCCATCTTTTAGCGCCACTTTGGCCACAATTTTGTCCTCCGGATGAAAGCTCGACGCCGCGGATTCCGGAGCTGACAACACCAACGAATCTTCGCTGCCGCTGTGCGTGAGTGAAGCCGCTGGAGAAAAGGTTATGTTGTTGACTGTCATGGTCGCGACCTCATCCAGCCGTGTTCCCTTCAACACGCCCTGATGATCGCCGGCATAGAGTTTGAAGCTATCCAGGCGCCCTGCCTCGGAATAGGTGTGCAGGGGAACCTGATCCGGCTTTTCCAAACCCACTTGCTTTACCTGCAGACTGACCGCGCCTGCCTGCTCACTGTCGAGCGGCATGTCGACCTGAATCTGGTTCGATTTCACCGCCTTCCAGGTCGCATCGAGCGTCTTGCCAGAGGCGTCCTTAACCGTCACGCTCTCGACGCATGCAACCTCGGGAGCATCCAGATGTACCGTATCCTTGCGGCCAACGATCAGCGCGTGCTGATCGGCAGAAGCCAGCGACCACTGCTGCGGGTGGGCGCTCACCAGCTGATACTTTGGCCCTTCGACTGGATCAAAACCCCAATAGCCGTGCAGCGTTCCGGTCGCGATGCCTGCCAGGTTTTGCGCTCCCAATGCTTTTTCATTGACTACAAATCCACCCTGCATCGGCTCCGGGGTGACGGGAATGTCGACTATTTGTCCCGACTTGTTCTGCACCCGAAGCACAAAATCGTGCGCGTAGCTGGTGGCAAATACGTAAGGCGCTCCCACCATCTGCAGCACCAGGGGCTTCTTTTGCGCACACAGAATGCTCTTGGGATCGACCGCACGCATCAAGGGAAGATCCGGCGCCGCCTCCGCGGTTTGCACCGCGGGCAGCCCAACCACGAGCACTGACTGAGGCTTATGAAACGATGGCGGATTATTCAGCTTGAGCATCAGGGTGTCACCCTTGGGCATGGCGAGCGCCGGCAGGTATTGGTACTCCGCGGTGTGGAAGCTGTCGAGGATCTTCGCCATATCCATCACCGTGCCGACGTAAACGCTGTAGTAGCCGCCTCCTGCCTGTTGGGTGTAAGACATTTGTGACAGCATGTCACCGGCAGCGCCCGAGGTGGCCGCTTGCACAACGGTCGCGCTGCGCCCATTGTCGAGCACCAGGCTGTCAGGATTCTGTACCAGGCAGGGAGCCTGCTGCTCCGTAGGCTTGTCAAAGCACTGTTGATCGACCTTGATGTTGAGGCTGCGGGCCAGAAGCTTGGCCTGATCCTCCACTGCTTTTGGATCGCTCGTATCCTCAGACTTCACGGCGGCAAGGTAAGTATCCAACCGGGCCCGGTCGAGACTTGCCTGATGCAGATCCTGTGACGCGCGCACAAAGGCGCCTGGCCGGCCGCGCACGGCGTTGCGCACGGTGCTGAAGTCCCCGCCTGTCTCCGGGGCAAGAAACAGCAGGACCTGCTGTGCGCCCTGAGGGACAGTTACGTAAATTCCCTCTTCGCGGACCTTCTTGTTCCAGGTCTCCGCCTTGATGAACCAATTATCTGGAGGCGGGTTGACCGAACCACGCAGAAACGCCACCACCAGCACATACCGCGCTCCTTCCTTTTCGGGGAGGTCGGGATGCACCCACACGCGGTCGCCCGCAGCCAGCGATGCGACCGCACCGATGGGCAGCGTCTTGCCATTACGGGTCACCTTGGCCTGGATGCGGGGTCCATCAAGATCGAAGGCTGGGCCACCATCCGCGTGGGCCACTTGAACCGTAAAGAAAAGCAGGAAGCACCAACGTAACCAACTCACTCGCATCCTCTGATTATAGAAACAATTCTTCCTATGGTCAGTCGCGGGTTTGGTCTAAGTTGGTTGCCTGGACTGGTGCCCCACTTTAGTAATACCTGCCTTTCGGAGCGTTTGACCCGGATTTCCCGCGGAGCTGGTTGGCGTTGGCGAACTTCATGCGGCTTTCCTTACAGAAAGCCGCACACGCGGTCGTAGGATGGGGCCACGTACAGGGAATCCGGGGCAGGACGCGTCCGATAATGCGCGGCCAAAGTGTTGAACCTTAGTGTTTTACCGCGATGGCAGACATTTCAATCTTAGCCCCGCCGATCAGGCCGGCCACCTGAACCGTGGCTCGCGCCGGTTTAGGATCGGGCATCAGGCTCTTATAAACCTCATTCATCTTGGGCACGTCATCGAGATTGGTGATATAGAGTGTCACGGAGACGATGTCCGTCATCTTGAAGCCAGCTTCTTCCACCACTTTTTTCACCGCTGCGATGGCGTTGGTGGTTTGCAAGGCGATGTCCGTGCCTGTAACTTTGCCACTTGCGTCTGGCCCCTGCTGGCCTGCGACGTAGAGCGTGTTGCCCGCGACATAACCCTCACTGAACGGCATGCCCTGCTTAAAGCCGATCGCCTGGTTCTGAGCAAACGCGCTGACCGAGGTAAAGACAGCCATCACTCCGGCCAGTAAGAGGCCGCGCTTCGCCACTGCGAAATACTCCCTATTCATTCTTCATTTCTCCTGTTTTGCGGAATAACGAATTCTCTCACCTCACAACACCTTGTACTTCTACACGTCCGAGGCGTATATGTAGAAGACATAGGTATGGAACCCTCTCCTAAGTTCGATCTTCCCCAGGGCACCCTCGACCTGCTGATCTTAAGAGTGGTCGCGCTTGGCCCCATCCACGGCTATGCGATTGCACAACGCATCCAGCAGATATCGCGCAATGCGCTCCAAGTGCAGCAAGGTTCGCTCTACCCCGCGCTGCATCGTTTGCAATACAAGAAGCTGCTCACCGCCAAGTGGGCACAGTCAGAGACGGGGCGCGAGGCGAAGTTTTACGAGCTCACGGCGCGCGGACGAGCGCAGTTGAAAAGCGAGACCGAAAGCTGGGGCCGCCTCACGGATGTAGTCGCGCTGTTCCTCGAAGAGCCGCAAGGAGAAATGTCATGAACTGGTGGCAGCGCCTATTCGGCAGCGAGCGATTGGAAGACGAACTCGACAAGGAACTGCGCTTTCACTTCGAGCAACAGGTCGCAGAAAATACTCGTAGCGGCATGCCGGAAGAGCAGGCTCGGCGCGCTACCCGCCTCGCGTTCGGCGGGCTGGCCCAAATCAAAGAGGATTGCCGCGAAAGCCGGGGCACGCTGTGGGTTAGCTCCGTCGCACAGGACCTCCGCTACACTCTGCGCACCTTACGCCGCGATCGCGCATTCACGGTGGTGGCGGTCTTGATCCTTGCTCTCGGCATCGGCGTCAACATTGCGGTCTTCAGCGTAGTCGATACGATTCTTCTGCGGCCGTTGCCTTTCCATGACGCGCAGCGTCTGGCGTGGGTCGCCGGCAACAACGGGAGCGGCGCACTCTCCGACACGACCTTTCGCGTCGATGCCTACGAGGAGATCCGCAAACACAACCAGTCCTTCCAGGACATGACGGCCTACATGCCCTTCTTCGCATCGTCTGACACGAAAATGACGGGTAGCGGCGAGCCTCGTGTGCTGGCCGGCGTTTGGGTGGCCGCCAACTTTTTTCCCATGCTGGGTATTCAGCCCCAACTTGGCCGTCTCTTCACTCCCGAGGAAGCCGTCAAAGGCGGGCGGCCTGCAGTTCTGTTGAGCTATGCCTTCTGGCAACGGCAGTTCTCGGGCAATCCGGCGATTGTCGGTCAGGCGATTACGCTCAACAATCGTGGCGTAACTGTCGTCGGCGTGTTGCCCGCCAGCTTCGACTTCGGAAGTGTCTTTCATCCCGGGGTAAAGGCGGACATTTTTATCCCCGTCATTATGGATGACATCAGCACCTGGGGACACACGCTGTCGGTGATTGGCCTGCTGAAGCCTGGCGTCACAGTAGCGCAGGCGCAGGCCGAAGCCGAGGTCGTGTACCCACAGATGAAGGCCGCGCATCCCGATTGGGAGACCGACCTCACCATAAGAATCACCGGCCTCAAGGAGCACGTGAGTGGACAGCTTCGCCGCTCCCTCATCGTGCTGTGGTGTGCTGTCGGCCTCATTCTGCTGATTGCTTGCGCGAATCTCTCCAACCTGCTGCTGGCTCGCGCTGCCGCGCGCAGCAAGGAGTTCGCCATGCGCAGTGCCCTGGGAGCGGCGCGTTCCAGACTGATCCGTCAGTTACTCACCGAAAGCCTGGTGCTCGCTTCCATGGGGGCTGCCCTTGGCCTGGCGATTGCCTACGCCATCGTCCTTTACCTTACCCACCAGGGATCCATTGCGCTTCCCTTGCTGAGCAGCGCGCGCATCGACGCCGGGGCGCTTGGCTGGACACTCCTCATCGCTTGCGCAGCCGCGGTCTTCTTCAGCATCGTTCCCAGCCTTAGAATGTCTGGGGTCCAGCTGCAGGAATCTCTGAAAGACGGCGGCCACGGTAACAGCTCCGGCAGGAAGCACGATCGGATGCGCGCGGCGTTGGTGGTCTCGGAGGTGGCCCTGGCCTGCGTGCTTTTGGTTGGCGCGGGGCTGTTGCTGCGCAGCTTCCTGCGCGTGCTCGACGTCGACCTGGGATTCGAGCCCAGCCATGCCTACGCTTTGAAGGTTGACTTCGACGATGGGGGCAAAGCGGATCGTCGTGGCGCCATCCTCCAGGAAATGCTGGGCAATGTGCGCGCGCTTCCCGGCATCGACGCAGCTGGGATATCCGACATGCTTCCCCTGGACCGCAATCGAAGCTGGGATCTTGTGGCCAAGGGAAAGCCCTATTCCAAGACGGAAAATTACGACGCCTTTGTCTACATCGTGACCCCTGGATATCTGGACGCCATCGGTATGCATTTGCGGCAGGGGCGCGACATCAGCTGGAGTGACACGGCTACCAGTCCGGCGGTCATTTTAATCAACGCGGCTGCTGCCCGCCGCGAGTGGCCGGGCCAGGACCCCATCGGACGCGAGGCATTGGGAATTGGCGATGGTGTAACCCGGGTTGTCGGGGTGGTTTCAGACGTACATGAGAGCAGCGTGGAAGAGGTGGCCAACCCGGAAGTCTTTGTGCCCATCACGCAGGGTGGTCCGGACGGCGCAGAGTTGGTGGTGCGCTCGAAACTTCCGCCCGGCGCGCTTGCCGGCAGCGTGATGAGCACTCTGCGATCGATGAACCCGGGCCAGCCGGCAGTCGAGTTCCGCCCCATACAGCGGTTAGTCGACCATGCGGTATCGCCGCGCCGCTTCTTCGTCTTGCTGGTAGGCATATTTGCCGTGCTTGGGTTGCTGCTGGCCTCCCTGGGCATTTATGGCGTCATTTCTTATTCAGTGACCCAGCAAACACAGGAGATTGGCATTCGCATGGCTCTGGGCGCGACGCAGGCGCGCGTCCAATTCGGCGTGATCGCGCGCACCCTGAAGCTCGCGCTGCTGGGGATTGCGCTTGGAATTGCGGCATCGTTGGCCATCGCTGCCCTGATTGCGTCGCTGCTCTTTGGCACCAATCCCACCGACCCGGTCACGTTTGCGGGCATGATCCTGCTGCTGGTCGCGGTGGCGTTCGTTGCCGGATATCTTCCCGCCAGGCGCGCCTCCCGGATCGATCCGATTATCGCCCTCCGCTGCAACTAACGAGTATCCCATCGTTTCCTAACAATGACGGGTGGGCCCCACATCTCGCTCGTTAGGGGAGGAGATCGCTCTGCGCGCGGGAACGATTTCATCGAACCGTGCCCGCCTCCGTTCCACATCACCTCCTCAAAAGTGACAATCAAATGACGATTCACGTGGTGCAAAGAGGAAAGAATGCTTCCAAGGTCGAACGAAAATGTGCAAGTCTTGGCTTCTTCTTTTTTGCCTGGTCGCCGTTTCTGGGCGAGCACAGGCCACGGCGCCAGTACTAACGGATGTTGCGCCGCCATCCAGCCGCTTCCCCGACAACTGGTACCCCGCGGACAACGATGTGACATACACCTTTTCGGCTCAGCGTGGTGCGCCGTATTCAGCAACGCTGATCACCACCTGGCAGCTCCAGGATGCTCATGGGGAAACCAAGACTCTTCTCCAGAGCGGCCTCCAAGCGCGGGACGGAGCCGGACGAAAGCGCGAGGAGATGGCAATGCCTCGGCCGGATGATCATGGCGGCGTGGCGATGGCCCACGAGGTGACGGTGAACGATCCAGTCTCACACTGCCGTTTCCGATGGATGGAGCCCTGGGTCGCGCCTGGTCCACCGAAAGCGATGGTCACCTGCATGCCGCGAACGCTCCATTACACGGAACAGAACGTCTACGCGGACGCAATTGTTAGCCACCCGCAGCAGGTTAGCTCTACTCCCGATACCACCGAGCGCTCCGAGCCGCTGGGGACACGCCGCATCGAGGGTTTCGAAGCTACGGGGGTGCGGCGCACGAGAACCAGGACAGCAGCTCCAAGCGGTACGATCGTTCTTACCACCGAGATTTGGTATTCCCAGGAATTACAAGAGCTGCTGGAGTTGCGCCAGACGCTGGAACCGGAAACCCAGCCGGGCCCTCTGCCGGACTTTAAACTCACGCAGATTCGTAGCGGAGAACCCGACGAGAATCTGTTTTATCCGCCCGAAGGCTACGAAATCGACCCCGAGAGCTGAGTAAGTGTTCGTGCGACATTTCAGCGCCTAAGATGGAATGCGTTCTATCGCACTTATACTTAGGCTGCATGATGGAGAAACCATGGCACAGCTGCTCAGCAAGTGTGGACTGCCTTTAGCTCTTTCCTTGGTCTCGGTCGTAAGCGTTTATGCCGCCCAGCCGATCACTGAGATCACTCTTCCCGGTTCGCGGCTATTCACGGAAAGCATTACCTCTACCAAAGACGGAACGTTATATGCTGGCAGCGTGGGCAAGGGGAATGTAGTCCGCATCCCCTATGAAAGCACGACGGTGACGGAGTTTATCAAGCCGGGCAGCAATGGTCTCGGTGCTGTCTTCGGCATCTATGCCGACGACAAGCACAAGACTCTATGGGTGTGTTCCGACCGTTGGGATGAGGGAAAAGGCGACCCACCGGCGGTGAAGACGTTCGACCTCACCACGGGGGCAGCGAAAGGCAGCTACACGCTTCCTGGGCCTTCTGCTTTCTGTAACGACATTGCTGTCGCTGACAATGGCACAGCATACATTTCCGACACCGACCAGGGCAGCCTGGTGATGCTGAAACCCGGCGCCAAAGAGCTGGAGGTCGCTGCCAAAGGCCCATTGCTAAAAGGTGTAGATGGCTTAGCCTTCGGCGAAAAGACAGTTCTCTATGTCAACAGCGTAACTGAAAACAAGCTAGTGCGCGTGGACATCGGACCGGACGGCAAATCGAAAGACATCATCGAACTTCAGCTTTCCCAACCAATCACTCGTCCCGACGGCATGCGCACCATCGGCAAGGATAGGCTGCTGATGGCGGAGAACTCCGGCAACATGGACGTCATCACCTTCAGTGGTCTCAACTTCCAGACCGTAAACATCAAGGTCATCAAATCAGGCCTGGAATCCACACCTGCAGTGACCGCGACCCGTGGCATGGCTTGGATTGCCGAGGGCAAGCTGAATTATCGCGACGATCCGAAACTCAAGGATAAAAACCCCGACCCCTTCAAGATTTACGGGGTTCCGCTGCCCAAGCATTAACTCCTGCGGGGCAACGGTTTCTCAGGTATTTTTATCGCACACGGCAAACGAAATTTTTCGTCCGGCGTCAAGTGCCTGAGGACCCCGATCATGACCCGCACACTGCTACGATCGTTGGCTCTACTGCTCCTGAGTGTTAGCTGCAGCCTCGCTCAGACGACGGTGCCCGATACCCCCGCCGGACATACCCTCCAGGCATGGCTGGATGCTTTCAACAGCGGGGATCGCGCGAAAATCGAAACCTACGTCAAGACCGTCGAACCATCTCAATCGGTCGATGGCATGCTGGCATTCCACACCCAGACAGGCGGATTCGACCTGCTGTCCATCGAAAGCAGCGAGCCGCTCCATATTCGCTTCCGGGTGAAGGAGAAAAACGGCCCTACCACCGCGCTGGGAAATCTTTTGGTGAAAGATGGCCAGCCGCCAACGGTGGCGACCTTTGGTCTGCGTGCGTTGCCTCCAGGAGTAGCATTGGTCAACGTACACCTGGATGCGGCCCTCCGTAAACAGGTGATCGACGGGATAGGCGCCGACCTGACAGAGTTCTACATCGATGCGCCGCTCGCCGCACAGATGAACGACGCGCTGCAGGCGCACGAAAAGGCCGGCGCCTACAACGCCATCACTGATGGCGATGTCTTCGCTGAGCAGCTAACTACAGACCTGCAAGCAGTGAGCCATGACAAGCATCTCCGGGTGAACTTCAGCCCCTTTAAAACGCCGCCGCCAGGTAGGCCTACCCCGGAAGACGAGGCGCGGTTCCATCAACAGATGGAGCACGACAACTGCGCCTTCCGCAAAGTGGAGATCCTGCCCAACAACATCGGCTATATCAAGTTTGACGGCTTCATGGATGCCTCGTTCTGCGGGCCAACGGTGACAGCAGCGATGGGCTTTGTGGCCCACACCGATGCCCTCATCTTCGATCTTCGGCAGAACGGCGGCGGCCAGCCGGCGATGGTGACATTGATTGCCAGCTACCTCTTTGATGAGCCGACCCACTTGATCGACATATACAACCGCAAAGAGGACTCGACCAAACAGAATTGGACCCTTTCCTACCTGCCCGGACCGCGGCTCACGAAACAGCCTGTCTTTGTATTGACCTCAGCCCGAACCTTTTCCGGAGCCGAAGAGTTCGCCTTTGATCTGAAGAATCAGAAGCGCGCCACCATCGTCGGCGAGACCACCGGCGGCGGAGCGCATCCGGTTGCCCCGCACACGGTGGCCGATTACTTCACCGTCGGTGTGCCGTTCGCCAAATCACTCGATCCCGTAACCAAAACCAACTGGGAAGGAACCGGCGTAGTGCCGGATGTGAAAGTACCCGCGGCCGATGCTCTGGACACCGCACAGAAGCTTGCGCTCGACAAGATCCGAGCGAACAAGGACAACAAGTAGCCGGTTACTACTCAAGCGTGATTTGCACGCTATCGGCATTTGCTGGAACGTTGACTCCCCAGCGTCCGCCTGCCTGTGTGATCGACAGGTTCTTTCCGTCGACGGAAGCGCGCGTCGACTTTGGTTTCCAACTCACGGCTTCCACGCGGTATTCGTGCCACCAGGGCCGCCAGTTCCCTTCCTGTTTCGCGATCTCCACATGGAGTGAACCATCTGCGGCGACCGAGCAGTTAAAGCGAATCCGGGCGAACTCGCCGTTGCGAAAATCAAAGCTGTGGCCATCATCGGTGTAGACCTCGCCTGCGCATGCCTCACCGCTGCCGGGAGGAAAGACGCGTAGGGTCAACGGGCCATTGGGGACTTCGGTGGTGTTCTGCACCAGCGGGGCGATGGGCAGGATACTACCTCCGCGCACATAGACTGGTAAGTCATCCAGTGTAGGTGTCACCATCAGCGGCTTCTGCGCAATCACCTTGTCGCGCTGTTCCAGGTCCAGTGTCCCGGCAAGCGTACCCCGGGCGACCTGCGCGCCGGTCCAGTAGTCGTACCAGGTGCCAGGGGGCAGGTGTACTGCGTAAGGAGCGACCTCTTCCGGGGAGGGATTGGGCGCGACCAGGATGCGGCTGCCAAAAAGAAACTCGCTTCCCCCCGTGGTCAGGTCATAGGGGCTGCCATCGTCGGTGGCATGGGGAAACTCCAGGAAGAGGGGCCTGTCTATAGGTAAACCATCATGTGAGGTCTCTTCCGCAACCGTATACAAATAAGGCATTAACCGGTAGCGCTCATCAATATAGCGCCGCCGGATGTTTTCCTGCTGTGGCCCATCCACCCACACCTCGTGCATGCGGGTTCCCTTCGCCGAGTGATCTCGATCGATGGGCTGAAAGGCCGAAAGCTCGATCCACTTGGTCAAAAGATCGGGCGGAGGAGAGCCGGCAAAGCCGCCCACGTCGGCGCCGGCAAGGGAGAAGCCACTCAGCCCCAGGTTCACCAGCTGGGGAATGGTCATACGCAGGTGATTCCAGGTGGAGCTGTTGTCGCCAGTCCAGGTGACGGCGTAGCGTTGGCCTCCCGCGTAGCTGGCACGCGTCATGACAAACGGCCGCTCGTTGGGCCGCAGCGCAAGCTCACCCTGCTCGGTGGCGCGGGCGTTCTGCATTCCAAAAATGTTGTGGATCTCGAGGTGAGTCGCGGTGCGCTTGCGAAAGCCAGGGTCATCGATGCGATGCTGGATGTCGTTTGGCATGGTCTTGCCCGGACCATCGAAGACTGCGGGTTCATTCATGTCGTTCCAGAAACCGGCGACGCCATCCTTAACGAAATCTTTGAAGAGTCCGCCCCACCATTCCCGTGTCTGCGCCTGGGTAAAGTCGGGAAAGACAGCGGGCCCCGGCCAAACTTTGCCCACGTAGATCGAACCGTCCGGGTTCTTCACGAAGTGGTCCCCCGCAATCCCCGAGTCATACGGTGCGTAGCCAACATTCGGCTGCCTGGCCACATGCAGGTCTGTGATCACCACCACCTTGAAATGCTCATCGCCCAAATCCTTCACCATTCCTTTGAAGTTGGGGAAGGCTTTTTCGTTCACCGTGAACGGCCAGTTGTCATGTTGGAAATCGATGTCCAGCCACAATACGTCCGAGGGAATCCGGTCTTTGCGCAGGCGTGTGGCTATTTCGCGCAGTTGGCTCTCTGGAAAATACGTGTAGCGCGATTGCTGAAAGCCCAGCGCCCACATCGGCGGCAAGGGTGTCGGGCCCGTCAGCCACGCCCATTCCGTCACCACCTGTTTGGGCTCAGGACCATACAAGAGGTAATAGTCGATGGGCCCGTTCAGCGACCCGAAGGTGTAGCGAGTTTCATCCGCGCGGCCGAAATCGAAGTTGGTCCGCCACGTATTATCCAGGAACACGCCCAGTGTGCGCCCCTGCTTGATGTCCAGAAAAAATGGGACGGTCTTGTAGATCGGATCGGTGGACTCCTGCCATCCGAAGGCGTCCGTGTTCCACATGGTAAAGGCCTGACCGCCGCGATCCAGCGGTCCTGGCTTATCTCCCAGTCCAAAAAAATGATCGCTGAAGCTGCGCTGCTTGCTGACGGTGAAGCGCGTTCCCTCCCAAAGCACGGGCGCCGCGTCCTTTTGCAAAATGTTGCCTTGCAGGTCAGTCACCGTGAGGAGTAGGTGATCATCGACCGTGACCCGCAGCGCCTTGGTGGCAAAGCCGTGGGCCTCGGCGTTTACCGGGACTCTACTGGTGCGCGAATCTGCCAGCACCGCCCAGGAAGCATCCTCCGGTACCGCCTCGCCCTTCCACATGCGTACGCGCAGAACGTCGTCGCGGAGGGCATTCACCTGCAAAGACACGCCGTCTGCCACAGCGGTCAGTCCGCTCGATGCGGGTGTTATTTGCTGAGAGAGTCCACTGGCTGGCAAGAGCAGGAGAGTGAAAAAAACAGCGGCTTTACCGCCATGACGTGCACGCGCCGGCATATTGCTCCTTCCGCCTCGACGGATTCCAGAATCAGGTTCAGAAGGCGGCGTCCCTTTGTAATGTACGCGTTCCTTCCCGTCAAGCAACGTTGGCCGCTTGCGGAGCGCTTCTAGCGATCGAACGCGATCAACGCACCCCGCTCACGGTGTAGAGATCGTAGAGCCGCAAAACATAACCATAAAGATAGCTCGCGCCGTCTGGTGTAATAAATGGTCGTTGCGGGTAAACACCTCCAACCGTCGGTTTGCCAAGCTCTCGCCATGCTGTCCGGACGCCGGTGTGCGGATTCAGTTTTTGCACATGTTGCCGTCGGATAAAAAGCTCGCCCAAATCTGCGGTGATAGATTTGGCGGGCTGATGCGCCGAGCTTCCCCGGGACCAACGGGCAGCAGCCATACTTCTTGCGTAGGCTCGGTCATTTTCTGGCCCAACGCCCAGTTTTTGTCGGGCGAGAGCGCCATGAGCTGCACAGGGGCAGATCAGAACCGGTATCCCGGCCTGAGTTCACAGCGGTAGACCGTGGTCTTCTCCTCTTCCATGCCGGTGCGGGCAGTGCAGGTGGCCCAGCTCAACTCGAGGTTCGGGCCAAGAGGAAATACCATCGGGGAGCCGCCGAGATCGGCTTCGAGGCTAACCCCTTCCTGGGTCGGGGGGACAGTAAAATTGAGCGCCTGGCCAAATTTCACCGGGTACAATTCGCGCACCTCGGAACTAATGGCAGTGTGATAGACCTCAGCCTCCACCAGAAAGGTAGCGGTATCCGACCAGTTCAGGGCGGAGACTTTAATGTAGCGGCCACCATGAATGAATCCATTAGAGTCAATACGCGTAAACGGACACGGTCCGGCAATGCAGGAGGCTCTCACATTTTCAAACGAGTTATCCGTTCCCGCATCGAGCGACACAGAAGCCGAAGATGCCTTCCAAGCCCCATCCGGGGAACAGGGAGACTGATGATTGCATGGAACGTTTCCCTTATTGACTACCTGAAAGGTCTTGGCTTCACTGCCCACGTTCGTCTCCGTCCGGCTGTTGATGGTGTATCTCACGCGAATATTCGAGACCACCGTTTGCGGCCGGCTGGGAGAGGCGACCGTCTTCGCAGGGATGGGAACCATAGCCGCGACATAAAGCTGTTTGGGGACCGCCAGCCGCCCGGTTTGTATGGTCAGGTCTAGAGGTTCGTAATCGGAGTGGCGGAAAGAGACCGTGACCGGCCGGTCGGACAACACTGTCTTTTGCAGGACCAGATTGAAATACCCGGCAGCATCGGACTCCGTCGTGGCGGTCCTTACGCCATCGGATGCCGTGATAGCCACCCCGCCGATCGGCAGCTGCTTATTGGGGTCGGCATCGCGCCGAATCACGGCGCCTTCGATCGGTATGGATCGCGCTTCGGTGATCGTCCGCAACCGGTGAGCGCGCATCAACAGAAACACTACAATGACCACGCATGCTGCCGCCGCGATGACCGCCCAGGCAATTCTCTTCCCTGTCATTGCATCCATTATTGAATTATTCAACGCAAACATGAAAGGGGACCGGATTTGGCTGTTGGCATAAGAAGCTCCCGGTCCGTTCTGCAGCGGTTGCTGAAAGTGGCGCGGGAGGATCGTGACGTGCTGGAATTTTGGGTCGGACGTCAAACCAGAGCCGACAGGTTCTCACGCAGATACTTCAGCCTGTTCTAAAGAGCTACAAATGGCAGCGGCGTAAGCCTCTGAGGGTAAGATGAGCTGAATGAGTGTGGACGAACTTGCGGACGAAAACAGAGGCGGCTCGCGCGCGCATCGCACTTCCCGGCGCGAACTCCTGCGCCGGATGGCCGGCGTCTCGATCGGCTTGCCCCTCACCCCATGGAATGCGCTACTGGCCCGTGCAGCCGCGGCGAATCGACATAAAGGGCCGGTACCTGAACCCCCGCCGGCCACCTTTGCGCCTGACGATGAGCGGCTCTTGGACGAGATCGAACACACTAGCTTCCTCTACTTCTGGGAGCAGGCCAATCCACAGACCGGCCTAATCAAGGACCGCTGCAACGCGCGCACCAATGACACCGGGGTGGTGGGCAGCATCGCCTCCACCGGCTTCGGCCTGACCGCCATCTGCATCGCAGAAAAGCGGGGCTTTATCCCTCGCGAGGAAGCTCGCGTGCGCGTGCTGGCCACCCTCACCTTTCTTTGGCGAACCCTGCCCACGCATCGCGGATTCTTCTATCACTTTGCCAACATCGATACCGGCGAAAGACTATGGGATTCTGAAGTCTCCTCCGTCGATACGGCGATCCTGCTTTGCGGGATCCTGACCTGCCGGCAGCACTTTGACGATCACGAGGTGGTCCAACTGGCCCGTGCGATTTTCGACCGCGTGGACTGGACCTGGCTCTCGGAAGATACCGCGCTGCTGACCCAGGGGTGGACGCCTGAGTACGGCTTCCTGCCTTATAAGTGGGACTACTACAGCGAGCTGATGATGATTTATCTCCTCGGGATGGGTTCTGCCACGCATCCCTTGCATCCGGATGCCTGGACAGCCTGGAAGCGGACGACCTTCGAGTACGACGGGCTGCGCTATATTGGCTCCTTTGCGCCGCTTTTCGTGCATCAATACTCCCAGGCGTGGTTCGATTTCCGGCACAAGCACGACAAGTACGCGGACTACTTCCACAACTCGGCCATCGCCACCGATGTACATCGCCGCTTCTGTATTGAGCTGGGCAAGACCTTTCCCGATTACACGGACAATCTTTGGGGGATCACGGCCTCCGACTCCGACAAAGGGTATGTGATCTGGGGCGGCCCGCCGGCCATGGGCCCGATCGATGGCACCGTGGTCCCCGCGGCTTCTGGAGGGTCTCTGCCGTTTCTGCCCGAGACCTGCTTGCAGGTGCTGAGGAACATCCGAGCTCACTACCCGCAGGCCTGGTGCAAATACGGCTTTGTCGATGCCTTCAATCCCTTGAAAAACTGGTATGACCAGGACGTGATCGGTATCGATACAGGCATCACCATGCTGATGGCAGAAAATGCCCGCACCGCCTTCGTATGGGAGACCTTCATGAAGAACACTGAGGCCCAACGTGGTATGGCCCTTGCAGGCTTTACCAGCAATAGTCCGACGGCTCCGTCAAGTTAGCCGAAAACCCCTCCCCGCTGGATCAGCTTTGCGGAAATATCTCATCTCCGAAGGGTAAGGCCTTCAGTGTCTGCGTGAGAAACCGTCGGTTTTGGTTTTGTATTTGGGCACGTCTTTAGGCTTCGGAAAAGGGGGTTGAACGAAGAGCACGGGTTCACAGGCTGCGGAAAAAGTCGGCAGGGCGATGGAAGAAGTCCCCTCAGCGGCTAAAGCCGAACCTATTTAGAACCACTACGTACGGGCTTTAGAGTCCGCGTGAGAACTGGAAAATAAACCGCAGGCCCCCGTTCGACTTCGCTGAGGGCGGGCTCTCCACTACGCAAAGGTTTCCGAAAAAAGAATGCACTTTGTGAGAGATAAGAGAGATAAGCCCCCCGGCTGGCGCTTTCCTGCGGAAAAAGATTGAGCGATAAGCGAGATAAGACCTACTTATCGCGGTTTGCCCGGGTTGGACGGCCAGCCAGAGAGTTGAGTTTTGCTGCCCGTCTAGACAGATCGGCGGAAAAACTAATATTTCTATAGGGCACTACTTTCCCATTTGCAGATAGGCTCATGCTTTGTATCACGGGACGGCTTTAGCCGGGCCGTAAACGATTGAGAATGCGACGGGCTTTAGAGTCTGGGGTACGCTTTTCAGTCCTTCTTGGCGGCTGACATTGGTTCGAAAAACCGTACCCCAGCGGCTGAAGCCGATCAGAAAGCATGGCCTCTTCGGCACGGCTGAACGCGTGCCCTTCGTACGGATCCTTTCGCCAGTTTTTCATGCAGACTCTTTAGCCCGTACCCTTCAAGAACCGTAGTTTTTCGGCAAGCTGTTCAGCCGTGCTTTAGCTCTTGGGTTCAGTCCGAATTTCGCTGATCCTCGCCACACGCCAGCGCCTTGGCCAAAAAACTCGAGACCTGCTCGATGCGATAAAGACGCGCCACCTGGCTGATCACCGCGACAGAAGCATCGAGGGGCGACTTCTGATGTAAGACGGCTTGAAAATCCTCGGATTGCGGCGTGGTCCTTTGACCTTCCGTATCACTCTTAAGCTCAATCCACCTGACCGCCAAGGCCTGGGCTTTCTCTCCCGCGGGATCTTCCGCGAGCGAAGCCTCTACATCACGAAAAAGGTCGACCCATCGTTCAGAAGAGCGGTCAACAGATAGTCTGTTGATCAAGGCGCGGCGTGTCACCTCAAGCGCTCCATAGTATTTGCGGCCAATCGCCTGACCTATAAATTTGCCGACTTTTTCGACTCGCCGCATCGAGCCAACTCTATCGCTGCTCGCATCGAGACCAAAGCGAGCGAAGAGCGCATCCTGTGCGTACAAAGGCCAGTTCTGGTGATCTTTCCATGCCTTGATGATGGCGGCTTTAATCTCGGAATCACCTCCGGTGCCCGCCTCTACGAGAAGAACCCATTGTCCGGCAAGCAATTGAGCTGTCTCACTTGCCGGATCCAGTTCGAGAGCGGACTCTACCTTCAAAAAGAGCTGCCTCCAGGCGTCTCTGTGAAGTTCTCTTGTTTCAGGAGGGATCTCTCCAACTATCTGGCTTCTTCTCGCCCAAGCTTCCTCGGTGTAGTACTTCCGAATGAAATTCTCTTCTGGCTGCATCTCGACTACCTCGATGATCTTCCTCAACACGGCGGCGTCAGTCACCTCGCCGGACTGCACGAGCTTCTCCGCGGCCTCGATTGCATGGATGGCACGGGTGATGGTGTCTCGTTTTTCCGTGAGGGCTCTCCGTTGCAAGTCCAACGATTCCCCAAGCGTCAAGGGACTCGACTCCAGGAGAGTCTTGATCTCTCCTAAGGGAATTCCCAGAAACTTGAGAGCCGTAATCTGTTCCAGCCGTTCCAGATCGGCCAATGAATAGAGACGATAGCCGGAGCTACTACGCAGCGGCTTAAGTAGGCCGATGCGATCGTAGTGATGCAAGGCTCGAATGGTTACACCCGCTAAACCCGCAAAGTCTCTAGCTTTGTAAAGGCGGCTCATCGCTCCCCAAATCATCCTCTACCCTGACGTAAGGTCAGGGTCAACAGTAGATTGCCTGAACGAAGTAAGTTGCACCAAGCCACTCGCGGATCGTGGGTTCCGACCAAAGGCATGGTGTGCCCGGAATCTTCATCCCGCCTCTTGAACCTTTCTATCGTTTTCCAGGGCGCGCGATTTGAGAACGGCGGATCCGGTCTTGGCCTGCCAATTGCGCAGCGCGTCGCAACTTTGTATGGAGGGAAAATTACAGCCCGCAACCGAGATATTGGTGGTTTGAAAATCGAAATCGAGTTACTATTGTAACGCTCCAGTTTGGGGGAAAGATGGAGCGCCTGACCCTCCTCGGGCCTTCCCCCCGAGCGCCTTCCCGGCGCTTGATCCATGGTGAAGTTTTGCCCTCACAGGCAGCCCCTGGGTACTTTTGAGCGTCTTAGTTAAGAGGAGAGTTTATGTCTGCCTACTGTGTAGTTTGTCGTGGGCCTGTCGTGGATCTGGCGCAAAATCGCCGCACGATCCGCTTCTATCTCAGCGCAGCTTCGGCTGAACGTGCAGTCGCGGCTGCCGCGGAAGAAAACCCCGGATTCCGCGTTCTCGGCATCGAGCCTGGCGACCGCGCAGCTGTTGCCGCTGCCTGATCGTTGTTGACGCCGAAGGCTGACGCTTCCATAGATCTCAGACGTGGTGGCTGATGGAAAGAACGTTTCCATCCGGATCTTTAAACCATGCCACCTGATCTCCGGAAGGTGTGGACCAGATCCCGAGTTCTTGATCGGCGACGAATCCATACTTCTCGGTCACCACGTCGCGACTCTTGAGCCACAGCACAACGGCTCGCACATCGTCGACTTCCCACCCCAGGACAGTACCTTGGGCGGGGCTGAATGTTTCCGCCTTGGTGATGCGGATCACAGTCTTGCCGGCTCGCACAGCCAGCGCAAACTGATCAAGACTGACAACCTCGAAACCGAGCTTGCCCTCGTAGAAGGCGCGCGCCTTTTTGTAATCCGTTGTGGTAAGAAATCCAACAAGTTTGCCAAGAGTCAACATGCCGCCTCCAGGATTACCTCTCTAGAAATAGCATTTGTTCGGGATGTCGACATTCGCCTCTTCTATAGTTCAGGCATTCGTCCCGCCATCGACGGTCAGATTCGCCCCCGTAATGTATGACGATTCCGGACTGGCGACGAATGCGACCAGGGCAGCAACCTCATCGACAGTCCCATAGCGTCCGAGCGCCGTGGCGGCTTTCTGAGGCACTGCCCAATCGCCCGCGGCGGGATTTAAATCGGTGTCGATCGGACCCGGCTCCACGTTATTTACCGTAATTCCCCGGCTTCCGACCTCTCTGGACAAGCCCTGAGTGAACATCTTGACCGCGCCTTTCGTGGCCGAGTACGCCACCAACCCGGGCGTCATGACGCGCTCGCCGACGCACGACCCGATCATGATGATTCGCCCGCCATCCTTGATGTGCTTAAGCGCTGCCTGTGTCACCACCATTGTCCCGCGGAAGTTGATACCGATCATGCGATCCATTTCCTCCAGCGTGGTCTGTTCAAACCTTTTCGGAATCGCGGTGCCGGCATTGTTCACCAGCACGTCAAGCCGGCCGAGACTCGAGACGGTCTTTTCGACCGCGCCCTTGAGTGCCTCGATGTCAGAGGCTTCCGCTTGGATCGCGACCGCCTTTCCGCCATCGCGCTCGATCTCTTCGACCACGGCGGAAGCCGATTTGGCGTCCTTCGCGTAGGTTATGGCAACGCTTGCTCCGTCAGCGGCCAGACGTTTCGCGATCGCTGCTCCAATACCGCGCGAACCTCCGGTGATGAGTGCCACTTTATCGCGCAACTTAGACATGGGATCTCCTTTGGTTTTCCGTTGACGATCGATAGCGCAGCTGACGCAACTGGCTGCAGCGTTGCTGGGAACCTAGACCCATCTCTGATGTGCGATTTCTGCAAGTGGACTCGGCTCTTTTGCAGAATGGGAGCCATTCCAAATGGGAATACAACGGGATTGGGCGGGGCTCAGAGCGTGAGCCAGGCTGACGCTTTCACTCTTCCCGCATGAGTTTGGATGGATCGACAGCAAGCGCCCGCCGGGCTGGAATGGCAGAGGCTGCAATGCCGAGCAGGGCCATCGTCAACACTGCACCGCCTACCACCAAGGGATCGCGCGCATTCGCCTGGTACACAATCCGCCCTAACAAGTGGTTGGCGAAGGCGCCCGCCAGCAGGCCCACTGCCGATCCCACGCCGAGCAACACCAACGGACGCCCTACCGCCGCGCTCATTACTTGCATCCTGCGCGCGCCCAAGGCCACGCGGATGCCCAGCTCCTTCATCCGCCGGCTCACGCTGTAGGCCGCCATGCCGAAGATGCCGGTCACCGACAACATCGCCGCCAGCAGCCCCATGACGCCCAAGGCAACGGTTGCCGTCTTTGCCGGGAACAGCACCTCCTCCAACGCGCTGCGCCAGGTCTCGATCGTCAGCGGCGCACCCGGCTCGACGCCGCTCAGCGTGCTTGCCAGCCGCGCGGCAAACTGGTTCGGCGCCAGGCGCGACCGCACCACAAAGACCACCGAACTGTCTTCGCTCTGTGCCAGTGGCAGATACACTACCGGCTGCGGCGATTCCGCCAGGTCGTGGTACTTGCCGTCTTCCGCCACGCCCACCACTTCCGTCAGCTTGCCCGACAGAATAAAGCGTTGCCCGGTTGCGGGCGTTTGGCCCCACATCGTCCGGGCGAACGTTTGGTTCACGATCGCTACTGCGGGCGTTTTGGCCGTGTCTTGCCAGGAAACATCGCGGCCCCCCAGCAGCCGCGTGCCGGCAGCATCCAGATACCCCGGCGAGATGTCATAGAGCCGCGTCTCCAGTGCCGACTTGTCCAGCGTAAACTCCGTCGTTCCTTGCCTGTAGACAGGGATGCCTTTCGAGCCGCCGCCGCCCAACGGCGTGGCATTCGTCATCCCTACCGCCGTGACCCCGGGGAGGATCCGCACCGCCTCCATCATTGCCTTTTCCTTCTCTAGAGCCGCGTCGTTTCCCGGCTCAACGTGGCTCAGGTCCGTCTCGGCCAGCATCGCGCCCTGCGGCTTGAATCCCAGCGGGCCATCCAATGCGCCTAGCATGCCACGCAACGCCACCAGCGAAGAAATGACCAGGAGCGTGCAGATCGCGATTTGCACCCCCAGCAAAACATCGCGCAAGGCAAAACGGCGTAGGTGGCCTGTACTCTCCTGCCCGCTCTTCATGCTTTGCAAGGGACTGCTTTGCCACGCCTGCCGTGCCGGCACCAAGCCGCAAAGCAGCGCACTTCCCAAAGTCAATCCAAGACCCGCCAGGTACACCTTTACATCCACGCTGATTGCCAGATGACCACCGAAGGAAGGACGCCAACGGTTTAACATGCCCAGCATCAGGAACGCGCCTGCCAGCCCGGCGGCTCCCCCCACCAGCGAAACCACCATCGCTTCCGTCAGCAATTGCCGCATGAGGCGCCGCCGGCTCGATCCCAGGGCCACGCGAAGGGCCAACTCGCGGGTGCGATCGGCCGCGCGCGCCGCAAACAGCGTCGCCAGGTTCGCGCAGGCGGCAAGCAGCACCAGCAAAGCCAGCACAGTCACGCTCCAAAGAAACTCGCCGATCACTTCCCCGTCGTCACCAAGCAGGCCGGGATGAATCAACCGCACCGCCAGGCCCTTATCCGTCGCGGGATATTCCTTTGCCAGCTCGGCCACAATTGCATTCAAATTTTCTGTAGCCTGCTGCGCCGTCACGTCCGGCTTCACGCGGCCGATCACCGTGAGACGCGAGGCGCGATCCTGCAGATAATCGTCTCCCCACAATTGCGCTTCGTTCGCCATGGGTATCCAGTAGTCCGGCCAACCAAACTTCTCTGTGCCATGAAACTGCGCCGGCGCCACGGCCACCACGGTGAAGGGATGCAGGTTCATCTCCACCGTAGTGCCCACAACGCCGTGATCCCCGTGAAACGCGTTTAGCCACAAATCGTTGCTCAACACCACATACGGCGCCGAGCCCGGACCGTGATCGTCCGCCGCATGAAAGAATTGCCCTACCGCCGGTCGCACACCCAACATGTCGAAGTAATTCGCGCTGACCTCTTCCCCGTTGACCTCCATGAGCAAGTTGCCGCGGGCCCGCAGCTCCGCGTGCGAATAGGCATTCATGGCAAGCATGTCGCTAAAGCTGCTGCTGCGCCGGCGAAGGTCCTCAAAGGCAGGGTACGACGTCGTCAACAGGCGTCCGCTGACTCGTTGCTTGGGGCGAAGCTGATAAAGGTCCTGTGGTTGGCGCACATCGAGCGGGTGCAGCAGGACCGCATTCAGCACACCGAACACCACGACGTTGGCGCCGATCCCCAGCATCAGCGTCACCAGCGCGACAGCTGTGAACGCCGGGGACCGGCGCAGAACGCGCACCGTATAACGCAGATCGAGGATCAAGTTTTCCAGCAACGGCAAGCTTTTCTCGGCCTGATACTCCTCGCGCACTGCCTCCATCGCTCCGAGCTTCACACGTGCTTGGCGCCGGGCTTCTTCCGGGGTCATGCCGGAGCAGACGATTCTCTTCCGTCTGCGCGGCCAGATGCGATTCCAACTCTTCTGTAAAGCGTCCATCTCCACGGCGGCGCCCAATCGCGTTGCCCAGCCGGATGAATAACCGCTTCAGGGCTCTCATGTCAGATCCTGCGCTTTCACTTCAAAGAAGCGTGCGATGATGGCCGCGGTCTGCTCCCAATCACGCTTTTCGGCATCCAGCAATTTGTGCCCAGCACGCGTGAGCCGATAAAAGCGCGCCCGGCGGTTGTTTTCCGAAGGCCCCCACTCCGATGTGATGGCGCCCTCCTGCTCGAGCCTCAACATGACGGGATAAAGCGTGCCCTGATTGACTGAGAGCAGGTCGCCGCTGATCTGCTCGATGCGCCGGGCGATGCCATACCCGTGCAACGGTCCCAACACATCGAGGGTCTTCAGGACCATCAAGGCCAGCGTTCCTTGCAGGACATCCTTTTTCTGTTTCATGCAGCTCTGTCGCCTATGACCGCCATTTGGCTTACCAACAGGAGAATGCCACAGCTCTCATGGGAAAGCAACAGGTAGTCCCACGCGCCAGTGAACTGCTGACACTTCGTTACACACCCCGCGCCTGCTTACGTGTTATGTCAAAGGAAGGTTTGACATCTTCGCGTAGCGAGCTGGCGCCGGCGTTCGGGCAGCTGACGATTCCCGACCAGTTTGCCACCCTCCTCTACAGCGCGGTCCGGGAATCGTCCAACAATGTGATGAGCGAGCAAGCAGGCAGAAAGGCAATCATTCTGCTTACCGACGGAGTGCGCGAGGAGCCGCCGACGGAAAGTATCACAAGATCAAATTGACTACCAACGACCGTCATCTCATCGACGATGCCAGGGATGGATACTATGCCAAGAGAAATTGTTCTCTGATCTGTGATGGAAGGACTGGCCGCCATGAGTAACAATATCTTTAGAAAGGGTGCAGCAATGTTCCAAAGTTCCGCTCTATTCCGCTGCGGTGCAAACGCCCGCTTAGCCGCGCTCCTTTGTTGGGCCATCGTTTCACTCGTGGCAGTAGCCCCAGTCTCGGCTGACGATAATATGCAGGCCTCCCAAGTGGCTAACACCCACATGCCGGGGCATATGTATATGACCACCCTTACGCCACTCAAGCCCGGCGATCAACAGAAGGCGGATGCTGTCGTAGCAGCGGCAAAGACGGCAATGGCTCCCTACGAGGACTACCACAAGGCCTTGGCCGACGGGTTCCAGATCTTTCTTCCTAACCTTCCCCAGGCCCAGTATCACTTTACGAAGTATGAATATGGGCGCGAGGCATGGTCGCATTTCGATCCGCTCAAGCCCACCTCGCTTCTCTACAAGAAGACCGCGGACGGTGGATACAAGCTAGTGGGAGCGATGTACACCGATCGTGTGGATGCCAGCGAGGAAGAGCTCAACGATCGCATACCGCTTAGCATCGCGCGTTGGCATCAGCACGTGAATTTCTGCAAGGCACCTCCGGGTCAAAAGGCCGCATACTTCGGTCCCGATGCAAAGTTCGGGCTCCTCGGTTCGATCACCACCAAAGAAGCGTGCGAGGCCGCAGGCGGAGAGTTTCATCCGCATATATTCGGCTGGATGGTCCACGTCTACCCCTATGAGAGCGACCCGAAGAAAATCTGGTCCACAGACGATGATGACGAAGGACATGACAATATGGATCACTCGGTCATGCCGGGAATGAAGATGAACTAAACGCCGGCAGTCGGTTCGACGGCGATAAATCAGGGTTTCGCGAGCGGCAAAGCGTTGAGGGTGCAGAACTGGGTGAGTGTCAGGGCGGAAACGGGTTGGGTTTGGACGATTGCCAATCATCCAAACCGAACCCGTTTTTCCTCGATACCCACGCGGTTCCATACAATGAACGGTTCAGCCGGTCCCTCCGGGACTCGGTCTGAACCTGCGGTTCTCACGCCGACGCTAGACCCCCGATACTTGTCATGCCAACCAGAGTTCGGTAGCCTTCGGAGGGTGAATCCAAAGGGGGAATCCGGTGCCACTGCGCTCCAGCTCGGCCTTACGGCTTGTGCTTTTACTGGGCGGTTTGGCCAGCCTCCTTTCTCCACCCCTACCAAGCCAAACAACGACCCAACCCGCCAAGCCAGATGCCAACGGGGGCCGCGTCTTCCAGGCGAATGCGCGGATTGTCATTCTCGATGTAGTGGTTACCGGTAAGGGCCGCCATCCCCTCATGGGTCTGCACAAACAGGACTTCGTTCTGTCAGAAGATGGGCACCCGCAGACCATCACCTATTTTGAGGAGCACACCTCGACGCAGTCTTTGCCGGCAAGCCAGGCGACCCTACCTGATCTCCCGCCCAACGTCTTCACCAACATTCCCCGGGTCAACTCCAGCGATGCGGTGATGGTGCTCGTGCTCGACTCTCTTAACACTCCGCTTGATGACCAGCGGTATGTCCGTGCGCAAATGCTCAAGTACCTCAAGAAGCTTGAGCCTGGCCGCAGAGTAGCGATCTTCATCCTGGGCACGCAGCTGCGCTTGTTACAAGGCTTTACCGATGATCCGGCACTCTTGGTTGCTGCCATCAACGAACAAAAGAATGGAGCAGGAGGGCAGGTCTCGCCCCTTCTGCAATCGACTGCGGAAATGGCCGCCACCCAGGAGACGATCGACGCTCTGAGGCCATATGCCCCCGACGCGGCTGCAGACATGCAGCAATTTCAGGCCGAAGAGGGCGCGACGCGCAGCGGACAGCGCATACAAATGACGCTAGAAGCCTTTCAGCAGCTCGCGCAATATCTCGCCGGTATTCCAGGGCGAAAAAACGTCGCCTGGTTCTCAGGCGCCTTTCCGGTTGCTATCTTTCCAGATCCTACGTTGCCGGACCGTTTCGGTGCGGAACGCGACAATCAGGAAGAGATCCGCAAGACGGATGCACTGCTCACCTCAGCCCAGGTGGCCATCTATCCCATCGGCGCGGAAGGCGTCGCGACGGACACCCTCTACACCGCCGGCGCTGACAGCCGGCTGACACAAAAGCAATTATCCCAACCCCAACAGCAGGGTCAGGAACGCAACGCCAGCCGTGCAGCCATGGATCTGATCGCGAAAGACACAGGGGGTGCGGCCTTCTACGGCACCAATAGTCTGACGGATGCCATGAACCACGTCGCCGCCCACGGATCGAATTTTTATACGTTGACTTACACCTCCACCAACCCAGCCATGGATGGAAAATTCCGGAAAATTCAAGTGGAGCTGGCCAACACCCACGGCTACCAACTCGACTACCGGCGCGGATACTACGTAGACGACGCGAAGAGCATCCAGGCAGCAACAGCCAATCCGGCCCCCAAACCGGCTGCCGACCGGCTGTCTCGGTTCCTTCGCCCTGGCCTGCCGCAATCGACCCAAATTCCTTTCACGCTACACGTAACACGCGGGAGCGCTCCGCCTAAAGTAAGTCCTGCTTCGACCACGGCTAAGCCGGCGGCCGGAATGCCCGGTCAGGGCGGAGACAATCCCAACCTGCAAGGCCCGCTCACCCGCTACTCGGTGGATTTGATGATCCCCGCGCACGGCTTGCAGTTCGACATGGCTTCCGACGGCCGCCGCCATGTCAGCGTCGAAGCCGCTCTGGTGGTCTTCGACCGCAAGGGTAAGCCCCTGAATTGGATGCTGCGGCAAATCAACCTTAATCTGGATGCGGTGCGTTACGCGACCGCGCAGGCCAGTGGGGTCAACTTCTTCCTCCAAATCGATGCGCCTGACGATGGCTCCTCATTGCGAGCCGGAATCTACGACCTTAACGCCAACCTCGCGGGCACGCTGGAGATTCCGCTGCGCGCCATCGTCACTCCCGCCACGACCGCTCGTTCCAAATAACGATGTTATTTGGCGCTTTCAAGAAGGAGAGTACTGTTGCCTGAACCTCGGCTCCAAAATAATGACCGCCGATCTTTCCTTAAATTGCTGGCGGCAGCTCCGCTCTTTGCCACCATTGGCTCTCGCAGCCTGGCGAACACGGTAGCTGCCACTGCAGGAAAATCCTCTTCTGCCGACGTGTATACCCGCCTGGGAGTTCGGCCATTCATCAACGCCCGAGGTACCTGGACCTATTTGAGCGGTTCACTCGAACTCCCGGAAGTGCAGCGAGCAGTGGAGAATGCATCGCAACACTTTGTCGACATGTTCGAACTGCAGCGGGGGGTGGGTAAGCGTCTCGCCGAGCTTTCCGGAGCTGAGTCAGGAATGGTGACCTCTGGTTCGGCCGGCGCGATGGCATTAGCCACTGCGGCCTGCATCGCCGGCTCCGATCCCAAAAATGTTTGGCAACTGCCCGACACCACCGGCTTGAAAAGCGAAGTGGTTATGCTGGGAGGGCGCAGCGCCTTCGACAGCGCCATCCGCCTGGCCGGAGGTAAATTAGTGCTTGCCCATGGAGTGGACCATCTGCAGTCGGCCATCACTTCGCAAACAGCCATGGTCTACACCACGTGGCGGGATGAGCGCCTCCCGCGTGCGTTGACCATCACGCGCAGCGCAGGGATTCCTTTGCTGTTGGATGATGCAGCGGGGATTCCACCCTATGAGAACCTCACGCGCTACTCTAAACTCGGCGTCGATCTTTACTGCTTCAGCGGCGGCAAAGGCCTGCGCGGGCCGCAATGTTCCGGCATCCTGCTAGGGCGAAAGCATTTGATCGATGCCGCCTTGGCCAACAACAATCCCTGGGAAGGCTCGGTATGCCGGGCCATGAAAGTGGGCAAAGAAGAGATTATCGGCATGTTGGCGGCGGTTGAGTATTGGTCGCACGCCGATCTTAACGCGCTGAATAAGGAGTGGAGGGGCCGGGTCGAACGCATTGCGAAGCTAGTAGAGACGGTGCCCGGAGTAACGACCAACATCACCATCCCCGAAGAGGGGAATAGCTACCCGACCTTGACCGTCCTGTGGGATGAGGCGCGCTTCGGTTTGACTGTCGCTCAATGCGATCAACATCTACGCGAAGGTGAACCTCGTATCGAAGTACTGACCAATACCAATCCCAGCCTGGTACCAGTGGTCCGCGAAGGCGATGATCCAAAGAGGAAACAGGAAGCGCATCCAAACCAGTTGCAAATTATCTCCATGACGCTGCGCGCAGGAGAAGATCTCACGGTTGGCAACCGCCTGCGGCAGATTCTTGCTACCGCCCGCAAAGAAAGCAAAAGCGCATGATTGCCGGCAAGCGGCACGCTGCATTACTCATTTCTCTTCTCGTGGCTAGTCTGGCCGCGCATGCCGACGAACGCAAGGTCGATCCTACTTTTCTTTATCGCGATACTGCTGCGGTGAAAGCGAAGCAATCCGACCTCACTACCGCCAGTTGCCATTACAAGCCCCTGTTCGGAAAGGGAGACGCGGATACCTCAGTGGTTGTCGGCGTTGCTCGATATGGCGAAGCGGTCATCGACCCCAACGGCGCCTGTGCCCCGGTTCAATATCCAGACGAAGACCAGGTATATGTTGTTCTCGAGGGAAAGGCATCCGTCAAGTATGGAAATGAAAGCGTCTCCCTTAATAAAGAAGACTATCTCTATCTGCCCTCCACACTTCCACATACGCTAAGGAACAGCTCCGGCGCACCTCTCACAGTGGTGGTGATGGGTTTTAACACTCGCGGATTTGAGAGATCCTCACCCCCACCGCACGCGTTAAAGGCCAACATTGAGGATGTGCCCACAGGCCTCGTCAGCGGCCACCCATCTTCCACGCTCTACCGGCTGTTGATGGGCGATGTTGAAAGTAAGCGTGACCGCCTCGCAGCAGGCCATGTGCTGACCAGCCTTTTTCTCATGGAGATTGCGCCGGGAGGCACCAACTTTCCCCACCATCACGAGCGCGAAGAAGAGATCTACCTGGTTTTGAGCGGTCATGGGGAGATGGTGGCCGGCGGAGGCATGGATGGAATTGAAGGAAAACATCCTGCCAAAGCCGGGGATGCCTATTTCTTCCGCCTCAACTGCACCGTCGGCTACTACAGTGCACGCAACGTCAAATCACGTATCCTCGCCGTGCGCTCCTGGTATCCGGGCATGCAGCAAAAGGGCGCGAAACACTGAAGGAGTGAAGCGATGAAGAATCATGCCCTGGTGCTTGGTGGAGGCGGGGTAGCGGGAATCGCCTGGACAACTGGTTTGCTCTTTGGGCTTAGCGAGCACGGCATAGATTTGCGCACCGCCGATCTGGTGGTGGGCACCTCCGCCGGTTCGGCCGTTGCCGCCCAACTTGGCAGCACCTTGTCGCTGAAGGAGCTATTTGACCGCCAGGTCGACCCTGCGCAGCAGACGCGGGAACTTACGCCGAACCCCGATCTGTTCGAGTTGTTTGAGCGCACACTCCTGACGGCCAACAGCTTACCTGACCGGGCAGACCACATACGGCACATTGGACGATGGGCACTTGAAGCACCGACGGTTACAGAAGCGGAACGGCGATCGGTGATTGCCGAGCGCCTGCCAAGTCATGCGTGGCCAGATGGCATGCTTCTGATCGTGGCTGTCGATACGGAAACGGGACAAACCAAAATATTCGATCGCCTCTCAGGAACAAGTCTTGTCGATGCGGTCAGTGCGAGTTGTGCCGTACCGGGGATATGGCCTCCAGTCACGATCAATGGACGGCGCTACATGGATGGCGGTGCACGTTCGTCGGATAACGCCGACCTTGCACTCGGTTACGCCCGCACAGTCATCATCTCTCCCATGGGTACAGCACGCCCTGAAGTTACTGGAGAGACCCTTGAACAGCAGGTCGAAACCTTAGAGGGCGCCGGTGGCAAAACCTATTTGGTCGAGCCGGATAAGACTTCGAAGAACGCCATCGGCCTCAATCCGCTAGCGCCTGAGACACGCGCACCCGCGGCAAACGCGGGCCGCAGCCAAAGTCATGCTATCGCAAAGGATATCGCGCGCTTTTGGTCTGCCTCAGAGTGATGAGATTTCTATTCAAGGCGGCCAAACTACTGCGAAGCCCAATCGACTGTCTCTTACTCAATTAATTTTTGGGTCGGCTGATTTGGATACGGAAAAGGTCAGCTACGAGGGCAGATCGCGATCAGTAAACGTTCATTCCTCGCGAAGCAACTGCGCCGGATCAACCGCCAAAGCTCGGCGCGCGGGGATCCAGGTGGCGACCATACCTACCAGCATCATGGTCACGACCGCGCCAGCCAGGACCAGAGGGTCGCGTGACGTGGCCTGGTAAATAAGGTGCGCGAGCAAACCGCTCGCAAGCACTCCCAAAACCAGGCCAAGAACCGAACCTGAGAACAACAGCAGCAGCGGTCGAGCCAGCGCCGCGCGCATCAGTTGCGTGCGGCGCGAGCCCAGCGCGACACGAATGCCAAACTCCTTCAGCCTCTTCGAAACCGAATAGGCTGCCATACCGAAGACCCCGGTGACCGCAAGCATTGCGGCGAGCAGGCCCATCACGCCAAGCGCCGCGGTCGCTGCGCGAGCAGGGAACAAAACAAACGCGAGTTCATCAGGCCAACCATGAAGGGTGAAGGGCAAGCTGGGATCTACGCCAGTGAGCACCACATTGAGCGCGGCTATTGCCTCGGCCTGCGGCAATGGCGAGCGGACTACCAGCGCGGTGTCGGCTTGCGCATTCTGCGCCAGAGGAAAGAACATGGCCGGAGTAGGGTCTTCGGTCAGCGACTCGTATTTGCCGTCTTCCACCACGCCGATCACTTCGATGAGGTCACCCTGAAGAAAATGCCGCCCCAATGCAGAGGCATCGCCAAACATCCTGCGGGCAAAGGTCTGATTCACTAAGGCGACTTTGGGTTTGCTTGCATCGTCCTGCCAGGTGAAGTCACGGCCGGCGAGCAGCCGGGTTGCCGCAGCCTGAAGATAGCCAGGCGAGATGGAGAAATAACGAGCAAACATCACGCTGTTGGAGTTACGCTGGTCGGCTGTGCCCTCGCGGTACACCGGCGTCGAACTGCCGCCGGTGCCGAGTGGCGTATCGTTGATGATTCCAACTGCGGTCACACCAGGGATGCGCTCGGCAGCCTCTATGATGCGCCGTTGCATGGGCAGAGTAGAGCTATCGGAATAGCCAGCCATGTGCAGGTCGGCCTCCGCCAGCACGGCGCCTTGGGGCACAAAACCGATGGGCGCGTGCAGCGAGCGCTCCATGCCACGCAACGATACCAACGATGCGGTCACGAGCAGGGCGCAAAGGGTTATCTGCACGGCCAGCAGCAGATCGCGCAAGGTAAGCCGGTGGGATAAGCCTGTTATGGCGGCACCGCTCTTCATGGCCTGCATGGCGTGGGTCCGCCACACCTGCCGCGCCGGGATGAGGCCCGGCAGAACGGCGCTGGCCAAAGAAAGCAGTAGCGCTATCAAATACACGCGAGTGTCCGCAACGACCGTAGCGCGGATGGGAAACGCCGCGAATGGCTGCCAACGGCTCAGCGACTGCAGCAATGCGGCGGCCGCGATGGTTCCCACGACACCCGCAGCCATGGAAACCAGAATAGCCTCGGTGAATAGCTGGCGCAGAATGCGCCAGCGGGTGGAACCGATAGAGAGACGGATGGCCAGTTCGCGAGCGCGGTCGGCGGTGCGCGCGCCAAAAATGCTGGCCAGGTTGACGCAAGCCGCCAGCAGCACGAGCAAGGCAAGCACCATGATGCCGGAGAGAAAGGGCCGTACCGGGCCGGCAATGTCACCCATGAGGCCCGGCTTGATCAGGCGTGCCGACAAAGTGTCGTCAGAGGACGGATTTTCCTGGCCGAGGCGATGGGCGATGGAATTCAGGTCATCGGCTGCTTGCTGCGGAGTGATGCCAGGCTTGAGCGCGCCGAGCACGTTGGTGCCGTGGTCGAAGCGCTTGGTTAAGAAATTGAAACCATCGATCTGTTCCTGATTTACGATCGGGATCCAGAAGTCTGGCCAGAAAAAGAGCTCGGTCCCATGAAAGCTCTTGGGTGCGACTCCGATGATCGTGAATGGATGCTTATTCAGATCCACCGTGGTGCCAATTACCAGTGGGTCGGCATGGAAACGCGTGCGCCAGAAGGTGTCGCTGAGCACGATCAATGGCGCGGAGTTTGGGCCGTGTTCGTCTCGCGCGTGGAAGAACCGGCCCACCTGGGGCTGGATGCCCAGCATGTCGAAGTAATTGCCCGAGACTTCGAAGTTCCAGCACTTCTCGGCGGCACCAGCGATGCTCATACCAGCCATGGTCAGCCGGTACGCGGCGATATCGCTGAATGTAGTGTTGCGGGCGCGGTAATCGAGATAGTCGGGGTAGGATTGCGAATTGTACCCCTGGGGCTTTTGCACGATTTCGACGAGCCTGTCTACCCCGGCCACATTGAGCGGTCGCAGAAGCAGCGCGTTGAGCACACCAAAGACAATCAGGTTCGCGGCAACACCCAGAGCCAGAGTGAGGATCGCAGTCAAGGCAAAGCCCGGCGTGCGGCACAACTGGCGCAGCCCATAACGAATGTCGAAGGCGAAGTTGTCCAGGCCGAGGGTGGCGTCCGCGGCGGTGACCCGCTGGTTGACTGAAGTGGGGTTGCCGAAGCGGTGAAGCGCATCGCGGCGGGCATCCCCGGGCGACATGCCGGCCGCGATGTTGTCCTCGATCCGCATCTCGATATGCGAACGAAGTTCGGCATCGATTTCCTGCCCTAGTTTGAGGCGGGAGAAAAGATTCGAGATGCGACGCAACACCGACATGCAATCACCTCACGCGTAGCGGAATACGGCGCGTATTCCCTTGACCAGTTGCTCGAAGCTCTTTTCTGCTTCCTCCAACTGCTTCCGTCCAACGGCGGTCAACTTGTAATACTTCGCCTTTCGCCCTGTTTCTGTGAGCGCCCACTCTGAACGGATCCAACCGCTCTGCTCCATTCGGTGCAAAGCCGGATACAGGGACCCCTCTTCTACATTCAGCAATGCGTCCGAAGCTCTTTGAATATGGAGTACGATGCCGTAACCGTGCAGCGACCCGGTCTGCGAAAGAGTCTTGAGAACCAAAAGATCCAAACTTCCCTGAAGGTCGTTCCGTGCCATGCCACTAACCCCTTTACATCTTGGTATCTCGAAGGGTAGGCCTAGAAGTAGAGGGGTGTCAAGGTCAATATCGATTGGCTTCCTCACCGAGGTCTGTGCTTCTGGAAGGGTGGCCCCAAGTTCGACAAAGCGTACCTGGGCCGAGCAAGATGGTGGGCCTAGCCCCCAACGATCGCATAAGCTGAGTGGCTCAAGAGAGTTTACCTGCTGTACTACCGGCTGAGCTGGTTGCTGTTCTTGATAACTATCTGCGGCACTCCATGGTAGTAGTTAATTACTCCCGAAGCGCACACATGTGCCCCTACCCGAGGCAGTTCGCCAACGTTCTCTCGATCTTCATCCCACACCAGGAGCGCGAATCTCTGTTCAGGAAAGGCAGAATCCAGATCAATGAAGGTTGGCTTGCCTTGGCTCGCCACTGCGGTATGTTCGTTTCCTACCTTACCGCAGACCTTGGCGCTCTCACCATCATGTGCCCTGGCTTGATCGGTGGTGAGGGTTTGAGAATAACCGATCATGGTCCAGGTCATCAGAAGGCCGGCAAGCGCGATTGACCTCATGGCTTCTCCAAACAAATTTTAGGCGTTTGCTCATACATTAACCTGCAACATGGACAGATTTCAAACCCTTCTACCCCGGAACGGTGATGTTGGTAACCCGTTTTGACTATGAACCGTTGATGAACGAAGCGGTCGGCGGCCATATACAAGGGGATTGATCGAATGCTTAACAGCGCATGCCGAGTTCCACCGCCTAGCCGCCTTGGCAGTAAGGAGTTGGCCAAGACTAGAGGAAGAAAGCGGTGTATAGCCTATTCTGGTACAGCATCCCCTAAGGAAAGGTATCCCGCATGGCGAACGATAGGTCGAATGGCCCGAGCAGGCGAGCATTCCTGAAAACATCCGGGCTGGCTGCGGTCAGCGCTGTATTTACGGAGGAAGGTGTTGCGCGCGCGGCGGAGGCGTCCCGTGAGGCAGACAGCGCCAGCGCCCAGGAGCGGCGGGAACCGGTTGACTGGGTCAACATCCTGCAAGGCACGGCGTCCACCCAGGAGTTCTCGCGCGGCAATACGCTGCCCATCGCCGCGCTTCCCTTTGGCATGGCGCATTGGACCCTGCAATCGCACGAGGACACACCATGGATGTTTCAGCCCGGCGTTCGCCGTGTCCAGGGTTTTCGCTGTACCCATCAACTGAGCCCATGGCTGAGCGACTATGGGCATGCGAGCTTTCTTCCCTTTCGTGGAGAGATCCATCCTGAAGCGGCCGCGCGCGCCTCCTCTTACGCTGTCGAGGAAGCACATCTTGGGCCTCACTCGATGCAAATTTTCCTGCTCCGCTATCGCGCTCACGTCGAGTTGGTCCCTACCGAGCGAAGCGCAGTGCTCACGGCAACATTTGAAAAAGACGCCAGCGAAGAAATGATCGGCCTTCTCTTCGATATTCCGGGACATCGGGGCACGATCGAGCCCAATCCGGCGACGCGATCGATTCGTTTTACATCGACTGCAAACTCTGGCGGCGTGCCGGACAACTTCGCCACCTACTACCTGCTGCAGCTGAAAAATCCGTGGGACAGTTTTGAAGTGAAAGAGGCCGGTGCGCACCGGATCGGTGTCCTACGCTTTCGGCAGGGCCTGTCTTTGGAGGCACATATCGGCACCTCCTTCATAGGTTTCGAGCAGGCAGAGCTGAACCTGCGCAACGAGATTGGGCAGCATTCCGTGGATGACCTGCGCAGTTCGGCGGCAGCCAGGTGGAACGATCATCTGAGCCGAATCGAGATCGAAAGCGCTACCGAGGAACAGCGTCGCACCTTTTATTCGTGTATGTACCGCACTCTGCTATTTCCCCGAATCTGGCACGAGCCGGATGCAGACGGCAAGATGCATCACTTCAGCGCTTTCAACGGCAAGGTGATGCCGGGTGTAATGTACGCAGATCACGGTTATTGGGACGTGTATCGCGCCTGGTATCCATTGATGTCCATTCTCTTTCCGGAGCGGCTGGGTGAAATTCTGCAGGCCTGGGTAAATGCCTACAAGGAAGGCGGCTGGCTGCCGCAGTTTCCGTGTCCGGGATACCGCGCGTGTATGACCGGGAGCCTGATCGACTCCGTCTTTGGCGATGCGGCAGCGAAGCACATTACGGGCTTTGACCTGGAAGGCGCCTATGAGGGATTGAAAAAACATGCCACTACGCCCGGCGACCCAGCCAAAGGATACGGGAGGGTTGGGCTGGAGCAGTATCTCAAGCTGCAATACGTTCCTGCGGATCACGTGACCCAGTCCGTTGCGGAAACCGTCGACGCAGCCTACGGGGATTTCTGCATCGCGCAGGTAGCCCAGGCGCTGGGCAAAGAAGACGATCACGCTGCCTTTATGAAGCGCTCCGAGAACTGGCGGCATGTCTACGACGCCGAGGTGAAGTTCTTTCGCGGCAAGAATGAAGATGGCTCCTGGCTTACACCCTTCAATCCATTCACATGGGGCAGTCCTTATGTGGAAGGGGCAGCCTGGCAGCATCGTTGGGACGCACCGCAGAACCTGCGCGGACTGATCGAACAAATCGGAGGGGAGACAGAAGCAGCCCAGGCGCTCCAGGAGATGCTATCGACCCCACCGATCTTCCACGTCGGTGTCTACGGAGTCGAGATACACGAGATGTCAGAGATGGCGGCAGTGCCGTTTGGCCAATATGCGCACTCCAATCAGCCGGTACACCATCTTCTCTACCTCTTTGCTCATGCCGGGCGCGCGGACCTCACGCAATTATGGGCGCGCAAGGTGATGCAGAGTCTCTACACGCCGGATACCTTTGCCGGGGATGAGGATACCGGGTCGATGTCCGCATGGTTCGTTCTGAGCGCGCTGGGATTTTATCCCGTCTGCCCGGGAAAGCCGGAGTACACGCTGGGCAGTCCCCTATTTGCCCGTTCCGTCGTACACGTACGTGGAGGAGTTACATTTACCATCGAAGCCCAGGGCAATACGCCTGATGCGGTGTTTGTCCGTCGCACTTCCCTCGATGGAAAGCCGGTTGCCGGCGGCCTCATCGACCACGCGGCCATCATGAAAGGTGGCACGCTTCGATTCGAAATGTCATCAAGCGTCAAGTCTGCGGGGAGCGCTGGAGACTCCGCTTAGACACCATCGTCTATCCACTCAGGTCTTTGGACGTAGCAGTGCGGTCGTACAAGGAGCGTTCTAGTGCCCGACAACCATAATGAAACCCGCACCGATGCACCGGCTGCTGTCAGTGTTTCTCCGCTCGCCTCCGCATCGGAGCCGGAACCCCTGTGCCTGACCGACTTCGAGCCTCTGGCCAAGGCGAAGATGTCAGCGATGGGTTGGGAATATGTCACCGCCGGCGCAGGCGATGAGCTCACATTGCGATGGAACCAAGAAGCCTACCAGAGGATTCGACTCAAAGCCCGCGTTCTCGTAGATGCTTCGAACCTGGATCCCCGTATAACCCTGTTTGGCCAGGAGCACAGCTTCCCCATCCTGTTGGCGCCCACGTCTTCTCACAAGCTGACTCATCCCGAGGGAGAGCTAGCCACGGCACGCGGTGCAAGCGCCGCCGGCGCCACCCTGGTGGTCAGTTCCTTTGCCAATACGAGCCTTGAAGATGTAGCGGCCGTGGCCAGCAGTCCATTGTGGTTTCAGTTATACGCGCAGCCTGATCACATCTTTACTCGGGACCTGGTTCAACGAGCCGAGGCTAGTGGTTACCGCGCACTCTGTCTCACGGTCGACACACCGATCAGCGGCGCGCGCAATCGCGAGACTCGGGCCAAGGTTACCTTGCCACCGCTGCCAAACCTGATCGGCTTCAAGAACGTTGGCGAGAGTGTTCGCATAGACTCCCTGGAGGTTTTTAGCAGTGTGCTTGATTCGTCTTTGAACTGGAAGGACGTGGAGCGGCTACTCTCTTACGCTAAGCTTCCGTTGCTGCTAAAGGGGGTGCTCAACCCTGACGATGCAGACAGGGCGGTCCAGTCGGGGGTCGCTGGGATCATGGTTTCAAACCATGGTGGACGAAATCTGGATACAGCACCTGCGACGATTGACGCGTTACCGTTGGTGGTAGCCAAAGTCGCCGGACGCGTGCCCGTCCTAGTGGATGGCGGGATTCGGCGCGGGACCGACGTGCTCAAGGCGCTGGCTTTGGGCGCGAATGCAGTGCTCATCGGACGGCCGTATCTCTACGGATTGGGCGCTGCGGGCGCAGCCGGTGTCACTAAGGTTTTGCATATCCTGCAGCGCGAGTTTGAGATGGCGATGGTCCTGACCGGTAGGACCACCATTGCCAGTATTGACCGATCGGTGCTCTGGCCTTAAGCGCGGCTCTCTCTAGCTAGCGTCTTTGGCTCTGTTTACAATGCGCACGCTTGACCTCGCTGCTTAATAACTACTATGTAGTTGTTATTGCTGGCTGATGAGCAATGCGCCGGACTGATGGCGAATGGCGTTCCGGAGAAGCGATATCTGCTGTGGAGTATACTGTGGAATAGAGTCGACAATGGAAACCGTCCAGATTGTTCTCGATAAGAGTCTTCTGCAGGCCACGGATCGAGCTGCGCGCCGGCTGAAAAGGAACCGTTCTGCGTTGGTGCGTGAAGCACTCCGAGAACACCTCAAAAGGTTAGAAGCGCGTGCCAGCGAGGAGCGAGACCGGGCGGGTTATGCGAGGCAGCCGCAAGCCTGCGATGAATCTACTCTCTGGGAGGAGGAAGCCGCGTGGCCCGCGGAATAGCTCGAGGCGACGTCCGCCTTTACCGCTTTGCGTCGCCTGACAAGAGAAGGCCGGTGGTGGTCCTCACACGCGACAGCGCTATTTCATATTTGTCGACCGTGACTGTGGCACCCATAACCTCCACGATCCGTGGAGTACCATCCGAGGTTGCCTTAGGGGACGACGATGGCATGAAGGCGTCCTGTGCGGTGAACCTGCACAATACGATTACGGTCTCTCAGGACCGATTGGGGAAACGCGTGGCCCGGCTTAGCTGGTTGCGCATGAACGAGATCTGTGCCGCATTGCGCTTCTCCCTGGGCTGCGATCAACAACAATCCTAGCGTCGGTTGTTGATTGCTCAGGCCGCTGCTGATCGAAGTCAACCAGCCTCGAAAAGCTAATGAATGCGGGTGTCTTCGCTTGACGAAGAGATTAACTGGTAAAAGTGAGAGCCTTCCTCAAGCAAAATAAGCCGGCGTGTCAGACGCGAGCCTTAATTCTGGCATTCCGCTAGCTATTCGTGTTTCAAGCCGGCTTGCGTCCCCAGTTCTCGATGAACGTCATGATGCTGGTCCAATAGTGCGGATCCAAATAGCAAGAGTGAAACTTCTCCAGCATTTCACCGGTAACGTGACCCGACTTCAGAAGTGCAGGCGTCAACTCGCGTATCGTCGCGGTCCAGTAACTCGCCCAGCTTGACCCACCGTTGAACTGGGCCGTGTGTCCTTCCCCGGCAACATCCTCCAGCCCGAGCGAATCCAGCCAAGCGGGAATCTTGCGGCCGATAGAATAATCGATGCCCGCCTCCACCGACCACTCAAGCCATCCTCGCCAGAACGCGCGCATCGCATCCGGCTCAGTCACCGTACAGGGCAGCATGTCCGGCTCGATGGAGAGAAGCACGCCTCCGGGCTTCAACGCGGCGACCATCCGCTCCAGAGCCTTGCGGGCAGGCGTGAGATGGTGAAGCAGGGCGCGCGCGACGACGAGATCGTAGCACCCCTCTTCGATTACGTCCTGCAAGATATCGATGCGGCGGACTTCAAGACACGGCATTCGCAGATCCGCGATATAAGCAAGATCGATGTCGCTGGCGACCACGTGGCCAGTGGGAGCCACGGCCACAGCCAGAGCCTGCGCGATCGACCCGTTGCCACAGCCGAGTTCCAGGCATCGCCAGCCTGGACGCACAGCGAGACTCGCAAATCGAGCCCGCTCGATTGGATCCAGTAACGACGACATGAGTGCCAGGCGTTGCCGCTCGCCCACTAACTCATGGGACAAAGTGTACTCGCCCATCCGCCTCACCCTTTCGCAGACTCCCCAACCTGGGGTCGCGGACACTCAAATCGCACGCTTATGAAAACTGCCATCTTTCATGATGATCGAAAGGCGATCGCCGCCGCTTCCCAGCACAGAAATATCCTCGAGTGGATTGCCATCGACGACCAGCATGTCGGCCACGGCGCCTTCACGAATACAGCCAAGCTTTCCCGCTTGTCCCATTAACTCCGCATTGACAGTGCAAGCCGAGCGAAGCACATCGATGGGCGGCAGCACCCGCGCGCGCAGAGTGAACTCGGTACTTTGCCGCACGTGCAGGCTACCCAGCAGATCTGTCCCCAGCCCCATCCGCACGCCTGCCCGCTTCATGATATCGAGAGTCAAGAACGCCCCGTCCCCGAAGCGCTTCAACTTTTCCAGGCTGGGCGCCGGCAATCCAAGCGCCTTGCCCTCTTCCAGCAGGCCCACCATGATCGCCATGGTGGGCACCGTGAATGCGCCTTTCTCAGCGACAAAGCCGGCCGTCGCCTCATCGATCATGGTGGCATGCTCGATCGATCGCACACCCAGCTCCGCAGCCCGGCGCACGGCTTCTTTCGGATGACAGTGAGCAGCTACATAGCTACCCGCGCGATCCGCCTCCACCACCGCGGCACGAATTTCTTCCTCGGAGTACTGGCAGCGGTCGATCGGATCCGTGGGGGATGCGACTCCTCCTGAGGCCATGATCTTGATGTGCGAAGCGCCACGCCGAAGTTCTTCGCGCACCGCCTTGCGCACCGCATCTGCTCCGTCGGCAACCACCGCCAACTGATCCCCGTGATACGAACACCCGCAAAAACCGCCCGTCTCGAACGCGTGGTCTCCAGGGCGAAAGTCTCCGTGGCCGCCAGTTTGCGAGATAAACCGGCCGCCATAGATCAACCTCGGCACCGTCCCCAGCAGGCCATCCTTGATGGCCAAAGCCAGGCCGATGTCAGCTCCCCCAACGTCACGCAGCGTGGTGAAGCCACGATCGATGCTGGCCCTAAGAAACTGCGCCGCAAAGTGCGCCAGGTAAGACATGGGCGATTGCACCACCCGGACGATGTTCAACCCCGCTCCATATACGTGAACATGCGCATCGATCAAACCTGGCATCAGCACACGACCGCCGCAATCGATCACCTCGTCCTCGCTGCCTGGCGGTCGCGCGGAGATCTCGCTGATCATCCCACCTTCCACAAAAACCTGTTCCTGCGTTCGCAGTGTTTCCGACGTGCCATCGAAGATGCGGGCAGACTGAAAGACAATTCGTCGCTTCATTCGCACTACCTCTCGGGACGGTTCCCTTAATCGCTCCAGCGGCCGCTTGCGAAGCCGGCGAAAGAAAGCCGCGCACAAACCCTGATCTTATCCCTTCTACGAGATGGCAGCCTCGTTGCACGGACGATGTCGAGAGCTGGAATGTGTTGAATACGGTCGCAATGGCCTGATCGCGGTCTGCCTTGGCAGCGGACTCGTTTCAGCGATTGCTGTACAAATCGGCCGGTCGAAAAACCTAATTTGGACAAGAGTGGCTCATTGCAGCCCAGGACGTCAAAACCAGACTTCCGGCCTTCTCACGGATTTAAAGCCTCCATCTGTGGAGAACAGGAGGCGAATCTTGCTCAAAACCCGATACCTTTTGCCGTCCCCAGACATCCTAGTGGTAAGGGGCTAGCGGACGGCGGAAACCATACCCGTCCAGGAACTCTCTCCAGCGTCCAAAACTGCGTGGTGCTTCGTCGCTGTACCCGGATCGACTGGAAACAGTTTCAATGACGTAATAAGATCGTCTTGGAAACAGTTTCGATGCCGTAATAAGATGGTGTTGAAAGACTGCTGGTCTTTAAGACCCCCCCAAATCAGCAAGTGTTAGACGGGCCCCTGTGCGATCTCAAAGCGGAGGCCATCTTGACGAACTTCGGGCCGCTACTCCAACTCTCAGAAGAACCGCAATCAGCTCCGGCCGTCAGCTACCGGGATACCAACGACAATGGCGCAGAGCTTCTGGAATTGCGCACCGAGGCTGGGACCGTCTATATTCGCCCATCTCGGTGGCAACGCATTCGTCTGCAATGGGCCTTCCGCCATTTTCGTGTCCTTCCCCCACAGGTCTTGAGCCGCGGCAATCGGCGCCTCATTGAGAAGCTGTCCCGGTCTGCTGTGGTAAAACCCACCCTCCCGGTGGCACGCAACACTGTCTTTGGAGTAGTTGATCAAGGGCGGCCCAAGTCGCCGGCTTCCGCCAATCGAGTGATCACCATACGAACGCCAGGGGTCACTACGCAAGTATTTCTTGCGAAGTCCGCGACTCCGGCGCTGCCAAATCCAGATTCCGCTGTCGGTCTGCCCCAAAAAGAGGCAAAAAAAACGCTCACGAGTCCAAAGGACTGGGGCGTTGTGTTGGCTGCGGTTTGCATCACGGTGATACTGGCATCGTTTTCCGGAATCCCACTCTTCTCAGGCGCAGAAGAGAATGAAAATCTTCAAACGGCGTCAAAGCCGATCGATCCTCCCGCGAACCACATCAAGACACCAGATCCGCGTCCGGATGCACCCAGTCTACTTCCGATTTCACCGACGGTTACTTCGTTAGTGAGCGCCGAAAGGCTAAGGCGCTGGGTCGCCCCCCCGCAGCCTCAGCCCGCGGCCGACCGCTTCCACATCCGGGCTCTTGCTACGGCTCCTGATACGATTCAGCCGGCTCCGGATGCTTCGGCTGCTCCTGTGGAGCGGCGATTTGTCTCCGAACTTCCCCAGGGTCACTTTGCGCATCCGGTTGTTTCTGAACCCAATCTAGTGGGAGAGTTGCAGCTAAAAGCATTGATTGCCGCAGATGGGTCGGTCAAAGAAGTGACCGTATTGAGTGGCAACCCTATATTGGGGGAGGCCGCAATGCGCGCGGTCCGCCAATGGCACTACACTCCCAATCAAATTGCTGGTAGTCCGGCTGAAGTGGAAACACAGATCAAGATGGACTTCTTCGGCCAGGACGCAGTCTCGATCACTTCCGTTGCCAACAAGGCAGCTACGCGGGCGCGGACAGAGGGGACCTCTCCGGCTCCCTAGAAAACCGGGGCGATACGTCCGGCCGGCTTTCTCCCCATGCCTCTACTGCCGTGTCTCGGTCTGGAACGGTCGCAGCTGCGGCCCTCCCTCGCGCATCCCGGCGTTGTGCACCCATTCGCTCTTTGCAAAAAATATTTCTGAATAGTGGCACTTTTCGGCAGTGGACTCCGCTTAACAGATTGAAGGCGATCAGAGTTCAGCGCCTCACGAAAAGGAGACACTGTCATGAAACGGATTACAGCAATCGCACTCCTCGCCATCGCAAATTTTGCCATGGCCGGCACGTCATTCGCGCAATCCAAAGTGGTTAAAGTGAATGTACCCTTTGACTTCACCATCGGCAAGCACCTGCTTCCCGCAGGCACTTACAACATTAAGACGGAATCGTCGGGGCTCATCGTGATCAAAAACCACGATAGACCCATTACGCTCCTCACACTTGCCGACACGGACGGAAACCGGTCCCCAAACGGTGGAAAGCTGATCTTCCACAAATACGGCGATCGGTACTTCCTGAGCGAGATTCTCTGCGACGACGCGGATATGGACGTAGCATTCCGTCCTTCCAAAACGGAGAAGACGGTTCGGCTACAACAGGCAATGGTCAACCCGAGCAGCGAGGTCTTCATTGCTGCCCGTTAACGAGGTCATTGGCAGTGGGAGGGCCCGGGGCCAAACCAGACTCCGGGTCTTCTCATGGACATCTGCTGGTGATCGCCGCCTCACCACCCAAACTCTTGTCGCCATTGCAGAAGTTTGTGCTGTATCCGTCTCATTGCGACCTGGCGGGCCGCCGGCCAGATAAGTTTGGCGTATTCGTTGCGCTGGAAGCGGGAAAGTGCACGGTCCAGTTCCCCGGGCCCAAGTGACCACCGGTTGTACAGCACCGAGGAGACGAACCGCCGCCGGTCGAGCACGGGGTGCAAGAAGGCGTCACCCTCTGCCGTCCGCAAATCTTCTTCCATCGTCGGTGGGAACCAGTCGCAGTGAGAAACGTCGCCAAAGTCGGCCAGCGATAGCCACGTCATGCCCGCACGTGCAACTTCCGTCGGTATGAAAACCTCACTGCTCGGCCACTGTCGCATGAACGGATCAGAGCCCATGGCGAGCCGCCGCTGATGCAACAACTTTAGAGCAGCAGAAGAAAACAAGCACGCATTGAGCAGAGAGAGCTTGACCTCGCCCAGAGGATAGACATGGCGCTGATACGGCATCCAATGCCATTTCTTGAAGGGTCGTGTAATCGGCAGGGCAACAAAGTCGGCCCCTTGTCCGGCGGCACGGGCCACGAACCGCTCCAGCGAGCATTGCATGACGCAGTCGTACTCGACAAACAGGTAATAGTCGTAGTCCGGATACTGCGTCTGAAACTGATAGTGCGCGTAATCTGGATTCCACCACAGCACGCCACCCACCGCATAGCGCATGGGAAGGCCGGCGGCGGCAAGATCGTTGCAGGTGAAACGGACTACACGCTCGAATGGTATCGGCCCGACCGAGCGGTTGGTCTCATCTACCGAGACATAGAAATCCAAGACGCCAGCCGCTTCCGCAAGGCGGCGCGCCTGACGCTCAACGAACTCGTCCCAGGCGTAAGTTTTTATGACAACAGCACAGCGGGGAGTCGTGGCGCTCATAGCCGTTCTCCCCCAGACATGAGTCGAAGCACGAGGGGCGGCCAATGCAGCCACTGGCCATGAAACACCAACAAACCGGAGATCAGAAGCAGCATGCTCAACCAGTATCCTGCGTGCACAATCCTAGTCGACGGCAATTTCCCCCGTCGCGCGGCTCTTCCCCCCAAAAACCAGGGACACGGGCTGTTCGCTGCACGACGGCTTTCGCCACCTTCCTCCCTGCTCAGCATTGATCACGGCGTGGAGGCATTCCGTCACCTGATCCACCTCATGGTGCGTCATGGCGTCGAACAAAGGTAGACTCATCATCCTTGCGGAAACGTCGTCGCAGACCGGCAAAGGGCCTGCTACGCAAACCTTTTGGAAATACGGCTGCTCCATGAGGTGTGGACTGAAGTAAGTTCCTGTCCCTATTCCCTGATCGGCTAACTCCGCCCGGATAGCCGCCCTGCGATCACCCAGTCCAGAGGGCAATAAGGCGGTCACAAACTGATGCGCCTGCATCCCTGGTGCTTTCAATTGAAACTGCAACTCCGGCAGAGCATTTCGATAGCGATCGTGCAGCGCGGCCCGATGCTCTATCACGCGGTCGTAATCGGCGAGACGCAATTGGCCAAGCAACGCACCCACTTCGCTGAGTTTGCCGTTTAGCCCCGCCATGGTCGCCGTGCGTGGCTCACCAAAACCGAAATTGGACATAGCGCGAAGCTTTGCAATACGTTCCCGATCCGCGCTGTAGATCAGTCCAGCCTCTCCCACGGCAAACGATTTGGTGGCGTGCATGGAATACGCTACGCTTCCCGCAAAGCCACTCCCGAATCCACGCCCGTGCTCATCAAATGTACCCAGCGAAGCTGCAGCGTCCACTACGACCGGCACGCCGAGCTGAGCAGCGAGTCCCTTATAGTGTTCGAGATCGATAGGGTAGCCAAACGTCGCGTAAGGCATCACCACCGCGATCTTGCCCGCATAACGCTCCAGCAACTCCGCTTCGGCTGCAGGATCTGCCGCCCAATTGGTTGGATGAATGTCACATAAAAGCGGTGTCAGGCCACACCAAAGCGCCGCGTGGGCCGTGGCTGCGAAAGTGAAGCACGGCATAAGGGCGAACTTTCCAGCAGGTTGCTCGCCCATCGCCTCCTTAATCGCCAGCATAAGGCCGATGGTCGCATTACAAACAGTCGTGCAAGCCCCTTCGCCGCCAAAGAAGCGCTCCAGTACCTCTTCTTCAAAGCGGGTGTTGACTGGACCGTAATTGCTAAAGATCCCACTCTGCTCGAGCGATTGCAGTTCCATCACCGCACGGGAGAGCTGGGGTGGGGAGGGACGCACCAGGGGAATTTTCATGCTTCAGAAGCTCCTAGCTAGGTAGCGTTGATCTGCTCCAGGCGCCCAAGTGGGGGCGTTTCAAGTAAGTAGTCCACGGCAAAGCTGGGGGACAGGATGGCATCGGCGATCATCGCGCCAACGTCATTCTGCCACAACCAGAGGCCGTTTGCCTGACCCCGAAAGCTGGCCTCGCCGCCAAGTTTTCCATAGGGGACAAACCCCGCGGCCAGGCCAATGGCAAATAAGTGCGGCAGCGGGTTGCCGGCGGCGTCCATTACCCGGCAGTAATTGTCCACAAGCCGCGCCTGCGGACTTGTTTCAGAGTGAAGGATCACACGTTCCCCCGCCTCATCGAAAACCGGCAAGGCACGAGGCCGGTAACCGAGCGCGGCAATCACCAGGTCAGCATTGTCCAGCAGCGCCAATGAAGCCGCATCATCCAGACCGAGACGATGTAGCCGCAAGCGAGGCTCAGCCGGCCGCCCACCGATGCCCCGCGCGCGCATGATTAGCTCGCGCGAGTCCAATCGGAATCCACTCAGACGAAACACGCGCCCGCTCACTGGGCAGATGTCATCGGCCCCAAATTCGGTATATCCATCAGCCAAGGCCGCTTCCACGTTGGGATAAAAAATACGCAGTTCCCGGCGGTGCAGGATGGTGAGGCCGCCCGGACCAAACGTGACCCCGGGCATGCGGTTCAGCATGGCGAAAGCAACAGCCGCTGCGCTGGTAGAGCCGCCAACGATGGCTACCCGTGGAGGCCGGCCAAGGGCGCCGAGCCGAGCAGCAACTTTCGCGAAACCTTTGGTGCTCACAACATCGCCAGATTGCACCAGCCGTTGGCCACATCTCTCCACCAGATTGACGCCCGCCACTGCCTCACGCCGAAGTCGCTCGACCGGCTGGGAGGCGCCTGTGGCCAGCACTACATTGCGGGAGTCGATGGTGCGCTCGCGACCGCTCTCAAGATCCTGAATCAGCGTCAGCCAACCCGTTTGCGTGCGCTGTGTCGACACAGCTCGGTATCCCTTAAGAACACGACCGTCTGGCGAGCCCGCTATCACCTCGTTCATCGCTTGCCCGACCAGGCCCAGAAACTCACCTGCGCGGCGCAACGGCACTGTGCCGTCTCCCACTCCGACGAACTCTCTGGTGAGCGGATGGTTTCGCAGTGCCGCAAGCTCACTGTCCGCGGGTCCAGCGAGGCAGTCCGCAAAGGTGAATCCCGTACTGTCGGAGTTAATGCACCAACGGCCGATGGTCCCGTCCCCCACCGAAGCCGACTGCTCCACGACCGTGACGCCTTCCTTTAATAGGTCAGCGAGGCGCCCACGTCTATGCGCCGCGAGTAGAGGCGCCAGCCCCGCTGGCCCTCCACCAATAATGGCTACACCTGTGCGACCAAAGCTCAATGTCACCTGCTCTGACGTAACCCAAAGGGCAGGGCAACGCCATCAATTATTTGGGGGGTAGTTAAGAGTACGACACTGTCGGGCCGCCGCGCCTCAAGATTTTTTCGCGGGCGCCTCACGAGCATCCTGGCGAGCAGCTTACGACAGACTTTGGCCCAAAAGCAAAAGTTCCAACATTCCTCAAAAAACTGGCCCAAAGCTTTGAGGTTAGTTTCCCACCCCTTAACTGGATGCTGCAATGATGAGATATAGAGGGAGATTCGGCGATAAGTATCTCGACACTTAGTGCGCTGGCTGGTTACTATAGTAACCAGCCAGATAGTTACCCGAACGGACAGTCTCAATCGATGTGCCGGCAGGAAAGAGTTCTTTCGAGGCAATTTGCCGATTCAGCAAAAGCGATTGTGGTTGCTGCGCCCATCGTTTTCGGCCAGGCACACTTTGGCGAACCTGGGGCACCCTTCCGGTTAGAAAACTCGACAGTTCTGAGCTGCCCGAGGCGTCAATACCCTACTTGTTGTCGCAACCGCAGGAGTTTGTGTTGTATCCGTCTCACCGCGCCCCGGCGGGCCGCCGGCCAGATAAGCTTGGCGTATTCCTTGCGCTGGAAACGAGCGAGTCCACGGTCCAGTTCCCCGGGCGCAAGGGAGCCCCGGTTGTAAAGCATCGAGGAGATGTAGCGTTGCCGGTCGAGCACGGGGTGCAAGAAGGCTTCGCCATCGGCTGCCTGCAAATCTTCTTCGATCGTCGGCGGGAACCAGTCACAGCGAGAAACGTCGCCAAAGTCGGCCAGCGATACCCACGTCATGCCCGCACGCACAATCTCGGTCGGTACAAACACCTCACTGCTCGGCCACTGTCGCATGAACGGATCAGAGCCCATGGCGAGCCGCCGCTGATGCAACAACTTTAGAGCAGCAGAAGAAAACAAACACGCATTCAAAAGAGCGAGCTTGACCTGGTCAGAAGGATAAACATTGCGCTGATACGGCATCCAATGCCATTTGTTGAAGGGTCGGCTAATCGGCAACGCCACCAAGTCCGACCCTTGGGCCGCCGCACGGACCACAAACTGCTCCAAAGAACATTGCGCGACGCAGTCATACTCGACAAACAGGTAATAGTCGTAGTCCGGATGCGCCATCTGAAACTGATAGTGTGCGTAATCCGGATTCCACCACAGCACACCACCCACGGAATAACGCATCGGAAGACCAGCGGCGGCAAGATCGTTGCAGGTGAAACGGACTACGCGCTCGAATGGTATCGGCCCAACCGGGCCGTTGGTTTCATCTACCGAGACAAAGAAATCCAGGCCGCCGGCCGCCTCCGCAAGGCGGCGTGCCTGACGCTCAACAAACCCATCCCAGGCATAAGTTTTGAAGACAACAGCGCAGCGGGGAGTAGTGATGCTCATCATCCGTCGTTCCTCGATCCTGCCGTTCTTATTGGTTGCTGCTTGGCGGCTTATGCCTCTACCAGATGTATGGACTGCTCACTGTGCGACGGCTTCGGCCGCCTCTTCATCAGTTCTGCATCCATCACAGCGCGGAGGCTCGCAACCACCTGATCCACCTCATGGTGAGTCATGGTGTCGAACAGCGGCAGGCTGATCATCCTTGCGGAAACGTCGTCGCAGACCGGTATCGCGCCTGCTACGCAGGTTTTTTGGAAGTATGGCTGCTCCATCAGGTGGGGGCTAAAGTAAGCTCCCGTCGCGACCCCCTGATCGGCTAACGCGGCACGGATCGCTGTCCTGCGATCACCTAGTGCAGAGGGCAACAAGGCCGGCACAAATTGGTGCGCCTGCGTGCCGGGCGCTTTCACTTGGAACTGCAACTCCGGCAGTGCCTGGCGATAGCGAGTCGATAGCGCGGCCCGATGTTCCATAATGCTGTCGTAATCGAGCAGACGCAACCGGCCGAGCAGCGCGGTCACTTCGCTGACTTTTCCGTTCAAGCCAACCATGGTCGCAGTGCGTGGCTCACCAAAGCCAAAGCTGCTCATGGTACGAATCCGGGCAACACGCTCCGTGTCCGCACTGTAGATCAAGCCAGCCTCTCCCACAGCAAACGACTTGGTGGCGTGCATGGAATACACCACGCTCGCCGCAAAGCCGCTTCCGAACCCATGCCCCTGCTCGTCACACGTACCCAGCGAAGCTGCGGCATCCACGACGACCGGCACGCCAAGTTGATCGGCGAGTTTCTTATAGTGCTCCAGATCGATCGGGTAGCCAAAGGTCGCGTAGGGCATCACGATCGCGATCTGTCCCGCATAACGCTCCAGCAACTCCGCTTCGGCTGCGGGATCGGCCGCCCAAGTCGCTGGATCAACGTCGCAGAGCAGAGGCGTGAGGCCGCACCAAAGCGCTGCGTGTGCCGCGGCTGCAAACGTAAAGCCCGGCATAAGGGCAAACTTTCCAGCAGGCTGCTCGCCGACCGCGTCCTTGATCGCCAGCATGAGGCCGATGGTCGCATTGCATACCGTCGTGCAAGCGCCTTTACCGCCAAAGAAGCGATCCAGCATCTCCTGCTCAAAAAGCGTGTTGACCGGTCCGAAATTGCTGAAAATTCCACTCTGCTCGAGCGCCTGCAGTTCTGCGACTGCGAGCGAGAGCTGCGGTGGTGCGGGCCGAACTAATGGGATGTTCATACCTCGAGCTCCTGGGCAGCGTAAATTTGTTCCAAGCCCGCGAGCGCGGGCGATTCAAGTAAGTACTCCCCGGCAAAGCTGGGGGACAGGATCGCATCGGCGATCATTGCGCCAACGTCGTTCTGCCACAACCAGAGTCCATTTGCCTGGCCCCTGAAGCTTTTTTCACCGCCAAGCTTTCCATAGGGGACAAACCCCGCGGCCAGGCCAATGGCAAATAACTGGGGCAGCGGGTTGCCGCTTTCGTCCATCACGCGGCAGTAATTATCTACAAGCCGAGCCTGCGGACCTGTTTCAGAGTGAAGAGACACTCGTTCCCCCGCCTCATCAAAGACGGGCAAAGCGCGAGGCCGATAACCGAGTGCAGCGATCACCAGGTCTGCGTTGTCCAGCAGCTCCAGTGAGGCGGCGTCATCCACCCCGAGGCGGTGAAGCTGCAAGCGAGGCTCAGCCGGCCGGCCGCCGATTCCGCGCGCGCGCATGATTAACTCGCGCGAGTCCAACCGGAATCCGCTCAGACGAAACACACGACCGCTGACTGGACAGATGTCATCGGGCCCAAATTCGGTATATCCATCAGCCAGGGCTGCTTCCACGCTGGGATAAAAAATACGCAATTCCCGGCGGTGCATGATGGTGAGCCCACCTGGACCAAACGTGACCCCGGGCATACGGTTCAGCATGGTGAATGCGATCGCTGCTGCGCTGGTAGAGCCGCCAACAATGGCCACGCGCGGAGGCCGGCCAAGACCTGCGAGGCGAGCTGCAACCGCTGCAAAACCAGCGGTGCTCACAACGTCGCCCGATTGCAATACCCGTTCGCCGCATCTCTCCACAAGGTTGACGCCGGCCACTACCTCACGCCGAAGCCGCTCCACCGGCTGGGAAGCGCCCGTGGCAAGCACTACATTGCGGGAGTCGATGGTGCGCTCGCGACCGGTCTCAAGATCCTGAATCAGAGTCAGCCAACCAGTTTGCGTGCGTCGCGTGGAGACTGCTCTGTAACCCTTAAGAACTCGACCGTTCGGCGAGGCCTCAATCACCTCGTTCATCGCTTGCCCGACCAGGCCCAGAAACTCGCCTGCGCGGGTCAACGGCACGGTACCTTCTCCCGCTTCTACGAACTCTCGCGTGAGTGGGTGATTTCGGAGTGCCGCAAGCTCACTATCGGCTGGTCCGGCTAGGCAGTCGGCAAAGGTGAAAGCTGTACTGTCGGAGTTAATGCACCACCGGCCGATGGTCCCGTCCCCAACGCAACCGGACTGCTCCACCACCGTGACACCTTCATTTAATAGATCCGCAAGACGCCCACGTCTATGCGCCGCGAGCAGAGGCGCCAGTCCCGCTGGGCCTCCACCGATAATAGCTACACCTGTGCGACCAAGGCTCAAAGTCACCTACTTCGACGCAGCCCAAATGGGCAACGCCATCAAGATTTAGGGGGGATAGTTTGAGCGGATTCTTTCCGCTTCTCAACAAATTCGGTCACAGCTCCCATCGGGGGGATGGGGTGTCATGCCCAGACTGAATCTGCTTAAGTAGGAGCATACAACGCGATTGAGAATTTTCATCTCAATCCTGGTAACCTAACAATTGAATCTAGTACCCAACCGGATTCCTCTTTGCCTTGACAAGGCTTTTCTCACGACATTCTAATTCGGATGCCTCCATTCCAGGGCTTTTTTTTCCTATTAATGCAGCCGGAAGCTCAAACCAAAGGTACCCCCTGAGGGTTACTTCTGGTGCGTGATAGTAACCAATGACGACCCGGTGAAACGAACTCGCCGCCTCCACCACTATCCAACAATCGGGCGCTGTCTATGAGTGCTGGCCCCATGGTGTCACTCCACTGCGAGTCTGCCGCGGAGGCATTTTCGGCTCACACGGCCATCGTCGCGCCATCGCTCGGGCGGGAGGTTTGGCATGAAACGCGAGGGCGGCTTATGGGCAACAGCGGCCGTGCTCGGTATAGCCGCAACCGTTGGCATCTCCACAACAAAAACCACACCGCCATCTCCAGCTGCAGGCGTCCCGAAAGTCACCAAATCCTACACCCGTCCTACCAGCCAGGAAATGGAAGCGCTCGACAACGGCCCTTGTCCGGACATGGAGAAATTGCTCCAGGCCTTCTCCCTGGTCGACGAAACAGAGATCATCGCGCCCAAGTCATGCTACCCGGATGAGAAACAGATCCCAACTAACTCGACCGCTTTCCTGGGTCGTGTTACGCAACTGCGCTTCGTAATCGCCACCCTGCCCGATCCCCTTCACACGCACTTTCCACTCTCTTTCGACCGCGCTACGGAGGCTATTCAAGAAGCTGCGCAGGACGATGGAAACTATGTATACGACTCCTCGTGGCTCCCATGGGATACGGAAGACATCTCTTATGCGCTGCTGAACGATCAGGATAAGGCGGAAAAACGAAAAGAACAGCAGGAAGATCAACCGGGGATCCTTCTCTTCCGCGGCGCACTTCTCGACCAAAAATCCGCCACCGGTGCTGCTAAGCATCCTCCCTTTGACAAAGCACTGGTAGTACTGGTGGTGGGAGAGGAGCCGACCGGGGGCATCCACCGGCGGCAGTTTGAGAACGCTGTGCAATGGATCGCGGCTCTGCAGCCAACCATCGATCCAGCCACGCTCCCCGTGCAAATCCTCGGCCCGACTTTTTCCGGATCCATTCCCTCTCTGGTGGATTTGTTGCGAGAGACGGCGAATGGCCTGTCTGGACGGGTGGGACAGAATCTACGCATATTCAGCGGCAGTGTCAGCAGCAACGCCGGAGTCGATTGGCTCAACCGGGCCAAGGACGAGACCGATCTGGCTTCTTTGCATATTCAATTTCGCAGCTTCGAGCATAGCGGTGATCTCGACCTCGATCGATACTGCAGGTACATGAACGCCGCTGGAACCGACCTGGGAAGCCTGGCAATTGTCTCCGAGGACGAAACCGCCTTTGGTAGCGAGTACGGGAGTGACGGTAATGACGCAAACACTTCTCCCTGTCGCCCTGGGACGTTGCCGGACGGCCGGCCTAAGCAAGGCCCTGTCTATCTTTACTACCCGCGAGACATTTCCGCTCTTCGCGCCGCTTACCAGAGCCAATCGATCTTCAACCAACCGGCGGTCCAGCCCGGCGGAGACTCATCGCATCACACTCTGCAGAGTGATCTGGCCGATCCCAAGGGAAAGGACCATGACACCATCCGCGCTTACGGCGGGGACCAGACTGCACTGTCGCAGGAAGCCGAGCTACAGCAAATAGTCAGCCTGATGCGCGCACATAGGTCGGAATACGTTCTGCTGCGGAGCAGTAACCCCCTGGATCAGTTATTTCTAAGTCACTTCTTCCGCATGACTTATCCGGAGGGCCGCATTGTCCTGGTGGGTGCCGACTTACTGCTCCGCCGCGAAACGGGAGCCAGTGGTCTCAACGGAGTCATGACGTTGAGCACCTACCCGCTGCTGCCGTGGGGGCAGGATTGGACCCGGGATCTTATCCGGCCCTATACGCGATTTCACTCCCACAGGGTATTTGCCAACGACGGAGTGGAAGGCGCCTATGTTGCGGCGCGCTTCCTCCTTCGTCAGCCGCCCATCACTCCTCCTGGAACGGAACCCGCGGCGCCCAAGGAGCAGGGGGACCACAAGACGAGCAGCTTCGTCCCGCGCAATTGCATCGACGAGCTGAACCTGCCCGATTATGCTCCTCCCTTCTGGATGAACCAGCAGGACGCAGGCAACTGCCGTTTTCCTCCCACCTGGCTCTCAGCACTGGGCGATGGAGGCTTTTGGCCAGTAGCCGTGCTTGATTTTCCGACCTGCGTTGGTTGCCCCAACCCGCCCCCGATCCCGGAGCTGGGAGAAACAGAGACACTACTCACCCGGCTGCAACACAGCATCACCTCCGTTTTCTCGAGCATTGCTTTCCTCCTTGCTATTAAGCCCAGTAATGGGTCTGCCGGCGCCGCGCCACAAGCGTGGCTGCCCATGCCGCCGAGTATGCAGCTCTTGCTGTTCGCGGGACTGTTCTGGGCCATCTTTCATGCCCTCTGTTGTTGCCGCGCATCCCTCACCGTAAAACCGGCGCACCGGGCTCATTTTGTCAGGCCCAATTGCTGTTCGTCCGAGCCAGCCTGCGATGTCGCTTATCTCCGCCGGCAGCAACACGCGCATCGAGCGCTCGTGCTTTTCGGCACGATCCTGGTGGCGCTGCTCCCCATCACGCTTGCCTGGGGCTACGGTGAAATGTGGAAAGGTGGCGAGCCGCTGCCCAACCCCTGGCCCTATCGCGCATTTCTTTCGCTCACATGGCTGATCGCCTGCATCGCCGTCTGCGCGAATACCTGGGTCGAGGAATATCTTTTTAAGCGGAATGACCTCCCTCTCCCCGTAAACGAGACGACTTGGGAAAGGATCGGCAAAGTTGCCCGAGGTTTCATGGGCTGGACACGGGAAAGGAAAGTTCCAGCAGAAGTGTGGTGGTCGCTCGGGTATTTTCTCGTCTTGACGCTGATTTTCTACTGGTGCGTGGATTTTTCGTTCGACTGGACTTTGAACGACGCCAATCGAATCCCCACCTACTGGCGAGCAATCAACCTGACGACAGGCCTTTCACCCCTAGTTCCGCTGATATCTCTGATCGCGGGACTGTACGGGTGGTTCTGGTATGCCCTGCAAGGACTCGCGTTCTTCGGCGAGGACCGGCCAAGATTGCCCGAGGCTGATTCGTTGATCGTCGGTCCCTCGAAGCAGCCTGGGATGGTGGTAGAGAGCAGTCAGGATTTACTGCGCATGCTAAGCAGGGATTGGGCGGAGAACGTTATTGAGGAGTTAAGCTTCCCCTTTGCCATCTCTGCCGTCACCGTCGCCGGCGTTTGCTTTGTAGCGATCATCGTGATCGGATGCTCGGTATTCGGCTTCCCGGCCATTCGCAGTCTGGGATCGAAGGCTTATGCTGTCGTGTTTTGCCTATCGCTTGCTCTATGCATCAGCGTCCTGTTGGCAAATGCTTGGCAGCTTTCTCGCATCTGGCTCCGGTTGCGCCATCTCCTTCAGTTTCTTGACAAGCTACCCCTGCGCCGCACGCTGGCATCGCTGAATGGCTTCTCCTGGGGGTCGGTGTGGAAAATGAGCGGGAACGTCCTGGATATGCGCTATAAGATTCTGTTTCGCCAGCTTGAAAGTTGGACCCACTTGCGGCAGTCCCTGCCCCCTGGACAAGAGAAACCCTTCCCAGGCTTGGCGAGAGCTTTTCTGGGAAAGAAAACAAGCAGGATCGAACCCTCGACCCTCTCTACCTTGATCGAAGCTATCGAAACAACCAGCAAGCAAAGATTGCAATTCGCAGAGTGGTATTCATTCTATTGGGACGACTGGAAAGCCCGTCGATTGATTCGTCTTAAGTTAGTTCAGCTTTCTCTGGCCCGGATGGCAGCTATTTTGCTCGCGCAACTCTTGATACCCGCCTGGCGGCAAGAGGATCACGCGATGCCGTTGGCCCAGGGTGGGAAAGCGGAGGAGAGTGGCGAGGATACGACAGGCAGAGCTGCTCCATCGGAAGCTGCGCTTCCGCTATATATCCGCAATGCCGAAGAGCTCGTAGGTCTCGTTTATATGGCGTTCATCCAGAATATTCTGGGACGCATGCGTTCGCTCGTCATGGGTATTATCTGTTTGTTCCTGGCAATTACGGTTGCGGTCGCACGCTATCCCTTCGATCCACGCCCGCTTATCAGTACCATGGTGGTGATTCTATTCGCCATCCTCGCTCTCACCATCATCGCGGTGTATGCGCAGATGCACCGCGACCCGACGCTGAGCCGCCTGACAGGAACCAGGCCCGGCGAGTTGGGAGCCGATTTCTGGATCAAGTTGGCCGGCTTCGGAGCAGGGCCGGTGCTGGGTTTGCTGGCCAGCGTCTTTCCCCAGTTCACCGACTTCCTCTTTTCCTGGATACAGCCCGGAATTGCTTCCATGAAGTGATGAGCACTCTGGACAACCCAAAGCCGTTTTGCTCTATGGGTGAGGCTGCCAACCCGCTGCGGCTACGCAAGGAACTTTGCCGCAGAACCACACCCGATAGTACGTAGGCGGCACGTGCCGCCGAAGATCATCGAGACGATTCAGGTCGAACGAGTGCGACAGCACCCAAACGGAGTGGTTGGTCCGAATCGCCTGCAAAATCTCGGGCTCTGAAATCGACGGGATATTGAGTCTCTCCGCAGCCGCGCTCATAATTGTCGGGCGTATCGATTCATCCCATAGACGGGCATTTTTAACCGGCGGTCCGTAATAGCTGAGCACCATGGGATTTGAGACCGGACTGAGCACCACGAGATCTGCTCGTTCAAGCTGCGATGCGAGCGTGTGCGAAATGTCTCGCCAAGGTTCCTTGTCGCTGTTCGGCGCTGTCACTTGGAAGAACAACCCGGTTCCGAACGCGGCAAGCAGGCTGAGCAAGACAGCAAAACGGGCTCGTCCAGCCGCAAGGATTTGACTCCCGGCAATCAGGCAAAGTGGCGCGACTGCCCAGACGAGAATCCGCGGCAACAATATCGGGCGAGCATGGCTGAGCACCACCAGGAGCAGAACGAAAAAGAAAGGCACGCCGATCAGGATGACACTTGCACGGTTTGAGGGACGGTGGAAGGACAAGGATACGGCCAGGGTTACAAATACCGCAGCCGCGAGAAGGAACGACGGCCACGGATACGGTGTCACGATGCCGCTCACAATCAGCGAAACGCAGTAGACGATTTGGTGAATACCCGCCGGCGGCACATAGTTAATGATCCCGCTCTTGCTGGCGGTGAACGCGCGCAGGTAGTAAGGCAACCCCAGCAACAAAACAACGGCGTTCAATGCCGTCCATTTCAGCAGCGCCCGGCGGCCGTTGGCCCCCTGTGTCAACAAAAACAGCCACACCGCGCCCCCGCACGCCATTACGAATACCAGGCCGGTCGCGTGGAGATAAAGGCACAGAGTACCGAATAGAACGTAGGAAACAGCTGCCTTCACTGAGCGCGAGTCACGCAGGAACACCGCAGCGGCCCAGAGCAAGGCCGCGCCCGCCAACATTAACATGGCGTAGACCCTGGTCTCTTGAGCGAAATACACGCTCGTCGGGCAAAGTGAGAAGAGAAGAGCGCCAAGTAAGCCCAGCGAGCCGCCAGCCAGCTCGCGGCCGAGGAAGTAGATTGCGGGGACGCAAAGCGTGCAGGCCACTACCGACAACGAGCGCAACGCTACTTCGCTGGCGCCCCACAACGCGATCCACGCATGAAGCAAGAGATAGTACGTGGGAGGGTTCGTCTCCTTGGACAACCCGTCGGTCACAACGTAGTGCAGTCCGAAGACGTCTGGGTAATACCGCGAAAAGATTTCGTCACTCCACAGCGAAGCCGCCCCGAGATGGTAGATACTCAGCCCTGCGCAGAGAATGGTGATGAAGCAAAGCGCAACGATCTCGAACGAAATCTCCCGCTGAGCCGCTATCGGGCTCGGCGGGTGGGGTTGCGCCGGCAGGTTCTGTGTGGACATTTCGACATCTTCCAAAGAACTTGGCTGGGGAGAGGAGTTTCGTTATCGTTCCAGGATAGAGCAAGGCGTCTAAGTCACAATACAACTTTGCGCTGCCCTTCTTTAAGTATTACTGAACTTTGCATGCCCACGTCTTAACAAGTTAAGATTATAATGTCGAAACAACCCGACGTAGCCAGAAAAACTTTACGCCGGTAGCAAGTAGGATGTAGGACTGGTTACACGCCGTCAGTCACCCGACGGCTGCTTCCGACGAGTGGACGCTCATGCTGCATTCCTGGTCGCAAGCTTCGCGTCTGGAGCAGGAGCGGCCGGCGACTCATAAAACTCCCGCGTGCGGCGCCAGGTCACGATCGCGTTTACACCGTAGTTCCAAAAAGAGCTGATGGCCAAGCCGGATAGCCCGGCGAAGTACCAGGGCAGGCCCGCGGACAATAGGCGGTGCGCAAAACTCAGATTGATCAACACACCCATTGAGCAGGCAACGCAGAAGATGACGACTCCCCGAAGCAGCGCAAGCCCTTTCAGCCTGCGATCCCGGAAGGTAATCATGTTGTTCAGGAAAAAATTAAACATCATTGCGCTCAGCGTAGCGACCAACTGCCCCAGCGAAAATGCAGCCGCGTCGAAGAGATGGAAGATGCTTAAGATCGACAAGTGAACCAGCAGACCCAAGGAGCCAACACCGACAAAGAACAGGAATCGCGTGGGGAGGTAGCGGCCCACCATCTTATCGACAATCAGAAACAGATATTCCAGCTCTACGTTCACGTCAAGCTTGCTCTCGCCCGCGAGTCGATTACGAAATCGATACGGCACTTCAGCGACCCGCGGTGGAGTTGAACTCGAGGCCAGGATGTCGACCAGAAGCTTGAACCCTGCACCGGTCAGCCGGTTCACCGAGGCCCTGAAAAAGCGGCTGTCTATAACGAAAAAGCCGCTCATCGGATCGGTGACATCGCAGTGGCAGACTAGTTTGCTGACACGAGAGCCAAGGTCGCTTAAGCGAACGCGCTTCTCGGCAAAGTCACCCATGCTCCCTCCAGCGGTTCTTCTACTGCCGATTACCACGTCCAACTTCTCCGACCGTAAGAGGTGAAGCATTTTCGGCAAGACCGTCTCGTCATGCTGCATATCGGCGTCCATGACGGCGAGGCAGGGAGCCGGGCTTGCCATCATTCCCTCGATGCATGCGGAAGACAGACCACGCCGCCCGATCCGCTCTAGAATCCTCACCCGCCGATTGGTCAACGCGAGTTCACGGATTGCATCGGCGGTGTGATCCGGCGAGTGGTCATCCACAAAGATGACCTCCCAATGGATGCCGTGAAGGGCCGCTTCGAGGGAGGCGACCAGCGGAGCAACGTTCTGTCGCTCCTTATATGTGGGTATCACTACGCTCAGTTCAAGGACCGGGTGTGTAGCAGTTGCGCCCGCTTGTGCGGACGAGTCGGTGACGCTAACCATGGCAGGTCTCCACTAACTGATGGAGGGGGAGGATTCTAGTAAAACAGGTGCGGCCGTTCCTGATGCCCAAAAAAGGTCTTTAGCTTGTCATTTCATTGGACGACAGCAAGGGTATGGTTAGTTTCAACCCAATACCAAGAGTTTGCAATGCTCGACTTGTCCAAATTAGCTTTTTTTGCGAGCGCCGGATTCGTACTGCTTTCGCTGAAGACAAATCAGCTATCAAGGCCTGTCGCGAACAGGCCCGAAGGGACGGCGAGTCACGCTGCATTCGTCGTCACAAGCTCCGGAGCTGGTGCAGCGGCTGGAACCGCCTGATAAAACCCTCGGGTCCGCCGCCAGGTCACAATCGTGTTTACACCGTAGTTCCAAAAGGAGCTGATGGCCACGCCGGAAAGTCCAGCCAGGTACCAGGGCAGGCCGGCAGCGAATAGACGGTGCGCGAAACTCAAATTGATCAACACGCCCATTGAGCAGGCAGCGTAGAAGATGACGATTCCGCGAAGCAGCGCGAGCCCTTTCAGCCGGCGATCCCGGAAGGTAACAAGGTTGTTCAGGAAAAAATTAAACATCATTGCGCTCAGCGTCGCGACCACCTGCCCAAGCGCAAATGCCGGTGCGTCAAAAAGATGGAAGATTCCCAGGATCGATAAGTGAATCAAAAGGCCCAACGAGCCCACACCCAGAAAAACCACAAATCGCGCGGGGAGGTAGCGGCCCACAATCTTATCGACAATCAGAAAGAGATATTCCAGCTCTACGTTGACGTCAAGCTTGCTCTCTCCTGCGAGCCGATTACGAAATCGGTAGGGCACTTCAGCTACCCGGGGCCGAGTCGGACTCGAGGCCAGGATGTCGACCAGAAGTTTGAACCCTGCACCAGTCAGGCGCGGCACCGAGGCCCTGAAGAATTCGCTGTTCACAAGGAAAAACCCGCTCATCGGATCGGTGACGTCGCAGTGGCAGACTAGCTTGCTGACTCGAGAGCCAAGGTCGCTTAAACGAACGCGCTTCTTGGCAAACTCGCCCATGCTTCCCCCGGCCGTTCGCCGGCTCGCGACAACTACGTCCAACTTCTTCGATTGCAACAGATGAAGCATTTCTGGCAGGATCGTTTCGTCATGCTGCATATCGGCGTCCATGACCGCAAGGCAGGGAGCCGGACTTGCCATCATTCCCTCGATGCATGCGGAAGAAAGGCCACGTCGCCCGATGCGCTCCAGAATCCTCACTCGTGGATTGGTCAACGCCAGATCGCGGATTGCGTCGGCGGTATGATCCGGCGAGTGGTCATCCACAAAGATGACCTCCCAATGGACACCTTGAAGGGCGGCTTCGAGAGCGGCAACCAGCGGAGCAATGTTCTGTCGCTCCTTATATGTGGGTATCACTACGCTTAATTCGAGGAGGGCGTGTTTCGATGCTGGTCCAGCTTGCGCGGAGGAGTCCCCGATTACACTAACCATGGCAAGTCTCCACTGACTGTTAAGGCCTAAGTTAGGGGAACTAGGGTCTCGGTCGTTTCTGCCCTATGCCGGGATAGTACTACGGAGTCAAAAGTCGCAAGAGGGGAAAACACGTTTACACCGGTTAGAGGGGCCGCGGACGTAACCTGGACTGGTTATCGCCGCGCAGAAACTGAAAGCGGCCTTACGCGCCCTTTACCCATCTCGCAGCATCCTTCTTCACATGAATGCCACTCCAGGTGAAGCTGTGCTGAATGGACGGTAAACGCCGCCTCACTGAGGATTACCTCTGAGTACTAGCTTGCGATTTACTTGTTACCCAGGGCCACATCCTGAGCTTCCCAAGTTACCCATGAGGCGGGCTTTGCATGTTACCTATAGCTATAACGCACGCCCCTTGAGGGCGAAGACGCTTTTCAGGGAGTCTTGCTGGCGATGGCTTTCCACTGTTCGGACAGCTCCGGCGAAAGCTTATCTATGCGGTTTAAGAATGTGGTCACCTGCCATATCTCCTGCTCACTCAGAGAACTCTTCCACGCAGGCATTCCGCTGAGACGTACTCCGTGCTGAATGATGTAGAAGTTCTGGTTCTCCGGCATGTCAGGTGCATCCTCCAGGAACAGAGGTGCACGCGGATAGAATGAGTCCGCAAACGCCCCATGAGGTTGATGGGGATCCCCATGACAGCCGGCGCAGTTGGTCTGGTAAATCTTCATTCCTGCAAGCAGGCTGGCATCTGTAGCTGCGACCGGGTTTCGGGCTTCGCCGGCATGTCGATCCAGCGAAGCCTTGAGTGAGGGCATGGCAACCCAGCGTTCCAGCACGCTCTCCGGAACATCCGCCCTGGGGTCAACGAAGCCGAGCCGGACCCCATAGCAACTCGGCGAGAAGCACGACAACGGCGGCTGTACTGAACCCGAGCAAGAACCTCCGCATTAACAAGCCCTCTCATGGTCATAGACGTTGGAAGATCCGCGAAGCGCCGAGAGCCCGGACTCTCGCCTTAGTGAGCAGCCTGTCCCGGTGTCCGGCGCTCGGTCGCCGGCGAGAGCAGGCGGTTGATTTCGGCGGTCCATTCAGAGATCCAGGCGCGCTTGGTGGTGTCATCGAGCCACGAGGCGCGTATTCCGTTGAGAGCCACTCCGGCCAGTTGTTCTGGGGTACAACCCATATGCTGGGCGAGCAACAAATACTCGCGATTGAGGTCGGTGCGGAACAGGGCGGGATCGTCCGTATTTATCACCAGGTTTAGCCCCGCGTCGAGCATGCGGTGGATTGCATGGCCGGGCGAAGCGAGATCACGGAACGTGGTTGTGTAGGTGGTCGTCGTGGGACAAACGGTGAAGAAGACCCCTCGCTCGCGGCAAGCCGCCACCAGCGCGGGATCGTCGATGACATGGTAGCCATGATCGATGCGATCGCAGGCAAGCACATCAAGCGAGGCGCCGACGTGCTCAGACGGACCATTCTCACCCGCATGGGCGGTCACGCGTAGTCCCCTATTCCTGGCGCGCCGATAGACCTCCGCATAGAGAGCAGGTGGATGACCGACCTCATTGTAATCAAGCCCGATGCCGACGACTTCCTCGCGCCGGTGCGCCAGCACGAGGTCGAGAAACTCCAAGCTGATTTCCGGGCCCAACTCGCGGTTCAGAGCTGGAATCAGGCGTGATTGCACCCCATGGTCGCGTGTGACGTCGCGCATTGCGGCAGCGATGCCGTCAAGCATGGTGGCGTAGGCCACACCGTGATGCGCCTGCGGGCTAAAGAAAAATTCGACGTAGCGCGCGCCATTACCCGCGCAACGCGTAAGCATCTCGTAGGTTACGCGATGGAAGTCGTCGGCATCGACGATCGAGTTGCAGATGATGTCGTAGGCTTTGAGAAACGCGACCAGATCTGAGAAGTCGAAGAGCTTTGACGCATCTTCGTAATCGCCCGTGGCCAGACCGTGTTTCTTTGCCAACTCGATTGCCGTGGTTGCAGCCACCGCTCCTTCGAGATGCAAGTGCAGCTCAACTTTGGGCAGCGCTTTAACGAAGCTCTCGATATTCACGACTGCTCTTTGCTCCTCCGGGATTTAATTCCCTCTTGTAAGTTGAGCTCGACGCTGGCAAATTTCGGCCTGCTACAATTTAGCCCTGCGGTGGCCCGGATTTCCTGTACTCTGCACTGGACACGGCCGCGTATGCGGCTTCCTTTAAGGAAAGCCGCATGAAGTGCGCCGAAGCCAACAGGCTGCACAGGAAATCCGGGTGGTCGCTATGATACCAGCCTTGCATTCCGAAACAGACATTGGAGCAGATAGATGACGACGGCGCTTCCGGTGATCGATGTCTCGGGTCTCGTTTCCAACGAGCTCTCTGCCCGGGCGCGTGCGGCAGCCCAATTGGGCCATGCCTGCCGCGAAATCGGGTTCTTCTATGTGGTGAAACATGGCATCCCTGAGAGCACGCGCGACGCCATGTTTGCCGCCGCCCGGGAATTTTTTGCGCTGCCGGTCGCGGCCAAGGAGCAATATTCGATCAAGCGCTCCCCGCACAACCGTGGCTATATCGCGCTCGAAGGCGAACGGCTCGATGAAGCCGCCCCCCGGGCTGATTACAAGGAAGCTTTTAATGTTGGGCTGGAATTGGCAGCCGACCATCCCGAGGTGCTGGCCGGTAAGCCGTTTCGGGGAATCAATCTATGGCCTGCACTTCCCCACTGGCGAGAGACCGTCCTCACCTATTACGACGCATGTTGGGCGTTGGGACGCCGGCTTCACCACGGCTTCGCGCTCGATCTGGGCATTGCGGAGGATTTCTTCGAAGACAAACTCGACGCGCCGCTGGCGATGGTGCGGATGCTGCACTACCCCCCGCAGCCGCACAGCCAGGATCGCGCCCCTGACAGCGGGGCCGGTATGCACACCGACTACGGCAACCTCACCATTCTCGCCACGGATGGGATTGCGGGACTCCAGGTGCGCACGCGCACTGGCGCATGGCTCGAAGCACCCCACATTCCGGGAGCATTCGTTTGCAATATTGGTGACTGCCTGATGCGCTGGACCAACGATGTATACCTCTCGACGCCGCATCGGGTCAGGATCCCGGTCCAGGACCGCTATTCGGTAGCCTTCTTTCTCGATCCGAATCCCGATGCCTGCGTCGAAGTCCTTCAGGCTTGTGTCGCCCCTGGAGCCGCGTCAAAGTACCCGCCCACAACCGGCGCCGACTATCTGCGCCAACGGCTGACCGCAACCTACGACCATCTGAAGACCCCGATGCAGCCAGCGGTCAACATCTCCTAACAGCTGCTGAGGTGAGCGCTGCCATATCTTGGGAGCGAAGCCGACGGACCTGGGTCCGCTCTCCCAACCCACGACTCTTCCCGGCAATCAGGCAGGTCACTCCGACCGCAGCGCCGTCAACGGGTCAACGCCCGCAGCCCGGCGCGCCGGGATTACGCTGGCGGCAATCGCCACCGCAGCGATGCCAATCGCCGCGAAGACATAGCTAACCGCATCATAGGGCTGCACGCCATACAGAGCTGAGGTCAACGCCTTGCCTAGCAACAACGACAAGGGAATCCCAATAACCACGCCCACACCCGTCAGCATAAGGCTGTCCCGCAGCACCATCCACACCACCTGCCTGCGCTGCGCGCCCATAGCCATGCGGACGCCAATCTCGCTGGTGCGGTTGTTCACACGGTAGGCGAGCGTGCCATACACTCCTGTCGCCACCAGGACCACCGCCAATAAACCGAAGAACCCCGCCAGCCTCGCAAAGAGCAATTGGCGGGAGATGGTGAGATCAAATTGCGCGCGCTGGGTCACGGGTTGAATCAGCGGCAGGTTCGGATCCATCTGCTGCACCACTTGGCGCGCCGATGGCAGAATCGCCAATGGGTCGCCATGTACTCGCATCTCCACGTTCATTTGGCCGGTAATCGGAATCTGCGCGTACATGTACCAGGCCATGGGAATTGGATCTTCATCGATGCTGCGATACTTGTGATCTTTCACCACGCCTACCACCGTCATCTGGTATTGCCCATCCTCTGTCCCGATACTGTGACCCAGCGGATTCTGGTTGACGAAGAAGCGCTTAGCGAACTGCTCATTAATGACGCCCACGTGAGGCGAGGTCGCGGTATCGGAGTCGGCAAAATCGCGGCCCAGAAGTATGGGGACTCCGAGAGTACGGAAGAAATCGGGGCCGGCCACATTGCTGCGAACCGTCGACGACGCGCCGTTGGCCAACTCCGGCAACTTACCATCGACCGTCATGGCGCTGTTGTCAGAAGCCCACGACCCAAGACGCTCCTCCATGATGGTCACAGACTCCACGCCCGGCAGATTACGCAGCTTGTTCATCAATTCCCGATAAAAGGCGATGCCTTCGGGAACCGACTGTATGTTGGGCTTCACTCCGAAGACCACCAGGCCCTGAACCCGCATGCCCAGAGGAGTATTTTCCAGATTACGCAAGGTGCGGACCAACAACCCGCCACCCACCAGCAGCACAACGCACAGTGTCATCTGCAGAGCAACAATCGTTCTGCTGGCGCGCGATTTGCCGGCATCTGTACGCGAAACCGCCGCGGATGTTTTCAGCGCCAGCGCCGGGCCGGCGGAGAGCACAATGCGCAGAGGCACCAGCCCGAATAAAAGAGTAGCCAACGCCAAGATGCTAAGCGTAAAAAGCAGCGCGGTATTATCCGGCGCCAGGCTTGACTCAATCTGCGCCCACGCTCCCAGAGCCCTCGTTGCCGAGTTGGCAAAGAGCCATGCCAGCAAAGCTCCGGCCGACACCAGCAGGAAGCTCTCGCTGAGAAGTTGCCGCAACAATGCCTTGCGCCCTGCGCCCAGCGCCAGCCGCACCGAAAACTCGCGTTGCCGCGTCGCGTTCCGCGCCATCAGCAGCATGACCACGTTGCTCAGAGCGATCAGCAGCACCAGCCCAACCATGCTCATCAGGATGCGCAAGGGTCTGCCGTATTGTTCCTGGTATCCGGGGAAACCCTTTACCTCTTGCAGACTGAGGATGGGCTTCTTTTCTCCTGGCTGCGGGTTGCCAAGCCCAGCATAGGCCGCTGTCTGAAATGCCGGTTCAAGTTGCGCGACCGCCTGCACCTGGTTCACGCCCGGCGCGAGTCGTCCAATCAGCCGCAGGCACCACCACGTGGGTTTTGCGACGTACGTTTTCCCATCGTCCAAAGGAGCGCCCCAGGCATTCAGTTCTGCACGGCTCTGCAAGGGAATCCAGAAATCGGTGGAACTACCCGCCTCGACTCCTTCAAAACCTTGCGTAGCAACCCCCACGATGGTCATGGGAATACCGTTCACATACAGCGTCTTTCCTAACACGTCCGGGGCGCTCGCGAAACGCCGGGCCCAGTAGCTGTAGCTGATCACGGCGATAGGCGCGTGGTTCGACTCGTCCTGTTCACTGAAACCACGTCCGTACCTCAGCTTCACACCTAAGCCGGAGAAAAAGGCGCCACTCACCATGTCGCCCTCGGCCTGCTCCGGCTGCTCCCCATTACGGACGGCAACCTTGCCCATGGCCAGGGGCACGTAGGCCATTACCGGCGATAGTCCACGATTCTGCCGCCGCAGCGCGTCGTACACCGCATACGAGAAGGTCTCGTTTGAATCGATGGTGCCCGTTCCATTCGGTGCATTGGAGGTCCTTAGATACACCACCCGTCCGGGATCGACCACCGGCAGTGATCGCAGCAGCACCGCGTTCATCACGCTGAAGACCGCCGTATTCGCCCCGATACCCAGCGCCAGCGTCAGTATGCAGACCAAAGTAAAACCGGGCGTCTTTCTCAGCTGGCGAATCGCAAATCTAAGGTCGTCGACAATTGCGGGCATAGCAGCCTCCTCAGGCATCCAGTCAAAGGAGCACGTATCGGGCCAAACCTCTGCCGGCATCGTTATTGGATTTTCGGGACTTCGCGCGGCAAGCGGCGCCGCTCCTCAACAAAACTGAACACCGCCGTTCAAATCCGGACAACACCAAGCTGACCTGTGACACAGTCCCGAAGGGACGGCTGAAAATGCCCCAGGACTTTAGAGTGTGTGTGAGAACTGGCGGAAGGAACCGTATGAAGGGCATGGCTTCAGCCGTGCCATAAAGAGTTCTAGCTGATGAAGGCTTTAGCTCCTGGGGTACGCTTTTGAGTGCTTCCTGGCGGCTTACATTGTCTCGAAAAACCGCACCTCAGCGGCTAAAGCCGATCAGGAAGCATGGCTTCTTCGGCACGGCTGAACCCGTGCCGTTCGTACGGTTCCTACCGCCAGAATCTAACTCAGACTCGTCAGTCCTGGGCGAACTTCCGCCGGTAGGGAGCCGGGACGAGCTGCGGCCCGGCTATCGTAGCTTTCCTGTTGGGCAGTACGTAGTGTTTTATCGTCTGTCAGACTCAGGTATTCAGATCATGCACGTGCTGTACGGGAAACGCGACCTGGACGCCTTGTTTGAAAGCTGAAACCTATATGGTCGGATGGAACTCCTCCCGATTTATGCAATGCCCTTTGCAGACCACTCCTTATTCGAAACCAGCCTGATAGCCTTTTCCGGACAGGCCACCACACAAAGCCCACACGCCTGACACAGCTCCGCATGCGGAGTATAGGCGGTCAGTCTGCCATGAGCCCTGCTCTTCATCTTTCCCAGAAAAGAGAGACTTGAGAAGTCCTGCTCGTCGATCTGTCTAACCTCAAAAACATCGTAGGGACACACCTCCACACAATCCCGTTTTCCTTCGCAGGCATTGCGGTCCACCACGGGCCGATAAGAGCCCGCTTCCGCCCCGCATTTCTCTCCGGGTCTGTCTGGGCGTTGTGCGGCGCGCCTGGCTTTTTCCGAATTCAATCGCGGACTGATCTCTGCGGCACTCATGGCTGCTTCCCCCGGATTTCCTCGATTGCCCGGCGCAGGATCGCGAACACTCGCTTCCTCTCCTCGGGCGTAGCGTCGAGCTTCTCGTGGAGCGCTGCTTTCAGCTCGTTTCGCAGCTCGCGAAATTCCGTCTTCATTTGCCGCCAGTCGCTTCGGATTCCGCGCCTGGGATCGGCGCCAAGGTCGTCGTCCTCTTCATTCTCTTCAGTGAACTGCTTTTGAAATTGCGAGAACTTGCGGCCGAAGCGAGCTAGTTGATCCAGCGTTTCCTCAACGCTGGCACGGTTTTCGTTCAGGTGCGCAGTCCCCGCCTCAGTAATTCGGTAGAGTTTCTTGGTGCCGTCCGACTCCGAGGCTGTGTATCCCAACTCCTCAAGGTAAGTGAGCGCCGGGTAAACCATTCCCGGACTCGGCGAGTAGATGCCGCTGGAGTGCTCTTCGATGGCCTTGATGATTTCGTAGCCATAGCCCGGCTTTTCGCTGAGCAAAGCGAGGATGATGAGCCGAAGATCGCCCGAGGCGAGCATTTTTGCGGCCCGCATTCCAGGGCCCGCGAAGCCGCTGCCCATACGGTCAAATGGCCTTCCTCTTCCCCCAAATCCCCCGAAGCGACCGTGGCGGCCTCGTTCTTCGAAATTAGGAAACTCTTGATGATGTCGATGCATGTTGATTCCTTTCATAAACCTATGTACTTAAAATACATCTTAAGATATATCATACGATGCATCTTATGGCAACGATTCTTTTTCCATTAAGCTTGCCGCCTCAAACACTATTCTTCATATACTATTTCCAATATAGTATTTTGTTTACTGATACGTGGAGTTATGACCAGGAAATCCGAGCACCGCGACCTTTTTCCAGGCGCACTGGAAATGATGATTTTGCAAACACTGAGCAGAAGGCCAATGCACGGCTATGCACTGGCCCAGCACATCAAGCAGGTCTCTGACGATCTGCTCCAGATTGAAGAGGGTTCGCTGTATCCCGCACTTCAGCGCATGCTGAAGAGCGGATGGCTGGAATCTGAAATGGGTTTATCGCCGAAAGGCCGCCCCGTGCGAATTTTCAAAGTAACAGAGGCGGGCACAAATCACCTGCAAAAGGAAATATCGAGTTTTGAACAGATGTTCGCCGGCATCCGCCGCGTACTCGCGATCGCTGAGATATAGGAGACTCACATGCGCTGGTTCAAACAGCTCTTCTCACGCCGCCGCCGTTTCCACGAACTGCATGAGTCGATACAAGAACACCTGGAAGAAAAGATTGAGGACCTGGTCGAAGATGGTATGTCGCGTGAAAAGGCCGAGCAAACCGCGCGCCGTCAGTTTGGCAACGTAACCCTCGTGGAAGAGCGCAGCCGCGAAGTTTGGCAGTGGCCACGGTGGGAATCATTCTTGTCCGATTTGAAATTTGCAATGCGCCAATTGCTCCACAATCCTGGCTTCACCGTGACCGTGATCTTCACCTTGGCGCTTTCGATCGGCGCCAACACGGCGATTTTCTCCATCGTAAACGCTCTCATGCTGAAGAGCTTGCCCTATCCGCACCCGGAGCGCATGGGCACCATCTACACGCGAGTCACCGGAGTGAGTTCCTGGGATGCGCGGCACAAACTCATGTATGAGCAATGGCAACTCTTGCGCGACGACGTTCCCGCCCTGCTCTCGGCGGTTTCGGGTTCGCGTACTTCGGGCGTCAATCTCGAGGCGGGCTCTCATGTGCAATATCTCCAGGCAGGACGTATTTCGGCCCACTATCTCGATGTGCTGGGCATTCAACCCGCCCTGGGGCGCAACTTCTCCGATTTGGAGGATCGCCCTCACGGGCCAGACGCAGCCATATTGAGCTACAGTTTGTGGCGAAATACCTTCGCCTCCAATCCCAATGTTCTGGGGCAAGCCGTCCTTTTGAAAGGCGCACCCTACACTGTCGTCGGCGTACTCCCCGAGGGGACGATCACTCCTTCCAATGCCGACATCTATACCGCGCTCCAGCTCGGTCCCGAGGGTGAGGGGGGCGGAACAAACGTTGAGGCCATTACCCGGCTTCGCGATGGCGCGACCTGGCAAGAGGCGGATGCCGAGATCAACCGCGCCTGGTCTCACCGTGCCCATCGCTATGAGTTAAACGACGACCCCAACGCGCAAGTTACCTACCACTCGGTTCCGCTGCAAAAGGGTGTAACTGCTACGGTGCGCCCACAGGCCTTGGCTCTGATGCTGGCAACAGGATTCATCCTGCTGATTGCCAGCGCCAATCTTGCCGGGCTGACACTGGTTCGCGTGCTACGGCGGTCCCCCGAATTTGCCACCAGGCTGGCATTGGGCGCTTCCCGCTGGCAGATTCAAAAGCAACTCTGGGTGGAAAATCTCCTCCTGGCAGTTGTGGGTGGGACGGCCGGCGTAGCCGTCGGTTTCGTCGCTTTACGCGGGTTGCTCCAGCTTCTCCCGGAGCATTATCTCCCTGTGGCCCAAGTACCTCTTGATGGCCGCGTGCTGGCATTCACCCTGCTCATCTCCCTCTTGACTAGCGTGCTCTTTGGCATGTTCCCTGCCCTCGCCATGCGCAAGTTCCGTCTGCGCTCCGCCATTGCCAGTCATTCCGCAACCGGAGGCGACCCTTTGCGTCTGCGCCAGGCTCTGATCGCGGGCGAAGTGGCTCTTACCGTATTGCTGCTGGCGGCTTCAGGCCTGCTCATTCGTACGCTTATCCACCTTCAAACCTTGCCCGCTGGTTTCGACCCCACTGGAGTGATCACCGCCAGGGCATCGCTGGACGATGTGCGCTATCACGATGCCGCAGCCTTCCGCAAGCTGCTGAGTGAAAGCACATCTGCCATGCGGCAGATACCGGGCGTGCAGGCTGCCGCTGTCGGGCAGAGTTTGCCCTATGAGCGTGCACTGCTCAATGGGGTGACGATCAGCGACGGCAAAGACGCAGGACAGCAGGGGATGACCGATCAGGTCTACATCACCCCCGATTATTTCCAGGTATTGCAGATTCCCCTACTCGCGGGACGCACTTTCACCGACGCGGACGGACCGGATGCCCAGCACGTGGCCATCGTTAACCAGACCTTCGCGCGCAAGTACTTCCACGGGATGGATCCCGTCGGCCACTACGTGAATAAGGATACGAGAATTGTCGGAGTAGTTGAGGATGTGCCCATCGCCCCGGGGATCGATGCCGATGCTCCCCTCACTGGCGAAGAAACCATGTACATCCCTGCGGCGCAAACCGATCCCCCCTTACTCGCGGTGCTCCACGTCTTCTTCCAGCCAAGTTGGATTGTCCGTACCGCCGCTCCAGTAGAAGGATTGACTGCGCAGATGCAGCATGCTCTGGCAAGTGCCGATCCCGATCTGCCTTTCTCCGGCTTTTACAATATGCGCGACCTGATGGCGAAGGCGCTCGCGACACAGCGTGTCGAGGTCGCTCTGCTGAGCGCGATGGCGGCTCTGGCGCTGCTTCTGAGCACCATCGGTATCTTTGCGCTGGTGGCGAATATCGTTGCCCAGAAAACGCGCGAGATCGGCATTCGTATTGCGCTGGGGTCGACCATTCGTGAAGCCATGGTCAAGATCGGAGCTCCAGCGGTAGGGGCGTCGACACTTGGGCTCATCCTGGGCCTGGTCTTATGCGCCGGAGCCTTGCGTGCCATGCACAGCGTGCTCTATGGAGTAAGGGTCTACGATCTTCCCACCATCCTCATCGTTGTTTTGATCCTCGCTGGAGTAACGCTGATCGCTACGGCCGCCCCGGCGCTCAGGATCGCAGGAATCGATCCCGCCAAGACGCTGCGCGAAGAATAGGAAAACACTGTGAAATGGTTCACACAGCGCTTCTCCCGTCGTTGCCGTTACCACGAACTCTCGCAATCGATCCGAGAGCACCTCGATGAAACCATTGACGAGCTGATGGACAACGGCATGTCGCGTGAGGAAGCTACGCGTGCTGCTCGCCGCCGATTCGGCAATGTTGCGCTGCTGGAAGAACGCGGTCGCGAGGTGTGGCAGTGGCCTACCATAGACAGCATCTGGGCCGACGTGAGGTTTGCACTGCGGCAGTTGCGCCGGTCACCAGGTTTCACGATAGTCAGCCTTCTGACACTTGCCCTGGGCATTGGAGCGAATACTGCCGTCTACAGCATTATTCAAGCAGTGCTCCTCCATCCTCTCCCTTATCATGACCCGAATCGCCTGATGCTCTTAGCCGACAAACAGGATCCTCAAGAGGGTGGCGTCCTCTATAAGGACTATGAGATGTGGAGGAAGCACACCTCGAGCTTTACAGGGATCGCGGCCTATTACCGCGACAGCGGTTGGTCTCGGGTAACGCTGACCGGCGGGCAAGAACCACAGTCATTCCAGGGTGCATACGTTACCGCAAATTTCTTCTCACTGCTTGGCGTTGCGCCCCTGTTGGGCCGTACATTCACAACTGCAGAAGAAAATCGGCATGAACGAGTGATCGTTCTGAGCCACGGCCTCTGGAAGCGTCAATTTGGAGGATCACCAGATGTTGTGGGACAAGACCTTCATATAGACGGCATTGCCTCGAAAGTCATTGGGGTTATGCCAGAAAGCTTTCAATTCCCAGCGGCTGATTCCCGGTTCTGGGCGCCGATCACCGCGAACCGTTATTGGGGAGATCCCGCGGTCACTATCAATGACGGCTTCCATGGCCGTGGCTTCTATGCTCGATGGCAGGTAATTGCCCGCTTGAAGGAAGGAGTCAGCCCGCAGCAGGCGCAGGCAGATATCGATGCAACCGTCAGCGGTTTGCAGAAGACAGATTCAGACCCGAACCGGGGCATCGGGATTACTGTGATCCCGCTTCGCATTCAGCTCGCCGGGAATACACGGCTTGCCCTCTATGTTCTTTTCGGATCAGTGTGCATGCTGCTCTTAATCGCTTGCAGCAATGTGACCAATCTTGTGCTGGCACGCAGCGCATCGCGCGTCCATGAGATGGCGTTGCGCGCCGCTCTAGGTGCTGGACGCGGCCGTATCGTCCAACAACTTCTTACTGAGAGTTTTATGCTGGCTGTACTGGGCGGACTCTTCAGCCTGTTGTTTGCTCTTCTGGGGATTCGTGCTCTCACTGCAATGGGCCCTCGCGATATACCGCGACTTAGCGAAGCGGGTCTCAATCCCGGCGTGTTGGGATTTACCTTCGCAGTTGCATTGCTGTCCGCAATACTCTTCGGCCTCACGCCCGCAGTGAAAGTCTGGCGCAGTGCCCCGAATGAACGATTGAAGGCGATGAACATAACAGCACCAGGCGCGATTGGAGGAATGCGCAACGTCCTGATCGTCGTTGAATTTGCGCTCTCTGTGCTGTTGCTTACCGGAGCCGGATTGTTAATACACAGTTTTCTGCTTGTCCGGTCCGTCGACCCGGGATTTGAACCGGAGCACGTCCTCAATATCCATGTAACCTTCCCTGTTGGAACCTCGGGACAGCAAATATCAACGATTTCTGACTTGATCGTTCACAGGTTGCAAGCTATTCCCGGCGTAAAGAGCGTCGGAGCCATCGAGGGTATTTTTGACCTCGGTCCTACGAATAACATCGGCTTGCGAAGCATCGAGGGCCGCTCACCCGAACCGCGGCAACAGTGGACGGCCCTGAATTGGAATACCGTTCGAGAAGATTATTTCCAGGCAATGGGAGCCGAATTGCTGCGCGGGCGCTATTTCACCCAGCAGGATGGCCCCTCATCTCCCTTGGTTGCTCTCATTGATGAAAGCATGGCGCGCCGTTACTGGAAAGGCGAGGATCCAATTGGCAAACGGATCAAAGGACAAGATCGACGAGGTCATAACGACGACTGGATTACTGTCATTGGTGTAGTACGGGATATACGGACACATGGACTCGAACGGGCACCCACGCCGCATGTTTACGAATGGTACCGCCAGGCTGATAACCCAACGCCGGATATCGTCGTACGAGCTAGCGGCAAGCCAGCCGCGATTGCTTCTGAATTGCGCGGCATCGTTCGCTCTGAAGCTCCCACGGCCATTCTCTCCAGCGTCACGACCGTACAGGAGCAGCTATCCCAACAGCTTGCGCCAAGGCGCTTTCAGACCTTCTTGCTTGGGATCTTTTCCTTACTCGCGCTTGTTCTCTCAACTATCGGAATTTACGGCCTGATCCACTACTCCGTCGTTGAACGCACACAGGAAATAGGGATTCGCATGGCACTGGGCGCTCAGCGCGGTGACATCTTGCTGGCTGTCATAAAGCAGGGCGTGTTGCTGGCGGTCATAGGGTTGGCAATCGGCTTGACGGCCGATTCGGCTTTCACGCGCTTACTGTCGAGGCTGCTTTACGGCGTGGCCCCACTCGATCCTCTCACCCTGAGCACGGTCTCATTGTTATTGCTTGGCGCCGCACTGCTTGCCAGCCTCATTCCTGCCTTGCGCGCAGTCAGGGTTGATCCCGTGCAAACGCTCAGGAGCGAATAGCGACGAGCCTTGGGCTGGTGCGAACAGACTCCCTGCGGCGGCATCAAAACGCGCTGTGGCTCAAACTGGTGGCGACATCGCGATCAATGGTGAGTTCCTTTTCCGTATGGGTCATCTGAAACAGCTCGAGGAGCCGTCGAGTTACCCCGGCGAGCCGAAGTTTAGAACCCGCCTCTCGGGCAACTCCGTCCACGTAGAGCAATGCCCCCAGCCCTGAGCTGTCGGCGTATCCGACCTTTGAAAGGTCAAGGATCAGAATCAGGCCCTGCTCTCCGGCCGAAGACGCCAGCTGCGTTTTCAGCTTCTGCAACTCATCGCCATATGCCAGGCGCCCCTTGGCTTCGACAAGAACCACGTCTTGCTTCGGACGTTGCGTCACCCATTCAAGCCCCATCGTGCAGACACTTTAACACAGAGGCGCGGGGTTGCAAGACCTGGAGCTTTCACAAACCTTGAATTGACATCCCTAGGCTTCTATGCATTAATGGCTAAATTGAGGAAACGTCATGCGACTCCTTCGTCGCATCTTGAATCTACTCTCCCGATCCACCGTAGAGCGGGAGATCGATGCTGAGCTCGAAGCGCACATCGAAATGAGGGCTGCGGATAACGTCGCGGCCGGCATGCCACCGGCAGAGGCTCGGCGTGACGCGCTGCTGAAGTTTGGCAATCCCACGGTCATGAAAGAAAAAGTGGCTGGCGTCGATGCCGCGCTAAGCCTTGACAGCGTCTTGAGAGACATTCACTACACCTGCCGCAAGCTACGGAAATCGCCCGGGTTCGCCCTCACCGTCATCGCGACCCTGGCCCTTGGCATCGGGGCGAATACAGCCATCTTCAGTATTGTGGACGCCGTATTACTGCGGCCACTGCCTTACAAGAATCCCGACCGCCTCGTGGTTGTATGGCAAACCGATGCTGCGCATCGCGGGGTAGGCGCCTGGTTCGATCCCTACCGCGAATTTGAAGAATGGCAGCGTGGCAGCCGCAGTTTTGAGAAGTTAGCCGCGATGAGCTGGGCCACCAACGGCAACACCATCATCTGGCGCGGTAAACCCGTAGGCGTGGTGGCGCTTCCCGCCAGTACCAACTTCTTCTCCATGCTCGGCGTCGATGCCCAAATCGGCAGGACATTTCGCCAGGAAGACTTGAACAACCCCTGCACCTTAGTCCTCGCTTATCCGTTCTGGCAGCAACAGCTGGGCGCACCTAAAGACATTGCCGGACAAACTCTGACCATGGGCCAGCTTTCCTGCGTTGTGGCCGGCGTGATGCCGAAACAATTCACGTTCTACCCCAAGCAAGCAAACGCATGGTCCCTGATTACGCCTACAAGCGCATATGTACAGAAGCCCTGGGACTCGATGACCGGGGTCTTTGGATTGTTGAAACCAGGGGTCACGTACGCCCAAGCGGAAGCGGAACTCGACGCCATACAAAAGAGAGTCTCCTACGAAGCTCCCGCATCGCTGTCCACGCTCGCCTCCGCTACTCCGATTGTGCTGAGCCTGCAGGACAATTTCACCTGGCTGGCGGGAAGGAATCTGCGCCGGGGTCTTTGGCTGCTCTCCGGTGCCGTCAGCCTGATCCTTCTCATGGCGTGCTTGAACGTGGCCGGCCTGCTGCTTGGCCGCGCCATGGAGCAGGCCCGCGAGATGGCCATTCGTACCGCATTGGGTTCCGGCCGCGCGCGGCTCATCCGGCAAATGTTGACCGAGTCGCTGGTGCTGGCCGTTTGCGGGACGAGCGCCGGCGTTCTCCTGGCCCTGCTGATGCTTCACTGGTTCCGCGCTGTGAACCCGGTGGAACTGCCGCCCGGCAATGTGGTATCTCTCCACTGGCAGGTTCTGCTGTTCGCAGCACTCTTGGGCTTTGCCTCGGCCATCGTCTTTGGGCTGTTACCAGCCTGGCAGGCTTCGCGGGTCGACTTGAACTCAGTCCTCAAAAACAACCAACAAAGTATGGGCCCAAGTGCCTCCACACAGCGCGCTTCACAAATGATAGTGGTGATGCAAATTGCGCTTTCGCTCATGCTTTTTGTTGGAGCAGGGTTGTTAGGGGCAAGCTTGTGGCGGATGGCTACGACCCGGTTGGGCTATCGCACAAATCATGTGTTGACAGCGCACGTCAATCTGCCCCAGCAACGCTACGCCGACAACCAGGCGAAATACCAGTTTGCCGCCGATTTTTCCCGTAGAGTAGCCACCCTACCTGGCGTCGACGCAGTCGCCGAAGCTTCGAGCTTTACACCCTCGGGAGAAAACCCATTGTCGGTGGAAGGAGACCCCGGCAGATTCTCGGCAGGCGGCATTGCCACTCAGAGTGTGAGCGCAAACTTCTTCGACTCGATGCAAATTCCCTCCTTTGGCGGCAGAGTCTTTGACACCCAGGATCGCCACGACACCCGCCAAGTGGCTATCGTCAACCAGGCCCTTGCCAATCGATATTTCCCCCATGAAGATCCGATCGGACACGCCGTCAAGCTGAGCCGCGCTGACGATCCTTCCCACCCATGGCTCACAATTATCGGCGTGGTAGCAGACGTCAAGGTAACCACTGTTTTTCAGGAGATGAGCTATATCGTGCAGCCCACGGTCTACCGGCCACTCAGCCAGGAGGCGCCGGCGTCTCTGGCTCTGCTGGTTCTGACCAAAGACAACCCGTTGGGATTGAGCAACGGAATAGAGGGGCAGCTTGCCGCGATCGATCGTGGTCTCCTCTTGGCCGCACCAGAAACCCTCAAAGACCAGCAATCGGCTGTGCTTTCCCAACCCCGCTTCCGCACTGTCCTCTTCGGCAGTTTTGCAGGGTTGGCATTGCTGCTGGCAGTGGTCGGACTCTATGGCGTCCTGACGCAGATGGTCGCGCAGCGAACGCGAGAAATGGCCATCCGGATAGCGGTAGGAGCCAGCCGGAGAGAAGTATTAAGCCGCGTCTTCCGCAAGGCCATAGGTCTGGCAGCGATGGGGATTGCATTGGGCGTTATCGGATCAGCCATCGCGGTGCGCGCTCTGGCTGGGCTGCTCTATGGAGTGCGAGCAGAGAACACCGCAATGTTTGTACTGGCATCCATCGTATTGACCCTCACAACCCTCGTGGCCAGTTGGAATCCAGCCTGGCGGGCGGCCAACATCGATCCCATGCAGACGCTCCGCTCAGAGTGAATCAACGGATTACCGCTCGCCAACCCCCGATTTGTTCGCTAATTTGGACAGCTCTGACTAACGATCGCCCCCATTGCCACGCACGCGCCAGATCGGCTGGATCGATGAAAAGCACGTAAGCCGTTAGAACGTCCCATTGAAACATGGGAAGATTGAATGCGTATTCAAGCGATAAATGGAAAAGTACTCCCAGCAGCAGCAGCGGATAGCGGAACCGCCTGAACCATATCAGAATTCCCAGGGAGAACTCGAGGACCAGGGTGGACCAGCTTCCCAGTTTTAGCACGACGGAATTTTGCAGCCATCCGGGCAACGGAAAGCGCTGAATCTCCTGAAGGTGAGTTGCGTAGTACAGTGCAGCTCCGTTCAGCCACGCATGGCCCTTCATCTTCCAGCAAAAGGACATGCCGTAGACCACAGCAAGTTCAAACTGGATCATCCGTTGAGCCCAAGGAGACCTGGGGACGGCCTCGACTCTATTCCCTTTCTTGTGGTCGCTTATAAGACGATCCAAGGAAAGAGCTGCTCCAGCCGGGGCAAACATCAGGAAGAAGCCAGCAACACGCAAGAAGGTGTCACCGCCATGGGCGATGAAGGGATTTCTTTGCTCTATAGAAACCAGGCAAAGGAACACGGCTATGCTGCTGACGCGTGTCCATAAGCCTAGTGTCAGAAGCATGCCACAGCCCAGGAAGATGTAGAAGAACGCCATGATCCAGCGATCATCCTGGGGCATGACCGCGAACAGGTCGAGACGAATACCAGGTTCGAGCGTTTTCATCGTCGCCTGAGATACCCAGGCATGCACGCCATACCAATCCAGCCAATCGGCGCGCAGCAAGAGCAACGTGACGCAAACGCAGACGCCATAAAGAATACGGAACAGCGCAATGGGCGTGGGCGACTGGGGCACAAAGAAGAACTTCTCCCACGCCTTGCAGACTGTCTGCAGCCTCATTTGAGATCTTCCCGTTCCACAAAGTCTTCGTAAAAGACAACTGGCCGTGGGCGGTCTTCCTTTTGCACCCACGGAGTGATATCCGCCACGAATTGGACCAGCACTACCTTATCTGCAGGATCAGCAGGATTCTTGTATAGTCGCGCCACATGCCTGGCGATGTCCGGCAGAACCGGTGCGTTCCCCGCCACCACCAGGTTCTCAGCGAACTTGCGATATCTTTCCTTGGCATAGCGTTCGCCCAGACCAAGCTGCTCCATCCGGGGAAAAGCAAACACGTGCATATGACCATGTTGGGTGATGACAACCGCTTTGATATAGCTGTTCACCGCTTTCGGATTGGGGGCAAAGGTGTCCCACGACTGGACTAGGCCGGCCCATTGCATGTAAGGACCGATGAGCCCCCTTACACCTACCATGAAGGGATAGTCGGTGGGTATCGTCCAACAGAGGATGGCGATTAAGTGGAAGAGTATGAAAATGCTGATTGCCCCCCGGCGGAAACCCTTTGCCTCCCAAATCTGCGCTTCTGCTTTCCCACGTTCCCGTGGCGATGTCTTTGTTCTGCCCCTCGACCCTCGCTCCAGCAGCGCCTGTTTGCCATGCGACTGCGATTTTCCAGTGATCGCCACACCCCCACTCTTACCGCCCTGGTATGCATTGACTGGACGAGGAGGAATTCTTCCCTTCTGTGGAAATGCGAAGTGATGTTTTGCAGCGCCCGGCGCAAAAAAGAAATTGAGCGAAAGGGGAAGTTTTTGCGTCCGCAGTGCAATACAAGGCAGGGAACATCCATTGCTGTGGCCTCGATCTGGAAACAGAACACTAGGCTCGACGAAGGGTTCTGCTTCAGACGCTCAATTGCTCGAGCGTCTCAAGCAACGAGAGGAGCACGGCATCCTGAACCTCTACGACCGCTTCGGGCGCCCGGTCTATCGGTTCCTCATGCACATGACGGGGTCTGTTGCCCTCGCTGAAGATCTCACCCAGGAAGTCTTTCTGGTGATTCTCGACGCGGTGGCCTCGGGGACCATCAGGCAATTTGACCCCGAGAAGGGGACGCTGGAGGGATATCTTTTGGGCATTGCCAGGAATCTGGTCAAGGTAGAGCGGCGCAGAACCTATCGGCTGCTTCCATTGGAGGATCTCTTTGAAACTCCTGAATGGAGCCGGCTCCTGGGGAAGCTTGGCATCGAGAACCAAAAGCAAAATGCCGAAAGCCTGCTTGCCGTGCAGTCGGAATTGAAGGTTCTTTACCGCGCAATTCTCGAGCTTCCACATCAGTATCGAGAGACAATCGTATTATGCAGCCTGCAGGAAAGGAGCTATCAGGAAGTTGCTGTCATTCTGCAATGTTCCCCGGGAACCGTAGCGTCGCGCATGAATCGCGCCCGGGCGCTACTGGCAGCAAAACTACGCGGATCGACAGCGAATGAAGTAAGGGCATCTGCGAACTAAGGAGGAAAGGAGGCAAGGATAGTGGAACAACGATCAAAGCACACCGCCAGTGCGGATGCATCCCGCGTGGACTATTTGTTGGGAGTGCTGAGCACGCTATCGCAAGACGATCCTCCTCCTGCCCTCAGAGCGCGCCTGGATCTTCTATCTTCCACGCGTTTGAGCAATGGACCACTTCTGCTCCGCCTCAAGCCGACCTATGCCTTGGCCCTGCTCGCCGCCATCTTGTTCACCGCGGTATTTACAGCACGCCTCCGCCGCCCGTCGCCCTTGCAAACGAAGATTGAATCTCGCGTTGCTGCTCCTGCCGCGCTCTTCGATCGCACGCTCAGCTCTCCACCAGCAGCCCCATCGCCGATAACTCATCATCCACTGCGTAAGTGGACGCGCTATGACACCGCACAGACCATGACCGTGCGACTTCCCTATTCCGATGCCGCCATCGACACCGGAACGGATGCGACCATTCGCGTATCCATGTCTCAAGCCGAGCTCGCGGCGCTGGGCTTTCCCATCAACACGACCCTTCACGATCGGCGAGTGCTTGCTCAGCTCACGTTAGGGGACGACGGTCTGCCGCGAGCAATCAGCGTGTCTTTGCCTCTGGAGCTAGTCAAGGAGAAGAAATGAAGCCGCCTCGTCTAACGACATTCGGCTCTGCGCTCGTGATTCTATCCAGCCTTGGCCTCTCCCATTACAGCAGAGCGCAGACGCAGGTCACGGTGAGCCCAGCGGACTGCTCGGGAGACAACACGCCCTGTACCAGAATCGTTACCCAGCAAGGAGCGAGGGCGCCCCAACTCGATATCGCAGGAACTGCCCCCGGACAAGTGGCCCTGGTTACGACGCGCTCGGGGGTGATGTTCGGCTTCCAAGATGAAGCGGAAGTGGTGAAGAACGAACCCTACCAGGCTCAGGCGGTCACCGAAATGAAGCAAACGCTTGCAGACGGCTCGCATATCGTTCAAACCACCACAGCAACTGTCGCGCGCGACAGCGAGGGCAGAACCGTGCGCATCCAGAAACTGACCACCATGGGTCCTTGGAGATCTTCGGGTTCTTCTCAGGGAGATAGCCAGACTCTAACTACCATCTTTGATCCGGTCAGCAAAGAGCACATCGACTTTACCTCCGACAACAAGGTCGCTCACGTAGTGACCATGCCGCCATTGCCGCCCGGAGGGGCCGTGGCAGCAGGCGCATTTTCCATGGCCTACGCAGGTTCCGTAGCGGCGACGGGGCAAGCAGTCACGGTACAGGCGCAAGCGATCGCACCGCAAGCAAGCAACGGTGCGGATCCCAAAATTGAATCTCTTGGCACAGAAACGATGGAAGGCATTCAGGCCACGGGAACGCGCATTCGCAGAACCATTCCCGCAGGCACCATCGGCAACGATAAGGATCTTACGATCACCCACGAAACATGGTATTCGCCGGAGTTGAAGCTGGTCATTCAGAGTTCGCAAAATGATCCGCGCTTTGGTCAAACAACTTTTACCTTAAAGAATATTCAGCAGGGGCAGCCGGATGAGACCTTGTTCCAGGTGCCGGCAGACTACAAGGTCAATAAAATTGTTCCCAGGCTGGCCCCTCCGCAATAACAGAGCGGTGCTTTGATTTGCGAATGCCCCCAGCCCTGAGTCTGTGTCCTAGAGTGCACTCCATGCACTCGGTTCCTATTGGATTCCTCTGTGGGACACTCCGAAGGCGCGGCTGAAACTCAGACTTGTCCAAATTCGAGGTGGGGGCCCACGCATTTATGCGGGGAAACTAGCGCTTTAGCGCTGGCCATGCCTCAGTCTCAGCAGCGCCAACAGATAGGCAACAGCACCAGCGCCGTCGCGGCTCCAGGCAGCGTCTCCGCAGACACCAACGTAATCTCGTACGTGCCAGGCGGTGTGCTCGCGGACGGTCGATTACTTTGCGGGCTGGTGGCTGGTGAAGAAGTCTAGCAGGCTTTGGGGGGCGTTGGGCCCGAGACACACGGGCAGGATCTCTTCTGCCGCTGCAGCCTCGGAGGCGCTGCGGGGAAAGAGTTCCTTTTCATACGCCATGAGCGCGGTCTCCACGTCTCCACGGTTGGCGGCAATGGCCTTCCCGAGTTCGCCGCCGTCGAACATTGCGAGATTGGCACCTTCGCCGGACGGGGTCATCAGGTGGGCTGCATCGCCAAGCAGGGTCACCCCGGGTACGCGGTCCCATTTGTGCTCGACCGGGAGCGCATGAATGGCGCGAGGCACCGGGGCAGCTTCACCGTCGGTGATGAGCGCTGTCAGTTCCGGAGCCCAGCCGCTGAATTCCCCGGCGACGCGAGCCAAGGCTGCCGCCGGGTCGGAGAAGTCGATGCTGTCGATCCAGTCCTTTGGCTTGATCAACTCGGCGTAAGTGTGCAGCGCGCCATTGGGCTCGCGATGCGCGAGAATGCCCTTTCCCGGCGCTACTGCAAACAGCGCCCCGCTGCCGACCGCTTTCGCGCTCGCCTTGTGACGAGTGTCGCTATCGTACAAGTACGTCTCGATGAATGACGCGCCGGCATACGTCGGTTGCGCATCGGAGAGAAGCGGTCGAACCTTCGACCAGGCGCCGTCTGCGCCGATGAGCATGCCGGTAGTCACCGTCGCGCCGTCAGCAAAGCTCAACATGTGCCTTCCACCGCCAAGCGGAGATACTGCTGTCAGTTTGTGTGCCCAGCGGACCGTGCCCGCTGGAAGTGAGTCGAGCAAGATCCGGCGAAGTTCTCCCCGGGATACCTCAGGTCGACCGCCTGTGCCGTCGTCGGGCTCATCCAGCAGGACATTGCCATCCTTGTCGAGTACCCGCATAGCCTGCCCGCCGGGGTGAATGATCTGGAGAAACTCTTCGAAGAGCCCCGCTGCCTTGAGTGCGAGCTGCCCGTTGTTTTCGTGGATATCGAGCATGCCCCCCTGCCCTCGGGCGTTCGCCGAGGTTTCCGCTTCGTAGACCGTCGCTTGAATACCGTGCACATGAAGGACGCGCGCCAGGGTCAGGCCGCCGAGTCCGGCGCCGATGATTGAAACTGGAGCATTCATGCTGCCTCCTTCATGGTTGGCATCCGCAGGGGAGTTATGGAACGTAATTCCATAATCTTGGAACATCGTTCCATTTATGTCAAGATGGGATATGGCTAAAAAAGCACGTGGCCGCCCACGACGTGAAGAATCGCTCTCCCGGGATCGCATCATTGAAGCGTCGATCAAACTCCTCGATCGCAGCGGAGAAGCTGGTCTGACTTTTCGCACTTTGTCCAAACGCCTCGCCACCGGGCCGGGAGCGATTTATTGGCACATCGTGAATAAGAGCGAGCTGCTAACGGCCGCGTGCGACGCTGTCGTCGCCCGTACGTTGAATACGCCCCTGGCTGGCACGACGCCGCAGGCAAGCATTCGCGCCCTCGCACTGGGCATGTTCGATGCGATCGACGCCCATCCCTGGGTTGGCTCGGCACTGACCGGGCCCCCGGGGCAGTCGCCCATGCTGCGCGTTTTCGAACGCATAGGTCAGCAGATCCGCGCTCTTGGCGTGCCGGAGCAGGAGCAGTGGGCGACCGCGTCGGCGTTGTTGAGCTATATCCTTGGCGTCGCTGGGCAGAACGCGGCCAATGGGCAGCTCGCTCGGGCGCGCGGCCTCGACAGATCCAACTTCCTCGACGCGATGTCGACTGCGTGGTCGCAGCTCGATCCGGATGAGTACCCGTTCGCACGCAGCGTAGCCGGGCAGTTGCGCGCCCACGATGACCGAATGGATTTTCTCGCTGGGATCGATCTCATCCTCAAAGGTATTGGCTCACCGCGGCGGCGCCTCAACCAACAAACCAGCGAGCGGCAGCGCTTTTGAGTTCGCTGCAATCCGGATAATTGTCAGAAGCCCAGGCAATCATCCCATCAGGGCGGATCAATACCGCGCTCAAGCCCACCTGTTCTCTTACCCGGCCCGAAACATACTTCACTTGATCGCCATATTCACCCGCCAGAGTTCTAAGTGAAGCATTCCCATAGAAATCAAGTAGTATCCCGCGGCCATCGTGCATGAGCTCGCCAATTCTCGCGCCGTCTTCGAACTCAAAGTTGGGAACGCTGTGGCCTACGAGCGGGTGGCCCCCGCCAAGATCGTAGCGTGTGGAAACGCCCCACACCCTTCCTGCAATATAGGTGGCGCCGTCGCGCGTATTCATAAGGTCGCGAAAGATTGCATTCAACGCGCGAGAGGATGGATCTGGTTTCATGATGGCAACCTGAGCTCGCGACCAATCCAGAACTTTTACACCCAATGGGTGACGTTCCGTGTGATAACTATCCAACAAGCCGTCCGGCGCTTTCTGTTGGATGGTTGCAGCAAGCTTCCATCCCAGGTTCATGGCATCGCCCAGCCCAAGGTTGAGCCCTTGGCCTCCCAACGGCGAATGAATGTGCGCGGCATCGCCGGCTAAAAGTACCCTTCCCTTGCGGTAGGTTGTAGCCTGGCGTGCCCGGTCAGTCCAGGTGGTTACGGCATGCAAGGCGCTGATTGTGACGTCGGTGTTGGAGACGCGGCGTAACACCCCCTGCACGTCTTCAAGGGTGACTGGCTCTGCACGATGAGCTGCCCCACCATCGAACTCCAACATCCCCAGGTAGCCTGGCTGCGATTGGAAGTACATACCTGTAGGTGTCAGGTTCCGGCCTGGACCGAGCTTCTCCGGGTCGACAAGATCGACCTGAGCCGAGTAGCCAGTAAACTCCGGCTCCGTACCGGCAAATTCAAATCCGGCCGCCTTGCGAACCACACTGCGGCTTCCATCGCAACCCACCAGCCATTTACTTTGAAACGACTCGTCTCCGGACTGAACAGTCACCCCCTCCTGGGTCTGCTGAAAGTCAGTAACGCTCAGCCCGCGCTTGATTGCTATACCTAGGGCTTCTGCACGGCAAGCCAATACAGATTCAACCTCCTCCATCTCAGACAACAAATTAGTGTCGGTTGAGCTTGGCAGGCGATACCTCCACTGTGAGCTGTCAATATTGCCGTCATGAAATGGAATGCCCGCGAAGTGGCCCGCCTGGCGGCTTGGCCCTTGTACGGGAGTTGCGGTTTTGTGGGGGTTTTTAAGCCGCTTGTGTACCTCTAGTTCTTTTAGCAACCCACGACGATCAAGCGCTTCGATGGTGGGCGTCGAAAGTCCCCGTATCCCGAATGGAAATTGCTTCAACGGCGAATGCGGATTCTCCGCCTTTTCCAGGATGAGGACGGAACATTTGGCCAAGGCCAGTTCACAGGCGAGGAATAGACCTACAGGCCCTGCACCGGAAATGATGACATCGTAGGAATGCTTTTGGTCGGACTGCTTGCTTTCCATGCTGCATATATAATATACCGTCCAGTCGGTTTTATCAATAAAACATACCATTCGGTCGGTTTATGTTGTTTTGGCTAGCGTGAGGACACGAAAACCACGCCAGCCGCAGCAACGAGCAGCCGTGACCATCGCTCTGTCCGAATCGGGCACAACACCTCAAGGAACGGCGCGGAGGCTGAAGCTCGCGATAGTCGCGGGACTGGAGTTCGGACGCATCTGGAGCGTGCCGAGAGCCTCGGTCCCCGAGGGGGTCTGGTCGCGGAGTCGGAATACCAGGACGCCGGGCTGGACCTCTTTGGCAGAGAGCAGCAGGAAGCCGCCGGTCTGCCGCCGGAGTTCCATCTGTGCTTCGGTCGCAGAGGCGAGAGCAGCGTTGGGCAAAGCATTCGCAAGCGCGGGGTAGGATGCCTGGTTAAAGGCGGCAAGCCAGTTATAGAGAAGCTGGCCGGCGGCTGTGTTGGGGATGAAGCCAACCTGGTCGCCTGAGCGAGGCAGGCGAATGAGGATGGTGGGGTGAACGGTGCCGACGTGGTCTCCGCGGCGGGCGGGCTCCGGAGCGTCGCCGGGATCGCCCAGGACAACGGTGTCGATCTGGTTGGGATCGTCGTCGTCTTTCTCGCCGGCAGCTGGGGTGCCCCCGAGTGGGGCGCTGACGGAACGATCCCCGCCGGAGTCGCCGGCTCTGAAATGTACATGTCCGGCGTGACCCAGGGCATAGAGGACCGCGGAAAGCGCACCGACGGCAACAACGATAGCGAGTAGGATCGCTGCGGGGCGCAGCGGCTGGCGGCCAGTGATATAGAAGCTGGGAGCGGTGAACACGGGCAGGTCGGTAGGCAGGACCTGCGGCATGCGCGAGTGGCACTCGGGCTTTCCCGGCGCGGGCCGGGTTGGAGGAGCTCCGGCAAGGTTGGTCACACTCATAGTGTAGACGCGCTGCGAAAGGGTGGCGTGAGCTGATCACGGGATCTTCAACGGAAGCTCCACCACGTCTCACATCCAAACCGCCTCAATGGCCTCCATGTGATGTTGCCCCGATCTCGGCTCACCGGGGGGATCCAAGAGCTATCGCGTATTCATGAGTTCCTGAAAGCTATCGATATATTGTCCAACGTGCAAGCCGTCCACTAACGCATGGTGTACATGGATCGAAACCGGCATAGAGCGTTTTCCATCTTTCTCAGTCATCTTGCCGAATGAAATGCGGGGACAACTGTCGGGCACGGTGAACATGCGCGCATGAGACAGCGACGTAAAGTCGATCCACGGTAGAGGGGAATAGCGTATGACGTTGCCCGCGGTGGTCCGGGTTAGCTCGGAAGAATTACGGACACGTTCCACCTCGCGCTTGGCATCTTCTAGAAATCGATTCAGGTCTTCGTGATAGAGGATGTGACCGTAGCCAAATGTCCCGTTGCTGCGGTCAATCGCCGACCCGGCATCGATTCTGTCGTAGATGAATACCTCGCCCTGCTCTGTTCGATAGCGGAAAGGCTCAACGATCTGGGCCGCAGAAAGCGACCGATAAAGATAGTAAAGGAAAAATGAAAACCCGTTGCGCTTGGCGAAGGAGTACGCCGCGGTGCAATCGACATTCACGCAAACGCCATAATATGGTTCTTCAAAGGCGTTGAAAAACTCGAAGTGGGCCTTGCGTACCCAGGTCTCGAGATCTACTCTCCGTCTCACGTTGGTCCGCTCCCAATCGATCTCTCAGCCGGCCAAGCCCCGCCGGCGAAGCCAGTCGAGTACGATCGCCGCCACCACATCGCTGTTGTCGTCACACATCAAGGCATGGCTGTTGCCGTGTATCCCAAGCGACGGCAAGTCTATCCATGTGACATCGCATCCAGCAGCACAGAGGCTATCTCGCCAGCGTTCCACGGCGGGCCGGGAGTGAATCCAAAAACTGTGCTGATCGAGAAAGTCACCCCAGACGAAAAGGTGCGGCACACCTCTGAGCTTCGCAGCATTCTGAAGACTCTGGTCCGGAGCGCCGGAAGGGTCCAGAGAAACGACAGCGCGAATGCGGTCAGGATAATTCGCCGCGGCGGTCATTGCAAAATTGCCTCCCTGGCTGTGGGTCAACAGGATGGCGCCATTTTCCATACGCTCGATCAAGGCGTCGTAGGCTTGTTGCGTGAGCACATCGTTGCAATCCCAGCGGGGCACGCACTGGCATAAGAAGGCGTCAAAATGCTCGATCGGAAAACGCAGTCCGGGATGGGTGCGGCGCAGCGCCGGGTCGGGATGCCACGACCCCTGAGGGCCGAAGCGGAAAGCTTCCTCCCAAACCTCTCTCGCCGTGCGGAAATAGGGCGGCCCTGCGTAGACCTGCGGGTAGGGCGCCCACGAGGCACGGCCGCGCTCGACGGCATCTGAGATATAAGTGTCGAATCCGGAGCGAAGAAAGAACATCTGCCAGCCAGGACGTCCGTCTGGCGTCGTCTCCCAATTCGCGCCCGTCATACCCCCGCCGTGCCACATCAGCAGCGGCGCCGCGGCGCTCGGCTTAGCGAGGCGCACATATTGCACATACATCTGCCCGGCCATAAGTTCGCCGTTGGGGTCAACGAAATGCACCGGGCCGCCTGGCGTAGCAATCCGCTCGCGTTTTGCCAGGCCCTGCAAACGGTGTATGCGGCCGCCGGCAAAAAAGCTCCCGATCCCGGCAACAGAGAGCGCAGATAGATTTTCAGCCATGCAGCATCTTACGCGGCAGGCGCCGGCCGCTCGATATCCTCAGCGGACCCTTCGGAGGCACCAGCCTCCCGTTGCACCGGAAAGAGAAACTGCAATGGTGACGAGACGATTTGCTTGAGCACATAGCGCAGGATCGATTGGCGCTCTTTGTGGCCGACATCGTAGGCGCGGAGTGCCACAAAAGAAGCGATGGCAAAGCTGACGCCCAGGTTCAGCACAAACATCACCGCGATGCCGACGATGGCAGAGTAAAGCCATACCTGCTTGAATGCGGACGGCCCGAAGCGAGCAGCCGCCAGGGCGAACATGCCCGTGTTGAGGGTCACATGGCGGACGTCGAGCGGCAGGCCAAAAAAGGGAAAGACTTCCGGGGTGAACCCCAATAGGTATCCTAGCGAGATGCTGGTACTCCAGGGACCGATATTGCGGTCCACCCAGTCGGCGATTTTCTGCATTCTGGCGGCGCCAATGGTTTGACCCCATGGGTGTTGTGCAATGGATGCAGGGATGCGGTGATAGACGGCAAAGTTCTCGCACCATCCCCCGATCAAGCCGGCAAGCCAGAGCAGGACTCCGGTGAGCGCAGCGTCAATCGCGGTTAACGAGGCCAGAGGACGCAGCGACAGGTAAACCTTCTGCGCCTGATCGGCAGGCACATACGCTGTGTGAAAACCCCGCAGCCAAAGCAGATTGAAGATCACCGCCCCGAGGGAGACCGCCAGAATATTGCCCAGTGCCGCCGCCAGCTGCGTGCGGCTGATGGATGCGCCGAATTCCGTGATCTGATTGCGGCGGGAATCCCCCCGGTTGCGGCGAATGATATCGGCCAGCGTAGCGCCCGTCATGGCGGGTTGTTTGGTAGCCAGCGCAAAACCGAAGATCTGCAGCAACAGGAAACTGACGGCGTAGTTTGTCCCGATCGCCATCGCTTCCACAAAGGGCGGCCAGTGCTTGCCGATGAGGTGCAGTTTGAGCGCCGCGGTAAAGACGGTAAGGAATCCCCCACCGATAGCGGCTCCCCACATCTGCCAGTATTCCCTGCGGTCGTGTGCGATATAGTGCTCGCCGCCGTGGCCGGTGCGTTCCACCGTCTTGCGCGCCAGCAGATTGAAGTTCTGCTGGATCAGCGAGGAAATGCGCGTATCCTCGAGCAGGCCGCGTACAAGAGTATCCAGCAACAGGCGCACCTTAACCGAAACCTGGGCAGTACGCTCCACCAGCGTGGCCGCCAGCATTTCCATGCGATCGAGCGCCGCATCCATGGAGCCCAGGTCGAAAACCAGCGGCGAATTCACGCCCGCGTCTTCCATGTTGATGCGGACAATCGCCAGCTCTCCCCGGCAAGCGTAGACCGCGTTGAGCCATTGCTCCCTGCACTCGTCTGGACAGGCCCCGGGGACCGCGTTGCGTTCGCGCTCAATGAATTTTTCGGTGGCAAAGACCAGTGCGTAGGAAGGAGATTGCTCCACCGCCTGATCGCCGCTACGCTGGCGGACCGCACGGCTGGTGCCGCGCGCCGAAACGCGTGCCGCCAATAAGCGCAGCGATTCGTGGATGTCCTCATGTAAGTGGGGATAAGCAGCGAGGCCTTCTTCGCTCCAGAGATTCGCCGCCAGGCGGGCGAATAGCGCTGCATCCATATCCAGAAAGCGCTGGACCGCGCGAGACGAGCAAAAGATCGAGGCGAAGATCCGGGCCGTGTCATCGTCGGCGCGGGGGGGCGGCATCCAGCGCTGAAAAAGGCGGCTGGTAATTTCCCGAAACAGCGCATGCTGGGCGGGAATGCCTGCTTCCGCAAAGAAGGAAACGGAATCAAGGGAACCGAGCATCGATTTCCATCCCTGCTGAAAACGGGAGCGCAGGCTAGCGTCCTGCTCCAGCATGCCCAACCAGCTATTAAGGAGAGCTTGGAAGGCGCGCTCCGAGCCCTGCAGCCAGATGGCAGAAAAAAGGTCTATGAGCGAACCGGTCTGGCTGACCAGGGTGGTCGCTGCGCAGAAAGCCTCCGTTTCTCCGCGCAACAAGGCTACCGTTCGAGGGGACACTTCCGTCCCGCCAGACCCCGGCTGCCAGATCCTTCGAAGATCGGAAATAGGAGGCATTTGCCCTTAAATCATAACTTGAACTAAGCCCGGGCGTGATGGCCCAATCGAGCCTGGATTCGTTCAGAGGTATCTTCGCTACGGCTTCACCACCTGTCCATCGATGGTGCGGTCGGTGGGATAAGCTCCGCCGCCTTTGATCTCCCCTAGAGGATTTTTCGCCGCCAGCTCCTCATTGATGTCCAAACCGAGACCTGGTTTGCCGCTGCCGTAGAGATATCCCCTACGAATCTCTCCCATGCCGGGAAACATCTCGTGCACGATCGGTGGAAAGTGATTCTCTTCCTGGATCCCAAACGCGCTGCTGGAAATGTCGACGTGGTAGCTGGCGATCTGGTTCACGGGATCGTTTTCCCCGCCCTCCTGAAAGGCCGTCCTGACACCGAAGATTTCGCAGAGCGTGGTGAGCTTCTTGATCGGGGTGATGCCGCCCGTCGCCGCCACACGGCAACGAATAAAATCGATCAGGCGGTCAGTGACCAGCGGCACCACCTCAAAGGGATGGGAAAATACCTCGCCCACTGCTTGAGGGGTAGTGCAGATCTCACGGATATTGCGGTAGTAAGCAATCTGCTCCGGGGGAAGAATGTCTTCGACGAAAAACATCTGGTAAGGCTGCAGCCGCCGCGCCAGCTCTACCGCGTTCATCCCGCTTAGGTGCGAATGCACATCATGCAGCAGCTTGGGCCCAAAGCCTGCCTTGTCGCGCAGAAACTCGAACAGCGGAGGGATCGCATCCACATACTGCTGCTCGTCAAATGCCGCCCCCTGGTAACCGCCCTCCACCCGGTTTCCCTGGCCCGGCGGTGTAAATCCGCCTCCTCCGTAGCCGCCGAGTTGGATACGCACGTGGGTGAATCCATTGGCCAGTGACTTCTGTAGCGTCTCGAGACACTCTTCTTTGGTCGTGCCTCCCTGGTGGTCATAAACGGGAACGCCATCGCGTGCCTTGCCGCCCAGCATTTCGTAAACTGGCATGTTTGCGCGCTTGCCTTTGATGTCCCACAGGGCCATGTCCATAGCCGAAAGCACATTGTTATTCACCGGCCCGTTGCGCCAGTAGGTGCGCATCTGCGCCGACTGCCACAGGTCTTCGATCCGGTCCGGATCCTTACCGATCAGCCACGGTTTCAGATGGTCTTCCAGCGCCGAGACCACAGCCATCGTCTCGTAGTTGTTGTTGGCCGAGCCGATGCCATAAAGACCAGGCTCACTGGTAATGATCTTGAGGAAGATCCAGCGATAATGACTGCCCCCGTTGGTAGTGATGACCTTGACATCCTTGATGGTCAGCGGCGGGAGCCCGTTGGTATTCTTGGCGATCTGCTGCGCGCGGCCAACAGAGATAAGGGGAAGCGTGGCAAGGGTCGATTGGATCAGTTCTCTGCGATTCATCGCGTTTCCTTCGCTCGAAGTGCTGCTCCAGAACGATAAAGCATTGTCCCGGCCCAGGGGAACCTGGTGGGTTAGGGCTGGCTGATTGCAAAGGCAAAGAGCCCGGAGCCGGCCGGGATGACCACGTACTGCCTGCCGTCGATCCGGTAGGTGATGGCGCTGGAGTAGATGGCAGCGCCCAGTTGCACATGCCACAGATCCTGTCCCGTGCGCCCATCGAGGGCGATGAAATTGCCGTCGGAGTCGCCGGCAAAGACAAGCCCACCCGCGGTGGAGAGTGCTCCCCCGTTGGGGCTGCTGAAGTATTTGAACTGCCACTTCTCCGCTCCCGTTGTGGGGTCGAGCGCTTTGAGCGCTCCGGTAGGTCGTACGACGGGGTCGGGCACGTAGACGCTTCCCAGAAAGTCGTGACCCACGCGATACGACTGGGGCGCGGCGGTGAAGATGTCGCACTCGTCGGAAGTCGCTACATACAGGAGCTTGGTTTCTGGACTGTAGGAGGGCGAATACCAGTTGGTGAGCCCAAGCGCACCCGGGCAGACCCTGGTCCCCGTTGTGTCCGGCACCATGTCTTTATTCAGCACCGGCCTGCCGTCCGGACCAATGCTCTTGGCCCACGTCACGGTGCCGAATGCGGAAGCCTTAAGGAATTTTCCGTTGGTGCGGTCAAGTACGTAGAGGAAGCCGTTGCGATTGGCTTGCACCAGCAGTTTGCGCGGCTGGCCCTCCCAATCCGCATCCAGCAAAACCGGAACCTGGGTGGCGTCGTAGTCATACAAATCATGCGGCGTGAACTGGAAATACCATTTCAGTTTCCCGCTGTCGGCATCGAGCGCCAGCATGCTGTTGCTGTAGAGATTGTCGCCGGCCCGCTCGCCGCCATAGTCACTGGGCGAAGGGTTCCCGGTAGGCCAATAAATGAGGTTCAGCTCAGGATCGAAGGAACCCGTGATCCACGCCGGTGCGCCTCCGGTCTTCCACGAATCTCCGGCCCACGTTTCGTGTCCCGGTTGGCCAGGGCCGGGGACGGTTTCAAAACGCCATCGGCGGTGGCCGGTGTCCGCATCATAGGCATCCACAAAGCCTCTCACTCCGTACTCGCCGCCGGAGACGCCGACGATGACTTCGTTTTTTACCACCAACGGCGCAACCGTGAAGACATACGCGGCGCTAGAGTCAGCCGCCTTCACATCCCAGACCAGGTTACCGGTCTTCGTGTCCAAGGCGATCACGTGGCCATCGAGCGTCGCCATGAAGAGCTTGTGGCCAAGAATCGCGAAGCCGCGGTTCACCGCACCACAACAGGGCTGAAGCTTGTCCGGCAGGTTCCGCTGATAACGCCAGATAGGGCGACCGGTGCGGGCATCGAGCGCAAAGGCGCGATCATTCTGCCCGGTTCCGTACAAGACGCCATCCACTACCAGCGGAGTCGTCTCGAACTGGCCAAGGTCGGCAACCTGGAAGGTCCACTGCATCGCAAGCCGCGGGGCATTGCCGGTATTGATCTGGTCAAGCTCACTGTAGCGCCAGCCGGCGTATCGCCCTGAATAGGTGAGCCAGTTCTGCGGTTCGTGATCGGCGCCCAGCAGACGCTGATAGCTCACCTGAGCCTCTGCGCAGGCCACGGTTAAAAGAAGCAGCGCCACCAGCAAAGATCTCTTGTTCATGCCACCGTCCTTCTTGCGATCATTGGGCGCGATCATTCGGCACGCAGACTTTCCAGGTAAGCAACCAGGTCCTCGAGGTCTGCCGGCTTGAGCATCTGCTCGGAATAAGCCGGCATAAGCGATTTGCGTTCGTGAGTTACTTCCTTCAGATCCTTCTTCAGAAATAACTGCAGCTGTTGGTGCGTATCGAGTAGCTGGATAGAAAAAGTATCTTCGTTTTTGGCGACGCCCACGATTTTCTGGCCGCCTGCCGTCACCACCGTGACCGTGTCGTAGATCAGTGGCAGGCCGTAATGATTGTTGGGGTCGAGCATGCCACTGCTCAGTTCCCTGCTGGGCTCCCGAATGGACTCGATCAAATACGCGGCCGAGCGCGACTCACCAACGCGCGACAAGTCCGGACCAAGCAGGCCCCCGCGGCCTTGCACCATGTGGCAGGTCGAGCACCCTGCCGTCTCCGTGAAAATCTTCTCTCCCTTTACGCGGTCGCCGGAAACGCTCGCGCTCTTGGCAGGCGCCAACGACCGGACATAAGCAATGATGGCCCAGGTCTCCGAATCTTCAAATGCGTTGGCGGGCATCTCCGTACCCGGCACTCCGTGAGTGATGGTGGAGAAGATCTCGGCATCGCTCGAGCCGTGAACCCAACGCCCGCTGGTAAGATCGGGACCTCGGCCGCCACCCTGCGCGTTGGGACCGTGACAGGGCGAACAGTTCGAGCGAAAAAGCGATGCACCCTCCCGGATGGCGGCCGCGTTGCCGGCAACCGGATTCGTGCCCGCCGCCTGCTGCGCCACCCCACCCCAGGCACCTTCACCCAGCAAAATTACCGCGCAGATCGCGGCGGCCATCCAGGTTTGAGTCGTTCCCGTCATAGCGATTTCACCTATGGTACGGAGGAGCAGGGCGGTTGGGTACTTTATCCGTGGCTCGGCGCCTGTGCAGTGTGACTGCCGGACTTGAACTGGGCCACGACATACTCCGATTGGCGAAGTGCGAAAGCGAGTATCGACAGCGTGGTTGTTTTGTCGGTGCAGTTGAGAAAGATGCTGGCATCGCAGGCGTAGAGATTAGGTACATCGTGGGTTTGACCGAACCGGTTGGTGACAAAGTATCGCGGATCATTCCCCATGCGGCAGGTCCCCGTTTCGTGCAGGCTCCAGCCAGGAGATTCAGGCTCTCCGTGTCCCTGGTAGATAGCGCCGGCGTGGTGAAAAATCTCCGCGCACGCCTGCTTGGAGTGTTCCCACATTTCGAGCGTGTTCTCATCCCACTGAAAGTTCAGTCGCACCTGCCGTATGCCGAAGACATCTGTCTTTACCGGGTCGATGTCCACGAAATTCTTGTCGGATCGTTGTGAGGGCGCTTGCACCGTGAAGCTTATAGGAGTGGGATAACGGCGTTTGATCTCCGCTCGATATGAGGCGCCAAAGCCTTCTATGTCGTCGTAGTAACTGGGAAACTCATCGCATCCGCCTCCTGGATAGAAAGAGTATCCGCGGATGAACTTCTCCTGCTTGGGATTGCTGAGGTTCTGCCAGCGCGGGAGCCAGGCGACCGTGGCCGCGGAAACATTGTCGGGAAAGCTGGGCTGGCCGAGCAACTGCGGAAGATAGCCAAAGCCCGAGGTGCCGTACAGGTGGTCGCAGAGATTCTTACCCAGTTGCCCACTCGAGTTGGCAATACCGGTCGGGAACCCCCGGGAGCGGGAATTCAACATAATCTGTGCGGTCGTGACACAGGAGGCCGCAACCACCACAGCCTTGGCATACACTTCCACCTCGCGGCGCGTGGTGCGGTCTACATAAGCAACTCCTTTAGCGCGGCCCTCGGCATCGACAAGAACTTCGCGAGCGACAGCGTTGGTGCGCAGCTCAAGATTGCCCGTTACATGCGCCAGGGGGAGAAAGAAATAAGGAGAGGAGAAGAAGGCTCCTATATCGCACCCTTCCGTACAGTTGCCGCAGTAGTGGCACGGCGGATGACCTGCGTGCGCCTGGGTAAGCTGGGCCATGCGGTCGGGCAGATAAGGAATACCCGCCTTGCCCGCGCCGGCTGCGAGGATGTGGTCGATACAGCGAAATTGCATCGGCGGCAGGTAGCTGCCGTCTGGGTTGGAGGGCCGGTTCTGCACCGTGCTGGCCACGCCGATCATCTGCTCCACCCGAGTGTAGAAGGGCGCGATTTCGTCGTAGCTGACCGGCCAGTCCACGTCAAAGCCGTCACGAGAGGCAGCCTTGAAATCAATCTCCGCCATCCGCGCTGCCGAGCGGCCCCAAAAGTTTGTTTTACCGCCGACCAGGTTTGAGCGCGGCCAGGTCCAGCGTGTTCCCTCTGCCGTGGCATAAGCGATCTCATGCTCCCAGGCGTCCGGAGCCACGTACTCATTGTCCATGTACCCCACGCTGATGGCGCGCTGCGCGGGCGAGCCCTGGCCGCGGAACTTCAAGTCATAGGGCATACGATGCTGGCGAAAATCCTTGGCCGGATTCGCTTGTCTGCCGGCATTCAGTGCGCACACTTTCAGTCCGGCCTCACAGAGGGTCTTGATGGCCATGCCGCCGCCTGCTCCCGTGCCAATAACAACAACGTCGTAAGTTTGCATAATTTAAAGGCCAAGGTGTTCAGGATTGCCGGTGTGGGTGCATCCGGGGGAGGTGGCATAGAATTTCAGGCCGGGGTAGTCGAGCGATTCGAGACCGATGCGGGTGGTGTAAAAGCCCATGACCGTGTACCTGCGGAAGAGGCGGAAAAACTCTTGCCCGGCCTTCTCCGTTTCCCGCTGACGGGCTTTGTAGGCGAGCCGTTCGAGGATGGCATGTTGCTGCGCAGGAGCCAATCGGAGAAACGCGGGCGCTGGGGCGGCGGCATGATCGAGCCATTGCAAACCATGCTGAAATTCCGGTTGCAGCGTGGGGTCGCTGAACACCATAAAGTCGATGAATTCAGCGACACCAGCTTCGCTGGCCCCGGGCTGCGCTTTGCCCGCGGCATCATGAGTCGCAGGCAATATAATTTCTGCCATCACTTCAACCGTCTGATATTGGCTGGACGAGAAAAACTGCGGACGATAAGCCGGCTGCAGGGGTTGCTGTTCCGCGAGCGCGTAGCTCCAGCGGCAGAAGCCTGAAAAAGCGCCGGCTGCAGAAGCCAGCGTCAATGCTTGCAGCAGCTCTCTCCGGCTTGGACCCTGACCAGCCAAACTCTGTCTCCTCTGCTTCAGTCATAGCACAGCCGATGCGCTTTGCGGAGTGATTTCGATGCAACGAAGCGGGTCTTCGCGCAGCCTCTTCAGATCGTGACCATGCCTGTATATACTTGCGAGTTCAGCCGCCTGCGGGGCATGATAAGCCACCAGCCCGCATCTGATCCAAGAAGATTGACCCGTGGGAGAGCTAGATGCCGAAGATGAACCGCCGTCATTTTGTGTATACCGCAGGGGCTTCGACAGCGGCGATGCTTGCGCCCCGCTGGGCAAATGCTTTCCGCGCGGTCAAGCCTGGAGACAAACTCACCGTAGCCTTCATCGGAGTGGGCTCCCAGGGTCAGCGAGTGTTGATGGATTTGCTGCGCATGCCGGAGGTTCAGGTGGTCGCAGTCTGCGATGTGAACCGCCAGACCAGTGACTATCTGGATTGGGGGCCTGACGAACTTCGGAAAAAAGTCCGGCTGCTGTTGCAAGAGCCAGGCTGGGGCGCCTCCTTTCCTGGCCCAACGGCCGGGCGCGACGTAGCGCGGTCCATTGTGAATACCTTTTATGCCAGGAACGCAGGCAAAGGCAGCTACCAGGGATGCTCCGCGTATGAAGATTTCCGCGAGCTGCTGTCTAAAGAAAAAGATCTCGACGCCGTCGTGGTCAGCACCCCCGATCACTGGCACGCCTTAATCGCCATTGCCGCCATGAAGGCCGGCAAACACGTCTACAGCCAGAAGCCGATGGCGCACACCGTGTGGGAGGCGCGGGAGATGGCGCGCGTGGCAAAGGAAACCGGCTGCGCCACCCAGGTTTCCATCTTTAATTCGCAGACACCGGAATCACGCCGGGTGATCGATATGCTTCACAGCGGCGTGCTGGGAAAGGTGCATCGGGTGGACTTGTGGACGACACGCCCAGCGGCATTTTGGAAGCAGGGACTGGCCACCCCGACCACGGCGGATCCCATACCCGCGGGATTGAATTGGGATATGTGGCTGGGCCCGGCAGCCTTCCGGCCCTATAACCATGCCTACCTGCCCTTTGTATGGCGGGCCTGGTACGACTTTGGCTGTGGAGCGATCGGGGATATGGGAGAGTATGCGTTTGACACCATTGTGCGTTCCCTCGATCTCGGTGTAGCCGGCCAGGTGTATGCCAGCTCCACTGAACTATTTCCGGAATGCTACCCGGTTGCCTCCCGGCTGAACTACCATTTCCCGGCGAGAGCGGAGAAGCCCGCGGTCGAGGTCCACTGGTACGACGGGGGAATCAAGCCGGAGCGCCCGCCGGAATTGGCGCCGGACGCGGAGATGAGCGTGGGCGGCGAAGGCATTCTCTACAGCGGAGAACGCGGCAAGCTCCTGACCGGCTATATGGCGCAAGAGCCGCGGCTGCTTTCGCCCGATGGAGACCTTGCTCCGGCTCTGCCGCCGTTGACACCGGCCAATGCTCCCTTCGAGCCAACGCGGCCGGAGCTCGGGCCCAGCGCCACTTCCGCCGACACCGCGCACTACCTGGAGTGGATCAAAGCTTGCCAAGGGGGACCACCCGCAAGCTGCAACTACAGCTTTGAAGCGCCGATCGTCGAGAGCCTGATGCTGGGCAATGTGGCGATCCGCACCCAGGAACTGCTGGAGTGGGATGCCGCCGGCTTTCGCTTGAAGCGCGGATCGGACCACGCCGCGTCGTTACTAAAGCCACACTACCGCGCTCCCTGGACGGCAAGCTAGCCTTAGGCCGCTGTGAGCCTCGCCCAGTTGCTTTAGAACACGAACTTCCCGGCAAACTGCAGAATACGGGCATTGTGCGCAGACATCACGGTGAGAAACGGCGACGATGCGCAGGCAGCAGCACCGTAGCAGGCATTGTCATTCACCTGGTTCCATTGCGTATGGTTGAAGATGTTAAAAGCCTCAGCGCGAAATTCGAAGTGCATGTCTTCGTGCACGGCGAAGGATTTGAACAGGCCCATATCAAAGTCCGTGTGCGCAGGATAGTTGAGAACGTTGCGGCCTGAGTTGCCATAGGTCAGGCCCTGTGGAGGACCAAACGCATCGCTGTTGTAGAGGCGCGGTCCCGGCTGCCCGGCGGGGTGCTTGATGGCGACCGAGCCGTGAATCGGACCAATGATGTCAGCATAGGACTGAACTGACCCATCGTTGCTGTTGGAGCTGATTGTATTTCCCGTGCCTGCGTTGTCTGCGTTCGAGGAGTTGTTCACGATGCTGAAAGGATTGCCCGTCTGGAAACTGGTCAGGTCAGAGAGTTGCCATCCGCCAAGCAACGTATGCAAGAGGCCGCTCTGCGTGAAGAAAGGCAGGTCATAGACTGCGCTTGCTTCGAATACGTGCCGCTCATCGTAGTTTGAACTGGCATAGCTTGAGTGAGGATCAAGGCCATTGAGCATTTCAACATTGGACGATCCGTCCGACCCATCGTCGAGAGAGTGCCCGTAGGTGTATGCCAGGCTTCCGTTCAACCTGCCAAAATAGCGGCTCACCCCGACCTGGAGAGCGTTGTATACCGACTGCGCGCTGTTGGTGACGTTATTGATGCCGGAAGTGCCGATATATGGCCGGAATGGATCCGCCGAGTTGCCGCAAGCAATGTATAGCCGCGTCGCTACATCGCTGCTGACCGGCTGACCGTTCACTGTTCCCTGGGGTACGTTATTGGCGCCTAACGACACTGAGGCGCAATCGGCCGCAGAGATTGGCTGACCCGGCAGGTATGGGTTCTCTACCGGAGAAAGCGGCGTAAGCTGGTTCAGCTCATGCCGGATGGGCAAATGAACCCCCAAGCTGCCGACATAACTCACCTGCATAATCACGTGGCTTGGCAGCTCTCCCTGCACCGAGAGATTGTATTGCTGCACGTAAGGCCAGACCGCATGGGTAGGGATGGCGATCAAGCTAAGTGGAAATTGCAGTCCGGCGCCGCCGGAATTCTGGAATCCGATGTAGTTGTATTTGTTCGGTGTCTGCACCACCGGCGCCGTGCCCTCGAGAAACTCTGAGTTGCTCTCGTTGCCGTTGGTATGTTCGAAGAAGATGCCGTACCCGCCGCGGACGGCCAGTTTGCCGTTGCCAAATACGTCGTATGCGAAACCGGCGCGCGGCGCAGGATTGAAGAGATGACCTGACATGCAGCCGGGGGAAACACCGGCGATACCGCAGCGCACCAGGCCGTTGAAAACATTTCCGCTGCCGGGAATAAGGGCGCCCGGCTGGCCGGTCACCGAGCCGTCGATATCGATGGCGGGCGCGTTGGCTGCGCTCCATGCCCCTGTCTCGAAATTACCTGACTGGTCGCTTATATCCTTATAGGTGCCGAAAAGACTGATCCTCAGGCCCAGGTTTACCGTGAGCTTCGGAGTTGCTCTCCAGTTGTCCTGGAAGTACGGCTCCACAATTTTGTAACGGTTATAGTACTTTGGCTGCGCGGAGGTTTGGGTAAACTGGGCGATCCTGGCCTCCAGCAGATCGGCGAAGGCATTACCGGTGCTCACCGTCGATGAGGTATTAAAGGTGACGGAGCCCTGATTGAAGCCTACGCTCGGTTCATTCTTCTGCGCAAAGATGGAACTCGCTCCGAAGATCAGGGTATGGTTCTTCAACGTCTTGGTGATGGTGTCGCGATAGCTGTACGTTGGGTTCGAATTCTGCCAGGGAAAGTAGCCGGTATTCACACTAAAGCCGCCGCCATAGGCCGAACCGCCGGTGAGTGTGAGGTTGGGCAGAACACCGCCGTAGCCGTTATCGAAGAATCCGTTGCCGGTAAAATTTTGCCGGCCGATGTCGGGCGTATTGTTGGTCAACGTAATGTGGTCGGTGGTGTAGTCGGCGACAAACTCATTCACCAGGGTTGGAGAGGCCGCATAGGTAAGATTGGCCACCATGTCGACACCCGGACCTTTAAACGCGTTGGTCACCGTGGGGAAGGCATTGGTCTGAAAGGTCGGCTCCGAGGTGGTCTGCTGCCAGGAATCATAGATAAAGCGGTAATAGCCGCGGAATTTCTCGTTGAAAACATGATCGATGCGAAAAAGCTCTTCACGGTTCGTAGTCAGCTGGGAAGGAGATGCCTGGTAGTACGACGAGGCACCGGAACCAACGTTCGCGGCCGGAATAAGGACCAGCATTGCCTGTCCATTGGGATCGACCGCCACCTGGTTGTTCGGGTAGTAGGCGCCGGTATCGGGATTGACGGGACAATTGGGAAAGTCCGTTGCATCCACCGGACTGCCCGCTGCGGGACAAAGATCGGAGAAGTTCCCGGTGCGTTCTGCGTTTGAGGGCACTGACTGGTTGAAGACCGTCGCAGGCACGTTCTCATGACGCCACTCTTGCGAGTAGAAGAAGAAGGTCTTCATATTTGCCGGCTTATAGAACTTGGGGATGAAGAGCGGGCCGCCGACGGTGAATCCATAGTCGTGCTTCTTGTACGTTGGCACGGAAGTTTCGAAGTAGTTGCGGGCGTTGAAGGCGTCATTGCGCAGAAACTCGAAGACATCACCGTGGAAGTGCTCGGTGCCGGACTTGGTCTGGGACAGCACGGTTCCGGATGCGTTGCGGCCATACTGCGCGCCGTAATTGGAGGTAAGGACTTCCGTCTCAGCAATCGCATCTACGTTGGGATAGACGTTGAGCGTGGAGTTGCTGCCGTTGTCCATCAGGCTGGAGCCATCAACTTCCCAGTTGTTGTACTCGGTACGGCCGCCATTCATGCTGTACGCCACGCTGCCGTTCACCCCGGTCTCGCCTTCGTCCTGCCCCGTCTGGCTGATGACGCCGGGAGTGAGGGTGACCAACTGGGTAAAGTTGCGGCCATTCAAGACCAGCTGTGTGATTTGTTTTCCGGTAATGGTGAAGGAGACCTCGGGAGACTCTGTTTGCACCGTGCCCAAATCGCTGCCAACCACCTGAACCTGCGTGGTGACCGCCCCGATGGTGAGCCTGGCGTCTACTCGCTCCTGCCGCGATACGCGCAGAACGATACCCGACGCCTCAAACTGCTTGTATCCTGGCGCGGTCACCTGCAAATTGTAGGTGCCGGGCTCAAGCGCCGGAAAGCCGTAGTCTCCGGTGCTGTTCGAGGTCGCGTTGTAGGTGGTGCCCTGCGCGGCATTGGTGAGCACCACTTGCGCATTCGGAATTGCGCCTCCGCTTTCATCGGTCACCGCGCCATTGATCGAACCGGATTGCTGAGCGGGTAGCGTACAGGGCATCAAAAAGAGCAGGCACGCCAGCGCAAGCGCTCGGTATTTGGGCGAAAACATGGGTGATAATGCCTCCAGTAGCATTTGTGGCCCGATCTTACTTTTTAAGGTTTGCTGAGAAAGCGCGTGCAGGGATGAAAGGGCAGTATTGAATCGTTTTAACTGGATGTCAAGAAGAAGTTTCCTGATCCTTCACCTCGTGGTATTCCCTCTGGTTCTCTCAGCGGCTGCGCAGGACCCTGGACTCAACCCGGCGGTGATATTTCGGCAGGGCGTCGAAGCATTGAAGAATGGACAGCTGGCGCTCGCCGAGGAAGATTTTCGCAAGGTCATTGTGCTTGATCCGCACTCGGGTGCTGCCCATGTCAACCTGGGGGTCGCCTACATGCGGGAAAAGCGGTGGGACGACGCGCTCGTTGAACTGCGCAAAGCGCAACCACTCTCACCGAATGAACCTGGTATCCCATTGAACATAGGTCTTGCGTACTATCGAAAAAATAATTATGCGGCGGCCATCCAACCTTTTTCCGCCAGCCTGCATCTGGCACCGCAATCGTTACAGGCCCGCTACCTTCTCGGTTTGTGCTATTTCTTCACCAATGACTACCAGCAAGCCAGTGAGACACTCGCACCACTGTGGGAGAAGGAATCGACTAACCCGAACTATCTTTATGTGCTGAGCATCGCTGCGGGCAAGTCATCGAACACCGCGCTGGAAAAACAAGCGCTGGAACAAATGTTCGCGAGCGGTCAGAACGCGCCCGAATTCCATTTGTATATCGGCAAAGCATGGCTCGCCAAGGGCGACACGGAAAAGGCTGTTGCGGAATTCAATGCGGCCCTGGCGGCACGGCCGAATCTGCCCATGGTGCATTATTTTCTCGGTCGTGCTTATCTTCAACAGCATGCTTATAGCCAGGCCGAGGCGGAGCTATTGAAGGACATTGCGAGGGAGCCCGACTTCGCTTACAGCTATGAAGACCTGGGCATGCTCTACGCGCAGCTCAACCAGGCGGAGAAGGCCGAGCGCGCATACCAACATGCCATAGACCGCGACCCGACGTTGGTTAATTCCTACGTTGGACTGGCGAAGCTCTATCGCCACGCAGGCCGTAACCGCGAAGCGCTGGACATGCTGAACCATGCGGTAGCGCTGGCGCCCAACAGCGCCAGCGTACATTATGCGCGCGCCCAGGTGCTGGCGCGCCTGGGCCAATCTGCCAACGCTCATCAGGAGTTCGATACCGCCGCCAGTCTGCTGAAGTCCTTCAACGACCGTCTCCAACAAGATCCTTCAGGAGACCAGGCCGCAGACGCCCAAGATGCCGCGCAGCAGTGACGCCGATGGGCTGATACTAAGCACTGCTGGGGCTACTACGACGGTGAGGATTGAAAACGGATCGGCTGCGACCCGACGTATATCGGATCATTCCGTCCTCAGCGCCTGTATCGGCTCCACTGCTGCGGCACGACGCGCCGGCAACAGACATGCTGTTGTGCCTACCGCTAACAACACGCCGACCGGCGCCCAGCCCCACGACCGTGAACCTGCTCCCGGATCAGTTGTCAAGAACTTAAGCGGCTTTTGGCGGCCCCGAAAACCTACGACTGTGGTGGACCCCCAATTAAGACACGGCCGCTGTGTGGACAAGGTGCAATCGGTATGTCGCCCCTTCATCTCCCTTTACTGAGCTGCTGTTCGGAGGCGCGCTCAATGCTCATAAGGGCCGCCCGCACGAATCCGAGCGTATGCGCCATGCCGGCATGCCACGGGGCGTCGCAGGTGATCTGCGGCGTGTGATCGGGGATCAACACCCCGTCGAAACCATTGCGATGCAGGATGGAGAGCACGCGGATCATATCGATCTCGCCATCATCAATGAAGGTCTCGCGATACTGCGGTACCCTACCGGCAACGTTGCGGAAGTGAACGTAGCCGAGCCGCTGCTGGCGGCTGTAGGAGTCAACCGCCTCGTAAAAGTCGTCTCCCGTCATCTCGCCAAGCGTGCCAAGGCAGAACTCGAGCTTGTTACTAGGGCTGGGATCGATGTCGATGAGACGCTGGTAAAGACCAGGCTGGTAGACCAGGCGCGGCTGCCGGCGCATGGTCGGCATGGGCGGGTCGTCTGGATGTGCGGCCAGTTGCACGCCGGATGCTTCGGCGACCGGAAGAACCTCTTCAAGGAAACGCTCGAGACGACGCCAGAGCTCCTCGTGCGAGATCGTCGGGAGCACGCCTTCGGGGGCGTGTTCGTCGTAGATCATGTTCCACACCACGCCGTTGGGAATCGGAGTGTCGACGGGACCGTCCATCCCGACTGAGAGGGCGCCGCCCCGGGCGAACGGTCCGTGGACGCGGCCACACACGCCGGCGATGCTGAAGTTATAACCGAGTATAGGAATACCGGCCTCGCCCATTCGGCGCAATATGGTCTTCACGTTTTCGACGTGCAGGGCGCGCTGGGGGCCGTCCAGCAAAATGTCATGCCAGTGGGCAGGGTCGAGATTCTCAATTGCTTCGAGCTTCAGCCCGGCAGTCTCGATCTCCCGCTTCAAACTGGCCAACTCTTGCAGTGTCCACAGCTTGTCCGGGGCGCCGGCGACACCCCAAGGCTGCTCTTTGCCGCCCGTGGGCTGGTTGTTGCGCGGGTTCGAGGATCCTCCTCGAAAATAGTCCACTAAATGCGCGACCACGTGCGTGCACCCGGTCTGCACGGCGAATGCGTAGTAGTCCTGATGCAACATGTGCCGGTAAAGACCAAGTCCGAGTTTCATAGTGACTATCCGATCCTCCTATCTATCGTGCCGGAAATCATAGAAGACAATTACAAGTCGCTGAATCCGTCAAATCTATAAATTGACGGCAAAACCGTTCTGAGAGCCGTTTGCTCAATTAGAGTAAACGCCAAATGGACTCTCCCATCAGCGCCATTTCCCCCTGTCCTGCTTTCCCAAGCCCAAGCCTATCGATCAGACGAGGGGAACAGTCTCATGTCGCCGGATTGCGGCGGGCGTTGTGGACGTCTGGATGCGGCAAAAGAAGAGGGCCATGACTCAACGTGCGAGTCATGGCCCCGGTAGTGTTGACTGCGTCTACTTCTTATTTAAACTTGGCTGCCGCAAACGACTTCCTTCCCCTGTTGTTGCTGGGAAGCGTTTGCGCAGCAGCCTTTAGATTGGTTTTGACCAGAGGGCCGGCGCCGGTGCCCGTTCCGCTCAAATTGATGGCTGGGGTACCACTGTTATAAGCATTGCTGTTGATCGTCACCTGCTGGCTTTGGGCTCCCGTATATTTCGACGTCGGCTCAAACGCGACTGCGAAGAGGCACGATGTCAACGAGCTGAGCACATCGCTGTTGGCGCAGGTGGTGGTGGTCCCAAGACCGAATGCGGGAATTGGCTTGGGGTTGTAATAGCCATAGTTGCTTAGGGTCAATGATTGATTGCCGATATTGGCCACAGTCGCCGTTTGGGAGGCGCTAATCGTATTGTTCGCCTGGCTCCCATAGGCAAACGACACACTGTTGCCATTGAGATAGACCAGGTTGTTGGCGGTCCCGCCGCCGAGGTTCGCGACTACGAAACTCTGTGAGCCTGCCGAACTCGCCAGCGCGCTGGGATAAGAGAGAGCCGAAGGATTGGCAATGCTCAACTGTGCGCTCTTTCCGTTGGTGTATACCTCCGTGATGGTATTGAATGTGCCGTCAAGAACGTAGAGATTGCCGGCGGCGTCAAAGCTGAGACCGGTCGGATTGGAGGGCGTCGAAAGCACGCTCGCTGAGCCGGTCGGTGTGACCTGAACGATCTGGCCGCCGCTGGAACCGTCGCCTCCATCGCCAATCATCAAATTGCCGTTGATGCTATTGACCGCGAGCGCCTGGGGAAAGATGATCGATACGCCATTGAGCACCAGCTTAAAGGCCGAAGCATTATACGGGACGACAACCACGAAGCCAGGTGCGCTGGCGACTGCGTTGTCACCGTCTGCTCCCGAGTCTCCGATGTACAAGTTCCCCAGCTCATCAACCGCCAGGGAAATTGGATGCTGCAGTTGCACGGTCCCGGTATTGAGGACATAGGGAGCAATGCCAGTCGTGGTAGGCACCACGATGATTTCGCCCAGGGTGAAGTCGGCAATGTACAAATCTCCTTCGCCGTTCATGGCAACCGCACTCGGTGCACTGAGGGCCGTGGCGCTGCCTGCGGCGCCTGTAAATACAGCAGCCGGCTTCGATCCAGTCAATCCATTGACCGAATAAACCTTACCGCCGGCCAGATCAGCGATATAAACCTCGTTGTTAAACCCGGAGATGGCGACTCCCTGGGGTTGAACCAGCCCAAGCGGGCTCATTGTCACGTCGAGCGGGTAGGCAATCTGCGCTGCCGCGCTGCCCAACTCGTAGACCGGCGACGACCTGAGGATGGTCGAACCAGAGCCCTTGATCTGGATCGCTGAGGCGCGGGTACCCACATACTGCGGTGTCGCCTCGAACGTCTGGTAGCAGGAATATGGCTGATATGCCGTCAGGCCAGTAAGCTTCCCGGTATTGCAGTTGCCGGTTTGATTTCCGAAGCCATGGGTTGGAACCGGGATGACGTCATTGTTGCTCGCGGAATCGCCGACCGTCACCGCAGTAAAGCCTGAGAAAGTCGTAGAGCTGTTGAATTCAAAATTGAAGACAACTCCGATTCCATTGTTCCCATAGACGCTCGCAGCTCCCAGGTAAACGGGATTGAGGAAATCCAGTTGCGCAACCAGGCCTGTATCCGCTTCGAGGCCAAAAAAGCCAGTAGTGCCCACTTCGGCGACATCGAGATTGCCGGCCGGATCCAGCGCCATGCCGCCGCCGGTTTCGAGATTTGTCGTAGGGATAATGTACGGGGTTGACTGGACCGTGGGAGAAGCGTTGGGAACCTCGATTACCTGCTCGCCGTTCGGCGCGCTGAACCCAGACAGCTGGGAAAGGATAAAGAGATCTCCCGAACCATCGAGCGCCAGGCCCTGGGGCTCGTAGATGTTAAAGCTGCCGGTAAGTATGGACTGCGCGGTGCCTCCGCCGGCTGCGGGCGCCACATAGACACCGCCGCTGCTGGTGCTGTTGGCAATGTAAAGGTTGCCTTTCAGGTCTAGGGCCAATGCCGCGGGTGTAAACGCTCCCGGCAGGCCCTTGACCGTTACCGGTACAGGCGTGGGTGTCTTGCTGCTCAAATTGATGGAGTAAATCGCTCCACCGAATGTCAGGCTGTCCCCAATGAACAGGGTGTTTGCGAACGTAGTGTTGGCGCTGTTGATCGTCAGCGAAATCGGATCGTTTAAAAGGCCGCCCGAGTAGATGGTTTTGACGGTACTGGTCAAGACACCTCCACTGGCCACGACCTCGGAAATCCGCGCACCCACGCTTGGGTTGTCACCGATAAAGAGGTCGCCGGCAGCATCCACGGCAAGTCCTTGCGGAGCATAAAGTTTTCCCGTGGTCACAACCGCCGAGGCCGAGTTCCCAGGCAGGTTGGGAGTGAGCATTACAATCTGGTTGTTCAGTGTATCGGCAACGTAGACGGTGCCATTCGGCGCGACCACGATCCCCTGCGGATCATAGAAACCGGTCCCCAGGGTCTGCTGCGCGTCAACCACCACCGCAGGCGCCGCGGCAAAGGCATGGGAAGCACAAAACATCACTGCCATTGCAGGAAGGCAGGAGAGCCTTCGGACAGATTTAGAAGACGGTGTTATCAAGGCACTTTTCAAGTAGTGCATTTAATTCCTCTAAGATTCTCGGGGGAGAAAACCAGCGAACGGAACTGCTTAAGCGATATGCGCAACCATCATGCTGACGAATACGGTTCCGCTGTGGGGAGGAGCGGGGCTTGATGATTAGAAGCTAAACTGAGCCTTCTGTTTCCGCACACTGTACCTAAGTTGCATGCGGCATCCAGCAGTGCTGGTTTTTGGTTACTCGGGGCTGGACAGAAAAAGAATCAGAAATCCAAATGCCTGGGAACGACGTAGGTGAATCTCTGCTCACGGTACCTAAGTCCGCACCCAGGTCACTTCGCTGTTGCTCCGGGCTGAGCTCCGGAACTGCGTCCTCATCGAACGGGCAGCAGGCCGTAGACATCCACCTCGTGCTTTGTGCCTACATATATATGTCCGTTTACGACGGTCGGGATGTTGAACCGTAGGGCAAGGCCGGGGCGATCCCGTCCGGCATTTTGCTCGCTGTTGTAGAGTTCATGGGCCACGTTCGCAGCATCGTAGGCGTAGAGAGCCGCGGGCTGCTCGGAGGCGTTCCACGTTTTGGAGCGGAGTATCCAAACTATGCCGTCGTCGAGTCCGTGGGCAGAAATCGTTGGGGTTGCCGATACACCAGGAAAGCCACTCGCCGCCTTGGGTGAAAGCTTACCGCCGATCACAGAAAATTGACGCAGTGCATCCCCGTCGCTTAGCACGTACACATAGTGGTTCCAATAGGCCATCGATCCGAAGACACCATCGGGAACGGCTATCGTCTGCACCGCATGACTATTGTTTCCAGGCTGCCAATGTCCCATGTGGTCACGGTCCACCAGGTAGAGGACGCCCCCCTTCCCCTCCACCACGGCCAGGTGAGGAGACGCGCCCGGCTGGTCGGGCAGCAGCATCGGCCCACCGGAACCCAGGTCGCTGTCGTTCGCATCCAGGTTGGCCGCGTTGTACGGGGTGAAATAATCGCTGAGCTTCAGACTCTCGCCGTTTAGCTTGAGTAAAGAATCGCCATAGTCGCGGCCACCCTTGGCGGCATCGAAACGTCCATTGCCGGTGGCAAGAAAGATATTGCCGGCTTCGTCGGCCGCCGGCCCGGTATCCCCTTCCCAAATTCCGCTGTCATCGGCATCAGGAGATGCATTGAAGACCGCTTGCTGCTTCAAGCTCTGGGCGCCGTAGGCCATGACCCAGCCGTGGTAGGGACTGACATCACAGGCAGAGGCCCATGCGAGATAGACGGTGCCGCGGTTCAACAACAGTGCTGCTCGCGGGTTATCTCGCAATGGATTGAAGCTCAGTCTTCCGCTCCTGCTCCCGCTTCCGGAACCGCTCATGCTGGCTCGAATCTCCACCGGGCCGCCGAATTTCTCCACCCCAGTAGTCACCGCGAGCGCATGCAGGCGCTGGCCGTACACGTTCTCAAAAAATCCTGACCCGTCCCTGGTGCGGGCCAGGACATAGAGTGTTCCCGTGTCTGGGTCGATGACGGGGGTCGACGTGATACCAATTTCGGGTGAGATGAACTGACAACTTGCATCCAGTGCCGGTACGGCGGTGATCCCGTCTTTGAGAAAGCTCACCTGCCACAGAGGAGTACTCGGATTGCCGTAAGCATCGAAGGCGTATACGCTATCGTGCTCAGTGGCGATGAAGAGTACATCGTGGCGGCCTTTCCCTGGAATCTCCACACCCCCGAGGAAGAGCGGTTGGGCATAAACATCCCCGTCCACGTGCAAGGTGAAGAGTTTTCCAAAGTGCTGAACATTTACATTGCGCGTCGTCAGCCTGGTCTCGTTGAGATTCGCGCCGGTGCGCGCGTTGTCGTATTGAGAGGTAATCACCCTCTGTGCCCTCGCCGACCCCGCAAGCGCTACGACGACCATAAAGAGGACCGCACGATTACAAACCCGTTTCCCTCTGCTCTGACGCATGCTGAAAGCCTCTATGAAGATCGCGGCGGCATGGGGTCTGCCCATACCCCTATGTAGCATACAACATAATGAATCAGAGAGGAGGCCGGGAAATTAAGTCAGCCGAAGACGGAAGCTGGAGTGGAGAACCGTCATCGCCCTCGTAACCTTCACCCTGTCTCTAGTACAAAGATAGTGAATCCGAAATTGACTTCCCGGTTCGAGGCTATGACCGGCCTGGGCAGAGAAGGTGTTCCGGACCACAAAGAAACAGTTGCGCTGGTAAAGGAGCTAGATGCTTACTAATCGAGAAATGCCCACCCCCGCTTCAGCAGAATCTATTAATCGGCGCACCTTCCTGGCTGCGGCGGCAATCGCTGCGGCAGGTTTCGCGCTGGAAGCCAAGGGGCAGGATGCATCAGCCACCCCACCCGACGCGGTTCTGGTCCCCAACTTCCATCCGGCAAGCTGCGGATGGTTGACCACGTTCAGCCGCGAGCGCGTCTATTGCGCCAACAGCTACCTCGACCATCTTGATCGTGTACGCGACGACCCGAACTATGCCTTTGTACTGTCAGAAGTCAACAACATCATCGCCATCATGAACTTCAAGCCGGAACGCATACCGGAGCTCAAACAGAGAATCGCCGAGAAGCGCGTTGAACTCGTGAACGGGTTCTTTCTGGAGTCGACCGTGAACCTCTCGGGCGGGGAGGCTCTGGTGCGGCTGGGAGTGGAAGGACGCCGGTGGTATCAGCAGGAGTTTGGCATGGCCCCGAGATATGCATGGACCATCGACGTATGTGGAACGCACGACCAAATGGCCCAGATCGTGGCCGGCCTGGGTCTGGAAGCGATGGTCTACACACGGGCAAACCCGACGGGCAAGACCCTGCACTGGTCTGTTTCTCCCGACGGATCGCGCATCCTCTCCGTATGCCCCGGACACTACAGCGAAGAGAACGAGATATTCAAAACGACGACACCGCTCAGCGATGCGGACCTGGACAAGCTGGAAGCGTCGATCGTCAAGCGAGAGCAGAAGACACCCGCCGGCGCGCCCATCCTCATCCTCGCTGGATCCGGCGATTACAGCGTCGCGCCGGTTCTGAAGTCGTATCCCAGCGAACTGCTGCGCCAATGGAAGGCGCACGGAGAGAAGCGACAAATTCGCTTCGCCACCTTCAGCAGCTATATGGACCAGGTCCGCCCGGGCATCGATTCGGGAAAAATCGAGATTCCCACCATGCGAGGAGGGACGGCTTACGAATTCAACGCCTTCTGGATTGAGAACAACGAGGTGAAAACCCGATACCGCGCCAGCGAGCAAAACCTGCAGGCAGCGGAGTTGCTGGCGACTGCGGCCAGCATGACGGGAACGTATGCCTACCCGACCCAGAAGCTCCATGAAGCGTGGATACTGATGTGCTTGAACATGGACCGCAATACACTCTGGGGCTCCGCCGGCGGGATGGTCTTCGTCAGCGATCAGTCGTGGGATGTGCAAGACCGGTTCCAGTGGGTCGATGCCGCTGTACAAGATGCCACTGAGAGTGCCGGCCGAGCCGTACTCCCGGCGGGCGACGGATTCGGCCTCTTCAACCCCTTGAACTGGAAGAGGAGCGACCCGGTAGAACTCAAGCTCCCCACCGGCAAGCGTCTCGAAGGAGTGAACGCGGAACTTTTGCCGAACGGCTCAGTGCTCTGCCAGCCTGCCATGCCATCCTCCTCCGTTGCCGGGTGGAAGCTGGTCGGCGATGCGCCTCGTCCCGCGGAAACCACGCCACTTCCGGAGACAATCGAGACCGCGCATTACAGCGTCCGGATCGATCCGCATACGGGAGCGCTGGTGAGTCTGAAGATGCACAAGAGCGGACGCGAGCTTTTGGGTGGCCCGGCCAATGTGATCGTGGCGGAGCGGCCCAAGAAGAAGGAAGCGGCGCCTGCAGACTTTATGGCCGCGCATCCTGACCGGGACACGCTTGCGACTTCCAGCGACTCGGCCTCCTCCATCGAATGCAGAAAAGGGCCGGTTGCATACACCATCACGGCGACCGGAACCTTGCAGGGAAATCTCATCCGCCGCACCATGCGTTTTTACCACGCGCATCCGCGCATCGACTTTGTTACTGAGTTAAACGATGTGCATGACTACACCGTCATCGTTGCTCATTTTCCCCTCGCCGCACCGGTTCTGGAAGTGCGCCGCGGGATTCCGTACGGTTTCTCGCACGGGGCGGTGGCAGTTCCCAACCCGGAACTGCACGGGTGGACGAAGGGCATTGTTCCCGCAGTTCGTTGGATCGACCACGCCATGGCGGACGAAGCAGGCCTCGCCATCTTCGACCGCGGCCTGAGCGGGCGCGAGTTGGATGGACAACTTGCGATGGTGTATTTACTCAATGCCGAAGATAGCTATCACGGGTATCCAAACCCATGGCTCACGGGCTCTGGGCGCCATGAGTGTGCATACTCGATTCTGCCTCGCGAACAGGCGTGGCCGGCCGCGCGCATACCCCAGTCAGCCCGGGAATACAACCAGGGCCTGATCCCCCTGGCAGGGAGTTCCATCTCCAGCGCCAGAAGCTTCCTTGAGACCTCAGACAACGTGATTGTCGAAGCGGTCCGGAGGGAGCAAGCGCATATCGAGGTGCGCATGGTAGAGGCCTTCGGCATGAAGGGCGAGGCAACCGTGCGTCTGCTTTTACCGCATCGCGCGGCGTCCCGGGTGGACTTCACGGGCAAGAAGCTCGCCGAGCTACCGGTCGCGTCCAGCTACAAGGTCTCGCTCGCACCGCAGCAAATCGTCACCATGCACTTTGAAGTGGCCTCGGACGTGGGAGCCCCCGAACTCATCACGGCCTGGGACCGCTTCGTTCCCCAGCGCAAGCTTGCCGCGCTGCACCGGTATGAGCCCGGCTTGAAAGGACACCCACCCACTGGAGACGGCATTGCCTTTTAGTTCGTGGCCCCACTGAGCCCGGCAGTGCCGGCCGGTGTGGAAATCTCCACTTGACATCCAAGTACACTCCGGGCAATCCTGAGTGCAGGAGATCACTTGGATGCCAAGTAAAGATAGAGATCCGATTCAACTACTGCAGGGCACGCTCGATCTCATCGTCTTACGAACGCTTGCCACCATGGGCTCGCAGCACGCCTACCAGATCGCCACCCGCCTCGAGCAAATCTCTGACCGCCTCCTCAATCTCAACCAGGGAACGCTGTACCCCGCATTAGTGAGACTGGAACAATACGGGTGGATCAAGGGAACCTGGGGCAGGACGGAGAACAACCGCGAAGCAAAATACTACGAACTTACCAAGGCCGGACAGAAAGCCCTGGGCGCCGAAACTCAGAAATGGAGAACCATGGCGGCCCTGGTCGAGCGGCTCCTGCTTGAGGAATCATAGCCATGAAGCAATTCAGACGCGTCTTCCTGAAGCTTTCCCGGCTCTTTACCAACTCGCGAGAAGAAGCAGAACTGGCCAAAGAAATCGCCGCGCATCTGGCGTTATTAGAGGATGACTATCTCCGTCAGGGCATGGCTCCAGAGGAAGCGCGGCAAGCCGCCAGGCGCGCCTACGGGGGCGTCGAGCAGGCCAAGCAAATGCACCGCGACGAGCGTTCCTATCAAGGGTTGGCGCAGACAGTGCAGGACACGCGCTACACCCTCCGCCAACTGCGTAACTCGCCAGGGTTCACCATCACCGCCATCCTGATGCTGGCCCTGGGTATCGGAGCCACGACCGCTATCTTCTCCATCGTAGCCGGCGTCCTCCTCCGCCCTCTTCCCTTCCCGGCTCCCGACCGTCTGGTTGTCCTCGGAGATACATTGGAGGGCTCCAATTGCGATATGTGCGCCCGGCCCAGAGCCGCTGCGGCAGACATCCGCAACTACATGCGCGATACGCAAAGCTTCACCCATCTCGGCGGCTATCAGCAAACAAGCTATGACTTGGCCACCACTGGGGTCCCTGAAGTGGTTCATGCCGTGCGGATGAGCGGTGACGTCTTTCCCGCGCTGCAGGTCGCGCCCCTGCTCGGCCGTACCTTTACCCAGGCCGAAGACGAGCAACGGCAAGCCGTCGCCGTGCTTAGTTACAGCTTGTGGCAGAGCCATTACCAGGGCAGCGCAAACGTTCTCGGAACGACCATCCTTCTCGATCGCAAACCGTACATTGTCATCGGGGTCATGCCGCGCAACTTTGAATTCCCCCTCCTGCCCGGCCACGTGGACCGGAGTGAGTTATGGGTTCCCCTGCGCCTGCAACCGGAAGAATTCCTGGCTGGCCAGGCCGCCTCCTGGAGCTTTCGCATGGTCGGTCGCCTGAAGCCGGGCATCACGCCGGAACAAGCGCAAGCCGACGCTGAGCGGGTAGCCCAGGCAACCGTGCGCGACTATCCGGCCTTCATGCGCAGCCTCCGCATTCATGCAGCCGTCCGGCTGCTCCACGAGGACACGGTTCAAGAAGCGCGCCCCCTGGTGCGCACACTATTCCTTGCCGTGATCGTCATCCTGCTCATCGCCTGCGCCAACCTCGCCGGCCTTCTGCTGGTGCGCTCCATTCGCAGGCGCAGAGAAATCGCCGTTCGCCTTGCCCTCGGTGCCCGCGCCGCAACCCTACTTCGGCAGGCCATCGTAGAAAGCATGGTGCTCAGCATCGCCGGCGGCCTCGTCGGGCTAGCATTCGCGGCAGCCGCGCTGCGCCTCGGCATTAGCCTGTTGCCGGAAACACTCCCACGCATTCATGAGATTGGTCTCAACTGGCCGGTGATGGCCTTTGCACTGGGACTGGCGTTGTTCACTGGCTTTCTTTGCGGCCTGGCGCCCGCCTTTGCCGCCATCCACACCAGCGTCAATGGAACACTGAAAGAAACCGGGCGCACCGGCACTCTCGGCAGCGGCCACGCCCGTCTGCGCTCCATCCTGGTCGCAGCGGAGATCGCCATCGCAATGGTCCTGCTCACCGCCTCAGGCTTGCTCCTGCGTAGCTTCGAAAAAATGCGCGCGGTCGAAATAGGTTTCCGCCCCGACCACACGCTCACCGCCGTCTACGAACTGCCCGGCTATCAGTATCGAACCCAGGCAAGCATCGACACGTTCGATGAGCAACTGTTGCGCAACCTCCGCCAGCTCCCGGGTGTAGCAGCCGTTGGCATCACGACGGTCCTCCCTTCCACGGGCGACTGGAGCGGCCCTGCGATCACCATCGAAGGCTATGTTCCTCCCAAGGGGGCGGGACTGAACATGGCCATGGTTTCCCTGCTGCGCGGCGATCCCATCCAGGCGCTGGGCATCCGCCTGCTGCGCGGTCGAACCTTCACCGATGCAGATAACGCGGGCTCCCAATTAGTAGCCCTGGTGAACAGCGGATTGGCGCAGCGCTACTGGCCCGGCCAGGATCCCATCGGCAAGAGATTCCGGCGCGGTATGCAGGAGACCAAGACTCCATGGATGACCGTGGTCGGCGAGGTGGATAGCGTGAAAATGGGATCGCCCGATGAAAGAACTCCAGACCAGTTCTATCAGCCCGTAGACCAGACCGCCATCTCCGAAGGAGACTTCGCCAGCGCCGGAGAAGTAAACGCCGACTATGGTTACATCGTGCTCCGCACCCACGTCGAACCCGAGCAAATGGAGAATGCGCTGCGGGCGACGGCGCACCAGATCGACCCGCAGTTGCGGCTCTACCACATGCAAAGCATGGAACACGCCATCGCCGGCAGCGAGGCGCCGCGCCGTTTCAATACCATCTTGATCTCATGTTTTGCTCTCGTCGCCGTCCTGCTCAGTGTGCTCGGCATTTACAGCATCATCGCCTTCTCCGTCGCCTTGCGCGAACAGGAAATCGCCCTGCGCATAGCACTGGGCTGTCAGCGCTCGGGAGTGCTTGCACTCATCCTTAGTTCCGGTATCAAGCTTGCTGCTGTTGGCTGTGTCATCGGCTTGCTTGGAGCGCTCGCCGCCTCCCGCTTGCTGCGCGCTTTCCTGTTTGAAGTGAGTCCATTTGATCCGGCCGTGCTTACACTCTCCGCCTTCGCCATGCTGCTGTTGGCGCTCCTGGCTTCTGCAATACCAGCCAGGCGCGCGTCCAATACGGATCCCATTCTGGCCTTACGAGGCGAATAACGACCCCCTAATTTCTCTCACCTTGGTTGCCGAGACGAACTGATGAGAACGAGAGGATTTGAGGGTTACGGGAACAAAACTGCCCTCCCAGGCGAGCGGCCTCCCTATGTTATCTTTTACCTGCAGGCTGAAGCCCGTACCCGTCGAAAAGACCATTTTTGACTCAGCGTGTGAAGGAAATTCGTTCATTCGATAAGGAGGAGCGTTATGGGACTTTTGGAAGAAGCCGAAAAGCTCGCTGGAGCTGTGGTTGCTGTAGAGGGTGTTAAGAAGGTGGATCCGAACGCGTCAATTCTGACCGAAGGCGCGGCTGCCGTCGCAGGTTTCGAAGGCGCAGGCGCCATCGCTGAGCATCTGGAAGATAAGCAAGAGGCAAACAACGGCTAAGCCCGATTGGCGTGTGGTCTGTGCGGCCCCACATCCCCCGGATTTCCTGCGAGATTTGTTGGCGTTGATAAGCCTTATGCGGCTTTCCTCAATGAAAGCCGCACCCGTGGCGTTGCTCGTGCGGCGTACAGGAAATCCGGGCAGACCGCTCGGCGGGCGTGATTGGAAACCTTCCTTCCTTTAGAGCGACTTCCGTCCTGACACTCAGAGGTCAGGCATGATTGAAACCTTGCACATTCCGCTCGCCTCACACCATCGGATCGAAGCCGACGCGTGAATTCCTGGCGGATAACGGTCTCAAATAGGTGCCGCTCCGCCAACATGGCCTTGATCGCTTATTGCCCAGACGTTAGGTTCGAGACCGCTGGACCCTCTTCAGCCATAGGAGGAAGATCGCTTCCACTTGATCTTTCGTGTGATTGGCAATCAGAAAGTGATACTTTTCTCCCGATGCAAGAACCACACCATCTTTATGAACCTTTGCAATGGAGCCGATTGGAATGTTCAGGTCACTCTCATTCGGGCATCTGAAATGAAGTCTGTCACTTGTAAGCTCGAGTTGGCCCGTGCAACCACCAAACGCCTTCCTGTGTGTAGCCTCATATCTCATCGGATAGTAATGCGGGGTCGAGTAGGCAGATAATTTCGGCGGCGCATTTGAAGCCTTTTCAGGCATGATGCCGCCCGCGGCCCGAGCGATAACGGCCGGAGGCTTTGGAGATGCGTTTGACAGGAGCTGCAATGGTAAAGGGGGCTGAGACGTCCGGCCCGCCTGGAGTTCTAACTTTAGACTGGCACTGGATTTCTTATACGTTATGCCCGCATACAGCCCACATAAAATAGCGATCCCCAGCAGGAATAGGGGGCCTGCGGCTGCCAGACTTCGTGGCCGAACTCCCGGCCGTAAGACTTCAGGTTCTACCTTATCTGAATGGATCGGCCGGAAATAGTTTCTTTCTCTCCGCCCGGAATCGAAAGGAATTACATGCCGCCCAGGAGTTCGTTGGCCACTTTTGCCATTGGCATGTAAATCGAAATTCTTTGCCACACTGAACCTCCTTTGGCAGGCAACCTGTCTTAAAGGTTCTCAGAGTTTAGTTCCCGCATCGCAAGCAGATCAGGTTGGGGAGGGGATTTCCTAGTCGTGGGTAACACAAACGGTGTGACTATTGGAACCTTGCTTTCCTGAGCCGATACCTATCGAAGCGGTGGTTTCATGCCTCATCATTCCGGTTAATGCCCTTTCCCATACCGATGGCGTGGCCATTTTCGGCCCTGGCCTGAGGCCGCTTAGCGTGGCTTGATCTCGTGGTAAATCGAGGTAGCCTTTCGGACGGCTAAGAAGCCGATGGCGCCCGCGGCCATCAAAAATCGCAATAAAGGAGCGCTTTCGGCAAAGAAATCCTAAGTTTGTCGCCGGTAATATACTCTTGGCGTAAAATTCCGTGACGACGGCTACGCACACTCTATTTCGCCAGACGGCGAAAGCATTGTTTTACCAGTGCGAGTACGGGGTTGAGCGAGCACGAGGCGCAGCTACACCGGACATTTGGGGACCACACGATTTGGCTGGCGAAGGTGAATGGCCAACCTGCGAAAAAGATAACCGAGGGCGATGAATCTACGGGATTCACGAAAGTGGTCTGGTCTCCTGACGGAGGTCGAATCGCTTACCTCGCAATTCACCAGGTTTCGAACGCTTCCGAATGCGCCCTCAAAAACCGCGACCTGCAGGGGGGCGCGGAAGTGGAGGTTACGGCGGGCCCTAACTTATGCAGGAACCCTGAGGGATTCTGGTGGGCGCCGGGCGGCCGGCTTATTTTCTCGCTCGCCGAGCCCGCCCCCAACGGAAACGATTCCAATCTTTGGGAGGTCAAACTCGATCCCCGTAGCGGAAAACCCGAAGACAAGCCAGCTCGGCTCACGAACTGGGTAGCCTTTTCTTTCGCTTCTCCTACACTCACCGCTGATGTGTGTGCGAAAACCTCGACGTGGGGTAGGTCTGGGCTTTGCAGCTTGCGAAAACTTATTTTCCCGAAGGGTAGGCCTTCAGGCCGTACGTCAGTGGTTGTAAACAGGTTCGGCTTTAGCCTCTGAGGGGATTCATTTCCATCCCCTCCCGACTTTTTCCGCAAGCTGTTTAGTCCGGACACCCATCCTCAAAAACCAATTGGCCGCCTCCCGATTCAAGCAAATCCATTAACCTTGCTTAATCTTTGCCACAGGAGAAATTCAGCCACGCTGATGCATGATTGATCCGGGTGTGCTCTGACCAGGTAACGAGGGCGGCTCTCAGACCAGTCTCCATCGACGAACGCCTCTGCCGAAGGATCCAAGAGGAGCGATCGATGCGTCTCGCTCCCTAATTGCCGTCGGGGTCCCCCATCACATAATGCAGCGCGGGCGTCCGCACTGCCCCTATGCTGTCCGGCACCGCTTGAGCTCGCAATCATGCGATGGTTTCTGCTTTCGTTTTCCGGATCCCTGCGGCTGGCATTTTTCCACGGTTAGCAAAGGCTCTGACCTGAGTTACACGATGACGGAGATATTCACGACCTATTGGCAGGCATGTGTCATCGGCACATTGCTCCTCGGCTTTACGCTCGACTTCCTGACCCGGTTCCTCCTGCGGGGACTTCGCCTAAGACGCCGTCTGAAGCGAAGCATCGCCGAGATTGATGAGATTCGCAACATAACCCGGGGCGACACAACCGACCTCGATGCCATTGCCGACCGTGTCATGACGACCAATACCCTGGGCGACCTCTGGCACGAATACGCAAAAACTCTTCATCCCCAGCGAGAAACCAATGAGTTGGGGAGAAGCTGGGCCGTGCGCTGGCGTGCCACCGCCCTGGCCGAAGTGTTCTTTACCAACCAGGCGCTGGTCGATTCCCCCCTGCGTACGGACTACTACAAGCATCTGCCCGGCATACTGACCGGCATCGGCATCATTGGCACCTTTACCGGTCTCATCCTGGGACTGCTCGACTTCAATGTCTCTCCGAACTCCGCGGTGATGGAAGCGGCTCTGAGCAATCTCCTGGTTGCCGTTGGACGCGCGTTCGTTGTTTCGGGAAGCGCCATCTTTCTCGCCATGGCCTTCACGTTCATTGAAAAGCTGCTCGTAAGTAACCTCTATCGCAAGGTGGAGAGGCTGCAGCAAGGGATTAACGGGTTGTTCACCGGCGGCGCCGAGGACGAATACCTGGAGCGGATTGTCAAGGCATCCGAAACCTCTGCCACGCAGGCCGTGCATATCAAGGATGCCCTGGTTGCCGACCTGAAACAGATACTCTCGGAGATGACGGCGCAGCAGGTGGCGGCCTCCGCGCGGCAGAGCGACCGAATCTCCTCCGAACTCGGCAAGACCATCTCGGACAGCCTCGAGCCCGTCTCGCATGCCTTCGCCAGCGTGAGCGCCAACCAGGGGGAGGCGATCAGCAAGCTGCTGGTGGATGTTCTGGCCAGCTTCTCGAGCCAGATTCGGGACATGTTCGGTGGGCAAATGGCGGCGACGCACCAGCTTCTGCAAACGGCGAACGGAGCGCTGCAGGCGACCGCGGAAAAATTTGAAATGCTCACCACCAACATGGACAACGCCGGGAGAAGCGCCGGCGAGGCCATGGCCGAGCGTTTGACGCAGGCAGTCGGCGCGATGGAGGAGCGACAGCAAATATTCAATCAACAAATGGCGGAACTCAGCGCGCAGCTTCGCGCTACGGCGAGGGAGACACACGCCGAGGTCGCACAGAAGCTGCAGGAATCCCTCTCTGCCGTGGTGAGCCAACTCTACGCCCAGACGGAAGCTTTCGCCGGCAGGCAGGAAGAGCGGGTGAATCGGATGAACCGGGAGAACGGCTCTGCGATCGGCTCCATCAGCAGCCAAGTGGAGCAGTTGATCGTGCAGTCGGTGCAGACTACGCAGGGATTGCAGGCAAGCGTTTCCGCCCTGACCGCGTCCACCGGGGATTCGATCGCCAAAATGAATAGCGGCGCCCAGCTGCTCTGTACCGCCTCGAGCGACCTGGCCAGGGCAGGCACGCGCGTGGCCGAGTCCCTCCGGCTGGCCAGCGGGACGGTGGAAAAGATGCGCGAAGCCGCCGACTCGCTGACCGCAGCCAGCAGCACCACGCGCCAGGTCTCGTCCGAGTATGCACGGCTGTGTGATGTATTCGCGGGTATGGTCGCGGACCTCAAGGGAACGGTAGACAATGCCAGGCGCGAAGCAGGCATGACCGGTGAAGTGCTGGCCAACCTCAAGCGCGGTGCGGACCAGTTGAGCCAGGCCGAAAAGCGGGCGGCCGATTACCTGGCGGAGGTCAACAATGTTTTGGGCAAAGCCCACGAGGCCTTCGCCGTCAATATCGAGAAGACGCTGCGCAGCGCAAATGGAGATTTTCACAAGCACCTGGCGGAAGCCGTTGGCCACTTATCCGGGGGTATCCAAGATCTCGGCGAGCTGCTGGAACAGATTCCCGCGCAACGGTAAGGGGGACACATGGCACTCTATCTCGGGCCCGTTAAGAGCCATCAGGCAGAGGCCGAAAAACCGTTCTGGATTTCTTTTTCGGATTTAATGACCGCGCTGATGGTACTGTTCCTGGTCGCCATGGCAGTGGCCATCCATGAGGTCAAGGCCGGCGTGGAAAACGCCAATGCCGCGGCCAACCATCGCAGCGCTTCAATTCGCGCCTGCATGGATGAAGTGGAGAGCGCTACCCGAGGCCTCCCGGGGGTCACGGTGAAGGAATACTCCATCGATTTCGGGTCGCGGGCCAATTTCCAGCTGAACCGGGACGACCTCACTGCTGAGCAGGTCGCGGTACTGCGCGCCTTCGTCCCCCAGGTGGTCGCGATTACCAAAGACCCGGGATGCGAGCGGTGGCTCAAACGAGTGGTGGTGGATGGTTTTGCCAGCAAAGAGGGAACGTATCTTCGCAATCTTGACCTCAGTATCGAACGATCAGAGCGCGTGCTGTGCGTACTACTCGATCCCCGGGCAGCCGGAGCTCCGAGTGAAGATGACCGAAGACTCATCCAAAAGCTCTTCTTTGTCGGGGGGTCCTCGTCGAACTCGCTGAAGACGAAGCCGGCAGAAAGCAGGCGCATCGAGCTGAAGCTTGAGTTCTACGAACTCAAGGAACCCAAGGAACCCAATATGGCCGATATTCCCCTCAGCACGGATTCCACATGTCCCATCGACCACCGATAACGGATGCCCTGCTGCTTGAGACCAGCATCAACCGCTCGTTTGCCGGGGCCTTGCGCGGCCCTGAGATGTGGACCGGGCATAACTGCATGCAGAAGGCCTTGGAATCCGTTCGTAAGTGCTTCGACAACCCGGTATCTTTGTCCAGCGATCGCCGCATCGCCGACTCCGTCGCTGCGTTTCGCAAGACAAGACGCATCCCGAATTTTATTGCATTGAAGTATATCTGCCTCGGCGCAGGCCAACTCAGCAACCATTGGTGCGTGCTGGGCGAGCGCGAGCTGCGTGAGATTCTGCTGTTTCGTGCCGGCGAAGGCACGTTGCGGGCGCAACTGAAATGCTTTCAGGGACTGTTGCGCAGTTATTTCACCTTTGCGCGCGACGATGAGGAAGCGCCGGCCCCTGCGGTCGAAGGCTGGGTGGCGCTTCGTCATTGGCTGTCTCAGCAATTTGCTTCTCTCAGCGACGCACTGGGCCCCAGGGCGCACATACCAGAGTGGTTCCGCTTCCTCGGCAGCCATGTCAATCTGCTTACTGCTGCTCCGTGCGAAGCGTATGGTCTCACGTTGGAGGGCGGCAGCGCCGGGGTATTGCAGGAGGTGAGAGCAGGACTGGCCATACCCCAGGACTCCTGGCTTTGGGAAGAGGCTCTGCTAAGCCGCGTGAGGCAAGTCGTTCGCCTCGCGGATGCACCTTTCCAGGATTCGATCGATCGCGTGCTCGGCGTCATCTTCTGCACTCCTGAGCTCAGGATCTCGCAGCGGCTTGCGGCGCGTTGTGTTGCCTTGTTGGTTTCGCGATATGCGCGGTGCACCAGCCGCCTTGAGTGCACGGCGTTGCGCGACGCTGCCATTTCTTCGATCGGTAATCCCTGGCTGCGCCGGCAGGCGTGGGACGCATATGTGCGCGATGCTGCGGGAAAGCCGGACACGGCCGCGCGCGAACTCATCCTGGGCTGGCTGCGCCGGGGATTGATCAAAGACTTTTTTGAGTTGCTCAGCGAAGATCGGGCCGCCGAGCCGAGGCGGCTGCAGTATTGGTTACGTTTCGAGCCGGTGATCGAAGATATGTGGTTCATCCTCGGCGGCCAGGCGCGTAGGTCTACCCAGGCGGAATACGTAGACTTCCGCGCTCGCGCCCAGAGCAGGGTGTTGCGGCTTTCCGGGCAGACCCCGCCTACCAACAACGCATTTGTCATGCGCATCGGCGACGCCCTGGCCGTTGAGTTCGGCCAGAATAACAACGCCTGCTTCCTATTCGCGTGGGAGCAACTACCGAAAGCCGTGGCCGGCCAACTGGCCAGCGGTGGAGATCACCTGGAAGTGGATATTGAAAACCTCCGCGGTGGTATCAAGCTGGTCCATCGCGACAGCCGGCGTGCGGAAGAGAGCTGGGAAGTGAAGTTCGATCAGACCATCGTCCCCCTATTCGGCTACAGTCCGATCCAGCGCCCGCTTCCCCGGTCGCGGGCTGTGTCTCCCCCGGCAGCCTCCGCATCGTATCGCTGGACGGATGTAGAGAGGCTGGCCCAGAAGCACAATTTTCGAACGGACGACCGCCGGCCCAGGGGCGGCGCTTACTGGGTCCTGGCCGGCAACGAGGATGAGAACCTCACCCGGGAGCTGCTCAGCTGGGGGTTTCGTTACCGGGCGGACAAGGGATGGTGGAGAGAATGAAAGCTGCATTCCTATCGCCCCGCTCGCATAGAGCCCTCGTGCCTTCCGGCATTGGGCCCATCGTCAAAGCCTACAATTTTAGCGGTGTGATCTTTCGCCCTCCGCCAGAGCGAGCGGAAGAGTGGTTGCGCAAGCCACTCGATTTCCCGGGCCAGGAATCGATGGTGTCCTTCCTCGCGCAAGTCGAGGAGGAGGGTTTTGCGCGCTTATTAGACCAGCGTCTCCTTCTCAGTTGGGAGTCCGCTTACCAGCTCGCCGTCTCGGAAAACTATCGCAGTGGCTTATTGCTTATCGGGCTGCCTCCCACACTGGCATGGCGGCCCCGGTTAGAAAGCCAGGGTGGTTTGGCAGACAAGGATTTCGCCATTGTGGTGGCGGGATGGACCGCGCCATCCGGGGAGAAGATTCAAGCGGACCTATGCCTCAGCGGAGCCGTCGTGAGCTGGAAGGGCGAGGAATCCCTGTTGACCAGGGAGACGTGGCTCATGGTGCAGGAGATCGCCGTCTTCCATCACCGCTGGCCGGACGAGCGAACGGCAGACTCCAACCGGCGCGGCTGGGCCAAGATCAGGAAGCATGCGGTTGCTGCCGGGGCAGACCTATCCCACTTCCTTAAGTCCACGGTGGTGCTTACTCCGGAAAAGCTGTGCCTGCATTTACGCAAGGGCGACGTGGGCGGCAGCAGGCTGGTGGAAGTGATCCCCGATTTTAGCGGCGCCCCCGCGCGATGGGTCGACTTCTTCGACCGTAGCAACCGGGTTCTGGAACGGTATGACATCCCCCAAGGTGAGGGCATCACCCAGGTCCTTCTCCCTGCCGAGATGCAGTCGGTTCTGCGCGAGATCAAGGCGATGCCCGGGCGAAGAGTCGCCGGGGCGCGGGCCGAGGCCTTCGTTAGAAATCCTTTTGCTACGCTTGGCCCCGATGCGGCGGCGGTGATGGATCCGGCAGAATTCGATCTGGCGCGGGAGGAGGCGGGGATATCATTCGCACGCTTCACTCCAGAGCTCATCCGCGACGCCCAGGGAGTGCTCATGGATGTGGCGCTGAGCATCGAAGAAAGCCGAAAAGGCTCCGTCGCCCAAACCAATCTCCGTTTTGCCACTGCCACGGAGCTGGCAAAGTTCGTGGCCCGCCTGGGGGAACGCATCGCGCAGGAAGCGCAATGCTGCTTTTGGAATGGGCATGAGCTGGAAATCCTAGGCGACACGCAGGAACACCTCGACATCTTGCAACGAGCCCTTGCCGAGTGGCGGAGGCCGGAGGCCTTCACGCTGGCCGACATCTTCGATCTTTCCCAGTATTCCCAGCGCATCGAAGGCTTCGGCGTCGAGAAGCCCTACTACTCACCCTTTATCGCCAAAAGAGATCAAGTGTCGGCCTGGTTTCCCGAGGAGGTGAGCTATGGCGTCACCTATCAGCCGGACGACGGAAGCGGCCCGGTCGCTATTCCGCTGGACGAAGCGGCGGTCGGCGAACTGGTTAAGAAGCTCGAGGCCGCCAGAAAAGAACCAACGGCCTCGATCGTCGTGCCGGGCTTGCCGCGTCCCATCCCGGTGATAGAAGCCGATCGCATCGTGTCCTCATTCAAAGCCGCACAGAATGATCTGGGCAACCGGAGATTCAACCCGGAAAACCTGAAGCCGATCAAACATGCGGTGGTGCGTAAGCAGCTTGTCGTGAGGTCGAACCTGGATACGGTGGAATACGAAGAACTGCGGGGCTCCTGGTTGCATGACTGCAAAGCACCAGCGCGATTGCCGGGAACGCTGAAGCCGGAGTTTCCTTTGAAGCAGCATCAGCTCGAGGGATTGCGCTGGCTGCAGCACCTTTGGGCGCATTCCCCCACGGCTTGCCGGGGAGCTCTGTTGGCAGACGATATGGGGCTGGGCAAGACGATCCAGATTCTCGCCTTCATTGCCAGCTGTCTTGAAGCAGATCCGGCCGCCGAACCATTCCTGATTGTCGCGCCTGTGTCCCTGTTGGAGAACTGGAAGGAGGAGATCGACAAATTCTTTGCGCCCGGGGCGTTGCCGGTGCTGTCGCTCTATGGCCCGGTGCTCGCTCAAAAGCGGCTTTCCCGCGAGGCAGTGGAAGCGAGTGTGGGCCAGACGGGAATCGGCAAGCTGCTGGTCCGCAACTGGATAGGAGACGCCAGGATTGTTCTCACCACTTACGAGACGCTGCGCGATCTGGAGTTTTCCCTGGCCCGACAAAAATGGTCGGCAATGGTTTGCGATGAAGCGCAAAAGATCAAGAACCCGAATGCCATGGTTTCGCGTGCGGCCAAGAAACAGAATGCGCGCTTCAAGATCGCGTGTACCGGCACGCCGGTGGAAAACACCTTGACGGATTTGTGGTGCCTCTTCGACTTCATCCAACCCGGGCTCCTGGGAGCACTGGCCGCCTTCGGCCACAAATATAAGCGGCCTATTGAAGCCGAAACCGAGGAGGAGAAAGCGCGCGTCGAAGAACTTCGGAGACTGATTGAGCCGCAAAAGCTGCGCCGGACGAAAGCGGAAGTCGCAAAGGACCTGCCGGCGAAGATCCTGGTCAACGGTTGCCGCAAGCTGCTGATTTCGCCGCCGCAAAGAGCCCTTTATGCAAGAGCGGTGCATCAGTTCCGCCACCCGGCGCCGGACGGAAAGGGGCAGAGCTTTTCCGGGGCCTTAGGCCTGCTGATGTACCTGCGCGTTCTCTGTACTGATCCTAGGCCCGCGGGGGCGCCCCCAGCTGAGGATGTAACCTTGACTGAGATCGAAGCGTACTCGCCCAAGATGGCGTGGCTGTTGGCCGAGCTGCCGAAGATACGCGCACGGCGGGAGAAAGTGATCATCTTCTGCGAATTCCGTCACCTGCAGCGCACCTTGCAGCGGGCAGTCGGCGAACGGTTACAAGTAATCCCCGACATCATTAATGGCCAGACCTCCGCGGCAGCGGAGCAGGCCAACAATCGCCAGCAGAGGATCAGGGCATTTCAAGAGAAGCCAGGTTTTGGCGTGATCATCCTGTCGCCGCTGGCGGTTGGTTTCGGTCTTAACATGCAAGCAGCCAACCACGTGATCCACTTCACCAGGAGCTGGAATCCGGCGAAAGAGGACCAGGCCACCGACCGGGCCTACCGCATCGGGCAGACCAGGGATGTTTACGTGTACTACCCGGTCGTGACCGCACCCGACTTTGAAACCTTTGACGCCAGATTGGACGAACTCCTGGAATGGAAGCGAGAGCTTTCGCGCGACATGCTTAACGGCACCCCCGATCTCATGCCGAACGAGTTTGGCGACCTGTAGGACGTTTCAGAATAGACTTGCTCCCGGCCTATCTCCTTACGCTCGCGCTCCGGCGGTCCGCCAAAGGAATACCGGTGACGATACCGTTCACGTGGGCTGACCCTACTCTCAGGGTTGAGGCGACAAGTGGAGTAGTCACCAATCCGTAGAGTGGCAAAATGCGATGGTGGTTTGCTCGGTCTATAGGCCCACGTTTCCCCCATTGAACTTAGCTATCATGCCGCGCAGCCGACACTCCAACAGTGACGGCCTTTTTAGGCCGGATCAGGATTCTAGCTTGCCAAGTTACCCGTCGGTGGAGTCTGCTGTTGTCAGCCATCGGGATGCTGGATTTTAGGGTCGCACTTGGAGATAATTCGACCATTCAGCAGGGTTTCCCGCCGAGCGCTCAAGGAGGGATGGAAACTTGAAGCTGCGGTTGTTCGTCGTTTTGCTCGTCTCTGCACCGCTAGCCTGGATTCTCGGAGCGACGCAAGCCGCACCCGCGGCTGAGGCGCCCACGAAACCGGTGGACTTCAACCGGGAGATTCGTCCCATCCTCTCGGACAATTGCTTCAAGTGCCATGGCCCCGACGAAAAGATGCGCATGGCCCACATGCGCCTGGATGAGACAGAAGGTCTGTTCGTCGACCGCGGCGGCTACAAAATCATCGTCCCGGGAAACTCGGCGCAAAGCAAGATCTACCAGAAGATCAGTTCCACGAACGCGGCGGTCCGTATGCCTCCGGTCTATTCCGGCAAGACGCTAAACGAGAAGCAAATCGCGCTCATCAAGCAGTGGATCGACCAGGGGGCTAAATGGGAAACGCAATGGTCGTTCGTCGCCCCCAAGCGTCCGCCTTTGCCCGAGGTGAAAGACAAGGCCTGGGTGCGGAACCCCATTGACAGTTTTGTCCTGGCACGGCTCGAAGCCGAAGGTTTGAAGCCGAGCGAGGAAGCCGACAAAGCCACACTGCTGCGCCGGGTCAGCTTTGATTTAACTGGCTTGCCGCCTACACCTGCCGAGGTCGACTCCTTTCTTGCGGACAGGTCACCGAACGCCTACGAAAAGCGAGTCGACCAACTGCTGGCTTCGCCACACTATGGCGAGCGTATGGCGATGGAGTGGCTGGACCTGGCCCGCTACTCCGACACGCACGGCTACCACATCGACAGCCTGCGGCAGATGTGGCCGTGGCGCGACTGGGTGATCAAGGCCTACAACCAGAACATGCCGTACGACCAGTTCACCATTAAGCAACTGGCCGGCGACCTGCTGCCCAACGCCACACTGGACGACAAGATTGCGACCGGCTTCAGCCGCAATAACATGATCAATTTCGAAGGCGGCGCCGTTCCCCAGGAATACCACGCGGAGTACATCATCGACCGGGCGAGCACCGTGGGCACCGTATGGCTGGGGCTTACCGTGGGCTGCGCACGCTGCCACGACCACAAATTCGATCCCATCCGGCAAAAGGATTTTTACCAGCTCGTCGCCTACTTCAACAGCGTTCCGGAAAGGGGTCTGGACGGCTTTTTGGGCAATGCGGATCCCGTGCTGCCTCTGCCCACCGCGGCACAGCAACACCAGCTCGATGCGCTGAATGGCCGGGTCGCCAGCACCCTCGCTGCCCTGCCGGAGAAAGAGATCGTGGCGCAGCGCAACGAGTGGCAAAAAACGGCCCTGGCCAGGATCCCTGAACCGTCGCAAGAGGGTTTAGTCGCGTACTACCCGCTGGAGAGCAGTTTGGCTGATGCCTCCGGCCAGCACCACGACGGCGAGGCAGTGCGTGGCGAGGTGGTGTACGACGAAGGCAAGGTGGGCAAGGCCGCGGATTTCAGCGGCGAAACCCAGGTGAATTTCGGTAACGCCGGTGATTTTGACCGCGGCGACCGCTTTGCCTTGGCAATGTGGGTCCGCACGTCGCCCGCGCACGCAATTGAGCTCGTTCAAAAACGGGACAGCGCTGAACACTGGCAAGGTTATGAGATCGCCATGGACGATCCCACGTATGACAGGCCCCAGGACCGCCTTTCCCACTTCATCGTCCGCATGGCCGCGAAGTGGCCTGACGACGCGATCGAAGTGCGCACCAAGGAGCGCTTCGCGACGGCCTCGCTAACTCACCTGGTGATGAGCTACGACGGTTCGGGCAAAGCGTCGGGGGTGAAGTTTTACGTCAACGGCAAACCGGCGATGACGGAAGTGATGAAAGATAACTTGAACGGCACGTTTCGCACCGCTGCCGCACTCGAGATAGGCAATAAAGCGAACGGAAAGCCCTTCGAAGGATGGCTCGACGACCTGCGCATCTATAACCGCCCGGTGACTGCCGAGGAAGCTGAAACCCTGGGCATCCGCATGCCGATTCGCTCAGTGCTGCTGGAGTTGGCGGGAAAACCTGCCCAGGAGATTGCCACTCTGCAGCCGGAAAAGCCGCCCGCGGAAGCAGAGATCGGAGCAGAAGAGAAGGCCGAGACCCCAGAGGCCAAGGCGGCGCGCCTGGAGAAAGAACACCAGGCCGCACTGAGTGAGTACTACCTGAAATATGCGGCTCCGGAGAAAGATCGCCAGCTTTACGCGCAACTGATCGAGTTGCGAGAGCAGAAGAAGAAGCTGGAAGCGTCGATCACCAACGTGATGGTGATGACCGAAATGAAGAAGCCGCGGGACACATTCATCCTGGGGCGGGGCCAGTACGACAATCCGGGGGAGAAGGTGACTCCAAACGTTCCGGCTTTTTTGCCGCCGCTGCCGCCCGGGGCTCCGCCGAATCGCCTGTCGTTGGCGAAATGGCTGGTGGATCCGAAGAATCCGCTGACGGCGCGGGTGGCGGTGAACCGCTACTGGCAGGACTGCTTCGGCGTCGGCATTGTGAAGACGGCGGAGGACTTTGGCTCGCAAGGAGAGCAGCCGAGCCATCCGCAGTTGCTCGACTGGATGGCTACGGAGTTCATCGCCAACGGCTGGGACATCAAGGCGATGATGCGGCTGATCGTGACCTCATCGACCTATCGGCAGTCGTCGCGTGAGACCAAGGAGATGGTCGAGCGCGATCCTGAGAACCGGCTGCTGGCGAGGGGACCTCGTTTCCGCCTGCCCGCCGAGATGGTGCGTGACAACGCGCTGGATATCGCGGGCCTACTCGACACCCGAATTGGCGGTCCTAGCGTTTACCCCTACCAACCGAAGGGTCTGTGGGAAGAAATGGCCTTCGGCGGGGGCTTCTCCGGGCAGAGCTATACGCAGTCCACCGGCGAGGATCTCTACCGGCGCAGCATGTACACAGTGTGGAAGCGGACGGTGCCGCCGCCGTCGCTAACAACCTTCGACGCGCCCGACCGCGAGAAGTGTACGGCGCGGCGCACCATTACCAATACGCCGCTGCAGGCGCTGGTGCTGCTCAACGATCCTACTTACGTTGAGGCTAGCCGCGTACTGGCGGAAAAGACGCTCTCCCAGCCTGGGCGCGATCCGGAGAAGCGGATTGACTTTGCGTTCCGATTGGCAACGGACCGCAAGCCGCAGCCGCAGGAACGCGCCGTGCTGCTCACGCTGGAGCGGGAAGAACTGGCGGAGTATCGACGCGACAAGACGTCGGCGATGAAGCTTATCGGAGTGGGCGAGGCGAAGCGTAATCCGAAGCTGGATCCGGCGGAGCTGGCCGCCTGGACGACAGTTACCAGCACCATCCTCAATATGGATGAGACCATCACGAAAGAGTGATTCCCATGGACGGAGTGAAACGCGAGATCTTGCTGGAGATGACCCGGCGGCAGTTTTTCGGTCGCACCGCGAAGGGGATAGGCGTGGCGGCGCTCGCATCGTTGCTCGGCCCGAGCCTTATGGCGGAAGGGCCCGCGGTCGATCCCAAGACCGGCGGCCTGGTGGGCATGCCGAATTTCGCGCCCAAGGCTAAGCGGGTGATCTTCCTCCACCAATCGGGCGCGCCTTCGCAGATTGAGCTGTTTGACTACAAGCCCAAGCTAAAGGCGTTGCAGGGCACAGAGCTGCCGGACTCGATCCGCAAGGGCCAACGCATCACCGGCATGACCTCGGGCCAGGCGTCCTTTCCGGTGGCCGCGCCCATCTTCAAGTTTCAACAGTATGGCCAGTCGGGCGCCTGGATCAGCGAACTGCTGCCGCACACCGCCAAGATTGTCGACGACATCGCCATCATCAAGACGGTCAACACTGACGCCATCAATCACGATCCGGCGATCACGTTTATCCAGACCGGGTTTCAGCAGCCCGGCCGTCCCAGCATGGGCGCGTGGGTCACCTACGGGTTGGGCAGTGAGAATCAGAATCTGCCGGCATTCGTGGTGCTGATTTCGCAGGCGAACGCACTGAACCCGGACCAGCCTCTGTTTTCGCGGTTGTGGGGCAACGGCTTTCTGTCTTCCAAGTACCAGGGAGTTAGATTTCGCGCGGGCGCCGAGCCGGTGCTGTACCTGGATGACCCACCGGGCATCAGCAGCGAGTCGCGCCGCCACATGCTCGACAGCCTCGCGCAGCTTAACAAGATGTGGTTCGACGCTTACGGCGATCCGGAAATCGAAACGCGCATCACGCAATATGAGATGGCGTACCGCATGCAAACTTCGGTGCCCGATCTGATGGATCTTTCCAAGGAACCGGATTCGACTTTTGAGATGTACGGGCCGGACTCGCGCAAGCCCGGCACTTATGCGGCCAATTGCCTGCTCGCCCGGCGTCTGGCCGAGCGCAACGTGCGCTTCATCCAGCTTTACCACCGTGGATGGGACCAGCACAACGATCTTCCCCGAGATATCCAACTGCAGGCGAAGGGCACCGATCAACCCTCCGCGGCGCTGGTGCAGGACTTGAAGCAGCGCGGGCTGCTCGACGACACGCTGGTGGTTTGGGGCGGCGAATTCGGCCGTACCGTCTATTGCCAAGGCAAGCTGAGCGAGACCAATTACGGGCGCGACCATCATCCGAAGTGCTTCGCGATGTGGATGGCGGGCGGCGGTATCAAGCCAGGCATCTCGATCGGTGAGACAGACGACTACTGCTACAACGTGGTGGAAGATTCGGTGCCGATCCACGATCTGCAGGCGACGATCCTGAACCGCCTGGGCGTGGACCATACCAAGCTGACCTTCAAGTTCCAGGGCCGCGACTTCCGCCTGACCGACGTTGCGGGCAAAGTGGTGCCGAAGGTGCTGGCTTAGCGCCCTTTGGAGGAAATAGAGCAGGACTGCCGGGAAAGCTCCGTTAGAATTGGCCGAACGACAGGAGTTGCGCCCCAATGAGCGTTCCGGCGAAGTCTTATGCCCGTTTTGAGCGAACGATCAGCAAGATATTTCTCTACTTTGGGCTTTTCTGTTTGGGGACCTCCGCGCTCGCGCAACAAGCAGATCCCGATCTCATCCTCTTCAATGGCAAGATATTCACCAGCGTGGTGACGCGACCCTACGTGGAAGCGCTGGCCATCCGAGGCGAGCGGATCGTTGCCACCGGCGATACCAAGACCATCCAGGCGATGGCTGGCCCAAAGACGAATGCTATCGACTTGCATGGCGGCACGGTCATTCCGGGTATCAACGACGCGCATCATCATTTTCAGCTCGGCCCGCCTGAGGTCGACGTTGATTTGCACACGGTCGATCCGTCATGGGCGCAGGTCAAGGATGGGATTGCGGCCGCTGTCGCTAAAAACGCTCCCAACAGCCTGATCTCGGTGACCATCGGCTTCAAGGTCTTCACAGATCCGTCGATCAACCGGGATGCGCTCGATCAGATTGCACCACACAATCCGGTGTCGCTGGGAACCTTCACGGGCCACGCAATGATCCTGAACACGGCCGGCCTGCGCTTCTACAACATTTCCGACAATCAGGCTGACCCAATGGGCGGCCGCTTCGAGCGCGATGACAAGGGCCGTCTCACCGGCACCCTGCGCGAATATGCCGTTATGAACATCGAGCGGGCGGCAGCCGATCGTGTTCCGGCCAATGCGGCGATCAGGCAACTTCGCCAGCAACTGGCTGAGGAGGCGAAGTACGGCGTCACATCCCTCCAGGAGCTCTCCATCACTATGGCGCCATCCCGCGCCGTCTCATTGCTTGAGACCATTCCAACGCAGATTCGCCTTCGCGTGGTACGCATGCCGGGAACCACTCCGGCCGGTCGCGATATGGAAGAAGGCAAAGGTCTGCCATCCCATCCCGCGAGCCTGATCACCGTGAGTGGGTCGAAATGGCTGGCGGATGGGGTGGGCATTGAAGGCACCTTCACGCCACGAGGCGCCTGGAAAACACCCGCGAAGCCACCTGTTGATTCGCTCTTTACCGAGCTGCCTTTGGAGTTTCCTAAACGGGAATACCGGGCCATGCTGCAGGAATCTATCAAGAACAACGACCAGTTACTGCTTCATGTCTCCGGCAATCTCTCGGCAGAGACGATTCTTAACGCCATCGACGCATCGGGCGGAAAAAGCGTGTGGGATGGGCGCCGTCTGCGCTTCGAACATGGCGACGGGATTTTTCCTGACCAGTTTTCACGCATCAAGCAGGACGGAATCATCGTGGTGCAAAATCCCCTCCATCTGGCGCCCTTCTTACCGCCTGGCGTGGTGGCTTTTGAGAAAGCCCAGCCTTTAAAGTCACTGCTGGCCGCAGGCATTCCATTAGCTCTGGGCTCGGATGGACCGACCAACCCTTACCTCGACATTATGTTCGCGACCAACCCCGGCAATCGCCCCTCGGAGGCGATCACACGCGAGCAAGCCGTTACCGCATATACACTCACATCGGCCTACGCAGAGTTTCAAGAGAAAGAAAAAGGCACGATCGAGGCCGGCAAACTTGCTGATATCGCCGTTTTATCTCAGGATATTTTCACCGTGCCCGCGGAGGAGTTGCCGAAGACGGTATCGATCCTGACGCTGGTGGGCGGCAAAGTTGTCTATAAGGCGACAGCAACGAATATCAACTGAAGGTTCTTTGCTTGCTTAGCGACGCCGCACCAGCCTTCGTATGTTTGCCGTCATGGGAGTCGCATACGGAAAGGTAACGCGACGACAGAATCGTGAAGCTCAACGGCCCGCAGGATTTGTGTGTTTAAGACCCTTGGCGTAGTGTTGAAGGCCACCGGAGCCTGATCCATTTCCTTTACAGTGAGAGTGCGTTATGAGCCTACGAGAATTCTTCCAGCATCGTTGGACGGCGGAGCGCCCGGCATTTCAACGCGTCTTGCATGCCCTGCCTCCGGCGGAGTTCGCCTATACCCCACACGAGCGTTCGCCCTCGGCGGCGCAAATTCTCTGGACACTGGCGTTGGAGGCCAAGACCTGCAGCGAACTGATTGATGCACGGGAAAGCAACTGGGCGCCCGATCCTCTGCCCTCCGACCCGGAAAAGATCGTCGCGACGTTCGAGAGGCATACTGCTGATTTAGGCGAGCGCATTGGACGGCTAGATGATGCGGCATGGGAAAACAAGGCGCGTTTTTTGGTCCATGGCAACCTGGCCTGGGAAGCTCCGCTGGGCGAACTGCTGTGGTTCATGTTTTTCGATGCCATCCACCACCGCGGGCAGCTGAGCACTTATATTCGGCCCATGGGCGGCAAGGTGCCGTCGATTTACGGACCCTCCGGTGATAACTCGGGCGCGTGAGGGCACCTCACCTGGGGCTATCATCTCTCCATGCTGGAAGCGATTGGCCACTACCGGATCAGAAAGAAGATCGGCCAAGGCGCGATGGGCGTGGTGTACGAAGGTTGGGATGAACGGCTGCAGCGGCCTGTCGCCGTCAAGACCATCGACGAGACCCATGAAGGCAGCTTGGCCCGTAAACGGCTTTGGCGCGAAGCACGGTCGCTTGCCCGCGTAAATCACCCCCACGTCTGCCAGATCTACGACGTCCTCGAGGAGCGCGGGGTTCTCATCCTGGTGATGGAACTGCTCGATGGCCTTTCGGTCGCGGACCGTCTACTGGCCGGGATGTTGGACGCTTCCGAGACATTGAAGATTACCCGACAGATGTTGCAGGCACTCGAGGCATTGCACGAGCTGGGTATAGTTCACCGCGACCTGAAACCATCCAATGTGTTTCTGACGCGCCACGGCGTCAAGCTGCTGGATTTCGGGTTGGCCCACATTACGGATGCCACCCTCGGCGCGGATCCGAATCAGACCGCAACCGGCGAGTCCGTCGCTGGAAGCATTGTTGGCACACCTTTGTACATGTCGCCGGAACAGGCAAGCGGTCTGGCTGTCGGACCAGCCTCGGACATTTTCTCGGTGGGTTCGGTCTTTACGAATTGCTTACCGGCAGGCGTCCGTTTGAGGGTAATTCGCTGGTCGATATTTTGTACGCGGTCCTGCATCAGAATCCGCCGCCTCTCAGTGGGTCGCGCGAAGTCGAGGCCCTGGACCGAATCCTTCACCGCGCCATGGCCAAGCGAGTCGAGGACCGCTACACCTCGGCGCGCGAGATGCTGGAAGCACTAAATTTCATTACTCTTTCTGAAAGCACTTCCGCCGGGCCGCGGACACGCACCGTCTTCCGCCTCATCGTATTGCCTTTTCGCGCGCCGAAGAGCGATGAACAAACCGATTTCCTTACCTTCGCCTTGCCGGAGGCTATAGGCAATTCGTTGTCGGCGATGAATAACCTTATCGTTCGCTCGAGCTTACTCGCGGCACGTTTCGAGGGTCAGCCCGATCCCAAGCGGGTGGCCGTCGAGGCGGACGTTGACGCATTCCTTACAGGTTCCCTGTTACACGCTGGTGAACGCTTTCGTCTTACCTGTCAGCTGATCGAAGCACCGGGCGGAACGGTGCTCTGGTCGGAGACGGCCAACTCCTCCATGCAGGAACTATTCACCGTGCAGGATGAACTCTGCGAACGGATTCTCCGGTCGCTTCAGGTGCCGCTCGACCCACGCGAACAGGTCATTTCTCATCGCGACGTTCCAGCGACAGCACGCGCATATGAGTGCTACCTTCGCGCCAACCAGATCACGGCGGTTCGTGGGCTGGATAATACGACTATCGGACGGGATCTCTATCTGCAGTGCCTCGATGAGAGCCCAGATTATGCGCCGGCGTGGGTCCGCCTGGGTCGTGCCTACCACTTCCTGGGAAAATTCAGTGACCATGCCCAGAACAATGAAGCGCTTTCGGAGCAGGCCTTCCAACGTGCATTTGCCCTAAACCCCGACCTCGCCACTGCCCACAATTTCTATACCTCGATGGAATGCGACCAGGGCCGCGCCAGAAAAGCCATGGTCCGGTTGCTGGAGCGAGCACACTTCCGCCGCAACGACGCTGAGCTGTTTGCGGGCCTGGTGCAGGCATGTCGCTATTGCGATGAACTGGATGCCTCCATCGCTGCTCACCTCCGTGGCCGTCATCTCGACCCTCATCTGGTCACCAGCGCCGCACACACCTATTTCCTTTTGGGCAATTACACCAAAACTCTTGAACTCTATGGAAGCAGAGGCGGCTATTACCTCGATTGTGCCGCGCTCGCCGCCATGGGAGAAAATGAGACCGCGCTGTTGAAGCTGAGGGAGCGCGAGCAATCCGGGGGCACCACGGGGGCGGTCCAGGGAGTGATGCGCTCACTACGCGCCTACCTGGAAGGTAATACGAAAGAATGTCTGGATGCGATCGCCGAGAGTGCCCTGTCGGCTGACCCCGAGTTATTGTTCTACTCCGCGCGTCAGCTGGCTCAGATCAACCAGACCGAGCGCGCGCTAGCCGCTCTCTCTGCGGCAATGGACCGCGGATTTCTCTGCGCGTCCACGATTACTAGTGATCCATGGTTTGCGTCGATGCGATCCGATCCGAATTTCGCAGCGCTCATGCAGGAAGCGCAACGACGGCGCATCGAAACCCATGCTGCGTTCCTCGCCGCGGGCGGCGGCCAGGTGATCAGCATTGTTTGAGCGCATCGATGGTCTCTGGAGCCAGCGCGAAGGCGATCTGCCTATCGTCGGCTTTTCGTGGCGCAAGGCTGCAAACGTTTGTACCAGGCAATCGACTTGATGGCGCTGGAGCCTTCCTCGCCGAGAGCGGCAAGTACATCTCGATGCTGGATGCCGGTAAACTACCTCTCTGCATTCACCTGCGGTTCAGGCAAATGCAGGACCCACATATCCTGGGGCATTCCTCAGCCGTCCCTGCGGAGGCTGGTGTCATAGTAGAACCTAATCGGAACAAGACGGGTGCCCCAACACTGTGTGACATCCTCAGAATCCGAGGCCACGGTTAGCCTCTGAACAGCGTCCTAGACACTTGAGGGAATTCTATGAAGAAGTGTCCGTCCTGCTACGCCATCATGATCGAATCGACCAGGCCATCCCCGGTTCCTGCGTTGCAGTTGAAGCCGGCTGACGTTGCGCCTGGGGTCTCCGGGGTCAGAATCCGATATGAGTGTCGCCAATGTGGGCACACAGAAGAGTCGTTTGCCAAGCCGGCTCCAGCCCCGAAGCAAGGATGATTCCTGAATGCCATGACAACTGTGATGGCGTGGCACGGCTCATGACTTTACTTATTGAATCCGACTTAGATCCCCTGACGTATATATGCGCAGGATCATCTGGGATGGGAAAATACGGCGGACTTCCGTTACCATCCAACCGCAGCGCCGTTATCGATATCAGAGTACTCATGAAGTCCACTCAGTGCCTCGGCGCATTAACTCCACGAGAGATTCTTCGACTTGAAGCAGAAGAAGAAATGCGGCTCCATACTTGCGCACTTTGCGGTAGGCGGAATCTCTACGCGGTGAAGGATGGCTTGGGCAGGTGGACGCTAGAAGCGCACAGTAAACCGTTGCCGCGTAAGCTTTTAGCGGCTCCGGCCCGCAAAACACGACGCGCCATGGAGCCATAACTTCATTTTTGCCCTGTCCCGTTTTAGATTTCTTCGATTTGGCGTTCCGAATCGCGGAGCAGAGTCAGTTCATTCCAGTCCAGTTGTTCTTGAAGGCCCAGGTAGGCGTTGGGGCCGATCTTATCCTCGCTACGAAGGTTTTCAAGTTCAACGCGCTCTGCTTGCACTGCCGACAGGCCGAGGTTGTGGAGGCGGTCCAACGGTCCACATTTCTCCTTGTCAACGCATCTCTGTAACTTGAGGGAAAGGCGATAGCGCAGATTCTCCGCTTCCGGTCCTTGCTCGCCTGAAATGCTCTCGAGCGCAGTACGTGCCAGGGCGACACGGGCAGATGCAAGTTCTAGTGATGCTTCCTCGGAGTGGTCCAGCCCTAGGCGTCTTACCATCGGTGCCAGCGTGAGACCCTGAAGAACGAGCGTTGCCAGAACAACTGAGAACGCTGTAAGGACCACGGTATCGCGGTGCGGGAACACATCAGGAAGAGCGAAGGCGGTGGCAATCGTTACGAAACCTCGCATGCCGCACCATCCCATAAAAATTGCCGAACGCAAGGTTCCGCTGGATCTCTCTCTCCGAGACGCCAGGTAACTATAGCCAAGAACAACGATCATGCGGGTAAAGATAACGGCGAGGACAACCAATCCTGCGAATCCAAGAGCCTGTCGCAAGTGAGGCCCTTGCATTCGCGTTACGATCGACTTCGCCTGCATGCCCATCAGAAGAAACGCAATCACATTGAGAGTGAAGACAACGGCGCTCCACACCGCATACGATTGAACGCGCATCCGAGCATCAAAATCCCCCGGGCCCAACTTGCGTGCCAGGGTCATGGCGAACCCGATCACGCAAAGTACGGCCGACAGACCCAGGTGCTGCGCCGTGACCCACATAACATAGGCGCTTACGAACTGCAGCAGGACGCCGCCCAACGTATCTCTCACTGCGCGACTGATGTGCACGAAGAGATACGCGCAAAGAATTCCTAACAGTAGGCCGCCAGGTGCAGCGAATCCCAGACGCAAACCTATCCGCAGAGAAAGCTCTCCGTTGCGAAGAACTGTCAAAGCACCGCTAAAGAGGAGCAAGGCGGTTGCGTCGTTGAAGAGACTTTCGCCTTTCAGCACGGCGTCGATCTGGAGAGGCAGGGAAAATTTTCTCAGCACGGCGATGGCAGCGGCCGCATCCGGAGGAGAGACGACGGCGCCCAGGGCGATGCCCGCCGCCAGAGGTAAGCGAAGAAACGCCCAACTGATCCAGGCCACAACAGCCGTGGTCAACAGCACCGCGATCACCGCGTAAGTGACCAGCGGAGCAACAAAGCGACGCGTCGCGCCCGGTGGAAAATCAAATGCGGCGTCGACCACAGCCGGCGCAATAAAGAGCGCGAGGCAGGTCGCGGGGTCGATCGAAAACGACGGCGCCCCAGGGATCAGCGCGACGATCACCCCCGCCCCAGCGAGCATCGTGGGATAAGGCAGTGACAGGCGGCGAGCGAGCTGTAATAAGACAATGGCAATGAGCAGGAGAGCAAGCAGGCTTTCGAAAAAGGTCATTGACTATCTCCCGCTTTTTTTTGAGAAAAAAGGATATTGTAATATTGGCTTCAAAATGCCTGGCGATCCCGGTCCAGAGTCCTCACCCCTGAAGCGGAGAGTACACATTGAGGAGAATTCCATGCAAAAGAAGGCGCTCGGGTTCATTGTCTTAGCATTCCTTTTGCTGGCTGCCTTACCGGGCGCATACCGGCAGGCACGGGCGCAGGCGCAGAAGGCCCCCTATCAGGCCATGGCTTCTGTGAATGAGTATTTGATACCCGACGAGAAATCTGAAATCGCGTTAGCCCGAACTGCTGCTCCGGCATCGATTGCAGACGGAGCCGACGTGATGGTGCTGGGACAGAAGGGATTTACGGTCGCAGTGAAAGGCACGAATGGCTTCCTGTGCATCGTGGAGCGATCATGGGGCTCCGCCACCGATGACCCGGACTTCTGGAATCCTAAAATTCGCTCTCCTATTTGCTTTAATCCGGCAGCCGCAAGGACCTTTGCGCCCATCTTCCTGATGAAGACCAGGCTGGTGCTGGCAGGAAAATCCAAGGCGGAGATCGTGGAGGCGACCGCATCGGCACTGGATAAGAAGGCGCTGCCCAGTCTGGAGCCAGGAGCAATGTCCTACATGATGTCGAAGCGGCAATACCTGAACGACCGCGGCAAGAGTTGGCATCCGCACCTGATGTTCTTTGTTGCCGGCGACAAGGAGAAGAGCTGGGGAGCCAATCTGCCGGCCTCGCCGGTGATTGCGGCGAATGACCCGGAAGAACGGGTAACAATTTTCATGGTGCCGGTTGAGAACTGGTCCGATGGGACGCCCGGCCCGACGCAGTGATGGAGCTGTCTCTGGTTTAGCGCAGCCCGTGCTCCAAGAGAATCGGGTTGGCCTCTGATGATCCCTGTCAGCATTCACCTGCGGTCCGGGTTTACCCAGCCAGACTTGACCAAAATCCGGGTGGGAGCCCCCGCATTTATGCGGGGGAACGAGCGCTTCAGCGCTCGATGAAAGCGTCTCGATTCTGATCGAGCGCTTTAGCGCTGGCCATGCCAAAGCCTCATTCGTCTCTACCTAGGACAACCGCAAAAGAGAATCCATCCGCTCCCTGGGCCCGGTGGGCCGACCGCTAAAAGAAGGCGCGAGGCCTTCCGAGATACGCGCGACGCAAAACCCAAGCTGGGGATTTGCGCCGGGCGTACCGTGAACCGGAGCTCGCGTCTCCTCAGACGTTTAGATTGAGAAGCGCAACGTTCAAAGAATGAACAGGATTCGTGCCAACCCACGCTACTATCCATTCATCGAGAGGTGCAGGAGAGTCGTCTGCACCCGCCGGAATATGAAGCAGCGCAGGTTCGAATTGCGCCGTTTGTTGAAAGGTTGTTTTGCCGCTGACGGTCAAAGAATTCTGATTGCCAAACAATGTGTTCAGCAGCTTGTTCCCGGTGCCCGTCCAGAGCAGGGCTTGCGACCAATCGATGGTGGCAGGTCCACCGTAATTGCAAGTTGCGAAGGACGGCCCTACTTCGCTGGTTTCGTTCGTTACCTGGAAAAAGGGCGTGCCGGGCTGACTATTCATTCCGCTGCGGCCGCCCGATCCGGCAAAGTCCAAGCCTTCGGAATTTACCAGGTATACCTGCGAATTTGTGCCCGTGAAGGCTAGCATGACGCGCGCGTCGGTGTTGTCGAGATAAGAAAACAGCGCGGGCGAGTGAAAGCTGGTTTGACGCAACACGGTTTTGCCGGGAGCGTTGTCGGACCATTGGAAGCCATCAGGAGAGGTCATGATGTTGATTTGACCGTTGGGCGCTGCTCCTCCCGAGCCACCGCCGCCACAGAAGCACAAGAGCAGCGTCGGCGGACGGTTGGTCGTGTGGTCCTGGAAGACGGCCAGGGCGGGGCCCCCTACCGCCGTTTCGGGCAACGGTATGCGTTGCGGCGCCGCATGCCGATTCGTGAATGCAAGAAGTTGCAGCTGATGGATAGGCGTGGTGTCTGTATAGGCGATGAAGAGCGTGTTGTTAAAGACAACGGCTGCGGGCCGATCGGCGGTCTTCTCGGCGAGGACCACTAGCCCTTGATTGCTGTAATCCTGATTTCCCTGAAAGGGATTCACAGGCATCAGGTTGATCTGGTAGTTCGGAGCGGCGCCGCCCGCCCCTCCGCCGCCAGGAAAGATGAGAAGCATCTCCCCCTGAAATTGAACGAGGCAGCAGCCAGCGCCTGCCGTTGCGCTTTCATAGACAAATTGCGAATTGAGAGTTCCCATCGGACACGCCCCCTTTTGGTCTTTCTGAGTGAGCGGCAAACGAAACGATCCACTGCGATCGCGAGGTTGGTGCCCACTGCTCAGGAACTTTGAGGCATGCTGGCGTAAATTGGCATTTAAGTCTGGATTAACGGAATAGCCCTTTGATTCGAATGGCTTACCCGAGGCTATTAACCGGGACCTCGTTGAGTTCGGAGTGAGGATGCGAGAAGAACGGCTAATCCCCGCAGGCTCCGGCCGGGACCTCGCCATTCGCAACGGGTGGTATCGCCAAAAACGAGCTCATCCCACCGTCTCACGGAACCACCGAAAACGGCGACGCGGCAAACCGATATAAGCGGTCGAGCCGGGAATATCCACCTCGATCTCAGTGCCGGTCCCAACGCCGCTCCAGATGGTAAGCTCCGCGCCGATTTGTCGAGCGCGCTCGCGCATTCCTGGCAAGCCATAATGGCCGGGGCGACCCTCTTCCAGCACTGCTGGTTCGATGCCCTGTCCATCATCCCGAACCCGTAAGCGGAAGAGACGCTCTGCGTAGATGAGCTCCGCTTCAATATGGTGTGCGCGGGCGTGGGTAAAAGCATTTCGTAAGGCTTCGCGTATGATGCGGTACAGCTCGTCGCGAATGATGGGGTGCAAGTCCCGCGGCGGACCTTCTACCGTCAGGTTGAACTCAGCGGCATCTGGTGTTGTCAGTTCGTTGCACAGACTTCTCACCGCTTGCGTTAGGTCGTTCGTCGTCGTGGCTGACGATCGCAAGTCATATACGGCATCCCGGCCCTCGGCAATTGCCTGATCCGCGCGGTCGAGTGTCAGTTCGAGTCTTTCTTTTGCTTTCCCGGGCGGAAGCATGTTATCGACAACCTGCAGGTGAATGATCAATCCTTGAAAGCTTTGCAACAGAGTGTCATGCAATGCGCGGGCGATGCGTGTGCGCTCATTCACTCGCTCTTCCAGGCGGAGTTCCAGAATGCGCCGCGCTATGGCCCAGCCAAAGAAAGCCGCGACCAGGACGGTGGAGAGCGCCGTCATCGGCACAATAAGAAAAACCCTGCGTTGCACACTTTTCATGTTGGCAACGGCACGCGGCAGCTCTTCATCGAGTTCGCGGTCAATGCTCTGGACGTGGGCGGAAGTCGTATTTTCAATTCGTCTGAGTTCGTCATCGAGACGAAGGCGAACGGCTTCCCAGTCACCTTCCTCAGCTAGGGAAGCGATGTCATCGAGCTGAAACGGCAGGGTAACCTCAATGGTGTCGAGTGCGGTTAGAAATGCCGGATCTACGTGAAATTCGGGCGGCAGATAGGCGAGAGTGCTTCTTGTCTGTTGAGTTTGTTGTTGCAGAGCCGCACGCAACGGCTCGGCTTCGGTTACCAGGCGATGCGCGTCCTTGGACTGTGCCAGTTCATTCAGCCGTTCACGAAATGTCCGAAGGGTTTCCTGCAGCCGCAAGACGGCGATCAACTGCTGGCTTACGCCGGTGAGTCGATCTGTTTGCAGTTGAGCTCTCTTGAACTGATAGATGACCAGTCCGTTTCCACCCAAAATCAAGGCCACTAACAGGGCCATGATGATCGCCAAACCGCGGCCTATGTTGAAGTAGTTGCCGTTTGCTGACGTCATTCAATCTCGCTTAGAACATCTCCACAGCAATTTTTACGGAAACAGCAACCGGAACGGCAATGACAACATGTTGTTACCCTACCGCGCATTATTTTCCGTCGACATGGGAGGACCGGGACGAAAGCCGGTAATTTCGATGAGCTGCTTTTCCAGTTCAGCTGCGGCCTCCGGCGCACTTTTCTGTCCCAGCAGAACCGAGTGCACCGCGTCGGAGTAAGCCTTGGTGACCGCCTTATAGGCGATCCCGGTCTCGATGGAAGGCCGGGCAACGATAACGCTTGCACGCTGCTTCGATGATTCCGGGGAGGCGTTGGGCTCGGAAATCGAGGGTGGCTGGAAGAGTTCATCCTGGATCGGGCCACCTGGGCGGTGCTCCGTTTCACCTTCATCGATCAGGTTGCGAAGCTGGAACCGGAGCAGCGCAATCGCTTCCTGGCGATGAGTCGAATGAGCGGAGATGGCCGTGCCCGTCCCTCCCAAGGTTCCGGCCGAGTCTTCGGCTCCCGCAGGCAATCTCGAAATGCCTGTCGGCACGGTCGGGAGCGTGCTTCGCCAGCCGATCTGCCGAGCTTGCCCACTGCTGGTCATCGGGGTCAGGACCCAGATGCGGCTAAAGGCGGCTCTGCCCGAGTCAAAAACGAGCGTCGTATCGGCCTCTCGGTACGACACCACGCCGGGCGGTGATATCCAGCCAATCCAATGCCTGGCCCGTTGCCACGCCGCAATGGTCGCGGGATTATTCACGCTGATTGTCCGGTTCCGTTCGATGATCCGGCCTCCTCCCGCGGCTGCTTGCCACTCCAAGGCGTCACAGGTCAACGATTCGGCAGCATTTCCCTGCCACACGTAACCCCAGAAGTCCTTTCTGCCTTTGGCGCGCTCACCCTTCTGGATACGCTCGGCCATGCTCTCTAGTTCGTCCCATGTCCTGGGAGGATGATCATAGCCGTATTCGCGCAGGAGATCCGTTCGATACTCCAAGCCTCCGAGCGGAACGTTGAAAGGAACCGCCACAAGCTTTCCGTTCACGGAATAACTGCGCAACAATCGCGGGTCAAGCTGTGCGATTTCGGAAGCGAGGTAGGGACGAAGATCGATCAAGTCGGGTTCGAGAACCGGGGTCCAGATCAGATCGACGTTCAGGAGATCTGGGCCGGAGCCACCCTTCAGGAGCTTACTCGCGAGGTCGACGTACTCGCGGCTGGCCTCTGGAATTGGAATGTTCGTTACGCGAATCCCTGTTTCCTGCGTGAACTGCTGTAATAGAGCCCTTTCCTGCGGCCGGTCTTCGTTCCAGGAATAGGCATATTGCAACGCCACCGGCTCCCGCGGAGGCTGCTGGCAACCAATCAGCGTAATCCCTAGCAGAAAGACCACCCCGCACCTGGCCTTGCCTTCCATCAGAAACATCCCTGTTCGTCGAATTTTCGCTGAACCCGGTGCAAATTAGGCCTCTCCCGCTATTGGTCGTAGTTAGCCCACACCCGCCGAATCTTCCCAGCAGCATTCAACAGCATCACCTCGGCAGTCTTGTTGCCGCGAACATTGTTGACATAGGAGACAACGATGGTCTCGACGCCCCAATATGTATCGATTAGCTCGAAGCGGAGATCTGGAAAGGCCTTAAGCCCTCGCAGGAAGTACTCTCGTAATGCAGTTTTTCCTCGCACCGTGCCATCGCCGCCTAATAACTTCAGGGCAACCGGAGAGACAAGGAGCACCTCATCGTCATAGTGGTCGAGGATTCGTTCCAGATCATGGCTATTCCAGGCATCAACCCAGTCTTGAGCAAATTCGCGCGTAAATGAAGCCTGTAAGGGCAAGATCGCATCCCCTATTCCACCAGCACGCCCTGGAACAAAAACTTCGAATATCATAACGGTTGAGCCAACGTGAGATGCAGATTTCGCAGCCCCGCTTCAAGAGTCTGGAAGAAGCCAACGAAGTTTCAGCATTGCGGTTGACTGACGAGCGGCGATTCGCCAAAGTCGGCGACATATTCCGCCTTTCGCCGTATCCGGATTTATTTCTGTGGGGACGATTGATCAAGAAGTCCAAATTCTTTGGACTGGACGCGCTGTTTAACCTGGTCTACATCTACGACGCAATCGGTCCCGAACGGCCTCCCGCCGCTCTACTCACGCCCGGCAATCTGCTCATAGGTCCCGCCGTGGTGAACAACCTCGGTTGGTTGCGCGGGTATTGGCAAATCGTAGCTTCCGGGAAGCTGAAGCCCGAAGATGTCCTCGAAGAGCACCGATTCATCCGCTTTCGCGGCACTGGAAACCCGGATGACTATGACATCGTCGACGAACGTGGGCAAGTTGTGAGGGGCCGCCCAAGCAATCTCCGCGCTCTGTCAAACTCTGGATTTGGCAACTTCAACTCAATCGATTGGAAGGTTCGAGGGATTCTCAAGCAGCGTGGATTGATTCCTGAATCAGAAGTTTCCGCTTGAAGACCTCATGCTTACGGCTGGCGACACACTCAGAAAGACAGATCAGGAGGTCACGACTGACTCAGCGGCTTTTCACTCCTTGAGCGAGTACTCTCTCTTCGATACGCTCCGCGGCGGACGAGGCACCGCCGAAGTGACCCATGGATTCGGCAACGCGCTTGGCGGATTCACGGTAGGAGGGCTGGTTCAGCACGCGCTTCAGCTTCATGCTGAACTCGGCCGCATCCACCAGTTTCTCGCCATCCGCGCCGCTTACTGGCATCACCACTTCGCCCGCACCTAACGAGGCGAGCCTTCGCGCGTTGCTTTCGCGCTCCCTAATTGTGGGGATGATCACCGCCGGCGTTCCGGCCTTTAAGGTCGTCATCACCGAGCTATGCCCTCCGTGAAACACGATCAGGTCACAACGCTCCGCCATGAGCGGCCCCGGAACATACGCGGCGTGGTGAAAGTTCTGCGGCAGAGTGCCGAATTCAGCCGGCAATTCCTGATAGCCCGTGGTCAGCACAACGTCCACACGCTCGCCAGCCAGCGCCGCAATCGCGGCGCGAATCACCACGATGGAATCGCACGGTCCGGCTCCTGTAAAGTAGCGCGGGTTCCCGGAATACACCCAGATGAGCGGCCGACCGCGGCTGTGCCCATTTTTCGCGCGCAGTTCATCGACCCACGTGGGCAGCGCGGAGCCGCTGCGTTGGAACACCATCGGCCCGATGTAGGTTACCTCCGCATCCGCCGCCACCGGATCCGTCTCCGGCGTTCCCACGATCAACGCGAGGTCGCCCGCTATCCAATCGACAATGCGCTTCGCCGGCGCCAGTCCATACTGCTGCGCAACCGCACGGAAGTGCGCGGCGGCACTGGGCAGGCCGGCCGGCCGTTCGTCTTCCCACCACGTAAAGCCGCGACTCGACGGATGAATATTCCCTTGCAGCACAGTCGCCAGCGGCACCTTGGCGACACGCGCAGCCAGGCAGGCAATCGGCTCAAACGAATCCACCACCATATCCGGCGCATAGTCACGTAGCAGATCAACGTAGACGGCAGTGGCGTCGCGCACGTACTCCTCGCTGGTGTACAAGCCGGCAAAGAAGTGCTCCACGTCCCATCCCTCGGCCACCGATGTCAGATCGAAGGCCGGCGCAGGCATGGGCCGCGAAGGCATGGGCAAATTTGTTAGCCCCGCTTCGGCAATCAACCTGCTGGGTGCAGGCGCGGGATTGAAGACCGCGACCTCATGGCCGCGATCAGCTAGCGCGCGCGCAATGGGAACCATCCGCGTGGGAAGACCAAGGTCATTGGCCGGAAGCATGGTGAAGAGAAATCTGGCCATTCGGCTCCTTGCGAATCAATTGACCCCGTGACCTGACGCGACTACCGAACTGCGCCCTATTTGCTTACCAGCGGGGCCGTGCGCGGCAAAAAGCGGAATGATCCGACGAGTCAGATTGGCGACGGGACTGCCCGAATCTAATCGCTACACCAATGCGCTGTCAAGAAAGACGCGCGGCGGAGAGGTTATCGCCTGCCCCGAATCGAGCGAGCACTCGGTCAGGAGACTTCCCTGCCCCTTCGTTAATTGCTTTTGCGCTGGAGCCGGATGACCACGACGCTGGCATGCGGGAAAACCATTTCGAAATGGGACCCAACCTGAACCTGATTCGTAACAGTCTCTACTTCATTTGGCTGCATTTCGTTGTTTTCCGTATAGATGCTGGGCGCCGAGATGGTCTTCGTTTGCGCCAGGGCGCCAGGGACAAAGCCATCCACTTGAATAGCCGCACGAAAATCGCGAGTAAGACTCCGATTGACGCAGAATAGAACAAGCCGGTCGGGGGACGGGCCCATCGCCGCCACCACCTCCAGCCAGGGAACGTGATCAATGTGCGGCAGACGATTGACTCCATGTTCCACCGCATACATTGGAGCATCACTCTCGGTGGCGACCAGCCGGCTTGGCTTTTCCTCGGCGTACGAGCGCAGCACCCAGTATGCCGGAACGCCGTAGACCTGTTCGCGCTTCTTCCAGATCCCTCCAAACTCGAGAATGCCGGTCATGTCCGAGATGGGGACGATGCCGGAGTTTCTCAACAGCATATTAAGGAACCCCGCGGTATCGATCGCTCCACCCATATTGTCGTAGCCCGGCGCCGGCCGTTGGCCCGGCACAAAGAGCCATTCGGTAAAAGCGATTTTCGCGTTTTTGTGGTTCGACTGCTGGATTTGTTCTGTCATCTCCTTCAGGTGCTGCTCCAAGCCGATGGGCAGCGCGAAGCTCGAGAGCGCCATGAAATCGTTCGATGGATTGGCCAGCTGTACCTGGTCATCCCTGACCACAAAGTGGGTCGACAAATACTGAAAGGTATCGGGTGGAGTGGCAAGCTGTACTGCGTTCCAGTCATGGTAGTGGTCCGGGTCGGCGCCGGTGGCGATCAGGCGCGCGTTCGGATCCACTTTGCGCACGGCCTCGCTGAAGGCCTGCGTTCGGGCGCCAATCTCGTCCTGGGCCGGGTAGCCCGTGTTCCAACTACCCCATAGCTCATTCCCCAACTCCCAAAGCAGGCCGCCTTTCTTGTCGCCCCAATGGTCGTTCACATACTTGACCCACCCCGCGGCTTCCTCAGGAGTTCCAGAGCCGAGGTTCAGGGCGATCTGTGGTTGTGCTCCAATCAGTTCGCAAAATCGCAGGAATTCGTCCGTCCCGAAAGTGTTGTACTCCGGAATGTTCCATGCGAGGTTGGATTGGCTTCGGCGCTGATCGCGGGGTCCGATGCCGTTCTTCCAGTGATAGGAAGAAGTAAAGTTCCCACCAAAACGAACGAGTGGGCTTTCCAGCGCTCGCGCCATCTGCACAACTTCCGGATCCATCCCGTCTACAGCGTCGGTGGGCATCAACGAGACTTGATCGATATAGGCGCGCGCATCGTCATGCAGGGCAATCACGAAGTCGACCGGCTGCAAACGCCCGACCATGCCAGGTTTGAGCGTGAGCTCAAAGGAGTATTTTGTCCACTCCTTGGCGGGAGCGTCGATCGTCGTCTCGGCAAATACCGCTTGCGCGTCGTTTCGGTTGCGGAGCGAGAGGTACACCTTCGCCGGCCCGGACTGATGCTTGACAAAGATGCTTCCGCGATACGTGAGAATGCGATGCACGGGCAGGTAGGTTCGCTGACGGATGCCCACTTCCCCGGCCGGCAGAGCCATGACCAGCAGCGAATTTGAAGAGTTGGCCGCATCGCCGGTCTGCGGCTCATAGCGGTTTCCCTGGCGCAGGTCTAATGGCTCCCAGGGCAGCGGAAGATCAAGTTTCGAGGCCGGCTCCAGCTCCGGCCGTTCTTTGATCATCCGGACGATCGCTCCGGCGCTCCACAAGCCTTCTTCGAAGCTGCCGTTTTCCAGTAGTTCCGACCACAATCCGCCGTAGGTGGAGTGGCCGATCGGTTCCAGAAAGCTGCCGAAGATGGTTGGCGGGATGGCCTCCTTTTGTAAGTCACCAGCATGCACTCGCACATGAACGGGCTGATCTGGTGCCGAATGGGTATCATCCGTAATCTGACCCGCGGCCGAGATCGCACCCAGGCAAAAGACACTCGCCACAACAAAGCCGGCCAGCTTGACTTGTCGCATACTGTTCTCCGACATGCGTTTTCTCGAGCTGAAATACGGGATGAAGTATATAGGAGCCACTCATTACGCCAACGCAGGTAGGGGAATAAGCGCGACGAGTTTGAGATCGGTGTTAATACTGGGAATCAACGACACCTGGGAATAGGTACTGATCGCCCCCGTTGGGGAACGAAATGTACGAGGACCACCCTCTCGTTCCCGCACATCCTGTTCACTCCAATACCTGGCAAACACTTTGCTGCCGCCCTGCAACCCGGAGATCAGCCTGAGTGTCGGTGGCTCGGTCAAATGCCGTCCGGCATCCGAGCGAAACTCGGCCACCAGCCGTTTTGCACGGCTCCTCCAATCCACGATAAGAGTGCGAGCATTCCGATTCAGAAAGACAAAACGAAGAAGATTGCGTTCTTCCGATTCAATCAACCAGGGCCGGAAGAGCTTCGCTGCCCTCCCATTCCAGGCCACGGCGTTCCATTGGCGATCCAGCACATACACGGGAATTGGCATCCGGCCGACCAGGTCCTTCAGACCTGTAGGAATTTCCAACTCGGCTGCTTGGCTCGAGTCCGGAACGACACAGCGTGCGATCTCAAACAGGTACAACCTCTCGGCACGCGAAAGCTGAAGCGCTTCGGCAATGCGACTCAAAACCGAAGCCGACGCACGAATCGAACGCCCTTGCTCAAGCCATGTGTACCAGGTAGTGCTCACACCGCAGAGTTGGGCAACTTCCTCCCTCCGTAAGCCCGGCGTTCTGCGCCGCCCAGCGGAAGCCAGCCCACGCTTAGCGGGCGACAGGCGCTCACGATGAGAACGGAGAAATGTTCCCAGTGTTTGGGTGGAGGATTGGATGGGTTCGGCACGAAAGGATGGCATCGTTGATCAGGGTACCCTTCATACTAGGATAAAAGATCATCTTGTACCTGCATAATTGCGGCGGCTAGGGTTTGTTGAGAAGGTCATCATCCCGGCAGGAGAGCACCCTATGCGGCACGAACAATCCATATCCAGGAGTTTCGGTTCAAACGCCGAAAGATATCTCACCAGCCCCGTCCATTCAACCGGCGCCGATCTTGATTTTCTGGCGCGTTCCGTCGCCGCGTTGGATCAGCCGAAGGTTCTCGACCTCGGTTGCGGAGCGGGCCACGCCAGCTTTGCCACTGCGCCGTTTGCTCGGGAGGTGATCGCGTTCGACCTTACCACCGCGATGCTTGAGGTAACAGCTGCCGCAGCCAAAGAGCGGGGCTTCGCAAATATCCGCACGACGCAAGGCTCCGTGGAAAAACTTCCATTCAACAGGCAGCAGTTTGATTTGGTGGTAAGCCGTTACAGTGCCCATCACTGGAACGATGTCCCACGAGCTTTGCAGGAAGTGAAACGTGTTTTGAAGCCCGCTGGCCAGGTGTGCTTCATCGACCTTACCGGCGGTCCGTCTCCTCTGCTGGACACGCATTTGCAATCTGTGGAGTTGGCGAGAGATCCATCCCATGTCCGCAGCTACACCGAATCAGAATGGCTTTCGTTTTTTCGGGCGGCCTCATTCGATGTGCGCATTAAAGAGAAATGGCGGTTAGCTCTTGATTTTTCTTCCTGGGTAACCCGGATCGGTACTTCGGCAGAGGGCATAGCCGCAATACGTTCTCTTTGGTCAAGCGCACCGCACGAAGTACGGAACTATTTCAAGCTACAGGACGATCTCTCGTTTGAGGTGGATGCTGCGATGATCCTGGCGAGCACGGCTTAATACTGCAGGCAGATCTTAAGGGGCTATAATCCCGCTGAGTATCGAGGTTGCCGATGGCCGCTCACGCTTTCGGAATCGCATGGGTCTTGTTTGCCGTGACTTTTGCAACCCATTTCACGGACGAGGCTCTTCATGGCTTCTTACCGGAATACAATTCAAGAGTTCGGATGATGCGGAACAAGCTGCCGCTGCTTCCGATTCCCACATTCTCATTTGCAAGTTGGTTAGCACTGCTGATTGCCGGTTTTGTCTTTCTTCTTTGCCTTTCACCGTTGGCCTTTCATGGCAGCGCGTGGCTCCGTACCGTGGCGCGTCCCATTGCCGTTGTTGTGGGCGTATTCAACGCTGGGGTCCATCTTGTTGGTTCAATTTGGTATCACCGTCGGTTGCCCGGACTCTATAGCTCGCCTTTGCTTCTGATCGCCTCGATTTACTTGCTCTGGACATCGTGACTTTGGGCCGAGAAGACTGGGTGATTCGATCGCCAAGACCGTCCGACCGAACTTCCTGAGACGGCTTGTATGACTGATAAACAGTACACCGCACCCAGCGGCCCTGCCGCAGCCCGCCAGTAGTTTGTTTTCGGAGGCAAGAACACGCCAGCCAAGCAGTTTGCTCGGGTCGCGAAGGCTCGTACGGTGCGCTCAGCATCTGTGAATATATTCTCCTTATATTCGCCTATACTACCCTTGGTGAGCCGCTACGACCGTCCCAGCCATCGGGTCTTTATGACATTTTTCTACCGCCAGGGGTGGCAAGTTCAATTTGTCGAAGCAGATCTCAAGACGCCGCTGCCCAGAACGTTCACCTTTGCCGATCCTGAGAAAATTCGGGAGCTGGCCAGGCGGGGTGAAGCGATGGGGACTTCAGAAGCCAGGCAGATGTTGGAATACGCCATCGAGACCGGCAGAGGGGGTGTCTATCTGAAGCTGACGCCGGAACAGCATGCGAAGTTGAAGCGGTCTTAGGTTTGCTTGGCCAAGCCCTGGTCCGCGGAAGGGGGGCTTGATGGTTGCAGAAGGCGAGCAACGGCGCTTAGCAAACGTCCGGGATTCTGCAGCTGGACCTCATACAGTTCTGCGTCGACTTCACGCTCTTGTCCTGAGAAGCAGATTGCCAGGGTTTTCAGAGCCGGATTCAGTTCGCGAGCCTGATGGATCAACGTCCGGGCAGTCTCGTCAGAAATCGAATGGCATACGATCATCACGTCGAAAAACTTTGACCGAATCTCCTCGACTGCATGTCTGGAGGTTGTGGTTGAAACCTGCCAGGCTTTCAACAATTCAGCTCGTGTCTCCAGCAGTGCCGGGTCATCGCCCACGATCAAAATCGCCGCTTTCATCTGCCTTTCCTTTCACGGCATCTCGGAGCGGGGGGACCGAGGATTGGCTATTCGATAGAGCTAAATTATCGTAAAGTCCTATCGAAGCCTGATGTCAATTTGCCTCAATATAGTAACAAAACCGGCATCACAGCTGCATGACATTTAGGCCGCCTGACGCTGTGATCCTGGACCTCACCGTGACATGTCCCTTGTGCGGTTACCGGATACAGCCAACCGAGATTGTCCTGGTAGGTCCTCAGACTCTACGCTGTCCTAATTGTCGGCAGGTGTTCTCCCCGCCGAATGCGGCGCCGCATAGCTAGAGGACGGTCGGGGAAGAAAGACGCTCGATCGCTTCTATGTCGACCAAGGTGCGCTCAGGCGCTTTCGTCGGAGGTCGCCGCTTCGAAGCGCTTGGCCAGAAATTCCAAGAGCTTCTGAGGATCGTAGCTGGTAAGAACAGCGTTCACGCCTTCCAGCTTGCCGTAATCCATCGGAGTAAGAGCAACAATGTAGAGGTCGGGACGCACCTCTTTGAGCCGGCGAACCGTTGCTTCAAACTCCTTGCCCTCCAGTTCTGTATGAATAATAGCGAGGTCGACATTGGGGAAGCGCTCAAGCAGGTTGACGGCACCTTCTCCGCTATAAGCGGTCAGTACGTTGTGACGAGCTGTTTCCAGGATCAATTTGCGGGAGGAGATACCTTCCGGTTGCTCCACTTCGACCATTAAGACAACTAAGCGGACAATCTGCGCCCCGCTTCGCAAAGTGTTCTTCGGCATCCGCGAACCTCTCCATCTGACGGTAACATTATCCTTTCCGGAAGAAATCTAACACCCATCGCCGGTGCCGAGAGCGAAGGCTTGAAGCGCGATGCGGTCCAGCGCAAAGCTGCCTGGCTGACGACGCGCGCAGCGCTATTTGTAAGAGTGGGCCTGAGACGGTGACAGGCTGAGAACCCAAGGCGATGGCTCGAACGAGGCCGGACTAGGCCATGTCCACATTGCCAGCAGAGCAAGAAAAACCACCGCAACGAAGAGCAATCGGAAATCTTCCTTTGGCAGCATGGGGAATCCTTGACGCTGATATTGTGCGCCCGGAAGCAGAACCGTTACATGTGCACTGGAAGGCGGCCCATACCTAAGAGGGACCGGCCTATCTCTCAGCGCTGATGGGTTTGAGGTGTTCACGAATCCAGGGGAGAATCAGAGCAAAGCGGTATTCATTCCGCTCCATCGAGCCATCGATGAAAGAGTGTGCTTCGATGGCTCCAACTTCCAGGTAGAAGCCGTTGCGGCGCAGGAAGACATCAGCGGCGGTGAAAGCTATGCGCTTATTGCCGTCGATAAAGCCGTGGTTCTTGCCTAATGACTCCATGAGGGCTGCTGCTTCTTCATGGAGGGTGCTGTAATAGCCGGTTTGAGGGCGAAAAACGGCGGCCTCAATGGCACCTTTGTCGCGGATACCGTGGAGACCGCCGTATCTCTCGATCAGAATATGTTGCATACGGTAGACTTCAGCCACCGTAAGGAAATCCGACATTTATTTAGCTAAACGCTCCAACAGCTCATGGTTGCGAGCAACTGAATGCTCAAAGGCATCCATCACCTCAGGACGCACAAGATGCTGAGATGGAACCACATTGTGCAGATAGAACCGAAGAGCCTGCTCAAGGACGTGGCGTTTTGTTTGTCCATTCTGCTCAGCTACCGCAACAAACTCGTCATAGAGCTTGGCGTCGATCTCAGGAGTGAACTTCTTGGTCGTCGCGGCTGACATGATTTCACCGTCCCTGTTCTACTCCTATTGTAGCGCTTAACCCTGATAGATCAAGGTAAAACATGGTTCACCCATCACTATGTAATTAAACCACTTATGGAGTTAAATTCCGGCTTTAAGCGTGGGCTAAGAACTCGCCTCTGCCTTTTCCATCTGGTAGTTTTCTAGGTGGTCGTAGACCTCGTGGGTAAATTTCAGGCTCTTGTACACGTTTCCGCAATCTGGATCAGCAGGATCCGGAACAATGGGAAAATCCTGCTCCGCTTGCCATTGGAGAATGCGCTCGCGCCGCGGTGGATTGTAGTCCCGTCCCTCCACTTGGCGCAGCATCATCGATGCCTTCTCACGAGGACAATCCGGATCCTTAGCCAGCCAGTCAATTACTTCTTGTTCGGGCAAGAATCGCGACGCCACCACGGCGAAGACGAGACGGCCGTAGTGACCTATGTCTCTTCCCTCCTCCAATGAATCCAGCAGGTGCGCCATCATTGCGTCCTTGCGAAGTTCGTCGATTCCATCAAGTTCCGGGACGGGGTTCTCTCCGCCTTCGCGTTGATCAGCGTTCGCCAGATGTTTTAGCCGCGATAGTTCCCTTTCAGCAGCATCCGCCCGTTCCTGCGCCTGCTTGAGCGTTTCCTGTCCATGTCCGCCCGCTCGTTGCTGATCGTTGACTGCTTCAGTAGCTGCCTCCGGCCTGGTGTTCATCGCTCCTCCAGTATTCGCTCTTTCTTCTCCTTCAGATGGCCCCCGTCTCGCAGCCGTTGCCTCGGCGGGACTTTGATGACGAACGCTGCGTTGATGCGCGTCGAAATAGCGGAGTACACTCGGTTGCAACAGAAGTCGTCTAGTCCCGCGAGGAGCTATTTCAATGAAACTCCTGATGCCCGGTGTTGTGCTGGCTTGTGTAGCTTTCGCTTTTGCCTCTCAAGGGCTATGCCAACAGCAGAAATCAGAGCCAGATCGACCGTATCTGGAGCATACGGAGACTTCTCGACTGCACTTTACGGTACCTCCTAACGGAAACACCGGACGCGTCTCATTCGAGGCATGGAGCGCTCAGCGGGTTCTCAGTGGACCGTTGGATCTATCGAGCGCGGAAATCGACTCTGTCCTCAGCCTGAAAGGGGCCGTTCAGGTGCGGATGTGCTCCCCTGGAGGACTCGGCTGTGAACAGGGGTCGATGGTTCTGCATGCTGACGCCGTTGACTACAACGAGAAGACTCAGGAGATTGATGCCCATGGCGACGTGCGTATTGAGCCTTTTCGCGGTCGCACCCCGAACACCGCCACGCCTCGCTGAACTGCCGAACTCCACAACACTTTGCCGATGCTGAAGCACCAGGCGCTCAAGATAGAACCCCTCTATGTCTATTGAAGATAGTGAGCGATGGCTTTACTTGCTCGGGCTGCCGATACTTACCAGGCTGACTCCGTCAAAGGTAGTTTTGCCGGCATTCTGCGGAGGCGTACTCCTGAGGGCAACGATGCCGGTGTTCTTGGGCTCCAGATGGTAGTGCAGTTGCAGATAGGTCTGAACCAGGGCTGCTCTTCTGCGCGATTGCACCAGTTCATCCGACGGTGATCCTGAAGAAGCGTAGCCCTCGATGATGAGCGGTTTATCGTAGATTTCTTTAAACTGACCTACTGCCTGATCGATGCTCTGCCTGCCATTCGCCGACAGCACTTCTTCCCCGCTCTGATCTTTAGTGAAAAGCCCAGAAGCATCAATCCACTCGCGACTCTGAGGCAAGGACCTGAAAATCTGTCCGGCGCGATACTGCTCAGCCGGCAAATCGTCGAGGTTATCGTAGCCGCGGTGTTTGAAAAAGCCTTTGAAGAAGAACTCGTGTTTCAACGCTTCTGTATCGTCGGTCAAGTTGCCTGAGGCCTGGTTGAGGTTCGTAAGGGATTGCTGCAGGTTGGTGCCTGCGTCTTCACCATACTGGTCCTGGGCAAATGCGCTCTTCAGCGTGGTATTGAGTTGCTCCGACGTCTGGTCGAGATTCTGTGTCGCGGCCTTGGCACTGGTCAGGGTATCGTCCATCTTGGGGACCAGCTGCCGGTTCTGCACGTCCGCCAGGAGATTGTCCACGCGCGTGGTGGTGGTGTTGAGCTTCTCAGTTGTCTGAAGGACGTTCGTGATGGATTGCCTGACGTCCGTCGCAGTTGCTTTATCCTCGAGCAAAAGTCCCGCGGTGCCCTTCCCGCTTCGCACGTCCCCCACCATCCCGTTTACGTTTCTTAGTGTGCCTGTCGCGGTGTCGAGAGTGGTGTCAAGACGGCCGCTTACGTCTTTCATGGTGCCTTGCAGGGCGGTGATGGTGGTGCCCGCCTGGTTCATCAGACCCTGGGCCTGCTCCAGCATTTTGGTTAGGTCGATGGGCTCCTTACCGGCGAGAGTGCTCTCCGGCGGGGCTTCGGGCGAACCATCGGTACCAGAATGGATGAGCAGAAATTTATCCCCCACTAACCCTTCGGTCTCGACCGTCACCAGCGAATCCTCACGGATCAAACCATGGAGCCGATCCTCTATATTCATCTTCAGGCGGAATTCTTGTGCCGGGCTTGTGGGGATCTGGATATTTACCAATTCGCCCGCATCCATGCCATCCACTCGGACTGTCGCCCCCTTGGGAAGGCCATCCACACTCTTGAAATTGGCGTAGAAAACGATGTGCCGGTTAAACGCTTTGTGCTGATTGCCAATCAGAAAGAGGCAGGCGCCGAACAGCACGATGGCGGCTGTAACGAAAATTCCGACGGCCACGTTGTGGGTTTTCATGCGACTAGCGCTCCGCTATGAATTGTTGCAACCGTTTGTCGTTCCTGTTGTCCAGTTCTTGCGGCGTGCCGAATGCCAGGAGCCGGCCTTGATCCAACACAGCAAACTTGTCTGCGATCTTGCGCGCCCCATGAATGTCGTGGGTGACGATCACCATGGTGGTGTGACGCTCGGTTTTGACCTTCATGAGAAGGTCATCGATCTCAGAGGCGGTGATCCTGTCCAATCCGCTGGCGGGCTCATCCACCAGCAATATTTCCGGCTGAAGCACCAGGGCCCGCGCAAGGCCGGCTCGCTTCTGCATACCGCCTGAGAGAGCCGACGGCATTTTGTTGCCATCCTTTCCCAGCCCCACTTCTCCTAAAGTCTCTTCAACGGCGTGCTTGATCTCGTCAGGAGATTTGGTGCGGTCCAGCCGATGAAGGGGCAGGGCAAGATTTTGATTGAGAGTAAAGGAGTCAAACAGGGCCGCGCTCTGAAAGAGATAACCCATTTTGCGGCGGACCTTCGCTAACCCTTCCTCATCCAGGGTCGACATATCTTCCCCGGTTACCAGGACTTTTCCAGCGTCCGCTCTCAGCAGGCCAATCATCATTTTCAAGGTCACGCTTTTGCCGGTCCCGCTTCGGCCCAGGATGCAGACTGCTTCGCCCGGAGCGACGGTGAACGACACCTTATCCAGCACCTTCCTGCCGTCAAAGCCCTTTTCCACTTGTTCAAACGCGATCGTGGTGCTGCTGGCTTGCTCCTCGCTCATATGGCTTGGTCCGGAAAGAGGAAGAAGATGCATTTGACCAGGATCACGTCCGCCAGAATGACGACCAGCGAAGAGACGACAACACTATTGGTAGCTGCCTTGCGCACGCCGTCGGAGCCCTCGTTGGTGTTGTAGCCATAAAAGCAGGAGATGACAGCGATGAGATAGCCAAAGACCGCGGTCTTCAGCGTGGGGGGAAGGAAATCTGCGAGTGCGACTCCTTCGAAAGCACGCTGCATGTAGAGGGTCCAGCTTAAATGCGACCAGATGTGCTCGGAGAGAAAGCCGCCGAAGATCCCCGCTGCATCCATAAAGATAGTCAGCAGCGGAAGCATGACGGTACAGGCGATAACCCGGGTGACTACCAGCAACTTGAAGGAGTCGATGGAGAGGGTCTCAATCGCATCGATCTGCTCAGTGGCGCGCATGTTGGCAAGCTGCGCTCCCATGCCCGCGCCCACGCGCCCAGCCATGAGCAAGGCGGCGACCAGCGGGCCAATCTCATTGAAGAACGCAAGTGACTGAAAGACGGGAATTTCTGCTGTGGCGCCAAACTGCACCAGGGTGCTTCGCGTGTGCAACGTCATGACCACGCCCAGCGCCAGGCCGGAAGCCATGATCAGAAAAAAGGAACCTACGCCGATTTCATAGAACTGCGTGAGCAGGTACTCGCCTTCAAACGGCGGCACCCACGCATCGCGAATGGCCTTTGCGCCAAATAACGCCACCTGCCCGATGGAATCGAAAAGTGATTTCAGCAAATTTGACTTTCCCTCACCGTCTTGGCTTTTGATGCGCTTCAGCCTTTTAGGTGTCACAATTCCGCAGGAAATTTATGACTGCAGGGCAGTTACGCATCAGCCTTCGACCCCAGAGGAGAGCCTAATTGCAACCGGAGGGGTGCCCCAGGTTGGCCACGGCGTACCTGGGCACCCCTCCCGTTGTAATTGGGTTCTGCTATGACACAGGCTCTTTCGCAACTGACTTCTATAAACCCGGAGAAAGGTTCGGTTGGCTGTAGACACTCTACTGCATGCGGGAGTAGAGTGGCTACATCTATGACCGCAGCCAGGGAAAAGCGCAATCCCTATCAGAACCGGGTCGAGTTGCTTCAGGGCACGCTGGACATGCTGATTCTGCAGACACTACAGTGGGGCCCACAGCACGGACACGGCATTAGCCAGGCGATTCGCATCCGATCAGGAGAAGCCCTGCAAGTGGAGACGGGATCTCTGTACCCCGCGCTGCACCGGCTGGAGCGGCAGGCGTGGGTGCGGTCGGAGTGGAAGCTGACGGAGAGCAAGCAGCGAGCGAAATACTACCGCGTTACCGCAACCGGGAAGAAGCAGCTTGCGTCCGATCATGGCCGCTGGCGGCAGATGGTTGATGCGATTGGCGCGATTATGAGCGGCGAGCCGGAGAGGCGTGAGCCATGAGCTGGTGGCGGTTCTTGACACGGCGTAAGCGCGATCTCGATGAGGAAATTGAGGCGCATCTGCGGATGGCTGTACGTGACCGCGTGGAACGTGGCGAGACTCCGGCTGAGGCTCGGGCGGCAGCGGCGAAGGAGTTCGGCAATGTGCCGTTGGTGAAGGACGTGACCCGCAAGACGTGGGGCTGGGAGTGGCTGGAGAGCGCGGCGCAGGATCTGAAATACGCGCTGCGGCGCCTGCTGAAATCTCCGGGATTCACGATTGCGGCAATTGCCACGCTGGCGCTGGGCATCGGCGCCAACACAGCGATCTTCGAGCTTCTGGATGCCGTGCTGTTGCAATCGCTACCGGTGACGAATCCGCAGGAACTGGCGGAGGTGCGGGTTGTCGATATGGATAAAGCGCGCGGGAGCTTTTCCAGCGGATATCCGGTGGTAACGAACCCGATCTGGGAGAAGCTGCGCGAGGATCACCAGGGTTTCTCGGAGATCGCCGCATGGGCGGATACCGGTTTCAGCCGAGACTCGGGCGGTGACGCGCGCTTTGTGAATGGGCTGTGGGTGAGCGGCAACTTCTTCCGCGTGCTCGGGGTTAGGCCGATCCAGGGGCGGGTGTTTACCGCGGAAGATGACCGCCGCGGTTGCGGGTTGCCGGGCGCGGTGATCAGCTATGGCTTCTGGCAGCAGGAGTACGGCGGCGGCCCCGCGCTGGGCCGCAAGCTGATGCTCAATGACAAGCCGGTAGAGGTGATCGGCGTGACCCCGGCGAGCTTCTTCGGCGTGGATGTGGGGCGGAGCTTCGACGTGGCGGTGCCGGTGTGCTCCCAGCCATTCCTGAATACAAAGAACAGGCTGGATGCGAGTACTCAGTGGTGGCTCTCGCTGATCGGAAGACGCGATCCTTCGTGGCCGGTCGAAAGAGTGGCAGCGCACCTTGGAGCGGTCTCGCCCGCAATTTTTGCGGGGACGCTGCGGCCGGATTATCCGGTGGAGAGCGTGAAGGACTATCTGGCAATGAAGCTGACGGCCGCACCTTCGGCGGCCGGTGTCTCGATGCTGCGCGAGACCTATTCAAATCCGCTGCGGATTTTGCTGGGAATCTCCGGGCTGGTGCTGCTGATTACGTGCGCGAACCTGGCCAGCCTGATGCTGGCACGGACCAGCGCGCGTGAGCGGGAGATGGCGGTGCGGCTGGCGATCGGCGCGGGCCGATCGAGGTTGATCCGGCAAGTGTTGTCGGAGAGCCTGCTGCTCTCGTTGGCGGGCGCGGCGGCGGGCGCAGTGCTGGCGCGGACGCTGAGCCGGGCATTGGTGGCGTTTCTCAGTACTGCGAACAATCCGGTTTCTCTGGATTTCAAACAGGATTGGCGTCTGTTCGCGTTTCTGCTCGCGGTATCGCTGGTGACGTGTGTGCTGTTCGGGATTGCTCCGGCGTTGCGTGCATCGCGCACCGCTCCCGGCGCAGCGATGAAGACGGGCGGGCACGGAATGACAGCGAGCCGAGGGCGGTTGGGATTTCGCGGCGCGCTGGTGGTGTCACAGGTGGCGCTGTCGCTTGTGCTGCTGTTCGGTGCGCTGTTGTTCACCGAGAGCCTGCGGAATCTGCTAACAGATGATCCGGGGTTTCAGGCAAAGGGTGTGTTGATCGCCGGGTTGGACATTGTCCGCCTGCAGATTCCGGTGGAGCGGCGCGGAGCGTTTCGGCGGGAGTTGCTTGACCGGATACGAGCCATTCCCGGCGTGGATGCGGCAGCCGACACGGATATTATTCCGCTCAGCGGCGAGAGCTGGGGCAACACGGTGTGGATTGACGGCCACGATGCGACGCAGCGGCAGGATTCGAATTTCAGCTCGGTCAGTCCGCAGTATTTCAAGACGCTGGCCATTCCGATGTTGGCCGGGCGCGACTTCAACGAGAGCGACACGATCCAGTCGCCGCGTGCGGCGATTGTCAACCAGACGTTTGCGCGCCTGCTGGGGCTGGGTGAGAATCCTATCGGCATGAGGTTCCGGCGGGAGGCGACTCCGACGAGCCCGGAGCAAGTAAACGAGATTGTCGGTCTAGTGAAGGACACGAAATACAGTCATATCCGCCGGCCAGCAGGGGCGATTGCGTATTTTGACATCACGCAGGACAAGGACGCGGACAACTATATGCAGGTGCTGGTACGTTCGAAGCTGCCGATGGAGACGGTCGAGGCGGCGATCCGACGCACGGTGCGAGAGGTGAGCTCAGGGATCAGCTTCAATTTCGAAGGGCTGCAGGATCAGATCGGGCAGTCGCTGCAGGCCGAGCGGCTGCTGGCGACGCTCTCGGGATTTTTCGGCGCGCTGGCGGTGGTGCTGGCGATGATCGGGCTGTACGGGGTGATGTCGTACACGGTGGCGGAGCGGACGAGCGAGATCGGCATCCGCATGGCCCTGGGTGCGCAGCGCACGGATGTGACGGCGATGATTCTGCGAAAGGCGGCGACGCTGCTGATGGCGGGTCTCGCTGTGGGCGCAGCCTTAGCCCTCGCTGGTGCAAGCGCGGCGAGCGCGCTACTATTCGGGTTGAAACCGCGTGACCCAGCCACGCTGGGGATAGCAGCTGCGGCTTTAGCGGTGGTCGCAATGGGGGCGAGCTATCTGCCGGCGCGGCGAGCCGCTGCTCTGGATCCGATCGCTTCTCTCAAGGAGGAATAGCTCCGTCGCGCTGACCTCCGGGTTAATTTGTTCCCCACTTCCCAGACGGCAAGCAACAAAAACGGGTGCGGTTCGTATCGCACCCGTATGGAAGCTATTTTAACGACGTGCCTTAGTTCTTTTCCGAGCCGGCGGCGACCTTGAGGTCGTTGGTCACTTTAAATACTCCGGGTACGGAATTGGCGCGTATACCCGCGACATCCTTGTCCATTTGACTGTCGACCACACCGTAGAGCGTCACGTTGCCGTTTTGCACCGAGATGCGGATGGGCTTTGCCGGGTCCATGGCATATTTGCTGAGTGTCGGAAATCCGTAGATAGTCCGGAACAGCTGCAGGCGCGAGCGGTCATCCATGGGCGAAAGCGGATCGACTCGGACCTCGTTGACGACGTTTTTCACGCCCCGTGTGTTGGCTGCCAGCGCGAGGGCGGAGGCTGCGTCCACAGGCCCGTAGGCATGACCCGACAGCGTTGCCGTTCCATCCTGCACCTGAACGGAAATCGCATTGAAAGGGGTCGTGCCATATCCAACGCGGTCATAGGAAATGGCTTTGGCCAGCTTGGCCTCAACCGCGGAATCGGAAAGGGTTGAATCCGCAACCTGGATCTCGTTTGACACGGCTTGCACACCCTTAATTTTATGGGTGCGCTGATCCGCCTCTTGCTTCGAGGCGAAGAGTGGCACGGTTCCGGTCAGCGTTACGACTCCATCATGAGTGGTAGCCTTAACCCCTTTCAGGTTCGGTTTATTCAACGCTTTGTTAATGACCTCAGCCTGCAGGTTATTGTCGTTTTGACCAGGCTGCGCCGCTGCGACCGCATACGGTAAAGCGGAAACGGATGCTCCCAACACCAAAGCGAGTAAGGGAATGAGCCTACGATTTGCGCGTTTCATTTTGCTTGTTCTCCTAATAATTTTCTGCCGCGGTAACCAGCAGGCAGGCCGCCACACAAGCGATGCGATCTACGCTGCGGAGTCGCACTTAACCTGACTAGAAACTCGGCTAGATACTGAATCTTGCATGCACACGGTAAGAGCTACGGGTCATATCTGAAGGCCGCTATCGGGACTGTTCATCGCAACCTGACCTCTTCCCCGCCACTTGTTTGAACCCGCAGTGGGGCAAAGAGTTTCGCCCTCCGGAGGCACCTATCATTACGGAAGAGAGAACACCTCTCGTCGCCGGGCCGCCCCCGCAGTTAGAGGAAATGATTTGTGTTACCAAAATCACGAAAATAATTGCATCCTCAGCAAGACGCCAAGAGCGCAGCACAAGGTAAGTCAGCATTCGACCCGGTCATCCGGGCAGATGAGGTAAGGAGGACCTTTACCCGGACAACTGTCCCGACTCTTTGACCGTAAGCAAGCGGTCAAGGCTATTAGCCACGTACCTGACACTTGGCGGCAGGATCAGGTCGCTGTGACCCGCGGGAACTTCAACAACCTCCAACTCACGGCAGACGCCCTTCCATACCCGAAGCGGATCCGGCCAGCGCGGATTGGGGACGGCTGCATGAAAAAAGGTTACTTTGCCAGAGTACGTCTTCGGGCGATATGCGGCCATGGCGACCCGCAAAGCCAGAATGATCTTCCGTTGGCGCGGCGATAGACTGAGCACACCTCGAAGCCCTTGCTCGTCGACGCTGGCGTGCTTTGGTGCTTTTCCCGCGACCACGCGAAGCCGGTCGGCGAAATGGCCGGCTTTCACAAGAATGTAGCCGACGCGCTGGCGCCAGGAACGGGCGCGGAGCTCGCGAAGTTCTAACTCGACACGGCACCGCTGGTGCAAGAGCCAGTCCTGGAACGCCAGGCACTGCTCGTCCAACTGGGTATCCAGGAGCGCGACCCGTTCAACCGTCTCGCCATATTGCAACAACTGTTGTGCTATTTCGAGCGCGATTAGTCCGCCCATAGAAAACCCGGCCAGAGCGTATGGTCCATGGGGCTGAACCGATCGGATTTGCTCAATGTAATCCGCGGCCATATCCTCCACGCGAGAACTCGGCACCTCGCCTTCACGAAGTCCGCGGCCCTGTATTCCATAGACGGCGCATTGGCAATTCAGTTCCCGCGCCAGTGCCCACAACTCCAGCAGTGTGCCGCTCATACTATGAGCGATAAACAGCGGCCGCTCGCGTGTGCCCTCTCGGAGAGTCACCAAAGTAGAAGAGGAAACGGTATCGTCCGCTCGCATCAGGAGCGCCAACCGCTCGATCGTGGGCGCATAGAGAAAGCTCTCAAGCGGCAGATCGCGGCCCGTCAGAGCGCGAATCTTCGCAACCAGCCTGGCCGCGTGAAGCGAATTTCCGCCCAGCTGAAAGAAATCATCCTGCAGCCCAATGGGGGAGAAGCCGAACACGTCCTCCCATAGCCCGGTAATCAGTGACTCCAGGTCGTTGCTGGCCTCGTTTATCAGTTGCGCCTGCATTGGCAGGTTGGAAATCATTGCTCCTCCAGCCCTCAACCCAACAGCAACGCTGGCGGGTACGGCGCGCCCAGGAGCTCTTCCCTGTCTGCCATTGCTTTCAGCCTCTTCGACACCAGCACGGTTTTTTTCTGGGCGCAGATGTGACGCAGCCAATTTTTATAGATACCCGCCGCACTCGCTTGCCATGTGTTATCGATCCGCTTATTCGCCAAGATTGCGGTTAGCTCCGGTAACAACTCCTCACGTCGTCGAGCAAGCGCTTTCCCCTGGAGCGCAGCCAATTCATCGACTGTAGTCTCATTAAAATAGCTTTTAGGCATCGACGGGTACTTGGGTGCCTGGCCTTTGATGTAGCGTCCTACATCCCTCTGATATTCGCGGAGCAACGAATCGGATTCGTACTCCGGATGCCCCTGAAAGAAGACGAAGAGCTTTTTCTGCTGCTTAATAAATGTGTCCACACCAGCTTCGGCCGAGCGGGTCAGCACCTTGTATCCGCAATCTCTAAGCTGTTCTTCGGGAACGCCATTCCAACGTGAATGCGGCAGCCTGAAATGGGATACTGTTGCAGCGGTCAACCAGTGATCCGACACTCGCGCGCACTCGAAAATACCGAAGACCTTATCATCTCTTTGCACTCGGCGGATGCCATCCATGTGCTGAACCGCCGCATGAGCCGCCAGGCACGAAAAAACCGTTGCATGGGTATTCTCCTGGGCCCACGCGACCAATCTGGTGAAGCTGTCCCAGTAGGGTTCATCCGCCAGGTTCGCCGCCTTCGGTTCCCGGCCGGTCACAATCAGCCCATCCAGATGCCCGTCCCACAGATCTTCTATATTCGAGTATCGGCAGCTGATATGGCCGGCGATGAAGTCACTGCGGGGAACTCCCGGCAGCGTGTAGAACGACAAATGAATCGGCATGTTGTCCGAGGCCGATTCGAGCAATGAAATAAACTGGCGCTCCGTTGCCTTGAGTGCCTCATCGGACATGTTGTTGATCAGGCCGATCTTGATACAGCCGTTGGGTTCGTTGTCAAACAAAACGGGCATCAGGGTCTCCCTTCGTAGTGGCCATTGTGGTGGCATCGAGGGCTTGCCGCAAATCCGCGATGATATCGTCACTGTGCTCGATGCCGATACTGAGGCGAATCATTTCCGGCACAACGCCGGCGGCACGCTGCTCTTCGGGTGACATCTGGCGATGAGTGGTGGACGCTGGATGGCAGGATAGCGACTTGGCATCGCCAAGATTCACCAGGCGCTTAATCAACTTGAGCGCGTCATAGAATTTGACCGCGGCCTCGTAGCCGCCCCTAAGACCCACAGCCATCAGAGAGCATGCCCTGTTACCCAGGTATTTCTGTGCCAAATCGTAGTGAGGGCTCTCAGGAAAACCTGCATAGGTGATCCATGCGATCCGGTCGTCATCGCGCAGAAATTCTGCAACCTTTTTGCCGTTTTCCACGTGGCGTTGTACCCGCAACGCGACCGTCTCGATCCCTTGCAGAAGGAGAAACGCGCTTAACGGAGAGAGCACCGCCCCCGTCGTCCGCTGATAGACAGCGCGGCAACGGCCAAGGTAAGCGCCTTTACCGAAGTGCTCGCTGTAGATCAGGCCGTGATAGGAAGGGTCCGGCTGATTGAAAATACGAAAGCGGTCGATGTGCTCTTGCCAGGGGAAATTGCCGCTATCCACGATGGCTCCCCCAAGCGTGGTGCCGTGACCGCCCATAAATTTGGTGAGCGATTGTACAACGATGTCGGCGCCAAACTCGATCGGCCTCAACAGGATGGGTGTGGCGACCGTGTTATCGACGATCAGCGGCACTCCATGTCGATGCGCCACTTCCGCCAGGCCCTCGATGTCGCAAACGTTCCCCGCCGGGTTGCCAACGCTTTCGCAGAACACGGCGCGCGTATCGCTGTCGATCAGCTTTTCCACTGCTTCGGGCCGATCTGTCTCCGCGAAACGGACTCCGACTCCCTGGTTGGGCAGGAGATGAGCGAACAGGGTGTGGGTGGTGCCGTAAAGCTGAGGCGTGGAGATGATATTGCTTCCCAGCTCGGCCACATTTTGCACTGCGTACGCCACCGCTGCCTGACCACTGGCGACGCACATTGCGTCCCGCCCTCCTTCGAGCGCAGCGACGCGCCGCTCCAGCACTGCGGTAGTCGGGTTGCTGATCCGGGTATACCGGTACCCGTCCACCTCCAGGTTGAACAGCGCTGCAGCATGCTCGGCGCTATCAAATTCATAAGCGACTGTCTGGTAAATCGGCACCGCGACAGCTCTCGTCGTAGGATCCGTGTCATAACCGCTGTGGATGGCAATAGTTTCCGGTTTCATCGGTTCCCCCGCCCGTGGCCAGCTACCGCGTACTGCTCTTCATCTGCGAGCGAAATGATGGTTTCTGGTTCAACTAGCCGATTCATCTCGCTCACCACCCACTTAATATCCTCTTCGGTTGTTTTGAAGCTGGTGATACACGCGCGCACGACCGGGATATCGCCGACGCGTGCGGCTGACATCCATGCGATCTGGCGCTGGTGCAAAGCGGCCAGGAACTCGGTGGGAACGAGTCCTTCCCGGGTAAAGCAAACCAGCGGCAATGGAGTCGAATTGACGATGCGCCAGCCGGAGGCTCTCAGCGTGTTTCGGAGCACGTCGCCCATGCGCGTCTGATGTTCAATCATCTCGATGTAGCCCGATTCGCCAAGCTGTGCCAGCGCCATAAACAGCTTGAGGCCAATAAAGCGCCGCGACCACTGGGCGGAAGTCGTCAAGGGATCGAACACCGGCCCGTCCTGTTTGTTTGGCATGTAAGTGACGTCTGCGCGGAAGGCTTCGCTGACCGTTTCCCGGTGGCGGCAGAAGAACATTCCGCATCCCATGGGAACCGAGAGCCACTTATGCGCATCGCAAGTGATGGAATCGGCATCTTCGATGCCGGCCAGATAATGCTTGAGGGTTGGCGCGAGGATGGCGCTACCGCCCCACGCGGCATCGACGTGAAACCACAGCCCCTGGTTGCGGCAGAATTGCCCCAACTCGAGCAACGGGTCGATCACTCCGGTTGCCGTGGTTCCCGCCGTCCCGATCACCATAAAGGGAGCGAAGCCGTTCTTTCGATCTTCCGCAACTTGGCGTTGCAGTTCCCTAAGATTCATCTTCAGATCGCTGCACGTCGGTATGACCCGCAGCGCTCTGCGGCCGAGTCCGGTCATATGAGCGATCTTGTTATAGCCGTTGTGGGCTTCCGGGGTCAGATAGATAGAAGGCGTGGCGTTCAGGTGCCCAAGACCATGTTCGCCATAAGCGGGAAAGGCTTTGGTCAAAGCAACAACCACCGCTGAGAGGTTGGCCTCGCTTCCGCCACTGGTGAACGTAGCAATGGCATCTGCGGGCAGCCCAAATTTCGCCGAGAGCCAACCAAGCGTATACCGCTCGATCTCATTGGCTGCCGGCGAGGTGCGCCAATTGGCCAGCTGGGAGTTGTACATGGCGACCAGCGTGTCTGCAACCACCGATGCGAGCGTCACGCTGGGGTTAAACAGCCCGAAGTAGTGAGGATGCGTCACCTGCACCTGCCAGGTACGCAGCATCTTCTCTACATCGGCGATCACTTCCTCGAGCGGCAACGTTCGATTGAATTGGTAGCGAGACGCGAGATAGCTTCTGATCTCTTCCGAGGTCACCGTGGGGAGAATGGGGCCGTGCGCAATATCGGACTGCAGTTGTGTGAAATCGCAGCGGAGTTCATCGATGAACATTGGTAGCTTCCCCCAAAACACAAGCAACTACAGACCTAAAGGCGAACGCCGCCCTTTTGAATACGGTCATAGAGTTCCCGATCGAGGCGGATGCTCTGCCCGGCGAAACACTACTGGGGTGCGGCCGCAACTGCTTCGAATGAGCTCACGCCTGCTCCCCGCGTCTTCTGTCATGATGGCAATCACATTACGCATGGCGTGGCCGAATGAGCTTCCCGGAATCAGCGACGGGCAGCTTGGAAACGAAATTAATAGTGGCCGGAACCTTATAAGAAGCAAGTTCCTCGTGGCATAGCAGCAAGATGTCTTGCAGAACGTGACGATCGCCGTTGCTTTCAGGCCCAGGTGCCGAGCGTAAAACAACATCCGCAACCACGAGCGCGCCGATGAGGGAACTCTTCTTGGTTCGGACCAGCGACATCCGAACCTTAGGGTGACGATTGATCACCTCTTCCACTTCCTCCGGATGCACCTTCAAGCCACCAACATTGATGACGCCATCACGCCGGCCAACGAAGTAGTAGCGCTCGTTTCGCAGATCGAGAATGTCCGTCGTGTCGACGAAACCGTCGGCATCCTTAAGTGGGCCATGCAGTTCATTCAGATACCGGCTTGCTGTGCGCGGAGAGCGAATGCGAAGAGAGTCATTCTCGACTTTCATTTCAACGCCCGGCGTGCGCTCCAGCACACTGCAGGGAAACCCGGTCATACCGTCGTTGACGTCAAAGGCAACTCCAGCTTCGGTGGTGGCAAAGGCGTGAGCGATGCGTGCCTGCGGGTAGACCTGCGCAAGATGGTTGAGGATTCCCTGATCGGCAATCTCTCCCGATAAACGAATGTATTCGGGGGCAATCAGGTGAGCGGAAGAACTCATCAGGGCGCGTCGCCAATGCGACGGTGTGCCGGAGATGTGGGTTACTCCATGCGCGCCAACGCGGGCCAGGAAGTCGGCGGTCGATCTTTGTGGGTCCGACAAGAGCAGTGAACTACCGGTCAGGAGGGCGCGCAACAATATCTGCAAACCTCCATAACGGCGGATATCGTAGAATGTACTCCAAATCACCCGGCCATTTCCGGGCTGGCAGCCGATCGCTCCTGCCAAGCTGGCCAACGTATGGACCACCAGCTTCGGCACTCCAGTAGTCCCCGACGTCAGGAGCACCCATTCGGTCTCGTAGCGGCCGGGTGAGGCATAATCTTTAGGGATGATTTTTCCGTCGCAATGAATAAAAGAGCTCACGCTGGCAGTTCCCGGGTCTTTGATGATCCGATCGGAAACAATTGCATCTACTTCCGCAGACTCGACGATCGAAGGGAGATATTCTTCCAGTACGTCGGGTGGGCATAAAACCATGCGGCGCGCCACCCCGTCGAGCTCGATCAGAGCCGCCGCGGCGATCAGCTGGTCCGTGGTCGCAATGAGAACGGAACTCCCACTTAGTTCCTGGGATCGGCCCCCAAGCAAAGAGCCAGTCAGCAAATCGCGTAGAAGGAGGCTTGTCTCCGCGCTGGAAACAAAAGGATCGCAGGTGTCGACGGCGGTGCTGACCGCCTCCCAAAGCGAGGCCGGACTATTTTGCAACATGCTCATAAAGGTTGACGAAATCGCCGAACGTAACCGGAAACTGGGTATCTTCCGAAGCCGAAAACGGATCGAGCCCGAGGGAGTCTTCAAGCCGGCTTACAAGGATAGCGAAACAAAGTGAATCGAGCCCTGAGTGCAAAAGTTCCAGCTCGTCCGTCAAGGGAGCAAGCCGTTTATTTTGTTCCCGAGCAACTTGCTCGAATTGGGTTACGATTTCCTTTCGAACATTCACTTCGGTCCTCCCTCTAACCTGCTCTCTGGGCGGGTAGATGGCATCCCTTGTGCCCGGGCAGCCAACCGCCGGGCACAGGGTACACAGAGAGCTTGGCCGTTCCTGGACGAATGGCCCCACCAACAGGAAACCGGCTACAGGGGCCTTCGCGCAAAGCCGCACTGCCATTTAGGCCGCTCGTACGCTCGCATGCCCGTTTCCGTTGATTGCCTGGATCAGAGCGCGAAGCATGTTAACGCCTTCAAACATATCGGCTGCCGGATCGGGTGGATTGATCGCTGCCTCCGCCGAGAGCGCCTTCAAGAGGCCTTCGGAGTGAGCAATGTCGCAAACACCGTGCACGTCGGTATATTCGAGGTCGGTAGAGCCTTGGGCCACTGCAAGGTCAGCCAAGTACGACATAAATCGTTGAATGTAGCTTTCAAAAAAGCCCATGGTAAGTACGTTCTGTACTCCCTGCAGGCGTCCCAGGAATGTGCGTACCTTCGTCAAACCATCACGCACCGCCATGGCGTCTGACTCTGTCGGGTAGGCATGCGCGGCAATCGCAAACCTCCGTAGCATCTCGGGATGACAATCCGCAATTTCTTCCCGAAGATTGTCAACCAGGATGGGTCGTGCCTCCTCCGACCGGACAGACAAATAGGCAGCCGTCATCCAATAAATGAAGTTACCTTCGAGAACGGCGCTGTATCGCGCGATGATCCCACGCCGTTGTTCGGGAGTGAGGTCTTTAGGATCAGGCAGGGCAGCAACCAGGCTGTCAATTTCGCTATCAATCTGGCGCTTAATGGGCGAGAGGTCACGAATTTCTGGGGCGACGAGAGACGTAGTCATAGTTATCCTCCGGTGGCGTGAACGCCAGGTGACGGGCAGGGGCGCGTCAGCCTGGCCATTCAACAATGGTCGATCACAACGAAGTGTTTCGATACGAGACACTCCGCTCTTAATCAGTTGTTGCCGGGGGGAAGAGCGTCTTATACAGCAACCAAGCAAAGGGGGAAATACAGTGGCCTGTCGGGTGCGTGGGTCTACGAGTCGACCTCGTGCCGCTTCTGAAACGAACAGTACGCCACAGTTAAAACCAGGGGTGTCACATTTACGTCAGATGCATGTCACTTTTGTGTTGCCAATAACCACAGCCAAACAGCCTTTCCACGCAAATCATTCGATCGCGACGAAGATCTTTCGATATGAAACACTCCGCCGTCTTTCAAGTGGCTATCGCCCCGGGGAAGGGCGTCGGTAGCACTAAAATATGTACCGATAGTAGCTCATTTTGAAACGAATGAAAGTGAGAATCTTAACAGCTTAAGACACCCGTAACTCCGCGGTAAGTAAAATGGTAACTTCTTAAGAAAGTACAGCAGAGATGAACACCGGGGTGGCGTCGATAGGGAAAGCTAGTGTGGCGTAGTGATCGGGCGGGTCACGCTGCCGTTATCCGCTCGGTGAACAACGTGAGCTCCCCCTGCCGGCGCTCGATTCCACGCGCTTGCTGGCCCGGGTAGCGCCCCGCCGCTTGGGAAGCCGTGACGTGACGGCGTAGCTCTCGTTCAGCGTGAGGCCTCGCACCCAGTGCGAAGCGTGCGCCGGCATTTCCACTGGACTCAAGCGGCAGTTTCAATGGATCGAGAGCTGCGCCTCCGCTAAAGTAAAATGTGAGTCGCTCCAAGTTGACAGCTACTCTGACCCTATTTTCTTACGAAACCCAATCTCGCTTTTCAATCTCTATGAGCGGAAAGCATGCTTGAAATCAGGTTTTACCGTCCAGAATCTTACTGATTTCTTTTCTAAACTCGTTCACATCCTGTTGATCAGGAGCTCTTCCGTGGGCGCGCCATCGGATTCTGCCGGCTGAATCAACCAGGAGTATGTAGGCGTCGTTCGGGTCGGAAAAGCCCGCTAACTTCTTCCAGACAACTTCGTCCTGATAGAGGACAATGAATGTGTCCCGTTCATTTTGCGGGATGTTTCCTTGCAAATTGTGCCGGATCACGCCGCGGACTATTTTGGGAGTATCCTGCAACTCCGCCATACTATAAATTTGCACGTTGCTGTCTGTCGTGGAATCTTGTCTTAACTGTTTGACCCATCGACCGGAAGAGTCACCGCCTGCACGACTGAATGCGACGACGAAGACTGCGGGATGCCCACTGGATGCCTCTGGCAACAAGATCTTCTTGCCGGACAGTGTCTCAGCTTCGGTGTGCGGAATAACTTGGGCGGAGAGGCTCGCGGCGATCAACAGCATCACCGGTAACGCATGATAGCTCTCCAACGAAATTTCCCCCTTCTCTCCGTGAAAACCGGCTAAAACTACCGCAACGAAAACTAGAACCAACAGAACGGACCCAAAATATTTTATCTCCGTGTCGTCGTAGTTTAACTCGTGCCTTTCGTGTTGGCTCCAGGTTGAGAGAACCCACGATGCGTCTGACCTCCCAATCCGTCACGCGCGCCAATAAGCTCGCAGTCACAGCCAAAATCCGTTGGCCTGCTGAGAAACAGCGCCGAGTTGCAGAAGAGAATCCAACACTTCGGATGTTCTTGTGGCCCTCCCTTGCGTCTATTTTGCGGCGACGGACCACGCCCGGGTTTTCTTTGTCAGATGAAGATGTTCCAGCGATTGCCTGATCGTGGGTCGTGGCGGATCATGTTCGGCGGGTCGAGGTCTTCTATTGAGGTTGTACTTGACATCTAGTCTTAATACATTAAGACTAGATGTCGGCTAGCTTTTTGATCTTCGTCGGCTTCGCGCCGCCGCAGAGCTTATAAACGTCACCAGAGTGGCGTCAGGGGGAACCAGATGGTGGTAGACGATGAGGATCTTCCGACTGCGTATTTGCTCTTCGCAATTGCAGCCATAATTGTCATCGGAGTTACAGCGGCGGGGGCGTTCATAATTCTAATTCGTAACTGACCGGCTCTACCCGTCGAACACAATTTCTGATCCCGCTGAGTGCTGGGTGCAAACGATGCTCCAAGAGAAACTGCTAATCAACGATCGAATGCGATGTCGCACCAGGGTCGTGACCAGCGAGGCAAGGACATTATGAGCCTTGCGCCGGTCGAATGACTTCAATGGCTTCAATCTCGCCAAAGCGACGACAAGGTTCCTGGAAGAAGAAAGAGCGGGTGAGCGGTGCAACAGCCTTTGGGACAACTCCATCTGTCAGGCTCAACATACAAAAAAGTTCCTGAATCTCCGGCGACTTCGCTTTCTGTTCCATCAAGACTTTGAAAGCTGTGGTGATTTTCGGCTGAACAGGGAGAGCATAGGAGATTGCGGTTGAACAATAATTGTGCCCTGATACATCTTCTCCTCATACCGGTTTTCGTTTTTGCTCCGGTCCGATCCCGCGCTCAGCAAGCGTTGGTTCAAATTCCATCTTCCACTCCTCTGCCGATACAGCTTGGGAAACATGTTCCCATGAAAAAGGGCGAACCCTTGAAAGGTTATCTACTATACCCGGTGTATGCCGAAAATCGACTGGTGATTCCTGCAGGCAGCATACTGAGCGGGAAGGTGGTCAAGCTAAATCCAGATCGAAGCCATCGCATACATTCCCGGCTTAGGGGGGACTTCACTCCTTTTCACGTTCCTATTGTGCAATTTGATCAGCTGATGCTGCCGGACGGATCCGTGCAACCCATCGTGAGTGAGAATGCGTCGGATGGGGCACCGGTTTTGCACCTTTCCGCTCCAGCTTCCGCGAACAAGCGCCCGTTTCTTGCAGAGCAACTGCATCGCGCGAAGCAGCAAATGAAAGATACAGTTGCCTTGGTGACTGCCCCCGGTCGTGGTGACCGGTTGGTGCAGGCCATTTACAGCCAGTTGCCTTACCATCCGGAGAGAATTGAATCTGGGACCGCATGGACGGTTTCTCTGGAGCAACCCTTGTCTCTGAGACCAGACAGTTTTGCTGGATGGGTGAGCCCAGGACCATCCAAAGATCCTTTGCCTCAGCGCGTAGACGCAACTGCTTTGCGCGAGCGATCCTGGCAACTACACGCTTATCTCGAAGAGACAATCAGTTCGGCACAACAAAAGGCCGGAGACACTTTCGAGGCTGTCGTCGCCGAGCCGATCTTTGACGCAAGCCACACTTTGGAGATCCCCCAAGGGTCTCAGCTGATTGGAACAGTCACGCAGGCCAAAGCCGCGCGATGGTTCGGCCGCTCGGGCAAGCTTCGATTTCGCTTTCGGGAGCTAAAGCTCCCCGACGGTCTTTCTCAGCACGTCGATGGTACGCTCACGGGCGCGGATGCATCCAAGTCTTCGGACTTGCAACTTGATGCGGAGGGTGGTGCACAACCGAAATCCACGAACCGAGCCGCCATTCCTCTCGCGCTCACTCTTTTGGCGGGTCGCGCTTTCGACGACGATGGTAGCGTGGCAGGCAACAGCGCCGTAGCCTCGAACGGCTTTGGCATCGTTGGCCGAGTGGTCGGCATCGTTGCGAGTTCTCGCAATCTCTCAGCCGGAATTGGCTTTTATGCAGCCGGTTTATCTTTTTACGAACGATGGGTGGCCCGGGGACACGATGTTGTTTTTCGCAAAGATACCCGTATCGAAGTGACAACATCGCCAAGCCGGAGCCTCTTCCACGCAGCGGAAGTGCAGCAACCCCCCTCGATCGATCGATAAACCTGCGCGCTGAGCGGTCCCTAACCGAGTTCCTAAGAGAGTATGACAATTTGCGATTGACTACTGCATCGATCACAGCATTGGGTCTGTATGTTGGCCTTTGTCCTGGGACAATGGCGTTCGGACAATGTTTTCCCGAAACCAGCGGACTGGCGGCGCAGAGGCGGGTCGCTGCACCTAGCGCGCGCGGGGTGGAGGCGAATGCCAGCTCATTGCCCGACGCCCCGGGCGTTGTGGGGCAGCAGAATGGTCACAACACTCCCGCTCCCTCTGTCGACAAGGATGGTGCGCTTACTAGCCAGGTTCCCAATAGTGGAAAGCAGACCAAACGAATTCTCTACATTATTCCCAACTTCAGAGCAGTTAGCGTGGATGAGAAGCTTCCGCCCCAAACCATCAAAGACAAGTTCACTACAGGGGTACTCGATAGCGTCGATTATTCTGCCTTCATTTTTGTGGCCATCCAAGCCGGAATCGCACAGGCGCGCAACGCAACCCCGGAATTTCAGCACGGCGCAACGGGCTACGGACGTTATTACTGGCACGCCTATGCTGACTATGTAGACGAAAACCTTTGGGTTGAGTTCCTTCTTCCCACAGCTCTGCACCAGGATTCCCGGTACTACACGCTCGGTCACGGCGGCTTGGCAAAGCGGCTTGGATACTCTTTGTCACGTGCAGTCATCACACGAAAAGATAATGGCCATGAAACCTTCAATGCTTCCGAGGTCTTCGGCGCAGGCGCTGCCGCGGGGATCTCTAGTCTTTATTACCCCACCCAGGAGCGCACCTTCTCCAACACCTATCAACTTTGGTTGACGAGTATAGCGATCGACGCTGGATCGAACCTCTTTAAGGAGTTTTGGCCAGACATTAACAACAGAATCTTCCATCAGAAATGAGAACCTTTTTCGGAAACAATGGGGAAGGGCGCCGGTGTTTGACTCGGAGAGTGCTCGACCCCTGAGTGATGCCTTCATGCTGTATTGCGGATCACTTTCCGGTAGGCGTGATCCGACCGGAATTTGCAAGATTGGGTTCTTCCCGCACTTCGTGTTCTCGGATAAACTAGACGATTTCTCATCAGCCGAGAATGCCGCATATCGGCTTCTTAGTGATACGCACAACCTAGTTTTACGTCCAAGTGGATTGTCTGCGCCCGAAGGATCCTTCCACTGAGAAGCAGCATGGGGCCACGGCGGAGGCGGGGCTAAAGTGCGGTTGTTCTCTCCTCGATAGGCATGCCTCGAACGGCGGCACTGTTGGGGCTGGGCCACCACCCTTTCACTTGAGATGGCTTGTCACGTAACGTAAACCACATAAAAGGGTGAACAGTTAGGTGGACATATGGGAGCGCTAAACCGAGAACACCAAATTTTGCAAGATGCACTAGCCACCCTTCAGGAGATTGTCGACCTGAAGGCGAAAGTCCTGCCGCTCCTGAAAACGAACCCCTTGGGACATCTCGCCGGTCGACCGGTTGGACAGGCGGCTCTCAAAATCCTCGCCCGCAAGTCAGCTTAAAATGAGATACTCTTAAGGCCTTAAGCGAAGGGGTAAGAGAGGCCATGAGAGTCCAGGATATTGTAGGAGCGAAGGTCTGGGTAGAACAGCCCGGTCTGGCAGAGCATGTTGGGTATGTTGCGGCGGTTTCCAAGCCTATTAACCTCGAGGACATCGAATCATCAGTCGACGCGAGCATGTTTAGAATCGTGCTGGAATCAGGAGACGTTGTTGACACTTCCGGATTCAATCTCTTGGAGATCGAGCATGCAGGTTATATCGAGGAGACTATTGGAAACCGGTTGGCCGATAAAACATACATCGTCCGGTTTAAGACACCTGACATCGCCACTGACGCTGTGGTTGCTGCCCGCGTTAAGGTTCACGATGAGCATCTCGCCTTCGTGAACTCGAAGGGCCGGTTGGCTGCTCTATTTCTGTTCGAGAATGTTGAGAGCTGGTCAGAGTTACCTCCGACTGGCATTCGAGGCGGTCCAAAACAAAGAAGCTGCTTTGGCTAGGGTCAATTTGACGTCGGCTGAAGAAGCTTTTCTCGTTTCTGATTAGTGGTTTCGCGATTATCGGCCTGCAAACGGGATTTTGAGCAACTTCAGCTCGCCCCTGAGTTGATTGAGGGCATACCGAAGAATCCTACTTTGCGGGCACGTGCAATGATGAATTGCGATTGGAAGTTCTGACGACGTGGCTGGGCGCTCAATTCGCTTCAGCCCTCATGCTACGCATGACATCATTGCGTATAAAAGAATGCGGCCCTCTATTGCGAAAGCCGGCCAGTAAGGACGAGGTCAATCGCGACGTCTTTGTCCGCTTTCCAGAACAAAAAGCTTGGATCCTTCAGTCCCCATTGAATGTACGGTATGACCAAATGAGCCTTGGCCGTTGCGGTTGTACCTTCCAGATGGACAAGGATGGGGATGGTGATCTCGTGAGGCGTGCCGAGGAGTGTGAAGATACCGGTCACCTGGATGGTTGAGTCTCCTGATGGAGCGATAGCGCCAGCGTAGGACTTGGGCTCAAAGGAGATAGTTGCATGCTGTTCGACCTCCAGGATGTCCTTGTTCATCTTCTTGTCGCGACTGCCATTGCCGGTCTTGCCGCTGCCGGCGAGAACGACCACCGAACCCGACATCTTAGCAGCGCCACGGTCAAACTCAAGCGATCCGGACTGGATGTGAAAGGTGCCGTTGACCACCTCGTGGGTCGTTTTCAGCGTCATCTTGACCTCGCTGGCATCGGGGTTGGCGACGAAGGTCTGCTGCTGGGCCATCGCGCCCGTAGCGAGCAGGACAGCGAGGGCGAACATTGCGAAGGATTTCATTGCATCTCCCCTACGGCGTGAACGACTGAGTGTTGTTTGAGCGCGGCTCGATTTCAACTGGCGACTGCGGGGGCAGGAACAGTGGCCTGCTGGGCAACGCGTGTCAGCCTTGCCGTCACCCGCATCACCCCGGGCCAGACCTTAAGGCAAAACGGCAATACAGCGCGCGCGAGTGGGTTGTTCAGGCCATCGGCGGCGAATTCAGCAAGGCGCATCTGGGCCAGCAGTGCGGAGCGCAGTTTAGCCTGAAATAGCGATGCCGGCTCTTCTGCAAGATACGCAGCGACGGCACAACGGGCCGTATGCAGTGCGATAGATATGCCATCGCCGGTGAATGAGGGGATGACGGCTGCCTGATCGCCGATGCAATAGAGCCCATTCTCTGTTGTGCGGCGAATGTAACCATATGGGATATGGGTAACGGCGATCGGCTTAGCGAGCAACGGCTCCGCGCCGGCAAGCCTCATAGCGAGGTGAGGACAGTGCTGCTGCATGTTCGCAAGGAAGTTCTCCCAGCGATGACCCACACGTGCAAGATATTTCTGTTGCACCACACAACACAGGTTTGCAATACCGCCTTCCACCGGTTGGATACCGCCATAGCCTCCGGGATAGAGCATCAGCTCGGAGGCGCCCGACAGCTCAGAGGCCTGCGCCGACGATAAGCGAAAATACATCTTGAAGGCGACCCATCGCTGTGGGTCCTTCGGACGCAAGTGGCCGCGGACATCGTGCTTGCCCGTGGCCAGAAAGACCACTGGGGCCTCACGAGTGGTGCCGTCGTCGAGCGTAGCTTGCCAAAAGTTGGATCTCGTGCGGCTGAGCGCCTGCACGCTGCGGCCGCGCTCTACCCGGACCCCTGCGGCGACAGCCTCGGCGATGAGCGTTGTGTCAAGTGCTTTGCGCGTTAGGGAGGCTGCGGGGAAAGGCAACGGAGCCTGCGCGGCGCGCCTGGCAGCGGCCAGGCGAACGTAGTCGATGGGCACAGCGCCAAGCGAGGCCACCTCGATGCCAAGCGCATGAAGGTCCTCAAGGGCCTCACCGCTTAGGAACTCTCCGCAAACCTTATGCTGCGGTGTGGGCTCGCGCTCAATGAGCGTAACGACTCGTCCCTTGCGGGCCAGCGCAATCGAAGCCGCACAACCAGCCACTCCACCACCCAGGACGAGAACTTCATCTTGCAAAGGATTCTGATTCAGATTGGACATTGTTACGGGATCTCCTTCTTCTAAATGCGATACGTGAACCTTAATCATTCACGGCGAGTAGTGAGCTCGCGCCAATTAAGGCCGAGGTCAACGATAAGCAGCGAGGCGAGAGTAAAGGCGATCACGCCGACGGCGGCTAAGGAATCCCCGAGGTGGCTCCAGTAACGGGGCCAGAGGTTCAGCACACGGCTGGAGACGAAGGTAAAGGTGACGGCGTAGGAGCGGGCCATCCATTGGCGGTGCTGGATGATCTGGCGGTTGCGCGCGGTGATGAGGGCGGCGGTGGTGCAGACCACCCAGGCGGCAGCCTGCATCGAGGTTCCGGGGAAGCCCGGACGGCCGCTGGCGAGGGCCACTCCGGTTGCGGCGCCGATGAAGACAGAGAAGACGTAGATGCGGCCGAGGACGCGATGGATCTTGAGGTGACGCTGGCGAAATCGTGATGAGAACTGGATAGGGCCGATCAGAAGAGCCATCATGCCGAAGAGCGTATGCGGGATGAGAAGATGACGATCGGCGATAACCTGCAGACGGTAGGCGTGGTACATCGGATAGTCGGTGATCAGGAGAACTTCTGAGGTGATGAAGACGAAGAGCGCGGTGAGGCCAAGGGAGATCCAGAGAACGGTTTTGGATCTGAAACGGCTTCTCGATCTGGAACGAGTGGGGCTAATTGGGTGCTGCGTGGAAGTTGCCATTATTATTCCCCTCGCAGATGGTTAGACGTGATGAGGCGAAATCCTCTAAGGGACGGAAAACACTGCGTTACTGTTCTCTTGCTACCGAGTTTAGCGACCAGCGAGAGCCGCTCACCCCAATCGACATCAGCCCACGCTAGCCACACCGCCGAAATCCCAGTCTGCCCGCCTCCAACCATCAACAGCCACCTCTCATCCATCGCCCCACACACAACCGCCCCGGCCGCCAATGCTCCACCGTCAATGCCTTCCGAGGAACCTCAGCCGCCGCCAGCAACCGCACCCAGTCCTCCTCCCGGAAGCCTCGACGGAAGGACACCGGCCCATCATGCTGCACAAACCGGTGCCACTCCACCATTCGCCCCACCCACGCAAACATCCGGCAACTCCACTCCGACCGCTGCAAATCATTGATAAACCAGCCGAGCTGCGCAGTCGCTTCCATCCACCGCAGCAGCGCGATGATCTCTTCATCCTCCAGATGATGTGCCATCAGCGAACTCACGACGATATCCACCGGCTTCTCTGGCCGATACACCAGTGCATCGCCGGTCACCCAAGTGATTCCTAACTCCTTCGGCGTGGACTCCGCTGCCGCACGCGCCGCATAAGGATTCAAGTCAATTCCCGTTAACTGCACAGCAATGCCGCGCCTCCGTGCCCAGCCGGCAATCTGCCGCAGCAGATCGCCGCCGCCACTGCCCACATCGACGATGTGCACCGGATCACGCAGTCCATGCGGTAGCCGCTTCAGCCAAGCCATCGTCGGTCGATACCCCAGCAGCCAGCGATTGACTTGCTCCAGGCTGCGCAGGCAGCTACGGAAATCCTCATAGCTACAGTCACCATCCATCAGCTCCGGCAGCTCGCGCGGAGAGGCTCGCAGCCTGAATCCGATCTCCGCACTAGACCGCATGAAAGCGCATTGTCTCCGCCGTCAGACCCGGGCCAAACGACATCGCGCACCCGCGCTGCCCCGGCCGCGCCTGCTGCATCATCCGCTGCAGCACAAACATCACCGTCACCGACGACATGTTGCCGAAGCATGACAGCACCTCCCGCGACGCCGCCAGCGCATCGACCGGCAGCTCCAGCCCTTTCTCCACCGCGTCCAGAACCGACCGTCCGCCGGGATGCACCGCCCACAGATCGATGTCATCGCGCTCGGCCATCAGCTCGCCCTCATGTAACGCGCGGCCCAACTCCGCCGGCACCTGTCCGGAGAGCATCATGTCGAATCCCAGCCCGCGGATCTTCCATGTAATCAGACCCCTCGTCTCGGGCACCGTCACCGCCTTAAAGCTGTCCAGAGCAAAGCCCTGCTCGCACGCGGTAATCAGGCTCGCCGCCGCGCCATCGGCAAAGACCAGGAACGAGAGCACCTGCTCCAGATCTTGCGTCTCCTGGAAGTGCAGCGTGCACAGCTCCAGGTTGACCATAAGCACACCAGCCTTCGGCTCAGAGCGCACGATGTGCCGCGCCAACTTCAGCGCATTGATCGCCGCATAGCACCCCATGAAGCCAACCATCGTACGCTCCACGCCGGCCTGAAGCCCGAGGTGGTCGACGATCTCAAAGTCCAGCCCCGGCGCATAGAGCCCCGTGCAGCAGGTCACCAGCACGTGCGTTATACCGGAGCGTTCCTTCTCATTGAGCGCAAGCCGGTCCACGACCTTCCGCATCAGCACCGGAGCGTTCTGCTCGAACAGCTCCATCCGCCGCGCCGTGTTGGGAAAGTTGCCTAGCCGATAGAACTCATGCGTGCCGTGCGACGAGAATTGCCCCAAATCTTTCTGCGGATCGAGGGACGAATAGCGATGCGCGATGCCGGCGCGGCTCACCATGCGGCGGAAGACCGGGCGTAGCCGCGGGTCGGCAAGCATCTGCTCGGCGAAGACGACGAAGGCGTCATGCACATCGTGATCGGGTACGGCAATGGCGATACGGTTCAGGTAAGCCGTGGTCAATGCGCAGAGTCCTCAGCCTGGGCTATAGGGATTAGACGTCGCGTGTGCGTCTTGGGCAGGCTGGACGAAGAAAAGATGATCATCCGTCGATAGGCCTGGTTTTGCCGGAAGGGCATGCGACGGAAACGACGCGGCTCGAAGCGCTTGAGCAAGCGATCGCTGCCGCTTGGGCCACCGACAGGTTGTTGGCGACCTTTTCGAAACCACAGTGGGATGAGTCTTCATCGCGGGAGAAGCTCTTCAGCAGAAGCATGCTTCCATTCACATGGATGCGAAGCTTTGCCGTCTTCCATTGCCCGGGAAAGACTTCCTCCCGAGTGATTGAAAAACTGCTACCGTCGCTCACCTCGCCGAGCAGGCCAAAGCCGAACTCCACTTTGTGGTCAAGATGTGCATCGATGCCGCACAGCCGCATGTCGGTGGTATGAATGAACAATACCCCTGACATGGCGTGAATCACCCGATCCTCATAGCTCTGCTCCTCAAACGACTGATTCGGTTGAAATGTAATACGGGTACAGTGGCCTTGGGAGCCATCGATCCTGAACAGAAAAGCTCTGGGGAGATCTTCTAATAAACGCGTCAGCCGGCCCTCATCGTCTCTTCGCTCCTGGCCTTCACGGCGGAAGTCATCCGGGTGATTTACCAGATTTGCGATACGGTCATCTTCGGCCTTAGCATGTTCGGCGGATAACGGCTTACCATCCTCAGAGAGAAGACGGTGCATGCGACCCTCCGGTGTTTCTACCACCAATTCGTTCCAGAGATGGCCCTTCGTGCGAGTCGACCGCACCTCCCTTGTGTATTGGAATCGCTGGCGATTTTTCATTGCGGCCGTTTCGGCCTGCACCATCTGGGCGACGACCTCTATCGCCTGCGGTTGGACTTGAACGGGTAAACTTGTGCACCAAACGTGGCTCGAAGGAAAGACCAGGCATAACAGCAACACAAGCGGCCGGCGAAGTAATTGATGAATGGTCATTTAATCGACAAGCCTTGTCGTGGCGCATTACCAGCAGCAAAAACGGCCACGTTCAGTCACCCTTGCCGCCCGAAAGCTGGCCAGCGAGGTGTTTCTGTGAGCTTCAAGGCCTCCCTTCAACATCTTAAACTATTAAGACTCCATGCAACCTAAATCTTAATACGTTAAGAGTTGCATAGCGGGAAAGTTGTAGTAACGAAGCCTCCTTTTTGCAAAAAGTTGCCCTCAGCAAAACCGTGCCCTTGTTAAGTCTTTGTTGGTCCAATCCCCCGAGTTGGCCGATAGATAGAGTAAAGGAGGTAATATCCATGACCGTGTCTGCTATCAGTTCTGGTGTTCCTGCCGTAATCGCGCCTGAGGTTCACAAACCAGCATCCGCCCCGGTTGCGTCGGAATCATCTGGCCCGGTTGTACCGCAGCCACCTTCTTCGCCTAGCGACACGGTCACGTTGAGCTCTGCTTCCCGCAAAGCGCCCCCAGCAGGCGATGTCGACCACGACGGCGACTCCCACTAAAGCGACTCTCTTCAGATGCGGGTCTAATCGTAAAGGCGTGCGTGGCCCTCCTCAGAGCATGTCACCCATCCACAGGTTGACTACCGGGAATCGCCTTCAGTCGGTCGGTTCTCCCTTCCTGAAAGGGGAATCGCCCAACTAGGATTCTTCGCATGATTTTTAGCCTCCGCCTATTTTTCCGAGGCCTATTCCGATGATGTAGGTCACGACTCCTTCAAGAGCGCCGATCCAGGTCATCTCGAAGCCACTCGCCCACCATGACCGGATCGTAATAAGAGACTTCGAGGCTCCGACAGCGAAGTGCGCGAGCAGAGAGACGATGGCAGCGACAATGACTGCTGGTATGCCGGTCATAAAGAAGAACGGGATAATGGGAATGAATGCCCCGATTGCGGTCGACAATGCGCCAGAGATAGCCGATACCCAGGGTTTGCTCAATCCCTCTTCTGTGGTGTTCATGCGCTCGCGAGCAAGTGCGCGAATCAATTGCTCTTTGTCTCTCGCCAGATGTTCTACGAAGCGCTGTGCGTCCTCTTCAGGGAGACCGCGAATCTGATAGCTAAGGGACAGCACTTCCCGGCCTTCGGCTTCATTGTCCTCGACCGCTTCCCTTTCGCGCGCAAACTCAGCCTCGTAGATTTCCCGTTCGCTCTTGGCAGCGAGATACGCTCCAGAGCCCATCGACAATGCACTGGCTACCATACCGGCAAGGCCGGCGATCAGGACAAAGTGACTATTGCCCAAAGTCGCGCCGGACACCCCGGAGACGATGCCGAAGATGGAACCGAGACCGTCATTGATCCCATAAATAGCGTCGCCAACCCAACCCGCGGCTTGTGAGTGTCCTTTGTCACGTGCCGCAACAAGCTCATCGAGGGCTGCCTGAGCCTGTTCCGGGGGCAATGCTGGAAGTGCCCCGCGGGAGCGGATCAGGTTTCCCAGGGTTGCGTAATGCTCACGCTCATCCGCAATCACCTCCTCCAGAATGGCTATGCTCGGTTCATCACCGAGCGCTTTGAGCTGCTTGCCATACTTCGCGATGTCGCGACCTTCATCAATCTCCAGTCGGCGGAGTGCCAAATCGGGTCCGCCTACGCGGTTGGCCAGCGATGCAGCTTGACCTCCCGGATCGCCGCGGTACTGGGGCTCTGTCCCGCCCAGCGCCCTGATGCGCTCAGCCCAGAGGTCTGCGTGGTGCCTCTCCGCCGTTGCGAGGCCACGCAATGCGTTGCGACGGTGTGGATCACTCTCGTTCTTGGCGAGTGCCGAGTAGGTGGAGAAGCCCTCCATCTCGGCTTGCCAGTTTTCGTTTAAGGCTGCCAGTAGCCGCTTGTTATCCGATGACGTCATGGTCTCTCCGTTCAAAATGTTTCACTGATTAAGTCGACCACTGAGTATCGACCCGATCGCAACGCTTTCCTCAAAATGGTGTAGCAATGAGTGCTCCATCCCACAGCCTGCGCCCAGATCCGAATCCAGGCCGCGCGGCGCGCGGGAGTCGTCGTGTCTTCATCGTGAAGTATCCTCTCCTGTGCCGCCAATTTAGTGTGGTACTGGCGACTTCGGCGACTTCCCAGACTGTGCAATTGCACAGGGTTTTCGAAAATGAGGCCGAGGGGAGCCGATGCGAGCTGACGGTCGATACGGGTATTGGGGGAATGTGGACGACGGCCTTCTCGTAAGGGAACGGCTATCCGCCGTGGCCACCGGCGAGTCAACATACCTGCGGCAGACGAATGCAGCCGCCATGAAGGGAAAGATGCTAAGAAACCTACGATGACACTGATGGCTACGTTTTCTGCCAGTCTCGTCCATTGAAACTCCTCAAGAACCGCCAAAGTCTTGGTGTTTTAAGACTATAGTCCCTTCAGACTTATGTGATTCTCGTCACATCGTGCAATGGCCATCTACTCCTACGATCTGACTGTTACCAACAGCAGATCCTAACCGGAGGTGACCATTACACGGCTTCAGACTTCAACCGAGCACACCTACGCGTGGACGGAGCAAGTGCGCAGCGTAGATGGTCATCCGGAGTTCAAATTTCGACCAAACCCAGCACATCAAAAGGTATGCGGCGGTCTGGTAAGCACAATTGCACAGATTTCGCCACGGTCGACTCTCGATAATCTTCACGAGCAACTCAACAGATAACCGGCTTTGTCGTTATTACTAAGCGATGACGTTAGGGGTTTTGTATGATCCCTGCCACGGTCGCTTCACTTCACAACCAATGGATGGGCCCAAAGAGCCAGCCAGAAAACCTGAGGACCGGAATGTTGCTTAGAGCTGAATTAACGTTTGTTCTGCTTTGCCTGCTCGGCGCGGGAGAAGCTCTTGCGGTTCCCAGTTTTGCCCGTCAAACCGGTCTTTCTTGCAATGTCTGTCACACGAACCCTCCTGAGCTAACGCCGTTCGGACGCAACTTCAAGCTTAAGGGCTATGTCCTGACCGATATCACGGATAAAGACAAAGTTGGTAACTCGAAAGATCTACTTCTTTCCAAATACATACCGCTCTCTGTCATGATCTTGCTGTCTGACACCGCCTTTCAGTCCGATGAGCCAAACTCACAGAACGGCGCTGCCGGCTTTCCTCAGCAGTTGAGCCTCTTTCTGGCCGGCGGCTATGCATCGCACTTCGGTGGATTAGCCCAGGTGACGTACACCCATACCGATGACCACTTCAGTATGGACAACACCGATTTGCGCTACGCCAACCAGGCCAAGTTGGGCGGTCATGACTTGCTTTATGGGATCACGATCAACAACAACCCCAGCGTAGAGGATTTGTGGAACAGTACACCTGCATGGGGCTATCCCTGGATTTCCACCGAATCCGGCGTAGGCCCCCTCGCTTCGCCGGTTATGAATGGAAACCTGGGCCAGGATGTTGCCGGGGTCGGCGCATACAGCATGTTCGCCTCGCACCTATATACCGACGTAACGCTCTACCGTTCGGAGCATGCCGGGGGCCCGACGCCCGTCACAGGAACCGGTTACCCGTACAACATAAGTGCAGTCGCCCCCTACTGGCGCGCCGCATGGCAGCAGAGTGTAGGTGACAACTATTTCATGTTTGGAAGCTATGGCATTGTGCTCGATTCCCATCCAGCGGCGATTAGCGGGCCGGAGGACCATTATGTCGACCCGTCTTTCGACTTTCAGTATGAGCATCCCTTCGGGGCAAACCTGCTCGATGCTCATGGAACTTATATCCATGAGTCTTCTGATCTCGCAGGAGCCGTAGCTGCCGGAACAGCCTCTTTCAACAACAATCATTTGAATACCTGGAAACTGGACAGCACCTACCATTGGGCCAGCAAGTTCGCCGCCACCGGTGCCCTCTTCGGGACCACTGGCAATGCCGATCCGCTCTTGTATGCACCCGCCCCAGTTACCGGCAGCAACAACGGCAGTCCAAACACCGCCGGCTATATCTTCCAGGGAAGTTACTGGCCGGTGCAAAACATCGACCTTTCGGTCGAATACACCGGGTATTACAAGTTCAACGGCGCCAGCACCAACTACGACGGGGCCAATCGCAATGCCTCTGACAACAACACCGTTTATGTTGCCCTCTGGGTAAATTTCTAGGAGATCTCATGGAAGACCGACCAGCTCTCAATCCACAAAAATCTGGAACCGAAGCCCCAGAGATTAACCGCCGGTCCTTCTTCGGTGTTCTGCTTGGCATAGGAACCGTGGGCATGGGTGCGCTTCTCGCCATCCCGGTCCTTCGCTACGCGCTTTATCCCCTGTATGCAAAGTCCAGTCGGAGTGGGTGGTCGGACGCGGGATCCGCCGATGAGTTTGCTACTCCCGCGCTTCCGGCGCTCAAGACCATCGACTTCAAACAGCGGGATGGCTGGCGTGAAGTGGTTTCGTCACAGTCAGTGTATGTGACCCGCGGAAAAGATGGTCAATTGAAGGTTCTCTCCGCCATTTGTCCTCATCTCGGCTGCAGCATTTCGTGGCAACACGGGCAGGATGAGTTCGTCTGCCCCTGCCACGGGGGACGTTTTGCTCCCGATGGAACCCGCATCTCCGGTCCCCCACCTCGGAGCATGGATGCGCTGCCGCACAAGTTAGAGGACGGAAAGCTGATGGTCCACTTCCAGTACTTCCGATCGAATGTTCCTAACCAGGAAATATTGAGCTAAACATGCAAGCAAAAGATCCCGTGAAGGCCGACAGCACACAAGCGAACAGCCTGCCAACCCGCCTCTATAGTTGGTTTAACAAGCGTACTGGCCTGGGCAGCATCATGCAGGTTTCGCTGGATGAGCCGATCCCTGGCGGTGCACGCCTCGCCTACGTCTTCGGTTCCGGGTTGCTCTTCATCTTTATCTCCCAGGTCATTACCGGTGTTGCCCTTGCGCTCTATTATGTCCCCTCCGCCGAGACGGCCCACACCAGCGTGGCCTATATCACTAAGCAGGTGGCGGCAGGCGCGTTTCTGCGCAGCCTGCACTACTACGGCTCGAGCGCCATGATCATTGTTCTTGCCTTGCACTTCCTGCAGACTTTTCTTTGGGGTTCGTTTAAAGGGCGGCGAGAACTGCTTTGGATTTCCGGGGCGCTTCTTTCCCTTCTTGTTCTGGCCATGGGCTTTACCGGATACCTGCTTCCCTGGGATCAAAAGGCCTACTTTGCAACCGCCGTGGGCACCAATATCGTAGGCGAGATACCTCTCATTGGAGAATGGCTTACTCGCCTGCTTCGTGGTGGCGATGCTCTCGGGACCCTTACCCTGTCGCGGTTCTATGTGGCCCACCTCTTCCTCTTTCCCGGAGCGATTTTCTTATTCATCGGTGTGCATATTGCGTTGTTTCGCAAGGCTGGCCCTGCCGGTCCTATCGAGGAAGATCCAATACATCCCAAGCTGCCGGCGGAGGGTTTCTATCCCCGCCAGGTAATCATGGACATGGCCTTTGCCCTGTTGCTCATGATCGGCCTCGGAATCCTGGCCTACTTTCATCCCGTAGAGCTCGGTCCGGTCGCCAACCCCGCAGATACCCAGTTTCTTCCCCGCCCCGAGTGGTACTACCTGTCGATGTTTGAGTGGCTCAAGTTCTGGCAGGGTCGAACGGTAGTATTTGCCATCGTCGTGGTTCCCGGCATCCTGGCTCTGCTGTTCTTTTTGCTGCCGTTTCTGGATCGCAGTCTGGAGCGCCGACCCTGGCGCCGTCCGATTCCCGTTCTCGCGGTGGCTATTGTTCTGGCTGGCGCAATCTTCCTTGGGTTCAAGAGCCGCCTGGATGACGCCCGCGACCCTACCAGCGCCGCCCAAATCGCGCTCCAGGATCAACAGGAAAAGGCATACAGTCAGGCGCCCTTTGAACCCTATATTGAAACGCCAGGTGGAGCTGGGCCGGTCGAGATAGCGGCCGGCCCAGTCGAGCCTTCGATTGCGCTGGGCAAGGGCATCTTTGGCGCCCACGGGTGTGCCGGGTGTCACGGCGAGAATGGTGCGGGTACGCCCGCAGCCCCGAGTCTGGTTGGTGTTACCAGCAAATATCCTTCGGATCAGCTAACTGGCTTGCTGCGCGCTCCAAATGCGAAAATGCGCGCCGGCGCCATGCCGGCGGTCGACCTATCCGCACTTGACATGTCTGCCCTGGTGAGCTACCTGGGCGCGCTGGGGACGAGCGCTGCAAACGTGCCCGCGATGCATACGGCCCAGCCCCATAACACTCAGCCGACGCTGCGCGCCGGCCAGCCCAGCGTTTCCCCAAGCAAAGCGTCAGTAGCTGTTTCGATTGCCACAGGCCAGGAAGTCTTCGAAACTCACGCCTGTTCGGCTTGTCATGGCGCGGCCGGGACCGGAACCGCACGCGCCCCGGCTCTGACCGCTCTCGTTGCTAATCTGCCGGATACCCAACTGGTAGCGCTATTACGCAATCCAAACGGAAAAATGCGTGCAGGGGGCATGTCTCCCTTGGTAGCTACGCCGGAGCAGGAGAGATCTGTGATTGCCTATCTGCGATCTTTGTCCCCGGCGAGCCCGGCAGAGCAGCAGCAGGCCGAATCTCCTACCCCCAGCGCTGCCGAAATAGTGAGTGCCCCAGCCCCTGCGCCACCTCCATCCAGCGTCGCCACCACGACAGCTGCGGTTGCTGCGCCAAGTGCGACGCCGGTGGTGGCAAGTACCGCCGGTGGCCGTGCCGTCTTTGTGGCCAATGGCTGTGCCGCGTGCCATGGGCAAAGCGCCGAGGGGACCCACTTCGCTCCGTCCCTCATCGGAGTGGGTCGTCGCTTTCCCGAGCCTCAACTTACCAACTTGCTGCGTCATCCTGAGAAGAGAATGCGCGACGGCGGCATGCCCCCGGTAAACGTGGACGATGCACATTTGCAATTGCTGGTCTCCTATCTGTCCGGACTGAGCTCTAGCACGACTCCGGCCGCCCATTCCGCAGTAGGGCCCTCGTCCGCTAGCGTGGCAAGCGGCAGCTCTGCCACTTCCGCAATTGCTCAGGCGGCACGGCCAGCGCTAAGTCCAGAGGCTTTGCGCGGTAAGGAGATTTTCCAACACAACCGCTGCGAAACCTGTCACGGCGTGGGCGGTCTGCAGGGAACGGTCGCTGCCCCCGCCTTAGCCGGAACCGCATCCGTTCTTCCCGCGGCAACGCTGGAAGATCTCCTGCGCCACCACAGCAAGAGAATGCAACAAGGCGGCATGCCTCTCACTAATATGAACAGCACGGATATGAATGCAGTTGTCGCCTATATTCGCTCACTATCGCCACCAGGCGGCGCGCAGTAAATCCCAGGGCGAGGGTCGAGTTGGACATACAGTTTTGATGCAGCGCAGACATTTCCCTTGGAGTCACGTTCAGTTTGTAGTGCTTTCGTGGTCCTGCTTTCGTCGCCTTTTGTCTGAGAGAGCGAATCATGCTCTTTGCTCCTCGGGCCGCCATTTTGACAGTTCGGCCGCGAAAGTTCAGACTGGCATAGTCTACCTATGGCAGTGACCGGAGAAGCCAAATGTCCCGCGACGAAATCCCACCGGGCACCCTCTACCTCCTCATTCTTAAAACACTCGCCGTGCGCAAGAAACTTCACGGCTACGAGATCGCGGAATCCATCGAACAGCAATCTGAAGACATCCTTCAAATCGAAGAGGGATCCCTTTACCCAGCGCTGCAGCGCATGCTGATCAAAGGCTGGGTGGTGGCCGAGTGGGGTGTAACGGCGGGCAATCGCCGCGCTCGATACTATACCCTCACCGCGGACGGAAAAAAGCAACTCGCGCTGGAACTGGGCAAGTTCCAGCGCGTCATGGGCGCAGTCAGCAAGGTTATCCAGACGGCATAAGGGGAGCCTATGAGCCTGCCGGGCGAAATCAAGCGCCGCATCCAGATGCTTTTTCATCGCGACCAGTTTCAACGCGACCTGGAGGAGGAGATGCGGCTCCACCTCGAACTGAGGCGCCAGGAGCAAGTGGATCGCGGACTGCCGCCCACTGCGGCCGCGCGCGCCGCTCAACTTAAGTTCGGCAACACCACTCGCATCCAGGAGAAGAGCCTTATGGTCTGGGGATGGGAAACTCTGGAAAGCTTCTTCGCCGACGTCGCCTACGGCACGCGTGCCCTGCTTCGCAGCCCTGCACTCACCATCGTCGCGCTGGCGTCGCTGGCTCTCGGGATCGGCGCCAATACCGCCATCTTCAGCCTCCTCGACGCCGTCCTGCTGCGCTCGCTTCCGGTCAAAGATCCTCAACACCTGGTGGTAATCGGTAAAGGACGCATGCGGGGAATCGGCAACGACGTCGCCTTCACTGAGCTGGCCTCCAATCCCTACTACCGCCAATTTCGACAGCGCAATACGGTCTTCACTGACGTCGCCGGCATCTTCAGCCTGAACAACGATGGGCACGGGTTCATTGAAGGCAGCAATGAATCGCAGCCCATCTCCGTCCAGCTGGTGACCGGCAATTACTTCCCGCTGCTCGGCGTTCACGCCGTTATCGGCCGCACGCTGAACGATGCCGACGATAATTCCGAGGGCGATCATCCGGTAGCCGTCGTCAGCTATGCCTGGTGGAAGCACGCGCTGGCCCAGGATCCCAACGTCCTGGGCAAAAAGATCAAGCTCGGCTCGGTTATCTACACCATCGTCGGCGTAGCTCCGCCGGAGTTCTTCGGCACGAACGTGGGTGAGGCTCCCGAGGTCTGGCTGCCTCTCTCCATGGTCAAGGTTGTCCCGCCCTATTACGGCGGATACAACGACAACTTCAGCAAGTCGCTCGACCTGATCTGCCGGCTCAAACCCGGCGTCTCTATGGAACAAGCCACAGCCGACGCTAACCTGCTCTTTCAGCAAATCACGCGCAGCTTCCCCGACGCCAAACTCACCCAGTTCAATTTGCAAAAGCTCGCGAAAGCTCACGTCACGCTCACGCCCATGGCTACCGGGCTATCCTCCATCCGCTCCCAGTTCTCTCAACCACTCAAGATCCTCATGGCGGTCACGGCACTGGTACTGCTGATCGCCTGCGCCAACATCGCGAACCTGCTGCTAGCGCGCGCCACTACGCGAGCCCGCGAACTCGCCATCCGCCAGGCCCTGGGCGCGGGCCGCACACGCATCATTCGCCAGCTGCTCACCGAAAGCCTGCTGCTCGCCTTCGCCGGCGGTACGCTAGGAATCGCGCTGGCCTCGGTCTCCAGCCGCATCCTTCTGCGCATGGCCTCCGACGGGCCGCAGACCATCCCTCTCGATCTCTCCATCAACGGCCGTCTGCTGCTCTTTAACCTGGCCGTCACCATCGCGACCGCTTTGATCTTCGGAACCATCCCAGCCCTGCGCGCGACACGGATTCAGCTCACGGAGACCCTTAAGGCATCGCGCACTTCGAATAACTCCGGCAACAAGAATCGGCTGGCTCAGGCCCTCATCGTCTCGCAGGTGTCGCTCTCCCTCGTTCTCATGGTGGGCGCGGGCCTGTTTCTGCGCAGCCTGGTCAATCTCAGCAACGCCGATACCGGGTTCAACAAGCAAAATGTCTTGCGAATGCAAATCGATTCGAGCAACATCACGGGCGAGGCCAATCAAAACGCTCTCTTTCACGAGATTGAAGCGCGCGTCAGCGCGCTGCCTAACGTGCGCGCGGCGAGCTTTTCCACCTTCACCTTCGGCCCTGAAGGCAGTTGGAACTCGCCCATCCTCACAGACGGCATCGGCCTGGAACAGAACATCAACGCCAGCCACAACAACATAGGCAACGGCTACTTCGCCACCATGGGTATCCCGGTTATCGCCGGACGCACGTTTTCAGACCTCCGACACCAAGACCTCACCCCATGTGGCGATTCTCAGCCAGCGCATGGCGAAGATCCTCTTTCCCTCAGGCAATCCCATCGGGCGCCGCTACTATATCGACACCAAGGAACCTCAGAGCGCCGTCGAAGTCGTGGGTATCGTTGGAGACGTAAAAACCGGTGACCTCACCGAAAGCCCGCGCCTCATTGACTACCTTCCTTACACGCAATATGCCTGGAGCTTCGGCGACTTTGAGGTACGTTATACCGGCGACTTCGCTGCCATGGCCAACGCGGTGCAGCAAACCATTCACTCTATCAACCACACGCTGCCCATCAGCGACGTCACTACGCTCGACGAGCAGGTAGCCCGCACTTACTCCAACCAGAAATTGGTCGCCCAGCTCTCAACCTTCTTCGGATTGTTAGCCGTCCTGCTCTCCGCCATCGGCATTTACGGCTTGATGTCGTACGTAGTCAGCCGCCGCACCAACGAAATCGGCATCCGCATGGCCCTGGGTTCACCAAGATCCAACGTGCGCTGGCTGGTGATGCGGGAGATTATTGTCTTAGTCGCAGCAGGCATCGTCATTGGCATCCCTGCGACGCTCGCCGGTGACCGCCTGGTAGCGAGCATGCTCTTCGGCATTAAAGGCACCGACCCAGTGAGCCTAACCGCAGCTGTGCTTCTTCTCGTGGTCATCGCCTCGGCGGCCGGCTACTTCCCCGCCCGCAGAGCGTCCAGAGTTGACCCCATGGAGGCCCTGCGCTACGAGTAATCAGCCGGATTTGTGCTTTGAACAAACGACCCGCAACCGGATGATTGTTGATCCAATCCGCCTCGCCGCGTTCTCAAGAGTTGACAGGCCCTGTGAAATACTTGGGAGACATGACGTTCATTGCGAGCTGCCACCAAAGTCAGACACCCTCGTTTTTGAACCTGATGTTGAAAGAAGTGGTCTTCATTCGAGGGTACATGGTCCATGACAGACTGGTTCGCCCGCCCCATCCTACACGTCAAGAACGTCGAGGCCTCGCTCGGCTTTTACGTTAACCAGCTTGGCTTCACAAGTCCCTGGCGCTACGACGAGGACGGCAGAGTGCAAGTCGCACAGGTCGACCGGCAGGGCTGCGCGCTTATCCTGGCCGACTCGTGGCCGGAGAAGATTGGCAAGGGGGTGATGTTCATTTCCCTCAATGTTGAGCCGGCGACGCGCGAGGGGGCGGTCGCCGAGGTGGACGCGCTGCGCGCGGAACTCGAGGCCAGGGGCGTTCCAGTCAAGGAGGGTTCGTGGGGCTATCGGCTCCTGGTGGTCGACGATCTCGACGGCAATCAGCTCCTCTTCAACTATCCGAGCGAGACTTCCTCAGGCAAGATTGCCAAAGGTGAAGCATGACCGTCCAGACCCTGCAGGAGGCGCGAAATATCGCCAAGTCGCTCATTGACGTTGCGCCCGCGGCGCGCCGAGTCCGATTCCATCTTTACCGGAAATTTTTATTCGCTCTTCCGCTGTTTGCCTGCTCTCTTTTCGCGCAAAGCAGAACCTTTTACATCTCGAAGCACTATCTAAATATTCCGGTGGCACGTGCAAGTGAAATGCGCGTGTATCAGATCCAGGTCGATGGGATTCAAAAACGGGAGTTCCCGTTACAGTTGGCAGAGCATTCCCCTGACTACTGGATATTTATCGACGTCAGCGAATTCAAAGGACAGACCATCACGCTTTTGGGCCCATCCTCGCAGGCCGCTCTTGACCGTATTTATCAGGCTGACAAGATCGAAGGTGCGGACTCCCTCTACAAGGAGCGCAATCGTCCTCAGTTCCACTTCACGGTAAAGCGCGGTTGGAGCAATGACGTCAACGGCCCAATCTTCTACAAGGGCCAATATCATCTGTTCTGGCAAGCTTTTCCCTTCGGCGTCACATGGGACACCGGTTTCATGTACTGGGGACATGCCATAAGCAAGGACCTGATCCACTGGCGGGAGCTAGCTCCCGCGCTCATGCTCGATCGGCTCGGCTCGCCTTGGTCCGGCACCAGCCTGGTTGATCACAACAACGATGGGGGATGGGGAAAAGATGCGCTGGTGCTGGTGTATACGGCTTTCGACCGCCACACCAAGAAACAGGTGCAGTGCATCGCTTACAGCACAGACAACGGAGTTACCTTCACTCGCTATGCGGGCAATCCGATTTTGGACAGTAACCGCGAGGTAGGCTCGAACGATACCAGGGATCCAAAGGTCTTTTGGTACGAGCCTACCAAGCGTTGGGTGATGGTGTTATTTGAGAAGGATGGGATGTCCTTCTACACTTCAAAAGATCTAAAGGCGTGGACGCGCAAGAGCCATTTCAAGGGCCTGCACGAATGTCCCGATTTCTTTGAACTACCCGTCGATGGAGACCCCCGCCACAAGAAATGGATTCTCCATGGGGGCTCATCGAGCTATTTCATCGGCAGCTTCGATGGCGAATCATTCCACCCCGAATCTCCTCAGCTTCGTTATGCAGAGGGAGTTAATGCGCATGGGAACGATGCTCTCTATGCGGCGCAATCCTTCGTTGAGATGCCGGATGGCCGGCGAGTACAAATAGCCTGGGGAAGAATTCAGCTGGAGGGAATGCCTTTCAACCAGATGATGCTATTCCCCACCGAATTCAAGCTGGTGACCACCCCGGATGGTCTCAGAATGCGCGCTACTCCCATTGGGGAAATTGAAAGGCTGCACGGAAAGGCGCAGACATTGTCCTCGTTGACGGCTGCCGATGCCAATCAAGCGCTGAACAGGGCCGGATCGGGGCCTCTCGACGTGAGATTGAAGGTTACTCTGGAAAAGGATGATGAACTGGCCATTCGGTACCAGGGAAACACGATGGCTACAATTCCTTTCGCGGAACTTAACAACGGCCAGGCTTCCCTCGAGATCTTGATCGATAAGGCTGTCGCGGAAATCTTCGTGGATGGGGGAGCGCGCTACATCGTAAGAGAAATACCCACAACCATCGGCGGCCACGGCTTGGAGTTCGAGATGGAGAAAAGCACCAGCGCAATCAATCGCCTTGCGATCTACCAAATGAAGTCGATATGGAAGACGCAGGAGGCGCGGGAGAAATGAAAGTCTCTTGTTCCGGAGACACGGCTGTCAGACGCCAGTTCGTCGTTGCGCTGATCTCGCAGAATCGGTAAGGATGCCCAGGATTGCGTCCTGGAATATTCTCAGCCGTCCCTGCGGGACTCTGTCATCGCAGGCCCCAATAGGAACTGGGCGGGTGCTCCAGGTTCGCCCCGGCGTACCTTAAACACCGAACTGCCGGAGGTGGTGGTCGAGGTGTTTATACATGAGAATTCCCCATTGCTCCGGCGTCATCTTTCCGAAAAAGCTGTGTGGATGAGTCGTGCAGGCCGCGGGACCGCCGGCAATCACACGATCAATCAATCCGTTGAGCCGGTCACGTTCGGCGAGGAAGTCTCGATTGTCGAGCACCACGAAGCCGGGCACGGTTGGAGAATTTCGTCTCATGGGCGCGTCGTCACTGAGTGCCTTGGATTTGACATAGCCGCCAATGAGCCGCCCGATCAGCAGGCGCGGTGGAAGCACGTCGCCCAGAGCCTGCTCGATTCCCTTTGAGAGGTGCGCCACTGCCTGGGCCGCATTCATCTTGCCCCATTGACGTTCGCTATCGGGGCGCAAACGCGAGATTCTCTGCTTAATCTCCTGGCTTGCACCTGGTTCGAAGATGTTTCGCATGCAGCAGGTTCTCCCCGGAGAAATGATATCGAATTGTTTGCTTCGACTCATTCATCGCGGAGCAAAATCATTGGATCCACGGCGAGGGCACGGCGAGCGGGGACCAAGGCAGCGACGACGCCTACGCCGAGCATGGTAAGAATGACGCCACCGAGGATGACAGGATCTTTGGGCGTGGCCTGGTAGACGATGGACGAAAGGACACGGGTGGCCAGTACACCGAGGATCATGCCGGCGATGGATCCGATGGCAAGCAGGCGGAAGGTACGTCCGAGCGCTGCGCCGAGCACCTTGCGTTGATCGGCTCCAAGGGCTATGCGGATACCGAGTTCACGGAGACGTTTGCTGACGGTGTAGGCGGCCATGCCGAAGATGCCGGTAATGGCCAGCATCGCGCCCAGCAAGCCAAGCACGCCAAGAGAAACGGTGGCTACACGAGCGGCAAAGAGGGCGGAATCCAACTCGCTGTTCCAGGATCTGATTTCGAGCGGCAGCGCCGGATCCAGGCTGTGCATCGAGCGTTGCAATGCCGAGGCGATCCCTTGCGGGTCGCGGTCCGAGCGAACAATGAGCCAGGTCTGGCTGGAAGGGTGCTGGAGGAAGGAAAAGAACATGGCAGGCTTGGGGTCTTCGGTAAGGGTCTGGTATTTACCGTCTTCCACCAGGCCGATCACTTCCGCACGGTTGCTGCCGCCCCAGAATTTGAAATGCTTACCTAACACGTTATCGGCGGACCCGAAGACTTTGCGGGCAAATTCGCGATTCACGACAGCCACCACAGGAGCCTTGTCTGCATCGTGCATGGTAAAGGAACGGCCAGCCAGCAGTGCGGTTCCAGCAGCACGGAAATAATCGGGCGAGACCTGAAAATTCTGGGCATCGGCGGCAGCGTTGGTCGGACGGAAATCGGTGGTGGCGTCAGTGAATACGTCGGAATCACCTCCGCCGATACTGAGCGGAAGGCGGTCGCCATATCCTACGGCGGTGACACCGGGGATGGCCGCGGCAGCCTCGAGCATGCGCTTCTGCATCGGCACGCGCTTGTCGCCATCATATCCAGCCATCTTCAGATCGGTCTTTAGCAGCATCACGTTCTTAGGCTGAATACCGTAGTTGTTTTGTAACGACCGGGCCAGGCCGCGCACGGCGACGAGCGAAGCGGTGACCAAGACGGAGCAGATCGCGATTTGCAAACCCAGCAGAAGATCGCGCAGCGTAAAGCGGCGACCGCTGGCGGCGGTCGTGCTGCCGGAGCGAATGACCTGCCAGGGATCGGAGCGGAGAACCTGGCGGACGGGGACCAAGCCGAAGAACAGCCCACTCAAGACAGCCAACAGGACGGCCAGAGCGTAGGCGTTCACGTCCGGATTGACGGGTATATTGATCGGGATATTCGGAATGGGCCGCCAGGTGCTGAGGGCACGCAGAATGACCACGGCTCCCGCCATCCCACAGATACCTCCCACGAAAGAAACCAAAACGGCTTCGGTAAGGAGCTGGCGAAGAATGAGCTGGCGGCGTGATCCGAGAGCGATGCGGAGTGCGATTTCGCGCGAGCGATCCGCCGCCCGCGCAGCGAACAGGCTGCCAAGATTGGCGCATGCGGCAAGCAGGATAAGGCCTGCGAGGAGCATGAGCCCCAACATAAAAGCGCGCGTGGGTTTACCCAGGGTATTTCCGGCAAGTCCCGGGCGGGACAAGGAAAACTTCAAGCCATCATCGGATTTGGGATAGGCTTTCGCCAGCGAATTGGCGATGGTGTTCAAGTCTGCGGTTGCTGCGGCAGGGGTGACTCCAGGCTTGAGGTGTCCTACCGCCCAGGCGTTATGGTTGCCACGCTCCTCGAAGGAAAAATAATCAGTGAGTTGCTGCGAATTGACAATGGGAGCCCACAGATCGGGCGCGAAAAAGAGTTCGGTGCCGCGGAAGTCCCTTGGGGCAACGCCGATGACCGTGAAGGGATACTTGTTGATGCGCACGGTCCGGCCGACTACGGCGGGGTCACCATTGAATTTGCTGTGCCAGAGCGCATAGCTCAGAACGATCTCGGGCATGCTATTCGGCCCATGTTCTTCGGAAGCATGGATATATCGGCCAAGATAGGGCTTCACGCCCAGGGCATCGAAGTAATTGCCGCTTACGGTATAGGGCCAGACTACGGAGGGATTTCCGTGGCCGGTATCGAGCCCAACGCCGCCCATGATGTTGTAGAGAACCAACGAGTCGAAGCTGCGGTTCCTGTCTCGCAGGTCGCGGTAATCCGGATAGGACTGGGAAGGAGTCGTGTCTCCCCCGTAGGCGCGTTCCACCATGAACAACGTCTCAGGGTGCGGCACCTTAAGCGGCCGCAGGATCAATGCATTCAGTACGCTGAAGACGATGGCATTGGCGCCAATGGCGAGCGCCAGTGTGAGCACCGCGGTCAAGGCGAATCCAGGCGCTTTTCGCAGTTGCCGTAAGGCGAGTCGTATGTCGGCGTTCATGCTCCCCCCTCGTTAGGTATCGTATCTTGCTCGGGTTCCCGGGGCGTGTATTCGGTTGTACGCAGGTGGAGGGGCGGCGGTTCCCTCTTTGCAGGACTTATCGATTAGCTAAGCGAATAGATCAGGGGCAGGGCGCCAATCACCATCGGCGGTTCCATAAGGGCTGGCGACCACGACCGTGTAGCCATCCGGGTCGCGCATCCAACACTCCCAGTGATTGGGGCCGCCCTCGCCATTGGTAGGATTGCGATGGCGCGGCAGCAGGATCTCGACATCCATTTCGGCAGCGCGCTGCATGACCGCATCGAAGTCCTCCACCTCGAACCAGAGCAGCACACCATTGCCGTAGGGCCTGTCGGCCGGATTGCCAATGAGGCCGTGGTGATGCTCGACTGCAAAGCTGTGCAATTGCAGGATCAGGCAGCCATCCTTCACCAGCTGCTCATATTGGGTGCCGCCGTGAGCTCCGCGGCAGCCCAGCAGACGCTGATACCAGCGACTGCTGGCTTCGACATCCGTGACACAGATGAGAGGCTGGGGGCGCATGGCTCCCACCCTAACAGAACATCCGGTCGAGAACATTTCCTCAGGAACTAAAAAGACACCCCAGCCCTCCGGGCCTGGGGAGCGGATGGGTCTTCTTCTGCGGTTTTCACAGGCAGGGACTAACGAGGCTTTGGCTCCTTCCCCCGCATAAATGCGGGGGCTCCCACCACTCAATTCCGAACCGCTGGTTCTCATGCGGAGCCTGCCGAAAAAGCCGGTTCGAGGGGGAAAAAGCGCGCCTCAGCGGCTAAAGCCGGACCTGCTTCTAATGACTTACGTACGGGCTGAAGCCCGTGCCCTTCAACAACCAGAGTTTTTGCAAGCTATAAGGCCACCGCTTCGTTGCGCGTGTTTTCCGTAGCGTGATTAGTCTATGAGGGATTCATGGAGCGGAACAGGCTGCCGGTTATCGAAGTTTTCTACGATGAACCAGTAGCAGAATATGCCCGCGAGCAGGACAACCACGGCCAAGCCGAAGCCGGGAGCGTAGGAGCCGGTGCGGCTGATGAGTACTCCGGTGAGCAACGGCGCTAAGACGCCTGCGAGGTTGCCGGCGAAGTTTTCAAAGCCGGTCCATAGGCCCACGTCCTCTTGAGGTGCGCAGCACTGGAGGATGACGAGGAGATTGCCGGTAGCGAGGCCAACCAGCGAGGCGCCGGCGATGAGAAACACCGCTGTGTTGGCACTCTGGACACGAGACGCAGGAAGGAGCAGCAGGCCACAGAGAAAGGCTACGGTGACGATTCCCTTGCGGGTTCGGGTTTCACTCCAGCCGTGGGCGACGAGGCGATCGGCGATCCAGCCCCCCAGGGGTTCGCTGGCCCCGAAGACGAAATATGGCAGTGCGGAGAAGAAGCCGGCGCGCAGGATGGTCAGGTGACGAACGGTCACCAGGTAGTCGGGCAGCCAGGTGACAAACAGGTACCAGTAGTAGTCGAAGCAAAAGAAACCGAGACAGATACCGATCAGGTTGCGATTGGTCAGCAGGCGAAGCAGAGCCCTCCCTCGATCACCGCCAGAGGATGCCGGCCGCGCGCGCTGATCGATCCGCCCTTTGGTGGCCCACAGCCAGGGAACCACCCACAAGAGCGCAGTAAACCCGATCAAGCGAAAGCTCATGCGCCAGCCGAAGCGGACCAGCAGCCAGGGGATGGTCAGGCCACCCAGCACCAGGCCCATGCGGGTGCCGAAGTCGAAGATGCCGCAGGGTAGACCGCGCTCGGTGGAGGTAAAGAGGAGGCTCACGATCTTGGTGCCGCCGGGCAGGTAGATGGACTCCCCGACGCCGAGCAGCAGGCGAAAGACGATGAGCACACCGAGGGTCGTGGCAAAGCCGGTCAAGCCCTGTCCCAAAGACCAAAGGACGAACGCGAAGAAGTAGAGCCAGCGCAGGTTGACGCGGTCAGCGGCCCAGCCCACCGGGATTTGCATGAAGGCATAGGTCCAAAAGAAGGCCGAGAGCAATACGCCTTTGCTTTCCGGACCCAGATGCAGGTCTTTGGAGATGAGCGGCAAGGCTAGTGAAATGCTGGAGCGATCAAGATAGTTGATCAGGGAGGCTATGAAGAGGAGCCAGACAATCGTCCAGCGGCGGGAGGTAGCGGCATTTGGAGCTTGCTGGAATGGGAGCCTGGGCATGTTTTCCGATTTTATGCTGTTCCTGGGGAACAATTATCGTTTCGACGTCATTACACCATAGCCTTCGTGGCGCTAGTTGGTTCCGGGTTCAGCGGGAGCCGGGACGTCCAGGTAATAGGCGACGAGGCCCAGGATAAAGCACCAGAGCATGATGTCTAGAATGTAGGCGGTGCCGAGACGAGCGACGACGCTGAAGGTTTGGCCTGCCAGACCGGCTGAGGGCGTCCAGCCGGCGAGAGCCCAGGTCACTCCGGAGGCGCCCAGGCCGGCTACCAGGATGCAACACCAGTAGAGCCAGTGGCGATAGGCTCGCCCGGCACGACCGAACCAACCGCTCTTCAGCCCGCAGGCACAGGTCTGCATGGCTAGCGGAAGCAATAGGCCTCCCAAAAGCCATTGCGCACAGTCATAGAGACGTTCCTGCCAGGCAACCAAGGATGAATAGCCGAGATGATGGCGCAGCCAGGGCGGCGATTGGGAGTTCCAATAGCCGGCATACAAGCCCTCGTGCGCCCGGAGCGCGTCTATAGGCTGCAATAGCAACCACCACAGCACTACGAAGAGCGCCAGCAGAATCCAGCTGAGCCAGAGGGGCGGCCGCGTGGCACAGGATAGTAGATGGCGGAAGGTTGCCGTGTAGAGCCAGAGAAAGGCAATCACCAGCAGCACGCCGGAAAGCATGGAGAAGGCGAACTGCCAGGCGTGCGAGTCGGGAATTTGCAGCCAGGCGGCGGCCAATAGCATGAGCAGGAAATTCCCCAGCAGTTGGGCAAGGATGAGACGGCCCCTGAACCGACCGACAGCGCCTTGAAATGCCTGCATCATTTCTGTCCCTCCCCAGGCGACGGCGCCGGATCTACCTGCAGGCGCAACAAGTCGCTGGTGGCCTGAATGCCCGGCTGGTACATCGGCTGCACGTTGGCCGGGCTGATGGCAAAGCTTCCCGGGTTGACGACCTTGAGCAGATAGAAGGATTCGTGGCGGCCACTCGACTCAGTGGCGAAAATAGCGGCACGGTCATCGAAGAACTCGCGCCGCGTATACCAATAGTCCCAGCTAGTGGGCTTGTCGCCGAGGATATAGCTATCCTCGTTTTGTACGAATTCTGTTCCTGCGGGAATTGGATCTTCGATCAGCAGATACTTCGCCGGGGAGCCGTTCACTGCCAGGTGGACGGCGAGCGTGTCGCCGGGTAAGACCGGGCCCTTCAGCGGTTGGAGCGAATACTCGATCTTGCCCCCCTGGTTCACGGGCACGAGCTTGAAGTAGTCGCGGGTTAGATTGAGCGAGAGCGTGCCCTGCTGGTAGAACTTCTGCTCGGTGGAATAATACTTGCCCTGCACAGTCCAGTAGGCGCGCCCAGTTCCCTGCTTGGTCACTACGACTGCGTTGCTCCCGGGGTGGAGTTGGGCAGGGGTTACATCCAGGGTGAGGTCTACGCCCGAGGTCGCGTCGGCCGCAGTGAAATGGTGCTTGCCGATGGAGGCGCCGTTGAGTTGCACGTCCACATCAAAGTCAGCGTTCAGCTCCTGCGAGGCGGCCAGATAATCCACCAGGCCAAAGAGCACCATGGCTGTTTGCTCGGTCGAGTTCCACCAGTATCCACCGTTGCGATTGAGCACCAGCCACTGCGCTGCGCCTTCTAGCAACGGGCTCTTGGCATCGGCGTGGGTGAGGAAGCGTAATGCAAAGGCGGTGCTCTCGGCGCTGTTGTCGTCGCTCAGCTCGAGCAGCGGGTTGTAGGTCGATGGCCAGGAGACGAGAGTTCCGGTGTGCCGGGCTTTGGCTTCCAGCAATTGGGCGGTCTGCGCTGCCCTGCTGTCGCCGGTGCGCAGCATGACCATGCCGGTAAGAGCCAACCCTTCGGCGGAGAGGTCGTTGCGGCGCGACCACAGAGTTTCGACGGATGCGCCAAGGTTCTTCGCGCCCGCCTCGCTGAGGGCGTAGAGCACGTAGGCGCGCAGTTCAGGGATCATGCGTGGATGCTGGGCCAGCTGCTTCTGCAGATAGCCCACTCCCCCGCCCAGGTCGGCGTCGGCTTTGGCATAACCCGCAGTCTTGGCCTCCGCAAGGCCCGAGACAACATAGGCAGTGATGAAGACGCGGCTCGAATCCTCTTTCCACCAGCCCCATCCGCCGTCATCGTGCTTGAGGTCGTTGAGGCGATCGAGGCCGGCGTCGATCTTGGCTTGCAGATCGGCGGGGCTCACCAGGCCGGAGAGGTTGAGCTTCTTCAGCGTGTCGGCGACAACCAGGTTGGGCAGGAAGCTGGACATGGTCTGCTCGGTGCAGCCGTAAGGATAGCTGGTGAGATAGCCGAGCGCGGAGAAGAGGCTGCCGGCAATCGACGGAGCGATCTCGAGATGCAGAGTGTGCGCGGCGGCATCGGTGTTTCCTGGAAAGTCGATCGTGGTGGAGGCTTGTCCGTTATCGGCGATGACACCGGAGTTGTTGATGGTGCGCGGAACGCCTATCGGCTCGACCGGGAAGGTCAGCTCGAGGGCGTCCGACTCTTCGTTGGTAAGGGCCTTGGCTAGCAGGCGAGCTGTGCCGATCTTCGATGCTTTGACTCGCCAGAGCGCGGTGCCTTCTGCCTTGCTGGGCACAGTCACGGTTTGCGGCGAGCCTGAGACTGAGTCGAGGCCGTTGATGTCGAGCGAGAGCTGTACCTGCTTGACTTGGTCGAGGTAGTTGTGCACGATCACCGGGATGGTGACTTCGTCCCCCTGGCGCAGGAAGCGGGGCGTGCCCATGCGCACGATGATGTTCTTGCGCACCAGCACCCGGTTAATCGCGGAACCCGCCCTGGAGTCGAGGGTGATGGCGTGTACCGTGCTCCGCCAGGTGGTGAGCGAGTCAGGGAAAGTGAGTGTGACGTGGGCGTGGCCGGTGGCGTCAGTGTGGATGGAGGGCGACCAATAGGCGGTATCGGGAAAAGCCTTGCGCACACGGGGCTGCACCACATCGTTGCCCGGTTTTACCTGGGCCAGCTGCGGACGGTAACGTGACTGCCGTTCGGCGAGCTGGGGAGACTTTAGCCCGGCCTTGCCGCTGAAGTAGTACTGCAGTGAGGAATCGACGGCGGCGTAGACGTAGCGGTCGGGGTAAAGCTTCTTGACCATGTCGCCGCTGCTATCGGGATAGAGGGAGTAGATGGCCTCGTCGACCACTCCAAAGCTGAAGTCGGCGCTGACCGGCTTGCCCTGGTAATCGCGGGCGAAGACGTCGTAGGAGGCGGTCTGCTGCGGCTGAAAGACCTCCTTGGCCGGGGTGATGTCAATTTGTAACTGCTGTTGTACGGGCGGCACCTTAACGCTGAGGTTGGCCTGGTAGAGCTGGTCGTTGCGGATGAAGGCGGCAGTCACCTCGAGGTTGGGCTGGGCATCCGCGGTGATGGGCAGGTCGAAGGTCAGCGACTTGCCGGGGGAGAACATGACTTTGCGGAACTCGACCGTGTTCCCGGTGGCGATGACCAGGGGATGGATGTTGTCGACATTGGAGAGGATGCTGAGGTGGGCTACGTCTCCGGGGGCATAGCTCTTCTTGTCGGCGATCATCTGGACCGAGCGCGATTCTCCGCCCCATCCTTCCTCGTTGCTGCCCATCACCCAGAGATAGCTGGAGGCGAAGACAACCCGATTTTCGGGGGTAGTGGCGCTGGCCTCGATTTCGGTGCTGCCCGCCTGGTTAACGCGGATGGATCCCTGGGCCTTTCCATTGGCGTCGGTGGTCACATCGGTCGCAGGTCCGCGAGTGGTCTCGGTTTTCCCGTTGGCATACTTATGCGAAACCAGTTGGAGGTGGACGCTGGTTTGTACCGGGCGGTTATCGTAGTCCACCGCAGTTACGTTAAAGAGCGCGGTGTCGCCGGTGCGGAGGGCGTAGCTCACGGGCTCGACGCCGATCCGGAAGGTTCCACGGGTGGCGAGGAACCGTCCACGACCGGTGATCTCGCGGTTAGCCTGGTCGGTGACGGCGGCTTCCACGGTGTAGTCCTGGTCCATGGGATGGGTTGCGTCGGCCACGTACTGCGTCGGGACATTGATGGTGAGCTTGCCATTGGCGTCGAGCCTGCCGGTCTGGTCGGAAACTTGCGCGGCGTCGTAGCCTAAGGAGCCGTTGTCATCGCCCGCTCCCATGCCTGCGTCATCGCCGCTGCCTTCGTCATCCCACCAGTAGTGCGGTGAATGGTAGACGCGATACTTGACTGCGGCGTTGGAGACGGGCTCGCCGAAGAAGTAGCGGGCGTCGATCACTACCGGCATGGTCTCGCCCTGCAGCAGGCGGGGTTTGGCGGGGCTCACGCGCACCTGGTACTCGGGTTTGCGGTAGTCCTCCACGCGGAATGTACCGGTGCCGGCGTCGTTGTCGGCATCATCGGAAGCGGGCCCGTTGCGCAGACGGATGGTGTAGTAGCCCAGGGTCGCAGTCGCCGGCAGGGTCAGATCGCCGTACACCGCACCAGCGGAGAACGGCATATCTTTGTCGAGCAGGGCGTGGTCGTCCTGGTCAGCGATGGTTACGTGGATGGTGGTGAGCTTGGGCAGCTCCAGATGATTCTCCACCTTGGCGCGCAGAATTCCTTTCCAATGCACGACGTGGCCCGGTCGATAGACGGGGCGGTCAGTGTAGATGTAGGAAGACCAGCGGCCTCCCTGAAAGCCGCTGAGGGCGTAGCTTCCGGGAGTGACCGCGGCTACATCGTCGCCGGCGGTGGCCACCACCCAGAAATTGTCCTGCTGCACCTTGGGCGCGGTCAGATGCAGTTCGGCGATCCCGTCGGCATCGGTATCGCCGGTGGCCTGCTGTTGCTGGCCGAAGCCCGCCATGACCTGCACTCCTGCGATGCCCGCTCCGGAGACGCGATCGACGCAATAAGCCAGCACGTTGCCGCTGCCGGTGCGCGTGATCATGGCCATGCGGCTCACCATCAGCAGCGTGTAAGCCTTGTAGTGGCCATTGGTGGCCTCGATCAGGTAGAGGCCCGCGGGCAGCGGATCGATGGGCAGTTCCTGCGAATCGGAGACGTAGGTAGGAGGCAATTCCTGACGCCAGCGCGCGACCAGTTGGTGATCGTTCAGTAGAGGGATCTGGGCAAACTGGGCTACTCCGACAATGCGGCTACGGCGGGCCAGGTTCGCTTGATGGGCACGCAGAAGGTCGCGGTTTTCCGCGGTGAACTGGGTGCGGAAGAAGCGGCGGATCAGAAACCAGAGGTGATGCTTCCAGTCGTGGAACTTTTCCAGCCAGGTGCGCTCGTCGATGCGCTCTTTGGGGCCGAAAGGGGTTCCGTTGTCGAAGCTGTGCAAGTCGGGGAGTCCGGCGAGGAATTTTGCCGGGTTCTGCATGCGGTAAATACGGAACTCCAGCTCATCGACATTCTGCGCGTAGAGATGGATGGCGGGCTTCTCGTTGGGGGCGAAGCTGCGGTTGGTACTTAGATTGAAGGAGACTGGACGGGCGGCGTGCAGATGCGCGGGCAAGAGCAGCCCGAGCAGCAGTAGCAACCCGACGGTCAATCGCCTTCGCGCAGAATGTTCCAACGATAGACTCCGAGAAAGTTTGCGTTTTCGTTGAGCGGACGCCACCGGGCGTCTGGGTGGTGCAACAGATCACTCAATAGCAGACGGCGCATTTCGCCCTTGCCATGATGAATGGGCCCGGTGTGATAGACAACGCCGTTTTCCCCACAAAAAATCATGGAGTGAAACGGCGAGTGATAGCGGGGAGTGTCGGGGACATCATACGGTGAGTCTTGATCTAACTGGCGATAAAAAATGAGGTCGCCGGGCAGGGCGAGGCGAAGGTCGCGTCCTACCAGGTGGGTGTTGTCCTGCATCAGGGTTTGCGCGTCGGCGAATTGGGTGAAGGCGCCGTTGTCAAGGTCGGCGGGTTCGAAAGGACCGGGGCGGATACGGAAGAGGTTGGCGCCCAAGGGGGTTTGCGGGTAGGCGTATTGGCGGATCGAGGGTGCAGCAGATTGGAGAGCGTGGGCGCTTAGCCAGGTTTCGTCGTGGGCGTGGAGGGCTTCGCGATAGGCGTAGCGCAAAAGGGCGGCGCAGTCGTTGATCTCGGCGGGTAGCTGGGCGGGTTGGTCTGCCTGGTGCTCGGCGATTGTCGTGAACCAGGTTCGGAAGGCTTGGCGGTCCTGGGCGGTGTGCAGGCGGAGGAAGTCGGGGGTTCCGTCGGAGTAGGTGTCGCTGGGGTCGAAAACGAACGTTGCGGGGATGCTAAGGAGGCGATGGCGCCAGCGTAGGTGGAGTTGGGTGTGCCCTGGGTTGACTGGAGATTGCAGCGTGGCTTCGATGATCCCGTTGTCGGATTCGAGTAGGCGTAGGGTGGGGGAGTTTTTCGTGTCTTGGGTAACGGTACTGCCGGTCCAGGGCAGCTGTATGCGGAATGCGGGGTGTTCGGCTCCGTCGGCTGGTAGGGTGAGTTGTCGGGGGTCGATGACAGGCCGCTGACGGGTGTAGAGGATGCCGCCGATCACGGCGAGGGCGATCACTGCGTAGGGCAGCCACTTCCTTTTCCGCGTCACGTTCGGCAGCATCTTTTCCCTTAGCATCGTAGACACTGCAGGTCCCTCGGCTCCGCTCGGGATGACCAAGTTAAGGGTAACTGCCACCCTATAAATCTGCTATGCGGATGTGGAGAGAACTGGGGTGGCTGTTACGCTGCAACGAATGCCGGGTGCCCCATTCAAGCCCGCTTTTGGGCTTGAGTGGGATAACGGCGCTCTACGGCAAGACGTCATGGGGCCCGTTCACCTCTTTGGTGTTGGCGATTTCATCAGGCCGACGAACATGGTGGTGAACTTGGGAAGGTCCATATCCATTTGCGCGTGCACTTGCTGGACGTCGGTGTCGGGCTTTAGGGGCGCGGTCCAGGTGAGGGTGTTGCCGTAGCTTGGGCCGTGACTGATGTCGACATCCATGTAGAGAAGGCGCTCCTGGGTGATGATGGACGGGTTGAGCAAGACGCTGGCGGTCAGCTCGTCCCAGAGGTAGTAGCGATCTTTGGAGAAGCGGACGATGTACTGGGCTGCCGGGTTGGACGATTGCGCAATGTCGTCCACCATCTTCTGGGTGAATGACCCCTTAATGGAAACGTCCACCGTGGTCACATCGATGCGCGGCCAGTGAGCACGCAGGACGATGTGCGCGGCTTCCGGGTCGAACCAGAGGTTGAACTCATGACGCGGGCTGGCGGAGAATTCCGGATCGGCGGTCTGCGGATCAAGGCTCCCTCCCATGAGATAAATTCCCTGCGTCAACTCAGCGAAATGGGGATCGATGGCTAACGCAAGCGCGATGTTGGTAAGCGGGCCCAAGGCGCAGATGGTCACCTGGTGCGGATGCGCGTGTACCTGGGAGATCAGAAAGTGGGCCGCATCCTGGTCAAGAGGGAGTGTATGCGGCACGCCTTCCGGCATGGGCGGAACGAAGTAGGGATCGTGACTGCGCGATGGGTCGCCTTCGTGGCCGACTTGCTGATCAAGACTGGAGGGTCCTGCTCCCCATGCGCCCAGCCAGTTCACCTTGCCGTAGAGTTGGGCAGCAAGCTGGGTTTCCTTCTGCGTGCGCACCAAGGGAAACACTGCGCCGGGAACCACCGGGACGTCGGTTCTTCCAATGAGCTCGAGCATGCGCAGCGTGTGCTGCACTTCCTCATCGCGCCACGCGTCTCCGGTCACCACGGTGATGCCGAGGACTTGGACATCCGGTGATTGCAGAAGGACCATCAACGACATCTGGTCCGATCCGCCGGGACCGGAGGCGTCCTGGTCGACCAGGACCATGCGCTTCTGCGCTGAGGCTAGGGTAGAGAAGGCCAGCAGGGCGAGCAGGATAGGTTTCATTCTCAGGGTGGGCATTTTGTCCCAAATATAAACTACGGGCCAGGATTACCGGCCTACCAGGCAGGGACGCTTGGGATGAAAGGTCCAGCCGGGCACCAGGTACTGCATCGGAGTGCGGTCGTCGCGGTCTCCCAGGCCCAGTTTGCAGTAAAGGGCATGCGCGGCCTCGATGCGCTCCAGGTCGATCTCGATACCCAGCCCAGGGCGGGTGGGGAGTTCGATTTCTCCGTTGACGATGCGGAAGGGCTCCCGGGTCAGGCGCTGGCCGTCCTGCCAGATCCAATGGGTATCGATGGCGGTTACCTTTCCCGGAGCGGCGGCGGCGACATGGGTAAACATGGCCAGGGAGATGTCGAAGTGGTTATTGGAGTGCGATCCCCAGGTGAGGCCCCAGTCCCGGCAAAACTGCGCCACGCGCACCGAGCCCTGCATAGTCCAGAAATGGGGATCAGCGAGCGGAATATCGATCGCGTCCAATTGCACCGCGTGCTTGAGCTCTCGCCAGTCGGTGGCGATCATGTTGGTGGCCGTGGGCAAGCCGGTGGCGCGGCGGAATTCCGCCATGATCTCGCGGCCGGAGTAGCCCTGCTCCGCACCACAGGGATCTTCCGCATAGGCCAAGACATGGTGCTTGCCGCGGCAAAGCGCCACTGCTTCCTCTAAGGGCCAGGCGCCATTGGGATCGAGGGTGATGCGCGCCTGGGGAAAACGCTCCGCCAAGGCAGTCACCGCGTCCATCTCTTGCGGCCCGGCAAGGACTCCGCCTTTGAGCTTGAAGTCGTGAAAGCCGTAGCGGGCTTGCGCGGCCTCTGCCAGGCGTAGGACAGCAGCGGTGGTAAGCGCCTCTTCATGGCGCAGGCGCAGCCACTCGTCGCCGGCGTCTGGTTCGTTGGCGTAGGGTAGATCCGTCTTGCGCCGGTCACCCACAAAGAACAAGTAGCCGAGCACCGGTACCCTCGACCGCTGCCTTCCCTCCCCTAACAACGCAGCGACAGGCAGACCAACCCACTGGCCCAGCAAGTCGAGCAGCGCGCTCTCGACCGCCGTCACCGCGTGCACCGTGGTGCGCATATCGAAGGTTTGAAGACCGCGTCCGCCGGCATCGCGATCAGCAAAGCGCTGCCGCATGGATTCGAGAATCTCGCGGTACGATGCGATCGCGCTACCCACGATCGCGGAGGCGGCCTCTTGGAGAACGTGGCGTATCTTCTCGCCTCCGGGAACTTCACCCGCGCCGGTGTGGCCGGCGTCGTCGGTAAGGAGAACGGTGTTGCGGGTGAAGAATGGCGCGTGGGCTCCGCTCAGGTTCAGCAGCATGCTGTCATTGCCGGCGACAGGGAGCACCCTCATGCTGGTCACACGAGGGGATGACTGGCTGACCTGTGGAGAGAATTCCTGATTGCGATGCACGAACCAAATTATTGCAGAGAGCCTAGCGGCTCAGGCATTCGGCCAATGCCGGCCTGTTATTTGCCGCCGGGAAGGCTTGCTTCATGAGCAGCGAACAAGCGGCTTGAGGGGTCAATGGCCGGGATAGCAGGAAGCCCTGCACCAGCTCGCACCCGATGTCGGCTAGCAGCCTGAAATGCTGTTCGGTCTCGACGCCTTCGGCCACGGTTTTCAAACCCAGCTGATGTGCCAGGCCGGTGATCGCGCGCACCGTGGACAGGCTGGCAGCAGAACCATCCAAGCCGCGGACGAATGAGCGATCGATTTTGAGGGTATCGAGGGGTAGCGCCTGAAGGTAGCTGAAGGATGAGTGACCGGTGCCGAAGTCGTCGATGGCAATGCCGATGCCCAAGCCGCGCAGCTTGCGCAATTTGACCGCAGCTCCCCGAAGGTCCGAAATAATCCAGCTTTCGGTAATTTCAAGCTCCAGGCGTTCGGGCGCGAGGCCGCTACGCTCGAGCACAGCGGCGATCTTGGAGCTGAAGTTAGGGCGCCCCAACTGCACGCCGGATACGTTGACGAAGATCTTGACCGGGGGTACAGAAGCGGCATTCCACGCCACCGCCTGGCGGCACACCTCGTCAATGACCCAATCACCTATGGGAACAATCAGACCGGTTTCTTCGGCGATGGGAATGAACTCCAGGGGAGCAACCCGGCCCCAGCTGGGATGTTTCCAGCGCAGCAGTGCCTCAAAGCCCATGATCTCCCGGTTCATGCTGTAGATCGGCTGGTAGGCTACGCGGAACTGGTCCTGGTGGATGGCGAGTGCGAGGGCATCCGCCATCTCAATCGCCCGCCGGCTTTGCCGGCCCAAGTCCGGGGAGTAGATCCGGACCTGACCTCTGCCAGCGTGTTTCGCCTCCACCAGCGCCATCGCTGCATTGCGCAACAACGAGTCCTGAGTATCCCCGTGATCAGGAAAGATGCTGATGCCAATACTGGCGTTTAGGGTCAGTGAATGGCCGCCCACCAGCATAGGCGCGCTCAATTCCTTAAGCAGCCGGTGACAAATACTCGCGGCGTCTGAGATCTCCGCAAGGTCAGGGAGGGCGAGGATGAATTCATCACCGCCATGGCGGGCGAGCATGTCGACCTCCCGAATCGATGCCTTCAGCCGGTCGCCGGCGGCTTTGAAGCAGAGATCGCCCAGGTCGTGTCCCAGGAGGTCGTTGATTTGTTTGAAGCGATCCAGATCCAGGCAACAGACTGCAATCAGGGTGCCCTGACGCCGAGCGGTGACCATCGCATGACGCAAGCGATCCTCGAGGAAGGTTCGATTGGGCAGCCCGCTGAGGAGGTCATAGTGGGAACCATGGATAACCTGGTCATAAAGCTGTCGATGTTCGATGGCCATGCGGCCGAGATCGCAGAGGCTGCGGATGGTTTCGCGAGTGGCGTCGTCCAGCAATGCCTCGTGCATGTCGAATACGGTTACGATACCCGTCGCTTCTCCGGAACCGGACATCAGGGGCGAGGCCATGCAGAGCTTAACGCCGGTGTTGAGGATTTCCCGGAAGGCAGCGCAGGTACGGGCGGGGCCACCGCGCGACCCGGAAATTGCTGACCAAGCCAGGCTCTCGATTCGTGGATGAGATGGATTCAGGGCCAAGGAGGCGGGTACGGCTGCCTCCGGACGGGCAGGCCGCGGGGGTAATCCCGCCTCGGCTTCGATGTGGAACTGATCCCCGGCAAGCACGAAGATGGCAATTGACTTAAGGGGATAGAGCGCTACGAAGGCATCGGCCATCAACTGCATGGTCGAAGGAAGCGAATGGTGGGCGATGATGGCAGAGAATATCGCGTTCCTGCTCTGTTCCCACTTCTCCATGCGCATGGTTTCGGAGAGGTCGCGAAAGACCATGACAGTTCCCAGGAGCTTGCCGTGACGCAGGACCGACGTGCCGGTGCAGGTAGCGAGAAAGCTGCTGCCGTCTTTGCGGCAAAAGATCGAATTGTCTTTTCCTTGCGCCGGAACAAGCTGCCTGGTGCGGGGAACGGGGTTGAGTAACTCAGTTCTATTGCGAGGGAGGAGGTGACGAGCAAACACCTCCTCCGGTTGGCCGAGAACTTCTTCAGAAGTCCATCCTGTCATCCTGCTGGCAGCGGAATTCATAAAGGTCGTTCGTCCCTTTGCATCCGTGGCGTAAACGCCGTCGGCCACAGAGTCGAGTAGCAGGCGGTCCATTTTGCTCAAGGGGAACGGCGAGGACTCGTAGGCATTCTGCGTGGCTTCCTCGCCGATCTCTGAGAACTCCAGGGTCTTCCTTTCGGAGGTCGCGGCCGAGGATTTAGCGTACGCAGTGTCCATGGGTGGATCATCGTCCCGAGGGATTGGGACTTTAACAGCGGCCGGCGATCCAGGGTGCCGTGGGTTCGGGCATTTGGGCTAAAGAGTCTGTGTGAGAACCGGCGAAACGAACCGTACGAAGGGCACGGCTTCAGCCGTGCCAAAGAGCCATACTCTCTGATCGGGAACAGCGCGTTCACGCAGGTGCTGGAGATGGCTCGCAGCTTGGGTTTGGGCAAGTTGGGCCGGGTGGCGATCGACTCCACGCGGATCAAAGCCAACGCCAGCCGGGACGGTGTGGACAGTGAGCAAAGACTGCGCAACGAACGAGCTAAGTTACGCCGCAACATACGCCGCTGGCAGCAGGCTTGCGATAAGGACGACAGCGAGCCAGGAGGGCTGAAGGTAGCCATCGAGGAGGCTGAGCGTAAGCTGGCCGCCTTGCCTGGACGATTGCAGCGGCTGCGCAAGAGCGGACTGAAGAAGCAGTCGCGCACCGACCAGGATGCGCGCTTTCTGCGTAGCCGAGGCGGCTTCGAGCTGGGCTACACGGGGGAAATCGCCATGTCTGAGGACCATCTGATCGTGGCCCAGCGGGTGAGCCAGCAGCCCACCGATAATGCGTCACTGGTACCCATGGTGGAGAAGGTCAAACTGGAATGCGGCTCTCCGCCGGGCCAGCTGCTGGCCGATAGCGGGTACTTTTCCCTGGAAAATCTAGAATGGCTGGAGAAGGAAAACATAGACGCCTATCTTCCTGATTCGAACATGGCGCGGGAGATGAACTTGGGAAAGAAATGCCGGGGGCGAGCACGCAGGGCGGTGCATCGGCGCATGCGCCAAAAGCTGCGAAGTCCCCAAGGGCGACAAGCCTATGCTCAGCGCAAAGCAATCGTCGAGCTCGGCTTCGGGGTGTTAAAAGAACAACGTGGCATGCGTCAATTCCGTACCAGAGGAAAAGAAAAAGTCGCTATCGAGTTCACACTGGCAAACCTTGCCTACAACCTCACCAGGATGTACGCGGCGACGGCTCAAAACGCAACAGCAACCAGCATATCCCTTTGCCGGGTATTCCTCTGCCTAGCTCTCACGCAGACTCTTTAGCCGCTGAGGTACGCGTTTTCAAGACTCCTGGGCAAAAATCACGCCGCTTTGGCAGCCGAAACAACTTAGAAACCGAAGGTCACATCTGTCCTGAATCAAGGAAAGCAAAGCCTCAGGGGCTAAAGCCCTCAATGGGTGCGGATTTACGGCACGGCTGAACCCGTGCCCTTCGTTCGATGAGTTTTTCCGCAAGCTGTGAAGCCATGCCCTTCGTACGACTCCTTTCGCCAGTCGCACACACTCCCTAGCGGCCTGGGCTTCGGAGGGACGGGATTATGAATCGGACTTAGCGGTGCTTTTTGGCTGGGGCGTTTTTCTTGGCCGGCAGCGATTTTTTCGCTGGTTCGGCCTTTTTCGTGACTTTGGCGGGTGGTTTGGAGGCCACCGCTTTCTTCACGTGGCTGCCGCTTTTGGCAGCAGGCTTGACCGCAGGCGGCGGTTTTACCGCAGCGGGGCGAATGGCCTTGGATGGGACCGGCTTGGCCGCAGCCGCCTTGGCAGGCGCCACTTTGGCGTGCGCCGGCTTAACCGCAGCCGCTTTCGTGGGCATCGTTTTTTTGGCGACAGGGGCAGGGCTGTGCGCATGGCTGGACGGACGGCTCGGGGCGGGAGCGGTTTGTTTGTCAGCCTTGGGCATCACATGGACTTTGGCCTGCTTGGCGGGCGCAACCACATGAAGGGTGGGATTTGGCGCTGTCTTGGCCGCAGCCGGAGTCACCTTGGCGGCAGCGGCCTCAGGCTTATGGTTGGCGTGTGCTTTCCCTCCCGCATTGCCTGATTCACCTTCCGCGTGGGATTTTTTGGGAGCCGGCGCGGTCTTCTTCGCTACCGGCGGAAAATCCTCGGGCTCGCCCTCCTCTTCCTCATCTATGTCTTCGATCCCCTCCTCGTCGAGTTCCAAGGGTTCGCCATCAAAAGCTACTTCCTCACCAGCTTCCTCGGCGACTTCCTCTACCGGAATCTTGGCTTTTGCCTCCCCGGACTTCTTCGAGCCCCGGGTGCGGCGTACCGTCACCGGTGGTGGCGGAGCGGGAGGCGAATAGGGTTCCAGGAAGGCACGCAGCTGCTCGTCGGTCTCCAATTTGCCGTCAATGACCCCCAGGAATAGCCCGGAAATCATCTCGTCATAGCCCGGCACCTCGGGAGTAATGCGCAGTTCCTGCAGCAAGGCATGGGGAATCTTCTGGCGCGCCTCGGGCCAAACGGTGAAGAAGTTCTTATATTTGGCCTGGATGGCCGGGGACTTGGAGGTCAAGCCCAGCCATAGGACAGCTTGCGGGTCAGCGGTCGTAAACAGCTTCCAGGTGGCCGAAGGAGTGGCCGCTTCTTTGCCGCTGAGCTGCTTGTTGAATTCCTTGGCCGCGTGGTCGAGATTATCCCATTCCGCGACAAAACCGGGGCGAACAAACGTGGCCTTGAGGGCCGCGAGGTCCTTGGCGGAAAGCTTGGCTGTAAGGTAGTGGACTGAAGTCGCTGAAATGTCAGGACTTACCCCTTGCATCTGCAACTGGGTCACAAGCTTGCGCATTTCCTCCAGTCCGGCCGCATCGGCCGACGCTGTGGTCCAGGCCGGAAACAGGTGATGCATCCAGCCTTCCGCTTCCATGGCGGCCAATACCTTTAACCCGTCCTCTTCATGGCCGATTTCTTCCAGCTCGTAGCCCCGATGGTAGGGCGAGAGAGCCTCGATAGCCTTCTCTTCCTTCGCGTTCTGGAAACGTGTCTGGGTGCGTTCGTCCAGTTCCCAACCGAGACGCGCCACCAGCCGAGTGGCCCGGAGCAAGCGGGAGGGTTCCTCCAGAAATCCATAGTTGCTTACCAGGCGCAGCTGGCGAGCTTCGATGTCCGCGACGCCATTCAGGGGGTCCATCAACAAGCCGTAAGAATGCTCATTCAGCGACAGAGCCATGGCGTTGGCGGTGAAGTCGCGGCGGCGGAGATCGTCCAAAATCGTGTCCCAGTGGTAAACCGGCTTGCCCGGCTTGGGGTATTCCTCGCGGCGCGCGCTCGAGATCTCCACCGTGACGCCCACCGGAAAGCGAAAGAAGAGAGTCCGCGAGGGCTCGTGCTCGCCCCACAGCTTTCCACCCGCCTTCTCCAATGGTTTCTTTAACTTAAGAGCATTTCCCTGAACGGTCACATCAAGATCGAAGACCGGCGAACCGCTGGTAAGGTCGCGAACCGCGCCACCGACCAAAAATACGGTCATCCCCGCTTCGCGAGCTGCCTCACGGATGTGCTGGAGCGCGTTCTGCTGGTGTTTGGAGAGACGGTTTTTGAGGAGATAGATATAGTCGGGCATGCCTTACGTTCAGCTCCGCCCGCCACTGAGATTGCGGCTAACATTCGCCATGTGAACACCTTAGCGGCAAACTCACGCTACGAACAAACACCTAAGTTACCATACTGGCAAGGCCCTTGGCTACAGCCTTGCACAGGTTTCGCTGCGCTCCTTTGCACGATTCCCGGTGCGGCTGCGGAACATGCGACAATCCAGCTGGGCGAATTTCCGCCGGTCGCTAACCAGGCACGCCGGGCGCGAAGCGTCCGGGGCCGCGGAGATCGACTCCATGCCAGTCAGCCGTAAGAAGGTCATCGTACGCAAGTTGAGCCGGGACTGGCTTTCCGGATATTTGCCTCCATCGGCGTTTGTCCACAACGAACAGGTTGACGTGCTCGACCTCGCCGGTAAGCTGGTCTCGGTGCAGATGTCTGAGGTGAAATGGATCTGCTTTGTACGCGACTTTCAGTCTGGCGATGCCAACCAACCTGAGCGTTTGCTACGCAAGACATTTGTCACGCGTCCCCGCAGCCAGGGCCTGTGGATCCGTGCGCGACTGAAAGACAACGACTTGATCGAGGGGTTGGCACAGAACGACACCACCTTGCTGGACGGAGATGGGCTGTTCCTCATTCCGCCGGATACCCGATCGAATACGCAGCGGATCTTTCTGCCGCGGCAGGCAGTGGCGGAGCTGGATGTGCTGGCGGTGATCAAGACCGGATCCCGGCGAGGCCCCTCCGAAGCTGTGCAGGAGAGCCTGTTCAAACCACAGAATTCATTGTGAGGCATCCGGTACAATCCCCTGCATGAAGCTTGCCGAACTCGCCCGTGTCCTTGGGGCCACCTGCCACGGCGATCCGGACCAGGAGATAACCGGGGTCGAAGGGATTGAAAGGGCTGGTCCCGGCCAGGTGACCTTTGTGGCCAATCCCAAGTACACGCCGTATGCCCGCACGACAAAAGCAGGGGCGGTCCTGGTAAGCGAGGATTTTCCACAGATCCAGGCGGCTACCTTGCGAACAGCGAATCCCTACCTGGCGTTCGCTCGCGCCATCGATATCTTCCGTCCAGCTCCGCTCTTCCCTCCGGGAATTCATCCCACGGCGGTGGTCGACCCCAGCGCCACGATTGGTGAGGGGGCGCATATCGGGGCCTACGTCGTGGTGGGTGCCGAGGTGGTGATCGGGGCCGGCGCTACCCTGTTGCCCCATGTCGTTATCTACCCTAAGGCGAACATAGGAAAGCATTTCTTCGCCCACGCCCACGCCGTGGTGCGGGAGGAGTGCCGGCTGGGCGACGGCGTCATCCTGCAAAACGGTGCAGTGGTCGGCTCCGACGGCTTCGGATTTGCCAAAGAGGATGGCGGCGCATGGCATAAAATCACGCAGAGCGGCGCGGTGATTCTGGGAGACCGCGTAGAAGTTCAAGCCAATTCCTGTATCGACCGGGCCAGCGTCGGCAACACGGAGATTGCCAGCGGGGTCAAGATCGATAACCTGGTGCAAGTGGGGCATGGTTCGTCCGTCGGCGAGAATACGCTGGTTTGTTCCCAGGTGGGATTGGCGGGATCGTCTGGTGTGGGAAAAAATGTTGTGCTCGCCGGGCAGGTAGGGGTGGTCGGTCATAGCTTCATCGGCGATGGTGTGGTGGTCACCGCGCAATCCGGAGTGCCCGGTGATGTGGCTCCGGGCAGCGTGATCAGCGGTTCACCGGCGTTCGAACACCGCGCCTGGATGAAAAGCGTGGCTGCATTCAGGCGTCTGCCAGAGCTCGTCAAACAGGTGCACAAGAAGCCATAAGGATTTGTACAGTCATGCTTTATTGAATTCTGCTGGGTTGGGTCTAATCGCGAACGAGCGATTCGGCCGGCAGCACATTTCCTAAAACGAGCATCTTACTTCAGTCGCAATGCCGACAGGGCCCACCTATCGGAGAAACGGGGAACGCAGAGTTTGCATCTGGTCGAGAATCCTGTTCGCGTATTGCTGCTTGATGATGATCCAGAGAACCTGTTGCTGCGCGCAGCCATTCTGCGCAAGCATGGTTACCTTGCCGACACTGCGGGCACAATCGGCGAGGCAGAGAAGTTGCTCAACAAGATCGATATTGCTGTGCTTGACTACCACCTGGGAGCAGGACAGTTCGGTACGGACGTGGCCAGCGTCCTTCGCAAGCGCCGGCCGGAAGTGCCGATCATTATTCTTTCCTCAACCCTGGAGAGGCGCTTCGGTGGGGTGGAAGATATGCACCTGCTGAAGGGTTACAGTTCAGTGGATGATCTGATCGCCGCCTTGCGTTCGTTTGAGGCCAAGCACCGGGGACGGCCAGTGGTGGTCGATGCCCGGGATTTCTTTTACTCCCGCATAGGAATGGCGATCGGCGAGGACGTCGTGCTCGAGATCCTCGATGCCAAGGGCGAATGGATGTACGTGAACGAGTCCTGCGCCCGCTTGCTGGAGCGGCCACGGGATTGGTTTCCGGGCAAGAACATGTTTGACGAGATGCCTGACCTGGCGGCTGACTGGCGAGAGATCCTGCGCACGGTCGCGGAGAAGCGGGAAACTTATATCGATCGAACGTATCGCGGGTTGTTGAATTTGCCGCGAAAGGGCGAAGAGTGGGTATGGAATGTGCTGGCATTTCCACTCACGCTGCATAACGACGAGACCGGAGTGGTTTTGACGGCGCGGATCTTGGAACGAAAGACGTTGTTGTGAGAGTGAAGAAAGGCAGTGCCCCGGGCGCTCTGATTCTCTAATCAAGGACGGGTGCCCCATATCCAGTCCATTTGCGTATGCTTGGGTGGGCCTTCACACGCCGGACGTTGGTGGACAGAGAGGCTTGATTGCAGCGAGTTCAGTTTTTCGCGAAACTCCGAGGCGTGTTTCTCTTGGCGTTGTGCCTTGCCGGACTTGCCGGATGCCGGTCACGGTTTGTTGAGGCCACTATCGTGAATCAGGGGCCGATTATGCATGTGATGGAGTTTGATTACCCGAGCGCCAGCTTTGGCGCAAACGTGCTGGCGACCGGTGGCCAGTTCCATTACCGCTTTAAGGTTCAGGGGTCGGGACCGCTGTCGCTGCAGTATGAGGATGGGGAGGGTCATACCCACACCGCCACAGGTCCTCCTGTGGACCTGGGCGATGAGGGTTCACTGCTGGTAACTATCGGCCCCTCGGGGGCAGTCACGTGGACGCCGAGCTTGACCAACCCGAAATAGAGTTACTTGACCACGGACTGGAAGAGACTCGATTGCAAGAGGCTGGAGAACTGGCTGTCTGAAGAGGCGAAGCGCACGTCCAACGTTCCCCCGCTGGAGTTGATGGTGGTGTTGTCGATGGCTTCTTTCTCTGCCGGAGTGCCACTCACTTTTTTGTACAGTGCCGCAGCGTTCAGCAGCGAAGCCATGGTGGCGGCGGAAATGGTGTCCGGAGTAATCACGTCGAGCGAGAACTTGACCCCGTTGTCAAAATTCATCGAGTAACGCGAACTCAGCAGCCGCTTCTTCACCGTGTCATAGTCGGTTAGCTGCGAAGCGTCTCCCAGCACGGAACGCATCATGGTTTGCGTGCCTTCCTGGTCGAGAACGCTCCAGACGGCGTCGCTGTCCACGGATGCCATCTGGCTCAGCATGGCACTGTTATTGAGAAAGCTGGGCGCCATGCCGTCGCGCGCATCGAGCGCTGCCTTGAGCGATTCGGTTTGGCCAAAGACCATGGTGGTCGGATTCAGAAAGACCACCTGCATGCCCGATTGGCCCATGGGATACACCTTATTGTCGCGGTAGACGATGGGCTTTACCTTGCGCTTCTTGAAGTTGGCCATGATGTCCTCGAGGGAGAACTGGCCTTGCGCCAAACCGACGATACGAGTGTCTTGTCCCCTTTTGAACGATGCAAAGGCTAACTCTTCAATGTCATGGTTTTCATCAAGGCCTGAGGTACGGAGAGCCTGCTCCAACTGCTTGAGCTCAGGCGGGAGCACACGCGCCTTGAGATCCATCGCAGCCTGCGAATTCTGCATGGCATGGTAATCAACGACGATCAGCTGCTGAACATCCTTCGGTATGGCGGCGCGCGCATCCTGGCCGAGCTGAGCGGCAGTAGCGGGTAGTGTCAGCGCGAGAGCGAACCCGGCAATGGCACTCGTTTGCATGTATTTCGTAACTTGCTTCAATGGGTCATTCCTTCCCTGGGGGGACTACATTCAACAAATGTAAGCAGTTATTTGAGCGATTGAACGATGACTTTGCCTGTCCGGCCCGAGCGATTTGGGCTTTTCCTGGTAGAAATCCCCGTGCAAGACGATTTCCTCGGCTCCGATCTTCGTTTAACCGCTTCCAACCCAGCTTTCTCTATCTTATGCTTTGCTGGAGCCGGCGACGGGCCAATCGAGTGGCTGCTTGAGCCGGCGTTCGAGAATCCTCTCCTCCGGCGTAAACCCACTTATTAGACGTACCCACTCACTATCACGCTCAAAGGCCTCTTCCGGAAGTAGACCGATGAGTTCTGCGTCTACAACCTTGGTGCCATGGGTAGCGGCCAGGCGATTCACCGCGGCGAAGGCCTGGCCTACCGGCGTAATGCGGAAATCCGTGATGTTAAGAGAGATCTGGGCCCGCCCCTGCACCAGCACACCCATTGCCTTAACCCCTTCGAGGCCACCACTTGAGGCTCGCAAAGCCTTGGCGATCGCCCGCGCGGCGGTAACGTTGGGGCGGTCCAGATAAAGGTTGTAGGCGATGAGAAACTTGCGTGCTCCGACTGCGCTGGCCCCGGCGGTGGGGTGCAATTCAGGGCCTCCCAAATCGGGACGGCGTGCAGCATCGCGCGACACCAGCTCGCGCAGCCCCTCAAATTGGCCCTGCCGCACCTGCTCGAGCAGCGCCCGGTCGGGACGGGACGCGGCTGCCTCGTAGAAATAGATGGGGATGTTGTAGCGGCTCCAGATCTCCAGGCCGGCCTGGCGAGCCAGGATGGCGCATTGGGCCAGCGAGATCCCGGAGATGGGAACGAAGGGGATCACGTCGGTGGCGCCGATGCGGGGGTGCACTCCGCGCTGTACGGTCAGATCAATCAGTTCCGCTGCCCTGCCGGCGGCGCGAACAGCTGCCTCCACCACTGCCAGCGGCCGCCCAGCAATGGTCACCACCGAACGATTGTGATCGCTGTCCATGGACCAGTCGAGTAAGGAGACGCCATCGACACGCATGGCGTCCAGAATGGCGTGCACTTTCTTACGATCGGTACCCTCGGAGAAGTTGGGCACGCACTCTATGACGATCTCGTCCATAAGACTTCTGATCTCTGCAGGATGCGGAAAAAGTTCACGTTTGTGTCTGGGCACGACTGTACAGTTTTCGAAAAACTCTCTACGAAGGGCACGGGTTCAGCCGTGCCACATTGGGCGAAGACTGATGAGGGCTTTAGCCCCCGAGGTACGGCTTTCCAATGATTCGTGGCCAAAAACGTACCTCCGCGGCTGCCGTCTCTCGTGTATTGTCTTACGGCACGGCTGAACCCGTGCCCATCGTAGTGACCTTTCCGCAGCCTAGCCTTCAAACACCAAGGTCTTCCGCGCCGGGCCTCTGGGCCGGCTATTTCCACCAGGTATAGCCAATGGAGAACTGTACGCTTGCGTTCACGCCAGGATTGGAATCGCCCATGCTTGCGTTGGAAATGTGCACCGCATTGGCCGCGATCGAAATCGATTGATTTGGCTTAACGAAGTAATGGAAGCCCAAACCGAATTGCGGGGTGTAGTTGAAAACACTGGTTCCCAGATGATTGGGAATGGGGTACGGCCCGACGGGCGGAAACTTGTGATTCGTCCAGATCAAACCGCCTGCACCCTGAATCCAGGGCAGAAAGTGGCCTCTGCTGCGAAAGTCCCAGCGCAAAATGACCGGCGTGATGCTCAAGCCGGTGTAGGTCCCTCCAGTGGGAAACAAGTTGCTGCACGTTAACGGCATGCCAGGTTGCTCGTAGCAGTTGGCGCGCAGGTATTTAGGGGTATACGCCTGCCACAGGGGCATGAATTCCGAACCCAGTTCAAACTGGCCATTCAGGATGCCCTTGCCGAAAGGGCCCGTCAGCACTTTGCCGACATGTACGCCGGCCCAAAGAAATTTATAAGCTTCGCGGTTTCCAGTCCCGAAGCCGCCGTTCACAAAGGGTCCAAACTCCCACGGTTGGCCAGCCAGGAGGTTTTCCGCCGGGCGATCAGAGGAGTTGCCGGCTGCGGACTGTGCGCCGGCGAGTGCGGGCAAGAGAAGTGCAAACGCGACCATGAGCACGGCAGCAAGTCGATGGCGTGGCATTCCGCTTGGCATGGTGATACTCGTCTTCCCTTCTTTCAAATCAGCGTCCATTTTGAGATTCGTTTTATGGCAGGCGGAGGCGGAACTGTCTTGGGCGAAGATACAGTTGCAGAGCGGCACGAGGAGAATGGGGTGCGATCGGGGTGATCAGCCAGCCACTTCTTCGTACTGGGTGGCGTCCAGATCAAAGTTCGAGTAGACGTTCTGCACGTCGTCCAGGTCTTCCAGCGCCTCGAGCAGGCGGATCATCTGGGCCGCCACGGTGCCCTCGAGCTTGGTGTAGGTGGACGCAATCATCGTGATCTCTGAGACAGTGGGCTCGAGCTTGGCCGCCTTGACCGCGTTCGCGACCGCCTCGTAGGCAGAAGGGTCGGTCAGGATCTCCCAGGTATCGCCCTCGTCGTTCAGATCTTCTCCGCCGGCATCGAGGACGATGTTCATCAACTTGTCCTCATCTGCCTCGGATTTGGGGACAGCGATCAGACCCTTTTTGGCAAACATGAAGCGGACAGAATTGGGTTCGCCCAGGTTGCCACCGTTTTTTGAGAAGGCATGGCGCACCTCGCTCACGGTGCGGTTGCGATTGTCGGTGGTCACTTCGACGATGAGAGCGACTCCTCCGGGACCGTACCCTTCAAAGGAGATTTCTTCGTAGATCGATCCGGGCAGTTCGCCGGTGCCGCGTTGGATGGCGCGCTTGATGTTGTCTTGCGGCATGTTCTCAGCCTTGGCGGCAGCGACGGCGCCGCGGAGCCGGGGGTTGGCATCGACATCCCCCCCGCCCTGGCGAGCCGCCATGGTGATTTCCCTGATCAGACGCGTGAAGATCTTGCCACGCTTAGCGTCAAGCGCGCCCTTTTTGTGCTTGATTGTGGCCCATTTGGAATGGCCGGACATAGCAACCTCTACTGCCTGTAAGAAGGCTGATCTGACCGCGAAGCGAACCGAGAAGTCGCGGCGAAAGGCGAGTATAGCACCTTGAGAGTTGTGGTTCCCACCCTTGGGGAAACGGCGACGGATCGGGCGTGGCCCTGCTCTCTTTCCCTAACCAGAGACGGGTGCCCACATCTAAGTGCATCGGTTCAATCGAGAGTCAGAGGGAAAGAGTAGTGGTTTCCCACTCAAGCCAAAGAACGGCTTGAATGGGGCACCATCCCTTGGTGGGTAAGCGAGAGGAGAGCCCGTAGCCACCTCAGCTAGCTTTGGCGGGGGCGGGGGCGGCGGAAGGCATAGACGACGGCGAGCAATGGGGGAGCCAACAGAATGCCCCAAAACGGAATAATGATGCCGAGGACGATGGGCACCAGGATCGAAGCCCAGACGGGGACGCGGGTGACCCTCTTCATGATCAGCGGCTGCAACATCAATTGATCGATCACCACGATCACGGCGTACATGCCCAGCAGAAAGCACAGACGGTACATGTCGGGCTTGCTGACGAGGATGGAGAAGGCGGGCCCGAGCAGAGCAATCACCCCGCCGATGTTGGGGACCAGGGTCATGAGTCCGGCGATCAGGGCCCAAACCGGCGCCAGAGGCACCTTTAGCAGCAGAAGCCCGATCAGCCACAAGAGCGCGACACAGAGCCCTTCGATGGTGACAGCGCGCCACCAATTGATCAGTGCCGTACCGGCTGTTCGCAGGTGAAGCGCACCTTTGGCGGATAAATTACCGGGGACGGGTCCAGCAGCGGTTAGGGCGGCGGGCGGCGGCGCCGAGGGCGGGTCGGCGGGTACAGGATCCCCGGGGATGGCGTCCTGATCTGGCATGACCAATACCCCCGACAATACTCCAGCGAGGAGGCCAAACGCCACAATGGGAATTTCAGTTACCGGGGGGATGCCGGCCTGGAAAGGGGTGGTAGTCATGCAGACACTGCCCGGTTTGGGCAAAACTGCTAGCCTAGGAGTATGAAATTCGGCGTCCTCGTCTTTCCTGGTTCCAATTGCGACCACGATGCGTACTACGCCTTGCGCGAGATCGCTGGCCAGCCCGTGACTTTTCTTTGGCACGAGTCGGAGGATCTGGAGCACTGCGACGCGATCCTGGTGCCGGGTGGATTTGCCTATGGGGACTACCTGAGAACGGGGGCGATCGCCCGGTTTTCACCGGTGATGCAGTCAGTGAAACGCTTTGCCGCCGGGGGCGGCCTGGTACTGGGCATCTGTAATGGCTTCCAGATTTTGTGCGAGAGCGGTATGCTGCCGGGGGCGCTGCTCAGGAATGCCGGGCTGCGCTACATCTGCAAGCAGGTCCACGTGCGCACTGAGACCAATCGCAGCCCCTTCACCCAGGCGCTGACCCCGGGCCAGGTATTGAAGATTCCCATCGGGCACATGGAGGGAAACTACTTCTGCGACCCCGCCACCCTTGCGGAACTGGAGCGCAGCGACCGCGTCGCCTTCCGCTACTGCACTCCGTCTGGGGAGGTAACCTCCGCCGCCAACCCCAATGGCTCCATTAGTTGCATTGCCGGGGTATATAGCGAGGGGCACAATGTGCTGGGTATGATGCCCCATCCGGACCGCTCGAGCGAAGCGATCCTTGGCTCGTCGGACGGCTTGTTGTTGTTTGCCTCACTGGTCGGCACGATGGCCAGGTAGGCCAGGAATTCCATGATTGATATACACCATCATTTGTTGTTTGGCCTGGATGACGGACCCTCCGATATCGAAATCTCGGTGGCCATGGCCGAAATGTCGATGCAGAACGGGGTAACACACATCGTGTGCACGCCCCATTCGAGCGAACATTTCAAGTTCGACCCGGTGTTGAATCTGGAACGCCTGGAGGCGATCCGCCAGAGGCTGGGAAACCGCATTTCGCTTGGATTGGGCTGCGACTTTCACCTGATGTTCGACAACATCGAGGACGCCATCGCCCAGCCGGCGAAGTATTCCATCAACGGCAAGCAATATCTGCTAGTGGAGTTCCCTGATCACGGAATCTCCCAGAACATGAAGGAGATCTTCTTTCGCCTGAGCACGGCGGGGTTGACCTCGATCATTACCCATCCGGAGCGGAATCCGCTGCTGGCACGGCACCCGGAACGCATGGCGGATTGGCTCCGCTCGGGCTGTTTAGTGCAGATCACCGCTGCTTCTCTGACCGGCCGCTTCGGCAAGGTGGCGCAGCGCGTTTCCCACGAGCTGCTGCGTCGGAACTGGGTGAACTTTCTCGCCACAGATGCACACGACCTTCAGTCGCGGCCTCCGATGCTGCGCGACGCTTATGAATTGGTAAGGGACAAGTACGGGGTCGAGACCGCGGACCGGCTGTGCATTCACAATCCTCGGGCAGCGTATTTCGGCGAGAGCATGCCTCCTCAGCCCGAACCGGAAGGTTTGCATCCGGAGTTGGACTCGAAGCACTCCTCGGGACTGCTCAACAAGATGTTTGGTTGGTAGGGTAAAGCAGAGCGAGTGCCATCGATTCACCAGCCCTTCCGACTCTGAGTGAGAACCGCAGACGCACCATATCCCTCACATCGCCAAGGCCCGGAGGGCCGACCGCTAAACGTCAGCCCGGAAGGGTCTGCATGAGAACTGGCGAAAGAAACCGTACGAAGGGCATGGCTTCAGCCGTGCCGAAGAAGCCATGCTTTCTGATCGGCTTCAGCCGCTGGGGTACGGTTTTTCGATACAATGTCAGCCGCCAGGAAGGACTAAAAAGCGTACCCCAGGGGCTAAAGCCCTGATCACCTAGAACTCTTCATGGCACGGCTGGAGCCGTGCCCTTCGTACAGATCCTTTCGCCGGTTCTCATCCAGACCCTTCCGGGCTGACGTTCAGTGGTCGGCCCTACGGGCCTCGATGGACTGCCTGTCCACACACGCAAAATCTTGCCGGTGATTGACTGCCTTGTATCATCTTGGCGTAATGCCGAGGTTGGTTTCGATGAAACTCAGGGTGCTCTTTCTCCTAGCCGCATGCGCGCCACACGGAGTTCGCGGCGCTGCCGTTCCCAATGTTGCCATGCAGCCTTTTATGGCGCAGGTGGATCGCGTGGAGGCGGCACTGGGCTATCTCGGCCAACCGCTGGCAGAGCAGGATCGGGAGCGAATCAAAGCGATCGCCGGCGGCCGGGACACTGGATCGACGGTCTCCCAGGTCGAGGCAATTTTAGATAAATATGTACTCGCAGTGGTGACAATTAGCCCGGAAAGCCGTGTCGATGTGAAGCGCGGCCTGGCGGCGCCGGACCTGATTCAGGATGGCACCCGCTCTTTTCTGGTAAAGGTGATTAACCAACCGGGCATCACCGCTCCTCTTGCAGTGAGCAGTCCCAATAGCGGCCAGGTTTACATCACTTCGTCTGGCGACCATGAGCCTAAACAGCGTCTGACTGCATCCGATGTGGCCGAACGTTGGGCGGATATTTCACTGTTCGACCATCCTCCCATGGAAGCGAGGCTGTCGGGATTGCCGCTGGAATATCGGGTGCTCACGATCTCCAGCCGTGACGCCGGTCAACGCTCGGCAAAGATCAGCTTCAATGTCGGACAAGGAACCCAGGACGTCGGCTTTCTCAACGAGATACCGGTCCTATTCAAGGTAGTTCCCGTTCATTCAATCCATCTCCATGTCGTCGACCCGAATGGTCAGCCGACGATGGCTTCATTTATCTTTCGCGATAGCCTGGGCCGTATCTACCCCAATCCCGTCAAGAGGCTCGCGCCGGACTTCTACTTTCAGCCACAGGTATATCGTGGCGATGGCGAATCCATTCAACTGCCGCCCGGCTCGTACACGGTCACCTATACGGGCGGTCCTGAATACATAACAGATACCAGGCGGCTCACGGTAACGGACCGTATGCCGAGCGAACTCACCTTTCGCCTCAACCGCTGGATCGATCCCGTAAAGAGCGGATGGTATTCCGGGGATGACCATATCCATCCGGCGGGCTGCTCACATTATGAGAACCCGACCGAGGGAGTCTCAGACGACGATATGGGACGGCAGGTGCGGGGCGAGCATCTGAACGTGGGCGCCGTATTGGTGTGGGGACCCTGCTTTTACTATCAGACTCACTTTTTTCGCGGCCAGCATGATGACCCCAGCTCAACGCGGAGTTCCCTGCTCCACTATGACCTGGAGGTCTCCGGATTCCCTTCGGACCACTCCGGACACCTGGTGCTGCTCAACCTTAAAAAGATTATTTATCCCAACACGAAGCGCATTGAAGAGTGGCCGACGTGGGACTTGCCCATCCTGCAATGGGCAAAATCGCAAGGAGCGGTGGCTGGGTTTGCGCACTCCGGCTGGGGCCTTGACGTGCAAACCGATGCTTTGCCCAACCTGGTCGTGCCCCCTTTTGACAGCATCGGAGCCAATGAATACATCATGGATGTGACGCATCCCGGCACCGTAGACTTCATCTCCGCGGGCGACACACCCTACGTTTGGGAGCTGAATATCTGGTACCAGACGTTGAACGTCGGGTTTCGCACCCGTATCTCCGGCGAGACTGATTTTCCCTGCATATATGACAGCAGAGTGGGCGAAGGTCGGACTTACGCCAAGATCAGCGGTGCACTGACTTACGACAACTACACCAAAGCGGTGCGCGATGGCGCTGTCTATGTTTCCGATGGCCGGAGCCATCTCATGGACTTTGCCGTGAACGGCAACGAAATGGGCGTGAAAGGCAGTCAAGTGGATCTGGCAGCTCCGGGCACGGTATCGGTGAGTGTCACGGCAGCCGCGTATCTCCCGGTAAAACCGGATACAGCCCTCGATGAACTTCCCTACAACGAAAGGCCGTACTGGCATCTGGAGCGAGCGCGCATCGGCGCCACGCGCAAGGTTCCTGTGGCCCTTGTGGTCAACGGAGAACCCGTGGCTACTAAGGAAATTGTCGCGGACGGAACGGAGCAGAAACTCAAGTTCGAGATACCTGTGAGCAAGAGCAGTTGGATCGCGGTTCGCATACTTCCCTCTTCCCATACCAACCCGATCTTTGTTCTGGTGGGCGGCAAACCGATCCGGGCTTCCCGGCGAAGCGCGGAGTGGTGCCTCAGAGGTGTAAATCAGTGCTGGAGCCAGAAGGAGCCGAAGATTTCCGCCAAAGAACTTCCGGAAGCGCAGAAGGCGTACGACCATGCGCGCGAGGTGTATCGACAGTTGATCAGTGAGAGCGTGGACCAGTAAAGGTGCGATGGATGAGCCGGCGATTGCTTTTCATTCTTGGCGGCGTGGTCCTGCTGGTTGCGGCGGGGGTCTGGGTTTACCGCACACAACGGAAGGCGACCGCTGCGGGAGAACCGCAACCGGGCTCGACCGCATTCCCTGTAGGACTTGCCGAGGATGGCAAAGGCAATCTCTATGTGGCGGCGCGCAAGCAAAATCGAATTTTGAAGATCTCTGGCGACCGCGAGGTTCGTGTTTTCGCAGGGAACGGCAATCGAGCTTTCTCTGGGGATGGCGGCCCTGCGACGCAAGCCGGCTTGTCTTTGCCTATGGGCGTTGCGGTAAATAGCGCGGGCGATTTGTTTATCGCCGATACCGGCAACAACCGCATTCGACGGGTGGGAGCAAAGGACAACACCATCACCACCGTGGCGGGTAATGGGTCGCTGTGGCATGGACGGAGCAAAGTGCCAACCGCTACGACACTGTATGAGCCGGTCTCTGTCGCCGTCGACGGGGACGACAATATCTATACCGGTAGTTCCGGCGGTTCTCCGATCATGCGCCTGGACGCGATCAGCCAGGAAATCACGAAGGTGATGGGAGCAGACTTGCCTGGGGATCCACTCGCTTCGTCCCCGGCCTCGGGGCCATTTTGGGTTGCGGCGGGCGAACATGGAGCCCTTTTCGTTGCTGATCCAACCCGCAATTCGGTAGCTGAAATCACCGGGCCAGGAAATTTGCGGACCATTGCAGGGGGCGCGGTCTGCGGGTTTGCCGGTGATGGCGGACCGGGGAGCGGAGCTCTTCTATGTTTCCCGGAATCCGTTGCAGTGAGCGGAGACCAGCTGTTCATTGCAGATACGGCGAATAACCGGATTCGCACTCTGGATCTCCAGTCAGGGGTGGTCACTACGATCGCGGGAAATGGACAAGCCGGGTATGCGGGAGATGGAGGCCCAGCGGTGCAGGCTAGCCTCAATGGTCCGATGGGTGTGCTGGCGAATAGCAAAGGCGACGTGTTTATTGCCGATACCGGCAACGACTGTATTCGACACCTGGACGCAGAGACTGGGGTGATCACAACCTGGGTGACGGCTCGGGAGTTGGAGGCGCCGGTTCATTGACAGCCTTGCCTAGTGAGGAGAAACAATCCCTCCGCGGCTAAAGCCGATCCTATTTACAACCACTTGCGTACGGCCTTAAGGCCGTACGCTTCAGAAAAGGCACCCAGGGGCTAAAGCCCTCGTTGCAATGCTTTGTACGGCCCGACTAAAGTCGTGCCCTGATACAAAACATGAGTCTTCTGCAACCTGTATAGGCGTGCCTATCGTTGAGCCCCGCCTTTATAAGCCCAGGCCGCCGTCTACGCCTAGAATCTGGCCGGTGATGAAATGCGGCCCACGAGCGAAGAATAGAACTGCTTCCGCAACATCGTTGGGGGTGCCGTTGCGACCCATCGGCGTCTTGTTGGCAAAGTGCTCGTAGGCCGGATCCACTTCGCCGTTCACTACCATGCCTGGAGCTACGCAGTTCACGCTGATCTCGGGCGCGAAGGCCTTGGCCATCGTTTGCGTGAGCATGTGCAGCGCGGCTTTTGAGGTGCAATAGTGCGCGTGGGTGGGCCAGGGATGCATGCCGCCCAGCGAGCCGATATTGATGATGCGGCCCTTGGCTTCCCGCAGATGCGGATAGGCTGCCTGGGAGACGAGGAAAGGTCCGCGGGTATTGGTTTCGAACATCTTGTCCCATTGCTCCAAGGTGATCGACTGCAGCACCGCGGTTTCAAAAGTTCCGGCGTTATTGACCAGGATGTCCAGGCCGCCAAACTGCTCCACCACGGCAGCGACTGCCGCGTGGACACTGTCGATGTTGCGCACATCGCAGGCAACCGCCATGGCCCTGACGTTGAGCTGCTGCAGAGCTGTTACCGTCTCCTGCGCTTCCGTCTTCGAACCGTTGTAAGTGATGGCAACGTCCGCTCCAGCAGCGGCCAGGCCCAGCGCAAGGCTCCTGCCGATGCGCTTGGCGGCGCCGGTCACCAGCGCTCTTCTGTGGTGCAGGTTTTCCATAGAAATCGATCTTACCTAGCCGCTTTGCAAAGGCCAGGCGACCCCCCGGATTTCCTGCCGAGGTTTGTGGCGTTGGCGAACTTTATGCGCCTTTCTTTACGGAAAGGCGCACGCGCGGCTCTTTCCAGTGCAACGAAGCAGGAAATCCGGGTCTATTGCGGTAGAGGCGTCTGCTGAGAAGGTTTGGCGGGGGTCGACTCGCCCTTGGGAGTCGTGGTCGTGGGTGCGGTCCCTTTTCCGTCGCCGTAAAGCGAGTATTGGGCGGTCGGCCGCTTCATCTTGACCAGGATTTCTTTGCTGTTGGTATCGATCTTGTAGTCTTCGCCGTAGGTCTGCCAGCCGTCGGCAATCACCTGCAGACGCACGGTGTCGCCGATGGGGATCACATCAATGGTGACCTTGCCGTCTTCGTCGCTTTTCAGCTCCAGCGCGCCCTTATCCTTGTCGCCTTCCATGGGATGGAAGACCACGGCGGCGTTGGGAATGGCCTTGCCATTGGTGGACCTGACCACGGTGACCTTGATGGTGCAAGTGGCCGGCGGAGGCGTGTACTTACGCCCATTGTGCTGATCGGCAAAGGCGGGGCTCAGCAGCGGAAAACCGGCAAGCAACAGCACAACACCCAAAATCCGGCGGGAAAAACGAACGCCCATGGCAGGAAGTATAGATGATTTCCCAATCATTTATACAATCGTAATATTTGAGCGAGTTTCACTCACATTTTGAGTTCGAAGGCTTGACAAGGTGTTGGCCGGTGACTATCTTAGCAGTTGAAGGGCGAGAGTGCTAACGCCCCAGTCGGGATAGCGTATCGCTCTCACAATCTCAATCTAACAGCTTTACTCGTAATTACCGCGAGGCAAACCCCCGCGCGAAGGAGAAGTAACGCAATGGCACCTGCAACAGCATCCGTAGCTACCAGCTTCACGCCACTTCACGACCGTATTTTGGTACGGCGCGTAGAAGAAGGCGAGTCCATCCGGGGCGGCATCATCATCCCTGATTCGGCCAAGGAAAAGCCACAAGAGGGTGAAGTGATCTCGGTTGGCAAGGGCAAGTCGAACGACGAAGGCAAGGTTTTCCCGCTGGATGTAAAGGCCGGGGACAGCATTCTGTTCGGCAAGTATTCCGGGACTGAGATCAAGATCGATGGCGAGGAATTCCTCATTATGCGTGAGGAAGAAGTACTCGGCATTCTCAAGAAGAAGTAAGCGCATCGCGGCTGCACCGGATGCGCTTTTTTATTGCTGCCGATCGGGCAGCGCACATGGTCAAGGAGAAATGGAATGGCAAAGCAAATTCTGCACGGAGAAGATTCGCGTCAGGCAATTCTGCGCGGCGTAAACACGCTGGCGGACGCGGTTAAGGTGACGCTTGGGCCCAAGGGGCGCAATGTAGTTATCGAGAAGAAGTTCGGCTCCCCCACCATCACCAAGGACGGTGTCACGGTGGCCAAGGAGATCGAACTGAAGGACTCGCTCGAGAACATGGGCGCGCAAATGGTTCGTGAAGTAGCGTCGAAGACCTCGGACGTGGCCGGCGACGGCACCACGACGGCGACGGTTCTGGCCCAGGCGATTTATCGCGAGGGCGTTAAGACTGTGGCTGCCGGTGCGAACCCGATGGCTCTGAAGCGCGGCATCGACAAGGCCGTTGAGGCAGTGGTCGGCAAGCGCGACGAGCACGGCGTGGTGGTTGGCGGAGCACTGGCGAAGTTTTCCAAGCCGGTGACCGGCGAAATGATTGCCCAGGTGGGCACCATTTCGGCCAACAGCGATTCCACCATCGGCAACATCATTGCCGAGGCGATGAAGAAGGTCGGCAAGGATGGCGTCATCACGGTCGAAGAGTCGAAGACTCTGGAAACCCAGCTGGAAGTGGTCGAAGGCATGCAGTTTGACCGCGGCTACCTGAGCCCTTACTTCGTTACCGATCCGGACCGCATGGAAGTATCGCTCGAAGAGCCCTACATCCTGATCCACGAGAAGAAGATCAGCTCCATGAAGGATCTTCTGCCTCTGTTGGAGCAGGTTGCCCGCAATGGCAAGCCGCTGGTCATCATCGCTGAGGATGTAGACGGCGAGGCTCTGGCGACACTCGTAGTCAACAAGCTGCGTGGCACGTTGAACGTGGCGGCAGTGAAGGCTCCTGGCTTCGGCGATCGCCGCAAGGCAATGCTGGAAGACATCGCCAAGCTGACGGGTGGAAACGCGATCACGGAAGATCTCGGCATCAAGCTCGAGAACGTCAAGATCGAAGATCTTGGCCGTGCGAAGCGTGTGACCATCGACAAGGACAACACCACGATCGTCGAGGGCCGCGGTGATTCGAAGGCCATCGAAGGCCGGGTGAAGGAAATCCGCAGCCAGGTAGAGAAGACGACCTCCGACTACGACCGCGAGAAGTTGCAAGAGCGGCTCGCCAAGTTGGTAGGTGGCGTGGCTGTGATCAAGGTAGGGGCGGCAACCGAGACCGAGATGAAGGAGAAGAAGGCTCGCGTTGAGGATGCCATGCACGCTACCCGCGCTGCGGTGGAAGAAGGCATCGTCCCGGGTGGTGGTGTAGCTCTGCTGCGCTCCGCCAAGGACGTGGATGAGCTCATCAAGAAGCTCGAGGGTGACGAGAAGATCGGTGCAACGATCGTCCGCCGCGCCCTGGAAGAGCCTCTTCGCCAGATCGTCGGCAATGCCGGTGAGGAAGGTGCTGTGATCGTGGGCAAGATCAGCGATAACAACAATCCTCATTTTGGCTACAACGCTGCGACCAACGTCTACGAGGACCTGGTAGCGGCCGGTGTCATCGATCCGACCAAGGTGGCCCGCACGGCACTGCAGAACGCAGCCTCGATCGCGGCTCTTATGCTGACGACCGAAGCCATGGTGGCCGATATCCCGGAGCCGAAGCAGAATGCTCCGGCCGGTGGTGGTCACGGCGGCGGTATGGGCGACATGTACTAAGCAACAGGCAGTCTACAAAGAGGCCACCCGCAAGGGTGGCCTCTTTTGTTTGGGGGCGCAGTTCCGTGCTCTCGGTGGCCGGCCGGCTTGTAGTGGGAGCCCCCGCATTCATGCGGGGGAGTTCGGCTTTCAAGCCGAGCGGCTCGCGTAGGACTGATCTTATCCGGCTTCAGCCGCGGGATTTGGGTGACGGCGTTACAGGCTGCGGAAAAGCCGGGACGACGATCACCGAAGTCCCCTCAGCGGCTGAAGCCGAACCTATCTACAATCACTTACGTACGGGCTGAAGCCCGTACCCTTCAAGCGACCAGCCGGGGAGCGCGGCAGTTTGGGCAGGAGGACGACATCACGGTGCTGACGCTCGACTATGCGGGCCTTGAGGTAGCGCATGCGTAAGCTTCCGGGCGCCATTTTGTACCTGTTCGTTTTGCTGATTCCTGGTCACAGAACCGTCTGTGCTCAGACAACCACGATCTCGCCCGTGGATGCCGTCCGCTATCACTTTGGCGACGATCCTGACGGCGGCAAGGGCTGGGCCGATCCAAATTTCGATGACAGCGCGTGGCCGGTTGCGCAGCAGGATCGCTGGCCGGAACCTGCGTTCCACTCGGATGGATTTGTTTGGGTGCGAGCCCGCGTGGCGATTTCGAATAACGCGAGCGAGCCGCTGGCGGTTCGGCTCGGGATCGGCGGGAAGCATCCGGCAGCGGCTGAGATTTTTGTGAACGGGCGGTCTGCGGGCACGGAAGGGGGTTTCCCGCCGGAAGGTGTGCCCGTGTATTTGCCGCCCTCCGCGCTCTTCGATTTGCCGCAGGGCATAGCTGATCCTGGTTCGACGGCAGTGGTGGCCTTTCGCGCGTGGTACATGCCGCGGTCGCGGCCGCTATCGCAAGGCTCGCATGCAACCACAACCTTCGTCGAAGAGAACGGTTCGAACTACCGGAGTTCAGTGGAGGTGACGATTGGCAGCGCAGCGACGATCCGCGCCGTGGATCGGGCAGAGCGGCTGAGCGAGCTGCTGGGGAGCGTGCCCGATCTGGCGCTGAATGCGCTGCTGGCGCTGGTGGGACTGGGTTTGATCGTGGTCTGGCGATTGACGCGACGCGCGGAGCTGGCGTGGTGCAGCGCGCTGCTGATCTTCAATCCCATTTATGAGTACTTTTTCGTCGCGACGGATCAGGGTTATCTGAGCATTCGCTATCGGGAGTGGGGGTTTTTGTTCGTCCTGTTCTCGCTTTCCACGATGCTGGTCACGGTGGAGTTCGTCCGGACTGTGCACGGGCTGCGGGGAGGAACGTGGCGCTGGGCGGCGCATGGGTGCTGGATCGTCACAAGTGCGGGAGACCTTGCGAGCGTAGTGATGGAACATCCTTCGGCCGGGCTTCACGCTGTGCTGGTGACGACGACCTGGAGCGTGCAGATCTTCAGCCTGATCATGGTCGGCGCGAACCTGTGGGTGCTGTTCGTGAGGCGATACAACCGGGTTATTGCGGCAGCGATGGCAACGGTTTCGCTCGCGGCCTTGGCGGCTCACTTCGGTTTTCGTCAGCACTGGGTGGTGGGTTACACCGACATCAGCCTCTTCGACCTCGCGTCGTTGGTAAGCGGATTCGCGGTTGCGGCGATGCTGGTGCAGAGGGCGGTCACGGCATGGAAGCAGAGCCAACAGCTGGAGACCGAGTTCGAAGCCGCGCGCGAGTTGCAGCAGCGATTGGTTTCCCCGGCGGTGGATCTGCCGGGCTTTCGTATCGAGAGTGTGTACAAACCGGCCATGCATGTCGGTGGAGACTTCTTCTATCTTCGCCCCGGCGAGGAGGGCGGCATCCTTGTCGTGGTGGGCGACGTTAGCGGCAAGGGTCTGCGCGCAGCAATGACGGTCAATTCCGTGATCGGCGCCCTGCGCACCATGCCGTTGTTGCCGCCTGGCCGCATTCTCGGCGCATTGAATCGCGGCCTCATGGGCGAGATGCAGGGTGGATTCGTTACCTGCTGCGCCGCGCGAATCGACCAGAACGGTAAGGTGACGATCGCCAATGCTGGTCATCTAGCGCCGTATCTGGACGGGGGCGAGGCGCCGGTGCCCGGGGGCCTGCCACTCGGCATTGTCTCTTGTGCCGAGTACGAAGAGAGCGGTTTCCTGCTGCGCCCGGCCAGCTCATTGACCTTTCTCTCGGATGGCGTCGTCGAAGCGCGCAACGAGTCGGGAGAACTCTTTGGGTTCGACCGCACGCGCGCCATTTCCTCTCAGTCTGCTCAGAGCATCGCCGATGTCGCAGAGCGCTTCGGCCAGGAGGACGACATCACGGTGTTAACCCTTCAATTCTCTCCCCGCTAGGCTCTCGATGCACAAGCGATCTTTCCGCTGCCGGGTCGCACTCGCTGCGAGCGGCGCCTGCAGAAAATGTGCGAAATAAGCGAAATAAGTGCCGGTGGGAGACCGACGGGGTGGTAAACAGCCGGAGCAGCGCGAATTTTAAATGAGAAAAAAGAGAGAAAAGAGAGATAAGCCCCCCGGATTGGAAGCTGGTTGGCTTGGATAGCGAGCCGAGGGAGCTGACGGCCCTCTATGGGCGGGGCGACCTTGGGGCATGTTTCCATCACGCTCACTCTCATTAAGAGGTCCAGCATCTTCCTTGCATAGCCATCTCCATGAGTCAAAGGATGGCGCCACGGCATGATTTGCCGAGGTGCGCCATCCTTAGCCACGAAGATGTCCGTTAGGCTCTAAGCTTGTCAGTATTTGATTTGCTACCGATATAGATGCGCGCTAGGGTAGTTTCGGTTAAAGGCTAGGTGAATTATTTTCCGGGGGCCCTTCCGCGGCGCGGTCACACTCGTGCTCCGGTGTGTCTTAAAATCCTTGGCTCTACGGCGGGATGGGCGTATAGCGAACGTCTTGCCGGCTCAAAAATAAAACTTACGAACTGCATTCCGCCCGGCTCTTTTTTCCGTATATGAGAGTACGACGGCAGGGTGGAGGCGCAGTGCCAGGAATCACCGGCGAGTTTCGGGAGATTGTCGAGGCGCATCAATCGCGGGTCTTCAGCATCGCGTACCGTGTGCTCGGCGACCGCGGAACCGCCGAAGAAGTAGCGCAAGATGTGTTCCTTGAATTGTACCGGGCGTTCGATGAGATTGCGTCTGACGAGCACCTCATCGCATGGCTGCGCCGGGTCGCGGTGCATCGTGCCACCGATGCGCTCCGCCGCAGGCCACGTATCCTCCATGGTGCTGCCGAGTTCGAAGATTGGATGGCGAAAGCGCCGAAGGAAGAAGGGTCTTTACCCCTGGCCTCAGAAATCGAGCGGTTGTTGCTGGAACTGCCCCCGGCACAACGGGCGGTCGTTCTGTTGCGTTATCAAGAGGACCTGCCACCAGGAGAGATCGCGGAAACGCTCCGGATGCCGTTGGCAACCGTGAAGAGCCATCTGCAAAGAGCGTTGAAGGCAATGCGTGCGCGGGCGGAAGACACGTTGAGGGAGTACACACGTCATGGATGAACACGAAGACCTGGAGCACTTGTTGCGGCAGGGACTGAGGCCCCGGCAAGCTCCGGCAGGATTCAGTGCGCGCCTGATGGCCCGCTTACCTGAAACATCGCCGGTGCGGTCATTCCAGAAAAAACGCACTTTCTGGGTGCCGGCCGCCGGCTGGGCAACAGCGGTAGTGCTGCTGGGGGTTGCGGGTGGCAGCTACTGGCAGCACCAACAGCAGGAGCGCGTCGCCGGCGAGCGTGCACGCGCACAACTCTTGCTCGCGTTACGCATGAGTGCCGCGACACTCAACGACGTGCAGCACAAAGTGTTGAGATCTACCACGGGAGACTCGGAATGAGGAACCTTTCCATTGCCGCAACCTTCGCAGCATGCCTGTTTGCCGTTTCAGCCGGTGCGCAGAACAGCACTTCCCCCTTTCCGGTCACGCTCGAGAAGGAACTGGCGGCTCGGGCCAGCAACTACACAGAAGTTTCCATGGACAAGAAGATGCTGAACTTCGCGGGCAAGTTCCTCAGCAAGGGGGAGGACGACGTGGAAGCAAAGCAGATCATCGAAAAGCTCGACGGCGTCTATGTTCGCGAATATGACTTCGACCAGCCGGGACAGTACACGGCCGCAGACCTGGAGCGCATCCGCAGCCAGTTCCAGGGTTCGGAATGGGAGCCCATGGTCCGCGAGCGCTCAAAGAGCGGCCAGGCAGCCACAGACATCTATATGAAGATCGTCGACGGGAAGATGCAAGGCATGTTCGTGCTGGATGCGGAATCGAAGGAGTTGGACCTGGTGTACATCGCAGGCAGCCTCGATCCAGCAGAGCTTTCCAAGCTGGACGGCAACTTCGGAATCCCAAAGGGCGTTGCCAAGCACGTGGCCAAGGATGCCGGCAAATGACACGCCTTCGTTTTTCTTTGATTGTGCTGCTTCTCGCCGGCGCTACGCTCTATTGCTTTGCTGCAGACCCTGGCTTCGACGGCCTGGTGAGCGACGTGGAGCACCGCTATGATGTCCATGCGACGCGCGTTCCCATGATGAGTTTTGTGAGCCTATGCGCTCGATTCGCCACCCACGGGGGCGTGAAGGGTCTTCGTGTAGTCGAGTTCGACGACGTAAAAGCAACCGTCGATGTCTCCGAGCTCGCGTCTCTGGTCCGCAATCATCTGGGAGCCGAGTGGCAGCCATTCATCCAAGAGCACGGCAAGCAAGGCGAGAGCGAGTCCATCATCTTCGTTCGCGAGAAGGGAGACTCCATGGGCATGATGATCGCTGACTACGAACATGGCGAACTGGATGTGGTCCGCATGGAACTGAGTGGCGACGCCCTCGCAAAATGGATGAAAGATCCTCAGGGGGAATCCCGGGAACGAAACCTGCCCCATTAGAAGGGCCGTGCTGTTAAGCAGTGTCTGCGATTCCCTGGGGTACTTTTCGCCTGTCCGGCTTTTCCCCACAAAACTCTGAGCGCGAAACGATGGAGGTTCGTTCGCCACCGAATCCCGAGCTTGTCTAGGCCTGTGCGATCACCAGGGAATCGGCCCATCGGAGTTAGAAAAGGTTCCAGTGGGCCCGTCCGGACCCAGGAGTGCGAGACGTACCGGCTCCTTGGCGCCGTCTTCAACGCTTCCCGTGCCCTCAAAACTGTTGAGGTTGGTTTTGGTAAACCCGGGACATGCGGCATTGACCTTGATCCCGGTCGATTCGAGGTCGAAAGCGAAGCCTACCGTGACTGCGTTGAGCGCGGTCTTCGACATTGCGTAAAGCCCGAACATGTTGCGATAGGGGTTCTGTGGTGTGCAATTCCAGTTCAGCGAACCGGTGATGCTGGAGACATTCACAATGCGAGCCGCCGGAGCTTCTCTCAGAAGCGGAAGCATGGCCTGAGTGACGGCAATGACGCCAAAGACGTTCGTATCGAAGACTGCGCGTACCTCGTCCAGATCTGCTCCACTTGCCCTTCCCTCTCTTGACACTTCTGCAAGCGACCGGCCAGGTGTTTTGGCATGGGAGATCCCGGCATTGTTGATCAGCACGTCTAGCCGCCCGAACTCTTGGCGGATGCGCTGCGCAGCAGTCCGAATTGTCTCTTCCCGTGTCACGTCGAGTTGCATCGCGTGAGCCTTCGGGCCAATCTCGTTTGCCGCTGCCTGGCCGCGCTCAAGGTTGCGCGATCCAACTAAAACAGTGAAGCCATGAGCCGTAAGATCCTTTGCGATCTGAAGACCGATCCCCTGATTTGCGCCGGTCACGAGAGCGACGGGTTTGTCCTGCATGCTCTTCTCCTTTGTGAAACGAATGCCCCGAAGCGATTCGAGCGTCTGCAGCGAGCAAAGGCTTACGAGGCCTGTTGAACGTGACATCAGAGTGGAAGCTTATCTGGTCCGGCGAGCAGCAGAGGTTGCAACAGGTAAGCTGTCACCCCTAGCGCGAAAAGACCACTCCATGTGGAAGACCCGATCCCTTCCATCCGTGCGGCCAATCGCGGCCGGCCATGTCAAATCCGGGTTTCCCGTTGGCATCATGGAAGTCCTTATCGAGACTGAGTGCACCCGTTGCCTGGTCCAGTTTCAGCAAATAAATGCGCGACTCCAAACCTGTGACCACGAGCCGCTGCGTCTTTTCGTCCCATCCGGTCCAATGCGAGAAGAACGTGTCGTTTATCGATAGCCGCGAAGCTTCCACGGGCTTGGTTCCATCCGCGATGTCGAGCGCAATCACCCCATGCACCAACGGCACACTCTGGATCAAATAATGCCCAACAACCGTGGGCACGCCGCAGAATGATCCGGGAAAGGTGTAGACCAGCTTGGCCGATGGCTCGTCCTTGTCAATGTTGCTGATGCGCTCAATCCCACACCCGAGCGTCTGCACGTAAACGGCCCCGTCCGGTCCAAGGCGTGGCTCTTCCGGGCTGACGTGGCCATAGTGATTCTCCCCCATGTCCAGATAGGCCGTTTTCATCAACTTCAAGTCGGACAGCCGAAACACCTGATAGGTTACGCCGCTAAAAATATTCTCATTGTGCATCGAGGAGTTTGTGACCACTACCCGGTCAATCCCCGGAAGCACGACCAGGCTGTACGGTTCAAGCAGCGCGTTGGGGAACGCAGGGTCAGCCGAACTCGCAGAGCGAATGACCTTTCCCTGGTCGTCGATTTCTACCAGTCCTCCGCTGCCGCCCGTCTGCTGCCTGCCCATGTTGGTGTGCGCATGCTGGAAAGAAACCAGCACGTAGCCCGTTGGGCAACCGCAGGTAGGAATGCGGATGCATATAGCCGTCCATATCGGTAAACGAGGTCACGATCTTTGGGTGCAGGGCGTCGCGTACATCGAAGATAAACGTGCGTCCGGCATCATGGTCGTTCGCGAACAGCATTCCACTCGCGGGCATCACGTATTCCGTGTGATGCACGCGCATCGTTTGCTGATCGGTCACCAGAGTCGTGATCAAACGTCCGTATGTCTCAGAAGCCGGATCCGCATCGATGACTGCGAGAAAATCATTGCCTTTTTTTGAGACATCGCCAGTCCAGGCAAACATGTAGTGGCCCGGCGCCTTCGTCTGTTCTTGGGACTGCGCAGGTAGAACGATGACGCAAATGACCAGGGAAAGTGCGAGCAGGACACGCCGCATCGAGACCTCCGTAAGCCGGATGCCATTACTAATCCGGAAGCATATCAGATAGAGGTAGGTACGGCCGCGATGGCCAACATGTTGCCGGCGTCTTCCAGAATCGCAGGGAGCGAAGCTTCGATATACAGTCGTCGCTTTCTTGCCGCTGCACGGCGTCCCCCAAAGTGCTCCTTGACGACACCCCTTATCGACTGACCGGAAGGGTCGCCAACCGGCCTTTGGGCATGCGCCAAATCTGATAAGCCACTAGCATCGGTGCGGCGACCGCAATCGATGAATAAGTCCCGATCAAAATCCCCACGACTAGAGCGAACGAAAAGCCATTGAGCGCAGCTCCCCCAAACAGGTAAAGACTGAGTACCGTCAAGAACGTCAATCCTGACGTCAGCACGGTCCTACTCAACGTCTGGTTAATTGACCTATTGACTACTTCAGCGAGCGAAGGTCTTCGAGCGATAGCTAAATTTTCACGAATGCGATCGAAAACCACGATCGTATCGTTCATTGAGTAGCCGATCAAAGTCAGAATTGCAGCGATCACAGTGAGATCGATTTCCCGGTTGGCCAGAGAAAACGCGCCCACCGTGATCAAAGTGTCATGGAAAATCGCCACAACAGCAGCAACCCCATAGATGAACTCAAATCGAAACCAAAGATAGACCAACATGCCGAGCAAGGAGTACGCCGTGGCAAGCCAAGCCCGCGTTTGAAGCTGCTTGCCTGCCGTGGGTCCTACAACGTCCACCTTCAGTACATCGAAGCCGGATTCATGATAACCAGCGGTCAATCCTCTCTTTATGGCCACGCGGCCTTGTTCTTCCGTCATTTCGAACACCGACTTTGGTAGGGATATCACCACTTCATCTTCTGCGGTGTTCAGGGGATCGGAAATACGTTGAACTTGAGCCCCCTTCACACCGTTTTGCGCGAGCGCCGAACGGATCAAATCGTCGTTCGGCTGAGAATCGAACTTCACCATGACCTGTGTGCCTCCACGGAAGTCGATTCCAAGTGGGACATGATGCCAGAATAGGATCGAGAACAATCCTGCAATGGAGAAGATCAAAGAAATACTGAGGAAGAACCACTTCTGCCCAAGCCAATCGATATTTGTGTCACGAAACATTTGTATGCTCATATCCTTTTCATTGCCTCCGACTGCCGCGTTACTGCGAAGTTAGATAGCTCCGAGAGCACCGGCTAGATGGAGAGCGTTGCCGCTCTTCCTTTCTTCTGGAGAATGGCGTCGAAGATCAATCTGGAAACGAACACAGCGGTGAAGAGATTCGCTATCAGACCCATCGTTAGGGTCAGCGCGAATCCTTGGATGGGGCCTGTGCCAAACAGAAAAAGGATTGCCGCCGAAACTACAGTCGTAACATGCGTATCCAGGATTGTCTTCCATGCGTGCGCAAATCCTTCCTTCACCGCCGCTGCTGCGGACTTGCCTGTTCGCAACTCTTCCCGGATCCTCTCGAAGATGAGAACGTTCGAATCCACGCCCATGCCAACAGTTAGGATCACCCCGGCGATTCCAGGAAGGGTCAACGTCGCCTTAAGAAAACCCATGAATCCAAGAAGCATCAGCAGATTGAGCAGGAGTGCCAGAACTGCGTTTATGCCAGCGGCGCGATAATAAAGCAGCATGAAAGCCATCACTAACAGCATCCCCGCCACTGCAGCATGCACTCCCTGACGAATTGAAGCGGCACCCAGGCTTGGTCCGATTGTTCTTGTCTCTAGATAGGAAATCGACGCTGGAAGCGCGCCCGTTCGCAGCATCAATGAGAGATCAGCGGCTTGCTGCTTGGTGAATCCCCCCTCAATTTCGCCGTGATCGCGAATGGCGGAATTGATTCCCATAACCTCTTGCACGCGGTTCTCCAGCACGATTGCCATGGTTCCAGGCGTGGCGCTCGTAGAACTGTGCTCGCTTGTGTACTTATAGAAGCGGTCACCGGCCTCTGACGTCAGAGTGAAGACGATATTCGGTCTGCCATTCATATCCTGCGAAGGTTGAGCATCGCGGAAGTCTGTCCCCTCCACCTCACTCGCCCGCTTAAGCAGGTACGAACGCACCGGCGCCCCTGCCGAAGCCACACCTTGCATGAGCACCGAGTCGAAAGGAATGACACCGTTGTTCGCTTGCAGAGCCGCCGCCGCATCTTCATAAGGTCCTCCGACGACTGCATGAATCTCCAGCTTTGCAGTGGACTTGATAACATCCTCAACTCTTGTTGGATCCTCAAGGCCCGGCAGTTCCACCAGGATCTGGTTTTCTCCGAGTCCATACTTCTGAACGGCTGCCTCAGTAACCCCAAGGCTATTGACACGTCTTCGAATCGTCTCGATCGATCTATCCAGCGTCAGCGCCTCTAAGCTCTCGATAGCAGAGTGCTTCATTGTCAGTTTGAAGGCTCCATCTTGCTGGGTCCCCACATCGTAAATGGAGTAATTAGGCCCTTCCAACAGGCTTCTCACATCGCCCATCTTCGCTATCGGAACTCCGGTAACGGATATTGTCTCCGGGTGCGACGAGTCAGCTTTGCCTACTGTCACTCCTGTTATCCCCAAAGCCTGCAGTGCTGCTTCGAGCTTTACAGCATCCCGATCGGTGGCGGTCCCGAGGGCCTCGGACATTTCCACTGCAAGCACTAAATGAATGCCGCCCTTCAGGTCGAGGCCGAGATTGATCCGTTTTGAAATTGATTGCTTAAGACCACCATGCGGGATACCGACGATGCCGTAGCAAAATAACATCAACACCGCGATGACGAATGCAGTTCTACCACCGAGTCTAGTGACCATATGCCCCTATACAGGCTTATCCGCAGAACCCCGATCTGAGGTCTCGCAACATAAGCCTCGGCCAAATACGAATTGAGAGGTCGTAGATGTGATGGCCAAAGGAGGAACAGACAAGTTGCGTCCGTAGCCGGTCGACAACTTACGCCTATGACGAATGCCGAAACGCATCCAGCACGGCCCAGCTCAGAAAGCTCGAGCGGCACAAATCACATCTTTTAGATCTTGGCTAAGAGAGAGAGGGTGGGGGGCGCTGAAATAGCGCGGGGCGCGCCTGTATCGGGTACAAACGAGCATCAGCTTCCCTAGTTCTAGACCTAGGGGTAAGTTGCAGAGATACAATCCCAGAGAGGAATACCAGGGATGATGAGCAATGCAAGCCTGAGCTGCTTTGAAGACTGATCGGTGGAGCACAATCGGCGATAACAGTTTGCCCCGGATGGTAGGCGCAATCTGTATGGCTACTTGGAACATGTGCCGCTGTTGGCAGCGTGGTGAAGGGAACAATAAATGTGGCAAGAACCGCCACACTTGTGAGCACGACTAGCATGACAACTCGGAACGAGGGTTGCTGCCGACGGTACGTCACGGTTCAGCCAGTATACACATCTGGTTTCCTATTGGGGGCTACACCCTGATTTGCATGCGAAAGTGGCAACCATGGGAGACCGCCCCCGAGGCCAAGTAGGAGAGAGATAAGGAGAGAGAGATAAGGGGACAGCAGCATACCTATCCCCCAGAAGCGCTGCAATACGTATGCTGTCCCTCTATCTCCCCAGCTTCGCTTCCTATCCCCGAAACCACGACCGGAGCTGTAAAATTCTGGGGAATGAGGGCCCCTGCAATGAGCGGAGGCGAAAGTGAAAAAGATTGCGTTGGCCGGGTTCTTTCTCCTGTTGGCAGTTTTCGGAATCGCTTACATATCGACACGCCCCTCTGCTTCACGCCGCGTCGACGCGGCAGTGCCCGGGCAGAGCGGCGCGATCGACCAGGCTGCTGACGCGACAACCGGCACAAAATGGACCACCGTTCGCGATACAAGGGAGAACGCATTTTCGATCCAGGTTCCCCAGGGCTGGAAGACCTATGGTGGACTCTACCGGTTCAGCACCATCGACACCAGGCTGATCGTCGACATGACCTCGCCGGATGGGCTCACGAATCTCCGTGTGGGCGATTCAACCGTTCCCCCTACCGGGTGCCGGGCCCGTTCCTGCGGATCGGACCAGCTGTGGCCGCGTATACCGCCGGCAATGTGTTCGCGGCCAGGTATGGTCAGGCACGGTTCGCAACCATCTGCCAGGGAGTGCGCCTGACGAAAGGCGATGCGTTGGCCCCGAAGTATCATCCAGCGGCAAACGGCATAAGTCACACTACAGCCGGTGAGGCGTTCTTTAGCTGCACGAAGAACGGCGCGCCGATGTCCGCCTACGTCTACGCGGAGACCATGCTGTTGGGACCCGGCGGACCGGGCTCGTCTTGGGTGGTGGTGGCGCTTGGGAGTTTGATTGCTCCGGCGGAGCAGGCCAGGGCGGCCGGCGCGACTCTGCAGCACTCTGGGCAGTCGCTGGTGATGAACCCTGCGTGGGTCGCTATGCAGAACCAGTTGAACACCCGTGCGATCCAGCAGATAAACGCCAATACGCGGGCGACCATCGCGGCCACAAATGCTGAGAATGCGCGCGAGCGGGCAATGATCAGTCAGCTCCAGAATGACAGCTTCAATGACGTCATCAACGGCGTGCAGGCAACGGTAGACACCACCACGGGACAGCACTACATCGCGCCCTTGGGCCAAGGCGGCAGGCAATGGATCAACGGCAACAATGTAGTCGTCGAGTCAGGCCTATCGCCAGGTCCGGGGTTCACTTCGCTAACGCCGGTGAGTCGCTAGATAAGATGGTTGGCCCCCAGCAGGAGCAAACATGGAACAGACCCGGCCGGATAAATACAGGCTCATTTCGAAAGCCCGACCGGCAACCGTGGGCGATAAGGACGCGCCAGAATGCCGTTACGAGTTTTCCGTGGATGGCCGCGATTGCTTTCGCTATAAAAAGACACGAGTAACATGAACCCACGCAAAGCAATCGCGCTCGCGATCATCATCATCGTGGTAACCGTAGCTGTCTACCTGGTCAAGAATCACACGATCAGCGCAGGTTACAAGGCATACCTCGCCGCTGCCCTGAAGTCCAACCCTGGACCGGCGCGAAATGCTTACGTACACGATGCGCGGGCGGCCGTCCGAACCACGAGAGACGGAAAACTGGAAACCGAGCTGGAACAGTACGACACCGACATCGACCCGGCAACCGATACCACCTGTCACCGCTTGAAGCGGTCAGCTGACAAAGAGCGTGACATGATCAACAACTTCACCACCGACATCAAGAACGGCACCCGCTTCCAGACTGGACCGCTGTCCGTAACCGGCGTGAAGGCTGCACTACCGGGCATGCTCGCGGAGCACAAGATCCGAGTCGAGCAGTTCATCACCTGTGACCACGCGCAGACCGTCGTTGACCAATACCTACTATCCGACCTGATGTCCGCTGCTGGTATGAAGTGAGGAAACACGAGCCAACGGCAGCATCGTGGTGATCGGTCCGCGATGATAGGTGCCGTGATTGACCACGTGCTGCAAAATCTGCCAAAGCACATCCAATTGGTCATCACCGCGAAGGTCCTGATACTCGATCGTGCGCTCCACAGCTTCCCGCCCTAATCTTGGCCAGTCGACGACCGCCGAGGCATCGAGCACGATCATCGCGCACTACGTTCCTCACGCAACAGTCTTCCGGTGTCCAGAACGACCGGAAGCGGTTTGCGCTTGTGCAGACGCTCGCGAAACTCGGCCAGCGTCGGACGCTCGGCGATCTCTCGGAACTCCACGAGCAAATAGTCGGAAGCGACATGCCCGCCGTCGCGGCCCGGGCCTTCAGGCTGCGATGAAGAGCATCCGGGACATTCCGAACCTGGATCATTTTGCCATGCTATGAACATAGTTGCATGTGATGCACATGTCCATGCGGCAGACCGGTCCGGCTCTCGAAAGGTTTTGTAACTCAAGCACGAGACCGGCATCCACTGTGTCGTTCAGTCGCGGGGTTCGCGGTATTCGTCTGTCGAGTCAGTGTTTCGCAAACAACTATTCGTAGCGCAGCGCCACGGTCGGCTCAACCTTCATCCCTGCCCGCGCCGGCAGCAGAACCGCCGCAGCCGCCACCACGCAAAGCACTGCGGGAGCCGCCACAAACGCCAGCGTGTCATAGGTGCTCGTCTGGTAGAGCAGCGCCCGCAGCACGTGCGCCAGTCCCAGCGCCGCCGTCAAACCCACTGCACCCCCGGCGACCACCATCCGCAGCCCCTCCCGCGCGATCAGCCCGAGAACGTTCGCCCGTGTTGCCCCCAGCGCCATCCGCACTCCAATCTCCTGGGTCCGCTGACTGGTCAGGTAGGCAAGGATTCCATAAATTCCCACGGTGGCCATCGCCAGCCCCATCAGCGCAAAAAATCCCAGCAGCGCCGTCTCGAATCGCGGCTGGTCCGCCAGCCTGTTTACCGTCTCCGTCAGCGGCTCCATCTCCACTGGAACCGTCGGATCCAGGTGGTGCACCGCCGCTTGCAGCAATCCAGCCACTGTCGCCTCAGGGAGTACCGAGCGAATCACCAGCACCGCCCGCCGATCCCTCCAGTCACTGGCCACGTCTCCGCGCAGGTAGTAGATCTCCGGCTCCTCATCGCTCGTGAGCCCGCCGTTCTTGGCATCGTCCGCCACGCCCGCCACGGTGAACCAGGCGCCGCCCGGTCCCCGCATCGAGTATTTTCCAATCGGGTCCTCGCCGGGAAACAGCCGCGCCGCGGCCAGCCGGCTCAGCACCACCAGCGGCACGTGGCGCGTGCTGTCTTCGTCCGTGAATCCCCGCCCGCGGATCACCGGGATATCCAGCGCCCGGAAGTATTCCGGCGTCACGCGCCGCCATGCGACCCACCCGCCGAAGCCTGGCGGCGTGGGCGGTCTACCTTCCACTATCAAATCCGAATAACGCAGCTTGGCTTGCCATCCGCCGGGCGGCGCACTATCGCTGAAGGCCACCGCCGTCACTCCCGGCACTGCTCGCATCGCTTGCTCCACCTGCAGATGGAAGTCCATCCACTTTGCATCCGTGTTGTAGCGGAATCCCGGAAGCGCAATCTGCGCCGTCATCACACCGTGCGTTGTGAACCCCAGTCTCTGCTCCTCGATGCGCTGAAAGCTCCGCAGCAGCAGCGCCGCAGCCTGCCAGCAGGACCACGCTGGCTGCAATCTGACCCATCACCAGCCCGCGCCGCAAGCGCACATGTCTGCGCGATAGCGTGCCACGCGCATTCACCATCAGCCCATCCGGCCTGTGCAGTGCCGTCGTCAAACCGAACACCACCCCGCAGGCCAGCGCCAGCACCACAGTGAACGCCGCAATGCGCAAATCCAGATGCGCCTTACCAAGAAATGGAACTCCCGCCGGAGCCAGTGCCACAAATACCCGCAGCAATCCCTCAGCCAGCGCCAGTCCCGCGGCCGCTCCGGCCAGCGCCAGCAGCAGCGCCTCCGTCAGCCCCTGCCGTGCCAGCCGCCAGCGGCTTGCTCCCAGCGCCGCGCGCACCGCCAGCTCTCGCTGCCGCGCCGCTCCCCGCGCCACCATCAGCCCGGCCACGTTGGCGCAGGCAATCAGCAGCACCGCGGCCACTGCGCCCAGCAGAATCCACGCCATGCGCCGCGCATCGCCCATCTCCCGCTCGCGAAGCGGCCGGATGCTCAGCCTGGTCAAGTTCCGCATCCGCTCCGGCAACCATGCCATCTCCGGATCGGACACCGGTTGCACCTCCGCCTGCGCCTCTGCCAGGCTCACCCCTGGCTTCAGCCGGGCAAAGGTCCGCATCGAGTCTCCGAATCCGCCATTCACGGTGTTCTGCACCGCAGCGTTCAGCGCCATCGGCTTCACCACATCCGCCAGTTCCAGCGTCGGGAACTGGAAATCCCGCGGCAGCACGCCGACTACCCGCGCCAGATTTCCATCAATATTGATCTCCCTCCCAATGATCTGCCGGTCGCCGCCGTAATGTGCCTGCCACAGCGCATACGAAATCATCACCACCGGCGGCCCGTGCGGCACATCTTCCTCGGGCAGAAAATTCCGTCCCAGCACCGGAGAAATCCCCAGCATCGGGAGCATCCCTGCCTGAAACGTCACGCACTCCAGCTCTGCCGGATGATTCTCCACCAGGTCGCACGGATGCGGCGCATCGCCCTGGCTGGCAATCGCAGCGAACGGCCTGTGGTTCGCCTGCCAATCCAGGTAGAACCTCCCCGTCATAAACTCCTCGGGCTGCGACGCGACGGTGAACCCCACCGAAACCAGCCGTCCCGCATCCGCATACGGCAGAGCGCGAAACAGAATCGGGTCCACCACGCTGAATACTGCCGTGGTCGCGCCAATAGCCAGCGCCAGCGTCAGTACTGCGCTCACGGCAAATGCCTTCGACCGCCGGAATCCGCGCAGCGCGTAGCGCACGTCCTGGACCAACGTGTCTATCCACCAGCCGGGTTCCTGTTCCTGGCACCGTTCCCGCGCTTGTTCGACTCCTCCGAATTCGATCAGAGCGTTGCGGCGCGCTTCTTCTGGAGTCATCCCTTGAGCCATTTTTGCCGCGATCGCCTGCGCAACATGAAATTGGAGTTCTTCATCGAACTCACTCGTGCGCCTGCGCGCAAGCAAATCCCGGCGGAGAAAGAATCGAAATCGACTGATCCATTCGCCGATCATGACGATGCCTCTGGAATCCGCCCGAGCACCAAGGCGACAGCTGCTGACAGACGGTCCCAGTCTTCCAGTTCGGTCTGCAATTGTTTCTTTCCCGCACGCGTAAGGGAATAGAACTTTGCCCGTCGATTGTTTTCCGAATTGCCCCAGTCAGAACGTATCCATCCCTTGTATTCCAGCCGGTGTAAGGCCGGATACAAGGATCCCTGCCCAATCTGCAATACGTCCTTCGACACCTGTTGAATGCGTTGGGCGACACCCCAACCGTGCATCTCCCCATTTGCCAGCGTCTGCAAAATGAGCAGATCCAGCGTGCCTTGCAGAAGTTCCGTGGATGTCGGCACTTCGTCCCCTCGATAGCCGACAACAGCATTACGCGAGGCCCTGTGCGATGTCAAGGGGAAGTGTTCTTAGCAGTGTTCCAGGTACGAGATCCTCGGTCGACGTGCAATCGCCGAGGCACTCATCGACAAATGAGATCAACGCAAGTTGCGAAATATTCGGCATCTCGGACAAGTAGTTCCTGTCTCGAAACCAGGCCTTTGCGATGACTGCATGACAACGGGGTGACGGAACGTTTTCGCATTTGATTGCAGGGGGCAAACGTTCCGTCTGTCAGTGGTTCTGTCGTCCAATTGCTAGTCTTCACTTGGCATTTCCACCGAGTCGACGACAATGACTTCGATCGGCTGCTTCTCCGCCGTGAGCTTTAGGCCGAGTTGCTCGTTTAATGCCGTGAAGAGCGAGGGCCACTGTACATCGGGGTCGGCGCAGCCTGTGAACCCGTGCCCTTTGTAGAGAGTTTTTTCCTGACTCGCACGAGGAAGCGATTGACCCTGCGTGATTTATTTCCGTGAAGGACGGAGAGTCGCGCGGATCAGGCCGCGCCACGTTCTTCCCTTCGCTGCGCGGGTAGTCCAGAAGATATTTCAGCGCTCGAAGTTACGAATGCTGCCGGCATACTTCGCAGTTTGCCACGTGATCTCTCAGATTTAGACTCGCCAGTTCGACTTCCTCAAGAGCGTCTTTTCGTGCCTCCGGCTCGGGGAGCGTAGTTTCCAGCTCCTTTTCGTGGGCAACTGCGTTTCTCGCGTTTACTTCCAAGCTCTCTTTTAACTCACACTGCGTTTCCACCATATAGCCTCCTGGCGCTTGGTGTGATGTCCTAGCCCGCTGGTGAGATGCCCGCTGAATGCCACCGAAGACCCTGGAGAGGTGGAGCGAGGGCGCCTATCCTCGTGGTCACCGGACTGCATCTTACGACGGCAGAGGTGCTTTTATGGACAAGGAACACGCAAAAGGCGCAGCAGAAAAAGTTGTGGGGAAGACGAAGGAAGTTGCGGGGCACGTCACCGGCGACAAGAAGCTTGAAACCGAAGGCAAGGTCGACCAGGCAAAAGGAGCTATTCACAATAAAGTGGGAGACGCAAAGGACGCCGGCAAACAAGCTATCAATAGCGTAAGCAACGCGCCCAGTAAGCAGTGACCCCACCGAGCCACTTCTAATGGACGGGGAGTGGCCGTTTTTCTACCTTGCCCCAAACTGCCCTAACGAATCGAACATCCTACCTTGATCAAATTCTTTAGCCCCGTCCTCGCCTTTCTGCTGCATCTCGGATATTTTGGCCCTGTCTTGATGGGAGTTCTGGACTCCTCTTTCCTGTTCCTTCCCTTCGGCAATGATCTGCTGGTGGTCACTCTCGTGGCGCGCAATCATCAGGGATGGCCATGGTACGTGTTAGCGGCGGCACTTGGCTCGACCATCGGCGTCTTTGCCCTTGCTCTGGTCGCGCACAAGCTTGGGGAAGAGGGCATCAAGAAGATGGCGGGGGAAAAGAGATTTGCCAGACTGCATAAGATGATCGGCGCGCATGGCAGCAAGGCGGTCTTCCTCGCTTGCATTGCCCCCCCACCGTTTCCGTTCACCATGGTGATTGCTGCCGCGGCCGCCCTGGATTTATCGCGGCTCCGAATCTGTGCCGTAAACTTCTTCGCTCGCGGATTACGTTTCGCTGTTCTTAGCTTGCTCGCGATCAAGTACGGGAGACACATCTTAGAAATGGCTAACTCTACCGGGTTCCGGTTGACCATGGTTGGATTTATCTTGCTATGCCTCGCGGGCAGCGCATTATCCATCTATACATGGATTAAAAACGTACGTACCGGGAGAAAGCCAAGCGGAAGAAGCTCCGCGTAATTTCGACAAACCGTTCAAGCAGGTGCTTCGCGTCCCCGAATATGTGGCAGTCGAAAGCAGCACAGACGGAGCTGACTCCAAGGGACCCTTCCCCGAAAAGGGGCCTGGCAGCGTATTTGTAAAAGCATTATACAAATAGAGTCATCGTAAGCAGCCGCGCCTGCTGCCAAGGGAGAAACGTTGAAAAAAGAAGATCATCGTCTACGAGTGGGCATTCTGGGCTGCGGTCCAATCTCTCAGTTTGCGCACCTTGAGTCTGCCCAAAAAGCAAAGAACGTGACCCTCCGTGCCGTATGCGATGCGGACGAGTCGCTTGCCCAAAGATTCGGGACGTTCTACGACGCTGAAAAGATCTATCTCGACTACGACGAGATGTTGGCTGATGACTCCCTCGATGCCGTCATCATTGCAACCTCTGACGCATTCCACGTTCCTGCCGCCCTTCGAGCTCTCGCCGCAGGCAAGCACGTTTTGTGCGAGAAACCCCTTGGCGTTTCGGTGGAAGAAGTGAAGGGCCTTGCCGACGATGTTCAGAAGAGCGGCCTTGTTCTTCAGGTCGGCCACATGCTTCGCTTCGATCCCGGTATTGAAGCAACCCGTAAGTTCATCGACGAAGAGATGGGCCAGATGCTTGCGCTCAAGGCCTGGTACTGCGATTCCACGCACCGTTACGACATGACGGATGCAGTGCAGCCGATGCCCCGCCAGGGATCGAGGGTCATCAAGCCCCAGGGGGATCCTAAGGCGAATCGGCAGCAATATTACATGCTCACACATGGCTGCCATCTTGTGGACCTGGCGCGGTTTTTGGGTGGTCCCATCACGGCTGTTCGCGCACGTCATTCGGAGCGCTTCGCAGCGCACTCCTGGTTTGTGGACACCGAGTTCGAGAATGGGTCGCTGGGTCATCTCGACCTAACCGTTGCTATCCGTATGGACTGGTTCGAAGGTTTCCAAATCTGGGGCGAGCACGGTAGCGCTCTGGGCAAGATCTTCAATCCCTGGTATTACAAGTCGGCTGAAGTGGATATCTTCCACGAGAAGGATGCGCGCACCAGTCGTGTTCTGGGCGCAGACGGACACTTTTATCGTCGCCAGTTGGAGGGCTTCGCAGACAGCATTCTCAAGCACGCTCCGATGACCGGCGCAAATGCTGAAGACGGTTTGGCTTCTGTGCAGGCGATGGTCGCCATCGCTCGTTCTGTCGAGTCCGGCGAGCGGGTCGAACTTGCGAAAGTTGAGGGTGGCGTCTAGATGTACACGGCGATTTTTTCGCGCACCTATCCAATGAAGGACACGGCCATGGTCTTGGACGCGGTCGCTACCGACGGCTATCAAGGCGTGCAGGTGAACCTCTCCTCGGCGGGATTGGCTAGTCTTCCTGAGTCGCTACCTGCCGGCCTTGCGGCAAGGGTTGGCGACGAAGCACGCAGCCGCGGCATCCGTATCGCCGCACTTTCCGGGACCTACAATATGGCTCACCCTGATCAGAAGGTCCGGGAGGCGTCCCGGGTGGGTTTCAGGAACGTGATCAAAGCCGCGACTGAGATGAGAACTTCGATTGTCAGCCTCTGCACAGGGTCTCGGGACGAGCAAGACATGTGGAAGTTTCACCCTGATAACAAGAGCAGAGCCGCCTGGGTAGACCTTCGCTCTGAACTCGATTTCGCGTTAACTCTGGCGCACGAGTCTGGAATTCGTCTTGCCATTGAGCCGGAACCAGCGAATGTAATTCATGATGCCAAGGCGGCACGGCGGATCCTCGACGAGGTGGCATCATCGTATCTAGGCATCATTCTCGACGCTGCAAACCTCCTCTCACCCGAGACGCTGGGCAAGCAGCATGAAGTGATCGGTGAGGCGACGAGCCTCCTCGGCCCTTCTCTTCTGTTGGCTCATGCAAAGGACATTGACGCTGCCGGACACGTTGTCGCTCCGGGAGAGGGCGCGGTTGACCTGCTCAGCTTCACGAAAGCGCTTCGTGCAGTAGGGTATGACGATGCGCTCATTGCGCACGGCTTCTCCGAGGAGAAGACAGCACAGGCCGCGAGAGAACTGCAGCGGCTGGTCGGAGCATCGGCATGAATACCGGACGATTCACGACGGAAGACGGTTGCTCTCTGGCCTATGAAATAGCCGGAGATGGTATACCCGTCCTTTGGCAACACGGCCTCGGCGCTGACCGGAAGCAGCCGTCCGAGGTCTTCCCAGCGATGCCCGACATGCAGAGAATTACTCTGGAGTGTCGCGGACATGGGGAGTCTGCGCTCGGAGATCCCGACCGACTTTCGATTGCGCAGTTTGCCGACGATGCGGTCCAACTGTTCGATCATCTTGACATCAAGAAGATCGTAGTGGGAGGCATCTCTCTGGGCGCTGCGATCAGCCTGCGGTTGGCAGCCACAGTCCCGAATCGTGTCAGAGCCCTGATCCTTGCACGTCCTGCCTGGGTTGACCACACAGCACCGATTACGATGAGGCCTTATTTACACATTGCGAAGCTCCTGAGAAGGTTTGGAACTGAGGTAGGGTTACGACGCTACGAGCAGTCAGAAATTCTTGCAGAAGTTCAGAGCGTGTCGCCGGACAACGCGGCCTCTCTTTGCAGTTTCTTTTCTCGCAAGGGAGAAGAGAGCACGATTGAGCTTCTCTCTCGTATTCCGAACGACGGTCCTGGAATCTCCGCGACCGAGATCGCGATGATCGCGGTGCCTACGGCTGTGATTGCCAATGGCGAGGAATACATCCATCCGATTCAATATGCAGAGCAACTAAGAAACTTAATTCCGGGTTCGTCATTTCAGATCATTACCTCGAAAACTTTAGATAAAGGCCTGTACGTATCGGAGTTCCGCGCCGCGATTGCCTCATTCCTCCAAACTGAGGGGGTTGCACAATGAGTACGCTGCTGGTCGCCGACATCGGCGGAACATCGATCAAGTTCGGCTTTGTGATCGACGGTAAACGGCACCACTATATGCGAGTGTTTCCGACTCACCATGTCCGTAACCGTGGCCCGGTCGAGAGTCTCGCCCGCCTGATCGCCACGGCCACGGACGAGGCAGACCTCACTCCGGACATGATCATAGCCACTGTCCCCGGCTTCCTGGACAAGACGGCAGAGCACGTTCTATTTGCTGCCAATGTTCCGGAACTGAATGGCTGCGCCTTGGTTGACGAACTCACCAACGCAACACATATTCCCGTCATCCTCGAACGAGACGTGGTCATGTCACTTATGGGCGAGTATGCTGCCGGTGGATGTAAAGGGGCGACATCCGTTGTTGGCTTGTTCTTTGGGACGGGCGTGGGTGCTTCTTACCTGGATCAAGGACATGTATTCCGCGGCGCAGGTTGGGCACTTGAGATTGGTCATATGCCCTACACGGGGGCTCGTCGATGGCTGGGGGCTAATCGAGCGGAATGCCTTGAGGCGTATGTCTCAGGCAAAGTCTTGGAACAGATAGCAAGTGCGCATGGTGTTGCTATTGGGAATGTCTTCACTGCTGCCAGGAGAAACCCCGCACTTGCGGATCATGTGGCCGACTTTGTCCGCAACCAGGCCAATGCAGTCGGAAGCGCAGTTGCCATCCTCTCGCCGGAGACGATTCTTCTCGGTGGCGGCATCTGCGAGATGCCTGACTTCCCGAAACCAGAACTCGTCGCCGCCATCCAGAGCAGCTTTCCGTTCGAACAGATCGGTCAAGTCGTTGACGTTCGCTGGGCCACGCTTGGATGGCAGAGCGTACTTTACGGAGCGCCTCTGCTCGCGGCCGACAGAACTGCCTAACCTCACTCAGGATCAAAGGGGATCGCCTTGGCGATCATTCATACGAGTTCCCCGGCGTACTCCGCCTAGCAAAAGATTCGCGGGTCTGGCGGGGACAGACAGACAGTGTGTCGGAGAAATGATTTTTTGCGTGCACGAACCGCAATATGCAGCCCAAGATCCATCTTTCGGCTACAACATATAGTGTGCAAAATTCTATCTCCGACACGCTGCAGAAAGTTACCCTTGTTTAAACGGTCATTTTAAGTTAGTGAACCTTCCGTCCCTTCTCCATTCGACAACGCATTTGGCTAGTGTGAATGTATCCTTTCCGCACCTATGATTTCTTCGATGGCTCGTTCTCTGGTGCTGCTTTTTTTCTTTGGCTTTCTGCCTGCGCTTGCGCCAGCGCAGGAAGCTGCTCAGCCTGCGCCGGCTTCCGCCGTTTCAGGTATCTGGCTGGGAACGCTGCACGCCGGACCTCAGACGCTGCGCGTTCAGGTGCATCTGCAAGCGCACGCCGCGGGCGGCCTCACGTGCACGGTGGACAGTATCGACCAGCATGCGTTCGGTATTCCCTGCAGCAATGTGCTGGTGAACGGAGCCCTCGTGTCATTCGACGTGCCGACGTTCGGTGGGAAATGGACCGGGGCGATCTCCTCCGATGGCAAGACGCTCACCGGTATCTGGACCCAGGGTGGACCGTTGCCGCTGGTGTTGGAGCGGCAGGAGACGGCGATTGAGCCTCCAAAGGCGGCCCCGCCCGATCCGGCCATGCCGCCCGTCGCCCTGGCCGACCTGAAGGCCGTCCTCGATCACGACCTCGCTGCGGCGTTGAAAGACGGCGCGCTTGCGCCGGCGACCAATGCCGGCGTCACCATCGGCGTCATCGAGCGTGGAGAGCGGCGCATCTTCACGTATGGCACGGCCAAAGACGATTCCGTCTTCGAAATCGGCTCCATCACAAAGACCTTCACCGCGCTGATCCTGGCACAGATGGTGGAGCAGGGATCTGTTCAACTTGATGAGCCGGTGCGTGAGCTGCTTCCGCCGGGAACCGTAGCCAAACCAGCCACGGGAGCCGAGATTACGCTGCTCGACCTCAGCGATCAGCACTCCGGATTGCCGCGCATGCCGGATAACTTCCATCCGGCTCACCCTGAGAATCCATACGCCGACTATGACGCCAAGCTGCTCTACGAATTTGTCGCTAAGCATGGCGTCGCGCTGCCGGCGAATGCCCCCTTTGTCTACAGTAATCTCGGTGTGGGGTTGCTGGGACAGGCTCTCTCGAACCGCGCGCACGTGCCTTATCCTGTTCTGCTGCATGAGCAGGTGACTGGGCCCCTCAATATGAGCGATACCGCGGTTGTGCTCACTCCGACGATGCAGGCGCGCTTCATTCAGGGCTACGACTCCGACCATCATCCAGCCCACGCTTGGGACCTGGACGCGTTTGCCGGCGCGGGCGCCATTCGTTCGACTGCTGCGGACATGCTGACCTATCTGGAGGCGCAGCTTCATCCGGACAAGTTGCCCGCCAGCGTGCTGGCGCAGCCCAATGGAAAGACCTTGCCAGACAGCCATCGCCAAATGCCACGTGATTCATGCCGATGTAGGCGGAGGCATGCATATCGCCCTGAACTGGTTCCGTATCGACGCCACCGGCAGCTACTGGCATAACGGCGGGACAGGCGGTTACAGTTCGTACGCGCTGTTCAATCCTGACAAGGACTTTGCGGTGATTGTGCTCAGTAATACCACGGTCGGCCCAAACTCGATTACAGACAAGCTGGGCCAGCACATTGCTCAACGTCTGAGCGGACTGGCGGCGGTTTCGCTGGCTCCGTAGGGGTGGGTGGTTAATCCGGTCACGGCGAGCTCCCTCGTGCTTTTGCATGGATAACCGCGCTGCGGGAGCTGGTCCAAATAGACCTGTACGCAATTAAGGATCAGTGGCGGGTTGATCTTTAGAATCTCCGCCATCAGAGTATAAATCGACGTTTTCGAATGGCTGTCTTGGCACACCAGGTTTAGCGGCCACGATTCTTCAAAGTGCCATCGTCCCAGGTGGAGGATGCGGGAAAAGTGCTATCCCGCCAAAGAGACCGCCGCCAAACATGAACGGATCGTTAAGTAGGCTTCTCGCCTCTTCGTGAACGGGGATTTGGATGACTGCGGAGAGACAGACGCAACGTTACCCTTGCTGCAACGATCATGTTGAGTTAGTAAACGTCCCGTCGGTGCCTCCTCAGGCCCTCCTCAGGCCGAGCACTCTCGCAGCGAGCGCGGCTATTCCGTCGGCGCCATGGTGACCTGAACGTTTGCAACTAGGATCAGGAGATCCCAGGAAGAATCTTTACAAGAGCACCGGGTTGCGCTCAATATTGATCCGGAACGCTCGACACTTCCTCCCCTACAAGCCTGAACCCAGTAGCTGAAAACGGAATGCACGCTCGATCACATCACGCTTTCGCACATCCGGGCTTGCGAGACCGCAGGACTCGCCGGCCATTTGGTGACACAGGAAATGCTCACGAGGTTGCGATGGCGCGCTGAAAGACGCGGACTCGTTCAGCAGAAATTGGAGCTTTCAGTGGAGTCTTTCCCACTTAATCTTGCTGCGGTTTATTTCGACCCGCACCCGACCTCGATCTTCTCGCCGTTCTCAACGCCCGGCAGGGAGATAGACGGGCTGTCGCATTTTGTCCTGGCCATCACGGCAGGGATTTTTCTTGTAGTGAGCATCTTGCTCGTCCATGTAATCACGCGATATCGAGCGCGCCCGGGTGAGACCTCAGAACCACCGCAGGTATTCGGGAGCTTGCAGATTGAACTGTCATGGACGATCATTCCGATTCTGATCATCGTGGTTCTGTTTCTCAGCACGGCTCGGGTTCTATTTTCCGTTCAAGACGCTCCGAAACCGACCACCGCACTCGATGTCGTCGTCACCGGTCATCAGTTCTGGTGGGAGTTTCAGTACCCCCAGTATGGGGTCGTAACCGCGAACGAATTGCACCTGCCGTTGAGCACTCCAGCCGCGCCCAGGCCGGCGTTCTTAAAGCTGATGTCTGCTGATGTCATCCATAGCTTCTGGGTGCCGGAGTTGAACGGCAAGACGGATCTTGTGCCTAACAAAGTGAACGAAATGTGGATCGATCCGCAAAAGCCGGGCCTTTATGTGGGGCAATGTGCACAGTTCTGCGGCGCGGAGCACGCAAAGATGCTGCTTCGAGTCTATGTCGACACACCGGAGCAATTCCAGAAGTGGATCTCCGGCCAGCAGAAAACTCAGCCAGAGCTCAACACGAACGATGCCGGCCACGCGGATCAAGGAAACGCGAATGCCGGTGCGAAACTTGGACAAGCCGATTTTGAGCACGCGGCGTGCTTCGCTTGCCACACGGTATCGGGCACAGCTGCGTTTGGCCGCGTCGGTCCGAATCTGACGCACCTCATGAGCCGCGAGACTTTGGCTGCAGGAATCATTGCAAACAATGCGCAAAACCTGAAGGCGTGGATCGCGGACCCTGACACATTCAAACCCGGTTCGTTGATGCCGGCCTTGCATCTTAGCGACCGGGAGAATGCAGAGATCACAGCGTACCTTTTAACCCTCAAGTAGACGAGTGAGAAGCAACCATGGGCGGAGAGAGCATACCAATTGGACGTAATTTCGACGGGCGCCTGGATAGCACGCGGGCGCGCCCCAGCTTTCTCGAAGTCCTTTACCGCTGGATCTTCACTGTCGATCACAAGAAGCTGGGCATTCTCTACATCTCTTACGGCCTTCTGTTCCTGCTGGTCGCCGGCGTTGAAGCGCTGATGATTCGTATTCAGCTCTTCTTTCCGCACAATACATTTGTTTCGCTATTTGTTTACAACCGGCTGTTTACCATGCACGGCACGACGATGGTTTTTTTTGTCGGCATGCCCCTGATCTTCGGGTTGGCCAACTATCTTGTTCCGCTGATGATCGGAGCGCGTGACATGGCGTTCCCGCGGCTGAACGCCTTCAGCTTCTGGATCAGCGCTTTGGCGGGTCCGTTGCTCTATTACAGCTTCATCGCTGGAACCGGTCCGGCAGGGACCGGTTCCGCGCCCGATGTGGGTTGGTTCGCATACGCCCCACTGACCGAACGCGCCTTCTCGCCCGGCCACACCATGGACTATTGGACAGTATCGTTGCTCCTGAGCGGCGTAGGCAGCATCGGCGCGGCAATCAACATCCTCGCTACGGTGTTCTGCATGCGATGCAAAGGGATGACCCTTTTGAGGATTCCATTGCTGCCCTGGCTCTACGTTACCGTCTCATTCCTCGTTCTGGTAGCAGTTAGCCCCCTTACCGCATGCCAGATCATGCTGATGATCGACCGTTACCTGGGCGGACATTTCTTCGATACCCAGGCAGGCGGTTCGGCGATGCTGTGGGCACACTTCTTCTGGATCTTCGGACACCCGGAGGTTTACGTACTTGTTCTGCCCGCCTTCGCCGTGGCCAACGAAATCATTCCTGTTTTCTCGCGCAAAGCCATCTTCGGCTATCCGGCCATGGTGGCCGCATCGGTTAGCATCGGTTTCATTAGTCTTGGCGTCTGGGCCCACCACATGTTCACGCTCGGGATGACCTCGTTCGGCAATGCTTTCTTCACGCTTTCCACTATGGTGGTTGCGATTCCCACCGGCATCAAGATATTCAACTGGATGGCCACCATGTGGGGGGGAAAGATCCGGTTCGAAGTGCCGATGCTATTCTCGATAGCTTTTCTCTTCCAATTTGTGATTGCGGGCCTTACGGGAGTCATGCTTTCCGTTTCTGTATGGGACTGGCAGCTACACAATTCCTATTTTGTCGTGGCTCATTTTCATTACGTGTTGGTGGGCGCCATCGTGTTCATGATCTTTGCAGCGCTCTATTATTGGTACCCCAAGATGACCGGACGCATGCTCGATGATCGACTGGGCAAATGGCATTTCTGGTTGATGGTTATCGGCTTTCACATGACCTTTGACGTAATGCATTTTCCCGGCCTGCTGGGCATGCCGCGACAGATCTACAACTACGAACCGGATCGGGGATGGACCTTGATGAACCAGATCATTTCGGTGGGTGGATTTATTCAAGCCATCGCCGTACTGATCTTTGTCTATAACCTGGTGCATTCTTACTTCCGCGGCAAAAAAGCAGGTCCGGACCCGTGGGATGCGTGGACCCTGGAGTGGCTCACGTCCTCGCCTCCGCCTGCTTACAATTTCGCGGTTGACCCGGAAGTTTCCAGCCGCCGGCCGTTATGGGACCTGAAACATCCTGAAGATTCCGATTCCGCATTCGAGTAATTCGCTCAAGAGGAGAACATGGCTACCATTCCCCTGCAGCACAGCAATCCTCAGGACACGTGGACCCAGCCCAGCGCGCGGCACGGTCGCCATGGCGGGCCTCATTATTGCGGAGTCCGCTATCTTCACAATCTTTGTCGTCGCGTATGTCTATAACCTTGGCCGCGACGTGCAGGGGCCCACGCCCAAAGAAGTGCTCGACGTCCCCATTTTCTATACCGTGTGCCTGCTCTCATCGAGCTTTTTCATCTGGCTCGCCGAGCGCGCCATCGATCATGGCAAGATGGCGGCCTTCCGGCTCTGGTGGTCGATCACCATTCTGCTGGGCATAACCTTCCTTTACGGCACAGCGACGGAGTGGCACAAGCTCATTGTGCACGATCAGCTGACGATCAGCACCAATTTGTTTGGAACGACGTACTACTCACTTGTGGGTCTGCATGCTTCGCATGTCGTGATCGGCCTCATCATGATGCTCGTCACACTTGGGCTCGCGTTCGCCGGCGTGGTGGGCCGGCAGCATGCATATCGCGTCAGGACCCTGGCTCTCTACTGGCATTTCGTTGACGCTGTGTGGGTCGTCGTCTTCACCGTTGTTTACGTGGTGGGCAGATGAACGAAGGACACAATAGAAACACCGCTGAGTCGCAAAACGGCGACAAACAACTGGGCACGATCCATTTGCCTGCGCCCACGCCCTGGCCTTTTCTCATGGCGCTCGGGTTGACGCTGGTCGGCGCTTCGCTGGTCACCGTTTTTGGCTCATCTGGCTCGGCGCTCTTCTTTTCGTAGTCTCTGCGCTGGGATGGTTCCGCAATGTGCTGCCGCACGAGGCACATGAAGATGTTCCGGTGGCTGAGGAGTTGTTCTCGTTTGTGCCCGTGTATGAAAACGTGGCGCGTATCGAAGTGCGCGAGACACACCGCGCACAGCTGCCGCTGGAAACGTTTCCTATATCCAGCGGCATTATGGGCGGAATCGCCGGCGGCCTGGCCATGGTCATTCCGGCAGAGATCTACGGCGTCGTCCGCCACCACAGCATTTGGTATGTGGTAAATCTGCTGGGCGGCGCAGGCGTGGGGTCGTGGACCAACCCCACCGTAGAGCAGCTGAGCCATTTTCGTCTGAGCGCATTCATCACCGCCAATATCATCCAGGGCGCGACCACTCTCCTGGTCGGCCTCCTTTACGGCGCGCTGCTTCCTATCTGGCCTCGAAGACCGATCCTGCTGGGCGGCATCGTTGCACCCATTGCATGGACCGGCCTGCTGTACGGCACTCTTGGGCTTATGAATCCGTACTTCGCACAACACATTGACTGGTGGTCGTTCGCGGCTTCGCAGGTGTTCTTCGGAGTTGTCGCTGGATTCGTGGTTGCGAAATCGGGCCGCCTCAAGCGCCTACACCAGGTTCCGCTTGCGGTGCGGCTCGGTGTAGAGAGTCCCGGTTTGTCGCCGGAGCACGGCGGAGAAGATCACAAGCAATGAGGGTGACGCCAATTTTGCATGTCTCTCTGTACGGCTCTTGATTGTGGTGGTGAGATGCAATCTGCCCGGATGCCGGATCCGCCCCGCTGAGGAACCATGAACGCGTGGAGCGCTTCGTGTAACGTAAACGTCCCGTCTGTTCACTCCCCGACAAGTGACAAGATCAAGAGGATCGTGATAGCAGCCGACCGGTTCTTAGCGCGGCCGCTTGTCATCGGCATCGCAGGTCACGAATTAAGATCGGGTGTATGGAAGCCCTTGCGGCGGCTGTTCTGGTCATCCATCTGTCCTGGATCCTCTGGATCATTTTTGGAGCGCTATGGACTCGTGAGCGTCCTTGGCTAGCGGTATTCCACGTGCTTTCGCTGGTCTGGGGAATCATCGTCGAAGTCGGCCCCTGGCCGTGTCCGTTGACTTTGGCCGAGCAGTGGTTTGAAGGCAAAGCCAGCCAGCATACATGGACCGGCGATTTTCTGGTGCATTGCCTCGACTCAACGGTCTATCCAAACCTTCCGGTATCGGTGATCATCGGTTTCGCAGTGGCGGTGTGCACCTTAAACCTGGGGATCTATGCATGGCGGTTCTGGAAGGTAGGACACAGCTATCGCCAATGGCGGTAGTAGCCAAGATATCGTTGACATGCCTGAAACATTAGTGACCAGAAAAATTAGTAAAAATTAGTGACCAGACCGTCTGGTCACCAATTCTTCCGAGCTACGTCTGAGGATTGTCCGCTGCGACTAGCCGCGTGTGCTCGACCTAGGTGCCCGGCGTGGCGTTTCAACTTCTTCCAGGTTTCTTTGTTTAGTCTCCGTCCTGCGCGCGGCTTCCTTGGGGGGAGCCGTCTTTCTTTGTGGGATTACTGGCTCGAGGTAGCGGAGAATGGCATCGTGCATAGCCTGCTGCAGGCGCGAACGGGTGCGAGGCGGGGCGGTGCTGAGCTCGTCGAGGATTCCTCGGAAGATCATAAGGGCAACATGACCGTGGTGGGCCGCTTCGGAGCGCGAGAGCGTCGGTAGCTCACGCCGGAGGCGCGCCGCGATGAAGTCGACGAAAACCTGCCCAAGTACCCGCTTGTCTTCGCGCGCGGCCGTGGAAAGCGGGGCGTCGGCCACGAGCGTGTGGAACTCGGGCCGCGTCCGGTTGAAACGCATGCAGACATCGAGCAGCTCATGGATGGCCTCGGTGAAGCTCAAGGCGCCTTCGGGGTCGATCGCCCGTTCCGCTTCGGCCATTTCGCGCGCGTACATCGAGGCGAGGGCGCTGGCAATGGCTTCTTTATTGGGGAAAAACTGGTAGAGGGTGGCCGGGGACACGCCCGCTTGCGTGGCGATCGCGTTTGTGGTGGTCTCGTGGTAGCCAAGGCGTCCGAAGACCGTGGCTGCGGCGCGGAGGAGATTCTGCCGGCGCTGCTCGCCTCGCGCGTTATGCTTGCGGTTTGGATCGAAGACGGCCACCGGACGATTCTCGCAGAACAAGCCACCGATACAAGCAAAAACTTGCATCCTTGCCGCAATATAAGTATCTACTTGCATAGGAGGTGAACCGGCATGTTCACAGTGATGGGAATTACAGGCAAGGTCGGCGGGGCAGTGGCAGAGAATTTGCTCGCCGCGGGCAAAACGGTGCGCGGCGTCGTGCGCGATTCGGGGAAGGCGAAAGCCTGGGCTGACCGCGGTGTGGAGCTGGTGCAATCGGCGTATGACGATGCGGCCGGGCTGGCAAAGGCGTTTGCCGGAGCTGAGGGTGTGTTCGCCATGATTCCACCGGACTTTGCGCCGGCTCCCGGCCTGCCGGACCAGAAGCGCACGATCGCGGCGATCCGCGAGGCGCTGGAGCAGGCGAAGCCCGGCAAGGCCGTGTTTCTTTCCTCCATCGGTTCGGAGCAACCGAGCGGGCTGGGGCTGATCACGTCGACGCACCTGTTGGAGCAGGCGACCCGCACGCTGCCCATCCCTGTGGCCTATTTGCGCGCGGGCAGTTTCATGGAGAACTGGCTGGGAGCGTTGGACCACATACGCGCCACGGGTGAGATGCCCTTCTTCTATGCGCCGCTGGAGCGCAAATTTCCGCTGGTAGCCACGCGAGACATCGGCTTGGCGGGCGCCAAGGTCCTGCAGGAAAGCTGGACGGGCGAGCGCGTGCTCGAGGTGGACGGGCCGGAGGGTGGAACAGATTTGCACCAAGTGTCAGCCGCATTCGGCAGGGCACTGGGCCGCGATGTGAAGGCGGTGCAGTTGCCCGAGGCAGCCTGGCAGAGTGTTCTGGAGACAATCGGCATGCCGGGCGACCGGACTGGGCTCTACATCGAGATGGTGAAGAGCTTCAACTCAGGCTGGATTCACTTCGGTAATGCGGGAACCGAGAAGTTCCACGGGCCGACGACGATCGAGGCGTTCGCACAAGCGCTGGTCAAGTAAGGAGAACGGGGGACATAGTGGAATACGTGGCCAGGCGATTCGGATTACAGAGTTCCTGCAAGATCCGGAGCGGGGCAGTGCTGATCTTGAAGCCCTAACTGCGCGCCGCCATGGTCTATCTGCAAACCGGGCCGTACCGAATCCAACCGGCGTGAGTATTTTGTGCTTATTCGCTTTGCAATATGATCACTTTGAGTCACAACGCCCTTGACGACGTTGAGAGCAAGAGCGCACCACAACACGAGAGGATCCGTGCGGTCGCCGGATTGGCCGCGGATTTCGTCTGAGCAGGACAATTGGACTCTTTTCTGGCAAGCTTGAACGATTGCAAACTCACTTGCCCACAGATCCACCCACCATGGCTCACGACCGCACCGGCCTCCTTACGGTTACGCTGATCACCGGCAGCGCAGCCATCTCCGGGCTGCTTTTTGGCTACGATACGGCGGTTGTCAACGGTGCCCTTGTCTTTCTGCGGGCGCAGTTCAACCTGACTGCATTTCAAACCGAACTGGCGGCCACTTCTCTTCTGTGGGGCTGCGTGTTGGGGGCAGCGATGGCCGGCTATTTGTGCGATCGCTATGGACGCCGCCGGGTGCTTTTGCTTGAGTGGACTGCTCTTCGTGGTCTCTGCGATCGGCGCCGCTGTGCCCACGGCAGCTTGGCAATTTCTGCTGGCGCGCCTGGTAGGTGGATTGGCCATCGGCTGCGCTTCGCTGGTCGCGCCCCTTTATATCGCCGAGATCTCGCCGGCGGCGATTCGCGGGAGGCTGATCTCCGTGTACCAGCTGGCCATCGTGATTGGCATCCTGGTGGCCTATGTGAGCAATTACTTTGTGGCCCGGCTTGGCCAATCAAGCTGGCGCTGGATGTTCGGGCTCGGCGCCATACCCGCGTTCTTCCTTTGCCTGGCGCTTCTCTGGATCCCGGAGAGTCCGCGATGGTTGGTGCAGCGCGGGCAGATCAAAACCGCGCGCGAGGTTTTGCTCCGCATCGCTCCCGCCGGCACTGTCGAATCGTCTCTGGCCGAGATTACCGCCTCGCTCCAGCAGGAATCGATCACTTATCGCGAACTACTCGGGGCTGCATTACGCCGCCCCATGGTGCTTGCGGTTATGTTAGCGGTGATCCAGCAGGTTACCGGGATCAACACAGTGCTGTATTACGGTTCGATCCTCTTTCAGGAACACGCCCGGCAGTCCGCTAACAGTGCTCTCGCCTTGAATATTCTGATTGGCCTGATGAATTTGGTGTGCACGGTAGGGGCGCTTGTGTGGATCGACCGTTTTGGCCGGCGGCCGCTGCTGCAAATCGCCACCGGTGGCATGGCGATCTCGCTGCTCGCCTTTTCCTTCATGCTGCGGTGGCATCCGGAGATGATCACTCTGCTGATGGCCGCGGTACTGGCGTATGTCGCCTGTTTTGCAGTGGGTTTGGGCCCCGGGGTGTGGGTTTGCATTGCTGAACTCTTTCCTAACCGGGCCCGCGGACGCGCCATGTCGGTGGCGACGGTGGTGCTTTGGGTCGCTGTCTCGATCGTAACTGCGACTTTTCTCAGCCTGATCACGTGGTTGACGGTAGCCGGCGTCTTCTTGTTCTATGCTGTGCTTTGCGTGCTGTCATTTGTCTATATCCGGATGTACCTGCCCGAGACCAAACAAAAAACCTTGGAAGAGATTGAAAAGTCGTGGAGGTAGTGAGGGGTGCCCCTGGCCCTCACACGAAGGGACGGGTGGAAAGACACTGCAGCTTTGCTACTTGCTCGACGAGTGCCCGATGGTGAATCGCAAGCCTACTCGGAAGGTAAAGGGCAGCGATGGGTAGCCGATGGGGGCGATCTTCTTGTTGCCGGTGAGATTGTCGAGCTGGCCATAGGCCGCGACCCAGGATAGGAACTGGTAGCTTCCACCGAGATCGAGCTTGGCATAACTGGAGTCGAGGTTGCGGTTGGGCAGCAGCAGCGAGTTCCCTTCTACTAAATCGCGGCCCCCGAGAAAAGTAGAATCGTCGCTCCGGCTGGCAAAGACGGCATTGAACCCCACGGCATATTGTTCGCCGCTGTAGGTCACCGAAGCAAAGCCGGTATGCGGTGGCCGCTGAAACGGACGCGCTCCCCGCAAGGGGTCAAAGGCTCCGATGGGCACGGTCGAGAAGGAGGGCGGGGGTTCTCCAGGCAGGCCGGTGTTGAATGAGGGTTGCAACGCATCCGAGGTAAAGGAGCGCTGCACCACCGCGTCCAGATAGGTGTAGCCTCCGCGCAAAAACAATGTCCGGAAGACGCTGTATTGCACTTCGCTTTCTATGCCCTGGGCACGGAATGCCTGCGAGTTCAGATCGAGGGGACCGGCGGTGCTGATAAGGCTCTTGAGCGACTCCTGCTCACTGGGGCTCAACTGCGGCAGAAGCGAAGGCACTTCGGTGGCGGGGACCGGCTCAATCTGCCTGCGGTACTGATTATGGAAATAGCCGATGCGCAGCAGGCCGCGCTCACTCAGCAAGCTTTGCGCGACGCCACCCTCGTAGGTGCGCGACTGCTCCTCCTCTATGGGTAAGATGTGGTACTGCTGAATCGCTTCCCGGCCACCCTGCTGGCCGAGAAGGAAGTCATAGAGCGACGCGAATTGCTCGTCGAGCGATGGCTCCTGGAAGCCTTGGGCGAAGTTGGACCATATCTTTGTGCCGTGGAAGATTCCCTTGCCCGGGCGGACCGGAAAATAGGCCAATCCAAGACGGGGAACGCCCACCGTCCCGAAAAGCTGGTTCTTCTCCACTCCGCCCCCCAGGGAATAAAAGAGCCGGCTGTGGTAATTGCCCTGCAGTTGCCCGGTGTAGTCGTAATTGGCGCGCTCTATCGTCTGATCGATCCCGTAGGCGGTGGACTTCTTCGCTCCGCGCTCGTCGTCGTAGCGAAAGGTGAACAGGCCGAGGATGTGCTGGGTAAACGGGTAGTCGCTCTGGAAGTAGAACTGGTCGCGATTGTTGACCTGCTCCACGGTGTTGGGAAACGTGCCGGGGAAGTTCAGGATCGCCTGTCCCGTCACCGAGTACCCGTTGGCTCCGTCGATCACGGTATTGTAACCGTAATAGTTGTTCGAGGTGGTGAGCTGGATGCCGGCGGGGTAAAAGTTGATATCCTCTTGGCGCTTGCGCGTCATGCCGTAGCGCACCAGGTTGTGCCAGTTGCCGTAGGTGCGGTTTTCGATCGATGCTCCGAGATAGGTGTCCTGGTTCGACCGCTTGCCGGCGTTGGCGATGCCGTAGAAGTTGAAGGGGCCGGGGGTGCCGGTGGCCGCATCGCTGTTGCTGGCGGTTATGCGAATCTCGGTTGACGAGGTGAAGGCGTAGCCCAGGTTCGCACTCCCAGTGTCGTCGTGAAATTCATCCATCTTGAGGGAGTTGTCGCTCTGGAAGGCTTCGAAGCCGCCGTAGTAGTCGAGCCGCTTGTAGGTCCCCCCTAACTGCGCGCGGTTGCGAAAGGTGGTGAAGGTGCCGGCGTCTCCTTCGTAAAACAGCGACGGAAAGGCTGTGCTGCCGCGCGACGTCCTCACATTCACGGATCCGGAAGCAGCGTCGGAGCCGTAAAGAACGCTGTTCGGACCGCGATAGACCTCGAGGTCTCCTATACCGGTGGTTGACAGATTGCTGTAGTCGAAGGCGCCCCCGATGTCGCCAATGGGAACTCCATCCTGATTCACCTGGTTGGAGTCGGGATTACCGCCGCGAATAAACAGCGAGGCCAGGGCGCCGTACTCGCCTTGGCGCACCACAAAGTCTCCTGGTACCTGGCGCAGCGGATCGATCAGATCGGTGCGGTTGGGGAAGAATGCGCTACGCTGCGGGGTGACCGCTGAGCTGATTTGGGCCTCGGCGGTCGGCGTGCCGGTGGCGGAGAGAACCATCTCCTGACGCGCGTTGGATGATTCCAGCACAACGTCTTCCAGGTGGCTGTCCGCGGCTCCCGCGTAGAAGCTTTGGGTGGTGATCTGTTTGAAATTGTTGGCCGAGACCAGGACGTAGAACTGTCCCGAAGCACTGCTGCTGATCTGATAGGTGCCGTCCAGGCGGGTCACCGCGATGGCCACAATCTGACCTTTTTGCAGCAATATGACATTGGCATGGATGACGGCCATGCCCAACGAGTTGGTCACGGTGCCGCGAACGATCGCCGCCCGGGTGGTGAGACCCGTAAAGAGGATCAGGAAGAGACAGAAGCTAAATGGCAGGAGGTACTTGCGCCGCGATCGAACCGGCATGAAAATCCTTTTTTCTCCCGGAACGAGTATCCGCACCTCAATAGACGCCGCGCACCGGTCCAACGCGCAGGCTCTGGAAAGAGAATGGTGACCCCGGGAAGACTCGAACTTCCGACAAACAGTTTAGGAAACTGCTGCTCTATCCACCTGAGCTACGGGGCCCTTGTCTTGACACATTGGCTACGGCTTCAGTTTAGAGCATTTCGCGGATCTGTGATTGGGCTACGGAGGAACAGAGCACCTGAGCCGCCCATGACACATTTGCTGCGCCCGAAGATGAAACTGCAAGTCCCTCCGCTACGCCGACCCCGGATTTCCTGTCTGGCGTGGTGGCGTCGATAAACCTCGTGCGGCTTTTTCAGAAAGCCGCATACGTGGCCGTTGATTGGTGCAGCTTAGTAGGAAATCCGGAGTCCGCTAATGACGAAGATGCGGGCGGGCTCAGGTTTAGTGCCGCGCCTACGGCGCTCCTACGGCAGGCCGGGGCAGGCGGATCATCTTCGCGATTGAACCCCAGCCCTTCCGGGTCTGTGTGAGAACCACGACGCACGAAATCTCTCATATTGCCAAGGCCCGGAGGGCCGACCGCTAAACGTCAGCCCAGCCCGTAAGGGTTGGGGTACCGACCCCGATGAGGATGCGAGCGCCGTAAGCGCGGCACCATGGGTGCGACCGACTCCAAACATGTGCCAGGGACAAGCCGGTGCCGCACCTACGGTGCTCGGCGGGTCACACGATCCATATCCCAGCCCTCACGGGCTGGGCTGACGTTTAGTGGTCGGCCCTCCGGGCCTTGGCAATATGAGAGATTTCGTGCGTCGTGGTTCTCACACAGACTCTTCCGGGCTGGGCTCACGTTTGGCGGTCGGCCCTCCGGGCCTCGCATCCATGAACAAATCGCACTGTCATTTCTTTCTTAACTTGCCACTCGCAAGTCAGTTCCTCCCACGGCACGCCGGGGCAGGCGGGATGACAAAGTGGGGGACGGTGGCCCACCCTGAAATGGGTGGAGATGGATGGACAGAACGAGCAAAACACGAGCTTTGTTTTGCCTCATGTGGCTGAGCTACGCAGCCACGGTTCGGAGGGAATCACTCGAGTTAAAGAATCAAGGCAGGGCGCGCCTCTAGAGGGCACGCCTCCTACCAACCAGCAAAGTCGTCGGGGGGTCGCAGATGAGGACGGGGGAGCCCATGCAGGAATCTTGGGCGCAGATGATTTAACTGACAATGACCTGTTTGTGCTATGGCCCATTTGTGGAGCAGTATCGGCACCGGCAATCCCGCCAGATACCACGGAAGGGTTATGCGCCCAGGCTTTTCAAACGGAAGAGCGCCGCGATCAAAGCATCGATATCTTCGAAGCTGTTGTAGAGCGCCAGGGACGGACGCACCGTGGTCTCAACCCCAAAGCGACGCAGCGTGGGCTGGGCACAATGATGACCGGAGCGCACAGCGATGCCTTCGCGGTTGAGAGCGGCGCCGACCTCTTCGGTACGGAAGCCGGCGAGCACAAAGGAGAGCACGCCCGCTTTTTCCTTGGCCGTGCCGATGATGCGCAGACCCGGCACCCGCAGGAGCCCCTGGGTAGCGTAGACCAGGAGTTCATGCTCATAACGGGCAATGTTGGGCATGCCAATGTGATCCAGGTAATCGATGGCTGCACCCAGTCCTACGGCATCCGCGATGTTGCCGGTGCCGGCTTCGAAGCGCCCCGGCGGTGGCTGATAGGTTGTCTTCTCAAAGGTGACGTCGACGATCATGTTTCCGCCTCCCTGCCAGGGAGGAGTTTCAGCCAAGACTTCCGGCTTGCCGTACAGCACTCCGATGCCGGTGGGTGCGAAGACCTTGTGCCCGGAGAAGACATAGAAATCGCAATCGAGAGACCGCACATCGACCGGCATGTGGGAAACGGCCTGCGCGCCGTCGACCAGAACCCGGGCTCCATAGCGATGAGCCATTTGCACCATCTGATGCGCCGGGGTCATGGTGCCGAGGGCATTGGATACCTGGGTGAATGAGACCAGGCGCGTCTTCGGGCTCAAAAGCTTCTCATACTCGTCGAGCAAAATCTGGCCGTCGTCGTCGACGGGCGCGACCCGCAGGCAAGCTCCCTTTTCCGCACACAACATCTGCCAGGGAACGATATTGGCGTGGTGCTCGATCCAGCTGATGACGATCTCATCGCCCTTGTTGATGTGACGCCGTCCCCATGCCTGGGCGACCAGGTTGATGGCCTCGGTCGCGCCACGGACGAAGACGATTTCCTTCGAAGAGGAAGCATTGAGGAAATGCGCGACCTTAGTGCGCGCATCCTCGTAGGCATCGGTCGCGCGCGCTGCCAGGTCATGAGCGGCACGATGAATATTCGAGTTCTCGTGTTCGTAGAAATACGAAAGCCGGTCGATTACGCTCTGTGGCTTCTGCGTGGTTGCCGCGTTGTCCAGCCAGATCAACGGGTGGCCGTTCACACGCTCGTTCAAGATGGGGAAATCGCGGCGTACCGAGCCAATATCAAACTGCTGACGCGGAAGCTTAAGGTCGCCGACCGCCGAGGACTGCGACATGGAGGACTTGGGCTCGGGAACCGATGCACTCTTCTGCGCCCTGTCAGATGCGGTCAGCAGGCCGCTGTCCTCAAGAAAGTAGAGCGAAGAGGATTCAGTCAGAGCAGCTCTGGCATCGTCTTCGTTCAGTAATGGCGACAGTGGCGCAAGGGTAGGCACTCCGGCGGTGAAGGAGGGAAACAGGGCGTGGTCAAACTCCGGCATAGGGAGCGAGAAGGGCGATGACGGAAACGTTGCTGCCGGGACGGAATGAACCGCAGCTCCATCCACTACGCTTCGCTCCGGTCGGGATAACAGTTCTGTGGGTGCCGTGGTGGGTCCGTTCGTGCTGGGAGCGATGTTAGCTCCGCTGAGACCGCCGGCATGCTCCAGAAAGTAGAACGGAGATGCTGTAGTCAACGCTACTTTTGCGTCGTCCTCGGTCCGCAGCGGAGGAAAGGGCGGGAGGGTAGGCACACCAGCCGAGAAAGATGGGAACAAGGCGTGGTCAAACTCGGGCATGGGTAGCGAAAAGGGGGACGATGGAAACGCAGCGGATGCGCTGCGCGGATCGTATTGCGGTACCCCCTGCATCATGGGTGCAGCAGCGGGCAAAGCAACCGCAGTCACCTGCCCCGGAACGACGGATGACAACTCGGGAACAGCGGAGGACATCCCTGGCATACCAGGTGCACCGGCCGATGGGATGGACGGCACCGAGGGTAGCGGCATGCCTGACTGGGGCAGCCTGGTTTCAAAGGCCGACCCCGCGTAGGAAGCATCCGGCACAGAGGGTGACACGTCTGCTGGAAAAGCCGGCGCCGGTTGCCCGCGGAAGAACTCGTTCGCCATACGAGTCAACATCGTCACATCGGGAAACGAACCCGCGTGGCCGATGCTGTTCTCCTCGACTGGCAACCTATCGGTCAACCGCGCAGCAGAATCCTCTCCGTTGTTTTGCTCACTTGTACTCATGGTATTGTCCGACTTCTACATTCTCGAGCACACCCAGGGCGTCTTCGGTCAGCACTGCCGCTGAACAATAGAGCGATACCAGGTAGGAGGCGATGGAGTTGCGGTCAATACCCATGAAACGGATGGAAAGGCCGGGTGTTTGTTCGCCTGCCAGCCCGGGCTGAAAGAGTCCTACTACGCCCTGCTTTCTCTCGCCGGTGCGCATCAACAGGATATTGGTCTTCCCTGCCCCATCGACGTTTAGCTTATCGGTGGGAATGAGCGGAATGCCTCGCCAGGTCAAAAATGGCGAGCCGAAAATGGTCGCCGTGGGCGGAGGAACACCACGATATGTGCACTCACGCCCAAAGGCAGCGATGGCTTGGGGATGGGCCAGGAAGAAAGCCGGTTCCTTCCAGATGCGAGAGAGTAACTCGTCCAAATCGTCGGGAGTGGGCGCACCCTGGCGGCCCTGAATCTTAAATGCGGGGTCGACATTGTTCAGCAGGCCATAGTCAGCGTTGTTAATGAGCTCGCTTTCCTGGCGCTCTTTAACCTTTTCTACGGTCAGGCGCAACTGCTCCCGGATCTGATCGTGCGGATGGCTAAACAGATCAGAGACGCGAGTGTGAATATCCACCACGGTGGTGATCGCGCTCAGCGTATATTCGCGCGGAGTCTCCACGTAGTCGACAAAGGTCTCGGGCAATTCACGTTCATCGCGCGATCCACAAGCAACCTCGATATCCGAATCGTTCTTGACCTTGTTGACTCTGTAGGTACCGGATTCAACCGGCACCCAACTGAGCAACTGCACCAACCAGCGCGGAGTAATGGCCGTAAGTTGCGGCGGCGTTTTCGTTGTATTCGCTAACTGCCTTGCTGCTACATCCCCTAACGCTCTTGCCATAACACGTGCTCCTTGTTCGCGAAGCTTGCGACAGTTGAATCATAGACAATGGCTTGATGCTCGGGAATCATGGAAATATGAAAAATCGGCCGATTCGCCGTAGAAAGAATCGACAAGGCCCTCCTGGACCTCATAATTTAAGGAGACGAACATAGTGTAGGAGGTAACACCTTACTTATGACTGGATTGGTTCATCCGTCGATTGACGACATCGATTGCGAAATTCTCGCTGAGCTGCAGGCCAACGCGCGCATTGCATTCGCGGAGCTGGGCCGCAGAGTCGGTCTATCCACGCCGGCGGTCATTGAAAGAGTCCACCGCCTGGAGGAGAGCCAGGTGATTCTCGGCTATCGCACATTGGTCGATCCGGCTAAGGTGGGACTTCCCGTGCGCGCATTTGTTCATGTCACAGTTGCGGGAGACAAGCTGACGAAATTTGCCGCCGTAGTGCGCAATCTACCAGAGGTTCTGGAGTGTCATCGGGTGACGGGAGCTGAATCCTTCATCGTCCAAGTCGCGGTGCGCGACGTAAGGCATATGGAAGAAGTCATTGACTCGATGATGCCCTATGTCTCGACGAACACGTCCATGGTCCTGGCTTCTCCCGTGCCCTGGAACAGCATCTTGCCGGCGGCGCGGTATGGGAAGAAGTCCAGGCCACGTAAGGTGAACGGCTAGGCAAATATCCAGGGTCCTACAACTAAGGTGTGGTCTTCCACCATGCGCCCGCAACCTTCTCGACAACGATGGGGTTTGGTAGACAAGTAACCGTTGTTCGACAAGGAGCCTTATGAAGATCGCAACTTTGGCTTTAGGAACCACTTACCTATTCTTGAGCCTCGCAGCCGTGGCTCAGACCGCGCCACCTCCGGGAACCGCCGGCCAGCGCAAAGCTAACCAGCAGGCCCGCATTGCCCAGGGGGTCAAGAGCGGTCAGTTAACTGCTCACGAGACTGCCAACCTGGAACATCGCGAAGCCAGCGTAAACAAGGAAGAGCGCAACATGCGCGCGGCCGATAACGGGAAACTCACCGCGGCGGATCGCACCGCGTTGAACAACCGCCAGAATAAGATTTCGAATTCCATTTACCAGGACAAGCACAACGCGGCTGTACAAAAATAGCGGCGAACAGGAGAGGTCTCCCATGTTGGGAGACCTCTCCGTTAGCCCAGTTCCCTATTTGCGGATGGAACGAATAAGGTCAGTGATCACCGGCGGGGTGATCGCGCGGATCGCTTTCTTGAGGCGAATCGTAGTTTTGACACTGTTCATGCCGGGACGTTCTTGAAATGCCACCTCGTGCCGATGGGTGAGTTCCGGATCTTCTTCCGGGCGGCCATTCGAATAGTAGTAGGTGGCAATGGACTTCCGATTACGATCGGGCGGGCATGCCAGCGGATGGGGATGACCGTGGAAGGAAATACTGGTAGTGCTGAAGATGGCACAGCGGTTGAAGACGGGAAGAATCTTCTTTTCTGCTCGCTTGACTTCGCGATCCCATAGCTCGAAGTGTCCCCCGTACTCCTCTTTCCAATCCTTATTGAGATAGATAAGGACGTTGATTCGCCGGTCCAAGCGAATGGCCTTGTGGTAGCTGAAGTCGGCGTGCACTTCCAACAGGCCCCCAGGCCTGATCTGGTGTAGACCACCGCCGGTGTAGTAAGGGTCGGGCAACACGCCCTGAATCCCAGTCAATGTTTCCAGGAACTTGAGCATGGGCCGGCTGTTGAGAAAGTAGAGAACGTCGCGAATCGACGGGGGCAGCTTCTCCACGATATCGAAGGCCAGTTTTTTGCGCTGGTTCACATCGGTGTGGGCATACCAGTCGGCTTCTTTGGGCTCCGGGAAATCCCGCAGCGCGGCCTCCGCTACCTCCAGGGGCAGGAAATTATCGAAATAGATGTGGGGATAAGGAGTATTCGCCTTGTACTCCTCCGCCTTGGCTGAGGCCAAGGCTTCGAGTTTGGCGACATATGGGTCCCCCAGCAATGCGTTTAACACTCTGGTATCGCTAAGCGTCTCTAGCTGTTCGGGCATGGCCGGCCTCCATCGATCGAGATCGTCCCGTGTCCACGGGGCCAAACCTCTGAATTCAAACCTATTGATGCACAAGAGGCATGTCAAGGCGGCAGGGTGCCCAGGGTTGTAAACTAATACCGAGGACTATATGGCACAGCTGGAACGTAGGAAGTCAACGACGGTCAAAGTGGGCAATGTGCGCGTGGGCTCTTCCGCGCCGGTCGTGGTGCAGTCCATGACCAATACCGATACGGCCGATGTGCAGGGTACGGTCCAGCAAGTTGCCGCGCTGGCCACGGCAGGGTCGGAGTTGGTGCGGGTGACGGTGAACAACGACGCCGCAGCGAAGGCAATTCCCGCGATTCTCGAAGGGTTGGCCAAGCTGGGAATTGAAGTGCCTATTGTTGGCGACTTCCACTACAACGGGCACCTCCTATTGAAGAAGTATCCGGAGTGCGCTCGCTCGCTGGCCAAGTACCGTATCAATCCCGGGAACGTTTCGATCGGCCGCAAGGATGACGACAACTTCCGCACCATGATTGAGTGCGCGGTTGAGAACCAGAAGCCAGTGCGCATCGGCGTGAACTGGGGTTCGCTCGACCAGGCCCTGCTGACGAAGATGATGGACGAGAACTCCAAACGCGCCCAGCCGGCAGAGGCGCGGGATGTGATGATCGAAGCGATGCTGGTGAGCGCGATCGAGTCCGCGCGCGCTGCCGAGCGCTACGGGCTGCGTCATGACCAGATCATTCTCAGTGCCAAAGTCAGCGGGGTGCGCGACCTGATCGAAGTCTATGAATTGATGGCTGCTCGCTGCGACTACGCGCTGCATTTGGGGCTCACCGAAGCGGGCATGAGCATGAAAGGCATCGTCGCTTCCACGGCCGGTCTCGCTCCGCTGCTGCTTAAGGGCATCGGCGATACCATACGCGTCTCCCTGACCCCCAAACCGGGGGGAGATCGCACCGAGGAAGTACAGGTGGCGCAACAGATTCTGCAATCTCTGGGCATACGCAGTTTTGCTCCGCAGGTGACCGCCTGCCCGGGATGCGGACGCACCAGCAGCACCTACTTTCAGGAATTGACCCAGGATATTCAAGCCTATGTACGCGACAGCATGCCGGTGTGGCGTGAGCGCTATCCGGGGGTCGAAGAGCTGAAGCTGGCGGTAATGGGGTGCGTGGTGAACGGGCCGGGCGAGTCCAAGCATGCCAACATTGGGATCTCGCTTCCCGGTACCTTTGAGGATCCCAAGGCCCCGGTTTATGTGGACGGACGCCTGATGACAACGCTTCGCGGGGACGACATCGTCAACGAATTTAAGAAGATATTGGACGAGTATGTCGCGGCCCGCTACGGGTCGGGTTCCCGCGTAGAACAGTTGATCGAGGTTCGGTAGGCCTTTCGCTGTAACCCTTTACCAGCAGCAGACGGACAACAGTTCCCATCCCTCCAGTTTCTATGGGTTCAACTTTGAAGTAGGGATCTTTGATTGGTTTCGCAGTTCGCGCAGGGAGTAAAAGGTGCCTCGCCAGGAGACGCCGCCGCTCCAGAGGGCGATGCACATAGAGCGAAGTAGGGCGTAGAGCAACAAGAGCGCGGCGACGGGAAACATTGGCATTTGCGCGGCGGAAAAGTGTTGATACCTGCCCAACTGCTGGTAGGCGAGCGCAAGCGCAAGCAGCATGAGAGCGGTCGGCCACCACAGCGCGGGGCCAGCCAGACACGCGGCCAACGGAAAAAGTGTGAAGAGGGCCAATCCGCAGACACAGCCGAGCAACAGTTCGGGCCGAAAATGGAAGACCGCGAAGAGGTTCTTGGTAAGGTTCTCCACCACACCCAAGGCCCCGCGCGCCCATCGTACGCTTACCAGATCAAGTCCCAAGACCAGACGCTGCGCGAAGCCACGAGCCTTGACCCTCCGGCCTAAAGCCAGATCTTCGAGGATCTCCATGCGCAGGGCTTCCCACCCACCCAGTGCGTCATAAGCCTCGCGCCGGATCAGGTTGAAGGCGCCCACGCCAATCGAATCCCTACGGGCCGCCGGATCCGCCACTCGCCATGGGCGCAGGGCCCAGATGGATAAGACCTGAAGAAACGCGATCAACATGCGTTCGCCCCAACTGCGCAGGAGAATCGTGGGCAATAGGACCAGATGGTCAGCACCGCTGGATGTGGCGTACTGCAGGGCGCGGCGCAGAGCATCGCGGTGAAACAGAATATCTCCGTCGGTAAAGAGCAGCCACTCCCCAGTGGCATGCTGCGCGGCCAGGGCCATGGCGTGTGTCTTGCCCAGCCAGCCGGGCGGAAGTTCGCTTACATGCAGAATCTGCAGGGTCTTAGCTGGTGATCCTCCCTCGCCAACCAGACTTTCCATGATGGCGCCGGTTTGGTCGCTGGAGCGGTCGTTTACGGCGACGATCTGGAGGTGAACGCCTTGCGCGGCCAGCAGGGAGCGGAGCGTCGCGGCAATGCCTGCAGCTTCATTCCTCGCCGGGACGATGACGCTCAGAACCGGCAAAGCGGTGTGGGTCTCGACGGTCCGGGTCAGATCGGGTACGCGGTGCAGCATGCGGCGCCATACCAGCACACGCGTCAGCCAGGAGAGCGCGATGAGCCAGTCGAGAACCTGCACGATACGAAGGAAGACGGGCACCCGTCCAGTATGCGCGGTGGCACAACTTGTATACTGGCCTCCGGGCGCGACCGAATGGCAGAAGAAAGACGAAAAAGAATCAGCAGCAGTGTGCTCTGGATTGCTGCCGCCATCGTGCTCGCGTTCATTTTCTTTGGCGTCCGCCGTTTAACACGCGAAAAGCTACCCTTGCGTGTGGCCGAAGCTCAGGTGCAGGAACTGGTCAAGCCCAGCAGCACCAATGGCCGGGTAGAGCCGGAGCATATCTTTGAGGCGCACGCTCCCGAAGCGACGATTGTCAAGGAAGTATACGTCCACGTGGGTGATCGGGTACGCCCGGGACAGCTGCTGGTGGCCCTGGATGACAGCAACGCGCGCGCCAAGCTGGCAGCGGCCACCGCTGCATTGCGCGCCGCCCAAGCGGGCTACCAGACGGTGGAAGCCGGCGGCAACCATCAGGAGCAGCTCGCCCTTGCCAGCAACATCGCTAAGGCAAAAATCGATTGCGACCAGGCCGCCCGCGACCTCGACGTGATCCAGAAGCTGGCGGCCAAGGGGGCTGCGGCGCCTAGCGAGGTGGCCCAGGCGCAAACCCGCTTAGAGATTGCGCAGGCATCGCTGCACGCGCTGGAGGAACAGAAGAAAAAACCTTTCGCGCCAGTGGATCTCACCCAGGCCCAATCGAGCGTGGAGGAGGCGGAGGCAGCCCGCGCCGCCGCGACGCAGGTGATCGAACAATCGAATGTGCGCGCTCCCTTCGCCGGCACGGTCTTTTCACTTCCGGTAACGCGATATTCCTACATCGAACCCGGCGCGGAGATATTGCAGTTGGCTGACCTCACCAAGCTGCAGGTGCACGCCTACTTCGACGAGCCGGAGGTCGGGGACCTGAAACTCAACAATCCGGTCACCATCGTGTGGGATGCTAAACCGGACTTGAAATTTCACGGGCACATCATCCGCCTGCCCTCTTCCATCATCGACTACGGAACCCGGCGGGTCGGAGAGGTGCTGATCAGCATCGAAGACTCGGACGGGGTTCTGTTACCCAACATCAGTGTCGTGGTCACCGTCATCACCCAGGAAGTGCACAATGCGCTCACGGTTCCTCGTGAGGCTCTTCACATAGAAGGTGGGCGCGATTATGTGTACGTGGTCTCGGGCGACACCCTGCATCGCGTCCCGGTGGAAGTGGGCGCCCTCAACCTTACGCTGGTGCAGATCGTGAGCGGGCTGAAGGAAGACACGGTGGTCGCCCTGGGCACGACCAACGGTGCTCCGATCTCCGAAGGTGTTCCGATTCGCATCGTCGATTAAGGCCGTTTGACCAATCTGTAAAATGCAGATTGCGGAAATTCAAGGATCAACCATATCGGTGAGGCGTGCCTGCCAGTTCGTGTTGTTGGGTATCTTTACGCTGACGGCGCAGAGCGGAGCGCTCGCCCAGGTTTCCTTCTATACCGCGGTCGATCTGGCCCTGCGTAACAGCACCCCGGTGCGCATTGGCGCAGCCCAGGTGCAGCACGCCGAGGCTACGGTGATGGAGAGCATAGACGCCTATAAGCCCAGTTTTGTGGTTGGTTCCAGCCTGGGATATTCGTACGGCTTCCCCGTGGGCCAGCCTTCGATCTACAGCGTCAGCGCGAGCTCGCTGGCCTACTCCTTCTCGCAACCGGACTATATCCGCTCTGCGCGCGCGGCGCTGCTGGCCGCGCAGTTGCAACTGAAAGATACCCGGCAGCAGGTGATCCTGGACACGGCGCTGGCCTACATTCAGCTGAACACCGTCAGCGAGGAGATCCAGGCACTCGACCAGCAGAATGGATTCGTGGACAAGTTGGTTGAGATCGAGACCGACCGTGTCAGTGCCGGCGTCGACAGCAAAGTCGAATTAACCAAGGCACGCCTGACTGGGGCACAGATTGCGCTCAGGCGGATCCACTTGGTGGATCAGGCCGAAGAGCTGCGCGTCCGGATCGCCCACTTGACCGGGCTCAGCCCACCGGATATTGTCTGCGAACCACAAACCATTCCCAAGGCCCCGGAGATTTCGCAGGAGGGTTCTACTGAAAAGCTGGTGATGGATAGCAACAACGGCGTGAAGGCTGCTTATGCCTCGGCCCGATCGAAGCTTTACACCTCTTTCGGGGATGACCGGCAGAACAACCGGCCGACCTTTGCCTTCGGGGGAGAATACAACCGGTACGCTAAGTTCAACAATTACAACGAGTACTACCTCCGTTTTCAGCACAACAACTTCAATGTCGGCATCCAGATCACGTTGCCGGTCTTCGACGCGACGCGCAAAGCGAAAGCGAAAAGCTCGGGCGCCGAAGCGGTGCAGGCAACGGCCGAAGCAGATCAGATGCGCGATCAGGCCGGGGAGCAAATCCTGCAGTTGCAGAAGAGCGTGACGGAACTGGGGGCACAGGAGCGGGTGGCAGAATTGCAAAATGAATTGGCCCAGGACCAACTGGACGCGATCACGACCCAGCTTCATGACGGCAATGGCAGTCCTGGAGGAGCGGCGCCATTGCCCAAGGATGAACAAGCTGCCCGCATCGGTGAGCGCAGCCGTTTTGTGGATATGCTCGACACCCGCTTCCAACTGACGCAGGCGCGGCTCTCGCTGCTGCGGTCCATGGGGAGAATCGAAGATTGGGCCAAGGGAGTGCTTGTGGCACGGCCATGAGAATTGGCGCGCCATGCGCCCCTGCGCGACCAAAGCGGAATCAGCGGGACGCGAGTTTTTGGGTAGTCGCCGGTTCGATGCAATACATCGGGGGGGAGACTTTACCAGCTGAAGAAAAGCTCATGTTTTGTATCAGGGCATGACTTTTAGTCGGGCCGTAAACGATTTAGAAACGCGACGGGCTTTGGCCCCCGGGCTTTTCTTGGCCCCCGACACTCATTTCTTGCAGGGTCAGCCCAGCGGGGGCTGAAGCCCAATTCTCTTTCACTTTGCTACGGCCCGACTAAACAGCTTGCGGAAAAACTCCTCAACGAAGGGCACGGGTTTAGCCGTGCCGCACGTGGTATGTCCCCGGAGATGGCTTTAGCCGCTGAGGTACGGTTTTCCAATGATTCGGGCGGAATTTATTGTGATCACCGTGCTTCAGCGCATTACCAGATGCGAAAGACGGGCGATCCGGTCTGGAAGGCGCGGAAAGACGTACCTCAGGGGCTAAACCTCAATTTCCTGTACGGGGATGCTGGATAGGTCCTTCGTTGAGCGAGTTTTCCGCAAGCTGTTCAGTCGTGCCCTGATACAAAGCCAAAACTCGGCATCACGAAACACCTCCGCGCTGAAATCGCTTTTCTCAGCCTATTTAGCCGGAATCTGCCCCTTCCCACCCAATCGATGAACCCTCTTGACATGGCTGGCGTCTAATGGTTCGAGAATGTTTAGGAGTATCCTGTTTTCGCCCTTGCTGCGCCCGGTCCTGTTAGACTGTAAGTTGAGCCTATGCCACTAAAAACGCTACTGTTAAACCCCCCATCGTTTGAGAATTTTGACGGCGGTGCCAGCTCACGTTGGCCTGCTACGCGTGAGATCGAGTCCTACTGGTATCCGGTGTGGCTGGCGTATCCGGCTGGGATGCTGGAAGGCTCCCGGATGCTCGACGCCCCCCCGCACCACGTCTCGGCGACGGAAACCATCGAAATCTGCAAGGGCTATGAATTCCTGGTCCTGTTTACCAGCACGCCGGGATGGACCGGTGACCAGAAGCTGGCCGAAGCCATCAAACGGGCCAACCCTGCAATCAAAATCGCTTTCGTCGGACCACCGGTCACCACTTCGCCGGACAAAGCACTGAACGAGTGTGCAGCGATCGATTTCGTTTGCCGGCGCGAGTTCGACTTCTCCGTGGTGGAGTTCGCCAACGGCAAGCCACTAGATCAGATTCTCGGCATCAGCTACCTGAAAAATGGCGTCGTCCAGCACAATCCCGACCGCCCGCAGGTCGATAACCTGGATGAAATGCCATGGGTCACCGATGTCTATAAACGGGACATCGACGTAACCAAATACAACGTGCCGTTCCTGCTCTATCCCTACGTTTCTCTTTATTCCACGCGCGGCTGCCCGGCGCAGTGCACCTTCTGCCTGTGGCCGCAGACCCTTAGCGGACACGCGTGGCGGAAACGCTCGACCGACGACGTCGCCGCAGAGATGGCGCACGCCAAGGAGCTGTTTCCCGAAGTAAAAGAGTTTTTCTTCGACGACGATACCTTCAACATCCAGAAGGCGCGTACGGTGGAACTCTGCGCCAAGCTGAAGCCTCTGAAGCTGACCTGGTCCTGCACCTCGCGCGTGACCACCGACCGCGAGACGCTGAAGGCGATGCGTGAAGCCGGATGCCGGCTGCTGATTGTGGGCTTCGAATCGGGCGATCCGCAGATTCTCAAGAACATCAAGAAGGGCGCCACCGTGGAGCGCGCGCGCGACTTCGCCCGCGATTGCCACGAGCTCGGGCTCACCATTCATGGCGACTTTATCCTCGGCCTGCCCGGCGAGACGAAGGAATCGATCCGCAACACCATCAACTTTGCCAAAGCTCTCGACGTGGAGACGATCCAGGTCTCGATTGCCCATGCTTATCCGGGCACGGAGTTCTATGACTTCGCCGCCGAGAACGGTTTCATCATCAACAACGGAGCCATGGTCGATGAAGGCGGACACCAGCTCGCCCACATCGAGTATCCCGGGTTGCCCAAGGACTACGTGTTGGAGATGGTGCATCGCTTCTACGACGAGTACTACTTCCGTCCCAAGGCAGCGTGGCGCATCGTCAGCAAAGCCATCGTGAATCGCGACGTCAAGCGGCTGTACGTCGAGGCCAAGTCGTTCCTGAAACTCCGGGCCGCACGCAACAAGGTGGTGGCAGACGGTAAGGTGAAGGCGGCCAAGACGCCTGGGCCTGCCGTGAACGCCGGAGCATGAGCCGGTTGCACCGTTGGTTGTAATGCATACCTCCTCCATGACCTTGCGGCGGTACCTGGTCCTTGCCGTGGTAACACTCACCTCGGCTTTCGGAGATACTTCGCTGGCAGTCGGGATGAAGCGTGTCGGGCCGGTGTCCTTGTCTCATCCCGATGCGCTTCTTGCAGCGTTGAGAACCCCGTGGGTGTTCGGCGGAGTGCTGCTGCTGCTGCTCTTTTTTGCCTCTTATCTGACCGCGCTTTCCTGGGCGGATCTGACGTTCGTGCTGCCCGCCACATCGCTGGCCTACGTTGCGGTCGCGTTTCTTTCCAAGTTTTGGCTGCACGAACAGATCTCGACCGAGCGGTGGCTGGGCATAGCGCTGATTACAGCAGGAGTGGGGTTCGTGACTCAGGGTCCGGCATATACGCCGCGTCCTTCCACTAATTCAGCTCCCACCCAAAGTTTCACCGGCTCACTGCAGGAAGGCCCATGAACTTTAGTTCGGGCCCAGCGGTTGCAGCCATGATTGGCGCCATCGTCTTGACCGCCACTGCGGGCGATGTGTTTATCGCCTCAGCCATGCGCGGCGTTGGCGACCTGGACCATATCAAGGCAGAGCAAGGCTTCAAAGGCGCGGTCTGGGCCGTGATTAGCGAGAGCCGCTTCCTGGCCGGATTTATCTGCATGGCCCTCAGCTTCTTCTCCCTGCTTTTCTCCCTCAGCCACGCGGACGTGAGCCTGGTTGCCCCCGCGGCGGGTTCCCTCACCTTTGTCAGCAATGCGGTAGCGGCCAAGTGGGTTCTACACGAGAATGTCGACCGCCGGCGCTGGCTGGCGGCCGTATTCGTCTGCTGCGGCGTTGCCCTGCTCAAGAGGTAAGGCCCATCTCTCGTGTGATATGCTTGCCCGCAAATCGAGGCTAAGCCTTTGCCACACGAAAACTCCCATAGCCATCTCTCGGCTGCACCGCGCGAAAGCCTCTCTACCCAAACACTCGACCAATTGATTGGCTGGTTGAAGGACGGCACCTTCAAATCAGGCAGTAAGCTGCCTTCGCAAAATGAATTAGTAGAGTATTTCGGGGTAAGCCGCACGGGCGTTCGCGAAGCGCTGCAAATGATGGCGGTGCTGAACCTGATTGAAATCAAACCAGGTCTGGGGTGCTTCGTTAAGCGCGTATCGCCGGAGTACATCATCCACGCGGATGTGTTATCGATCCTGCTGGAAAAAGAATCGGTGATGGATGTGATCGAGGCACGCAAGCTGGTGGAATCGGGGATCGCTGCCCTGGCCACGGAGCGCGCGCTCCCCGAGGATTACTGGAAGATGGAAGATGTTCTGATTGCGATCGACCGATCGATTCAGAAGAACGAAAGCATTGCTGCCGCCACCCCTGAGTTTCATTGCGTTTTAGCCGATGCAAGTCGCAATGCGGTGCTGGCTAAGCTGCTTCGCTCCTTCACCCAATTGATGGCCAAGGCGGGGCGGCTGCTCGAGGAGAGCGTGGAGGACCTCGACAAGTTCAAACGCGATGAATTGAAGTCGCACCAGGATCTGTTTTACATAATCAAGCAGCGTGATCCGGAAAAGTCGCGAAAGGCCATGCTCGATCACATCACTGATTCCGAGAAATTGATCGTAGCCGCCTTGAAGCGCGCCGAAGAGGTGGAGATCTCCGCTCTCGAAGCAACCAACGCTGCTGCTGATTAAGTCATACGCTAATCGAGCCCTTGGCCAGGATTCCTCCGTCACAAACCACGTGCGAACCGGTCATATAGACCGTCTCATCGGAGAGCAGCCAGGCTACGATGCGCGCCGGTTCCTCCGCGTTCGCAAGCCGCCCCAATGGGATTTCGCGGCATAGCTGGGCACGCATGGTTTCGACTTCGCCGGCACCCACGTTGTTCCACATCAAGCCGGTCTCCGTGGCCCCGGGAACAATCGCATTGACGCGTATGCCAAATTTTGCGTAGTCGATGGCCATACAGCGCACTAAGGAAGATATGGCGCCCTTGGTTGCACTGTAGGCTCCGCTAGCCCCCGCGGCCATGGCAATAAATCCGGCGGGCGAAGAGGTACAGACGACGGATCCGCGAATGTGCGCGGCCAGCATCTGTTGCAGACCATGTTTGCAGGTGAGGAAAATGCCGGTCAGGTTGGTGTCCAGAATTTGCTTCCAGAGTTGCAGCGGCATTTCATGGATGAGCCCGCCGATATCGATGCCAGCGTTGGCAAAGATGCCGTAAGGCGCCCCGAATTGTTCATGAACCAACGCGAAAGCCTGCGCTACCTGGGCTTCGTCGGTGACGTCACAAGCCAAGCCGACAGTTCCGCTCGCACCTTCTCCTCGTGCTGCATCGGCGGCCTGCCGGGCGCTCTCACCGTTCTTATCCAGAATGGCGACGTGGTCACCACGCTTTGCGCATAGCATGGCGGTGGCGCGCCCAATCCCGCCGCCACCGCCGGTGATGACCACGAGCCGATTTTCCAATGATGTCATTGAATCGAGTGATCCGTTTCTAGGCTGGTTGGGGATGGTAGGCGATGCAATCGATCTCCACTTTCATGCCGGCGGCTACCATGCCGGCGCCGACCGTCGTGCGGGCGGGCTTGTGAGCGCCAAAGACTTCGGCATACACCTCGTTCATGGCGCCAAAGTCCTGCGCATCGCGCAGGAACACGGAGCATTTGACTACATCCTGTAGATCGGCCCCGCAACCGCGGAGGATGGTCTGCAGGTGCTGTAAGACGAGCCTGGTTTGCTCCTGCACAGTAGCGTTCGACTGCATCTCGCCGGTCGCGGCATCCACTGGGCCCTGACCGGAAACAAAAAGAAAATCCCCCGCGCGCACCGCGCTTGAATAAGGACCCTGAGGCTTAGGCGCCCCGTCTACGACTAAACGTTCCAGCATTACGTTCTTCCTCCAGGTCTAGAGCAGTTTCCAATTACTATGGCCTTACAATAAACCGACCAGTCCACTCCCCGGCCTCTGTCTCCAAGATAATCTATGAAGCCTTCGTCTCCACAGACCGATAGCCTGCGAGCAAACGCCCTTTCTTTCTCCGCGGTGCTTACCCAAGGCATCACGCACATCGCGCCCGCAATGGGGCTGGTGGTCGCGGTTCAATTCGTTACCACGATGGCAGGTACCGCTTCTCCCCTAGCCTATTTGATCGCATTTCTGATCGTGCTCATGCTCGGGGTCTGCCTCGCCCAATTGGCGCTCCATCTGCCATCGGCCGGAGGATATTACACATACGTCGCCCGCTCTCTCAACCCTAAGGCCGGATTTCTCGCTGCCTGGATGTTCTTTCTGTACGACCCGCTCACCTGCGCGGTAAACCTGGCTTACCTGGGCTTTCTACTGCAGACGACTTTGCGGATGGAAGCCCACATTACCTGTCCCTGGTATGTGCTGTACGTAATCTTCACGCTGCTGATCACCCTGCTCATTTATCGCGGTATCGAAATCTCGGCCAATTTCGTGATGTGGCTAACCATCGTCGAAGTGGTGATCATGATGGCGCTGGCGATTGCCGCCCTGATGCATCCCGGCGATGGGCGAGTTCATCTGCAGGATTTCGTTCCCGTGCACGCCTTCGGAAAAAAGGGTTTCTATCTCGCCATCGTCTTCTCCATCTTCACCTTCACCGGTTTTGAGGCCATAGCTCCCCTGGCGGAGGAAACACGCGACCCGCGGCGATTACTTCCCCGGGCTGTCCTTCTTTCGATTACGCTGATGGGCTTCTTTTTTGTGTTTACTACCCTTGCCATACTCATCGGCTGGGGCACGAGCCATATCGATTCATTTGCCGTGTCGGCCGAGAATCCGGTCATTATGCTGGCCAAGCGTCTATGGGGTGGGGCCTGGATATTCGTGATGGTGGCCGTGGTCAACTCTATTCTAGGCGCCGCGATCGCCGGTACCAATGCAGCGGTTCGCGTCTTTTATGCCATGGGTAGAGCGCGCTCGCTGCCTGCCGCGCTCGAGTATATCCATCCTCGTTTTCGCACCCCAGTGAATGCCATCGCACTGCAAACCTTCATCACCCTGACCCTTGGGATGGCCATCGGCTTCTGGATCGGTCCCGATCAGGAGTATTACTTTCTCGGCGTCACCGCGACCCTGGTCCTCATCTTCATTTATTCCGCAGGCAACATTGGTGTGTATTTTCTTTACCGGCGGCAGCGGCGCTCAGAGTTCAACCCGGTGCTTCACTTTGTCTTCCCGGTGCTTTGCACGCTTTCGCTGATGTGGGTGGCCTATCACTCGGTCGTGCCTTTGCCGGACGCGCCGCTGCGCTATGCTCCGATTCTCGTAGGATTGTGGATGGTTGCCGGGGTGGTGTTGCTGTTGACGGTGCGGCGGGCTTCCAATATGCCGCTTTTGCCTCTGGAATCGCTGGTCTCGCACCCTGCGGAGGCCGCAGAAAGTCCCATTTCCAGCAGACAGGTATGATAGGCTGCTGGTTCCCATGAAAGCTCCTTCAAAAGCCGATGGCGGGCAGGTTCTGCGTGCCAATGCCCTTTCCTTCCCATCGGTGCTGATGCAGAGCATCACCCACATTGCGCCCGCGGTCGGTTTGGTCTTTGTGCTGCAGTTCATCACCACCATGGCCGGCATTGCCGCCCCGCTGGCCTTCGCGATGGCGTTCTTCATTGTGCTGGCGATCGCGGTCTGCATGGTGCAACTGGCGCTGCATCTTCCTTCGGCCGGCGGTTATTACACCTATGTGAGCCGCGCGCTCAATCCCAAGGCCGGCTTTCTGGCGGCTTGGATGTTCTTCTTGTACGAGCCGCCCACTCCCGCGCTGAACCTGGCATTCCTGAGCTACATGCTGCACAACATCTTCAAAATGGAAGCGGGGATCAACTGTCCCTGGTACGTCTTCTTTCTGACCGCGGTGTGCCTGATCACGGTGCTGACCTATCGTGGCATCGAAATTTCCACCACCAGTGTGATGTGGCTGACAGGAATTGAGATCGTGATTGTCAGTTGCCTGGCGATCACCGGCTTCATGCATCCCGGTGACGGACGAATCCACCTGCAAGACTTTGCCTCCTGGCATAGCTTCCAGCAGAAGGGCTTTTATCTCGCGGTGGTTTTCTCCATCCTTATTTTTACGGGCTTCGAGTCGGTGGCTCCCCTGGCCGAGGAAACACGCGATCCCAAGCGCACGCTGCCCCTGGCTGTCCTGCTCTCGACCAGCCTGATGGGGGTTCTCTTCGTGGTGTGCTCCATGGCGATCCTCACCGGTTGGGGCAACAGCCACATCGCCAGCTTTGCGGCATCGACCGAGGCGCCGGTGATCCTGCTGGCCAAGCGGCTTTGGGGCACCGCATGGGTGCTGGTTCTGATAGCAGTCACCAACTCCATCCTTGCGGTGGCCATCGCCGGCAATAATGCTGCGACCCGGGTCTTCTTTGCCATGGGCAGAGCGCGCTCGCTCCCCGCCGTTCTCGATTATGTGCACCCGCGATTCCAGACACCTCGGAATGCCATCATCTTTCAGACCTTGCTTACGCTCGCGATTGGTTTGGGGGTTGGTTTCTGGATTGGTCCGGATCAGGAGTACTACGTAGGCGGGGTGGCCATGACCCTGGGACTGATGTTCATTTATTGCGCCGGCAACGTCGGCGTCTTCTTTTATTACCGGCGTGAGCGGCCGACAGAGTTCCGTTTTTTTCTGCACTTTCTACTTCCCTTGCTATCGACGATTTCCCTGCTTTGGGTGACGTATAAATCGGCCGTGCCCTTGCCGGAACCGCCGGTTCGGTATGCGCCGATCCTGGCAGCTATCTGGCTCTTTGCCGGGGTGGTGGTGATGCTAATGGTGCGCGGCGCCGCAGGCACGCCTTTGCTGCCGCTTGATTCCGTGAGGAAGGCAGAGCCCCTCTCGCAGGGGCTTTACAAGTTGGGAGAAACCTCACTGGCGGAAGGCTACGCGCTGGGGCGCGTACATAAAGGATGTGAGAACGCCGGGGTTTAGAGCGTGCGTGTTGATCATGGAACCGGAGGAGTGAATCGGGTTGGTTTGGATGATTGCCGAGGCATTCGTGTGCTTCAGGTCCACCCAGGACTCACGTCCTGGGACATTCTCAGTCATCCCCTTCGACAAGCTCAGGGCGGGCTCTGCGGGACCGATCGCGATCTGTTGATAGTTGCGTGAGAGGGATAAGCATTTGTGAGCATACGCAAGCGCTACGATGTAGCCATCATCGGACTGGGAACCATGGGCAGTTTTGCCGCTGTCGAACTGGCCAGGCGCGGTTTTTCCGTGGTGGGGTTCGATCAGTTCAAGCCTCCTCATGGCCGGGGCAGCCATTCGGGCAGCACCCGCGTTTATCGCATTGCTTACCCTGAGGGAACGGGATATGTGCGGCTCGCGCAACGGGCGGGCGAGTTGTGGGACCAGGCGGCCGAGCAGTTGGGCACGCAACTGCTGCACCGGACCGGCATGCTATATATGGGCATTCCAGGGCAGCCCTTCCTTGAGGAGATCAAAGAGAGCGCATCCACCAACCGGCTGCAGGTGGAGACACTATCGGCTACCGAGGTGCATCACCGCTATCCGGCATTTGAGCTGGAGGAAGAGTACGTTGGGCTCTTCGATGCCCAGGCAGGCTGGATCGATGTGGATGCGTCGATCACCTCCAGTCTTGCCCGGGCCCAGGGGCTGGGCGTCGAATGCGCCTTTGATCAAGCCGTGCAAAGATGGGATGCGTCGGCAAGCGAAGTCCGTGTACACCTGCAAAACGAAACCATTACTGCGGCAAACCTGATCATTACGGCGGGCGCCTGGACAGAGAACCTGTTGCGCGAACTTCACCTGCCGCTGGCAGTGAAGCGCAAGGTGATCGCGTGGTTCGATCCACTGGCTCCGGAACTTTTCGCGGCGGACCGCATTCCTGTCTTCGCCTTTCCGGAGAACCTGATTTACGGATTCCCCAGCGTGCCCGGCCTGGGCGTCAAGATGGCGGAGCATGCAGGCGGCAGCTACCTGCCTCATGCCGATAGCGCTGTCTCGCCTCCCGGCCCAGCTGACCTGGACCCAATTGCTGCCATGGCCGCAAAGTACATGCCCAAGCTTGCAGGCGGCTATCCTGAAGCGAGATCGCGCCTGCTGCGTTCGACTACCTGTCTCTACACCGTGACTCCCGATGAAAACTTCATCGTGGATCACCACCCGGAGTTCAACAACGTCGTCTTTGCCGCGGGCTTCTCCGGACATGGTTTCAAGTTCGCTCCCCTGATCGCCGCGGCCCTGGCCGACCTGGTGGAGCAAGGAAAGACATCGTTGCCTATCGGCTTTCTTTCGCTGCGACGCTTTTCGACACAGGCATCCTAAAGCGAGAAAACGTTTCCACCGCTTGGATGCAGAGTGGACCGCGATGGGAAAGTCACCGTAAACCGTGCCTAGGTCAGGTTAATGGTTAGCCGCGTCACCGAAGATGGGGGCAAGGTGAACTTCACCACCTTGCCCGCAACTGTTGCCGTTGCCTTCCTGGTTGTGACCGCATTTGGTTGTTCGAAGGTGTTGTGGTCGTGCACGTCTTCTCCGCCCAGCACTTCTGCCTCTGCGGAGGCTGCACTGGCGTCGCCCCTCAGCATGATCTGCGCAGGATGGGACTCGGTCAGATGGGGGTTCACCACCGTGAGCGTTAACACTTCTCCCGTAACCGAAGCGGAGCCATTCAATCCCCACAAGCGCGCGTCGGGACCTCCAACATCCGCCTCGTCGCCGGTGGAGCTGAGCTGCTTCCGAATCGCTTTGCGAGGAAAAGTAATGTCCGGCACAGAGAATTGGACACGTACTGCCTGCCCTCCCTGGTGTTCCTTGTACATATCAAATACGTGGAATACCGGCGTGGTGATGAAGTGCTCCTCATGAGAGAGGAAGAGGGAGTCGATGCAATTGATGAGCTGCGCGCAGGCGGCTATGGCCACTTTGTCCGGGTTGCGATTGAACGTATCGAGCGTAAGCGCAGTCATGATTGCGTCGCGAACCGTTAGCTGCTGCCCGAGCACGTGGCCGGGGTCGAGTTTTGAATCGCTGAAGCGGTACCACGGTCCGTATTCGTCAACCACCAGTTTTACGCGATGGTTACGGTCGTAGACGCCCATTGCTGTCCAGTGGTCCAGCATGATCTTCTCCATCCGGTCGGCCAGCACATAGCCGGGATACACATCCTCAGCGGTGAACTTCAGCGCCTCGGGCAGGTCGGTGTAGTAGTGCATCGACCAGCCAAAAGGTGGTCTGACCGTACGGCCTGAGGTGAAGATGTTTTGGAAAAAACGCGTGGTCCAGTCGACGTCGTCCTGGTTCGGCCCCGAGGCAATCAGCTTCAGGTCGAGGCCATAGCGGGGCAGCCATGACTGATAGCGGCGATATTCACTGGCGTATTCCTCCGGCGTGAAGTCACCGCCGCAGCCCCAGCTCTCGTTTCCCACACCCCAATACTTCACGTTGTACGGTTCGGGTGACCCATCCGCTGCGCGTACATCAGACCAAGTCGTGCTGCCGGCCGGGGAGTTGCAATATTCAATCCATTGGTCGAACGTGTAGGCATTCAGACTGCGGACATTAGCCGCGATATACGGCTCCGCACCCACAAGCTTGCAGAAACGGCAAAACTCATCGGTGCCGAACTGGTTCGGGTCGTAACTGGGTACCCCTTTCTTGGGGAGGTTTTTTGCATCCGCATCGTCGACCCAGAAATCCGTGCGACGGGGGCGCTTGTCCTTAGGGCCAACCCCATCGCGCCAGTCGTAGCTGTCGGCAAAACAGCCGCCCGGCCAGCGGACCGCCGGGGCTTTAATCTGACGCATCTTTTCGATGAGGGCAGTGCGAATGCCACCAGTGTTGGGGATCTTCGACTTCTCGCCTACCCACACGCCGTCGTAAATCACGGCACCCAGTTCTTCTGTGAAATGGCTGTAGATCATCGGTGAGATGGTGCCGAGCGGTTCGTCGAGCATGATCTCAATCCCCGCTTCGTCAGACGCGGTTGCCGCCGCAGGCAGCTTGCGGGAGAAGAGAAAAGCAGACCCAGCCAGCGCGCCGGTCTTTAGAAAGCTGCGTCGTTGCATGGTCGGCCTCGTAAAAGGAATCCGTTGAAGAGTAAGGTCATCTGCGGGGTATGAGAAAACATTTACTTGGATCTGTCAATGAACCCCGGTCCACGGTCTTCAGTCCTTGCTTTTTCCTCAGAAGCCTCTCAAGGCTTGGAGTTTCCGACTTCGGCTAGGGTAGCAAACGCATCAGGCCGGTGGGGGCCAGGTCGGGTTCAAGGAAGCGAGCTGAATTCCCTGCGGCGCGGGTTATTGCTTCGGCGGCCAGGTAGCCGCTGCGCACGGCGCCCTCCATCGTCGCCGGCCAGCCCGTCGCGACCCAGTCGCCGGCCAGAAAGACGTGCGGCCACGGACTTAACGCTGCCGGTCGAAGTAAATCAAGCTGCGGCCGAATGGAGTAGGTGGCGCGCACCTCTTTCACCACCGCTGCCTTGACCAGCTTCGCCTGCGCTACCAGGGGGAAGAATTCCGCTAATTCCCGCAACGCTAGATCGATGATCTCCTGGCGTTGCATTTCGACCAGGGATTTTGAGGCGCTCACCACCAGCTCGACATAACTGCCCGGCGCACCACGACGCTTCTCTGGTTGCAAGCGCGATTTGTGAAACAGCCATTGAATGGTCGCGTCGAGCAGGATCGCATGCTCCAGATCGGTGATCTCGCGATCGAACCACAGGTGAATACCGGTGATCGGCGAGTGCCCGAAATGTCCCAGATGATTGGCTAGCTGCTCGGCCGCAGGATTTTGCGGCATAGACGGCAGCAACTTACTCAAGCCTTCAAAGGCCAACGCCAGCACCATGGAATCGCTGGTAAAGCTTTGATCTCGCGCAGTCACTGTCCACTGCTGAGTTTCTTCGGACCACTCAAATGACTCGGGCGCCGCGCTCAAATCCACGTGACCGCCGCGGCTTGCGACGTAATCAATCGCACGGCTGTACAGATCGCTTAAGGGAATGGTGGGAACGCCCATCCGGCCCGCGCCTGGCGAAAGCAGGAGCGACTTGCGAATCACCTGACCGGCGTAATGCACCGACATATGCTCCGGATCCTCATTCAGCGCGCTGACCAGGACAGGCTTCCAGAAGCGGTCGATTGCTCCAACGGTTTGCCCGTGACGCGCCAGCCAGTGGGCAAAATTCTCAGCGGAGTCTTTGGGAATGCCGGTGATGAACGCGCTCATGCCGCGTCCGATGGCCAGCTTGTCGGCAAAGGAAAACGCCGGTGCGCGGAGAAAGGCCGGCATGGAGTGAAAGGGCGCAGGCAGAATCGAGGGCTCGAGAATACTTCTGCGTCCCCCGGGCTCGACGAAGGTTAGGCGATCGAACCAGCGGATAGCATCGTTCACGCCCAGCCGCTGGTAAAGATTGATGAGGTTGACGCAGTTGCCCAGCAGCACGTGCTGGCAGTTGTCGATCACCTCTCCCGTTCCCGGGTGCTCGTAGGAGGAGGCGCGGCCACCCAGGTAGCGCCGCTTCTCGAGCAAGCGGACCTGGTAGCCGGCATCGGCTAAAGCACAGGCGGCGGAGAGCCCTGCCAACCCACCACCGATCACAATGACTGAACGAATCAGGCCCACACACCCTGTGCCAGCGTCTTGAAAAGGCCGCAACCCAATATGCTCAGCTTCTCATACGCGGGAACGCCGATGCGGGCGGAAAACACATCGAAGTTGTGCTGTTCGATGTGACGCAACAATCGATGATAGATGGTGACCAGCACCCACATCGCTGCCCGGCTGTCAGGCGAGATCAAGGGCAACAGTGCTTCGGCGGATTTATAAAACTGCCCGGCGCGTTCCGCCTGGATGGCCAGCACCTGGCGTTGCGGTGGAGTCATCTCCTTGCCGCTGGAGATTGCAGTGATCGAGCTTGCCGTCACCCCGCAGCGTTCTAAATCTTCCAGGGGAAGATAGAGGCGGCCCCGCTCCGCATCCTCTCGCACGTCGCGGAGGATGTTGGTTAACTGAAAAGCAACGCCGGTTTCTTCCGCAAGCTTCTCCGCCCGCGGATCGAGGTATCCGAAAATCCGAATGCAGACCAGTCCGACGACCGACGCTACCAGGTAGCAGTAGCGATAGAGATCAGGGAAGGTTGCATATGAGGCAAACCTGGGTTCGAGATCCGTCGCTGTGCCTTGTACCAGCTGATCGAGTAGTTCCGAGGGGATGGCAAATCGGCGTTGCGCATCCAATAGCGCGACAAAGACAGGATCGCTGGTGGGAGCTCCCGCCAGTGCTTGATGCCAACGGGTCAGCCAAGCGTCGAGCGCAACCCGGCGGTCGGCGATCGGAAGCGATTCGTCATCGGAGAGATCGTCGGCCTGGCGCATGAAGGCATAGACCGCGCAAATCGCGTCCCGCTTGCTCGCCGGCAGGGCAACAAAGGCGTAGTAGAAATTTTTTGCCTTTTTGCGCGCAATCGCCCGGCAGGCCGCGTAGGCCGCCTGGACTTCCGGGGTCACGCCGCCCGCCTGGGCCGCAAAACCCCAGGCAAGAGTTTGCCCCACAGCGCACGCGCCAATAGCGCCAGCTTCCTGGTTTTGGAGATGACAGGGCGCATGGTGAGCACGTCATACTGCCTGCGCTCGATAGCGCGCAGTATTTCCAGGCCGCCGCGGCTAAACAGATCCAGATCGAGCGCCAGTTCGCGATCGACCATGTCGATCAGGGGCAAACCCTTTTGGAATAGGTCACGGGCGTAGCCGACTTCATAGCGCAGCAACTCACGAAAGGCCGCGGTGGACTCACGGCGCGCGATCGTCGCCTCGTCCACACCGTAACGATGCATGTCGTCGAGTGGCAGGTAGATCCGGCCGCGGGCATAATCGGAGCTCACATCCTGCCAGAAATTGGCCAATTGCAATGCCGTGCAGGTGTAGTCGGAGAGCTGAAACATCTCCCGAGTGCGATAGCCGCAGGCGTACAGGACGAGCCGTCCGACTGGATTCGCGGAATACTTGCAGTACTCCAGCACATCGTCCATGGTCTGGTAACGCGGCACTGTCTGGTCCTGCCGAAACGCCACCAGCAGGTCGGCAAAGGGTTTCTGGGGAATGTCGCAGGCGCTGATGGTCTCGGCCAGCGCGACAAAGACCGGGTGACGGGCCTCGCCGCGGTAACAGGCGTCGAGTTCGCGCCCCCACAGATCGAGCAGCGCCAGGGATTGCTCTCGATTCCCCACCTCATCTCCCAGGTCATCTGCGATGCGGCAGTAAGCGTAGATGCTGTGGAAGTGAGGCCGCAGCCGGGCGGGCAAAAACCATGAGGCTACATGAAAGTTCTCGTAGTGGGTGGTGGCTAGCTTGTCGCAGTAAGCACGCGCCTCTTCCAGTGTCGGGCGTTGCTCGGGGATGCGGTATTCCGCGGGCAGCGCGGACCAGCCGCGTTCTACCAGTTCCCTGTCGTCCTGAGCACTCTCGACTGTCATTCTGCCCACCTATGGAATGATAGCCGTCTTGATGTCGTTGGAGCGATCCTTCAGGCGGCGCAAGACTGTTTCCAGCTCTGACAATTGTGCCCTGCCGGTGATGTATTCGCTGCACTTGAAACGCCCGCTGGCCAGCAGGTCGAAGGCCTTTCGGCATGCTGCCGGCGTATGGTGAAAGCTCGCCTTCAGCGTGATGTCGTTGTAGTGCAGCCGATTGGTGTCGAACTCTACCTTGGTGCCGGCAGCGCAGCCCCCGAAGAAGTTCACTGTGCCTCCGCGGCGCACCATGTCCACCGCCCACTGCCAGGTAATGGGCGCCGCCACGGCTTCAATGGCCACATCGACACCCCTGTGATCCGGGGTCAGGGCACGCACTGCAGCCACAGCATCGACGACGGCGCCGGTGTGCACGACATGCGCCGCACCAAAGGTGGTTGCGGAAATGATCTGCTCATCGCGCTTGACCACCGCGATCACCTTCATACCAGATAGCTGCGCTACGTGCATGAACATCAGGCCGATCGGCCCCGCCCCGATCACCACCACGATGTCACCGCGCTTGGCTCCCGTCTCCTCCAACCCGCGCACGACGCAGGCCAGGGGTTCGGTCAAAGCCGCGTGCTCCAGGGGCAAACTCTCGGGCACGATGAGGGTGTTTTTGGATACGATGCGGGCAGGAATGCGGATGTACTCCGCATAAGCGCCGTTGTTGAAAAGCAAGTCCTCGCAGAGGTTTTCCTGTTTGCGAACACACCAGTAGCAGACGCCGCAGGGGGCCGAATTCAGCGCCACCACGCGCATGCCTGGTTTGAAGCTGCGCACCCCGGCGCCGGTCTCGTGGACGACACCGGCCAGCTCATGCCCGAAGAGCGCAGGCGGCGCGATCATCCTGGCATGGTAGCCGCGGCGGAAGACTTTCAGGTCGGTGCCGCAAGTGAGAGCGGCATGAACGCGGATCACAATCTCCCCCTTACCGGCAGCGGGAATGGGAACCCGTTCAATCCTCACGTCTTCTTTGCCGTAGAGCACGGCAGCGTTCATCTCACTTAACATGCATTCCTATTCTATGTGCCTTCTTCGATCATGATCTTCATCGATGTTGCCTTGGGCTCGGAGGCGACGGCGAGTGCCGCTACTGCCTCGGTCAAGGGAAAACGATGGGAGACCAGCCGGGTTAGGTCGAATCCCTGCCCGTACGCTTCGAAAACCAGGCGCAGCGCCTCGTCCTGAATGTCTACGGAAGCACTATAGGAGCCCATCAGAGTCTTTTCGTCCACGCAAACCGCGGCAGGATCGATAGTTGCCTCTCCGTGCTGGGTTTGCGCAAATAGCAGGACACGCCCTCCTGGACGCGCTGCGTCTATCGCAGTGCGGATCAGCGCGTCGCCGCCCACGGCCAGGATGACGGCATCGGCTCCCCGGCCCTCGGTGGCCGCGCGAACCACCCCAACCACACCTTCGCGCGAGGCATCGATGGGCGAATCGAGCCCGAAGGTGGCCGCGACGGCATGCCTCTCCGGGTAGAGGTCCGAAGTCATCACCTTTCCCGCCGTCCGCTTGGCCAGCGATGCCAGCATGATCCCAATGGGGCCCTGACCAATCACCAGCACGGTCTCATCCAGCGACAGATTCAGGCTGCGCACGCCCTTGAGACAGGTATTCAGCGGTTCCATAAATGCCGCCTGGGTAAAAGGGACATGGTCGGGGATCTTGACCAGTCCACGCTTCACAATCCAGTCCATGACCCGCACATATCCGGCAAAGCCGCCACCGGAAGGCTCGAACCCGGCGGTACAGCCTACCTGTTTGTAAACCGGACATTGGGCAAAAGTTTTCTTGCGGCAGTAGTAGCAGTCGCCGCAGGGGATGTGGTGGAAGACAGCCACCCGGTCGCCCACGGCGAAAGCCTCAACTCCCCTTCCAACAGCGGCAATGGTGCCCACGGTCTCATGGCCGAAGATGCGCGGCGCGGAATGTGATCCGCTGTGGATTTTCTTCAGGTCGGTGCCGCAGATGCCGCAGCTGTGCACCTTGATGAGCACTTCTCCCTTGCCAATCGCGGGCACTGGAACGGTCTCGACGCGAACATCGTTCACGCCGCGATAGACAGCAGCCTGCATGGTAGCCGGAACGGCAAGTGAACCGCGCAACTCCTGAACACCAGGTGCGATCTGCATGTTACGCATTCCCTATCAGTGGACCCAGCGCACCGGCCACAGCCCGGGCGCCGCTCTTTGCGTTCTGGCCGATTCGGAGCATAGCAGGCCAATACTTGGGCCGCACGGCCACATGACCCAACAGAGGCGCCACACGCAGGTGGCCATCAGAGTCGGTGTAACGGCCGAAGTCCGGCAATATGTCAGCGATCTCGTCCGATATGGCCTTGAGGCAGTAAAACGGAATGTTTTGACTCCGCGCAAAGCGGGCCACGGTCACAGCCTCCATATCCACCATCACGGCCTGGTAAAGCCCGGCGAGCTGCCGCTTTTCCGCATACTGGACGATATGGTCGGTGGTTACGAGCCTGAGCGGAACGCCGCTTCCTTCCGGCAAGGGGAAGTTGGTGGCAAAGTGCTCGCCGGTCCGGGCATCGATTACTTCGTTCACGGCGTACGCATTGCCGGGATGGATACCGCAGGACAGGGCTCCCGACCACCCTACCGAGACAACTGCATCCAGCGCTCCGCCCTGAGCAGCCAGGTTGCAGGCGTACGCCGCGGCCTCGCCGCCAACGCCGCCGCAGACCGCGATGCAATCCACATCGTCCTCGCGGGAAGACCATACCGCCTGGCCTTTGCGCGCATTGGGCAGAGGCAAGGACTGCCATCCCTGCACCAGCGGCTTCAACTCGCCGGGCAAGGCCGCGATAATCCCTACGCGGCTCATGCGGCGGGCGCGTATCCGTGCGCCCGAAACCACTCGATCGCCGCGCGCAGTGCCGCATACACCGGAACTACGCGGAATCCCAGCTCGCGCTCCGCTTTGGCAGAGGAGACAAACATCTTTTTCTTCCCCATGCGTACGGCCTCCACGGTAGCACGCGGCTCACGCCCGCGCAGCTTGCCGGTAATGGTCTGGTCCCACAGGGCAAAGGCCATCGCCACACTGTGCGGCACGCGCATGGTGGGAGAAGGCAGGCCGGTGATGGCCGACATTTTATCCAGGATCTGCTTTAAGGTCAGGTTCTCCCCACCCAGGATGTAGCGCTCGCCGGGCCGCCCGGCCGCCAGTGCATCGGCATGGGTCCTTGCCACTTCGTTCACATCCACCAGGTTCAGGCCTGTATCCATATATGCGGGAAATCTCCGGTTGAGAAAATCCACCACGATGCGGCCGGTCGGCGTAGGTTTGATGTCGTTCGATCCAATGGGCGTCGTCGGATTGAGAATAATCACCTGCTGGCCGGCGCGCGCGGCTGCCACGGCTTCCTGCTCGGCCTGGTATTTCGATCGCTTATAGTCCCCGATCATGTCAGCCAGGGAGACCGGCGTTGCCTCGTCCGCCGGGCGCCCGTCGGAGAGTAAGCCCATGGTGGCTACGCTCGAAGTGTAGACCACTCGGCCCACGCCCTCTTCGCGGGCAATGCGCAACAACTCCCGGGTACCGGTCACGTTGATGGCGTACATGGCTTTGGGATCGGTCACCCAAAGCCGGTAATCCGCGGCTACGTGCATGACTGCATCACAGCCGGCGATGGCGCTGCGCAACGCATCCACCCGCAACAAGTCGCCGACGACCGTTTCGGCGGGAAGCCCAGCTAGATTCTCGAGCTTGCTGGTAGGGCGGACGAGGATACGCAACTGGGCGCCACGACGGGACAGCTCTTGCGCCACGTGGCTCCCGACGAACCCCGTAGCTCCTGTGAGGAAGATCTTCAGACCTATACCCTACCCGTGAAGGGTACGGCCTTTAGGCCCTGCGGGATGCTCTTCAACCATCCCGGCTGAAAAGCTGCCCTCGGGGCCTAAAGGCCAAATGTATTGCTTCCTCTACGTACGGGCTGAAGCCCGTACCCTTCACACTAATCCAGCGCTTCGGGATGGAGCCCAAAACCCTTTTCGCCGGCTGCCTTCTTTTCGTTCCACTTCTTCACCCAGGCTTCCCAGCTGGCGCCGGCGGCGCGGTCTTTGCCGCTGAAGACAAGTCCCGAGATCTCGCTATAGGCGATCGACCGCTTGTCTGGCGAATCCTTGGGAAAGAGCCGCACCCAGGATTGGTTTAGGGTCGTGCCCGTTTTGCGATCGAAGATATAACCCTCGACCACGGAACCATCCTTGCAGGTAATGGTGACGTCCCCACGATAATCGAAAGCCTTCTCCAGTGCGTCGAGCACTTCCGCGTCGCTGCCTAAAACCGGAGCCCAGCCTTCCAGATTCTCGTGCTTCGTTCCCGGCGCCAGCTCCAGCGTGTCCGGATCGACGTTACCTGCAGCCTTCCCGGTCATGCGCGTGTCTCTTCCATCTGCGGCTTGCTATCGCCGGAGATCTGCACTAGCGACGGCGACGAATGTCCGGAGAACTGCGAAGAGTTCAGCAGGTCGCGCGCTCCGCGATCCTGGTACTTATCGAAGAGGGTGGCACGAACCGCAGAGAAAAATCCGCTCCAGGAGCCAAACATATCGTTAACCGAGGACGGCTCATAACCGCAGCTGACCATGCAGTTCGCGCATTTTGGATTGCCGGAAGCTGTGCCGTAATTTTCCCACTCCGTCTCCGCGATCAACTCCTTGAAGGTGGAAGCGTAGCCATCCTGCAGCAGGTAGCAGGGCTTCTGCCAGCCGAAGATGTTGTAAGCGGGATTGCCCCAAGGTGTGCATTCGTAGTTCCGCTTGCCCATCAGGAACTCGAGGAATAGCGGAGACATATTGAACTTCCAGTGCTTCTCCCGGTTGGACAGGATGGCGCGGAAGAGCCTGCGGGTACGGGCGCGCCCCAGAAAATGTTTCTGGTCAGGCGCCTTGTCGTAGGAGTAGCCGGGCGAGATGACGATGCCTTCCACACCCAACGCCATCACCTCGTCAAAGAATGCGCGCACGCTGTTAGGATCGGCGCCATCGAAGAGCGTGGCGTTCGGCGTAACGCGGAAGCCGTGCTTGACCGCTTCGCGTATTCCCTCAACTGCCTTGTCGTAGCCACCCTCGCGGCAGACGGAAAAATCGTGGTGCTCGCGCTGGCCATCGAGATGGACCGAGAAGGTAAGGTACTTGCTGGGTTTGAAGAGGCCGATCTTTTCCTTGAGCAGCAAAGCGTTGGTGCAGAGATAGATGTACTTCTTCCGCGCCACCAGGCCCTCGACGATCTCGCCAATCTGCGGGTGCATCAGCGGTTCGCCGCCGGGAATGGAGACCATGGGCGCACCGCACTCGTCGACTGCCCGGAAGCATTCCTCGGGCGATAGCTCCTTCTTGAGGATGTGCGCGGGATATTGAATTTTACCGCAGCCGGCGCAAGCCAGGTTGCAGCGGAACAGCGGTTCCAGCATAAGCACGAGCGGGTACCGTTTTTCCCCGCTCAAGCGCTTCTTGAGCACGTAGCTGGCCACGGTCCACATCTGTGAGATCGGCACTGCCATCGTTTCAAATCTCCTCTAAGTGCTCTAAGCTTTTTCCATTGCGCGGCGGTAATCCGTAAGCGCCAGCAGGGGAAAGTAATCCCGGTAGAGATGGTAGGCAAGATAAAACACGCGGGGAAAGCCGGTGCCGGTAATCACTGCCTGGCGGGTCGGGCCTTCTCCCATGCTTTCATCCCACGAACCATCGGGCAGCTGCCGCTCGATCAGCCAGCGAACTCCCTTGGCCACCGAGTCGCTCCGCGTGTCCCCAGCCGATAGCAAACCCAAAATAGCCCACGCGGTCTGCGATGGGGTGCTGGGACCAACGCCTCGGGTGATCGGATCGTCGTAGCTGGCGCAGCTCTCACCCCAGCCGCCGTCCGTGTTCTGCACCATGCGGATCCACTCCGCCGCTTGTTGGATCTGCGGCTCGTGGTTCCACACGCCGATCGCCTCCAGACCGCGAAGCACCAGGAAGGTTCCGTAAAGGTAGTTCACGCCCCAGCGGCCAAACCAGCTTCCATCCGGCTCCTGCTCGCTATAGATGAAACGGATGGCCTTTTCGACGCGGCGGTCTTTTTGCGTGTAACCGTAGGTGGCCAACATCTCCAGGATGCGCCCCGTGATGTCGACGGTGGGCGGATCGAGCATGGCGTTATGGTCGGCGAAGGGAATGTTTTCGAAGACCATCTTGGTGTTGTCTTTATCAAAGCTGGCCCAGCCGCCATTTTTGCATTGCATGGCGAAGATCCAGGAGATCGCGCGCTGGCAGACGTCGTATTGATAGCGCTCCCGGGCATGGTTGTCGACCTTGTTCAGGGCCAGAAGCACCTGGGCAGAGTCGTCAGTGTCGGGATAGAACTCGTTGTTGAACTCGAAATACCAGCCGCCGGGCTGCGCATTCCGCACCTTCACCGCCCAGTCGCCCTTGTGGCGCACTTCCTTGGACAGCATCCAGTCGGCGGCCTTCAGCAGGCGCGGGTCAGTGCGCCCAACTCCAGACTGGCCCAGCGCATACACGGCATAAGCGGTGTCCCACACCGGGGACATGCACGGCTGCATGCGGAAGGTCGGCTCCAGAAAGTCGGGGATCCCTTCCTCTTCGATGCCCAGCTTCTCAAACTCATCCATGGCCCGGATGGTCTGCGGGTCGTCGATGGAGTATCCCAGGCAGCGCAAGGCGAGGATCGCGTTGAGCATGGCAGGGTAGATGGCGCCCAAACCGTCGCTCATCTCCAGGCGCTCCAGAATCCACTTCTCTGCCTTCTTGAGGGCCATCTTGCGCAGCGGCCGAATGTGCACGCGCTCGGCCCAATGGAAGAGGCGGTCAACGATCAGGAAGAAGTTGCGCCAGCCCAGTATCCGCTTGCGCTCCCAGCGCAGGTGAAGATTGGCATTCGTCTTCCCCCCGACAAAGAGCTCGTCGATTCCATTTTCCGGTGCGAGCTTTTTGAAGGGTTTTTTGGCGTACGCGATGGAAAGCGGAACCAGGATCGCGCGCGACCACGACGAAATCTCGTAGATGTTGAAGTAGCACCAGTTGGGAAAGAGGACTAGCTCAGGTGGGATGGCTGGAACTGCGTCATATTCGTATTGGCCGAAGAAGCACAGATAGATCTTGGTGAAGGTATTACACTCCACCACTCCGCCATGATCGAGAATCCACTGCCGGGCATGGACCATGACCGGGTGATCAGGAAGCCAGCCCATGAGCTTGAAGGCGAAATAGGCTTTGACCGAGGCGCTGATATTGGAGGGGCCGCCGGCGTAGATACTCCAGCCACCATCCTCATTTTGCTTGCGCGAGATCTCGGCGACCGCCCGCTTCATCTTGCGCTCGTCGCCGGTACCCAGCAACGTGTGCACCATGATGTAGTCGGATTCGAGAGTGGTGTCGGCTTCGAGCTCTCCGCACCAGTAGCCATCCGGGTGTTGCTGGGAAAAGAGGAAGTCTCGAGCCCGCGTGATGGAGGATTCTACCTGGTCTAAGCCGGCATCGATGCGGCCAAACCGGGGAATAGCGGGCTGTCCACCTTCAAAAGATGAGCTCATGCTGGACCCTGAAGTTCACTTTCCAAAAACAGCGGTCTTCCGCTGTTTAAAATAGCTGGCCCCTAGCCGGCAACAGGCCGGATGGCCTGGACGATCTCCGGGGGCAAACCAAAGCGGACATTTTCCGGCATGACTTCTACTTCTTCTACGTCGGAAAAGCCGCGTCCGCGCAAATAAGCCACTACTTCGGCAACCAGAACCTCGGGCGCGGATGCCCCAGCCGTGACCGCAACCGTGGTTGCGTTCTCCAGCCATTCGGGATTGATGGCTCCCGAATCTTCGATCAGAAATGCGTTGGTGCTTAGATTGCGTGAAACTTCTACCAGGCGGTTGGAATTCGAGCTGTTGGTCGATCCAACCACCAGTACCAGGTCAGCCTGGTGCGCCACGTTCTTCACCGCTACCTGGCGATTTTCCGTGGCGTAGCAGATGTCCTGGGTGTGTGGTCCAACGATGTTAGGGAATTTGGCCTTGAGGGCGTGGATAATATCCCGCGCTTCATCCAGGCTGAGGGTGGTTTGCGTTAGATAGGCCACTCGCTCGGGATCAGCAACTTCGAGAGCAGCCACTTCTTCCACGGTGGAGACGACCTGGGTCACTTCAGGGGCCTCGCCGAGGGTGCCTTCGATCTCGTCATGGTCCCTATGCCCAATGAGCACCAGGGAATAGCCTTGGCGGGCGAATTTGACCGCCTCCACGTGCACCTTGGTCACCAGCGGGCAAGTGGCGTCGATCACCTTTAGTTTGCGCGACTTACTGCGCGCACGGACTGCAGGAGAAACGCCATGGGCGCTGTAAATGACACGCATGCCCTCGGGGACGGCGTCGATGTCATCGACGAAGATGGCGCCCTTTTCAGCCAACTCATTGACGACAAACCGGTTGTGCACAATCTCCTTGCGGACATAGATGGGTGCGCCAAAAGTCTCGAGGGCAATGTTCACGACGTCGATCGCGCGCACCACGCCGGCGCAGAAACCGCGCGGCTTGAGAAGAAGAACCCTCTTGGTTGCAATTTCGGAGTGGGGACCACTCGCGGGCGAGGATAATAGGGGACTCGTCACATCAACCAGTATACCGCGCCGGCCCTTATCTGTCTGATGGATAAAGAGTCTTGGCCATCAGCAAACTCGGCACCGGGGCGATGAAGCTCAGATGCACGCACCGCCTGTTGGTCGCAAAAATAGGGCAGCAGAGGGTGAGTGTTCCTACCTCCTAACCGCCGCCTAGGGATCTGGACGGGTGCCCCATGCCCCGGATTTCCCGGCGGTGGGAGCCCCCTGCTTCAGCAGGGGCGAGCGAGGCTTCAGCGTCGCGGAAAGAATCGCAATTCCATCAATCGGGCTTTAGCCCCGGTTTCCCTGGGGCCGGTGGATAACGTCGGTCCTGCACCCCAAGAAGCTCACACTTTTATTCACCTCGTTTGCAACGGGAATTCCGAAAGCCCGCGGCTGAAGCCGGATGAGAATAGTCCAACGCGAGCCGCTCGGCTTGAAAGCCGAGCTCCCCCGCATGAATGCGGGGGCTCCCACCAGTGGGAGCGGCACCATGCATACCTATGACGTGGGATGCCCCCGACGTTGACCGCTAAGTGCGTCAGTTGAAAGGAAGAGATGTGGGGTATCGGTCATTTGTGAGGGGACGAAGGGCGTCCCGCTTTGCGGCTGGTCTTTAATAGCTCCTCGGCATGGCGCAGGGAGGTGTCGGTTAGCTTGGCTCCGCTTAGCATGCGGGCCACTTCCTCGGTTCGCTGCTGGTCCTCCAGGAGGCGGACTGAGGTCTTTGTCTTTCCCTGGCGCTCCTGCTTTTCCACCAGGAAGTGCTGGTCGGCAAAGGCAGCAATCTGGGGCAGATGGGTTACGCACAGCACCTGTTGGGCGCGAGAAAGTTCTTTCAGCTTTTGGCCGACGGCCTCGGCGGCCCGGCCGCCGATGCCGATGTCGATCTCGTCGAATACCAGGGTGCGGGGGACGAGCGTTTTGCGGCGAGCGCTTCCCTGCCCTTTAGACGCTCCCTCCTCGACACTCACCTTGAGCGCCAGCATCACGCGCGACAGTTCGCCGCCGGAAGCGATTTGCTCCAGCGGCTTCAAGGGCTCGCCGGCGTTGGTGGCGATCCGGCAATCGACCAGATCCCAGCCATGCCGGGTCCAGTGCTGCTCCGTTTCCTGCGCCGTTACCTGGACGGCAAACCTGGCCTTCATCGCCAGATCATTGATGTGCGCTTCGGCTAGCTTTTCCAGCTTGCGGCCAGCAGCCGCGCGCTCCGCGGTTACTTCGGCGGCCGCCAAGCGGTACGCATCCGCGGCCTTGCTCCGCGCGGCCCTCAGCTCGAGTAGCAACTGGTCGCGGTTTTCAATCTCCGCCAGCTTGGCGGAAACTTCCTGGCCATGAGCCAGCACCTGCGCCAGCGTTGATCCATATTTTCTCTTCAGGCGATTGAGAGCTTCGAGGCGATCTTCCAACTCCGCAAGCCGGTCGGGAGAGGCCTGAATTTTGGAGGTATAGTCGCGGACGGTGTCGCTTACGTCGTCCACCAAGGCGCGCGCCGACTTTACTTGCTCCACCGCTTCGTTAAACTGCGGATCGTAGCGCGCGAGCTCTTCAAGATTTTTCAGCGCCGCGCGCAAGGCAGCCTCCGCTGAGCGGTCGCTCTCGTAAAGCAGCTCATGCGCGTTCATGGCCGCGGTGAGCAGCTTCTCCGCGTTGGCCAACACGCGCCGCTCTATCTCCAACTCCTCGTCCTCTTTCTCCCGGATCGCCGCACTCTCGATCTCGTTTTTCTGGAAACTCCACAGATCGGCCTCGCGCAGGCGTGCCTGTTCATCTCCCTCCAAACGTTCCAGCCGGGCACAGGTCTCCGACCACTCGTGAAAGGCAGCCCCCACCCGCTCGGTGTGGATGCCGGCGCTACGGTCCAGCAATTGGCGCTGCTGTGCCTGGTCGAAGCTGCCCATGGTCTCGCTCTGCGCATGCACCAGTGCCAGTTCCGGAGCGAGCTGGCGCAGCACGTTTACCGTAGCCGGCTGATTGTTCACGTAGACGCGGCCCTTGCCTCCGGCTTGTATCTCGCGCCGCAAAATGATCTCTGTACCTTCGGCGTCGATGCCGTTGGCCTCGAGCGTATTTTCGGCCCCCGGCGTGCTCTCAAAAACACAAGCCACGACCGCGCGTTCCGCACCGTGCCGCACCACATCGGAGGACGCCTTGTCGCCCATCAGCAGCGCCAGCGCGTCCACCAATATGGACTTGCCCGCACCGGTCTCTCCCGTCAGCAAGTTAAGGCCGGGGCCGAAGACGGCGATCGCGTGATCGATGACAGCGTAATTTTCAGCGCGGAGTTCGAGCAGCATGGGCCAGTTTCAGGAGTCGAGCGCAGCATAGCACGGGTGAGTCGACCCGGTTATAGGGCGGGTTACCTTGCGCCAGCATCTTATATCGCAGTTTGGAATCGCGTGCGCATGTCTGCTACCGTGAAATAGGAAGTGATGATGTCCCCCGTTCATATCGCGGCTTTTCTTATCCTGCAAACAGACGACGGTGCAGCAGCGCCCGTGCCTCATTCCCCATTCTATGGAACAGGCGCCATATTCGACATGGTTCGCAATAGCGGGCCAGTGGCCATCGCTGTCCTGATTGTGCTGCTGATTGCCAGCCTCTATTCCTGGGCCGTCATTCTGGGCAAATCCACCGCCTTTCGCCGTGCCCGATCGCAAAGCCGGCGCTTCGTACGCGCCTTTCGCAAGGCCAACCGGCTGCAAGAGATTGCGGCGGTCAGCGAGCAGTTCAAGCCCAGCCCGCTGGTGAGCGTCTTCGATGAGGTGTATGACACGTATCGGCGCCAGACGGGCGGTTTCGGTCCTCCGAAAAACATCGTCACGCTGGAGCGTGCGGCCCAGGCAGCGTCGAGCGAATCGCTCACTGTTTTGGAACGGCGCCTCACCTGGCTGGCCACCATCGGTGCGGTGGCTCCGTTCGTCGGCCTGTTCGGCACCGTGATGGGCATCGTGAACGCTTTCTATGGCCTGGGTACGGAGGGCGCGGCCACTCTGCGCGCCGTGGCGCCCGGCGTTTCCGAAGCCCTGATCACCACTGCCGCCGGCCTCGTGGTCGCGATTCCGGCTGTGGTCGCTTACAACCAGTTCACCGCTGCGCTGCGCGAGTTTGGCGCGCGCATGGACGACTTCTCGCGCGAACTGCTGAACAGCCTGGAAGAGATCGGCCCGCAAACCAAACAAGACCCGATGGAGAGGGAGGCCGCAAGTGGCCTTCACCGCTAGTTCCGGCCATACCAGAACTTCGCTCGCGGATATCAACATCACCCCGCTGGTCGACGTGGTTCTGGTCCTGCTCATCATCTTCATGGTGACGGCGCCCGTGCTGCAGTCGGGCATCGACGTCTCGGTGCCGAAAACGCGCAGCGTGAAAGAGATCACCCAGCAGCGGATGGTGCTGACCATTGACCGCGAGCAAAATGTTTTTCTGGGAGATAAGCCGGTCAACCTGGCGCAACTGCCCACGCTGTTGCACCAACCCAATACGAATCCAGCAAACCAGGTCATTTATCTGCGGGCCGACGAGCGGGTTCCTTTTGGCGCGTTCGCCTCAGTCATGGATGCGGTCAAACAAGCCGGGATCACCAACATCAGCATAGTGACCCAGCCCCTACAGAAGACGGCGAAGTAGCTGGCCATGGCAGGGTTTTCCAGCGAAGAATTGCTCGATCAACCGGATCGCATAGGCTCCCCCTTCGCCCAATCCACGATCTTGCATGTGCTGATCTTCGCAGCGCTCATCGGCTACGGGTACGTGCACAATTTGCTCCACGGAAGCGAGTGGGGCGCGAACAACTTCCAGCAGGGAGCGATCCAGGCCACCCTGGTTTCAACCGCCGCGTTGCCGCTGCCCCAGGATCATCCGCCCACCGATAACGTGTTAGCCACGGAAACGCCAAGCGTAGCTCCGGCGTTGGAGGCGCAGAAGCAGGAGCCGATTCCTCTTCCCGATGCGGTGCCCATTCCGGAAAAGCAGACCCCGCCGAAGCCTGCGCCCAAGCCGCTCCCGAAAGCTCCGCCGCAGCATCAGCCGCCGCCTAAGCTACAGAACAAAGCAAACTACGGAGAAGCAGCGCCGCCGAATACTCCTCGCTCCACGGCAAGCAACAGTACAGCCAATAGTCCCATCGCACAAACTGGGGGAGATTTCGGCTCGCGCTTTGGCTGGTATGTGGATGTGATCAAGCGCAAGGTGGCTCAGGATTGGTATACGCAGGAAGTAGACCCGAGTACGCCTGCGGGAGCGACGGTTTTTGTCCAGTTCACAGTTGCCCGCGACGGCTCACCCGGTAGCATTTCGCTGGCCACGCCGAGCAGCTCACCATCGCTGAATTCGTCGTGCTTGCATGCGGTGCAACGCGTGGATACTTTCGGCCCGCTACCAAGCGGATATAACGAAAGCAGTTTAAATGTGCTCTATCACTGCACTTACCCCGGTACCCGATGAGGTTACCGCTGTAACTGAGTTGGCTTTTTATCGTATAAACTCAAGACTGCGTAAGGCATGAGATCTAAAAGGTATTCATCTCCCCTCTCCGGCGTTTTGCTGCTTATTTTCCTGTTGCCGGCTTTCGCATGCTGGAAGGCTAGTGCGCAGGATTGGGTCCGCACCGGTACCAACCTGGGAGCAGCGCGCATTCGTCTGGCCGCCGCCGACTTCAACCCCTCTTCTTCTGATGCCCAAACCCCGGCGCTGAAAACCACCTTCGACACCACGCTTTACAGCGACCTCAACAACGCGGGCATCTTTGACATGGTTTCGAAGAGCATGGCGCCGCCGTTGATGCCCGCCTCTCCGCAACAGATGAACCTGGCCCCATGGGCAGCAGCACCGGCCAACGCTGCGTTTGTGGCCTTCGGGTCGATTGCGGTGAACGCAGGCCGCGTGGCAGTCTACGGTTGGCTCTTCGACGCCAAGAATCCTGCCTCCCCGCAAATCCTGGGCAAGCAATACAACGAGGCCGCCAGCCAGGATAATGCGCGTCTCATCGCTCACCGTTTTGCCGATGAGATTATTACTCGCCTGGGCGGGGGAATCCCCGGCATCGCCGAGACCCACATCTACTACATTGCTGCCCGCGGCGGAAACAAGGAAGTGTGGCAGATGGACTACGACGGGCAAGGGCAACACCAGGTCACTCACCTGGGCACCATCTCGCTCTCCCCGCGCGTCTCGCCCGACAACGATCGCATCGCCTTCGCATCGCTAGGACGTCAAGGCTGGTCCATTCGCATGTATTCGCTGGTACTCGGCCGCATGATCAGCTTCCCTTCCATGGTGGGGAATACACTCTCCCCGGCTTGGTCGAGCGATGGCGCCAAGTTGGCTTTCTCCGCTTCGCGGTCCGGAGATCCGGAAATTTTCACCTCCGATGCGGCCGGCGGCAACATAAAGCAAGTCACCACTTTCCGCGGGCCGGATGTTTCGCCTACCTGGAACCCCAAGACCAACTCCCAGATCGCATGGTGCAGCGGCCGCTCTGGCCTGCCGCAGATCTACATCATGTCGTCGGATGGAACCGGCGTGCAGCGCATGACCGATGGCGGATATGCGACTTCGCCCTCCTGGTCGCCTAGCGGACAGTTTCTGGCTTTTGCCTGGAACCGCAAATATGGTCCGGGTGCACCTGGAGGACAGGACATCTACATCATGGACATTGCCAGCAAGCGCTGGACCCAGCTCACGCATGATGCGGGGAGGCAGGATTTTCCCTCGTGGTCTCCGGATGGGCGCCACCTCGTCTTCCAACGCGAGAACGGTGGCGGATCCGAAATATGGACCATGCTTTCCGATGGCACCGAACAGCATCGCCTCACACAGAGCAGCGGCAATTCGATGCCTAATTGGAGCTGGAAATAGCTCGGTCTTGCTGTCCAGTTGCGGTACATCCTTCCCTGAATGGGAAGAGTCTTGGGGAACGAATTTTGTAAGGAGAATATTGTGAAAACTCCGCGTCACAGGCATGTAGCATCGCTCATCGTTGTCGCCACCCTCACCCTCGCTGCCGGCTGCCACAAGAAAGCGGTGCCACCTCCGCCACCTCCTCCGCCTTCACCAACATCGCCGGCGCCGACAGCCACGATTACGGTGACGCCCAGCAGCATCAGCCCGGGCGGAAGCGCAGTGCTCGCCTGGCGCACTACCGATGCGACGGACGTCTCGATCGAGGGACTGGGCAACGTGAATGCCTACGGCACGCAGAACGTCTCGCCGACACAATCCACGACCTATCATCTCGTGGCTCGCGGTCCTGGCGGTTCGACGGATGCAACGGCGAGCCTGACGGTAGCGGCCGCGCCTGCGCCGCCTCCGGCCGCGGAGATGATGAACGAGCAGATCTTCGAGCAGAACGTGAAGCCCGCTTTCTTCGACTATGACAGCTATGAGATCCGGCCCGATGCCCAGACTGTCCTGGCTCAGGACGCCAGTTTCCTGGCCGCGCATCCCACGCTCAAAGTCGTTGTCGGTGGATATTGCGATGACCGCGGATCGGCTGAGTACAACCTGGCGTTAGGCGAAAACCGAGCCAATGCCGCCAAGCAGGCGCTGGTCAACGGCGGCGTGAGCCCGGATCGCGTGCGCACTGTGAGCTACGGCAAGGAGAAGCAGTTCTGCACCACGAACGATGAAGCTTGCTGGCAGCAAAACCGCCGGGCCGGCTTCTCGCTCGATCAGTAGCAGGCAGCAGGTAACGAGAGGAGGGCCAGGTGGACGTCACCGCTTGGCCCTCCTCTCATTTCATTTGCCTGCTGGACTAAACTGAATAAGCGAGCTTTAGTCAAGCGTCATGGGGAGCATCATGCGTAAACAGATCATCCGGCTCACGGCCGTTGCCCTCTTTGCTTTGCCCAGCGGATTGCCTCACGCCTTCGCCGTCTCCAAAGAAATGGTCCAACTGCAAACCCAGGTCCAACAGTTGCAGGACATGGTGCAGCACTTGCAGACCTCGAATGACGAACGCATGGGCGTGCTGGTCAACCTGGTGCAGCAAAACACCGACAACATGAACAAGATGATGGCCTCGGTCAACGCCCTGCAGCTTACGTTGAAGGCCGATAATGACCAGCGCGGTTCGAGCAGCACGCAGCTCTCGACGCAGATCCAGGCGCTGAATGACTCCGTCGACGAGCTCAAGACGCGCATCGCGAACCTGACCACGCAGGTTCAGGCCATCCAGGGGCAGATGCAGAACGTGAATGGGATGCCCGCACAGCCAGGGGGAGCGCCAGGCGCGCCAGTAAACCAGGGACCCGGTGGGCAGGCTGGTATGCAGATGCCGGCTCCGCAGACGCCCCAGGCGCCTCCGGTTGACCAGCTCTACCAGAGCGGTCTGCGCGACTACAACTCAGCCAAATACACGATTGCGGCTTCAGAATTCAGCGACGTCGTCCACTATTACCCGCAAGATCCTTTGGCGGGCAACGCCCAGTTTTATCTTGGTGAGATCTCTTACCGTCAAGGCAAGTTTTCTACCGCAGTCAAGTATTACGATGCGGTGCTGGAACAGTTCTCCGGGAATCCCCTGGCTCCTGCCGCCGAATTGCGCAAGGGGCAATCGTTGATTCAGATGGGCCAGAAAGAGGCGGGGGTGCGCGAATTGCGGACGCTGATTCAGCGCTATCCGCAGAGCCCGGAAGCCCAACAAGGGCGAAGTGCATTGAATGGAATGGGGGTGCGCATCTACGCTGCTAAACCAAGCGCGTATCCAGCAGCACCTCCGTCGCCGCAATGACCGCTCCCTAAAGTAATCCTGCAACTCCCCCTCCTGACTATCTTTCGCCCACAATGAATTCCCCCGACAAATCCCTATAGTTTTGTGTGACGGTTGCGTCTTTTCCTCACGTAATCCGAAGCCCGGCCATCCACTGGACTGCCCTTCTGCCACGGTGCTATTGTTTCCAACGGCGTCAGAAGTCGGCAGCGCCCCCCTCTTCACCCAACTTCCTGCCGATCGCGCCGGAGGCATTTGATGGCAACTATCCCCGTTGATTCCCGTCTTGATTCCAAAACCGCGGAGTTTTTCTCGCGCCAACACCGCATGCTGATCGATGGACGCTTCGTACCAGCCGCATCCGGCAAAACCTTCCCGGTTTACAATCCGGCCACCGGCGAAGTGGTGGCGCGGGTACCGGAAGCCGAAGAGGAAGATGTAAATCGCGCTGTTTCCGCCGCCCGCCGCGCCTTCGATGAGGGCCCCTGGAGCAAGAAGCTCTCTCCCTCGGAACGCGGACAGATGCTGTGGAAAGTCGCCGACCTGCTACAGGCAAACCTGGAAGAATTCGCCGAGATTGAATCCCTCGACAACGGCAAGCCCTTGTCGGTCGCGCGCGTCGCCGACGTTCCCTTGGCCGTTGATATGTTCCGCTACATGGCGGGCTGGGCAACCAAGATCGGCGGCTCTACGCTTTCGTTCTCGACGCCAGGCGCTTTCCACTCCTACACGCTGCGTGAGCCGGTGGGAGTCGTGGGGCAAATCATTCCCTGGAACTTCCCCCTACTGATGGCGGCTTGGAAGCTCGCGCCGGCACTCGCTGCCGGCTGCTGCGTGGTGCTCAAAATCGCCGAGCAGACGCCGATGGCTGGCCTCCGCCTGGCAGAACTCTTCGACCAAGCAGGATTCCCTCCGGGCGTGGTCAATGTGCTCACCGGCTACGGTGAGGGTGCGGGCGCACCGTTGGCTGCGCATCCGGATGTGGACAAAGTGGCCTTCACCGGCTCCACGGAAGTGGGCAAGCTGATTGTAAAAGCCTCCGCCGGCAACCTCAAAAAGGTCAGTCTGGAACTGGGTGGCAAGAGTCCGGCCATTGTCTTTCCCGATGCCGATCTGGACCGCGCGATCACGGGTACGGCCAGCGCCATCTTCTTCAACCAGGGACAATGCTGCTGCGCCGGCTCTCGCCTCTTCGTGCACGAAAAAATCTACGACAAGGTTCTGCAGGGAGTCAGCGACATCGCTGGAGGGATTCACATGGGCCCTGGCCTTGACCCGCAGACCGCGATGGGACCCTTGGTCAGCGAGGAGCAATTCGATCGCGTGACCGGCTTTATCGAATCCGGAATCCAAGAGGGCGCGAAGGTGGCAGTCGGTGGCAAACGTCACGGAGATCGCGGCTACTTTGTTCAGCCCACTGTTCTAACCAACACCAAGCCGTCGATGAAGGTCGTGCGGGAAGAGATCTTTGGGCCGGTGGTTTGCGCGGAATCCTTCTCCGATGCTGACCTGGAGCGTATGGCTCGCGAAGCCAACAACTCCATCTATGGCTTGGCCGCCAGTGTTTGGACGCGCGACCTGAGCACCGCGCACAAGATGGCACGGCTCATTCGCTCAGGTACGGTCTGGATCAATTGCCACAACGTCTTCGACGCCTCCCTGCCCTTCGGCGGATATAAGCAATCCGGCTGGGGACGCGAGATGGGCGAGGAAGTGCTCCATAACTACACAGAAATAAAGGCCGTGACCGCGGCCCTTTAGCCAAAATGGGCTTGGGGGCGGGAGATGATCCAGCCCCCAAAGGTTCTTACGTACAACGCTGCAAGCAAAACCCTCATCCCTAAAGGCACGATGCCAAAACAAGAGCACCCGGACAGCGATTTCCACAAGGGAGCGGTGGAAGAAGAAACCAGCGCGCCCTCCATCAACGGCGACCCCAATCTTCAGGGGCAATTGGGCCACCGGGATCAGGATGAAATGCTTAAAGATTCCGACAGCGATTTTCCGGAACCCGGCTCCAATGAGGAACACAGCGGAGAAGACCGCTAGAGCATTTCTGCTGGGCGCGTCTCTTCTCTGCGCACTGCCAAGTCTGGCCTCTTCTACATTTCACGTCCGTCTTTCTCCGGGACCACGCTTGGTTGGAACACGCGCCGATCATTCCGGCGGCGGGTCGATCACGGCGACGCTCGATGGCAACACGCTCACCCTCCAGGGTTCGTTCCGCGGGCTGCTCGCCGTCCCTACAGGCGCGCACCTGCACATGGGTTCGTTGCCCGGCGTGCGCGGGCCGCGCATCGGTGACCTCACGGTTTCTCAAGACACGACTGGCACATTGAGCGGAACGGTGCAGCTCAACTCGCAGCAGCTCGTAGCCTTGCGTAAGGGCGGCCTGTATATCGAGATCGACAGTGACAAGGCGCCTGAAGGCGACCTTTGGGGCTGGATCATGCCGTAATGCCTTTTAATGCGTTACCCTAGGCAGCGGGAGAAACGATCCATGCCGGGCCGGGGTATTGCGTTGGCAGCGTGTGCTTTAGCCTGGGGGAGTTGGGTCGTAGTCGCCCAACAGGACACCGGGCCGTTCACCTCGGGCCAAGCCTCGCAAGGCCACAAAGACTATTCCTCCGCTTGCGCCTCCTGTCATCACGAAAATCTATCCGGCGGCGGCGAGGCGCCTTCTCTTGCCGGCGGCAATTTTCTCAAGTCCTGGGGCAGCCGCTCGACGCGAGAACTCTACGATTACATTCAGTCGGCCATGCCTCTAGGCAAGGGCGGCAGCCTTAGCGACCACACCTACGAGAACATCGTGGCTTTCCTCCTGGAAGCCAATGGCGCAACGCCGGGTGGGAAACCATTCACGGCAGACACCGATGTAAAAATCGGCAATGTCGCGAATGGCCAGATGCCCGCTGGCATCGCCCATGCGGGAGAGGCGGCGCCACCCTTGCGCACCGGCCTTACCATCGCGGGGCAACTTCCCCACTACACGCCCGTCACCGATGCCATGCTGACTCATCCCGCGGATGGCGACTGGCTTATGTTCCGGCGCAACTATCAGGGTTGGAGCTTCAGCCCGCTCCGGCAGATCGACGTGAACAACGTCAAATATTTGCAGCTGAAATGGGCCTGGGCGATGAACGAAGGCGGCGCCAATGAAGTAACGCCGATCGTGCATGACGGCATTCTCTTTCTTTCCAATACCGACAACATCGTGCAGGCGCTGGATGCCAAAACCGGCAAGCTGATCTGGGAGAACCGCATCGGGCCTAGATCACCCGTACTCTACGGCGGCAATCGTAGTCTCGCGCTTTACCAGGACAAGGTATTTGTAGCAACCACGGATGCGCACCTGGTGGCGCTCGACGCGCGCAGTGGCAAGGTCGCCTGGAATGTGCTCATCGCCGGCAAGGGCCATAACCAGACCGGCGGCGTAATGGTCATCCACGGCAAGGTGCTCACCGGCCTTACCGGCTGCAGCGCTTATGCCAACGAGAAGTGCGCCATCACCGCTTTCGACGCCAACACCGGCGCGCGGGACTGGCGCTTCTCGACGATCGCCCTCACCGGAACACCGGGAGGCGATACCTGGAACGGGATTGACGATCTCTACCGCGCAGGTGGAGAAACCTGGATCGCAGGCACGTATGATCCCGATCTCAATCTCACCTATTGGGGCGTGGCCCAGGCCAAGCCCTGGATGCGGGCCAGCCGCGGAACCGGCAACGGCGCCGCGCTCTATACCAGCAGCACGCTCGCACTCGATCCCGACACCGGCAAGCTGCGCTGGTATTTCAGCCACTCGCCGGGTGAGTCGCTCGACCTGGACGAGGTCTTCGAGCGCGTGCTCATTGATCATGGCCCGCAGAAGACGGTCATGACCATCGGCAAGGCCGGCATCCTGTGGAAGCTGGACCGAAGCAACGGCAAGTTCCTCGACTACAAAGAGACGGTGCTACAGAACGTATTCGAGCACATCGATCCCAAAACCGGCGTACCCACCTATCGCGACGACATCATCAACGCCAAGTCCGGTGAGTGGATCCAGTCGTGTCCCAGCGAGGAGGGTGGACACAACTGGACAGCGACCAGCTACTACCCGCCCAGTGACCTGCTGATCATCCCGCTCTCTCAGAGCTGCAACGAGCTGAACGGACATGATGTGGAGAAGAAGGCGGGTTCGGGAGGCATCGCCGCAGCCGTGCGGGTCTATGAGATGCCGGGCAGCAATGGCAACATGGGCAAGCTCGCTGCCTATGACACCAAGACCATGAAGGAGGTCTGGTCTTTTCAGCAGCGCGCACCCTTTCTCACAGCGGTCCTCTCAACCGCCGGAGGCATCGCCTTTGTGGGAGATTACGACCGCACCTTCAAGGCGGTCGATGTCAGGAGCGGCAAAATTCTATGGCAGACTCAGCTGGGTACGACGGTACAGGGCTACCCGGTCTCATTTAGCATCGACGGCAAACAATATATCGCGGTGACCACGGGCCTCGGTGGCGGCAGTCCGGAGAACATGCCCAACGTGATCCTGACCGAAGTGCATCGCCCCGACCACGGGCAGGCGCTCTATGTTTTCGCTCTCCCGGATGGAGGACCTTGATGAACATCAGCAAAAGGAATTTTCTGATCTCGAGTCTCAGCCTGGGGGCGGGACTGATGGCGAAGCAAACCTTTGCCCAGGCCCAGCCGCAACATCTGGACACTGCACCGCCGCCGCCGAAACGGGAATTGCCGCATCGCAAGGTGAAGACCACTCCCCTGTTCAAGTCGCCGCCGGGTTATCCCAACGCGGTAGCCATCGCGCCGGAAGGTCTATGGGTAGCGGAGCAAAAGGCGCAGAATTACGGCCCGGGCATCAAAACTTCGCCCGAGGCCTGCTGGCTGCTGGATTGGCACGGCAAGCTGCTCAAGACGGTGCTCACCGAATCCTGCAACACCAGCGGCATGGCATACGGCGACGACTTCATCTGGATGGGCGCCAATGGCGGCCCGGAGGGCATCTACCAGACGGATATGAATTCCAAGACGGTCTCCCACCGCCAGATCCCGCTGGGTCCTCCCGACAATGGCGGAGGCTGTCACGGCTTGATGTGGCACGACGGCAAACTGTGGATTGTAGCCAACCGCCTGCGCGCGATTCTGCGCGTCGATCCCAAGGCCTGGGAACCGGAGTTCATCATTCCCATCACGACCCCACGCTGGCACGGCGTCGCCTGGGACGATGGAGCGATCTGGATGGTGACGGGCAGCTCCGATGTGGATCGTTTCATTGAGCAGAACGGCAAGCTGGTCCACACCACTACGCCAGGTCTGATCAAGTACGACGCAGCGACGGGGAGACCGTTGGAAACGGCGGAGTTTATCGAGGGATCAGCCGATCCTCATGGCCTGGCCATGTACAACGGCAAGCTGATCAGCTGCGATGCGGGCGTGGGCCCGCCGGGATTCGATCTCACACATAGCCCGAACAGCGGCTATATCTTTCAGATCGATTTCATCTAGGTAAATGCCGAAAACCCGCGGCTAAAGCCGGAAGAGAATGATCGGCTCGCACCGTTGCCCCTTTTCCAAGCCCCGGTCGAAACAAGCTGCCAATTCATTGCGGTCACCCGGTCGCTCTCGTGGAAACCCGGTGGGACCCCCCTGCTTTAGCAGGGGGAGCGACGCTTCAGCGTTGCGAAAGGAGTCGCTCTCCCATCAGTCGGGCTTTAGCCCCGGCCCCCCCGACCTGTGTGATAACGTCGGCTCTGAAATGTTGCCTGCACCGCAAGAAACTCGCACTTTCTTCACCTCGTTTGCAACATGGGAGCGAAGATTCATACTGCAGTCCAACCCTCTCTGTGATCTGCTCCTGGACGTCATTCGTGAAAGTCGGACGAAACAGAGGTTTCAAATACACGAGTTTGTCTTCATGAGAAATCACGTTCACCTGATCCTTACACCGGGCCCGCTCATATCGCTTGAGAAAGCAATGCAGTTCATCAAGGGTGGATTCTCCTACCGTGCAAGGAGGGAGATGATCTTCAATGGTGAAATATGGCAAAAGGGTTATAACGAGCACAGGATCAGAGACGCAGACGAGTATGCAAAACACGTCGAATATCTCTGGATGAACCCTGTCAACGCAGGGCTGGTGGAGCATCCTGAGGAGTATCCGTACTCCTCGGCGCGATTAAAGGCGGAAGTCGATCCGGCCCCGCAGCAATTCCGAGCGAAAGCCCTCGGCTAAAGCCGGAGGAGAATATTTCTATGCAAGCCGCTCGGCTTGAAAGCCGAGCTCCCCCGCATGAATGCGGGGGCTCCCACCATTACTTTTTCCGGTGGGAGCCCCCTGCTTTAGCAGGGGGGAGCGACGCTTCAGCGTCGCGAAAGGAGTCGCTCTCCCATCAGTCGGGCTTTAGCCCCGGCTCTTGGCCTCACCCGATCTTGGTGAGCTGGCCCTGGTTCAGTTCTTTCCAGTTCCGTCCGTTGTCTTCGCTGAACTCGGTGCGGAAGTGCATGACCTTGTCGGAAAGAAATTCGTCATTGGTCAGGAACATGATGGTTTTGTCCTGGCTCTTGACCTCGGTGCCGAAGCTCCAGACGTTGCCCTTCACTTGCATCGGTACTTCCCGCGGAGAATCGTCTTTGTCGACCCCGAAGAACTTGTAGGTCTTGTTCGCCTCGTCGTAGGTATATACCGACAAGCTGTTGCTGACGCCGTTGACGCCGTTCATCAGGTGGTCGCAGAGAATGAAACCGTGGTGCGGCGACCAGGTGCAGGTCATTTCCGAAGTTACGGAAGCGGCCTCGCTGTAAGGCGTGGTCATTACCTGGGTCTGAGATTCCCAAGTTCCGACCCAGACGTCCATCTTGGTTAACTCCGGAGCAATTGGGGGGACTGCCAAATGATCACTAGCAAGTGCCAAGCTGCCGGCAGTAACAATCGCGAAATAGATCCCTCGTAGGAAATTCTTACGCATCCCATCCCCTTGCTCTGCTGAGAGAAACGAGCTGATGATACAACTTTTAGGGGATGGTTGAACAATATTCGCTGCAGGTTAATGGTACCCCACCGCATCAAAAGTGCTTGCGCTCCGGTAACGTAACGTAACAAATACCCGGCTTGACTACTGGTGTTTCTGCATAATTTGATCGAGAACCTGGCGTGAGGGACGTACCCGGGACTCCGGGAGCGTGGCCAGGGGTTCGTTGACCAGATTCAACATGTCGGTGAAGCTGGGCTTAGTTGTATCGACGTAAAAGACCCCTGTCAAGACCTCACCCTTCTCATGGGCTTCCATCAAGGCCGTGACCGCGCCAATGCGGCTGGTCGGGTTGTAGTCCGGATGCAGCTTGCGCAGCCGCATGTGGGATCCGTCGTGCATTTCCACGTCGTAGGTGGTTCCCGGGTCGTAATCGACAGAAATCTCCTCGAACGAGGGCACAAAGCCTACCTCGTTCACCGCGTCCTCGTGCTCCTGGACGTACTTGTAGCTCTTGGTCGATCCCTCGTGGTCGTTGAAGGTGACGCAGGGCGAGATTACGTCGAGCATCACCGTGCCCCGGTGGGCAATCGCCGCCTTGAGCATAGCCAGCAGCTGCTTCTTGTCTCCGGAGAACGACCGGCCCACAAACGTCGCTCCCAGTTCCACGGCCATCACACAGGTGTCTATGGCCGGCAGGTCGTTCACCACCCCTGTCTTAAGCGTGGAACCGAGGTCGGCGGTAGCCGAAAACTGTCCCTTGGTCAGACCATAAACCCCATTATCTTCAATGATATAGATGAGAGGAAGATTGCGCCGCATGAGGTGGGCGAACTGCCCAAAGCCGATGGAAGCCGTGTCCCCGTCGCCGCTCACGCCAAGGCCCATCATGGTGTGATTGGCCAGCAACGCGCCGGTGGCTACAGAAGGCATGCGCCCGTGAACGCTGTTGAAGCTGTGGCTGCGGCTCATGAAATAAGCCGGAGTCTTGGAGGAGCAGCCAATGCCGGAGAGCTTCATGACCCGCTCTGGCTCGACTCCCATCTCATACATGGCATCGACAATGCGCTCGGAAATGGCGTTGTGCCCGCATCCGGCGCACAGGGTCGTCTTGCCTCCGCGATAATCCAATACCTGCAGGCCCAGACGGTTCTTCTTCGGACCGGGAGCAACCGGTGGATTCAGTGTCGTCGCCATTAGATTCCCTCCTGAAGAACCAGCTTGTCGGTCACGGTGCGCGCGTCGAGCGGCAAGCCGTCGAAGTGGCGAATACTCCTCAATTTGGTGCTCTCGGCAGCAGGAATATCCAGCTTAAGCAGACTCAGCATTTGCCCATCGCGATTCTGCTCGATCACATAGATCCTGGTGTGAGAGGCCACAAAAGCATGCACCTCGGAGGAAAAGGGGAAGGCTCGGATCCGCATATAGTCGGTTTCCAGACCGTATTCCTTCTTTAGCTGATCGCGGCTCTCGCGCACCGCAAAGTCCGAGCTTCCGTAGGCAATCAGTCCAATTTTTGATTTGCCCGTCTGCACCATTTCTGGTGCAGGTATAAGGGTTCGCGCAGTCTGGAACTTCCGGTCCAGCCGCTCCATCAGGTTCTGGTAATCGTCCGGCCGTTCGGTGTAGAGGGCCTTCTCATTGTGGCCGCTCCCACGGGTGAAATAGGCCGCCTTGGGATGGTCGGTTCCGGGCAATGTCCGATAGGGAATCGCGTCCCCGTCAACGTCCTTATAGCGCTCGAAACCACCTAGCCGCTCCAGGTCTTCTTTGGAAAGAACCTTGCCCCGCTTCAAAGGCTTCTCGGGGTAAACGAAGGGATCGGACATCCAGTTGTTCATGCCGATGTCGAGGTCGGAAAGCACGAAAACGGGCGTCTGCAGCTGTTCGGTGAGGTCGAAGGCCTCCATCGCAAATTGATAGCACTCAGCCACCGAAGCCGGGAGCAACATGACGTGCTTGGTGTCGCCATGCGAAAGGTAGGCGATCGACAGCAGGTCTCCCTGCATGGTGCGCGTCGGCATGCCGGTGGAGGGGCCAACCCGCTGAATATCGAAGATGACTCCGGGAATCTCGGAAAAATAGCCGAGGCCGGCAAACTCCGCCATCAGGGAAATACCAGGACCCGAGGTAGAGGTCATGGAACGCGCCCCGGCCCAGCCCGCACCCAACACCATACCGATCGCGGCCAGTTCGTCTTCTGCCTGCACGATGGCGAAATTCGCCTTACCGTCCGGCTCCACGCGGTATTTCTTCATAAAATCGATGAGACTTTCAACCACCGACGACGAGGGTGTGATGGGATACCAGGTCACCACCGTGACCCCGGCGAACATCGCGCCCAGGGCGGCCGCGGCATTCCCGTCAATGATGATCTTGCCCTCCGTCGCGTGCATGGGCTCGAGCGCCAGGGGGTCCTGCTTGGTCAGGGATTTTTGAGCAAATTCGTAACCGGCTTTGATCGCCCCCCAGTTCAGATCGGCAGCCTTTTGCTTTTTGGCGAACTGGCGCCGCACAGCGCTTTCGACCACGACCACATCCATGGAGAGCAACTGCGCCACCACGCCCACATAGATCATGTTGCGCACCAGCTTGCGCAGCTTAGCTTCAGGACAAACCGCAGCTGTCAGCTTGTCGAACGGAACTGGATAGCAAACCACGTCGTCGCGATATTGCTTGAGGTTCAAGGCCTCGTCGTAGATGGCGGCGGCGCCGGCGGGCAGGGAAAGAATGTCTTCCTTCGCGGTCTCAGCATTCATGGCCACCAGGAGTTCGATTTCCCGCTTGCGCGCGACGTATCCCTGTTTGCTGGCGCGAATGGTGTACCAGGTGGGTAGGCCTGCGATGTTGGATGGAAAGAGATTTTTTCCACTTACCGGGATGCCCATCCCGAATATGCTCTTGAGCAGCACGAGGTTGGCAGACTGCGACCCGGACCCGTTAACGGTCGCTACCTGGATGCTGAAGTCATTTACGATCCGCTTGGATGTTGGCGTTTGCAGAACCGCTGAGCTACCCGCTCCGGGTGCTCCCACGGCAACGTCTCCTGTCGCCATTTGGCAGGATTCCTTCCCCGATGAAATGAGCGGCACCATCGCCGGCCAGGCTTTTTTGCGCACGCCTGAATCAAGAAGGACCCTGATCTCCGCTCACAACATTATAAGTCAGTGTTTTCCCCCGCCTTTGCTTGCGGCGTTTAATGGCTCTAATTCGCCACTGGCCGGACGTAACTCTTGTGTCAATGGCGATTAAGCAATTGGGAACTCGAGGCTAGTTCCGTTTTGGTACGTTTTGGCCGGTCCGGGAAACAAGGAATGTCATTTTTTAACCGCCGGCCTGGCGGCGACAGACCCCGGACCAAGTCCGGAACTACAATCATGAAATGCTGCTTGAAGGAGTTTTTGCCGCAGTCACCACCTGTTTTTATCCGGACGGACGACCCTACTGGCGCAAGCTGGAACACAATGTTGATCGCTACTCCCGCACTCCATTGAGCGGCCTAGTGCTGCTGGGCTCGACCGGAGAGGCTGTCATGTTGAGCGAGGAGGAATCGCGAGAAGTGTTGCGGGTGGCCCGGGCGGCCACGGCGCCGGATAAAGTGTTGCTCGCCGGGGTAGGCCGGGAAAGCGTATTTGAGACTCTGCGCATGGCAGACTACGCAGCGGCGCTCGATTACGATGCCATCCTGGTCCGCACACCGCACTACTACCGCAAGCAGATGCGAAACCGCGAGATGCTGACGTACTACCAGGCGGTTGCCGACCGTTCTCCTCTGCCGGTGCTTCTTTATAGCGTGCCGGTTTGCACCGCGTACGACCTCCCGGTCGAAGTGGTTGCTGAACTGGCCATGCATCCCAACATTGTGGGCATGAAGGACTCTAGCGGCAACGTGGAGCGAATCGCGCAGCTGGTCCACGCCACCCTCTCCGTCAGGAAACGCAGCATTCCGGTAACTACCTTGTTTTCAGCGGTTACGAATAGAATGTTACGGGCTTCAATGCAGGGTGCAAGCCAAGCGGGGTCGACCTTTGTGGCTGCGGACAAGCTTGGTTCCGGTATGACGGCGGTGGCTGTGTCGCCCCCTCCGCCAGCGCTAAAAACCCGTTCCCGGGAAGTGGGCTTTCAGCTGCTCTGCGGGGCTGCCCAAACCCTCTACCCCTCGCTGGAAGCAGGAGCCACGGGTGGTGTGCTCGCGCTGGCAACCTTTGCCCCGCAAGCCTGCCATGAGGTCTACACCGCGTGGAAGGAAAACGATGCCGGGCTGGCGGCGGACAAGCAGCGGCGCATCGTGCGGGCAGGCATCGAGGTTTGCGGCCAAATGGGGATTCCCGGCGTAAAGTATGCGCTGGACCTGAACGGCTATTTCGGAGGCCGGCCGAGAATGCCGCTGCTGCCGTTGGTCGCGGAAGAGCAGCGGCTGGTCGAAGAACTGACCTTCGATATTCGCAACTAACCGCAAGCCTCTAGTGGGCGACCACCGGCTCCCGGCGTAATTCCTGCAGGGCGTTGACGGTGATCCGGCGCCTCTGGGTCGCGGCAATTCCTTCCGCCGCTGCTCGAGCCGCCGCAATGGTCGTGATGGTGGAAATTCTCTGCGTCACCGCCGCTCGCCGAATGGCTTTCTCGTCAAAGAACGTGTCCTGGCCGTGTGGAGTATTCACGATCAACTGAATCCGCTCACCCTTGATCAGGTCGACTACGTTCGGCCGGCCTTCCTTGACCTTGTACACGCGCTCCACCATCAGGCCGGCACGCTCCAATACATCTGCCGTACCGTGCGTGGCCACCAGGTGGAAACCCAGCTCCACATACTGCCGGGCCACGTCCACAACCACTGCCTTGTCGCGGTCATTCACGCTGAAGAAGACGGTTCCCTTCACCGGCAAGACCTGTCCGGCAGAGAGCTGCGCTTTGGCAAAGGCTTCGCCAAAGTTATCCGCCACACCCATCACTTCCCCGGTGGATTTCATCTCCGGACCCAGCACCGTGTCCACGCCGGGAAACTTGTTCCAGGGAAAGACCGGCGATTTGACGAAAAAGTGACTGCCCGTCGCGAGGTCAGTGCGCTCGGCAACTTGCTCCGGCATCAACTCGCGCAAAGTCCGCCCGGTCATCAGGCGCGCCGCGATCTTAGCCAACGGCACACCGGTGGCCTTGGAGACGTAAGGCACGGTTCGGGAAGCACGCGGATTCACTTCGATGACGAAGACCTTATCCTGTTCCCCGGACTTGCGTTGAATCGCGAACTGCAGATTAACCAGGCCTACCACGTTCAGAGCCAGCGCCAGCTTGCGCGTGTAGGTACGAATCGTCTCCAGGGTAGAGGGGGCGAGATCGGCCGCGGGCAGCACGCAGGAAGAGTCGCCGGAATGGATGCCCGCTTCCTCAATATGCTGCATGATGCCGGCAATCACCACGTCTCTGCCGTCACACAACGCGTCCACGTCGACTTCCACCGCATCCTCGAGAAAATGATCGACCAGTACAGGACGCTCGCGGGAGTACTCCACCGCTTCCTTCATGTAGCGGCTGACTGCATCAGCGTCGTAAGCAATCACCATCGCCCGCCCGCCCAGCACATACGATGGCCGCACCAGCACGGGGTAGCCGACCCGCGCCGCGCCCTCCACCGCTTCTTCAATGTTGGTCACCATCGCGCCCGGAGGCTGCGGAATATTCAGGTCCTCGAGAAGGCGCCCGAAACGCTTACGGTCTTCGGCCAGGTCGATGGATTCGGGAGAGGTGCCCAGGATCTTGACGCCCGCCGTCTTCAGAGGGATCGCGAGGTTCAACGGAGTCTGTCCGCCGAACTGCACGATCATCCCGATGTCGGCGCCTGAGGATGCCTCGTGCTCGTAGACAGCCATCACATCTTCGAGCGTGAGCGGTTCGAAGTACAACCGGTCGCTGGTGTCGTAATCGGTCGACACCGTCTCCGGATTGCAGTTGACCATGATGGTTTCGTAATCGTCATCGCGCAGCGCAAACGCCGCGTGGCAGCAGCAGTAATCGAACTCGATGCCCTGCCCGATGCGGTTCGGCCCGCTGCCTAGAATAATGACTTTGCGTCTCGCCGTCGGCGGCGCTTCATCTTCCTCTTCGTAGGTGGAGTAGAGGTAGGGCGTATCGCTATCGAACTCGGCCGCGCAGGTGTCCACCTTCTTGAATACCGGCGTCACGCCGTGGCGCCGCCGCAGTTCCCTGACCGGGACCGCTCCATGCAGGCCGTCGAGATTCCATTCTTCGGCGATCCTGGCATCGGAGATGCCCATGCGCTTCACTTTGCGCAGGAAATCCGCCGGCATGGTTTCCAACGAATAGTCGGCCAGCTTCTGGATGGTCTCCGTCACTTCCTTAATCTGATAGAGAAACCAGGGATCCATGGAAGTCACGCGGGCAATTTCACGCACCGAGAGCCCACTGCGCAAGGCATAACGGATGTAGTTCAGCCGCTCCGGCTGCGGAGTCACCAGGCGCTGCGTCAACCTTCGTGGCTCAATCACCTCCGACCGTATGGTCTTGCCGGTGTCGAGCGAACGCAGTGCCTTCATCAGCGCTTCTTTGAAGGTGCGGCCCAGGGCCATCACTTCGCCCACAGACTTCATCTGCGGCCCCAGGTTCTCATCCGCCCCGGGGAACTTTTCAAACTGCCACTTGGGAATTTTGACCACTACGTAATCGATGGAGGGCTCAAAGCAGGACGGCGTCTTGCGCGTGATGTCGTTGGGTATCTCATCGAGCGTATAGCCGACGGCCAGCTTGGCAGCGATCTTGGCAATGGGAAAGCCAGTGGCTTTCGAAGCCAGCGCCGAAGATCGCGATACCCGCGGATTCATCTCGATGACCGTCATCCGTCCGGTGGCAGGGTTAACGGCAAACTGCACGTTGGATCCGCCGGTCTCGACGCCAATCTCGCGCATCACGCGGATGGCCGCATCGCGCATGGATTGGTACTCGCGATCAGTCAAGGTCTGGGCAGGCGCCACGGTGATCGAATCGCCGGTGTGCACGCCCATCGGATCCATGTTCTCGATGGAGCAAATGATGATCACGTTGTCGGCGAGATCGCGCATCACTTCCAGCTCGTACTCTTTCCAGCCCAGCACCGACTCTTCGATCAGGCACTCGTGCACGGGAGAAAGGTCGAGACCGCGAGCCAGGATGTCCATCAGCTCTTCGCGGTTGTAGGCAATGCCGCCGCCCGAACCGCCCAGGGTAAAGGACGGCCGGATGATGACCGGGAAGCCGATCTTTGCGGCGAACTCCACCCCATCGCGGATATTGTTGACCAGCGCTGAGCGCGGGACATCGAGTCCGATGCGCGACATGGCGTCCTTGAACAGGAGCCGGTCTTCGGCCTTCTTGATGGCTTCGAGGCGCGCGCCGATCATTTCCACGTCGTACTTATCGAGGACGCCCGAGTCGGCAAGATCGACAGCAAGATTCAGAGCCGTCTGACCCCCTACGGTAGGCAACAGCGCGAATTTGCCTATGCGCTGGCCGTTGTCATCGGTCATCCGCTCGCACTCCCGGCGAATGATCTCTTCGACGTACTCGCGGGTCAAGGGCTCGATGTAAGTGCGGTCCGCGAGTTCGGGATCAGTCATGATGGTGGCTGGATTGGAATTCACCAGCACCACCTCGTAGCCTTCGGCTTTGAGCGCCTTGCAGGCTTGGGTGCCGGAGTAATCGAACTCCGCCGACTGGCCGATTACGATCGGACCCGAGCCGATCACTAGAATTTTCGTTATATCGTTCCTGCGTGGCATTTTTATTTTTCCATTCGCTTCGCGCTCAGAGGCCTGGCCTCGACTGTAGCGCTTTGGGGAGTCTTAGGCTTTGCCGGGTCTGAGAAAATCCGGGGCAGCGGCGCCCGAAGGGGCGGGGCTTCAGCCCCGCCATCAGACCTGCGCCAGGTGGGTGGATCCAGATTCACCACAAGCCGACCGGAAGCATGTTCAGCCCTTCCACTCTTCCATCAGTTTTCGGAAGTCCCGGAAGAGGTAGTTGGAGTCGTGGGGGCCGGGGCTGGCCTCGGGGTGGTACTGCACGCTGAACAGCGGCAGCGTGCGATGACGAAGGCCTTCCAGTGTGTTGTCGTTCAGATCGACGTGGGTAAGCTCGACCTCACTTTGGTTGATTGAATCGGGATCGACAGCAAAGTTATGGTTGTGCGCGGTGATTTCCACTTTGCCCGTCTGGGTCTGCTGTACGGGGTGATTTCCGCCGTGGTGGCCGAACTTCAATTTGTATGTCTTGCCACCGAGGGCCAAGCCGATCAACTGGTGGCCAAGGCAGATGCCAAACATCGGCCTGCGTCCGACCAGCTTGCGGATATTTTCCTGAGCGTACGTTACCGGCTCCGGATCGCCCGGCCCATTGGAGAGAAAAATTCCATCGGGCTTCAGGTCAAGCACATCTTCCGCCGAGGTTTCCGCCGGCACTACAGTCACACGGCAGGCTTCCCGCGCCAGCATGCGCAGGATGTTGTGCTTGATGCCAAAGTCATAGGCCACTACATGCAGATCCGGTTGGGGTAGCTTGAGACTCTCATCCCCCTGCTGCAAAGGATCGCCATTGAAGTTTCGCCGGTCGTTACAGTCCCACTCATAAGCAGCCTTGGTACTCACTACCTTGGCCAGATCGGTGCCATCCATCTTGCGAATGCCGCGGGCCTTCTGAACCAGCTTCTCGGGATCTGTCTCGAGCGAGGAAATGACTCCGCGCAGCGCACCATGGGTGCGCAGATGACGAACCACAGCGCGAGTGTCAATCTCAGCGATTACAGGAACGTTAAAGCGTTCCAGGTATTCTTCCGTCACTTGCTGCGAGCGCCAATTGGAGCTTATGGGCGAGAACTCGCGCGTGACCAAGCCCTCGATATACGGGCGGCTAGCCTCGTTGTCGGCGGCGTTGGTTCCGTAGTTTCCGATTTGCGGATTGGTCAGGACAACAATCTGTCCAGCGTAAGAGGGATCGGTGAAGATTTCCTGGTAGCCTGTCAGGGCGGTATTGAAAACCACTTCGCCAAAACATTCACGTCTGGCGCCATAGCTCTCACCGCGGAAGATGCGCCCGTCTTCGAGCGCGAGGAATGCCTGCATGGCTTCTCCGTCGAGTGGATTCAGTCAAGTTTAACAGGTCTGGAGAGCTACGTACCGGTGGTTAGTGGATAACGCCCATGTCCTCTGCCGGCCAATAGACAAAGGCTGCCTTGCCGTAGATCAGATCCCGCGGCACCGGTCCAAAGTCGCGGCTGTCACTCGAAATCGAGCGATGATCGCCCATGACGAAATACTGATCGGGCTGGATCACCATCACATCCTGCGATCGGCTGTCGTGGAATCTTCTGGGCACATACGGCTCTGGCAGCAGCCTGCCGTTGATGTACGTGCGGCCATCGTCGATGCGCAACTCATCGCCCGGTACCGCGATCACGCGCTTGATGTAGCTCTTCTGCGGATCGCGCGGATAGTGAAAAACTACGACGTCGCCGCGATGAATCTCCGTGAAGTGGTAGACGAACTTGTTGATAAACAGGCGGTCCTGGTCTCCCAGGCGAGGCAGCATGCTGGTGCCCTCCACCCGTACCGGCTGATACAGAAATGTGATGATGAAAAAAGAGACCGCGAGCGAAAACAGCATGTCGCGTCCCCAGAGCCAGAAACTCCGCCCCGGCAACTCCGTCGGCACCTGAGGCAGCGACTCTTGCTGCGTGGCGGGCTCAGGCCCCGTCTTATCTTCTTCCGGGTTCATCGATCATCCCAATGATTCACTGGTTTACGGTTCAGTTGCAGCCCGGGCTGCCGAAGGGGCACAGGATCTTCTGCTTCCGCATGGGTTGCTGTTGACTGGCGGGAACCATTTGCGCCTGCCCGTTCTCTTGGTTGCCGCCGGCGAGTTGCGACTGCTGCAAGACCAGCGGCCGTTGTAAAACCATCTCTACCGACGTTCCCGAAGGAATCACAATATCATTGCCGCGCGTGAAAAGAGTGTAGATGGCGCCTGCAGCCGCTCCGGCGAGCGAACCGTAGCCAACCCCTTTCAACACATCCCCCGACGCCGCGCCTCCGAGCACACCGGCCTCCGCGCCGATGGCCGCGCCCTTGGCAATATTGCCTGCGTCGCGCCCCTTGTTCCCGGCCTGCTCCACCGTGCCTTCACTATCCTTCACTTTGGGCCCGTCGGACCCCGGCAGACTATTCAGGACCCCAGGAACCTCCACGATCGATCCATTAGGGAAAATCATGGTGGTGAAGTGGAGGTCAATTTGCGCCCGCCCCTTTATCCTGCCGGGACGTACGACACGGTCCACCACACCCTGCACATAAACACCAACCGGGATCATCACCCGCGTGCCGCCCACCACCGGGAAAGAAGAAACCAGGTAGACGCCATCTCCCTGTTGCGCGGTCTTGGTGTTAATCCCACTCTTGAGGGAGAGCAGAACCTTGGTGCCTGCGGGAACGGTGAACGTCTGGGATGGTGTCTGTGCAGGAGGCGCGGGTGTTGCTGCTGGAGTTGCACTGGAGGTTGCGGTTGCCGTTTGCCCTTGTCCGTAGGCGCCTGCCATGCCGGCCAGCATCCCGACTACGACGAACTTCCCGCGAACGTTCATCCCGTCAACCTCAGGTCATAAGTATAGACGGCTGTAGACGGCATTGGGCGAGCGCATCACTGGCGATTTGTCCCGAAGTGGTCACGTCACGCGGGGTGCGGGAATTGGTCAGCTAACATGGTCTGAGTCTGGAGAAAGGAAACTACCCGGGTCTTACGCTCAGAGCTTGTCGTTTGGCTGCCCAAACCTATGGCTTAGTTACCCAAACCGATGGCACCCCCACAGGTAACAGTTCCCTCCTCCGCTTCCGCGCAGCACCATCGGTTTGCAGCTGCCTACTCGATCCTCGAGCAGGCAGTTGCGCAGCAGGCTTTTCCCGGGGCTGCCTTTGGCGTGCTTTTGCGGGGAGAGGTGCTGGCGCTGGATGGCGTTGGCGGCTTTACCTACGGGCAACCAACGGAGGCTGTGAACGCTTCCACCGTATACGACCTGGCCAGTGTCACCAAGGTGATCGCGACGACTTCCATGGCCATGCTGCTTTATCAGCGGGGGCAGCTCTTGCTCGACCAATCTCTAGTGCAGATTTTACCCGCCTTCGCACAAGGCGAAAGTATCGGCGGCGCGCGACGTCAGGTGACGCTACGTATGCTGCTGGCGCACACCTCCGGATTGGCCGGCTACGTTCGTCTCTTTGAGAGCGCTCGAGGCCGCGAGGAGCTGCTCGATGCCTGCCTCCGCTTGCCCCTGGAAGCCGCGCCTGGAAGCCGTTCCGAGTACTCCGATCCTGGCTTCATCTTGCTCGGGCGCGCCCTGGAAGTCATTGCCGGCGAGAGCCTGGAAGAATTCTGTTCGCGCGAGGTTTTCACCCCATTGGGCATGACCAGTACTTGCTTTCGGCCACCGGCTGGTTGGCGATCCGCCATCCCACCAACCGAAGAAGACTTGACCTTCCGCCATCGCATCATCCAGGGAGAGGTCCAGGACGAAAACTGCTTTGTCCTTGGGGGAGCAAGCGGCCATGCCGGCCTCTTCTCCAATGCACTGGATCCGCTGCTTTACGCGCAATGCCTGCTCGGTGGCCAACTGTTCGCGTCGGAAACAATTCGACTCTTCACCACCCGCGTCCTACCAACAGATAGCTCGCGGGCACTGGGATGGGATACGCCTTCCCAGCCTTCCTCTTCCGGCAAGTTCTTCAGCCCCCACTCAGCCGGCCATCTCGGCTACGCGGGAACTTCTCTGTGGATCGACTTTGAGCGCCAGCTAGCCATCGTCCTGCTCACCAATCGCACCTGGCCGCACCGCCAGAACCAGGATATTCGCGCCATTCGTCCTGCCTTTCACGATGCTGTCCTCGAAAACATTGAGCAAGAGTGGGACTAAATTGCCATAACCCAAAAGTGTTTGCGTGGATGGCACGTTACGCCCTAATTTCAGAGCAAAGTTTTGTCAGTTGGAGATAAAATCAAGTAGTTGAGTGGGAGCTGACTAAACCAATCATGGCCACAACAAGTACTCTTCACACGGAGACAGGTACCGGCAACGAGACAACTAACGACCAGCCGCAAAACCTGCACGATCTGACGACAGAAAGTTCTAACGAAGCCTCGATGGGCTTCGATACTAAATCTGCCCTCGAAATTGCACGCATCATCAACCACGAAGACTCAAAGATCGCCGCCGCGGTTAAGAAGTCGTTGCCCGAGATTGCTTTGGTCATTGACATGGTGGCGCGCAGCTTGCGCGATGGAGGACGGCTGATCTACGTAGGCGCCGGCTCCAGCGGTCGCATCGCTGGCCTCGACTCTTCCGAATGTCCGCCGACCTTTTCTACCCCGCCGCAAAGTGTCCAGTACATCATGGCGGGGGGCCCTAAGGCTCTGGCATCTGCTGTGGAAGTGAATGAAGATTCAACTGAGCTGGGACAGCGTGATATTGCCCGTCGCCGCCCGACTCGCAAAGACGTGGTCATCGGCCTCTCTTCCAGCGGCCGCACGCCTTACGTAGTGGCCGCGGTGGAGTATGCCCGCGCTCGCGGCGCCAAGACTGCTGCCGTGACTTGCAATCACAATACCCCGCTTTCCTCCGCCGCAGACATCTGCATCGTCGCTGAAGTGGGGCCGGAAGTCGTCTCCGGTTCAACGCGCATGAAGGCCGCTACGGCGCAGAAGATGGTGCTCAACATGATCACCACCGGCGCCATGACCCGGCTTGGCTACGTCTACGACAACCTCATGGTCAATGTGCACATGCAGAACACCAAGCTGGTGGAGCGTGGCATCAGCATTTTGATGCGCGCCTGCAAGATCGACCGCGAGCAGGCCGTGCTCACCATCAAGTCTGCCGGGCGCAGCGTGCCCGTCGCCCTGGTGATGCTCAAGGCGGGTGTCGACAAGCCAGAAGCAGTGCGTCGCTTGGCTAAGTCGGACGGTAATGTACGGTTGGCAATCGAAGATACCACGCTCGAGTTATAGCACTGAGATACACCTAAGGAGCACCCCCGGGCCCTCATGGATAAGTTTGTCATTCGCGGCGGTAATCCGCTGCTCGGAACGATTCGGGTAAGCGGAGCCAAAAACTCCGCGCTGCCCTGCATGGCCGCCGCGATTCTCACCGAAGACGAAGTCGTCCTGGAGAACATTCCCCAGGTCCGCGACATTGAAACAGAGCGGAAACTGCTGACTTCGATGGGCGCCGAGGTGGAACTTGGTTACGGGCGGGCCCAACACCGCACCCGCATCAGTTGTCGCGTACTCTCTGATCCCACCGCCAAGTACGAGATCGTCAAAACCATGCGTGCTTCTTCGCTGGTCTTGGGCCCGCTCGTCGCACGCTGCGGGCTCGCCCGCGTAGCCCAGCCTGGTGGTTGCGCCATCGGCGATCGCCCGATTGACCTGCATCTCAAAGGCCTGGAAGCGATGGGCGCCACCATCGTGCAGGAACACGGCTACCTGGAAGCACGCGCCGAACGGTTGCATGGCGCGCATATTGTTTTCGACAAGATTACGGTGACCGGCACCGAAGATTTGCTGATGGCTGCTGTGCTTGCGGACGGCGACACGCTGATGGAGAATTGCGCGCGCGAGCCCGAGGTGGTCGACCTGGCCGCGCTTCTTGTGGCCATGGGCGCGAATATTCAGGGCGCGGGCACGGGGACCATCCAGGTAAAGGGCGTGAACAAACTGCACGGCGCCAAGCATCGCATCAATCCCGACCGCATCGAGGCGGGAACGTTTCTGGTGGCGGGTGCTATCAGTGGAGGCGACCTGGTGGTAGCCAATTGCCAACCCGCGCATCTTTCCGCCCTGGTTACCAAGCTCGAAGCCTCTGGAGTACGCATCACGCCCATGGGTTCTGACTCGTTGCGCGTGCGCAGCGAAGGCAATCTACAGGCGAACGATATCTCCACCGAAGAGTACCCGGGCTTCCCCACCGACATGCAGGCGCAATACATGGCGCTAGCCACCCAAGCCGAGGGCACGACGACGGTAAAAGAAAACATATTTGAGAATCGCTTCATGCACGTAGGCGAGCTGGTGCGCATGGGTGCGAATATCAAGGTGGATGGTCGCACGGCGACCGTGCGCGGCAAAACGCCGCTCTCCTCCGCGGTGGTCATGTGCTCCGATCTACGCGCCTCGGCTTCCTTAGTGCTGGCCGCTTTGGTTGCCGACGGCGAGTCCATCCTCGACCGCGTCTACCATATCGACCGGGGATATGAGCGGATTGAAGAGAAGCTGCGCGGGGTTGGCGCGCAGATCCGTCGCATGGGGGATATCTTCCCCGATGGCAAGCGCGAGGTCGCGATGGAGGCCCAGGTCTCCTAAGCGTCTTTCTGCGACCCCTTCGGGTACTCCTGCATCCGACTGAGTATGTCCGACAAAGACGCTCCACTTCGTCATCAACTGGTCCAACTTCTTCGCGGCGGCAATGCACACGTTGACACGCTTACTGCATTAAAGGGTTTCCCCGCGAAACTCTACGGCGCAAAACCGGAGAATGCGCCCCACTCCGGGTGGGAGCTTCTGGAACACACGCGCATGGCGCTGCACGATTTGTTGGATTTTTCCACCAACGACAAGTACGTGGAGAAGAAATGGCCAGACGATTACTGGCCCGCCTCCGCCCAGCCGCCTTCCAACGAAGCCTGGCACAATTCGGTAAGAGCGCTGGAGGAAGACCTGGAGGCTTTTGAAAAGCTGATCAAGGATCCCCACAGCAACCTGCATGCGCAGATTCCCTGGGGCGAGAAAGACCAGACGCTCTTGCGCGAAGTGCTGCTAGCCGCCGATCACAACAGCTATCACACCGGCGAGTTAGTGTTCCTGCGCCGGCTGCTGGGCGCCTGGAAGAGCTGATTCAACCGGAGAACCTCGACTCAACCAACCAAACCTCGATGACTGGACGGGTGCCCCAGGTTCGCCCAAGCGTACCTGGGCCGGAAACGAAGCGGCGAAGCCCCAACAATCGCTTTAGAATTATCCGTTCAACCAAAGGCATCAGAAGCCGCTGAGCCGTCCGATTAAAGGCGATCGAAAAATATCATCTTCGGCCCAAGTACGCTGAGGCGAACCTGGATCACCCGTCTAGCTTGGACACCCGTCTGTTTCCTGTATATTTTCCGCGCGATATACCGTCAGGTTCGAGCAGAGTGTCGGCTTTATTTCCAGCTGACGGCGAGCTGCCAGCGCATTTGGCGCAGAGCGGTCTTGCGCAGAACGCGCTCGAACTCTTCCATCTCACGCAGGACGGCCGGAGTTTCTGTTCCCAGCGCCGTCGGTGATGCTTTCAGATGATCGAGCAACGTGCATACCGTGATCAGGCCATCTTCGGGCGAAAACCACTGCGGCGGAGGCAAGGTCTTGGCCCACTCCGGATCGCCCGCGCCTTCTTCCAACAGTAGGGCCATGGAGTTTTCATCGGCGGAGAAGAACTCCAACAGCGGCTTGACCCCAATGCGTTGCGCCATCTTCTCCAGAGCATCCTCGTTGCGAGCGAGCGCCCTGCCATTTACGAAGATGTCGAAGCCGGGATCTTCGCCCTCGACCACGATGTACAAAGTGGCGCCCATGGCCAGAAGTTTATCGCATCCTTGCGCGGGATTCGGTTTCCTTGCGCGATCAATTACCAAGAAGGGAAACGGTATCGTCATCCTCGGCTCGCGCGCGCATCACCAACAACAGGCAAACCAAGGTAATCAGCGATCCCACAATCATGCTGAACGACAAGCCGAGGCGCAGAAATAGGGCACTCTCGACGATCGCGACCAGGGGCTGGATCCATTGCACCGTTCCAACCTGGTACGCCTCCAGGCGCTGCAGCAGCCAGAAGTACGTGGCATAGGCCGGAGCGCCGCCCACGGCGGCCAGAAAGACCAGTGCACCAAGCGCGCTGCGGTTCCATTGCACCGGCTGCCCACGCTCCAACAGCAAACTGGCCAAAAACAGCAGCAGCGCAGCCACACCCAGGACGGACGCGGTCACCACGATGGGATGCAAACTACTAAATTCGCGGCGAGCAACAATCGATGACGCTGCAATGGATGCTACAGCCGCCAGTACTACCGCCGCGCCACTGGCCTGCCCCAACGAGAACGTCGCGTTCAGGGCCACCACCATCGCCCCAAGTCCTACGATCGACGCTTGCAGGGCAATGCGCGGCACATCCCGGCCGGCAAGGACTGGAGTCAGAAGTACTACCATCAGCGGCATAGCGGAAAATGACACCGCTACGGTTGCTGATGGAAGCCGCGCCTGCCCCCAAAGCAGCAGTAGCAAGGGCACCACGATCATGTGGACGGAAACGAGGAGTACGAAACCCAGGGCACGGCCGCGAGGCAATTTCAGCCGCTTCCACAAAATCACGGGAATCCAGAGCAGTGCAGCCAGCAGAAAGCGCGCAGCCGCTCCATGCAAGGGCGGAACCCACTCGGCCAGAGTATCCGCGGCTACCCATGTGGTGCCCCAGACAATGGCCAGCGCGGCAAAGGCCACAGCATTTTTACTTCTGGTGCTTACAAAGCAGCCGCCCTCGGGGCGGCTTTTCCTCAAGAAAAGCCGCACTTCGTTTCCCTTCCCAGTGCAGAGTAGAAGTGAAAATGCTCAAGCCAGTGCTTTGTTCTTCTGGAATCCATCCCTATTCACCGCAAAAGAAAAGGGCTGCGCATAGCACGCAACCCTCGCTTACTTACGTCCTTCAAACCGGTTACTGCGGTCCGCGGCCCCCACCACCGGAGCCACCGCCCGGCCCCCGGCCGCGGCTGCGATGCCGCCGGCGCCGCTGACCTCCGGGACCACCCGGACCACCACCGGACGGCCTGCGCGCCTCTACCGGCACAGCATCCGATGTACCATCCGCGCGATTGAAGTTGGGCTCGTCCCCACCCTCGACAAAGGGCTCATCGTCATCGAAGTCTTCCCCGCCCTCAATGGTAATGGTACTGGCGTTCGAAGCCGGCTGTCGCTCCACCGGGGATTGCGATTGCGCCCGCGGAGCACGCGGAGCCTGCCCGTCGTTGTCTCCCGACCCGCCTCTCGATGGCTCTGGAAGCCCGAGCTTCTCGCGCTGTTCTTTAAGCAGAGCCTTGCGCGAAAGCTTGATGCGATTGCCCTCGATCCCGAGAACCTTGACCAGTACCTGATCTCCTTCGCGCAATTCGTCCTTTACGTCCTTCACGCGATGCTCGGCAATTTCACTGATGTGCAAGAGACCGTCGGTGCCAGGGAAGATCTCCACAAATGCACCGAACTCCGCCAGGCGCACGACCTTGCCCAAATAGGTCTTGCCTACTTCAGGCACGGCAGTGAGATCGCTGATCATGGCCAGCGCCTTCTTCAGACCTTCTTCATCGCTGGAAGCAACGTTCACGCGCCCAGTGTCGTCGACATCGATCTTGACGCCGGTGGCTTCGATAATGCCGCGAATCGTCTTGCCGCCGGGCCCAATCAGATCCCGAATCTTGTCGGTCGGTATCTGCAAGGTGTGAATCTGTGGAGCGAACTTCGACTTCTCGGTATTCGAAGTAGCCTGTACCTCGTCCATCTTGTCCAGCAGGAACAACCGTCCGCGGCGGGCCTGTTCCAGCGCCTCGCGCATGATCTGCCCGGTGACGCCGCTGATCTTGATATCCATTTGCAGCGCGGTGATTCCTTCGCGCGTGCCGGCTACCTTGAAGTCCATATCACCGTAGTGGTCTTCCGCACCGGCAATGTCCGTCAGGATGGCGTAGTCATCGCCTTCCTTGACTAAGCCCATGGCCACACCGGCGACAGCTCCCTTAAGGGGGATGCCGGCCTGCATCAGCGCCAGACTCGCGCCGCAGACGCTAGCCATCGAGGAAGAACCATTCGATTCCAGAATGTCGGAGACGACACGCATGGTATAGGGAGACTCGTCCTCTCCGGGCAGCACCGCGGTAATAGCACGCTCTGCCAGCGCGCCGTGACCGATCTCACGCCGGCCAACCCCGGTCATGCGACCCACTTCGCCCACGGAGAATGGGGGGAAGTTGTAATGCAGCATGAAACGCTTGCGCTGCTCTCCCTGGAAGGTCTCCAGGCGTTGCTGGTCGTCCGTGGTTCCCAGCGTTACGGTAACTAATGCCTGCGTCTCACCGCGGGTAAACAAGGCGGAGCCGTGGACACGCGGCAACACGCCGACTTCAATCGTGATCTCGCGAATCTGATCGAAGCTGCGCCGATCCGGGCGGATGCGATCTTTGGTGACCTGCTCGCGGAAGATTCTCTCCCGCATGACCTCGTAATACTTGGCCAGCTTCTTCTTGGCTTCCGCATCTCCCTCGGGAAGCTCTTTGGCCAGCTCGTCCTTGATTTGCTTGACCAGGGCATAGCTTTCCGCCTTGGGATGTGCCTTGGTGTCCAGCGCATCCTTCAACCGGTCGCCCACTTTAGCCTGCAGGATCGCCAGGTACCCGTGGTCAAACTCGACCGGAGCCACAACACGCTTGGGTTTCCCTGCCTTGGCAACGAGTTCGTCGATCACGGCACAAATCTTCTTGATCTCGGCGTGGCCAAATTCAATGGCATCGACCACCGTATCTTCGCTCACGCCCGTGGCGCCGCTCTCGATCATCACCACGCCATCCTTGGTGGCTACGACGGTGATGTTGAGCGTGCTCACCAACCGCTCGGCATAGGTGGGATTGACGACGAACTCGCCATTCACCTGGCCCACGCGCACTGCGCCGATCGGACCGCCGAAGGGGATATCGGAAAGCGCCAGCGCCGCTCCTGCAGCATTGATGCCGATCACATCGGGATCGTTCTCTTTGTCCGCGGACATGACCAGGGCAATCACCTGGGTTTCATTGCGGAAATTTTTGGGGAACATGGGGCGGATGGGGCGGTCGATCTGGCGGCAGGTAAGAACCTCACGCTCGCTGGGACGGCCCTCGCGCTTGATAAAGCCGCCGGGGATGCGTCCACCAGCATAGGTGTACTCGCGGTAATCCACCGTCAAGGGGAAAAAATCGAGGCCTTCTTTGGGTTCCGGTGCGGCTACGGCGGTAGCCAGTACAACGTTGTCACCCTGGGTCACGAGCACGGCGCCAGAGGCCTGCTTGGCCATCCGGCCTGTTTCAAAAGTCAATCGCTTGCCACCGGCAAGCTCGACCGTCACTTCCTGTTTCATAAAATCCTCATTTCGTATGTGCACATAGGGCGGGGCGCGAGGCGATCTCGTTGATCGAATAGCAGGCGGGGCTATAAGCGGCCAAGAAGGCGGGAATGGAACCGGTGCGAGAGGTAGAGTGCGGAGAGAGAGCTAGCGGATCCATGCTACTTCGCTCCCCACTCGCGGCTGGCCACGACAGATCAACGGACGTGCGCTTTCCGGCTGGTGCGGCCACGTGTGCACCAGCCGTCTCAGCGTTCCATCCGATCCAGTCTTTTCGCCTAATTGTGGGGTACAAGTTGCTCGCTTGTTACTTGCGGATGCCCAGCTTACCGATCACGTCACGGTAGCGGTCGGAATTGTTCGTCTTGAGATAGTCCAGTAGACGGCGGCGCTTACTCACCAGCATCAACAGACCACGCCTCGAGGCGTGATCTTTCTTGTGAAGCTTGAAGTGCTCAGTCAGCTCGCCAATACGTTCACTGAGAATCGCAATCTGCACTTCCGGACTACCCGTGTCACTGTCATGGGTGCGAAAGCGCGTAATAACTTCGGTCTTCTTTGCAGTTGCCAGCACGGCAGCGCTTTACTCCTCTACGTTTAAATCGAGTCCACTCTCTAAGTGTCTGACTAAGAATAACATGCATTCGATTGTGCGTCCACGCAATGGAACCCCCCAGGTTCCCTATTTGGGCCTCAAAACAAGCTCGCGCTCCCCCGGTCATGTTGCTCAATCTAAGCCTCGTCCGGGAGAAGAAGTGGCTGTAGCCTCGATGCAGGGCAGGCAGAAAGCTTTATTCCATCATCACCGGCCCGCCGCCCGGCTGATTGCGCCGGAGCAGAAAGGCCGCGGGCACCATCAGGATGGCGGCCACCGTCAACACAAAATACACATCGACGTAAGCCAGGGCTTGCGTCTGGGACTGAAGCTGGCTGTACAACTGCCCCTGCGCCAGGTGCAATCCATTGGCTTTACCAGCACTCATGTCAAAAATGCCTCGTAATCCGTCGATCTGCTGCTGGTAGCTTCGACCTGCAGGCGTAGTCTTCGCGGAAAGCACGTCCTGATGCCACTGCGTCCGCTGTGTCACCAGAGCGTTGGTGAGCGAGATCAGAATGCTGCCACCGATATTGCGGACGAAATTGATGAGTCCCGAAACCTGGTTGTTCTTCTCCGGAGGAATACCGAAATACGCAGCCGTGGTCACCGAAATGAAAACAAAAGGGATCGCGACAATTTGAAAAACACGCAGCCAGGACGCGAAGGCGAAGCTGATCAGCAGGCTGATATGCGTCGCCGTATAAAAATACGATAAGGCAAAGAGGACAAATCCCATGGCAATCAGATTGCGCGCCGGAAATCGGCTCACCGCCTGACCTGCCATGGGCATCACCACCAGCAGAGCCAATCCTCCGCCCGAAAGCGACAGTCCCGCGCTGAATGCCGTGTAGCCGAGTTCCTGTTGCAAAAACTGCGGCTGCAGCACCGTGGTTGCATTGAGCAGTCCGCCGGTCAGCAACATGAGAAAGGCGCATACAGCGAAATTTCTGAACTTGAATAGCCGCAGGTCCATCAGCGGCTTCTCGGCATGAAACTCCCAAACAATCAAGGCGATGAACGAAATGATAAAAGCTAACCCAAAGCCTACGATAAAGTGCGATCCGAGCCAGTCCTTCTCCTCACCCTTATCGAGCGTGATTTGCAGTGCGCCCATGGCGACTACCAGCAGACCCACACCGATGTAGTCGATGCGGTAGAGATTGGCGCGGTCGGACTTTTGGAAGGGTGGATCTTCCACCAGCCGATTGGTGAGGAAGAACGCCAGGATGCCTACAGGAATGTTGATGTAGAAAATCCAGTGCCAGGAATAGCTATCGGTGATCCAGCCGCCGAGCGTTGGCCCAATGGAAGGCGCCAACACGGCAACCACCCCGTACAGTGAAAATGCAAGACCACGCTTCGCCGGCTCGAAGGAGTCGGCCATGATGGCCTGCGCCATTGGTTGCAAGCCACCGCCGCCAACGCCCTGAAATACCCGGAAGAGCAGCAAAAGGCCAAGCGTGGGTGCAATTCCGCATAAAAATGAACTGACCGTGAAGATGACAATGGAGAGCATGAAGAAATTCTTCCGCCCAATCACGCTCGCCGCCCACGCGCCCATGGGCAAAACGATCGCGTTAGCTACCAGGTACGAGGTCAGGACCCACGTGCTCTGATCGAAACTGGCGCCCAGGCTCCCTGCTATATGAGGAAGCGCTACATTCGCAATCGAGGTATCCAACACCTCCATAAAAGCCGCAAGAGCAACGCTGGCAGCAATGAGCCAGGGATTTGCTTTGGGCCTCCACGCGTACATTGCCTCGTTATCGGCAGCAGCGTTGGCAGTGCTGGTCGCCATCGTTCTCCTTGAGTCAGTCAGATAGATGCGCGGCTGAACCCGATTGACGCCATTTCTGCACTTCCCATCGGCGATCTATCACAGGTGCTTATTGAAAAAGACCAGTGTCCGCGCCATGGCTTCCTTTGACGCCTTTTCGTCGTAGCTGCCGCGCATATCGCAATTAAATCCATGCCCGGCGTCGTACCAATAGATCTCGACCTCGGGATGGGCCTCCTGCACCTTGGCCACGTCGGACGCCGGAATATGATCGTCCTTTTTTCCGAAATGGAGCATGACAGGAACACGCGGATTTTCTTGAGCGAAGTTCCCGATGTAGCCACCGTAGTAGCCAACGGCGGCGGCTGGCGCCAGCCGGGTCGCGCTCAACCAGGCCAGCGTTCCCCCGTAGCAGAAGCCAACCACTCCAGCTGGTTTCCCCGTCTCTTTGGAGGCATAGTGCAATGCAGCATCGACATCCTTCAATGCATTATCGATCCCGATCTGTTGCACGATGGCCATTCCCTTCTTCGCGCTCTCGCCGTCATAGCCCCAATCGACGTTCCTTTCCACACGGTCAAATAGCGCCGGGGCCACAGCGCAAAAACCCTCCCGAGCGAATCGATCCGCTACCGATCGGATATGCTTGTTGACCCCAAAAATCTCCTGCACCACGACCAGTCCCGCCCGAGGCTTACCCTCTGGTTGGGCCACGTAGGCATCCAGTTCGTGACCATCGCTGGCTTGCAGCTTCACTTCTTTGCTCATACGTCTCCTCCGCTGGTGCGAACACTTCTGTAGGGTACATGGACCACGCGCTCGATCACGACGTTGCTTTGAGATCAGATTTGCGGCCCGAAAAGAACGTAAAGCCAATTTCGTCGCGGAAACGATTCAGGGAGCTGGGGAGGCCGTTTCCGCCTGCTTTTCCAGAGCCCAGTAACTGGTCCTTGCCACCACCCGTGCCCCCAGGTCGCGCGTGAGTCGAACTTCCAGCACATGCAGTCCTGGAGTGCTGTCAGTCGGGCGAAAACTCAACAGATATCGATTGCGGGCATGTTTGGCAACCTCCTGTACGCGGGCTTCAAAGCCGCGCTCGGTGGTAAAGGGCGCATACTCCCCACCGCTCATCACGGCAATCTGCCGCGCTACATTCTTGCGCACCGCCTGGATGGCCATCATCAGCGGCGTGAGCAGATCAGCGACACCCGCGCTTTGCCCGCCATCTCTCAGATCGTGCAGCAAAAGAGCTTTAGAGGGAGAGAACGTGACACTCAGAACCAGTGTATTGCTGATGCCGATCTGTTCCACCACCCGCTGCGCATCCACATCCCGGCTGCCATGGTCGCGGGTCTCGCTGATCAACAGCAGCACACGGCGATAGTCCTTCGGCCTGTCCTCCAACAGCTTCACCGAGAAACCCACGGTATCGAGGATAGCGGCGCCGCCATCGCCCGGCTCGATGCGCTTCAACGCGCGACCGAGACGGTCTTCATCCTTGGTGAACGGCACCACGAGTTGCGGCTTGGAATCGAAACTCACGAATGCCGCTTCGCTCGACCCATCTCCCAGAAAAAGATCGATCAAGGGAGCCAGCCGATTGATCTTTTCGAACTCCAGTGCGGCCATGCGGCCTTTCTCTACGGCAACCACCACGGAGACGGGTTCACTGTCCAGGTCATCGTCCACGTGGAGTTGTTGCGGCACTCCATTGTCGGTCAATTGAAAATCGGCCGGTCCCAGGCCATAGACAATCTCCCCCGATGGCATTTCGACCAGTGTCGGCACCAACACCTCTGACGTTTCCACGCGAATCGTTGGATTGGGTGAGACGGGATTGGGTGAGGCCTGCTGGCCGCGCGCTTGCATGGCCAAGAGGACCACGCAGGCAAGCAGAGTGCGAAAGCGGTGGGCAAAGCGATGATCGAAGCAGCAAAGACTCAAGAGGGTTGCCGGCGCCGGGTTCCAAAATTTCGCGTCCATCCGAGGAAACGCATCAGCTGCGCCCGCTCCTTCCAGAGGAAAAACCAGAAGTACGCTGCATCGATGGTGTCAGCTTTGCGGCCAGAGTAGGTTTCGATACGCCACTTGAGGTATTCGCTCCGCCACGGCATCAGCCGATGGCCTCGTGTCGCATTCCACAAAAAGCGAAACGGCATGCCAGGGCCTCGTAAGCAAAGTATATCCGGCGCTTTATTCTTTAGGCTCCAGCATGTCCTCGATCAGCTTGCGGGCCAGCTCTTCGGCACTGACGCGGTAAGTTCCGTCGGCCACAGCCTTCTTGAGCTTCTCTATTTTTTCAAGCCGCGCTTCATCGATGGGAGGTTCGCTGTCGCTTGGCTGCTTTCCGCTTTCCTCAACCTCAACCGCTTCTGTTTCGTTGGCGGGTTCAACGGGATCACGCGGCTTGTCGAGGCGGTCCATGATGGACCTTCAGCCTAGCAGCATCAACAACAGATAAGAAGTGCGCATTGGTAACTCGCCGGCCCCGTCAGCAAAAGTCGAAAGGAAAATTTTGTCAGCGAAGGGGGGCGCGCCTGGCGCAATGATCTAGCCTCGTTCGTGGGAGATCGTGGGCCGCCGGGAAGATGGCTCCCGCCGGGCTGGGCTGATGGCTGGCTCCTCGCTGGTGCCGAAATCGGTAAGGCGGGCGCGAAGATGCAGGACAGCGGAGGCATGAATTTGCGAGATCCTGGATTCCACCACACCCAGGATCAGGCCGATCTCCTTCATGGTCGTCTCTTCGTAGTAGTAGAGCGTCATGACCAGCCGCTCGCGTTCGGGTAGTTCGCTGATTGCGCGGGTCAGCCGATCCCGCATCTCGGCGTGCAAGTAACGAAAGAGCGGATCGTCCTCGGGCCGGTTCGGCAGGTAGACCAGCTCCTCTTCGCCTGAGTCCTCTGAGCGCTCGGAATGCAGGGTCCCGATTTCAAGGCCCTTCAGTTCCCCCAGCAGCTGCTGATAGGCTGCCAGATCGATGTGCAGTTGTTGGGCAATCTCGATGTCGTTTGGAGTACGCCCAAACTGGGCGGTCAGCGTCTGGATCGCCTGCTCAATGGCCCGGCCCTTGCGCCTTAACTCACGCGGGCTCCAGTCAAGCGTCCGCAGGCTGTCTAGAATCGCCCCCCGTATCCGGAATTGCGCATAACTGCGAAACTGGACCTGCTTGGATGGGTCGAACTTACCAAAAGCATCCAGCAGCCCCACCACTCCTGCGCTGTAAAGGTCTTCGATCGGCACATGTTGCGGCAGCCGCTCATGAATACGCCGGGCGATAAAACGGACGATGGGTAGATGCTCGATCATGAGCTCTTCCTGTTTGGCGGTGAGCAAGTCACTTGGCCGTGGCCCAGACGTTATTGGGGATGCGGCGGACGGAGCTTCCTTTTGCGGATCCCCGGTTGCGGCCCGGTTCACTGCGCTCACCTCTGGCGTCGGTGCTTCACTCCGCCGGACACGTCTCTGACCTTTTCCTGCTTCCTGCATAATCACCATCCAGCCAATATGGAGCCGAGTTTTGTTGAAGACCCGTAAAACGCTGTCGAAGTACCGTTGACTTGTTTGAGGAAAGGCCCAGGATGCTTACAAATCCATCTGCGCTGTAACCAAAGCTTTATGGTGATATCGGCAATCCCCCTGGAAACTCGATCACACCCCGGTTACTTCCGAGTGACCGTTCACCAAATCAATCAATGCTTAAGCGGGTCACTATTCCGCGTCGCATCTCTACCCTGCACCGGATTGATCCCGGCGACACGCAACTCGGAGACATAACTTCTGCGCCATCTCATAACGGGACACATCGGCCTGAAATTGGCCTAAAACAAAACACTCGCCAGCCGCTCTGCCTCGAGGGGGCCGATCGACCCATGGAGCCCCTGGAAAAAAGTTTTCGTTAATTCGCTTTTTGTTCGCTATAATGCCGGAATGTCGGTAACTCGCAGACAGAAAGAAGTGCTCGACTTCATCAGCAATTTTGTTCAGCGCAACGGTTACTCGCCGTCCTTCGAGGAGATTGCTCGCGGCTTAAGCCTCAAATCGCTGGCCACCGTGCACAAACACATAACCAATCTGCAGAAGAAAGGCCTGCTGCAGCGCGCGCACAACCGCAGCCGCTCGATCGACGTGCTGCCGCCGCGCACCAAGACGAGGCGCTCTGACCGGCTTCCGCTGCTGGGACGAATCGCGGCCGGCCTACCTGTCGAGGCATCGGAAACCAGCGAAAGCATCTCGCTCGGAGACGTGATTGGAAATCGCGAGGTGTTTGCGCTCCAGGTGCGCGGAGACTCCATGCGCGATGAGCACATCGTGGACGGGGACTATGTCCTGGTGGAACACACCAGTACCGCGCGGCAAGGAGAGATTATTGTCGCGCTCGTACGCGGTAGCGAGACGACGTTGAAGCGCTACTACATTGAAGGAACGATGGTGCGATTGCAGCCTTCCAATACCGAGATGGAACCGATCTACGTACCGCTTTCGCAGATAGCGATTCAGGGCCGGGTACTGGGTGTGCTGCGCCGCTACGCTTAGACCGCCCTTGCTCGACGCTGCACCAGACGCGTCGAAGTGACCGCCTTCGGGCATCAAACACACCCAAAAGGGCACACGCAAAAAGAGCCCCGGCTTGGACGCCGGGGCCCTCGTCTTATCAGTGGATCAAGCGCTTACGCTGCGATCCGCTGGCTGGTCGATCAGCTTGCCGATGCTCTGATCAATCTTGTCTTTGGGAACAAATCCGACGATCTGCTCAGCCACCTTGCCGCCCTTGAAGAGAAGCAGCGCCGGGATGCCGCGGATGCCATAACGCATCGGCGTGGCCGAATTCCGATCCACATCCATCTTCATTACCTTGAGCTTGCCGCTGTACTGCACCGCGACCTCGTCCACGACCGGCGCCAACGCTCTGCACGGCCCGCACCAGGCGGCCCAAAAATCGACTAGAACAGGCTGCTCTGACTTCAGTACCTCCTGCTCAAATGTCGCGTCGCTTACTTCAAAGACCCCTGGTCCTGCCATGTTCCTCCTTCAGTTCCTGGCTGAGGATATCATCCATAACACGCTTCAGCCCTGAACAATTGATGCAGTTCGGAGGTAAAAGGTGCAGACGCCGCACAAACCAAAAGCGCCTGGGCCTCACGGCCACAGGCGCTAGAGCAGCCCTCCCCCAGAACTGCCCACGACGCGAAAATAGGGCTTGGCCACAAGCCTTGTAAACAAAACTTAGGTAACAATAAGGTAATAATTGAGGAAATAAAAGAGTTACCTTTTGATTATATGAGCTTAGCCTCCGAGGCTTACTTCGGTGCCACCATGGCACAGCGGCGTACTCAGAATCTCTACCGCACACACCGGTTGCGCAAGCTCCAGAATTGCCGCCTTCAGGGTTTCCCGCTGCGTTCCCTTTCCATCCGGCTCCTGCGTCAAGAGCAATACCGCCGGGCCCGCGCCGCTTAGGGTGACCGACATTACTCCATGGCTCCCGGCAAGGGGCAGCAGAGCCGGCAGCAAAGGACACAACTCCATCCGGTAAGGCTGATGCAAGCGGTCCTGCGTGGCCAGTCGCATCAAATCCGCACGATCTAAGGCGAACGCCGCAGTAAGCAGCGCAGCTCGTTGCAGGTTCGCGACCACGTCCTGCTGCCCGTAACTTTTGGGCAGCATCCCGCGTGCCTTGGCCGTAGCCACCGGGGTTTCGGGAAGGACCAGGAGCGCGCGCCAGCGCGCGGGCGGTGGAATGGAGACGATAGCGAGCTCCTGTCCATCGGCGGCAATCGTCAGCCCGCCATGCCAACATGCCGCCACATTGTCGGGATGCCCTTCGATCCGCACTGCCTGGGCAACGATTTTCGCCGCATCCCAGTCGAGGCTTCCGAATGCCGAGGCGAGGGCCACTGCAGCCAATCGGACCGCCGCTGAGGAACCGCACCCCATACCCACCGGAATGCCGTTGCGCATGGTGATTTCCAGTGGCACAACATCGCGCTGCTGAGCTACCAGTACCGACTCGTAGGTCTGAATCAGGAGATTTCTGCTCAATCCGGAGCAGATATTCTGATTGCGGCCGGTGGCGGCGATGGAGAACCTGGGTGCCGGCGTGGCCTCGATCTCCAGGAAGAGCTCCAGGGCGAGAGCCATGGCGTCAAAGCCCGGGCCCAGGTTGGCCGAAGTGGCGGGAAGCCGCAGTCGAACGGTCTTCATGCTTGAATGGCCGCCTCAAGCACACGAAGCACCGCATCGGACGAGGCCTCGAGTGAGAGCGTAGCCCGGCGCTTCTCGGCGATTTCCCGCTCCAGCCCCGCACTCTCTTCCGCCGTCAGCAACTTTTCGCGATGGAAATCAATGGTGTACTCAGAATCCTTGAGCGTGTGACCGGTGAGCAAAAGCACGACCGATTCGGAGCTATCGATCCTGCCTTGGCGCACCAACTTCTTCAGGCCGCCCAGTGTTACGGCAGATGCCGGCTCGCAACCGATACCCTCCTGGCCAATCTCTGCCTTGGCCACAGCGATCTCAGCTTCGCTGACCTGTTCGCAGTAGCCGCCGGTTTGACGAATGACGCGCGCTGCCTTGCGCCAGGACGCCGGATTACCGATGCGGATGGCGGTTGCCCGGGTGTTAGCCTCCACCGGCTCAATCTCGCTTCCGTCATGGTTGAGCAGGCTTAGGTAGAGCGGGTTCGCTCCCTCGGCTTGCACCACGGTAATTTTCGGCACTTTGTTAGTCAGTCCTAAATGCATCATTTCCAGAAAACCCTTGCCCAAGGCGGAACCGTTGGCCAGATTTCCCCCGGGAACAATCACGTGGTCGGGAACCTGCCAGTCGAACTCCTCGGCAATCTCCAATGCCGGGGTCTTTTGCCCTTCCAGCCGGTACGGGTTGACGGAGTTCAGCAGATACACCGGCGCGCGTCGAACCACTTCCGCCAAAACGCGCACGCAACCGTCGAAGTCGGTATTCAGCTGGCAGGTGACGGCGCCGTAGTCAATCGCCTGCGACAGCTTGGACCACGAGATCTTGCCTTCGGGCAGCAAGACGAGGCTGTTCATGCGCGCCCGGGCGGCGTAGGCCGCCATTGCGGCTGAGGTGTTGCCGGTGGAAGCGCACGCCACCCATTGGAAGCCACGCTCGCGCGCCTGCGAGAGGGCAGCCGTCATGCCGGTGTCCTTGAAAGAACCGGTAGGATTCATGCCCTGGTGTTTGGCGTATAGCTGCTCCAGGCCGAGCTCTTCCGCGCTTTGCAAGAGCCGGTAGAGTGGGGTGTTGCCTTCGCGTAGCGTGACTGCCTGTTCGGGGTGAAGCAGGATCGGCAGCAATTCACGAAAACGCCACACTCCGCTCTGATCGATGGGCAGCCTGGACTGGAGCCTCTCCTGCCATAGCCAGCGCAAAGCGCCCGGATTGGGCATCCGGCGCGGGCTGGAAAAAGGGGCGCCGGCCCCGCTCCAAGAGGGATATTCCACCTCCAGAAGCTCGCCACAATCGATGCAACGAAAGTCTTTTTCGACGGCGTCCGGGGGAATCACGGCGCCGCAACCGACGCAGCGCAGTTGATGAGAAGCTTCTTGCATGCTTTAAGCCTAGCCTAGCATCGCATTTCATGAGTCCGCGAATGCGGCCGTTGTGCCTGTGCCTGTTCCCTTCGAGGCTAGAGGCCGCCTGCGGAAAGCCCTGGTGATGAAGGGTACGGGATTCAGCCGTGAGGCGATCGCACGCTGCGCCGGATCGGGCGGGTACTTTCGTCGGCGGCTGTCGCGGCAAGCCCATCGAGGAGTGCCTGGAGGCCATGTTCGAACTGGGCCGCGAGGAGATCCGTTGTCATCGGGGGGCTCGCTCCGCCTGCGTGGCCGGCTGGCGTGGAGTGATCCGATGTGGACCTTCGGTAGAGAGCGGCCAAGCGTGGGAACTGCCCAGTCTCAAGCTGTTGTTGGCCGAAGGCGATGGCGTCGGCCACGAGTCCGGGGTTGCGCCGGGCAGCTGCGGCCCGGCCGAGTGACTCGTCGGTGTGCAGGGCGCTTCCGAACACGTAGTCATCCACGATCCCCCAAAGGGAGAGCTTCTCGCTCGCGTCCAGGTCGAGGTCGTCGAGGGCGGCCAGGGATTGCTCCATGTGGCGCATGGCGTTGGGGCCGAATTGGGCGTCGTTCAACGCGGAAAGCGACCACGGGTGCGCGAGCAGCACATCTCTGGTTCGTCGAGCCATGGCGGCCACGGCGTCGCGCCAGTACGCAGGCAGTTCGTCGTCGGAGAATAGGATGTCGGCGAGGATCGCGTCCTGCATCAGCGCCACGATGTCCGCTTTGGTTCGGACGTAGTAGTAGAGCGTCATCGTGCCAGAGTCGAGTTCGGTCGCGATACGTTTCATCGTCACCGCCTCGAACCCTTCGCTGTCAGCGATTCGAATCGCGGTCTGTGTAATCTGCTCGCGGTTCAGCCCTGGCCGTCTCTTGTTCGGCTCCGGTCGCAGCCAAATCAGGTCGCTTTCCCTTGCCTCTGTCATCTTCGTACCTGATGCGACTTTACTTTCGTACATAATACGATTAATATTATTCGTACGTAATACGAATTAAGAACGCAAACGAAGAGGTGATTCCATGTTGGCCCGGATTGCCGAACGACTTCACGAACAACTCCACAAATTGCCTGGAGTGCCCCCGCACTCCGACGCCGCACGCCTGAACCAGAACCTCGTCGCTCGACGCCTGTCCGAGCACAACCACGGCTCGCATCCGGCGCTAGACAGCCGTCACCTGGCTCTGAGAAACCCCAACGCGCATCACGCCAGGCCGCCAAGGGTCCTGGTGGCGTGGCAGGAGTGGATCGGCGGAGTGTTCGCCGCCCGGAGAGACCGAGTATGAAGGCTGCAGTATTGCACCAGCTCGGAGGCACCCCGTGCTATGAGGATTTCCCCGACCCCGTGGCCGAGGACGGCGAGGTCGTCGTGGAGGTAAAGGCAGTCGCAGTGGAGAACGTCGACAAAGCTTTGGCCGCGGGCACCCACTTCGCCACCGGCCAGTTCCTTCCTCAGCTTCCTGCCATCGTCTGATTCGACGGGATCGGCGCCTTGCCGGACGGCACCCTCGTCGGCTTCAGCCGGCCCCGCCCACCTTATGGTGCCCTAGCCGAACGCGCGGTGGTGGCGGTGATGAACACCATTCCCGCTCCGGTCGGGATCGACCCGGCCGTAGCCGTCGTGCTCTCCTCGGGTGTGACTGGCTTCGCGATCAAAACGGCTGCCGGTTTCAAACCCGGTGAGACCGTCCTCGTCCAAGGCGCGACCGGCGTTGCCGGCCGCCTCGCCGTCCAGGTCGCGCGACTCCTCGGCGCCGGCCGGATCATCGCCACCGGCCGCGACGACGCCGCCCTCCGAGAGGTCTCCGGCCTCGGCGCCGAAACCGTGATCAACACCACTGTCTCCGACGACGAACTCGTCCGCACCTTCAAAGACGAGGCTGGCGAAGGCTACGACGTCGTGCTGGACTTCCTCTGGGGACGCCCCCCCGACCTTCTCCTCAAAGCCCTCGTCCCCAAGCAGTTGGGGCCCTCGAAGGCCGTCCGACTCGTCCAGGCGGGCGAATCGGCCGGCGCCACCCTCTCTCTCGCCGCTGACAGCGTGCGCACCTCCGGCATCGAAATCTACGGAGTCGCCAAGGGCCTCGACGCGCAAACCGTCGCCGACGCGTACAGCAGGATTGTGGAATGGGCGCGCGAAGGCCGACTCGTCTTCGGCATCGAGCGCGCTCCCCTCAGCGAGATCGAGACAGCCTGGCAACGCACCAACCTCAAAGGCAGACGACTCGTCATCGCTCCGTAGAATCGCCGATGAGGGACGGGGACGCACTGGTGGCGGCATTCCGGCAGGATGATCGCATCTATTTCGTTTAAATTCGTATAGCGCGCCGCAACGCATCGTATACTTTCGCCATGTTGCTCTCACCCCGTGAAGCCGCTCAGCGATTGGGGATTTCCTATCCCACCATCAAGCAGTGGCTCTATCGCGGAAAACTGAAGGCGGTAAAGACTCCCGGGGGCCACTACCGCATTCCAGAAGCTGAGCTGGATAGCTTGCTGCACCAGGCGAAACGTCCTGAAACTCCCAAGCGGGAGATGCTGCGCTCGCTCAGCGGGCGCAATCAGCTCACCGGCCGCATTGTTGAACTGAAGATCGAAGGATTACTCGCCCAGGTCAAGCTTTCTATCGGCGGTCAGATTATTACCTCGATCATCACCGCCGAAGCGGCACGGGAAATGCGCCTCCAGGTGGGTGAAACAGCAGCTGCCTTGATCAAATCCACCGAAGTGATGGTGCTGCGTGTTTAGACGAACTTTTCTAGTTCTTCTGGTTCTGGTTGCCATCCACGGCGCCTTGGCTCAGGAAAACGGCACGCTCAGGATTGCCGCGGCCGCCGACCTGCAGCCCGTGTTGCCGGCGCTCATCGACCAGTTTGAGAAGCAAACCAACAAGAAAGTTGACGCTTCTTACGCATCCTCGGCCACCCTGGCTACGCAAATTCTGAACGGTGGCCCATTCTCTCTCTTCCTGTCGGCGGATTTATCCTTCCCCCAGAAGGTAGTCGCCGCGGGCCTGGCGGATAGTGCTGAACCGATTCCCTACGCTCGCGGAACGCTGGTGCTCTGGGCGCGAAATGACTCTCCGGTACAACCGCTCAGCATCCATTCTTTGCGCAGCCCATCACTGCGAACCGTCGCAGTTGCAAATGCCGAACACGCCCCTTACGGCCGCGCCGCCAAAGCCGCGATGGAGAAGATGGGATTGACGGAGGCCTTGAAGAGCAAGCTCGTGGTCGCGGAAAATATCGCCCAGGCTGCCCAATATGCCGATTCGGGCAATGCAGACGTAGGCTTCATTTCCCTTACCTCAGCGCTGACGCCGCGCCTGAGTGGGTCCGGCAAATACGTCGAGGTTCCTCAGGACGACTACCCTCCGATACTGCAGGGAGCGGTTGTACTCAAGCATGGACCCGATGCTGCCGCAGCTCATCAATTCCTCGACTTCCTGCTTTCGCCGCCAATCAGAAAGCAACTGGCTGAGCGGGGCTTGAAAGCGCCTTAAGTTCATCCCCCTTCGCGCTCATATGGATCGGCAAGCTATCTTTCTCACCTTCCGCCTGGCCACCCTGACCACGTTGATCCTGCTCGCCATCGCTGTCCCCCTGGGATATTGGCTGGCCTACGGGAGAGCACGCTGGAAGCCGCTGGTCGAAGCCGCCGTGGCGCTCCCATTGGTGCTGCCTCCGACGGTTCTGGGTTTCTACCTGCTGGTGCTGATGGGTCCCCGCACCACGGCTGGGAGAGCACTAACCGTGGTCTTCGGTCATCCTCTCGCTTTCTCGTTCGCCGGTCTCTTGATTGGCTCCATCATCTTCAGCCTGCCCTTTGCCGTGCAGCCGATGACCTCCGGCTTCCGCTCAGTGGATCGGGAGATCCTGGAAGCGGCCGAGCTTCTGTCCGCTCGCCCGGGCAAGATTCTGGTCCGGGTCTTGCTGCCATTGGTCCGGCCCTTTCTGCTCACCGCGGCTGTGCTGGCCTTCACTCACACGGTGGGCGAGTTCGGGGTGGTGCTGATGATTGGCGGAAGTATTCCGGGAGTGACCAAAACTCTGTCCATCTCCATTTACGATCAGGTTCAGGACTTTGCTTATGCGCAGGCCAACCACACGTCTTTGCTGCTGCTCAGCCTCTCCTTCCTGGCGTTGTTGATCATTTACGGACGCCGGGGGAGAGCCGGTGTCTAGCGTCTATTTAAAGGCCGACATCGAACATACCTTGGGCGATCTGTCGCTGCGCATCTCGTGCGCGCTGTCGGCCCCGTGGACGGTGCTTTTCGGTCCTTCGGGCGCGGGTAAGACCTCCATGCTGCGTGTACTTGGAGGTCTGACCAAGCCAGAACGCGGCCGGGTGGTATTAAACGGAAAAACGCTGCTGGAGACCGCGAAGGGAGTATGGGTTCCCCCAGCAGAACGGGGCATCGGCTTTGTCACTCAGCAACCTGCTCTGTTTCCCCACATGGATGTAACCGCCAATGTTGCCTTTGGGCTCTCCGGGCCTGGCAACCGCGCCAATGCAGAGCGCGTGGAGCAAATGCTTCAACTCTTTCAAGCCGCCCATCTCGCCAGGCGGCGTCCTGCCGATCTTTCCGGAGGCGAGAAGCAGCGCGTAGCGTTAGCCCGTGCCCTCGCCCCCGAGCCGCGCTTACTGATGCTGGACGAACCATTCACCGGCCTCGATGCGGACCTGAAGACTACCATCCTGGAGCAGCTCACCGAATGGCTCGCAGTGCGACAAATCCCCGCACTCTACGTCTCCCATGATGTGGCCGAAGTTTTCCAAACCGCTGCAGATGTGATGGTCATCGAGAGCGGCCAGATCCGGGCTCATGGGCCAGCACAACAAGTGCTGGCAGCCCGGCGTGAGCAACTGTTGCGACAGCTGGGGGCAAGCTAGGTTCGCGTAATGTTATACTAAAATATAACCTAAAAGGGGGTTTCCATGCACACCACCAACCTTCGCAAGGTCGGGGGTTCTGTGATGTTGGCCGTACCTCGCGCCATCCTTGACATGCTTCATCTCGAGGCCGGTGCAACGGTAGGCCTTGCTGTGGACGGACAGCAGCTAGTTGTCGTGCCTCAACCGAAGCCGAAATACACGCTAGATGAACTGCTCGCGCAATGTGATCTTCGGACTGAGATCACAGAAGAAGATCGCGCGTGGCTCGATCTCAGCTCATCAGGCCGAGAGCTGTGAAACGGGGCGATATCTACCTCGTCTCGCTCGATCCAACTCTCGGACACGAGCAGCAGGGCACCCGGCCCGTCCTGTTAGTCTCTCCGGACCGCTTCAACAATCTCACGCGCGTACCGATCGTCGTCCCGATCACTACCGGTGGCTCCTTCGCCCGCAACGCCGGGTTCGCTGTTCCACTCACCGGTACACGCACCAGCGGTGTCATTCGCTGTGACCAGCCGCGGCCCCTCGATCTGGCCGCGCGTAATAGCCGCAAACTGGAAAGCGTACCGCAGCACATCCTTGATGAGGTGCTCGCCAGGCTCATCACCCTCTTCACCTAGAGGGCGTGCCCTGAAGCACCGCGTTTAGGGGCACTCGAAGCCCTTTCTCTTTGGCCACTTATGCGCATCGAATAATAGCAATCAGCAGGGTAAGAAGCACTGGACTGTGGAGAGCAATTTTGGAACAACTGGAAGTGCACAGGACGTTTTTTGCGGAGTTGATCACGGCGATCGCGGGAGTGCCCAACAGCCGACTCACCTCCGCTTTTGCTTCCACACTCCGCGAGCACTACCTAGGGCCGGGTCCGTGGAAGGTCTTCAACGGCCATGGATACACCTCGACGCCAACTGACGATCCGACATTGCTCTACCAGGACATCGTCGTCGCGATCGAAGAAGAGCACGGGATCAATAATGGGCAGCCCTCACTGCACTCACGCAGCCTTGCCGCGCTCGATGTGAGAGAGGGCGAACGCGTCGTCCATATAGGGGCCGGCGCAGGCTACTATACCGCCATCCTGGCGACACTGACCTCTGCATCGGGAAAAGTCTTCGCCTATGAAATCGGAGAGGAGCTGGCAAAGAGGGCGGCCGGCAACCTCGGGCATCTGTCCCATGTAACTGTGGCGCGGCGTTCGGGAGCGGAGGGCACGCTTCCCGAGAGCGATGCCATTTATGTTTCTGCCGGAGCCACCGCCCCGTTGGATCTCTGGCTCGACGCGCTGCGTCTTTCCGGGCGTCTCCTCTTTCCGCTCACGCCTGGCGGTGCCGATGGGAAGCTGGGGCTGGGCAATATGTTGCTTGTCACCCGGGTTGAAGAAGAGCGGTTCGATGCGCGCTTCGTATGTCCAGCAATGTTTATCCCTTGCATCGGAGGACGCGACGAGGACACCGCGAAGAATCTGGCGGAGGCTTTCCGACGAGGGCATGTCGGCAAGGTGCGCTCGCTGCGGCGGAATGCGCCGCCGGACGAAACCTGCTGGTGCTCGGGGAACGGGTGGTGGCTCTCAACCGCCGAGGGCACATAGACCCGGGCAACTTTTGGGTTCAGTAACTCAGAGCCCGCTCAGAACAAATCGGCGTGTGTGCCGGTGCGGACCAAATAAAGATCGTTGTCGTCCATCTTATAAAGCAGAAGCCAGTCTGGTTCGATGTGAATGTCGCGATGATGCTTCCACTCGCCACTCAGAGGATGATCTTTGTAACGTACCGGTAGTGGCGTTTCCCCAGCCAGCAGTAGAATCAAGTCCCGCAACTTCGTCATATCCTTGCCACGTTTTTCCGCCAGCTTCACATCGCGCTTGAACTGAATGCTGCGGATGATCTCGCGCACGTCAGATCCCTAGGTCTTCAAACAATGCCTCCGGGGACCGAAACCGCTTGCCTTGCTTTTTATCGGCGGATTGCATGGCCTTGATCGTCGTGGCATTCGGAACACGCACTTCAAAAGGAAGCGCCTTCTCCGCCGCAATGCGTATTAACATCATGCGCACAGCGTCGGAGACAGATATTCCCATCTTCGCCAGTGTGGCGGAAGCCTCTTCTTTGACCTTCTCATCCACGCGCACGTGAACCATCGTCGTTGAGGACATGACAATTTTCTCCTGAGACACATTGTATCTCATCTTGTCTCTAGGCCAGCCAGACCGGCTCCGGTTCCAGGCGGACGGCGAAGCGCGATGCCACCGCGGCGATGACCTTATCGCGCAGGGCAGTCACCTCGGTTGCGCTGGCGCCGCCGCGATTGATGAGAGCGAGCGTATGGCGGCTGGAGATGCCGGCGTTGCCCAGTGCATAACCCTTGGCAAAACCCGCCCGCTCGATCAGCCACGCAGCCGACAGCTTCACCTCGCCCTGCTGCGCCGGATAGGCAGGGATGCTCTGCTTTTCGACCTTCAGCTCCAGAGCCAGCGAATCAAGTGTCGATGCCGGCACCACCGGGTTCTTGAAGAAGCTGCCGGCACTGCGGCAGTCTGCATCCCCGGGAACGATCAGCATCCCCTTCTGCGCACGTATCGATCGCACCGCGTCGCGAACTTCGCCTAGCGTCGGAGCGGTCATATCGCGGGAAGCAAAATACCGGGCAACGTCGGCATACACAAAGTTGGCGGGAGCATTCCGCCGCAAGGCATAGTCGACGCGGCTGACTACGTAGCGTTCTCGCTGGCTGCTATTGAAGATGCTCCGGCGATAGGAGAACCCGCAATCAAGGGCGGGGAGATCCACAAATTGCCTGTTCTGCCGATCGAACGCGCGTACCGTTACGATCGTTTGCGAAACCTCCTGCCCATAGGCGCCGACATTCTGCACCGGCGTCCCGCCCACCGTGCCCGGGATCCCGGAGAGGCACTCGATCCCGGCAAGGCCTGCGGCGACGGCATAAGCGACAAGCCCGTCCCAGTCTTCTCCGGCTGCGGCAGAAAGGGTCGAACCACCGTCCTTCTGGGTGGCTGAGATCCCCAGCAGGGCAATGCGCAGGACAAGACCGGGAAAGCCGGCGTCGGAAACCAGCAAGTTGCTGCCGCCGCCAAGAATGAAGAGCGGCAAGTTGCGTTCCCCGGCGAAAGCGATGCCGGCAGCGATATCGTCTTCGCTCGCCGCCTCCGCAAACCAGCGCGCGGGGCCGCCAATCTGGAACGTCGTGTAAGGCGCGAGCGGGACTTCCTCAAGAAACTGCATTTTGCAATCAGGGTATATCACTGGCGAAACCCTGGTTGAGTCTTTACAATCAGGGGAGTGTTCAGGTTGTTTCACTATCTGGAACACATCAGAGTACTGAAGGAGCAGGCATGTACCCCGAGGTCATGATCATACCGATGCGCGAAGAGCTTACCCGCGCAGGCATCCACGAAGCGCGGACCGCCGAGGAAGTCGACGCGGCCCTGGCGAAGCCGGGCACAACGATGCTCGTGGTCAACTCGATCTGCGGTTGTGCCGCCGGCAAGATGCGCCCAGGCGTCAGGATGGCACTGCAGAACAAAAACCTGCCCGACCAGGCAATCACCGTCTTTGCCGGACAGGACCGCGAAGCGACGGAGCGCGCCCGCTCCTACTTCGAAGGGCATCCTCCGACCTCACCCGCCATTGCTTTTCTGCGCGACGGCAAGCTGGTCTACCTGATGCAACGCTCTGCCATTGAGACCGCAACGGCGCCGATGATCGCCCAGGAACTGACCCGCGCGATGAACGAGCTGTGCAGCAAGACACCTGCATAATCATCCACATACGTTCAAACAAGAATGTAGAGGATGAACGCTCGCTGAAGAGCACGGCGTAAAAGCCGTGTCGGGCGGGATACTGATACTCAGGGGAGCCACCGTTGCATGGGTGGAGGTGATGCGTCGAACCAGCGCTAGCCCCCAGCGCCTACAGCTTTCTCGGACAGGCTCCATGCTGGGTCAGCAGAGCTTCAATGTTCGTCGCGGCTCCCGCAGCTTTGGATCGCCAGGATTCCTGCACCGTGGCATGCGGCGTGGGATGAGCCTTATCGATCTGCTCCTGGTAAACAAAGGTGACCACCCGGTCCGCGGGCTCATCGCGCCAGACGTTCCCTTCTCCGTCGCGGCGGCTCGATCCCGAAACCCAACCGGCCGGCGTTAAATGCCATTCGGTCCACTGTCTGCTAATGGCCATGTCTCTCCAAACCTTGCATTGCCTACGGTGACGTTATAGGTTAGCAGGACGGGCACCCTTCTACACGCACGTACCGCGTGCGTCGATCCGTACCACCCTAACGACAACCAGGCACATGTTAAGGATCGACTAATGACAACGACCGAAGAAACTGCGCCTCCTCGCCGCCAGCGATCGCTGGTGAAGGGATTTCTCGCGGGAGCTATCGGGGGATTGGTCGGAGCGGCCGCCAAAGCCGTGGGGGAAGCAGTCTATCCGCCGCGTACCCAAGGGCAGATCCCTCCCCCGGCGGTGTTGGTCAATCGAATCTCGGCGCGTCCTCTCACCGAGACCGAGGAGGAAGTTTCCGTGCAAGCCATCCATTGGGGCTTCGGAGCTTTGGTAGGTGGAGTGTACGGTGCCCTGGCGGAGTATCAGCCCGCCGTGACCGGGCGCATGGGAGCCAACTTCGGCTTGACCCTTTGCGGGATCACGCACGCATCCGCACTACCCATGATGGGTTTGACGGAAAGCCCAGAGAACCAACCCGCGCGCGAGCATGCCAGTGAATTGGTGACGCATGCGATCTACGGCGTCACCACGGAACTGGTCCGCCGCTTGGCGCGAAGAATCGTCTAAAGGAAAAGAAACAACAGTCCGCGGCCAGTCTTCCGCGACCGGCCGCGAACCTTTATCTGTTAGGCAATCCTGTCGATCTGTTCCCCAGGCAGCGCTTGCTCGGCTTTCCGCGTAGTGATCAGGATGGCAGGGTGACCAAGGCCGGCATAGACGACCGCCGCAACAATCGCGCCCACAAACGGCGCCACGATAAACAGCCATAACTGTTGCAGCGCCCAACCCCCTACAAAAATCGCCGGACCGATGCTCCGCGCGGGGTTTACCGAGGTGTTGGTGATGGGAATGCCAACCAGGTGAATCAATGTCAGAACCAGGCCGATGGCTAAGCCCGCAAAGCCCACGGGAGCGCTAATGTCGGTCGACCCCAGCACAGTAAGGACGAGAAACATGGTGAGCACGACTTCGGCAACAAAGCCGGCCGCCAGCGAGTAGTGATCGGGAGAGTGCAGGCCGTACCCATCCGCCCCGAGTCCGCTGACAGATGCGCTATAGCCGCCCTGGATACCGTTAGCGATAAATAGGATGACTGCGGAAGCAATGACGGCCCCGATCACTTGTGCCACCATGTAAGCGCCTGCATCTTTGGCGCTGATTTTCCTGGCCAGAAAGACCCCGAGGGTGACTGCCGGATTCACATGGCAGCCGGAAATGGGCCCGATGGTATAAACCATGGCGAGCAGTGAAAGGCCGAAGGCCGCGGCGACACCGGCAAAGCCGATATGGCTCCCCGCAAAGACCGCACTGCCAACGCCCCCAAAAACCAGGACAAACGTACCAACCAGTTCAGCGAAATACTTGTTCATGGACGCCTCCTCGTAGATATTTTTCTGTTGCGAGGCCCTTTCCATGAGCAGTCAGCGCAGTCTTTCTGATGGAGAGACTGGGCTAACTTTTTCTCTCCCAAACGCATCTAACGCAGATTGCTCGTGGCGAAAGAAGTATAGGCCATTCCATGATTGGTGCAATACGAATATTCGGTAGGGATTTTCGGGCAGGGAGTTTAAGCCAGCTCCAGCAATGACTGATACCGGTCACGAGGATTGGTTTTCCGGGGTTCTTCGCCGCCTGCGAAAGTGACCTAGCGGGTACGGCCAGTGGTCTCCGCTGGACTCATCGCTTGCACTTTGCTGTGCTTGATGCTGTATCCGAAATAGATCCCCAAGCCGATGACCAGCCAGATGACCAACACCTCCCAGGTGATGAGCGGAAGCTTGATCATGAGATAGAAGGCGCTGCAGATGCCAAGGATCGGAACCAGCGGGACCAGCGGCGTTCGGAACGGCCGCTCCAGGTTGGGATGGCGCCGGCGCAGAATCCAGACGCCGGCACAAACGATGGTGAACGCCAGCAGCGTTCCCATGTTGACCAGGGCGGCCAGCTTATCGATCGGCAACAGGGCGGGAAGAAAGGCAACAATCGTGCCTACCACTATGTTCGATATCCAGGGGGTGCGGAACTTGGGATGAATGGCCGAAGCCCATTTCCATAACAGGCCGTCTTTGGACATGGAATAGAAGACCCGCGACTGGCCCAGCAGCATGACCAGCATCACGGTACCCAAACCGAAAACAGCGCCGATCTTCACCAGCAGGCTGCCCCAGGTAATCCCGGTAACATCGATGCCGACCGCCACCGGGTCGCCCACATCGAGGTTGCGGTAGTTGACCAGGCCGGTGAGCACGGTAGAGACCAGGATGTAAAGCACGGTGCAGACCACCAGCGAACCCAGAATGCCGATCGGCATATCGCGCTGCGGGTTGCGCGCTTCCTGCGCCGCCGTGGAGACGGCGTCAAAGCCGATATACGCAAAGAAAACCGACGCCGCACCGGCGGTGATCCCGCCGATGCCGAAAGCCCCGGGGCCTTCCGCGGGCGGAATGAACGGATGCCAGTTAGCCTTGGCAACCTCGGGATGGTGCAGCAGGAACCACCCGCCCAGAACCAGAAAAATGCCGACAATCGTCAGCTTGACGATCACGATCGCGGAGTTCAGATTGGCCGATTCCTTGATGCCAATCACCAGGACCGCGGTCACGACCAGGATGGCCAGAAATGCTACCAGGTTGAACAAGCCGGCGACGTGGGGTAGAGCCGCGGCGTTGACGGTAGACGGAAGCGACATCGACGGCTGCCATCGATCGTTGTAGAGATAAAGCACATTGCCATAGGTGGTGGTGAACTGCGGAGGCAGGTGGAGATGCAGTTCCTCCAACAGGCTGACGAAGTATCCGGACCAGCCGGAGGCCACGGTGGCGGCGCCGAAAGCGTATTCCAGAACCAGGTCCCAGCCGATGATCCAGGCCACCAACTCGCCCAGCGTGGCGTAGCCGTAGGTGTAAGCGGAGCCGGCAATGGGAATGATGGAGGCGAACTCCGAGTAGCAGAGTCCGGCAAACGCGCAGGTGATGCCGGCAACGATGAAACTGAGAGCGACCGCTGGACCGGCGTGGATTGCAGCCGCTTGGCCGGTCAGCACGAAGATCCCCGCGCCGATGATGGCGCCGATACCGAGCGTGATCAGGTTGACGGGGCCGAGAGAGCGACGGAGGGTGTTCTCCCCTACCTCGTTGGCCTCCTTGGTAAGCATCGAGAGGGGCTTGGTAGCCAGCAATCTAGGCATCGGTGGTTGTATCTATACCGTTTTCCGGTAACCATGTCCAGCGTAGGATTTTTATCCGGGCACACCGTGACTGCCCAGGAGGCTGAAGAATTCCTCCACGCTCTTGCCCGGGTTACGGATCAAGTCGGAGATGACCGCAACCGAATCCGCCCCAGCCTCGATCACGGCAGCGCAATTGCCTCGGGTGATCCCTCCGATCGCAACCAGCGGCTTATCCGTGATGGCGCGCGCTGCACCAACCCCCTCCAGGCCAACTACCGGGTCCGGAACCTGCTTGGACGAGGTCGCGAAGACCGGCCCGATGGCAACATAGTCCACGGCGCTAACGGCCGCGTCGCGCAGCTGACTTTCGCTGTGCGTCGAGACTCCGATCATCACTTCTGATCCCACGACGCCCCGCGCTTCCGCAGGGGAAAGATCCTCCTGCCCCACATGCACTCCGTCGTAGCCTGCGGAGAGCACCAGCGGGACGCGGTCGTTCAGGATGAGACAGCTATCCGGCTCAGGAAAGATCCGGCGCAGCATCGCTGCGCGCTCGAGCAAGAGCTCATCCGCCGCGTCTTTGTCGCGATATTGCAGAAAGCGAACACCTGCCGCACGCAGCTCGCGGGCGAAGCTGTCAATGGAACGGCCAGTCCTTAATAGAAGACCCGCATCCAGAATGGGATAAAAGCGGGGCAGAACAAGCCGGGCCATGCTCATCCCCCGGCAAGAAGCTTTTCGCGGCGATCCTTCTCGCGTTCGAAGAAGCGCTCCATGAACTTGGTGTCGAAGTTCCCGTCGCGGAATTCCTGGTCTTCCAGAATTTTCCTGTGCAACGGAATGGTGGTGTGAATGCCCTCAACGACGAACATTTCCAGCGCCCTCGACATGCGCGCCATGGCCTCCGCCCGGTCTTTGCCGTGGACGATGAGCTTGGCGATCAGCGAATCATAATAAGGAGGCACAATGCCTTCGGCGTACTGCGCTGTATCCACGCGCACCCCGTTGCCACCTGGAACATTGAAGGCGGTGATGCGGCCGGCGGAAGGCGTGAACTTCTCTGGATGCTCGGCATTGACCCGGCACTCGATGGCGTGACCGCGAATCGGCACCGTCTCGGGAAGGATGCTGTTCAGCGCCTCCCCGGCGGCTATACGCAGCTGAGCTTTGACCAGGTCGACGCCGGTCACCGCCTCGGTGACTGGATGCTCTACCTGGATGCGCGTGTTCATTTCAATAAAGTAGAGCTTGCCATCCTCGTCCATGAGGAACTCAACCGTACCGGCGTTCTGGTAGCCGATGGCGGTCAAACACCTCTTGAGCGTCTTGGCGATGTCTTCCCGAATCCGGGGCGTGACCTGAAGCGAAGGCGCCTCTTCAATCAACTTCTGGTGACGGCGCTGGATGGAGCACTCCCGCTCGCCCAGGGAGAAAACGTTGCCGTGCTCATCGGCCAGGATCTGGAACTCGATGTGCCTGGGACGCTCAATGAATTTCTCCATGTACAGGTCGCCGTTGCCGAAGGCGTTCGATGCCTCGGTGTGTGCGGCCTGAAAGAGCTGGGGCAGTTCCTCGTCGGAGCGGATCACGCGCATGCCGCGCCCGCCACCGCCCGCCGAAGCCTTGAGGATGACCGGAAAGCCAACCGACTTGGCCCACTCCAAGGCCTCTTCCTCATTCTGCAGCACGCCGTCGGAGCCGGGCAGGATCGGGACTTTCGCCCTTTTCATCGCCTGGCGGGCTTTGTCCTTCTCGCCCATAAGGCGCATGGCTTCGGGAGGGGGCCCGACAAATTTGATGTTCGAAGCGCGGCAGACCTCGGCGAAGTTCGCATTCTCACTCAGCAGTCCGTAGCCGGGATGAATGGCATCGACGTCGGCGATCTCCGCGGCGGAGATGACCGCGGGCACGTTCAGATAGCTCTCCGCCGATCGCGGCGGCCCGATGCAGATCGCCTCGTCGGCAAAACGGACGTGGAGCGAGTTGCGATCCGCCTCGCTGTAAATGGCGACGGTACGGATGCCCAGTTCTTTGCAGGCGCAGATGACGCGCAGCGCGATTTCGCCTCGGTTGGCGATGAGCAATTTTCGAAACATAGGTTTCAATGGGAGACCGTGTGCATGCTCAGTGGAGCCGCAGGGCGAAGAGCGGCTGCCCGTATTCGACCGGCTGGCCATTGGTGACTAGACGCTTGACCACTTCTCCGGCTGCGTCTGATTCGATCTCGTTCATGAGTTTCATGGCCTCGACGATGCACAGCACCTGCCCGCTCTCTATCTGGTCTCCAATCTTGACGAAGGCCGCGGCGCCGGGAGAAGAAGACTCGTAGAATGTGCCCACGATGGGCGACTTGACGATATGGAGCGCCTCCTCCTCTGCCTGAGCCTCCGCGCCAGCAGCCGGCGAAGGGTCCGCCACCGCATGTATACCTTGCGCAGGGGGGCCGGGCGAGTGTTGCCCGGGGGCCAACAGCTGGCTGAGCCGGGCCATGTCGACAGGCGAAACGGGCGTTCCATGCGAGGGATGCCCGAACTTTATGCGCACCTTGAGGTCGCCGCGTTCGAGGTCGAACTCGCCAATGTTGTTCTCTTTTAGGAACTCGATCAGTTCCTTCAACTCGTTGATTTCGTCCGGCGTCATGAATCTCTCGTCTGCTGAATACAATGGCCTCAGAGCTGCGTCCAACCGGTGGATGCCGGTGTCAGAACCAGCCCACCCTCCCGAGTAACGGCAACCATATCTTCGATGCGGACCCCAAAGTGATCTGCGATGTAGACGCCGGGCTCGATGGTAACCACCATGCCCGGCAAAAGGGACTGCGACTGGTCCGCGGCGATGCGCGGTGCTTCATGAATTTCCAGCCCAACGCCATGACCGGTGGAGTGCGTAAAATACTCAGCCAATCCGGCTTTGCGAAGGACGCTGCGCGCTGCTTCGTCTACCTCTCCACAGGAAGCCCCAGGTTTGACCGCGGCAACGGCCGCCTGTTGCGCCTCCCGCACAGCATCATACGTGAAGCGCTCCCGGCGTGTTGGCTGACCCAGAAATACCGTGCGCGTCATGTCTGAACAATAACCTTTGAGGATAACACCGAAGTCGAGCGTTAAGAATCCTTTACGGGGCAATCGTTGGGACGTCGCCCGGCCATGCGGCAAGGCCGAGCGGGCGCCGCTGGCAACAATACTCTCAAAGGACATGCCCTCGGCTCCACGCAGCCGCGCGCTGTGCTCCAGCTGTGCCGCCACCGTCGTCTCCGGAACTCCCGGCTCCAGGTGCGCCAGGAGCTCGTGGAAAAGGTCCACCCCCAGATGGGCGGCCTGCTTCATGAGCCGGAGTTCGTCCTGATCCTTAATCAGTCGCAGACGGGGGACGAGCGATTCGGACAGGGGCCGGAAGAATCCGCGATGCCCGGGGCTCAAGGCCTGGCGATAGAGCGCCAGCTCGGTAACCGTCGTAGATCCCGGGTCGAAAGCACAGTGCTCGGCCCCGCTGGCCAGCAGCCACCGGCACGCCTCATCGCGGGCGGATTTGGCTGCGATTACCACCTTCGCTGCGCTGGTCTCCTGCCGTGCCTGGCTTGTATATCGGCCGTCCGTGAACATGGCGGCCCGATTCGGGGTAATGGCGAGATACGCGTTGGACCCGGTAAATCCGCAAAGATAGCGAACGTCGGGCAAGTGCGTGACCAGCAAGCTATCGATGCCCCGTTGCTTCATCTGCCGGCGCAATGAGCGGAGCCTTCGTGCGTGATCCATCTGCTCAGGTATATCAGGACTGAAGAGGCTAAGTGAAAACTCTGCCCACTCTTGTTCCCTCGCAGAGGACAAGGAGAGCCATCAACCACCGAAGTCGATTCCCAAACTACTCTCCGGCCCCCTCGGGCGGCCATAAACCCGTTTCCCCGCTGTTTGCCGTAGATCACTGTGGCCAGTACACTTAGACTGCACGGAAAGGTCGTAAAACCCCATGCTCGTGGTCATGAAACCGCAGGCTACGGCAGAAGAAATTCAAGCCGTCTGCGAACAGATTCAACTCTTGGGCTTCCGCGCCCATCCCATGCCCGGGGCGCAACGCACGGCCATTGGCATCACCGGCAACAGCGGCGCCGTCGATCAGGGCGATCTCGAAGACATGTCCGGCGTGGCCGAAGTGATCAGGGTAACCAAGCCCTATAAGCTGGTGAGCCGGGATGTAAAGCAAGAGAACACGGTGATTGCCTTCCCCGGCACCAATGCCTCCATTGGCGGCCGTGACCTGGCAGTCATCGCCGGACCTTGCTCGATCGAATCCCGGGAGCAGGCCTTCGCCGTGGCGGAGCAGGTCGCCCACGCGGGAGCCCAATTCTTTCGCGGCGGCGCCTATAAGCCACGCACTTCCCCCTACGCTTTTCAAGGAATGGGCGAAGACGGCCTGAAGATCATGGCTGAGATCCGCGATCGCTTCGGCTTGCGGATCGTGACCGAGGCTCTGGACAATGAGAGCCTCGACCTGGTTGCGCAGTACGCCGACGTCATTCAAATCGGGGCGCGCAATATGCAGAACTTCTCCTTGTTGAAGCGCGCCGGGCGCACCCGCAAACCGGTCATGGTGAAGCGCGGCATGTCCGCGACCCTCGACGAGCTGCTGATGGCTGCGGAATACGTCATGAGCGAGGGCAACTACCAGGTGATTCTGTGCGAGCGCGGAGTACGCACCTTCGCCGATCACACTCGCAATACTCTTGACCTAAGCATCGTTCCCGCGGTGCAGCGGGCCAGCCATCTGCCGATTATCGTGGATCCGAGCCATGGCACGGGCAAACGCAACATGGTTCTCCCCCTGGCTCGAGCCGCTGTGGCGGTCGGCGCCGACGGCCTGATCATCGAAGTACACCACCAACCGGATAAGGCCCTCTCCGATGGTGCGCAGTCGCTGTATCCGGGTCAGTTTGCCGAACTGATGAATGAGATCTCCCCCATCGCGGAGGCTGTCCACCGTTCTCTGCCCCGCGGAATCGAGATCGCCGAGCCCATCCCTTCTGCGAGGGGTTAACGCATTCTTACTTCTCGTATATATATAGCATCCGATCCTGCCGCGGCTTTTCCTCGAGAAGAGCTGCCATTCGCTACACTAGCCAGTGCTGAGTAGAAGTGTGCGACGAATGCGGTTGCGCCCCTGGCTGCCTTGGCTGGCCCTGATCGTGCTCGGCGCATCCGGCTGCCGAAGCGATGTCAGCTATCCGCCGAATTATCGCGAGTACGCCTACATCAGTAATGGCGGCAGCAACACCGTGACTGTTCTCGACCTGGTCAACATGCGGCAAGACCGCGTCATCGCCGTGGGTGCCGCTCCTTCGGGGTTGGCGGTCAACCCGCGCCGGAACGAGGTTTACGTGGTGAACTCGGGCAGCGGTACGGTGACCGTGATCAACGCCGAGAACAACACCGTGGCCGCGACCATTCCCGTGGAACGGCAGCCTTACTTTATTGACGTGGATGCGCGGGGTGAGCGCGCTTACGTCGCCAACTCCGGGTCAAACAACGTCTCGGTAATCGACTTGCCGCGTCGCCGTGTGGCCGGCGTGATTGGCGCCGGTGAGGCACCGGGCATCGCCCGGATCGCTAACAACGGCAAGACACTGGTGATTTCCAACCGCGCCAGCGGCAGCGTCAGCATCGCCGATGTGGGCTCTTTCAAAGTGAGAAGCAGCTTCGATCATTGCCCGGGCGCAACCGATGTGATGATCCTGCCCGACTCCTCCAAGGCTTTCATTGCCTGCTCCGGAGGGCACCAGATCATGGTGATCGGGCTGGCGCATGCAACCGGTAGCAACCCGACGACGGCCGACGTTCTGCTCGCCTTCCTCGATGTGGGCAACACGCCGATGCACATGGCCCTGAAGCCGGATGGCGGTGAGGCGTTCGTCTCCAACTACGACAGCGACACCATCTCGGAGCTCACCACCTCCTCCAATGAAGTAGGAGGGTCGTACCTGGTGGGCGCGCACCCGGTCCGCGGCCTGGTGAGCGCGGACAACTCTCTCTTATACGTATGCGATTTCAGCGCCGGGAGAGTGGTGATTTACAGCATTGACGATGGCAAGCTGGTCCCGCCGGGGGTCAGGGTTGGCGAGGGCCCCGATGCTTTGGCCTTTTCCGCATCGGGACGAATGCTCCTGGTAGCAAATGCGCAATCCGGCGATATAGCGGCCGTGCGTCTCGACGCCAACACCGCTTCCCTGCTCACCTTGTTCCCCGCCGGACGCTCGCCCAACGACATCGTGGTGAAAGCCTTCCTGGTTCACTAGAGGGGATGCAGGATGCCGCATTTTGGCTTTGCAGGCTGCGCAAAGATCTCACTAGACGAAGACCACGGCTTCACAGGCTGCGAAAAGTCCTGAACGACGGGCACGGCTTCAGCCGTGCCGTAACAGCCATATGCGAGAAATGGCTTTAGCCACTGGGGTACATCTTTTTCAAGACGCCTAGACCGAATCCCCTTGATTTAGGGGCATGAACTGCGTTGAAAGCCGTACCTCAGGGGCTAAAGCCCTCATCAGTCTTCGCTCGATGCGGCACGGCTGAACCCGTGCCCTTCGTTCAACGACTTTTTCCGCAGCCTGTTTAGCCATGCCCTTCGTTCAAAGACCTGCTTTCTCTTCTTTAGCGCGCTCCAGGTCTGCCAGGTACGCGATGCGCAGAGCGTGGCGTGAGGCCGAGTAATGTGCTCCCGCCAAGAGCAGGAGGCCGGTCACGAACGCCCACAACATCAAGCTCACGGAGACGGAGAAAGGGCCGTATACCTTTTGCAGGTCCATCCAGGGCAGGGCGGCCACATACAACATCTTGGCTCCCTCCCACGAGAGCCCAATCACTATGGCGGTCGGCAACACCGCGCGGACGGGCAGCTTGCGGTTGGGAAGAATCCAATAGACGAGGAAGAAGAGCAGGACACTGGCGATGGCCGCCGAAATCTGCAACAGCCAATGGGAGACAAAGCTGAAGGCCATATTATCGGTGTGGCCAAGGAACAGCGTGTGCAACAGTGATCGCTGCGCGGCTGTGACAGCGACGCTGGCCAGGGCCAGAGTGCCAATGCTTGCCGCCAGGCCAAGAGAGACCAGCTGGTTCATGATGTAGGAGCGGTTTTTGGTGACCCCCCAGACACGGTTCAAAGCCACTTCCAGCGGGAGAAAGACACCAGTGGAAGAAACCAGCAGCATCATCACCGACGCAACCCGCACTCCACTGTGCGCGTGGGCCACAATCTCCATGTTCTTGGTGACAAATTGCTGCCCGCTGGGCAGGAAGTAGCGGACCATGTCCGCAATCGCACTCTCCATCGCGGTCGAATGAAAGACCAGGCGCGCGATGGTGAACATCATGACAATGAATGGAAACAGTGACAGGATGGCATTGGCAGCGACGCTGAAGGCGTAGGTGTGCACTTCGGTCTGCGCCATGTAGCGGCCGAGGCTCACGATCTCTTCCAGCACACTGGCGCGGCTGGCTACTCTCGCCGGCGGTTTTGGTTGGGCGGGAACACCAACCAGGACGTCCTCTTCAGGCGTTGCCAATACTGGCGGGATCGCGGTTATGCCGAGCCTCATGGCCTGATGCTAGCAGCATGAGAGCGAGCTCGGAATCACCCGCGCGATTTCCAGGTAACTACAACGTTGTACTTAATGACAACAGAGCGTCCGCTGGTGCGGGATGCCGGCTGATTGCCCTATGGTTCCGTCAGGCAAATTTTGCTTGCACTGAATTCCAATTCCTGCCATAACATCATCAAGCTCGAACAAAAGTTCCCTGTTCGGAACGCTCGGAAGGCCAATTGGTGTAATTGTTTCATCGCTCTCAAAGCATTCCAGATGACTCAAGGTTTGCCGTGTGCTAAACGGCAGCTCTTGGTGTCCCTAAGGAGCGCTGGAGATGGTTAATCAGGTCGGGAAAGGGAGTTCGCTTGAAGGAAAATGGCGTGGTGAAGTGGTTCAATGGAGCTAAAGGATACGGGTTTATCCAGCGTTCCACGGGAGAGGACGTCTTCGTTCATTTCTCCGCTATCCAGGAGAACGGATACAAGACCCTGAACGAGGGCGATGCGGTGGAGTTCGAATGCCAACAAGGCCCCAAGGGACTCAATGCCGCCAACGTTGTCCGTAGCGCCTGATTTTTAAAAGCAGTGTCACAATCACTGTGTGAAGGGCACGGGCTACCTCGCCGCAGCGAGCTTCAGCCTCTAGTTCAGTGGCTATAAAGAGGTCCGGCCTTAGCCGCGGAAGGGCCCCTTTTCATTCCCTTCCGGCTTTTGCTGGCAGCGGGCAAGAGCCCATTGCGCTGCCTCCGCAAGCACGGGTTCCGGACTAGCCGCCCACTCCTGTAGCTTGGGCACGTAGCTCGCCACGCCGCTGTTCCCCATGGCGATGGCTACATTGCGCAATAGACCGCTCAGCTTGGTGCGCTGCACAGGAGAATGCCTGAACAGGCTACGAAAGCTCTCCGCATCCAGTTCCGCCAGCCACGCAAGCGCGGGGTTGACGAGTTCCGGACGAACCGCCAGCTCAGCATCCTCGCTTACCGGCGCGCGGCGATTCCAGGGGCACACATCCTGGCAGATGTCGCAGCCAAAGACCTGACGACCCATTTGCGCACGCAGTGGCTCAGCGATTGGCCCCCGCTTTTCAATCGTAAGGTAGGAGATACAGAGGCTCGCGTCCATCTGGTAGGGCGCGACCAGGGCGCCGGTGGGGCAGGCATCCAGGCACCGGGTGCAACTGCCGCAGCGGTCTTGTGCCACCCGGACCGGCGTAGCGGACGGCAGCTCCAGCCCGGTAAGAATCACCCCCAGAAAAAGCCATGATCCGAGTTCCTGGTCGAGCATGCAGGTGTTCTTGCCGATCCAACCAATGCCGGCATACTTGGCGTAGACCCGTTCCACCAGGGGACCCGTATCCACATAGCACCGGGCTTGAAAAGGGCCAAGCGCCTGTTGCAGGCTTTGCTCCAGCTTCTGTAGGCGGCGAAGCAGAACATCGTGGTAGTCGCTCGGCTGCCCGGCATAGCCAGTCCACGCGTAGCGGGCAATCCAGCCGCTCTCTTCAGGCGCTGGATCGATGGATTTGGGCGCCTCGGCGTTGTAATTGGCGGCACAGACGATGATCGAGCGCGCCCACGGAACGGCAATGCGAAGAGACGATCGCAACAGGCGATGGCTTTCATCGCGACGCTTCAGATACTCCATTTCCCCGGCATAGCCCCGCTCGATCCACGGCTCGAAATTGCCAAGCTCGGGGGCTTCCTCGCCAGGCGGTGGAATGGGAGCGATACCGGCCTTTGCAAATCCCTCCTTCCGGGCGAGCGCGGCAATCTGGTCGTGCAAGACTGAGGACGGCCCCTGCATGATCAACCGCTGACGCTGGCAGCCAGCGACTCCACCAAGGCGAGGTTTTGCAGCAGATGTGCCGGCACCCCGTGCCGTTCTCCTAAATAGGCAGGGCTGTTGTAGGAAATCGATACCTTGCCCTGGTCGTCCTCGGCTACCAGAATCTTGAGCGGCAGGTCGATGGCGATGCTCGGCGCTGCGACCATCAGGGGAGTGCCCCCCTTCGGATTTCCGAAGATGAGAAGCTTGGTTGGGGGCATGTGCATTCCTGCTTTCTCCGCTTCTCCGCTGTGATCGATCAAGGCGAAAACCTTGACTGCTTTGGCAGCGAGCACAGCCTGCAGTTTGGTCAGGGTTTCGTCGACCGAGTAATTGCTGGGCTTACGAATGATTCCATTGTCCGGCATGGTATTTTCTTCTCTCTCTCCTGCTCGTCTTGGATGTGCGGCTGCAGGATAAGTCTCGACGGCAGCATGGTGGGCTGTTCTCAGGAACCTTAGGGAACCCGGGGCGCCCAAATTGCGTAATCTTAAGCAAGGGTGGTGGTTTTCCCCGATAGAGCGGATGGAAATCATGATCAAGTTTTTGCTGTGGTGTATTCTCTTCATCCTTTGCTGGCCGCTGGCCGTGATGGCGATCCTCTTGTATCCAATTGTATGGGTGGTTTTGCTGCCCTTCCGGTTGGCCGGCATCGCAGTGCACGGCGCGCTGGAGCTGGTAGGTGCGTTGATCTCGCTGCCGGTCCGCATGCTGCGCGCAATCTAGACAGAGATTCCCTTCTCTCAATCGAAACATCGCTTGACCACGCGGGATGCGAAGTACCTGGACCGGCGCTGCCATTTCTGGACGCGCGACCTCGTGGCGCGGGGAAAGTGTGCGCCTTAGCGCCCTATGCGCCCTAAGTCTCCGGCACAACCAAGCACAGGCGGGTTTCGGGGCCCTGGCATTGACAAACTATCCATAGACTATCTATGGTTGCAGCCATGGCGACTAAACCGGACCTGATGCCGGGAACCCTGGACATGCTGATCCTGAAAACGCTGACCCGCGCGCCGCTCCACGGATACGGAATCGCGCAGTCGATCAAGCGCGTGTCGGATGATGTGTTGACCGTAGAAGAAGGCTCGCTTTATCCGGCGTTGCAGCGCCTGCTGCTGCAAGGGTGGGTGAAGGCGGAGTGGCGGAAGACGGAGACCAACCGGCGGGCCCGCTATTACACCCTGACGGCGGCCGGTCGAAAGCAACTGGGTATCGAAGTCTCCGAGTTTCAGAAGATGATCGCGGCGATCGGCCGAGTGCTCGAGGACGCAGAGGAGACGATATGAATGCTCTGGCTCGTTTGCTGAGGAAGATTGCGGTCCTGGTGCGGCGGGAAAGCTTCAATCGGGAACTCGAAGAGGAGATGGCTTTCCATCGCGAGCAGGCGGCAAAGGAATTCGAAGCCGGCGGTATACCCCCGGAAGCAGCCCGCTATGCGGCGATGCGGCAGTTTGGCAATGCGACGCTGCTCAGGGAGCGCAGCCACGAGGTAATGGGATTCCGCGCGGAGACCGTGGCCCAGGACTTGCGCTTCGCAGTGCGACAGCTGCGCAGGAATGCCGGACTTGCGGTCGCCGCCATCCTGGTGTTGGCGCTGGGGATTGGGGCAAGCACGGCCATCTTTCATTTTGTGGATGCGCTGCTGATTCAGCCGCTGCCGTATGCAAATCCTAACCAGCTGGTCGACATCGACGAAAGCTCTGCGACGTTTCCGCGCTCCAACCTGTCGCGTGACGATTATGAGGACTGGAAGCGGCTGAATGGGACGCTTAGCTCGCTCGACGTATATGGAGGCACTGGTTTTCTGCTCCGGACGGGATCCCTCTCGGAACCCGTACCGGCCGCCCGGGTAAGTGACGGATTCTTTCGCACGCTCGGGGTCGAGCCCATCCTGGGACGCGGCTTTCGCCCGGGCGAAGACAAGCCCGGGCAGCCGAAGATCGCCATCCTCAGCTACGGCACATGGATAAAGCGATTCGGCGGCCGCCGGGATGTGATTGGGGAGTCCGTTAGCCTGACCGGCGAGGCCTATACGATCGTTGGCGTATTGCCGCCTGGTTTTGCTTTCGCCCCGCGAGCCAGCGCGGAGCTCTGGGTTCCCCTGCTGGACAAGACCGGATGCGAGCAGCGGAGAAGCTGCCACAACCTCGATGGCGTGGCGCGGCTGCGCGACGGAGTGACCGTGCAGGCAGCATTGGCCGAGATGAAGGCCATTGCAGCGCGACTTTCTATCCTGTACCCGGGATCGAATACGGGGCAGGGGGCAAGCGTGGTCCCGTTGTCCGAGGCTCTTGTAGGAAAGCTGCGGCCGACTTTGGTCACGCTGCTCGCCGGCGCGGGGCTGTTGCTGCTGATCGCCTGCGTGAATGTGGCCAGCCTGATGTTGGTGCGAGCGGAAAGCCGCAGACGCGAAACAGCGGTGAGGGGCGCTCTCGGCGCCACACCACAGCGTTTGCTTCGCCAGTTTGTCACCGAAGGCCTGCTGCTGGCCAGCTTGGGGTGTGGGGCTGGAGTCCTGCTCGCCGTCGCATGGATGTCTTTGCTGGCGCGATTAGTTCCGAAGGCAATCATGCAAGGTATGCCGTTTCTCGCTGTCGTGGGGCTGAACCAACATACCGCGCTTTTTGCAGCAGGAGCCACGCTGATGGCGGCGGTTCTGCTGGCAGCCACGCCTGCGCTGCGGCTCGCGTTCCGGGAGATCCGCGAAGGCCTAAGTGAGGGAGGACGCGGAGCGGCTAGCCGATTCTGGCGCAGGCTCGGAGCCAATCTGGTGGTGGTGGAGCTGACCGTAGCCGTAGTGCTGTTGGCCGGCGCCGGTTTGCTGGCCAAAAGCTTCTACCGGCTGCTACACGTGGAAACGGGATTTGATACTTCGCATCTGGCAACCGTCTATGTGATGGCGCCGGATAGTGTGTATGGCAAACCGGAACAACAAATCGCACTGTATCACCAGATCCTGGAAAAGGTTTCCGCGCTGCCAGGGGTGAAGTCCGCGGGTATTACCAGCGATCTTCCGCTGCAGTGCAATTGCGACACTGATTGGATACGAATTCCAGGCAGGCCCTTCCACGGCGAACACAATGAGGTTCTGCAACGCGACGTGAGCCCGCAGTATCTGGCAACGCTTAAGGCGAAGCTGTTGCGCGGACGCATGTTTACCGCAGCCGACGATGCAAATCACCCCCGGGTGACCATCCTGAATGCATTGATGGCGCGCAAGTACTTCCCCGGCGAGGATCCCACCGGCAAGATGATCGGTGATGGGGGTTTCACTCCAAAATCGATGCGACAGGTGGTTGGGGTGATCGAAGATGTGCGCGAGGGAGCGCTCGATGACGAGGCGTGGCCGGCGGAGTATTTCTCGATTTATCACGAGTCTGACAACTATTTCGAAGTAGCGGCACGCACTGCTCAAGATGAGCAGGCGCTGCTGCCGGTGCTGCTGAAGACGCTGCGCGCGATCAATCCCAACCTGGGGATTTACGGAGAAAGCACGATGGCCGTGCAGATGAGCACTTCGCAAAGCGCGCTGTTGCACAGATTCTCCGCGTGGCTGGTCGGAGGGTTTGCCGCCATGGCCCTGGTGTTGGCAGTGGTGGGTCTGTACGGAGTCATTGCGTTTTCAGTGAGCCAGAGGACGCGCGAGATCGGCGTACGGATGGCACTGGGCGCACAGCGGGGTGCTATTCACACGCTCATTCTGAAAGAGGCGGGACTTCTGACAGGGATGGGCATTCTCATCGGGCTGGCGTGCTCAGTTGCAGCCGCTCAGCTGATGCGCAGCCTGCTCTTCGGTGTTCGCGCGTGGGATCTTTCGACCTTGGCGGGAGTGGCTGCGGTGTTGGGGTTTTCAGCCTTGCTGGCCAGCTTGATCCCGGCGCGACGGGCTTCGTCGGTCAATCCGGTGGAAGCGCTGAGCACTGAATAGCAGAGTCTCTTCTGCTGCAAAGCCCACGGAGGCCCTCTTCACTGAAGAAGACCTCGAGCAAAGACCGGGATGCACGTCTCTTCATTTCGCCGGCTCGTCATCATTTTCACGACGTGCTCAACCGATCGAGAAGGCCGAAAGATCTCGCAAGATCACTGAAATCAACCAAACCGGTTACTTCGCTGTGAGTAGTTACCCGAGGCTACTGAGGGTAACGAGCCCATCCTGGGCGGTCACAGGTCGTTCTGTCCAAAGCATGTTGATCTGTTCGTTCAACAAGAAGAGGGGAAACCCGACCAGCACTCCAACTGCTGGAGCCAAGGAGAGGAGGAAAAACAGTTTGGCAATAACCCAGAGGATATGCATGGGGTACATCCTAGCGGTAACCCGGCTGACCCAGCTAGGTCACGACGGGTAGTCCCTGATGTAATCATTCTGTGTTGTCGGTATACACAATACACTTCTACCCATCCCTCGTTCGTAACCGCCACTGGTGCCTTTGGTGTTTTACAACAGTCTCAGTCATCGACCCGCGGATTTTAGTAATGGTCTAGGATGACTGTGGTTGAACCCAAGGAGTAGCGGCAATGAGAACAGGCTGGGAGCTGCAAAGCTGCCGGCCTGCTTTTTTTTTGCCCATCAAGAGACCGTCATTGCAGCACCTGCGGCCAGCCAAAGCTGCCTGGCAACCATTGGTAATCGAATGCTGGTTACAATTGCGTCGTTGGCTGGAACAATAGTGTAGGCATCTGTACCCAGTCTCGCTACATTCAAATAGGTTGAACCGTTACGCCGTCGCCCAGAATCTGCGGGGCGAAGGACGGCCCGATTGAAGGTGGCAGATGACTCTTACTCCCTCAGATATGTTGGCCATTCAAAGCGCCATTGACGCCTACGAAAGCAGGTTTCCGCATCGGCCCTCCCCCTCTGCGGAAGAGGCCCTGGCATGGCGGGCAGGCAGCCCTTCTGACCGTCTATTGCTCTGGTGGAAGGTGGTCGTGGCGCCTCGCGTAGGGCTGGCCTCCGCTCCGAAACAGGCGGAGGTCAAGGCAGCCATCACTCAAGGATCCATCACGAAAGGATCCTGGATGAAAGGTCTTTTGCCGGCCCCGCATGCAAATCGAAATTCATCTGTTGCCGAAGCAGCAGAGGGAAAGTCACTTCCGCTGGATGCAGATCGCGGGAAAGGCTCCATCGTGTTGTCTTCGGGCTTGGGCGCCGCCACAAGAGGATCCCACTAAGCGATTCTTCGAGCCGGATGGCCCCTATTTCCGCCTGTGGAGCATCGGCAAGTGCACCGAGCCTGGTGTGGAAAAGGGGCTATTCCCTATATAAGATGGATCGCGAAAGCATGCCGCCCTTGCTTCGCAACGCCTAGCCACAGCTGGCCCTGGCGCCTCCTGTCCCGCCCCAAGGCAACCCCAAATGCCGGCCTGCCGCACTACGCAAGGAGCCACGCTTGCCCGGCCATTGAGTCATGGCTTCCCGGATGGGCATTTCGGTTGTACCTTGGTCTACGCGGTTAATAGCTTCCAGCCGGAGGTGGCCATTGCGTGCGGATCGGGTAGAAGTCACTTGGGATAAGAGCAGGTCGACTTGGCTGATTCGAATTACAAGCGGAGAAGAGGTAATTCGGAGACCTTGCAAGCTTCCGAAAGATGCCAACGAACAGGCGCTGCGGTCGGCGGCCCTGAAAGCCTTGCAAGACGAAGGCTATGAACCGGACCCCATCAGCATTGCCCTGGAAGGGTACGGCGCCAGTCCTCTTAAAGGATAGATCGAGTCGCCCATAACGCTTCCTTGGCCTGTGTCCCGCGCCGATGGCAGAGCTTACAGCTACGACCACCAAGTTGCATCTGTTAGGACTTAGCCGCCAGCTTGATCGCCCTCGGGAACCGTGTGAGCACCTCTGCTGAGACGAAGGACCGATAAGCCAGTGTTTTCGCGGCATTTGTGCTGCTCTCGATGTCGTCGCCGTATGTTGTTGGTCGAATCAGCGTATCCGCTTCCCCCATTTATCATTCACATGCAGCTGGAGAATCGTGATTGAATCTCGTGCGTATCGCCGATCTGCGTGAAGTGACCGCACCCATCGCATCGCCCATTGCCAACGCCTATATCAATTTTTCGAAGATGACCTGCTCCCTGGTCGCCCTGGTTACCAATGTAGTGCGCGATGGAAGAACCGTAGTTGGCTATGGGTTCAACTCCAACGGCCGCTATGGGCAGGGCGGCTTGATTCGCGAGCGCTTCAAGCCTCGCCTGCTCGAAGCTGATCCCCAGACTCTTCTGAACGATGCCGGCGACAACCTGGACCCTGACCGAATCTGGCAAACGCTCACGCGCAATGAGAAGCCCGGCGGGCACGGCGAACGCTCCGTAGCCGTCGGCACCATCGATATGGCGGTGTGGGACGCGGTTGCAAAAATTGCTGGAAAACCGCTCTTCCGCCTGCTTGCCGAACGCCATGGCATGGTGGCGGATCCTCATGTCTTTGTCTACGCCGCCGGCGGTTACTACTATCCGGGAAAGGATCTTAAGGCGCTGCGAGGCGAAATGCGCGGCTATCTGGACCGGGGATACACCGTGGTCAAGATGAAGATTGGCGGAGCCGATATCGCGGAAGATCGCCGGCGCATCGAGGCCGTCCTGGCTGAAATTGGCAGCCAAGCCCAGTTGGCCGTGGACGCAAATGGCCGTTTCGATCTCGAGACTGCCATTGCCTACGCGAAAATGCTTCGCCAGTATCCTCTCTTTTGGTACGAGGAAGCGGGGGATCCATTGGATTACGCGCTCCAGGCAGCGCTGGCGGAATTCTATCCCGGCCCCATGGCCACCGGAGAGAATCTGTTCAGTCACCAGGATGCCCGCAATCTGCTGCGCTATGGCGGCATGCGTCCTGACCGTGATTGGTTACAATTCGACTGCGCGTTGTCGTATGGGCTTTGCGAGTATCTGCGCACGCTGGAGGTACTCAAAATAGCCGGCTGGTCTCCGCGCCGCTGTATCCCTCACGGCGGTCATCAGATGTCTCTCAACATTGCGGCAGGCTTGGGCCTGGGGGGAAACGAGAGCTATCCCGACCTTTTTCAGCCCTACGGTGGCTTTCCTGATGGAGTACATGTGGAAGATGGATACATCGTTATGCCCGAACTGCCGGGAATCGGGTTTGAGGGTAAGTCCGACCTTATTCGTGTGATGCGGCAGCTGGCCGAGTAATCACTTTGCTTCAGAGACCTGCGGAAACTGCCGTCACGAAAATCCGGCGCTCGCCCTCCAGTCCACTTTGGCTTTGGGTGCTGCTCGGGATTGTGCTCGGTGTGGTTGTGGGTGTGCTCTTCCCGCACCGGGGTGTGGCGCTCAAGCCGCTGGGCGATGGCTTCGTCAAGCTCATTCGCATGACGCTGGCGCCTATTATCTTTGGCAGCATCGTTGTGGGCATTGCAAAGATGGGCGGCCTAAGGGAAGTGGGCCGCGTCGGTGTGAAGGCTTTGCTCTACTTCGAGGGCGTCTCCACCCTCTCGTTGTTGCTTGGCTTGCTTGCTGTGGATGTGCTGCAACCCGGCAAAGGCATGAACATCGATGTGGCGGCCCTGGACCCCACTGCGATCTCCAGCTATACGAGCAGCGCCCAGCATCTTGGCTTTGTGGCGTTCATGCTGAACATCATTCCGGCCAGCGCCGGTGAGGCGTTCGTAAGCGGAAACATTCTGCAGATGATTCTCTTCGCGGTCTTGTTTGGACTGGCGCTCTCGCAGTTTCGTGACCGGGCGCGTCCGCTGGTGGAGATGCTGGATCTATTTCTGCAAGGCATGTTCGGCGTCGTAAAGTTCATCATGTACCTGGCGCCCATTGGCGCCTTTGGGGCTATGGCCTACACCATTGGCCAGTACGGGGTGGCCAGCCTTATCCCGCTCATGAAGTTCACGGCGGAGGTCTGGGCCGTATCCGCACTCTTTGTGGTCGTTGTGCTGGGCGGCATTGCGCACTTCTGTGGTTTCCGCCTACTACTGTTGCTGCGCTACCTCCGCGAGGAGATCCTGATCACGCTAGGAACTTCTTCGTCTGAGGCTGTGCTGGCTCCCTTGATGTTAAAGCTCGAGCAGCTCGGCTGCGCCGAGCCGGTAGTCGGTATGGTCATGCCTGCCGGATATACCTTCAACGCTGACGGAACCGCGATCTACCTCGGCATGGGCGCAATCTTCATTGCGCAGGCAACGAACACTCATCTCAGTCTGGGCGATCAGCTGGTGATCCTGCTTGTGCTGATGCTTACCTCCAAGGGATCGGCGGGAGTGGCCGGTGCGGGCTTTGTCACTCTGGCGGCTACGCTATCCTCTCTGCACCAGATTCCTGTGGCAGGCCTCGTTCTGCTACTCGGCATAGAGCGCTTGACCAACGCCGCCCGCGCCGTAGTCAATATCATCGGCAGCTCCGTAGCCACCATCGTCGTAGCGAAGTGGGAGGGGGCCTTCGATACAGAACAAGCTGACTTGGCCCTGGATAATCTCAGGGCCAACTCCTGACGGATGGGTGCGCCTCTAAGATCCCAGGTGCCGCTATCATGGATGTCACTTAAACTCTGTCCCGAGCCGTTCGCGGAAATTTGGAAATGTAGGGCAAGAGAGACATGCTACAAGAGACGTCCACAGGAGGATCCATGGAAGAGGAGATGTACTTCGAAGACTTCTATCCCGGCCAGAAGTTCAATTCCTTACGCAATTACCGCGTGACCGCAAGGGAGATCATAAGGTTTGGCGAGAGCTACGATCCTCAGCCGTTCCACATCGATGAGGGCGCGGGCGAGAACTCTTTCTTCAGCGGTCTTTGCGCTTCTGGATGGCTGACGGCCGCGATTGTCATGCGCCTTCGAGTGGAATCGATCAAGGTGAAGGGTGGCATGATCGGCGCGGGCGTCGACGAAATGCGCTGGACTCATCCCGTGCGTCCTGAGGATAAACTCCGCACCGAGTCGGAGGTGCTGGAAGTTCGCCGCTCAGTGAACCGCCCGGGATACGGTATCGTTCGCTCCCGCACCACCGTGTTCAATCAGCGTAACGAGACGGTCATGAAGTCAATCGTGAATTGGTTAGCTCCTCTCAAGAACACCTGACTTCTATTTTTGATTGAACAAGTACAACTGGCTTCACCGGCGCGAGAGGCCAGGAAGACAAGACGACACGGCCCCGATCAAGGGCGCTCGACGTGTCTCAGCTTGCGGGCGCACCACAAACTCCCGTCCCTTCGATGCTCTGACTCCCTCCCATTTCCATAGTTGGATGGCGGGGCGTAACATACAAACTGTGGCCTTCAGCAATGGGAGTCACATAAAGGCAAAGTGGTTGTGGGGAACCAGGCAAAAGTGCAGTCGAACTGAGAGACGAGGGGGATCAATACATCATGGCGCAATCAGTGGCGGAATGGACGGGCGACCGGGTTGCTGAAGCAGCGCGGCAGGCTTCACGGGCGACAACTGCCCTTGCCGATGCGCTTGAGGAGAGCTTAGGCGCGACGCGTCGCATCGTAAAACAAGGTGGCGACACTGCCGAAGAGCTCATGGATGACACAATCAAGCGCCTGCAGCGGCACCCCGTCGAGACAGTGGTAGCGACATTTTCGATAGGCCTCGCTACAGGAATTGCCATAGGCGTCGCCACCGGAATATCCATCGGCTGGATAATGAAGCGAAGGTGAATTTAGGGGAAAACCGGGGCAAATCAGCGTGGCCCCCATTCCCCTCGCCGCCCGTCTCAAAGATTTCGTTCTGTCTCACGAATATTCAGGTCTTCGAACAGTTACGGTTCCAGCCACAGCACGGCCGCACGGATAAATATATTTGACCATTGTAGTCGGAATGCGATATAGTCGCTTTCCGACTACTAATCCGCGGCCTCGCTGCTTTGAGGCGGACCCTCTGGAGATGACCACTATGAACCTGATCGACAAAGCAGGATTGTGGAGACTCGGCCGAAAGCTAGCGTCCGAAGCGGTCGGATATTTGCTTGGCGCGGCTTGTATGGTGTCCTTCATCTGCGGCACCGGAACTTCGATGGCACAAGATGCTACGAATCCAAAATCCTATGTCGGGATCTGGAGAATGACGGTCCAGGACAAGCGAATTGGTACGCTTGAATTGATGAACTACAACGGGCGACTGACTGGCACTCTTACCAATGCACACGCGAACATAGACGCCAACGGCAAACTGGTCGAGTTTGACGCTATTCCGGGTGCGGCTCCCATAGTCCAAGCGAACATTTCACAAAACATGCTTGTAATTAATACTGAGGAAGCAGACGAGTCCATTATCCCCTGGAATATGACCTTGACAGGGGAAGGAAAAGGAACCCTTCGACTTGCTTTCAAGGGACACGAAATGGGACCGATCCAAGTAACAAGAATTTCATGGCAGGAGCTCGAGGCGGATAGCGGCGAGTAGCCTGCGAACTTTCCGGCGGCGCGAAGGAACGAACTCTCGGCCTGGCTGCCGAGCACCTTCAGGCCGCAAGAATGCCTAACCTGCAAAGCTCCTGACCGCCTCCAGCGTAACCCTGTGGTTCACATAACGCTCACTTTATCCGCTATTTTGGCTTAAGCACCTTTCCACTGTTGGCATCAATGAAGGCAACATAACCGGACTTCTTATCCCCCCACATCAGATACCAGACCGGCGCCTGAAACCTGTAGGTATTCCCAAGTGCAAAGGATGAGAGTGCCTTGCCTGGATTTTTCTTCAACCAAGCCGCCCCATCCGCTGCTGCGGCTTGGTAAGCAACATCCGAATCGACATTGAAGCTAGTAAGCTCGACCGGCATAGCGTCGCGCGTTACCCCGCCCCAAGACTCCCGGAGGCCGGCACTCACGCCCTTGAAAATGTCCGGCGGGGAGGAGGCGATTGCGTAAGAGTAGACCCGGTACTGATGCAGGCTGGGCGAAGCAAACATCGCCTCCCACATGGCCGCTTTGCCGGCTTCATTCTTAAACCCTGGCACTTCCTCAGGCGTGAGCCTAAGGATCACAATATCGGTAGTCCAGTGCCGGGCGGACGTGTACATCGGCCAAAAAGCCGTCTTGGCCGTCACGGGTTCCGGAGGGCCTGCCGGCGGCCTTGCCGTTTTAGACTCGTCGGTGACAGGGGCCTTGGTCTTTTCCAAGCAGCCCGCAAGAAGCAGCATCGCAACAGCCGCACTGACCGCGCATTGTTTGAGCACAGCGCCCATCGGAGTCCTCCACTTACTCGAGTGGCTGAGGAACGGGCTGGAAGTCTGCCGAATGGTTTCGTACGCGTGCACAAGCGGCCCGGCATCCGCCACGGCCTAACATAGTATTCCAACATCTGCTGGTGCGCCAGACAGCCCGGTAAGCGCCCCATTCCGCCTATGTTCGCAGCTCGACGGCTGAACCACAGGCCATCGCGTGAAGTTTTGGGCTAATAGACGTCAAGCCACAACGAATGCTTAGGTCGACATGCTTCCCCGGCGCCATCGACCCCAGCGTGCGATGCCCCTTGACATACCTATACATCTATGTCTACAGTCCTTCATGTCGAGTTGTCTAGGGGTAAGAATGCCAGGGACCGATTCGCACGGAACCCTTGACCTCCTGATCCTGAAGACCCTCGCCCACTCTGGTCCATTGCATTGTTATGTATGAGGTAACGCAATGTCCTTCTACCGCCGTATCGCAAGTCTGTTCGCACGCTCCAGCGTCGAACGTGAGATCGAGGCTGAACTGCAAGCCCACATTGCCATGCGGACTGAGGACAATATCACCTCGGGTATGACTCCCGAAGACGCGAAACGTGATGCCCTTGTTCGATTCGGTAACCCTGCTGTCGTCAAGGAGTCCACTGCGGCCGCGGATACGGCATTACTTCTCGATAGCATCTGGCAGGACACCAAATACGGTATACATGGCCTGCTGAAGTCACCAACTTTCGCTGCGACAGCAGCGCTGACCCTGGCGTTGGGCATCGGCATCAACGCCAGCCTGTACAGCCTTATCAGCGGCTTCATACGCCCGCTTGCGATTCGTGAGCCCGGCCGCGTGGCCGTGATCGTGGGCATCAATAGCACCGACGGCTACGATCACGGTCCTCTCAGCGCACCCGAGTTCCTGTTCATGCGGGACCAGGCGCAGAGCTTCAGTGAAATGGCCGCTTTGGATGCTTCCCGAAGTTTTAATGTTTCTGAGAACGGCGAACCGGAGCGCCTGCGTTCCTATCAGGTTTCCCCGAACTATTTTCAGTTGCTCGGTGTGACAGCCCGGGTAGGACGCACATTCATGCCGGGTGATGACCATCCGGATCAAAAACAAATTGTGCTCCTGAGCCAAAACATCTGGCAGCGCCGCTTTGGAATGGACCCGGGCATTGTCGGCAAAACCATGCGGCTCGACGGCGAGAAATACACCGTGGTTGGTGTGATGCCGGGCTCGTTCAAGCAGACCTACTACCCCGTGGATCTCTGGATACCGCTCGCTTTCCATGACGATCAACGAACACCGCGAGCAGACGCTCCGCGACAGTACGTAGTCTTCGCGCGCTTGAAACCAGGAATCACCATGACTCAGGCAAGCGCAGAGGTGCAATCACTCGACGCCCGTTATTCCGCGAGCCTGTTTAAGCACAGCACAGACTGGAGCGCCTCGGTCACACCAATGGAAGAATACCTCGCGCCAAGATCCGCGCGCACAATGATGGCTCTGCTGATGAGCGTTGCCGGTGTGGTGCTGCTCATCGTATGCGGCAATGTCGGCGGCCTCTTGCTGGCACGGGGTCTTTCGCGAGAGAGGGAGTTTGCCATTCGCAGGGCGCTGGGCGCCGGCAGGTGGCGCCTTACCAGGCAACTCATGCTCGAAAATCTCACCCTTGCGCTCCTGGGCGGCAGTTTCGCTGTCCTTGTGGCTCTTGGTGGAGTTCGGCTATTGCGTGCCAAGTTGGACTTCAACGAGTTCGGCGCATATATCGCCGGCAAAATCATCATCGACGCCCGCGTGTTGATATTCACACTCGCGGTCTCTATCGGCACGGCTTTGCTGTTCGGCCTGCTCCCGGCCCTGGATATATCCAGGATATCGAATTCGGCGCTTCAGGAAGGGCAGCGCACCGTTACCTCAGGAAAACGGCCAAGCCGGCTGCGAAGCGTGCTGGTAGCCGGTCAGATCGCGGCGGCCCTGGTACTTCTGACCTGTTGCTCCCTGGTGATCAAAGGATTGTACGATCTCGACAGTTTGAACCAGGGCTTCGATCCAAAGCAGGTGATCACGGCCGGATTGCAGCTTGCTCCGGAGACGTATGACACCGCCGGCAAACAGCGCGCTTTTGTCACCGAGGCTGTACGTAGAGTGCAACAGCTGCCGGGCGTTCAACTGGCGGCGGCCACAACCGATCTGCCGATCAGTTTGGCGCGCATGGTTCCGTTCAGCCTGGAAGGTCAGGCAATCGTAAAGCCGGAAGATCGCCCCTGGGCGCGCTATTATGCCCTTAGCCCCGACTATCTGCACGTGATGCACACCCAACTCATCAGTGGACGCGGATTGAGTGCCACTGACAACGCCGGGAACCCCGCTGTGGCCCTGGTCAACCAGGCCTTCGTGAAGCAGATCGCATCCAATAGCAACGTTCTCGGGAAAACGGTAACCCTATCCCTTACGCCGTCCGCTGGGCAGACAGGCGCAGAAATTGTTGGAGTGGTAGAGAATGTAGCCGACTACCAGGGTCAGTCCTCATTCCAGCCACAAATCTATCTTCCTCTTGCGCAATTCCCAGCTGCTGGTTTTTCGTTGGTTGCACGCACCAGCCTCGATCCCCGGAGCCTGATTCTTCCACTCCGTCAGACCGTCCGTTCTCTCGACAAGAATCAGGCAATCGACAATCCGCGCACCATGACGCAAGTCGTCACCACGTCGAATGGCGGCAACCGGTTGATCGTTTTCCTGCTGGAAATTTTTGCCATGCTGGCGCTGGTGCTGGTAGCGATCGGAATCTATGGTGTGATTGCGTTTACCGTGAACCAGCGAAATCGGGAAATTGGCGTCCGCATGGCTCTCGGTGCGCGCCGGCAACGCATCCTTTTTATGGTCTTGAAGAACGGCATAAAGCTGGTTGCGATCGGGCTGCTAGTTGGACTGCCACTCTGTCTGCCCTTGCCGCGCTTGCTGGGGCACATGTTCCAGGCCGTGCTCGGGTTTCAAACCCATACCATCGCCGTACTGATCGGCATTCCGCTCTTTGTCGTTCTCGTCGCCCTGGCCGCGACCTGGGTGCCTGCGTTGCGCGCGTCGAAGATCAACATGGCCGAAGCCCTGCATTACGAATAAGAGAACTGTAGCCGGTTTCTCGGCCAAGTGGATACAACCGCATTCGTGAACACTAGCCGGCTTTTCATTAAAAATCACAACTACGCCGTCTTGAATCAACCGTCTCCCGGCAGTTTCCTGACAGCTCTTCTGGACTTGACGTCGAAAGATCGACGGGGATACCTATTACTGTGCGCGACACAATTGATGGTGAATAGGTATCTGTTGCCGTATTTTCTCCGGCTATTCCCGGATGAGAAAAAAAGCGGGGCAGATCGGTTCTAAGTGAAGATTCGCAGTCCGAGCAAGTTTCAGGCAAAGGAACGAACTAGCCGGTGAATTTTAAGCTTTGACATGGGACCAGGCAGTCTGCGAGCCTCCGCTTTTGACCATCAGGCAAAATCTGAACATACTTACGGGAAGGGATTTGTCTATGGTGCGAGACATTCAACTCGCCTTTCGTCTGTTCTGGCGAACTCCTGCTCCTACGGGGATTGCCCTCCTGTCGATCGCATTGAGCGTAGGAGCAACTGCAGTGGTCTTCACGGCGGTCAGGGCCGTGCTCGTAACACCTTTGCCTTACTCTCGCCCCCCTGAACTTGTGCAGATCAGAACAGAGTTCCCCAAGTTCGAGCCATCGCATTCCGACTGGGCTCTCTGGAGTGACGCTCAGGAGATCGCTCGGCGATCCCGCACTCTCGCTACGGTTGCTTCTTACCACAACGAGATCTTCAATCTTGCAGGCGATGGTTCGACACCCCCTGAAGCGCTGTACGGCCTTCGGGTAACCGCAAACCTCTTTCCTACTCTCGGCGTTACGCCGATGCTCGGACGCAACATTCTCCCTGATGAAGATCAGCCCGGCCATGCGAACGAGATGATCCTCAGCTACGGTCTCTGGGTTCGACGGTTCAATGCAGACCCGGGAATCATTGGGCACACCGTCACGGTCGATGGCCGAAGCTGCCTCATCATTGGTGTCATGCCGCGCGAATTCGATTTCCCCTTACGTCGCGCGGCCGTTCACACCCCTTCTCCCTATGTTGATTTCTGGGCGCCATTTCGCAGTGGTAAGCCTCAAGCTCCGACAGCGGCAGTTGGCGTGGTAGCCAGGCTGCGACCGGGCGTCTCGCTAAGCGAAGCTCAGCAGGACATTGAAACCATCAGTACCGATCTCAGCCGTGAGTTTCCCGCGACCAACCGGGACCACATACTGCACATCGGACTTCTGCGCGACCGAATGCTGGGAAATGCCAAGGATGCTCTGTGGATCCTGATGGCAGCAGCTGTGATGTTTCTCCTTATCGGTTGTGCAAACGTCGCAAACCTCCTGCTGGCGCGTGGGATTGTCCGCCATCGGGAGATTGCGGTTCGAATGGCCTTAGGTGCGAGCAGGTCACGCGTTGTTCAGCAACTGTTGACGGAGAGCTGTGTGCTGGCGGTGCTGGGGGGAATGGTCGGATACGTTCTTACAGTCGTTGCCTGGAAGGCTTTGGCGGGCATCGCACCTGTGAAGGTTCCTCGTTTGGGCACAGCGCATGCCGACTGGCGGATTCTTGTTTTCTCCCTCGCTGTTGCGCTCGCCAACGGGGTTCTCTTTGGCATGCTTCCCGCCTATAGGGCAGGCTGGATGCGAGCGAATGCCAACCAGGACCTGCGCTCGCACAGCGGAATCGCCGGCAGGAGTGACCGAGTTCGCGGCGCTCTGGTTGCTGCGGAGGTAGCCTTGGCGTTGGCTCTCGTTGTCGTTGGAGGACAGCTACTCGCAAGTTTTGCCGCACTGCTCCGAACCGACCCCGGCTTCGATGCGAAGCACGTCACTGCCTTCGTCGTGGTTCCGGATGCTGCGCGATACCCAACTCCTGAAAAGTGGGGAACGTTCTACCGCCGCCTTTTGGATTTGGTGCGCGCGCTTCCTGGTGTCGACAGCGCGGGAACCGACGATGCTCTGCCGTTTAGCGGCGAGAATACCGGCGGACTGGTCGGCAAAAGTGCCGGCGGAGCACCGGAAAGCGGCCAGATACCTGCGGAAATCGACGTCGTGAGTGCGGGCTATCTGCAGACCATGGGGATCCGGTTACTGCAGGGGCGATGGATGAACGAAGAAGACATGAACAACTCCAGCGACGCCGCGATCGTGAGTGACCTCGTTGCCAAACGTCTCTGGCCGGGTGAGAGTGCGATCGGCAAACCGGTCTGCGTCTTTTGCTCCCCCGAACAACCGAATAACTGGAAACGGGTCGTCGGCGTCGTATCCAGCAGCCGGCATGCTTCGATGGAAGGCCCGCCGCAACAGGCAAGTGTCTATCTTGCCTCCGGGGCTTTGCAAAAAGCCGTGTTTCTGGTGGTGCGAAGTGACCGGCCTGACTTCGACATTCAAAAGGCCATCCGCCAGGTCATCGCCAGCATCGATCCGAACCAGCCCGTGCTCTTTAGCGCCACGATGCAATCCCTCATTGATGACTCCCTCGCCGACCGGCGGTTCATCATGCTCCTCCTGGCTCTGACCGGTTGCCTTGCCCTTGCCATGGCTGCAGCTGGCGTTTACGGAGTGGCCATGTATGTCACATCGCGCCGCACGCAGGAAATTGGGATTCGTATCGCGCTGGGTGCCACGCGCGGTAGCGTTGAGGCATTGGTCTTTCGCCAAGGATTTCTCACAGCCATGATCGGCCTGATCGTCGGCCTCGGACTAACGCTCGCTCTGATGAGGATTATGCGCGGGATGCTCCCAGGACTCGAATCTGGAAAGTCCGGTATCTGGATCGAGGTCGCACTTGTCGCTCTGACTGCGGCGCTCGGCTGTTGGCTTCCAGCTCGGCGTGCAGCGAAGATGGACCCGATGCTGGCTCTCCGGCAGGAATGACGACAGCAGATCGTCATGCTGATGTATCCGGCGACGACCACCTTCGCAAAATGATGCCCGACACCTTGGCGGATATTAACCTGCTTTCGTCATTTACGCCAAACACTTGAACGCAGAGAATTGGATCCGTCTGCATGGACCGTTAAGACTGGTGAATGCAGCTCGTCGCCAAAGCTACGATACTGCCGAAACAATAGCGGCAAAGAGGATGTCACATGATTGCTGAAAACTTTCAACCCCAGGTGACGCACGCTGCCACGCTCGCGGCCATGACCGCTTGGCTGCTGATGTCGGCAAGCGGTGGCTCGGGCAACCTTGCTTCAGCACAGGCGGTCACGCGAAGTGGCGCGACCTCCTCTGTGGTCACCGCAAAGACGGCCTGCGCGACACTGTCCGGCAAAGCCATCGGGGGAGCAATCCTCACGACGGCGGTCATCCCGGCCAGTGGAACTGTGCCCACGTACTGCAAGGTCAACGGCACTCTGGCGCCTGCGCTGAACTTTGAAATTCGCCTTCCCGATGCCTGGAACGGCAAGCTCTACTATGCTGGCGGCGGCGGTTTCGACGGAGCGATTACGGAATTAGTCGTGCCCCCGCTCACTCAGGGCTATGCAGAAGTCGTCAGTGATTCCGGGCATCAGGGCGATGGAATGTCAGCCGCCTTTGCATTGACCGATACCTTTGCCGCCCAGCTCTTCGGCAGCCTCTCTGTGCCGATGGTCATGTCGACGGCCCTCAAAACCGTGACCGCGGCTTATGGTGTGCCGCCGGCCAAGTCCTATTTCGAAGGCTGCTCCAACGGGGGACGGGAGGCATTGATGGCAGTGCAGCGAAATCCGAACCTCTTTGATGGCGTCATTGCTCGCGCACCTGCTTACAACTGGGTCGGCTTCGTGGGCGCGTTCAACCGCACTGCCCAGGCATTGGCTGCTCCCGGAGGCGCGTTCAGTCCTGCCAAAACGGCGCTGCTGGCAAAGCATGTGCGGGACGCCTGCGATGGACTCGACGGCATTGTCGACGGCGTGGTCTCGAATCCCGCGGAGTGCACGGCAAAGGTCGCGAACCTAAACGCTTTGCGTTGTGCCGGCGGTGCCGATACCGGCGACACCTGCCTTTCCGATGCGCAACTCGCAGTCGTGCAATCCTGGACGACCGACGCGGTATTCAAGGGCAGTAACACCTTTCGCAGTAAGGGATATAACCTGACGGGCAACGAAGACGATCCGGGAGGCTTTGGGATCTGGGTTTCTGGCGATGGCAATGTCAAGAAAGCCGGGCAGTACTTGTTCCAGGACACCACCGTCAAGTACTACCTTGCGCGTGACCCCAATGCCGACTCGCTCAAGTACACGCCCTGGGATCAAAATCAGAATGCGCTCTATGCAATGGCCGCGCTCAATGACGCGACGCAAACCGATATTGGTCCGTTCATCATCAGCGGCGGCAAGTTGATTGTCTGGCAAGGCGGCGCTGATGCAGCCGTCAGCGTCAACTCGACCATCGAGTATATGGCGAACGTAACGAAATCTGTCGGCGCTGCGAACGCCGCTGCCTCAACTCGGTTCTACGTGGCGCCCGGAGTCAATCACTGTGGAGGTGGGGTGGGACCGGACAACACCGACCTGCTGACGGCGTTGGACCAATGGGTAACTCAGGGTATAGCTCCGGACACCTTGACGGCAGAGAAGCTGGATGTGAACGGAGCGGTAACGCGCGCTTTGCCGTTGTGCCGGTATCCGCAGTACCCCAGATACACGGGGCCGGCCAATGATGCTGCGGCAGCCAAGTTGGCGACGAGCTACACCTGCACGTCGCCCTGATCGAGACCAGCTTTCTAGGTAGCGGTCGGGGTGGTTTCGACGAGGCCCTTACCGGGAACAACCTGTTGAGAAACTAAAACTAGCAAGAACCGCCAGCGGATCCTCGACGATTGCTACGACCGTGCAACTCCCGAAACAGCAAAGGAGTCATTCCAAAGCGGCGATCAAAAGCTTTCGATAGTTGTGCGCCGGTCAGATAGCCGACTTTCGCGGCGATCTCCTTGAGTGAAAGGCCCGTCGCCAGATAAACGCGAGTCTGATCGAGCCGCAAGGTCTCGACGAAGCGTGCCGGCGTTACGCCGATGCTGCGCGTGAAATTTCTTTGGAACGTTCGCTCCGACATCGAAACGCGCGCGGCGAGCCTCGGCACTTCTAACGGCCCAGCCAGGTTCTCGCGAATCCAGTCAATCAGGTCTGCGAACGGTGCCTCCGCATGACTTTGGGCACTCAACACGGGACTGAACTGAGATTGGTACCCCGGACGTCGCGCATACAAAACGAGGCGTTTGGCGATGGCATTGGCGACGGTTTCTCCCAAGTCCAAGGCCACCATTTCCAGACTCATGTCTATTCCAGTGGTGACCCCAGCCGATGTCCACAACCGGCCATCATTGACAAATAACGCGTTAGCGTCCACATGGGCCTCGGGGCAGAGTTCCGCGAGTTCCGAGCAAACTGACCAGTGCGTGGCTACCCGCTTGCCGCCCAGCAGATCGAAGTGCGCCAGGGCGAATGTGCCCGTGCACACGGAACCGAAGCGGCGTGCCCTTATGCTTGCCCCGACAGCCCATTTGCGCACCGACCTGTCGGCCACCAACATCCGCAGCCCGGATGCGTCGCCTCCGGCGATCAGCAAGGTGTCGATCGCACGCGGTGGCAGCGTCCGCAGCGGTTTGGTCACAAGGGCTACCGCACTGTTGGTTTGTATCGTGCCGCCCTTGGGGGAAAGGATGTGGACGTTGTAGTGCGACTTTCCCGAAGCACCATTGCCTGCCTCGAACACCATCGCCGGCCCGCTGACGTCAAGCACCTGGCAGCCGGGGAAGGCGAGTATGGCGACGTTGAGAGGTTTCAACATTGGCGGATATTAGACTGCTATTGGCATTTACGCCAAATGCCCAGACACCCATAATAGTAATCCGACTGCTGCTTATCTATAAGAGGACATGCGTTATGGACGAGAACGGTATTTCCCGGCGTTCTTTTGCCAAGGGACTTGGTCCAGCATTAGCTGCGTCAGCTTTCTTTAAGCCAGGTCTTGCGCAGGAACAGCGCTCCACAAGTACGAACGCCGAAAGTGACGCCGATGTTGCGGCTCATGCTAAATCGCGACTTCAAATTGGCATGCTCTTATATCCAGCTCTGAGCGCTCTCGATCTCATCGGACCGCACCCTTTCTTTGCGGAATTATCGAACAGCCAAGTCCATTTGCTTTGGAAGGACAAAGACCCCGTCCTCTCGTCACTGGGATACAGCATTGTTCCGACCACCTCGATCAGGGATTGTCCCCGCGATCTTGACGTCGTGTTTGTGCCTGGCGGTACGTCAGGCACATTCGCGATGATGGAGGACGACGAGATCTTGTCGTTCCTTGCTGATCGAGGCAGCCGCGCCCGTTACGTGACAAGTGTCTGCACTGGCTCACTGATCCTTGGGGCAGCTGGACTCATCAAGGGTTACCAGGCAACATCTCATTGGAGGTTTCGCGACCTTCTCCCCATGTTCGGTGCGACGCCCGTCGAGGAGCGTGTGGTTACCGATCGCAATCGCATAACTGGCGGTGGCGTGACCGCCGGAATCGATTTCGGGCTGGTAATCGCGTCCCGCCTTCGCGGTCGTCAGGCGGCGGAAGTATTGCAGCTTTATAACGAATACGATCCACATCCACCATTCGCAGCGGGGACACCAGCCGAGGCCCCCTCGGCGAGCAAGGATGCTGCCTATCGCGCGCTGACCTCGGCTTACAACCAGGGTCGCGCGGTTGCCGCGCGTGCGTGTGAACGGCAGCGGCGTCTGGGCTAAGGCCTGTGGGAGTTGAGGGTACAGGATGTAGTGAAGAAAATCGCTTTTGGTAATTGACGACATCAGGATCGAAACCGACAGTCCCGATGGCCGCTCGCGTGACGGGGACCGATGCCGCAACCGGAAAGATCACAGCCCAGACGACAGTGAACGTTACTGTCAATGGATAGCTGTGATCGTTGGGCGTTATTGGGGACGGCGCGACACGAGAGACATACGAGGTTGACCTCGCATTCATCGCGTCACACGAATACCCTGGATACGCCTGATAGCCAGGGAGCGGCCTCAGACTTGATCATCTTCGTGAAACAACGGACTAAGCCGCCAATCTTCAACGCCCATCCACTTGCAGCTTTACCGGTCGTGCGGTCGAGCTCACGTCGGGGTCGTAGTACTCGTAGAGGCGCGACTGCAGCGTGTGCGCGCGTATGGGGTATTTCGCTCGCAAACGGACCTTCAGCGCAACCTCCTGGTGCGGCGCAAGACCATTGAAGTAGAGGATCGCCTGGGTTGCGGTGAGGCTGAACTTCTCCAGGCGTCCAGCGTCGGCGCCGGCCGCTTTTTCCTGGAACGATTGCAGGTCTTCGCTTAGCAGATCGAAGCCTGGCGGGATACCCAGGTCCACCATGATCATGTTTGCCGTCTTGCTGAGGTTGTTGCGAATCGTCACCGTCTCGGTGGCTATATCATTCTGAGACAGCCGGGTGCGGTCGTAAGCAATGTTGATGGAAAGCGGTTCAGCTGCGGGCTTGTCGTCCCACGGGATAAACGAACGGCCCACCACCTGGTAAGCCAGGCTTCCCGCGCCTTCGAAGCGCAGCCGAACCGAGGAGGGCTGGTGCGCGTCAATACCCTTGAAGACGAACTGGTGAAGCAAGTCGTTGTTGCTCGCATTGAGGTTGAGGGTCTTCACTTCCCTGCCGTCAAGCATCACCTGGACCGATCCGTGCACGTCACTGGCGCTCAGCTGCGTAGCCAACAGTAAGGCGCGAAGAGCCATGATGGTGGCCTGTGTGGTGCCCCAGGCGCCCGAGGCCTGCTTCTTTTGCGCGATGAAGTTCAGCGCCTTACGAGCCGTCTCCGATGCCTGCCCCCACTTGAGCAGAGCCTGTGTAGCCAGGCCGGTCGTCTCGATGGCGGCACTTTCCCCGGTCGAGTAAACCCCGGTCTCTTCCGCGCTCCAAAAGACCTGGTCCCCCTTTTCCGTGCGCGCATCGAGTAGCGCCTGCATGGAGCGGCGCGTGAAGTCACGGTCGCGGCCGTACTCTGTGGCAAAGTTGGCGATCACGGCCAGGGTGTAGGGATCCGGCGCGGTGTTCAGATGTGCGTCGATGAAATCTCTGGCTTTATCGATCGCTGGCCCCTTTGTGCCGGTATTAACCAGGGACCACGCAATATAAGCCGTAATGCGGAGCACGTTGGAGTTATAGCGATCGGTTGCGCCTTCATTAATAAAGGAGGCGTCAGGCTTCCAACTACCATCTGCTTGTTGCTGGTTGACCAGCCAGTCGCGAGTACGCTCGATCAGCTTGGGATCCACGTCCGACACCTTGGCCATATCGTTGAATTCCATCAGGCCATAGGCGGTAAGAATCTTGTTGGCCGGAGCCTGGCCGAACCAGGAAAAGCCGCCTCCCGGGACCTCAAAGGTGAGCAGGCGCTGGTATCCGTTGGAGATGTAACCTTCGGCCTTCGCGTGGGTTTCCGGAGTGAGCTTCTTCGTATGCTTCATGTAGTCGAGCGCAAGCACGTTGGGATAGGTGCTGGAAGAAGTCTGTTCAAAGCAGCCGCCCGGCATGCTGAGGATGCTGTCCATCCCTTCGATGAGTTGGCTGAGGGGTCCGGGATAGAGGCGGACCAGGATGCTGCTGGCGTCGGGAATGGCATTTTCAGGAAAGTGGAGATCGTGTGCGGCTGAGCCCTCGAGCCGCCCGTTGAAGACCTGGTCCTGCTCGCGGCCGTTGGGGATGACCTCGATCTCGCGCACAACAATATCATCGCGAGAGATGGCGCCGTCCATGTGAGCGGAAAGGGTGAGCTTGAATTTGCCGATGCGCGTGGCGGTCAGCGTGAACTGCGAGCCGCCCACGCGGCCCGATTCAGCCGCCACCGACTTTTCCGCCGTATCGTGGTCGAGGGAGAACCAGTCTTCCCGCTTGACCTTAAGGCTGACCTGGCCGGACTTACCGGAGTAGTTGTAAATCGCGATGGGGAGAGAAACCTGGTCGCCCTGGGTGAGCGCGACCGGGAGATCGAGGTCCACAAAGAAGTCCTGAAACACCTTCAGGCTCGAAATCGCGCTGCCCAGCGCTCCGGAAGCAGTGGAAGCCAGCATGGCCATGCGCCACGTGGTGATGGAGTCGGCGACCGGGATTGAGATATCGGCATTCCCCTGGGCATCGGTGATGATCTCGGGATTGATGTACAGCGCTTCCGGAAAGTAGGAGCGAACATGCGGCGCAGCCTCTTGCATAGCCGGCTTCAGCGCCACACCAAACGCGCGTCCCTGCACCGGCTGAGCAAGCTCTGCCTTTTCCATCGGGCTAATGGTCAGCGCGTCTACTACCCGCATGCCGGCCCCTATGCCGCCCAGTACACCTCCCGCAACCGCCGCTCTCAATGCCAGCTGCGGCGGCGGCTCCGGTTCCACCATGACGGTTTCGGTTACGCTGCCCACGTCCAGTCTGGCGCTGAGGATTGCGCGGTCGCGCTCCTGAAGCGTGAACTCGCTTGCAAGGTTGAAGAATCCAGGCGATGAGACTTCCACCCGATATCTGCCCGGAGGAAGAGCCGCAAGAGCAAATTGGCCGTCGGCCCCAGCATGCGTAATGCGCCCGATGGCTGTGGAGAGTGGGCGAAGTGTGATGGTCGCGCCGGCAACCACGGCGCCGCTGGCATCAATGACTGTACCGCTAACCTCAGCTCGTTGGTTCATGGGACCGCGGTTGTGTTCGACATGGATATCCAGCGTGCCGCGGCTTCCTTGCTCATGAACGAGGCTTCCGGAGCGAGCTTCGATGTAGGCAACAAGATCGTCTCGGGTGTTGAATGCGCCATCCGGGCCCGCGCTGTGCACCAGGTAGACGCGGCTTACCCGGCCCCACGGCGCCGCCTCGACACGCAGCGGTGTATTCCAGGAATCGCGCGGACGCGCTTCATTGACCATGGCTGGAATGTCCAGTGCGGCGCCGTCGTGCGCGGCTTGGTGCTTGCGGATCTCCTGGCTGAGTTGAGCGGCCAGATCGCGCACTTGCTCGTTGAACACCGAGCGGTAGCGCTGTTGGTATTCGTAGTATTTTTCCTGCGGCAGACTGCGGCCAAACTCGGTGTCGAGCTTCGCCGGCGCAGCCATCTCGGTGGCGGAGAAAAGAGCGCGCGCCGCCCTATCCTGCTGATCGCCGTTCTGCTGATCGCCGCGGCGGCCTTCTACGGGCTCGATGACACCGGACAAAGAAAGCGAATGGACTTCATAGCGCGGCTTCATCACCTCCTGTTCCAGGTAGAAAAATGTCTTCGCGAAGCCCGGCTGCTTCTCCGCCAGGGCGAACACGGCTTCATCTACGATTTGCAGGCCCAGCGCGGCGCTGACCCCTTCCCCATGTGCGTTGGTGACGCGGAAGCAGATATGTGCATCGCAGCCCGGTTGGTAGCTTCCGGCATCCGTCGTGGTTTCAATCTTCAGATCATCCGCCGGCTGCACGAAAACCAGGCGATGATCGGCGACCGGTTGCGCATCGCGGCCGAAGAGGTAGGCGTCGATATCGAGTGTGCCCGCCATCTCCGCCGTGGCCGCGAGCGTGAGCCCGGCCTGCCCGTTCTGCAAGTCGAGATCGCGCGTCAAAATCGTCTGCCCATTGCGCACGATGTCGATGTAGGCCGAGCCACGGGTTCGGGTGGAGAGGACTTTCAATTCCATCGGTTCGCCGGCCTTGACTACGGCGTGGTTGACTCGTAGCAGGATCTGGTCGGCGCCTTGCCGCGTCTCCAGCGGAACACTTGCTGTCACGCGGGCGCCCCGATGATCATCAGCATCCACCCGAAGCGACGGGCTAACGTCGCCCGGAACCAGGTGAATGGTGGCGATACCGCTGCTGTCGGTGGTTACATGCTGATCGTGCTCACCGGGAATGTGGGCCGTGAGCGCAGCGGTTGCCGGCGTGCCATCGGGATAGGAGCTTAAGAGAAATACCTGGTTCTCAAGATGAGGAATCAGTGTTCCGCTCTCCGGAACCGCGGCCAGCAGCAGAGGAGATTGGCTGACGGTAATCGGCTCACCCCGCGTTTCAGAGTGGCCGGCGGAGTCTTTGACGGTGGCTTCGACCAGGGCACGCGCTGCCCCCTGGCTGAAATTCCGCCCCGCAAAGTAGCCGGGGAGTACGAGATCGAAATGATACACGCCGTCTTTATCAGTCCTGCCTTTGACGGAGGCTGCTTCAAAAACCTCGACATCGGCACTCGATATTTTCATGGCTACCTCAGCGTGATCGACTGGCTTACCGAAGAAGTAGTTGGCGCGCACTGTGCCGGTGACGTGATCGCCAGGACGATAGTCCTGCCGCGGCCTGCCATCTTTTTCGGTAAACTCCACCGCGACTTTGAACTTAGGCAGAACATACCGCTCCACCTGGAGAGCAACCTCCGCGCTATTCACGGGAGCGGAGGTGTCTCCCATCAGGGCGCGCAGATGATAGGCGCCCAGGTTCACCTCATCCGCCAGCGAGAACTCCGCGGAAGCGACGCCGAAGCGATCAGTCGCTGTGCTCTTTTTGAAAACCTTGTTGCCGCGCGAGTCCTCCACCTCGAAGGTCAGGTTGTGATCCGCCTCTGCTCGATGGCTGGCGCGATCGAGCGCGAGCGCGCGCACATGGATTGTCTGACCCGGCTGGTAGATCGGTTTCTCGGTGGTGAGCATAATCAGCGCCGGGTCTTTGAGCTCGACGGGCTGCGTGTACTCAGTGGAACCAATGGGCGTATCGGCGACGAAGCGGATGTCGTATTTGCCTTCGAGCCCAGCCGGAAGGTGAAATTGAGCCGCGACCGTGCCGTGCTGGTTGAGGCGCCCGGAGAAGAGCAGCTGAGCTCGCTTCTCCGGAATTAGCAATTCGGCGCGGACGTTGCCGGTAAGAGCGGCATCATGGTTGCCCGCGTCGGAGACCAGAACCCGGATAGCGGCATCGCTGCCCGCCAGGTATTCGGTCTGACCGATGAGATGAACCAATGGTCGGCGGAGGATGCGCGAGATGGATTCAACCCCAGCGATCGCGGGGATCTGCTTGTCGCCGTACTCGAAGCGGTAGCGCACCCGTTGCCAAACCAGGTCTTCGAATGCGATCGGTTTTGCGGGTACGATGCTCTGCTGCCAGCTACCATCGCCTTTGCCAATTTCGGCCGGCCGTTCTGCGCGGCCGAGGACATGCTCCTCGGGATCGACGATCTCGAAGATCAGCCTGCCCGAACCCGGACGCGCTCCATGGTAGGGAATGGCGACTGAAACCGCTCCATGCGTGAGCGTAGCAACGGGTGACCCGGCGCCTGCTTGGCTAAATGGAGCATAAGCCCCGGCGATAACAACAAGAAGCAGCACCAACCAAAGCGGAAGGAAACGAAGTAGAACGCTATCCCAGCGGATCTGCATACCGGTTCTCCGAGTGCGCTGCCGGGCACGGCAGCTTCTGTCTAACCGGAGAACGTGGAGCTTCTACAAACTTGCAGGAAAAAACAAAAAATTTTTGCTGCGTGGGAGCCCCCCGCATCTATGCGGGGGAAAGAGTGCTTATTTACGAATCCAGGTCTGTCCATCGTTGCTGGTCCAGTGTTCCCCGTCGTCAGTGGTCAACTCGAAGCGCGACAGAGGCTGGCTGACGGCGGGTTTGAGCGCCTGGTTCTCTTCAGCGGACGAAATATCCGGGGCAGCGGGAGATGCTTGGACGTTGACCGTCTGAGAGGCCGAACCTGGGCGTAGCGTAACGTCCGCGACGGCTTGCTGCCCGGCCGTCACCTGCGCAGCGAACGACTGCGTTTTGAAACCTGTCGCCTGGGCTACGATCCCATAGCCGCCGGGCGCCAGAGCTTCCATGCGATATTGGCCGTGGCTGTCTGTAGTCGCACTGCCGACCAGCACGCCGCTGGAGTTGCTGGCGGTCAGAGTTGCGCCGGGAATCACCGCGCCGGCAGGATCTGTAACGGTGCCGGACAACGTTGCGCTAGTCGTCGCCGCGGGATGAGAACTTAATTTGAGGGACGCCCTAACACTACCGAAGGATACCGCGGAAGCAAGCACGACACTGACTGGGCGGCCCTTCCATGGCGAAGCTAAGGATTTCCAGTTCTTGCCCTCGTCCTCGCTGAAGAACACGTGGTGACCGGTGTCAATGGCGATGCGCTGGTTGCCGCGCGAGGCCATCGAGAGAACGGCGAGACGGCTGGGCAGAGGACTTGGGCTGTAGTAAGCAGATTGAAGGCGATCGACCGCCAGCGCGGTCACCGGTCCGCCGGCGCTCGCCGATGAGGCCGCAAAGGCAGGCGCAGGTGGCTGCGTTGGTGAGGCTCCGATGCCTCCCAGAACACCGCCCATGACACCACCTGCACTGCCACCGGCGCCGCCCGGTTCTCGAGACGGCTGCATGACCGGTGGGATCTGTCTTGGAGGGGTCAGCGCGCGATTCCGGTTCGCATTTAGGGCGAGTGGCGCCGGTGAACGCGTTGTTTCCGGCTGGGTACTTGCGGCCGGCGGTGGGGCTGGCGCCGATGGACGAGCATCGGCCATCTGGGATAGCACGGATGTATAACGGCCGGTCGCCCTCTCATTGTGGACATAGAGAACTACGAGGATAAGGGCGGCGATGGCGGGAATCACCACCCATGCGGGCGACCAGCGGGGCGACCAGCGACGCCGAACAGCTTCAGGCTGCCAGGTCTCGTCCACTGGCGGAAGAGAGAGCGCAACAATCTGCCGGCAGGCCGGGCAAACGGCCAGATGCGCGAGTGTCTTCTGCTGCTCATGCGCGGGCAGCGTGTGCTCGACGAAGGCGTTGAGCTGGTCCGCGTCTGGATGCTGCCCGGCCTGGAGAAGGTCGCTCATGGTTGCCTGGATGCGGCGGCGGCGTCCGCTGCCGTCTGTTCTGAGAACGAGGTGGTTTGCGAACTTTGCAGTAAAGCACGCAGATTGATTTCCAGATCGCGCGGGTCGTGGCCCAGCGCTTCTTCAGCCGCCCGCTTGCTCAATCCCCCGGCCTGAAGTTGCTGCAGCAGCCGTTTGCGCAGATCTGTAAGCAGCCGCTTCAGCCGGCGGCTGATCGTGGCTTCGTGAACGTGGAGGACCCGGGCGACCTGGGCGAGGGGCTGGCGATCAAGAAAATAAGAGCAGAGCAGGAAGCGCTCTTCCGCGGAAAGCCCCTGCAGCGTGCTGGTAATGGCACGGGCCAGGTCAGTGAGATCCTCGCCAACCGGTGTGGGCTCTGGTGCAAGCACGGGAGGGTCAAGCGTATCGAGTGGCGACTCGCGGTGCGTTCGCCGGTGATGATCCACATAGCGTTGGGCGAGGGTGGTGCGAAGCCAGCCCAGTAGCGAGCCGCGCCCGGAGTAGGAAGCGAGGGGAGAGCGGCGTTGTCCTTCCACTTCGCGCAGGCCGTAGAGCTCCGAGTACAGCGAATCGGCAAGATCGTGGCCCAACGTGCTCGAGCTGGTGATGGCGACGGCGGCCTGGGTGAGGGACGCGCGATAAAGGTTAAGGAAGCGCCGCCACGCCACCTCGCGGCCCAGGACACAGGCGGTCGCGAGCGCCAGGTCTTCAAGGCGGAGGGCTCTGAGGAAATCTGCCTTTTGCGAACGATCCGCGCGAGCAGCAGAGGGCAAACCGTAGTTGAACTTTGTGCCCACGGCGTACAAGGCAGCGCCAAGCTCATCGCATGTTAGCCCGCCGTCTGCGGCCTTGGCGGTGAGCCAGAGTTCCTGGAGGAGAGTTTGCGGCAGCTCCTGGTCAGCCGAGTCCCTGGATTGCGGTGCGGATGGCAGCGGCAATGCCAGGTCACCGGATTGTGGTGACGTTGTCACCCTCCCAAGATACTGCAAGCCGCCCCCGCCCGAAGATCCCTTCGGACACTTCCCTAAGGCTGCGAATAATAGCCATCCCGGGTGCGCGCCGTTAAGCCGGGCTTGGCTAACTGGATTACGAGATGGTGATACTCGTCACGATGTTCGGAGGGTTTGGGAGAGAAGGAGAGCCGGTAGTATGCCTCGGTGTCCGCCATGCATTGCTCTAAAAGACCGGCAACGTTGTTGCTGCCATTTAGGACGAGCCCTCCGCTCTGCGCCGCTAGGACCTGCAACGAGAGATCGCCCACCTGGACCTTCCCCGCCTTAGGAACGCCCTTCAGGAACTCCTGATAGTAGAAAGTGCGGCCGACCGACTCCGCGGCGCCGATGGGATTAACGGCGTAAAGCGTGACATGAGCCTGGCGAAGCCGAGTGGAAAGATCGACCACGGTCGCAAAAAGTTGGTCCTGTTGCCTGGCATCCAGGTAAATTCCGGGACCGGAAAGAAGGGGCCAGCCTGGAGAGACCCAGAGAACGATCTTGCGGTTTGGGCGATCGGCCAGGTTCCCAACCAGCGCACGGAGCCCATTGATGGAAATCTGAAAGCGGTCGCTGGCTTCGAATTGCGAGGAGCGGTGTATGTCGCGCAGGCCAACGGCGTAGTTGTCGATAGAAGAACTCAGCTCGTTGCCGTCGGCGGAGAATCCCTGCTGAACCTGCACGCCCTTATCGGTAAAAAAGGCGACCGTGGTCGGGTACGCAAGCCGGCCGCCATTAGCGTGCAGAAACTTATCAATTTCTCCCCGTTCAAAGGCGATCCGATCGTATGGAACATTCACCGCGTCGATAACGATGATGACCTCAATGGGAGCCTGGCTGCCGCCAAAAGCGTGGAAGGAGGTGATGGGCTGAGGGGTCTTGTTATCAAGAATGGTGAAGTCTTGTCGTTGGAGATCGGCGACCGGCCGCCCGGTCTTTGGGGTAACTACCACGTCGAGATCGATGGTGGTAGCGGTGGCTGGGGTTGGCGATGCTTCTTGCTGGGCGGAGAGCACAGCGACGAAGAGCACGGGAGCAAAAATCAGGAGACCGAGTCGTCTTGCGATGGGCATGCATTCCCTTCAACCGGGCGACGCCTACTGGTCCGGTCCCAAAACAGCAACGTCAAGTAGCTACTGGTGTCGCTGATTCCCAGACGAATCCGGAAGCCTCCTGGTTTCAAAGATATTTGGATGCGAACTGGGGCTGAAGAGTCGGGCAAGGCAGTTGAGTGCCGCGCCGACGGCACTCAGCGTCGCACGATCGACATCCCAGCCCTGCGCGAACCCACTCAGAAACACCAGACCTTAACCCCTGGACGGGTGCCCCATGTTCGCCCCAGCGTACATGGGCCGGATACGATCTTTTTCGAATGCTTTTACCCAACCTGCGGCGGTGGCATAAGAACTTTGGAACGGGCTTCGCCCGATCGTCTTCAACCCATTACGCGGAAATCGCGAACATGAGGCACCCGTCCAGGGGTCAGGGCCCTGCGTGGGTTCTCACACAGACTCGGTGGCGCGACACTCGGCTTATCCCATCACTCTATTCTTCCTGCATGGCCGTGGCTAGAATCGGCATCCTGTCCGCTTCTCCGTCCTCGGACTCGGTTTCATCGGGCAATTCAATTGCTTCAGCTCCCGCTACATCCCGCAGCGTATGCTGGATGGCCCTGGTGCGGGTCTGCGCATTGTCGATCGAATCCTGTGCCTGGCTTAGCTTTTTCTTAACGATCACTAAGACTTGGGCGTACTTTCTGAATTCAGTCTTCACCGACCCTAGCGTTTCCCACACGTCGCTCGATCTCTTCTGTATTGCCAGCGTCCGAAAGCCCATCTGCAAGGCGTTCAACAGCGCCGCGAGCGTGCTCGGTCCCGATAACACCACCCGATAATCCCGCTGGATCGCGTCGGCGAAGCCAGGGCGTCGCATCGCCTCTGCATAAAGCCCTTCCGTCGAAAGAAACAGAATGCCGAAGTCGGTCGTAAAAGGAGGCGCAAGGTACCTCTCGCTAAGATTCTTGGCGCATACCGTTAAAGTCATCTCGAGTTGGCGCGAGGCTTTCTCAGATGCTTCCCCGTCCCCCCTCTCCGATGCTTCCATCAAATGCAAATAATCCTCCATGGGGAAACTCGCGTCGATGGGAAGCCAGACTGGTTCGCCGCTGCTGTCGCGGCCGGGTAACTTCACGGCGTACTCAACGCGCTCACCGCTGCCGGAAGTGGTCACATTTCTGCAGAACTGCTCGGGCGCAAGAAGTTGTTCGATGATCGCACCCAACTGTACCTCTCCCCATGTTCCGCGGGTCTTCACATTGGTCAGAACGCGCTTCAAATCGCCTACTCCGCTAGCCAGCGTTTTCATCTCGCCGAGTCCCGAATAAACCTGCTCCAAACGCTCGCTGACCTGCCTGAAGGACTCTCCTAGCCTGGCTTCCAGGGTGCCCTGCAGCTTCTCGTCCACGGTCTGCCGCATCTGGTCCAACTTTTTCTCATTTTCGAATTGAATGGTCGAGAGCCGGGAATCCACCGTCGCCTTTAAATCCTGCATCTCAGCCTTCTGCAGCTGAGAGATTCCAGTCAGGGTCGATAAGACAGACTGTCCCAGGTTCGCGAGCTTGGCGTCGATCGCCGTCTGTTGCTGTATCTGTCTCTGTTCCAGACTGGACTGCAGGGTTCGAACGGCTCCGGAAAGACTCTCCATTTGCGCCCACTGAAGCTGATTCGCCTCTCTCACCGAGGCTTCGAGCGAATTCTTGAAATCGCTCAATTTGGCCGATACCTCCTCCCGCAACAACGTCGATGAAGCACCGAGGGATTGCGTCAGACCTTCGGTCTTGCGCGCCGATTCCGACGCAAACGAATCCATCCGTTGTTCCAAAGCGAAGCGTAGCTGTTCGGCCCTTACATCATTTGCCTGGCTAACGCCGCCAACTTTGGCGGCAACCGAGTCACCCACCGTAAGCAGAGTGGCAACGACCTCCGAGCGCAATGCCTGCGACTCGATGGCTTGTTCCTGGCGGTTACGCGAGTTCTCGTCACGCATCCCTCGATCGAGCAGCCCACGGTCGCTTTGCAAGATATGCAGCGTCTCCAGGATGGGGCGAAGATCCGTACTTTTGCGGCTCAACTCGGCGAGCTTCATCCATTGCAAGAGCAGAAGGACGAACCCAAGGCTGATAATGACATATAGGATGATCGGATCCATGAATGCAAAGAGCCTTTCTGCACTGATCGGGCAACGGCCGGTGCTGAGCGGATATGGAGAGCATACCGAGGGGTAGACCTATCCCTCCCGGGCGGCCGGGACAACATCCTGGTAGTCGTTCTGAACCGGCAAGGGCTGCTGATAGAGGGGAGTGTCTGCCATGCCCATCGGAAGATACTCGCAGAGGTACCACTCCACGAACCTTTGTATGCCTTCCTCGATCGAGAACTGTGGGCAATATCCTGTTACTTCTGTGAGCTTATCCACGCAAGCCTGCGTTTCGTAGACATCCCCTGGCTGCATGGGCATCAGGCGAATGTCGGCGGATCGTCCCAGGCATCTCTCGATCGTTCGAATCAAGTGGAGTAGCCGGACCGGCCGTTGGTTTCCGATGTTGCAGAGCCGCATGGGCGCGTGTACATCTGTCCCGGCAGAACTGACACATTCCGGCGGCAGGGGCAACAGGCGAACAATTCCCTCCACAACATCGTCAACGAAAGTGAAATCGCGCTGCATGCGGCCAAAGTTATAAAGCTCAATCGCGCGGCCCGCCATGACCGCATCGACGAATTTGAAGATCGCCATATCCGGCCTGCCCCACGGACCGTAGACGGTGAAGAATCGAAGTCCCGTCGTCGGGATGTGGAACAGATGGCTGTACGCGTGGGCCATCACCTCGTTGCTCTTCTTCGTCGCCGCGTAGAGGCTGACCGGAAAATCCGTGGGGTCGTCTTCAGCGAAAGGAATCTTGTTGTGCGACCCATAGACCGAACTGGAAGAAGCAAAGATGAAATGATGGCACGCACAGGCCCGAACACCCTCCAGTACATTCACAAATCCAACCAGATTGCTGGCCACATACTCGTCGGGATTGGTAATCGAGCGCCGCACCCCCCCTTGCGCAGCCAAATGAACGACGGCCTCAAACTCACCTTTGCCAAAGAGGCTTTGCACACCCTCTCCGTCCGCGAGATCGAGCGGGATGAACCAGAATCGGGGGCCTATGCAAAGCTTTCTAAGCCGCGCGTCCTTAAGCCGCGGGTCATAGTAGTTGTTTAGGTTGTCTACCCCGATCACTTCAAATCCATCCGCAAGAAGCCGGTGGACGAGATGGGCGCCAATGAAGCCGGCCGCCCCGGTGACCAGGACTCGCGGGTCTTTTGCTTTCTTTGTCATTTTCTTTTTGACTCCGTTGGTTGAGGTGCGTCAGTAAGCGCCCTGGCCAGTTAAGACAACCTTGGCGGTGCGCGCGAGGATATGAAGATCGAGCCACGGAGACCAATTGCGCACATAGTAGCTATCCAGGAGCACCCGATCGCGTGAGCTTACCTTGTTGCGGCCGGAGACTTGCCAGAGACCGGTGAGGCCCGGCGTGACTCGGCAATAGAGCGAAAAGTTCTGGCCGTAGGAGCCCACTTCCTCTTCCACGATCGGCCGGGGACCCACGAGGCTCATCTCCCCACGCAAGACGTTCCACAGCTGCGGTAATTCGTCGAGACTCGTCTTCCTTAGGAATCTGCCCACACGGGTGATGCGCGGGTCACACCGCAGCTTGCGGTCGCGATTCCATTCCTCGCGCAGCGTGCCGTCCTCAGCCAGGACCTTCCGCAGCAATTCGTCACCGTCGACCTGCATGGTGCGCAGCTTCCAGGCACAAAATGAAGAGCGATCGCGGCCAATGCGACGATGACCATAGAAGGCCGGTCCGGGCGATTCAAGTCTTACCAGGACGCCGAGCAGAGCAATGATGATCCCGGCCGACGGCAAAACCAGGCAAACGATCAACAAATCCATGAGCCGCTTGGCCAACCTGGGAAGCGGGAGAAGCAAATCTCTTCTCACCTCTACCGCGAGGGAACCACCAATTTGCCGGGCATCGACGCTCAAGCTGTAAAGAGCGGGCGAACTATGCATGATCAGCAACCGCGGGAAGAGACTCTCAAAGAGCTCCAGATCCCGCAGCAACTTTCCACAACCGGCGTCGGGCAGGGCTATGAGGACGCGGTCCACGCCGCTGGCCCTGACCTCCGCGGCAAATCGCATGTCGATCACCGGCAGTGGATGCCGTGGCCGGACGGCATGAGGGGAGGAAAGAATGACCACCGGCTTCAGCCCGATCTCGGGATGCTTTTCGAGCTCGCGAATGATTTCCGCTGATTCGACGCCGGTGTAAAACACAGCGATCGGGATTCCCCACCAGGACTTATGGCACGCCAGCTCCCGCACCACGGATCGCAGGAGTGGGGTGATCACCATGGCCATCGACCACCATAGGAAAAGAACACGCCGGGGGTAGTTATCGGTACTTCGGGTAATCAGGATCAGGCCTCCCATGACCAGAAAACTTACAGTGAGGCCAAGGCCAAGACGGCGAAGTTCAGTGACCGCGTTATGAACGATGCCGGGATAGAGGCTGGAGGCGGCAAAGATGGCGAAGAACACTCCCAGGGCCGGCCAGAGAGCGAAATAGCGATGGAGGTCGAGGCCTCCGCCGGTGACATGCCTGCCCAAAAGCACCAGGCTCGCCGTAAACGTGAGAGAAATCGCGTCGCACGCCAGTACCACCAGCGAACACAACCATGGGTTACAGGGAATAGCGGGGAGACGGTGCAACGGGAGGGAAGATTCTGTCGCAACTGCAGTTACTGAAGCCATCTGCGCCTCCTTGTCTCTGTCCAGGGAATCCTGATTCAGAGACTTTAATAACGGAAGCTGAAGGGTTTATGGGAGAGAGATTAAAAATGATTCATCGAGATGTGTCAAAAGTCAGGGCGGCGGCCTAACTGTCTTTGCCGCCCTCTATTCGAAGTGGCAGCGCGTTCAGCAGACCGTTTCTGCTCAATTGCTAAAGCGGTTCACATTGGCCAAATCTCTGGGCGTGGATGAGCCCCCGCGCTTTCGAAACCCGGGGTTTCTCCACTGCGCCGTTTCCAGCCGAGGCGACAGAAAATCTGTTGGCAGGTTCAACGCGTGCGGCCATTTGGTGTTCAGGAAACGGCGTGACGCAGATAAGGGTATAACCAATACCGCGATTGGTCTGAATCAACTTCTGAGGAAAGTCACGATCTACCTTGCTGCGCAGAGCGCTGATGTACACGTCGACTACGTTGGTCAAACCCTCGAAGGAGGAGTTCCACACGTGCTCCAGAATCATAGTGCGCGTCACTGGCCGATTAACGTTCCGTACCAGGTATTCGAGCAACAGAAATTCCTTGGGCCGCAGATCGATGGCCTTACCCAGCCGCGCGGCTGTTCGCCGCACCAGGTCCAGTTCCAGATCACCAGAGCGCAAAACATTCACCCCATTCGATGCCACTCCATCGGAAGCTGCCTGGCGCAGCCGTATGGACAGGCCCAACCGCACGGCCAACTCCGAGGCAAAGAATGGCTCACGCACGCAGTCATCCGCCCCGGCTTCGAATAGAAGCAAACGTTGCTCCAGATCCAGGTAGCGGGCGAAGACAAAGAGCGCTGCGTCGGAATTCTCCTGTCGCAGCAGCCGTATCAGGGCCAGGACATCGGCAAAGATAAGAGAATCCGAATCGACCAGAACAGCTTCGTATTGCGCGAACTGGGCGAACTCCAGGCACTCCTTGGCTGAGACGACCGTCTCCACGACAAACTGCGCCGAGCTGAGTCCTTTTTCAACGCGTCTTTTTAGATCACATCGGGGGAGGAAGGTGAGCACTTTCATGAGTAGCTCCAAGGCTGATTCGACGATTGAGCGGGCCCAAAAGAAACAACGCACAGGCATTTTTCAATGGCGAGGTGAGTCCTAAGCAGCCATGCGGGAGATTCGCAGGGGTCTGCCGAGGAAATGACAGCGCCCGGTGAGCAATTACAAATGCAGGCCGCCACTTCCACTTAACCGCCGTGTCGATACTTAGCCTGCACGATGCACAGACCCAAGAGAGATAGCAAAGTGTTACATAGTCACTGAGCAATACCAGAACAAACTTGATCCTGTCAATAACTGTGTATCAGCTATTCAGCAACTGTTTAGTATCTATCACCAAAAGGAAAGACGACTGGACGGCAGACAAGTCTTCAGGTGAAGATACGGGGACTTTTATTGCGGCACCGGGTCAGTTCCTGCGTGCGAGTGCCACCCGAAGGCATAGAAGTTACGCCAGGAAATCAATAAACCAAGCACTCCTGGGAGAGCGAGTGGACATCGAGTGCTGTTGCGGATCGGAAACAGTAATCGAAGCTGGCACGGCAGAGTTACTCATATCACAGTCACTTATGACCAGATGAATGGCCGCGAGTTCTCTCTTAGGGATCGCCGCACTATGTTACGGATACACAACAGCAGAGGCTAATATCTCGGATTTTTTGCGTTCCTTCCTTAGTCTCCGTGCAGCGCATATCTGCGCTCATCGAGGAGACCTACCATGTTCAAGCACCTGGCTTCGAAACTCATTATCGGCGCAGCACTTTTGGCGCTCGTTGCTCCAGCCGCCTCCGCACAAACCGGCGCAGATCCGGAACCAGGAGTAGTCCAAGTAATCCTCGCGTACCTTGGCTTGGCGTAAAATACCCTCAAGCAGCGCTCTCTTCTTGACCGCCTTGAAGGAGACTCCCGACTATGCATCTCACGGGGATAGATTTCTCCTTCTGGGCGGTCGGGCTTTTAGAGAATCTCGCGTTACTCTTCGTCCTTTCCTATCGGCGCCTGGCGAAGAGTTTTCCATTCTTTACCGCCCTTGCCATACTGAGCGTCATCAGAACCATCGTTCTGTATTTTGTCCATAGCTACGGAACCAAAGATAGCTACTTTTATACGTATTGGTCGCTGGCCATACTCGACACGATGTTGCAGCTTGGCATCGCCTACGAGATTGCCAGCCGCGTTTTTCGGCCCGTCGGTGTGTGGGCGCGCGATGTCCGGGGGAGCTTCCTCTGGATGGCGGCCCTGAGCGTTACCGTGGCTTTGGGACTCAGTTGGCTGGCAAGCCCGCCGGCGCGAACGTGGGTGGAATCGTTTGTCACCAAAGGCACCCTGTTTGCGGCGGCCTTGATGAGTGAACTCTTTGTTCTCATGATGGCCCTCTCCATAAGTGCGCGCCTTCCCTGGAAAACCCACGTGGCGAAGATAGCCCAGGGACTTGGCGCCTACTCCCTGGTCAGTCTGTTGATCGAGACTGGACATAGTTACTTCGGAGTCGGCCGCGAAGTACGGGCCTTTGTTTTCCTATCGCATATTCGCATAGCTGCTTACCTGGTCTGTGTTGCCTACTGGGCCGTCATGCTGTGGCAAAAGGAAGAAATTTCTCGCGAAATGACGGAAGAAATGCACGAAAGGCTGTTTACTTTGCAAAGAAGATTGGAATACGATCTTAAAAACTTGCGATCACGGAAAAGAATGTGACTATGCATAACTTCTATTTCCTATCTGCGATCGGAATTTTTCTTAGTCTGCTCCTTTCGATTGCCGGATATTACTACTCCCGGGCCCGCCGCTCGCCCCAGGCAAGCTGGGAAGACCTGCTCAAAAAGCTTACCTGGATCGACCGCAATACCATCGCCCAGGTTGCCCTCGACCTGGTGGACGAATCTGGCGAGCGCAGGCAAACCCCTCAAGCTGCGAATCTTGAGCCAACCCAACTTTGGAGTTTGATTGGTGGACTCGAGGGGCTTGAGGCGCTGGAGAAGAATAGTGAAATACTGATCGACCTGGCTTTCTACCTCCAGAAGTGGTATCCAGAGGCGCTAGTGATAGCAGAGCGGCTACGCCTGGATGCCCGCGAGTTGAGATGGCATGTGGATCGGCTGAAGGGAGCAGCCCAGACCGGGAACCTGCAAATCTCCTTTCCGTTCTATGCGCAGCGTGCGGTGGTGACTTATTACCTCATGACCCGCCGTCTCCTCGACCTCTACCAGGCAGTGAATTTTTCCATGCTGGCAAAGTTAGAAGAGGCGCTTTAGCTGGATGGGCATCTGCTGACCAACAAATACTCACGGGCTCAATCGAATGGCCACAAAGGTGACGCGGCCGATGGTTTCTATTTCTTTTCGGTATCTCCATCGCCGGCTGGAAGCGGGTGACAGCGGGTGAGGGATGAGAGTCAACCAATCAGAAGCCCTGTCCAGTTCGCACCAGCCACAGACGTAGGCATCCCGCGTGGTCAAGAAATAGATGGGCCGCTGAAACTCGTGGTTCCAGTCTCTGCGCGAAGAGATGGCACGCTTCTGGGTATCGATCTGAACAATCGAGCCGGCGGGAATCATCGGATCCAGGGTGCGGTCGCGTTTCCCGATGATGCCTCGCCGAAAGGGCGCCAGCGACGAGGTATTCTCCACCGCGAGCAGCGTAGTCTCATCCGGTGGCTGATCGAGACCGAGCGTGTCGGGAAGCAAATACCTCGCCTGCTCCTCCAGAGGTCCTTCCGTCAACAACATGGTGGCATTAGGACTGGAAAGTTGACGCAGGGGTTGGGAATCTCCGGGATAGATGGAGCGCAACAGTTGCTCGGCGGGGAGATTGTAGATATCGGCCAGAACAATGAGCTTATTGACAGTAAGTTCGTGTTCTTCCCGTTCCAGGCGGTCCAGCCAGCTGGCGGATACCTGGTAGGACTGATTACCCTGCTGCTGGGCAAAGCGGAGACATCGTTCTTCCACCTCGCGCAAAGAGAGTTGCCACTGCCGGCGAATGGTACGAAGCCTTAAACCAATTCCTGCCATGGGTGGACCTTTCTCGCAATTCATGTCTCGGACCCAGATTCCCGATGCAGCGAACCCCGTAACAGGGATCGGTTCAACCGATCGCGTGCACGGGTCATGGCCAACGGTGTCTTTACACACCAGCTTAAGAAGCGGCTACACTTCTATCGTCTCTCCCGGAATTGCCGGCTGACGGCGGGATGGGGGCGTTGACGCAGGTAAAGGTATAGCCGATGCCGCGATTGGTCTGAATCAACTTTTGCGGAAAGCCCCGATCCACTTTGCTGCGTAAGGCGCTGATATACACGTCGACAACGTTGGTCAAACCCTCAAACGAGGAGTTCCACACATGCTCAAGGATCATGGTGCGGGTCACGGGACGGTTTACGTTCCGTACCAGGTATTCAAGCAACAGAAATTCCTTTGGCCGCAGATCGATGACCGTTCCCAGCCGCGCCGCTCTGCGCCGCACCAGATCCAGTTCCAGATCGCCGCAGCGCAGCATGCTCACGGCTTGGAGTGCCACAGGGTTGGAAGCAGCCTGCCGCAGCCGTATCGAAAGGCCCAGGCGCACGGCCAGTTCCGAAGCATGGAACGGCTCCCTTACGCAGTCATCAATCCCAGCTTCGAACAGACACAAGCGCTGCTCCAAATCCAGGTATCGAGCAAAGACAAAGATGGATGCATCAGAGCTTTCCTGGCGCAGCAGCCTTACCAGGGCGAGAGCGTCGGCAAAGACAAGAGATTCGGAATCGAATAAAACAGCCTCGTACTGGGCGAATTGGGCGAACTGTAGGCACTCTTTCGCGGAGTCTGCCGTCTCCACCACAAATTGTGCTGAGCAGAGCGCCTTGGCGACGCGTATTTGAAGATCGAACCGAGGGAGGAAGATGAGCACTTTCATCACTGACTCCAGGACCAAATCGCGAAAGGACTTGCTCCGAAACGAGAACCCACAAGGATCTCTGAACGGCAGCGAAGCATCTCTTTATTATTTAAGAGCCACTGCCCGATAGCGGCGAGATACGCGCTGGCATCATCTCGGCCTCAGCGCCCAACTTCTCGTCGTAAAGTCGTTTGGAGGAATACAGAAGCGCCCTGTGAGCACTTAAAAGGATGCAGGCCGCACAATTCACCACCGCGGGTTTGATACTCTGCGTGCTGTGACGCGCGGCGCATAAACAAAACCAGAAACAAGCTCCTGGCACCGACCAATACCAAAAGATTTTTATGCTGTCAAGAACTTTTCCTTAAGTTTGCCACAACATAAACATATTTACCCCTCAGTTATTCCTCAGATCCTAAACCGGATTGCCCGTAAAGAAATACTGTTTCCCTTTCAGCGGGATTGAGCATCTTAACCCGTAAACTGGCGCGGTGCGTCAGGCACGACGATTCACGTCAAGGCATGGTGCTTCTTTCTGCAACAACCCTGTTCCTAAAGTGTGATTGTGGCATAACACTTTCGGCGGGATGGTTAGAATGTTCACCCTAACTTGGAGGGGCTTGTGATCGGCTTCCCGGTGAACAAGACCAGCTTTATGAATGGCCTGCCTGGCAGACCAACCCGTATCTCCCGGAGCCGCCATGCCACTGTCCATGTATCGCCTCAACCGAATCGCAAAGGTCCTTTTTTCGCTCTTTGCCTGCGGCTTGCTCGCCGGCGGTCTTACCTCCTGCGATAGCAGCAACGGCAATAACGGCTCTCAGCCTACGCTTACACTTACACCTTCGACCATTAGTCTTACGGCGGGCACCACCGGACAAGCGGCTTCCCTGCTGTTGGCCGCACCGGCAGGCGCCGGTGCGGCAACGATCTCGGTCACTGGCCTTCCCACCGGCGTCACCGTCACCCCGTCGACCTTGTCGGCTACCCCTGGGGCAGCGCTGCCGCTGATGTTTACGGCCGCCTCCTCGGCGCCCGTCACCACCGCGACCGTCACCTTTACGACCACGGTGAGTGGCCAGTCAGCAACCACGCAGGCTTCGCTTACGGTTCAGGCGGCGTCGACGACGCCCAACTTCTCACTTAGCGCCACGCCGGCAACAGTAACCTTACCCGCCAATGGCACACCGGCTACGGTATCTCTGCTCGCGACAGCCCAGAATGGGTTTTCCGCTAACGTTCCGGTAACGATAACTGGCTTACCTGCCGGGGTAACAGCGCAGCCGTCGCCTATCACGCTGACTCCGGGAACCGCTGCCACGCTTACCCTGACTGCCCCGGTAGGAACAGCAGCCGGGTCATCGACGGCCACGTTGACGGCCACATCGGGCAGCCTCACACATACCGCATCCGTGGCCGTCACGGTAACTGCGCCCCCATCCACTCAACCGGACTTTTCGCTGGCCGTCAGCCCCGCGGCCCTCAGTCTGACCGCAGGGGGAGCTGGCCAACCGGTACAGCTCACGGCGACTGCGCTGAACGGGTTCACCGGGACAGTCAGCGTTGCGCTCAGCGGGTTACCGGCCGGCGTGACGGCCAACCCGGCTACGCTTTCTCTTACCCCGGGCACGCCGCAAAGCGTCACGCTCACGGCGGGTAACAGCGCCCAGCCAGGGAGTGCCGGCGTCGTCTTTACCGGCACCTCGGGCTCGCTCAGCCATACCGCTACCTTGGCGCTTACATTAGCGGCTTCCTCTGGAGTGAATGTCACGACCTATCACAATGACAATGCACGCGACGGGTGGAACGCCTCGGAGACCACGCTCACGCCGCAGAATGTCAATGTCAACACCTTTGGCAAGCTTAGTGAGCTGCCGGTAGACGGCAAGGTGGACGCGCAGCCATTGTATGTAAGCGGGTTATCGATTGCCGGGCAGACCCATAATGTGCTCATCGTAGTTACTGAAAATGCAAGCGCTTACGCTTTCGACGCGGACTCGGGTACGCAGCTGTGGAAAGTCACCGCGCTGGGAGCGAACGAGACAACCAGTGACAACCATGGCTGTGACCAAATTTCGCCCCAGATTGGCATTACCGACACGCCGGTGATCGACCGCGCCAATGGTCCGAACGGGACAGTGTTTTTTGTAGCCATGTCAAAGGACGCGAGCAGTAACTACCACCAGCGGCTGCACGCATTAGACCTGACCACAGGCGCGGAGCTCGCGGGCAGCCCGTCGGAAATTCAGGCCAGCTTCCCGGGAAACGGGTACGGTTCCACGAATGGGATGCAGGTCTTCGATCCCGGTCAATACGCGGAGCGGGTCGGGTTGCTGCTGATGAACAGCCAGATCTACCTGGCATGGACATCGCACTGCGACGATGATCCTTACACCGGTTGGGTCATGGCGTACGGTGAAACCACGCTCAAGCAAACCAGTGTGTTGAACCTGACCCCGAATGGCCCTTCCACTCCGCACTATGGCGATGGTGAGGGCGCGGTGTGGATGAGCGGCGCAGGACTGGCCGCGGATACACAAGGAAATATCTTTTTCCTGGATGCAAACGGAACCTTTGACTCGACGCTGAACACGAACGGCTTTCCTTCCAGCGGAGACTTTGGCAACTCCTTCATGAAGGTATCGACCACCGGTAACGTGCTCGCAGCCGCGGATTATTTCGCCGCCTACAACCTGCAATCCGAGAGCGACGCCGACCAGGATCTGGGCTCCGGCGGAGCGATGCTGCTGCCCGATCAAACGGACGCCGGCGGAGTCGTGCGCCACCTCGCCGTGGGCGCCGGTAAGGACACAAATATCTATGTGGTCAATCGCGACAACATGGGCAAGTTCAATGCCAGCAGCAACAATGCGGTCTATCAGGAGATTCCGGATGCTCTGAGTGGAGGCGCCTGGTCGATGGCCGCTCTCTTCAACAACACCGTCTATTATGCGGGCGTGGGCGATCACCTCAAGTCGTTTCCCATCACCAATGCATTGCTGGCTACCACTCCGGCGGCCGAGTCTGCCAATACATTCGGCTATCCCGGCGCCACTCCGAGCGTAAGCTCCAATGGATCACAGAACGGCATTGTGTGGGCCATCGAAAACCAGAATGGCGCGGGAGTCTTGCACGCCTACGATCCCAACAACATACCCACCGAGCTCTATGACAGCAATCAAGCGCCCAACGGCCGGGATAATTTTTCCGACAACAAGTTCGTTACCCCCACGATCGCGAATGGCAAGGTGTACGTAGGCACGCAGACGAGTGTTGCTGTCTTCGGTCTGTTGCCCTAATCCGCAAGAGCAAGGCTGGCGTCTGGCTCTCCTTTTCTCGCCGAGGACGGGTGCCGGAGATTTGTGCGCCGGTGCTGGTTGCGTGCATGATTCATAAATGCGCTTGGTGATGATCTTTCTTTGTGCCACGGTGCTCCCTCTCTGCGGAGTGGCCCAGACGTCCACAGCTAGCCAGGTGATTCGTCGTATCCAGGAGCGGTATCCTGCTCCGGTTGCCGACACGGTGGACACCGTGAAGGCCGGAGATCCCGCCACGCCAGTAACCGGTATCGCTACAACGTTCCTGGACACGATGGAAGTCCTGCGGGAGGCGAACCGGCGTGGATTGAACCTGGTTATCACGCACGAACCGACTTTCTACAATCATCGCGATAACACCACTTTTTTTTTGAGCGATCCTGTTTACCAGGAGAAGCTGGCATTCATCGAGAAACACCACATGGTGGTCTTTCGACTGCACGATGAGATCCACGGAACGGCGCCTGATCATATTGCGCTTGGTTTAATCGAAGCCCTCGGCTGGCAGAGCTATATCCAGCCGAATGATCCATTCCACGCGACAATTCCGCCGGTAAGCCTTGGCGCCCTGGCGAAGCAGCTACAGGCTAAGCTGAAGGCAAACACCATGCGCGTGGTTGGAGATCCAAACCTCATGATCACGCATGTGGCTCTGAGCCCCGGAGCCGCAGGGCTGGAACAACAGGTCACGGCGTTGCGACCCGAGCCGGTGGAGTTGCTCATCGCCGGGGAAGCATCGGAGTGGGAGACGGTGGAGTATGTGCGGGACGCGAGCGCGCAGGGGCGGCACAAGGCGCTCATCCTGCTGGGACACGAAGTCTCCGAGGAGCCGGGCATGGAACAGTGCACGAAAGATTTGCGCCAGCTCTTTCCCACGATGAAGGTAGAGCATATTCCGGCCGGCAACGCGCTGTGGTCGCCGAGCACGCTGGGAGCGAAACAGTGAACCACTCCCGCGCATCAAGCTACCAGATCCCATCCATGAAAACTCTGCTCATGGACACCGCGGAACGCGCAGCGCAGTACCTCGAAGGCATTGCCGAAAGGCGGGTCGCGCCGTTACCCGCCGACGTGGCGCGATTGGAGGCGCTGGCCGGACCGCTGCCCGAATCGCCATCCGATCCCGCAGAGGTCTTAGCCATGCTGGATCAATTCGGCTCGCCCGCGACCGTCGCAACCGCAGCCGGACGTTATTTCGGATTCGTGATCGGTGGCTCGTTGCCCGCGGCGCTGGCGGCGAATTGGCTGGCGGGAGCGTGGGATCAAAACGCGGCGATGCAAGTCATGTCTCCCGTCGCAGCCAAGCTGGAGGAGATCGTCCTTGCGTGGATGGTCGACTTGCTGGGTTTGCCCTTGGGATCTGGAGCGGGATTTGTCACCGGCACCACGATGGCCAACTTTACCGCCCTGGCTGCGGCGCGGACCGCACTCTTGCAGCGTGCCGGATGGAATGTCGAGGAGGACGGACTATTTGGGGCGCCCCCGATCCACGTGGTGGTGGGAGAGGAAGTGCATGTATCCCTGCTGAAGGCGTTATCCATGCTTGGGCTGGGGCGTGCGCGTGTGACGCGGGTTCCTGCCGATGCTCAGGGACGGATGAGGCCTGAGGCGCTGCCTGCGCTCGATGGCCGCACAGTGGTTTGTGTTCAGGCAGGCAACGTAAATTCGGGCGCCTTTGATCCTGCAGGAGAAGTCTGCGCCCGCGCGCATGAGGCGGGCGCCTGGGTACACGTGGATGGCGCTTTCGGGTACTGGGCTGCCGTCTCCCCGCGTTATGCATCTCTGCTGGCGGGCGCCGGCGACGCCGACTCCTGGGCCATCGATTGCCACAAGTGGTTGAACGTGCCCTACGATTCCGCGGTGGCGATTGTGCGCAGGCCTGAATATCTCCAAGCCGCCATGGCGATGAGCGCCGCTTATCTGACGCCGGGCATCGGGCGCGAGCCCTGGCATTACGCGCCGGAAGCATCGCGCCGGGCGCGAGGAGTTGAGTTGTGGGCGGCGATGCGTTCTCTGGGACGAACCGGGCTGGCCGAGTTGATCGAGCGAAACTGTCAACAAGCGAAGTTGTTCGCGGATCGTCTACGCGCAGCGGGCTTCGCCATTCTGAACGACGTGGTCTTGAACCAGGTTCTGGTCTCCTTCGGCAGCGCTGAGGAAACCAGGCGAGTCATCGCGGGCGTGCAAAGCGATGGAACCTGCTGGTGTGGAGGAACGCAGTGGCACGGGCAGGCGGCCATGCGCATCAGCGTATCCAGTTGGGCCACCACGGACGATGATGTGGAACACAGCGTCGCAGCGATGATCAGAATTGCCGGGCGGGATGCGTTGACGAAATAACCCGAACCCGGTCGACCACAACTCCAGAAAAACAGAGTGCCGTCTTTGAAGGGTACGGGCTTCAGCCCGTACATAATCGGACCTCGTAGCTGAGCTGGCTTTAGCCACTGAGGGACATTCCTCTTCCATCGAAACCGCTAGCAGGACGGCGGCACAGCCTGCGAAAAAACTCCTGCTTTGTATCAGGGCACGGCTTCCCTCAATTTCCTGTATAGGTCTAATGAGCCATGGCACTTCATGCGGTTTTCCTTGCGAGAAAACCGCACACGCGGACCTACCAGCATCCACGTACAGGAAATTGAGGTTTAGCCGGGCCGTAAACAATCGAGAAAAGGAGGGCTTTAGTGTTTGCGTGAGAACGAAAGACACGGCAGATCCCGCCGAATCGCCAAGGCCCAGAGGGCCGACCGCCAAACGTCAGCCCAGCCCGTAAGGGCTGGGTTTCGATCCAGACGAGAATCTGAGCGCCATAGGCGCGGCACCATGCTTGCCCAGCGATCCTGAATGAGATCGGACGACACGGGTGCCGCACCTACGGTGCTCGTCATCGCGATACGATCCCAGCCCTTACGGGCTGGGCTGACGTTTGGCGGCCGGCCCTCTGGGCCTTGGCGATCGGTGCCGTGTCTTCTGGTTCTCACGCACGGGCTAAAAGCTCCTGCGGAAAACTCTGCCTATCATGGACGTCCCCTCCATGTCTTAGGCACCGGACACCTGGCTCAGCCCTGGGCGATCAGCCCCTCGAGATAAGCTTTATCCCCGAGAATCTCCTGGTCGCCTCCGAACCCCGGGCTCCCAGCCTCAATGGTCGCCGTGCCGTCATAACCGAGCTCCTTCAGGCGCTGGAAGATTCGCGGCCAGTCCACCTTGCTGCTCTGGCTGGCAGGAACCTGCCGCCCCAGATGCTTGGGGTCCGTGGGATAGAAGCCGCCCTTGACATGGATGGCCCGTACATAGCTTCCGATGACATCGAGGGCATCGACCGGATTGCCTTTGCCGTACAGCACCAGGTTGGCCGCGTCGAGAACCAGCCCCAGGTTGTCCGTTCCCGCGTCCTGAATCGTCCTAAGCAGGGTGATGGGCGTTTCCTGCCCCGTCTCGTTGAAGAACATCTGGCCGTTCCCCTTGCAGTGGACGGCAATCTCGCGCACCGCCTCAACCGTGGGTTCGTACAACGGGTCGCTCGGAACTTCGGGAATAAAGCCCCATTGATTAAACAGCGCCGGCACACCCACGCGCTTTGCGAAGTCAGAGGCTCTCTTCAGCTGATCAATCCTTTGCCGCCGATACCGGGACGGGATCAGTCCGAAGCCGGGGGGGCCATCGACCAAGTCGTACTTCTCCTCTCCGGGCCCGGACGAGTAGAGAACCGTCGCCTCCACTTCGTAGCGGTCGAGTGCATCTCGCAGCCGGGCAGCCATGGCAGGTGAGAAGTCCCAGATCATCACGTGGGCCGTGGGCAAGCCTAGCCCGTGAACGTGGGCCATGACCTTTTCGGGATCATCCGCGATCCTGACCAGCAGGCCCAGCCGTAGGGCCTTCTTGGATGCTTCTTCCGGCACGCCGGCCGTTGCCTTGCCGAAAAGCTGCCCGGTACCAGCAGCCGCCGCTGCCCCTGCCGCGAACTGGAAAAGTTGCCGCCGGCTGTAGGTTTGCATCACTTCCTCCTTGTTGGCTTCCGTCACCAGACGAGGCTTTCCAGGACTTCATGGCTCGCCAAATGTCCTCCTCCCGGCATCGGCGTCTCCGCCTTGCCGGAGTCGTGATTACCAGCCATGAAAGCAAGGTTGGAAGTCACTCCTTCGGCACTGCTGACGTTCTCCAATCTCGTCACAGCAAATGTTTTGGAAAACGAGAGCGTCATCCATAGAATTCGTTTGGTGGAGCTGACGGAGATTATATCCACGCGAAGACCGAGTTCGCCGTGGACAGGCCGTCCCCCATTCTTCCCCCTTGTCCTGCATCTCCTACATAAAGACGACGTTTAGAACGATGTCAGAGAACTTAACATCGACGAATGGAAACGAAGAGCTGATGAACGCGGCGCAAAACCGCAACCAGGCCCGACTTAGGTAACACAGCGAGCAACCAGGTTTGCGATAATTGGTATGCTGTCGCCGAATTTGACGAATGAGCTGCTGCACGTCGGCTGGCATGACATCAAGTGTCCCGCCCGCGGAGGTATCTTTGACTCGCGGGCAGACAGGTCATGTAAACAGCAAAAGCACGTCCTGAAGAAGGTCCATGATGATGGCCGCTGCCAACCCGGCGATGATGGTCTCTTATGATCCTCTCGAGGTCGCGCTCTCAGTCATCATCGCCGTTTCAGCCTCGTACGCAGCGCTCGATCTTGCTGGAAGAGTTAGAGTCTCGGTAGGAAGGCGCCGCCTCGCTTGGATAGCCTCCGGCGCGATTGCGATGGGGAATGGCATCTGGGCAATGCACTTCGTCGGGATGGTGGCATTCCGCTTACCTGTTGCGATAGCGTTCTATTGGCCAACAGTCGTGGCTTCGCTGATCGCTGCTATCTTCGCCGCGGCCGGGGCGCTTCATGTTGCGAGCCGAAGAGAAATGGGAACCCTCTATGCCTGGGTAGGAGGCAGCATATTAGCAGCAGGCATCGTTACCCTCCACTACGCCAATATGGGTGCCATGCGATTGGCTGCTCGATGCGAATTCAATCCCATCCTGGTCAGCCTGTCGGTGGTATTCGCGATTATGTTTGCGGTAGCGGGCCTGTGGATCGAGCTTTATTTTCGAGATGCGCGTCGTCAGAAAATGGTGTGGCGAAGAATTGGCAGCGCCCTGGCTATGGGTGCCGCGATTTCGGCGATGCACTATACTGGCATGGCCTCGGCCACCTATCGGTCTTCCGTGACTCCGCCGGACCTGACGCATGCTGTAAACGTGTCTTTTCTGAGCACCATTGGCATCGCTGTCGTTACATTGATTCTGCTCGGATCGGTGATCATTGCGTCCCTTGTGGATCGGGGTTTTAGTGCGCAAGCGTTGTTGCTGGCCTTATCTGAAGCCAGGTTGGAGGTAGCGCGTGAAGCTCGATTGGAGATAATGGGCGAACTGACGGCCTCGATCGCACACGAGATAAAACAACCCCTGACGGCAATCGTTACTAACGGAGAGTTCTGCTTACGTAACCTGTCGAGTGGCAGGCCGGATCAGAAGATGCTGCGGGAGGCCATTACCGAAATTGTGCATGATGGAAACCGCGCTAGCTCCATCATCTCAAGGATCCGAGCACTTCTGATGAAGGGCGCTCACGAACACACACACCTGGACATCAATGACCTCATTCAGAAAGTTCTCGACCTTACACAAGACGAAATAACCAGTAACCACATCTCCCTTCGGACCAACCTGGCCGCGGATTTACCCCGGGTGCGAGGGGACCCGATACAGCTGCAGCAGGTCCTGATCAATCTGGTCACGAACAGCATCGATGCGATGCGCGGGGTGACTAACAGGCCGCGGAAGCTTCTCGTTCGGTCTGCCAGGAGTCCTGATGGTGTGCTCATCGAAGTTCAGGATTCCGGATCCGGAGTCGATCCGGACGAACTAGAGCGCATCTTCGACCCATTTTTTACAACAAAGCAGGAGGGCCTCGGTATGGGATTGTCGATCAGCCGTTCCATCATAGAGTCCCATGGGGGCCGCCTCGCGATCGTGCCCAGTTCTACCGGGGCGCTGTTTGAACTCACTCTCCCCACCGATGATGCTGGTGTTTTATGAGCGAACCCGAGTCCATCGTTTTCGTTATCGATGACGATCCCTCGGTGCGGAGCGCAATCAAGCGCCTTATCGGATCGGTGGGTCTGCAAGTCGAACTGTTCGGGTCCGGGCAGGAGTTCCTAACAAGCAAGCTTCCGAACATGCCCAGTTGCCTTGTCCTCGATATCAGGTTGCCGGGAATCAGCGGACTCGCCGTGCAGCGCGAGCTCGCCGAAGCCAATGTTCGGATGCCGATCATTTTCGTCACGGCGCACAGCGACGTCCCGATGACAGTACGGGCCCTGAAGGCGGGAGCCGTGGAGTTCCTCACCAAGCCCTTCAGTGACCAGGATCTTTTGGATGCGATTCACCTGGCGCTGGAAAGGGATCGGGGCAGACGCCAACAAGATGCGGAGCTTGCAGCACTGCGCGAGCGTTTCGAATTGCTGAGCCCTCGCGAGCGCGAGGTCGTCGCCATGGTGGTCTCAGGCATGCTCAATAAGCAGATCGCGGCCCAGATTGGAACTGCGGAAAATACAGTAAAGGTTCATCGCAGCCGCGCCATGGAGAAGATGCAGGCAAACTCCCTGGCCAACTTGATCAAGATGATTGAAAGACTCCAGGTTCCTCGGGGTAACAATCCGTAAACTAAAGCAGTACAAGCATCGTTCTTTGTGTTACCCCGTGATTGCCAACGCACAATATCTATTTCCTACTCGTTTAGTCCATTCTTAGAACTACAAAGTTCCGAGTCGGCCGGAAGGTAAACCGCCCGGTGACCCGAACGATGCTCTTTGAGCATGTGTGGAACTGTTCGTTCGAGGCCTGACCAATATGGTCGATGTTCACATGAGCGCTCTGCGCGGCAAGGTCGATCGTGACTTTCCTCAGAAGTTCATTCAGACGAACCGTGGCATCAGCTACACCTTCACTCGCAGCGACGGACGACCAAGCCGCACCCGTCTCAATTGCACCTTCGGCTCAGGCCGGGGCCTGGATAGCAAGTAACACCCAATCCGTCAGCAAAAGGAAGGAGTAGGAGGCAGTGAAAGGCAGCAGTCGCGATCAGATGCACAGCTCCTCCCCGGGGCTCTTGAGCGTAAATGGGCATGAGAAGCCACGGTTTACGCATCATTTGCGAAAGCCGATGTTGAATCGCCCCCTTTCTCCACGCGAAAGTCAAGTTGCAAAACTTGTCGCTCATGGGATGACTAACAAAGAAATAGCGGAGATGATGGGGGGGATTACCGAGCAAAGTGTCAAGAACTTTGTGGCCCACATCATGATGAAAACGGGAGCACCCAATAGAGTGCGGATCGTTATTTGGGCATTAAGGAATAATTTGATTAACGTAGAAAATCTATGAGTGATCGACTAAGTGTCACGTCGCGAGACAGTGGTGGTCACGTGCGTTGACGGACTCCGGAGTCTCATGCTCTGCGGGGCCGAACACACAGCACGTTCCCGTGGAGATGAACGAATGAGAATTTCCAGCCGTCTCGGGCTCTTTGCCGTAGACGTGAAACATAAGCGCTATTTGATTAGAACCTCTGACCCTTTGCGGGTATATTTCGAAACCAACGTTAGAACGGACATCCAAAATGTGGGCTCACGTAAACCTGCTGTCTGAATGTTTTGCGTTTCGTATCTGCCTAATCGAAGGAACGCTCACAAACGAGCCTGGCGGCGAAACCTAGCACGACGTGGAGGGGTCGTGGTCTCACCCTTCGCGACTCGATGCGTAAACAGTTGACCTGAAGAGTGATTGCGTGTCGCTGCTTCCCGGGTTATGAGTGATTTTACTAAGTAACACGGGCCCGCGCGATGAAACTCAACGAGGCGCATGATGATGACGCACATGAAGGGCGACACCTCAGCGTGTCTCTCGCCGATTACAGCTCCGCTGCAACAACAATCAGCCTCTAACGTCCCTCTCCAGGATGACCTGCTTAGTGGCCGACCGCTCTACTTGCCTGATCAGACTATGCCGTGTAACTGGCGGGACGAGCTCGAAGCGGTTCGGCACGAGCTAATAAGCGAGCACATGCCCATAGTGCGCTCAATCGCCCGACGCATCCATGAGCAACTCCCGGCGCACGTATCGAGAGACGACCTCTACAGCGCGGGCGTTATCGGTCTACTGGAAGCCGTTGATAGGTTTGATCCATCCAAGGGGGTCCTATTCCGCACCTATGCGCAACATCGCATTCGCGGAGCCATCTTAGACAGTCTGCGATCGCTCGACTGGAGCCCGCGGCAATTGCGAAGCAAGGGACGGGCTATTGAACAGGTAATCCAGACATTAACGCAACGGTTCTCACGTCCTCCAGAAGAGGAGGAAATTGCCGTGGAGCTCAACTTCAGTCTCAAGCGCTATCAGCATTTGCTGGGGAGCTTAAAAGGCCTTGAGATCGGAACTCTGCACGCCGAGCGCAAGGAGTCGGGCGAGGAGGAGTTGGTGTACCTTCCGGGCCGGCCTGAGGATGACCCGCTATTCCGTTGCCTGTATGCTGAGATGCGTGAGTTCTTGGGGCACGCCATAGGCGATCTGCCCGAGCGTGAACGCCTGGTCGTCAGCCTGCGTTATTACGAAGGGGCAACAATAAAGGAAATCGCGTCGTTGCTGGGGGCTACGGAGGGCCGTACCTCTCAAATCCATACTTCGGCCATCCTCCATCTTCGTGCGCGGTTTACAGAAGCTGCTAATTCTCGCCGGTTAAGCCCGAAGCCGGTCCCTGGATGCCGCGTCAAGAGATGATCTTGACCACATCGCCGTAGTCTGCGTGTAGCGTGTCCCGCCAGGGGAGATAAGCGGACCGGAAGCGTCTGTCATGCCCGGCCCACTTCAGGACTCCAAATAGTCCCATTCTGCGGCCAGTTTTAATCGGTGTGGATCGCTGTCTGATTGCATAGAGATGTTTGCTCTCCTGAGGTGCGCATGGTTCAAACAACGGAAGCCCGTTTGCTCACACGGCTGCTTAAAATAACCATCATTCTCATTGTGGCCGGCACGGCCCTCACCCTGGCTGCGCAGCCGCCCAGTTTTTGGAGTCTCCCACAAACGGCCATCCGTTTCGACGGCTTGCCGATTCACAGCTCCACCAATCCCATGTTCGATTTCTTCCTAGGTTTCGGATGGCGTGTCTACCTCGTCTGCGTGTCGCTATACGCAGCCGCTATTTGGCTCATAGTCGCAGTACTTCCTAAAAAGCTGGCGATGGTGACTGCGTTCACCGTCATCCTGGGTCTTTGCTATTGCGGTAGCAACTGGATTGTAGTTCGATGGAATACCGGCACTGCGGGGGCCGTGCTCTATGTCTCAGCGGTGGCCATTTTGTTGGCGGTCGCGGTGGCCCCTTCTGACGACGATAGCGACCGCAGTGCACTAACGCAGTTGTGCTGGCTCATGGCCGTGACGACTGCGGTCGATGGACTTTTTACGCTGATTGGGCAACCAGGAAGCTATTGGCACGACCCGAACACGGTCCATGAAGCAAACCCATTGAGCAAGTTCTTTCTGGAAAAAGGTTGGTGGGCGTACGCCGCTTACAATTTGGTTGAAATCGCGGGGCCTTGGTTCTTAGCGCTGCGAGTCGCTCCGGTGGCAGGATGGGCTATTGCCTTCGGCATGGCACTGGGAGGGCTTTTCGGGGGCTCAAACTGGCTGTTCTATGAGTGGCGCTTAGGCCTGCAGGCGCCGGTCGTTTACGCAATGCTTCTCAGCCTTGCAATCGTGTGGCTGGTCCTGAATCGCAATCGCGGCGGCCTCCCTGACGAACTCTCGAAAAATCCTTCGCACGGCTCGGCCTCGAACAGTACCGACGGCGTGCGTTCTGACAGATCGTCATGCCATTGCTGACCGCAGACTGTTGAAGAACTCGGGAAGAACTCGGGGACGACGCGACGTTTAGTGATCAGTAAACGTCTGACAAGTTATTTGGTGGGCGCTCTCTGATCACCGATCCCAAGAGCATCAGGTAAACTTTCCGTCCCTTCCCCTGGTTTCCACGTTGAAGGAGCCACGCGCAGAAGCGAAGTTGCGCGAACCCCCTGTAACCTGGTGCGAAACTCCCACTCCAATATCTAATGAGATGAAGTTCTGGAATGATTTCATTCCACGTCCACATTTCCAGCCAATTCATAAGGATGTGTCCCGATCATGTTCAACAGAATGAATCTTTTCCGATGGGCTCCGATACCGTTGCGCCTCATCGTGGGCTACGGATTCATGGAGCACGGTTACGCCAAGCTGCTCAAAGGGCCGATGGCTTTCGCTTCCATTCTTCACGCCCTTAACGTTCCGAGCCCTCACCTGATGGCTTGGCTGACGATCCTGACGGAATTGATTGGTGGTTTTGCGGTATTCGTGGGCGCATTCGTCCCCCTTGTGAGCGTACCCATGGCTGTAGTTCTTCTGGTCGCGACTTTCACTATCCATCTGCCCTACGGCTTCAGTTCGATCAAGCTGATGGCGATTACGCCGACTGGAGCTAAGTTCGGTCCTGTAGGGTATGAGTGCAATCTTCTCTATTTAGCCTGTATCGTCGCGCTCGTCCTCGGTGGCGCGGGACCGTTTTCGATTGATGGAACCGAAATAACCGAAATGAAGCGACTGGGGAGGGGCCCCGAAGGGACAAGAAAGAGTTTCGGAGGCATCTGGCGACCTTTGCGTTGGAATTCGATCCGGAGAAGACGCGACTGATCGAGTTTGGCCGGTTTGCGCAGGTAAACCGGCAACAGCGTGGCGAGAGAACCGGAGGCATTCACGATTCTTGGGTTTTTACATTACTGCTAAAGGCACCCCGTTGCAAAAGCTCTTTCGATTGGGTCATATTTTATTTTGTTTATGATCGTATTGCAATTTATTGTTTGCGATCGCTGTGCCATGGCAAAGCTCAACAGCATTCAGGAGGATACATGCTCATTTCCCGCGTTCGAAGACTTGTGATGGTCAGTGGCGTTGCACTCTGCCTCATGCTCGGCGTTCAGCAAGCTGTATCCGCTGTACCGGTAGCAGGCGATACGGCGCCTGCATGGGACGGCTTGGCTCTCACGCCACCGATGGGCTACAACAACTGGTCGTATTTTCAGTGCAGGATCAACGAACAGGTGATTCTTTCGCAGGCAAAGGCACTGGTGAGCACAGGGCTCGCGAAGAAGGGTTACAACACGATTACGATTGACGACTGTTGGATGGCGAAGAAGCGCACCGCCGATGGAACGCTGGTTGGCGACCCACAGAAATTTCCTCATGGCATGGCTTGGATGGGAGAGCAGATTCACGGGTTGGGACTAAAGTACGGTATCTACGAGGATGCGGGAGTGACGACCTGTGGTAAATTCCCGGGATCATGGAGCTTCTTACAAAGGGATGCAGATACATTTGCAAAGTGGAAGGTCGATTACATCAAGCTGGACGGCTGCAACGTACCGAAGGTAGAGGGACAAACCACGGAACAAACGTACCGATACGCGTACAAGACATTCAGCGACGCGATTCTCCATAGCGGCCGCAAGATGGTGTTTTCAGAGTCCGCGCCCGCGTATTTCGAGGAAACGCCCGACGATTGGTACAGGGTGTTGGGATGGGTTGCGAAGTATGGAAATTTATGGCGCGAAGGGCGTGATATTGCGCTGGGGCAGGAACCGGGTACAAACAAGTGGCTCAGCTTAAACTACAATTACCGTTACAATGCCGGCCTGGAAAAGTATGCCGGCCCCGGGCATTGGAACGATCCGGACTTCTTGCTGGTGGGCGATAGCGGCCTCAGTAAGGACGAGATGCAGAGCCAGATGTCGTTATGGGCGGTGATGGCGGCGCCATTGATCAGCAGCACGGATCTCACGCAAGTAAGCCCATCGGCCCTCGCCATTCTAGGCAACGAGGATGTGATTGCGATCGATCAGGACCCGGCGGGAGTGCAAGGCCATATTGTGCAGTTTCGTCATGACTACAGAAATAACGGAAATAACTACGATGTTCTCGCCAAGCCGCTGGCGAACGGCGATGTAGCGGTGGTGCTTTACAACGCGAGCACAACGCAGAAGACGATCGCGACGACCGCTTCGCTGGTGGGCCTCAAGAGTGGTTCGTCGCTAAAGCTCAAGAACCTGGTAACCAAGGCAGTCACCACATCGCGCGATGAAATCAAAGCTACGGTGCCGCCGCACGGTTCCGTCATCTACAGGGTTTCCGTGCAATAGCAGTAATGCGTCGACACGATACCTATATCCCTCGATTTTGGTTCGTGGTAAGTTTGCGCTCATGACGCGTTTGGCCCGCATGGTGGGAGGAAAGCAGGACGGGAGGAAAGCAGAGGAAAGCAGGACAGACGGACAGCGTGTCGGAGATAGAATTTTGCACACTATATGTTGTAGCCGAAAGATGGATCTTGGGCTGCATATTGCGGTTCGTGCACGCAAAAAATCATTTCTCCGACACACTGCGGAAATGACCCTAAAGCAAATGCATCTGTCCGCGAGACCATAAACCACTGCAGAGGCTCTGAATCGAGGAAAGCAGGACGAGGAAAGCAGGAGGAAAGCAGGACAGACGGAAATGACCCTAAAGCAAATGCATCTGTCCGCGAGACCATAAACCACTGCAGAGGCTCTGAATCAGTTCATGCGGCCTCAGGCCGGAGGGTGAAAAGCACTTAACGAAACCTACAGGAGAAATTCATCCGCCAATGCGCATCATTGATCAGTTTCCCTAGCACCGGCTTGGTAGGACGCTCGATGCGTTCATGGGTCATTATTTAGGATGAGGTGCGGTGCATGACGCGTTTTGCCCGTGTGGTTGCCGCCGGCCTGCCACACCACGTGACTCAGCGAGGCAACGCCCGGCAGTACATCCTGGATGCCAATGCTGATCGCAAGGTTTATCTCGATCTGTTGCGACAAAGCATTGAATTGCACGGCTTGGCACTGGTCGGCTACTGCTTGATGTCGAACCACGTTCATCTCATCGCGATCCCGGGGAAAGTGGATGCCATGGGGCACGCGCTGAAGGACACTCACGGCCGATATGCTGCTTATTGGAACGCTGTCCATCATTCCAGCGGGCACGTCTGGCAAGGAAGGTTCTATTCCTGCCCGTTAGATGAGTCGCATTTGTGGAAAGCCTTGCGTTATGCAGAGTTGAATCCGGTGCGTGCGGGCTTGGTAGCCAAAGCCGAGAGGTGGGAGTGGTCCAGTGCCGCTGCCCATTGCGGTGTGCTCCAGCCTGACGGTTGTCTAGCGATGGAGTTGTGGCAGGCTCATTGGTCCGCTTGCAGCTGGCGGACATTTCTTGCCACGGGGGAAACCGAATCTGAGTTGATGATGATACGTCAGTCTACCCATACCGGCCGACCTTTAGGGACGCGAAAATTTATCGGCTCGCTCGAACACGAAATGCACCGCAACTTGACCCCGCAAAGGCGCGGACGGCCCAGAAAGGTCGCAGCAGAGGAAACGCAATGTACGCTGCCGTTCGAGCCTTAGCAGCCCATTGATGAGCATCTCAGACAGACGCGTTTGCTTTAGGGTCATTTCCGTCTGTCCTGGACTCCCGTCACTAATCTCCTCGATGAGCAAATTCGTGATTACGCGTCAATCACCGTATCCTCCGCTCCTACTCGGTTCGGAGTGCTTTCATTGGCTCTAACCGGGAAGCGCGCCAGGCGGGAACCAGGCAGGCCAGAACCGCAACCGCCAGCAGCGTCGCAACCACGCCGGACAGAACCACAGCATCGAGAGGCTTCGTTCCGAAAAGCATCGACTGGAAGATGCGTGTCGCCGCGAAGCTCATCACCAAACCAAGCCCGAGCCCGAACAGCGCTGGCCGCAGGCCATCCATCAGCATCAACTGCAAGAGCTGATCTCGTTGCGCGCCGAGCGCCATGCGGATTCCCAGTTCCGAGGTCCGCTGAGTGGTAAGGTACGACAGCACGCCGTACAACCCCACCGAAGCAAGAATCAGCGACAAAATAGCAAAAGCCAGCACCAGCTTTGCGCTCAGGCTCGCATTCACCAGCGACGCGCCAATGATCTGCTTCATGGTGAGTACATCGGAGACCGGAAGTTCAGGGTCGAGCGACGCGATCTGTTTTTGCAGCGGCACCGGGAATTGCAATGGGTCCGTTGCCGTGTGAACCGCGAGCGTCGCATCGCTACGGCCCTCAAGGATCGGGAAATACGCCGTTGCTTTCGGCTCTTTGCCGGCTTGGTACACCGTGTCGCCGACCACGCCCACAATCTCCCAATCCATCAGGTTAGGCGCTCCATCATGGGCGCGCGCTGGAAAGTGCAAATGCTTGCCGATAGGATCTTCGCCTGCGAAATATTGCCGAACGAGTTGACGGCTCACAATCACCTTGTACGAGCGCTCAACCCGTTCGTCGCTGGTAAAGAACCGTCCGCTCACAAGCGGAATCCCGAGCGCGCTGAAATAGCCCGGATCGGCCCAGCGCGTCAGCGCGTCGGGCAAGTGTTCGTCCGCCTTGAGCGGAGGATGCTCCTTCACCGTGAATTCGTCGGTACCCCAATATCCTGTTCCCGGAACGGTAGTTCCCAATGCAGCGCCGCGAACCCCGGGCATAGCTCTCACTCGCGCCAGCAGCGCTTCGTTGAATGCGTTTCGCTTCTCCGGCGTGTCGTACTTCTTGCCCGGCAGGTTGTATTGCAAGGTGAGCGTGTTGTCTACGAAGCACCCGATATTGGCTGCGCGCAATTGCATGAAACTTTTGAGCAGCAGCCCGGCGGCCACCAGCAGCACCACGGTGATTCCAATCTCCGCCGTGAGCAGCGACTTTCTGAGGGCGGTGCGCGAAACGCTGCTCGATCCGGTCCGGACCGAGGTTTGCAGGGCCTTCAGCATCGACTTGCCGGTTGTGGAAAGCGCGGGCAGCAAGCCTGCAATCAGCGCCGCGGCGAACATGAGCGCGCAGGTAAACGCAATCACCGCGCCATCCATGTGAATGATCTGTGCGGTGGGCAAGTCCTTCCACGTTTTTCCCAGCCACTCAGTCGCGCCCAATGACAGCAGGATCCCCCCCACACCGCCGGCTGCGCAAATCAGAACACTCTCGGCCATCTGCTCGCGAATCAGGGTGGCTCGCTGAGCGCCGAGGGCGCTTCGTATCGCCACCTCCTTCTGCCGTGCCGCGCCCCGCGCCACCAGCAGGTTGGCGACATTGAGGCAGCCGATAAGCAGCATGCAGCCAACTGCGCAAAGCATCAACGTCAGCGGCTTCTTCACATCTCCGGCGAGATCCTCGTTCAGCGAGCGCGAAACAACATCTTCAGCCACCGGATCGTGCGCGTACTGCAAATGATTCTGGTACTGTATGGCGTCAACCTGCGCCATTGCGCTGGCCAGGCTTACGCCAGGGCGCAGCCTTGCGACCACCTGGCTCCCATGCCAGTCGTGATGCTGAAGCATCTCAGCACTGGCATCGGCCTTATAGGGAACCCACAGCCGAATTCCGGCATTGGGATACGTGAACCACGAGGGCAGCACGCCGGCCACCGTGTAGGGTTTGCCGTCAAGGTGAATCTGGCTGCCCACAATCTTCGCGTCACCTGCAAACCGCCCCTCGAACAGGCTCCAGGTCAACATCACAACGGCGCTGCCGCGCTGATCGTCCGCCTCCGTAAAGTCCCGGCCCAGTGCCGGCTGCACTCCCAGCAGTGAAAACAGGTTCGAGGAACCTGCCTCTGCATCGATCGACTCCGGCGATTCGTTGCGCACACCGGTGAGGTTGTACCCGGCAGGACGCATGATGGCCATATCTTCAAAGCCGTGGGTCTTCGAGCGCCAGTCGTAGAAGTCGGCTGGCGCAACCGGGTGGTAGCTTAATTCCCCTCCTCGGAAGTGTTCGTACACCATCACCAGCCGAGCGGGGTCGCGAAATGGCAGCGGCCGCAGCAGCGCCGAACGCATAACGGTAAAAAGGGAGGTGGCCGCGCCAATGCACAAAGCCATCACCGCAATCGCGATGATCGAGAATCCGGGCGTACGGCTCAACGTACGGAAAGCATATTTCAAGTCGTGCTCGACACGGGGCAACAGTAGGGGGGAGTTCTGCGTCCATAACGATTCGCGCACCTTCTGCGGGTTGCCCAACTTTACTCGCGCCTGCCGCCGGGCCTCGCCGGGCGACATTCCCCGCGCTACGTTATCAGCGGCCTCTTCGCTAAGAAAGGCCTCGATCTCGTTCTGCAACTCGGCGTCAGAGCGCTGGCGGTGAAGAAACCTGAACAAACTCATTACGCGCCTCCCTCTTCGCCTGGCACAAGGCCGATGGCCCGTGTCATTTGGCGCCAGCGGCTGGTCTCGCGCACCAGCTGTTTACGGCCTTCTGCCGTCAGCCGATAGAACCTTGCCTTGCGACTGTTTTCGCTAGCACCCCAGTAGGAAGAAACCCATTTACGATCTTCAAGCCGGTGAAGCGCCGGGTAGAGCGATCCCTGTTCAACTTCGAGAACATCTTCGGAGGTGCGCTCAATGACTTTCGCGATGCTGTGCCCATGCGCGTCTCCGCCGACAAGTGTGCGCACGATCATCATGTCCAAAGTGCCCTTGAGCATCTCGTTCTGCGGGTGGGTCTCTTTGCGCATAGATTGCTCTCCCCTCGAACTTCTATTGGAAGAAATCATACACCACTAGAATTTCTATGTGAAGATCCAGCGAGAGCTGGGTGACGGACGGGACGTTTCCTGGACGCTGAACGTCTGGCAAACGATCTAGTGTTTTATTCCGCCTATTCCCGGAACATCAGTTACACTTCCTGTCGTCCCCAAGTTCCCCCGGCCGCGGACAATGAGATAATTGTGCAGCATGGACGTGCAACTTCAAATCCCGGACGATGTCGCACGCGTGATCCAAAACCAGCAGCCAGACCTCTCTCGCGCCGCTCTAGAAGCCTTAGCGCTGGAGGGATATCGCAGCGAGCGTTTGTCGGAAGGACAGGTTCGCCGTATGCTGGGTTTCAGAACCAGGATGCAGGTTCACACCTTCCTCAAGGCCCACAACGTCTATCTCAATTACTCCATACGTGAACTTCAGAATGATCTAGCCTCGCTCAAGCACTTTGAAGAGACCTTAAAAGAATAGGGCAAACGCTTAGCTGCATGATCGTCGTCGCAGACACCTCGCCCCTCAACTATCTGGTGCTCCTCGGACATATTGATATCCTCGCGAAAATATACGCCGAGGTTCTCGTACCGCAAACCGTCCTCGATGAACTTCAGGATAGCGACGCGCCCGCAGAGGTTCGCGCGTGGGCTGGGGCTCCCCCGCGCTGGCTGCAAATCAGTACTCTCATCTTCCGGTTAGACCCCCTCCTGGAGCGGCTGGACCGGGGGGAGCAGGATGCAATTCTGCTGGCAGAATCATTCAAGGCTGAGCGGCTGATTATCGATGACCTGGAGGGCAGGCGCGAAGCTGCAAATCGCGGACTCCCTGTGATTGGGACTCTCGGCATTCTCGCGGAAGCAGCTCGTCGCAACTTCCTGGACCTGCCGCAGGCACTCGCCGCCTTACAAGCAACCAACTTTCATGTTGCCCCGGACCTTATCGAGTTGTTGCTCGCGAACGATGCCAACAGACGGAAACCGCTCCCCCCTACGGCGGATTAAACTCTTTGGACCCCTCGTGGGAGATGCGGGACGGTGTAGTGCACACACGGCCGATTTCGTTGGGGGCAGTTCCGTCCACCCCTTAATCCCCCTTAATCCTAATCCCCGGGGTGAGCGTGGCCGGCGCGCTGTCCTTGCTTTTATGTCAAAGAAATTGAGCGCTGCTCTACTCAACACCCCCAGCATGGCATCAAAGCTGAGTGTGCTTGTCGTGTCCCAACCCGTACGCGAGTGGTTCCGCTGCCGGATCGTGCGCCCGCTGCTCGATCAGCTTCGGGGGGGCGTAACAGCGCGCCGTCTGGCATGGAGCCTGGCGCTCGGCCTGGTCCTGGGCATCAACCCAACGGTGGGACTCACCACGCTGGTGGTCATCATGTTGGCCTGGATTTTCGGACTCAACCAAGTGGCATCGCAGGTCGGATGCCACGCGGTGGCCCCGTTACACCTGCTGCTGTTTCTGCCCTTTATCGAATTGGGCGTATATCTATTCCACACCCGCCGACTGCCGCTCAACAGAAAGCAGTTCGAGCATCTTAGCCATCATCCCGTGCTCCTGTTTCATGAAGTTTGGCGATGGGAATGGCATGCGCTCCTCGTGTGGTGCCTTGTGGCCGCGATCGCGATGCCACTGATTGCCATGTACCTACGCCGGGCGCTGGTGTTGCTGATGCGCCGGAACAAGACGGTACGGTCGCGCCCGGCGCTGCACCAGGGCATTGAAGGGACATCCATGATAGGTAACCGTCAAGGGAAAACGGAGATTTCCCTTGACCTGGCGGAGTAGTCATCCCCAAGCGATTTTGTGGATCTGGTTCTGAACTGTCCTCGATCGTACGCGTTGCCAACGCAGTAGCAGCGTGGCCAGACATCCATTTGCGGGAACGACGCCGGAGCTTCGTCCACGAAGTTTGAGTGAGAGTAAACCAGCCGGCCTCAAAACAGACGGTAGGGTGTATTAGGAGGGTGAGCTCCCGTGCACAGTCCCCGAAAACGTGAGGACCGGCTGGTGGACCGCTGACAGAACGAACCCACGACGAGCCACTACCAACGGCTAAGCCGCAGAGGCAAGACTCCTGCGTGCTTTTTTCTTCGTTGGCAGGTTTTTGGGGGGCGGTGTCCGCAGCAGAAAAGGCTGTCCGCTCTTGTCGACGGCGAGCAGATAAGCGACTAGCTTGCGCGCCACCTGCAAGGTGGCGCGATTGGCATGTCCGCGCGCTGATCGAAGCGGCCAAGCTGGCGCCGCGCTGGAACCCGCAGCTGGCTCTCCGCGTCTACTGCAGACGTTGCGAATCAATTGCTAACGTCACGTGGCGCCACCCCAGTCCTCTGGACGATCGCGCCAAAACGGCTATCGGAGTGGAGAAAGTCGTAGGCGGGGTCCTCTTGGATCCAAAGAGTGTCTGTGGAATGCTGTCGGTAGCCCTCCTCGAGCAGAGCGAGCGTCCGCTCTTTCTCACCAAGCTGTGCGTAATAACTCGCCAACTCTACAGGAGAGACATAGCGACTCTTAGATTGGAGCAGACGCCGGTCAAGTTGCCAGCGAACGAAGCCTCGGGCACCGCCACGATCCCATGCACGCCGCAGATTCACGGCTGACTTAGGATCCCCGGTCAAGATATGCCACCTCGCCCAGACGTCCACGGCCTCCTTGTAGTTACCCATACGCCGCAAGGTATCCATCTCCAGACCGAGGAGATCGAGGTTATTGGGATTTGCTTCCAGCCGCAGCCGAATTTCCTTGAGCGCCGCGTCGAATTGGCGCGCGCCCTCGTAAAACCCTGCGAGAGCGTAAGGCCGTGAGAACGGATCAAGCTCCATCGTCTTCTTCCCCAACTCGATGGCTTCTGCCTGGCGGTTGACTGCCTTCAACCCGCAGGCCCGCAGGTAATACAGCTCACTGTTCTGCGGATCCAGGCTGATGGCGCGGAGAATCTCCCGGTCAGCGTCTGCCCAATCCCATCGATCGATCAGGAACATGGCAGCCATGGCCTGATGGGCCTGCGGCAGGTTCGGATCCAGTGCGAGTGCCCGTTGGGCTGCCTGCTCCTCCGGAACGATGCTGGTACGAGGGTCAAGAGCATCGGCGACGATACCCTCCCCGTAGTAGTCGGCAAGACCCGTCCAGGCCAGCGCATAATCGGGCTGCAGATCGATCGCCTTTTGGAACCAGGCTCCCGACTCCTCCATGTGGTCACCGAACCAAAGATAGTTGCCGTGCAGGTAGGCATCATGAGCTGCCGGACTTACATAGCGGACGGCTTTCACGGCCGGGACTGCACGATGCAGTTGGTTGGCAATGGCTTTGGCGGCCTCGTCCGGCAGTGCAACATCGTTGGCGTCGCGTTGGTAGCTGTCGGCCCAGAGATGTGAGTCGGTATCGGCCCGGATCAGCTGCAGAGTCATATGGACCTGGCCGGCGGAACGGGATACCGAACCTTCCAGAATCGCGTCCGCGTGGAGCGCTTGTGCGATTTCCGGGAGCGGCCGGCGAGCCCCACGGTATTGCATCACCGAAGTTCTGGAGACGATGCGCAGACTGGACTCTTTCGCCAGCATGGTGATGAGCTCGTCGGTCATGCCATCGGCGAAGTAGTCCTGCGAGGAATCCCCGGACAGGTTGTCGAGGGGAAGCACCGCCAGTGAGCTGATGACGGGTTGCTGGTTGCGATGGAGCAGGCGTTCGCCCAGGGGATGCGCGCCGACGGTCACCATGGGGATGGTAATCAGTAAGGCCGCCAAGGCGGTTAGGCCAATCCAGGCCGGGAAGCGGGGATTCGACGTGGACAGGGATGGGGCTGGGACGCCGATAAGCGCCTCTGGCGAAATCGCTTCCCTCGGTTGGATCGGGTCAAGCGCAGCCGGTTCCATCGAAGCAGCTCCCGGTGGAACAGCTTCGGACGACGGTTTCTGAACAGTGGTGATGGGTGCGATGAAGCGGTAACCCATGCCGACGACGGTCTGGATGAATTGAGGATGGTCGGGATCGTCGCGGAGCAGGTAGCGGAGCTTACGGATGGCAGTGTTGATGCCGTGTTCGGTATCGACGAAGACTTCGCTCGCCCAGAGCCGATCGGCGATCTCGGTGCGAGTGACGAGTTGACCTTCTCGCGAGGCGAGCAGGATGAGCAGCTCCATGGGCTTACGCTCTAGGCGCAGGGAGTGGCCGTCACGGAGGAGCTGGAACGCTCCGCAGTCAAGCCAGAAGTCGCCGAAATGATAGACGAGACCGCTCAGGGATCCCTCCTGTGCGCGGGAATGATCACTCAGTGTCGCAGGAAAAAGCCAGATTTAAAAGGGTTTGGCGCTTCACCAAAACTTCACCCTCCAGTTCACCTCCTATCCATTGCGCAGGCACGAATCGCAGTCCAGTTTCATGGGCAGCCGGCGATTCCGGCCAAGGAGAAAAGGACATGAGAACAAGTAATCGAAGGTTGGTACCGGCTCTAGGCGCGTTGGTATTTGCCTGGGCGATGATTCCGAGCGCCCTGGCGCAGTGCGGATTGCCCACGAAGCTCGCGAAACCAATGGCATGGCATCCACAAATGGGTGGAGCGCAGGTCCGAACGGTTGGCTATGAAGAGGAAAACCTTCCCATGATCGTGGGTATGTGGCACGTAACGTTCACCGCCAAAACCAGCAACCAGAAGGATATCCCCGACACCGTCGTCGATAATGCGCTGTCAGTGTGGCATGCCGACAAAACGGAAATCATGAATTCCGTACGGCCTCCGCAGGATGGAAATTTCTGCCTGGGTGTCTGGGAACAGACGGGCAAAAACACCTACTACCTGAATCACTTTCCCTGGTTCTCCAACCAGTTCCCCAATGACACGAACAACGGGATCGGGGAGCCCCAAGGTCCGACTCGCATTACCGAGACCATCACAATGGGCTCGGATTGTGATCACTTTTCCGGCACCTTCACGCTGGATGCCTACGATGTCACGGGAAAGATCGACGTCCAGTCGTTTACCGGCGTTATCACTGGGACACGGGTGACGACGAAGACAACCATCCCCGATTTACTGTAAGTGGAGGTTAACTTAGAGCGGTAAGAGCCGTAGGGTGGCAAGCCATTGCCACCCTACCTTCTACCTTCGGCATGGGGACGGAGAGTGTGTCGGGGATAGATAGGCGATTAGCGAAAAACCTGGATTGGCGCGTGCAGGAATTTCGTACGATTCACCTATGAGCAAACGGTTTCGAGTTTGTAGCCTGGGATCAAGAGTTTTTATTGCCTCCTTCGCTACAAGACTGGCTGCCGGAAGACCACTTGGCACGATTGATAGCGGATGTTGCCAATGAACTCGATTTGTCTGCCATCTACGCTGAGTACGAACGGAGGGACGGGCGAGGGCTGTCGGCTTATCACCCGCTGCGGATGACCCGGGTATTGCTGGACGACAAACCAGGTAGACCAGGTGTTCGGGGAGATGCGGGACATCCATGATGTCCCATATCGTCCCGGTTTGACGGAAATCGGTCCTGTCACCGCATTACCATTCTTCACCATGCTTCCTAAGCGAATTGGTATCGTGCCCCGCGGATTCCCCAAATTCGGGGTCCTGCGGGGCGAGATAGCGTTCGAATCGTCGGGATCCCAGGCGCTCGGGCGGGTCCAGCATGGTTTCGGCGCGCAGCATTTCTTCCACGTAGTCGTAAATCAAGTCCACATCGTCAGGTCGGTTGATGGAGTGGAACCACATCGAGTGTCCGCGGAACTGGAGAAGTATCACATTGGCCAAAGGACAGGGACCGAGACATCCGGAGATGGTGAGGTGAACTCGTCTCCGGATGCCGCGCCTTTTCCATTGAGCCTTAAATTCTTCCAGCGGCAATGCAGGGAAGCCTTTGTCAACACGCCCACAGCAGCAGCCATTGCAAATGAATAAATGGCCGTCTTGAATCCTGATTTCCTTGGCGACACCGTCTGCCCGCGTCACTGTCCGGAGTGGACTTTGCCGGTAAGCGTAGTTGATACGAAATCCCGGACGCAGCTGAACTGGTTGACCGTGGGGCGTATGGCGATACGCATCGGCCCACGCTTCGCGGCGCTCGAATAATGCCGCTACATCAGTCAGACCTTTCGCAGTAACCAGATTCTCCAGAGCCGCAAGCCAGTGCTGATAGTACTCGGAGCCATCATCCGCTTCCCCCCATTCAGCCGCAGCGGCCAGTTCCGCGCCCAACGCGGCAGTCCATTCTTTCCATGTGAAGTACCCTTGGGCAGAGAGCCGGACAGCGAGCGCGAAGGCCTGGGCCTGCCACGGCTCGGCGAATACCGGCCCCCCAGTGTCGTGAGGCAAACGAGGCAAGTTGGTCAGATCGGGGCAGGTCTCGGGTTCAGGCGTGCTCAAGATAGTCGTCCCACATGTCAATGTAAACGGCGTCGTGTGGGGAGGCTTCGTCGCCCCACAACTCCCGGGCGGTGAACCGAACCGAATAGACGTGCTGTGGCTTACTCGACTGGAGGCCGGCAGCGTCCGAATCCTGCAAAGCGAAGACGCCTTCGTCGTGAACGATGGTGCCGGTCTTTCCCCGGGCGTAGCGCGGCAAGCGCGTATGGCCGGCAGGATTTATCGTGCGGGCGCGAACCTGCTGGCCTACCTTAAAGCGCGGATCAACTGCTACGTTCAGTCGCGACGTGTCGTCCTCATCCAACATGGCAGCCACCTTTGACGCTGGGAGAGCCGGCGTGGCCTTCAGCGAGCCTGGCGCAGGTTTCCCGCTCGCGAGTTCCTCTGGGTTGACGACGCCGGCTTTGAGCAGCAGGCTCTCCAGGGCCGCGACAAACCTCTCGTAGTAACTCATTCGCAGATAGTCGGCGGGAGGAATCTGTTCGATGGCAAATCTTGGAGGGAAATTCTTTGGCATCAGGCCGAAGCAGGCGTCTATCAACGCGTTTGACCGCGCCTCCCAAGGCTCATGAAACACGGGCGCGTTCTTCTCGATAGGGATTGGGCCCATATCCTGCATGCCGCCCATGTCGTGGATGCCGTTCATGCGTTGCCTCCAGGGAGCGCGACCTTCGCGACGCCGACCAGGGAATCGCGCGTGATCAGAGCGGCCAGTTCTTCCTGGTTCATCGATTCGGTCCCGCGCGGCCGTTCGGGAACAACCATGTAGCGCATGTCCGCGTTGCTGTCCCAAACGCGCACCTCGACATCGTCCTCCAGGTGCAAACCGAATTCTCGAAGGACGCCGCGCGGATCGATGACGGAGCGGGACCGGTACGCGGCGGACTTATACCAGACCGGCGGCAGGCCCAGTACGGACCAGGGATAGCAGGAGCAAAGCGTGCATACGACCAGGTTGTGAACCTTTGGTGTGTTCTCCACTGCCGTCATAGTGTCGACGCCCTTAATTCCGAGTTCCTTTACGGCGGCGGTAGCATCGGCCAGGAGGCTTTTCTTATACGCGGGATCCGTCCAGGCGCGCGCCACAACGCGCGCTCCGTAGCGCTGGCCAGTTTGCCGCTCGTAGGCGTCGATCAGTGCGTCGAGGGCTTGCGGGTCCACCAATCCTTTTTCGACTAGCAGCGATTCGAGTGCTTTCACGCGCAGCGCGGGGCCAGATGGCACGGCCTGGTGCTGATGATCGCCGGCCGGCTCTTGAGCCTTGAGAATATTACCAGCCGCAACGGCTCCGGCACTGGCTAGAAAGCTGCGTCGACTCGTGTCCAAAAGACGCCTCCGACTCTCAACTAAGCGATCGGTAAGAATTGTTGCTTCGAACTATAGCAAAAATGGAACGACCCGAACACTGTAGACCGATATTCTTGCGTCAGACGGGACTAATGCTTTAACAAATAAATCTGGAACCGACGCGGGACAGACGCACGCTGCGGATGACCCGGGTATTGCTGGACGACAAACCAGGTAGACGAGGTGATAGACAGGACGTACCCCATACGCGCACAACTGGGGTTCGTCCTGTCGGTCACCGCTTTTGCTTCCGGCCGCGAGATTTACCCGCGTCTTCGCACGTAGAGGGAGATGAACCGGTCGATCATCGGGTTGATCTGCTCAGGGACCTCTAGCGATAAGAAATGTCCTGAGCCAACGGCCTTGGCCGTAACCAGTTGCGGGCATAGTGCTGCAAAGCGGTCCAGATCCGCGAGCCGATGGGCCGCTTCGATATACAGCACCGGAACCCGACATGCCTGAGCGCACTCACTCGCCCGATGCACATCCCAGGGGAACAGACTTTCAAACGTCGACACCATCACGTGCTGTGGCGTCGCCAAAAAGGTCTGTTCAACATGGGCGCGGCATCTGTCTGTCGGCAGACAGGAGTCAGCCACGATCTTGCGCACCTGATCCGCAAAATTCGGGCCGCGTAAGCCCTCCAGATACTCGGCGAACACCGTCCCTGCCGAGGCAGGGAAGAGCACCCCGGAATCGAGCAGCACCAGGCCCGCGGGAAAATCCGGATAGCGGGCTGCGATTTCGAGAGCCATATTGCCCCCCATGCTTTGACCCACGATGACAGGCTGCGTGATCTGCTGGCGGGCGCACAGCCAGACGAGATCCTCGGCGAAGCCTTCGATCGAATATTCCTGTTTCGGCTTGTCGCTCGCTCCATGACCTCGCAGTTCGGCATTCAATGTCCGGCCTTGCCGGGTGAAATACTCCATCTGTGGCGCGAAATGCGTGCGATCCCCGCCGAGGCCATGGACGAACAGGAACTGAGGCGACCCCATTCCAGCGACGTCGAACGACAGTTGGATGCCGTCACGCGCGAGTTTCATCGGTTGCCTCCGTATTCACTATCAGTCCAGATGTTCCTGGCTATGATGCCTGTGTGAGCGCTTCGTTGCAAGAATTCGGACCCCGCTCTTGCTGACGCGAATGCCTAAGAGCCGGCGCAGCCAAAGATTTGTGGTCAAAGATTTGGCCACGGATCCCCGTCTGTCGCCGCATTAAGGCCAAGAGCGATTCACGACGCTGTACAGATTCATTTAGGAGTTATTTCGTCTGTCGCGCATCTCCGGACGTGAAATGAGCTTCATGCGGCGGAACGGCCATTCTGCAAATGCCGGTGTTTAGCCATATTCAACACCGCTGCATTTGTAGCGATTCTGAGAGACTCAGGGCTCTTGACTTTTTGCTGAATACCACTTCCTGCCGACGTAGCCCAAGTAGCATATGTGAACAAACCACGTCAGGCAGTAGGCAATCACCAAGTGCTGATGGTCCATTACTGAATCGATTTTCGAATCATACGGAAAGATAGAGACAGCAGCTGATATGAGCGTCATAGTGTCTTTCCTAAGCGATGGCTTCGAGAACTTGTACAGCCGCTTCCTGTTCTGTTATCTGCCGGCGACGTTCTGCCGCATACCGAATGCCTACAACTAGCATCCCCCACGCGAGCCAAGCGAAGATGTTCCATTGCACGGCAGGAAGCAGGTTTGGTGCAATACCCGACCCAGGACCACCAAAGAAGACGGGAGCTGGATGCTGCGTGCGCCACCATCTTGTGGCCATATACACAATAGGCACATCGCAGTAGGCGAAAATCGCCACCACAGCAGCAAGCGTTCGCATCGCGTCTCCCACCACAACCTTCCTCAGCATGAGGTAGGAGACGTAGATAAGCCAAAGAACAAGGGTCGCGGTCAACCGGGCGTCCCAGGTCCACCAGATGCCCCAAACAGGCCGCGCCCACAGAGCACCTGTGGCCATCCCGAGAAAACAGAAAACAACTCCCATCTCTGCGGAGGAAACCGCGAGAGCGTCGACTCTCAGCGCGGTCTTCGGAGACCTTCCTCTTGTCACAAGATAAATAATCGAGCAGATTAGGTTCGTTAGGAAGCAGAACGACATCGCAACCCACGTGGGCACGTGGTAGTACAGAATGCGTCCGACATTACCCTGCTCGGCATCAGGTGGCACTGTCAGCGCCACGTGCAGGCCGTATGCAAGCAGCGCCAATGTGATCACAGGCCAAATCCAGCGGAACATTCGAAACAGATGCATCGTATTCCTCAAAACTACCTGCCAGCATTCTCCCATCTTTTCGGGGAAATGCGATGACACGATACGCCTATTTCACCTTCAAGAGCGTTCACCTGCGAGGATTGGTATGCTGTGCTCGTATGAGCGGAAAGACTCCAGGTAAACTTCTCGCCGAAAAACGTCCCTCCTCAGGTCCCCTCATCTCCTGAAGTGTCTTCAACCCCAATAGGTTTCGCACGGGGCCAGGTTCTTCTTGAGCGGGGCGGTTCCATCCAGCCTTCAGAGAAAACCGGATTCAGGTTGCCACATTTCGTCTGTCCCTGGGTTGCCCTAGTGGGCGATAAAGCGGCTTCACGGAGGGAAAGACAGAGATTCCGCAAAACCGTTTTTCAAGATTCGGGGAAGATTGCCGGTCCCAGTGTGGGAGTCGCAGCCGATGAGGAAAACCAGGATATCGCCAAAACTCTGTAATTACTTGAGGCGACGGACGCCGGGCCTTCGACTGAAGGCTTTGTCGAATGTAATAATCTCGCCAACTCCTGACTCGAAAGAAATTTCAGCAATAAGGTGATCGGCAAACCCAGCCGTGCTTTTGCGGGAAGCCTCCAGGGCTCTCCAGACAATGGATGGAGATTCGATCGTCACGCCACGGGTCTGAAGAAGGGCTTCCATTGTATTGAGAACTCGCTCTCTCTCCCACTTGCTGCGGAGAACCCAGGACAGCTCCGCCAGGACAAGAAGCGGAACGAAGACCCCCGTCGTCGAACGGGCCTCCGCAAGGGCAGAGCGAGCTCTCCGGGCTTGGGACGCATCATCATTGAGATAGGCTCGAACCCATACATTGGTGTCAGCTGCCAGCATTACCACCGGCTCCTGGCCTTGGCTGCATCCATCTCCTCAAACGTCATCACGCTGCTGGGCTTGCCACCCTGATCGGCCATTCTCCACAGATCCTCGAGATCGTACAGCACAGGCTCGATTTTGATAGAACCAGTGGAGGGTATGCTGAACCGAATACGGCTTCCCCGTTGGACTCCAAGGCGTTTTCGCAGCTCCTTGGGTAACGTGACCTGGCCTTTGGAAGTCACCGTCGCTTCAACAGTGGTCGTGTTTTTTGCGGGTTGCCGGCGTCATCATTTCACCCTCCTTACATTATAGTCTGTTTCTCCTTACCTGGCTGCGAAGATGACTTCTTCGAGGGTTGCGCGATGGCGGGGTAAAGGCGTACCGGAAGACGCGGGAAAGGTGCAAACGTGCATCCGCGACGATCAGTAAACGTGGTGAACGTCCCCGGGTTACCTGGCTTCGGCGTGCATGTGGTTCTTCTTGTCCGCACAAATACAGATCCGAAGAGCATACTTCCCGAGGTACGCAACGCTGTCAGTGAACTTGATCGTACGCAGCCGATCTTTCATGTCGAGACCATCGATGAGGTTCTCTCCGATTCCCTAAGATTTGTGGTCAGACGAAGATTTGTGGTCACGGGACTGGTACTTAGCGGATAGAGAGGCTTCTAAGGATCGAAGGTGAGTTCACCTTGCCTTCGATCTGTGACGATCTTTTCGCGTGGTCCTCGCCTCTGCAGCGCTATCCGGCGCTGCGTTGCCTTTTCCAGATCCTGAATAAATTCCTCGGTGCCCAGAGGCCGGCCGGTATGCGTGCGTTGGCGAATGACGGCCAACCTCGCTTCCGTCTCCCCTGCGCTGAGGTACTCCTGCCAAGTTGTGCTAGTCCAGTGGCTGCGCCACGGCTCCGGCGTCAAATACTCGTCTTGCTCTTTGGCGCCGCAGTGACAGGCTGCGCTGGACCAGGGCCACAGCTCCGCCCCCAAGACCAAACCGGCTCTCACCGGATTAAGCTCGGTATAGCGCAACGCCTCCCAGAGATGCGACTGGTCCAGCGGGCAAGAGTAATATCGCCCTTGCCAGACATGTCCGTTCGATTGGTGAGCCGCATTCCAGTAGGAGGCGTACCGCCCGTGGGCCTGCTTCAGTGCCTGTGCCAGACCATCGACTTTGTGAGGAATCGCGATCAAGTGGATATGGTTCGACATGAGGCAATATCCAATGAGGGCGACGCCGTAGAGGGCGATGTTCTCGCGCAACAACTTGAGGTAAATTGTTCGATCGGCGTCGCCGTCCAGTACGAAGCGCCGCCCGTTCCCACGCTGCGTCACATGGTGTGGAACGTCAACGGCAACCACACGAGTGAATCGTCCCATGCCAGGAAACGATATCAGGAATCATTTCGGCCTGCCGGAGGTTCTGCAAAGGTTAAAATGCGTTCATGTTGTAGCGACGACGCGAAGCGCTAAAACGTCACAAAAGTGGTAGCGGTTCACCACGTCGAGCAAGGTTCCAGTCCCGTCTGGAAGCTGAGAAAGAATCGAAAATTGTGGGAGGGAACGGCTGCCGGGCTTGGTTTATCGGAATGGCTCCGGAGAGACCTTAACCAGGCGTACCGTGGTTTTAATGCCGTTTATTGGCAATGGACACTTGTACAACGACCTCGTAAGCCGTGAGCCAGGTGCAGACGGCGCAGTGGCTTGCTTACGCAACTGCTGCAGCAGCGAGCTTGCGTCGTATGCAAAACCAGCGTGTGATGTTGTAACTGAGACATGCCCATGTCGCTTCCATCGACGCCTTCCATCGTCCACGGCATCGGAACTGTCGAAGCCCGCAACGCTGCTTAATCCAGGCGTGTGGGAATTCCGCAATTTGCGATCGCTGTTTATAGATCTGTTTCGCCTCCTCTGTCATCATCCTGGCTTTGAATGCAATCGTCGCAGCCGGTTCTTCGATGCGTGTAATCTTTCGTCTCCAGCTGGCTGGCGCTTTTTTGGTAGCACACTGATCACGGTACGCGCAGCTGCGGCAGGCCGATGTGGCTGGTTCTGTATGCGTGTCGACGCACCCCGTTCGTATCGTTGTAGATGGCGAAGTACGTTAGCTTCTCTCCAGCCGGGCAAAGATAGATGTCTCGCTCAGCATCATAGGTAAAAGCACTCGCGATAAAGGCTGGACCGCGACCGCAGGCATCGTAATCCGTTGGTCGCCAAGTCTCCTGCCAGGAGCCATAGAAGCTGACTCCAGCAGTCTCCGCCGCCTTTACGGAGGTATGATTGGTGTAGTCGCCGTCGGCCACAATCTGCTTCGGCAAGCGCCCCAGCGTCGTCTTGCAGCGATCCAGGGCGGGCTCCAACTGGCGATAGTCAATCGCGTCGGTAGTGGCCTCCACGTTTATCACCAGCCCGTGGGTAGTATCCGTGACCAACTGCACGTTATAGCTCGGCACGGTTCCACCTTCACCGTTTCTCATCACGTGCGCCTGCGGATCGGTGCTGGAGGCTCTGGCTACAAACTCCTTGGGGTTTCGCTTCCTTGTTCGCTGCAGCCGCTCTACCTCACGCACCGCAGACTCCAGACGGCTTTTTCGTTGCCGGGCTGCTCGGCGTTGCGCAGCCACCTGACGGCTGGCTCTCTTATCTTCTTCCGCCGCTTGCGCGTTCATCTTCTGCACTTGTTCTCGCGCTAATGCCAGATGGGCTTCCAGCTTCTCCTTACGCCGAAAGGTGTTGCCGCTGGCGTTGGCCTTGATCTTGGTACCGTCCAGGGTGACTCGCTCCATGGTGATCAGCCCTTCGGCGCTCAACATGCCAAGCACCTGGACAAACAGATCGTCCAGCGCCACTTGATGGTCGGAGCGAAATCCGGATAGGGTTCGATAGCTGATCGGTTGACACCCGCAAAGCCACAACGAACCCGGCTCGAACTCACACTGCCGTGACAGTTCTCGCGCCGAGCTGATCCCTCGGCTGTAGGCGTATAACCACAAGCTGATCAGTAACCGCGGAGCTGTGCGGTCCCGACCCGCACGGCCTTCTACTGCCGCAATCTCGGCATGGTACAGGCTTAGATCCATCCGACCTACTAACTCCCAGATCGAACGTGCACCATGGTCCTCGTCAATTAGCTTCTCGACGTTTACGGTACGCAAAATCAGTTGGGAACGATCGATCGCTGCCAAGCGGGGAAGAGAAGGTGATGGCTTCACGCTTGCAGTCTAGCGGCTGCACCATTTCCACAACAGTCGCTATCTTGATCCTGTGGCCAATTTTTTCACAGCTTCCTGACCACAACTCTTTGACCACAACTCTTCGACGCCGTCGGAAAAGACTGTGGCCGGGGCCGGGCAAACATGAACATTCGTTAACGCAGCCATCAGGATAAATTCACCCACAGAAGCGACTATAGCGACGGGACAGGGAGTCGGCCGCACGACGTGGTCTACCCACCTTAGTCGACCGAGTCGACTGCGGAATTCATCGAGGAGTTGCAGTGGGAAAAGGGTGGAAAAGGGTGGACAGACGGGCGGTCACCACAGCCTGTTAAGTCACAGTATAGGTATCGTGGGTGACATAGGGCGCCCTCGTCATACAATTGGGGGATATTTATCTTTTCACCAACTCACATATAGTTACTGTTCACCATTGTCTCTTAGAGCCAGATCTCTAAGAACCGGAGGCAAGGTCTATGTTTGTGCCCGATCGGCTGAAGGCGAATGCGTTCCGCGTCCTCCGGCTCTCAGCTGATGCTACGCTTACCGACGTTCACAACGCGGCGGGGGACTTGAGGCGGGCCACCCTTCTTGACGCTATTACCGTTACCGAAGCGGACATACCGGAACTGGAGAGTTTCGGGGACAGGCGAAATAACCCCATCGTTCTGAGCTGCAGGACTGGATGAAATTTGCGCGACCAGGGCCGCCGTAAGGAGCCCCGCCTCCCGACTCAGACAGCCAAACATTAAACCTCCTTAATCTTCCCTACATGAGAAATTCAGCCACACGGATGCATGCTTGATCCGGGTGGACCTGGCTCCGTTACGAGGGCAAACTTTCAGACAGGTTGCTTCGGCGAACCCTGTCCACGATGAATCCGAGAGGAACGGATCGATGGCGCGTCTCGCTCGTGTAATCGCCGTCGGAGTTCCCCACCACATAACCCAGCGCGGCAACGCGCGCCGCTTTATCCTGCAAGACGAACCGGATCGAAAAGTCTATCTCGATTTACTACGGCAAAGCACGGAACTGCATGGGATAGCACTGGTCGGCTACTGCCTGATGTCGAACCATGTCCACCTGGTCGCCGTCCCACGGAAGGCCGATGTACTGGCACGCGCGCTAGGGGAGACACATGGCAGGTTTGCCTCCTACTGGAACGCACTCCACCATTCGACGGGGCATGTTTGGCAGGGCCGGTACTATTCCTGCCCAATGGATGAACCGCAGCTGTGGGAAGCCTTACGCTACACGGAACTAAATCCGGTGCGCGCCGCCCTCGTGGCTAGAGCGGAGTGTTGGGGCTGGTCCAGCGCGGCCGCTCATTGTGGTGCGGACCCGACGGGATCATGGCTGGGCGATACACTTTGGCGTGGTCGATGGTCCGCTGTCACTTGGCGTGAATATCTAAATGCGGGTGTAACCGAGTCCCAATTGGCAGCAATTCGTCGCAGTACCTATAGCGGCCGCCCGCTGGGCTCACAGGAGTTCACTCACACGCTGGAAAAAGAAACCAAACGCCGCCTCGTGCCTCAAAAACGCGGGCCCAAGAAGAAGACCGATCAGAGCGAGGCCCAGGGGACATTTTCTTTCGGTGCTTAGTCGACCATTTGGCCTTGGTTGAGCCCACCCATCCAGCCTCTGCGGGTGCAGGGGATTTCGATGGTGGTTACTTCGCCTGTCCCCGAAACTCGAAACTCTCCCGAAACTCTCCGAAACTCTAGCTCACGAATTAGATCACTTCCGAGACCGCGTTTGTCAGTACGAATGTGCCGTGATCGCAAGGGTGTTCTCGGAGCAGGCAGCGTCAAATGGACAAAGTCAGTGTGAGACTGTCTTCGCATACACAGGGTCGGGGTAGAGTACACGGACGATCTCGCCAATGACCTTGGAGCCGTTTTCGCCATTGGTGAAGATGACGGCACCGACGTGTTTGGAAGGGATGAAGAAGGCAAAGGTGTTCACGCCCGCGTCAGAACCAGAGTGGTCGACAATGGTGGCGCCATTGTGGATGATGATCTGCCAGCCGAGGCCCATGCCCGCGGAGATGTGGCAGGGAGTGCCAGGCGTCTCGTGGGCGCAGACCTGCTTACGTGCGTCTTCCGTGGTCCAGTCGCGCGTCATAACGAGGCGCTGCGCCGCGATGGCTGGGCTAAGGCCTTCGTTGCGCATCACGCTGGCGACGAAGTGGGCGTAGTCGGTGACGGACGTTTCGACCAGGTCGGCAGCGTTCCAGGTGGAGGTCAGCACAGGTGGCTGGAAGCCATTGCTGGTGTAAGGCTGGGCTAGGCGGCCGGTGAACCACTCCTGTGTGGTAAAGGCGGTGTCCTTCATGCCAATGGGGCCGAGGACGTATTGCTGCGCAACACGATCTAACGGCTCATGTGTCTTGTTCTGCACAAAGCGCGCAGCATAGAAGTAGCCTTCCCCTGAGTAGCTGCTTTGGGTGCCCGGCTGGAACTCGAAGGTGAGAACGTTGTTGGTCATGCGACGCCAATTAGCGAAGCCGGTCTGGTGCGAGAGGCAGAGACGCGGGGTAAGGAGCTTGTTCCAGGGATTGTTTTTGATGTCGGGGTCGACCCAGTAGGGATAGATGGACTCGTCTAGCTGAAGTTTGTTTTGGGAGGCCAAGCGCAGGATTGTTTCAGCGACGATGGGCTTGGTGAGCGAGGCGATGTTGTAAAGGGTCTTGTCCGTAGCGGGAACACCTGGGCTCTGCTCGCCGGCGACAACTGTCCAGGCAAGCCTGCCGTTCGCGATGTAAGCGACGGAAGCGCTGGGGACGTTGTATTGCTTGAGCCACCCGGGAAGATCCTGCCTGATTTTTCCGCGGAGTTCGTCTGGTGTCGGCTGCTCGGGCTGCGCTAAGAGCCGTGTGGACGAACTAATGATTGCCCCAAGAGCCAGAGCAACGGGCAAGAGTTTGAAAAGGTTCTGCATGGCTTCCTTGTAAAAACTGGCGATGGCCGTACGAATCGAAGACCGTTGTGCGCGAGTAATCCGAAACATTTTGAAAAAGGGGGGAAGAACGGATCAACATTCTTCCCCAACGGAGACCGCATGAACGGGGTACTCTTCGATCTGTAGAACATGCTGCTTTTGACCGAAGCTAGCGAACGGGTTGAAGCAAACGGTTTCATTCCTCACGCAAAGCCGCCACGGGATGTATATTCGCCGCGCGCAGCGCCGGCACGAAGCTTGCTGCCAGCCCAACCACCACGATTCCAGCGATTGCAATTGACAACGTGACTGGATCCCTCGGCTTTAGCCCATACAACATCGAAGCAGCTGCGTTTCCGGATGCGGTTGTCATCGCCGTACCGGCCACCACGCCGATGGATATCAAAATTGCAGCGTCCCGCAAGATCATTCGCACGATGCGGTTGCGATCGGCTCCGAGCGCCATGCGCACGCCGATTTCATTTTTTCGTTGGAGGACGACATAGGAGATCACGCCGTAGATGCCGATTACGGCCAGTACCGTCGCCAGCACACCAAAGAAGCCCGAAAGGGTGGCCATCAAGCGCTCGCGCATGAGACTCTCGCGAATTTGCGTCTTGAAGACGGTGTATTCAATCTCCATCGAGGGATTGATTTGATTTGCCGCCCTGTTGATAGATGGAATCAGCGAATACAGAGATTCGTCCGATCGAATCATAAGCGTCGAGCGTTGCTCAGGACCATTCGACTGCGTGAACGATACATAGACCGTGGGTGACGGGTCTTCGCGCATATCGTGGAATTTGGAATCCTTCACCATGCCCACAATCTGGTACGTTTTGCCGGGCGCGTCGGAATCGTGGAACACCTTGCCAACCGGATCGGCCCCGCCGTAATACTTGCGCGCGAATGCCTGATTCACGATTGCCTTGCGCGGTGCGGCCGGCACATCTGTATGATCGAAGTCCCGCCCAGCAAGCAGCGGAGTCTCCATCGTTTGAAAATATCCAGGGCTAATGCGGTTCAAGGTCACGTCTTGCCGCTCAGCTCCACCCGGAATATCGATATTGCCGTCCCATCCGCTCTGGCTCAAGGGAACCATCTGAACCTCGGCGGCAGAACTTACACCGGGAATGGCTTGCATACGCGAAAGCAATTCCTGCTTGAAAACCATCTGGCTTTCAGCCATTAATTTCAGCGGCGCGAACTCGAAATCGGCAATCAGAATATGATCCTGCTGAAAACCTGCATTCAAATGGACGATGTTGCGGAAGCTGCGCACGAACAAGAGAGCAGCAGCTAGCAATACAAGAGAGAGCGCGACTTGGGAGATGACGAAAGTTTGCCGCATCAGGAAATGATTCCGGCCGGCGGTTGTTCCACGCGTGCAGGCTTTGAGCGCTGCGCCCGGCTCGGTTTGGGACGCCTGAATCGCAGGCGCGAGCCCAAACAGGATGCAGGTCAGAATCGCCAAGCCGGCGGCGAATCCGAGCACACGCCAGTCGGGAGTCAGTTCCACAAAGATCGGGTTCTGTTGAGGGCTCAAGAATGCGACCAGCGCACGGCTCAGGATTTGGGCCAAGCCGACGCCTCCCAACGTCCCCAGCGTGGCAAGCAGCAAGCTCTCCGCCAGCAACTGGCGGATCAACCTGCTCCGCGATGCCCCGAGCGTCAGCCGTAAGGCCATCTCGCGCTGTCTCGCGCTCGCGCGAGCGAGCATCAGGTTAGCCAGGTTCGCGCAGGCAATCAGCAGAACCAATCCGGTCATCGCCAACAATACCCACAGTGGAGATTCATAGTCCTTTCGCAGGCTTGAAACTCCCGTGGCTGCCGGCAGTGCGCCCAAGTGGAATGTGAGATAGTCCTTCGTCGCAATCGCGTCGTAACCTGCAGGCAATGTTGCAGCGAAGATTCCGGGCGAGATCGCATCGAGTTGCGAAGAGGCTCGCTTGAGGGTCCAACCTGGCTTCAGGCGGCCGATGGCAGCAAGCCACCAGACAGCCGGACTATCCATCAAGGAGGGTCTGCTGAGATTCGTCGAAAAGACTGGCTCACTGCACAGGGGAAGGGCCGCATCGAAATTCTGTCCTACCTCCAGGCCATAGAAGCTTGCCGGAGCAACGCCGATGACTTGAAATGGATGGCCGTTGAGTATGAGTTTGCTGCCCACCACGTCAGGCCGGCCTCCAAACTCGCGTTGCCAGAAAGGGTAGCTGAGCGCCACACCCTGCACACCGCATCCACGGTAATCGTCAGCGGGAGAGATCAAACGGCCTACGACCGGTTGTATTCCCAGAACATGAAAGAATTCTCCGCTCACGAGAAGCGCATTCGCATAACGAGCCTCTCCGCCCTCTCCAACATTTAGGCGGGTATCGGCCCATGCTGCAATCGCGGAGAAACCCTGTTGCTCGTCATGCACGGACTTCCACAGGTCGCCCGTCAAGTCTGAGTGGGACGAGTAGAAATCCCCGGTGCAACATTGGGGCGAGTTCACAATGGCCACCCGCGCAAGCTGCTCAGGCTTCTTTACCGGAAGGGTTCTGAGCCGCACTGCGTCCAGAAGTTGAAAAATAGTAGTATTCGCGCCAATCCCCAAGGCCAGCGAAAGAATCGCGACGGTGGCAAAGCTAGGGCTTCTGACAAGCAGACGGGCACCATACTGCAAATCATTCCAGATGCCCGCCAACAGCCGCTCCTGTTTCTCTCTGCCAATGGGCATAGGCGCCGACGTCTCGCGTACGGTAGCTTTCAAACCCGCCACCAGTTTGCCGTCCGTCAAATCGTGCTTCAGGATTCCATAGGCCTGCTCCTCGCCGACACCTGAGATGAGCAACTCTTCATAACGATCATTGAGGTGCTGACTCAGTTCCTCGACGACCGCTGCTTCGCGCGCTGCCGAAAGATTCAATGGAGCGATCGCGACCTCGATCTCCTTTGACCAGTCATGCATTCTCGGCCTCCGTGATCAGCCGGATTGCGTTCACGAGGTTGGCCCAGGTAGAACGCTGCGCCTCCAGCATCTTCTTCCCATTCGTTGTGAGTTTGTAATAACGGCGACGGCGCTGGCCGGCCTTTTCAACCCATCGCCCCTCGATCAGGCCGCGTGCCTCCAGCCGATACAACAGTGGATAGAAGGAAGCAACGTTGTACTTCAACACTCCGTCGGACCGCTCCTCGATCAGCTTGCTGATCTCGTAGCCGTGGCGAGTACGGTGCTCAATCAGGGAGAGGATCAGCAACTCAGCACTGCCCTTCTTCAATTCCCGATCGATACCTCGTGCGGTGCTATGTTTCATAGCGATATATTGCAATGAGATATTACGAAATGTCAATGTTCATTAGACTGGGGCGCCTTCAGTGTTGCCCGCTCTCGAACAGTTGTGAGCGAAAATGAACAGTGCGGCCTAGACTCCAGCGCCCTCGCCATCTTGTTATCTGCTGATTACAAAGAGGTAGCGCTCAGCGCGCCAACTGGAACCTCGCGTGCTTGCTTGCTACGTTGGAGGACGCCAAATGCAAAACTTCCCGAAAAATCTCTCCGGCACGATTCATGATTCAACCGAGATGCTTACCAGACTGAATACTTCTCAGTCTCGAACAGTTGGGACTTGGCGCTCTGTTGTTGCGATGATGTTCCGATCCATTGCTCGCGTCGCGGCTCCTGTTGGCATCCTGTCTGTTTCTGTTCTTGCGCCCGTGGCCAACGCCCAAATCTCGCCCAACCTACCCAATCCGATCGCGTCGCCGAATCCGCTGACGATGACACTATCGATTTTCCGCAGCAATATGCAGGACAAGATTATGAAGTCGGCGGAAGCGATGCCAGAGTCCAAGTACAGCTACCGGCCGACGAAGGATGTTCGCTCGTTTGCCGAGATCCTGGACCACGTGGGGGACATATCCTACATTTTGTGTTCGAACGTGAAGGGTGAAGCGCCCCCCGCCACGGCTGCCGCGAAGAGTTCAAAGGCCGAGATTACGGCTTATGTCAAAGGCGCCTTCGACTACTGCGATGGCGTGTACTCCGGATTCACCGATGCGCACCTCAATGCCCCGGCGGATTTCTTTGGCGTCAAGACGAACAAGATGTTCATTTTGACGCAAGTCGGGAATCATGACGCCTTGCATTACGGCAATCTCGTCACGTATCTGCGCATCAATGGCGTCGTGCCGTCCGGGGGCTGGTTTTGATGCCGCAATGGCGCGTCCTCTTTCGAGATCGGGGGCGCGTCCGGGGTTGTCGATGGGCACGTCATGTCGCTGATTTCCAGAATCTCGAATAGCGGAATATCGTTGGCGACATTCCAAGCGGCAACGCAGTCCTCGCTTCCGGACACCTGCGATCGCTTCATCTATCGGATCCCTTTTCGGGGACGGGACTACAACCCATCCCCAGAATTGCTGCAATAGCACTCCGTGCCGTATCTCGCGCGTTAACCCAATCACACGGTCGGTGACGCGAGGGTTTCGGGGACGGATTGAAGCGGACCCCCTTGGTTGAGACACGGCGGAAGAGAGAAAACCCGGTGACACCTTTGATGGTCGCCACGTTCCACAGGTCAACAAGTGATTCGCGGCTTAGTTCAAATTCAATTAGGGGCTATTTCGTCCCGCATCTCCGACGTACTGCATTTTGAGGCTCTGATGGCCGGAGTAAGGAATTTATGCGTCAGAATTTATGCGTCAGAATTTATGCGTCAGACGGGAATTTATGCGTCAGACGGGACAGGTCCTTTGCGACAGTCTGTTTCCCCAAGGCATTGAATGAAGGCATTGAAGGGAGTAACCACCATCCCGTCGCGATCGCCTCAGCCGTTCCAGGTGATGAGTCGGCCCGTCTCTTCGGTTTCCCCCAACCGCTATTTACCCCAAATCCCATCCAGCAGCACATCCTGCGCCCGGTGCCTATCCGGCGCCGCCATCGGCTCCGGCCCCAGGTGCATCACCTGCCACTGCGTATCCGCCGCATACACCGGCCACTTCGGCAGCCCCTCGCCGTTCGGATCGCCTGTCTTCGCAAAGTTGGTCCAGTACTTCTGCATCGCCGTGCTGGTCTGATAGTCCTCCGGCCGGAAATGAAAGCCGATGCTGCTCACCAGGTCCAGGTCCCCGAAGACATACATGATCTCAGACGAGTGATACGCCGCCAGACCCACCGGATGGTCCGGGTCCGGAGGCGCTACCTGTTCGAAGTAGAACCGGTAAACCGGCTTCTTACCCGTCTTCGTCTGCGCTTCGATCCACTTCCACGTGGAGTAGGCGATAAAGCGGTCAGCGGCCAGGTCCGCGCTCGCCCGTATCGCGCTCGTGTCATCCGTCACCGGGTTCAGAGCCAACAGCTCCGCCGCCTGCTCAGGAAACTGCTTCTCCACCGCGGCCTTGAAGCTCTCCACCGTCACCTTCGGATCATAGCCGCCTTCATCGCGGTTCCATCCCGCCAGCATGGGCACGTCGTTCTGCTTGCCCGCCGCAAAGATCGCCGCCGGGCTCTCCGGCAGAAAATAACCATCCACCACCGGGCCGAAGTGCGTCGTTGCCCCCGCCTCGTCCTTCTTCATCATGTCTTCCAGCAGCTCCGACGCCGGGATCGCTCGAAGCTGTTCCAGCGTCGTTGCCGAGAGCACCGTCCTCGAAAACGCATCGTCCTTTTCCGCCGTCTCCGCCAACGGCTTGAACGAGACGCCCCTGCTTCCATACAGCGCCCCGCCGCTCTCCCCGATCACCTGTTTGAACAGTCCCTTGGCCAGCGGCGACGCCATCTGCGCGCACACCGAAAACGATCCCGCGCTCTCTCCGAACAGCGTCACATTCTCCGGGTCGCCGCCGAACGCTGCGATGTTGTCTTTCACCCACTCGAGCGCGGCCGTCTGGTCCAGCAAGCCATAGTTGCCCGCCGCATTCCTGCCCGACTCCTTCGCCAGGTCTTCATTCGCGAAGAACCCGAAGATCCCCAGCCGGTAGTTCATCGTCACCACGATCACGCCGTTCTTCGTCAGTGCCGCTCCATCCTGCCGCCGCTCCGACGTGCTTCCCGCCGTATACCCGCCGCCGTAGATCCACACCATCACCGGCAGCTTGGCATGATCATTCTTCGCCGGCGTCCACACGTTCAGCGTCAGGCAGTCCTCGCTCATACCCGCATCGCGAAACCTCATGTCGTGATAGATCGACGGCTGCATGCAGCGATACCCGAACCCGGTCGCCAGCCGCACCCCTCTCCACTTCTCCGCCGGCATCGGCGGCTTCCAGCGCAGCGGCCCCACCGGCGGCGCGGCGAACGGAATCCCCAGGAACACCTTCACGTCCCCATCCATCCGCCCTTCGACCTTGCCCTGTTTCGTCTTTACTTGAAGCTCCGCATCCGCCGCCCGTACCGGAGCCGCACTCACCGCCACCATTGCCGTCAACAGGGCAGCGCCCATCCAATTCACCATTTTCCAGTTCATAAAAAATTGTTCCTCGACCTGCGCTCGCCAGTTTACACGGCGCCCGTTACGACCTTAGGGGGAACTCGCCGGCTTTCTTTGCGCCCCGATCTACCGCTCGATAACGCAGGAAGAGGTAAGCTGTTGCACTTTTTGCGCTGATAAGCTTCCACCAGGGAGCCGTCGCCGGAGAAAACTGAATGTTGGCAACCAGGCCTGGCCTCGGGTGCACTGCGTCTCTCCCCGCAATCTGAGGCGCCACTGTCAGGAAAAGTTCATCGATGAACCCACCTGCGAGAAATTCACCAAAGAGCGTCGGGCCGGCTTCGTGTAGTAGCAACTGCACTCCGGCTTCCTGCCTGAGCAAGGTAAGGATGGTTGAAGGAGATATGCGCTCTTCTGCCGTAGAAAGCGCCTTCACCTCGACTGAGGCGAGCGCCTGCGATCCACTTTGCGACAACCTCCGTTTGCCTGGTTCCGTAGTTAGTATGAGCACCCTGGTTCTAGGTGTATGAAACACGGCGCTGGTGAGGTCCAACCCGCCCGTTCGCGTGACAATCACTACCAGCGGATACTCCGGTTTTCGGAGCACCTCGGTTCGATACGTTTGGTATAAATCTTTCGCTGCCGGATAGACAGCCTCGGGGAGCCAGGAACCATGCGGACCAGCGGCTTGAAGCGTCCCCGAGCCCACTACAATCGCGTCTGCTGAGGCCCGCAACAGACCCATAATGAACCGGTCTTCTTCGTTCCAGTTACTGATCTGAGCTCCTTCTGATTGGCCCGGCAAATTGAAGCTCACGACACCATCGAGTGTCGACACAAAGTTTGCGACGCAATAGGGACGTTCTTCCGGAGAGGCTGGAAAGGAAAGATTTCCGTCGTATCTGGCGCGGAGACCTTCGGGGAGGACGGGTTCCGAGGGCGCGGTGGGTTGAGTTGCCAACAGCGTGCGAATAGGCTCCATAGTAAAAAGGCTACTTCAATCCCGAGGTTTCGCGTTTTACAGTGTGTCGCGTCGCCTTGCATAGTTGCCTCTCTGGTCTTGCCCCCCGCTCATGATCTCGCGCGTCTCTCCGTTGTATTTCCTTCCACGGTGACCGCGAGCCGCTTCGATCGCCGGTAGACGTTCGCAACAGCCAGCGTCCATAGAGGAACCAGATCCACCCCGGGCACGAGCTTGGCAAGGAACGATGGCAGGAATTCCCAGTTCCAGCCCAGAAGGTAACTTAGGATCCCAGCCATACAAAGGTCAAAAATGTCATCCGCGGGGGAAACAGCGCCTTCGAAAAATAAAGGGGAGAAAACAATCTGGAAGGTATCCGCGACGATTGCCAACAAGAGGGCAGTGCGCATGCGCGGTCCCGCAGAGATCGTGATGGTGTCTGGGTTCATTCCACCTGCACCCCTATCAAACATTATCGCGCATGCCCAAGAGGGTTGGAACACCCCGACCACGTCGGTTGGAAAGAATGCCCGGCAAACATCGAAAAACGTGCTGCCCGGAGTACCGGCTACGGGTGGCAGCGAAGGTTCTGGAGGGGCGACAAACCAGAAATCACGCAACAGAACGGCGTTTGAACGACGCGCTTGCCTGGCATTGGCCGTGAATTGATTCACGGCTAGATTGCGCGCTAATTTGGACAGCTCTGGACTATCATGGCCCATAACCTTTCTCATGACCCACGATAATCCGCAGTTGCAGAATACGGTGCTGGTGGTTGGGTGTTCAGACTCGCCCGTGACGAGTGTGGTGTCGACAGTCCTGTCCTCGTGGAAGCTGCAGCGCGCGCGGGATAACGAGGAAGCGCTCGCGCTGGTGGAGAAGTCCGCTTTCGACCTTGTGATCACCGACCAGGCCAGTGCAGGCCGGGAAGATCTTGAACTGCTTCGAAAGGTACGGCTGCTCAGGCCACATACTCGTTTGATCATTGTTGCGGACCAAAGTACGCCTGCGGACGTGATTGCCGCCATCCGCGCGGGAGCTTTCAGTTATTTTACGAGACCGCTTTCGACACACGGCCATGGAGGAGGTGCTGCAACTGGTGCTGGAGAGTCCTGCCTGGGATGAGGCGATTGAAATGCTTTCCGGGACGGATGCGTGGATACGTCTCTCGGTGCGCTGCGACGTATCCGCCGCCAATCGCCTGCAGCAGTTCGTTCGCGCCTTTCTGAATTTGCCCGAAGAGGATGAGGATAAGGTGGCGATTGCGAGCAGAGAAATGCTGCTCAATGCAATGGAGCATGGCGGGAAGTTTGATCCGCAACGGCGTATCGAGATTGCCTATCTCCGCGCGCGTCTCGTGGTGCTCATCCGCATTAAAGATCCGGGCGAAGGATTCTCTTTAGAGAAAAATCTCGATACCGCTGCGAACAATCCGCAGGATGATCCTTTGCGTCATCAGAAGCACCGCGAGGCGCAAGGAATTCGCCCCGGTGGATATGGGATTTTGCTGGCCAGGAATCTGGTCGATGAGTTGTTTTATGGAGAAAAAGGGAATGACGTCTTGCTCATCAAATACCTCCATGGATGAGCGTAGAGGGTCGGCTTCTCCCGGGTGATTGCGCATCAAAATTGCACGGTGATTGGACCTCCTCCGCTTGCCGGAATCAGTTCGCTCCAGGCCTCTCCACCTTATCGATCACCAACACATCCGCCGGCGACCGCACACGTTCCAACTTCAGCCCGATTTGCTCTTGGATGGCGGTAAACAATCCCGGCGGCGCATCCGGTGCCGCTGTCTGCGCATCGTCCAACGTCCATTGCAACTTGAAATCATAACGTCCCTTGAGGCCGGTCTGATCGACGACCGGCCGGTCCACATGAAATTGCAGGATCAATGCCAAATCCGCCATGGACGCATTCTTGAGTGCTTCCACGTGGCGGCTGCTGGTGCCCCCGTTCTGCTGGTCCATCCATCCGTTCGGATCGCTGGTATTTGCAATCAGCTTCGGGCCGCCCTTGGCCACTGTCAACGCAAACACCGCCATCTCCCGTTGCTCGTGGTGCAGCTGCAACCCGAACCTCTCCGCTAGAATCTTCCGCATCATCCCCTGCAGCTGCCTCCAGCTCGGCTGACCTTCCACATCCGGAACGCCGTTCACATCCCAGCGCGTCGTCTTCGCCCATTCCGGCTCGCCCGCAAGTTGGCTCTGCTGCACGCCGTAACCGAGCAGCAGAAACTGTTCCACCGTAGTGTCCAGCAGCATCACCTGTCGTCCCTGCATGCGAATGTGCTGGCCACGCGTCTCGCTCGGGTCGCTCGCTTTGACCGTCGCGACCTCCCAGTCCGGGTCTGCTTCCACCGCCATCGCCTTCACCGGTACAGGCTTGCCCGCGTCCTGTCCTTGTGCCCTGTACCCTATGGTCCCGAACAACGCCATCGCCGTCGTCACCGCAGCGACGCCCATCCATCTTCGGGTGCATTCTCGAACTCGAACCAGAGGATTTCCCATACTCCGCTATACGTAGCGCTTATACGCGAGGTTGCAATTTTCCCGTAAAAGCGCAAGGCATCGAAAAAGCGAGATGCTGCAAAGTTGACCAGGGCGGCATCATCTGGTTTTGTGGGAAAACATACGCCACAAAGACTGAGTCGTTCACACGCAGGACTTCCTGTCGGCTCATGGCAAGCACTCACCCATTTCCGTAGTTCCCCTACCCTTCTTCCACATCTTTTTTTCCCAGAACTCTGGACGGCAAAACCGAACTGTAATACCGTCCTAACCAGGACACCAAACGAAGGGCATGGCTTCAGCCGTGCCACTTCCCGGCTTTCAAGCCGGCATCCGGCAAATATCCAACCCCTAAACAGCTTATGGGGGCGGGAAAAAATAAATTTGAGCACCTTCGTAAAACAAAGGACTTAGCCAGGCACCTCGAGGGAAACCCGGGAGATAAGGCCAACTTGCCCTCTTCCCGCAATAAATCCTCGCGCGATAAGGAACCAACAAAGCGCCGCCACGGTTACCAAAATTATTTTTCTTGCCCTGGACAAGGTCCAAAACCCGTACTACTGTGGAACCAAGAACCCACACCAGCGCTGTCTTACCACGACAGCCCTGCATGGCCCTGCACCGGCTTTCTCCACCCGTGCGTCCGCCGCCCCCCCGCCAAACATCAGCGTTGTGTAAGTAAGGTGCGCTCAGTGCGTCCTTTTGATTAAGTGGTCTTTGACAACTTGAAAAACACCACCGCCCAGCGCCTTGACGCCCGCCCGGCCAGAGGACACGGACGCTGAATCACGAGCGGGACCTTAGCTAGGCTGTAGTGCGTAAGGCAGAGCCATTGTCCCGCTTGTCGCCGGGCCGACGGAGCAGAAACGTCCCCGATCCGCACCCGGCTCGCAAACGACCGGCGAGCCGGCACAGGAAAAGGGGGGGCTTATAGCGCTTATAGCGCTTTTAGCGCTGATATTTTTGGCCACCGTCCCCGATGCCGGCCTCCATCGGGGGGCTTATCTCGCTTATCGCTCAATCTTTTTCCCGCATGAAAGCGCCGGCCAGGGGGCTTATCTCTCTTTTCTCTCACAAAGTGCATTCTTTTTTCGGAAAGCCTTGCGGACCCGGAAGCAACGAGTGACTCAGGAATCTCCAAAAACGACCGATAGGGGCTGCAAGCCCGCCCCTTCAAGAATCGGGATTTTTCCGCAAGCCGCGCAGCCGTCCCACACCGGGCAACGACCGATGAGAGCTGAAGTGTCTGCGCGAGAACCGGCCGATCCGTGGAGCAAGTCCCATGAGCGCCCCATATTTTTTCCCACACCGGCAGCCAACGCTGGGTGCCCCATTCAAGCCGCCCTTTGGCTTGAGTGGGATAAGTGGCCCTCGATCGGCAGAGTTTTGGTTTTGTATCAGGGCACGACTTCCCTCAATTTCCTGTATAGGCCTAATGAGCCATGGCACTTCATGCGGTTTTCCTTGCGAGAAAACCGCACGCGCGGACCTTTCCAGCATCCACGTACAGGAAATTGAGGTTTAGTCGGGCCGTACAGGATTGAAAAAAGATTGGGCTTTAGCCCCTGACCCACGTCTTTCTACTCCCACCCTGGGATCTGGATCGGGATTTGTCACCGGCATAACGATGGCCGACTTTACCGCCTCGGCCGCGGCGCGGACCGCACTGTTGCAGCGTGCCGGGTGGAATGCTAGATGAATTGTCGGTAAAAAAACTGATGCAGGAAGCCACGGCAAGAGCGGCGATTCCGTTCGCTCCAACCGAGGTTTCCCGCCGCATCATCCAATCGATATCGGCCACGCAACAGCCGCGCCGTCCCGGAGCACAGACGCACCTGCGCCTCCCGAAGGAGGCGGCAGGAGGTAGAAAAAGCGATGAACTCGAGCCGGCGGCCTTAGCTCCGCAGACGCGCCAGCAGATCCTGCGGATGTACAGGCTTGGCCAGAATCTCGAATTCGTGTCCCTGGGAACGGGCGCGATCCAAAAGATCGGCGGTCGCCGCCTGACCGGAAAAAAGCAGGATCTTGCACTTGGGCAGCATGGTCCGGATGGTAATCGCCGCGTCAATGCCGTTCATATCGGTCATGATGACGTCGGAGATGAGCATATCGGGCTTGAGCGTGCGCGCGGCCTCTACGGCCTTTTCGCCGTTGTAGACAGCGGTGGCATCAAACCCGCTTTGGTTTAGGATGATCGCCAATGTGTCCGCGATCACGCGTTCGTCATCGGCTACCAGCACTTTGGGCTTTACCTGTTGATTGGTCATTTGCTCCTGAATGACGACCTTAGTCGTTTTGACGCTCGTTCGCTGCGCCCCAATAATCCTCATCCACCGGGGCAAATCGCGATAAGGTGGTACAGACGGAAAATGCTGAGCCAGTGGGGATTACTGGAATCATACGCTCATGTGTCTGATGCTGTTTCCCGGTCCGGCGTTGCGGCCTTCCCTGTGAGTATTGCAACTGTCCCGACGGCGGTCGCTTTAGGGCCCCGGGGCCTGCTCTCCATATAAGATTGATCTGACCATAAACTCTTTTCGTTGGACGTTGCCGATGGCTGAACCGATCATTCGCGCCCAGCAGGTGGAAAAGTACTACGCCCAACCCAGCGAAAACCGTATTCAGGTGATCGCGCCCACCGACCTGGCAATCGTACAGGGGGAAATCGTTGCCCTGTTGGGCCCGTCGGGCTCAGGCAAGTCTACGCTACTGCGCATGCTGGCGGGGCTTTCCCAGCCCTCTGCCGGCGAGGTCTTCTGGCACGGCAAGCCGATTTCCCAGGTTCAAGTCAACGTTGGCATCGTCTTTCAGAGCTTTGCTCTCTTTCCCTGGCTGACCGTGCTCGAGAACGTCGAGGCTCCACTGATGGCACGCGGCATCACGAGTGAGCATCGCCGCGAACAGAGCCTCAAGATCCTGAACACCGTCGGCCTCGATGGCTTTCAGGCAGCTTATCCCAAGGAACTCTCGGGAGGCATGCGGCAGCGTGTCGGATTCGCCCGCGCCCTGGTGGTACAGCCGGAAGTGCTCTTTATGGATGAGCCCTTCTCTGCCCTGGACGTGCTGACAGCGGAGAATCTACGCAGCGAACTGCTGGAGTTGTGGCACAAAAAGACGATCCCAACGCAATCCATTTTTCTGGTGACGCATAACATTGAAGAGGCTTTGCTGTTAGCCGATCGCATCATCGTGCTGGGACGCAACCCCGGGCATGTGCGGGTCGACTTTCCCGTTACGCTGAGCCAGCCGCGCGACCGCAAAAGCGCGGCTTTCACCCAGCTGGTCGATTACATCTATAAGGTGTTGACGCGGCCGGATGTGGCCCCCTCCGCCGTACCCCAGCGGCTGGCCGTGCGCGACCAGCGGCAAATGCACTACCAGATGCTTCCCCATGCGCGCCCTGGCGGCATCGCCGGCTTGCTCGAGCTGCTCATCGATTACAACGGGCGGGCCGACATCTATCGTCTGGCCGACGATCTGGCCTTCGAAATCGACGACCTGCTACCCATTGTGGACGCGGCCCAGTTGCTCGGTTTTCTCAAGGTAGAAGAGGGCGACGCCGCAATCACTCCGGCTGGAAGAGAATACGCCGAATCAGAGATCCAGCGGCAGAAGGAGCTCTTCCGTAAAGCAGCGGTTGAAAACGTACTGCTGCTGCGGCAGATTACCCGCGCGCTCGATACCAAGTCCGATCACTCGGTTCCGGAAGAGTTCTTTCTCGATATGCTCGACGAGCAGTTCAGCGCAGATGAAACGCTGCGCCAGTTGGAGACCGCGATCAGCTGGGGACGCTACGCGGAGTTGTTCGACTTCGACGCTTCCCGGCGCCGATTCATCCTGCCGGAGCAGGAGGAGACACCAGAAGTAGTCGAAGAGGCGCAGGCGGAATGAGCGCGCCGGCCCCGTTCTCCCGTTATCCCACACTGTCCCGATCGCTGGTGTTGGAGCGCACCTGGCCTTTTTTCCTCGACCTGAGCGTGGCCGCCTGTGGGCTCGCGTTGTTCTATGCCGTCCTCCGCGTTGCGCAGTATTGGATGGGGCATCCCGTGCCCGAGATCGAGATTTCGCCCTCGGCGAAGATGCTGCCGCTTTACGCTTTCTATTCCATCGTGCGCATCGGGGTCGCATACCTGCTTAGCCTGGCCTTCGCCGTGGGGTACGGCTATATCGCCGCCTACACGCCCCGGGCAGAAGCCTTCATGATCGCGGTGCTGGATATCCTGCAATCGATCCCCGTCCTCAGCTTTTTGCCCGCGGTGATGCTGGCCATGATATCGCTGATTCCGGGACGCCAGTTGGGCATCGAGATGGGCGCCATCCTGCTGATCTTTACCGGCCAGGTATGGAACATGGCGTTCAGTTTTTATTCCTCGCTTAAGAGCTTGCCGCGTGAACTTCGCGAAGCCGCGGGCGTTTTTCACTTTTCGGCATGGCAGCGCTTCTGGCAGCTGGAACTGCCCTACTCGGCCATCGGGCTGGTTTGGAACTCGATGGTCTCGGTGGCCGGCGGATGGTTTTTCCTCATGGCTTGCGAGATGTTTGTCCTGGGCGATCGCGACTTTCGTCTGCCCGGGCTGGGCTCCTATCTGCAGACGGCGGCCAGCGCGGGCGACAGCCATGGAATGCTTTGGGGATCAGTAACCATGATCCTTATTATTGTGGTCACCGATCTGGTCGTGTGGCGGCCGGTGATTGCCTGGGCTGACAAGTTCAAGTTCGAACAGGGAGAGAGCACCAGCCGCAAGAGCTCGCCTATCCTCTATATACTGCAGAACTCGACTGCCCTTGGATTGTTGAGGCGAGTCACCCTGACGCCTGCAAGCGAATTTATCTATGGGTCGCTGGCGCGGCGACAGCGGGAGCTGATCACACGACCCATTCACGGACCACGCAAACGGTCCGGTCTGGCCGCGGTCCTGTTCATCGCTGCGGCCAGCTTGCTGGTGGCCTTTGCTGCCTTCCGCGCGGTGGAGTTGCTGCGCCATATTCATTGGCCGGAGATCGTGGAACTGCTGAAGGGCGCCGGCGCGACCTTTCTGCGGGTAAATGCTGCGTTGCTGATTGCCTCTGCCTGGACCATTCCCACCGGGGTCGCCATTGGCTTTCACCCCCGGCTGGCCAGGATCGCGCAGCCGCTGGCCCAGATCGCCGCTTCTTACCCGTCGACTGCGATTTTTCCCATCCTGCTGATCGCCCTCGTACGGTGGGGCGGCGGCTTGGGGATCGGGTCGATTGCTCTTATGTTGCTGGGCACACAGTGGTACATCCTTTTTAATGTGATTGCCGGCGCAACCGCGATTCCCTCTGACTTGAAGGAAGTTGCCAGACTCTACAAATTCTCCCTGTGGCAGCGCTGGAAGGTCGTGATTCTGCCCGGCATCTTTCCTTACCTCGTCACCGGCCTGGTCACCGCATCCGGCGGCGCCTGGAACGCCAGCATCATCGCCGAATACTTTCACCTGAAAGATCACACCCTGCAGACGCTAGGACTGGGTGCGGAGATCAGCGCAGCCAGCGATCATGGTCAGTTTCCCATTCTGCTGCTCGCCACCATCATCATGTCGCTCATGGTAGTGACCATCAATCGCCTGGTATGGCGGCCGATGTACCACTTGGCTGAGACCAAGTTTCGTTTGGACACGTAGGTGGGTGCGGCTGAGTTACATCAACCCGCGAGGTACCCACGTTCATCCGCTGAAACCCGGCCCCGCAAGGATGACCCATCGGCCCTGCTTGAGGGCTTCGTCAACCACCTTCTTCATTTGCGGGAAATCCATGTCATCGAAGGCAGTCCCCATGGCTTGCCCCAAGTCAACGATCGTAGGATCGTTTTAAGACTCCGATAGGTAGCCACGGCCAACGACAAAACGCCGTGGAAGCCTTGATCTCCGCCGATAACAGACTCGTTCGCGCTTCTGTTTTGATAGGGTAGATGCAGGGAAGACTGATAGGGAGTTCCGAGGTTCCTTTTGCGGACGGTATTTCAAGACCTGCGCTGTGCGCTGCGCCAGTTGCGCAGGTCGCGCGCGTTTTCTGCGACCGTGATCTCAATGTTGGCCTTGGGAATTGGCGCAACAACCGCCACGTTCTCGATCCTGGAGGGCGTGTTACTGCGTCCGCTCCCGTTCCCGCAGTCCGACCAGCTGGTCCGCATTTCGGACATATTGCAAGGAGCGAGCCTTGGGGGAAACGGTGAGGCCGGGGTGACCGCTCCCGATATCCGCAACTACATGCGGGATACCCGATCCTTTGAAAGCCTAGGGGGCTACCAGCCATCCGCTTATGCCCTTTCGGGGGTGGGCGAGCCCACACGGATCCACGGAACGCGCATGAGTGGCGGCGTCTTTCCCGCACTCGGAGTACAGCCCTTCCTCGGCCGCTTCTTCACACAACAGGAAGACGATCATCACCAGCAAGTCTGCTTGATCAGTTACTCGCTTTGGCATGAGCGCTTTCACGGCGACCGGAGCGTGCTCGGCAGCAAAATCCTGCTCGACAGAAAGCCCTATCTGATCATTGGCGTCATGCCACGCAATTTTGAGTTTCCACTCATGCCAGGCCACCTGAACCAGAGCCAGTTGTGGGTGCCGGTGAGCTTCGCGGATGAAGAGCTAACCACCGGCGCGTCGAATTGGGGGTTCGATATGGTGGGCCGTTTAAAACGCGGCATCAGCCCGGAGCAAGCACAAAGCGACGCAGAGCATGTAGCGCAAGAAACCATGCGCAACTATCCCGCCTTCATGGCCAGCCTGCGTATCCGTGCGGTGGTGCATCCGCTGCATGAGGAAGTCGTGGCCGCTTCACGCCCGTTGTTACACATGCTCTTTCTGGCCGTCTCCGTAGTACTGCTGATCGCTTGCGCAAATTTTGCCGGACTCCTGATGGTGCGGGCGATTCGCCGGCGGCGAGAGACGAGTGTTCGCTTGGCTCTCGGCGCACGTACCGGCGCGCTGCTACGGCAATCCCTGCTGGAAAGCATGGTCCTGAGCACCAGCGGGGGCCTCCTTGGCTTGTTCCTGGCCGCTGTCGCCCTGCCGGCCGCCAAGAGCTTTCTGCCCGAGACCTTTCCTCGCGTTAGCGGCGTCGGCGTCGACTGGACAGTGGCAGCCTTCGCGTTATCGCTGGCCCTTTTCACTGGAACTCTCTGCGGCCTCGCTCCCGCTTTTGCAGCCATGCGCACCAATGTGAACGAAGCGCTGAAGGAAGGTGGCCGCACGGGCTCAGCGGGCGGCGGACACGCGCTTCTCCGTTCCTCACTAGTGGTCGCGGAAATCGCCGTGGCTCTCATTCTGCTCGCGGCCTCTGGGCTCTTCCTGCGCAGCTTTGAAAAGATGCGCCAGGTCGATCTTGGTTTTCGTCCAGACCACACGTTAACGGCGTCCTACTCGCTGCCGAAGCAATATGCCAGCCAAACCATGGTGAATGAGTTCAGCCGTGAACTTTTGCTTCGCTTGCAGCAACTGCCCGGCACAAAAGCCGCAGGCTTCATTTCGATTTTGCCTGGCAGCGGGGACGGGGGTAGCGAAACCTTCGTCGTCGACGGGTATACACCCCCGAAGGGCGCCAATATGAATTTGGCCACGCCCTTTCACGTTTACGGCGATTCATTCCAGGCCCTGGGAATCCCTCTGCTGCGTGGCCGCTACTTTACCCCCGCCGACCAAGCCGACTCCCAACTGGTTGTCATCGTGAACGACAAACTGGCGCAACACTACTGGCCGGAGCAGGATCCTCTCGGCAAACGATTGCGCTTTGGAACACCGCAAATGCACACGCCGTGGCTGACGGTTGTCGGGGAGGTAGCCGGAGTAAAACAAGGCTCGCCCGACGAACCCACCAGGGAGCAGTTCTACACCCCGCCGGAACAAGTGAGGCCTGACTGGAGTTCGCTGGCGACGGCGTCCGACGTTTTTGGGAACTACGGCACCATTGTCTTGCGCGCTACCATGCCGCCTGAGCAAATGGAAAATGCACTGCGGTCTACGGTGAGTTCGATTGATTCCCAACTTCCCCTGACACAGGTGCAGACCATGGATCAGACCGTTGCGGATAGCGAAGGCCCGCGCCGCTTCAATACCGCGGTGGTCGGTGCCTTTGCCGGGGCCGCCCTACTGCTGGCAGCCCTTGGCATCTATAGCGTCATTGCCTTCTCAGTGGCATCACGCGTTCAGGAAATGGCCATCCGGATGGCGCTCGGCTCGCAGCGCTCAGGAATCTTGCGCCTCATCCTTACCTCCGCTGCAAAGCTTGGCGCCATCGGGTGTGCCATAGGCGTGCTGGGCGCGCTCGCTCTCTCGCGGCTGCTCAGCTCGTTTCTTTTTGGGGTGAACGCCTCTGACCCGGCGGTCCTTTCCCTTTCGGTTGCAGCCCTTCTGTTACTCGCGCTGGCGGCTTCTGCCATTCCAGCCAGTCGAGCGGCCGCGGTGAATCCGGTCGAAGCGCTGCGAAGCGAGTGAAGCCTTCCTCCGCCTCATTGTGGCAGAGACTTCGTTCCTGGGCAGCAACAGAATTAGCCTGGAGAATGCTTTCACGGCAAAGGTAATGCCATTCATTGCAGTTTTCGCTGCTGACGAACGTATTCTCCGATCTCGTCGACCGTGCCGAAGCCAGATCTTCTTGTCAGGCGCTCGCAAATACTCGCACAAGAGCTCGATCGCTTTTGTATCCGTCGTCTGGAATGCTCGCTGGCCAATCTCATGTCCCACAAAGATGACCCAGCGGCCCTGCTTAATGGCGTCATCAACCACCGTCTTCATTTGCGGGAAATCCATGTCATCGAAGGCAGTCCCCATAGCCTGCGACAAGTCGACGATCGTAGGATCGTTGGAAGACTCTGACAGGTAGCCACGTCCGACGACAAAACGCTCCGCTATGAGCGGCACGTAACTTCGGACATCAAGTCCCCTCCCTACAAATTTTTGGCCACATGGATAGGCAAAGGTTTTCGGCTTCACGCCCAGCAGCTTTTGGGTTTGCTCGTTGGCGCCATCGATTTCCTGAGCCATCTTCTGCAGATCATAATTCTCCAGAGCATTGTTTCTGGAGAACGCGTAGTTGCCAGTACAGGGGTGAGTCAGCGTGTGATTCGCAATCTCGTGGCCGTCAAGCACTGCTTGTTTCCAGCCTCCCAGCCGCTGCTGAACCCCTCTTGGCTCCACGAAGAAAGTAACTTTTACGCCCAGCCTCTTGAAAAGGGGCAGGCCAATGTCAATCTGGCTGAGCCGTGCATCATCAAAGCTGAGGCTCACCGCCGCTCTATACCCGTCTGGCCAGTGGAAGGGTTCTCCTCCGTTCGCCGTTTGGGCGTTCGAGGAGAGCGCGCAGAATACCAGTCCACCGACGAGAGTAAGCAGGTATCTCGTTCCCATATTTACTCCACCGTTTCAAAGCTGGGCCTTACCTCGAGGGTGCTTTTGAGTGGGAGATCCGCGGAAGAGCTGCCCACCATGATGTCGAAGGTTCCAGGAACCACCCGCCAATGCATATCGAGGTCGAGCAGCATCAGATCCTCGGGCGTAAGGGTAAAGCTGACAGTCTTGGTTTCACCCGGCATCGAGGACCACTCGCTGAAAGCCGTGTAACTGCTTGATGGCGGTGGATACCGGTGCGAAACGCTCATGGAGGTAAAGCTGAACTGTTTCTACTCCGGGACGACTGCCAGTGTTCTTTACCTCGAGGTGGACACGGGCATTGCCGCCTGCGCGAATCTGCGGCGTATCCGCCACCAGATTGCCGTATTGAAATTGCGTGTAACTCAAGCCGTAACCAAATGGATAGAGCGGACTGGAAGGCATGTCCACATAGCCATGGTTCCTGCTCCAGCCCTTTTCCACCCAAAAAACCTTTGAGGGCTTGCAATCATAGTAGGCGGGCAGCTGGGCAGCGCTGCGAGGAATGGTGATCGACAGCCGGCCGCTGGGATTGTAATCGCCAAAAAGCACATCCGCTACTGCTGTGCCGCCGAGTTCCCCCGGTTCCCACGCCTCCACCAGCGCGGGAACATGCGCAGCTTCCCAGCGCACGGAGAGAGGGCGGCCGTTGATAAGCACCACCACCACGGGTGTGCCGGTTGCAGAGACCGCCTGAATGAGCTCCTCTTGAACGCCGGTAAGATCGAGGCTCGCCACATCCGAGCCCTCTCCATCCGTGGCTGCTCTTTCTTTGTGATCGCTCTCGTCGTTTCCGAATTGCTCGCCTACCACAACCACGGCCAGGTCCGCTGCCTTTGCAGCTTGCACCGCCTCGCGAAATCCGCTTTTGTCGTCGCCCAGCACGTTCGATCCTTTGGCGTAGAGCACCTTGGTCTGCGGGCCGACCTTCTGCTTGATTCCCTGGAGAATGGTGACCACTGGCTGGGTAACTTTCCTTGCCGTGTAGTCGCCGAGCTGGTTCAGCGTGTTATCCGCATCGGGACCGATCACGGCAATCGACTTGAGATCCTTTTTCAACGGCAGTAGATTCTGCTCATTCTTGAGCAGCACGATTCCTTCTCGTGCGGCAGTGAGAGCGAGATCCTGGTGCGGCTGCGAATGTACGATCTTCAGTGCCTGCTGCGGGTCGACATAGGGATGCTCGAAGAGTCCAAGACGAAACTTCTCCCGCAGGACCCGGCGCACCGAGAGATCGACCAACGACACCGGCACCCGGCCTTCGTCGACGTTCTGAATGAGAGGAGCCATATAGGCAGGCTCGTAAGTAATGTTTAAATCCACTCCTGCGCGCAATGCCAGCGCACCGGCTTCCTTCTGCGTAGCGACGATTCCCTCATCGATGAGCGTGGCAAACCCGTCCCCTTCACTCTCTACCAGACCTTGAAATCCTAATTCCCCACGCAAGACTTCGGTCATCCATTTGCGTGAGCCGTGCGCCGGCTGGTCGTCAATCTCGGGATAGCCGGCCATGACTCCGAGGGCTCCTGACTTGGTGATGCCTGCCTTCCAGGGTGGAAGGAAATCTTCACGCAGCATGCGCTCCGATAATTCAATCGCCCCTCGCTCCAGGCCGCTCACCGGTTCGCTCTGGGTGGGGAAGTCTGTAAGCACTGCCTCAACTTTGTCAGGTGCGCTCACGTCATCGCCTTGCGTGCCCTGGACGATGCTCTCCGCCAGGCGCGAGTAGAGATAGGGATCTTCGGTGTAGGCTTCCGCGTTGCGGCCCATCCTGGGGTCCCGGTCCAGCTCCATGACCAGTGTGGAGAGCATGTGAATGCCGACCGCTCTTGCTTCCTGGGCTGCGGCAGAGTAAATCGATCTGACCAGGTCGGGATCGAAGGAGCTGCCAATCGCCAGCCCCTCGGGGAAAACCGTGGCCCCGGAAAACATGGCGCCATGTGTACCTTCCTCGTCCTCGAGGAGAGGAATCTTCAGACGCGTTTGGGTAAGCGCAATTTTCTGCAGATCGTTGAAGTAGTTCGCTTGCTGCAAGGTGCCTTCATGCAGGATGGTGTCAGCCAGGGTGAAGAAGCCGCTGCCCGGCCCGATCTCGTTGGTATACGTACCCGCGGCAAATCGTTTGCAGGCTTCCAACTTGCTGGGGATATCTTTTCCCAACTCGTCTACGTAAACGCAGGGAAGGTTCAGCTGGCCAACCTTCTCCTTGAGCGTCATCCTGGCGAGAAGATCGTCGATGCGGCGATCGACCGGTTGATTGGGCTCGAGATACGTGGGGACCGCGGAACTCGGTTGCGAACGGAGGAGCAGACCTCCAAGCAGCAAAATAATGGCGGAGAGAATGAATACCTGGACGGGCTTTAGAAGGTGCATGGAGGCCTCATTCGGTAGTAGTTCTAATCAAAATCGCCGGCCCCGGGTTAGATCCGATAGGCCTTAGGGTCCGCTCCTCGCGGTGGAGAACTGCCTCTCCAGAATCTGCAGGCCCACACCCAAGAGTCCCGCTTCTCTGCCCAGAGTGGCGAACCGCAGCGAAAGCCCGGACGCGGAGCCGGCGAGCGCATTGCTCTTGACTACCCGCGAAATGAGATTCAGAAATTCTTCTCCGGTTGTGCTCAGACGCTGGTCAAAGACAATCATCGAGGGATTGAAGAGGTTGACCAGGTTGGCCATGGCTACGCCAATCTCTTCCGCAATCTCGGCCACGATGTTCCAGCACATCTTGTCTCCAGCCCTGGCTGCTTCCAAGACCAGCCATACCGTGATGCGCGAGGGATCTTCCTGCGCCATGGCGAGAAGCCGCGAGGAGACTCCCTCGGAGAGAGCCTTGCGCGTGCGGTTCTCCACCGCACCCGCGCCCGCCACCGCCTCCAGGCACCCGTTGCTGCCGCACTTGCAAGTAGGACCCGACCTGACCATGTTGGTGTGGCCCACTTCGCCCACGCCGCAGTTGTGACCGTAGAGAAGCTTGCCATCCACGAGGACGCCCGCCCCGATGCCGGTTCCATAATCGAGATAGATCATGTTGGGTTCCCGCTGGCCTACACCCAGCCTCTGCTCGGCGATCGCTTTGGCGCGCGTCTTGCTCTCTACCAGGACTGGTACTTTGAATTCTTTTTCGAAAGCGGCGGTCACCGGCACATCATTCCAGAAATCGATGGTGGAACTACTGGTGGTGACGCCCCGGCGGGTGTCGACTAAACCCGGGTCTGCGATGCCAATGCCCAATAGCTTGCTCCAGGGCAACCTGGAGGCGGCCACCACGCGCCGCACCGCGGATTGTAATTGCCGCAAGAGGCCTTCCTTACCATGAGCGAGGTCAGTGGCCTCGGAGATCACCCGGGTTACGGATGGTTGAAGGTCCATCACCCCCGCGGTGACGCGCTCATCATCGAATTCCACCCCGACCAGAAAGCCGAACTTGCGATTGAGATCGAGCAGGATCTGTTTGCGGCCAAGGGGGTTGTCCGAAGGACCGGCTTCGATCAGCTTGCCCTCAGTCAGAAGCTGCCGGGTAAGCAGAGAGATGGTGCTGCGGCGCAGATTGGTGAGCGCGTGGATGCTTACGCGCGAGATGGGGCCCTGCTGGTAGACCAGGGCTTCGATCAGGTGTTTGTCGCGTTGGCTCTTTTTCTTAACGATGGTCACCGCCACGAACCCGGATTTCCTGCCACGCGGCACTGGACAGAGCCGCACGTGCGCCTTTCCGTGAAGAAAGGCGCATTAAAGTTTGCCAACGCCACCAACCTCGACAGGAAATCCGGGGGGCAGAAGACTGTCGAAGGGAGGTAACCCACGGGTTGGGTTGTAATCTTCGAGCAAGTGAAAGCAATTGGCTTGCAAACGACGCCAGTATTCGTACTCCGCATCCCAGCGCCCCAGAGCTGCGGCCAAACGGTAGGGAGTGTATTCTTCCAGCCACGCCTTTTCATATTGCGGCTTTAGCTCAGTAATGGTTTCCATCAGGTCGGGCAGCTTACCATGCTGCTGGGATACGACGATGTTGTCAAAATCGTTGCCCAACCGGCGGGGATCGGGATGCGACCCGAGCAACTTCCACTGTTCCGTAATCTCCACCCCATACTGAAATTTGAGGCCGGCATAGTCCAGGAGGCGGCACTCGACAAGATAGGAGAGCACGCCGGCAGGATCCGCACCCTGCTCCATAGCGCGCAGCCAGTCATCTTCCGCGCCCTCGGCCAGCAGCCGGCTACGATGGAGATCCGCGGCATGTGCTGTCGCGCGGGCCAGGGTTTTGGGGACAAACGGGCTGCCCCAAAGGGCGGTCATGGTGTCCTGGCCCAGGACCACCTGGAGAGCGGTTTCACTATCGGCCATCTGCCTGAGAGCGGAGGCGACGCTGGCCGCGGAAGCCGGGGGATACTCGCGCGCGGCATACACCGGGAGAAAGTGCTCGCGATCCATCGGCTGCTGCTGCCAGGATGCCGCGGCGCCGTACGCGATCCCCGGCCATGCCGGCCGCTTCAACATCTGCACATCGTCGGACCAGATCGTATTCATCACGCCCAAGGCTCCAGACTTGCGCCCGGCGGCCACGAAGGTATCGATATTCTCAAAAGTTAGATTGTAATCCGGGGCAATCTCGCTCCAGCCATTTACACCCGGGGCAACCAGGTGAGGTACGTGATCGCGGACCAGCGGCGTCAGCCAGTGCTTGTATTCCGGATCGGGCCTGGGGTCGTAAAACCAGGGGACCGCAATGATGCCTGGAGGTAATTGCTTCACGATTTCCGGAAACTTGACCATGATATCAGCCCAGGCGAGGATGGTTTTTCCGTGCTGCTGGAAGAGCCCGCTGACATTCTTGAGTTGTTGCAGGAAGATCGCGGCCGGCGCAGCGGCTCCCTTGGCCGCGGCTTGCTGTAACTGCCACGTCTCGTCGAATCCCACATGCACGAAGGGGCTGGGAAATAGCTCGGTGTACTGCTCCACCCAATTCGCGATCAATTTCTGCACCCGCGGATCCGCGGCATTGAACTCGACACCATGAGGAAAGTCAGCCAGTCCGGAGTACTGCTCACGGCGAAACAAATCGTGCAGGTGGCCGTAAAGCTCCAGGCAGGGCACGACGTCGATGTAGCGGGAGCGCGCGTAGGCGACAATCTCGCGCACGTCGCTCTTGGTAAGACGGGCTCCCGGAGCCGCGGGGGGCAGGCCGTCGAGCGCGATGGTGGTCTCGTTGTAAAAGTAATATTGATTGTTCTTCCAGCGCGCCATGAGGTCGATCTGGCGCTTGATATCGGCAACTCGCAGCAGCGGCCCCTCGCTCATATCCACCATAGTTCCGCGATAGGCCATCGCCGGCCAGTCGGTCACCTGGGCCTCGGGTAAAACAGCGCCTGGCATCTCGATCATCTGGCAGAGGGTTTGGACGCCATAAAATATGCCGGCGGCGGAGCGCGCTTGCACCTCTGCTCCGCTGCTCGTGATGCGCACCGTGTAGGCTTCCCGGGAGTCCGGGCCCGGCTTCTCTCCCGGCACGGGCAGAGGGTCCAGTGCGCCGGTGCGATGGAGTGCGACGCCGGATTCAGCGGGACCGGTCAGGATGGGGGTCTGCGAACCAGTAGCAAACGTGAAACAGGCAGCCAGCGTCTGGGCGGCGAAGCGGTCGTCTTCCGTAGCACCAGCCGGCAGGCGAACGGGTAGCCCGGCCAGCGGCAAAGTGTGGCTGCCATAGGTAATTTGCTGCGGCGCGGGGAGGATGGAGGCGTGCTCTGCTTGCGCCGGGGCGCCACCGAGGCCAATGGCCAGCAAGAGCATGCCTGACAATCCGAGCAGGCGGCTGCGGCGACGGTCGTGTTCTGTTGCGGGTGTTTCTCTACTCCCCAACGGATCTCCTTCGTGTGCTAACCAAGGTTGCGGAACCCCGTGGGGACGGAACGAACTCGCAGAATTGGTGAGGATGCCCAGGACTTACGAGTCTGTGTGATAACGAACGAAACGCAGACCTTCGTGCGGGCTGAAGCCCGTACCCTTCAAACAGCTAGTCCATCCACAGTCTGCCGCTCCTTACTCTTGATTGAAGCCGGTGGAGTAACGAAATTCCTCTACGGCGTGGCCGTCTTTGTGCGGCTGCCGCTTCTTCAGCTCATCCTCGGTGGCTTTCAGGTCTTTCGGATCCCAGTCGTCGCGATAGCGATCTTCTGAAGGCGCAAACTGGCTCACCTGGGCCACCGCGGACTGCAGTTTCAGATCCATTACGTCGTCGATTGGGACGCGGTAATTCACCTCTTCCGGCGCCGGATAAAAAAAGTACATCTCCGGGACACGATAAGGCTGCAGGCCCAATTGTAATTTCTGATTGGGAAAGTAGAGCCAGAACTCCGCGGCCCGCACGGCATCCGCGGTATTGAAGGCCGCCATTCGATGATCGGTCTTGTGCCAGCGCGTGTACCACTGCCCAGGATCCACGCTTAGCAGGACATCAGGACGCACGCGGCGAATAATCTCGGTGGCCTGCTCCGTAAGGTGAGGTTGAGGAGCATACTCGAGCATGCCGTCATCGTAGCCCAGCCACATGATGTTTTCCTTGGGCGTGCCTAATACCGCCTCCGACTTCTCTTCCTCGGCTTTGCGGATGCGCGCCAGCCGCTGACTGCTCATCTCCGGGTCGAGTGAACCCTTGTCGTCGTTGGTGTAGATGGCAAGAATGACCTTGTTGTGGTGACGATTAAGCAGCGCGATGGTTCCCCCTGCGCCAAAGACCTCGTCGTCGGGATGCGGCGTAAAGATCAGGATGGTCTTACCCTGCAGATCTTCGAGCCGGGTTTGCTGGGCCTGGAGAGCGGTGCTCGCCAGTAACGCAACCGAAATAAGCAATAGTCCTCGCCGCAAGATGACTCCCTTCTTCTTATGCCGGAGATTAGAACGTGTACTTCAGGGCAAATTCCAACTCGCGGTTATCGGCCGCGGTATTGGTGATCGCCGCGCCGCCCGGCACATCCACATAGTTGCCCGGCAGACCGAGGTTGGGATGGTTGAAGATATTGAAGAACTCGGAACGGAATTCGAGTTGTCCGTAGTCCGCTAACTGGAAGTGCTTCTGCAGCACAAAATCGAAGTCCACCAGGTTGGGACCGCGCAGATTGCCGATGCGGGCATCGCCAAAGGCATGCGCCGATTGTTGGCCATTGGCCAAAGGCGGCGCGGTAAAGGCGGCGGGGTTATACCAGCACAAGATGTTACGTTTGCCGGGATCGCAGCCGAAGGCCGCCTGGTCCGCGGTGTCGTAGCTGAAGTCATTGGGGTTGGCGATTTGGTCGAAGCGATAACTGAAGCTACCGGTATTGCTCAGATCGCTGGACACCGTCGAAGTCTCCGACTGGCCGGTCTGCGCAGTAGTGATGCCCGCCACATCCCAGCCCCCGATCACTGCGTCGACCAGCGGACCAATACCGGAAGCAAAGGTGCGGCCACGCCCGACGGGCAACTGGTAGAGATAGCTGGCGGTAAAGCGATGACGCAGGTCAGGTGCGACCGGCCCGTATTCAGCCTGCGGATCATGGGAGTCCTGGATGTAGCCGGCAACGTTGCCATCCGCGTTGCCTAAGTCATGGGCATAGGTATAGGCGAACAACACGTTGAATCCATGGCTGAAGCGGTGATTCAACGAGGCCTGCAGCGAGTTGTACATCAGGTGCAGATCTCCCAGGTCGAGAGGATAGATGGATGCCAGGTTGGGTTGCACATCGAAATAGGGGCGGCCAAAGTTGCCCGTCGAGTCGGAGAAATTGGAATCGAGCGGCTGGTAGGGTTGGTTAAGATCGGCGTTCTCATGGTTCCACAGGCGGTAGGCATGGGTGCCGACGTAGGCCACCTGGGCCAGCCAGCTGCCGGCAAATTCGCGCTGCACCGATAGATTCCATTCCAGGATGCGGGGCATGATCCTGGTGGGCCCCGTGGTCTTGACCGAACCGGTGGGAGCGTCAAGATTCTGCACTGGGAAAGTAGCCGGAAAACCAGCCGAAATCAATTGCCCGCTGGTGGGGATATTGCCAGTCGAGTAGGAGCGCGCCAGATCGGTGAGCGCCGGTGGATTGAGGCCGAGATCGTCAAAAGTATTTGCCTCGGCCGAGTAGAAGATGCCAAAGGCGCTGCGCACGACCGTGTTGTGCGGTAAAGAAAGGGCAAAGCCGATGCGTGGGGCCCAATCCGACTTATCGAAGCCGACACCGGCATGCGATACAGCGCCCGGCCCGTAGGAGGCGACCATGACTGCCTTGCTCAGATCGAAATTGGCCACGCGTCCATTCGCCGGCGAGGTGACCTCATAACGCAAGCCAAGATTGAGGGTGAGGTTTTGCCGAATGCGCCAATCGTCCTGGATAAACTCCGCAAGGTCCCAATAGCGAGTCGGGTAGAGGCCATCCAACGTGTCCTGCTCTGTCGCTTGGGGAATTCCGAAGAGAAGATCCGCGGGCCCATTTCCGCCCGTGGCAGTGGAGAGATCTTCTGTAAAGCCGCCGCCAAAGTTCATATACCCGCGAGGCACGGCGAGCTGGAAGAAGTTTCGCTGCTGACGGCGAAAGTCTACGCCATACTTCAGCGTGTGTTTACGGTGGACCTGGGTCACGCTATCGGCCAATTGAAAGATGTTTTCGAAGACATGCTCGGGCAGATACTCCGAATCGCCCAGCGAGGTTTCCCCGGAGATATCGAGATTGATGAGGCCGGTGGAGTTGATATCTCCGCGGTTGGAGTTAGGGATGCCGAGCTGGTTCGAAATGGTGCTCCCGTAGTTGAACGGCACGGCGTTGACAGCGTAGCGAAAGTAGCCTCCGTGCAGGTCGTTCAGCAAGGCTGGGGAGAAGACATGGGTATAGCCAAGACCGAGATGCTGGGCACGGATGTTGCTAATGCTGGGGCAGCAATCCGAACCGCCCAGCTTGCCCAGTCCCGCCGGGTCAACGCTGCGGATGTCGCCGATTCCATAAGAAGCAAAGGCCTGATCTGACTCGCGAAAGGTTTGGTCAACCCGCACGTCACCCGAGTCCTGATCGTTGATCTGCTTTTGGGTCGAGGTGTAGTTATCCGCGATGCCGGGGCCGTTAGGAGCGGGATAAAGATTGATGACGTTCTGTCCCGCGGCAACAATTTGCGCCGGGCTCATCACGTTGGCCACACCTCCGTAACTGACCTGGCTACGTAGGGAGATCGTCTGTCCGCCGGGACAAGTGTAACTGGTGGTGCTGTAGGGATCGAAGACCGCCCCGGTATCGAAGGTTGGGCCGCCGCTTCCGCAGGGGGAGAAACTCTGCCCGGTAAGCCTGTCAGTAAAGTCGCCGCTGCGCTCGGGTGCCGTGGGAACCGAGGAGACGAACGGCAGCCCTTGCCGCACGCGCGTGCCCTGGTAATCGAGAAAAGCGAAAGTGCGATTCTTTACGATGGGGAAGCCGAGGAAAGCGCCGAACTGGTTGCGCTGGAATTGAGTCTTATCCGTGGAGAAGTAGTTGAGAGCATCCAACTGGTCGTTGCGGATGAATTCGTATACGCCACCATGGAGCTGGTTGGTGCCCGACTTAACGACTACGTTAACGGCTGCCCCGCCGCGGCCGAACTCGGCGCTCATAGCGCTCTCTTCGGTGCGGAACTCCTGTATGGCATCAGGCGGGGGCAGAATAATCACGCCACCCAAACCGAATTCGTTGTTATCGACGCCGTTCAACAAGAAGTTGTTGTTGGAGACGCGCAGGCCATTCACTGAGATGGCCTCGTCGGCGCGCTCATTCTCGAAGACCCCGCCCGCCACGTTGGAGCCGGTCATCCCGCCGTTGGCTCCCGGCCCAAGATAGGCCAGCGCGATAAAGTTCCTACCATTCAGGGGCAGCGCGGAAATCCTTTGCGTCGTTTCCACGGTGCCCAGAGAGGAGCTCTGCGTTTGCAATTGAGTGGCTGCGGCGCTGACTTCCACGGTCTGGGTTTCTGATCCGGGACTCAGTGCGAAGTCCACCTTAACCACCTGGTTCACAGGAACGTCTACCCGGTTCTCCACCGCGATCTTGAACCCCGCCTTTTCCACCGAGATGCTGTAGGCGCCGATCTGCAGGTTATTGACCGAGTAGTTGCCTTCGCTATTGGTCTGCATCACCTGGTTGGTATTGGTGGCGGTATTCGTAACCGTCACTTTCGCACCGGTTACGCGAGCGCCCGCCAGATCCGTGACCGTGCCCACGATGCCGCCACGATCGAGCTGCGCGGCCGCTGGAGATACGCAGAGGACGGAGAGCGCGGAGACACAACACAGCAGCAACGTGGTGAGGGAAAAGAAGGGTGCTCTGGCGCGGGAAATATGCATGGCGGCTCCAATGAGAAAGAGGATGACGAATCAACGAATCAATCAATGCCGCTGCTTGCTACGTGGGAAGCCGCAGGCGAGGCGCACTCGATTCAGGGCCCGCAATCAATACAAACGCAGCATCCCGCTTCCGCTAATAGGAAGAGGATGTCTTACTTGATGGCCGGAGACAGACACCGATGGAATGGGTCGAGTATGGAGTGTGGCTGTCGAAGCGTCAAGTACTTTTTATCGTTTTCGTACAAAATGGGAGCTTTGATCGATCCCCAGGAGGGGGTTAGGCACGTTTCGGACTGTATCTGTCAGTCGGGGACTGCGGCGCCGTTTACGCCTACGCCAGGGTGGGCTGGAACTCGTGGCGGCAGTCGTAAATCTTGTGAATTGCGCGCGCCACATCTTCGACGGCCTGTGGCGATGCAAGCAGCACACGATGCTCAATCCACACCGCCTCGCGGCAGGCTTGCTCGGCGATTGGGCACGTCTCCGCGTAACGGCCATAGTCAATGTGCTTTTCTCGGGGGCTGAATGGCGCCCCATTGGCATGGAACTGATTCTCGAGAAACATGGGGTTTCGATACAGAGGATGTGCGTATCCACTGGAGCATGGAATGCCCTCCGCTTCGAGCGCGGCAATAAACTCTTCCCGTGATACGCCAAAAGCCTGCGCATCCAGGCGGAGTATGTAGAGGTGGAAAGCGTGCCGAGTTACCCAGGATGGAATCGCTAATGGCTGTATGCCGGGAAGGTCTTTGAGCAACTGGTTCAGGCGGATACCGTTGCTCATGCGCGTGGCAGCCTGCTGCGGCAGGCGGGTCAATTGCGCGCTGAGAATGGCTGCCTGAAACTCGGTCAGGCGATAATTCCAACCCAGGCGAAAGTGCTCATACCAGGCGAAGCCGAGCTTACGCCCCGCCCACAGGTAGGAATTGCATAACTCCGCCAGGTGCGCGTCATCGGTGAGAATCAGGCCTCCCTCCCCGGCCGTCATGTTCTTCGAGGCCTGAAAGCTGAAGGTGCCGGCATCGCCCAGCGTGCCCAGGTACTTCCCTTTACTGGTGGCGCCGTGGGCGTGGGCAGCATCTTCGAGCACAAACAGGTTGTGCTTGCGCGCGATGGCCATGATCCTATCCATATCCGCAGCGAGTCCCGCAAAATGAACGGGAATGATGGCACGGGTGTACGGAGTGATGGCTGCCTCGATCCGGTCGGGGTCGAGATTCAAGGTGTCGGGCTGGATATCGCAAAAGACTGGAATCGCACCCACCAGCAGAGGCGCGCTGGCGGTGGCAAGAAAAGTGTACGGAGGCACAATGACTTCGTCTCCGGGACCAATGCCCGCAGCCTTCAGCGCAATCTCCAGCGCCGCGGTCCCGGTGGCGCAAGCCAGCCCGTAGGTGGCTCCGCAGTAGGCGGCAAAGGACGACTCGAATGCGGCTACCTTCGACGGAACTTCCGCCGAATTGGCGTCATGGTAGGCCTGGGTGCCGCTCCACCAGCGGCCACTGTGCAATACCTCGAGCAGCGCACGCTCCTCCTGCTGGTCGTGGATGGGCCAGGAGGGGAAGCCTTCGCGCCGTGTCGGCGTACCGCCAAAAAGAGCTAGTCGATTCATGGTGCAAACGAAGGTGATGGTAAGGTCCAGGGAACGGCCGAGTCAAACATTTGTTGCAAAATGTTATTTAGTCTGCCGCTTTGCCGCCTTTTCAGGGCAAAAAGTGACGGAATGATTATTTTATCCTTGACTCACGAGCCCACCGCCCTTAGACATCAACCAGGGCCGAAGCGAAAGTTGGTTTGAGTGGAAACCGTAAATGAACAGCCGGCCGGGCGGCTGCGCCGCGTACTGACTCTTTGGGACCTGGTTCTCTACGGTATTGTGCTGATCTCGCCGATTGCGGCGGTGCCGCTCTTCGGGGTGGTGCAGCAGTTGTCTGGCGGGGTGGCCGTCAGCACTTTGCTGGTGGCGATGGTAGCCATGATTCTTACCGCCTTCAGCTATGGACGCATGGCGGCACTTCACCCTCTCGCCGGGTCAGCCTACTCGTACGTCGGCCGCGGGCTCAATCCTCACCTGGGCTTTCTCGCCGGCTGGGCAATGTTGCTCGATTACCTGCTGGTGCCCGTCATCTGCACGGTCTACACAGCCATCACCCTGCAACGCGTGGTTCCCGGTGTTCCCTACTGGATCTGGTGCGCGCTGATCGCGGTGCTGATTACCGCAATCAACCTATGGGGTATCCGCGCCACTGCCACCGCCAACTTGTTGATGATGATCGCTGCGCTGGCCGTGATTCTGCCCTTCATCGGCCTGGCCATTCGCTGGCTGCTGCTGCGTGAGGGATGGCATGGGCTGTTTTCCACCCAGCCTTTCTATAATCCGCAGACCTTTCATTGGAATAGTCTGGCTGCCGGCACCGCCCTTGCGGCACTGACCTATGGCGGGTTTGATGGGGTCAGCACGCTCTCAGAGGAAGTGGAAAATCCCCGGCGGAATATCCTGCTGGCCACGGTCTTTGTCTGCATCTTCACCGGGGTCTTTGGTGGCCTGCAAATCTACCTGGCGCAGCGCGTCCATCCTGCATTCAACGATTTTGCCAGCGCGGAGACGGCCTTCCTGGACATTAACCGCGTGGTTGGGGGCCCGATTCTCTTTCATGGAATGGCCGTCATTCTCATTGTGACGAATCTGGGCTCAGGCCTCACTGCGCAGGCCGGAATCTCGCGTTTGCTCTTCGGCATGGGACGTGATGGCATCCTGCCCCGGCCGTTCTTCGCCTACGTGAGCCCCAGACGGGCCGTGCCCGCATATAACATCCTGCTGATTGGAGGCTTTGCGTTTGCCGGCTGCCTGCTGTTGAACTATGAGCGCGCGGCTGAGCTTATCAACTTCGGCGCATTTCTCGCCTTCATGGGGGTCAACGCCAGTGTGGTGCGAAGCTACTATTTTCGCCGTCCCCGGACGGAACGGCGCATTCTCCCTGATTTTGTGCTTCCCGCCCTAGGCTTTCTCTTCTGCTTTGTCATATGGTTGAATCTGAGCCGGCAGGCCAAGATCGTCGGCGCCCTGTGGTTCGCTGCCGGCATCCTCTACGACGCAATCGTCTCTAAAGGATTCCGCAACAGCCCAGCACCCCTGGAGGTTTCTGTCTAACTGCATATGGCTGAGAAAAAGTTTCAAATCGGATTGTTAGGGCTGGGCTTCATGGGCCGGCGTCACATGGAGGCCTACCGTTCCCTGCCGGGAGTGGAGGTGGTCACGCGCACCAGCGCTCGCTTCGCCCATCTGCAGGACCCAGATGCACTCTATGAGGCGATGATTGGGGATCGCGAATTGGACGCCCTCGACATCTGCCTCCCCACTGCATTGCATGCCCCTCTCACCATCGCCGCCCTGAACGAAGGCAAACATGTACTCTGCGAAAAGCCCATGGCGCTTACCGTGGAGGCTTGCGGGCGCATGCTTGCGGCGGCCAAACGCAACCCGGGCGTCGTCCTGATGGTGGCCCACGTATTGCGCTTTTGGCCTGCCTACCGCGTGCTCCACGACGCAGTGGTTCAGGGCACTTATGGCGCTACCCGCTCGGCCACGTTCGCGCGCAGATCAAGTCTGCCCACTTGGGGAGAGTGGCTATTGCGGCCGCAGGAAAGTGGAGGCGCCCCGCTCGATCTGCTGGTGCACGATTACGATCAGGCGCTGTGGCTTTTCGGGTCGCCAGAGAGCGCCACTGCGCGCACGGTGGGCTCCCCCAACGTGATCGAATGTTCCCTGCACTATCCAGGCGGATTGGAGATTGCTATCGCAGGCGGCTGGTATACCGAGAACGTTCCCTTTGCCATGGAGTTCGATCTGCAGGCGAGCAAGGGCGAACTTCTCTATGCCAATGATCATCTGCAGCTTCTACGGCCGCCGGCACCGCCGACAGAGATCGATCTCTCGAAAGAAGATCCTTACGCAACCCAGGTTGCTTATTTTATCGACTGCTGCCGAAACGGACGTGCTCCGGTCGAGTGTCCTCCGGAGAGTTCCGCCAAGGCCGTGGAGTTGGCTTTATCCATCTCCGCCCTGGCGCAAGGCACTTGATGGCAATATGAGAAGGCTGCGTATCGCCGTCGACATGGATGAAGTGCTCGCCGATGCTTTAGGCAAGCAACTACGCGCCTACCATGAACGGTAAGCTCGGTCGAAAAACATTTCCATGGGGGGTTTTAGGCCGGGAAAGGCGCACTGCAGATCCCTCGCCTCGCTCCGGATTTCCTGTCGGGCTTCGTGGTTCCGGTGAAGCTCATGCGGCTTTCCTCGAAGAAAGCCGCATACGTTGCCGTTGATGTGTGCCGCCTAGTAGGAAATCCGGAGTTCGCTTGATTGGATAAACCGAAAGGCCCCATTGGCCCCGGCGATAGACTTTGGTTGGAGACCTAGCAGACGCTCTCATTGAGAGTCGAGAGTGGGATTGAAAGAGTCGGGGCACTGCGTCCAGTCTGGGTAACTACCCGCCCGCGTAGTGTAGGGACCTGCGGTTTCGCTTTACGCCTTAAGGAATATTTTTTGCCGGTAGAGAAAATACAGGAAAGCCCACTTGGACCCTACGATGGCAACAGCCATGACTAATGACCCATAGGCGCCGGAATGATGCGCCAGGCCGGCAGCGAATATGTCGGCAATGTGTTTGAAGTCGAATAGCTCCTGGACAAGATAGATGGTGAGCGCGTTGAGTCCGATCACCTTGAGCCAGAAGGCCCATTTCGTATAACCCTTTACATCGATGATCCAGTAGAAGAGCGCGAACAGCAGCATGCACCAGCCGTTGCTGTAAAGCGTGTAGGAACTGGTCCAGAGCCGGGTGATGATGGGAAAGACCGTTCCCCACGCCATGCCCAGCGCCAGGCTGGCAACGCCTCCCCCAACCAGCGCCAACACCTTGAAACGCTCGCTTCGCTTCGCTTGCAGAATATGGGTGCAGAGAACGCCCAGCATCACAGTTGCGATGGAGGGAATGGTGCTGAGGTAACCTTCGTTGTCGCCGAAAACATAGCAGCAGAATTTGCCCGGCAGAAACAGGCGGTCAATGTACCCCTCAAGATTGCCTTGCTGCGTAAGTACATTGCGTCCGAAGCCGGGAACCGGGATAAGCGCCATGATGGCCCAATATCCGACCAGCAGAGCGATGGTCCACGCGATCTGGCCGCGGAGCTTGGTCATCAGCGTGATGATGGCGGCAAAAACGTAGGAAAGCGCAATCCGCTGCAAGACGCCGGTGTAGCGAAAATCAGAGAAGTTAAGCTGCAAGATCCCATTGAAGACCAGGCCCAAAACGATCAGCAGCGCGGTACGGCGCAGGATGTGGGAGAGGATGGTCTTGCGACTCTCACCGCGGCGCAAACGGCTCTGGATGGCGAGTGGCAGACTGAGCCCGACGATAAACAGGAAGAGCGGCGCGATCAGGTCCCAGAAGGTGATGCCCACCCAAGGAGTGTGATCCAACTGCTTGGCCAGAACCGCCTGGAAGGGCAAATGCAAGGCGGCGGCCAGCGCCAACACCAGTCCCGACTCTTCCTGCATGAGCCAGAACATATCGAAACCGCGCAGGGCGTCGATCGAGGCGAGCCGTCGTCCGGGCAGCGCAGGCAACGCCGCCACTGGCGCGTATTCAGGCTCCCCCGGAGCATCTGCTTCTTTGCCCGGCAGGGCCGCGCCTGCAACCGCCATAGCATTTCCTCTTTTCCTGGAGCGCCATTTAGAACGGAATGGAACGGATTATTGCATAAGGCGCGGTCCGCAGAGCAAGAAAATAGCAAAAGCTACCTTATCTGCTCAATTGCTCAAGCTTCCAGGCGCAGACCTGTGTGCTCATGCACGGCATCGAGGTTGATCGAGACACCCAGGCCTGGCCCCTGCGGAATGGGCAGGAAGCCTTCGCCATCCAGCCGCCACGGCTGGTCGACGATGTCGTCGATGAAGGGCGATCCTGTCAGATATTCAACCAGGTCGGTGTTCGGAGAGGCGGATGCGAGGTGAAGATCGGCAGCCAATCCGAGAGCGGTGTTCCATCCGTGAGGAATGAGGCGAACGCCGTGATCTTCGGCCATCCAAGCGATCCTGCGCGACTCACTCAAGCCGCCGACCTTGGTCGCATCCGGCTGCACTACGTCGAAAGCGCCTTGCGTGATCCAGGGCAGAAACGACTGACGCCGTGTCAATACTTCTCCGCCGGCAATGGGCACGGGCGAGTTCTGCCGCAGTAATACGTAGTCGGCCAAGTTGTCGGGAGGGAGGGCCTCCTCGAACCACTCCACTTGGTACTCGGCCAACATCTCCGCGGTGCGCAGAGCCCATTTATATCCTTGCCGCCAAAATGCGTCGCTGGCGCCGGCATCGACCATGAGCAAAGCATCGGCGCCCACCGCTTCGCGCGCTGCACGAACGATGTGCTCATCGAGAAGATGGCTGTGACGGCCGAAGGGTCCCCAACCTATCTTGAAGGCGCGAAAGCCCTGGGCGCGAATCGTTCGTAGATGCTCGGCCAGCGGCTCTGGCTGCTGCATCAACAAGGAAGCGTAAGGGCGAACCCGCTCGCGATAGCGGCCACCCAACAGGGTGCCTACCGGCTGCCGCGTAACCTTGCCGCGGATGTCCCACATGGCAATGTCGATCCCGCTGATGGCGTGAGTGATGCTTCCGCCCCGGCCCAACCAGAAGGTATTGGCATGCAACTTCTCCGAGACGCGCTCGGTCTCCACCGGATTTTCCCCGGTATACAGAGGCGCCAACACATCGAGCGCGGCCTGCACCAGCTTGTCATTGGTGAAGGCGGACCCCCACCCGGTGACGCCCTCATCGGTATAAACCGCGATTAGGGTGTGGACACAATCGTCCGGCTTGATCTCGTTGGACCAGCCACCTTCCGGGGTTCTGCCGCGCAGTCCCGCTGCCTTGATCTTTGTGATTTTCATCGTGAGTTAGTTTGCTTTCCGTTCGTCCATGATTTGGTGGGCAACGCGGCTCTGGAGAGCGCCATCTCACCACGACGAGGTGTTCGATGCCCAAAAGCACGAAGCACAACGCACAGCCAGGCACGAGTGATTCCAGTCCACGGTCAGAGCAGGATGATAGCAGCAAGTTCGATCGTGCACCCCGGCAGAAGAGTCAGGATCGCGATCCGGTGAAGAGTGCGGAGCAAACCAAGCATATCCCCACCAAACACGGGGCGATCAAATAGCTTCGTACTCCTCGTCCGTGACCTTCTCCAGCCAGACAACATCGACGCCATGCTCGTCGGCTTCCTGCATGGCGATGTGAGCCATCGTCCTTCCGGGCGCCGCTCCGTGCCAATGACGTTCGTGCGGCGCAATCAAGACTGTATCTCCCGGACGGATTATCTGCGGGGGTTCGCCGGCCAATTGAACTACTCCCAGCCCGTCCAAGACGTGCAGTGTTTGCCCGACCGGATGCGTGTGCCACGCGGTGCGGCTTCCCGGCCCAAACCAAACATGGTTTGCCTTAAGCCGCGAGGGCACCGTAGGGCTGACGATTTCATTGAGCCACACGGTTCCGGTAAACCACGCCTCAGGACCTTTTCGGCAGCCGCGCTTCTCACCAGCAAGTATCTTCATGATGCCGCTCATTTTACATCCCACTCCAGGCGCCACACACTTGTCAGGAACTTGTAAGGTTTTGAGGGCGATCCGCACTCCTATACTCCAAACAGATATTTTGTAATCCCTCTTGCTTGAGAGTGTGGATGTTGGACATTGGACGGGCGCTGCGGGTCATAGTTCATCTGAACGCGGACGTCAGCTCCAGCCATGAGTTTCTTCATAACGACATTCTGGCCTTTCTCTATGAGAGAGGGGTTGCCGGAGCCACCGTCTTCCGCCCCGAGGCGGGTTTCGGTTACCACCACCGCCTGCATACCAAGGGCGCGCCCGGCAGTGAGGGCCAGCACCTTCCGATCCGGTTGGAGTTTATCGACCAACGAGAAGTAGTAGATCGGCTTATGCCCGAGCTCCTTCTTCTGGTGACCGATGGAATGGTCGAAGTACAGGAGACCACCATCTTGAAAGTGGCTCATGGCGCCAACCGGGAACACAGATGAAGTTGCAGATGTTTCTGGTCTTGGGTTCCTTGGGATTATTCGTTGGCGACGCCCATCCGGCGATGCCGCAAACGGCCCCGGCGCCCACGCTTTCGCTCGCCGATGCGGAGGCACGCACGCTTAAGAACCAGCCGCGCCTGGCTGCCGAAGCCCTGAGAGCTCAGGCGTTAGGCAAGCGCGTGCAGCAGACCCGGTCGGCCTACTTTCCGCAGTTGACTGCGAACCTGACCGCGGTGAAAGCGAATGGCGATAGCGCTGTAGCCGCAGGCGCAGTCACCACATCGAGTATTTCCACCCGCGTTGCGGGGGGCGGCACGCTCACCCAGTTGGTGACAGACTTCGGGCGGACGCGCGAACTTGTGCGCTCCTCGCGCCTGACAGCGCAATCCGCCTCACAGAGCACCGAAGATGTGAGGCAGCAAATATTGCGCGATGTCGACCAGGCTTACTTCGCAACCGAGGCAGCGCAGAGCGTGCGCGGAACCGCTCAGGCCGTGCTCGCGTTTCGTCAAACGGAGCTTCGCCAGTTGACGGCTTTGGCGCAAAACCAGCTCCGCTCCACGCTTGATGTCCAGTTTGCCCAGGTGCTTGTCTCGGAAGCACAGTTGGCGGTCGTTCGGGCCAACAGCAACGTGCAGGAAGCGCGCGCACAGCTGACGGCTGCCATGGGCGACGACAATGATCCGGACTACGTGCTCGCCGAGCAGCCACAGCCGCCCGTGCTGGAAGACGATGTCAACCTATATATTCACGAGGCTCTGGCCAACCGGCCTGATCTGAAAGCGCTGAACCTGCAGGCACAGGCCGCGCAGCAGTACGCGAATTCCGAAAGCAAGCTGAATTATCCAACGGTCGATATTCTCGGTACGGCCGGTGAGGTACCGGACCGGGATCATACTCTGCAGCAGAACTATGGAGCAGCCGGGATCAATATCAAGGTGCCGGTCTTCAACGGCGGCCTCTACTCCGGCCGCATCGCCGAGGCCAAGCTGCGCGCACAAGCAGCCGACCGTGACGTGCGTGATCGCTCGCTGGTGATCGAGCGCGACGTACGCACGGATTGGGCAAGGGCAAAAGATGCTTACCTACAGATCCAGGTTGCGCAGGACCTGGTGAACCAAACGGGCGTGGCTGTTCGATTAGCCCAAGCGCGCTATGACGCAGGCCTGGGCAGCATCGTCGAGCTCAACCAGGCGGAGCTGAGCCAGACCTCTGCGCTAATCCAGGCCGCCAGCGCACGCTTTGATTATCTCAGCGCAAGGGCTGCGCTGAATTACGCCTTAGGTGTCCGGCCCTAGCCGACTTTTTGCTAATGGTGCGGACCAGGAAACTGAACCCGACGCGGCCATTCCGCCAAAGAATGGCCGCACAATACGAGTCCCACCGGACCACAGTATTAGCAAAATGCGGTACGCCGCGCGGGAGAGGTATGGAGATGCATTCATCGAAGTATCAAAAGCTGCTGGTCATCTTCTCCGTCGCGCTGGTTTGGCCGTTGTCCGCGTGCTCCCATAGCGCCGTCTCCGAGGGTACGGCCACTGTGCCGGTGGTTCCGGCAGCCAGGGTTGTCCGGACTGACCTGCGAAACAGTATTACGCTCACCGCCGAGTTCGAACCTTTCTACGAAGTGGATGTGATGGCCAAGGAAGCCGGCTACATCAAGCACATGCTGGTGGATATCGGCGATCGCGTGAAGGAAGGGCAATTGCTCGCCATTCTGGAGATTCCCGAGCTGCAAGCTGACCTGGCCAAGGCGAAGTCAGATGTGCAGACCGCCAACGCCGAGAGGGCGGTAGCCAAGGGCGATCTGCAGAGGGCGCAGGCAGCGAGCCAGATTGCGCAACTCTCTTATAGCCGGATTCAGGACGTTTCCAGGAAAGAGCCGGGTCTTGTCCCGCTGCAGGAAGTGGATGTGGCCCACTCGCATAATCTCGAAGCAGACGCCCAGGTGAGCGCTGCGCTGCAACGTGTGCAGGCGGCGGAGAGCCGCTACCAAAGCGCCCTGGCCAGCCTCGCTCATGAAACTGCGCTAGTCGAGTATACGAGGATCGTTGCTCCCTTCAGCGGCGTCGTAACCCAGCGCTACGCCAGCGACGGCTCCATGATTCAGGCCGGCATCGCCTCCCAGACGCAGGCGATGCCAGTGGTCAAAGTGTCACAGAACAATCTATTGCGGCTTATGCTTCCCGTTCCGGAGGAGGATGTGGCCGCCATCCACGACGGTCAACACGTAACCGTCGATGTACCGGCGTTGCACCGCACCTTTGACGGCACCATCACCCGCTTCGCTGACCGGGTGCAAATGTCGACCCGGACGATGACCGCCGAAGTGGATGTCAAGAACCCTCAACTTACTCTGATCCCTGGGATGTATGCGGAGGTGAAGCTGGGAACAGCTGAGGCCAGGAATGCAATTGCGGTTCCGCCCGAGGCTGTCGATGGAACGGGAGATAGCCAACGGCTCTTCGTGGTGGACGCTGCCGGCACGGTGCAGACGCGAAAGGTGCACACCGGGATTCAGTCGCCTCAATATGTCCAGATTATTTCCGGGGTCAATGCAGGAGATGTCGTAATCACCGGCCGCCGCTCGGATCTCCATGACGGGCAAAAAGTTCAGCCACTCCTGCCCACCTCTGATGCGGTTCCAGCACCGCCGTCTTAGAGCATTTTTTGCTAATAGTGTAGACCGGGAAACTGAACTCGACTCGGCCATTCCGCCAAAGAATGGCCGCACATAACAGACCCCACCGGACCACAGTATTAGCAAAAATGCGTTAGAAAAGGAGCTGCATGTCCGGCTTTGCCATCCGCACGCCTTACTTGATTATCGTTGTCTGCCTCATGATCTTTGTGCTCGGCGTGAGCAGCGTTGCTCGCATGCCGGTCGATATGTTTCCTTCGATGAATGTGCCGGTAGTGATTGTGGCGACGTTTTATTCAGGTATGCCTCCGGAGCAGATCGAAGGCAACATCACCTATCACCTGGAGCGCTTCTTCACGCTGGCCAGCGGCATCGATCACATGGAGTCGCGCTCTCTCGATGGCGTGAGCATCATCCGCGTCTACTTCCAGCCGGACACGAATGCTGATACCGACGCCGCCACCATCGGGAATCTCGCGGTCTCAGACATGAAGGATTTGCCCCCGGGCACCTTTCCGCCGGTGGTGCTCAAGTCCGACGCATCCAGCTTGCCGGTCTGCCTGGTGACCATGAATGGCCCGGGCATGACTGATGGGGCGCTCAAAGATATTGCGCAGAACTTCGTGCGCAACCAGCTGGCGGGCGTGCCCGGCGCCTCCATCCCGCAGCCATTCGGCGGCCCATGGCGGCAAATCCAGCTGTATGTCGACCCCTACAAGCTGGAAGCGCGGCAGATGAGCCCCATGGATGTGGTGCGGTCGATGAACCAGGCCAACCTGATCCTGCCGGCCGGCGACGTACAGATCGGCAACCTTGACTACGACATTTACTCCAACGCTCAGTTTGACCTCAAGAACGCCAGCCAGTATCCGGTCAAGATGAACGGCGAAAATCCGGTGCTGATGTCAGACATTGGAGTGCTGAAAGACGCGCACGCATTGCAATACAACGTAGTGCATGTAAACGGGCAACGATCGGTCTATCTGCCGGTGCTTAAGCAAGGAGGAAACTCCAACACCATCACCGTCGTCTCGGGTATTCGCACTGCCCTGCACCACCTGGTCGATGTGCCTTCGGAGATGCGGTCCACCGTGGTCTTCGACCAGTCTCGCTTTGTACGCACCGCGATTGAAACGCTGCTTCATGAAGGCGGCATCGGGCTGTTTCTCACCTGCCTGATGATCCTTATCTTCCTGGGCAGCCTGCGTGCTACGTTGGCGGTTTTCTTCTCCATTCCGCTTTCGGTGCTGGCGACGTTCATGGTGCTGCAGTTTAACGGGTCGTCCGTGAACAGCATGGTGCTGGGCGGCCTGGCGCTGGCGCTTTCGCGCCTCATCGACAATTCAGTGGTGGTGCTGGAAAACATCTACCGGCACTTGGAGATTGGAGAACCGCCAGTGGTTGCCGCGGAAAATGGTGGACGAGAGGTGGCGCTGCCGGTGCTTGCATCCACGCTTACCACGGCCATCGTCTTCTTTCCCGTGACGTTGTTGTCGGGTGTAAGCAAGTTTCTCTTCTCGGCCATGGCGCTGGCCGTGGTGGTTGCCCTTTTCGCTTCCTACGTCATCGCCATGACGGTCGTGCCGTTGTACTGCTCCAAGTACCTCAAGCTGAACCACCCGGAAGGTTTTGACGAGTCGCATGCAGGTGAGGCGCGCACGCTGGAAGGTGCCCAGAGCGGCTTCGCAGCGCGATTCAACGCGGCCTTCAATGCGCGCTTCGAGAAGATGCTGGCGGGCTACGAGGTGCTGGTAGAGCGAGTCCTTCGGCAACCCGCGAAGGTGCTGGCCGTCTTTGCGGTGGTGTTTGTTGTGAGCCTCGGCCTTTACGGGCTGTTGGGATTCTCTTACTTCCCGCAGACTGACGCCGGCCAGTTTGTCATCAACATCAAGGCGCCGTCGGGAACCAAGCTCCTGGTGACGGAGCGGGAAGTAGCTAAGGCCGAGGCATTGATCAAACAGGTGGTTCGGCCTGCGGATCTGGGCATCATTGTCGACAACATCGGCGTCGACAACGGATTTTCCGCCATCTATACCCCGAATGCAGCCATGCACACGGGCTTCATCCAAGTCGGGCTAACTCCGGGACACAGCATCGGCAGCTATGAATATATCGCGCGTATCAAGCAGCGCCTGGCCCAGGAAATGCCGGAGCTGACAGCGTACTTCTCGACCGGAAGCCTGGTTGATGCAGTGGTCAACATGGGAGCCCCGGCGCCGATCGACATTCAGATCAGTGGAGCGAACCTGCAGGCGGATAATCATGTGGCCCAGGCCATTGCACGCAACCTGCGTTCCTCTCCGCTAGCGGCCGACGTGTTCATCCCGCAGGATCTGGATTATCCATCCCTGCGCATCAACGTCGACCGTATCCACGCGGCGAAGCTCGGCCTGACGGAGAAGGAAGTTATCTCCAATGTGATTACTTCCCTCACCTCCAATCAGATGATTGCGCCGAATGTTTGGATCGATCCCAGGAACGGAAACAACTACTTCCTGACCGTGCAGTATCCCGAAGCGCAGATTCGCACAGTGCAGGACCTGGAGGCCATTCCTCTTCATGCCGAGGGCGCGGCGCAACCGACCCGGCTGGACATGGTCGCGAATATTCAACAGATCCAGGCACCCACTGAAGTCGATCACTACCAGATCCGGCGCAAGCTCGATATCTACGTCCGCCCGGCAACGGAGGATCTTGGCAAAACGGCTGACCTGGTGCGCAGGATCATTGCCCAGCAGCAGATCCCCACAGGCATTCACGTCACGGTGCACGGCAGCGCCGAGGCGATGAGCGCTTCGTTCAGGAGCTTCACCGTTGGGCTGATCATGTCGGTCATCCTGCTTTACCTGGTGCTGGTCGCGCAGTTTCGCTCTTTCATGGATCCATTCATCATCCTGCTCGCGCTGCCGCCGGGAATTAGCGGAGTGTTGCTGATCCTGGTGCTCACGGGCACAACAATGAATGTCATGTCGCTCATGGGGGTGGTGATGCTGGCCGGCATCGCGATGTCGAACAGTATCCTCATCGTCGAGTTCGCTCACCACCTGATCAGCGAGGGACGGCAAGTAGGGGAGGCGATTATCGAGTCTTGCCGGGTTCGCTTGCGTCCTATTTTGATGACCTCGCTGGCCACGGTCATTGGTCTGCTTCCCATGGCGCTCAAGCTTGGCGAAGGCAGCGAATCGTATGCTCCGTTGGCGCGGGCGCTGGTGGGCGGCCTCGTCGCCTCCACTGCGTTAACGGTCTTTCTGGTTCCTGCTGGATTCTTCCTGGTCTACGCGCGTAAGACGCAGCGGGCCTAGGTGGTGGGTCTGCTGAGAACCTCACTTACGAACCCACCCCGCAAGAGTCTATCTTACAGCGAAACCTAGTAGGAACTGGACGGGTGCCCCAGGTTCGCCCCAGCGTACCTGGGCCGAGGAAGACGGGCGAAGCCCATCATAGTTTTTGATATCGACCGCACCTCAAAGACAGTACTAGGAAAAGCAATCGAAACATATCATTATCGGCCCACGTACGCTGGGGCGACCCGGATTTCCTGTACGTGGCTCCATCCCACGACTGCGTGTGCGGCTTTCAGTAAGGAAAACCGCATGAAGTTCGCCAACGCCAACAAGCTTCACAGGAAATCCGGCGGAACGTGGGGCACCCGTCCTGTTCTAATTGGGTTCTGGTGTAACACAGATTCCGCCGAAACTCGACACCACGGCACGCTGGGGGCAGGCGGCGCGGGATGACAAAGTCCAGGGCGACGACTTCCCTAAACGTCCGTCAGAGATTCTTGATCTGGTGATTTGATGCAGGCGGCTCCGAGACGACAAACTGCGCCATCCCGGAGCGAAGCGGGGGGATATGCAGTTCTCTTAGCTGGCTCATTGCACCTGGAGCAGCGCTGCGCTGCCGGCGTAAAGGACGACCGTGCGGTGGGTTGAGGCTAACCGGAAGGTGCCGCTCACGGTGTCCTCAGATAGATGAACCGGGCCGAAACCATAGAGGCCGCAAGCGTCTGGAGAGAATACTCCCACCGACTGCTCGGTCTGGGTTCCCGGGCAATCCGCACCTGCAGGAAGAAGATGCGCAAAGACTCCCTGCTTCTTGTTGTAGGCCACGATGTCGTCGTCCGGTCCATCCGTGACATGCTTGTCGACGGGGGAGTAGTGCGCACCACCGACTAACGTTACCGTCCCCGGATAATCAGTCTCGTCGACTCCGTGCGGAGTGAGCGCCTCTTGCACGGAGATGGGGTCCGCTAACGCACGCACCGAGGTAACAACAGAACTGGAGCCGCTCTTACTCACCACCTGGTCGATCTTGATGGATAGATACGATGCTTGCTGGGCTGCGTATGGCGTGTCATCGAACTTGAATGAACGCGCTTCGACGATGTGCCCGATGACCATTGACCCTTTCGGAATCCGATCTCCGCTCGGCAGCACAACCACTTGCATGGTCTTGGCCGTCACTACATCGCCAGCCTTTGCCTTGGCAGCGTTTTCCGTGTGGGTGAAGATGACGGGGAGTGTCGTCTGGGCCGGTAGCGTAATCGCGCGGCTGGCGGGAACCATTGCCACGCTGCCAAGCAGAGCGAGAAGCGAAAGAGAACGGGAGTAGTTGCTCATGGTTATAAATCTCCTTGACCGATCACAAGGGGATTTGAGCACCCAACCGCCTTACGCAAACCTGACGTTTTTCTTACATTTCTCTGACATTTTTGACCCTGCATCGTAACCCAGCGGTCAAGCTTGTACATTTTTAAGCAGGGTCTTCGAGGTCCGGGGTCTTTTGAACATTCTGCTGGTAGAAGACGAACGAAAACTCGCCGCGGCAGTCGCTGAGGGGCTGCATGGTGAGGGCTATGCCGTCAGTCTTTCCCCCAGCGGGGAGCACGCACTCTCCTCCCTGCGCCATCAACATGTCGACCTCATTCTTCTCGACGTGATGCTCCCCGGACGCAGCGGCTTTGAAGTGCTTGCCGACATGCGGCGAGCAGGATTCAAAGTGCCGGTATTGATTCTGACCTCGCGCGATTCCATCGACGATCGCGTATTGGGGCTGGACGCCGGCGCGGATGACTACCTGGTAAAACCCTTCGCCTTTCCTGAATTACTGGCTCGCATTCGAGCACTTATGCGGCGGAAGCTCCCGGCCGTCTTCTCCTCTCTGCAGATCGCAGATCTGACCCTGGAGCTGGAAGGCCGTACCGCTTCGCGAGGGGGCAAGAAACTGGAGTTGACGGCGCGGGAATTCGACCTCCTCGAATACCTTCTGCAGAACCGCGGCTCGGTCGTTTCCCGGGAAATGTTGGCGCGGGAGGTGTGGAAGCAGGTGATGCGCTACACGCCGTTAGATAATGTGATTGACGTGCAGATTACACGGCTCCGGCGTAAGCTCGATGGCGACTTCCCCAAGAAGCTCTTGCATACTGTGCGAGGAGTAGGCTTCGTGCTGCGCGAAGACGAACCATGATCCTTCGCTATAGCAATGTGCGCCACCGGCTGACGCTGTGGTATGTCAGCGTCTTCGGCCTGGTGCTGCTGCTATTCATCTCTGCGGCAACGCTGCTGGAATACTGGCAACTCAACAACCGCTTATACCATGCAGAGGTTCAGGATATTGAAACCGCAGAAGGGTTGCTGACATTTGCGCCGGATGGGAGCCTGGTGCTCAACGAGGAATACCATAACCATCCTGAACATATCCTGCTGCTCGACCGGTACATGGAGGTAATGACTCCGGAGGGCAAGGTTCTTCTGCGCAATGCCAAGTTGCGCTGGCAGGATCTAGGAGGCCCGCCATTCCCTAATGAGGGGCAAGCCGGCTACGACAAGCGTAGTGTGCGGCTGCAGGATGGAACCCGTCTGCTGCTTATCAGCCATATCCACTCGATTGGTGACCGTCCCCTCCTCATTCGGCTCGCTTACAGCACCAAGCCGATTGAGTACGAAGTGCTGCAGTTTCTTGGGCTGCTCTTGCTGGCAGTGCCGCCCACATTGTTGATCGCCGGTCTCGCCGGGTATCGCATGGCCTACAAGGTGCTCCTGCCCTTGAAGAACATGGCTCTGCGCGCAGAAACCATCACCGCCAATCAGTTGGACCAGCGGCTTCCGGTGGAGAACCCCAACGACGAAATGGGCTACATGGCACGGGTTCTCAATGATCTTCTGGCGCGGCTGCAAGACTCTTTCGACAATCTGAAGCGCTTTACCGCGGACGCCTCCCACGAGTTAAGAACGCCGCTGGCCTCCATCCGCAGCGTCGGAGAGGTGGGCCTACAGCGCTTGCACACAGCGGATGAATACCGTGACACGATCGGGAGCATGCTGGAAGAAGTAACTCGACTTACCGAGATGGTCGATGGCCTACTTTCTATATCCCGCGCGGATGCGGGCCAGGTCACGCTTCACAGAACAACCTTCAGCCCATTGGACCTTGCCCGGGAGGTCGTTGGTCTTCTTGGCCTCCTCGCCGAGGAAAAGGGACAGCATATCCAAATGGAAGGCAACGCCAGCCTGCTAGTGAGCGCAGATCGCATGGTGCTGCAGCGTGGCCTGGCAAACATCGTGGAGAACGCCATCAAATATTCTCCACCCTCGACCATGATTTACATCCATGTCTCGCGCTCCGAAACGGTGGACATTGCCATAGAAAACAGCGGGGAAACGATCCCGGAAGATCTGCGGCAGAAGGTCTTCGAACGATTTTTCAGAATCGATGCCTCCCGCTCGCGGGAAGCGGGCGGGAGCGGCCTTGGACTGGCCATAGCGAAGTGGGCAGTGGAGGCCAACGGCGGCAGCATCACGCTGCAAGCCGGGCACGATCGGGGAAACCGCTTCGTCATCCGGCTCCCTGCTGTTCAGCAGGAAGGTTCAGCTATCGGACTGCAAACACTGCCTGATAAACAAACTGGAATCCGATGACCAGCAGCCATAGCGAAAGCGCGAAGCGCAGCTGCCGGTTGGGAATGCGCGGCGCCACCCCGCTGCCGGCAAGCGCGCCAAAGACGCCGCCGATGCCCAGCTTCCACAACAACGCCGCATCGTAGGTGCCACTGATCATGTGGACGCCGGTGCCCACGACAGAGAGCGCCAGACCGAAGGTCAGATCGGTTCCCACCACTTGCGCCGTGGTCAGAGAAGTAAGTCCCAGCAGGGCCACGGTGCCCAATGCACCAGCGCCGGAGGAAGAAAAACCTACCTCGGCCGCAATGGGGAAGGTCAGCAGTCCAATCCATTTGGGCCGGTCAGTCGTCGGCCGAGTGATGGCGTCGGGGCGAAAGTGGCGAAAGATCTGCCAGCCGGAGGAAAAGATGATGATGGATCCGAGCACGATGTAGAGCAGCGCCTTGGGGCCATGCTGCGCGACATGCCCAAAGAAGAGCGACCCGAGTACAACTCCGGGGATGCCGCCGAGCAGCATCCACAGCAGGATCCGGTAGGAGACTTGCTTGCGCCACATCTGCACCGGCACCACGATCAGCTTGACCACAGCGGCATAAGCCAGAGCTGTGCTGACCGCAATCTCCACCGGCACATGCAGAAAGATGATCAATAACGGTGCCGTAACCACGCCTGCTCCCACTCCCGTGAGCGCGATCACCACTGCTATCGAAAACCCTATCAGCAACTGCAGCATGAAGACTCTCTTCTATTCCGGTTGCACGTGGATACCACATTCCTGCTTGCGTCCACCCCAGCGGCCCGAGCGCGGATCATTGGGATCGAAAGGCAGGCTGGTACATGGCTCGCATCCGATGCTGGTGTAGCCTTTTTCGTAGAGAGACAGCAGCGGGATGTCATGTTGTTCCGCGTACTGCCATACATCCTTGGTAGACCAATCCGCCAGCGGGCTTATTTTTTGTAGTTGCTTGCCGGTAGGTAACGTAAATGCATCCACCACTTGAAGGTTTGCGCGAGTCTTGGCCTGCTCCCGGCGCAGCCCGGTGAACCATAGGCGGTAGGGCTGGAGCGACGCAAACAATGGACCTACCTTGCGCATGCCGCAGCAGCGGTCAGGCGCAGTTTGATTCAGAATCCCGAATTGCGATTCCTGCTCCGCCACGGTAAGACTGGGCAGCACATTCACCAGGTTCAGTCCCCACTGCTCAGCCAGGCGATCGCGATAGGCGTAGGTCTCCGCGAAGTGGTAGCCGGTATCGAGAAAGATCACGGGCACGTCGTCCATCGCCGCGCGCACCAGGTGCACCACGACCATGTCTTCGGCCTGGAAGCTGCTGGTCACGCAAACCTCTTCCCGGCGGGCCGCAGCAACCTGTTCGTTCACCAGGCTCCGGGCAGCGGCGATCTTCTCTTCCAAGGCCACAAACGAAGGTGCCGCAGAGGCAAAGGGTGTAGATGTGCTCATCGGTTGCTCCCTTCCGCCTCGAGAGTACGCAGGATAAAAGAAACCCTCTCTGCGGGCTCATCGGGCAATCCGGTAACGGGTTCGAACGGTACATCTGCATGGGGCAAGGCCAGCGAAACCTCGCTGGGAAACTCATCCAGGCCCTGCGCCTCAATGAGTACCGTAACCCCCGCCTGAAGCAACCGCTGCAGCAGAGCTCGATTCGCCGTCCGCGTACGCACAACATCGACGCCGCTCTTCCCCAATGCGGTCTCGACTTGGCGAAGCAACTCAGGGTCGCGGATGGCTACCGCCGCAACAGTTTTCTTATCGCTAGCGGCGCGGCCGCTGAGCACCTCACGCACCATCCCGGCGGCTACCGTCGCGTGCGACACCGGGTCGATCAGGATGAAGCTGCCGGTGGTCCGTTGGTCAGCATAGGTATCCAGAAACAGCGGTCGAGTGGTTTCCACCTCTACCACGCCAATGCTGTTGAGCTCGAGCGTTGCCGCCTGCTCCGGCTCCAAGGTTTGCATATTGACGCGATGCTGGATGGTCCTGATGCTGGCCTTGACTGTTTGCGAAGTATGTTTCAGCAGATAGCTCTTGCCCGAGTCGAGCGGCGCGGCATCCATCCAGACCAACGCGGCAAGAAAGTTGCCTGCCACTGCAGGCGGCTGATGCGCGGCCGCGAGCATCTCTCCGCGGCTGATATCGAGCTCATCTTCAAGCGTGAGCGCCACCGACATCGGCGCCACTGCCCGGTCCAGATCGCCATCGAAGGTGGTAATGCTCTTCACCCGGCTGGTTCTGCCCGACGGCAGCGCGACCACGCGATCGCCCGGCCACACCGAGCCGGCGGCAATCTGCCCGGCAAAGCCACGATAGTGCTGGTCAGGACGGATGACGCGCTGAATGGGCATGCGGAAGGGCGCGTTGGCCACATCACGACCCGTGGGTACCGTCTCCAGGTATTCAAGCAGCGTGGGCCCCTCATACCACGGCATCTTTGTGCCCCGGTCGACCACGTTGTCTCCGTGTAGCGCGCTGATGGGAATGGAGAGCAAACCTTCAATGCCCAGCTTGGACGCAAGCTGCTTCAAGTCACGCTCCAGCGCCGCAAAGGTCTCCGCTGAATAATCCACCAGGTCCATCTTGTTGACAGCAGCTACGATGTGGCGGGTGCCCAGCAGGGAGGCGATATAGGCATGGCGGCGCGACTGGGTCAGGATGCCCTTGCGGGCGTCAACCAGGATGATGGCCACATCGGCGGTCGATGCGCCGGTAGCCATGTTGCGCGTGTACTGCTCGTGACCCGGCGTGTCGGCAATGATGAACTTGCGATGGGTAGTGGAGAAGTAGCGGTAGGCGACATCTATGGTGATGCCCTGCTCCCGCTCCGCCCGCAGGCCGTCGGTAAGCTGAGCAAAATCGATTGCGCTGGCGACATTCCCTGTGGCTGCTTTGGTGACTGCGCGAACGTGATCCTCATAGACGTTCTGCGAGTCGTACAGCAAGCGGCCGATCAGCGTCGACTTGCCATCGTCCACGCTGCCCGCGGTGCTGAAGCGCACCAGGTCTTTGGCCTGCTCCGCGGCAAGAAACTCCTCCATTGAAAACATGTCTTCCATCTCTATAGCGCCGCGATCGAACGAGACAGGCATTAGAAGTAGCCCTCCCGCTTCTTTAGCTCCATCGATCCGTCCTGATCGTGATCGATGACACGGTTGGCCCGTTCAGAAGAGCGAAACGCGACCAGCTCGGCAATGATCTTGGGAATGGTGTCAGCATCGGAGCGGATGGCTCCGGTGCATGGACTGCACCCCAGCGACCGCAGGCGGCACTTGACCCATTGCTCTTCCCCGGGCAGACCCTTTACGAAGGGCTGCTCCACGGGAATCAGGCTATCGCCGCGCACCAGCATGCGCCGCTCCTGGGCAAAATAGAGCGGCACCACCGGAATCTTTTCCAGGTGGATGTAGTGCCAAACGTCCAACTCGGTCCAATTCGACAACGGAAAGACGCGTATGCTCTCGCCCGGGTTTACCCGCGCGTTGTAGAGGTTCCACAGCTCGGGCCGCTGGTTTTTCGGGTCCCATTGTCCGGCGCCATCGCGGAAGGAAAATATGCGCTCCTTGGCGCGGGATTTCTCTTCATCCCGGCGCGCTCCTCCGAAGGCAGCGTCGAAACCATGCGCGCGCAGGCCATCGAGGAGTGCCGTGGTCTTCAGCAATCCGCAGCAGCGGCGGGTTCCCAGGGCGACGGGGTTGGCTCCCTCAGCCAGAGCCTCTTCATTCCGCCACACCAGCAGCTTGACCCCCAGTTGGCGGGTGTAGTCATCGCGAAACGCGAGCATCTCTTTGAATTTGTAGCCGGTATCGATGTGCAATAAAGGAAACGGAATGGGCCCTGGGTAGAAAGCCTTCTGCGCCAGGCGCAGCATGACGGAGGAATCCTTGCCGATGGAGTACAGCATGACCGGCTTCTCGAACTCCGCCGCCACCTCGCGGAAGATGTGGATGCTTTCCGCTTCCAACAACTGCAGATGGCTAAGCTTCGGCGCAGCGCCCGCTTCCATCGTTTGGACTCCCAAGCTTGCCAATCCGGCTCCTTCAGTCCCCACCGTCTATTGCTGCTTTAGCCCAATAAAAAAACCGCTCGCCAAGGGCCTGGCAGCGGTTGTGATCTCGTCTGTGTTACGCGAAAGTCTGGTTGGGAAACCCTACTTCTCGGCTAGCAAACACTCACGCCCGCTTGTCCGTGACAACGTACAACACCTGTCACAGCAACAACAGCCAGCGGGATAATGCATTGCCTGCATAGGAGTTAATACTCTTGCCTGGCTGCCCTTTTGTCAAGCTCGGGACGCCCCGGAAGGGATCCCGCGGAAGCACGAAAAAGCACCCAATTTCCTGAGTTGGTCTGCCACCACCACGCCTGCGGCGACAGCCCTTCACGTATAAAGAGTTCTAAGGAGCGCTGCGGGATTCATGAAATGTATAAGGGTCGGCCTGATTGGCTTTGGATTCGCCGGACGCATCTTCCACTCAAACGTCATCGAAGCAGTGGAGGGATTGGAGTTAGCCGCCATTGTGCAGCGAAGCGGTACAGAAGCCGCCACGGCTTTTCCTCACGTCAAAATCGTACCTTCGGTCGAAGCTTTGCTGGAGGACACCAGCATCCAGCTTGTCGTGGTCGCTACCCCGAACGCCACCCATCTGCCCATCGCCCGGCAATGCCTGCTCGCCGGCCGCGACGTGGTCATCGACAAGCCCTTTGCCTTGAACTCGAGCGGGGCGGCGGAGTTAATCCAATTGGCGCGCGCGCGTAATCGCCTGCTGAGCGTCTACCAGAACCGCCGCTGGGATGGCGATTTCCAGACCGTGCGCAAGTTGCTCGACAGCGACCAACTGGGCCGGGTGGTCGAATTCGAATCTCATTACGATCGCTATCGTCTGGCGCCCAGGCTGCACGCCTGGCGGGAGGACGGCTCGCCCGGCGGAGGAGTCCTCTTCGACCTGGGATCGCATCTGGTGGACCAGGCGCTGGTGCTCTTTGGTGTTCCCCAATCCGTTTGGGCGAGTGTGCGGACGGAGCGGGAGGAGGCCCGGTCAGATGACGCCTTCGACCTCTACCTGCACTACCCGGCATCGCTGGCGCACTCGGCCGCATCGGGGCTGGGTGTATGGCTCCGCGCCACCTGCCTGGCGCGGGCTCCCGGAGCGCGCTTCACCCTCAACGGCACACTAGGCACTTTCCGCAAATTCGGCATCGATCCCCAGGAGGCCCATCTGCTCGCTGGAGACATGTTCTCCTCCAAGCCCTGGGGCGTGGAAAGTCCGGAGCACTGGGGTACTCTCACGCTGGATGACGCCGGTGAGCCGGTAAGCACGCGCGTGCCCACCGAGCCCGGGGACTACCGCGGTTACTATATCAACCTGCGCGATGCCCTCCATGGCAACGCAGCTCTTGAGGTCACTCCGCTACAGGCCTGGAGAACTATACGCACGCTGGAAATGGCGCAGGAGAGCAGCCGCACCGGCTGCACCATCACCTGCGACTGGAGCCATGAGCCGTAACGAAGGCCTTCCAATCGCCGATCGAGTGTGTGTGACAACTGGCAAAAGAAGCCGTACAAGGGCATGGCTTCACAGGCTGCGGAAAAGTCAGCAGCGCGATCAGAGAAGTCCCCTCAGCGGCTAAAGCCGAACCTATTTACAACCTCTTACGTACGGGCTGAAGCCCGTACCCTTCAGGGACCGGAGTTTTTCCGCGAGCTGTTCAGCTGTGCCATGAAGAGTTGTAGCTGATGAGGGCTTTAGAGTCTGGGTGAGAATCCACTCAAGCCACACAAGACCCTAACCCCTGGACGGGTGCCCCATGTTCGCCTGAGCGTACATGGGCCGGATACGACATTTTTCGAATGCTTTTACTCCATTTGCGACGGGTTAATCGGTGGGATGAGAGCTTTGGAAGGGCTTCGCCATCTTTTTCAGCCCATGTACGCTCAGGCGAACATGGGGCACCCGTCCAGGGGTTAGGGTCTTGTGTGGCTTGAGTGGGCTCTCACACTGCTTAGCCCCTGGGGTACGCTTTTCAGTCCTTCCTGGCGGCTCACATTGTCGCGAAAAATCGTACCTCAGCGGCTAAAGCCGGGCGGAAAGCACCGCTTCCTCGGCACGGCTGAAGCCGTGCCCTTGGTACGGATCATTCAGCGAGCCAACACAGGCTCGATACGGCTGACTACTGAGGAGGGTTGTTGCTCGGCGTATTCGGCTTGCCCTCGACCTTGTGGACGCCGGTCTTGGTAGCGTGCGTAGTCTTGTGGTATCCGGTGTTGGTGGCGTGCGCTGTCTTGTGGTAACCAGTTTCTGTTCCCGACTTTGCTTTGTTGTAGCCCTTCTCTGTTCCTGACTTGGTCTTGTCGTAACCCTTTTCGGTTCCCGATTTTGTTTTGTCGTAGGCCGTTTTGCTGCCTTCGCTCACGCCGTGTCCAGCGCTTGTGGCGGCATGCTTGGTATCAGTGCCGGCGTTTTTCATGTCCTGCTTTGCGCCGCCGTCAGAGTTCTGAGCGAAGGCGGGAAGGGCTAATGCCAGGGTGGCGACGAGCGCCAAAGACCTGAGGTTGCCGAAATTCATAGGTATGTCTCCTTGCAACGTTCAGCCCTGTTAGATGCAGCCAGAGGTGACCGCGGCCAGAAAAGGTGTAGCCTGTTTGTCGTGAGCAAGATAGGGACGCCCTGGATGTACCGCAACCAGTTGAAATGGTTTTCTCATGGTTCCTTGTTGGGCCTTCTGCTGGCGGCCTCGGTCTCCAGGGCGCAAAGCCCCGTTCTTATCGACGTGGATCTGGCGAAATCCACGGGTAAGTTCACGCCCATCTACAGCTGGTTTGGCTACGACGAGTCCGGTTACACAATCACGCCCAATGGCAAGGCGTTGCTAGGCCAGCTGCACGATTTGAGCCCGGTTCCGGTCTATATTCGGGCCCATTTTCTGCTCGCCACGGGAGATGGCAAGCCTGACCTCAAATGGAGCTCATCGAACGTCTACACCGAAGATGCGCAGGGAAAACCGGTTTATAGCTGGACGATTCTCGACCAGATCTTCGATGCGTATGCTGCGGCTCATGTACGGCCCATGGTGGAGCTCGGTTTTATGCCTAAGGCACTCTCCACCCATCCGGATCCTTACCATATAGGATGGCCGCTCAAGCCGGGAGAAGTGGAGGGCTGGTCGTTTCCTCCCAAAGATTACAAGCGATGGCAGGAGCTGAATCGTCAGGTGGCGGCGCACATGGTCCAGCGCTATGGGATGAAGACGGTTTCCACCTGGTACTGGGAGGTGTGGAACGAGCCCAACGGCAAGTACTACTGGAAAGGAACCGAGGACGAGTACAACAAGCTTTACGATTACGCGGTCGCCGGCGTGCGCCAGGCGATTCCCAACGCGCGCGTAGGTGGACCGGCAACTACCGGCCCCGGCCCGCAGGGGAACGCTTCGCAGTATCTGCAGCTTTTTCTCGCCCACTGCGCGACGCAGAAAAGCGGGGCCACTGGCGGCCCAATCCCGCTGGACTTTATTTCTTTCCACGTCAAAGGAAGCCCGAACGTGGTGGACGGTCACGTGCAGATGGGCCTCGACCACGAACTCAACAACGCCTCAGATGGCTTCGCCATCGTGCGCAGTTTCGCGAAGTTCCAAAATCTTCCTGTCATTTTGAGTGAAGCGGATCCGGAAGGCTGTGCTGCTTGCTCCGCGCGGCTCTATCCGCCCAATGCTTACCGCAACGGGCCGCTGTATCCGAGCTACACCGCGGCAGCGATGAAAGGCCTCTTCGAGCTGGCCGATCGCGATCACACCAACCTGCTCGCTATGTTGACCTGGGCATTTGAGTTTGAAGGAAAGCCTTATTTCGACGGCTATCGCACACTGGCCACCAACGGCGTCGACAAGCCGGTGCTGAATTTCTTCCGCATGGCCGGATTGATGAGTGGCGATCGCGTGGCGACGACCAGCAGCGGAGCGGCGCCGCTGGATAGTATTTTGAAGAACAGTGTGCGCCAGGCTCCGGACATTGACGCCCTGGCCACTCGCGCCCCGGGCCAAGCTTCTGTGCTGCTGTGGAATTATCACGATGACGACGTCGCTGCGCCCGGCGCTGCCATCGTCGTATCGGTAAAATCCTTTCCGCCCTCCGCGTCTCGCGTGCTGCTGCAGCAGTACCGCATGGACGATCATCACAGCAATGCCTACACGGTGTGGAAAGATATGGGATCGCCGCAGAACCCTACGCCCGAGCAATACGCAAAGCTGCAAGCAGCCGGCCAACTGCAACTACTTGACTCTCCGCGCTGGATTACTCCGCAGAATGGAACCATACAAGTGGATGTGCAACTGCCTCGCATGGGTATTTCGCTCTTGCGCGTGACATGGCCAACCGATTGAAGTACGAAAAGCGAATCAAGCATTTTCAGATCATTGAGTAAACGGGGCGACGACACGATGCGATTGGTGCAATTGAAAACCGGCGATGTGCGCCGGGTAGCGGTGGTGGAAGAGCCCAAGTTGCGTTTGCTGCGCGACTTCGATTCTGTGTATGGGCTGGCCCAAGAGGCCATCGCGAGCGGCGGAAAACTTACCAGCCTGGTGGCTGATCATCTTACGGATGAGTCCCTCGACTATGACCCGATTTACAGTGGAAGCACGCAGTGGACGCTGCTTGCTCCCATCGATCATCCCCAGGAACCGTCCCGCTGCCTGGTCTCGGGGACAGGGCTGACCCACATGGGCAGCGCGCGCGATCGAGCGTCGATGCACATGGCCAAGGAGGAGGAGCTGACCGACAGCATGAAGATGTTCCATTGGGGCATGGAAGGCGGTCGCCCCAAAGCCGGTGAGATAGGAATCGCCCCGGAGTGGTTCCACAAGGGCTACGGAACGATCGTGCAAGCGCACGGCGAACCGCTAGTCGTTCCTTCCTACGCGGAGGACGGCGGCGAAGAGGCGGAGATCGCAGTGGCATATGTGATTGGTCCGCAGGGTCAGCCGTATCGTGTTGGCATGGCCCAGGGCAATGAGTTCTCTGACCATCGCTTTGAGAAGAAGAACTATCTCAACCTGGCTGGCTCGAAATTGCGCACTTGTTCGATCGGGCCCGAACTGGTCGTCGATCCCGATTTTCGTGCTGTGCCGGGCACGGTGAACATCATCCGCAATGGGAAGGCATTCTGGACCCAACGGATCGCGAGCGGTGAAGAGGAGATGTGTCATAGCCTGCGCAACCTGGAGCACCACCACTTCAAGTTCGCATTGCATCGCCGCCAGGGAGATGTGCACATTCACTTTCTGGGCGCGCATTCGCTGAGCTTCGGACAGGGTATTGAACTGAAGGATGGGGACCTCATGGAAGTCCATTTCGACGGATTCGGGCGCCCTTTGCGCAACCCGGTACAGATGTCCCGGGAAAAGGATGTGCTGGTCGAGGTGATTCCTATCCTATAGCCTATTCTTTCCTGCATTGAACATTGTGCTGTTGACTGAATATAGTGCCTGCAGTGGGCCTTGCACTCGAGGTAGACCATGGCACGACGCGTCACTCCCGTCTTCCTGTTCATGATGTTGCTGGTGTGCGGCATAAGGGCGACGGCCCAATCGCCCGCCCAGACTGGCCCCGCCAACGATGCAGCAATCCCCATTCAGTTGGGTCAGTCCATGGTCTCGCTTTTTGGGCCCTGGAAGTTTCATGTAGGAGACTCGCCCATTGATCCGGCGACGAATCAGCCACTTTGGGCGCAGCCGGAATTTGACGACGCAACGTGGGAGACGGTGGATCTGACGCCCAAAGATGCCGTGAACCCTTTCCAGGGATTATCAGGGTACGTGCCTGGCTGGGGAGAGCGAGGCCATCCTGGCTATTCAGGCTATGCCTGGTATCGCATCCGGGTGAAGGTCCAAGCGCAGCCGGGCGAGAGGCTTGCCCTGGCTGGACCGGCAAATTTCGACGATGCCTACCAACTGTTCCTCAACGGAACACTGCTGGGCTCATTTGGGAGCTTCCGTGAGAAGCGACCAGAGTACTACTATTCCCAGCCCATGGCTTTTACCCTGCCCGAGAGTGCCAGCGGCACAGAGGAGCAGGTGATTGCCTTTCGTTTTTGGATGTCGCCGCAATCCCTGCTGGCCCTAACGGACGCGGGAGGATTTCACCTTGCTCCCCTGGTAGGGGCCGCGGACGCGGTAGACGCCGCGTATCAGCTTCGCTGGCTGGACCTGGTGCGCCAAAACGCTATCTGGGCGCTGACGGCGTTGGCGTATTTGCTGCTGGGTGTGATCGCGTTCAGCTTGTTCCTGATTGACCGCACTGACCGGGTTTACTTCTGGATGGGATCGCTGCTCCTGTTGATGGGCCTGGGCGGTGCGGAAACCGCGCTAGCCGCCTGGACGCAGACCATCAGCGTACCGGCCGAGTTCTGGGTCTGTAACGTGCTCCTGATCCCGCTGGTCAAGTTCACGTGGATCATGTTGTTGCGGGCCTGGTTCCGCCTGGACCGCCCGCTTTTGCTCCCCTGGGCCGCGGCTTTACTATCGCTGGCACAGGCTTTTGCCTTCGCGGGCGCGTTCGATCTCCTGTTCTTCGTCCCGGCTAGATTCGCTCCCACGTCCTACGTTCTTGCCCAGGCGCTAGAGGCAATCTTCGGATTGCTGATGTTCTGGATGATGTTTCGGGGCATTCGAAAACTGGGAGTGGAAGGATGGCTCTTGTTGCCAGGGGTGGTCCTTGCCTGGGGTGATTGGCTCGCGGGCCAACTCACCTTCCTGCATGTTCGCAGGCTCTTTACTCCTTTCGGCGTAACCCTGACTCTGCAGCAGATTACCGGGTTCCTGCTGGCACTGGCACTGTGCGCTCTCCTGGTGAGACGCTGGCTACGTTCCGCGCAGGCACAGCGGCAGATGACACTGGAGATGAAGCAGGCGCAAGAAGTGCAACAGGTCCTGATTCCCGAAGCGGTGCCATCAATTCCCGGCTTTTCGATTCAGTCCATCTACCAACCGGCCGGCCAGGTAGGGGGCGACTTCTTCCAGATTCTTCCCGCACAGCACGATGCCGTTCTACTGTGTATCGGCGATGTCAGCGGCAAGGGCATGCCGGCCGCCATGACCGTCTCCCTGTTAGTCGGTACTCTGCGTACCCTGGCCCATTACACGCAGAGCCCGGGGGAAATACTCGCCGCGATGAACCAGCGGATGCTGGGCCGCTCCCGTGGTGGCTTCACTACCTGCCTAGTTTTGCTTGCTGCCGCAGACGGAACCGTTACAGTTGCTAATGCCGGACACATCGCTCCCTACCTCAACGGCCGGGAGCTTCCCCTGGAAAACGGCCTTCCGCTGGGCCTCGTCGCCGAGTCCACGTACACTGAGTCCACGTTTCACCAGGAAGAAAACGAGCAGATCACGCTGCTCACCGACGGCGTGGTAGAGGCGCGCGCCGCATCCGGGGAACTCTTTGGATTCGAGCGCACGGCAGCCATCGCCGCTCAATCCGCGGAATCCATTGCAAGAACGGCCCAGGCCTTCGGCCAGGATGATGACATCACCGTCCTCACCCTCTCTCGTTTGCCGGTTGGTCAACAATCCACCACGCCGCAGACCATAACCACATTGTCGGCGTCCCTCGCTTAGGCCACTTTCTCGGCGCCAAAAACATTTAACCAATCGGTTGACAGCACGGCTGCGTCGGCATACATTCAACCATATGGTTAAATCGAATGCTGCCCGGTTGGACTCCGTCTTTCACGCTCTTTCCGACTCCACGCGACGGTCTATTCTTCGCGATATCACAGCGAGAGAGAAGACCGTCGGCGAGATTGCCAAGCCGTACCGGATCTCTCTGGCTGCGGTGTCCAAGCACCTCAAAGTGCTGGAGTCCGCAGAACTGATCGCGCGCGAGCGGCGTGGCAGCTTTCAGATTGTGCGTCTCAACCCCGCCCCGCTTCAGCCGGCCGAGGAATGGCTGGCTTATTACGAAAAATTCTGGGGGCGGCAACTTGACGCTCTCCAGCACTTCCTCGAAGGAGAAGAACATGAGCGAGCAAGCAGCAGTGCAAGAGCAAGAAAAGAGTGAAGACTTGAAACTGGAGATCCGTAGAGTGATCAAGGCTCCGCGTCCTCGCGTCTTCGCGTCATGGACAACGCCGGAATTGATGCAACGATGGTTCGCTCCGGGCGGAATGCGGGTAGCGAGCGCCAGCGCCGATCTGCGTGTAGGAGGCGAGTACAGGGTTGAGATTCGCGGCGTAGACAACGCCGAGTATGTGGCGACCGGGGTCTACCGCAAGATTGTTCCCAACGAACTGCTCTCGTTCACCTGGGGCAACGGTTGCGACCCAGGCAACGAGACTTTGGTAACAATTACGTTTCGTGACTTGGAGCATGGAACGGAGCTTATCCTGATCCATGAACGCTTTAGCTCCGCAGATGCAAGGGCAAGGCACGAGCGCGGCTGGACCGGGTGCCTGGACAAACTGGAAGAGTTAGACCAGCCGGCATCGTAGCATCGGTGCGAAATCGCCAGAAAGACCCTCGGGCAACAAGAAAGCGCGCAACTCATTAGCTCGCTTTTGCTCTGCTCGAGGGCCTGCCCGGCGTCCGCTCGAAGCAGCCTGAGCCATACGTTGGAAATCAACGAATGATCCTACGAATTACGAAGAGAATGCTTCAGCCTTAATACGAAAATAGTCGCCTCTCGTCAGCCTTCGATTTGCTACCACCCACTCCTTCGCAGCTGCACACGCCACGCCTTTTAAGCTGTGTTTGACCATCTAGCGTGCCGGGGATTATAAGGTTGCCGAGCCTGAAATCCTTACGGTTTGGCAGGTTCCGTATTCGTCGTATTTCGTCGCATCCGGGAATCCCGGATGGAGGTAACGCGAAGATGATCCCGCCGGCTTTTGAGTATCTCCGCCCAAAAACGATTCCGGAAGCCATTGCCTTTCTACAGCAGTACGGAGACGACGCCAAGATTTTAAGCGGCGGCCAAAGCCTCATACCCATGATGAAGTTCAGGCTGGCCAGACCTGGCTACCTGATCGACATCAATCGTATCTCCGGCCTTTCCTACATTAAGGAAGAAGACGGCTTTCTGAAAATCGGCGGCCTCACGCGCGAAGCCGAACTGGAAAACTCCCCCCTCATTCACGCGAAATATCCCATTCTCTTCGATACCGCCCGCGTGATCGCCGATCCGCAGGTGCGGAATATGGCAACCCTGGCCGGCAACCTGGCCCACGGCGATCCGGCAAACGATCATCCGGCTACCATGCTGGCTCTGGGCGCTCAGGTCGTGGCCGTGGGACCACAGGGTGAGCGAGTACTCCCCATCGAAAGCTTTTTTGTCAGCCTGTTCACCACCGAACTTCAGCATGACGAGATCGTAAGCGAGGTCCGCATACCCACACCGCCGCCACGGAGCGCGGGAGCCTACCTGAAGCTGGAACGAAAGGTGGGCGACTTTGCCACCGCCGGCGTAGCGGCACAGGTGACCCTGGACGGCGGAGGCAGCTGCCAACGAGTTGGCATAGGGCTCACCAATGTTGGCGCAACCCCGGTGAAGGCGATCAAGGCAGAGGAATTTCTCCGTGGAAAAAAGCTGGACGAGGCCAACATCACGCAGGCAGCGCAACTGGCAGCCGACGCCGCAGACCCGAGTTCTGATCTGCGTGGACCTGCGGAATACAAGAAGGCCTTAGTCAAGGAACTGACCCGGCGCGCCCTGGCTCGTGCAAACGGACGAATTGGCAAATAGAGATTGGGAACAAGCAGAGGAATTCCTAGATGGCGAAGAAACAAGCGATTCAAGTTAACGTGAATGGCCGTATGCGCGAGGCCATGGTCGAGCCCAGGTTGTTGCTGGTCCACTTTATCCGCAGCTTTGCCGGTCTCACGGGCACCCACGTCGGATGTGACACGACCCACTGCGGCGCCTGCACCGTAATGCTGGATGGGAAGGCGGTGAAATCGTGCACGCTATTCGCCGTGCAAGCTGACGGCAGCGAGCTGCTGACGGTGGAGGGCCTGATGCAGAACGGCAAGCTCCATCCACTCCAGGAGGGCTTCAAAGAAGAGCACGGCCTGCAATGCGGCTATTGCACTCCGGGCATGTTGATCTCATCCCATGCCCTGCTCAGTAAGAATCCTCATCCCACAGAAGAAGAAATTCGTTGGGGAATTTCCGGGAACCTATGCCGCTGCACGGGTTACCAGAACATTGTCAAAGCCGTGCAGTATGCCGCCGGCAAGCTGGATCAGGGAGGCAAGAAAGATGATCTTCCAAACATCGCCTGAGATCGGTGGCATGGGCCATCCCATCAAGCGCAAGGAGGATCTGCGCTTCATCCAGGGCAAAGGCAACTATGTGGACGATGTCCAGTTGCCGGATATGGCATACGGGCACATCGTGCGCAGCCCCTACGCGCATGCCCGGCTCAAGAGCATCAACATCAAAAACGCCATGCAGCTTCCGGGTGTCCTGGCGGTGATCACAGGGGAAGACTTAGCCAAGGCGAATCTCGCCTGGATGCCCACCCTGTTCTTTGATAAGCAAATGGTGTTGGCCACTGGCAAAGTGCTCTTCCAGTCGCAGGAAGTGGCCTTCGTGGTCGCGGAGGATCCATACACGGCAGCCGATGCCGCTGAACTGGTAGAGGTTGAGTACGAGGAACTGCCGGTATTGGTAGATCCACATAAAGCTCTTGATCCTACGGCGCCCATTCTGCGCGAGGATCGCGAACAAAAGGACAACCACATCTTTCACTGGGAAGTAGGCGACCGCCCAGCCACGGACAAGGCCTTTAAGGACGCGGAGGTCCAGGCCAAGGTGCACGCTATCTTCCAGCGTTGCCACCCGTCTCCACTTGAAACCTGCGGCTGTGTTGCCGACTTCAATCCCGCAACCGAGCGCCTTACCATCTATCTCACCTCGCAAGCCCCGCATGCACACCGCACTCTCTTCTCCATTGTGGGCGGCATTCCGGAACAGAATATCCGCGTTATTTCGCCGGATATCGGCGGCGGCTTCGGCAACAAGGTTCCTATTTATCCGGGATATGTCTGCGCTGTGGTTGCGTCGCTGACGATTAAACGCCCGGTGAAGTGGATCGAGAGCCGTTCCGAGAACCTTCAATCCACCGGCTTCGCCCGCGATTACCATATGACCGCCGAGCTCGCCGCCACCCGGGATGGAAAGATTCAGGCCATGCGGGTAAAGACATTAGCCGATCACGGTGCTTTCAACGCGGCCGCGCAACCAACCAAATTTCCTGCGGGCTTGTTCAGCATCTGTACCGGCGCCTACGACTATCCCACTGCGTTTTGCGAAGTGGATGGGGTTTACACCAACAAGGCGCCGGGCGGTATCGCTTATCGCTGCAGCTTCCGCGTGACGGAAGCCGCATATCTGATCGAACGAGCGGTCGATGTTCTGGCCCAGGAGTTAAGGACCGATCCGGTCGAGTTGCGGCGCAAGAACTTCATTGCCCCGACGAAGTTTCCCTACAAATCGCCGCTGGGCTGGTCCTATGACAGCGGAGATTACGACGCGGCCATGAAAGTGGCGCTGGATACAATTGGCTACGATGCGTTGCGCAAGGAACAGCAGGAGAAGCGGGCGCGCGGCGAGCTGATGGGTATCGGTGTTTCCAGCTTCGTGGAAGTAGTCGGGGCCGGTCCTTCGCATACCTTCGATATCGCCGGCATCAAGATGTTCGACAGCGCCGAGATTCGCGTACATCCCACAGGCAAAGCCATCTGCCGTATGGGGACCAAGAGCCAGGGGCAGGGACATGAGACGACCTATGCCCAAATCGTTGCCCAGGAGCTGGGGATTCCGGCAGCCGATGTGACGGTGGAGGAAGGCGACACCGACACTGCTCCCTATGGCCTCGGAACCTACGCCAGCCGCAGCACTCCCGTCTCAGGTGCGGCGACGGCGATGGCGGCGCGCAAGATCCGCGAGAAGGCCAAAAAAATCGCCGCTCATTTGCTGGAGTGCAGCGAGGAGGATTTGGACTGGGAGCCGGGCAAATTCTTTGTCAAAGGGGCGCCGAGCAAATCGAAGAGCATCCAGGACATTTCCTTCGCCGCATACACCAACATGCCGCAGGGGATGGAGCCGGGACTCGAGGCCGTAGATTACTATGATCCGCCCAACCTCACTTTCCCCTTCGGCACCTACATCTGCGTCGTCGACATTGACAAGGGTACGGGCGAGATCAAGGTTCGCCGTTTTGTTGCCGTGGACGATTGCGGCAACATCATCAACCCCATGATCGTGGAAGGTCAGATTCATGGTGGATTGACCGAGGGGTTGGCGATCGCGTTCATGCAGCTGATTGACTATGACGAGAACGGTAACGTGCAGGGGGGCAGCTTTATGGACTACCTGCTGCCGACGGCGGTCGAGACTCCCCACTGGGAAACAGGCAAGACCTGCACGCCTTCGCCGCATCATCCATTCGGCGCCAAGGGCGTGGGCGAGTCGCCCAATGTCGGCTCTCCCGCGGCCTTCGTCAACGCCGTCGTGGACGCGCTTTCGCACCTGGGCGTGAAGCACATCGACATGCCGATTGCTCCGTGGAAGGTGTGGAACATCCTCAAGGAGAAAGGCGTGGTCAATTAGAGTATGGCAACCGAGATCACCAAAACCTTTCAAGTCAAAGAACCAGTCGAGCAGGTATGGAGCCTGTTGAGCGACCCCAGGCGAGTCGCCACCTGTGTACCCGGTGCCAAAATTACCGAGCAGGTGGATGAAAAGACGTACAAGGGCACCATCAGCGTGAGAGTGGGCCCCAGCGCTACGGACTATAAAGGTGAGCTGGAGATCGTCCGTCTCGACGCGGAGAAGCACGAGATGGAAATTCTCGGCAAAGGGCAGGACGTGAAAGGCCGGGGCAGCGCGTCGATGAGGATGACCAGCAAGCTCCGTTCTCTGGAGGATGGAGGCACTGAGGTTACCAGTGTTGCCGAGGTCAACGTGGTGGGCATTCTGGCCCAGATGGGATCGCGGGTGATCAGCGAAGTCTCGAACATTATGTTTGGACAATTCACCAAGAACTTTCAAGCCCAACTGCAACAGCCGGCCGATGCGCCTGCGGAGGAGGCCAAACCGCTGAGCGCCGCTTCTGTGGCCTGGGCGGCGGCCAAGGGAGCGCTTCACCGCAGTTCCTGAAGCTCCCGGACAGAGAAGTGGTGACGAAATTACATGCCAGCCTTAGCAGCGCAGCCCGGCGATGAAGCAGTTAAAGATCCGGACACTCTTCTGCGCAGCTTCGAGCGTTTGGGTTACATTGCCGACCGCTCGCTGGCCACCGCAGTCTATCTCAGCACCCGTTTGCACAAGCCTCTTCTGATTGAGGGCCACTCCGGCTTGGGCAAGACGGAGGTGGCCAAGACCTTGGCGGCCGTCCTGGGAACCCAACTGATTCGTCTGCAGTGTTACGAGGGGCTGGATGTCAGTTCCTCCGTCTATGAATGGAACTACCAAAAACAATTACTGGCGATCAAGATACAGGAGGCAACAGAACAAACGGTTGAAGAAAAAGAGAGGCACATTTTCAGCCGGGAGTTCCTGCTGGAGCGGCCGCTACTCAAATCCATCCTCGCCCAGGATGCTTCCCCGGTGCTCCTGATCGACGAAATCGACCGCGCCGATGAAGCATTTGAGGCTTTTCTTCTCGAACTGCTTTCCGATTTCCAGATCAGCGTTCCCGAGATGGGCACCATTCATGCCAAACATATCCCGTATGTCCTTCTCACCTCCAACCGCACCCGCGAGCTGAGCGATGCCCTGAAGCGGCGCTGTCTCTATCACTGGATCGATTACCCGAGCTTCGAACGGGAGATGAACATTGTGCGTGCCCGGATGCCCGGCATCGAAGAGGAGCTGGGCAGCCAGGTAGTCCGCTATGTGCAGGCAGTACGGCGTCTGGATCTGGCGAAGCCGCCTGGGGTGGCAGAGACTTTGGACTGCGCGCAGGCAGTGGTTTCTCTGGGAAGCCAGCGGCTGAATGCCGATGTAATCGAGGCGACGATGGGTTGCCTGGCAAAGTCCATGGAAGATGGCGCCAAGCTCAAGGAGGCAGGTATCGACCTCCTGCTTCCGCAGATTTCCTGAGTAGGAGGCACGATGCGTCAAGAGCAATCCGAACACCTGGCTGCCTCGATCGTAGAGTTCTCGCGCTTCCTCAGGAGCAATGGAGTCTCCGCCGACACCAGCCAAACGATCACCGCGCTGGAAGCTGCGAAAACCATCGATATCGCAAATCAGCAAACCTTCTCCTTTGCCCTGCAGTCGACGCTTTGCTCCTGACAAAGAGGAATGGGAAGTCTATTCCCGGACTTATTTGATAGATTCTGGCGCGAATCACAATCCCGGCCGCGGTCTGCTTCTGGCGAGCACATGGGATCCTCCAGGAGCAACACCCAGGAACGGGACGACGGCTCGGCTGTATTTCTCGACCAACCCGGCAACCAGGCTGCGGCACAAGATGGGAATGGCAAAGCGGTGTACGGCGCGAGCGCGCAACGGCGGCTGAAGAAAGTGGATTTTTCCGAAGTACCGTCCGCTGACCTGGCCTCGTTGGAAGAGCTCTCTCTGCGCCTTTTGCGCCGGATGAACCAGCGCCGCTCGCGGAAACTCGGCATCAACATCCTCGCCGAGCGGATAGATCTCCGCCGAAGCATCCGGCGAAGCATCGCGCGTGGTGGCGAGCCCATTGTTTTGGCCTACAAAGGAAGAAAAAAACGAAAAACCAAATTGGTAGTTTTTCTCGACATCAGCGGCTCGATGAACTTCTACAGCATGTTCCTGGTGCGGTTTGCCTATGCGCTGCAGGCGCACTTCGAGCGTGTGCACACGTTTCTCTTCAGCACCAACGTGGTTGAGATCAGCGATCTGCTGCGCACGGACAACTTGCCGGACGCTCTGCGGCGGCTCTCGCAGCGGGCAGCGGGCTGGTCGAGTGGCACAAAGATCGGCGAGTCTCTACTCGAGTTCAACCAGCTCTACGGGAGAAAGCTGCTCTCCCGCGACACTGTCTTCATTATCCTCAGCGACGGCTGGGATACAGGTGAGCCGGAGGTGCTAGCGGCGCAGATGCGGGCTATCAAACGCCGGGTGCAAAAAGTGCTGTGGCTGAATCCCCTACTGGGATTGAAGGGCTATCAGCCCGTCACGCGGGGCATGGCTGCAGCGTTGCCTCACGTGGATGTATTTGCTCCGGCGCATAACCTGGAGAGCCTGCTGGGGTTGGAGAGGTATCTGTAGATGTTCGATCAATTTCTGAGTAAGGCCGGCGAACTGCTTGCGAAAGGTGAGCCCTTCGCAGTGGCGGAAGTGGTGCGCTACCTCTCGCCAATCTCGGGCAAAGTTGGCGACAAGGCGATCATCCTCGCTGACGGCACACTTTGGGGCTGGATTGGCGGCGGCTGCGCGCAGCCGGCAGTGGTCAAGGAGGCATTGAAATCGCTCCAGGATGGACGGCCTCGTCTGGTCCGCATCAGTCCATCTTCTTCACAGGAGGAAGGCATCGTGGCCTACAACATGAGATGTCATAGCGGTGGCACGCTCGACATTTATGTCGAACCGGTTCTTCCCAAGCCTCATATTTTGATTCTGGGCCGTTCCCCCGTAGGGCGAACACTGGCCAGCCTCGCCAATACGATCAACTACACGGTTTCCATCGCCGCTGCGCAGGCCGACCGCGAGAGTTATCCGGGCGCGGATCAAGTGCAGGCGAATCTGGACCTGAACGGGCTGAGGATTGGGCCGTCGACCTTCATCGTTGTGTCTACCCAGGGAGAGTGCGACGAGGAGGCGCTCGAACAAGCCCTCAAAACGAATGCATCGTACGTGACATTCGTGGCCAGCAAGGCAAAGGCGGCCAAGGTTCTCCAATCTCTGACCGAACGAGGGATCAGCCCGGAAAGACTGAATCAAGTGCGGGCTCCCGCGGGACTGAATATCCACGCGGGTTCGCCGGAGGAGATCGCGGTGAGTATCCTCGCCGAAATCGTCCAGCTGAGCAGAAGCCACGCCCTTCAGCAGACCAGCACGGCCCCATCGTCCGGGGAGAAAGAGGAAGCGAAAGATCCCGTTTGTGGAATGACCGTAGATATCAGGACCGCGAAGAATCAATCCGAGTTCGACGGTAAAGCCTTCTACTTCTGTGGCGGTAGCTGCAAGCAGACCTTCGATAAACAGCCGGAAAAGTATGTGCTTGCGCACCTTTCGACGTGATGCAAAATAGGCGCGAAGCTTCGACAAGATCCTGACCCAGCGTGTAGCCTGTTTTCGTGAGCAAAGAAGAGGCCGCTGAGGTGCTCTCGATCGAGGGCCGCGAAGTCCGCGTGACTCACCCGGACAAGCTTTATTTTTCCCGGCAGACCAAGCTGTCGAAGCTTGATCTGGTGCGCTATTACTTATCCGTTGCACCGGGGGCCCTTAACGGAATCCAGGATCGCCCCATCGTTCTCAAGCGTTTCGTGAATGGCGCCGAAGCCCCGGCGTTTTACCAGAAGCGCGCCCCCTCCGATCGCCCCTCCTGGATGCGCACAGTTACGCTCTCCTTCCCTTCGGGCCGCACGGCCGAAGAGATCGTGGTCGATGATGCCGCCGGCCTGGCCTGGATTACTAACCTGGGCTGCCTCGAGCTCCATCCCCATGCGGTACGCGCCGGCAGTCTCGATCACCCGGACGAGTTGCGCGTCGATCTCGATCCCGGCCCTGGCGTCGCCTGGGCGGACGTGCGCAGCGTCGCGCTGGAGGTGAAGGCGCTGCTGCAGGAGCTTGGTCTTCGCGCGTGGCCCAAGACCAGCGGTTCACGCGGGATGCACGTAAATGTGCGTATCCAGCCACGCTGGAGCTTTAGCGAAGTGCGCCGCGCTGCGCTCGCTCTATCGCGCGCTGTGGAGCGTCGCGTGCCCGCTCTGGCCTCCTCAAAGTGGTGGAAAGAGGAGCGTCACGGCGTCTTCCTCGATTACAACCAGAACGCCAAGGATCGGACCACCTGCTCTGCATACTCCGTTCGTCCACTCCCCGACGCTCGCGTCTCCGCACCCCTGTATTGGCATGAAGTCCCGGATTGCGAACCCGCGGATTTTACTGTGCTCACGATGCCCAACCGGTTTGCGGAGCTCGGTGATCCGCACGCCGCTATGAACGGCGAGGCGGGTTCGCTTGAAGGGTTACTCGAGCTGGCAGCAAAGGATGAAGCCGCAGGCCTGGGCGATGCGCCATGGCCTCCGCACTTTCGCAAGATGGAAGGCGAAGCGCCGCGGGTGGCGCCTTCGCGCGCCAAGTCCGCCGCCAAGAAGGCTCCACGGACGAAGATGCCTTTGATCGTGGTGGCGAATTCCCCGGACAAAGATGCTGCGCTGGCGGGGCTGGAACGGTGGAAGAGCAAGTATGCCGGGGTAGCCGGACTTTTGGCCGTGGATGACGTGCTGATCGACTCTATGCGCGGCACGTCTTCTACCTGGACACGCATCCGAGTCAACTTGCGTCATGTGCCCGAAGAGCAACGGCCGCCACAGGAAACTCCTGACCCTGACGATGATCCGACGCGGGAATGGCGGCGTGCTTCCAGGAAAAAGGCGTGAGCACTGCTCAGCACTTGCCGGCAAAGATCTCCATCAGCTCTTGCGGTGGAACCACCTCCAGTTGCGCATACGTGCAGTCGCTGGGCTTCTTGTCCGTGCGCCATCTGCGAAACTGCGCCATGTGGCGGAAGCGGCTGCCTTGCATGTGTTCGTAGGCCACTTCGACGACCAGCTCCGGCCGCAGCGGTTCCCATGACAGATCTTTGCCCTGGCTCCAGCGGCTCTGTCCGCCCGGCATGCGCTGCGGGCCTCCGTCGGTTACGGAACCAGGGTCCGCCCATCCGCCCCAGGGATGGTTGGTGAGCGCATTCTCCCGATAGGGCAAGAGGAATTCCACCAGTTCGTGTCGTTTATTCTGCGTGAAGCTGGCGCAGACGCCAACATGCTGCAGCGCCCCTGAATCATCGAAGAGGCCCAGGAGCAGGGAGCCGATCGCGGTGCCCTGGCCAGTTCTTATGCCAGCGAAAGCCGGCCACAACGCAGTCGCAATCGCGCTCGTGCTTCACCTTGAGCATCACGCGCTTGTCGGGCTCGTAGGTTCCCGCGGCCGGCTTGGCCATCACCCCGTCGAGACCGGCGCCCTCGAAGCGCAGAAACCAATCCGACGCGACGTCCGCCTCGTGCGTTGCCGGCGTGATGTGAATCGGCGGTGCGGCTGAGGAAAGCAGCGCTTCCAGCTCCGCGCGGCGGGCTTCGAATGGTTCGCCGCATAGATTCCTGTCTCCCTCGCAAAGCAAATCGAAGAAGACAATGGAAGCCGGCGTTTGCTGCGACAGCAGCTTCACCCGCGATGCCGCGGGATGAATGCGCAGCTGCAGCGTCTCAAAATCGAGACCACTCTCCGTGGCGATTACAATTTCGCCGTCGAGCACGCAGCGTGCGGGCAATTGGGAACGCAGTGTGTCGAGCAGCTCGGGGAAATAGCGATTCAGCGATTTTTGATCACGGCTCTGGATGAGGATCTCGTCCCCGTCACGGAAGACCAAAGCGCGGAAGCCATCCCACTTCGGCTCAAAGATCCAGGTCTTGCCCACCGGTAATTCGCCCACTCGTTTGGCAAGCATGGGCAAGACCGGTGGGTTCACAGGAAGCTGCATGCCCCATGGTATATCGCTCGTTCACTCCCACACACCCTACTTCAAACAGACGTTATTTATCTGGACGGGTGCCCCATGTTCGCCTCAGCGTACATGGGCCGAAAATGAAGGGGCGAAGCCCCCACCAAAGTTTTTATGTTCTACTCAAACAGGTTCGGTTGCCCGTTGACTGAAAGCATTCGAAAAAATCTTTTTCGGCCCAGGTACGCTTTGGCGAACCTGGGGCACCCGTCCAGATAAAATAACGTCTGTTTGAGGCTTAACGACCCACAACCTCCAGCAGCTCACTCTCCGAACCTACGGGAACCCCATGCTGCGTGAGCTTGCCGGCAGCATCATCCCAGTGCAGTGTGGTGATGCTGCTGCTTCCCTTCTCGTACGCGTAGGTCTTGCCGTCATCCTGATACAGCGTGAAGTCGCTGTTGGCGCCCGGATACACCCGGATCTTGGCTAGCTTTTGCACCTGGCCGGTGTTCTCAACCGGTTCTCCCAGGGGCACGATCGATCCCGCGCGAACAAAGAGCGGAATCGTATCGATGGGCGCATCCACCCGGATCGCCTGCCCGCCAGTCACGCGTTCTTTCGTCCAGTAGTTGTACCAGTCCGTGCCCGCGGGCAAATACACCGTGCGGCTCGTCGCTCCCTGCTCCGTCACCGGCGCAACCAGGAATGCGGGACCGAACATATACTCATCACCCAGATCCTGCACCTTCGCGTCCTGGGGAAAATCCATAAACAAAGCCCGCATATACGGAGCACCCGTCTGGTGCGTCTGATAGCCCAGGGAATAGATGTACGGCATCAACTGGTAGCGCAAGCGCAGATACTTTTCCAGGATCGGCTCCGCCTGCTTCCCGTAGGACCAGACCTCGTTGTACCGCCGGCTGCCGTGAGTGCGGAAATTCGGCTGGAAAGCCCCGTATTCAAACCACCGCGTGTACAGCTCCGGATAGTCATCGTAGCCGCCCACGTTATCGCGCGCATCGGAGGGATCGAGCAGCGGAGGATGAGCCGGGTGATGCACCGCGGGCAAATACTGCCAGCCTCCAATGTCATTCCCCCAATAAGCAATGCCCGAAGCAGTCACATCAAGCCCGGTAGGAATCTGGCGCCGCAGCGTGTCCCAGGTGGGATAAATATCCGAAGACCAGAAGATCGTCCCGTTATGCTGTGCTCCGGGATAAGCATCGCGGGATAGAATCAGCGCGCGGTGATCGACATCGCGGCGGAAACCATCGTAGATGGCTGCGGTATGAAAGAGCGGATAGACATCGAAGTAGCGAGTGCCTGGACCAATCGAAAAGTAGCCGCCATTCGGCGGTAGGTCGGGCTCGGTTTCATCCGCCCAGATGGAGTCAAAGCCTTTGCTGATGATATTCTCCCGGATCACATCCCAAAACCAGCGAGCGGCTGCGGGATTGGTGGTGTCGATGTCGGAGCCGGCCCGGTCATAGGGGAGACCATCCATCGGCGTGCCATCCGCGAGGTGCTCAAACCAGCCATTCTTCAGCACCAGGTCGTAATAGCGCGTGCCACGCTCGAAACGCGGCCATACGCTGATCATGGTCTGGAAGCCCATGGCGTGGAGTTCCTTGTTCATGGCGGCGGGATCCGGCCAGTTGGCGGGCACGAAGTCCATCTGCCCCATCTTGCTGTAGTAAAACCAATCGACCACGATCACATCCACCGGCAGATGCCTCTCGCGGTAGCCCTTGGCGACCGCCATCACTTCGGCCTGTGTGCTGTAGCGCTGCTTGCACTGGATAAATCCATACGCCGCCTTGGGCAGCATGGGAGTATCTCCGGTAAGCAGCCGGTAGCCGGAGTAGATCTCGTCTGTCTTGTTGCCCACGATTACGAAGAAGGAGACCCGGTCGCCCACCTGGGAAGTCCATCGCGTTTGCTCGTTGAAGCCCGGCTGTATGGTGGTCTGCGATGGATTATCCCAGAGCACGCCATATCCTTTATTAGTTACCAGCAGGGGCACGCAGAAAGTCGGACCTCCAGTCGCGGTGTAATTGTTCCAACACTCGACGGTGTGTCCACGATGATCGAGAAAGCCTTCCTGGTTCTGGCCCAGGCCGTAGTAGTGCTCGTCATCCGGGGACGCGAAGGTGGCGCCCACCTGGTAAAAGGCTGCATCGCCAGGCCGTTTGTCGTAGAGCACGCCGGCTGTGCCGTCCTTATGGTTGGGCACCGCCATCGCCCAGCCCTGCATATCGAGCAGCCTGGTTCCATCCGCCGTGCTGAAGGTAATGTGCGCTCCGGGAGCCGAGCCGTTGAAGTACTTCGCGATGTCCAGTTGGGTGGGGAGGGGCTTGCCTGGTCCTGGCCTGTTGGTAGCGACCGTCACGGTTAGCCGGCCGGACTGGTATGTGTCTCCCTGCTCATTCTGTTGATGGCTCCATCCGGCGGGGGCAGGCGCAGCCGTAAAACCGTATCCAGGAGGAGCGAGCGCCGGCCCCCTAAGCAGGCTGAGGGTAACGCGGACAATGTTGGGTGCGTAGGGTTCGAGGACAATGGTGCTACCGCCGCGGTCTAACACCACTCGCGTCTCTTGCGCCGGCGCTCCAGCCGCGAAGAGCATAGCAAGCACAACCCACCAGGAAAGCCGCTGAGACAAGTTGACCTCCAAAGAGCCGCAGCGACTATGCTGCACTACATTGGGGTCAAGAGCAAGAAATACCGTGGTATCCCAACCACAAGGGCGCGGCCAGACTTAGCTAAGAGGGATCGGCCAAATCGTACACCACTTCGGGAGTACTCTCCTTTGGGTCCAGGACCATACGAATGACTGCCAGGAGCTTCTCATTTGGCGTCGGCTTTTGCAGGAACGTCCTCGCCCCTGCCTTGATCGCACGATCCCTATTGCCGACGCGGTCCCGCCCGGACAACACGATCACCGGGATCGAGGAGAGTTTGTCGTTCGCCTTCAATCTCTCCAGAACGCTGAAGCCGTCTCCTGCCGGTAGGCCCAGATCCAGAATCATGAGGTCAGGCATGTGTTTGCGTGCCTCAGCGATACTGGCCACTCCGTCGCCGGCAAAAATAACATCATAGTGGTTTGCGTTGAGCCGTAGTTGAAGGCCTAATCGCACGTCGGGATCGTCATCGACAACGAGGATTTTCTTTTGACTCACGGCTAGTTTGCTCCTTGTAAGCAGACGCTGTTAATTTGATCCCGTACTTCGCTAGCCACCTCTTCCGCAAAAGTTTCCATCGATTCGTTGACGTCTCTTGTGAGTGGAGGCAGAAAGCTGTGCGAGATGTTGAAAGTGAAATTGTCCGATTGAAACTCGTGGTGGCGCCGGAGTTGGCTCTGCATACGGCGGCCAATGCTCTCTGCCCCATCCTTTAGCGTGTTGGCAACGACGAAGAATCGCTTGTGTTCGCAGGGCGGCCCTATGCTGGGCAGTAATACGTCCGAATCAGCGCGCAGACATTGTTGCAGAACCATGCGTGCCACATCCAATGTCTTTCTTGGTACATCTGGCGATCCGTCCCTGCATTCCACCTCGGCCGTAATTAACGCCAGTGAATCACCGGCACTTTTGTCGCGGGTCAGGATCGGACGAAGCACGCCTGCTAACGAGAAAATGGGCAAGGTAAAGAAGAAATGGCTTCCCTTCTCCAACTCGCTCGTCACCCAAATCTTGCCGCCCTGCCGTGTGACCAGGTCCTTGGCAATGTGCAAGCCGAGCCCGAGGCCTCTGCGCCCGGCATGGCCGGGATCCGTGACTTGGTAGAGGTGCTCAAAAATCCGCTCGATAGCCTCCGGACCGATACCACATCCAGTATCGGAGACCTGTATCTGCATCATGCTCTCATCTTTCTCGTACTCGCTGGCTTCGACCTTCACCGTGCCGCCGGCGGGGGTAAACTTAACCGCGTTGTCCAGCAGAATGGTCAGCACCTGCCGCACCCGTGTCGCGTCGGCGTAGACCGAAGGCAAACGCCCCGACGATTGGAAAGCCAGATGAATCTCTTTTTCTTTAGCAGCTCCGCGGAGTGTATCGACCGCATATTCGATAGCCTCGTTTAGCGAAACAGACTCCAGCTCCAAGCTGAGTTTATGAGCCTGTGCCTGGGTGACCTGAAGCAGGTCCTCAATCATCGATTGAAGCTGGCGTACATTCCTCAGGATGATCTGCAGATATTCATTCTGTTGTGGGCTCGTCTCACCCGCCAGCCCGTCTGCGATGATCGTGCTGAATGAATAGATCGATGTCAAAGGCGAGCGAAGCTCGTGCGACACATGGGAGAGGAACTGATCCCTCAACTCAACCTCGTTTTTCCGCATGAGATCGGCTTCCCTCTGCATGCGCTGGCGCTCGATCGCATGACGAAGGGCTCTCGGAAGCGCGCGATTCTCAATCTGCCCCTTAATCAGATAATCCTGTGCACCCTCCTTCATGGCTGCGGCGGCCAGCGCTTCATCCTCCATGCCGGTCAATACGATCATCACCACGTCCGGGGACGCGGCGCGTGCTCGTCGCAGGGTGTCGAGGCCATGCCCATCCGGCAATCCCATGTCCAACAGGACAATGTCGACCCCGCCTGCTTTCAACCGAGCTTCGGCCTCACGCATGTGTGTCAGGTGGGACAATTCAAAACTCCCCGATGGTTCCTTGCCGAACATTTCGCGCAATAAGCGGGCATCGCCCGCGTTATCCTCGACCAAAAGAACCTGGAGTGCCTTCTTTCTCATAAGAGAACTTCTCCCCGCAACCAACGACTCGTACTTCCCCATACGAATCAAATGATGTTGAACCAATGAATCGCCATAACGACCGGAACCGCTCTGGTAGGAGTGGGGTTGAAATTGCTGGCAAAGGGCCCAATTAGCGTCGGAACCCTGGTGTCAGTGAAGCTGGCGGCCTGGATCCACACCACTCCGTCAATGGAGTAAAGAGCTGCGTATTCGACGCCAGTCCTGGCAAGGCGCAGGTACATTGGGTTTTGATAATCACCAAAATTGATTTCGTCGAACACGGTGGCCGGGACTCCATTGTTGACTGTGTGTACGCTCAGGCCGAGGTGGGTGCCGTCCGTCATCAGCGCAAAGGTGATGAAGTTCTGGTTATCCGCCAGCACCATCAGGCCCTGGCTGGTGTTCTCATCCTTCGCAAGAATGGGTGAATCGATCCTGATGGAGACATCAAAGTCCAGGTTGCCAATCGGCTGCACTACGCGGACCGCCTGGTTCGACGGGCTCAGTGCATCATGGTTGCTACCGCCGGGTACGTCGAGGAAGAGATGTTGGTTCGAGACGGTAGCCGTCCCGCCTCGTGGCGCAACCACCTCCCAGAGCGGGCCAGGAAAACTGCTTGCCAATGGCGCTCCCGGAACACCCGGAAGCGGACCATTCGCAGAGGCAGACTGCGCGGCCGCCCCCATGGCCAGCGAGGTAATGATAGCGAAGAGATATTGTGATCTATTTTTGTACATCGACATTACCCCCAGTGCCCATCGGGCTAACTAATAGACGGAACACAGAATCGCCCTGCCATCTTTGGCCACTATCTCCTTAGTTCATATCAGTGGCCATTACCATTGCTGTGCATTACTGAAGTTAGTAGAACCAGTACTCTCATCCTCATTTATTGCTCAACGTCGAACCAGTTCACCGACATGACGACAGGGACGGCATTGGCAGGAGTGTCGCTGTAGTTGCTGGCAAAGAGTCCAATCGAGGTGGGCGCCGTGGTGTCAGTAAAGCTCGCCGCCTGTGCCCAATTCAATCCGTCAACCGAGTAGAGAGCCACGTAAGCACTGCCCGCCTTCGTAAGTCGCAGGTACATTGGATTCTGATATGAACTGAAATCGGTGTCGTCGAGCAGCGTGGTCGCCACCCCGCGGGCAACGATACGAGCGTTGAGGCCGACGTTGGTTCCGTTGGTCACCAGGGCGAAGGTCAGGAAGTCCGCGTCATCGGAGAGCACCATCAGACCCTGACTGGTATTCCCATCTGTAGCCACGAGTGGGGAGTCGATCTTGATCGCGACATCGAAATCCTCGTTGCCGATCGCTTGCACAACTCGCACCGCCTGATTGGACGGAAGGAATGGGTCATGGTTCGCCCCTCCAGGAACGCCAATGAACAGGTGAGAATTGGAGATGGAAGCCGACCCACCCGCTGGCGCCACCACTGTCCAGAACGGTCCCAGGAAGGTATCCGGAAGAGCGGCTCCGGGAGCAGCCGGAACTGGCCCGGCAATAAGAGCGGTGAGCCCGCTTTGCGCGACTGGCACTCCAGCTGCCTGAGTATCGGCGGCGCCAGATGTCTGAGCGCCGGCAGCGGCGGGAGTCTGAGTATCGGCAGCGGGAGACTGGCCATCGGCGGGAACCGCTGCCTGCGCATGAGCGGCAGGGCTCGACTCGTCGACAGCCGCGGCAGCAGATTGAGCAGCAGCCGTCGGAGCAGCGTCCACGGTCACTGGCCACGGAGTCAAGGTTAGCGAACCAATCATGGCCTCCAGATTGATCGAACCCGGCGCCAACGCTGTTACATAGCCCTTTCCGGCGACTTTGGCCACCTTATGATTGGTGGTATTCCACCAGGTCACCTTGTTACCCTGCGCGTCCGGCAATGTACCAGTTGAGCCGTCGGAGTATGTCACATATGCGTTCATCTGCATATCGCCCCCCACCGTCATGGTATTTCCGCCCGCCTTGGGGCGCAGATATCCGCTGGTGATGGTCTTCGTCCCTGGAAGCGCGGAGGACGTGGCAACCCCTGCCACTAGCGAAACCACATTGCTGGGAACGTATCCAAAGGAAGGAAATATTATCCCCTGGTTTGCCCCCTGTCCCCAGGAGGCGATTGCTTTCACCGTTGTTCCTGCTGCCACCGTAAACGGGGCGGTATAGAGCATCGTCGTTCCCGCCGCGCCACCGGGCCCAAAGATGGCCGGCGTGCTGCCGTCGGTGGTGTAGAAGATGGAGAGCCTGTGCGCCGTATCACTATCGCTGAGCGTAACCGCGGTCCCAGTGGAAGAAGACACCGGTGTAATGGTAGGCGCAACCGTTGGTATCGTGGTGCTGGTTTCGACCACGGTGTTAGAAGCTATAACCAGCCCGGAATTCGACGATGAAGCGTTGTCTTCATAGGTCAGCGCGTGGTTCAAGTTATTCACGGTACCGGTCCACGCATCTGAACCGGAGAAATAGTTGCCGGTAATGGTGGCGTTGGTAAACGGCTCCCCTACAACGATATCCCACCCCGAACAGCCATAACCGGCGCCACATGACTCCGGGCCGTTTCCACCTTGAAACAAGCTGTTGGCAGCTATGCTGCCCGCACCCCACAGCTCCAGACCAATGCCATAATGCGCACCCGAACCCGTTTCTCCTGTTATGGGTACGTTGCCGATGTATACGTTATCATCCGCGATGTGGGTTGGAGATGTGGACGGCGTAAACTCCGGCATCGACAATTCGAAGGTGTAATTATTGGGGTTGTTGGGCTGATAAAAAGCATTGTGACTGTATGTGGCAACACCATTCGTATCCTGTTGCGTCTCGATCATGATGCGGGAGTTTCCCTGCATGTTGTTGTTTTCGACATCGGCATTGACGCTTGTCTGCTGTAAGACATTTTGTTCGAGGAACTTGAGGCCTTCTTCAATGGTGTCGACCGTATTGTTAATCCAGACTAAGTGATTGTTGTATGCACTGACTATAGTCGCCGCGCAATATCCACCGGAATCAACATTGCCGTTTCCCCCGCCCTCAGCATTGATCCGGGCGCAGTTGTTATAGAAAACATTCCAGAGAATGGATATATACGACGCGCCGGACGATGGATCGAGGCCCTCATTGTGATCGCCATCGAGATAGATGGCTTGCAGCGACTGGCTACCCCCTACCGGAGGATCATTAAGGGTGAAATAGTTGTACTGGATGACAATTCCCGAGGAAGGATGGGTCACATAAATGCCCCCCTGCGTGCCGGAAAAGCCTAAATACTGGATCGTGCATCCTTGATTCCCGGTAAAAGAGGTACCGTTGCTGTTCGTCTGCAGGGCATAATTCAATGTGCCTGTGCTGGTCAGGACCGCTGTCGGTTTATTGACCTGGGTAACCACACCCACGTTTGGGCCGGTGTAAATGGTGCCGTTGGAGCATGGCAGAATCACCGTGGAGGAGAGGCTGTAAGAACCAGCGGAGAACATGACCGTATTGCCTGCCTCCGACCCGGCGGTGTTCACAATGGACTGAATGGTTGCCGCGCTGGAGCCGGCCGGCACCGTGTAGGTCGTTGCTAGGGCCGGTACGCCCATGCTCAAAACTGAAAGCGCAATGAACTTGTTCACTTGAGCCCTCCAAAGATATAGAGCGATAACTTTGTGAACGCAGCTACATTAGGGCGGCGCTGTAGCCCTGATTGCACGCCGTTCGTAGCCGTCCTCAACTATCACAGTCTAGTAAGGCGAATTGCGAGCAACGGCGTGATAATCGCTATGTATGCTGGGGCCAATATCTTATCCGGCGATGCCAGCCACAATTACCTTTGGTGGGCATTACTGATGTAACAGAAAGTATGAGCGGACTTATAAGTAGTCCTGAGTTATTAAATGAGTGACCATAGGTAATAGTCTTGCTTCCAACAGCACTTAAAAGAGGGTGCCCTTCAAGCCGTATTTTGCCTTGCCTGGAAGAGTCGCTCCGCGCACGGCAACGGCTGCTTTAAGGAAAACTTAATCTTTGCCCCAATACAGGTTTAAGCTGCCGCCTTAGGCTGTGCATGGCGGCGTCGCAGTGGGTATACCTTAGCCCCTCCCCTACGCTCGCTCGACCGCAAGAGTACCCGAAGGAGGCAGATTGATCCGATCGATCGCAGAGACAGTGAGGGGTTGGCTCTATTTGTTGGCGTTTATCACCGGCGGCAGCTATTTACGCAAGGCAAAGCTGAAACGCCTGGGTAAGGGAGTAAAGATTTCGCCCACAGTGATCTTCAAGTACCCGGAGATGATCCAGATCGGTGACCACTCCTTTATCAATCATCTCTGTTCCGTATGGGCCTCGCCCGGGGGCCCAATCACTATCGGAAGCAACGTGCTCCTCGGCCCTTGCGTATCGATCTTCTCTTCCAATCATGGAATAGCCCGAGGTGAACTGATTCGCAATCAGCCCGGCCGGGATGCACCCATCAGCATCGGCGATGATGTATGGCTGGGAGCGAACACCGTGGTAACCGCCGGCGTCTCGATCGGTGATGGCGCGGTGGTTGGAGCCGGAGCTGTGGTAACCACGAATTTGCCTCCCATGTCGATCTGCGCCGGTGTACCTGCAAGGGTCATTCGTTATCGACGCTAAAGCATTTTTGCTAATGGTGTAGACCAGGAAACTGAACTCGACGCGGCCATTCCGCCAAAACCGGGGGTCCCCGGGTACGCGGTCTTTGCGTGACCGGGGTGGAAAGAATGGCCGCACATAACTGATTCCACCGGACCACAGTATTAGCAAAAATGCGTTAAGCCATGTTCCTTGATGCAAACCGAAGGAGTGGGCGTGTGCGCGATGTTTGTCGGAGAAACTGCACATCGTTACCTCCAAAAAAAGCGCACAGGCAGCTGAGAAATATTTAATCTTTACCTCCACTTTCGTTTAATCCGGTCACACTACGCTGTCCTCATACAAACGTGAAGCCATGAGAAAACTTACTGTGGCAATCGTGATGGTTCCGACCCTGATGTCTATCGCCACCTCGGCCCAACGTTTGTCTTCCCCCCAACCTGGGCCAGCCTCCCCCGCAACACCGGTTGCCATCGGAGGTTCCAATCTGCCCTTTCAGCCGATCGGAGCCTCCGACCTTGTTCGCTTGACCGTCGATGATTCGCCGGAACTCTCGCAGACGTTCCGCGTCGACCAGCACGGAAATCTGAACCTGCCACTACTCAACAAACCCATACCTGCCGCTGGGTTGATGCCGGATGCGCTGCGCGACAAAATAGCCGCCGCCCTGAAGGCGCAACACCTATTGGTAATACCCATCGTCGACGTTTCGGTTGTCGAGTATCGCAGCCGCGACGTCACTGTTGCCGGGGCGGTCAAGACACCCATGACCATTCAGGAATTGGGGGACTTGCGCGTACTAGGCGCGTTAAGCCAAGCCGGGGGTCTTTTGCCCGAGGCCGGACCCGAGATCATCGTCGAGCAAGCCAACGGCAGCGAACAACGAATCTCCGTACGCCAGCTCTTCGACGGACTTCACCCGCAGCTCAATATTCCAGTCACCGCAGGCGGGCAGATTCGCGTGCCGCAATGCCAACAGGTATTTGTGGTTGGAGATGTGAAACGGCCAGGAGCGTTTCCCTATCAGGATATGCACGACACCACTGTGCTCAAACTGCTCGCGCTGAGCGGTGGACTTGACTCATTCAGCCGCAACAAGGCCTATATCTACCGGGCAGAATCGGGCAATCCGCAGAAAACGGAGATAGAGGTTCCACTCAAACGCATTCTGGATCGAAAATCCGAGGATGTAAAGCTCGCTCCCAACGACATTCTCTACGTTCCAATCAACGGAAAACTAAAGGCCAGCGCAAGCGTGCTGAACCATGTGACCGGCATGGGTAACGCCGCCGTATCGGCCGCCATCTGGAGCTCGCATTGAGCCGGGCTCCGCACCATGAACCCTCTGCCGGCGCCGCTGCCACCCGATAGGTTGATAGAAACTCAAGATCTGCTGCCGGAATGGAGGCAAGCGTATGCCCGATTCCATTGCGATACGGAAGCCGCACCCCAGGCTGAGTGATCCCGCTGAATTCCAGCGGCCGCTCACCTTTTACGCGGAGATCGTACGCCGTCATTGGGAAATGATCGTTGTGCTGAGCATAGCGCTAACCGCTCTGGTGGTGATCGGATGTGCCTTGGCGCCCGCCATCAATGTCGGCTCTGCGTTGATCGCGATTGACCGCCAAGCGGTGCCTGAGACGGTTGGATCCGACCACCTCATGACCACCGGGGACGACCAGTTCATGGCGACGCAGCAAAGCCTGCTGCAGGCCGACACCATCCTCCGCCCGGTGGCGGAACGCTACAACCTGCTGGAGCGGGAACACCAATTACTACGGTACGGGTTTTGGCGCTATTCGCGCGAAAAGGAAGCCGCCATCAGAAATGCGCCGATCGTCCTGAAGCATCTGAAGGTCGAACGCAATCCCAATACCTATCTGTTGACGATCACCTATCGGGATACAAATCCCCAAGTCGCAGCCAATGTCGCCAACGCCATTGCCGATTCCTACCTACGCGAAATTTTCGAGACGCGCACCAAGGAGGCCGGGCGCCTCACTACATCCATGGAGCGTCAGCTGATTGACTTAAAGAAAAAGATGGAGTCGACACACAACGCACTGATGGTTTACCAGCGAGACCTGGGAACCGCGGATCCGGAACAGAAGACGAGTGTACTGGTGGCCAGGCTGCAGGCGCTGAATACTGAAGACAGCATCGCCCAAGCGGATCGGATCGCCAAGGAGGCGATGTACCGCGCAGCAAAAGATGGTTCCCTGCCCGAGGTCGAGGTTTCCGCGCAATCGAGCGATCTCTCCAAAGATGTAGAGAAGTTGCAGGAAGCCAAGGCCAATCTCGCGCTGGTGGCCGCAACGTATGGAGATCAGCACCCGGAGTACCGTAAGGCGGCGGCCCAGGTCGAGGAAGCGACGGCTGCGTTGGACGAGAGCCGCCGCAACGTCTCCACCCGTATAGGTGTGGATTACCGCCAGACTCTGGTGCGCGAGCGCATGCTATCGGCGGCCGTAACCGAAACCAAACAGCAGGTCGACGACCTGACCTCGCGGTCATTTGATTACCTGCAACTGAAGCACGAGGCGGATGCAGCGGAGCGGGTTTACGAAGATCTCTTCGCCAAGATCAAGCAATCAGGCATTAATTCCGAACTGCAAAACAACATCATCCGGTTGGCGGATTCCGCACGGCCTGCCGCCAAGCCGATCTTTCCTAATTGGCCGCTGATTGTCACGTGCTGTATGGCCTTTTTCTCTCTCGCGTGCGCCGCATATTTTGTCTCCGCTGAAGTAACCGACGTGACCGCGAAAGAGATTGAGCCCATAGAAGAGGCGCTTGGTATTTCCGTGGTTTGCGCGCTGCCGGCAGTGATGGACATGCATCTCCGGTTGGCTCTTGATTCTGAAGGCGTGCGCTTTGCCGGAAACCGCTGGCGCAGCATACAAGGCGGATTCTTCGATGAGGGCGTACGCCACCTGCGGGGCTATCTGATGCTCTCCACCCAGGCGCATGTGCCCAAGAGCGTGCTGGTAACCAGCGCCCTCCCCGGTGAAGGAAAATCGACGCTCGCGCTCTCCCTGGCCATGGCCAACGCGGAGCAGGGCAAGCGCACGCTGTTAATCGACGGCGACTTACGCCAACCGGCAATCGAGAGGATGGTCCGCCTCGATCCCGATGCCGGCTTGGCTTCAGTGCTGGCGCAGACCATTCCCTTGAAAACAGCGACACGTGCGGTCCCGGTCCGCCCGAATCTTTTCGTTCTTGGCTCGGGACTGCCCTTGCCGGCGGCCTTGGCGGTGATCGGGCCGCGGATGCGCGTCATATTGTCCCAGGTAACCAAGGAGTTCGACCTGGTCGTCCTGGATTCGCCACCGCTGTTGGGGTGCGCAGAGACTCTGGAACTGGCCGCCGCCACGGATGTAACGGTCCTGGCAGTGCGCAGCGGACATACCCCGATGAAGGCGCTGGGAGATGCGGTAGAAACTCTCCGCCGTGTGAATGTACCGATCGCCGGCATCGTCTTGAACGAGTCGGCGATCGTAACCGATGCCACCTATAAAGCCTATGCCCGCTACTACACGGCGGTAAGCAGCGCCTAGCACGGGCTCTGTCCCCTTCGAAGACAAGGACTACACGTCATGCCCAGAAAGCTAGAGAGCATGTTCCTGGTAAACAGCGGGCTTTTTCCGGAATCGTCGGCAGCATGACCCTCCCGCTTACAGTTGCCTTACTCGCCCTGTGGAGCGCGGCCATGTATCGCTACGGGCACTCCGTCCTCTTTCCGCCGGCATCCCTGGGAATCGTGTGGACGATTACGCTCTTCGCCATTTGGTTGTGCGGGAATCTGTACTTCCCTCTTACCACCACGGCAGAAGAAATCGTCCTCACCGGCGTTCTCGCCTTCTCTCTGGGAGGAATGTGCGCCGTCATTGTTCCCTTACGGAGTGGGCGAACACTGGCCGCGGTGAGCGCAATGCGCCGTAGCCAGGTCGATCGATGGCTAACCATCGCGGGGCTGCTTTCGTTGCTGAATATCCCCTTCTCCTATCTCTACTTCAAGCAACTCAGCGAGACCATCGCTCCGCGGGAAAGTCTTTGGCGGCAAATCCGCATCGCGGCCAACAAGGCAAACGTGTCCGGCCACAATGCTCTTTCGCTCGAGTCATTCATCCTGCCCTTGCTGACCATCTTCGCTCTGATCGCCGTGTACGAGTACGCCGATACCGGCCGGCGCAGGTGCCGCACTCTTTTCCTGGTCCTGCTCGCCATGGGATATCAACTGCTGAATGGCGCCCGCTCCGAGGTGCTTCTATTACTGATCAGCTCGGTGGTCATGCTCTGGCTCAAGCGGGGCGCTGCTCCCATCCGCTTGCTGGGGATGGTGGGCCTTGTCTTCCTGCTGGTCTTCTCCGCCGGGCAGGTCGCCATGGGCAAGTATGGCGCGGATGCGGGAGCCTCCTTGGCCAAAAATCTTCCCCGCGTGGCTGAGGGCTTCGGCACGTACTGGCTGGGGGGAATTATTGCCTTCGATCAGAATCGGCAAAACCCCGAGCTGCGGTATGGCTGGGACCTGGGTAAGTTCGCCAAGCGGATTGCGAATCGATTCGGCGCTAACTATTCCGAGCGTGATCGCAATCTCGAATACACAAAGATCTCGCCCAGCCAGATAACCAACGTCTATACCGTGTTCCTGCCCTACTACATGAATCACGGAGGAATGCTCGGAGTGATCGGGCTGATGTTCCTGGTCGGCTTTCTCAGCGTGTATGTCTATCGCTGCGCCATCCGGGGCAAGTGCTGGGCGATCTTCACACTGGGAGCATTCGTTTACGCGACGGTCATGACCGTCTTCTCCGAGGAATACTTTGCGCAGATCATGTTTTGGGTCAAGGCGGGCGCGATCCCCACCATGGTTTACTTCGCTCCCAACATTACCCTGCGCCGCCGTCCGCGCTCAACAGAGAGGGAAGTACCGGAGCCTCAATCGTGCGCGTAGCCGCGTATACCGGCGGCGTAATGGTGCCCAGCGCCAGGGCGCGCGTGCGCCAATATATCGACCCGTTGGGCAAGCTCGGCATCGCGGTGCACGAATATCCGCTGCCCTGGGGCAACATACTGCCCGCGCAACGCGGCCTGCGCCCGCTGTGGATGGCGGCAACGGCGGCGGCGCGCACGGCGGCTCTCACCTGCTCATGGAAGGCGGATGTGACCTGGCTCTCGCGTCAGTTCCTTCCCGCCTTTGCCCCCCTCCAAGCCTTGGCGAAGCGGCCGATGATTCTCGATGTCGATGATGCCGTTTGGCTCAATACCGGTGGCCACCGCGCTCAGGATCTGGCCAGAGCCAGCGACCTGGTGGTGTGCGGCAACAGTTTTCTGGCTGACCAATTTTCCCGATGGAACGCAAACGTCACCGTCATCCCCACGGCGGTAAATACCTCGTGGTATCGCCCGCGCCGTCCGCGGCAAGGCGTGCCCGCTTTGGTGCTGGGCTGGACCGGCACTAGCGGCAATTTCCCTTTCCTCTACTCCATCGAGGGAGCACTCATGCGTGTGTTACAGCAATGCAGCCGGGTCAAGCTGCTCGTCGTCGCCGATAAACAACCGCAATTCAAGCGCCTTCCGGAGTCCCGGGTCAAGTTTGAACTGTGGACGCCACGAACCGAGTTAGCCGCCTTCGCCGACATGTCGATCGGCCTGATGCCACTGGCCGACACCGCCTGGTGCAACGGCAAGTGCAGTTACAAAATGCTGTGCTATATGGCGGCGGGGCTGCCGGTGGTCGTCACCGCCGCGGGAATGAATCGCGAAGTATTGGCAATGGGCGACGTGGGCTTGAGCGCAGGTTCTGAGCAGCAGTGGGTCGATGCACTCACCGCACTGCTCAGCGATGCGGATCTGCGCCAGCGCATGGGCGCCGCCGGCCGCGTGGTCGTTGAGGAGCGCTTTAGCCTGCAGCGCTTGGCACTACAATACGCGATTGTCTTTCGTTCCCTGGGCGGAGACCCGCTGCGGGGTTCCGGTTTGAGGGTGGTTGCCGACAGCCGATGACCAACCCCGTCATCACCATCGCGATGCCCTTCTTCAACAGCGCCGCTACTCTGGAGCTGGCTGTTCGCTCGCTCCTGAATCAGAGCTACGGCGACTTTGAGCTCTTACTCTGCGATGACGGTTCCGACGACCAGGGTCTGACCATCGCCCGCAGTTTTCGCGACCCGCGCGTGATCTGTTGGAGTGACGGACAGCGGCTACGGCTCGCGGCCCGATTGAATGAATGCATCGAACGGGCGCGTGGCCGTTACCTGGCCAGAATGGATGCCGACGATATTGCCTATCCCGACCGGCTGGAACGCCAGCTCGCTTTCCTGGTTTCTCATCCGGAAATAGACTTGTGCAGCGCCGGCGCCATGGTCTTCGGCAAACACGGCCGCGCGCTCTGGCGCTTCAATCCGGCAACGGACCATGCCGGCATCACCCGCTCTCCTTTCCGGGGCTTTCCCCTATGGCATCCGTTGTGGATGGGGCGCATCGAGTGGTTTCGCCGTTGGCCCTATGACGAAAGTGCGTGGCTCGCTCAGGATCAGGAGCTGCTGCTGCGCAGCTACCGGCTTAGCCGCTTTGCCAATCTGCCCCAGGTTTTATTGGGATACCGGCGGGAACGGATCACACTGAAAAAGCTCTTGCGCTACAAACTGCTGCACATACACCACGTCTGCAAGCAGCCCGGCGGCGGTCTCGGCGGCTGGCAGAAGTTGCAACTGCTGGGTATCTCGGCCGCAAGGTTTGCCGTCAACTGCGCCGCAGTCTCCGCCGGCTTCGAGCACCGCATGGGTCATCAGGCCGCGCAAGCGCCTTCCGCGGCAGAGCTCGCTACGTGGCGCACGCTGTGGAACCTGCTCACCACCTGGTATGGTCTGCCATCGAGTGAGACCTTCCTCCCTGCGTCGCTGCTGGCGCCCGAAAAAGACCGGAGCGGCCGGGCATGAAAATCGTTCATGTACTCACCCGGGGTGATGTTCTGGGCGGAGCCCAGAGCCATGTGCGCGAGCTCTCGCTTGAGCTGCGCAGTCTTGGCCATGACGTTACCGTGATCACCGGAGCGCCCGGCATCTTCACCGACCAGCTCCGCCAGGCGGGGATTCCCTGGTTGCCCCTGAAGAGCCTGGTCCGACCGGTGAGGCCACATCGCGATGCGGCGGCGCTGGTCGAGCTTTGGTGCGCCTTACGCCGTTTGAAACCTGACCTGGTGTGCGCTCACACTGCCAAAGCTGGATCGCTGGCTCGCGCAGCTGCGCGGCTGCACCACATCCCCAGTGTGTTTACCCCGCACGGCTGGTCCATCTTCGACCGCACCTCACTGCGAACCATTCCGCTCTTCTGCTGGACAGAACGTCTGTCCGGCCGGTTGGGCACGCGCGTCATCAACGTATGCGAGCACGAGCGGGCGCTGGCCCAGCAATTCGGCGTCTGCCCGGCAAGGGCGCTGGAGGTGGTGCATAACGGCATAGCGGAGATCCCGTTTGCCCGGCTGCGGCCGATCGATGCCCAACCGCCGCTGATCGTGATGGTCGCGCGCTTCGCATGGCAAAAGGATCACCGCACTCTTCTCCAGGCGCTTTCCGGTTTGCTATGCATGGAATGGCGTTTGCTGTTGGTAGGGACGGGCGAGCTGAAACCGCACGTGGACGCGCAAGTCGGCGCGCTCGGGCTTAGCGACCGGGTCGGCATATTGCCGCCGGAGAGCGATGTGAATCATTTGCTCATGGAAGCGCAGATCTTCGTACTCTCTACGAACTTCGAGGCGTTGCCCATCAGCATCCTGGAGGCCATGCGCGCCGCTTTGCCGGTGGTTGCTACCGACGTGGGAGGCATTGCTGAATCCGTGCGGCACGAGGAGACCGGCCTGCTGGTACGCCGGGGCGACGTTGCCGGCCTGCGTGATGCGCTCGCTCGGTTGATCGCCGCCCCCGCATTGCGCGTCGCCATGGGCACCGCAGGCCGGAGCCTCTGGGCAGCTCAGTTCACCGCCAGCACCATGGCCGCGCGCACCATAGAGGTCTACAAGCGCGCGCTAGCCGGGGTCGAGCACTGAATCCGTATGGGAAGGGTTTAGAGTCCGCTCGGTTTGGTTTTGTATCAGGGCACGACTTTAGTCGGGCCGTCAATTGACGGAAAGGATTGGGCTTCAGCCCCTGCTATGGCGCATCCAGCACGAAACGCATGTCCGAAAACAATTCTAAGCAGTTCACGGATCTTTTTTGCCACAACAAAAACCAGCATGGCACGACGATTGTTCCAATCTGAACGAAATGCGACGCTTCTCATCGACGTGCTGCGATTGCATGTAGCGGCGGGTAAATTTCAGCTGCATGATTTCGTGATCATGCCGGATCATCTTCGTCTGTTGATGACACTTCCCGGCGATGTGACCATCGAAAAGGCGATGCAACGCATCAAGGGCGGATTCTCCTACCGTCTAAAAAGGGAATTTGGATATCAAGGAGACGTCTGGCAACGTGGATTCTCCGAGGTGCGAATAAGTGACGGGCAAAGCTTTTTCGAGCATCGAGAATATATCGCTCAGAATCCTGTCAAAGCAGGGCTCGTCCATAGTGCCGAGGAGTACCGCTACGGCTACATCTACCTGGCAAAGAAAAAAGCCCAGCGGCTAAAGCCCTCATCGGGCGCGAGTTTTACGGCCCGACTAAAGTCGTGCCCTGATACAAAACACCAGAGTGGTGGCTGCAGAAAACTCGCGCTGCGCTTTTAGCTGCATGTTGAGGGACAAAGTGCATGGCATTTTAACAAGAAGCTCCGTCGGGTGCTGTGAGTTGGTTTTGTATCAGGGCACGACTTTAGTCGGGCCGTCAATTGACGGAAAGGATTGGGCTTCAGCCCCTGCTATGGCCCATGCCGGCGCGAAACGCATGTCCGAAAACAATTCTCACCAGTGGAGCGCCCTACGGATACTCTCAGGTGGCAACGGCCAGCAACCTCGGTCATTTCGCAGATTTGGATCCTTTCACCCTCCCGAAAAAAGAGACCTCGCTGGACTGCCAACCTCCCACTAGGGGTTGAACTTTCTCCACTTCTCCTCAAGATTCTTGTCCGCGAGCGCCTTGATGAAGACGCCGCCTACCACCGACCGAGCCTGGAAATGAAGCATCACGCCCGTCTTGGTGTCATACCAATCCGTCAGCGGTACACGAGAAGGAGTCTCGTTTAGCCACTTACCAATGGGATCCATCAAAGCGGTGAATTGAGACGCATCTTCGGTAAGCGTAGCAGTCCAAATCTCCCAATCAAGCTTGGTGTAATCCGCACGGTTGTCCAGCGGCAAGCCGTACCGATTGAGATGCGTTAAATAGAAGGCCATCTCAGTCTTGCGAATGGACGCAGGAAAGAGATCCAGATGAAGCAACTGGTCCCAAACCAGGTTGTATTTCTGGCTCCACGTCCCAGGCTTATCAAAAGCCAGCTTGTAATGATCGCCATCCAAAGCCATGCCTTGCCATTGGTCAGCCATCTGTTTAGCGGCAACGGCGTATTGTTGCGCAAGATCGGTCTTGCCCAGCTTTTTTGCCATCTGGGAGTAAGCAGCGATTCCCTCGATCGCCTTGATTGACAAGTTGGCGTTATGGGCAAGATGCCCGGCGAAATCGTCGGTGCTGAGTTGATTTTCAGGATCGAGACCCTTGGCCTGTAGATAGTCCGCCCATTTCGTCAATTGCGGCCAATACTCATCAGCGAGATGCCAATTGCCCTGTGCAATGCTAAGCGCGTCCACGAGGATGAGCATGTTCGCGCTCTCCTCGACGGGCATTTGATTCTCTTCGGTCAGTTCCCCGCCCCCATACACCTGTCCATCAGCGAGCGGATAGGTGCCCAGATCATGCGGCGCGAAAGGCCAGCGCCAGCGCGGAAGCGCAGAATATTCAAGAACTGGCTTTAGCTGGGCCTCGAGTAATGCCGGATTGAAGAACAGGAAAAACGGTGCTGACGGATACAAAACATCGACAGTCGAGATACAGCCATTGCTAAAGTTTTCCTTGGGAAAAAGCAGCGGCGTGTTATCAATATCCGCAACGAAGCCGTGAGCAGCGAGCGTCTGCCGGTACGCCAGGGTTCCCAGCTCCGCATAGGATTTACCGCCAACATGCTCCAGGTCGGTAGTGAGTTCCTCGTCAAAGCGGTTGCCCCGCTCTTCAAGGCTGGCGTACTGCGCCTCCGATTCGGCTAACATGGCGCCGGCAGTCTTTCCGTTTCTGCGCCAATAGGGGGGTAGCTTGCGGTCAAGATATTCAATGGAATCCGCCTCGTCATAAACGAGGAGCACGTGCCGGCTTACCGGCTTTCCTTTAGACACTTCTGCGCGCAATCGAACCGCCAGGTGCGCCGCACCGGTACGGGGTTGTCGCGGCATCTCCATATCATCGGATTGCGGCAGTTCGCCAGAGGCCAGGAAAGCCGTGATTGCGCTACTTGAGGTGACCAGGCTTGCATCCTCCTGGTCCGGCACGGCAAGATAGAAATACCCCCAATCGATCCTCAGGTTATCGCCCCCGCGACTCAGGACGCGCTGATCGCGTGACCCAACCCGCAACACCTCCATTCCGGGGAGCTTCGATCTTCCCCATGTCACCTCCTCGTCATCTGTGTTCACGGCCACGCGGGGATTCACATCGAGTAGCAAGCTGACCGAGTGGGGCCGCCCATCGCTGGAACTGATCTTCCACGTGAGATAGTCGACAGGACGCGACAATGCGTCAAGATCTTGCGGCAGCGCCGCAGTGAAAAACCTGACCTCTAATTGCACGCCAGCGGCCTGGAATACGTAGATGGTGTGCAATGGGGTCACTAGAAGCGATACCTGCTGCATCGCCGGAACTTGACGGGGATCCAAACCCATATACCGGTAAACGGTGTTATCGATGCGTACCAACCCGGTCAAGGGCTGATCCAAGCCTGTCCAGTGGCGTGTATTCACGTCCGTCAATCGGTCCGACATCGACCAGATGCTGAAGTACGGATCGTGCGTCACCAGTGGCACCGCCGGCGGCCGCTGTGCGTTTGCCGCGCTAGAAAAACAAACGATTGCCAAACACAACGCGCCAAGACAACGGCCCAAGACCCCTGAAGCTGACCCACGTACTTCTTCCATTTGGCTCCCTTACTTCGATGAATCGATAAATATTTAATGACTCGGTGCCGTCAATCCGGCCTGATTTGCCTGCATCCACCTTGACGATGGTAAACCGAGCGCTCAATTCGTCACTTTGCATGAAAAGGCCTATCGGCCGTTACGTCGCACTTCAAGACACGAGTGAGTTAACATCGGTGTCCAGGGCGGTAGGAGGTATTTATGAGGGATAGTGATCGCCAGGCAATCAGCCGCCGCCGTTTTCTGAAACAAGCCGGAGCAACCGCAATTGCATCTTTGCCTGGCAGCAGCCGGGTCGCGTTGGCCGGCCTCGCCTCTGCAGGATCTGAGAATTCGCCGCGCGTTGTTAAGAACAAGGCGCCGCTCGCGCAAAACGCGTTCTATTTGTTACCTCTGGGCGCCGTGCGTCCTGCCGGGTGGCTGAAGAATCAATTGCAAATCCAGGCCAATGGCTTGAGTGGCCACCTCGATGAGACGTGGGCCGATGTGGACAGCAATAGCGGCTGGCTTGGGGGAACGGGTGAGTCCTGGGAACGTGGCCCCTATTTCCTGGATGGGCTTATTCCGCTGGCTTATTTGCTGGATGACGATCACCTGAAGGCCAAAGCACAAAAGTTCGTCGAATGGACTCTGACCCACCCGGCAAGCAACGGAATGATCGGCCCGAGCAGCAACAACGACTGGTGGCCACGCATGGTAATGCTCAAGGCGCTGGCGCAATACCAGGAAGTGACCGGCGATCCACGAGTGATTCCCGTATTGTCGCGCTATTTCGCCTACCAGTTGGCTGCGCTTCCCCAGCGCCCTTTGCGTGACTGGGGTAAGTTTCGTTCTCAAGATAATGCTTTGATTGCGATCTGGCTCTATAACCGAACCGGTGACCCCAAGTTGTTGGAACTTGTCAGCCTTTTACGCGCGCAGGGACACGATTGGCAGGCCCAATACTCAGATTTCAAATTCACTCAGCCTGTGACGCGAGAGATGATCAAACTAAGTGAGGGGCAGGGACTCGCCGACCTGGCCCTCTCCACCCACGGCGTGAACAACGGGCAGGCCCTGAAGGCAGCTCCCGTGTGGTCACTGCTGTCCAACAGCGAGGCGGATCGTGCCGGCTTCCACCAAATGCTCGCAGCTTTGGATACCTATCATGGTTTGCCGAATGGCATGTTCTCCTGCGATGAACATCTTGCTGGACGCAATCCATCTCAGGGGAGCGAACTCTGCACCGTCGTCGAGACCCTGTTTTCGCTCGAGCAGTCGCTTGCCATCCTGGGTGATGCTGCCATCGGCGATCGGATTGAGAAGATAGCGTTCAATGCTTTACCTGGCACATTCACCGACGATATGTGGGCCCATCAATATGACCAGGAACCGAACCAGGTAGAAGTCAGCCTCCATCGCAAGCCCTGGATGACGAACGGCCCTGAGTCCAACCTTTATGGTCTCGAACCGAACTTTGGCTGCTGCACCGCCAACTTTCACCAGGGGTGGCCTAAGTTTGCGGCGAGCCTCTGGATGCTCAGCAGCGATGACGGACTGGTAGCGGCCCTTTACTCACCATGTGAAGTTCGCACCACGGTTCGCAATACCGAAGTACGCATCCTGGAAGAAACCGAGTACCCCTTCCAGGGAAGCGTCCGGATAAAGATGGAGCCGGCAGCGGCGCTCAGCTTTCCTCTGAGGCTCAGGATCCCGGCCTGGGCCGGCGTCCCAGTGATCCTGGTGAACGGAACCCCAGTGAATCCTTCCCACGACTCTGGGTTTGCGAAGATCGAACGCACTTGGAAGGCGGGGGATGTCATCGAGTTGAGGTTCCCCATGTCCCCGAGGGTCGTTAAGGGCTACAACGATTCAAGCTCCATCGAAAGTGGGCCTCTCGTTTTTTCATTTCCGATTGAAGAAACCTGGGTGAAATTGCGAGATCGAGGGATGACGGCCGACTGGCAGGTCTTTCCCGGTTCCCAGTGGAACTACGCGCTTGCGGCTTCTGAGAAGGAAATCGAAAGGCATTCTGTTCAGGAACTCCCTCAACAACGCGTCGCCTTTTTCGCTCGCCGTTGCACCGGTCAAACTGCGCGTGAAAGCCCGCAAGCTGCCGTCGTGGTTGGCCGTCGATGGGGTGGCCGATCCAGTCCCGCAAAGCCCTGTAGCCAGCAGCGAGCCGGAAGAGACGATTACGCTAGTTCCCTATGCCGCAGCGAAATTACGAATTACAGCGTTCCCTCAACTCAAGTCATGAACGCATCTTCCTGCCGTTTACGCCAAGGGCCTCCTCTAGAGCATTCTTGCTAATACTGTGGTCCGGCGGGATCAGTTATGTGCGGCCATTCTTTCCACCCCAGGCACGCAAAGAGCGCGTGCCCGGGGGCGCCATTCTTTGGCGGAATGGCCGCGTCGAGTTCAGCTTCCTGGTCTACACCATTAGCAAAAATGCTTTAGGATCGGGCATCCAGCTGCTCCCACATTTTTCGCTCTTCCCCGAAGGGGTCATCGACCACCGTGCATCGGGCGTCAATCTGCATGGTTGCGCGAGTCTCGATATCGTAAGCCGGCCACACGGGTTGACTTTTCGCCCCAGGGTGACCTGAGCGCGCGTAGGTCGTCCACATCTCGCTCATGTTACGAGCGACTTTCTCGCGATCGGGATCAGTACCGACCAGGTTATCGATGCTGATGTTCGAGCCCGGCTGCTGCGTATCCGCATGACTCTCCTGGCCCACAGGATGAATATTGCTGAACTTATAGGGAATCTCCAGCGCATGCGCCGCACCGATCGTGTGCGTTGAGCCGGGAATCACGTAGTTCGACTGGTGGGTGAACATGTACATGTAGACCGGCGCTCCCTGCTGCGCAGCCTTACGTTCCGCGATCCTTATGCCGCCAAGCCAGAAGAACGCTCCCGTGGTGATGGCAGTGTAAAGGTCGGGTGCGGAGGCTCCCGGACGACTCTTGCGATACGTCGCCAAGACTGTATCCGCTTCGGTTCCCAATTGCTGCTGCAGGGCGGCCTTGAGGGTGTCGTCGGTCAGATTGAAGATATTGTTCATTTTGGCCTGGAACCAGATGAAATTCATTTCGTCCCGATTGCTGCCAACCATCAACGGTTTGTTCTTTGAAAACGCCGGTGCATCGGGATGGAAGGGATCGTGGGGCAGAATGGTTCCATCAACAACCGGCGCAAAGCCTCCGTTCCACCGCCAGCCATTGCCTTTGCGCAGCGAGGCCATATCGAACCCGGGGCCGAGCTTTGCCGCGATGGCGACCTGCGCGGCGATCAACTGGTCGAGCGGGATTTCGAGCAGCTTCCGCCAATCGCCCTTGCTAAGTCCCAACTGTTGCAAGGTGATCTGCGTGCTGGCCGCCGCTACGTCGCGCGGCATCATGAAAACGCCAGGACCGCTCTCGATCGAAGCTTTGTTGAAATACGGGGCGGCGGACGGCAGGCCGTAGAGAGCAGAAGTCTTGAGGCCGCCGCCAGATTCACCAAAGATCATGACGTTGTTGGCGTCGCCCCCAAAGACCGAAATATTTTCATGTACCCACTTGAGGGCGTCCTTGATGTCGAGCAGTCCCTGGTTGCCCGAGGTTGCGTAGGCTTCGCCGCCCAATTCGCCCAAAAAGAGGTAACCCATCAGGCCCAGGCGGTGGTTCGTCGCGACCACAACGACATCATAGGTGCGGGCCAGGTTACCCCCATCCTGGTAGTGGGCTCCGCCGGAGCCTTTGAAGAATCCGCCACCGTGGTTGTACACCATGACGGGGCGCTTGCGGTTGTCAACTGCCGGCGTCCAGATATTCAGGTAGAGGCAGTTTTCCGCCGGCGCCGGCTCGTTGATGCCGTAATAGCTCTTTCCTGGCTGAGGCGAAGGCGCGCCCAGTCGCAGTGCGTCCCTTACGCCGGTCCACGGTTGCAATGGTGGCGCCGCCTGGAATCGATTCGCTCCAGCCACGGCACCACCGTAGGGAACACCCAGGAAGGTAAGCAAGTCAGGTTCCCGAAGACCACGCACACGGCCGTACGCGGTGCTGACTTCCGCATGCTCTGAGTGTTCATGGATGCCTGCGAAAGCGCGTCGCGCCAACGGGACTCCGGCCGTCGCTGCCATCGCCATGCCACCCCGCATGAGGAATTGGCGCCGGTCGAAAGCCGGCCGATCACTGGATGAGGTCACTAGATTGCCCTCGTAGCCTTGAACTGATACCCCGCGATCTTATCCGAAATACGACCTTCCTCACACGCCATCAAGAAGCCGGAACGGATCCGAGGGAGCTTCTTGTGAAATGCCATGCACTTTGCCCCTCATCATGCAGCTAAAGCGCAGCGTGAGTTTTCTGCAGCCACCACTCTAATGTTTTGTATCAGGGCACGACTTTAGTCGGGCCGTAAAAACTCGCGCCCGATGAGGGCTTTAGCCGCTGCTATGGCGCAAACTGCTGGTTCGGGGGCAACAGCTAAGGCCCTGAAGGAAAAAACCTTCTCCGTACGAAGGGCACGGGTTCAGCCGTGCCACACAGACCTCCCGCTTTTGAGGGCTTTTAGCCGCTGGGCTTTTTTCTTTGCCAGGTAGATTGCGTCAACCTGGCTTCGTGCGCAGACAAAAAGAAGCCCCTTGTTGGCAAGGGGCTTTTTCAAGGAGCGTCTAGGTGGTTCATGTAAAGGAACGAGATCGGTGGGCAAATCTCTTCAGCCATTCAGATACGTGCCCATTTGCTCACCAGCGCGATAGTGTCGGCATTCTTGGCCATTTGGGTCAACAGTGCATTGTTTAAAATCAATAATCTAGATGATGGCAAAGAACTTGCACGGCGGCTACGGGATTTCCTGCACCTTGACGATGAAATATTGGAAGGTGTCTCCCTTGGTCAGCAGCAACTGGTGAGGAATATCGGCTGGTATATGAACAATGTCGCCCTTCTTCAGCTTGGTTTCCTTGCCATCCTGGATTGAGTCACCGCGCACTTCGCCCGGCGCCGTGGTTTTGCCATTGACCATTTGGCCGCCGCTGACCAGGGTTGCGTTGCCCGCGACCACCACGTAAAAGTCTGCGAACTTCTCGTGCAGCTCGGCCTTCCCGCTTTGCGTGCGAAACGCCAGCATCGAGTAATCCGTGGAATATTTCTTGATCGTCTGCGTGGCCAGTCCGGAAGCGTCGGTCTTCTCCTTCAGCTTCTTTTCCATGCCCAACAACTCATCTTGTGAGTACACGTCCGGCGTCGCTGCGGCGCCCGAGCTAGTGTCTTGCGCCAGCGAAACCCGCCCTGGCACACTCACCACACTCATCGCCAACAAAATCACGGGGACCGCCCAGCTCCTCTGTTTGACTGTCATTCGATCTATACCTTGTTCTTTCCTGCCGCGATGCGGCATTGATGTGAGAAAAGCAGTTTACGCTTTGGCTTTCGCGCGCGTCTTAGCAATGACGTCCAGGTACCCACGTGCAGCGATGGTGATGACCTCAGGGTTGCCCTTGGCTAGCGCTGCAACGTTGACCAGGTCAGCGCCCACGCCCAGGGCCGAGGCTCCGGCTTCAAGAAAGCTGGCGGCCGTCTCCAGGGTTACTCCTCCGGTAGGCACCAACCGCAAATAGGGAAAAGGAGCCTTGAGCGATTTCAAATAGCTTGCTCCTCCCATCGCCGAGCAGGGAAATACCTTGACGAAGTCCGCGCCGGCCCGCCAGGCGGTGATCACTTCGGTTGGCGTCAGCGCACCGGGCAGCGAGACTTTGCCTCGCTCCTTGGTCTCCTTGATTACGTCCATGTGCAGGCTTGGGCTCACCACAAACTCGGCGCCGGCCTCGATAGTAGCGGCACACTCCGCGCCATCGGTCACGGTTCCCGACCCCAGCAGCAGCTTGCTGCCGTAAACACGCTTCAATTCCTTTAGCACGTCGATCGCACCGGGCACCGTCATCGTGACTTCTATGACCGTAATTCCTCCCGCAACCATCGCCTCCACTACGCCCATGGCCTCGCTCGCCGAGCGGGCCCGCAAAACAGGAATGATTCCTGCTTCTTCCAGTTGCTGCTGCACTTCCTTCGACATTCGTTTTTCCTTTGATCCCAGTGTCCAATGTTAACGGGCAATACGCGCGGAGCCGCCCAGCATGACACGCTCCACTTCTGCGCGCGAAGCCATGCTGGTATCCCCGGGGGTGGTCATGGCGAGCGCTCCATGGGCCACTCCGCAAGCGACGGCCCAGGCCGCGGGTTTTCCCATGAGCATTCCAAAGACCAGGCCGGAGGCGAATGAGTCTCCACCGCCCACCCGGTCCAGGATATCGATATCCCGTTGCGGCACGTACAAGATCTCATCCTTATAGATCGCCATGGCGCCCCAGGCATTGCGCGAAGCCGTTTGCGCCGTGCGCAGAGTCGTGGCCACCAGCTTCAGGTTGGGATACGAATCCGCGACCTCGCGCAGCATGGTCTCGTAGCTGGCAACCGGCAACTCGTCGAAATCTTCTTTCACGCCCTCGAGCTTGATCCCCAGCATGGCGGAAAAGTCTTCTTCATTGCCAAACAGAACGTCCAGCTTGCTCACCAGGGCTCGATTCACCTCTTGCGCTTTGGCCTTGCCGCCAATCGATTTCCAAAGAGAATCGCGATAGTTCAGATCAAAGGAACTGATCGTCCCATACTTGCGCGCTGTATCCAGTGCCTCAACAGCAACCTCTGGAGTCGAGGGCGAGAGCGCCGCGAAGATGCCTCCGGTATGCAGCCAACGCGCGCCATTCTTCGGGCCAAGAATCGCTTCCCAATCGAAGTCGCCGCGCTTGGCCTGGGAAATGGCTGTGTTGCCACGGTCGGAGCAGCCGACAGCCGCGCGCACTCCATAACCGCGCTCGGTGAAGTTGAGCCCATTGCGCACCGTGCGGCCGATGCCGTCATACGGAACCCAGCGAATCAGCGACGTATCGACCCCACCCTGCAGGATGAAATCCTCCACCAGCCTGCCGATGGGGTTATCGGCAAACGCGGTCGCGATCGCGCTACGCATGCCGAAGCAACGGCGCAACCCGCGGGCCACGTTGTACTCGCCCCCGCCCTCCCAGGCCTGAAATTGCCGCGCCGTGTGGATCCGGCCTTCGCCTGGATCGAGGCGCAGCATCACCTCTCCTAAACTCACGCAGTCCCAACGGCTGGTCTCTGCGCCCTTGATCGTTAACTCTTCCATTGGCCTCTTTCCTTATTTGCGTCGATTCCGCCGCGCCTATCGTGCGAACGGTATGAATCCCAGGTCGTGTTGAATTCCCTTCACACAAGTCATCAGCTTACCGGCGATCACGGGAATTTTTTGCATAGTTACGCGAAATGAGGGCCCGGAAATGCTGACCGCGGCAACGGCCTCTCCGCGTCCATCGAGGATAGCCATTCCGGCACAGCGCACGCCCTCTTCCCGCTCTTCGTCGTCGACCGCATATCCGCGGCGGCTGGTCCGATCCAGCTCTTTGAGCAACGCTTCCCGGCTGGTCATGGTTCGCCGCGTGAACCTTTCCAGTGGCACAGCCTGCAACATCTCCTCCACCCGGGGGCGCGACATGGTGGCCAGAATCGCCTTGCCCACGGCCGTGCAGTGGATGGGGCTGCTGGCGCCCACGCGCGAGATCATGCGGATGGTGCGCTCCGGCTCCTGTTTGTCGATGTACACCATGTGCGTCTTCTCCAGGATGCACAGGTGGGCGGTCTCCTCGACCTCGGCGACCAGTGTCTTCAGATGGAGTTGGGCGCGATCCCGCAGATCGTATTGCTCGATGGCGCGGCTGCCAAAGTCGCATAACCGCAAGCCGAGGCGAAACTTGCCCGCGGGCGTGCGCTCCACGATGCGATGGCGCTCCAACACCATGAGGAAGCGATGCGCCGTGCTCTTGTGCAGTTCGAGGGCGGCGGCAATTTCGGCCAGGCCCATCGGCGCTGAGCTGGAGGAGAGCAGATCGAGCACGGCGAAGGCGCGGTCAAGCGCCTGCAACTTATAAACGCCGCTGTTTCCCTGTACCGCATTGTGAGATGTCATGCCGTCTAATGAAAAAACAAACCAGCGGGCATTCTTGCGTCCCGCTGATCTTTTGTCAAGGTATCCGCGGAGTCCCGCCCCCGCCGGATGGCAGGTGGGAGTGGTGCGTTGCCTTTAACTCCTTTACGACCGAATCGATGCGTGAGCTCTGGCGTAAAGAGACTACGGCTCTATCGTCGCGAACCGCGCGGCCATCTCCTGTGTGCTTAATTCCGCCTTCTTCTTGTTCATGTTGACGAAGGCGATCTTTTCACTTTTCCAGCTACGACTCAAACCCATGAAAACCACGCTCGACCTGCCACTTTTTCCGCCGCTAGCAGCCTTCGATAAAACCGCGCCGCCCTCCACCTTGTCATCCCGAGCTTTGTCATCCCGAGGAGCCGACTCGCCTGTGGCAGTTGAGAAAGAAATGACACCACAAAATCGCCATGGATGCGAGGCCCGGAGGGCCGACCGCCAAACGTGAGCCCAGCCCGGAAGGGCTGGGGCTCACGTCCAATCATGATCTGAGCGCCGTAGGCGCGGCACTAAACCTAAGCCACTCGCATCTTTGTCATTAGGAGCGAGGAAGCCGAGAGCCTGCCCGAGCGAAGTCGAGGGGACCTGCTGTGCGCCCCTCCCCCTAGAAAACGCCAACAGGCGCAAGTAGCCGCCCAACCCCATAGGAAAGCTTTCGCGTTTCTGCAGGCCCTGCTCCTGGCCGCGCGGCGCGGGTGTATCTCTGCTCGCGACGAATGAATCAGCAGATGCAGAACGTGCCCACGCGAGCTTGCGGCACCCAGCCCGAATGATTTTCCTGCCCCCTGAAACTCAGGTCAGCAGATTTTGATCAGGCCTTCATCCACCAATTGCGTGAGCAACTGGAGCACATCACGCTCGATAACCCCGGGAGGGGCTTCGTAGCGTCCGCTAAATTCCTCGACCAGGTCCGCCACCCGCACCGGCGCTGCCAGCTTGCTCCAGATTTCACTGCCGATTCCGCCCAGTCCGTAACAGCGACTGCGCTCCAGGCTCATGAGCACCGTCTCACCGGCCACATCCGCAGCCACCGGGTTGGGCGTGTGACAAACGATCGATGTGAGGTTTAAATCCGCCATGACTGATGAAATGTTAGCAACATATCGCTCCACGGCGCTGCAGGTTGGGAAATCTCGCTCAGCAAATGACTGAACAGGCTGCCTGCAGGAGGGTACGGCTTCGGAAACCATGGGTTTGACGCAGTGGAATCCCACATCACGTGAAAAACGAACGACAGGCGCGGCTTTCCTGTGCGCAGCCTCATCCAATGCGGCGAGTGCGGCTTTCATTAAGGAAAGCCGTCAACTCCAGCAACTTCGCAGGAGATCCGGGGTGCGGGGCACCCAATTTCAATTTTTAAAATTCGATATTTTGGGGTCCTTTTTTAGGATTTTGCAGCTCAGCCGGGGCGGACAATAGGGGTTCATTATAGGGAAACCCGCTCCCAAGTCTGGAATAGAGCCGAACAGGGGGACGGTACGTCTGGGGGCTTCCGGCTACGCGGACGTAGATGCGCACGACGTCGTCCCATAGAACAGACCACTTTTTGCTGTGAAGCAACACCGTTGTCAGCTCCGTTTTTTTTCCGTAACCTGAAAGCATGGCATGGCTCGACGAAGCCGAGATCGGTCGCCTTTCACCGCCGGAGCGCCTCGTTCTCATATCGCAGCTCTGGGACAGTCTTGAAGATCACGACGTCTTGCTCAGCGAGGCACAACGGGCGGAGCTTGACCGTCGGCTCGAGTCGTTGGAAACCGACCGCCACCAGGGAACAACTTGGGCAGCACTCAAGGCTGACCTCGAACGGCGCTCCCCGTAGTGTTGGAAGTTGTCTTCACCAAAGCTGCGTCCGTCGAACTAGCCGATGCTCAGGACTGGTATGAACGCGAGGCACCGGGACTGGGTGAACGCTTTCGCGCCGAAGTGGACGCTACGGTCGAACGCCTGAGTGTAAATCCGCTACAGTTTGCCGTGATCCACAAACGTGTCCGCCGTCGAAGCGATGAACGCGAGGCGCGAGCTCTTTGGCTTTGATCGCACCCGCGAAATCAGTAAAAGCAGCGCAGGCAAAATCGTAGAAGCCGCGCGTGCCTGGGGCCAGAACGACGACATCACCGTCGTCGCTGTGCGAAGGAAACCCTAATCCGTTTTGCTGAGGACGGATCCGCCCCGCTAAGCAGGCATTCTCCGCCGATCTGTCTACTGATTCCCAATGAGCGTTTCAATTCGTGGTGGGTGGCTACGTCCCAAGCAACCTGGGCATTGATTCGCTGGTGGTGGGCGTTTACCGCGGTAAGGATCTCGTCTATGCGGCTCGGGTGCGAGCTGGACTAGTGCCTGCTACCCGGCGTGAGGTCTTCGATCAGCTGAAGCATCTGCAGACCCCGAGGTGCCCGTTCGCCGATCTCCCGGAAGCGGCGGCCGGCCGCTGGGGTCAGGGGCTTACTGCGGAGAAGATGGAGGAGTGTGTTTGGGTACGACCGGAGGTGGTCGCGGAGATCCAGTTTCTGGAATGGACCGGGGCGGATCATCTGAGACATACCAAATTTGTCAGGCTCAGATGTGACTCCGTTACCAGCGTCGCTTGGAGCGCGCGACTATCCGTGATGCTGTACGTTTCAGGAGAGCGCGGGATAGCTCGTGTAGCCGACAGCGTCTCCTCCATAGAAAGTCGTTGAGTCCGGTTCATTCAGAGCGGCTCCGAGCTGCAGCCGCCTTGGTAGATCGGGGTTGGCCAGAAAGAGGCGGCCGTATGCGACAGCGTCGGCATGCCCGCTCCGTAATGCTTCCTCCCCACTGGGCCCGTCATATCCTCCATTCACAACGTAGAGAACTTTCCAAAGTGTTCTTAACTGAGCCGACACGGCCATATCTTCCTCGCTGCTTCCTTTGCTGTTCTGCGCCGTTTCAACGACATGGAGATACCCGAGCCCATAGCTGTTGAGTCTTGCAACCGCGACCGAGAAGGTTTCGAGTGGGTTGTCGTCCGTCATATCGTTAAAACCACCCGTCGGAGAGATTCGCACACCCACCTGCCCGCTATCCCAGACTTCCAGGACGCGTTCAACTGCTTCCGTGAGAAAGCGGACGCGATTCGAAGCAACACCTCCATAGTCATCGGTTCTCTGATTGGTCCCTGTTCGGAGAAATTGATCGATCAAGTATCCATTCGCCGCATGAATCTCGACCCCGTCAAATCCGGCTTCTTTTGCGTTGCTGGCCGCCCTCCGAAAATCGTCCAAGGTCTCTTTGAGTCCGCTAGCCGTCAAGGCAACCGGCTCCGAAACCGGTGCCAGACCCGTGGCAATCAACGTCTGGCTATTGGCACGGATTGCGGAGGGAGCTACTGGCTGTGCATTGTTCGGCAACAAGGACGAATGAGAGATTCGGCCGACATGCCACAACTGAAGGAAGATTCGGCCTTTACTCTTATGAACGGCATCCACGATTCGGCTCCACGCTCGCACCTGTTCGGTGGAATGAATCCCTGGTGTATTGAGGTACCCTTTGCCCATGGGCGAGATCTGCGTCGCCTCGGTCACGATGAGTCCAGCCGATGCGCGCTGCGCGTAATAAGTCGCCGCGAGTTCGCTCGGCACGCCATCTGCGTCTGCGCGATTGCGCGTAAGGGGCGCCATGAAGACGCGATTTGCCAGGACCAAAGATCCAAGCTGAACAGATTCGAAGAGATTTGCCATTTCTGTGCTCCTGATGTTCATCAACCTGTTGTGTTGCTCGCGATAGGCCCGCAGTGAAGAACTCATATCAGGTTCGACACGCCTGCTCGGCACTCTGACCGAATATGGTTGAGATCGAACTCTGTTATTGAGTCGGCATATCGCTAGCCTTCTCTGCTCTCCGCTCCCTCCAAACAACAAATGCAGTGAGCAAGTCGAGGAGGAGAACGACACCGGGAATCACAGGTGGCTTGATACCGAGAGGAAGAACGCTAGCAGGCACCTGAGGCTGTAGCTGGACATAGATTGCCACGCCCATCTGAGAGACGAGGAGCAAACACGCGACCAGGAGGATTTGCTCTCTGCTCTTTGCGGTCAACGATTTTCGAAACCATGGCAGTAAGAAAAGGACGCCGGAGACCATTTCCCCCAGTTTGCCCGCGAGAATCGCCTCGTGGGGCAGATGACTCTGTTGAATCTGGATATCAAACCATCCACGGAATGGCTGGAAAAATTTCAGGAATCCGAACATGAACATTAGAACTCCCAGGAACAGCGATAAAGCGCTTGATTAGGCGACGAGACATTTTCTTTCTCCACTTTCGAACTTTTTCGACTTCCCAGTGCCAGCCCACGGGTATCTTTCGGAATTGGCGGTGATCTAGCGTTTAGCTCTCGGATCGAAACGAATATGGCCCTAGAGACAGACTCGTCTGTCTCTATATGAAGTGTAGACAGACCAGTCTGTCTTCTGTCAAGATGAATTCGATGAGAACACAAAAACAATCCGATCCGCGAGAGAGAATTCTGGAGGTTGCCGATCGCCTCTTCTACGCAGAGGGGGTCCGCGCGACCGGCACCGAGAAGATCATGTCCATCGCTGAAGTCGCAAAGGCGACGTTTTATCGGCATTTCGAAAGCAAAGATGCCCTCGTGCTCGCATACCTCGAAAACCGCGATCGAGCTCTTTGGGACTATCTCTCTCATCCCACTGCCCCAAAGGATCTGCATGAGGCTCTAACCAAATTCGAACAATATGCGAACTGGCCCGAAGTAATTGGCTGCCCGTTCCTTCGCATCGCATCCGAATTCCCTGATACTGCCCATCCTTTCCATCGCCTAGCGATCGAACACCAAAACAAGATTCTTGACTATCTAACCGATCTGCTAAAGCCCTTCGCAATCGACAAAAGGGCGGCGGCGGCGGCGATACTTAGCGTCATCGATGGCGCCCTCTCCACTCGAATGCTCTATGGGACTTCGAAGGAGATTCCGCTTCTCTCGTCCGCCGAGGCAGTACTCAAGAGCTTTCAGAGGGAAAGGCAGGGGGAAAGGCAGGACAGGGAAAGGCAGGACAGACGGAAATGACCCTAAAGCAAATGCGTCTGTCCTGGTTTTCCACTCCAACTAGGCATCCCATTGGCGTTTCCGTGTATCACGCACTATCCAGCATCTCGGGACCGTTGTTACGCACATTACCAACGAGTCTGTTGGCCGATGTCGTGCGCATTTTGTCTGATTCATATGGGTGCAGCAGATCGATTGGCGGCCGAGACTCATCGTAGTCGTTGAGTCATCGGTCTTGCCGTAGACGATGATTGCGGGCTTAGCGGCTGCACATGGTGGGACGGTTTCTGCGTCCGGGTTCTCGACTATCGTCTTAATCTTGCGGAAGTGCCCGCGCTGGACGGCTCCCGGCCTCTGCTCTCGTGCGTTCCTCCAGCCGTTCTCGATCTGGATAAGTTCGGGACGGGCTGCAATCTCGCGGTCGATGTGCGCTATGAGCGTGATTTGATAGCAGGGCGCGTCGAGACATTATGTGGAATCTGGGCAAATTGCAAGTCTTTCTTGGCGGCTCTTGGCCGGCGCACGGCACACGTGAGAGCTTTAAGCTGCCAATGGTTCAAGGCATTGGCTTTTTATTCCTGTTGCTTTCCCAATGAAGCTGTGTCATTCTTCTTGTTGGCAACCCAATGGAGAAACGGAGCGTGCTGAATCACATGAAACAGAAGAAGGACGTTCAGCAAGGGACTCTCGCCCTCATGGTACTCAAAACTCTTGATGTCCTCGGGCCTCTACACGGCTATGCCGTCGCGCGACGGATTGAGCAGATCAGCGGCGACCTGCTCTCTGTGAATCAGGGCACCCTCTATCCCGTTCTGCTGAGGCTGGAACAGGAAGGAGCAATTACATCCGATTGGGCTACTTCGGAGAACAATCGCAGGGCTCGCTTCTATCGATTGACGCGGATGGGACACAAGCTGCTCGAATCCGAAAAGCGCGATTGGGAAGAGACAGGGGCCATCATCGCACGCTTCTTTGAAGTGAAAGCGGAGGACCTCGCATGAGATTCGCGAATCGTTGGTTCGTCCGTATCCGAAATTACATGACCGGCCGTCGCGGCGATCAGCGGCTTCGCGAGGAGATGGAACAACATCTTTCACTGCAGACGGACGAGAACATTCGAGCCGGAATGCCGCCTGCCGAAGCGCGTCGTCAGGCACGCCTGAAGCTGGGGGGAGTGGAAACGATCCGCGAGCAGTTTCACGCGGAGGAAGGATTACCTTTCCTGGAAACGCTTCTTCAGGACATTCGGTTTGCTTTCCGGGTTCTGCGGAAGTCCCCCGGATTTGCGATCACTGTGGTGATCACACTGGCACTGGGGATCGGGGCGAACACTGCAATTTTCAGCATTGTTTATGGAGTGGTATTTCGTCCGCTGCCGTATCCGCAGCCGCAGAGGATTGTCGAGCTTACCGAATCTTCGCCTCGCGGCAGCGGTGAAGAGGACGTCACCTATCAGGAAATGCAATTCCTGCAAGAGCACGGCTCTCCATTTCAATTCCTTACGGGTTACACGGTCCAGGGATACAACCTCAGCGTGGGCAACAAAACCGAGCGTGTGAAAGGGCAACCGGTTTCCATCGATTACTTTCACGTGTTGGGGATCAATCCGCTGCTGGGGCGCGATTTTCTTGCGGAGGAGAATTCCGGCAACGGCGCTCATGTCGCCATTCTCAGCTATGGAATCTGGCAAACACAGATGGGCGGTGATCGAAAAACCGTTGGGCGAACCATCACACTCGATGGCGAGCCGTTCACCGTGATTGGCGTAATGCCACCAGGATTGGAGGCCGGTGCTGATCCCATTTTGCCTGGCGAAACCGATGTATGGACGCCCTTGGCGCTGGTGGGCCAAACCGCGGGCTCCGGGCAGAATATCGAAGTTCTTGGCCGGCTCCGGCCGGGGCTATCGCTGCCACAAGCACAAGCGCAGATGCGGAGCATCACCAGTGCATTCCGGAAGGCATTCCCTCAAGAGCTTGACCCCACAACTACGCTTAGCATTCAGCCTTTTCAGGCGATGCTTTCCAGCGATGTTCGGTTGATTTTGCTGGTGCTGTTTGGCGCAGTTGGGCTCGTTTTGCTGATTGCCTGTGCCAATGTTGCCAATCTCCTGCTTGGCCGCGCCAACGCCCGCAGCCGCGAGTTTGCCGTTCGAGCGGCGCTCGGGGCTTCGCGTACGCGGCTGGTTCGGCAAGTGCTCACGGAAAGCGTTCTAGTTTCGATTGGGGCCGCCTTGCTGGCGCTGCTGCTAGCGCGCATTGGAATGGAATCGCTGCTAGCGCTCAGCCCATCCGACCTCCCGCGCGCGAATGACATTCACCTGGATGCCTGGTCATTTACATTCACTTTGGCTGTGGCGGTGATCACGGGGATTTTATTTGGCTTAGTTCCGGCCTTCCGTGCATCTTTCGGCGAAATTTACGAAAAGCTGGGTGTAGGTACGATCCGCATGAGCAGCGGTCTAAGGCAGGGACGCTTTCGCGCAGCGCTTGTGGTCAGCGAAGTAGCGATGTGCCTGATTCTGCTGACGGGCGCCGCATTGCTCATCGAGACGTTCTGGCACGTGCTAAATACCGATCCTGGATTCAATCCCAGCCAAGTGCTCTCGATGGAAGTTTATCTTTCCGGTTCGCGTTACAACTCTACTGCAACGGTATCTCGCTACTACGACGAAGCGGTGCAACGAATCGAACCGCTGCCCGGCGTAGAGTCGGCATCCGCAATCACCGGCGGCCTGCCTTTACGACGGGGTGCAAATTTCGGTCTCTCGGTTGCGGGCAAGCCCATAGAGCACACATTCGAGATTCGCATGGTCTTGTCTGACTATTTTCCGACGATGGGTGTTCCGCTGGTGCAGGGGCGACCTTTGACCGTAGCCGACAACGATAAATCGTCTCCCGCCGCCGTCATTAGCCAACAAGCAGCGCGCTTGCTCTTTCCGGGGCAAAACCCAATCGGCCAGCGCTTTCAATTTGCGAAGCTCGATTGGCAGGTTGTTGGCGTGGTCGGAGATGTGAGGTCTAATCTCGACGAGCCAGCGGGGGCCGGCGTTTACATTCCGCTGGCGCAGACACCTTATCCAGTACTGAACCTTATTTCCATCTGGTTTCCTGAATACATCGTCGTCCGCGCGTCGACTGACCCGCTGGTGCTCAGTCACACCGTCGAGCAGCAGCTCCGAGCGATTGATCCTTCGGTTGGCGTAGGCCACGTCCGCACTATGGAGCAAGTCCGCTCTGCCGCAGTCGCGATGCGCCGATTCAATATGACGTTACTCAGCATCTTTGCTGCATTGGCATTGGTGCTGGCCGCAATTGGCATTTATGGCGTGATTGCCTATAGCGTCACGCAGCGCACCCATGAAATTGGCATACGTATGGCGCTGGGCGCGAAACACGGAGATGTCCTGCGGCTGGTGCTGCGCCAAGGTATGGTTCTGACCGGTTTTGGTGTTGGACTGGGCATTGCCGGGGCGCTAGCACTCACACGATTGCTGGAGAGTTACTTATATCGGGTGCAACCAACTGACCCTATTGCCTTCAGTTCAACCGCTCTGCTTTTAGGGGCGGTTGCCATGTTGGCAAGCTACATTCCAGCACGGCGGGCGACGAAGGTCGATCCACTGATCGCGCTGCGGCATGATTAAATTGATTCCGATTGCGTAACCGTCATTGCGCCCGCCTTGTACGAATCGCAAAGCTCCGCGGCTCGTCTCCTAAGAAATGCGGAGCCAGACAAAGCGGAGACAAAAAGCGGTGACTGACAGGACGAACCCCAGTTGTGCGCGTATAGGGTACATCCTGTCTGCCACCCGGTCTTGTCAAGAAGATCGCGGTAAATTTCCTGATCGCCGTCTTCAAAGAAAATCGATTCTAGACGATTGCCACGCTGCGTCACTGGTGTGGCAGACCGGATACCACCATGCGAGCCAAACGCGTCATGAGCGCAAACTTACCACGAACCAAAATCGACGAATATAGGTATCGGGTCGACGCATTATGTCCTCGATGCGCGGTTTGGCGATTGTGCGTCAACCCGATCTTCGCTTCTCGCAAATTCTGATAAACGTGAAATGGTGGACTCGACTAACCTGTTGGAGGCCCTTCCCCTTGACACTCTACTGGAGACGAATGTATGTTTTCACCTAGAGTGTCTACCAAGGACAAAGAGCGCATTGAACTTTTGCAAGGGACTCTGGACCTGCTGATTCTCCAGACACTGAGGCCAGGGCCGGCGCACGGCCACGCAATCGCTAAGACCATCGAATTCAATTCGGCCGACGTGCTGCAGGTTGAGCAGGGATCTCTCTACCCCGCGTTACATCGGTTGATCCGGCACGGATGGATTTCCTCCGAAGATGGCACATCGGAGAACAATCGTCGGGCCAAGTTCTACCGACTGACCACCAAAGGCCGCCGCCATTTGACAATCGAGACCAGCAAATGGAACAAGTTGGCTGAAGCAATCGCGCGAATTCTCCGCCCCGCCGAACAGGAGGGTTAATCGTGAGCAGGCGTAAGCGCATGATCGAGGAACTCGAACAGGACATCCGCGATCACATCGCAATTGAGATGCAGGACAACATTGAGCGTGGCATGACCCCGGAGGAAGCGCGGCACGCGGCTCTTCGAAAATTCGGCAACATC
>CAVUQE010000030.1:0-147879 GCA_963743365.1 uncultured Acidobacteriaceae bacterium
TCGCCACCTACGCCGCCGAAGCCCACCGCACCGGGGTGCCCATCCTGCGCCATCTGGTGCTCGAGTACCCGGACGATCCCCGCGCTGCGACCGCCGAGTATCAATATCTGCTCGGCGAGAGCCTGCTGGTTGCCCCAGTGATCGAACAGGGAGCCATCACCCGCAAGCTCTATCTACCCAAAGGGGACTGGGTGAACTACTGGACCGGCGAGCACCTCAGCGGAGGCGCGGACGTCACGGTGCCGGCGCCCCTCGAGCAAATCCCCATCCTGGTGCGAGCCGGCTCCATCCTCCCCTTCAAGCCAGAGAACCAAACCGCCACCCTGAACTGGAGCGACCCGAATCTATTAGCCGGCCCCCTGGTCTGGAAAGTGTACCCAGCCGTAGCCAGCAACACTTCCACCTTCAACCGCCGGACGGCACCAGCGCAACCCTCCAAACCACCCCGGCCGGATTGCGCATCGTCGGCACCTCGCCCACCGTTCGTTCCTATGAAGTAGTAACTGCGATGGATACCGAACCAGCCGGCCTGCAACTCGACAACCAACCCCTGCCGCACCAAGCCTGGAGCTACGACCCCACCGCCCACCAGGTGCATGCAACCTTCACCGCCGCCGGCTTTACGCTGCTGATCCAGCCAAACCGATAAACATGAATCAGCCTTCGCAGCGCAACTCGGTCTTAGCGCTCGAAGCGACAACCCTCTGGAATGTAGCACGCCCCCTTACCGGAAAAGCATCAAGCTCGACGGCGGGAGCCCCCGCATTCATGCGGGGAGCTCGGCTTTCAAGCCGAGCGGCTCGAGCAGAACAATTCTCCTTCGGCTTCAGCCGCGGCAGGACAATATCTCCTGCGTTCTCTGATAGCCGTTTCGCAATTGGCGCGGCAGGCGCCATGACAATACCATCTAGCATGGACGTAGCGCAGTAGCCCAAAAACAACAAACCGTACCAAGCCAGGGAAGGGAAGGGAACCACAAGTGCCGGAGGGAAATGAGATACACCGCTTCGCCGAACTGCATACCGCGACCTTCGTCGGCAAGACCATCTGCGTAGAATCGCCCAACGGCCGCTTCCCCGGTGCTGCCTTACTGACTGGCCGCAAGCTCAAAGCCGTAATCGCCCACGGCAAGCACCTGGCCTACGACTTCGGCCGAGATCTTAAGCTGCACGTCCACATGGGCCGCTTCGGCGACTTCACCGAAGGCAAAATGCCCTATCCCGAAGTGAAAGGCATCCTGCGCATGCGCTGGTCCACCGCAACCGACTGGCTGGAGTTGCGCGGCGCCACCGACGTCTCCGTCTATTCCGATGCCCAGTGGCAAGCCGTCCGAGACCGCCTGGGCGCCGATCCCCTCGAGCCTCACGCCGACCCATCCCCGGGCATCGCCTACATCCGCAAGGCCAACACCCCCATCGCCGCTCTGCTGATGGATCAAACTGTCTTCGCCGGCATCGGTAACATCTATCGTGCCGAATTGCTCTACCGCGCCCGCCAGAACCCCTTCGCCCCGGGCAAGGATGTGCCCGAAAAAACCCTGAAAGCCCTCTGGCAAGATGCAGTGAAACTGATGCCCGACGGCATGGTGGACCGCCGCATCGTGACCACGCGCGCCAAAGACCGGCCCCACCCGAAAGGAAAAGCACAGCGCGACGAGGTCCACTACGTTTACCACCGCCATGGCCAGCCGTGCTTTGTCTGCGGAACCACCATCCAACGGATAGACCTGGCCGGCGGCACGCTCTACTGGTGCCCCACCTGTCAACCAGGCAAAGCCCCTGCCCCACGCAAAGGAAGCGCGCGGCTTTACCAACCGCCAAAACCTACGGTCCGTGAGGAAAGGCACCGGAGGGCCGCACCAACAAGCAGTTACATATGCACGTAGCGACCGTGCCGCGTTGATCGCGCCTTCGCCCTGTTAAAGTCCGCTCGTGTAAGCACAGCGTGCGTGATCCGCGCACGATACCACGGCACTCCACGTAGAGTTCTCTTCAAAGCTTCCTCCGTTGACCTTTCAAAGGATGCTCGCGATGGCGCGAGTGAACGAGAAAGTAATCGCGATAGTTGCCGAGCGCCAGAGTACCAACGGGGCAGAGCCGAGGAAAAGCAGCGAAACCAATCGCCCGTTTGCACCCACCGCAGTGCGTTTAGAGCCACTCACACCATTACCTCCGGCATGGCTGATGTGTTTCACCGGGCGAGATTGGTGACGCTTACGACGCGACGGTCAGCTTGTCTTGAGCCTGCCTGACGGCCTCATCGAAGACTCATCGAGCTTGGGGTTCACTCCTCGGCAATGCGCCACCACCTTCTCGCTCCACACCAGATAGTCGAGACGCCGCTGTACCGGCCAGTGTGCCGGAGGGATGACCATGATGTCCCGAATATTGCAGATCTTTATCGGCGATCCTCACCTGTTTCGCGCGCCACGACAATCCCTTTGCGTATTCAATTTGAAGCCGCTTCCGCTCCGCTTTTTCCAGAGACTCGTCATCCGTCAGCTCGCGCACCAGTTCAGCCACTTCGGCGCCAAAATGTTGCTCCAGCTCCAGGTAAGTGGTGTTGGTATCCTCCACGGTATCGTGTAAGAAAGCGCACAGTAACGTCGCCTCGTCGGATACATCCCCCTCCACGGCTAAAACAGTTGCGACGGCGATCGGGTGATTGATGTATGGGGATGCCTCAGCGTCCTTGCGTCGTTGCCGGCGGTGCTTATCCGCGGCAAATGCAAGTGCGTTGAGAAGGTGTGCTGGATTCAATGTCCGCTGGTCTCTCTATCCGGCACAGTACCATGCCAATCTCTCCGAAGTGAACGGTCTGGTTCAAGAACGAGGACTCCGCTTACGAAAGGTCGGAAGGCGGCAAGGGACGAAGGCCCGGAGGACGCAAGCTTACGTGGTGTCCAGTTTTGGTCGCATGCTGGAACTTTCGCACCCATAGTCCGGCCATGCGGGATGGGCTCATCCGCGCATCGGCGTTCGTATAAGGCTTGAACGGCTTAAATGGAGGAAGCACTTCGCGGGCGCGCCACGTCGGCCTCCGTCCCCCCGCAATCAACTGCCCGATCGCACGACAACCCTCCCGGGGTCTCCTCGCTCGCGTTCCGCCAGAACTCGAGGCACGCCCGCTCATATTCCAGGCGAATTGCCGCGCACTCTTCGCAGTTGGGATCGCTCGCCATCGCACACCATCATAAATAAACCGCCAGGAACGGGGGAGGCCCTGCTTAATCCGCCGAAATGTTAGTATTTCCACACCACAAAAATCAAAAGCACCCGGGCCCGATTAGGAGTTCGTTATGACGACTACGCCCGGGTCCGTGCCCCCGCGCCTCCGACCCGGTGAGTTCCTGCGCCAGTACTTCTACTTGTGTATGTCGCTCCTGATTGCCGTGGTCGTTGTCTACGGCTTCAGCCATACCATTGCGGAAAACCTTCTGCACGCGTCGCCGCTATCTCCCTTCATCCTCACCATCGACGCCATCGTCTTTCCTGGGTGGGTGCTTTTCTTCATCCTCCAGTCCGCGCTGGTGCGTTCGCGCAATGTGCGCCTGCATCGCACCCTAGGCTGGTTCGGCCTTGCGCTCGCGGTAGGCGTCCTCGTCATCGGCTACCTGACCGCTATCGGTATGGACCGCTTCTTCTGGGAGGCTTCCAACGATGCCGAGCCACCCGCCTTCCTCATCGTCCAACTGATGGATCTCTCCAGTTTCGCCATTCCACTTGCGCTCGCCATCTACTGGCGCCGCCGGCCCGAGTTTCATCGTCGGCTCATGCTGATTGCCTCGTGCGGTCTAACCGACGCAGCCTGGGCCCGCTTTCCTCTGTTACCGCTCGCCTTCTCACCCGCCGGCGTCGATGCCCTGGTGCTTCTCGGCATCGTGCGCGATCTCATCGTCGACCGCCGCATCCACAAGGTCTATCTCTACGCCTTCCCCCTGCTCATCGTCGTCCAACTCTTCTGCGTGCAAACCTATCTCCACGCCTCGCCCTGGTGGGTGGGCGCATCCCACGCCCTCTTCCGTGATAAGCTCAACCTCCGAGTGCCACGTTTGCTATCCTGGTGGCACAGGAAGGCAAATGGCCCACACAGAGCTTAAGAGTCGCGCCCTTATCGAGGGAAAGGTCGAGTCGTGATCCCAGCGTCGTTCCGCTCCGCTCTTGGTCTGAAGGTCGGAGACGAAATCGATCTCCGCATTGAGGACAACGAGATTCGCATCTCGACGCTGCAAACCCGGCTTGCAAAATCCCGGGAGCGCCTAGAAAATTTGTCAAACCGGGGCGCCGGCTCTCCGATGAACTGATTGCTGAACGACGCCGCGCAGCCCTGAATGAATAGGGTTGTGCTCGACGCTTCCGCCATCCTCGCCCTGCTCAACGAAGAGCCGGGAGCGGAGAAAATTACACCCGAACTGCTGCGCCGCGCAACCACCAGCGCCGTAAACCTCGCCGAAGTCCAAACCATCTTGGTGCGGGAAGGTGGAGATCCGGACGAATCCTGGGCACTCGCGGTAGATCCGATCTCCGACGTCGAGCCGTTTACCGCAGAGCACGCCAGGATCGCCGGCACCCTGATTCAAAAGACAAGGTCTCTCGGCCTTTCCTTAGGAGACAGAGCCTGTTTAGCGTTGGCAATCGCTCTAGACGTACCCGTTTACACAACCGACCAGCTTTGGAGAAAACTCAAGCTCGGAGTGCCCATTCACGTCCTCCGATAGCCTCTATCGACATGGCGCCGCAAGATCGCTACCTTGGTAGACAATTCACACCGTGAGGATCGACATGGCGCCCATCACCGAAGCTCCCGCCGTCCACCCAACCTGCCGGCTTGTCCGTGCAGGCAAAGCATTTCAGGGCAAACAAGGCCTTATGTACGCCCCTGCCATCTCCGCGGAATCCGTAGGGTCCAAGGCCATCCACATGCAGTTGCTCACCATCCCGCCGGGTGGCCGCGCCAAGGCCCACAAGCACGCCTCGCACGAGAGCGCAATCTACCTGCTGAGCGGCGTAGGCGCCATGTGGTACGGCCATCAGCTCGAGCACCACGTTGAGCTCAGCCCCGCGGATTTTCTCTACATCCCGGCCGACATGCCCCACCTGCCCTACAACCCCAGCCCCACGGAACCTGCCGTTGCCGTCATCGCCCGCACCGACCCCAATGAACAGGAAAGCGTGGTCCTGCTGCCCCACCTCGATGGACTTCATCCCTAGAAAGCCGTGCCGGGGCTCAATACGTAAGAGAAGAGTTCCTCATGTATCAAGTTGTGCTCTGACACGAACGTGTTGGTTGCTGCGCTCTTGCGATCGCGGTCGGCGCCTCCCACCGCTTACTCGAAACGCTGGGAGATAGCCATTGGCGGCCCAATGTGACGGTCGCGATCGTGCTGGAGTATGAAGCGGTTCTCAAACGCAATTGCCGCGAGTTCGGCCTCACGGAAGAGGACGTCGACGATGTGGTGGACGCGATTCTGTTCACAGGCCGGGTTGCACCGCCTGTATTTTCTCTGGAGGCCCGTCGCGTCCGATCCAAATGACGATCTGGTGCTGGAGGCCGCAATTGCCAGCCACAGTGACTTCATCATCACCTTCAATCAACGGGACTTTCCAGACACCTCTAGATTCGGAATTCGGTGTTTGACGCCCAAGGAATTCCTTATACTGTTAAGGGGACTGCCATGAAGAATATCCAGCTTCCAGACGATGTATACCAACGCGCACTAAAGTTGGCGGAAATCAGACCATGTTTCTGTGGACAGATTGGTAGCGGCGCTTGTGAACGAGGGAGTCGGCGATTGGTCGAGAGTGCAAGCTCGGGCAGATCGTGGTTCGATAGAAAAGCTAAAGCGTGTTTTGTCAAAGGTGAGCTGATGCTCCGCTGGAGTCAGCGGATCAACTGTAGCCGATCTATACAGAACAGCGATTTTCAGTTGCCGCCCCATAAGCAGTTCGGGCCGTCACTGCGTTAGCCGTTGGTGGGTCGAGCCGGAAACAAGAAGCGCAACATCGGATCGACGCGTTCGGCCCAGGCGGACTCGGTGTGTTCGCCGCCCTCAGCTTCGAGGTAGGATAGGTCGTCGCTAAGCCGCCAGCCTTTCCCGATTAGCGCATCACGCAGCGCCCGCGCATCGGGCACGGCCTGTGTTGATTCCTTTCGTACCGATGTCCAGCCAGATGCGCAACGCGGGTTTTTCAGCCCGTGCAGCAACCGTCTTGAGGATCGCCCGATTTTGCCACCAGACCGACGGCGATACGACAGCCAGCCGGGAGAAAACCTTTGGATACCGCAGCCCCAGGTACAGCGTGACCAAACCGCCCAGCGAGGAGCCGCCCATCCCGCAGTGCTCCGCTCCGGGCAGCGTGCGGTAGTGCGCATCGATGAAGGGCTTCAGCTCTTCCACCAGCATGCGTCCATAGGCATCCGCCTGGCCGCCGCCCAGGCGCTTGTCCTCGACCGGTGTGTACTCGTCTACTCGCTTCACTCCGGCGTTGTAGATGCCAACGATGATCAGCGGCTCGATCGCTCCGGCCTCGGCCAGAGCATCCGCGGTCTCCCCCATGCGCCAGTAATTTCCCTTGATGAACGAGGTCTCGGGATCGAAGAGGTTTTGCCCATCCTGCATGTACAAAACAGGGAACCGGCGTTCCCCTTCAGCCTCGTACATGGGAGGAAGATAGACCACGAGGTCGTGGTGATCCTCGACCAGCCTGGAGATAAAGTCCTGGTGCTTTTGCAGCCGCGGGGGCGGAGCTTGGTCTTTGGCTATGGCTTCGCGCACCGTGGTCCTTTAGCATAGCAAAACCGAATCCCGAGGAGTGACGCTTGCAGCGCGAATACTATCGCTGGTGGTCAAGAGATCTGAGCCGCGACATGGAACTGCTGTGTTTTGGCCATGCAGGAACCAGGGTGCTAGTTTTCCCGACCTCCAACGGCCGCTTCTTTGAATACGAAAACAACGGCATGGTCGGTACCTTGGCCGACCGCATCGACAGCGGACAGTTGCAGTTGTACTGCGTGGACAGCGTGGACGGGGAAAGCTGGTACAACAAGCACGCCCACCCCTATTGGCGCGTGCAACGGCACTTGCAGTACGAGCGCTACATCGTAAACGATGTGCTGGCCCTGATGGGCGAGAAGAACCAGGCGCCGCGGCTGATTGCCACCGGTTGCAGCTTCGGCGCCTATCACGCCGCGAACTTCGGCTTCCGCCATCCCGATAAGGTCACCGGCATCGTTACCATGGGCGGCGCCTTTGACATGAAGGACTTCGTCGACGGCTGGTACGGCGAAGACCTCTACTTCAATAATCCTCCCGACTACCTCGCCAACTGCATCGATCCCTGGAAGTACAACCACATCCGCACCGTGCTCGCCACCGGTGAGTGGGACTTCTGCTGGGAGAAGAACGAGCGCTTTGCCGCCGTGCTGCGCAACAAAGGCATACGCCACGAGCTATACGTTTGGGGTGATCACAGCTTCCACGACTGGCCCTTCTGGAAGCCCATGGTGAGGATGTACCTGGAGTAGAAGTACGCTATTTGTCGCGGGTTCTAAGCCGCGCCGAGCAGCTTTTCGAAAATGGATTAGCCAGGTAGGTTCCGAAAATTCCGGAAACAATCACTGTTCCATCTGCGGCATTGAAATGCGCGGAGCGGAATTCTCCGTCGGGAATCTCATTGAGCCTTCGCCACGTTTGCCCGCGATCGCTGCTGGTGTACACCCCGGTAAGCGACGTGACCACCTGGTGAGTCGGTCTTGCCGGATCGACCCATACACCGAAGGCCCGAATGTTGGGGCCGGCCTCATCTTCATCTCGATGCAGTAGAAAGCTCGCATGGATCACGCGCTCCACCGCATCTGCGCTCACCGGGTTGTAAACCCCCCAACAGGCCGCCAGATGCGGGCCGCCCACAGTGCTGATTCCCTGGATTGCTGAGTCCGGCCCCACTCCATCGATCTGCGTCCACTCGCGAGCGTGGGTTTTCAAACGGTAGGCCTGATCGCCCGTTCCCACATACAGCGAGCCCGCCCCGAATTCCATGGAGAGAATATCCATGTCGGTTGGCAACTGCGGCAGAGGCTTATCCTCGATCCATGAGCCATCTCTCCCTTTGCGGTAGGTAAAGATCTGAGGCTCGAGGTCGAAGTAGCCATAGCCGACGATCATATGCCTCCCGTCGGCGGTGATCTTCACCACACCTGCGGTGACCGGCTCACCCTTCTTCTTAGGGATGGTCACCTCCGGATCGGGCTCAGGGACGCGGGGGCCCTTGATCGGCCGCACCACGGGCTCCGTTGTGCCCGGCTGAGGCAAAACCTGAAAGGCCCCCAATTGCGTTGTGACCACAAACTCACGTCCACCGGGAGCCACGCCTAAGCCGTTGCGCTCGCCCTCGCCGATATCCGCATCGAAGTATTTGGAATCGACGCGCGCCACCAGCGTCCACGTCTTTCCGCCGTCCATCGATTTAGATATGTACATGGCCCGATCTTCGGCGGGCACCTTGCCGCTCAGGTCCGCGGTGAGGCCCCATACTGCGTTGGCATTCCCGGCCCTGGGGTCGGGATCGTTGGCCATGGCTTCAAGAAAGTCACTGGCAAACTCGCGGCTTCCAGGAAGATCGGTGACTCGTCGGACGCGACAACTGTCCGCCGCGGTTTGCGGCAGCGGAGTCTGTCCCCACGCCATCAGGGGAGCAGCCAACAGCAGCCATCGTGTTAGTTCCCAACAGGCCCGCAAACGCACCATTCCTCCCGATGATAGGGCGGTTTGAGCCAACTTCAAAAAGGAAATGTGGCCTGATCGGGATATGCTTTAGAATTAGGCTGTTCGACCCCACTCCTCGCAAATGTTTTCGGGCCCGCTCTGTTCGTAAGCGCACTCGGTTTCGTGTCGTTGAGCAAAAGCAGGGTAGGTGTTATTTGGAACCACAAGTCTTGACAGGATTTTTCGTCAAGAAAAAGCCTACATAACCGCCTTCTAGGGCCTGGCAGTAACCCTGCTTTTGCTTGAAGGAGCCGCCGTGAAGAAAATTGGAATCATCTTCGGGATGGAGTCGACCTTTCCACCCGCGTTGGTCGACAAGATCAACTCCTTCAACGACCCCGAGGTGCAGGCCGAACTGGCAAGTATTGGCGAAGTGCGGATGGCCGAGCCCTCTCCCTACGATGTGATCATCGATCGCATCTCCCACGACATCCCCTTCTATCGCGGCTACCTGAAAAACGCGGCGCTCTCCGGATCGATCATCATCAATAATCCCTTCTGGTGGAGCGCGGACGACAAGTTCTTCAACTTTGCCCTGGGCACCAAGCTCGGCGTAGCCATCCCCAAAACCGTGTTGCTACCCCACAAACACCATCCGCCGGGGACCACCGGCCGCTCCATGCGCAACCTGCAATATCCCCTGCCGTGGGAGAGCATCTTCGACTACGTTGGTTTTCCCGCCTTCCTGAAGCCCTTTGATGGGGGTGGATGGAAAGATGTCTACAAAGTCGATTCGCCCAACGAGTTCTTCGACGCCTACGAACAGACGCGCGACCTCTGCATGACGCTGCAGACTGCGGTCAAGTTCAAGGAGTACTTTCGCTGTTACTGTGTCGGGCAGCAAAAGGTCCACATCATGCAGTACGACCCGGGAGCACCTTTTCACGAACGCTACGTGAAGAATCCTGCGCCGGTGGACCCCAAGCTGCTGGCGCGCGTGGAGCTTGACTGCCTGAAGCTGTGCCGTGCCCTGGGTTACGACTTGAACACCGTGGAATTTGCCTGCGAGGACGGCATCCCCTACGCCATCGACTTCATGAATCCGGCGCCGGATGCGGATATAGCCTCCGTGGGGCAGGCCAACTTCGACTGGATCGTGAACGAGGTAGCTGAGCTCGCCATGGCCCGGGCCAGGCAACATACAGGCGAAGTTACTGAATATCGCTGGAGCGCTTTCCTGGGCGGCCCTTCCGCCATTCCGGAAAGCATGGAGCAGGAGGTGGTGCGCCGATGAACCGTCCCAGTTTCAGCATAGGCATCGAAGAGGAGTACCAGACCATCGATCCGGTCACCCGCGATCTGCGCTCCCACATTCACTCGGAGATTCTCCCGAAGGCCAAGCTGGCGACCATGGACCGCGCCAAGCCTGAGCTGCACCAGGCGGTGGTGGAGGTGGGCACCAAGGTTTGCCGCGATATTCAGGAAGCCCGCGAAGACATTCTCGATTTGCGGCGGCAGATGATCACGCTGACCAGCGAGAGTGGGATGTGGCTGGCCGCTGCCAGCACCCATCCTTTTGCCGACTGGAGAGCGCAGGATATCTACCCCGACGACCGCTACAAACAAGTGGTGGAAGATTTGCAGCTGGTCGCGCGGGCCAACCTTGTTTTCGGGCTACACATCCACGTGGGCATTGAGGACCGCAATACCGCGATCCACATCATGAACTCGATGCGCTACTTCCTGCCCCACATCCTCGCGCTCTCCTCGAACTCGCCCTTCTGGGAGGGGATGAACACCGGCTTCAAGTCGTACCGATCCAAAGTCTTTGAGCGCTTCCCGCGCACCAACATCCCGGATATCTACGCCAACTGGGCGGAGTACGAAACCTTCATCAACCTGCTGGTCAAGACCAATTGCGTGGATAACGGCAAGAAGGTCTGGTGGGATATTCGTCCGCATCCATTTTTCAATACGCTGGAAGTGCGCGTATGCGACATCCCCATGCGGCTCGATGAAACCATGGCCATCGCGGCGCTGATCCAGGCCACCGTGGGCATGCTCTATGACCTCCACGCCAAGAACAAGAGCTATCGCATCTACTCCCGCGCGCTCATCATGGAGAACAAGTTTCGCGCCGCACGCTATGGCATCGATGGCAAGCTGATCGACTTCGGCAGGGAAGAGGAGGTGCCGATGCGCGACCTGATGCTGGAGTACATCGACCTTATCTCCGATGCCGCCAAGGATCTCGGATGCGAACGCGACATCGCTTATATCCACGAAATGCTCCGAATGGGTACAGGCGCAGACCGGCAGCTCAAGGTGTTTGAAGAAACCGGCGATTTAAAGAAGGTGGTCGACTACATCGTTGCGGAGACGCGTGTGGGCGTGATGCAGGAGACGGCGGCGTCGCACAGGTAGCATCAGAACGCAAAGAGAGGGAGTTGCTTGGCCCAGCCCGTGTTAACCGACATTACCCGGATCGAGTTCGATCCTGAGTTTTCGCCCGGCGCCTACAACGCTGTGAACACCTGCCTGCGCATTCAACCTTCAGAGAAGGTCACGCTGATCACCGACAATGCCTGCCGGGAAATTGCGGCCAGCATCGCGCAAGAGCTGGCCAAGGTTGGCTGCGCGTTCAAGGGTTTCCTGTTGGAAGATCTTGCTCCCCGTCCGCTGGCCGGTCTGCCCCGCGAGATCGCAGAAGACATGGAGACCAGCGACGTGAGCATCTTCGCCGTGCGAGTACAGCCGAACGAGCTGAAGTCGCGCATGGAGATGACAGCCATCGTCAACCGCCGGCGCATGCGCCACGCGCACATGGTGAACATCAACCGCCGGATCATGCTGGAAGGTATGCGCGCCGACTTTAATCACGTCGACGCGCTGAGCAGCAAGGTGATGGCGATTGTCAGCCAGGCGAAGGAGATCACCGGAAAGACCGCCGCCGGTTGCCACTTCACGGGAACGTTGAATCCGGAGTATCGCTGGATCAAGACCAGCGGCATTATCAGCCGCGACAAATGGGGCAATCTGCCTGGGGGCGAAATCTTTACCTCTCCCGGAGAGGTGAATGGTGTGTATGTAGTCGACGGAGTGGTTGGCGACTATCTCTGCGACAAATATGGAGACCTCGAGCACCAGCCGTTGACCATCCGCATGAAAGGCAATCGCATCACCGAAGTCTTTAGCGAGAACAAAGCGCTGGAACAGGATTTCTGGTCTTACACCCACACCGACGAAAACAGTGACCGCGTGGGCGAGTTCGCCATCGGAACCAACATTGAATTGACCGACGTGATCGGGGAGATCCTGCAGGACGAGAAGTTCCCGGGCATACACATTGCCTTTGGCAATCCTTACGGGGAACACACGGGGGCCAAGTGGTACTCGGGCACGCACATCGACGTGGTCGGACGCCAATTTGATATCTGGGTCGATGGGCGCCAGATTATGGAGAAGGGTCGCTTCCTGATCGAGGGCTGACAATGATCCCCGCGCTGCGCGAGGCTTTCAATCGTAATTTCCGCCCGGAGACCTACCAGCGGTTCCTCCAGAAACTTGAGGTGAGCGCGGGCACGCCGATTGCCTTTCGGGTTTCCGAGACGCCCTGCTTTCTGCCTCAGGCGTTGCTTGATCAGATGGCGGAGTATGGCCGTGACCTCGTTCTGCAGTTGGTAAACAATCCGGAGTATCTGCGCGCGTCGGACATTACTGTCCCCAAGCAATACAACGTGGCTAACGAATCGCCGCGCCCCATGTTCCTGCAAGTGGATTTCGGCCTGGTGCGCAACGCGAAAGGCGAACTTGAGCCCAAGCTGGTAGAACTGCAGGCGTTTCCTTCGCTGTACGCCTACCAGCCGGTGCTGGCTCAGCAGTACATCGAGTCATATGCACTACCCGCTGAGCTGGGAATCTACCTCGGAGGTCTCAATCATGATACGTATCAACAACAGATGCGTGAGCTGATCGTCGCCGCCCACGATCCAGAAAATGTGATCCTGTTGGAGATCCACCCCGAGAAACAGAAGACGCTCTGCGACTTTCTCATCACGCAGAAGGACCTCGGCATTGCGGTGGTCGATATTCTTGATGTTAAGAAACGCGGTGACCGCCTCTTTTACGAGAAGGGGGGTCGTGAGATTCCCGTACGCCGCATCTACAACCGCTGCATAGTGGACGAGCTGGAACGCAAAGGCATTGAGCTGCCCTTCGACCTGACGCAGCCGCTCCATGTGGAGTGGGCAGGGCATCCCAACTGGTATTACCGCATCAGCAAATTCTCCATTCCGTACTTGAAGCACAAATGCGTTCCCAGGACGTGGCTGCTCGACCGCGACACCGTCGTGCCGCAGGACAACGAGAATTACGTATTGAAACCCCTCTACTCCTTTGCCGGCCTTGGTATCAAGTTCAATCCCACTCAGGCAGATGTGGATACCATACCCGCGGAGCAGCGTCATCAGTACATGCTTCAGGAGCGGATGCGCTTCGAGCCGGTGATTGACACGCCACATGGTTTGACCCAGGCGGAGATCCGCATCATGTATGTATGGCCTGAAGGCAAAGAGCTCATGCCCGTCTTGCCCCTGCTGCGCATGGGGAGAGGCATCATGATGGGTGTGGATCACAATCGAAACCTCGAATGGGTGGGTGGTTCCGCGGCGCTGTGGATGTAGATAATAGAGGAAGAGGATGTTTGCAATGCAATTGACCAGTAAAAGTTTTAGCGATGGCGCTCCCATTCCTGGAGAATTCGCCTTCGCGGTGATCGATCCCGCAAACCACATCGCGCTGAGTAAGAACCGCAACCCGCAGCTGGCGTGGAGCGGTGTTCCTGAGGGCACCAAATCGTTCGCGCTGATCTGTCACGACGCGGATGTACCGAACCGCGCCGATGACGTCAACAAAGAAGGCCGGGAGATTCCAGAGTCGTTTCCGCGCGATACATTTTTCCATTGGGTTCTGCTGGACATCCCCGCGGCCACTCGCGAGATTCCTGCCGGCACTCACAGCGACAGCATTACTCCGAAGGGCAAATCTGGGCCTGTTGCTCCGCATGGGACGCGTCACGGGCTAAACGATTACACCAAATGGTTTGCCGGCGATGAAAAGATGCGCGGTGACTACTATGGGTACGATGGTCCGTGCCCGCCGTGGAACGACCTGAGACTGCACCGCTATGTCTTTACCTTGTATGCATTGGATGTGCCGCACGTAGAGGTTCACGGCGATCTGACGGGAGCCAATGCGAGGCGAGCCGTTGCCGGGCACCTGCTGGCGCAAGCAAGTCTAACCGGCACCTACACGCTGAATCCGCGGGTGAAGCAAGGTTGATCGCCTATCTCGTACCCAGGAAGGCTCCTCGCATGGTGCGTTCGGAGGCCAGCCACACCTTGACCACTTCAAAGACGATCGCCGTGGCGTAAGTCACGGCGACCCAGACACAGACCTCTTCGATGGGCAGGTCCGACCAGGCGCCGACAAAAACGCCCATCATCTGGCGATGCTGGAAGTTCCACCAGTTGTAGGGGAGAGCCAGTGTTACTTCCCATAGCAGGCTTACGAGCAGCATGAAGAAAAGCGTGAGGCTGAGCGCGCGCCAGTTGATGAAGCGCCGCGCTACGGGGAAGAAGCTCATGGAAGGCAAGAATGCTCCGGCGACGAGGAAGGTGAAGTAGCCGGGAAATCCTGCCTGATCTTGGGGAAGAGCAAGCCGCTTCTTGAAATAACAAGCCGCGCCAATCAGGAGCGCGGCGAGAATCAACGACGTGGGATGGAATTGCAGGAGGCGTCGCACCTGCTTGGCTTCCCCTGGATAATCAACGACGTTGTAGGCCGCCAGCCAAAACTCCCCCAGCCAGATATATAGAAGAAGGACGGCGAGAAAGCCGGTGAAATAAAAGACGTACTCTTCCACTGGAACCGGCCTGCCGAGCGCGGGGGCGCGCCAGCCCAGGGTTGCGCCCACATTGGGATAGTCGAAGAACCACTGGGCGAAGAAGAAATCCAGCAAGAAGCCCAGAGGAACGAGGATGGCAAGGGTCCAGCAGAAAGCCTGCTTGGGAATGTGCAATCCCTCAGTGGGCACCAACCACCCGGCGATGATCGCCGCCGGAACGATGAATAGCAGAAGGCTGATGGTATAGCCGTGCGGTGTGGAGTGTTGGTCGACAGGAAGGGGCGGGGACGGATGATGGACGGTCTGAAGAGTGATGACGGCGGGGATGACAATCATTGCCAGCATGGCAATGACAATCCATGCGCAGACGGTGGGGCTGGGAAGTCCGTGAGAGCGGGGTCCGGGCATGACCGGCCTCCTGTTGGTGAGCGAAAGTTGAATGCTAGCCTACTCTCAGAGCCGTCGCGAGCTGCGCAAGCAAATACCTAACTGCCTGCTATCATCGGGGTTTTCAGAGGGGCCTATGAAGCGGATCGGCGCCGCCTGGTTGGTGGCAATTTTTCTGGCTGCTGCACCGGGGATTGTCCGGGGCCAATCGTTAGCCTCGCGAAGCGCGGCGCAACCAGCTTTGGCTCCTGGCTCTGCACGCTATCAAGAATTGCAACAGCGGCTGGCCGTGGGGTGGAACACATGGGACGTGCACAGTGTCACCACTCAGGTGCTGTTGCCTGACGGATTGGCCATCCATGTGGGGCTGAAGCACAACACCACGTTGTGGCAGGATGCGTTTTTGGGTGATGCCCTCATCGGGAGATTGAGCCCAGATGCGGAGCAGGTCTTTCCCGGGCCTCATTCCTGGGACGGAAGTTATACCGACTTGCGCCTTTCCTGGAAGGGTCACGCACTGCGGCTGCAGACGGCCCATGATGGCAGCAACCTGGTCATGCTTGCGACCCCGCTTCCCTCGCGGCCGTTATCGCCGCTACCCGCGACGATTGTTTTTTCCGTGGACTATCTCTGGGACCGGCCTGGCAGTGTTGCGAAAGAGGCGAGCCGGATTGAGGCGCGCGGTCCGGGCCGGGCCATTGCGGTGTATTGCACCTGCGAGAAGGGCGCCAGTTCCCAAGAAGATGTGAACTTACCCGTGAGCGGTCCATACTTCTCCACGGATTTTGTTCAACCGGTCGGGATCAGCACCGGCGCGCCCCTTGGCATCGACAAGATTCAGGCGATCATCGAGCGCGCGCGAGAAGCCTATCAACAATCCGTGGCGAAAGACGGGAAGACCGCGGATGTGGTCGATGCGATTCAGACGGTTCTGGGATGGGACACGATTTACGAGCCGGAAGGGCGCCGGGTGATCTCACCGGTGAGCCGGGTGTGGAGTGTGACTTGGGGCGGCTACGTCATCTTCGATTGGGATACATTTTTTGCGGCGACGATGGCATCGGTGGGCGACCGTGACCTGGCTTATGCCGATGCCATTGAAACCTTGCGCAGTGAGACCCAGCAGGGCTTTGTGCCCAACTATGCCCGTTCCGGAGGCTGGAAAAGTTCTGACCGGTCCGAGCCTCCAGTCGGATCCATTACAGTGCTCGGCATCTATCAACGATTCCACGATCGATGGTTCCTGGAGGAAGCCTTTGCGCCGTTGCTGCGCTGGAATCGTTGGTGGGCGGCAAACCGCGATGTTGAAGGCTATCTGACGTGGGGAAGCGACGGGAATAATGCGCCGGAGAACCTGGACGACAAGTCGCGCGGAACCCGCGCGGGCGCCATTCTCGAGTCCGGACTGGACAACAGTCCGATGTATGACGATACCGTCTACGATGCGGCCACGCACAAGCTGGAATTCGCCGACGTTGGCCTTATGAGCATGTACATCGCCGATTGCGACGCATTGGCAACGGTGGCTGATACTTTGGGTGAGGTTGCTGCAGCCAAGGAGATTCGCCAGCGAGCCGCGCGCTATCGGGCGAAGCTCGCAACTTTGTGGAATAGCGATGTGGGTATCTTTCTGAATAAGGATTTACATACCGGCCAGTTCAGTACCCGGCTTTCGCCGACCAATTTCTATCCGCTGCTGGCGAAAGCGGCGACGCCGCAGCAGGCTGAGGTCATGATCAAGCGCCACTTGATGAACCCGAAGGAATTCTGGGGCGAATGGGTTATTCCTTCGATCGCCCGGGATGATCCAGCGTTTAAGGATCAGGATTATTGGCGCGGGCGCATTTGGGGTCCGATGAATTATCTCGTGTACCTTGGGTTGCGTAATTATGACGACCCGGAAGTTTCGCGCCAGTTTGCGCAGAAATCCTACGACCTCTTTCTCCAGGAATGGAAAAAGAACGGTCACGTCCACGAGAACTATAACGGCATAACCGGCATTGGAGACGATGTGCGCAGCAGCGACAGGTTTTATCACTGGGGAGCCCTGCTGGGATACATCCAGTATCTGCAGGAGAGTCAAAGTGTGCGGCCCGACTGAAATCGTGGCCTGATACAAGCCCCCTTTTCCCGAGTCGTTCCTAGCGCAGTTCGATGATTACCTAAGTAATCGCTATCCGGCTCTTGCTATCCTGCAAGCCATGCTCCTGATGGTCCGACAAGCTGTCATGGCCGACGTTCCGGTGCTCGAGAAGCTCATCCGCGCGTCCGTCCTGGGCCTGCAGACGGGCGACTATACGCTCCAGCAGAGAGAGCAGGCTTTGGATCTGGTTTTTGGGGTGGATACACAGTTGATCGAGGACGGCACGTATTTTGTGGCCGAAGCCAGGGTCGGTCAGGAGAAGGTCATAGCCGGCTGCGGAGGCTGGAGCAAGCGCAAGACGCTCTTTGGAAGCGACCACTGCACCGGCCGTGAAGATGCACTTCTGGATCCTGAGCACGATGCGGCCAAGATACGGGCTTTCTTCGTACACCCTGACTGGGCGCGCCAGGGGGTCGGGAGCAGGATTCTCGAGGTTTGTGAGGCAGCTGCAGTAACGGCGGGTTTCCGGCGGCTGGAGATGGGGGCCACGCTGACCGGAGTGCCCCTCTATAGCGCTCGGGGTTACGTCGAAGCCGGGCAGCGTGAGGTTCCTCTTCGACCCGGGGTCTCCCTCCCCATTGTCCACATGGTAAAGCAGCTCTGATCCCCTCCCATCCAGCCTTAAGCAGGGGGGATGGTGCAAAGAAATTCACGCTTTCCTCTCTCCAAGTCGTCGCGCCGTATACATTTCGTAACTGGCAGTACCTTTTCGGGAACAGTTACTGATATTTGTAGGGTCTCCTATGTGAACTGGGATCAGCAGGGCGAGGGCGGGTCGGTTTCGCCCCTGGAAAGTACCTGAAAAACGGGAATTTATGGGACAGTCTGCAAAAAGATAAAGAAGCCTTCCAGCTAGACGGCACAGGCCCAACCGCCCTGATCTCCATCATTTGCACAGCTGGGTGTACTGTTCCCCGGGGGCCGCAAAATATCTTCTACAAATTCGCTTGACAAGGCCATGTGCGGGGGTCTTAGATAGCGGTCGATCTAAAAAATAGGTTCGTTACAGAATCGTTTTACTTGCTTTGTTTTGGAGAGGTGTGTCAGTGAACGTAAAACATGTGTTGCGCATAGCCGCGTTTGTTTGCCTGCTTGCCTTCTGCGGAAGGTTTCTAGTCGCCCAAGGCGTTTTCGGCACCCTCGACGGTGTTCTGAGCGATCCCACCGGTGCTGTGGTTCCCAACGCAAAGATCACACTCACCGACGCCACCTCCGGCTCTGCCCGCAACACTGTCAGCGACGGCGCCGGTTTCTATAATTTCCCGTCGGTGCCGGTCGGGACCTACAATTTGTCGGTCTCGGCGGCCGGCTTCAAGGACTACGCGGCGTCGAATATCGCGTTGGGTGGCGGTGAGCACAAGAGCGTCAACGTCACACTGAGCGTCGGTACCGCCGCCCAGACCGTCTCCGTCAATGCTGAGAACATCGCGCTGGCCACCACTGACTCCGGCGAGCGCTCCTTTGCACTTAGCACCAAGGAACTGGAGAACTTCACCCAGGTGGGCAGCAACGCCGCCGAGTACATCAAGATCGTCCCCGGCTTCGGCCTTGAGAACGGCACCAGCAATAAGTCGAACTACAACGGCGCGACCATCGGCATCAACGCCAACGGTGACTCCGGCAGCCAGAGCCCTCTCAACGCCGCCTATTCCTACAACGGTTTGCCAAGCAACACACTGGACATCGTGGCCGACGGAGCGCATGTCTCCGATCCTGGCTGCAACTGCGATACGCCGGTCAACCCCAATTCTGACTTTTTGCAGGAATTCAAGGTGCTGACTTCCAACTTCGCCGCAGAAGACCAGAAGGGGCCCATCTTAATCACGTCGGTCACCAAGGCCGGCGGCACCAGCTACCACGGCAGCGCCTTCTTCACGGCTCGTAACGCCGCGCTCAATGCCAATGACTGGTTGAACAACTACAGCAATGTAAAGCAGCCGCAGAACAAGTACTACTACCCTGGCGGCACAATCGGTGGCCCCATCTTCATTCCCGGAACCCGCTTCCACAAAGACAATACCAAGCTGTTTTTCTGGACTGGTTTTGAGTACTACTACCAGGTTCTGGATACTGGTTTGCTCCGGGCGACCACACCGCCAGCTAGCGAGCTTGCCGGCGATTTCTCACCCGCGTCGATAGCCCAGGAGGGAACGGTCACCGCGTCCGGTAAGGCTCCAGGCGCGCTTACGAATGCCGCCATTGCCAAGTTCGGTGGCACGACGCAATTGAGCCCCTGCAGTGGTCCTGCCAACGGCGCCTGCCTTGATCCCAATATGCTTGCGCTGGCAAAGCTCTTTCCTGCGCCAAACGCGAATCCCAATTCCACCGGTGGTTACAACTACACGCAGGCAGAAATCTTCAATCAAAACAACAGGCAGTGGGCGATTCGTGGCGACTGGAACGTCAGCGATGCGACCAAGGTATTTGTTCGCTACAACTACCAGCGCGAAGTTCAGCAGTTCCCGGTAGGTCTGTGGTGGCGCAATACCGACCAAGTGCCTTATCCAACGCCGATCGAAGGAAAGAATAAGTCAGATTCAATTTCCGGCTCGATCACCCACGTCTTCAACCCAACCATGACCAATGAAACGGTCTTTGCGTTTACCTATGTAGGGTTCCCGAACATTTTCGCGGATCCGGCGAAGGTGAATCGCTCCAACGTTGGCTACAACTACAAGGGTGCGTTCAACAACGGCGTAGCCCAGATTCCTTCGTTCGGTAACTTTGGTCCGAGTGAAGCGGCGTTGGTCTTCAATCCCGGTGGGTTTGAAGATGGTGGCTCCGCGGGCTTGTTTGCCGACAAGTGGATGCCCAGCATGAGCGATACGCTGACCAAGGTGAAGGGCGATCACACGCTCAAGGTTGGCTTCTTCTACGAGTGGATTCGCAACTCACAGCCGGCCAATGACAACACCAACGGCGAAGCGCTGGTTTCCGCGGGCAATTCTTTCAGCTACGGCAATGAGTACGCCGATCTGTTGACCGGCAATCTCAACAGCTATAACGAGGCCAACTTTAACCGTCTCAACGAAATTAGCTACAACACCCTCGAGTTCTTTGTTCAGGACTCGTGGAAGGCCACCAGGAAGCTAACCATCAATGCCGGTGTTCGCTTCACCCATTTCCAACCGTGGGAAGATGACCTCGGTTTCGGCTATTCCATCTTCAACCCATCCGCCTTCAGCCCAAGCTGCGCGTCTGCGTACTGCGGCTATGAGTGGCATGCTATCGACAAATCCGTTCCCGTGGCAGGGTTCCCGACGCGGACTTTGTTCTATCAACCCCGCCTGGGGGCGGCCTACGATATCTATGGAACGGGCCGGACTGTTGTTCGCGGTGGCTGGGGCCGTTTCTACTACCACTCCGGCCAGTTCACAGCCGGTTTGGACGCCTCCGCCGGGGTTAAGCAGGTCAACCTGGCGCCCAGTAACTGGGTTGGAGGCCCAGGCTGCCCTACGAATCCTGCCGCAGGGTCCCCTCTTATTGTTGGACAAATATCTTGTTTGAATTTAGCTCTCACACCGTCTACCCCTGCTGCTGTCGATTCTACGGATAACAATCAACCGTATTCCGACAGCTGGAGCGTTAACATCGACCAGCAAACGCCGTGGCAGGGCCTGTTGGAAATTGGCTATGTGGGCAACCGGAGCCGTGACCAGTTGAACCAAGCCGGCGGTGTGGGCAGCAGCTTCAACCTGGTCCCCTACGGCGCTATGCTGTCGGCTCCCGACCCGGCCACAGCCAATGCCAACAATTACCGCCCGTTGCAGGGCTACGGCAACGTGGTTCAAGCCACCAACAACTTGTACGCCAACTACAACGGCTTACAGGTCAGCTGGGTACGGCATGCGGGTAGATCCGTCATTCAGGCTAACTACACGTGGCAGAAGGCCATGGGCATCGTGAACCCGACGAACGACCCATTCAGCCTCAGTGCAAACTATGGCGCGCAGGCCTCAGATCGCAGAAACCTGTTCAATGCGGCCTACTCCTTTGATCTTGGAACGGTGGTGCACTCGAATGCTTTCGTTGACGGCGCAGTCAATGGATGGCAGCTCTCCGGCATTACGCAGTTGGAGAGCGGCGCCAACCTCACCTATGGCGGCAACATCAGCAACCAGACACCGAATCAGAACTACAACATGTCACTTACCTGCGTAGCCACGGCGGCAGAGACAGCTGCTGGTATCTCGTGCCCGCAATCGGCTGCGATCATTCCCGGCTCTATCAGCACGACGAACCCGACTGGTATCGCTATTAACAATCAATCCATCCTGGGAACCAGTGACCAGACGTTGAACCCGCTGTATACCTGCGGCAACACCCATCCGGGAAATCCTGGTTCACATGTCTATGTAAACTCCAACTGCTTCGCACCGCCCACAGTACCCGGTCAAGGCGGCCCTATATTGCTACCTGCAGCCTACGGACCTGCATTTTTCGACTCTGATCTGTCGATCTTCAAGAACTTCGCCATCCGCGAAAGTATGAAGCTGCAAATCCGTGCGCAGGCATATAACTTCCTTAACCATCCGCTGTATTCGTTCCCCAGCGGGAGCAATCTGACCCTGCAATTCGAGCAGGATCCGGTCTCGCAAGTGATCACCCAGGCGAACACCACCTTTGGTGTCTCCAACCAAAAGCAAGGACAGCGCATTATCGAGTTTGGAGCCAAGTTTTACTTCTGATTCCATGGGAGCATAAACGACAGCGGAATAAACCCCGGGGGCTTCTGATGTGCCGTTATACTTGTTCTGGTAACACAGAACAGTTGCCGGTATGCAGAAGCCCTCACTTCTTTTTGCTTTAGTCCTCGCCCTAGTCCCCTCAGGCACAGCGCAGGCACAGATGAGCCCCCAGCAGCAGCAACAGCTGGTGCAGGAGGCCATGCAAAAGCAGCAGTCGGGTGATCTTGAGGGCGCGGTTACCGGATACCGGCAATTTCTGAAGTTGCATCCCGAGGCTACGGCGATCCATTCCAACCTGGGCGCGGCCTTGGTTGGGTTGGGCCGGTTTGAAGAGGCTCTTCAGGAATACAAGATTGCCCTCAAGCAATCTCCTAAACTCGCGGGCGCCAGGCTGAATCTTGCCCTGTTGTATTACAAGATGGGGAAGATCGACGATGCAGCAACGGAGTTGGAGAAAGTCTACGCGGAGGAGCCCTCAAATCACCAGGCGGTACTGTTGCTGGCGGACTGCTATTTGCGCATGGCACGCGAAGACGATGTGATTCGCATCCTCGAGCCGGAGGAGCAAAAGTATCCAGACGATCTGGCGGTTGCTTACATGCTGGGAACAGCGTTGATACGGCAGAAGCGCGTCGAGGAGGGCGAGGTGCTGGTCGATCGGATTCTGCGCAACGGTGACTCGGCGGAAGCGCACCTGATGATGGGCTCGGCAAAAATGAATGTTCAGGATTATGCCGGCGCCCGGGATGAGTTCGCGAAGGCGGTTGCGCTCAATCCCAATCTTCCCGAGGTGCATGTCCTGTACGCCAAAGCGTTGGTGTACACCGGCGACTCTGACATGTCAGCAAAGGAATACAAGATTGAATTGAAAGTGGACCCATACAACTTTGACGCGAACCTGCAACTGGGCGCTGCTGCCAGGCAGGAACAAAAGTATGACGAGGCCGAGAAATACTTCCTCCGGGCGCAGGCGTCGCGGCCGGGAGACCCCGGCGTTCGTTATCAGTTGGCGTTGGTGGCTATCGATCAAGACCGTCTCGAGGACGCGCGGAAGATTCTCGAAGGTTTGGTGAAGGAGTCTCCGCAATTTACCGAGGCGCACGTCTCCTTGTCGCTGGTTTACTATCGCCTCAAACGGCCGGAAGACAGCAAGCGAGAGCGGGAGACGGTTCTCAAGTTGACGGCGCAAGCACAGGCCAAGCAGCCTGGCGCCAAGCTCCAGTGATAGAAGCGCGCGGCAAGACTTCAGGGGCTAAAGCACTCATCAGGCTAGCTGTACATGGCACGGCTGAAGCCGTGACCTTCGTACCGACGCTGTATATGGCACGGCTGAAGGCGTGCCCTTTGTACCGATGCTGTATATGGCACACGTGCCCTTCGTGCCGACGTTTTCTCTCCGCCTTCAATCTGCCGAGGGTAGATGCTGCAGTGGCAAACAGGTTACTGGAAAAGCCTAAGGAGGGAAGGAAGACAATCCCTCAGCGGGTAAAGCCGGACCTAGCTACAACCACTTATGTACGGGCTGAAGCCCGTACCCTTCAAGAAACGGGGTTTTTCCCCAAGCTGTAAAGTCGTGGCCTGATATCAAACATGAGTTTTCTGCAGCCTGTAACGGCGGATCACACGTTCGAAGAGTTTTCCGTAGCTTGTTCAAACCCTGAGGGAGCGCGGTGATGAAGTGGTACGGACTGCTTTTCTGTCTGCTGTTGCCTGTAGCCACGGCAGCGCAAACGGACAATGTGGCTCCAGCGGCGTGCGCGCGATGTCATGTGGAGGCCTTGACCCAACCCAATACCTACATGGCGCACGCGCTCGAGACGGTGGACAAGTGCAAGGTTCTCAACGAACATCCCCTGCTTACCACGACCGTGGGCAAGTACACCTATCGCATTGAACGCAAGGGGAACGAAAGCGAATACTCGGTCACCGACGGAACCAATACCGTGACCATGCCCATCGCGTGGGCGATGGGAGGCAGTGCAGCGTTGGGCCAGACGTATATCCTGGAGAAAGACGGCCAGCTGTATGAGAGCCGTGTGAGTTGGTTCCGGGAATTGAAGGGTCTTGGCACCACCATGGGGTATGAGGGCACGACACCGGCGGACCTGACCCAGGCGGCCGGGCGATTGATTCACATGGATGAGAAGTTGAGCTGCTTCGGATGCCATGCGACCAATGCGGTGCAGGGAAGGCAGCTCACCTTGGACAAGTTGGTTCCAGGAGTGCAGTGCGCGCACTGTCATCAAGGAATCGACGCGCACTTGGCAGCAGTGGTGGCGGGCAACCACGACCTCGCGCCGCCAAAAGATTTACACAAGTTGATCGGTCTCTCTGCGGAACAGGCTTCCAACTTCTGCGGTCAGTGTCATCGCACGTGGGCGCAAGTGGTTGCGCTGGGAAACCCCAGTATTGCCGACATTCGCTTCCAGCCCTACCGGCTGACGGGCAGCAAGTGCTACGACCCGGACGACGCGCGCATCAGTTGCCTGGCCTGCCACAACCCACATCACGACTTCGACGACCCGCAGAAAGTAAATTTCGATCCCAAGTGCCTGGCCTGCCACGCGGGTGGAAAACCCGGCGCCAAGGCCTGTCCGGTCTCTAAAGACAAGTGCGTGTCCTGTCACATGCCGAGGATCGAGTTGCCAGGAGCACACTACAAATTCACTGATCATCGCATCCGGATTGTGAAGCCCAATGAACCCTTCCCGGGCTAGGGCACGGTTCTTGGGATACACCTGAAGAGAGAGCGCTAGGAGATTAGGATAGGTTCAATGACTTTTTCCAGACGCGGGCTTCTGCGGTTGGGCATGCTAGCGGGGGCCGCAAACGTTATTGGCGTTTCCTCACCGGCGGCGACAGCTTCAAACGGGCCATTGTTCAGCGAAGTGCCGGCATCGGCCTCCGGCATTGCCTGGGTGCATGAAAATGCCATGTCTCCGAGCCGCTACCTGCCCGAAGCGCTGGGCCCGGGCTGCGCCTTTCTGGACTACGACAACGATGGCTGGATTGATATCTTCCTGGTGAATAGTGGCCCCTGCGATTTTTGGAAACCACCCAAGCCGGTGCGCAATGCTCTGTATAAGAACAACCGCGACGGAACGTTTACTGACGTCACGGAAAAGGCGGGAGTGGGAGGGAAATATTTCGGCATGGGCGTCGCCGTAGGGGACTACGACAACGACGGCTGGCCGGACATATTGGTGACCGCTTACGGGAGCTGCATCCTTTATAAGAACAATCACGACGGAACGTTCAGCGACGTGACCGATCACGCCGGCGTCGCCACACCCGGCTTCACTACCAGTGCTGTCTGGTTCGATTACGACAACGACGGCAGGCTCGATCTCTTTATCTGCAGCTTTGTGGAATATGGCGGGGTGCGCAAGCTGGAGTGCGGCAATAACCAGATCGGCAGAAACTATTACTGTGTCCCCCGGGTGTTCAAACCCAGCACCAGTTTTCTGTATCACAACAATGGCGACGGCACGTTCACTGACGTCACCAAGGGAACAGCCATTGCATCAGCACTGGGCAAAGGCCTGGGGGTCGTCGCAACCGACATCAACAATGATGGCCGCATGGACTTGTTTGTGGCGAATGACACGGTGCAGAATTTTCTCTTCGTGAATCGCGGTCCGGGAGCGAATGGCCAGTGGAAATGGGATGAGATCGCTTTGCAGGCGGGGGTTGGTTTCAGCGACAGCGGACGACCTCGTTCGGGCATGGGAGTAGACGCCGCGGACCTACACGGAACTGGATGGCAGGATCTGTTTGTCTCCAACGTAGACCACGAGATGTACTCGGTTTACATCAACAATAAAGATGAATCGTTTTCCGATGCGGCGCAGATCGAAGGGGTGGCTCGCAGCACACGATTGATGAGCGGGTGGGGTTTGAAGTACTTCGATTACGACAACGACGGCCTGATTGATTTGATACTGGCCAATGGCCATCCTGACGACATGATCGATTCGTACTCGATGCAGGTACATTACAAAGAGCCGCTGCTGTTGTTTCACCAGGGTGCGGATCACAAGTTGCACGATGTAAGCGCGAACGCAGGTCCGGCATTCAAAGAGGATTGGCCGGCGCGAGGATTGGCTGTAGGCGATTACAACAATGACGGCGCCGTGGACGTAATTGTTGGCGTCAACGGCGGACCTCCCGTGCTGTTGAAGAACAACGCGGCCAAGGGCAACAATTGGCTAGGTCTGAAGCTGGAGGGGGTCACCTGCAATCGCGACGCAATTGGCGCGCGCATGATTTGGAAGATTGGCGGCAAGAAGTACGAGCGGCTTAAGAATAATGGTGGCAGCTATCTCTCTTCGCACGATCCCCGCGAAGTGCTGGGGATTGGCGCCGCAACGAAGATCGACGAGTTGGAAATTCATTGGCCTGCACCGAGTAAGCAGATCGAGAAACTCACCAATCTTGCTCCCAACCGGTATATCCACATCGTGGAGGGGAAAGGAGTGGTGTGATCGCAACTTCCCCGGCAGCGCTGTTTCGCCTGGCTAGTTTCGTGGTTTTTGCCTGCTCGGCTTCTATCGCTTGCCAGGCGGCCGACGGCGTATCCACGAGGCCCGTGCGGTCGGTTCCTATCTGCTCCGGCGTATCTCTATCGGCGAATTATCTTGCCTTGGCCGGCCCGGATCAGGGGCCGGGCTTTCGTTTTGTATTGGTCAACCGGACGGCCCGGGAGATCAGGCTTGCCCAGCCGGTTCCTTCCAGTTCGCACTGGTATGCGCGCTCCAATGGCCGCTGGCTGTGGAGGGCATCGAATGGAGCTGGTGGAAGCCTGCTGGACGCGGGCAACGAGCATGGAAGGGTGGTAGTGTATGCGCCTCCGGCGGGGGCCGAAACCAAGCTCCTGACGCTACCGGCGCACCAGTCGAGGGAATGGGTCGAAAGCCAGCAGGAGAACCCCGTACTCGAGTACAAGCCGGGTTGTCCGATGTGCTCTTATCCCGGAGAGCGCGAGTACCAGGTGGTCTTCGCTTATGCATATCTTGCGGCCGGAGGCCAGCCGGCCGGGCTTCTTTCCTGTGGTTTGCGGTCCGCTCCCGTTCCCATGCCGCCAAAATTGTGAGCCTGTCGCTGGTAGGGTTTGGGTTCCCCAGCAACCAAGCGCCGGAGTACGGGTTCCTATCAGTGAAGTAGATACGCAGGAGAAACATCCCATGAAGAATCAACTTTGCCGTCTAGCGATCAGTGGTCTTTTGGCCACTGGACTGACCCTTTGTTCGGCTGCCGCTTTTGCGCAGCAAGATAGTGCAGCTCCCCCACCCGAAGCCTCTGCCCCGCAACAAGGGGGTGGCCATGGACAATGGGGCGGCCATCAGACTCCCGATGAACAGGTTGCGCGCATGACCAAGCGCTACAACTTGTCGTCAGATCAGCAGGCTCAAATCAAGCCCATCCTTGCCGACCAGCAGCAGCAGATGCAAGCCCTGCGTCAGGACAGCTCTTTGTCCCGGGAAGACAGGATGGCCAAGATGAAGAGCATCCGCGATGACTCGAGCGGCAAGATCCAGGCGGTCTTGAACGATAGTCAGAAGCAGAAGTTTGCGCAGGATCAACAGCGGAGACAGCAGCAGATGCAGGAGCGTGGGGGCGCGCCGGCCGGCGGACCCGCAGCTCAGTAAATACTCAACATTGTACCGGCGAGTTCCGGCCATGGAACTCGCCGGTAATTACAGTTAGCCCAATAGGTCGAGTACCGGCTTCCACTCCCTGCCCAGGGATTGGGCCACTCCTTTGTAGGTCAGTTGTCCGGCGTACGTATTGACTCCTTCAGCCATCCCTGCGTCGGCCTTGATTGCAGCTGCTGCCCCATGCTGAGCGAGGCGGAGCACGTACGGGAAAGTAGCGTTGGTGAGGGCCAGGGTTGAGGTATTTGGAACAGCGGCTGGCATATTTGTGACGCAGTAATGGACTACTCCGTCGACCACGAAAGAGGGGTCGCTGTGGGTCGTGGGGCGGGCGGTTTCGATGCAGCCGCCCTGATCGATGGCGACGTCGACGACGACGGCTCCTTTTTTCATTCTGGAGACCATTTGCCGGGTCACGATCTTGGGAGCCGAAGCTCCGGGGATGAGCACGCCGCCAATGACCAGGTCGGCGCCTTGCACAGCGCGAGCGACGTTGTAGGAGTTTGATGCCAGGGTGTAGACGCGGCCGTTGAAGATATCGTCGAGTTCGCGCAGCCGGTTGAGATTGAGATCGACGATAGTTACGTTTGCGCCCATGCCGAGCGCGATCTTGGCAGCGTTGGTGCCTACGATGCCGCCTCCCAGAATGCAGACGGTTGCCGGAGGTACTCCGGGCACTCCAGCGAGCAATACTCCGCGGCCGCCCTTTTCTTTTTCCAGGTAGGTTGCGCCTACTTGCACTGACATTCTTCCCGCGACTTCAGACATGGGGGTGAGTAGAGGGAGAGTGCCGGCGCGGTCGCGGATGGTTTCGTAGGCGATGCCGGTCACTTTAGTTGCCAGCAGGCGGTCGGTCAGCGCAGGCAGGGGCGCCAGGTGCAAATAGGTGAAGAGCACCAGGCCTTCGCGAAAGAAGTGATACTCGCTCTCGACCGGTTCCTTGACTTTGACGATCATGTCGGCGTGTCCCCAGACGTTGTAGGCCGCGCCGACGATCTCGGCTCCTGCGGATTGATAGTCGTCGTCCGAGAAGGCAGAGAGGTCCCCGGCATGGGTTTCCACCAGCACGGTATGGCTCGCATCGACCAGGGCTTTTACACCGGCAGGGGTGATGCCAACGCGGGATTCGTGGTCTTTCACTTCCTTGGGAACACCAATGATCATCTAGAATTTGCCTCGCTAGGGAATGCTAGCAAATGCGGGGGTGGGGGCGCTTATGGGGCGGGTTTGGCGGCAGATCTATGACCCTGGTCTCTTCGTGTCCCGCAGGGCTGGCTGTGGGGTAGCCGTGCAAAGTTCATCCAATGGCCGACCTCTCTCTTAGAAAACCGCCTTAAAACCTGTCATCCGACCGCTCTTGTGGTAACCGCTTAGAATTTGCCATCCGAATTTGGTTGACCTTTTAGAAAGTAAGCCGCGCTAAATTTCGTCATCCCGGCCGGAGCGAAGCGTAGCGGAGGGATCTGCAGTTTCTACCCTCCACTCTTCGCTTAAATCGGCCCAAGAAGGGTTCGTCTCTTCGAGGAGGTGTATTTTCTTAGCACGTGTCCAGCGCTTGATTCGCTTCTCTCTGTCGATGGCGTTATGTACATATCGGTAATGCTCATACCAAACAAGGGGATGGCATTGATAGTCTGCCGTAAAGCCTGGAATAACGGCCGCTCGATGTTCGCCCGTTCTGCGTGCAATGCTGTTAGTCATGCCGCAGTAAAGAACGCGCGTTCGACTGGCAATGATATAGACGTAGGAGTGGTGTTCGCGTTTGCCCATCGCTTACACTCCCTGCAGCCGAGAGTGAACTGCAGATCCCTCGGCTGTGCTCGGGATGACAAAGTTTAAATCTGTTTGGGACCTTAGGATCGGTTATTTGGATGGGAGGTTTGGAGAGTGGTTGCGGCCGCCTTTTTTTGCCTACCTTCTACTCGGCTGTGTCGATTTGGGCTCGTTGCAGGCGGTCGGAATAGTCTATATAGACTGCTTTCCACGATGTGTAAAAATCTAAGGCGCCGGTGCCGCCTTCGCGATGCCCGTTGCCAGTCTGCTTGACGCCGCCGAAGGGCAAATGCACTTCGGCCCCTATCGTCGGCGCATTAATGTAAGTGATACCGGCTTCCAGGTCACGCACCGCCTTCAATGCCTGGTTTACGTTGCGAGAATATAGCGCAGTGGAAAGCCCATATTGGATTCCATTCGCAATGGTGATCGCTTGATCGAAATTGTCGCACTCAAGCAGACTCACTACCGGTCCAAAGACCTCCTCCCGGGCGATGCGCATCTCAGCAGCTACGCCGCCGAAGACCGTGGGGGCAAAGAAATAGCCCTTGTCCAAGCCAGCGCCAGACAAACGTTCGCCACCTGTCAAGAGCCCGGCTCCCTCCTTCTTCGCTATTGCGGTGTAGCGCTCGGAAGTCTCTAGCTGCTGCTGGTTGATCTGCGGGCCCATCTGCACCTGGTCGTCCAGGCCATCGCCCACCTTGAGAGCTCGCGCACGCTCCACCAGCCTGCTGGTGAACTCGGCGACGACGCTCTTCTGCACGATGATGCGGCTCGTCGCTGTGCAACGTTGACCCGTAGTACCGAAGGACCCCCAGACTGCCCCATCTAGCGCCAGATCGAGGTTCGCGTCTTCGAGCACAATCATGGCGTTCTTACCGCCCATCTCCAACGAGCAAGGCTTGAATAAGCCAGCAGCCGTCTGACCGACAATCCGGCCCACCTCGCTCGAGCCGGTGAAGGAAATGGCGTTTACCTCGGGATGCACGACCAAAGGCGCACCCGCATCCGGACCAAAACCGGTCACAATGTTGACCACGCCATCCGGCAGTCCGGCCTCCAGCAACAACTGCACCAGGTTGAAAGTCGAGAGAGGAGTGTCTTCCGCCGGTTTGATCACACAGGTATTGCCGCAAACCAGGGCAGGGAAGAGCTTCCATGAAGGAATCGCCATGGGGAAATTCCAGGGCGTAATCATGCCGCAGACGCCTACCGGCATCCGCACAGACATGGCAAACTTGTCCGGCAATTCCGAGGGCGTGGTCTGGCCGTAGAGCCTGCGCCCTTCACCGGCCATGTAAAAGGCGGTGTCGGCCGCCTCTTGCACGTCGCCACGCGTTTCGCTGAGGACCTTTCCCATCTCCCGCGTCATGTCCCGGGCCAGGGTTTCCTTGTGCCGCAAGAGGAGCTTGCCGGTGCGATAAAGGATCTCTCCTCGCTTGGGAGCAGGTACTAAACGCCAGTGACGATAGGCCGCGCGAGCAGCCCGCACCGCGCGGTCCACATCCGCTTCGCCCGAGGCTTGGAACTCACCCACCACATCGTCGACGTTGGCGGGATTGTGATTGAGAAAAGTCTTGCCGGTTTCGGCGCTCACCCACTGACCGCCAATCAGGTTTTTGTAGATCTTCGTAGCCATAATTGATTATGTCGCAACGAGTCCAAAACGGGGCATATGCCCTAAAAGTGGTGGTAAAGACTCAAAAGAGTAGCGGTGCAACAAAGCAACCGTGGCCGTACAATGAAATCCGTCGTCAGGAAAAGCCCGGCATTCATGTCATCAAACGGTTTCCATTCGCGTTCTTCTCGTACGCACGGTGTGCGTTCGCTGTTCAGCGTATTCTCGAGCGATCTGGCAATCGATTTAGGCACGGCGAACACCTTGGTGTACGCGCGTGGCAAAGGCATCGTTGTCAATGAGCCTTCCATCGTCGCCATCAACAAGAATACCGGCGAGGTCGAGGCGGTTGGCAAAGAGGCCAAGGAAATGCTCGGCCGCACTCCGGGCAATATCGTCGCCATCAAGCCGATGAAGGACGGCGTCATCGCCGACTTCAAAATCACGGAAAAGATGTTGAACTACTTCATCCAGAAGGCGCACAACCGCAAGATGCTGGTGCACCCGCGGATCGTGATCGGCGTGCCTTCGGAGATCACTCAAGTGGAGAAGCGGGCGGTGGAAGACTCCGCCTATCGCGCCAAGGCGAGCGAGGTGTTCCTGGTAGAACAGGCCATGGTCGCCGCGATTGGTGCGGGCTTGCCCATCACCGAGCCCAGCGGCAACATGGTGGTGGATATTGGTGGCGGCACCACGGATATCGCTGTTATTTCACTCTCCGGCATCGTCTATTCGCGTTCCGTCCGCATGGCCGGCAACCAGATGGATGAAGCCATCATGAATTACCTCAAGCGCAAGTACAACCTGCTCATCGGCGAGCGCACGGCGGAGCAGATCAAGATCGACATTGGATCGGCGTATCCGCTGGACAAGCCGCTGACCATGGAGATCAAGGGCCGCAACCTCATAGAAGGCGTGCCCAAGACGATTACGATCGATGACAGCGAGATCCGTGAGGCACTTACGGAATGCATCTCGACGATTCTCAACGCGATTCGCGTTGCCCTGGAACGCACCCCGCCGGAACTCAGCGCCGATATCAGTGATCGTGGCATCGTGCTGACCGGGGGCGGAGCGCTGATCAAGAACCTTGACAAGCGCATCCGCGAAGAGACCGGCCTGCCGGTTTCGATTGCCGATGATCCCCTGGCCAGCGTGGTGCTGGGCACCGGCAAGATGCTGAGTGACTTCCGTTTGCTGCGCAAAATCAAAATCGATTAATCAGCCGGCGAGTCGACTTATAAACCAACAAGGGGATGGATGGTCGATTCGTCCGCGAACGCAGCCATGGATTTGCTTTGAGCCGGTATAAGAACATCCTGTTCCTGGTGGCAGTTCTGGTAGCCCAGATCATCGGGTTAGCCGTGCAGGTGCGCAGGCCCAATCCTAGTGGTGGGGATGCGCCGGCGGTGCGGTTGATACGCTACTGGGCTATCGGCATCATGTCGCCGCCGGAAAAGGTTCTGCATGGCAGCGGGAGCGGCTTGCGCGGTCTGTGGGCGAACTATCTCGATCTTCGCCATGTCCGGGTGCAAAATCAAGAGCTGACGGACCAGGTAAGACGCCTCCAGTTAGAGCAGGCAACTCTGCTCGAGGATGCTCGCCAAGGGCAACGGCTGCAGGCGCTGCTGGCCTTCAAAGAGCACTACATCTACAGCACAGTGCCGGCCCAGGTCATCGGAACCTCTGGAACTGACCAATCGCGCATCCTGTACATCGATAAGGGCGCCAAAGACGGGCTCAAGCCGGACATGGCCGTGATCACACCCGACGGCATTGTAGGCAAGTTGAAGGATGTCTTCGCGAGCACCTCGCAGGTGCTGGTGATCTCCGATCAGACCAGCGGCGCGGGGGTCATTTTGGAGTCCACGCGGCTGCGGGGGGTCCTGCGCGGGAATGCCCTAGGCCAGCCGCAGATCATCAACATGCTTCCCGATGAACGGGTCAAACCTGGGGAACGTGTGGTTACGAGCGGAGGAGACCAGATCTATCCTCGCGGGCTGCCGGTGGGGGTCGTCGACCAAGTGGTCCCGGATACGTCGAATCCTCCCTTTATGGACATCCTGATCAAGCCGGCGGCTAATTTAGGGCACTTGGAAGAGTTGCTGGTGATCACCCAGGCTGGGGATCAGATGCCGGAGAAGGAAAAGCAAGACCTGGCACAGAGCGCCGCCGAGGGGGCCCTCGCCGCAACCCAACAGAGGGCGTCGGATATCCTGGCCGAGCGGCTGCCGGGCCTGGATAATCCGGGTGCGCTTGCGGATACGCCACCCGCCGCGGATCACGGGACGGTGAATCCGGACACGGTTCCGGTCAAGCTTCATCCGCCACCGGCTTTGCACGCGGATCATTACACTCCGAATTCGACGCCCCAGGCTAGCGCGTTGACCCCGGGGCAGTCGGTGGTCGATCCGAGGTATGCTCCAACCCCGGCTTCGACGCCGCCGGCTGCTTCTGCGACGCCTGCGCCCAAGGCAGAGAGTGCGAAAACGGCGGCAAATGAGGATGCGGCGGGACAAAAGGCGGACCAGGCCGGTACGGCCAAGCCCCATCATTCCTCGACTTCTTCGAGCAGTGTCACGGGAAGCGGCAATGCGGCTTCCGGCGACGGGGGGGTGCCAGGGACAACGCATCCGGTTGCGCCTAAGCCAAAGGCGCCCAAACCGCCGACTGCCGATCAACCTGCGGCCGCTCCTGAACCCGGGGCTGAGCCTCCAGCAACTCCGGGAAACGGGAGTTCGCCGCAATGAGGGGAGGCAGAAAAGCTTGGGAGGGAAAGCAACACCTCAGGGGTAAACCCTCAATTTCCTGTACGTGGATGCTGGATAGATCCGCGTGTGCGGTTTTCTCTCAAGGAAAACCGCATGAAGTGCCGTGGCTCATTAGGCCTATACAGGAAATTGAGGGCAGCCCGACGTATTCTCAATCGCTTCGCCCGACCCACGTCGTGCCCGATACGAACGTGGGTTTCGCACGCGTAGGGCCTGGTGGGCGAACGTTTTGGAGTGAAGAAGTGGTTTGGGTGTCTAGAGTGGTTTGGTTGTAGGAGAAGACTTTTATGGCAATGTCGGCATCACTAGCGCGTCGTGAACTGGATGTGCAGCGCTATCCACTGATCGTAGTGGTGCTGGTCCCGCTGTTGGCAATTTTCCTGCAGGCCCTGATCCCGCGTTTCATCCCCAAGTTCGACATCATCGATCTCCCTTTGCTGGTGACCATCTACTTTTCGGTAGGGTGGCGTAATCCAATTGCCGGCACGGTCACCGGAGCGGTGATTGGGCTCATTCAAGACGCGCTGACCAGCCGTCCGCTGGGGATTAATGGGATTTCGCAGTGCGTTGTGGGATTCTTTGCCGCCTCGCTGGGGGTGAAGATCGACGTAGAGAATCCAGGGACCCGCCTGCTGATCAACTTTGCCTTCACCATGTTGAACATCGGGATCTACCTGTTCATCATGCATCGCATGCTGGCGTTCAATGTCAATACGAACTGGCTGCATGAGGTAATTAAAGCGGTGATCAATTCGATAGTGGGTGTGTTTTTCTTCGATATTTTGGATCGGGTAAGGCCACGGGATTGAAGAGTTTCGAGGGAAGTCGTCCCTCAGCGGCTAAAGCCGAATCTATTTAGGACTATTTACGTACGGGCTGAAGCCCGTACCCTTCAAAACCAGAGTTTGTCGTTGCCAAGAAAAAAATGCAGCGAATTAGGGCGGGAAGAGTCACAGTAACTGTAGCGGGCCATGGAAATGGACAATTACTCATCGGTTAACCGGGAAGAGAGACTGCCAGCGTTCAAGCTGACGATCGTGCAGTATGCGATCGTTGCCATTCTGCTGGTGCTGCTTTCGGGCCTATGGCGGTTACAGGTGATTGGTGCGCAAAACTACCGCACCCTGGCCGAGCAGAACCGTATTCGGAAGGTGCCCATCCTCGCTCCCCGGGGCAAGCTGTTCGACCGGGAGGGACGGCTCCTGGTGGACAACTACCCTTCGGTATCCTGCTTTCTTATCCGCGAGCCGGGACGAGATCTGCGGGCGGATTTTCCCCTGATTTCGCGCGGGCTCCACATGACGCCGGATCAGCTGGAGGGGGTGCTCAAGCACTACGCGCTGGCGCCCAAGTACGAGCCCATCCCGCTTAAACAGGACATCACTCCGGACGAGGTGGAGTTTATCGAGGCCCACCGCGATGAGCTGCCTGAACTGGAGACCATCGATGAACAGCGCCGGCTTTATCCGCGCAACGGCTTTGCCGCTAACCTGATCGGCTACGTCGGCGAGGTAAGCGACGACATGCTGAACGACCCTCGCTACGCCTACTACGAGCCGGGGGATGTGGTCGGCAAATCGGGCGTGGAGCAGTCCTACGATCAACTGCTACGTGGTCAAGATGGCTCGCAGGACATCATTGTCGACAGTCATGGCAGGGAAGTAGGCATATTGGGCCGGGAACCGGCGACTCCGGGACAAGGCCTGAAGCTGACCATCGATCTGGATATCCAGAAGGCCGCCGAGGCCGCGATGGGTGATCGCAACGGAGCAATTATCGCCATCGACCCTCATACCGGCGCGGTGTTGGCGCTGGTCTCACGGCCCGCATTCAATCCCAATGATTTCTCGGTGCGGGTCTCGCGGGATGAATGGAACAAACTCATTACGGATCCTCGCCATCCTCTACTGGATAAAGCCATTCAGGCCCAACTGGCGCCAGGATCCACATTCAAAATCATCATGTCGCTGGCCGGCCTGGAAGACAATGTGGCGCAGGATCTGAAGGTGAACTGCACCGGCGGCGGCACGTTCTACGGTCGCTTCTTTGCCTGCGATAAGCGTCACGGCCCAGTCGACATTCTGCACGCCATCCCGTTGTCTTGCGATACCTACTACTACACGCTCGCCGAACGGCTGGGCATTGAGAAGATCGCCTATTGGGCCCACAAAGTAGGCATAGGGCAAAAGACGGGCATCGATCTACCCGGGGAAGTGAGCGGCACCATGCCGTCGGAAGAATGGAAGCTGAAGACCTTCCATGAGAAATGGTACGCCGGAGAGGTAATCTCCGTAGGTATCGGGCAAGGAGCGGTTGCTATCAGCCCTGTCCAGTTGGTGCGGGCGATTGCGGGAATCGCTTCCGGCGGCGTCCTCAAGCGCCCCCACGTAGTCGAGCCCGACCAGTTACCGGCCGATTATCGCCAGGCGATGTATGACTCGTACCCGGGCAGCGGCGACGCGACGATACCGATCGCTCCTGCCATATGGGAGACCATCACCGACGGCATGGCGCTCACGACCAGCAGCGGTACGGCAGTGGCGTCTCATTTGGAAAATATCGACTTTGCCGGCAAGACCGGCACAGCGCAGGTGGTGAACCACAGCGCCGGAATGAAGAGTCTAGGCAAGGGTGCTGAGCGCGCCAACGCCTGGTTTGTCGGCATCGCCCCGCGGCGTAATCCGGATATCGCCGTGGTGGTTTTGGTGGAACATGGCGGCTGGGGAGCCGAGGCGTCTGCGCCCCTGGCTGCGCGTGTCATCGAAGCCTTCGTCGATAAGCAGCGCCGTCTGGATAACAATCTCCAGGAAGCCACGGTGCCCGCGAAAGTAGAGGTGGGCGCGGTATGGTCGGAGCGGCCAGAGGAGGCGCCTGCGAAGGTTACCACCGCTTCCGCCAAGGACGCTGCCCCGGCAATGCACGGCGGCCACTTCACGATACCGGCGCCGCCGGTCAACAACCAGGTGGCAGTCGTGAAGCCGGCGACTGCTGTGCAGCACTAAGAACGACACGGAGAACGATGCGGCGATTTATCTCATTTCGCGATTTCGACTGGTTGCTCCTGGCCATGGTGCTGCTGCTTTCGATAATCAGCATCCTGGAGATCTATAGCGCCACCCTCCATACCAAGTTTGTGGGGTTCGAGACCAAGCAGATCTTCTGGCTGATCGGCGGCCTGGCCGCGATGTTTCTCTTCTCGCTGATCAACTACCACCGCCTGCTGGAGGCGGTCCACTGGGTCTATGGTTTCTGCCTCATCTCCCTGGTGGCGGTGCTGATCTTTGGTACCAAGGTCATGGGTGGGCGGCGCTGGATCAAGTTACCCGGTGGGATTCACTTTCAGCCCTCGGAGTGGGTCAAGGTGGTGCTGATTGTCGCCATGGCGCGATACTTCGCCGGCCTCGCCGGCAGGGACCTGACCTGGAGTGACATCTTCAAGGCTTTTCTGATGGTTGGGCTGCCGATGTTGCTGGTGCTGAAGCAACCGGACCTGGGGACCTCCCTCACTTACATCCCGGTGCTCATCGTGGGGCTCTTCCTGGGCGGCCTGGAGTGGAAGAAGGGAGTCATCCTGGTGGTCGCCGGCCTGGTCCTGGTGGTGCCGGTATGGGCCAAGGTGCTCAAGCCTTACCAGAAGCAGCGGCTCACCAGCTTCCTGAATCCTGACACGGACCCTAGAGGCAGCGGCTACCAGGTGAAGCAGTCGCTGATTGCCGTGGGCGACGGAGGCGTCTGGGGCCGGGGAGCCACCAAAGGTACCCAGACCCAGGGCGATTTCCTGCCTATTCCCTACACGGACTTTATCTTTGCTGCGTTCTGTGAGGAACATGGCTTCGTCGGCGCCGTGTTTGTTCTCCTGTTATACTTCCTCATATTGACGCGTTTGATTCAAAATGCTCAGACAGCCGCGGATGTATCCGGTACGTTTCTGATCATGGGCGTAGTCGCTGTACTCATCTTTCAGATTGCAGTTAACGTCGGAATGGTCATCGGGCTTATGCCGGTCACGGGAATTCCTCTACCTTTAATGAGTTACGGGGGGTCCTCGGTTTTGTTCACTTTCCTGGCTCTGGGTATGGCGATGAACGTTCGTATGAGCCGCTTTGTGAACTAGAGCTGGGTCCCGGCCTGAAGGCGGGCCGCATCAGAGGCGGCGTCAGTAACTTTAAGTTTTTCAGTAGTTTAGATACGCCGGCCTGGTGAATCACCGGGGCCGGGCAGGATTAGGAATGAGCACGCAGAGAAGGGTAACGGCCCCGCCTGAAAACAAGGCTGAAGTGGTCACCGACTCTTTGCGTCCAGAGAGCCTTGGAAGCCCAGCCAGCACAGAGACCGATCCCGGTCAGTACGGTGTTGTGCCGGTACTCCCGCACAAAGAATTTCGCTGGATTCCACCCCATGGATCACGCGCCTTTGCCCAAGGCTTGCTCGCTGACCTAGTTCTTCCCGGTATCCCGGGAGTGGGATAGTTTCCCCTCCGATCTGCCGCGCCGGCCGTCCGCCAGGTGAGACCTGCGGACAGGAGAGGCAGCATGTCAAAAGAAATTTGTATTTCCAGCACGCCCCATGAGACGCGGCTGGCCATCCTCGAAGACGATCAACTTACAGAGGTCTATTACGAGCGCGAGAATGAGTACACTCTCGCCGGTTCCATATACAAGGGTCGCGTTACCCGCGTCCTTCCAGGCATGCAGTCGGCATTTGTCGACTTGGGCCTGGAGCGCGACGCTTTTCTGTATGTCACGGATTTCATGGAGGAGCAGGAAGACTCCTCCGACTTTGAGCGAATTCCGGCGAACGGCCGCCCGGAGGAGGGCGCAGCCCGGGAACCGCAGTCCCGGGATAACCGCCCGCCGCGTGCGGCTTCCGGGGAAGAAGAAGCTCCACGGCGCAACGGCGGCCCGGCAGGGCCAGCAGCATCAGGTCAAGGGCCGACAGGCGAGTTTGAGGATGGAACGCGGCGCTGGCGTGGCCGGCGCGGCCGCCGGAAAGGCTTTCGCCCACCACAGCAAGGGGGACAGCAGGCAGCTCCAGCCCACGACCAGACGGTCCAGGCAGCGCCAGCCCGCACGGAAGTATCACCCCGCAGCGACGAATCATCCTTCGAGCCAGCCGCACCGGTGGAAGCTGGCCCGCGTCCCCCAGTTGCGTTCTCTCTTCCCGGTGAGTCGATTTCGAAGTATGGCGGTCAGAGTGCTGCACCCGCAAAGCCAGCCGATGCTCCGGCTTCGCAGCCACGGGCCGGTGTCATCCTTGCCAAGCCTTCCACTCTAATCGAGACCCCACTCGCATGGGACGGCGCTGGTCCGCTTCCTGGCGAATCCATTTCGCGGTATCGCGGTGTCCCTGGCGAGCGTCTGGCTCCGGTCCACCACGATTCACTTGTTCCTTCTGAGGTGGAGGAAGAGACGGCCTACGACGAGGAAATTGCCGTCTCAACCGAAAATCTGGAGCCTCATGCGGTTGTGGCCGGGGCAGAGGAAGCTCCCGCGATCCATGAAGCAGAAGCGCCGGAAGCCGTATGGACGCCGGAAGTAGCGGCGCCTGCAGCCGAACTGAGTTCTGCGACCCAGCTCGAAGTCCAGAGCAGCCTTGCGGACGAGCCGTTAGCGGCAGCGATAGAGTTTGAGCCCGAGGAAGCCTCCGCCTCGTATCGTATCGACCCTTCCGCGCCCAGCGAATTTCGCTTTGCTGCTTCCTCCTCCAGCCTGGTTGAGGAAGAGGAAGTCGCTCCTGAAGAGGAGGCTTTTCAGCAGATTGAAGACATGCGTCCGGATGCTGGTGGCCATGAGGCCGCCGCGTTGGTTGTGCCCGACACGGGCCTGGTGGAAGCGGAAACGGACTTCGAAGAGGAAGACGAGGATGAGGAGCTGGAATCCGAAGCTCCTGTAACCGGCCTGGTGGAGGAGGAAGAGGTCGCGGAGGAGGAGGAGTACGACTTTACGCCTCTTTATGTCGAGAGCGAAGACCACGACCTGCAGGAACTGGAGGAGGAGACGCTTGACCAGGAAGTTGCGGCCGGGGGGGCGATCGGCGAAATGGTGCGCGATGCTCATCTTGACCAGCGCATTGATGGCGAGGCTTCCGGGCTCACAGTAGAGGAGGAGGAAGCGGAAGATGAGCTGGAGATCGCTGAGGGGGGCGAGGAAACAGAGTCGGAGGAAGGGCACGTAGCCGCGGTAGCCGGGCAGCCGGCTCGCCGTCCACGCGACGATCAGCGCCGCGGAGGCCGCGGGCAGCGTAACGACGGCCGCCGCCGGCACAACGGCCGCCGGCAAAACACCCAAACCAGCGATCTGCCGATCATCAGCGAACTGCTGAAGCAGGGGCAGGAAATCCTGGTGCAGATAGCCAAGGAGCCGATTGCGAAGAAAGGTGCGCGAATCACCAGCCACATCGCGCTCCCCGGCCGCTTCCTGGTCTTCATGCCGACGGTCAATCATGTGGGCGTCTCGCGCAAGATCTCGTCCGACGAGGAGCGGCTGCGCCTCAAGCGCATCCTGATCAGCGAGAAGGGAACTGTCAGTGGCGGCTTTATCGTGCGCACCGCGGCGGATGGGGCCAGCGAAGACGATCTGCGCGCGGATATTCGCTTCCTGATCAGCTTATGGACGGAGATTAAACAGCGTTCCGATACAGCGAAGGCGCCGGCGCTTATCTATCACGATCTGAATCTGGTGGAGCGTATCCTGCGCGACCAGGTGAGCGACAACTTCTCTACCATTTGGGTCGATACAGAAGCGGAGTACGAGCGCATCGTCCGCTTCCTGAACCGTTTTCAGCCCTCGTTGGTGCGGCGGGTCAAGTTGTACACCAAGGAAACACCGCTCTTCGAACAGTTCGGTATCCAGGACGAAATTACCAAGGCGCTCAAGTCCAAGGTTTGGCTAAAGTCTGGCGGCTCGATCGTGATCAATCAGACTGAGGCGCTGGTGGCGATCGACATCAACACCGGGAAGTATGTTGGCAAGACGGCGCGTTTGGAGGACACGATCCTCAAGACGAATCTCGATGCCATCCCCGAGATCGTGCGCCAGATTCGGTTGCGCGATCTGGGCGGAATCATCGTGATCGACTTTATCGACATGGACGAGCGGAAGAACCGTAACAAGGTGATGCAGGCTCTGGAAGAGGAGCTCAAGTCTGATCGAGCCCCTTCTAAGGTATTGCAATTCAACGACTTCGGCCTGGTTGCCATTACCCGCAAGAGGGTAAAACAATCTCTCGAGCGCACCCTGAGCATCCAATGCTCGATTTGCGCCGGAACGGGCATGGTCAAGAGCCCGACCACGGTGTGTAACGAAATCTATATCGAGATGCGCAAGATGCAGCGTCACCTGGAGCGCCAGGATGTGCTGCTACGTGTACATCCTGAGGTAGTTAAGACGTTAAAGCTGGGAAATGCCCGCTGGCTCAATGAGCTGGAGGAGATGAGCGGCAAGACGATCATCGTCAAGAGCGATCCCACGTTGCACCCAGAGCAATTCGATATTCACTAGAAACAAGGGCCCCGTCAGCGGGAGGGGCCCTGTTACGCATATAGCGCTAAGCTGCCATCCTTTGTAAACTTCTGCGCGTCCAATCCGTCACATAAGTGTTAACAAGCAGAGGTCCTCTTTGGGGACCTCTTTCAAAATCTCATTTTCCACGGGTGATTACACGATGTTGTCGGGTCCCGGTTCCCTTGTTCGGTTCGCAGTGATAGTGTCAGCTCTTTCTACTTGCTTGGCTCCTGGTGCTTTTTCGCAAGTAAGTTCAAGTGCGCAAAATCATTTCGACTTCGACTCTATAGTGCAGGACCAATATCCCAACCAGGGTGGCTACAACAGAGGCTATAGCAGCCACCATACCGATACCCTTACCGACCACCTGGCCATTGAAGCCGGCGCAGGATTCAATGTGCCGACAGGCAATACCAAGACCTGGCAGAATGTCGGGTATAGCATCAACCTGGGCGGTGGTTGGATGTTCGGTGACAGATTTGGAGTGCTAGCTGAATACAGCTTCAATCGTGACAATATTCCGCAGAACACGCTGACTGACGTAGGCGAGCCGAACGGCAATGTTCACGTGTGGTCGCTTACCTTGGATCCCATCTTCTACTACAAGACGAGCGGACACTTTGGCGGTTACGTGACCGGCGGCGGCGGTTTCTATCGCAAGCTCACGAGCTTCACCGAATCCGTCTATGAAGGTGACTACTGCAGTTACTTCGGCTGCTATCCTTCGTATGGTAACGAGGTTCTTAGCCACTTTTCGAGCAACCAGGGTGGACTCAATCTCGGAACAGGTGTTACCTATAAACCCAATACGGATGGTAAGGGAAAGTTCTACGCGGAAGCACGTTACGTCTGGGTCGATGCTCCGGCGACCTCGGGGAATACTTTCGGGACAGGCACGGTGGGGATGATTCCGGTAACCTTCGGCTTCCGCTGGTAGGCGGGGCCTCAGAGGTTGAAAGAAAAGGTGGGAGCCCCCACATTTATGCGAGGGAGCGAGCGGCTCTCGCGGACTAATCTCCTCCGGCTTCAGCCGTGGGTTTCGGCATCTTCTCTCGCAGAAGGTGCGTATTTCTTGGAGTGCAAGCGGATTTCAGGACCGACGTATCTCACCGGCCAAGGGAAGCCGGGGCTAAAGCCCGATTGATGGAATTGCGACTCTTTCCGCGACGCTGAAGCGTCGCTCCCCCCTGCTGAAGCAGGGGGCTCCCACCGGGCTTCCATGGAAGAGCGGTGGCCTGATATAGGCTGAAAACACAGTATTCGAATGACCTTCCGTTTTATACGCCGACGGGAAAAGGCTTGGGCGAGGCGTCTTCGGTATTGGCTCCCAGGCGGAAGCGCTCAAATCTGCCTTCCAGCAATGACATCAGACTGGTGTACCAGTAACCCAGCACGAAGAGCAGCAGGAAGGGAACCGTGAAATAGTTCTCATTGACGATTGCATACCAAATTGTCAATGCAAAATAGCTGCCGACCAGGAGCTCAATCCAGGGCACGATGCCCAGGCGTTTGCGATACTTGCTGGCTTGCGGAATCTGGCCGCGCTTCTCGATGCGGTACTTAGGTGTGCGCTTAAAGGCAGTCTTGATGCCAAACAACGCCTCCAACACCGCTTTGGTGTTGGTTATCGTCAGGCCAATCCCCAAAGCCATGAGGAACGGCAAATAAAGAAAGGTCCGGTACCATCGGCCGGGGAAGAGCTCTCTTTGTGAAACGAGATAGAACGAAGAGATGGAAAACGTTGACGCCATGAACAGGGGTACGTCGATCAGCAGCATCTGAAACCATCCCTGGTAGAAGCGGATGATCATCGCCGGCATCAAGAGCGTGGAGAGCACAATCATCAACGGATAGCTAAGATTCGCGGTCAGGTGATAAAACGCCTCCAGCTTCACATGGAAGGGCGCATTGCTGCGGAACATCCGGGGCAATATTTTTTTCGAGGTTTGGATGAGGCCCTTGGCCCAACGCGCCTGCTGTGTCTTGAAGGCGGTCATCTCTACCGGCAGTTCGGCCGGGCACTCAACATCCTGCAGATAACGGAATTTCCAGCCCTTCAACTGGGCGCGATAGCTGAGGTCGGTGTCTTCGGTCAGGGTATCGTGCTGCCAGCCTCCTGATTCGTCAATCGCCGTCCTGCGCCACATGCCGGCAGTCCCGTTGAAATTGAAGAAGGCATTGGTGCGGGATCGTCCGCCGTGCTCGAGAATAAAGTGGCCATCGAGCAGGATGGCTTCTACCTGGGTCAGGAAGCTGTAGTCACGGTTGAGGTGCGTCCATCGCGTCTGCACCATACCGATCTTGGTGTCGGCGAAGTGATGCACGACTTGCATGAGCCATTCCCGAGGGGGTACAAAATCGGCGTCGAAGATGGCAATGAACTCACCCTTTGCCACGCGCAATCCCTCGTCCAGAGCTCCTGCCTTGAATCCATGGCGATCGTCGCGGTGAATGTAAACAATCCTGTGTCCAAGGGATTGATAAAGCTCTACGGCTGCTTTGGCAACTTCTACAGTGCTGTCGGTGGAGTCGTCCAACACCTGAATCTCCAGCTTGTCGGCGGGATAGTCCAGGTTGCAGCAGGCCTGGATCAGGCGGTCTACGACGAATTGCTCGTTGAAGATGGGGAGCTGCACCGTGATGCTGGGAAGTTCAGCGAAATGTGACTCCGGCTCGCGCGCGGCGTTTTTCTTGTACCTGTAGTAGCGGTAAACCAGCTGATAGCGATGAATGCCGTAGAAAGAAAGGACGATCATCACTGCGAAATACGGAATCAGGAGGGCAGTGTCAAAAGAGTTCCAGTGATACAGGTGCTCGAAGGTGCGATCCGCGTAATGGGTCTTGAAGTAATGCTGCAGCCCGTGCTGCGGACCGTATGACCACAAGGCGAGGGTCCACCGGCAACTGCGGAGAGCCGCAATGGGAAGGTCGCTCAGCTTATCAGCAATCATCGCCAGCAGGGCACTGCCTCCACGTCACTCGTTAGCTAAGATGCTCATCCACAGGGCCCGATACTGCTTACCCAGACAAATTGACGGATCAGTTGAGAAAAAAGGTGGTGTACAAGGTATCCCGCTGCACGGGCCGGAAGCCAGCGCCGCGGATCACGTGCCGCAGCTCTTCCTCGGTGGTGCAGTTGGAGGTTCCGGCGGCCTTGACCACATTTTCTTCGAGCATCACCGAACCCACGTCGTTGCCACCGAAGCGCAGGCCGAGTTGCAGCACTTTCAACCCCTGCGTTACCCAGCTGGATTGCACATTCTCTATATTGTCCAGGTAGAGACGGGAGATGGCCAGCACCTTGAGGTACTCGACCGATGTGGCCTCATCCCACTTGCGGCCGCCCAGGGCGGTGTTGGTGGGCTGAAAGCTCCAGGGAATAAAGGCCGTAAAGCCGCCGGTTTCTTCCTGCAGGCGGCGGACCTGCTCGAAGTGGTTGACGCGGTGCTCAAAGGTTTCCCCGACGCCGAACATCATCGTGGCCGTGGTGCGCATGCCCAGCTCATGGGCAGTGCGGTGCACATGGACCCAATCCTCGGTGGAGCACTTGAGGCGTGCGATGCGGTGCCGTACCTCGTCGTCCAGGATCTCAGCGCCGCCGCCCGGAATGGAGTTCAATCCCGCGTCCCGCAAGCGTGCGATGGTATCTCGCACCGAGAGGTTGCTGTATTCGGCGATGGCCAGAATCTCGGAAGCAGAAAAGCAGTGCAGCCAGACCTGGGGAAAACGCTCCTTGATGCCTTTGAGCAAGCGCTCAAACCATTCGATCTTGAGATCTGGATGCAGACCACCCTGCATCAGCACGCCGGTGCCCCCCATCTCCACCGTCTCTGCGATCTTCTGATAAATGGTTTCAAAGTCGAGGATGTAGCCTTCCGCAGCGAGCTTGCCCTTCAGTGGCCGGTAGAAGGCACAAAAACTGCAATACTCGGTGCAGAAATTTGTATAGTTGATGTTGCGGTCAATGATGTACGTCACTACGCCCTCGGGATGCAGTTTGCGCCGAAGCGCGTCTGCTTCCATGCCCAGGCCGATAAGGTCGTCCGAGCGGAAGTAGTCGAGGGCTTGAGTCCGGGTAATCGCCACAGATCCATTTTACGGGTATGGCAGCCGACAATCCAGTGTTACAGTGCAAGAGACGTGACTCTCTGCGATCATTTGAGTGATTTAGGGCCATGTCCGTCTACCGCGAACCTATACCCGGATTTCCTGCAAGGGGATCCAACCAGGTTTGCGTGTGCGGCTTTCAGTAAGGAAAGCCGCATAAGGTTCGCCAACGCCAGCGAACTCGACAGGAAATCCGGGGTAGCTGCATCCGCGGTCGCGTTAGAGCATTTTTGCTACTGCTGTGCCCTGGTTTTGGCGGATGGCCGCGTCAGTTCCTGGTCTATCTGCTAGCAAAAGGCGTTAACAGGCCGTTGCGCCCTATCACAATAAGTTTCGGGTTTGCCGTCTAGCTATCACGGTACGTACGCAACCGAAGTTTTACCATTTGTGTGTCAAGAACGCGGGCCATTCATTACTGAGTAGCGCTGCAGGTCTTTCGCTACCTATCTCCCTTGTGGAAGGTTCCCAAATGTCTGAATTCAGAATTATCAGTCGCCGTTTTTTGCGACACCTGCCGAGCACTTTGTCCACTGTGGTGCAGGCCACTCTGCTGCTTGCCTTCGCCGTGCCCATGCACGCACAAACCCCCGCGGCCGCTGCGCCAGCTTCGGATGTCCTGGTGTTTACGAATGGAGATCAGCTGACCGGTAAGCTCGTGCACGAGGCCGGCGGCAAGGTGACTTTTCATAGCGACATGGCGGGTGATGTCACCGTGACTTGGGACAAGATCAAGTCCATTCATACTGCACAGCAGTTCGCAGTGATTCAACAGGGCCAGCACGTCACGCGCAAGACTGCGGATGCCGATGTCGCCCAGGGCAGCATCCAGGTCGAGGAGAGCCAGGTCAAAGTGACCCAAGGCACGAGCGGCGCAAGCAAAGACATTCCTGTGAAGGATGCGCAATACGTCATCGACAAGGACACTTATACCAAGGAACTACGCAGCCATCCGGGGTTCTTCTCCGGTTGGAACGGTTCGGTCACGGCGGGCGCAACTTTGGTTGAGGCGACGCAGAATAGCCGAAACTTTACCGGCAACGCAGCGCTGGTAAGGGCTATTCCGAGCGTGGACTGGATTGACCCACGTTATCGCACTATCTTCGACTTTACCGGAGCCTACGGCCAAGTCACCCAGCCCGGCACGACAGGGACAAAGACCAATATCATCCACTTCGACGCTGAACACGATTGGTTTGTCTCGCCGCGCTTTTACTTCCTGGTGGATGCGTCATTCGACCACAATTACTCGCAAGGCCTGAGCTTGCAGCAAGTGTATGGAGGCGGAATCGGATACACCGTCATCAAGGAACCTAAGCAGCAATTGGATGTAAAGCTGGACGTACACTACGAGAGACAGCAATACTTCGTAACGCCCAACGTTATTCCTATCCCGCCCCTGACTCCAAGCAAGAATTTGATCGGAATGGACTTTGGAGACACCTACATGCTGAAGCTGCCGCATGGATTGACCTTCAACCAGGGAGCAACGATTACCCCAGCGTTCAATCAGACGAACGCCTATTCGGCGGTGGCCACTGCAGCGTTGTTGTTCCCGGTCTACAAGCGCTTCGGATTTAGCCTGGGAGGTCTAGACGACTTCCTGAACGACCCGGCTGCCGGCAGCAAGAAGAACTCGTTCCAGTTCACGGCGGGGGTCACGTATAGCCTCAAATAGAGCGCTGAAGGGCCTGTGAATGACGAATGCCCAGGACAACGTCCTGGGCATTCGTGTCTGTGCGGAAGCCCGGACCTACCCCATTGCGAGTTTTTATGCCGGGCATGGTTTATTGCGGCGCCACCGGATCGAAATCGATCGGCTGTTTTAATAGCGTTAGGACGCCGGGAGGTAGCGGTTTATCGGCGTTGGCCAGGAGCTGCGATACTTGCCACATCTCGGTCTGGTTTAGGACATGGCTGAAGGCAGGCATGCCGGATAGCCGGATACCGTTGGCCACCTTCCAATAGGTTTCTCCGGGCGGATCGTCGCTGACGCCGACCACTCCGTGGCCGTGCGGTTCCCAAAGCTGGGGCGCTTCGGGGAACATTCCCTTGGCGAAGGTGACGGGACGCCCATAAAGCCCATGGCAGGCGGCACATTGCCGGCGGTAGATGTGGGCGCCGATTTCCAGGTTGGTGGGGCTGGCTTCGACCGGGGGCGTCTTTACCATTTCACGGTCGATGCGCGCGTGCAGGGGAAGATGGACGATCCTTTCCTCAAAGGGAAAAGGCGCGTCGCCGGTGGCGACTGGCAGGTTGCCAAAATTGAGATAAGCTGCAATGCCCAGCGGTACTATCAGCAGCCCGATTAACAGGCCGAGAAGGAATTTCATTTCATTTCGCCTTTCGATTTTCTACACAGCAAAAAGAGGCTTTCTCTGACCCGTGGGGCAAGAAAAGCTGCAGTGTTCGCCCCAGAGCAGCATATAGCAAGCGGAGAAATGCTCTAATACTAACCAGGACAGCAAAAAGCTATTTTCTTCGCCGAACGGCGGCAGGCAGTGGAGGCTTTCAGGTTCATGCATCAGAGCAAGCGTTTTGGATGCCTTGTGTATCCGATTCTTTTTTTGATCACTCTCGCGGTACCAGGGCTCATAGCGCAGAATTCCACCAGCAACCCAACTCCAGCACCAGCCCAGACCGAACCAGAGAACCCACAGCAGAATCAGGTTCGCCTGGCCCAGGAGGCACAGGCCCGGATACGCGCGCGGCGACAGCAGCGGACGCAACGGGTTATTGAGGATACTTACAGCCACAAATTCGAGGCTTATGGAGGGGGTGGCTATACGCGCTTCCGCCCCGGGAGTTCGCTCCAGCACGTCAACGAAGCGGCCTGGAACGGGGGTCTGACCGACTATTTGTGGGGGCGCCTGGGGCTTACGGCGGACTTGCGCGGCTACTACGGAACCGCCTTCATCACACCCAATCCGTACAACATCTTCAAACCCGCCATCAGCGAGTACAGTTTTATGGCAGGGCCGCAGTATCGTTTCGTTCGCAGGGAACACTGGGCCATTAGTGCACAGGGTCTGGTGGGCGGGTCGAAAGGCAATTTCAACGCGAGCAGTTCCGGGGTTCCACCAGGCACTTACATTGGGCTTTGGAGCCAAGGCACCAACTTCAGCGCGGCGGTGGGTGTGCCGATTGACTATAACCTTGGTCCCGGATTCGCGGTGCGGCTGCAGCCGGGATATTGGTTGACAACTTTCAGCGGCACTCCGCAGGTGAAGAATCTCGGATTCAACGTGGGCGTTGTTTATCGATTTGGGCGGCAGTAGCGTGGCTGATATGAGCTTCAAGATCACGGCGGCGCAGCGTGAATACTTCCGTTACGGCGGAGTGTCTGCGGAAGTGGAGCGGCGCGGCCTTGGCTCTTCCCGACCGGAGCTCGCTTGGGCCAGGCGATGGGAGCGGCGAGAATCGAGCAATGTTTCTGTCGATATGACCGCCCCCCAGCATTAGTTATTGATTGAGCGAACTGCAGGTCCCCGTTCGACTTCCACGGCACGCCGGGACAGGTCGCTCAGGGCAGGCTCTCGCCTTCCTCCGGATTTCCTGTCAGGCTTCGTGGCGTCGGTAGATTTCGTGCGGCTTTCATTAAAGAAAGCCGCATACGTGCTCGTTGGTGGGTGCAGTTTCAGGCGGTGACAGCTTTGTCGCGTTCTTTGGCTGCTTCCAGGGGATATTGCGGCTCGGTCATTCGGACCGGGTCCAGGATCTCGGCGATTTCCTTTTCGGTTAGCTGTTTTCGGTCGCGGGCGATTTCAATAATCGACTTGCCGGTTGCTACCGACTCCTTCACGATCTCCGCGGCCTTGGCGTAGCCGATGTAAGGATTCAGTGCCGTGGCCAATGAAACCGTGCTTTGCGCGTAGAGCTCACAACGCTTCTCGTTGGCCGTGATCCCACTGACGCAGCGCTCGTCGAACTCGCGCAGCATGTTGCTGAGGATGCTGATGCTCTGCAGGACGTTATAGGCCATGGTCGGCATCATCACGTTTAGCTCCAGTTGCCCGGCCTGGACGGCATAAGCTACGGCAGTGTCGTTGCCAATCACCTGGAAACTAACCATGGCCGCTAATTCGGGCAGGACCGGGTTGATCTTGCCGGGCATGATGGATGACCCCGGTTGCAGGCTGGGAAGGTAGATCTCGGCCAAGCCGGTATTGGGTCCGGAACTGAGCATACGAATATCGTTCGAAATCCGGATCGTTTCCAGGGCGATCCCGCGCAAAGCCGAACTCACATCGGCCATACACGCGTTGGATTGCATGGCCCAACGCATGTCCGCGGCCGGCGTCAACTGCTGCCCCGAAATGCGAGCCAAATGGGCGATTGCTTTCACCCGGTAGTCGGGATGGGTGTTGATACCGGTGCCCACCGCACTACCGCCCAGGCCCAACTCGCGCAAGCCGCCGGAAGCTAACTTCAGGAATTGACGGCCCTTTTCGTAGGCCAAGCCATAGGCGGCAAATTCCTGTCCCAGCCGCATCGGCACCGCATCCTGCATGTGCGTGCGGCCCGACTTCATGATGCCGTGAAAGGCCTTTGCCTTTGCGGCAAAGGTGGCCGCCAGGTGGTCCAGCACAGGGTAAAACGTGTCCAGGGCGAGCAGCGTGGCCAGGCGCATTGCGGTGGGGAAGACGTCGTTGGTCGACTGCCCATAGTTGACGTGGTCATTGGGGTGCACGTGGGCGTACTCCCCCAGCTTTCCTCCCAGGATCTCGTTGGCGCGGTTGGCGATGACCTCGTTGCTGTTCATGTGCTTGCTCACGCCCGCGCCGGCCTGGAAAACGTCGACCACGAACTCCGCATTAAACTTGCCGTCGATCACTTCCTGGGCCGCCTGGATGATGGCATCGGCGCGCCTGGCGTCTATCAGGCCGAGCTCTTTGTTGGCTTCCGCGGCCGCCCGCTTGACCATTCCCAGGGCACGGATGAGCTGGGGATCAGGATGTATATCGGAAATGGGGAAGTTTTCAACCGCGCGCGCGGTCTGCGCACCGTAGTACGCGTTGGCGGGCACTTCGACAAAACCAAGCGAGTCTTTTTCTTTGCGGAGATCAGACATAACAAGGGGGCTCCTGAACTGCGGTCCTAGCGTAGAACGTTCGATTATAGCGATTTCATCGGCCAGCCGGGAACCGGGGCGGCGGCGCTTGGATTGCCCGCACTTCAGTTACGTTACAGATGCCTGCACTACGACCGCCCCTCTCATCGTCTAATCTATATAGATGGAGCCTGGCCGCGGTGCCGTAAAGGAGAACTTTGACGTATTGGTCGTTGGCGCGGGCCCTACCGGCCTGGCTTGCGGCATCGAGGCGCAGCGCGCAGGACTCCGTACTGTCCTGATCGACAAGGGGTGTCTTTGCAACTCCCTCTTTCACTACCCGTCGAACATGACGTTTTTTACCACGCCCGAGCTGCTGGAGATCGGAGACATACCGTTTCCAAGCCCTAACCAGAAACCCAGCCGGAATGAGGCGTTGGAGTACTACCGCAAGGTCGCGGAGCATTACCAGCTGGAACTGCGCCAATATCAAACGGTTTCCAGCCTGACCGGGGAGGATGGTGATTTCACCATCGCGGCCGTCGACCAGTTCTCCCGGCAACGGTTATATGGCGCCCGGAAGGTGATTCTCGCTACCGGATACTACGATTTGCCGAACTACCTCGACGTGCCCGGGGAGAATCTGCCTAAGGTGATGCACTACTACCACGACCCGCACCCCTACTTCGAACAAAATGTGCTGGTGATTGGGGGGAAGAATTCGGCTGCGATTGCGGCCCTGGACCTATGGCGCCACGGCGCGCATGTGACCCTGGTGCATCGGGGTGAGGCTATGCACCGCCATGTCAAATACTGGATTCTGCCGGATATCAACAATCGCATTAAGAACGGCGAAGTTACGGCGTACTTTTCGAGTTCTGTGACCAGTATCTCGGAGGACTCGGTGGAGCTGCTTACGCCACAGGGAGCCGTGACTCTTCCTAACAATTTCGTCTTTGCCTTGACGGGGTACCATCCAGACTTTGATTTTCTGGCCGCCGTTGGCGTAAAGATGGAAGGGGAGGACCGTTGTCCAGAGTGCGATCCGCAATCGCTGGAGAGCAATATCCCCGGGCTCTATCTTGCTGGAGTAATCGTTGCCGGCATGCGCACGAACGAGATTTTCATCGAGAACGGCCGTTTTCATGGCCGTCAGATTGCACAGGATATCGAGGCAAAGCTCGCTGGCCGAACCCCCGTGAGGGTCGGCTGAACCTGTTACTGTTACTGTGACTTGGACTGATACGAGACCCCCCAAGCGCTGAAGGGAAGGTGGCCGCCTAATGAGTTGGCTCAAGCCTCGTTCGATTCGAGGTCAGCTCATCTCCGGTCTTGTCCTCTTCGAGGGACTACTGGTGGTTACATTTGCCACGCTGCTGGTGCGTGAGCAAGCCTTGGAGATTCATGAACGGGCCCGCCTGCGGCTGCAATCGGAGGTGAGCCTGCTGGCGCTGCAGAGCCAGGAGTCTCTGGCCCAGGGGCAGGCTGGATACCTGGTGCCAATCCTGCGTGCCATGACCAACTCCCCGAGTATCCGCGCAGCGATGGTTACAGACGTCAACGGCCGGATCATTGCCAGCAGTGATCCAAGGATGAACGGCAAGAACGTGTTGACGCGTTTGGAAAAGAAGTACCTGATTGATAGTGGCAAGGCAGCAATTTTTCGTGTGCCTGGGGGAGCCCGGGAAGCCGTGACGCCGGTCCACGTTGGCGGTCAACTCAGTGGTTTTGCCTGGGTTTACGAGGATTCGGGCGCGGCATTGGAGGAGATTTCCTCCCTTATTCGCATCACGATTATCTTCGCCGGCTTAGGCGCTTTGGGCACTGTCATCATTGCCGGCACTCTGGCCAGATCCATCACCCGCCCGTTGCGGGCATTGCTCACGGCTACGCGCAGGTTGATTCGTGACCCGCAAACCAAAGAAGGATTTCCACTGGAAGTTACTTCTACCAATGAGTCGGCGGACCTTACGCGTGCCTTCAATTTGATGGTGACTTCCATGGATGAGCAGAGATCGGGGCTCAACGATACCCTCGCGCTGCTCGACTCCATGCTGGAAAACGCACCGATTGGGTTTGCTTTCTTCGATCGCAAGTTTCGCTACGTGCGCGTGAACCAGTTTCTGGCGGAGATGAACCAAGTGCCCATAAGCAGACACCTGGGGCGCACCATCGAGGAGATGCTCCCCGGGCCAGCTGCGGAGATGCTGCAGGGCTGCATCCAAAATGTCTTTGAGACCGGGGAACCGGTGGCTCAATTTGAGCTGAATACGCCCCTCTCTGGAGATCTTACCCAAACACGCAGTTGGCTGATCAATGTGTATCCAGTGAAGACGACGTCTGAGGCAGTTCGGTGGGTAGGAGCGATTGTAGTCGAAGCCACGGAGCGTAAGCGTGCTGAGGATGCGTTGCGAAAAACGGAAAAGCTGGCGGCCGCTGGCCGGCTGGCGGCTTCGATCGCACACGAAATCAATAATCCTCTGGAGGCGGTGACCAATTTGCTTTACCTGCTTCGTCACCAGTCATCGCTTGATGAGGAGGCCGTTTCCTATGCCGACCTGGCACAGCACGAGATCTCGCGCGTGGCCGAGATGACGCAGCAGACCTTGCGTTTCTACCGCCAATCCACGTTGCCCGTGGTTGCCAATGTCGCGGAGTTGTTGGATTCGGTGGTGGCGCTGAACAAGGGAAGGCTGCATGGCCTGCAGATCGAAGTCTCTCGTGAGATCGGACCCAATGTTGAGCTGTATTGTTTTTCCGGCGAGATGCGCCAGCTCTTTACCAACCTGATCGGGAATGCGATCGATGCCATGGCGCACGGAGGGCATCTGTGGTTGTCTGTGCGGCGGTCGCGTTCCTGGGTGGACGGCACACCCGGTATTCGATTGTCTGTTGCGGACAATGGCTGTGGCATGACGAAGGCAACGCGGCTGCGGATTTTCGAGCCATTTTTTACCACCAAGGAAACGACTGGAACCGGCCTGGGCCTGTGGGTGAGCAGCGAGATCATCGCCAAGCACAAGGGCACGGTAAGGGTCGCCAGCCGTTCGGCGGACGCGGGGAACGGGAAGCACTCCGGCACTGTGTTTATGCTGTTTTTCCCGGAGGATGGGATTGGACCTGCCCCTTTGCCTGCTTCGGTGACCACAACGCAGAATGTGTAGACTGAATCCTGCCAAAAATTGACAAGAAATGCCATAGGATATAAGGTGACTCTTAGAGCTTTCCTATGCAAACCATGAATATTTCTCTCCCCGATCCCATGAAAGAGTACGTGGAGGAGCGGGTTAGTGCGGGGGCTTATAGCAGCGCCAGCGAGTATGTTCGTGAGCTGGTGCGTGCCGATCAGAAGCGTCATGCGAAAGAGCAGCTGGAGCAGATCCTACTCAATGCCATGAACTCGGGTGATTCGTTCGAAGTTACCCCCGAGATGCTCGAGGATATAAAGCTGAAGCTCACTGCTCGATCTGCGCAACGCACCGGGACAAGACGCTAGAGCGATTTCTCAGTTTTGAAGCCCTAAGCCTTCAGCCAAAGATCGGCGCGCTCTGTGGTTTCCGCAGACCGAGGATCCGTCGACTTCGCCGCGGGCGTTTAAAGGATTTTGAGAACTGGCTGATCTTCTATCAGGTCAAACGCAACGGCGTGGAAATTATCCACGTAATGCACGGAGCGCGAGATATTGAGAGCCTTTTGGGCGAGTAGGCAGTGTGGGGCAGCCCTTCATCCAGGCGGACCCGTAGGCTCAGGACATATTGCAGGGTCCTCAGCCTGTAAGGGGCACATTGAGAGCCATCATCCCACTCAGGCCACAGTACGACTTTGAGCGGGGCACGCGTTCTTTGTTGCAGGTGTGGCAAAAACTACGCTAGCGAAGATGGATTTTGATTTCTTTGCCCTGATAGAGAATCTGTCTCGGTGCCGTCCCGGTCAATCCTGCGGTGAAATGCCGTGCGCTTTGCGTCCTTCCTCCGCTGGACCTTAGTACCAGCGTTCCGGCGGCATCATCCCAGCGCAAGTCGGTTGACGAGAAATCTCCTCGTTCAAATGCAAAGGTGTGCCCGTCGTCCTCGTAGAGCGCAGATACTCCATCGCTGCCCGGATAGACCGTCAAGGAGATGGGCACATTGGATTCTTGGTTTGCAAATTGCTTAATGGGACCGGTCGCTAACGTAGTTCCTGAGCGCACAAAGACAGGGATGGTTTCGAGAGGCGCGCCCACTTCCATGGTTTTGCCTCCCTCTAGCTGTTCATTCGTCCAGAAGTTCCACCAGATTCCTTCAGGCAGATACACACTTCGCGTGGTGGCACCTGCTTTAGTTACGGGCGCGACCAAAAGCGCCGGACCAAACATATATTCATCATCCATCGCTCGTGCTTTTTCATCTTTGGGGAATTGCAGCCACAGCCCGCGTATTAAGGGCATTCCGGTGGAATGCGTTTCGGCCACGGCGGAGTAAATGTAGGGCAGCAGTCTGTACCGGGTGTTTAGATAGCTGCGGCAAATTTTTTCAACTGCGGCGTTGTGTAAAGCTTCAGGGGTTGGTAGGTCATCAACCGTGAATGCCGGCGTCAGCTCCGCGGGACCATAGTCGCCGAGGTTCCATCCCCAGGGCAGACGCAGCTTCCAGGTGCGGCCATGTCCGCGAAAGAGCGGGCAGAATGCACTGAACTGAAACCAGCGCAGGAAAAGCTCAGCGGTTAACTCTTTGGTGGGCACAAAACCTCCCGTATCCGTGCCCCAGTAGGGAATTCCGCTTAGCCCGATGTTGATTCCTTCCATTACTTGCGCAGCTAACGTCTTCCAGGTGGAGAAGACATCTCCCGACCACAGCCAGCCGTACCTTTGCAAGCCGGCATAGCCGTTCCTGTTCAAGGCAAAAGGCCGAACATTGGGCCTCTCCTGTCGATCACCGTCCCAATACATCTCGTTGCGAACCAGGCGCGAAGAAGCCGGCAACGGATCTCCTTCATCCGGCCACCAACCGTCGACACCCATGCGATCAAGCGGAACGTGGTGCGACCAGTACTTCGCTGCATTCGAAGGTTCTTCAGCCGCGGTGCCGGTGTCACTCACCTTGCCGTGAAGATTCACTGGAGGGTTCACAACATGAAGCACTACCTTGAAATGGTCCTGGTGCAATTGGCGGATCATTGCCTCGGGATCGGGAAAGACACTTTCATTGAAGGTGAACGATCCGTGGCCGGTATTCCATCCTGAAGGACAAAAACCAGTTCCCAGGTAAATCAGCGCGTCACACGGCAGTTGCTTCTCACGAAAGGTTTTCGCCTCCTGCAGAATCTCCTCGCGGCTGGCAAGCGTTCGATGCGATTGTTGGTATCCCAGTGACCACAGGGGGGGCATGTGGGGAAATCCAGTCAGCTCCGCGAACTGGCGAAGCAACTGCGCTGGAGTGTCCGCGGCGAGCAGAAAAATGTCATACCCCCGCGCACTCTCGTTGGGTTTGAAGACCCCAGACTCCGTACCAATCGTGAATGTTCCTTGCGGCTCGTGGAAAAACAGTCCCCAGCCACCCGAGCCCATCAGCCATGGGATGGGAAGATGTGCACCGTAGACTTTGAGGTCGTCGCCCACTTGGCCATTTCGCATGGCATCGGATGTAGCGCGGCGGTCGAGCGCGTGTGCGCCTGCACCGAGCCCATACACTGGCCCATCGCCGCAGAGAAATTGAAGCTGCGCTGGATTGTGGTCGAAGCGGAGTTCCTGAAGGAGTAGGCCGCCTGGCAAGCGAACCGTGATGCGGAGAGGGTCTGTCTGCACTTCGAGCACTCTCGATCCCCAGTTCACGGTTTGCCGGGAGCCGCCAGCAAGGGCTTTGATGCTTGGATCTGGCCACACCATCTTGGCCAGGCTACCGTCTCCGTAGAGCTGGTCCATCGGCTCGCCGGCTGCTGCGACGGTGACTCTCAAGATGTTGCCGCTTACGGCGGTGACTGTTAGCGCAAGGACGGGTGGACCCGCAACTTTAGTTACGAGCGCATGCAAATGCAGCTTGAGGAGTATGCCGGCGCCGCCCGCTCCGATGTTTCGCAATAGGCTCCGTCGCGTTAATCTCCCAGGCACTTGTCCCTCCCGGCGGTGACAGGAAAGGTTTACGCAGCGGGCGATTACGTGTCAAGGTGCGCTCCGGATGCAGGTCTCCGGAAACGTTTACTTGACGTTCCATAGAGCAAAAGATTACAAGGATAGCGCTAGGGCATTTTCACTTCTGCGCTGCACGGAGAAGGCCAACGAAGTGAGTCGTTTTCCTGAGGAAAATCCGCCTCAGAGCGGCTGAAGTGAAAGGCTCTAGCCGCATCAAGGAGATACTCGCTTGCAACTTCCCATCTCTCGCCGCTCCTTCCTGGTGGCAACGGCAGCGGCCGTTGCTCCAACAGTCAGCGCCCTGGCCTTTTCCCGCAGCGAGGGTCTACTTTCGTTCTCAGAGACAGACAAGAGTCCATCGACCGTTCCATTTCCAAATTGGAAAAATACCGGAGTCATCGAGCTTTCGAACTCACCTCATGCCCGCCTTAAGACAGTTCCGGTGAGCGCGGTTGTGATCAAGGACGGTTTCTGGTCGCAGCGTCGAACCACCAACGTCGAATCCAGCATTCCCAGCATGCACGACGAGCTGATCGCTCACGGGCGCATGGACAATTTCCTCCGGCTTCAAGGCAAGTCAGCCAGCCCGCAAAAAGGGCCGGTCTATTCCGATTCCGATATTTACAAATGGACGGAAGCGGTTGGGTTTGTTCTTCAGTCAGGGGACAGGCCACAATTGCGCGAGACCGCCTCCACCATGATTCGCGAAGTTGTGGCCGTGCAGGAGCCATCCGGATATCTCAACACGTACTACGTGGGTGACCGGGCAGCAAAACGTATGCTGCCGGACATACAGACGACCGGTCATGAGATGTACAACCTTGGCCACATGCTGCAAGGGGCGATAGCCTACTATCGCGCCACTGGCGATCCCACGTTACTGAATGCAGGCATTCGATTTGTCGACGACTTCCTGCTCCCGAACTATGGGCCAGGAGCGAACCAAAAACCGATCGTTGCCGGTCATCCAGAGATCGAGATGTCTCTGATCGAGCTCTACCGCACCACCGGCAATCGCAAGTACCTGGAGCTCGCTGGCTACATCCTGCATGGCGACGATCGCATTCCGCTCACCGATCAACAAATCACCTACATGTTCTGCGGTGTTCCATTCACTACGCGCACCAAACTCGAAGGACATGCGGTGCGCGCCATGTACGCATGTTGCGGGGCCACGGACTACTACCTGGAAACGGGAGACCCAGCCTATTGGAAGACGCTCAACGCGCTTTGGGAGGATCTGGTCGCGCATCAGATGTATGTTACCGGTGGAGTGGGCGCGCGTTCGACAGGCGAGGCCTTTGGCGATGCCTACGAATTGCCTAACGCACGCGCCTATGGGGAGAGCTGCGCCGCTATCGGCAACATGATGTGGAACTGGCGCATGCTGGCAGCGTCCGGAGAAGCCCGCTTCAGCGACGTTATGGAGTGTGCTCTTTACAACGGCATCAATTCGGGCATGTCGCTCGATGGCAAGACATACTGCTATCGAAACCCTCTGGCGTTCGATCCGGCCGGCGACTCACGAGACCGTCACCTGGTTCAAGGCAAGATCCGTAATCCCTGGTACGACACCACCTGCTGCCCGCCCAATCTTGAGCGAACCTTTGCTTCGTTGCCAGGCTATTTCTACGGCACCAGCACAGACGGCGTGTATGTGCACTTTTACGACAACTCGGAAATGAACTGGCATCTACAGGATGGAACTGCGCTTTCTCTCACGCAGGTCACTCGCTATCCATGGGAAGGGGAGGTCTCGCTTACCGTCAACCCGGCCGAAGCTAAAGAGTTCACCGTGTATGTCCGCATTCCCGGATGGTCGCAGAAGAATGCCGTAAAGGTGAACGGTGTTTCCATTGAAGGTGCGGTTCCGGGCCAATATCTGGCGCTCCGCCGGCGCTGGACTGCGCATGACCAAATACATCTGTCTTTCGACATGACCACACAGCAAGTCCGAGCGAACCAGGCTGTGGCCGACGATTTGGGGCGGGTCGCATTCCGTCGCGGACCCATTATTTTTTGCATGGAATCTCTCGACCAACCCGGTCACGCAGACGAGACGAATCTTTCTCCGTTTTCGGCTGCGCTAGAAGGCGACACCAACGCTGTCTGGAATCCGGAACTGCTTGGAGGGGTTGAGGTGCTGGAGCATCCTGGCGCCGTTACTCTGAGCGCGGAGAAGTCACTGTATTTTCCTGTTGCGCCTGTGGTTGGCAGCAAGCCCACGCAACTGCACCTCATTCCGTACTACGCGTGGGCGAATCGGGCGCCTACAGGAATGCAAGTTTGGATTCCATATATTCAAACCTAGAGCAGGGTTCTCCCCTACAGCTCGGTCATCGGATCCACGCGCGTATGAAAATGGAGAAGAAGATCTGCGGCCAGTACACAAAGAGGTGGTTGGCTGGTCTTCAATTTCACCGGCCTTTTGCGCCTTGGCGCGCATCGCGCGTACTACTACATTGTCTCCTGCTGGTTTCGCTTGCCGCCTGTCGTAGGGGACAACCGGTCATCGCTGTAGTTCCGCGTACAGCAGGGAACACTTTGTGGGAGGGCGAACACGCAGGCGCTGCCTTGGTTGCTCATGAAAAAGGATTGCGCGTCTACTACCAGGCACCCACGCGCGAAGATGACCTGTCGAGTCAACTTGGGATCATCGAAAAGGCGCTCGATCGGGGATGCAACGGCATTATCCTCTCGCCGGTCGAAGCGCTGCCGTTCCGCACCACCATCCGACGAGCGGTCGATAGCGGAGTACCCACCGTCATTGTCGGGACCGACCTGGGCATTCCTCCGGGGAAGAAGCTGGCGTACGTCTTGAACAACGAAGAGGCAGGGGGTGAATTAGCCGCGCGGCGTGTAGCGCGCATCCTGGGCGGCAAGGGGACTATCGCCATCGTGGGCATCAGCTCACAGTTGACGAGCACTGCAACCAGAGCGCGCAGCCTGGAGACGGTATTGGCCAAAGAGTTTCCTGACATCCACGTGACCGATCGGCGTCTCGGACTGCCGACCGTGCCCCAGGAGCAGCAGGTCGCTGAGGAGCTGGTCAGCAAGGATGACCACGTGAACGCAATCGTGGCTCTCTCCGAGGCCTCTACGCGGGGCGCCTATTATGCATTGGTCGAATTCAACCGGATTGGAGAGATCAAGCTCATCGGATTCGATCAGGATCTGTTGGAGCCAGTAAGAAGCGGTGGCATCGACTCCATCATCCTGCAGAACACTTACGAAATGGGCCGACGGGCCATGGGGATCATGGACGAGCAATTGCGCGGAGAGTCTCCCGCACCGCAGGTCTCACTGGACCCTCTGCTTTTGACCCGCGATAATATCGATTCTTCTCAAGTACGGCAGATGCTGACGCTCGTCTGGTGGTACGACCAATGATTGGGCAGCCGCATCGGCGGCATTTCTTAATCGCCGTTGCCTGCCTCAGTGTCCTCGCGCTTGGCGCCCCCGGATACTTCGCCTATCGCTCCCTGGCGCAGCGTGGACCGTCCTATCACGACGCGTTTGCCCTGGAAAAGCAGGACGAATGGCAGGCATTCGGCGGGACCTGGCAAATTGTCAACGGAGCCATGCAGAACAGTTCCGACGAGCGGGGAGCCAAGTTGATGGCCGGCTCAACCGATTGGCGGGACTACAAAGTGGACGCAGATGTGCAACTGCTGGGCGAAGCGGGAGACGCCGGGCTCGTCATGCGCACAAATCAGGAAGAAGAGGGCGTCGACTCCTACCATGGCTATTTTGCCGGCCTTCGCGACCTGGATAATACCTTAATTCTCGGTCGCGCCGACTATGGGTGGCACGAATTTCAAGCTATCCCGGTGGCCTCCGGTGTGCACACCAGGGTCTGGTATCACCTGACGTTTCTTGCTTACGAGTGCACCCTTGCGGCGCGGACAATCTCACCCTCGGGGGAAACAACGACGGTAGTAATCCGCGATCCCTCCTGCGTCAAGGCCGGCCGCTTCGGCTTGCAGTCCTATGCTTCCGGCGCACTGTGGCGCAACGTAACGGTGACCCGCTCAAGCCGGGAGGATCTGACCTCCCTTATCGGTGATCGCCCGGCCGGGCTTCCATCGGAACGCGGTGTGGCGTGGACAGGCAATACGGACGCGCTGGACCGCCGCAACGAGATTGAGCTGATCGATCGTGACATGCGCGACCATCACTCCGATTTGAGCGCGCAACCCATCGGTAGCCTGCGCCTGCTCTCTCCGAATCAGCCCTCACAGGTCACGGTACACGGCGTGGTAACACTCATTTCACCGGTGTTGTATGTGCAGGACGCCACTGGCGGATTGGCGATACCGAACGCACGCGCTATAAAGCCAATTCAGATTGGCGACGCAATCGAAGCCAAGGGTAATGCCGAGCTGCATGATTTCAGTTCCGTTCTCAGAGACGCGAATGTGCGTCCCCTGTGGACGCACACGCCGGTGCCCCCGGTTGCCGTTTCACCGTCGCAAGCGGCTACAGGCGCATTCGATGCCCAATATATCGAGGTAGAAGGCGTTCTGCGCAGCCTGGAGTCCACCACCGATCACATGCTGGTCCTTACTCTGGACGAGGGGGCACAGTCCTTCCGCGCCATTGCCAGTGACAAGAGTCCGGACCGCACTGCACGCCGCATCAAAGAACAAAGCCGGCTTCGTCTGCGCGGGGTATGCGTGGTTGATTCGGCTTATACCCATGACCTTACCCCCTTTGCGCTGTTACTCCCGTCCGTGGAGGAGGTAGAGGTGATCAAGGGGCCGCCGTGGTGGAGCACCGGTCATCTTGTGGTTCTCACGTTCGGATTTCTCCTGCTGCTGCTGGCCGCGCAAACCGGGCATAATTTCATCTCCCGATGGAGGCTGCAAGCGGTGATGGAAGAACGAGAGCGCATGGCCCACGAGATGCACGATACCCTGGCGCAAAACTTTGCCGGCCTGGGGTTTCATCTGGAGGGCATGCGTGACGATACCAGCGAAGAGAATCCCTTGCGCCCGCAGCTCGATTGGGCGCTTGACATGGTTCGTGACAGTCACAAGGAGGCCAGGCGGAGTGTGGCAGCGTTACGGCCGCAGGCGCTTGAATCCGTGGGATTGCTGAAGTCGTTGGAGCAGGATGCCCGGCGCATGGTGGGACGCGGGGATGTTCAGATCGCAACGTCTCTTAGCGGAACGGAGCGGAAGATTCCCGTCTCCATCTCCGATACTTTGCTGCGCATCGGTCAGGAGGCGGTCGCGAATGCGGTTCGCCATGGACAGCCGGATGCCCTGCAGCTGGCCATCGCTTACGAGAAGACAGCTTTGCAACTCAGGGTGAGAGACAATGGCAAGGGCTTTCACCCATCGAACGGGTCATCAGGTTTCGGGATTCGCGGCATGGAGAGTCGGGCGCACAGTATTTCGGCGGACCTGGAGATATCGAGCGCTCCGGGTGAAGGCACTCAGGTGCAAGTCCGGGTGCCGATTCCGCCTCCGCTACTGCATGCTTCCTGGCCGCGTTTTGCCTGGCAATGGTTCTGGAGACGAGGACGTAATGGAAGGTCAAACGGTTAATTCAGCAATTCGGTTGCTCATCGTCGATGATCATCCTGTTGTCCGCGCTGGGCTCATCAGCATGTTGCGCAGGCAGAGCGTGCTGAAGGTTGTGGGTGCGGTGGAAAGCGGCGCTGCAGCGATCGCGTATTCCGGGCGCAACGCGGTGGACGTGATCCTGCTCGATCTCCGCATGCCGAAATTGAACGGTATCGAAACGCTGCAAGCGCTTCGACAAATTCACCCCGCACCGCGGGTCGTCATCCTGTCTAGTTTCGATTTCGAGGAGGAGATTTTTCGCGCGGTTCAGGCGGGCGCGAAAGGTTATATATCCAAGGACACTTCGCGGGAAGAGCTGGTGGCCGCCATTGTGGCGGTGCACGACGGCAAGACATATTTTCCGCAACACATTGCGGGCAAGCTGGCAGAGAGAATGCTGCGTTCCAGCCTGAGCCCTCGTGAACTGGAGATCTTGCAGGCGTTGTCGAAAGGGCTGACCAACAAGGATATCGGGAGAATTCTGCAGATAAGTCAGTTTACCGTCCGCAATCACATCAAGCAGATCACTACGAAGTTGGAAGTCTGCGATCGGACCGAAGCAACCCGGGTTGCGATTCAACAAGGGATCATTGTGGTTGCTCAGTAACGTCTGCAATGGAAGGACCTTCTCGCCCCGTAACCTTGGTTAGGGAACCTTGTTACGGAACCTGGAGCAGCGTTGGTTGCTGGTTGGGAAAAGACTATTTGGTGGCCGGTTTGGCAAACTTGGCTGCATCGATCAGAACATTTTGTTGTATCTGCTTCACCTGGATAGTCGAACGGACTCCAGGCTGACAGATCGTCACGCGAAAGGGAACTTGCACGCCATCGACATTGCGATAGTCAGCGTAGTCGATGCGCGTTGGATTGCGGCCTAACGGCGACTCGGCATAGCGCACCAGGCGAACCAGCTGGCTCGATTGCCGGTCGAAATAGAGCTTGACCGATGGTTGGCCCTGCCGTTTGGCGATTAGTACATCTGCCGCACGGCCCTCGATTGTTTCCGGATACTCAACCCGCAGCTCGGGAAAGATCTGACGAATGTGCAAAGGGAATTGCAGGTCGGCGTCCATCTGTGCTGCGACAAGATCCGCGTCGTGCATGTCGCGTGTGGGATGGCCAGGAATGGAGAACCATCCCGTGTGGCCATCGAAAGCAGTCACACTTTCGCCTTCGGGCAGATGGCGGACTATGACCTGCTTTGCCGGCGATTGAGTGAAGACCTCAATGGCGATGGGTTGGCCATGGAAATCAGTGGTCGCGGCCTCCACGCGGCTGGTGATTTTCTCGATAGCAGGCCTGCCGCCGAGTGCCTGTATGTAGTTGTCTATCAGCTGCCTGACGGTGGGCAAGTCAGGCGGAAGCTTTCGTCTTGTGGATTCAGCGGCGCCAGCGTCCGGCTGCACTTGAGCGTCGATGATGGGGGTTGCGGCCGGCTTGAGCGCGCCGCGATGGCAGGAGTAGCAGGTTACTTCGCGCTGACCGGAAAAATTCTTTTGGTTAAGAGCGAACATCATCTGCATCATGTCGCGAGCGGTTTGCTTTGGCTTCTTATCGTCTCTGTCGTAGTGGCCCTCAACATGACAAAAACTGCACTCCACTCCGAGGGATGAAGAGATGAATTGCATCGCGGGAATCAACTGCTCGGAGGGGATGCCTTTGAGTACGCGAATGTTCTTGTAGACTTCCTCGGTCGGTTTCGAAGAATTGCTCGTGGAAACCTGCTGCTCACCTCCATTCGCGTCCGGGGCCTGGCTCATTGCCAATTTGATCTTGCCCGACAGGTCGGCAGCTTCCGAACTTTTTCCTTGTTTCTGATACAAGTCGATCAAGGCCAGGGCGGTAGGCAGATCCATGGGGTCGAGGGCGACTGCCCGCCGCAAATGCGCAATGGCTCGATCCGCGTCCCCTGCCTGGATATAAGGCGCAGCGGCTCTGGCTTCTGCGATGGCGGAGGCGGGATCAAGCTTTAGGGCACACTCGAATGCGATCGCGGCCTCTGACGTTTGTTTTCCCAAGAGCAAGGCTTCACCGATCCATCGAAAAACGGCGCTATCCTTCGGAAATTGCTCTTGCACCTCGGTCAGGGTGCGATAACCCTGAACAAGGAAATCTGGAGAGCGGCGTTGCAGGCCGACTTCGACGTAGGCAATGCCGAGATTCCGCTTTTGTAGATCAGATGGAGGATCGCGCCACGCTGCGAGACCGGCGTCGGATGGCAGATCGGGCTGTGCCTGAGGGCGGCGTTGAATCCTATGGTCAGTAAAAGCGCTGTGACCGCCGTCCTTGGCGTCCCGGCGGGGCATGTGGCACTGCAAGCAGTCGCTGTCGACAGATGGATGCGAAGCGGGGAAACTCTTGGTGTGGCATGACAGGCATCGAGCACGATAAAACTGAACGGGCTGAAGCGGCTTGTCGTGTGGGTCGTGGCAGGTTCCGCACCAGAGACGGCCACCGCTCTTGCGCGCGCAGGCGCTTAGCGCAAGTTGCTCGACCTGGCTGATCACCTTGAAAGTGCCTCCCTGCTGAAGATCGCGGTAAGTGGAAAAGGTGTCTTCCAAACGCTGGCCGGGGATGAAATCGCTCAAATTTTTCCCCGGATTAGGAACGCGAGCGGCTCCGAAGAGATGACACTGTTCGCAGATACTGTCGCGCGCGACAGGCTCGAGTTTCGCCGGATTGATGATCGTCCCCACGCGTGGATCTTCGAGGTGCTTTTCGACTGGGCCGTGACAGCGTTCACAGCTGATCGCTTCGGCTGGAAATACCGGCGCCCGGTATCGACTCAAAGTGCCAGAGACGTGCAGCGCAGATCCTGAATGACAAAGAACACATTCCTCCTGGACGGGACGTGTGAAGTCGGGATCGGGGAGATTTTCGTAACCGGGCGCAAGGTCATAGGCGTGGTGGCTCTTGTAGTAGGCGACCGGTGATTGGAAGAGATCGCCGCCCATGTCGGTAAGGTATCCGCTGGCGTGATTGCCGGAGCCAATCACATAGTCGACGTGGTAGGTAGCGTTCTCGCCTGCATTCTCCAGGCGCTGCCAGGAACCGGTGGGCGACGAATACATGGTGATCCTGGCGCCCCCGGAGGTGACTGTGCCGTCTGGTTCCCGGCCCGCGCGGCGCAGGGAATGGGCCATAGAGGAGCGGGCGTATCCGTCGACCTCAGCACGGTGACAGAGTACGCAACGGCCTGCGCCTTCTGCTGCTGGTTGAGGTAAAGATGGTTTGTCCGGCGGCGTAGCGGAGTTGGAAACAGCCTGGCCTGCCAGCGAAGAAAAAGTCGCTATGAAAGCGACAAACATAAGACGCCGCAGCCAGGGATGATGCGTTGCGATCATGAGAGCAGAAGCGAATGAAGGCTTCAGGGTAGAGACGGGAGAGCAATGAGGAAGGTTTCTATGTTCGCGTCGCCGCGCGATTGCCGCGCGCGGGTGGCGTCATTCGACACATAGTACATCTGTACTATTGCGCCCTCAAACCTCGATCAACTAGTGTTCGGCTGCTCGCATTGGGTGTGTTGTGTAGCACCCGAATGCGAGTTGGGCCGAAAAGTTGCAGTTGCTGGTGGCCGGCAGGGCGTAGATAGAAAACGTTTCCCCAGAACGGCCAAACGCGGGCAGCTGGAACGTGATTGTGGGGCTTTCGGAAGAACAGCAGCATCTTTTAGGAGGCATACGTTGAAACGAACATTGCTCATCTCACTCGTGAGCTGCGTACTGCTGTGCGCACAGACTGCGCTGGCACAATTCACGGGAGCGCTGTCAGGGACAGTTTTCGATCCATCCGGCTCCGTCGTACCGGATGCCAGCCTGCAACTGACAAATACCTCCACTGGCGTGCAGTTGACGGCAAGATCGGATGCTCAGGGGCAATACCATTTCAACGCCCTGGCACCGGCAACCTACGAACTAACGGCGCAGAAGCAGGGGTTCAGCTCGGCACAGAACGGGTTTACGCTGGAGACGGGCCAGACCTTGGCCCTGGACCTGAAACTTGCTGTCGGGACTGCGTCTCAGACTGTCCAGGTGACCACCCAAACCCCAACCATCGACACGGCGGATACGCGCATACAGGAAACGCTTTCTACCCAAACCTTGTCGTCTTTGCCTCTCGCCGGCCGCAGCATGATTTCTCTCGTCACCCTTGCCCCGGGTGTTTCCGGCTTGGGTGTCACCACCAACGGTAGCCCCGGCTCCGGCCGCGATAATTACTCTACCGAAACGCAGGTCGATGCCAGCGCCAACGGTCAAGGAGCGGTGGGGAATATGTACGTGGTCGATGGACTGGACGTGACCAGCTCCATCCGCCCCGGAGTGCTGAACATGACTCCCAATCCGGACACCATTCAAGAAGCCGCAATCCAGACCAACACCTACGATTCGAACTACGGGCGGGCCAGCGGAATCCAGACGCTGATGACCACCAAGTCCGGCACCAGTGCCTACCATGGCAATGCCAGCGATTACTTCAACTACCAGGGGTTCTTTGCCGGGACGGAGTTTGCGCACAAGTACAGCCCGTTCCACAGCAACAATATCTCCGCAACCATTGGCGGTCCGATCATTCCCCATCACGATGCGTTCTTCTTTTTCGGCATTGAGCCGCTGCGTTCCTCGGCGGGTGTGACGGGCAATGTCACTTTTGAAGATCCGCAGTTTACTCAGTGGGCGACGACAAACTATCCCAACAATCTGGGACCCCAGCTGCTGGCCAAGTACCCGGTCAGTCACATCAGCAACCCGCAAGTCTCCTCGTTGGTGTCTGCGACCTTCCCCACAACCTGCGGTACAGCGGCCACAAACTTTCTTCCCTGCACGCTGCCGTTGGTTGACTCGGCTAACTATTCCAATACCGGCTACAGGAATGGCGATCAGTACTTTATTCGAATAGACAAGCCCTTTGCGGCCGATCGGCTCTATGGCACGTTTTTTCGTACCACCCTCAGCAGCAATAACCCGAACCCACGCACGGCCTTCCAATCAACGAATACTTTTAGCCAATGGGCAGTCCAGGTGAACGAGTCGCATACGTTCAGTGCCAACACGTTGAACCAAGCCTCCTTTGCGGCCATCCGTGTCGAGGGTCTTGAACCAGCAGCTGGGCTATTCTCTGTTCCGGTAGTCAACGTCACAGGCATCGGTCAGGGCTTGGGATCTGGATTCGCGGCGGGCGATTTTATTCAACATAACTATCATTGGCGTGACGTTCTGACCCACGTGTACAAGTCGCATAACATCAGCGCAGGTTATGAAGGCCTCTTCGGCGATGACGTGGAGCTCTTCGCCGGCCCGTATGATCAGCCTAATTTCGATTTCAACAATCTGCTGGACCTGGCGCAGGACAATGTCTACACCGAGTTCAATGTTGCCTATACTCCGCTGACCGGAGCAAAGATCCAGTACGACTGGAACGCAGCTGGAATCACCAACGGTCTGTTTGTGCAGGACACCTGGAAAATCAAACCCAGGATCACTGTGAACTATGGGATTCGCTGGGATGACTTTGGCAATCCCTATTCGCGCGACGCGAACACTGTTTTTGGGAACTTCTTCTACGGCCCTGGACAAACACTGCAGCAACAGATTGCCAACGGATTTGTGGTCGCTCACCATCATGCTCTGAACCGGTCGATCACCGACGTGTTCACCCCGCGCGGAGGCGTCGCATGGGACGTGACCGGCAATGGCAGGTGGCTGGTCAAGGGAGGCGCTGGATTCTTTCACAACTGGCCCACGCTGGCCAATCTTCAGGAACAGTATCGCGGCAACCCGCCGGGCCCCATCTTCCCCACGTTCTATGGAGGACAAACGCCGGCGCCAGTATTCGGTCTGGGCACGTCGAATAAAGCGCCTTTCGGCTTCACGTATCCGACGCTGCCGGCGGAGCAGCTGGATTCAAAGGGTGGACTTCAGGGCATACAGTTCAACATCGGCGGGATTGATCCCAACCTTGTTTCTCCGGTCAGCTACATCTATTCGGCCGGGCTGGAGCACGAGCTGCCGGCAAATTTGGTAGGTAGCATCTCGTATTCTGGATCCGTTGGCCGCAACCTGCTTTCCGGCGGAGGGCAAGTTTACAATGTCAGTTACGGGCAGGATATCAACGAACTACCTGGGGACTTGATCCTGCACAACAGCCTGGTTCCAACGCGATTGAATACCAGCTTCGGGCAGGTGCTTTATACCCAGAACGATCGGGTGTCCAACTACAACGCCCTTATCCTGGCCTTGCGTGGCAGGTACCGGCGGGCGTACTTCAACGCTTCCTTCACCCACTCCTCGTCTAAGGACGACACACAGGTCTATCCCACCTATATCAATCCTCATCAATATTACGGACCTTCGATATGGGACATACCCAACCGTTTCTCCCTGGTATGGAACTATGAATTGCCCAGTCCCAATAACGGTCTGGGCCTGGTTGGGAGAGTAGCTGGAGGCTGGCAATTGAGCGGGACGACCATTCTGCAGTCAGGGCCGCCGTTTACCGTGTCCACGAATGCCAGCTTCAATCCGTTGGTCAATGCCGCCGGTACCTTTACGGGGTATGCACCGGGCAGTGGAGATTACAACGCGGACGGAGATAACTTTGACTTCCCTGATGTCAGTAGTTACTCCTACTCAACCAGCCGCAAGTCGTACCTGTCGGGTCTCTTCGGTTCGACGCATGCTGCGGCGTTAGCTAATTTCCCCGCTCCCGCTACGTTCGGTACGGAAGGGAACGAACGCTATAGTGCCTTCCGTGAACCTGGGTTCGAGGAGTGGGATGTAGCTTTCCTGAAGAATACAAAGGTTACGGAATCGGTGAATTTCCAACTCCGCTTTGAGTTCTTCAATTTCTTTAACAGGGCAAACTTGAACACCGTCGACACCAATCTTCCCGATGGAAATTTCGGCCAGGCGACGAATCAAAATGTGCCGAGATTCCTTCAGATAGGCGGAAATCTCATTTTCTAGACGCTTATCCTGGACAGATGCGCTCCAGGCTAAATCCAGATCTTTCCGCAAACCACGCGGCATTTACAGGTCACCGTACATGCCGCGCCTTTTTCCTAACCCGGGTTTTGTTGCGCATGACTCAGTCATCTCGCTCGTTGTTACCAAGAACGGATACAAACGCCCACGCGAGATGCAACCGGCCTGGGCGCGCATTTACTTTTCTCCTCGTAGCTCTTTTCGCATTCTTTGCACAGTCAGGTATGGGCCAGGTAGACCCGGACCAGATTATGCAGGCGCTTCGTGCGAAGGATTATCCCACAGCGGTGTCCGCCGCGGATGCCGTGTTAGCCACGCATCCCACTCACCCGGAGGACTGCCGCATCCTTGTCATGCGCGGCATGGCGTTACGCGGCGAAGGCCGTGCAGACGACGGTCTGCAATCCTTTGCGGCGGCGCTCAATGCCTGCCCGCACTTTATTCCGGCCCTGGAAGGCGTGGCCCAGATCGAGTACGCGCGGCGCTCACCGAATGCCGTGCCGGTCCTGAACGAATTGATTTCCCTTAAACCAGAAGACCCGACGGCTCACGCTATGCTCGCTGTGCTGGAATGGCAGCGGGGTGACTGCGCATCCGCGCTTCCACACTTCGAGAAGGCATCGTCGCTGGTCGAGCAGAATCCCGAAGCCAAGCGCGAATATGCTTCCTGCCTGCTGGCCGAAGGCGAGGCAAATCGTTCGGTGGATCTCTACCGGCAGTTAATGGAAGAGTCGCCAAACACGCAAACGCGCATGCAATTTGCGGTCGCACTTTGGAAGGCGAAGCAATTGGACGAGGCCCTCGCGGCGCTCTCGCCCCTGGTCGAAGCGGGGTCAGCGAATGCACACGCTCTTGTTCTCGCCGCCCAGATCGCTGAGGAAAAGGGCGAAACGCCAAAAGCGATCGCATGGCTGCGGCAGGCGATCGTGATGGATCCCTCGGCAGTAAAGAACTACGTGCTCTTTGCTACCTTTGCGTTCAACCACAGTTCCTTCCAAGTTGGAATTGACATGATCGATGCCGGGCTCAAAGTCTTGCCGGGGGCTGCCCCTCTGTACCTTTCGCGCGGTGTGCTGCGGGTTCAGTTGTCGCAAATCGACGGAGCGTTGGACGATTTCGAGCAGGCTCATCGGCTGGACCCCAATCTTTCCTTCGCTGAAGATGCGATGGGCATGATTCATAGCCAGGAGCACGACAACCAGGGTTCTTTAGAGGCTTTTCGCCGGCACGCGCAGAAAAATCCACGAGACCCTCTTCTGCAGTATCTCTATGCGGAAGCTCTATTGGAGAGCCCCGACTCCGCTAAGCCCGAAGTTCAAACCGAAGCCATTCGCGCCGCGAGCCAGGCAGTCAAACTCGAACCCGACTATCAGCCGGCACGAGACCTGCTCACCGTTCTATATATGCGTTCGGGAAATGCTTCGGCTGCGAAACAACAGGCGGAAGAAGCCCTCAAGCGAAACCCCGATGACAGCGCCGCTCTTTATCAAGAGATGATGGCGGATCGCAAACTCGGCCAAAAAGGAGAAGTCGATGGATTGGTGGCACGGTTAAAACAGATCAAGCAGAGTGAACAGGAGACGACAACCAAATATCTCCTGCAAGATGTGCCGTCAACTTCGACTCGATAGGATGGGCGCTGCATCGACGAGGAACTACGTCTAACCATAAGGCGCTCTATTCCGCTCAAGTACGGGCCGCCACGCAGAAGGGAACTGAACATGGGTTATCCATCACGAAGGACATTTCTCAAGGGCGGCGCGGTCGTTGCCGGGGCTCAGCTGCTCCCCCGCCAATTGCGGGCAGCTTCCACTGCTACGGACGCTGTAACCACCAAATTACAGCAGTTCGATTACGGCGACGTGCAGTTGCTCGCGGGCCCGATGCGCGATCAGTTCGAGCGCAACCATGCCTTGTTCCTGGCTCTCAGCGATGATTCGCTGCTCAAGCCGTTCCGGCAGCGTGCTGGTTTAGCGGCACCCGGAGAGGACATGGGCGGATGGTATAGCTGGTCGAAGGATTTCAATCCGCCAAAGAATATGACGGGATATATTCCCGGCCACAGCTTTGGGCAATACCTGTCGGGGCTTGCGCGAGCGTACGCCGTAACCGGCGATGCGGCAACGCGCCAGAAAGTTCACGGCTTGGTGGAGGGCTTCGGAAAGACGGTCACGGAGAAGTTCTACGTGGACTATCCGCTGCCTGCCTACACCTTCGACAAGACCAACTGTGGTCTCATGGATGCTCACCAATTCGCCGGAGATCCCATGGCACTGCCTGTGCTCGACCACGCGACGCAAGCGGTCCTGCCGTACCTTCCAGCAAAGGCGCTTTCCCGTGAGGAAATGGAGGCACGGCCGCACCCCAACATTGCCTTCACCTGGGATGAGAGCTATACGCTGCCGGAGAATTTCTTCCTGGCATACAAGAGGAGCGGAAATCCTCGCTACAAGCAGCTGGCCGTGCGCTTTTTGGAAGACGATACATATTTTGATCCCTTGGCGGATGGCAGGAACGTCCTGCCTGGTTTGCACGCTTACAGCCACGTGAACGCGCTGTGCTCCGCGTCGCAGGCATACCTGGTGTTGAACAGTGAGAAACACCTGCGGGCCGCGCGCAACGGATTCGATTTTGTACTAACCACGCAAAGTTTCGCCACCGGCGGATGGGGTCCGAATGAGACGTTCCGGGTTCCAGGGAGCGGCGATCTGGCAGCCAGCCTGGAGAAAACTCATTCCAGCTTTGAAACTCCTTGCGGGGCCTACGGGCACTTCAAGGTGGCTCGCTACCTGGTGCGCGTGACCGGTGACAGCCGCTATGGCGACAGCATGGAGAGAGTTCTCTACAACACCATTCTTGGGGCGAAACCGCTGCAGCCGGACGGTACAAGCTTCTACTACTCGGATTACAACAACGATGCATCCAAGTTTTACTACGAGCAAAAATGGCCTTGCTGCTCGGGCACCTTTCCACAAGTGACGGCTGACTACGGCATCAGCTCGTATTTCCGCTCTGCCGACGGCGTCTACGTCAATCTATTTGTTCCTTCGCGCGTGAGCTGGCGAGTGGGAGCGGCGCGCTACTCACTGGAACAGCAGACGCGGTATCCGCACTCGCCAGAGGTGAGCATTCGAGTGGCAGCAGAGCGGCCGGAGAAGTTTACGGTTTATCTCCGCGTACCCGCTTGGGCTGGTAGCAAGACCTCGATTGCCGTCAACGGCAAGAGCTTTCCTGCGCCGCTACACAGCGGAACCTTCGTGCCCCTCGAGAGGGAGTGGAAGGACGGAGACCGCATCGAATACACCATCGATATGCCGTTGAGGCTGGAACCGATCGAGCCCAAACAATCAAATATTGTGGCACTGCTTCACGGGCCAGTCACTCTGTTCGCGATGGATCCGGCGGTGAGCCACTTTACGCGCGCAGAACTTCTCGCCGCCAGGCAGCAAGGCTCGTCGCACCTGGTGCAATCAGGCAATCGACAAATCCAGTTCCGCACTTTCGACGAAATCAAGGACGAGAAATACCGTCTGTATCACGAACTCTCCAGTTGAAGGGAGGTTGGCTGACTGGACTCCATCCGGCTTCAAGTGTTCAACCGGTGGAAGCTGCCGCAGTCCGCTGGCCATAGCGATGATCGATTCGCCACGACGTGCCCGGGTAATGGAGAAGAAGAAAAGGCTGAGCATTCGCGATGTGGCCCGTCATGCCAAGGTTTCGATTGCAACTGTTTCGCGCACCATTAATCGAGTTCCTTCGGTCGACAAGAAGCTGGCCAAGAGGGTCTTCGCCGCTATCGAGGAGTTGAACTACTATCCCAACACCCAGGCTCGCACGCTGGTTTCCGGCAAGAGCAGGATCTTTGGGCTTTTGATTTCTGAGATCACCAACCCGTTCTTTCCTGAGCTCATCCAGGGATTTGAAGATGTAGCAGTGGAAAACGGCTATGACATCATGGTCAGCTCCACCAACTACGACGTCGCTCGCATGGAAAAATGCGTTCGCCGCCTTCTGGAGCGGGATGTTGAAGGGGTCGCTGTCATGACCTTTGGCATCGAGGCTCCCTTGCTGGACGAGCTGGTTTCGAGAGATATCCCGCTGGTTTTTGTGGATGCCGGCGTACCCAATCTGCGCGTCAGCACGCTCACGGTTGACTACCGCAAAGGGATTCGCGAAGGCGTACAGCACCTGGCTGCGCTGACTCATCGGAAGATTGCGTTCGTAAGCGGCCCTCTGCAGCAGTTGTCATGCCAGCTTAGAAAGGCTGCATTCGTTGCCTCGCTGGAGGAAATTGGAATTGCTCCGGATCCCGCACTGTTGCTCGAAGGAGATCACACCCTCGAAGGCGGAATTCGCGCCACTGAACAGTTGCTGAGAGGCAAGAGCCTTCCCACCGCCGTGATGTGCTCGAACGATATGACTGCGATTGGCGTGTTGCGGACATTTTTGCGAGCAGGGGTGCGGATTCCCCAGGATGTTTCCGTGATTGGCTTTGACGATATTCACTTAGCCGAGTTCGTTCATCCGCCGCTCACCACGGTAAACATGTCGCGGGTGGCGATTGCGCGCGCGGCCTTTGAGGCGTTGCGTGCTCAAGTCGAGCACATTCCACGATCGGCCAAGGCAAAACCAACGGTGATTCCTACGTACCTGACCATTCGCCAGTCCACCGGCCATCCGCGTCGAATCGCGAAGCGGGGTAGGTAGAAGCTGAAGCCTCCAACCACTGCTTCACTCCTGAGGAAGACATGGTGAGCTTGCGTGTCTGCCTCTGGATCCCTCACAAAGGCCGGGTGCGCCATCCTTTGTGAGGGACCCAGAGGGTGGCTTTATCACTGGTTGGGCCCTGACGAGGGAAGGGAACAGCGCGGCGCTTGCATCGCCGGGGCCAGTTTCGAGCGCGTGACGTGCAGGCGATTGACCCGCAGGTAACGAATCCGGAGGCCGCCGACTTGATCCGGCATAGACTGCGGAGTCTTGGTCAGGTCCACCAGCACCAGCAGGGCTGCTTCGCTGGGGTTGTCATAGCTCTGGGTTACACCCACTCCGAAAAATGCCGGGTCGGCCATCAACCGAGGGGCAAATCGCCGCTGCACCCCGGCTGCGGCCCGCAGCACTTCGGCGGACAGATGAATGCCTTCCACCTGGGGCAGGGTCGTGGGCTCGGTGCCCGCGCTCATGCTGGCCGAGTCCGTGGGAATCACCAGGGTACGGACGCCTTGGATGACCCTGGGAACCGCAATGCCGGACTTGTTCTTGTCTACGTAGACAAGAACGGCTGCTTCGCCCGGGCTGTCCAGGCTCTGACCGGTGCCCACGCCGAGGATTCCGTTATCCGGCCTGGTCAGAAGGGTAGCCGCCGCTTCTTCCGCCGACTTCGCTGCCGCCATCTTCGACGGGCTGACGTTGCGCGTTACCGGCGTGGTGTGTTCGTCGTAATTGGAGCAGGTGATGGGATGCGGAGCCCCGCCGGCGATCTGCAGCCCGTCCGTATGACCAGCCTGATCCAGCTCGTTCAGAACATCCTGGATGGGGTTGGCCACGCTGAAGCCGTGGTTGCTGTCATCGGCGCCACTGGCAAAAAACAGCCCAACTGGTTGTGCATTGCCGGCGTCGAGCACCAGGGCCCCGGAGTCTCCGCTATCGGCAAAGCTGGCCCCAGGCATACCGATCTGGTTGACGTAGGTCTTGGTGTAGTAGGGCTTGGTCTCGGCGCAGTCGTAGTAGTAATCCACCTGCACGCTCAGGTCCACGGTGTTTACGGTCGAGCAAGTCAATCCGGTGGTTCGCCCGCTCTTGACCACGCGCAGGTCGTTCAGCAGGCCTGCGGTAAGGGGCTCCCCGGTTCCCGCCGCCGGCGCCGCCGGGCTGAGAACGCCATTGATGGATGGTCCCAGCTGCAGGATGGCCCCGCTTGCGTCTACCGCGGGAGTGGCCGCGGCCAGCGCCGCATCCACGTTGGTCTGAGAGCTTTGCAGGGGCACTACGTAACGCAAAGACCCGACTGTCCGGCCGGCTTGGGGATTGCAGTTGAGATCGACCAGCGCGGGTTGCACAACGGTGTCGCCCGGGCGTGCCTGATCGGATTCGGCGAGGACATGGTTGTTACTGAGAATAAAGAGGTTGCTGTTGTGGTCAGCGACCAGGGCTCCCAGGGTGCCCCCGCAGCAGTCGTTCACGTACTCTTTTCCGCCGCCGTCCTTCTTGGAGTCGTAATCGTTGGCATTGCCTCCGGAAGAGCCCATCTCGACGTAGCCGGTCTGCGCGGATTGGTTTTGCAGGCCCGAGCTGGAGAACCCGGCCCCATTGAGGAGAACGTGCAGGGCCGCGGCGGAGCGGGGATTTCCGGCGGCCAGTCCCACGACAAAGACGGAAGGGGTGCCCGAGGGCAGTACCCGGGGGGCGGTATAGGTTGCGGTGCAGGAGGTGTAAGTGCGGCTGGAGTGGGTGCACCTGGTTTCGCCGATGCTGCCATAGCTGTCGCCAGGGTCGATTTCACCCCCAGGGGTGGTTCCCAAGGACCACTGGATGGAGCCGGCGTTGACCTCAGCGATCTGTCCTGTGACCTGAACGGCGCCTCCGGGCGCCAGGCTGGCGGTTTCAGGCGTAAGCACCTGGACGAATCCAGGGGTAACGGTGAGCAGATAGCTTGCAGTTGCCCCGGGATCGGTTTTGGAGGCCGCCATGACCTGGATTTGCACCTGGTCCCGGGAAAGCAAGGCTGGCGGCGTATAGAGGCCATTAGCGCTGATAGTGCCCTGACCGAAGGAGGCCTCGTTTTGCCCCCCGACGATGCTCCAGTTGACGCTGGCGGGGGCTCCCGAGGGCAGTTTGGCGCTTAGCTGGTTGGTGGTGGTGGTGTCGATGGTGGGTTTTTCGGCGCTGACGACGATCGCGCCCGAGCTGGCGCCCGCAGGAGCGCTCATGGCTCCGCATCCTGCCACCAGCAAGAGCAGCAATGGAGTGGCGATCGATAGAAGTGTCAGACCGGGTTTGCGCATTGCCGCTCCATCTATCCTTGCGCCTAAGGCAGTTTCGCAATTACGTGGCCTGATAGAGACCGCGAGCGGGTTTTCCTGAGAAGAAAACCACGAATAGCCTGTTGCGCCGGTCTACCCCAATTGCGAACTGCCGTAGCTGCTCTCCGCTTGATCAGACGGAAGGGATCGCGAAAGGGCTACGGCAAGAGTAAGGATATGTCAGCCAGTGGGCAGAGTCTTATGAAATTACGCGCTTAAGGAATCCCCGGATTCCGATACTCCCCAAAATGGTGAGTGACGCAAGCAGAGCCACAATGATAAGCAGCGCCGGCATGTGAGGTATGCCTGGGGTGAGTGCGGCGCGCAGCCCCTCACTCATGTACACGATGGGGTTGATGAGCACCGCCATCTGCAGCCAGCGCAGATGGTTCAGGTACTCCCAGGGATAATAAACGCAGCCCAGGAAGGTGATGGGCACCACCACAATGGAGAAGAGCAACCCTATCTGCTGAGGCTTGATATTGGCGCCAATGGCCAATCCGAGCGCGCTGGCCACCAGGCTGGAGAGCACCAGCACCAGGATTGCCAATGGCCAATTGTCTACCTGGGGTTTCACCGGCACTGCCGGAATGAAATAGGCAAGCGGCACCACCAGCAATGCGGCCAGCATGCACTGCAACGCGCTGAAGCAAATCTTTTCCACGGCGACCGCTGCGACCGGCAGTGGGCACATGACCCGATCGTCGATCTCACGGGTTATGCCGAATTCCTGCGACAGGGGAAGCGCCACGGCAGCAATGCCGCTGAACATGATGGCGACGGCCATCAAACCGGGCAGCAGGATCGTGGCGAAAGCACTCCCGCCTGCAGCCATTGGATTGCCTTGCCCCAGATGGGGAAAGACATAGGTAAACACGAAGAGAAAGAGCAAGGGCTGCATGACGATACGGACCGCAAACGGTCCCAGCTCGCGGCGCAGAACGCGCAGGTCGCGCAGCATCAGGCCCAGAAAGGCGGAGACGTAAGGCGCCCGCGTTGTCATGGTTTAGGCCATCTTTCCCGGAGGCTTGCACTCCGAACCCATCAAAACTTTAATCACGCAGATCCCTCCCGGTGAGGCGAATGAAGACTGTTTCCAGGCTCGGCTCATTGATTGAGATGTCGCGTAAGCCCAGGCTCTGGGCCGCCTGCACAATCTGCGGTAACAGGCCGTCCGTGCCTTGGGAGAAGAGGCGAATTCCATCGCTGATGGCTTCGACCGAGGCGACATTGGGCAGCCTTTCCAGCGTTTTTACCAACTCGGCCGAGCCCTCCATCTGGCGCAGCTTCAGCTCAAAGATGGTTTGCGCGCCCAGCGTGGTCTTGAGCAACCCGGGGGTATTCTGCGCCAACAGCTTGCCATGATCCATGATCGCTACGCGATCGCAGATTTCATCAGCTTCCTCCATGTAGTGGGTGGTCAGCACCACGGTGATTCCCTCGCTGCCCAATCCTTTAATCGCCTCCCACATGGCGATTCTGCTTTGCGGGTCAAGTCCTGCACTGGGCTCGTCGAGGAAAAGAACGGCAGGACGGTGGGCAATGGCGCGCGCAATTTGTACCCGCTGTTGTAAGCCGCCGGAGAGCTGAGAGGGAAAACTCCCACCCCGCTCCTGTAAGTGGAACTGTGACAGTAGCTGTTGTGCGCGGGTCTTCGAATCGGCGCCGGAAAACCCGAAATAGCGGCAGTGAAAATAGAGATTTTCGAATACCGTAAGCGAGCGGTCGAGGGTGTTGTACTGCGGGACCACTCCCATGTTGCGCCGCGCCATCGCCGGCCTCGCGACCACGTCTACTCCGGCAATTTTCACCTGGCCGCTGGTGGGTAAAGCGCGGGTGGTTGCGATGCTGATGGTGGTCGTCTTTCCTGCTCCGTTCGGTCCCAGCAGGCCAAAAATCTCGCCTTGCTCAACCGAGAGGTCGATGCCATCCACAGCAACCACGCGCTGCTTTTCCTGGTAGATCTTGGTCAAGCCGCTGATTTCAACGATCACTGTTCCCAACCTTTGCCATCATGAGAGCATCTCTATTTAAGTACAGTATGAGGCGCGAGAAGAGATGCCGTTGGGTTGCTGCAACAAAGAGAAGCTCCGTATCGGGCTGCACGCTGGGTGCGCCATACGATACGGAGCTTGAACTCTGCCGGCTGTGATCGCTCGAAGACTTTAAGCAGCCGCGTTTGATTTATTCGCGCGCCGGGTGAAGAGATTGCCCGCGGGCATCGATGGACCAATAACGGTGACTGGACCGGCTGTGGCAGCTTTCATCCGGCGCACTTCACGTGCGCTGAGCGGCGTCATGCGCTCCGGGGAGTAATAGATTTGCTTCCCACAGTCCAGGCAAACCTTATAGGTGTGCTGGTCCAACGTGAACGGCCTTGTCTGACTCCAATGGCGGCAGCCGAAAACAATGTCGTAGAAAAAACCAAGCAGGCTTTGAATCCATTTCATAAAAATCTCTCCCCTTGTCGAACTTCGGGTTGTCGTGCCAAAACGTACTGTTAAGATGCATTCTGCACGAAAATGTCGCGTTTGTCGTAGGGAAAATACAGCTTTCGTAGCCAGCAGATCACCCGAAAGTTACTGGCCTTCTGATAGCCCAGCAGATTCAATTAGATAGGCGAGTTACTGGGGGCGAGTTCCGGCCCTCAAGCAACAACCTGGATTACGATTTTCCCAAAATGAGACGCTTTTTCCATGGTGAGGAGAGCCTCGCGAGCCTCTGCGAAGGCGAAGATTTTGTCCACCACTGGCTGCAGGTGATTGGCTTCGATTGCCCGATTCATGGCTTCGAAGTGGACTCGTGAGCCCACATAAACGCCGTGAAGCCGGACCTGGCGATGGAGGAGCGGCGCAATTGGCAGCGGCTGGTCCGATTGGCTCAGCACTCCGATCTGGGCTACCGTTCCGCCGGTGCGTACGGCTTGCAGGGACTGGACGATGGTGCCTGCTCCACCCACTTCGACAATCAAGTCGGCGCCGCGATTGTTGGTTTCCTGCAGTACCCATTTGGCCCACTCTGGAGTCTGTCGATAGTTGAGGCCAGCATTCATTCCCAAAGTTTTGGCCCGCTCCAGTTTTTCATCGCTGCTCGAAGTACCAATCACTATTGCGCCCATCATCTTCGCGAATTGCAGGGCAAAGATCGAGACTCCTCCAGTACCCTGAGTGAGCACTACATCGCCAGGCGTGATCTGCCCCGCGTTAGTCAATGCGTTCCATGCGGTGACCCCGGCGCAGGGAAGGGTAGCAGCTTCTGCAAAGGAGAGATGTTCGGGGATGTCCACGACGCCGCTTTGTGGCAGCACTACATATTCGGCCAACATGCCATCGATGTCCCCGCCCAAAGCACCGCGGCTCTTTTCCGCAGTGGGAGGGCCATCCAGCCAATTCTGCATGAAGATTCCCATCACTCGCTGACCAACCTTCACCGCCTTCACATCGTCACCCACCTCGACCACCTCTCCTGCTCCGTCTGAGCAGGGGATACGAGGCAATGGCAACTTAGGGTTGTAGTGGCCACGCACCATCAGCAGATCGCGGTAGTTCAGCGACACCGCGTGAACCTTCACCAACACTTCTCCGCGCCCGGGGTGCGGTTGGGGCACTTGTTCCAAAACGAGTCGCTCGATCCCGAACGATTGAATTTGCCAGACTTTCATATTTCCTCACCTGTGGCTGGTATTGCTATGAAATGGCCGCCTGAAACAACAAAATTACTGCAGTGATGTTGCTTTTCGCACGCCAATGGGCGCCCAAACCAAGATCTTCGTCTGTAAGCGGGTCCCCCGATGACGTACCATAGATATATGGCACGTGGCTGGGAAAGCAAATCTGTTGAAGAGCAGCAATCGTCCGCAACTCTAACCGCTTCGGGGGCAAATCCTGATGCCGCCAAGCAAAACGGGCTGGAGCGTGCAAAGCGAGAGCGGCAGAGGCAAGAACTCGACTTGCAACGTGAGCGCATTCTTTCCGAGCGCACATCGAGCCCAGTGCGCCGGGCCGCTCTGGAAGCGGCTTTAGCCGATATTGAAGCCCGTATTGCGCTACTCTCCTGAGCCTGACCCGGCGACTGATTGAGCAATGCGGTACTGGCCCGCTGCCCATTCCGTGTCTTTCATCCCCGCCTCTAGCGCCAGATGCAGTTGATTGGCGATCAGATCAGCCAGCGGCAAACGCTGCTGAGCGGCTGCGGCAGCGTCCCTGAATAAGGCAATATCCTTGCTTCCCATCGCGACCGTAGATCCGGGAACCAGAGGCGGATGAAGAATCGTCTCGCCGTACCGGGTGTAGTAGGCGCTCTGAAAGAGTGCGCTGTTTACCGTCTCCAGGAAGAGTTCTGGAGCGATGCCCTGCGACTCAGCGAAGATGAAGGCTTCGCTCATCGTCTGCACCATCGCGGCGATCATGAAATTGCCGCCTAGCTTGAGAGCGTGCGCTCGCCATGGCTCCTCGGAGACGACGGTCATTCCGCGGCTGGCGGCCTCGAGCAGGGGACGCACCCGTTCCACGGCCAGCATGTTTCCGCCCGCCACGATCCATAGCTTGCCCTGCTCCGCGATCGTGGGCCTGCCGAATACCGGCGCGGCGACAAAGTGCTGCCGGTGTTGTTGGTGCGATTCCCCCAGCAGACGGGAAAGCTTGACGCTGATGGTGGAGAGCGAGACATGAACCGCGTCTACATCCATCGCGCCGAGAATGCCCGGCCTGTTTTCGCTGCCGAAGACGACGGATTCCGTCGCCGCATCGTTGCTGAGCATGGTAAAGACAACTGGCATCCCGGTAACTGCTTCGGTGGGCGATGCTGCAACGCGTGCGCCGTCGGCAACCAGCGGTTCCGCGGCTGCAGCTGTTCGGTTCCACACCGTAAGTTGGTGCCCGTTCTTAAGCAGCAAGCGAGCTATCGGTGTTCCCATCTTTCCCAGCCCGAGCAGTGCTATCTTCATCTTCCGCGGCCTCCATTCTGCTTGGTGATGATACCCGCAGTCTCCGACCTGACCGATTGCGGAAAACTCGTCGAACGAAGGGCACGGGTTCAGCCGTGCCACACTGGGTAACGACCCCATGAGCGCTTAAGCCCCTGAGGTACGGCTTTTCCTGATAATGTGACCGCCGTATCCATGTTTGTTCGGCTGCCAAAGCGGAGTGTTTCTGCCTTTGGTCTCGAAAAAGCGTACCTCAGCGGCTAAAGCCGTCGCTCGCGCATGGCTTGTACGGCACGACTGAAGCCGTGCCCTTCGTTAGAGAGTTCCCCGCAGCCCGTTTAAGTGCAAATAAATCGGGCGCCCAGGATATCCTGTGCGCCCGGCGGGTCCCCCGGATTTCCTGTGGAGCTCGTTGGCGTTGGCGAACCTCATGCGGCTTTCCTTACTGAAAGCCGCACACGCAGTCGTGGGATGGCGCCACGTACAGGAAATCCGGGTCGATCGACTGGATTAAATGTCACTGGGGTGGTGGATTGCTCGTTCCTTGGGGCAGAGCCGGCGGCGCCGCGGGCGCGGTTTGCTGCACGCCGATCGCGCTACCCGAAACAACCAGGTTTACCCGGCGATTCTGTGCTCTTCCCGCGGCCGTCGCGTTGTCGGCGATGGGGTTGGTCTTGCCGTAGCCGACTGAAGTAATGTTGGCAGCGGAAACACCTTGGGAAACCAGGTAGTCGCGGACCGCATCGCTGCGCTGTTGCGAGAGCGTCTGGTTGTATTGGTCTGAGCCTACGTTGTCGGTATATCCCTCAACCTGGACTTTAAGGTCTGGATACGCCAGTAGGATCCCGGACACCTTGGCTAGTTTCTCTCGCGCCTCGGGCTTCAGCGTGTATTTGGCAGTGTCAAACAGAACGTCGGACATGTTCACGATCAATCCGCGCGCTGTCTCCTGGGTTTGCAGAACCTGGTTCAACTGCGCCTTCAGACGCTCTCGCATCTGTTCGGTCTGGTCGGTGGCCTGTTGGGCGCTGTGCTCCGCTGCTGCCTGCGCGGCCCTGGCATTGGCTGCGGCTGCTTCTGCCTGCGCCCTTTGGGCATCGGCCTGAGCCCTCTGCAGTGCCTGCTGTTGGGCAGCGATCTGGGCCTGTTGCGCGGCTTCCTGGGCCTGTTGCATCGCTAGTTGCTGCTGGTGCTGCTCGTCCTCCCGGATCTTGCGCAATGTGCTTACGCGTGCGTCTTCAGCATCCTGCACCGCACCGCGAGCATAAGTGATCATCTCCTTGCGCTGGCTCTTCTTGCTGTCGAGCGACTGTGCATTTTCCAATTCCTGTTTAGCTTTGGCCAGGATATCCGGAGCATATTGAGCCGCACCCGTGGCCTCCGCGATTTGGATTGCATTGATAGCCTCATACAGCTGAAGCGGCGATTTGTCGTTTGGCTTCACCGGGTTCAGCACTGCGTGCTGGCCGGCCGTCTGGATGTAAGCTCCCCGTGGCAGCAGGTTAAAGTGCACATTCACGGTGTCGATGATGCCGGTGGTCTTGTTCTTGTTGACCGTGTTCTGCATCACCACCAGGTCGCTCGGAGTGGTGACTGCGAAGTAGGGCTCAGCTGTCACGATCAGGGCAAACTGCTGGAAGCTCGTGGTCACGTTCATTTCGGCCTTGCCATTGCCAGGCATCACTTCGCCCAGGTTCACTGGCCGGCCCTGCGGAGTGATCGCCCACAGCACGTAGGTAAGGTATTCGGGACCGAAACTGTTGGCCGGCACAAAGCCTTGAAATTTAGCATTGATGAACGTTTGCCCTTTGCTGGTTACGGTTGCCTCTCCTTTTCCCTGGGGCAGGAGGCTGGTCCCTGCGAATCCGATCTTCGTGCTCCCGCTACGATGCCAATAATTGATAGCTGGAATATCCCGGCCGACGACCTGGATCTTGTACAGGGGAACATGATTCTCGGTTTCCGTCGGCATGACGGGCTGCTGAGGCTGTTGCTGGGCGGTCGGGTTTGGCTCCTGGGCATAAATGGTGCCGGAAGCAGTACAAAGTAAAGCAGCGAGGACCAGTCTTTCTGCGATCATGTTGGCGAGACTCCAGTTTGCAGGTTCAATGCGTTCAAACGCGATGGCCTCGATGAATCGAGCCCACGTAAATTTCACGACGCCACAACGGCGCCTTCGTGTAAATCTGATGCAGTTTGGGGATAGCGCGGTTAGATGCGGAGTAGTAACCGGCGCGGTATTCCGAATCGAGACCGATTTAGGAATACCGCTTGAGGTGAGAAGCCTGCGGGAAGAAAGATTTAGGTTTGCAGGGCAACCAATTGGTGGGCGATAGCAAACAATGCCAGTTCCAGACGGGTCGAGACCCCGGTTTTATCGAAAATGTTCGACAAATGCCGCTTCACGGTCTCTTCGCTGATGCTGAACTGCTTGGCGATATCCCGATTGCTGCAACCCTCGACGATGCATCCGACCACTTCCAATTCACGCGGAGTCAGGCCATAGGTCTTGCGCTCGGGAACGGCGGCTTGCTGCATCAACTCGTGCAACGCGCCGACCAGGTTTACCACCCGCTTGCCGCCAATCCAATAATCCCCTGAGGAGACAGCGCGGATAGCGGTGGTGAGGTGGTCGGCCAAGGCATCTTTCAGCACAATGCCGCGGGCGCCAATCTGCAGCGCTTCAATGATCTGCTGGGTGGTAATGGTGCTGGTCAACAGCAGGATCTTCACGCTTGGCGAACCGCTCATGATGGCGCGCATCGCCTCCAGACCGGGCAGACGAGGCATCTGCAGGTCGAGAAGGAGGATGTCGGGCAACAGTTCGAGCGTTCCGGTGATGGCTTCATCGCCATCCGACGCCTCTCCGATTACATCGAGGGCTGAATCGCTCTGCAGCATGTTCCGTACGCCGATACGCACTACCGGGTGGTCGTCGGCGATGACGATACGAATCTGGTGGAGGCGGTCGTTGCTGTTCTTAGGTGTTGCTGCGATGGTCGATGTGGTCATTGGGGGCCCTGGGTTGACGCAAATTTACCTGCCAAAAGCATACGCTCCAACTCGCTGCATGCATTCAGTAAATCCTTCAAAACAACGGGGGTGGCCGCTTGTTTGTAACCCCCCACTTCAAGGCCTGCGGCGAGCCCGGCGAGGTGGGTAGCGCCGATCATGGAAGCCGCGCCCTTGATGCGGTGGGCAGACTGCCGGACGGCCGTCGTGTCCCCGGCCTGGATCTGATTTTGGAGCGCGTTTACGCACGCTCGGGTGTCCCCAATGCAGGCGGCCACCACGTCATGCAGCGCCTCCACCGGCATCATGGCGCGCAATTTCGCGATCACCGCCAGGTCGAGGGCGGGCGCATTCGAGGGTGCTGTCACGGGCCTGGTGACGGACGCCGTTGCCGCCCTCCCGGGATGGGCAATCCGCACTCCGGGCGCGCGGCCGCGCTTTCTCGGCGTCAATGCCCTGCGCAGGTCACCCAAGGCGAGCGGTTTGAGTAAAAATCCGTCGAAAGCAACCAGCTGCTGCCGCTGAACCTCGGTCGCACTCATTGCCAGGAGCAAGGGCTCCGGACCTTCCAGGGCACGGACCTTCTCCGCCAGTTGACCGCCGGAGACTCCTGGCATCTGCAGATCTACCAGCAGCACATCGGGGCGAGCCGCCTTATCGGCTGTGAGCAACGCGAGTGCAGCGCCGGCGTCGTTGGCACGGAGCACCTGGTGGCCCTCGTGAGCAAGAAGCACAGCCATCAGTTCAAGGCTTACGGCATCATCATCCACTAGCAGAACTTTGTGCCGGGGCTCGATTCCAGTTGACCTGGTTAGCAAAGGGGATTGCTCTCCTTGAATAGCTTCCTCTCCGAAGATTAAGCCATTCTTTGCAAAAAGGTACCACTATGAGTTACCGAACTACACCATGGTAACGTAAGCCGGATCGCCCGAGATCTTATCCACGAACGCCCCGGCGACCTGGGAAATGCTCTAGAGTCGTTGCTATGGCTTCCGACGACGATCTCCGGCAACAAGTGGCGGAATTGTCAGCCCGCATCGCATCCTTAGAGTCAGCGGTGCAGGGATTACGGGCAGCCCACGCCGATTCTGCCCCGGCCGGTACGGTGGCCCCTCCCCCGCCTCCAGCCCCCGCCTTTCCGAAGGGCAGGGTGGCTTCGCCGGCAGGCGCCAAGCCGGGTTTATCGCTGGAGAACCGGATCGGGGCCCAGCTCCTGAATCGTATCGGTATCCTGGCCGTGCTCATCGGGATGGCCTGGTTTTTGAAGTTGGCCTTTGATCGCGACTGGATTGGGCCTGGAATTCGAATCCTGATCGGCCTGGCGTGCGCCGCCGCGTTGCTGGTTTGGTCAGAGCGCTTTCGCCGGAAGGGGTTTCCCGCGTTTTCCTACAGCCTGAAGGCGCTGGGCACCAGCATCGCGTATCTCTCGCTCTGGGCTGCATCCAGCGTTTACCATCTGGCGCCGAACTGGCTCATTTTTCTCGCCATGACCGCGGTCACCATCTCCAATGCGGTGCTTGCCCGGCGTCAGAATTCGGAATTGCTGGCCATGTATGCCCTGGCCGGCGGCCTGGCGACGCCCGCGCTGTTGTCGATGGGGCATGACAGCGCCTTCTTTCTCTTCTCCTACCTGGCGCTTCTGAATGGGGGCGCGTTGTTATTGTTGGCGCGGCAACCATGGAAACGGATGGCGTGGGCTGCTTTGGTGGGAACAGCGGTTTATTACATTGGCTGGACTCTGAGCGAGGACGATCCCTCTCGCTTGCTGGTCACGGGGTGTTTTCTGGGCCTCTTCTTTGCCGGTTTTGCCCTGGCGCCTTTCCTGATCCTGCGCCAAGCCAATGCGCTGGACCCGCTTTTCCCTGTGGTCTTCCCGATTGCCAATGCAGCGGCGACGTGGATGGGGTTAATGGCGCTTTTCGGTGCATCGGACCAGCACCCCGTGCGCCCGTGGGTGACGGTTGCCCTGGCTCTGGCATGCCTGTTGATGGCCGCCGGCTCACGAGCACCGAACGCGCTTGCCACCGCTCGCACTTATCTTGGTCTCGGCATACTATTCGTCACCGTGGCGGTTCGGTTGCAATTCCACGGTTACGTGGTGACCCTCTGCTGGCTGGGCGAATCGATGGTGCTGGTGGCCTTGGCCAAGATCGGCTCGCACGCGGCCATGCGCGTCTTCGCCACCGCGGTACTAACTCTTTCCGCCTGGTCACTATTGCTGGACTGGATTGTCTCCACGCCTCAGCCGTTGGCGGTTGCCGCGAACATGCACTTCGCTACCAGCCTGATAGGCGCAGCCGTATTTGCCGCGGTGACCGGCGTCAGTTTGCTTGAGCTGAGGGCGCATCCTTCGCCAGAGCGCGTCTTTGGCAGTTGGGGTTATCTGGCCAGCTTCGGCAGTGTTGCTTTCAGCCTCACCGTCCTGGTTGCCGTCTGCCTGGAGATTCACCACTACTGGTATTGCGGGGCGGGTTTCCTTCGCGATTTCTGTGGCGCGTATGGCCAGCGGGAGCGCCGCGACATTGCAGCCGGGTTCGGCTACAGCGCCTGCTGCATGCTTTATGGTTCCGCTCTCATGACCGTGGGCTTTCTGCGGCGCAGCGCTTTTCTACGCTGGCAGGCTCTGGCTTTACTCGCCTTTAGTATCGTGATGGTTTTTCTGGACGGCGTCAGCCACGAGAGCCAGGGATTTCGTGTGCTTAGTTTTCTCTTCCTGGGAGTGTTGTTGCTGGCGGTGAGCTTCGCTTATCAAAGGGACTGGTTGCGTCTCCGCGGATAGGGAGTGGAACTGCAGGTCCCAACCCTTGTCATCCCGCCTGCCCCGGCTTGCCGTGGGACCGGAGCGTAGTGGAGGGACCTGCGGTTCCACTCCACTGGCAGCGAATCCCTAGGCTACCGCAGCGCGGGTTCGATTTGGTTGAGCCAGTCGGGCGGTTTGAGAATTTCGCGGGGCTTTGAGCCGTCGGCCGGGCCTACGATTCCGTCGCGCTCCATCATGTCAATCAGGTGCGCAGCACGCCCGTATCCTATGCGAAGACGGCGCTGCAGCAGGGAAGTGGAGGCCTTGCCGAACTCCAGTACCAGTCGTACCGCGTCCTCAAATAGCTCGTCGTTGCCGTCGCCATCCTCCGGCTCAGCGTCCAGGTCGCGTCCCTTTTCGTCCCGGGGAGACTCGAGAAAGCCTTGCACGTATTGCGCTTCGCCTTGACTCTTCCAGAAGCCAACCACAGCGGCGATTTCCTTCTCGGTAACGAAGGGAGCGTGCAACCGCTGCAAGCGCGAAGTCCCAGGGGGCAGGAACAGCATGTCGCCGCGCCCCAGCAGCGCCTCGGCTCCATTCGAGTCCAGGATCGTGCGCGAGTCCACTTTGGTGGCCAGGCGGAATGAAATGCGCGTCGGCACATTGGCCTTGATCAGGCCAGTGATGACGTCGACCGAGGGCCGCTGCGTCGCCAGCACTAGGTGGATGCCGACCGCGCGCGCCATTTGCGCCAGGCGGGTGATGGCTTCTTCGACGTTGGCCTTATCCAACATCATCAGATCGGCCAGCTCATCGATGATGATGATCATGTGGGGCAGCGGCTCTTCCGTTTCCCCCTCATCGAAGAGGCTGGGCGTCTGGTTATCGAAGAGCTTGTTGTATTGGTCGATATTCCTGACGCTGCGCGAGGCCAGCAACTTTAACCGCCGCTCCATCTCGCGTACAGCATTACGCAAGGCATTGGCCGCTAACTTGGGCTCGGTAATGATGGGCGTAAAGAGATGGGGAATGCCTTCGTACATGCCCAGTTCTACGCGCTTGGGATCCACCAGGATCAACCGCACCTGTTGCGGGGTCGCCTTGTAGAGCACAGACATGATCATGGCGTTAATAGCGACGGATTTGCCGCTGCCCGTGGAACCGGCGATTAGCACGTGCGGCATGGTCGCCAAGTCGGCGGTCACGATGCGCCCGTTGATGTCTTTGCCCATGGCCAAAGTCAGCTTGGACTTGGTTTCGGTGAAGTTCTCCGCTTCGATCACGTCGCGCAGCCAGATAGTTTCGCGGTCATGATTGGGCACCTGGATGCCCACCGTGCTCTTTCCCGCCATGCGTTCGATCAGGATGCTCTCGGCACGCATAGCAAGGCATAGATCTTCCGCCAGGCCGGTCACACGGCTGTATTTGACGCCGGCTTCCGGGCGGAATTCGAAGGTAGTGACCACCGGGCCGGGATTGATCTGCACCACCTGCCCGCGCACATCGAACTCCGCGCACTTCTCGACCAGAATCCGGGCCTGACTACGCAAATCCTCTTCGCGCACGATTTGCGACTCATCGCTGCGGTGAAGCAGAGTGCTCGGCGGCAAGCTGAAGCCGCTGACCGATCGCGGGGCAAGGGTGACCTGCTTGGCTTCCGCATCGGCCCGCCCTTTTACTGAGATCGCCTGAGCAGCCTGCGCGGGACGCTGAGTCTGCGCCCGAACCGGCGGTGCGGGTTCTTCTTCGTGGGGCAGATCGAATTCAGGGTCGAACTCCTCGGGCTCCCGATCGGGAATATTGGTGCGCGGCATCTGGTTCCAGAGCGACGGGGTATGGGGTCCGGGAGCCTCTGCAGCGCTCGCATCCTCAAAGGAGGCACGCCGCGGGATCGAAGCCTGTTCTTCCGTTCGCTGCGCTTGTCTGCTTGCAGCTTTTTCCGTAGCCTTGCGCGCCGCCTTCTGCATTTTCTCGAGCGCGCTGTCTTTCATGGCATGGCGCCTGGCGGCATTCTTTTCTGCACGGGTCTTGGCCCAGGCCAAATACCAGTTGCGGAAGCGGTCACGCCACGCGTACGCGAAGGCGAAGCGAACCGCCATCCATTGCTGCGCCGTGCTGAAGCTGAAAGTGGTGGAGAGATAGAGGGAAATGACCACCATGCTCACAATCACGATGGCGGCGCCGGGCACGTTGAGGTAGTGGACCAGGTTATCTCCCACCAGCCTGCCTGTCAGCCCTTCGATCGGCAGCGCATGCATCCAGCGCAGATGGCCCGGGATCAGGCCGAAGACCGCCGGCGCAAATACCAGGTAGAGCAGAACGCCGGAGATCTTCGCGGTTGGGGAACCGGCCGGGCGCGACCGCAGCCACGTCCAGCCCAAAGCACCCAGCATCAAGGGGACAAAAAAGGCGGCGACGCCTTCCAATTGGAGCAGCAGGTCGCTGATCGTCGCGCCGATCAGCCCAGTCCAATTGTGCGCCTGCCGGCCTGCACCGGAGCCCCCCACAGTGTTGAGGGAGGGATCCGTCGGGTGATAGGAGGCCAGCGCAAGGAAGAGGAGGCTCGCGGCCACAAGGAGCACCATGCCCGTAACTTCATTCAGGCGACGGTTGCGGGTCGGGGTCAGTGCCACTGCGATTGGCTTCATCGGGGGATACGCGGGGCTTGCCGCCTGCGTATCCCGCCAGGAACGGCCGCCAATTCAGAACGCCAGAGTGGGTTCATTATCCCAGAGATAGGAGCTGGAAAAACAAAAACAGAGCCGCGGAATAACCCCGGGGAACCGTTTCCGTGACTCCCCAAATAATTGATGCCGAAGTGCTTTGCTTGGAGAGCCTGCCCTGTGCGAAGTCGAAGGGGGTCTGCGGTCCTACTTGGTTTTAGGGGAGGGCAGGGGACTGCTGAGTTGGAGACGCCAGATGCCGCCCCGCCGGGTGAGAAGATGGAGGACGTTTTCGCTGTATGCGACCTGGCTTCCTGGCTTGGTGTAGACCTTGGTGTAGGTCAAGCAGGCGGTATCGCCAAAGAGGTGCTCGCGCATATTGGTGGCGGTGATCAAATAAGGCTCTCGACGACGCTCATGGCGTGCCAGGTTGTTGATGACATCTGCCTTGGTGGCGGTTGTGCCGTCCGGCTTAAGACCCACATAGTCTTCGGCGAGAATCGTACCCGCGATCGCCGTATCGTCCTCAATTTCGGCCCGCAAATACTCCTCTTCCAGCCGGCGCAAGACCTCGAGGTCTCGCTGCCGGCTGTCCTGAGCCGGTGGCTGGTTGGACTGGGGGACTTGGTTTGGCTGGGCCGCTGGCGGGAGTTGCTGGGCGGCCGCTCCGCGCGGAGACAGCATCGCCAGGCTCAGAAGCATGGCCGCCACGGTCATGCTTTGGCCGGATAGGCCATGGATCCTACTTTTCGACTTCAACTCCGCGCCAAAAGGCTACATGATTCTTGACGTTGCGGGCTGCCGGCTTGGGGTCCGGGTAGTACCATGCGGCATCCTGATTTTCTTGTCCGTCCACCAGCAGGCTGTAGTATCTCGCTTGCCCCTTCCAGGGACAGGTCGAGATCGTCGAGCTAGGGCGGAAGTATTCCCGCTTAAGTGAGCTCTCCGGAAAGTAGAGATTGCCCTCAACCATCTCTATCGTGTCGCTTTCCGCGATTACTTTGCCGTTCCAAGTTGCCTTTGCCATAACTGGGTTAGTTCTTGCGTTCCTTCCTACCCTCTCCCACCTTAGCAGATGGATGGCCGCTCTGGTATTCCGCCGGATGGACGATTTACCACACAAATACGACGGACACAGAACATTAGACGCAGGGATTTGCCCGGCGGGAAGCCAAGGGATAGCTGCGGCAGTGTCCGAGCCAAGCTCAGAGATACTGCCGCAGGATAATTGAAGGGTTAATTACAGGTTTAGTGCATCTCCGACGCGCCAGTCTTGCCTTGGTCAGGAAGCATGGAGACGCTGGCGATGTGGATCGTCTTGTCGGCATCGTTCACCTTGCCCACAACGGCGACGTGGTGCCCGTAATGATCCTTAACTGCGTCAGGATCATCGATGGTGTAGACGGTTTTTTTGGCGTCATCCACAAAGACCGGCTTTGCTCCGCCGTCGACGCACTTTTTAACACAGGCCGCATTGGGGGCGGAGCCGTTATGCATTGCTCCGCACTTGGAATCGCTGATATAACCGTTGACCTTTGCGGCACTCATATCCGCGGCCATAGCAGGTATTGTCGAGAACGCCAGAAGTACCACGAATAATTTCATCGCATGCTCCATGCGGCCGAGTTGGGTGAAACAACCGCACCTAGAGTTGTACGCCCAGCCTCGCGTCATGGCAAGCTCACGGCAAGGCCGGCCTGCGACCCGGTTTGATAGGACTAAGCAACTGGAAGTGCTTCGGCCTTGGTTTGGTAGCGCATGGCCTCGATGGATTCCGTCTGCGGCTCGGCAATCTTCCTGGCGTAGGTGCAGACCACCTGGTCTGGTTCCTCGACCGCCGCGCCCTTCTTGGCCTTCTTTTTGGGCGCTTCGTCTTCCGCGGCTGACTTGCGGTTATTGGGGCAAACCAGGTAGACCCCGGCGGCGCGCGTCTTCTCCAGCAGGTAGGGGCTGCCGCATTCCGGACATTTCTCCGGGACAGGCTTGTTGTTGGAGGTGAAGTCGCACTTCGGATAGTTGGTGCAGCCGTAGAAGAGATTGCCGCGCCGTGCTTTCCGCTCCGCAATGTCTCCGTCCCCGCACTTGGGGCACTTCATGCCCTCAATAATGTTCTGCTTGATGTACTTGCACTTGGGGTAGGCGCTGCAAGAGACGAATTCTCCATACTGGCCATTGCGCAGCACCAGCTGTGAGCCGCACTTGGGGCAATTCTCGTCCAGTGGCTGAGGCGCCTTCTGCTGCTGTTTCTGGGTCAGCTTGCGCGTAGTCTTACAGGGCGGATCCTCGCTGTAACCGGGGCAGGCCATGAACGCGCCGAAGCGTCCCCGCTTCAGCACCATGACCCGGCCGCAGGCTTCGCAGTATTCTTCCGCCTGTTCCTCGCCTTCCTGTGCACTCATCTCAGGTTTCGCGGCGAAATTCTCCTTGGTGAAGGTACAGCTGGCCGGATCTTTTTTGTTGTAGGTGCTGCAGGCGAAGAAGCTGCCGAACTTACCCCACTTCAAGACCAGCGGGGAACCGCAGACGTCGCACTTCTCGTCCGTCGGCTTCTCCATCCGCTTGATGTTTTCCATGTGCTTGCCGGCATGGATGAGCTCTTTTTCGAAGTGCCCATAGAAAGCGCCCAGCAAGTCGGTCCACAACTCTTTGCCGTCTTCGATATCGTCCAGCTCTTCTTCGAGCTTGGCCGTGTATTGCGGGTCGAAGATATAAGGGAAGTTGGCGACCAGCAGATCGGTAACCACGAAGCCGATCTCGGTGGGGACGAATTTGGCTCCCCGGCCCGTGCCTACCTTCTGTACGTATTCGCGTTCCTGAATCGTATTGATGATGGTGGCATATGTGGACGGCCGCCCTATGCCCCGCTCTTCGAGCTCTTTCACCAACGACGCCTCGTTGAAGCGCGGACGGGGCTCAGTGAAGTGCTCCTCAGGCAACAGCGCATTCAGCGCCAGTGCCTGCCCGTTCTCCAGGGCGGGTAGGCGGTTCTTGAGCTCCTCATCCTCATCGTCTTTCTTTTCTTTGGCTTCCTCGTAAACCTTAAGGAAACCATCGAACTTCATCACTGAGCCGGTCACGCGGAAGTTATAGCTGCGATCCGCCTTGGCTATGATATCGACCGTAGTCTGGTCGAAGACCGCGGGGACCATCTGCGAGGCCACAAAGCGCTGCCAGATGAGCCGGTAGAGACGGTACTGTTCGTCACTGAGATAGCGCTTAATCTCCTCCGGATGCAAGGTAACGCTGGTGGGGCGGATGGCCTCGTGCGCATCCTGCGCGTCCTTCTTGCTCTTGAAGGCATTGGGCGACGCCGGAAGGTAGTCCTTGCCGTGGTTCTGTTCGATCCACTTGCGCGCGTCGGCGATGGCGTCGGGCGACACGCGCGTGGAGTCGGTACGCATGTAGGTGATGAGGCCCACCGCTCCTTCGCTGCCCAGTTCGATGCCTTCATACAAGCGCTGCGCTACGCCCATGGTGCGGCGTACGCTGAAGCCCAATTGGCGGGAAGCATCCTGCTGCAGCTTGCTGGTGGTGAAGGGTGCAGTGGGATTACGCCTGCGCTCCTTCTTCTCCACGTTTTGGACCGACCACTTTGCTTTCTCCAGCGCGGCCACCACGGCGTCCATCTGCTGCTTGCCGGGGAGTGCCGGAGCATCCACGGTTTCAACCGTAGCCTTCTCGCCATCGATGCCGATGAAGCGGGCAGTGAACTCGCTCTTCTCGCTCACCGGAGTGAGCTGGGCATCGAGGGTCCAATACTCGACCGGCACAAATGCCTTGATCTCTCGTTCCCGTTCGACGATGAGCCGTAGAGCAACGGTCTGCACCCGGCCCGCGGACAAGCCACGGCGCACCTTGTCCCACAACAAAGGCGAGATCTGATAACCCACGATGCGATCGAGGACGCGGCGCGTCTGCTGTGCGTCGACAAGATTGCGGTCGACATCCCGAGTATGTTCAAAGGCGTCGTGCACCGCCTTAGCGGTAATTTCATTAAAGGTTACGCGGCGAATCGAGTCGCCCTTGGAGAGACCGCGCAGCTCATCTTCGAGATGCGCCGCGATCGCTTCTCCTTCACGGTCAGGGTCAGGAGCCAGATAAATAGTAGTCGCCGCCTTGGCCAGCTTCTTCAGCCGGTCGACGACCTTTTCTTTCCCGGGAATGACGATTAGCTCGGGCGCGAAACTGCCGTCGCTCAGATCCACACCGATCTTGTTCTTCGGCAGGTCTTTTATGTGGCCGACGGAAGCTTCAACGGTGAAGTCTTTTCCGAGATATTTGCTGATCGTCTTTGCCTTGGCAGGCGATTCGACGATCACGAGTGATTTACTCATTGCGTTCCTTAAACCCCATCCCTACTACTGAGGACCAACTATAGACAACTTGAAAAAGCTCTTCCGATGGGACTGACTGTACCACCTGGAAGGTTCAGGGTTATTTACTTATCGTGATCCGCGTCCTGGCGGGAGCCTCGATCCGTGCTCTATAAGACGCGCTTTCCCCTGTTGCGTCTGCAACTTCCGTGTCTGCAACTTCTGGTGTAGATAAGCGCGAGACGCTACATTCGTCTGACGTAGTTCTTGCCGGGAAGTTGTTTGATCCGGCTGGCCAGCTCGAGCTCGAACAGAGCCGTGAAGATCTCAGACGAGGTTAACTTGGATTCGAGCTTTTCCATCAGCTCATCCAGTTGCACGGCTTCATCGTGTCGCAGAGCGGCGAGCACGACTTTCTCCGGTTCTTGCAGCGGAAGTTCCTCCACAATCGATGCAGCTTGCTCCGTTGACGATGCAAAACCTAATTCTCCTTCCAGCTGCAGCCGCACCTGGGTGGGCAGTTCCTGCCACACATCCTCCCATGTCGCCACCAGCTTGGCACCCTGTTTAATCAACGTGTTAGGGCCCCAGGCGTTCTTGGTGGTCACGTTCCCCGGCACGGCATAGACATCGCGATCCTGCTCCAGCGCGCAGCGGGCGGTGACGCGGGTGCCGCTATTCTCACCCGCTTCCACCACCAGCACGCCGATGCTCATGCCACTCAAGATGCGGTTACGCTTGGGAAAGTTTTGCGGTGCGGGAAAAGTGCCCAATCTGTACTCCGAGAGGATGGCTCCCCCTGCAACGAGGATATTTTCGGCCAGAGGTTTATTTTCTTTAGGGTAGATCACGTCGATGCCGGTTCCCCATACAGCGACGGTGCTGCCGCCCGCCGCCAGCGCTCCGCGATGAGCTGCGGTGTCGATGCCGCGCGCCATCCCGCTGAGAACCACCAGCCGGTGGCTCGCCAGATCACGCGCCAATACTTCCGCCATCCCCGTACCATACGGGGTGGGGTGACGAGTCCCCACGATCGCAATCGCCGGGCGAGAGAGCAGCTGCAACTCGCCCAGTGCCCAGAGCACCGGCGGCGGATCGAAGATCTCGCGCAGCCGCTCAGGATAATCCGGGTCCTCGTAGGTAAGGATCGCTCCGCGCTGCTCGCGCACCCGTTGCCACTCCTGCTCCGCCTCGATCCTCGCTTTGCCGCTGAAAATAAACTGGGCGGACGGCGGGGGAAAATTCAGCGATTCCAGTTCCGTCAAAGAGAGTTGAAAGAGGCGCGAGACATCACGCAAGGTCTGTGCGGCTTTCAGGATGCGTTTCGGTCCCAGGCCCGGGGTCAGCGTGAGCGCAACCCAGGCGAGCCCATTCTCCGACGCGGTTGCGAGTTGTGCTTCGGGTCCGTTCATTGCTGACAGCCAAGGTACACTAATGAGTGACCCTCCAACGCAAGCGCCGCGTCCGTATGGCGGCGATCCACTTCCTCAATCCTGCTCCTTTGATGTGGGACTTCGAGCATGAGCCCGAGCGCAGCTACCTGCGTGAGCGCTACCAGATTGGCTACACCACACCTTCGGGCTGCGCCGCGGAGCTGGCAGACGGCGAGGCGGATATCGGCTTGGTTCCCGTTGCCGCCCACGCCCTCACGCCTTCGCTCTTGGTCGTACCCGGCTGCACCGTGGCCGCGCTTGATCGCGTGCGTTCCATCATCTTGGTAGTTCGTGCGCAACAGGGGGTGAGTGGGGTACGTACCATCGCGGCCGACACCTCATCGCTTACCTCTTGCGCTTACACTCGCATCCTGTTCGAGATCTTCTGGAAAGTCCCGGCGGTGTTCATTCCCCACGAACCCGTTCTCGAATCTATGCTCGCCGTCGCCGACGCGGCTTTGCTGATCGGGGATCCAGCCCTGCTGGCGTTGGAGGGTAGGGAAGCCCGCGCCCTCCGCACTGGCGAGCAGTTGCTCTACCTGGACTTGGCACACGAATGGTTTGGCTTCACCGGATTGCCCTGGGTTTCCGCCTTTTGGGCGCTCCGCCCGGGCGCCTTGGAAGAGACCGGGATGAGTGCCTCGCAGCTGGTAGAGGATCTGCAGACCTCGCGCGACCATGGACTCGAGCACATCGAGGACCTGGTGAGTGAGTGGTCCACCCGGATTGCGGTGCCGGCAGAGACCATTCGCTTCTATCTCACCAAAAATATCCACTACATATTAGATGATGCGTGCCTCCGCGGACTCGATCTGTTCTACCGCTATGCTGCTGAATGTGGGGCGCTTCCGCCCGCGGCCACTCTGCGCCTGCTTTAGGGATTCGATTCAGATTGCGTCGGTTATCCTCACATCTGCGTCCAATAGGGCATGATTCAGGTATCCAGCAAACATGGGGCGGCACAGGCCGTGAAGTCAGCCAAGGCCGGCCACAGTGCGCATGGATTGCACTGGCTCATGGGCTTCGGCACCATGGGACTTTTTGTAGTGTCTGTGATCGATTCCTCGATCATTCCGCTGCCGCTGCCGGGCAGCACCGATTTATTGTTAATCCTCCTGGTGGTGCATCACGCCGATCCGGTGTTAGCGGCCCTTGCGGCGTTGGCCGGTTCCATCTTGGGTGGATATCTCACCTGGAAGGCCGGGGCCAAAGGCGGAGAAGCGGCTCTCCATCGTTATCTTCCCAAGCGATTTGCTCGACGCCTGACCGGCTGGGTGGAGAAAAACGGCACGCTCGCCGTTACCGCCTCGGCGCTCCTTCCACCACCATTCCCTCTCATGCCATTCGTGCTAGCCTCCGGCGCCCTGGGCGTTTCGCGCAGGAAGTTCTTTCTTTCCTTTGGCTTGGCGCGAGCGTTTCGTTATTCGCTGGTGACCTGGCTGGCGGTGGCGTATGGCAGGGCGATGGTACGCGCTTTTCGGCACTACCTTGCGGGTTGGAGCACCATCCTGATGTGGGTGTATTTGGGGTTGATGGTTGCGGCGATTCTGTACGGCGTCTGGAAGTTTCGCCGCGAGGGCAGAAGATCAGCGGAGCCGCAGGCCACCGCGCTCAGCGCGAATTAGTAGTCGGGCCCGGTTCGAAAGTCTCTCCCGTCGTCCCGTCGATGGAGTAAGTCCCGAGGCTACATCTCCCAGCGGAGGAGGCAGGCGCCTGCGGTGAAACCGGCGCCTACAGATGCCAGCAGCACCAGGCTTTCGCGCTTCAGGCAGTGTTCGTTGAGGGCGGTCTGCATTGCCAGGGGGATGGTGGCGGCAGTGGTATTTCCGTAGCGGTCGATGTTGATGACCACCCGTTCCAGCGGCAGGCCCAGGCGCTCCGCGGTAGAGACAATGATGCGCTTGTTGGCCTGGTGAGGGATAAAGCAGCCCAGATCCGCTGCGCTGATGTTGTTGGTGTGGAGAAGTTTGCTGGTCGTCTCCACCATCTTGCGTACCGCGTATTTATAAACGGCCTGGCCGTCCTGGTGGACATAGTGCATTCGGGCCGCGACGGTTTCGGCGGAAGCAGGGCGAAGACTGCCACCCGCCGGCATATTCAGAGCGCATGCCCCGGAACCGTCAATCTCATGACAAAAGTCGATCAGCCCGATCTCGCCCTCTGCGGCGGGCTCGACCAGAACCGCACCGGCGCCATCGCCAAATATGACGCAAGTGGTGCGGTCGGTGTAGTCGATGATCGACGACATCGTGTCAGCACCGATGACCAGGACCTTCGACTGAGCTCCGGACTCGACCAGCTTGGCTCCCACCTGCAGGGCGTAGAGAAAGCCGGAGCACGCCGCGGAAAGGTCGAAGCCCCAGGCGCCGTGCGCGCCGATCTTGTCCTGGACCAGGCAGGCGGTCGCGGGAAAGAGCATGTCGGGCGTAACCGTGGCCACAATGATCACTTCAACGTCGCTGGCCATGATGCCTCGATTGGCCAGGCAGCGGCGCGCGGCTTCCACCGCCATGTCGCTGGTCGCCATGCCGGGCTCGACCAGGTGGCGCTCGCGGATGCCCAGGCGCTGCATGATCCAGTCGTCAGACGTATCAACCATGGTTGCCAGGTCGGCATTGCTGAGGATGCGCGGCGGCACATAGGTTCCCAGAGCGCTAATCTTGGCGCGTCGTTGTGCACGCGGACGCAATTCGATGCTCAATAGTCTTCTCCAGAACTAAACTGCCGGGAATTCAACAAGCGCGTGAACAGAGCAAGTGCCAGGTGCGGCATCTGCAAATCGGATCGATGAGGGGTGGAGAGGCTGGCAGGGTCACGGGCTATCGTTTGTACCGGGCAACCTACTGCGCACGCACTGACCCGTTACCGTTGCTTCCTTCCGGACCTGGCGGGGTTGGCGGGGTTGCGTCGCGTAGGACCCGGCACAATCTGATGATAGCACTGCGAACGGGCCGGGAAAAAAGCCAAAAGAGGGTCTCAGTAGCCGTTCGCTATCAGGTATTCGACGGTGAGATCGAAGCCGGTTTCAAGCGCACGCTGCTCCATGAACTTGATCAGTACATCGGCCTCGATATTGACCGGCTGTCCGGCTTTCAGGGTGTGCAGATTGGTGCGCGCATAGGTATGGGGAATGATGGCTACGGAGACCACGTCACCCTCCGCCGTACTCCGTTCCCAGCGGGCAATGGTCAGGCTGATTCCCTCAATTGCAATGGAACCCTTCTCTACCATGTAGGGGCTTAGCTGGCTGGGCACGGCAACGCGAAGCCACCAATCAGCGAGTGCGGGATCGGCGTGGACATCGACTGGCTCCAGGCTTAACAACGTGCCCGTGCCGTCGACATGGCCTTGGACCACGTGGCCGCCCAGGGGAGCTCCCGCCCGAGTGGGCAACTCCAGGTTTACAGTGGATCCCGGTGCGAGCAGGGAGAGAGAAGTGCGGGCTACCGTCTCCGATGCCAGATCGGCGTGAAAGCGGCCGGGCTCGATATCGAGCGCGGTCAGGCAAACGCCGCTGACCGCGATGCTGTCCCCAGTGCGCAGAGAAACGCTATCTCCGATGGGCGCGGCGATGGTGATGCGTCGCGAACCCTCGCGCTGTTCGACGGCGAGGACGGTGCCTGTGGTTTCTATGAGCCCAGTAAACATGTCGATTTTGATTAGATCATTTCGGACCAGGGATCATGCAGGCGGCTTTCTAACGCGAAATCCCTGCCAAACTGTTTCAGCGAATACTGCTCAATCTGAGGCAGTCCGTCGATCGCGCTGAGCATGGGGACTGCCGCCTTGCCAAAAAAAGTGGGGGCATAAAACAACACGAGTTTATCCACCATGCCCTGGTTGAGAGCGGACGTATAGACTTCGGCGCCACCCTCGAGCAGCACATTGGTGATTTGCATTTCGGCCAGCCGCACCAGCGCATCCTGCAGAGAAATGCGCGGTCCGCGATGGGCGATCTGCTGCAGGCGGACGCCGCGGGCTTCGAGAGCTTTTTGTGCCGCGACCTCGGCATGGCTGAAAAAGATAAGCACGTCCTGGTAAGCGGTTTTGACCAGCTGAGAATCCAAGGGGGTGCGCAGGCTGCTGTCCAGCACAATCCGCTGCAAGGGCCGCCGTCTCCGCAGGTCGCTGCGGTCGGTGAGCAAAGGATCATCGGCGATGATCGTTCCCACCCCCACAATCAGCGCATCCGCGGCGTGGCGCATGCGATGCACTTCGGCCCGCGCTTCGCTGCCGCTGATCCAGAAATGACCACGGGTTTCGCGTTGTGCGGGCGCGATGCGGCCATCGAGCGTCGCGGCAACTTTCATGGTGACGTAAGGAAGAAAGGCGGTGATGAACTTTGCATAGCCATCGTTAAGCGTGCGGGCCTGTTCCTGCAGCACCCCGGTGCTGACCTGCACACCAGCCTCGCGCAGGCGGGCGATGCCTTTACCGTTCACCAGGGGATTGGGGTCGGCGGTTGCCACCACCACTCGCGTAACGCCCGCCGCTATCAGGGCGTCCGCGCAGGGTCCGGTTCTTCCCTGGTGGCTGCAAGGTTCCAGAGTCACATAGGCGGTTGCGCCGTGGGCCAGAGTGCCTGCCTGCTTAAGGGCAACCACTTCGGCATGGTCGCGCCGGTCAAACTCGTGGAAGCCTTCCCCTACCAGTTGGTCGCCTCGAACCAGCACGCAGCCGACCGCCGGGTTGGGAGAGGCGAGCCCGACCGACTGCTCCGCTTGCTGTAACGCACGCTCCATCCAATGCTCATCAATTTCCGGCATCGTTCTAGTCACCGAGCAAGGATTCAACGAAGGCCTTGCTGTCAAATGGTAAAAGGTCTTCCAACTTTTCGCCCACGCCGACGTAACGGACAGGGACCTTGAGTTCGCGCGCGATGGCGACGGCGATGCCGCCTTTGGCTGTGCCATCGAGTTTGGTGAGCACGATGCCGGTGACGCCGGCTGATTCAGTGAAGAGCCTGGCCTGCTGCAGGCCATTCTGCCCCGTGGTCGCGTCCATCACCAGCAGGACGTCGTGCGGGGCGCTGGGAATGATCCGCTGGGCAGTTCTGCGCATCTTGCTCAGCTCGGCCATCAGGTTGTCCTTGGTATGCAATCTCCCGGCTGTGTCGACGATAAGGACATCGATGCCCCGCGCCTGGGCTGCCCGCATGCCATCGAAGAGGACAGCGGAGGGATCTCCGCCCTGTTTGGTTTTGATCATCTCCACGCCGGTCCGCTGGCCCCACACCTCAAGCTGCTCGATGGCCGCGGCACGGAAGGTGTCGGCAGCGGCCAGCAAAACGGTTTTGCCCTGGCGGCGGTAATAAGCTGCCAGCTTCCCGGTCGTCGTGGTTTTGCCGGTGCCGTTTACGCCCACCATCATGATGACCCGGGGCGGCGCCGTATATTTTGGCTTGAAGAAATCCTCTTCTTCCCGGGCGTCCAGGATGGATTGGATCTCCTGCTTCAGTAGGTGCTTTAACTCCGCGCCGTTGCGGATTTCGTGCCGCTTCACCCTGGCGCGCAGGGCGTCGATGATCTCGGTAGATGTTCCAATTCCCAGATCCGAGGCCACGAGACTCATCTCCAGCTCTTCCAGAGCGGCTTCATCGACCTCGTGGGTCAGAGCGACGATGTCTTCGATGCGGTCGGCCAAGGTCTCGCGGGTGCGCGAGACGGCCTCCTTCATGCGGCCGAATATGCTCTTTTTTTCGGGTTCTTCCAGGCTGCCAAAAAGGGTTTGAATCACAAAGCATCTCGATACGGCATGACCTGAGTGTACTAGGCTGCAGACCGTGAACGACGAAGGGGGAGAACCCCCGGTTTTCTGATCTTTACCCTTCCGTGGAAGCGAGAGAGCCTGGACTATTTGTTTTTGGAAGGGTCAGAGCTCGATTTCCGGGACGGAGTTCTGAGCTATTCGTCGCGGCCCGGGCGGGCCATCAGTTCGCGGATCGCGTCCTGGGGTGACTTGCCATGCTCGAGAATGGCTGCCATCTGCTCTGTGATAGGCATTTCCACACCGTGGGCTTTGGCCAGCCCGAGGGCCGCCGAGGTGGTCCGTATGCCTTCCGCGACTTTGCCTTGCAGCTGCGCCAGGATCGCGGGAAGTTTATGTCCCCGGCCGAGTTCAACGCCGACCGAGCGGTTACGGGAAAGCGGACCAGTGCAGGTAAGCACCAGGTCACCCAAGCCGGAAAGGCCCGCAAGCGTCTCCCTGCGCCCTCCGCAGGCGACCGCCAGGCGGGTGATCTCCGCTACTCCGCGAGTGATGATGGCCGCGGCGCTGTTGTGCCCCAGTCCCAGCCCGGCGGCGATGCCGGCGGCGATGGCGATGACATTTTTGAGTGCGCCACCCAGCTCCACGCCGATCACGTCGTCATTGGTATAGAGCCGCAGCGCGGGCGCGCTGAGCTCCTCCTGAAGCCGGCTGGCGAGCCGGCTATCCGCGAAAGCGATGGTGATTGCCGTGGGGGATCCGGATGCCACCTCCTGCGCGAACGACGGCCCGCTCAGCGCGCCGCAGGGTAGGCTGCCATTAGGACTGCGGTCCGCCAACACTTGCTCGATGACTTGCGTCATGCGGAGAAAGGTCTGGTCCTCGATTCCCTTGGTGGCGCTGACGATGATTTGCCCCGGCGCAAGAGAGGGCGCCATGGCGTGATAGATCGCGCGCACATGCTGCGATGGCACCGCACTGATCACAATCTCCGCGCCCATCACGGCGACGGCCAGATCCGTCACCGGATCTATCTGCGGAGGAATGGGGAACCCGGGAAGGTAGGCGCCCACAGCCGCCGAATGAGACCAAAGGGCGATGGAGTGGTCGCCACGGCGAGCGAGGCTCAGGGCGAGAGCGGTTCCCCAGGAGCCGCTGCCCACGATGGCAATACGGCTCATGCTCCGTTCTTCCTCGATGCGCCGAAGCGATGTTCCTTGCCTCGCATCAGGCGCTGGATATTTTGCCAGTGTTTTAAAATGACGCTCCAGCAGCAAACGAAAACAACTGCCCCGGAGGCGTAGCCGTACTTGCCCGGTGAGAGCCAGAGGGTCAGGAAGGGAAGCACGAGCGCCGCCAGGATCGACGCCAGGGAGACGTAACGGGTCAGGGCCACAATAGCGAGCCATAGCACAAAGGCGGAGAGCGCGGCCAAGGGACAGAGCGCCAGGAAAGCGCCGAAGGCAGTGGCCACGCCTTTGCCGCCCTTGAAGCGTAGCCAGACGGGAAACATATGACCCAGAATCACGAACAGTCCGGCCAGGATGGCAAGATGATTGATTGTCGCTGGGCCCTGGTTACGGCCCAGGAAATCTGCCACTGCCACTGCGGCGTAACCTTTGCTGCCGTCGAGGAGAAAGGTCAGGGCGCCCAATCCCTTCGCTCCGGAGCGCAGCACATTGGTGGCGCCGATATTGCCGCTGCCCTTGGCGCGGATGTCCTCCTTGTTCACTAACAGCACCAGAAGGAACCCGAATGGGATGGAACCCAGCAGATACGCCACGCTAATTACGATCAAAGACAAAGACATGGTTGCATCCGGTTTTGAGTGTAGCAGCGCTGCTCTGGCCAGCAACGATACCTCGATTGATCTGGTAGATTAGGGCGCATGTTCAACAGCTTTTTGTCGAAGTATCTGTGCGTCGCAGTCGGGGCCGCTGCCTGCGCGCTACCGGCTCACGCGGACAATCCTTTGGTGGTTAAGACAGAGCAGGGCAAGGTGCAGGGAAAGATGAGCGCAGACGGGCAGGCGCGCGATTTTCTCGGCATCCGTTATGCAGCGCCGCCTGTCGGCCCATTGCGTTGGAAGCCGCCGCAACCGGCGGCCAAATGGCATGGCGTGCGCCAGAGCACCAGCTTCGGTTCGCGGTGTTACCAGCAGGAACGCTTCGACGACATGGTCTTCCGCGATCCTGGTGAGAGTGAGGATTGCCTCACGCTTAATGTGTGGACACCCGCCGCCAAACCCAAGGGCAAGCTGCCGGTCATGCTCTGGATTTTTGGCGGCGGATTCGCCGGTGGGGGCACCTCGGAGCCTCGTCAGGACGGCGAACACCTCACCAGCAAAGGGGTGGTGGTGGTCACCATGAATTACCGGTTGGGGATTTTCGGGTTTTTCGCCACCCACGAATTGGCCGCCGAGGATCCGCACCACGCAGCCGGCAACTATGGACTAATGGATGAATTGGTTGCCATGCAGTGGGTAAGGCGCAACATCAAGGCCTTTGGCGGCGACCCGGAGAATGTAACCATCTTCGGCGAATCCGCAGGTTCTTTTGCCGTAAGCGCTCAGATGGCATCGCCACTGGCTAAGGGCTTGTTTGCCCATGCCATCGGAGAAAGCGGCGGAGCGTTTGCCAGCAAAGAACTGAACTTTCCGCCGTTGCAGGAGGCTGAGAAGACGAATGAGGAATTTATCCGCCAAGCGGGCGGCGACAGCAGTCTGGCTACACTGCGAGCTGCAAGCAGCGAAGAGATTCTAAAGCTGGCCACCCACAAAGGTCTGGGCAGACCTCCCTTCGCGCCCGATACCGACGGCTACTTCCTGCCCCAAAGCGTCTCCGCGATTTTTGCAGCGGGCAATCAAGCCCATGTGCCTTTGCTGGCCGGTTGGAATGGGGACGAAGGCAGCGGTGACGTTCTGAGGCATCCGGAACAAGGTACTGTGGAGGGCCTGCGAGCTACGGCAGTTAAGGAATTCGGCCCCCGGGCCGAAGAATTCCTCAAGGTCTACCACGCCGCTAATGATGCCGAGGCGCTGCGTGCGGCGGAGGACTTTGCCGGCGATCGCTTCCTGGTTTACTCCACCTGGGCCTGGCTGGAGGCGCAGGTAAAGACCGGGAGAGCACCGGTCTATCGCTATTTATTCGCGCAACCGTCGCCGGGAGACCCCTTCCATGCTGCTGCTGACGGAGCTTTTCACTCCGATGAGATTGAGTACGTCTTCGGCAATCTTGACTCGCGTAAGGGAGCGAAGTTTACGCCGGAGGACTACAAGCTCTCCGATTTGATGCAGACCTACTGGACCAATTTTGCCAAGTCTGGAGATCCAAACGGTGGTGGTGCTCCGCATTGGCCGGCCTACGATGCGGCAGGCAACTGGCAGGTGATGCGGCTAAGCGCCGATCCTGGAGCCGCTCCGGACCCGCATCGCGACCGGTACCTCTTTCTGCAGCAGGTATGGGAACCATGAGTACAGCCGAGCGCTCTTTCTTTTATTGGACTGCTCCGTAGAATGAACTGACACATGTCCAACCTGCATCGCTCGATCGCCTTGGCTGATGAAACCTTGCCCGTAGTCTGTTTGATCACCGCGGATGAAGAGTTTCTGAGCGAGATCGAGCCGGAGCTGGCGCCTTGGTACCAGGTACGCCACCGCAAACACTTCGGCGATACGGCGATTTGGGTCCGTGAACAGCGAGCCCAGGCGCTGCTGGTCGATATCGACTCCCAGGGCGATGAGGCCGATACCGGAATCCGGGTGCTGCGCGAGCTGCACGTCCTGGAACGCGGCCTGGTCCTGATCTCGCTCAGCCGCTCGCGCGCCCGCTCGCTTGAGAAGCAGGCCATCGAAGCAGGCAGCGATGCTCACTTCCGTAGTCCGATCGATCTTTCTGAGCTGCGTCTGGTGCTCAAGACCACCCTCGAAGAGCGCATCGAGGAGATGGAACGGGCACGCATGCAGCAGCAGGTGCTGGAGCGGAGCAAGTTCCAGGACCTGGTGGGCGCGAGCGAAGCCATGCGGCGCGTCTACGACGCGATCTCACAGGTGGCTGACAGCCGCATCAACGTAATCGTACGCGGGGAGAGTGGCACGGGTAAGGAGCTGGTGGCCCGGGCTATCGTTGCTTTGAGTAGCCGGCGGAACAAGCCGTTTATTAGCCTGAACTGCGCAGCCTTACCGGAGAACCTGATTGAGTCAGAGCTCTTCGGTCATGAGCGGGGCGCATTTACGGGTGCGAACGAAGCCAAGCCGGGCCAGATTGAGCTGGCAGACAGCGGCACCCTTTTTCTCGATGAAATCGCAACTCTGACCTTGCCGCTCCAGACCAAGCTGCTGCGTGTGCTCGAAGATCGCCAGGTGCAACGGCTGGGCGGACGGCAAAGCCGCAAGATCGATTTCCGGCTGATCTGCGCCACCAACGAGCCGCTGGAAGAAATGGCGCGCAGCGGGAAATTCCGTGAAGACCTCTACTACCGTATTCATGTGGTGCCGATCCATTTGCCGCCGCTGCGCGAGCGAACCGGGGATATCGCCCTGCTTGCGGACTACTTCTTGCGGGTCCACCTGCTGGCCAACGGCCTGGAGCAGAAACGCCTGACCCCCAACGCCCTTGCGGCCTTGGAGGAGCATTCCTGGCCGGGCAATGTGCGCGAGCTGGAAAATCTGATCCAGCGGCTGGTCGTCATGGTTTCCGGACCGACCATCGAGCTGCAACATCTGCCGCAGCAACTGCTGGCGCAGAGCGTCACCGCCCATGAGGCCATTCTTCTTCCCCAGGGCGGGGTTCGCTTCGATGATGAGATACGGGAGTTGGAAGTGGCGCTGCTGGAAGCCGCGCTGCGGCGCTCGGGCGGAAGCAAGGCTGCCGCAGCGCGCTTGCTCCACCTTGACTCGCAGCGCATGAAATACCTTTGCCGCAAGTATTCGCTCTAGAGCATTTTTGCTAATGGTGTAGACCAGGAAACCGAACCCACGCGGCCATTCCGCCGAAGAATGGCCGCACATAACTGATCCCACCGGTACCACAGTATTAGCAAAAGTGCGTTAGAAGCCGACCTAGGGTTAATAATTTAACCTCCAGGGGTTAAAATTTAACCCAACTGCGACCGGCCGGCGAAGCGCCAATTTCCCTGGCCAGGGAAGTAATCCGCGCGCCATCCTTTGTTTGCAATGGTTTGAAGATTCTAAAGCAATGGCGGAAACTTTGGCCATTGGCTTGCTCTAAGGTATTGCGTAAAGCAGTTAAATAAAATCGGAGAAAACCAAAATGGCTATGGAAAAGAAATCTCTCGTCAGCAAGAAGGCAACCACCCCGACCAAGAGCAAGTCCGCGAAGTCGAAGGTTGACACTGCCAAGCCAGCTTCTGGCAAAGTCGTTGCTGCGATGAAGATCATTCACGGAGCCTAGGTTCCACGTAGAGGCGGCGAGCACAGTTGGTGCTGGCCGCCATGCTGTTTTTAATTGTTGCCGGTCTTGTTTCCCGGATCTCGTGACGGCAGCAAGGTAAACCAATATGGCTATGCAGAAAAAGTCGCTTATTGGTAAGAGAGCGACGAAGGGGTCCTCCGGGGCCGGTGGCAAAAAATCAGAGGACAAGGCAGTACGGCCGGCAAAATCGAGCGCATCCGGAAAGCTGGCGGTGGCAAAGCTCTCCACAGCGAAGCTGATGGCGCTTAAGAAACTAAGCTAAACAGGGACCAATCTGCCTTAGAAAAGACGACACGGCTATGCCGCTGTCGTCTTTTTCATTGGCGGCTTATTTGCCACCGTTGAGATTTTCTATGCCCTGCTGTCTACCAGAAGTGCGTACGCGCCAGATTAGCCAGAGTCGTCAGCAGCCGATTTGCCAGGCTACGGCGCCCGCCAAAGATGATTGCCTGCCCGCTCATCCCGGGCCGGATGCCGTCGGCCATCTTTCCCAGAGGCATGCGCGTGGTGTAGAAGGTCGGTAGCGAAATGCCCTTATACTCCTGGCCGGCGAGGAGGCCGGAGGGCAACGGTACAGCGGAGCCTTCCATCGTCCCCAAGCGCCCATGAATTTCGGAGAACTGAGAGTTAGGCTGCAGGGATACGGCATCTCCGGCCTGAACGCGATCCATCGCTGAAACGGGAACGAACAATCTCGCAACCAGCTGGGCGGGATCGACAATGGTCAGCAGCGTTTCACCCGTGGTTACATCGCGGTTCAGGAGGCTTTCCGGATCGCTGGTCGCGACCACACCGCCGGCGGGAGCGGTTAATGCAAGCTGCGCGCTCTCCTGGCTTGCATTCGCGCTGCTCTGGCGAGCCGCGTGCTGCGCTGCCAGCGCCTCGCCGAGGCCGGTATGCTGCAGCTCCGCCGCGAAGACCTCGGCTTGCGAGGAAGCCATTTGCGCCTCCGCCTCTTGTCTCGCGCTGGCTTCGGTCAGGCTCTGCAGTCGCGCCATCACTTGCCCTCGGTGCACGGTATCGCCCTCCCTCACGTACACAGCCGAGACCTTCCCGGGAAAGCCGGCATGTACCTGGTGACTCTCCATGGGCTCGACGACGAAGTATGCGCTCTCGCGGTCGCGCATGATGGGCACAAGGAAAACGGTGAGCAGGGCGATCGCCACCCCAACACGCAAGGGCGTTAGACGCAGAGCGCCGGTACCCGCCTTGGTGCGAAAAAAGACCCGAACGAAGTTATATAGGGATTGCAGCCGCGAGCGGAAGATGACGAACCCCAGCAACGCGGCAGGTACCACGGCGAGCTCCGCAAACCAGTGAAAGAAGACGTTGTACCCGAAGCGCACGAAAAACAGGAGAAGCAGATAGCTGTAAACGCCGGAGGCCAGGGCATAGATGACGAAAAGCGGCACGCGCCGGCGGGCAACCACTGGCACATCGACAGGAAGGCGAAAGAGATGAGCTTGCACCCAGCCGATGAGGAATGCCGTGGAGCGCTCCTTAAGGTCGGGAATACGAATCCATTCCGTAAAAAAGTAGTAGCCGTCCAGCTTGATGAGGGGATTGAGGTTGACGGCCAGAAGGGCAAGCCCACTAATGAGAATGAATTTGTAGGAGAAGTCATGAACCCATTCGCCCACCCGGGTATTCATCCACACGATCATCGCCAGGCCGCACAGGATCATCTCCGCCCATAAGCCGGCAATGATCGTCGCCAGGCGCTGTAGCTGGCTGGCCGAGATCCAGGCTTCCGTGACGTCCACATAGAATGCGGGCGTCAGGTAAAGGAACATCAGACCCATACTGTGAACTTCGCCGCCAAAGTGCTTGCAGGTGAGTCCATGGGAGCTCTCGTGAACGAAACCGATGATCAGTAGAAGCACCCAGAACTCCACCAGATCGGAGAAGGTCTTATTGCCGAAGCTGAAGTAAAGCGGGATGTCCGGGCCAATGACACTCCATTTTGCCCAGAAGACCACGGCCTGAAATAAGAAGAGCGCGACAGCAAAGAGGGTGAACCAGCCATTGAACAGGTATTTGCCGATTTTCTGGTCGAGCCGGGTGAGGTATCTGTCCGGATCCCAGGCCGAGAACGATATGTGCGACACATTGAAGCTGGAATGACCCCGCGCGCGCCGGCCACGCTGCGCCGCGAGTTTCTCGTTCATGGCGATATTTTTTTCCTGCGGATTCTTGTACCAGAAACCGCCCTCGTCCATATTTTCAGCGAAGGTTCGCACCTCCTCCGCGGAAAGCGGGATGCCGGTCTCGGTCTCAAATGCAGCGGCGATCTCTTCGTAAGAACGCACTCCATCGAAGAGGCGGGCGAGTTGCCACTGTGTCGGTTTCAGGCGTAACAGGTTGGCCGTACTTCGCTGATAGACGGAGACGATCGGTTCGCCGTCCGTGACATCTTCACGGATGATGAGATCGGGGTCGACGCGTGGAGGATTCTTGCGCGAGAGCCGGGTGCGGGGTATCTCGGGGAGCGCTGCGTCGAGTGCCTCACTCAGGTTCATCGCGGGCTCAGCTTGACCTGCATCGACATGCCCGGTTTCAACAATGGGGACGGCTTTTCCAGGCTGCCAATGACCTCGATACTGCCGCTCGCCGGATCGACGACGGGGCTCACGCGGAAGACGACCGCCGGTTGTTTGAGGTGCGGGTAATCCGCTGTGGTGAGTTCAAGTCTTGCGCCGCGAGGGAAAGCAGCCATGGCCGATTCAGGCACGGTGAAAAGGATGCGAAGAGGCGCCTGCGCCGTGATCCAGAAGAGGGCGTCGCCCTTTTTCACCGCCTGCGCGTCGTGAACGGAGCGGCGACCAACCACGCCATCGAAGGGAGCCGTGATACGGGATTGGCTGAGTTCGACATCCGCGGCATGCAACTCGGCTTCGGCGGCAAGCTCATCAGCCTTGTAGCGGGTTACCTGGGATTTGGTTTCGGTGAGCTTATATTGCACATGCTCCCAATCCTCATCGTCGAGTATTTTCTCCGCCCGCATGGCATCGGCTCGGCGCAGGTCCGCTTCGTTGCTCCGTTGCTCGGCCTCCCAGGAGTCTACCTGGGCTCGCAGGGAGTCAATCCTGGCCGCCTTCTCCGCGCGCGCTGCCTGCAGGGCGCGATCGTCCAGTAGCGCCAGCACGTCTCCCTTCCGGACATGATCGCCAATCTCGACATGGACCTCGGTTACGCGCCCGTCGCGTTCGGCCACGACGTCGGCCTGTTGTTCCACGACCAGCGGGCCGACGGTGGTAAAGCTGTGCACGTCGCTGGTTGCCGGGCCGGCGGGATGGGGAGACGCGTCTGGCCCGGTCAGGTAGGCGGATGCGCCCGCAAAGGGCGATGATGCCGCCGCCAACGGCTCCGCCGCACCGGAGGGCGACGGTGAAGCCACAACAGGCTGGGCGGCCGCAGGTCCTTGCCTGCATCCTGCGAGCCCCAATCCGCCCATGCAGCATAGCGCCGCGGCCGCGACCCATTGGAAAGTGTTACGGTTACCTTTGACACGATTTCGCGGCATAGTTACCAACCGATCCAACCCCAAAGCTCTTTCCAGAGCCATAATGCAGGCGCCCGCAGTAAAACAAATCCTGCGGGTCGAAATCCGGTGAAGATTTTGGCCCGGCCATCCATGCCGGTGCGCAGTTCGGCGCTTGCGTTCGGCACCAGCACGTGGGCGTAAAAGACACGATCGTCCCCGTTGGGCTGCGCTTCGGGACTGATACTGAAGACTTGGCCGTGCAGGGTCTGCGCGGGAAAGCTATTCAGCTTGATGGCGGCCCTCTGGCCCTCGCGCACCAGGTTGGCATCTTCCTGATCCACGGCGATGTTGATTCTCGCGCTTGCCAAATCAAGGACCTGGGCGAAGGTTGCGCCGGCATCGAGGTGTTCGCCGGCCGCGTTCTGCAGATCGGGTGTTACTACGATGCCGTCGATGGGGGAACGAAGTTTTGCGTTGGCGATACGTAACCGTGTCCGCTCCATTTCCGCCTGCAGGAAATCGGCTTGGGTCCGGTCTTCTCCTGCTTGCGCGGAGTGCCGGGCCAAATCGCCTTGCATGGCCAGCATGGCTGCCTCGTATTTGGCCTGCGCTGCTGTCAGCTGGTTGCGCCATGCCCAGTCGTCCATGGTCGCCAGAACTTCGCCACGGCTCACGTGCTGGCCCTCCCGGGCGTACACGTTCGCGATCGTCCCCTCGACCGGCGCAGCGAGGGTGGCGACGGATTGCGGAGCCACCACGGCTGTGCCGCTGATACGCAGCGGCAGGGGGCAGAAGATGAGTAACAGGATCACCGCCGCCGCGGAGCCCAGGATCACTCCTTGGCGCTTGCGGTCGCTGCGCAAAAATGCTTGCTTTCGTTGCACCAATGGCTCAAGCAGGCCGATGAGGGGTACTTCCCGGTAGAGCAGGGCGTTGCGGATCGCTACCGTCGTTTGCCCGGCCAGGACCTTGATCATCTCGATGTGCGCCACCTCGAGAAAGTCCGGGTCGCTGCTCTCATAAAGCAGCAGCCCCACCCGCCCCTGGTCATCGGCCAGCGGGAGAGCGAAGAGGGCGCGATAGTCACTGGATTCGAAGTGCTTGCCGATGACCGCGCGGACCTGCGCATCTTCGGTCTCCGGTTCCCCTTCGTGTTGCCTTATCAGCAATTGGCGATCATAGTTCGACAGCCATTGCAGTAATTCGCGCAGATGCTCCACCTGGACATCACCGGCGGGGATATTCGCCATTCCGGAAACAGCCTTCAACTGCAACCGTCCACGATTGTCGAGCGCAATCGAACAACGCTCGAAGGGCAACACCGACTGCGGGCTGTTAACAATAATCTGCAGCAGGCGCTCGAGCCGCAACGTGGAAGTGATCTCGGAGCTGACATGAACCAGGGCTTCCAGAATCTCCAGCTTGCGCTCGGCATGCATCAGGCTGGCGTTCTTGAGCGCGCTGCTCACCGTCTCCGACATGCTGTTCATGAAGAACAGGTCGTCATCAGTGAAGCCGGTACCACCCGCCTTGTTGATGGCCTCGAGTACACCCAGTTCGCTTTCGCCGCCATCTTGCGCGCGCTCGATGAGCGGCACCAGGAGCACATCGGTGACCGGCGGTCCTTCAGCGGCGCGCGCATTGCGGGATGCCAGCCTGGGGTCTTCGGGGTCGTTGATTAACCATGGCGTGCCCTCTTCCGCCATATCCCCGACATAGCCTTCGCCGGCGGCCTCCGTGGAGCCTACTTCGGCGGTTGCATCTTCTCCCCATGCGGAGACCAGGCGTAACCTGCCGCCATCGAACATCCACAGATGTATGGCCTGGCAAGGCAACATCGCCGCTACCTTGACCGGAATCAGCTCCAGCAGGGGCTCGAAATCGAGCGTCTCGTTGAGCGATTTCTCCAGGTCATAGAGTTGGGTCAAGCGGTGGATGGAATCCAGCAGATTCTGCCGTTGCTCCTCGTACTGCTCCGCCGATCCGAGGGCGGAGACGGCCAGTTCCGCGAGCCCCTCAAGCGACAGTAACGTGGTCTCGGTAAGCGGGTCGCCGAAGCTGACAATCTCGAAGGCTCCTACCAGTTCTTGCTCCCGCAGTAAGGGTAAGTAACCGATGGACCGGATGGTGCGGACTACGTGAATGTGAGCGTAGTCTTCGCGGGCCAGTTGGCTGGCGGAATAGACAATAGGGCGCGGCGATTCCAGCAGGGGAGCGAAGAGTGGTGCGCCGGCTGCGATGGACGGGGCTACCACCGAAATTCCGTCAGATACACCGAGGATGGTCCACGAGGCTCCATCCGCACTCGGACGCAGGCTGTAGAGCGAGCACGCGCTATCCGCGAGCGCGTTATGCACGGCCTCGGCAAGCAATGTGGCACGGGCTGCGACCTCAGGTGAGGCCAGCAGGGATTGGGCTAGTTCCGGGAAGTGTTCGCTGTTCAGCCGGCTGCCGCTTTCGATCTTCATGCGCCCGTAGTCTGCTTGACGTATATGGCAGGATAGGTTGATTGTTAATCTGGTCGGAGAGTACAGCATTTTTTACTTTTGGTGAACAGAAAGTAAAATGCGGCTTGTTTTCAAGAAAGTCGCAAATCGCCAAGGCAGAGCAGAAGCGAAAATGCTTTAGCAAGCGGTATCTTTGGTGTAAAGCAAATTCTAGGCTGGGAGAGGACGCCGTGGATCTTGATATTCGACAGAGCGGAACGATTTGTTGCCTGAAGCTGAAGGGCCCGCTCAAGTACGGAGAAGGCGTCAAGCAGCTTGACGAGGCGGTCGAGGGCGCGCTTAACAGCGGGCACATTCACCTTCTGCTGGATCTTTCCGCGATGCCCTACATCGATTCCAGCGGGATCGGTGCGATCGTGGACGCTCTGCGTCAGGCAAAAAAGGTGGGCGGGGACGCGAAGCTGGTGAGTCCGTCGCCTTTCGCCGCCAAGACCTTCAAAATGGTGGGTATCCTCAGCTTGTTCAAAGTTTATGACAGCGAGGCCGAAGCGGTGGGGGCCTGCCCCGCCTGAGGCGCTAAGAGCGCCTGCCCTCTCGGTCCTCGTAGCCTACTTCAACTTCCGGCGGACCAGATCCAGCGCCTGCTGGCTGGCCCAGGAGCGAATGTGTTCCCGGTCGCCGCCAAAGCGCCGTTCAACCACGTCGGTCTGCTTGCCATCGGCGACGGCGACGTAAACCAGGCCGACGGGTTTTTCCTCCGAACCACCGCCGGGACCCGCGATGCCGGTAACACCGAGACCGAAGGTTGCGGAAGTCTTATTGCGAATCCCCTCGGCCAAGGCGATGGCTACTTCCTTGCTGACCGCGCCGTGGGCTTCGATCATGGACGGAGGGACGCCGGCGAAGAGACTCTTGAGACGGTCGCTGTAAACCACTGCTCCACCCAGAAACGATCGTGAACTACCGCTGATACTGGTCAGGCGCTCCGCAATCAGCCCTCCTGTGCAACTCTCCGCCACTGCCAGCGAAGACGCCTTCATGCCCAGGTAGTAGAGAACGATCTGTTCCAGGGACTCACCCTGCGATGAGTAGATATACTCTTCCAGCTCTTCTTCAATTTTTCCTGCCAGCTCATCCACCCTAGCCTGGGCCGCCTCCTGATCTCCCTTGGAGCAGTTCAGAATGAGCGTGATATCGCCGGTGTGGGCAAGGATGGTGGTATCCACGTCCTTGTACTTGGTGTAGATCGGTGCGATGCGCGCGTCGGCCTGCGACTCGCCGATCATGGCAATCTTGAGCGTGCGCGTGGCGATGGTTCGCAGGGGAACTACCGCACGCAGCCGGTCCATGCATTGCGCGTCAAACATGGCCTTTACTTCCGAGGGCGGCCCGGGCAGCAAGATGACCAGCTTGCGATGCTCACCATAGACGGTGTCCAACCATTGCCCGGGGGCGGTGCCGCGGTCATTCTCCAGCACCACCGAGCCGTCCAGCACATCGGCCTGGCGAGCATTGTTTTCCGTCATCTGCGCCCGGCGGGCAGCGAAGCGGGCATAGAGCGCTCCCACAATCTCCGGGTGGCGTCGCAGGCGGATGCCAAGCGCTTCGGCAACTGCCTGGCGCGTCAGGTCATCTTCCGTGGGCCCGAGTCCACCCATGGTAATCACGATGTCGGTGCGTCCCAGCGCAATGCGAATGGCGCTAGCGAGATATCCCAGCCGGTCCCCAACAATGGTTTTGAAAACCACGTTTACGCCCAGCGACATCAACCGGTCCGTGAGGAAGAGTGAATTCGTGTCTTGCCTGTAAGGCGAAAGCAGTTCTGAACCAACAGCAATAATTTCGCAATTCATCCCGACTTCGATGCCTGCCTGTTTCCACTAAGAATTTGGTATCACGGCCTGGGCACGCGCAAAAAGTTCTAGAACAAGCGCACGCCTTCGATGCCCAACGGTACATCATAGACTGCACCATTGGCAGCCAGGATCGCGTTGCCGCCGGGCACGAACGCGAGGCCCACAATGCCGGAGCCGGCAAGAACCAACGAAGCTTCGCCCGCCGGGCTAATGCAGACAATCCCGCGGGTGCCGTGGTAGGAAGCCGAGACGTACACGTTGCCCGCGACATCGAACGCCAATCCCTGCGGGCGGCCCAAGCCCCGGTAATAGACGCGCACCACGCCGGCTTGATCGATGGCATAGACCGAGTCATAGCTGGAAGTGCTGGGAGCGGTCACGTAGAGCGTCCCATCCAGGCCAAAGGCAAGATGATAAGCGGCGATACTGGGTTCCAGCGTGGCAAAGACAAAGATCTGGCGGTCCTGGGCGATTTTGAAGATGGTCCCACTGCGGTCGCCCACATAGAGGTTGCCGGCTGAATCGAATGCGATCCCGGTGGCGATGCCCATGCCTTCGGCGTACACCGAAGATGCTCCCTGGGGAGAAACGCGGTGTACGGTGCCATCCAGCCGGGAAGAGACGTACAAGTAGCCATGGGAATCGAGCGCCAACCCGGTGGCATTCGTAATTCCGCTCACCAGGGGCTGCATTTCGCCTGCCGGGGTAATGCGGTAGACCGAAACCGGGGTCTTCTGCCCCCGCGGGCCGGAATCCGTGGAGTAGATGTTGCCCTGGTCATCCACTGCTGGATTGCCGACTGGATGCAGATTTGCCGCCAGCAGGCGGCCAATTTTGAGACGAATCGTATTGCTCGATTGTCCGTTTTGCCGGACCTCCAGTCTCCCCGTCTGTACGTCCTCGGGTATGCGAACGATCATGCGGTTGGAGCGGCTGAGCAGAACCGGAGCCAGGATTCCATCGAGCACGGCCACCGGCAGGCGAGAGCGCACGGCGCCCAATTGGGTTCCGCGCACCTCGACTTCACCGCCTGGAAGCGCGGCATCCGGCATCGCGGCATCAATCCTGGGTGAGTTCGGAATAGGTGACTCCTTGGAGAATCGCATCGGCTGAATTCCTGCATGCTAGAGCGTCGTTGTCTTCGATGGCATCCCGCCCCTTGCGAGGTGCCCTGCCTTACCCAATCCAGTGTTGCAGCGCCTGCATCAACAGCAAAGCATACACGCCCGCAGCGACATCATCGAGCATGATCCCCCAGCCGGCGGGCAAGCCCTCGAGCTGTCGGGCAGGCCATGGTTTCACGATGTCAAATAAACGAAAGAACAGAAATCCGGCCAGCAAGTGACTCAAGTTTACGCGCGAATGAATCAACGCAATCCATTGCCCGGCGACCTCATCGATCACGACGTATCCGGGATCCTCCCGTCCGCCCTCCCGTTCCACGAGGGTGGCGGCGGGAATTCCTACGACCAGCGCGCCCATCGCCGCTGCCAGCGTAAGCCATGCCAGCGCACCTGGAGCCAGATGCAGGCCCATGCCCGCAGCTAACCAGAGTACGGCGGCAGCCGCGGATCCCCAGGTGCCCGGACCGGGCCGGAGTAACCCGGCGCCGAGAAAGGTCCCCACCGCCCAGGCCCATCCTGTTTTTTTTCCTACCGCGGCATCACTCATCACCGGACGAGCGAGGCCGCATCCCTTCAATCTCTTCCAGCAGATCGGGATCGAGCACCGGCGACGAAATACGATATACGCCGCTGGCCCATTTCCCCAGGTCGATGGTCTTGCAATGCTCGCTGCAGAAGGGAAAATCCGGATCGCTCGCGGTGACAAGCTGCCCGCATGTGGGGCAGCGTAGGCCTTTAATTTTTCTTCCCGAGGGACTCATCTCCACATTTCCTTGAGGTCATTCGGCGACAATTCTGCCTACCAGATCGTAATCCTGCGACTCGGTAATCTCGCATTGGTAAAAACGCCCAGGGTTTAGCTGGTCAAAGGGGCCAAAGTCGTTGATAAAGACCTTGCCATCGATCTCCGGAGCCTGATGCTCCGTGCGGCCTTCCCAGAGCAGCGGAGTTTCCTCCGAAGCGCCCTCGACCAGGAGTTCGAAGGTGCGGCCTACCAGGCTCGCCCTGGATTTGCGGCTGATCGATTGCTGCAGGCGCATGAGGGAGCGGCGCCGCGCCTCGATGGTCCGTGCGGGCACTTTATCTCCCAGGTGGAAGGCACCGGAACCTTCTTCGTCGGAGTAACTGAAAACCCCGAGCCAGTCGAGCCTGGCAGAGCGGACGAAGTCGCTGAGCACGGCGAAGTCCGCTTCGGTTTCACCGGGAAATCCGGTGATGAAGGTGCTCCGGATGGCTACTCCGGGCACGGCCGCACGCACTCGCTCGATGGTTTTGAGAAAGATGTCGGCATTACCACCGCGCCGCATGCTCTTCAACACCGGGCCCGCGGCATGCTGCAGAGGCATATCCAAGTATTTGCAGATCACTTCGTGTTGGGCAATGGTGTCGAGCAGGCGCCCCGTGATCTTGTTGGGATAGGCGTAGAGGAAGCGGAGCCATTTGAGGTTGGGGATGCGGGCCAGGCTGTCGAGCAGTTGCGCCAAGCCATCCTTCATGCCCAGGTCCTCGCCGTAGCAGGTGGTGTCCTGGCCAATCAACGTGAGTTCGCGCACGCCTTGGGCGACCAGCTGCTCGGCTTCGGCGACCACAGAGGCAAAACGGCGGGAGCGAAACTTGCCGCGAAGATTGGGAATGACGCAGAAGCTGCAGGGATGGTCACAGCCTTCGGCAATCTTGATGTACGCCGAAGACTTGCGCGTGGCTAGCAGCCGCGGCGTCGTATGGTCGTAGAGATATTGAGGAAGCGTTGGCTGGGCGCCCTCCCACGCTTCGCGCGCGAAGCGTCCCTGGGACTCACGCAGGTCGCCTTCTGGGCGCGAGGTCACAATCTGGCCGTTGCTGCTGGGGAGGATGGAAAACAGCTGCGGTACGGGCAGCGGAGCAGCCGTTTCCAGCCCGGCGGCGGCGAGGATTGCCTCCAGCTCTCCGGTGCCGACCACAGCATCCACTTCGGGCATGTTCTTGCGGATTTCGTCGCGATAGCGCTCCACCAGGCAGCCGGCCACGATCAACTTGCGTGCTTTGCCCGACACCTTGTGCTCCGCCATCTGGAGGATGGTGTCGATCGACTCCTGCTTGGCTTTATCGATAAAGGAGCAGGTGTTTACGACCAGAATGTCTGCCGTTTCCGGGCGATTGGTGATCTCGGCGCCCGCCTGGTCAAGCAGGCCCATCATCACTTCGCTGTCGACCAGATTCTTGGGGCAACCCAGGCTTACAAAGCCAATACGCGTCCGCGGCTCGAGCACTCCTGAAGCATTGCCGGCAATACTGGCAACGCCGATTGGCGCTCGTTCTGTTAGCTCTTGTTTCACCTCTCTATTCTAGAGCAATCAGGCAGTTACCGCTTGCGGACGCGTGGTGGCCACAACTCCGAAAATGTATGCGTTCCTTCGCGCAATTACTCCAAAGGCACACCCAGTCTGTCTATTTACACAACCTCCGGGCTGCTTAGCACGTCTTATCAATGTAAGAAGAAGGGAGGACGCTCATGCAAGTGCCAGTCATTGCAGGTCTAGACCACCCGCATCCTGTCGACATGAGCGAGCCGATCAAGTGCGCCTTAGTAGTAAAACCAACCCGGGCCTCAAGGCACAAGAAGGAACTGCTGCGATACTTGGTTCTGGTGATCGCGCTTCTGGCGGTGGTGCTCTTGATTGCGATCGCGTTGTATTACACGCAGGGAAACTCTGTCAGCATTGAACATGTTAGCTCGCTCGCTCCGCACAACGTCTTGCGCGCTTGAGCTGACTCTCTCTCCGTATTCGCTTCCATTCACAGGCTATTGAGCAACCTCTGTCGCCAAGGCGGGCATCCCAAGCCATCGAGGGGAAGCAATGAGCGAAGAGCCGGCGAACCTCAGTGTTTGCAACGGACTGTGAAAGGTACAAATGAAAGCCCTAGGTGTAGTACTGATTGTTCTGGGAGTGCTGGCGCTGGCGTATGGTGGGTTCACCTACACACACCAGAAGAAGGTGGTTGATCTGGGGCCTATCCAGGCCTCCAAAAAAGAAACAAGCACGGTGCCGTTACCTCCGATCCTGGGCGTGGTTGCCATTATCGGCGGCGGTATTCTTCTGGTGACGGGAAAGAAGTAGCCTATTCAAGTCACTTTCTGTCTTTGAGAATCGCGGCCATCAGCAGTGGGTTTCGTCGGCCGTGTATAACCGCGACGACCCATAACGGCTCTTCCTCTGGCGTGTAAGCAATCAGATATTCACGCACGAGAATGAATCGCAGAGGCCGAGACGTAAGTTGGGGCCGTCTCACGCCCCGGTTTGGAACCGACGCAAGCGCTTCGATCGACGCCAAGATCTCTGCAATTACACGGTCGGCAGCGTCGAGATTGTTCTTGCCAATGAATTCCCAGATTTGGTCGAGATCAACGAGGGCTTCCGGGTGGAAGGCGTATCCGGTCATGAACCGGAAACAGACCGTCGTGCGGCCGCGCTCTTTTCACCGAAGTGGGCAACAACCTGGTCGCCTGGTATGGGACTCATCTGGCCACTTTTCAGGTTGTCATAGCGATCGCTGAGCATTTCTCGCGTTTTTGCAAGCTCATCGAGGTAACCTTCTACGACATCTCGGACAAGTGAATCGGCCGTCCCGCTGTCGCTCTGGGCCGCGAGTTCCTTGAGCTTCTTTTCGGTTTCGGCGGTGAAAGGTACTTCCATGCCATTCAAGATACGGGAAACGCCAAACTCGGGCAATAAAGCTAAAATGCCCGGCTACGCCGTCGTTCCTTATTGCGGAGTGATAATTCCTCCCGCGCGATGCCGCGCCGGCAGGGTCACTCCCCGGTGGTCTTTTTCGACTTCCATCCGGCTTTGATGGGGCGTCGCGGGAAGGGCCAGCTTCATGGCGGCGGCCGTCACGTCGGCGTATTTCAGTCCCGCACCAGTGTTGAAAACCACTACTTTGTCCTCGGGTGAAAGCCAGCCACTCGCAATCAGGTGATCGTAGGCTGCAGTGGCCGCAGCACCTTCAGGAGACAGAAAGAGGCCTTCATGACGTGCCCAATCGAGCAGTGACGCGAGAATCTGCTGATCATCGAAGTCCAGCACCGTCCCTCCCGACTGCCTGACGATGTCGAGAATAAGCGCATCCCCGTAGGGCTTCGGTACACGCAGACCGGAGGCGAAAGTGGCTCCGTTGGGCCACATCTGCGAGACAGTCTCACCCTGCCGGAAAGCCTTGGCAACTGGAGCGCAGCCCGAAGCTTGTACCGCAATCATCTTCGGCCGTTTGCCCCCGGCAACCCAGCCCAGAGCTTCCATCTCCTCGAAGGCCTTCCACATCCCGATCAGCCCCACTCCCCCGCCTGTCGGGTAGAAGACAGCGTCGGGATATTGCCAGCCTGACTGCTCCACCAGCTCATATCCCATGGTTTTCTTGCCTTCGACGCGAAAGGGCTCCTTCAGGCTGGAGATGTCAAACCAGCCCTCGGCACCCTTACGTTCTGCGACGATGCGGGCACAATCGGAAATCAGCCCGTCCACCAACGTTACCTTCGCGCCGTAGGCTACGGCTTCCAGGTAGTTCGCCAAGGGGACGTCGCGGGGCATAAAGATGTGAGCCTCGATGGCGGCGGCTGCCGCATAGGCAGACAAGGCTCCGGCGGCGTTGCCGGCGGAGGGTACGGCGAGCTTGGTTAAGCCGTAATGGCGCGCCATGGTGACGGCCATAGAAAGCCCCCGCGCCTTAAAAGTGCCGGTTGGGTTGGCCGCCTCCTCTTTCAGGAAGAGGTTGGAATAGCGCCGGCTGCGCAGCATGGGCGTGAAGCCTTCGCCCAGCGTGACCGGCTCCACGGAGGGCAAAACGCCGGCATAACGCCACATCCCCAGGGAGGTGGGGGCAGCGGCGGCCCGGGCCTGGATGTCGTCCCGGGAGGCCGTTTGCCGCAGTTGGGCCATGTCATAACGGACGAAGAGCACTCCTCCACATTGAGGGCAAAGGCTTTGCGGGGTTTCGGCGCTGATTTGGGTGCGGCAGCGGGAGCATTCCAGGTAGGCAATCGAGGGCATAAATTCATGATATTTGAGGGTTTCATTTCCCGGAATTTCCTGATACGCAGCGCCAGATGCGGTCACGTGTGCGGCTTTCTCTCAAGGAAAGCCGCATGAAATTCATCGATTTAACTAACTTTGGACAGGAAATCCGGGTTTGGGTGCGCCACCGGCAGCGGGGGGTGGCAACAGGTAAAATAGAGGGGTGAGCATTCAGTTAATCGCCATTGATATCGACGGCACCCTAGTGCCGTCGACCGGCCCCAGAATCAGCCCCCGCAATTGCGCGGCGATACGAGCGGCGGAAGCCGCCGGCATCGAAATTGTCATCGCCACCGGTCGCAGGCAAGCGTACGCCATGCCCCTGATCGCCCAGTTGGGTTTAGACGAGAACTCGGTGATGATCTCCTCCAATGGAGCCGTAGTGCGCGGCTTTGACGGACAGCTATTGGATCGCCGCTTTCTGCCTGTGGAGACCGCCCGGCAGCTGTCTGTTGCCCTACGCGGCCACGGCACCATGGTTTTCACCTTCGACCGCGAAGGAACGGGCGCCCTGGTGATCGAGAGCATGCAACAGCTCCATGCGCGGATCGACCGCTGGGTGGAGGCAAATCGGCCGTACCTGGTTGAAGTGCAGCCCATCGAGCGAGCCTTCGATGGGGGCGAGGAACCCATCCAGGGCATGGTCTGCGGCACGGTTGCGGAGATGATCACTGCGGAAAAGCAGTTGCTGGCGAGTGACCTGGCCGGGCAGATTGCCATGCACCGGACCGAGTATGCGGCACGCAACCTGAGCATTCTGGACCTCTTACCTCCCGGTTGCTCGAAAGGCGCGGCGCTCGATAGCCTGGCCCGGATCCGCGGCCTGGAGCGGGAGGAGATCATGGCCATCGGCGACAACCTCAACGACCTGGAAATGCTTGAATATGCCGGGCGCTCGGTCGTGATGGCCAATGCGAGCGAAGAGATGCTGGCCCTGGCCCTGCGTCGGGGATGGGAAGTCACCGCCTCGAACGATGACGACGGCGTGGCCCTGGCTGTCGAAGAGGTAGTCCGCCGGGCTCTAGCTACGCAAGATGCCGACGGTAATGCAGACGAGGCAATTGCCGGCAACGTCGTGGTAGAGTTTGCCCAATGACCAAAATATCCCGCTTCGGGAGCTGCTTGGGGGTCCTCGCTTTGCTGGGGATTCTCCCGGCCGCGCATGCAGCCGAAGAGGTCACCTTGAAGAACGGCTTTAACCTCTTGTGCGATCACCGGGAGGAAACTGGTGGCAAGGTACGGCTGTTCACCAGCAAGGACAGCGGCAACTTCGTTGAGGTGGATGCGGCCGAGATCGCCTCAATTGACACGGTTCCGGACCCGCCCGAGGCGACGGCGCCGATCGCCAAGATCCCGCAGCCCAAGCTCACCGATGCCGATGTGCACGAGTTGATCTCCAAAGCCGGGGCCAACCACAATCTGGATGTGGATCTGCTGGCGAGCGTAGTGCGGGCGGAAAGCGGCGGCAATATCCACGCCGTAAGCCGTACTGGGGCGCAGGGCTTGATGCAATTAATGCCTGGAACCGCGGCAGAGCTGGGGGTAGCAGACAGCTTTCGTGCAGATCAAAACATCAATGGCGGCACGGCTTATTTGGACGCGCTGCTAGTGAGATATCACGACAACCTGGCCCTGGCGCTGGCGGCCTATAACGCGGGTCCGGCAGCGGTGGACAAGTACCACGGCGTGCCTCCGTATCGCGAGACCCGCATTTACGTAGCACGCGTAATCCGTGAATTCAACCGCAGAAAACAGTTGGAAAAGGCTGACCTGCGGATCAATCGCATCGCCGCGGCAGGAACGAAGCAGTAAACTGCGAAGCCGCTCCCAACCCTTCGCCCGGTCATATATTGGAGTCGCATTGTGAAGAAGCATCCATGGATCATGTACATCGTGGGAGCGATTCTGGTGGGGGCACTGGGGTGGCTAGTCCACACCCGAGTCCACTTTCAGTGGAACGTCTTTCGCGACCAGTTGCAGCATGTGGATTGGTGGCGTATCACTCTCGGTGTAGCCTTGATCGTGTTTTGTTACTGGCTGCGCGCGGCCCGCTGGGCGGTGCTGGTGAAGCCGCAGAAGAAGGTCACCTCGTTCTCCTTGCTGGGCTCGCAGGTGATCGGTTTTACCGCGGTGGCCCTCTTCGGCCGGCTGGCCGACTTGGTGCGGCCTTACCTGGTCGCGAAGCGTATCAGCCTGCCCATTACCTCGCAGATAGCGGTCTACACGGTAGAACGCATGTTCGATCTGGGCGCGATGGCGATGATCTTTTCCGGTGCTTTGCTGCTGGCGCCTGACCGGGCGACCCTGCCCCATCACGAGGCCCTGCAGCACGCCGCGCTGGGCGGCCTGGTGGTCACTGTGGCGCTTGCCATTTTCGCCATCAGCGTGCGCGCTTCCGGCAGAGCGGTTGCCGGCCTCGCGGAAAAGGGCCTGGGCTCGTTCTCGCCCGCTCTCGGTCATTCGGTGGGGAGCAAGATTCACGCTTTTCGCGACGGCCTCGATTCCATTGCCACTTGGGGTGATTTCTTCCGTTCGCTGGCTCTGTCGCTGCTGATGTGGGGTTTAATCACGGCAGCCTATCTTGAAACCACCCGGGCCTTTGTGCTCTCACCGGAGTTGTCCGCGATGACGCTCGCCCGCTGCATGGTATTGATGGCCGCGAGCATGGTTGGATCCGTCGTGCAGTTGCCGGTGCTGGGATGGTTCACCCAGATTGGCGTCACCACCGGGGTGATGCAGAAGGTATTCAATGTGCAGTTTGAACCGGCGCTGGCTTGTGGCACGATGCTGCTGATCGTTACTTTCATGTGCGTGATACCGGTCGGCCTGATCTGGGCCCGGATCGAGCATGTTTCGCTCAAGAAGGTATCTGAACAATCGGAGCAGTTAGGCCATGAAGATGTCGAGCCGGCGCCGGTGGTCAGCTAGGCCTGAAGTTCTCCTACCTTTCCCGTCAAATCAAAGACGCCTTCCCTTGAAACGAAGGACGGGTGGCCCACACCCCGGATTTCCTGTGAGGCTTGGTGGAGTCAGCGAACTTCATGCGGCTTTCCTTGATGAAAGCCGCACACGCGTACGATGGTTGGAGCCGCGTACAGGAAATCAGGGCATCTCGCTCGTTTTTCGCGAGATGTGGGAAACCACTGCGCCCAACCTGCGACTTGTCTCAGCATAGGCAGTTTCGGGTCAAGATCGTGGCCACCCGTCCTGTTCCTTTGGTTTTGCGGGTGTACCTTACTGCGACTGCTAGAATTTAGCTACTGATGAAATGCCCTTATTGCGGTTTTGCGCAGGATCGAGTGGTAGATTCGCGCGAAAGCAAAGAAGCGGACTCGATTCGCCGCCGTCGCGAATGCGAGGGCTGCAACAAGCGCTTTACCACCTATGAGCGCATCGACGAAATCCCATACATGGTGGTGAAGAAAGATGGCCGCCGGGAGAAATTCGAGCGCCAAAAGGTGCTGAGCGGCTTGTTGCGGGCATGCGAGAAGCGTCCCGTTTCAGCAGCCAAGCTGGAAGCGATCGTGGATGAAACCGAGGCCTATCTCGTGGATTCGCCGGAACGCGAACGCACCACCAACCAGATCGGCGAACTGATCATGAACCATCTCCGGACCATCGATAAGGTGGCCTACATTCGCTTTGCCAGTGTCTATCGGGACTTCAAGGATGTCCGCGAGTTCAAGGAAGAGCTGGAGCAGTTGCTGAATACCAGGGAAGCATCGAAGACCGGCAAACGATAGAGCACACGGCAAAACCAGAAGAGAGAAACCGGAGAAGGAATGGCAGCAGGATCGCAGACCTCAACCAGAACACACACAGTTACGCTGATCGCAGGGGACGGCATCGGGCCGGAAGTGACCGAGGCCGTAGTACGCATCCTCGAGGCGGCGGTGGAGGGAACCGGCGCAAAGTTTGCTTGGGAGCCCTTTCTGGTGGGCGCCAACGCCTTTGAAAAGTATGGCGAGTACATTCCCCAAGCGGTGTACGAATCCATTGAGCGCAACCGCCTGGCCTTGAAAGGCCCAGTGACAACTCCGGTCGCCGGCGGTTTCTCATCCATCAATGTGCACCTGCGCAAGAAATTTGAACTGTTCGCGAACTTCCGTCCGATCAAGAACCTGCCGGGGATGGATATGCGCTATCCGGGCGTCGATCTGATCATCGTGCGCGAGAACACGGAAGGCGAGTATGTTGGCCTGGAGCACGAAGTGGTTCCGGGAGTGGTGGAGTCGCTGAAGATCGTCACCGAGAAGGCATCGACCCGCATTGCGAAGTTTGCCTTTGAATACGCGCGCAAGTTCAAGCGGCACAAGATTCACGCGATCCATAAGGCAAACATCATGAAGATGTCTGACGGGCTCTTCCTGCGTTGCGCGCGAGAGGTGGCGAAAGGCTTTCCCGAGATCACCTATGGTGAGCACATCGTCGACAACACCTGCATGCAGCTGGTCATGAATCCCTACCAATACGACACCCTGCTCACTGAGAATCTCTATGGGGACATCATTAGCGACTTGTGCGCCGCATTCGTGGGCGGCCTGGGTCTGGTGCCGGGCGCGAATCTGGGCACCGAGTGCGCGATCTTCGAGGCCGTCCATGGCTCAGCGCCCGACATTGCGGGCAAGGACATCGCGAATCCTACCGCGCTGCTGCAATCTGCCATCCTGATGCTGCGTTACCTTGGTGAGGACAGTACCGCCGACCGGGTGCACGCTGCGCTCGAAAAGGTTTACATCGAGAAGAAGACACTCACCCGCGATGTGGGCGGACACAGTGGCACCAAAGCCTTTACCGCCGGCATCCTGGCTGCGCTGTAGGCAGAAGGAAGCATTGACCGCGGTGAACCCGGATTCCCTGTTGGTCTTCGTGGCGCTGGCGAGTTCCATGCGGCTTTCCTTAATGAAAGCCGCACACGTGGCAGTATCCCGTGTAGCGTGGCAGGTAATCCGGGTGATGCGGGTAAGCCCGGCGCCCACGGAATAGTCTAGAATTAACCAGAATCTTTTCACGACGATACGGTCATGCAGACACGACACAAGATAGGCATTCTTGGCGCTACTGGGGTCATCGGTCAGCGCTTCATCCAGTTGCTCGAGGGGCATCCGTGGTTTGAAATCACGTGGCTGGCAGCGAGCGACAAGTCCAGCGGCAAAAGCTACGGCGAGGCCGTGCGCTGGAAGCTGGAGACACCGCTTCCCAACCGGATCGCCTCGATGATGGTGTCACCCGCGGCTCCTGAAGGTGCTCCCGGTGTGATCTTCGCCGCCCTCGACACCGATATTGCGCGTGAACTGGAGCCGAAGTTTGCCGCGGCCGGGTGCGCCGTTATCTCGAATTCCAGTGCATTTCGCATGCAGGCGGATGTTCCGCTGGTGATTCCCGAGGTCAACGCGGCCCACTTGGAACTGCTCGAAACGCAGGCCTGGCGTAAGCAATCCGGCGGCTATATTGTGACCAATCCCAACTGCAGCGCGATTGGGCTGGTGCTCGCGCTCAAGCCGCTCGCCGACCGCTTTGGCCTGGAGAGCGTATTTGTGAGCACCATGCAGGCGGTCAGCGGGGCCGGTTATCCTGGCGTCCCTTCGCTCGACATTCTGGGCAATGTGGTTCCTTTCATCCGGACCGAAGAAGAGAAGCTTGAAGCCGAGACGCTCAAACTGCTGGGCAAGCTCAACGGCGCCAAGGTGGAAGCTCTGCCTGCCCGGGTAAGTGCGCACTGCAACCGGGTAGCAGTGGAAGATGGGCACACCGAGTGCGTCAGCATCAAGCTGTCGAAGCGGGCGACCCGAGAAGAAATCCTCGCTGCCTGGAATGAATTTGCTCCGCTCGCCGGGTATACGCTGCCTATTGCGCCCCTGCAGCCGGTAGAGTTCAGCGCTGCCGAAGACCGCCCGCAGCCTCGGCTGGACCGCATGCGCGGCAACGGGATGGCCGCTACCGTGGGCCGTTTGCGCCCCTGCTCGCTCCTGGATTGGAAGTTCGTGGTCCTCTCGCACAACACCATTCGCGGTGGTGCGGGTGCGGCCGTGTTGAACGGCGAGTTCCTGGCTGCGCAGGGCAAGCTCGTTCCTCCCGCCAGGAAACCGGGAGCGCCTAGCGGTACCCATGATCACGTGGCTGTGTCCGCATGAAGCCGGTGGTCATGAAGTTTGGCGGCACTTCGGTGGAAGACGCCACGGCGATCCTTCGCACCGCCAAAATTGTCGCAGGCAGGTTAGCCCGTGGTCAGAGGCCGGTGGTCGTGGTCAGTGCCATGGCCAAGGTTACCGACCAACTTCTGGCCGCAGCCAAAGCTGCCGGACGCGGGGATCGAAACGGAGCATTAGCTATAAGCTCGCGCTTGCGCCACCGTCATTGCGACACTTCGGCAACGCTGCTTCCGGATCATCGCAAGGGCGAACTGCAGAACTGGATACAGCAGGAATTCGAGTCGATTGACGAGATTCTGCGCGGGCTTTCCGCTGTCGGTGAGCTTACGCCCAGAACCAATGACCTGGTAGTGAGTTTCGGCGAGCGGCTTTCCAGCCGGCTGGTGGCCGAGGCATTTCGCGATCAGGGTATTCCCGCGGTACACGTCGATGCCCGGACCTGCATCATTACCGATGCCCAGCATGGCAAAGCCACTCCTAACCCGGAGTTGATCGAGGCCCGGTGCGGGCAGAACTTACGGCCCATGATTGAAGCGGGGAATGTCCCGGTCACGGCCGGCTTTATCGGCTCTACCGTCGAGGGTGCTACCACCACGCTAGGCCGCGGTGGATCGGACTATACCGCCGCGCTGATCGGGGGCGGGCTGGATGCGGAGGCTATCGAGATCTGGACCGATGTGGACGGCATCATGACCGCCGATCCGAGGGTCTGTCCGGATGCGCTGCGGGTCAAGACCATCAGCTTTGAAGAGGCGGCGGAGCTAGCCTATTTCGGAGCCAAGGTCCTGCATCCGGCGACCATCCTGCCGGCGGTGCAGAAGAACATTCCGGTGCTGGTGCTGAATTCGCGCAACGCCGAGAATGAAGGCACCCGCATCACGGCTCTGGCGACCCATTGCCGCAGCCCTTTCAAGTCCATTGCCGCCAAGCGGCGCCTGACCATCGTCGATCTCGTAGCCAGCCGCATGTTGATGTCGCATGGCTACCTGCGGGCCGTATTTGAAGTCTTCGATAAGCACAAATGTGCCGTCGATATGGTGTCTACTTCGGAGGTGAGTGTCTCGCTTACCGTCGATTCGAATGAGCAGCTGCCGCAGCTGGCCGCCGACCTGAGCAAGCTGGCGGACGTGACTTATGAGGGGCGTAAGGCGCTTATCTGCCTGGTGGGAGGCAATATCCGCGGTCAGCATGGCATTGCCGCCCAGGTCTTTAACGCGGTCCGCCATATTAACGTGCGTATGATTTCGCAGGGCGCCTCGGAAATCAACATGAGTTTCATGATTGACGAGGATGATGTGGATGAGGCGGTGCGCTCCCTGCACGCGGCCTTTTTTCTCGATCCGGATCCGGAGATTTTCGATGTATCGGCTAGAAACGAAGCAGCCGCGATCGGAACCGGGACTGACGGCGGCAAAACGAAGGTAGAAAGCGTGCATTTGTAACCATGATCTTTTTAGTGCTGGGGCGGGGCAAGACAGGGCAAGTGGTGGCCGATGTGGCGAGTCAGCGCGGGCACAGCGTCCGGGTCATCGGCGAAGAAGAGAACAGCGGTGCCTCAGCTCTTACCGCTCCCATGCTGGCGCAGTTCGACGTGGTGATCGACTTCACCACGCCGCAGGCGGTCATCACCAACATGCGTGCCTGCCTGGCCAATGGGGCGCGCATGGTCGTGGGCACGACGGGTTGGTACGACAAGCTCGACGAGATACGCGCTATTTGCGAACGGCGGAATGGCGCCATAGTGTACGGCGCGAATTTCTCTATCGGCATGCAGGTGGTGTATAAGCTGGTCCGCGAGCTGGTCCCCTTAGTGCGTGGGTTTGAGATCAGCATCAGCGAAACCCATCACGAGGGAAAAAAGGATGCGCCTTCAGGAACGGCTTTAGCCCTCAAGCAAGCATTGTTGGAAGTCAATTCGGATCTCAAGGTAGAGATCGTTTCGCATCGTGAAGGCGATTCTGTGGGCATACACACGGTCACCGCGCGGCTGGGAGACGATGTGATTCAAATTCGCCACGAAGCGCTTTCCCGCCGTAGCTTCGCCGAAGGCGCGATCCGGGCGGCGGAATGGCTCTGCGGCAAGACAGGCTGCTACGACTTCAAGCATATCTATCCCCAGTTGCAGTAGACTCCATTTGGTATGAACCTCAGCGGCTGTGGCACAGCACTGGTGACTCCCTTTCGCAGCGATGGCAGCCTCGATGAGGAAACCCTCTGCAAGCTGGTGGAGTGGCAGGTAGCCAGCGGCATTCATTTTCTGGTTGCCTGCGGAACGACTGCTGAGACCCCCACGCTGAACCATGCGGAGTGGCTGCGGGTGATTGGCATCGTAACCGAAGCCGCGGCAGGGCGGGTGCCGGTTCTGGCCGGTTGCACTCACAACTCTACGTTGGAAGCGATTGCGCTCGCCGGCGAGGCCGCGTCCGTGCCGGGGGTCAGCGGCTTGCTTACGGCGAATCCCTTTTACAACAAACCGGGTCAGGAGGGACAGTACCGGCACTTCCGCGCGATCGCAGAGGCGGTTCCATGCCCGGTGGTGCTCTACAACATTCCCAGTCGCACCGGAACCAACCTGGAACCGGCAACGATCCTGCGGCTGGCGGAAGATGTGCACAATATTCAGGGAGTGAAGGAATCCAGCGGCAACCTGCAGCAGATCGCCGAGTTGATTCATTTGCTACCCCAGAGTTTTGCCGTATTGGCGGGTGACGATGTGATGGCGCTGCCGGTGATCGCGCTGGGCGGAGCCGGTTTGGTGTCGGTGGCATCGAACGAGATTCCAGCTGAGATGGCGCGCATGGTTGCGGCGGCACTCGAAGGCGACTGGGCGACCGCTCGTGCCCTCAATCGCCGTTACTTTCGCTTGCTCACTGCTAATTTCTGGGAGTCGAGCCCGGGACCGGTTAAGAGCGTGATGGCCATGATGGGGCGTCTCCAGGAAAACTATCGCCTGCCCATGGTTCCGGTGACTCCGGCAACCCGGCAAAAACTGAAGATGCTGGCTGAAGAATTGGGTCTGCTGTCGAAACCATAAATGTGCAACTGAAGCCAAGGGACCAGGACGGGTGCCCCAGGTTCGCCCAAGCGTACCTGGGTCGAAAAAGATGGGGCGCAGCCCCTCCACTGCTTTCGGTTCATTCGTCTGGCGAAAGCAAGGGAAAAAATCCGCTTGCGGCCCGCGTGCGCTGAGGCCAACGTGGGGCGCCGTTTGATTTGAATTATTTGGAGAAGAATGATCACTGACACAAAAACGCTGCAGACAAAGATTGAGCAGTATTTTGCCGCGGGAGCCGACGCCGTCGGCGACCGGGCCGCCATGGATGCCTTTCTGGAATTGCGCAGCGCGCTCAGCGAGGGCCGGGTGCGCGCCGCAGAGCCGGATCCCGGAAGTTCGCTGGGATGGCGGGTCAATGCCTGGGTCAAGCAGGGAATTCTCCTCGGTTTCCGTCTGGGCACGCTGGAAGAAATGGGCGGCGATGAATTTTCTTTTGTGGACAAAAATACCTACCCGGCGCGGCGAATCGGCCCGCGGGAAGGAGTGCGGGTGGTGCCCGGTGGCTCGAGCATCCGCGAGGGCGCCTATCTTGCCCGCGGAGTGGTATGCATGCCGCCGATGTACGTGAATGCCGGCGCCTACGTGGACGAAGGTACGATGGTCGATTCCCACGCGTTGGTCGGTAGTTGTGCCCAAATCGGGAAGCGCGTGCACTTGAGTGCAGCGGCGCAGATTGGCGGGGTTCTGGAGCCGGTCAACGCTTCACCCGTGATCATTGAAGACGACGTGCTGGTCGGCGGCAACACCGGAGTCTACGAGGGCACACTGGTGCGGCGGCGCGCGGTACTAGCGGCGGGCACCATCCTGACCCGGGGGACACCGGTCTACGATATCGTGCGCGGCGAAGTGCTCAAGGCTTCCGGCGACCAGCCCTTGATCATCCCGGAGGGAGCCGTGGTGGTGCCGGGCGCCAGAGAATTGAAGCGTGGACTCGCAGGTGCCGAGGCGTGGGGATTGAGCCTCTATACGCCGGTCATCGTCAAGTATCGCGACGATAAGACGGATCTCAGCTCCACCTTGGAAGACCTGCTGCGCTAAAAAGATTTTCACTTCCACTGAGCACAAACGAGTGTAGCGAAGTGCGGCGTTCTGGAGGAAACCCGCGTGGTAGCATTAATCGTTGATGTCTTCTAGTAAGTTACAAATTATCCCCCTAGGTGGTCTGGGCGAATTCGGAATGAACTGCCTGGCGCTTCGCTGGGCAGATGACATCATCGTCATCGATGCCGGTCTCATGTTTCCCGAGACCGAATTGCTGGGGGTGGATATTGTCGTCCCGGATATCACCTACCTGATCGAAAATCGTCAGCATGTTCGCGCCATCATCCTGACCCACGGCCACGAGGATCATATCGGTGGCCTGCCATGGATCTTGAGTGAACTGAAGGTGCCGGTCTACGCCACCGAGTTCACGCTTGCTTACGTTGAAGGCAAGCTCGAAGAGCATAGGCTGCTCGAAACGGCAGAACTGATCGAGATTACGCCGCGGCAGAAGTTCCACTTGGGCGCCTTTACCGTCGAGCCGATTCGCGTGACTCACAGCCTCGTCGACTGTGTCGCGCTGGCCATCGAGACCCCGGTGGGCGTGATCGTGCACACCGGCGACTTCAAGATCGACCTCTCGCCCCCGGACGGCAAGGCATTCGACCTGCATGGCTTCGCCGAGTACGGCAAGCGCGGCGTGTTGGCTCTGCTGCAGGATTCGACCAACGTCGACCGCGCTGGATATACCCCCAGTGAGTGGGCGGTGCGGCCGCGGCTGGACGAGATCTTCTCCCGTACCAAGCAGAAGCTATTCTTCAGTTGTTTCTCGTCCTCCATTTACCGCCTCCGCATAGCCCTGGAACTGGCGCAGACGCATCGCCGCAAGGTGGCCATCGTGGGCCGGTCCATGGTGGAGTCCTCAGAGATCGCTCAGGATCTTGGCTACCTCACAGTGCCGGCCGGTTTATTGATTCATCCCGGGCAGATTCGCGACTATCAACCCTCTGAAGTTGTGATTCTGATCAGCGGTACACAAGGGGAGCCCATGTCGGCGCTTTCTCGGGCGGCGGTGGACAACCACAAACACGCGCGCGTCGAGCGCGGCGACACCGTGGTGTTGAGTTCCCGTGTCATTCCCGGCAACGAGAAGAGCATCTACCGCGTGATCGACCACCTTTGCCGGCGCGAAGCCAACGTGATCTACGACGACGGTGAATCCGGACTGATCCACGTGAGCGGACACGGCAGCCAGGAAGAAATGCGGTTGATGATCAACCTGCTGCGGCCCAAGTTCTTTATCCCCGTCCACGGAGACTATCGTCATCTGCAGAAGCACGTGCAACTGGCGAAAAACACCGGCGTGATCCAGCAGGCGCTGCTGTTGGAAGACGGCGACGTTCTCGAAGTGGATGCCAACACTGCCGCCAAGGCAGGCAAAGTTACCACCGGCCGCGTTTGCATTGATGCCGGCTCCACCACGGATGTGGTCGAAGACCTGGTGATTCGCGACCGTAAGCATCTGAGCGAGGACGGTCTGGTGCTGGCCATCATCACTATCAACAAGCGCACCGGCAAGGTAGAGAGCGCGCCCGAAGTGGTTACGCGCGGCTTTGTGACGGGTGAGATCGCGCTCGGGGACCAGGCGCGAGAGATTGTCAATCGCACGCTGGAAGCGTCGTCGGCCGAGGAGAAGGCTGACTACGGGGTGATGAAAGAGAAGATCCGTCTCGATCTCAAGCGCTACATTCAGAAGAGCACATCGCGCCGGCCGATGATCATGCCCATCATTCTGGAAATCTAATTTGTCTGAGAAACGGACAGGGCTGGTCACGCTGGCAGAGCTGCGCGCGGCCCAGGATCGGATTCGCGGGGTCGTCGTACACACTCCGCTGGTTGCTTTCGAAGTGCCTGGGGAGCCGTTGGCATTGTGGGTCAAGGCTGAGGGATTGCAGCCCATCGGCAGCTTTAAGCTTCGCGGTGCCTTTAACAAAGTTGCGCAACTGTCGGACCGCGAGCGCGCTTGCGGCGTGATCACCTATTCCAGCGGGAACCACGCCCAGGGAGTTGCCTACGCGGCTCGAGCGATTGGCGCGAAGGCCATCATCGTGATGCCCTCGAATGCGCCGCTGGTGAAAGTGAGGGCCACCCAGGCATTGGGAGCGGAAATCGTCACCGTGGGCCCGACGACCGGTGAGCGCAAAGCTAGGGCAGAGGCACTGGCCGCCGAATTCGGTTACATCATCATTCCTCCTTACGACGATCGCGACATTATTGCCGGGCAGGGAAGCTGCGGCTTGGAGATTGTTGCCGATCGTCCGACGGTCGACCTGGTCCTGGCTCCGGTGGGAGGAGGCGGCCTGCTGAGCGGCGTCGCAGCTGCAGTGAAATTAAGCCGGCCCGCGGTGCGCGTGATCGGGGTCGAGCCGGAACTGGCCGCAGACGCGGCGCAGAGCTTCAAGACAGGTCGAATCGTCGCCTTGACTGGCGATCAGAGCCAGACGGCGGCCGATGGGTTGAGAAGCCAGAGCGTGGGCGTGTTGAACTTTGCTCATATGCAAGCCTTTGTCGATGACATTGTGACCGTCACCGAGGCTGAGATCCGTGACGCCATGCGGCGGATTGTTTTTGCCACGCGGCTGGTGCCGGAACCGAGCGGTGCCGTGGCTGTAGCGGCCGCCCTCTTCCATCGGGAGCAACTACCGAGCTCCCGCGAGACGGTGGCGATCATAACCGGCGGCAACGTCGAAGCGGCTTTGTTGCGCAGCGTGTTAGAGGCATGAGAGATTCGTGGCGCCCTGCAGTTCAGCGGACGTCTCTTGGAAGTGTTTTTCGACAGATCGTAGCGTAGCGAACCTGTAGTTCCCTCACCAAGGCGGCGTATTCTAGGTCTGTCGAGTCTAAGCATTTATGCGGAACGGATTCTTTGCTCTTTCTGCCCTCCTGTTATGCGCGGTCCAAGCGACGGCGGCGCCGAAACCCCCAGCTCCCAGCCTCGGCCCTAAGGCGACGGTCATTCGCAACACCAATCTGTACGTTGGCCCCGATACCACTTCCGCGCGGCTGGCTGAGGTTTCGCCCGGACGCGAGATGGTGATCGGGGAGCGCAACGGCCCCTGGGTGCGTGTCTTCGCCAATACCGACGAACAAATTTCCAAGTCGCAGGATGCGCCGGTATTTGGCCATGACGCGGCTGCCGTTCCCATCGCTGGATGGATGCAGGCCCCCGGCGTGGTCAGTGTGGATACCCCCAAAGGAGACCTGATTCTTTTTGGAGCAGCTGCCAGCGAAGAGAGAGATGCAAACCTGCCGCACGCTCCCCAGGAGTTCGCCCAGGCAGCGCGGCTGCTCTACCAGCGGGTGGCTGACTTTTACCCGCAGTCACCACTCGCGCCTGAGGCCGCCTGGCGCTCCGCCGATATTCGCTGGCAACTGCAAAAGGCCGATGTCTTCTCCCTGCCTTCGGCACATGAAAAAGATGCTTATTTGCGGGAGTCAATCGACGATGAAGAGTTCCGCAAGCTGAAGAAGAACTACCCTCATAGCAAATGGGCCGACCTGGCCGATTGGGACATGCTCGATAACAAGGTCTGCGGTGATTGGCAGGGCTCCACCAAGTGCCCGGAGAAAGAGTCAGAGATGTATGAGAAATATGCTGAGGAGCATCCGGAATCACCGCGGGCCCCGGAGGCACTGTATAACGCCGTCTACCGGCAGGGGGCGTTGAGCAACATGTACTCCGCAAATGGAGACGACAAAAAGGCCGGCGAGGCCAAGGCAAGAGCCGTAACCATCGCAGGTACCATTGCCACCAAATATCCCCAATCGGACTATGCCGCCCGCGCCGCCACTCTGGTATACCAGTTGCAGGAATCAATTCCCATATACGGCGCTGATCGCCAGTAACTTTGCGGCCGGAGGGCCTTTTTTGAACGATTACATCCTGTCAGTTTTGCTTGGAATCGTCGAAGGGCTGACCGAATTCCTCCCCGTCAGCTCTACGGCGCATCTGAGATTGGTGGAGGCGATGCTCCACGTCGACCTGACCAGCTCCTATTGGAAGATGTACACGGTGGTAATCCAATTGGGTGCGATCCTCGCGCTGGTGCTGCTGTTCACGGGGCGAATTCTTGAGTTCTTCCGCACTTTCCCAGAAGGGGAAAATGGGGATCGCACCCTGCTTACTCACCCTATCTCTTTAACCATGGTGGCGTTCGTCTGCACCGCGGTTCCTTCTTTGTTGCTCATCAAAGTCATCGGCAAGCATCTGGAAAGTGTGCGTGTGATGGCGCTCTCACTCCTGATTGGCGGGATTGTGATGTGGGTCGTGGACGCACTGAGTGTGCGCCGTGATCTCAAAACCAGGGATGTCGAGCAAATGTCACTTTTCCAGGCGATTTGGATTGGCCTGTGGGAGGTCACCTCGGCGGTATTTCCCGGCGTTTCGCGCTCCATGTCCACAATTGCCGCGGGTCAGGCGGTCGGAATGACGCGTACCGCAGCCCTCGAGTTCAGCTTTCTCTTGTCCATCCCGGTCATGTTCGCGGCCACCGGCTATGAATTTCTCCGCACCGTTCATCCCAAGCAGGTGCCCGGGGAAGAGGTGATGGTTCCGCTGGTAATGACCACGCATGGCTGGATCGTGCTGGCCATCGGGTTTATCGTTTCCTTCGCGGTTGCCCTCGGCGTAGTGGAGTGGTTCCTGCTATGGGTGCGGCGCCACGGTTTCGTTATCTTTGCCGTTTATCGTATTATCCTGGGTTCATTGCTGCTGGCTTTTGGCGCCAAACTTGTGGGGGCCTAGGACAGTTTCGAGAGCGCAAGAAGGAGAAGCGATGATATTTTCCAAAGCAACTGGACTGTGCGTATTTACCGCACTGTTTTCCGCGGCCGCTCTGGCCGCCAGCACGACCACAACGGCGACACTTAAAGATTTGCAAACCGTGGGCAGCACCAGCAAAAAGCAGAAGCACCAGCAATACGATTTCGTCGTGGATACGCCGACCAACGAGTACGTCTGCCGCACCAAACTGGGTAGCTCCATGAAGCCGACGCAGTTTGTTGTGGGCTCCAGCGTGCAGTTTAAAGTGGACGGCCAAAAAGGCGAGGTCAGGAACGCCGCAGGCAACCACGTGGGTTGCGGAATCGTAAAGGTGGTTGCCCCGAATACTCCAGTAAATCTCACAAGTTGCTATTAATAAATAGCTTAGAGGATTTTATTCCGCCGCGAAGACCTATGGTTCTGGGCGGGTGCCCCATGTTCGCACCAGCGTACATGGGCCGAAAATGATCTTTTTCCAATGCTTTTTCTCCGTGCACCCAGGTTGCATATCTGTGGGTGCCGTCCTCTCACCCGCAATGCAGGAGCATTGGAGGGGCTGCGCCCCCCCTCTTTGGTCCCATGTACGCTGGTACGAAGGCTCCGAAGGACGCCGAAAACTGGCGAAAAGCACTGGTCCTGGACATTCTTCCAGTAAACCCCAGTAGCTGGGCAAGCCTGGGTTCCCTAATCCGAACAACCTCGTAAATCAATTTTAATATCCCGCCGCCTGAAACCTTCAGGTTTCCCTTATAAGTTCTGTGAATCGACGGTATATCGAACGTCCCGTTGGCTTCGGTTGACGTTCCTTCGTCTTCCGGGGCGCGTGAATGACAGTCAGCTCAGCTCCAGCCGAGGAAACAAGCAGTCAGACGCCGCGCGCAAGATTCTCTCGACCCAACGCCTTCCGTGTTCTCTCGCTCCCCGCCGATGCAGAACTCAAAAAGATCTTTAGGCAGCGTGATCGCCTCTTGATTGAAAACGAGATGGGTAGCCGAGACGGAACGGAGCAGTACGGTCTCCCACCGCTAAGAGACCTCTCCAAAGAAGAGATTCTCGAGGCAGTCTATTTCCTGGAAAGGCCGCACGACCGTTTAATCGAAGAGCTGTTCTGGGTCCACGAAATGGAGGGCAAAGGCAACTTGGTCTACTCGCAGATGGCCGCCCTGCGGGTCGCTGCGTCCAGCAATACGATGCGGGGCGCGGTGGCCCGGCACAACCTGGCCGTGATTCAGGGCATCCTCGCGCAGGAATTGGCCGGGAACCGCAGATTCGACCGTTGGGAAGAGACATTGAAGACCTGGAGAAACTTGATTGACGAGGACATCTTCTGGGCCTTCATGGAAAGCCGCGCGGGGAAAATAGATTGCCACAGCGTCGATGAAGGAATGATGAGAGCAGCCGTCTGCCGGCAATTGAGTTTGACTCTCTCTGGGGAACTGACGCGCGCTGTCAAATCGAGGGAACTAACTGCGGTTGCGGCGCTGGCGAGAATTGCGGTGGAGCATAGGCCCTGGCTTAAAGTCGATGCGGCGCTCGATTCCGTGGGGGAACAAGCGATCAAGGAAGGGTACGTTTCCCTGGGCGCTATGTTGGATCGGCTCGCTGGGATTCCTTCGCAGGACAACAAAGCCAATATCCAGAGCTCTTTATTGGAGAGGGAGAAAGAGCTTCGCGGCGTGGCAGCCAAGTATGGGGCACTCGTTCGCAGTCTGGGCGAGCTGGCTGATGCGGATGGTTGGGATGATGCGCTCGCTTCGTCCTTCCAAAAGCTCTCTGTTGCTTACTTCAATTTGTTGGACGATCCGCAGCAGGCCATGCGGCTGATTGAGCAAGCTCGCGAGTTTGCGCGTGATCCGAAACTGCGCCAATCCATGCAACAGGATTGGCAGCATGTTCGGCGGGCAGTACTCTGCCGGGATGCCGATGCGCTGATGCAGCGAGGTGACTTCGCCGGGGCCGAGGACAAGCTGGCGGCGGCTCTCGCAATATCCACGGGGGAAGAAATCAATGAGATCAAAGCAATGCAGGACCGCTGCCGGCGCGCATCTGTCCTACGCGGAGTGAATACAGGCCGGAAGAATCCTGTCCTACATACGCTCAATGAGATAGGGTCTAACAGGGCTACGGACGCTGATTCCCGTCCTTACTCCTTCCACGGGAAAGCTGCACACTCGAATTTCTACAAGATAGCGGGCTGGACCATCACGGCCTGCGTCGTCGTACTCGTTTTCATGGCAATCATCAGCAGCGGGGCTTCTCCGGAACCCGCGCACTCCCCGGAATCTCCAGCTCCGGGCCCCATCCGCATTACGGAACCCCCGGACCCCACAGAGAGTTCTCCTGCGGTATCAACACGTCCAATGGATTCCGCAAAGGAGCACATCGAGCAGGAGCGGACAGCTCTCCTGGCTCTCCTCCAATCGCTCGAAGATCGGCAAAGAGAGTTGCAGGCAGAAGACGCGGAGATGCGCAAGCAGAAACGCTATCTGGAAAGCGTTACGTCTTCCTATGCGGGGGAAGAGGTCCCCCGCATAGGCCAATCGACGTATGAGGCAGTGCTTGACGAGTACAACAGCAGAGTGAAGGCATACAACAGAAAGCTCGCTGTGTTGAAAGCGGACTTCGCAGCTTATAACGAGCGCGTCGACTCATTCAACGCACGAATACAAATATTCAATGGGTTCCGATGAAAAAGAACAGAAAGATTAAAAAGCTTGCCATAGGGACAGATCTAAACGTGGATCGGGCGCCCGGTTCTGCCCCAGTCGACGGTGACGGATCCATAAAAGTCCTGGCTCTGGAGTGCTGGCGCATCAAGAAGCTGATCCCGGAGTTTGCAGCTAATCGAAAGCATCTGATCCTACAAACCAGTGTCGACAAGATGATCGACGCGCTGGCGGCTTTGGGCGTTGCGATCGACGACCCCGAGGGCTCTGAATTTCGGGATGGGATGACCTTGAACATAGCGGTATTTGATCCTTCCGACCAACTGGAAATCGGAAAACGCGTGGTGAGCGAGACTCTTTCGCCCAACATATATATCAACAACAAATTAGCCAATGCTGCGCGCGTGATCGTGTCAGTGGGAAGAAAGGAAAGCTTACATGGGGCGTAAAACGATTGATTTTGGAATTGATCTTGGTACCACCAATAGCGTGATTGCGTGCATGGATCAAGGCGAGTTGGTCCTAATCAGAAACCAGGTCACAAATAGTGAGATAACACCGTCCGCAGTGAAGATGGATGCGCGCGGCTCGGTTACTGTCGGTCTTAACGCGTACAACGAGCTGGAGGAAGATCCGGACAACGCTGTCGGCGAGTTCAAGCGTTGGATGGGAAATCCAGAGGTGGACGGGTTCACATTCAAAAGGGCGGGTAAGCGCATGACAGCCGCGCAGCTTAGCGCGGAGGTGCTGAAGATTCTCAAGGACAGCGCAGCCGCTCGCTTCGGGGGCGAACAACTCGGCGCAGCGGTGATCACGGTACCGGCGCACTTCCTCATCCCCGCGTGTGAAGATACTAGGTCGGCGGCTAAGCTTGCCGGCATCGAATTGTGTCCGTTCATACAGGAGCCCGTGGCCGCGGCAATGGCGTACGGGTATAGGGCAGAAAGCCTGTCCGGGAACCTCCTGGTCTTCGACTTGGGGGGTGGGACCTTTGATACAACCCTTCTGTCCGCTCGCGATGGAAAGCTGGTCGTGCTTGGGCATGATGGTGACGACAAACTCGGCGGTAAGGACCTCGACTGGTCCTTGGTTGAATTGATTGTCAGGCGCCTTCGGCAGGAATATGGAGAGCTTGCTTTGGTCAGAAGTAATCCTGTAGCCCGACGGGCGATGGCGACACTTAAGTTTGAAGCGGAGGGGGCTAAGAAAACACTCTCGGCCCTAAAAAAGGCGCCCATCGAGATCAAGGGTTTAGGCGCCCCGTTTGAAAAAATCGACACGGTTGTTGAAGTGACCAGGCAGGACCTCCAGCGGGAAACGGAACACCTTGCGGCCAAGTGCATATCCATTTGCCAACGACTGCTTGAACAGTCTGGTCTGGCCGTTGATAGCCTGGCGAACGTACTGCTTGTGGGTGGACAAACCCAGACCCCCTACATCCGCGAGCTTATACTTTCCGAATTTGGGAAGGCCGAGTACAAGATTGACCCTTTGACCGTTGTCGCCGCTGGAGCCGCCCTCTACGCTTCGACGCAACGGCTTCCTTCCGCCCCTCGAGCGGTTCGCAGCTCGGCGCTATCCCTGAAGATTGCCTACCAGCCGGTATCCTCCGACCTGGATGCCGACATAGGCTTAACGGTCGAGCCCTCGCCCTCTAATGCAACCGTCACTATCTTGCGCGCGGATAGCGGCTGGAGTAGTGGCGCTATACCGGTTCCAGCTTCCGGTAAGTTGTTTACGACTGTCGTGCTTCGGCCCAAACGGGTCAACGCCTTCGAGGTTCAGTTGAATGATGCACGAGGGTCGCGGATAGGCGTCGACGATGGTTCGTTCAGTATCACTCACGGGATCGTCTCTACTCAAGCGACTACCTCCCGTGGGCTTTTGATTGCGCTGGCAGACAATGTCGCGATAGTTATGATCCGCAAAGGTTCTCCTCTTCCGGCCAAGTGCACCCAGATATTCAAGACCGCGCACGATGTCATCGCGGGTGATCCAAAGAGCATCCTGCGCACCTACGTTCTGGAAGGCGAGTTCACCAGATCAGATCGGAATTATGCGATTGGCACCATTGAACTGCGTGGCAGCGACTTGCGTAGGACACTTTCCGCGGGGGAAGACGTGGAGATTCGGTACGAGCTGGACGAATCCAAGATCCTCTCTGCCCAGGCATTCTTCCCCGCAGTTAATGAAACTGTTGTAATGGTGAGGCAATCTATGCGTCCCGCGCTCCTACCCGGTGAGATCGACCTCGAATTGAGAAAGGAGATGGAGCGCCTCGCAGCCGTTAAGCGGGCTGCTCCCGAAAATGTGGACCCCACGATTGACCAACAGGTTCTCCTCATCGAGCGGGAAAAAGAGGCCGCATCCGAGGATCCGGACGCACGACAGAAAGCGGCTCAGCAGCTCGTCGAGATAAAGGGTCTGATCGACGCGATGGAAAAGTCCTCGGAATGGGAACTGCTCGCTGTCGAATTGGATAATTTTCGCAGGCGCGCGCGAAAGCTTTCGCAAGAGAACGGCACCCAGCAACAAGTCCGCGATATCGAAGAATCGATTCGCTCCGCGGAAGCGGCGCTTTCCCGGAGAGACGTCGCCGCGCTCAGAAGCGCTACCGAGAAGCTAAAAGCCGCCTATTGGAAGATCAATCTTGCACGAGATGAGTATTGGAAAGAACAGTTTGCGTGGCTGAAGGAGGAGGCGGATCTCGTTGATCCTTCCAGGGCCGAGAGTCTCAAAGAGGAGGGGGGTCGCGCACTCAAAAGGAGCGACATTGGATCACTCCGTACCATTGTCCGGGATCTGTGGGGGCTTTTGCCGACATGGCAACAAAGCAAGCTGGAAGGGCAATATGACGCAGGGCTCCTAAGTACACATTGACGCAATGCATGAACGCCGGCCGGCTGAGCTCAGGACAAATCATCCGAGACACCTATACCCTCGTCCGCCACCTGGGAAGCGGTGCGTTTGGCGATGTGTACTTAGCGCGGCATCGTTACATGGGTCTGCAGGCGATGAAGATATTCCCTAAAAGCGAAGGGTCCGACGCACTGGAGGAGGCGTACTTGCTGACCCGGCTCAGCCATCCGAACATCGTAAGGATGTTTGAGGCCAACGAATTTCAAACGGAACAACAGTCTTATGGCTACTTCACCATGGAATATGTCGAGGGAGGGACGCTTGCGGATTACAAGAGTGCGAAAACCTCCCTCGCTTCCAGGCTAAATCTCGCAGAGGGTATCCTTCACGGCCTGGCTCACGCGCACGCGCAGAGTTCGCCCATCATTCATCGCGACATAAGCCCGAGCAACATCCTGGTCGATGTGTCGCAATCCGAGCCGGTTGCCAAGATCGGCGATTTCGGGCTCGCCAAACATCTCGATACCGCATCGCTGCTGGCCAGCGCCGGTGGTAAGTACCTTTATATGGCGCCGGAAAGTTTCCTAGGTATCCATACCACAGCGACCGATGTTTATTCGGCTGGACTTGTACTGTTCGAGTTGCTTACGGGTGAACATCCCTTCAAGACTATCTTGCCGCGTGATGCTACTGATGCGGATGTTGCCGCAATCGTGCGAAGGTCTCGGACGCAACTGATTTCCGACGTATGTCAATTACAGCGGGAACTCACTGCAGATTGGAGGTCATTTTTTGAAGCAGCGCTCGCCCATAATTACGAAGATCGTCCCAGTGACGCGAGAGAGCTGCTGGAAGTTTTCAATGGTTGCCGCTCCCACCCTGGCAGATCAAGCGATGTGTCGGCGATCGTCTTGCGGGCAAAGGAGTTGTCGTCGCAAGTCTCGACGCTCGATGAAGCCATTGACCTGCTGGAGACAGCATGCATGCGAGATTCTTCGGCTCGCGTTGAGTATGCGGAGCTATTGTCATTCTGGAAGAGAGGCATTGTCCAGTGACTGAGACTTTCATCCAGCTTGCTGAAAAAGCAGACAGATTAGCCCGGAGAGCGAGAATCAATGACATCCTCTTGTTCCTGGATCAATCCGAACTGGACCGCGTTCAGGCGATTGGCGCTGTCATCCAAGCCCTCGATGCGGGAGCATATCTTCTTGGTACCGGCCCCTATACTCAAGGCGTTTACTCCGTCATGTCTGAGGAGGTCATTCTTGGCAGGCTTGCCACTCCGTTGGAGACGCCACTCGATAAGCCCGTCGACATCTTTTGCCAGGACATCGTCTCCTTGGTTCCGAGAGAAGTCTCCCGCTACCACGCAATGATCTGCTGCTTCGGCGATCACAAGAGGATGTATTTCATCGAAGACCTCGGCAGCTCTTGCGGTACATATCTAAATGGCAAGAAGCTGGGAGAGTGCGACGCTGAAGACCAAAAAGGAAGCCCGGCCGAGCTTTCGAATGGGGATGTGATCTCGCTCGGCCCATCGCTGATAAACACCTTTATCTTTGTGGACCTGCGGTAGTGGCGATAAGAGCCATTTCTTGCGGTTGAGTTCCGCGCTTTTTGGGCCGGGCACACCAGTGCATGATATTGGTGGCTTCTCACCTGCCGGTAAAGGACCGTCAAGATGCGGTACCCGCAGATTTGTTGCAATCGCCTGCTCCGTCGTTTGGATCCGCGATGAGCAATAACCCTTAGTAAGCCTGCACCTGCTGCCAGGGAAGCCGGACCTGGAAACACGTACTGCCCGGCTTCGACTGCACCGTCACGAAACCGCGGTGCATGCGAACGATGCGGCTGACCACATCCAGGCCCAGGCCCAGCCCGCTTCCCGGAGCCTTGGTGGTGAAAAAGGGCTCAAAGATGCGGGCTTGTAACTCGACTGGAATACCTGGACCATTGTCCCAGATCTCCACCAGCAACATGTCGCCCGCTATGCGCACGATCAGTTTGATCTCACCGTTATCCTGGATTGCATCCAACGCGTTTTCGATCAATGCGGTCCAAACCTGGTTGAGTTCCCGGCCATACGCGCTGACGGAAGGCAGGTTGGGTTCGTAGTCGCGGACCACGTCGACCTGGCGCAGGCGGGAGGCGAGCATGGCCAGCGTATTTTCCAGCCCCTGAGGAATATCGACCTCCTGGATGGGCATCTGGTCCATGTAGGAGTAGTCCTTGATCGCGCGAATCAAATCGAAGATACGGGCCGTGGAGTCGATCATGGCCTCCGCGATCCTCTCCGTGCGCAGAGAAGAGGTGAACTGGGAGAGCACTACGGCGATTGCCCCCGGGTCGAGATAGGCGGTAAGCGCCTCCAACTGGCTGGGCACCACACCAAACTCGGCCAACTCGGGAGCGATGTGCCAAGACTCCTGGATTTCATGTTGGTTGAGCCAGCGCACGATCTTCTCTTCGCGAGGAGTCTGCTCCGTCTCGGCAGGCTTGCCCAGGCGCTTGGCCTCGGAGCGGACCTGCTCTTCCCATTCAACGACCTTTTCTGTCTTCTCGGCGCTCAGACAAAGGCGCCCAAGATTGAAGCGTTCATGTCCATAGACGCGCAATTCCTCCAGAATGCCGGCAGCGGAACGCTGCGCTGCTGAAGCGGGATTGTTCAGCTCGTGGGCCAGATTGCCCGCCAGCTTTCCCAATGCATTCAGCTTCTCCGATTGCTGCTCCATCCGCGTAATTTCCCGCACGCGATCCAGAAGAATGCCAACCACTCGTTCCGTAAGCGACGGAATTGCTTTGAGCATCTCGGGAAAGAGGGATCGGTCGAATTCCAGGCCCCAGGTGGGGGCAGAAGTGTAACCTAGCCCGCCATAAGCCTTCATGCGGGAGAAGGGAAGCAGCCCGGTGATCAGCCCCGAGCGGCCAATGAAGAGAGCGGCTGGTCCCCCGTGTTCCCGGCGCACGTAAATCTCACCCTGAAGAAGGATGGTCATCTTGGTCGCAGGATCGCCTTCGCGGAAGACCACTGCGCCCGATTCGGCAAATACTTCGGTACCCTTGGTGGCCAGCCACTCGTACTCCGCTTGGTCCAGATCGTGGAGCGGGCCTACTTTCTTGAGCGCGGCCACAATCTCAGGAACTCGAGCCGGGTCGTGAGGGGCGCGATATGGGGGTGGAACCGTAGGTAACGCGGGGGTAGTGGCTTGGGTCGTCATGGCACCTCGCGGTGTGCTTTTGATGTTAGCCGAATGCTCTGGGTCTCGCCCTGAAATCCCGTCAGATGGCAGGACAGCCGGTTTGAAGGGGAAATACGGGGCCGGAAAGGAGAACGCTACGTTGGTTGATGTTTGCGGGGGCGAGGCGGAGAACTCGAGAGTCTACTCGTCGCCCTGAGGTACCGGTTGCATCTGACCCCTGTGCATGGGCAAGGGATCGGTCAGTTGTTTGAGCTGGTCCACCGCCACCGGAGTTCGGCTGTTCAGCTTTTCTCCTCCATCCTTGCCGATCAGGATCACCAAAAACTCAGCCGGTTCGACCTTGAAGTGGTGCCGCATAGCCGCCAGCTCATCTTCGCTGAGGCTCGCGGTGTGGACCCTGGAGCCCGGAATCGGCTGGTTATGACCTTCCGGGACGATGGGAACGTAGAGCAGATCGCGGCCCCTGAGTTCGCTTGCGTGGGCCTTGAGCTGGTTGAACTGCTCCACCAATTGAGGGTCGTCCATCGCGGGAGCGAAGACCAGCAGCGGGTGGTAGCAGCCGCGCATTGCGCGCAGGGTACTCGGCTGCGCAGGGCACCCTGCGCTCGGTTGTGCATTCTGGGTCTGCCCAAACATCGTAGCCAGGCAAAGGCTCGACAGGGCAAAGACGGAGCACCGTAAGACCCGGGACACGCGCATGCAGAGTAGACTCGAAAAAAAGTGTAAGGGGTGCGTGAAAAACTCCAAGCACCGTCCGAAGGGAACATAACGATACAGGGGTCGGGCTTCCCAATTCGCCAAAACTCCCCTGAACGTACAGTACGGCTTCAGCCGCGCTCACAAACTTTGACCGTTGAGCGTCCGGGCTAGCCCGGACGCCAAACAGCCAGTTTTTTCTTTAGGCGCCCACCGGCTCGGCCAGGCGTGGTGCAGCGCCGGGACTGTCGACCGTGACCGTAACCGGATCCAGGAAAGGCATGGCCGCGCGCAGTTTGCTGCCCACTTCCTCGATGGAATGAGCGGCCTCCTTGCTGCGCATCTGGTCGAATTGCTTGCGCCCGGTTTCGTTTTCCTTTATCCAGTTCTTGGCAAACGTCCCGTTCTGAATCTCGGTCAGTATCTTCTTCATCTCCGCCCGCGTGGCATCCGTAACCAGACGCGGCCCGGCGGTGTAGTCGCCGTACTCGGCAGTGTCTGATATGGAGTAACGCATGTAGGCAAGGCCACCGCGGTACATCAGATCGACAATCAGTTTCAATTCGTGCAAGCACTCGAAATAGGCGACCTCGGGTTGGTAGCCCGCGTTCACCAGGGTTTCGAAGCCGGCCTTCACCAACGCGCTGACGCCTCCGCACAGCACGGTCTGCTCGCCGAAGAGGTCGGTCTCAGTCTCCTCGGTAAACGTGGTCTCGATCACGCCGGCCCGGGTGCTGCCGATGGCCTTGGCGTAGGAGAGGGCTAGGGCGTGCGCGTGACCAGAGGCATCCTGGTGCACGGCGATCAGGGCGGGTACGCCGCCGCCTTCGCTAAAGACTTCGCGCACCCGATGACCGGGGGCCTTGGGGGCCACCATGCTGACGTCGATCTCCTTCGTCGGGACAATGGTGCCGTAGCGAATGTTGAAGCCATGGGCGAACATCAGGGTCTTCCCCTTGCCCATGGAAGGCGCGATGGACTCTTGGTAGATGGCTGCCTGGGAAGTATCGGGGGCCAGGATCATAATGACGTCGGCCCACTTGGCGGCATCGGCCACGGAGAGCACTTCCAGGCCCGCGGCCTTGGCCTTCTGGATGGACCGGCTGGTTGCCGGCAATCCGACGCGAACATCGACGCCTGAGTCCTTGAGATTCAGCGAGTGGGCATGGCCCTGGGATCCGTAGCCAATAATCGCTACCTTCTTAGCTTGAATCAGCGAGAGATCGGCATCCTGGTCGTGATAAGTCTTGGTCATTCCCTTTTCCTTTGTGTACAGAGGTAGTTACGTTTGTTGTTGTGGAAGATCGCTATCGCCGGGGAAGACCTCAGTCTCCTCTTCCTCAGGGAGTGCCTCTGCTATTGGCAAAGACACCGCGCCGTTCTGTGACTCGACGTCGCCCAGGGCTTCAAGTACGCGGCTGGTATGGTGGCCGCGGCGCATCACCATGCGGCCGGTGCGCGAAATCTCCAGCACGCGGTCCTCGTTCTCGTTCAGCACTTGCAGCAAACCTTCGATCTTACTCTCGCTGCCGGTGATTTCGATCATGAGCGAACCAGGCGCAAGATCGACCACACGCGCGCGAAAGACATTCACCAGTTCAAAGATATGAGAACGTGTCTTAGGCGTAGTAGCCACCTTGATCAATGCCAACTCCCGGCTGACCGAGGAAAAACGGCCCACATCATCCACCTGGACCACGTTTTCCAGTTTGTAAAGCGATGCCATGATGCGATGGCCGGCTGCCGGAGGAGCGTCCGCCACCAAAGTCATGCGCGAGATACCCGTGCGCTCCGAACCGCCCACGGTAACCGAGGCGATATTGATGTTCAGCCGGCGGAATAACGACGCCACGCGGGTGAGCACACCAGGCTTATCTTCCACGTAGGCGACGAATGTGTGCAGCATACTTACCTTTCTTTATCCTTGTGGCCGATGCGCTCTACAGGCTGTAGAAGAACTCATGTTTTGTATCAGGGCACGACTTTAGTCGGGCCGTAAACGATTGAGAATACGACGGGCTTTAGCCCCTGAGCCCTCTATACGTCCGAAGCAGTTTCCACCAGCGGGTTTCCCGACGGCCGCCGAATCATCTCGTGCAGGGCGGCTCCGGGCACGATCATCGGGTACACCGTGTCTTCCTGCTCCACCAGGAAGTTGATCAGGAATGGGCCCTTGTGGGTGCGCGCCGTCTCTACAACGCTCATCACCTCGGAGCGCGTTCTGACCGCCGCGGCCCGGATGCCAAACGCCTCAGCCAGCTTCACGAAATCCGGGGAGAAGATGGGTGAGCACTCGTAGTTCTTCTCGTAAAACGTCTCTTGCCACTGGCGAATCATGCCCAGGTAACCATTGTTGATGATGGCGATATTAATATCGAGTTTCTCCTGAGCAATAGTGGCTAGTTCCGGCATCGTCATCTGGAAGCCGCCGTCCCCGGCGATGGCCCAGACCTCCTTGCCCGGACAGGCAATCTTGGCCCCGATGGCCGCGGGTAACGCGAAACCCATCGTCCCCAGGCCGCCGGAAGTGATCAGAGAGCGCGGCTCCTCATGCTTGTAGTACTGCGCCTCCCACATCTGGTGCTGGCCCACGTCGGTAGCGATCACCGCATCTCCTGAGGTCGCACGCCACAGATCGTTGATCACATGCGCCGCGTACAGGTGACCATTGTCGGGCAGGTTCTTGATGTCGAGCACCGCCGCATCGCCCTTCATGCGGTTGATCGCGTGGATCCACGCCGCGCCGTCGCGTGGGCGGATCAGCGGCAGAAGCTGGTCCAGCACCCGGGCCAGGTCGCCAATCAACGCCACCTGTACAGGGACGTTCTTGTTGATCTCCGAAGGGTCGATGTCGATATGGATTTTTTTTGCTTTGGTGGCATACGTTGCCAGCGAGCCGGTGACCCGATCGTCGAAGCGCATACCGCAGGCAATCAGCAGGTCTGCTTCCTGGATCGAGTGGTTGACCCACGACTCGCCATGCATGCCCATCATGCCCAGGTTCAATTCATGAGAGGCGGGAAAGCTGCCCAGGCCCAGCAGGGTGCAGGCGACCGGGATCTGGGCCCGCTCCGCCAGCGCGCGCACTTGTTCCATCGCGCCGGAATGGATGATGCCGTGACCGGCAAGGATCAGGGGCCGCCTAGCGGAACGGATCAGCTCCGCAGCATCCCCGATGCTTTGCTGGGCGACATGGAGCATGGGGTGGCTGCGGAGTTTTTCCGGCGCCGCCGCGGCAAAATCAAACTCCGCCGTAGCCTGCTGCGCATCCTTGGTGATGTCGACCAGTACC
>CAVUQE010000031.1:0-34036 GCA_963743365.1 uncultured Acidobacteriaceae bacterium
GAAGCAGGGGGCCCACCGGGCAGAAAAGGATCGATTGGGCGGGTCCAGATTGTAAACGCACATGGCGGAGGCCAGGGTACACTGCTCAGGTGGCGCCGGTTGCCACGGAGGAGTGTTATGGCTCATAAGATAAGCCGCCGGTTTTTCGCGCTCTGCCTGGGACTCATGGTGCTGACGGTATCCGCCCACGGACAGGACTATAAGCCCTTGCTCGGCAAGTGGAACATGACATCGGAAAGCACCGAGGACCCGGTCAAATGGACCCTGACTCTCCAGGAGACTGAAGGAAAATTGACCGGCTCCCTGAGCGTCGGTGAAGGGGAACAACCCGCGAAAGATATAACCTTCGTCGACGGCGTTTTGAAATTCCAGGCGCCTTATCAGGGCTCTTACTACGACATCGAGCTCAAAGCCACCGCGGACAAGCTGGACGGCACGTGGGATGGGGGCGGAGATTCCGGGAAAACATACGGTACAAAGAACTGAGAGGGCACACTCAGTGCGCCGTGCTGCGCTTCCCGCGGCGCGCAGGTGACTCACTCGCTGCGCAAAGCCTGCTGGGGATCCAACCGCGCGGCACGGGAAGCGGGTAGCCACACGGCCAGCAGAGCCACTACGCTTAAGACAATTGGCACGGTTACGAATACCAAGGGATCCCAGGATTTGACGCCGTACAGGAAGCTGGCAAGGAAGCGCGTGAGCCCAAACCCCGCGCTGATGCCCACAATGATACCCGCCAAAGCCAAACGCATGCCGTGCCAAACCACCAGGTTCCGAATGCGGGCGCGATCAGCCCCGAGCGCCATGCGAATGCCCATTTCCTGGGTGCGCTGCTGCACCGAATACGCCATGAGACCGTAGATGCCAATCGCAGCGAGCAGCATCGCCGAGCCTCCGAAGATGCTCAACAGCAGCATGTTGAAATCCTCGCGTGCAGTAGACTGCACCATCACCTGCTCCATAGGCCGAACGCGGCCGACGGGGAATCCACCGCTTGCCTGGCGCAGCTGCTCGCTGATGGCGGCAATGTACTGATGTGGATCGCCGTGGGTGCGGACCAGCCACGCCATGGGGCTGATGCCCGCAAAGAGGTTAGTCATGCCGTCGGTGACCTGGGCCAGGGGGACGATCATGAGCGGAGCCGGATCGACGTTAAGCTCGTTCACGCGCGTGTCGCCCACAATGCCGATGATTTGGCGTGCGGGTTCATCGAACTGCGGGCCGTGGCCTTTACTAATCTCAATCAGCTGACCGATAGGATCCTGATTAGGCCAGTATTTCCTGGCCATAGCCTGGTTGATGATGATCACGCCGGGTGCGCCTGCGGCATCGCGGTCGCTGAAGTCGCGGCCCCGGATGATGGGAATCTTGAAAACATCAAAGTAACCAGGCGAAGCGCTGATCCAGCCCGCGCCCCCGGTGAACTCATTCTTGCCCAGTGGACGCCCCACAATGTTGAAGGGCAACCTGTAGCCGGCTTCTAGCGGCAGGCTGCAGGCAAAGGCCGAGGCCTCCACACCAGGGATGGCGTTGAGGCGCTCGCGGCCATCGCGAGAGAATTGGGCGACTCCGGCGGTCTTTTGGTAGCGGTTGCCGATGAGCGACATCTCCAGCGTGAGCACGTTGTGACCGTTGAAGCCTGGATTGACGTGGCGCAGAGCGATGAACGTGCGGATGAGGAGCGCGGCCCCAATGAGAAGCACCAGCGCAAGCGAAACTTCGCTGATGACCAATAAGGAACGGGCCTTGCTTTGACGGAAGCCGGTACCGGACCGGTTGCTGCTCTCCTTCAGAGTGGAGTTGAGGTCCGGACGCGAGGCGCCGATAGCAGGGAAGAGCCCGAAGAGCAACGCCGGTTAACAGTGAAATGCCGAGGCTGAAGGTGAGGACACGCCAGTCGATGCCGACCGCGGCTCCGTGTTCGCCGATGCGGGGAATATCTCCAGGGCTGACCGCCAGCAGCGCCCGTACGCCGCCGAATCCAAGGATAAGGCCGAGAACTCCGCCGATCATGGAGAGGACAATACTCTCGGTGAGCAATTGGCGGATGATCCGTGCTCGGCCCGCCCCCATGGCGGCGCGGATGGCGAACTCGCGCTTACGGCCAGTAGCCCGGACAAGCAGAAGATTGGCAACATTGGCGCAGGCGATCAGCAGGACCAACCCAACCGCTCCGAGGAGGACGAGCAGGGAAGAGCGCGCACCGGCGACCACGTGGTCGCGCAGAAGCTGAGCGCCGAATGTTCCTCTGGGGTCCAGGGCGGCCACCGCGTCGGGGTAGCGTCTGCGAAAGTGAGCCGCGGCAATCTTGAGCTGAGCATTTGCCTGATCCAGTGTGACGCCCGGCTTGAGACGCCCCGCAACCAGGAAGTAGTGACCCTGGTTCGTGGTGTTGGGATCGAACTGGAAGGGAAGCCAGACGTCAGCTGCAGGATCCGTCACAAACGATTTCCCGGTGACGCCGACGATGGTGTAGGACTCGTCGCCCAGCGAGATGGAGGTGCCGGTGATATTAGGACTACCGCCGAACTTGCGTTGCCACAAACCGTAGCTGATAACCACGACCTTGCCGCCATTGGGGCTGTCTTCCTGCTGGTTGAAGGTGCGGCCAAGCATAACCGGCGCCCCGAAGAGCGCGAAGTAGTCTCTGGAAACGTGGATACCATGAACCAGTTCGGGCACAGTGCCGGTGAGATTAAAGCCGGGACCGGCATCATCGTAGGCAGCGACGTCCTGGAAAACGCTGGTCTGATCCTTCCAGTTGAAGAAATTTGTGGGTGAAGCAAACTGACTGGACCCATCGGGATCAATGTTGAGGAATTGCACCAGCCGGTCCGGCTCGGGATAGTCAAGCGGCTTGAGCAGCACGGTGTTGACGACGGTAAAGATGGCAGTGTTCGCTCCGATGCCCAGCGCCAGTGCCGCAATGGCGGTAATGGTAAACGCCGGATTGGCGATCAACATGCGCAGGGAATATTTGAGGTCGTCGAAGAAATCATCCATACTTCCGCCATCTTACAGCGGAGTATCGAGTGCTCTCCAGGCGCTTTGAGCTGGCGGATCAGGCAGGGGATAGCAGCGGTGGCGCTCCGAAGCCATTCAAGTTTTCTTAACCCGCCACCTGGGTGGCTGGTTAGAATCGAGTGCATGATGCGCCAGTCTGTCGCCCTGCTTAGTTTGTTCGCCTTGACTGCAAATGCAGCGGAAGCAGTTTACCCATTGCGCGGGTACACCTCCGCCAGCTCCGCGAAAGAAGTTCAATGGGAGCAGAAGTTCAGGCAAATCCCTGACACAGCTGACTTGAGAGAGAACATGCAACGGCTCTCCGCACGGCCTCATCACGTAGGCTCCCCTTATGACAAGGCCAACGCGGAATGGATTCTTGCCCAACTGAAGTCCTATGGTCTCGACGCGCAGATCGAGACGTTTGATGCGTTGTTTCCCACTCCTCAACTGCGATCACTGCAACTGCTGGGTTCCAGCCCCTTTACCGCAAAGCTCGAAGAGCCCACGCTGGCTGTTGATCCAACCTCGGGCCAAAAGAGCGAGCAGCTGCCAACCTACAACGCCTACTCCACCGACGGCGATGTTACAGCGCCGTTGGTCTATGTAAACTATGGCGCTCCAGACGACTACGAACAACTGGAGCGTCTGGGTATCTCGGTGAAGGGCGCTATCGTGATCGCACGCTATGGCGAAACATGGCGTGGGATCAAGCCCAAGGTTGCCGCCGAACATGGCGCCGTCGGCTGCCTCATTTATTCCGACCCGCAGCAGGACGGCTACTTCCAAGGCGATCCCTACCCCGAAGGAGCTATGCGGCCGCCGGAAGGCGCACAGCGGGGCAGCGTTATGGATATGCCCGTCTATCCCGGCGATCCGCAAACACCTGGTGTCGGCGCAGTGCCCGGAGCAAAAAAGATCCCGCTCAGCGAAGTAAAGACCATCACCAAGATTCCGGTGATGCCTATCTCTTACGTGGATGCCGTGCCCTTCCTCAAGTCACTGAATGGCGCCCTGGTTCCGGAGTCGTGGCGCGGCGGCCTGCCGATGACCTACCACGTTGGTCCCAGCACCGCGAAGGCACACCTGGTGCTGAAGTTTAACTGGGACCGCAAGCCACTCTACGATGTGGTTGCGCGCATTCCCGGCTCCAAATATCCAGACCAATGGGTTTTGCGGGGTAACCACCACGATGCGTGGGTCAACGGTGCGGGAGATCCCGTCTCCGGAACCAGCCCCGAGCTTGAAGAGGCGCGTTCTCTCGGAGAGCTGCTGAAACAAGGATGGAAGCCCGAGCGCACGATTATCTATTGCTTCTGGGATGGGGAAGAACCGGCCCTGCTTGGCTCGACGGAGTGGGCGGAGACCCATGCCGCTGAGCTTCAGCAACACGCGGTTGCCTACTTCAACTCGGACGGAAACGGACGAGGCTACTTCCACGCCCAGGGTTCGCATTCGCTTGAGAACTTCGTGAACGGCGTTACCAAGGACATTGTCGATCCTGAAACAAAAATGCCGGTATGGAAGCGTGAGCGGCTGGTTGCGATCTCTCGGGCAAATGCTGAGGCGCGGACGGAACTGAGGTCTCGTACCGATCTTCGCATTGGGGCTCTGGGCTCCGGGTCCGACTATACAGTCTTTATCGATCACCTGGGGATCGCGAGCGTCAATCTCGGCTACGGCGGCGAGGATGAATCAGATGGCCAGTATCACTCAATCTATGACGATTTTTACTGGTACACCCATTTTCAGGACACCGACTTCGTCTATGGCCGGGCACTCGCCCAAACCGCCGGCACCATGGTGATGCGGATGGCCGATGCCGATGTGATTCCATACCAGTTCGCTAACCTGGCAGAAACGGTTCACGGGTATGTCACGGACCTTAAGAAACTGGCTTCGACCACGCGCGACAAAGCTAAGGAGGAGAATACCGAAATTAGCGAAGACGTCTATAAAGCGCTCTATGATCCAAAGAAGCAGTTCGTTCCTCCTACGACGCAGCCGCTTCCACCCTATTTCAACTTCGCACCACTTGACCAAGCCTCCGACGATCTCACGCGGGCGGCGGACGAGTACGAGAAAGCTGTTACCGCTGCTGGAGATAATTTGTCACCGGCAGTTAATGAACAACTGGTCCAGACAGAGCGCATGCTGATTGACCCGGCCGGGCTGCCCAATCGACCCTGGTTCGAAAATCTTATCTATGCCCCCGGCTTTTACACGGGCTACGGTGTAAAGACCATGCCGGGCGTTCGCGAAGCGATTGAGCAGAAGCAGTGGTCCTCCGTTGACCCGCAAATTGAACGGGTTGCCAGCGCCCTTGAGAGGGAGGCTTCGCTGCTCGAGAAAGTGACCAAGTCCGTCCAGGGAAAGTAATTAGGGGGAAGGAATTATGCCTACCCCGCTTCGTAGGCGGAATGTTCTGATTGAATCGGAACAGATGTGGCCGCTGCACCGGACTGCCAACCGGCAGCCCGCGTTCGCTCGCGAACCGGACCGTGGCTTTCACGTCCGCGGTTCCTGCCGCTTCGACGATTGCTGCCGGCCGGCGTCCGCCGCCGGCGTGAATTCCATCCACAGGCTTCAGCAGGTATAAAAGATAGTGCAAGCGTCTTCGGATGCGGCTCGGGACCGTTCTCAAGCATCACAATCAAACTGGGAATTGGAGGACCTCGTGGGACGGTCGTTCATCTTGTGCCTAATCCTATCGGTGTTGTCCGGAACCCTCCTTGTTCCCAGGGTCCATGCGGAGACCGGCGTGCAAGCTTCGTCCGCGCAATCGCCCATTGGCAGGTGGCTGACCATCGACGACATCACCGGCAAGGCTAAGTCGGTGGTAGCTATCTGGGAGGAAAACGGCAAGTTGTATGGACGCGTCCAGAAGTTGTTGAACCCGGATCCCCATGATCCAAACCCCACCTGCGATGACTGTGAGGGCGAGCTGAAGGGGAAGCCGGTGATTGGACTGCGGATCCTCTGGGATCTTCAGAAGGACGGCGATGCATGGTCCGGAGGCACGATACTCGACCCGTCGAACGGAAAGACCTACAAATGCCTGATCTCGATAGAAGACGGCGGCGCCAAGCTAAAGGTGCGTGGGTTCATCGGCCTCTCCGTGCTGGGCCGCACGCAGTATTGGCGCCGCGAATAAGGTCATCCCGATTGAAGCGATTTCCGGGGAAACCACTCTAGCGCTGGGATCTTTCTCCGGGAAGGGGAACAACTGGCGCATCGCGGCTCTTTTCGTTGGTCAGGCGCCGCCAGAGGATGCGCAACGTAGCGAGCGTTGGGACCGAGATCAGAGCACCGACTACGCCTCCGATTTCGCCTCCCGAAAGCACTGCCAGGATCTGTACCAGGGGCGAGATCTCCAGCGAGTTGCCCATGATGTGCGGGGCGTTGACGTAGTCCTGTACCAGTCGCCAGATGCCAAGAAAGATCACCAGCCATATCAGGTGAGGAAAACTCGTCAGGACCGCGATCACGAAGACGATGAGCGCGGCAATCGCCGGGCCTACCACGGGAACAAACTCGAACATTCCCGCGAGAGGGCCGAGAATGAGAGCGTACCGCAGGTGCAGAATGCTCAGCACCACCGTGTACGCCACCAGGGTGAGGGATGCAAGCGTGAGCTGGGCCCGGATATAGCTGCCGAGCATTACATTTACATCACTGACGATCCCGCGGATCGTCTCCTTTTCCTCTGGGGCGCGCCCCAAAGCGACAAGGTTCTCGCCGATCGATCGGCCATCTTTGAGGAAGAAGATGCCGAGGATGGGGATGAGAATCAGCCACCAGATGTGTTGCGCCGGTTCCGCCAGCTTCTGGCCGATAGCCCGGCCATAGCGAAGGATGTCGTCTTTATGCGCTATGAAGAAGTTCTGGATCTGGGCTTGTCGGGCTTCACTCCATCCGTGCCTCTGGCCCACCTGGGAGACAAGCTCGCCGGAGCCCGCCTGGTCCAGCAGCGAGGGAAGGCTGGTCGCGAGCGCGGTGCCTTCAGCGGCGATCTTCGGGCCAACCAGAAAGCCCAGGCCAACCAGAAGAGCGATCAAAATGAGATAAACCGCACCAATGGCCTGAATCCGGCCTCGCAAAGGTTTTTCCAAACGGGCGACCAGCGGAGCGACGAAGTATGCGAATAAGACCGCAAACAGAAAGAGCGCGAGCGTTTCGCGCGCGGCGTGTAGAAAAGCCAATCCCAGGGCAAAGATGATGACCGTACACAGGATTCGGGCGGTCTTCGGGTCCCAAATCTTATTTAGCATGTCTCATCTTAGAGCCTAGGATCCTCTGCCCGGTTGCCCAGCCCCATTCCGGAATTGCGATTAGGATATATCCCATGCGATTACCAGCCACGGTGCTCTCGACGTTCGCGCTCTTGGCACTCACGGTGTCCGCGTCCACGCCAACAGGACCGAATAGTGAGGAGATCAAGTTGCAACTGCGCACCCAGATCCAACCATTCCATGCCTACGGACCCTGGGTGGAAGCCCACTTTGAAGAAGCTATCGTTCCGTCAAAGACAGCGATCATCATCACGGATATGTGGGATCAGCACTGGTGCAAGGGGGCCACGCACAGGGTAGGGCTCATCGCCGAGAAGATGGAACCTCTGCTGCAAGTAGCCCGCGCGGCCGGCATCCTGATCATTCATGCGCCCTCCGAGACGATGGACTTCTATAGCAACGCGCCGGGCAGGCTGCTTGCAGAGAACGCTCCTCGCACCACCCCTCCTCCGGAACTCACCTTCTCCGATGCCCCCCTCCCCATCGACGATAGCGATGAGGGTTGCGATACTCCCGGAGACAAGCCCCACAAGGCCTGGAGCCGTGAAACCGCGGCCCTTACCATCGCACCGGGGGATGTGATCTCCGACAAGGGAGATGAGATATACAACGTCCTTAAGCAACATCACATCGACACCGTGTTGTTCATGGGGGTGCACGCCAACATGTGCATCCTCAACCGGAGCTTTGGCGTGCGCCAGTTATCGAAGTGGGGACTGCGCTGCGTGTTGGTGCGCGATCTCACCGATGCTATGTATAACCCGGCGTCGAGACCCTTCGTCTCGCACGCAGCCGGCACGGAACTGGTGATCGAGCATATCGAGAAGTACTGGGCGCCCACCATAACCAGTGATGCATTAACGCGAGCGCTCAAAGGCGATGCCCCTCAAGGCTCCCAGGAAAAGGGAAAATAATAAATACTCTATCCGGCGGGATTTGTGCCAACGGGCCGTCCGGCCCATGACGGACGACTGCACATTCCGCCGGCGAGGAGTCACCTCCGGCAGACTGACGGTTTATCTCCCATGCCCCCCGCAGGCCCAATAGGCAGCTGCAAAAAAAACCATAAGGATCGCAAAAATCATTAATGCGCGAAGCGAAGGCAACCAGTTCATAGCCATACAGCATACTGCTCCGGCGAACAATTTGGGACTGACTTGAAGACAATTAGTTGGCTCGCTTTAGCCAGCCCTGCCTTAGCGCGCCTGGCGTACGCCCGAAAGAAGATTACACTTCGGGTAACTAACACTTTCTGGTACTTACTGTCTGCTTCGGGAGGAGCCTACCGTCTTGAGTGCGGTTCTCCGGCAGTCGCGGTTTGAGCCGGAGCCTCGCATACTCATTTTCTTAGGAGAGGCAAATGACCAGAAAAAATTTCGTCCTCGGCGGAGCCCTCAGTGCAGCCATGTTCGCCGGAGGCTTTGCCATCGCCCAGCTCCCGGCCAACAACATTTCCGCTCAGAGGCACCCAAATCTGGCCGCTGCTCAGCGGCTGTCGACACAGGCCTACGAACGCATCTCGCAAGCCCAGCAAGCCAATGAGTTTGATATGGACGGGCACGCAGCCAAAGCCAAGGAACTGCTGGACCAGGTGAATGAGCAGCTTCGCATCGCAACCAACTACGCCAACCACAACCACAAGTAAGCACTGTTTCCCTCAGCGGCGGGGGACGTCATTTCCTACAGCCCCGACGTCTCCCAGCCCGAAACAAGATCGGATACCAGCAGCTTGAAGAAGTCATAACTTTCGTTGTCGATCTGGCTTCCTAGCTCGAAAAGGCCGCAAAGTGTCGGGATGGGTGAGCGCACTGCCGGTAACACGGGCGGCGGGCTATACGCCGCCTGGAAGTTCAGTGCCAGCGCCAGATTCGCAATCTCATTCGAGGCGTCTCGAGGGGTAAGTGGCGGCAAGTTATACCGCCATTCAATCAGCTTCAGCACCGAGGTGTGATCGTAAAGTGCGGAATTGATCCGCGGTGTGGCGGCCGTGCCGGCGCTGAACGGCGATACCACGACCGCAGGCACACGGCATCCCAGCAGCGCGTTTCCATTGACAAGATCCGTATCGACGTCATTGGCCGCAATCACTCGCGGGGGAACGACGGTGTCGAAAAAGCCGCCCCACTCATCGCGATTAATAACCAGCACGGTATTCTGCCAGTTAGGTCCCGTCGTCACGGCTTTATATACCTGTCCCAAAAATGCCTCGCCGGCGCGAAGATCCGCGTGCGGGTGATCGTCGTTGCCTAGACCGCCCTCGATAAGGGTGAAGCGCGGATCGACAAACGAAACCGAGGGCAGCGTGCCGGCCGCTGCATCCGCCAGAAAATCGGCAAATAGTGCGGAGATCCCCAGGTACTTCGCTCCCCAAAATGCCAGCACGGGCACGTTGGAGTAGTAATACTTGCTGCTCACCCCGGCAGCGGCAAGGTTGTCCCAGATGGTTGGGAGGGTACAGAGGTCGATCGTGTTTGAAAGCCGATCAGTCTGGGCCGCGTGTTGAAAAACACGGTTGGGAAAAGTTGGTCCCATGATGGAAGCGAAATAATTATCCAGGGTTGTGTAGCTGCGTGCCAACGCGCTGAAGAAGGGTAGATCCGCCTCCTCGTAGTAGCCGATGCTGAAAACATCATTCGTTGAGGTGCGCAGCCATCCATCCATCTTGCCGTTGTCGTATTCGCTGCGCCCTCCCGCATACGAGTGATCTGGATCGGGATGAGAACATCCGTCAAACGTCGTCAGCCGGTATGTGGGGTGAGCCTCGCCTTTGTTGTCAAGGTAGGCGAGCCCCGCCTGCTGCCCGGTCGCTCCTGGCAGCCAGCCAAGCAAGTGATCGAAGCTGCGGTTCTCCATCATTACTACGACGATGTGCTCGATGCCCGAATTACCCGGCGTTGGAAGCGATGCAGTCTGGGCGGAAACAAATGCGGGTTTGCCGGTGAATGCCGCAGCCGAGGCCACCCCGGCCGCTCTGCGAAGAAAGTCCCTGCGGTTTACACTCATGGCCTAACTCCCGTTTCAGGCTAACACGGGCGGGAGACGATGTGTATTTAACGCATTCATGTAATTATCATGGTGACAAATAATAAATATTGCAGGAGGATGAATGCGCAAAACTCTCTCTCGTTATCGACTCACGGCATTAACTCCGCCGTTGCCCGGGGAGGGACAGCTACTGGCGTTACGCCGCACGTGGCACGGAAGCGTTGCTAAAATGGGTAAGCTCAATTCCGCTTGCTGAAAGGGCCTATGGCTGCCTTCGGGAATGAACTGTCGCGGCTTGTCGATGAATTGAATCGTTCCAAGGCTGCGACGGTAAGCGGTGGCAGTTTGTCGATCGACCGCTTATTGACGCTTGCCGCCCAGAGGGGTGCTTCCGATGTTGTTTTGGTAGCTGGTTCGACGGTCGCTCTGCGCGTCAAGGGCCTGTTGACGCCGGCGGCTGGTAAACCATTGTCGTCAGAGGAAATACGCGGTTTGTTGCTGCCCTTGCTAACGGCCCGTCAGGCAGAAGAGCTGGAAGGCAACAAGTCCTTGGACTTCTGCTTCGCGCGTGGGCAGATCGGGAGATTCCGAGCCAACTTCCACTATCAGCGCGGTACTCTGGCCGCCAGCATTCGCTTGCTGCCCGCGCAGATCCCGTCGCTCGAATCGTTGCATCTGCCCCCGGCACTGGCCGAGCTCGCGGAGCGGCGGCAAGGGCTGGTATTGCTTACCGGCCCGACAGGTTGCGGTAAGACGTCGACGCTTGCTGCGCTGCTTGGCCTGATCAATGTCCGTCGTCGCGACCACATCATCACCATCGAGGATCCGGTCGAGTATGAGCATGCGAACCACAACTCCCTGGTGGAGCAGATCGAAGTGGGCCATGATACCCCCTCCTTTGCGCAAGCGGTGAGGGCTGTCCTACGTCAGGACCCCGACGTGATCCTGGTAGGTGAAATGCGGGACGCCGAAACCATGTCCGCGGCGCTTACGGCAGCCGAAACTGGGCACCTGGTGCTCTCTTCTCTGCACACCAACGATACTTCTCAGAGCATCTCGCGCATCCTGGATATTTTTCCTGCCGGGCATCAGTCTCAGATTCGGCAGCAGCTATCCCTGGCACTGGTCGCCATCGTTACCCAACAGCTCGTGCCGGCGGCCGACAACGGCAGCCGCTACCCGGCCGTCGAGATTCTGATGGCCACCACCGCCATACGCAATCTGATCCGGACTGGTCAAGACCACCAGATTCGCTCCCACATCTCGACCGGGCGCGCCGAGGGCATGATGACCATGGAGCAATCGCTGGCTGAGCTGGTGGGCAGCGGGCGCATCCTGCGCGATACGGCTTTCTCCCACTGCTACAACGCCGCCGAATTACGGCAATACCTTAAAGACTCGCCAAGCCAACCCTGAAGCGGGAAACGCCACACCCGAAGATGTAAAAATTCAGCAACGGATGAGGAGATTTCTTCACACCTGGCCCTGTCGTTTCCCGTAGGGAATTCACGCCGCCCGGTAAGAGCGAATCGTGGCTTCGATCTCGCGGCGAAGCTCCTCGTTGACGCGGGCTGAGTTGATCCAAAACAGTGTGCTGCATTGCACTTCCAGGGTTTCCTTCCGTGGGTCATAGTTCCAGTCGATTCTGATCCCGTCCTTCTGCGCGCTGCCAACGGGCTTAGCGACGGGGAAACCGATGGTCGAGGCCTTTTTACGCAAACGCGCAAACAACGCGCGTGTGACTCCCTTAAATATCTGTTTGGAATTCCTGTACATCAAATCTGCTCCTGCTGAGTGGTCCTAGAAAACTGGACGCAGCGACCAACGAAATAGTTCTATAAAAAGTTGTTCAATCGTTGACCGTAAGCCCATCGTGGGAAAATCATCATCCACTTCAGCGACAAACATCTTACGCTTATTGGAAGCTTGTTTGCGTGCGTATCGTAGATCGATGCCGGTTTATTGCGGTGCGCTGTCAAGCTGGAACTCCCGCTCATGCGACGGTGTCTAAGAATGTGAGCAAATTGCTCGGCTGGCTTCCCTCCTCAGGAGGTGGCTTATGTGTCGTACTAGTAGGTCGGCGCTCATCCTCTGTCTCACTTCGACAGCGTCTTTGGCTCAAATCTCCACAGGGATCATCCGTCTTGTACCGCTGGAAGCTAACTGCCCCATCGGAATACAGGCAAGACTCGAAACGAGCGGAAGCTTGCTCGCCGCTCAAAGACTACGGGTAATTCTCAGCCAATGGCCTCCTCTTGGCATCCTCGCTTCCCGCGTGACCGTCCATGGCATGGCGCCGGCTGGCGACCGTTCCGAGCCATCTGAGATTACAGAAAGCCTGGAACTCAATCGAATTGTGGATTACCCCCCACCGGGTGCCTCCACTGGTGACGTACCGCATGCCTCCACTGAAAACGTCTTGCCGTGGCTTCCCCCGCAAGGGCAGCCACTCATAGTACGCGTGAGTTCGCCCGATACCAGATGGTTTGCCTGGGTGACGGGCGTCACTGCCGTCCATTATGTCGATCTGGAATCGGTGAGCTATGCGGACGGCACAAGCTGGCACGCCTCAAACGGAACACCCTGTCGGGTCCCGGTGGTTCCATCAGTCTGGTAATAAAAATCAGATCGCCGGTCTGTCAATCAGTCTGTGACTCGCCGATGTTTGCGACCAGCCAGCAAATCTCTGCGTGAGTAAGTCGTGTCACTTTTTGCGCAGTGCGGTCCATAGTCCATCGGCTCGGCCCTCCACCTTCACTCGACCCTTCGCCGAATCGCCATCCACCCACCCGGCCATGGTCACAGTCGCCGGCGCCGGTTTCTCCCGTCCCCAGGTTCCGTTAAACATGAGCTCGACATAGCCGTTCCGCCACGCGCCGCTGACCGGCTGATTTTGGCCGAACGCACCGGACCAGGTACCCTTCACCGCGTTGCCCTCGCGATGGAGACTCATCGACCCTTCATACTTGCCGTAATCCGTGGCGAATTTTACTTCCCATGTTCCGGAGGCTTCGCCATCATTCGTTACGGCTTCTGCTTTGGCAGGAATCACTTTCACGTTCGAGAAGTAGGCTTCCTCTCCGGAATAACCCCATAAGGCAACACCGCCCTGAAGGTCCTCGCCTTTCAAGCCGTCCACGATCAAGCTCGGATTCTCCGTTCCGTTGACATACAACTTCGCAGTCCGGCCGCGCACTTCGATCTTTATTTTGTTCCATCCTTCCGGCTGCAGATCGGCATACGATTCGTAAATCCACGGCCACTCTCTGCGCAGCTTGTACCAATCGAATCCAGGAGCTGCGACGTATTGCACGGAGTGGTTGCGCATCGCCTGGTCGTCGGCATGGGAATTCAAGGGCCGAAGGTAAAACATATCGTAGTGCGAAGCGTCCGTCCGGGCCCGGAACGCGATGCCAATGAATCCAGGCATCCGTACCCCGGGAGGCGTCGTCCGCTTCATCGCGATATCGGCCTCGATTGTTCCGTCCTGAATCTGGACTCCCTTAAGAAAAGCGAAGACGTCTTCGTTCGATTGCGTGGTCAGGCGAACCGCTTTGCGCCCTTGGTATTCGACTGTCTCCGCCTTTCCACCGACCACGTTCAGATCGGTCAGCGCGAAATTCTGCGCTGCCGGTATTGTTGGCTGCAGGGTGCGAATGGACTGTGCGCTCGCGGGAAGGAAGGCAGAGATGGCGACCAATGCGGTTCCCGCGACACACCATAAGCCGGACACCTCAATGGTCTTGCCGAATCCCGGGCCGGAAAGCGTGCAGGTCGTCATGCGATGGTCACCTCATCAGGTTGGAAGACTCAGGAGCACTTCACAGGCCAAAGCATCCTTTGCATAAGCTCCGGCGAATGAAGTGCATGCGCCGGGAACCGGCCACGTGGACGTTCAAGCTCGGACAGACCTGTCCGCGAATGAACAGGCAAACGCTAGTTGCCAATCCACCGGTAAAGTTGGAGAATGTCCCGTCTCAAGACTTCGGCTCAACTGGAGGTTGATTTTGGCTCGTCGACTTAGCGTGCTTGCTGTCATCTATGGATTACTGGCTCTTCTCGCGTACCCGGCGCTTGCGTGGCAAACGACGAAAGACTCCGCCGCTCAGAAGGATTCCAGCTACATCGACGCGGATGGCACGGCGCACATCACGCGCGTGGTCCCTCTGCCGGCTACCGTTAGTCCCGAAGCGCAGAAGGGACTGGCACACCAGGTTTCAGATGCCAACCCGAAGCAAACTCTGGAACAGAGACGCTCAGAGACGGATGCCGCTGCAGCCGCCGGCGCCAAGGCAAACCGCGCCGTGTATCCGGTGGATATCAAATCATCGACGATTTCCGGGATACCGGTTTGGGTCGTGACTCCTGCCGATGGCGTTCCGGCGGATAAGCAGGACCGGGTACTAATCAATGTCCACGGGGGCGGCTTCAACGCGGATTCCGGTTCCCTCAACGAGTCGATCCCGATGGCCAATCTTACGCGCACCAAGGTCATCTCTGTCCTGTACCGGCTTGCTCCTGAACATCCGTTTCCCGCGGCGGTGGACGATACGGTTGCCGTCTATCGCGAGCTGCTAAAAACCTATAAGCCGCAAAATATGGCTCTTTACGGGACCTCGGCCGGAGCCATTCTTACCGCCGAAGTGGCAGTGAAATTCAAGCAGCTGGGGCTGCCTTTGCCGGCCGCGCTTGGTATTTTCACCGGCTCTGGCGATTTCAGCAAGGAGGGCGATTCGCATGCGATGTATTCGGTTCGCGGCCTCGCCGGATACCTGGAACCGCCCAACCCCCACGTGCAATGGCTCTCGCAGTATGTCGCCTCCACCGATCCCAAAGACCCGGTCCTCTCGCCCATCTACGCCGATCTCCATGGGATGCCACCGGCCCTCTTTGTAACCAGTACGCGCGACCTGCTCCTGAGCGATACGACGACACTCCATCGTGCTTTTCTGCGTGCCGGAGTAGAAGCGCAACTGGTGGTCTTCGACGGTCTCAACCATGCCTTCTGGTATAACCCGAATACCCCTGAATCGCGAGAGGCCAACTCCATCATGGCGCGGTTCTTTGACGATCATGTCGGTAAAGCAGCAGGTCATTGAAGCCGCGATTCCGCTACCGCCATCGGGCCTGCTAACCTGACGCTAAGATCAATATTGCATGGGATTCCTGAGTCACCTCCTATTCCCCTGGGGCTTGCTCCTCCAGGTATTTGCGATTGTCCACTTCATCCGGCGACGGCCGGACATGTATTGGATTTTCATCATCCTCTTTCTCGGTCCTCTGGGCGCGGTGGTCTATATCTTCGTCGAGGTGCTACCGGACGCTGGGCTCCTCCGCCAATCCTTCAAGGTATTTCCTCGTCGCAAGCGGATTCGCGAACTAGAGACGATGGTGCGCGACAATCCGTCGGCAGGGAACTACGAAGAGCTGGGTGACCTCTACATGGACGATGGCCGCCTTCTGGTGGCGCGGGCCGCGTTCGACAAAGCCATTGCCGCCCGTGCCGACACGCTCGATCCCTTCTACCGGCGCGGCGTTTGCGCCATCCTGTTGGGCGATGCAGCAGCCGCGTTGCCTGACCTGAAACGAGCGGTGGACAAAGACCCGGAATACGATTTTCATCGCGCCGCCGGGTTGCTCGCCCACGCCTACGCGCTGACCGGACAAAAAGAAAAAGCGGAGGCGCTTTTCCGGCAATCGACGGTCTTGTCGACGTTGTCGGAGACCTATTTAAACTTCGCGGATCTGCTGGCGTCTGAGGGACGCAACGCCGAAGCCCGCCAGTGGGCGCAGAAGGTGCTCGATAAGAAGCCGACGATGCCTGACTACCTGCGCCGCCGTGAGCGGCCGTGGTTCCGGAGTGCGCGCGAGATGCTGAAGCGGCTGCCCGCCTAAAGGTGAATGCATGAGCGAGCTTGAGGTTCAGGGCCACGCGGTAAGTTCCCGCTCGAAATCCCGGCGCCCGATTGCCGCAGCAGATCCTCCTCGGCGCACTCCTCGGCATCGCCTGCGGCATCTTCTTCGGCGAGCGGACGGCCTTTCTACAGCCCATAGGCGATGCCTATGGGGCAATGCTGCAGATCCCTGTTTACCCCTATCTCATCTGTTCCCTCATGTATGGGCTGGGCCGGCTCACTTCCGCCACCGCCCGCCAACTGCTAGGCGCGACCTGGATCCCGTTTCTTTTTCTTTGGATCCTCACCCTCACTACCCTCTGGGCCCTGGCGCATGCCATTCCACCAACAGCGCCGCCCCTATCGCTCACGGCATCGCAATTGCGCGGCAGAATCCCGCTGTTGGACCTGCTCATTCCTTCCAATCCGTTCGCGGCGCTGCGCAAGAACTATATCCCGGCTGTGGCCATCTTCGCTGTCATCTACGGCGTTGCGTTCCAGAGCGCGGAGCACAAGCAGACATTGCTCGAGATCTTCGACGCCGTAAAGAAGGCAAGTGTAAAAATCTGGGGCTGGATCGTCAGGCTGGCTCCATTCGGCGTCTTCGCCTTGCTCGCCAGCACGGCAGGTACCGTGCGTCCGGACCGGTTGGGAGGCATGGTGCTTTATGTCGTCCTCTATCTGCTCGGCGCCATCATCCTCGGCTTGTTCGTTATACCTTTCCTGATTTCTGCCCTGGTGTCGGAGAGCTATCGTTCCGTCTTGCGCAATCTTCGCCCGGCAATTGTCCTGGCCGTGGTCACGACCCTCTCGGTTGCGGCGTTGCCCCTGGTGGAACGGGCGGTGGAGTCTGCCCTCGATGACGCTGGGTGCAGCGACTCCGAGGAGCGCAGGAGCGTGGTGCAGACCAGCTTGTCGTTGAGCTACGTCTTCGCGCAAGTTGGCAATAACTTCATCTATCTCCTCATCCTTTATGCCGGCTATATTCTCGGATGTACCGCTAAAGCTGGCCCAGAAGGCCTTGCTTCCGATCATGACTCTCTTGTCGTGCTTCGGCTCTCCCAGCGCGACTTATGATTCGGTCGTTTTTCTCAGCAGCTGGCTGCATCTGCCTGGTACGGTGCTCGACTTCTACGTGGAGACGTCGGCCATCACGCGCTTCGGCCAGGTGCTTGTTTCTGTGAGCGGCTTTTTCTTCGTCACCCTGGTGGTGCCACTGCTTTACTTCAAAAAGGTACGCTTCCGCGCGAGTAGATTTCTGGCCGGAGTCGGCGCTTGCGCAGTCGTGTGCATCAGCATCGTCGGTGTGGCGGTCGCTTTGCGTCCGACATTATTCCCGGCGGTTAGCAGCCGGTACGCCTCTTTGCATCTGGACCCGCAGCTGACCCAGGGAATCCGGTCGACCATGGCGCCTGCAGAGCTGCCGATGTCCAAAGCCGGCACGGATCTCGAACCGTCGACGTCCACCATCGCCAATATTCGCAAACGCGGTGTTCTACGTGTGGGTTTCAATCCCCACGTCATTCCGTTCAGTTACAGAAACGATCGTGGAGAGTTGGTTGGGTTTGACATCTCCTACGCGTACCGGCTGGCGCGCGATCTGGGTGTCTCCATCGAGTTGATTCCCTTTGACTGGCCAAATCTCGTCGGTGATCTGGTCGATCATCGTTTTGACATCGCAATGTCTGGCATTTATGACACGGACCAGCGCATCCAGTCGCTCATTGTGTCGCCGCCCTACTATGCAACCCCGCTGGCACTCATCGTCCCTTCTCCGCGTGCGGAGACCTTCCTCGATGCCGAACAGCTCTCCCGTCCCGGCCTAAAGCTGGCTGTCTTTGATGATCCGGTGCTGATTCCTTTGAGCCGTAGATTGTTTCCCAAGGCGGAGCTTGTGATTGTCCCCAACTACGACAGCCTGCCGGGAAACGATCGTCCAGTCGAAGGCGCGGTGTGGACGCTGGAGCAGGCCGCGGCCTGGGCAGCGGAGCATCCCGGTTTCACTGCAGTGGCGCCGGACCACCTCTCTGGGCCCATTTCCACTGTCTTTGCCATGGCGCCCGATTCCGTCGAACTCGGCGGCTTTGTGAGTCAATGGCTGCAACTACGCGCCGACGACGGCTTCCGCGCGGAGCAGATTGCCTATTGGTTTCAACTTCGTCCCCGCCAAACCCGCACGCCTCGATGGAACCTCCTCGATTTTCTACTCAAACGTCACCTCTAGAGGTGGAGGAAACCGCTCGACCAAGGCAAACTCATATTGGGTAGGTCCGGGTTTCTCTTCCGGTTCTGACGGCGGATAGAATTGAGAGGTACTTCCATGGTCTGTTCTGAATACATACGACTGGCGGGTCTGTCTGACAGCAAACGGGAGGCATACGCATACATCCGCCTCAACGAAGGGAAGGCAGGCCTAACGAAACAACGCTACGATGAACTGGTGGCAGAGGGATACGAAGCAATGAAGTCCGCCATCAAGGATTTAGGCTGGCACAAAATGAATTGTTCTATTTGCAAGAGCCAGCCTGTGAAGTAGTCGGCGCATATGCCTCACCCTACGCCCGCGATGCGCGGCTGGGGCGCTAGACTATTTCCATGGCAGATGATCTCTTAGCGCACGCGCGCCAGCAGGCCGAACGGGCATCACCTCCCGTTCGTGCGGCCGCCCGGATGCGCATCGCCCGCGTTCAGTCCGCCGTTGACCCGGGCCAGGCCCGCATCACATTCGAGATGGCCCTTGACGAGATCCGCAGCCTCTCCGGTCGTTACCGTGACTTCTTCTTCCAGGACGCGCAAAAGATTGCCGCCTCCTTTGCCCCCGACCTCCTCCGCGACATCCCAACGGTTCGCGGTCCCGCCAGCGACTTTCACTCCGGAACGCTGGTCAACATCATGCTGCAAAGCGGCCACATCGACGCTGCCTTCGACTTCGTGAACCAGGACAACATACCCTCCAGCTTTCCCTTCGGATACGCCGTCAACCTGATGCATAAGCTCGATGAGGAACGCCGTCTTGCCGTGCTTCACCGCGCCATCAACGCCTGGAGAACGTCCGTGGACGAAGAGCTGATGCCAAAGCCTGGGATTCGGCAGATACAGGGGCACTCGCGCCATATTCCTCTGCTTCACTTGCAACAGCGCTTCATCCGGCTATTCCAAGTGCAGTGGAAGATACTTCCCGCGGACGAGGCGCTGGCCGTTGTCCGCGAAATCGTACGCATTGCCGTGGAGCAGCCCGATTTGGGGACCTCTGCCGGCTATGGAGATGAGCTGCGCATCACCTCCAGCCGTGTGCACGTCTTGTTTGAGGTTCTCCATATCCTTCGCCACCTCGACGCTCCATTGGCCGAGTCCCTTATCGCCAACCACCAAGAACTCGCCGTCGCCGCCCGCCGCTATCCTAACGGGATCGAGACCATCCATGAGGAGCTAGAGGAACGCAGCAAACAGAGACAGGCCTCCGGCGAAACCTGCGGCGGCGGCTTCATCATGGCTGGAGACCCGCGCGACCGGTCCTATCAAATGGCTCTGAGGCAGTCCTCGCTGGGAGGCGATTTCGGGCCGCCCATCGATCACGCGCTCGAACGATACATGGAAGACACTGCATCTGACAGTCCTAACCAGGCGCCCAGAACCTTCTGGCCTTCCACCTGCGCCTTCCGCGCCATCCTTTACGCTGCCGGGAAACGCATAGGCCCAGAAGCCAATCAGCTTCTCGACCGCATCCCGGAGGAAGACCTCCGCCTCTTCGCCCGCATCGAGCTTGCTGCCGCCCTGGCTGGCCTGCCCGAATTCCCGGAAATGCAGCACCGGCAGCGCCGTCCTCCCGACGGCCTCAACCGCAACCGGGAGAGATAACCGGTCCGTAAGCCCATCGATCCAGCACCAACTCCGCAATTTTCACCCTAGGGAAAACATGCTCAATCGGAAACCGCTCCTTACTTCTGCGCGCCACATTGCGTGGACGTGCGTATGTATTCTGCTGTTCGTCTTGGCCGGCCGGGCCTATGCGGAAACCCCGGACACCATCACCTTCAACGATGGCGAGCAACTCGCCGGCAAGCTCATCAGTATTCTCGGTGGCAAAGTTACCTTCCACAGCGACATCCTCGGGAACGTGACGGTTCCCCTGGAAAAGGTCAAGGCGCTCAACACGGCCCGTCCGTTCGCGGTGGTCGAAAAAAATCAGCGTGTTACCCGGAAGACAGCCGTGGAGCAAATCCCGGTTGGGAACGTCGCGCTCAAGGATAAGTCGGTCAGCGTCAGCCCTCCCCACGCCGCAGAGAAATCTTTTCCGGCAAACCAGATCGGCTCCCTCCTGGACGCCGCCACGTTCAATCGCGAAGTCCGCAACGAGTCGGATTTCTTGTATGGCTGGGCCGGCTCCATCACCCTCGGCGCCAGCTTAGTGGATGCCACCAACAGCACCCAGACCTACACCGGCGCTGTCGCCCTGGTCCGTTCCATTCCCACCATCGCGTGGCTGCCGCCGTCGAGCAAGACCACGCTCAATCTAAGCGGCACCTACGGCCTGGCAAAAAATCCGGAGATCATCACCGGCGGAGAGATTTATCAAGCCGCTTCCATCAGCAAAACCGATATCCTGCACGGTGATGTAGAGTGGGACAAATACGTGTCACCGGTCATCTTCGGATTGGTCAACGCAAGCGCGGATCACAACTTCGGCAATGGCCTCCAGTTACAGCAGGCTTACGGTGCGGGACTTGGCTGGAGCATCATCAAGCGACCGAAAGAAACCTTCGATATCAAAGCAACCTTGCTGTATCAGCAGCAACAGTTTTATAACGGCCTCGAGAGTGGACTCGGGACGCCATCCGTCAACCTGATCGGCGCGGATCTCAACGAGAGCTGGTCGCGCACTTTTGCCCACAATGTCAAGTTCAACGAGTACATCACGCTCACGCCGACCTTCAATGTTGTCCAGGCCTACTCCGCCGTGGGCAACGCAAACTTTGTCTTTCCCGTCTACAAGAAGCTCAACTTCACGCTCTCATCCACGGACAACTACCTCGGCGACCCGCCCGAAGGTTTCCGCCGTAATAGTTTCCAGTTCACCGCCGGCATCACATATGTCGTAAAGTAGTCTGCCCTGGTCCTGTAAAATGAGTCTTCCCGAAAGGAGCTTACGCCATTAATCCTCATCGTGCCGTCGCTCGCTTTTCTCTCCTCCTGTTCGCCCTTACGGCCACTTTGCCGGCAACCCTCGCCGCTGCGCAGGCAACGGGCGCCCGAACCGTCCCCGCGCGCACGCTCCCCGTACCGAACACTGTCAGTCCGGAGATGCAAAAGCACATCGCAGAGGCATGGGATGGAAGCACTGCCACGGTTACGAGAACTCGGGAGCAGTGGAAAGACGAGCAAAAAAAGAACGACGCACCGGAGGCAAAGGAAGCCGAAGTTCTGAAAGGGCAGCTCCATGTCGCAGTGAAGGAAGAGACGATCGCCGGAGTCCATGTCTATCGCGTGACGCCGGACAACATTCCCATGCAGAACCGCAATCGGTTGCTGGTTCATGTACACGGCGGAGCCTATGTCTTTTTTGGCGGAATGGCCGCCACGGGGGAGGCCATACTCATGGCGCACTATGCCCAGACAGAGGTGCTCTCCGTCGACTATCGCATGCCTCCCGATTTTCCTTTTCCTGCAGCGATCGATGACACGGTGGCGGTCTGGAAGGAAGTCATAAAATCGCACACACCGAGAAATGTTGCCCTGTTCGGCACCTCCACCGGAGGCGGCATGACCTTGGCCACAGTGATCCGGTTGAAAGAGCTTGGCCTGCCGTTGCCCGGAGCCCTGATGGCTGGAACTCCCTGGGCGGATCTGAGCAAGACCGGAGACAGCTACTTCACCAACGAGTTCGTCGACAACGTGCTCGGCTCGTACGACGGCGGCCTGGAGGCCGCGGCGAAACTTTATGCCGGCGCCCACGACCTCAAGGAGCCGCTGCTCTCTCCGATCTATGGCGACTTGTCAGGCTTTCCACCGACCGTCTTGCTTTCCGGCACACGCGATCTCTTTCTGAGCAATACCGTCCGTGTGCATCAGAAACTGTTGCAATCCGGAGTACACGCTGACTTGCTTGTTTTTGAAGGTCAATCCCACGCGGACTACCTTCACCACGATTCTCCGGAGTGCGCCATCGCTCTGCGCGAGGTAGCCCAGTTCTTCGATCGAAACCTTGACCGATGATGTCCCGATTAGTCGAAGAACTGACGATCCTCGTCAGCCAGGTGCGCTTTTGCCGCCTTGACGTTGAAGGTGACACCAAGACCCGGCCGATCCCAAACGTTGATAAAACCATGGTCGACGATGGGGTTGGGCAGTCCTTCGACAATGTCATACCACCACTCCGGCTGGCCTAGCGGGTACTCGAAGGCGATGTAGTTTTGCGGTAAAGCGGCAGCCACCTGAACGTGCGCGGCCAGTCCGAAAAGCCCGTCGAAAACACCGTGCGGGGCGATTTGGATGCCATGCAGGTCGGCGTATTCCGCTATCCATTTCATTTCTGCGATGCCGCCCACATCCTCCGGGTCGGGACCGACAATATTCACCGCCTGTTTCTCGATCAGATCTTTGAAGTTTTCCCGCAGGTAGATCTCTTCTCCCGTGTGAATAGGGATGGTGGTGCTCACCGTGACTTCGCGAAAAAGGTCGGCGTTGGGATAGGGAGTGTAGTCGCCGGTGATCAGGTCTTCGAGCCAGGCGATGTGGAGCGGTTCCAGCGCGCGGGCAAAGGTGATCGCATCCTTGACCGTCCAGCCTGGTCCACAATCGAGGGCGAGCCCGATCTCGCTGCCCAGGACCTTCTTCATGGCTTCTACGCAGGCAATGACATTGTCGAGGCCGCGCTCGGTCATCATTCCACGATCGGGATGCGAGGCCCCTTTCCGCGGTGGTTCGTCATACCAGGCGTTAGGCACCGCAGGCATCATCGCCGGATCGTGAAATCCAACCGCCTGTTTGATCAGCGTGAAGCCCTCTTTGGCATCCTTCATCTTGGCCATGGTCTCGGCGTAATCCTGGGGCGTGTGGCCGGTCATGGGGAAGCGGACGGCTCCGTTGTAGATGCGGACGCGATCGCGGATCTTGCCGCCGAGCAGTTTGTATACCGGCTCTCCGGCTACTTGCCCGGCGATGTCCCACAGGGCTATCTCGATCGCGCTCACCGCGGCGCCCCAGGGCTTGAAGGCGCCCATGCGGCGGATCTTCAGCATCACGCGCGCGACGTCTGTCGGGTCTTCGCCGATGAGGTAGTCCTTATAGAAGAGGACCATCGGCTTGAGATAGGGCTTGTAGGACTCGGCCTGACCATATCCGGAGACACCTTGATCGGTGACGATGCGCACGGTTGGGTTGCGGCCGATGATGGCGCAGCGGAGGTCGGTGATCTTGATCGGTGCTTGTCCCGGGAGTTTTTCGGCGACCTTCGACTGAACAGCAAACGCCTTTGCGGCCGCTGCCGCCGAGAGCGATCCAATAAATCCTCTTCGCGTCCAATGAGCCATAAGTCCCTCGCCTTAGAAGATGTGCCGGGGCGATTGTCATGTCGCCCCGAGTCCATCCGCCATCATATTCATTCCTTACTTGCCGGGCCAGTTGAGTGAAGGAAAAGCGATGCGATGGCCGTTATTTCGCAGGGACACTGCTCATTGGATTCCTTCTTTTCACAATTTCGCCAATTTTATGAGCGCTAAAAGCGCCATAAGCGCTATAAGCCCCCCTTGGATTCCTTCTTTTCACGATTTTGGCGAAATTTAAGTGCGCCATAAGCGCCATAAGTCCCCCTTGGGCCGCTGATTGGTGCGCAGAGGGTCCGCGGCGTGGGCAAGGGCCGGGACGTAGGAGCGCGCGACGCGTCCGCTGGTATTGCGTACCATAATTCGGCACGACTACGGTTTCGGAGCTTGCGTTAGTGGGCTGAGACGAATTTCGGCGACTCAATAGTCACTGCGCTAAAAGTGACTAAAGGGGCATGGGAGACAATAGATTGTCTATTTAAGCTTCGCGAAACTCACCACGCCAAGCCCCTTTTCCACTGACCGGTCGAACACCGTAAAGTAGTTGTTCAAGAGCGGCAAACCCAGAATCGATTGACCGCCCCCCTGGCCGTTATCCCCAAAGAGAACCGCCGTCGCGTAGCCCGGCTTGGGAGAGTTGGTCTGCCAGTATGTGTCCGGCGTCACCTCAAGACGCACGTCGGTTCCCAGCGCACCCTCGAGCACGAACGTGATGGTCGGCCAGGTGGAGAGATCCAGCTTATTCATGGGGACGTAGCCCGCGCGTATCGCGTCTGTAAGCGTGGTGTCGGCGTCTGAGGAAAGCCTCTCAGCGACGGCCTCGAACAGGGCTTGATCCAGCAGAAGACTACTTGTTCCACTGTCCACCACAGAGTTTGAGGGGTTACCGCTCGCTTTGGTCGGCAGCGATACCGGGATCGGCGGCGTGTTGCCCACAATAATCGATTTCAAATTTGTGTTGTAGTAGGTGTCGTCGACCACCCGTGCCACCTGGAAGGTTCCCGTATACAGGTCCGTCTGTTCCTCACCGCCGCCAAGGATCAGAAAGCCGTGATTCAGCGGGTCCGTGGCGGGCTTTGCCGTGGCCATATTGATCTGCGAGCGCTTGGTATAGAAAGCGAACTTGTCGGCGACCAACCCTGCGGTTTCCAGTTGCGTGAAGTACGGGTCGATGTGAGTCCTTTGCCCGGCTTGAATCTGGTTGTAGGTATATCTGGGCGGGATGGTCAGCCCCGGCATTTTATAGGCGGAATTTAGTCTCGTGTAGGCCAGCCCTAGAATGCCGTTTGACTTTCCGAAGACGCTCCTGGTTTCGTGATAGGTAACCGCCACGGGCACCTGGGGAAGAACCAGGGATCGGGCCCCCACAGTCACGTTCGTCATGACCACCGCGCCCACCCAGCTGCTTTTATCCTCGTAAGCAATCTCCTGCGCGAGATCGGTTTTTTGGGCTGCCTTGTCCTTGGTGACGTCGTAAAAGTTTCCGTCGATCGCCAGCGAGCTGCTGCCCGTATCCAGGATTACATTGCACGGCTTCTTTTGGCTTCCCACATAAATCGTACCCGTATAGTCATCGCCCAGATACACGTTTGTGATGGGGAGGCGAACCGTTGTGGTGGATATCTTGCCGCCGAGCGAGGCAGCAGCACTAAGTATGCGGCGAGCCTTAGCCGGCGCCTTCTTGCTTTTCTTTGCCATATCTGGACCTCGTTGGTAAGTCTCTGCAGGTGCGGCGTTGTTATTGCAATCCGGCGATAACGCCCCAGCAGGCGAAGGCGCTGCTGAGCGTGGTGCAGTATTGGTAGATTCCGAAAATTGTTCCAGCCATATTCTTGAGGATGTTGATGATCTCTGTCGGAGAAGTCGTGGATGGAAACGGAGAATGGACCATCTGCGGCTCGGACGCATTGCGCACTGAGATACATTTGGGCCGCGTTGCAGCCGGCATCTTGCTGATGGCATAAAACACAAAAGCGTCGTCCGTGTCGTTCATGATTCCCAGGGTCTGCAAGCCTTCGGAATTGTTGTTGTCGTCCGTCGTCATGTAGTCCGCGGAGACAATATCCATCGGTTGCGGCCCTGGCACCGGGTTGACGCCAGTTACGTAGATGGAGGGCGGCAGGGTATTGGGCGGCACGAAGGAGTAGCCCGGAGTTGACTGCAGGCGGCTGTAGCATTGGGCCAGACCTGGCCGCGCCAACCCGGTAAAGTGGGTAGCAGCGTATTGAACATATTGAGGATCGAAGGTTACCGCGCTGGAGAGCTCTGTGTCGTCCGTGCTCAACGTATTGAGATCAGGAAATAGCGGATATTTCTTCTGCAGGTGCAGCCTGCTCCGGGTGCAGATCGCCACGTCTCCACATTGAATTGCCCCGCCAATACCACCGGCTGTTCCCGTGGTGACCACATATTTCGGCGCAAGTTCCTTGATCAGCTGCTGGATCACAGATACAAACGGAAGGCCGGTGCCGTCCTGTTTGGGATGCAGGTCTGACTTGTAGAACACCACTTGCCGGCCTGCGATCTTCATCGCCGAGAGGCGTCCGAATGCGCCGTCTTCGAGCGTGTCATTGGCGCGGGGATTGGCGATGGACGCTTTGAATTTGTCGAAGTTGTGCGCATATTCGCACCACTGGCTTTGAGTCGTTGCGGTCCAGTCCGGATTCCCCGTCATTACATCCAGCAGAGCCATGGTTTCCTGCTCGGTATACAGAATCACCAGAACATCAGCGTTGGCCTTGACGGCGGAGGTGATCTTTGTACCGGGTGCGTAGGCCCCGAGCGCTACCGACGTGGGTTGCAGGTTTGCAGGCCAGGAAAAGGGCGGCAGCCGATAAATGATTGGAGACTGACTTAGAGCTGCCAGGGCAAAAGTATCGTTAGCCTTGATCCCCGCAAACGGCCCGGTCTTGAGGATGTTTGTTGGCATTTGACCCTTCAGTCGTAGAAGTATGGATTCTCTGGAGACAACCTTCCCTTGAGCGTGTGTGAGTTCGGCCTGCAAAAGGCTGATCGCAAGCATTTGACACAAAGCGGAAATGGGGTACCCAGGTCTTTCCCAATTCCGTTATATTGTTCCGATAGTGACGGAGAGCTGCAAAACGTTTCATCCGAAGTTGAGCAATTATTAGGGCTTTGCCACGGTTCGAGCTGGAAGGATTCGAGTATGTTCTCTCCAGAGGAAGCATTTGTTACCGATTTTGAGAAGCTGTTTCAAATTGTGTCGAAAGATTCACTTATCTCTCGACCTACAAAGACTTCTGTTCACCGTCTACTGGATGCAGTGGTGATCTTGAGGCGATGGCTGCTGGACCAGCACCCATTGCTGGTGCAGGTCAATCGGGATGTAAGGCACAAGATCAGATTCCCAGTTCGCGAAGTAGACCATGAGGCGATGGAAGAGGGAAGCAGGCTGTTTCCACATCGAATTTGTGCTCACTACCTGAGTGCGCTGAATTCGAGTGATAAAACCCGAGCGTTAAAGAGCGATGAGTTCTTGAAAACTCCCGTCGAATGGGTTGCCGGCAAGCCGATAGCGAATGTTCGAGAGATCATACTGTACTTCGCCCATATGGGCGGGGCGGTGCACACGGGAGTGCCGTCGACCGACAAGGAAAAGGAGCTGCAAAAAATCTTCACCACTATCGGGGCGTCTGTTGTTCCGGCTGGGCTTCAAGAGATTCTCCCGATCGGTCGCGTTGTGGTCGAGGCGGCAGTGCCTATTTACCTGAAGCTGAGAGAGGGTGTACGTGCAGCCCAACGGGATCGGCGCAATGCTGGCCGCCGCCGCTTCAAAGAAACTTGGGAGTCCCCGCCGGAGGGAGTTACGATTGTCCCGGTTAAGCTGGATGACTAGTAAGCCGTATGCGGTCCCTGACAGCCTCACGGCAAGCCGGGGTAGGCGGGACCGCAGGCTTAGCTGTTGCTTGGCGCCGCGTACAGGAAATCCGGGGTATGGGACACTCGTCCTTCGGGGGGAACGAGAGCCATACCCCTGCAGGACTGCGTTCGTAAGTGGAGTTCGCACGCAGGGGCTAAAGCCCAATTCTCTTTTAGTCCTGTGCGGCCCGACTAAAGTCGGGCCCTGATACAAAACATGAGTTTTTCCGGCGTCTGTAAAGCCGTACCCCGATTACAGGTACGGACCGGGCAAGCAGGTAACAGAATGTACCGGGCATGTAGGTAACACTTTCGTATCCCCGGTCGCACAACAAGGCATCCAAACGCTGACTACCAGAACTTTCGAAGAGGATTTCGCTGCCGGCCAAGCCGGGGGACGCGAGAGTTGGTTGAGGCGACGGCCAAGACAAAAAGTTCCGGTGGCCGAGTTATTCCCCTGTTTCCCACAATGCCGTCTTCCTGCTCTCTTTTATGCTGCAGGTAGAGGGTTATTGGCTGTGACGACGGAAAGGGAACTTCGCGAGAAACTGCGTAAGATTGCCGCCCTGTTCGAGGGGGCCTCAACGGCCGGTGAGCGCGAGGCGGCAGCTGCGGCTAGCAAGCGTGTGCTTGCCGCTCTCAACGCCGCGGAAAAAGTGGAACCCCTGATTGAGATGCAGTTCTCGCTTTCCGATCGTTGGAGCCGCCTGCTCTTTACCGCTTTGTGCCGCCGCTACAAACTCAAGCCGTATCGGTATCCCCGCCAGCGCTACACCACGGTGATGGTGCGGGCTCCGAGGAGATTGCTCGAAAACACGCTGTGGCCTGAATACCTGGAACTCAAGGCTGCTCTAGACTCCTATCTCAACGAGGCGACGGAACGAATCATCCGCGAGGAGGTGTTCGGCGATGCTGAAGAAGCAGAAGAACGCGTGGGGTAAGAAGACGGCAGTTGGAGAGAGTTATGGCAAGAGACATCATTCGTACAGCGAACGCGCCGTCCCCGCCGCCCACATACAGCCAGGCGGTGCGGGCGGCGGGTTTAGTATTTGTCTCAGGTACCGGGCCGCACCATCCAGCCACTGGAAGGATTGTTGGAGATACGATTCAAGAGCAGACCAGGCAGTGCCTGGAGAATGTGTCCGCCATCCTCAAAGCCGCGGGCACTTCGCTGGAACGCGTGGTGAGCGCTACGGTCATCATCCTTGAGGAAACGGACTTCGCCGGAATGAATGAAGAGTGGCTGAAGTGGTTTCCTGAGAACCCGCCTGCCCGCCAAGGCGCTAAGTTGCCGGTTCGCGTCCCCGGCATGAAAGTGTCCATCGCGGTCATTGCCGAGGGTTGAGCTTCTACTCGGCGGAGCGAGGCCCTTTGGGTGTCCAGTTTGGCGTTTCAATACCGAACTGGCTGGCGTACTCGAGATTCAATCGCTGCCAGCCGAATTTCATGGTCTGCGGGCCGACCAGGCGGCCGATCGGCTTACCCGCAAGGAATCGCTCAAGCACGTCAAAGCAGATGTGCCAGCCCGCGGCGCCCCACGCGATGAAGCGGCGATCGATGTTGTGCCAGAGCCTCAGGCGGGTTCCGCTACCCAAGGCTTCGAGCTCCCACCGCATGTCGTTGCCACCCCAGTCATACTCGAGCAGCCTCGGCGCCTCGGCCCGCTTCACCGTGCATTCTGAGGCCTGCAGCGTCGGCGCGGCCACGGTCGTGAGCTTCACCGGGCCCACCCCGGCCAGGTTCCGATCGGCTTCGAAGGGGGCCCATTCGGCGAGGTGCGCAGGATCGGTCAGCGCCTGCCACACCAGCGACGGCGGGTGACGGAGCTCGCGAACAAGAACGAGCGTCCACCTCTCGCCGTCTTTTTGTATATGCGCCCCGTTGGCGGGGCCCGGTGTGTACTGCTCGACATCGCTCATTTCATTCACCAGCGCATCAGCTGCGTGACCTGAATGAGATTACCGCAAGTGTCGTTCAGCATGGCGATCTTGGAGGCGGTCACGTCCTTTGGCGGCATGGTGAACTCCGCGCCGCGGGCTTTCATGCGTTCGTAATCGGCCTGCACATCGTCGCTATAGAACATGGCCGCGGGCTGGCCTTGCTGGAAAATGGCCTGTTGGTAGGCCTTCGCCGCCGGGTTGTTGTTGAGCGCCAATTGCAGTTCCGTGCCGTCCGGCTCCTCGGGCGAGGCCACGGTTAGCCAACGATAGGGGCCCTGGCTGAAATCGGTTTTCTTGGCAAAGCCCAGTACATCGGTATAGAAGCGCAGGGCTTTGTCCTGGTCGTCCACGTATAGAGTGGTCACTTTGATTTTCATTTCGGTTCTCCTTTGTCAGGTTCGCGGTTTGGGCCGCGTCGTCTTTCTCCTCGGCTTGCTTTTGGCTGGTGGGGATGGATTGATGCGGTCGAGGTGGCGTTCGAGTGCATCCAGGTGAGAGGACCAGAAGCGGCGGAACGGAGCCAGCCAGGCATCCACCTCCTGAAGCGGTTCCGGCTTCAGACGGTAGAGACGGCGCTGTGCGTCCACCATGGACTCGACGAAACCGGCCTCGCGCAGCACGCGCAGGTGCTTTGAGACGGTCGGCTGCGACATCCGCAGCTGACGCTCGATCTCGCCCACCGACTGTTGTGACGAGACCAGAAGGCTCAAGATCGCGCGGCGGTTCGGCTCGGCAATGATTTCGAAGACGGTTTCCACTCTCTTGATATACGCCATGCGGTATATGCGTGTCAAGGTATATAAGACGAGAATTCCAGCGCAACCACTTCGATGTTGGCGAGGTTCCTGCACCGAAGCACCGATAACTCTGGCTGAAACCTTCAAGAATTTTTAAGGGCAGGCTGCTCCCTTCGCAGCCCATTCACTTACCCTTGCCAGGAAGTCTTGCTGCGGCATCGGTATGGGCGTGCGGCCAGTGCCGGGATGCCAGCCCCACAGCACTAGAGGGGTGGACATATGCTCCACGATCTGCGCGACGGTGCGGTTTCCGTTCTGCTTGGGATCTTTCAGCAGTTCGCACAGCCCTCGGTCGGTCAAGCCCTCCCAGATCATCGGCATGGCGGGTGAGGGAAGATGCCAGCCAGGCGCACCCGGAGGCGTGTGTACGCCCACCGTGTTGCGATCCTGATGGCAGGTGCTGCATTGGATCGCGTTTACACCGTCCCCGTACGGACCGCGGCGAACATCCATGGTGTGGGGATGGCTGTCGTCTCCCTGGCGTGGGTAATCACCGGAGGAATGGCAATTCATACAGCGAGGGTTACGTAATGCGGGCGCCACGGCCTCGAACGCGGCAGCCGCAGCAGCATCATCGCGTTCGGCTGCTGCGTTTTCCGCGGTGGCGCACCTGGTCAACAGCAACAGGATGATGGCGACGGCGACTCTATTGGAGCCGCTCATGCGGTGCGCCCTTCGCTACGGCGGTTGCCTTGTAGCAGAGCGGCTTTCACACGTGCGGGAGTAAAGGGGAGATGTCGCAGACGCACATGCGTAGCATCGAAGATAGCGTTTCCGATGGCAGCGGGAGTCACCGTAATTGCCGTCTCTCCCGCACCCGTCGCGGGCACGCCGGCCGGTGTGACAAGGACCGTCTCAATCGCGGGTATCTCGTAATCAAGGTGCAGGCTGTTATAGGTTTCCCAGTCGACGGAGGTGATGCGCTTTTCGTCCCAGGTCACTTCTTCTACCAGGGCACGGCTCATGCCTTGCAGCAGTCCGCCCTCGATCTGGTTTCTTAGGCCGTCGGGATTGGAGACAGGGCCGCAATCCAAGGCCACGACGAAACGCACCGGGCGTACTAATCCACTTTCCAGGTCCACGGTCACCTCGGCAACCAGTGCGGCATAACCGTTCTCTCCCTCGTAGGCGACGCAGGCAATACCGCGTCCCGTGGCCACGCCGGCTCGCGCGGCCGTGGGTGTTGGGAAGGGACGAGGCGTCCATGCGGCAGCCTTGGCCGCGGCGTTGAGAACTCCAATGACGCGGCTATCGCGCAGATGCTGCAAGCGAAAGGACACCGGGTCGGCCTTCGCATGAGCGCAGAGCTCATCCATAAAGCACTCGGTGGCAAAGGTGTTTTGGATGCGCTGAGGAGAACGTAGCGGCCCGGTGAAGAATGGCGAGCGCACGGTGTGGGTGAGCACGCGTTCGCTTTGGATGGTTCCTCCTCCGCCGCATTTGCCGGCTATGCAGCCGGCGAAGTAGGAGGGCACGGTGTTGCTGCCGTTGCGCAGCTTGCCCGCTGGTGGTTTTGCTGCGCCAGGCTCGAGCGGTTCCGGTGGGTAGCCGGTCAACATGCCGCTGATCACATTTCCGGGTCGCTCATAGCCGGGCCGGTTGCCTAGCGACGCAACCCAGTTCTCGCGGTCCCAGACGAGGATGCGCCCATCGGCGCTGATGCCGGCGCGATGCTCGACCACCATGGCGGATCCGAAGTTCTCCCACATCATTTCGTCCTGGCGCGAGAACTGCAGACGAACCGGCCTGCCTGCCGCCTGGGACAACAGCGCGGCATCAAACGTAACCGCGTCTGCGCCGTTCAGCCCATAGCATCCGGAGCCGCGGGTATAAATCACGCGCACGCTGTCGGGCGGCAGGCCCAGCATCATGGCGACCACGCTGCGTGTGGGATACGCCGACTGGGTCGGTGACCATATCGTGGCCCCATCGGGCTTTACATCCGCCACGGCACAGGAGGCTCCCACCGATCCGTGCATCTGGTAGGGATAGGTGTATCTGGCGCGCAGCACCGTGCCTGCGGCGGCTAATTGGGTGTCAACGTTCTGAGAGTCGACGCCGAGCGCATCGTGAGAGGGCTGTTGCTGCAGGTGCTCGAAGAAGGTGCTCTGCGCCGGGAGCACGGGACCGGGATTCCATTGCACCACCAGCTGCCGAGCCGCCAGCACCGCCTGGTATTGCGTCTCCGCGACCACGCCGACAAAGTCTTTGCGTACCACTACTTTTTTCAGGCCGGGCACATCGCGGACGGAATGCTCGTCTACATGGGTGACCGTAGCTCCCATCTCAGGGGGCCTCACCACTCGGCCGTGGAGCATGCCAGGCACGCGTACGTGATGCACGAACTCAAACTGGCCGGTCATGAGCGCGACCCGGTCGAGGGAGGGAACGGGCTTGCCCAGCACGGTCCACTCGGCCGCAGGCCGCCGCTTGGCCGCTGGGTTAAGCGGAAGGTTGAAGTGTTTGCTCCCAACCAGTTCTGCATACGTAACTTGGCGCCCTGAGCTGCTGCTGATGACGCCCTCGTAAAGCTTGAGACGCTCCACCGGCTCGCCCAGCTCTTTGGCAGCCAGGCTCATCAGGGCCTCGCGCGCAGTGGCCGCGGCCAAGGCAAGATTTTCGTTATTGAAGTTGGTGGGTGTGGTCTGGCTTCCGGAGGTGGTCCCCTGGTCGGGGGTGATGGCGGTGTCGCACTCGATCAGCTTGACGCGCGCGATGGGCACGCACAGCTCCTCGGCAATGAGCTGGGTTTGCGCAGTAAAGATGCCCTGGCCAAAATCGCATTTGCCGGTATAGGCGGTGATGCTTCCGTCGGCGCCGATGGCCAGCCAGGAGTCGAGCTTGTCCGGGTCAATGTGCCCGGGATGGGTTGCGAATGGCCCCTGGGCGCTGGCCGAGGACTGAGTAAACGGGGCGGCACTAAAGCTCACGACCAGCGCGCCGCAACCCTTCAGGAAGTCACGACGCGACGGAGTCATGCTTTTCAGCCTCAGCATATTTTCGAATAGCGCGCAGCATACGCACGTGGGCAAAGCAGCGGCACAACACTCCTCCCAGCGCGGTGCGGATCTCCTGGTCAGAAGCCCGCGGGTTTGCGTCCAGAACGGCCTTCGCTGTGAGGATTACGCCGCTCAGGCAAAACCCGCACTGGGCGGCACCCTCGTCAATAAATGCCTGCTGAATAGGATGGGGCTTCCCGGGGGTACCGAGCCCTTCCAAGGTGGTGACCTCGGCCTGGCCCACTGCGCGCACCGGCATCACACAAGAGCGCACGACCTGCCCGCGCATGATCACGGTGCAGGCCCCGCACTGCGCCATGCCGCAGCCAAACCGGGGTCCACGCAAGCCAAGCTCGTCATTAAGAACGAACAGCAGCGGCGTATCCGGATCGACGTCCACGGTGTGGGTGGTCCGGTTCACTAGGAGCGTGATTTGTGCCATACAGAGAGTTTGCGCCTTTTTGTGAGCGTACCCAAAGGGTTTCCTGCTGCGACGAGTCAACAATAGCGGCGACATCAGCTGGCACAAGAACAGGGTCTTCATCAGCGAAGTATTCCGCTTCGAAGAGTTGGGTGTCGAACTGATCACCCCGGGGCTCTACAGAGTCTTCTTTCGAGACATGGAAATCGGAGAATTCAGCTCCGAAGAGATGCGCTTCAGAGCAGCGCGAAGAGTGCTCTGAGCCTGTCGATGAGTGCCTTGCCC
>CAVUQE010000032.1:0-484214 GCA_963743365.1 uncultured Acidobacteriaceae bacterium
TATGCGATGCATCTCGAGCGCCGATCTTTTCAGCCGCCCAGCAGTGGCTTACCACGTGCGTGTCAGATCGGCGAAAGGTTAATTATGAAAAACATTCCTTCTAATGCAACGATCGCTCTGGTTCATGCCGCATGGGCGGACGCATCCTCGTGGTCCGCCGTGATCGGCCCACTGCTCAAGGCCGGCATCAAGGTGATCGCTGCCCAGATTCCAATGACTTCGCTGTCCGATGACGTGGCTGCTTTGAAAGTGGCTTTAGAAAGAGCGGGCGAGGGGCCAATCCTCCTTGTCTCTCACTCGTACTCCGGCGCCGTAATCACCGCCCTCGAAAGTGATGACCGTGTCCGAGGCCTGGCCTTTGTGGCAGCCATGCCCCCAGCAGAAGGAGAAACCGTGGGGGACTTGTTCTTTCGAGAGCCTCCACATGAAAAAGCTCCCCATCTGGAACCCGACGGTCATGGTCTCTTGTGGATGTCGGAAGAAGGAATGAAGAATGCGGTTGGCCATAGAGCCACGGCGGAGCAAAGCGCAATCAGAACAGTAGCGCAACGCCCGATAGCGATGAAGTGCCTTGGCGAAGCGATACAGACGCCGGCATGGAGGACGATACCGTCGTGGTATCTACTGGCTGAAGACGATCGTATGTTCAGCCCGAAGACACAACGTTTCGTGGCCGACCGCATGGGCGCTCAGGTCCGTGCGCACCACGTTGATCATGCCCCTCAGATTTCGGAGCCCGCCACCGTCGTAGAGTTCGTGTTGGAAGCGGCCAGCGCGACGCTCTGTGCAAACAATCGGATTGATAAGAAGGAGAATCACATGACTACGTACCAGCATGCCGACATTCAGGGCCACAAGATCTTCTACCGCGAGGCCGGCTCGACCACGAATCCGACGATCGTTCTGCTTCATGGCTTTCCGTCCTCGTCGCACATGTTCCGGGAACTGATCCCGCAGCTCGCCAGCTACTTCCACGTCGTCGCGCCGGACTACCTCGGCTTCGGCTACAGCGATGCTCCCGCGGCGACCGACTTTCGATACACCTTCGACAACATCACGGCGCAGATCGAGGAGCTGCTCTTCACAAAGCTGGGTCTGAAGAAGTTCAGTCTTTACGTCTTCGATTACGGCGCGCCCGTCGGTTTCCGCATTGCCGCGCGTCATCCGGAAGCGATCGAAGGTATCGTCGTGCAGAACGGCAATGCCTACGTGGAAGGCATCAGCGCCGCTTTCGAGCCGCTGCAGCCTTTCTGGGCGAATCGAAATGAGGAGACGGAGAAGGCGCCGCGCACGCTGCTGACGAAAGAAACGACGATCTTCCAGTACACGCATGGTGCGAAAAACCCAGCGGCGGTAAGCCCGGACAGCTACACCTTCGACCAGGCTCTGCTGGACCGACCCGGCAATGACGCCATTCAACTCGAACTCCTCCACAATTACACCTCGAACGTGGCGCTCTACGACGCGTGGCACGAGTACTTCCGCAAGTACCAGCCGCGCACGCTCATCGTGTGGGGGCAGAACGATCCTTTCTTCATCGTGCCGGGAGCACAGGCGTTTCTGCGCGACCTGCCCAAGGCAGAATTGCACCTGATCGACGGTGGCCACTTCCTGCTGGAAGAGCACAGCGACCTCGTCGCAGGCAAAATTATCAGCTTTCTAGGAAAAGGTCAGAAGACGGAGGCGGGCAAATGACCACCTCTGCCCTGAACCAGACCCTCGGGAGGGGGTCGCAGCTGGCAGCGCGCACGTTGCCCGTCTCTCGCGCCATCCTTTATGCCACGCTGGTGGTTGGAGTGCTCGATGCAACCGATGGCGTCGTCTTCCTCGGCCTGCACGGCCGGAACCCGATTCAGGTGCTGCAGTACATCGCGAGCAGTCTGCTAGGCACACGATCCTTCTCGGGCGGTCTTGCAAGTGCGGGACTTGGCCTCGTCCTGCATTTCGCCGTCTCGCTGGTAGTCGCAACGATCTATATCCTTGCGAGCCGACGCGTCGCTGTATTGCGCACGCAGTGGGTGCTCATGGGACTGCTGTTCGGCGCTGCCGTGTGGGTCGTGATGAACCTAGTGGTGTTGCCGCTGACCGCGGTTGTTCCCAACCCGATCACGACTGCGGCGTTGATTAACGGAATCATCGGACACGCTCTGTTCGTCGGCCTGCCCAGTGCGTTCTTCGCTAAGAACGTTGCGACGACATGAACGGCAGGACACACTATGGCTGGACGCGTGAATGCGGCAGAGCCCTCTATGGTGGAGGAGATTGCGAACCGAGACGAAGTACGGATGATTGCATCCATTCTTGACGGAGATGTGCAGCTCTATCACCAACTCATCCGCCCGTACGAGCGGAATGTCTATGTCATGTCCCTGTCCTACATGAAGAACAAGGCAGACGCGGAGGATGTCGCGCAGGAGGCCTTTTTAAAAGCCTACCGTCACCTCGCGAGTTTCCGTGGCGAGGCCAAGTTCAGCACCTGGCTGGTGGGCATCGCACTGAACGAAGCTCGAGGACGCCTGCGGCGCGATGGAGCCGTTCGAATGGAATCGATCGATCAAATGTCTGAAGAAGGCGATCACGTTCTACCAGCTATTCTTCACGACTGGCGTGAGATTCCTTCCGAGACCCTAGAACGTAAAGAGGTTCGGCAGATGCTGCAGGCGGCAGTTGCAGGTCTGCCGCACATTTACCGCGAGGTATTCCTTTTACGCGATGTTCGTGAATTGAGCATCATCGAAACGGCGGAGGCTCTTACAATCAGCATTTCAAATGTGAAGGTGCGACTCCATCGGGCACGTATATTGCTGCAAAAGACGTTGACACCGCAGTTAAAGCACATAAATCCAGAGAGAATGTCGGCTTGTCGGCAGCAATCCGCCAGGCCTTCTCAACTGACGATAACAGGGCGAATCACTCATTGAGCCGCCCCAGTTTATGCGTCAGACGGGACCGGTACTTTGAGGAAACAGGTTTCTAAAAGTACCAGTCCCGTCTAACACATAAATTCTTTACCGACGTGCACTCGTGAGCCGGAACAACGGCTACGGGCTTGCGGCGGTGAGTTATATGAGGCGGGTTGTCGAGGACAAGACCAACGAGCTGATCGAGGTTGCTGCTCAATTTGAGGAAGCCGACGGTGTTGATGCAGACATAGTGGCTAAGACAAGAGCGGCAGCGGATCCGACGACCGGATATACGGCCTACGAGGAGAAGTTAAGAATTGCGACCGCGATGTTTCCCGGCCTGAAGGTCGGAAGCATCAACCCTCTGGGGTGCTTTTTGGACTGGCCAGTAAGGGGCTCCACGGGCTGAGCGAACCGCAGCGTATCGAAATCGCTGACGGCATCCGGCATGTCTTTGAATACCTCTTTGAGAAGCTGAAGGCCGAAGCGGACGCAAACCGAGCCTTTGCGCAGAATCTTAAGAAGCTTTCCCAGTTGTAAGTCCGCCCGGTCCGGGATTCACCTCCATAAAACCATTGTGGAGATGTGGGACAAGAGGAACCCCAGTTGTGCGCGTATACGTCCTGTCTGTCACCTGGTCGTCGTCACCGACCGTCATAAATCGACTGCCTTTGTTCGGTGACGCCTTCAGCCCCATCGGCTTCCCTCGATAGTCGTTCTTGGCGTACTGCATGCTGTCTTTATTTGAACCCACGGGCCACACCCGACACAGACTTTTCAGAAGCATGTGTTGATTCGCGAGCCCATGTACAACTGTTCTGTTAGGGGCTTAGCTGCCAGGCCAAGCGTATACTGGCACTCGCCCAATCCAGGGTCAGTCCAGGTACTCGTTCTTGAGGGAAAAGTGTACGAAATACGGGTCAAAGACGACCGAATCAATGCCTATCGGGTAATCAAGGGCGATAACAAGTACGATGTCGAAGCAAAGGCTGCTGCCCAGCAAGCCGCGTGGGACGACCGGTGGAGAAGACAACAAGCGGCAGAAGAGGCACGTAAAACGCGAGAACACCGGAAAACTGTCTGGCTCAACGGAACCGAACAGGCGCGAAAGTTTACGGTAGAACTTCAGTCAGCGGCACTAGCTTTAGAGTCTCTCCTAGTAGCTGGATGTGATGAGCCCATTCCAACATGGGATGACTTGAACGACCATTCTCTATTTGCCGCGTCCAAACCCGCAAGACCCAAGGCGACCAGTTTGCCGAAAGCGCCGAATGAAGATGAATACGCGCCTCTTCTGACCCTGGGCGACAAGCTTATTCCCGGCAAAAAGACCAAACGAATTCAGCAGGCACGGGAGCGCTACGAAAGAGCCTTTCGGCAGTGGCAAGCCGAAGTCACGGCCATTAACGCTGCCAAGGAAGAAGAAGAGACGCGGTATCGTGCAGCCAGTGATGATTGGTATAACCGTAAACGCGCACATCTGGCCTTTATCGCGGCCCTCCGGGACTCCTATACGTCGGGCGAAAGAACTGCGGTTGAATATTTAATCAGTGAGGCGCTCACTCGCTCTGCATACCCCGAAAGCTTTCCCATAGGCTTTGACCTTAGCTTCGCCCCGGAGGCAAAGACCATGGTCATCGACTACGAACTGCCGAATCAGGAGGCCCTTCCAAAGCACAAAGAGGTAAAGTTCGTCGCCCGCCGTGAAGAAATGCAGCACGTACCAGTAGCTGAGACCTGGCGGAAGTCGATCTACGACAAAATGCTGTACCAGATGGCCCTCCGAACAATTCATCGAGTCTTCGCGGTCGATAAAGCGGCCATGGTCTACAGCGTCGTGTTTAACGGCTGGGTACGGAGCATCGACCCCGCTACTGGCTCTGAAGCTCACGGTTGCATCTTGTCAGTTCAGGCAGGGCGAGATGAATTCATGTGCCTAGATTTAAGAAGAGTGGACCCGAAGGCATGCTTCAAGAGTTTGAAGGGCGTCGCGAGTAGCAAACTCACAGACCTGACGCCAGTGAGACCTATTCTTAAGCTAAACAAAGATGACGCCCGGTTCATCGAAGCCTATGCTGTTGCTGATGCTTTAGACGAGCGCACGAATTTGGCGTCGATGGACTGGCAGGATTTCGAGAACTTGATTCGAGAGATCTTTGAGAAAGAGTTCAGCCGCAATGGTGGAGAGGTGAAGATCACGCGTGCAAGCAGAGACGGAGGAGTAGACGCGGTTGCCTTCGATCCTGATCCCCTTCGGGGTGGCAAGATTGTGATCCAGGCGAAACGTTACACAAACACGGTAGGGGTCTCTGCTGTTCGCGATTTATTCGGAACTGTACAGCACGAAGGTGCCATGAAAGGAATACTTGTCACGACAGCCACCTACGGAAGTGATGCGTACGAATTCGCAAAGGACAAACCACTAACCCTCATCAGCGGAGCCGAACTGCTCACGATACTGGAGCGTCATGGTCATTCGGCCAAAATCAACCTGGCCGAAGCGAGAGCGCAGCGGGAATAAACGGAAGATAAGAACAGGAATCGCCTGGCCATTACACCCGATAGCAGACGGGCGCACTGTGAATCGTGCCATCGCGAGCTATGCGTGAGTGACGGTAAGCTGCTTATGACAATTTGTATAGATTCCCGCACTCCTTGTGAACCCACCTGAAGCTGCCCCGCCGCTCGCGGCCTGCTGCGCCTGCTGATGACGTTTTAAGTTCAGAAGTGCTCTGATGCATTCATCGCAGAATGGCGATGGTTTCCGTGAGTTCAAGAAAGTTGCGACTTGTTGTGGAACCGTCATGCTCAAATCTAATTCTCCGTTCACTTAGGATTTGGCCCATCTCGCCTTTTGAGCCGCTGCGATCCTTGCCCTACCCTCCGCGCTCATCTTCCTCCGTGGCTCAGCCGTGGTCTTGGTCGTAACAGTTGATCCCAACGGTCGCCCGCGCTTTGTTGGCGCACTGACGTGCCCTTCAATAGCGCTCGCGCCCTCTCAAGTCGAGCAATCTCTGCATCGATAGTCTGAATAATCTCTGTCCTGCCCATGGAGTTCTCCCAGGAGATTATAGCCCTGCTGGAGACGCAGCATTGTTTCGCGGCTGGCCTCTTTTGGGGACGGGCCTCTTTTGGGGACGGACGGGCAGTGTGTCGGAGAGAAACTGCTTCATTATTGGGGCAGGAAGCAGTAGGGGGGTCTGTGGAAGGGAGATTTCTAGGCCGCTAGCAACATCTGATTGAGAGGCTATGAGCTGTTGAAGTGATGTGGGTGCGGTGTAGTTGCGTTCGTGGCGTTAAGCGTGAGCCAGAGCCGCTCGATGGCGGAACAGTTTGAGAAGATTGTGCGTGGCGCAAATAAATTTCCACTCTGATGTCACGTTCAACAGGCCTCGTAAGCGGCAGCTGCGGATACCACGTGCTTCTTTGATCTGGCCGAATACTGGTTCCACCGTTGTCTGTCGAAGTGCATACCGCGCTTTACCGTCCTCTGTGGCCAGAACTTTTCTCATGTCGATACGCTTCCTGGCTGCGCGGTGCGCAGGGCGGCAAAGGTTTACCTGGTATATGCGGCTTGGAGTCAGGTGCGACCAGCATTTCAATGCCGCTCATCGCCGGATCCTGCAGGCTGGTGGTGTCCCAGTAGCCCGCATCGGCGGTGATGGTTGTTGGCACCGCTTCAGTGTTTTCCGTGCAGAGTCTTCACCATGGGTAGCAACTGCTGACGATCAATAGGTTGCTGAGTTAGCTCTGCGGCCACGATGATCTGCGCGTTCGAGTCTACGGCGACCTGTGCGTTGTAAGCCTGCACAAAGCCTCTTTCCCCGCTGTCTTTCATCACTCGCGAGTCAGGATCGACGAAGTTATATTGCCGGCTGGGCGAGACGGCGTTCTTTCTCGCTCGCAGACGCTGCTTCTTATCCTTCTCGCGCTGTCTGCGATCCTTAGACGCCTGGCTTGTCTGTTCCGCTTTTCCACGGGGACCACGTTTGCCCGGAGTATAGCCGTCCAATGCGGCTTTTAGTTGTGCCTGTGCTTCCTGTTCTAACTCCGCCTTGGCTTGCTGCAGCCGCTCGAAACGCTTTTGGGCATTTGCTAGCTCATCGGGTAGTTGATTGGCCAACTGGTCCAGCCCGAGGCGCCGCTCTTCCTCACGATCGGTCTGCTGTGCTTGCCGCAGCAATCGCGCTACCTCGGCGCGCCAGGTTGTTCCCGTTCGCTGAGGCGTTCGGGTACCTTACGGAGCGCCGAGTGCTAGCGTTGGCCTTCATCTTCGTGCCGTCGATCGACACATTTCCCAACTTCACCAGACCAGCCTCTGACACAGTCTCAGGGCTTGTACGAACAAGCTCGCCAGCGCTTCCACATGTTGCTGACGAAAAGCAGCAAGGGTATCGTGGTCGGGATGCTGGTCGGAAGACAAATAGCGAAATGCAACGTTATCGTAAGTAGCCTGCTCGATCTTGCGGGAACTCGTGATTCCGATGCAGTAACCGTAAAGCAGCAACCGCGCCATCAACACTGGATGGTACGCTGAGCAACCTCGCCCATCACTTCGTTCATAGCTGGCGTAGATAGAAGACAGGTCCAGCTCGTTCATCACGTCGGCTACAAATCGCGCCAAGTGACTCTCAGGCGGCCAGTCCTGCAGAGAGGGCGGAAGCAATAACGGCTGGTCGTGGCTACAAACTCGAAAACGCTTGTTCACCAGCCATATCCTACGGATTCTCCTCCTCTGGAGCGCGACCACTTTTTCGTGCACTGCTCACATCTATCTCCGACACACTGCGGGATAATGACCTTGCCCTCAGAATGCGTATCCCTTAACCGGCTGGTTTTGGGGATGATCCCGTGGTAGTCGTGGCGGTGGGAATGTGGGAATCGGCTTGATCGATTTCCAAGGTTTGTGGGAAGGGCGGAAAACAGCAGCATCGTTTTCCGGGCTTTCCATAAACCGTCATTTCCACGGCCTGCTTCATCAGCAGACAATCTTCAGGCGGCGCTCTTAGCCGTAGCCTCCGTCCAGTCTTGCTCGAACTGCATCGGGCTGACGTAGTCCAGCGTCGAGTGCATGCGTGTTCGGTTATACCAGAGCAGCCATGCGATGGTTTCATCTTTGGCCTCGCGAATGGTTTGAAACTGCTTGCCGTGCAGTCGCTCCACCTTCAGCGAAGCGAACAACGTCTCCGAACAAGCGTTGTCCCAGCAGTTGCCTTTGCGGCTCATCGAGGGCACAATGCCGTGCCTCTTGAGCAGCTGACTGAAGTCGTCGCTGGCGTATTGGCTGCCACGATCACTGTGGAAGATCAGCCCTGTTTGCCGGCCTGGATTGCGTCCAAACCAAGCCATATCCAGAGCATCCAGCACCAACTCGCGCTGCATATCCGGCCGCATCGACCAGCCCACCACTTTGCGGCTGAACAGATCGATCACGACGGCAAGAAACAGCCAACCTTCGGCGGTCGGGATGTAAGTCAAATCGCCCACCCACACCTGGTTAGGCGCCCCCACGCTGAACTTGCGATCAAGCACGTTGGGCGCAATCGGAAGACTGTGCTTGCTGTCGCTGGTGAGCACCCGGAAGCGCCGCTTGCCGCGGGCCTGAATGCCGTGCTTCTGCATCAGCCGTTGCACCCGCTGCTTGCCCACCCGAATGCCCTGCGCGCGCAGTTGCCGCCAGATGCGCGGCCAGCCGTACGCCCCGCGATTCTCCGCATAGACGGCGCTGATGTGAACTAAAAGTGCTTCGTCACTGAGATGGCGCCGCTGGGCAATACCCACCCGGCGCGCAAGGTGGGCATGGTACCCGGAAACGCTCACCAGCAGTACCCGGCACTGCACCGAGATCGGCCAGACCAGCTTGTTGCGTTGAATAAAGGCGTACTTCATTTCTGCACCTTCGCGAAGTACGCCGTCGCTTTTCCCAGTATGTCGCGCTCCATCGTCACACGCGCCAACTCCGCACGAAGACGGATGTTCTCCATCTGCTCGGCTGTCACCTCAGCCTTGCTGCTGGCCCCTCGCAAGCTCCCAGATCGATGCTTGCTCACCCAGTTAAACAACGTCTGCTCCACCACTCCCAAGCTGCGTGCAACTGCCGCTTGGCTCTGGCCCGACTCAACCAGTCGCACCGCCTCTTGCTTGAACTCAAGCGTGTAACGTCCCCGCTTTGACTTCGTCATCTTCGCCACCCTTTCGCATTAGAACAGCTTCGCTAAGGGATACGTTTTGCGGGGGCAAGATCAGCGCATTCAGAAAGTCGGCGATTCTTTTCAGATTTGCCTGTTCAGTTGCGTTTGCGGTGTGGACCAGGGCTATTTCTTTGGCATTGTCTCGAATCTCTTGCCGTAGCTTTGTGTCAGCATCTTTTGTTAGCTCTCTTTGCTTCCAGTGCTCCACACATCCCTCGAGACCGAGTGCGATCAGTAATCCAATGGTGATTGTGAGTAGATGCAACAGAAAGTCCTTGAATCCATGGATCTTCTCGTGGGGTGGATGAACATCGAGCATGTTTGGTCCTCCGTACCGCCTAGATTAACAGTGGATCTGGCGCAGGGGTTGGCAGATGGAGCATGACCATCGAGCCATGGTCCAAGGCGATCGCGATGCGCTGCAGAGCATTTCATCGCTAGCACCCAGTGGCCGTGCAACGAGAGGCCTCCCTTTGATACCTGAAAAGTCTCGTCTCGGTAAGTTCCCCTCAGCCGAAGGGTCAGACTGGAACAATGTTTGCACCATCCAAAGGGTACATACCTCTCTTTGTATCAAAGCATCCTTATTACCTCTGGAGCCGTCTACCCAAACTAGGGATACCAGGGTTTTTTAGAGCTGTGCTGAGGTGGAGAGATGAGTGGTGCATCGGGTACAGAGCCTGAGGGCGAAGAGTTTGAGCAGGAAGAGAAAGAGCTGGAGAAGCACGGACTGCACTTTGAGCTGAGCCGGCGCCGCTTCATGCAGACGGCCGGGGTAATTTCTGCGGGCATTGCCATAAGACTTCCCAATGCTTCAGCGACGGAAGCCCCGGAATCGATAGGTCAGGCGATCACATTAAATGTGAATGGGCAGTCGAAGGCTCTATCGCTTGATCCCCGTACTTCTCTACTGGACGCTCTACGGGAATACATGGGGCTCACGGGCACGAAAAAAGGCTGCGACCACGGGCAGTGCGGAGCCTGTACCGTCTTGATCGACGGACGCCGCGTGAACTCATGCTTGACGCTGGCGTTTGCGGCGGAGGGCTCCGCGATTACCACCATCGAGGGGCTGGCCAAAAATCCCGACCCGAAAGATGCAAGCGAACTACACGTCGTGCAAGCTGCCTTCCTCGAGCATGATGGCTATCAATGCGGATATTGCACCCCGGGCCAGATCTGTTCAGCGGTCGCAGCGATCGAGGAGCAAAAGCGCGGGGCGCTCTCAATCGTGAGCTTACATACCGGCAACACCGGAGCATCCAGAGATGACGGATGACGAGATTAGGGAGCGCATGAGTGGGAATATCTGTCGCTGTGGAGCCTACCCAAACATCGTAGCCGCGGTGCGCGCAGCGGCGGGAGCATCCGCATGAAATCCTTCAGCTACGAACGCGCTACAGCGACCGAAGGTGCAATCCAAGCCGGAGCGGCTCGGGGGGCGAAGTTCCTGGCCGGTGGAACGAATCTCGTCGACCTCATGAAATATGGTGTTGAGTCGCCGAGAACACTCATCGATATCAACCATCTCGAGCTGAAGGAGATCGTCGCAGGTCCCGATGGCGGAGTGAGAATCGGCGCCCTGGTTAAAAACTCCGATCTGGCCAATCATCCTTTAATCAGGAGCCACTACCCGCTCCTTTCGCAGGCGCTCCTAAGTGGCGCGTCTCCGCAGTTGCGCAACATGGCTACCACCGGGGGCAACCTGCTGCAACGGACGCGCTGCTATTACTTCACGGATATTAGTTTTCCCGCTTGCAACAAACGGGAACCGGGCTCGGGGTGTGCGGCAATAGAGGGTTACAACCGCATTCATGCAATCCTTGGACAGACGGATAAAGGTGCGACCAGCAGGGAAACCTGCATTGCGACGAACCCGTCAGACATGAATGTCGCTATGGCGGCGCTTGGAGCTAAGGTCGAGGTCGAGGGTCCAACGGGCAAACGGACCATCCCCTTTGCTGAATTTCATAGACTCCCAGGTTCGACTCCATGGCTTGACACCACCCTGAAGCCCGACGAGTTGATTATTGCGGTCACTTTGCCTCCATCAAAGTTCTCCAGGAACGCTTATTACCTGAAGATTCGCGATCGTAACAGCTACGCTTTTGCGTTGATCTCCGTGGCCGCCGGTCTCGAGTTGGAGGGCGACCAAATCAAATCGGCCGGCCTGGCATTAGGCGGCGTGGCGCTGAAGCCTTGGCGAAACGCCGAGGCGGAACAGGCGCTGGTGGGCAAGCCCGTGGGGCGCGAGGCATTTCAGCGGGCAGCCGAGATCCTGCTCCATAACGCAAAGGGTTACCAGCACAATACCTTCAAGATTGAAATGGCCAAACAGGGCGTGCTACGGGCATTGACGCTGGCCGCGCAGGGTAAACCAGAAGGGAAGCAGGCATAATGGCGACTGACAAGGCACCCACGCCGGCGAAACAACTCAACTACCGTTACGAAGGCATTGCCAAGGTCACCGGGAAAGTAAAATATGCTGCGGAGTTCTCGCAGCCGTTCCCCAAAGCGACTCTTGCGTATGCCTACATGGTGCAGGCGACAATTCCGAATGGGACGATCGCATCCATCGACCGCTACGCGGCCGACCTGGCGCCCGGGATTATCGCGATTCTGACGCCTTTCAATGCGCCAAAACTCAACCAGGCCCCGCCCGAACCTCCCGCCAGACGAAATCTAAGCCTGCTTCAGGACAAGGATGTTCATTACAACGGACAACCGATCGCTGTGGTTGTGGCGAAATCGTTGAACGAGGCAAAGGCCGCGGCACGGTTGCTGAAGATCAAGTACATTTCGAAACCTGCACAGGTAAATTTCATGGAAAGACTAGGGGATGCAAGGTGGCCGAAAAACCCCGGTAAAGAGCCGCCCGGCAATCATCGCGGCGACGTGCAGGCGGGGTTTGCGAAATCATCTGCGATCATCGAACAGACTTATATCACTCCCATCCAGTACCACAATCCAATGGAGCCGCATGCCACGATCGCCTGGTGGGAGGGCGAAAGGCTGAACGTCTTTGATGCGACCCAATACATCTCTGGCGTCAAGATGTCTTTAGCCAAGACCTTCGATATTCCGGTGGATTATATCCATGTCGTAGACCCTGTCGTGGGTGGAGGCTTTGGATCGAAGGGCTCAATGTGGTCCCATGTCCCGCTCTGCGCAATGGCGGCAAAGGTGACCGGAAGACCGGTGAAGCTGGTTCTGGAGCGTGAACAGATGTTTGGGCCGGTGGGCGGGCGTCCATCGACGGTGAACAAAATCAAGCTTGGTGCGGGTGCGGATGGCAAACTGCTGGCAATGCAGCAGGACGTCATGATGAACGCATCGGTGATGGAGGACTTCACCGAGCATTCAGCCGGTCCGATGAAAAACCTGTACATGAGCGAAGCGAACTCCGTGACGGAGAAAGTGGTCGAGGTCAATTTAGGAGTTTCAACGTTTACGCGCGCACCAGGGGAAGCCCCAGGAACCGCGGTGCTCGAGATCGCGATGGATGAGCTTGCCGAAAAGCTCAAGATGGATCCAGTGCAGCTGCGCTTGGTGAATTACGCCGACAAGGATCCAAGCCATGACCGCCCATGGACGGACAAGCATCTTCGTGACTGTTACAGCCAGGCGGCGCAACGCTTCGGATGGTCCAAGCGGAGCGCGACGCCTTGCGCCGTGAGCGATGGCAACGCGATGATCGGCTACGGAATGGCGACTGCTACGTATCCTGCAAATCGGAGCGCGGCACAAGCCGTGGTACGAGTGTTGCCGGGCGGCAGGATGTTCGTAGGATCTGGCACGCAGGATTTGGGCACCGGCACGTACACAATCATGGCTCAACAGGCAGCGGCTGGCCTCGGGATTGACCCCTCACTCGTCGAGGTGAAACTTGGTGATTCGTCGCTTCCTAAGGCTCCGGTGTCAGGAGGGTCACAGTCTTCTGCCTCCGTGTTGCCGGCCATCCAGGATGCAACCACGCAGTTGAAGTTGAAATTGGCCGATCTGGCTATCGCCGATGCGGCATCCCCCTTGCACGGGCTGAAGACCTTGGATATCGAGGCCAAGGAAGGAAAGCTTTTCAACAAAAACAATCCCGAGCAAGCGGATAGTCTTGCGGATTTGATCGCGCGCAACGGCAATAAGCCGGTAGAGGCCAGCGGATCGGCCGAGCCTTCGGAAGCGAAGGACTCAATGAGTTCGTATTCATGGGGCGCGGTCTTCGTTGAAGTTGCGGTGGACAAGGACACTCACATGGTCAAGGTCCGCAAAGTCGTAGGCACCTACGACATCGGAACGCTTCTAAATCGTAAGACCGGGCTCAATCAGCTGATGGGCGGGATCGTGTGGGGCATATCTTTCGCGCTTTACGAAGAAGCGCACATTGACCCCGTGTATGGCCGAGTGGTGAATGAATCCCTGGCTGAATACCACGTACCAGTAAATGCGGATATCGGCGAGATCGACGTGACTGTCCTCGATATACCGGACGTGAAGTTCAACCCTATCGGCTCCCGTGGTATAGGAGAGATCGGAATCACTGGAGCCGCAGCCGCGGTAGCGAACGCGATTTACAATGCCACGGGCAAGAGGATAAGGGAATATCCCATAACGCCAGACAAGATCATGACGGCCTAGAGTGGCTTAGCGCTTGCTAAAGAAATAAGATCTCGCGTCGCCACTTTTAATTCGGCGACGGATGATCCACGTGATCAACCACCAGCACTTTCACGTCCGCCTTCTGCGCTTCCAGCTTCAGCCCTAGCTGCTCTTGTATGGCAGTGAACAGCGGCGGCCACGCATTCGCGTCATCCGCAGGGTGACGCATCGACTCCGGCGCATCCGAAAATTGCGTCTCATCGGGAGTCCATCTCAACGTGAAGTCCCACCGGCCGTCGAGTCCCGTCTGGTCCACCACCGGCTTGCTAAAAACGTACTCTTGCAACGTCTGCGCGAGACCAGCTACGGCGATGCTTTTCCCGATGATCACGCCTCGAGGGTACAACGTCTGGCCTGGCGCTAACGACGCGTCTGTTACCTTCGTCATCTTCGGGCCGTCCTTGGTCACGGTCAGAACGAAGGCAGGCATCTTCCGCTTTTCTTCATGAACCTGCAGCGCGAATCGCTCGGCGAACAGCTTCTGCATCATCCCTTTCAGTTGCGGAACGCTGAGCTCCCCCGGTGTATCTGCCTTCGCCTCAATGTCCCATTTGTCCGTGTCCATCCAACCCGGCTTGTCCACGATCTGCCGCACTGGCAAGTCATACGCGAAGCTCATGATGAAGCTGAGCGTGAGGTTTTTGATGAGCAGGGTCCCTCCGTGCGTTTCAAACTGCATTTGATCGTTTCCCGGCCGGGCCGGTTTGATCGTGGCCACCTCCACATCTGGCTTTGCGTCCGGGGCCATCGGCGCAATCTTCGCAGGCGCAGAAGGAATCGCCCATTCGGCCTCTGGCTTCGTGCGTTGCAGCGCCAGAGGCAAAGAGCGTTTGGCGTACGTCATCGTCCCGCTCATGGAATTCCCGTCTGCCGACATGGTCCCCTCATACGCCAGCCCCGGAAAATCAAACACGAGACGCAGCTTTCCTTCTTGAAAACTTACTGGTGCGCTGGACGGCGGCAACTCCCCTTGGTCGAGGCTGTACAGAGTCGCACTCAGCGCGCCCTTCTGGTCCTTCGCGATCTTCAGCAGCATGCGCAGATCGTGGCCGTCCGGCGTGTGCTCAGTACCCTGCCACGCTCCGGCGATGCCGCTCTTCTCAACCGGCTCCGGCTGCGTCTGTACTTGCGCTGCGCGCAAAAAACCCGCCGCGAGGGGTACGCCCACTGCAAGCACACAGGCCAGCGCCAACGTTGCCTTCCGTCGCAGGTCCAGTTTCCGCACACCCTGTCTGGACATGATCCGCGCGATCCGCTGCTTCAGCTCCGATCCCGTAACACCCGACATGCATGCGACGGGAGATTCGGTATAGAACTTGCAGACGTTGAGAATACTTTCCGCATAAACCGCCGCCTCATTGCCGAGTTGCAAAACGGCTTCGTCGCAGGCAAGCTCACGCTCCTTTACCAGTTGCCTCTCCATCCACCACACGACCGGATAGAACCAGAAGATCGCCTCCACCAGCATGTGGATCGCAGAGGTTAGATTGTCGCGGCGCTGTACATGGCATACCTCGTGCGCGAGAACGGACTCCAGATGCGCGTCGTCCATCTGACGGGCGATTGCTTCTGGCCACAGCAAGACGGGGCGGATGATGCCAAAGACTCCCGGCTCCATCGAGTTGCCTGAAGACAATAGCGGGACTGATCTCGGCAATCTTGCTGCCCGCTCCGCTTTGCGTAGGAGGTCAACCTCGCGCCCCTCGATCAACGGCCTTGCCGACCGCACTAATCTGGAGATTCGCCGCCACTGCACACACCAAAAGCTCATCATCGTAATGAAGCCAATCAGCCAGACCGCCGTGAGCATAGGTGTGACAATGCGAATCGGAACGTGGGAAGCTGGTGGCTGCGCTGCGGGAATGGCCATTGGTGTGTTCGGGGCCGTCACCTCCAGGAAGGGCTGGCCCATCTGTTCGATTGCAACGTAAGCAGTGGTCCTCGGCGCTATCGCATGGGTGGGCCAGAGGAGATGGCTTCCCAGGCTGACCAGCAGCGAGAAGGGAATCAGGAACTTGGCCGACGCTGCCATCCACAGCCAGTACCGTATCCGCGCCTGGTTCTTCCGCAGTAGGAGTGCGAGCAACGCGGCCATGCCAACGAAAAATGTGGACTGCCACAGGTGATTGCACAACTCACGTACCCCGTTTGCCCATATCGGAGCAAGAGACTCGGGGGTCATAGCGATTTGTCCTTTCGCTGCAGTCTCTTGAGTTCCCGCTCGGCCTCTTTCACGTCCTCCAGCCTCAGCTTCCCAGACCTGACAAGATGCATCATGACTAACTGGGAGCGTCCGCCGAACATCGCGACAAGTTCATCGATCAATCTCAGTTGAGCTGCATCACGCGAGACGAGCGGCTCAAAAAGGTGGAAGTTGCCAACCTTCTTTGTGCGGCGCAGGATCTTCTTCTCTTCCATCCGATAGATCGTGATCTGGATGGTTCCATAGGATGGCCTGGACTTTTCCGGAAAGCTCTCCTGAATCTCGCGGATGGATATCTCGCCGCGAGTCCAGAGGGTTTCCATGATCTGTAGTTCGAGCTTTGACAACTTCGGGCTGGGCATGAGGCCCTCCAACACGTGTTGTATTGTCTATAACACGTGTTGTAGATCTGTCAAGAAACCTATTGAGACCCTGGATACAGCACGCTCAGCGCCATCTGCCCGTAAAATCGTCTCGGACAGGTGGCGCCGTCTCTCCGCATGAAAGCAATCGTCCTGAATGCCAAGGCTGTGTTGAGTGTCCGGATTTGCTACAGTGGTGTCCTGAAACGGACAGAGCGAACTAACTTACTACATATCACGCCGTTTAGAATGTGACGCTTGGCATTGGCAAGCACGATGCTGATACCGGGGCAGTGAGGGGTAGAGAACATGTCATTCTTTCGCGATCTGAGGGTTGCAGCGCACTCCTTAATTCGGACCCCCGGCTTGGCGATCGCCGTGGTTCTCACGTTGTCACTCGGCATCGGCGCGAACGCCGCTATTTTCACGTTAGTTCGCGGAGTCCTGCTCAAGCCTCTCGTCAACCGCGACGAGGACCGGCTGATCTATATCCGACAGAGCGCTCCCGGCATGCAAGACGAAAACTCAACGTTTTCTGTACCTGAGATACAGGATTTGCGCGCAAGCGTGAAAACCGTGAGCGCGTTTGGCGACTTCTCCGCCATGGACTTCACGATGATCGGCCTCGGTGAGCCTCGTTCCATTCGAGGTGGCGTCGTCAGCGGCACGTATTTCGACGTGATGGGCCTTCATCCCGTGCTCGGTCGCCTCATCGGACCTGCGGATGACGGTCCTAAAGCTGCCGGTGTCGTTGTCCTCACGTACCGTTTCTGGGCCACCGCTCTTCACAAGGATCCCTCAGTCATCGGGAAAACCGTTCGACTGGGTAGCATCGGTGACCGGTCCGCGACAGTGATTGGCGTTCTCGAACCTTGCGTCCCATATCCCCAAGATACGGAAATCATCTCCAACGTGGTCACCAGCCCGCACCATCTTTCCGCAACCATGGTTACCGGCCGCATCCATCGCATGACTGAGCTTTTCGGCCGTCTGGCTCCCGGAGTCACCCTCGATCAGGCTCGGGCTGAGTTGCGATCTGCCTATGCCGCGATGAAGAAGGACCACCCCGAAGCCTATCCGAAGGATGCGGACTTCCAGATTGGGGCGAAGTTGCTTCGTGACCAGATCACGTCGGGCGCCCGGACCGTGCTGCTGGTGCTGCTCGTAGCGTCAGGGCTGATCTTCATCATCGCGTGTTCCAATGTCGCCAACCTGATTTTGGCACGGACGGTTCGCCGCGAAGGCGAACTGGCAGTCCGCGTGGCACTCGGCGCGAGCAGAGGCGCGTTGCGCCGCATGCTGTTGGCTGAGAGCCTCCTACTCTGCGGCGCCGGCGCCGCGCTCGGCGTAATGAGCGCGCAGCCGATGGTGGCCATCCTGGCCCGCTATGCCGCGCGCTTCTCCGTCCGAGCGCTGGACTTCAGAGTCGATTCGAGCTTGCTTTGGGTCGGAGCGGCACTGGCCGTCGTGGCCGCAGTGATTCTCGCCTTCGTCCCGCGCCTGCCCTCTTCGGGAACGTCGAGTGGACTAAGCCCATCAAGCGGAAGTGTGCGCATCACCGGGAGCACGACCCGCCGCCAGCGGATCTTCGCAGTGACACAAATCGCCGCGTCCTTCGTGTTGCTGGCCGGGGCAAGTACATTGATCACTACGTTGATCGCAATGCAAAGGACACAGACAGGTCTGGACATGCAACACGTCCTCGCTGTCGATGTTCCTGCCATGTCCTACGGGAAGACACCACAGCAGGTCGTCGATTTCTACAAGGAGGCGATACGCCGCATTGATAGCCTACCGGGCGTAAGTAAGACTGCCTTCGGCAACGTGGTTCCCTGGCGCGATGGGCTTGGTCCAGGTCTGCAATTCTCCGCCGACGGACACGTCCACACCGCCGGTGTAGAGGATCCGCGGGCGCAGTGGCGTGTCATCTCTCCCGGATTCTTTGCGTCGCTTGGCGTTCCTATCCTTGCCGGCCGCGATTTCAATGCGCTTGATGACAAGAACAATGAAGAGCCGGTCGTTATCGTGAGCGAGACCCTCGCACAGCGCATGTTCCCCAACCAGGATGCGGTCAATCGGCATGTCTATTGGACGGATCCCGGGCTGCAATTCTACCCCGGGACCGATCTCGAAAAGTCGCGTCTTATGGCTCCGCACCGAATCATCGGTGTCACGGCCGATATTGACGACGGGCACGTCGTTCCTGAGCCCACGGTCAGCGTTTACAGCCCCTTTGAAGAAGGTACGATGTTTGGCGGCCGTCTTTTCATCCACACGAGTGGGAATCCTTATGCGCTGGTCGCGCCGGTCACACGGGTTATTCGCGACATGTCCGCCGAGCAGCCGGTTGAGCACGCCGCGACTCTCGAAGACATCCGTGCCGAGGTGCTCACCCCGGACCGTTTAAATTCGCTGGTATTTGGCGTATTCGCGGCCGTGGCGTTGGCGATTGCCGTGGTGGGCGTCGCGGGCGTGCTGGCGTTCTCGGTGAGCGCGAGGACGCGGGAATTCGGCATCCGGCTAGCCCTCGGATCGGAGCCGCAGCGGCTCCTCAAGGGCGTGATTGCGGAGGGCACCGTGATTGCCGCGGTGGGCGTCCTTGCGGGCGCGGCATTCGGACTGGTGCTGGCGCGTTTGGCGGGAAGATATTTCCTGGACGTCAAGATGCCGGGCGCATTGCCTGTGTTTGTCTCCGCGTTTGTGCTGATGGCGGTGGCGGTTATCGCGTCGGCGCTGCCTGCGGTACGCGCTGCGCGCGTGGATGTTATGGAAGCGTTGCGCTCCGAATGACGGTCGGACCCGTCGGGTTCAGTTACCCCCAACTCCAAACGTTAGGGTTCTTTTAACAACGGTCCCCTATGCCTCGGCGCCATCTTTGTGTTTGGCTTTTAGCTGCGTTTCTCATGGTTTAGCAACCTCGCCACCAGGTAGAACGCAGAAGGCGTTCGCGCGGCGAGAGGCCAGATCAACTTTTGGGTCGTGGGCGGATACATCCGCACCCGGGCTTTCGAGTGCGCTTTCAATACTGTCATCCAGATCACGCGCGGCTGCCAAGCGCTTCGATAAGCACTCAGTCCCTAAGGTCCTCAAACTTAGTTTGAACCAATCGCACAATGACAGCAAAAATCATTGCGGTCGAAACGCCGAACATGAGCGCTCCATTGGCTGCTTCCAGCGGTCCTAGCAACTTCCACGACGGGGTCATAATCACATCACCGTAACCCAAGGTCGTATAGTTGACCGCTGAGTGGTAGTAGGCGAATCCAAATTCTTGGAATTCTCCGCAAATTACGAACAGCCCCGCCCACAAGGCGATCTCAATCAGGTGCGCCACGAACGCGAATGATATCGCCAACACAACGATGGCAAGATCGATCCAGAAACCTGCGCCCGCGCGGCCCAACCTTCTCTCATGGCGAACGAAGTTTACTGTCGCGCCCACAGCCAGCGCGTGGATAAAGATCGTACATAGGACGGCGCCCGCGCCAACCGCCAAAGGAATCAGGATCGCGACTCGATGAGTTTGCGTCATTCTGTCTGCCAAAATCCTACCCTACCACTCTAGGTCTGGGTCTTTTGACGGCCTTGAGCCGCGCCGCCCACGGAGTTTGAATCGCCTCCGCCTCAGCTTGAGTCTGGTTGGGCAGAAATCCGATTCGTCGTCTCTTGCGGGTAGTTTGTCTTGAGCGCGGCGGCGTTGCTCGCGAAGCCTACCGGTGCCGAGTGGGGCGTTCGTCGACATATAGGCGTCGACGAGGCCTGAGCAGAACATCGGTAAACATCATTTTGAAGGTTGGTAGCAGTGGACCTTCGGGTTTAAAGACCCCGTTCGAAGTTATGTTGTAGGTCACAAATCTGAAAACGGATGAAGGACACTTTCTCTATAGGCTTTGTCGAGCAACAAAATAGCATCGTTTATCCGTTCGGGGTCCGTTAGCTCGAAAGTCCGCCAATCGACATCCTGGCCGTTCCTTCCGTCGGCCGACGCCCGGAACGAAATCGCAGAGAAGCCGTCAACACTGCGCTTTTCAGGAAGCATCGCAAACATGACCTTTCGGTGATGAAAGGCGAGGGTACCAAACAAATGGCTAACCTTTACGCCAGGCCATCGCTTCATCTCTTTTCCAAGAATCGAGCACCATTCTCGCATCTCGTCTGAGACGGGCAGCAGTGCTGAGCTGTTCATAAGCTTAAAGATTCCTCACAGGTTTTGATCGATACCGTGATGTGTTCGGAGGAGCTTTCCATAAGCAATTTTAAATTGGCTTAAAGACCCGGTTCAGTCGTACGGAGGTCTGCCGTAGGAAACGGCGACCTAAATTACTGAAATCCATGGCCCCGAGGTACTCTTCCCGTTTATCGAGCCTTCCCTTGCTGATGAAATACGCAGGTGAAAGAGGCCGTTCCGAATTTTCTTGAAATTTCCAGGCCACGCCATCGCACTGTCTCCGCCGCTTCGGCTGCATTGGGAAATTACACTCTTCCGGATCGCACCCTCCGAAAATTCCGGATAATCGGACCTGATCAGCCTCACTATCTCCTGAATGGTGAATTCGTTGGATCCCTTAGATTGCACAACTGTTCGAGCAGCATCCAGTATTCGTTCATTAAACCGCGCTATATCGTCTGCATCTCTCATTCCGATCCAGCTTAACTCATCGGGCACTCGGCCTTAATATTTTGTTTCACGCTCACCTCGGAGCTTGCAAGGGGATTCTTCGGCGCGCCCGGCCTATGAGCCAGTCTGCAATGTGTGGGCTAAGATCATGCCGAGGTTTGCGGATGTTTGGGTATCGGGTTTTCGATGACCGAGGCAATTACCTTGGGAAGGTCGAGCATCCACGCGAGCTTGCTCGACATCAGTGTGTGATGCAGAGCGGCATCGTCTATCGCATCGACCACGTTGGCGGCGGGGGAACGCTGCGGGTCTCGGAAGCAGTCGACACAGTTTGGGAAGCTGAGATCCAGCCGCCAAACGTTTAGGCCCGGGCGTCGAATCAGCGAGTGGGGTGCGGAGTTTGGCAACAATGGCCCGAGAATTGTTACATTTCGTTAAATTTCTCTGCGCCCGAGCGGTCGGGTTTGACCCCGTTTCCCAAGAATTTGGAGGCTCCTCCGGCCCGCGGCCCTGAACGTTACTGCTGCCACTCATGAATCTGAGGCAAACCCTGGGTTAAGATTGTGAAATACACGGCAAGCCTGCCAGTTTGGGAGCCGAGTCCATAGAAAGTATCCGGGAAGCGAATAGCGATGGTACCTGAGCCGTTGATGACATATTCGATCGGCAACTATGTCTCTGTCCCGTTCCATTTGTTGCCGAAGGCGATATGGTCAGCGGTGCCCGGCTCACACATTAGACGGTTGGAGCGGGGATAATCAAATTGGCCCTCCGCCCGGCGCAAAACATCCCTTGGCAGATTTCAGACATCAGCAAAGACGCCCGCGCCCGGCAGAAGCTGCAAAAGCCATTCTGCCTCTGGTTGACCGGTTTATCGGGCTCGGGCAAGTCGACGATTGCGAACCTGCTCGAAAAACAGCTGTTCGCTTGCGGCAGACACACTTATATTCTCGATGGCGACAACATACGGCACGGGCTGAGCCAGGACCTGGGATTCACCGAGGCCGACCGTTGGGAGAATATTCGCCGCGCGATGGAAGTTGCCCGCTTGTTCGTGGACGCGGGTCTGGTGGTTATCGTCGCATTCATCAGTCCCTATCGCACGGAACGGGACCTTGCCCGTTCGCGGTTTGAGCCGGACGAATTTGTAGAGATCTATGTCGATGCTTCGCTCGAAGAATGCGAGCGTCGTGACCCCAAGGGCCTTTACGCTAAAGCTCGCCGCGGTGAGTTGGCAAACTTCACCGGCATCGATAGCAATTATGAACCACCAAAGGCTCCTGAGATTCGCCTGGACACGGTTGTGAGAGGTCCGGATGAATGCGTCGATCTCATCCTCTCGTACCTGGAGTCCAACGCACTCAACAAGACCGCTGGAAGCGAGAGCTCGAATGGCCGCTCCCGGCGATTGTAAATGGCCGCTTGAACTATTCAGGTCGCGGCATGCGACGGAAGTCGTCCGCTTCGATCCCGGCCAAATCCACATTGCTTTTTTCTGCAGATCTGCTGCCGACCCGTAATCCCCCGGCTCGTCTTATTCGTCCGTTGTCATCGGACTATGTTTTCCTATCCGCATCGGCTTTGCAGAGATTCATAAATGCCAACCAACCAAAGCAGCACAGGTACCGGGGTCATCGTCCTTGGGATGCACCGCAGCGGCACTTCCCTGGCTGCCGAAATAGCCTATCAATGGGGAGCACACGTTGATACGAGCCTCCTCATCGAGCCGAATGACGGAAATCCCCGCGGGTATTGGGAGCATCGTGCCCTGGTGAAGCTCAATGACGACCTGCTCTCTGCGGTGCACTCTTCATGGAAGGTGCCTCCTACGGAGGAAGGACGGAAGCGCCTTGCCAGGCTGGCAAAGAGAGGCTTTCTCCGTCGTCGCGCCCACAAGCTATTAGCGACCTTGAATGCAAATCAGACGATATGGCTTTGGAAGGATCCCAGGTTATCCATCCTGCTACCTTTTTGGAAGGAGATCTGGGGACGTGTTGTGTATCTCGTTCCACTTCGAGACCCTATGGCCATCGCGTCCTCTTTGTGTGCTCGTCGAGATTTCTCCATGCCGTCGGCATTACTGCTTTGGCAGAAGTATATGTCTACACTCATCTCCGATGAGGATGTGTCGCGGCAAACCTTCTTCTTCAGCTATGAGGAACTTTTGCGTGACAGCCCAAAAGTCTGCGATCGCATCTGCCGGTTCCTGGACAAAAATACAGGGATGGACGATCAAAACAGAGAACGCCGCCTCGCACGTATGTTGGACAGCATCAAGCCGCAATTAAATCGGAACAAAGCTCTTTCCTCCTTCTCTGTGAACAAAGACGGAACGGAGGTCCAACGCGATTTAAATCGGGCCTTAATGCTCCTCTCCCGAGGAGAAGAGGGACCGGCAACAAATGCGTTCCCCATGCCTTCGGGATGGCGGGACATACTCGTTAAAAACGCGATTGCCGGCAACGAGAGAGAGACATTCCACCAGCTTAAAAAAGTGTTCCGGCCTGCAAAATGGCGGACCACGGCGCTTCTGCACCAAATCACCAACCGATAGTCTTCATAGTTGCATGTACCTGTCCCGCATTGCTTTCCTCGATGGCATCTTTCTTTAGAACTCCAACCGCAGGGCCAACTGGATCTCGCGCGGTGTTCCCGAGCCCACAGGCGTTATTGGCGATACGATTGCTGTGTTCAAGTTCACCGTATTGATGATGCTGCCGAACCCCGCGGGGTCGGAGGGATTGAAAGTGGCCTGCGGCTGACCCAACTGCGGGTGATTGAAGATGTTGTAGAACTCCGCGCGGAATTCCAATTGCGCGCGTTCCGCAAGTAGAAACGTTTTGGCTGCGCCGACATCGGTTTGCCACGTGCCCGGCCCGCGAAGCAGGTTGCGCGGCGCATCGCCGAATTCTCCAGCCGGCTTAGCAAACGCTGCGGGATTAATCCAGTGGCGGACATTCCTGCCCCCGGGCGGAACGAGAGAGACGCCGGGCACCAGGTCGGGACGCTGCGTGCCGGAGTTCCCATCCGGCGCGACGTAGCTGCTGGGCATAAGCACATTGACCGGAAAGCCAGTGCGGGCCAGCGCCGTCGTGGTCAGTTGCCAGTTGCCGGCGATGGCGCTGGCAACGCCGCGTTGGTTCAGCATCGGCTTGCCCCGGCCGAAGGGAAGTTCATAGACCGCGTTGCCATTGACTACATGGGTGGCGTCCCAGGCGCCGCTGGCCCACTCACAGGGCAGGCAGAATGCGTTCTGCGGCGATATCTCATCGCCGTCCCCGCTACCGTTGGAGCCATTGTCGATCTCGTGCGTGTACGCATAATTTGCCGCTATCAGGAGCCCGGTCGAAAACGGCCGGCGCACTGACACCGAGAGGCCATTGTAGGAGCTCGCGCCAATCGAGCCGCGCCATCCAATGGCTGGAGCAAAGGAAGGATATTGCGCAATCCGGGTAGCCGGATTGATCAGGTTCACGACGTTGGTTTCGAGCAGGTGGACGCCATGGCTTCCCAGGTAAGAGACCATGCTCAGAAAATTCGCCGGCAACTCCCGCTGCACGGAAAGGTCCCACTGCTCAACATACGTGTCCTTGCGGTCCCGTTGTTCGGCGTTGGGTGAGATGGTTCCTGTAGTGAAGTACGGGTCGGGCGGATAGGTGACATTCTTCACCGAGTAGGAGGGAATTTCATTCTTGGCGGGCAGATTCTGATCGTCCAACTGGCCATCTTCGTGGTACATTCCGAATCCAGCGCGAACAATCGTTTTTCTGTCCTGCACGGGCGACCAGGTCACGGCTACGCGGGGATCAAAGTCACCATAGTTTTGCTGGCCGAAGCTGGCGCCCACACCGCAGAATCCCTGGGGACCGCAGGTGTCGAAATCGAAGGGGTTGGCCTTGCCATGCGCCTCGTGGAATATCTGGAAGACGGTGTAGCGAGCGCCCACGTTTAGCGTGAAATTGGCCCGCACCTTGAACTCGTCCTGGATGTAACCGATGAACCAGTTCTTGCGCAAATCGTTGATCGGCAGGGCACCAGAGAGACTTGCTTTGGCCACCTTATTCGCTGCCAACTGCTCCAGTGAGGAAAACGTAACTGTTCCGTGTTCCCCGTAGTGCTGGTTCAACTGAATGTGACGTATTTCCACTCCGGCTTTGACGGTTTGCCGCCCATGGAGCCAGGTCAGGTTATCGATCCCGGAAAATGTGTTCCCCACGTAGATGCTGTTGTAGTCGTAGTTTTGCGTGCCGAATCCCGGTCCAGGTCCGGTAGAAATCGCAATCTGATAGATGGAGCCGGTTTTGCTCGTGTTGTAGGTGTTGGAGGTGGCGCGGTTGTATCCGAACTCGGCCTCATTCGTCAGGTAGGAACTGAAAACGTGCAGCAATTCAAGCGCGCCGTTGACCGGGGTGGTCACCCTCTGCTGCAAATCGGTCGCGGCAGTTGAAACCGGCTGCGTATTGACCGAGCGATCGTAATTGAAGCGCATGAAACCGGTCGTCCTGGTTGAAAAATGCTGGTCGAGCCGCAGCATCGCCGAGTTCTCGTTGACCACCTGCGTGCATGAGCAGGTCAACAGATCATAGTTCGCATAGTACGGGTCGCCGGGGTCGTTTGCCGGCGTGTAGGGGGTCAGAAATGTCTTTGGACCCGCCCCGGGGTAGGCGTTCACGATTCCGTAAACCGGGGACGAAATCGGAACCGTAGCCTTGAAAGCCGCGCTCGGCACGTCGCCGCTCACCGGATAGCCCCAGACTTGCCGGTAGGCTTCAGAAGCGAGATAGAAGAAAGTCCTGTCGTGCACAACGGGTCCGCCGAGGGCTCCGCCGAATTGATTCAAGCGAAGCGGCTGCTGCGATTCGCCGTTGGAGGCCCAGGATGGCTCGGGCGCGTCAAAGTAGTTATTGCGCAAGAACTCAAAGAGCCGCCCGTGGTACTGGCTTGTACCCGAAGGCGAAGTGACGGCCAGTTGAGCGCCGCCCGTCGCGCCTTCCTCGGCGGTTGCCAGTAGCGTATCGACGCGGAACTCAGCGATCGCGTCCAGCGGAATGGAGAGCCGCGCCCACGCGCGCTGCGTCTGGTTCACGATGTTGGTCGCGTCAATGCCGTCATAGGTGAAGTTGCTGTCGTCAAGGCCCCGTCCGGCGAACCGGATCGACCGCTGGTTACTGCCACCGGTGTCGATGGCGCCCGGGATGTATGCCGTCAGCGACGCCCAGTTACGGCCGTTGAGCGGCAGTTCGTCGGCCTGCTTCTTCTCGATCAGGCCCGTCACCGCGGCGGTATTGCGGTCCACCAGCTCCGAAGTGACGGAAACTTCCACGCGCTCCTGGCCGCCGGATACACGCAAGGCCGCATCCAGTGTGCGCGTGCTTCCAACCACCTGCTCCACATTGACGAACGTCAGAGTCTTGAAGCCGGGATGATCGAAGATGATGGTGTATCTCCCCACAGGAAGCTCAGCAATCTCATATCGTCCATCGCTGTCTGAAATCCCCTCACGTCGCAACTGGGTCGAATTCTCCACAGCAGTGACGTGTGTTTGCCCCAGCAGCCTGCCTGACGGATCAGTAACCGTGCCCGTCAAACCGCTGCGACCCACTTGCGCGATGCCTGGGATGGTCCACAAGACCGTGGAAACGATAAATCCAGACAACGCGAAGAAAGAGCACAATCGGTGCATAATGGCCTCGAAAATGAAATTGCCGTCAGTGACTGCTAAAGCAGATCTACCTCGAGCTGCCAAAGAGCCCTCGACGAACGCTGCAGTCTCACTTAATTTTTAACGCGGATTAGCCGTAAGGAAGAGCGGTAATCGACCGTTTATCTCACGGCTTGATTACAAGGTGGTAATGTTCCCTGATTGACCGATGCACCATGGATTGAAAAAAGTCCATCTTTCCGGAATGCAGGCTAATCAATATGGAACGCTGCCATACCAGAGCGTGGGGGAGGGCGGCGCATCCTGGACAGGAAGATGGTCTTACCCTACACGATCGACATATCCGATGAACGGCTCGCCGCCATTAGGGCAAAGGTTGAGGGGTACGATTGGAGCCAGCTTCCCGACGCAGGGGGCTGGAGGTCGGGGGTTGGGGTCAGTGACCTGAAGCGCCTCGTCGCCTACTGGCGAGACGCCTACGATTGGCGCAAGGTCGAACAGCGCCTCAACCAGCTCCCCAACTTCGCAACCGACATCGAGGGTGAGCGAATACACTTCGTGCATGTACGGGGCAATGGCTCTAAGCTGCCGCTCCTTCTTCTCCACGGCTGGCCGGGCTCATTCCTTGAATTTGAACATCTGCTTGATCCGCTAGCGGCAGATGGGCACGACGTAGTTGTCCCCTCGCTTCCAGGCTTTGCCTTCTCCAAGCCGATCAGCGGCATCATCGGGCCGCGCCGGGCCGGCGAGCTCATGCACGCCCTGATGGTCCAGCTGTTCGGGCAGGCCCGTTATATCGTCCAAGGCGGGGACTGGGGAGCCAACATCGCGAGCTGGATGGCGTACAAGCAACCCGGCACCTTGCTCGGCTTCCACATCAACATGGTCAACGTCCTGGCCGAGGATGCCACTCCGGCAACCCCGGAGGAGAAGGATTGGTTCTCTAAGCGGGCCGTAATCCTCGATTGGGAAACCGGGTACAACCACGAGCAGGAGACCCGTCCGCAGACGCTGGGGGTGGCGATGGCCGACAGTCCGGTTGGGGTGGCTGGCTGGATACTGGAAAAGTTCGGCAAGTGGGCGGACCTGCCGGCGACCGCCGACGGCAGCCCGGACGTCTGGAGGAAGTTTTCAGAAGAGCAGCTGCTCACCAATATCATGCTTTATGTCGCGCCATCGTCGGCTGTGACCGCGACCTGGATTTATCACGGCAAGCGTCTGGAGGGATCGCAGAAGTTTCCTGCCGGCACGCGCATCCGGGTGCCGGCCGGCGTCGCGGCCTTCCCCGATCCCGTGTTTCTACCACCGCCGCGCTCCTTTGCCGCGAAGACCTACAACATTGTTCATTGGAGCGAGATGTCGTCGGGTGGCCATTTCGCTGCCTTGGAACAGCCCGGCCTGATGCTCGCCGACCTGCGCGCGTTCGTCTCCACCGTAACGGGAGATGGCTTGCATGAATGAGCAGGCGGTGAAAAGTGTCGAGACCGACGACCTTCGGATCGCCTATGTCGAGCACGGGCCCACCGATGGCTGGCCGGTGATCCTGTCGCACGGCTTCCCCTACGACGCGCATTCTTTTGCTGAGGTGGCTACGATCCTGGCACGAGCAGGAGCCACGGTCATCGCGCCCTATACTCGCGGGTTCGGCCCAACCCGCTTTGTTTCCGACCATGTCATGCGGAGTGGGCAGCAGGCTGCCCGCGGCCGCGACATCGTCCAGCTGGCCGACGCTCTCGATCTGGAACTCCCCATCCTCGGTGGTTTTGATTGGGGAGGGAATGCTTCTTGCGTGGCGGCGGCGCTATGGCCAGAACGCATGGGCGGCCTTGTCTCATATGCGGGCTACGACATCATCGATGTGAGTCAACAACGGCATCCCGTCGCACCATCGCTTGAACGCGTCTTCTGGTATCAACATCTCTTTCAGACCGAGCGTGGGCGTGAATGCCTGGCAAAACACCGCCGCGCACTGTGCCGGATGCTGTGGACAGAATGGTCGCCCGGCTGGCAATTCGATGAAGCGACGTTCGCCCAGTCCGCGGTCGCTTTTGAAAATCCTGATTTCGTGGAAGTCGTGATCCATTGTTACCGCACCGTCTTTGGCCTTGAGGCGGGCGACCCTGCGCTGCAACCGCTCGAAGATCAATTGGCCCAGAAGCCCACGGTGAAAGTGCCGGCGGTGACGATCGACGGTGCGGTCGATCCGCTCAAGCCTGGTGGGACCGCGGACCACGCTCGCATGTTTGCCGGACGGCATGAACACCGCGTCGTCGAGGCAGGACACAACCTTCCGCAGCAGGCGCCCCAGGCCTTCGCCGATGCGGTGATCAAGGTTCGTGACTGGTTCCTTTTGGAAAGACAGACGGATGATCGCCCTGCAGTTTCTGTACCGCCTGGTTAGGGCGATTGGGCTCTTGCGTTTGACCTTTCTGATAATTTCCGGGGCGCTACGCCAACATCCGAGTGGCAGATTGGGGAATCTAACTCAACATGCGGATACAAAGAGGTTTGATCGGTTTCATCGTAGTTCTGCAGACCGTACTTTTTCTGTCGCATTTCATTGTCTATGAGACGTGGACATTTTCTCCCGCGGGAAGCGATGTCCCGGGGACGTTCTGGATCAGGCTGGTTCTCGGCTTGTTGTCGGTGAGCTTTGTTGCCGCCTCCCTCCTTGCCTTCCGCTATACAACTGCTGCGGTGCGCGTGTTCTACACCGTTGCCGCGGTCTGGTTGGGCTTCTTGACATTCCTCTTCTTCGCATCTGTTTTCTCATGGATCATCTTCGGCATTGCGCGGCTGGCTGCGCTCAACGTGAACTTCCATCGGGTGGTGGAATGGCTGTTCGGCGCTGCCGTATTGGCCGGGGTCTACGGGGTGTTCAACGCAGGCTGGACGCGCATCACTCGAACCACAGTACGGCTCGCGAACTTGCCGCCGGCGTGGATCGGGCGAAGGGTGGCGCTCATCAGCGACCTGCACCTCGGGCATGTGCGAAACGGCAGTTTTCTGCGGCGGATGATTGCAAAGATTTTAAAGGAAGAGCCGGACGCTATTTTTATTGCCGGCGATCTGTATGACGGCACGGCCATCGATGTCCGCCGAGCAGCGGAGCCGTTGAGCAAGCTGATGGCCCCGCACGGCGTGTACTTTGTCGCCGGCAACCACGAGCAGTTTGGGGACGACAGCAAATATCTGCAAGCCATCACGGCGGCCGGCGTGCGCGTGCTCAGCAATGAGAAGGTGGAAGCGGATGGTTTGCAAATTGTTGGTGTGCCGTACCGGAACGCGGCACAAAGCGGGCGTTTTACTGCAGCGTTACAAGGCATCCATTTGGATCGCAATCGCGCCAGCATTCTATTAACGCATGCGCCCGACCATCCCGAAATTGCCGAGGCCGCCGGCGTTTCTCTGCAGCTATCCGGGCATACGCACCTTGGGCAGTTCATACCCTGGAGCTGGATGGCGCGCCGCATTTACCGCCGGTTTGTCTACGGCTTAAGTCGCATCGGGAAGATGCAGGTCTTTACTTCAAGCGGAGCGGGTACCTGGGGACCGCCGCTGCGACTGGGATCGAATTCAGAAATTGTAGTGCTTGAGTTCCAGTAAAGTACTGCGGGCTGCGGGGAAATCGACAACTGGACCTCACGCTCCAAGGGCCGGCAGGTGGGTGTGCTGTGAGGGAGAAAACGGGGCGCCCACTCAAGTCTTGGCTTGAGTGGGCACATTGCAGGAAGCGAAAGCGCAAAACGCTTCGCGCTTTCTTACTAAACCGGCCACATCCAGTGCATGGATTGCCTATCTTCAATCGCAGCCGGCTAATATCGCTATCCCATTCGCAGTACCAATCTCCAGTCCTCCGGCCAGAGCCTTAATCCCGAAAACCTCGTTCAGTGCGCTGGCAGCGGTCGCGGTGAGGGTAACTCCGATGTCCTTCGTCTCCAGCGCTCCGTGGCTAGGCGTAAGCGGCAGGTTAATACCGCTCGGCGGAGTCAGATTGAATAACGCGAGGCGGCCCACAAGTTTGCCGTTTACCACCACCAGTCCAGTGATCACGGGCTGAGAACTGGTGGTATCGATGATGAAGCTTTGCAGCTTCACTTCGGTGTTTCCCGCTGTCAGAGTGAGGCCGCCGGCATGCAGGATTTGCCCGCTCCCCGTGTCTAGATCGATGGCGCCTCCAGTGATCGGGAAGTTGACTTTGGTTCCACGCAGCTCGGTTGGGCTGACGGTTCCGGGGGTTACGCTAAGACTGCCCAAAGCGGAAACGAAGCTGTCGGCAAGGGCGACGATCGTCCGGCCACCTTCAACGGTTTCGGTCTTTTGCGCGAAAGCGCTGGTGGTCGCAGCCAGGAAGACAGCGGCAAGGATGGGCGCTGCATGGGTCAATTTTTGAACGAGGCGAGTCATACGAAGGTTCCTCCTTGAGTAGCTAAGGCGCCGGGAGTGGCGCCAGAACAGGTCGGCCCGGTGAAGAGCGCAACCTGTGATCCACCGTAAGCGAGAATTGGCACGCCGGGGTTCGCAGAGTAAGGAAGAGGCTCTGTTGTAAAGTACCGCGAACAAAACGAGATGATATTTGAGAGATATCAAAACACTCCAGGAAGTTCGATCTCAGAGACAGATCCGCTCCTGGTTACGGCACCTTTGCGGAATGCTCGGCCGTCGGGTGCCTCAGCCATTTGCTCCTCCCCGGCCTCCTTGACGCAATAAGAGAAGGAGGCGTACTCTCCTTTATCGAATAGGAGAGAGCATGGGGAAGCGGGTCGAAGTTCCCCAGGGCGCACTCCGAACTCAGTAAATTTCCGATGAAAGGATGGAACCCCGGCCGATATGAACCTCTTCGCTACCCTCCGCTTCTGGTGGAAAGCTATGGTCAATCGGTCTCGCATCGGTCGCGAGGTGGAGGAAGAAGTCAAATTTCATATCGATGCCCATGTGGCCGACCTGGTCCGGCAAGGGATAGCTCCCGCTGATGCACAACGCAGGGCGCGCATCGACCTTGGCCGGCCCGATACACAGAATGAGAAATTCAGAGACGCAATCGGCCTGCGCGCTTTTGATGAACTTGGTGCTGATATCCGCTATGGTCTGCGTTCTGCATGCAAGAATCCCGGATATTCGACGGTCGCCATCCTCTCGCTTGCGTTGGGCATCGGGGCCACCACGGCTATGTTCAGCCTGATCTACGCCGCCCTCATCCATCCTTTTCCGTACGCGGATTCGGATAGGATCATGAACCCCGACATCATCACTGAGGAGGGGCCGAGGATGATGTGGTTTGTCATGGATAAAGCGCAATTCGAAGTATTTAAGAAGGCCCGGTCGATTGAAAGTCTTCTCGGCTTCTTCAACGTGAATGCGGAGCTTACAGGCGAAGATCTCCCCGAAGATGTTGCCGTGGTGTACCTGACGGAGAACGCAGATACGTTTTTCGGGGTGCGCGCACTCCTTGGACGCGGAATTCAACCATCAGACGCTGAACAAGGTGGGCAACATGTTGCGGTACTGAATTATCGATTTTGGCAGCGTCATTTTCATGGTGACCGCGCTGTGGTTGGGCGCACGTTGCAGCTTGACCATATTCTTTACACCATTGTCGGAGTCATGCCGCGCACCTTTGCCTTCAATGACACTTTTGGAGGCGGGGATGTGTACCTGCCCAAAAGCCTGCAGCGTGACAGTATAAGCCCACCCATCCGGTCGTTGTTTACCCCGTGGATCAAGCTGAAAGCGAATGTCAGCCCAGCAGCGGCAGACGCGGAATTAAATGCAATCGTGCACCAGTTCGCAAAGGAAGATCCCAACGAGTTTGCCAGGAAGTTTCACCTGCATCTGCAACCGATCATTGTTCCCTATGAACGAAATACAGGCCGAACGCTGGCGCTCTTGCTGGCTGGGGTTCTGCTGCTATTGGCAATTGGCTGCGCAAACTGTTCCATACTTCTCTTGGCACGTGGTGAGGCGCGCCAGCACGAACTGGCTGTGCGCAGTGCCATTGGGGCCAGCCGCTGGAGAATCATCCGCCAATTGCTGGTGGAAGCTCTGGTCATTTCCTCGTCCGGGGCCGCTCTTGGAGTCGGTTTATCTTACTGGCTGGCGAAGTTGCCCCTACAACTTGCTCCCCATTCCTTCCCGCCGGAATCCGTGATCCGCATCAACCTTCCTATGCTCATGTTCTCCGCCGGGCTGGCTCTTCTGTGTGGAATTCTTTTCGGTCTGTTTCCGGCGTTGCGTTTATCGCGCCCCGATCTCGCATGCACCATGCAGACGAGGCTGCGCAGAATTGGCGGCAACGGTCGCAGCAGCAAGGTCAATCCTCTGATTGCGGGACAGATCGCTTTGACACTCCTCCTGCTTGCTACCGCTGGAATGGCAATTGGAGCCTTTCTTCATCTCACCAATTTGCCTCTCGGCTACGATCCGGACCACGTCTTGCAAGTCGGTATAAATATGCATGTGACCAATCCCAAAGATTGGCATGAGATTCAAGCACGCGAGGGTCGCGTTGCTTTCGTCGATCAAATCCGGCAGACGATCGCTGCGATCCCGGGGATAACCTCGGTTGCCGTTAGCAGCGACTCGACGCCACCGTATAGCGGAATTGATTACCCCATTGATATTGCCAGTAAAAGCAGCAGCACGGGTCAGGAGGCTCGTGTTCATCTCACCAGTCCGGAATTCTTTGCCACTTTGCATATCAAGCTGGTGCGGGGACGTCTTTGGAGTCAGGCGGAAAACGAGCAAGGAGACTTTGTCGCCGTAGTGAACGAGGCTTTTGCGCGCCGTTACTGGCCGCAGCAAGATCCAATCGAGCAACAGCTTCGCCTCCCCTCTCTCAAAGCCAGCGGCCCGGTATTGGCAGGTTCGCCTGACAGCGCGGGCTGGCGGCAGGTCGTCGGAGTGATTGCGGATCTACGCAATGATGGAGTGGATAGGCCCGCCGTGCCTGCAATATATCTACCGTATACAACCTTTATGGGGCCGCGGGTACAGTTCGAAATTCGTACTCAAGGCGAGCCGCTGGCAATGTTGCATTCTGTAAGAGCGGCCGTCCAGTCGGTTTCCTCTGATCAACAGGTCTCGGAGAATAGCTTCGATCTCAAAGAAGCGATCGAACGCGATTCGCAGTGGACGCGTCAGCGTCTCTTCTCTGTCCTCTTTGGTTTCTTCTCGGCTCTTGCGCTGCTGCTTGCTCTCGCGGGTCTATTTAGTGTCGTCTCCTATAGTGTTGCGCAAAGGACCGCTGAATTGGGCATCCGCATGGCACTGGGTGCGTCTCGCCGGCACGTCGCGTGGGTTGCCGTGCGGACTGCAGCACGAAGCGTCATGATTGGCATTGCCGGGGGATTGGCAGTCGACATGCTCATCGAAAAGCTTCTGATTACATGGATGAGTAGCAAAGATTTGGCCTCACATAACCTTATTCCGGCTACTCTGCTGCTCATCCTTTGCTCCATCAGCGCATGTCTGCTTCCCGCTCGGCGCGCAGCTTCGATCCATCCGGTCGAAGCATTGCGCTATGAATAGTACTTAGTCTCTGCGCCAAGTCGATCCGGCTACATGCTCCCTTTCGGCAATACCGGATAAGGGCATCCCATGCTGCCCGTCTGCTTACTGGGGTCTCGTTGTAAAACCCTGCTACTGAACCGACAACGCAATGCTTACGGCGTGTTGCGGGCCGCCTGCGCTGTCAGCGGCGTTCACCGATATGGTATAAGCCCCCGCCGGCGTCGTATCCGGACCGGAAGGCGAGCTGCTACCACCACCACACCCCAGCACCGATAGGGAAATGGAACTCAATAGCACTCCCCAGCCAAGCAGCCGCAATCGACGGTTCCAGCGCTTGGTCCTACTGGGAGCGAAAACAATGCCCATGGCTCCGGCGAGGGCGAGCCCGCCTGCAGGGATCCAAGGCGGAAGTGATGGCGCGGACCGTTGGTTGGGATTGAGCGCGGCGACGACAGCAGCCGTGGTGACAGTGAGCGTGCTGGAAGCCGGAGAGCCGCCCGAAGGCGTTGCGGTTGCCGGGGAAAATGAACACGCTGCCTGTGCCGGTAGCGAGCCACAAGAGAATTTCACGGTACCCGCGTAGCCAGCAATTGGAGTTACCGTGAAGGTAAAGGTTGCAGTTTGGCCCGGTGTTACGGATGCAGATGTGGGCGTCGCGGCAATCGTAAAATCGGGCGCGGCGATCACAATGGTGATACTGCTGGAGGTGCTGGCTGCGTTGTTCTTGTCTCCCTGGTAAGCTGCCGTCGTTGTATAGCTCCCGGCGGCCGCGAACGACGTTTGCAAGGTGGCGACACCATTCGTGAGCGTCGCTGTTCCCAAACTCGTTGCGCCCGCCGAAAAAGAGACGGAACCGGTCGGGTTGTCGCCGCTCACACTGGCTTTCAACGTGATCTGCCCATTCACATTCCCTGCGCTGGGTGTCGCTACCAGGGTAGTAGCGCTCGTGGCTGGCGTTATCGTGATGGTGACGGCAGAAGAAGTGCTGGCCGTGTTGTTGCTGTCTCCCTCGTAAGCGGCCGTGACCGAATAGCTGCCGGCGCTAGCAAAGGACGTGGCCAGCGTGGCGGTTCCATTGACAAGAGTTTCTGTCCCCAGGCTGTTGCCATTGGCTGCAAACGAGACTGAGCCCGTCGGACTAATCCCGAAAACAGAGGCTGTTAGGGTAATTGCTGCGCCTGGGCCGGCCGTCGCCAATGACGTCTGCAGGGCTGTTTCACTTGTGAGCGGCGTGGGCTTAGCGGGCGCCGGATTGTTCTGGTTTAGCAGGGAAACGAGATATGGGCTGCCACTCGCCTCAGGGAGCCCAACTAAGACATCGAGCGTGTTGTCATTGGGTAGAGCTGGGGCCTGATTGTTGAGCCGGGTTGGCGTCAGCGTATTAGGGGCTAGCTGCGCCGGTGTGTTGATGGAGTAGGTATTCGTATCCGCGGTAAAGTTGCCGTGTCCGTCTCCCAGGAAAACCGCGAGATTGGTACCGTTAATTCCAAACTCGCCAACCAGCAGATCCGGATTCCCATCCCCGTTTACATCTCCCACAGCAATCGAGACCTGATACTCGTAGGCGGCCAACGGCACTGTGAAGAAGGGGGTGCCCTGGAAGGTGCCATCGCCGTTACCGGCGTAGACCGCACTGCCGTGGGGTGCAACCGTACTCGAGACCACATCCAGGATTCCGTCCCCATTGAGGTCGGCAAGCGCGAGCGCTCCAACTCCAGCAGGAATGGTAAGGGGAAGCTGCTTGAACGTTCCGTCACCGTTCCCCAGAAAGACAACGCTGCCCCAAATAAAGTCGAGCTTCTTATCGTTATTCAGGTCGCCAACTAGCGGCACCAGATTCCCCCCACCTTGTACACCGAGGTCGATGGGGCTGCCAAACGTCCCATCTCCATGCCCAGGCAAAAATAAAAGTCCCGTCGGAGTACAGTTGTAAGGAAGAATGATGTCGAGGTTCCCGTCGGAATTAAAATCGCCGGTTGCACCTACGCCTGCTCCGCTGACTCCCAAAGCAAGACCCGAGCCTTTAGCTTCAAACCGCCCGTCACCACTTCCGAGATAGGAGAGCAGTTGGGCGTCTGGAGCTACACAAGTCAACGCGTTGGGACCGACGGATCCAGGCTGGATTGCAATGGCGTCGATCTTCCCGTCCCCATTGAAGTCTCCGGTCATCAGCGAGTACCCGGTTTGCGCGGCGGGAACTGCTGTCGCTTGGTTCAGGATCGCGAAGCTACCGTCTCCTCTGCCGAGTGCCGTGCCAAAGTAGTTTCCTCCCTGGGCCGGAAGAAATACCATGTCGGCGATGCCATCGTTGTTCACGTCAGCGACTGGACCGGCGACTGGCGTCCCAGGTGGCGCCTGAAAAGAGCTGCCCCCATTGCCCAGAAAGATGGATACGCCAGGAGTCGGGCTCGGGACGATCAAATCCTGATTGCCATCACCATTGACATCGCCAAACAAATAACCCGCCCCACCAGGCGCCCCAGTAGTTTGAGCAGAGATGGCGTAAGTACCGGTAGGCGTAAATCCGCCCTTACCATCTCCATGAAACACATTCATGACACCGTTATTCACGACTAGATCAAGAGTGCCGTCGCCGGTGAGAGAAACCGCGCTCATCGGCTCCGGCAAACCACCGGGAAGCGGGGTAGCGGCGATAGGGATCGCCGCGCCCTGGCTGAAGCTTTCACTGTTGCTCCCCAGCAGAATCTGCACCGATGTAAGAACGCTATTAGCTGTGGGCGCCAGCAGCAACGCAAGATCCGTAACTCCATCACCGTTAAAGTCGCCAGACGTGAAGCCGTAGAAGGCAGCTATCGATTGTGTTTTTGGCGCGTTTAGCGTGCCGTCTCCGTTGCCGTACAGAATGGAGAATGCGTTAAAGGCAAACTGAATATCCGTGCCGGTTGGGAGGATTGCAGTCACTAGATCCTGTTTGCCATCGCCGTTAAAGTCGCCGCCAGAGAGGCCAGTTGCCCCCATCGGGGCCGCATACAGCGTGGGTGACGCGAATGTTCCGGGCGTCGCAGCGCCTCGATTCAGAAAGACGGCTACTTGAGAGGGTGCGTTTCCGCCGGGAACAAGTGCGGCAATATCCAGGTATCCATCGCCATTCAAATCCGCGATTACTGGGAATGTCGTCGAGTAGTTGCCGAAATATGTAGGCGGCTGGAAAGTGCCGTCTCCGTTCCCCAGTTGGACAGTCAGAAAGCCATTGCAGGAATAAACGAGGTCCAGCTTCTTATCATTGTTCACATCCGCAAAGCTCGGCTGGGCCGCACCGGCAACACAAAGTGCCGTGGTTACCGTAGTCGGCGTGCTGCTGTCGAAGCTCAGTTGGATTCCTAGCGATTGACCGTTACTACTGGTGTAGGCCAAATCCGGCTTCCCATCGCCGTTGAAGTCCCCGATAAAAAGGGGATTGGAACCGGCAGGGAGAACGACGGAGCTCGCAACCGGAAATATTGGCTGGGAACTTTGTGCGTTGGCCGTTATGCCACAGCTAAGAAGGACGATGACAAGGATGGAAAGACATGCAGTCCAATGTGCATTTCTAAGTAAGGCAAAAATGTTCATGAAAAGGGTCCCAAATTGCGATGTTTCCTTACTTATGCCGGTTAAGTGTGCACTAGCTGTACGGCAGAAGGCAACTGATATCTGGGATCGGCCGAACCAGTGGTGTGGTGCTTTCCAGGGTCCCAGCGCGGTTGGTCCCTTCACCTCGCGAGGATATTGCCTACAAAGCACGGGGTTTCGGTAATAGCTGGGTGAGGGGACAGGTTACCTATAATCTCGTTTCGAGGGGACTTGACTCGATCCATCCGACTCCACTCCTGTCAGGGTGGGTCACCACCCTCAAATTTGTCATCCCGGCGAACCGTGGAAGTTAAGCGGACCTGCAGTTTCACTCGGATCGCCCCAAATGCTGACAATCCGACTTTCCTTCCTCGTAAAGGGGAGGGCAGATTAGCATGAATCTCGAAAGCCAAAAAACGGAGTGGCGATGAGAAGGGAACTGCTGCGATTCAACGGGGCTGTCGAGCACGATCCCGCCATCGATGTCTGGATGAAGGAACATCCAGGCGAATTGGGAGCCATCGCGTGTTACTGGTTTGACGTGATGCGAAAATGCGGAGATGAGGTCCGCGAACTCGTGCATGACGGCTGTCCGGTTGCATGCTTGGGAGATGCGCCCTTCGCGTACGTCAACGTATTTACTTCGCACGTGAACGTGGGGTTCTTTCACGGGGCGGCGCTGCCCGACCCGGCCCGTTTGTTGCAGGGCACCGGTAAGTTCATGCGCCATATCAAGCTGAGACCGGGAGCGGTCACAGCCGGCCCGGAGCTCAGCACGCTCATCGAGGCGGCGTACTCAGACATAAGGTCCCGCGTAGAAAACGGCTAGCTCAATCCGTTGTTTCTGACGAGCGCCTTTGCAGCCGCCGCCAGAAGAAGTATGAGAGCCCCCAAAGCACGCTGGTGGTCGCGGACGGCACCAACGCCGCCGGGCGATCGCTTATGGAAAGGTGGGCGATGAGCGCCGAGACTAGGTTGATGGCAAAGCCGGCGTAGGCCCACTCCTTGATGACGTAGATCGCGCCCCGGGCGGGAAACATGGGTATCAGCAGTGCCACCACGCCCGCAACCTTGGCCCACGAGAGCTCCACCCGGAAGGAGGCGGCGGAGAAGCCGAGGCGGGCGAACGCCTGCGCCGCCTCCGGCAGGCGCAGCAGCTCGTAGTAGGCGGTAAAGCTCATCTCCAGACAGAAGAGCCCGGTGAAGATCCAGAAACAGGCCACCAGCCACTTCGAGTCGTTCCTCCTGGCGGCCTTCAATTCGCACCCCCACCGAGTACCCGCTCCAGGCCGCCGAAAAACTTCTGCCAGCCGTAGTTTGCGCCCTGATACGCGGCCCGCTGGTCGGGACGGAAACCGGATTGCTCCATGCGGAGGTGCGTGCCGCCCTCGGTTGGAGTCAGCGTCCAGAGCACCACCCATTGCAGCCCGGCGGCGGCATCGCCAACACCCCAGTGATACGAGAGCCGTTTCAGTGGGTCGACAATCAGCACCTCGCAGTCGACGATGCCGTTCCAGTTAGGCATGGGTTCGGCGCGGAATTGGAACTTGCGCCCAACCACCGGCTCGAAGTCAGTGTTCATCATCCATTGCGCGAGCAGTGGACCCTCTGTAAGCGCTCGCCACACCTTCCCCGGCGGGTGCGGGAATACCCTCTCGACCACAAGGCTACTCGGACACTCCGCGGAATTCGTCTTTGATTCCTGGCTCATCAGTCCATCCTGTTCAGTAAGTTTTCGAGCTGATCGAATCGGTCGCGCCAGAAGGCGCCGTAGTGATTAAGCCAATCCACCATCGGCGCCAGCGCGTCGGGGTGGGCGCGATAGTGAGTTTCGCGTCCCTCGCGGCGATGCCGTACCAGCTTTGCCCGCTTCAGTACCGTCAGGTGCTTGGAGACCGCAGGCTGGGAAACGCGCGCATAGCGAGTCAATGCGTGCACGGTCTGTTCACCCTGCCGTGTCAGCTCCTCGAAAATGGCCCGCCGAGTTGGATCGGCAAGAGCGCGGAACACGGGGTTGGCATTGGCCGTTTTCACACCCAGAACCATAACCATCTGGCTATGGCTTGTCAAGAGGACCCATTTCCCACTGCGGCCTGCCCGGTAGAAACTCTGCCACCAGGACATCATCGTCCTGGCTGGACTCCTCTGTGGTCTGGGCACTCGTCTTGCAGCGGCGCTGCTTATCGCACGATTCTTTGTTGGGCGGCTCTCCTCATAGCGTTGCGAGACGGTTACTCCAGCTGCTGTAAGGTCACTTCCGCTTGCGCAATGCCTGCGAGAGTCAATGGCGTCATCACGGCGTACCCTTGACTGCTGGGATGGACTGAGTCGAAGGTGAGCGCGGGGATGTATGTCTTCTGATCGGAAGACACCAGCACGCTCCAATAGTCGGCAACGGGAATGCTGTTCGCTAAGCCATAATCGCGAATCCACTGGTTGAGTGTGAGGATGTTGGCCCAGTGAACCGGCGATGGATCGGCCTTTGCTGCCAGTCCACCCGGACCCCAAGGGGGAATGGTGCCCAGGACAACCTTGATGCCGGCCGACCGCGCCATCGCGACCATCGACTTAATATTGTCAGTCGTGTCATACACAGGGGAGCCGCCATCTATCTGCCACGGTGGTGAGTCCGTCGAATAGATATCGTTGGTGCCGGTCAAGATATGCACGGCTGCGGGATGCTGCGAAACAACATCCTGCCGGAATCGCGAAACCAGCTGACCGGAAATCTGGCCGCTTGTGCCGGCGTTAATCCAGTTTGGGTGCTGCTGCCATTCCGCTTGGCCAAAGTTGGCTTGCGCCCAGAGTGCGGTGATCGAATCTCCAATGAAGACCACGGATGTTCGCGATCCACATCCAGGCAGACTGGAGAGTGTGACCAGAGACAAGGCGATGAGTGCGAAATGTTTCAGCGGATCGGGCCCCTACGTTGCTGCTAGTTTACTGTGTCATAGATTTTCGTCCTGCGCTCACCTGCTGACCGCGTCGAATGGAAGGAACAAGGCAAACACCGTCCCGCTTCGGCCTTTTTTCTCGCTGCTTCGAAAGCGCAAGGTTCCCTGATGCCGCTGAACAATCTCATTACTTACCCACAGTCCAAGCCCAGTTCCGCTGATGCCCTTGGTGGTGTAGAAAGGCTCGAATACCCGGTTTGCCACAGCAGCCGGCATACCGCTGCCGGTATCTGCGACGGTAATGACAAGTCCTGGCCTTCCCGTCCTCCATTCTCTCCCGGCGTGACTGCGTAAAAGCAGACGTCCCCCACCCAACGGCTGCATGGCATCAATTGCGTTGCTCACCAGGTTGCTCAGCACCTGCCGTATCTCGCCTTCAAAGCACCGCACCGCCAACGTGGCGCGTTTGCGCTCCTCGACCTGTATGCCGGAGTTCACAAAGCGGCTCTGAAAGAGGGAGAGGACGCTCTTGATGAGTTGATCTCCAGAGATTTCCTGGGGACTGCTCGACTGCTTGTGAAAGCGAAGAGTTTGATTCGCAATGACTGACACGCGGCGCAACTCCCGCTCTGCAGTCTGCACGTACATCTTGGTTTTCTCCGGATCCTCGCTATGCTCGGCCAAGTACAGAAGATTGGTTACAGATTCGAGGGGATTATTGATTTCATGGGCAATGGATGCGGCCAGCCGGCCCACCACTGCCAGCTTTTCACTCTGCATCAAGGCCAGCTCTGCCTTCTTTTGCTGTGTAATCTCAAGCGAAGCCGCGGATATTGCCTGAACGCTGCCATCCGCGGCGAAGACAGGGAAGTAGCTCACCGTCCAGTAACGATGCTCCCCAGGACGCGTGACCAATTCACCCTCAAGTGGGAAATTTACTACCGGCTGCCCCGCGAGCACTTGTTCGAATAACTCTCTGAGCCCCTCGATCGGAGCCATCTCCGTCAGCGTGCGGCCAACGACCTGCTCCGGCCTCAGGCCAAAAAACTCCGCCTGCCGATTGTTGAGTCGAAGGTAACGAAAATCCTGCGTGTCAAATAAAGCCAGTCCGATGGGAGCCGTCCGGTAGACGGTCTCAATCTCCGCCAGCTGGCGCTCGGCTTGTTCGGACTTGTCCCTCAATGCTTCCCGGGCATTTCTCTCGTCCGTGACGTCTCGAGAAAAGGTGACAACCCCCTCAGGCGTTGGGTAGACCTCGATGTGCAGCCATCGATTAAGCGGTTGGGGATAATGCGCATCGAAGCCGCTCGAAATTCCCTCGTTCATCGCCCGGTTGAAATGTTCGACGTATGGAGATCCCTCGTACACTGCGTCCGGGAATGCCTCCCAGACATTCCGGCCTAGAATCTGGCGGTCAGAAGCATAAAGCTCAGTCGCCTTCGGATTGAGATAGGTCATGACCCAGTTGCGGTCCACCCCGACGATCGCATCTGTTGTCACGTTCAAAACCTGGGTTAGCCGCTCCGCGATCCGGTCTTTCTCACGTTCCGCGGCGCGTCTTTCTTCGATATCGCGGAATACCAGCACAATGCCTTGCAGGTCTCCATGGTCATCGAAGATGGGCGCTCCGCTGTCGTCAATGGCCGTGTTCTTTCCGCTACGGGAAATAAGAACAGTATGGTTAGCCAGACCAACCACCGATCCCAGGCGCTTGACTTTGTCTGCTGGGTTCTCCACCGGCCGGCGAGTGGCTTCATTCACGATGTGAAAGACATTCGTTAGCAGCTCGCCCTGGGCTTCTGCTATCTTCCAGCCGGTCAATTGCTCGGCGACGGCATTCATCTGGATAACGCGAGTTTCCGCATCCGTCACAATCACGGCATCGCCAATACTCTGCAGCACGCGCGACGCACGAGCTTCGCTCTCCCTTAGCTCCTGCGCGGCGTTCTCCTCACGGGTGAGGTCCTGGCAGATGACAAGTACACCCAGGACCGCCCCACCCGATCCGATAATCGGGCTGTAGTTATACGTCCACCGGATATCCTGCAACTTCCCATCGCGAATGATCGGCACGACGGTGTCTTCGTGATACACCGTCTCTCGTTCGTCCATAACCCGTTTGAGATTGGGACCAACGATCTGCCAGGCGTCGGACCAGCATTCCCGGGCTCTCTGCCCTAAACCCGAGGGGTGCCGCTCTGCCAGAAGAGGAATGAACGCATCGTTGTAGAGCTGTACCAGGTCCGTGCCCCAGAAAACCAGGGAGGGAAAAGCGCAGGCCAGCATCAGATTGACGGAGGAGAGAAGGACTTCGGACCAGTTTTCCATTCGTCCGAGAGGAGTCGAACTCCAATCATGAGCCCGGACCAGGCCCGCCATTTGCGTCTCGCCGAAGATCAGACCGTCCCGAGTACCGTTCGCCTTGTGTTGATTTGGAGTTTTTCCTGCCATGAACCCACGTAAAAACCTCAAACAGCTTAATTGAATGGAACCGACCGGCAAAGCACTCCGGCCGCGGCGGCACGCCCGGTAGCCCTGGACAAAAGGGGGAAAGTGACTTCGCCGGCTCTTCGATTGATCCTTAACGTCAGAAGCCTGCACTAGCCTTCTGCGTTGCTTCAACCAGCTGAGATTTCAAGATTCCACTCAGCAGCTTCAGGGGCCTGAGGCTGCAACCGCCCATTTTGGCGCGAGTCTGGCTCTATCGCACCTTGGGGCATGCGGCGACCCTGTGCGGCATGCCCCAGGCCAGGAATCTAGGCCACGAGTTGGGCGCAATGGGAGCAGCGCTTTGCGGCCAACGGTATATCGCTAAGGCACTCCGGGCACAGCTTGGTTTTAGGCGCCGCGGTGGGCTTAGGGTGAAACTTGGCCATCAGGGTGTTGACCGGGACCACCACCATGAAGTAGAGGGTAGCGGCGATGAGGACAAATGCGATCAGCACGTTAAGAAAGTCGCCGTACTTGATAATGCCCCCGTTGACATTGACCACCAGGAAAGAGAAATCCGGCTTGTGAACGATCGCCGCGATAAGCGGGTTGATGATGTCAGCAACGAGCGCGTTAACAATGGCTGTAAATGCGGCGCCGATCACAACTGCGACCGCAAGATCAACTACGTTGCCGCGCAGGACAAAGTCGCGAAATCCTTTGAACATTGGCTCTCCTGATCTGGGAATTTACTCGGCCGGGCTGCCCGAAGATTCTACTTGAGGGCCAGCGGGCGCTGCCATCCTATGCGCTTGATCGTTTGGGCAGAGTATAAAGCGGTGACCGGCTCTAAAGGCGGGGATCGAAAACAGAATTGCGGGGAACTTCAGCCTTGGGGAACTCCGGCCTTACGAAAGACGGCAAGTGAGCTATCCAAGCCGGCTTTCGCGGCTGCTTCCGGGGTCATGTCTTTCGTTCGCCCAAAGACTTCTACGCTGAGCGCGTCGTTGTAGTGGATTTTTTGGAGCGCCTGCAGGAACCCGGTCAGGTTGATGACACCTTCGCCGGGGAGCAGACGCTGGTTATCGTGAATCTGCTCTGGAGGCAGATTCGGCGAGTCGTTGAAATGGATGTGCACGATGCGATCGCGGCCGGCGGCGATGATGTCCTCTGTGGTAGCCCCTGCGTGGTGCCAGTGCCAGGAATCGAGCAGCAGTCCCACATTGGGACCACATTCCTTGGCGAACGCGAGCATATCGTTCATGCGCCAAATGAATTCGTATTTGTGCGCTTTGCGCAGTTCCAGCGGCCCTAGAAACTCGAGGCCGAGGCGGACGTTGGAGCGCGCCAAAATGCGGGCACTCTCTGTAAACCGCTGCTTATAGGTTTGGCGCAGTTCGTCTTTTGGCGTATCGCTCGACGGCATGATGTAGGTGATCATGCGCGGGCAGTGTATAGCGGCAGCGAACTGGGCGGCTGCGTCGAGCTGGGCGAGCGAGGCCTGGAAGGTGGCCTCGTCTTTGCGGAATTCCACTGGGAACTCGATGACCGCCGGCCTGATCTTAAGGCTGGAAAGTAGGTCGTTGGTCGCGCTGGCGCCGGCTTGCATGGCCGGGTGCAGCATGATGTCTGTACCGGGAAAGCCTGTTTGCGCGGCCAGGCGCGCGAACTCTGGCCAGTGAACACGACCCTGCAACAGGACGCTGTTCAAGGAGAGAAACATGTTGCGCTGGGCGGCGAAAGCTCTGGCCAGCGGGGCGGCGAGCAGCAGCTTACCAAATGATCGTCTGGATATCAAATAAGGCACGCGGACTCCATCATATCCGAGTAGCATAGGTTTGAGGAGGCGGATGACATGAACAGACGAGAGATGTTGACCACCACGGGTGCTGCGACGCTTGGGGCACTTGTCATGCCAAAGCTGTTGAAGGCCGAGGCTCCGGCAAGCCAGGTTGCGATCGTACGTTGCCGCGATTACGCGCAGTATGGGCAGCAGCTCTCGAAGGCGTTCGATCAGATCGGCGGCCTCGATAAGTTGGTGCGCGGGAAGACCGTTGCCCTCAAGCTCAATCTCACGGGGAATCCGAAAAACTGGCCGCTGACGCCTGACCTTCCTTACCGGACGAATGCGGACACGGTGGCGGCGACCGTGCATCTGTTTGCCAGGGCTGGTGCCCGGCGTGTTCGCATGATCGAAAGCTTCTTCCCAGCCGACCAGGATCTCTCCCTGTGGGCTCGCTACGGCCTGGACGTAAACGCGATTAACAATATGGGCGTGCCTGTGGCTTGGGAAAACGTGCAGAACCTCGGCAACTACAAGGATTATGTGCGCAAGAAGGTGCCCTGGGGCGGGTACGCCTACCCGGCATATCACCTGAACCCGGCGTTCTATCAGTGCGACGTATACGCTTCGATGGCCAAGCTGAAGAACCATTGGATCGCAGGCGTGACCATGACGATGAAGAACAACTTCGGCAACACACCTTGCTCGCTCTATGGCGGGGACTGCGGACCTCACGGGAACGAGCGGCCGACGCAAGAGCGCGGACCTGTGCTGCACAACGGAACGACGCCTGCGCCTTCAGTCGTCGATGCCGAGTTGCATCCTGATTCGCCGCGCGATCCGGGCTATCGGGTTCCGCGCATCCTGGTTGATCAGAACGGTATCCGGCCCATTGATATCGCGATCGTGGATGGCGTCGAGACGGTGCGGGGAGGGGAAGGTCCGTGGCTCCCTGGCCTGGAAAAGATGACGCCGGGCGTGATCATTGCCGGCCGCAACGCCGTCAACGTCGACGCTGTCGGGATGGCCGTGATGGGCTACGATCCGTATGCGGAGCGTGGCACGTCTCCGTTCATCCGAGGCGACAACTCGCTGCATCTGGCGGAAGAAGCCGGCATCGGAACCCGGGACCTGAAGCGCATCGAAGTAGTCGGAGTTTCGATTAAGGACGCTCGTATCAACTTCGGCCCTGGCGCGGTGGGTAAGAAGATGAGCGAATTGAAATCGTAAATCGCCCCGGTGAAGCTTGACCAAGGCCTTTACCGGAACGGCTCTGATCTTGTTGGAAGCTAGGCTAACAGAGACAAACAGACGGGAATAATCCTAAGGAAAGCCCCTTCATTAGGGGCTTTTCCGTCTGTTCTTCATTTCCCCCCCTGCATTCTCCCTACTCCGTCCGAAGCGCTTGCATGGGATCGACGGAGGCTGCGCGACGAGCGGGAATAAAGGCAGCGACCAAGCCGGAGACCGCGAGCAAGGCACAGACGAACAGGATAGTCGTTGGGTCGTGCCGGCCGACACCAAAGAGAAATGCCTGAACGGCCCGCGTGGCAAACCACGAGGCAACGAGACCGGAAACGAGGCCCAGAGCAAGCAGGAGCGCGGCCCTCTTGAGGATAAGCAGCATCACGTCCGTCCGCTGCGCGCCCAGAGCCATGCGGATGCCGACTTCACGCGTGCGGCGGTTGACGGAATAGGCCATGAGGCCATAAAGGCCGACCAGGGCGAGGAACAAAGCAATGGCGGCGAAGACCGTGAGCAGCGACGTTTGAAAACGTCGCGATGCGCTGGCTTTCGATTCCAGGTCACCCATGGTTTGAATTGCCGCCGGCGGCGAGATTCGGATCGATGGTGTGCAAGGCGGCGCGAATTGCAGATGCCACCGCTCTTGGCGGGAGCGTGGAGCGAACGGCGATGTATCCGCTTTGAAAGTCGGGGTTGGCATGATAGATCTGCGGCACTGGAGCTTCCTCCAGGCTGGTATGGCGCACGTCGCCGATGACCCCAACGATTGTGCTCCATTGAATACGGGGCTCGGCTGAGCTGATGCGTCCGCCGATCGGGCTGCGATCGGAAAAATATCTTCTGGCAAAGCTCTGGTTGATAATTACCACACGAGCTCTTGCGGGAATAATCCTCGTCGCTGAAGAGACGTCCCGGCCACAAGCGGAATGTTCATGGCAGAAAAATATTGCGGAGTAATCCAACGCGCTTCGGCCAACTGACTTTTGTCATTTGGAAAGCCCTCGACCATGAACGCGCCCAGGTCTTCGGAGTTGCTGAGGGGCAGATCATTGATAGCTCCCACCGCCTGAACGCCGGGGAGTGCCTGCAACCTCGCAAACAGATCATGGAAGAAGGCGATGCGTTGTTGCGGCTGGCTATAGCGCGCATCGAGGCTTATGTTCACGGTGACCGTGGATGCGGAGAAGCCGGTGTCGACGGACTCGACGTTGATATAACTGCGAATGAACAGGCCGGCACCGGTCAACAGCGCCACAACCAACGCAGATTCAACAACGATCAGGGCGCTCTGGACGCGGGTGTGCGCACCGGCGACGCTGCGGCTGCTGGTGGTGGCGAGGAAGTCGGTCAGGTTGATGCGCAACACAACCAATGCGGGCAGAATGCCGCTGAGCACGCTTGTCAGCAGAGACACGCCGACGGTGAAAAGCAGCACCCGTAGGTCAAGCGATGCCTCGTTGAGACGCGGGATGTTGCCTGGATCAAGATGCGGCAGGATGCGCAAGAAGAGGAGAGCCAGGCCGACTCCGGCTGCTCCGGCAGCGACACCAATCAAAATGGCCTCGGTGAGCAGCTGGCGGATGATGCGGCTACGTCCCGCTCCGAGCGCGACGCGTACACCCAACTCGCGCATGCGGCTCACCGCACGGGCCAGCAGGAGATTGGCTGCATTGCCGCAGGCAATCAACAGGACGATGCCTACCGCTCCCAGCAGCAGCCAAAGAAGCGCCCGGACGTGGCCCACGGTGCTGTCGACAAAGTTTTGCACGGAGGCGCCCCAGCCGCGCATATGCGGATCGTGAAGCTTGTCCAGGCGCACCATGATGGCGGCCATCTCTGCCTGCGCCTGTGCAATGGAAACGCCAGGCTTGAGGCGTGCAATGGCGTTTCCGCTGGCGTTGTCGCGGTCGGCCAGTTCGTGAGGCGTAAGGGCTAGCGGGATCCAGACTTGCGTGGTTTTGTATTGCGCTTCGCCATAGGGCAGATCGGAGAAGTGCGGATACTCGAAGCCTTGCGGCATGACCCCGACGATTTGGTAATTTTTGCCGTCGAGCAACAGCGAGCGAAGGAGGACGTCACTGGCCGAATCGAACATGGACTGCCAAAGTGCGTGGCTGATCACAACCACTTTATCGTGGCCCGGTTGGTTATCGCCGGGAGTTATGGCCCTGCCGAGTATAGGGGCGGAGTCGAGGGTCCGAAAGAAATCTCCGTCGACGCGCGCCGCGCTCACGCGTTCCGCCGCGCCATGCGAGGCAAGACTGAAGACTGACTGGCCGAAGGCGCTCATATCCTCAAAAGAATGGCTTTCCTTCTTCAAATCGTAGATGTCGGCGTAGGCGGGGGCGAAGGATTCGACCGGCAGTTTGAACTGCCGAATGGGCGTGTAGAGATAGACCAGCCGGCTCGGGTCACCGTACGGCAACGACCGGATGAGCACGGCATTCACCAGGCTGAAGATGGCTGTGCATGCGCCTATGCCGAGTGCGAGCGTGAGGGCAGCGGTTAGGGTGAAGCCGGGGCTCTTACTCAATGTGCGCAGGCCATAGCGCAGGTCCTGCACGGATTGTTCGATCCACAACAGAGAGCGCTCGTCGCGATGTGCCTGTTTTGCCTGCTCCACTCCGCCGTAGGCGCGTCGTGCGGCCAGCTGTGCTTCTTCACGAGACATGCCACGGCGTTCGAAGTCGTCGGCGAGAAGGGTGAGGTGCGATGTGATTTCGCGTGTAAGCTCCTCTTCGGCGTGCTTGTTGGCGAGGAGACTGCGGAGCTGGGCGATGATTCTTCGCCAATGCGCCATGGTCACTGTTCCTCCGCGAGCAGTTTTTCCACCAAGCCGGCCATCTGGCGCCAGCGTTCGGTTTCTCCCTCGAGCGCCTTCAGGCCTGCCCTGGTGATGGTGTAGTACTTCGCTTCGCGGCTGTTTTCCGTCTTGCCCCAGGAGCTCCGGGTCCAACCGCGCTGCTCAATCCGGACGAGAGCCGGATAAATGGTGCCCTGGTTGAGATTCAAAGTGTCCTCCGAGACCTGCTGGAGCCTATTGGCGATGCCATAGGCATGCTCCGGGCCCATGGTCGCGAGTGTGCGAAGGATCATGAGGTCGAGGGTGCCTTGCAGAATCTGGATGGGCATCTTCTTCACTTGGTGTTCAAGTGGAAATCGCGCCCACTTGGATGTCAAGTGGAAATCGCAGGGCGAGCTCTTTCTTTCCGCTCAGCCGTATCGATCTGGCGTGGGCAGCCGGTGCCCGGAAAGGCTGGGCGTCGATCGAGTATGACGCTGAGCGCGGTAGGCACCGCATTCGCTATGCCAGTCCTAAAGTGGCCAGGTCCGTCCATGAAACGGTGCTCACGGTAGCTGAATGCGATAAAGATTCCGTCGCGAATCCTCACGAGTGTAGGCATAGGTGGTCGGGTTGATTGCAGATTCAACATACCTGGGGATCATCGTGTCCACTTTTGAATTGCTAAGCTCCTTGGCGCTGGCAAAGCCATTGGCAGGTAACAACGGCAATCCTGTGTCATGCGCTACGGGCATCCTGTAGCTGCCGTCAAACAGTTCTCCGTAGGAGAACAGAAACGCGTATCTCCCGGTGTTATCCCAGGTGAGCGTACAGTAACCGGCGCACAGGGGGACCGTGGCGCCTCCATCCACCGCGATCGCCATCGTCGCCATGGGGAGGTCCTCGTCGGAGCTCGGCACCGCGGCAACACCCCAGCGGCCATCCGGTGACACCGAAAGGAAGTCCAAAACGCGTTGCGAGCTGATCTTGCTGCGCCCCGTGCCGTCCGCCTTCATCCGGTAGACAAAATTTGAGCCTCCCTCAATCGCTCGAAACAGCAAATCACCGTCAGGCAGAAAAAAGGGTGTGTCTTCGACAGACGCAGATGAGAGGTGCCTGGGTGCTGAACGGCGGCTGGTGGGGGCAATCCATAGGCTAGAACGGCCGCTCGGGTCGCTCATGGAAAAGGCAACTTCCTTTCCATCGTTCGACACCGAATATTTCTCCATTGCGTAACCAGGTAGAACTCTTTCCACTCGTCCGCTGCTCAGGTCTTTGCTCCACAATTCCATCCCGCGCGTTTGCCCGTTGGCCATTAGGAAATACAAATTGCGTCCGTCCGCGGAAAACTTCGGCGCCAATGTATTGCCTTCGGAAGAAACCTGGTGCTCTCCGTCCTTGTCGTGCAGCCACGCCGTGCGATCCTGCGTCCCAACCGAGGTGATCAGCGACTTGCCATCGGGCGCCATCGCTATGCCTTCCTGCGACGTCGGGCCAAACGTCAACTGCTCCGGCTCTCCGTCCGGAACGCGCTGGCGCCAGACGTGAAAGTCATCGGTCTTCGCCGTGAGATAGATCCATTTGCCGTCAGGCGACCAAGCGCCCGCAAGGCAGCTCCCATTCGGCGGACCAACCACTTTGACCTCATTCGTACCGTGAAAGGGAACCAGGCGGCAGGGCAGGATAGATCCACGACTGTCCATCTCGACGATGAGCACTTGCCGGCCATCCGGCGATAGATACGAATGATGAGCCATGCTGCGTTTGCCAGCCGGCACGTAAACGTCGCGGCTGTTGCCCCGGCTTTCATCTGCGGTCACCACGACCATATGCGCCCCCTCTCTTATCTCGGAAAAGAGCAGCCGTTTGCCTCCTTCAATCCACGTCAGGGACGAAGAGTTCGGCAGCAGTATGTGCGGGCTGCCGCCGAGCACAGGCACTTCCAGGGTGTTCCAGGGGTCAATCGTGCTGTATGCGATGTTTGCGTTATCAAGGGAAAACGAGGGGGCCAGCTTGATCGTCCCGTCGTGGGTAAGCTGCACTGGCTCGCCCCCCGGTAATAGCTTCACATAGACATCTCCCGGCCCCATGAACGACGCAGGCATTGCCAACGCCGGCAACTCGCTGGAGTTGCTTCCACGAATGAAGGTGAGCATGCGGCCGTCTACGGACAAAGCGGGGTAGACGGCTGAATCGGTAAAGAAGGTCAACTGCTCCCATTCTTCGCTGGGCGGCATGGGCTTCGGTGAGAAGTGCTGCCAAAGCAACCCCCCGGCAGCGATTGCAAAAACCAGCGCCGCGGCCGCAAAGAGGTAGAGACTTTTTCTCGCTATCCGGCTGGTCGTCTCCGCCGGCGTTTGCTTCTCCTGTTTTTGTCGCGCGGAATCGGCATTGCCAGTGTTTCGCACCGTCTGTTGCGTCAGCTGTTGCAGGTCACCCCGCAAGTCAGCCGCGTTTTGATAACGCAACGCGCGGTCCTTGGCGAGCGCCCGGTCGACGATTTCATTCATCCGCGCGGGCAGACCGGCGTTGATCTGAGTGGGAGGAACAGCTTCGTGGTTCAGGATTCCATCGAAGATGATCGCGGCGCTTTTTCCTCGAAAAGGCTGCACCCCGGTTGCCATCTCATAAAGCACCACCCCCAACGAAAATAGATCGGTGCGTGCATCCAGCTCCTTGCCGGCGGCCTGTTCGGGAGACATGTAAGAAATAGTGCCGAGCATGTATCCCGGGGTAGTCAGTTCTTCCCCGGCGGTCCCGCCGGCGGACGTCTCCTGCAAGGTGTCAGGGTCAGCAGAAAGCCCAGGGATAAGTTTGGCCAGGCCAAAATCTACAATTTTTGCGTGGCCGCGATCGGTAATAAGAATGTTTGCCGGCTTGATGTCACGGTGAATGATGCCATTCGTATGCGCCGCATCCAGCCCATCGGCAATCTCGATGGCTATTGCGAGCAGCACGTTCACCTCCAGGGGACGGCCGGTAATGCGTTCTTTCAGCGTCTGGCCGGCCACTAATTCCATGGCTATGAATGACGCTTCGCCGAACCTTCCTATTTCGTAGACGGTGCAGATATTGGGGTGATTCAGAGCGGACGCTGCGCGGGCTTCGCGGCGAAACCGTTCCAGCGCCTGCGGATCCTGCGCCTGTGCGTCGGGCAGGAACTTGAGCGCCACAAACCGGTTCAGTTCCGGATCCTTCGCCTTGTACAGCACTCCCATGCCACCGGCGCCAAGAGGTTCGACGATTGTGTAACGGCCCACCTTTGTTCCCGCGATAAGGTGCTGTTTTACCCGGAAGCTTCCTGCCGACGTATGTTCGTCATTGGGTGGGGTCAACAACGGATCGGCCAGGAAGCTGGCGGCGCGGTCGTTTTCGGCGAGCAGCTTGCGCACCACCTCATGCAGCTCGGGCGCGTCACGGCACGCCTGTTCCAGGAAGGCTAACCGCTGTTCCGGGGGCAGAGAAAGAGCATCCAGCAACAACTCCCCTGCGGCGTCTTCCCGATTGTCCATATTTCCATCCATCGAGGGGGACAAGACGCGGCTTCAGCTCTGGTAAGCCCTCTTGCCAAATCCTTCCTTATGGTTCGGAACGATTGTCACATATCCACTGTCTCGGGTGAAGTAAGAGGAAACCTATGCGCGCAGAGTTGTAGCAAATGCCGCAACATCCTGCAGCGGAACCCCGGATGCGCAGAGGGGGCACTCGGATGCGGTCCAGAGATTGTTAGGCAGGGTTGCGAGAGAATGCAAAGGAACATTCTTGCTTGCAGCAAACTTAGCGGCAGCTGAACCTAACACCAGAAGAGTCCCGATGGCGATAACCTTAGCGCCAGACTCTTCCAAATCGGCGAATGTTCCTCGAATTGCGGAACCCGCGTTGATAACATCGTTCACAATGGCTACGCGCTTATCGCGAAGGCTCTCCCGAAGCGAAGCCGGCACTCGATACCCTGCAGGAAAAAGGCCGTCCCCAGTGGGGCGAACGAACCGCTCCGAGTAGGTGAACTGAATATCGAGCTGCAGAGCCACCATGAGGGCTACGAATGCGCCCTCGACCAGGGGACCGCAGACCGCATCTACTTCCAGATCGGATAAGAGAGCGGCCAACGCCGGGCGGCCGCTTGAACACGTTGCGGCTGCAGACAGAGGGTTTCCAGGTCCAACCAAAGGTCTCCATGGTGACCACTTTCCAGGAGGAAGTGACCTTGTCGCCCCGATAGCAGTTCCAGCACCTTCTGCTGCATGCATGTTCCCCCTAGCCGAAGTGTAGTCGAACTGGAATCCCTCTGAACGGCCACCGCCGGGGAATCGCGGGAAGAAAGTGAGGCAGGGGGAAATACCACACTTATGGCGCTTTCAATGCGCTTAAATTTGGCGAAACAGAGGAATCGTCGATGCGCGGGTTGATAGCTTTTTGCATCAGACCGTTTCAAGGAGATATACACGTGACTATCTCTCTCCGGTCTCGACAGTTCAACGAAGGCCCGGTACGCACGCCTCAAGACTCGCGCAGCTTTCGCCAACATGTTTGGAGTTACGTGTCCCGCTCTCCTCTGCGCTCGCTGTGGAATCTTCAGGGGGTACCCGTCCGGGTCATCGTGAAGAACACCTGGAACTCGATGTTTGCCGACAACCTCTTAGGTCGATCCGCCGAGCTTGGTTTCTACTTTATTTTTGCCCTGTTTCCTACCCTTGTCACCGCCTGTTCCATCCTCGGCTTGGCCGCCCGCTCAGCCGTCGACATCTATGAACATCTCTTGCTGTACCTTTGGATTGTGGTTCCTCCCTCTGCCTTGGGGACGGTGCTGGAGGCCTTTCATCAAACGACGGCCGCCGCCAGCAGCGGCAAGCTGACTTTTGGCCTGGCAGCGGCGTTGTGGTCGGCTTCCGTAGGCTTCTCAGCCATCCAGGAAAGCCTCAACGTGGTTTACCGGGTGCAGGAAAGCCGATCTTATTGGAGGGCCAGACTGTCCGCGATCGGCATCACCTTTGTGCTCTCAATGGTCATTACCCTCATGCTCGCATCGTTGCTGGCCGCGGACTTTCTTGCCCGCCTTGCTCGTCTTCATATCTACCATCACTTCCTGGCTGCAAGCGCGGCCATCTCCCTGAGGACCGCCGGATGGCTCGTGGCCACAGCGTTTCTCTCTCTAGTCTTCGCGCTGATCTATTACTACGGGCCGGACGTCCAGGTAAGCCACTGGCATTGGCTCACGCCTGGCTCCGCCATCGGCATGCTCGGATGGCTCGTGGCCTCCTTGGGACTTCGCGTGTACGTTCATTACATCAACAACTACTCGGCTACTTATGGATCGCTTGGAACCGTCATCATCCTGCTAACCTGGTTTTATCTGAGTGGGCTGATGTTGCTTTTGGGGGGCGAGATCAACAGCGAGATTGAGGCCGCGGTCAAGGAAAAGAGCCTGGTGGCCTCGGGAACGCTGAAACCGGAAATCGTGAGCACGCCACCCGTTGCGCCGTCCTAGTTGTGGGCGCCTGTCGCGGTTCTTGCACATCAAACCGCAACCCCGCATTTATGCATCTGAGGGGGTGATGGCGTGGATCGAGCGATGGGTGAATTATCTTCGGGCACCGCTTCACCCGCGTGCCAACGACTCGAGGATAGGGCTGATCCGATGCTCAACCGCGCTCGTTGCCGCGGGCCTGCTGGCTCTTTCTACTGGGTTGCAAGCCCAGAGTCCGGAACCGCCCTCGCAGCTGCCCAAGACCGCTCCCAATACTGCGAGCATTCTGTCCACTTATGAAGGTCAGAACGTCACCGCCATCGAGATCGCGGGACGCCCCGGCCTGGACAGCAGCAAGTTCACTCCGCTCCTTCAGCAAAAAGCAGGCCAGCCCTTCTCCAAACAAAAGGTGGATGAGAGTATGGCGACTCTCAAGAGAGCAGGGAAATTTGCTGAAGTGCAGCTCCAGGTGGAACCCGAGGCCAACGGGGTGCGCATCTTGATGGTCGTGGAGCCCGCGATCTGGTTCGGTATCTTCGAGTTTCCTGGCGCGGAAAGGTTTCCCTATTCCAAATTGGTGCAAATTGCCAATTATCCTCCCCAGGCGCCCTACAATGCCGGCGATGTGCAGAAAGACAGCGACGCGTTGCTTCGCTTTTTTCAGCAGCAAGGTTATTTCGAAGCCGAGGTTCGTCCCCAGGTAAACCTCGACACCGTCCACAACGTGGCCAATGTGCGGTTCATGGTGAGCCTCAATCGGCGAGCGAAATTTGGAACCGTGGACATCGCCAATACCACGCCGGAACAGGCCGCCAAAATGAGCAAGAGCCTGCAAGGCATCAAGGCGCGGGTCAGGGGAGCTGCCATCCGTCCGGGAAAGAACTACCGCCGCGCGACCCTGAACAATGCCCAGCAATATCTGCAAAAGGGCTTGGAGAAAAAGGACAAGCTGGCTGCGCAGGTGAAACTCTCGGGCGCCGCCTACACCGCCGAAACCAACCGCGCCGACATCCACTTCGATGTGAAGGAAGGGCCTACGATTCACGTCCAGGTGAAGGGTGCCCACCTGTGGAGCTGGACAAAAAAATCGCTGCTGCCGGTCTATCAGGGCGTAGGCGTGGATCGTGAGTTGGTGCAGGAAGGCCGCGAGGCGCTGGTCTCCTACTTTCAGGGGAAAGGCTTCTTTGACGTCGACGTCGACTCGCAGTTTCAACGTCAGGAGTCGGCGGACACCATCGTCTATACCATCACCAAGGGCAAGAAACACAAAGTCACCGGCGTGAGCGTGGCCGGCAACAGCCAGGTCAAGACGCCGGACCTGATGCCCCTGGTCACGGTAAAAAAATCGCACCTCTTCTCGCCCGGCAACTACAGCGAGAAACTGGTTCGCTCCAGCGTCAAGAATCTCACTGCGCTCTATCAATCCGAGGGTTTCAGCAATGCCCAGGTAACCTCATCGGTAAGCAAGAAGGACGGCAACCTGACCGTGGCCTTCCACGTAGTCGAGGGACCGCGCGATATCGTGAGCTCTCTCAAGATCGAAGGCGCCGATACCTTTCCCGAGTCAAAATTCGCGCCCGGCGGTCTGAAGCTCGCTGAAGGCAAGCCCTACTCGCAAAAATTGGTCGAGGCCGATCGCGCCAGCATCGTTGCTCATTATCTGCAGGCCGGCTATCTCACCTCCAGCTTCCGTGAAACCGCAACCGTAGCCTCGAAGAGCGATCCTCATCACATCAACGTCGTCTATCACATCTACGAAGGCCCGCAGGTCTTTACCCAGGATGTCTTAACCCTGGGCCGCGTGCGCACGCAGCAGCGGCTGATTAACGGGATGTAGCCACCATTGTTCCCGGTCATCCGCTCACGGAGGGACAGCTGCTCACCTCGGAAAGCAACCTCTACAACCACACCGGGGTCTTCGATTGGGCAGAGGTCGATCCCCGAAGCCAGATCACCACCCAGACCAAGGAAGATGTGCTGGTCAAAGTGCACGAGGCCAAGAGGAACACCATGACCTATGGCTTCGGATTTGAAGTAGTCAATCGCGGTGGCAGTGTCCCCAGTGGCACCGTGGCACTCCCCGGTCTGCCCCCGGTTGGACTGCCTTCCAACTTCACCACCAGCGAAACCACTTACTATGGTCCGCGGGGAAGCTTTCAGTACACCCGCAACAACGTGCGCGGCAAGGGCGAATCGCTTTCCGCGACAGCGTTCGCCGGCCGCCTCGATCAACGGGTCGGCGGGCTATTACATCGATCCCCATTTCAGGTGGTCAAAATGGGGATCGACCACCTCCATTCTGGTGGAAAAAGACGAAGAAAACCCGGTCTATTCCTCGCAGGTTGAAACCGCCAGCTACCAGTTGCAGACGATTTTTGGATAAGAAAAAGGCGGATGTCTTTTTCCTGCGTTACAGCTTCAGCCAGACTGACTTGACCCGCATATTGATTCCCGAGTTGGTGCTCCCGCAGGACCAGCACGTTCGGCTCTCCACCATCGCGGCCAATCTCACTCATGACACCCGCGACAATCCTCTGGATGCGCATAAAGGTACTCTGCAATCGATCGAACTCGACTTCAATGCGAGCAAGCTCGGCTCCAGCGTCAATTTCGCAAGGCTGACCGCGCAGGAAGCCTACTACCGCCCCATCTTTCACAACATCGTCTGGGCCAACAGCATTCGCATCGGACTGGCGCAGCCCTTTGCCAACAGCAATGTACCCTTGAGCCAGGCGTTCTTTACCGGCGGCGGTAACACCCTGCGCGGCTTTCCGCTGGATGGCGCCGGGCCCCAGCGGCAGGTGCAGGTCTGCAGTACGGGATCTTCCACAGACTGTTCTTACATCCAGGTGCCTGCCGGAGGAAATGAGCAGTTGATTCTCAACACCGAAGCCCGTATTCCGCTGCCCATCAAGCAAGGCCTTGGGCTCGTTGTCTTCTACGACGGAGGGAATGTCTTTCCCACGGTCGGCTTCCACGACTTCACCTCGCTGTACACCAACAATGTCGGGCTCGGCTTACGCTATGCGACGCCTGTCGGCCCGGTACGAATCGATCTTGGTCATAACCTCAACCCGGTGCCAGGGGTTAAGTCCACCCAATATTTCGTTAGCATCGGCCAGGCATTTTAATGGGGGTAATCTCTTGAGCAGCGCTACGGCATCCTCTGATCCCAGACTTACGCCGGAACCTGGCCGGCACGCGCGGTTGGGGAGAGTCGCTGCCTGGATCGCCGTCGGCCTGGTCGCTCTCCTGGTCATCGCGGCGATTGCCGTCACCGTCGTGCTGCATAGTGCGCGCTTCCATAACTACCTTCTGGCCACTGTGCAAAAGAAAGCCAGTGAAAGCATCGGCGACCCAGGTACAGTTACAAAACTTCGCTCTGAATCTATCGAACCTCAGCCTGGACCTTTACGGACTGACGGTTCACGGCGCGGCTCCGTATCCGAACCCGCCGCTGTTGCAGGTGGCTCACGCCGAGGTGGGCGTGCGCATTGTTTCCGTTCTCCAAAGAAGTGGTATCTGGACAGCTTCGTGGTCGACCGCCCGGTGGTGAAGATCTTCACCGACGCCCACGGCGTGACCAACATCCCGGTGATCAAGAGCAGCGGCTCCAGCAGCAGTAACACCAGCCTCTTCGATCTGGGAATTCGCCACGCGGTGCTCGACCAGGGCGAGGTCTACTATAACAATCGTCAGAGCGTGCTCTCGGCCGACCTGCACAACGTAGACTTCCGCGCCGGCGTTCGATAGCCTGCTGCAGAAATACTCCGGGAAGTTGAGCTACACGGATGGTCACCTTGTCTCCGGAACGTTCAAGCCCATCCCGCACAACCTGGATGCAGAGTTCGATGCCACACCCACCACCTTCCACTTGACCCAGGCCAAGCTAACCAGCGACACCTCGCAGCTCGTCCTCACTGCGACCTTGCAGGACTATAGCCATCCCCGCGTGCAGGCGCACTACGATGCGACCCTCGATGCCGGCCAGTTTCGGAAGATCCTGGAGAATCCATCTCTACCGGTCGGGTTCATTCGCGCCAGTGGAACCGTCGACTACCAGGAGATCGCCAATCGCTCCTTGTTGGATACGGTTGTGGTGAAGGGCGATCTGAACAGCCAGCAGTTGGACGTACAAACGCCGGACCTTCGCTCGCAGATCAGGGATATCGCTGCCCACTACACGCTCGAAAACGGGGATGCAACGCTGGCGGATTTCCGCGCCAGTCTTCTCGGCGGCGTGGTCACCAGCACCGGCAAGATGAGCAATCTCAGCGGCACCCCGCACTCCAAATTCAATGCCTCATTGCGCGGCATCCGGCTGGCGGATGTGAACCGCGCCATGAAGTCATCGGCTGTGCCCAAGAACATTGCCTTGGGCGGCGTGCTGAACGCAGACGCGGATGCCGCCTGGGGAAAGACCTTTGACGATGTCGTGGCCCACGCCGATGCGTCCATGCACGCGTCGGTATCCAAGAGCACTTCCCAGGTGATTCCCGTGGAGAGCGCGATCCACGGCACCTATACCGGCGGCAACCAGCAACTCGCGCTGAAGCAGAGCTATCTGCGCACGCCGCAAAGCACGTTAACCATGAATGGGACCGTGAGCCAGCGATCGAGCCTGGACTTGAAATTTCAGTCCAACAATCTTGCCGAGCTCGAAACCATCGCGGATCTCTTCACCACGTCGACTCAGCCGCTGGGGCTTGCCGGCACGGCGCTCTTTCAGGGAACGGTGCGCGGATCTACCAGCGCACCTCATTTGACCGGCCAGTTGACCGCCTCTCAATTCAAAGTCAACGGTACCGAGTGGCGCGTGCTGCGAACCAATGTCGATGTGGATCCATCGCTGGCTAGTCTGCAGCACGCGGATCTGGAACCGGCCTCTCATGGAAAGATCACCTTCGACGCCAGCGCTGGTCTGCACAAATGGGCCTTCACGGAAAATAGTCCCTTGCAGGTCAATCTCAATGCCGCGGAGTTGGATGTTCAGGACCTGGTGAAGCTTTCCGGGCAACAGGTGCCGGTAACGGGTACGCTGGCCGCAAACATGCAAGTCCATGGCACCGAACTAAGTCCCATCGGGCAAGGGAAGGTCTCGCTAACCCACGTCACTGCCTACGATCAGCCGATCACCTCTGCGACGTTGAACTTCGACGGCACAGGAGACGAGGTAGCACGGCGATCTTGGAGTGAAGCTTCCCGCGGGCGACGTAGAGAGCAAGGTAAGTGTTCGTCCCCGGCAGAAGAGTTATAACGCCCAGCTTACGGCCTCCGGCATTCGCCTCGATCAGTTGCAGGCTTTGCAGGCGCAGAAGATCGACGCCAAGGGAGTGGTCGCTATCCAGGCAAAGGGAGCGGGAACATTCGACAACCCGCAACTCGACGCCACCCTGCAGATTCCGCAAATCGACATGCAGAATCAGAAGATTGCCGATGTCAACCTGCAGATGAACGTAGCCAATCATCTGGCCACTGCCAACCTGACTTCCGCGGCGGTGGGTACGCAAATCAAGGCGAACGCGAAGGTCAACCTGACCGGCGACTACCTGGCCGATGCCACGCTCGACACGCAGACCATCCCGTTACAGCCCATCTTCGCCATCTACGCTCCCGACCAGGCAGCTGATTTGAACGGACAGACCGAGATCCACGGCACTCTCCACGGTCCGCTCAAGAATAAGAAACTGCTCGAAGCGCACATCACCATTCCTACCCTGAAGCTGGCGTATAACAATACGATCCAGTTAGCTGAGACCGCCCCGATCCGGGTCGACTACAAGGACAGGGTAGTCACTTTGCAGCGCTCCGGTCTCAAGGGCACCGATACAGACCTCCAGTTTTCCGGGTCCATGTCCACGGCATCGAAGGATGCACCCGTCTCTCTGTTGCTGTTAGGCACCGTAAATCTGCAGATCGCGCAGCTATTCGAACCGGACATCAGAAGTTCCGGAGAACTCAAGTTCAATATCAATACCAACGGAGCGACGACTAGCCCCAACTTCGCCGGCGAGGTCGATATCGTCGATGCAAACTTTGCCAGCGGCGACCTGCCGGTCGGATTGCAGCACGGCAACGGAGTGCTTTCCTTAACTAAGGACCGCCTCAACATCACAAAGTTCCAAGGAACCGTCGGCGGAGGCACGGTTACGGCCCAGGGCGGCGTCGCCTACCGTCCCGCAATCCAGTTTGACCTGGGGCTATCTGCCAACGGTGTACGGGCGTTGTATCCGGACGGCGTCCGCGAAACCGTAAACGCCAACCTTCGCCTTGCCGGCACCACTGACAATGCGGTCTTGGGAGGGCAGGTCAACCTCGCCGATCTTTCCTTTACTCCCGCCTTCGATTTGACCAGCTTTATCAACCAGTTTTCCGGCGGGGTTTCTCCGCCGCCCACGCCGGGGATCAGCCAGAACATTCAGCTGAACCTGGGTCTGAGTTCCGAAAACAATATCAACCTGGTGAGCAGAACCCTCAGTATCAATGGCTCGGCGAACCTGCGCGTCCGTGGCACAGCAGCACAACCGGTGATCCTGGGACGAGTGAATCTGAGCGGCGGCGACATCATTCTCAACGGAGACAGGTTTGTTCTCAACGGAGGCACCATTGAGTTCGTCAATCCGTCCGAGACTGAGCCGGTGGTCAACCTCGCCTTGAACACCACCATTCAGCAGTACAACATCTCCATGCGCTTCAACGGGCCGATCGATCAGCTGCGCACCAACTACGCCTCCGATCCTTCGCTGCCCGCCGCCGACATCATCAACCTGCTGGCATTCGGCACCACCACCGAGGCCTCCGCCGCCACTTCGACCCCGGCAAATCAGGCCGCGGAGTCGCTGGTCGCATCGCAGGTAAGCAGCCAGGTGACCAGCCGCGTCTCCAAGGTTGCGGGCATCTCCCAGCTTTCCATCAATCCCGTGCTTGCGGGTGGGACCAGCCAGGGACCCCCAGGCGCGAATATCACCATCCAGCAACGGGTCACGGGAAATCTCTTCGTCACCTTCTCCAGCAATGTAGCCTCGACCCAGAACGAAACCATCCAGGGCCAATATCAGCTCTCACCTCGCGTGGCACTCAGCGCGACTCGCGATCAAAACGGCGGAGTCGCAGTCGATACGCTGATTAAGAAGACTTGGTAGGGGACTGAGGTAAGAGAATTTCCACCACGAGTCCGTGCGGTTGGGTATCACTGGCGCAGATAGTGCCACCGTGAATCCGGATGACGCGGCCCGCAATCGCCAGGCCCAGACCGGCCCCTCCCGATTCGCGGTTGCGGTCATCGGCGATGCGATAGAACGGCTGAAAGATGTTGGCCAGCTCCGATGCAGGAACGCCCGGCCCGTGATCGCGAACCACGATGAGCACAGAAGATGGTTCCTGTGTCGTGACGCTCACCTCCACCGGATTGCCAATCCCCGTATAACGAATCGCATTGCGTACGACGTTTTCAATCGCGCTGTGCAGCAGCTCGGCATTGCCATTTACGAAGACTTGTCCTGGCAATGTGAGCCGCACGGCAGCATCATTCTTGCGCAATTCCAAGTCGGCGCTGCGGGCGATTTGCGTGATCAGCTCAGTTAGATCCACCCGCGACATGGCCGGGGGAATAGCGGACGAGTCCAGCTTTGCTACGGTGAGGAGACGTCCAATCATCTCGTTCAGACGTTCCAGGTCTTGCTCCATGTGCTCGAACGCGGCATCGTTGCCCTTCCGCTCACGCGCCAGATCAAGCGCCACGTTCAATCGCGCCAGCGGCGATCGCAGCTCATGAGAGATGTCGTAGATGAGCTGGCGTTGTCCCGAGACAAGCTCTTCGATGCGCGCCGCCATGGCATTGAAGTCATGCACCAAGGCTCCGAGTTCATCGCCGCGGTCCTCCATCCCCGCGGCGGCTCGGGTGCTTAGATCGCCCTGCGCCAGGTGCTGCGAAGCCTCTCGTAATCGCAGGATGGGCGTGGTCAGGTAGCGCGTAAGAAGATAGCAGATGAATCCAGAAACCAGCAGGCTGACGCTCCAGCGCAACACCACGCCCAATGGATCGATGCCTCCGGGGGGACCGCGGCGTTCGGAGGCTTCCACTCCATAAAGGAATTGGCCGCCATTCTTTCCCTGCAGCTTCACAGCGACACGGGCGAAGCCGTGCCTTGAAGAGAAGGCGCCATCGCCCGAGTTCGGAGCGCGTGCCACCACATCGTCAAAGACAGCGCAGTCACTGCCGGATAGGGTCTGCCCGGACGTATCGAAAAGACAAACTTTCAGGTGCGACTTCTGGCTGAACCCTTGCATGTAGGCCGATGCGGCGGACAAGCCCTCCCGCTCGAGCTCATCGACAGCCACGGTCCCCGACGCCAAAGCAGTATTCGCCAGCAGTGTCTGTACCTGTGACTGTACGTTCTTCGGTTCAAGGATAATCCACGTCACTACCAGCGCAATTCCGGTCGCAATAACAGTGATCCAGAACCAGAGAAAGATCTTCAGAAACAAGCTGCGCATGCTCAGGATCATTTCGCCGTCTCTGAACGCAGCGCAAATAAATATCCGCTGCCGCGCACCGCTTTGATCCGGTCATCGCTGTGGGAAAAGCTGAGCTTCTTCCGCAGGTTGCTGATATGTACGTCGATAACCCGATCGAACGATCCAAGCGGGCGGCCCAGCACCGTCTCGGTGAGAGCTTCGCGGGTCACAACGTGTCCCGCGTCGCGCAGCAGAGTCTCCAGCAAAGTGAATTCCACGCTGGTGAGATCGAGTTGCGTGCCGTCGATCCACGCTTCGCGTGCAGCCGGATCGAGCCGGATGCCATTCACCGTCAGCGCAGCGGCCCTCTCGGGCGGAGGCGACGTACGCCGTAAAATCGCGCGGATGCGCGCGATCAGCTCTCGCGGGTTGAAAGGTTTGGGCAGGTAGTCATCCGCGCCGATCTCCAGGCCCAGGATGCGATCCACATCCTCACCGCGCGCAGTGAGGATCAACACGGGTACGGGAGACTGCGCCCGCACACGGCGAAGAACATCGAGCCCGCCCATGCCGGGCAACATGAGGTCGAGGATTACGAATGCGTGCTCCCGCGATAGAACGCGCTCCAGCCCGCGTAATCCGTCATGCACCGCTTCCAGCGCGAAGCCCTCTGTGCTAAGGCGCTCGCCAAGAAGCCGGCAGAGTTCTACGTCGTCATCGACGATGAGCACACGATCCATCTGTTCGTTCACTTCCGATACCCATGGTAGTTCAGCAGCCGCGAGCTACAGCCGTCTTTACAAAACTTTATGTGCCTTAACCAATCTTTATCGCATGCGCCGCGGCCGGATGTTGCAATTGAAATCGTGGCAGAAGGAGTGGGGATATGAAACGAATTGTCATTTGGTCGAGCGTTGCAGTGCTGCTGGTTGCATGTGGTGTAGGTCTTGCGGTGGCGTCTGCCCGGGGATGCCACCGCTGGGGTGGTCGAGCATGGGGTCGCCCCGTTCCGCTGCGATACCTGGCACGTCAGCTGGACCTGAGCAGGGAACAACGGCAGCAGATTCTCTCCATGTGGCAAACGGAGCGGCCGGCAATGCTTTTGCTGCTGCACGAATTCGCTGCCGAGAGCCAGGAGATGGATGCGGTCACCGCAAAGGGAAATCTCGACGAGGGCAAAGTGCAGGAGATTGCCGCGCGCCAGGGCTCAACCGTAGCCAGGTTTCTGGTAGAGAAAGAGCACTTCAAAGCCAAGATCTACGCCGCTGTGCTGACCCCCGAGCAACGCACCAAGGCGGATGAGTTGCTATCGCGCTGGCATGAGCGGCTGGGCAAACTATGAACCGGGCTGAACGATGGCAGGAGGGAGAGAAGCATGAGGATGAAAACGAAGCTGACGTTTCTGACCAAGCTGACGGCGGGTGGATTGGTTGCCATGGCCATTGCGTTGTGGGTCCAGTGGCTCTCTGGTGATCCGGCATTCCCAAAGTTTCCTCCCGGACCGGTGATATTTATCGCCATCGCGGCCCTTGTTGTCTACGGAGCGCGCTGGTGGTGGACGCCCATGTTGGGCTCCCTCATCGCACTCCTCGTCACGGCGGGATGGTTTGCCCGGCTATCTCAGGCGATGCTGCGGTTGAACCATCCCAATCAAATAGGCAAGTTCGCTGCAGGCATCTTCATCGGCTCCGTACTGCAGATCGGCTCGCTCCTGCTGACCGATGTCGCCGGATTGGCTGCGACGGTGCAGAACTTTCGCCGCGCGGGGACCGTCGCGGACAGCGCCAGGATGGCGTGCCGCTTCTTTGGCGGGATCTTCGTGGTGATGGGCGTCCTGGTCGCTGCGGGCGGCATTGGCGACAAATACCACAACCTGATGTATCTGCTGTGGGGCGCGTTAGCTCTGGGCGTCAGCTTTCTGGGAACAACGGCGGCGAAGCGCTTCTGCGTAGCATCCGGGGCCTTTTATCTGACCCTCGCGACTCTCGGTCTCACCATCGGAAACTCGGCGATGAATCGGGCGTGGTACTTCGGCCCCATGCTTCTGCACACCGGGGACCACATCTTTCATCTGGTGCTCGGTTCCATCTTTCTCGCCATGGGATTGATCTCGGGCCGCGAGTGGATCCGTCATCCCAGTCAGGCCTAAAAAATTAGGACTTATCTCGGCTGCGGGCGGTCATCAGTGCTAACCTGTTTAGCGTATCAGGCTGGCGTGAATGACCACTCTCCACCGGATGATCCGGCTGCTTCCATCGTTGCTGCTCACGATGGCCGCAACCATCTGCATCGGCCAGGTGAGTGAAGGATCGCAGACAGCATCCGATGCGCAAACGGTCAGCGGGCAGGTCGTCAACAGCGTTACCGGTGAGCCGATCGCGCGAGCACGGGTGCAGGTGGGCCAGCAGGCAACGCTTACTGATCATGATGGCCGCTTCGACTTTGACAACGTCGGTGAAGAGTCTGCCTACGCGTCTGCTTCTAAGCCAGGCTACTTTGCAGAAGACAGGCTAGCTCCTGCGCAAGGCCAGTCCATTACTCTGCGGCTAATCCCTGAGGCCATTCTCTTCGGAACCATCACCGATGAGAACGGTCAGCCTATCCAGGATTTAAAGGTCCAGTTAAGCATGTTGCAGGTGCATCACGGCCTTAGGCGTTGGCAACCAATGCAGACCACCAGCACCAGTGTAGATGGCAAGTTTCGCTTTGCCGAACTGCAGGCAGGACAATACTCGCTTGCCACGGTCTACCACATCGAAGGCTTACCGGAGGCAGCGTCTTCCGTGGCGTTGATGCCCGTCACCTTTCCTGCGCCGGCAGAAGACGGAACTCGCGGCGCTCTTACGCTGGCGCCGGGCGATCAGGTCGAAGCGAACGCGAGCCCCGTGACGCAGAAGCTCTATCCGGTCTCCGGCGTCATCAACCGAATGTCCGGGCTGGCCGGAGGTTACGTCGAGACCCAAGACGGCGAAGTGATTGACCAACCCGTTCACATAAATCCAGGCGGCGCTTTCCACTTGATGCTACCCAGTGGCTCCTATCGCCTCAAAGTGCATTCCCTTATGGAACCTGGGCGCCAGCTAATGGGCACACGAGAGATTACCGTCGGCCACGCTCCGCTCGAAGGAATCTCCATCACTCTCGAAGCGCCGGTCGTTCTGCCCATCGATGTGGAGTACCAGGCGGTGACCACCAGCAGCCAAAATGCACCATCTACTCCGCCGCCGTATTTGAACGCCTCGTTGGAGGACGAGGATCCTCAAGGACCAGGGCGTGGGTTTCCCGCGCAACCGCTTAAACTGCCGGGCCGGGCGCAAGTTCTGGAGCCCGGAGCCCCCATGGTGTTCCGCGATATCGAGCCGGGCCACTATATACTGCAAAGCCGGCCGCAGCCGCCATGGTATTTAGCGTCGGCGTCATGCGGCAATGTGGATCTCACCCGCGACCTATTGGTGATCGCCGCCGGCGCTGGCGCCTGCACCGTACGCATGGTGTACCGGGATGATTCCGCCTCCCTGCAGTGGTCGGCCTCTTCGGGCGAAGATGGCGGCAGCAACCAGGCATTTGTAGCTCTCATCCCGCTTGATAACTTGACCCAGCCGGCGGCGGAATACATCCCCGCCTTCGCCGTCTTCTCGGCCCACAAGCCCTCGCCGGACTCTCCGGCAGAGGGAGGGTTTGTGGGCCTTGCCCCCGGCCGCTACCTCGTGTTGGCGCTGTCACACCAGCAGGAGCTGCCTTACCGCGATCATGACGCGCTGCAACGGTATATGTCTCTTGGTCAGGAAGTCACGCTCACACGCGATGGCAAGTTGGAAGTCCAGCTCAAGATCATGACGGGAGAACCATAGATGTACTCCTCCCATAAAAAAGTCATCGCGTTCTTGCTTGCGCTTGTGTTCCATCCCGGGCTCGCGATAGCACAGCAGCCATCATCATCAACAACACAGGCACTGCACATCAGTGGTAAAGTCGTCGATGCGCGCAGCGGCCGGCCTGTCGCTCGCTGTGTAGTTGAGATAAACCCGAACGACAATCGCAGCCCGTCTCTCTCCATCGAAACCGGAGACGATGGCCAGTTTGACTTCGCCGGCCTTCGACCCGGAAAGTACGCCTTAAGCGCCGCCAAGCGCGGCTATCTCACCCAGTCCTACCAGCAGCACGACACCTTCTCCACTGCTATTGCCGTAGGCCCGGATCTAGACTCCGAGAACCTGCTCTTTCATCTCATGCCCCAGGCGATCTTCTATGGCACGATCAGCGATGAAGCAGGGGAGCCGATCCGCAAGGCACAAATCCGCCTTTATGAAGATCGCGACCTTGATGGGATTCACTCCACACAAGAAGTACAGACGGTCATCACCGACGACCGCGGCATGTATGAGATACCCAACATCGCCCCAGCCAACTATTTCCTTAGCGTGTCGGCTCAACCCTGGTACGCTGCGGCGGTCAACGGCCCGCAGCCAGCCACGACGAACTCCGCTCTCGATGTCGCTTACCCCACCATCTTCTATCCCGACGCGACCGACTCCGACGATGCTATACCGATCCCGATCAGGGGCGGCGAGCGGATCGAGGCCAATATGACACTCAACGCCCAGCACGCCGTGCACCTGCAATTACCTTTTGTGCGCGGCCAGGATGGAGGCGCCGGCGTTTCCATCGCACGCAACGTCTTTGGTCAGCTGGAGCCGACGTCGATGACTCTGCAGACGAATAACGATGGGGTCATGGAAATCAGCGGAGTGCTCCCGGGGCGATACGAGGTTACTGTGACTCGCTCGGATGGCCAGTCTCCGCCGGAGTCAACCCATTTCACCACCGACATTGCCGACGGAGCAACGCAGCTAAACGCTGATAGCGGGGCAGCTGACGTCACCGTGTCGGGCAAGGTAACTTCGCCTGATAGCAAGACCCGATTCGCGATTTCCCTGGTCGCGTCGCATCCGCGGCGTGACTACATTGCCCCGGTGAACGACGCCGGAGAATTCAGCGTGCACGTAGTTCCCGGTGAATACCAGGTCATGGGACAGGATCCGCAGATATACGTTGCCAGCGTCTCGTCGTCGAACGCCCCGGTGAAAGGCCACGTCCTGCAGGTGAGCGCAGGCGCAGCTCCAAGGCTCGAGATCGTGGTGGGCGCCGGCTTTGGGCAAATCGAAGGCATGGTCGAACGCGCCGGCCATCCGACGGGTGGAGTCATGGTCCTGCTCGCGCCCGAGGATGCAAAAGACAACCTGACCCTCTTCCGCCGCGACCAGAGCGATTCCGATGGCACGTTCCTGTTGTCGAATATCATTCCCGGCCGCTACCGGCTACTGGCTATCGATGAAGGTTGGGAGTTGAATTGGGCCGACCCGAACGTGCTTGCTGCTTACCTGAAGAAGAGCCTTCCGGTCCAGGTCCGCTCCCACGACAAACTCGAGCAAACCGTGGAAGTGCAGTCCCGATAGTAGAAAGCCGCGCAAACAACTTCAGCTCCAGTAACTGCTATCGCCGGCGAAGACCTGCGGCCGCTCGGTTGCTAACCTCATCGTCAGCTCGCCGAAGAGAGTGTTGGCCCAGGCAAACCAGGGCCGCGTGAACACCGTCGGATTGTCCTTCTGGAAAGACTCGTGCATAAAGCCGGTGCTGGCCGTAGTGTTGCGCAGCCAGCGAAGGCATTGACGGATTTCCGCGTCATCGGTGGTGGTGAGGGCGCGCATGATAATCGACATCGGCCAAATCATATTCAGTCCCACGTGCGGGCCGCCCACACCTTCCGCCGCTGTGCCGCGGAAGAAATAGGGATTGGCCTTGCTCTGGACGAACTGCCGGGTCCGCTGATAGATCGGATCGTCGATCCGGCAACAGCCGAGATAGGGAAGACTCAACAGTCCCGGCGCATTGGCATCGTCCATCGTCAGCACGTTTCCGTAGCCATCCGCTTCATACGCCCAGATCTCGCCGTATTGCGCATGCTTCGTTTTGCCATATCGCTGAACCGCGCTCTCCACTTCCGAAGCGAGGGACTGCGCCTCCTGGGCAAGCTTCCCATCCTTGAGGACCTGATTGGCTAGCATCGCCAGCTGGCGAAGGCTCACCACCGCAAAGAGATTTGCGGGAACAAAGAGAGGATAAGTGCAGGCATCGTCCGAGGGACGAAACATGGAGAAGATCATGCCTACCGGGATCGCGGGATTCCCGTATCCGTCCAGCGCTAAGGTATCCGTCGGCGTCTCCGACTCACGCTGAAAGGAGTAGGGACCCCGACCTTGCTTACGCTGCTGCGTGCGGAAGGTCCGCACAATCGTCCACGCTGCCTCTTTCCACTGCGCATCGAAGGGTCCCGTGTCCCCCGTTTGTTGCCAGTAGCCGTGGGCCAGGCGGATGGGATAGCAAAGCGAATCAATTTCCCACTTGCGCTCGCCCACGCCGGGATAGTGTTTTGTCTTATCGTTCACTGCCCAGGGAAGCGGGGGCGACGTCGTATTGCGCATGAACCCATTGGCATAGGCGTCGATCAGGATCAGGCGCGCCTGGCGGCGGATGACCCCTTCCAGCAGCTGGCGTAGCCGAGGGTCCTGCTTTGCCAGGGTAAGGTAAGGCGTTACCTGCGCAGAAGAGTCGCGCAGCCACATGGCATCAATGTCGCCGGTCACGACATAGGTATCCGGCTTGCCGTCGTAGCTGCCGGGGAAGACAGTTGTGTCCAGTGTGTTGGGAAAGCAATTCTCGAAGATGGTGGCTAGCGGCACGTCAGGAATTTTGCTTTTCACCTGTCGGATGGCGGCCTCGACGGCTTCACTGGTGAAGTGCCGTGCCGCTACGGCTGGCCGTGCGTGAGGCAGCTCCAGCACCTTGGCTGCGGCCACAGCAGTCTTATCGGCCCACATGCGCGATGTAAGCGCCAGGGCAGCCGCTCCTTGCAGCCATGCCCGACGGGTGATTGCAACCATCCCTATCTCCTCCGTGCGTTGGTCATCTATTCGATGGGATCCGCTGCATCTCTCACTTTTTAGGTCGAGTCGCCGCAACCATGGTCAATCCCGTATCGTAGTCCAGTTCGCGCGGAAGATAGCCGTCGTCCTCGCGTTGCCGGGTGTAGCCCGCATTCTCCCATGTTACGGGGAAATGTGGCCGCCACTCACGCCGTCCCCAGTAATAACCACGGAACGCATCGCGAGAGGTGTTCATCCAGTCCAGCAGCCGGTCGTGCAGCTGATCGCGCACTGCCGCATGCTCACCAGACTGGATGAGGTTGTTCATCTCTGACGGATCGGTTTGCAGATCATACAACTCGTCGGTCGTCATCAGGTTGATGACCAGCTTGTATCGGCCGTCGCAAATGCAGCGTATCGGTTGGTAGGCTCCAAAGCCGTCATGATCCACTTCGTACCGGCTCCACTCGATGAAGACATCTTGCTGAACCGTTGTATTGGGATCTTGAAATAGCGAGAGGGCGCTGCCACCCTCCAGAGTCTTCGGCGTATCGAAGCCGAAGAACTCCATTATGGTCGCGCTTAGGTTGATGTGCGAGAGCAGGCTCTTGGAGCGCGTATTCGGGGGCGCGTGAGCAGGCCAACGGACAAGGAAGGGAACTCGCGTGATCTCGTCATACATGGCCGGTCCTTTGTCCGTGAGCCGGTGCGATTCAAGAAATACCCCGTGATCGCTGGTGTAGAGCAACAAAGCCTTCGCGGTGTGGGCGTCCACGCTATCCAGCACGCGTCCAATCTCATGATCAATGAAGGTGTGTGCACCGAAGAAGTGGGGAGCCTTAATGGGCGGCTGCGTCTGCTCAAGCCGCAGCCCTGCCCAGACGCGCTGCTCCTCCGGCTTGTCTTTGAGTGGATCATTCACGTTCACGTTCGTGGGAAAGGTGAAGTCCTCATACATCCGCGAATATTCAATCGGGCACAGCGCCGGTCCGTGGGGCTCGTCGTACGAGAGGACCAGCAGAAAGTCCTCGTCCTTGTGCTTCTCCAGAAAATCCAGAGCACGCTGGGTGCAGCGGTAGCCGTAGCATTTGTCCGCGGTCCAGGTGGGATCGTTGCCGGTTTCCGGGTTGCGCGAACGCACGCGATCAGCGGGCGTGAGCTCGTCTAAATACGTCCGCATATCGTACCAGTAGTGCGGATCCCAGCCTGGCGCCGGTATCCCGGTATCGAAGTAATCCGTGCCGCTCAGATGCCACTTGCCAATAAACGCGCAGTGGATGCCCTGATCGGTAAGCCGCTGGCCAAGGGTGTGCACTGTATTCCCGAGCGGCATACTGTTGCCCAGGACGCCGTTCGTATGCGGGTAGAGCCCGGTCCAGATTGCCGACCGGGAGGGCGCGCAGACCGGCTGGCAGTTGTAGGCTCGCTCGAAACTGATGCCGGCGGCGGCGATGCGGTCGAAGTTTGGCGTCTTCAAGCCCGTCTGTCGATTACAGTTCAACATGTCATAGCGAACAGACTCGCCCAGGATGATGATCGCTTGCCTTGGTGACTCACGCGGACGGTGCGAAAGTACCGGAGGCGCGGGCTGCGAGGCACAGTCCACGCCGGCAGCTCCGAAAAGTCTCAAGAAGTCTCTGCGGTTGATCACGAACGAGCCTTCGTCATGTCACGAATTCTAACGGCTAGAAGCGGCCAGGTGAAACTGGAGCTCTAACGGCTAAGTAAATGGCCCGCGCCGCAACCTCCTTCCAGGGATCGGGTCAACATAGACGTACTGGATGTCGAATGACAAAAGATCCCAAGGAGTCTCTCAATGCGTCGTTTCTTACCCTCACTTGCTATCGGTTCTCTATTAATGGCTGGATTTTCCGGCGGCATGCTGCTGGCTCAGGACCAGAGTGCACCACCAGCCGTCTCCTCTCAGGCTCCTGCGGCGTCGCCAACACAGCGACCCGTTCATGTCCCCAACCCTCAGCACCAGGCAAAAAAGATGGCGAAAGAACTCGGTCTTACCCCGGATCAGGTGTCAAAGATCGAGCCTATCTTGGCCGACCGGGACCAGCAGGTGCAGAGCCTACGGTCCGATAGCACCCTCGCTCCCCAGGATAGGAAGCAGCGTGTACACGGCATACGCCGTGATAGTGATAGCAAGATCGAGGCCATCCTGAACGACAGCCAAAAGCAACAGTACGAACAGATCAAGCAAAGCCGTAAGGCCAATAAGCAGCAGCAGTCAGGTGCTCCGGCCAATAGTTAAGAACTGCGATTGCGACACATGCCCGGGCTCGCGGGCATAGCCATAGAGGTCCACGGTAGCCGTGCAGGGCATGCTTTCCGCATGCCCCACGGCAAGCCGGAGTGGCGCCCCTAACTCAATTCAGAGCGGGAGCCGGTGTGGCAGAAGATCACGCAACAAAGCTTTTTCTGTCGGCCCCAACACCACCCATGCAGATTCATTGCGGTTGTCCACCTGCCACAGAAGTTCGCGGCAACGGCCACACGGCGGTAAGACAACGCCTTGGCTATTTACGGCAACGATCATGCCGATCTCAGATTCACGCGCCTTCAGCATTTCAGCGACCGCAGCGTGTTCGGCGCAAAAGCCGAGACTGCACGCTGTGTCTATGCATACGCCGCTATACACATTCGATTGAGCGGTAATAAGCGCGGATGCTACGGTGGCCGCAGAGCAATCGGCACTGGGGTTAAAGGGATGTGCAAGTGAGGCCGCGAGTGCGATGAGCTCTTTTTGATTCACGCCAACCAGCATACTGCGCCTTGCGGTTGAATCACGTAACGGCGCCTGGGCGGCCGTCAGCTTGCTAATGCCTCCGTCTGGGCGATGGAAAGGGAGGGTGGAGCGAGGTGGACTAACAATTCCGCTTGGGCTGGCTGCGGGGCGATCATTAAGAGGCGGTCACCGGGTTGTAAGACGGTGTCGGGCCGAGCCCGCAAAACCGTTTTGCCGCGCAAGATCGCGGCCACCTTTGCATCTGCGATTGCGCCGCTAAGAACGCGCGATTGCAGTTGCTTACCCACCCACGGGCTCTCCGGCCGAAGCGCCCCAATCATCAGCTGGGATCCGTCGGGAAGATCCAGCGCGACCCCAGATTGCAATAGAGCCGCCAGATGAAGATGAGTAATCGGATCCGGCAGCGAGATCTTTCCCTGGTCCAGCAGCCGTAGTGCGATCTGAATGTGCTCGGCGGTATGCGCGGGTGAATCGGAGCGCCCCGCTACTTGGGCTTCATAAAGGCTGCCGTATTTTAAGAACGACGAGAGATTGATTTGAATCACAAAGCTCAGCATGACCGCCAGCCCGGCCGGAACCAGCAGTTGGTAATCGCCCGTCATTTCGACAACCATCAGCAGGGTGGCGATGGGCACCCGGGCCGCACCGGCGAAGACTGCCGCCATGCCAACGATTACGAAGCCCGCGGGAGGAACGTGCGCGATGGATGCAAAGACCCCTCCCAGCATGGCGCCAACGAACAGACTGGGAGCAAAGATGCCTCCCGATCCGCCGGAGGCGACGCTCAAAGACAATGCCAGCATCTTAGCGACGACCAACACGAGGAGCAGCCCCAAAGCCAGCCGCCCGTTGATCGCCTCCTGGATCCAACCGTATCCACCGCCCAGCACCTGGGGCAAACGGAGCGCCATCAAGCCAAGCAGCAGCCCGCCCACACCGGGCTTGACCCACGGGGGAATGGGTAAAGCTGCAAATAGGTCTCGAACCCGATAAAACAACTCGGGCAATAGGGAAGCGAGAAGGCCGCTGGCGGTGCCAAGAGCAACGTACCAACCGTAGTCTGCGATACCGGCGGCGTGCAGATGGGAGGGCACCTGAAAAAGTGGCTGCCATCCGACGAACCAGCCATTGACGGCGTAAGCGACGATGGCAGCCAGCATGCAATAGATGAGCGCGCCACCCTCAAAGTCCATGCCCCCGTAGAGAACTTCGACGGCGAAGATAGCAGTGCCGATCGGGGAACGGAAAATTGCAGAAAGCCCGGCGGCCATGCCCATCAAGACGACCAATCGCCGTTCATATTCGGAGCGGTGAAGCAGCTTTGCGTAGACCGAGCCAAAGCCGGCAGTGATGAGTGCAGTGGGACCTTCGCGCCCGGCGGATCCTCCGGAACCGATGGTAATGGCAGAGGCAAGCATCTTGACGGGGGCTACGCGCGCCCTGATTGCTCCTCCGGTCCAGTGAAGGGCTTTTACCACCGTGTCTGTGCCGTGACCTTCTGTCTCGGGGGCGAGGCCGTAAACGAGCGCTCCCGAGAGCAGTCCTCCGACGGTTGTGGCCAGCGGTATCAGCCATAACCCATGAGGACCGACGACCTCACGAAGAACTCCGCCTTCTTCTCGAAGTCCCGGAGGGTGATAGCCGGAAATGGAGAAGAGGAAGATCTTCGCCGAGAGCCGCAGCGTCCACATAAATAACTGTGCGCTGAGCCCGCCAATGACGCCGAGCACAACCGAATCGAGAAGGAGTCGCGGTCTGTCTGCGGTCTTCACAAAGGTTGCACCATCCCCCCAACGGATCGACAGGCAAATCCAGAACGCGATTCAACGCGCAAGAAAACCCGCCATTCCGGCTCCGGTCGCCACTCCATTGGATTCCGCCAGGAGTAAAATAGTCTAGTCGGCATGATTTGCGACTATCCGGCCGACCTTCGAAACAACGCCATGCGGCTGCGCAGAGCAAAGGATCTCCACGGCTACACCATCGGAGCAGTCGATACAGATATCGGTTCGGTCTGCGATTTCTATTTTGACGATCATCAGTGGACCATTCGTTATATTGTGGTTGCCACCGGCATCATCTTCTCCGGACGCAAAGTCCTGATTTCCCCCGTAGCTTTGCGGCACCCGGCTTTGAGCCCGCTGCATATCTATGTGAACCTGACCCGGGAACAAGTGCAGAACAGTGCCAGCATTCAACTCCATCTACCTATATCACGCCAGCGCGAAGCCGAGCACCATCGGCATTTTGGATGGCCTTTCTACTGGGAGGGAACCAATATATGGGGTTCGTGGCCGACTCCGCACGCGCTTGCGGATGCTCCGCGAACCCAGTCGAAAGCTGGGACGAAAGAGAGGTCGCCTGACCCGCACCTGCGTAGTATCGACAAAGTCTCCGGCTATCATATCGAGGCGCTGGACGGGGAAATAGGACATCTCGAGGATTTTCTGTTCGACGACGAAAGTTGGCAAATCCGGTATTTAATCGTTGATACGAAGAACTGGTGGCCAGGCAAAAAGGTCTTGCTAAGACCGCAATGGATCAAGAGCGTGCGTTGGGCGAAGCGGGAGATTCGCGTGAATATGACCCGCGAGTCCATCTACGCAAGCCCGGAATGGAACCCCGATTCACCGGTGAGCCGCGAATACGAGTTGCGTCTCCATCAACACTACGGCTACGCACCCTACTGGACAACGGACAACAACCAAAAACTAGCTGGCTGATGGTTCTCCAACCCAGTTTGAGCGAGTGCGGAAGGCGCGCAGGCGCGATGCCTACCCGTAATCCGGAAATGCAATGGCATCTGCGATATCGCGCCCGACCGCAAGGTCCGCAACTCCGGGGATGGCCATGAGCCGGAAGACCTGATTACGCAGGAACAACGCGAAGTTCGACTTGGGAGCAAATGTACCGGCAAAGCGGAGAGCCGCTTTCTGCTTTTTGGAAACAAACGGTGCAAAGAGCTCCTGGTAACGGGTAAATGCCGCTTCATAGTCAGCGTTGGCGCGGTGCAGCTCGCCGGCGAGAATGTAAGCCGCCACCATGGCCAAAGCTGAACCTTGTCCAGCCAACAGAGACACGCAGGAGGCCGCGTCGCCCACCAACGTGACCCTTCCCCGCGTCCACAAGCCACTCTGTGGATTCATTTGGATCTGGCTGACGCGGTCGAAGTAGAGGTCGTTGCAGGTATCCAGAGCCTGCAGGATCTTTGCGCACTCCCACCCATCGTCTGCGAAGCGCTCCCGCAAAACTGCCTTTTGAGCTAGAGCGTTATCGACGACCGTGAGGTTTTCGTCGGCAAAGGTTAAGAGGAACATGGTGCGGTCATCGCGCATTGCAAAACGCACCACTTGCCGCCCTAATTGTGTGTACATCACGTAGACCAGTTCGTCTCTCGGCCTATAGCCCTTGACCTCAAACGCAGCCACTTTGTAACCCAAATATCGCTCAAATCGACTTTCCTCTCCGTAAACCAGCTGGCGAACGCGCGAATGAAGCCCGTCTGCTCCTACGACGAGATCGAACTCGCGTGTTTCTCCAGTCTCGAAGGTGACCGTAACGCTTTTCCCGGTCTGTTCGACGCGATTCAGACTATTACCAAAAATCATCTCGACTTGGCCGTCGATGGCCTCAAATATCGAGGCGGCAAGATCACCTCGAGGAAGGCTCACAAAGCGGCCGCGCGTCAGGCGCGAAAACGCGTCAGCTGGAAACCCAGCCAAACGTTTGCCGCCAGGGCCGACAACTCTCACCTCTCGGACGACATATCCTTTGCGGCGGATTTCTGGCAACAGGCCCATGCGGTCTGCGACGTCGTAGCCCGCGCCCCAGAAATCAATCACGTAGCCGCCGGCGCGAAGACGTGGCGCATCCTCAATGATGGTGGGTTTGTATCCGTAACGCAGCAGCCAGTAGGCCAGGGTGGGACCCGCAATTCCCGCACCTGAAATCAGAACTCTCATCGCTGAAATCAGGATACGCTCTTGCGGGCAGGCGGCGGCTGGACAAAATTAGAGCATACCCCTCCCTGCGATCAGAAAGGGAACCGCTGAAGCGTCCTCGTATGTGTTCGTGCCGCTTACTTTTATTGGCTGCGGATAAAGAGGGCCTCCTGGTTGCCATTCGCAAGCGTGGAGATCACGCGAACCTCAGCACCTTTCCGGGGATCGAACCGCTCACCTTCCACTACTCCAAAATCGGTCTCCGCCACTGTTTTGGGATCAATACGGAATGACGCGGTGGCGCCGGTGGTGTCTTTGATGGTGAGCAGATGTTGATGCCTATCGAACTTGGAAACTTGCCCACTCATTTTCTTAAGGGGTCCGCCAAGGTCCTGCAATGCGACAACTCTGCGCTCAAAGCCCTCGCCGAAGTAATAGACGATCACATGAGCACCCTTTTGGGTGAAAGCGTCCACAGGAGTTGAATCGGCTCGGAGGTTTTTTTCAAAGTCGAGTGAGACCTTGGATTTCGTCATATCTTTGAAGACTTCTTCTGAGCCGTCATCGGTATTAATGGTGATTGTTTTTTGTGTTGGATTGATGGACGTAACGATTCCTGCCAAGGCATGAACGACTTCTTGAGCATGTACGGCACAGGAAGCGAACGAGAGCAATCCAACGAAGCAAAACGCCAGGGAAAATGCTCTCAACATAGAATTCTCCTCTCTTTCTGGAGCGCGGCCAGTATAACTCCTGGAACATATGTATGGCCCAGGTTTTGCCGGCTGTAGGAGATGTATGCTAAAGAGGGACTGGACGGAAGAGCCGCCCGTGCGTTACCGAAGATTTGCTTTTGCTCGTTCTTGGAGGCAACCCTAAGTTGGTTTTTGCCATCGGGAGATCCGCCTATGGAGTCCTCTGCTCGCGAGCAGTTACCGTTCGGGACAGCTTATAAGTCTAGCGATCGCGCGTTGCGACGCTTCGGTGAGACCGGTAAGTGCCTAGCCCTTCCCAAAAGAGCCATGATTTTCGAACAGAGCCAATGCTCGAATCAGGTGTTTCTCATCCGCCAGGGATGGGTGAAGCTTTTCAGTACCTCCAGAGAAGGCCGCCGGATGATTATCAGGATTGCCGGTCCTGGGGACATCCTGGGTCTCAATGCGGCACTGAACGACCTGCCTTATGAGGTGACCGCGCAAACGCTGGAACCTGCGCAACTAGTAGGCGTCCCGCGTCCGGAACTGCTGTGGCTTTTGGAAACATTTCCGGAGGTGGCGCGCAAGGCGGCGCAAGTGTTGGCTAACCAATATCGGGAACTGTTCTTAGATACCCGGCGACTTGCGTTGTGCAATTCAGCCTCGGGACGGCTGGCGCGCTTACTGCTAGACTGGGCGGCCACCGCTGCGCGAGGTAACCTTCCTCGCCGCTTCACTCTGGTGTTTACCCATGAGGAGCTTGCTCATATGGCGGGCACGTCGCGCGAGACGGTGACCCGGCTGCTCAATCAGTTTGAGCGCAATCACATTGTGCAACGGCAGGGCGCATCGTTGGTCATACTAGACCCGATCAGGCTCGATAAGCTTGCAGAATAGCCTTGTCGCCGGCTCGGGCGAATGCCTACATCTTCTCGAGCCGGCGATCATCACCAATCAGGCCGCTTTCACTTCGACGGTTTTCGGTGGTGCGGCTTTGGGCAGGGTGATCTCCAACACCCCACTCACCAACCTGGCCGTAATCTTCTCCGGATCAATAGAGCTTGGCAATGCAATACGGCGGCAGAGTTCGGTGGCGGAGAATTCGCTGTATTTGAGCTCGCTGCCTTTTTTGTCTTCTCTCTTGTGTTCATTTTTACCGCGAATGTAGAGGGCACCGGAATCTGCCTGAATACTGAGATGCTTGGCATCGAAACCGGGTACTTCGGCACGGATCATGAAGTTGTCATCCGATTCGCTCATTTCGATAGGAACGGGCCGCAGAAGCTCTGATTCCGCACGGAGCCAGTCCTCTAAATCCGAGCCATCCGTACGCCCACGCTGTTGAAAAAGATTAAAAGCGCGCCTGGCTGTTTCGCGGCTGAATGCTTCCAGTTCGTCGAGGAAGTTGACGGTTTGGGGAAACTGAATGGTTGTTTTACTGGACATATTGGGATTGGTTGCAAGAACACTAGACATAAGTACTCCTTTGTTCGGGATGTTCGTAAGTCCGCACCAGTATCGATCACATCGGCGGCGGTGGACCCGTGTAGGCTTCGACGGCCAGGGAGAGTTTTGCAAGAGAAGATATTGGAATCCGGTGGAGTGTTCGATTACGCCGGCTCTCATGCAAAGCATGCTGTAACGATCGAGGATCCAAATCAATTGTCTAGCGAAAGAGGCAGGTTGTCTGTGATGGGGATCACAAACTCCGAAGAAAACAGGAGGCATCCTTCCTCCAGTCGGCGATTGGGTTGCCTTCATGCCGCCTAAGCTACACTTTCCACCAGGACGGCAGCGATCTCATCAGGATCTTACGGGAAGGTTCGCTATGCTTGAAGCAATTGCCTGGATTTCCCTCTGCGTCGCGTTTCTCTGCGCGCTCATTATTGCCGGCGATGAGGTTCGCCATCCTCAGAAGATGTGGGTCATGAACATTGTCTGGCCTGTGACAGCACTCTACTTTAGCGTGCTTGCGCTATGGGGCTATTACCGGATCGGTAGAAAGATGGCCAAGAATGGCATACAAGGCATGCCCCGGGGCCAGATGAGCGGAGAGCAGAAGCCGCGAAACAGGCGGCCTTTCGAGACGCGGCGGCCCTGTGGCGTCACTGAGGGGCCAGACCTTCTACGATAAATATGCGGCCCTTTGCTGCGTTTTGCCTGATTGGCCTGATCGCCTCGTAGGCTGGCGAGTCGTACCACTCACGCGCCTTCTCCACGCTGTCGAAAGCGATGATCACGACCCTGCTCCTTGGCACGTCGCCCTCCAGAGCCTGAATGTTGCTGCTACGAACGATATAGTGGTGATGGAAAGGCGCTAGCGTTTCCGCCAGCTTATCCCCATATTTCTGCAACGCAGCGGGGTCGGTTACTTCGGCTTCCGCGATCAAGTAGCCTGGTGGCGTCTTGTCCTGCTGCCCTTGGATAGAAAGACCGCTTATCATTCCGGCCAAGACGCCCACCAGTAATACAAGTATCGGTTTCGGGTTCGTTTTCATGAGGTTATGGCCTATAACGGCACATACTGGTTGAGATAACGCTTAGCCATGCGGAATCCGACCTTGTAAGGTTCGCTGAAATCCGGGCCCGGATTCTCAGATGCTCCGTAGAGATTGTCTTCGTGCTCAATGCTCATCGCGCCGTCATAGCCAACGCTTTGCAAAACGCTGAAGAACCCTGGCCAATTCATAGTGCCCATACCAGGAATGCGGAATTGCCACCAGTGGGCTTGATCCACGGGGACGATTCCGCCCCGGCGCACAATATCCCAATGGATTTGGGTATCCTTCAGATGGACGTCGTAGATCTTGTCAACGAAGTCTTTCGCCGTTTGGATGGGGTCCATCATCTGCCACACCAGATGAGAGGGATCATATTGCAGGCCGACATAGGGAGAATCCTTGAATGCGTTGAAGAGCGCTTCGAATCCCACGGGGCTGGTGGCAATGTTGGGCCCACCCTGCCAGGGTTCCCACAAAATGCGCACCTTGTACTGCTGGCAGGCGGCGAAATACTTTTCGTGATAAACGCGCACGATCTCATCCACTTGAGCTTCAAATGTCTTGGAGGCATCTTTGCCGGACTGCGTTCCTATATAGGGAACACCTAGCTTACCGGCCAGCTCGATGGTTTTCACGAAGTTGCCGTTTTGCCGCTCGCGCTCGGCCGGATCTGCGGCGATGTGATTTGCATTCACCTGAAGGGCCGAAATGTGCATGGCTTTCGAGGACAGATGATTCTTGACACTTCCGATTTCCTCGTCCGTGAGCGTCGCAGTATTCAACCCTGGCACCCCCGCTCCAGCATTGAGGATCATGTTGTTGAATCCTTCCTGGATGGCGAAGTCAACGTTCGCCTCGGTGTATTTGGCCAAAATGCCAAGGCGCGGCTTCCATTCTTTCGAGCGCGCCCCCGCTTTAGGCAAGGCCGCCAAACACGCTGCTGCAGTTGCGGATCCAAGTAAAGCCCGCCGCGTCATATTTCCGTTTGGCATGAGGTTTCTCCCGTAGGGCGCCACAGTTTTCTCTCTTTCTTACGATCCAGGCGCCAATGGCGCGTTCTCCCGGATCATCCGTTTCTCGTTAACATCGTGTCCCTGATTTACCAGCCTGATCCAAGGCGCTCCAAGCTGGCGCTGCTTTACGGCTGTCCTTCTGTTCAGAATTGCGCCAACTTCGGCGCGGCGTCAAATGATGACGGAGTGACACGTTCGATCTCCAGCATTATAGTTGTCCACGCGGGCGCCGCCGAGGCCGCTGCGCCTCGGAGTGAGCAGGCGGAAAAGGGAGTTGGTATGGCAAAGGCGGATTTGGTGGCACTTTGGGAAGATCACTGCCGCTACGAGTTCGAGACGCGGGATGTGAATGCCACGATGGCTACCATGGTTTCGCAGCCCTATGTCAACCACATCCCGACCATGACGGGCGGGGTGGGACACGACCAGTTGAAGCGCTTCTACGCCTTCCATTTCATACCGGTCAATCCGCCCGACTTTCGTCTGACGCCGATTAGCCGCACGGTTGGCACGGACACGATCGTGGACGAGTTCATCGTCCACTTTACGCATACCACTGTGATCGATTGGCTGCTGCCGGGAATTCCGCCGACCGGGCGGCCCGTGGAAATCCCCACGGTGGCCATCGTCAAGTTCGAAGGCGACAAGTTGGTGCACGAGCATATCTACTGGGACCAGGCTTCGGTGCTGGTTCAGCTTGGCCTGCTCGACCCTCGCGGATTGCCCGTAGCGGGGGCCGAGACTGCTCATAAAGTCATGGATAAATCCCTTCCCAGCAATGGGCTGATGGACCGATGGCAGCAAAGCGAAGGAAAGCGAGCGTGACCTGATAGCTCGTGGGTAGGGAGAAGTAACCATAACAGCATCTCATGCGTGGCACGTTTCGAGAGGTTTCTAGTGTTCAAGATTACCCGCCGTAAATTTATAGGTTCCGCCGCCGCAGCCGGCGTCTGCTCTCGGTTGGCCATCGCACGAGAGCAGACGCTGCGCATTGGTGTGACCGACTGGAACCTGAACCTGGGTGCAAACCCAGAGGCTGTAGCGCTGGCCGCGAACCTCGGGTTTGAGGGGGTGCAAATATCCTTCGGGCGGAAGCTCGTGGATGACAAGATGCCGGTTGACGATCCGGAAGTGATTGCCCGCTACCTCAGCCTTTCGCAGCAATATAAGATTCCGATCGATGGGACCTGCGTCGACAAGCTGCATGACAACGGCCTGAAGAGCGACCCGCTGGCCCGCAAGTGGGTACTCGACTCCATTCGGCTGACCAAGGCCCTGGACACGAAGGTACTTCTCCTGCCCTTCTTCTCCCGCTGGGCTCTACAGACGAAGGCCGAAATGGATTACGTGGGTGATGCGCTGCGCGATCTGGCGCCGGAGGCAACTAAAGCGGGAGTCATCCTGGGCCTTGAGGACACCATTTCCGCGGAGGATAACGTGCGCATCATGGAAAGGTCACGTTCCACCAGCGTGCTGGTGTACTACGACGTGGGTAACTCAACGGAGGCGGGATTCGATCCGGTGAAGGAGATCCGCTGGCTCGGGAAGGACCGGATTTGCCAATTCCATCTGAAGGATAATCCGCACTACCTCGGTGAGGGGAGCATTCAGTTTGGGCCCATCATGCGGGCGATTCGGGATATCCAGTTTTCCGGTTACGCCAACCTGGAGACGGATGCACCCTCGAATCATTTGGAGGACGATATGCGTAAGAATCTCGCCTACATCCGCAATGTCATGGCGCGGTCTTATGCATAATGGCGATGCAGTCTGCGGCAGCCGCCAACCTCGAAGTTGCCTGCGGCGACAAGGTGGTTGCAGGCACTCCGCGTCCGACGCGTCGTTCCTCCACGGAATCTCTCCGCCGATGCCGGTGCGATAGGGACGTTCAATATTGCCAATTAACATTCACGGAGCCCGTGCCGCTTGTGGGCACGGTGTAACTGTGGTTGGAGCCACTCTCCCAAACTACGTTCCCGTTTGCCTGGATATCGATGAACTTGAACTGGACATTTTGCCCGGCCGGCAGGGACACATTGAGAAACCAGTTGGGGTAATTGGGGGCAAGCATGGGACCAATGGCAGTTTGAAACGTTGTCCCCCAGTTGCCAAGCTCAATCGTGTTTCCGCTAACGAAGATGTAGTCCCCCGTGTTGGTGGGGTTGGCGTTATTCACGGTAAATGTCACCGGAATCAGTTTGGCTGTGAGCACGGTGAATGCAATCGTATTGGCCGCGATGCCTGCGTTGGTTTTCAACTGGACGTTGTAGGGTCCATTGGCCACGTTAGGCACCGTGAAGGTGACCGAGGTATTTGACCACGCCTGGATGGTTGCCGGGGTCGAGCCAAACGCCACCGAACCTGTAGCGGCGCCGAAGCCGTCGCCCGCGATCGTGACGGTCATTCCTGGTTGGCCAACATGCGGCCCTATCGAGCCCACTTCAGGAGCCGTGGCGTTGACCTGGTATTGCCAGACGGAGACACTGTGCGCCGCGATGGTGTAGTTGTTTGCGGGATTATTCCCGCCACTGCCTGCGGTGACCGTCAGAGAGTTGCCTCCCTGCAGTCCGCCAAGATAATCCGTGTACGTGCCTGCAGCCAGCGCCGTGTTGAGACCGGTAATCGGGTACGTGGTGGAGTCATTCTTGTTGATGGCAACGAGCACAACGTCATTGAAGAATTGCCGCTCATAGATATAGACATCACTATTGATCCAGCGCTGCTTCCACGTACCATAACCGACAGCATCGTTGGCCTGACGCAACGCTGCCAACTTAGTGATGAGCTTGTAGGCATTGGTGGTAGTGCTGAAAGACGACATCCAGACGCGGTTGTACGGGTCGGTACCAGGATTGCCGTCACTGCCGGTCGAGTTATTGAACAGGTACTGTTCGTCGCCGTAGAAGATGATGGGGATGCCGCGGCCGGTGAGCAGAAACGCCATCGCTTCCTGCAGGCGGTTTTGGTTGTTGTTGAGGGTCAGGAAGCGGGACTCGTCCTGGCTGTCAAAGAAAGTCACGAGATCGTTGGGATAGGTAAAGTTGGCATTCTCAGTGTTAATGGTCGAGTCCACTTCACTGAATGCATTGTTGTTCGCGAAGACGTCGCGGATGGCCGTATTGAGCGGAAAATCTAATAGGGAGATACCACTATTGTTGGCGAACTTGTAAGAGTCCGGATAGAGCGGGTCGCTGGTGCTTCCCTGGTCCCATTCACCATAAAGAAAGCTGGGCGCGTTGTTGAACACCGCATTAGCAAAGGAATATTGCCAACCCCAGGTGACATCCTTGACCGCGTCCAAGCGAAAAGCATCGACATGGTGCGTTTGCAGTTGCGCTGCCGCGCTCTTCAGATAGGAATCGATGGTCGCGTTTTCCTGATTCAAATCGGTCAGATCTTCCAGCGTGTAGTACTGCAACTGGTAACGGTCGTTGTAGTTCGCAATGTCAGGATTGTGGTGGAAATAGCCGTTCGGATCGTTGTTCGCCGCGGCCATGAAGGTACCGTTGTTATAAAGCGAGCCGATCTCACCAGCATTGTCCGGATTGGAATGGTTATTGGCCTCGTCGACGATAAGTTTCATGCTGCTGCTGTGCATGGCGCTCACCAGGCTGTCAAAGGCGGAGAAGGAATTCGAGTTATCTCCGAAGTGCTCCTCTATCTGCATGAAGTCACGATTCCAATAGCCATGATAGGGGGCAGAGATACCTGTGCTGGCGGCGTTCAGGTTTTCGTTGTTGACGGGCGGAGAAATCCAGATGGCGGTTGCTCCCATGCCCTTGATATAGGAGAGCTGCTGTTGGACGCCTGCCAGGTCTCCTCCCCAGTACGCCTGCCACTGGGTGTGGGTCGAGTCAAACAGGCCGGGGCTTTCCGCGGGGTTGTCATTGCTAGTGTCCCCATCGTAGAAGCGATCGGTGACCACTTGATAGATGACCTGTTTCTTAAAGTCCTGTGCGTGAACGACCGGGCGGGCGCCCACCATTGCCATCGCCAGCACCGGGAAGAGGCACTGCACGCGCAGCGCGCGACAGAAATGCTGAGTTCTACTGTTCTCGCCCATTTGTCACCCGATTAGTTGCGCGCGGGAGATCTGCCAAATGATGCCCGTCCTCCGCTACGCGGATTTCTTGTGAGTCATAGTGCATCCACGCGAAGAAACATTTCAAAGGAAGGGAATATTTGTTTGCACTGGTATAAGGGGTAACAACAAGGCAGGAAATGCGTGTCCGCTACGACTGGCACAAAAGCGAAAGGGCGATTTCTCTTGCGAGATCTCGCCCTCTCAGTTCCGAATTTCAGAGATCTGGTTCTGGTCCCAGATCACAACGCTTGTTATCCTGGAATCGTTCAGCACCCACAGGCGGAGCCCGTGTTTTTACCTCACTCTTCTATGATCCCACTCGCTGCAAGAGCTTTCTTTCTGCCGTCCGTTTCCAGTTACCTGGATCGAGTCTCGTTGCCGATACTCGAAGACGACTGTTAGTCCGCTCTCTCCTTCTGGAAGATCACTCTTCCTCTGAAATAAATACTACTCTCTCTCCACGGGAATGCCGTTGGTTCCTACAATTTTGTGCTGTGGAAATATGATTACAAAAGTGGAAATTTATGCGCATAAGTAGGCGGACGAATACACGTTACCCATCACGGCACTCAACGTGCCCTTTGTAAGGTGCAAGCGGATACAAAGCGACCTGAAGTGCATTCAATAATTTCTAGGCTCGCTACCCTTTCTGGGATTCGGTTGCGCCTTAGTCTCTTCAAGTAAGCTGGTTGCCATGAATCCTCTCGTCCCTGTTGCCTGGCTAGCCGGCCGTCTGCACGATCCAGGTGTCGTCATTCTTGATGCCACGCTTCCGCCGGTGGGTGTCACCCCACCGGTCGATACCAGGGCGCGCTATCTCGCGAAACATATTCCTGGGGCAATCTTCTTTGATATCGAGGATCTCTCTGACCACTCCACGTCGCTGCCGCATATGTTGCCTGCGCCCGAGGTTTTTTCGCGGAGCATGTCGGCTCTCGGTATCGGCGATGTTATGGACATCATCATCTATGAACACGAAGGCGTCTTTTCCGCCCCGCGGGCGTGGTGGATGCTGAAGACCTTCAGCGCTCAAAATGTTTTCCTTCTCGACGGAGGCCTTCGCGCCTGGATCGACGCCGGTCTCCCTACTGAGACGGGAGAGGTTCAGCGCGCAGCGGCCAGCTTCCACGCGAAACTTGACCGGGATGCGGTGAAAGACTTCTTCCAGATGCAGCAGATGATCGCGGCGCGACGGCAGATTCTGGACGCCCGCTCTAGCGGCCGCTTTGCTGGAACCTTACCTGAGCCGCGGCCAGGCATAAGCTCCGGACATATGCCTGGAGCCACCAGCATGCCCTTCACGGAACTGGTGGAAGAGGGCCGGTTGAAGTCTGCCGAGGAACTCCGCCGCATCTTCGCCGCGAAAGGCGTGGATACGGGACAGCCCATTACCACCACGTGCGGGTCCGGCGTTACCGCTGCTGTCATCGCGCTTGGCCTCGAAGTCGCGGGCGCAAAGCAGGTCAGCTTGTATGACGGCTCCTGGGCAGAATACGGCGCTCATCCGGAAGCTGTGATCGAGAAGAGCAGCTAAATCTTGCGAGTGGGACCCCACAGCGGAAGGTATGGTTGATCCAAGAAGACTTGGTAGAGGAATTCTTCTAGACTGGCTTGCGCGCCATTTCTGGAGGAGCTTCTACCCAATGATTTGCCGAATCCTGGCTGTAGTGGTCGTATTGAGCGGATTACGTTGTCTTGCCGCGACAGAACTCGCACCGACTCCTCCGATGGGGTGGAACAGTTGGGATTCTTATGGGCTGACTGTCACCGAGGCCGAGTACAAAGCAAATGTTCTTTGGCTGCACCGCCATTTGCAGCCACTGGGATGGCAGTATGTTGTGGTCGATGAAGGCTGGTACCTGCAGCATCCCGGGCAGAAGGGGGCCGCGCAGGGATTTGTGATGGATGCCAACGGGCGCTACCTGGTGGCGGATAATCGATTTCCTTCCGCGGCCGGCGGAGCGAATTTTAAGCCTCTTGCCGATTGGGCCCACTCGCTGGGCCTCAAGTTCGGCCTTCATATTATTCGCGGGATTCCCCGCGAAGCGGTGGAGAAGAACCTGCCTATCGCTGGATCCTCATTTCACGCGGTGGACGCAGCCAACACCGCGGACACTTGCCGCTGGAATGCGGATAACTACGGACTCAAGGCCAACGCTGCCTCGCAGGCCTATTACGATTCCATCGCCAAGCTGTACGCGGGATGGGGAGTGGATTTCATCAAGGTTGACTGTATTTCCAAACCCTATCAGGCCGACGAGATCCACATGATGAGCGCTGCTCTTCGGAAAACCGGGCGTCCGATGGTGTTGAGCCTTTCTCCTGGGCCTACTCCAATTGAAGAAGCGGACGATGTGCGGAAATATGCGCAACAGTGGCGGATCTCTGACGATATGTGGGATACATGGCTAGGGCCTGCGGGGCAGACTTTTCCAGCGGGGCTGGTGCGCCAATTCGATCGCACCGCGCAGTGGGCTCCGCACATTCAGGTCGGGCACTGGCCCGATGCAGATATGCTGCCGCTTGGCTACCTTGGTCCAAGGCCCGGTTGGGGCGAGGCGCGTATGTCGCGCCTGACGGCGGATGAGTCAAAGACGCTGATGACGCTGTGGTCGATGGCGCGCTCTCCGCTGGTCGCTGGCTCAAATCTCACTCGCATGGATGCGGCGACGGAGGCGCTTTATACCAATCCAGAGGTGATTGCGGTCGATCAGCACTCAAGGGAGAACCACGAGCTATCGCGGAGCGGGTCGCTGGTGGTTTGGACGGCTTTACCTGAGTCTGGGGAGGGCCGTTATGTGGCGGTCTTCAACCTTGGTGATTCCCCGCAGGAAGTGAACCTCGGCTGGAAGGATCTCGGTTTGCCTGAGGGTAGTCACGCAATACGCGATCTCTGGGCGCGCAAGGAGTTGGGCACGGCTGGTTCGCTTAAGGGGTCGCTCGCTCCGCATGCGGCGATGCTTTACAGGGTGCATTGATGTGCAGTTCCCTTATCCAACAACGGGCCCCGATGCGTGCTCTACTTTAACCTTGTCATCCCGACCGGAGCGAAGCGTAGTGGAGGGACCTGCGGTTATCTCTCCGTCACCGTCGCCGTCCGCAGGAAATCGAAGTTCCCGGAGCTGGAGATATGTACGTTCTGCAGCCGCTTGGTGTGGACCAGCACTGCGTCCAGATACCATAAGTTAATCGACGGCAACTCGGCAGCGAGAATCTGCTGCACTTTTACATAGTCGGCGCGGCGCAGGGCCTGATCGCTCGACATGCCCGCCTCTTTTATCAATCCATCTAAAACCGCGTTGACATAGCGACCGCGGTTGGCGCCGTGGGGCGGAAACATCTGGCTGTCGTAGGCGTATCGGAAAATGTCGGGATCTTCATTTCCCCCCAGCCAGCGTAGGGTGTACATCTGGAAGGCACCCTTGCTGATGTCGGCATAGAAAGTGGCAAACTCGAAGCTCCTGACCTCCAGAGAGATCCCTATTTCGCGCAGTTGCTGTTGCAGAATCATGGCCAGCAGCCGGCTGGTCTCGTCGGTAGAGGTCTTCATGGTCAGATGAAAGCGAACTCCGTCGTTGCCTCGCTTCCATCCGCCGGCGTCCAAAAGGGCATTGGCCTTCGCCGGATCGTAAGGATATTGACGCACATCCCCAGTCCACGCCCAGTGCTCCGGCGGCAACAGGCTCTCAGCCAGCTGCGCGCGGCCTCGCCAAAGGGAGCTGATAATCAGCGGCCGATTCATGGCATAGGCAATGGCCTGGCGGACGCGAACGTCGCGCAACACACTGTCCTGGGCGTTAAAGGAGATGTAGTTCAGATTGGTGCCGGGACCGCTCTCCACTTGTAGATTGGGACGCTTGGCCAACGCGGAGACCATGTCCGCGGTCAGGCAATTGATGCACACATCCGCCGAGCCCTTCTCCAGTTCAAGCGCCCGGGTAATCGCGTCGGGCACGACCGCGAAACGGATGCGAGCAATTGCGGGCGGCGGCTGCCAGGAATTGTCACTTCGTTCGAGAATCACTTCGTCGTCCTGCAACTGGCTGACAAAGCGGAAAGGGCCGCTGCCGATGGGGTGGAAGGCGAAATCGCGGCCGCTCCCGGCGGGAACGACCCCCAGAGCGCCATCCGATAGGTTCCACAGCAAGGCCGCGTCGGGTTGTTTTAAATGGATGACCAGCGTTGCCGGATCGGGTGCGTCGACGCGATCGATCCGAGCCAGCGCTCCCGCTTTCGCCGTGATCACCGTACCGTTGCGCATGGAGTCGAGGGTGTACTTCACATCCGTTGCGGTGAGCGGTTTTCCATTTTGAAAATGCACATCGGTCCGCAAGTGAAAGCGATAGGTAAGCGGATCGGGCGTTTCCCAACTGGTGGCGAGCCACGGATCAAGATTGAAGTGCGCGTCCTTGTGCACCAGGCTGTCGAAGATCAGGCTTCCGATATGTTCCGAGAAGCTATCGACACCAATGCGAGGATCGAGGCTGGTGGGGCTATTCTCGATCACCATGGTCACCGTCTGCGGCGAGGGACGGGTGGCGGCGCATCCGGCCAGAGATGCGAGAGCGACGGCCACCAGCAGGCGTGGCCAACAGCGTTCAAACATAGGTAATCTCGCCCAGGATCGCCGGCCGTGCCGCACCGGTTGCCGAAGGAATATTTCCCGGCCGGCGATGCCATGTCTCATAGGCCAGCAAGGCGAAGGCGGCCGCCTCTTTGGCTTCGGCCGGCAGTCCGAGGTCGTCGCTCGCTCGCACCGTGCACCCCTGTGGCTCGAGTTGCTCGCGCAGCATTTGCATCAGGGTCAAATTGCGTGCGCCTCCGCCGGAGACGATGAAATCCACCGGCGTGTGACGCATCTTCTTGAACAGGAAGCTGGAGTAAGCCAAGCCCACGCTACGCGCGGTGAGCGCAGTGGCCGAGGCGATGGTATCTTCGCGGCTTGCTCCGGCTTTGCGGCACTGCTCTAGAAAACGGGCCGCGTAGTCGGCGCCGTACTGCTCCCGGCCGGCGCTCTTGGGCGGACGCGCGGCAAAAAAAGGCTCGCGCAGCCGCGCGCTGAGCACGGGCCCAATCACCGTGCCGCGGGCCGCTGTCTTTCCTCCGCGATCGAAGGGCTTGTCGAAGAGTTGCTGCATCAACTGATCAATCACCATATTGGCTGGGCCGGTGTCGAAAGCCACCACCTGCATTGGCCCCGCGTTGGCAGGGAGCGCGGTCAGGTTTCCAATGCCTCCCAGATTCTGCAACACGCGGCCCCGCGTTGGGTGGCGAAAGAGCACGTAATCGAGCAGGGGAACCAGCGGTGCACCCTGGCCTCCAACGACCATGTCGGCGGGACGAAAGTTCGAGACCACGGGCACTCCACTTTGCTCGGCCAGCATCGCCATCTCGCCGATCTGCCAGGTGCAGGTTGCGTCGCGTCCCAGATAGCGGGCGGGCGTGGCCTGGTGGTAGATGGTTTGACCGTGGCAGCCGATCAGATCCAAGCGGTGGGGATTGCGTTCCAGGGCTACCGTGAGCGCCTCGGAGTAAGCCTGGCCCAGTCGCCAATTCAGCCGGGCCAGCTCGGCGGTCGCAATGGCCTCGGCATTCATCGCCGCCAACACAGCACGGCGGAGTGCCGGCGGAAAAGGGAAGCCGGCGTGAGCGAGCAATTTTAATTGAGGAAAGGCCGCGTCCTTTGCGTCGGGTGTAATGCGTGCAAAGGCTACATCGATTCCATCAGCTGAGGTGCCGCTCATGATGCCGGCTACCGTCATCGAAGTAAGTTCAGTCATGCCTTGGCGACCTGCTCGATAAACTTCTCCACCGCATTGCGCATTTTATTGACCGCAACCGCGGTGGGAGCTGGTGGCAGCGCGTCCCTCTTCAGGTGCATGGTATGGAACGACTGCGCCCGGGCAGCCGCACGGCGAAGCACGCGGGCAAAGGCCGGTGAGCTCTCTGCTTCAAGCAGCAACGCCTCATAGGCGGCAAAGACCAGAGCCGGGTCGCGGCAAATCTCCACCACATGCATGCCCGCCGCAAGCGAACGAATCGCTGCGTCGGCGATGCCCATGTACTTAAGGATGCCGCCCATCTCCATGTCGTCAGAGATGATCAGACCTTGATAGCCGATCTCCCGTACCAGGACCTCGGTAATCCAGTAACCGGAGACGGATGCCGGCTCAGGGACTGCCGCGGAATACGATGCATGCGAGATCATCACCATGGGCAGCTTCCGGGCCAGCTCGCGGTAGGGCAGCAGATCTTCTTTCCATAGCAGGCTGAGAGGTTTTGTGATGGTGGGAGTGAAATGATGTGAGTCCACCTGCCCGCTGCCGAGCCCAGGGAAGTGCTTTCCCGAGCCCAGCACACCCTGCTCCACCAGCCCATCAAGAAAGTTCCTAGCGTAGCGGATGACCTGAGCTGGATCGCCGGAGACGACCCGCGTGGTCATCACCGGCGCTGAGTCATCGGTGCGCAGGTCGAGCACTGGAGCGAAGGCAGTGTTAAAGCCCAGCAGGTGCACCTCCTGCCCGATGAGGCTGCCATGCTTCTTGAATAGCGCCGGCTTGTTGCTAGCGGCAACTGCGAAGGGCGATGGCATGGGCGCAATCAAATCGCGCAGCCGGTCCACGCTGCCGCCTTCGACATCGATGCAGCGCAGCATGGGCGACTCCACTGCCTGTTGCGTGGAGTGGAGCAGGGCGTGGGTCTGGGCGGCGCTTTCGATATTGCGGCGAAAGAGGATCACGCCGCCGGGCCGCAGGAGGCGTAGCCAAGCCCTTTCCAGCGTGCTGAGTTGAGTGCCTTCCAGGCCCACCACCAGCACCTGGCCGGCAGCTTGTCGCAATGTCATCGAGCTCACGAATTCCCCCGGCCGCGTATCTCGTTCTTGAGCTCTTCGAGCAGATTCAGAGCCTGCAGAGGAGTCAGGCTGTTGGTGTCGGTCTGCTCCAGCCGATCGAGAATGCGTTGCGAGAGCGGAGTGAACATGGTTAGTTGCAGCGGCGCATCGGTTTCCTGGGCCACATTCCTCTTCTCGGACTGCTCGTGCTGCAGCAACACCTGGCGGGCACGATCAATGACCGAGAGTGGAAGGCCCGCGAGACGAGCCACGTCAATGCCGTAGCTCTTGTTGGCCGCGCCGGGCTCGATGGCGTGCAAAAAGACAATGCCCTTCGGCGTCTCTTTGACAGCAACGCGCAGGTTTTTCAATCCCGGCAACTGTTCGGCCAGCAAGGTGAGCTCATGGTAGTGGGTAGCGAAGAGTGTCCTCGCGCCTACCTGCGCGTGAAGATACTCGAGCGTGGCCCAGGCCAGCGATAGGCCATCGAAGGTGGCGGTTCCACGGCCCATCTCGTCCAGCAGGATCAGCGACTGCGGAGTGGCAGTGTTGAGAATGGTGGCAGTCTCCGTCATTTCCACCATAAAAGTGGAGCGCCCGCGGGCTACGTTGTCGCTGGCGCCGATGCGGGTGTAGATCCGGTCGACAATGCCCAGCCGCATGCTCTTGGCGGGAACAAAACAGCCCATCTGCGCCATGATGACCAGGAGCGCGGCCTGGCGAAGATACGTGGATTTGCCGCCCATATTCGGACCGGTGATGAGCAGCAGGCTGGGGCCGCCGGTCTCGACATAGAGGTCATTGGGGACGAATTTCGTCTGTCCGGCAGTTTCCAGCAGGCACTCTACCACTGGATGGCGGGCGGCTACGGTTTCGAGCACTGCAGACTGCGCAAGCTGCGGGCGCACGTAGCTGCGCCGCGCTGCCAGATGGGCGAAGTTGGCCAGGAGGTCGACCTCGGCGATCACTCCGCTGGTGAGGCGAATGCGGCCGGCACAGCGCAGGATGGTCTGGCGAAGCTCGGCAAAGATGCGTTTTTCAATCTCGATCGACCGCTCGTGGGCAGTGAGGACGCTGACCTCATACTGCTTCAGCTCCGGCGTGGTGAAGCGCTCCGCATTGGCCAGGGTCTGCTTGCGTTCGTAGTCCGCCGGTACCGCGGCAAGGTTGGCGCGCGTTACTTCAATCGAATAGCCGAAGACATTGTTAAAGCGAACCTTTAAGGAATGGATGCCGGTGCGTTTGCGCTCCCGCTCCTCGATGGTAGTGATGGACTGGCGAGCATTGGCCCCCAGAGACCGCAGCTCATCCAGCTCCGCATCGACGCCGGTCGCGATGGCGCCGCCATCGGCAAGGTTCACCGGGGGATCGGGAAGGAGTGTTTTCTTCAGGCGTTCCTGCAGATCTTGCAGCAGATCCAGGCGCTGCGCGCACGCCTGCCAGCGGGAGGCCTTTAGGCGTTCCAAGGAGGTATGCAGCTCCGGGAGGCGGACGAGCGATGCTCCCAGGCCGGCCGCGTCGCGGGGGCCGGCGCTATCGAGCGAAATGCGGGAGAGCATGCGCTCCATATCCTGAATCGCGCCCAGCGTCTTGCGCAGTTGCTCGCGGTCGATCAGGCTGCTTTCTCCCACTGCAACCGCCTCCAGGCGCGACTCGATCTCCGCCCGGTCGATCAGCGGGCGGACCAGGGATGCCCGCAGCAGCCGTTTGCCCATCGGGGTCATGCAGCAGTCAAGGTTGGCGTAAAGCGTCGCTTCAGTGGTCCCGCCGGCCCAGAGCGGGTCAATCAGCTCCAGATTGCGCACGGTGACCGCATCCAACTGCAGGTTTTCCGCCCGTTCGTAATAGCGGATGTTGTTAATGTGCTGCAATTCGATCTGCTGGGTCGCGCGCGCGTAATGCACCACTGCGCCGGCGGCGATCGCGGCGCACCGGGCCCCTGCCAGACCGAAGCCTTCGAGCGAGTTCGCACCTAATTGCCTTTCGAGGAGAGGAATGGCGTACTCCGCGGTATAGACCCACTCTTCCAGGCGGGTCTTGGTGCCGACCTTGTCGATCTCTGCTTCCATCTGCGGGTCGAGCGGAGGTAATCCTGACGACAGCAGGATTTCGCTTGGCTGGGCCTTCAGCAGTTCATCGATGCAGAAGCCCACGCTCGCCGACCCGGTGAACTCGGTGGTGCGGAAATCGCCGGTAGAGAGGTCGAGCAGGGCCAGCGCCGCCACAGGGCCCGCCAGGTGAAGCGCTGCCAGGTAGTTATTTCGCTCTGAAGCCAAGGCAGGGTCGATGGCGGTGCCGGGGGTGAGCACCCGGGTCACCTCGCGGCGAACGATTTTCTTGGTGAGCTTGGGGTCTTCCATCTGTTCGCAGATGGCGACCCGGTAGCCCTTGCGCAAGAGGCGGGAGAGGTAGTTGTCGGCGGCGTGGTAAGGCACCCCGCACATCGGGACGGAGCGTTCCTTATCCCGCGCTGTTAGCGTGATTTGCAGCTCGCGGGCAGCGACCTGGGCATCTTCGAAGAACAGCTCGTAGAAATCGCCCATGCGGAAAAACAGCAGGGCATCGGGGTTTTGCCGCTTGGCGGCCCAGTACTGCCGCATGAGGGGCGTGCTGGCCGCGTCGCTTACATCGGTCGTGGGAGCTGGAGGATGAGTAGACACGGAAAACGCCAGCATATCGTGAATGACGTGCTGGCGTTTAAAGATAAGCCAGGGGAGGGCCGATTACATCAAGCGACGATACGGGGTTCGTGGTTCACATGGGCGTCGGAACCATGCTGCTTGACCATCTTGTTGTAAATGCCCAGCAGCAGGAACGGAGCAGCCCATTGCCCAATGAATAGGGCATGGTGATCCTTCCCGGAGGTCTTAAGAATAAGGGAGCCCACGATCGAGGTAAGAGCCGCACCCAGGAAAAAGCTGGTGGGCAGTTTAGCGGAGTAGCTCTCCATCAGGGCGGTTGTTTGATCTTCCGGTATCTCTCCGGCGCGTACGCGATAATCCATAGTTAAATCTCCTGTCTCAAAAAACGATGAAGCAATTGCAATTGGATGAAGGACCCCGGCCGCCCTAAGAGCGGCCCAAAATACCTCTCATCGGCTGGGAGGGTAAGGACTGGCGAAAGGATGCACGGTTTTGACGGTCGATTTCCGGTGGAATTCCCGAAGTTAAACAGGATCAAGTTTCTTGGGCGATTTTTGCGTGAGAGGGCTGGGGGACTGGTTTGGCGATTTGGGCGACGATCTGAACGAAGGGCACGATGTGAGACGCTGCGCAAACCTCGCCGTTTGATAGGTCCGGGCGTTACAGGCCGCGGAAAAACACGCCTAACGAAGGGCACGGGTTTAGCCGTGCCGCAAACGATCGAGAATGGGACGGGCTTTTGAGGCCCTCTCTGATCGCATACTGCTTGCGGCACGGCTAAACCCATGCCCTTCGTTAAGCGGGTTTTTCTGGCAAGCTATTTTGCCCGGACCTGCCCGATATTGTCGCAAGACTTGCGGCTCTAAACCCAGGCGTCCCCTGGGACATTCCCGGACGGATATACTTAATGGTTGCGGGAATCGGCATGTTTCTATTGTGGTTAAGAGTGGCGGTGGCGCTCTACGCCGTTGCGAGCATTTCTGCACTGCCGGCGGTGCTTTATGACAAGCCTGGGTGGAAGAAGCTCTGCGTCCCGGCGGCCGTCGGCGCCTTTTTCTTCCATTTTGTTTCGCTGATTGAGATGCTTGCCGCCGCGCACCACTCCCTGCCAGTGGGCATGCACGAGGTGCAGTCACTTCTGTCGCTGCTGATTTGTGCCGCCTTCCTGCTGGTCGCCCTGCTTTACCGGACGGTCTCCTTCGGCATTTTTGCCCTGCCCCTGTCGCTGTTGCTGGTCCTGGGGCCGGCCATGGGGCCCGACCACTGGACGTTCCAGTCTCCCGAGATCCGCAGCGGATGGCTCTCCCTGCACATCGTCGCCCTGCTGGCCGCCTATGCCGCCCTCATCTTCAGCCTGATTGCTAACTTCCTCTACCTGGTGCAGGAGCGCCGCCTCAAGAGCAAGAGCAACATCGGGTTCCTGGCCTGGCTGCCTCCGCTCGAGACGATGGAGCGTATCGCTTCGGGCATGCTGCTCATCGGCTTCCCGTTCATGACCCTCGGCTTGCTGGCCGGATCGTTGATTGCCCAGGAAAGCGTTGGCCCGGTCTATTTTAAAGATCCAAAAGTCTTGCTCTCTTTTGCCATGTGGGCACTCTATCTAGTGATGCTCTTTGTGCGCCGCCAAGTCGGACTTCGAGGAAGGCGAGCTGTGTACCTCTCCAGCCTGGTATTTTTGGTCGTGATCAGCGTCTGGGCGGCCAACCAGCTGAGCTCCGTCCATAGGTTCACCGCCCCATGAATATTGTCCTGTTGGGGCTAAACCACAAGACCGCGCCCATCGAGTTGCGCGAGCGGCTAGCTATTGGGCCGCAGCAACTGGAGGAGGCGACGCGCTCGCTGGTGCAGTCGCCCGGGGTGCTGGAGGGCATGATTCTTTCCACCTGCAATCGGGTCGAACTGCTCACCAGCCTGGAGCCGGACGCACCCCACCTGATGAACTTCGTAGGCAGCTATTTCCGCATCGATCCCAAATTGCTGCAACCGCACATTTACGAGTACCGGCAAGAGAATGCCGTGCGTCACCTATTCCGGGTAGCCTGCAGCCTCGACTCCATGGTCATTGGCGAACCCCAGATCCTGGGCCAGGTCAAGAGCAGCTACCTGGCGGCGCGCTCGGCGGGGGCGGTCCGCGGGCATTTGGACAAGGTGCTGCAGCGCGCCTTTGTGGTCGCCAAGCGGGTGCGCACGGAGACCCAGATAGGCAACTCATCGGTATCGATTGCCTCGGTGGCGGTCGAGCTGGCACGGAAAATATTCGGTTCGCTCGAAGAGAAGAAGGTTTTGATTGTCGGCGCGGGCAAAATGAGCGAGCAGGCGGCTCGCCACCTGATGGACCAGGGCGCCGGAACCGTTCTGGTTGCTAACCGCACCCACGAGCGCGCCGAACAACTGGCCCAGCGGTTCGGGGGCAGGGCGGTCCGCTTTGACGACCTCTACTCCAGCGCAGACCAGGCCGACATCATCATCACCTCTACTGGCTCCGCACGGCCGGTCTTTCGCCGCGAGCACGCGCAGCACTTTCTGCAGCAGCGCCGGGGGCGCCCCATGTTTTTTATAGACATCGCGGTGCCGCGGGATGTCGATCCTGAAGTCAACAAGCTCGACGGCATCTTTCTGTACGACATTGACGACTTGCAGTCGGTTGCCGGATCGCACATGAAAGAGCGTGGCAAAGAGGCAGAGGTCGCCGAAGCGATGATCCTGGCCGAGGTGACCAGTTATCAGCGCCGTCTGCACGCGCTGAACGTGACGCCCCAGATTGTGCAGTTGCAGCAATCCGCGGAGCAGATCCGTCAAGCAGAACTACGCCGCGTAGCGAGCCGCCTGCAAAGCCTTTCCCCAGACCAGCAGGCCGCCGTCGAGGCGCTCACCCGCGGTTTGGTCAACAAGTTTCTCCATCAGCCGGTGCAGGCAATCAAAGCCGCAGCTACCGAGGGAAATCTGGTTGCGGTCGATGCCATCCGCGAAGCCTTTGGTGTAAGCAGGACGGGGCAGAGTGGAGCGGAGGAAGATACCTTCGAGGACTTGCCCGACCTTGAAGACCAGGAACGCAAGAGTTGATCCGCATCGGTTCCCGGGGATCGCAGCTGGCTCTTTGGCAGGCCAATCACATCGCAGATGCGCTACGCGCTCTGGGGCATGATGTTTCTATAGACATCATCCGCACCACCGGCGACCGCATGCAGAACATCGCTTTCGCCTCGGTGGGCGCGAAGGGAATGTTCACCCGGGAGATCGAAGATGCGTTGCTGGCGGGGGGTATCGATCTGGCGGTGCATAGCCTGAAGGATCTACCCACGGAGTTAGGCGAGGCCTTCACGCTGGCGGCGATTCCCCGGCGGGAGGACCCCCGCGACGTATTGGTCTCGGAACGCTACAGCGGATTCGATGCACTGCCGGCGGGAGCTGTGGTGGGCACCAGCAGCCTGCGCCGCCAGGCCCAGCTGCGCGCGCGCCGCCCGGATCTCGAGTACGTTGAGTTTCGCGGCAATGTAGACACACGGCTGGCCAAGCTCGGGCAAGGCAAGGCAGACGCGATTATCCTGGCTGCGGCCGGTCTCGAACGCTTGCAGAAAACCGCCCTCATCCGCGAGCGATTTGCGCCCGAGGTGTTATGCCCAGCTCCGGGCCAGGGAGCGCTGGCGATCGAGTGCAGGGCGGGAGACGGCGCGACCCACGCGGCCTTGCAGACGCTCGAGGATCGGGACACACGTATGGCCATCACTGCCGAACGGAGATGCCTGGCCGCTTTGGGTGGCGGATGCCTGGTGCCGATTGGAGCCTATTGCCACCGTGACGGAGACGAGTTGTCATTGCGTGCCGTGGTTGCCTCGCCCGACGGCCGGCAGATGATCAGCGCCGAGAGGCGGCACGCCGACCCGGAAGTATTGGGCCAGCAGCTGGCGCAGCAGTTGCTTGAGCAGGGCGCCGGCGCCATCCTCGGCCCCATGCTCGGCTTGGCGGAGCGGCGGGAGTGAGCACGCCCCGTCCCCTGGCCGGGAAGCGCATCCTCATCACCCGCGCCCGTCACCAGGCGGGAACGCTGGCGGAGGCGCTGGAGGCTTTGGGCGCCGAGGTGTTGCGCCTGCCCACCATCGAGATCATCCCACCGGAAAGCTATGCTCACCTCGACGCCGTGCTGGAAGTGATCAGCGGCTTTGATTGGCTGATCGTGACCAGCGCCAATGGGGCTGCCGCCCTGGCAGAGCGCATGCAATTTTTGGGAATTCATGCCGGACGGTTGCAGCATTTGCAGGTGGCCGCGATTGGCCCTGCGACCGCCGTAGCCGTGGGCCGCATCGGTCTGAAAGTGTCTATCATGCCTGATGAGTATGTGGCGGAGGCCGTGGTTGCCATGCTCAAGGAGAAGGTTGTGGGCCGCCGTGTCCTATTGGCGCGCGCAGCAGTGGCCCGCGACGTCATTCCCCAACGGCTGCGCGAATGTGGGGCGGACATCCACGTGGTCGAGACTTATCGCACGGTGATCCCCAATGATTCGGTCGAGCAACTGCGCGCGTTGTTTGCAGAAGGCAAGCCGCTGCCCGATGCGGTGACCTTTACCAGCTCTTCGACTGTGAATAACTTTTTTGCGCTTCTCGCCGCGGCGAAGATGGAGTTGCCCCCCGCGCTGCGGGCCGTCTCGATCGGACCAGTGACGACACGCACGTTACGTCAGCATAAGTGGGAGCCGGCCGGCGAAGCCTCCCCATACGATATTCCTGGGGTTGTCGAGGCTTGCGTAAAGCTGCTGGCATAGAAACAGCAGTGACGGTGGGTGCGTGTTTCCTATTGCTCAGCCGCTATTAAGGCAGCGCTGCGCGCAAGTCGGCTAATGTAACTACAAGCATCATCGGCTGCCCGGCACATTCATCGAAACCAAGAGCAAGGTAGAAGCTGCGGGCCTCCTCAGAGATTGCATGTACCAGGATGCCGCGGATGCCGATCGTATCGGCCGCCTGAACGACGCGCTGCGCGGCGTCCCGGAAGAGTCCGCGGCCAAGACCGCGCCCCTGCCAGGCACGGTCTACTGCCAGGCGCCCCAGAATGACGATAGGGATAGAATCGGGCATATTCCGTCGAAAGCGGCCGGGTGCAGCATCGGTTGCGATCGCACCCAATGCCAAAGCGTAATAACCGACTATTCGATTATCGTCGCGAACGACATACGTGCGAGATGCACCACTCAGTTGATTGGCTCGGGCCCGCCGCTTCAGCCATTCGTCCAATGAGCCTTCGCCCGAAGCAAAGTTCTCAAGAACATGATGGTCGGCCAATAATTCCGGCCGGGAGAGTGCCACGCACTACTCCCACGGCCCCGCGGTTTGAAGACTACTCTGGAGCCGCTTATTGGGTCGGGGAGGTGCATCGAGGCGGGCTAGGAACTCCGCGTATGCTTTGGCGTTGAAGGTAATCAATGCGCGATCCAGGATGGCACTCTCCGCTGCCTGCCGGGCGGCGTCCAGCACAAAATCCGTGCGATTCTTCCCGGCCAGTTTAGCGGCACGATCAATCAAATCGCGGATGTCCGGCTTGATGCGCAAACTAAGCGTCTCGCGTTTGGACCTATTTTCTAAAGTTGCCATATGAGGGCTCTACGCGAATCATAACATTGTGTAGTGACATTGTCACTACGTCGTTAGACGCCGATGGCAAGACGATGTAGTTTGCTATCTGTGCAGCGGGCCTAAATTCTAACTGCGGCACCATCTACGCTCCCGCAATTTGCGTTGCCATGCTCAACTTGGCGGCGGTGGCGGGCGCGGACTGCGCCAAACGGGTGACACGGAAGACGGTGATATCGTCTTGCTGTCCGAAGTTGCGGGCTTCCTCGACCATCTGCTCGATGGTCCGATCGGATCCCACCAGCGCAGCCACACGGTCAAAGCCATAAAGCTCGCCCGCCGCATTGCGCGCTTCCAGAATGCCATCGGTATAGAAGGTGAGCGTCTCCCCTTCATGAAGCAAAAAGACCAGCTCGTCATAGTCCGCGTCCGCTGTCAGGCCGAGCGGTAATGATCCGTTGACGGGAAGTTCCTTCCCCTCCCGGTACGGCGCGAGGTGCCCAGCATTGGCCAGGGTCGTGGTTCCGCTGGGATCGATGCGGGCGATCACACAGGTGGCGAAACCGCCGTCGGTGCGTCCCAACAGACGGCGGTTTAGACCTAGCAGGATGGCTGCCGGGCTTTGCGTATAATCGGCAATCGTGCGCAGCGCGCCTACGATCAGAGATACCGTCATCGCCGCTTTTAATCCCTTCCCGCTTACATCGCCCAAGGCAATCAATGCGCCGCCATCGGCAAGGGCGATCACCTGGAAAAAGTCCCCACCGACTTCTTCTGCGGGCCGGTAAACGCTGGCGATGGACAGACCGGGAATCGCCGGCGTCTCTTCGGGTACGAGAATTTGCTGAATCTCGCGGGCCGATTTTATTTCCAATTCGATCCGAGCCTGCCGCTCCCGTTCCAAAAACTGTTCTCGCGCGATGGTGAAGATCAAGGCCAGGAACAGCAGGGTGCTGAGAACAAATCCTATCCCGAAGAAGTAGCCACCTACATGAACTCCGAGGCCCAGCAGGCGATCTGCCAGCGTCCAATGGGTGAATCGTACTCCCTGCACGACCAGGCCGAGGATGCAGGTAAAAAGGCCGTTGGCACAGGCAGCGACGATCAAAGGCCAGAGCGAAAGCCGGTTTCGGCGGATGAGTCCGAAACCAATAATGAAGAAGACATACAAAGGGGTCGTGCAGTAGACGGCGGTCGTGATGCCATCGATCCAAGGCAGTGCCGGGCCGCCCCGGTCCCAGAAAAAGATCGTGGTTATGTCAGTGATTTGGGCGGTTAGGTAAATAGCGATGATCCATGCGGTCGCCCGCCTCCACCGCTGCTCATGCGCCATGCCGAAGAGCGAGAGCAGGATCAGCCACATGGAAATATCCAGGGCGCTCGATAGCAATTGCGTCAGCAGCTGATTGGTCTGGAAGGTGAGTCCTAAGCGGAAAAATGACAACTGCCGAAATCCGATCAGTCCTTCGGAAACCAGGTACATGGCCAGCCAGAGATATAGTCCCTGTGTGCGGTCGCGAAGATACAGCAGAAAGCTCAGCACCCCGATGACCAGGGTGACGGCGGCGATCAGGAGGTCGGGCAGCCGTCGTTCGTCGCTGCCATAGGCGGCGGACTGTGTTTGGGTGGCCAGCACCGAAGCGTCGCCCAATAGTGGTGGTTCTGATAACCCACCCACCTCTACCGGATCGACCGAGGAGAGAGGCGCCTTCCACACGCGCAATGCCAATAGTCCGCTGCTATCCGGTAAGGGATAGATGGCGCCATGGCCGGTTTGCCACCAACTCGCATGCGGCGGCAAGATGCCGTAGGTTCCCAACTTCTGCCCATTCCAGTAAATCTCGTATGCGTCCTGGACGGGCGGAATCAGGAGCGCCAGTTTCTTTGTTCCCGCCGAAATCGAGTCGTCGATCTCAATCCGCCGCCGGTACCACGCGAAACCGGTATAGCTGGGATGGCTCTGTGCACCCCAAGGTGCGTCGACATGGATCTGCTCCCAGCCCGAATCGTCCAGAGCTGGATCGGCCCACGCCTTGTCGTCTCCAATGTGAAACTGCCAGTTCCCCTGCAGAGGAATCGAGCCCGTGCCCGGATTGCTTACCTTGAGTGGTTCGGCTCTTCCTGGGGCAGGCAGGGAAAGAGCTGCCAATACCAGAAGCAGAACAGCGATTTTCCCTGCGTTTTTGCTCATTTTTGGTGAAACCCTCTCAAACTGCGGCATTGCCTACGCGCGATATCTCTCCGCACTGCGAGCCTTGGCCTTTGCTGCCTCTTCTTCGCGATTTTTTGGCGTCGCATTCGTTTCCAGCGCGTGAAGAAGCCGGGTAGAGATGGCGGCCACGTCATCCACGGCCGCTAGAAACGCTGCCTCGTTTGCCTTCGACGGCTTATTGAAGCCGCTTATCTTTCTTACGTACTGCAGCGAGGCAGCGCGCACCTCGTCGGCAGTCACGGGCGGATCGAAGTTGAAGAGCATTTTGATATTTCGGCACATATTTTGAGGACCTCAGGCTACACTGGGAAGCCCGGCTGCGAACCATCGCACGGACCGCCTTACTCCGCTCCAATATACCCGCTTGCCGGCGGCTTCGCCTCCACTCATGCCATTTAGAATGAAGCCGAGCCCATTCCGCCGCCATGAATGAACTAAGCAGCATCCTTATAGGAACGGCCGCGCTTTGGGTGGCAGCTGCAGTAGCCCTGTTGCTAACCGTGCTGCGCCGTCCGGTCGACGGCGACCTGGCCAGCAGGGAGCGAACGGCGCGGCTCTTGTTGCTGGGTCTGGCAGTGCAGTGTATGCATTTTATGGAGGAGTTTCTTACCCATTTTCAGGATCGGTTTCCCGCGTTGCTTGGTCTTCCTCCCTGGTCTGAGCGCTTCTTCGTAGCTTTCAATCTGATATGGCTAAGCGTGTGGATACTTTCGGCGATTGACCTCGAAAGGACCTATCGGTTGGCTCTCTTTCCGGTGTGGTTCTTTGCCATTGCGGCAGTCGTGAACGGAATAGCGCACCCTTTGCTCGCAGTTGTAGCTCATGGATATTTCCCCGGTCTGATCACCGCGCCCGTACTTGGGGTGCTGGGCGTGTTGCTTTGGCTGAGGCTGCTGGAACTTACTCGGAAGCGCAATGTAGGATTGGTGACTGATGGAGCCAACTAACTTACTGCAGCACGCCCAGCGCCTTCAGGCCATAGCGCAAGCCGGGTTAGCCTACACCACCAATGCGTACGACATGGCACGCTACGAAGAAATCCGTAGTATCAGTGTCAAGCTTCTGCAGGAACTGACCGACGAGCCCCACGAGAAGATCATCCGTTCGTTCGCTTCCGAAACCGGATATCAGACGCCCAAGGTGGACGTTCGCGCGGTCTTGTTTCGCGGAGAGCAGGAGATTCTCCTGGTAAAAGAAAAGGACGACGAAGGACGATGGACGCTGCCTGGCGGCTGGGCCGATATTGGCTATTCGCCGTTTGAAGTGGCCATGAAAGAGGCAGAAGAGGAAACCGGCTTGCGGGTTCGCGCGGTGCGCCTCCTGGCGCTCTACGACAAGCGGAAACACCCGCATCCGCCCCAGCCCTGGTATGTGTACAAAGCTTTTGTGCAATGTGAGATCGAAGGCGGCGAACTGGCGCAAGAAACCGCGGAAACCATGGGCGCTGAATGGTTCCGGGTAGAGCAGTTGCCGTCCCTGGCGTTATCGACCGACCGGGTGACAGAGTCGCAGCTTAGGACTCTTTTCAGATTTGCCAGCAATCCCAGCCTGCCCGCTCTATGCGATTAAACGCGGCTGGCGAGGCGGTGGTCATCATGACTGCGGCTTTGCTGGTGGCGCATGCCCAGAGCACATGCCGGGAGGCCGCGTTGCCGACTATCAAAGCTACCTCTACCTTGGTCGCTGCCCCAACGTTGGTTAGCTTTCCGTCGGGGGAATTTGTCGAACATTTAAATGCCGATCAGATTGCACTCTTCGACAACGGAATCAGGCAGAAGGTTACGCTCGAAGAACCCGGGAATCGACCCATCGCTGTCGTGGTCCTCATGCAAACGAGTGCCCCCGATGCGGGCCAGTTTCAGAACTACCGTAAGCTTCCTCAACTGCTTTATTCCATGATCGGCCAATCGGCTCACGAGATCATGCTGGTGACGTTCGATAGCCGTCCCAGGGCAACGTGGCACTTTCCTGCCAGGTCCGACGGAGTGGAATACGCCCTCACCCATCCTGTAGCTGGTGACGACGGCGCAGCGATCCTGGATGCGGTCGATTACGTTATCGAGCTGCTGCAACAGGAACCGGGAGATTTACGTCGCGTCGTTCTGTTGCTTAGCCAGATGCGGGATGAGGGAAGTAGAACCTCCGCCGTAGAAGTGGTGCGGCATTTGGGTGAAGGCAATACCTCGGTCTACAGTCTCACGTTTTCGCCCCCCAAATCCCCTCCGCATTCCTGGGGGAAAAGTCCAGCCCCTAAGCCTCGCGGGCCCTCCCTTGAAGCGGACCAGGCAGTCGATCTGTCGACGCCTCTAGGCGCCGCTGTGAAGGCCCTGCGAACCAATTCTGCTGAGGAGCTTGCAGTGTTATCCGGTGGCGCCCACCTGAAGTTTCGTGACGAACCCAATTTCGAAAAGCAGCTTTCGGCGATTGCGGATGATATTCACCATCGCTACATGCTGAGCTTTCAACCGGATTCTCATCAGCCCGGATTTCACACGATCAGCGTTCGCGTGGCCGGCCAGAAGCCTCACCTCGGCATTTTGGCACGTACGAGTTATTGGTTCGACGCAGGAAATTGAGCGAATCAGCAGCTGCGCCGTAAAAGGCAGAATCGTTCGAAAGATGTACCTCAGGGCTAAAGCTCTCCTAGGCCAACTCCAGTGGCCGTTCGTGGACAGCGATTTTCAATCGCGGACAGAACTTCCTCGGCGAATATTTCGTACTAGCCTTAAGCGTCGACAGGGTAAGCGGTTAGATTGCTTACGGTTCGGCTCATGAGATGCATCTGTTGATTGCCGGAGGTTCTATGCAGACACTTCTTGATGACCTGCGCTATGCGGTGCGGCAGTTGCGCAAGTCGCCAGGCTTTACCATCACCGCCGTCTTGACGCTGGCGCTGGGCATTGGGGCGACGACTGCGATTTTTACCCTGGTGTATGACGTGCTGCTGAAGCCGCTGCCCTATAGCCGTCCAGAGCAGCTGGTGGTGATGGAAGAGCAGGTAGCGGAGTTCCGCGATATCTATCCCACCCTGCCGATCAATGCCAACCATTTCACCTCCTGGCAGCAGCACAGCCAGAGCTTTCAGGCGATGGCTCTGATGGAGGAGGTTTCATTGCCGCTAGGGGTCGGCGGCCATCCGCAGCAAATCGGCGTGCTGACCGCTACCGCGGGCATTTTTTCTGTGCTTGATTCCGCACCGATGCTTGGCCGGGCATTCTCACCGCAGGAGGCCCAGCCCGGCCACGAGCATGTGGTTGTACTGATGGACAGCCTTTGGCGGAACCAGTACCAAAGCGATCCGGGGATCCTGGGAAAAACCATCACCCTCAATGGATTTCCTTACACCGTTGTCGGCGTTATGCCGCCATCGTTCCATCTGCCGCACATTCGGAATCTCTCCAGCGAGGATCTCGCTCATCCAAAGCCAGTGGGGGCGCTCCTGCCGATGGCCTTTGACAAGGACCAGCTGGCGGAAGTTATGGGCGACTTCAATTATTTCGGGCTGGCTCGCCTGAAGCCAGGAGTGTCCGTGGCCCAGGCAAATGCGGAAATCGATGCGCTGCAACGCACGATCACGAGCACGCTGTCGGGCAACGAAAAAGCCACGCTTTCCGCGGCCCTGACGCCGTTTCAACAATCACTGGTAGGCGACAACCAAAAGCCGCTTTTGATCCTGCTTGCAGCAGTCGCGGGACTGCTGCTGGTGGGCTGCGTAAATATCACCAATCTCCTGCTGGCGCGAGCGGTGGGCAAGCGGCAATCGATGGCGGTCGCTGCCGCGCTGGGAGCAAGTCGCGCTGAAATGCTGCGCCTGTCACTGAGAGAGACGGCTGTGCTGGCCACACTGGGCGGCACCTTGGGCATCCTGCTGGCCGCAATCATTATGCCCGCGATGCAGCACTACCTTCCTCCGGCATTGGATTTCCGCGGGTCTCTTCATCTGGACTGGGCCGGGGCCGGCTGCGCCGTTCTGCTGGCCATGGTGGCGACGCTCTTGGCGGGCGCGGCGCCGGCCTGGATGATCGCGAACACTCCACCGCAGGAGGTATTACACAGCGAATCGCGCTTGGCCAGCGAGTCGCGTAGCAGTAGGCGGATGCGGAGAATGCTGGTTGCCGTGGAGGTTGCGGTGAGTGTGGCCCTGGTGCTGATGACCGGCCTGTTGACTACGAGCCTGCTGCGACTTCTACACGTAGACCGCGGCTTCCAGGCGGCGCGCATAGCGACCGCCATGGTCGATCTGCCGCGTAAATCGTATGAAGACTTGGGGCCTAAAGTTGCGTTCTACAAACAGGTGCTCGAGCGGCTTTCTCAGCTTCCGGGGGTGGAGCACGCGGCAGTCGTCAGTGAGCTGCCGCTGACCAATGATCGATGGCTCGACATGATGCTGCTTCCCGGCGATACCAGACCCATATTTCAGCTGCCTTCGGAACATTTTCGCTGGGTTAGCCCCGGCTATTTCGAGACCATTCGTCTGCCCCTGATCGCCGGGCGCTTGCTGAGCGCGAGCGATGAGGGCAAGCATTACGCGGTCATCTCAGAGCTTACTGCCAGGACGCTGTGGCCAGGCAAGAATCCCATCGGTCAGAAATTTAACCGCGCCGTCCCGAAAGAAGACCCATTTAGCGTGATTGGGGTCGTTGGCAACGCGCGGACGGTTTCGCTGGCTGCTCCCGACCCGATGATGGTCTACATGCCGTACTGGTATCGCAGTGACACCAATGCCGGACTACTGGTGCGCACCCGTCAAGACCCGGCGATGATTGCGGATTCCATGCGCAAGGCTATCTGGAGCGTGGATCCAGACGTGCCAGTGCCCGAAGTGCGGATGCTGGGCGGTGTCGTTGAAGACTCGGTAGCGAATCGACGCTTCGAGATGCAGTTGCTGCTCTTGTTCGCGATCAGTGCGTTGCTGCTGGCAGCCTTGGGCGTCTATGGTGTCGTGACTTATTCCGTGGTGCAGCGGCAGCGGGAGATAGGTTTGCGCCTGGCGCTGGGCGCGCAACGGCAAAACATTTATCGCCTTGTGCTGACCGATGGTCTGACGCCGGTCCTGGCAGGGGCCGCTGCGGGCGTTGCGGTGGCATTTGCTTCCGCGCGCGTGGTGGGCAGTTTGTTGTTTCAGGTTAGTCCCTACGACTCTGCCATCGCCAGCAGCGCCGTCTGTGTGCTGGTGTTGATGGGGGCCGCGGCATGCCTGCTCCCCGCACGCCGCGCGGCCTCCGTCGATCCGATGGAGGCGTTAAGAAGAGAATAATTGGACTACTGCACGGTCACGGTGACCGCCATGGTGGAACGTCCATACTGGTTGGTGGAGTTCAAAGTGTAGGTCGTGGTGGCAGTAGGAGTCACGGTCTGGGAACCTCCACGCACCGGGCCGACTACATCGATGAAATCGTAGGAGTCATTGGCAACGGTCCAGCTTAGGGTCACCGGGGTGCCGGCCGTCACCGTGGTTTGCGAGGCCGTGAAGCTGCTGATGGTGGGCACGGCGCCGGTGGGAGCAGTGGCATCGTCGTATTGCGTTCCCATCTGCACCACATCGAAATTTGACGCATCGATGGCTTTCAAGGCGTCCAGATCGTTGTCGTCCCAGCGCGCGTCGGGCGCTCCCTGGAAGAACATGTTGCTGCCGTTATCCGCGACAATCATCCCGTAGTTCTTCATCGCTGTGAGGATCACCTGGTTGGCGGCGCTGAAGCTGGAGAGATCGAAGCTCGCCTTGAGCCGCAGCCGCATTCCCATGATGTTGCTTGTGGTTGAGCTGTTGCCCGCCGCGTGGGTAGCCGGAGCCACAAAATATCCGCCGTTCGCATCGCTCTTGGTTTGCGCCACGGTCATGCGGATAGCGTGGTTGATCGCACCCGCCGCCACTTCGTCATAGCGCACCAACCCGGGAAAGATGGGGAGCCCCGCTGCATCGGCTGAGGTCCATCCATAGGGACGGTGCTCGGTGCTGGTCAGATCCCAGATAGCTCCGTTGGCAGCACTCCAGGCGCCGTTGCACAGCTGCGTTTGCCAGGTCTCGTAGATCCAGCATTGGTTTTTATCAATAACAATTAGATGATTGTCCCCTGTGGTGGTGCAGGTGGGCGGGAAGCCTTCGATGGGAGCCGTCAAGGGGATCGGATAGAGAGTGATGTCGCTTTCGCTGGGATAGGTCGTCATGGTCACCGGCACGCCTGGAGTGACGCTGGAATCCACCACAACATAGGGGATCCCGTAGTTCCCATCGACAACGTTAGAAAAGTCCGGATGCAGGTTGCTTCCAGTCAGTGCGCTGATGATAGTTGCCGAGTTGGGATCGACCGCGGCGGAGGCAATGTTTGTATTCCAAAGATTTGCGGTTGGGAATGGCACGTAGCCGTTGAGACTGGCTCCATTGCCCGTGCTCATGTTGCCGCACGATGGCCCGGCCGCCGAGTTTACCGTGATGCTGAGATTGCCCGTCTGCGAAAGCGGCGTGGGGGTGCTCGAATCCACCACCTGGACGGAGAAAGTGGTGCTTCCCGCTGTGGTGGGTGTACCGCTGATGGCGCCCGCAGAGGATAGGGTTAATCCTGTTGGCAATGAAGTACCACTCACCAGGCTGAAGGTATATGGGGTAACTCCGCCGGCAGCGGTCAAGCTCGCGGAGTAGGCGGTATTCAAGGTGGCGTTGGGCAGCGTGGTCGTGGTCAGGGTAAGAGTTGATCCACTGGATACGCTGGATATGCTGAGCGTCAGCGTAGCTTGAGCGGTCTGCGCAGGAGTCGAGGCATCCGTGACTACGAAGGTCAATGAATAGGGTCCGCCGGATCCGGCGGCAGGCGTTCCGGAGAGAACTCCCGCAGTCGACAAATTCAAACCGGCGGGCAAGCTGCTGCCCGAGGCCAGCACCCATATATAAGGAGTGACGCCGCCGGAAGCTTGCAGAGTGGTCGACGGATAGGGCGAGCCGGTAGCGCCGCCGGGGAGAGACGCTGTGGTCACGGCGAGTTTTGCAGGGCTGATCTTGATGCTTAGATTGGAAGCTGCCGACTCTGGCGAAGGGGTCGTTGAATCCGTCACCTTGATGGTTACTGATTCGGTTCCCACGGAACTCTGGCTGGGCGTACCTGTGATTGCGCCCGTAGCGCTATTGATGGACAAGCCGCCGGGCAGGTTAGTCGCGCTGTAGGTGTACGGAGTGGCGCCACCAGCGGCTGCCACTGGACTGTTGTACGCAGCGCCCACTGTCCCTGCGGCCAGAGAAGTCGTGGTGATGGCCAGGGTATTCGATGGAGAAGTGTTTGTAGAGGGTTGGCTGCCCGAGCTGCATCCAGCGAGAAGTGCGGTGGCCCCGAGGATCAGACTCCATCCCAGTTTCTGCATGGTCTAGCCCGTCCCGATGCTAAACCAGCAATCTGTAACAAGTGAAGAATGTATCTACACAGGACTCTACGCCAAAGTTGTAGTTACAACTTAGACAACGGATAAGAAACCATAGGTCATACGGCTATCTGGCTCTTACTCGCCGAACGCTTTTCTTCTTTGCCGGCCGCATGCGGACTGGTTTTTTCCCTCCACCCTTTTTCTTGGACGACCCGGAACCACCGAGGAGTGCGATAACCTTCGAACCGATGGGAGAGCCGAGGCCGGTGCAGGCATCCCAACCGGGGCCGGCCGAAAAAGCGCCGTTGTTGCCGGACACGATGTCGTTGAACGCAGCAGCCGCGTTCGCGGCATAGATCTGCGGTTGGATGAACCCCGCGCTCTTTCCGTTCTGCTGATTGTTGAGTGCGATGAGCCCCGCCCAAAGCGGGGCCACGGCGCTGGTGCCGCCGATGACCATGCTTTGGCCATCCACACGCACCTGGTAGCCGGTCACAGGATCGGCGTCTCCGCAAACATCCGGGACGCCGCGGCCGCCACTACTTCCCGAGGGCGCCGGTACCTTGGCATTTGCTTGCCAGGAAGGCAGCGCGAAAACGTTGCTCACGCCGCCTCCAGTCGCGCCTTCATTGCTGGCCTGCTCGTTCCACACCACCTCGGAGGTAATAGTGCTACCACTCCCGATAAGCTTGGTTCCACCGCAGGCAAGTACGTGCGGACTGGAGGCAGGGAAGTCGACGTTATTGCCGGTAGCCCCGTCGCTCGAACCGTTGTCGCCGGCAGCGACGGTGATCGTGATGCCCAGCGCGGCTGCGGACTGGCATGCGGCGTCGAGTGCGGTCATCGCCTGGGAGGTCCAGCTGGACTCCGGGCCGCCCCAGCTGATGGAAATCACGCTCGGATTGTTGGTTGTGTCGTGAACCGCGCTGCTGACGGCATCGATGAAACCCTGGTCGGTATTGGGTGCGAAGTAGACAACGATCTTTGCTCCCAGGGCCACGGAGGCCGAAACTTCGATATCGAGCATGACCTCGCCGTCCGCGCCGTTCGCGTTGCCGGGAGAATTCTTGCCCTTGTCGACTGAGACAGCAGTTACCGTCGGGGCCGTTTGGCCCAGTCCTTTGAAGTAGGCGGTGAGGTCCGCGGCGCGATAGCCACCACCCAGCTCGATGATGCCGATGGTTTGGCCAGCGGCCGTGGCCGCCTGGGGAAACTGATAAAGCTGACCCACCTGAACGGGCGTGTACGAGGTGCCGGCAGCGCTGGCGTGAGCGCGGGCGAAGCCGCTGGTTCCACCCGTAGCGGCGTTGATAGTCGAACCCAGCACGCGGAAGTGAGGTTCGGCCTGGGAACGATTATCCAGCCCGAGGACCGCTTCAACCGCTCCACCTAGCTCCGCGGGCAGATGGATGCTGCCTTCACGAACGCGATAAGTTTTGCCCTCTAGAACCTTTTGCGTGAGGGTGACGCCAAAGGCCTTCTGCATGGCAGCGACCGTTCCGGTGAGTTTGATGGTGCGGCGCTCAGGCTTTGGCGTGCCTTTTTCGACTGCCAGCCCGAACTCTTTCGCAAAAGCACGCACCAGCGTCACCGCGGCAGGATCGGCGCCGTGGTGCTGGCGATATTGAGCGCGCGTAAGGCGATCTTTGCCCAGGCGTTTGGTATTGAGCGGACTCTTGCGCCGGACGATCACAGAAACAGTGAGGACGCTGCTGGGGCGTGCCGGCGTTTCACCGGTTGCCGCGGATAGGGCTGCCTTCTCACTGCCGGCGAGGACCACGCGTTGCTGGGAAGAGAAGCGGGAGGAGGAGGTTTTGGGAGCCATGGGGAGTTCTCTCCGAAGTCCCACCCATGATAGGCCGGTATACGTTGCCAAGGAAGTTACGAGTGGAATTCACATCCCGTATTCGCTGCCTAATGCCGCCTGCAGCGCTAAGGACATGAATGCCGGTAGAATGAATGGAGTAATGCCCACCTCTATTGACTGGCCCCTGAAAAATCCGCAGCGTCGCCGCCGCCGCTTTTTTATCCTGCTCGCGATTCTTGCCGTCATCGTTCTCGGCGGCCGTACCGTGGTCTCGTATTTCGTCGAGCTGTTATGGTTCCGATCGCTCGGTTACGGGAGCGTGTTCTCAAAAACGCTGGTACTTCAGTGGGGCATCTTCGCGCTCTTTGCCGCGGTCACCTTCCTCATCCTGTACGCATCGTTTGCGGCTCTCAAGCAGGCCCATCTGCCCGATTTACCCAGCAGTCACACAATTTTCTTTGGGGGACAGCCGGTGAGGCTCCCCGTGGAGCCTGTGTTGCGCCTGCTCGGCTTCGGCGGATCGCTGGTCATTGCCCTGGTTACGGGCGGGGGCATGATGGCGGAGTGGCCTACGCTCGCGCTCTTCTGGTACGCACCGCGTGCCATGGGCAGCGTTGTCGACCCCATCTTCGGTAAACCGCTGAACTTCTTTCTCTTTGCGCTGCCGGCTTGGCAACTCATCTCCGGCTGGTTGCTGACGCTTGCCGTCATCACCTGTTTGCTGGCCATTGTCTTTATTGTGATCACCGGCGGAGCGGGTGCGCTGGCCAAGCGCCGCAGCTATCTCACCTTGCCCTGGCGCGGACTCTCTATCACCTTCGCGTTTCTTTTGCTGATCCTGGCGGTGCGTATTTATCTCGGCCGGTACGACTTATTGTCCGACGATCATACGGTCTTCGCCGGGGTCACCTACACCGATGCCCACGTGACGCTTACCGGCTTGCTTCTGGTTTGCGTGGCGCTGGTTGGCGGGGCCGTGGCTGCAGTCGCCAACGCCATGACGGTGGCCCGCGGACGCTGGCTAATCGCTGCGATTCTTCCTGCCGCGCTCTGTTTTGCCGGCGTTCGCATAGCCGGTTGGTGGATGAGCAGCTTTATCGTCAAGCCCAATGAACTGGTCCGCGAGCAGCCCTACATTGCGCACAACATCCTGATGACGCGGCAGGCGTTCGGATTAGACAAGTTCGCGCAACGCGAGTTTCCGGCGGAGACGACCGTGGGCGCAGCCGACCCAGCAAATAATCAACCTACGCTGCAGAATATCCGCTTATGGGATTGGCAGGCGCTCCAGGACACCCTGCGTCAGATTCAGGAAATACGCACCTACTACGACTTTCCCGATATCGATATCGATCGCTACGTCCTTAATGGTACGTTGCGCGAGGTAATGCTTGCCACCCGGGAATTGAACGTTGACAAACTTCCCGAGAGCAGCCGCAACTGGATCAATGAAAAGTTGATTTACACGCACGGATACGGCATTACGATGAACCCAGTCAACGGGTTTACGCCGGAAGGTCTGCCCACTCTCTACCTGAGCAATATGCCGGTGCAGAGCACCATACCTGGACTTAAGGTGACTCGGCCGGAGATCTATTTTGGCGAGCTGACAAATACCGATGTATACGTTAAGACGCGTCAACAGGAGTTCAATTACCCCCAGGGCCAAAGCAACAGCCTTACATCCTACCAGGGAAACGGCGGGATTGAGTTGGGCGGCTTCGTGCGCCGCATTTTGCTCGCCATCGACCGCGGCGATCTAGGAAAGTTACCCTTCAGCGACGACGTGAACGCGCAGAGCAGGCTGCTCATGCGTCGCAACGTTCGTGATCGCGTAGCCGCCTTAGCTCCATTTCTCACCTACGATCCTGATCCATATATGGTCGTCGGCGAGGATGGCAGGCTGTCGTGGGTGATGGATGCGTTCACCACTTCAGACCAATATCCCTACTCAACCCATTATGGCCTGGGCGACGATTCGATCAATTACATGCGCAATAGCGTCAAGGTGGTCATCGACGCCTACGACGGCTCCACCACGTTCTATGTGTTTGATACCCAGGATCCAGTCCTCGCGGCCTACCGAAACATCTTTCCCGGTTTGTTCAAGGACGCATCGGCGATGCCCTCCGGACTGCGCAAGCATATGCGCTATCCCGAGCTCTTGCTCAAAATGCAAGGAGAGGTCTACGGTCTGTATCACATGACGGATCCGGGAGTCTTCTACAACCGCGACGATTTGTGGACGGTGGCCACCGAAGTCGGTATGGGCGAGGGGGGCGGACAAACCACCCAGCCAATGCAGCCGAATTTCGTGTTGATGAAGCTGCCGGATGAGACCGGCATGGAGTTCGTTGAGATTCTGCCCTTTACGCCTGCCAACCGCAACAACCTGATCGGTTGGATTGGCGGGCGCAGCGACGGTGAACACTACGGTACAGCGGTGGTCTACAACTTTCCCAAGAATAAGCTGGTGGACGGACCGCTGCAGATCGAGGCGCGCATCGATCAGAATGCGCAACTCTCCGGGCAATTGACGTTGTGGAATCAGCAGGGCTCGCACGTACGGCGCGGCACTTTGCTGGTAATCCCAACCGGACGCGCGCTGTTGTATGCCGAGCCGATCTACCTGCAGGCGGAACGCAGCCCCATGCCGGAGCTGCGCCTGGTCGTGCTGGCGCTGCAGGACCGGCTGGCCTATGGATCGACCTTTGAAGCCGCGCTTAACGCACTGTTTTCGGGTGGAGGATCCTCCCTCACATCTACAGAACCGCAGCGCGCCGCGCCGACCTCCACAAGCGCCGCTGCGCCTCAGCCTGCCGTGGAGCTGAAGCCCACCATCGCCGAAGCCGCCAAAGACCTGGCCGACTATCAAAGACTGACGGCGGAAGGTAGACTGGGCGAGGCTGGGCAGAAGCTTGAAGAGTTGAAGCGCGCCATCGATAAACTGAATACGCCGCAGCGATAGTTCTTAATCGAAGGAATGAATATGCTGAACACGAATGAAGAGCTCCAGGCGGTAAAAGGCTACAGTCGAGGATGAGCCGTTTTGCGCGTCTCGCATCCATCGCAGCCCTTCTCGCCTGTACGACAGCCTTCACGGCGGCGGCGCAGCAAAGCTTCCCCCAACATCTTTTCTTTCGCGTGACCCTGGGACCCCAGTTTTCATCTCCGGTCTCTGGAAGGCTGCTGCTCTTTGTATCCGCAGGGCACGGCGGCAAAGCAGTCGACATCGACATGATGGCCCCCACCAGAACGTACGTTGCGGCCAAGGAAGTTTCCTTTCTTGCCCCCGGGCAAACCGTAAGCGTGGATGCCGACGACATCGTTTTTCCCGGGCCGCTATCGAACGCACCCTCCGGGGACTACGACGTGCAAGCTGTTCTCGATGTGGGGCATACCTACAACTATTCGGGGCGCACCCCAGGCGACCTGGAGAGTGATGTGACCGCGCTGCCGGCTTGGAATCCCCAGCAACAACTGCCGCCCGGGTTGACACTCACGATCACAGTGCCGGAGCCCCCTGATCCTCTCAGCGACGCAACGGAGCTGCTATCCGCGCTTGAACCGGTGGACTTCCGCAGCACCGTGCTAAGCCGATTCTGGGGCCGGGATATCCATATGAAGGCGTGGGTCCTGTTGCCCCCGAGCTATCGCGCACATCCGGGACAGCGCTATCCCACGGTCTACTTTCACCCACGGTTTTGGCGGCACTCTGCCTGGCTTGCGCAGCCGTTACGCTCCGCCACTCTACCAACGGATGCAAAGCGGCAAGATGCCGCAGATGATATGGGTGCTGCTCGATCAGAGCACCCTCACCGGCACCCACGAATTCGCCGACGGCGTAAACGTTGGTCCCTGGGGTACTGCACTCACCACTGAGCTGATTCCTTACCTCGAGGGCCACTACCGCATGGATGCACGGCCCAGCGGGCGATTTCTGCAAGGCCACTCCTCGGGTGGTTGGGCGACGCTGTGGCTGCAAACTGCCTATCCGAAGATCTTTGGCGGAACATGGTCCACCTCCCCGGACCCCAGTGACTTTCACGCATTCAGCACGATCGATCTGTACCGGCCGAATGCCAATATGTATCACCGCGCGGATGGGGCCGCGGAGCCGATTATTCGCATGCACACCAAGGTGTTGGCCACGATGGAACAGTTGGCGCAACTGGAAACTGTGTTGGGAGAATATGGCGGCCAGTTGTCCTCGTTCGAGTGGGTCTTCTCACCGCGGGGAGCCGATGGGCGACCACTCCAGATGTTTAACCGCTCCACCGGCGCGGTCGATCCGAAGGTGGTCGAGTACTGGGGCGAACACTACGACATTGCGCACCGCATCGAGACGCATTGGACCGTTCTTGCGCCCGATCTGCGCGGTAAAATTCATGTCTTTGTCGGCACTGACGATACGTTCTATTTGGACGGTCCGGCGCACCGGCTGCAGGCGTTGCTGGATCGCTTGCATGCCGAGGCGCAGTTTGAGTTTCTACCCGGGCGAACACATTTCGATCTTTATCAGAATGGTGATGACAGGTTTGCGCTCTTCGACCGGATTGCCGCGGAAATGTACACGGTCGCGAGGCCCAACAGCAAATCAACGGGAAAGTGAACAGTCTGCGGGGTTTGCCACGCTGCGGCGGGGTTGATGTTCTGGTAACCGCCCAGCGTTACTGACGCGGTGGTTTTCGCATGTCAGCGATAGGGGCCCATAGAAATGACCAAAATCTCTGCTATAGCGTCAGATTCATTGCGCCATTGGCGGCTGGTTCCCGCGACCACTGTTACCGAATCGCCGCGTTCGAGAACCTGCTCGCTTTCCTGCAGCTTCAAGATCACTTTGCCTTCAAAGACCATGGCAAACTCGTCAGAGATGGAAGGCGTGGTGTTCTTTCCCGTGAGTCCGCCCGGCTTGATGATGAGCATGGATGCCCGAAACTGCGACGCATTGGAAAGCGAGCCCAGCGAGGCTATTTCAGCCCGCGACCAATCCAGCGTCATGTGATCGCGTTCGCTGGCGCGGACGATATTGACGACGTGCTGATTTGCGGAGAGGAAAAACTGCCCTAGTGTCACGCCTAGCGCATTCGCGATCTTCTCCATAGAGGAAATCGAGGGCGAGCACTGCCCATTCTCAATTTGTGACAGGAAACTGGCAGAGAAGTCTACTCGTTCTGCAAGAGCCCGCAATGACATACCCTGCTGTTCCCTTAAACCACGCAGAGAACTCCCGAGATTCTGTTCGATCATCCTGGTGCCCACTATTCATCCGGCTATTCTTGATAGTCGTACACTGGTGCGTAACAGTACCAGTGCCTCAGTATACCGAGAAGAATGCATGGAAATGAGCCAGTTGCGCTCGCACTTAGGCTATCTATTGGCCAGATTTGGCCAATCTATTGGACAAGTTACATCGCGGAAGTAACGGTACTAGTGATTGCTCCAGGTCTTATCACTCGAGTAGCACAGCGGCTCCAGGGTGCAGTCGACGCAGCGAGGTTTGCGGGCAATGCAAACCTGGCGTCCGTGGTGGATCATTTCGTGTGAGAAAGCAATCCAGTGATCCTGAGGAATGATCTTCATCAGGTCTTTCTCCACCTGGATCGGCTCGGTAGCCTTGGTAAGTTCGAGACGTCGCGATAGGCGAAGTACGTGAGTATCCACCACCACACCCACGGCTTTGCCGAAGGCGACGCCCAGCACCACGTTCGCCGTTTTGCGCGCCACGCCTGGAAGGGTCAGAAGTTCCTCCATGGTTTGCGGAACTTTGCCGCCGAACTCGGCGGTGAGTTTGCGCGCCGCGCCATTCAGGGACTTAGCTTTGTTGTGATAAAAGCCGGTGGAGCGGATCAGCTCTTCAATCTCCACTAGGGGAGCATGTGCGAAGTCAGTGGGGCTAGGGAATTTCTTGAACAGCGCCGGTGTAACCATATTCACGCGCGCGTCGGTACATTGCGCGGAGAGGATGGTGGCTACCATCAGCTCCCACGCGTTGGTGTGATGCAATGCGCACTCGGCGTTGGGATAGGCTTTTGCCAACTGGTCGAGTAGCGCAGCGATGCGCTCGGGGGCGAGAGGATTACGCCGCGGGCCCTTGTTGACCGCTTTCCTGGGTTTTTTTTCGGCCGCCTTTTTACTTGAGGCCTTCTTTGCCGCGGCCTTCATGCCCGCTTAGCCGAGCCGCGCCAGCATCTCTTCCGGCGTCATGCGAATGCAGGTGAAGATGGGCGTGTCTTTCAGGGTGTAAGGGCTGATCTCGGTTTCGCGCAGCTGTTGCACCAGGTCGAGGAAATCCTCGGGATAGTTGGTTTCAAACGCCACCACAAACTCCTGGTCGTCGATGCCGAAGGAATAGGTAGTGTTGAGCTTGACCCGGGGAAAGAGGTGGCCGACCCGGATATGTTCGCTCATCAACCGCTGCCGTTCCTCCATCGGCAACAGGTACCAGGCGCGCGTCTTCCAGAAAGGATAGATGAAGATATACTTTTGCCCGCCGGGCCGAATGCTTCCCCGGGAATCGTGCTGACCCTCGTGCTCGTGCCCAATCAGGTACTGTGAGCGCTTGGTCATGGAAAGGAAACTGTAGGCGGTTTGCAAATAGCCGCCCATTGGGGTCGCCATCAGCTCGGCCGTCATTTGGTTGAGATCTTCCGGGGTATAACAGATGCGCCAGAGCACCATGTCGCAGTCGCCGCGCAGCCCCACCGTGGAATAGGTCAAGGTGAGCAGCCGCCCAGGCTGATTCCAGCGTTTGATCACCGCGGCAAAGGCTTCGCGGTGGGCCTCTTTTTCTGCCGTGGGCAACCGGCGCCATTCGGGAAGAACCTTGAAGAAGGTAAAACCGACCGTCTGCCGCTTTACTTCCTTGGCCGGCGCCGCAGCGCGCTGCGGCTCAGCGGCGTTCTGGGCCTGGTCGGCAACTTCCGGGATAAGAGCTTCTGCCATGGTGTACTCCTTTGCCAATTCCATGGTAACAAAGCGGGGGAGAAGGTATTTGGGGGTGTCACGCTATACTTCCAGCGGATGACCGAGAAAATCTTAGCTGTCCTCGCCAACTTCATCATTGCCGTCATTTCGGCCACGGGATACCTGGGAATTGCACTGCTGATGGGCATTGAGTCGGCGTGTATACCACTGCCGTCTGAGATCATCATGCCGTTTTCCGGATACCTGGTTTACGCCGGGAGATTTCAGCTTTTGTGGGTGGCCACTGCCGGTGCGATTGGCTGCAACCTGGGCTCGGCGGTCGCCTACTGGGTCGGGGCTTATGGTGGTCGTCCGATGGTGGAGCGTTATGGCAAATACATTTTGCTCAGCCGGCATGACCTGGACCGCACCACGCATTTCTTCCTGAAGTATGGATCGATCACGGTTTTTCTGGCGCGCCTGCTGCCAGTGGTGCGAACCTTTATCGCCCTGCCTGCCGGGATTGCCAAAATGCCCTTGCTGCGCTTTCACATTTACACCTTTCTGGGCTCCTGGCCGTGGTGCTTTCTGCTGGCTTACGTCGGCATGCGGCTTGGCCGCTCATGGGATACCGACCCGCGCTTCAAGGAAGTGTTCCATCGCTTTCACCTCGGCGTGGAAGTTGTGCTCCTTGCCGCCATCGTCTGGTTCGTCTGGTCGCACTGGAAGCAGCGCGTCGCGGCGGCTTGAACAGGGTCGCGGAAAAACATACTGGACGAAGGGGGCACGGGCTTTACAGGCTGCGGAAATACTCTCACGAAGGGCACGGCTTCAGTCGTGCCGCAAACGATCGAGAATGGGACGGGCCTTAGCCCCTGAGCTATTGCCTTCCTACTCGGTGCGGACTTTTTCCGCAGCCTCTGAAGCCGTGCCGCATGTGGCCAGTTTGATGCGTAGCTTTACAGGCTGCAGAAGACCTGATGCTTTGTATCAGGGCACGACTTTAGTCGGGCCGTAAACGGTCGAGAATACGACGGGCTTTAGCCGCTGAGGGACTCCTCTGATCGCCCTCCCGACTTTTCCCGCAAACCTGCGAACCCTTGATAAGTCATCCCCGTCGTTGCGCTGCTCTTGAAGCACGCACGGCTACCGTTAAGGCGTGCTTTCTCTCCTTTGAGCAGCTCTGGTTTGCCAAAGCAGAAACGAAAGACGAGACTGGCAAGGGTGTTTGATCATTGCTCCGGCCGGCGCGCAAGCCACACAGAAATGGTCGTTTAAGGCAGCGGAGCGCTTCCGATCATAAATAAAGCCCCGAGAGGACGGACCTGCAAGAAATGTCTACGCCTATAAGCAGCAGCCAAGCGCCTGCTGACAGTTCATCGATTCAGCCAGCCAACGGAAAATTAGGAATCATGATCCCCGGAATGGGGTCGGTTGCGACCACCCTGGTAGCCGGCGTGGAGGCCGTCCGCAAGGGAATCGCCAAGCCCATCGGCTCCCTTACCCAGATGGGAACCATTCGCCTGGGCAAGCGCACGGATGGCAATACCCCTTTGATTAAGGACTTCGTCCCCCTGGCGAAACTCGAAAATCTCTGCTTCACAGGCTGGGACATTTTTCCCGAAAACATGTTTGAGGCGGCCAAGACAGCGCACGTTCTCGATCGCGATCAACTGGAAACCATTCGACCATTCCTTGAAGGAATCCGGCCGATGCCCGCGGTTTTCGACCAGTACTACGTCAAGCGCCTCAAGGGCTGCAACGTCAAGAAGGGGAAGAATAAGCGCGACTTGGCCGAGCAGGTACGCGCAGACATCCAGGCATATAAAGGGGTGACTGCGCGCCAGGTGATGATCTGGTGCGGTTCGACCGAGATCTTTCTCACTCCTTCTGCGGTTCACCAGTCGCTGGCGGCGTTTGAAAAAGGGTTGGAAGAGGACGACGTCAACATCGCACCGTCCATGATTTACGCCTATGCCGCCCTGCAGGAAGGCGTCCCGTTTGCCATGGGAGCGCCCAATCTGACCGTCGACCTGCCGGTGATGCAGGAGCTTTCCCGCAAGAACAGTGCGCCGATAACCGGCAAGGATTTCAAGACCGGGCAGACCTTTATGAAGACGGTGCTGGCGCCGGCCTTCAAGGCACGCATGTTGGGTGTGAGCGGCTGGTATTCGACCAACATCCTGGGTAACCGCGATGGCGAGGTGTTGGACGACCCGCAGTCGTTCAAGACCAAGGAGGAGTCCAAGCTGAGCGTGCTCGACTTCATCCTGCAACCGGATCTCTATCCCGATCTATATAAGGATATTTACCATAAGGTGAGGATTAACTATTATCCGCCACGTGGTGATAATAAAGAGGGTTGGGACAACATCGATATTTTCGGCTGGCTCGGCTACCCAATGCAGATCAAGGTCGATTTCCTGTGCCGTGATTCGATCCTGGCAGCGCCGATTGCACTGGATCTGGTGCTCTTCCTCGATTTGGCGGCCCGTACTCCGGAATTGAAAGACATAGGTATTCAGGAGTGGCTGAGCTTTTACTGGAAGTCACCCATGACGGCTCCCGGACTTTACCCGGAGCACGACCTCTTCATTCAACTGATGAAGTTGAAAAACACCCTGCGCCACATCAAGGGCGAATCCCTGATCACCCACCTGGGCCTCGAATACTACGACTAGAACTTCTCATCGTGCACGATCGAGCAGCACAGCCTCTCGATCGTGCAGGGTAGTCCGAATCGCCTCCAATCCCAACTCAAGAGCCGGCATGTTCTCCAGCACCTTGGCGCTCTCCTGACGCTCCACCATGGATCGCAGCAGATCGCACTGACCCACCAGCCGCTCATCGTGCTCCATCAGCACCTTGAGTGTGGCTGCCTCCTGTCGATAGCGTTGCGTCATACGGTCATTCTCAGGAACCGGCTGCTGCTGGATGGAAGCTTCCAGAGCACCGATCCCTCTGGCTAGCCTTTCCAGCCGCTGGGCCGCCGCGACCGCGGCCGCGTCGGGAAATGGCTTGCAACGCGAGGGTGCGGGGAGGAACTCGCGGCGGTATGCGCTCTCTGCCGCCTCCACGCTGGCCATTGCGATACCGAGCAAGGAAGCGGCTTTGCTGCGAACCAGCTGGTCGTCGGCACGCAGCTGGTTCTCAACCCGGTAGAAGTTGTAGCCCCAGCCATAGAAAAGGTTGGTGGCGATTTGCCGTAGGGCGCCGGCATCATAAAACCCGTAGCTCGACACTATTTTTCTCCAGTCAATCCAGTCGCGGGGCCCGCGGGATAGAATCCGCTCACCGGACCACCGATGTTGAATGGTAAGCCGGCCGCGGCGTTGGGTGCAGAGACTAAACCCTTCGCCGCCATCTGCAACGCCAGGTAATAGCGCACCGCTTCGATGGGGGTAAGACCGATCGCCTGCAGCGAAATCAATTCGCGCATGCGCTCGTCTTTGGGCATGATGAGGATCTTCAGGTCATTGAGCGTAATACCATAGACCTTCAGAAAGTCCGAAAGATGGGTCTTCACCAACTCACGCACTTCGTTGATGTGCTCGTTGATGTCTTCCATCTTTGTCACTTGGACGATCTGGTTGATGGCCTGTTCAATCGCCGGGCCCGCGTAGTCGGAGACTTCGCGGGTGTCGATCACATGGCCATTGAACGGCAAGTGCGTAATCAATTGGAGCGCTGCATCCTTGGTGTCGACGTGGATGTAGTAATCCACCTGGTAGGCCATCTCGGCCATCTCTTCGCTGGTCGCGATTCCCTCGCTGCGGATGAGCAGCTTGGATCGGTTGACGTAAATCACCTCATAAACCCACGGGGAGGAGCCGCCGAAAAATCCTTGCGCAATCGAACCCAGGAGAGGTTTGTCAGGGGTGGTGAGGGCGTATTGTCCCGTCTCGTAAACGTTCAAAACCGCGCCGCGCGATTTCAATACGCAGAAGTGATTACTCTCAACCGTGAGCAGCGAACCGGAAACAATGCTTTCGTCTGCAATCTTGACAGCCAGGCTCTTGGTGCCGAGCATGTCCGTCCCATCAGGAAGAATGGATGTGATAACCTGCCGTGCGATCGCCATAATTTACACTCAGCCTCGGGCCCCAGCATACGCTCATCGGGGACTTGTAAATGTTAAGGCAGTTTTCGCAATACTGTGGTCTGATAAAGATCGCGAGGTGTGGTTTTCCTTGGAAGAAAACCACGAAGAGGCCTGTCACTTCGGCCAACTTGATTGCGAAACTGCCCTAGCGCCATGCGGAGGAAACGTGTCCAGGCTAAAGCGCCTCGCTTCTTTTTGTAGTCTTCTCCTACTGCTGCCAATCGGCTTCGCGCAACAGGTCAGCTTCCGTATCCAGCCTCTGCACCCGATCGATCAATTGCGAGCGCAGGCGCTCAAGGAGCAGCCTCCACAGGAGCAGGGAAGTTTCCGCAAGCCTGACCTGGTGGAGTTGGTCAAGCTCGATCCCACGATCAAGCTCGACGTGCGTTACGCGACTACGAACAATTTCCTGGGAACTCCTCTGTATACCCAGGCACGCGCATTTCTCCAACGCCCAGCGGCGGAAGCCTTGGTCCGTGCGAACCAGGAACTCAAGGCCAAGGGGTACGGCTTGATCATCCACGACGGCTACCGGCCGTGGTATGTCACCGAGATATTCTGGACCGCGACACCCGATGACAAAAAGATTTTCGTGGCCAACCCGAAGGAGGGCTCCAGGCATAATCGCGGATGCGCGGTGGACCTGTCCTTATACGATTTGAAGACCGGCAAAGAGGTGAAGATGCCCAGCGGGTATGACGAGATGACCAAGCGCGCGTTTGCCGATTATCCCGGCGGGACCCCTGATGAGCGCGCTCGCCGCGCGTTGCTGCGCCAGGCCATGGAGAAGCAGGGCTTCGTGGTCAATCCCGACGAGTGGTGGCATTTCGACTACAAGGATTGGAAACAATATCCGATACAAAACGTGAAGTTTGAAGATCTCGGCTTTTGAGGAGAGCGACCCGGGGCGCTGGTCGCGAAGAGGAATGAACAACCATGAAGAGAAATATCGCGCGCTGGGCGTCGAATCTCAACACGCTCTGCATCCTTCTGACTGGCTTGTGTTCTTTAACACCTGTCTCTGCACAAGTATTGCCCAGCTTTCCCTCTACCAGGATCAATCCGGATCACAGCATCACCTTCCGCTATCGCGATCCGGGCGCGACTGCTGTTCTATGCTCTATTGAAAACGTCGCCAAACCACTGGCGATGCAGAAGGATGCCGAGGGCGTTTGGACGGTCACCTCGGCGCCTCTGCCGGCTGGCATCTACCGTTATCACTTCGAGATCAACGGCATCTCTTTCCTCGATCCAGCCAACCCGGTCATCTCCAACTCCCTCATGCGGCCCGCCAACATGGTTACGGTCCCTGGGGATGGCCCGCAGCTGTGGGATGTAACCGCGGTGCCTCATGGAGCAGTCCATCACCACACCTACACCACCTCTGTCGTGCTGGGACTACCTGACAACCAGAGCGACTATTACGTCTATACACCGCCCGGGTACGACCCGGCCGGCAAGCCGTATCCAGTCCTTTATCTCCTGCATGGTTGGACCGACTCTGCCTTGGGCTGGGTCTACAACGGGCGCGCGAACTTTATCCTCGACAACCTCATCGCCCAGGGCAAAGTGAAACCCATGATCGTGGTGATGCCGCTCGGCTACGGCGATCTCGCCTTCATCCATAGCCCCATTGACGTCTGGAAGGATCCGCCGAGCATCGATCACAACACTGAGCTCTACACCAGGGCCTTCCTTACTGAGATCATGCCCCGCGTCGAATCCACCTACAACATCTCCAAAGACCGTAACGACCATGCGATAGCCGGCCTCTCCATGGGGGGCCTTGAAGCCGTCACCATCGGCTTAGCCCATACCGACCGCTTCGCTTACGTCGTTGGTCTGAGCGCTGCTGTCCAGAAGCTCGACTTCAGCAAACAGTTCGCCACCCTCGACCCCAAAACTGCCAATCTGCGCTTGCTGTGGATAGCCTGCGGAACGGAAGACGGACTGATTACACCGAACCGGAAGATGGTCGCATTTCTCAAGGCAAGGAACATGCCCGTCACACAGGTTGAGATTCCTGGTCTACATACCTGGCTCGTCTGGCGAGACAACCTCATCCACTTCGCGCCCTTGTTGTTCCAGCCATCGTCAACGTCCTAGAGAACCCCCACCAAAACCGGACGGGTGCCCCAGGTTCGCCCAAGCGTACCTGGGCCGGAATTCCAGTTGACAAGCTTCAAAACTGTATTAATGTATTAATACAAATGATTATCCGCGTGCAGCCCGGCCTTGGCACTGCGATCTATCTCCAGATCGAGGCGCAGTTGAAGCATGCCATCGCCGCGGGGGCTCTCAAACGCGATGATGCTTTGCCGCCGGTACGCAAGCTGGCGGCCGAGTTGCGCATCAATCCGAACACCGTGGCTCGCGCCTATCAAAACCTGGAGCGCGATGGCATTCTGCGCACCGTGCCCGGAGGCGGTTGTTATGTGAACGGCCAAAGTCCTGGCCTGCTGAAATCAGAAAAACTGCGCCGCCTGAGGCCGCTGGCGACGCAACTCGCAGTCGAAGCCAAACAACTTCGACTCTCGCGCGAAGAGTTGGTGCAATTGCTGGAAAACTCGTACGACGAACTCGGAGAAGCGCCATGAGCGATCTCGTTATCGAAACGCACTCTCTGCATAAGCACTACGGCCCTACTCATGCCGTGGATGGTCTCGAGATGCACGTCCCTCGCGGTTCGGTCTACGGATTCCTTGGCCGCAACGGAGCTGGAAAGACCACCACCATTCGTCTGCTAGCCGGGCTGATTCAACCCAATGCCGGCCATGCGCGCGTCCTCGACCTCGACCCGCAAGCCGACCGCATCGCGATTCTCGAGCGCACCAGTTTCGTGATCGATAAGGTACTGCTGCCTTCGATGACAGGCAACGATTTAGTGCGCTTCAACCGCGGCTTCTTTCCCCGCTGGTCCGACGCTCTGGCGCGCAAATACACAGACGCGCTGGAAATCCCTATGAAGCAGAGTTTTCGCAAGCTCTCCACCGGAAATCAAACCAAGCTCTGCCTTTTGCTTGCCCTATCGCAGGGAGCTGAGCTGTTGGTACTGGACGAGCCAACGGCCGGACTAGATCCCATCGTGACGGATCAACTGTTGCGCATCATCATTGATGATTTTGCCGGCGAAGGGCGAACGCTGCTCCTCTCTTCCCATCACCTATCGGAAGTAGAGCGGGTGGCCGACTGGATCGGCATCATTGACCGTGGCAAGGTGCTGCTCGAAGCGCAGCTCGACGATTTGCGGGCGAATTTCCGCCGCGTTCGTGTTGTGGGAGAAGATCTGCGTCTACCGTCGCGCAACGAGATCCTCCAGACACGTACCGGCGAGGGGACAACCGAATATGTCGTACGCACCAACGCAGAGGGCTTCACCGCGAACCTGCGAAGCCAGGGTGCTACGGTGCTCGACGTCTCACCCATGAATCTGCAAGAGATCTTTCTCGAAGTGGTGGGGAAGGGAGAAGCCAATGTACTTATGGAAGTGTTGGCGTGATACGCGCGTCGTGCTGGCAGCCAGCCTGTTATGCATCGCTGCTTTGTTTGTGTTCATCCTGAGGCACAACCTAGTCCTTGATCGTGGACCCTTCGAGTTCCTTCCAAACATATTTCCGGTTCTTCTCATCGTTCAGGCTTTTCCGCTTAGCTTTGTTGCCTGGCTCCTGGGCTTCTTCGGGGTGGGCAGGGATCTGGGTGAACGGAGCGGATCGTATTTATTTACCAGGCCGAGAAGCCGCGCATACTTCGTCTGGTGTGATTGGAGCGTAGGCATGGCGGTACTGCTGCCGATTGTAGCGTTCCTGGCTCTGCTCTTCGGAGCCCTGTTGCGCCGGATCATCGTTGCCCTCGGAGATCCTTTGCATGGCAGCGTTATGATCGCAGGCAGCCCGGTTACGCTCACTTTCATTGTCTGGTTGAACTTCGTCGCCGCATTCCTTCTTGCCGGGCTGGTCTTTAGTTTGACGTACTTCTCCACTGTGCTGGTGAAGCATGCCAAAGGGCTCATCTACGGTGCAGGCGTTCTTGTGGGCTACATCTTTCTCGAGCAAGTCGTGCCGCATTATTGGCCGGGAATACATCTGCCGACGCTAGCGCTGCAGGCATTTATTCAATCGCATCGCAATGTCACCGGAATTTCAAACCACCTGGGCGTTTCAGTGGCTATCCGTGCTGCGATCATCCTGCTCTTTCCGTTCGCGACCCAGTTCGTATTGCAGAAGACGGATATCGATCAATGAACGCCGCGCTAATTTAATAACTGGAGAATGTGGGCTTCGAAATCATCCCTGTTGACTACGCCCGTGTGCGACAGTGCGATGTTTCCTTGCCGGTCGATGAGCAGTGTCATAGGCATCGAGGTGAGGTTATAAGCTTTTCCAAGTTGATCGTTCCCGATGACCACGGGATATTTCATCGCTGTGTTTCCGCCGGTTTCCGCATCCGTTTTCCTGGCCAGGAAGGGCTTAACGGCCTTCCATCCGTCATCATCCATCGACACGCCGATGACCGCGAGGCCTTGCTGCTTATATTTCTGGTCGAACTCCATGTACCAGGGAATCTCGAGCTTGCAACCGCCGCACCATGTCGCCCAGAAATCCAGTAGTACCACTTTGCCGCGATAGTCCGATAACTGAATCTGTTTTCCATTGGCATCCGTCAGAGAAAAACCGGGCGCGGGCTTCCGGCTTGTCGCTGGTAGCAGTTTGTCCGGCGCGGATTGTGCAGGATGATTCTGTGCGGGTGCGCGCGGAGCAAGAAGGCTAGTCGCGGATAAGGTCAGGATCAGGTACGCGGGAAACAAACGGGTCAACTTCATAAGGCGCCTCCGATCAAAATGAGTCGGGTTTGACTTTCAGCGTTATTATTATCACAATGTAAGCATTCTATGCTTGGTGAATTCGAGTATCTTCTCATCGCTGCAACGGTTCGCCTCGGAGACGAGGCGTATGGAGCTGCGATCCTGCAGGAAATCGAGCGCTCGTCGCGCCGCAAATGCTCCATCGGAGCCCTGTACACAACATTGGACCGTCTCGAGAAAAAGGGGATGATCAAGACCTGGACAGGCAAGCCGACGCAGGAGCGGGGAGGCCGTTCGAAGCGGATGGTCCGGGTGACCGCCAAAGGGGTTGCGGCAGCGACGGCTTTTTACGAGACGGTGCAGCAGGTGAGTCACGGAACGTCGTGGCAGGTTGCTCAGGCCGGTGCACGGAAATGAAAAACCTATGGGCCCTCTCCACGCAAGCGCTGTCGAGACTTCTCGATTCCAGGGAGCGGGAAATAGTCCTTGGGGACCTTGCCGAACTAGGGATGAGCGACCGCCGGGCGTTCAAGGGCGTCTTCGGTTTGGTTCTGAGACGCCAGCTCGGGCTTTGGAAAGAATGGCAACCATGGTTTGTCTTAGTGGCCATCGTTGTTCCCATCGGTCCGCTTTTAGCAACCCAATCGGATAGGTTGGACCTGACCTTCTTTCCAAATCTAGAGATGTGGCTTCACTATGGGATCTCTTACAGAACAGGAGTATCGTCTACCGCACTTTTCGCAGAGTTTTGTTTTCAAGCTTCTGCGCTCGTTACCTGGTCCTGGACCAGCGCCTTCGTTTTAGGTGCGCTGTCTAGAAAAACGATCTGGGTCAATGGCGGTCTGTTCTTTGGGTTGTGCGCGGTCTTCGCCGTCGACCGTAGCTTTTATTCGATCTGGTCACTGTGGGTTACCCCGTGGGCGTGGACCCCGACTGCAAGCAGCTTTTTGTTTGTTCTTCTTCCGGCTTATTGGGGACTTCGTAAAAGTGCCAAGTCTTCACCGGCAACGCCGCGATGGCTGCTCGGCCTGGCTGGATGGACAGTGATCATCGGCGGCCTCGCATTTTGGACACAAGGATGGTACGCCGCTGCTCTCGACAACTGGAGCCACGCTGCGCCGGCGCTGACTCTAGTTCAACTGGCGCAGCGCGCCGATGTCTGGAGAGCTTTCGTTGCGCATTTGTTCGCCCTTGCTGTACTGACAGGCCCCATCGTCTATCTGCTCGCGATGAATGGGTTCACGCCCAGACAAAGCAGTCGAACCTGAACCGAGCGCCCCATTTTCTTGGCGCGGTGTCCTATTGCATTCCCATAGAGAGAGTGTCAATATTCATATGGGTAACCAAGAGGAGCGGGCGCGATCCTACCCGCTTTTCTCACCCCAGAGCCGGGAGGCATGATGCGCAAAGTCAGGGCGCTATGGATGCGTTTTTGCGGGCTATTGCACAAGCGGCACGGCGACAGTGACTTCGAGGCCGAACTTGCCAGCCACCTGGCGATGCACATTGACGACGGTATCCGGTCCGGTCTCACTCCCGAGGAAGCCCACCGCCAGGCGCTCATTCGCCTCGGCGGCGCGGAGCAAACCCGGCAGGCCTATCGCGAGCGGCGGGGACTGCCCGTGGCTGGAGACGCTGGCACGCGATTTTGCCTACGGCCTACGCCGGCTCGCCCACCGCCCCGCGATGACAGCCATCGCCGTGCTTTCCATCGGCCTGGGCATCGGTGCCAACGCAACCATCTTCTCCATGGTCAGCCGGTTCGTTCTGCGCCCCGCGCCGGTCGGCGACCCAGCCACCCTGTTGTCCGTCCAGAGGCGCGGCGAGAATGCCCTTTCGTGGCCACTCTTCAACGATCTCCGCGAACAGGTGAAGTCTTTTTCCGGTGTTGCGGGCTACTTTCCGTTGCTGCCTGCCTCCATCGGTGGTCGCGGAGAACCGGAACGCGTGTGGGGGCAGGCAGTCAGCGCAAATTTCTTCGATGTTACTGAACTTCGCATGATGCGCGGGCGCGGTTTCGCGAACAACGAAGATCGCCACCCTGTAGTTGTGTTGGGAGCCGGCCTTTGGCATCGCCGCTTCCACGACGATCCCGCGATCTTGGGTAAGACAGTCACTCTCTCCGGCCACATGTTTACGGTGGTGGGCGTCGCGCCGCTGGGTTTCCACGGCATTGACCAGATTCTCGAGGCCGAGTTCTGGGTGCCACTCGGAAGCGCTGACCAATTATTTCCGGGCCTTCCCAAAGGCCCTGACCGCACCCAAAACTGGATATTTGTTGTCGGCCGGCTGCAACCCGGCGCGACGCGTATGCAGGCTGCGGCCGAACTGAACGCGCTGGCCGAACGTTTGGCTCGGAGCCATCCAAACACCGACAAGGACAAGCCCTTTGTCTTCGTACATACGGGCTTACTGCCGCCGGACGAGCAAAACGGTTTGCTGATCTTCCTCACTGCGCTGTCTGTGGTCGCACTGCTGGTGCTGGCCATTGCCGCCGCCAATGTAGCCAACCTTCTGTTTGCGCAGGCTTCCGGCCGCCAGCGTGAGATGGCCGTGCGCCTTGCCTTGGGAGCCACCCACGGCCGGCTGCAGCGACAGATGCTGGTCGAGAGTGTCTTGCTGGGATTGGGCGGCGGAGTGTTGGGTGTGCTTCTGTCTTTATGGGCTACGCAGGCACTCTCGGCACTGCAACTGCCCGTACCAACTCCTGTCGACATGCGCATCGGGGTGGATTGGCGTGTGCTGCTCTTCACCCTTACTTTGAGCATTCTCAGCGGATTGCTGCTGGGAATGGCCCCGGCATGGGCTGCAGCACGTCCGCTGCTGGGGAGCGCGCTGAAAGGGGAGGATGCGCTCGCTCGGCCCGGGCGCCGTTGGACTCTGCGTAACCTGCTGACCGTCGCTCAGATTGCCATGTCGGTGATTCTGCTTTCGATGACCGGACTTTTCCTGCACAGTCTCCAAACCGCGGCCACCATCGATCTTGGCTTTCGCCCCCAGGACCTGCTGAGTATGTCCGTCGATCCACGGCTTCACGGCTACACGCCGGAGCGGATCGTTGAGTTTCTCGATCAGTTGCGGGTGCGGGTAGCGGCTCTCCCGGGTGCAATCTCGGCGGCGTGCACAGACTTTCCCCCGCTCTCCATGGCTGGCGACGCGGTCAAGTTCCATGTTGGCGGCGGCCCAAACTCCGGCAAAAACGATCCCCTCGCCAATCTCACCAGGGTGACGCCGGGCTACTTCGAGACCATGGGCATTCCGCGCTTTGCGGGACGCGACTTCGGAGGGGAGACAGCGAGCGGTCCAAAGACGGCTGTCGTCAACCGGGCCTTCGTGGAGCGCCTCTTCGCACGCGAAAATCCCATCGGACAGCAGGTGACCGGCGGCGGCGTGACCTACCAGATCGTCGGTGTGGTAGGCAACGTCAAAACCACCTCGCTGGGCGAGGATCTTAAGCCGGTGCTTTACCGCTCGCTCGAGCAAAACGTCGGGACCGACCCTAACTTGCTCGGCTATACGCTGGTGGTCCACACAGCAGGCGATCCCGCGGCAATGAGCGAGGCGGTGCGGCGGCAGATCCACGCGCTTAATCCCAGCATGGCCGTGTTCAACGAAGAGACTATGGAGGAACACGTCCATTCTGCCTTCTTTCTGCCGCGCCTGGCCGCCACACTGTTCAGCGTCTTCGGTGGTATCGGGCTGGTGCTGGCCACAGTGGGACTCTACGGCGTGATGAGCTACGCGGTCAGCCGGCGCACGCGGGAGATCGGCATTCGCATTGCGATGGGCGCGCAACCGGGGAAAGTCGAGCGCCTGGTTCTGCGCCAGGGGCTTGTGCTCACGCTGATTGCAGTGGCGCTCGGTTGGCCAGCCGCATGGATGTTATCCAAACTAGCGGCCAGCTTCCTCTACGGCATTCAACCGCATGACACGCTGACCTTCACGGTTGTGCCGCCATTTCTGGCCGCAGTTGCCCTGGTGGCGTGTTGGATTCCCGCTCGGCGCGCTGCGTCTGTCGAACCCATACAGGCATTGCGAACCGAGTAGGGCTCCACTCCGTCGAATGCGGTTAGTGACCGTAGCGCGTAACTACGGCCTCCGCGTCCCGGGATGTGTTATCCAATAAGGTCTCATTCGCCTGTTTCAGATACTTATCAAGGAAGGCAAGCGTGAACGACTGCGTAAGCCGTAAGTTATGCAGCGCGGTTTGAGTTTCGACTGCACGGCCCTGGGCTGCCAGCAGACCGTAATCGCTGAAGCTTCCGTGAAAAAGACCAGGTGCTTTTAATATGACGTGGTAACTACCCACAGGACAACGGTTGAGTTCTGCTTCCATTTCCTTCAGGTAATCGGCGTACTGTGTTTCACTGTAGGGTTTCCGATCGCCCGAATGGTCCACCTCGAGAAGCAGGACGGGTTGGTGGAACCGCTTGCCATCCGGAAACTCGGGAAACGCTGATACCGGGGGCATCCCGCCATCCAGGCTTACGCAAGCTTTGATGCGCGCATCGAGCTGGCATGCTCTGGTTGCAAAATCTGCCCCGGCTGAGTGACCCATAGCCGCAACGTGTTCTAAATCGAGTCTTCCGCTCAGCAGAAATTGCCGCGGGCCGGCCTCATTCATCTTCTCCAGGCGGTTCAGTACAAAGACCAGATCACTGGCGCCCGTCCTGATTCCAATACCTACCGATGCCATCATGCGCTTGAAACGTTCGTCGGCAGGGAGATCGGACGGTATGGTCTCCTGGTGGAAGGGGACGATCCTTCCGTTGGGAAACGAAACCGCCAGGGCGGTATAGGTGTGCTCAATAGCTACCACTACGTATCCATGGCTCACCAGCTCTTCAATCAGGGAAGTGTATTCGAAACTGGTGCTGCCCAGGCCGTGTGAGAACAGCACAACGGGAAATTTCTTGGGAGTGTTGGCGACCGGGGCGTTTTCGATTGCGTGCGGTCTGATCTTCCCGGAGACAATCAGGGGCCACGCTGCTTCGAATTCTTCCCTCACGTGAGGCTGAAGATCCGAGTCAGCATCCATCGCTTTAGCGCCAGGCAAGTACCATCCTGCTTCCGAGGTATTTCCCCGCGGCGACGGATACCAGAGATAGACCATCAGGTCGCGATGAGCCTGTGGGTCAGTGGAATAGGGATCAGGGCGCGAGAGGTCGATCCACTCATAACCGATGCGGCCAATCCCAAATGTCCCCGATGGAGTAGGCAATGTTGGGGTCGCCGCACTGGCCTGAGCATCCTGCGGAGCAGCAGGTGTTTGGCTCGCCGCGCCCAGACTTGGTTGGAGTGAGATTGCCACACTACTGACGATAAGAGCGCACATCAGGATGTTGTTCATTTTTTTCCTTTCCCACTTGACATGTACTATACAACTAGTACACTAGTCAACAAATGAAGAATCGAACACGGAGCGCAGACGGCATGTTTAGCTTTCAACTCAATGCGCATAGTGGCGTTCCCGTATACAGACAGCTGATAGACCAGGTGCAGGGCGCGCTCGCGGCCGGACGGCTAAAGGCCGGCGATCAGCTGCCTACCATTCGTCAGGTTGCTGTCGATCTTGCGATTAATCCGAATACTGTGACCCGTGCCTATCGCGAGATGGAGATCCGAGGTCTTTTGGAAACCCAGCAGGGAACTGGAACGTTTATTGCGGAGCAGCCAGTCGCGACCGATAGTCGCGCGCGCAACCGGCAGATGCAACAGCTTGCCGCGGAGATGATCGCCAGGGCAGGCGCCAATGGTTTCAGCCTTACCGAACTGATGGACGCTTTAAAGGAACATGGCAATGAGCAAAATGCAAAGAGGAGATAGCCGCATGAGCCCGCGTATCGAGATCAGCGCGCCTGCAGTAACGGTCATGGTCGTTTGCATGGCCGCCGGATTAGCCGGAATGTTCCTGACCAGAAACAAGCTGCCACTGCTTGTCGGAATCCTCGTGGGTTTGTTCTTCTTGTTTTCCATCAAGGTCGTGCGCCAATGGGAGAAGGTTGCGGTGCTTCGCTTCGGACGCTTCCAGAGACTCCAGGGGCCCGGAATATTCATGCTCACCCCGGTGATGGAGACGCTGAGCAACTTTGTCGATCAACGGGTGCGCATCGGGACGGTCACCGCGGAATCCACGCTGACCCGGGATACGGTTCCCGTGAATGTGGATGCGATTGTCTTCTGGCTGGTGTGGAATGCGGAGAAGTCAATTCTGGAAGTAGCAAACTTTGAGGACGCCATCGCGATGAGTGCACAAACGGCGCTTCGCGAGTCCATTGGGCGTCACGACCTGGCGAAGTTGATCACGGATCGCGATGCCCTCGGCCAGGAACTGCAACAGATTCTTGATACCAAGACAAACCCCTGGGGAATAACGGTCCAGTCGGTGGAGATACGCGACGTGCGTATTCCGCAGCCACTGGAGAACGCTATGTCCCAGCAGGCCCAGGCAGAACGTGAACGGCACGCCCGCATCATTCTTGGCGACGCTGAATTACAGGTGGCCGCCAAGTTTGCCGAAGCATCCGAGGTCTATCTCAACAAGCCGGGCGCCTTGCACCTGCGCGCCATGAATATGCTCTATGAGGCAATCAAGGAGCGCGGCTCGATGGTGATTGTGCCCTCCTCTGCCGTGGAAACGATGGGTCTCGGGGGCATGCTGGCAACGACTGCGCTCAACAAGACGAGTGATCAATGAAGCACGGAACGCCGTTTCCGACAGAACGTAGAGGTATCAACATTCCAGCGCCGAGTGGGGTCACCCCCTGCTGAAGCAGGGGCCTCCCACCGCGCCTCGATGGGAGAACGATCGAGATGACCGCCGTGAATACGCAGCTTGGTTGGATTCGTGGCCGGCTGAGCACAATGGTGGGAGCCCCCGCATTCATGCGGGGGAGCTCGGCTTTCAAGCCGAGCGACTGGCTTAGAAAAATTCTCGTCCGGCTTTAGCCGCGGGTCGTTGCCCTATTGCATTCCCATAGAAAGTGTGGCAAAGTTCATATGGGTAACCAACAGGAAACCCCGGGGCGACCAGACAGACGTTTGGCAGGTGACTGCATCCAATGTGAGAGTAGGCCAGACGGCACTCTCTCCCCGGTGAGGAGGCGTGATGCGCAAGCTGCGAGCACTGTGGATCCGGTTAAGGAGAATGTGCGGGGCGGGGCGGACGGACGAACAGCTTGCGGCCGAACTGAAAAGCCATCTGCAAATGCACATCGAGGACAATGTGCGATCGGGTATGCCGCCCCAAGAGGCGCGCCGGCAGGCGCTGATTCGTCTCGGCGGCCTGGAGCAGGCGCAACAGGCCTTCCGCGAACAAGCTACGCTGCCCGCTCTGGAAATCCTGCTGCACGATGCACGCTACGCTCTGCGGCAGTTGCGCAGATCGCCTGGTTTTACCACGATATCGCTGCTTACCCTTGCGCTCGGCATCGGGGCCACGACCGGCATCTTCACCCTGGTAGACGCCGTGCTTCTGAAGTCGCTGCCCGTACCGCATCCGGAGCAGCTATTTCTGCTAAAGCAGTCCGATCATACTGCGGAGAAAACCCGAGTTTCTTATCCGTTCTTCGTTCACCTGCGCCAGCAGTTGCCGGATACCGCAGCAGTTGCCGCCATGTCGTGGCCTACCGACTTTTACATCAACGCAGGCACGCAACAACCGGAGCGCGCCCTGGGGCAGCTTGTTTCCGGCAACTACTATCAGGTTTTTGAAACCTGGCCGGTCCTGGGCCGCCTGTTCACGCCTACTGATGATGCCAAGATGAGCGGCAGCGCCGTGGCTGTGATCAGCTATGGCTACTGGCAGCGTCGCTTTGCCGGCGATCCGGGAGTGATCGGTCGTAAGGTGACTGTGAACGGCGTGCCGTTCTCGATCGTTGGTGTGGCTGCGCGCGGATTCTTTGGCGCACGCGCGGGCAACGAGCCCGACTTTTGGATGCCGCTGACGATGCAGTCGGACGTGCGTTACCACGACCACTACAGCGACATGGCCGCGCAACCCTTGAAGCCCTGGATCCCCCAGGATCGCGTTTTCTGGCTGCAGCCCATCGTGCGGGTGAAGGAACCGGCTGTTCTTGCTCGGTTGACCACGGTCATGAATCGGGTGTACCGGAATGATCTGGAAGAGGCGACGCAGGGCGTGTCGGATCCGGATCTGCGGCGCTGGTTTCAGACGGTGACCCTGACGCTCGAACCTGGGCAGCAAGGTTTCGCCAATCTCCGGCGCGAATTCGAGCAGCCTCTCCTGCTTCTGATGGGTATGGCTGTCATGGTGCTCCTGATAGCGTGCGCGAACATAGCAAATCTTCTGCTGGCCAGGGCGGCAGCGCGGCAGCGCGGCTTTGCCGTACGATTTTCCATGGGCGCTAGCCGCTCGCGGCTCATTCGCCAGATGCTGACGGAGTGCGTGCTGCTGTCCACCTTTGGCGGTTTGCTCGGGATAGCGGTGGCATTCGCCTGTACCAGCGTGCTGCCGAAGTGGGCATCAACCGGGAGCACGCCGATTCCGCTCAACCTCACGCCCGACGCGCGCATCCTCATCTTCAGCGTAATTGTCACTATGGCCACGGGCCTTTTGTTTGGGCTGGCGCCGGCACTCAAGAGCGCGCATGTCGATCCCGCGTCCGTACTGAAAGGCAGCGCTCAGTCGATCTCCGGACGCGACGCCCGCTGGTCTCTGCGGAAGGGGCTGGTCGCCGTTCAGGTGGCGCTCTCCATGGTGCTGCTAGTGGGCGCCGGAATGTTTGTGCGAACGCTCGGCAACTACAGCAGGCTTAACCCCGGCTTTGACCGCGATCACCTGCTCAGCGTGCACCTCGATACGAACCTGGTGAATTACCAGGCGAGCGACTTCCCGTCGCTGTACGAGCGTCTGACCAGCCAGTTGGAAGCAATCCCCGGCGTCCGCTCCGCGAGTGTGACTACCTGCTCGATCGTCTCTGGTTGCCACGACTCGAGCGCGATACGGATCGCCGACGACAATCATCGTGAGGGGAGCCGTCACGGCGAGACTCAGGTGAACAGTGTAGCCCCCAATTATTTTGAGACTGTGGGCATCGGCCTCCTGCAAGGCAGGGTGTTTGCGACCACCGATGGCCCAACCTCTCCCAAGGTTGCCATGGTCAATCAAGCATTTGCGCGAAAGTTTCTCTCCGGGGGCCACGCTGTCGGACGGCGCTTCTCCTACACCGACGATGCTGAAGCTAAGGATAGCTTCGCCATCGTTGGCCTGGTGGCTGATGCGCGCGTGAACGATATTCGTGAAGCGGCTCCGCCATTCGTCTATTTTCCGATTGCCCAAGCCCCCGGCAATATCGACGGGCTGGAGATCCGAACCGTGGCCGATCCGCAGTGGATAGCAGCCCAGGTTCGTCAGGCAGTCGCCTCCGTGGATCACAGAATCCCTATCATCGACATCGTCACGCTCAACGAAGAGGTGAAGGACAACCTGACGCAACAGCGCCTGATTGCCCGCTTAACCTCCATCTTCGGCCTTCTGGCCTTGGGGCTGGCGTGCCTCGGGCTCTACGGGGTGATGTCTTATATCGTGGAGCGCCGGACGAGCGAAATCGGGGTGCGCCTTGCACTTGGCTCCACGCGCTCCGCGGTGCTGCGGTTGGTTCTGAAAGAGACGTTGCTGCTGATCACCCTAGGCGGATTGATCGGATTAGCGCTATCAATTGCCGCTATGCACCTGGCGACGAGCTTCCTGTTTGGACTTTCTCCTGAAGATCCGGCGACCATCGTAGGAGCACTGTTGCTGCTTCTGTTGGTGTCCATCGCCGCGGGATTTTTCCCTGCCTGGCGCGCCGCCTCGATCGATCCCATGCAGGCCTTGAGAACGGAGTGACGGCGCGCCTTATTTACCGGCAACGGCGCGCGGCTTAGCAGGCAGAAACCCCGCCAGTAAGCCAATCGCGGGAAGATACGCGCATATCTTGTACACGGTGAAGATGCTGGTTGCATCGGCGATTTTGCCGAGTATGGCTGCGCCTATCCCGCCCATTCCAAAGGCAAACCCAAAGAAGAGGCCGGAGATCATGCCGATCCGGCCGGGAACGAGCTCCTGCGCATATACGACGATTGCAGGGAAGGCGGAGGCCAGCATCAAACCAACCAAGACGCTCAACACCGTGGTCCACAGGAGATTTGCGTAGGGCAGCAGCATGGTGAGCGGCAAGACTCCGAGAATGGACCACCAGATCACTGCCTTGCGGCCAACCCGATCGCCAATCGGTCCTCCAATCAATGTTCCGGCCGCCACGGCTCCCAAAAAAGCAAACAGGTGAAGCTGCGAGCTCCGCACCCCTACATGAAAGCGGGCCATCAGGTAGAAGGTGTAATAGCTGGTGATGCTGGCCAGGTAAAAGAACTTGGAGAAGACGAGAGCGATCAAAATCGCTATGCCCAAGACCACTTTTTTGGGCGGTAGACCATGGGCATCTTCCGCTCGCTTTGCCGGCTGAGCTTTCAGATGTTGAAGGCGGCCTTTATACCAGCGGCTCACCCGCAACAAAACCAAAAATCCCAGGAAAGCCAGAATGGAGAACCAAGCCGCCCCGTGCTGCCCGTGGGGAAGCACGATAAACGCTGCCAGCAGCGGCCCGATCGCCGTTCCCGTGTTTCCGCCCACCTGAAAGATGGACTGGGCCATTCCGTGCTGCCCTCCGGAAGCCAGACGCGCCACGCGCGAGGACTCCGGATGGAAGACCGCCGAGCCCATGCCAATCAAGGAGGCGGCCAACAATAGCATGGTGTAGCTAGGAGCAACCGCCAGCAACAGCAGGCCCAGCAGAGTAAAAACCATACCTACAGGCAGCGAGTACGGCAGGGGTTTGCGGTCGGTGTATTGCCCGATAAAGGGCTGCAAGATCGACGCCGTCATTTGGTAGGTCAGCGTCAGCATGCCAATCTGGCCGAAATCCAAATGGAACGACGTCTTCAGGATGGGATAGATGGAAGGCAGCAGGGCCTGCATCGAATCATTGAGCAGATGGCCAAGGCCCACCGCTATGAGCACCCGAAACAGTGTTCTCTCTTCGACCAAGCCGGGGCCATCGACCTGGTTGGGGGCAACGATCTGCGTAGTCATGCCGCTTGCCTGAGGATCTCCTCTAGCTATGCTAATTGCGATTGCTGGCCTGGGCGGGTGAAAGTGAGAACGGGGAACCGTGCGTCAGCAACCGGGGATGGCGTTTCTCTGGTAGCGGCAACGGGCCTCGGATAGCTGTTGCAGATGATCGGAGGAGAGCGGCTGGGGACAACCGAGCTGGCGAGCGACCAGGCAGATATGGGCGTAGTGCTCGACCGTTTCCATGCGCATAAAGGCATCTTGCAGCGTATCGCCCGCGGTTACCACACCGTGGTTGGCGAGCAGAACCGCGTCATGGTCGACGATCAGCGGCTGGATGCTGGAAGCCACGTCCGCTGTACCCGTGGTTGCGTAGGGCGCCAGCGGGATCGACCCCAGCGCCATCACGACCTCCGAGCATAGGGGCTCCTCCAGAGCCAGACCGCAGGAAGCAAAGCCGGTGGAGATGGGCGGATGCGCATGGACCACCGCCTGCACATCGGGCCGTTGACGATAAATTGCCAGGTGCATGCCAATTTCGCTGGTCACATTCCGGCTTTCGCCGACGCGGTGGCCCTCCATGTCAACCACCACCATGTCCGCCGCCTTAAGCATGAACTTGCTCATGCCTGTGGGCGTGGCCAGGATGCGGTCGTGGCTCAGACGCACCGAGAGGTTTCCCGCCGTGCCAGGCACGAAACCCAATCGATACAACCACTTACCAAAACGGGCGAGCTGCTTGCGGTGAAAATTCTCGGCGGACCGCTCGGGAGCGGTGGAGCTTAAGGCCATGTTCAGAGTTGTAGTGAATCCACTCTTATCCAGAGCCGTTGGATGCATACGTCACCAAATCCCCGTTCGATCGCTTTCTCGCAGTTTCCGACGGAAAGACGGGAAACGCAACAGGGAAAACGCGGATAATGATGATTTCCGTTCCCGGAGCAATGGTCTGGTCTGCGAATCGCTTCGGTTGCCGGTGCCCGGGGCTTTTGCGTCCACCGCGCGGGTAGTTACTTTGTGTGACCGAAGTCACGTCGGCCGAATCTGCAATCGGCTCTATTCTCTGTCGCGCCAGATAAGTACCGCTCTGTCAGGTACCTGAAACAGAAAACTCAATCGTTTGTTGAGGCCTCATGAGGTTGATATTCATTTATGGTTTGCCCGCGACCGGCAAGCTGACCATCGCTGTTGAACTGGCGGCCATGACGGGCTATAAGGTCTTCCATAACCATGTGGTGGTGGATCTTCTCTTGTCACTCTTCGATTTCGGAAGTCCTCCGTTCGTCGAGTTGCGGGAGGAAATCTGGTTGAGGGTCTTTGAGGAGGCTTGCCGCAGCCGGCTGCCTGGATTGATTTTCACCTTCGCGCCTGAGGGAACCGTCCGGCCCGGGTTCGTCGTTGAAGTGGAGAGCACGGTCGTGCGGGAAGGCGCTGAAGTTGATTTTGTCGAGCTGGTTTGTCCGCTCGTGGAGCTAAAGAGGCGCATCGGCAACCCTTCAAGGCTTGCCTATCAAAAGCTCTCCTCCGTCTCCTTATTTGAGCAGTTGCACGCGGACGGAGCTTTCGATGCATTGAAGATGCCGGAACCGCGGCTCTCGCTCGATACCAGTCTCTACACTCCGACCGAAGCCGCGACTGAGATCATGCGGACTCTCGATCTCGGTCGGCCGAGTTAACGCCGTTCGAGGGTGCGGCCTATAATCTACAACATGCACATCCAAGCGAAGAAGACGGTAGTGGACTGGTCGGATTGCCCCATCGTCGAAACTAATCCCCGCAAGGTGAGTGGTGTGCCGATCCTGAAGGGCACACGAGTGCAGGCTGACTCGATCGTTGAGAACTACGAGGGCGGGTCTCCGGTGGAGGAGATTTCAGAAAACTTCGGAATCCCTGAGACAACCATCCGGAAGCTACTGGCTTTCGCGGCTCGTCAGCAAGGCCACCTTCGACCGTGAAGGTGTTGTTCGACCACAACATTCCTCACAAACTGCGCCAGTTGATGCCCGCCCACGATGTGAGTACCGCTGACGGCCGCGACGCCTGGGAGTTTTCAGGTCGTGAAGCTCGGGTACCAACCTCCCTCGATCCACGGCCGCTGGCCTGATTGCGCCCAGAGCCCATACGATGGTCAGCATGACAACGGGTACCCTCGCCGTCCTGGAACTGGATGGACAGCCAATCTCGCTCGATCAAGTCAGCCAGGTGGCTTCCGGCCCGATGACCGTGGCCATAGCTCCCGGGGCCCACCCACGAATTGATGCGTCCCAAGCCGTGGTCGAGCGCATTGTCACCAGCAACGAAACGGCCTACGGAATCAATACCGGCTTCGGCAAATTGTCCGATGTGCGGATAGGCAGCGAAGACCTGCAGCAACTGCAACGCAACTTGGTGCGCAGCCATGCCTGCGGACTGGGCGAGCCTTTGGAAGAGGCAGAGGTGCGCGCCATGCTGCTGCTGCGCGCCAATGTTCTCACCAAAGGATTAAGCGGCGTCCGCTACCAGCTGATCGAACTGCTGATCGCCCTGCTGAACAGCCGCGTACACCCGGTCATTCCAAGGAAAGGCTCCGTGGGCGCGAGCGGAGATCTGGCTCCCCTGGCGCATCTTGCCCTGGTGCTGATCGGGGAAGGTGAAGTGTTCTTCCAAGGCGCCCGCATGCCAACCCAGCCGGCGCTCGCCAAAGCAGGTCTTACTCCCCTGGTACTCGAAGCCAAGGAGGGCCTCGCGCTGCTCAACGGTACCCAGGCCATGGCCGCGGTGGGTGGCCTGGCCGTGCTGCGCGCCATGCGCGTGAACCGGCTCTTCGATCTGGCCGGCGCCATGGCATTGGAAGCGTTACGCGGTACCCCGGTCGCCTTCGACGAACGCATTCACCAGGCACGGCCGCATCCCGGCCAGATGGAGGCAGCCGCGCATCTGCGCGCGCTGCTGCGCGATAGCGAGATTCGCGAGTCCCACCGGGTGAATGATCCGCGGGTACAGGACGCCTATTGCCTTCGCTGCATGCCGCAGGTTCACGGAGCAGCGCGTGGGGCGCTCGAACATGTGCGCCAGGTAATCGAAATCGAAACCGGATCGGCGACTGACAATCCGTTGATCTTCTGTGAGCCTGGACCAGGCGCCGGCGAGGTGCTCTCGGGAGGAAACTTTCATGGCGCGCCGTTGGGCCTGGCGCTGGACTATGCAGCCATCGCGGTGACTGACCTGATGAGCATCAGCGAGCGCAGAATTGATCGCCTCATCAACCCCGACGTCAACGAGGGCCTGCCTGCCTTTCTCGCGGAAACGCCGGGCCTCTCCTCCGGGCTTATGATTGCTCACGTGGCCGCGGCTGCGCTGTTAAATGAAGCCAAGGTGCTAGCCCATCCGTCGAGCGTAGATAGTTTGCCCACTTCCGGCGGCAAGGAAGATCATGTATCCATGGGCATGACCGCCGCGCTGAAGCTTAAGCAAATTGTCGAGAATGCGGAAAAGGTCCTGGCCATTGAGCTGATGACGGCGGCGCAGGGACTCGAATACCGCCGGCCGCTCAAAGCCGCAACCGAGATCGAGCGGGCACGCGAGTTTATACGCACGCTTGTCCCCCGGCTGGACGAAGACCGGGTGATCGCAGGAGATATCGAACGCTTAGCAAAGGGGATTCGCGATGGAGACTTTGATAGCTGGTCCGCATAAAGAAGTGATTCGTGCGCCGCGAGGAACCCGCATGCGCACCAAGGGCTGGCAGCAGGAAGCTGCTCTGCGCATGCTGATGAACAATCTCGATCCGGAAGTGGCCGAGGCTCCGGATGAGCTGGTGGTCTACGGCGGCACAGGAAAGGCGGCGCGCGATTGGCCCTGCTTCCACGCCATCGTGCGCGCGCTCGAGAGCCTGGAAAACGATGAGACTCTGTTGATCCAATCCGGTAAGCCGGTGGGCATCCTGCGCACCCACAGCATGGCGCCGCGGGTGCTGATCGCGAACGCCAACCTGGTGGGCAAGTGGTCCAACTGGGAGGTCTTTCGCGAGCTCGAACAAAAGGGACTGATGATGTACGGGCAGATGACTGCCGGCTCCTGGATCTACATCGGAAGCCAGGGCATTGTGCAGGGCACCTACGAAACCTTTGCCGAGGCGGGCCGCAAACATTTCGGCGGCAGCCTGGAAGGCAAGCTGATTGTCTCTGGTGGCATGGGCGGCATGGGAGGCGCGCAGCCTCTGGCTGCCACCATGACCGGCGCGTGCTTCCTCGGCATCGACGTGGATCCGAAACGCATTCAGAAGCGAGTGGAAAGCGGTTATTGCGACCGCATGGCCACCACGGTCGACGAAGCGTTGCAGTTGCTTGCGGAAGCGAGAAGGGAAGGCGTCGCTCGCTCGGTTGGTTTGGTAGGCAACGCGGCCGATGTTTTGCCCGAGCTGCTGCGCCGCAATGTGATTCCTGAAATCGTGACCGATCAGACCAGCGCGCACGATCCATTGAATGGATACGTGCCTAATGGGTTGAGCTTTGAAGCAGCGCTGGCGCTGCGCCAGCAGGACAGCGAGCAGTACGTTGCCCGTTCCATGGCTGCCATGGGCAAGCATGTGGAGGCAATGCTGGAGTTGAAGCGGCGCGGTTCCGTGGTCTTCGATTATGGCAACAATCTTCGCACCAACGCTAAATTGGCCGGGGTGGAAGATGCGTTTGAAATCCCAGGCTTCGTGCCGGAATACATCCGGCCGTTGTTTTGCGAAGGCAAAGGGCCGTTCCGCTGGGTAGCGCTTTCGGGCGATGCCGAAGACATTCGCAAGACCGATCAGCTGGTGCTCTCGCTCTTTCCAGGAGACGAAGGCCTCAAGCGCTGGATCAAGCTGGCTGGCGAGCGCATTCAATTTCAAGGATTGCCCGCCCGCATCTGCTGGTTGGGCTACGGGCAAAGAGCCAGGCTGGGCCTGGCCATGAATGAGTTGGTACGTTCTGGCGAGATCAAGGCGCCCATCGTGATTGGCCGCGACCATCTCGACACTGGATCCGTCGCCTCTCCCTATCGCGAAACGGAGGGAATGCTCGACGGTTCCGACGCGGTCGCCGACTGGCCGCTGCTGAACGCGCTGGTGAACACCGCAGCAGGCGCATCGTGGGTGAGCATTCACAACGGCGGCGGTGTGGGCATCGGCTATTCGCAGCATGCCGGCATGGTAGTGGTGGCCGATGGCACAGACGAAGCCGCGTTGCGCCTGGAGCGCGTATTGACCACCGATCCAGGAATGGGCGTGTTGCGCCATGCGGACGCAGGTTATCCTGCTGCACGCAGCTTTGCTCACGATGCGGGGTTACGGCTGCCCATGGAAGAGGAGTGAGGACGAAAGAAAACCGCAGATCCCCTTCGACTTCGCTCAGTTCCGTGTGTAGCTGATTTGTTCGGAGGTACTGCTTGGCTATAGAGGCGGTCGTGAACTGTTCGCAATTGGTCACGCTCTCCGGTGTGAACCGTCCACGCGTGGGCGCGGAACTGCGCGAACTAGCGATCATTCCTGACGGAGCCATGCTACTCCGCGACGGCCGAATCGAAGCGGTCGGCGCGCGGAGCGATATCGAAGCGCATCTCGACAACGACACGCAGATCATCGACGCCGGAGGTAGAGTCGTGACTCCCGGATTCGTGGATGCGCACACCCACCTCGTCTTCGCCGGCAATCGTGCCGATGAATTTGAAATGCGCTGTTCCGGAATCACCTATCAGGAGATCGCCCGCCAGGGCGGGGGCATTCGCTCCACCGTCCGCCGCACCCGCGATGCGAGTGAAAGCAGCCTTGTGGCCACGTCGCAAAAACACGCGCTCTGGTTCCTGCGCGGGGGCACCACCACCATCGAAGCGAAATCCGGCTACGGGCTGACCGTCGAAGCAGAGATGAAAATCCTGCGCGTGGTGCGTGAAACAGGAGCGACCACTCCACTGCGCTGCGTGCCGACCTTTCTGGGCGCACATGAAGTGCCGGACGAGTTCGTTGGCCGCACCGGCGATTACGTCGAACTGGTGATCGACGAGATGCTTCCCCTGGTAGCTCTGCACAAGCTGGCAAGCTTCTGCGATGTTTTCTGCGAGCCCCACATCTTCGACCAGCACGCGGCTGCGCGCATTCTCGAAGCAGCGAGGCGCTTAGGTTTTGGCTTGCGGATCCATGGCGACCAATTCAGCTGCTCCGGCGGCGCCCTGCTCGCGGCGCATCTGGGTGCTGCTACCGCCGATCACCTGGAGCATACCGACGGACCCTCGATCGCCGCCCTGGCCGCGGTGAAGGTGCAGCCAGTCCTGTTGCCCGGCTCCGTGTATTCCATTGGTTCCAGGCATTACGCGCCCGCGCGCGCCATGATCGAAGCCGGGCTTGCCGTGGTGTTGGCCACGGACTTCAACCCCGGCTCTTCGCCCATCGCATCCATGCCGGTGGTCATGTCCCTGGCCTGCACGCAGATGAAGATGACCCCAGCGGAGGCGCTCACCGCGGCAACCATCAACGCCGCATGGAGCCTCCACCTGGCGAGCGAGGTAGGCTCGCTCGAGCAGGGCAAGTCCGCCGACTTTGTGATTCATGAGGCGAGCGACTACCGGGAGATTCCGTACTTCCTGGGCACCCAGCGGCCGACGATGGTATTCGCCCGGGGAGAGCGCGTCGCTTGAAGGTGACTCCGCAGAAACTCAGCGCGATTGCGCCATGGCTCGCCCTGCTGTCGATTTCCGTGCTCGAAGATTCTCGCGCTCCATGTCTCTGAAGATCGTCGCGGCTTCGCCAACGGAGCCATTATCACCGGGATCCGGTCTGGTCCATGGTTCTTTCCCTCGGATATCGCGTGCGCATGGAGAAACAACGTACCTCAGGGGCTAAAGCCCTCAAAAGCGGGAGCTCTGTGTGGCACGGCTGAAGCCGTGCCCTTCGTACAGAGAAGGTTTTTTCCTTCAGGGCCTTAGCTGTTGCCCCGAACCAGCAGTTTCCGCCATCGCAGACTCTAAAGCCCTCAAAAGCGGGAGCTCTGTGTGGCACGGCTGAAGCCGTGCCCTTCGTACAGAGAAGGTTTTTTCCTTCAGGGCCTTAGCTGTTGCCCCCGAACCAGCAGTTTGCGCCATAGCAGAAGCTAAAGCTCCAGCGGTCGCGTCGTATCTGGAGGAACAGGCTGCGGACTCCGCAATAGGTTTCCGAAAAAAGAATGCACTTTGTGAGAGAAAAGAGAGATAAGCCCCCCCGGCCGGCGTTTTCCTGCGGGAAAAAGATTGAGTGATAAGCGAGATAAGACCTACTTATCCGCAGTTTGCTAGGGTTGGACGGCCAGCCAGAGGGTAGAGCTTCGACCGCTTGTTTGCTCTGTATAAGCGGCGAGGGCGCCGAAGGCGGCAAGTTGTTCAAGCGCAGCATCGATGCGTTCGCTATTGACGTGGCCGTAGAAGAGACGGCTGATCTGATTTCTGGAGAGACCGTTGGGGGAGGCTTGGACGGCCTCGCGGATGCGGTCGGTGATGGGGTCTCCGGTGGCCAGGCCGAAGAGGCGAACGGCGCTTCGGTAGCAGTAGGTCCATACTGCGTAGGCTGCTTCGAGGTGGGGGAGGCCGACAATCTCGCTACAGTCGAGCGCGGCATAGAGGGCGCTGAGGCGCAAGACCTGGGCCTCGCCACGGCTGGTGGCTGCGCCCCGCAGGCCGGGATCACGATAGCTGAGCGACTCATAACAATCTGCCCAAAGTTCCTGCGCCTCCGGGTCGCGGCGAAAGAGGATTTGGGGCCGCGCGGTGGCCCAGGTAACGGCTCTCCGCAGTGTCTCGGCGATGGCGGATCGTTCATACGCGGGCGCGCTATCGCTGCCGGGGAGGCAGTTGCTGCGCTCGACCCATGTCCAAAGGCAGCGGTTGGCGAAGCCGTTATGGACCTGGTGACGGTGGAAGGTTTGGGTGAGCTCCCGCTGGGTGATATGCGCGATCAGGCTGAGGTGGGTGCCGGTGGCGCGCAGCTGGTGGTGCATGTCGAGGGTGGGGAGGTTGCCATTGTCCCAGGCGCAACGGAGCAGGGGCGAAAGGTGACCATTGCCGCGCTTGAGGGAGTGGACGACGGTGGCGAACTCCTCTGAGAGGGCGAGGAGGCGGCGGTCGGTGGGCGGTTGCTGATCGCGCAGAGCCCGTAGGAGGCCGTTGGCGGTCAGGCGCGCGCCGTTGACGCGCGTGGAGAGCCAGGCTGGGTCGACTTCGGCGAAGAGGTTGGCGATGAGGTTCCAGCTGGTGCCTTTGCGGGCTTTGCTGGAATCGCCGACGAGGACGACGAAGAGGTTGAGGGCGTGGCGGGTGGATTCGACCATGCAGTGGGGGCCGGGGCCGATGAGATTGCCGAAGGCCGCGAGGAATTGGAGGAGGAGTGCAGCGGGATGCGCTTCGGTGTGGGGCGCGAGGCAATTGACGATGCGTCCGGCAGGTCCGTGGAGGGCGGCCTCGTCGAGCTCCTGATGGGTGGGTGGTTGGGGTGAGGCTGCGGGCGGAGGCTCTGGCTGCTCGGGGGCGGGCGGCAGTTGGGTTAGGCGGTGTTCTGCTTCGGCGCGGGTGGGCACGTTGGGGGACAGGTTGGTGAGGTCTTTCGAGATTTGGCTTGGATTGGTTGCCATGAAAGGTCACTCCGTTGGTTGCTTATTGTCAGGCGTTCTGTGGTGGTTACGAACTCCTCAGTTGTGTAACGATCCCACGGGTTGTTTCTGGCGCACAAGGAGCTTTGAAAATAAACATGAGGAAGAAGGGGTAGTTAACTGGAAGTTACTCCCTGCGGGTATTGGTAATGAGTGGGTTGGATTTGCTGCGCGGCGCTGGGCCTCAGAGCACCAGGAATACGTTCTATCGACCCCCTCGTTGGTTAAAAGGGGGTTAAAAGGGGTGCCGATGTCCGGTGGGATGACCTGATTTCTTAGCTCTAGACACCCAGTGACAGCGGATACTGGCGGCATTCGATTGGGTCGTCGCTGTATTCGATTTCAATCACGGTGTTGACTAGATTCCTTCACTCATCAAACCCAGCGCCGTCTCGAAGAGTTGCCGCTGAAGAGCAGGTCTGACGTTCGGAACGATGATTACGAGGCCGGCGTGCAACGGTGTCCGACGATAAAGGGCCAGAAAATCCGACCGGTTGTTCGTAACAAATGTGTATCCCGCTCCACACTGAGCTTTACAAGCTCCCGGTCGTTAGAACCGCCGAGACCCAGATACGTAACATGATCGGCGATGTGTCCTGCCGCATGTGCCAATTCGAGCAGGGAGGTGTGCAGGCACTCGTCGATCAGCAGTTTCGCCACTACGCCTTTTTGGCCAGCTTATACCGTGCCATGTGCAACGGTTTTTGTTTCGCCCAGGGACGGCGGGCGCGTAGGCGACACGCGAAAAGTGACCCATGAAGCCGCCTTGCTACGGTTTAAAGTGAACGGCGAAGCGTTTCTGGATAGATGATCTGCGCACTTCGGGGTAGAAATGAATGTGACACCCAACTTAGAGCACAAAGGAAGGTACCTGTAATGACCATACCGTACGTGGCCCAGGGCAAAGTGGATAGACGTAGGTTTCTTAGAGGGGCGGGCGTCAGCCTGGGGGCCGGTCTGTTGGCAGGATCCTCAGCAACATCGGCCGTAGGCCAGGCGGTCAGCCCCGAATCGATTACGCACGCGAGCGTTTCTCCTCCCATGTCAGAGAAGGAGAAGTTGGTGCGCATCGCATCCAATAGCTATCCCATCCGCTACATCTTCAAGTCCAAGGAACCGATCTTGTCTACGGAAGATCAGGACGTGGCGATGAAGAAGAAGTACGGGGAAATTACCATGCTGGACTTCCCGGAGTTCACCAAGAAGACCTTTCCAGGTGTTTACCAGATGGATCTGTGGTCTTCGCTGTTTGGAGATACCGATGATGCCAGTCAATACGTCGACTCAAGCTATCTGGGCTCCGACGGAAAAACACACGCGATCCGGGAGTTTGACCCTTCGAGCCCGTCCGGGAAAAAGTGGCTGGAGCAGATGGCCAACGTGCTGGTGAAGACAGGAACGAAATGTCATCACATCTCCAACAACGCGCCGCGCAACATCTGCGACCTCGACACCGCGAAACGCCAGGAAGGGGTTGAGATAGCGAAGAAGTGGCTGGATGGCGCGGCGATCCTCGGCGCCAAGTCCATGCGGGTGAACAGCGGCGGCCCGCGCGTCGCGCCTGGTGCGGAAAACAATTCCACCGGTTACCCAACCAACCCTCATATCGAGGAGTACCTGGCGAAGTGCATCGAATCGTTCAAGGAGATGGCGGACTACGGCTCCCAGGTGGGCGTCAAGGTGACGCTCGAAAACCACTGGGGGCTTACCGCCAACCCCATCAACATTCGCATCATCGTTGAGGAGGTGAACAATCCCTTTTGCGAAGCCAGCCCGGATTTCTGCAATTGGGAACACAAATACCTTCTGTATCACGCACTGAACGATTTAGCTCCTTACGCGCACACTACCGTTCACGCAAAGTTCTGGGATCGCTTTGGCGAGCCCGACGTTCAGCGGAATGTGCGCATCATGCTCAACAACAATTACACCGGCGTCTTTGCCTTGGAGTACGAAGCCGGCCCCTGGGATGGGGTGGAGGGCGCAAAGCATCTGTTTCAGGAGGTTCTGGCAGCGATGTAGGGATTTGATCGTCAGACTGGACTGGCACGTTAGGGGAAAGAGGGTGAAAGAGGGACAGCCTGATCCGCGAGATTCTACTCCACTGCTAACGTCAACAAGGCAAGGCTGTCCACACTTCCGTCCTTCAGTCCGCAGCAATCTCTGAGGGTTGTGGTGTGGGCAGCGGTCTTCCGCCCCACCTCCACCGCGAGAGCAAATAAAACGGGCGACAGACTGGACGATTACTTAGGTATTCATAGCTCATAGGTGATCGTCCTGTCTGTCATCGCTTTTCCTGTCATCGCTTTTCCAGGGTTTCAAATCGAAAGATGAAAAGCAGATGGGGATAGGTTGAAGTGGACCCTTATCTCCCCCAAGCTAACGCTATTGTGTTTTGGGTTCCGAAGACCTTCTGCTGGTTAGGAGCTCTCCATCAGCAGTTGCCGTAATTTCCGTAGGGACAAAGGGGATCACCGCCAGGATGAGAGCATAGGTCACGGTGATCGCAATCACGCAATACTGGAAGCCGTACTGCGGGTTCAATCCATAGATCCACGATCCCAGCACGTCCCCGCCGCGGGAAGAAAGCGCGAAGCAGGCAGCAATCATCATCATCAAAGTTCCCTGCAGACCAGCCGGGCAGGCTCGTATGGCGATGTCGATGCAGGCCGCATTCGCCAGACCACCCAGCAATCCAATCAGCACGGCCGTGAGGAGTGCCTGCTGTCCGGAGTGAACGAAGGCCATGGGAATAAACTGCAGCACGCCCACCATGACTGACCACCGCAGCAACTTGCGCGGCGGAAACCTGGTGCACAGAAATCCGTAGAGCAAGACAGGCGGGAGATAGAAAAGGTTATACAGGCCCGCAAAGTCCGCATAGATCGCATCCGACGCGTGCAGCTGATTGGTGAGAAAGAACTGCATGGGCGTATAGGAGCCAGGCGTGAAGTTCCACAGTAGGTTGATCAGCACGACTGGGTAAATGGCGCGGTGTTTTAGCAGTCGCTTCACGTCTCCAATAAAATCGGCGCCTTTGGCTTGTGGGTTATCGTACGTATGGCTAAAGACCGGGTGCGGCTTCCAGAAGGCAAACAAGCTGAGCGTTGTGGCGAGAACAAGAACCATAAGAAAGATCTGGCGCGGCGCGAGGTATTCGGTCATGAATCCCGAGGCGAAATAGGCCACTGCAATGGGGAGAAATAAGAATATGTTCGATAAAGCGCTCATGCGCCCTGACATGAGCGCTTCCTGGCCAATCAATGCCATCAGCCCCTGGAAGGCCGCGAACAGGAACGAGTAGGCGACGGTTGCCGCGAGCATCCCGATGAGCAGCCCCGTATAAGTCGTACGCGACCAGCCCATCCAGCCGAGGACCAGCGCCATCACCGGAACGAACAGAAGAAAGTAGCCTGGGTCGCGCTTGCCAAACGGGCTCCAACGGTCCCGCGCCATCCCGAAGACGAACCCCAGGTAAAAGGGAATGCCCGTGAACAGCCGAAACCCGGAAATCTGTGAGGCTGGCGCGTGAAGAATGTTCTTCAGCATGTAGGAGGTCGGAATGTCCAGCAGGAAGCCGGGGTTCACTACGTTTACCAGCAGCGACATCAGGCCGAAGTAGAGCAATAGCTGGCGGGTCTTCGACGAATCGTCGGCAGTGGTCATGACAGTGATGCGCGATAGGAAGTGTGTCGGAGATAGAATTTTGCACACTACATGTTGTAGCCGAAAGATGGATCTTGGGCTGCATATTGCGGTTCATGCACGCAAAAAATCATTTCTCCGACAGACGGAATAACCCCTAAATAGATTTGTACAGCGGCCTGAACCGCTCTTCGCCCTAATGCGGCGCCGTAGGGGAAATCAGTCCAGCCCTGATCCGCAAAATTCTACTCCACTCCTAACGTCAACAAGGCAAGGCTGTGCAAAGAACCGAGCTAAGCTGATCTGCGAGGCTACAAAGCAGTTGCCAGGACCACATCCATCATGCAGCACATTGAATGAGCTTTTTCTTGGCGTGGATAACGTTCACTGCTGTGTCGGGGGTGCGGTTGGTGTTTGCGCGGGGACCGACGGGGATTTCCCCTCAGGTGGCGGATTGAAACCGGGCAGCATATGCGAATCCGCGCGGAACATATGGAAGGCGTCGAAGGTGATATCGTTCATCACCGTCGCATAGGGTCCGTAAGTTCTGAAGGTTTCGTACCACTGGGTTTTCTCTCGGGCATTCAGCGTCTCAGATAGAACTGCCACCGACCGCGATCTGGAAATAGATATGCTTCTCACCGGGCAGATGTAGGATTTCCCTGCGATCGCCACGGGGCCATATTCGATCATGACCTCTGACTGGATATCCGGCGTTGTCGATTTTAGGTCGACAGGAGATACCCGACAGACGAAATAACCCCTAAATGAATTTGTACAGCGCAGTGAGCCGCTCTTGGCCTTAATGCGGCGACCGAGGGGAAGTCGGGACAGCCTGATCCGCGAGAGTCTACTCCACTGCTAACGTCAACAACGCAAGGCTATCCACACTTCCGTCCTTCAATCCGCAGCAATCTCTGAGGGTTGTGCTGTGGGCAGCGGTCTTCCGCCCCACCACCGCCGCGAGAGGAAATAGCCGACGGGCCCGCCGGCAGCGACAAGCAATCCGAACAGCAACGCCGGCATATGCGCTACCTGTTCGGACCGGGACGCGTAAGCGGCGTACACCAGCAGCGCCACCGGGCAGACGCAAACCACCCACACGCCGGCCATGCCGCCGGGAATACGAAAGGGCCGCACCATCTCCGGTTGCTTGATGCGCAGCGCGATGAGCGCGGCAAACTCGAGCACCAGGCTGGCGCCATACAAGATCAGATCGATGGAGATCAGCCGCTCGTACGTGAACCCGAGCGCCAGCGCCCAACCGAGGCCGCACAGCAGAATCGCCACCCAGGGGCTGCGCCGGCGATTGCGCAGCGCCAGCGCGGAAGGCGCCATGCGGTCCTCCGCCATCACCACCGGCAGCCGGGTATAGGAGAGGGTGAGCGCATTGAACATGCCTACACCGTTGATAATGCCGCCGATGACGACGGCGACCTCCAGCCATGGTCCGGCAAGCAGGCGCGCCGCTTCGGTCCAGGATCCGGTTGTGAAGTGATCTACGGGGATACCGGCTGCAGCGATGGCACTGAGCGGGAGAATGTAGGAGAGCGCGACGATTGCGCAAGTCCCCAGCATCGCCAGCGGATAATTGCGTCGCGGATTCTCCACCTCCTGCGCGACGGTCGAGGCGTTGTCCCAGCCCATGTAATTCCACATCGCGACCAGCAGGGCCGTGGTGATCGTGCCGTGCGGCGCGGCCGAGTGCGGATAGGAAACATGCTCAAGCAGGTGATGCCATCCAGCCCAGTAGCCGCAGCCCACCAGCACGACGAACGGAGCGAGCAGGGCAACGAACAGTACGACCGCGCCCCGGCCGACAGTGCGTGCCCCGCCCAGGTTCCACAGGCAGCACAGGATTACGAATGTCACCGCCCAGAGAGTTGCGCGGCCGCCGGCCGTCCATGTGGGAAACAGCCGCCCGAGATAGAGCACGGACAACGTGGGATAGATGGCCATGTCGAAGATGCTGGCAGCCAGGGAGAGCCACGCCTCCTGGTAACCCCAAAAGGGGCCGAAGGCTCGCCGCACCCACACATAGAAGCCGCCCTCGGCGGGCATGGCGCTGGCCAGCTCGCCGATCATCAGGGTCGTGGGCAGACTCCACACGAAGGGAACGATGGCCAGGATCAGCAGCGCGCCCAAGTACCCCGCGCCGCCGAGCGTGTCCTCGATGCCATAGGGGCCACCGGAGACCATAAAGTAGGTCGCGGCAATCAGCGGAAAAAGGCGCAACCGTCCGCTTTTGGGCAGCGGGTCCGGTGGATTTGAATCGGCCATCTCAGCAATATACTGGAGAAGTCAAAATCCTGTGCATGACGACTGGAGTGCCGGGTACGCTTCGCTTGGTGGGGATTTGATCGTCAGAGCGGGCCGGCACGTTTGGAAAAAGAGGGATCGCTATCCACGCCAGAGCCGCTTGAGATGGTCAGGGGGTATCGCAGCTTCAAAAGAGCTGCTTCCGCCTCGCAGCCTGTCAAAGGACTCAATGGCATCCAGGAGTCTTTCAGCCGCTTCGATTTGCTCCGCTGTTCCTTTGTTGCGAATCTTCCATTCCGCTAGCTGCTGAATTACTTCGATACGATACTTGAGCTGAGATTCGCTTCGCATCGGGCAGTGTTTGCTCCCTTCAGTTCACCCATATTTTAGCGCTAGATCCTTCTTGAGAGCGATAGCTGGACCTCCGATGAACTCCCAATTGCAAATCTTCAGGCTCGGCTGAAGATCTGTCCTCAGAGGGCCCTGTTTAGCGTTCAGCTACCACAGACATTCGCTGTCACCGTATGACTTCCGGCAACGCTGCTTAGGTAGACATAGTTGCCCTCCAGAGAGATATTCCCAAAGGTCATGCTGGAAGAGACTCCCACTCCCCCCTGACAGGCACTCCACACCGGCTGCCCGTCGATCGAAATAGCGATTGGCTTACCGCCCGTGGGGATACCATACCGTCCTGCTACGCTCTGCGGTGCGGTGATGGTCTCGAGAAATGAGCTGCCATTCTGGGAATACTTCCAGGAGGTGGAGACGGCGCCTGCGGGGAGGGCAACAGTTGCGGATACCTGCGTCAAATCGCCTGGATGGGGGATCACGTGAAACGGCACCGTGGAGGACAACTCCGGACCAATGCCGGCAGCGTAATTGGTAAGAGCCGAGGTCGGCCCGGTCGCCCACCCGTGCGCGAGACTCATAAAGGGTGGATCATAATCGAATGAGCCATCCTGAAGGTACCCTTCCCAGAATGTGCTCCCTGTGCCGTTCGGGCTCGACAGCATATATCCCCACTGGAGACGAATCAGGCTGAGAGCGGTTGCATCATCGCCGGCGACAAAGTGGGCCATCACCTCCATAGAACCTGGGAAGTTCGCGATCGCGTTCGTGCGTTCCGGTGTCGCCGCGCCAAACTGATTCCAGCGCCCTTTTAACGCGGTGGAGATAGAAACGCTCTTGGCCGTCGAATCCGGGACCTCGAACCAGACGGCCAGAGAGTTTCCATCCTGCGGGTGAAGCGAACTGCCCGGTACATCCATATACATGCCCGCGCCGGCATCCCAAAGGTAGAGATTGATGGCCGAGCGGACAGAGGCTGCGGTCGCGGTATAGAGAGACTGGGCCGCGGAATCTCCTGCCATGGAAGCCAGGAAACTGGCGCCTTGAAGCACTTGGTAGAGGAGCGCATTTGCGGATATCTCCTCTCCACCGGAAACATTCCGGCCCCAGTCAAGCGGCAAATTGACCGAGAGCAGCCCGTCCGCTCCGATCTTCGCAGTGGAAAAGGCGACCGCTTTCTTGATCTGCGGCCAATGCGAGATAACCCAGGAACGATCGCCGGAATAAAGGTAATAGTCACTGACTGCAATCAGAGTCCACAAGTGATACGTGTCGGAGAAAATATCGCCGATGTCGCCCGGTGGGCCGGCATAGGGAAGGGCTCCCGCACTGTTCTGTTTAGCGAAGAGGGTATTGAGATCGTTGGTCACTGAGAGGGTATCGCCAGTGGAAACATACGCCGTCAGCCCGGAGATCCCAAGATCGCCAGGCCAGACCCATCGGTCTCGCTTCGCACCATCGACCAGAATCGTCGTGCCCGAGCCGCTCACTCCATTGTTAAGCCAGCCTGCAGACACCGGCGGCCAGGCCTTTCCCTGAAGTGGGTCGATGGTATCCATCTGCACGGTGTAGGCGCCCGCGTACCAAACACGATTCAGTAGATCGTCATTCGATCGGAACGAGCCGCGATAGGCTTGCAAATCGGAAAGAGTGGGAGCAGGGGTGAAATCCATCGTCACTCCCGTCAACTCCACCGACCCGCTCGTCTCCAGGCCAATGGTGAGATAACGGAAGCCGCCTCGCAGCTTCTCCGGGGGGACAGTGTAGGTCCCGTTCGCCGTGACGTTGGCACTGAGACTGCCATCCAGAGCGCCGTTTCCGGTGGAGAGATCGCTCTGCGGCCCGGTGTAGAGTACGGATTCGCTAAAAGCCAGGAACACGCTCTGTGCACTATCACTCGCAGCACCGAACTGCAGTGAGGGAATGCCACCGACCTCCTTGCCAAAATCGAGGACGATATAGCTCCCCATGCCTTTGATCGTCGTTGTGCCGCCGGTGAGCATCTGGCCGGAGGAACTGACATCGCCGTGGATCCGTTGCACGGCTACGGGCGCAAGGGTGCGCGAGGACGGGGAAAGGTTGTAGTCATCCTCGGAAAAAGTGACGGAATCGTGGGAACATGCCCCGAGCGATAGCAGCAACCCGAGCGTTACCAGAACGAAGAAACCACTCAGAGGAGTTCGGGGACGCACTGACACACTATATCTGCAACGGGGCTGGTCAACGCCTGTGGTGAGGGTACATTTCAAAGTACCGCCTGCAAAGTTTTGGGTAACTTCCTCAGGTTGGGTATGACCAGCCGCGCAGGTTACCGAAAACCGCGGTTTGCGAGAACTCGTCCTTATCGCTGTCGGATACTATCGAAGGCCACTTCAGATGAGCGATCTACCATCTGGTACATTCCATCGCAGACGCCAAGGTACAAACCATTCGCCTGAGCCGAGTGGACTGTGGCTAGCAAAGTCCGGGACAGGCGGCAAATAACCGCTCTGAACGACTGACATCTCTTGAGTCCAGGCCGAATCGTACTGCACGCGCTGCCCCACTTCAGACCAGCGACATGAGAGATTTCCTGTGTCCGTTTGCCATGATGATTTCATCGCAGCTGGCCCCCGATGTTTTGACAAAACTGAAGCCCCATTCTACGCCCAAGGCGTGAGAGCGATCTTTCGAGCCCTGTAAAGTATCGATTTCGGTAACTTCGCTTCCGAAATCACACCACCAGGTATCCGAGAGGCCGGCTGTAGCGCCAAATGACGAGAAGCGCGTTCAGGGGACTAATCCGTCATACCGGCCAGAACACGGTCGATATCGAGGGATAGAGACAGGCATTCCCGCCTGAATCAGTCTGTCGCCTTGATAGTTCGAGTGAGCCTTTTGCCCGAGTAGTAATTGACGGCACCGTCCCTACCAACGCATCATTGACTTCCGCTGTACCCGTAAAGCGATCGAGCATGGCCGTGTCCGTCGGGCCTGGCGCAACCGCGTTCACTTGAATACCTGAATTCCCCTGCTCTAGCGCACCGATAATTATTGGTCGCGCATTCGGAGCGTGGCGGATAGTCAATTCATAGTGACTTCGCAGATTTCACTGTATTACAGGTATATACTGGGTCCCGTTGGGCTTTCCGTGCTCGTCGTTTAAGGTCACTCACGAACTGCAGGGCCCCCAAGCAGGAAGATCGGCGACCCCGATTCCCTAAGATTCGCTTCCAAGCGAGACGTTTGACGCGCGCTCTCAAAGATAGGCATGATACGGGGCCTAAGCGTCGAGAACATGAAGGACAGAACGTGTGAATTCAGGAATATGATTCGCGGCTCCGCTAGGGGAGAAACGAATTGACTTCCTGATCATTCCGTGGGAGCTCCTCCAAGCTGCCCATGAATCCCGTTTAGGGACTCACGACCGGCAGGAGAGGCTCACTTTGCAAAAGGTATCGAACGTCACGCCTTAGGGAAGATGTGATTCTGTTGGCTGACGTTCGCGTTCAGTTTCGATTCAGTTGAACCCAAAGGAGGAAAGACATGGCAAATGCGACGTATGAAATCCAAGCTAACGACGCCGCCAGCGAGGCTAGCGTTGCGAAAGTCGAGATGAAGTTCGAAATCGTCGTTATCCCCGTCTCGGATGTCGATCGCGCGAAGGAGTTCTACGCGAGGCTCGGGTGGCGACTCGACGCCGACTACGACAACGGTAAGGACTTTCGCATAATTCAGCTCACGCCGCCTGGCTCCGCGTGCTCGGTCATCTTCGGCAAGAACGTCACCGGGGCGGCTCCCGGCTCGGCCCAGGGCCTGTATCTGATCGTCGATGACATCGAGGCCGCCCGCAAGAATCTGCTCCGTCGCGGCGTTGAGGTCAGCGAAGTGTTTCATGGCGCCGCCGACGCCTACTCCGGTCCGGACGAGCCCTACCTGTTTGGGCGGATCCGGGTCAACGGTCCTGACCCCGAGCATCGCAGCTACCGCTCGTTCGCCTCATTCCGAGATCCAGACGGGAACGGCTGGTTGTTCCAGGAGATCACGACGCGGCTTCCCGGTCGCATCGACGCGACGGCGACGACCTTCGCATCGGCGAACGATCTGGCGAGCGCATTTCGGCGTGCGGAGGCCGCCCACGGCGAGCACGAGAAGCGCACCGGTCAGCGGGACGCGAACTGGCCGGACTGGTACGCCGCCTACATGGTGGCGGAGCAGTCCGGCAAAGACTTGCCGCAATAAACGATAACGCCAGGACCGCATCCCTCGCGGCGTGCGGTCGAGGCTCTTGATCGCAAGTTCCTGGAGGAATCATGAGCACCGCAACAACCACCGTTGCCATCCGGCGCGAACCGGAACTCCTTGGGCAAACTGTCGTTGTAATCGGCGGCAGCGCTGGCATTGGGCTGGAAACGGCCCGACGAGCACGCGCTGAGGGGGCCAAGCTGATCCTTGCTGGCCGGAATCCCGAGCGCCTTCAGCAGGTAGCGCGCGAACTCAACACGCAGAGCACCGTGGCCTTTGATGCTACCGACTTTGACCGCCTCGCGCAGTTCTTCGACGAACTGGCCACTCCGGTCGACCACGTGCTGGTTACCGGCCCAGGGCCCTATTACGCGCCGCTGGCCGAGTTCGATTTTGAAAAGGCGCACCGGGATGTGGAGGCCCATCTGTTTCTGCCGCTGCACGTCGCTCGTCACGCCGCAAACAAGGTTCGCCCGGGAGGAACTCTCCTCTTCATGGGGGGGACTGGGGGCCGCCGCACGGCTAAGGGATTCGCTCTGGTCTCGGCTCTCACCGCTGCGCTGCCCGCCCTCACCGCCGGCCTCGCGCTCGAACTCGCGCCCGTTCGCGTCAACCTCATCGCCGCCGGCTTCGTCGACACACCGTTGTCGGCATCGCTCCTCGGCGACGAGCTCGACAACCGCCGCAACCAGCTTCGCGCCACGCTCCCCATCCGGCGCGTCGTTTCACCGGCCGACGTTGCCGCGCTCGCCGTACACATCATGACCAACACGGCCCTCACCGGAGCGACCTACGACATCGACGGCGGGCAGCAGCTCGTCGCCGGTTAGCTGAAGAAGGCGGGCACCTTGCGGGCTGGAAACAGCCGAAGCTCTTGATCGCGGGTTCCTGGAGGAATCATGAAACTCAAAGGCAAGAAGGCTCTCATCACCGGCGGAAACAGTGGCATCGGCCTGGCCACAGCCCGCCTTTTCGTTGCAGAAGACGCTGAGGTCGCGATTACCGGCCGGGACCAGAAGACACTGGATGAAGCGGTCGCGGAGCTGGGATCGAAAGCGCACGGCTATCGCGCCGACCTTACGGTTGCGGAGGACCGCAAGAAGCTTTTCGCTGAACTCGCCAAAGACTTTGGCAAACTTGACATCGTCTTCGCCAATGCAGGGATTTCCGGCATGACGCCGACTGGCACGACCGACGAAGCCATCTTCGAGAAGGTAGTCCACACCAACCTCAACGGTGCTTTCTTTACCGTCAATTCAGCCGCTCCTCTCATGAACGACAACGGCAGCATCATCTTCAACGGATCGGTGCAGAGCTATCTCGGTCAACCAGATCTGGCTGCCTACGCTGCCACGAAAGGCGGACTCGTCTCGATGGCTCGATCCATCGCCGCAGACCTTGCACCGCGCAAGATTCGCGTGAACGTGGTGGCCCCTGGAGCGACGAAGACTCCCATCTGGAAGCGCGGGGGGCGCGCCAATGCAACGGCAGAGGAATCCGCAAAAGTTTCCGACTTCTTCTCTTCCACGGTTCCACTTGCCCGTTGGGGCGAGCCGGAAGATCTGGCCAAGGCTGTGCTTTTTCTTGCCTCGGACGATTCGTCGTACATCAACGCGATCGAGCTGATGGTGGATGGCGGACTGACGGGCGCTCCCTTCGGAGCCCCCATTCTTCGAGGGTGACCGTAGAGAACAGTTACGAAGGACGAACCGCCGGACTATTGGACAAAGCGTGGGTATTCACGCCACGACGGAATTTAAAGTCCACCGCCTTAGAGGGCCAACTCATGCTTTTCAAGGAGATTCTGTATGTCACATCATTTCGATACCAAACTGGCGAAGGAAGATCCGAGCCTCAACCTCAGCGACTTTTATTTATTTGAGGGTCCCTCGGGCAAGACGGTAATGGCGATGACCGTGAATCCGGATGTGGGATTATCGGCTCCGGATACGCTTCATCCAGAAGGGCTCTACGCGTTCCGGTTCGACCTGAACGGAGATGCCAGGGAAGAGGTTACGTTCAAGTTCAGGTTTGGTGAGCCACGACACGGAGATGGCAGTGAGCATACTCACATTCAGCCGTTTGTGGTGCGAAAGGCGACGGGTGACGATGCTCTTCGTGGGGACGCCGGAGAGAGTCTGGTTGAGGGTGAAACCGGTTCGGTCGCGACTCATTCGGGTCTTCGTGCGTATGTTGGGATTGCTCCAGAGCTATTTGCGGCAAATGTTGGATTCGGCACATTTATGACTGCTTTCTATAAGGACCAGCGCTACGATGGGGACGCCTTTCTGCATCAGCAGAATCCCTTTGCGAGGCGGAATGTTATGGCGATTGTGCTGGAGGTGCCGAGCGAACTGATTGGGAAGGGAAAAATCAACGCATGGGCGACGATCTCCCTGTGTGGCCATGCGCCGGAGGTACAAGTTTCGCGTTGGGGCCTGCCTATGGTTACGCATCTCTTCCTGAACGACCCGAGCGATCAGGAGGTGAAAGAACAATTCAATGCGTCGGTTCCGTCTGAAGATCGAGAGCGCTTCGCGAAGTCGATGGCGGATGTTGCGGAGAAGATGACGACCTATGCCGGTTCGGCGGCGGACCCGGGTGAATACGGGAAGCTGATCGCTGCACGGCTTTGCCCCGACACGTTGCCTTACGAGCTTGGAACGTCCGCCGCATTTGAGGTGGCCAGCTTCAATGGACGCGCGCTCGGCGACGATGTGCTGGATGTGATGTTGACGCTGGCGGCCAACACGCCAATTGTCGATGGACTTGCTCCCGACCGCGGGCGCATCCGCAAGGATTTCCCGTATTATGGAGCGCCGTATACGGCGGAGGAGCAGGTCGGGGTGAAGCCGATGCTGCGCCCGGCTAAGAAGTAGGCGGGAAGCGACGCTTGAGAATGATGTTGGGGATCAGGGCGCTTCCGCGGGCAGCTGGAATTCGAGATCGTAGCTGTGCTTGCCTTCGGCGATGATCGGAAGCCAGGGAGGCGGCGCGGGGAGGGAACGGCCCCGCTGAACAACTCGGAAGTCATCGATCTCGTCTCAAGTTTTTAGTAACGAAAAGTCTTGTGTTTACCGATGCTGCCGCCTGAGGGCCGCAGCCAAAGTGCCGCTTCGAATCAAGAACATTGTTTTTCCGCACCTTGTGAAACCGTGCCTTTCCGCAGGACAAAACCGCCATTACAACTCATAGAAGCTGGTCGATTCGGTGTGAGAGCGATTCAGTGAGATGTTCGGACGAGTCATAGCCGAGGTGGATCACCCTCAGTCTGCCGGAGCGATCCAGGATGTACAGAGCCGGAAGGCTGGTTACGCTAAGACTCTTTGCGGCTGGTCCCCAGGAATCTTCATCGGGAGCAACGCCGAAGGAATCGATGGCTGGGTTGAGCATCAGATTTCTCCTGGTGAGATAGGCTTGCGCTTTGGCGGGCGTTTCTCCGTGATTCCCCGAATTGAGGGCGAAGATCAGGACGTTTGGATTGTCACGGTATTTCGCTTGAAGTGCTGCGATCTCGGGAAGTTCGGTCTGGCATGGTGTACACCAGGTCGCCCAGAAGGACAGCACGATAACACGGCCCTTCCAGTCTTCAGAAGATAACTTCTTTTCGGTGAGAGTCTCGACGGAAAACGGCCTTATTTCTTGATTGACGCTATGATAGGCGCCATTCTCTATCCAACGCGGAATCGCCACAAAGACAGTGGCAATCATTGCAACTGCGGACAGGCATGCAAGTGCTGCGGCATACCGGGTTCCCGCTCGTGCATTTAGCCACCGGATTCCCATGCCCAAGATCGAGGCAGAGATGCTCATCAGCAGGAATGAAACGATGAAGGGCTGCGCCGTGAAGGCAATCCCCAACTGGTTCATGGTGACGACTGGCGCAATTCCTCCCAGGGCGACCAGAAGGACCGTGAGCCACAGCCGTCCACGCCGAGGGTTGGCGCGTAGGAGTGCCGCTACGAAGAAAGCGATACAGGTCGCCAACAGGAAGGATCGAATGTCTTGGTGCTCACGCGTGATGAACGATACCGCGAGTACGACCGCAAAGGCGATGAAGCCCCATACAAGATCAAGGACTGCCGTACCCATGGGCCAACGCACTTTCGCAGCGTGATTGATCACCTCGGTTGACTCTCGACCGAGCTTTCAAGTGTGTTTACGCTCGACAGGCAAAGTTTGTTCCCTAGGAAATCTTCGGTCAGATCCTCGGCTGGGACCGCCGTTGCCGTATAGTCGAGTGTTGTGAGCCGGTTCGCCCGAGTTTGCGCCCTTATAGTCATTATTAGCGTTGCTGTGCTCGGCCAGAAAGCCGACATTCCAAAGTGGGTGGGGACTTGGGAGCTGGACGTTAAAGAATCTAATTTCGGAAAAATCCTCTTTCCCGGCGCGCCTGTCGATTTCGCGCTCGTGAGCCAGAGATCCGAGTTGGAACAAGCGGCCGATAAATTGAAAATGTCAGCCGATATCGTTTATTCCGACGCGAACGGTCCTCACAAAGTTCACGAGGAAAGCAGCCTCAGTCTTGACGGGGAGGAAACGGTCATCGGTCCTGGTTCTCTCTCCTTCAGGCGAATTGATGATTCGACCTTCGACATCATCAGCCGACTCAACACAAAGAACACCAACGTTGGGGAAGTGAGCCATTTCGCCGTTTCATCGGACGGCCACACGTTGACTGAGACAAAAACCCAGACTGAAAGAGAAGCCGTGCCCGAAGATGCGGAGAAAAACAGTGGCGCGGTGACTAGAACCTCGATTTCCGTTCTGGTCTTTCGTAAGCTGCCGGACCACAAATGACATGGACGGCTCGGTCAGAACACAATCCTTTGCATGTTGTCGTGTTGCAGACTTAGCCTTTGAGATACTTTTGTGGTGATAGTCGGGAGACAAAGGGACAGCCTACCCACTGCCGCAATATTTTTTGGTTGACGGCGAGGCAGCGAAACGTCGGCAGAGATTTGCCGCCTTGCACCATTGCTATTGCTGCTAATCTGCTTATCTTGCTCGCCTTGCGGAACCACCTATCGCCTTCGACGGCTTCTCCTGGATGACGCCATTGGCGTGGCCCGCTAACGCGTGTCCCAATCCATAGCGTAGATTTCCTGGGCGCCGACCTCGCGCATGAGGATCGGGGAATCGTCGGGGGTGAGTCCGAACCAACTCCAGGGGCGGACTCGGGGAGATTCGAGATTGATCAATTGCTCGAGCTTGCGGTCGTGGATGCGCACGCGCATCAGCGAAGGCTGGCTCCCGGGATGGTTAAAGTAGACGTATTGTCCATCGTGTGACCAGCTAGGATAGGCAGCCACGATGTTTACAAGTTCCGACCACTCTTGGGTCTTGAAATCGAACAGCATAATTCTTTGTGAGTCGCTAGAGAGGGCCGCGATGTAGCGGCCGGCCGGCGACCAGTGGGGGGAGAACAACCCTTGGGAGCCGGGCAGGCTTGAAATGCGGTGGGTTGTGAAGTCAAGGATGTAGATGAGAACAGCCTGCGGCGTTGAGGTTTCGAGCCAGGGCAAGCTTCCGAAAACGAGCGAATTGCCATCGGGAGACCAATCTGCATCGGCTTCGCTGCGTCCGGCAGGCGCGACTTCCAGTGGGTTGCCCCCTCCCGCGGGGATGGTGTAAACCTGCCACGGTTTGCCTGGTACGAAGGCGTTGAATGCGATTTGTATGCCATCTGGCGACCAGCGCGGCATAGTGGCCTGCATGGGGGCAAACGTAAGCTGCAGGCGATCCTGTCCGTCGAGTTTGCTGCGCCATAGCGTGCCCTGAGGGTAGGCGATGTAAGCGATCCACTTTCGGTCGGCGGAAAAGCTTACATCCTTGACCGATATCCCGGACAAGAATGGAACGAACTGTTGAGACTTGGGGTCAAAGGTCGAGAGTTCGCCCTGGGCCAGGGCACCGGTTACGAAGAGCTTTGTACCATCGACACTGGGGACCGGGGTTCGAGAGTCAATCTGACCTGCGGTCACTCGCACGGGTTCGCGGTCGGCTGGGCGGAGCAGGAATCCTTTTTCGCGGATTGCCCAGATGTCGGTTTTTGCGTTGCGGTTCGACTGGAAGACAAAGTATTTTCCATCGGGCGTCCAGTTTCCACAGCATTCGGCGGGCGGGTTGTTCCAACCCTGCAGGAGGCGATGAAAATCCTTTCCGTCGGCTGAGATTTCCCAAAGCGAACTTGCGCTGGCATGGGGCAGCAGCAGCGCAGCCAGGCTTCGATCGGCGAGAGTAAAGCGCAACACCTTACCGTCGGGCGACCAACGAATCCATAACGGCGGGCTAGGTGCGGTGACGAGCGTATGGGAACCAGATCCATTGGCGCGCGCCACGTTGAGATGGTTGCCGTTGGCGTAAGCCAGCCTCTTTCCATCGGGGGACCAGGTTCCATCGTGGCCAATGAGGTTTCCCAGGCGGCGGGGAGTTCCGGCCGGAATGGAAAGGACCCATAAGGGAGCGTCGGTTTCGCTGCCAGTAAAGTTGGCAACTAGCAACTCCGAGCGATTAGGAGAGATGTCGGCCAGTTGAGGAAGGTCAAAGGGGGCAGATATGATCACGGTCTCGCCGCCGAGGGCCGACGCTTGGGCCAGACTCCAGTGGCCGCCGGAGAACTCGCCGAAATAGAGGCGAGAGCCATCAGTTACGGTCGTGGCAAAGAGATTTACGGGCGCGACCTTAGAGCGCTCATCGTTGGTGATTTGAGCGTAACCGGTTGCGATGGGTCGTGCTGGAGGACGAAGCAGCCAATAGTTGAGGACGGCAAGTCCAACCGCGCCGATCGCTACCGCGATCCATGGGGAATGCAGGCGCACAGGAAGCCGGGGGCGCGTGTCCTCCCCAGGCCGAGCTAGAGATTCTCTGTGGAATCCGACAGCGGTGGGCGATTCCATGCGCGCTTCTGCGATCCCATCCCCGCTCAACAAAGTGGGGCCATCTTCGACAGCTCGAACATCGCACAGAAAGCGGTAGCCGAGGGTAGGGACCGTGGCAATATAACGCGGTTCGCGGATATCGTCACCGAGCAGGCGACGCAAGGTCGCGACACTGCGCGTGAGGGAGCTTTCCGAGACAGAGCAGTCGTTCCAGACTGCGCCCAAAAGCTCATCCTTGGTGACTACGCGGTCTGGATGATGAAGCAGAAACTGCAGAACCTTAAAGACTTTCGGCTCGACGGGCAACACTTCTCCCGCCTTGGTCACGGAAAAGTTCCCCTCGTCGACCTCTACGTCAGCAAAGCGAAAGATGCAGCTCCGATGTTCCATTCTGGTTCCCCGCGAAATCTTCAGCCGTTCCGAGGAATATGAGAAGGAAACCGTAAAGACCCCGCTGAGCCATGCGCGGAGAGTTCACCCAGCCAACCAGGCTGAGGTGATCTCCCGTGACAACGTTCAAGTGCCTCGCGTCCGCCAGTCTTGCTGTGGCCCTGCTTCCGGCGACTCTGTTTCCGGCGCTTTGGGCCCAACCCCGCTGCCCGGGAAATGCGGCCAGTATACGCCCGCGTTTCACCGGTCGCTCCCTGATTGCTGCCCCGGTCATGCTCGACAATACCGGCCCCTACGACTTCGTCGTGGATACGGGGGCCCAGATCACTACCATCGATCCACGGCTGGCGTCTGAGCTTCATCCTAAGGAGTTGAGCGCGACCCATGTGACCGGAGTTGGCACTTACTCCCATGCTGCCTACGCGCAATTGCAGTCGTTACAAGCAGGGACGTATTCGATCAAAAATCCACTCATTCTCGTTCAGGACCTCAGGCAGATACAGCAGACCGACCCGCACATCCGGGGCATTCTGGGCGAGGATTTTCTGGAGCATTTCGATCTGCTGATCGACTACCAGCACCGCCTGGTCTGTTTAGATGACTCAAAGCGGATGCAAGAGAAGATGAGGGGAATGCGTATCCCGCTCACGCCTCCACTTAAATCAGATCAATATTTTCCATCCACTTTTCCGATGGTTCTGCGAGTCCATTTGTCCGCCGTCGCGGAGCGGCCTCTATTACTCCAACTCGACTCGGGAATCGATGTCCCGGTCCTGTTTGAATGTGCGAAACGCTTGCCGCGTGTGCAAACTATCGGCACATCGAATCGCCACAATAGCGATGAAATCGTGGAGGCTTTTGCTGTCTTGGCCCCGCAAGAGGTCCTGGTGGGCGATCATCTGTTTCGCCAGATGTCGTTTGTCACACCCGTGGACTTCCGCGACGACCTTCCAGTAAAACCGGATGTCGACGGACTTCTGCCCACAATTCTCTTTCGGACGGTACTGATCAGCTACGCGGATCACTTCGCCGTTCTTCAGCCGTGAACCAGAGTGAAGATGGTATCTCTGATCTTGGCCCGCGCACCCATTCTGGAACCGCGTATTCACGGGACAGACCGGAGTAATCACCGCCCGAACTTCGATCTTCTGACCGCGCTTTGGTGGTTGTTCCGGTCACGGTTTCGCACAGAGCTCAACCAACTATTGTTCTTCCTAGTTCTTCAATGTTCTAATGCCCGCTGGATTCAGTACAGCAACCTTCCTGGTCGAGACAAGCTGCTCTGGACTCCCGCGACCGGGTTTTTTCACCTGGCGGAGCCCTGGCACACCAGGCGCGAGGAGGAGGACGGATGATCAGGAAACCAGTGTCTGGCGGACGCCTATTCCGCTTGGCGCTTTGCTCCATTTCGCTCATTGCTGCCAGCGGCAGAAACGTCGCCCAGTCCGCTCAACGGACGGACGCCGACGTTCAACATTTCGTCGACTCCCTTTTGCAAAGGATGACGACGGAAGAAAAGATCGGACAGCTAAGCCAGCTGTTTGTCTTCGATTCTTCTGACCCAGTCGAAAAGCCGGTGGCCAGGGGCGAGGTGGGGTCCCTCTTGTTCATCACCGATCCAGCCATGATCAACCGCCTGCAGCATATCGCCGTCGAGAAATCTCGTTTGCATATTCCGCTGATCTTTGGCTACGACGTCATTCATGGTTTTCGTACTATTTTTCCGGTCCCCATCGCGATGGCTGCTTCCTGGGATCCGTCGCTGGAGACTGAGGCACAGGCGACTGCAGCCAAAGAAGCTCGGTCCGTCGGCATCAACTGGGCGTTTGCACCGATGCTCGACATTGCACGCGACCCTCGCTGGGGCCGGATGGTGGAGGGTGCGGGAGAGGATCCCTACCTCGGATCCGCCATGGCCGCCGCCCAGGTCCGGGGATTTCAAGGTGAATATATCGGCGCCCCCGATCATGTGCTGGCCTGCATGAAACACTTTGCCGGCTACGGTGCCGCGGAGGGCGGCCGTGACTACGACGGCTCTTATCTATCTGATGCGCAGTTGCAAAATGTCTATCTCCCACCATTTCACGCGGCCGTGAAGGCCGGGGTTGGCTCCGCAATGAGCGCCTACATGGATCTCAACGATGTACCGGCCACCGGCAATCGCTGGCTGCTCGACGACGTTCTGCGCCGGCAATGGGGATTCAAAGGATTCGTGGTCAGTGATGCCGACGCGGTAAAAAGCCTGGTGCAGCACGGATATGCCCGAGACCTTCATGATGCTGCTGTGCGCGCCTTGGATGCCGGCGTAGATATGGAGATGGCGCAGGATGCCACTGCCTATGGGCAAAGCCTGGCCGCTGCGCTGAAGGCGGGCGAAATCACTCTGCAGCAGATAGAGACAGCCGACCGGCGCATTCTTACCGCCAAAGTGCGCTTGGACTTGTTCGAGCATCCCTACGTCGATGAAGCGCGAATCGCAGGTGTATTGAACGCTCCCGAGCACCGGACCCAGGAACGGATGGCAGCGGAACGCGCGGCCGTCCTGCTACGCAATGAGAATGGCTTGTTGCCTCTGAAGAAGAATGCGTACAAGACGATTGCGGTCGTTGGTCCGTTGGCGGATTCGAAGTTGGACACCCTTGGACCCTGGGCTTTCCAGCAAGATCTTTCTGAAACCGTCACCGTGCTGGATGGACTCAGATCAGAATTGGGCACCCGCGCGCAGCTTTCCTTCGCTCCGGGGGTGCAAATCGCGCGTAGGTATTTCTCGTTCTTCGACAAGATAGACCACTCGACGCACCCGGCCGCCTGGTCCGCCGCACAAGCAGACCAGGAGATGGAAAAGGCGGTCGATCTCGCCGGCTCATCCGACCTGGCCATTGTTGTGTTGGGGGAGCTGCATGATATGAGCGGTGAGGCTGCCTCCAGGCAATCGCTGGATCTTCCGGGAAGGGAAGAGGAGTTGTTGGAAAAGGTGGTAGCGACCGGCAAGCCGGTAGTATTGGTTCTAGTCAACGGCCGTCCGCTGAATATCGCCTGGGCGTCCCAACATGTCCCGGCAATCCTTGAGGCGTGGTACCCCGGAACGCAGGGTGGCAGCGCGGTTGCGCGACTTTTGTTGGGCGACGTTGTTCCCGGCGGCAAGCTACCGTTTTCATGGCCACGAGATGTGGGTCAAATCCCCATCAACTACGCGCACAACACCACCCAGGCGCCGCAAGATCAGGGCAAACGTTACTGGGACGTGGAGAGTACTCCGCTTTACCCCTTTGGCTTTGGCCTCAGCTACTCTCAATTCACCTTCTCTGATCTGCGTCTCAGCAAAGCAAAGATCAAGTCAGAAGAGAGTCTTGAGGTAACAGTGGTTGTTGAGAACACAGGGTCTGTCACTGCTGATGAGGTCGCTCAGCTATATCTTCATCAGCAATACGGCAGTGCATCTCGTCCGGTCCGCGAGCTCAAAGGCTTCCAACGAATCGAGCTTAAACCGGCCGAGCGAAAAACGTTGCGGTTCGAACTCAGCAAGGACGAACGGACCTACTGGAGTGCGGCGACGCGCAGTTGGGTGATCGATCCTTCGATCTTTGACGTCTGGGTGGGTCCAGACTCGTCGGCGTCACTGCATACATCCTTCGAAGTGACCCAATAAACCGCCGCGCTAGAAGGAAAAGCAATTGTGGTTGAGCCCTCGTTCGACCATAAGCACCAGGCGCTCGCCTAGCCCGGAGAAAGCTGGTGACAGTGAAAACTGGTGACCGGAAGCTGGTTCGTGCATTTAAGATGCGAGCAACCATCGGCACAGTCGACCTCGATCCTGCTCTCGTCGATCACCAAGAGCGGCTTTCTTCACCCGCTCCGGACGGTTCAGGTCATGCGATGAATGGATGTTGGGAGTCAGTTTCCGACACGGCAGTTTATCGACATCAGCAATTCCGCGATCTCCCCTTCGCAATCGGTTCCGAGCCTAAGTTCTGAATTGCATCCCGGCTCTCGTCGAGCGCCTTTTCCCCCTCATTGATCGCTTCATTCAGGGATCGCAAGGCCTCATCGGGATGGCGCGTCATCAGATTGCGGGCCGCCTGAAACCGGAACATCATTGCCTGGAAATTCTGTAGCAGTGCATCGTGTAATTTCCGTGCAATTCGCGTGTCTTCAATCATGCGCGCCTGTAAAGCCAAGGCCTCGGCCCGCTTTTGTTTACTCATATCCTGCGCGAAAACGATAGCCTGGTTCCGGGGCTCGTTGAAGCGCGCCACGCCGACCAGTACCGGCACGCGCGTGCCGTCTTTGCGGAAAAACTCCTTCTCGAATGGCTGCAGACGTCCGACCCTTTTTACCCTTTCGACCCGCAGTGCGTCGGCGCTGCGCCACTCCGGCGGCGTAAGGTCCGTCCAGCGCAGGCTGCCCGAAACGAACTCCGTCCGCTCGTATCCCAGCATACGAAGATATGCGTTGTTGGCTTCAAGTATCGGGCCCCCTATATCAACGATGAAAATTCCGATAATGTCAGCATCGACCAGGCGCCGGATCTTCGCCTCCCGTTCCTGAAGATCGCCGTAGAGACGCGAATTTTCGAGAGCGCTCGCCGCCAACGACGACATCAGCTTCAGTACTCTGATCCGCGCGGGCGTGAAGACGCCGGAGGCCAGATGGTTTTCAAGCACGAGGACGCCGACAAGTTTGCCTTGATTGAGCAGCGGCAGGCAAAGAATCGACCCCACCTTGTGCTGGCTGACATAAGGATCCGCGACGAACCTTGCCCGGGTGGCGGCATCGTCGATAACCACGCTCTCGCGGGTGTCCTGGACGTAATAAACCACAGACTCCGGCAGCAGCGATTCAGTGACGACCTCGTCGCGAAGACGTACAACGATTGTCTCGTGGCGACGTATCGCCTCCGCCGCGATCCGGGGTTCACCGCTACGCGACAGGATCAGCAAGCCGCGCTGCGCTCCCGTCTCCTCGAGTGCGGCGCGCAGAAGTGTTCCAATCAAGTTATCTTGCACAATCGCACCTGAGAGTGCCTGTGAAATCTTGATCACGGTTGCGAAGTCGAGGAGGGCAATTCGGGCCGCTGAGCGACGATTCTCGCACGGGGACGCCGGTGTCCACGACCAGGACAATTTTCGTCATCATGGGCCACCCCCGCAATCTTTGGCCGCAACTAGCCGCGTTGGCAACAGGCATCGAGGTTCGTTCAAAAATCCTTACGGCAAGCGCGTGACCCCAGGATCGTGCCACGCAATATGGGTTGCCGACAACGATAGTTGAGTATCGGTCCGAGTAAGACGCCACGATGACGGACCACCTGGCGATGCGGTATTCGGCTAAGGCACGAATGCGAAGCTTCCAAGGAGTTGACCGCCTGGGCACGCTGCATGATCGCAGACCATCGTCGCTTCGCGGCGCTTGGCTAAACCTAGCCTCCCTGCCATTTTCACCAGTTCTGCGAAAGAGTCGGCGTGCATCTTCTGCATCACTTGGCCGCGGTGTGCTTTCACCGTGATTTCGCTGATGCCGAGTTCGCCGCCGACCTGCTTGTTGATCAACCCGCAAGATACCAACGCCATGACCTGCCGTTCGCGGGCTGAAAGAGATGCATAACATTCCTGAAGGGCTTGTTTCTCCGCCTTTTTAGCAAGAACAAGACGACTCCGTTCGAGAGCTTCTCGGACAGCGCGCAAGAGTTCGTTGTCCCGGAAAGGCTTTGTAAGGAATTCGACAGCTCCCGCCTTCATGGCTTCGACAGTAGTGGGAATGTCGTCGTTGGCGGTGAGAAAAATGGTTGGGATGTGAGGGCATTCCACGGCTGCGCGCTTCTGCAACTCGAGACCGCTTAGGCCCGGAAGAGACACGTCCAGTGTCAAGCAGCCGGGAGCAACCTCGAGCGGATGGGCGAGGAATTCTTCGGCCGACGCAAAGGTCTCCGGATGCCAGCCTGCGCATCGCATTAACCGCTCCAGTGATTCGCGCACGGCCCTGTCGGGGTCGACGACGAAAACGACCGGTGTGGACTGCGAAAGTTTTGTGTATAAGCTTTGACCAACCTCGGGCGCCAAACCTATGTGATGCCCCAGAGGAGATCCCGTCACCATGAAACCCATATCGGCCTCCTTAAACCTTGTGCGATTCACTCGCAAGATGTTGTTTTGGGAATTTCTTGTTTGGCGCTTCCTGACGGAGCATTCTCCGACCGGGAAGATGCGTCAAGCTACGAGGATCACTATGCAATTTTGGCCGATGCGCTCACAACCCAAAATCGATGGAATGTTTTTCGTTCTATGGGTTGCGTGATTGTCCTACTTTTGGGGGACGCACGGGAGGGCGGCCAGAGTGTTCAGCTTCAGATATGCTTTCTTCCGAAGAGCCGAGCATCGATCGACCAGGCACCTGGACCGATCATCGCCAACGTGCCGCCAAGGACCGCCAGAATAATTGACACCGATTCATCGCCAGCGCCTGTGAAGGCGATCCACACCTGCACGACCGCGACGAGCGCACCCACTGCGGGAGTCCACAAGCCTGCCAGAATAAAAAATCCCAGGACACTTCCGGTTAATTCCGGCACAATCGGCCCAACGGCAGCGACTCCCCGGAGCACAGTTGTCCCATGGTAGAGCAGGGCAACGCCCAGGACCAATCGTTGAATGAGAAGGCCGAAGCCCGGCCAGCCGTTCGCGAACGTGGAGAATAGTCGTTGCAAGGAACCCCCTTAGGGAGCGTATCCCCCTCGCAACGCCCTGGGAACGTCTGAAACTCGGAACAGCGTTCATACTTTCGGGTGATTAGATCTCGATAATTCCGCGTCTAAGGCCGATTGTGACAGCATGAGCGCGATCGCTGGCGCTAAGCTTCGAAAGGATGTTCGTGACGCGGCTCTTCACGGTCGCCTCCGCGATGAAGAGTAGGTCGGCGATCTGTTTGTTGGAATTGCCGGCGGCAATCAGTCTCAAAACCTCAATTTCCCGGGGGCTCAACTCATCATCAGTAGCGTGTTCAGCAAGCTCAGCCGCGACTTCCGGCGGTATCCTCTTTCGCCCTGCCATGACCGCATGAAGTGTCTCGATAAGTTCCCGATCATGGCCTTTCAATAGATAAGCCCGTGCGCCGGCACGCAAGGCACGCAGCACTTGAACATCGCCGCTATAGGTCGTAAGGACAATGATGCGCGCGTCCGGAAATTCAGCCAGGATACGGATCGTAGTCTCAATCCCATTGAGACCGGGCATTTGAATATCCATCAGAGTTATGTCTGGGCGATGTGTGCGGAACTTCTCGATGGCCTCTTCACCGTTCGAAGCCTCGGCGACCAGCTTCATGTCGGGCTCTGCGTTGATCGTAGCCGCAAGGCCCTTGCGCAGAAGAGCGTGGTCGTCGACGGCGAGAATTCGAATCAAGCCAGGAATACTACTCATCGTTACCTGACCTGTGGAGCAGCCGGAATCGACGGTTAGGACGACGCTTTTCATACGCTATCGCAGCTGGAACCGTCAGTTGCACCTCGGTGCCTGCACCCATCTCGCTCCAGAAATCCAATCGCGATCCAATCCGCTGAGCCCGCTCGCGCATCCCCGATATGCCCCAATGTCCAGGTTGTCCGCCGGCCGCGAGAATCTTTGGATCGATCCCTTTTCCGTCGTCGCGGACACGCACTCGAAGCTGATCCTTATCGTATCGGATCTCGACCTCGATGCGGCTGGCAACAGCGTGCGCGAAGGCATTCCGGACCACCTCTCGCGAGATCCGGTAGACCTCATCCTGAAGCATCGGCGGCAAACTCTGTCGCTTGCCTTCGACGATCACGCTGAAGATCGGAGGGTGCCCTTCGGGTTCCTGAGCCGTCGCCGATTCGTGACCTGCTGCATTCAACAATTCCGGAAGATCGCGCTGCGCAGCTGGTTCCGGGCGCAGGTCCTGGATGGCAGCACGTCCCTCCGTAATGCCTTCCTCCGCTGCTCGAATTGCCTCATCTATCGCCTGCATCGCGTTGTCCGCATTGCGGAGCAGCAGTTTACGAGCCGCCTGAAATTGAAAGACCGCTCCCTGGAAGCTTTGAAGCAGGGTGTCGTGTAGATCGCGTGCAATACGAGTCCTTTCTTGAACGCGCGCTTCTACCCCGGCGTTAAGCTCTCGCTGCACTTGCCGAATTCGAAGCTGATAAAGCAACCAAAGGGATGCAAGGAACGCAAGCACGCAGAAGGCCCGGAACCAGATGGTCTGGTAGTACGCCGGATCGATGGAGAAAGCGAAAGATGCGCCGGCCTCATTCCACACGCCATTGTTATTGCAGGCTATTACGCGGAAGCGGTAATTGCGTGGAGCAAGATCGTTATAGAGTGCCTGCCTGCGATCGCCGACATCCTGCCAATCGCGATCCCTCCCTTCGAGCTTATATTTGAACCGGATCTTCTCCGGCGCGACCAGGCTGAGGGCGGTATAGTCGATCTCGAGATCGCGCACCAGCGGGGGCAGGCGCAGGCTCGAAGCCGTCTGGTAGGTCTTGCGGTCGGCGGTGATCTTCTCAATGTGCACCGGCGGCGGGAGCCGGTTAAAGGGCAGGTGCTGCGGATCGGCCACCCTGCTAATGCCATCGTAGGTCGTGAACCATATTCTCCCATCCGGTGACTTGTTCACGCTCGGGCTAAAGTTGGGATTGACTGCCCTCTTGTGTACTCCGTCTGAGCTGTCAAGAACCGTGGCGTGGACCGCGCGATTCGGATCGGAAGCCCAGGCATCCAACTCGGAGCGTGCAATACGCAGCAAGCCACAGTCGGTGTACAGCCAGAACGAGTGGGCGTCGTCTTCCATTGACCAGGCGATCCCGTCGCAGGGTAGGCCATTTTTGCCGGTCAGCGTGGCAGCTCGTCCGTTCTTCAAACGGCTGAACCCACCGTCGGTTGCTGCCCACAGTGTGCCGTCCGTATCAAGTTGCAGGCTGCTGATGCTGCCTTGGCCAAGCCCATCTCTGGACGTGTACGACCTACGGGCTTGGCCGTCCTTAAATTGCACCAGGCCTCCGTCGGAAAATCCAAGCCAAAGGCCGCCGCCCTCCGCCGGATCAGCAGCGAGAGCTGTGGCATTATTCTTGTGTCCCAGGCTGGTCCAGGGAATTTGCCTGACCATACGGCTGCCGCGTAACTGCACAAGACCGTGGTTCTGAAAGGCAAACCACACATTTCCGGCCGTGTCGCAGGCCGCCGACAATACGGGTCCTCCGGGGACACCCTCAATTGGGATCAACCGATCATTCTCCACGTACCCGACTCCGTCAAAACCCGCGACCCAAACTCGCCCGTTGTCGTCCTGGCAAAGAGAAAACAGATGAGCAACGGGCCGCCCGCGCCTGCGGTAGATCGTAATTCGTCCGTTCTTCCATTTGCTCAAACCCCCACTGGCATCGAGCCAGATGCTTCCATCCCGGTCGATCAAAAACGCGCCGCGAGGAAAATTCCGCAAACCCTGATTTTTAGAAAAAGTGACCACGGCGCTGTCGCGGAAGCGGTCAAGACCCGTCATGGTCCCCACCCAGAAATTGCCTTCGCGATCTTCAAAGAGCGCGTTAACGGAATCTCCGGAGAGACCATCGGACTGCGAAAACACGTCGGGCCGCCCGTCGTGTATGTGCACCAGGCCTCGATCCTCAGTTGAGATCCACAGCCCGCCATCGCGATCGCGAAGCATGTTGCCGCCGCTAGGCGACGCACGCCCGGGACCTGGAAGCGGATACGCGGTCTGCGCTTTGCCATTCACGAGCCGCGCGATTCTGCCGCCGTAGAAGATCAGAAGTGCGCCATCGTTGTCTTCCGCAATATTTGAAATACCGGTTGGCTCTCCCGGCAGCGGATAGAATTTGGGGGGGCCAGGCTTCCATCGCCACAGTCCAGCGAGCGTTCCCACCCAAAGATTGCCCTTGCGATCCTCGTATAAACCGATGACTCCGTTACCCAGGGTGTTGTCCCCTCCATAGCACTTCACGTTACCGTTACGAATCGCGCAGAGCTTGCCTGGAGGAGTGAGGGTGGCACCGCCGGCCCAAACTGTGCCTTCGTGATCCTCGACAAGCCGCATGATAATCTCTCCAGCGAGCTGCGGGTACTGGGTAAGTCTGCCATCCTTCCAACTGGCAAGCCCTGGCCAGGTTCCAATCCAAAGAGTTCCGTCACGCGCGACGAGCAGCCTGTTCACAACGTTTGAGGGGAGATGCTGATCGGGCGGCAGCCCGGGGACGAACCTGACGCCGTCGAAGCGAAGTAAACCGAGTTCCGTGCCCAGCCAGAGATACCCGTCGGGCGTCTGCGCAATGGAGTGGATCGAGCCGGGAAAGCCGTCACGGCTCTTCCATGACGTGTGCACGTACTGGCTGACATCCAGCGACGGATTGAGCGCGAGCACACAAGGGCAGCACGCCACGACTACGAAAAACAGCGCAGCCGTTAGCGCGAAACGACCTCGCAAGCAACCTCCGTCTCTGGATCTCCAGTGCTCCACATCTTATCGCATTACCTGAATGTGACGACCGTCAGCGTCGAATAGATCGATGTAGGTCCGACGCTGACATCGGCGGAAAGCCGATACCAAAGTACAATTGAAGATCCTCACGCAGTGAAGCACTCTTTTGTCATAGCGTCACGACGGGGAAACCAGGGGACGTTCACCACGTTACCTAAATCTATTCCTTAACATCGCAGGTCTAGGTTTCGGGGATAGGCGAAAAGTAACCTTATGGACGAAAGAAGATCCGTTTGAAAAGGTGGTAGCGACCGGCAAGCCGGTGGTATTGGTTCTAGTCAACGGTCGTCCGGCGTCCCAACATGTCCCGGCAATCCTCGAGGCGTGGTACCCCGGAACCCAGGGTGGCAGCGCGGTTGCGCGACTTTTGTTGGGCGACGTTGTTCCCGGCGGCAAGCTACCGTTTTCATGGCCACGAGATGTGGGTCAAATCCCCATCAACTACGCGCACAACACCACCCAGGCGCCGCAAGATCAGGGCAAACGTTACTGGGACGTGGAGAGTACTCCGCTTTACCCCTTTGGCTTTGGCCTCAGCTACTCTCAATTCACCTTCTCTGATCTGCGTCTCAGCAAAGCAAAGATCCAGTCAGAAGAGAGTCTTGAGGTAACAGTGGTGGTTGAGAACACAGGGTCTGTCAGTGCGGATGAGGTCGCTCAGCTATATCTTCATCAGCAATACGGCAGTGCATCTCGTCCGGTCCGCGAGCTCAAAGGCTTCCAACGAATCGAGCTTAAACCGGCCGAGCGAAAAACGTTGCGGTTCGAACTCAGCAAGGACGAACGGACCTACTGGAGTGCGGCGGGGGAACGTGGTTTGGCATCAGGCAGTAAGCCCATACTTCCACGTCCGCTTTGCGCGCCTGCTCCCCAAGAAGATCGCGGTAAATCTGCCGATCGCCGTCTTCAAAGAAAATCGATTCTCGGCGATTGCCACTCTGCGTCACGTAGTGCGGCAGACTGGATACCACCATGCGGGCCAAACGCCTCATGGGCGCAAACTCACCACGAACCAAAATCGAGGAAAATAGGTATCGTGTTCGACGCATTATTTCCTAAGAAACTCTGTTTTCCCAAAGTACCAGTCACGACTGACTACTAGATCCGATTCGCCTCATTTGCAAATAAGCGTGGTCGTGACCTCTAGGCCAGGCGGTCCCGAAGATGTTAGCTCAATAGAGAGGTTGTCTCCGCCCTGGACGCTGAATGTGTGAAGAGAGTCCGAGCAACTCACTCCGAAAGTACTTATACTATCGTAAGTGGCGCCACAGCCCATTGGCATAAGATTGGTATTTTTAATAACTGCAACCTGAACAGTGCCCACTTGATTGGCAATTCCCACATTTAAGGCAGAGACGGTGCAAGCTGAACCTACGACTGCGTTGGTTAAATTCTGGTCTAGATAGCCTCCATCATTGGAGTAGACTAAGGTACCAGTCCCAATAGCCGGGTAAAGGTACATCCCCGACTGTGGCGTTAATACATTTGCAGTCCAGATAAACCCATTTATGCCTATACCGCTGGGACCGGCAGGACCGCTGGCTCCCGTAGGGCCAGCAGGGCCCGTAGGACCACTGGGACCAGCGGGACCCTCAGGCCCTGGAGGTCCACTGGGACCGGGTAGGCCGGGCGCGCCAGCAGGACCGCTGGGCCCAGGAGGACCGGGCGCACCGGAAGGACCCTGCGAGCCGATCTGGCCTAAAACTGCCGTAAAGAGACCAAAGAGGTGAGAACTGGTGTTCTGTACGGTGAGGAGATAGGACCCCGCCGGATTGCCTATGGGTAGGGTGGCTATGATATTTGTATCGGTCGCGCTGACGATAGCGAGATTTGTTGTGCCCAGAGCAACCTTCGGTAGCGCTGCTCCGAAGCCCTCTCCAGTAACCGTAATTTGAGTCCCAGCAGTATTCTCTGCCACCTGCGTCACGATTGGGAAAATGGTTTCCTGCGCTGGTAGTCCAACGGTTGCTGACGCGAGCAGGCCAATACCTAAGCCAAAACGTAGAAACATGATTTCCTCCGCTTTAATAGAGAAACCTGGTGAAGGGAAGTTCACCCGCCCCGTTACGCATAAGAACGGATAACGTCTCGTTACCGAATTTCCAGACCTCTTAAGCGTGACCTGAAAGATCAGGCAGGTTATAGATCACCGTAGGATTGGCTGCTGATAGAACTCGGTTTGGAAAGCCAGTCGAGCTGTGGTTGTAGTTACCAAGTGTAATCAGCTTGAAGGTGGGGTCTATGGGAGGGTTCGCGACATTTGGTGGCGGCGGACCAGTCTGTGCCAATGACACTTCCAAGCCATCGAAATGCCATTCGTCAGTCCCGGCAGGAAACGAGTTAGGGGGCTGAAATAAAGTTAACGCCATCTGTGTGAAGTAATCCGATGTAACCGAAGAGGGTAGCTGAACCCAGCAAGTATTCCATGAGGGCGAGGCGAAGGCGATTACTGCGCCCTGTGCATTCACGTTGACCGGGTTCAGGTTCATTGGTCCCGTGCCGTCTGCGAGCGTAAAAGAGGCTCCCAGCCAACTTGCTCCTCTGCCTGGAACGCCGCCTGAAAGATCATCATCGGTCGTATGAAAAGTGAGCACCAGCCAGTTGTAGAACAGAACTTGGTTGATCGACCAGATCTCGTCCGGGCCGATCTTAACCGCATCAGTATGGATAGGAGTATCGTTCGAACCTCCGTCTCCTATTCCCCCGCCGTTAACGGCATAAAGATAATCACCATTCGGGGCCTGAATTTGAACACTCCATGGGCGAGTTGAAGAGTTCACAGTAAGCGTAAAAGACTCCCATGCCCCTGCCTTTACGGCATCGGTGTGCAACGGAAAGGTGTTTCCAGGATCTCGCTGCGGAAACTGTGGGTTGGCGTTGCCTACACTGCCCCCGTTACTCGCGGTGACGAAGTGTGTGCCATCAGAAGTCCCAAGGGCAAAAGTGCCCTTGACGGCATCCTGAACCAACAACTGAAAGCTCCCATCCGGGCCACCGGCCACGCCATTGGTGGCAAGACCGTTAAGTGCAACGGGTCCGATACCGCCGCCGTTGATGGCGGTGAGGAAGTGATTCCCATCTGGAGTAGTAAAGTTTACGTTTGTGAGACTCGTCATCAAATCACTCCCGTTTACATCGATGCCGCAGCAGGGGCCGTAAAGGAACCGGACCATTGCCGCGGGCTAAAGGGGCTTAGGTGCCAGGCCCCGGTTGTTCACGGCACTATCTCAGGACGGACGGCAGAAAGAACCCCAGCAGCTTGAATGCCGGTAATTCCACGTCGTTCCCTCGATCATGATCCTCATGATTGTCCTCTCGACTTTGGGTCGGGTGGAAGGCGCCGTATATGCGACGGCCCCGCCATTGGCCGCGCACAGCGCGACTCCACCTGACCTGCGCGACTGATTGCTCCTTCGCGCATTCGGACTCTTCGCGCAAACAGCTGCCGGCGTCCATACACAGCGGGTGAATTCAGGTGAACTGTAGGTGAACTGCGGATTTCTTCGTAACTACCGTTAAATAGAAGCGCCATCGACACCTCGGCTCCCTCCAAATCTTCCGGCTTGACCCCGGTTTTAGAAGAGGATAAGGTCAGAGGCGAAATGCTGGTCGAGCCCCGCCATGCGACTACCAGCCACGGGATCAACGCGACTACGCGTCGGAGACTTCGAGGTTGACCTTCGATGCGGTGAACTGCGGTGCCACGGCCTTCCGATACCTTCGTAGACTTTGACAGGAAATTGAGGGAAGCCGTGCCCTGATACAAAGCATGAGCTTTTTCGCAGCCTGTAACGCCGTCCATGGCAGCGGTTTTGATGGAAGAGGCATTTCCCTCAGTGGCTGAAGCCGGCTCAGCTACGCGGTCCGATTATGTACGGGCTGAAGCCCGTACTCGGCACTCTGTTGTTTCTGGAGTTGTGGTCGACCGGGTTCGCAGTTATTTCTGCCCAGCAGCGAGGGATGGAGACCTAGCCAAACCGCGGATAAGTAGGTCTTATCTCGCTTATCTCGCTTATCGCTCAATCTTTTTCCCGCACGAAGGCGCCGGCCGGGGGGCTTATCTCTCTTTTCTCTCACAAAGTGCATTCTTTTTTCGGGAATCGGGGGCGGTTGAGAGCCAAATTCGAGGTGGGAGCCCCCGCATTTATGCGGGGGAACGAGCGCTTTAGCGCTCGGTGAAAGAGTCTCGACTTTGATCGCGCGCTTTAGCGCTGGCAATGCCAAAGCGTCATAAGTTCCGGCCTGCACGAACGGTGTATAGCCAAGCAGTCAGTGGAGCATTCTGAGCTTGCGACTATCCATATAGGACGCAACCGCTGCGGCGCGGCCTTCACCATCCGCGAGGGCCACATAACCGTCAGGCCGCAGCAGATAAACAGCGTTTCTCTGCAAGCCAGCATGGGCCGCCTCCGGACGCCAGGGGAAGACGTGCAGCGGCAATCCTCGTTCATCACACAGTTTTCGAATTTCGGAGTTGGCCTCACCGTAGACATGCACTTGCCACGCCAGCGAAGTCAGTGTGGCGAAGTTGTCGCTGCCGTTCAGCTCCAATTTCACCCAAGGAAGCCGGTCGCCGCCATGCACCTCTCCCGCCCGTCCCTCGCTCAAACCGCTTTCGCGATAGTTCACCGCCGTCTGTGAGACCGTGCGAAACATCAAGCGCCGCGCTGCAGTCACCCGGTAAATGGGCGCGAGCAAGAGCGGCACAACATGCAGCCGGATCAGCCGCGCCAACATGCTTGGACTGGTTACCGCGGTGAAAGCCCGATCGGTGGTGGCAACCAGGCGCTGGGCGAAAGCAATTCGTTCCGGCTCATAGCTATCGAGAAGCGACGAGTCGGCGCGCCCCTGCAGGACCCCGGCGAACTTCCAGGCAAGATTCACTGCGTCGCCAATGCCGGTGTTCATCCCTTGTCCGCCTACGGGACTGTGGATGTGGGCGGCATCTCCGAGCAGGAACGCGCGGCCTTTGCGAAAATGCGCAGCCACGCGGTGATGCACGCGATAGGTCGAGAACCAGTTCACGCGCTTTACCTCAATAGGCAGCCATTCGAGAACGCGTCTGCTCACGTCATTCCACGACAGTTCGTCGCGCTGTTGTTCGGCTTGCTGGCGTACGGTGCCGATGAGCCGCACTCGTCCTTCGCCCTTTAAGGGAAAGACGACGAGAAAGTCCGTCCTGTCCAATGCGATATTCAATTCGCCGTTTACTGTCGCACCGCCGGCCTCCACGTCCGCAATGTAGAAGAGATGATCGTAGACGCCGCCAGGGAAGCCGATCTGCAGCGCCTCGCGGATCGTGGAGTGTGCTCCGTCGCAACCAGCGATATAGGCCGCCGCGCATCGCTCCTCCTCTCCATCCGGGCCTCGGAGATGAGCGATGACGCGACCAGCGGCCTCCTCGAACCGCAACAGCTCTGTACGGCGTTCGACCTGTACGCCGGCCTCGCCCAGGCGCTCAACCAATAGCTGCTCGTGTTCATCCTGAGCAAAGATGAGCGCGTAGGGAAATGGGCTGAGCCCCACGCCCATTTCGCCCAGCACCGCATGGGCCGCGCGCTTGCCGGCAACCCAGAGATTCGCGGCAATGGTCTTTCGTCCGCGCTCCACCACGGCGTCCGCGAGCCCGACCTGGCTATAGAACTCGAGCGTTCGCGCTTGCACCGCCAGTGCGCGAGAGGTCGTTCCTGGCTCTGCCGTCTTGTCAACGATTCTCACGCGCACGCCGAGCAGCGTCAGCCACAGGGCGAGTACGAGGCCGGTGGGTCCTGCTCCGACGATCAGGACGTCTGTAGGGGCGGAGTCATTCATCGTGGTTGCACAGGCGAGCTAGTGTTATGTCCCGGGAGTTCGTTGAATAACTGCTCTCGGGTTTTGTATCAGGGCACGGCTTCAGCCGGGCCGTAAAAAGCTGAAAATGTGAGGGCTTTTAGCCCCTGCGGTTCTGCTTTTCAGTCCTTCCTGGCTGCTTACATTGTCTGGAAAAAACGTACCTCGGCGGCTGAAGCCGATCAGAAAGCATAGCTTCTTCGGCACGGCTGAACCCGTGCCCTTCGTACGGATCCTTTCGCCAGTTCTCACGCAGACCCTTTAGCCCCTGAGGTTTTGGTGAATTTATCCCGTCGAATTTATCAACGAACTTTCGCGACATCACGCTACGACGACTCGAGAATCCCAGTCGGATATCCATCGATACTGAACACATTTTTCGACCGCCTGTACTCTTCGATTCCGGCTTCACCCTTCGCCTCTGCCCACCGCGTAAGAGTTCTGCGCTCGTCAACGTATTCGAAGAACGGAACGCCATATCCGCAGGAGGTCTGGACCAGGTCAATCGTAAGCACCACGATCTGGCGCGATCCTGGCCGCTCATCATTCTCAAACGCGGAAGCATGCAGGTCGCGGTAGGCGAAGCTGCCGCGAGGGAGAACCTTGCCCTGCCCAACGACCTTCGCGGTTGCCGAAGTCGGTGGCTAGAGACGGAGAATCAGGGGCGCCCCGGCAAAGGCACAGAACATGATCGTCAAGCGTCCGTTGGCCCGCAGATGAGCGGCGGTTTCGTTGCCGCTGCCGGTTTGGTCGAGATAGGCTACCCTGTTCGGGTTGAGGATACGCAAGGCCGCCCCATCCTTCGGAGAAACATTCACTCGTCCTTGGGCAGCAGCGGAAGCGGTGAAGAATATACGCTGCTGCAAAATAAAATCGTGGTGGTGCGGTTCGATCTGAGTGAATTGCTTGGCCATTCAATCCTGTCCCTCGCCCGAAGACTCTATTTTAATGATGCGGCACGGCGGTTCCGGGGTCCCGGGCAGGGCGATTCCATTTGTAGGCAATCTTCATCGGCTGGTACTATCCTCACGGTTACCGGGGAGGTTTCAACGTGCGGAGATGGGCGAAGGCGTGTGGGCTGGCCGGCGTGCTGCTTGGAGTGTTGGGTGGTTATGCCCGTGCCGCCGAATTTCCTTTTCAGGATCCCTCGCTGCCCATCGAACAGCGCGTCGCTGACCTGGTAGGGCGGTTGACGCCGGAGGAGAAGGTCTCCCAGATGACCATGACGGCGGCGGCCATTCCCCGCTTCGGCATCCCTGAGTACACCTGGTGGAACGAGGGGCTGCACGGAGTGGCACGCTCCGGCATTGCCACTGTCTTTCCCCAGGCGATTGGTCTGGCAGCCACCTGGGATAGTTCCTTGATGCATTCCGTGGGAGACACCATCTCCACCGAAGCGCGCGCCAAGTATGCCTACGCGATTGCCCACGACAACCATCGCATCTACTTCGGCCTGACCATCTGGTCGCCAAACATCAATATCTTTCGCGACCCGCGCTGGGGCCGCGGGCAGGAGACCTACGGAGAAGATCCGTATCTCACCGGGCGCATGGGCCTCGCCTTTATTACGGGGTTGCAGGGTGACGATCCTAAATATCTAAAGGTGGTGGCCACGCCCAAGCACTTTGCCGTACACAGCGGGCCAGAGCAGTTGCGTCATGAGTTCGATGTGAAGCCCTCGCCCCAGGACCTGCAGGCGACGTACCTGCCCGCTTTTCACACGGCCATCGTAGAAGGCAAAGCTGCCTCCACCATGTGTGCCTATAACGCGATCGATGGAGCGCCGGCATGCGCTAACGACATGCTGCTCCAAAAGATTCTGCGTGAGGAGTGGAAATTTACCGGCTTTGTCACCTCCGATTGCTGGGCGTTGACAGATATTTGGAAGGGGCACAAGTTCGCTCCGGACGAGGAACATGCGGTAGTGCTGGCCCTGCGCGCGGGTACCGACACCAGTTGCGGTCCGGAGTTTGCCAGCCTGAACCAGGCACTCAAGGACAAGCTGGTCACCGAGAGCGAGATCGACGCAGCCGTGACACGGCTATTCACGGCGCGCTTCCGTTTAGGGATGTTCGACCCGCCCCAGGACGTCCCTTATACCCGCATTCCTCACACGGAAGTTGATTCCGCGGCTCACCGCATGCTGGCTCGCCGGGTGGCTCAGGAATCGATCGTACTGCTCAAGAACACGGGCGGCATCTTGCCGCTTGAAGCCACAGGAAAAACCATCGCGGTGATTGGCCCTAATGCCACGGCGCTGGAATCGCTTGAAGGCAACTACAGCGGCCAGCCATCACACCCGGTATTGCCCCTCGACGGTATTGAGAAGCGTTTTAGCAAGCGGCAAGGTGCTCTATGCGCAAGGTTCTTCGTATGTCGCAGGGTTTCCCGTGACCGTGCCGCGCACCGTTCTGCGCAGCGGCGGCGATGTTGGCCTGAAGGGCGAGTACTTCAACAACGCTGAGTGGCGCGGCCAGCCGGTCCTGACCCGCATCGACAAGCAGGTGGACTTTGATTGGGGGGCCACTTCACCCTCCGATGCCGTGCCGCCGGCAGCGTTCAGCGTGCGCTGGAGCGGCTCGATCGCGGTCCCGGGCGCGGGCAGCTATGTCTTTCACATATCCCCGGAACACTGCTCCCCTTGCGACGGCGCCGATACCTTCCGGCTATACCTCGATGACAAGCAGGTGTTGGAGTTTGGACGGGACGAAAAAAAGTCTACCGGCCACGACTCGTACACCATGCGTTTCGAAAATACTTCGCCGCACGCCATCCGCCTGGAGTATGCCCACAATGCTCCCATGTTTGGCGCTGGTGTTCATCTTGCGTGGCAGCCAGAAGCGGCTCCGATGCGCGATCAGGCGGTGCAGATTGCCCGGCAGGCCGACGTGGTTGTGGCCTTCGTTGGTCTGTCGCCGAGTTTGGAAGGGGAAGAGATGCCAGTGCAACTTGAGGGCTTCCACGGCGGCGATCGCACCAAGATAAATCTGCCGCAGCTGCAGGAAGACTTATTGCAGGCTGTAGCCGCAACAGGGAAGCCGCTGGTGGTAGTGCTGATGAATGGCAGCGCACTGGCTGTGCCGTGGGCGAAAGAACATGCCGCTGCGATGCTGGAAGCCTGGTATCCGGGCGAAGAAGGAGGCGCCGCCATTGCCGGAACGCTCGCCGGTGATGACAATCCAGCAGGCCGGCTGCCGGTAACCTTCTATGCGTCGCTGGAGCAGCTTCCGCCCTTCGAAGACTATTCGATGCATGGGCGCACCTATCGCTATTTTTCCGGACAACCGCTATACGGCTTCGGCTACGGCCTCAGCTACACCACCTTCGCCTACAGCCACCTCAAGTTGTCCTCGGCGGAGATCAAGGCAGGAGATCCTCTGACCGTCGAGGCTGATGTGACTAACACCGGGAAGCGGAAGGGCGATGAAGTGGTCGAGGTCTATCTTCGTGGACCGCAAGCCGAGGGCGCGCCACTGCACGAGCTGCGCTCCTTTGAGCGAGTGAATCTCCAAGCCGGAGAGACCAGGCACATTGCCTTTACGCTCGATCCGGCACGTCTAAGCGAGGTGGATCAAGGAGGCGTTCGGGCCGTGATGGCGGGCAGGTACACTGTTTTCCTGGGCGGAGGACAGCCTGGCCAGGCGCCGGGTGCGGAAGGACAGTTCTCCATCAGCGGCCGGCAGGTCGAGACGCCCTAAAAGTCATTTACGAAAAAAGAGTAGAAACGGCGGGATTGCAGGTTTGAAAAAGCTTTTGATGCTTCTGGTTGTCTTGTGCACCACAGGGTGCGGAGCGAGCTTCACCGAGCAGCCTACGGTCGTTTTCGTGGGCGATTCGATCACCTCCGGCTGGGACACAAGCTGGTCGTTGCAGGCGCCTACGTTCACGCAAAACAATTGGCTCGACGTGGGCGTTGTTGGAACGACATCGGGCGAGATCGCCGCGGGTTTCGACGCCTACGTGATCTCCCTGGAGCCGAAGGCCGTGCACATCCTGGCCGGCACCAACGATGTCTACCCCGGATGGCAGCTATCGGTGACCGCGAACAACATCGAGGGCATGGTGCAAAAGGCCAAGCGGCATCATATCGGGGTGGTGATTGGAACCATTCCACCGTGGGGGCCGGGAGCTCTTCCGGAAAGGGCGGATCCCAGTCCGCAAAGATTCCAGCGCATCGATCAACTCAACCAGTGGATCGAGCAATACGGCGCGGCGCAAGGCATTCAGGTGGTGGATTACCACACGCTGCTCGAAGCCTCGAATGGAGAGAACTATGTTCCGGCGTATACCGTGGATGGGGTTCATCCCAGCGCGGCCGGATACGCGGTGATGACGCCCAACACCGAGCAGGCCCTCCAGGTGGCGATGGCCACACGTTGACAATCATCCAGTGAAAGAGCGTTCATGGACAACAAGGTAATTCTCAGCTGCGCCATCACCGGGTCAATCCACACCCCAACCATGTCTCCGTACCTGCCGTTCTCGCCTCAGGATATTGCACGCCAGGCCATCGAGGCAGCAGAAGCCGGCGCCGCTATTCTGCACTTGCATGCACGCGATCCTAAGACCGGGGAACCAAGTGGAGACCCGGCTGTCTACTTGCAGTTTGTTCCCGCCATCAAAGCGGCTACGAGCGCGGTGATTAACATTACCACCGGCGGCGGCATACACATGACGCTGGATCAGCGGCTGGCGCCCGCATTGCGCATCAAGCCTGAACTCGCGTCGTTCAACATGGGCTCCATGAACTTCTCCATCCATCGCCTGACACGCAAGCATAGCGAGTGGAAACACGCGTGGGAAGAACCTTACCTGGCAGCAACCGAGGGCAACATCTTCCGCAATACATTTGCGGATATGAAGCGGGTGTTGAAGGAACTGGGAGAAGGATGCGGGACCCGGTTCGAATACGAGTGCTACGATCTGGGCCATCTCTACAACCTGGCCTATCTATTGGATGAGAAGTTAATCGAACCGCCCGTCTTTCTGCAGACAGTCTTTGGCATTCTTGGCGGCATGGGGACCGATGCCGAACTGCTCAGCTACGTCAGAGCTACCGCGGACCGTCTCTTTGGGCGGGAGAACTACCACTGGTCTTCTCTTGGCGCAGGACGCCACCAGATGAGGATCGTCACGCTGGCCGCGCTCCTGGGCGGTAGCGTTCGTGTTGGGCTGGAGGACAGTCTGTATCTGCGCAAGGGCGTGCTTGCCACCACCAACGCCGAACAGGTGAAAAAGATTCGCGGCATCCTGGAGGAGCTTTCGTTCGAGATCGCTGCGCCCGATGATGTGAGAAAGATGCTCCGCCTGAAGGGGGCCGACGAGGTGGCGATCTAGGCATGAATCCTATGAGAACCGCCGGCGGCATCAGTGTCCTCTGCCTATGTGCGGCGCTGGTACCAGTCATTGCAGCCCGCAGCCAGCAAAGCAATGCGGATGCTCCCTACGACGTGCTCATTCGCCACGGTCACATTCTGGATGGTACGGGGAATCCGTGGTATGCCGGGGATATCGCGATCCGCGGGGATCGCATCGCTGCCATCGGAAGGCTGGAGGGCGCCACGGCCAAACGCGTCATTGATGCGTCGGGCCTTGTGGTCAGCCCTGGCTTCATCGACATGCTTGGCCAGTCGGAAGATTCACTGCTGATCGACAACCGCTCCCTGAGCAAGTTGTCGCAAGGCATCACCAGCGAAATCACTGGCGAGGGCGGTAGCATCGCACCTCAGAACGAGCTCACGATCGCGCCGCAAAAGATCTTATTGGAGCACTACCATCTCACCATCGATTGGCATGATCTCGCCGGCTACTTCCACCGGCTGGAGACATCCGGCACGCCGATCAACCTCGGAACCTACGTGGGCGCCGCGCAAGTTAGAGAAGCCGTCCTGGGTGATGTGAATCGCGCGCCCACAGCGGCGGAGTTGCAGCAGATGGAATCGCTGGTCGCCACGGCTATGCAGCAAGGCGCCATGGGTGTGTCGACGGCGCTGATTTATCCTCCCGGGCATTACGCAACCACCGAGGAGCTGATTGCCCTGGCCAAGGTCGCGTCCCAATATGGCGGCATCTATGCCACGCACATGCGTAGTGAAGGGCAGAGCGAAATGGCAGCGATCGATGAGGCTATGCGGATCGGACGTGAAGCGCATCTCCCGGTAGAGATCTTTCACCTTAAGGTCAGCGGCAAAACGCGCTGGGGTGGGATGAAAGAGGTGGTGGCGAAGATTCAGACGGCGCGGGATTCCGGACTGGACATCGCCGCGGATATGTATCCGTACATTGCCGGTGGAACCGCTTTGGCCTCTGCACTGCCTCCCTGGATGGCCGACGGCGGCATGGACCACCTGCTGCAGCGTTTGCAGGATCCCGCCACACGTAAACGCATCGTGGCGGAGATGTCGGAAGACCACAAGGATTGGGAGAATCTATATCTGGATAGCGGCGGTGGCAGTGGGGTCATGATCGCGTCGGTGGTGAATCCCGCGCTCAAGCAGTATGAAGGCAAGACCGTTGCTGCGATGGCGAAGGCCGAGAACAAGCCGGAGATGGAGGCTTTCTTCGATTTCATCCTGGCCGATAAAGGGCAGACGGAAGCCCTGTACTTCATGGCCAATGAGAACGATCTGCAGTATGGCTTGAAGCAAGCCTGGACCAGCATCGGACTCGACGCCGGCGAGACCTCGCTCGACGGACCGCTGTTTGAGCCGCATACGCATCCGCGCGCATGGGGCGCAATGCCGCGTTTCCTGGGCCACTACTCGCGCGACTTGCAACTGCTTGACCTGGCCCAGGCAATTCGGAAGATCACGTCCTTGCCGGCGCAGCGCGAACACCTGACCGGGCGGGGATTGTTGAAAAGCGGCTTCTATGCGGATGTGACCATCTTCGATCCGGCGACCATTATCGACACCGCGACTTATGCTGAACCCAACCAGGTCGCGAAGGGTGTGCAGTATGTTTTCGTGAATGGTCAACTGGAGTGGGAACAAGGCAGGTTGACGGGCGTAACGGCCGGCCGTGCTCTGCGGGGCCAGGGCGCCACACAGTAAATAAGATCAGGCGCTGAAGAGTTTCACCATCTTGTCACGCGAGGCATCCACGTGCACTTGCATCGCATGCCGGGCTTCAGCCGGCTCACGCCTCTCGATAGCGCGTAGAATCTCGGCGTGACCGATCCAGCCTGGGACGGTCTGGGTACAGAGCGTATCCAGCCGGGCCACGTAACCCAGCGTCAGGTTCAATTGGCCGAGTACTCTCTGATTACCCGCTAGCTCACACAACCGCAGATGAAAGATCTGGTTGGCGGCGAGAATCTGTTCCAGGCCCGCTTCGGGGTCTTTTTCGGGCGCGACGATCGCAGCCAGCTCCCTGATTTGATCGTGACTTGCAGTTTGTGCCAGCTTCTCCGCCGAGTAGCATTCCAGCAGCTTGCGGTATTCGTACAGGTCGACAATGTCCCGCACCGATATGGGCGTAACCATGAAGCCCTTCCGGCGAATCCGGGTCAGCCAATGGTCCTGCATCAGGCGCGTGCACGCTTCGCGCACCGGTGTCCGGCTGGTTCCGCATCGTTCGGCCAGGTCCGCTTCGGAGAGGAACTCACCCGGCGGCAGCTTTGCCGTGATCAACCAGTCGCGCAGGATGCGGTACACGCGCTCTACCTCTCCCAGCTTGTCGACCTTGGCACGGCTTGGCTTCGTCAATAGCAAGATCCCCCGGAACGTATCCACAGAGAATACTACCGGTATCGTAAGCCTGCGCAGGCAGGTGAGCGTCCAGTATGGCGTGTGTCATCATTAGTCAGGCGGCGCACCAGGAGTTGTTTGTGATGGCGATCAATCAGCAGTTTGCGGACCAATTTTCTAAAACCAAGGGGCTTGTCACACGCGTGGCCCTGTTCTGCCTGGCGTCCACATCGCTCGCATTGGCGCAAGCCAAGCCTGCTCCCGTTGTCCCGGACCGCCTTCCGGACACCTACCAGATCTATTCGCTGGTGATGCCCGGCCAGGTCTTTACAGATATGGATTCGGGCCACAACCAGCCTTGGGCCATCAGCGACATCACCATCAATGAAGATGACATGAACCCCAAGCTAGCGCCGGAGGCCACACTTCAGCCGCCGGAAGACAATCCTCACGCCTTTCATGAAGCGGTGATGGACTACAACCAGCGCAAGAAGGAGCGGCTTGTATTAAAGCGGCGTTTCAAGCTGGATCGCCCCTACGTGCTGCTGGGGGCTGACGATACGGCGCAGTTCCGTGCCGCGCGCACCTCCATGAGCGCCACCTCGGCTATGCAGTCTGCGTACGCCGACTACCTGGGCATCACTTACTTCAGCGAAGTCTATTTTAATGTTGCGCAAACCGCAGCGCTGGTCTACGTCCTCGACTGGTGCGGTAATCTTTGTTCGCAGGCCGAATGGATCTATCTTGAAAAGCAGAATGGCACTTGGGTACGCCGGTCCGGCAAAGCGCCCGCACAAACTTAAGCATTTTGGAGGAGATATGCGGCTTGCCGTCCGGGTGTCGATTTTCTTTCTACTAACCGTCGTGGGCCTGGGCGGTCGCAGCGCGTTCTGCCAAGAACCTCTCCGGGTTGCGATCGTCGGCCTGGAACACGGGCATATCGGGGGTTTCCTGAAGCAGTTTCCCAAGCAGCAAGAAGTGCAACTGGTGGGCATTGTGGACGCGGATACCGAGCTCTGCCACCGCTACGCACAGCAGTTTCATCTTGACCCCAGCCTTTTCTATACGCAGATGGACGCGATGATTGCAGCTCGGCATCCGCAAGCGTTGCTGGTCTACACCTCGGTTGGGAAGCACCGTCAAGTGATCGAGGCCGCGGCGCAGCACGGTCTCAGCGTGATGGTGGAAAAGCCCTTGACCATGTCGCTGGAGGATGCCCTGGCTATTCGCCATGCGGCCAGGGAACACCACATCCAGGTGCTGGTGAACTATGAGACCACCTGGTACGCAAGCAATCGCGCCGCCTATGACGAGGTGGCCAAGGGGTCGCTCGGCGATCTCCGCCGAATCGTGGTGCACGACGGCCATCAAGGACCCAAGGAGATTGGCGTGCAACCGGAATTTCTGAAGTGGCTCGAGGATCCGGCCCAGAACGGCGATGGAGCGTTGTACGATTTTGGCTGCTACGGCGCGGACCTGGTTACCTGGCTCATGCACGGCGAATCTCCGCTAAGCGTGACCGCCGTGACCCAGACGGATAAGCCGCAGATCTATCCCCGCGTGGCGGATGAATCCACCATTATCCTGCGCTATCCCAAAGCCCAGGCGGTGTTGATGGGTTCATGGAACTGGCCGTTTTCTCGTAAGGACATGGAAGTGTACGGGGCGACCGGTTACTTGATCACGGTGGGACCGGACCAGGTGCGCGTACGGACCAAGGGGCAGTCTCAGGAGAGTGAGTCCACCGCTCCGCCGCTAACCCCGCCCAATGACGGATCGTTGCACTATCTTGCTGCGGTGCTGAAGGGAAATCTGAAGCCAGACGGCGATCTGACTTCGCTCGAGACCAACGTGGTGGTGATGCAAATACTAGATGCGGCCAGGCAGTCTGCGCACGAAGGCAGAACCATCAAACTGACGCCTTTACCTAAGTAGTCAGCGGCCTCTTCCAACCGCTACCCGTGCACTGCTTAGCGAGTCGAAGCGGGCTGCCACGGGGGCTCTTTTTCGCCGCACGACCAAATGCGGCCTACCGTGGATGACTTCAGACGGTAGGTATTTCCGCTTCTCCCCACACATCGAGCAGACCACGAGGATCGAGCTGGCAGGGAAGCTGTCCGTTCCGCTTAACACGTCGTGGCCGCACTTTTTGCAGCAAACGACGCAGCATTTGGGGAAAGGCAGAGTGCGCATAGCCACCAATATAGGAGAATAAAAAGAGAAGATCAAGGGAGAAGTTTAGAGTTTCTGTCTCTCCCACCCTAACTCCTAACTAAATGACGGGTGGGCGGGATGCTGACCGGAAGCCCTTTCGGGTAAATCAGGAGTTGCATGAAAAGAGCAGTGGTATCCCACATCTCGCGAAAAACGAGCGAGATGTGGGGCGCCCGTCGTTTTGTTAGGGAAGGAGCTTAAGATGACACTTTCGGAAATCGGTGTAACTCGATGATGTCAGGTCAATTATCGGTAGCAGTTTGTCTCCCCTTCTGCTGCGCTTTGATCCAGCCTTCCGTGCGCGCGTCGAGAAGATCGAGGGGCAGCACGCCGCCGTTCAACATTTCGTCATGGAAGGTGCGGATGTCAAATTTAGCTCCCAGTTCCTTCTGTGCTCGCTCGCGCAGTTCGAGGAACTTGATTTGGCCCAGCTTATAGCTCAGGGCCTGTGCCGGCCATGCAATGTAGCGGTCGGTTTCGGACTGGATCATAGGCTCGTCTATGGTGCCGGATTTGCGGAAATAATCGACCACCTGGTCCCGTGTCCAGCCCTTGGCGTGAATGCCGGTATCGACCACCAGGCGCACCGCACGAAAGCGCTCGCTGGCCAGCCGGCCATAGTCCGAGACAGGATCCTGGTAGAAGCCAACCTCTTTGCCTAGTTGCTCCGCATAGAGCGCCCAACCCTCGACATAACCCGAGTTGAAACTATGCTGACGAAATTTGGGCAAACCGGTCATCTCCTGGGCCACTGAGATTTGCATGTGGTGGCCCGGGATGCCTTCGTGATAGGCGGTCGCTTCATCGTTGACCAACGTCCGATGGGCGAAATCTGAGGTTGAAACCACCACCCGGCCCGGGCGTTTGCCATCGGGGGTTCCAGGTTGATAGTGCGTTGCCATCGCCGACTGGAACGGCGGAATCGCCTCTACAGTGACCGGCGCACCAGGAATGTAGGTGAAGAGCTGCGGCAACTTGGCCTGCATCTGGCCAATGTACCTGCGATACCCATCCAGGATCTGCTCGGCGGAAGTAGGAACATACTTCGGGTTCGTCTTGAGGGATTTACTAAACGAAGCTACGTCGGGAAATCCTTGCTGGTGAGCGATGGCGAGCATTTCGGCGCCGATGCGATCCACCTCCTTCAAGCCAAGCTGGTGGATCTGGTCCGGGGTCAGATTGCTCACGGTGGTGGCGCTGCGAATGTCATGCCGGTATCGGGCTTCGCCACCAGGGAGGGAAGTGATGGAGAGGGTGGTGCGGCCATGCGGAGCGTACTCCGTGGCCACGAAGTTGCCGAAAGCCTTATAGGCCGGCAGCACCTCGTTTTTGACTACCTCCGTGATCTGCTTCGTCAATCGTTGTTGATCGGCTGCAGAAATGCTGCTGGGATATTTTTTGGTAGGTATCAGAAAGGGGTCCGACGCGATCACCCCATCGCATTGGCCGGGGATCTTTTCCAGCAGAAAGCGCACCGGCATGAGGTGATCTTTCATGCCTGCGCGCAGCACCTCTTCGGTCTGGGTAAAGACGCGCGGAATCTGGTGCAGGCGCGCGATGTAGTCCTCGTAATATTTGACGGTGCTGAATGGAGAGGAGAGAGGCAGATCGGCCAGATAGGTGTGCGGGCCATTCATCTGCGAGACCGGCATCTCGAAATCTTTGAAGGAGTAGTCCTCGTTGCGTTGCTCCAGAGTGCGCACAAGAAGCTGGTGAGAGAGGATGTCCTGCTCGGGAAAACCAGTCGTCGAAATGGCTTTGAGGCGCGCCAGGAACTTCTCGTCCGTAGCGTGCTCACGCTCAACTTCAGCCAAAGAAGCGTCATCCAGCTGGTCGTTATAGCGGTAGTCGCCGTAAGAGGTCGCGGTGAGCGGCGAGGCTTTTAGATCGGCCTGGTACTGCTCTTCGAAGAGAGCGTTCTGGGCCGCGAGACGCGATGCGACAGAATTGGTATCGGCGACAGAGAGGGAAGCAGACAGCGGCAGGCAGACGGCCAGGACAAGGCTGATGGTATGGATACGGATCTGCAAAAAGGCTCCTGAGAATGAGCGGCAACTGGGTGCCGCTACCAGAGTGGATGTACCAGGGGACGTATCTTCATGTCGTAAATCTTGCGCACGCCGTTTATCACCTCTGGTGTGAGCGGCGGCAGGGTCGAGGCCAATGCGTTGTCCGCCACTTGGCTGGGTCGCTTGCCTCCGGGGATGGCGCAGGTGATGGCATCGAACATGAGGATCCAACGCAGGGCAAACTGGCTCATGCTCACGCCTTCCGGCAGCAAAACGCGCAGTTCTTCGACGGCTGCCAGCGCTACTTCGTAATCCACCCCGGAGAATGTCTCGCCAACATCGAAGCGCTGGCCCTGACGATTGAAGTTGCGGTGATCGTCCGCAGCAAACTGAGTGTCCGCCCTGAACTTGCCCGTGAGCAGGCCGCTGGCCAGGGGAACGCGGGCCAAGATGCCCACCTGCCTGAGTTTTGCCTGGGGGAAAAAGAGCTCAGCCGGACGCTGGCGAAAGCAGTTGAAGATGATCTGCACGCTCTGCACGTTGGGGAATTCGATGGCCTTCAGGGCCTCTTCCACACGCTCTACGCTGACTCCGTAGAAGCGGATCTTGCCCGCGCACACCAGGTCGTCGAGTATGCCGAAGATTTCGGGCCGGTAGTAGGCATCCGTGGGTGGGCAGTGGAGCTGGACGAGGTCGAGGGTTTCTGTCTCCAGGTCGCGCAGGTTGTCTTCAATCCAGGAGGTTAGGTTGGCGCGGCTGTAGCCTTCGACTGTCTGCTTGGCCAAACGCCGGCCTACTTTGGTGGCCACGATGATCTCTTCTTTGCGAGCCTTCTTCAACCGTGCAATCAGGTTGTGGCTGCGGCCGCTTCCGTAGACATCCGCGGTATCGAGAAAATTAATGCCCGAGTCGATGGCCTGGTTGAGCGCCGCCAGGGACTCTTCATCGCTCACTTTACCCCAGGCGCCGCCAATGGCCCACGCGCCAAAGCTGACTTCTGAAACCTTCCAACCAGTGCGGCCCAGCGTGCGATAGTTCATAGCCCGATGGTAACAAATGCAACTATCACGCGTGCACCGCCTGCCCCGGCGTGCAACGGGCAAGAACGACAGTTATGTCATCTGGCTGTTCGGCCGCGCCGATCCAGTCTGTGACTGCCCCGGTGATGATTTCGGCGATGCGGGGCAGCGGCTTGTGGCGATGCTCTTTGATCAACGCGACCAGGCGGTCCTCGCCAAACTCTCCGAATTCATTTTCCGGTTCAGTGACTCCATCGCTATAGGCCACAAAGATGTCGCCAGGCTGCATCACGACGGTTGATTCGTCATAAGTGACACCGTCAAATAGACCGACCACGGTGCCGTTGATGTCCAAGGGAAAGGCTTCGCCGGTTGCTCGCACGATGATAGGTGGCAAGTGGCCGGCATTGCAGTATCTCAACACGCGCGCTGTGGGATCATAACAACCGAGGAACATGGTGGCGTACTTCGCCGCCGGTGTACTGCGGTAGAGCTGATAGTTCAACGTAGTCATCAGCATGGCAGGAGCCAGTTGCGACTCGGAACTGCTATCTCCACGGTAGTACATGCGGGAATCTCCCTGAGATTGGGCTTGATACTGCAACACCGCGGGTACCAAAACCATTTCGGGCTCCAGCGAATAGGCGCGAACAAAGGCATGCACTGTGGCCATTAAGAGCGCCGCGGAAATTCCTTTCCCGCTGATGTCGCCGACGGCCAGCACCATCCGGTCGGTGCCCAGGGGAATGAAGTCGTAGTAGTCTCCGCTGACGGTGCGCGCCGGGATGCAGACGCCATGCACTTCGAGAGACGGCAGGTTGGTCACTTCGCTTGGGAAGAGCAGCTCCTGCACTTCGTAGGCAATGCTGAGCTCGTTCTCCAACCGCTGCTTCTCTTTCTGCTCGTCGATCAGTTTGGCCAACGATCCGGTCATGGAGTTGAACGATCCTTCGAGCGCGGCCATCTGGTCATGGCCGTTGATCTGGATGCGATGGCTTAGGTCGCCGCGGTTTACATGCTCGGTTGCGCGATACAGTTCCGCCACTGAGTCCGTCATGCTGCGCGAAAGGCGTACGCCGATATAAAGGGCAGCCAACTCAATCACCCCGAAAAAAATCGCGATGCCTAGCAGCAGGTCCCGCCAGATCAGCGCCTTGTCTCCCAAGGTGGCGAACAAAGTGGCGTAGAGCATCGATGGTCTGGTGGCCACATACATCACTCCGTTCGCCTGTTTTTCTCCCGTCTGCCAGTCCACCACATCGAAGAAGGTGGGGAAGTGGAGCGTTATATCGAACCAATGGGTTCGGGGGGATACTTGCCCGGCATTCACCGGCTTGCGGCTCATGTCAACGTCGTCTTTGCGTTCGAGTGGAAAGGCCAGCAAGGTGACGGAGCCTAGACGTTCGGCGGTTGGCAAGAGCAGGTTGGGCGTAATGGGGATGTCTGAGATCAAGGCCATGCGACGATCCGGGGAAAGCTTGATCGCGCGCAGATGCAGGGCATCTTTCTCGTCAACGAAACCGGTGAAGTCCCCGCTGATGAAATCGGGAACCCGCGCTGGCTGCGTTGCCAACAGCGATCCTTGGGTGGACACGACGAAACCCCTTCCGCCTCGTGACACGGTAACGGTGCGCCCAGGAAACCGCTCATCGGATGCTCGGGTGAGCTCTTCCGCGATCTGTTCATTGAATTTCCCCGAGCTTTCCAAGGGAAACAACTGGGCTGCCAGCGCATCATTGGCCGCCTGCAGGTGCAGCAACTCCGAATGCAAGTCAGAGATGGCGACGTAGTTGGCGAATTGGCCGGCAAACAAATAGCCCGCCAGGCCGAACATGAGCAACAGCAGCAGGATTGGCATGACGCCAATGAAGAGATAGGTGACGATTAACCGATTGCGTAGCCGCCAAAGTAGAGGGCGGTAACCCCAGCGGCAGAGCCAGACAAAGAGGAAGAACAAGAAGATGAGGGTGACGAACGTCGCCCATCCGCCCAGCTTGATTCCAGGAGCCAAATCGGCCAACCACAGCAGGAGAGATAATCCCCCGAGCCAGACGGTAATGCGAGCCCACTTGCCGGTGGGGCGAAGTATCGGCTTCAACCGGGCCCTGAGAACGCTGGATTTCGGTAGGTTAATCGCCATAAACCATTGCTGGAAACGAAACACCCGGGGCTCCCCGTAGTATAGGCCAGTCGCAGGAGTGGCCTTCTTTTTGCGATGATAGGGTAAGGCACTGGCTGCCAGGAGAGTGGGCTTTGAGGAAATGTTGGTGAAAGAACAGTCTCGGCTTCTCTCTCTGATTGAAAGCGGATTCGCGGCACTTCGCATCCTGGTCATCGGGGACGTGATGCTGGATCGGTCGATCTGGGGGGATGTTGACCGGATATCGCCCGAGGCGCCGGTGCCGGTCCTCCGTTCGGTGCGCACCACGGCCGCGCCGGGGGGTGCGGCCAATGTGGCCATGAACCTGGTTGGCCTGGGAATCAAGGCGGCGCAAGCAGGCTTTTGGGGCAACGATGCGGAAATGCGCGAATTGAGCGCATTGCTTACCACCGCCGGCGTGGATTTCTCGGGCATGACTGTTTGCGGCCAATCCACGATTTCCAAGACCCGAATCGTCTCCCGCAACCAGCAGTTGCTCCGGCTCGATGTGGAGAGTGCTGAATCGCATCCCGCGGCCGAGCAGCAGGCGTTGCTGGAACGATCGCTCGAACTGGTGCGCACGGCCGATGCGGTCATTTTGTCCGATTACGATAAGGGAGCTTTGACCCCTCAGCTTTGCCAGGCGGTGATCGCCCGGGCTCGGGAGCGAGGGATTCCGGTATTGGTCGACCCTAAGGGCCGGGACTTTAGCAAATACGCCGGCGCCACGACTATCTGTCCGAACCTTCAGGAACTGGGGCTGGTTACAGGAATTGACCGCCATAACCTCGCGGAATTGCTGGCCGCGGCGCAGCAGTTGGTCTCTCAGCTCGGCATCGATTACATGACGGTCACCATGAGCGAGAAGGGCATTCGTGTTCTCTATCCTGATTCCGCTTTTCATTCTCCGACCCGGGCACGCGAGGTTTTCGATGTTACCGGCGCCGGCGATACCGTCATCGCCACTCTGGCGGCCTCCTTGGCGGCTGGGCTTGATGCGGAAACTGCTGTAAACCTGGCAAACATTGCAGCGGGCATTGTGGTTGCCAAGACAGGAACTGCGCCCATCTCGCGCAACGAGTTGGTGGCCGAGTTCACGGTTTCTGCCCAGATGAAGGGTCCGGATAAAATACTTGATCTGCAACATCTACTGGTCCGTTTGGCGGAGTGGCGCGCGAACGGCGATCGCATTGTCTTCACCAACGGCTGCTTTGACATTCTGCACGTAGGCCACATTACGCTGCTCGAGCAGTGCCGTGAGTTTGGCGATAAGGTGGTCATCGGTGTGAACAGCGACGCCTCTGTAAAACAACTGAAGGGGCCAACACGGCCGGTGGTCGGAGAAAACGAGCGAGCCCGCATCCTGGCTGCGCTAGGCTCAACCGACGCGGTGATTATCTTCGATGAAGAAACGCCGTTTGAGCTGATCCGTCACGTGCGCCCTGATGTCCTGGTCAAAGGTGGCGACTACACCACCGCAACCATCGTGGGTGCAGACGATGTGGTCACCTGGGGTGGCCGGGTAGAAATCGTGCCCACCGTGAACGGAGCAAGCACCACCAACACCATCCGCAAAATGACCGCCAACCAGTAGCTCCCAATTAAAAAAGGACGTCCTTTTTTAGTCGGCCGTCTTAGTTCTAATAGCTCGTGGCGCTATTCGTTTCTCAATGTGTCCATCGGGTCTACGCTGGCCGCGCGGCGCGCTGGTATGGAGGCCGCGAACATCGCCAGCAGCAACATCACAATCGGCACCGTACAGAAGGTCAGCGGATCCAGTGGACTTATCCCGAACAGGAAGCTGCGCAAAAACCTGGTTAGCAGAGCTGCCGTCACCAAACCAGCGACCGATCCAGCGGTGGCGAGAATCAGGCTTTGCTTCACGATGTCGCTCACAATCTGCCAGCGCATCGCACCCAGCGCCATCCGGATACCGATCTCGCGCGTTCGCCAACTGACCACGTACGCAATCAGGCTGTAGACCCCCACACCGCCGATCAAAAGAGCCAAAGCGCCAAACGACAGCAAGAGAATCGCGAGCGACCGCGGGGCCGACACCGATGCCGCTACCACCTCGTTCAAGCTGCGTACGCGCGTTACCGGAACCAGTGGATCGAGCTTCGCAACCGCATTGCGCAGCGCTGCCGCGGCATCCGCAACACTTGCCCGCGTGCGTAGCAGGACATACATGACCGGCTGTTCACGACCGATGGTCATCGGCAAATAAACTTCGTCTCCGAACCCGCCGGCAAGACTGCCACCGTGCGTGTTGCTTACCACACCCACCACCACAGAGGCAGCGTCGTTATTCCACACCGCCGGCGTCGCCTCATCCTTCACGTCGAGGATGTGTCTCCCCAGCGGATCCTGGTGTGGCCACAGCCTTTCAGCCATGCTCTGGTTGATGACGACTGCGTGGCTGGATCCTGATTGGTCCTGATTAGACAGCAGTCTTCCACGCATCAGCCGCATCCCCAGGGTCGCGAAGTAGTCAGATGAAACCATTCGTCCGGTTGCCAACAACGCAGGTTGCCGCGCATCCCTGGTATGACCCTCGGCGTCGAAGACGTAGTTGTCATCGCGTCCGCTCAGTGGCAAGGAGTCGGTGAGAGCAACTGATTCCATTCCGGCGATACCTTGGGCATTGTTGAGCAAAGTGGTGAAGAACCCGTTGCATCGTCCCTTTTGCTGGCATGCGGCTGCATCGAGTGACACCTCCGCGGTGACCACCCGCTCGGTCCGAAAGCCCGGGTCCACCTTCGACAGACTGTAGAGACTGTGCAGCAAGAGGCCGGCGGCGGTAATCACCACGACGGATAATCCGATTTGCCCGATGACCAACGCCATCGATAAACGGAACTGGGATGCCTTCCCCGCAACGGCGCGGCTGCCGGAGCCAAGCATGCCCTGCAGATTCGGCGATGCCATTTTCAGCGCCGGAATCAGGCCAAAAGTAAATCCGGTCATCAACGATGCCACAGCGGCAAAGAGAAACACCGGCCAATGCAGCGCTATCTCGTTCAGCCTGGGAGTATCCGCAGGCAGCAACTGTACCAAGCCGCGTAAGCTCGCGGCTGCTACGAGCAAACCTGCGGCCCCCGCCATGATGCCGAGAATCAGGCTTTCCGACAATAATTGCCGGGTTAGCCGGCCCGACGAAGCTCCCAGTGCTCCGCGAATGGCTATCTCTCGTTCGCGTCCGGCAGCCCGCGCCAGCATCAGGTTGGCCACATTCGCGCACGCAATCAGCAGAATCAACGCCACCGCGCCGAACAGAAGCAGCAGGCGCGCCCGGGTTGCGCCGACTTCCGATTCCAGCAGTGGTACTACCGTTTGTTCTGAAGCCCACGTATCGGGCATCCGCCAGGGAAACAACGGCAGCAAGGCCGAGTGCAGCCGGTGCAGTTCGGCCTGGGCTTGCGCAGGAGACACACCGTCCTTGAGGCGTCCAAATATGCGCAAGTCGAACACCCGCCAGGCATCGAGGGGATCACCGCCTTTGAACGCCACGGGAGTGACAAACTGGGTATCCGCATAGGGGAAGCGCACGCCGGCGGGCATGACGCCGATGATTCGCCGCGAAATCCCGTCCACACGAATCGTTTGCCCGATCACATCGGGATTTTTGCCAAAGCGCTGTTGCCAGTACCCGTAACTCAACACCACGACGAGGTCGCGGCCAGCGATTGCATCCTTGGGTGTAAAGAAAGTTCCCACGGCGGGATGGATACCCAGCGTGTCAAAAGCGTTGGCCATCACCTCGGCGCCGAAGACGCGATCGGAGGAATCATTCCCAGCTACATTCGACTCCGCGTCCGCTCCGAATCCGCTGATGGCGGCGAAAGAATCGGAGTGCTCACCCAACACGCGAATCCAGCCCTTGGGAAAAAAGCTGACCTGGCTCGCGCTGTCTTCGATCCGTGCCAGCCGGTCTTGCTGGGGGAACGGCAGCGGACGAAGCATGATGGATTCCACGAGCGAAAAGATCGCTGTATTTGCACCGATCCCCAGCGCCAGGGTCAGGACCGCTGTCAGCGTAAATCCTGGCGACTTTCGCAACTGCCGCAAAGCGAACTTTATGTCTTTAAGCATCCTGTCACCGTAGGTTGCATTCCATCCGCCATCCTTGAGGGCCTTTAAGTTACCGAAAACAAATGGCTAGGGCAGAGATGCGCCCAAATGGCTTGTCCACAAGCGAAATGATTGTTCGAAATTGAACACTTGGGAAAGAGGCTTAGCGGGCAATCAGGCTGGTAATGCGAGAGCGGTAGCCCCGGCTCACGGGGAGTTTGTGCCCGTCGGACATGGTGACGAAGCACTCTCCTTCGTTGCCATCGGTGCGAAATTCTTTCACATGTTGTAAATTCACGATGGCCGAGCGATGAATGCGCAGGAAAACATCGGGATCCAATTTGGTCTCGAAATTAGCCATGGTATTGCGCAGCATATGGGTTTCGTTGCCGGCGCAGATCCTCACATAATTCTCTTCCGCCCCGATCCAACGAATATCCGCAATAGGTAAAAAGAGAATGCGCCCCTTGGATCGAAAGACCAGGCGGTTGGTATATTCCTTCTTTTGCGCTGAGCGAATCATCCCATGGGTCCGCCTGTGTTCCCGATGTTCCCGGGCATGCTGCAGTGCCATCCTCAACCGCTCGCGGGTGAATGGCTTCAATAGATAATCGACCGCATGCACCTCAAAAGCCTTTAAAGCATATTGGTCGTGCGCGGTGGTGAAGATAATACTTGGCAGCGCGAGCGAAGTAGAGCAGCTCAGGGCAGAGATAACATCGAAGCCGTCCATGCCGGGCATCCGGACGTCGAGCAGCAGCACGTCGGGCTGGGTAAGCTGAACCAGGTCGATCGTTTCCAGGGCGTTGGCTCCTTCGCCCACCACCTCAATATCCGGTTCCTCGCGCAGGAGTTGTAATAGCTTTTGCCGGGCGAGAACTTCATCATCCGCGATCACTACTTGAAGCGGCATACAGGGGCTCCGCGTGGTCATTGCTTGGACTCTTGGCGATCTCCCGGGGAAGCAGGAAGATAGCCGTTACATCGCCTGGATCCATCTCCCGGATAGAGAAGCTTTGCCGGCCTCCATAGTGCAACTCCAAACGGGCCTTTACGTTCGCGATGCCGACGCCTTGCCCCTTCGGAGCATCGTCGAATGAGCCTGGAAGACAGCTCGCATTGCGGATCGATATGCACAGTGTATCTCCTTCGATGGACGCCTTGATGGTGATCGTTCCTACGCCGAGAGACCTTGCAATTCCGTGAACATACGCGTTTTCAACAATTGGCTGAAGAATCATTGTGGGCACAAGGGCATCCCACGCCTCAGGCGCCACTTGAATGCTATGCCGTACTCGATCGCCGAAACGCAACTGTTGGATCGAGACATAGAGTTGAATGACCTCCATCTCTTCTTGCAGGGGAATCCGTTGCGCTTCGCCCTTTGCCAAGGTGATACGCAAAAGGCTGCTCAACCGTTCCAACATTTCGTCGGCGCTGTCCGGGTCTGACCGCATCAGGCTGGAAACGCAGTTCAGGGTGTTGAAAAGGAAATGGGGATTGAGTTCCATCTGTAAGGCCTGCAGCCGGGCCTGGACGAGTTGCGCCTCCAGACGTGCGGTCATCCGCTCTCGCTCACGGAACCGCTGGTAGTAGCCAATGCAGCGGACGAGAGCAAAGCCGATCCAAAAGATGGCGATATCTGTGACCAGTTCAGACGCGAGATAGCGCTCCAGCCGGAACCAGTAGGTGTGGTGTCTGCCCGGAGCCTGGTAGCGAAAGATAGCGAGGTAGATCACTTCCACGAGAATGCTGACGAGAACACTCAAAGGCAAATATTGCAGGAGCATTTGCCGGGGGGAGGCCCTTTGTATGCTTGCCCGCAAGTAGCGCCACATGCCGAGGACGACCAGGCCCCATAACAGAAATCCAAAGGCGTCACCGACCAGGGGCACCCATAAGGGAATCTTCAATCCCCCCATGGAAACTTCCACCTCCACGAGTTGCTGGAACCCAAATAAAAGCCCAAGCGCTGCCCAGCCCGATAAGAAGACCACGGGGTGCATGAAGAATGGACGGGCTTGCTGTGCCTCCTGCTTAGTCAGGCTGTTTGGTTTGATTCCCAACCTCCTTATCCACTGACGGAGCATGCGCCGTAGCATACACCTCCTGGATGGGGAAATACTTCGGATTCAATTCATTTTGATAGATGAACAGATCGTGGTTGGGATGCGTTTGCAGCCACTCCGACGCTTCCTGTTCCACGGAGGGCGCATCCGCCAAGCTGCTTGCCATGCGCTGCATCTCACGACGCAGATAAATCTGAGCTACACTTCCGCCCTGTGAAGCTGCGATGCGATACCAACGATAGGCTGCTTTTTGATCCTTGGGGAAGAGCCGTCCATCGCGGGCCAACATACCCAGGACCGCGGACGATTGCCAGGAACCTGCGCCTGCGGCCGACAGCAGCAGGTTGGTCCCTTCCTGCGGGTCTTGCGGCAGGCCGGGATGGTTGACCATAAGCAGGCCCAGCCTATGAATGGCCGGCACGTAGCCATCGCCCGCAGAGAGGCGAAGAAGCCTGGCTTCCGCAGCCAGATCAGGCACGCGGCCCGGTGTATTGGCATCGAACAGCGCCAGGAAATATTCTGCTTCCGGGTCATGCCGTTTCACGCCCAGTTTGAACCAGGATTCCGCCGCAGAGAAGTCGACGGGCACGCCCGATCCCAGGTAGCTTGCTAAGCCAAGGTATGCATCCGCCCGGCCATCTCCTTTTTCGGCCGCGGACTTCAACAGCCGCACTCCTTCCTGTGTATCCTGCTTGACTCCCTCACCGCGCAGATAGAGCGCTGCCAGATTCACCTTTGCCGTCGAATCATCTGAGGACGCGGCTCGCCTATACCATTTCACTGCCTCAGCTCTATCTGGGGACACACCGATACCCACTGTGTACATATATCCCAGGAAAACTTGTGCGGCAGGGTTTCCCTGGTCCGCAGCCTTCCGATACCAGTAAGCTGATCGGCTAAGATCCTTAGGGACTCCTCTGCCCACAGAGTAGTCGGCTGCCAATTCCATCTCTTGCTTGATAAAGCCTTGCCCCGCCTTTGCTTGTAAATCGTCGACACTCGCTGGATGTTGCTCCGTAGCATCCGGCTTGGCAGCGGCGCTTATCGGGTACAACCAGCAAAGCACGAAGAGCAGAGATAGTAAACGGGTGTGCAGTGTGCGGACGGTCGATGACGGCATATATCACCTCACATTGGTTCCATACTCGCGCACGCGAAAAGGTTCACAAGGCAGGGATATCGCCTGATTGGGACGTAGAAATCCCGCAAGCCGGCCACTCGTCCCGCTCTCGCAACGACTCGTCACATATGCAAAAAATGTTTATCGACTGACTCGCAACGCTGCTTAGCTCTTCTACCGATTTGTGTAAGCGTGAGGACGAGAAGGGCAGTGATCTGTCGCAGGGCAGGAGCAAGTCGTCGCTAAAACGGAACCGCTCGTCATCGTGCAGCAACCATTCGTCACTGTTTTCAGCAGGACGTACCGATCTCAGATACTCTTCCTGAATTCTGCATTTTTGAAGGTGGACTGTCAGGCGGCTAGTTGACTTCGCAGCCACGTGCGCCTGGGAATCCGGACGGACGTTTCCAGGCAATGGCTGCCGGTCTCTACCAAAACCGCGGGAAGCCCCAACGATGAGGCGGCCTATCTCTTCCTAAAACCTTGCACCACCGCAGCGACGGCCGCACTGAAGAGAGAGAGGATCGCGACCAGCCGTAGAGCCTGTTTGACGTGAAGGCGCAGAGGCCCTTCGAACTCCGCACCTAACAGCGGCGTGGAGATGAGCTCACCCGCATACGTATTATCGCCACCCAAACGGACCTGCAGAGCGCCCGCCATCGCACTTTCGGGCTGGCCGGCATTTGGACTCTTGTGCTTTCCGCCATCACGCCGCCAAACGCGCAAGGCTGATCTTGCACTCGGTGCGCTACCCATTCCCGCAGACCCTGCTAAAGTTAGGGCAGTCAGGCGCGACGGAAAGTAGTTGGCCACATCGTCCAGCCGCGCGGCCGCCTTGCCAAAGTAGAAGTAGCGTTGGTCGGCATGACCGATCATGGAATCCAGCGTGTTCACGGCTTTATACGCCATGGCCAACGGGACACCGCCGAGGGCCATATAGACAAGGGGCGCCACGATCCCATCGCACGCGCTCTCAGCCAACGTCTCAATGACCGCGCGGTTGATTTCGGTCTCACTCAAAAAGTGCGTGTCACGACCGACAATGCGCGACAGTCTTTGCCTGGCCCGAATCAGGTCCTCTTGTTCCAGCGCTCGAATGACAGCAAGGCTTTCATCGATCAGGCTGCGCGACGCAACGCAGGTCCATCCCAATACGATCTCCGTTGCCAAGCCGGTTACGGTGCTTATGCGATAGGCGAATTCGATTGCTTTCGCCGTGCCGAGATAAGAGACGCCGACCAAACCGGCGGTGAGCACCGCGCCCGCGAGCAGTTCATCGGTTGCGCTCTGCCCGGGCCGGCGTAGAAGTGACTCTGCAAGCTGCGTGCAGTGTCCCATCCAGCGTACGGGGTGCGGAAACCACTCCGGGTCACCTGCGATCCAATCCAGTAGGCAGGCTGCAGCGATAGCCTTAGAGCGGGTCATTGGTACTTCAACCCCACCCAGCCAAAGATTTGCTGCATGTCCAACGACTGGCGCACCTCCCGGGCAAGACGGTCGAGAGATTCCGCGCGTTGTGCTTTCCATGGATTGAGCGCCGAGGGAGTGGTTAACTTGCAAAAGGTGCGCGCAGCGGTTACGAAAGCATGGCGGAAGCGGTCCTCGTCAAAGATTCCGTGCAGGTAGGTACCAAGTATCTTCCGGTCGGCGCTGACGCACCCGTCCAGTTCGCCGGAACTAAGTGTAGCGAAGGGTTCTGCTTGATCCAGATACAGAGTCTTACCGATATGAATCTCGTAGCCGGCTATTTGATCTTGTGGCAGCGGTTGGCCAAAGAGAGAGTCGCCATTGATGTAGCCGGAGCAGATGCGGGTTATCTTCTGCGCCTGCATCGTCGTGCTGATGGGCAGCAGGCCGAGGCCTGACATGCGGCCTTCGCGCTCGATCCCGAGCGGGTCGAAAAGCTCCTGGCCAAGCATCTGCATGCCTCCGCAGATACCCACCACCAAGCCGTTCTGGGCATGGTGGCGAACCGCCTCATCGAGACCACGCTCGCGCATCCACTCCAGGTCGCTCATCGTCTGTTTGCTTCCTGGAAGGATCACAACATCCGCTTGCTGCAAAAGGTCAGCCGAGCGGCAAAAAAGCAGATCGACCGTTGGCTCGGCGCGCAGCGAGTCGAAGTCGGTAAAGTTGGAGAACGATGGCAGCGCCACGACGGCAATGCGCAGCGGCCGCTTCGACGCGTTGTTGCTGCTGGACCAGCCCGTGCGCGTCACGGATGGCAAGCCCACGCTATCTTCTTCTTCCAAAGCGAGGTCCTTCAGGTAGGGGACTACGCCCAGGCAGGGTTTACCGAGACGCTCTTCGATCATGCGAACGCCCGGTTCCAGCAAGCTGAGATCGCCGCGAAATTTGTTGATGCAAAAGCCGCGGATGCGATTGCGTTCAGCGGGATCCAATAGCTCGACTGTGCCCAGCAGGGAAGCGAAGACTCCCCCGCGATCGATGTCACCCACCAGCAGGCAAGCGGCATCCGCCATCTCGGCCATGCGCATGTTTGCGATGTCGTGCTGTTTCAGGTTGATCTCCGCCGGAGAACCAGCTCCCTCCAGAATCATCACTTGAAAGCTGGACGCGAGCGTGTGATAGCTTTCGCGCACGGCGGGCATCAGCTCTTCCACACGACGCTGATGGTAATCGGCAGCGGAGATCTGCCCCCAGATCTTACCCCGCACCACCACCTGGGACGAGCAATCGTCTGATGGCTTGATGAGGATGGGATTCATGTGGACGGACGGGGCGATGCCGGCAGCTTCGGCCTGCAGTGCCTGGGCGCGCCCAATCTCCAGGCCCTCGACCGTCGCGGCTGAGTTCAGCGACATGTTCTGCGACTTAAACGGAGCGACGTGATAGCCCTGTTGCGCAAAGATGCGGCAGAGCGCCGTGGTCAACAATGATTTGCCAACATGGGAGCTGGTTCCAAGAACCATGATGGCCCGCGCTTGACTCATGACGCTCCTAGGTGGGGATTGCATGGAAATTTGCTAGAGGGAAGGGCGCACTGCAGATCCTGCCACACCGCACTATTCAACGCCGCCCCAGCGAATCTCTCCATCCCAATAGCGGATTGTGGGATAGCTAACCACCCTCTCCTTGTTATCCCGAGCGTACTCCGGGTTTCCTACACGCAGAACTCATCAAGGCCTGGTATGCGGCTTTCTTTAAGGAAAGCCGCATGAGCTTTACCGAAACCACGAAGTCCGACAGGAAATCCGGAGGTAGCCGAGGGATCTGCGGTGCGCCCTTCCCCCTAACAACTTTCCCGGTGACCCGACTACCAAGCCCTTGACCACTTTGGTCCAGCCTTGGTTTCATCGCGGAGACGCGCATCGATGCCAGCGTTCAGCTCAATCAACCTGCCGAAGAGCCACACCAGGTCAGAGAGGCGATTCAGATACGCCAACACCTCCGGCTTGACCTCTTGTCCGCTCTCCGCCAATCGCACCGCAGCGCGCTCCGCGCGCCGGCACACCGTCCGCGCAACTTCATACGCAGCCGACTCAGTGGATGCGCCGGGCAATGACCAGTCCGCGAGGATCCCTTCCGTGGCCTCGATCTGATACACCAGTTGTGTCAGGAACTCGACATCTTCCGCAGTGATGTGCGGTTGCGGTTTGCGGCTCTCCGGCGGTGTCGCCAAAGCGGACCCAAGCCGGAAGAGCGTCTTTTGAATCTGCTCTGTCCAACCCGCAATCTCCTTATTGGTACAGATGCTGCGGGCGAAACCCAGAACGGTGTTCAGCTCATCCACGGTACCGTACGACTCGACCCGCAAGTCCGCCTTCGAAATACGAATCCCGCCGGCCAACCCGGTTTGTCCTTTATCACCATGTTTGGTTGCGATGCTCATCCCTTTTCTCCTTTTGCCTCACCCGTAGCGCACGATGCAACAATACGCCTGTGTTTGTTGCCATGCTTCCTCCTCAGAGCAAGCACAAAGATGCCGTAATACCACGCGTAACACGCCCCCATGCGTGACCACCGCAATCGGGCGGGAGTTATCGTGGATTAGTCGATTCACCTCCTCGAGGACGCGTGCCTCGAAGGCCTGAAAGAGCTCCCCCGAGGGCGCAGGCAGATGAGGATAGCGCTTGATCCACTCGCGCGCGTATTCGGGATCCAGCCGTTCAATCTGCTCCCAGCTCAAACCTTCCCATTGCCCGAAATTGATCTCTCGAAGAGCCGGCCGCAAAGCCTGCGGTATCTCTCGAGCCGCAGCGATCGCGTGCGCAGTGCTGCTGGCACGGCGCAGGTCGCTGCTATAGACGGCATCGATCGGCTCCGCCGAGAGCAGTTGGGTTAACCCGGTGACCTGCATCCGTCCCTGGGCGTTCAACTCCGGATCGGAGTGGCCACAAAACCGCCCTGCCATCTCCGTCTCGGCATGGCGGATGAATAAGACGCGGCTCATGGCTTCCACACCCCGCAGAGGTACACGGCGATCTCGGTGATCTGCGTGGTGGCGCCAAAGCAATCGCCGGTTACTCCGCCAAACTTGCGCAGGTATAGAAGACCGCCCAGCAGGGAAACTACGATCGCCGCCAGCACCGGAGCAATGGCAGCCTTTCGTAAAACAACAACCACGGTGACGATCGTAAAAACCGACCCGGCGATCAAGGAGAAAGTCGAGGTCAAACGAGCAATCCGCGCCCCTTGGCCTTCGCTATCGCGAGCAGGCGGAAGATAGTAGCTGAGTGGCAGAGCTGACCATCGGCAGAGCACATGCGCCGACACCAGGTAGGCGGTGAAGCGCTCCAGCGGCAGCTCCGCCAGCAATACCCCACGGCTGACCAGGGAAAGCACCAGGGCCGCCGCGCCGAAAGCGCCGATGTGGCTGTCATGCAGAATGGCCAGCCGCTGTTCCCGGTTCCAACCGCCGAGACCATCCGCGACATCGGCAAGACCATCCTCATGCAGGCATCCCGTGATGAGCACCAGGTAGAGCAGCACGATGAGCGCGGAAGCGGGCCTACTAAGGTGAGGCGAGAGCGCTTTCTGCAACAGCGCCGCGCCTGCCCCAATTACCAGTCCCACGAAAGGAAAGAATTTCACTGCGCGCGCCAGGCCGTCGGGCGCAAACGGCACCTGCGGAATCGGCAAGCGGGTAAGAAACTGGAACGCTACCGCCATGTCCACGACGAACCGCGGAGCGCGCAAGGTCATGCACCAGCTCCGCTGATACCGGCCGAGGCAAAGGTGGCCATCTCTTGATAAAGATGCATGGCTGCTTCGAGAACCGGCATGGCTAGAACTGCGCCCGTGCCTTCTCCCAGGCGCATATGCAGGTCGAGAATGGGATCGAAGTCCAGGTGCGCCAGCAGTATCCGATGGCCGGGTTCCTGCGACTGATGCCCGGCGAACAGGTAGGGCCGCACCGCGGGAGAGAGGCCGCAGGCGATGGCCGCAGCTGCAGTGGAGATAAAGCCGTCGATGACGATGGCGATCTGGCGCCGTGCTAAACCCAGGATCATCCCCGTCATAGCGGCGATTTCCAGACCGCCGGCACAGCGAAGAATTTTGCGAGGCCCGGCGGGTTGGGCAAAGTGCAGCTTCAGAACCGCATCCACAGTGCGGCATTTGCGCGCGTAGGCCTCCTCATCGAGACCCGTCCCTTTGCCGGTGACCAAACTGGCCGGCATGCCCGTAAGCGCCGCAGTCATCACGCTGGCGGCGGTGGTGTTGCCAATGCCCATCTCGCCCACCGCGACCAGGTTGTTTCCCTTTTCGTAGGCGGCTTCCGCCATGGTGAGGCCGATTGTGAGCGCCGCGGCCACTTCTTCCGGACTCATCGCCGGTTCCCGCAGCATATTCCTGCTGCCCCTACGCACCTTGCCGTCGGTCAGCCCAACATAGCCAAACAGGTCAGCGTCTACGCCAACATCCACTACCGTCACTTCTACCTGGTGGTGTCGAGCCAGCACATTGATGGCTGCTCCTCCGGAAAGGAAATTGAGCACCATCTGCTGGGTCACCTTTGCAGGATAGGCGCTCACGCCTTCTGCCGTGACGCCATGATCCGCCGCAAAGACGTAGACAGCCTTGCTGACCGGTCCGGCCAGGTTTCCCTGGCGGATCGCGAACCATTGCGCTGCCAGATCTTCCAGGCGCCCCAAACTTCCCAGCGGCTTGGTGAGTGTGTCGAGATGAGACTTCGCCTGGGCTAGATAAGTCTCTGACGGAGCGACAATCGCCCCGATCACTTCCTCAATGTTGGGTTGCACCTCAGTGTTCATCGAGCTTCTCTCCGGTAGAGTTGGGCGCGTTCAATCAACAACGGATGACGGTCCGGCGGACATTGAAAAGCGCGCTCCAGGACCGACGGTTTCAGCATTTGCTCCGGGCTTCCGCTAGCCAAAGGCTGTCCCGGGCTTAGCAACAGCACGGTGGAGAAATTCTTGTCCACCAGGTGGAGATCGTGGATGGAGGCCAGGATGGTTATGCCCTCATCACGCAGAAAGTGCAGCAGATCGATGAGCTCCACCTGCCTTCCGATATCGAGGTTCTGGGTCGGCTCGTCGAGCAGCAGCAGCCGCGGTTCCTGGGCCAGTCCAAGCGCGATCTTCACCCGCTGGCGTTCTCCTCCGCTCAGCTCGTTGAAGATGCGGTGGCGCAGGCCGGACACGTCGGCCAGGTCGAGGGCTCGGTCGACGGCCAGGCGGTCGCTGCGTCCCGGTCCGCGCAGCATGCCTATGTAGGGGGTGCGCCCCTGCTCGACCACTTGCTGGACCGTGAACTCAAAGGGGAGCTCGAGTTGCTGCGGGACCAGGGCGATGGTGCGCGCGATCTCTTTCAAGGGGATGGTCATCATCGGCCGTCCGCGCAAAATAACTTCGCCCGATGCCGGGGGGAGCACTCCGCCGGCGATACGCAACAGTGTCGTTTTGCCCACGCCATTGGTACCGATCAGCGCGCTGCAGCTGCCCTCTTCGAGATCGAAGGTTGCCTGGCGCAGGACGCTGTTGCCCTGGTAGTCGAAGTGGACGCCACTCACGCGCAACAGGCAGCTCATACCGTATAGCTCCGTTTCATCTTGCGCAGCAGGTAGAGAAAGAAGGGTCCACCGATAAAAGCCATGAGGATTCCCACGGGAACCTCTGATGGGGCGAAGATCGTCCGCGCCAGGGTGTCGGCCAGCATGAGGAAGATGGCCCCGGCCAGCGCAGTGACCGGCAGCAGGCGTACGTGATCGGGCCCTAAGAGGAGCCGGCCGACGTGGGGCACAATCAGCCCAGCGAAGCTGATCAGGCCGCCGAGGGAAACCGCCACTGCCGTCAGCAACGAGCCAATCAAAATGATGTACACGCGCGCGGACTCTACCCGGACTCCGAGCTGCTGCGCATATTCATCCCCCAACGCCAAGGTATTCAGCGTTCGCATCAAAGGCAGCGAAACTAACGCCGATAGGCCGAGCAGAGCGGCGCTTATGCCCAGTTCAGTCCACGCCGGGATGCTGATGACCCCGTGCAGCCACGAAATCAAAATGCGGTTTCCTGTGCCCGTCTTGTCAAACAGGTCAAAGAAATAGGTCGTATTGGTGAACATGGTGCTGATGGCAAAACCGGCCAGCAGAAGAGTGACCACATTCGTCTTGCCTGCCGATCGAGCCAGAGAGTACACCAGCGCCATGGTAGCCGCGGAGCCGGCAAATGCCAGCAACGCAGTAGCGCTGAAACCGAATATCGACCATTGGGAAAAGAAGAAGATCCCGATGCAGGCGCCAACGATAGCGCCTCCCGACGAGCCGATGACGTAGGGATCAGCAATCGGATTGCGAAAAAGACCCTGAAAGAGAAGTCCAGCCATGGCCAGTGCTGAGCCCACGAGCCCGGAGGCAAGCACCCGCGGGAGCCGTATGTGGAGCAGGATGAGCCGCTGCGTCTCGGTCAGCGGCTGTCCTCCAAACATAGCGGCAAAGATGGTGCGGGGCGAGATGGACACAGCGCCGGTCGCCAGCGACAGCAAGGTGACCAGCACAAGCGCCACCGTCAGCAGGATGATCAGAGACAACGGACGAATCCTGCTTTTTCTGCCATCGGGCTTTCCGTCCTGGCGGCCGGGGGGCAAAGCAGGCTCCGGCACGCTCGACCCGAACTCCCTGTGAAGCTCGGAGACATTGGCGGGCCTCATGCGCCTTTCCTTGAGAGAAAGGCGCAAACGCGGCTTTGTCCAGTGCTCCGTGGCAGGAAATCCGGGGAAACCGTGGCTATTTCCATTGCCAAGATTCGCCTCCAAAGCTGATCTTTACCCCGGCCCGAAAAGTGAAGGGAAGCGCCGGGTAACCAAAAGCTTCGCTGTAATGCTCGCTCAAAAGATTCTGCATATCAGTGTAAGCCGTAAGTGATCGTGTGAACTGGTAGCCGCCGCCCAGTTCCAGGCGCTGGTAAGCGCCATCCAGATTGCGGTTGGGTAGCAGCAGCGTGTTCCCGAATTCCGAATCGGTGAGGAAGTCGCTGTCGTCGCGGCGGCCGACCAGCGTGCCGGTGAAGGAGCCATACCACTTGGAACGGCTATAAGTCAGCCCAAAGTAGCCAGTGTGCGGCGCGCGGCGGAACGGCCGTGCACCCACCAGGGGCGAAAACGCGCCAATGGCAATGGAGGGAAAGTTCGGGTTGTAGCTGGGCAGCGATTCACTGGAGAAAGACTGCTGCACCTTCGCATCCAGGTAGGTGTAGCCGCCGCGGGCAAAGAGATGGCTGCCGACCTGGTACTCGGTCGCAACCTCTGCGCCCTGGGCGCGGAAGGCTTGCGAATTGACGGCTGCTCCATATTGAACGGCGGGATCGCTGGCGGCAGGCAGACCGAGTTCGAGCAAGGCCGATTGCGGCACAAACTCGACGCCGTTGGTAAATTCATTGTGAAAGTAGGTCAGTGTGATGCGGGCACGCCCGTTCCAAAGTTGCTGATCGATGCCTCCATCGTAGGTGCGGGAGGTTTCGGGCCCGATCGGCGAGACGTGATACTGCTTGATCAACTCCGCGCCGTTTGGCTGGGCGGCCAGGATGTCGTAAAGAGAGATGCTCTGGTAGTAGATGCTCGGCTCCTTGATGCCTTTGCCGAAGCTGAAGTTGAGCTTGGTCCCGTTGAGCCAATGGGTGTTGGTGGGGCGAAAGAGATAGTAGGCAAGGGAAGCGCGCGGGGTAGCCGCGAAGCCGAAGAGCCCGTTGTCTTCCAGGCCGCTGCCCAGTGTGTAATAGAGGCGGTTGCGGATGTCCCCTTCCAGTTGAACCGTGTAGCTGTAGTTGCCCCTCTCGATCGCAGTCGGAGTTCCTCCGGAAGTAAGTGTCGAGCCCCGCTCATCTTCGTATTTGAACGCCCCCAGTGCGACGATATGCGCATTGACCCGGTAATCGGTCTGGGCGTACACGAAGTCCCGCTTGCTGGGAGCCAGGTAGTCATTGGGGTAGGTTTCGCCGTAGCTGGCGCCGTACTGGAAAATCGCCTGACCGTTTACGCTATAGCCATTCGCACCTTTTATGTTGACCGGAGCGCCCAGATACACATCCTCGTCCGGGTCATAAATGCCGGTCGCAGCAAAGTCGGTAAAGTTGTAGTTCAAACGCAGGCCGCCGTAGCGTATCTGGTTGTGCCATTTCTCAGTGGTCTGGTTGTTCCAGGCAGCACTGTAGTAGCTATCATGCTCCCTCACGCTGGTGTCATCGGGAATGCCATAGAGCAGGATGGCATTCGGCTGATCGGCAGCCACGGTAAGATGCCGTACCGTAAAACGCAGATCGTTGGCGGTATTCGGCGTCCAGCCAAAGTTTCCAGCGTAAGTAGCGTTATGAAAATCACTATTGGGGAAACTGTTTTGCGTCTGCGTAGCGGCGAAGGCGGAGTAATAGTCGAAATGGCGCCAGGCGCCGCTCAGCGTGCCCACTTGGCGAAAGCTGTTAAAGTTGCCGCCGTCGCCGGAGTAAGTCAGCAAGGGAAGCAGTGTGCTGCCGCGGGCTGTGGTTAAGCTCACCACACCGGCCAAGGCATCCGAGCCGTAAAGTGCGCTGTTGGGCTCCCGCAATACCTCGACTTTCGCGATACCGACCGTATCGATGTTGGCGAATTCAACGGCCCCTCCGATATCGTCGGCGGGAACTCCATCGATCAGCACCTTATTGGCGTTTATGTTGCCGCCGCGTATGGAAAGACCTGTGGTGCCGCCGGTCTGCCCTGTCTGGGTTATTTGCGCACCTGGAACCAGGCGCAACGGATCCTGCACCTCGGTTGAGTAACGGTATTGGTCCGCGGTCAGTACGCTCACTGCTGCGCCCACCTGGGCCGTGGGTGTCGGCGTTCCGGTCGCAGTGACCGTGACCTGTTCCGTTAACGTCTGCGTGGCCAGGGTGATATCTACCTGCGCTTTGGCCGAAGCAGCCACGAAGACGGCATCACTGGTAGTGGACTGGAAGGTGGGCGCAACCACACGAACCTGGTAGCGGGCCGCCTTTTGCAGATGAAAGAGATAGTTGCCGGTGGCATCGGTGGTTGTTTTTGCAGCGACGGTCGTGCCGTCGAGCAGTTCCACGGTGGCGGAAACAATGACAGCGCCGAGCGGGTCGGTCACCGTGCCACGCAAAGTGCCGCTTTCAGCGCCAAAGGTGGTCAACGGCGCCAGCAGTAGGGACAAGAAGAAGATACTTCGCAAAATCGAGCGATCGAACACGTGCATACCCCCTCGGGTGGGTGAAGCAAGGCCGTTCTCCTGACTTACGCGTCAACAAACCCTGGCTGCCTTCCCAGGACTCATCCCAGTGGCTTTGCTCGTCCCTGCCGGGTTCTCTGCGTTCACAGTTACGGGGTAGTGGCGGATTCACACCGCCTTCTCGTCACCTTGCCGTGATTGTGTGGAAGAACGGAACCATCCGTTCTTGCTGCTTACGGATGAAATTCTTTAGCCAATTCCTCCAATGCGTCGATGGCGACTGGACTCGGATCCTGGATGCCGCTGTCGACGTAATAGACCTTGCCTGTCTGAATCGCCGGAAGGGTGCTCCAGCCGGGCCGCTTCTCCAACATGTGGATGTCGATCTTCCCCCCACGAATCAGCAACAGAGAATCCGGAGCCCGGGTAATCACCGCCTCCAAACTTATCTGTGGCCAGTCAGGGATCAGGTCGTCCGTCACCGACTTGGCGCCGGCTGTCTCAACGATCTCAGTGATGAACGCGTGCTTGCCGATGGTAATAATCGGGTCATACCAAACCGGGACCAGGACTCGGGGGCCCGGTTGACCCGCGGTACGCGCTTTTACGGCTTCGATTCGCCTTTCCAGGCTGGCGTTGAGAGCAGCCGCCCGCTGCGGACAATTAAGCGCCTCGCCAATACTTGCGACCGAGTGCAGGATACCGGCAAGACCGCGTGGATCGACGAGATAGACCGGTACACCGACCGCGGCCAGTTGGTTGGCGGTCTCCGCCGCCCCCGGTATCTCGGTCCCTATGACCAGGTCGGGATGAAAAGAGAGAATCGTCTCGATCGAAGGCTTTACCAGGCTGCCTATACTCGGCTTCTTCAGCGCCGCTGGAGGATAGGTTGTGAAGTCACTCACTGCAACCACATCATCGCCTGATCCCAACGCGAAGACAGTGTCGGTGACACTGGGCAGCAGGCAGACAACACGATGCGGGTGGTCTGGCACCGTGACCTTGCGTCCGCTCTCATCCGTCAGGACGCGGCTCGCCTGAGCCGGCGGAATCCAGGCGGCGAGCACCATGAAGACCAACAGAGCCCGCCTCATACGTTGGCCGCCTGAGATGGACTGACTTCCACCTGTCCTTTAAGAACCAGGGGAAGGCCGGCAACCAGGAGAAGCACATTGGACGCTACGCGGGCGACGCTCTGGTTCATCTCGCCTAACAGATCCCGGAAGCGCCGGCCCGATGGATATGCAGGTACGACGCCGCTGCCCACTTCATTCGACACCAGCACGATCGAGCAGGGAGGTGACTTAAGGACCGTGCAGAGCGCCTCGATGGCAGTTTGCTCGTCCTCTTGTGCATCCAGCAGGTTGGAGGCGAAGAACGTCAGGCAATCGATGAGCATCAGATCGCAACTAGGACCGTAGCGGTTGATGGTCTCAGCTAACTGCAGAGGTTCTTCGACGGTTTGCCAGTCTGATGGGCGGCTGCTTCGGTGCCGCTCCACTTTGAGCCGCATCTCGTCGTCATCACCGGTCTTCGCCGTGGCCACAAAGACGACTCGCGATGCCTGCTCGCCGAGTTGCTGTGCGTAGTGGCTCTTGCCGCTGCGCACACCCCCAAGAACGAGTGTCACCGTATTGCCGCGATTTGACTGCATGCGGTCGCCTCTGGCGCGGGTCAAAAAACCGGCGCGAAGCGGGATAAAATCAAAAAGGCAGCGTCCGTGCTAACGAGCAACTACGTCAGCGAGGTTGCTTTCCAGCTCTCCCATCGAAGCTGAAAACGGCCCTGGTGGGCATCTGGCCGGTCTCCTGACTTACGCTTCATCGATCTTGAACAGCCTTCCCGGAATTCGCATCCCAGTGGCTCCAGCTAATTGGTTCAAGCTCTCGGCGCTTACAGTTACGGGGTAGTGGCGGATTCGCACCGCCTTCCCGAACACCAGATTTGTCAACGATAGCTTGGCCGCTGGCTAAGGTCAATGGGTGGTCGTGCGGCGGTGGCTGGATGGGGATCGTTTCGACAGCCCGTTCTTGGCTAGGGCACGGACGAAATTCCGCCCATCTCAGGCTTCAACCGCAATCGGGTCAACTAGATTCGCAGAAAGCGCCGGTAAAACCAACGACGGCAGGATGCTGGTGATGGAAGCATAGACCAACAGTCCGCCGTAGAGCGGTGGGCTAACGGCAAAATTCTCCCGCAGAATCTCCGCAATCACCAGGGTGAAGATCAGCGTTGGGGTGAGCGCGATAGAAACCCGTAAGCTGCCGCGATGACCCCTATGTTGCATGAATCGTGACTGCAGCCAGACCACTCCCAGGCGCACGGGTATGACGCAGGCAGAAAGGGCAAAGCCGTACACCAGAGATTTGCCCACCAGCGCGGCGCCGGGTACCCCTAGTCCATTGTGAAAAAAATAGAATGGGACAAAGAAGGAAGCGAAGAGGCTGATTGCTTCCAGGTTCTGCTCGGAAGCAAGAGTGGTCATGCGTTTACTGAGCGACCGGGCCACCAGTCCGGCGACAAACGCTCCCACCAGATAATAGACACCAAGTGTCTCCGTGATGACCGCGCAGATGAGCCCAACCATGAGGAGCAGGGAGAATTCCGAGCCCGGCGCGTAAGGCACGACATAGCGTCCCAGGGCGAGAAAGAGCAAGGGCATGAAAGCGATCAGCAGGGCAATCGCACCACCGGAGATGAGCAGAGTCTTGACGGAATCCGCCTGCGAGATCACGAGGAATAGAAAGACAGCCGTCACTTCGCCGGCAACGGCGTGCAGAGCGACTTCAGACTGCTCCACGTGATCAAGGCCGGAGTGAGGCAGCATATCCAGGATAAAGCCGGTGGACGGGGTAAGAAGTGCGAGCGCCAGCAGCCAGTCGACCTGCCAACCAAGGTGGAGGTAGATGGCGGCAAGGCGCGCGCAAGCCACCAGCACCAGCCCGCGTACCGCGAAGTGTCCCGCCAGCGACGGCAGCTGCCGGCGAAGCTCGGCCATGTCCACTTCCAGACCGGCAAAAAGAAAAAGCGCTGCGATGCCAAGGGTAGAGAGGTAGGAGACGACGCTGTCTATAACAAGTGGTTTGAAAAAACCGGCCACAATAATGCCGAAGGCAAAGCAGGTGAGCTGGGCTGGCAGACGAAAGCGCTGCAATGCACGCGGAATCACCAGCAGGCCAAAGACGATGGCCAGATAAATAAAGGTACTACGCGGTCCTTGCATGGCCGGTCTCCATGGAGGCGTTGCCCGGGGGAAAAGGGGGGAGAGGATTTAAATTTATCGCGCCTGGGTTATTCAGGGAATGGAATTCTTGAAGTGGTAGGCATGTGAGAGTCGCGGGGCCGTGCCGCTGTGACACTGCGCTCGACCAAGCGACGAATGCCGGCTGTAGCCGCGCCTACAGATCTTTCAGCAGCCACCGTATGGATCGCTTTTGTATCTCGATGTATTGCGGAGCCCACATGGCATGGATCGTATGACCGACCGCGGTAAATACCACCCGCCCCTTGCCGAAATCGTAGGCCCACCCGGAGACCGATTTGGTGCCCAGATCCTCGAACCTTAGCCCATCGATATTTTCCGCTTCCAGAATGACGTACTTGGGGTCCTTATCGTAGGTCACGTAGTGCTGCTCGTCATTGACCATGAACGGGCTGATGCCGGCCGTGATGGGATGTTTGTTCGCACTCGCACGCACCTGGAACGGGCGCAGCGGCGGGTGGCCGATGTAGGCTCCGCCCATCACCTCGCGGTAATTTTTTGAACTGAGCGAGATATGGCTGCAGTTGTGCAAAGCATAGAAACCATTCCCGGCGGTGACAAAGTCCTTGATCGCCACACCCTGCTCCTCAGTAATCCAGGTCACGGGCTTGGGATCAGGGAAGGTCTTCGGGGTTTCCAGATCTGCCTCGTAGGCCGTATATGCGTCCGGCCCGAGATAACCATCGGGCCAGATCATGCCGTCGCGCAAGATCAGCAGGAGCTGATAATTTTTCAGCAAGGCCGCTGAGATCTGGTCATATTGGATGGTGTAGTCGATGGGAATATCGAGGTCCTTGAAGACCTTATCCAGGCTGACTCGAATGTAGTCGGGGTTGTGATAGCGATCACCGATCAGCGCCAGGGCACGTGGCTTCCCGTTGCTGCGCCCGGATTGCGACTGCACGGTTGCAACCGTGCCCAGGCCGAGCAGTCCGGCGCCGGCCACCACACCGGCATTCCGAACCAGGTCTCGCCGGGATAAATTCGAACCAAACAATTTCATTACGCCCCCCTCAGGTTGGGTCCGTCCCATCGTCTCTCGCTTACTATTCGGCCGGCACAAACAGAATGCTGACCGGAGCCGGAACATCCACCACCTGGCCCGTCGGCTTCAATTGTCCGTCTTTCTGATCCACGGAAAAAACAACCATCTGGTCAGATTTCTGGTTTCCAACCACGAGGTATTTCCCTGTTGGATCCAGGGCAAAATTTCTAGGAATCTTTCCTTGCGTGGGTTCCACTTGTACCTTGGTCAGCGTTCCCTTGGCAGGATCGATGGCAAACACCGTGATGCTATCGTTTCCGCGGTTTGAGGCGTACAAGAACCGCCCCGACCGGTCCACTTCGATCTCTGCCGAGTCGTCTTCCCCTTTAAAGCCGGAAGGCAAGGTAGAAATGGTTTGCACTGGTGTCAGCGCCCCCTTGACCGGATCGTAGGCGAAAACAGCAACGCTCGACCCCATCTCGCAAAGCGTATAGGCGAACTTTCCGTCCTTCCCAAACGTAAAATGCCGCGGCCCCAAGCCCGGCTTCACGGTAGCGAAGGCGGGATCGTTATGTGCGAACGTGCCTTTGGCCGCATCGACGCGAAAGATCTTGACCTGATCCGTGCCCAGGTCAGGCACGAACAGGAAGCGATAGTCGGGTGAAAACACAACCGCATGCGCGTGCGGTCCCGATTGGCGAGCCGGGTTTACGCTGCTACCGCTGAACTGATCAAAACCGGTCCGCTCACCGATACTCCCGTCGGCTTTGATGGCAAACGAGGCGACATTTCCACTTCCGTAGTTGGCCACGAAGAGCGTCTTGCCGGCTTTGTCTAGGACCAGGTGGCATGAGCCGCCTCCACCCGCATCCACCTTGTTAAGAAATGTAAGCGCGCCAGTCTTGGGGTTGATGGAGTAGCTGCTGATGAAACCATTTTTCTTGTAATCATCCGCTCCCGGTTCCGGACCCATTTCCGTCACCGCGTATAGGAAGCGATGTTGGGGGCCGGTAATAAGCCATGAGGGATTCGGCAACTCGGCTGCTACACCAGTTGGAGTGAACTGGCCGGTCTTGGGGTCGAAACGAAAGCCATAGATGCCTTTGCTTGTGGGCCCGGTATAAGTTCCGACATATACGAAATAAGAGCTTGCCACGTTCCTGCCTTTCGCCGGCGCAGCCAGGGCCTGCGGACCAGCGGCACAGGCCGCCATGAAAAATCCCAGGAATACAAAGCCCGCCCATGTTTTTAGAATCCGCCCAAGTTTATACCCCATCTCGTTCTCCTCTTGACCAGCGACCGCTACTGCTTGTCCCATGTCCCCACTCTTTCTAGACCCAGGTAGGGGAGAACGCAAGAGATTCGTCCAGAAAACTCTATGAACGAGACTCTCAACGAAGGGCACGGCTTCAGTCGTGCCATAAAGCCGTAAGCGAAAGACGGCTTTAGCCGCTGAGGTACGCTTCTCATGTCTGCCTGGTCACATTCGGCTTGAATCAAGGAAAGCCGTACCTCAATGGCTAAAGCCCTCATCGGTGGTTGCCCACTATGGCATGGCTGAAGCCGTGCCCTTCGTTGAGTGACTTTCCTGGCGGCTGTTTGATTGGGTCCTGGCAACCGTGGACCCCCTTGAGCGACTGGGGTTGCTATACGGCGGGAACGAAAACCACAGCATTACTGCCACGGCGCCGCTAGCGATAATTTGTATCGTCCACCCGGCCGAGGTCGGCGTCATTCATCACTCCAATGGTCACAATGGCGAAGGTGAAGACTTCGGTCCCGGGCTCCAGATGGCCAGCGATGACCCTGTCCGGCGTCGCCAGGGTCATGTGGGGATGGAGTCTGCCGTTGATCACATATCCATTCATGCTCACCAAATCAGCAGGTTGGGTCGGATTCTTTTCGAAGGTGTCCTCAGTCGGCAGCGTTCGGTTGGTCACCTGATGAACCTGGTAACCGCGCACCGATCCGACAGCCGAAAGAATAACCCCGTTTTGAATGTGCTCCTGCTTCACCATCTTTTGTAGGCCGGCAAGCAAATCGGTCTTATATTTCAGACGAATAACCACCACTCGATCGAAGTGACCAGTAATGGCGTATGCGTCGGGAACCTGGTCGCTGTTCGGCCTGGCATCTTCGGCAGGACGAGGGATGGTGACCGCCCGCCGGGTTTCCTGGGCGAGCGTTGTGCTCGCCGCCAGCAGAAAGATAAGCAGCATTCTCATACCGAGCTCCAGTCGGGTTCAGGATATGATGTCGCCCAATCCGCCCAGTCCGCCCATGTTGGCTGGAAAGGAAACGACCCGCCGTAATCACCCCCAAACCGAAGGGATGGCTAGAGCGGGTCTGGCCGAAGGCCGAATCAGAATACTTCTTTGACGAAATGAGCGGTCTTGACGCCTGCCTTTTCTGTGTAGTAGACGGTAACCTTTGCAGACTTCTCCGTACCCTTGCCGATATCCTCGCCGGTATCCTTGGCGGCGCGATCGGTAAAGTGGAAGGTCTGGACGCTGCCATCCGCGGTCTTGACGGCAATGGTTTTTGCTCCTCTATCCACGTGGGTGACGGTGCCCTCGGTAGCCTTTAAGCCATCGTCGCCTACGTTGTCGAATTCGTGAGCCGTTTCCTTCGATCCGTCGACTGTATAGTGTACGGCGACTTTGCTCCCCTCTTTGACTCCGTTCACCGTGCCCTTCTCCGCATCCTTAGAGCCGTGGACTGTCACGTCGCCGAGATAATGAAACGTGTGTTCTGTGCCGTCCGCGGTCTTGACGGCAACGGTCTTGGTAGTGGAATCGACCTTTGTCACCGTCCCTTCCACAGCGTGAACCGCATCCTGTGCGGCTAAACTTAACGACGTCGATAGCGCCAAAGCACTCACCAGGGCGATTGTTTTGAACATGACATCCTCTTTTCTCGATTAGTAATGTAATGGCCCGATTGATAAGTAAACAACATCTCTTATATCACTTTCGGGGCCACAGCCCTCCCTACCAACCGCCGCCCAGTGCCTGGTAGAGCTGTACATAGCTCTGCAACTCGGCATACCAGGCCTGGGTCGTCTGCAGTTCGGAGGTGAAGTACTGCTGCTGCGTGGTAAGGACTTCAAGGAAGCTAGTGGCTCCTCCCGTAAAACGAACGTTCGCCAGGCGCGACGTTTCTTTGTAGGTAGTCGTTTGTTCCTCCAGCTTCACGCGGTACAGCCGGGACTGCCGATAGGCAACCAGGCTGTTGGAGACGTCGGCGAATGCCTGTTGCACAGTCTGTTTATAAGTGAGCTCAGCTTGCTCCCGTTGGGCCAGGGCGAGACGGTATCCGCTGGTGATTCGCCCTCCGGCGTAAAGCGGCTGCGCCAGCTGCCCACCCAGGGCCCAGAAGGTGGCCGGACCTTGCAGGAAGCTTGTCAACGCGGTGCTCGATGCCCCAAAGCTGGCGGTTAAGGGGATTTGAGGAAAATACGCCGCCTTAGCCACTCCCACGTTCGCGTTCGCCGCAACCAGCGACTCTTCAGCCTGGCGGACATCGGGCCGCCGCTCCAGGATCGTCGAGGGCAAACCGACCGGAACTTCATCCAGATGCGGTTCATCGGTCAGGTTCAGGCCGCGGCTTATCGGTCCCGGATTTCTGCCCAACAACACACTGAGCTGATTTTCCGTTTGTTCAATCGATTGTTGAAGGGTAATGACCTCCGCTTCCGCCTGCTGTAAAAGCAGCTGCGCCTGATACACATCGGTGATCGCGTATTCTCCCCCCTTATAGTTAATGGTGTTGATGCGCACGCTATCGCGATCCGACACCACGGTCTGCCTGGAGAAGTCGAGTTGGGAATCCAACTGGCGCAATTGAAAGTAGGCCGACGCTACGCCGGCAATGAGCGTGGTTTGAACCAGGCGTTGAGCGTACTGGCTGGCCAGAAGATTGGCGCGGGCTGCCTCCGTCGCTCTGCGGTATTGTCCCCAGAAGTCCACCAGGTAGTTCAGCTGCAGGCCGGCGGTGTCATACGTGGGGGCGCCGGGAAAGGCTGCAGAGCGTTCGTTCTGTATGCCAAAAGTTCCCGACAGAGTTGGCAGTTGATTCGCCCGCGTCACGCCCAAAGATGCTTCGGCCTGAAGGATATTGCTGGCGGCGATGCGCATGTCATAGTTGTTGGTGAGCGCCTCCTTGATTAGGCTCTGCAGCACTTGATCAGTAAAGACGGACTCCCATTTCATCTCGCCGAAAGGCTGGCCTGTGCCGACCCCGGGTGCGAGCCCGCGATACTGGCCCGGTACATCGACCGTAGGACGTTGGTAGTTAGGGCCCACTTTGCAACCAGACAAGGTGAGCAACAACACAGCGGCGCTGAGGAGTCTGGCTCTCATTTGACTGGCCCCGGCTCTGCCGCGGCCTCAGGCGGCCGTTTCTCGCGACTGAAAAGAAGACCCGCTCGCTCGACAACATCAAAGGAAACAGGAATGAAGAAGATGGCGATGAGAGAGGCGGCGAGCATACCACCGATCACCGCTGTGCCCAGCACACGTCTGGAGACTGCACCTGCTCCGGAGGCGATCCACAACGGCACGCAACCAAGAATAAAGGCGAAGGCGGTCATGAGGATGGGCCGCAGTCGAAGCCTGGCGCCGGTCAGGGATGCGTCGAGCAATGACTTTCCGTTTTCGTATTCGTCTTTGGCGAATTCAACGATCAGAATGGCGTTTTTCGCGGATAGACCGATCAGCATCACCAGGCCAACCTGGGCATACACATCGTTATCGAGACGTCTGAAATACAACGCAGCGAATGCTCCGAAGATCGCAATGGGCACGCCCAGAAGGACACTGAAAGGGAGGGTCCAACTGTTGTATTGCGCGGCCATAATCAGAAACACAATGACAAACGACAACGCAAAGATTACGGCAGGGCTTACCCCCTGCGCAGCTTTGACCTCCTGGTACGTCATGCCGGTCCAGTCATATCCCATCTGCGACGGCATAGTCTGTTTGAAGACATCTTCAAGCGCCGCGATCGCTTGAGCCGAACTATATCCTGGGGCCGCAGCCCCGTTAATTTGAACCGCCTGGAACTGGTTATAGCGGGTTACGAACTCCGGGCCGTCCTGCCGGTCGTTTCCAGTAAGTGTGCTCAGTGGAACCAGTTGGCGATTAGCGTTGGTTACATAGAACTTACCCAGGTTATTGGGCGAAGTGCGATAGCTTCCTTCTGCCTGGACATACACCTGCCACTGCCGGCCAAAACGAGTGAAGTAATTCACCAGCGCGCCGCCCATAAAAGTCTGCAGAGTCTGGTACACGTCCCCCAGGGACACTTGTTGCGTAAGCACCTTTGCCTTATCGACGGTCACTCCGACCTGTGGAACGCTCAGTAAGGCAGTCGTCATCACGCCCGCCAATTCCGGCCGCTTGTTCGCTGCTGCAACAAAGACTTGCTCTTGCTGTGCCAGGAACTCCGTGGTTCCCCCGGATCGATCCTCGAGCACGAAACTGAATCCTCCCGAGGTGCCCACACCGGGAATCGCAGGTGGCGGAAAGGAGTAGGCAATGCCCGAGGTTACCTTGGAGAGAGCCATAGCCAGGTGCTGCTTGATAGCGGTATAGCTCTCGTCGGGAGACTTCCTCTCTGACCAATCTTTGAAGGAGACAAAAAAGAAGGAACTGTAGGTCGTGCTCACTCCGCTCAACAAGCTATAACCCACCACCGAGCTGACGTACCGAACCCCCGGCGTTTTCATCAGAATATCTTCCACTTGCCGTGAAGCGGCGGAAGTTCGCTGCAATGAGGATGCCGGCGGCAACTGCAGTCCTACATACATGAACCCCTGGTCTTCATCAGGAAGAAAACTGCCGGGAACATTTTTGCTTAGTAGATACGTTCCCCCAACAACGAGCAGCAACAACAGAAAAGCAACACCGGACTTGTGGATCAAATGCCGGCAGGTGCTTACATATCCATCCGTGGCCCGGCCAAATACCCGATTGAACCAGCGGAAGAAGGCGCCCAGTGGACCGCGGAACTCCTTCTTGGGACGAAGCAGCATGGCAGCGAGAGCAGGGCTGAGGCTCAGGGCATTGAAGGCGGACAAGGCTACGGAAACCGCGATGGTAACCGCAAATTGTTGGTAGAGCCTGCCCGTGATGCCGGGGATAAAGGCGGTGGGAATGAACACCGCGGCCAGGATCAGAGCAATGGCAATGACCGGCCCGCTGACTTCCTCCATCGCGCGCAATGCTGCATCGTGCGATGTCATACCGTTCTCGATATGGTGCTCCACCGCCTCCACCACTACGATCGCATCATCGACTACCAGGCCGACCGCGAGCACCAGGCCAAACAGCGAGAGCGTGTTAATAGAAAATCCGAGTAAAGGAAAAATGATGAACGTTCCAACCAGCGAAACCGGAACTGCCAACAGAGGAATCAGCGTGGCTCTGGTGCCCTGAAGGAAGAGGAACACCACGAAGGTGACCAGTACCAGGGCTTCGAGGATGGTGTCTTCGATATCCTTGATGCCCGAGGTGACGGCCAGCGTCGTGTCGAGCGCAACCACATAGTTCAGACCTTCGGGGAACCTGGTCTTCGCCTCCTCCATCACTTTACGAACGGCCTCTGCCGTAGTGACTGCATTGCTTCCAGGGGCCTGGTAGATCGCCAGCAGCGCCGCCGGTTTGCCGTTGTAGCGGCCAATCACTGAGTAGTTCGTTGCCCCCAATTCCACGCGCGCGACGTCTTTCAAACGGAGAATTCCTCCGTTGCTATTCGCCCGAACGATAATCTCGCCAAACTCTTCCGCGGAGGGAAGCCGACCCGGCGCTCGCACCGTGTAAGTGAACTGCTGACCCGGTGGAACCGGCTCCCCTCCGATCTGGCCTGCCGGGTTCACCGTGTTTTGGGTGCGCAGGGCGTTGACAATTTCCGGTATGGTCACACCCAGGTTGGCAAGCTTGTCGGGATTGACCCAACACCGCATTGCGTACTGCCCGGCGCCGAAGATCGACACCGACGCCACGCCTGGCACCCGTGTCAATTCATCATTCAGATTGATGTACGCGTAGTTGGCAAGAAATATGTTGTCGAAGTCCTTGTTGTCTGAAGAGAGATCAATCAGCATCAACGGCGAAGCCGTCGACTTCTGTACCGTCACCCCGTTGCTGATTACCGCACTGGGCAGTTGCGCATTCGCCTGCAAGACCCTCATCTGGGATAGGATCTGGTCGGTGTTGGCATCGGTGTCGATGCCAAAGTCCACGGTGAGGGACATCTGGCCGTTACTCGCGTTCTGCGAGTACATGTAGTTCATCCCATCCACGCCGGCCATCTGCTGCTCGATTGGGGTCGCCACAGACTGGGCGACCGTGTTGGCGTCCGCGCCGGTGTAGTTGGCGGTGACTTGGATTTGCGGATCGCTGATGTTGGGAAACTGCGAAGTAGGCAGGCGAAGCAAAGCAACAACGCCGGCAATGACCATCAATATCGAAATAACGATGGCTACGATAGGCCTGTTGATGAAGAACTTTGACATCACTCGTGCTCCACGGGAGCAGCCACAAATGGCTTGGGACTTACCGGCGTGCCTTCTCTGACCTTCATGTAGCCTTGAACGATGACCTGGTCCCCGGGCTTCAGTCCTTCGGTGATGATCCAGTCGGTGCCGACCTGATCGCCCACTTTTACCATGCGGAAGCCGGCCTTATTGCCCGGTTCGACCACCGCAACCTGATACATCGATTGCACCTGGATGACGGCCGGTTGTGGGACCAGGAGCGCCCCTTCATTCATCCCTGTCTGGAACCGGACGCGTCCGAAGCCACCGGGGCGAAGCACCGCGTCTGCATTGGGAAATTCGGCGACCAGTTGTATGGTTCCCGTCTGCGACGCAACTTCTCGATTAACCAGGACAATGCGGCCCTTCTTCGAGTAAGTGTCCCCGTTTGCCTGGATAAACTCGAGTACCGGGCTGGCCACCTTCTTGCCGCTAATCAAGCGGTAAAACGTCGGCGCCTCGCTCAGGTAATCGCTTTCGCTGATATTGAAGTACGCCCAGATGGGATTTACCTGGGAGATCGTGGTCATGGTGGTTGTGGTGCCCACCAGGTCGCCGATCTGGGAAGTGGAGAGCCCGGCAATGCCGTCGATGGGTGAGTAGACTTTGGTCCAGGCAAGGTTCAACTGCGCTTGCGCCAGTTGGGCTTTTGCAGCGTCCAGTTGCGCCCTGCTTGCGGCCTGGGTCGCGATATCAGTATCCAGTTGCTTTTGCGGAATAGCGCTCTGCGCGGCGAGCGGTTTGTCACGCGCAACATTAGTGTCCGCATTGGACAGATTTGCCACGGCTACGGCCACCTGTGCCTTGGCTTGATCGATCGCTACTTGAAATGCGCGAGGGTCTATTTCGTACAGCAGTTGCCCCTTTTTTACGAAGAAGCCATTGCGGTAATTCTGCGTCAGCAGGTAACCCTGAACTCTAGGCGTAATCTGCGCGTTGGTGCGCCCGTTTAACTGAGCAACCCACTCGTGGTAGACCGGGACATTCCGCTGAACAACCTCCGTGACCTCGACGTCTGGCGGGCTAGGCCGCGGAGGTTCCTGTTTCTCGCGGCATCCGTTCAACAATGTTGCTGACAAGAGAATTGTGAAGAGGGCATTACACGGCAGCGAGCATCGCGGTTTTGGTCGAGATCGCATCTACTCTCCTGGTTCCGAAGTTGGTCCGGACGACATTCCTAGGCACAGAAGGGGGCCCTCGATCCCGGTCGTGCGGGGGTCGCAATTCTACCTGTGGGGGGTACCAGAGGACTTTAGCACACGTTCCACGCCTCTGAGAGCCCCAAGAATGCTTGGCGATTCTTCCTTTTTGGATTTTTCTGGTTGCCGGCCGAGGGCACCCTATATTTCGTTTGCGCGTGGGGGAACGCGCAAAGCTATCAGCTCACCGTGGACGCATTGCGCAACCGGCTCGTACAACGGAGCTGGCCCAGGTAGGCCGCCACTTGATCCCAGCGCCCTTGCGCTGTCGCTAACGCGGTATAGCCGTCAGGTCGAACCAGCCAGAGTCCGCCCTCATGGAAAGGCTTTCGTATCTTCGGATCGAGAACGCCGGGATAATGGGCAACTAATTCATTAGCTGTACCGTCATCTTCCGCAAATAAAGCAAAAAGGGGCGTTGCCCCCGCTCCGACGGGCGTGTCCTCTGCACGTATAGGAGCCCGCTCACCGGCGGCGGGGCCACCGTGCCCATATCGGCCACCAGCACTGAGCGGGCTGTGGGGATAGCCGATCGAAAGCTCCGTGAGTACCTCAGAGAGTACCTTACGTACGGGCGACAACCCAAAGATAAGGGACGCGATATGGTTGCGAATCGATTGCTTGATGTCGCCCGTGATCAAGCCAATGGTGGTTGCCCGGCCAGTCGCCTCCAGCACCTGTCTCCCGACCTCGCTGCGCTCCAAGCTGTAACTATCCAGAAGCGGCTCCGCCGCGCAACTTCCGTGATGAACGAGCGCCAGCTTCCAGGCAAGATTGCAGGCATCCTGGATTCCCGTATTCATTCCTTGCCCACCTGCGGGACTATGGATATGAGCAGCATCACCGGCCAGGAACACCCGGCCGGAATGATAGTCGGCGACCTTGCGTTCATTAATGCCAAAGCCGGCCAGCCAGACTGGCTGCGAAGCTACAATGCCGCCGGGGCCGCGCTGGTCCAGAATCGCCTGGACCTCAGCCAGGGTTGGATCGGATCGCTGCGTATTCCCGATGTCGGCAATGATTCGGTACCGTCCTGGCACGATAGGGAAAAATGCCAGCACGCCATCCGCGTGCCAGGCGATGACGATTTCTTCCCCCCAGGGGAAGTTGCTCAGATGGACGTCAGCGAGTATCCAGTTGCTGGGCATCGTGTCACCGACGAACTCCATCCCCAGTTGATGGCGCACGGTGCTGTGAGCTCCATCGCATCCGATCAGCCACGCTGTTTCTAGCTTCTCCTCATGACCGTCGGCGTGGCGTAGTGTGGAGACCACCTGGTCTGCGGAGGCCGCAAACTGTGTCAGCTCGACGCTGCGTTCCACCTGTACTTCAAGGCGATTTAAATGTTCCTCCAACAGCCGCTCCGTGTCGCTCTGCGGAAGCATCAGCGCGTAGGGATGCGGAGACGCCACTCCGGCGAGAGTCAGGTGGGCTATCTGCTTGCTACCTTCCACGATGGAGACAGCTGAAACCTTACAGCCTGCATCGATGAAGGGTTCACTACAGCCGGCGGAGTCCAGCAGCTCCAACGTCCGGCTCCACAGCACGAGTGCCTTTGATTTATCCGTACGTTCTGCCGCCTTATCGACGATGCGGACCGAGACGCCGTATCGGGCAAGGCCAATCGCCATCGCTAATCCGACCGGCCCAGCGCCTGCTACAAGAACATCTGCACTCATCGGACTGCTCCCAGGAGGGAAGTGAAGAGCCTATCGACGACCGAAAAGCTGAAGTATATCTTAGGACGATGGGCCCGGGAGGGGAGAACCGCAAACCGCAGCAGAATCCATCGAAAGCCCCGCCTGCAGGCAACCTATTGTTTAGCGACGATTACGATCTGTTTGCTGGAGGAGGCGATACGCTGTACGCCTTCGTCCTGAATTAAGGCTACTTCTTCTCTGTCTCCTGCAGGAACTCAACCAGGTAATCCTTCCACACCGCGGCCGCGGTGTGAGTGCCGTGTCCACGCGTCGCATCCGAGATGGGGATGAGAATGAACTTCGCGTGTGGCATTCTCGTCACCATCTTTTGCGCGATGCCAAGTTCGGGCGGGTTGATAAAGTCATCCGCGGAATTGATCCAAAGGACGGGTGCGGTAATGGTGCTGAGCTTCGGCTCCGGATTGTAATTACGCGAGGCGTCTACGTAGTAGAGGAAGTTGTTAGCGTCGGTGTGGGCAATGAGAGAATCGAGCGCACGATCGACGGCACGTTCGGCCGCAACCCGTGTGGGGAAGTCTTTTTGCAGCCTCAGCGGCGCGGAGCCGGCAATGAGGATCAGGTCATTAGCGCCGCGCAAGCCTTCGACGGGTTCGGTCGTGTAGTCGCCGTTCTTCCAGGCAGGATCGCTGCGGATCATCTGCATCGCCATGTAGCGAAACATGCGGTTGCGGCCGGCAATCTCGACCGGCAGGCAGGCGAATGGGGCAAGCGCGTCGGAGAATTGCGGATACGTCTCTCCCCACACGAACGATTGCATGCACCCCATGGAGGTACCGAGAATCAGCCGCAAATGATCGACATGGAGGCCGTCCACCAGCATGGCGTGTTGCGAGGCGACCATGTCGTCATAGTCATAGTGAGGGAAGTGCATGCGCAGGCCATCGGAGGGCTTGCTCGACTCGCCGTGGCCGATGTCATCAGGAAGGATGATGTAGAACTTCGTAATATCCAACGGCTGCCCGGGCCCGAAGAGCACGTCGGAAAAGATAGGGTTGAGGAGGGAATGGGCGTCCCCACCCGTACCGTGGAGAAGCAGGATGGCGTTGTCGGTGTGTCCGGCGGCATCGCGGTGAGGCTTGCCCAGCGTTAGGTAGTGAAGCTTCAACTCGGGGATGGATTCACCGCTGCCGAAGTGGAAGTTGCTGATGACATAGTTGCCATCCTGCACGGGCCAATGCGTCGGGGCCTGGCTGGTTTGGGCGCTGCTAACGGCACCTGCCAGCAGAGCGGCTAGAACGATTCGGCTGAAGGGCATCCTACTGGCCAGTCCCATAAGGGCTGGGCGTCTTGCGTACCGGAGGCTTGTAATTGACCAGTTCATCCACCGGCCTCTTGCCTGCCCATGCAATACCACGCAACAGCATGCCTTGAATTTGCGGGTTGGCGAAGTTGGCGTAGGTATGCCCCTGCATCCAAACGAAGGCCCGCGCGGGCTGGCCGCCAGGAAGCGTGTGTTCATAGGTCCAGATTTGCGGAACAACCTCTCCCTTGTGCTTGCCGGCGCTGGGAGTTCCGGGGATCACGGCGGTTGCGAGCACGTGGATCGGGGGGTCCTTGGACCATGTCATGGAGTAGAACGCTTCATCGAAGATCGTGATGTCCGACATACCCGCCATGATGGGGTTCGATTTGTCCACAATGGTGTAAGGGATTTCCGCGCCCAGCGTGTAATTCACCTCGCCATGTTTCTTGGCGCCCCCCACCAGGGTTGCGAAGTAGGCAGGATCGGGGCCACACAGAGAATCGTGGAGGCTGACGATACCTCCTCCACGTTTGACGAAGGCTTCGAGCGCGCTCTTTTCGCTATCGGTCATGTAGCCGTCGTCTCCCTTATAGATCACCAGCACGTCAACACCCTCAAGTTCTTGAGCGCTGGGGTGATGCAAAGAGCCATCGACGATGGCCCCGTGGTCGGTAAGGATCTTGCTCCAGTCCGCGAGAAACTGTGGGTAGTCGTGTTGGCCTGCAAAGTGAGTCTTGAGCCCCGCCTGGAGGTAGACATGCATCCCGTTGGGGTTCTGGCCCCATGGCCGAGGTGCGCCTTGCGCAGCAGGAGTAGATTGCTGCGCTGACAATGGCAACAAACATAAAATCGTGCCCAGGGCTAACCAGGGGAACCGCGATACCCGTGAATTCATAACCATTCCTTGGAGCAAAAGATCTAAGTGAACGACCGATCAGCATGTGCCATCCGATCGTCCGCAATTATAGCCCGTGACGGGAGAAGGGGGAATGGCTTCTAGTATCGCTTTACAATACTACCGCCTTGCGATACCATACCTCATGATCGTCAGCTTCGGTGACGCAGATACCAAGCTGCTTTGGGAGACTGGCAGAAGCCGCCGAATTCCGGCCAACCTTCGACGTGTCGCTTTGCGAAAATTAATGATCCTGAACGCTGCTTTAGAACTTAATAACTTACGCGTCCCGCCGAACAACAGGTTAGAGGAATTAACGCAGGACAGGAGCGGTCAACACTCTATCCGCGTCAACGATCAATACCGAATCTGTTTCAGTTGGAACGCAGGAAATGCGTTTGAAGTGGAAGTCGTAGACTATCACTGAAAGGGCGACGAATTTATGCCTCAGGCAGCACCGCAGATCAAGTCAACACATGCTATTCATCCAGGAGAGATTTTGCTCAAGGAGTTTCTGGAGCCTATGGGGCTTACACGATATCGCCTCGCCAAGGATATCCACGTCACCCTTCCTCGGATCAATGACATCGTACACGGCAAGAGATCCATCAGCGCGGATACTGCGCTTCGTCTCGGGACGTATTTCGGTCTTCCGGCGCAATTCTGGATGAATTTACAAGCGGATTACGATCTGCGCTTGGCGCGCGCCAACAAGGACTTGAAGAAAATCAAGCCGCGGGCGGCAGCCTGAGCCATTTCGACTGACAGGGGCGCCGCTGTACGGATCGTCCACCTTGGACGAGCGCTAAGAATCAGGAGCCACTCCGCTTCGATATCGCAAAGTACGGCTGGTTCGAAAGCGTCGAATTGAAGGCCGGAGAGAGCCACGCCGCGTCGGCTCCGCGTTGAAGCACAAAGTAGTACTGCAGCGGAAAGGCTGAATTTGTGTAGTTCCCGGGAATGGCGGCACTATAACCGTCGTGACCGCGTTGCATTTCCACTGACAACCAGCGCTCCGCCTGGTTGACGTGACGGTAGTAGAGATGCACGGCACTGGGCGCATCGTGAGCAGCCCCGCCGGGAATAAGCAACGACAACGAGAGCGGCTGCCCGGGATGAAAGCTCGCCGGTGGCGTGTGGACACAATGAACCGACGGCCGGTTCGGCCTGCCCGTGGCTGCTTGGATTGCCTGCTCGACATTTTGCGAGGACTCGGGCGAAGAAGGCGGAGTTTGCAGCTTGCTTTCCATCGCCGCAATATCCTTATCGATACCCGGAATCCGGTCGGTCCAATTTCCGCGCCGCATCGGAACGCTGCCGTAAGTGATGTCAGGTTGGTACACGCTATTGGCGCGAGAGGCCATGGTTGCCCACGCCTCGCGCGCTTTTTTGTACTGAGCCAGCGCGCGCTGCCCGGCGTCAGCACTGCCTGTTCGCTGGTAAATCTCAAATAAGACCGCGCTGCGCAGCTTGGCCGCAAAGAAAGTGCCCAATCCATTCTGGATTAGAACGTCCTCTTCGATCCGCCGAAACTCAGGCGAGGTGTGCGACGTCGCTTCCAGGCGCGCTCTTGCCAAAGCCTTGGCGGACCCCGCTGTGTAGTCCTCTAACCATTGCGCAACTTCGATCGGCGAATATTTCGCGTTGCAGCGCACGGCCAGCAGGTCTCCGGCATGGTCGGCAATGGTAGAAAAAAGCTGCGGATCCAGAGGACTCACCGTGGCAAAACACTTGGGTGTAGGCGTGTCGCTGTAGGGGGACCGCTCGCTCCCCAGGACGATCGGCATATTGTCGTATATCTCGGCCCAGAATGCGTGATTCGAAGCCGAAGGCAGATGAGCCGACGTCACCAGCGGCAAAACGCGGCTGGCGTTGGCCAAAGCGCTTTCCAGCGAAGGCGCACCTCGTCCAAAACTGCTCTTCAGGTATCGGCGCCAGCTCTCCGGATCGGCGTCTGGGTTGTAGAGACATCGTCCCCAGACACGATAGAAGTATTCGAATTTCTCCCAGTCACCCAACTTCGGGTTGAGCGATGCGTCGGCGTAAGCACAACGGCCGCCCGGGAGCCCGGAGCCTTCGCGTCCCTTGAAGAAGAGAGGCTCAAATATCTCCAGGCCGGCCGCTCCGCAGAAGTGGGAAGTGCGGCCGTACGCTGCGGCCATCTCCGGATCGCCCGAGAGCAGATGCCGCTGAGTTCCTGGCCATAAGCGAAAGAGCAATTGATAGCGGCTGCCCTGCTGAAAGAAATCGGCATAGCCATAGCGCGTGAAGCGGCGGGCCCCGTTGCTTACGCTGAAGACGCCGGTCTCCATGCGGTCCGGTTCCGGTATCTCCAGTTCCCGAATATCCGCCTGGTTGTAACCAAGACTTTGGTGCTCGGCGGAGTACTTAGCTCCTAGCTTAACCGGCATGCCTGTGGCTGTCGCTATGTCGATCATGGTCTGATCCACACCCTTGGCGTGCATGTCGATCTCGATCTTCCGGCCACTTCCCGAGATCGCTTCAAATAACGTCTTCCAGAATGGATAGCTCCCTTCCGGGATTCCGCTCTCCCCGTGCACCCGAAGCGTGAGCCCTTGAATTTGCGGGCACTCCTTTAAAAGGATGGCCAATGCGTCGCGGCAATACGCCGCATGCGTCTGGGGAGTTAACCCTTCGATCCGGTGATGCGCGCGCGGGCTATCTGTCCACTCGTAAGCGTGGGTCCACAATCCCAATTGGAATTGCAGTCCCCGCGCACCGGTCTCGGCAGCAATGAAACGCAGCATCTGAAGATTCTTTTGCCGCTCATCGGAGGTAAACGGGGCAAGGTTTTGTTCTCCCGTCTCGCTGCCGAGTCGAACCACCCGCACATCGTAGCCGGGGACATCGACGAGATACGGGTAAGGGAAGTGAAAGTAGTCGCCGGTGACTCCGCGAGGGAAGTCGTAGCCTATTCCGAAGGTGAAGTTGAATCGATTGAAGCGGCTGGCCACGAGAAGATCGAGATATCGTCGCCAGAAATCCTTGTCGTAATACCAGGGCTTATCCTCGAGCTCGCTGCAGAACGCACGAGCGACGCTTCGGACCTGGTTCGCGGGCTCTTCCTCGACAGAGTTGCTCAGTCGCAGCGCAGTGCCGGGCTCAGGCGAGAATCGAACCCGCTCTGCCAACTCCAACAACCCGTAGATGAATCCTCGTTGGCCGCTGGCGGAGACCAGGGTTGCCGGTCCTTCTGCCAAATATCCCGGAATGAGGCGAAGACTCTCCGGAGTGCTGAGGCCGGTTCCCGCCAGGGGGAAATTCCGCGCCAGGCTTGAGGCGGCGCCGCCCACCGCGATGGAAAAGGTCGAGTCTTTGCGCTGATCCGAAGAGGGAGCAATATCGCAAAGGAAGCCTTTGGCAAGCAACGCACTCTGAAGCTGGCCTGCGGCCCAATGGACCGGATCGCTGCAGGCAATCGGGTCGCTGTCATCGATGACCACGGAAATCCTGTGGCTCGGAACCGCAAGGACAGGTGGCGTGAGACGAAAGGCCGCCATCGCGCCAGTAAGCTTTAGAAAGGCCCGCCGCTGCATTCGGGAGAAACGATCCGTCGCCATGCGTTGGCCTTACACTATAGATGGTCGCGATCGCCGCTAGCAATCGATGGCGGTTTCACCATGGGTTAGAATTCTAGAGCATTTTCACTTCTACTCTGCACACTCGAGTTCAGCGAAGTGTGGCTTTTCTTGAGGAAAAGCCACGTCGGGAGTGGTTGCTTTGTATGCACCAGAAGTGAAATGCTGGGGCAGATTATCTTGACACGCGCCGGCCGGCACTTTCTCCAGATTCCCGGACCCACAAACGTCCCCGATCGAATTCAGCGGGCGATGCATCGCGCGGTCATCGATCATCGCAGCGCGGAGTTTGCCAGGCTGGGCTCCGAGGTTCTGGAGAACCTGCGCCCCATCTTTCAAACCACCGGTCCAGTGGTGATCTATCCCGCGTCGGGCACGGGGGCGTGGGAAGCGGCCATCGTCAACACTCTGTCCGCTGGTGACCGGGTGTTGATGTTTGAGACCGGGCATTTTTCCCAACTCTGGCGGCAGCTTGCGGAGCGCTTCGGCATCGCAGTCGACTATGTTCCGGGCAACTGGCGGAGAGGGGTGGATGCCGGCGAAGTGGCTTCCCGGCTAGCCGCCGACGATCGCCACACTTACAAGGCAGTGATGGTGGTCCACAATGAGACCTCATCCGGAGTGACTAGTAAGATCGCAGCCATCCGGCGCGAGATGAATCGGTCCGGCCATCCGGCGCTGCTGATGGTGGATACCATCTCTTCCCTCGGCTCCATCGATTACCGCCACGACGAATGGGAAGTGGATGTAAGCATCTCAGGTTCGCAGAAGGGACTGATGCTGCCGCCGGGGCTGAGCTTTAACGCGATCTCGCAAAAAGCGCTGGCCGCTAGCAAGAGCGCAAAATTGCCGCGTTCTTATTGGGATTGGCAGGAGATGCTTGGCCCCAATCGCAACGGCTATTTTCCATTCACTCCAGCAACCACGTTGCTTTACGGCTTGAAGGAAGCGTTGGCCATGCTGCAGGAGGAAGGCCTGAGCAATGTATTCCGTCGCCATGACCGCCACGCGGAAGCGACGCGCACCGCAGTGCGCACCTGGGGCTTGGAGATTGTCTGCGAAGATCCCACTGAGTACTCGAGCGCGCTGACTGCGGTGTTTATGCCGCAGGGCCACGATGCGGATCGTTTACGCAGGATCATCCTGGAAAACTTCGACATGTCTCTTGGAGCTGGTCTCTCCAAGTTGGCCGGCAGAGTCTTTCGCATCGGCCATCTCGGCAGCTTCAATGACTTGATGCTGGCGGGAACACTCAGCGGAGTCGAGATGGGCCTACGCTTAGCTGGCGTGCCCTACCGGGCGGGGGGCGTAACCGCCGCCCTTGAATCCCTTGCCCCTGTCGAAACCTCAGCACCTGCCGGCAGCTAGGGGAACGATGCAGACTCTTCCGCCCCTCGCACTGAGTTCCCACGGCAAACCTGTAGATACCTTCCCCCAGGCACCCGAGCTTGAAAAAGAGTTAAAGCAAAACATTAAGGGAGAAGTTCGTTTCGATCGCGGGAGCCGCGCCATGTACTCGACCGATGGATCCAACTACCGTCAGGTTCCCATCGGCCTGGTAGTTCCACGCGATGCGGACGACGTAGTCTGCGGCCATGGCCGTCTGCCGCAAATACGGAGCGCCGGTGTTGGCCCGCGGAGCAGGTACCAGCCTGGCGGGTCAGTGCTGCAATGTCGCCGTGGTGCTCGACTTCACCAAGTACATGAATCGGATCCTCGAGCTCGACCCGCAACAATGCTTTGCCCGGGTGCAGCCCGGGGTTGTCCTCGACACGCTCCGCAACCAGGCAGAAGCTCACAAGCTGACCTTTGCGCCCGATCCCTCCACCCACAACCGTTGCACGATCGGCGGCATGATCGGGAACAACTCCTGCGGCACCCACTCTCTCTTAGGTGGCAAAACGGTAGACAACATCGAAGAGCTGCGCATCTTGCTCTATGACGGAACGCAGATGACCGTTGGCCCGACAACGACGGAGGAGTTAAATTCCATCCTTGAGCAAGGCGGCCGGCGCGCCGAGATTTACAAAGCGCTGCGGGCCATCGGGGATCGGTACGCGGATCAGATACGGGCGCGCTTCCCGCAAATTCCCCGGCGCGTCTCTGGCTACAACCTCGATGAGCTGCTACCGGAGCGACTTCAATGTGGCGCGTGCGCTGGTCGGGACGGAGGGCACCTGCGTAACGGTGCTCGAAGCCAAGGTAAAGCTGATCCCCAGCCCGCAGCATCGCGTGCTGGTTGGAGTCGGATACCATGACGCTTTTGTTGCGGCAGACCATGTCCCTGAGATCCTGACTTTTCAGCCAATCGGCTTCGAAGGCTTCGAGGGAAGCATCGTCGACGGACTACGCCGCAAGGGAGCTCCTAAACTCGAACTGCTGCCTGAAGGGCGCGGCATCGTGCTGGTTGAATTTGGTTCTGACGATGCGCAGCATGCGCGCCGTCTGGCTGAACAATTGATAGATCGCCTGAAGCAAATGCCCGATGCGCCGAATACCCGAATCTACACGCCGTCTGAGGCGCGCGCCGTCTGGCATCTGCGCGAATCCGGCCCCCGTGCAGCGGCGTTTGCTCCCGGAGCGGCGCCGCAATGGGAAGGATGGGATGATGCGGCGGTGGCTCCGGAAAAGCTAGGTCGCTACCTGCGAGACATTCGCGCGCTCATGAACGAATATCAGTACGAAGGCGCCTTCTACGGGCATTTCGGGCATGGCTGCATACACATGCGTGTCAGCTTTGACTTGCAGAGCGAAGCGGGAATTCGCAAGTATGGCGAATTCGTAGAGAGGGCCGCCGACCTCGTCGTCAGCTACGGAGGTTCGCTTTCCGGCGAGCACGGCGACGGACAATCCCGCGGTTCATTGCTGCCAAAGATGTTTGGGCCTGAGCTGATGAATGCCTTTGGTCAATTCAAGGCCGTGTGGGATCCGCAGAACAAAATGAACCCGCATAAGGTGGTGGATGCCTATCTGCCCACCGAGAACCTGCGCCTCGGTGCGGATTACAAACCGTTGCAACCGAAGACCCACTTCAAGTTTGTCGAGGACAGCGGCTCCTTCGCCAACGCCGCAGCGCGATGCATTGGAGTCGGAACCTGCCGCAAGCAGGACAGTGGTTCGATGTGCCCGAGCTACATGGTGACGCTCGAAGAAGAGCACAGCACGCGGGGACGCGCCCACATGCTCTTCGAGCTGCTGCAGGGCGAGGTGATCGATGGCGCTTGGAAGAACGAGCAGGTCAAGCAGGCGCTCGACTTATGCCTTGCATGCAAGGCTTGCAAGTCGGAATGCCCAGCGAACGTGGATCTGGCCACCTATAAAGCAGAGTTTTTGTCTCATTACTACGAGGGAAAGCGACGTCCCCTGCACGCCTACGCCTTCGGCATGATCGATCGCTGGGCAGCGGTTGGTTCGTTGGCTCCGCGTTTCGCCAATGTCCTAAACAACGCCCCGATGGCAAAGCGCTGGTTGCAGAAAGCCCTCGACCTTGCTCCCCAGCGGCAGACACCCCAGCTCGCTCCCATCAGCTTTCAGAAGTGGGCCTCGAAACAACGGACGACTGCGAAAGACGGCAGACCGGGTGTGGTTCTCTGGCCGGATACCTTCAATAATTACTTTAAGCCTGAGACAAGTCGGGCTGCATTTGAAGTACTTACGCACGCAGGGTTCAGCGTAAGCGTCCCCCGAAACCATCTGTGCTGCGGCCGCCCCTTGTACGACTTTGGCATGCTCGACAAGGCCAAGCAATACCTGCAGCGCGTCATGCGACTGCTAGCGCCGGAGATCGACGCCGGCCTACCAATCGTGATCTTGGAACCGAGTTGCGCGTCGGTATTTCGCGACGAACTGCGCAACCTCTTTCCTGAGGATGTGCGTGCCGATCGCCTGCGGTGTCAGACTTTCCTGCTCAGCGAGTTTCTGCAACAACATGCTTATCAGCCTCCGCAACTGTCACGAAAGCTGCTGCTTCATGGACATTGTCACCACAAAGCAATCATGAAGATGACCGCCGAAGAGGAGTTGCTGCGCAAAATGGGCTCCGAACTGAAGACCTTGGACGCGGGTTGCTGCGGAATGGCGGGGCCCTTTGGCTTTGAGCAGAAGAAATACGCTGTGTCCCAGGCGATCGGAGAGCGAGTGCTCTTGCCCGCAGTACGGAATGCCGATCCGGATACGCTAATCGTCTCTGACGGCTTCAGCTGCCGCGAGCAGATCTTCCAAGCAACCGGCCGCAAGGCTGTCCACCTGGCTGAGGTATTGCAGTGCGCGCTGCACCAGCCATAGATTGACCTTATATACAGAGAACACATAATGTATATACCCAGGAGGACTCGCCAATGGCCGTCAAAATGACTTCGATCCGACTTGATACCCATCTGGCCGACGAAGCGGCCAAGATCCTGGGAGTGAAATCACGAACCGAAGCTGTTCACATTGCGCTCAGGGAAATCGTTGCTCTTAAGCGATTCAAAAATCTTATGAAAAAGCACGCGGGGAAGCTGTCGTTTGATGGTTATGTCGAGTAGTCTTTTCATTTTGGACACGTCGATCCTGGTTAGTTATCTGCGCACCGGAGAGCACCAGGGTCGTATGGATTCGCTTGCGGGCATACTAAGGATTTCTGCGGTGGTGCTCGCCGAGCTGTGGCGGGGTGCCACCAAGCCGGCGGAGCGTGCCTATCTGCGAACTCTGGAGAAAAACCATGCAGTATTAGCGCCTTCCAAACAGAACTGGTTAGACTCTGGTGAGCTTCTGAGCCAAATGCGCCAGGACCGAGGTTTTACACCGGAAAAACTGCGAAATCTTCATTCTGATGTACTGATCGCTTTGACGGCGCGGTCTCACGGTGCGCGCCTGGTAACGTCTGACCGCTCGGACTTTGAACTCATCGCGTCCTACAGGACTGCCAAGGGACTCAGTCTCGAGATTTGGTAGATCCGGACTCGCCCACATTGCTAAGACGGCTTATATCAGGCAATTCTATTTGTGTATTACCTGGCCTGCATCGAAGACTGCTCAGCGCAAATCCGCATATCGCGGCAAAACTCGTCGATGCGTTTGCGATCCGTGTCCCATGAGCACATGAATCGCGCCGCGCCTCCAATAAAGGTATAGAACTTCCACCCCCGCCGGCGCAGAGCCTCGAGGACCTCGTCCGCAGCTTGGACGAACACAGCGTTTGCCTGCGGCCGAGAAGCAATCTCCACTCCCCGGATCCCAGCCAGCTGATCTGCTAGATATCCTGCACACTCATTGGCGTGCGCGGCGTTGCTGAGCCACGCGCCACTGTTGAGCATGCCCACCCATGGAGCAGCAAGAAAACGCATTTTTGAGGCCAGTTGCCCTGCCTGCTTGCAGCGGTAGTCGAAGTCTTGGGCCAGCTTCCGATCGAAGAACAGAATCGCTTCACCTACCGCCATTCCGTTCTTAGTGCCCCCGAAGCAGAGCACGTCGATACCGCTTTTCCAGGTAAGCTCTGCGGGCGAACAGCCAAGGCTGGCACAGGCATTGGCGAAGCGGGCTCCATCCATGTGTAACCGCAGCCCGTGTTGCCGGCACTCTTGCGAGAGAGCATGCAGCTCCTCAACTGTGTAGACGCGGCCTGTTTCGGTGGATTGACTGATGGTAACGGCACGCGGCTTAGGGTAATGGATGTCTTGTCGTTTGGTAGCAATCAGGTGGATTGCAGCCGGCGTGAGTTTCCCGTCGTCGCTGTCAGCAGTAAGGATCTTGGAGCCATTGGAAAAGAACTCGGGAGCCCCGCATTCATCCGTCTCTACATGGGCGGATTGACAGCAGATGACGGCGTGATACGACTGGCAAAGGGACGCGAGCACCAAGGAATTGGCCGCCGTGCCGTTGAATGCAAAAAACACCTCGCAGTCCGTTTCAAACAACTCGCGGAAGGCGTCAGCCGCGGCCGCAGTCCAGGGGTCATCTCCGTAGCCAGAGACGTGGCCATGATTAGCGGCTTCCATCGCCGCCCACGCCTGAGGACAGATGCCGGAATAATTGTCACTAGCGAACTGCTGCAGAAGATCGGTGCTCTTGATATCGGCCATACCCTACTTTAACCCTCGCCTGTGGGGACCGCTGTCCATATTAAAACAGCAGAGAAAGAAGATGGACCGGGGAACAAATCGGCCCCCTAAATCCGTAAACACAAGCTGAGGAGCTCTCCGTCTATGTCTCTTCATGAATTGCGCCACGCGCTTCGTCAGCTCGGCCGCATGCCTGGATTCGTGTTGACTACGATTCTCACTCTGGTGTTGGGTATCGGAGCCAACGCTGCCATCTTCAGTGTGGTCAACGGAGTCCTCCGCCACCCCGCTGGAGTCGACTACCCAGAGCGCGTCGCAGTCATGAAGGTTCGATATACGCAATTCTCCCTCGATATCCCCTTCGTCTCTGTGCCTGATCTCATGGACGCGGCTGCTCTCAAGGATCAAGTCGAGGCCGCCTCGCTCGCCCGCGATACCAGCTTCAACATCGTCCATGACGGAACCGTCGAACATCTCCCCGCCGAACAGGTCGGCGTGCAGTGGTTTCAGGTTTTCGGAGCCCGCCCCATTCTTGGGCGCACCTTCACCGCCCAGGAAGATCAACCCGGCGCCGGGCCGGTGGCTGTCATCAGTTATAGCCTTTGGCAACGCGCCTTCGGCGGCCGCCGCGACGTCCTCGGACAGAGCATCATGCTGGACCAGAAGCCCTACCAGGTCGTCGGGGTCATGCGCAGCGACTTCGATTGGCCCCGGGGCAAACAGCTATGGGTGCCCATCGCGCTCACCCCACAAGCCTTCGCTGCGGGGGAACGATTCAACGAGTTCTACTATGCATATCTGCGCCTGCGACCTGGCATTTCGTTCGGCCAGCTCAACGCCGGCCTGGCGCAAAAAATGCATGAGGAGGTGCTGCGGGAAGGGAAGAATGCGTACGGAGCGAGCTCCGGATGGTTCCTTTACGCCACCCCGCTCACCCAATTTGCCGCCGGCCCTCTGCGCAAGCCTCTCCATGTGCTCTTTGCAGTCGTCGCGCTCGTGCTCCTGATTGCCTCCGCCAACGTCGCCGGGCTCTTCCTGGCGCGCACTTCCGCGCGCACGCGCGAGTTTGCCATCCGCACCGTCCTGGGAGCCAATGCAATGGCAATTCTCAGACCGTTCCTGATCGAGACCATGCTTCTCGCCGGGGTCGCCACCCTCATCGGCATCGCCTCCGGCCCCATCCTCGGACGGCTTCTTCTTTGGCTCATCCCTCACAGCCTGGCGGAAGGCTACAGCGTGCGCGTCGATCCCGCGCTGCTGGCCTTTACCGGCGCTGCAGGTTTATTTACCGCGCTCGTTGCCGGGGTCGGCCCTGCGCTCAAGCTGGTACGGCAGCATCCATCGCTCAAGCTGTACGACGGTGGCCGCAGTGCTACAGCATCGGTTGAAAAGCAACGCCTGCGCAGCGCCTTTGTCATTGCGGAGGTAGCCATCGCCTTCCTTCTGCTCACCGGAACCGGGCTCTTCCTGGCAAGCCTTCGTCAACTGCAGCGCGTTGATCCTGGCTTCAACCCCAAGGGAGTCCTCACCGCATCGATCTACTATTCCGGCGACGAATTAAGACGCCAGCAACCACGGCAGGCCGCATTCATCGAAGCGGTCGTCGACAATCTCTCCCACCAGCCCGGGGTCATCGCCGCGGCTGCCGTGCAACCGTTGCCCTTTGACCCGGAAGAGGGCGGATCGAGTTCGTTTGAAATCATCGGCCGTCCAACCGGGCCCAATGACCCGGGCCCGCACAGCCAGCTGGCTTATGCCTCGCCGGGCTACCTCAGGCTCATGCAAATTCCTTTGCTCGCCGGCCGCTGGATCTCGCCGGAAGACCGTGTCAATACAGAATCCGTTGTGGTGATCGATGCCAGGCTCGCCAAACGATATTGGCCCAACCAGAATCCCATCGGGCAGCACATTTCGAGTGGCCGTGCCGGGCACGCGGCTCTGATCATCGGCGTTGCCAGCACCATTCGGCTGACGTCGCTGGAAGAGGATTCGAGTGATGGAATGCGCTATTATGCCAGCGCACAAGCCGAGGATGCGTTGACCAACTTCTTAGTCCGCACCAATGGCGATCCCAACGCCTTGGTGCCTGTGATGCAAAGGGCCGTGGCGTCCGCCGACAGTGCCCAGGCGGCTTACGATATCCAAACCCTGGGGTCCCTTGTTTCCGCGTCGCTTGCCGGCCGCCGCCTCATCGTTGACATGCTGGCCGCGTTCGCAGCCCTGGCGCTGCTGCTCGCCATCGTGGGCATTTACGGCTTGATCAGCTACATCACCACCCAGCGCACTAATGAGGTCGGCATCCGCATGGCCCTGGGCGCACAGCGCCTCGATATCCTAAGCCTGGTCTTGTCGAGCGTCTTCTCTTGGATCGTCACCGGCCTCATCATCGGAGCGGCGCTGTCTTTCGTAACCGTCACTGTCCTGAGAAACGCCTTCACCGCCTTCGGAGCAGGAATCCTGCCGTCACTCGGAGGCGCCATCGTCGCCCTACTCACCGTGGGAGCCATCGCCGCATGGCTGCCTGCCCATCGAGCCTGCTCCATACAACCGGTCGAGGCGTTGAGAAACGAGTAATCTACTAAATCACCTCGATATCCCAACCCAACCCCGGACTGTCTGATGGACGCGCATAGATTCCCTCCGGCCCGCGAGTGATATGGTTGTCCTCTTCAAATCGCCGGTAAACCTCGTCGGGCCCTCCGGGCGGGGGCATGAACGTCTCCGCCCATGGACTGTTCGGCGTGGCCAGGATGAAGTGGATCGAGTCGAAGGCTCCTCCGCCGTGAGGGATGACCGGAATATCATAGGCAGCCGCCAGGGCACCAATACGGCGTAGCTCCGTCATGCCGCCGCACCAGTGGATGTCGGGTTGCCAGATCGCCGCCCCACGATGGTCTAACAGTTGACGGAAGGCGTAGCGCGTATATTCATGTTCGCCGGTGGCGATGCGGGTGGATTTTATCTCCGCGCTCAGGCGTCCAAAACCTTCATAATCTCTAGGCTGCAGGCATTCCTCCATCCAATAGATGCGATAAGGCTCGACTAGCTTAGCCATCTCGATGGTGTACTGCTCGTTCCACGCCATGTAGCAATCGAGCATAAGGTCACCGTCTGGACCGAGCTGTTCGCGGGTCTTCTTTACCAGCTCGAGATTCTTCTGCTGACCCTCCCAGCCGTCCGCCGGGCCGTAGGGGATCGCAAGCTTCAACCGCTTGTAGCCGAACTTGAGATGTTGCTCGACATCGTTGCCGGTGCAATAAGCCGGAATGCGCGGCTTGGTCTGGCCGCCGAGCAATTCATAAACAGGAAGATTGAGTGCCTTGCCGATCAGGTCCCATAAAGCCAGATCGACTCCGCTGATTGCGTTGATGGCAATGCCGGCTTGTCCATAGGGCATCGTCGAGCGGTACATGATGTCCCAAAGCCGCTCGACGTTGAACGGATCTTCACCCACGAGCAGCTTCACCAGGTGCTGCTCTACCACCGCACCCCCACCTGCCCCGCCGGATCCATAACCGGTCACGCCTTTGTCGGTGGAGATTTCGACCGTAAATCCCTCCAGCTTGCCGGGATCGGGGTTCCATAACGATCGAGTCGCCTTGTACCGCGGGTAGATCGACATGGGGTTTGCCACTTCGACACCTTGGGTCGACCATGATCCCGGAGCCGGCGTGTAACTGGGCACAGGACGTTTGGGCCGTGTTCGCACCAGGCGCACTCCTGTGATCTTGAGCTTGCTCTTTTCCTCTTGAAAGGCGAGGGCGGGAAGGGTAACAGCGAAGAGTCCGCCAAGCTTAAGTAGGGATCTGCGATTCATTCGAGACGCTCCGCATAGAAAAAAGCAATCCGGACGATGTACGCCGCCAGTTAAATTTCCATACAGAGTGATATACCCGGCAGGGCGATAACGCAAAGTCCATTCTTCCCGCGAAGCTCGTGCGCAAGGTGGAGGGGGTGGCCGGATTCGGCACCACGCGAAAACAGTGTACGCTGGTTTCGTATGAAAAAAATCACGCTTAGTGCGGACGAAGACCTGATCGAACGGGCCAGGTTGATTGCGCGCGCGCAGCGCAAGACACTGAACGCCGCCTTCCGTGAATGGCTCGCCCAATTCACTGCCAGTGCAGGAGATGCACAAGGTTTCGACGCCTTGATGAAACGCATGAAGCATGTGGACGCCGGAAAATACTTCAGCAGAGACGAGCTAAATGAGCGATAGGTTCTTCCTCGACACGAATGTCTTTGTTTATTCGCTCGACCGGAATGCGGTGGCCACATCGCGCCGTGAGATGCAGCTGATAAAAACGGCGCTTAAGACCCAGAAGGGAATTACCAGCTATCAGGTAGTTCAGGTCGTTGCCGCGGCCGCGCAGGCACAATGCCAGGTCTTGATGACGGAAGATCTTCCGCACGGCCAGCAGTTCGGTGATGTGATCATAAAAAACCCATTTCTATCGCCGGCTTCCTGACCCGGCAAGATCCGTATCCAACCGTAGCGCCGATCACCTGCCCTGTGTACACTCAGGAATCAACCACCTGCAGGCCCCCGCACTGGGACGTGAATCCGAACTCTAGGGGGAGGAATGATCGAGTCTGGCACTGTCTTTGGACCCTACAGAGTGATAGAGAAGATAGGCGCCGGCGGTATGGGTGAGGTCTATCGCGCGCTCGATCCTCGGCTGGAACGTGAGGTCGCTTTCCAGATCATCTCGGACAGCTTTCTGGTCTCGGACCCGACCAGCAGCCCGTCGCCCGCGGGCACTCCACGTACCCGCGCCGAAGTCTCCCACGAGCGCTTCCTGCGCGAGGCCCGGGCAGTCGCCACCCTGAACCACCCCAACATCTGCGCCATCTACGACGTGGGCGAGCAGGAAGGGCAGCCTTATCTGGTGATGGAGTTGTTGCACGGCGAAACGCTGCAGCAATATCTGAGCCATTACCGCCTTACCCCGTCCGAGGTCATCAGCCTGGGCCAACAGGCGGCTAGTGCGCTGGCCGCTGCCCACTCCCGGGGCATCATCCATCGCGATATCAAGCCGGCCAACCTCTTCGTCGTGGAGAGCGCCCGCGATCGCAAGCAACTCAAGATTCTCGACTTTGGCGTGGCCAAGAAGCAGGGCGCTGAGGCCTCGCTGGATTCCCGGTTTTTCGACTCGCAAAATAACACCGCTACCAGCACGGGCTCCAGCCTGGGTCTCACCACTCCCGGCTCGACTTTCGGCACCGCCGCCTACATGTCTCCCGAGCAAGCCAAGGGCGACCCGCTCGATCACCGCACTGACCTCTTCAGCCTGGGCAGCGTGCTCTACGAGATGGCGACCGGGGGGCCGCCCTTTGGCGACCGCAGCACCGCCGGTGTTTTTGCCGCCCTGCTGATGAAAGATCCGCCCCCGGTCAGCAGCATCAACCCGGCCATGCCCAGCGGGCTCGATTCCATCATTGCCAAGCTGTTGGCCAAGGACCGCGATCAGCGATACCGCAGCGCAGAGGAACTGGCTGCGGACCTGGAAGCCATTTCTGTTGCGGCCTCAGCTCCCGCAGGCACCGGTCCGGTGGCTGTTTACACCGCTCCACCCGCTGCCGCCTCGCCTCCTCCACCGCCCGCAGGTGGGGGGCCTCGACGCTTCCCGCATCTTCGTCACCGCCGCGTTGCTGCTGGTGGCATTGGCTGTCGGAGCCCTTTTGTTCCGCAATCATTCCAGCACCAAGACTGCGCTACCGGCTTCGAAAAACAGCATCATTGTTGCCGACTTTACCAATAAGACAGGCGACCCCGTCTTCGACTCCACGCTGAACCAGGCCCTGCGCGTCCAGTTGGGCCAGTCGCCCGTGCTCGACATCATCAGCCAGCAGCATCTTCGCCAGAGTCTCCAATTCCTGGGCCGCAAGCAGGACGAGCCCATCACCCCGCAAATTGCTCACGAGATCGGCGAGCGGGAAGGTGCCATCAAGGCTATCCTCAGCGGCACCATCGCTCCCCTGGGCAAGGCGTATGTCATCACCCTCGACGCGCAAAACACCGCCAACGGCGACGATATCGCTACCGAAGAAGCCACCGCGCCGGACAAGGAACATGTGCTGGACGCGCTCAACCAGGTCGCCACCGGCATGCGCGGCAAACTTGGGGAAAGCTTGTCCAGTATCAAGAGACTGAATGCTCCCTTCGGTCAGGCGACAACACCATCGCTCGAAGCTTTTCGCGCCTACGCCCTGGGTGATGAAGCCCATCAAAAGGGAAACGATATCCCCGAAGCGGAGGATCACTACAAACGCGCCTTGGAGCTTGATCCCAAACTGGCCATGGCTTGGGCTCGCCTGGGCGTCATTCGCCTCAACACCGGAGCCAGCAGCGAGGCGGCGGACAACTTCGCCAAGGCATACCAGCTCAGCGACAACGTTAGCGAGCGGGAGAAGCTCTACATCACCAGCCAGTATTACTCCACGGTCCTGGGCAATCTGAATAAGAGCATCGAAACCCTGCAGGTGGCCACCCAGGAGTACCCGCTGCAGGTCGAGAACTTTATCAACCTGGGTGTCAGGTATCTCGCCAACGGCGATCTTGAGAAGAGCGCCACCGCCAACCGTACCGCCCTCACATTGCAACCGGACAATGCCGCGGCCCTGGATAACGGCATCGCGGAAGCGGCCTCACTGGGTGACGCAAGCGAAGGACAGAAGTACATTGCGGCAGCGCAACGTATCGGCTTGAACGGGACGAATCTTTTCCGCACCGAATTGCAGTACTACGCCACCGAGGCTGACTGGAAAAACGTACAGAAAATCGTCGCCCAAACTGCCGGCCGTCCGGACCAGTTTGTCGTCACCTTTGCCTGGGGTTCTCTGCTTCCTCAATTAGGCCAGATTCAACTGGCGAAGACCACCCTGCTGCGCGCGGCAGATCAAGCCGCGAGCGTCAACGGGAAGGACGTCCAGGCCGGCAGCCTGCTCAGCGCCGCCCGCGCCGGCTGGATGGTCGATCGATGCTTCGACCCGGATCAAGCCGTCAAGCAAGCCTTGCAATTGGATAAAGGAAAGGTCACGCTCATCTCCGCCGCCGATACGTTGGCTTTGTGCAACCAACCAAAGCAAGCGACGGTGGCGCTCTCTGATCTCGAAAAGCGTTACCCGCAAGACACACTCGTGCATGAGCTCTCGGTGCCTCAGGCCCGTGCCTGGCTGGCCATCAAGGCAGGGGACGCACAGGGAGCGCTGGCCCAGTTGGAGAAGGTGCGCGCCCACGACGCCGCTTCCTACGCGCCTTACTTGCGAGGTCTCGCTTACCTGCAGCTCAAGGACTCGGCCAATGCCATCGCCTCATTTCAAAACGCCACCCGCCTGAAAGGCCTTGCTTACACCACCGGCAGCCCCTACGCCCTTTCCTACTTAGGACTTGGTCGCGGTTACGCGATGGCCGGCAACAAGCCGGACGCGAAAAAAGCTTACGACGCCTTCTTCTCCGAGTGGAAAAACGCCGACTCCGACCTGCCCGTAATCGCCGAGGCAAAGAAGGAATACGCCGAACTCTAGTACGAAATAGCGCGCGGCACGATGCCCTGTGTACACTCAGGAATCGACCACCTGCATATCCCCCTTGCTGGGACGTGAATCTGAACGATTTGGGGCAAGAATGATCAGCGCCGGAACTGTCTTTGGGCCCTACCGAGTGATTGAGAAGATAGGCGCCGGCGGCATGGGAGATGTCTATCGCGCACTGGATACCCGGCTCGAACGCGAAGTCGCTCTCAAGCTCATCTCTGACAGCTTTCTGGTTTCCGAGCCCCCCGCCAGTCCTTCGCCCGCGGGCACTCCGCACTCCCGCGTTCATCTTTCCCATGAACGCTTCTTGCGCGAGGCGCGCGCCGCCGCCACATTGAACCACCCCAACATCTGCGGCATCCACGACGTCGGTGAACAGGAAGGGCAGCCCTACCTGGTTATGGAGTTGCTGCGCGGCGAAACGCTGAAGCAGTATCTGAGCCATCGCCGTCTCTCCTCCTCCGAGGTGATCGCTCTGGGCCAACAGGCCGCGAGTGCTCTAGCTGCTGCCCACGCCCGGGGAATCGTTCATCGCGATATCAAGCCCGCCAACCTCTTCGTGGTCGAGAGCGGCCGGGATCGCAAGCAGCTTAAGATTCTTGATTTCGGCCTGGCCAAGAAGCAGGGTGCCGAGGCCTCGCCTGATTCCCGCTACTTCGACCCGCAAAACAACACCGCCACCGGCACCGCCACTGGGATGATGGATCTCACCACGCCCGGTTCGACCGTCGGCACGGCTGCTTACATGTCTCCTGAACAAGCCAAGGGCGACCCGCTCGATGCGCGTACGGACCTATTCAGCTTAGGCAGCGTGCTCTTCGAGATGGCGACCGGGCAGGCCCCATTCGGCGGCCGCAGCACCGCCGAAGTTTTTGCCGCGCTGCTGATGAAAGATCCGCCGCCAGTGAGCAGCCTCAATTCCGCCATGCCCAGTGCGCTTGATTCCATCATCACAAAGCTGCTGGCCAAGGACCGCGATCAGCGCTACCGCAGCGCCGAGGAACTGCTCGCCGATCTCGAAGCCACTTCTGCATCACCGTCCTCTTCCCGGGCCAACGTCGCTGCAGCAACGGCTTCCTCCGCGCCACCTCAGCCGATCACAACTCCGCCGCAAGAGGACCACCGTCGGCCACGCTCCCGCATGATCGTCATCGGCGCCTTGTTGCTGCTGGCCGTCGCCGCTGGGGTTGGCCTGTTCCGCAACCATCTGGGCGCCAAGCCTGCGCCCGAACCGCTTCCAGCGCCGCTGCGCCGCCATCGGCGAATCCGGCGGCCAAACCTCGGGCCTCGAAAGACAGCATCATCGTCGCCGACTTCGTCAACAAGACAGGTGACGCCGTTTTCGATACCACCCTCGACCAGGCCCTCCGCGTGCAGTTGGCCCAGTCTCCAGTGCTCGACATCATCAGCCAGCAACACCTTCGTCAGCTTCAATATCTAGGCCGTAAGCAGGACGAGACCATTACCCCGCAGATCGCCCGCGAAATCGGCGAGCGGGAAGGCGTCAAGGCCGATCCTTACCGGGACCATCGCACCTTTGGGCAAAGCCTATGTACTTACCCTCGACGCCCAGAACACCGCGAACGGCGACGACATTGCCAGCGAAGAAGCGACCGCCGCTGACAAGGAGCACGTGCTCGAGGCACTCAACCAGGTCACCACCGCCATGCGGGCGAAACTGGGAGAAAGTCTCTCCAGCATTCAGAGGCTCAATGCGCCTTTCGGCCAGGCTACCACCCCGTCGCTTGAAGCCTTTCGTGCCTACGCCCTGGGTGATGAAGCCCACGAAAAAGGAAATGACGTTCCCGAAGCCGAGGACCACTACAAACGTGCCCTGGAGCTGGACCCTAGGTTGGCCATGGCGTGGGCCCGCCTGGGCGTTCTTAGCATGAACAGTGGCGCCCTCAGCGAAGCTGCAGAAAGCATCACCCGTGCCTATCAGCTCAGCAACAATGTGAGCGAGCGCGAAAAGCTCTACATTGCCGGTCACTACTATTCCACGGTTGTGGGCGATCTGAATAAGGCCATCGAGACCCTGCAGGTGGCAACCCAGGAATATCCGCTGGACCCCAGCAACTTTATCAACCTCGGCGTTGACTATCTTACGAACGGCCAGATGGAGAAGAGCGATGCCGCCAATCGCAAGGCCGCCGCATTGCAGCCAGACAATGCCATTGCCCTGGAAAACGGGATCGTGAACGCGTACATTCTGGGGCACACCACCGAAGGTGCAACGAATATTGCGGCCGCACAACGTCTCGGCTTGAATGGGACCTCTCTTTTTGGGGTTGACTGATGGACTACGCGGTTCTGTTGATGGAAGTACGTGCAGAAGATCATTGCTGAAACGGCCGGGCGGCCCGACCAATTTGTCGTCACTTCCAACTGGGGTTCTATGCTTCCTCAACTGGGCCAGATTCAGCTGGCGAAAATCACCCTTCGGCGTGCCGCCGACCAGGCCGGAAGTGTTAACGAGAAAGACGCCGAAGCCGCCAGTCTGCTGGGCGCCGCCAGTGCCGATGGATGGTCCACCGTTGCTTCGACCTCAAGCGGCGGCCGTAGAGGCCGTGAAATTGGACAAGGGCAAGGTTACGCTGACCACAGCCGCCAGCACCCTGGCCGTGCAACGAGCAGGAGCACGCCAACCAGATGCTCTCGGATCTTGAAAAGCATTATCCGCAAGACACGCTCGATTCGTGAGATCACGGTGCCTCAGGCCCGTGCCTGGCTCGCCATCAAGGCAGGAGATGCGCAGACGGTGATTGCACAGCTTGAAAAGGTGCGTGCCCACGACGATGCTTCCTTTGCGCCCTGACCTTCGCGGTCTCGCTTATCGCAGTCGAGGACTCGGGCAATGCTATCGCCTCTTTCGCGACGCGACGCGCCGAAAGGCCTCGCTTATAACACCGGCAGCCTCTACGCCTTGTCATACCTCGGGCTAGGCCGGGCCGACGCCATGGCCGGTAAGAAGCCAGACGCTAAAAAGGCCTACGACGTGTTCTTCACCGAGTGGAGGAACGCCGACCCCGACCGGCCCGTCATTGCCGAAGCCAGAAAAGGTACGCTCAGCTGAATGACATGCGCGCCGAATTACTGCACGTTCAACTAATCCATTCACGCTAACCGAATTCCCCGCCCATCCTGTCGCTGGTAGTTCTTGTGCATCAAGGCCGGTGGAGTCAACCGACTCGACACGAAAATCCGCGCCGGCAATGCTGCCGATGCGCGAGTCGAGTTGCCGCAATTCTCGGGATGGACATGGCAGGCGTAGTCGAAGCGGATGGTCCACAAGTTACAGTTTCCATCCTGGAGACGAGTCTACGGCATGATCGGTGGGATCGGTGGCCTGCAGGGTACTTTGGTGAGTTCGTAGCGGCTGACGTGGATCTGCTAGCTATCAAGCCGGCGAGTTTATCCATGCGCGAGCGGTAGCGCTCCTGCTCGTCTTCATTACTGCCTGGGAAGGTCTGGTGGATCGCGCCGAGGTACACGCTGGACAGAAGGTGCTCATCGACGCGGGAGCAGGTGGGTTGGACACGTTGCGGGTCAACTTGCAACACGCGTTGGCGCACAGGTCCTCGCGACGGCTTCCGCGGTAAAGAGAGATCGTCGAAGTTACGGGGCCACCGCAATCGACTATCGGACCACGACGGTTGAGGCGTATTTAGCCGAGCATACCGGCGGAGAAGGCTTCGACATCGTTTACGACACCGTGGGCGGAACCACGCTGGACGAGTCTTTCTTGCGGTGAAAATTACACTGGCCACGTTGTCAGCTGCCTTGGTTGGGGCGTTCACAAGCTCGCGCCGCTGTCCTTTCGCGCGGCTACTTACTCTGCTGTCTTCACCTTGCTGCCTCTGCTGACGGGCAAGGGAAGGGCACACCATGGAGACATTCGCGCGCGGCAACGAAGCTCGCCGAGGCAGGCAAGCTGACCCCGCTGCTCAGCCGGGAAAGGTTCACCTTGGAAACAGCTCTCCAGGCGCACCTGGCTGTCGAATCAGGCAAGACCGTTGGGAAAGTCGTCGTAGAGCTTGAGCCTAAAAAGCGGGGGCAGGAACTGCTTCTTTCTGCGACATAGCCACGCGCAGCCTGAACACTCGACGGCTGCTGGTCAGCGAAAAATTGCCGATGGATAAGTTGAAGTAGCTGCTGCGCGTATCGTAGGTCGATGCCGGCCGGGCTGCTTAAAACCTTCCTGAATGAGCAACCGGACACCCCATGGGCCCTGACAATTCAGCTATGGTGATGTCCTATAACTACTATCTGGTCGCCCTGTCGGTCGCGATATCGATGCTCGCCTCCTATGCGGCGCTCGATCTCGCGGGTCGAGTTACGGCCGCACATGGCGCTATCCGCATTGCATGGTTGAGCGGCGGCGCCTGCGCCATGGGCATGGGAATCTGGGCTATGCACTACATCGGTATGCTGGCTTTCAGCCTGCCGGTGGCTGTTGATTATGACTGGCCGATCGTAGCCCTTCGCTCTTACGCGCCATCTTTGCCTCCGGCGCAGCCTTGTTCGTGGTGAGCCGCCAACAAATGACACCGGTGGATATCACGCTGGGCAGTCTGACGATGGGGGGTGGCATCGCCGCCATGCACTACATCGGCATGACAGCGATGCGGTTGCCCGCCATCTGTAGCTATTCTGTGCCAATCGTTGCGCTTTCAGTTGTATTGGCCGTGGTCATTTCCATGGTGGCGCTGTGGCTTGCCTTCGCTCTGCGCGGCGACCGCCACCACGACGGCGCAAAAAGATCGGCGCCGCAGCGTTGATGGGCGCGGCCATACCAGTGATGCATTACACCGGTATGGCCGCTGCCACGTTCTTTCCCTCGCATACGCTCCCCAACCTGGCGCACGCCGTGAGTATCTCCACCCTGGGAATTACCGGCATCACTCTGGTCACCCTTTTTGTGCTCGGCATGACGTTGCTGACCTCCGTGGTCGACCGGCGATTTGCCGAGCAAACACTGAAATTGGAATCGACCGAACAACGTTACCGGCAACTCGTCGAGTCCGCCCAGGTAGTTTTGTGGCGCCGCGACCTGCACTCTTCGACCTTCAACTTTGTTAACGCCGAGGCAGAAAAGCTCTTCGGCTACCCGCTGGCCGACTGGTTGACTCAACCGTCATTCTGGAACCAACCGCATGACCCGGATGACCGTGCCACCGCGGGAATCCTGTTGCGCCAAGCTGCCCTCGATGGACAATCGCAACAATTCGAATACCGGATGATTGCAGCCAACGGGGAAATCCTATGGATGAGGACTCTCGTCCGTGTGATCCCCGGAATCGACGACACAGGGGAACTCTCCGGGGTCATGGTCGACATTAGTGCTCGCAAGACGGCGCAGGAAGCCGCTGAGGCCGCCAACCGCGCCAAGAGCGAGTTTCTGGCTAACATGAGTCACGAGATCCGAACCCCGATGAATGGCATCCTGGGCATGACTGAACTTGCCTTGGAGACTCGAGCTCTCGGCCATTCGGCGCGAGTATCTTCTGGTAGTTAAATCGTGTGCCGACGGTTTGCTCTCTCTGCTCAATGACATCTTGGATTTCTCCAAGATTGAGGCCGGCAAGCTCACCTTGGAATCCCAGCGTTTTGCTTTGCAGCGATGATTGCCGACTGTATGAAGGCGCTCTCTCTGCGCGCTCACCAAAAAGGCCTGGAATTGGCCTTCGAAGTGGCTGCTGACGTTCCCGAGCAGATGGTTGGAGATTCCGGAGGTTGCGCCAGATCATCATGAATCTGACCGGCGATGCCATCAAGTTTACCGAACACGGAGAGGTGGTCCTGAGTGCTCATTCGCGAACCGAAGGCCGCCGGCTTGATGCTTCGCTTCGCCATACGGGATAGCGGGATTGGTATCCCGGCGAACAAACTGGTGAATATTTGACGCCTTCGAACAGGCTCGATTCGTTCCACTACCCGCGTCTACGGCGGAACGGGATTGGGGTTGAGCATCTCCAGGCGATTGGTGGAACTCATGCGGGGCCGGATTTGGGTAGAAAGCGAAGTCGGCGCAGGTAGTTCCTTTTGCTTCACTGCGCAATTCGATCCAGCTACCCAGGCAATGGGCAAGGAAAACGCGGTCAGTCCTAAGATCCTGCGCGGCCTGCGCGCTTCTGGTTGTCGACGACAATGCCACCAACCGCCATATCCTCGAGCGCATGCCGACCACCTGGGGCATGATCGTCGTCTGCCGCCAGCGGCGCGGAGGCGCTGGCCCTCCTCTACCAGGCCGTAAACAACGATATCTCCTATCCCTTGATCATCGTCGACGGACACATGCCACTCATGGACGGTTTCACTTTGCTCGGCGCATTCGCGAGGCCACGGAACTGAAGGTAGGGAAGGCGGTGGTGCTCTCATCGGCCGAACAACTGGAGGCCGCGAACACAATGCCGCGAGCTGCAGATCTCGGGATACGCGCTGAAGCCGGTTGCCGGATCGACCTGCTTCATCTCCTCCTGAGGGCTCTGGGCAACGGCGCGGGAGTAGTGCACTCGAACCGACGATGCCTTCGCCGTTAGCCATTCGACCCTTGCACATCTTATTAGCCGAGCAGCATCTTCAACCAGAAGGTCGCCGTTGGCATGTTGGCCGTGGATAAGCACATTGTTACGGTTGCGAATAACGGGCGAGAGGCCGTGGAGGCTTTCGCCAGGCAAACCTTCGACCTGGTCTTCATGGACCTGCAGATGCCGGAGATGGATGGCAAGGAGGCAACGCAGAGAATCCGCCGCCAGCAGGAAATGAGTGGAGATTGCGCGTGCCCATCATCGCCATGACTGCGCACGCCATCGGCCGGAGATCGAGGAAAGTGCGTGGCCGCCGGAATGGATGACTACATTTCCAAGCCGATCGGCCGCGATGAATTGGCCGCCGTGGTTGCCCGCAAACCTCCGTCCTGCGGTACCGGCAATATCGATCCTGCGCCGCAGTACATGCTGGTACACGGTGATGGAAACGCAGAGGCCGCCGCTACGACTTCAGCGGCGGCCTGGCGCACCTGTGCCGACTGAGCCAGCCAGCTACTTCGACTGACGTTAGTTGGAGCCGGAGACAGGAAGCGAGGTCGGTCTGCTTCTGCGAAGACTTGAGCGCCATCCGCTGCTTCTCAAGATCAGCATTCTCGGTCTCGAGCTTCTTCTTCTCCTCCGAGAGCTTCTTGTTGGAGGCGTCCAGTTTCTGCGCATCCTTCAGCAGTTCCTGGTTCTTCTTGACAATCGCGCGCTGAGTGGTTACCTCGTTCTGCAGAACCTTGTTCTGTTCCGCCAGACGCTCACGCAGAGCGGCATAATCCACGGACGCGTCATTCGCATTCGCGGGCAGGGCTGTGGACGAATCGGTGGAGGCTGGGTTGCTGCTCTGGCAGAATCCTGGAACGGCAGAGAGAGAGCAGCAGGGCACAGGTTGGAAGAAGACGCATTGTGATACCTCATTCCCTTTGGGGTTGAACTTCATCGAGCGGCGCCTGGGGTTCATTCCAAGCAATCTGGCATCGATTGGCCTTATCCTAATGAGCTAGGGGGTGTCTTGTGAGTATCACTTTCGGGCCACTTACACCCTTAGGTAATCAGCCAGTACGTTGTTGTAAACAGGCTCTGTCAGGGCCTTGCTCATCACTAAAGCAATGAGAATCATGGGGCTATGGTTGCTTCGGGAGAGCACTTTCAGCACTCCTCACCGGGACGCCGCTGCGCTGAGCCAAGCTATTTCCCAAACTCAGACTACCCAGAGCAAGCCCATTGGACACTTCCACTACCCAGACCCTCCCAGTGCCGCGAGACTCAAAGTCGAAGAGGCTCTAAACGGCACCGATACAGTGACAGTAAGGAAGCATCGAGCTAAGTTACATTCGCTGGTAATTGGAGGTGCCCAATCGCAAGGCCCGTAGAGCCGAGTCCAGACCATCATCGGAGCCCGGAAGAGTTCGTGTATGCACGCTGACAAAAATTCCGCCAATATTGGACGTTCGGTTGGGTAATCAGCTTTGCGTATCGCTCGGCCATCACGCCGAAGATCGCTGCTCCGCCCGCGGGGAATGAGGTCGACATTTTCCGGGACGAGCGAATCCATAAAGAGGGCCGGGTTGCTTCGCAGAACGATGTGAGGCGCTAATCGAACGATGCGCCTCGGTGCACTGCCATTGACCGAGGTAACGGCTGAGCCTTAGAATGCCATCTTGCCCTGCGTGAACGGTCGCTGATGAAGTCAGGCGAAGACGTGGCCGGCTTCAATCAGATGTTCCATCTCCGGAATAGGTCGGTGGCAATGACCTGAACTCGGCCAAGACGGCCGCTCTCGTCGAGCGCTCGGCATGACCGGCAGGCTATTTGCTGTATTGATGTAGATCCCGCCGAGGTCGGGATTTCTCTCGAGCAGCTCGAGTGCCGATCGGTGCGCGTCCTCGGGCGATTGGTCGGACTCGATCGCTGGAAGTAGCCGGAGGTGCGGAGAAAGGAATCGCCAGGCTGGCAGCAAACCGCGCAGTTTCTCCGCGTGATCTTGATTTTCAGGTCGTCCCGTGATTGCAACCACCGGGCGATTTTCGCGGATGATCTGTCCCAGCAATTCCGCAGCGATGCCGCCGCTCACCGCGGATTCGACCGCGATCGATGCCAACCTGTGGGTCCGGGCCGCATCGGTGGCGACATAGACGATGGTCTTATTTTCTTCTTCGGCAATGCGAGAAATCGAGTTCAGCCGCGCCGGGTTTCCGGGGGCCATGATGATTCCATCAAACTGCCGCCAATCGTGTTGTTCCATCGTGTCCAGATCTCCCTCGCCTAAGCGGGGATACGAATGGAACGCGACCTCCACCGTCGCTCCCGTCGTTCCGTGAGAGGCGGATCGGATACCCGCCTTCAGGGGGTCGAAAAAGGAGGCTATCTGCTCGGGAAGAAACACGCCTATCGCACATGGCGGTTCAGTTTAAGGTTTCGGGCTGCTAGATTCGGAGTGTAGTTCAGCTTTCGCGCCATCTTGAGGACGCGATCGCGGGTCTTGGGGCTGACTCCGTTCCGGCCGTGCAGTGCACGATCCACGGTTCCGATCGATATGCCCAGCGCGTCCGCGAGTTCCTTGATGCCCGCTCGTAGTTTCTTTTCTTCCGTCACTGCGTCGTCATTCTATCCTGAGCCGATTCCTGTGGGGTGCGTGGCGCCTTCTGGCCCTGCTGCGGGTTAACGCAACCTGCAGGAGCGCCTTGACTTTTCGTCCATTGCGCACTAATATCGGTAACGTTACCGCATCTCACCGTTCCACGCGTCGTCAGAAAAAAGCATGGCCCACGCAACCGTGAAGGACATCGCGAAGCTGGCTGGCGTTTCGACCGCCACTGTCTCCCGTGTCATTAACGCCAGCAGTACGGTCTCGCCGGCGCTAGAACCGCTGTAATCACCGCCATCGACCAACTGCAATACACTCCCAATCGCAATGCCTCGGAATTGGCTCTTATCGCGGCCTTCAAGAGACGCCGAGGCCGCATGCGCGTGGTGCTCCCCGCCTGCATCCGATCGACTTAAGAAGAGACGACGCGATTTATCTCTTATAGCCGCCCCAGATGCGGGGAGCGGCGAAATTGTGGGCATCGACAAGCAGATCCAGGCATTACGCGAATCCTTAACCAGGACTCGAAGCCCAATTAAGACGAATCGAATGTACGCTCGCGCCACCAGGAGCCGTGAAGGCCACGCGCTAAGCAAGGCCGTTCACAGTCCCGATCAGTTAGCGTTTGACAGGCGCTTGAGCCCTAAAATAGCATAGCGTGTACGATACCGCACAGTGGACCGATTGCTTTGACCAGCATTCGTAAATAGAGGGATATCGCCATGCAATCTTCGGTACGCTCAGATCGCAACGGCACCCGGCACTTCCTCCATCTGCCCTCTCCCCCCAGTCAGGAAAACGGGCCAGTCAAGGCTTGGTCGCAGCCTGTAAGTATGCCTACATACTTGCCGGCGAGGGCCGATCATAATCCCATGTTCCTTGAGAAGCGCGTATATCAGGGCAGTAGCGGACGCGTCTATCCTCTGCCCTTCATCGACCGCATATGCTACCGAAGCTACAGACCAGCTGTGGCAGGCGGTACACCTTGAAAATGAATATCTGCGCCTGATGATTCTTCCGGAAATCGGCGGCCGCATACACGTCGGTTTTGACAAGCGAAACGGCTATGACTTTTTCTACCGGCAAAATGTCATCAAACCCGCTCTGGTGGGTCTCGCGGGTCCGTGGATCTCCGGTGGAGTGGAGTTCAACTGGCCGCAGCATCATCGTCCGGCGACTTTCATGCCCGTGGAAGTCGAGATCGAACGTAAGGACGACGGGGCAGTCATTGTGTGGTGCAGCGATCATGACCCTATGCTCAGAATGAAGGGTATGCACGGAATATGCTTGCATCCAGGGAAGGCCTGCGTCGAGTTGAAGGTGCGCCTGTACAATCGAACTCCGCATGTGCAGACATTTCTCTGGTGGGCAAACGTAGCCGTCCGCGTGCACGAGAAATATCAATCGTTTTTCCCTGAAGATGTCCGCTTCGTCGCCGACCATGCCAAACGCGCGGTCACCAGCTTTCCCTTGAGTAACGGCCGTTACTATGGAGTCGATTATGCGGAGCGAGCGCGGTCAGGAGTTCCCAAGGAAGACCAGCCTGCAATGTTCATACCCGATGGTTCCTATCCGGCCAACGATCTTAGCTGGTATGCCAACATTCCAGTACCAACCAGCTACATGGTCACGCACAGCGACATGGATTTTTTTGGTGGCTACGACCATGCTGATCAAGCTGGAGTCGTCCACGTAGCCAATCGCCACATCGCACCCGGAAAAAAGCAGTGGACCTGGGGAAACCATGAGTTTGGCTATGCCTGGGATCGAAGCCTCACCGACGCTGATGGACCCTATGTAGAGCTGATGGCGGGTGTCTATACCGATAACCAGCCGGATTTCTCATTTCTGGCTCCCGGCGAAAGCAAAAGCTTCAGCCAGTATTGGTACCCCATTCGCGAAATCGGTCCTCCACAGGCAGCCAATGTTGACGCGGCGATTAGCATGCGTTTGCTTGGTGGTGAAGTGTACGTCGGCGTTTGCGTAACCAGGCCTATTCCCGGCGCGCGTATTCTGCTCCAATCTTCAGCCGGCCTTTGCGCCGAGTGGCGGAAAGACTTATCTGTCGATCATCCCTGGCACGCAACACACCCCGTCGATCCCAGCTCCTTTGAACATCTCTTACTGTCCGTCGAAGCTGAAGGGCATATCGTGATTCAGTACGGCCGTTCTGCGAGTGTCCCGGCAGCAATGCAGGAAGCTGCCACAGAACCTCCATCTCCCGGTGAGATTGCGACCAACGAGGAACTCTATCTTACTGGTCTCCATTTGGAGCAGTACCGGCATGCCACTAGAAGCCCTGAGATCTATTGGCAGGAAGCACTGCGACGAGACCGCCACGATAGCAGGTGCAACAACGCCCTTGGACGTTGGCTGCTGCAACGAGGCGAGTTCAGCAGCGCGGAGGAGCACCTGCTTCTTTCCATGGCGAGGCTGACAAAACTCAATCCCAATCCGTATGACGGGGAGCCTTACTACAACCTCGGCCTCACTTTTCGCTTCCAGGGAAGGGAACGCGAGGCCTACGCTGCTTTCTATAAGGCCACGTGGAATGCGGCGTGGCGTGGGCCTGCCTATCATGCGCTCGCTGAGCTCGATGCCGCCCGCATGGATTGGCCGCAAGCACTGGATCACCTGCGACGCTCCCTGCGCACAGAGTCTGAAAACCTGAACGCGCGGAATCTGGAAGTAATGGTGCTGCGGGAGCTGGGAAAAACCGCTGAGGCAGACGCGCTCTTGCAAGAGACGCGCGCACTCGATCGCCTGGACACGTGGTCTCGTTATTTGGAAAGTGGCGCCGCTCCCGCCGGCGGACAGCAGATCCTTGATCTAAGCTTCGATTTGGCGCGCGCCGGATTCAATGCGGCCGCATTAAAGATTCTCTCCAGTGCAGATCTTGCGAGTGCAGATGGATCGGTACCGGTCATCCTTTATCTCAAGGCACTCCTCTACGCACAACTGGGCGACCAGAGCCTGAGCGCCGAAACTTACCAACAGGCAGCAGTAGCAGACCCGGCGTATTGCTTTCCTAGCCGATTAGAAGAGATGGTCGTCCTTGAGCGTGCCATCTCTGCAAATCCTGAGGATGCGCACGCTCCGTATTTCCTGGGCAACCTGCTCTACGACCGGCGACGGCACGAAGACGCAATCTCCCAGTGGGAGGCATCGGCACAGCGTGAGCCGCGGTTCGCCACCGTCTGGAGAAACCTTGGGATCGCCTACTTCAACGTTTGTCACGAACAGGCAAAGGCGCTGGATGCGTTCGATCGCGCCCATTCTGTGGATGCAGACGATGCCCGCATCCTTTACGAGCGCGATCAACTCTGGAGAAGAGTAGGGAAGTCCCCGGAAGAGCGGCTTGAAACCTTGCAGAGGCGCCCTGATCTTACGTTCCTGCGCGATGACCTCGCTGTGGAGTTTGCTACGCTGCTAAACCAAACAGGAAAGCCGGAGAAGGCGCTCCACCTGCTCACTTCGCGCATATTCCAGCCTTGGGAGGGCGGGGAAGGCCTGGTGCTGGCGCAGTTTGTGCGCTGCAATCTGCTCCTGGGCCGGCGGGCTCTCACGCAGAATGATCCGATCCAGGCGCGGCGCTTCTTCGAGGCAGTGCTCACTCCGCCGCATAATCTTGGGGAAGCCAAGCATCTGCTTGCCAACTGGAGCGACGTTTTCTTCTGGATTGGGGTTTCCTATGCGGATGAGGACCGATCGTCAGAGGCCACCCATGCATGGCAGCTTGCTGTAAGGCAGCACGGCGACTTCCAGCAAATGAGTGTGCGTTCGATTTCAGACATGACCTTTTGGACCGGCATGGCCTATGCCCGGCTTGGGCACGTGAAAAAAGCTCGCGAAATCTTTCAAAACATTTACGATTACTCTCTGCAAATGCAACAGCAGACTCCCAAGATCGACTACTTTGCCACCTCTCTCCCAACCATGCTGTTGTTTGAAAATGATCTCGCCAAGCAAAATCAGATCGAAGCAACGTTTTTGCGCGCCCAAGCTCTCCTGGGCCTCGACCGCGAAAAGGAAGCAAAGGAACTGCTCGACGAAGTGCTGCGCTTGGACAGAAACCACGCAGGCGCCGCCGACTTAATAGAGCAGCTCCAGGGTAAGCTGAACCAGACTTCCGGTATCCACTGAAGTCTTTACCGCACCGGCAACAAATGGCAGACTCCCGTCAGACGGCCGCGCCGGCGACAGAAAATCCAGTAGGCCGCAAAGTCTCCACGGTTATTCTCTTCGCCGGATCCGTCTTGAACTCGAAGGTCACAGCATGTTCATCACCGGGAGCCAGCTCAGGAAGCATAATCAATCCTCCTTCCATCGCGAGATCGTCGTACCCGTAAACGATCCACCGCACGCTGTAGCTGCGCAGCCGGTAACAAGGGATGGTGGCGCGCGTCTTTACGGATAATGCGCAGCTGTTCCCCGAACGGCTGAGTGTCATCTTCTCAATCGGGCTCGATTGCAGGCGCAACGCAGCGAAGGAAGGTTTGCGATTGCTATAGAGATCAACCACCCCGTGGACTCGCTGCTTAAAAGCGCCTAACCCCTTGTCACCCACCAGAGTCCGGTAGTCGTTGTAGTCGAAATAAATCGCGCCGGCGACTTCAGGAAACTCGCGCAAGACCTCGGTGTGTGAGTTGACAATGCCAACGCGAGCAGTATCCCCCACTGATGTCTCCGGTTTGCATTCGCACCACCCGTACTCTGAGATCACAATAGGCTTTCCGGGGAAGGCCTTACGAATACGGTCGATGTAACCCCGCACCGAGGTCGCGTCTCCAGGGGTCCAGCTCCCGTAGTACTCGTTGCCCGAGATAAAGTCGAAATCACCCGCCATGTCTGCTCCGGGATCGCTCCCCAAGGTATGCGACGCATAGGTTTGCAGGCGATTGGGGTCGAGTCTGCGGGCCTCCGCGCCAACTGCATGAGCAAACTGCCGGCTCATGGGATTCTTCCCATTGACCTCGTTACACAAGCCCCAACTCACTATGCTCGGATGATTCCGGTCTCGCGTAATCATCTCGCGCATCTGCTCGACGCCATTCTCTTCCAGCTTTTGCTGGATTCCATCCCCGGTGTTCTCGAAGGTCTTTGGGCCCCAGGCAGGCACTTCTTCCTGCATAAGGATTCCGTGCCGGTCACAATAGTCGAGCACGCGCCGGTCCTGAGCCCAGTGCACCCTGGTAAAGACGCAATTGAGTTCCTTCATATCGCGGTGGTTGGCATCGATCCACGCCGTCGGTTCAGCCATGCCATAGTCAGGATGGCTGCCAGCCATACGCTCCAGGCCCATAAGAAAAACTCGCTCCCCATTGAGATAGAAGGCAGAGCCCCGGATCTCAAATTTACGGATGCCAAACCCATCAGCATAGGTATGCTCCTGGCCAGCCGATTCTACCGTTACCTTCGCTTGGTAAAGGTTTGGAGCGTCGAAATGCCACAGGCGGGGCGCGTCGATCTGCAGCGGGCCAAGCTCGACGACGGCGGTGCTGCCGCCGCTTACGGCAGTTGCCGTTGAAGGAATCGTTCGCAAGTCCCACTCTGCATTTTCTTCATATATGCTGGCCCACAGCTGCGCGTGTTGCCTGTCGCTACGGGCATTTCGGATAACTGCACGAACCTTCACTTCGGCTTTCTTCTGGTCGATGTCAGGGACCGCGTCAATCTCGATGCGCTCGATGAATACCTTGGGCGTCACCAGCAGGTTGACGGGACGAATGATGCCTCCATCATTGGTCCAGTCGTAGGATTTCATCCGTGGAAGGATGGTCTCCGAGTAGGTATTGTCGACGCGTAGCAGCAGCGTATTGAGTTGGCCGAAGCGCAGCGCCGGCTGCAGGTCGCAGGTGAAGGCGGTGTATCCCCTGCCAATGTGCTCGCCCACGGACATGCCATTGAGAAAGACATGAGCAGTGTGGCTCACGGCCTCGAACTCCACGCGAACGAATCGGTCCTGCCACTCGACCGGAGCGTAGATCATCGTACGGTACCATGCCACGCCTACGTAATCTTCCCAGCCCGGGACGATCTGCCAGGTATGCGGAACAACAACGCGCTGCCAACCGTCGCCCTGAGTGCTCAGCTCTTGCGCTTCTCCTAGCCCATGAGGGTCGAGACGAAACTGCCAACCCTTTTCCAGGGCCTGGTTCACCAGTGGAGAAGGCGGAGCCGGGCTGGTCTTCTCGGCGGTGACGGTGAGCGGCATCATCGCCGCGGCGCCCGCGGTCGATAGTGCAGTAAGAAAGTCGCGGCGTGATGTCATGTTTCGCCTCTCAGGGTGATGAAAAGTGTGTACGTACACAATTTCAGTCCAAAACAGATGGCGTATGCTCGTTCCTCGCAGGAGACTGCTTCAGCTTGTGCTTTGGATTCGCCGGAGAATCTCGGCCAGGCTCACGTTGTCGTGAGACTCGGTGCCCGGCGCCAGCGACGGAGCGATCGCGACTGCTTCGCTATGGCCTTCATACCAGGCGATATAGGAAGATTGGTTGGCGCCTGAGAGCCGTTGAAGATTGATCCAGGTGTAGTAGGCTCCCATATCCGCATCGGCCAGCGATCCTGCAGGATCGAGTACCACCCGTTGCTGCGTACCGGAGAACTCCTCGTCCGCCGATTCCTCGGTTTGGCGCGGTGCGAACCTGGTCAGCATCGTAAGCGGTCGCGCCCGGCGAAGCGCTTCGCGCGCGGCCCATTGCACAAAGGTCGTGCTGTAAATCTGCGTCCCGGAACCTTCCGTCAGTACGCTGATGGCGAAGCGGTTCATGACATCGTCTGGGCCGCGTTTCAGCCCCACTTCCGACGGGTCTGTTTCTGCAAGCCTGGTACGCAGGGCTTCAGGGCCGGCCTGGGTTGCGGAGATCTGCTGCATTTTATGGATGAGCGCCTTGCGCACCGGTTTCAGAGGGCCATAGGCCAGCGATGCGATCTGGCTGCTAAGCGCAGCCGGCGGGTCGGCGCCGTCAATGCACCAGTGCGCATACGGGGAAGGATACGCCTGGGTGCGTGCCGCGACAGCCGCCCATAGCAGGTCATAACTGCTTGCGGGGTCAACATGATCGAAGTAGACGCCATGCGGACGCAGTTTGCGAAAGAGCGGATAGTCTGTCTGGCTGATCTCTCGCGCGATGACTGCGATGCCAAGCCGCGGAGCAGGCGCCGCCGCCGCCGGTACGGCGGCATTGAAAGCGTGGATGTAGTTTTCAGCGGCGCTGCTGAAGTCGTCGATCTGGTGAGTTGCCCACAAGTAGGCAGATAGCTTCTCTGAGAAGCGGAAGGGCTCACCAACCCAATCCATGGCTTCCAGGGCTGGCGATAGCTTCAGCTTGGCAAATGCGCTCATCGCACTGGATAACTGCTCCGCTGTCATACCTCCCAGGTAACGAAACTGCCGGTCCATTTCGTCTCGTTCCGCAGGGAATTTCCAGTCATAGGTGATGACCTCGCGCAACAACAGCGGCAGAAATGCCAGCGGAAGCTGCTGCAGCAACCCTATATTGCTGGTCGCGACCTTCTTCGCCTCAGGCGGGTAGCCTTGAAACTGTTGCTCAGTAAGCTGTTGGGCAATCATGGGCTACAGCACCTCCGGCAGCGCTTTGCCTCGCGACAATTCCGGCGAAAAGCCGAAGAGCGATCCAAGAGTGGGAACCAGGTCGATCGATTCTACGGGACGATCGACGATCACATTTTCCCTGACGCCGGCACCTCTTACCAGCATCCAAGTGGTCCTTGAGAATGCATCGCCGGTGCGGTGATGTTGAAAGCCATTGCCGCCGGCAGTGAAGTCCGAGTCGCGGCCGAAGTCCGGCAGAATAAACATGGTCGTCTTACCGGCATATTCCGGTTCGCTTTGAATCATCTGCCAGATCTCCGCGCAGAGCCGGTCCGAGCGCTTGATCGCATCCACGTAGAGCGAATAGGTACCTGCATGCGCGACATCAATATCGTGAAGGGTGATCCACAAAAGGCTTGGCGCCAGCTGACGCATCAGTTGCCTGGCCACATACACAGAGAGCTCGTCCGGGCTACGGAGGCTGCGCGCGTGGGTGGCAAAATCCGTCACCGAGATTTTCAGCATCTCCGCCATCTGGTGTAACTGCTGGTCGCTCACGCCCAAGGCTGGGGCATAGACAGGACTTTCATAGTTGTCGCGTAACAGGTGGTCGTACCCGGAGCTGTCATTCGCCGGCATGGCTGCCGCCAGCAAGCGCTTGGGCAGAATCACGCCCGCACCCAACCCGGCTCCATGCGATGAGTGGCTGCTCTCGCCGATGAGGCTGAAGCCGTTGCTGGGAGCGATTACCCAGGCATCGGATGCAGGCCGATGCAGCGCCTTGCGAAAATACTCGAAGACCGTTGGATTGTCCGGCGCAACGGCGGCGAAATTGTTGAACGTCTCGTATGCGCCTGTTACCAGGCTTGACGTCGCAACATAGTGGCCCAGGATTCCTCGATTCACTACCTGGGTGAAAAAGGTTCCCTGCGGAATGAAGTCCTTCAGGAGGTTCGGGATATTTTCCTGCCCCTCGGGCATGAAGGTTTCTTCATCCCGTGTACCTCCTCCAAACGTAACCACCACGGCCTTCTGGCCTGTGCGCAGCGCCATGGCGCGCAGTGGAGAGTACGCCGACAACATGGCCGCTGCTGTTGCTCCGCCCGTCATGCGCAGAAATTCGCGCCGGTTCCATGAGATCGCGTGCTCGATATCGCGGGAAGATCCTGAACTGCGAACCAGCGAGAGCTTTGACCTCTGACTTCTTCCATCGTTCTGTGTGCCCAAGGGATTCATATACTACTATCTTTCCGACGGAAACTAGTGAGGCCTCTCCGTAGTTTGTAGCGCCTGCGCGTCTCCTGGTTCGTGGCCCATTTCTTCCGCTTCCGCATCTTCTTGCTTGATCTGCTTAAGTATCGCGAGGTGCTCATCGGCTAGCTGTTTCTGATGGGTGCGGCTGTACAACAAAAAAAGACGGTAATGCGCGCGATTGTAGTCCGGGCGAAGCTTAATCGTCTGGTTGAACTGTTGTATGGCATCCTGGTACTTCTGCTGGTCTTGATAGAGGATGCCAAGCTGATAGTGGGCTTCATAGAAATTCGGGGCGGCCGCAATCGCTTGCTTGAGCAGACCCTCAATTGTGCCCAGATCGGCCGCCGGTTCGCCCGCTGTGCGCTGCCACAAACTCATGGCATAGTAGTAGATCGCCGGTCCATTGTTGGGGTAGAGCTGCACAAACTTTTGCAGCCGCTTGCGTATGTCAGGGATAAGCGCTGGCGAGACCGTGCTTACTTTGCCCAGGAACTGAAAAGGCTTTGGGTCCGCCGGGTTGAGGTCTACCGCCGCACACAGGGTTTCGACGGCATCGTCGTACTTATTTTCCGCATACAGAGTCACCCCTAGCCCAACCATCAACTTCGCCGAGCGAGGATACTTCTGGACTCCATAGCGGAAAAAAGTATAGGCATTGCCCAGAAAGCCTTCGTAATTCTTGTGCTGCAGCAGAAAGGAGGCCAGGTCGAAGATGTTTCCCTCGCTAGGATCCAGCTGAGCGGCGCGATAGTACTCGGTTGCGGCGCTCTTGTAATCGCCTGACCTCTCAATTGCTTCCGCGAGCAGGTCATCCAGTTCCGCGGTCTCGTGTTGCGCGATCATCTGGTGAAGTTGCGCTGAGGCCTTCACCGTATCCCCAGAATTCAGATAGGCCAAGGACAGGTCGTAGCCGGTGTTGTAATCCTGGGGATTGAGATGCTCAGCTTTCTCCAAATAAAGGATGCCATCAGGCAAGCGGTTTTGCTGCAGATAAAATTCGCCCAGGCGTTGCTGGGCGCTGAAGTCGTTGGGGTTTTCCTTCGCCGTTTTCACCAAAACCTGCTCCGCTTCCTGGAGGGCAGGCGAACCAGCCAGCGGGGCAGCTCCCGGGCCGGATTGGAAACCGAGAGCTGCCACGGTCCCGAAGTGAGTGACCAGAAACATCATCCCGACCACGCGCAACCAGCATGGAGCCTTTAGATACATCGGGATGAGTATAGCTCCTGGCGCCTACCAGTAGTACTTCAAGGCGAACTGAATCTCGCGTGGGTTGCTGCGCGTCGTGGTGGACTCGCCAAAATTCAGCGTATCCCGATAATTGTTGTTCGAGGGCAGGTTAAAGCTTGGCGTATTGGTAAGGTTGAAGGCCTCCGCCCGGAACTGCAAGCGGGTCGTCTCCGTCACCCTGAATTCCTTGAAAATGGAGAAATCAAGATCACGGAAACCGGGACCGTTGACCTGGGTGTTCGACCCGCCCAGGGGAGCAAGATCGCTGTTACCGATGGTGGTTGCCACCGGAGGATCATTGAAGGCCGCCGGGTTGTAGTAGTGAGCGGGTCCGCCCGAACGATACTTGGTGACACCAGGGATGACGTCGGCGTAGCAAGTCCCCGTCGTGGCCGTGGTTGTGGTTTGGCAGGGAATATATTGCGGAGGACCGCTGTTAAGCGTCAGGATCCCATTCGCTATCCAGCCTCCAAGCAGCAACTGGGCAGGTCCGTGTAGATCGCTCAGGAAGGCTTTGCCCGAGCCAAACGGCAGTTGATAGGTGCCGCTGGCCACGAAGGAATGATTGATGTTGAAGGAGGCCAGACCCCGGTCGTACGAGATCCCAGTGATTTGCGGAGCACGGAAACCGCCCACGCCGCCGTTGCTCAATAGGTCTCCCGCATCGGTCAACGTCCGGGCCCAGGTATAGCCGGCCAGCATGTTGAAGCCATGGCTGAAACGGCGCTCATACTTGGTTTGCAAGGAGTTGTAACTGGCAGATCCGGCGGTCTCGTCATAAGAGGAGCCATTGGCAAAATCGGGAAACGCGAGGTACGGAGTGATGGGCGTACCGGGCGGCAGAATCTCCGATGGATTGTTGGTGCCGGAAAAGGCCTCGATATGCCGTCCAACGGAACCAACATAGCCGGCCTGAATGGAGTCCTGGGAAGTCAACGCATACTGCAGCATCAAGTTGAATCCCTCGGTATAGGGCGTCTGGTAATGGAGTTGCACCCCTCTAAATTGCAATCCGTTTCCGCTTACGTTCTGCGGAGTAAGGCTGATGCCATTCAATCCGTTTTCCAACGTTCCGTAGGAGCCATTGGGGAAGATGGTGGGGGTTACACTGCCAACTCCTCCATTGGAAGAATCCTGAAACTGCAGTACGTATTCAAAGGGATAGTTGTAGCCGAGGCTCGGATCGCCGCCGCGGTTTTCGAATGCCCCGTAGAAGATTCCATAACCCGCGCGAGCAACCAGTTTCTGCGTAACCTGGTACGAAACGCCGAATCTCGGGCCAAAATTGGTCTTTTGCGATATGCCTAGGCCGGTGCCGTATTGATTGGTATAGACCAACTGAATTCCGTCCTTCGCCAGGTCTTGCGTAAAGCTGGTGGAGAGCGGCGTCTTGGTCTTGTTCGCGGATGTCATGATGAATTGCGCAGTCGAGCCTGGGATTCCAGGTACGAAGTTGGCCTGGGCCCCGTTGGTATCGCCCACTTGCCCAAAGTATTCCCAGCGCAAGCCGAGATTCATGGTCAGGCGTGGCGTGACCTTCCAGTCATCCTGAAAATAGACTCCGTAGTAGTTACGATTGCTGTGCAGATAACCGTAGTTGGAGGCTTGTACCTGATCAGATCCGCCGGAGTTGTTGACACCGTTGGGAACCGTTGCCGCTATGGGCGACAGCAGGAATTGGGCGGTGCCGGCAAGGTTGTCCGTTTGATTCGGAATGGACGCATATCTGCCGTCAAAGTCGAAAGCGCCCTTCGATTCCGGCGGCGCAAGCCAGGGGAAGTAGAGGTACTGGAACTCAACGCCGCCCTTGAAGCTGTGCGACTTATAGACCTTGGTCAGGTTTTCGGTAAGCTGGGTAGTGTCGCTGTATCGATCGCCCGGGAGCCACTCCGAGCCACCCAGATTGTGCACATTCCCCAGGCTCAGATAGGGAAGGCCGCCGTTGCCGGCAAACTGGGGAATACCACCGATTCCAAATTGGGCGGGAATGCCTAACGTGTTTGAGGTCGTGGGCGTGCGGGTGGTATGTTCCTGCCCGTAGCCGAAGCGTACTTCGTTGATCAGTGTCGGCGTGAAAACGTGGGTGTAGCTGACGGCTACTCCGTATACATCCCACTTCTGTGTCCCATCACCATAGCTGCCACCATCGGCAACTCCTCCAAACGGAGGGGGCACGTGCTGCGTGTTGTTGATGTAGCTGTAGCGTCCGAACATCTGGTTCTTTTCGTTGAAATGCTGGTCAACGCGGATGTCGAAGGTAGTTTGTCCCGTGGTATTGACGGTTGTGGTCTGGTAGTTGTTTTCCACCCCAGTCAGGTTCTGTGCCGGAAAAAGCTGGAGAAGCTTGATGGCGTTGGTGTCCAGACGGCCGGCGGGCAGTTGATTGTTGGGAAACGCTTCTCTGACATAGCCACTGGTGGTCGCCATGATTCCCGTCACAGGGTCGACTTTACCGGCAGTCACGGCGCGTGTCGTTGCCGGGTCAAAAATCTGTCCATTGCTAAAGGAGCGTCCCAGGGCATCCGTGCGTTGGAAGTTTCCTGTTGCGTTCAGTAGATCGGCGAAGTTGGTGAAGCCGCTGGCTACCTGTGGATTGGTTGGCACCCAGATACCGCTCTGCAGCACGCCCTGGTGGATTTGCGTGCCCTCATAGTCTGCGAACCAGAATGTCTTGTCCCTGATGATGCGCCCGCCGGCAACAGCCCCGAACTGGTTTTGCCTTAGTTCCGGCTTGCGTTGGGTGGCAGGGTCTGAGAAATAGGCGTTGGCATCGAGGGCATCATTGCGGAAAAACTCCCATACCGTGCCGTGAAAACCGTTGGTGCCGGATTTGATCGTGGCATTCACGATGGCACCGCCGGCTCGTCCGAATTCGGCGCTGAAGTTGTTGGTTTGGATATTGAATTCCTGGATGGCATCGACCGGAGGCTTCACCACATCGGCTTCACCGCTCAGAAAATCGACATCATTGCTGTTGTTGTCGATGCCGTCCAGAAGGTAGTCGTTTTGGGCAGGGCGGGTACCGTTGGCGGCAAACTGGTTGCCCGCCCGGGCCCCTTGCTGGGGCTGCGTAACCCCGGGAGTCAGGGTGGCGAGCATGGTCCAGTCACGGCCGTTGAGGGGCATGTTCTCCACGGTGGTGGCGCCGATCACCTGCCCTACGACGGCATTTTGCGTCTGTAGTAAGGCCGCCTGCGCGGTGACCTGCACAGTCTGGCTCGTCGACCCGGCTCGCAATTCAAAATCAACCACGGCCTGTTGTTGGATGTTCAGCTCGAAGGCAGCATTTTCTGCCTTGCTAAAGCCGGCATGTTCGACGCTGATTCGATAGGTGCCGATCTTGAGGGGCGTCACGATGTAAGTGCCGTCCGCTCGTGTCATAGTGGTGAATTGCTCGGAGGTCCCCTGATTCGTGATGGTCACACGCGCGTCGGGAATCACCGCCCCCGTCTGGTCCTTCACCGTTCCCAGAATGGTGCCGGTATCCACTTGAGCGACTCCCGGACAAGCGCCGAACAGCAGCACACAGGTTGTCAGGAGTATTGCCAGCCAGCTCTTGTTTAGTAACTTGCTCATAGTGCCTCCATCCCCCATACGGAGGAAATAGAACCGCAAAGCCCGGCGCTTCAGTTATCTGTCCCTGTGACCGTGTACGATACCATCGTGATGGAATGACTCAGGATTTACGAGAAACGCAACTATAAGAATGGATTGCAAGAACTGTCAAGGGCTTATTTTCGTGAAGGTCACCGGAAGGCCCAAGTCGTCGGATTGCAAGACTTTCCCCCTGGAAGGGAAGTGAAGGATAGAGCCCTCGGACGGCAGGTTAACCAGGGGAAGTCGAGACCCCCAGCGGTAAGGAGTGGAGGGAGCTTGGAATCGCTGGAATCAGGGGAAATGCGATCTTGACAAGCAGCATTTCCCGGCAATACCGTTAACGAACACGATCACCTTTTCAGGGACCCAAGCGTTTCCACAGGGCCGGCTTACCCTTGAACGTGACGACGGAGGCCACGATTTTAGTCGGGCCGCAAAATCGAGATATTTTGGTTCAAGCTACTGAGGTGTTACCTTTCTGTCCGGTATGGAGTTCCGCAACATGCTGAGTCGTGTCGCAAAGGGGCCAACGACGGCGGGATGAGTTTGAACTGCAGTTCCGAAAAGCGTACCCCAGCGGCTAAAGCCGTCTCCCGAGTATGGCTTTTTACGGCACAACTGAAGCCGTGCCCTTCGTTCAGCAGGTTCTTCCGCGGACGGCGGACGAAAGCTTCTCCTGTAAACGGTGGCTGTAAACAGGTCCGGCTTTAGGTGACACGAGGGGGTTCTCCCATATGATGCCGGTTCCTATCGCCTCCTCTCCAAGCGCTCCGACAGCCACCAGGGCATTCAACCAACTCTATCTTTGGGGTATCTCGCTTGCCGCCGCGCTGGGCGGATTGTTGTTTGGCTATGACTGGGTGGTGATTGGCGGCGCCAAGCCGTTCTATGAAACCTACTTCCAGATTCACAGTCCGGCTCGCCAGGGTTGGGCGATGAGTTGTGCCCTGGTGGGGTGTTTGTTGGGAAGCATTGCGTCGGGGTATCTGAGCGATCGCTTTGGCCGCAGGCGCATGCTCATCGTTGCCGGCTTTGCCTTTGCCCTTTCATCGTTGGGCACGGGTATGGCTTACAGCTTTCTGCAGTTTGTGCTTTGGCGCATTGCTGGAGGCTTCGCGATCGGCCTGGCATCTGCACTCTCCCCTATGTACATTGCCGAGGTTGCTCCGGCGGAGTTACGGGGCAAGTTGGTCGCGACCAATCAATTTGCGATTGTTATCGGCATCGTGATGGCACAGGTGGTGAACTGGCTGATCGCCAGGCCGCTTCCGGCCGGCGCAACATGGATGCAGATACGCCAGTCGTGGGATGGCCAGCTTGGCTGGCGATGGATGTTTGGCGTTACCGCGATTCCCGCAGGCCTCTTTGTATTGGCAATGTTCGTTGTGCCCGAGAGCCCGCGCTGGCTTGCCAAGAAAGGTCTGCGCGCCCGTTCCGAGAGCATTCTGGCCCGTATTGGCGGAGATGCTTACAGTGCTCGCGTCTTCGCGGAGGTCGAGAAGTCGTTCACCCATAGCGAATCCGAGTCGCCTTTGCGCGAGCTGCTCAATCGGCGTTATGCGCGGCCCTTACTACTGGGCATTGGCCTTGCGGTTCTGCAGCAGTGGTGCGGCATCAATGTCATTTTCAATTACGCCCAGGAGATCTTCACCGCGGCTGGTTACAATCTTTCCAGCATGCTGTTCAACATCATGGTGACGGGTTTCGTGAATCTGATTTTCACCGTGCTTGCCGTCTTTACCGTTGACCGGCTAGGGCGGCGAGCTCTTATGCTGGCGGGCTCGGGCGGCTTGGCGATCCTCTATGTTTGTCTCGGATCGGCTTACTATTTTCATCTGCGCGGATTCGCCGTCCTCCTCCTGGTTGCGGCGGCCATCGCCTGCTATGCCATGACGCTGGCGCCCGTCACCTGGGTCCTCCTTTCCGAGATCTTTCCCAACCGGATTCGTTCCGCGGGAATGTCGGTCGCCACCACTTCGTTGTGGAGCGCCTGCTTTGTCTTGACGTATACATTTCCCGTGCTCAACCAAAGGCTTGGCGCGGCCAGGATCTTCTGGCTCTACACGGTTATCTGCCTCGCCGGCTTTGTCATGTTATTCAAGTGGGTGCCGGAGACGAAGGGACGCACGCTCGAAGCCATCGAAGCCTTCTGGAAATAGGGGCGTGGGTGGTGCTTTTTACTGGAGCGTCAGCCATGTCGGCCCAGATAGTGATTCGCCCTGCCAAGCCTAGCGAGCACGAGACGGTCCAAGCACTCGTGCAGACCATCGCAGATGAGACCTTCGCCTACTTATTCGCGTCTTCTCACGTACCGATTGGGGAGAGCAATTGGTCGTCCTCCTGGCTGGCGGTTTCGCGAGGAGAGATTGTGGGCGTGATGATGACGCGGGATGAATGGGTAACCGACTTGTGGGTTCAACGCGAAAGCCGCGGGACTGGAGCCGGTGGGAAGCTACTGGCGTATGCCGAACGTGAGATACACGACCGTGGGCATGAGACATTCCGTCTTCGGGTGGTCACGTCGAATACTCGGGCTGTCGACTTTTATCAACACCACGGCTGGAGAGTCCACCGCGAATTTCCGCATGAGAAGTTCGATCATAGGATGTTCGAAATGATCAAAACGGGCACTACACTGCCGGTCAGAAGCTGAATCGACCACCGAGTACCGGAGCAAAGTTGCTGTTGTGGAGATAGGGGACGCCGGGACCGTGAGGAATGGCAATGGCCAGACCGCCGGTCACGAAGGAATACGTAAGTCCGACGAAGCCGTCGAAACGCCTGGTGAAGTGATGATCGGTATAGAGTGACCCTTCTTCAAGGACGCCGGCGCAGGAACTGCGGAAACCGGCTGCGATCGAGCAGGTCGACGGAACACGGAAGGTGTTCTGCCCCTGCCCATACCACGCGAACGTGATGTCGGTTTTGTGGTCGTAAGCGTATTTCACGCCCGTCCACCAGATCTGCACCAACTTTTCAGAATCAAGGTTGTTGTCTTCGATCCCGCTCGCGATATAACCGCCCTGGACTGAGGCGCCAACGCCCAACGGGTCCTTCGGGTTATTCTGCCAGATGTATTCGTAGCCGCCAAAGAACTTGAACGGATCCCACGTGTACTTGACAGCGCCCATGATGGCCTTGTTGTCGGTCACGATGCCATACACGGTGTTGTTCGTGTTGATCAGATTGGCGCCGATGACGGGGTTTGTATTGATGCTGTTGGTGGTCGACTGATAGGACTGCGTCGGACTCTGAGGCCCCAGCAAGGGGTTTAACACGCTGATTGCCTGGTTGTAATGTTGGAAGACCACATCGGCGGAGAGCTTGCCGTGGTTTCCACCGCCGTCGAATCCAAAGGCGTTGTTATGCGCCGACTCCGGCGTACAGGTGGCGGCAGTCCAGGTTGCGGAGGCCGAATAGCAGCCGCCATTACCGTCAGCAAATTTATACATCGCGGCGAAATGAACCGGGCCATTGGCGAAGCGATACTTCACAGCGGAGTCCCAGCGGCTGTTTTCGGTGTCGCCGCCGCCGGCCATCGTGCCGTTGTACCCAATGTACGAAAAGTCATAGCTGCCGCCGGCCGGATCGTAGAGGAGCATCGCATCGGTACCCAGGGAGCGCTGACGACCGAAGACCAACGTGCCGAAACGCTCGGACGATACACCGCCATAGATTTCGTCATTGAAGGGTTGGCCCGCGCGCGCACCGTCGATGGCGTACGAATAGCTGCTCCTGGGAAGGCCATTATTGATGGTCTGGGTAGCCGAGGCGTTGGCGAGCAGGCCGGACTGCGGGTTGATGCCACTGGAAGCGTTGAACACAACCGACCAGCCAGGCTGAAACTCTTCCTTGCCCCTTACGCCCAGACCGGTCTGCTGCAGGTTGTTCGGAGCAATGAGGAATCGATGTTCGTAGCCGTTTCGATTCACCAGAGAAGCGCCTTCATAGTTATAGCCGTTTTCCGGTAGACCGTGGCTGACCCAGCCGACGCCGATGTCATACGCCCCATACAGCGTGATGCCGTGCCAAGTCAGCGCGTCTGAGGCGGGTGGTGCTGCCGGAGCCGGTTCGTGGGCCTGGACCTGGTCAAGACCTGCCGTCTGGGTGACGTTTTTGGTAAGCGATCTGATGCCGGCGGCGTTGAATCCGGCCGCAATAAGCTTTACGGGATAATCGCGGGGACCCAGCGACAGATTGTACACGCCGTCCGCGCCGGTCTTTTCCTTGCGTGCCTGGCTCGTGCCCCTATTTGTGACCGTAACCAAAACGTTTGCGCTCGCGCTGCCCGATGGATCGGTGACCACTCCGGAAACGGGCGCCTGAGCCTGTACGCCAATCGGGGATGCGAACAGGACGCCGGCGAGGAAAGCGAGGGGAGTGGAAACAGGAATTCTGGATGGCATCCGGAGATAGCGCCAGAAAACAGGGATCACGATAGCCTCCAACGGAATTCGGCCCTTTCGTGGGCTGCGGTATGGCAGTTCGATTGGGCCGCTTGGGAAAAATTACGCATCAATACAATTAAAATCGAGAATTCTAGACGAATCTCATCGTATCATCCCCCAGCCGCTTGGAGAGGAAGCAGCTGCTCAGCATTCATCTGAGCTAGGGTGGCATCATCTCGGATGGCAAGGAACTCGTTTCTCCTGAACCCGCCAAGCCGTGGTTTGATCCAGAAGAGAAGGGAAGCGAAGCGTTCTTTAAGGCATCTACGTGAGAAGCGCGGAGTGGGCTCTATGCCTTGAGACGAGGATCAAATGGATAGGAGAACACGTCTGCGATGTGGAACTTTTTCGCCTGGGTGTGGGAAGGGTTAAAGAGGAAATTTACAGTCTCAGGCACGAGTGCGCTCGGCACGCGGAGCAACACGCTTTCGCTTTTGATGAGCCATGCGGTTCCCAAATCACGAGTCACGTTCAACCGTGTAGGCCAATCCTGGGGCAATTCCTTAGTTTCAACAGAAGGGACTTTTGCATCCGGTCCGTCAATTTTCAGCAGCGTGAATTCAGGAGGCACATCGTTCGCGCTGGTATGGACGCAGACTTCGAGCAAAGCAGAGGCGGGTGTTTCTGCCAGATAAACGATGGGATGGCCCGCGTAGTGCCATCGTCCGGCGGCTCTCAGTCCACCGATTCCGCTTAGATCGCGATGGCGGCTGATTCGCCAAAGAATCATCAGACGAACATGCCTTCGTCAATCTGTATCAATAGTTCCTCTACGATCCTGCTACCTGTATCGGTCTTGAGTAGTGAGAGAGGCATTCTGCCGTCGAGCCTCGCATGGGGTCTCCGCAACCATGCCAGTGCCCGCTCGCGGCTGCCATAGATCGACTCCGTCAGCGAAAGAACGCGCAGGACACGCAGTACGCGGTCGGATTCCTCCACCGTCAGTTTTTCTCGGCGGGAACGGCGGTGCTGGAGAGTCCGCGACGGGATGACCACGGTATCAATTTCTGCCCGTTCCAAACCAAGTGCAGCCAGGCGCTTAATTACAGACAGAGCGAGTCTTCCTTCGACGATGCGAAGGATCTCGCCCTCTGTGGCCGGAGGCTGTAATCCCAGCCAGTCACCGATCTGCGCATTGGCAGCCTTCATACAGGAAAAGTACCGTGCCTACATTATGCCATAAAAATGATGGCAAAGTGCTTGCTGCGGGAGATCTCAAGGCTCGGTCAACGTGCGTTCCTCTCCTTGGCCGAGATCATTGCGACCTACGAATCTGTACGTTTTCGGCCGGACGTTCTATGCGGTTTCTTACTAAACAGCGAACCCGATGTAAGTGGAAGCGCATCCGGTCAAGTTACAGCTTAGTAAGTCCTCAAGGGTTTTAAGCCTCTGCTGCGACTTGTTCACTTCGCCTGCTTCTTGACACGAGCGAGGAAGCGGCCTTTGATAATAGCCATGGCCAGACTTAGATTTTGCGGATCCTACTGGCCAGACCGTGGAGTGAACAGATGCTCACCAAATTGACTGTCAACAACGTAGCCGCGACGGTGGACGTATCACCGGATACGCCCCTGCTGTGGGTGCTGCGCGATGTGCTCAACATCAAAGGCCCCAAATACGGCTGCGGCATTGGGCTTTGCGGGGCCTGCACAGTCATCGTTGGCGGGGAGGCGGTGCGCTCCTGCCAGACGGCGGTGAGCAGCGTCAGTAGCCAACCGGTGACTACCATCGAAGGGCTTTCGCCCGATGGCCAACACCCGGTACAGGTGGCTTGGGAAGCAATCGACGTGCCCCAGTGCGGCTACTGCCAGGCGGGCCAGATCATGTCCGCTGCCGCCCTGCTGCATCGTACGCCGCACCCTACCGATGCGGAAATCGATGCAGCGATGAGTGGGAACATCTGCCGTTGCGGAACGTATACGCGCATTCGCCAGGCGATCCATCAAGCAGCACAAACAGGCACGGTAGCAGGCTAACCGTAAAGGAGGGTCATGCTTATGCGCATGCACCGGAGATCGTTTCTGCAGTTGACGGCTCTTGCGGGCGGTGGGCTAGCCCTGAGCCTTTATCGCACTCCGCTGGCGATGGCCCAGGGTGCGGAGAAGTCGCCGGAACTGACGCCGCAGGCCTTCATCCACATCACCCCGGATGGCGCCGTCACGATCCTGGCGCGCGCTTCTGAGTCAGGCCAGGGCATGCGGAATATGCTGCCGATGCTGATTGCCGAGGAACTGGATGTCGATTGGAAGGACGTCCGAGTCCAGCAGGCGGACCTGAACGAGAAGATATACGGCAAGCAGTTTTCCGGAGGATCCGCGAACACGCCCATGGGCTGGGAGCCGATGCGCCGCGTCGGCGCAGCCGGACGTCAGTTACTGGTCACGGCCGCTGCGCAAACCTGGGCCGTGCCCGCGGCTGAATGCACTACCAAATCCGGCCGCGTGATGCATGCCGCCTCGCACCGCTCCGCGAGCTACGGGGAGTTTGCCGCCAAAGCTGCCGCGTTGCCTGCGCCCGACCTGGCTAGCGTAAAACTCAAAGATCCCAAGGACTACTGCATCATCGGCCACTCGCAACAGGGAGTGGACACCCCCAAGATTGTCAGTGGCAAGCCGCTCTTCGGCATCGATGTCGAATTGCCTGGAATGCTGTACGCAAGCATTGAAAAGGCCCCCGTATTTGCCGGCAAGGTGAAGAGCGCGAATCTCGATGAGATCAAAGCGTTGCCCGGCGTACGCCATGTTCTGGTGATCGATGGCGGCATCACCCCCGCAGCTTTTACGCCCTGGGAGCCAGGCATGGAACCGGGCATCGCCATCGTGGCCGACACCTGGTGGCAAGCACAGCAGGCGCGCAAGAAACTCAAGGTCGACTGGGACCTTGGCCCCGCAGTGACGCAGAGCAGTCAAGGGTTCGCGACCAAGGCAGCCGAATTGCTGACGGCGCCACCACACAGCACTGTGCGCCGTTATGGAGATGTAGACGCGGCGCTCCATTCATCGCCAAAGGTGGTCGAGGCGACTTACGAATTCCCATTCATCGCCCACGTCACCATGGAACCCCAGGGCAGCACTGCGCACTGGAAAGATGGCAAGCTTGAGATGTGGTCGACCAGCACGCTGCCGGAGGATGGTCGCGCACTGGTGGCCAAGACACTGGGCATCCAGGAGAGCGACATAACGACGCACATGGTGCGCTCCGGAGGCAGCTTTGGCCGCAGGCTGCAGAACGACTACCTGGTCGAGGCCGCCTGGATCGCGAAACGCGTGGACGCGCCGGTGAAGCTGCTCTGGTCGCGCGAAGACGACATCGCTCACGACCCCTTTCGTCCGGGTGGGACGTTTGGCCTGAAAGCAGGCATTGACGCACAAGGAAAGATGACTGCCTGGCGGCAGCATTTCATCACCTTTGGAGACGGCAAGCAGGCGACCTCCGGCGGGGGCATCGGACAGGACGCCTATCCAGCGGGCTTCCCTCCAACCTATGCACTTTACACCTCCATGCAGCCCCTTATGCTGCGCACGGGAGCGATGCGCGCGCCGGGCGACAATGCTTATTGCTGGGTGGTCCAGTCCTTCCTCGACGAGGTAGCTTGCGCTGCCGGGCGCGATCCACTCGAATTCCAGCTCGACTTGCTGAGTAACAAGCAAATGCCCTGGTCTTCAGGGGAACATGATGCCGTGGGCGATCACGAACCGACGGGCGCGTCTGTTCTTATCCCGGAACGATACAAAGGCGTGTTGCAGTTAGTCGCAGAAAAGTCAGGCTGGGCGAACCGGACAAAAACACCAGGACGCGGCATGGGAATCGCTGCCTGGTTTTGCCACCTCGGCTACTTCGCGGAGGTGGCCGAGGTCAGCGTTGATGACCAGAACCGGGTCACGGTGCATCACGTCTGGGCCGCTGGGGATGTGGGCAGCCAGATCATCAACCCCAACGCGGCCGAGAGCATGGCGCAAGGCGGGATCATGGAAGGCCTGGGCCACATGGCCCAGGCAATCACGCTGAAGGACGGCCAGATACAGCAGTCAAACTTTCATAACTTCCCACTGATGCGCATGAGGCAAGTACCAAAAATCGAGGTGTATTGGCGCAAGACCGACTACGCACCGACCGGGCTTGGCGAACCGACTTTACCGCCTATTTTGCCGGCGGTGGGGAATGCCATCTTTGCTGCTACGGGCAAGAGAATACGCACCTTGCCGCTTCAGCGCAGCGGGTTCAGCTGGGCTTAGCGCTGCGTTTCTTCAACTTCGGCACCGATCGTCGATGCGGCGCCGCTGGTGTGTCGGCTGGAAGTAACACCCATAGGGCGGTGCGACGTGAGGGATGCACGCCAGGCGACTTGGCCGCGGTGCAGGGGATCGGTGAACTCGGCCACGCTGTCCGCTTCATAATCGATCAATTCTCAGACGGATAATCAATCTTCTCGAGAACGATGAAGTTACTGGGAGCTTTTGCCGGAACCAACTTGAGCCCCAATTGTTCCTTCATGGCCTGGGCAAAGCTCGGTCCCGATTGCTCGGGTTGAGATTCCGTAGCTGCGCAGACTCCATCAGAGCAACCCCCGCCATCAGCCACAAAGTTAAGGGTGAAATCGAAATTTCCGCTGGAGCCAGTTCGATCCAGGACCGGGAGAAGCTGCATCGTCCAGATTTGCGCTTGCTGGGCAATTTGAGCCATGGACACATCACGTGCCGCAACATGGGTTATAGGCAATGTACTTCCTGCGGGCCTTACAAGATCGGTCAATATTTCGCCGCAAATCTCGGGAAGTTCATCGCCGGCGGTTTTTGACTGCCTGAGAGTTCCAATGGTCTCCGGATTCGCAGGAGACGATGTCGCACATGCCAAATCCGATGAATGGGGCTGAAGGTGTGGCCCCATCTTTCCTGGCTTCGCAACCTCAAGCGCTAGGGCTGAGGTCTGTCGCACTTCACTGTGGATTGCCAGCTTAAAACGATCTTCGAGCAGAGACCTCACCATTATCCGCATCTGGTCTTTGGTCGGCTTTTCTGTTGCACGCGCGTGAATATCAAAACTGTCTTTCAATGCCCAATCCGGCAGTTGGCCTTTCAGCTCGGCCTCCTGAAAGGGACTAAGCTTATACGCAAATCTCAGAAGGATTATTAAACGCATATTAGTCACAGAGAACGAGCTGTCTGTCGGGGGAGAGCCCTCCCCATCATTCATGCCGACATTCGCCGTGAGTGCATTCGAAGGCGAGCGACCTCCCTTGTTCTCCCTGATTGAGGCGACCTCGAACTGGAACGTGCGGGAGCCCGTGATCGGCGATTGCTCTTTGGTGGACTGCCCGTGCCCTCCCATGGCAGTGAGAATCACGAACAAAGTTGGCGCGGTCATGATCGCCGTGCTCATGCGGAACGTCCTACGGGTGGTCGGCATCTGAGCTCTCCAAGTGTGCACGGATTCTGTTATCGGGAGACGACCACAACAAGGCATAACAAGTCCCAGGCAATTGGGCAAACAATTGAATCGTGAGATGATGTCGGCAAGCCTTGTCGCGGAGGTCTCGATATGGTTCGCACTGCGTTGCTCGTCTTACTTTTCGGTTCAATGAACTTAGTGGCGCAGACGTCAACGGTGATCTTAGACCGCGACTTGCTCCTACAGACGGTCTGTGGTCCCATCGGCGTACAAGCGCGCATGCTTGACACTTCGCTGGATCGGCCCGTCGAACCCCATCAAAAAGTGGGGATTACTCTGAACAATCTCAAATCTACACCGATTGTTCTTGAACGGATCACGGCTCACTTTGGTAATGAAACTCCAACTTCAGGAGCTTCTTTTGAGATGGAACACAAAGTGGAACGTAGGTGGGAAGCAACAGGCTTTCTTTGCCGAGGTGTTTTCAGGTTCAAACCCCGTGACTTACATTGAGCTTAACTCGGTGATGTACGCAGACGGTTCAAGCTGGCAGCCAAGCAATGGTGACGTCTGCAAGGTAACTCCCGAGCCTTTGAGACACTAGGGAGTCACTTAGCTATGCGTGAAACCATGCAGACGGCACCAGTCCGATCCGCCGCGAATCGAAAACTTGGCGCGTAAGAAATGCCCACAGCGCAGCCGCTTGCCATGATCTATACCTACCTGCTTCGACGGTTGCCGAAGCTAGCAGCGAATCATCGGCTGGAGAAGGGGCAGCACAGTATTCGCGTTAACGACCAGTACTGGATCTGATTTGTATGGAAAGACGATGGGGCCCTGAAGCGGAAATCGGTGATATAATCACTTCGCTAGATGACGACCGCATATACGGAAAGGGAGATATGCCGTTAATTACGAAGCCCGCAACCGGCTGGAAGTTCGGCGCGGTCACCACCCATCCCGGCATTGTGCTGCCTTGAAGAGTTTCTGAAGCCGCTTGAATATCAGCCAGAATAAGCTCGCAATGGACATTCACGTCCCGGCAACCCGTATCGGAGATATAGTGCACGGTCGCCGCGCCATCACCCCTGATACGTCTCTGCGCCTGGCTCGGTATTTCGGGACTAGCGCTGAGTTCTGGCTCAACCTGCAACAGTGCTACGACCTGAGCAAAACCAGGATCGAGGAAGAGAAGCGAATTGCGGAGGAAGTGCGCGCCTACGCCGGCTAGATTTCAAACTCCGTCCGTATTTCCTGTTGAGTTCAGCGGCGTTGGCAACTTCATGCAGGTTTTGGTAGAGCTGGCGTAGGCTGACAGCTATTACTTTCTGCTTCGCCTCTTCAGGAGTAGCAGCGCATCATCGGCTGGGGAAGGATGCATCGGAGTGGGCGGCCGGCCGCCCCGGAAACGATGCCAGAACCACAGCACCAGTGCGAGCACGACCACGAGCTTGAAAAGCAAGACGATGGGGTCGGTGTGGTCCATCCGCATGCGGGGACCTTTCTAATGGCGGAGAGAGTGGGATTCGAACCCACGGTACCTTGCGGTACACACGCTTTCCAAGCGTGCGCCTTAAGCCACTCGGCCATCTCTCCCGGTCTGTGAGCACCATCGCGCCAATGCTCAGCCGTACCTCATTGACTTTACCATCTTGAATTTGCCCACCGCAAAGATCCACACACCCAGGCCGGGGTCTTCTGCAAATCAGTTAAGGTGAGAAGGACCATGCTCTCCCGCGCTCCAGTCACCCAGGTACACCCCACGGCAAGCTTCCGTAGCGAGCTGGCGGACCTGTTGAAGCTCGCCATCCCGGTCGTGCTTTCCGAACTGGGCTGGAGCGCCATGTCCATGGTGGATACCGTCATGGTGGGGCGGTTGAGCCCGGCAGCCATCGGGGCCGTGGGCATTAGTAGCGCCATCTTCTATGTTCCCGCGCTCTTTGGCATCGGCCTGCTGTTGGGGCTCGATACTTTGGTTTCGCAGGCCTTTGGCCGGGGAGATTTCGATGATTGCCACCGGGCGCTGGCCCAGGGTGTGTACCTGGCCGTCGGGTACGCCCCGATCGCCATGCTGGTGATCGGGTTTGCGCCCCACCTCTTTCCGCTCATCGGCATTACCGAAGCGGTGCGCGGGCCGGCCCGTGAGTACATCAGCCTGCTTAACTGGAGCACCCTTCCGCTGCTCTTGTACGTTGCTTTCCGGCGCTACCTGCAAGGGGTGGGTAAGGTCCGCCCGGTGACGTTTGCCTTGATCTCGGCCAACCTGGTGAATTGGTTTGGGAACTGGGCGCTGATCTATGGCAAGTTGGGACTGCCCGCCATGGGCGTGCGCGGGTCTGCGCTTTCCACCTGCGTGGCCCGCATCTACATGGCCGGCGTATTGATTTGGTGGGCCTGGAGGCACGAACGAGAGCGCGGACACCCGCTCTTTGCCCATTGGCCGGGGGTGCGGCCAGCACTGTTGCTGCGGCTTCTAGGGCTGGGTTGGCCGGCTGCTTCGCAGTTGATCTTCGAGGTAGGCGCCTTCTCAGCTGCTACGCTGTTGGCCGGACGGCTGTCGCCTGACATCCTGGCCGCGCACCAGATTGTGTTGAATTCAGCCAGCCTCACCTATATGGTGCCGCTTGGGGTCGCGTCAGCGGCAGCCATCTCTGTGGGGCATGCCGTAGGGGCAGGGAATCGTTCCCTCGCCCGGCGCAAAGGTTCGATGGCGATCGGTATCGGCGCTGTCTTTATGGCGTTCGCGGCTACGGCGTTCCTGACCATTCCGCGCCAGCTGGTCCACATCTACACCCATGACGCGCAGACGGTGGCCGTGGGCGTCCGGCTGCTTGCCGTGGCCGCAGCTTTTCAGGTTTTTGATGGGATTCAAGGCATCAGCACCGGAGCTTTGCGCGGCCTGGGCAAAACACGCGGTCCCATGGTGATCAATATGGTGGCGTACGGCGTCATCGGTTTGCCCATCGGATATCTATTGTGTTTCCACACGCGCTGGAGCATTTATGGGTTGTGGACCGGCCTTACACTGGCGCTCATTTTTGCTGCTGGGATGGTGGGGGCTCAGTGGATTAGGGATTCTCGAGTGGCTTGACTCGCTGGATGCAATTCCAGGCGTCGTGTCCGATAACATATATTCTGTTAACTAAAGCTACGCCTCGCAACTCAAGGCCCCTCAGTTTCTTGCCGCTCCAATTCCCTCTATGGTTTGGATTGCCGATCGGCATTCGCGCGGGGTTCCGGGTTCTCCCAGGACTGACGTCCCGGGCCACTCTCAGCCGTCCGCTACGGGACTGATCACCGTACACCGTGATGGCTGATCGTTTTTCAGCAACTGCTGTCAAGATCGACGTTACATCTTGTAGCGGCCCAGGTCCTCGTCGTTGAGACCTTCGAGCCAGCGGCGCAGCTCTTCCGGGGTGGTCTCCGCCATGCTGGGCGCTAGTTTGGCAATCCGGATCACTTCTTCACTCACGTAGATCGGACAGTCGGACCTCAGGGCTAAGGCCAATGCGTCCGACGGACGGGCGTCCAGGCTGACCACTTCGCCATCCTGCTCCATCCAGATGACGGCGTAGAAGGTGTCGTTCTTAAGCTCCGTGACCACTACCTTTTGCACCGCAGCATTCAAGCCACGGATAAGGTTTTTCAGGAGGTCGTGCGTCATCGGCCGTGGGGTCGAGGACTTCTCTATTTCCAAGGCAATGGCGTTGGCCTCGTACATGCCAACCCAGATGGGCAGAACGGTGTCGCTCTTGACATCCTTAAGGATCACAATGGGCATGTTGCTGGCCGGATCCATGACCAGACCGCGGATTTTCATTTCCACATCCATGGTCAACTCCGTCGGCTTAGACTGCCTCGCCGACAAGGCTGTTGGGAAAACTTTGCGTAATCCGAACCGGGAGATAGCTGCCCGGCGCGGGGCTGATCTGATGCGGGGTCGTGAAATTGACAGTCTTGTTCTGCGAGCTGCGGCCGATTACCTGGCCTCTTTGACTGTTATATCCCTCAACGGCTGCTTCCATTACTTGCCCTATGTGACTGGCGTAACGTGACCTTTGGATTTCGCGCTGAAGACCGAGAAGGACTTGAAGACGGCGGCTCTTCTCCTCTTCCGTGATTGTGTCTGATAACGCGACGGCCGGGGTATTCGGTCGGGGAGAAAATTTAAAGGCAAATACCGCGTCAAAGCCCACTTGCGCCAACAAGCTCAAGGTTTGCTCGAAGTCCTCTTCGGTCTCTCCTGGGAAACCAACGATGATGTCCGTAGTGATACTGATGGGACGATGAGCAGACTGAATCCAGGCAATGCGCTGGAGGTATTGTTCCCTGCTGTACTCCCGCTGCATGGCTGCCAGCACCCGCGTCGAACCGCTCTGCACCGGCAGATGCACGTGGTCGCAAAGCGAGGGCACTTCATCGATGGCGGCCACAATGTCGGGGGTAAAGTCACGCGGATGCGATGTGGTGAAGCGCACGCGGCGAATGCCCGGAACCTGGCCCACGGCGGCCAGTAGTTCGGCGAAAGAGAGCTTGCCTTCGCGGTCGTGATACGAATTAACGTTTTGCCCTAGCAGTTGGATCTCGGTATAGCCCGCCTCGGCCAGCCTGCGAGCCTCGGCAAGGACTGAGGTGGAGGTGCGGCTGCGCTCCTTGCCTCGCGTGTACGGAACCACGCAATAGGCGCAGAATTTATCGCATCCTTCGATGATGGTGATGTAGCCGCGGTGAGGATTGGTGCGCGCGGTGAACTCGGTTTCGAAGGTCTCTTCGGTCTGGCGGTCATCCAGGCCGGTAATGCGCGACTCCCCTGCTTCCAGGCGAACCAGCATCTCCGGAAGTTTGCGGTAGGAAGCTGAGCCCGAGACCATGGATACATAAGGAGCGCGCTCGAAGATCTTCTCGCCTTCCTGCTGCGCTACGCAGCCCAGCACCACGAAGCGCTTGCCTTGGGCGTGCAGCTTCTTGTAGTCGTTCAGGCGGTTGAAGACCTTTTGTTCAGCTTTGTCGCGGATGGAGCAGGTGTTGTAGAGGATCAGGTCGGCGGCTGTTTCGGTATCTACTTGTTGGTAGCCCTCATGGCGCAGAGTGCCGATGACTTTTTCCGAGTCATGCACATTCATCTGGCAACCGAAAGTTTCGAGATAAAACGTTTTTTCAGGCGCCATATTGAGACCGAGTATACCGCAGTAAGAGCGTGCTACGAGTAGCGTGCGGGGCGCGTGCCACTGACAGAGAGCTCCGAATTGAACCGTCCCGAAGCTTCAATCCGGGGGCCCACAAGACCTCACCCTCTGGACGGGTGCCCCATGTTCGCTCCAGCGTACATGGGTTGAAAATGACGGGCGAAGCCCCGACCAAAGCTTTCACTCCACCGATTACCCCCTTGCAGATGAAGTTAAAGCATTCGAAAAGATCGTGTTCAACCCAGGTACGCTGGAGCGAACATGGGGCACCCGTCCAAGAGTTGGGGTCTCGTGTGGATTCCGGCAGGGCTGGGGTATCAATCCCGATGATCCGAGCGCCGTAGGCACGGCACTCAAACGCTATTAGCCTGCTAAACTTGAGATTCAGAAACATACGTGTAAGTAAGTGTGTTGGCGCACACGCTGGAGGCGGAAAGATGGCAGAGACAAACGGAACCTACCCGGGCGGAACAGCATTGCGGCTGAAGCTGGGCCTGGCGGAGATGCTTAAGGGCGGCGTCATCATGGACGTGATGAGCACCGAACAGGCAGTCATCGCCGAGCGCGCAGGCGCTACCGCGGTCATGGCACTGGAACGGGTGCCCGCAATGATCCGCGCCCAGGGCGGAGTCGCCCGTATGGCCAAGCCTAGCCTGATTAAGCAGATCATCGGCGCAGTCTCCATCCCTGTCATGGCCAAGGCGCGGATCGGGCACTTTGCCGAAGCCCAGATCCTGCAGCATCTCGGCGTCGACTTCATTGACGAGAGCGAAGTCCTTACCCCGGCCGACGAGCTCCACCACATCGACAAGCACGCCTTCACCACTCCCTTTGTCTGCGGCGCGCGCGATCTGGGCGAAGCCCTGCGCCGCATCGCCGAAGGGGCGGCCATGATTCGCACCAAGGGCGAAGCCGGTACCGGCGACGTGGTGCATGCCGTCAAGCACATGCGGCAAATCGTAAAGGAAATGAAGGCACTTACCGTGCTCCGTGATGAGGAGCTCTACGCCGCGGCCAAGGAGCATCGTGCTCCCTACGAGCTGGTCCGCATGGTAGCCAAGACGGGCAAGCTGCCGGTGCCCAACTTCTCTGCCGGCGGCATCGCTACGCCGGCCGACGCCGCCTTGATGATGCAACTGGGCGCAGAGGCCGTCTTCGTTGGCTCCGGAATCTTCATGAAGGAAGGTGCGACCCCGCTGGATGTGGAGCTGGACGAGAAGACCGGCGCCGTTCGCAATCCTAAGGAGCGCGAGGAGGCGGAATCGCGGGCCAAGGCCATCGTGATTGCCACCGCGCATTACAACGATCCCAAGATCCTGGCCGAAGTGAGCGAGCAGATGACCGGCTCCATGCACGGCCTGGCGGTGGGCGGGCTTCAGGAAGCTGAACTGCTGCAGACCCGCGGCTGGTAGGCATGGGGCAAGAACGTCCGCGCATTGGCGTGCTCGCCATCCAGGGGGATTTCGCCGCTCATGCCCAGGCGCTCGAAGACGCGGGCGCCGATGCGGTGGAAGTCAGGAAACCGGAGGAGCTGGCCGGACTCGATGGCTTGGTCCTGCCCGGGGGCGAATCAACTACATTCCTAAAGTTTCTCGAGCGTGATGGCTTGCTTGAGTCCCTGCGCCACTTCCTGGCCGAGAAGCCGGCCTTCGGCACCTGCGCCGGTTGTATCTTGCTGGCCACGCACGTTACCCACCCACCACAGCAGAGCCTGGCGCTGATGGACATCAGCGTGGAGCGGAATGCCTATGGGCGGCAGATCGACAGCGCCATCCAAACCGGTCCCACCAAGCTGCCCGGCGGCCCGCTGGAGATGGTCTACATTCGCGCTCCGCGGATTGCCAGCGTGGGCCCAGGTGTGGAAATCATGGCGGAACGGGACGGGTTTCCGGTGCTGGTGCGGCAAGGCAGGTTACTAGCGGCCACCTTCCACCCTGAACTTTCCGCCGATCGCCGGGTTCACCAGCTCTTCGTCGAGATGGTGCGTGAGCAGCGCAACCAGCCGCAGTAAGCCTTTTTCCAGGGCGATGAGAGACTCGTGTACTTCCGCAGCATCCAATTCGTCAAAGGGTATGACTACGGAGTTCACCGCAACGAAGCAGTTTTCAAAATGCAGTGGGAGCCGGAGGCCAAACAGGAGTAATCTTCGAATGTCGGAGTTGACCTATGCCTGCAACCTTCACTCGCACCCCTGTTGAGACAGAGCGCAAGGATCCCGGATTTGGCGGCAAACCGCCGGTTGCCCGCAGGCCTACAGGCGGGGGTGGCGACGGTGAGAACTGGGACAATCGGCCTCCCGGGCGGCGTGGACCCCGCGATCTGCTGAGCCGTTACCGGATGGTGTTGTTTTTAGCCCTGGCCAGCGACCTGATGTTCTTCGTTGCATTAGTGAGTGCCTTCTTTGCCCGCCAGAGCAGCGGCCATTTTACTGTCAACAACAATTGGGTTCTGGACTGGCATCCGATCGCATTGCCGCCCATTCTGTGGATCAACACCGCACTGATTGTGCTCAGCAGCCTGACCATGGAGATCGGCCGCAGGCATTTTTTCCTTGAAATTGACGTCATGGAAGAGTGGTTAGGACTGGGCCGCCCGACCATCCGCCGCGCCGCTCCCTGGCTAGCGGCAACGGTTGTGCTGGGCGGACTGTTTCTGGCCGGCCAGTGGATTGCCTGGAAGCAACTAGTCGCCCAAGGCGTTTTCTTTGCTTCCAACCCCAGCAGCCATTTTTTCTATCTGATCACCGGCACTCACGGACTGCACTTGCTCATCGGCGTACTGGCGCTGGGGGGCGCGATGTTGGCGCTGATCTTTCTGCGCCGTGTTGAATTGCGCCAAGTGGTGGTGGACTGTACCGCCTGGTACTGGCACACCATGGGCGTCTTCTGGATCTTCCTGTTCGGCATGCTCGTCTTTTGCCAATAGAGCGCCGTCGTGGACATCTGGCCTCAACTGAAATGGACAGACTGGCAGAAGACTGCGGACACTTTGCATATGTGGACGCAGATTGTGGGCAAGACGCGGCTCGCGCTCAGCCCTCTGCAGGCCCACTGGTGGAATGTTCCCCTCTACGTGAGCGCGCGCGGACTCAACACCTCCGCGATGCCCTACGGATCGGAATTTCTTGAGGTCGCCTTCGACTTCGTCAGCCATGAGCTGAAGTTCTTGATGAGTACCGGCGCCAGCGTATCGACTCCTTTGCGCGCCCAGTCTGTGGCGGAGTTCTACCTTGAATACCAGCGCAGTCTTAGCGCGCTCGGTGTCAGCGTAGAGATCCATGCGGTGCCGGTCGAAGTGCCGCATCCGATTCCCTTCGCGGAGGACTTTGAACATGCCTCCTATGACCGGGAGGCAGCGCATCGCTTCTGGCGGGTATTGATGCATGCGGACAAAGTCTTTCAGCAGTTTTCTTCGCGCTTTGTGGGCAAGGTGAGCCCGGTGCATTTCTTCTGGGGAAGCTTCGATCTGGCGGTCACACGATTTTCCGGGAGGCCGGCGCCCCCTCGCGAGGGTGCTGACAGAATTACGCGCGAGGCTTATTCACATGAGGTAATCAGCGCAGGATTCTGGCCTGGCAACGGCGGCTTCGGGGATGCCGCCTTCTATTGTTACGCCGCGCCCGCGCCTAAGGGGCTCGAAGCCGCATCGATCAAGCCTGCCAAGGCCGGCTACAACAAGACGCTTGGTGAGTTCATCTACCTTTATGAAGATCTGCGCCAGGAGCCTTCGCCGGACGATGCCCTGCTCACTTTCCTCGAAAGCACCTACGAAGCGGGCGCCACGCTCGCCAAGTGGGACCGCAGCGCGCTTGAGCGAGTTTAGAGACGGCGGAAAAAGTACTGCTTGTAGAAGAAGGCATTTCTCTCGTCCCCTCACAGCGGGTGCCCCAAATCCCGGGATTTCCTGCGAAGTTTGGTGGCGTTGATGAACTTTATGCGGCTTTCCTTAATGAAAGCCGCACACGTGGACGCCGTTTCGTGCTGCGTACAGGAAATCCGGGTATATCGCTCGTTTTTCGCGAGATGTGGGATACCACTGAGGTTGGCTGCTAAGTGCATCGGGTGAATCGAGACTTAGAGGGAAAGAGCCATGGTATCCCACTCAAGCCAAGGACGGCTTGAATGGGGCACCCAGCGTTTTTTGCCGGTGCGCAGGTTGTTTAGGCAAGCTCTCTTGAAATCAGGAGGCCGGTCCAAGTAAGCCACAGCGGAAGTGGATAGGCTGCCAGCCGTTCCACGATGCCTGTACTCCATCCCAGTGCGGCCCACGATGGGGTTGCGCGGAAGGCCAGGGCAATTGTCGCCAGTAGTCCGATGGATCCGAGCGCGAAAGTGATCCAGCTTCTAAAGCGCGACGGCAGCGCCTCGCAGACGGAGCGGCGAATCATCACCAGGCCGAGCACGATCATGGCCAGGTTGCCTCCCAAAAAATGGGCTACCGCGCCCATCAGGTGTAACCGGAGGTTAACGTCCTCCGGTACCAGTCCCACCTCCAGCACGCCCAGGCCGGCAATAAAAAACAAGGCCAGCGCGATTCGGTAGAGGGGCTTGGAGGGGAAAAAACTACGCACGAGCACGGTGCCGAAGACGATCAGCAATCCTTGTAGCACGAAGGAACCATTCATCACCCAGTGCAGCGAAGAACATGCTGCAGAGCCGGCACAGCGCACCGCACCGAGATCGCTGATGTAATTGCGCGCCATGCTGTAGTGTCCCGGCCAACCTAGCCGGGCAACTTGCTCGCCCACAAAAAACTGAAAGCAGAACAACCACAAAGCAGCTCCCACGCGGCAGATCATGGAGTTCCTCCAGATCGAACGTCTCGTTTATTCTTGCACTATGGAATTCAGACGGCTTGGACATTCGGGATTGAAGGTGCCGGTGCTCTGCTTCGGCGCAGCGACCTTTGGTGGTGGAAACGAATTTTTCAAAGCATGGGGATCGACGGATGTTGCCGAGGCGACGCGCCTCGTGGACATCTGTCTGGAAGCGGGTGTGAACCTCTTCGATACCGCGAATGTTTATTCGCAGGGGATGTCGGAAGAGATCCTGGGCCAGGCGATCGCCGGCCGGCGCGACAAAGTCTTGATTTCGACCAAGGCCACTTTTCCCATGGGCGACGGGCCCAACGATATCGGCTCCGGACGGCTGCACCTGGTGCATGCCTGTGAGGCCAGCCTCAAGCGCCTGGGAACTGACTACATCGACATTTACCATCTTCATGGTTTTGACGCGCTGACGCCGGTCGAAGAGACGCTCGACACCTTGAACACACTGGTGCGGAGCGGCAAAGTACGCTACCTGGCCTGTTCCAATTTTTCCGGCTGGCATCTGATGAAGTCGCTGGCGGTCTCGGACAGGTACGGATGGGCGCGGTACGTGGGGCATCAGGTCTACTACTCCGTGATTGGCCGCGATTATGAGCAAGAGTTGATGCCGCTGGGAATCGATCAGGGAGTCGGAGCGATTATATGGAGTCCTCTGGGCTGGGGACGGTTGACAGGGAAGATTCGTCGCGGGCATCCATTGCCGGCTGAAAGCCGTCTGCACAAAACTGCTGCCTATGGTCCTCAAGTCGACGATGAATATCTCTACAAGGTTGTTGACGCATTGGATGAGGTGGCGAAAGAAACCGGCAAACCCGTGCCCCAGGTGGCGCTGAATTGGTTGCTGCAACGGCCCACCGTGTCCACGGTCATTATTGGCGCCCGCAATGAAGTCCAGTTGCGTCAGAACTTGGCTGCGGCGGGGTGGAACTTGACTGCTGCGCAGGTAGCCAAGCTTGATGCCGCCAGCAAGGTGAGTGCTCCGTACCCGTATTGGCACCAGCGGCAATTCGACGCGCTCAACCCACCGCCCGTTCCTCAATAGGCATTGCTGGAGGCATTTGCGAGTTGGATGGAGGGAACCGCAGTTCCCTTCTCCCAACTCGCCCTATTTAGCGTCCAGTGTGAAGGTATCCTTCACTTCAACCGACTTTTGTGCCGCGTCCGGGTCCACTACGCGGTACATCTTCACATCGGCATGCTTACCCTGCAGCGTGATTACGAGATAGTGAAAGTTCGGATAGGTGCGGGCGCGATAGAGGTCTTGGTCGCCACGGATAAAGACGGGATAAGGCCGCGCGCCTCCTCCGCCGGTGATCACGTGGGTGATGCCATTGGTTTCGAAGCGCTCGTAGTTATGAATATGGCCGTTGAAGACAACGAATTTAGCGTGAGACGCGGCAGCCTGGGCTTCGAGATAGTGGCGCAGCGCCAGTGTGTCATGGTCGGGAATACCCAGCATGAAAGCGGTTTGCAGATCCGAAACCAGAGGTATGTGAAAGAGGAAGAAAACGAAGTCCACGGACGAGGGAAGATGGGCGAGCTGTGATTCCAGCCATCGGCGTTGCACCCAGCCGGCGCTAAGAAAGTTAGTGCTGTCCAGTGTGATGAGATAGATATTTCCCATCTGCACCGAGTACCACCTGTGATTGTCGATCTGCGGGTAGGCGGCAAAGTAGTTTTTCAGCCCGGCGCGCGGGTCAGGAAGCCCTTCATGGTTGCCGATGGTGGGATAGATGCGCAGCCGTTCTTGCGTCCACAACGCCGTTTCCTGGAAATAGACTTTCCAGTCGTCCGCACTGCTTCCGTGGAAAGGCATATCGCCGGTAAGGAGCAGGATGTCCGGCTTCTCTTCGCCTACTTTTTGCGCTAGCCATTTGCGTACTCCTGGCTGGGTGTCAGAAGTATTGGACGGGTCGGTAAAGCGCATATCGCCGTAAACGATAACGCGCAGCGGGCGCCCCACCGGTAAATCAGAAACAGTAAAGGTCGGTCTGCTGTCTTGGTCGTTGCCTTGCGCGTCCGGTGGCGGCGAAGTTTGCTGCGCCAACGCCGTACCGGCGATGAAGGCAAGGGCAAGCAGGAAGCTCAATGCTTTGCGCAAATGGCTCATCAGGCCCAGCCGCCACCAACAAAGTGAACAATCTCCAGGCGGTCGCCATCCTCCAGGCCAGTGTTGGCCCACTCTGCGCGAGGCACGATATTGCCATTATGCTCGATCGCTACCCGGTCGCCTTTGAGGCCCAGGTCGGTGACCAAGTCCAGGAGATGGGCCGGGACCGTCAATCGCGGAAATTCGCGCGATTGACCGTTAAGGACAAAATGCATACAGGGAGAGTATCACCGGCCCGAGGTTGAGCTCACTCCCGCTAGGACCGGTGATTTAACCCAGAATGCGAGAACCTAGCCACCGCTTCATGCGGCCCAAGACCGGCTCCACTTCGGTGCCGGAATAATAGGTGGCACGGCTGAGCCTCTTGAGAAGTTGGATGGCTGCGACCCGGGGGTCAGCGTTTCCTAGCGGTCCCTTGTCTGAAAGATCATTTGCATACTCATCGGCGAGGTATTCAATTGCGTGGCCCAGCATTTCCAGGGCACGGCCACGTTCCGGGGAGAGCCGGCGGCGGACGAAAGGCCGGTTTTGTGCCGGCCCAATCGGGCGAAAATAAGGATCGTAGTTCGCGAAGCAAGCAGAGTCCTGCGGCGATGGGGCGCGACGAAACCTGAGCATAATTCCACCTCATGACGCACCTATCGGCCAAAAGGCGGGACTCCTGAGAGAACACGTGCGTAGGGAATTTGCCCCTTGTCCCCTAATGAAGGACGTGTGCATCACATCTGTCTTCGCCCTTCGTAGAGAGTTTTTCGACACCTTAAGCCCCGAGGTGCATCTTTCCATTACCAGCGCACAACAAGGCTGGCTTGACTCTGAGAGGGCGAAAACTTACAGTCGAGACTGAGGCTAACCTCGTACCCCGCGAGTTCAAATGCAGACGCACGATTACTTTTGGAACTATCTCCCGCTGCTGCTACAAATCCTTGTGGCCGTGGGTTTTGGGGCCGGAATCGTCACCGCCTCCTGGTTCATCGGGAAGCACCGCAATACCGCCACCAAGCTTGCCACCTATGAGTGCGGCATCGAGGCGGAAGGCGATGCCCGCGGTCGCTTCTCCGTTCGCTTCTACATGGTGGCCATGCTCTTCATTCTCTTTGACGTTGAGGCAGTCTTCATGCTCCCCTGGGCCGTGGTCTATCGCGATCTGCCCAAGCTGGTCGGCTCACGCATGTTTGGCTTCTGGGAGATGTTGGTCTACATCGGCTTCGTGTTGGTCGGGCTCCTCTACGTGCGGAACAAGGGAATCCTCGATTGGTCCTCCGATAAGGCGGACCTCTAATGGACGCCGTTAACGATAAAGACGCCGTTCTCCAAACCCACGCCGAGAACCACGCCATCGCAGCCCTGGTGGCCGCCAAGCCATCCTGCATCACCAACGCCCGCTTCGATCGCGGCGAGCTGACTCTCTGGATCGAGCGCGACGACATCCGCCCCGTCTGCCGCACGCTGCAGAAAGCGGGCTACAACTTCCTCGTCGACGTCACCTGCGTGGACTGGTACCCCAGCGAACCGCGCTTTCAAGTCACCTACCACATTCTTTCCCACAGCTTGAAAGAGCGTCTTCGGCTCTGCGTCCTGGTCGATAGCCTGGATCCCGAAGTAGCCAGCATCACTCCGGAATGGCCGTCGGCCAATTTCTACGAACGCGAGGTCTGGGATCTCTTCGGCGTGCGCTTTGGCGGACACCCCAACCTGCGCCGCATCATGTTGCCCGATCAGTGGGAAGGCCATCCCTTACGCAAGGACTACCCGGTGGAGGGCTACCGCTAATGGATGCAGCAGACTTTGCCATTGCCCCGCTGATCGAGCCGCGAGTCGAGGAGGGCTCCAAGGATCGCACCATGGTCCTCAACATGGGGCCGCAGCATCCTTCGACCCACGGCGTGCTGCGCCTGGTGCTGGAGATCGATGGCGAAACCGTGCTCCGGTTGGTACCCGACATCGGCTTTCTGCACACAGGCATTGAAAAAACCTGCGAGGCGAAGTTCTACCAGCAGGTGGTGCCGCTCACCGACCGCATCGACTATCTCAGCCCCATGTCCAACAATCTCTGCTACTGCCTGGCGGTCGAGAAGCTGCTGCAGTTGGAGATTCCGCCCCGGGCGCAGTTTTTGCGCGTGCTGCTGAACGAGCTCACCCGCATCCAGTCGCACCTGGTCTGGCTGGGCACTCACGCCATGGACATTGGTGCGCTCACGCTCTTTCTCTACACCTTCCGCGAACGCGAAGAAATCCTGAAGATCTTTGAGCATGTGAGCGGCCAGCGCATGATGGGTTCGTACTTCCGCGTTGGGGGCATTGCGCTGGAGCCGCCGGTCGATTTCTACCAGCGGGTGCAGGGCTTGCTCACGATGATGCCGGAAAAGATCGATGAGTACGAGAACCTGCTCAACGGCAACCCCATATGGATGCGGCGTCTGCAGGGCGTGGGTTATCTCAGCGCCGCCGATGCCATCGCCCTGGGTGTGACCGGACCGCCGTTGCGCGCCAGCGGAGTGGATTGGGACCTGCGCCGCGACATGCCCTACTCCGGCTATGAGAAGTTTCAATTCAAAGTGCCGGTTTCCGATGTAGGCGATGTGTGGACGCGCTACACGCTGCGCGTTCAGGAGATGCGGGAGTCGGTAAAGATCTGCCAGCAGGCGCTCGATGGTATGCCCCAAGGACCCTTGAAGGCAGACGCACCCAAGGTGGTGTTGCCGGACCGGGAAAAGATGAAGACCCAGATGGAGTCGCTGATCTATCACTTCAAGATCGTGACCGAGGGCTTCGCGGTGCCCGCCGGCCAGGTCTACCAGGGGATCGAATCGCCTCGCGGGGAGATGGGCTATTTTGTGGTCAGCGACGGTACCGCCAAGCCCTATCGTGTACACATGCGCAACCCAACGTTTGCGTCGCTACAGGCGCTGGAAACCATGTGCGTTGGCAGGTTGTTAGCGGATGTGGTTGCGGTGATCGGGTCCATCGACATCGTGCTGGGAGAAATCGACCGGTGAGCGATCCTATCGACGTTCGCCCGCATGTTTGGGAATCGCTGGTGAGCATGCTTCGTGTCTATGCGCATGCAGCCAGCCTTAACGGCGGTCCATACATAGTGACCAATAGCTCGAATGAGGTAACGGTCAAGCATGAGGACTCCGTACTGAGCGTCAGCTTTGGTCCCGACACTGGCGAGGGAAATTGGTGCGTCACCCACCCTGAACGGGAGGAGTGTGGTGCGTTCCGCATTGACGAACACGGCGAGCTCACGTTCCCTGCGGGCCCGAAAGAGATCGACCAGGCAGCCATCGACTGGATCGGCTATCTAGGGAGAGACAAGGTAATCGCGGACGAATCGACGAGCACGTTAGCTCCCACGATTCATCCATGACACTGTAGGTTGTGCAGCAAATTTGTTATCCCGGCCGCCCAAGAGGAACGGAAATCGGCTACGAAGGATACGCACCAGGCAGGAAAGCAAATACCTCAGGGGCTAAAGCCCAATGTATTTTGGATCGTTTACGGCCCGACTAAAGTCGTGCCCTGATACAAAACATGAGTTTTTTCGCAAGCTGTAAAGTCCTGGCTTGATACACAGCATGAGTTTTTTGGCAACCTGTTTCGCGACGGAAAGCGGATCGGGTACAACGACGAATAGTCCCGAAGAGCCTGCCCTGAGCTTGTCGAAGGGACGGAGGATACCCGGGACGTTAGTCCCGGGTGCAGCTGACAACAACTATGAGCACACAGATAAACACCATCTTCAGTCCCGCTCTGGCCGCGCGCTTTGACCGCATGGTGACGCTTTACCCTATGCGCCGGTCAGCCTTGATCCCCATGCTGCTCTATGCGCAGGATGAGGTGGGCTATCTTTCCGAACAGGTAATCAGCGAAGTGGCTGCTCGCATCGGCATTACCGAGCTGGATGTGCGCGACGTCATCACTTATTACTCCCTGATGCGCACGAAACCGGCGGGCAAGTATCATGTACAGGTATGCACCAACATCAGTTGCATGCTGCGCGGTGGCAACGAGCTATTGGCGCATTGCAAACAGCGGTTAGGCATTGGCAACAAAGAAACCACGCCCGATAAGCTTTTTTCCCTGGAAGAAGTGGAGTGCATCGGGGCCTGCAGTTGGGCTCCCGCGGTTCAGGTAAATTACGATTTTCACGAAAATTTGACCGCGGAATCGATGGACAAGATTCTCGACGACTACCGTTCCAGGACTTAGTCACGCCACTCGGAGAAAGCATGGCCTACCTCGTATCCCATCCAGATGAAGTGAAGGTGATCTCGTTCCGCTTCGGCAAGGGGGCGACCGACATCGACAAGTATCTCGAGCTGGATGGCTACACTTCTGTGCGCAAGGCCATCACCCTGGGCCCGGAAGGAATCATCGCCGAGATGAAGGCCTCGAACCTGCGTGGCCGCGGCGGCGCCGGCTTCCCTACCGGCATGAAATGGTCCTTCGTTCCCAAGCAATCCGCCAAGCCCAAATATGTCCTGGTCAATGGAGATGAGAGCGAGCCGGGCACCTGCAAAGACCGGCTGATCTTCGAACACGATCCCCACTCCGTGATCGAGGGTGTGATTATTGCCGGCTTGGCCATTGGTTCCAAGATGGGCTTTATCTACCTCCGCGGTGAGTATCGCTACCTGCTCAAGATTATGGAGAAGGCCATCGACGACGCCTATGCCAAGGGCTTTCTGGGCAAAGGGATTTTCGGCAGCAATGTGGACTTTGACGTGGTCTCGCATACCGGAGCAGGCGCCTACGAGGTAGGGGAAGAGTCCGCGTTGATGGAATCACTCGAGGGCAAGCGTGGCATTCCTCGCATTCGTCCCCCCTTCCCGGCAGTGGTAGGGCTCTATGGTGGGCCCACCGTCATTAATAATGCGGAAACGTTAGCCACTGTCCCCCACATCTTCCGCATCGGGGGCGCAGAGTACGCCAAGATCGGCACCGAGCGGAACGGTGGCACGCGCCTCTTCTGTCTCAGCGGCGATGTGGCCAAACCCGGCGTCTACGAGCTGCCTATGGGCTACAACCTCAAAAAGATGATCTACGAGGTAGGCGGCGGTATCAACGACGGCAGATCACTCAAAGCCGTCGTGCCCGGCGGATCCTCGACCCCCGTACTGCTACCCCACGAAATCGACATCGGCATGGACTTCGACCAGGTAGGCAAGGCGGGCAGCATGCTCGGTTCCGGCGGGGTGGTGGTTCTGGACGACACCGTCTGCATGGTGGAGTTCGCCCTGCGCACCATGAAGTTTTACCAGCACGAGAGCTGTGGATGGTGTATTCCCTGCCGCGAAGGGACCGACTGGCTGAAGAAGACGCTGACGCGCGTTCATGCCGGCGGTGGCGTGGCTAAGGATATCGACAATATCCGCTACCTGGCGCAGAACATGTTGGGCCGCACCTTTTGTCCCCTGGGTGACGCTGCGGCCATGCCCACCATCGCCTTCGTGGACAAATTCCGCAAGGAGTTTGAAGACCACCTGGATGGCAAACCCTGTCCGTACGCCCATCAAGCGGAAGCAGCTTTGGCCGGCGTATGACGCCCCACAACCAAGATAGGAACCCATGGCTGACGTAACCTTTACCATCGATGGCAAGAAGGTCACCGCACCAGCAGGCACACTGTTGATTGAGGCCTGCCGTGCCGCGAGTATCGCGGTTCCCTCGTTCTGTTACTACCCCGGCCTTTCGCTGTGCGGAGCTTGCCGCATGTGCCTGGTGCGCCTGGAAAAGGTGCCCAAGCTGCAAACCGCATGCACCACGCCGGTAGCGGAAGGCATGGTAGTCCACACCGATAATGATGAGATCACGCAGGCGCGCAAGGCCACCATCGAGCTGCTGCTCGGCAATCATCCCCTGGATTGCCCGGTGTGCGATGCCGGCGGCGAGTGCGAGCTGCAGGATATGACCTTCAAGTACGGGCCGCCAGAGTCGCTCTACACCGAGGTCAAGCAGCACCGTGAAGAACAGCAGTGGTCTCCGGTGGTTTTTTTCGACCGGCCGCGCTGCATCCTTTGCTATCGTTGCGTGCGCACCTGCGGAGAAGGCATGGATGTCTGGGCCCTGGGCGTCCAGAATCGCGGCGTCAGCAGCATCATTGCTCCCAATAAAGGCGATCACCTGGACTGCGAAGAATGCGGCATGTGCATCGACGTTTGCCCCGTGGGCGCGCTGACCTCGGGTACCTATCGTTACAAAACCCGCCCGTGGGAAATGAACCACGTTTCCACCGTCTGCACGCACTGCGCGGATGGATGCAAGACCACGCTGGGCGTGCGCAGCGTGCCGAACGGCTCTGAGATCATTCGCGGCGACAACCGCGACAAGAGCGGCATTAACGGCGAGTTCTTGTGCATCAAGGGGCGCTACGCTTTCGACTTTGCCAACCACACCGACCGGTTGACGAAACCGCTGGTTCGCCAGGCGGACGGCAAGTTCGCGGAAGTGAGCTGGGAGGTGGCGTTGGCGCACGCCGGCACCAAGCTGCGCGAGATTCGCGAGAGCCGCGGCGGCAAGGCCATCGGTGTCATCGGCTCGAACCGCACCACCAACGAGGAGAACTATCTCCTGCAAAAGCTGGCCCGGACGGTGCTCGGAACCAACAATATCGACCACCACCGCACTGCCGACTACACTGCCTTTGCCCGCGCTATTTCCGGACAGAAGGACCGCGTTGCGTCGCTGCGCGATTCCATGACCGCGCCCGCGATCCTGCTACTGGGCAACGATCCCACCGAGCAGCATCCTCTCCTGGCTTGGAACCTGCGCACCAACCTGCGCCACAACAATGCCCGCATCTACATCGTGAACCATGCCGGCATCAAGCTGGAGCGCCAGGCACACCAATCGTTAATCATTCCTCAAGATGGGTACGCCAATGCTGTACGTTTCCTGGCGGGTGAGGATGAAGCGTTTCCTGGTACTCAATTGGGAGACGAGGCGAAAAAGTTCCGCGAGGCACTGCGTGCCGAGCCTAACCTGCTGATCATCTTCGGTTCTGAGTACCGCGGCCGGGACATCGACGCACTGGTCAACTTTGGCGTCTGGTTGGCCAACGCCCGCTTCGCCTGCCTGGGCGACTACGTCAACTCCCGCGGCGCCGCGGATATGGGCTTACTCCCCGGCCTGCTGCCCGGTTATGTGCCCGTGGAGCATGGTGGGCCTTTTGCTGAGGAGTATGGCGACGCGCTGCCTAAGACTCCGGGCATGGACCTGGTGGAGATGTTCGATGCCGCTGAACGCGGTGAGCTGGGCGCGCTCTACGTCGTGGGCGCAAACCCGATCGCCCGCTACGGCATTGACCCCGCCGCGCTCAAAGACACCTTTGTCGTCGTGCAGGACATGTTCCTGACCGAGACGGCGCTGCTGGCGGACGTGGTGTTGCCCACCTCCAATCTCTATGAGAAGTCGGGGACGGTCACCAACACCTACGGCGACCAGCAACTGGTCAAGAAGGCCGGCGACCGTGCCGGAGTTCGCAGCGACTTCGAGTTGATGGTGCGGCTCGCCGACACCATGGGCGCGGATCCCAAAAAGCTGGTTCCCTTCGGCCGCGGTGTCCACGCCGATATGGGGCAGACGCGCGGCGCGCAGTCCGGCGAAGCGGATCGTCACAGCGTGTGGCTAGCGGCGCAAAACCTGGAACCGAAGCTGAGTCCCTTCGATCCCTTCGCCATTCTCGACGAGATCCAGCGGCTGGTGCCGGGCTATGAGGTCTCGCGGTTGGAGTTGTTGGCCGGTAACGACGTCCATGTGCAATCATCGCTGGTGCAAATCGAGGCGGGTCCTGAGCGCCACGCACTGATCCTGCCCGCCGAAGACACACTTTTTACTTCCGGTACTTTAGGTCGCTACAGCCCGATGTTGCACTCGGTCATGGAATCGCACACCACAAAGCCAACAGAAACAGCCGCAGACTAGAGGTAAGATTGGAGTCGCGGGGTCAAACGAAGGGCACGGCTTCAGTCGTGCCGTAGATTTCGCAAGCACTAAACGGCTTTAGCCGCTGAGGTACGTTTTTCCAAACCTGTAGGGCGAAATGATTTCTTTTTCCGCAGTTTCTTTAGCCCCCGAGGGGCCAGAAAGCGAAAGAAACCTGTGAGCTTCCTGATTTTTTTTCTTCTGAGTTGTCTGAAGATTGCCGTCGTGCTGGCGATCTTTCTCGGAGCGGTCGCCTACACCGTGCTGCTTGAGCGCAAATTGGTGGGGCGTATTCAAAATCGCTGGGGTCCCAGCCGCGTTGGACCCTTCGGCATGATGCAGCCCATGGCCGATGGCCTCAAGCTCTTCCTGAAGGAAGACCTTTTGCCCACCAACGTGGATCGGCCGCTGTACATCCTGGCGCCCATGATTGCCCTTGGCTGCGCCTTGATCTCGATTGCTGTCGTGCCCTTCGGGCGGCGCATCACCTGGCATGGCGTCGATATGTTCCAGATCGCCGACGTGAATATCGGGTTACTGGTGATTCTCGGCGTTACCTCAGTCGGCGTTTACGGAATAGCCTTAGCCGGCTGGTCATCCAACAACAAATACTCGCTCCTGGGAGCCTTGCGCGCCAGCGCTCAGGTGATCAGCTACGAGCTTGCCCTGGGGCTTTCCCTGGTAGGCGTGGTGCTGCGGGCCGGGTCGTTGAACCTGCGCACCATCGTGGATAGCCAGTCGGGTCACGGCTTGTGGTCGTGGAATGTTTTTGGTGGATACCAATTCGTCGCTTTCTTCATCTATCTCATGGCAGCTTATGCCGAAACCAACCGTGCCCCATTCGATCTGCCTGAGGCGGAGACCGAGCTGACGGCCGGCTATCACACGGAATACAGCTCGATGAAGTTTGCCATGTTCTTCATGGCCGAGTACGCCAACATGATCACTGTGGGCTGCGTAGCGACGCTGCTCTTCTTCGGCGGATGGACCAGTCCCTTCGGGTCTTTGATTCCCCCCGTGGGCGGAGCTTTTGTGCAAGCCATCCTGCCCGTCTTGTGGTTCGTCTTGAAGGTTTTCTGTTTCCTGTTTCTCTATATCTGGGTGCGCGGGACGCTACCCCGCTTCCGCTACGACCAACTGATGGGCTTTGGCTGGAGGTTTCTGATGCCCTTGGCCATCGCCAATATTCTCGTCACCAGCCTATGGCTCGCCTAGCGCGCGCCCTGAGCCACGGAACATGGGTGCACAGAAGGTGTTCTACAATCACCCTCGGGCCCGATCCAGGAGAAAAGCACTAGCATGTATCTGGTTCTCTTCATCTTTTTTGCCGGCCTTTGCGTAGCAGGAGCCCTGAACCTTCTGTTCCAGCGCCACCCGATCAACAGCGCCCTCTCGCTGATTGTGGTGATGAGCTCGCTGGCCGTGCTCTATCTCCTGCTCGGTGCGGAGTTCCTGGCTGCCGCCCAGGTCATCGTTTATTCCGGCGCCATCATGGTTCTGTTTACTTTCGTCATCATGTTGCTCAATGCCGGGGTGGAAGAGCGTACCCATGGCAGCCATGCCGCCTACATCGTAGGCGTCCCGGGCGTAGCGGTCCTGGTGTGTCTGTTGGGATTCATCTTCCTTTCTCCGCACACCCACCTCGCCAAGGCCCGGTTGGGAGACTACGTGGTCTCGACATCCGACCTCAGCAAGGTTCTTTTCCGTGACCTGCTCCTCCCCTTCGAAGTAACGTCGGTTCTGATTCTGATTGCCATCCTGGGCGCGGTTGCGCTGGCCAGCAAGGAGCACTGACATGACTATCCCCATTGCTTACTACCTGGTGCTCAGCGCCATCCTCTTTTCCATCGGGGTGGGCGCCTTCCTCATCAAGCGCAATATCATCACCATCTTTATGTCGATTGAGCTGATGCTGAACGCTGTGAACCTGACCTTTGTCGCTTTCGCCTATCAATGGCACCGGGTGCAGGGCCAGATATTTGTCTTCTTCGTGATGGTCGTCGCTGCCGCCGAGGCCGCAGTGGGCTTGGCCATCATCATTGCCATCTTCCGCTCGCGGAGTACGCTCAACGTCGATCAAATCAACCTGATGAAACTATGAACGGAAATCCATCCCTCCATCTGTGGTTGATCCCGCTGCTGCCATTCATCGGCTTTCTGCTGAATGGATTGCTGGGCCGTTACTTGAGCAACGCTCTGGTCTCAGCCATTGCCCTGCTCTTTACCGCGGCTCCGCTGGCGATGGTCCTCGGCATCGCCTTCCAGTTCAGCAGTCTCACTTTGCCTCATGTCGAGCGGTTGGCTTTTCCCTGGATCGAGACCTCGGCCTTCCGTGCCGATTTCGCCTTCCTGCTCGACCCGTTGACGCTGGTCATGCTGCTGATCGTCACCGGCGTGGGTTTCCTCATTCACATCTACTCTATCGGCTACATGGCGCACGAAGAGGGATACTGGCGCTACTTCGCCTACCTCAACCTCTTCATGTTTTTCATGCTGACGCTGGTATTGGCGGAGAACTTCCTGCTGATGTTTGTCGGCTGGGAGGGCGTCGGCCTCGCCTCTTACCTGTTGATTGGCTTTTACTTCCTGCGCGAATCGGCCGTGGATGCGGGCAAGAAGGCGTTCATCCTCAACCGCATCGGCGATTTTGGCTTTCTCCTCGCCATGTTCCTGATGATCGCCCACTTTGGCTCTCTCAGCTTCAGCCATGTGTTCGCGGCAATCTCGCAACATCCCGAACTGCAAGGCGGCTTCCTCACCGCCATTGCGCTGCTGTTGGTGCTGGGCGCTACGGGAAAATCCGCGCAGATTCCGCTTTACGTCTGGCTGCCGGACGCCATGGAAGGCCCCACTCCCGTCTCCGCCCTGATCCACGCCGCCACCATGGTGACCGCCGGCGTTTACATGATTGTGCGCTCCCACGTGCTCTTTGATCGCTCACCGTTCGCCCTCGGCGTGATCGCAATCATCGGCGCCGCCACGGCCTTGTTCGCGGCCACCGTGGGCATGGTGCAGACAGATATAAAGCGCGTGCTGGCCTACTCCACCATCTCGCAGCTCGGCTACATGTTCCTGGCCTGCGGAGCCGCCGCTTACTCCGCCGCTATCTTCCACCTGGTCACGCATGCTTTCTTCAAGGGCCTGCTCTTTCTCGCCGCCGGTTCCGTTATCCATGCCATGGGCGGCCAGCAGGACATGCGCACCATGGGCGGCCTGCGCAAAACAGTGCCCATCACCTTCTGGACCATGAGCGCCGCGGTCTTCGCCATCTCCGGGATTCCACCGTTCTCCGGCTTCTTCAGCAAAGACGCGATTCTCTACCAGGCCTTTCTCTCCCCGACGGCTGGGCCGATCCTTTGGTTTGTCGGGCTCGTGACCGCCCTGCTCACGGCCTTCTATATGTTCCGGTTGTGGTACCTCACCTTCTTTGGCGAGAGCCGGACGCATGACGCGCATCCCCATGAGAGTCCCTGGTCGATGCTGGTGCCGCTGATCCTGCTGGCTGTGCTATCGGTCTCCGGCGGCTGGATTGGCATTCCCAAAGCCCTCGGCGGCGGGGACCAGTTCGCGCACTTTCTGCAGCCGGTGATCAACCCCGTGCCCAGCTACGAGCAGACCCGCATTGCCATGGACGAGCAAGGCGTCCAGCGTGCTGCCGCCCTCTCTACTTCGCAACCATCCCGCCCAGAGGGTACTGAAACGCAGGAGCGCCTCTTTAGCCTCCTCTCCGTGGTTATGGCGGCAATCGGCTGGTTCTTTGCCGATCTGCTTTATCGCCGTAAGCCGGGGTTGGCCGATCAGTGGGTCGAGCGCGTTCGCGGTCTTTATTCATTGCTGGTCCACAAGTACTGGATTGACCAGATCTACACCGCCGTGATCGTGACTCCGCTACTCTTCATCAGCCGCTACTTGTTGTGGGGCGTGGGCGATCGCGGATTGGTTGACGGTGGCGGTAGCTTGGCGGCAGGCGGTGCGCGCGGGGTAGGGGCTCTGGTCCAGCGTGTGCAGTCGGGGAACATCCGTTCGTACGCCGGGTGGCTGGCGGTTGGCGCCGCGGTTCTGCTTCTGATTACCTACTTCGGCTTCTCCATGCAACTTTAAAGGCTGGCAAGGACGAACTGTGCTGAACGATTCAATATTGACGCTTACGACCTTTGTTCCCGCTGTAGGAGCGGTGGTCGTGGCTTTGCTTCCGCGGCAAGGACGCATCATTCAATGGTTCACGCTGGCGGTGACGCTGATCACCTTCGGCCTGACCCTCCATTTACCCTTCCATTACGTAAACGGTCAATCCGGCTTTCAATTCGAAATCGACCACGCCTGGATTGCCAGCCCTGCTATTCGTTATCACCTGGGTGTGGACGGCATCTCGCTCTGGCTGGTGGTGCTGACCGGCTTTCTCGCCCCGCTCGGTGTGCTGTCCTCCTGGAAGGCCATCAATCACCGCACCAAGGAGTTCTACTTCTTCTTCCTGCTGCAGCAGACGGCGATGATCGGAGTCTTCGTCTCCCTCGACATGTTCCTCTACTACGCCTTTTGGGAGCTAACGCTGGTGCCCATGGCGATCATTATCTCCATGTTCGGCCGGGATCGCGGAACCGAGGCAGCAATCAAGTTCTTTATCTATACCTTTCTGCCCTCGGCGCTGCTGCTGGTAGGGATTATCTGGCTGTATGCCAAGACCGGCACCTTCGACTTTGTTCGCATCCAGTCAATCCTGGCGCAGGATACTGGAAACTTTCCACCCAAGGCGCTGTTCTGGGCCTCGCTGGCCTTTCTCGTCGCCTTTGCGGTCAAGGTCCCAGTGTTTCCTCTACACGGCTGGCTAGGGGACGTCTTTAGCGAAGCACCCGCGGCGTTGGCGATGGTGGTCGCGGGCAAGCTGGGCCTCTATTCCATCCTGCGCTTCAACCTCGGCCTCTTCCCTGCCCAGGCCCGCCAGGTCGCGCCCTGGATGATTGCCCTGGCGGTGATAGGCGTTCTCTACGGCGCGCTAGTGGCGTTAGTGCAGAGCGATATGAAGAGGCTGGTCGCCTTCTCCACCGTCAGTTCGCTCAGCTTTTGCATACTGGGCATCTTTGGCTTTGCGGTTTCGGGTCTGGACGGCGCAGTCTACCAAACGATCAATGAGGGTATTTCCGTCGGTGCGCTGTTGATACTGCTTGGCTTCATGTATGAACGTTACGGAACTTACGAAATCGCCGCTTACGGCGGCTTGGCCAAGCGTATGCCCCACCTCGCTACCTTGTTTGTGTTCACCTCGCTCTCGCTGGTTGGCCTTCCGCTGCTGAACGGATTCGTAGGTGAGTTTCTCATCCTCAGCGGCAGTTTCCCCGGCCATGTTGCCTGGGTCTCGGCAGCCACGGCAGGCGTCATTCTGAGTGCGTCCTATATGCTGTGGATGATCCAGCGAGTCTTCTACGGCGACGTATCAAAGATGGTTACAGAACTGAACATAGTGGATATGGGCGGCCGTGAGCATATGGCCCTTTGGCCTATGGCGGTCCTCATGTTGGTGATGGGTGTCGCTTCCCCCCTCTGGATCCGCGCTATTGATGGCACAGTGGTGAAACTGGCATCGCCGGCGCCAGCGCCCACTCTGGGCATTGCGGTGAGACAGTGATGCAAGCAACCGAGGTTGTGCCCCAGGCCTATCGCATTCTGCCCGAGTTATGGCTCACCGTCACCGGCGTGCTCATCATGTTGATCGAGCCCTTGATGCCGCCGGGGATGACTCGTAAGCCCATCGGCATTCTGGCCCTGGTCGGGGTTATCGGCGCCTTGGTGTCCAGCGTCTGGCAATTGGGTCTGCCGCCGGGCACAGCTTACTACGGCACGGTGCAAACCGACGCCTTCAGCGTCTTCTTTCACGTCTTGATCTGCAGCATCGTGCTGGTCGCACTGCTGATCGCTTTTGACGTCTTCGATGGCAGCAAGGAAAGGCCGGCCGAGTACTACTCCCTGGTCCTCTTTGGCGCCATGGGCATGTGCCTGATGTCGAGCGCGGTGGAGTTGCTGCTGGTTTTCATCAGCCTGGAAATCTCTTCCATTGCCACCTACATTCTGGCTGCCATTCGCAAGAAAAGCGGCAAGAGCCCTGAGGCGGGATTGAAATACTTTCTCCTCGGCTCGTTTGCCACCGCTTTCTTCCTCTACGGCATCGCCTTGAGCTTTGGTGCGACGGGAACTACCAACATTGCCGGCATAGCCGCCGGTCTTGCCCAGAGCCCGACACCGGGCTTCGCTATCCTGGCTGTGGCCATGATCCTGATCGGCATTGGCTTTAAAGTCTCTGCCGCGCCCTTTCAGGTTTGGACCCCTGATGTTTACGAGGGAGCTCCGTCTCCGGTGGTGGCCTTGATGTCCACGGCTCCCAAGGTCGCCGCCTTTGCCGTGCTCTTGCGCATCCTCTATGGAGCCTATCCCGCGCTCCACGCTCATTGGCTGTTGCTTATCTGGATCATGGCTGCCCTCTCCATGACGGTAGGCAATCTGGGTGCGCTACGCCAGCACAATGTGAAGCGCCTGCTGGCGTATTCCTCTATTGCTCATGCAGGCTACACGCTGGTTGCGTTCACCGCCCTCTCCAGTCAAGGCATCGCTGCCGCAATGTTCTACACCGCTGCCTATGCGGCGATGAATATAGGCGCCTTCGCCATCGTCAGCCACGCCGGCGGTTTTGACGACAGGCTGCTCTCCGTCGTCGACTACCGCGGCTTGGCCTACCGGTCGCCGCTGCTGGGCGGCGCGCTTGCCTTCTTTCTGCTTTCGCTGATCGGGATCCCCTTCACCGGCGGCTTCTTCGGCAAGTTCTACGTCTTTACCGCGGCCCTGCACTCGGGCGAAGTATGGTTGGCGATTATCGGCCTGGTGAACAGCGGCGTGGCCTGCTACTACTACCTGCGCCTGCTCACCTCGATCTATGGCAAGCCTGCCGATGACGCACCCGTGCAGTTGGTGCCGCGGCTAAAGAGCTCGCTTCTCGTAGCCCTGCTGCTTACGGTTTCCGCCACCTTCATCCTGGGCATCTTCCCGGGAAAGATTCTCTCCATGGCCCAAGCCGGAGCCGCCACCTTCACCAACATCCCCGGAGCCCCAAATAACCCGACCGCGATGTCCGCCAGCAGCCAACGTTAATGGCGCAGTTGTGAGCAATTGTCCGCTTCGTCCTGACCGCAGTTCTTAATGGCCTGCTGCCCACCGAGGGGATGAAAATCGCCTTCAATCGAGGGAGCAATTCCCCAATCCTTTGCGGTCCAGGTAGGATTCGCCTTCGCCAGGGGATAAATTCTGCGCTGTCCTTGATTCATCTACTTCTGTGGAAGCAAGAAACCCCGTTGCATTCCCTCCCACCCTCATGGAGCGGAATAGGGTACCGAGGCAAAGAATCTTCGCTCCTCCCCACGCGGATCCTCGATCACCCTGGAAACAACATCGAACGCGAGCGTAGCCCGGTGGGCCAAATCATAAGGCGGCCAGTAAGGGAGTTTAGGGTAGTTAGGGTTCCCGCTTCGCGCGAATGCTATGTACGCGTCACTCATCTGTCTAGCCAGCTCAAATGCCTCGGGATCCGTGCCCGTCATGCGGTGAGAAAGCGCAACGTTATCAAACATCAACGCGAGGTCGAGTCCATGACAGGCCTTGTATTTTCCATAATCGACGGGTGAACCCCAGCGAAGTTCGTAAGAATACGTCGGCGCCGATCCAGGAGGCAAGGTCGCGCGACGTTCTATCTCGATGACCGCCGCACGCCAGTCGTGCGAATCTGTCGTGGCGGCGAAAAATATGTCGCTGGCGGAATAATCCGGATGAAGCCGCCGATACATATAGATCATTCGATCGAGGTTACCCATCCTTTCGGAATACGGCGCCAAGTTCTTCTTCAGGCTCTCCCAGGTGAGACTGAATAAGGCCTGGTTGTTCTCCCCGATCAGGGCGCGAGACTCGTCATGGTTCGTGCCCACCATGAAGGGAATATGCGCAGATATCTGGGGAGCATCCGGGCCAAAGGGTATACGCAACAGCGTGTGCCCATCCACAACCGGGCCATAAGAGTCGCTCGCGCGCGAAGCTGAGATCAGGTTGTCAAGAGAGACGGTCCTGATCCGGTCGATCTGATCCAGCGGCAGCCCCAATGCGTTCATCACCGCCTCAGCCTGCCACGTTGCCTGATCTGTGCTCAAGGCCGTAACCGCCTCGCCACTCGAGGTAGCCGCCCGTTGGAAGAGAGGCACCGCTGAAGGCATGGCCATCAGCGTAGCAACTTTGCCGCCTCCACCGGATTCCCCAAAGATCAGCACCCGGTTCGGATCACCTCCGAACTCCGCGATGTTGTCGCGGACCCACCGCAATGCCAAAATCAAGTCTAGTTGACCGAGGTTGCCCGAGTCCGCGAACTCCGGACCGCCAAGCTCAGCAAGATACAAATAGCCGAAAGCATTGAGCCGGTGGTTAAGGGTAACGACTACTACATTCCCGCGGCGGCAGAGATTTACCCCGTCGTAGATGGGAAAATTCGCTGCGTGAGCGACATAGCCACCACCGTGTATGTAGACCATGACCGGCCGCTTGGCGTGGTCGCGCAAGCCGGGCGTCCACACATTGAGGTAGAGACAATCTTCGCTGACCGGGCCTCCGGGATCCGCGACCGATCCGGCCGCGGAGACCCGCGCCGGCGGCCTGATCTGCGGAGCACGCGGGCCAAACTGAGATGCCTGCCTTATTCCAGTCCACGGTTCAGGAGGGATTGGCGGCATAAATCGGCGTGGCGCAGTATCAGCTCCGTAGGGGATGCCCTTGAAGACTTGGATGTCATTGTCAATGAAACCGCGAAGCCGGCCCACGTTGGTTGTGACTATTGGGCCATCCTTTGAGATCGCAGCCGCAATCCTATTCTCAACCACGGAGGAAAGAAACGGAAAGCCCGCGCCCATTGCGAGGCCTTTGATGGCCGAGCGACGGCTCATCTTTGTGGTTCTTGTTTCTATATCCATGCTAATTTCGAAAACATGCTCCCGAGTTAGGGTTCTACCTCCCATCATGCTCGCTCGCCGTGGCTCACTGGGGTCGCACCTCGATGCGTTCTCCTGGGCTAGTCTTCAGCTTTACTATCTCGCCGGCCGCGTGCTCCGCTTCGTGACCGTTGCGGTACACCTCCAAAGCTCTGCCCGGCCAGGGGTTCTGGAGGGCCAAGTCGCGGCCCTTTTCACTTTCGATCACCAGATTCTTCACCTCGGCTTGATTCAATTCGCTTGAAACCAGGAACGCGCCGTAAGCACGAAGATTGCCGAAGGATGCGTCATGATCTTTGGGCCACACAGGAAAGAGTCGCAAGACGCCTGAGAAGCTCTGCAGCATCATCTCGTCAATCGTCGCGGGAATAGTGCTGGCGGATTCAACTCCCCCACCGAAGAAGAAGATATACCCGTTTGGATAGCCATTTTCGAGGGCATCTTTTCGCAGGCCGGCCAACAGTTTATTCGGATCGTATCCCACCCTGGCCATGGCTGGCGGAACAAGAGGATGGTCGTTAAACCCGCGCTGATCGATAGTATCGAGGGCGATCTTCAGGAGCTGTGGATCCTCGCCTAGACCAATTTGATTCGCTGGCCAGACTGCCAGAGTGCCCCAGGCGGGAATCGTAGTGGTTGGCTTGCCATCGTCCCCCGCATCGGCTGTCAGGAAGACCTTTTCTCCCTGGCGCACACCAGTTGGATAGGGCGCCAGGTGATCGATAATGTTCCGCCAGGCGGGGCGGCGCGATGCATCCAGCCCGAGCTCCTCACTCATATCAATGAGGCCCTTGAAAGTCGCCCGAAGGAACGCAAGCTCGTTCATGGGGTTTTGACTTTCCGCACACTTTGCCCAGTTCGGTCCCGAGCGCCACGGGCCAACTTCATCTGCGCAGTCCTCGCGGATGATGTATTGAGCGTGGTCCTTTATCAAAAAGTCTTCCCAGAAGTCTCCGACTTCTCTGATGAATGGATAGACCTTGACGGCATAGCTGTCGTCGTAAGTGCTATAGAAACGCATCAGCATCGGCATAACCAGGAACCCCGCGTTGCTTTTCATCCCCATGAACGGGTCATAGTCGAATTCGCGCTCAAGGCCCCAGGGCCCAATGTGGCCCGGGTAGTAAACGCCCCGGACACCTAACATCGTTCTAGCGTATGTTTTGGCGCGGTTGACGAATGCCAGAACCGGCGGGTCGTAAGAATCTGAAGTGGCGATATGGTTTGACGAGTACAAGCCCAGGAATGGAGTCTGAAGGTTGTAGTCCAGGGTATAATCCCCATTCCACGACGGGTGATCTGTGGTGACCCATGGACCATACAGCCCCGGAGCAACCTTACCAGTCCTGCTGGCAGAGGCGGTGATGTACTGAGACGCATAATAAGATCTCTCAAGCACCGGATCGCCAATTTGAACAAAGGACTGTGACCAGTAATTCCGCCACCATTCGCGGTGTAGTTCCAGAACCCGGTTGATTTCGGAAACGGTCATCTCGCCGGCGCGCATCTGCGCCAACGCTCGATGATTGGGTGCGTCTAAGTCGCTAAGTATCGCCTCAACCAGGTAGACCGGTTTGCCGGGTTCGAGCGTAAAGTGAATGCTGCCATTCTGAATGGAGCTCGGCTCGCCAACCAACCGAGCTGCAAACGATACTTCCCGGCCCTTTGTTGTTACCGTCGTCGTGGGACCGAGGGGGTTAGGCCACGCGTACTGCTGGTCGAGCGGACCGTCTGCATTCCGTGACACCCAAAGCGTGTCTGCAGTATTTCCACTGACAAGAAGACGGGCCCCCGGCATCACCTCCCGGCCGTCGACATAGGCGCGAAGCATCGAGCCATCAAAAGTGCCGGCAACATGGACCCATTGGTTTGTCGGTAGAGCATCTTTTGAACGAACAAACAACTCCCCCACGTTAAAGCGCAGTCGTCCATTATCCAGAGCCAGGCTGTAACTATCGTTCCAATCCCCTTTGCTCAGGATAAAGTTTGCGTCTCCGGCAGAAAAGATATAGATCCATGCCGCCACACTGACTTGCTTCACGGGTGGAACCTGCCCGGCGTCGATGTAGCTCCAGCCGTGCATGAGTTTAACTGCTCTTCCCCGTTTGCCAACCCCGTAAGGCTGATAGTCGAGGTGGTAACCATCTGGCTTGCATCCAGTCTCGTCTACCGGACGCTCGTTGGGCCGGTAGACGGAGGGTGGTAGCGGGCAAGCAGGACCGGTCACCAACTTGGCCACGGTGTCCTGGGGAGTGGTTCCCTCTTGCCCGTCAAATGCCCAACGCCGAATCAGACCCTTTGCAGGTTCTTCAAGATTCACCAGTTGAGAAACTACGTCTTGATCGAGTGCACGATCATACAAGTGAACCTCATCGATCATGCCGCTGAAGTACCAACGTCCCTGCCCATGTTGTTCTCGGCCGATATTCACCGTCTTGTCGTCGTTGCGGATGGCCGCTCCAGCCGGGAACAGCTCCGCGCTTACCTCTACACCGGGACCGTCGTCCGCCTCAAGCTTTGTTACCAACAGATTCTCGGTGGCCGCCACCCATGAGGTTGTGTGAACGGTTGTATTCGCACTCTTGAACGTTCCGCGAACCTCGGCATGGAAAAGATCCTCTTCCTCGTGGTAACTTGCGCCGCGAAGACCGGGGATGGTTAGCTGAACACCGCCCACTGTCATCGGAGATGCCTGTTTGCTCCAAAAATCGTTCTTTCCTATGTAAAACCGTTGCTGTTCGGGAGGACCGCCAATCGCGACACCTACGTCACCGTTGCCCATGATCGGCCCGTCAACGACGGTACCGCTCGGAACATGCTCCGGCGGTTTCGTCATCACCAGCGTCTGCCGAGCCACGATACTTGCGCTCGTCGAATCTGCTTGTTGAGCGAAAGACAGGAAAGAGAAAAAAGGCGCGAACAACAGGAACCCAAATACTGGATAGGAACTCATGATCCCTCCCCGAGCCCCGCTTGGCTAAACGCGAATAACTTTACCGGCAGCACGGGGTCCTGTCTTATCACGAGATTACTCAGAGAAACTTACCTGGTACCGTTGTCCGCTCTGCATCATCGCAGAAACGGTACCGTCCTCCGCTTGAGACAAAGCAATGGCTTTGGCGGCCGACCGAACGGCGGAAATCTTCTGCCCGCGGGGGGCCAGCAGACGCCGCTGGCCTTCGATAGCAGGAAGTAGGATTGCAGAGACCGCCTTCCCTGCCCTCCATTCCAGCTCAACTTCGACCGCTCCACGAGCGCGAAGTCCAGTGACAGTGCCTTTCGACCACGAAGCAGGCAGAGCGGGTAGAAACCTGATAACGCCGTCATGACTTTGCAGGAGCATTTCAGCAATGCCGGCGGCTGTGCCAAAGTTACCGTCGATCTGAAACAACTTGTAATCACCATTGAAGAGATTTGGAGTGGCGCTATTGCTCAGCATATTCGAGACTCCTTGGCGAGCCTTTTCGCTTTCTCCCAGTCTCGCCCATAGGCACACGTACCAGGCGCAAGGCCACGCTGCAGTGCCCGAACCAGCCTGTATCCGGCGGTCAAGAGAGACCCCGGCAGCGGAGGCAAATGCCGGCGATGCTTGAGGAGTGATTTGATGACCCGGGTAAACGGGAAAGAGGTGCGATACATGGCCGATGCCAGGTGTGGCTTCGGTAAAGTCCTCTGACCACTCCTGCAGTTGACCGTATTTCCCGATCTGAAAGGGAAACAGACGGCCGCGCGCCTCTTCTAACTGCGTGCGAAATGCTGCATCCTCATTCAGGATCGTCGATGCCTCGATACAGTTGGTGAAAAGATCCCAAATGATCGCCATATCCATGGTCGACGCAATGCTGACCGCGATCGGCTTGCCCTCTGAGCCCATGAAGTGATTTTCAGGTGAAACGGATGGGGCCGTAACCAATCTACCCTCGGCCCCGATAAGCCATTCCAGCATGAACCGGGCCGACCCCTTCATGAGCGGGTAAGCAGTTTGGCGCAGCCACGCATGATCTTGGGAAAATTCGTAGTGCTGCCAGAGATGCTGGCACAGCCAGGCACCGCCCATCGGCCAATTGGCCCAGGTGGGATCTCCAGCGCCTTCGCCTACGGGCGGTGCCTCCGCCCATAAGTCGGTGTTATGGTGGGCTGTCCATCCGTTCAATCCGTAGTAGACCTGCGCAGTCGGCACACCGGTAACTGAGAGATGGCCTATCAGATCGAAGAGCGGGGCATGACAATCGCCCAACGCCGCCGGCTCCGCTAGCCAGTAGTTCATTTGCGCGTTGATGTTCAATGTCCAGTTAGAACTCCAGGGAGGGCGGATGTCCTGATTCCAGATACCTTGTAGATTGGCTGGTTGTGTGCCTTGGCGCGAGCTGGCAATGAGGAGATAACGCGCGAACTGAAAATAGAGCGCTGCCAGTTGAGGTTCTTCCTGCCCCCGAAACATCAGCAATCTCTCGTCTGTCGGTCGAGCAGACGCCGGCGTAATTTCAAGGTTCAACGAGACACGGCCAAACAGCCGCCGGTGATCCATGACGTGACTTTCCAGCAGGTCATTGAATTGCTTGCTGGCAGCAGCCGCGATCCGCTGCTGGCAAATCGTCGAAATCTCTTCCGGAGTAGCATCAGGCGTTCGCCCGAAGCCTTTGTAGCCAGTACCCGTGGCCAGCAGAAGGGTTACCGAGTCCGCCCCTTTCACGCTGAGACCGTCAACGTTGGTCGTCGTGGCGCCCCCGTTGACGATCACCTTGACTAACGCTTCGAAGTACATCCCTTTGCCCGCGGCATCGTCGTACACCACCGGGTTAAGGGCATGGATCTGGTAGTTCGGTTCCACATGAACAGGGGCCTTACCGCGGAGCACCACTTGATCAGGTGTGGACGCTTTTGCAGCAGCGCGAAGCAGGCTGTCAAGAGCAACGGTAAAGGTAAGCCTTCCGGGTCGGTCACACGTCAGGCGTAATACGAGAACACCGGCCGGAGCGCTGGAAAAAATTGTACGGACAAATTTCGCGCCATCGGCCTTATAGGTAACCTTGACCACTCCGGTGGCAAGATCGAGCTCGCGCCGATAGGAGGTGGCCGTGCTCCCGGCTTTTGCGAAATTCAAATGCAAGGTCCCCAATGGTTGATAGGATTCGTTGTAAGGTCCCTGCATTTTTCTGGTAAGTTCATCGGCTGCCGGGTAATTGTGCTCGCTGAGCAGGAGGCGGCGAATCTCCGGAAGATATTGCCGGGCTTCAGGATTGTTCCAGTCCCGCTGCGGCGGACCACTCCACAAATTATCATCGTTGAGTAACAGGCGTTCAGACTCAACGCCCCCAAAGACCATCGCACCTAAATTGCCGTTGCCTATAGGAAGAGCTTCCATCCAGTGAGCGGCCGGTTTTTGGTAAAACATCAAGGTGCTCGAGCTTGCGGAGGCGGGTTCGCCTTGCGCAGTTGGACTTGCTGGCAGGGCAGCAATAGCTGCCGCCGTAACGGTCGATTTCAAGAACTCCCGTCTGCTTGTGTCCATAGCTGGAAACGGTCTGGAAAACCTCGAGTGGATCGCAGTTTCCGAGGCCGGCCAAAGGGTGCAGCCAACGTTGTGCTGGCCGCACCCCCTTGCTTACGGCTCCGGGGGAAACAGTGGACCGTTCGACTAGAAGAGCAGCTTGAGTCCTATTCTGAAATACCGCTGATCGATCAGTCGGCTTCCAGGGTTCGTGGAACTGATGAGACCAAACTGCGCATCGGTATCTCCGTTGTCTGGGTTGGAAAAATGCGGCGTATTGGTCAGATTAAACGCCTCGGCACGGAACTGCATGTTCAGCGCCTCCTTGAGCCTGAAACTGCGGAAGATGCCGAAATCCATATTCCCAAATCCCGGTCCGCGCAGAGAGTCGAAACTGGCGGTTCCAAACGTCGCCGTGGTCACCGGCGCGAAGGCAGAGATGTCAAAGTAAGGCGAGGCCAAACCATGGGGGCCGTAGATGGCCACCTGGGGCTTGACCTGGTTTGCCCGCTGCGTGCTTCCCGGCGCGTTGAGAGAAGTGCCGGGATCGGTGACTGAGAATGGCATCCCGGAGTAGAAGGAGAGGATCGCATTCGCTTGCCATCCGCCGGCAAGAGCCGCTCCTATCCCGTTGGTCAGAAATTGCTTGTCCTTTCCGAATGGAAGTCGATACACCGAACTCAACTGAAAAACGTTGGTACGGTCGTTGGGCATCACTGCATAGTTAAGGTAGGCATACTGCGGAATGGGAATTTCCGGCGCGCCGTCCCCGCGGTCATCGCAACACGTTCCCATGAACCTTGACCAGGTGTAGGCGGCGTGGAGTTGTAGACCGTTGCTCATTCGCTTGTCCAGTTGGGCCTGCAGAGAGTTGTAGTTCTGGTGCTCAAAAGGCTCGATGATGGTTTCATTTGCGGTAATTCCGAAAGGCTGATAAAGCTGCTGACTCGCTTGCCCCCCTCCCGGCAGACCGTAATTAATGTTGTAACGGGTATGTTGATGGACTGTCAGCGTACCGACGTATCCGATTTGCGCGAGCACGTTCCAGCCCAACTCCTGCTGCAGGGATAGGTTATAGGACTCGGTATACCCGCGGATAAAGTGTTTGGGGGAAGAGTTGATGGTGACGGTTGTCGGCAGCGGGACAGTACCGGAGCTGATATCCGGAATGGGTAGCGTTGGGAACCCCTGGTCGAGTGTCGCCGGCGAGGTATAGCTGTTCGTTCCCTGCAGGCTCTGAGCCAGCGTCAAGGGATAATTGTAGAGTCCGTCGCGATACATATTGATCTGTTCCGGGGCCAGCGAATACCCGGCTCTAATAACAGTCCGCTGCTGGATCCTGTACGCCGCGCCTGCACGCGGGGCGAAAAGAATTTTTTGTACGCTAATTCCGCAGTTCTTGGAGTTTCCTCCCTCGCCGCAGATATCGTACACGTTGGTCGCAGGGTTGTAGTACTCGATGCCATGGTTCTCACGATATGGAACCGGGAAGTAATCCCAACCCGTTCCGGCGTACAGCGTTAGTTTGGGGCTCGCCTGCCAGGTATCTGAAATGTATGGAGCAAATTGCCAGGTGCGCAGGGTTACCCAATTGACTGTAAGTTCGTTGTTTTGCGAATTCTGCGGCAACCCAAGCAGAAAGTCTGCAAAAGAATTGAATTGACTGGTGCTGGGACTTCCGTTGGCGCAATTAGGATCCGTCGATCCGGAAGGACAATACAACCCAGTGAGGCCGCCGGTAAAATTAAACGCCGTCGGACCGACTTCCTTGTGATTCATGTGCTGCTGGCTAACATCAATCCCGAATCGAATATTGTGATTTCCCTTGATCCAGGTCACGTTGCCCGTGTATTGAAAGACAGGATCAGCATAGACAAGAGATGGATAGCCATATCCCCACCCGGATAGCCCACCGGAAAAATTAAACTGGGGAACGCCGCCTGCAGTGGGCAGCGGCCCTAGGTTGGTGTTGGGAATGCCGAGAACATCAGAAGCGTAACGCTGGTTGTACAGGGGAGCATACAGATATTGCGTGGCGTGCGTAAGACCAAAGGTTGCGTCAATCACCAGCTTGGGGTTCGCAACGTACGTTCCTGAGCCGGAGAACGCGTAGATATTGCCGTTCTGATTGGTGTTGTATCCGCCTCCGCCTAATACGTTGCCAAACGCGGGCGCCTGCAGTTGGCTGTATGGATAGTCGCTGAAGCGGCCGGTGATTCTTAGCTTGGAGGTCGTATTCCAGTCCACTTTGGAGTCGATCTTTTGCAAGTTATACGAGTACGGCGTGTTGATGTAAACGTTGTTGGAATACACTCCGTTGGGCACGCCGCTCGGGACCTCCGCCAGAAGTTTCTGAGAAACCGCATCGAAGCGGCCGGCCGGAATGATGTAGTTCCCGCTCGCGTCCCTTGAAAATGGCGTCCTGAAGCTTCCGTCCGCGTTGCCCGTAGTGGGATCAAAAATTGGAGTGGATGAGGACAAAATACCCTGGACCATTTGAGGAGTGGGCAGCGTGTAGAATGATCCGGCAGCCTGCCGTAGGCGATCCCCCTCATAGCTGGCAAAGAAAAAGAGCTTATCCTTGATGATCGGCCCACCCACCGTGCCCCCGAAGTCATTATCGATGTACTTGGGGTTGCGGGTCCCAGCGGGCTGAAAAAAAGGCTTCGCCTGGAGGGTGTTGTTCTCAAAGTACTCATAGCCCTCCCCATGAAAAGAATTGGTTCCGCTCTTAATCTGCACGTGGATCCCGGCACCATTCACTGCACCCTGGTCTGCACCCGAACTCGCCGTCACTACGTTTACCGTTTCCACCGCTTCAGTTGACGGAACGGCGGTAGAAAAAAATTGAACCCAGGGGTTCGTGGCGCTGACTCCATCAATGCTCACATTTGTTCCGCTGGCACTCGTACCGTTGGCCTGAACTATCATGGACCGGATAGGATTGTTGGTGCCACCTGAACTGGCGCTCGGGGGCAGCACGCCAGGCAGCAGCGCGACCAATCCCTGATACGATCTTGTCGGCTGAGGCAGCTGCTCAAGATCTTCCGTGGTCACTTCGCCGTGAACATCAGGGCGATCGGTCTGCAGCGCGGCGGCCTGTGCCGAAACGTTGACAGTCTGGGTCTCTGTACCAACCGTAAGGCTGGCATCGACGCGGACGGTGGTATTGATGAGTACAGTGATGTCACTCGCATCGAAAATCTTGAATCCGGCTTTCGAAATGGACACATCGTAGGTTCCGGCGGGAACAGTTGAAATAATATAGGCGCCGCTGTCGTTGGTGACGCCGGACCTTGTTTCCCCGGTCTGCATCTGCTTCACAGTGACCGTTGCTGCTGGGACCACAGCGGTGGTGTTATCTGTTACCGTGCCGACGATCGAGCCATAAAGAAGCTGCGCATTCCCCTGGAGTCTCGCAGTAAGGATGAGGAGACCGAGCAGAACGGGAAATACTAAACATCTTTGAAGGCGGCGTAATCTCCTGGGTGTGTTCTCTTTACCGCTCGTGAAAATTTGCATAAAGTGCCTCCAAAATGTTTCAAAACTGTTCGAGCTTGCCAGCTCTGACTGGGTCAGGCACCTCTCATATGCAGGTGCAGGCTTTTCGTAACACGCTTCCTTTAACGTTAAAGTAAACGTAACCCCTGCAAAGGCAAAACATACTCTCGCGACTCGCTCGATGTCAAGGAGAAGTGCGTCCGCATCTCTGGCTCGAAAGACAGACGGACAACCGGGACGGCGCGGGGCGTACCTCGAGGAGTGCCCGATCCCTCCAATGACAATCGCGTGCGCTGGTAGGATTGTTCGCGGACGACAGTGACGCTGTTGCCGAAAAGTGGGGCTTAGACGGTCTAATGTCTTGCTTGGGCACGACGGCGGCGGCTTAGTACAAGGGAAACTTATACATAAGTGGTGGAGGATTGCGACGGTTTAGCTAGTCTTCCTAAACTAAGCACTAGGCTTACGTGTGTTTTCGCTACTATATGTGCCGCCTCCGGGTTGTATATTCTGTCTATGCCTATACGGATGAAAGATCTTGCCGAAGACCTTGGTGTCTCCGTGGTCACTATCTCGAAGGTCTTGCGCGATCATCCGGATATTGGGAAGGAGACGCGTGAACGTGTTCTGAAACGCGTAAAGGAACTTCGCTATCAGCCAAATGCGACGGCGCGCAGCTTGGTGACGGGGCGCAGTTACTTGATCGGGCTCGTTGTTCCCGATCTGATTCATCCCTTCTTCGCCGAGATAGCGAAGGCCCTTTCCAGGGTCATCCAGAAAAAAGGTTATTCACTGATCATCGCCTCGAGTGAGGAGAACCCCTTGGTCGAGGAACGAGAGATCGAACAAATGATGGCTCGGCGGCTCGATGGACTGATCGTGGCCAGCTCTGGCAGTTCCCAGGAACCCTTTCGTCGTCTTCAAGAGGCGAAGCAACCCTATGTGCTGATCGACCGGAAGTTCGCACAATTTTCAGCAAATTTTGTTGGCACTGACGACGTAGCAGCCGGCCGGCTTGCCACCGAACACCTTATCGATGTCGGATGCAAACGGATCGCCCACATCCGCGGACGCAATAACAGCACTGGTTTGCAACGATTAGAAGGTTACAGGCAAGCTCTCTCGAAGCGAGCTCACTCTTTTTCTAAACAGTATGTAATCCAGAGGGAAACTGTAGACATCCAAAGCCGGCAACAAGGAGCCATAGCGATGCAGTCGCTTCTTGCCCTGAACCCAAAGCCGGATGGGGTCTTCTGTTATAACGATCCCCTGGCAATCGGCGCTATGGATACAATCCTGGCTGCGGGTTTAAGTATTCCCGGGGACATTGCCATCATAGGTTGCGGCAATCTCCATTACGATGACGCTCTTCGTGTGCCGCTTTCCAGTATCGATCAACAGAATGCTCAAGTCGGAGAGGCGGCAGGCAAGCTACTGCTCGCCATGCTTAGCTCTAAGAACGGCCGGTCGCGTCCGAAAAGCATCGTGCTCGAGCCGCATCTGGTCCCTCGCGCATCGACGGCACGGCTTGCCGCCGGTAGCCGGTTTCCCAACAACAAGAACTAGGTGGAACCATCCGCAACTCGCCTCGCCGTCCATCATTAGCCCACCTGGGCTTGTCATGGATCTCCAATCCATCTATCTCGTCCGGTAATCCTTTGGGACGACTCCTACTTTTCCTCGATCCGTGGCGAAGCCCTACCATTGCGGACGGGTGCTCTGTTCTGACAAGCGAACATGGGCCGAAAAAGATGCGCGAGCCGGATGAAATCCGGGGAGGCCTCCCATGCTTTTTGATCTGCCGAGTTCCGGCCTCAGACATGGATCGACCAGCCCCAGGCATAGTCGGTGGGTCTCCGCGCCTCTGACGCCATTGCCTCCGGCATCTCAATCTCCAACCCAGTAGCAGAATCGAACTTCCATCGCAGAGCATCCGGATACCCAAACATGGAAATCCGGCTGCCGGGCTGCGGGCGCACCGAACTAAGCCGAAGAACCTTGCCCGGCCATTCGAGCGCAAAGCAGTAAATGGTCCGGTTGTCTTTCGTCCGCGTGAAACGGATCGTTTCTCCTTCGCGCCAGAGATCGCCCTCGCGCGGTCGCGTCGCGTATATTCCCGGGCCACACGTCCTGAGCCAGACCCCGACCTGCTTTACCTGCTCGATGGCCGCCGGATGGAAGCGCCCGGTAGCATCCGGCCCGATGCCCACTTGAAAACTGCCGCCCTTGGCTGCGGTGTCAATGATGTTGCTCACGATCCATTTCGCCCCCTTATAGTGCGCGGCGTCCGGATCATAGGAGAAACCGCCGGCGAGCGGATAGATCACCATCCAGGGCGTCCCTGTGTTCGACTTGTCCCCGGGAATAAAACCCTCCGGCGTATAGTAATCGCCGTAGTTGCCAATTCCACGGGCCCGAATCATCACATTCGGTTGCAGCTCGCGGATACGGAACAAAGTCTGCCTTAACTGCGGCCAAACCGTTGGCCCCAGCCATTGATCCAGCGAGAGCATTTGGATCTCGCCGTAGTTGGTCAACAGCTCTTCGATCTGCGCCCGGTGCCGCGCCATCATGCGGGTGACCTCGGTTGGTGTAGGATCCGGAGCCATCCAAATCAGCTTTCCCAGGCGCTTTCGCGAGTCCATCCATTCCGGATCAAGAGTCGCGGAGGAAGGAACCTGCGCTGGATGATCGGCATACGGACGAAAATCAGCGTCGTACCAATCCGGGTGCGAAAAATATAAAGCGATGCGCAAGCCCCGTTTTCGACCGGCAGCGCAAAGCTCCTTCACAACATCCCGTCGGAAGGGCGTCTCCATGATCGAATAAGCTAAATCGCTATTCTCGAGCGCAGGCCCGCCGGGCGCGTCCCAGCGAATCCGCTGCCGGACACGCGTGCGCGTGTCGAACATGGACAAGCCCTCGTGATGCTTGGTGGTGAAGGCAAACATCCGCATGCCGTTGTCTGCGAAGAGAGACGTCCACGCGTCCGCATCGAAGCCGGTTGGGTTCCAGCTCTTGTACAGCTCGTTGTAGCGGGCTCGTTCAGGGTAGCTCAGATCGAGAAATGGCCAGGACTCATGCGCCAGGCCGGCAACGGAATACAGGCCCCAGTGAATACGGACGCCATACTTCATGTCCAGAAAGGCTTCGTAAGCGGCCGGCGAAGCCCAATGGTATCCCGGCTCGGGTACTTCTTCTATGTAGGACCGAACGCGACGGTAGTGAGGATCACTCGGCGGGAGATGATGAGGTGACTCCTCCATGGCAAGCGATAGTGGGGAAGGCACGATGCGCGATACGACTGCCAATGCTGCGCCAGAGAGAAACGTTCGCCGTTGCAATGCCCGGCCTCCAAGGGACTAGAGCAGTTTCGCAATTACTGTGGCCCGTTAGAGATCGCGAGGTGTGGTTTTCCCTGGGAGAAAACCACGAAATGCCTATCACTTCGGTTTACACCAATTGCGAAACTGCTTAACGATGACCTACCGCCAGCAGGCTCTGCCAACCCACTTTGCTCATCCTCAGCCGCTGCCCAGTCTTGAGGATCACCGACCCTTCGCTCTGTCCTTCGCGGAAGATCTCACTCACCTGATCTACATTGACGATGACTGAACGATGGATGCGGACGAATTTCCCCGGGTCCAGTGTACTGGATAGCTCCTTGATCGTCTCGCGCAGCATAAAAGATTTAGTGCCCACGTGCAGGCACGCGTAATAATCCGCCGCTTCAATCCAATCGATTTCGTTGACATTGACGAACGAATCCTTAGCGCCGTTATGAACCAGCAGGCGCTTGGGAAAATCCTGCCGCGGCACACCTCCATTCTCCAGGCTGCTGAGCACCGACTTCATTTGCTCGTGAGTGATCAATGCCGCTTGCGAAGCCATTCGCTCCCTAACCCGAAGCAGGGTTGCCTTCAGCCGCTCAGGTTCGACCGGCTTGGTCAGGTAGTCAAGCGCATGCACCTCAAATGCCTGCACCGCGTATTCATTGTGCGCGGTCACAAATACAGTCACCGGCAGGTGCGCCGGACCAATCTGCTCGATTACCTCGAAGCCGTTTCTCCCCGGCATCTGTATGTCCAGAAACAGAACATCAAAGCGGCTCTTCTTCAGCGCGGCAGTGGCTTCCTTTCCGTTGCGGCATTCCCCGGCCACCTCCACCTCTTCATGCCCGGACAACAGAAACCTCAGCCGCTCCCGCGCCAGGGGCTCGTCATCCACGATGAGGGCTTTGATCTTCATGCCACCTGGCATTCGTATGGGATGGTGATGGCCACTTCGAAGCCGCCTGTACTGAGCGGCTCCGCCTGCATCGTGTAGCCGTCGTGATAAAAGTGGTCGAGGCGTTCGCGGGTATTGCTCAGCCCTATGCCATGCCCATTCTGTTGCGCAAACATCATTCCACTCCCGGTGTCGCGTACCCGCAGATGCAGCTCATCCCCTTCGCGTATGGCCGATGCCTCCACCAGTCCGTAATGCTCGCACCTTGCAATCCCGTGCCGGATCGCATTCTCGACAATCGGCTGCAGCAGAAAGCTGGGGACCAAGCCGTCGACCGCGCTCGGGTCAACATTCATCTCCACCCGTAGCCGGTCAGCGAAGCGGACCTGTTCGATGGCCAGGTAGTTGCCCACAAACTCCAACTCCTGCGACAAAGGAACCTTTTCTGGGGTTGTCCGAGCCAATGTGGTCTTCAAAAGCGCGTTCAGATGCCCCAGCATCTCGGCCGCAGGCTTCTGTCTTCCCAACTCCACCAGCGTCGTGATCGCATTCAGCGTATTGAAGAGGAAGTGCGGTTCCAGCTGCATCTGCAACGCGCGCAGGTGCGCGGCAGAGAGCTGTCTTTGCAACTCCAGGGAGCGCATGGCCTCACGCTGGGCCCGAATCTGCAGCTGGATCATCGCAGTCAGCCCGAAAACAAAGCCGTACATCAGCAGTTCCATGCCGAAACGATTGATCCCGAATTGGCTGGTCCATACGGAAAGCGCGCTTGTTTTCGCCTGCCACCCCGCCACGCTAAAGCCGCAACTCCCAATCAAGAGAAGATGCACCACCCCCAGCGCCGATGCCGCCAGCACATGGGTGGCGCCGGTCATCGGAGTCAGGCTCGATATCAGAGGCACACGCTCACCGATCTTCCAAAGAGCACTGGCGACGCAGGCCCACCATACCCAAAGGGCCAAGCCATAGAGAAGCGACGGAATATGAGTGATCGAAGAACACTCGTTTGCGGTGAACAAGGCAAGGGCGAGCGCAAGCGAAAATATGGCTGCGTGCCCATTCCACCAAAGTTTCCGGTCCCTGGGCGCACGCGTGGTGGGGGTGCTCTCGATGGCCGGCAGAGCTACCCAGGATTCGATGTTGGCTGTTTGCGAATTCATTGGCATCCTCTCTTATTTGCCATCCCCGGATTTCCTGTCGACATCGGGGGCGCTGGCGGACTTCATGCGGCTTTCCTTACTGAAAGCCGCACACGTGGTCGTTGGTGAGTGCCACGTAGCAGGAAATCCGGTTCCGGGTCACCTGAAACCGTTGGCATCTATCGTACATCCGTGGCACTGCCGCGACTCCAGGGTGGCCAGCCCGCTGCTGGCTTCCTTTCTCAGGCGTGACGCTTGCTCCTTGGCCCCTGAGGCCTTTAGGACCTGCGCGTACACGATCTCAGCTTTCAAGTAGGCTGTCGTATCCTTGCCGTTTGCCGCTTCGAGGATGGCCAGCGCATGTTGCGCGTCGGTAAGCGCATGCCCATAGTCCCCGGTGTTCGCAGCCGCTTGCGCCCGCAGATCGTATCCGACGGCGAGCATGTAATAGCCCGGTCCATGAGCATGGGTCCACCGATCAATCGCCTGCTGGCTGTTAGAGAGCGCCTCCGCGTTTCTTTGCTCATGCAGCGCCAGTGCGCTCTTCACGCTGTGCAGGCCCGCGATATCGTCGTCTCTCAATCCGCTGGTGTGCTCCGATGCCGCAAAGGCCCGGTCCAGATAGCGGCGCGCAGCCTTGAAATCCTTTTTCGCAAACATCAGTGTGGCCAAATCAGTGGAGGTGACGACGACGCCTCCAGTCTCACCGATTCCTTCGTAGATACGCGTCGACTTTTCGTAGAGCACTATCGCGGATTCCATCTGCCCCTCAGAGCCTTCTAACGCGGCCAAATTGGCGATGGCAGCCGCATACTTGCCCTGCGCGGACGGGATCGGCCGCAGTTTCTCAATCGCGGTTTCGTAACACGACTTTGCTTTTTCCGGCATACGCAGGTCCTCGTAGGAAGACCCGAGAACATTCCAGGCCAAGCCCAGGTCCCCTTCCGCCACATTGCTTGCCTGGGTTTGCACCATACGCTCGAGAATCGCAACCGCTGCCTTCGGTTCTCCCCGGTATCTCAACCCATCAGCCGCCACGATCTGGTCATATGCAGATCTTTGTGCATGCATCGAGATTTGAGGAAGAGTCGCTGCCAAGGCGGCCAGGAGCAGACCGGGAACTCTCATGCGCTTGAGCTTGGGCGCTTATCTGCTCGCATTCCAACCCTATGCAGGGAGCCATAAGATTTTTGCAGGGAGTCTCCCGGAACCCCGCCCGCCAGGCGGAGATTTTTCGCACGCGCCGACCGCTCTTGTCCTATAGTTATCTCAATGAATCGAAGACATTTCGCCGGCCTTGTCGCCGGCACAGTACTTCACCATGGGCTACAACCGGCATTGGCCTTCGGCGCCGCGCCGCCCACTCCCATCAAGCCTTTCGCTCTTGGTTGGGTCATCACTCCCTTCGGCTCGCCGGAGGAACACTTCCGGGCCGTGCACGACATGGGCTTTTCCACCTGCTTCCTATCCCTTGACCAATACATCGGCAGCTTTACTCCAGCTCTGGCCACCCAATTCCGCGATCAGCTGGCGAAGTACCAGCTCACGGCCACCGCTGTGGAGGTAGTGGGCCCAGGTCCCCTGGAATGGACCTTTACCCGTGGGCCTTCCACCATCGGCCTGGTGCCTCCCAAAACCCGCGCCGCCCGTATCGATGCCTTGCGTCAGGCATCCGATTTCGCTAAACAGGTTGGCATTCTCCAGGTGCAGACGCATTGTGGTTTTATTCCCGAGGATCCGGCTGACCCGCTCTACCCGCCGACCGTCGAAGCTATCCGCACCGTCGCCAGGCATTGCCAGGGCAATGGCCAAGCCTTCCTGATGGAGACAGGCCAGGAGACGCCGATTACTATGTTGCGCGCCATCCGCGACGTCGCCATGCCCAACCTGGGCGTCGGGTTCGACATGGCGAACCTCGTCCTTTACGGCAAGGCAAATCCGGTCGATGCAGTCGACCTCCTGGGTCCATATATCCACAATGTCCATGCCAAAGACGGCCTCTGGCCAACCGACCCGAGCCAGCTGGGCAAAGAGGTTTTGATGGGCAAAGGAGTGGTCGACTTCCACGCGGTCTTCACCAAGCTCCATCGTCACGGATACACCGGCGTCCTCTCCATCGAGCGCGAAACTACGGGCGCGCAACAGGTTGCGGATGTACGTCAGGAAAAGATCTTTCTCGAACGCGTATTGCGGGAGGTAATGGCATGATCAATCGTCGTGAGTTTCTCAAAACCGGAAGTGCTTGTGGCCTGCTTCTTCTTAAGCCCAGCACTGCATTTAGCTACCAGGCCAACTCTGCTGTACGGCTCGGCCTGCTGGGCTGCGGCAATCGCGGCACCACCGTCTCCACTTCGTTTTCCAAAAACACGACGGCGCAGGTAGTGGCGCTGGGCGACATTTTTCCCGATAAGCTGGCGCTCGGCCGCAGCCACTTCGATCAGCTCAATGCCAGCCTGGGCCGCGCACCCATCGACAGCAAGCTGCTCTTTCACGGTCCGCACGCCTACGAACAGCTTTTTGCCTCCAAAGATGTCGACCTGGTGCAAATCTCCACGCCGCCGTTCTTCCACGTACATCACTTGGAAGCCGCAGTCGCCGCGGGCAAACACGTCTACTGCGAGAAGCCGGTGGGTGTAGACGTCGTTCAGGCCAAGCAGGCGCTCGAGATCGCCAAACGTGTCCAGCCCACGCAAAGCGTCGACGTCGGCTTTCAGTGCCGTAGCGCGCCCCCCATCGCTGCCATCGCGGAGAAGATCAAGGGCGGCGCTCTGGGCAAGATCGGCTCCGTCGCCGGCTACTACAATGCTCCCGCCGCGGAGGAAAAGGTTCACCCTGGCGCCGGGCCCGACGAGTACCGCTTGCGCAACTGGCTTTGGTATCGCGCGCTCTCCGGCGACATACTGGTGGAGCAGAACATCCACATCATCGATCTGGCCAACTGGATGCTTGGATCTCACCCGCTGAAGGCCGCGGCTACTGGAGGCCGCAACATCCTGACCCACGCCGGCGACTGCTGGGACAACTACCAGGTCGACTTTACTTATCCTGATGAAGTTCACTTCGCCTTTGCTTCCACCCAATTCGGCAACCCCGGCTTCAACGCCGGGCTCAGCCTCTACGGAGGAAATGGATCAGCGACGGTTCCCTATTCCGGGGCGGTAGAGGTCACTGGCGCTCAACCCTGGGTTTGGAAGGATTCGATGAACACCACGGGGGCGCCGGCTAAATTCGCCGCCAACGGCAGCTTTGAAGACAACCTTGCCTTCGCTGACCGCGACAAGGAGCGCACGTTCATCGATAGCATCACCTCCGGCGGGTGCCATAACCAGATCGCCGCGGGGGTGGAAACCGCGCTTAGCTGCATGCTCGGGCGGATGGCGGGCTATGAGAAACGCGAGATTACGTGGGAGGAGCTCTTAGCCCACGGAGAAACGTATAAGTTGGGCATGGACCTGAACCAATTCGCCTGAGACTTAGTTGCTGAAATTCAACGGCCCGACTAAAGAGGCTGCGGAAAATCCGCGGCTAAAGCCGGGGGAGAAGACTCCTGCGCGAGCCGCTCGGCTTCAAAGCCGAGCTCCCCCGCATGAATGCGGGGGCTCCCACCATTGCCCACTGTCAGTCACGGATCCAAGAATTTCCTCACTACCCTCGAAAGTAAATCCGCTCTAAGGACGCACAATTTATTGCGGCCATCTCAATCGTTCTTCCGTCGAGGCCCGGTGGCAGCCCCCTGCTTCAGCAGGGGGGAGCGACGCTTCAGCGTCGCGGAAAGAGCCGCACTTCCATCAATCGGGCTTTTGGCCGATGTGATAACGAAGATACATGTCCTATCGCAGCCCGGAACGCCCTACCGTCTCAAGCATGGTGTCCGGGGCTAAACCCGGACCTTTCCAACAAAGGGTTTTGCCCATCTAGCCAAACTCAATCCGGTCGGTGCGCCGCTTCGGGCTCATCCGGCTTTGGATTGAAACCAGTCATCATGCGCGATTCTCCGCGAAACATGTGGTAGTCCTCATAGCTGATATCGTTCAGCATGGTGAGGTACGGTCCGTATGTTCTGAAGCCCTCATCCCATTCCATCTTCATGGTCACAGAGCGCGTTCTCATCGTAGAGACGCTTCTCACCGGGCAAATGAAAGTCTTCCCTCCAATCTCCACCGGTCCGTAGGTGATCATGATGTTGGAGCTGTCAATGGGTGGGAAGCCTTCAATGTCCGCCTCCGCTTCGAGGCGAAGAATAGCTCCGCTCTCCGGATCGAGTGTGATCTCCCCGTGATACCCGGCTAATGCTTGAAAACCATTCGTTCCCTCTCCCCCGGGAAGGCAGCAGCCCATAATCCGATATTCGGATCTCTTCAGTGGAACCGCATAGCGGAAAACCGCGCGAGTGCCGTTTGGGCCGTGCTCCCAATGGCTCCAGGTCAAAGCATTGGGTACAGCAATCGCGTCCCGCACAAAACCAAGGATGGGACCAAAGGTTCCATAGGTAATCAGGTATGGATCCTTCGCATTCCGCTTTCTGCGTTTCGTCGTCCCTGCATCTGCGACCTCGGAGCCGTTGCGGTAGAGTACGGTCTCCTTGAAATTTTCCGTAGCATGCAAAGGCTCATAGTCGATCCTGGAACTTGCTTGATTAAATTGCGCACTTTCTTCGTAGTGGACCGTCGTTCGCGCCGCAAAAAAATTGGGCAACTTCGGCATGGTCCCCTTGAGATAATCCGCGGCCAAAGAAATCAAGCGCAATTGCGCAGCCGCATCCGGCGGCGCATCGGCAACCACCTCCGCCGGCGGAGGTGGCAAGAAGGCCGACGCATCGGCCAACGTCTTCAACATCTGATGGGTCTTCCTGCCGTGCGTGGCCGCGGTCCAGGAAGCAAGCCTTGTGTCGCTCACCCGTTGGGTTAGTTGCAGGGTAGAAAGTTGCTTCGCCACTTCCCCATCTCCCTGACTATGAAGCGCATCCAGCAATTGCTCCAACTGCTCAACCGTGACTCGTCTGGTCGCAGGTTCCGGTTGGTCGGCATAGTAGGGCTGATCGTAATACCCGGTATTCGTGTGAGCCGTCAGGCCCGGCTTGCCGATCTGCACTTTCAGTGCGTGATACTCGTCAGCGTGATCCGCATGCGGAGGATCGAATGACAACGTGTAGAATACGCCGGCCTCCCTGACACAGCTCTCTATCTCCTGGACCAGATCATAGCTTCGATCCAGCACGCGGCCGCCGCTTTGCACAGCAAGCACCTTTCTGTACACGTTCATATAGCTGGCGTTTTGAGCAGACTCCACCCCCGGCAGGTAACTCTTGTAAGATTGAGAATGCGGATCTGTCTCCCCAACTGCAAAGCTATAGAGAGCGATCCGGGCTTCCCTCAACAGGGTAGAAAACCAGGTAATCGTATAGAGAGTTTGCTCTTTGGATCCGGCGCCTTCAGCGTATGCTCCGCTTCCCCTACCCCAGCCGGGTCCGACCCAAAGCAACAGCTTTCTGCCCGGCTTCCGTCTTTCTGCCGTCGCAATGTCTCCCAGTGCCTTCATACCTTCGAGGAAGGGGGCTTCATAACCCCCTAGGGCGGGAGGAATGCCAGGCCTGCCTCGAAAGCTTCGAATCAAGGCAGACTCGTGGTTATGAGCTACCTGCGCGGCCAATGCATTCCCGTCGCCGGAAGTCTCGGCTACCTGCCATAGGCCACTTTCAGTGAGCGTGAAGATGGAGACTGGCTGCGACAGATGCCCGCCATCCTTGCGCAGGAATGCCTCCACCGAATTTCGCTCATTCGAAATCAAATCATGTGGCATCTCGAGCGTATCGATAACCAGAATCACTTCCACTGGCACTTCGGGCTTGGCTGCAATTCCATCAAATGCTTGAAAAGAGACCACCCTGCGCGGCTGGCCATTGTCCAGCAAAGCGAAGTCCTTGGCTGCGAGACCGGCTAACGGCTTTCCGCCGGCATCCGTCACCACCACATCGAGCTTGATCAGGCCCGCGCCTAGGTCTGACTGGTCTAAGGAACGTTGCGTGGGGGAGTGAGGCTGCGTATAGGCGCGGTCCGCGCTAAGAAAAAACAGCGAATATAGAAACAATGCCAGTCCGAGCCGCTGCGACGTATCCATGGCCTACACTTCGGATGGAACTGCCTCCGATATCCCCCCGGCAGTATACCGCTCCCTATCGCGCGCTTGTCGGCCGACGCCCTAGTGGAGCATCCCCCTCGGCCAATGCCATCATAATAAGAAGGGAGGCGGACCCATGGCTGGCATTGATTGGTCTAAATGCCCCGCCGTCGAGAGCATTCCCGGTAAGGTGAGTGGCGCGTGGGTATTGAAAGGCACTCGAATGCCGGTTTCCGCGATTTTTGAGAATCTGGAAGCCGGAGCCAACTTTGACGACATTATGGCGTGGTTCGACGGGCTAGACCGGGACCAGGTGAAAGCCGTTATCGAATTCGCCGCGCGTAGCCTCGACAAGCCGCCTGCTTACGCCTCGTGAAATGCGAGTCCTATTCGATCAGGCGACGCCTTACCCATGCGCGCGTATCTTGTAGGTCACTCAGTGAGTACTGCCGCCGATCAATGCTGGGCTAACCTTAGGAATGGCGATCTCCTAATGGTTGCGGAGGAAGCGGGTTTCGATCTTTTACTCACTACGGACAAGAACATCCGCTACCAGCAGAATCTTGCCGCCCGGAAGATTGCAATCGTCGTATTGGGTCACCAGCAATGGCCGCAACTTCGCCTCCACGTTCAGCGGGTGATGGAAGCCCTTCAGGCAGCCACGCCCGGCAGCTATACCGAAGTTGAAATCCCGTCCGCGCGGTAAGCGGTGTCAGTTCTGCACCGCCTTTACCAGGTCTCCCAGCGGTTGGAGCATTGTGAACCGCACCAGCCCAACCGGCTTTTCCGCCTGGTCGATAATCGTGAGTTTGCTCTGCGTCCATCCCGGTGGGGCCGACTCATGTTTGTCCAGGTAGGCAAGCGCCTGCCTGCCTGTTGTTCCCAATTCCACTACCTGTTGCGCGCGAGGCGCTTCGTCCATCATGAGAGGCGATGCGGCCATCAGCTTCTGTGCCTGTGGACCGGCCTCGATCCAGGCTGCGAAGATGGCGTCCAGCCTGTCTCGCGTCTCCGCGTCGCGGTGGGCCAGATACTCCCGCACCAGCACCTCCATATCATGCCGCGAAGGAGGGTCCGGAATGAGCGCGTCAACCAGGTGATCCATGGGTGTCAACTGTGTCGTTTGCTGCAATTTGCCCTGCACCTGCCATCGAACCGGCTCCAGAACACTGGCCAAAGTACGCAAAGGCCCGATGGCCGCTGTTCCGGCAAGCTGCCGCAGGCCAATATCCTCGGCGGAAAGATGGCTCAGGCCCAGGGCCTCTAATCGCAGCGACTCGACACGCAGACGGCGGTACATATCATCGAGGTCGTTCACGTTCTGTGGGGACCAAAGCCGCTCCGCTATGGCCGCCGTGCGTGGCCATAGCCGGGAGTCTATATTGGTCGGCACGTTGTGCTCCCCCCACAGGCACGCCTCGCCGCCAAGAATAAGCGCCCGCTGCGCCGGCGTAAGATCGCTTTTGGCGGGAATTGGGTCAACCAGGTAATGCTCATCGGTGAAGTCGAGATAAAATCCTGCGGACAAAATGCCCTGGTACCCTTGCTTGGCGCTTGCCGCCAGTGAATCGAAACCTTGCCACGACTGGATCACCACATCCTTCGGCAGGCCGGGCGCAAAAATCTCATCCCAGCCCACCATGTGTTTGCCATGTTTCTTGAGAATCGGCAACAGCTGCTGATTAAAATACGTCTGCAGCGCTGCTGTGTCTTTCAGGTTGTGCGCCTTCATGAATTCCTGAATGCGCGGGTTATGGCTCCACTGAACCCCGTTGTTTTCGTCGCCGCCGATGTGCATGTAGGGATCAGGGAAGATCCCGACCATCTCACCAAGGAAGCGGTCGATAAATTCGTAGGTGCTCCGCCGTGTGGGGTCCATGACTGGGTCGAAGATCCCAAACTCGCGCTCGATGGAATCAGGCCCCGGTCCGCTAGCCAGCTCGGGGTAGCCCACGAACCAGGACTGCGCGTGACCGGGTATGTCAAACTCCGGCACCACGCGAATGCCTCGGGCGCGCGCATAGGCGACAATCTCCCGCGCTTGTTCCTGGGTGTAGAACAGCCCGTCTGAACCCATGCCGGTCAGCTTCGGATATATTTTGCTCTCGATGCGGAAACCTTGATCGTCGGTGAGGTGCCAATGGAAGACATTCAACTTGACGGCGGCCATGCCGTCTAGCGTGCGCTTGATTACCTCGACCGGCTCGAAGTGACGGCTGCAGTCGACCATCAGCCCCCGCCATCGGAATCGCGGCGTGTCTTGGATCGACATGCCGGGCAAAAGGAATCCGGAACCGCCCGCCTGCACCACTTGCAGAAATGTCTCCAGTCCCCGCATTGCCCCCACATCGGTCGCCGCTTGCAGATGTGCGCCATTCCCGGTTACCTGCAGTGAGTAGCTCTCATCTTCATCGAGAGATTGGATCGTCTCGCCTGGACCATCGACGGTAATGAGTCAGTGTGCCGGCTGATCCCCGCGCGGGTGCTGTGGCTATCTGCAGTCCGGTTTGAAACTGAAGCCGAGCCAGGGTTCGTCCGATCGCCTCATCCAGCCGCGCGTCGTGAAAGCGGTCGGTCACGGCTGTAAAGGCTGGGGTCAGTTTCAGCTCCCCTGTTTCTAGGGAAAGATGCGCCGGCTGCGGCATCAGCGTGTTCGTAAAGTTCGCCGTGCTCTGCGCCTGCACAGTCACCGCAAAGATTCCCAACACTAGAAGAGAAACAGTCCAAGGACGCATCAAATCCCTCCAGCGATATCTATGCATAACTCTCAAGCCCCGCAGTGGCCCAGTTCCTATGGGCGTGCGATATGCTTCGACGAAGAAAGAGGCCTACGGTTAGTCTCTCTTTCCGGCGGCCGATCCGATTTTAAGCCGTAGATACGCTCAATGAGTCGCCGGCCATCGGTGCGCGCAACGTTTTTTTCCTGGTTGGCAAACCTGGCATCGAAAGTTGTCAATGGAGCACTAGAGGCGACGTCTTCGGACCCCGCTTGAAGATGCCGTATCCGGCAGAGCTCCTTTGCCACCGCCTTCTTCCTCTACGGCATCGCTCTGAGCTTTGGCGCGACGGGAACTACCAACATTGCCGGCATAGCCGCCGGTCTTGCCCAGAGTCCACGCCTGTGAATGCTATCGCACCCTCCATGACCACCCTCAATTCGATCGTTGTCCTTGGAACGATCCTGTGCCCCCGCGATCGTGAAATGTGCCGTTGAACGTGTTGCCCTGAACCACGCCCTGAACGCGCGGTCCCTCGACCCTCCCGCGAAATGTCAGCACGTTCCGGGTTTTCGTTCGAACCACCAGGTGTTGTTCATTGATCGTGCCTTCCACACCGCCCGACTGATTCGGTCCTTTGAAATGACCTTTGATCACTGACCCCTCTTGCTGTAGCTCCAGGTACTTAGAGGAGGTGGTTCCGTTCGGATCCTTGCAGTACAAAGTCCACTTGCCGGCAACATTCGCGGGCAGCTGTTGTGCGGGAGGTTGCTGCGCAAACGCCGCACTCGCCACTGAGACCATCAATCCAAAAAAGAAAACAATCGCATAAGAATTCCTCTTCACACCATCCTCCGATCGAATCACTCGTTTGAAAAAATCTACAGTACTCGTCAAGGCCTTTCACGTCTTTCGGAGACAAGGTAGAATTCTCATTCTCTACCCAAGCTCCTCGCGACTTTGAAAAGGAACATCCCGCGCTTATGCAAGACCGCTCCCTCACCCGCCGCTCTGTCCTCAAAAACCTTCTCACATCTGCTACTGCGGCCAGCGTTCCCGTACCCATCATAAAAGCCCTCGCGCAACCACAATACGGGGGGTCTACCGGTCAGCAGCGAGGCGAGATGGGCCGCATTGCCGCAGTCTTCCGCCGGCAATTTGCAGTTCCCGCCACTTCCATCGCCATCTCCCGCAACGGGCAATTCGTGTACGATCAGGCCGTCGGCATGGGCGACCACCAGCACCTCGCGCAGGTCCAGCAATCCAGCCTTTTCCGCATCGCGGCCGTCACCATGCCCATCACCTCCGTCACCATCTTCTCCCTGGTCGAGCAAGGCAAGCTCCACCTTACCGACAAAGTCTTCGGTCCTTCTGGCATCCTCGGCACAAATTACGGCAAGCCCCCATACAAGCAGTACATCACTGACGTGACCGTCGATCACCTTTTGACCCACACTGCCGGTGGCTGGCCCGCGGACTCCACCGACCCCATGATGCACAACCTCTCCTGGGACCACAGCAAACTCATCACCGAAACCATCGCCAACATGCCCCTCGTGAACCCACCTGGAACGCACTGGGCGTACTCCAACTTTGGCTACTGCGTCCTTGGCCGCGTCATCGAGCAGGTCACGGGCCAGCCTTACTCCTCTTACGTACAGGCCAACATCCTCGCGCCGTGCGGCATCTCGACCATGCAGATCGCCGCTAACAAAGAGAGCCAGCGCGCCCCCAACGAGGTGGTCTACTACGGCCAGTACAGCGAAGAGCCTTACAAGCTCAATATCAACCGCATGGATTCAAACGCCGGGTGGATCGCATCGTCTACGGAGCTCGTCCAGTTCCTCAATCACGTCGCTGGTGCGCCCGGAATCCCTGCCCTTCTCAAGCCGGCGACGATCCAGGCTATGACTACACCTGCGCCCGCCTATCCACAAGGCCCATCACGCTACGCTCGCGGTTGGATGGTCAGCGACAACGGCGCAGGAAATTGGTGGCACAACGGTAGCTTGCCTGGTTCCACCACCATCATGGTGCGCACCGCAACCGGCATGTGCTGGGCCGCCCTCACCAATACTCGAACCCAACCATCCAACGAAATCGATACCGCCCTCGATCAAATGATGTGGAGCATGGTGCGAACTGTCCCCGCCTGGGGCGCCTGACGATTTTTCAGAGGCCCGATTCGCATCGCTCTCGCTGAACACCACTCAGCCTCCAAGGGTATCGCGATCAGTCCCGAAGAGCCTGCCCTGAGCTTGTCGAAGGGGATGGCTGAAAGTAGCCAGGACGTTGCTCCTGGGCTTCTTTCCCCTGATTTGCTGGACAAAGCTTTGACAAATCCAACGCTACAGGAGTACAGTCGTTTATCGATATATTGATTATCGAGCACTTATGCCAAAACGAAAACTAGATCCGTTACCCGCTGCCGCCTTCCAAATCATGCTTTCTCTTGCTGATGGCGACCTTCACGGATACGCCATTATGCGTCAGGTGGAAGAGCAGACCAATGGGCGCCTGCGCCTTGGGCCCGGAACTTTGTATGCTTCGATCCAGGCACTCCTTGAGGGAAAGATGATCGAGGAGGTTTACCGGTCCGAGGAGCCCGAAGACCGGCAGGAACGCCGCCGCTACTACAGGTTGACCGCTGCCGGACGCAAATTGGCGCGATCTGAGGCGGAGAGGATGGCCGACACTTTGCGTGTGGCTCGAGCCCGCAAGATCTTGAGGGGGGATTATGTCTGAAAAGATATACGCTCGCCTGCTGCGCCTCTATCCCTCGCGTTTCCGCAAGCAATACGAGGCCGAGGCCCTGCAACTCATCCGCGACCGCCTTCGCGACGAGAGAGGCTTCTACAACAGAGCGCGTCTATGGTGGGACCTGGCGACCGACGTTTTGGCTTCGCTCCCGTCCGCCTATCAAAATTCCTACGCGGCTACAGAATCAGCGCCCCTTTCGCTGAATGCCGGCAGCATTCCTTCCTTCAAAATCCTGGACGACGAGCCACTGCGCCGCGGCTCGATTCTCGTTGGCGGCACGCTATCGCTCATCCTGCTCGCTGCCTTTGCATTGTTGCTTAGTCAACAGATCGCCTTCCGGCCAGTCTCGGGTTCAAATGGACGGCTATCTCCGATTGAGGCTGTTATGCAGCACCTCAATCAACCACCCCCGGTGCCGGCTTCGCCCACAAATCCTCCAGACGCTGTCCCGCCCTCCTCATCGCAAATGATCGCATCGCAGCTCCAGGCATCGGCGCCACGCGGGTCCATTCCGAACGCCCCAGCGTCACCATCGGAGACGGCAATCCCAAACGGCGAGCAGAATCAAGTCCTCTCTCCACAAATGCAGAAAGGTGACCAGCAACCAGTTTTTGCCGCCAGCGGCCAACACCTCGCAACTAGCTTAAGAGCAGATGTGCGGAAAAATATTCCAGGTCCGCAAAGTATTACGGAGCGCGAGCAGCTCCCCATCTCTCCAGGGCAACAGCGCCCGGCGGCAGCTTCCCGCGCAATGGTTTCGATATCCCCAACCCAGGATATCGCCGACACCTGGCAAGGCACTCTCCACGCGGGCAAAGACCTTCGGGCGGTTCTCAAGATTACCAAAGCGAACAGCGGCGGATACAAAGCCACCTTTTACAGCATCGATCAGGGAGCCACGCCCTTCCCGGTGACCAATATTATGCTCGAAGGCAGTACGGTGGCGTACAACATTAAGGCCTTTGACCTCTCCTACGAAGGTAAGCTGAGCGCGGATGGAAAAACGATTGTGGGCAGATCGAAACAGGGAGCAACCTTCCTGCCCCTTACGTTTACGCGCTCCACGCCGGAGACGGCTTGGAAGCTTCCTCCGCCCGTTAATCCTTAACATCACTCATTGCTTCCGCGCGCGACCAGGCGTCCCAGGTCCCGCTTTGGAACCTTGTTTCTTACTAGCCGTTTGTGGCTGTGTGAAACATCCATCGAACCCCGAATTTGTCAGTCAGTGCTCCATAAACACCGAAGAATTGTTCTTGTAGGGGGTCTGTCACCTCTGCTCCCTGGGAAAGCTTTTCGAAGAAAGCCTTCAGCTCTGGTAACTTCCCTCCGCTCAGGTAAAGACAAACCGTGTTGCCGGAAATGCGATTACGGTCGAGCATGAGCCAGTCTGACGCAGAAATCTCCAGCCTCCCGCTCCTTAGCCGGGCATTGATGGTTTTATCGAACTGGACTGCCGGCATCCGATCCTTCGCCGGAGAATCCTTCACTTTCATAATCATCAGCTCTCCGCCAAAGCAGGATTGGTAAAACTCCATGGCCTCATGGCAATTGCCGTCGAACAGAAGGTAGGGCGTCAAGGTTGTCATTGCATCTCCTTTGAGTTTCTGCGTTGTATTGTCGGCTCCGGAATGAGACGGTACGATCGATACCGCCAAAGTGGAAAGTGCGGATGCGGTAAATACGCGGCGAGAGAAGTCGTTGGCTCCGGGCATGGTTTTGCTCCTTGTCTGAAAGGCTCCGCAGGCTGTGTGCATCTGCCTTCGTGGAGTAGTCGGAGCTGTCGCGGCGTTCTCTACATGACCCAGGCAAGAAAATATTTGGAAGGACGGAGGAGCCGAAGCAGACTAGTCCGATTCTTTAGGGGGAGAGGGTATTCGCGGCTTTCGACAACATCGCCTCGATAGCCGACCTCGATGACACCGCGGGTGGGTTCTCGGTCCGCTACGTGATCCAGCGCCGCCTGGAAGAGTTCACGTTGCCCGGAAGGCGTCACATTCGGCACAAGGATGATCAATTCGGCGTGCAAAGTTCAATAGACACCCGGAAGCAGCCGCTTCGTCCTGCTGGTATAGACCGCATAGACATGCCCAAATGCCGCTCTAAGAGCCTCCTCTTCGACATGGATCCGGTAACTCAAAGCTGCCATCGACGGAATTACCACGATGGCAAAGCCTATCCAGTTACGGGTGTGCAGTCCAATAGCATCGAGCACCAGCAGAAGCCCGAAATACGAAGGATGCCGGATAAACCTGTAGAGTCCCGTGGTTTGGAGCTGTTGCTCCGTGCGAATGGCCACATTGGCACTGAATGACTTGCCCAAGCGAGACGACCGCTGTCCAGCGAATAGCCAAGCCGAAGACCATAAACGCCAGGCTAGCGAACCGGATCCACTCAGCACCGCCAAACATGGTGGCCGCGTGAGAGTCTCCAAAGCGCGTCCCCAGGTTAATGGAAGCAATCATCGTGATCCAGAGAATGAGGAGTGAACCTCGATCCTTAATCTCGCCTCCACCTGACCTGGTCCTGGTCACGATGAGTATTGCGATCTCAGATAAAACCCAGCTCAAATAGAGCGCCTTTCCCAAAGCAACTAGTGTCAGCATCCATCCCTCCTATAGGTGTCCCAGTTGTTTCACGGACATCTGCCGATCAGCGTTCGAGATCCGGCATTGTTTCTCTCTCGGCTGACCGTACGAGAAGAATGCGCTAGACCGGCAAGGAAAAACAGTAGCCGCTGTCATCGATGAGAGATGATAGCTATCACATGACAGCTGTCATGCGTTCCATATGACAGCTGTGGGGTACCGGGACCGTTTGGCGCATGGGATGATGAAGGTATGAGCGAAGGGCCGTCGCACGCGTCAGAACAAAACGCGGCAGCCTCGGGTACACACATCACCGACTCGATGCGGGGGTTTGTCCGCGGCCGCTCGATCGTGCGCTGGGTGGCATTGCTTTATGCTGCGTATTTCTTTGCCCTGCCGGCTTATCGTCACTCATTTGCGGTTTGGGCCGAATCCGCGGTTCTTTACGCGGCGTTCCTGATTCTTTATTTTATCGTCGCGGAGCTTAAGGGGCGCCGGCAAACAGTAGCGTTTGTGTTGTTCTTTCTCTTCGCCTTTCTCTATTACCCGCTCAACCACGAAGCTTACGTCATATTTGTCTACCCGTTCGCGATTCTTTGCTTGTTTGTCAGTCGCTTGCGCACCCTGTCCCTGGTGCTAATGACGATGATCACCGGAGTCATCGTCGAGACTCGATACCTCGGTCACGCTTTTGCCACCGCCGAAAGCGTCTTCTTCTACTGCGTGATCTTTGGGCTCAGCAACTTTGCCTTTTCCCAGCAAGCACGAGCTAATCTTCTTTTGGAGCAGGCAAACTCTGAAATCGAACGTCTCTCGCAGGAAGCGGAGCGCGAGCGCATCGCACGCGATCTGCACGACTTGCTCGGCCATACGCTAACTGTAATTACGGTAAAGCTCGATCTGGCCCGGCGGCTCATGTCTCACGACTCTGACCGCGCCCGAAACGAGATCGTGGAAGCGGAGCAGACTGCCCGCGAGGCCCTCGCCGAGGTGAGAGAAGCCGTGTCCGGATACCGCACCGAAGGACTTGAGGCAGAGATCACTCGCGCCCGGCGAAGCCTGCTTTCCGCCGATGTCAAACTGACGACGGCTCTCGCTCCAGTGAATCTCTCTCCGAGCCAAGTCAACGTGCTGTGCCTTGCCCTGCGCGAGGCCGTAACCAACATCGTCCGCCATGCCCAAGCCACCGTCTGCCAGATAGCCCTCGTCGAAAAGGACAGGACCATTCATTTCACGATTAAGGATGATGGCCTGGGCGGGCAGATTCGTGAAGGCAATGGCCTGCGTGGTATGCGAGAGCGGCTTCGATCGATGGCCGGGACCCTCAAGCTGGCAGCTTCGGCAAATGGAGGAACAAGCCTTGAGATAACCTTGCCGCCGGCGAGTGAGTCACCGGCACAACCGGCATCGCAATTCGCAGGGGAGGCGGACACCCGTTGACGCAAAAGATACGCGTAGTGCTCGCGGAGGATCAAAGCATGTTGCGGGGAGCGCTCACCGCGCTGCTCTCGATCGAACCCGATATGGATGTGCTCGGCTCTTTTTCCGATGGCGAAGAGGCCTTTCGCGCCGTCGGAAAACTCCGGCCGGAGGTCTTGGTAACAGACATTGAGATGCCCAAGATGAGCGGTCTCGAACTCACCGCCCGAGTGAAAGAGCTTTACCCCGGCACACGCGTCCTGATCCTGACGACCTTCGCGCGGTCCGGATATTTGCGGCGAGCGCTCGAGGCTGGAGCATGCGGCTATCTTCTCAAGGACCGGCCATCTGAGGAACTCGCCGACGCGGTCCGGAAAGTCAGTCGCGGGGTTCGCATCGTGGATCCCCAACTGGCCTCGCAGATTTGGAGTACGGAAAAAGACCCGCTCACTGATAGAGAACGCTTGATCCTGCGCCGCGCGGGCGACGGTGAAACGACCGCTGAACTGGCGCGTTCGCTACGATTGACAGAGGGGACCGTACGCAATTATCTCTCCGAGGCCATCTCCAAGCTGCACGCTTCCAGCCGGTTTGAAGCGGCCCGTATTGCTCGCGATAAAGGATGGCTTTGATAGTCCACCCTGGCCCGCCCTTTTTGGACAAACACAAAGATTTTGGCTTGCAAAACCAGCGGCCTCTGGAGACCCCCACACGCTGTCTCAAAAGAGCACGGACGGTAGCCATGCTCCGGACGGTTCGCTATAGAGTCCGGTGCTCATTAATGTTAACGGTTGTACCACGCGCAGGCCGTTCGTCAAGCACCAGCGCAGCAGAACGTGGTTTCTGGAAGGAACAAGAATTCCCGGCCCCGCGAAGGATTCTGCCGATGCAATTAGAGCTTGCAAGTCCACGTTCGTCTCCGCCGTGGCATGTCCAAAAAAGGCCAGGTGCGTCGTATATCCGGTGATTCGGCCTTCGCGTTCGACCACGCGTGCAGTGCCCTGCTCAATTGCTTGAGCCAGGTCGACACCTCGATCAAATCCATGAACGCGTTGTGACAGCGCATTGCAGGCGCCCACATCGTCAGGCTTGGCGGATCGCACCGCACATCCGGGTAGAATTCTTTCGCGTGTCCGCCCCTGCATGCAGGCTAGTGGCTCCCGAACGTCAAAGCCGAGCAAGGCGTAAAGCGAAAGCGAACGACTATGAAAGCCTGCCTGGGTCAACCGAATTCCGGCTGCCCCGCGCTCGTGCGCGCGATCTATCACCGCCTGCATAAGCTTACGGCCAACGCCGTGATTTTGTGCGCCTGGGATCAATGGTGATTGGGCCGACGCCTCGAATCACGGAGCGCTCATCCAGGACATTGCTGCCAACGATTCGGCCACCGCGTTCCGCAACCACGCAATACACGCCAGGACTCGAAAACATCGTGGAAAGCAGGCCAGTCGTCGCTTCGGCTCCTGGAAAATCGCAAGGAAAGCCGTGCGCCCCGCTGATCGCAGCAAAGGCTTCGTAGCAAATCCTCCCGCACGCAGGTGCGTCCTCCGGTGCGGCAGTCCGAACCCTGATTTCAGTCGGTATTTCCCGCGACATGATCCACCCGCCTCAGATTGCGGACAAGTGTATCAGCCGATCAATCCGCCACACGCACTTCACGGAGGCAGCAAGCCGCGGGGCATACGCAATGAAACTCCGCTTACAACAAGGTCCACCGCCACACACCCAAAAAGCGAAAGGGCGAGTCTCTCGCGAGAACTCGCCCTCTCTTTCCGATTTTCAGAGATCTGGTTCGGGTTCCAGATCGCAACGCCTGCTGCCTTGGAATCATTGGCCCCCACAAGCTTACGCTCGTGTTTGCCTCACTCTTCCATGATCACACTCGCTGCAAGAACTTTCCTACCGCCGTCCGTCTCCAGTTGCCTGGATTGAGTCTCTTGACGATTCTCGAAGACGGCTGCTAGTCCGTTCTCTCCTCTGGAAGATCACTCTTCCGCTGAAAGAAATACTACTCTCAATAAAAGGAAACGCCAGTGGGCTTGGTGATTTTCTGTTGTGGAAATGGCGTTACGAAGAGTGGAAATTCAGCGCACGAATGCGCGCAAAGAAGAAGCGCGGCCACATGTAGCCTCGGGGAGCTATTGGTCTTTGATTTGCTCGGCTGGCAGTTACAGCAAGGAACTCAAGAGGCGGGGATCGAGCACCGTCCAGGTATGCGTCCAATGCGACGCGCACAAAAGCGAAAGGGCGATTTCTCTTGCGAGATCTCGCCCTCTCTATTCCGACTTATCAGAGATCTGGTTCGGGTTCCAGACTACAAGCTTATTACCCGGAATCATGGGGCAACCACGAGCAGGAGCCCGCGTTTCTACCCCACTCTCCTATGAGTACCTTGCTGCAATAGCGTTCCCGCCGCCGTCCGGCTCCAGTTGCCTGGAATGAGTCTCGTAGACGATTCTCGAAGACGACAGTTAGTTCGCTTTCTCCTCTGGAAGATCGCTCTTCCGCTGAAAGCAATACTACGCTTAAGCAACGGCTATGCTAGTGCTCCTGGTAATTTTCTGTTGTGGAAATGATGTTACGAGCAGTGGAAATTCCCTTTTCGGGCTCGCTCATCGAGTCGGCGACCACCCAGGCAGCTCCAGCTAATGCCAGGCAGATTCCATTACCCGCCCAGGAGAAATGCTCATGGGGAAAAGTAAACAGCCTGGGCGCCCATACCAGAACTTCGAACCCCACAATCATCGCCGTGAGCAAGCGGCATGCAAGGCCAGCCAGAAATCCCGAGAGGATGGCCATGGCGGCAAGCAGAAAACAAATAGCGGTCGCGATCGCCCAGAATAATTGGCCCGGCGGAATCCACTTGGGAACAAAGCTGGCAGTGCCTGAGATATAAAACAGGTGCTCCAGTGCAAAAGAAATCACGCAGATCCCAAATAAGCGGCTGATCTGCGGCTCTTTCTCCGCCCATACCGAGTCGGGAGGTGCCAACGACGCGTACAGCACCACTCCCGCAATCACCAATGCAGACTCCTCGAAGAAATTACCCCATACATCGTAGACTTTAGGCGACCCGAGTATCGAAGGCACCCACAACAAGGCAAAGATCGAATAGAGGCTCGCTAGCATCAGAGCTCCGGCCCGTGCGGTTCGGCGCCAGAAAAGAGCCGCTCCTGCGGCAAGCTCATAAACAGCCGTAATAAATGCGAACACTCCGCGATAGGGAACGTTCGCTTGGACACGTTGCCAATTGGTTGCGAAGTCGGTCGACACCAAGCCGATTACGCCCAGCGCGATGGCGCCCGCTCCGTACACATACATACCCAGATTTGATGAGGCTCTACGATCGAAGAATTTGGTGACCATTACTTGGCCAGCGCGTCGCGGTTATCCTTGGCCCATGCGCTATCTCGCGGCACAGCCTTCAGTGGTGGTCCACCCTGCGTCCCGCACGCGCATGGCCCCTCAGTCTTAGCTTCGGTCATGCAAGAGCAGGACTTGGTTTTCAGGCAGGCACAGACGTAAACGACATCGTTCTTGCCTTGTGCCTTAGCCTGAGGCTGATTTGAAGAGCCGCCGGGCGAAGGGACACAGGCCAACAATAATAACGAGACAAAAAGAGCTGCGGTGAATATGGTGTGTTTTCTCATGGCTTGTTTCCTAGCGTCCCCATGCTTGCCCGAGGTTAATATTCCGGTGCGCCTGGAGACAATATCCACTCATAGGGAGCCTGATATAGCCACTCCGTCCGCGTCTGGTTCGCCGCGTGCATTTGCTAGCCTTTCTTTCGCGCGAAGTCACATAGCATGTCGGAATGGATGTTCAAACCGATATTGGTCATGTTGTAGAAGTGTTCGCTAGCCACCAGCCACACCACCTCGCAGATCGCGCGTTCGGAGTAAAAGCTGGACATGCGCGCAAATGTCTTCGGATTGACCTTCTTATCTCTTGTCAGCTCCGTCACATAGTCCAACACGGAGCGTTCTGCATCGGTGAAAAGAGGACTTTCGTTGTATCGATCCAGAGCATCAAATCTGTCCTCATTCATCGACTCCTTGATCGCGAACGAGCGGCCAATATCCATGCAGAACAGGCATACGTTCAAACGCGCCACCTGTTCACGGATGAGAAAAGCCGTCTCTCGCGGGAGTTGCAACTTCTTATCCAGCTGAGCGATCTTCCCTGTGAAGACGCCAAATGCGGATGGCAATCGCACCGCATACACCTTTAAGGGTGTGAGCACTCTGCCAAATCGGCGGCGGCTAAAGTAATAGACCAACTTCATCGTCAGCCCTTTGGGTTTTTCGATGGGCACAAGAAATGAGTCCGTTGAGTCGGAAACAGTTGTCGCTGTATGGCTTGCTTGTGTTTGCATGATCGCTTTCTCCCAGTGCTTCCAGACAGAAGACCGATCAGAACCGCGATCTGTGACACAATTCTCTAACTCTGGTCCAGCGGCAGATCGGGCAGGTGTGCCAGCTTCTCAGGGTTGGTCACAACATAAAGCGTCTGGATGCGCCCCTCGCCGGCCGCCAAGGTCAGAACGGAGTATGGTTTCCTCTCGAGATAACTGACGATCCCGGGTGCCCCATTGACCTGGGCCACGCGGAAGACCAGATTCTTCGGCATCAGCTTTTGCAGAGTGCCCAGTGCCCCGCGGGCCACATTCTTTGCGCCGCGAATCAGATTGGGTGCGCCCACTGCCTTGCCGCCGCCGTCGGAGTGAAGCACGACATCATCCGCCAGCAGGGCGACCAATCCCGCCAAGTCGCCACTTTTCGTCGCCTGCAAAAAGCCTTCCAGCAGCTCTCTCTTCTGCCGCTGAGAAGCCTTGAAGCGCGGACGCATCGCGGTGACATGCTGCCTGGCGCGATGCAGAATTTGCCGGCAATTCGCCTCGCTCTCGCCCAGCACCGTGGCCAGCTCGGAATACTCGTACTCGAACACTTCGCGCAGCACAAATACCGCCCGTTCCATCGGCGTCAGGCGTTCCAGCATGAGGAGAAAAGCCATGGAGAGCGATTCATCCAGACGGATGTTACCAAGAGGATCGCTTCCTGGAGCGGTGACGATCGGTTCAGGCAGCCACTGACCCACATACTGCTCGCGTTGCATCCGCGCCGATTGCAGCTGGTTGATACACAAGCGGGTGATGATGGTAACCAGGAAAGCGCGCGGGGATCGAATCTCCTGCTCGGGCGCCTGCTGCCAGCGGATAAACGTCTCTTGCAGCATGTCCTCGGCGTCTGCCACGCTCCCCAACATACGGTACGCAATCGAGAAGAGCAGGCCGCTATGTTGATCGAAGGTTGCCAACCGCGTCGTAGGTTCCGGCTCGGAGGGCAGCATCCCGGCTATCGCTTCGCGCTCATCTCGATTCTGCAAGATCCCCCCAACTCCATGCTCGCGATAACGCAAGCCCACTGCGCAATGCTAAATAATAGGGAAGAGCCACGGGTGGGCCGTCCACGCTTTTTTCCCGGCGGCATTCGTTCCCCCAGCACGCCGGGCAGGCAAATTGCGGTTAAATGGGGGCACCCAACATTGGTTAGGCCGACGCAAGCGCTGAATAGGGCATCCTGCCTTTGTCCTGAGTGAACAGCGTATCCATCATGCTGCAGAATTCCGGAAAATCGAGGGACTGCTTTCCATCTGACAAGGCGCTGGCAGGGTCCGGATGCACTTCGATGATTAGACCGTCGGCGCCTGCCGCCAGCGCTGCTCGCGACATCGCTGGGATCAAGTCGCGCCTGCCCGTCGCATGCGAGGGATCCGCGATGACCGGCAAATGGCTGAGTTGGCGTGCGAGCGCCATGCCTGCCAAATCGAGTGTGTTGCGCAACTCCGGATCATACGAGCGGATACCCCGCTCGCAGAGCACGACCTGGCTATTGCCCCCTGCCAGCAGATATTCAGCGGCCAACAACCACTCTTTTACGGTGGCTGCCGGGTTGCGTTTGAGCAGGATGGGTTTTCTCAATTGTCCAAGACGCCGCAGCAAAGCGAAATTTTGCATATTGCGCGCGCCCACCTGCAGCATGTCTACGTGCTCAGCGACCACCTCAATGTCATCGGTGCTCAGGACCTCCGAAACTACGGGCAAAGCTGTTTCTTCGCGAACCCTGCTCAGAATCTGCAATGCTTCCAGGCCGAGGCCCTGAAAGTCATAAGGAGAGGTTCGGGGCTTATAGGCCCCGCCACGCAAGATCACGGCGCCTGCAGACTTGACCGCTTCCGCAGTAGCCAGGGTCTGCTCATAGGACTCTACAGAGCACGGTCCGGCCATGATGATCGGCTGGCCAGCTCCTATCGCCACCTTTCCGACGTGAACGATAGATCGTCGGTTGGCGTTGGTACTCATGCCCCTAAGTGCTGTGTCGGTTTCCAAGGTAATGGTGTGCATGCTCAGAGTCCTCTCTTTGGTTAGGAATGCAAAAGGGCCGCGACTTGGTCGCGGCCCTTTTGGTGAATGCGCTCTTTAGATCAGAAAATCAGAGTCGTAGATGCGCAGACGCCACCAGAGCCGCTACTGGATACCAGTAGCGGTAGGTAAAGAAAAAGGACTGGCGTTGCGCTGTCTGCATACTGGTGATTAGGTTAACCTGAATTCGTTAGTTTGGGAAGAGAAGGGTCTTGCAGTGGTACCTCCATTACGAATTGGCGCCTTCCTGCGGTCCAGTCGGATTCAATCTCTACCCGCCCCTCCACCCCGGTCGCGTAATGGCAAGAACTACTCCACTCCCAATCTTCGGGGGACAGTGTCTTCCGACCTAGAAATCCCGATCCAGCGGGCAACCATCGACTAATTCCTTCGGCCTAACCAATACTGGGTGCCCCATTCAAGCCGTACTTTGGCTTGAGTGGGATAACGGCTGCCTATCCATAACCCTATCCCTGATAAACCGTCTTCCCCCCAACCACCGTGCGGACGATCTTGATGTCTTTGATTTTTGCCTGGTCGACGGTGTGGAAGTCATCGGCCAGCACTACAAAGTCCGCAAGCTTGCCCGCGCTGATCGATCCTTTGATCGTCTCCTCGCGCGCGTTGTAGGCGCCGTTGATGGTATTGACCCGTAGTGCCTCGTCGATGGAAATCTTCTGGTTCGCTCCCCAGGTCTCACCATTCCAACCGGTGCGCGTGACCATGCCTTGCATGGCCATCAGCGGAGAAAACGGGCCTGGGCTGAAGTCCGAGCCCGCCGCAGGTGTAATACCGGCATCGATCAAACTGCGGAATGCCGTCATGTGTTGCATCATCTCTTCGCCATAGAAGTGAAATTTGTCCGAATTGTAATAGGCATAGGTGCTGAACTCAGCGGGCACTACATCCATGGCCTTCATCCGCGCCACCAGGCTGTCATTCACCAGGCTGCAGTGAGTAATCTTCGGTCGCGCCCCGGCGCGCGGATATAGCTTGAGAGCCCGCTCGTACGCTGTGAGCACGCGATCAATGGCAACATCCCCGTTGGCATGACAGTTGAGACGAATATTTGCGCGGTGCACGCGCTCCACCCAGGCATTCAAGTCCTCCTGCGTCTGGGTGAGGTTGCCATGGTAAGGCGGCGAGATGTCTTTATAAGGCGTGCTGATAGCCATGGTGCGTTCGGAAAACGAGCCGTCAACAGTGTGCTCAGAGGTGGCGCCAAAGCTGATGTACTCGTCACCGAAGCCGGTCTCGATGCCGTTGCGGATCATGGCCTCAAGCAATTCGCCATCAGGCTCATAGCTGACACGATGGAGCAGTCCGCCGCGGCTGCGCTGCTCCTGCATGGCCGGGAGCACTCCCTCCTCGTCGTGGTGGACAGTGGTCAGCCCATACTGAACGAACTTCTGCGACATGAACGCGACGCCGTCGAAGACGCGCTTCTGCTTGACTTCCGCAGAGTACGTCACGCGCTGCCCTGCTTTATCGACGGTTTCCATGGCAAGATCGGTCACGCGGCCATTAAGCTCGCCCTTGTCATTTCTGTCGTAGGTTCCACCGTAGGGATTGGGTGTGTCCTTGGTGATGCCGGCCATCTGGAAGGCCTTGCTGTTGTAGAAGCCGGTGTGGCCGCCGCGATGGTGCACGCAGACGGGGTGATCGGTCGAGACCCGATCGAGATCCTGGGCATTCAGCGGACGCTTGTCTTTGATCTTGGTGTCATCGTGGAAAAAGCCCTCTACCCAGTAGCCGGATGGTGTGACCTGGGCGCGCACGCGCAGCTTTTCGACAATGCTGTCGATGGTGACGAACTCCACCTCGTAGGGATTACCAACCAACACGTCGTAAAGCAAGCCTTCGCCGCCGCCATGATTGTGGGCGTCGATAAAGCCGGGGACCACGGTCATTTGCCTGGCGTCGTAGGTCTGTGTCTTTTTGCCGATAAGACCCTTGATGTCGGCGGAGCTGCCAACCGCGAGGAAGCGTCCGCCTTTGACGGCAAAGGCCTCGGCTTGCGGCATGCGCGCGTCGACCGTGTACACCTTGGCGTTGAAGACAACAAGATCGGCGTCGTTGACGCTTGCACTTTGTGCGAGGGCGGAGATCCAGGAGCGGCCGGCCATGCCGGCGGCACCCAGACCCATAAGGTTCAGAAAGTCCCGACGGTTGGTCATCCTCGCACTACTCTAATGCAAGTCAGCAACCGTGGCATCCGCCATCTTCACGGCGTGCGCAACTTCAGGCCGTTGCGTGTGCGCCCCTGCATCGGTCTGCTTCGCCGCGGCGCTATACAACCCGCGCGCTTCCTCCGGCCGCTTGGCCTGCTCGGCTGCCTCGCCGGCGCTGAGCAATCCATTTAAGCGATTAGGGCTGAGCTTGAGTGACACCCGATACTCCGTCAGCGCCTCCACAGGTTTGTCTTCCAGCAGCAACAGATCGCCCAGCATCTCGCGCGCGGGAATATCCACCTCAGCCTGCCCCAGCTTGTCCTGCTGATCTGCGGCCTTGCGCATGCGCTGCCAGTGCGGCATCAGGATGACCCTCTGCGAAGGCCTGCCAGCCCAATATCTCGTCCCGCTTCACTTCGAGCGCGACCGCATAGTCTGCCATCGAAGATTTCTTTACCGCTTCCAGGCTCCCATCGAAACCCTTCAGTGCGGCCGCCGCCAGCTTCGCATCCCGCAGATGACCGGCCGCAATGCCCTGTCCCCAATAGCTATAGAACGTCTCGTATTCCTTCGATCCCGGCGCCGGCGTCTGCACCGCAAGGGCCTTCCAGTCGTGCATCTCCGCGGCATAAATAGCTCTCAGCTCGTTGTCGAACAGGGGCCCGTCATCTTTCATATCGTCCATGCCAGGCATCGCGCTCATGTGTTCGCTGACGGCGCGCATGTTATCGGTGAGGACCTTGGCTTTTTCATCCTGACCCACCTGCAGATAGGCATAGATCAGGAACTCGTCCGCGTGCATCTGGTGCGCGCTACCCGGCTGGCCTGCCGCTTCCGCCTTCTGCGATGCGGCTACTGAAGCCAGGTTAGAGTCGATGTCCTCTTGCCACATACCAAGCCGAGCAAAGATATGGCTGGGCATGTGCAGCGCATGCGGAGACGAAGGCGCGATCTTGGCATACTCCCGCGCTGCCCCCAGGCCCTCGGGCGCGAGCGCCGGTGTGTCGCAGGTGTGAATGATGTAGTGCGCCAGGCCGGGATGCGCCGGATGCGCCGCAAACAGCGGCACCAGGATGGCCAGCGCCTGGTGTTCATGGGTCAGCGAGGTGTCGTCCGGCGCCACCGAAGCCAGGATCGACAGCGCATCAAAGGCGGCTCCCTCGACGTCATCAGGAAACTCGCGGTGCAGCGCGTTCATCTTCGCCTCATACGCGTCGGCGCGCTGCTGAAACGGAATATCCGCTGGGTCAAAGAACGCGCTTAGCGCGGCGATGTATGCCTGCTCCCGCAGCGTGATCTTCGCCGGCGGTGCAGCCAGCGCACGCGCCTTGGCCATCTCTTCTGTGCCCCGCTTCTGAGAAGCTGCATCGGGACGGCCCCACAGCTCCTGGTATTGCGTCATCGCAATACCCCAGTGCGCCATCGCGCATGCGGGGTCATCCTTGGCGATGGCCTCAAACTGCATCTGCGCCACGGTGTATCCAAAGGAGTGCAGCAGGGCAACGCCGCGCTCCATCGGCGCCTGCGATCGCGCAGCACACGAGGTGGGAAAGGAGACGTGTCCCAACTGCTCGGTCGAATCGTCGTGGTGATGATGCTCCATACCGGGCATCGGGGAAGCAGGCTGGGCATACGCATAACTCGTCAGCAGCGCGCCGCAGACAAGCAGAGACGGGATCGTTCGCATAAGCTTCCAGCGTATCCCTGCGCTCCAACCTCAGCAAGAACTATCCGGCCGCTTGTCCAAATCGACCGCTCCTGAACGTCATGTTAGTGATGGAGGCATTGTGTGGGATCAGTTGGTCGAGAGAGCGATCGGAGGCCGCGCCATGGCTGCGCTCAGCTCTTCCATGACCGCGTCGCGCAGAGTTACCGGTGCGAGAACATGAGCGCGCGCACCAAAACCCAGAGCGACAAAACGCGCCTCCTCCTGGCTCTCGAAGAAGACATGAAGGATCATCCACTTATCCGGGATAGCTGCCTGTTTGCTGCACTTCCGGCGCCGGGTTGGCGCGGCACCAACGGCGAAGTACAACCGCTGCATCGGGAGCAAGCGCCAAGGTGGCGCGAAACTGCTCGCGCTTTTGTTGCAGCTGCGCCGTCGCCGTTTTCCAGTGCGCGGCGAGGTCGAAGTTTGCCGGCCGCTCGAAGGTCACCGCGAGGACCACGGCGTCTTGCATGCGGGAGATGCGGTAGGTCCGCATGCCCGCCGGCGCACGCGCCACCAGGTACCAAATTCCCTGCTTGGCCACGATGCCGAAAGGGTCCACGGTGCGCACGCCGCTCTCGCCGTCTGCCCGCGCATAGAGGAAGCTGAGCTTGCAGTCGCGGGCGATGGCGTCCTGGACGATGGGCAGCAAATCAAGGCCGCCGGAACTGGGATGCCAGCCGACCGGATCGATGTGCAGCCGCGCGCGAATAGATGCGGCCTGGGTTTGCATCCGCTGCGGCATTGCCGCCAGCAGCTTGCCGAAGGCGCGTTCCGATGCGGCGGCCAGCGCTGGATGCCCCAACGCGCTGGGCTGCGACATGAGCAGCGCGCTCAGCTCGGCATCATCAAGACCCGGGACCTTGGTGCGCCAGCCCTGGGCCAGTTCCCACCCGCCCTGGGCTCCACGCAGCGCAAGCACGGGGATCCCGGCAGCGCTGAGCGCCTCCATATCGCGATGCGCAGTGCGCTGCGAAGTTTCCAGCCGCTCGGCCAGTTCGCGGGTGGAGAGACGTCCGTGCGCCTGCAGCAGCAACAAGGCGGAGAGCAACCGGTCCGACTTCATAGGGCTATCTCCTCCTTATTTTTAGTTTATTCAGCATATATGACAGCACATGGCATATATCCCACTTTACTTTCATGATGAGGAGAAAACCGATGGGATTGAGGGAGTTTTTCCTATGGCAGTTGGAGCACGAGGTTGAGACCTCGCGCAAGGTGATTGAGCGTGTCCCCGAGGGACGGAACAGTTGGAAGCCGCATGATCGGTCGATGGAACTGGGCTACCTGGCAGCGCTGGTCGCGTCGATGCCGGGATGGGTCGAGTTCATGGTTAACCGTCGTGAGCTGAATCTCTCCGATCCCGAAAACGAAGTCATGCGGACCAAGCCCGTGAAGACGCGCGCGGAGTTGTGCCACATGCTGGCTATGGGGCTGGCGAAGTCGCGTAAGGCGCTGGAAGACACAACCGAAGACCACCTCTTGGGGATGTGGCGCTTTCGTATGGACGGCAAGGTCGTGAGCGAAGGACCGCGCTACGCCATGATCGCCGACGGAGCCATAACCCACCTGGCTCATCACCGAGGACAGTTGACGGTGTACTTGCGCATGCTGGAGACGAAGGTCCCGGCAATCTATGGTCCCTCGGCGGATGAGATGTTCTAACCAGGCCGGTGGAGGTCCTGCCCTGAGCGAAGTCGAAGGGGAGCCACTCCAGCGGCATCCCCTTCAAACCAAAGCCCCAGCCCACCGCTCCCGCGACAGGAAAAAGCAGTGTCCACCCATTGTTCGATGGGTGTATTGTTTGTCTGTTGGAAACTGGGGGTATCTCCCCAGTACCAGACCTGGGGGAGGCTCGAAGCAATGGGGGCAACTGCACGCAACTGGGCAAAATGGTGTTGGGGGCTTATCCCCCTCTCTGCACTCGCACTGCTGATTGGTTTCCTGGTGCACGGGGCCCGATTTGTCCACGCCAATCAAGCCCCTCCACCCGTAGTTAAGGAGATCAAGCTCGGCACCGCCCGCCCGGGCACCCTCTACGCCTTCACCCTGGCGGTGAAAGATCCCGCGCAAGTGCAAGGAACCGATGCTGTCCTGGCCACGGTAAAAGACGCGCAGGGCGTGATCGACTCCAAGTGGCTCCATACCGCCGACCTTGATTTCTACCTGACCCTCCGCCCCCGCGCTGCCGGCCCCGTCACGGTGAGTCTTTCCTCAACGACACCGGCGCCGGAGATGAGCTCCTCCTTGCACAAGATCCTTGAGGCTCCCGTGCTGAAGACCGAGGACGGCCTTACTCCAGGAGCCATCGCCGCCGCGCCCAACAACACCTGGCAAACCGCCCAGCCCTTCGAGTTCGGGCAGACCATCTACGGCAGCGATGACGAGCGGCCGTATGCGCCCTCGCGCAACGAAGACGGCTACGCGGCCATGGTCAAAGGCTTCCAATGGTTCAAGTTCACCTTTAAGGAAGACAAACCGCGGCTGGTCTACTTCACCCTTAACGTAACGGATCGCGATGTGCCGCTGGACGTAGATATCTTCCAGTTAGGCAAAGACGATGTTGTCCCGTTCAACACCGGCGAGTTCGTCTACCAGGTGGAAGCTACCCAGAATTATCCCGGCCTCTACAAGTTCCGCACCCGCATCCTGCAGCCCGGCCAGGAGTACTACGTGCGTGTCGCCGGCAACCACCCGGCCTACCAACTCCATACCTCGGACTACCCGATCCCGCCGTACTCCGATCCGCACCTGGCTGTGCGCGCGGGCATGGATTTCCTGGTCAACATGGGCGACACGTGGCTTTCCAACACGCCGCGCCGCGGAGCCATTGCCCTGCGCACCACCATGCAGCACTCCGAGACCCAGCTCTGCATCGCCTGCCACCCGGCCCAGTTCACCACCCGCGGCTACCTCACCGCGGTGCACAACGGATACGCGCCCAGGCAGCGCTCACAACTTGAGTTCCTGATGGACCGCCTTTACAACAACACGCGTCCTTTATATGGAGAGCCCGGCACCAACTGGGTGCGCGTGATCTATACCGCGCGCACGGAGGCGAGCCGCCTGCCGCTGATCACCCATCAATTCGAGGCCAACGTCACCCACGATCCGCCGCGGGAAAAGTTCGACGTCCCCTATGCCGAGTATCTCAAGATCCACTACAAGGGCGTTACCACTATGCCCGGCGACGAAGCCGATGGCTGCGAACCCGATGTGAGCCCGTTCGAGATCGCCACCCAAAGCTGGCAGACCTTTGACATGGTCTACAAGCAGACCAAGGATCCGCAGTGGCTGACCGAACGCAATCACGTGGAGACATTGGCCCTGGCCTACGAACCCAAAAACATGATCGACCTGAATTGGAAGATCATGCTGCTCTCGACCATCGACCGCGCCAAGTACCAGGCGCAGCTCGACCAGCTCATTACCCAGCTTTACGGATACGAAACCCCAGAAGGTGGGTGGCCTTATCCCTTCGACAAGAAAGCCAAGACTGCGGACTTCATCTCTTATAACGCCGTGCTCGCAGTGGCTATGGCTGGCCGCCGTCCTGAGACCGATGAGCACCTGGCCGTCGCAGTGAAGGCCATGCTCGCGGCTCAACGGCAGGAAGGCAGTTGGGAAGGCGACCCTGTCTACCAGGGCTTCAACACACCCTTCCGCGCTACGCAGTTTGCCGTGATGGCCCTCTCCACCCTTTACCCGGGAACGACCGAAGCCAAGAACTGGGACGCCGGCTTCCCTGCTCCGCCCACCAAGCTGGCCAAGAACAATTTGCCCTTGCTGCTCACCCAGCTCGACTTGTTTTGGGACCTGGCTCCCGAGCCGGTCCTCAAGCAGATCCGCGAAGTGCTGATCAAGAGCGATCAGCCGCTGGCTCGCGAAGCGGCCGCGCGCGCTTTGGGACACATGGCTGATCCGGGATCGCTGCCTGTGCTGATGCAGGCCCTCGGTGACCAAACCAAGATGGTGCAGAGCAGCGCGGCGTATGCCGTGCGCATGATCCTCTCGCGCCGCCAGGATGCTGCCCCCGCTGGGCGTGCGCTGCTGGTTACCGCGCTGGGATCGCCGAACGCCCGCGTCCGCTGGGGCGCCGCGCGCGTCTTTAACCAGCACTTCCGCGACCTCACCGGCGACAAGGAGCTGCTCGCTGCCCTGGAGAAGGATGTAAGCGACCCCGTGCCCTTTGTCCGTTTCGAAGCGGCTTCGGGATTATGGCGCTGGTACTACTGGCAAGTCGATCAGCCGGAGATGCGCAACAGCACCCTTGAAACTCTGGCGACACGCATGAATGTGGAGACTGATGCCATGGTCCGCCGCGGCCTGGAGGAGAGTATCTACGACCTGCTCGACGAGAACACCGGCTACCTGACCGCCTGGGTGCGCGCCAGCGCGCAAGATGCGGACAAGAACGCCATCGGCGCCGGCTACGAAGCCGTGGTGCATGACCAGGCCCAGGTGCTGGCAAAGGTCCTGCGCACCGCTACGCCTTTGGGACGCGAAGGCATCCTTAATGCGCTGTGGGATTTTCACGTGCGCCACTATGCTCTGCCGACGCTTAAGGAGAACACCGTATCGATTGGTTTACCGGCGGTGCTCACCAAGTATGTAAGCGGAGTGCCCGATCTGCATCGCCCAGGCTATGAGTATCCGCCTTATCGCGAGACCGTCGACTTCAAGTACGACGTGCACAACGGATTCTTCCAGACCCGCGTGGGCAACGACAGCGACCTCATCCATTTCTTTAAGTCTTCGGGGCCAGAGCTGGAAGAGGCTCTACTTGCCTGCCTCAAAGATGCCAACGACACCATGAAGATCGAGGTGTTGAAGGCGGGCAGCACGCTCAGCGGAGCCGGTGACGAGCGCTTCACGCTGGCGGCGCTCTCGCTCTCTGAAGACCCGAACGTGGAGGTGCGGCAGACGGTTCGCTACGTATATGAGGATGGGCAACGCGGTGTCCTGAATCTGGATGCGCCCGACTCGAAAACGCAGGCCGCGCCGGACCCGCACCTGGTAAGCAAAATAGTGGAGATCCTCAAGACCGGCAATCCTGATAGCCAGGCGGTCGTGCTGCCCTTGCTGGCGGCGCTGCCCAGCGATTCTCCGTGGACTCAGCAGCCGGAGGTGTTAGGTGGATTGCGCGCCCTGCTGGAAGAACAACCGCGGCCCGCAAACTACGCCCAGGTCCTGAACGCGGCCTCGTCGTTCAAGAGCCTGATGCGGGAAACCGATCTGCAACAGCAAGTGCTTAGCCGGGTTGAATGATCCTAACCCCGAGGTGCAGCGCGCGGCGGTTCGTGTTTCGTTGGAGCACTTCCTGGCCGATCCTTCCATGGAGCCGGTGGTGAAGACGGCCTTCGAGCATCTGAACCCGTCGGGCATGGGAGTCTTCCTGGAAGAGGTGGGCGATCCAAAGTTCTTGAACCGGCATGCCGGTGTTTCCGGCGGGGCCATCTCGCAGGACCAGGGGTACTTCCTGAACAAGAGCCTGGTGGCCATCAAGCGTCCCACGGATTTGCTTGAAAACCCGCTGGTGCTGAGTACGGTGCTGGCCAGCCTGCAGAACCCTGACAATAATGTGCGCGCGGCGGGGCTCGACACTCTGCGCAAAGTCAAAGGCGTGGAGCAGCGGCCGGAATTCCATGCCGCGATGGAGCAGCTGCAGACGGACGCCAATCCGCGCCTGAAGCTGATCGCCGTGAGCGTGCTGCAAGGCAAGAAGCTAAGCGAAGCGCTCAAGGATGTGCAGCCTGGCTCGGTGCTCGATTTCAACTACTTCGTGGCTAAGATCGAACCCATCCTGGCGACCCAGGGCGCGGACGGCAAGGCTTGCGTCTTCTGCCATGCCAGCCACGTGATCTTCAAGTTGCACCCGCCCAATGATCAGGGTGTCTTCTCTGATCAGGACAGCGAGGATAACTATAAGTACGCTATGCACGTGGTGAATATCAACGATCCAACCAAGAGCCTGATACTGATCAAGCCGACCAGGCCGACGGACAGCGTCGGCAACGTCGGCGACTATCTGGCCACGCACAACGGCGGCCAGCGCTGGCGTGGCAATGAAGACAGCTGGCAGTACCGGACCATCCTGGAATGGATTCGCGGCGGGCGATTAGAAACTGCTGCGGTGACGAAATAAGTAACAGCGTTGCGCGGGGGAAAGGGATACCGCAGGTCCCCGTTCGACTTCGCTCAGGGCAGGCTCTCGGCACGCTTCGCTTCGGTCGGGATGACAAAAGGGGGGAGGGTTGCTGCATACCTCAACGTTTGGTTAATTCCGGGAGAATGTCACGTTGTGCAGCAGGGCCTGAAATTGCGGCTCGGAGCGAAGGCCGTCGAAGCGGGGATCATACGGCAGATAGATGAGCCAGTTAGACCGCACCTGGTAGGCGCGATCTAAGGCGCTTTGCGCCTTTTCTTTGTCTCCGGCTGCTGCCCAGGCTGCCGCAATATAGTAATCGGGGATAGGGGCTCCGTGCGAGCGGGCCACCAGGGCTCCCAGTTCCCTGCTCGCTTCGGCTCGCTTGCCGCTCCTGGCTAATTCGTAGTCGATCAGGATGGGAGTAATAACGCTGTCACCCTCAAGGGTCTTAGCCTGGTTCAATTCGGCCATCGATTGCGGGTCGGCATTCGCCTCCGCGTACGCCAGTCCCAGCAGTTGGTGGGCGGGAACGAAATCGGGATAGAGTTCGAGGACCCGTTTGCATTGCTCGATGGCTGCGTCGTGCCGGCGCAGTAGAAAGTATCCCCAGGCCAGAGTAGTTTGCACGCTGGGCGAAACGGGATCGAGCTCCGCGGCGTGCTTCATGGCGGCAAGGCCTTCTTCGCCGCGAGCCATCCCGAAGAGGGCGTATCCATAATATTGGTAGGCGACCGCGTAGTTGGGATCGATCGCGATGGCAGCTTTGAATTCCCGCTCGGCGCCCGGCCAGTCCCAATCGTAGTCAGTGAGCTCGGAAAGCAGCGAGACGTGGGCTTCCGCGAGCCCGTTATCCAGGGATAACGCCTTCAGCGCGGCAGCCTTGGCGTGAGGGTAAGCTTCCGAGGGGGGCGCAAAGTGGTAGAAGCCTTGAAGGTTGTAGCAATTGCTCAGGGCCGCGTAGGCGCGGGCATACTTGGGATCCATCTGGATCACTTGCTGCAGTAGATCGATGGCTTTGGCTATGGAGGTTTGCGTGCGCATGTTGGCGAAGAACTCCGCCTTCATGTATTGGGCATACGCCTCCGGCTGATTGGTATCGGCCCCCGTTTTGACCTCGCTCATCGCGAACTGCGGTATCAGGGCACTCGCCACCTGCTGCGCGATGGAGTCCTCCGTCCTGAAGATGTTGCTGTTATCCGTCGTGAAGTGGCCCGACCAGAGGTCTGCGCCGGTGGCGCTGTCAAGCAGCCGGACGGTGATTGCGGACTGATTGCCGACGCGATGGATCTCTCCGCTTACCAGCGCCTGGACGGCGAGTTTGCTGCCTGCCGAGGCAGGATCCGGATGAGGACCCAGGATGGACCCGACGGTGGTGGAAGAACGAACTTGCAGCTGGGGCACGCTATCGAGTTTCGAAGCTACGGCGTCGGCAAGTCCCAGGCCCAGGTATTGATCCTCTTCCCGATTGCCGTCGGCGTTGAAGGGCAAAACGGCGAGCGAATGGATGCCACCCGGCGGGCCGGCGTGGCTGGGTGCGCCTCCCTGCAGGCGATGCGCGTAAAAAACCACGGCCAGGACAACGGCCAAGCCGGCTATCGGAACGGAAATGAGCCATGCCCGGGCGGGCATCCTGACGGACGGCGGAACCGAGGAACCGGCGGTCGCGGCAACCACTGGGGGCTCCGGATTTGCCTCCGGCGCCAACAGCCGTCCGGGGGAGGCAGCCGCCCCTTCCGCTTCGGGCGCGGCGGCGGGACGAGACGGTAGCTCCTGAAATGGACCTACATAGCGATAGCCCAGTCCCCAACGGGTCTCGATATAGTCGGAACTTTCCGGTTCGCCGAGGGCTTTGCGTATGCTGCCGATGGCTTTGCTGAGGCTTTGGTCGTAGACATCCTTGCCATCCCAAAACCGTTCCAGCAGTTCCTCGCGGGAGACCATGCGGTGGCGGTTTTCGATGAGGTGGATCAGCACCTGGTAGGGTTTGCGTTGTAGGGTAACGCTGCGGGCGCCGATGGTCAGCAGTTGCTTTTCAGGGTCGAGGGTTGCAGAGCCTAAAACAAACATGAAGACACGTTCGCATTTCTTGGGGAGAGCCGCAGTATATCGACTCACCCTACCGTTTCACAATTAATTCCTAATTAGGTTGGAATCCGGTAAAGATTTTCCCCGCAGGATGACCTATCGTGCTCCCACACGAGGGAGTGTTCCGGGAAGCGAGGTGGAGGCCCTCGCCCGGACTTGCAACCGATGTGATGCAAACGGTAATCAGGAAACCTGTTACCGAAACTGGGCTAAGACCATGTCTTGGCCGTTGCGCTGCGCTTTGCTCTGCCTTGGTTCTCCGATGTCCGGCCGTTCGACCGCAACTCAGCAGATGACGGAGGCACGCGCTCCGTCCCGTCGATCGGGTGCTCCATGTCGGGGGGCTTGGGGCACCCGCCGGCCTTAGGGGCGATGGGCGCACCGCAGCCTGCATTTGTGACATACTTTCCCGTGTCTTCCGGCAGGGGTTTCGGGGCGGGAAAATATAGGATGCGCAAGGAGTGCCTGAGATGGACCCAGCCTACGGGAGCATTTATCAGAATCTGTACTCTGCTCAATCCGAAACCGGCTACGCTGGGCAATACCGAGCCGCTGTGGGTCCGGAACCTCAGTTAGCAAGAGATACAGAGACGATCCGGCGAGCGATTGACGCGGCGGAGGCAGAGATCGCCCGATCCACCGGGCAGACGCTGCGTTCGGATGCAAGATACTTCCTCCTGCTAAACCTTACGCAAATGGTGTTGCTTCCCTTCCGGTTGCATGAGGGTCCATCTGTCCACCAGAGGAGTGTTTGGCGAGCCCGGCTCCTTTTCCGGCGGAGGCACTTCGGACGACCTCATCTCCGCTTTGGGCGACGATCTGAGGCTTATCCTCAGATACGCTGCCGGTAGACAGGGGCAAGGCGGAGGATTCCAATATTCATCCGCAACGCAGGATCGCGAGATATCCAGCCACCTGGTGATGGAAGCTGTCGTTGCGAACTGGAGCCAGCTAAAGCTGGCCAGCTTCCGAATCTGGGGAGAAAGGTAGGTTCCCATGGCTTCCACAGCCACTCCAGACGACGAGCGCGCCGCAGCGACTATCTACACGTCGTTGAGCAGCTATGTGATCACCGCTTCGCTTGGGGTCGTCGCGGCGCAAGCTGCGCTGGCCACCTTCGTCCTGGATAAGAGGGACCATCTGCTCTGGTTCTATATCTGGATGGTTGCGGGGCTCATTGCGAGTGTCGTGAGCATCGTCCTTGGAGGCCGGGGCATCGCGGACATCGCATCCGAGGGATTTGACGGGGAATGGACGCTCAAACCGAAAGGTGGAGACCTTTTTAATTACCAGGCTATCTTCTGCCTGCTGGGTATGGCGTTGCTTTTATGTTCGCTTTTTAGTGGGAGCACAAAGGTGGAGAGTTCCCCAGTGACGCAGGAGATCCAACAGCTCAAAGATACGGTGCAGAAATTGCAGACCCAGGTGGATAGCCTGCAGAGCCAGGTGTCCAAGGCGGCAGAAGTGAAAAGTGCGCCGCCTGCTGCGCCTCCGAGACGTCGCGGAGCGACGTCTCGGAAAGGGCATAAATGACCTGCTACGGCGGTCGGAAATGATAACGCCCAAGGGAATCCAGGAGACGGAGAATTCCCTACTCTCAAGCATGGTTGTTACTCGAGCGCTCCAGTACCCGGGTTCCCCCGAGCGTCTTTTGCTCTGTGCAGAAATGTGCGAAAAAAGCGAAGTATGCTAAATAAGTCCCCGAGGCGCGGTGGAGTCTCTTTGCGTGAACAGGCTAATAGCAAAGAAAGGGTCGGTTTCTTCGTTCACCAGCTTCACTCTTGCGGCGAACGATTTTGGCAAGGTGCTCACGTAGGTCCTTTGTTTTACGAAGATGCTCAAGATGATCAAATTAATTTGATCATCTTGCCTTTGGGGGTGGCAAAAGTGCGATAGGCGCGCTCAGTCACGGAGACGCTTCCCTAGGGATGGTTCACCAATTTAATTGCGATAAAAGAGCGATAAGCCCCCTTTTTCAGGTGCCGAGTTGCCGATTCTTTGCGGATTAGGCGCAGGGCAGGAACGGCCGGGAGAATCTGTCCGCTTACGGACAGCAGATTGGCCGACCATTCCGCCTGCGGTCCAGCGTCCGTGTCGTGTGGCCTAGGAGGGCCTCACGCCGGCATTCGGTGGAGTGGTGCTTACCGAGTTGTCAAAACTACTCAATCAAGAGGACGCACTGAGCGTACCCGCTTACGTGGGTGATTTCTGCTCTCTGCGGGCGCCTCGCCGGGCGCGGAATGCTACAGAGTTGCGTAATCGCTTTCCATGTCACATTATTTTGTTACACCCAAGTCATCGCGCCGGCGAACGCTAATGCTTTTCTTGTGGTTGGCGGGCATGCACGGGTGGAGTGCCGGTGCAAGGCCAAGCAGGGCCGCCGTAGCGAGACGACCCTGACACTTAGATTCGTGCCTCCAGAGTAGTACGGTTTTTGAGCCCTGTCCAGAGCGAGAAAATAATTTCGGTAACCATGGCGTCGCTCTTTTACTTCAACATCGCGCGAGGGGTGGGGCCGGTCTATTCTCACTCAATCATTGCGGACGGCAGAGGTATCGTCCTGTCCGTCCCCGGGTTCCTCGGGGGCCCAGTTTCTCGTCGTCCTTGCAATAACGAGGGCGATGATCAAGTTGGAATATCATATCGATGCTCTCTTATCCGAAATGCGTCGACACCGCCTTCAAGCACTCTGCAGACTTCGGCTCTAATGCTAGAGGAGGGTGTCGCCGACCCACCTTCCAAGGCACCGCTGCGGTACTGGATCTTGGGCGTGCGGGAACCATCGAAGCCTCCAATGATGATCTGTTCAGAGTCGGTGGTCACTACCAGGTTCGGGTTATGAGTGATGATGATGATTTGACGAGTCTGCTTTCGCTCTCTGAAATACTCGATCAGGCCCGGATAAATTGAAAGATTGTCTAAATTATCATCAGGCTGGTCTATTATGAGGGGTCGATGATCATCTTCTTCAGCTTCGAGGTACAGAAGCAGAAGTACGATTCCCTTTTCCCCTGGCGAGAGGTATTTTAGATCCTTCTTATCGTACTCCAAGGTGTAACTGACGCTATAAGGCTCTATGTCGAAGAGCCAGTCCGCGAATTCCCTCGGGCTACGCTTCTCGCGTAATTGCTCCCTAATGGGAATCTTGCCGAGAATGTCGGACCTTAATTGCTCGAACGCTTCTTGAGTGTAGGCCCGCTCAAAGTCCTTGTTCGCAACATCTTCGAAATACTTGTTCAACTGCCCTCTGAGCGCCTCCTCGTCCCTGACCGTGCTACGTCTTCTGTCAAACAGTTCCATACCTCTTGATGCATGTCCTTCGGAGTCAAATACAACTTTTGATATGAAGCCGAGGCGGTTAGCCGTGTCGTTTGCATTTGCGAGCGCTTCGCGCAGCGGCCGGTACAGCTGAGCCAAAACCTGGGTTTCTTGATTGAGTAGGTCCATCGCGTCTAGGAACGCCTCGATCCGTTCCTGTTGTTCAGACTGTCTCTTGGGCTTAATGATCTTGTTGATTTCTTTAATATCTCGTTCTAGGGCCGCAATCGCAGATTCTAACTTCTTTCGGTCCGCCTGGTTTTTCTCGTACTCCTTTTGCTTGTTATCCGTTAGGCTCAGCATTCCCTTAACCGTGGTGATCTTCTTGTCGATCCCACTAAGCGTCTGCTCCGAAGAATCGTCAGGTCTGCCTTGAAGTTCGAGGACGGTTGCCCTGATCGCCGTTCTTCTTTCAACGGTAATCCCCAAAGCTCGACCGGGAGGTGGCTCAACAAGGCACGCCTGGACCTCGGTGACACCAGCCGTCGTGAGCAGCTCAGAGATGTCTCTGTTGAATTGGGAAATATCAGCTACGAGGATCTCGTACTTGGCCGCGACGGTATTCAGAACATCGAGCTGCCGATTTAGTTGTGAGATCTGATCAACTATCGAAAGTCTTTGCTTTTGAAGGGCAGCTAGCTTCTCGATGTTGGCGCGGTTGGTTTCAGGAATGATTGGAGCGGATTTCGCGACTGTCTCCAGTTCAGTCCTCCTTCTTGAAACATCCTTTTCTTTCTGAGCAAGTTCTTCGATCTGCTCGGTCCGACTGCCGATGGTCTCGTTAAGGGCCTTAATGGTCTGAGCTAATCTAGACCTTCGGGTCTGTAGTGCTTGGGTCGCCGAGCGGCGAAGTTCTTGAAAATTTGATGCGTCGGTTTGGGCACTTTTCTGGTGTCGCTGGTAGATCACTCTCTCGATCTCGTGTTCGAGTTCATGGTTGTTCTCCGGTGCGCAAAGCCATTCGACAAATTTCTGAGGTAGATACTTTAACTCTTCTTCGGGTTGAGGCGTCCGAAGGGTCGCGTCTACGCTTGCAGTGGATTGATGTCTATCCTTCCACAACAATTGGACCTTGGTTCCGAGAAGTGTCTTTGGGTTTGAAGAAGAGCGCTTAGACGCCTTAGCAAGAAACGTCTCCTTCAGGTCCGAATCTCCTCTAAAAAGATTAGAGCCGCCCGCCAATGCGATCAGCTCGGCTAGCGCACTCTTCCCCGAGCCCCGTGGTCCAATAACGGAAACAAGATCCGAGCTCAAAGGAATCGTGACATCTTCGAACCAACCGCCAGAGTTCGAGATCAACACCTTGTCGATGACCTGATAGTCGTTCTTCAAGTTGGGGGGGGCATCGCCGAAGTACACTCGGTCCTTCGGCTCATAGAGAATTTGCTTCAGTCCTTCGAACGTCAGATCGGACTTTATCCAACAAAAGCGGTCGAGGTCGGGCTTGGCGATGGCGGCTAGGTTGTGGGCATCGGAGCCCCCGACGCAAGGCTTCAATGTCTTAAACTCCTTCATGAAGTTAGCGCGGCCCAATGCCGTGCCGCCACCCAAAGCCCACTGGACCGTATGTGGATTCTTGGAAAGGATTGCGTCGGCACCTTGCAGAAGCACCTTTCGGGTTTGGTGGTGCTGCCCGTCCCAATCCATGAGGCTCATGTGTTCCTCGGGAAGAAGGATTAGGTATTTGCCCTCGAATAGTTGCGCTTTGTTCTGAAGAATGGCCTTGATTGCCGCGGGGTCGACTGTCGCGTTCATACAGCCGATCTCAAAATCAGACCTACCATCTCTGAAAGCCGCATGTTCCTCCTTGAGTCGACGACCGAGCAGTTCTAGATTCTGGTGCCGCACTGAGAGGCTGAGGTCGGCACGCTGGGGGTCACCCTCATACTGGAACTTGATCTCCTGAAGGAAATGCTCCTCAATGTCTTGAGGGGACACCTGGTCGGAGAAGATAACGTGATAGTTTAGCCTCCGAAAGCCGTTTCGTGTATTGATTAGCTTGTCAATCCGGAACTCGATGTTAGGAAGCAGGAGGGATATGCTGGGAAGCCTCCCAGACATCTTAACTGCCAGGACCTCCTTGTACCCGTCGATCGTGAAGTAGTCCGTGATTCCGATCGCGGGCGTGTCTGTCAGTTGGACAAGCGCCTGTATGTAGGCTGACCAGTTGGGTGTGCCGTCTGCCAACTTAGCAAATTGATTGTTCAACGCGGACAGCGGGCTGTGAATATGCAAATCCCACTTGTTCCATTGTGAACCCCGGCCGAGGTGATCAGCCATCGCGGTTTTTTGATTCGCACTCGCCATGGTACGTGAAGCATTATGCGCTTTTTAGACCATTTTGGGGGATCTGTTGTGAGCGCTACGCGGACCACAGGTCAGGGCTTGTTTATGGAGTGAGCGGTGGCGCAGCTTGTCGCAGCTTCCACTGATCGGGTAGCCAGGCGGGGAGTTCAGTGATGGGCGCCGATGGCAAGTTCACCAGGAGCTGAGTGAGATACAGTTGCGGATCTATATCGTGGCGGCGGCAGGTGCTTGTCAGACTCGCCAATATGGCTGCCGTTCGACCGCCGCGTGGGTTGCCAACGAACAACGAGTTCTTGCGGTTCAGCACCACCCGCTTGATCTCTCGCTCGCTGAGGTTATTGTCGATGGGCACTGCTCCATCCAGGCAGAAGGCGTTCAACTCCGTCCATTGGCCCAGCGCGTAGTTCACCGCCTCGGCCATGGGATGCTTGGGCAACAGCCGCTCCTTCCAGCCAAGAAGCTTCTGGCGCAGTTGAGCCAACACCGGTGCAGATTGTTTTTGACGCAAGTCGAGCCGTTCCGGCGCGGAAAGCGCCGTAGCCTGCTTCTCTACGGCATATAGCAAACGCATCATCTCGATGGCCTCCCGGGCAATCTCGGGAGCGGTCTTCTCTGCCTCGACGATCTTTCTCCTGGCGTGGGCCCAGCATCCGGCGCGCGTAATCTCGTTGCCCGCCACCACGCCGTTGTATCCGCCGTATGCATCCGCCAGCAGAACCTGCCGGTAATCCTTGAGAAAATATTTCGGTCCGTCCCGACCGCGATCCAGGGTGAAGTGGAAGACGTTGTAGGGATGGGCATCGTCGCCCACATACACCCACATCCGTGCGTTGGCGGTTTTGCCCTGGCTGAGCATGGGCATGATGGTGTCGTCGGTGGCTACCACATGGGAAGCCCGCAGTTGTTCGGCCATCAGCTCATAGAGCGGTTCGACCAGATCAGCCACATCTCCACACCAGACTGATTGCGTGGCGCGGGAAATCTCAAAGCCTTGCCGCTCGAAGATGTCCTCCAACCGGTACAACGGCAAATAGTCAGAGAACTTGCTGGTCACGATGAAAGCCAGCAGCCCAGGTCCGGCCATGCCCTTGTCGATTACGGCTTCTGCTTTCGCCGCGACTTCCATCTGCGCGCTGTCGCCCTTGTGCTCGCAAGCGGCACAAGCGTACTTCTTGCGCACATGCTGGATGCGTTCGAAGTGACCAGGAATATATTCCACCTGCCAGCTCTCATCAGCGCCAACCTCCTGGCGCTGATGGCCGCAGCAGGGGCAAGCCCGCTGCTCATCGCTCAGTTCGTAGACCTGCGTGCTTACGGGAAGATTTTCGAAGTTGGCAAGATTGCGCCGTCCCTTGCGCCGCTTCACCCGCCGCAGTTGCTGCTCATGCGCAGCTTGCGGTGGAACATCGTCGGGATGAGGTGGCTTGCTCTCCAGTTGCTCCGCGAAGTCTAGAAGCAACTGCAGTAGTTCGCCCGTGGAACGAAGGCGATCGGCGCGGGGCCCGTAGTACCACTTCTTGAACCGCTCCAACTCCTGTTGCAGACGCAGCAGTTCAACTTGCAGTTCTTCAAGCTGCTGCGCTTGTTGCTGGGCTCGCTCTTTCTCACGATTGCGCTCCGCCAGCAGAGTGCGCGCCAGCGCCAATAGCGCTTCACGATCGTCGGGTAACTGGATGGTGTCAGCTTGTTGCGTAGCCACATCTGCAGTAAATAACTAACTCCCGCAGCTGTCACTCAGAACCTGTTCTTGCTTATTATCTCGATTGGTTCCCAATCCACGCTCGTAGCGCCGCACCCGCTTCAGCTTTGATACATCAATCCCATCCAGGATCATCGCCAGCTCACTGCCCAGCAACTCAACCGAGCGCGATCCAGCCTGCATACGCGGCAGCTTGAACACACCCGTCTCCAATCGCTTGTACCACAGAACAAATCCATCCCGATCCCAAAGAAGAATCTTCAGCCTGTCTCCACGACGTGACCGGAATACGAACAGATGACCTCCGAGAGGGTCCTGTCCAATGATGGCCCGCACTCGCTCCGCCAGACGATCAAAGCCGCAACGCATGTCTGTCGCTTCGGCAGAAAGCCATATCCGCGCCTCCTGCGATCCGTCCAACGCGCGCAAACTCGGGAGCCCAATCATCCCTCCAACTCCCTCAGCAAGGCGCGTAGGTGACTGGCTTCAAATCCGGGACCCACAAAAAGACTCATCCCGCTTCGCAGACGAATCTCGATCGCCTTTTCCTCCACTGATGACGATCGCCACGACCCCTTGGCCGGCTTCACTGCCACTTCCACAAACTTAGTCGCTTCGGCTTCCCGCATACGCTTCTTCCACGCGTAGAAAGCCCAGACCGCCAATCCCCGCTCGCGACAAAACACTGCCGCACTCTGGCCGCTCTCCAACTGCTCAGAAAGCAATCCACGCCACCTCGTCCACGCTTCCACACTCGGCTGCTTCATCCCTACAACATCGCTCTTCCCCCGTTGCGGGACAAGATGTGGTTTACAGAGCGCTCACGATCTGTTGAAGGAGGGTATTCCAAGAGCAACTACAACACTCGGGGCGGAGAAGGCGTCCTGGGACCTAAGGAACGCGAAAGCTAAAGGAACATCCAGCAAAACTCTCGCGTGTTCGGAGTCTTTGCCTCTCCTTTCCCCTTCTTTTAGAGGCATTCATTTGTTGGTTTCAGATAAATATATCTCGGGCCTAAAGAGAATGTCTTGCCAGGGTCGTTCATCAGTCTTGTGCACGCCCATCAACTTCTGATGGAGGCCGACAATCCACGATCGATTATCGCCGATATGCTTCTGGCGGGTCGCCTCGTCCAGCGCAAGCATCCACGCAACTCGGGGAGCCGCAAAACTTGTGCCACAGATTTCTTGACGTACCCCTGACTCCACCTTGTCGGACGGCCCTACATCGCCATCGTAACCAACTACTTGAGTAACTTGAAGATTGTCGGGGCTCACTGTTGAACTTCCGCAGGACAGGTCCCCGAGCGCCACACTTTCAACATTCATGACTGATAGCACGTTCATCGAGGTAACCGCTTTCTCTGCAAAGTCCACATTATTCGGAGACACATCAAACATCGCATGATCCACATTACCAGCAGCCACCACCGCTAAACCTCTTGGCTGACCGGGATGACCCTCCAACGGCGTGTTGGGTAAAGCGGTCCATGACTCATTAACAAAAAAAGCGTTATCCTCCTGTTCAGTGAACGCCTTGCCGGCCACCGTCCACAGTGCGATCAGAATATCCTCCTCGGTATTCAATGACGCCCCATTTATATTTTGGGGCACTGTGCTAGCGATAACCTCCCTCGCTGCGTCTTGAGCAACGCGATATTGATCTGGAGTGACGTGTTTACTTTGAGCGTTTCCTATGATTTCAAATAACGTGAGCAGTTCGACAAGGTAAGGTTCACTATTCTGCAATTTACTAAGTGGAACATATACAACCGTGACTGCCTTCGAATCCTCGCCTAGCTTGACTAAGGGCGCTAGCGCATGCTCGATCAGCAAAGCATGCGAAGCGTCACCCCTAGGAAGGGCTACGAACGGCGGGTCGCTCGGTGGAAGCGAGTCCGGGACACCCTCATACCCCTGCCGAACAGATGCAAATATCTTGCGTAGCGCGAGGTGCGAATCGCCGTATGTAGACTCGTCTGGCCATCCGGTGTCGAGTACAAACAGAACAGGGTGACGCTGAATCGGCTGAGAGAGCGCGCGTCTCACGGCGGCCAACTCGTCGCCTTTCAACCATTCCTTCTCGCTGACAAGCTGCTCGTCATCTCCTTGAAGATTGAGAGTCAGTACGTGCGACATATAGACACCATATTCGCCGAGCGCTCGAAGGGTCTGTTCCTCGGTTTTGGGAAAGACTTGAACCGCAATATGAGCCTCCGCTGGCCGGAGTGATTCTCGAGGTGCAATATTGTGAACCGCGAGCGGGTCAACGGGCTGACTTACAGAGCCGGTCGGGTTACCCGAGTAGGCATAGCTTCTGACACCAAACACGCCACCAAGAACACCCCCTAAAACACCTGCGGCGCCCGCCGGCGCAGGGGGTATTGCTGGTCTTGAACGTGGCGGCAACAGCGGGATCTTGAGCGCCTCACCTAGTTGCGCATCTGGAAGCACTAAGCCGTTGAGTTTCATTAAAGAGTCCAAAAGAAGACCATAAGTTTTAGGTAGATCAGCCGGTCCGAATCCATAATAACTGACAATAAACTGACTAAGACGTGTCCAGTTCGCCACATTGTCGACGTTCTGGCTCTGCGGCAGAGCTAGTATCGCTCTTACCCTAGCTAAACTCTCATCTGAATCATCGTACCGAGTATCGATTGTGATGCTCACTATACCAACGGGGCCAGCAACACCAAAGGCACCCTCGGGACGCGGATAGGAAACCCTATCAACGAAATGCGTAGGGCCAAGGATCTTACCCATAGATCTCGCTACGGCGTTAAAGTCGTCGAGACTGTTGACGTGCCCGCTTAAAACGAAGTCAGAGTTGAGGAAACGGAAGCCGGCAGCCTTAACCTGAACGCCTCTTGAATCCACGTTTAGCCTCTTTAACGCCATCCTTGCGTGCAGGAGCTTCACGGGAGTCGACGATCTCATAATGAGAAACGCTACGAGCAGGAGACAACACACTGCGACGATGCGAAAGCCACGCGGCATTAGACCTCCCGAGGGCCGACCTCAAATAGGTAAAAAGGATTTTAAAGTCAGAAACACTCCCTCAAACACAACTATGAAGCACCCCCTTGGGCATGATATTCCGACCCAATACACTGGCGGCGTGCTGGCGCTGGGCTAACACACATCGTTTCTGTCGCCCCGTCTTCTCGCTGGTAAATCAATATAAGCCCAAATTCCTAGGTGATAGGAATAGTGTATGTGAGGGTAAAGCCCCCCTTTATGACCCACGAGTTGGCTGTCGGGAGGCTCGACGGTGGGCTGCTACCAAGCTTCTGACCCACCTGTACCCCATTGGTCAGTCGAGTGTCGCGACCAAAATGCACCGTTGGCGTGAAAAGTAACCCACCTACCTGGAAGGATGGCCCCACATCGAAGTCAGCGGATTTGCTGGTCAAGTTCGCACCTATACCCCCCGTCAGGAGGAACGAGCAGCCGTTGGGACACCTGTTTTCCCAGTCTTGCCGGCTTATACGGGTCAGTCTATAGCTAAGGAGCCCCTCCGGAGCTATGACTGATGGACTTTGGGTCTGCTGGGTGACGATAGTGGTCACTTTTCCGGTTCCGTCGAGTACTGGCTGTCCATTGCTTATTATCGGAGCGATGGTATAGGTGTGGTACTTTAGGTTGGAAAAGCCAATCCCCGCGGAAACTACCCACGAATTCGCCTGTGTGTTAACCGTTACGGTCGCTATAGGAGAGACAACTTTGTTGACGATTTCCTGCCCGCTGATTGTTAAGATCAGATTATTGAGTTTAGGCGCCACAAATTCGTAAGCGACATTATCGGGGGTGCCAGGCCAGGCGTTTAGGAGTCGCACGTTTTGGGATAACGATGCTTGAGCACTCTGGATTGCAGTAAGGGCGCTATCCAGGAGAGCACGGTTGTTCACATACACTTGGCACTCGTCACTCGGTGGATTGGCCGTGTCTATACAGTCGGCTGACATCTTATCAACCCCAGCGTCCATTCTCTTCAGAGATGCAACAGGAAGTGGAGCCGTAGCCGCATTGTTGGCGTCGTCGACGACCGTTTTCCACGTGTCATAAAAGGATGTAGGAGTGAGTAGATTCGCCTGCGAGCAAGAGTATTGTCGCGGAACCTTTGTTACAGGGTCGATCGAAGCGACGGCAAGTGACTCATAATTAGAAAGGCAAGTCATCGCAGCGTTTGCATGATTCAGGTTGGCTTGCAGATTGTTGAACTTGTCCTTCAGCTCTGTTTGTTGTTTGCTGGGGTCTGTTTCACCTGGAGACCCGCCAGCGAACCCCACTTTGTTCTTAACTACCGATGTCACGAGCGACTGTAGCGGAGAGCCCACGTTCTTGAGCGCAGCCGCGGCGACATCAGGGATCGTCGTCTTGCTAACGGCTGAAGCGAAGGTCACGGCCTCATTCCATCGGGTATTGTACAGCACAACGTAGACCGTCGTCCCTTTCGGTACGATCAACGCTGGCGGGGACACCGGTGCGAGCCGATTGATATAGACCACACACTTCTTCCCTTTGTAGCCCGATTGGGCGTTGCTGATGCAGCCAGGCATCTGAACTGTGGGTGGAAGTTCGCTCATCGGAGCTGATCTGAGCATCTGAGGTTGCTGGTCTTGTGGGGTGGCCTGAACGGGGCGGGGCGCAAGGTCGGTCGCAACCGGACCTTGCGCGCGTGCAAACGTGCAGTAGAAGAAAGCTGAGATCAGAATAATATACATGTAATCGGTAAACTGAAATTTAAGGCGAGCAATCAGAGGTTTCAAAGTACTCACAACAAGCTTCGGGTTCATGCCAGGCACAACTCCTGTTCAAGATTTACCGAGCAGCACATCGCGGCCCAGAGGGTTAGAGGGACATGATCGAGCTAGAGGGACAGACTGGCTAATTACCACTCGACACTTGGAGCCCTAATGCGAGCCGTGACGCAAGGTGGTTGTTCTGTCCGTACCTCCAATGCCTAATGTCAAGACCTGTCTCTTTAATGCCTTGAACTGATCACGCGCCCTTCGTTCCGATATCCGCCATCGACGTCCTTCTACGACCGGCTGCTACTTCGCATCGCCTGTGTGCGGCTTGGAATTAGTGCCCGGAGCTTTCGGGGCAGGCTTGGTAGCCGCGTTGGTGGGTTGTTGTCCCGGTTGCACCGCCGGCTGTTGCGCTTGGCTGGCCGGATTGGAGTTTGGTGGCTGTTTCATTCCCAAGAACGCAGCCAACGAAGTGTTAGTCACATAATCCCCCGCGGGAGTAGTAACTAAGGTAGCTGTCTTTACAAGTGCCTGCCAATCGGCTTCCTGTGAAATGTGAGTGATTTTCATCGCCTGGGCCTTCGCGATCAGTGCTGGAAACGCACTGAGATCGTATACATCATCGAAGTCGATGCTGGAGGCATCCGGAAGCACAAAATCCGCTAGTGTATCCGAGGTTGAGAATAGCTTTTTGCTATATACGCTGGGGGCCTTAGACCATTCTGATAACGTTACGCCAGTTACTCCTATAGACGCTATGTTCTTATTCGTCTTCAGAAGGACAATGCCCGTCTGTAGCCCAAGTATCGAAGCCGCTGCATCGGCTGCGCCCGAGGTATTTGGCCTAAAGAACCATCCAAAAGTGCAGTTTCCATGCATGTAGGAGTACTGATAGGCAATTGGCCGAGGCGGGAAAATGTCACCAAACACTACATTGAGCGCTTTGGTTGCCGACGTAACGAGGGTCGCCGTTCCAGGATAGAAGCTCGCTAGTGCTCCGGCCGCGTCATTGATCCCGCTAGCAACATCTGCCTGAGTCGATGTCTTCGTGCCTCCTGAAGTTTGTTGAGGAAGGATGCCCAATATCTGTAGGCTTCCGTCACTGCACGCATTTGGAATAGGGTTGCCGGCAGTATCCTTAGGAATTACCGTGAAGGTCGCGTCCAGCCAAACCGGATTTGCCGTTGTTTCCTGGGCGCTTTTGATTTTGTCGAGCTGGCTTTGGTCCTTAACATCCGTCGGCGCATACACAAGCGGGGCGCTTGAGATATACAGGACGATCGATGGGAAGTTGAAGTTCTTCGCTGCAAGCATAGCCTCTGTGTCGACGCCCGACATCTGATTTGCTGTGGTCAGAGTCGGAGTAGCAACATAACCCATCGGTCCCAGGACACCGTTCACTCCGACCTGGACAAAAGCGCTCTGCGGACCGCTATTTGAATTTACAACGGAGACCACCTGTGCCTCGGCACCAATTGGCAGGGTCACGTTTTTAGTAGCATTCCCAGTTATGTTTATCGATGGGATCGACACAACAGTAAATCCTGACGCAGTTGCTGTTAGGCTGTAATAGCCGGGTGTTAATCCACCGATGAGATAGCCCCCCGAGTTGTCTGTTACTACATTGAAGAGAGCGCCCGTAGAAATATTCGTGACCTTTATCGAAGCATTGGGAACGGCTGCTCCAGTTGGATCCGTTATCCTACCTGTGAGTGTTCCGTTCAGTGCTTCCTGGCCGCCCCTGGCGAAACCGTAAGAGTAACGATCCATGGGCAGACACGTGATCAAAAGGAGAAGAAGAACTCTAATCAAGCTTTTCACTGGGGATTACCTCCTAGCACAATCGGTTGTTGCTTGCGAAATTCTCAGTAGTGTTGACCTGTCACCGGAAGATAAAGATCACTGTTTATCAAGAGTCTCAAGTTGAGACATGGATCTCTCGGTCTTAAAGCACTGGAAGTACCCCCCTAGGGTGTCATTGAACGATTAAACCGATTCGCGCGATGGTGTTTGTAGTACCAGTTCCGGTTATTGTGACGATGTACTCGCCGGCTGGGGTTCTCGTATTGCTGTTACCGCACCCAGCGCAGGCTGTTACAACAATGGTTGCTATAAGTATGCTGAGTGGTCTAGTTGAGAGGCGAACGCGTCCCCTCCGCAGAGGGATGGTGCTGAGCAGGCCGACACATATCACCCACGCGAGACCTGCCGCGGGATTTCGGGGATCAAAAAGCCCGGCTTTACCTACTACATGCCCCGAGGTCGTACTGACTGTTAGAGCTAAGGCTGCACTCTGGGAGGTAGAGGACAAGACAACGCCACCGGGGCTTGCAAAAGAGCAGGTCGGTGAGGGTCCATTCTGAGAGGTATCATTGCTCGAGACCGAACACGCTAAGGCTACCGTACCCAAGTAGCCGTCACTTGTTGTAACGGTGACAGTCGAACTGGCCATTCCGCCTGGGGCTGAAATTGTTAGCGATGTGGGGCTGGGGGCCAGCAGGAATGTCGGCAAGTTTGAAACCAGAGTCACTGGGGCAGAGGTGCTCTTCGAATAGAATGTGCTCCCGGAATACACGGCCGTTAGGGTGTAAGTTCCAGCGGTTGGAAAAGTGAGATTTTGGACCGTGGCTTGTCCAAAGGCTAAGGATAAGGGGGGATTCGTGGGAATTCCGTTGGCCAATATCTGAACGGTTCCCTGCGGTGTTCCCCTCGACCCTTCAACCTGAACACTCAAGGCGGTGTTTTGAGCCGTGCTTATGTTCGTGCTGGAAAGAGTTAGATATGTTGTGCTCGGCGCAGGCAAAGGCTGAGGCTTCACCGCGGCCACGAGGTTCGCTACATCGATTGAACCCCAACCAGTCGCCAGATCGTATCCGGGGCTCACGGAGAAGCCGGCAAGTACGGAAGCAGCTGACCCTGAACCCAGGGCGATGCTGTTGTTGCAAAGACTGGGTGTGTCGACACTGCAGTTAGCGACGCCGCTCGATGGAATGGTTACGTCATTGAATACCCCGTTTGCAGGTGTCGCGGCGAGGGAGTATAGCGTGGGATTGAAGTTTCCTTGCCTTGACCCGAGAGCTTCATCGACCAACGCCATGATTCCCGCCATGGACGGGGTGCTAGCCGAAGTCCCATAAAAAGAGATGAACTTGTGTTGGGAGCAATCTCCGGTGCCGTCCGGATAGGCCAAGCATAGGTAGTAAGCATCGTGCCCGGAAGCCGTGAACGAGATGTCGGGTATATTGCGTTGTCCAGTAGTAGGCACGCCCGTACCCGCCTGCCACGGAGGCTGCGGAATCCAAAGACTTGAGCCGCCGCCTGTAGCCAGTATTGATGTAGTGCTGGGGTCGTTCCAGGCTCCTTCAGGTATGTAGGACAGCGCGGAACTCAAGTATCCGCTGTTGGTCGGCGCCCAATACTCGGACGGGTCGGCGACATCGTTGAACTCGGTACCGCCGACGCAGGTGACATAGCTGCTTGAACAAAGGTAGTTTATGCCCGGACTTGCGGTTGCGGGAGGTGCCTCCATGTGGTCCGCACAAGCTGCAACACCCGCGTCCCCTGAAGACGCGAAGACTGAAATGCCTTCCGCAGCTGCTTGCTGGAATAGATGGTCGGCGAACAAAACTTGGGGCATGCCAGCCGCAGTCTCGCATTGCCCGAAACTAATGGTGAGTATCTGCGCCACGTCGTTATCGATGACATCGGTTATCGGCAAGCTCACTAGATTAGCTACAAGGTCTGATTGAGGCACCGTGGTCACATCAAGGATGACAGTGGCGTCTGGGGCGACCCCAAATGCCCGTTCAACGTCTCCGGTGGCCTCCTCTTGGTACTCGCTCGGTGTACCAGTTGGCAGCCCAGGGTCTGTGCCCCCAGTGGGGACCCGCTGTACCGGGGCCTGTACGGGTAGACCTGTGGTTTGCTGAAAAAGTTCTACGTCTGAAACCGCAATTTTCGAAAAGCCCACAGCGGCGATCGATTGCCCCGAGCCTGTATTGGCCGAACTGTATAGGGGCTTCAACCCATAGATGGTGGCAAAGTCTGCCGGGCTAACGGCATGGACACACCCATTCGCGCAGTCGAGGTGGGGCTCCGCTGATTTCGCGATGTAGTTGGGGTGTAATCGTACTGTTGAGAGGCCGGCGATGAATTTGATTTTTTGCGCTACGCCAGAAGCTATTTTAGGCTCCGCGATCGGAGAAATTAGCCGCTCCCCATCTAGGTCGAAATAGTGAAACCTAGTAGTAAGCGCGGTAGATAGCGACGCCACTGTACCGCTGAAATTGATGATCGTTCGGCTATTTGAAACCGACTCTATCGTGAGGCCGTGCGCTGACAGCCATGAAGATACCGTGTCAAGGGTTTCCTGGTTCGCACCGAACTGCTCACCAAGCTCTTGCGGGGTCAGCCACTGGTGAAACTGAACTGATTTAGGGTCGTACTGATCCCGCAACAGCTGTTGAAACGCTTTTTCACGCTCCGAGCTTCTAGCCAGGACGAGGCTAACATGCTCAAGTGTGGTCTCATCCGGCACCGGGCCGACATCCTTCAGGGAACGAGTCCAGATTGGCACGTGGGTAACAGTGGGGGCCGTCAAGCGTGGATTGTCTTGTGCATAAAGGCTAGGACAGAGCGAACCTAGTGCTATGAGGGGGGCCAAAAGCAGGATACAAAAGGGACGGATATACGGACGCAACCGATCCTCCTAAAACCTACAATTCACCGCTACGTTATTCCGTTGCAAGATCAGTTAATTTACGACCTAGGTTCACGATATCTCAGTCGGGTGTGCATACTTATCTCCCCCGTAGGAATCTCCCTTGGCGGAGCAAAAGCTACATCTGTAGGTACGCTATAACCACACTCCGCTCATAACTGAAGATTTAGAGTAGCCTCTCATTGTAAAAGTGACGCGACCGGGTACTCGGCGCCCTAAGTTATGCCACACCCGTCGTCTCAACTTGACTGCTGTTTGTTGCTGCACAAGGCGTAGCTATAGTTAAGCTCTAACTCCGATCACATTAAGGCCCATCACCGCAGGCGCGACACTTGGTAGGCTTTCGGTGTGCGCGTATAAACTGCTTCCGAGAATGACGCGAGTCTCGATCAAGAACGCAAATGTGTCAAGCAATATTTATTGTGACGTTAAATACTTTAGACGGGTAACATAGCTCGTGTATCAAAAAGTAAATGTCATCGCTTCCGCGAGAAGCGCCGGCTAACAGAGTGGAGGTGCAGCGAGATTTCCAACGAGATCGCGCGGGTAAGCTTAAATGGTTCACGACACTTGGAAGGTACACGCTTCCGTTAGAGAGAAACATACGGAAATTGTGTCGCGCTCCGTCGTTTCGTTTCACGGCTGCAATTATTGTTCTGAACTTAGGTCGGAGCCAGACCAACCCAGGCTCACGGCCGGATACTCAACGCACGGTACGGCGGGTTATGCGGGCCGTGTTGCTTGTGCGCAATTTATGGGCAGCTATATGGTCGTCCAGCCCCTTTGCGTCGACCTAATGACTACCGTCAGTTGGCTCGGCTATCTCGCGTCTCCGTTGTGGATACGCAACAGCGTTTGACATTGAATCCGCTCGAACAAGAAAAATATCCGGCGACAGCGCGTACTAGTCCATCGCTCCGATAGAGGGACAACTGACGTAGTGTCACCTTCCAATTTCAACGTTAGAGCCGACCCGGGATAGCTGTGACGATTAACTAAGACCCTTCGGTACGGACGCAAACACAGAAAAAAAGAAAAATACGTGTGTGTGTGCCGCGAACCATTCCGGCGCAAGTTGACTCGCAGTACGTCTGATCTACCGAGGCTCAGCTCCACAAGAGAGAACCAGCGGCAGGTTCAGACCAAAAGAATGCATGCTTGCCCGGTTATTTCAATGAGAGATAACCGAGTGTTTTTGTTTTGATCTTTCTCTTGCTGCAAATAACGACGGCTCCGAGGAAATCCCTTCGGCCAGGGATGAACGCGGCGAGCATTTTCCATTGCCACGAAAAGAACGGGAAACAATGGGCGCGGGGTGCCCCACTCAGTGGGGCGCCATTGGCGACATCGGCTGCTTATGCAGTGAACCGCAGGTCCCTACGTTGCGGTTCGCTCCTGCCGGGATAACAAAGGGTGGGGCCAGAGATTGGTGTAGCATCGGCCACTCATGCAGAGAACTGCAGATCCCCGTTCGACTTCGTTCAGCGCAGGCTCTCGGCTTCGCTCCTAATGACGCAGGTGCGAGCGGCTTAGGTTTGGTGTCGCACCTACGGCGCTCGGATCACCTTCGGGATTGCCCCCCAGCCTTTCCGGGCTGGGCTCAGTTTGGCGGTCGGCTCTCCGGGCCTCGCATCCATGGCGATTTTGCGGTGTCATCTGTTTCTCAACTGCCACGGGCAAGTTGGCTGCTCCCACCGCACGCTCCACGGCAGGCCGGGACCGTCGGGGCCGGCGAGTAAAGCGCCAAAACGGCATGCTCGCGAACTCAGGAGGGCATGCAAGACCTTCGTTGCTTATACGGAACACCACGGAACCGATCGAGGGTATTAATAGTAGCTTTAAGTGTCTGACCTACTCACTGCTTGTCCTGTTGCGTTGCGGATACGCAACAAGACACGCAGCACATCGCGCCGACACACCAGATTCCTTCGCAATCCGCAAAAACCGCCGGCTAGTTCCCCTACCCTTCGTCCACATCTTTTTTTGTCACCGCTCTGGACCGCAAGACAAATCCGTACTACTGTCTTAAGTAAGACCCCCCCGTTTACTCGAGAAGACGCCGGACGGAGCCGTGTGTCCAAAAATGAAAGAGCACCCATCTATCGAGTCGGCTTACCGCTCCATCGCATGCCAACCGGGAATCAGCCCTCAGTCCCCTAAGTATCTTATGGGGGCGGGAAAAATAAAAATTTGAGCCCCTTCGTCAAACAAAGGACTTAGCCGCGGCCAAAACGGAAACAAGGACGGGAACATCGCATTCCTGAGACGCAACACCAACCCAGGTCCGGCTTCCCTGGAACGCCCCAAGGGGCGCACAGACTGATCTTTCTCAACTAGTGCAACACTGAAGCCCTGTACAGCGGGGCTGGCGCGAAATGTACCCGCCCGCCACCTCGCTCATGAAAGTGTAATTGGCTGGGGCAGTGAAGGGAGGAATTACCACCACGAGTGTAGCCTTTATTGGGGCGCGGGATTTCGATTGGTGATTATCCGCCCATTCCCGAAACATCTAAGGCTTTCGCCGCGCGATTTTCTAGAATTGTCCTAGAGAAAGACAGCCTCCAGAGGAGCTGGACTGTGATCCGCATTTTCACTCGTAGCTGTCGCCTTGAACGACTATCCCATCACGGGGCGAGCGCAGCCGTCATTCCCGTCACAAAGAAAGCCGAAGCCGAAAAGGAAAGTGTAATTGGCTGACTTGCTTGAGCTGTGGCCAGACCTGCGCCACAGCTCAAGCAGGAGCGTTGGTCCGGCAATCCACGCGGTCGAAAGAAAGTGGCTGATGGTTTAGGACAACCCTGCACTCAGCTACACGAGCCCTATCAGTTGGGGCCTATGCGTTTCACGCAGCTGGATCTCGATACAATACGGTCCAATCTGCCGAAGATCCTACGGCTCATCACCACAAGAGAGAACCAGAGGCGGACTAAGACCCAAGGCGTGCCGGCCTACTCCGTGTCAGAGAGACAAACAGTTATGTCGCTTGCTTAATCTTTTCTCTTGCTCCAATAACGACGGATCCGAGGAAATACCTTCTGTCACGAAGAACCCAGCAAGCATTTCTCATAGCGGGGTGGTGGGTGGGAAAGAGAACTGCAGATCCCCGTTCGGCTTCGCTCCACGGCAGGCCCCAACACCAGACCGGGTCAGACGGGGCAGATCCGGGATGACAAGAATCATCCTGTTGGGTGTGCAGATGGCGGATGACGCCTCCGGCTGAAACTTCGCATGCAGCAGTCCCCTATTACCACCGCAAAATCCAAAATCGAAGTGACACCTTTTCGTTTTTCACACCATCAGACGTATGCCCAAATACCCGCTGTTCAGGGCCGCTGTACAGCTTGGAATCTAGACCTCGCGAAAACGGAAACAGCCTGTAGAATGTTGGCTCCATCCCCCGAGGCAAAGAAATGGAGAGCTACTCGTCGCTGTCGATCGAGGAACTCGTGCGCCGGTGCTCCGCTTCGCGCAGCGCCGACGCGTGGGAGGAGTTCGTTCGCCGTTTCCATCGCCTCATTGCCACCGTCATCCTGCGTACGGCAGCGCGCTTGGGTGATGCCTCCAAGCAGACCGTCGACGATCTGATCCAGGAAACGTACCTAAAACTGTGCGCCGATGACTCCCGTATCCTCCGCAGCTTTGAGCAGCAACGTCCGGACGCCTTTATCGGATATGTAAAAGTCGTGGCTGCCAATGTGGCCCGCGATTATTTCAAGTCCTCCCACACCAAGAAGCGCGGAGCCGGCCACGTGGAACAGCTGGAGGTGGATTTCGTTCCCCTGGCCGGGAATGGCTCCGCCGGCAGCCCGCAGTCCATCGAGCGCGCCATCTTGATTGAGGAGATTACGCAGCTTCTGGAGCTTTGCGTGGCCGGGCCGGACCAGGAGCGCAATACCCGGATCTTCTGGCTCCACTATCGCTCTGGACTTTCTGCACGCGCCATTGCCGATCTGCCCGGCATTCTGCTTACCACCAAGGGCGTCGAAAGCATTATCCTGCGCATTACCAGGGAGTTGCGGATACGGATGGCCGAACCCAAGAGCGCGGCGGCGACGGAAAGCCGGAGCCCCGGCGAAGGTCTTTTGCCCGCAGAATCGTTTTAGAAAGGTGAAGCGACCTTGGGACCCCATTTAGATAGCGGCCAGATCGAAGAGCTTCTCCGTCCCTCCACTACGGCGCGCTCCGCCCGAGATGACCATTCTGTAGAGGAAGATTCGGCGAATGACCAGATCGATGCGATTGCCCGGGTACATTTGAAGGATTGTGACATCTGCCAGGCGCGGCTGCGAGCGGAAAGAGAGGCAATGGAGCGTCTGGCTCAGCTCAAACCCAGCGAGAGTGCAACACCCAACCCGCAGTGCCCGCCGGACAGTGTGTGGTTGGAATTCGCGGCCCGGGTTCACCCGGATCCCGAACATCTGCTCGCCCATGCAGCGGAATGCGACCACTGTGCGCTGTTGCTTAGGGATGCGCTGGCCGATCTTACCAGCGATTACACGCCACAAGAGCACGCACAAATTGCCGCCTTGGCCAGCGCCACTGCTCACTGGCAAAAAGATCTGGCGCGGAGCCTCGCGGGCGGAGGAGTGGCAAGCCCAAATGCCGCCGGCCCCCAGTTAGCCAGCCCAGCGTCAGACGCTCCGGCGCCGCGCCGGCGGGTCTGGCCGCTTTACACGGTGGCGGCCATGGTGCTCATCCTTATCTCCGGCTGGGCGGTTTTTTATCGATGGCCAAACCGGTCTGCGCAGTTGCTGCTGGCCGACGCTTACTCGGAGCACCGCACCCTGGAACTACGGATCCCGGGAGCGAAACCATCCCCGGTACATCTGGAACGCGGGACGGGATCGTCGAATCTCGACAAGCCCGGCTCACTGTTGCGCGCGGAAGCGATCATTGCGGAACACCTGCGCAGGAACCCGAATAGCGTCGAGTTTCTCGATGCGAAAGCGCGCGCTGACTTGATCGATGGAAATTTCGACTCCGCGATCCAGAGCGTCCAGCGAGCCATGGAGACGCAACCCCGTTCGCCGGTCCTGATGACCGACCTCGCCACCGCGTACTTCGCTCGCGCCGAAGGCACCGGGCAGGCCATTGATTATGGCCGGGCGATCGATAACCTGGGGAAGGTGTTAGCGGCCCACCCCAACGACAGCCTGGCGTTGTTTAACCGGGCGATTAGCGAAGAGAGAATGTTTCTCTACGACGATGCTTTTGCCGATTGGGAGCATTTTCTTCGGGTGGAGACGGACCCGGCATGGCGCGAGGAAGGCCGGCAACGGCTGGAAGACCTAAGTCGCGCGATGGAGGAAAGAAAACACTCGACGGCCGCGCCGCTGCACGATCCCTCGGCAGCGATTGCTGCTCTCAGCGCAAGCGGGGCAAACGGCTGGCCGCGGACATTCGATGAGCGTTACCTCGAAGTGGCCACCACGGAGTGGTTACAAGCGATTGGCTCCGCGGAGGATCGTCACTCCGCGGCCTGGACGGCATGGAAGGCGCTCGCGGAGCAATTCCAGCGGCGGCACCATGACGATTGGCTGGCCGACCTGATGCGTGGTCCACCTGGTCCGGCGTGGGCCGAGGGCTCGCGTGAATTAGCCGCGGCCTTCCGGGCCAACTCGTCTGGCGATGTTGGCGGTGTTGTCGCACACTCCGAAAAATCCATCAGCCTCTTTCGCGTGGCTGGAAATGAAGCAGGCGAGGCAGGGGCGCGGCTGGAGTATCTCGCCGCGTTGAACCGCGCGGAACGCGGGCACGATTGCCTGGCTGCCGCAAAGAGCGCGCTCGAAGAAACAAACCGTCATCGTTACCCTTGGGTGGAGATCAAGATTCTCTATGAGCTCGCCACCTGCCAGTTGCTCGACGGCCAACCTACGGGTTCCGTCGCGTCTGCGCAACGCGGCGAAGCGTTGGCCAAGGGTGCTCAATATCCCGTGCTGCAGCTGGTAGGTCTTAACTACCTGGATGGCGTCACCAGTTCGTGGGTGGCTTCGTCTGAGTCGTGGAACCAGATACGCGGCGCCCTTCGGGTCTTTTGGCAGGATCCTTATCCCCCGGTTGCGGGCGCGGATTTTTTGGTGGACCTGGGTTTTGCCGCGGAAACGGAAGAAATGTGGCGCACCGCCGAGAGGATAGGACGGGAAACCGTTCTGATGGATGCTCTCGCCGGCGACCGCCTGCGCCTGGCAGCAGCTCACCATTGGCTGGCGCAAACCGCGGAGGCCGGCGGGAATGCTTCCCTTGCCGATTCTGAATACGAAAGCGCCAGCGCTCTGCTCAATCGCTCAGGCGCGGATTCCAGCACGGCCAGCGTCACGCTCGAAATCGAGCGGGCTGCGCTCGAAGTACGCCAGGGAAAGTTTGACTTAGCGGCTGCCCGGTTGGATAAGATACACCCCTCAGTAGGCGGCCTCAGCAAACAATACGTCACCATTGCGTATCTCGAGACGCTGGGGGAGCTGCACCTTCACCTTGGCAAGCCGGACATGGCCAAGGTTGAGTTGCTGGAAGCCATCCGGCTTATCGAAACCAACCAGACCAGCCTGGACTCAGACACGGCTCTCTTTGCCTGGCAAAGGGATACCGCGCAGGCCTATCGGTCCGTGGTTGAGCTGTATCAGCAGACTTACCACGACCCGGTTCGGTCGTTGGCGATTCTTGAGTGGTCGCGGGCTGCGCCGTTGCGCGCGCGGCTAACTCCCGCTGAATCTGGCGTAAGCGCTTCTAATCTCTCAAGTGGAACTTCCGGATTTCGCTGCTTTTTCCGGGCCGATGAAATGGAAGGCTGGTACTGCCGTCATCACGTGGATGCCCTTCCCCAACGGGCTCGCGATCTGGTTGGTCGATGCCGCCGGGGTTCACAGCGCCTGGGTGGATGTGCCGGAAGATCGACTCGATAGCGCTGTCGAGATGTTCGCCCGGCTGTGCGCTGATCCTTTGTCGGATAGAAGCTTGTTAGATAAAGAGGGGCGGCAGCTGTACCAGTGGCTGGTGCAGCCGGTGAGCGCATCGCTGCATGACTCGACGACACTGGTGATCGAACCGGATAGCCGGTGGAACGCTATTCCCTTTCAAGCGCTAAAGGCACAAAGCGGGGAGTATTTAGGGGATCGCTTCTTGCTGGTTGAGTCGCCGGGACTTGGTTACTCCAAACTATTACGGGGCGACCGTGCCGTCTCAGCCGACAGCATGATGCTGGCTGTGGGCAATCCCCTGCTCCATAACAGTAGCAGGCTGCGCTCGTTGCCTGACGCGGACAAAGAGGCGCGCGATATTTCTGGGAGGTTCGCTCGCTATCATCTGCTGACCGGTAGCGAGGCCAATATGCCCAATGTTCTGCAATGGCTTCCGCAGGCGGAGGTATTTCATTTTGCGGGACACACGCTGGCGCAAGGCCGCGAACCAGGGTTGCTGCTTGCGTCCGGCGAGAGGGATAAGAGTGTGTTGCTGGGGGAAGAGCAACTGCGGCCGGAAGAGATGAAGAAGCTCAAGCTGGCGGTGCTGTCGGCATGCGACAGCGCCGTTGCCGATGGCGGCCTGGAGGACCCGGGGAGCCTGGTACGGCTTTTTCTGCGCGCAGGCGTGCCCCAGGTGATTGCCAGCAAATGGCCGGTCGATTCAGCTGCCAGTTCTCAACTTATGGAGAATCTTTATGGGCGGCTGTTAGAGGGAGATTCCGTGGAGGTCGCGCTGGCACACGTCGAACGGGATATGCGAGCCAAGGCAGAGACTTCGCATCCTTATTACTGGGCGGCTTTTTCGGAGTTTGGCGGTAGCTGAGCGGGTGCGGGAAAAGTCCTCATCGGGGGGAAGGGGATGCCTCAGGGGCTAAAGCCCGATCTGCTTTTAATCACTTCGTACGGGCTGAAGCCCGTACCCTTCATGAACAAAGTTTTCCGCAGGCTGTTTCGGCCGGAAAGAGTCGTGGAATCCCATGCCCTGATTTCCGGGGGTGTGGGGTACCGCTCTCAGCCGCCTGCCCCGGTCTGGTCACTGTCGTCTGCCAGCACTCTCTCCAGGAAGGTTGACCAACCGGTTGCTTTATTGAACTCAAGCGGTACGTAACTGTCCCAGAGAATGTAATAGCTGGTGATCTGCATTCCCGACGGACTGGCGCCGCTCGGATCCTTACCGCTGTGGGGTGGGTCCTTCCTTCCGCTTCCTGGATCCTTGCCGGAGTGGGGAGGATCTTTCATTTCGCTTCCTGGGTCCTTGCCGCTGTGCGGGGGATCCTTCATCCAGCTGCCTGGATCCTTACCGCTATGTGGGGGATCTTTCATTCCGCTCCCCGGGTCTTTACCGGAGTGCGGAGGATCTTTCATCCAGCTGCCTGGATCCTTGCCGCTATGTGGAGGGTCTTTCATTCCGCTTCCCGGGTCTTTGCCGCTGTGCGGGGGATCTTTTTTGCCACCTAAGGCGGTGCGCGTCGCCATCGTGAATTCAGCTGCGGCGGCTTCGAGGCCTTCCGCATCGGGAGGAAGGACCTCGGGAAAATAGAGGGAGAGACCGTAGGGATCGAAGGATCCGTCTTCTCCCACGTCGCGATGGTACTGAATGTAGGCATGGTTCTTCAGCACGAACAGGACCATTTTTGCGCTGGCATGTACCGGTGTGTGTTCGTCAAAGGACTCCATCAGCTCTTGGCAAAATACACCGAAGTCGATGTAGCAGGCCTCGTTTGCACTTCGTGACGCATCACGGGCGCGAAAGATGCGGCGCTTGCAGGCGACGTCGTTGGCCACGGCGTTAAAGGCGTCCACCAGACGGCCCATCGCCGAGGCAAGCTCGTCGCTGCCGGCAAGGTTCATTGCCGACAAAGAAACCCGGTCGGTCCTGCCGGGAACGCTGTATTTTTCCACGTACCGGCTTACGATGAGGGTCGACAAGGTGTTGGCATTCATGCCCGGAAATCTGGCTAGATCTCGCAGGATCAACTCGTAAGGCCAGCTTTCCTTGGGTATTTGCTCGTCGGAGCCGACAACCATGGATACAGATGCGCGCACCTCGTAGCAAATCTCCGCCATCGCCATCAGGCATGCGTCGAAGCCCAGGATGTCAATGCGGCGGCCAATCTTCCGGGAAAACTCATGCAGGATGGTCCCCAGCTCTATGTCTTTGACATAGAGATTGGCGTTTTGGCCGTCGAGCACATCGTTAGGAACGCCCTTGATGGCCTGCATCGCCTTGACCAGGCGATGTGGATCTTCTCCCGGCTTTACCAGGTTGTTGCTGTTGGCTGTTTTGCCGGTTGGATCGCCATAGAACCAGACATGGTCAAGGCCGGCTCCCTCGCCCCACAGCACCAGGAGAATGCGCTGGTGACCATTGCAATTTCCTGCTGCCGCGTTCAGGAAGTCACGTAGACGGTCTCCACGATCGGCGGTGTAGTTTTCGGGCGCCTCCCAGATGAGCCTTTTGCTTCCTTTTTCACACTTGTAGCGTGTGGCCATGGCTTCGGTTGGTCCGTCGACCTGGACGGTGATTTCCACGTCGCTAAACAAGCTGGAATCGGCGATCTCACGAAGGCTCACCTGCGCGTCTTCATACAAAACGTTGTCTGCAGCGATGTATACGAGAAACTTCCAGGGCTGATACATGCTTCCTCTCGTGAGAACAGGGGTCTATTTACTGTTAACGAGATCCACCTGTAAAAGCCTTTCCTGGCGGCAGCGGCTCAAGGGAAAGAGGAATCTAGATTGGCTGGGGCGAGTCGCCCGCCAACAGACACTGTGGCGCCTGGGCAAAGGTATATCTGCCATCGGGCGGATTCAGGGTTAGCACGAAGATCACATCGAATCGCTCCTTAGGCCAGTTCTGCGGAGCGACCTCCGACCCAAGAATGGCATTGGCAATCACGGGAATGCCTTCATGCCGCCAGGCGATCAGGACTGGCCCGTCACAGGCCAGGGCGGCCTTGGCCAGCGCTGTTTCCTGACCTTTGCTGAAGTCCAGGTTGATGTGCACACCGATCAGATGGGCAAGAGGTGTGACTGTATCCTCCGAGCGACGGCTCCTTGTGTCGCCGGGCTCCGGGTCGGTTGCCGCAGCGGAGGCAAAAATAAAGGCGGGTTTGGCTAGCAGGGAATTTTGCAGAGGTCCGTGGGCAGGCGCAAACAAAGAGGCCAGCGCGCCCGCGCGCTGCCAGCCGCGCACACTCAGGTGATGACCGCTGGTCGCGCCCGTCTCATCCACGCCGGCAATCTTGCCTGCCGGCTTTTCCGCGTGGCGGATGATCATGATTTTCGGAGCCTTCGCGGGCATCGCCTTCCTCCCCTTAGCAACGGTTCCGTGCTGGCCCCACGGTTTCCACCATTTTCGGATACGCCTCACCATCCTCTTCCAACGCGGGCCCTTGCAGAGGGCAAAGGCAGTGCGGCCGAAGCGGCCGGACTGACCCGCACAAGGTAAGATGAGGAGTCGGTCCCCACTAGCATCATGAGCGAAGAATTCGAACAAGCCCACGAAAACCTCGAGCATGCGGCCCACGGCCATAGCCCCAAGGGCCACACCCGCGCTGCCATTATCATTGCCGTGATGGCTGCGGCGCTGGCCCTGATGGAATTCGCCGCCAAGGACGCGCAGACTAACTACCTCACCAACCATATTGCAGCCAGCGACACCTGGGCCCAGTATCAGGCGAAAGCCGTCCGGCGCACGGTATTGACTTCTGAGGCGGAGCTACTGCAAAGCCTGCCCGCGGCCAATGATCCCCAGGTGCAGAAGCGCATCACCGATGCCCTAGCGAACGCCGGCCGCATGCGCACGGAGCCCGGCGCCGATGGGATGGACCAACTGGCCGAGAAGGCACATGAGCAGGAGCATCTGCGGGACCACGCGATGCACCGCAACCACGAGCTGGAAATCGCCAGCGGCGGACTGCAGATTGCCATTGTCCTGGCTTCCATTTCCGTGGTGATCGAGCTGCCTCTGTTCATGATTGCCAGTATTGCGCTGGGGCTCATTTCCGCTATCTACGGGCTGCTCGGCGGCCTATCCGTGTTGTAGTGATTTTCAAGCGCTAAGACGAACCCTTGCGCTCAGCCAAATCGGCGTTGGGAAATACGGTCTCTTCGGCAAATTCCCATCCCCGCCGCTGATCGATGGCCACACGGCTGCGGTCGAGGTAGTGGCGCAGCTCCTCCAGGCCATAGGCACGAGCCAGCTCCCGCGCGCTTACCCCGGGACGCGCGGCTCGCAGTACGAACCATTGCTCAAGTTTCAGCCACTGTTCCTGGGTGACGTCCTGGGCATGTTCGCTGAGCAGTTTGTCTCGTTTCGTGCAGATTGAAATTTTCGTGGAAGATTACCCGGTCGAGGTCGAGGGTGGCCCGGCTGATGTTCACGTCTTTGGAGCCGCCCTCGTAGAGGATCCGCTCGCCGGTAATGTCATAGACGATGCAGTCGGGCGTCTCGGAGCAGGTCACGATGTAGTAGTGGTGGTTGATGGCATGGGCTTGCAGGGATCGGCCGGCCGAGTAGGCGCTGGGCCATATAACCATCTCCGCCCCCTGGTCGGCCAGGCCCTTCCAGACTTCAGGGAAGTTGGCGTCGAAGCAGGTGGCGAATCCAACGCGGCCAAAATCTGTCTCATGCACGTGAACCGCGTCCCCGGGATTTATTGGGGGCTGCACATCGTATTCCTCCCAGTAGGGGAAGACTTTGTCGTATACGCATGCAACCAGGCCGGAGCGGTCGAGGAACACTACGGAGTTGAGCCTCCGCTTGCCATCTCTTCTATCAATAGGAACAGCAATGTAGGTGTTGTGCTTTTTGGCCAACCCGCTCATCGCGGTGATGGTTGGGCCGTGCAGCGGCTCCTCGCTGGCATCGTTCAGGCCGCGCGACAACTCGGGCAGGACGATCACATCGGTGCCGCGAGCGCCCTCTTCGTCCACCAGGCTGGCCATCTTTTCGAGCGGGACGGCGCCCCCTTTGAATCCGATGCTGGCCACGCGCACTGGCCGCCCCACGCCGTCCGGCCTGGGGCCTGTGGATGGATTACCGTTCGAATCTTCCGCCCGTAGATCGTTGAAACCAACCTTAGCCATCGCTCCCATGCCAATAGCGCTGTTTCGTAGGAACATGCGTCTGTTCATCGCGGCTCCCTCTCAAGCGACCGTACCTGCTTAAAGGATACCGGGCAGAGATAGGATTCTGCCGGCGCGACCATTCTACTCGCGGGGGGGTGGCCAGGGGAAAATCCCGGCCAGATAAGGCAGAGTAGACGCGTCAATCGTAGCTACTGGTAGGCCAGAGCTTCACTGGAGCCCCAGTATTATCCTTATACTTCTCCCGCAGCGCCGCCAGTTGCCCAACCAGATCCTTCACCACCGTCTCATAGGCCGGGTGCACCGCATACCCCGACCAGGCAAACAAGCTCTCCATCTCATCCGGATCCTTCTCCAGATCAAACAGCTCCCACTCGTTCACCGTGTAATAGCTGATCAACTTGTACCGCTCTGTGCGAATCCCGTAGTGCGGAAGAACCCAGTGCGGCGGCGCGAATTCGTAGTAGTGGTAATACATCGACCTCTGCCAATCCGCCGGTGTGCCGCCCTTCAGCAGCGGGGCGACACTACGCCCCTGCATATCTGCAGGAACCTCTACCCCCGCCAAATCCAGAATCGTCGGAGCATTGTCGATATTCACCACCCAATCCGTGCTGACCGTCCCCGCCTTCACCCGCCCCGGATAGCGAATCATCCACGGAACCCGAATCGCCTGCTCATACATAAACCGCTTATCAAACCAGCCATGATCGCCCAGAAAGAATCCATGGTCCCCGGTAAAGACAACAATGGTGTTCTCTGCCAGCCCGCTTGTATCGAGGTAATCCAACAGCCGCCCCATATTGTCATCCTGGGAACGCAGCGTGGCCAGAAAGTGGCCCATGAACTTCTGATAATTCCACTGCTTGCGCTGCCGCTCGGTAAGGTCCTGCGGCGGGTGGAAGTCCGGCATATCGGCAATCCGCATCCGAGCCTCGCGCGCCGCCGAAGCCCGCATCGAATAATCGTCGTAGAACGTCCCCGGCTCCGGAATCCGCGTCTGGTCGTACAGATGCTCGTACTGATGTGGAGGATCGAACGGACGGTGATCGTTGAAGAACTGCAGCATCATGAGAAATGGCTGCGTGAACTGCTTGATCCCTTCGATGGTAAAGTCGACAACATTGTCCGTGATATATCCCTCGTATCGCTTCTCTTCCACCACCTTGCTGCCCAGGCTGGGATTGCGAAAGTAATGATTGGGATCGTAGTAAGGACCGCCCGCGCCCGGCTTATAAACAAAATAATCAAACCCCGTCTCCCCGGGATTCGCCGGCAAATGCCACTTCCCTACCATCCCTGTCTGGTAGCCATGCCTCTTCAAAATCTTCGCCACCGTCTCTTGCGAAGCATCGAACGTCGACGAGGCCGTCACACCCTCGGTAGTCTCCCCCGGATTCGAAACCATCCCATTCAAGTGGTCATACTTGCCGGTCAGCAAAGCAGCTCGGCTAGGCGCGCACAAAGCATTGGTGACGAAGCTGTTCTCGAACCGCATCCCCTCCCGCGCAATCCGGTCGATGTGGGGAGTGCTCATCAACTGGCTCCCATAGCAGCTCAGCACCTTGAGGGGAACGCCCTCCGTAGTGATCCACAGGATATTAGGCCGCTTCGAATCGCCACCGGCACTCTGCCGCTGCAGCTCACTCTGTTCGCTCACCTCACCCGAAAGCATCTGCGGAGCCAACGCCGCTCCCAAAGCCACTCCGCTCAACCGCGCCATCACCTCTCGCCGCGTAATGCGACGCGCATCCTCGCCCAAAGCTTCCCCCCTCGTAATTCCTCAACCTCATCCTAATTCCCCCAGCTGATCCCTGGGATGCCCGATAGGGAGGGCCCGGCTTCGGCCGTGGCGCGCAGAGCGGGAAGTGGCACGTCCGGCGTTATTTATCCCACTCAAGCCAAAGTACGGCTTGAATGGGGCACCCAGCAGTTGTTACCGGGGTGGCAAAAATGCTTTTATTATTTCCTGGCCCAGTCGGCGACGATGGCCTGGCAAGCTTTTTTTACATCTCCCTTGATACTCGGCCCTTTGAAACTCCCGCCACTGCTGGCTCCAGAAAGAAGGTCGCCGACGCTGTTCGCGACCTGTATCTGGTTTAGCCGCACAAAGCTGTACTCGGTATGATTCAACTCCACGGTGTAATCCAACAGGTTCGGGTTGACCGATATCTGCACCTCCGGACACACCTCTTGAAAATCCTTGCTCATTTCCATGGCCTGGTCGCGCGACTCATTCCACCCGCTGCTATGGCTTCGCGCCCGCAAAAACACGCGCGGTTTGTTTCCTGACAGGACAGGAGCGGGACGCGCGGCTCGAGTGACCGGTACAACCTGTGCAGCAGAATTCTGCGGCTGTGCCTTGGCGACGATCGCCGAGATTTCTTTGTCCGTAATCCCGGCCTTTTTCAAGGCAATCAAGCCATCCACCGAGGTGTCGTACGCTCCAATCGAGCGATTGATGGCGGAGATAATCACGTCCTCAGAAAAGCCAGCCTTCAGAAGGTTGACTACGGACTCGTTATTCAGGGTCTGTTGGCTGAAAAGAAGCATGACAAATCCAACGGCAATAACCATCTTGCTCATGAAGCACGCGTCCATTCCGACCCGGCAACGCCGGCGGCGTTTCGTCCGAAAGCGCCCCTAGTCGCCTATAGATTTGCGCATGCGAATGAGTGTGGCTTGAAATCCGAATTAATTAGGCTTTATCTTTGCGGACCCGCTAGATCGGATGCGTGGGATGGATCGAGACGCCGCCATTCACTGTCTGGAAGTGAAGCGTCGCTCCGCCCTGGCCAATGTTGGTGTCGATCTGATGACTGATCTTTCCCTGAATGGTGATGGGGAAGCCAACAGAAATGCCACCGTTGACCGTCTGCGCGACCAGATGCGCGGAATACTGATCGGGAGCCTTCACGTTCACCCCGCCATTGGTCGACTTCGCGACCAGGCCGGCTCCACGCCATTGATTGCCGTCGAGTTTCACATCCAAGCCGCCGTTCACGGTACTGGCATGGACGTCGCCGGCCAGGTCATCGAGGGTAAGACCGCCGTTGGTCGTATCGACGTTGAGGACGCCGATAACGTTGGTCACCTTGATGCCGCCGTTCATGGTGTGCAGCTCGGCGTTCACGTGGCGGGGCACACGCAAACTCCAGTTGACCGACCAGCTGCGATGCGAAAAGCCCCAATTCTGTGGTCCGTCGGCGTGGATGGAGCCGGAAGTGACGATCTTTACTTCCCGCAGCAGTGACTCCGCTTCCTCGCGGCTGGAATCCTGGGCAATGACACGCGCCTCCAGGGCAATATCCTGGCGCTCTTCGCCGATTACTTCGATGCCGCCGTTCTTCCCCGACACACTGAGCTGGCCATTGACCAGTGGCAGCGTGGTGCTGCGCAACTCGCAAACACGCGCCTGGTGGCCAAACCAGTTGTTGCTGGTATTGCCTTCATCCCCACCGCATGGGCCGGTAGTGAACGATTGCGCAGGAGCGCGGCCTGCGAAAAGCAAGGCGGAAAGAAGGAATACGGCATACCTGGGCATCGATACCTCCGGCTAAGGCAACTGTCAGGCTGATACGCAGGTCCGAACCTTTTGGTTCCTAAAGAAACCACAAAGATAGGCGCCCCCACAAAATAGCTATGTCGCTCACCCCTTCGGGTGTCTTACCCTAAGGAGATGCGAAACGGCTTTCTGCTGGCGATTGTGCCCTTCGTCCTGCTCAGCCTGGCGGTCGCGGAGCAGGATGCAGCGTCGGCCGCGTGGCGGCAGGTGCAAGGGCTCGGTCCGCACACCAGGGTCTATATCAAGACCGACAAAGAGAGCACGCTTTGCTATGTGCATTTTGTTGAAGAGCAACAGCTTACGTGCGGCCGTTCGGAAGCAATCGGCTCTCCCGTCCTGGTCTTTCCCCGCGCACAGATCAAGACCATCAAGCTCCTGCGTAAGGGGCTTGGCCTTGCCGCGACCCTCAGCGCCGGCTACGCGGACGAGTTCTTGCCCGGTCAAGTGATCTATCAACGTTGAAGGCTTTCTATGAGGCGGCGGGCCATTGCTGCTGACCGTTCCGTGCGTGCGACAGCAACGTACAAACCTCTTCTTCCGTAGTCTGCTCGAAGTTTTGGTAGAAGCTGCCCACAGAGTGGAAGGGGGTTGCGATCCGGGCGCAGATCAGCTGGTCTACCTCGTTTAGCAATTCGTTGTACGTGCTCTCCGCCGCGACCGGCACCGCTACCAGGACTTCTCGTGCCCACGGCCGCACACTGCGCACGGCAGCCAGCATGCTCGCTCCTGTGGCCAGCCCATCGTCGACCAGGATCACCAGGCGGTTTTCGATGCGCGCTGGCACGCGCCCGCTGCGATAGATACGTTCCCGGCGCTCGATTTCCGCCTTCTCCCGTTGCGCTGCTGCTTCTACCACTTCCAGAGGGATTTCGAATTGGCTGAGAACCGCGGCGTTGATGGTGACGGTTCCATCACTCGCAACCGCCCCCATCGCCAACTCTTCCTGGCCCGCCACGCCAAGTTTCCGTACCACCAGGACGTCCAGGGGAAGATCCAACCCGTGGGCAACTTCATACGCTACTGGTACGCCCCCACGCGGCAGCCCGAGGACGATTCCATCGTGCCAATCGCGCGCTACGTCCGACTCCTGACTTGCATCCTGGATGGCACGCGCCAACACCCGGCCCGCATCTCTGCGGTCCTGAAACAACTCCGCTCGGCACACCATTTCGAGCCCCTCTCCATCAATGGGCAGCGTGGGTCTTTTCCGTAACCATGACGGTACGTATGAATCCACGGTTCCGATCAAGAATGGACTCGACTTCGTCGCCACGCTCGCCGGCGTTCACCAAGACAAAGATCCCATCCCGTCCCATTTCCTGGTCCAGCAACTGGATGGTATCTTCCGCCACCCCCAGGCCCCGCAGAGTTTCCGTGAGGTCGATCTCCGTGTAGACAGGCTGCTCCTGGTTAGCTTCCGCAGCATCCACGCGGCTGGTAAAGCCCGGACCGTGGGTGTGGGCGTCGTTTGAAACGCTATGCCGCACTTTCCAGGGAATGCTGTGCTTGCCTTCCAAGTTGTCGGGCGTGTGTACTGTCTCTGGACTTCGCTGCTGTTCTCGTATGCCCTGCTTCGATAAAGCAACACCGATGTCGCTGGTGTGAAAGCCGGCTATTTTGAGGTCGGCAATGGCGTCACGTGCGGACACAGCCTTTAAAAACAAGGCTGCAGCCAGGTTTGAACGCGTCAGTCCCATTCTTCGTATTGGATGACTCCACATTTGGTTCATCCTCCCTCCTGTTGGATGCCCGCGCGGGAGCTTAGATGTCCAGGCGGGCCGGCGCCCTATTGGTTCTGAATTTCTTCCTCCCTGTGCTAGTCTGACTCCCTTGAAAGGGTGGATTTTCATGATCTCGAGGGCGCTATCCGTCTGGTTGTTGCTCGTCTTATCTCTGCCAGGGTGGGCATTTGCTCAGCAAACCACGGACGCCACCCACCTCACGACGGAGCAACTACAGGCGCTTAGTGGCGAGTATACCTCCGCCGACGAGCCTGATTTGCCAGTTAGTTTTTATCTAAATGATGGCCAGCTATTCACCGAATCGGAGCGTCACTTCCCTTCTGCCTTGACCGTCGCGTCGGCAAGTGAATTTGCGGACGCAGGTGGCAGCTACCGTTTCTCTCTGGACGCCTCCGGCCGTGCTTCCACAGTCACCGTGACCTATAAGGGCGATCCCGTGTCGTACCTTATGAAACGCACGGGAGACGCAGTGCACCATCGGTTTCCACCGTATGAGCGGCAGGAAGCGACCATCCCCATGCGCGATGGCGTCAAGCTTCATGCCGTGATCCTCCTACCGGCAGGCGCGCCTGGGCCGTTCCCCATTCTCCTGGACCGCACTCCCTACGGCGTCGACGGATTGACCATGGCCAGCTTCTACATCCGCCGCCCTGAACTGGCGCGGGCGCAATACATCTACGTCGGCGAAGATATCCGCGGCCGATACAAGTCAGAAGGCACGTTTGAGCTGAGCCGCATGGTGGTTGATCACTCCGATCCAAAGGTGACGGACGAGAGCACCGATGCTTATGACACCGTGGCTTGGCTGATCAAAAATATCCCTGGGAACAATGGCCGCGTCGGAGTTATCGGCACCAGCTACGACGGGGCCTTAACCATGGCAGCGGGGATTGACCCTCATCCCGCAGTCAAAGCCATTTCTCCCCAGGCGCCCATGATCGACACCTGGATGGGCGACGACTTCTTCCACAACGGCGCCTTTCGCCAGACCTATGGCTACGACTACGCCATGGGCCTGGAGCAAAGCAAGGGAAGCTCAGAGGTGAGTTACGGCAAGGATGTGGATGGGTTCGATTACTTCTTGCAGCGGGGCTCGTTTGCCGAGGATGTTCGCCGTTCCGACGCAAAAACGCCCGACGGGAAGGTATTGCCCACGTGGCAGATATTCCTGCAGCACCCGGCGTACGACAACCTTTGGTACGTGCGCGCATTGCAGCACCATATGACGGCGGTAACGGTGCCGACGCTCGAAGTCGGCGGCTACTATGATCAGGAAGATATGTGGGGGCCGCAGGAAGTGTACGCGACCCTGGAACCGCGCGACTCCCGGCAGGAGAATTTTCTCGTGCTCGGCCCCTGGCGGCATGGCTCCTGGGCTGGGTCGACCCGCAGCCTGGGTGCGATCAAGTATGGGGAGCCGATCGGCACGGAATACCGCAAGCAGATCGAGGCTCCCTTTTTCGCCAAGTATCTGAAGGACCAGCCAGGCTTCGACCTTGAAGACACGGCCAGCTTCCAGACCGGCTCGAATGTGTGGAAGCGCTACCCGCATTTCCCGCCAGCCGGAGCGACGCCGTCCAAGCTCTATCTGGCGGCCGACAAACAGCTGAGTTGGCAACTGGGGAAGGAAAAAGTGAGGGTTAGCTACGTCTCCGATCCGACTGACCCGGTGCCCTATCGCCATCGCCCGATCCAGCCGACCTACGCCGCAGGCTCGAAATGGGGGACCTGGATGACAGAGGACCAACGCTTTGTCACCGGGCGCAAGGATGTCGCGGTTTGGACGATGGGCAAGCTGGACCACGACCTCACGGTTACGGGTGATGTGGTTGCGGATATCTTTGCCTCGACCACGGGCAGCGATATGGACATGGTAGTGAAGCTGATCGATCAGTATCCCGACGATGATAGCGATCCGTCGATGCGGGGCTACGAGCTGATGACCAACGAGGAGATATTCCGCGGGCGCTATCTGAAGGCCTTCGACAAGCCGGCGGCGCTTGCGGCGAACAAGCCGCGGGAATTTAGATATAGCCTTCACGCGGTTGATCATGTCTTCAAGAAAGGGCACACGGTGATGGTTGAGGTGCAGAGCACGTGGTTTCCGCTCTATGACCGCAACCCGCAGAGCTTCGTTCCAAGCATCATGACTGCCCATCCGGACGCTTATCAGAAGGCCACGGTTACTATTCTTTCTGACAAGGCGCATCCATCGGCGGTCATCTTGCCGGTGGTGGACGGCAAGTAAAAGTGGGCGGCTGGCTAGAAAGCTTGAGCCGCCCTTTTTGACCAGGTCCTTCAACTGACCGTGATACGCGTAGCCGCGATCGTGCCTGTTACCTCCATACCTTGATCACCCTTCAAGTCAAAGGTCTTGAAGGTAAACGTTCCGGTATAGCTGTTGCAGTCGTTTGATACCGTATTGGTTTCGTCCAGGGTAAAGGTTCCGTTTGCCGTGCCAGTGCTGGTGGGGTCGAAGGTCCAGCCGATGTGGTGCAGCCGCACGCTGTGCGAGCCGGTCGGCTTCCACACACCGAAGCAGATATTTCCCTGAGCGGGCGCCAGAAACGCATTTTCAAACTCAGTCCCATCGCTATGCCATTGGTCAAGGGTCTCGTTGAATACCGCGCCGTTGGCGGTGTAGACAACATGCCAAAGTCCCACGATGGGGTCGTGGGCGCCGTTGGAGTAGGCTGCCTCCTCGCCTCCCGCGGTTGCCAACATCGGCATCTTAATGGGACTTCTCGATCCCAGTTGGGAGAAACTACCGCAAGCGGCTCGCGCACTGGTGGCAGCAAATAGCAGGCTAGTAACCGCAAGCGTTGTCAAAACCCCATGCGACAGCCGCCCCGTCTTCTTCGTCATTCGATTCATGGTGCTCCTTTCGCGCTCGTCCGGGCGAGCGACGTGGGCCCGAGTGTGGGGCACTCGTGCAGGGGGAGCAATGCCCTGCCAGGCGATTTATTTATCCCCAGATAACCCTCATAACAGCAATCACTTAGGCTTAGTTATCCCTGGCCGGGCAGGTTCATGAAAGGCGATACACGGCTTCGTTGCTGGTGCTAAACTCATCTCTCGCTGGTACAGGGAGGGTACGAAGTGGCGGTTTCTCCTGCGGAGGACGTGATTCGCTTTGGCCTCTTTGAGCTGGATTCCAAAACCGGCCAGCTCAGCAGGAATGGCACAAAACTCCGGCTGCCGCAGCAACCGCTGCAACTTCTTGCTGTGCTCCTCGAACGCCCCGGTGAGATATTGACCCGCGACGAACTCCGGCAGCGCCTTTGGTCTTCAGACGTCTTTGTCGATTTTGACCACGGACTCAACAAGTCCATTCAGAAGCTGCGCGACGCGCTCGGTGACTCGGCAACTTCTCCTCGTTATATAGAAACCATCCCGCGGGTTGGCTACCGCTTCATTGCTCCGGTGAGAAATGGAGCCCGGCCGCTGGAGGCCGAAGTTGCGAAGAAGATTGACCACCCCGCCGCTGTAGCTACGGCTCCCCTGGAAGCCGGCAAACGAAGGGCGCGATGGTGGATCCCTGTCATGGGCGTCTTCGCGGCAGTGGGCATCGTCAGCACGGCGCTGTATCTTTCGTCTCTCCACCATCCGGCTGTCATTAGATACACGCAGCTCACCGATTTCACTGACTCGGCGAGTACTCCCGCTTTATCCCCGGACGGTCATCTCCTAGCGTTTATTCGCGGCGGAAGCGATTTCATGTCAGCCGACCAAATCTACGTCAAGATGCTTCCCAATGGGGAGGCCAAACGCCTGACCGACGATCCGCGGCTGAAATACGGCTTGGCGTTCTCACCCGACGGATCGCAGATCGCCTACACCGTCATGGAAAGTCCGGCGTTCGGTACCTACGCTGTCTCGGCATTAGGAGGTGATCCGCATCTTCTGCTGCACAATGCGGCCGGACTTTCCTGGCTCGACCCGACGCATTTTCTCTTCTCCCGCACGCACTCGGGCGTGCATCTCGGAGTCGTGACCCAATCGGTCTCCGGCGACAATTATCGCGAGCTGTATTTTCCTCCCCATGAACGGGGCATGGCGCATTACTCGTATGCTTCCCCGGACCGCAGGACGGCTTTGGTCGTGGAGATGAACGGAGAGGGCAACTGGGCACAGTGCAAGCTGATTTCACTCGATGGCGGATTTCAGGCCAGACCGGTTGGGCCGTCGGGTGCTTGCACCTCCGCCGGTTGGGCTCCCGATGGATCGTGGATGTATTTCATCGCAACGGTGGAAGGACAGAGCCACCTGTGGCGCCAGCGCTTTCCCAACGGACAGCCGGAGCAAATCACCTTTGGCCCTACGGAAGAGGAAGGATTGGCGGTGGAGCGGGATGGGCGTTCTGTCATCGCCTCGATCGGCGTGCAAACAAGCGCCATTTGGATTCATGACGATCAGGGAGAACGATCTTTATCTTCCGAGGGTGAGATCGAGGCGGGACCGACCGCTGCGGTGTTTACAGCGGACAACAAGACCCTCTACTACCTATTGCGCCGTGCACCAGTGGGTTCGGGTCCTGAACTCTGGCGCATGACGATTGACTCGGGCAAGAGTGAAGCGGTGTTTCCCGGCGTTTCCATGTTGGCTTACGATGTGTCGCCAGATGAGAAGCAAGTCGTCTATGCCAAGCCGGGGCGCGATGGAAAGCCACAGCTGTGGTTGGCGCCTATCGACAGGAGCTCTGCTCCCAAACAGATTGGTCAATCGGGGGAGACCTGGCCTTTCTTTGGCCCTCGGGGCAAACTCGTGTTCCAAGCGGCAGAGGGAAACGCCAACTACCTGGAGGAGATGAACGAGGATGGATCGGGGCGGGCGAAGGTTGTCCCCTATCCGATCGTTGAGGTTCTAGGCATCTCACCAGGCCGAAAATGGGTGATGGGCCTCATTCCTCATGCAGACGGCAAGAGTGTAGGGCCCATGGATGTGGCCATTCCGCTGGACGGTGGACCTCCAGTACGCATCTGTGCAAGTTACTGCCTGCCGACATGGTCGTCGAGTGGAAGGTTCCTTTTCATTGCGGTCGAAGCACCGTCGCAGACTGGTCCGGGGCGAAGCCTGGCAATTCCGGTTGATCCCGGAGAAATCCTGCCCGCGCTTCCTCCGGGAGGAGTCAAGCCAGGGGCAGAACCGGCTGAGGTGCCGGGCTCGCAATCGGTGAACCGCGCCCTGCTGGTGCCCGGCAAAGACCCCTCGCATTTTGCCTATGTGAATACTACAGCGCACCGCAACCTGTATCGCATTTCCCTACCGTAGCCGGGGCTTTGCATATATACAATCCAAGCATCCATATGAAAATTGCTCGAGGGTTTCTTGCCGCGCCGCTCGTGTTCGCATTTCTGGTGGCTCCTTGCGGGGTTGGGCGCGCTCAAGTTTCAGAGAATATGACGCCTCTGCTGCTCGTGATCCAAGATGCACCCGTACCTTTTATGGGCTCGGATGGGCAGATCCACCTGGTTTACGAGTTGGGAATGACGAACTTCTCCAGTGCAGAGATCGCTGTTGAGAAGGTTGAGGTAGTCAGCGATGGAACCGTGCTGCAGACTCTCGATACAGCTGCCGTAGCCGGACGTCTGCAGCCTGCCGGCCTGCGCGAGCCTGCGGGGACGCTCGCCAAGAGCGCCCACGCTCTCCTTTTTCTCAACGTTGCGCTCTCACCAGGAAGCAAGATTCCGTCTGAGCTGTCGCACCGCGTTGCTTTGCGTGCAAGCGCTGCGCCTCCTGGTCACCAGGAGCTCAACGAAAGCGGCGGCGCCACCACGGTCGATAAGCGATCGGTTGCGTTGATCGGCCCTCCGCTGCGTGGAGAGCGTTATATTGCTGCGGACTCCTGCTGCGACGCCACACGGCATCAGCGGGCGGCACTGCCCGTCAATGGCCGCGTGTGGCTAGCGCAGCGCTACGCTGTGGACTGGGAACAAATGGATGCAGGCGGACACATCTACACTGGCCCACGGGAGAAGCTCGAGAGCTACGCGATTTTCGGCCAGCCTGTGCTCGCGGTGGCAAATGCTCTCGTGGTTTCCGTGATCGACGGAGAACCGGAACAGACGCCGGGCAGCTATCCCACCAACATCGCACTCGATAAGGCAGACGGAAACTCAGTCATTCTTGATCTTGGCGAGAAGCGCTATGCGCTCTATGCCCACCTGCAACCGGGGAGCATCAAAGTCCACAAAGGCGAAAGGGTTCATCCCGGACAGGTACTCGGACTGGTGGGTGATACCGGTAACTCAATCGTTCCGCACCTGCATTTCCAGGTGATGGACGGGCCGTCCTCCCTTGCTTCCAATGGTCTTCCTTACGAGATCAGCAGTTTTGAGATGACTGGCAAATCCCACGGCACCGAGGCCTTCGACCAGGCGGAATCCGACGGAACTCCGCTGCCGGTCACGCCGATCACTCCACCGCAGACGGTCAAACAGGCAATGCCCCTTGACCAGACGATTATTTCGTTTCCGGGGCATTAGGCACGTTTGCCGTGACAGACAAGAGCACCGCGCCTACGGTGCTCGTCTCACCAGAACCAACATCCCAGCCCTTCCGGGCTGGGATGACGTTTAGCCGTCGGCCCTCCGGGCCTTTGCGTTGGCCTCTACCCGCATTCTGCTCGCGAGGTCTTCATAGAGCAGCAGGGCACGCTTGGTCAGGTTAGTGTCGCCCGTGAACTAGTGCCGAATGAACCACACTACGCCGATCACCACTAGGAGCACGATCAAGGCAACGGCCCGAACTGTCCCCAATCGGTTCTGCCAACCGCTGTTATTGGTCATTCCGGCACCTCGCCTAAGATTATAGGCGCCTACTGCGGAACTCCGTTGTATTCCATGTAGACGGTGAGCGCAACCTCTCCCGCCGCCTTTCCGCCGTCTGTAATGCTCCAGCGTAATTGCTGCGGGGGTGCGTCTGGTTTGGTTGTGGGCGCGGTCAGGAATATCTGCGCAGGGTAGGTGCTGCGCGGTTCCAGGTGATAGAGGACATCCTTCGCGGGCGGAGTCCAGCCCTCGGGCAACGAGGCGTGGAGGATAAGATCTCGCGGCTGATCGCTGTCGTTATGCAGTAGTAAGGGCACCCATAGGCCATGATCTGCGCTCAATGCCGTTTGTGGTTTGAGGAAGCTCATGACCGACGTCAATCCGTGGGCGACATAGAACTGCTGATAGAAAGCCCAGGGGCCGCCCAACTCAAGACTCACGGGAGGGCGCTTTACCGGTTGGTAGCAAGGTGGCGGCTCGTAGGGTATTGGAGTATGGTCGATGCCGTCCCACACGTCCGCCTCTACCGGAGACTTGACATAAGATTTGGCAAGTATGAGGTAGTCCGGCATATGGACGTAGTAGTCTTCCTGCGGATCGATCTGCGTGGCATACAAGTCCCAGGCCATTTTATTCAAGGCCGCGAATGAGACACCTTTGCTGCTCGAGATGTCGCTGGCCAGATACTCGGGACCATGGTGGGCAAGAAAATCCTGATGGCTGGCGTCGGAAAAGAAGTAGAGCTTCTTGGCTTGCCAGGGATGAAGCCCTTCCCCGTAGTTGCTGATGCCCTGCTGCCGCCGCGGTGCGTTGACCTGCTCAGGAAATACAGCCGGGTCCCCCGCGATATCGAAGGCTTCCGTGGCCACCACAGAGGAGGCCTGGTGGTCGCCGTGGTTCTCTCCCGCCACGTAGCCCGGCATCCAAGTGATGACGACTTCGGGCCGGGTCAAACGAATGAGACGCACCACTTCATCGAGCGCCGCTCCATGTCCTAGCGTTTCGAGCGAGTGCAGCACGTCCTGCGTCGGAGTATCGGATCCGTGCAGGAACCAGATGTTGCTGATGCCGCTTACCGCTAGGGAATGGCGCGCTTCCATCTCGCGCTCGTCGGCCATGGCCTTAGCTTGCTCCATGCCGAGAGCGTTCCCCCCTGAGTTGCCCCTGGTGGTGAAGATAACGGAAACGCGCTTGTGCTGGTCGAGGGACGCACGGGTTATGTAGTTCAGGATGCCAGTGTCATCGTCGGGGTGAGCGACCACCAGGAGGATGTCGGCCTTATAGCGATCATCCGGCTTGGGAATAGGCGGTGCGGTCTGCATCGCCTGTCCTTGTAACCGAGGCTGGAACAACCCGCAGAGCAGACTGCAGGCCAGCAGTGCTGCTCCTATACATGCTTTCATCTTCACTCCTTACCTTCGTCGTACCCGATCACAGTACCTCAGGGGCTAAAGCCCTCATCAGCCGTATTCGTTTACGGCCCGACTAAAGTCGTGCCCTGATACAAAGCATGGGTTTTTCCGCAAGCTGTGAAGCCGTGCCCCGATACAAAGCACGGGTTTTTCCGCAAGCTGTGAAGTCGTGCCCTGATACAAAGCATGAGTTTTCCGCAAGCTGTGAAGCCGTGCTCTGACACAAAGCATGAGTTTTTCCGCAAGCTGTGAAGTCGTGCTCTGACACTAAGCATGAGTTTTTCCGCAAGCTGTGAAGCCGTGCCCTGACACTAAGCATGAGTTTTTCCGCAAGCTGTGAAGTCGTGCTCTGACACAAAGCATGAGTTTTTCCGCAAGCTGTGAAGCCGTGCTCTGACACAAAGCATGAGTTTTTCCGCAAGCTGTGAAGCCGTGCTCTGACACAAGCACGGGTTTTTCCGCAAGCTGTGAAGCCGTGCTCTGACACAAAGCATGAGTTTTTCCGCAAGGCTGTAAAGTCGTGCCCTGATACAAAGCATGAGTTTTTCCGCAGGCTGTAAAGTCGTGCCCTGATACTAAGCATGGGTTTTTCCGCAAGTTGAAGCCGTGCCTCTTTGAGAGTTTTGGGGCCGAAATGCCATTCAGAAGCGGAAGTGGAGCCCGAATTGCATTTGCCGCATATTCGCTCCGGGCAGGAGCGAAGTGATTTGCCCTGCGTTGGCCTCGTCTATCAGGTTGGCGGGCGTGTTCAAGTTAGTGTGGTTCAGCGCGTTGAAGTTTTCCCAACGGAACTCTATCGTTTTTTCCTGATAGATGGTGAATACCTTGGCCAGCGACAGGTTCATCAGGAACAAACGAGGACCGACGAGCGAGTTGCGGCTGACAAAGCCATCGCGATAGAGACCCTGAGGTTCAACAAATGCTGCCGGGTTATACCATTCGTTGCGGTTGGGATTGGCGACATGCGGGTTGCCAACCTGGTCCGGCCGAACACTGTTGAAATTGGTGTTGAGCAGCGGAGCGTTGGCCACGTTGACGGTAAAAGGGTAGCCGGAAGTGGCCGAGGTAATCCCATTGAGCGCCCATCCACCAGCCACCAGATCCACCACGCGATTAGCGTTGGAGCCGAAGCGTTGACCACGCCCGAAGGGCAGCTTCCATACGTTGGCAACGGAGAGAATGTGCCTCCTATCGAAGGTGGCCGGGCCGTAATCGGCGGGGTAGTCGAGGTTGTTATCGAATACCCCACCCAGCTCCGTATCGTCGAGCGCTTTGGAGTAGGTATAGGAAACGATAAAGTCGAGGCCCCGCGCCTGGTGGTCGACCCATTTCATTTGCAGGCTGTGGTAGTTGGAAGTGTCGCAGTTGCAGATACTATAAAGCCCTTGTGTCAACCCGAAGTTGGGGTAGAAGCGTTCTCTCGGGAAGAGAGCTCCCGGGCCAGGCACGGCCTGATTGAGATTGGCGTTGACGTAGATGTGGCGGCCGACGTTGCCTACGTAGGCAACGTCGATCGACATGGTGGGCGTGATCTGGTGCTGGATGGCAGCATTCCAGAACATCGCCAGGGGCACGCGATAACTGTTGGGCGGGTCAAACCAGTAATAGACGCCGAGGTCATTGGGCAGCGGATAAGCGCCCGTGGTTCCCGAAGGCAGCGTAGGCAACGGTGGCCCGGTAAAGAGGTTATACACGCTGGAGTAGGGAGTGCTGGGGCTCAGCTGCTGAGGAAGTAGGATCGGCGGATCATAGTCTGGCGCCTGGCCAAAGACCGCTCCTAGTCCCGCCGGAGTAAAGCTGCTGCCAAAGCCGCCCCGGATCACCGTCTTCGGCTGCAGTTGGTAGGCCACGCCGATGCGGGGAACAAAGCCGCTCTTGTAGGCGGTTACGTTCATGGTTTTCGACACGGGCGCGACACCGGCAACGAGCAGGTCGCCGGTGGCAGGATCGAAGCTGCCGGCGCCACCCGGATAGGCAGCGTTTTGCGGCAGGTAGTTCTCGTAGCGCAAACCGTAGGTTAAGGTCAGCCGCGGTGTCGCCCGCCAGTTGTCCTGAACAAAAAAGAACATGCGCGTCTGCCGCAGGCCCGGACGCAGCCCAGCACCGGTAAAGTAGCGCGCGAACGACTCCGGAGCCCCCAACATCAAGGACGCAATTCCAGCCCCGGTGGTCAAGCCGGAGTTCTGGCCGGCAAGATCGGCGTCGTAGTTGCCGGTGGTGGCGGGGTCAAAGGTGATTTCGCCCGAACGGTGGCTGTCACTGGGGATCCGCGTTTGCTGCGCCCGGCGAATATCAGCTCCCCAGCCGATGGTGTGCGTGCCAAGAATTTTGGTCCAATTATTCACCCACTGGAAGTGATTCTCTGTTTCAGAGAGCGGGCAATTGCAGGAGTTGATGGGGAGGGAGTAGCCAAATTCGAACGCGCCGTTCCCATTCACATAGAACGCGGGCATGCCGCTGGTAGCATCAGTGCCGAGGTTCAGGCCAGGAATACCGGCATCGTCTGCGGGCGTGGTGCCAACGTCGCCCGGCTGCACCCGCACCCTATATCGATAGGTGCCGAAACGTGCCTCCAGAATCAGCGTCGGACTGAAGGTCCGGGTGTAACCGAGCGCGAGACTCTGGTTATCGGTATTCGAAGAGCCGGCAAAGTTGGCGCCGCTGAGGGCGGGACCGCCCGCCAGCACTCCAAAGGCACCCGGCGCTGATGCCGAGAATTGACTGATGGAGTATCGACCGAAGATGCGAGAGTTCGCGTTCAGGGTGTAGTCGATGCGGCCATCCTCCTGGTCATCTTGAAATGTCGACTTGCCGGTACCGACATAGTTGTTTACGATTGCGCCCGCTCCGCCGGTGTTTGGTTGCGGGAGGTAGGCCAGCAGCTTAGTAATGGCCGCCGGCACGGCGGGCAGAACATTCACTTGTCCGTTGGTAGAGATAGCCTTTCGTCCGCTGCCATCGCTGTTGCCGGTAGTTGGGTCGAAGACCATGCCGGCCTGGGGCGCAACGAAGTTGCCCTCGGTTGTTTGCACCAGGGGGGCGCCCGCGATGACGGGCCCTAGCAAGGAGGTCAAGTCGCCGGCGCGTTCGGCGGCGGTGGGCACGGTGGTGGTCACCGGTGCGCCTGTGGTTTCTCGCGTGCCCTGATAGTCGGCGAAGATGAAGAGCTTATCTTTCAGAATCGGGCCGCCAACAGAGCCGCCAAATTGGTTCCAGTGCAAAGGCAGACTTCCGGGGGCAAAGGGATTCTGCGCGATGAATTCCGTGTTGCGCAGATACTCAAAGGCAGAACCGTGGAAGCTGTTCGTGCCCGACTTGGTGGTCGCCTGGATCAACGTGCCGGCCACCGATCCGAACTCGGCGTCGTAATTACTGGTGGTCAACTTCAACTCCTGCAAAGAGTCGATATTGGGATTGATCACCGCGATGCCAAGGATGGCGCTGTTGTTCTCTGTGCCGTCAAGTAAGAATCCGTTGGCGAAATACTGTTGTCCGTTGGTGGCAAACTGGTAGCCGCCCTGCGCGTTCTCTGCGTCGGAGACCTGGAAGTTCGCCAGAACCGTGCCCGGCGCCGTAAACGCCAGTCCGGTTGTATTGCGTCCGAGCAGCGGCAAGCTGTCTACCTCTGAGGTGGTCAACTGGGTGCTGACCTCGGCCCGATCCACTTGCAGCAGCGGGATCTCATCCGTTACCTGGACCGTGCCCGATCCGGAGCCGACCTTGAGACTCGCGTCCACCTTCACCGTGCTGTCGACGTGCACCTGCACGCTGCTGGAGAAGGTGGTAAACCCCGGAGCGGTGATATCCACCGTGTAGGGGCCGGCAAGCAGTTGACCTTGCTCGTAGCCGCCCTGTTCTTTGGTCGCGGTGTGGTATTCCGTACCGCGGTCGACGTCCTTTATCGTTACGTTGGCGCCCACGATTGCTGCACCGGACGGATCGGTGACTGTGCCCGCTATGTTGCCGAAGACGGCTTGAGCGCCTGCGCGCGAATGAGTGAGGAAGAGTGCTGTCAGAACGAAAAGGATATAGACCGCGGATAGCCAGCTGCGCTTCATCGTAACCTCCGGAACAAGATGCAGTTGTGGAAGTACTTCTTTAACGACTAGGCCGTATCTCCGCAGCATTGAAAGGTGGATAGCTGCGGTACTTGTCTAACGAAAGCCGAATGGGATTTATGGCGCGAAGTGCGGGCTATCTACGATACCCGCAGCGCCTGGTCTGCAGCGGACATCGCCTCGGACGAGCGAGATGCTTAGGCACACCCAACAGATCGCACAGCCTCATGTTCGCTTCCAAGTTCGCACCTTTTTCCAGGGATGGAGGGGCCCAAACGCAACCGCATTTGTTTATTCGGGCAACGGAACAGATGTCCAGCCTTTAGCAGCCTGGCAGCGTCGCTCGGGCAGCAGGCTCAGCGCTCTCGCGCAAAAAATGAAGGCCTGCCTCTTCGTACAATAGAAAGTGGCGTTCGAAGGTCTACTTACCAGGACCACGCTGGGTTAACGCAACACAGGCGTCACAGCTACCCGCCTAGTGGAGTACCTTGCCTCTTTCAACAGCAGCTTGATAGAAAGCGTGCCTCGTGTTTTTGCTGAACGAGAAGGTTGCGGCGTACTGTCATCGGCACGATTTCCCCTAGCAGACAAGCGACTTGCTTGACTGTCAGATATATCGCAACCGGGTAAAAAATTCAATGCAAATGCTTTGCCCGCCGCGTAAACGGGTAAGAAATTCGTTTCAATGGGCTTCGCTTGCGCCGACTGCGTAGGCTGAGTCGCAAGCGATCGGTATAACAAGAGGTGTGATTCCTCATCCCATCACCTCCCGGCGGGTGCACTGGTTCGTAGTGGCCACGCTCTTCGGGCTCAGCTTCGCCAGCTACATGGAACGGATGAACCTTTCCGTCGCCGCGGAGCTGATGATGCCCGCGCTGTCGTTGACCAAGAGCGACCTCGCCGTTATCTTCAACGGCTTTCTGCTCGGCTACGCGATTTTTCAGGTCCCGGCCGGCTGGCTGGGGGATCGGTTTGGCTCGCGTATGGTACTGGGATTATCAGCGCTCGCGTGGGGAGTACTGACTGTTTTGAGCGGCATGCTGCCCGGGGTCATCTGGTGTACGTCTGCGGCCACAGTGGCGTTGTTGGTGGCGCTGCGTTTTCTGCTGGGTTCTGCCGAGGCCTCCACGTATCCCGTGGCCGCGCGGGCCGTGCACCAGTGGATGGCTCCTGAACGCCGCGGCTTGGGCAGTTCGCTCATGCTGATGGGCAGTTCGGTTGCCTCTGCGTTCACGGCGCCCTTCGTTTCCTGGAGCATGCTTCGCTTTGGATGGCGCGCCTCGTTCTATCTCACTTCGGTGGTTGCTTTCGCCGTGGCCGTGATTTGGCTGAGCTTTTCGCAAGCACCTCCGGCCTCCGAAGAGCCCGCGCCCATGGCGTCTTCGCGGCGGAAGACAGGGCAGTGGTTGAACACCAACGTGGTGCTGCTTTCACTCAGCTATGTTTCCGAGGGTTATCTGCTGTTCATGTTCATATCGTGGCTGTATATCTACCTGGTTGAGGTACGTGGCTTCAGCCTGGCCAAGGGAGGCCCTGTGGCCGCGCTGCCCTGGTTGGCGGCCATCGCGGCCACTCCACTGGGCGGGTTTCTTTCTGACCGTATTGCCGTGCGATGGGGCAGGATCGCAAGCGCACGCATTCTCATCATGACTGGCTATACATCGTCCGGGATGTTGCTGCTGGCAGCGGCTCTGGTCCATGCGCGTCCCCTTGCGGTGCTGGCGCTGTGCATCAGCCTGGGCTCTCTTTATCTCGCTGAGTCGTCTTTCTGGACTACGGCTGCGTTGATTGCAGGAAGCGATGCCGGGGTGGTCGCCGGTTTCATGAACACGGTCGGCATCCTGGGAGGTGTTGCTTCCACAAGCATCGTCCCGCCGTTGGTTGAGCACTACGGATTCGGAGGATGGATCGCAGCGTTTAGTTCGGGTACAGCGATGGGGCTCTTCTCGGCTGCGATCTGGTGGGTGCTGGGGAGACGCCTTGCGAAGTCGGCGCATGCGTCCTGGTGTTGATGTGTGCTTTGACGCCGTCGGCCGTTTCCGGGGAGACAGCTGGGCAGCCGCTCTGGTGATAGCGTAAACAGGCAGGCAATCACATATGAATGTTCCTAGAGGAGGCGGTTAGAGTGAAACTCGGGGGTATTGGTCTTCTGTTAGTGATTGCTGTGGTTGCAGGGTGGGCGTTTTGGCAACCGGCGAAGTCTTCCAAATGGACCTTGACCAAGGAGTCCGAAGCCGTGGTGCCAGATGCCGAGCTGCGCAGGCAGATATTCGAAGCTCTGGACGCTGCAGAGAAAGGTCACACGGATCCACCCATTTCTCACTTTCAGGTGCGCGTCGCTACCGTGATCAAAGTGAATGGCAGAGAAGAGGTAGTTCTGGGCGGCAACTCTGAATATGGGCGCCCAGAAGGTATCCACGGCGAAACCTCTCTGCTGAACCACGTCACGGTACAATTCGGCCCCGAGGCGACACGCCACGCGGTTCGCTTTGTCGCCTTTTACGGTCAGACGTGCGGGGACACGGGGAGCTGCGGCGATTGTCGCGATTACCAGATTGCGACCACGGACTATGAACATTTGCTGGTCGCTTGTGGTCAGGCGTCTGACCACACCGTGCGCGTTCATCGCTTCATGGATCAAGTCGTGTGCGAACGCGATTTCCCGCTGGTCGATGCCGCGCAGATTCCGCTCAGCCGGGGCGAACTTGCTGCGCTGGTGAAGTCCGCGGAAGACGCGCGCACCGCCGGAATCACGCTCTTTACGCCTGGGCACAATAGCGCTGCCGCAGGATTATCGTGGTCAGGAAAAACCTATCGAGCCGCCGGCGCCGATGACGCTGCATTTCACTACCGCTATCCCATCGGCGGAATGCTGCAGCAGGCGGCTACGGAGAGCGATTACCTAATGCGCGCCATCGTGGTTGCGGGCGAACCGGGGCAATGGCCTGCCGTCAGCTATCGCGACCGTCAGTACGGATACGAGGTCAGCACGTTCAATCATGCCGAAGGAAAGCCACCTATCACGCTGATACTCACCGATGGCCGCGGTCAATACAAAGTCACTACATTCGAGTCTGCGCTACCCTACGCCTTCAGTACCGCCGCCTTCATGCCCGATGCCCTCAGCGCCTTCTTGAAGTCTCATCCGAATGCGAAACCGTAAGATCCAGGCCTACTGCACATCCGCGCCAGTTATCAAACCGGCACTCCCGAAAATGTGCGTTACCAGGGTTCAGCGCGGAGGTGAAGATACCATGGAATGAGGACGTCATACGAGGTTCGAATGAGTGGGTCAAAGAGTGCGAAGACGGATCAGGGTTCGAGTAGCTTCCCGGCGCCTGTCTATCGCAGAACGGTACTTGAGCAGATATTCCAGAACGCCAAAGTGTATTTTCTGGAGCCGCTGCTGGCTATTGAATACGCACACACGCTTATGCTGGCCAGGCAGAAGATCATTCCTGAAGACAGTGCAGCCATCTGCCTACGTGGCCTGGAGCGATTCGATCTGGAGCAGATAAGGCGCGAGCCCTATGATCCCAAGGTCGAGGACCTTTATTTCTATATCGAAAAGAAGCTGATCGAGCTTTGCGGGCCGGAGCATGCCGGCCGGATACCGACGGCGCGAAGCCGCAACGACGTCGACATGACGATGTACCGCATGGTGCTGCGTTCGCGAACGCTGTCCGTGTTGCGATCGCTCTTAGCCTTGCGCGAGGTGATGGTGCGGTTGGCTTGGGACCACAGGACCTCGCTGATCACGGCGTACACCCATCAACAACCTGCACAACCTACGACCCTGGGCCATTACCTGATGGCATCTGTGGAGTGGATGGAGCGGGATACGCGGCGCCTGCAAGCTGCCTACAGCAATCTGAACCTTTCTCCGCTGGGAGCGTGCGCCATCACTGGAACCGGGTTCCCAATCGATCGCGATTACACCGCCGGGCTGCTTGGTTTCGATGGTCTGCAGCTGAATTCCTTTGGGGCGATCGCCTCGGTCGATTATTTGACGGAGGCCTGCTCCGCTTTGATGGTGAGCATGGTCAACCTGGGGCGATTTACCCAGGATCTGCTGCTTTGGAGCACGGCTGAGTTTGCCTATCTGACGCTGTGCGACGCTTTCGTCCAGGTGAGCAGCATCATGCCGCAAAAGCGTAATCCTGTGGCCCTGGAGCACGTGCGCGCTCTTGCCAGCAGAGCGCTGATTCACGCGCAAGGGGTTCTGACGTCGTTGCACAACACACCCTTCGCCGATATGAACGATGCGGAAGACGACCTGCAGCCAACAGCCTACAACGCATTTGACGATGCCGCGTGCGCGCTCGATCTCGCAGCCGGCCTGCTGGAGACCGCCCGGTTCGACACCAAGGTGATGGAAGACCGTGCACACAGCAACTTTCTTGCCGTCACTGAGCTGGCCGATGTGTTGGTCCGCTCTGGCGGTCTAGACTTTCGTACGGCTCATGAGATGGTAAGCCTGGCGGTGAAGGAAGCAGGCCGCACCGATGGCGACAAGGATGCGCAAAAGATCATCGACGGTGTCGAACGCGCTTTTCCGCAATTGACTGGAAGAGCATTGGAGCTCGACCGGCAGGTTCTTCATCGTTCGCTTGATCCCCGGCATTTCGTCGATGTGCGAAAAACTCCGGGTGGCCCATCCGCAGAGGTGTTGACGGAAGCGATCACGGCAGCGAGGGACAGGCTCGTCGCCGATACTCGTTGGGTGGAAGCCGCTGCGGATCACATCGAGCGAGCCAGGCAGCGGCTGAAGGAAGAAACGGAGTCATTTCTCATCGGAAATCCGGTCGGCTGATTATTGTCGCCTGATAACTTAGGGTGCAGACTCTGTTTTGCGAAGAGGAGACATCGGTTGCATGGGAGACTAGCGCTGTGCGCCGGAGTGGCGGCGGCGATACTAATAGGTGCCACTGGACGGGCAGATGCTGCGCCCGCGCCGCTCGCGATCCGCGTGGTGGTAGTGACCACCTTCGAAATTGGCAATGACACCGGTGACCAGGCGGGCGAGTTTCAAAACTGGGTCGAGCAGTACCCGTTGCCCGAGATTCTTCCCTTTCCACAGGGCTTCCATCCTCTGCGCTACAACGCGAACGACCACGTGCTGGGCATCGTGACGGGCGTGGGCAAGTCCCACGCGGCGGCTTCGATCATGGCCCTCGGCCTGGACCCACGCTTCGATCTCAGAAAGGCCTACTGGATCCTGGCCGGCATCGGCGGCATCGATCCTAACCGAGCCTCGGTCGGCTCGGCGGCTTGGGCAAGTTCTATCGTCGATGGCGATCTGGCCTACGAAATCGATGCTAGAGAGATTCCTGAGCACTGGTCGAGTGGCATCGTGCCCTACGACCGTTCGACACCGCTCGAGCAACCCGCACCGCCGGCCGTGTCAGCGAACGGCGAAATGGCCTACGAACTAAACGACGGGTTCGTAACCTGGGCGTGTGATCTCTCACGCGGCGTCGTGCTGGCGGACGATAAGAAACTCAAGGCGGCACGCGCAGGTTATCCTGACTTCCCCATGGCGCAGCGGCCTCCTTTCGTGCTGAAGGGCGATACTTTGACCGCGGACCGCTTCTGGATCGGCGCCAGGATGAATGACTGGGCGGAACAGTGGGTGCCCTACTGGACCAAAGGCGTGGGCCGTTTCGTTACCTCGGCGGAGGAAGACGCAGCCTATTTGCAGGCGCTTACTTTTCTTTCTCATGGCGGCCGGGTTGATCTGGCACGTGCACTCGATCTAAGAACCGGCAGCGACTTCACGGTCCCGCCCAAGGGCGTATCGGCGGCGGATTTTCTGAAGAGCGAGGCAACGGGCAACTACGCCGGCAACGCTGAGGCGATTGAGAACGCCTATCGCGTCGGCAGCCCCGTGGTACGCGAGCTGGCGCAGCATTGGCCGCGCTATCGGGATACGGTACCTGCAATTAAGCCGTGAGACCCGTTATCAGTTCGCCGCAGGCCGTTCGGCTGTATCGATCACCAGCGCATCCAGCGGGCTATTCAGTTTTCTTTAGAACCGTTGTTGTATCGATGGCGAGGTTCTGCTTCAAGAACGTTCCAGATTCAGGGAGCTGGACCTCATAGTCATACAGCGTCTGGATGCCAACGTGTAGTGAGGCCGCACTGCAGCCCAACACATGACCGCCTTTGGTGCGGTCTTTGGAGAGGAAATGGAAGTGATACCCGGGAATGCTGAAAGAGCTCGAATAGCGTGGCGACCAGAGGCACACCAGAGTGCCCTCGATATCTGTGAAGTGGAATTCCAGCTGCGTCTGTGCCGCAGCCGCAAGCCCGGTGCCTGCAGAGGCGGCTTTCACCGCGCGGGTATGGATACGGGCAAAAAAACCGTCGACGCGGAGAGCATAAAAGAGATTGTCGGATTCACGATGCGGATCGCACGCTTTCGCCAGGGCTTCCAGGCCATCGATAGAAGCGACATCAAAGCTCTCGTCCGGCTGAAATCGGCTCACTACGGCAAAGGGAATGCGGAAGTTGTCTCGCCGGCGCTGCACGCTGCCGTCTGCGCGTACCTGGTAGATGTCTCCGTCAAGCACTACCATCTCCCCGTCGAGATGTTCAAAGGTTCCCAAGCCGAAGTCACCGTGGGCCAGCAGAGTTTGCGAGGATACTGCTCCGTCAGAAGCTCCCTGCACCAGCGCAGCGGAGGTCGAAATTTGATAGGCACGATGGCGGTCGATCTCAAAATACTGGCTTAGCGCTGCGGTAACAATGCTGTCGAGCGAACTGACGCGTCTGGCAACAGCATCGTTCAGAGTGGCCGCGAGGGGGGTTGGGATAACCACATTCAGATTCGGCATGGCACCATCTTCGTTTAGTCTCTGGCGATGTGGCTAGTAGCTTGGATACGCATGGATGAAAAGCAAGCTCCGCAGGCAAACGCCCTGCTCTCAAGTCCGGTGAGTGCTCCATATTTCGACAGCCCACCCACGCTTGTTTTCTGCTCCAAACCTCCACGGGGACGCTTCAAGGCTCCTGGTGTAGATACCGGCATTTATTTGCATTTCTTCCGGGCGAAAACGGCGGTGGGGCGTCTGTCTCCATAGAAGGGGAATATGGCGTTAATCGAGGGCTGCAGCTTGGCGTTGCCGTTTATAGAGGATGCTCGGCCAGCGGTCGATCTTGCCGCCATTGTCGATGCCTACTCGACCCTGCTGTTCCGCATAGCAAACTCGGTATTGAGAAGCAGGACCGAGGCAGAAGACGTGGTGCAGGATGTTTTCCTTCGCGTGGTGCAGCACCGCCTGACGCTTTCGACGGTGCGCGATATGCGCGTTTGGCTGGTTCGTATCGCCTGGAATCTTGCCCTGGACCGGAAAAGGCGCAAACGGCCGGAGCAACTGGACGAGGCCTTCGCCCAATCGCTGGCCAGCGCAACGATGCCGGCGGATGCGGTGATCGAGGAGGCACAGCGCTTTCGTGCCGTTCTGCGGGAGATGGAGAGATTGCCCAAGGCGGAGCGCCATGTACTACTTCTCTCCGCTATCGAGGAGCTGGATACCGCGGAGATCGCAGCCGTACTGGGGCGGAGCGAATCGGCGGTGCGGGCCTTGCTCTCACGAGCGAGGGGGCGACTTCGCGAACGGCTTTCCTGCGACGCTGCACTGGACTGAGCCGCGTGCCCGGATTTCCAGTACGCGGGCCTAAGGGACGGTGACGTGTGCGGCTTTCATTGAAGAAAGGCGCATAAAGACCGCCAACGCCACCAACCTCGACAGGAAATCCGGGGAGCGGCTTGAAGGAGAAAAGGAATCGCGATGAAAGATGCTGACGGGACAATCGATAGGCTGCTGGCCGGGCTGCGCGACGCGGAACCTCCTGGAGGGATAGAGCGCCGCATCCTGGAGGCGCTCGACGGAATGGAGTCTCGCGAAGTGTCAGCCGCGCTTTCGCTTTGGCGCCCGGCGTTGGCGTTGCTGTTGGCGTGTGCGGTGATCCTGACGGCAGCCGTCGTGGTTCACCAGCACCGGCATGCGCCGGCAGATCTGGGTCGTGCGACGAGTGCGGACGTCCGCCCGGACACCAGGCCGGAGTTGATCACGCAGAGGGCTCCCACTTCACCTCGGCGAACAACCTCACGTGCTTTGGTGAGGCGTCCTCATGGCCTACATGCTGGGGGAGAGACTCAGGTCACTAGCTTCCCTGCTCCTCCTTTGCCTTTAACAGAGCAGGAGAAATTGCTGCTGCATCTCGCGCATCGCAGGGATCCGAAGAATATGGCCATCCTTAACCCCGATCTGCGGGAGGCGCAGACTGCCAAGGCCACGGAACAGTTTCAGCAGTTCTTTGAAATAAATGCCAAAGAGATGAGGAGCCAGAGTGAATAAACAGAAAACAGCCCATTGGACGAGGAAGCCACTGATGGTGGCCATCACACTAGCAACGGCCTGCGCCGGGATGGCCGCCGTTGCACAGGCCCCGGCCGCCGATGCGAAGGCCGGCCCGGAAATCTACCAGACACTGTATCTCACCAACCTTACCCAGCAGAACGACGCCAATGAGCTGTTGACTGACCTGCGGAATATGTTACCCCATGCAAAAACCTATTATGTGCCCTCGCAGAGCGCGATCTCTATGCGAGGCTCCGCAGAGGACATTGCACTCGCGCAGAAGATTCTTTCTGACCTGGATAAGACCAAGAAGATCTATCGCCTCACTTACACGATGACGGAAAAGGACAGTGGCAAGACAGTCGGGGTGCAGCACTTTTCGATCATCGTAGCTTCGGGCAGCAGAACAGATCTTAAGCAAGGCAGCAGGGTTCCAATCGCAGTAGGCACTAAGTCCTCATCTGGGGGGTCCGACTCTGACATCACCTATCTGGATCTCGGCACGGAGATTGAAGCAAATCTAGACGGCTATCTCGATGGGGTGCGATTGCGGACGAAGGTAGTGCAGTCCAGTATTGCGGAGGATAAGTCCTCCGCAGGTGTGCAGGCTCCTGTCATCCGGCAGGCCACGCTCGAGGGAACCTCCACCTTGGTCCAGGGGAAACCGCTGGTGCTTGGATCACTGGATGTTCCGGGTAGTACGCGGCACCAGGAAATCGAAGTTGTTTCGGAACTCGTTCGCTAGCTCGCAGGCGACGGTGGGAACGAGGCTCTAGCTTTCTGTGCCATCAGAGAAGGTCGTAGATGGAACAACGCCCACTTTAGTTCTTGCCTTCTGCTCGGCAAACTGCCGCGCGTTGTCTTTGGAGACTTTTTCGAAGTACCGTCTGAGGTAGTTGTGAAGCGTTTCTTCAGCCTTGAGCGGCGCCATTTCGACTACATCCAATCCAAGAGATTTGGGCAGAGTTAAGTCCATCAGCAAGATTCCTAAAAAGTACGAACAGCGATTCTCCTCGTTGCTTTCATCAAGTTCATTCCCCCGAAAGAAATCGATGAAAGTGTTCTTAGAGAATCGCCGCTTGTTGATGAGCATACTGGTTCTGGATCAGCTCACAATGCTTCTTGCGTTATGCCTGTTGAATCTCAGTTGTATGCTGCAGCACGATCGTCAGTAACGCGACAGAACCTTTGTGGCACAGTCCGGTAATGCCAATGTTCTTTCCCCCCTGGCTTCCGATTCACCCGATGGACTTAACGGTTAACATCGGTGGAATCCCACCCGTCCCTCGTGGGACAAGAGAGAATAGGGTATAATTCTACAAAATTGGGGTAGAATATATACCATGGGTTTAAACATCAAAAATGAGGAAGCAAATCGCCTCATCCATGAACTTGCCAACTCGACCGGCGAAAGCCTTACCACGGCGCTGACGATTGCCGTTCGCGAACGGTTGGATCGTATCCAACAGCAAGAGCCAGGCGATCTTGCCAAGAGGCTTGTACAGATCGGCAAGCGTTGCGCTGGTCATCTAAAAGAACCCTTTCGCACCATCGAGCACGGAGAATTGCTTTACGACGAGAAGGGTCTCCCCAAATGATCGTCGACACCTCCGCGCTTGTGGCTATCCTGCGCGATGAACCGGAGGCGCGAAGACTCGCCATTGCCATCGCAAACGCCCAGGAGCGCCGCATCTCTGCGGCAAATTTCCTGGAAACCGCGATTGTCATTGACGGCAGCCGCGATCCAGTGGCCAGCCGCCTCTTTGACGATCTACTGCGCGAATCCAGGATCCACATAGAGACAGTTACAGAAGAGCAGGTGCGAATTGCACGCGAAGCCTACCGCGACTTTGGCAGGGGAAGCGGCCATGCCGCTGGGTTGAACTTTGGGGATTGCTTTGCTTACGCGTTAGCCAGGACTTCGGGTGAGCCATTGCTCTTCAAGGGACGCGATTTTACTCGCACCGGTATTTCCGCCGCAAGTTTCTAATCTGCCAAATGACTGTAACTTACTAATTATTGAAGTTATCACGCATTGACTTAGTAAGTAGACGAAATGAACCTGGCCGATTCGAGTTTAGGTATGACGGCTCGGAGCAACGGCAGAACATGTTGCGTCCAACGTTAACGCCGACGCTCTTCCAAATCCCGTTCGCGTTCCAGTCTGGCTACGAGGAGAGCGGGGGAAATTTCTGCGGCTTCAGGGCAGATGCTTTGGATGTACTCTTTTGCAATCTCGTGAATTGCCTTCGGTTCAGCTTCTTTGAACTCCGCCACTGTGTCACCATGAGGAGTGATTACGACAACGCGGTTCCCTAGCCGCCTCTCTTCGAGGAGCACCGCGGCCAGTGCGATTCCTATGCTGATGACCTCGTCGGGCGCGTAGCCGTATTCGTTCGTAATGGACGTCACTTTTTCGGTCAGATCACGGGTTAGCTTAATTTTCATATCCGGTCCGGGCGACGAGCTAGTCGAAGCCACTAAATCCTTTATCGTGAAAGCGTTCTGTCTCATTTAACCGGCATACTTCGCCTCTGCAAATGCAACTTCCGGGCAGGTGCGCGAAAGGGTGAAGGCACCCATTGGCCGGGTTGAGCGGTGGGATCCTGGCATTCACTTTTCTGCAATCAGGTGTGCATCACACTGTGCAAATGCTGTGGCGTGATCCGCGGCCAGACTGGGCGGCGGGAGGCGGAGGGAATGGCGAGTATATTCGAAGTCGATTGGAAAACTCGTCCACTTGCGGACGGAACGCATCCATAGTGGTAGAAGAAGAGTGGTAGAAGAAGCTGAATGTGGCACAAAAAAGTGAGGTTATTGCATGGGAAGAATGACCCGGTTCGCCCTCATTGCCATCGGCGCGGTCGTGGCGCTGGTAATTCTTGTTGCGGTTTGCCTGCCCCTTTTCTTGAACGCGGACACTTTCCGCGCGCGGATTGAATCGACACTGACGAAGTCGCTTGGCAGGAAGGTGACCATCGGAAAACTGGATCTATCCGTATGGTCGGGCGGGCTGGTGGCCTCCAACGCCACCGTAGCCGACGATCCGGCGTTTAGCACGCAGCCATTTATTCAAGCAGATAGCGTCAAAATTGGGGTGGATATCCTTCCCCTGATTTTGAGCAAGCAGATCCGCATCCGGGGATTCTCACTGCAGACACCGAAAGTGCAGTTGCTGCGCGCCGCCAACGGCACCTGGAATTACTCAACGATTGGAAAGACCACGCCCGCAACAACACAGGATGCGGACACCAAGCAGGCCTTCCCTGATTTAACTGTAGGACACGTGACGGTAGAGGACGGGCGCTTCACGGTGGGAATGCAGCCCGCGCCCGGCGCAGCGGCGAGCGCTCCTGTGCGGGTGTACGACCAGGTAAATCTCGAGGCGAAGGACTTCGGTTTTAAAAGTTCATTTCCCTTCACGGTTTCGGCCCATCTTCCAGGAGATGGGACGGTCAGCTTGAAAGGAAGTGCAGGGCCGATCAACCAACAGGATGCCTCCCTAACGCCCTTTTCCGGGAACCTGGAAATGAAGCACATCGATCCGTTGGCCGCAGGTTTTGTGGACGCCTCGGACGGCATCACTGGCCTGATCGGCGATATGGTTTTGGATGCCAGTTGGAACGGGCAGCAAATGCATGTGGCGAAGCTGCTGGTGGATACCCCCCAAATCACTCTCGTACGCAGCAATACGCCCAAGCCTCCGGCACCAGCACCGGCGGGCGCGAATCCTGAAGGCACCAGCATGCTGCAAAATCTCTCGGTGGATGATGCCCAGATCAAGAATGGATCGGTGACGCTCAAGACGGCTGGGCAACCGGGAGCGGCTGTCTACCAGCAGCTGAATGCGCAGATCACAAACCTGACCCCGAAGACCTCGTCGCCCTTCAACGTGAGCGGACAACTTCCGGGAGGGGGCTCGGTGAGCGCTAACGGAAAGGTGGGACCGTTCAACCAGGCAAACAATGCAGCCACCCCGCTCGATGCGCAGGTGACGCTGAAGCATGTGGAGCTGGGCTCATCCGGAGTTCTGCCTCCGGACGCCGGCATCGGCGGCACAGCGGATTTGCAGGCGCAAGTGCAATCCAACGGCCAGACGTTGAATGCCAAGGGCTCGACGCAGATCGCCGGCATCAAGTTGGCGAAAGACGGACAGCCATCCGCCAAGCCGGTGCAGCTGCAATTCACCATCGCTCAGAATGAACAGGCGATGACCGGAGAAGTGCAGCAGGCAGTCTTCACTGTGGGACGGGCGATCCTCAACATGGCCGGTACGTACCAGACGAGCGGCCCAACCACGGCTATCAATTTAAAGGTGACCGGCAATGCTGTGCCGATCGATGATCTCGTGGCCTTTCTACCATCCGCGGGGGTGCGGCTGCCGCAGGGATCCCAGCTCAAAGGAGGCACCTTAACCACCGCGCTAACGATTTCCGGATCGTCGGCGAGTCCGGTGATTAGCGGGCCGGTCCGGTTGGACAACACGCAGCTGGCCGGCTTTGACCTGGGCTCGAAGTTGAAAACGGTCTCTCAACTGACGGGCGGCCAGTTGGGCAGCGCTACCGGTTCGGGAACCAACATTCGCTCGCTGAGCATGAATATCCGCGAGGCCGGCGGCGCGATAGAAACCGATAACATCGCGTTGGACGTAACTGGAGTAGGAACAGCTACGGGGGCTGGCAGCGTAAGCGCGGCCGGAGCACTCAACTACAACGTGGTCTTGAAACTAACCGGCCTAGTCGCTGGATCGTCGGGTGGCAAGGCCCCTGCGGGGGGAGGCAATGCTGCCCTGTTGGGTGGCCTGGCGGGGATGATCCCGGGTGGCGCCGGCGGAGCGGCGGGCGGTCTGGGTTCCATTGGTGGGCTGGCGAGCGGCCTGTTGAAGAACGGGATCCCGGTGGCCATCGGGGGAACGACCAGCAACCCGACCTTTGCCCCCAACCTGCGCGGGCTTGCTTCCGGAGCAGGGGCGGGCCAAGGTCTGCCAAAGGGAAAGAGCAATGCGCCTCAGGCTAACCCTCTGGGCAATGCGCTGGGCGGGCTCCTCAACCGGCACTAACGAAATCCGCGCTGGGAATGGTCGACTCCGCTCTCAGCCCGGGAGTGGCTCAGTAGCGCGGGCCTTGGCTTTACTCAAAGGGGTAGCGTGGACCAGGAAAAACGCGCAGTTGATACCCAGCTTCCGAGCGCAGGCGAAGTAAATTGGCTACGCTTGCAGATGCAATCAGCAAAACGAAGGCAACTGCTCCCAACATGAGCCGGAGCAGCAATTTGCGCTCGTTGGGAAGGGACGCGGCTTGCATCGGCTCCAGGGAAACGCTCCAACCCTGGTTGCTATTGAGGGGCAGGTTACGAGCCATCACCGCATTTATATCCGCTTGCGCCTGCTGGATAGTGATGCCCGGTTTGAGACGACCTACTACGTTCATCCGCCGGTCATGCTGATTGAGTTGCTCAGGTTTGAAGACAAGTGGTACGGTCACCGGCGCGCCGCGGTCACGCAGTCCTGGAGCAAGCACTCCCACCACCGTGTAGGGCTCTCCATTCAGAAGTATGGTCGATCCAATGGTGGTTGGGTCGGCGCCGAGTCGCTTCCACATCGCATGGGAAAGGATCACGACATGGTCCTGTCCTGGCGCCCCATCTTCAGAAGTGAAGCCATAGCCTAGGTAGAAGCGATCTCCCATCATCCGGTAAAACCCGGTGGTCACCAGGCTGGCGGCGACATTTTCCGGTCCACCTGGCGTGGTGATTCTAAATGCGCCTTCGGTGGAAGCATGTAGATCCTGAAAGACGGTAGTTTGCTCCCTCCAACGAAGGAAATCTGCGGCCGACAGGATGCCGTCATGGCTCTCTGCTCGAAGCACTACCAGCTCGTCCGGATGAGGATAGAGCCCGGCGGATTGCAGGTAGCCAAAGGCAAAGACGGCTGCGTTGACGACAAGGCCGAGAGCGAGCACTACGAGAACAGCGCCGATCGCACGCGGAATTTTCCGTGGCACTTTAGGGGCGCGTACAAAGGCGCCTCCTCGATTTGCCCTGTTATTCATAGCGCAATGCGTGCATTGGGTCTGCCCTCGACGCTCGGAGCGCCGGAATATAAGTCGAGGCGAGCGCGATCAGCGTGACGAATGCAGGAACGCCAATAAGCATCGCCTGGGATGAGAGTACGTCCCAGCTGGGCACTGGCGCCGACTAATTGGAAGTAATTAGGTGAAACCTGAAATGCCCGCAAGCGCTCCGGTTCGCCGCTTTCGGCCAGGTTGAAACTCCCGGAGGAATCGCCGGCGGCCATTTCGCTGAAACTCTGCGCCTGTTGCTTGAGAAACAAGAACTCCGGGGCGCGACTGGAGTTGATTCCGATACCGAGCGCCAGCGTCGCAGTGATGGTAAAGCCTAAAGATTTGAGTAGTCCGTGGATTCCGTATTGGACGTCCTGTCGAATGCTATCGAGAACCAGAGCAGCATCGGCGGCAATCACGCGTTCCTTCAGAACCGTGGGACTTCCGAAGCGGAAGAGAGCATCTCGCTGCGCTTCTTCTGGAGTCATGGCCGCCGCAATGTTGTCTTCGATCCGCATTGCGATATGCGATTTCAGTTCAGCATCGATCTCTTGCCCTACCTTGGAGCGAGCGAAAAGATTTGAGATACGGCGGACGAGCGACATTGGCACCACCTCATGCGTACCGCAATATGGCGCGGACACCCTTCACCAGGTGTTCGAAGTTCTTTTCCGCTTCCTGCAACTGCTTCCGGCCTGCACTGGTCAGTTTGTAATACTTTGCCCTGCGGTTGGTCTCCGTCAGCGCCCACTCCGACGCGATCCATCCGTTCTGTTCCATGCGGTGCAGAGCCGGGTAGAGAGAGCCTTCCTCTACGCTCAGCAAGGAATCCGATGCCCTCTGGATGTGGAGGACAATTCCATAACCATGCAACGAGCCCATTTGGGAGAGTGTTTTCAAAACCAACAGATCCAGGGTTCCCTGCAGGTCATTCTTTGCCATCTCAATATACCCCTAAACATCTTAGTAGCGATGAGATTACCCATCGATGCTTAGGCGTGTCAAGACCCGGTTATCGCCGCAAAACAGTCAGTCTCTCGACCTTCTCTCCCCGCCTGATTCGTCTGAGTTGGCGATGGAGATGCCTTTTGGGAGTGTCCGGCCCTCCCTCTGCGTCGTCATCCGCTTCGTCGTTGAACTTTTCCGCAAGCACATAATCGGCTTCTGGCTGCGCAATCGCTTGCAGCGCCTGTAGGGCGTTGCCGGCGGACGTGTACGTCGGGAAAAAGCCAAGACTGCGCTTTCCCTGCCGTTTTCTCCGTCTCCAGAGGAAACGTCTCACGCAAAATAACACGCAACACGAAAGTACGAACAGTTCGTTGAACACAAAATAGCCACGCAAGAAATTCACAGAGAAATCCATGGGATTCCTTCATCCTCGATAAGGCGGAAATCAGCTGAGAGAGGCTGACGAGTGCCCGCCCGCGTAGGCGTAAAACGGCACACGCAGAACTGGCTTACTTAAGTGGTGGCGGGAGGGGGGCGCTGGAATCGAGATGGAAGGTCAGGTGATTGCGGAGGATGCTCTTCGCTCGCGTGTGACCGGAGCCACAGAGGCCCTGGAACATGGACTATCCCGAAGAGAAACACAACGGCGAGTACAGGGTATGCGGCAGTGACAATAAGGTGATGAGGGTGGGGGAGGAGAACCAGCAGCAGAGTAAACACGAGGGCCGAGGCCGCAATGATCTTCCATGCCCGCTCTCTTCGGCTCCGACTCATCGTCTAGTGCACTCCTGCTTGCTGGCTGCAATGTTAGCAGCCCGCCGGGAAGCGTGGATAGATGCAGCCGCCGTCTACGAACGGGCGAGGAATCCCTGACGGTTAGTTCGCTGAGGCTTCGCTTCGCAATTGTCTGCCTGAAAGTTCGCCGGTGGCAATGGATTAGGCCGCCTGGAGCAGCTATCAGCGCCACGGTTGCAGAGCGTGGGTCTTGAATTCCTCGGGTAGATCGAGAAGGCGGCCGGCCTCCATTGAGCGGGCAGCCCAATCGACCAGCGATCTATATTGATGGAGCTCGGTGATATTGCCCAGCCATTGCGAGCCAGCGTCGGAGTTAACCACAACTACATTAGGGAAATCGCATGGGCCCACGCAGCCGCTAATGGAGAGTTGGACACGCTTTAGTAAGCCGCGCCTGCGCCACTCCTCCTTCAGCCAGGCAACCGGCACCTCTGGACGATCCTTGTGTGTTGCCCCGCAACAGCACCCCTGACAAACAATCATCTGCCCGATCACTCGGCGTTTGGTATCCAGCATCTTCCCTCCTCTTTCAGTCTAATATAGTATAGGGGACTATAGTACATTCTCCCCGGAGGCACGATTGGCACACACGACCAAGGATAAGAACAAACTGTTGTCGCGCACGCGTCGCATCAAGGGCCAAATCGAAGCGGTGGAACGCGCTCTGGAAGGAGCTGCCGAATGCGAGGAGATCTTGCAGCTGGTGGCCTCCTGCCGTGGTGCTCTCAACGGCCTGATGGCGGAACTAATCGAGGGACACGTCCGCTTTCACGTTCTTTCCCCCGATCAGAAGGCACTTCCCTCACAGCTCGAGGCGGCGGACGAACTGATTTCAGTGATCAAGAGATATTTCAAGTAGAAGCGCGGAGGCGGAAATGGCCGTTGTCAACCACAACCACACAAACCCTGGACTCGCCGAGGTAGCCGAAGCGGATATTCAACTTCCGCATCCTACTAACGCTCTCTCCAAGGGCTCGCAGCAAGAAGACCACGACCATGAGCACGAGCACGAACATGGTTTCGAACTTCTCGAGGTACTTCGCGTAGTCTTTGTCGCCCTCGCCGCTGCGGCTGTCTGGTTCCATCTCTGGGAACCGTTCCAGCGGATAAGCGTGATCGGCGTGGTGGCTACGCTGATCGGGGGCTATCCGATTTTCAAAGAGGCGTTGGAGAACATTCTCGATCGCCGCATGACGATGGAACTTTCGATGACCATCGCCCTTGTCTCCGCGCTGGCGATTGGTGAATTTTTTACTGCGCTGGTGATTACGGCGTTTGTTCTCGCAGCGGAGATCCTCGAAGGCCTCACGGTGGGACGCGGGCGCCGCGCCATTCAGGACATGCTGAACTTTCTGCCCCAGACCGCGAGCGTGCTCCGGGCAGATCGAATCGTCGAAGTGGAGACGAAAACGATTCGTCCGGGAGAAGTGGTTGTCATACGGCCCGGCGGCAGGATCCCGGTCGACGGCCGTGTTCTGAGCGGTCATTCATTTGTGGAGCAGGCAGCGATCACCGGCGAACCGATGCCCAGTGAAAAGAGGGCGGGGAGCGATGTATACGCGGGAACGATCAACCAGGCTGGCACACTCCAGGTGCACGCGGAGCATCTGGGGAAGGAGACGACCTTCGGCAAGATCATCGAGGCCGTCGAAAACGCGGAGCGCTCCCGGGCCCCGATACAGAAAACGGCGGATCGGCTGGCTGGTTACCTCGTCTACTTCGCTCTCGGCGCAGCGGTCCTTACCTTTCTCATCACCCACAACCTGCGCTCTACCATCTCGGTCATCATCGTCGCTGGGGCATGCGGGATTGCCGCGGGTACGCCCCTGGCGATCCTGGGCGCGATCGGACGCGCGGCTCGCCAGGGCGCTGTTATTAAAGGTGGAATCTACCTTGAAGCGCTGGGACAGTTGCAGATCGTCTTCCTCGACAAGACGGGAACATTGACCTATGGAACTCCCCTGGTGTCTTCGGTTCATAGCGCTCAAGGCATTTCGCAGCGCACCCTTGTCGAGACCGCCGCCACGGCGGAACGAAATTCAGAGCATCCGTTGGGTCGCGCAATCATCCGCTTTGCGGACCGACAAAACATGCAGGGCGCTGAGCCTGAATTCTTTGAGTACCGCGTTGGCCGCGGAGTTCTTGCCTCCTTGCGCGGCACAGCGATCGTGGTCGGCAATCGGGCTCTCTTCAAAGAACTGGGAATCGCTCATCCGGAGAGGGCGATCGATGAAAAAGAGGCGGGGACCGAGGTCCTGGTCGCGCGGGGAGGCCGATATTGCGGCTCCATTGTGGTCACCGATCAGTTACGTCCGAGCGCCGCGCCCGCGGTCAAGGATCTTGGTGCGATGAATATCAAAGTCGTCTTACTTACCGGGGATACCAAGGCCGCCGCGAAAGCCGTAGCTGACCAGCTGGGCGTCACTGAGGTCTACGCTGAACTTCTCCCGGAACAGAAGACGGCCTTCATCGCCGAGCAGGTGAAAAAAGGACGAGCCGTGGCCATGTTGGGCGACGGCATTAACGACGCCCCCGCGCTCAGCGAGGCGACCGTGGGCGTCGCCATGGGGGCGGGAACAGACGTTGCGCGGGAAAGCGCCGACGTGGTTTTGATCGGCAATGATCTGGCGAAGTTTGTGGAGACTGTCCGCATCGCGCGAAACTGCCGGCGGATCATCCTGCAAAACTTCTACGGCACGCTAATCGTCGATACCATCGGCATTGGCTTGGCCGCCGCTGGCTTTCTCAACCCGCTGCTGGCGACATTTATTCACGTCGCTTCGGAACTTACCTTCATCCTCAACTCAACGCGCCTGCTTCCCCCTCGTGAGAGGAAGAAGCCGGCCGCGGAGCCAGCCGTCGCCAATGCATAGGAAGCTGAGCAAGGTGAGACGCATTTCGCCTTCGGGTCTCCGCATGCTCGTACCCACGCAGATCGAGGGAGCACTGCGACAGGCTTTGCGCCGTCATTCATGTCGTCGATCCGCGGGAATAGCGAATAATAGCCCTGCCAGGAACAGCATACTTGCGGCCAGGGCTCCACTTTCCACCGGCCATTTCACCAATTCGTCAATTCCCCGGTAGCCATAGACTCTTTCCTGCAACCAGCCGTACATGACATCGTTATCTAAGGCGATCGTTCGAATCACCGCTCGGAGGTGTTTCCGCTGAGCCCACTTCTCTGTGTAATTGAGGGAAAGGGTGCCGTCACTGTTGGCGGTGACGGCTGCGTCTTCGTCTGTCACGGTTGCAAGCGTCTGCTCCGGATACCGGTCATCGACCAGATCAATAACCCGATAAAGGCTCGGACCTTTGCTCCGGAAGCTGTGGGATTGGGACAACGCACTGCGCACATAGCTCGTGAAATACCAACGCTGAAGCCCATTCAGATCTCTGTGCCAGTGATACATACCAATGGCGGTTCCAATTACTAACGCCAAGATTCCTGTCAAAATCGACCACGCAGGCACACGTCGCGTCATCTTGAGATCCTGACCGGCCATCAAGCCCAACGAGAGTAGGCGTCGCTCAAACATCGAGCCTTCCGCCATGCACAGAACCACCCAAGCAGGTTGCGCCTGAGGTGTTCATATCTCGATCACCCCTGCGCCATTTCACATGATCTTGAATGCTGTGGCACACGCTCCCTCCTAATCGAAGGTGTGCCCCATGAGCCACAATGCGATACAGATAGTCTCGCCCGCCAACACCAGCAATAGCAGGATGGCGCTTATCACTTCAGTGCGCGTCCAGCGGACCTCGCGCACCTTTCGCTTGTTGCCCCTTCCTGGATCGATGGTCCTCGACACAACCGCCTCCCTTCAAGACTTGCTCAGGGGACAGCAAGCGCATGCCGTCCCTCAAGCGTGTGGAAAGACGAGTTGGTTTTAGCTAGAAGTGGAAGCCCACCTGCGCGGTTAGCGCCCGCGGAGTCACGTAGTGAGTTCCGCTAAAGGTAGAAAGAAAGTTGTACAGTGCCGTTTTGTTCGCGAGGTTGATGCCTGTCAGTTGCAGGCTCCATCGGTATTTGTCGCCCTTGAAGAGATTGTCATCGCCGATGGACGCGTCGAACAGACTGCGCTGTGCGACGCGCGGTGGGCTGTGGTCGTTATCCCCGGTACCTGGCGCGGGGATGCTCAGCAGGCTAGAGGTGAGTTGGTTGGCCTGGCACTCATAGTAGGTGGTGCCTGCAACAGTAACAGGCACGCCAATCAGGTGGGTCGGAGTGGCTTTATCCCCGTTGCAGGCCAGTCCCGACTGAAACTCCTGGTCCGCGGTGAGGGGAAGGGCCACAGGGTTCGTGGTGACGGGATTCGTGCCGGCCGGTATACCGTTGTCCACCAACGCAACCGCAGGCTGCCCGTTCAGCGTCGCAGGCAGACCGTCCGGTCCATAGGAACTGTTGCCGCAAGCCGAATTGGGGTCCGTTATGTTGTAGCAGGGCGCGGATCCGGCAACGAGCCCGGAGTCGAAGCGCCAGTTGAAGCCTATCCACACGCCGCGCGTGAACTTGTCACCGGGGAGCGAGTACTGAATGTGCGTCGTCTCGTTAAACCGCTCATCGTGGTCGATCCGGAAGGGGTAGCCAACCGCAACGCCGCTGGTGGCGCCGGCGCCGGCTATCTGCGGCGGGAAGAAGCGGGCGGCAACCGACGAGGTCACAAAATACGCGCTAAAGCCATGGGTCTCTGGAACTTCGGCGCGGATTGCAAAACCCGGAATCTTCGAGTTATGCCAGTCGATGGGGAAGGTGATTGGTGTGTTACCCAGCACGCTGAAGTCGAAGGCGTTGTGGGTGTACTTCCAGATGTACTCGCCGCTCACCACGGCGTGTTTGCCGAAGGCTTGCTGCACGCTGGCGTGGAACTCGTTGCGGAAGCCGGGCTCCAGGTTTGCTGATACGACGGCTCCAGTTACGGTCGACGAGCAGGCCAGCAACGGAGCAAGTACTGCGTTGGAGCAGCCCTGGCTCGACAGAACCAGGTTTTCGTTGAAGGGCGTCTCGAGAGTGCGGGCGTAGGAGACGCTCATGACGGTGCTCGTGGGCTTGAGGTGGTAAGCGATGCCCACGCGCGGTTCCGCCTGGCGTTGTACGGCCAGACCGTTGTACAGGTCACCGCGGATGCCAAGGTTGAAGAGCCAGTTGCCGGCCTTGATCTGATCCTCGATGTAGAGGGCCAGTTCCTTGACGTCCGTATGACCATAGTAGTAGTAGTCCGTGCCGCCGCGGGTTAAGTCGTAGGGCGCCAGCACCGAGAGATAGTTCCCGTTCGGGATCACTCCCTGCGCGGTGCAATCCGTCTGATCCAGATACCCGGGCAACGGGTTGCCGTTGACGTCAGTGCAGGGCGAGTTGTAGGTGTTCTCGACGATACCGACACTGTCGCTTTCACGCAGGAAGGTCTGCCCATACTGGGCGCCGATTTTGATGTTGTTGATCCCCTTCACATACGAAAAGTCGGTGTGAGCCGCGGTATTCAAAAGGGAGCGGATCTGGGAAATGGATGAGGTTTGCAGGCTCGGATCTCCCAGGTCGGCAAGAGGATTGGCGCTGGGAAAGTAGTTGTACAGGTCCTTTCGCGCCCAGGCACCGATGTTGAAGACCGCGTTGTTGCCGATGATGCGCGTGTACGTCGGATAGATGTTGAAGGTCTCGATCTTCGAGCGCTGGTCGGTGTTGCCGACGCTGCCGAAGACAGGAGTGGCGTTGGCGCCACTGTCTGACACCACGTTCTGTACATTCTCGTTATCGAACGCGTTCGGCGTCTGGAACCAGGAGCGGCTGTAGTTCAGGTCCAGATGCACCGAATCGACGGGTGTAAAGCTGTAATCCACGCGATCGTAGGCGTTTTCCTCGTTGCCCTTGTCGTGAAAGACCGTAAACTCCGGCGGGTCGAGAAATCGGCCGCTATTCAGCCCGTCAAACTCAAAGAAGTTTCCCCAGTTCTTTTGCCCATAGCTGAGGTCGATACCGCCGGTTGCTGACCCGAAACTCCCGTAGGACGCGTAGACGCCGCCAGTTGGCGTTGTAACGCCTTGCCCCGAACGGGTGGTGGCAACGATGACCAGGCTCGTCTTGCCGCCGTATTCGGCTGGAGGCGCTCCGGAAATGACTTCCAGCGACTGCACTGCGTTGGTTGGAAGCTGGTTTGAGAACACCTTGCTCTGCTGATCGGTGATGGACTGGCCGTCGATCGAGAATGAGTTGGATGCATGATCGCCGAGACCATGGAAGAGGCCGTTCGAGTCAGCGGCCACGCCCGGCGACGTCAGCGTCACCAGCGAGCTCAGCGAAGACGACTGGCTCTCCAGCGGAACCTTTTGGAAAAGACTACGGTCCACGTCGGTATGGAAGGTGGGATCATCCTCTACCAGATCGCCACCGCTGGTTACCGTTACCGTGTTGGTTTCAGTTCCCAACTTGAGCGCTATGTTCGTAACCACCTGCACCCCGGAACGGACATCGACATCCTGCGCGGAGGAAGCAAAGCCCTTCCCCCTGACAATCAGATGATAAGAATTGAACGGAACGTTCGAAAAACCGTAATGGCCCGTGCTATCCGTGGTTGTGCTTCTCGTGTATTGGCTGACGGGGTTTTCGATGGAGACCGTCGCTCCCGGGATGACCGCTCCCGTCGGATCGGTGATTACTCCGCTGATGGAGCCGGCGTTGGATTGAGCGTGTAAGAGCGGGGATATCGCTGAAAATAAGAACACTAATGCGAACGAGAGAATACTGCGCGTAGGCGTGCGCATGGGAAGCCTCCTGAGATTCCTGATTTTTTTGGACAGAGCTGCTTAGGCGTGGGCAGTCTGCGCAGGCGGAGGCCGGGTGAAGAGAGAGAATACAAAAAAGAATAGAGCCCGCCTCGGCTGCAGGACAGTCGAGACCCTCGCCGCGACAAAGATGGTGCGCGGCAGAGAATGGGGAACGGCTGCTTGAACGACCAGGTGAGCGACGTGGCAAAGCGCGCAATCGGACTGGACAGCTTGGCCGTCCGGGTGCGTGTGCACGACCTGCACGATCCCGCCAAAGGTAATAAGTGCGCAGCAAAGAAAGCCGAGCACCACCCACAGCAGATGGCTTGTTCTTAGATTACGGCTGCCCCTTGGCATAGGTGCCTCCATAGATCCTGTGTTTTTTCGTCTGACGTTGCTTTATGCGAAAGCAATGTCCACAGGTGGAGGCCGGGTGAAGAGAGAAAATACAGAGAAGTGCCGGGGACGAGCCGGCTGCAGCGCAGCTAAAATCGCCGCCACAATGAGGACACTTGGTGGCAAGGACTGGGGAATAGCTGGCTGAACGACTAAGTGGGCCGTATGGCAAAGTGCGCAGTCGGACTGGACAGTTTGACCGTCAGGGTGCGTATGGCCAACCTGCACAATTGCAGCGCAAGCAATGAGCGCACAGCAGAGGAAGCCAAGGGCCACCCAGAGCGTATGACGGGCTCTCTGATTGAGGGCGCAACTTAGCATTGTTAGCGAGTATAACCCGGAAGAGGTGCAGGACTGCAAGCTTGGGTAGGTACCGGTTTGAGAACAATTGCGCGCCTAACCCTCAAGCGCCAAGCGTAACTGCGTCAACCGGCCGAAGCCATCCCTGATCTTATCCATCAGGATCAGTTGATCGCGATAAGCAACCCACCACTCATGCCGACGGATTGTTGATGACCCCGAGCGAAGCTATAGTCGTAGGCTGGTTCGAGAAACCAGCCAAGACGGTGCTTATGTGCAGGCCAGAACATAAAATCACCGGCCAGCTCGCCGGATATGGAATTGCTTATTGTAGCGTTTTGTCGCAGATGGACCCATTCGGGGCCAATCCCCAGCATGAACTCGGCTTTGTGCGATAGCGTCCAAGGCTTCTTGAACAGCAGGTCCGTATCCCATTCTGTCGAATTGCGCGTAAAGAAGGGGGACACGCCCGCCTCAATCTCCAGCCAGTTCTCGATCGGTGTGGCTTCGACCGCAAAGTTCGGCGCAAATGTCGCCGCCCCTCCCATCACATTCCAGCTTGTTGCCGCGCCAATCTCAAGAATGGCGATGGGATCTTTATCTTGGGGCACCTCTTGCCGATGGTCGAAGGAAGGGGTTGACGGAGTCTGCCCGTAAAGCGACAACGCCAAGGATAGAAAAGCATACGCTATCGCAAGCGTGAACACGCGAGTACGCATTGATGTCTCCAAGGTGAGAGCTGTGTAGCCCGCGCCTGCGCCGCGCGGAAAACGGCACGCAACTAAGAAACAGCAGTGCGGGGCGGCCGATAGGGAGATGCTCGCGGCTTTGAAGGGGGCAAAGCTAGTTCAACGGGAGTCACCGTGCCGACCGTCTGGACCAAGGTCAGAAGGGGCGTGGTATCTGGGAGCCAATGAAACCCGCAGCACGAGCAGACGCCGTTACAGCTATCCGGTTCTGTGGGCGCGGGATGATTCATGGCCCGGTGGAAGGAGGAAGAGAGGATGGTTACATGAGGTCCGTCGCACAGATCACAGTGCGGAGAGCGCACCGACAACCAAGCCAGCATCACGCACAGCATCCAGGCAGCGATGCGGGTTCCGGCTTGTGCGGTTTGCTTCATGCCGGAATTGTAATTGCTCCGCGGGTGTGAGTTTCGGTAATGCCGAGCCTTGGATTAGGCTGCGGCGGCTTACTAAAAAACTGCTGAACAACATCACCCTAATGATGGTTATTGTCCAGCTCAACATTTAGAACGCTGATAGAGTTCTCGCAAAGCGCCCTTACATCCTCTACGAGACGCCAAGAGTAACTGCATCAACCCGGTGAACCCGGATCTTCACCTCCACGCGAGAACCGAGGCGGTTAATGATCGACATAAGGCGATCCACCGTGAATCGGTCGAGATTCGCTTTGCGAATCCTTGAGAAGTCGGCGGCTGCAATGCCCGTACGGCTGTGTGCGGCGCGGACGGTCAACTGTTCTCGATCGAGCACCTTGATGATTTCGGCGGCCAATATGGCCTTGCATTGTTCGGCATCAGCGTTCGGATGCCCCAGATCTCGGAACGCGTTGCCGCTTCCTCGCACCAACTCAAGCTTTTCACTTTTCATTGCAACCTCTCCTTCAGCTTTTGCAAGCGTTCCTTTAGCAGAACGATATCGCGGTGTGGTGTCCTAATACCTTGCGTAGATTTCTTCTGGAATGCATGAATGACCCAAAGTTCCTCGGCCAGCTGCACTGCGTAGACCACACGAAACGCGTTGCCCTTGAATGGCAAATGCGATTTCCAAGACGCCCGAGCCCAGGCCGTGCATGGGCTTTGCAATGTCGGCCTTCCGCCTTCAGCAGCAATGGTCAGCGTTGCAAGACAGATCGCCCTAGCCCCTTCCGGGAACGTCTCGAACTCCTTTAGCGCCGCCCTGATCCATGAAATGGGACGCGTCTTACGGATCATTTTGAAGTCCGCTCCATCGTCTCCACGCTTCTTCCAAGTCATCCCATGTTGTCATATATGACAACATGGGTCAAGGCAGCGCCGTTCACAGTGCTCTTTGCCTCTGGACGCCAGTTGGATAGTGGGGATTCTTGGAATCCTTCCGTGAGTCCTACCCTGTCGCATTATTTAACCCATCCCAATTTCCCATCAACGATAAGTTTCCTCGGCAGGGCTGATAGAATTCTCGCCAAGCGCTCATACCTTCTCGACGAGATACGCCCCGATGCCTTTAGGTCGCCATCACAGTTTGCGTCTGTTCCGCTCCAAAGTAGCTTCGCAGGAGTGGTCTGCTCTCAGTTCCCTTCCCTACCGCCTTGTTTTATTCGCCTTGATCTTGGCCGCGATGGGGGCCGTGTCCTGCGTTGTTAGAGCCCAGGAAAAGATGAAGCTGCCTGGTCAAGACTGGATCCAGTTATTCAATGGAGACAACCTTGATGGGTGGACCAAGATCGGCAATGAGAGCTGGACGGTGGAAGATGGGCTGATCCACGGAAAGGGTCTGACCAAGGACTACGGATATTTGGAAACCGCCAAAGACTACAAAGACTTTCAGCTGTCGCTACGATTCAAATGCGTGGGCGATGGCAACAGCGGCGTCTTCTTCCATAGTGAATTCAAACCGGGGACCGCGGATGTGACGCAGGGAATGCAGTTCGAGATCGATTGCAAGATGATGCATCACACCGCCGGTGTCTACGCCGAGGACGGACGCGAATGGGTGGCTTGGCCAGCGCCGGAGAATGAGGGCGTTGTCCGTATGGGCGAATGGAACGACTATCTGCTGGAGGTGGTCGGCAACCGCTACCGCTCTCGCCTGAATAGCGTGCCCATGCTGGACTTCACCGATCCTAAGCCAAGTTCATGGGATGGCAAGATTGCACTGCAATTGCATGCCGGCGGACAGGGCAACATGGAATTCAAAGACATCTGGATACGCGATCTGTCGCACCGCTAGCGCAAAATCAGAGTAGGTGTCATGTGGAACCATAGAGCCCGACAGGCTTTTTCTCCAAGAAAAAGCCTCCCTAATTAAAGCGGGATTCCTCACCGTAACTCTGATTTTGCTAGTTATTCTTTGCGTTCACGCAGGGCCTGGTACACCATAGCTTTTCCATCGACGACGTTGGCGACGTAGCGGCCCTCGGTGAGAAATTGCATGACCTTCTTGCCTTCGCGCGCGAGTTTCGCCCAGCGCGAGTTAGTAGTCGCGTTTTGCTCGACCCCGCGCAGGGCCGTGCCCTCGTATTGGAAATCCACTTCCCGCAACCTGGATCGCGAGGTCCGCCGGACGGGGTAGCTCTCATCATTGAGAGTCACCGTCCTGGCGTTTTCCACCATCACCTGGCGCCACACGGAAATAAGAGCATCCTCTAAGGTTCGGGCCATGAGCGATTTCTCCACTCGTCGAGACTATGTTCTCAGATGGGCCCCGTCCACTCGTCAAGCCATCCTTGACACACAACCCATATCGGCATTTAATCGCGCTCGGTATGCGCTTTAGCATCTCGCTTCTCCTTGCCGGCTCCCTGCTCATTTCTGTTCTGGGCTGCAGGAAATCTCCCCCTGCAAACGCCGCAGACAATGGGGCAGATTGGCCCATGTACGGGAGGACGAACGATGAGCAGCGGTTCAGTCCACTCAAGCAGATCAACGAGCAGAACATCGACCGGCTCGGTCTCGCCTGGAGCAAAGAACTGGGCACCACGCGTGGCCTGGAAGCGACTCCTCTCGTCTCCAACGGGGTCATCTACACCACGGGCGAGTGGAGCGTCGCTCTTGCGTTGGATGCCAAGAGCGGCCAAATCCTGTGGACCTTTGATCCCAAGGTAAATCGTGCCCACGCCCGCACCATCTGCTGCGACGTGGTCAATCGAGGCGTAGCCCTCTACCACGGCAAGGTGTACCTGGGGACGCTCGACGGCCGGCTCATCGCGCTGGACGCCAAGTCGGGAAATCCCGTTTGGCAGGTGCTCACCGCGGATCAATCCCATCCTTACGCGATTACCGGAGCTCCTCGCATCGCCAAGGGCATGGTTCTGATTGGGAACGCAGGCGGGGAGTTTGGAGTGCGTGGTTATCTCTCCGCATACGATGCGGACACCGGGAAGCTGCTCTGGCGCACCTACACGGTGCCCGGCGATCCCGCGCAAGGCTTCGAGTCCAAAGCGCTGGAGAATGCCGCGAAAACCTGGCATGGCAAGTGGTGGGTGGCGGGCGGCGGAGGCACGCCGTGGGATTCCATCGTCTATGACCCCGGCCTCGATCTCATCTACGCCGGCACCGGCAACGGAGTCGTCTGGTACCGCGATCTGCGCAGTCCGGGCGGAGGCGACAACCTGTATATCGCCTCCATTTTGGCGCTGCGCCCGAGCACCGGGGAGTTGGTCTGGTACTACCAAGTCACTCCCGGAGACAACTGGGACTACGACGCTACGCAGCCCTTAATGCTGGCAGATCTGAAGATCGACGGCACAGTACGCAAGGTCATCATGCAGGCGTCGAAGAACGGATTTTTCTACGTGCTCGATCGCCAGACGGGCCAATTTCTTTCCGCAAAACAGTTCGTTCAACGGCGTCACCTGGGCCAGCGGAATCGATCCCCAGAGCGGACGGCCCATCGAATCGCCAACCGCGTATCACGGTCTCGATGCGGTGCTTGTTTCTCCTGCCCCGGGCGGGGCGCATAACTGGTACCCCATGGCCTTTGATCCCACGACAGGCCTGGTCTATGTGCCTGCGCGCGAGGGCTCCCCGGCGCTGCACACTCCAGACAAGCATTGGGTCTCAAACACCACTAACTGGAATCGCGGCGAGGACGCAGCCTACGACGGACCGTTGGTGGCGAAATATCAGTCGTATCCGAAAATGACCGGCCATTTGATCGCCTGGAATCCGGTCGAGCAGCGTGCGGTATGGAACGTCACTCTTCCCCTCATCGAAAGCGGTGGGGTGCTAGCGACCGCGGGCAACCTGGTCTTCCAGGGGCGGTCAGACGGAATGTTCTGCGCCTATCGAGCCACCGATGGTAAAAAGCTTTGGGAGTTCTACGCCGGCACTGGCATTATGGCCCCGCCGGTGACCTACCTTCTGGACGGAGTGCAATACATCACGCTCATGGTCGGGTGGGGCGGCTCCGCCGGTATTAATAATCTCGAAAACAGTGGGCCGGTCAAACCCGGCTATGGTCGCGTCCTGGCTTTTTCCCTTGGCGGCAATGCAAAACTCGACATTCCTGCCTTCGGCCACCAAGGGCCGCCTTCGCCTGCGATCCACATGAACGCTACGCCGGCTACACTCCGCGAAGGCCAGATCCTATACAACCGCCAGTGCTTCTATTGCCACGGAGTGGGAGCGATCTCCGGATCGGGTGTCCCTGACTTGCGCTACGCTACGGCTGCAACCCATCATCAATTCGCGTCCATCGTGCTGGACGGCGCTCGCCAGCAAGGTGGCATGCCCTCTTTCAAAGATGTGCTTAAGCCTGATGAAGTACGGGCGATCGAGGCTTATATTTTGTCGCGCGCTGCAGCCGCGTCTCACACGCCCCCAAGCACAGTACCTTGAGTCCATGTAACCTTTAAGGCAGTTTCGCAATTACTGTGGCCTGATAAAGATCGCGAGGTGCGGTTTTCCTTGGGAGAAAACCACGAAAAGGGCTGTGGCTTCGGTCTACACCAATTGCGAAGCTGCCCTAGTCGCAAACAAATCATTTCAAAACGCTGCGCTGGTCGCTTGGCGGCCGGATGAGGAGAAAGACCCATGCACGAACCACAACCTGATCACATTCTGCAGGTGGGAATGGGGTTTATGGGCTCGAAAACGCTGTTGAGCGCCATCGAAATGGAATTATTCACCGAGTTGGCCGACCGCTCCGAGCCTTTGGAAATGCTGCAAGGGCGGCTGGGGCTGCATCGCCGCGCGGCCCGCGATTTTCTTGATACGTTGGTGGCGCTGAAATTTCTCGAGCGCAATGAGGGCAAATACTGCAACACGCCGTCGACCTCGTTCTTCCTCGACAAGCGCAAACCGTCCTACATTGGCGGCATTCTGGAGATGGCCAACCACCGGCTCTATCCCTTCTGGGGCCATCTCACCACCGCGCTGCGCACCGGCGCTCCGCAAAACGAATCCAAGGATGGCGCCGATCCTTTCGTGGCTCTCTATGCCGACCCGGCGCGGCTGAAGCAATTCCTGGGAGCCATGACCGGCATAAGCCATGGGGGAAACATGGCCATCGCGCGCCAGTTGCCATGGAAGCAATACCGGACGGCTGTGGATGTCGGAACCGCCCAAGGCGACCTGATCACGCAAGTGGCCCTGGCCAATCCGCATATCGAAGGCACCGGTTTCGATCTTCCTGCTGTTGGCCCTATTTTCGAAGAGTATGTCGCGGCCAATGGCCTCTCCAGCCGAGTGAAGTTTGCTCCTGGGAGCTTCTTCGAACAGCCCCTGCCCAAGGCGGATGTGGTCATGATGGGCCACATCCTTCACGATTGGGATCTGGAAACAAAGCGCATGCTGATCGCCAAAGCCTTTGCGGCATTACCGCCCGGTGGCGCCTACGTCGTGTACGAGTGCATCATTGACGATGATCGCTCCAGCAACGCCTTTGGCTTGCTCATGAGCCTGAACATGCTGATCGAAACCTCGGGCGGCTTCGACTACACGGGGAGCGACTGCATGCAATGGATGAAAGAAGCAGGCTTTCGCGAAACCCGGGTAGAACACCTGGCCGGTCCCGACTCCATGGTTATAGGAGTCAAGTGACTACTCTCACCGCTGGACGGCCCAGGCCAGGCCGTCCGGCTCACCGCCGGCATCGATGTGCCCGGTGATCTCCAGCGTCTTCAGGTTTAACACCGCGACATAGTTATCCGGCGTGCAAGCGATGAAGGCGCGGGAGCCATCCGGCTGCACCAGGATTCCGGCAGCGCCATGGCCGATCTTGATCCGTTTGAACTCGGAGCGTGTTGCCGCATTCAGAACTACCAGGTCCGCGCCGTTCAGGCTGGAGATCAGGACCAGCTTGCCGTCTCGAGTGAACTTCAGGCGATTGGCGCTAAAAACCTTTGCACCAATGGTCGCCACCACCTTCTTGGCGGCTATATTCACGACTGAGACCGTGCCGTCCTGCGCGTTGGCAGTCCATAGTTCGCGGCCGTCGGGAGATACATCGAAGCCCTCATCACCCGGGCCAACGGGAATGACCGTTTGATTCCAATCCATGCGCGGCGGTCCGCCCCTCGGACCACCTGGCGGGGGTCCACCCGGCGGCGGACCATTTGGGCCACCCCGCATTCCAGGCGGCGGTCCCATGGGCGGGAGAGCGATCTTTTCCAAAATGCTGACCGTCGCCGAGCTTACGTTGGTTGTGTAAACCTGCTTCTGATCGGCAGTGACGTAGATCATGTGGGTTCGGTTTTGGCCTGTGCCCATGATCCAGTCAATCTTTCCCGAAGCCGGGTCGTAGCGGCCGACCGCTTTGGCTCCTTCCGCCGTAAACCAGAGCTTGCCGCCCACGAACGTGAGGCCGTGGGGACCATTCAAGGCGCCAAGATCGATATCGGGCAGCGCCTTCTGGGCAATCAAATCGATTACGGAAAGCACGTGGTAAGCGCCACCGCCATAGATGGAGACATAGGCAGTCTTGCCATCAGAGGAGGCGATCACTTCATGAGGGTCCGGCCCCACAGGGGCGCGGGCAACCACCTTCAGCGTGGTTGGGTCGACGATGGCCAATGCATGGTCGTGCTTGGAGAGCACCAGCAATGACTGCTTTGGAGTGGCTTGCGCCATGATCTGCTGGGCCAAGCAAAGGCTTAGAGCCAGAACCGCGCCGGCAAAGAAAAGCTGCGTAAATCGATATCGCATAAGTTGCTCCGCTGCTTCATTATCACCCTGTAGAATTTCGCAGAGTTCTTTTCTTCCACGAGGCGTAGATTGAGCGACGATCTCCTGATACGAGCGGCCGAAAAGCAAGATTTTGCGCAATGGAAAGTGCTTTGGGATGGTTATAACGCATTTTACGGCCGCAAGGGACCGACCGCGTTGCCGGACACCGTTATCAACATGACGTGGTCGCGCTTCTTCGACGGTTATGAACCTATGCAAGCTCTGGTCGCGGAGGACTCGGGACAACTCATTGGCCTGGCGCATTTCCTCTTTCATCGCACTACGATTGCCATTGAGTCCATCTGCTACCTGCAAGACCTATTCACTCTCGAAGCGGCTCGCGGCAAGGGAGTGGGGCGTGCGCTGATAGAGGAGATCTATCGACGCGCGAAATACGCCGGCTGCAGCAGGGTGTATTGGCACACCCATGAGACCAATGCCACCGCTATGCGGCTATATGACCAAGTTGCGGAGAAATCCGGATTCCTTGTGTATCGAAAGTCTCTTTGACGCCAGACTTGCCAGCGCTAAAGCGCGTGATGAGAGTCGAGACTCTTTCACAGAGCGCTAAAGCGCTCTTACCCCCGCATAAATGCGGGGGCTCCCACCTTGCGACAGGATGTATTTGTTATTCGGAACGAAGCGCCTGCATAGGCTCAATCGACGCAGCACGGCGCGCTGGGATGAGTGCGGCGGCAAGAGAAACGAGCAACATGCCCAATCCGGCGGCTACAAAGCTGACCGAGTCGTGGGGCGAAAGCTGAAAGAGCATAGAAGCCATCAGTCTCGATGTAAACCAGGCAAGCGGTAATCCGACGGTGAGGCCGGCGGCGATCAGGAAGAGACTTTCGCGAACGATCATCCACAGCACCTCGGCACGGGCTGCGCCGAGCGCCATGCGTACACCGATCTCAGTTGTCCGGCGTGAGACGCGGTAGGCTAGCGTCCCATAAAGCCCGACGGCGACCAGCGTCGCTGCGAGAGCGCCGAAGAAGATGGCCAGCCGTGCGAACAGAGCAGGCATCAGGTAAGTTTCTTCAAAGCCGGTCTGCAGAAGCTGGGGCTTACCCAGCGGAGCGTTGGGATCGAGGTCACGGACCACCCGTCGAACTGCTGGAAGAAGGCTCATCGGGTCACCGGACGCGCGAATTTCGACATCCATGCTCTGAATCATTTTTTGCTGCCGATAGCTGCCCCAGATCATCGGCATCTTTTCCTCATCACTGGAAGCGTATTTGCTGTCCCGCGCGACTCCCACGATGGTGGCGACATGCTTGGCGTCGCCGACCGTGTGGCCAATAGGAAAAATACCCTTGAGATAGCGGTCGACGAGGGTTTGGTTGACTACGACCACCCTCTGCGCGGTCTGTGTATCGGATTGACTGATGTCCCGGCCGGCGATCATTGGAATTCCTAGAGTGGCGAAGAAATCCGGGCCGACCAGATTGCTGCGCAGCATATTTCTGCCGTCGTCCCACGGGTACAAATGTCCGTCGATCGTGAGAGGAGCGTTGTCTGACCAGCCGGTGCCGGGACGAAGTTCAGCAAGTGTGACTGACTTCACCCCGGGGAGCGCCCGCAGACGTTGGGTCAGTTGCGTATAGAAAGCCAGCGAGTGGGCGTAATCGGGCGCGCCGACGGGATGAATGTCCACGGCGAGGACACTTTCGGCGCGCATCCCCAAGTCGACGTTCTGGTAATTGCGCAAGGTGCGGAGCAGCAACCCGGATGCGAAAAGCAGAACGACGCAAAAGGCCATCTGGAGTGCGATGAGGATTTTTCCCGTCAACATGCGCCCCCGCGTTGACGTGGTTTGCATGCCTGCCGACTTAAGCACAAGTCCAACCTCTGTGCGAGCCGCGGTGCGCAGGGGAGCAATACCAAACAGAAGTGCGGAAAGTGCTGAAATGGCCAGCGTAAAAAGGAAGACTGGCTTGTCGGGTGAAAGACTCACTTCCAACTCCGACCAGATGCCGAGTAAGTGCGTTGCTTCCACAGCAAAGAACCAGCCGAGCAAAGACCCAACTGTGACCAGAACGCCGCTCTCGATCAGCAATTGCCGGAATAGAGGCCCTCGGCCCGCGCCCAGCGCAAGCCGCAGGGCGAATTCGCGCTCGCGCACGGAGCTGCGCGCGACCAGAAGCATGATAATGTTCACGCATGCAATGACCAGAACCAGCGCCACCATGCCCATCAGAACGCGCAGAGGATCGCGGTAGTCGCTGCTCGCGGTGCCCAATCCCTGGGCGGCCACCAAAGCCAATTCCAGTTTCTGTCCCTTCTTCCTATCTTCAACGCCTGTAGTCTCATAGGCGGCATGGTTAAAGAGAGGGTTTATCCTTGCCAATGCCTGTTGCCGGGTGACTCCGTCCTTAAGGCGCGCCATCAACATCAGGCTCCACCAGTTGGGGCTGGAGTAGAGCGTGTTCTGGCTGGTTGCAGGCACGCCCCAGGAATTCAATTCGGGTCGATTTTGTAGCGGTACCCAGAGATCGCTCGCCGAACCGCCGGATTCGACTCCATAAAAACCGGCCGCACTTACACCCGTCACCGTGAACGGCACCCCGTTGACGAAGATCGGCTTGCCAATAAGGCTGGGGTCGCGGTTGAAACGGCGGGTCCAGTATGCGTAGCTGATGACGGCTGCCTGCGAGTGCTGGTCCTCGTCGGCGGAGTTAAAGGGCTGGCCGGCGGCCATACCCACTCCGAGCGCGGAGAAGAAGTTTCCGCTTACTTCATTGGCCTCGATTTCCTCGGGTGTATCTGCGAAGCGCACCGCGGTCTTATGTTCAGAAAGCGGAGCGTAGGCAATCACATCGGAGAATACCGACTGGTCTTCTTTGAGCCGGCGGTAGACATTGATGCCAAAGGTGTACCGCGAATCCGCGATGTTCCCGACGCTCGGCGGCATGTTGGCATGGGTCAGGTAGAAGAGCTGTTTTGGCTCGCGCACCGGCAGCATGCGCAGCAGCACCGCATTCATCACGCTGAAGACAGCAGTGTTGACGCCAATGCCCAGTGCCAGCGTGGCAATGACCGTGATGGCGAAGCCGGGCGAATTTCGGATTTGCCGGATTGCGTAGCGATAATCCTTGAGCATCGTGATTCACCTATGGCAAACATCGAGGAGTGCAATCCTTTCACCACTTCAGGCGGGACGCAACTCGATGAATGTAGGCTACTCAAGATCATCGCTCGGCGAGAAATCACGTCAAGCCTGTCCGAAATCGTTAAGCGCTGTTCGTAATCGGACATCTCCACTCCCAGATCCCCTCGACCAGGATTCGAAATCGACCGTGTACCTGGATCGCGTTTGAGAATCCGCGCCGGAAAATACATCTGGGTCGCAGGGCACACGCTTCTTCACCTCCGGCGCGAAGGATAGATGTAAGCACAACCGCGTTGTCCCCTTTCCCGGTTTCTCGCTTGACGAGCGAATGTATACCTAATATTGTTATGCCTATGGTCGATACACCTAAGCCTGGAATGCCTGCTGGCGCGCTTCCCATGCTGATTCTGCGCGTCCTTCAATCCGGTTCGTTGCACGGCTATGCATTGGCGCAGCGAATTCACGTTCTCTCCAGCGAAGTGCTGGCGGTGGAAGAGGGACTGCTCTACCCTACGCTGCAAAAGATGCTGGTCAAGGGCTGGGTAACAGCCGAGTGGGGCATATCAGAGACCAACCGCAAGGTACGCTTCTACCGCCTCACACCGGAGGGGCGCAAGCATCTGAAGGCTGAGCTTTCGGAATACGATCGCGTGACGCAAGCGATACAGAGCATCTTGCGCACTGCATAACAGACACAAGGAACCACGGAGCCTTCCATGGGTGAAATCTTCCGCCGCATTCGCTACCTCCTCAACCGCCGACGATTTGATGCGGAACTGGAGAATGACATGGAATTTCATCGCGAGATGGCGGCCCGTGCGGGGCGCAGCAACTTCGGCAACATGCTGCGTATGCGGGAACAAGCGCGGGAAGCCTGGGGCTGGACCTGGCTGGACCGGCTGGTGCAGGACCTGAGCTATACCAGGCATATGCTGGCCCGCTCGCCTGGCTTCACCGTGACCGCGGTACTGGTGCTCGCGATCGGCATTGGTGTAAATGTGGCGGCCTTCAGCCTATTCAACATGCTGGCGCTGGAGCCATTGCCCGTACCGGATCCGGGGTCGCTGGTGCGTTTGGAGCGGAGGTCGCCGGAACAATATACGAGCGAGATGCCGTATTTGTCGGCGGTATTTTATGGGGAGCATGCCAAGTCGCTGAAGGCGATGATCGCCGTGCTGGGGGTCCCGCCCATGCAGATGGATGACGATCTGCATGGGACGAGCGCTTCGTTTGCCACGGCGAATTACTTTTCGGAGTTGGGAACGCCAGCGGCCGTGGGCAGGCTGTTTGATCCGGCACGGGAAAGCGAAGCGACGGCTCCGCCGGTTGTAGTGCTGAGCTATAACCTGTGGCAGCACCGGTTCAACGGCGACCCGGGTGTAGTGGGACGGACGGTGAAGCTGGACCGGAAGCCTGCAACGGTGATTGGCGTGACGCCTTATGAGTTTGCGAGCCTCGGTGGGCAGACTCCGGATCTGTGGATACCGATGGCGCAGCAGCCTTATTTTGTAACCGGAAGTACCGTGCTCACAGATCCGGGAGCGAGCAGTGTCCGGATGTGGGGACGGCTTGCTCCCGGGGTGACGGCAAAAATGGCCGCGGAGGAGCTGAAGGCGCTCACAAACGAGCTGCGCCGGCAGTATCCGAAGGACATTTGGGATGGGGAATACATCGACATCCATGCGGGCGGGCATTTGCAGGTGATGCAGCCGGCAATGTACCGGGTGGCCGCGATGGTGGCTCTGCTGACTTTGCTGATTCTGGCGGTGGCGTGCGCCAACCTGGGAGGTCTCCTGCTGGCGCGGGCGGTGAGTCGGGAACGCGAGATGGGGATCCGCATGGCGATTGGGGCGACGCGAGCACGAATCTTCAGGCAGTTGGCGACGGAAAGCTTGGTGCTGGCTCTGCTGGGTGCAACGGCGGGGCTGGGGCTAAGCACGCTGGGACTGCGGGTGGCGCTGACGGAGTTGCACGCGCAAGGATGGCTGAGCGCCAAACCGGACTGGCGAGTGCTGGTGTTCACATTCGTGATGGCGATGGCCGCGGCGGTGTTTTTCGGATTTGCGCCGGCACTGCAGATTGCTCGGCAGCGGCAGCGCAAGACGATCGTTCGGCAGGTGTTGATTGCTTCGCAGGTGGCGGCCAGTTGCGTGCTGCTGATTGTGGCCGGGCTACTGGTGCGGGCGACGCTGCATGTGCTGCACACGGACCCCGGATTTGCATATGAGCAGTTGCTGAGCGTGGATGCGCAGCTGGCACAGCATAACTATTCGCCGGCAGCGGCGCAAGCCTATCTGAATACGATGCAGGAGCGGATTCGGGCCCTCCCGGGGGTCAAGTCGGTGTCCCTGGTCAAGCTGCCTCCGATGGGACATACGGTTGCAAGTATGGATGAGGAGATCAACGGGCATCGTTTGCCTGTTTATCCGAACTGGGTTACGCCTGGGCTCTTCGAAACGATGGGCATTCCGCTACGTTTAGGGCGAACGTTCTATGCGGGCGAGAGGAATGCGGTGATCGTAAGTGAATCCATGGCGCGGATGGAGTGGCCGGGTCAGAATCCGATTGGCCAGCAACTGCCAAACGGTGACGCGAAGGACACTGTTGTGGGTGTGGCAGGCGACGCGCATATAAACGCGGCAAACGATGACGACGCAGTTGAGCAGTACTGGCCGGCACAGCAGGCGGATATGCCGGGAATGGTGGTCATGGTCCGGACTATTGGAGACCCGGACAGTCTGTCGCCGATGATCAAAGGGATCAGCGAGAGCATGGATGCAAAGCTGTTTCCCGAGATCAGGCAAATGAAGGTGCTGTATCACGATAAGGTGTTGGGGCTGATTGAGAATATCGCCAAGGCGGTAACGCTGACCGGGCTGGTGGCGATGCTAGTGGCCGCGGTGGGAATCATTGGTTTGGTTTCGTTCTCGGTTTCGCAGCGGATGAAGGAGATGGCGATCCGGATGGCACTCGGCGCCGGGAAAACGCAGCTGTTGACGGCGGTTTTGCAGCAGTTCGTGTGGCCGGTGGCTATCGGCATGGCAGCAGGAGTGGGGATCGCCGGCGCGGCTTCTAGAATACTGCGCATTGCCCTCTACGGAGTGAGCAATCTTGACCCGGCGAGCTACGCCGCGGCAATTCTGGTGTTGATGGCCATCCTAGGCCTTGCGGCGCTGTTGCCGGCGCGGCGCGCGTTGCGGCTGGACCTGGCAAAGACATTACACTACGAGTGATTGTCTAATCGATTCGCGCAAAGCGGTACGTCGTCTGGCCGCCGTCGAGAATCAGATCGCTGGAATTGTCAGAGACCTGTAACCGGAGGCCGCCCTGCCACGGCGGGCAGGTAAGGACGATTTGGCGGCTTTCTTTGGATTGCTCTTCCACTCCAAGATCGCTCGACCAGGATTCGAAGTCGACCACGTAGCCCGCCTCGCGTTTGAAGATTCGCGCCGGACCTAGTTCTTGCGAGCCATACGATCCGACGTACTTCTCGATCCAGGCGGTCTCGGCCGGAGCGGTTTTCACGCGTTGCCGGGTGCGCTCGAGGGATTGCTCCGTCGCAGTGGAAGCTGCGGCCACAACCGCCTCGGCCTTGGCGGTTGCGTCGAAGAGCAGCTCCAGCAGCCGTTGATGAACCGCACCCAGGAATGTATTCGCAGCGCGCATGTTGGTGAGGATCACCATCCCGATCCCGTGCTGCGGCAGGAACAGCATATCCGAGGTGAAACCGAGAGTGTTGCCGCCGTGCATCACTTCGGCGATACCCTGGCGTTCCGTAAGGAACAGGCCGAGCCCATAGCTGCTTCGGTCATCGATCTTGATCGCAGGTTGACGGCGAGTCATCAGGCTTTCCACCGAAACAACCTGCTCGCCGTGATCGTTGACGCCATTGCGCAGCTCACATCGCACATAGCTTGCCATATCGAGAATGGTGGACCAGACCGAGCCAGCCGGCGCCACAGCATCGGCAAACCGCTCCATGGCGGGGTCGATGGGAACGGAGTTCCCTTCCAGGTCGGAGCCATGGGGAGCTGCGTCCTCAGGTGAGTGGTTGCAAAGAACGGATGTCTGTCGCATACCCAGCGGTTCGAAGACCAGCTGCCCCATCGCGCGCTCGTATGCCTCAGTCAGAGAGGAGCCGGGGGCGAAGCTATGGGCCGCGGCATATCCGCCGGCAGCCACCAGATAATTGGAGTACTGGAAGGTTTCGCCAAAGCCGGTGGTGGGCAGCATCGCCTTCATTTCAGCGATGCGATCTTCAGGACGAATGCCCTGAAATCGGAAGAGCAAATCGACATCGCGGCGCGGCATGCCGGTGCTCGCGCTGACTGTATGCCGCATCTCGAGTTTGCTGGTAACCTCGGCGTCGGCGAGCGAGAACCCCGGGAGGACCTGAGCAACCGGCGTGGTCCAGGCAAAGCACCCCATGTCCACAAGCTTCGCCATCATCAAGGTAGTGAGCGGCTTGGTGGAGGAACCGATCATAAAGCGGGTAGCCGGCGTCACTGGATCGTTGCTGCCGGCCCTGCGCACGCCGAAGCCTTCCGCATAAACGGTCTCGCCGTTCTGAACAATGGCGACCGCCACGCCGGGAATGCGGAGCTGCTGCATGGCCGAGCGGATAAAGTCGCTCATAGCACGCCCCTCTGCATCACCAAAGGACTTCGGCTTCGTCCCGGCAAGGCTGGGCTCGTGTAAACCTGCAGGCTTCCACGCTCTGCTGATCTCCGAAATCTGCGCCAGGCGGCGACTGAAGGCGGCCTTGGCGCCATCGATTAAATTGATATAGGCTCGCTCGCCGAGCGATGCGCACGATGGCCACCGCCAGGCGGCTCTCATTGGCCGGCATATCGTAGACAATCTGAATTACGCGATCCCAGCCTTCCGTCGACGGCATGTCGGCCTGGTGCCGGACGGGCTTGTCGAATTCCGGGTCGAGCTGTCGCCAAGCAGAGCGAACCTGCTCGTCGACGCTGCCTCCCGGGAGACCACTGAAGTAAGAGATCGTCAGATCGCGTTCCGGTCCGACGACGGTGAGCGGGTCAGCCGGATGCGAGACCGTCCAGCCTTTCGGCAGGGCGCTGGGCAGAGGAGAATCGGGCATATTCACATACACATCGGGATCCGCCATGAGGTCTCCAGAAGAACGAAGGCGCCCGTTGATTGGTCTCGGGCTGCGCTCGCTCGTTTATCCTACCGCCGGCTGTCGTTCATGCGGAAGTTACCGGGAGAAGTGTTCACTAGCGGACGCACGATTCTAAATTCGCACATTCCCGTGTGTGGCAGCCGTGTTCCGGATTTATTGCAAAGGATTTATGCGGAATTCTGTTGGGAAACGAGCGCCGGCGCCGTCGATATGAAAGAGGAATGGCGAAGCTTCGAAAAAGCTCCTTTATGAACTGCAACAGAAACAGCGCTTTGTCTCGGTGGATGAATATCTCCACGTGAAACAGCGAATCGCTGCAAGCCTTTCTCCTCCGGTCGAGGACACGCTGTTCTATCGCTATAGGTACGGACCCGGGGGCTACGTCGACATGGCGCCTAAGATGGAGTTGAGAATAGAACGTGATTTCTTTGACCATCGCAGTTCCGGCCATACTCCAAGCGGCTATCTAGGCACGGCCATCACTTACTACGATGTCTTGGGGAGTACGGGAACAAGTCTTAAGTTGCTTCGGGTGGAGAAGAGATCAGCAGGCTCCATGGCCTTTGGCTCCAACTCCTCGGATGCGGCGCTGGCAAAGGAGTTCGCGACCACTGCCCGGCAACACCTTTTCTTACAGGATCTGGCTGTCTCCGGCGATGCGAAGACTCCTGCCATCCTGATTGGAGGCGCACTTGATCAAGACCTGAATGGGGCAACACACGCGATCGAAAATGATCCAGGTATCTCCTGCGAGGCGCTGCTCTCCTGGCAGATAACCTGCGCGCTTTTTGATGGAGTCGTGACCGTCAGTCCGATGCTCGAAGTCTGCGCTGCGGTCGGGATGACAAATTGCAGGGTGGCGGCCCACCTTGGCAGTGGTGAAGATGGAGGGACAGAGTCAAACAACGAGGGTCCCATGACTACAAAAAAGCTAATTTGGACAAGTATGATCGCACTCAAGCCCCACGGCACGCCGGTGAACTGTGCGAACGTGCGCGATGCACTCGTTAGCGGGGATAGGGCTCATTAGGCTTCACAATGCGAATGCGATGATCGGAGAACTTGTAGTGGGCGCCCGGCAATTCGATCTTGGGCATATGGCACGAGACGCAGTTGTTTTTCGACACCGGACAGGCTTTGGCTTCGACCTTTCCGCCGCCATGGCAGGCCTGGCACTTTGCGTCATAGTCAGCCGCCTGTACGCTGAATTCCTTGTGCGGGTCGTGGCAGGCCACGCAACTGATGCGCGCGTCGTCGGGATCGTAGCATTTACTTCCCCATAGGCGGTAAGGCTGGAAGCGAACGTTGTTGATACTGCGGTCTTCCTCCACCAGGACTTCTGCCCAGGTGCGGTGACAGCGGCCGCAGAAGTTAGATACGTTTTCAGCGGTGAAATCGCGCAGATCGCCAAGTCCGGCGGGCACCGCGGACTTGCCGCTGCCCCCGGCCATGGCTGCAAGATGGGCCTCAGCGGCTTCGTGACAATGACTGCACTGAACTCCCGGCGTCATCTTGTCCAACGTAAGCTGTTTCCCGGAAACCGCATTGGTGGCGTGGCATCCGAAACAGCGCAGCGTCTCGCTCTGGCTCATCAATCGGCCAGCGGCTTCATTGAGGTCGGCCGGGTGAGCGAAATGCCCACCGAGTGTAGGTCCAAAACTGTCGAGCTCCCGAAACCAACTCATGCGGCTCTCGTAAAACTTGCCGTCTTTCTCGAGGATGAAGGTCTGACCCAGGGCAGAACTGGCACCCACGGCCCAGCGAATGGGCATCGTGATCGTGGCCGTGCCGTCGGTTACAGAGTAGAGGCTTTGATCGCCCTTGCGCTCGATACGATACGAGTATTTGCCATCGGTCGCTGTAAGGAGGGGGTGGTCGATGAGAATGCGGGTTTGCTCGACGGTTTCGAGGGCGTGCGCCATATCAGTGGTGGGCTGTGTACGCCCTTCAACGTGACACTTGGCACAACCCGCCGAGTGCTCATCGCCGACTTGCGCCCAGATCAACGTGGGTGCAACAAACAGCAGCAGGAGTTTCAATAAGCGACGATCCGTCAGAGTCATCACGGAAGCAGGATGCCTAATTCTATATCGACGCAACGCCGACTACTGAAGTTTACGCCAGGCTGTTTGACGCCGGGCTGTTTCGCCTGTGCTTCGGCCGTCAGCTCTGCATGATTTCCCTCTCGCTCTCGCCGGGACACTTGAGGTGGCTACACCGTAGCCACGCGAGCGAACGTTGTCGTGTTCGCGATGATCGGTCACTGCGGGTCAGATTCCACTTGCGGAGACCCCATGATCACAGCTTGGTCATGTTCAAGAGAGCTTCGACGAATATCCTGTGAGCGTGCCAGAGCCTTCTGCGCGAGTTCGGTTTCGCCGAGCTTTCGATATGCCTGGAACAATTGATAATGGATGTTACCCATATGATCCAACGGCGCCGCCTTCTCCAGTCTCGGCACCGCTTCGGCAAACTTTCCCATGCGTATATATGCCGTCCCTAACAAGGAGCTGGCTTCATTTAAATTGGGTTGTAGTTGCAGCGCACGCTCGAGAACGGGCACTGCCTTTTCGTTCTCGCTATCAAGCACGTAGAGACGGCCGAGCAGATAAAGCGTCTTGGTGCGCGAGGGGTCAAGCGCCTCAGCCTTCTCCAACTCACTCCGCGCGTCTTCGTCAGAGCGATTATCGAGGTAGAATTCTCCGATTGCTTCGTGAAGTTCTGCCTCATTCGGACGCAAATGAAGTGCCGCCTCATACTCTTTGATAACGTCGTCATGATCCCGGCGAAGGGCGAAGTCTTCGGCACGCAACTGGTGAGTTCGCCAGGAGTCGGGGAAAGAATTTTCAAGTTGCGCATAGGACTCTGCCCCCAGGGCCTGGTATGTCCGCTCCAACCAATAGCTGGCCTCAGAATTTGCATTTTTGTCGCCATGCACCTGGGCTAACATTTCGGCCGCACGTTCGTATTGCTGCAATGTAAAGTAGCTTTTCCCGAGAAGGAGATAGGCCGAATAGGTCAGAGGCTTCGCTTGTTGAAGCGATGTTATGCAGCGAGAGTACTGATGGAGCTTGCAGAAATCCGCATGTGCTTGTGAATGAACACGAGAGGTCTGTTGCCATTTCAACAGGTCGTTTTGGAAGGATTGTAATTCGCCGTCAGAACGATCGTTTTCATTGACAGAGGCGTACAGGGCGGACAATAGAAGATGTTTCGCCGGCCCTTCAGGCTGGTCCAGCAAGCGCGAAATGCAAGCTTGTGCAACCTCCCTGGTGAGTTCGATCGAGAGTAATTCCGGATGCGCTTTCAAGTATTCCGGAGAGTTTTGCCAGACTGTGGTGACCGAGCCTAGGGCCTCGAGCGCCTGACCCTTAGCCAGTTGAAGGTTTACCAAGCCAAGCCAAGCCCGCTCGTATCGTGAATCAAGCTGGAGCTCGTGACGAAATTCTGTTTCAGCGTCCTCTAACTTTCCAGTGTGCAGATAGGCTTCCCCGAGCGATGTATGCAATCCGGCTTGTCGTGGTTCTATGGCGAGGGCCTTGTTATATTCAAGCGCCGCATCTTCCCAGCGATCACGTTCCGATAGCATGTCGCCAAGGAATCGATGACCCCAAGCGGAGTCTGGATAAAGCCGAGCGCCCCGATAGGCCAGACGCGCCGCCATATCCAGGTACTGGTGTCCAAGTGTAAACAAGGCCTCGGCCTGGTCGGAATTGAGGCCGGCGACTTTGCGGTACTGTTCCACCGCACCTTGAAAATTCTCCTGAGTCAAGTGATATACAGCCATCGCCTCATGGGCATCAGGGCTTGAAGGGTCGAGTTCCAATGCACGCCGGAGGTAAGGAGCGGCTTTTTCCGGCAGGCCGAGTTTAAGGTAGTCCATCCCCACAATGATATTAAGGCCGGCCAGGTTCGGTCGTTCGAGGAGGGCAGGGGCCAGATAACGGACTGCCGCGTCATAGTCGAGGAGGCTCTGGTATGCGAGGCCCAGGTTGACCTGCGCCTCGACCAGGCTTGGGTCCAGGGCGAGAACCTTCTTGAATTGTTCGGTGGCGCGGAGAAAATCGCCCTGTCTGAGAGCTGCCTGACCCGCGCGAAAAGATGTTTCGATGTCCTGCTCTGACGATTGTCCGGTTGCCAATCCGGGCTTCAGCAGCGAAAGCGCAAGCAGGGAGAGCAAACAGCTTTGACGTGAGGATGGCCGAGATGGCCGGGCCGGCCGAGCCTAAAGGCAAAAAGACTGGGAAAGAATCGAAATGGAAAGGAAGTCAATCGAAGTTCCCTCATATTTTCATCAAGCTGGAAAGATGATTATTAGATGAGGAACCCACAATGGCAACCCAACCGGGGAAAAGAAATAAGAAAAGAATCGCTGTGTCCGGCGGGCCTCAGCCCGCCGGACACATATCGTGAGGAAATCAGAAGCTCACTCGGCCCGAAAACTGAATGATGCGCGGCAAATTGTAACTGCCCGTCACCTGGCCAAACTGGGAGCCCCAGCCTTGTGGCGGATTAAACTGCGTCCGATTGAATAAATTGAAGAACTCACCCCGGAACCCAAATACGAATCGACCATCCGGGCCAAACTTCGTGTCTTTGAAGAAGGCAAAGTCGAAGTTCTTTTGTCCGTCGCCACGTATGTTCGGCTCGGTACGCGAATCGGTGCCATACCCATAGTCGTTCGGAGCGCCGGCTGTGAATACAGAAGTGTCGTACCACTCAGCGAGTTTCGCGTTTTTGGAACCGCCTTCGAGGTGCGACTTGGCTGTTCTCGTCGGCCGTGCACAACCCGTTTCGGGAATACCCGAGCTGCTCAGCGCACCTGGGCAGCCACCGACGATAATCGGGAAGCCCGTCTGGAAAGTGATGATGGTGTTAATGCCCCACCCGCCAATGAACTTGTCGGTAAGTCCGTTTACGTCTTTGCCAATCAACTTACCCTGTCCAACGGGCAAATCCAAAATGCTGCCGATCACCAGCCGCTGCGAAACATCGAAGCCATCCAGGCTGCGTTCTCCCTTGAGGTTATAGGCGTTGGCATCTCCCCAACTTGGAGACGCGGCCTCAAGCCAATTGATCTCATTGTTGGTATCGTCGATGAGCTTGGCGATGGTGTAGCTGGCAAGCACTTGGGCCCCGGCCGTAAACCGCTTCACCACCTTCAATTGCATCGAGTTATAGCTCGAATTACGGTTATCGTATTCAGCGTAGCTAAAGTCATCGAACTGCGGGAACGGCAGCAGCAACTGGGCTACCTTTGTCGTCGCATTGGTCCCGATATTACCGGATTGCACCGGGCCGGTGCACCCGGTGCAATTGCCGGCAAACGGATTGGGGACCAGGGTGTTCAGAGCTGTCACGTCCGCGGCATTTTGCGGCAGGTTTTGCGCTTGCAGCTGATCGATATCTTGCGAGTGCATGGGCAAATTCGTACCCTTGGACGCGGCATAGGCCACGTCCACCAACAGCTCCCCCTTAAATTCGCGCTGGACGTCCAGGTTCCACTGCTGCATATAGGGAGACTTTGTGAAGGGCGGGGCCGCTGAATTGCCAACGCCTTGAACATCGATCGCGGACTGATTTCTTTGCAGGGGCTCAGTGACTCCGCCCGGGAACGGATTGGACAAGGTGGCCTTTGGCGTGACCCCGTCGGACTGGGCCACCAGCCATGGATCTGTGTACGAGTTAATGAACAGGTTGTGAGGCGCATCGTTCCACCGTAAGTCCACCGGCAGGTAAAACATCCCGTAGCCGGTCCGGATCACGGTGTTCTGGTCGAGTTGGTACGAAACCCCAAGTCGCGGGCTCACGTGGTTCCAGTTGGGAAAGGGAGAGCGGCTTGGATGACGGCTTGAGGCTACCAGGTCATAACCGCCCTTCAGGTTGGGAAACGCGCCGGATACAGCACTACTCATTGCCAGCAATGGGCTGGCTTCGGTGGGATTCAACGCGACAATGCGATTGTGGCGCTCAGTCCAATTGCCTTGCAGGTCGACGCGAGCTCCAAGATTGAGCGTGATCTTCCTGCTCAGGTTGAATGTGTCGCCGGCATAAAACGCCCAGTACTTGTCTTGATCGGCGGTCTTCACTACCTCCACCGCGTTGCTGTTGCCGGTGTTGGTGGTGCTCCCATATCCGAGCAGGAACGAAGCATATCCATTGCCCCCGGCCGCCGCAGCGATGCCCACCGTGCCGTTGCCCGGGTTTTGCGGGTTGGCCGCCGTCATCCCGGCGTCAAATTGGAACTGGCCTGCAGGTTCGTTGGTCTGGTAATAGTTGTTCTGCAGAACGCGATATTCCATCCCGACCTTCACCGTGTGCTTGCCGATAATCTTCACGAACGACGGGTCGAAGCTGTAGGTATTGTCATGTGCGCCGATACCGCTGCCGGCCCCGGTCACTCCGTTGCACCAGTGGCCATCGTTCGAGGCTTCCGAGATGCACACAATGGGGACGTGCGTGTACGTGAACTCCGGCGCTAGCGACGCCCAGGTTCCTCCAAACTGCGACAAGTCGATGCCCTCGGTGAGAGGTGATGCGCAAGTAGATATAACGCGTGAAACCAAAATGCAAATCCAGGATCGAGGTGGGGTTAAGCGTGATGGAGTCTCCGAGAGAAATCTGTTTAGCCGTGGTGGTTTCCGTGCAGCGGTCGGTACAGAGTCCGGGGTAAGGACTGTCGGGAAGCGAAAGGATCTTCGACTGGGTGTAACGTCCGAAAATCCTCTGCTTCTGACTCAGGGCATAGTCGACGCGCGCATTGTACTGATCGATGTTGCCGCCGGTGCTGTAACTGGTTGCGTAGTTAGCGGTACTGCTACCGGTCAGGTTAGGGAGCGGATAGTACTTCAAAAGCGCTACCGCGGTGGGGTCGAGCCGGGCCGTGGGAATGATGTTGCCCGGGAAGGGCGTTCTGCAAACGGGATTGGTTCCGTTACAAGCCGGGTTCCCTCCCACGCCGCTCGTCGTTGCATCGTAAATTTGGAATGCCGAAGCAGTGTTGGCCGATCCGACTGCGGAAAAATCACCGCTGCGCTCGGCAGCTGTGGGAACATACCCTTGGAACGGGCTCCCCTTGCGCAGCCGAAAACCCTCATAGCCGCCGAAGTAGAACAACTTGTCCTTGAGAACAGGTCCTCCGACGTTGCCCCCAAATTGGTTTTGCGTAAAGGGAGGGCGCGGGACACCATTTCTGTTGTCGAAGAAGTCATTGGCGTTCAGCACCTTGTTGCGTATGAATTCGTAGAGCGTACCATGGATCTGGTTCGTTCCCGACTTGGTCGTAAGGTTGATGACTCCGCCGGCAAACCGGCCGTACTCTGGCCCCAGGTTGTTGGTTTGCACCTTGAATTCCTGGATGGCGTCCTGGGTCGGAATAACGGTAACTACATTCAGGTACGCTCCATTCGTCGGTACACCATCAATCAGAATCTGGCTTTGACCGGACTGGCCTCCGCCAATCTGAAAATCTCCCAGCGCGAACGGATTGGCGCCGACCGGGTTGCCGGTCGACGAGTTTCCGGCCGAAGGCTGGCCCTGCGGCACAACGCCGGGCACCATTGCCGTTAAGGCAATCGGGTTGCGGCCGTTGAGGGGCATATCGGTGACGGCTCGTTGGTCGATGACTTGCCCCAGCGAGTTCGTCTCCGGCTGGAGTAAAGGCGTCTGACCGGTTACTTGAACCGTCTCGGTGGCCGCACCAACCGCCAAAGTAATGTCGATTTTGAGTCCGCTTTCGATCTCCACAACGATCGGTTGTTGGACGAAAACCTTGAACCCGCTCTTCTCTGCCTGAAGCTTGTAGCGCCCCGGCTTGATGTTGGGAAACGAATAGTATGCCGGATGAGTCAGTTGTAATCGTGTTGCTTTCGGCGGTGTCCAGATTGGTTAACGTGACGGTGCACCCAGGAACCGAGGCGCCGGTGTTGTCTGAGACGAGTCCGGCAATCTTTCCGGTTGTGTTCTGGCCAAAAAGGGCTGCCGGAGTGACCGCCCAAAGGAGAAAAACCAATATCCAACTTCCCGACTTCCGAATCTTCATATCATTCCCTCCTTGCATACGGGACTGATCCGGGGATACTGTTCGAATTCGGACGGAAGATACGTATCACAGTGGGGCTTGTCAAGGGAAAAAATCGCCATCGCTAAAAGGGACCTTCAGACAATAGCGGCCTCCGATGTGCAAATCTGCGAATGCGAGGCGCCTCGGTTGAGAGCAACACCGTCTTGCCCGTACGCTCTGCGTCAACCACTATGGAAGGAAACGCGGGGATACTGCGGCCAGCTGACCTCGTGACAGTGTTAGCCGGCGTACGCTAGCAAACGACCTGTTTACCAAGCGGGCACTTGGAACTTGAATTTCACGTTTTGGACCAGCCGCGGCTAGCCACTGGCCCGACCCCTTCCTTGAAAGTAACTAGCTGATTCCCAGAGATTCCTTTGAAAGCTTCATGGAGCCCGCTTGGCCAATAGACGTCAATGTCAGCGGTAGTACAGGGCCCCAGGCCGAAATGCAAACGCGGGTCGTTGCAGGAAAAAAAACTGGATTGGCTTAACACGGCTTGCGCTTGGGTCTTATTCCCATAGTGGACTAGAACTCTGGCTCCGATGCCACTCCGGTTGGACTTTGCGCCCTCCAGTTTTACCTTGATCCAATGATTCGTCGTGCCCCGGAGGTCATTGCGAAGCAGCGAAGGAGGCTCGTTCAGATTAATAATCAGAATGTCAATATCTCCGTCGTTATCGAAGTCTCCAAAAGCACATCCCCGGCTGCAGTGAGGCGCCGCTACCCCCGGGCCGGCCTCCTCAATGAGTTCTTCGAAGATTCCGTCGCCTAGATTCCGAAAGACGGCGCGCGGTGTTTTGTTGGGATATTGCGGCAGGGTTCGTTCCACCTCCGGATAAACGTGGCCGGTAACCATGAAAAGATCCGGACGACCATCGTTGTCCAGATCAACGATGCCTGCTCCCCAACAGATATATCGGGTTTCGACCCCAATGCGAGAGGCTCGCGTGACGTCGTCGAAATTGCCCTTACCATCGTTGTGGTAAAGAATATTGGCGTCATCCAGAAAATGCGTTTTGAAAAGGTCGAGATGCCCGTCCAGATCGTAGTCGCCGACGCCGACCCCCATGCCCGCTTGTTCCATGCCGTCTTCGTTCAGTCCTACGCCACGCAGGACTCCTTCTTCGCGAAACGTTCCATCACGATTATTCATGAACAGGAGACTCGGAGTGGAATCGGAAGCAACGTAGATGTCCTGCCAACCATCCTCATCGAAATCGGCCGCCACGACTGTCATGCCATAGGTAGCCGGAGCCTGGTTAATGCGCGCTGCCTCGCTTACATCCGTAAATGTTCCATTGCCATTATTTCGATACAGAGAATGCTTTCCCGTCTTCAGCCCGCGAGGTCCGCATTCGACCGGAATGCCTTTCCAGCGGCAATAAGGATTCTCGCCCGGGACGCCGGCGCTTTCAAAAGTAAAGCCAACGTAATTGGAAACGAATAAGTCCAGGTGTCCGTCACGGTTATAGTCCAGGAATGCGCAACCTGCGCCATACCTCACATGGTCACTCCAAAGCCCTGCCGCTTTGGTTACATCCGTGAACGTTCCGTCGCCATTGTTACGGTAAAGGATATTCTGCCCGTAGGTGGTGCAGAAGATATCATCGAAACCGTCGTTGTTGTAGTCACCAATGCATACGCCGCAGGACCATCCGAGCGAGTGCAAACCGGCCTTCTCTGTGACGTCGGTGAATGTGCCGTCGCGATTGTTTTTGTAGAGTCGATTGGTAGTGCCTTCGGGGGCCCCGCCAAGACGAGTTCCCGAAAGGATAAACAAATCCATCCACCCATCGTTGTCGTAGTCGATGAATGCGCAGCCGCATCCCGTTGACTCGATGATGTACTTCTTTGCCTCTTCGCCGCCATAAATCACCGGCATGCGCAATCCGGCGTCTGCGGCAACATCGACGAAATGCGCGTTGAAGGGACGCCCGGAGGGCGCGCCTCTCGGCATGGGCTTGACGGTATGACCGCCCATGCCCTGCTGTCCCATCAATCGATTCCCAGAAAGCGAGAACGCGGCTCCTACCCCGAGTTGGATGAAGCTGCGGCGGCTGGAATTCATGGCTCGTCAGCCGTTCATCGTAGCACGACCGCGATCGTAGTCGCTGTTCTCGAACACATCGCCGGATATCGCCAAGCGAATCGTCCATCTATTGAAGTGTCCAGCCGTTCGCCGCGCGAGGGATCTTGACATTATTGAGGAAGCAGCGCGCCGCTCTCCAATGCGAAGACCGCATTGGAGAGCGCTAAGGCGCCTTCGCGAGTGTACCTGGCGCCGCAACGACAAAGTTTGAAATTTGAAGTCAATGACGGTTACACCCAGGTCATCGTCTACGAAAAGACGAAACCAATCTGGACGACGAAGGAGGCGGAGGGAGAGGTGTCCCAGAAATCGCTGCGGAATGGGGCAAATCATGGGTTTTTGGTCCCGGCAAAGGCCCTGCCGAGCGCGTCCGGTTCGTTGGCTCTGGAACGAATGCAGAAAAAAGACCGCAGCAGCGGCAATTGGTGGTACACTCCCGGCGTCAAAAAGCAAACTGGAAATTCCGGGTTATAGCGAACGCCAGTGTTACAGTTATGCCGCCAGGTTCGTGCGGCATTCCGGCCAACATCGTTTTGCGACAGCAAAAGGATGACTGTTATGACGAAGTATTTTGTAGTGCCGGCTACGGCCGTTGTGCTCTTGTTTGCAGCCCACGCGGGCTTGCCTCAGAAGATGAGCCCGGTGTTCGATGGCACGAGCCTCGCCGGATGGCATACTGTGGGTGGGGCGCAATGGCGCGTAGAGAATGGCGCCATTGTCGGGACCGTGCACAACGGCGCGGAGGGTTGGCTGGTGATGGATTCCGTCTACGGCCCCGCCGAACTGACTGCTTCCTTCAAGTGCAATAACTGCCAACCGAGCGTGCTGGTCCGCAGTGAAAAAACCGGCGATACGACGAGCGGTTTCAATCTTGCCCTGAGCGGCAAGGACGCCGGCAGCGTCTCTCGAGTCACCCTGGATGGCCAAGGCAAGATAGTCAGCAGCTCAGCGTTGCCGGCGTTTGGGGGCGAGGCCGCCAACGTCGTGGTGCCCCCCAACTTCCTCATAACCGGGAGCTGCCTTCCAATTCCATGTCCGGGCATTACGGACGCGCATGGAGGCGGAGTGGGCACGCCCGGAATTGTGGGGCAACAATCGAAGGCTGCTTTGCTGGCTAGCGGAGTGAACGAACTCCACGTCACCATGAGCGACGAAATCGTGAACGGCTCATTGAACCATATCGCGCTGCCTGGGGCGGTGATGGACACCCTACATCATCCGTATGGGCAGATCGCTTTGCACATTGCCGGCCCCGACGGTGCGGAGATCCGCATCACGCATATCGCGCTCCAGAACAACACCGTTCGGGTGGCTGGTTTAGCTTCCGAAGTCACGTCCCCGAACTACCGCAAGCAGTTGCTCACAGACCTTTTCTACGCCGAAGGAACCGGGGTAGGCGACATCAACCACACCGGCCATCAGGACATTGTGGCAGGTCCCTTCTGGTATGAAGGACCGGACTTCAAGAACGCACACGAGATCTATCCTCCCGCGCCGATCGATGTGGCCGGGGCCCCCGAATATCCCGGTGGACCCCCGGTACCGCAATATGGCTCGATCACCCATGGCAACTATCCGCCCACCTTCATGTCCTGGGTCTATGACTTCAACCACGACGGGTACCCCGACATCCTGTCGATTATGTCCTTTGGTCCGCGGCCGACGTTTCAGGCCCAGCTTTTCGTCAACCCCAAGGGCCAGAATCGTCATTGGACCAACTATCAGGTGGTTCCGCTCATCACCAACGAATCGAACCAGTTTGTAGACCTCTTCCACAATGGGAAGAGGGTGCTGACTGGGATGGTGGCGACGCGTGGGGACTGGTCCGACGCGCAGGTAGGCTACTGGCAGCCGGACGATTCGGATGTGACGAAACCGTGGAAATTCGTCGCGATTTCGGAGAAGGGCCTGTGGAGCGGGCATGGCATGGGCGAGGGCGATATTCTAGGCAACGGACGGCTGGACGTCGTTACGCCGACTGGCTGGTGGGAGCAACCGGCGAACCCAACCCCCGGCGTCTTGTGGAAGTACCACCCCGCCCACTTCGGTAATGGAGGCGCCGACCTATTCCTGTACGACGTGAATGGCGACGGGCTTATCGATGTCGTCAGCAGCCTGTGGGGGCACGGTCCTGGCCTTTCCTGGTTTGAGCAGAAAAAAGACGCGCAGGGCAACATTACCTGGAAAGAGCACCTGATCATGGGCGATCCCGCTACGCCCATGGCGGATCGCACCAGTTGGGCAGAGACAGACAAGAGCGTGGCCTTCACCGAATTGCACTCCATGAGTTTCGCCGACATGGACGGCGACGGGCTGCCGGATATCATCACCGGCAAGCGTTGGTATTCGCACGGTTATCACTACGACATGGAAAACGATATTACCGATCCGCCGGTGATCTACATATTCCACTTGAAGCGCACAGCGGACCACCAGGTGCAATGGGTGCCCGAAATGGTCACGAACGCGTACGACGACGCGATTCGGCTTACGGTGTCGGATGTGAACGGCGACGGCAAGCCGGACATTGTGAGCGCGGGCCGTAAGGGCACGGTGATTTTTTACAATCAGGGTGGGGGCGCACAGGTATCGCAAACTTCCGCACCTGCCCAATAATGGTTCCGTTCCAGCAGTTCTAAAGAGTGACGACCCGAACCTTTTCCGGCCGTCGCTCGGAGAAGAAATTGGCGCTAACTTGGCCGCGTTACAACAGAGCCCCGATGAAGACCAGTGGCCAGCCCAGCAGTCGATGCAGCACGTAATTCAGAATTTACCTCCGTACACCGTCCGGTCGCAGATTGCCTCGACACTAGTTGACGGCGCGATTTTGGCCAGCTTCTTGACCGTCATTTCAATTATTCGGGTCAATGTGTTCCAGCGGCATTTCCGACAAGGTTCCAGTCCCGGTCTGACAACCAAACTCGTAGGTAAATGAATGAGCCCGCCCCCGACGGTGGCAGGTAAGACCCCTTCCTTGGGCTGTATGTCTAAGGGAGCCACTGGGAAGTTGAGGCGTCGGCCTAGAAAGGTGGCGCACTCCGACTAATGGGCGAATTGAAGTACCGAGTCCAGAAATCGATCTTCTCCTTGCTTGCCAGAGGCATCGCTCCAGTGCGTGCTCCGAGTTCCATCGTCTGAGGTTGACTGGGATCGATCTTGGGCCATGGCGCTACCCCGTTCCCATTAGGATCTCCATGAGTGGCGAAATTGATCAAATACGTCGAGACAGTATTGGCCAGCGTGAAGTCTATCTGTTCCCACGGGCGGTCGATCAGCTTCAGATTAAGGAAAAAGTAAGGAATCTCGCCGGTATGGAACGCGCCGAACTCCGGGTGTTGCGGCCAAGGAATACCGCGGTCGAAGTAATAAGTGAAGACAGGTTGCCTATGCGACTTGAGGCGCGCGCAAGCCCACAGGAACCCCGAGACCCGGCTGCCCTCCTGGCCGCTCAAGACCACGACAGCTTTCACCTCTTCCATATTTGAGACTGGGTAGAGCTTCTCGAATTCCGTGGCCATCTGGCCGTAGCGCTTCTGAATCATCTGATGGTATTCGTCTAATGACTTGAAGGTTGGGTTGAATAGCGCAGAGTCGCCGGCTTGGTAGCCAGTGATCACAGCGACGTCGTTATCCGAACCCTTGGCGTTCATATTATTGGGCGAGTCAGGCAGCACCCATCCATCGATGATGGGACTGAAGCGGATGCTCGCTGGCGTGGTGCCTACCGAAGGATCGGCGACCAAGGCTTCGGCCGGCAACGCGCGCAATTCTTTAATAGTCGCAGCGTGGTGTTGCTGAGCAAACTTGACGCCCCCCTGTTCGGCATCTTTGAGGCTTAATATCGGTATGCTGGTCACCCCCAGGCCGCTGTCAGCCTGGCTTTGCTGGAAGAGTCCGGCAGCGAGCGGACTTGCTACCATGGCGGCTACGCTGAAAGCGCCGGCTGATTGTCCCCAGATGGTGACGCGCAGCGGATCCCCGCCGAACTTCGCGATATTCGCATTGACCCATTTGAGTGCTGCAATCTGGTCGCTGAGGCCATAATTGCCGGAAGCATGGTGTTCCGACTCCGCGGTCAACTCAGGATGGGCAAGGAAGCCGAGTACCCCCAGGCGGTAGTTGATGGTGACCACGACCACGCCTTTCGCAGCCAGGTTGTCGCCCCGATAGACCTCGATAGCGCCTGAACCTTCACTGAATCCTCCCCCGTGGATGAAGACAATCACGGGCAGCTTCGCATCGGCACTCACCTTTGGAGTCCAGATATTCAGATAAAGGCAGTCCTCGCCGATCTGGTTCTGGACCATAAACTCCTTTGTCCAGGGCAGGCGCTCGCCAGCCTTGACCTGTATGCAGCTGGGCCCGAAGTCGGTGGCCTTTCGAATCCCCTGCCAGGAGGCGAGCGGCTGGGGCGAGCGCCAACGGAGGTCGCCCACCGGCGGCATGGCAAAGGGAACGCCCTTAAATGAAAAAATTCCGTTTTCAGTGCTTCCTGAGATCGCGCCGGCAGTCGTTTGCACTTGAGTCTGCGCGCACGCCAATGCGCACGACGCGGCTACGAAGATAGCTACAGTCAAAATCGGGTTCGCCAACAGTTTTGGGTGCATATTACATTCCTCTAATTTGTCCTGCATAGTGTCCGGGTTCCAGGAGGCAATTGTGTTGGCAGGAACGCTTGGTTAACGTGACTTATTGTGACGCTTTGGTGGCCTCTCCCGCGCTCGTTTGCTGTTTCATATGGTTGAAAAAAACGAAAGTTCCATAAATACCCGATGTGACAATATCGGGCGTCCCATCGCCGTTCAGATCGACAACTGAGAAGTGGGAACCGACACCGGAAAGGTTATGAACCAGCGTTGGTACAAACTTAGCGCCACCTGGCGCCGAGGGATCGCGCACCACCGCATAAACGTAAAGGACCGCTGGTCCAAACGGATCGGGGTCGCCATAGTCGAACAGGTGCGACATGGCGCGCTTGCCAGTGATCAGATCCGGTATGCCGTCGCCATTCATATCAGCGAACTCCGTGGCATGAGGTTCCGTAAAAGTCACGTCACCAGCGTTGCTGGTCAGGAAATTATCCATGATGGTGTGCTTTACAAAACTGATCTTGCCGGCCGAGTCGCGCTTCTGCTCATACCACGCGAGGCCGTAGCCATGCCCCTCCAGAGCAGTCACCACGTCGTTCAGCCCATCGCCATTGACGTCATAGATGCCCAACTGTGCGCCACCCGCGCCGCCCTGCGTGTGGCCCCATCTTCCGAATGCCTCCGGATGGTAGGTCCACAGTTTCTGTCCGCTACCCTTAGCCGGGTGTTCAAACCATCCATATGCACTCACCAGGTCCATGAGGCCGTCGCCGTTGATATCGCCGACGCCAAGCCCGTGCCCGATGTAGGAGCCCCAGGGTCCTGGCTCGGTGATTGTCGTCGTGATCCACTTTCCGGTCGGATTCTTTGCATCAGGCTTTGAATACCCGAGCGTATTGTTGCTCGCGTGGATAATTTCGGGCATACCATCGCCATCGATATCAGCTAGAAGTGTATCCTCGTTTCCGATCGGCTTTAATACGACATACGAATCCCAGTGCCTGGACTCGCCGCGTGGATTTACGTAGAGTGTTGCAGTTCCTACGCCGGCTTGTCCGCTCATCACCAGGACGTCCGGCCAGCCATCGCCGGTGAAGTCGTAGGCGAGATTCACCATCGACCTCTGCGGGTATTCCGTGCCTGGGTTGTAGACGGTCGGGGTATAGATTTCGTGGGCTTCGGTATAGTCCGGGCCTAGATAGTAGTAAGGACCGGCGATAATATCCGGTACTCCGTCTTTATTAATGTCAGCAACGGCGGTACTCCAGGAGAAGTAGTATGCATTCAGATGTTGCTCGGTGAACTCGGGAGAAAGATGCTCCTTGTGAGTTTTGAGAACATCGAGATCGCGATACTGCACATCTTTGAACTGCACCTCCCCGCTACCCCCGACGTAGAGCGCGACCGGACCATAGGTTCCCAGACCACTGGGTACGGCGCTGCGTTCCAGCCCGCTGCGGGGTCCGATGAAGCCACCGGCGCCGAGCGCCGGATCGATCATGTTGCCGTACAAGATCAAGTTCATTGCGTTCCAGTCGCCAGGTCGATAGGCGTTCGAAGGAAGGGCCAGATCCGGAAAGTCAATTCCTGCCGGCAGGGGAAGCGGATTCAATCCGCCTGATTGTATGAACTTAAGAATCTCATCGGGCATGTTTGCGCCCATAGGAGACGCCAGGCCACCTTCGCTGTCGGTCTTCTCCAGCTTTTGCCGAGACAGTTCTTTGCCCGTCGCATCGAGGGTGATTGCATACGCGCCCAGGTCGTCCGGGGTCATCGATACATAGAGTCCGCTCCATCCCGCAGGCGTCTTCTGCGCGCGCAGGAGAAATCCTGTCTTGCATCCGGCGCTGCAATGGACGTTCGCGTAAAGCGCGAGATCGGCAAAAGACTTGTCCAGCATGAGCCAGCCACCGGAGGCGTTCGTCGGAGTACCGGTCAAAGTTCCGCCTTCCACTTTCCACTCTGCAGCCCCTACCTTTTTCCATCCGTCCAGGCTGGAGCCTTCAAGCTTGTAGTCAGCGCGAAAGTTCGGACCATCGGCGTGCGCAAGTCGAGCAAGCCCAACTAACCCAATGACTGCTAAAAGAACTGCACAGCTGCCTCTCAACATAGGACCATCCTTCCTAACGCAATCGATACTTATTTACGAGAACCCAATTCTTTCCCTCGCCGGGCGTTAGTGATCCCACCTAGGGCAGCGCGTACACCACATATCCCCGTTGAGCTGCGTCTGTCCCCGTGCCGGCCTCCGCCGTCTTTCCGCTGAGCGGCACGGTGGCGTTAATCACCAGATACTGGCGGCCGTCTACCTCATACATCGCGGGGATGGCTTTATTGCCGCCGGGCAGCTGTGAAGTCCAGAGTGTCTTTCCCGTCTTATCGTCGTAAGCGCGCACCTTACCGTCGCTGGAGGCAAGGAAGAGAAGGCCAGTGGAGGTGACGATGATTCCTCGCTGCTCTTCGATAGCGCCAGTATCTTTGGCTCCCATCTTTACGGCGGTCTCTTCTTCTCCGATAGGAACTTTCCACTTGATTGTTCCCTGATTGAGGTCATACGCAACGAGGGTCGACCACGGCGGATTGATGTACTTGTACATTACGTTCCAGCCGCTGTAGTAGCGGATCTTGGGAGTATCGATGCCTGCGGGATACGGCGGCCCACCCATCATTCCGTAAGGTCCGATACCCGGAATCTTCATCCCCGGTGCTGTCTTGCCCGCAGGCGCCCCGCCCGAAGCAACCAGCAAATCAGCCGGAGCGTCGTTTGATTTGGGTTTGGTCTGTCGCAAAAAGGGCATGCTGAAGGTAGCACCGCCACTGCTATTAGGATCGGCGAGATAAGCCAGCAGGCTGTTCAATTCCTGCTCGCTCAGGGTGGTGAACGCCGGCATCTGCCCTTTTCCATTCACGACTGTTGACCGAATCGCATCGAGGCCCAATCGATTCGTAATGTCAACCAGGGACGGCCCCATACCACCTTCCCTGTTACCGCCATGACACGTCTGGCAATTTTTTTGGTACACGATGCCGCCCGGGGGTCCACCAGTTCGCACCACGCCGAAGCCAAGTTCCTCCGGCTCGTCAGCAAAAAGATGGAGCACCGCAGGCGCATCGATGCTCGACACATACACCATGCCATCGGTCGGGTTCGCTGCGGTCATTCCCCAATTCGATCCGCCGCGACTGCCCGGCATCTCGATGGTGTCATGCGTCGTAGGGGGAGCAAACATCTGATCCTTGGCGCTCGCCCGAATAATCGCTTTGACCTTGTCCTGCTCTTCTTTCGTCAGCAGGTACGGATCCACCTCAGACTCTGTGAATGTGAGGCGAACGAACGGCGGCGGTACGGAAGGAATCGGTTGCGTGGGCGAAGCATGTTCGCCGGGCATGGTGCTCTCAGGAACTGGGCGCTCTTCCACGGGCCACAAAGGCTTTCCTGTCTCTCTATCCAGCACGTAAAGAAGCCCCGTCTTACCGGCCTGCGCAACCACGTCAAGAGGCTTACCGTGATATTGGACAGTTGTGAGTTGGGGGGCGGAACATGGATCGTAATCCCAAAGGTCGTGATGCACCTCCTGGAAATGCCAGATGTACTTTCCAGTTCGCGCGTCGAGTGCCAGGACAGTGTCAGAGAACAGGTTGTTGCCGGTTCGGTCTGCTCCGTAATAATCGTAGGTAGGTGAGCCGACCGGGAAGTAAGCGATGCCTCGCTTATCGTCGAGCGAGAATTCCCCCCACGTATTGGTGCCGCCGATATACTTCCACGCATCTTTCGGCCAGGTGTCATATCCGTATTCACCCGGATGCGGAACGGTGTGAAACTGCCAAACGAGCTTACCTGTGAGGATGTCGTAGGCGCGAAGATCTCCGGGGGGTGACAGGTACGCCTCGCCCGTGGAGGAACCGAGAATAATCAGATTTTCGAAGATCCTCCCCGGAGTGCCGGACTGAATTCGGTATATGTCCTGTGGCTCTCTGCGCAGGCCGGTGCGAAGATCAACAAAACCATCATTGCCAAACGTCAGGATCGATTTACCGGTCTTGGCGTCGATCTCCTGGAGCTGTTGGTGGATTTGAAAGATTAGCCGTTTGTCTGACTTGTCCTTGCTCTGCCAGAAATTGATACCCCTTCCCGCGATACCGTTCAGATCCCCGTGAATCCATTTCTCCTTGCCCGACGCCGCATCGATCGCAACCAGCGAATTGTTCCGCGCCAGCACATACATAACACCATCAACAACGATGGGATTGAAGACGTAGGGCAGATCATCGTGGGTCGGGTAAGTCCACGCCACCTTGAGCTTGCTTACATTGGATTTTGTGATCTGATTGAGCGCCAGATAGTGGGAGTTATCGGCCCCCCCGCCATAGTCGCTCCAGCCCTTGTGATCCTGCTGGGCCTCGGCAGTCGAAGCAGAGGCTAAGAGCAGTAGCCCGACGTTTGCTACCGCGAGAAGCCGGGAAAGGAGGGATGCTGGGGTTTTGCTGGTTCTTCTGTCATGAAGGACAGGTGTGCGGTCTGTGGAATGCTTGGCCGGCACCGTTTCACCATGCGCCATGACTTACTCCTGACATCCAGTCCGCGAGACACCTTTGTTCTAAAATAGGATCCGTTCCTTCCCGCAGACGAGTGCGAAGGATCCTTGATCAAACCTTGAGAGACTTTAGATATTCTGCGCTCTCGCGCAGCTCCTCGATGGAGTCGCCTGGCCATGGTGTCGCCGCCACGCCGTGCAAAGATCCAATTGCATAGGCCGCGACCTCCGCATAGTAAGTTCGAATCTTTGTCTTTTCCTTCACGATGGTGAAGATCTTAGGCCAGTCTAGTATTCCTTTACCGACAGGCACGCTGGTTTTTCCGGGAAGATAGTCTTTGGCGTGCATGGAGAAATAACGGTCGGGATACTTATTGAGGTAGTGGATCGCGTCCCCCCCGCCAAACGTCAGGTTTCCGACATCAATCTGAAACCCGACCAGGGATGGTTCGCATTTCTCCACCAGAACATCGTAAGGGGTCACACCGTCGATCTTCACAAACTCGACATCGTGGTTGTGATAGCCAAGCTGGAAGCCTGCCTTCTTCACCCGCTCGCCCAAAGAGTTCAGTTGATCCGCCTGCCACTTCCAGTCGTCAATCGTTTTCATGTGGTCGGGCGATGGCGCGCAGATCACGTACTTGATCCCTAGGGTGTGTGAGAACGCCATCTTGGTGTCGAAGTCATCGTGAAGTTCGGAATAGTAGAACTGGCAGTTCTCGCGTTGCATGCCTGCCGCATCCAGCTTGTCTGCAATCTCCTTCGCGGGCATCGACGCTAGAGGCGAGTTCTCATATCCGTAGCCCTTGAAGGAAACCATATCGACACTCTGGTAACCCATGTCTCGCATGGTTTTCCAACCGCTGTCCCAGTCCTTGATAATGAGAAAGCGAACGTCATAACCTTGAAAACCCAGTGGCCAGCCCATCGGGTTTGCAAGGTTGCTCAATGGAAAAGTAGACGCCCAGACACTTGCCGCAGCGGCTGAGCCGTAACGAAGGAACTTGCGTCGATCTAGCTTCATCATCGCTCTAACTCTTTAGTTCCAATATGAACTACTTTCACCTTATGACCTTCGGAGCTGGACAATCGCGACTGGTCCGAGGGTAGATACCACAGACACCAGCAAACCAAACTCCCCGACGCGAGCAGCGGCACGCTCATGTGTGCATTGCACCGACCGACAATGGCTGTACGGCCTTCATTGAAGAAGCCGTCTAAGAGGCAAAACTCCTTCGAACCAAGCCGGAGCCTTTAGGGATTCTGGCATGCCCGACAGCGTACCACCGTCAGAAGGGCCTGTCAGCATCCTCCGAACAAATGTGTGTTGTGCCAAGAAGGAACCTCGGGACAGACTGGAAGTTTACTGAACTCGCGTCCACCTGACGCACGTACTCCGAAGAAACTTCCCGCCGGTCCTCGAAGCTGCACATCTAGACAGGCCCGCCCCAGCCACGGCTCCGCCGCTTCTTTCATCTGACCCAATCATCCCGTGACCGGGGGTTACCTTTAGTTAACTACCCCGCCATCCTCATCTTTTTTCTTGGGCCCTCTTGCATAACGAAACTAGCCGTGGGATCGTTGGCCATAGCATTCTTGCTAATGGTGTAGGCCAGGAAACGGAGCTCAACGCGGCCATGCCGCCAAAGAATGGCCGCACATAACTGATCCCACCGGACCACAGTATTAGCAAGAATGCCTTAGTAGGTGAACCCCTGGGGGAAATCATGCGGCTGCTTCCCATCAGAACCACGCGTAGGCGTAATCCCCGGCGACGTCCAAATCCTCGACCGACGTTGCGCAACCATCACGGCGATAAGAACAAGCACCGATGACAATCCCTACGATACTTCAAGCATGGCGCAAGCAGTGCTTAAACGATGCTTAAGGATTCCTGATGCCTAACTGTGAGATGGACTAAAACCTTGCGAGCCGTCCGTAGTGGGTGGCAATGCGACATTACAAGACAAGATGACTTATCCACCCTGATTCGCTTATCGCGCACTAACTACTTAGTTGGAAAAGTACATAACTGCCCTTGAGTCAAATTAAAAAACGGTAGGAGTGTCGAATTATGCAAAGAAATACAGTGAACGGCCTGGCGTCCTCCGCCCCTCTCACGCTCGCAAACGTGCGGCAACGCGCCGCTGAATTGCTCGAACTCCAAAGCCAAATGCAGGCCCAGCCGCCTAAGGCCGCCTTAGATCCGCCATCCAGGTCACCTCAGGCGCCACAGTCGTCGCTCGCGCCGCCCCAACAGCCCACAAATCCTGAGCTAGGCGAAGCCGCCCTCTATGGACTGGCAGGGCGAGCCGTACGTACCATTGCTCCGCACACCGAAGCCCATCCGGCCGCTATCCTTCTTCAGTTGCTGGCCGTCTTTGGCAACCTCGTCGGCCCCGGACCCCACTGCATGGTCGACGCCACCCGCCACGGTCTCAATCTCTTCGTGGTGTTGGTAGGTGATTCCAGCAAGGCCCGCAAGGGCACCAGTTGGGGCCAGGTCGCCCGCCTCTTCGCGCAAGTGGATCGCCCTTGGCTCTCCACCCGCATTACCAGCGGCTGCCTCACAGCCGGCGGCCTGGTCCACGCTCTGCGTGATCAGCAGCCGCCTACCGACCGTCGTCTCCTCGCGCTCTCCGAGGAGTTCGCTTCCGTCCTCTATGCGCTGAAACGCGGCAAGGCACAACTCTCGCCCCTGCTCCGCAGCGCCTGGGATAGCGGCAATCTCCCCACCCTCAATATGCGCCAGGATCTGCAAGCCACCGGAACGCATATCAGCCTCATCGCCCACATTACCCAGCGTGAGCTGGCCCAAAGCCTCCATCACACCGAAACCCACAACGGCTTTGCCAACCGCTGCCTCTGGACCTGGGTGCAGCGCAACAGCTGCCTTCCCGAGGGAGGAGACCTCAGCGACGACGCCTTATCCGCCGTCGCCCGCGAACTGCGCCGCGCTCTCGATTGGGCCGCCGCCACACCCGAAATCCTCTTTCGCCGCGATGATGCGGCCCGCAAGCTTTGGCAGGATTGCTATCCCGTCTTGAGCCAGCTCCGGCCCGGCCTGCGCGGTGCCGCCACCAGCCGCGCCGAAGCCCAGGTCCTGCGCCTCAGTGCCATTTATGCCGCTCTGGACCGAAGTTCCGTCATCGGCCTGGCCCACCTCCAGGCTGCCCTTGCTGTGTGGGACTACTGTTCCAACAGCGCCTCCGAGCTCTTCGGAGACTCCACTGGGGACGCCATCGCCGATCGTATCCTCGAGGCTCTCGTCGAATCCCCCCAGGGATTATCAAAGCATCAAATCCGTCGCCTCTTCCACGGTCACGTCAGCTGCGACCGCATCGACGCTGCCCTCGATCAACTAATGGCGCTCGACGCAGCCAATTACAAGAGCGAGCCAACCCGAGGCCGCTCCTCCACCCTCTGGTCGGCCAACGCTGGGCAAGAGCCCGATGAACACGAGGCCTGCTTGGCCGTTTTAGAAGAGTTCGTGGCAAAAGAGGGGGGCTTATAGCGCTTATGGCGCTTTTAGCGCTCATTTTTTTGGAAAAGTGCCAAGGGGCTCAAGAGTCTGCGTGAGAACTCAACTGGCAATAACAAGTCCCGAAGAGCCTGCCCTCCCTGCCCCGGCTAGCCGTGCGAGCTCGTCGAAGGGGACCGCTGAGAGTCAGACTTGTCCAACTTAGCTTCTCGACAATCTAGTCTTTGTACGAAGGGCACGGCTTCAGCCGTGCCATAAACCGCACCTGCATGGGCGGCTTTAGCCGCTGAGGTACGGTTGTTACGAGGGTCAGGTTCTGCTCAGGCCGAAGCATGGAAACGCGTACCTCAGGGGCTTTAGAGTCTGGGTGAGAACCTGCAGCGGGCGCATCATAGTTTTGCCGCACCGGCAACAAATGCTGGGTGCCCCATTCAAGCCCGTTTTTGGGCTTGAGTGGGATAGTGGCTCTCGATGTGCTACTTCCCGATGTTGAGAGCTGGGATCGCGAAGCCAGGTTGGCTCTCGAAAAGTGCAGGACGAACGGCACCACTTTCCTCCGCACGAAGGGCACGGCTTCAGCCGTGCCGCACAGAGCCGCCCCAATGAGGGCTTTAAAAAGGCGATTATGGCCACCAGCTTGTCGAATAAAATCAACGCAACAAAGTCGACCAATCGGCTAATTTGGACAGACCTGGCTGAGAATATCCCAGGATGCAATCCTGGGCCCTATCAATCGACCTGTCCCGGCCCGCCGTGGAGCTTGCCGTGAGGCAACGCAATCCCATTATTCCGGACTCAACCCACGCTCCTTAAGCATCGGCTTGACGCTAGGGTCGCTCCCCAACCAGGCCTTATACATCGCAGCCAAATCCTCCGTATTGCCGCGCGAAAGCACCATGCGGCGAAAGCGATCTCCGTCTCGTAGGTGTAGAAGCGAACGCCGGCATCTTGCAAGTCGATGACTACCGCATCCAGGCTGCGCATTTGTTGCGGTTGTGGATGGCGTTGCGCGTCGCTATCGCCGAAGAGGCTGATGATGGGCAGGCCGGTCTTCACATCGCGGCTTTCATCCTAGCACGGCCGCGATCGTAGTCGCTGTAACGTTCGTAGCTGCTAATTTGGACAAGTGTGGCTTTTGAAGGGAAATGTATACCGGAGCCTGAGTAATCGTTTATAGGGAATCCTGGCGCGAAGTTTTTTGACAGCAGATTGTTCTGAAGCGGAAAATCTAATTTTTTACATCTTCCAGGTCCCTTTAACGTCCCAAGGAGCCCGTCTGCCGAAGAAGATACTCGTCCTCTTCTGAAGACAGCTGGTGAGATATTTCAATGAAGATGAGAATTCCGCACGTCACGTTGAAGCGAGTTTGCAGCCTGACACTGGCGCTGATCCCGCTTGTAGCCGTCGCAGTGTCTCCTCATCAACCCAATGCGGAGGCAGATAGACCTCGAGTCGTTATCACAGCCGATCCTGAGCTTGACGACAACAACACGATAATTCGTGCGATTCTTTATAGCTCAGACGTGAGGCTGGAGGGCCTTATCTACGTAAGCAGCCAGTTCCACTGGAGAGGCGACGGGAGGGGCACGACCCAATACATTGCTGGCCGCGAGTACACGCACCTTGGCCTTTGCCCTTGTACCTCATGGCGTTTCGCACCGGACGAGCGTTTTATTGACAACATCGTTGATGCGTATGCGAAGGTATATCCGAATCTAAGGATTCACGATCCGGACTATCCTTTACCGGCGGAACTCAAATCAAAGATAACGTGGGGCAACATCGATTTTGATGGCGATTTCTCGAAAGATACCGATGGATCGAACCTTATCAAGTCACTCTTACTCGACAACAAGCCTGGACCACTCTACGTGACTGCTCAGGGTGGTGAGAGCACGATCGCACGTGCTCTTAAATCCATTTACGATCAATACGCGAAAACTCCACAGTGGGAATCCGTCCAGGAGAAGGTGTCGTCTAAACTCATCATTATTCCGTCAGGCGATCAGGATGGCACCGAACGCAGCTATATTCGTCCGAACTGGCCGCGCATACGGATATATCAGTTCACGGGCATGGAGTTCGGCTACTTGGCGCAGAAGCAAGCTGCCGCTGAGGACAAGAAATATTTTAGCTCGGACTGGACGCGCGAAAATATCTCAGAACGTGGTCCGTTTGGCGCTCTCTATCGCGTTTGGGGCGACGGCAAGCAGATGGTGAAGGGCGACCGAACCGACTATTTTGGAATGTCAGGCTATACGCCCGATCAACTTAAGCAGATGGGATACATGGTCTGGCTTCCTCCACAACCAAGGGGGTCGTTCCTCGGCGAGGGCGACACACCTACATTTCTTAATCTCATCGACAATGGGCTACGATCCTACGAGAATCCGCAGTGGGGCGGATGGGGCGGTTGGATGTATCCAGGTGCTCTGAGCTTCTCACTATACGGAGCCCCTCCACCGATTGTGCATGCGGACACGTTAGGCGTTGCCCGAGGATTGGCGCCGGCAGGTAGTGACGCGAATAAGGATAACAATCCTAAGAAAGAGCCACCCGCGGACTTCTCGAGCTTTCATTTCCCTCCCGTGCCACCGCGTACTGCGGCAATTGCTGCGCGATTCCTGGCAGCGGCACAGAACGACTTTGCGGCGCGTATGCAGTGGTCTGTGACGCCGAAATTCAACGATGCGAATCACCCGCCCGTTATCAGAATCAAAGGTCCGCTGGCCATCTCTGCTAGCCTTGGCAGCACGGTGCAACTACACGGAGAGGTTACGGACCCGGATCGTAACGCAGTGAGCGCGAGGTGGTGGCAGTACAACAATGCAGGCACCTATCCCGGCGACATCACCTTCTCTGATCCGGAAGCACTGACAACGACGTTCCGTGTGCCGGACGACGCCAAGCCCGGGCAGACGATCAACGTAATTTTAGAAGCGACAGACAGTGGCACGCCTCCGCTGACGCGGTATCAGCGAGTGGTCGTCACAATTCAATGACTAGCCACTGGGGCTAATACAGCTTCCAGCTTACCTATTGCAGCAAATTCAGCTGCTCGCCCTGCGTTAATCGACGCGCCAGCCATCGCAAGCCATGAGCAGAAGCGATCGCTGATTACAGCCAGGGGCCCGGGAGAAGTGTTCACTAGCGGACGCACGATTCTAAATTCGCACATTCCCGTGTGTGGCAGCGATGTTCCGGATTTATTGCAAAGGATTTATGCGGAATTCTGTTGGAGACAAACGTGCTCCATACCCTCGGGCGAGAAGGATCTTCGAGGACATCTGGATGCAAATCCCGCTTTCTGAGTTTCGTTATGCATTGCGCCAGTTGCGCAAGAACCCAGGCTTTACGGCCGTAGCGGTTTTAACCTTGGCTCTGGGCATAGGGGCGAACAGCGCGATATTTAGCGTTGTTTATGCGGTTTTGCTGCGTCCTCTTCCCTTTCATGATGCAAGCCGCCTGGTGGCGATCCAGACCACGGAGCCCGGCCGGCACGAAGACATTGGCGTCTCTTATCCTTCCTTCCTGGACTGGAGAGCGCAGAGTCATGTTTTCGAGGGCATGTCCGCATTTGACCAGCGAGATTTCACCCTTACAGGAAGAGGCGAGCCCGCACATTTGACGGGCGCAGTCGCCTCGGCGAATTTGTTTTCCGTGTTGGGCGTTCCCCCGGCGCTGGGAAGAGGATTTCTTCCTGGTGAAGACAAGCCGGGGAGCGCCCTGCCCATCGTCTTGAGCCATGGCCTTTGGCAAAGCCGTTTTGGTGCAAACCAGAAAATCATTGGGCAGAGCCTGACCCTGGATGGTCAATCCTACAGTGTTGTCGGCGTGATGCCGGCGGGATTTCAATTTCCGGTAGAGCGAACTCCGATCGACTTCTGGACCACCATTGCTCTTGATACACGAGGGCCCACGCCAATGACTTCTGAGCGCGGGGCGGCCTATCTGGACGTGATCGGCAGATTGAAGGCCGGTGTTACGCCCCTGACCGCGGAGACAGAAATGGCCGGAATTCAGGCCGGCCTGAACCTGCGGTATCCGGAGAACAGGCCCAAAGGTATCCGCATTGTTCGAGAACTGGATGCGGTGGTGGGCGAGATGCGCCAGGGTCTCTTCATTCTGTTCGGTGCAGTGGGATTGGTTCTACTCATTGCCTGCGTCAACCTCTCGAATCTGTCGCTCGCCAGGGCAAGCTCGCGCAGCAAGGAGATCAGTGTCCGCAAAGCGTTAGGAGCTACGCAATCGATGATTCTGCGCCAGCTTCTTATCGAGAGCCTGGTGCTTGCAGCCGGAGGGGCAGCGCTTGGTCTGGTCTTCGCATCCTGGGCAATTCAATTGCTCACACGACTAGCGCCGGGTGGCCTGCCACGAGTGATGGACAGCGCTCTCAACCTGCAGGTGCTGGCATTTACGGGTACGATCGCACTCTTCACCAGCATTGTCCTGGGGCTGATCCCCGCCTTTCAGGGTAAGCAAGGTGAACTGGCGGCCTCAATGAAGGAGGATAGCCGAAGCGGAACGGAATCAGCGGTGCGCCGTCGTTTTAGGTCTGCGCTGATCGTCATGGAAATGGCCTTTGCCATCGTGTTGCTGGTGGGCGCCGGCCTACTGCTGCGAAGCCTTCTGGGTCTGGAAAAGGTAGATCCCGGCTTTGCCAAGGATCACGTTGTTACCTTTGGCCTCGACCTAACCTACGACCACGCACACAAGGTGGCCTTCTATAACACGCTATTGGCAAAGATTCGGGCCACTCCTGGTGTCCGTGCCGCCAGCGCTGCACTGCCCCTCCCACTCGAGGCAGATGATGTCAAAACAAGCTTCGACGTGGAAGGCCGTCCCATGAAGAAATCGGAGCGACCGGTCACGACCCTCCACATCATCGATCGGGACTACTTTCACACGCTGAAGATTCCGCTTTTGCGTGGCCGCGAGTTCAATCTCCAGGATGATGTACCGGGAGCGGCGCCGGCCGTAATCATCAGTCAGAGGTTGGCGCAACAGGTCTTCCACTCGGACGATCCGGTCGGACGCCGGATTCGACCAGATGTTGGTACGGGAGATTCGGGCGCGCCCATGCGGGTGGTCGTAGGTGTCGTGGGTGATGTAAAGGCGGAAGGCCTGGGTGCTCCTTCCATTGCAGAATCGTATGTTCCTTACTCTCAATTGCCGATGATGGACATGTCGGTGGTCGTGCGCAGCGAAATTCCCCCGGCAGACCTGGTGCCCACGTTGACGAGTGAAGTCCAGTCCCTGGATCCTTCGCTGCCTCTGCTGCACATCAAGACGCTTGACGACTACGTGAGCGATTCCATGGGTGGCACGCGCTTTGAAGCCGTCCTCCTCGGCATCTTCGGCGGACTGGCATTTCTGCTGACGGCTGTCGGACTCTACGGAGTGATTTCGTACACGGTCGCCCAGCGAACAAGAGAGTTGGGAATTCGGCTTGCACTGGGAGCAAATCGTAAGGCAATCACAACGATGATCGTCAGGAGCGGAACACTGCTGGCCTGCACAGGTGTTGTGATCGGGTTGGCGGCTGCATTTTCGCTGACGCGGCTGGTCTCTAGTTTGCTCTACGGCGTGGGACCCACTGACCCGCTGACGTTTGTTTGCGCCCCAATCGCACTGATTGCAATTGCGGTGCTCGCCAGCTACATCCCCGCCCGCCGCGCGGCCAACGTGGACCCGATGGTCACGCTGCGGCAGGAGTGACGCTGATCGTCGGCGGGATTTGGATCGCAGAGTCTTGGAGGATAACGTGCCCAGCCTTCGGGTAGCCGTAAAGAGGGCGAGAACGGAGCCTAACGCATGTCAAACCTGCTGCAAGACCTTCGCTATAGCCTGCGAATGATGTTTCGCAATCGCGCGTTCACCATCCTTGCGGTGTTCACGCTGGCCATTGGCATCGGAGCGTGCACAACTGTTTTCTCCTGGGTCGACGCAATGCTGCTTCGTCCGCTCTCCGGTGTGGCATCGCCTGATCGCCTCGTGGCGGTTGAGACACTGACTCCGAATGGCGCCTTTGTTCCCAATTCGTACCCAGACTACCGCGACTTCCGCGACCATCTAAAACTCGTGAGCGGTATTGCCGTGACCCATCCCGCCGCCTTCAGCGTGGGGCAGCAAGATCACGCCGAACGCGTCTGGGGTGAGCTTGTCTCCGGCAACTTCTTCGCCGTTCTCGGCACTAGAGCAACCGCAGGCCGTGTTTTCCTTCCGGAGGAGTATGGCGACAAGCCCGGCGCCTTTCCCCTGGTTGTAATCAGCGATCGCTTCTGGCGGTCGCACTTCAACGCGGATCCCTCCATCGTCGGCAAGACCGTTCGAGTCAACCAGCACGAACTCACGGTGGTTGGCATCGCGGATCCCTCGTTTCACGGTTCGGTCGCGGGTGAGGCGTTTGACCTGTGGGTGCCATACATGATGCAGCCGGAGCTCAACGGCGTGGATGAATGGATGCTGCGCGACCGTGGAGACCGCAATATGTTCGGCATCGCACGGCTCAAGCCAGGCGTCACGCTCGATCAGGCTCGGGGCGAACTCGCCTCCCTGGCAACGCGCATGGCTATCGCGGATGCCGACACCAACCAGGGCCTCAGCGCCACCATGCTGCCGCTGGCTAACTCGCACTTCGGCCCACAATCCTTGTTGCTCGCTCCGCTTCGCATCCTTATGGGAGTGTGCGGAGTTCTGCTGCTCATTGTCTGCGCTAACGTTGCCAATCTACTGCTGGCCCGAGCCACCGTTCGCCAGAAGGAGTTTAGTACGCGCCTCGCGCTGGGCGCGGGAAGGGCAAGGCTGGCGCGCCAGATGGCCATAGAAATCCTTCTGCTCGCTATCGCAGCAACCATCTGCGGCATCGTCGTCACCGTGTGGATGAGCCACACGCTGGGTAAATTGCTGCCGCCGGGCCACCTCTCCCTGGCCCTCGATCCGCATCTGAACTTTCATGTATTTGCTTTTAGCGCACTGCTCTGTATCGTCACCACTGTTACCGCCGGCCTATTCCCTGCTCTCCAGGCAGGCCGCACCAACCTGAACGAGAACCTGAATGAGGCCGGCCGCAGCGGTGTGGGAGGAGTGCGCTCCCATCGCCTGCGCTCTTCGCTGGTCGTCGTCGAAGTCTCGCTGGCGCTCGTGGCCCTTATTGGCGCAGCCTTGTTTGCCAGAGGATTCTCAGCTGCCCGCCAGATCGATCCCGGCTTCCATCCCGACCATGTACTGCTCTCGCAGTTCTATCTCGCCAGCAACGGTTACAGTCTCGAGCAGCGCAAGGAATTCACCCGCAGGCTGGGCGAAAAGCTTCAGTCTGCTCCCGGTATCACCAGTGTGGCCTGGTCTGATTTCGTGCCGCTGGGCTTCGACGCCGGCCCCTGGGAACACCTGGAGGTGCGAGGTTACACCCCGAGTCGAGACGAGAACATGAAGATCTATCGCAACATGATATCGCCCGATTATCTGCCGCTCCTGGGTATCCCCATCACCGAAGGCCGCAACTTCACTGCGCATGACGACGAAAAGTCGCCGCTGGTGATGATCGTCACTCAAGCCTTCGTCGATCATTTCTTCGCCGGGCAAAACCCGATCGGCCGCCAGATCCATGGGTGGGGTGAGTGGTTCACCGTGATCGGTGTTGCCGGCAACAGCAAATACCATTACCTCAGCGAAGCGCCTCTGCCTTACTTCTACGTATCCTTTCGCCAGATGTATCGCGCAGATCTGGACCTGGCGTTCTATGTACGAACACAGGGCAATCCGGAGACTGCCCTCTCTCTCGTCCGCCAGAAAACCAGGGAGATCGATCCCGCCGTCACGGTGTTCGACTCGGTGGCTCTCTCCGAATTCATTGAAGCCTCGCTGTATCCGCAAAAGGTTGCGGCCAGCTTGCTGAGTGTTCTGGGTACGCTCTGCGTCGTGCTCGCTGCTGTAGGTCTCTATAGCGTCATGGCCTATTCCGTGGCCCAACGCACACATGAAATTGGTATCCGCATGGCCCTGGGCGCGCGGCCGGCGGACGTGCTCCGCCTGGTAGTGAGGCAGGGCCTGTCGCTGGTCCTGGCTGGGCTCGTGGTAGGTCTCGGCCTATCACTGGCGGTGTCACGAAAGCATTTCGGCCATGTCTATCTTTGGATCCTCCATGGATACGCCCACCAAGCTGCTGGGCGTGAGTGCCATGGATCCGCTTACTTATGCTGGGGCGATACTTCTGCTGTTGGCCGTAGCCTTTCTCGCTACTTGGATTCCCGCCCGCCGGGCAGCCGGCGTTGAACCCATGGAGGCCCTTCGCTGCGACTAAAGCGGCTGCGGAAAAAGTCTGCATCGGGCAGGAAAGCAACACCTCAGGGGCTAAAGCCGAACCTATTTGCAACCACTTACGTACGGGCTGAAGCCCGTACCCTTCAAGAACCGGAGTTTTCCGCACGGAGGTCCACCTGGAAGGAGATGGGTATGCTCCATGACGAAGAGGCCGCGGGCAGTTTCACTCGTGGGCACCTTGAAGAGAATCGAACTGAACCCTAACGAGTGGGGATGGCCGGAGCGGTCCTGTCCGGCTCCGACTACATGCACCTCGCTCGACGGGAGCGATGCCGGAGTCTGGGCGTGCGCCATAGTCACGAGGAAATGCTGCAGACCTACAGCAGGCGCCACGGCGGCAACGGTTTTGAGAAACGAACGGCGTCGGACAAGCAGGCAGGACCAACTTTCAGTGCTCGTAGCAAAACCGCAGCCGATGTGAAACCCTAGATCTACAAAACCATGGGAATGCCCTACTGGTACCGGCGAGTCTTTCTGCTCGCCATCCCGCTCATTCTTTCGAACCTGACCCAGCCCCTGCTCTCCATGGTGGACACGATCCTCTCTGGCCATTTGCCGGGCCCGGCTGCGCTGGGCGGCGTTGCCGTGGGAGGCATCTTTTTCAACTCGGTCTACTGGACCTTCGGCTTTCTGCGCATGGCGACGACCGGGCTGGTCGCGCAGTCGCACGGGGCCGGGGACCAGGACCAGGTGATGCACCACTTCGGCCGTGCACTGCTCAGCGCGCTGCTCATTGGAACTTTGATCCTCGCTGTCCAGAAGCCGCTCATCTCCGCCTCGCTGGCAATGCTAGGCGCGAGCGCCGAGGTGCATCGCAATGCCCTGCTCTATTGCACCATTCGAATCTGGTCGGCGCCGGCAGCGCTGGCTAACTACACCATCCTCGGCTATCTTCTCGGCAAGCAGCGTGCGCGAACTGCCTTACTGCTGCAAGCGGCGATTAACATCGTCAACGTGATCCTGGCTCTCACGCTGGTCTTACGCTGGCACTGGGGCGTGGCCGGCATTGCCACCGCAACCATGACCGCCGAATGGACTGGATGCTTTCTCGGCTTGGCCCTCATGCTGGCCACCGGCGCTCGCCCCCGCCATGTGCGCTGGAGTGAACTGATCGACGGCGAAAGCTTGCGCCGGCTCTTTGCCCTCAACCGCGATATCCTTCTGCGCACCTTGAGCCTGGTGGCAGCCTACGTCTGGTTCACCCGGACGGGAGCCCGCTCCGGAAACACGATCCTGGCTGCAAATGCAGTGCTCATCAACTTTCTCTGGATCGCCGGCTACGGGCTCGACGGCTTTGCCAATGCCACCGAGGCGCTGGTCGGCGAGGCGATCGGCGCACGAAGGGTGGCCGACTTCCGCGCTGTGCTCAAGGCCAGCTCGGTTTCGGCCTTCACGGTCGCTGCCGCACTCTCCCTCATCTATCTCGTTTTCGGCCGCAGCATCATCGCTATTTTCACCAATCAGGAAGCGATCCGGTCGCTCGCCGCACAGTATCTTCCCTGGCTGATCGTCTTACCCCTGGTGGCGGTGTGGAGCTTTTTGCTGGATGGCGTTTTCATCGGCGCCACGCGCGCCCAGGAGCTACGCGACAGCATGCTGATTTCACTCGCCGGCTATCTCGGCCTGGCTGTCCTACTCACCGCTCGCTTCGGCAATCACGGCCTGTGGTGCGCCATGCTGGCCTTCATGGCTCTGCGGGCAATTACCCTGGCCCTGCACCTGCGCGGAATCGAACGAAAATCCTTTGTCATCGCTGAAAATCCGGTCGAGGCATAACTCGCTATTCTAAGCCTTCCCTACCCACTTGCAGTCCGTAGCGCTTCCCATAGCCATTCGAGTGGTGTATAACGTTTCTTGCATAGTCATTCGAGTGGAGGAGGCCCACGTGCTATCGAAAAAGCCGCCGGAAGCCGGCGAGATCCTGCAGGGCACGCTGGACATGCTGATCCTGCGCACATTGGTGATGGGTCCGGCCCATGGGCACACCATCGCCCAGGTCATCGAGCACACATCGGAGAACGCGCTCGAGGTGGAGCAGGGCTCGCTCTATCCCGCACTGCATCGCCTCGAAGACCGGGGGTGGCTGTCTTCGGAATGGGGCGTGAGCGAAAACAACCGCAGGGCGAAGTTTTACCGGCTCACGGCCAAAGGCCGGAAGGAACTGAGCGCCGCCGCCGGCCGCTGGCGCAGGATGACGCGCGCCATTGGCCTTATTTTGGGTGACTCGATCGAATCAGCAGGAGAGTGACGCCAATGACCATACGCCGCTTCATGCATCGCACCAGGAAAGATGAGGATCTGGCCGAGGAAATCGAGTCGCACCTGGCTCATGAGCAGGACGTACATGCCGAGCGCGGTCTACCCACCTCAGGAAGCGCGCCGCCAGGCTCGTCTGCGCTTTGGAAATCCTCACGCGACGCGGGAGCGTGTCTGGCGCTATCGGTCCTTCCCCTTCATTGAAGATGCATGGCGCGACATACGCTTCGCGCTGCGTTCGCTTGCGCGCACACCTGCGTTCACAGCGATCGCCCTGCTCGTCATCGCCGTCGGCATTGGCGTGAATACCGCGGTCTTTTCCGTGGTGAATGCTGTCCTCCTCAAGCCCCTGACCTATCCCGACCCGCAGGCTCTCGTGCAATTGGTGGAGACCAGCAGCCAGGGCCGATGCCAGTCGCCAGCGTCCCCGAGTTCAACATCTGGCATCAGCAGTCCTCCATCTTCCAGCAGGTAGCGGCCTACGGTTTGGGCGGCGCCGGAATGAACCTCACTGGTGGAGACCATCCGGAGCAGCTGCTCGGCATCCGTGTCACCGCGGGATACTTTGCCCTGTTTGGCGCTCCGGTCGTTGCCGGACGCACCTTCACCGCTGCGGAAGATAGCCCGAATGGCGGTCAGGTTGCCGTGCTGAGCTACGGTCTGTGGAAGAAGCGCTATGGCAGGCGACCCCAAAATTGTCGGCTCCACTATTCAACTCGATGGCCAGCCCTGGCTGGTTGTCGGCGTCATCGGCCGCAACTTCGTCACCGACACACCCGCCGATCTGTGGGTACCATTTCAGTTCGATCTGAATTCGCGGGAGATGGTCCACGGCTTTAATGTGGCAGCGCGGTTAAAGCCGGGTATCACCTCTGCTCAGGCGAATGCGCAGTTGCGGCTGGCCGCGGAGCAGTTCCGCCGCACCTACGGCAGCGACACAATGCCACCCAACGGCGGCTTCGGAGTCGTGTCGTTGCAGGAGTCCATGATTGGCGATACCCGCTTCCCGCTCCTGGTTCTGCTCGGAGCCGTGGGATTCGTGCTGCTCATCGCCTGCGCCAATGTGGCCAACCTCCTGCTCGCGCGAGCCTCCATCCGCAAGCGCGAACTCGCAACCCGTGCGGCTCTGGGAGCCGGGCGCGGACAGATAATCCGGCAACTGCTGACCGAGAGCCTTGCCTTATCTCTCGTGGGCGGCTTGTTGGGTTTGCTCGTCGGGTTCGCTGGCCTACGTTTGCTGCTGAGCGTGAGCCCCAGCGATATTCCTCGAATCGGAGAAAATGGCTCGGCCGTCACGCTCGATTTCCGTGTGCTGCTGTTCACACTGGGCATCTCGCTATTCACCGGCATCGTCTTTGGCCTGGTGCCCGCAATTGCCGCATCGCGCCCTAATCTCGCCACCTCGCTCAACGAGAATTCCAGTCGTTCCGGCATGGGCTTCCGGCATGGCAAGATCCGTTCCATCCTGGTCATAAGCGAGATGGCTCTCGCCCTGATTCTCGTCATCGGAGCCGCATTGCTCATTCGTACTTTCCTCAAGTTGGAGGATGTCGATCCCGGTTTCAGCACCCACAACGTCCTCACCGCGGCTATGTCGCTCAGTGGCAGCCGCTTTCAGAAGACGGCACCCGTTGCCCAGATCGTTCGCGACGGCCGGGAGCGGCTCATGGCACTGTCCCGGAGTGCTCGACGTGGGCGCCAGTAATTGCCTGCCGCTGGAGAGCCGTTTCGGGATGATCTTCGACATTTTAGGGCGCCCCAAAGGTGAGACGCCTTTCACCGGCGGAGGGGACTTCTATTCCATCTCGTGGAGCTATTTCTCAGCCTTTGAGATTCCCTTGTTGCGCGGTCGCGCCTTTACCGAGCAGGATGATGGCGCCGCGCCTGGCGTGGTCATCATCAACCAGGCAATGGCCCGGCAGTATTGGTCCAAAAGCGATCCGCTGAAGGACCGCATTCAGATCGGAGCGGGGGCGGGCCCAGCGTTTGCCGAGCCGCCCCGTCAGGTCATTGGCGTCGTGGGGGACACGCGCGATGATGGTGTCGATCGCGATCCGTCTCCGAGGATGTTCATTCCTATCGCGCAGATGCCGGACGCAGAAACTGCGCTTAACTCCCAGGCTGCACCGCTCTGTTGGATTGTGCGCAGCCGCGTAGATCCGTACACCCTGCGGGCGGCCATCGAAGCGGCGCTGCGCGAGGCCAGCGGAGGCTTGCCGGTCGCCCATGTGCGCACCATGGCCGAGGTCGAGGTGCGCAACACCGCGCGTCAGCGCTTCAACATGCTGCTCCTCACCATCTTCGGAGCGGCAGGATTGCTGATGGCTGCCATTGGTGTCTATGGGGTCATGTCTTATTCCGTCCAGCAGCGCACCCAGGAACTGGGCGTACGCATGGCGCTGGGGGCGCAGGCATCGAACCTCCGCAACATGGTCATCGGTCAGGGCATGATACTCGCCGTCGCCGGCGTAGTGCTGGGCATCGGCGGAGCGTTCTGGCTCACTCGCTTCCTGGCCAGCTTCCTCTTTGGTGTCAAAGCCTGGGATCCCGTCGCATTCATCGTCACCCCGCTCCTTCTCAGCGCGGTCGCCCTCATCGCCGTATGGATTCCGGCGCAGAGGGCCACTCGCGTCGACCCCATGACCGCGCTTCGGCTCGAATAGCGGACGCTCATGTCTACTGGCGGAAAGGGGGAAGCAATTTAGTGAATGCTTCCAATTCCCTCGCATGGCCATCCATACTGATCCCGGTTTTGATGATGGGACTGCGGGCGAGCGCGCAGAGTGTGACTACGTCGCAGTATGACAATGCGCGCAGCGGCGCCAACCGGGTCGAAACCATCCTGACTCCACGCAATGTGAACGTCCGCCATTTTGGAAAGCTATTCACGCTGAAAGTAGATGGGGACGTCTACGCGCAACCACTCTTCCTGGCAGGATTGGAGATACCTGGCAAGGGCCGGCACGATGTACTGTTTATTGCCACCGAGCACGACAGCGTATATGCCTTCGACGCTTACGGCCACCCCGCTGTGCCGCTCTGGCACGTGAGCTTTCTCAGGAAGGGCGTAACGACTGTTTCGGAGGACGATGTCGAATGCCCCTTTATCGCGCCGGAAGTCGGAATTACGTCCACACCCGTAATCGATGCGGATACTGGAACACTGTATGTGCTGGCGCGTACCAAGGAGTTGCCGTCGAGTCACTACACGCAGCGTCTGCACGCGCTGGACGTGACCACGGGGCTCGAGAAGTTCGGTGGTCCGGTCGCTATCAGGGCCACGATCAACGGGAAGGGCGCTGGTAGCCAATCGGGGAAAGTGGAATTCGATCCGTTGCGTGAGAATCCTCGCGCCGCGCTCCTGCTGGCAAATGGATCGGTCTATCTTACTTGGGGCTCTTCCTGCGATGTCGGGCCATATCACGGCTGGGTGATGGCTTATGACGCGCAAACCCTCAAACAGAAGGCAGTCTTCAATGCATCTCCCGATGCGGATGACGGCGGCTTTTGGGCCGGCGACACAGGACCAGCCGCCGACGAGAAGGGCCATCTGTTTCTCGCGGCTGGAAATGGGCGGTTCGATGCAGCCAGTGGTGGGCGTGATTATGGAGATAGTTTGTTGAAACTGGACGGGCAAAGTCTGAAGCTCGATGACTATTTCGCGCCGTTCAACGTCGCCGAGCTGGATGCAAAAGATAACGATCTAGGTTCGGGAGGGCCGGTGCTGCTGCCGGCCCAGCCGGGACCGCACCGGCACCTCGTCGTTATTGCCGGCAAAGGCGGGACCATCTACGTGATCGACCGCGACCACATGGGTCATTACCAGCCAAACAATGACAGCCACGCAGTGCAAACGATTCCCAGCCCCGGTGGCGGCGTCTATGGCTCAATGGCCTACTGGAACCACAACCTCTACGTGTTGAGCAACAGCGACCATGATGCCCTGCGTCAATTCACCCTGCACAACGGAACACTCGTGCTCAAAGCGGCGAGTGGTTCCCATTTCGCAGCTGTCGGCGCAACCCCGGTGATTTCGGCGAACGGTTTACGGGATGGTGTGCTTTGGGTGCTGCACTCGAGGGCGTGGGACGCCGACGACACAAACGCGGTGTTGTGCGCCTTTGACGCCGTTGATACCTCCCGGTTGCTCTACGTTAGCGAACAGAATCCCTCGCGCGATCGCGCTGGACTGGCCCTTCGGTTCAGTATTCCAACCATCGCAAAACGGCCATGTTTATGTGGGAGCAAAGCACGAAGTGGATGTTTACGGCTTGTTGTCTCAAGAGAGAGCACGCAAATGAACAGGCGGTGTCGACCGTCGCGGCTTATCCCCCTTACTTCTGTCCTTCGGTTCAGTGCTAGCAGGTTCAAGACGGGTACGCATTCTGTATAAGCGCATCCTCGCCGATTCACTCGCCGACAATCAGCGACTTGGACACTTGCCGGTTTTACGTCCCGGTGGACTGGATTTGTAAACACTGGCCTGCCGACATGAACGAAGCCGCTGCGGCGGCGGACGCTTGCGCGTGCGGCTGAGCCAACATTCCAGCTGCCCGGTAGTTTCGTTCGCAGAGGAGGATTTCTCTGTGAACCAACTACGTCAGCTCATGCTTGAGGAGTTGCGTCGTCGCAACTTCGCCGATACCACGATCCGGACGTACCTGCCAGGCATTGCGCATTTCAGCCAGTACCTCCAGCAGTCGCCCGATCAACTTCGTCATGAAGATATTCGCAAGTACCAGGCGATGCTGCTCGGCCAATGTTTTTGAAGTACAGCCCGAACACAGTCATCCTGCGGCTGGCGTCGCTACGTTTCCTCTACATCCACGTGTTAAAGCGCGGCGGAGGCTGTTGGCTAGATTCAAAGCGCTACTTCTGCTGCAGTTTGGCTTCGGCGATATTCACCGCCGTCTCCAATGCATTCGCTGCTTTTACCTTCACACCCGGCTCCACGCCTACCCCTTCCCAGTCTGCGTTTCCGAAGGGATTGATCGACTTTACTTCAGGAATCCCCATGCCAAAGTGATCGTCAATGCGATGGAAAACACCTGCATGAGCGCCACCAGCCGTTCTCTCACCGATCAAAGTGGCGCGTTTGAGCATCTTCAGGTTGTAGCAGAACTGCTCAGCGCCCGACCAAGTCTTGGATGACGTCAGCACATATACCGGCTTGTCCGCCAGCTTGTTCCCGGGACAGGCGACCGCGTCCAGGAATCGTCGTTTGGAGCTTCCCTCGGGTTGTACCAATACTCCGGATGATCGAACAGGTAGGCGGCAAACAGCAGGGTTGAATCCGGAGCACCACCGCGGTTGTCTCGCAAATCAAAGATGATCGCATTCGCGTTGTTCAAGGAAGCCATCGCGGACACGTCCATAGACTGGCAGATGGAGGGCTCCGAAAACCAATCGAGCTTCAGATACCCGATCTGGTGCGGCAGGATCTCGACCTTCTTGAGGAAGCAGTTGTTCTGTTCCACAAATTTTCGATGACGTGCAAGGTCCTCCGAGGTTTGCGCCGGCGGCCGCTCAGGTAACTTGTCCCGGCTGTATACCATCATCAGGTCCATGTTATGGCTCGCACCCCTCATCTGCCTGGTCAGCAGTTCGGCAAATGGTCTGCCATCCATCATCGCCCCGTCGTCGCCGCTCCTCTCATGCGCCAACAGTGCGTTCGCTGTTTTTTGCGCAACGTCTCGATCGAAGTAGTACTGCCTGATATTTGCAATTACCAGATCAAGCACACGCTGCCGCTCCGCCGCATCCAGTCTGGCGTCGCTGGCCGCTGCCTGGGCCGACGCGCTGGAAACATGCGCTTGATGGTGGCCTGCCGCATGAAGGATCAAGGCGGGGAACGCTCCCAGGGAGGCCAGCGTGAGTATTTGTGCAATAAGTGTGTTTGCGGGCATTGTGCTCGATGATCGCTATATCGATAATCGATGTTTTAATCCAACTCAGCTTCTCTTGTCAAAAACTTTATGCGGTTTGTTTTAGTTTATTCATGACGCAAAGCCCGCATAGGGTCGACGTTTGCCGCGCGCCGCGCGGGAATCCAGCTTGCCGCAATAGCCACGCCGATCAGCAGCGCGGCCGAAGAGATCAGCGTTACCGGATCCCAGGAGTTGAGCCCATAGAGCATGCTGGCAATCACGCGTCCCATTCCCAAGGCTGCACAAACCCCCACCACAACGCCAATCGCAACCAGCCGCGAGGCTTCACGCAGTACCATTCCGAGAACGAGCCTGGGCTGCGCCCCCATGGCCATGCGGATGCCAATCTCGTTGGTGCGCTGCGAAACCGAGTAGGCCATGATTCCATACATGCCGATGGACCCCAGCACCAGCGCCAGAACGCCGAAGCCCGCGGAGAGATTGGCAAAGACCCGCTGTGACCGCATGGTGGAATTGATCTGCTGTTGCTGCGTGCGCACGTCGAGGAGAGGCAGGTTAGGGTCGACGGCGGCCACCGCAGCGCGCACGGACGGCACAATCGCCGCAGGATTCATACGTGTGGAAATCTCGTAGGTCATCTGCATGCCGCCGTCGGGATCGCCATGCTGGCGGTAGGGCACATAGTAGGTGGCTCGAACATCCTTAGTTACGCGGTCGTACTTGGCGTCTCCGCAGATGCCAACGATGGTGATGGGCGACGTGTCTTTCAGGTCGGTAGTGAACGTACGGCCAACTGGATCGACGTTGGGATAAAACTCTTTGGCCAGCTCCCGATTGATGATGGCAACTTTCCGCGAGGTTCCCGTATCCCCGGAGTTGAAGCTGCGGCCCGCGACCAGTGGAATACCTATGGTCGAAAAGAACCGCTCGCCGACCAGATTGAATTGTGCCCGCCGCTCCTTAAAACTTACCTGGCCTGAGGGCATGAGCCGCGACTGTATTATGTTGCCGGCGATCAAAGGCAGCTGCGAAAGGGTCACTGTATCTACGCCGGGCA